>CAVSQO010000001.1:0-360591 GCA_963730105.1 uncultured Acidobacteriaceae bacterium
CCATTGAGCTACTGAGGAGTGCGGGAGCGCGTGCGCGCGCTGCGCTGGATTCCATTGTAAAGGGAGCGAGTCGCTCCGTCAAAATATTGAAAGCGAGACGCAGGACGAACCGTCGCCATCGCCTCGTGGCGATTCAGTGGCGGTCGTGATGGACGAAAGGATTCGAAATTCTTAAGGACTGTGCAACAACGGCTCGGTTGTTCGCGCATGTTTCTTACTTCGCCTACATCGTTGGCGATCACACACCACGTTTAGGCGGGTTGAAAGCGCCACAGCCATCAGTGACGCATGTAATTGACCCACCTTTTCTCGGCGTGCTATAAAGTGTCGCTTCACACTGTAATCCTAATCTGGGAGTGTACGCCCAGAAGGGCAGTCGCAAGTAGTCCCGACGCGGCCAAACCTCAACACTTCCGTCTTGAAGTGGAAGCGCGTTTCCGGGACAAGAGCAGGTCGGCGCGTGGATCTCAAGTGCGCTTAGCGAAAAAAGCAACTCGAAGTCCGACTTGGCCTGACCTGCTGGTTGGTCTGTAGTCTCATGCAGCGGCCTGTCGGGGACAGCTGCATGAGAAGTCAATATTTAGTGGTCATTTCATAGGGCGGACCCGGCCACAAGCGGGCACCACCCACGGAGGATTTTTATGCAAACCTGGCTGGCCGTGTTGAGGCGGCTGTCATTGCTAACCAGTTCCATGTCGAGTTCGGCGAAAGCAGTCGGCACTCTGATCTCACTTCTGTTGTTGAGCTGCACCGCGGCTTTTGCTCAACCGAGCGAAGCCGGGGGCGGCGAAGCAAACTTGCAACTCCCCGATCTCAGCTCGGTCAGCTTCCTGGGCATCAACGGACACAGCCTGCTTCTGATTGGCTTGCTCTTCTGCTTGTTTGGACTGGCGTTCGGGTTGGCGATTTACATGCAGCTCAAGAACGCACCCGTCCACCGCTCGATGCGTGAGATCTCTGAACTGATTTATGAAACCTGCAAAACATATCTGGTTACGCAGGGGAAATTCATCCTCGTTCTTTGGGCCTTCATCGCGGTCATTATTACTGCGTACTTTGGATGGCTGGCTCCCGTCCCCGGCAAGCCGATCGCGGTGACACTGCCGGTCATTCTACTGTTCAGCCTGGTCGGTATCGCGGGCAGCTACGGCGTGGCGTGGTTCGGTATCCGGGTCAATACATTTGCCAATTCGCGTACCGCGTTTGCCAGCCTCCGTGGCAAGCCGTATCCGATCTATGCCATTCCGCTGAAAGCGGGCATGAGCATCGGCATGATGCTGATCAGCGTTGAGTTGCTGATTATGCTCTGCATCCTTTTATTCGTACCGGCCGACTATGCGGGTCAGTGCTTTATCGGATTCGCAATTGGTGAATCGCTGGGCGCCGCTGCTCTGCGTATTGCCGGCGGCATCTTTACCAAGATCGCCGACATCGGTTCCGACCTGATGAAAATCGTCTTCAAGATTAAAGAAGACGACGCCCGCAACCCGGGCGTCATTGCCGACTGCACGGGCGATAACGCAGGCGACTCGGTAGGCCCCAGCGCTGATGGCTTCGAAACCTATGGCGTTACGGGCGTGGCTCTCATCACATTTATCCTGCTAGGCGTGAAAGACCCGCATGTCCAGGTGCAATTGCTGGTTTGGATCTTCGTCATGCGCATCATGATGCTGGTCTCCAGCACTGTGGCATATTTCCTGAACGAAGCAGTGGCCAAAGGGCGCTACGGCAACGCCGACGAGATGAACTTTGAAGTACCGCTCACATCGCTGGTGTGGCTCACGTCGATCATTTCCATCGTGCTGACCTACATCGTGTCGAAGGTGATCATTCCGGACTTGGGCGGCGATTCCACGCAATGGTGGAAGCTGGCGACGATCATCTCGTGCGGCACGCTGGCGGGCGCCATCATTCCTGAACTCGTGAAGGTCTTCACCTCGGTGTCATCGGGACACGTGAAGGAAGTAGTCACATCGGCCGAAGAAGGCGGCGCGTCGCTCGACATCCTGTCAGGCTTGGTGGCGGGCAACTTCTCGTGCTATTACCTCGGCTTCACCATGGTCATTCTGATGAGCATCGGCTACGTCGTGAGTACGTACGGCCTAGGCATGCTGATGCTTGCGCCGGCCGTGTTCGCGTTCGGGCTGGTAGCGTTCGGCTTCCTCGGCATGGGGCCGGTGACCATCGCTGTCGATTCTTACGGGCCGGTAACGGACAACGCGCAATCGGTTTACGAGCTTTCGCTGATCGAGCAGGAACCGAACATCGAGAGCGAGCTGAAGCGAGACTACAACATCGACGTGAACTTCGAGCGCGCCAAGCACATGCTGGAAGAGAACGACGGTGCCGGCAACACTTTCAAGGCCACAGCCAAGCCGGTGCTGATCGGCACAGCGGTGGTGGGTGCGACGACCATGATTTTCTCCATCATCATGGCCCTCACTCACGGCCTCACAGAGAATGTCGGCAAACTGTCGTTGCTGCATGCTCCATTTGTACTGGGGCTCATCAGCGGCGGAGCCGTCATCTACTGGTTCACCGGTGCCAGCATGCAGGCGGTCACAACGGGCGCATATCGAGCAGTCGAGTTCATCAAAGCGAACATCAAGCTTGAGGGCGTCGAAAAAGCCTCGGTTGAGGACAGCAAGAAGGTGGTGGAAATCTGCACCAAGTATGCGCAGAAAGGCATGTTCAACATCTTTCTCGCAGTGTTCTTCGTGACCCTGTCGTTCGCCTTCGTGGAGCCGTTCTTCTTCATCGGCTACCTGATTTCGATCGCCATCTCCGGCTTGTACCAGGCCATGTTCATGGCCAATGCCGGCGGGGCATGGGACAACGCCAAGAAGATCGTCGAGGTCGAACTGAAACAGAAAGGAACACCACTGCACGACGCAACCGTAGTGGGCGATACAGTCGGCGATCCGTTCAAGGACACGTCGTCCGTGGCCATGAATCCGATCATCAAGTTCACCACGCTGTTCGGGTTGCTGGCGGTGGAACTCGCGGTCCAATTGACGGCCACGAGCGGTACCGGCTTCGCGCACATTCTCGCGATCATCTTCTTCGCGATTTCATTTACGTTCGTATGGCGGTCGTTCTACGCCATGCGGATCGTGAAGACTCCTTAATCCTTCGTCAAGTAAAGCAAAGCGCCATCCCTCGGGATGGCGTTTTGTGTTCTGGCACACGCTATCTTCCGATAACCGTCACGGCCCTTTCATTTTGTCCTTTACGTTCTTGGCCAGCTTTTCGATCTGCTCAGCTTTCTTGATGACATCGAGCGAGATGATGTTCTCGTTCGTCTTGTCCACGTACTGCTTCAATTCGGTTGCGAGTTCGAGCAGTTGGTCGGTGTCTTTCTTTATTTCCTGCTGCCGCAGCTCATTCTGTTTCTTAAGCATGTCGCGCTTCTGTTGCTGGGACCAAGGGTTGTCGGGCTCTCGCTGGCGTTGGCTACCCGAAATACTGCCATCCGGGGTCTGTGAGGGTTCGAGTACCTGCGCCATCGCGGCACATCCCTGGAGCGCTAAGATCGTCAGCGCACCGGCCAGCAGATACTCCAAGCTCTTCCGCAACCACAAAGCATTTTTCATAAGATCTCCGGGAGAAAATGCCGCGCAATCCGCACGCACAGGCAGCAAACATCAACTAAGTCCCGCGCGGCACGCTCGTGAGGCGTTGCTATAATCGCCCCACGATGACGGCATCCGCGCTGGCAACAATTATGGCCCCAAATCGCATGTTTGAGGTACTCAACGATTGGGGCAACGATGCGTTCGGTTTTCTGCGATATCATGCTCCGAAGATTGTCGCAGTTCTGGTGGTTGCCTTTGTTCTCAGCCGACTGCTCAAGCTACTGGCCCAGCGTCTCTCGCAGTTAGGACATCGGCAAGGTCTTCCGTCCGCGGTCCGCTCACAGCAATTGCGAACGATTTCCAGTGTGGTTTACAGCATCGGACTTTTCATCATCCTGTTTATCGCTGCGATGCAGGTGCTCGCCTTGCTAGGCGTCAATATGGGCCCCTTGCTCGCCAGCGCCGGCGTCGCAGGCCTAGCAATAGGATTCGGCGCTCAGACCCTGGTGAAAGACTTCATCAATGGCTTCTTCATCCTGGCTGAGAACCAGTACGACATCGGAGACACGATCCGAATCGCAGGTGTGCAGGGCGTGGTTGAGAACATGACGCTGCGGCGGACGGTTTTGCGCGACGCAGACGGCACCCTTCACACCGTACCCAGCAGCGATATACAGGTGGTCAGCAACCTGACTCGCGATTGGACACAGGTGAGCCTCCAGGTCTCGGTTGCCTATGCAGTCGATAGCAACAAGGTGATCGGGTTGCTGCGGCAGGTAGGTGACGACTTCGCGCACGATCCCGCTTTCGCGAATATGCTGGTCGCGTCTCCCGAGGTACCTGGTATTGATAAGGTCAGCGGAACCTCGGTCGACTACTTGATGCTGGTGAAGACCAAGCCCGGATCACAGTTCACCGTGCGCCGCGAATTGCAGAGGCGCATCAAGACCTGCCTTGAGGCGAACCACATCGAGCCGGGCGATCCGAATCGATTGATGGTCGCCGCCATTTCAAAGCCGAATTAAACGATTAGGTTTTACTTCCCTTTTCCGTTCAGTCCGGCCCACTTTTCCAGCAGTTGAATCGTCGCGGCAAAATCGAGATCGTCCCAACCTTCTTCGCTCGACAACTCATAAATCTCATCGACAGTTTCCAACGCTGGCAGTTTCACCCGCGCCTCTTTGGCGGTGTCGAGCAGGAGATGGATGTCTTTGTGCATCAAGCGCAGTGGGAAATTGGGCGAGTAGTCGCGACGTAATACGAACGGCGCCTTGTAATCTACGACGCCTGAGCGGATCATCGAGGCCTGGACCAACTCAACCATTTTTTGCGGCTCGACCCCGAGCTTTCGGGCGAGGGTCAATCCCTCAGCAAATCCTTCATAAATCATCGCTATCTGCAAGTTCATACAAATCTTAGCCGCTTGCCCCTTGCCTGTATCACCGACGTGGATTACGGTCTTGCCCATCGCCTTGAACAGCGGTTCCATCGACTGAACGGTTTCCGCGGGACCACCCACGATAAAGATGAGTTGGCCATTTTCGGCGCCGATCTTGGAGCCCGTGACGGGAGCGTCGATCCATTGCACGCCCTTCTCGGCCACACGCTGGGCGAAGCGCACCGTCGCCGACGGAGAGATGGTGCTGGAGTCGGCGATGACCATCCCCTCACGCAGGGATTGTTCGATGCCGTCGTCCGAGAAGACCACGCGCTCGACCGCGCGCCGTATCGGCCACGCACATCCATACAATGTCGGCATCTTTGGCCGCATCGGCGGGAGAGACCGCGGTTCTGGCTCCGTCAACGTGCTGGCGGGCCGTGCGATTCCAAACTGCTACTTCGTGCCCCGCTTTCACCAGGTTCATGGCCATCGGCCGTCCCATAATGCCCAACCCGAGAAATGCGATTCGCATTCAGTTCTCCTTATGACCGCAACCTGATTTAAGCTGACTAGCTCAACAAAATCAAGGAACTACCTCACAGGACTGGCTCGTGGCGCATCGCAGGGCAGGTTGCGAGCGTCTAATAGCGCAGATGACTGGAATCACAATCAAGCGAAAAGCCAAACAAATTGGGAGCCTTGTGGGGCGTTCTGCTTTTACTCCCCGCAGGGGCACGACGCGCAAGCCGATCATGGCGGAGCGCGGACAATTGGGCGTCACCTTTATCGGACACTCCAGTTTTTTCCTCCAGCTCGGCGGAAAAAACATTGTCATTGATCCGAACTTTGCGCAATGGATTTTTATCCTGAAGCGGCTGCGGCGGCCGGGGCTCCGCATGCGCGACTTGCCACCGATCGATGCCGTACTGGTGTCGCATGCGCACTTTGATCACCTGCACCGGCCGTCGTTGCGAACCATTGCGAACTTGACGCGCCGCAAGTCGGGCAAGCGTCCCATCATCATCGTTCCTCGCCATGTGCGCGACTTGGTGGCTGATCTCGGGTTTTCGCGGGTGATCGAGCTGGAGTGGTGGCAGAGCCTCCAAATGGGGAGCGTCGAGATTGTGCATACACCTTCTCGACATTGGGGAGCGCGCGTGATGCGCGACATTCATCGCGGCTACGGCGGATATGTTTTGCGTGCCGGGAAGCACTCGGTTTACCACGCAGGCGACACAGCTTACTTCGACGGCTTCGCGGAGATTGGCGCCCGCCTGCGTCCTGACCTCGCGCTGTTGCCAATTGGCGCCTATCACCCCGCCTCGTTCCGTAATGTGCATACCAGCCCGGAGGACGCTCTGCAGGCATTCATCGATCTGGGCGCGCGTTGGATGGTGCCGATGCATTACGGCTCGTTTCGGCTGTCATACGAACCAGTGGACGAACCCGTGCCGCGTCTGCTTGAAGCTGCACGCGAAAGAGGCATCGAAGACAAGGTTTGCGTGCTCGAAGAGGGTGTCACCAGGCTGTTCGACTAGGCGGTCGGCAATTCCCGAAACGGGAAACTTGGGCCACTTTGTGACACCACCCCCTCCCTCCTGGTTACTTAGAATCATCGACTTACAACAAAACTCCACGCAAGATCGTGCAAATAAATGGGTTATAAGTAAAGTCGCACAAATAAAGGAGTTAGGTAGGCTTCGTCTTCGGTGGGCGGCGGTTCGAGTTTTCAAAGAGCCGTAGCAGCCCGCAGCTTCAGCGCGGCCTGGCAAGGAGAGACACCAATCCCCTGCCTCACTATGCTTGTCTTACAGAACAGGAGATAAGGCGCGAAAGGACCTAGGACACACGGCTCGGTGATAAGGGCTTCGCTGATTAGAGGCCATGCAGCGCCTGCCCGAGGTCCGCGATGAGGTCGTCGACGTCTTCGATACCGACCGAAATTCTTACCATGCCGTCGGTCAGGCCGATCGCTTTGCGGCCTTTCGCGCCGATGGCTGCATGAGTCATGGTCGCGGGATGCGAAATCAGCGTCTCGACGCCTCCGAGAGATTCGCCCAAAGTGCAAACGCGAACACTCTTCAAGAACTTCTTCGCGTTAGCGAGCGAGCCGGTTTCGAAAGTGATCAGCGCGCCGAAGCCTGACATCTGACGGCAGGCAAGTTCGTGCTGGGGATGGCTCGTGAGTCCGGGATAGAAGACCTTCTTGACCTTTGGGTGCTGCCTTAGGTATTCAGCGATCGCGCGTCCACTCTGGTCATGCTGCCTCATGCGCACGGCCAGCGTCTTGACGCCCCGCAACACTAGCCAACATTCAAACGGTGAGAGTATCGCTCCCACCGCTTTTTGCACGAACGCGAGCTTTTCGGCCTGATCGGCGGTAGAACAGACCAGCACGCCGCCGATGCCATCGCTGTGGCCGTTCAGGAATTTCGTCGTCGAGTGCAGTACCATGTCCGCGCCGAGTTTAAGCGGCTGCTGAAAATACGGCGACATGAAAGTGTTGTCCACCACGACCTGGCAGCCGCGCTGATGGGCGATCTCGCTGACGGCTGCAATGTCGGTCAGCCCCATCAGCGGATTGGTCGGCGTCTCGAGGTACACGAAGCGCGTGTGCTTGCGGATGGCTTTCGCCACGTTGCGCGGATCACTGGAATCGACGTAGGTGAATTCCAGTCCAAGATTGGCCAGCACCTGATTGAAGAGCCGCGGTACTCCGCCGTAGAGATTGTCGGAGGCGACAATGTGCTCGCCGGATTTCATCAGGCCCGCCAGCGCTGCGACCGCGGCCATTCCGCTCGAGAACACGCGCGCTGCTACGCCGCCTTCCAGTGACGCCAGATTTTGTTCGAGGCGAGTTCGCGTTGGATTGCCCGCGCGTGAGTAGTCGTAGCCTTTGGTTTTCCCTAGCTCTTCCTGCGCATAGGTCGAAGTTGCGAAGATGGGAGGCGCGACCGCACCCGTCGATGGATCGGGCTCGTTGCCAACGTGGATCGAACGCGTAGCGAATCCTGCCTGCTTTTTCTTCATGATTTCTTATGCACCAAGATCAGGACGGCAGGTTGAAGTGCAGCGCCCGAAGACTTAGGTTTTATCCCTTGAAGTTAAAAATGTCCTTTGAGAGATACCTCTCAGCCGAATCGGGAATGATGGTCGCCACCCGCTTGCCGGGGCCAAGACGCTTAGCGATCTCGATGGAGACGAACACATTCGCCCCGGCGCTGGAGCCAGCGAGCACGCCTTCGATGGCAGCCAGCTTCTTCACCATCTCGAAACCGTCGCGATCGCTGACCGCGATAATCTCGTCGGCCAGCGTGCCGTCAAACGTCTTGGGAATGAAGCTGGCGCCGATCCCTTCGATCTCGTGGGGCCCTTTCTCACCACCGCCCAAGACCGACCCCTGGGTCTCCACGGCGATCGCCAGAACGTGAGGGTTCCGTTGCTTGAAATAGCGCGCCACGCCGGTAAATGTTCCTCCGGTGCCCGAGCCGATCACAACCGCGTCCACGTGTCCTTGCAGCTGATCGTAGAATTCGCGGCCGGTGGTCTCGTAGTGGAAGTCGGGATTTGCCTGATTTTCGAACTGCGCTGCGACCCACGAATTGGGAGTCTGCGCGGCGCGCGCCTTCACCAAATCGATGGCGCCCGTCATCCCTTCTGATTCAGGCGTGCGGACCACTTCGGCGCCCAGCGCCTCCATCAGCTTGACCTTCTCGATTGAAAATCCCTCGGGGACCGCGAGCATGACCCTGTAGCCGCGATTACAACCTATGAGCGCCAGCCCCACACCGGTATTGCCAGCGGTGGCTTCGAAAATCGTGGCGCCGGGACGCAGGCGTCCCTCTTTTTCGGCACGCTGAATCATGCCGAGTGCTGCCCTGTCTTTGATACTGCCGCCCGGGTTCAGATACTCGAGTTTGGCAAAGACGTCGGCTGAGCCGGCCGGAACGATCTTCCGCAAGTGAAGAACGGGAGTCTCTCCAACCAGGTCAGCAATGTTCTCTGCCACACGAAGGGAGGTAAATTCAGCAGTTTTCATGCGCCTCAGGGGTTGTCGAGTTGACTGACAAGGGTACGTGATCGCGAATACGCCGGTCAACGGTGACGGCGCAAATTGCTGTGCACAATGACGAGACCGCAGGTCTTACTTAGCACTCGGCGTTTCGGCCGGGGCCGCTGCCCGCTGCTGACCAGCATAATAGCCGCTGCGAGTGCGCACCTGAAGCTTCTTGTAGCCTTTGGCGTTGGCGTCGACTTTCACCGTTCGAAATCCACCTTCGCTCTGCGGTTTTGAGGGCTTGTAGCCGATGGTGTACTGGTTGCGGATGTCATGCGCGATCTGTTGCGTGATCGCGTCCACTTCGGCCAGGCTCTGAGGGAAAAACGCCATGCCGCCGGTCTCTTCCGCCATCTCGCGCAGGGCGCGGCGCGCGCGCTTAGAGTGCTCTTCCTGCAGCAGCCCGATGGTATAGACCGTCGGCCCATTTTCTTCCTGCAAACGGCGTATGGCCTGTTCGAGCGACTCGCGGCTCGCATTGTCTTCGCCATCGGTCACCACCAGCAGAACCTTCTTTTCCAGGAGGTTCGACTTTTTCAGGTGATCGGACGAAGCAACCACAGCGTCGTAGAGTGCGGTCCCCCCGCGTGCTTCAATCCGCTCCAGCGCGTCCTTGAGCTTAGGGACTGACGCGGTGTAATCCTGGTCGAGAAAGAAGTCTTCATTAAAGTTGACGATGAAGACCTTGTCCTGCGGATTGCTGGACTTAACAAAATTAATGGCCGCAGCGTTCACCGCCGGACGCTTCTCGCGCATCGAGCCGGAATTATCGATCACGATTCCCATGGCGACAGGAATGTCCTCTCGCCGAAACGCCGTAATCTTCTGCTGCTGTCCGTCTTCAAAAACCGTAAAGTCCGTGCGCGTGAGGTCAGTAACCAAGCGATTCTTGTCATCGACCACCGTGGCGTGCAAGGTGACTTCGTCAACCTCTTTATGGAAAACGAAAACGCCGCCATTCTTTTCTTCCGGTGCCTGGCCCTGTTGGGCGGCAGGCGGCGCCTGTCCTTGCTGCGCGGACGGCGGGGCCGGCTGCGACTGGGGCGCTGGGCTTTGTCCGATGGTCAGCGTTCCCGAGATAAGGAGGACGAAAAGTAAAAGGTGGTTTCTATTCCGTCGGTGCATAGTATCCCGTCTTGGCGTACACATGCAGAGGAGGCAGGCCCTTGGGTGGATTCAATTTCACTTTGATCTTGCGCCACTTGCCATCGCGCGTGGGGTTTGTCGGACGGTATCCGAGCACGTACTGGTTGCGCAGTTCGATGCCGATCTTGGTCGCGACATCCGCCAACTCGTTGGGGTTACCGATGGCGAACGTCCGCCCGCCCGTCACATCGGAAACCTCCGTCAACAGTTGCGGGCCTTCCCTTTCTTCGGCCGTCTTGAAGTCGCGGTCGTACAATCCGATTGCGTATATCTGCACATCGGCTTCCCGCACCATCGACTTGATTTCGCCTTCGGTGTAGCGACTGTGGTTGTCGCCGCCGTCCGAGATAATCAGCAGCGCCTTCTTCTCGTGTTTGGCTTTCCGCATGCGATCCATGCCCAGATAAATGGCGTCCAGCAAGGCAGTCCGTCCCTTTGGCTCGGCATACACCAGTTTGCTCTGGATGTCTTCGACGGAGTTCGTAAAATCGGCCAACACTTCGGGCTTTTCCGAGAAGGTAATAAGGAAGAACTCGTCTTCGGGATTGGCCGTCTTGAAGAACTCGACCACCGCATCGCGTGACTTGTCGATCTTGTTCGACATCGAGCCGCTAACGTCAAAAATCACGCCCAGCGAAACCGGCGCATCTTCGCTCGAGAAGTGCCGGATCTCTTGTGGCTGGCCGCTGTCAGTCAGGGAGAAATTTTCCTTCTCCAGTCCGGTCACCAGACGGTTCATGGGATCAGTAACAGTCACCGGAACAAGGACGAGGTCGACGTCTTTGCGGATGGGTTTGGTGTGCGTCTTCAGCGAGGGGTCGACCACGATGCCGGCGGCCTTCGCGTCGGCTGCAACCGGAGGCGGCATGACCGTCGGGTCCGGGTTAGCGCCCTTGGTCTGCTCGCGGGGGACAACGTGAACGTCGTTGCTTTCCTGTTGCGCGAACAAAGGAGACGCCGCACAGGTCGCAATCACCAGTACGAATGTAATAGCGGCTAATTTGTAAAACGGGCGCAACAAAGTGAGGGCGGATGGATGGGAAAGGGGTTCCGCCCCAGCATCGACTAACCAGAACCGGATCGACAATCTGGCCGACCTGACTCCCCAACTGCAACCGCGGGCCATAGTTTCCTCTACTCAGGTGGGCAGAATGGTATCACAGCTGTATGCAGCGCATGTCAAAGATATGACACAACTCCGCGCTCCGTTGAGCGGTGTTGCGTTCATTCCCATGGGCCGTTCCCCACATCTGTCTCCATTCACCCGACTGCTACAATCAAGCTTACTCCCGATTTTGCGGTGTCATTCAAAACTACGATCCGGAATCCTATTCAGATGGCAAAAATCTTCCCTTTTCGAGCCCTGCGGTACGACCCGAACAAAGTCTTAATTTCCGAAGTTGTGACCCAGCCGTACGACAAGATCTCTTCCTCCATGCAGGATCGCTACTACAGCGCGAGTCCGTACAATCTGGTGCGGATCATCCTCGGCAAGCCGGAAGCAAACGATAGTAACGGGACGAACGTTTACTCGCGTGCCGCTGCATACCTTCAGAATTGGCGTGACGAGCGCGTGCTGGTGCGGGACACCGAACCGGGCATCTATCTCTACACGCAGACATTCCATCTCCCGGGCGATTCCTCGGGCGCCACATACGAGCGCAGGGGCTTCATCGCCGCTGGGCAACTGGAAGCGTACGATCGGAAAGTCGTTTTTCGGCACGAGCAGACACTCAGCAAGCCAAAGGCGGACCGCCTCAACCTGCTGCGTTCCACGCAGTCGCATTTCGGCCAAATTTTCATGCTGTATAGCGATCCTTCGCGCGCGGTTGATTCAGCGTTGGCACAATTCCGGCCGCCGGACGCCGAGGTGCGCGACGAATACGACGTCATCCACCGCATGTGGAGGGTCTCCGACCCGGCAGTCATTTCGAAAGTCCAGGCTGCGATGGATGATAGGAAGTTGATCATCGCCGATGGGCACCACCGCTACGAGACCGCACTCAATTACCGTAACGAGATGCGGGAGCGACTCGGTAATCACGTCGATGCGCCGTATGAGTGCGTCATGATGACCCTCGTCAATATGGATTCGCCGGGCTTGGTCATCCTGCCGACCCACCGCGTTGTATTCGGGCTGGACGGCTTCGACGTGAACGTGATGAATGACAAGCTCAAAAAATACTTCGACGTCGAAAACATCGGCCCGATTACCAGCGCGACAGCGGCAGTCGATCGGTTACGTGAGGCAGGCAGCACAGAGACTGCATTGCTGGCAGTAACCGCCGATTCCGCATATCTCTTGCGAGCTCATCCCATCCAGCAATCGGACGCATTGGCCGGGCAGTCGGAGCAGCAACGCGCCCTGGACGTCATCCAACTTCACAAACTGATTCTGGAAGAGACCTTGGGAATGTCGGAGGAGGACATTCGCAACCAGAAGCACCTGAAATATGTGCGCGAGGCCCAGGATGCGATGGATGAGGTTCACAGCGGGGCTAACGTTGCGTTCCTGATGAATCCGGTGCGCATGCAGCAAGTTCGCGACATCGCCTTCAGCGGCGAGGTGCTGCCGCAAAAGTCCACCGACTTCTTTCCTAAACTGCTGAGCGGCCTCACCATCTACTCGCTGGAGGATGCTGCCCAGCCAACTGTCAGCGGAGGCAACTAGGTTGTCGTTGTCGCATCGCCGGACGGTCGCCACAGCGGCAGGGCTCCTCGCTATCGCGTTGTGTGCAGCGGCGGCCCATTGGCTGCCCCGCGCTACGGTACTCGCCCAAGCTCCCGAGGGGCATCAGCTCGCCGTTTACTCCGCGCATTCCGCGTATTCCGTTCCGCTCGTTACTTTGAATGGCCAGACTTACGTCGGCCTGGTTGAGTTGCTCGAACCGCTGGGCACAGTGGACGCACGTCCAGACGGCAAGAAGTACAAGCTGCGCTTTACCGCGCCGGGCATTCGCGAGTTGGAACTGCAGTTCCATGACGGCAAAGATAAAGGCAAGGTGAAGGGCGACAACGTTAAGCTACCGGCAAACTTCAGCATTCAGAATGACCGGGGCTACATTCCACTGTCTGCCGTCAGTGAAGTTCTGACGCGAACGCTTGCCACCCCAATTCGGTACAATCCGGCGGCGCGGCGGCTGTTCATCGGCGACATCGGCCAACGTTACACGCTCGACTTTCGTCCTGGCACACCCTCGAAGCTGTTCATCAGTTTCGATTCGCCGGTGAATCCCACGATTGCAACCGAGCCGGGACACATCCGCTTCACCTTCCACCGCGAACCTGTGCTTCCAGTCACGGACCACACGTCCTACACGGATCCGCAAATCACGGGAACAAATTTTTCTGAGCATGACGGAATTGCTGAACTCGACGTCACGGGAACCTCGGCCCTGATGGCCAACTTTGCCGACGGCGGAAAGACCATCATCGTCACGGCTGCGCCGCCGGCTCCGCCGCCTGTTGCCCAACAGGCGCCGTTTCCCAATCTGCCGACGCCAACTGCGGCTATTCCCGCCCCGCCAAAACCTATTGGACCGCGATTCTTTGTCCTGATCGATCCCGCACACGGCGGCAGTGAAATTGGAGCGGCGATCAGCCCGACGCTGCCAGAAAAAGACGTTGTGTTGGCACTCGCCCGCCGAGTTCAGCGAGAATTGGCGAACCGTGGCATCTCTGCCGGTCTGTTGCGTAATTCGGACATTGCCATCACGCTCGACCAGCGCGCGATTTCGGCCAACGCCGTCCGCCCCGCCCTGTACATCGCGCTTCATGCCGCTAATAGTGGACGAGGCGTGCATGTGTTCACATATCTGGCCGGTGCAGAAAACGCATCGTCAGGAAACTTCCTTCCCTGGGACCAGGCACAAGCTGCGTTTCTCGATGCCAGCGCAATCGTTGCGGGATCAGTGGCGGCCGAACTCGACGCCCGTAAGTTGCCCAACACAACACTCGCCGCGCCGCTGCGTCCCATGAACAATATCGCAGCGCCGGCCGTCGCGGTCGAAATCGCGCCGCCCGGTGACGATGTCACCGACATAGCCAGCCCCGCATATCAGGAACAGGTTGCCCAATCGATCGCCGCGGGTATTGCGGCCATTCGGGGCAAGATCCCGGAGGTGCGCCCGTGACCCGGCCGATCCTCATCATGTTTGCGGTGCTTCTGTTGGTCGCCGCCGGACTGGGCTTCTACGCGTATCACCTGAAAAAAAAGGTCACTCTCGAGGAACAGCATCTCGCACAACAGGCTCAGGTGGTCGTTCCTCCGCCCGCCGGACCAACGACGTTGGTCACTTTTTACGTCGCTTCGGACGCTGACGGGACTCTGCATCGCACTCAGGACAATGTTGCGTTACCGCAAGAACGAAGCGAGCGTGCGCGGGCCGTTTTGCGTGCACTGTTTGCCAAATATTCGAATGATTCCACTTCACACGTGATCGGTTCCGGCTCTGATGTGCGCGATGTCTTTCTCATGGGAAGCGACACCGCCATCGTCGATACCACCGCTGGATTTGCCGACTCCCATCCCTCCGGCGTGCTGGCCGAAGAACTCACGATTGCCTCGATCGTAAACACGCTGAATGCCAACGATCCGCAAATTACGCGAGTCAAGATCCTGGTGGATGGCAAAGAGCGCGAAACCTTGGCCGGCCATGCCGACCTGCGCCGCTTCTATCTCGCAAGTGGCATCGGCCAGGTCATGAAGGATGCCCAATGACCCTTCCGCGCATTGGAGTTTTCGACTCTGGAGTTGGAGGACTGACGGTGCTCCGCGCCATGTCTGGGCATTTGGCCGCGCACTATCTCTATTTCGGAGACACCGCCCGCCTGCCCTACGGCACCAAATCAGCCGACACCGTGGCGCGCTACGCAATTGGGGCGACGCGATTTCTTGAGTCCCAGAACATTGACTTGCTGGTCATCGCCTGCAACACCGCGACCGCGTTGGCCCTGCCGCAGATTATCGAAACCGCACGCGTTCCAGTAGTCGGCGTCGTCGACCCAGGGGCAGCTATGGCCGCCGAGGTCAGTCGAACCCGCTCCGCCATCGTCATCGCCACGGACGCCACCGTCACAAGTCATGCTTATCGCGATGCTTTGCGGAAGCACGGCATGCAAGCCCACGAAAAAGCCTGCCCGTTGTTTGTCCCGCTGGTGGAAGAAGGCTGGATCGACCATCCCGTCACCGAGCAGGTCGCGCGCATTTATCTCGGCGAGGCTTTGGCCGAGTCCACCGGCGAAGCGGACGTGCTGGTGCTGGGCTGCACCCACTATCCGCTGCTGGCTCCGTTGTTGCGGCGTATCGCTCCCGCATCCATGCAGGTTGTGGACTCCGCCGAGTCGACCGCGCGCGCCGTCAACGCGATGCTGGAACTGTCTTCAAAACCAACCACCGCTCCAAGCCCGGATGTTCGCGAACACCGAACATTTCGCTTCTACGTGACCGATTCGACCGATAAATTCAAGCGCCTCGCTACGCAGTTCCTGGGCCGCCAGGTCGATCACGTCGAGCGCGTCGACCTAGGCGGATAGCCAGCCTTGTTCTGCGTACTCTGAACTCCGAGAAAGATACAATCGCCTCCTATGGTTTATCGCTCGGATAATCGCACTCCCGACCAGATGCGTCCCGTCAACATCGTCCCCAATTACATCTCGACGGCAGAAGGTTCCTGCCTCATTGAACTCGGCAACACGCGAGTCATATGCACCGCCACCATCGAAGACACCGTGCCCCAGTTCCTGCGCAACAGCGGCAAGGGCTGGGTGACGGCCGAATACGGCATGCTGCCCCGCTCCACCCTGACCCGCTCGCCACGCGAGGTTACCAAGGGCCGGCCGAGCGGTCGCACCCATGAAATCCAGCGCTTGATTGGCCGCTCGTTGCGAGCTGTAAGCGACATGACGAAACTCGGGGAACGCACCCTCTTTCTTGATTGCGACGTAATTCAGGCCGACGGCGGCACACGTACGGCCTCGGTCACCGGCGCCTTCGTCGCCATGGGACTGGCCATGACTGCAATGGTCGCGACCGGCGCACTGGCTGAGACCCCGATCCGCGACTACGTGGCCGCCACCAGCGCCGGCATCGTCGATGGCATCGCCATGCTTGACCTTTGCTACGAGGAAGATTCCCGCGCCGACGTGGACATGAACATGGTCATCACCGGCAGCGGGAAGATGGTAGAAGTGCAGGCTACAGCTGAACATCAGCCATTCGATGACTCTCAACTGGCGCAGATGATGACGCTAGCACGCAAAGGGATAGAGTCCTTGATCGAACGCCAGCGGGCGCTTCTGACGGGTCTCAAAATGCGCTCGTAAATCGTTCAGCCCGCCTCCGTTTCTCAGCGTAGCATGCGGGGATTAATTTAGAATGGTAGGTCTCGTAGATCTTCGTCGCGGGACCAGCCCTCATCGCTAAGGCCGGACCACAAATTCATAAAAGGCGACGTGCGCCTGGGGAGATTGCTATGAAACTTACTCCTGGAAAACTTCAGGGAATGAAAAACGTGTCGAACGAAAATGGGGTGATCGCCGCTGCGGCCATGGACCAGCGCGGTTCGCTCAAGAAAGCCCTGGGTACCCGGGCGACCGACGAAGGTTTGACCGAGTTCAAGACCTACGTCACCGAAGTGCTGACTCAGTATGCCAGCGCGATTCTGCTCGATCCCGAGTGGGGACTTGAGCCGTCCAAGCACCGCGCCAAGGGTTCCGGCCTGCTGCTTGCCTATGAGAAGACGGGCTACGACGCGAAAGTGTCAGGCCGCCTGCCGGATCTGCTCGACCTCTGGTCGGTGCGCCGCTTGAAAGAAGCGGGCGCGGACTGTGTCAAGATCCTGCTCTATTACTCTCCTTTTGACGACGCCAAGATCAACAATCACAAGCACGCATGGACCGAGCGCATCGGCGACGAGTGCCGCGCTAACGACATCCCGTTCTTCCTCGAATTGATCGGCTACAAAGACGGGCTGGAAGACAAAGGCCCCGAGTTCGCCGCGCTGAAACCCAAAGTAGTGGCCGACTCCATGCGCGAGTTCTCCAAGGACCGCTATGGCGTTGACGTGCTGAAGGTCGAAATCCCCGTGAACCTGCAGTATGTGGAAGGTGCGAAATCGTTCAAGGGCCCCAAAGTCTTCACCAAGGCCGAGGCGCTCGATCACTATCGCGCTGCCGCAACCGCGACGAGTAAGCCTTTCATCTACCTGTCGGCTGGCGTCAGCAATGCGGAGTTCATCGAAGACCTCGAGTTCGCTAAAGAAGCGGGCGTCAAGTTCAACGGAGTGCTCTGCGGCCGCGCAACCTGGAAGGACGGCATCCCGATCTTTGCCGAAAAGGGCGGCGCCGCATTCGACGCGTGGCTGAAAGACGAGGGTGTAAAGAACATTCAGAACGTGAACAATGCCCTGAAGGCCGCGACCTCGTGGTACAGCATTTACGAGGTCCCCGAGCCGGCTTTGGCTGCGAAGTAATTGCACCGGACTGGAGTTAAGACAAGAGCGCGCGGTTCGCAGCCGCGCGCTTGTTTCATCTACGGTTGATTTTCACTTTCTGCATTTCGCGCAATAGCCGCCGATCTCAAACCGCGCTACCAGTATGTGAAATTGGCAGTCGCGTTCGACCTGCCCTTTGACCCGGTCGAACAAGTCGCTCTCGAATTCCTGGACGCTTCCGCATCGCAGACAAGTCATATGCATGTGGTCGCGTTGCGGACGGCGCTCGTAGAAGTGGCCTTCGCCCTTGACATGAAGCAGGTCCAGCTCGTCCACCAGCCCATGACGTTTCAGCAGTGATAGCGTGCGGTAGATGGTAACCCGATTGATGTCGGGATCAATTTTGGCCGCCTTGCGCAAAATTTGCGCAGCATCCAGATGCTGGCTGGCAGTTTCAATAATCTCCAGAATGATACGACGCTGGCGCGTAAGCCGGATTCCTCGGCTTAGCAGAGCCGTTTGCAGCGAGCCGGGCACAGAGGTTTGCGGAAATGGCACAGTGGTAATTCCTTTTCGTGTTGCATCTAGTTGCAACTGTGTTGCAACTCTATTTTACCACACATCTTGACTGAGAAGAATCCGTGCCTTTTAATGATTATATGGTAGTTGCAACACTGTTGCAACTACTCTTCACGTAACGCCGCGGATTATAGCCAGAGCGACACGCTGATACGCTCGAGAGTCCCAGGAATACACGAGAAAGAGAAATCCTATGTATCGTAATGGTTTTTGGAATGTGTCCGTGCGAATGAAGCTCGCCGTCTTGCTTCTACTCGCGGTCGTTGTGCCCGCCTATTACAAAGCGTATTCCCAGGAATATCCATACTTCGTGACCTATTCGCAGGAAATGGAGGAGCCTGGAAATCTCGACTTCGAGTCATTTAATGTGGTTGGGAATCCCAACGGCGGCAATAGTTTTCTCGGTTCCGATATTGAGTTCGAGTATGGACTGAAAGCCTGGTGGACCACCGAGTTTTATCTCGACGGACAGGCGACCCAGAATGACAGCGCGATATTTACAGGATTTCGATGGGAGAACCGCTTTCGGCCCCTCCCCCGGGAACACTGGATCAATCCTGTGTTTTACGTGGAGTTCGAAGACACAAGCGCTGACAAGACCTTGCGTGAAGTCGTGGGGCACGACGGCAACCCTGATTTCCTGGTGCCCAATTGGCTGGCGCGGCAAGACAAGGAACGGGAAATTGAACTCAAGCTGATTCTGGGCAGCAACGTTCGTGGCTGGAACATCAGTGAGAATTTCATCGCCGAGAAGAACCTCGCTGGCGATCCATGGGAGTTTGGATATGCGCTGGGCGCCAGCCGTCCTCTCCGGCTCCTTGCGAGTGCGCACGAATGCGCATTTTGCCTGGAGAAATTTCAGGTGGGTGCCGAAATGTACGGCGGTCTCGGTGACACTGACGGCTTCGGGACCCACCTGACGTCGCAATATCTGGGACCGACTGTAAACTGGGCGTCGCCGAAAGGAATGACGGTGGGGTTTTCACCGCAGTTCGGGCTAAATAGCTACAGTATTCCGGTCTTGTTTCGCTTCTCGGTGTCTTACGAGATTCAGGGATTTCTGGACCACTTCCGACGGGGTGCGAAATGAACTGGCGATCGGTGGCCCCATGGATCTTTGCCTTGCTGGTGATCGGGTCTGGCCTCACCCTGTTCGCCACCTCGAATGGCGGCTGGTTGAAGGAAGTCCCGGCCCGCGACCGCGACCGCTCGAATCCGTACGCTGAACAGTCGGATGCCATTGCCGCTGGGCGGAGGATATTCGTTGACCACTGTGCACATTGTCACGGCGACGACGCCAACGGAAGAAAGAAGCACCCTTCCTTACGCAGCGCTCGGGTACAGGAGGAAGCGACGGTTGGTGACCTTCACTGGTTGCTGGTCAATGGGAACCGGGGCCAGGGAATGCCTTCCTGGGTAAAACTGGGGGACCCTCAGATTTGGCAAGTCATCAGCTATGTGAGGTCGCTGCATTGATTGATCGCCGTTGGGGTGGTCGATTCGTTCGAGGAGAAAGCTGCAGTGCGTCGCTGGACAACTAACGTTGGACTCGGGATTCTTGTTCTGCTGCTAGCCAGCCAGTTGGTTCCGGTGAGCCGAAGCAATCCGCCGATTGAGCCTTCCCGCACGATCTACTCGACCCAACAGGTACCGCCGGAAGTCAAAGCGGTCTTCGATCAATCCTGCAAAAACTGCCATTCCGATGAAACCGCATGGCCCTGGTACAGCTACGTTGCTCCGCTGTCGTGGGTGATTGCCCGGGATGTTCACCGGGGGCGACAGGCGATGAACTTCTCGCAATGGGGAACCTACCCGCCCAGCAAAAGAGAGCGAAAGCTTGAGGACATTTGCGACCAACTCGCCAACGGCGATATGCCCGATCGCAAGTACATCCTGTTTCATCAAAGCGCGCGCGTATCAGAAAGTCAGCGAAGTGCGATTTGCGATTGGACCGAAAACGCACGCGAGTACTGACTTCACATACAGGGACGGCGCTCGGGAACCGCGAAGGCTACGCGCTTGTTAAGATGATTCTTGGAGAGAAATCCCTTGAATCAAACCGTCGCCTCCTGGCTAATTTCATTAACCGTCGCAATTGCAACCGCTACATTGACTGTCATGGCATTTGCCCAAGGCTTTCACAGCGCGCCCTCATCGGCCACTCAAATGAAAAACCCGTACTCTCGAGACGCTTCAGCAGCGGCCGACGGCAAGAAGCTCTACGCGCAGAATTGTGCGCAGTGCCACGGTAACAACCTCCAGGGCATGGGCCCGGCGCCCACTTTAGTGAGTGCGTCAGTCAAGAACGCAAAGCCGGGGGAACTCTTCTGGTTCGTCACCACCGGCGATCTCAGTAAGGGAATGCCAAGCTGGTCGCAACTTTCCAAGCAGCAACGCTGGCAAGTTGTGACATTCCTTGAGTCCAGGAACGAATCCAAGTAGGCGGCCTCGAGCGCTACGCGGCGGGTGGCTGCGTTCCGTGTTCGCCGCACTGCACTCGTCGCCGGAAATCCGCTATAACTAAGGCGTGAGTACCAGCAATCCATTCTATTCACCGAAGACGGCGCTGATCACCGGCGCATCCAGCGGCATTGGGCTCGAACTGGCGCATTTGTTCGCACGTGACGGCTACCGCTTGGTATTGCTGGCGCGGAACCGTAATACCCTACGCCAGATCGGCGACGACTTGCAGTCGCGCTACAGCGTAACGGTGCGAATTGCACCCAAGGACCTCGCTCATCCGGCCACTCCGGCGGAGCTCTATCAGGAACTGCAGGAGTCCGGCATTGTCCTCGACGTACTGGTAAACAACGCCGGCTTCGGTCTGGCAGGGCCGTTCCAAACGACTGACTGGGACAAGGAAGCGGAAATGATGCAGGTGAACATGGTGGCGGCTACTCACCTGGTCAAACTTTTCCTGCCCCAGATTCGTGCTCGCGAAGGCAAGATCATGAATGTCGCTAGCACTGCGGCATTTCAGCCTGGGCCGTTCATGTCCATCTACTACGCCAGCAAGGCCTACCTGTTGAGCTTTAGCGAAGCTTTAGCCGAGGAACTGGACGGCTCGGGAGTAACCGTCACCTGTCTGTGTCCCGGTCCGGTGAAAACCAATTTCCAGCGCCGGGCGTATCTCGAAGGCACCGCGATGGTCAAGAGCCCACTGATGGTTGACGTGCGCGACGTCGCTCGCATCGGCTACGAGGGCATGAAGCAAGGCAAACGAATTGTGATTCCGGGATGGAAAAACCGAGTCGGCGTCGAGATGCTGCGTATCTCGCCACGCGCCATGGTCACTAAGGTCGTGCGCAAACTTCAGGAAAAGAAGAACGGCTGAGAGACCTTACAGGTTGAACAGCTCGCGTAGCCGTTTGGTCTGTGCGCGGCTTACGGGAATTTCCGCCTGTTTCTTGTCGTCCATGCGGACCTGGTAAGAACTCTTGAACCAGGGCACGACTTCCTTGATGCGATGAATATTCACCAGGTACGAACGGTGTGCCCGCCAGAACATGTTGGGATCAAGCGTGTCGAGCAACTCCTCTAGCGTGCGGCAGTTTGACTGCCCTTCCATGTTGGACGCCACGACTGTGATGATGCCGTCTTCAATTGACGCGTAGCAGATGTCCTTCTGATCGACCAGGAAGAGCCGGCCTGCGGACTTGAGCAGAACTTTCGCGGCTTGCGGCTTCTGCTGTTGCTCCAGCATTTTCACCAGCGTGCCGATCTGATCGTTCGACGACCCCACCGATCCCAGTTTCTTTCTAGCCTTCTCTACGGCTTGCGCAACTCTCTTCTTGTCGAAAGGCTTTAGCAGGTAGTCGACCGCGTTGACCTCAAACGCCTTCACGGCATACTGATCGAATGCAGTGGCGAAAACGATTTGCGGCATCGACACTTTTCGGTCCAGCAACTTCTTGATTACTCCAAATCCATCGAGCCCCGGCATCTGGACATCGAGGAACACAAGGTCCGGAGACAGTTCTTTAATCAGGTTCACGGCCTCGACACCGTTCTTCCCTTGGGCCACCACGTCAACATCAACCTCTTTCAGCAAGTAGGCGAGTTCGTCGCGTGCCAGCTGTTCATCATCAACAATTACGGCTGAAATCGACATTCTTGCTCCAGAGGGTAGCCTGTCGGAACGAGTATAAATCGCTCGGCTGCGCCAGTGTAACAGGAAGAATTTGCTGCGTCCGGTAGAGCCGCCCGCAGAAATCCCCGCACGTCACAGCTCATGCCGCCACCGAATCCCTGTCGTACACTGGTATCTCATGGTGGTTATCTTCGGGATACATCCTGTCAGCGAGGCGCTGAAATCCGGCTCTCGCAGCTTTGATTACGTCGGCATATCGCGCGAACGCCACGATCAACGCATGCAGCGCATCATCGATACCTGTCGTGCCAGCGGGGTGCAAGTCAAGTTCCTTCCTCCTGAGGAGCTCGACCGTGCCGCCAATACCAACACACATCAAGGAGTGATTGCCGTCACCAGCGGCAAGCAATACGCCGACGTTGACATGCTGATCGATCGTCGCAAGGGCGAGTACAGTTTTATTGTCGTTCTCGACGGAATCGAAGACCCGCACAATCTGGGCGCTTTGATCCGCACGGCCGACGGTGCCGGCGCCGACGGTGTTGTTATCCCCGAACGTCGTGCTGTCGGACTGACCGGGACTGTCGTGAAAGCCTCCGCCGGTGCGTCGGAACATCTTCCCATTGCGCGTGTCACCAACATTTCGCGCACGCTGGAAGAACTGAAGCAACGCGATGTTTGGACCGTTGGCCTCGATGAGCGAGGCACGCAAAGCTACGACGAGCTCGACTACAAGATGCACTGTGCCCTCGTCCTCGGCGCGGAAGGCAAAGGTTTGCATGACCTCGTTCGTAAGCGCTGCGACTTCCTAGTCTCCATCCCCATGCTCGGACACGTGCCGTCGCTGAATGTCTCCGTCGCCGGAGCGGTTGTAATGTATGAGGTCGCTCGCCAGCGCCGCGCAGTTCAGATTAAAGGAAAAGCTCCCCACTCGTGACCCGACGCTCCTTTATCGTCTTATTGTTTTGCCTCGGAATCACCTGTTCCTCAGTCGCCGTCGACCGCGAAGCGTTCACCATCACTCGCTATCAACTGGAAGTCCAGATCGATCGCGCGTCTCACGTCATGGCGGTAACCGGTCAGTTGACGCTACGCAACGACTCAAAATCGCCGCAGAAGAACGTTGTCCTTCAAGTCTCTTCCTCTCTGAGCTGGAACGGCATCGCTTTCAAAGGCACTCCTCTGGAATGGATTGGCGACGATTACACCTCGGACATCGATCACACGGGCCACCTGTCCGAAGCTATCGCTACCCTTCCCCAAGCCGCGCCACCTGGTTCTACCATCACGCTCGACGTGCAATACGGCGGCACCATTACCGCCGACGTGACACGCCTGACTCGCATGGGCGCTCCCGCGGAGATCGCCCGACGTAATGACTGGGACGAAATCACTGAGCCTTTCACTGCGATTCGCGGATTGGGTTACGTCGTCTGGTATCCAGTCTCAATCCCAGCCGTCAGCATGAGCGATGGCAACGCGGTCTTCGAAGCCATCGATGCATGGAAGCTGCGGCACCGGCAGTCGGAACTTGCCGCGCAAATCAGCGTCATCGGCGCAGATTCCAAGCTCTGCATCGCCGGAAATGCAATGACCTCGCCTTGTGGCGAGCTTGGTGAGACCTCCGACCCTCGCACCGGCGGAGTGACCCGCCAGATCACGAATAGCCTTCATCTCGCCGGACTCAGTCAGACCGTGCCCACATTTGCCGTGGCCGATTATGTCCAGCTCGACCGGCCCAACATCATGGTGTTCCACACCGGCGACGATGCGTCGCTTGGCCGCGACTACGCTGCCGCCGCCGAAGCCAACGACCCGTTGCTCGACGAATGGCTGGGCTCCGCCTCGAGTCACAAGGCGACCGTCATCGAACTCACCGATCTGAACGCGAACCCCTATCAAAGCGACTCCGTGCTGTTTACGCCATTGCGCGAGTCGCAGTCACCGACCCTCGAACTCTTGCTCATGCCGGCACAAGTTGCCGCGCGCTTTTCGTCGCCGCGTCGCTGGATCGAAGAGGGGCTGCAACGGTTTCTCCAGGCCGTCCGTGTCGATGGCCGCTCGGGCCGAAAGGCGGCATTGCAGTTTCTTGGCGACTATCTGCCTCCTCTGGTAAGCGCCGAAGAACCAGCCGACGCAAAGTCTCCAGCGTCTGGCCAACACCCAGCGGACAATACTCTACTGAACACCTCCGATGAAATCCTTTTGCGCGGCAAAGGAAGTTATGTCTTCTGGATGCTGCGCGACATGCTGGGCGACGAGGTCCTCAAGAAAACGCTCGCTGCCTACCGGCCGGGCGCCGACATCAACTCGGCATACTTGCAGGGTCTGTTTGAAGAAGGCAGAAAACGCGATCTGGAGTGGTTCTTCGATGACTGGGTCTATCGCAACCGTGGCCTGCCGGAGTTTCGCGTGGACACCGTTTACACCCGGCCTATGCTCGAAGAACAGAACCAGGTTTACCTCGTCACCGTCACCATCGAGAACCTCGGAGGCGCCGGCGCCGAAGTTCCGATCACGATTCAAACTCCCTCGGGCGAGCGAGTGATCCGAGTCTTGGTCAAGGCGCACGCGAAGGGCTCAGGCAGATCACAAGTGCCTGCTTCGCCTACGCGGGTCGTGGTCAACGATGGTAGCGTTCCCGAAATTAATTCCGACAACAACACTTACGATGTGCCCGCCAATCCGGCTCCGTAAAATCGCGGTGCTTGCCAAGCGGCTGCGCCGACGGCTACAAACATCTCGTACTCTCAGTCGCGCCACTTGCGCACGAAAGAGGTCTGCTTGAGTTACATCCAGTTTCTGGGTGCTGCCGGAGTCGTCACCGGTTCCAAACATCTGATCAACACCGGCGACGACAGCGGCAAACGCGGCATTCAAGTTTTGGTGGATTGCGGCCTCTTTCAGGGCCAGAAAGAGTGGCGCGAGCGTAACTGGCAAGATCTCCCCATTCCCGCCCGCGAAATCGATGCCGTCATTCTCACCCATGCCCACCTCGACCACTCCGGATGGATCCCGCGCCTGGTCAAGCAGGGCTTTCACGGGCCCATTTACGCAACTCCACCCACCATCGATTTGTGCGGCATTCTGCTCCCTGACTCCGGACACCTTCAGGAAGAAGACGCGGCGTTTCACAATCGTTTCAAAACGTCGAAGCACGATCCGGCGTTGCCGCTCTATACCATGCAAGAGGCACAACAATGCCTCACACTTTTCAAGCCGGTGAATTTCAACGAACCCAAGCGCTTATCTGACGAGTTATCGTTCCAGTTCGTTCATGCCGCGCATATTCTCGGCTCTTCCATGGCGGAGATTACCCTGACTTCGGGCGGAAGGAGGACGCGACTGCTCTTTACCGGCGACATCGGCCGCGTTCATGACAGTGAGATATCTCCTGGACGCGTGGTTCGCTCCGGGCCGACCGAGAACGAACGTTGCGATTACCTCGTGATGGAAAGTACCTACGGAAATCGCGAGCACCCGCACAACGATCCCAGACCCGAGTTGGCCGCGCTGATTCGCGCCACCGTGCAACGTGGCGGAAGCGTTGTCATTCCGGCATTCGCCGTGGAGCGGACGCAGAAGCTGCTTTTCATGCTGAAGCAGTTGATGGAGTCCGGGCAGATTCCCCGCGTGCCGGTTCACGCCGACAGTCCAATGGCGATCAAGGCGATACAGGTCTTTCTCAAGTACGCGGATGAATACAGCCCCGAAACCGAGGCTCTTATCAAACAGTACGGGTCTCCGCTCGACTGGCCCAATTTTTATTTCGACCTCACGCAAGACGATTCCAAGAAGATCAACCAATCGAAGTATCCGGCGATCATCGTCTCTTCGAGTGGCATGGCGACCGGCGGGCGTATTCTCCATCATCTGACTCAGCGCTTGCCCGATCCACGAAATCTCGTGCTGTTTATTGGCTTTCAAGCCCCCGGCACCCGCGGCTACGACATCCAGAACGGCGCCAGCGAGATCAAGATGTTCGGCCAGTTGGTACCGGTGCGAGCGCAAGTGGCGTCGCTCGAGCAATTCAGCGATCACGCCGACACGCCGGAATTGCTGGAGTGGCTGCGCACCTTCCAAGCCCCGCCGAAGCAAACGTTCTTGGTCCATGGAGAGGCCGCCGCGGCAGCCGCTTTGCACGACACCATGGTCAAAGATCTGGGCTGGAACGTGCACGTCGCCGTCTACAAACAAAAAGTCACGATCGCTTGAACCAGGAGGAAGCAATGGCCACCTATGGCTTCATCGAATATGCGGACGCCAGCCCGGAAGTTCGCGCCGTCTACGACGACATCATGGCAACCCGCAAGGTCGATTGGATTAATAACTTTTGGAAGTCCATCGCTCACGATCCGATCCTGTTGAAGCGAACCTGGGAAAGCGTCAAGCAAATCATGGCTCCGGGCGCGCTCGATCCTCTTGTCAAAGAGATGCTCTACGTCGCCGTCAGCGTTACCAACGGTTGCGGATACTGCATCGCCTCGCACACCGCTGCGGCGCGTAAGCGAGGCATGACGCCAGCCATGTTTCACGAACTGATGGCCGTCGTTGGCATGGCGAACGAAACCAATCGTCTGGTCAACGGCTATCAGGTTGAGATCGACGATGCTTTCAAGACGCCAGTGACGTAGGCCGATCGCCGCGCACCTGTCGGCGCGTGGGCCGTGGGTATAATGAATTCATCCTTATGAAAGCCTACGTTTACGTTTCGCTCAAGAAGACTGTGCTCGATCCTCAGGGCAAGACGATCCACAGTGCCCTGAAGAAAATGGGCTATCGCGGCGTCAATGACCTTCGTCAGGGCAAATACTTCGAGATCGCACTCGACGACGGCATCGACCGCGAAGCAGCACAAGCCGAGGTTGAAAGGATTGCGCGCGAAGTGCTGACCAATCCCGTGATCGAAGAGTATCGCTTTACCCTGGAAGCCTAGCGAGTCCCCAATCGCAATTCCCCGGAGCTACTTCTTCCGCTCGCAAGTTTCGCTGGCAACTACCTTCCCGCCGCTGGGCGTCGAAATCAGATAAGATTTAGATACGGATCGCGATTCCGAAGGGGATCGTGCACCGTGATTTTACTGACGTCGGCTCAAGTATTCGCATCTTTCGGGAGCAAACACGATGTGCGGTATCGTCGGTTACGTTGGAAAAAAACGGGTCGTTCCAGTCATCATCGATGGCCTCCGTCGCTTGGAATATCGCGGCTATGACTCCGCCGGCATAGCCGTCGCAGGCAACGGCGAAGGTCTTCAGGTGCGCCGCGCCGAAGGCAAGCTGCGTAACCTGGAAGAAGTCATCCAACTGAGGCCGCTCGACGGCACCTACGGCATCGGACACACACGCTGGGCCACGCACGGCCGTCCTACCGAAGAGAACGCGCATCCCCATCGCGATTGCACTGGCAAGATTGTCGTTGTACACAACGGCATCGTCGAAAACTACATGATCCTTAAGAAAAGGCTTATCGAAGAAGGCCACAAGTTCCGGACCGAGACAGACACCGAAGTCATCGCCCATCTCATCGAAAAGACTCTGAATGACGCCGATCACAAGATTCCGCTGGAAGAGGCAGTGCGACGCACCGTCAAGCAGCTCACCGGTGTCTTCGCCATCGCCGTGATCTCCTCCGACGAGCCCAACAAAATCGTCGCCGGACGCAATGGTCCTCCGGCTGTCATCGGGCTTGGTGACAACGAATACTTCGTTGCCAGCGACGTACCCGCAATCCTCTATCACACGCGCGACCTGTTCTTCCTCGGCGACGGAGATCTCGCCATCATCACGCCCAACGGTGTGCAGCTGACCGACTTCGATGGCCATCCCATTACGCGCCAGGTGCAGCACATCACCTGGGACCCGATCATGGCCGAAAAGGGCGGCTTCAAGCATTTCATGTTGAAGGAGATCTTCGAGCAGCCCCGCGCCGTCCGCGACACCACGCTGGGCCGCGTCTCGCTCGACACTGGCAAAGTCTTCCTCGACGAGATGGACATTACCGAGGACGAGTTCCGCAACCTTCAGCGGGTCTACATCGCTGCTTGCGGCACCAGTTGGCACGCTGGCCTCGCTGCCAAGTTCATGATCGAGCGACTGGCCAAGATCACCGTCGAAGTGGACTATGCCAGCGAATTCCGCTATCGCGATCCCCTGACCGGCCCTGAAGATCTGACTATTCTCATCACCCAGTCCGGCGAGACCGCCGACACCATCGCTGCCATGCGCGAATCGCGTGCCAAGGGATCGAAGACCCTCGGTATCTGCAACGTTGTCGGCTCCATGATTGCCCGCGAATCCAACGGCACCATCTACACTCATGCGGGCCCCGAGATTGGCGTCGCCTCGACCAAAGCCTTTACCGCGCAACTTACAGCGCTGTTCCTCTTCGCCGTGTACCTCGGCGAAGTGCGCGGCACGATCAGCAGCGACGAGGCAAAGAAGCTGCTCACCGAACTTACGCTCATTCCCGGCAAACTTGAGTCTCTCCTGGGTGGCGAAGACTCTACGGAAGAGTTGGCTAAGCTCTACCACAAGGCCCAAGACTTCCTGTACCTCGGACGCGGCATTCACTATCCCATCGCTCTCGAAGGCGCGCTGAAGATGAAGGAGATTTCCTACATCCACGCCGAGGGTTATCCCGCAGGCGAAATGAAGCACGGACCCAACGCCCTGATCGATGAAGAACTGCCTGTCGTCATCATGGCGACCCGCGACCTCGACGATCCCGGCTCGGTGCTGCGCTATGAGAAGACGATTTCCAATCTCAAGGAAGTAAAGGCGCGCTCTGGAACCGTCATCGCGATTGCCACCGAGGGCGACGAGGAAATCAAGGAGTCGGCGGATCATGTGGTCTACGTTCCGCATGCCCCCGAGCTGCTTTCGCCGATTCTCGAAGTCGTTCCACTCCAGCTTCTGGCGTATCACATCGCGGTTCGCCGCGGATGCGACGTCGACCAGCCACGCAACCTGGCGAAATCGGTAACCGTCGAGTAATTGAGCACGCGCCGATTGCTCTGCTTGCGCATCTAATAAGCTGTGAGCGATCAGAGCACAACTTTGGAACCTGAAACCACATCTCCTGCGCCCAGCGCCACCGGTCCGCGGCCAGCCGAGCGGAAGCTGCTCTCTGCCCGCTTGATGCGGTCGGTCTTCCTGTCGGACCAGACGAAGCACCTCGAGTTCGCCGTCGAAGGCGCAAACGGATTCGCTTTTGCTCCGGGACAGTTCATCTCGGTTCAGCAGCCGAAGCCGGATGGCAAGACCCATACCCGCGCTTACTCTCTAGCGTCGCATCCCAGGACTCCGGCGTCGTTCGATCTCTGCCTGAACCGCGTGGAAAACGGATTCTTGTCCAACTGGCTGTGCGATCTCGAGGAAGGTACGACGGTCCAGTTTCACGGGCCACACGGTATGTTCACGCTGCGTGAGCCACACCAGGATTCTGTTTTCATCGCCACAGGTACGGGAATCGCGCCGTTTCGCGGCATGGTGCATTGGCTTTTCGACGATGCCCCCCGGCACCAGGATCACGAATTCTGGCTGGTGTATGGCACGCGCCACGAAAGCGGCCTCTACTATAGCGACGAGTTTCGCGCGATCGAGCAGGCACATCCTAACTTCCACTACCTGCCAACTCTCAGCCGCGGTCGCGAGGACTGGCCCGGACTTCGCGGCTACGTTCAGGACCACGTTCGCGAGATCGTCGGCACGCGCCGCGACATGCAGGCCTACATCTGCGGGCTGCACCAGATGGTCGACGCCAACCGCAAACTGCTCAAAGAAGAACTCGGCTGGGACCGCAAGCAAATCGTCTTCGAGCGGTACGACTGAGGGTCGCCGCCAGACCCAGGCGCTGTAGGCCGGCTAAGTGACTTCTTTGTGTTGTAGTCAGCTACAACACAATACCATATTAATTTTCGCCACCCTTTGGAATCAATGGCTTAGCTGAAAATTGTCGGCAAACGACTGAATCTAAAGCATGTTATAGGTATCCATCTCTCGGCGTAATAGTTGGCACACATGCTTTCGCTAAAAATTCGCCAAACCGGCACGATATGGCCTACCAGCGTGATCGCTGATCCGATGGACTATAACAGCTCATTTCGCTGATTCTTCGCCGCACGAACCGGCGGAGTGGCTTCTGATTGAGTTTTCAAAGAGCCATCGAACACCGCGACATAGGTGCGGCCGACGGGAAAGACAACTCTCCCTCGCCTCACGACGCCTTTTTTACAGGCTGAATGATGAGGTGCGAAAGGACGCAGGTCACGGCCCAGTGTGACAAGAGTTAGCGATTCCCCACTACCCACCCGTTTAATCCAATTCTCGGACCCAGATATTGCGGAAACTGAGCGGTTCGCTCTTGTCTCCGTGTGCCTGGAGTTTAATGGGGGCGCTGGTAAACGCCTTGTAGAAAGGCTTTCCGATGTAGAGCGTCTCGCCTTTCAACTCAGAGTGGTTTTGCACCAGCACTCCGTTGAAGAAGACGGTCACGTAGGCGGGGGTCTTGAGTGAGCCATCAGGGCTGAATGTGGGTGCCGTCCACACCACATCGTAGGTCTGCCATTCGCCCGGCTTGCGGTTTGGGTTCACCAGAGGCGCGGATTGCTTGTAGATGCTGGCGGCCTGTCCGTTCACGTAAGTCTTGTTGTTGTAGGAGTCAAGAACCTGCAACTCGTATCCGGCGTCACCGGGGCCCGTGGAGGCGAGGAACACGCCACTGTTTCCGCGCGCCTGGCCCGAGCCGGTAATGTTTTCGGGAATGCGCCACTCGACGTGGAGCTGATAGTCCTTGAAGGAGCGTTTGGTTTCGATGTTGCCGGCAGACTTGGCGACGGTCATCACTCCGTCAGCGACGATCCACTGCGCGGGCGACTTGTCTTTTGCAGACACCCACTCGTCCAGGTTCTTTCCGTCGAACAGGACAATAGCGTCGGAGGGAGGCGCTCCGCAGGTTGCGCCGGGAGTTACGATTTTGGGCTCAGGCTCCCAGACTTCAGTGTCGGCGGGCTTGGCCGCGGGAGGAGTCGTAGCTTGGGACGGTGCAGCGTTTGCCTGTCCGTTCAGTGGCGAGGCCGACGCTTGGGGCGGAGCGGAAAACAAGCAAGCTATTAGGACGCACAGGGGTAGCGAGGCGGAACGTGGAGTGCGGTTCATCCAACAAAAATACACCCGCCACGGTCTATCCGTGACGGGGGAACAGGAACTTCAGCATCGGGCCAACGCGATCGGCCCAGGCGTATTCGGAGTGTTTGCCGCCTTCGATCTCGCGATACTCGAGATCCTTGCCTTGCCTCCAGCCCTTCTTCAGCAGCAGTCGTTTCAAGGAGCGAGCATCTGTCAGCGCGCGGCGTCCTTCACCGGTGCCAATGTCGAGCCAGATGCATTGTCCGGTCTTGCCGCGAAGCTGTTCGACGAAGCGGAGAATCACCCGATCGCGCCACCACACCGAGGGCGAAAGCACCGCCAGTTTGCCGAAGACGTCGGGATAGCGCATTCCGAGATAGAGCGTCACCAGGCCGCCGAGCGACGAGCCTCCCATGCCGCAGTTCGCTGGCCCAGACAGGGTGCGGTACTGATGGGCGACGAAGGGACGCAGTTCATCCACGACCATTTGGCCGTAGGCATCGGCCTTTCCGCCCCCGAGCCGACGGTCTTCGACGGGAGTGTATTCATCGATACGCTTCACGCCGTTGTTATAGATACCGACGATCACCAGCGGCTCGATTTCGCCCGAGGCGATCAGTGCATCGGCAGTTTCGCCGACGCGCCAGTAGTTGCCCTTGATGAACGAGGTCTCAGGATCGAAGAGGTTCTGGCCATCGTGCAGAAAGAGCACGGGAAAGAAACGGTTGGGGTCGTCGTTAAAGGCCTGCGGAACATACACGATGAAGTCGTGCTTCTCGTCGATGAGCTGCGAGGCAAACTGACTGTGCTTATGTAGGCGGGATTGCAGGCTGCTGGGGCCAGAGGGCTTGCTCATGGTTGAGGACGGGACGTGGGCATCGGGCGTAATAACCGGTTCGGTGGACATTCTTGTAATATTGAGTGACCACCCGCAACCTGGACCTAGATCGCAGCTTCGTTCCTGTCAGTAATGCGAAGTGGTTCCTTAGAGTAGCAAGTCGGTTTTCGTTCCAGCAAATTCTTTTCATCGAGGGGCGCAATATCGTGCAGCGCGAATATCACAGATGGTGGTCGAAAGACCTGCAACGCGACATGTCATTGCTGTGTTTTGGCCACGCTGGCCGCAAAATTCTGGTATTTCCCACCTCCCGCGGGCGTTTTTTCGAGTACGAAGACAACAAGATGATTGCAGCCGTGGCCGATAAGCTGGACAACGGCGAGATCCAGATTTACTGCGTGGACAGCGTGGACGAAGAGAGCTGGTACAACACGGGGGCGCATCCGTATTGGCGGCTGCAGCGGCACTTGCAATATGAGCGCTACATCATCAACGACGTGTTTCCGCTGATGTGGAACAAGAACTGGACGCCCTACACGGCGGTCACGGGATGCAGCTTCGGCGCGTACCATGCGGTCAACCTCGCGTTCCGGCATCCGGAACTGGTAAACGCGTCCATTTGCATGGGCGGGTCGTTCGATATCAGGGGCTTTATGGATGGCTGGTCGGGCGAGGATGTGTACTTCAACAATCCGCCGGAATACCTGGCAAATTGCACCGACGGCTGGAAGTACAACCACATTCGCACCGTGCTGGCGACGGGCGAGCATGACATGTGTTGGGACCGGAATGCGAAGTTTGCGGAGATCCTGAGGGCAAGGGGAATCCGGCACGAGCTGTATGTGTGGGGCGACCGGAGTTACCACGACTGGCCGTGGTGGCGGCCGATGGCGCGTATGTACCTGTAAAAGCGGTTGGTCTTCGGGCTGTTAAAATAGTGGCTACTGTCGGGCGCCCCAAGCGCTGATCCTCCTGGGTTGATTCCACAGCTATTTGCGACGGAGACGGCGGATCGATTGTGTCGTAGCCAAAGGAGCGGTTGTGAAGAAAATCGGCATCATATTCGGGATGGAGACCACGTTTCCGCCAGCCCTGGTGGACAAGATCAACTACATGAACGAACCGGGCATCGAGGCGGAACTGGCCTCGGTGGGCGAAGTTCGCATGGCGGAGCCGTCGCCGTACCACGTCATCATTGATCGCATCTCGCACGACATTCCTTTCTACCGCGCTTATCTCAAGAATGCTGCCCTATCGGGGGCGACAGTCATCAATAACCCGTTCTGGTGGAGCGCGGACGACAAGTTTTTCAACTTCGCGTTGGGCGACAAACTCGGCGTGGCGATCCCTAAGACGGTTTTACTGCCGCACAAGCAGCATCCAGTGGGGACGACTGACCGGTCGATGCGGAACCTGCAGTTTCCGCTTCCGTGGGAAAGCATTTTTGACTACGTGGGATTTCCGGCGTTTCTCAAGCCCTTCGATGGCGGCGGATGGAAAGACGTGTACAAGGTCAACAACCCCGAGGAGTTTTTCCACGCCTACGACCAGAGCCGCGACCTCTGCATGACCTTGCAGCGGGGCGTGAAGTTCAAGGAATATTTCCGGTGCTACGTGGTTGGGCAGGAGAAGGTCCACATCATGCAGTACGATCCGTCGGCGCCGTTTCATGAGCGCTACGTGAAGAACCCTCCACCGGTCGATCCGAAGCTGCTGGAGCGGGTAGAGCGCGATGCGCTGACCCTGTGCCGCGCGCTGGGTTACGACCTGAATACGGTGGAGTTTGCCTGCGAAGACGCTGTTCCGTACGCGATTGACTTCATGAACCCCGCGCCCGATGCGGATATTCACTCGGTGGGCGAGGACAACTTCCACTGGATTGTGGACGCGGTCGCGGAGTTGGCGGTACGCAAAGCCAAGGAACACACCGGCAAGGTGTCGGACTATCGCTGGAGCGCGTTCCTGGGCGGAACGCCCGCAGGAAGCGAAACGGCGACCGCGACAAAACCGGCCAAGGCTGTTAAAGCTCCGAAGAGTGCGACCAAGGGGTAATCGAATGAAGCGGCCAAGCTTGAGCATCGGGATCGAAGAGGAATACCAGACGATTGATCCGGAGACCCGTGATCTGCGCTCGCATATTCAGATGGAGATCCTCGACAAAGCCAAGCTGAAAGTGGCTGAGCGGGTGAAGCCCGAAATGCACCAGGCAGTGGTCGAGGTCGGCACGAAGGTCTGTCGCGACATCAAGGAAGCCCGCGAAGACATGCGCAACCTGCGCCGGGAGATGATCACGCTGGCCGAGCAAAATGGCTTGCTCCTGGGCGCGGCGAGCACTCACCCCTTTGCTGACTGGAAGGTGCAGGAGATCTATCCGGACGAGCGCTATCGCCAGGTTGTCGAAGACATGCAGTTGGTGGCGCGCGCCAACCTGGTGTTCGGCCTCCACGTGCACGTCGGCATCGAAGACCGCGACACTTCGATCCACATCATGAATTCGCTGCGCTACTTTCTGCCGCACATCCTGGCGTTGTCCACCAACTCGCCGTTCTGGATGGGCATGGAAACGGGATTCAAATCGTATCGCTGCAAGGTATTTGAGCGCTTCCCCCGCACCGGCATTCCCGATGTGTTTGCCAACTGGGCCGATTACGAGACGTTTATTAATTTGCTCATCCGAACCAACTGCATCGACAACGGCAAGAAGATCTGGTGGGACATCCGGCCGCATCCGTTCTTCGAAACCATCGAAGTGCGGGTGTGTGATCTTCCTATGCGACTGGACGAGACACTGGCCATCGCCGCTCTGATTCAGGCGACGGCTGCCATGCTATGGAAGCTGCATGCATCCAACAAGAGCTATCGGATTTACGGGCGCGCCCTCATCAGCGAGAACAAGTTTCGTGCCTGTCGTTATGGGCTGGACGGCAAGTTGATCGACTTCGGCAAAGAAGAAGAAGTGCCGATCAAGAAGCTGATGCTGGAATATCTCCACCTGATTGACGATGTGGTGGATGAGCTGGGATCCCGGGACGAAATTAACTACATCCACGAAATGCTCAAGATGGGGAGCGGCGCGGACCGCCAGTTGAAGGTTTTTCACGAGACGAAAGATCTGAAGAAAGTTGTGGACTACATTGTGGAAGAGACGCGGGTAGGAGTGTTTGATACAGCGCCCGCGCGCAAGTAAGAATTTTGCCCGTTCGCGGGAATAAGCAGAAAGGAAGTTATTTGACACCACCATTGCTGACTGATTTGACCACTACGGCCTTCGATCCCGAACTTTCGCCGGGAGCTTACAACGCAGTGAACACCTGCCTGCGCATCCAGCCGCAAGAGAAAGTCACCGTCATTACCGACGTGGCGTGCCGGGAGATCGCCGCCAGTATCGCCAACGAGCTGATGAAAGTCGGATCGCCGTTTAAGGCGTTTGTGCTGGAGGAAGTCGCCGACCGTCCGCTGGTTGGGCTGCCGCAGGAAATCGCCGACGATATGGAAACCAGCCAGGTCAGCATCTTCGCAGTGCGTGTGCAGCGGAACGAATTGAAGTCGCGCATGGAGATGACCGACATCGTCAATCGGCGGCGCATGCGGCACGCGCACATGGTCAACATCAGCCACGAGATCATGCTGGAAGGCATGCGCGCAGACTACAACCGCGTCGATGCCCTCAGCAAGAAGATGATCGACATTGTGACCAAGGCAAAGCAGGTGCACGCGAAGAACCCCGCGGGCAGCGAACTGACGGCCGACTTGAGCCCGAATTACAAATGGATCAAGACCAGTGGAATTATCAGCCCGGACAAGTGGGGCAACCTTCCGGGCGGCGAGATTTTCACCACCCCGGGAGAAGTGAACGGAACGTACGTGGTGGACGGCGTCGTCGGCGATTATCTGTGCGAGAAGTATCCCGACCTGCAGAGCCAGCCGCTCACCATCCACATGAAGAACAACCGTATCACCGAGGTGTTCAGCGAGAACAAAGCGCTGGAGAAGGAATTCTGGGACTACACGCACACGGATGAATACAGCGACGTGGTGGGTGAGTTCGCCATCGGCACCAACCTGGAGCTGAAGCGGGTTATCGGCAACATTTTGCAGGACGAGAAATTCCCTGGCCTGCATATTGCATTCGGCAATCCTTACGGACACCACACCGGCGCGAAGTGGTATTCGAGCACGCACATCGACGTGGTGGGCACAAGGTTCGACATCTGGGTTGACGGTCAGCAGATCATGGAACAGGGCCGCTTTTTGATCGAGGCATAAACATGGTCCCCGCATTGCGCGAGGAATTCAACCGCAACTACATGCCGCAGAAGTATCAGAACCTTCTGGACTCGCTGGCGAGAGTCAGCGGTACGCCGATTACGTTCCGGGTCTCGGAAACGCCGTGTTTCCTGCCCAAAGCGCTGCTCGATCGGATGGCGCAGTACGGCAGCGAGCTGACCATGCAGCTGCTGACTAGTCCCAAGTACCTGCGGGTCTCAGACAAGACCGTACCGCCGGAGTACAACGTAGCCAACGAATCGAAGCAGCCGATGTTTGTGTCGGTTGATTTCGGTTTGGTACGCAATGCAAAAGGTGGACTTGACCCGAAGCTGGTGGAGTTGCAAGCTTTTCCTTCACTCTACGGATACCAGGCAGTTTCGGCGCAGCAGTACATCGACTCCTATGGGCTAAAGAAAGATCTGGGCATCTATCTCGGCGGCTACGATCACGCTTCCTATCGCCAGCTCATGCGCGACGTGATCGTTGGCGGCCACGATCCCGAGAATGTAATTCTGATGGAGATCGATCCCGAACACCAGAAGACATTGCCAGACTTTCTGATCACGCAGAAGGAATTGGGAATCGCGATTGTCGATGTCGTGTCGCTAAAGAAGCGCGGCAAGAAGCTCTATTACAGCAAAGACGGCCGCGAAATCGAGGTGCAGCGGATTTATAACCGCTGCATCGTGGAAGAGCTTGTGCGCAAGGGCGTAACGCTGCCGTTTGACGTTCGCGAGGAACTCGATGTCGAATGGGCCGGACATCCAAACTGGTATTTCCGCATCAGCAAGTTTTCGATTCCCTACCTGAATCATCCGTGTGTGCCACGGACGTGGTTCCTCGACGAGAACTTCTCTATTCCGGACGATAATCACAACTACATCCTGAAACCCCTTTACTCATTCGCCGGGGCCGGCATCAAGTTCGCGCCAACTGAGGCCGACATTGAAGCGATACCCGCGGGTGAACGCCATAACTACATCGTCCAGGAACGGATGCGCTTCGAGCCGGTGATTGCTACGCCGCATGGCATGACACAGATGGAAGTCCGCATCATGTATGTGTGGCCCGAGGGCGGCGAGCTGACCGCCGTGCTGCCCCTGGTGCGAATGGGACGCGGCATGATGATGGGCGTCGATCACAATCGCGATCTTGAATGGGTGGGCGGATCGTCGGCACTGTGGGTCTGAAGCTGCATTCCTACTCGATAATTCTTATTGCCTCCCTCGCGGATCGAGCATCTTAAGCTCTAGTCATGGAAGAGAGAAACGACAAAACCACGTGCTGCATCGTTGGCGGAGGTCCGGCGGGAGTCATGCTGGGCTACCTGTTGGCCCGTTCGGGCGTAGCCGTCACCGTCCTGGAAAAACACAAAGACTTCTTTCGCGATTTCCGCGGGGACACCGTGCATCCATCGACACTGGAGGTCATGTACGAGCTTGGTCTGTTAGATGGGCTCCTGGCATTACCGCACCAGAAGGTATCTCACATTGGTGGGGTTTTTGGAGACTTCGCTTTTGAGGCGGCTGACCTCCGCCACTTGCCCACACATTGCAAGTTCGTTGCACTGATGCCGCAGTGGGACTTCCTCAACTTCTTGTCGGAACAGGCGAAGAAGTTTTCTGAATTTCACCTTCGCATGCAGCACGAAGCGTATGACCTGATATTCGATGGCAACCAGGTCGAAGGAGTACGGGTCCACACCCCCGACGGCGAAAGCGAAATTCGTGCCGACCTTGTCGTGGGCTGCGATGGGCGTCACTCTGTCACGCGGCAGGCGGCGCATCTCGAGGTGATTGAACAAGGAGTTCCGATTGACGTGCTGTGGTTCCGCATTAGCCGGCGGGAAAGTGACCCACATCAGGTGTTAGGGAACATCAACTACGGAAAGATAATCGTTCTCATTAACCGCGGCGACTACTATCAGGCTGCGTTGCTGATCCGCAAGGGTTCTTTTGAGGAAGTGCAGAGTCGCGGGATGGAGGCGTTCCGCAATACGGTCCGACAGATTGTTCCTTATCTCGGCGATCGCGTGGAGGAGTTGAACGACTGGAACCAGATCAAGCTGTTGTCAGTCCAGATCAACCACCTGCGGCAGTGGTACATGCCGGGATTGCTGTGCATTGGCGATGCGGCCCACGCCATGTCGCCGGCAGGCGGGGTGGGAATCAACCTGGCGATACAGGATGCCGTCGCAACTGCAAGGCTGCTGGCGGACCCACTGCGCAGGGGCCGCGTCACCGAAGCGAACCTCGCATCGGTGCAGCGGAGACGCGAGTTTCCTACCCGAGTGACGCAACAGTTGCAGGTCTTCGTCCACAAAGGAATGGAAAAGATCTTTGAGAATCCCGGGCCAGCGAAGGCTCCGTGGCAGCTAAAACTGATCGTGCGGATACCTGGAATACAGGGCATCGTTGCGCGAACTATCGGCATTGGGGTTCGGCCTGAATACATCAACCGAAAGAAGCCGAGATATGGGCCAAGCCGCGTTCGCAGTATTGCCGTGGGGGCCGGCGTTGCAACTGCAGTATTCGTGATGAGTCTGCTGGAACGGCGGCGGGGGAGACCCGCGGGAGCGTAATCATCCCAATTGCTCCCGATGAAAAATGCGCGGCCGGAATTTTGGCCCGCGGCCGCACAAACTGCAAATAATATCGGGTGGTTAGTTGACCACAGCCGTCGCTGTCTCGGCTGAAGCTCCGTTTAGATTCTTCAGATACTCATTGATCGACTTGGCCGCCTTGCGGCCTGCGCCCATCGCGAGGATGACGGTCGCGCCCCCGGTCACAATATCGCCGCCGGCAAATACGCCCGGCTTCGAAGTCGCAAGCGTATCATCGTTCGCCAAAATATAACCACGCTTGGTGGTTTGCAGACCCGGCGTCGATGACTGGATGAGCGGGTTTGCCGTGGTGCCAGCGGCAATAATCGCCACCGAGCAGGGCGTATCAAACTCTGAGCCCTTGATGGTCACAGGGCTGCGGCGACCCGAGTCATCAGGCTCGCCCAACTCCATGCGAGTGCAGCGAACTGCGGTGAGGTTGCCCTTCTCGTCACCCAGGAACTCGACGGGGTTCACCAGCATCTCGAAACGGATGCCTTCGTCTTTCGCGTGATGTACTTCCTCGACGCGGGCGGGCATTTCGGCTTCGGTGCGGCGGTAAAGGATGCTCGCTGACTTTGCACCCAGTCGGAGCGCGCTGCGCACGGCATCCATGGCGGTGTTGCCGCCGCCGATGACCACTACGTCGCGATCTTTGCAGGGATAGAGGGGTTCGTCGAACTCGGGAAAGCGATAGGCACGCATCAGGTTCACACGCGTCAAGAATTCGTTTGCCGAATAAATTCCGTTCAAGTGCTCGCCAGGCACGTTGAGAAAGCGCGGCAATCCCGCGCCAGTCGCGACAAACGCAGCATCATAACCCTCTTCGGAGAATAGCTCGTCGATGGTGACGGTCTTGCCGACGACAACGTTGGTCTCAAACGCCACGCCGCGGCGACGGAGCGCGTTCACCTCATGCGCGACGATGTCTTTGGGCAAGCGGAATTCGGGAATGCCATAGACCAGCACGCCGCCGAGTTCGTGCAACGCTTCGAAGACATGGACTTTGTGGCCCATCTGGATGAGGTCGCCTGCACAGGCTAGACCGGCGGGACCGCTTCCGACGATTGCGACTTTACGGCCGGTGGAAGGATTGTTCTTAGGAATACCGAACTGACCGCTGTCGCGTTCCCAGTCGGCAACAAAGCGCTCCAGATAAGCGATTCCCACCGACTCGCCTTTCTTGCCCAGCACGCATCCCGATTCGCATTGATCCTCCACGGGACACACACGGCCCGTGATCGCTGGCAGTGCATTATCCTCGCGCACTTTGGCGGCGGCGCCCATGTAGTCTCCAGCGACAATGAGGTCCATGATCGCTCGCACGTCGACGGACACGGGGCACTTGTCCATGCAGCCGGGCTTACCGCACTCGATGCAGCGAAGGGATTCCTGACGTGCCTGCTCAGGGTCGAAACCGGTGTTTACTTCCTGAAAGTTGTGGGCGCGAATCTGGGCCAACTGCTCGGGCATTTTTTGACGAGGCAGCTTGATGCGTTCTTTGTTGGGCAGCGGGTTATTACTCTTGCTCATGGGTCGCCTCCGCCACCATCGCGGCGCATTGGTGCAGATGAATGTTCTCGCGCAATTTTCTGACTTGGCTTTCGGGGTCGGCCTGCAGGCGCTCGATGCTCTGCTTTTCCTGCTCACGGTACATATTGTTGCGCTGCATCAAGACCTCGAAGTTCACCTGGCTGGCATCGAACTCGGGACCGTCGACACAGGCGAACTGGCTGCTGTTGTTCACCAGCACGCGGCAGCCACCGCACATTCCGGTGCCGTCGACCATGATCGAGTTGAGGCTGACCATGGTCTTAATGTGTTGCGGGCCAGTCAACTTGGCCACAGCGCGCATCATGGGCACGGGGCCAACGGCTAGTACGTAATCCACCAAGCCAGCGTCGATCAGCTCTTTGAGCTTTTCGGTGACCAGGCCCTTCTGACCGGCGGTGCCGTCGTCGGTCATAACGTAGGTTTCGTCGCTGACTTCGCGGACCGCGTCTTCCAGCACCAGCAAGTCCTTGCTACGCGCACCGACGATGGAGATTACCTTGTTACCGGCGCGTTTCAGTTCGCGAGCTGTGGGGTAAGCCATCGCGGTTCCGACGCTGCCGCTGACGATGACGGTGGTGCCGAAATTCTCGATCTCGGAAGGCTTGCCGAGCGGGCCAACGATGTCGAGGATGGCGTCTCCGGCCTCGAGCATGTTGAGCAGCATGGTGGTCTTGCCGATGCCTTGAACCACGATGGTGACGGTACCAGCCTCGGGGTTCGCCTCGGCGATGGTGAGGGGGACGCGTTCGCCGGAATCGTCGAGCCGGACGATGACGAACTGGCCCGGACGCTGTTTTTTGGCGATCCGAGGTGCCTTAATCTCGAAGAGTTTAATATTTCGCGCCAACGGGCGAGCTGCGACAATCGGGAACACGGGATTCCTCCACCTTTGATTCTGCTGAGCTTCGACCCAGCAGTCTGTGGCGTACGTCACAAGGTCCGGGTCACAGCGCACAATGCGTAAAACGCCCGTAAACATGCCCCCAGGCGGGGTAACTTCGGGCGCCGCGGATAAAGAGCGAGAGGAAGAATCGCGGGCGGGGTTAACAAAACCAGCAATATGTGGGGGTGTGGGGGCCGTGAGCAGTCAATTTCTCGCCTTCGCCACAGGTCGCAGCCGAAATGCCGCTCGATTGATGCGCGGTGTGCGGAGCGTGTTCTACACATCGGCGGTCTTGGTCGGAATTGCCGTCACGACGGTTGGGCAGCAGACCCCTGCTCCGGCATCACAGATTCCAAACGCACCGTCGGCCACGAAGCAAGCTCAACACAGCTCATTCAAACACGGCGTGGCGACGGTTGCTAAGACAATCGGCCAGGATGAATGGCATCTCATTACGGCCCCATTTCGTATCGATTCCCTCGGCTTTGCTGACACCGCGCCTTTCCTGAACAAGACACTCTTCTGGGACTCAATGATAGTGGGTGCGACCGGCGTGCTGATTGCGAATGACGAATCGGTCGCTCAACAGGTGCCCGTCAGCTGGCACCAGACAGGCATCGACATTTCAAACGCGTGCACCTACGGTACTGCAGCGGCCGCGGGAGGCATCTACCTGACCGGCCTTTTCACCCAGGACGAGCACGCCAAGCGCACCGGTGTTCTGGCCGCCGAAGCGTCGATTGACACCTTCCTCATCTATGGTTCAATGAAACTGATTTTCAACCGAGAAAGACCGTACACCAGCCCCACCGAAGGAACTTTTTTCGCCGGCAATTTCAGCGGCGGGTCGTTCCCTTCAGGACACGCGGCTATATCGTGGACACTCGCCTCGGTCGTCGCGCACGAGTATCCCAAGTGGCCGGTGCAGCTGCTGATGTATGGCATGGCAACCACCGTCGCAACCACGCGGGTTACGGGCGGCCAGCACTTCCCTTCTGATGTGTTTGTGGGATCGGCGCTGGGCTACCTGGTCGGAAGGTATGTGGCCAACAAGGACAAGCAGGCCATGACGTCGCACGGCGGCAGCCGAATCAGGCGGCTTCCGGACGCAGTACTCGCGCATGTGGCCGTACAGTAGCGCGAGACCTTACCTCACGAAATACTTTGCCGCGGGATGGTGCACGACGATGGCCGAGGTGCTCTGCTCTGGGTCGAGAAGGAATCCTGTCGTGAAATGCACGCCGATGGTCTCGTCGGGATGCAAGAGCGCGAACAGCTTCGTCTGGTCCTCAAGGTTCGGACACGCCGGATAGCCGAACGAGTAGCGCGATCCGTGATATTTCTGGTGGAACAGATCGCGAATGTGCGGCGAGTCGTCTCCAGCGAATCCGAGCTCCTCTCGCATGCGCTTGTGGTTGAGTTCCGCCTGGGGATTAAGGTAGCTGCGTACAGCCAACGGCGACCTATGTTGGTGGTCTGCGAAATGTGGGCTGTGAACCGTAAGATGCAAAAGCCGCGATGCTGGTCGCGGCCTTCAGTTGCGCAAAAATAGCCCACTTATAACAAATGTTATAACTAGGTTCCGGGGGGGACATCGGCCCCTGAACTGAATTGCGCGGGCTTGGGCATTAGCCTGCCGGTCCCTTCGATGTTGTAAATGGCGTTCGATCCTTCGTGCGCGGGAGTCCCTGCCAGCAACTGCTCCTTGCGATAGACCAGAGTGCTGGCGTTGAAACTGGCCAACTCGAAGCCGTGCCCGTGAGTGATGGCGTCGGTCGGGCAAGCCTCCACGCAGTAACCGCAGAAGATACAGCGGTTGTAATCGATGTTATAGACCTTGGCGTAACGCTCGGCGCCGCTGATCCGGTTGGTTTCGGTGTTCTCGGCTGCCTCGATGTAGATGCAGTTCGAGGGACACGCGGCCGCGCACAGAAAGCAGGCGACACATTTCTCCAGGCCGTTTTCGTCGCGCTGGAGCACGTGCATGCCGCGGAAGCGCTCCTGGAACATGGCTCCACGGTTCGGACCGGGGCCGTCGGGATAGTTCTCCACCTCGGTCGGCTTGAACATCTCGCCGAAGGTGATGCTCATGCCCTTGGCAATGGCAGCGATGTTTTTGACGATTCCCATACGCGAAATCAGTATATCAATCCGGGCAGGGGTCAGGCTTTTCCGGCGAATTGTTTGCGTAGCAGTTCCAAGTGGTGCTGCGCGTGACCGGCGATGACGTAGGCCATTGCTCGGACGGAGATTGATTTGCCGTTGGCAACGCCGGTCCGCTCCGTGTCGGCAGTTGTCAGGCTTTGGAGCAATGACAGCGTCGCCCGGCGGACTGACTTCAATTCCGCCAGCAATTCAGACGTGCTGCGGCTGTTGGAATTGGCTGCCGCGACGTAGTCGTCCTGCTCGAAGCCTTGCAGCTCTTTCTGGTCTCCGCGGGCGAAGCGCAGCACGCGATAACTGTGAACGCGTTCGGTGTCGCACAGGTGACCGAGCACCTGCTTGACGCTCCACTTGCCAGGCGCTGGCGGCTCGATCGCCTGGGCGTCGGTCAGATCGTTGATGAGGCCGTCGAACTCCGCAGGCTGCAGGTCCATGAAGTTGAGCAGGTCGCCATCAGGCACCTTGCTGATGTAGTTGGCGTAAAAGTCGGCGTATTCGGTGCGGTTGGGACGACTTATCATTGCGAGCATCTCCAATGTGAATTCAGCGAGCTTCGGTAGCTGGTGACTGGTAGCTGGTAACTGAATGGCGAATCGCTAATCGTGAATCACCAGCTACCAGTGACCAGTTACCTTTTCATTCCAGCCCAAATTCTTTCCACCGCTCCGTCACTCGGCGTTTGGTTTCGGCGTCCATGGTGATCTCTTCCGGCCAGGGGCGCGTGAAGCCTTCGCTCGGCCATTTGCGCGTGGCATCCACACCCATCTTAGAGCCGTAATCGGGCAGACGCGATGCATGATCGAGCGAATCCACCGGCCCGAGCGTGAATTGGATGTCGCGCTCTGGATCGATATTATTCAATACCTTGAGCGTGACCTCGCCGAGGTCTTGCACGTTCACGTCTTCATCGACCACGAGAATGCACTTGGTAGACATGGCCTGGCCCAGCGCCCAGATGCCGTTCATCACCTTGCGCGCCTGGCCGGGATACGACTTCTTGATGGAGACGATCATCAGGTTGTGGAACACGCCTTCGATGGGCAGGTTCACATCGACGATCTCGGGGATGCTGAGCCGCATCGCCGGTAAAAAGATACGCTCGACGGCCTTGCCCATCCATGCGTCTTCCATCGGCGGCTTGCCCACGATGGTGGTTGAGTAGATGGGGTCTTTGCGGTGCGTGATACAGGTGACGTGGAAGACCGGGTAAAGGTCCTCCATAGTGTAGAAGCCGGTGTGGTCGCCGAACGGGCCTTCCATCTTCAGCTCGTCGAGCTCGACATAGCCTTCGAGGACGATCTCTGACGTCGCGGGAACTTCGAGGTCAACCGTCTCGCACTTCACCAGCTCGACCGGCTTCTGCCGTAAGAATCCCGCGATGATGAACTCTTCGATATCCGGCGGAGCGGGCACAATGGACGAGAACATCATTGCCGGGTCGGTGCCGATGGCGACTGCTACGTCCATACGTCCGGAAACTTGCTTGCCGTCGGCGACGCGAGAACCTCCGCCGGAACGCGCCATCATGTCGAGCGCGGCAGTCAAGGGATGCTCGGCTCCATCTGCCGCTTTGCGGCGCATCTGCTCGCGATAGTGCTCGGCACCCTGCTTTTGGCGCTGCCAATGCATTCCAGTGGTTCGTTCGTCGTACACATGCAGGCGGTAGGTGCCGACGTTGCGCTTGCCCGTATGAGGATTCCGAGTGATGACCGACGGCAGGGTGATGAATCGGCCGCCGTCTTTGGGCCAACATTGCAGGATAGGAAAATCGAGCAGCGAGAAGTCGCCCTTCTTGATGACTTCCTTGCACGGTCCCGTGGGAACTGTCTTTGGAAAGAAGTTGCCCACCTCGGTCAACAAGGGGAGCATCTTGAGTTTGTCCATGAACCCCTGCGGCGACTTCAGGTCCATGAACATCTTGATCCGCGCGGGAATCTCATCCAGAGAATCCACTTCAAGCGCCAGCTTCATGCGCTCCGCCGAACCGAACTGGTTGATCAGGACCTTGGCGCCGGGATGTCCCTTGACGTTTTCGAACAGCAACGCCGGACCGCCTGGCCCATGTTTGCCGCGCGGCCCCCATTTCGAGACGCGATCAGTGATCTCGGCAATTTCGAGGATGGGATCGACTTCTACTTTGACCCGCTTCAACTCTCCGGCTTTGTCGAGCGCGGAGATCCATTCCCTCAGGTCGCTATATGCCACCGGCCAGCCTTTCCTCAGCGTCGCAAGCCGCTATGCGTTCGCCTGCGTTGCAGTGTCGATACGTATTGTATAAGCATTGCATAATCAGCCAGTTGCAGGCCGGGAAAAAGTCGGCTGCGATTCGCCGCTAGCGCGACACGGCGATTTCGTAATACCTTGCTTCGGGGAAGAAAATGACTGTCGCCAACTCTGCCAGGAATCAACTACACGACTCATTGTTAGGTCTGGGCCGCTGCATCTTCGCGGCCGCCATTATTGCGTTGGGGATCGAAACCATCGTCTGCGCGCACCACTTGAGCTTAGCGCTGGGGGCGCGATATTCGGTGATCCCGGTCATTCCGTGGCTTCCGGCAGTTCCGTGGATCGCATACCTGTGGGGCGCAGTCTGGGTGCTGTGCGGCGTCGGATTTTTGTTCAGTCGAACGCGGCGACCGGCCGCGTTGATATTCGGCGGATTGTTTTTCCTGTTGACGCTGGTTCTGGACGTACCGAAAAACGCCGCGGACATCGGAAATATTCCTTTGCGCACGGGAGTCTTTGAACCTTTTGCGCTCGCCTGTCTAGCATGGCTCCTGCCGGGCCCCAGCGCAATCCCAAGCTGGCTGGAGCGCGCCAGTCGATATTTGCTGGCGCTGAGCCTCATCATCTTTGGAGTGGACCATTTCCTGGCACTCGGGTTCATTGCAACGCTGCTGCCAAGTTGGATTCCATTCCATGTGTTTTGGGTCGCGTTCTTCGGCATTGCGTTCATTGCTTCCGGCGTGAGTATCGGACTGAACATATTGCAGCGGTGGGGAGCGGCCGGCCTCGGCCTGATGTTCGCGATCTGGGTGTTCACGCTGCACCTGCCGAGAGTGCTGGGCCTCTATGGGATTCCGGGAGCGCCACACAATCCGAACGAGTGGTCGAGCCTGTTTATTGCGATCGCTATGTGGGGAGGACTGTGGGCGCTGGCGGATAACTCGCAGTGATGCTCGGCTTATCCGCAGTGCGGCATGTATGCCGCCGGGTTGAAACCCGGCTCAATTCGATAAGAAGCCTGTTGACGCTGCGCTGAAGCGCAGCTCTACCTGTTAGCGCTTTTTCTTGATTGCCTTCTTGGCTGGTTTCTTCGCAGCCGCCTTTTTCGGAGCTGCTTTCTTGGGCGGCGTTTTCTTCCTGGCCGGGGCCGACTTCTTAGCGGCCGCAGGCTTCTGTTTCGCTGGAGCCGGCTTCTTGGCAGATTTCACCGGAGCCTTCGCAGCTTTTGCTGGAGCAGACTTTTTAGCTTCAGGCGCTGGTTTTGCTGGCACCTTCGCGTTGGCGCTTGCGACGACCTTCGCAGCAGACGGCGGCGGCACCGGCACAGCCGCGGGTGCGGGAGGCGCAGCTATCGCGCCCTTGGGCTTGCGTCCGCGCTTGCCTGTAGCCGTCGCAGTGGCCGCGGGTGCAGTGGCGGCAGTATCAACGACTGCTGCCTTGCCACGTCCCCGCTTCGGGGCCGGAGGCGGCGGTGGTGGCGGCGGCTCATACGGTTTCAGGAAGTTCATGATCTCGGTATGCGACCGCAGCTTACCATCGAGCAGCATCAAGAAAGCTTCGTCGAGAATCTTGGGATATTCGGGAAGCTGGGCAGTAATGCGCAATTCCGCCATCTCAGGGAACGGTAGCTTCTCGCGAACCTGGCGCCACTTGGTGAGGAAGTTCTTGATCTTTTGGTCCACCGCCGACTGGCGAGTGGTCAGGCTGAGAAACAGGATTCTTTCCGGTGCAGCGGCGCTCAGGATCTTCCACGATCCGGAATTGGTATTTGCCTCTCGACCGGTTAGCTTCTTCGCCAATTCCTGGGCATCGTGCTCGAGGTGCTTCCACTTGTCCACAAAATCGCGGCGCGGAATCATCCTCTGAATTTCGGAGACGTCCTTGTCGCTCATCTTGCGGGTAAGGAAATACATGGCAATGGGGCCGCTCTCAACCACGTAGCCGAGATCACTCAACGTCTGCCGCAACTTGATCGCGTGACTGAGGTCACTGGCCTCCGCTTTCGCGACAGTCCAATGCGAATGCAGCACTTTCAGCCAGCCCTCTTTCTCGAGAGCGCGCATCACACTGATGGGGTCATCCTCATGCGCCAGTTGTTCCAACTCGCCGCCGATGGCTCGCCGGTTGACGAATTCGATGTAGTTGTTCTCTTTGGCGGAGTCGTAACGCGCCTGGGTCCGTTCTTCGAAGGGCCAGTGAAAGCGGGCACTCAACCGGGTTGCGCGGATCAGTCGGATGGGATCCTCGAGAAATGCATAATTATGCAGAACCCGCAGAACCTTGTTCTCAATGTCGGCAACACCATTGAAGGGGTCAAGCAGTAGCCCGCGCGAGCCGGGATTCAGCGACAACGCCATGGCGTTCACCGTGAAATCACGTCTGCGAAGATCCTCATTGATGGTCGCCGGAGCGAACACCGGAGGCTTTCCCGGCTTATCGTAAGTCTCGGATCTGGTTTGATTTAACTCTGCTCGAATGTTGCCGGGCAACAGCAGGTGTAGCACCCGAACATCCTCTTCGACGCCCTGGATCGAAATCCCCGCTTTCTCCAATTCTTTCTGTAACTTAAGGGGATTACCCTGAACGCTGAGGTCGATGTCGCGAATGGGAAAGCCGGTGACCAGATCGCGAATGGTGCCGCCGGTGAGATAGAGGTTAAGCCCAGCGTGGCGGGCGATGTCCTGAATCAGGTTCACACCACGCTGCTGGTCCGGTGTGAGCCGGGTTTCCATGCTATAGATGTAATCTGGCATCTAAATGTATGACTCTAAAAGTGATAGCCGAAGATGGTCCGGCATCGCACGGGAATGCGAACCGGGGTGCACGGCTTATCCTCAGCCCGCACTGCTTACCAAAAACTTCGCCCTACGACCTCAAGAGATCGGTGCAACCTGCTCTATTGCTGTAACTTACAGCGCTATGCACCGGGCTTGCTGCATAGCGACAATAACATAACGTTGATGATTTGGCTACAAAGTACCTTATACGGGGCACTTTTTCGTCAAAAGTGCGACAATCGAAGCGAGAGAAGGGATTTTTCCGCCCCGCACCGCATGGGAACCACCCACAAGAAAGTAATCGTCCGAAAGATGGACCGCGACAGCATTAGCGGCTACGTGTCGGCGGCCTTTATCGCGGACGGCAAGATCGAGATATTGAACACCGCAGGGAATGTGGTGTCCGTGGAACTACACGAAGTAAAGGGTGTGTATTTTGTGCGCGAGTTTGGGGACTCGGAGTCGCTGACGCGCAAGACGTTTACCTCGAGGCCGCGGACCGAAGGCCTGTGGGTACGGCTTCGCTTTCGCGATAACGAAATCATCGAAGGCATGATGCCGAACGATCTGGTGCAGGACGCGAATGAAGGGTTCTCTGTCATTCCTCCCGACACGCGGTCGAACACGCAGCGCATTTTTGTGCCGCGATCAGCTCTGGCCGAGATGACCGTGCTGGCGGTAATCGGGGAGAAGAAGTCGCAGCGGCGGGGCAGGCATCCCGACGACACCCGTCAGGTATCGATGTTTAACTGATCGCGAGATCGACATTGCTTGCAGGAGTAATTCGCGCCCGTTCTGTTGTCCTGACGCTCACAACCGAACCTAAGACCACTGACCTAAACTCATGAAACTTGGCGAAATCGCAACTGCTCTGGGCGCTGTTCTGGAAAACGGCAATCCCGAAGCTGACATTACGGGTGTGGCGGGAATCGAAGAAGCCGGGCCAGGACAAATCACTTTCCTGGCGAATCCGAAGTATGCGGCCGCCGTCTGGAAAACGGCTGCTTCCGCCATCATTGTTTCGGAGGACTTTCCGGCGGGCTCCGTGCGCTTTGCTGCGCAGCAAAAATCCGTATCTGTGTTTTGCAAAGGCGGTAGATCTGTTTTATCGGCCGCCGCATTACTCGCCTGGAATTCACTCCACTGCGGTGATTGCGACGACGGCGAAAGTTGGCGCGAACGCACACATCGGCGCGTACGTCGTGATTGACGAAGGTGTCACTATCGGAAGCGATGCGGTGTTGCTGCCCCATGTTGTCATTTACCGAGGGGCACATATCGGAAACAACTTTTTCGCCCACGCACACGCCGTTGTGAGGGAGAACTGTCAGTTGGGCGATAACGTCATCCTGCAAAATGGGGCGGTCGTCGGCTCCGACGGGTTTGGATTCGCTCGCGATGACGATCACTGGGCGAAGATCTCGCAATCGGGACCAGCAGTGCTGGAGAACGACGTGGAAGTCCAGGCCAATGCGTGCATCGATCGCGCCAGCGTGGGCGAGACACGCATCGCGCGCGGCGTGAAGATCGACAACCTGGCGCAGGTGGGACACGGGTCCGCGGTGGGAGAGCATACGCTCCTGTGCGCGCAGGTCGGACTAGCCGGTTCGACCGTGGTCGGGAAGAACGTCATCATCGCTGGACAGGCCGGCGTGGCCGGGCACTGCAATGTGGGGGACGGCGTTGTCATAACGGCCCAGAGCGGGACTCACGGCGACATCCCTGCAGGCAGCATGGTCAGCGGATCGCCCGCCTTTGAGCACAAGCAATGGCTTCGTGCCGTGAATGCCTTCAGCAAGTTGCCCGAACTGGCAAGAGCGGTACGTAATCTCACGGCCAAACAAAAAGAAGCCGAAAAGACAGGGCGGTAGTCGATAGGTTTTTTTAGCAAGATTCGGCATTCCGGGTTGCCGCTATCACCTCAACGCCTGTCATACACTGACATCTTGAATCCTGAAGCCGCACGAACGAAGCCTTCCGAGCGAGACGAACTAAAGAACCGCTACGAGACGCAGCGCCAAGAAGCTTCGCTCACACTGGCCTTGGGTTTTGTCTCGATCGCTGCCCTGCTGTGGTATTACGCCCACCAGCAAATCCTTCTATACGGTGACGCCGTCGCGCACATCAACATCGCGCGGCGGGTGCTCGATACCCGTTCCTGGCTGTCGTCGTTCTTCCAGTTGGGAACCGTCTGGCTGCCTCTGCCGCACATCCTGATGCTGCCGTTTGTGTGGAACAAAACCCTTTGGATGAGCGGCATTGCCGGCTCGATCGCCAGCATGGGTGCGTACGTTCTCGGCGGACTGGGGATATTCCGCCTCGTGCGAGCACGCGCTTCACGGACGGCCGCATATCTAGCGGCCGCCATTTATGCGCTCAATCCCAACCTGCTTTACATGCAGACGACGGCGATGAATGAGCCGCTCTATCTGGCGTTCTTCATCTGGGCAATCGTGTATTTCGATGAATGGTTGAGAGGGCTGTCAGGGAATCCTGAAGACTCGATGGGCGCCCGAGCTCCGGAGCGAGCGTTAGAAGGTTGTGGAATCGTGTTGGCGGGCGGAGCGGCAACACGCTACGACGGGTGGTTTTTCGGCGCGCTCATCGGAGCGCTCGTCCTGTGGACGTTCGCCCACTGGTGGCGAGCGACGCCGGACATGACGCGGCGCCGGAGGATGACCAGATCGTTGGTCGAGTTCTTGCTGCTCAATGCGTTGGTACCCGCATTCTGGCTGGCCTATAACCATCGCGTATCAGGACACGCAATGGACTGGGCCAATGGCCCATACTCGGCCAAGGCAATTGCCGAGCGAACCACGCAGCGCGGGGCTGCGCCGTATCCCGGCAAAGACCACATCGTCACTGCCGGACTGTATTTCCTGAAGGCCGCCAAACTCAACGTCGGGGCTGGGCGCTGGGGGGATGCATCTGTTTGTTATGACGCTGTTGGGCACAGCGGTTGCGTTGTGGCGCTTCCGGCAATATCGGACTTGGCTCCTGCTTTGGGTGCCGCTGCTGTTTTATGCCCTGTCCATCGCTTACGGCAGTGTGCCGATTTTCGTTCCTACGTGGTGGCCGTTCTCGTACTACAACGTGCGCTATGGACTTGAGTTGTTGCCGGTCTTCGCGGTCTTCCCTGCCCTTGCGGGAGTCTTCCTGGCCGAGTTCGCTGACCGTCCTATGAAGAACACCCTGATCTGGAGCGTTCTCGGGCTGATGGTCGCAGGCAGCTATCTGTCGGTCTGGGCCGAAACTCCGATCACGCTCAAAGAGGCGCAAGTCAATGCGCGCTCGCGCGTAATTCTAGAGGACGCTCTGGCGAGGTTCCTGGCGAGCCTGCCGCCGTCAGCAACGCTGCTGATGTATCAGGGCGAGCACGTCGGTGCTTTGCAGGAGGCGGGCATTCCGCTGCGTCACGTGATCAGCGAGGTGAACCATCCCGATTGGGAGTGGGCGCTGCTCGACCCCGCACGTCGCGCCGATTTCATTGTCGCGTTCAAAGGCGATCCAGTGTGGATGGCGGCGCAAGAGCATCGTCAGGAATTGACCGAGTTGTTCACCATAACTGTGCCGGGACAGGCGAAGTGCGCAATCTATCGCCCGACCCAGCCGAGAACCGCATCGCCAGAGCCGCCCGTAAAGTAAGAAGACGTTTCTGATGTGATCGCGATCGCATGACGGGCGAGTACGCGAAGCTGCTTTGCTACAATCCGCGCAGCGATCCGCGCTATCTGACGCGCGTAGAACTCATATGACTTCAGTTCCCTTCGTGAAAGCCAGCGCCTGCGGCAACGACTTCCTGATCGTCGCCATGGAGCATGCGCCCGAGGACATTAGCGAGTTCAGCCGGCGGATCTGTGATCGGCATAACGGCGTCGGAGCAGATGGCGTCGAGTGGGTCTTGCCCGCATCCGATGCAGACTTAGCCATTCGTCTCATCAACACCGACGGCTCCGAAGCGGAGATTTCGGGAAACGGTACTCGTTGCGTGGCGGCATGGTTTTGCGCTGAACGCGGCCGCGAATCCGCTGTTATCCGAACCGGCGCCGGCCTAAAAACTTGTGAGCTGACCGGCCGCGATGGGATGCGATTCGAATTCCGCACATCGATGGGCGCGCCCGAAGTCGGGGGCGAACTGACGGTCAAGCTAGACGGCCGCGTCGTTCGCGGAATCAGAGTGTCGATGGGTAATCCACATTTCGTGGTCTTCGTGCCGGATTTCGAAACCGACTGGCAGGAATGGGCAGCTCAGATCTCGACTCACTCCGATTTCCCGCAAGGAGCAAATGTCGAACTGGTCCATGTGTTGAATGACCATGAGATCGATGTCCGCTTTTGCGAGCGCGGTGTGGGCGAGACGATGTCTTCCGGCACCGGGTCCTCGGCGGCCGCGGCGGCCTCGATTTACAGCGGCAAGGCGATATCGCCGGTACGCGTGCATGCGCCTGGCGGCACACAGACGGTCGAGTGGGACCGCGAACTCTTTCTCTATGGGCCTGCGACGATACTCTGTCGCGGTGATTTTTTCGTTTAAGATAGTCCTTCCCGATGCCCGATTCTGCCCAACTTATGCGCCTGCGACCCGATGCCCTCCGGCCCGGCGACACGGTTGGAATCATTGCCCCCGCCGGATTCATCGATCGCGACGCATTAGAGGCCGGCTGTGCCTGGCTGATCCGAAAGGGCTATCAGCCGTTCTATCTGCCCTCGATTTTCGATCGTGATCTGTATTTTGCCGGCAACGCCCAACGGCGGCTGCACGAGTTCCACGAGATGTTCTCGCGGCCCGAGATCAAAGCCATCATCTGCGCACGTGGTGGATACGGCTGTAATTATCTTCTCCCGAACATTGATATTGGACTGATCAAGGCGAACCCAAAAATCTTCTGTGGATGCAGCGATGTGACCACGCTGCTTACTTTTCTCTGCGATCGAGCCGGCATGGTGACGTTTCACGGCCCTATGCTCAACGTCGACACGCGTCCCGACGGCGTCGATGAAGAATCGTGGGACGCTGCCCTGGCCTCAGGCCAATCCTACGAACGTGAATTCGCGGCCGAAGAGGTGCAGACCCTAGTTCCCGGCCGCGCGCAGGGAATGCTTTACGGAGGTTGCTTATCCCTCCTCTGCGCTTCTCTGGGTACGCCATACGAAATCGAAACTCGCGGCACGATTCTATTTATCGAAGACCTGGCCGAGCCGGCGTTCCGCATCGATCGCATGCTCATGCACCTGAAACTGGCCGGCAAGTTCGACGGCGTGCGCGGCCTGATTTTCGGCGAAATGCTGAATTGCAGCTCCCGCGATGGGCAGGACTACACACTGCAACAGGTGGTTGAGCGCGTCGTCGGCGACCTCGGCATTCCGGTGGCCTACGGTCTGAAGTCCGGGCACGTTTCTCGTGCCAACATTACTCTTCCCTTCGGCGTGGCGGCAGGATTCACCGCGGCAAAAACCGTGACTCTTGGCCTTGCGGCCTCCGTCCAGCCCGAATCCGCCGCCGTTCGCGCGCACAAATCATGAATCCGAAACACATTCACCTGATCGGGATCTGCGGCACTGCCATGGCCTCGTTGGCGGGGATGCTGAAGCAGCGCGGCCATAAGGTCACGGGTTCCGACACGGCCGCATATCCCCCAATGTCAGACTTCCTGGCGTTGCTCAACATTTCGGTTGCTCAACCATTCAGCGAAAAGAACCTTGAGCCGCGGCCCGACCTGGTAATCGTCGGCAACGCGATTTCGCGCGGCAATATCGAGCTGGAGCATGTGCTCGACCAGCGCCTGGCGTACCAATCGATGGCGCAGGTAGTGCACGATGAGTTTCTGGCCGACCACGAGCGACTGGTGGTGGCGGGCACGCATGGAAAAACAACCACGTCCTCCCTGTTAGCGTGGCTGTTTACGGAAGCCCAGCGTGCCCCCAGTTTCCTCATCGGCGGAATCCCGGAAAACTTTGGCAGCTCGTTCGCGCTCGATACCGGCCGCGAGTTCATCATTGAGGGCGACGAGTACGATACAGCCTTTTTCGATAAGGGCCCGAAGTTTCTGCATTACTTTCCCGGACGCGATGATTCTGACCTCCGTCGAATTCGATCACGCTGATATTTATAAGGACCTTGACGAAGTAAAGACAGCGTTTAAGCGTTTGGTGAACCTGGTGCCGCGCCGAGGTCAGCTGGTTGCGTGGGATGGCCATCCTAACGTGGATGAGTGCGTTGCACGTGCCTTTTGCAAAGTCGAGCGTTATGGGTTCGCGGACAATTCGGATTGGCGCATCTGCGATGTTGATTACGGCGACGGTACCACGCGCTGGAACGTCTGGCGTAATGGCGATCCATGGGCTGCATTCGAGATGCAATTGGCCGGCGAGCACAACGTTCTCAATGCGACAGCCGCAGCTGCGATGGCCGCCAACTACGGTATCGCAGCCGAGATCATCGCCCGGGCATTGCATAGCTTCCGCAGCGTTAAGCGACGTCTGGAAGTCCGCGCAGAAGTTCACGGAGTGACTATCATCGACGATTTCGCGCATCATCCGACCGCGATCCGCGAGACGCTAAAGGCCTTGCGCACGCGCTATCGCGGACGCCGGCTATGGGCCGTTCTTGAGCCTCGTTCCAACACTCTGCGGCGCAAGGTGTTTGAGGCTGAGTTATCTGAAAGCCTCGCACAAGCGGACGAAATCGTGTTGGCGGGTGTGTTCAAGTCGGACGCGATACCCGAGACGGAACGACTGCATGGCGAGAACGTGATCGCCAGGTTAACCGCCATCGGCAAGACGGCGCGGCTACTGCCCTCCGCCGACGACATCGTCGACGCCATCGCACCTGAGTTGCGCGAGGGCGATGTCGTCGCGATTCTCTCCAACGGCGGATTCGGCGGCATCTACGAGAAGCTTCCGGCCAAGCTCAACTCGTTGCGCGAGGTCTCCACTCCGGCGTGAGATATCCGCACAAACTCAACCTCGGCGTACTTTTGCTGGGCTTTACCCTGGCAGCGGCCGTCACCCAGCGAGCATGGGGCCTTACGCCGGTCACGTGCTCCTCGCCGCCGAGCGCACAATCCCAACCCACCGAATATTTCGTTTCTCTCGCCGACAAGGCGAACAACTTGGCACACGTGAGCATTCGCTTCCCTGAAACGAGCAGCACTCTGATTCTCGATATGCCGGTCTGGAACGCGCTTTATCAGGTGCGCGACTTTGCGGCCAACATAGAGAATGTTCGCGCAATCGACGGTGCCGGTCGGCCGGTTCCGTTAGTGAAGAGCAAGACCAGCGAATGGACGATGTCGCCTCCAAACGGTTGCGCAGTCGTCGATTACGATATCCATCTCGACGCAGGCGGGCCGTTTGGAGCGCAGCTCAGCGCAGAGCACGCATTCTTCAATTGGGCCATGGTGCTCATGTACTCACCGGCCACACGAGCGCAGAACATGAGCGTGCAACTGCTTGACGTCCCGGCCGCGTGGGAACTGCAGGGTGTTCACGTGCTCGGATATGCTCCCGCAGGCGCGGTCGACAAAACTGTCGGCGTTGCTCACGGTTATGACGACCTGGCTGACAGTCCTGCCGAAGTCGGCATGTTTCAGCACTTTGATTTCCAGCAAGACGGGGCCACCTACCACATTGTGGTACATGCCGATCCCAAAGACTACAACACCGCCAAGCTGGAAGACATTCTCCGCCGAATCACCCATGCCGAGGTGGATTGGATGGCCGACCGGCCGTTCACTGAGTACACCTTCCTCTATCACTTTCCGCGCGGTCACGGCGCCGGCGGAATGGAACATGCTTACGGAACGGCGATCGATTTGAACGCTGAGCGACTCGGCAATAATATGCTGCCTGTCGCCAGCGTCAGTGCACACGAATTCTTCCACTTGTGGAACGTCAAGCGCATCCGACCGCAATCGCTGGAGCCAATCGACTACCAGCACGCCATGGATACACGCGCACTGTGGTTCAGCGAGGGCCTCACCAGCACAGTCGGCGACATGATGCTGGCGCGTGCGGGCGTGCTCGACGACCGTCAATACATCGACCGGGTGGCCAGCGAGATCAATGAATTGCAGACGCGCCCGGCCCGCGCGTGGCAGTCGGTAGAAGAGTCGAGCCTGGATGCGTGGTTCGAAGGCGATGCGTTCTATCGCTCACCGCAGCGCAGCATCAGCTACTACAACAAGGGCGAGATACTGGGAGTGCTGCTCGACCTGCGAATGCGTCGGCTCACGCAAGGCCAGAAGTCGCTGCGCGACCTGTTTCAGTGGATGAATGACAATTACGCGAAGAAAGGTCTCTTCTTCCCCGACTCCGACGGCGTGCAGCAGGCGGCCGAGACTGTCACCGGCCAGAGCTTCGCTGAGTTTTTTCACGAATACGTGGCGGGAGTGCAGGAGCTGCCATACAGCGAGTATTTCAGTTTCATAGGACTGCAAGTAGCAGAGACCACAGTCCATTCTGTGAACTGGGGTTTTACCACCACAACGAACCTGGGTGGACAGCCGGAAGTGAGTTCCGTCGATAAAGGCAGTGCAGCCGAGCGCGCCGGCGTAGCCGTCGGGGATCGAGTGGTCGCAGTCAATGGAAAACCGGCCACCGCTCCTGTTGAGGTGCAGTTTGGGCAATTGCACGAAGGGGCGACCGTCAAAATCCGCCTCGTCAACCGCCGCGGCCAGCACGACATCAAGCTCAAGCTCACCTCGCGAAACGAGCAACTCTATATTCTGCAGGATGTACCCGCGGTCACGCCGGAACAACGTGCGCATCGCGAGGCTTGGATCCACGGAAATGACGAGACTGGCGGCCAACCGTGATTCGCACGATTTTCCTGCTGCTGTTTTGGGGACTCTCGATCCTCATCGTCGGACCTTTTCTTCTTCTCGTTACGCTCATCACAAGAAGCGCCAACTTTATGTATCGCGTCGCCACTTGGCTTGGCATCAGCGGCGTTCGGCTGGCCGGGGTCAAGATCGACGTATGCGGTCTGGAGCACTTGCAACCTGATCACAGCTACATCTACATGTCGAACCATGTTTCGAACCTTGACCCTCCAATTCTTATTCCTTCGATCCCCGGTCGCTGCTCAGTACTGGTGAAGAAAGAAGTTTTTCGAATCCCGATTCTCGGGTTCGCGATGAAGGTTGCCAGACTGGTGCCAGTCGATCGCAGCAATCGCGAGGCTGCAATCGAAAGCGTGCGCGCCGCGGCAGAAGTCCTGCGCCACGGTTTGAGTATGGTGATCTTTCCCGAAGGCACCCGCTCGCTGGACGGCCGATTACTGCCCTTTAAGAAGGGGCCATTTCATCTGGCGAAGGAAGCTGGAGTTCAGGTCGTCCCGGTAACGATCCTGGGGACAGCCGAGCTCTGGCCGAAAGGCACGTTGGCGATGAAGTCGGGCACGGCGAAACTGGTCTTCCATCCGCCAATCAATCCCGCCGGCTTCGCTGACCGGGAGCAATTGATGGTCGCGGTCCGCGAACAAATTGCCAGCTCGTTGCCGGCAGACCGCCGAGGCGCGGCGCCGGATGCAGGCCCGGTTGCAGATTCTCTCTAAAGCAAATCAATCCAAGTGAGTCAGTTCGCGGAACACGCTGAAGCGCTGGTCGATCTCATCGCGCGTCAGCGATTGCAGACGCTCGGGGCCAAAACGCTCCACGGAAAACGAACCCATCACGCTGCCATAAAACATGGCGTGCTTGAGGACATTGCGCGTCACTTCGCCCTGTGAAGCAATGTAGCCCATGAATCCACCAGCGAAACTGTCGCCCGCACCCGTGGGATCACGCACTTCTTCCAGCGGTAATGCTGGCGCACGGAAGGGGTGGTGCCCGCCCGCAAATTGGCCATCGCGGAAGAAAATGGTCGCACCGTACTCGCCGTGCTTAATGACCAACGCCTTCGGACCGAGTTCAAGCACTTTGCGCGCTGCGCGCGGCAGGCTATTGTCGCCGGCCAGCATCTTGGCTTCACCGTCGTTGATTAACAGCACATCAACACGCTTGAGCATCTCGCCCAGATTTTGCCGATGATCATTGATCCAGTAATTCATGGTGTCGCCGCCCACCAGCTTGGCGTTCGGCATAGCGTCGCGCACTTTGCTCTGCAACACCGGATCGATGTTGGCAAGGAAGAGGAAATCGGAATTCAGGTACTCGGCGGGTAACTGCGGCTGAAACGTCGCAAATACGTTGAGGTCCGTCTGCAGCGTCTTCGCTTCGTTGATATTTTCTCCGTACTCGCCCTTCCAGAAAAACGTCTTGCCCTGGGCGCGCTGAATACCGCGCGTATCGACGCCGCGTTTGTTCATCACCGCTTCGTCTTCGGCGGTGAAGTCGTCGCCGACTACACCGACCACCCGGACATCAGTGAAATAACTCGCGGACAGCGAGAAATAGGTAGCGGCGCCGCCCAGTACTTTTTCGCGCACACCGTACGGGGTCTTCAGACTATCGAAAGCAACAGATCCAACGACGACGATCGACAATTGCGAACTCCTATTTATTTTGGTTTTCGAAATACTTTCCGACCAGCAGCTTCAAGCGCTCCAGCGTTGCCGGCGGCACTTTGGCTTTATCCGTGATGATGGCGTGGCTCAACGCTGAACCGCACTTGCAGCCGCGTGCTTTGGGCAGCGCAGCCACGGCTTCGCGTACCACGTTGCTGGCATTCTCGGCATTCTTCACCAGCACTCCAATGATCTGGTCCACGGTCACGTGGTCGTGATCGGGGTGCCAGCAGTCGTAATCGGTCACCATGGCCACGGTCACGTAGCAGAGCTCGGCTTCCCGCGCCAACCGCGCTTCCGTGAGATTGGTCATACCGATGACGTCCATGCCCCAACTGCGATACAGCTCCGACTCGGCCTTGGTGGAAAACTGCGGCCCTTCCATATTGAGGTAGGTTCCGCCGTGCTTCACATTGACCTTGGCGCTGCGGCAGGCTTGCTCGACATACTTGGCTGTCTCGCCGCAAATCGGTTCCGCCAGTGCGACGTGCGCCACCAGTCCATCGCCAAAGAACGTGTCCACACGATGCCGCGTGCGATCCACGAACTGATCGGGAATCACAAAATCCAGCGGCTTATGCTCTTTCTTGAGCGAACCGACGGCTGAGAGCGAGACGATGCGCTCAACGCCAAGCTGCTTGAACCCATGAATGTTCGCCCGATAGGGCAACTCGGTCGGCATCAGCAGGTGTCCGCGTCCGTGGCGGGACAAGAATGCAACCTTGCGGCCTGCCAACGTGCCCAGCACATAGGCATCGGACGGCGCGCCGAAGGGCGTCTCCAGCACGAACTCGCGCACATCGGTCAGGCCCGGCATGGAGTACAGACCACTCCCGCCGATTATTCCGATCTCTGCCTGCAAAGGATTCACCTCAAGGATGGTGTGCAAACTATCGATTATACAAAACGCCGATACGATATTTCTCTACTCGCCGCAGTTTCCAGGATTGTCTCCCAAGACGGATAATAGTCGCAATTATGAACGCAGCCGTACTGCACACCTTCGGCCAACCACCACGCTTCGAGTCCTTCGCCGAACCCACCCCGGGCGACGAAGAAGTGCTCGTCCATGTGAGCGCCGCAGCGCTGAACCCGTCCACTCGACTGCTCGCGAGTGGTCGGCACTATGCAAGTCAGCAACAGTTGCCGAGCGTGTGCGGCGTCGAAGGCGTAGGCCATCTCGATGACGGCACCCGCGTGTTCTTCGGCGTATGGCGGGCGCCAAACGGTTCGATGTGCCAGCGCACGGTGGTACCGCGATCGTTCTGTTGGCCTGTGCCGGAGGGTGTCAGTGACGTCATCGCCGCCGCTCTCCCCAATCCCAGCCTTTCCTCTTGGCTGCCCTTGATTACTGTCGCCCGCCTGTCGCGCGGCGAGAACGTTTTGATTCTGGGAGCCACTGGAGTCGCAGGCAGACTGGCAATCCAAGTCGCGAAACATCTCGGCGCTGGGAAAGTCGTCGCTGCGGGAAGAAACGAAACCATCCTGTCCGTGTTGAGCAAACTAGGTGCGGACGCGGTCATTGGGCTGAATCAGGCTGACGACGCATTGGCCGAGGCATTCTCGCAAGAAGCAGATGTAGCCAGCTTCGATGTGGTGCTCGACTTCCTCTGGGGCCATCCTGTTGAGGTACTGCTTACAGCCATGACCCGCAAAGGGTTTCCCTCGGCGAGAGCAGGAACTCGCTTGATTCAGATTGGCGACAGTGCTGGACCGGTCATTTCCCTTCCGGCGATGGCCTTGCGCGGCTCGGCAATAACGATTACCGGATCCGGGGTGATGCCACCCCTAAGTGTCTTGTCCGAAACGTTCGCCCAGCTCTTTGTCCTCGCAGCTCACGATCAATTGCATATTGATGTCGAGGCGGTTCCGCTGGCGGACATTGAAAGGGTGTGGACTCGTGGCGACCTCGATGGCCGCAGAGTCGTTATTGTGCCGTAGATGCTCTTACAGCGGTTTCACAGTTGATGTAGTCCAGCTCTTGCCTTGAAGGGGCACGGCTTCAGCCGTGCCGCAAGTGACATTCACGACGCCGGGCTTTAGCCCCTGAGGGAGATCGCAAGAGTGGCCACCTACCGCATCAGCATCGCGGTATGCGAACCCTGCACCAGTCCCAGTGACCAATTCACTGCATTGATGAAGAAGTTGGGAAAGATACCGATCCCGACGGTTCCCGCCGCGGTTGCGGCCAGCGCCAGGGTCATGGCTGGCCCCACTCTCACCGGCGTGCCGTCGGTCGCTGGTTTGATGATCATGGCACTTGCGATGCGCATGTAGTAATACAGTCCAATCACCGAATACAACACAGCCAGCGAAGCCAAGGCATAGTGCCCGGTCTGGATCAGGCTCAAGAAGATGAAGTACTTGCCCCAGAATCCCGCCAGCGGAGGAATGCCTGACAGCGAAAGCAGAAACGCCAGCATCAGCATCGTCTCAACCGGCGCCTTGGAGTACAGGCCCGCGATGTCATCGATGTCGTCGCCAATAATGTTGCGCCGCCGCAGCGACGTGATCACTGCGAACGCCCCGAGGTTCATGAACGTGTACACCAGCAGGTAGATCATGATGGCCATGATGCCCGTGGAGTTGTTCACGCCATCGCTGGCCACCAGGCCGAGCAGCATGTATCCGACGTGGGCGATCGACGAGTAGGCCAGCAGCCGCTTCAAGTTGTTCTGCGTAATCGCCGCCAGGTTGCCGACGGTCATGGTGATGATCGAGACAACAACCAGCAGCGGCACGTACATCGGACGCAGCGGGCCCAAACCGAATAAAAAGATCCTTAGCAGCAGCGCCCATCCCGCGGACTTCACGGCCACCGACATGAAACCAGTCACGCTGGTCGGCGCGCCTTCGTACGCGTCCGGTGCCCACTGGTGGAACGGCACCGCAGCAATCTTGAACAACAGGCCCACCGTCGTCGTCAGCAATGCAAACGCGACTATCGGATCGTGCGGCCGCGTCGCCATCACTTCTTGCAGCTTGCGAGCGATCATGCCCAGGTTGGTGCTGCCGGTGACGCCGTAAAAGAGCGATAAGCCGTAGGCGAATAGTCCCGACGAAAACGCACCCAGCAGCAGGTATTTCAGCGCAGCTTCGTTCGAGCGTTTGTCGCGCCGCAGGAAGCCAACCAGCACGTAAGTCGAAATCGCCATCAGTTCCAGGCCAATGAACAGCAGCACGATGTCATAGCCTGCGGCCATGCACATCATTCCGACGACCGAGAACAGAATCAGAGCATAAAACTCGCCGTGATTTTCGCGCTCAATCTCCAGATACTGGATGGACATCAGGATGGCAATCGCGGCGCCGATCAAGAAGAGATAGAAGAAGTAAATCGCGAACCGGTCAACGACGAGCGCGCCCATGAACCCGCTGAAGGTCGCGACTTCGATCCCGCGCTGCTCGGCCACCCGATACGCCATGTGCAGCTTACCTACCGCAGCCGCCGAGAACGCCACGCCCGCCAATGCGGTAAAGGCATTCACGGGCTTCCATTGCTCGGGCAGAATCAGGTCGATCAGCAGGATGCCCATGGCAAACAGCGCCAACAGCAGCATGGGCAAAGCCAGCAGGTAATCGGTGCTCGAAAAATATAGGCCGAGCGAAGTGCTCACAGTTTCACCTTTTTAAGATTTCGCTTATCGCTATTCGCCTTTCGCTTTTCGTCATTCCGCCGAATTGACGCAGGATGCAAAATCCCGGACGTTTCTACAAGCGTTTGCAGGAATGCGGTCAACATCTGGCGAACACTCGTCAGGTCTTTGAGGGCGGCTCTGTAGTCTTGCTCGCTTAGAAGTTGCAAGTCCTTGGCCAGCCTTAAATGGTTCTGTAGTTCACTGGCGGAGCCCATTGCGATTCGGACAAAGCGAGCAAACTCGACGTCGCCCCATCGCCCACAGCCCTCGGCTAAGTTCGCGCCGATCGATCCTGCCGCGCGGCGGATCTGTGAGGTGAGCCCGAATAGTTCTGCCCGAGGAAATGCTTCCGTTACACGATACAGTCCAATTGTGAGCGCGTGCGCCTTTCGCCACACCTCGAGGTCTTCGTAGTTCCTCATCGAGCCTCTTTTTGCAACTCTTGCGAAAGGCGAAGAGCGAATAGCGAAGAGCGACTCTTCGAAAGCGGATGAACGTGAGGGTGTCCTGAAGCACCGGTCTGGTTCGTGGGAGCAAGCGGCACCGGCGCTTTCGACGGTTCAGGCAGTGGGGCCGCAGCATCCGGCTGCGCAGTATTCGCCGGCTGGGCCGCAACGACTGGTTTCGTCAGCCCCGGATAATCCGGCCGCACCGTAGCCACTAGGTTGTTGACCGGCGTCGCCAGAATCTGGAACAGCGGCTTGGGATACAGGCCGATTACGAACGAAAGCACCACCAGCGGAACAAACGTGGCGATTTCGCGCGCCGACAGGTCTTTCAGATTCGCGTTCTTGGGATTTTCGTTCTTTCCGAAGAACACTCGCTGATAGAGCCACAACAGGTAGGCCGCCGCCAGAATCACGCCCGGCGCCGCCCAGGCCGCCCACCACTTGTTCTCCATGAACGTGCCCTGAAGAATGGTGAACTCGCCAACGAACCCGTTCAGCAGCGGCAGTCCCATCGACGACATGAACATGATGAGAGCGATCGTTGCGTACATCGGCATAATGGTCGAGATGCCGCCGTACTCGGAAATCTCGCGCGTGTGTCGCCGCTCGTACAGAATGCCGACAATCAAGAACAGTGCGCCGGTGGAGATGCCGTGGTTGATCTGCTGAATCACCGATCCGCTAATTCCCAGTGGACTGCACGCAAAGATGCCCAGCGTGCAAAAACCTAAGTGGCTGACGGATGAATACGCCACCAGCTTCTTCATGTCTTTCTGTACCAGCGAGACCAGCGCGCCGTAGATGATGCCGATGATCGACAGCGTAACCAGCAAGTTTCGTACCCACGGCGTCATCGCTATCGCCGGGAAGAACGGCAGCGAGAAGCGCAGGAAGCCGTACGTCCCCATCTTCAGCAGGACGCCCGCCAGAATCACCGAGCCCGCCGTCGGCGCCTCTACGTGCGCATCCGGCAGCCAAGTATGGAACGGAAACATCGGGACTTTAATCGCGAATCCGAGAAAGAACGCGAAGAACAGCCAGATCGCGGCTGGCCCGGCAATCTTCGGCGCGGTCGCGTACAACTCTGTCAGCGAGAACGTGTACACCCCGGTCAGCGTGTGGTGATGGAAGTACAGGAAGATGATGCCTAGCAGCATCAACACCGAGCCGAACAGCGTGTATAGGAAGAACTTGATCGCCGCATACAGCTTGCGCGGTCCGCCCCAGATGCCGATCAGCAAATACATCGGCACCAGCATGGCCTCCCAGAAAACAAAGAACAGGAAGAAATCGTTGGCCATGAAAACGCCGAGCATACCGGTTTGCAGCACCAGGAACCACGCGTAATATTCTTTGGCGCGGTCCTGAATGGCTTCCCACGACGACAGGATCGAAATCGCCCCCAGCAGCGTGGTCAGCATGATCAGAAGGAACGAGATGCCATCGATGCCCAGCACGTAGCCCGCGCCAATCGAAGGAATCCAGTTGTTGGGCGAGCCTTCCACGAACTGGAAGCCGTTGCGCTCTTTCAGCGCCCAGAACCACGGCACCAGAGGCAGCGAAACCGCGAACCCCAGCATGCCAAAGATGTTCGCCACCCAGCGGATCGCGTCCTTGTTCCCCTTCGGCAGAAATAGAAGGATGATCGCGCCCACCAGCGGCGTGAACAGAATGATCGAAAGTATGTGGTTATACATTTTTTAACTCGTAGCTCCGAACGGTAGAGCGAACCTTCAGGTGCGCGTCCGCCCTCCCCTCATTAACGGTAGAGCGGACCTTTACGTCCGTGTCGGTATTGACGGTAGAGCGGACCTTTACGTCCGTGTCGGTATTGACGGTAGAGCGGACCTTTACGTCCGTGTCGGTATTGACGGTAGAGCGAACCTTCAGGTTCGCGTCCCCGCCGCCCTTATTAGGATCCCGGGGCTTTAGCCCCGGCACTCTTCCCGCGGACGAAAATTGGTAATCCTCGGCTTGTTCCGCCAGACCTTTTCGCACCGGATTCTCGCGAATGTATCGTGAGAATTCGGCAAACTCATCGGCTTCGCGCACTCGGCGGTCGTAATACCTTTGTTGCCACACCGCCGGAAAAGCAACGCCGCGGTTTCGCAAGGAATGTGAAAAACCGCCCTTAATCAATTGCACAACTCGGCCCAACCGTTGCTGACCGTTCAGAGATATCAATAGGTGAACGTGGTTTGGCATGACAACGTATTCGTGAAGCTCGAACTCTCCGGCATCACGATATTTAGCAAACGTGGCGACCATGAGTTCAGCAACCTCGTCACGTTGGAACAAGTTCCGCCGCATGTGCGCACAGATCGTGATGAAGTAAGTCGTCATAAGAGTTTGGGGCTAAAGCCCTCGATGTTTCTATACTGTTCCTCGGCGCGAACCTAAAGGTTCGCTCTACCTGATCTCGGTCACCACTTCACCACGTAATAGAAAACGAAACACACCAGCCCGGCGACCATGACCAGCGCATACCACTGCACCAGTCCCCACTCCAGCAAACGCATGGGATACGACGCCAATCGCGCCAGAATTGCCGGACCGTTTACGCCTACGCCGTCGATAATCCACTTGTCCCACCAGGCGGAAAGTCGGCCGGTGAATTTCGTGATCCATCCCGCGCCGTTCACCGTGCCGTCGATCACGTCGGCGTCGAACTTCCACAGTCCTTCGCCCAGACCCAGCATGCCCAGGCGCACGCCGGCAATCTTTGTCCGTCCGGTTACGAACCAGTCATAGATTTCATCCACGTAATACTTGCGGAACAACGTCTTGTAGAACCTCGGCGAGATTTCGTTAATCGGCTCCTTGTAGCCTTTGTCGGCGTTCTTGTACGCGCGCTGCGCCAGCCACCAACCCCCAATCGCCGCACCGACCGACGCGAACATCAGAACGTACTCGAGCGGATCGGTGTGTTCGACCTGCTTCTCGCCCGCAACAACCTGCGATGCCTTCCCTTCCGCTTCCAGCACCTGCGCCTCTTTGGCGAACACCGGCTCCAGGAACTTCTCGAAGCGGTTCGTTCCTCCCAGGCTGTGCGGCATGCCGAGGTATCCCGCGCCCACCGCGCACAGCGCCAAAATAACCAGCGGCACCGTCATGGTTTTCGGCGATTCATGAATATGATGCTCGACCTCGTGGCTCATGCGCGGCTTGCCGAAGAACGTCAGATAAATCAGCCGGAACATGTAGAACGACGTCATCAGAGCCGTCAAGAATGCGATGTACCACAGGTAGCGATACGCTCCTGCCTCGCGCGACCACGTCTCCCACAGGATGGCGTCCTTCGAGAAGAATCCTGCGAATCCTGGAATGCCCGCGATCGCCAGTGTTCCGATTAGCATCGTGCCGAACGTGGTTTTGATTTTGCCGTGCAGGCCGCCCATGTGCTGCATGTCCTGCTCGCCGCTCATGGCGTGAATCACCGAGCCGGAGCCAAGGAACAGCAGCGCCTTGAAAAACGCATGCGTGAACACGTGGAACACTCCGGCAGCGAATGCCCCGACGCCGAGCGCCAGAAACATATATCCAAGTTGCGAGACTGTGGAATACGCCAGCACGCGCTTGATGTCGTTCTGCACCAGCCCGATGGTCGCCGCGAAAATTGCCGTCAGCGCACCCACGATCGCGACGGTCTTCATCGCATTCGGTGCCAGGACAAATAGCGCATTCGATCGTGCCACCATATACACGCCCGCCGTTACCATGGTCGCCGCGTGGATCAGTGCCGACACCGGCGTCGGGCCTTCCATCGCATCTGGCAGCCACACATACAGGGGGAACTGCGCCGACTTGCCGCAGGCGCCGATGAACAGGAACAGGCACGCTGCCGTAATCCATGGATCGCCAATGAGAAACTTCCCACTGCGCGCGATCGCATTGACCTGCGTGTATTGAATCGTGCCGAAATACCACGCAATGCTGAACAGTCCCAGCAGGAAACCTGCGTCACCCACGCGGTTGACGATGAACGCCTTATTCGCTGCGGTCGACGCCGAGTGCCGCAAGAAATAGAAGCCGATCAGCAAGTACGAGCACAGACCCACGCCCTCCCAGCCGACAAACATCAGCGCATAATTGTTCGCCAGGATGAGCGTCAGCATCGAGAACATAAACAGGTTGAGGTAGCCGAAGAATCGGTAATAACCGCCCTCGTGTGCCATGTAGCCCATCGAGTAGATGTGGATGAGCATGCCCACGCCGGTCACGAACAGCAGCCAGATCGCCGACAGCGGATCGAGCAGGAAGCCGGCATCGGCGCGAAATGGCGCGGTCTGTCCGCCATGCATCACGTAATTCAAGCTGCTATCGCCCGTGCCCAGCCAGGTGAACATCACCTTCTCAAACGGCTTGCCGGGAGTCGCCGCCGAATATCCCGTGTACTGCCACACTGCGAGGCACGCCCAGGCGAAGGCCAGCACCACCATGCCCACGCAAATGCCGTTCACCGCAGACTTGGTCAGCTTGCGTCCAAAGAAAAACATGCAAGCCGCGCCGATCGCGGGAAACAGCGGAATCAACCAAATGTGGTCAAGAAAATACATTGTCAGCTCACGAAGGTAGAGCCGACCTTTAGGTCGGCGTCAACGGCCCTCTTATATGTCAGGGGCTTTAGCCCCGGGTATTCATCCAACGGAACAGCGGCTGCTGCCGATGAATATGGATAATCACTCGCAACTCTCGCGAGTCCCTTTCGGACTGGATTTTCACGAACGTACCGCGCGAAATTCGCAAAATCCTCCGAATCCCGAACACGCCGTTCCTGAAACCTCTGCTGCCACACAGCGGTCAGTCTCGAACCCGACTGGCGCAACTCGTGGGAGAACCCTCCCTTAATCAACTGCATCGCTCGCGCGGTCGAACTCCCGTCCCTGGGAGTCACAAGCAGGTGTATATGGTTCGGCATGACGACGTATTCGTGAACCTGGAACTCCCCAGCACCGCGATAACGAAAAATAGTCGCGACCATCAACTCCGCTGTTTCGCGCCGCTGAAAGAGATTGCGGTGCATGTGCGCGCAAGCTGTCACGAAATAGGTCATCGTTTCATTCAGGGGCTAAAGCCCCATTCCTTTAGAGCACCCTGCTACGCGGCGCTAAAGCGCCGCTCTACCGTTTCTGCCGCCCTACCACTTCAACAAATCCGCCTCATCCACATTCACCGTCTCTTTGTTGCGGAAGAAGGCGATGATGATGCCCAACCCGACCGCGGCCTCTGCCGCAGCATCGGTGATGACGAAAATCGAAAACACCTGCCCCTGCATTCCGTACAGCCGCGAGAACGCCACCAAGTTCAGGTTCACGGCGTTCAGAATCAACTCAATCGACATCAGGATGATGACCACGTTCCGACGGGTCAGCACGCCGATAGTGCCGATAATCAGCAGCGCCGCGGCTACTACGAGGTAATGCAGTGTCGTGATCTCAGTCATGGATAACTTCCCGGTCAGTTTCGTTCATCATCTTCTTCATCGCTTCTGTCCTTCGCCGCCAACCCGGCACCGCCTTGCAAATCTAGCCACTAACCACTATCCACTAGCCACTGTTTCTCAGATCCTCTTCTTCGCCATGACCACCGCACCTACGATGGCCACCAACAGCAGCAGCGACGCAATCTCAAAGGGCAGCATGTATTGTCCGTACAGCGCCAAGCCAACCATCTGGGTGTTCGAGCCTTCCGGCAGCACCGCAACCTGGTCCACCGGGAAAATCGCCCGCCCCTGCCGAATCACGAACAGCAGCAATCCACCCAGTGCCAGCGCGGCAATCAATCCCACCAACCACTGCTTGTTGAACTGAATCTCGCGGATGTTCTGGTCCAGATTCACCAGCATGATGACGAACAGGAACAGCACCATGATTCCGCCCGCGTAGAGAACGATCTGCACGCCAGCAACAAACGGCGCATAGAGCATCAGGTACAGCCCGGCGAGGCAGACTAGCGTCCCGATCAGCGACAGCGCCGCGTGAACGGCGTTCTTGCGCGTAATCACCGCTATCGCAAACACGATCGCCGCGATCGACAACCCGTAAAAGAAAAATCGGAGTGGCTACAGGATTCATACGGGCGCTCCTGTTCCGCTTGCGACAACGGCTAACTGGCAACTGGCAACTGTTTCATTTCGCGTACCTCACCGGCTCCTGCCCATGCTCCAGTGCTGTCTGGTCCAGCACCATACCTTCGCGGTTATATAGTGCCATCTCATAATCTTGCGTCAGCTCCAGCGCATCGGTCGAGCATGCTTCTTCGCACAGGCCGCAGAACATGCAGCGGCTCACGTCGTAGGTCCACGAGACCACTTCTTTCCGCTTGGTCACGGGATTGCGCTCGCCCTTGACCACGATCAACTGTTCCGGACACGCCAGCGCGCACAGGTTGCATACGATGCACAGCGACTCACCTGTCTCCGGATTCACGTTCAGCCGCGGCTGTCCGCGATAGCGCTCATAAATTACCGGCCGCTCCAGCGGATACTGCTCGGTGATCCGCTCCTTCTCCGACTGGTTGTGGAACGTGACCGACAGGCCCTTCAGCAGATCGACCAGAAAAACTTTGCGTAACAACGGCGCCACACTCACGACAGGCCCCTCCAGGTAGAGCCGAGCTTCAGCTCGGCGTCATCGGCCGTTCTCTTATAGGTAGAGCGGGCCTTTAGGCCCGCGTCCACGCACTGGCTTTTTTTGTCCGAGTCGGCTTTAGCCGACGCCACTTTGTGGACGAAACTCACCGGGCACCTCCCACCACCGCCGCAAATAACTCATGCCGCATGCCGAAGACCGCAGTCGCAATCAGCACGCCCAGGCCGGTGGGCAGAAGCACCTTCCAGCCCACTTTCATCAGCTGATCAAAGCGGTAGCGCGGAAATGTTCCGCGATACCAGATGTACAAGTACATAAAGCATGCAACTTTGGCGACGAACCAGAAGATGTCCTGCACCCGTTCGCGCACGCCCGGCAACAGCAGGAACAATCCCACGAACCCAAGCAGGCCCCCGAATACCGCCAGGCCGATTGACTGCGCCCGCATCTGCACAATTTTCGGCATGCGGATGGTTCCCAGGAAGCATCCCGCGCCCATAGCGAGGAACGACAATCCCGGCAGCAGCGAAAACGCCAGGTCCCACGTCGGCCCGCTCAGCGTGTTGGCAAAGGGACGCAGCCAGCCACCCAGCCACAGCGTCACTGCGATGGACGACACACCCAACATCGCCGAGTACTCTGCCAGGAAAAACAGCGACCAGCGGAATCCGCTGTACTCGGTGTGAAATCCGGCGACCAGCTCCGACTCAGCTTCCGGCAAATCGAACGGCGCCCGATTGGTCTCCGCAATCATCGCGATCGCGAACACCACGAACGCCAGAAATCCCAACGGGAAGAACTTGAAGATGAACCACGTACCTTGCGCGTTCTGCGCTTCGACGATGCCAATCATGCTCAGCGTGCCGGTGCCGGTTTGCAGGCTGGTCATCAGCACTGCGCACACGATGGCCAGACCCATCGCGATCTCGTATGACACCATCTGCGCGCTTGAGCGCAACGAGCCCATCAGCGGATAGTTCGAATTCGACGACCATCCCGCCATGATGATGCCCAACACCCCCAGCGACGAAATGCCCAGCATGAACAGCACGCCGATGTTCATATCGGTCACGGCGTGCGTGCGCCCGAAGGGCACGACGAGGAACGTGGTGAACGCCGTCATCGTGACCACCACCGGCGCGCTCCAGAACACGACCTTATCGGCATTCGCCGGAATAATGTCTTCCTTGATCAGCAGCTTGAGCGCATCGGCAAAGGGTTGCAGCAAGCCGTGCGGACCAACGCGCATCGGCCCCAGGCGAATCTGCATGTGCGCCAGAATCTTGCGCTCCAGCCAGTTCATCGCGATCACCGCCAGCGAAACGCCCAGCACGATCGCCACGATGTACACCGTGGCCCACAACTGGCTGCCTGCTTCGCCCGGCGTGACACTCGAATTAAGGTAGCTTTTGATTGCGTCCAACATTTCAACGCTCTGGTAGAGCCGGCCTTTAGGCCAGCGTCCACGTCATGCCTTTCCTGTCTTCCCGAACCTTGGTAGAGCCGGCCTTCAGGCCAGCGTCCACGTCATGCCTTTCCTGTCTTCCCGAACCTTGGTAGAGCCGGCCTTCAGGCCAGCGTCCACGTCATGCCTTTCCCGTCTTCCCGAACCTTGGTAGAGCCGGCCTTCAGGCCGGCGTCCACGCCGCACAATTTTTATTCCCTCGCGGGCTTCAGCCCGCGAGCACTCCGTCTTACCGGTCCACTTCCCCCAGCACGATGTCGAGTGTGCCGATCACCGCGACTACGTCCGCGACCAGCATCCCGCGCACCATCTTGTCGAGGGCTTGCAAATTGACGAACGACGGCGGACGCACTCGCACCCGATACGGCTGGGTCGAGCCGTCACTCACGATGAAATATCCCAACTCACCCTTCGGCGCTTCGATGGAGTGATACACCTCGCCCACCGGCGGCTTGATCACCTTGGGCACCTTCGCCATGATCGGCCCCGAAGGAATCGCCTCCACCGCTTGCTGCAGGATGCGCACCGACTGCCGCATTTCTGCGATCCGCACCAGGTAGCGGTCGTAGGTGTCGCCGTTGATGCCGGTCGGAATCTCGAAGTCCATGTCCTTGTAGCACTCGTAGGGCTGCGCCTTGCGCAGGTCCCACTTCACGCCGCTGGCGCGCAGCACCGGCCCGGTCACGCCCAGCGCAATGCAATCTTCCGGATTGAGAATCCCGACGCCCTTGGTGCGCGTCACCCAGATGCGGTTGGTAGTCAGCAGCGTTTCGTACTCGTCCAGTTTGGGCAGGAAGAACGTGCAATATTTCCTGACGTCTTCTTCAAAGCCCTCGTAAGTCTCGTAGATGCATCCGCCGATGCGAAACGCGTGCGTGGTCAGCCGCGCGCCGCAATACTTCTCGAAAATCCTGAGTATCTCTTCGCGGTCGCGGAAGGCGTAGAACAACGGCGTAATCGCGCCGATGTCGAGCGCATGCGTACCCAGCCAAACCTGGTGGCTGGCGATGCGGCACAGCTCCGTCATGATGACTCGTATGTACTGCGCCCGCGGCGGCGCTTCCACGTTCAGCAGCTTCTCCACTGTCTCGCAGTAACCCAGCCCGTTCGAAACCGCAGCCACATAATCCATGCGGTCCACGTACGGATTGAACATGGCGTAGGTGCGGTTCTCACCAATCTTCTCTACGCCGCGGTGCAGGTAGCCGATGACGCATTCCGTGCCCAGCACCTTCTCGCCATCGAGCTTCAGAATCACACGCAACACCCCGTGCGTCGACGGATGCTGCGGCCCCATGTTGAGCACGAGTTCGGTAGAGTCGAGGAAAGTTTCGTCCTTGGTATCGAGATCGAGGTAGTCGAGTTTGGTTGAGTCGCTCATTACGATCGTTATCGCTTGCTGGCTTCTTGTACGGTAGAGCTGGCCTTTAGGCCAGCGTCCAAGTCGTTATTTTTCTCATTCCGTGCGGGCTTTAGCCCGCGCGGCCTTTCGCAGCGAACCACCAGCACCCAGCCGTCGCTCATTGTCCGCTTTCGATTCCCAGGTTGATCTGCACCCATTCTTTGTCCTGTTGCAGAATGTCGTAATCCTTGCGCAGCGGATGCCCGTGCCAATCGTCCGGCAACAAGATTCGCTTCAGGTCCGGATGCCCGTCGAACACGATGCCGAACATGTCGTACGCTTCGCGCTCCAGCCAGTTCGCGGTCTCCCAGATGGAGACTGCCGACGGAACATGCTCGCCATCTTTGATTCGCGTCTTCACCCGGATGCGCTCGTTGTGCGGAAACGAATACAGCACGTACAGCACATCAAATTGTTGCTCGCGCTTGGGATAGTGCACTGCAGTAATGTCCACGCAGTAATCGAACCCTTCGGCGTCGCGCATGCGCCGCAGAATATCCGCCACGATCGAGCTGTCCACGATTACGTATCTCTGTCCCAAGTAGCGGCTGGCCTCGACGATTCCCGAACCGTATTGCTGGCGCAGCGACGTAATCAGCTCTGACTCCCACGGCTCGGGAACTGGCCCCGCCGGTTTCGCAGGAGCGGCGGGCGGTTTGGCGGAGGGTACGGCAGGCTTCGCGGCAGGCGCGGCAGTAGGCTTCGAATCTCCCGCTGGGGCGGCTACAGCGGCTGCCGGAGCGGCTGCCGGAGCGGCTGCCTTCGCCTCCTCTGCCACAACTTTCGGCGTAGCGGCTACGTTGTCTAGCTTAACGGGAGCAGCAGTTTCCGCGGGCGCCTTGGCGCCCTCCGGTTGGGGTGAGACGGAATCTGGGACCTTGCTGTCTTCGGGCATTCAATGCCTCTCTAAAGCTGCGGCGACACCGGTCGAATACAACTCTTACCTTTTAGCAGCTTCGACCCTAACTATGACGTGCGCGGGTCACGGCGAACTGTGACTACGGTCACAACGCAGGAATTTTCGCTCGCACGGTAATCAAAAGGCCCGCCGAGGCGAGCCGTAGAAACGCTAAAAACGTGTCATTCGATCCGCGTCACGCGTCTTTGCGGCCTTCGATGTCACTGACGCGTTCTTCCAGCGAAACCAGCCGCTCATTGAAACCGCCTATGAGCACTTCATTGGCGCGAAACCGGCTCTCAAACGATACCGCCCATTTGCGGAACTCGCGCAGCAGCGTAGTCTCCACTTTCTCAATTCGCTCGAGCAGCTCCGTGCCCTTCGCATCGAGAGCGGCCTGCAGATCGGCTTTTGTGGCCGATTCATCCGCACGTCCGTATTCTAACTCCGTCGTAATCCGCTGTGACGCTCGTTCGTCTACACCCATTCCAAGGCTCCCTTTTTCCAGATCCAGATGTATCCCACGATCAGGATGCCCAGGAAAATGCCCATCTCCAGCAGCCCAAACAGGCCAAGCAGCTTAAACTGCACCGCCCACGGAAACAGGAAAATCGTTTCCACGTCGAACACCACAAACAGGATGGCGACAATGTAGAACCGCACGGTATAACGCCCGCGCGAGTCGGCGAAAGGCGTTATGCCGCACTCATACGGCATCAGCTTGATAGCGTTGGGCTTCTTCGGCCGGATCAGGGTGAAAATCGCCAGGGTTCCCGCGGCCACCAGGAAGGCGACGAACGCAAAGGTAAATATCGGTACGTAATTCTGCGGCATGATCGACTGCCCTTAGTATCACTCCACACGGGAGCGGCGTTAAGAAGAAGCGCAACTATACCGCCTCGCTCAACCCGATTCAATGACATACGTCACAAATCCAACGCACGGAAAGGGCTTTTGTCTTGAGCGGCGGAGCCGCGCCGTGCTGTTAGGCGTGGCCGTCAGCCCGCGCTGGACGAGCCTTCACCCTCAGCCAGCGACGCCATACCCAAAGGGGCGGGGACGACCAGCAGAGGCGGATCGATATATAATCCCTCGCCAAACAGGAGACCCCCAAGTGGAACTCTAGACAAAAAGGAGAAAGTGCATGTCAAACCATTTCACGGGACTCAGCCTCGGCCCCCCAATGGGCGATCAACGACTCGATCTCTGCGACCTCTACGCATTCCAGTCACCCTCTGACCCAAACAGAACCGTGATCATCCTCAACGCCAATCCCCTTGCGGATGCTCTTAACCCCGACGCAATCTATCGGCTCAACATCGATACCGACGGCGATTACCTCAACGATCTCGCGTTCAGCTATGTGTTCTCCAAGCCGCAGAATGGCAGGCAGACCGTTAACGTTTTCTTGGCGAAGGGTGAGGAGTCGCGCTCAGTCGAAGCGGTAGGGACGAAGATCATCGCCGACGGCGAGGTGTCCTTCGGCAGTACGCCAAATATCATCAAGTCGGGTCCTTTCACATTTTTCGCCGGCAGTCGCAGTGACGCGTTCTTCTTCGATTTCGACGGAGTCAAGAACCTGTTCGATACCTCGGGCAAACGGAACTTTACCGACCTTCATCTGACCGGCAAGTATCCCTGGACCGGCGTGGATTCCAATGCCGAAGCCAACGTGTTTTCCACTGTGATCGAGTTGCCGACCAGCGAACTCAATCCGAAGTCCACGATTCACATCTGGGGGCGGTGCAGTGTACCGCGCGACGGCAAGTGGCTGCACGTCGATCGCGCGGGCCATCCCAGTGTCAGCAGTTTCTTCAACACCGATGACACCAAGCTGGAATACAACGCGAGCGAGCCCGTCAACGACCGCAAGCGATGGCTCGAGCAGTTCATCCATCTGCTGGGCCATACCGGCAACTACACCCGCGAGGAAGCCATTGCCGCGATCGACAAGGAAGGGACACTTCCCGACGTGCTGAGTTTCGATCCGACGAAGCCCGCAAAGTATCCCAATGGCCGGACCTTCATGGAAGACGTGATCGATTACCGGCTCGCTTTCCTCACGAAAAATGAGTGTCCGCCCTCAGGCCTCAAACCTCACAGCGACACGCTGAAGGAGTTCCCGTATATTGGCACTCCCCACGCGAAACGTCCCGCAGCATAACCCGGTACTGGCCGGTGGCCCACATATCCCTTCTTTTGGGATATGTGGGGTTGTTTTCAACTGACGATCGACCGTTCGCTATCTTCAAGCGGCGGAGCCGCGCTGTGCTGTTAGGCGTGGGCGTCAGAGGCTGCCGGAACGGCGTTTTGGGTAGAGCTGGCCTTCAGGCCAGCGTCTAAGCCATTTGTTCTTGATTCCCCTCGCGGACTTTAGTCCGCGAGGCGTAGACATTTCCGACTTTTTCAGTAGCCTCGTCAGCCTGCACTGCGCGACCCTTCACCCTTAGCCGCGGAGCGGCGTACCTTGCTCTATCGACCACTTCGTATCACGGCACGACTTCGGGTTAGGGTTCGATGAGGCCTGTTCTATAAAAGGGGAATGTCAAGAGAAACACTTCTCCCACGACCGGAAGTGGAGAAGATTTCCTGGACTTCCAGCCCCTGTGCGATTTGCGAGACGTTCTGCGGTGGTACGGACCTCACCTCTTCGCCTTTCGGCATGGCTTTCTGTGATGCGACGACGCCAATCGATTTGCGAAACGAAGCAAGCGTTCCGGTTGTGCAGTGCCAACCATGGTTCTATCTGAGACTTTTCGCCTATCGCTTTTTCTGGTTATCCGAGGGGGCATAGGGTTTCTCGAAAGACTCAGTGCCCGAAGCACACGCCTAACGGGATTCTGGATACTCACCCTCGAACCAGAGCGTCTGGAGAACCAACCGGTCATTATCCGAGATGAATCCGGGATGGACTCTCGACAGACGCTCAAGCTGCTTGTTGTTTAGATGTTCGGCGTCGAAACGAACTCCTTTCTTCCAAACGATCAAAGTGATGGCCGCGATCTTGCGCGCCAGGGTGAGACGCGCCATCGTTGGCTTCATCCCTCGGGCTACTAAACCGGCGTGGAACTCTTGAAACGGTCCGGGAACGGCAGCGGCCCGGGTCGCGGCACCCTTGAAGATATTTTTCAGATCGTGATTATGGTTTTGGTTCAGCCCGCGAATGGCCAGGAATTTCTTGGAGCGTTTCAGCTGGCCCTCCACGATTCGGTATTCCCCGCTCGTGGAGGTTTTCAATGCCAAACCACAGTAGGCCCACAGTTGCCGCTTGGTGCGAAAACGATGCGGCGTCTGCATCAGAGCAATCAACAAAACGGCCCGAATCGGTCCAATCGAAGGAATCTGGCGCAGCAATTTCATCGCGCTGTGTTTCCGGCCTTCGGCCAACAGATCTCGTCGTACTTGCTCGCGCAACGACCGCAAGGCGTCCAACTGCTGGTAGTAGATCTCCGCCCGGCGACGCACGCCGGCTTCGGTGATCTTGGCGAGCCATTCCGAGCGATAGCGTGGTGCGTACACGCGCTGTCCCGCGCAGGGAATCGCCCAACTCCTATAAAGGGCTTTTAAGCGGTTCATCACCCGTGTGGTATCGCGCGTCAATGCCAGGTAGCTGCGGGCCACTTCCTTGAGCGCGCGGATTCCTGTTTCGCCGTGATAGACCGGGTTGAGCTTGTTCAGGTACAACAGGTCGGCCAGCTTGCGAGCATCGATGCGGTCGCTCTTGTTCCCGGCTTTGATGAGCGCGTTCTTGCGCGGATCACACACCAACACTTGTGCCACATGCGGCTTCAGCAGATCGTGCAACCACGCCGCGCAGGTTCCTTCTTCCAAGGTCACGTGCAAACTGCCGCGCAGACCACCAAGAAACTGGAGAATCGTTTCGGCTTTCGTTTCCAGAATCGCTTCCATCACCAGCTTGCCAGCAGAATCCAGAACCGCCACCGAGATCGTTGCTTGATGAACATCCAGCCCAATATACTTAGCGTCATTCATGAGGGTGCTCCTTCCTGTAGGCGTTGATGCGAGAGATCAAAACCTACTTCAAAGGGGCGCCCTTTTATAATGCGTTTGCAACATTCAAAGCCAGCTTTTATTCACTCGTATCAATTCTGTCTTGTCCGCATCGCAATCACCGGCGTCGACGCGAAGCCTGCGACGTACCAGCTACCGACATTCCGGTAATCACCCTTAATCAGCTTGCGGCCTTGGAACTGCACCCATTGGCCGCCACATTTCGTACAAGGGCACAACACAATATCAGTCGCAAGGCGGCAGTGGCCCGGCGGTATTGGCAAACCCCATTGGACAAAGAAACTGATAGCCTCACTGATCTGTCCTCCCTTATAAAACTTCTTGAGTGCATCAAATAACTGCGACATCTCTTCGTCGGCAACCGCGTATCGCGAATCCACCATGCTCTGACCTAGAAGCGCTTCACACCTTTCGCAATAAGCCCGCAATCGCAACTTCGAGAATAGATAAAATCCGCCGTAGGCAAATCCGCCAATCTGAACCAACACCAAGACATAGCCAAGAATTCCTAATGCTCCGGTGTCCAACCCAGTCATCATTAAGCTTACTTTTTGGTTACGAATCACCAGGTCAAGATAGGTGGCAAAAGAGACTAGATCGCGCACATGTTGTCCACCCACGTCTATCGAGTAGTACTGCAGATAGTGCACGACGAAATAGGTTGATACCGCCATGCACAGCAAGTTGGCCAAAATGAGAGCAGTCGCCTTGCGATGTAGTTTCAGCGCTGCCCAGTAGTAGCCACTTCCTGCTGTGACTCCGCACAGGACAGCCCCGATGGGGACAAACCAATACGAAAATCCGTAAATAGCAAAGTGAAAATAATGCAGGCACAGCCAGAGCACAAATGTAGTTAAGATGCTGGTACAGAGTCCGGCTGCAACGACGAGCGAATCGCGAACGGTGTGGTCCATGGCGCTGATGTCTGCGTATTATGTCGCAATCGCATGGCAACCGCTATCGTATTTCTTTCTGGCCGGTGGCCCACATATTCCTGTTTTTGGGATATGTGGGGCTTTTGCCACTCTTCGTCTGCGCGACTCACTGACGACCGACCGGCCCGCGGGCGGTCTTCGTTGCTCGGCTTGTTACAGTCGGTTCTAGCCTTGCAGCTGTACCTGGGTCTCCGATCTGCATTGCTTTTGCGCGGGTTGGCGCGGTTGGCGGTGCGCTCGTTCTAGTGGCTTTGTTCCGTTTCCGTTAGGTGTGTGGGTCGTTGCGGGCACTTGTTCTGCCGGGTTGATGTGTTCAGTGGCTTGTCGCGTTTTTTGTTCGCCCGGTTCAGGGTCCTTTTACCGCCGCGTGCGGGTGTGCTGGTCGGGGGGTTCTTGCCACTTCTGCAGAGGCGATTTAGGCTGTCAGCCCCTTGCCTTCTTTACCGCTCTTTTTCCTTCGGTTTAGTTGTGGTATCAGTTCCACCGTCGTCGTCCTCACGGGTGCTCTTTCACCTTTCTGTGTTTACGTATACGTGTGGGTTTCTTCACTTTTTTCAAAACTGGGAGCTTTGGTTCTTGACTCTGTGGGTTATCGGTTAAGCTGCGGAGCGGTTTAAGAGTGCTTTCCCGGCCGGAGTTCTTGGCCGACCTAGTTCCGTCAGAGACCCTGCCGCCAGAGCGCGATCTCGCCGTTTCGAACCTTCCGCTTCTTGCTAGTGTTGAGAGATGCCTCTACGTTGTTCAGAGATTCTTGGGCTTTCCTCAGCGAAAGAATAGATACGATCCCCAAGGTTGATTTCTTCTATCGGAAGCGGGCCCTTTTCAGTTGCAATTAAAGTGCCCCTTACGAAACACCCCGTACCGGTTTGAGCGCCAGGACCGGTAGTATCTGATCCCGGGTCCTGTTGACGACGCCGCCCATCAGACCGCCGGAAGCAATTATCGCACTCGCGCCCTGACGGAATAACGCCAACCAACAAGTAGACCAGCACAAGGCCACCGAAAAGGCCCAACCCATAGGTCCTCCCACTCTGAGGCACATACGTTACCAGCTTACTGTACCGCAGTCAATTTATTATGGAGCAAGTGGATGTGCACTCCTTGTTGCTATCGAACAGACCGTCGCCGGTGGCCCATATCCCCGGTCTTGGGATATGTGGGGCTGTGGCGATGGGCGTACTGCCCCCCTCTTTCCCATTTCGGGAAAATTTCTGGTTACCTTCGTAACGTCGCCCCGCTCTTTTTTCTTCGAGTTCCCTCGCGCTTGAACCTACCCTGAACATTGGACCCCCGGAGGTCTCTATGAACTCGTGCGCCCCGATCATTCGTATTTGCCGCCACATCCTCCCCAACGGACGCCGCTGCCAGCAGCCCGCCGTCCGTCGCCGCGCCTGCTGTCGCCATCACCTCGATGCCCAGGCCCGCCTCCACAACATGGCCCGCGCCCGTCGCCGCTCCCTTATCCTCCGCCTTCGCGTCCCCGAGACCTCTCGCGACCTTGACTGGAACAAGTCCGAGATCAACCGTGTTCTCGCTACCGAGCGCATCGACCCTGACGCCGCCCTGATGATGCTCCGGATCATGGATATGGCTACCGCTGCCTTCCGCGACGAGGCCGCTCGCCGCCCCCATCGCGCCCAAAACCTCGCTTCTAACCCTAATGAAATCTATGACGTAGCACTAAATCCTTTGTTCCCACAAAGCTTGAGCGAAACCCTCTCACAAACGATTGAAAACACAAGGAGCCAAGGGGAGGGGGTACACCAATCCCGCCGACGGTAGGGCGGCGCTTCAGCAACCGGTCCAGCTTGGCCTTTTGGTAGAGCGGCGCTTCAGCGCCGCGTCAGGCATCGCCGTTTGAAAGGAGCCGGGTTTTAACCCGGCGGCACTCTATAATTGAAGATTCGCGCACACACTAGGAATCCACATTTGGCCCTCGACCAGAAAATCTACGAACTTCGCAAAGAAAAGCTGAAGCAGATCGAAGCGTTGGGGCAGCTCGCCTATCCCTACCGCTATGAATCCACGCACACCATCCCGCAGATTCTCGACGAATACCTGCCGAAGGCCGCCGAAGAACTGGCCGAGCCGAAGGTCAATGTCAGCGTCGCCGGACGCATCATGTCCATCCGCCTCATGGGCAAGGCCGGATTCGCCCACCTCCAGCAAGGCGGCAAGCGCCTCCAGATTTACGTCAAGCTCGATAACGTTGGCGAAAAAGGCTTCGCGCTCTATAAGTTGCTCGACCTCGGCGACTACATCGGCGTGAAGGGCTATCTCTTCCGTACCCGTGCAGGCGAACTCTCCGTCCACGTCGAAGAAATCACCTTCCTGGTGAAGGACCTTCTCCCGCTGCCCGAAAAATGGCACGGCCTGCAGGACGTTGAAACCCGCTACCGCCGCCGCTACGTCGATCTCACCATGAACCCCGACGTGCGCGAAGTCTTCATCAAGCGCGCCAAGGTCGTGCAGTCCCTGCGCCGCTTCCTCGACGCCAATGCCTTCGTCGAAGTCGAAACGCCGATGATGCACTCGATCGCGGGAGGCGCAGTCGCCAAGCCATTCACCACCCACCACAACACGCTCGACATGGACCTGTTCCTGCGCATCGCGCCCGAGCTCTACCTCAAGCGCCTGGTCGTCGGCGGCATGGACCGCGTGTACGAGATCAACCGCAACTTCCGCAACGAAGGCATCTCGACGCAGCACAATCCTGAGTTCACCATGCTCGAGTTCTACATGGCCTACGCCGACTACATGGACATGATGGACTTCACCGAGCGCATGCTGGCCCAAGTCGCGCAGGACGTGAACGGCACGACCATCTCCCACTTCAATGGACACGAGATCGACTGGTCGAAGTTTCAGCGCCTTTCCATGCGCCACGCCATCATCCAATACTGGCCCGAAAACGCCGGCGCGAAGCCCGCAATGGCCGACTTCTCCACCGCCGAGGGACTAAGCGCGATGGTGCGTCGCTACAACGCCACCAACCCGCACATCCCCTACGATCCTGGCGCGCCGCTAGGCAAGACCATCGCCGAGATTTTCGAGTTTGTCGCCGAGCCGCACCTCGTCCAGCCAACATTCATCTACGACTTCCCCCTCGCCATCTCGCCGCTCTCGAAAAACAAGCGCGAGCCCGAGGAAAACGCTGATTGGGTCGAGCGCTTCGAGATTTTTGTCGGCGGCCTTGAGATCGGCAACGCCTTCAGCGAGCTCAACGATCCCGAAGAGCAGCGCCGCCGCTTTGAAGGCCAACTTGCCGAGCGCGCTCGCGGCGACGAAGAAGCGCATCAAATGGATGAGGACTATATTCGCGCCCTCTCCTACGGCCTGCCGCCGACGGCAGGCGAAGGCGTGGGCATCGATCGCCTTACTATGTTGTTGACCGATTCACGTTCCATTCGCGACGTCATTCTCTTTCCGCTCTTGCGGCCGCTTAAACGCGAGGAAGAAGAAGCGCTCGAAGCCGCGGAGGATGCGGAGGCATCAAATGGGTAGAGCTGACCTTCGGGTCAGCGTTCGCGCGATTGTTTTGAAGGGGCACGGCTTTACAGGTTGCTGAAAAAGTTGCTTCGCCGATGGTTTTGTATCAGGGCATGACTTCAGTCGTGCCGTAAGACATTGAAAATACGGTAGGGCTTTAGTCCCTGAGGTTTTTCTTCAGCAGCGAAAATGACTTTCTCAGCAGCCTCTTTAGCCGTGCCGAAAGCTTATCGCAAATAACCGGGCTTTAGCCCCTGAGGTACTGCGGGTTACTTAATCCGAAAAGACACACTATGAAAAAATTGATTTATCTCGCTCTCGTCTTTACCGCCGCGTTGGCGCTCTTTCACTCCTCTGCTTTCGCCCAGGGCCCGGTCTTGTTCGACGGAACCAATCCTGTCGTTTACAGCTTTCAGTCCGCTCCCTCCGACAAATCCATTCCTAACTCGCAATTGCTAACGCCAGAGGAGCTCGCCACGTCTCTCCGATCTGCTCAGCCAAAGCCGCTGATCTTGGAGGTCGGCCCGCACACGCTCTACGCGCAGGCGCACATCCCCGGCTCTGAGTACATCGGCCCCGGCTCAACCGACGAAGGAAAGCAGAAGCTTCGCGAGCGCGTGAAATCGCTGCCGAAAAACACCGCCATCGTCATTTATTGCGGATGCTGCCCTTGGGGCCATTGCCCCAACATGCATCCCGCGTACCAGTTGCTGCACTCCCTTGCGTTCACTAACGTAAAAGCCCTCTATATCACCAACAACTTCGGCACCGACTGGGTCAATAAGGGCTATCCCGTCGCTAAGGGGGAATGATGGTGATATCCGCACGTCGTAATTCCATTAGCCGGCGGTATAACTCATCCCGAACGAGGCTCAGAGCTGACCGCTTGTGGCGTGGGACGATGGTTTTTGTCACCGTAATTGGTGCGATTTTAGCGGTGTTGTTGATTCTCGTAGTAGTTAAGCTGAGTCTGTCACATTGAATGTTACCGAATCCAAATGTCGACCTCTCTGATCTACTAAACGCGTTGCGATTTGGCTAGTCGTGTTCGCCTGCCTGGCCAGGCGTTCATATTACAGCCGGCGCCAACGCCAAGACCGCAGGTGACCACTTCCGGCAACTCCGCCCCAACTTCACGGTCAACAACATCGATGGCCAAAAGCTCTCATTGTCCGACTACAAAGGCAAGGTCGTGCTTCTCGATTTCTGGGCGACCTGGTGTACCCCTTGCCGCGCCGAGATTCCGCATTTTGTCGAGATGCAGGAAACGTATGGGCCGCAAGGCTTTCAGGTGATCGGCATCTCCATGGACGACGACGCCAAGCCGGTGCGCGAGTTCTACCAGCAATACAAGATGAACTATCCCGTCGCTGTGGGTGACGACAAGCTGGCCGACCGATTTGGCGGCGTCATGGGGCTGCCGGTAAACTTCCTCATCGACCGCGAAGGGCGTATCCACTCGAAACACCTGGGCGCGACCGACGTGTCCGTATTCGACGAAGAAGTTACCGCATTGCTAAAGCAGCAGTAACGCAAGCGGGCGCGCGGTACAGTATTTCAGGAGTTACTTTGTCAGACTGGGTCTGGATCCTTCTACTCATTGCCGGCTACGTCATCCTCACGCAATGGCTGCTGCCTAAGTTGGGAGTTCCCACGTGACGCAGCGTTTCCTGTTCCGTCGAGTCTCGGCGGAGTGAGTCATCCTCGGTTTCGGCTCCCCCTCCAACCAAGCGGCCCAACTGACGGCCCTGCACGCGCAGCCGGATGCACCAGTTCGTCTCTTTTCGCTCGAAGGAAGCGGCAGAACTTTGCAACCGTGAGTACAATTGTCGCAAGCTGGTGGCTTTTCCCAGGGTTCCATGAGTTCCGATCACGCCATGTTTGAGGAACGCATCCTCGTCGTCGACGATGACGGCTCTATCCGTGACGTCGTTTCCTCGATGCTGACCAGCGCCGGCTACGAATGCCGCGCCGTTACGTCAGGTCGAGACGCCGCCGCCGCTTTGCAAGCAGACGACAACTTCGCACTCCTGCTGTCTGACCTCACGATGGAAGGCATGGATGGATTCGCCCTTCTGGAGCGCGTCCGCCGAAGCCATCCGCAGATGCCGGTAGTTATGGTTACGGCGGTGCACGACATCTCCGTGGCGCTAGCAGCCATCCGCAGCGGCGCCTACGACTACCTCTTAAAGCCGTTCGAGCGCGACCAACTCCTGGCCACGGTGCGCCGCGCTCTCGAGAACCGCCGCCTCAAGATGGAAAACCTTGCTTACCAGAACAAGCTCGAGACTCTGGTTGCCGCGCGAACTGAACTTCTGCAGCGGGCTATGTCCGAACTCGAACGCAACATGCAGAAACTCGAACGCTCTTACGACATCACTCTCGAGGCGCTGGGCGATGCGCTGGACTTAAAGGACGCCGAAACCGAAGGACACTCCAAGCGGGTTACCGCATTCACTATCGCGATCGCGCGGGCCATGGAGCTCCCCAGCGAAGACGTGCGCGTCATCGCTCGCGGCGCCTTCCTGCATGATGTTGGCAAAATGGCAATCCCAGACGCCATCCTGCGCAAGCCCGGACGACTTACGCCCGAAGAACAAATGCTGATGCGCGAGCATGCCCTGCTGGGCTACCAGATGCTCCGCAAGATTCCTTTCCTGCATGAGGCTGCTCAGATCGTTTATTCCCATCAGGAACGATACGATGGCAGCGGTTATCCGCGCGGACTGAAAGGCGACCAGATCCCGATTGGCGCGCGCATATTTGCCGTGGCCGACACTTTCGACGCCATCACCTCTGACCGCCCCTACCGCGCTGCGCAGTCCATCCCCGCTGCCCGTCGGGAAATTCAGAAGTACTCCGGTCGCCAGTTTGATCCCCAGGTCGTGATCACCTTCATGTCAATTTCCGACGAGCTGTGGCTGCAACTACGCCACGAAATTGACGCCCCGGACGTTTCTCGAAAAGCCAGGTAGAGCATGAAGCGGTAACCAGGAGAGCCGGCATGAGCACTGTACTTTCTGCATCCGAGGTTGATCAGGCGCTAAAGAGGTTGCCCGGCTGGACGAGCAACGGCCAAGCCATCGTTCGAGTTTTTCAGTTCGGCAATTTTCTGCAGGCGATGGAGTTCGTCAACCGCATTGCGGTCGCTGCCGAAGCGGCGAACCACCATCCCGACATTCTGATCAACTACAACAAGGTGACTCTGACGCTGGTGTCGCACGACTCCGGCGGAGTCACCCAGCGCGATGTCCGCATGGCAGCAAAAATCAATGAGGTTGCCGGTAGTTAAGTTCTGAGTATTCGGTTTTGCGAGGTCCGCAGTGTTGTTATCGCAAGATTGATTAACGTCCTGGCTCGCCGTGCGGGTCGAGCGACTGTGCAATCTGATTCAGTGCAGTCTGAATGCGCTCCAATTCGGCTTGGGCCGTCTGGTTCCAGTCGCACCACGGTTCCGGGTTTTCCTCGAACCGCGCTAGCAGCCGCCGCAACGCCTGTTGTCCCCGTTCCGAGAGCAGGAACGCACCAACGCCACCGACTCCGAGCACACCTAAGGCGACCAACCACTTACGCATGGCTCGCTCCTCTGGCGCCGCGGCCGGCGCGATCCTCTCGTCTTCGCCACTGGCTTTCATGATCATCCATTCTCTACCCAATATAGATGCAGAGAGGTTCGTATTTGTCGTATCGATCTAGATTCGTGGACTGTTCCCAAAATGAAACATATTGCAGGACCATGACCGTTCAAGCTACTCACGCCTTGAGTACAATCTTTGAAGTTGACGAAACCCAATCGGTCTCGTCTGAAAGACAGAATGAAGCCCTTCTATTGGATCTCGCGCGCCGCTTCTCTTTTGGCCATCTCATTCCTCCTTTTCGCACCTGGCAGCATCATCGCCCAGGACCGCACCGGAAGTCCCTTACCGAACACGGTCTGGGTGGGCGCCGACGGTAAGTTCGAATCGGAGCCCGACACGGCTGAACTTCAATTCAACATCTCAGCCCAGGATGACAACCTGCAAGCCGCCTACGCTCGCGCCACAAAGTCGGCCGAGCAGGTTCGCCAGCTTCTGCGCAGCAACGGACTCGATCCGAAGCAGGCGCAAGTCGGGCATGTTTTCTGTCCAGCCGGTTTACGACTACAAAAATCCCAAGCGCAAGCTGGTTGGTTATCGGGTTGACTCGAGCATCACCATCAAGGTAAAGGATTTTTCGAAGGTCGGTCCGCTTACTCAGGGCCTCGCCGACATCGACGTCACTGGCAACCAGTCGCTCAGCTACCTGCTTGAGGACATGGACGCGGCCAAAATCAAGGCCGTCGAAGATGCCTTGCGCCGCGCACATGACGAAGCCAACGCCGTCGCCCGCAGCAGTGGTCGCGTACTCGGCGAGCTTTCCTACGCATCGGTTGATACCTACGAACAGCCTCGTCCACGGCCCATGCCGATGGCTGCAAAGGCGATGGCGATGAATGCTGAGGCTGCGCCGGCGCCTACCGAGGACTTCGGCGCGCAGAAAATCACCGTGACTGCGCACGTCAACGCAATGTACAACCTGAAGTAGCGGAAAGGCGGTCGGCGACCACTCCCGTAGATGCGACGTGAAAGGGCACGGCTTCAGCCGTGCCGCTTCGGCCAGGATATACATTGGGCTTTAGCCCCTGAGGAAAATCGATTTCCCTCGCGCACATCATTTATTGGCACACTCTATGTCGCCGCTCTTAGTGCTCCGGCGCGACTTTGTATTGATTTTCGCGTTTCAGAGAGCTAGCTGCTGTATCCTCGCTTTCAGGAAGACCTATGCGTTACGTTGTGCTGTTGTCCGTGACCGTAATCGCTGCTGTTGCGGCCTTGCCTGCGCAAGACCAGGCGCATGTTGCGCCTCGAACTCCTATCGTCCAACAGCAGGCGAACGTAGACCCTTCCGTTGATTACAACGTTCCTTCGGGCACCAAAATTCCGCTCACTCTTATGCAAGGCATCACCTCCAAAACCGCCAAGGAAGGCGATCCGGTGTATGCGCAAACCGCGTTTCCGGTGACCCAGAACAATCACATCCTGATTCCCGCCGGGACCTACGTCCAAGGCGTCATTCGGCGCGTGGCACGACCCGGTCGCGTCAAAGGCCGCGCCGAATTGCAGATGAGCTTCACCTCGATGATTTTTCCCAACGGCTACACCGTGCTGCTGCCCGCGACGGTGGAAGGCGTTCCCGGCTCGCAGACCATGAGCACGACCGGTACCGAAGGCACCATCCAGGGTGATTCGAGCAAGGGCAAAGATGCTGCGACGATTGCGAAAACCACTGCCGCAGGCGCAGGCATCGGAGGAATTGCCGGTAGCGGCAAGGGCGCAGGAATCGGCGCGGCTTCGGGAGGTGTATTAGGACTGGCGACGGTTTTGTTTACTCGCGGGCCCGAAATTCAACTTGATCCGGGCGCGTCCGTCGAGATGATTCTCGAGCGCGAGCTGAACCTCGAAGGCCCCAAGCTCCGGCAACAATAGCCTCAGTACAACAGATACTTCGCCCTTACTTGTATAAATTTTTCCAACCCATCGCGCCAGTCTTCTGCAATCCGCCGCGGGTCTTCGCCCGCCTGTAGTCCTTGCAATGCCGCCTGGTTCGCCAGCAGCACATTCATCTTCGCTAATTCAAACTCCTGCGGATAAAGCTTGTGCAGCGCCGACGCCAGCTCGATCCCCAACTCCGGCGCATCCAGCGTTTCTCGATTGGTGACCACAATCTGCACTCCGCCACATTTCTGCCCTGCGCTTACTGCCGATGTTGGCGTGAATTCCGTCGGCACGAATCGCACTCCCGAGATCAACCGCGCATTCAGATAGGCAGCGAACTGCCTCGACTTTACCCACGGCGCGCCCACCAATTGGAAAGGCGTGTCCGTTCCTCTACCAACCGATACGTTAGTGCCCTCAATCAGCGCAACCCCCGGATACAACGTCGCCTGGTCGAGGCTCCGAAGATTCGGAGACGGATTGATCCACACCAGTCCAGTCGAATCGAACCAGTCCCCTCGAATCCAGCCCTTCATCGGCACAACCGTCAGGTTCGCATTGATGTGCCGTTCGGAGTTGTAGAGCTTGGCCAATTCCCCGATTGTCATTCCGTGTCGCACTGCCACATTGTGGTAGTCCACGAAACTGCTCTGCCCAGGATCGGAAACCGGTCCCTGCACGTACGCTCCGTTCACCGGATTAGGACGGTCCAGCACAACAATCGGCTTGCCCGCCTTCGCCGCCGCTTCCAGGAAGTAGCCTAGCGTCGCCTCGTAGGTGTACGTTCGAGACCCTGCGTCCTGAATGTCGTACACCAGCACGTCGAGGTTGTGAACTACGTCCGGACTCGGCCGCCGCTTCGCATCAGTGTCCCCGTAGACGCTGTAAACCGTCAGCCCGGTCGCGGCATCCTTCGAATTGGCAACATCCGTGGTATCCGCCGTCCCCGTGACACCGTGCTCGGGACTGAAAATTGCCGTCAGTTGAATCTGCGGAGCATGCGCCAACACGTCAATCGTTCTCCGACCCTGGCCATCGATGCCTGTCTGATTGGTCACGACTCCGACGCGAGGTTTGGCGACACCCCGCACCTTCAGCGCTTCAAAGTTGTTGGCCTCAAGCTGATCGATGCCCGTCAGCACGTCGCCATTGCGGACGGTGATTCGCCTGCCAGCAGTGCCCAGCTCGTTGTAGCCCGTGATGCGCGCCAACCGCGTTCTCTCGGCTTCGCTGACGTTCAGCTCCAACGCTGCCGCCACCGCCGTCGCCACCTCCGAGCGTAGTGAGATCGCGCTTCCATGTTTGATGTGCACCGCGTTCGTCAGCAGGATGATGTAGGTATCGGTGACCGGATCGATCCAGATCGAAGTGCCGGTGAATCCCGTATGACCAAACGACCCGACGGGCAACAACTCGCCGCGGTTCGACGAAAACGGAGAGTCGATGTCCCAACCAAAGCCGCGCACCACCGTGAGATTCGGCGGCTGCTGAGGTGTGGTCATCTTCTCCACAGTGAGCCGCGACCATACCGGCGCGCCGCCATTCAATAGCGCCTGCGCAAACTTTGCAGTGTCGTCGGCAGTGGAAAACACGCCAGCGTGTCCAGCCACTCCGCCCATCTGCCGCGCAGTGGGATCGTGCACGATGCCACGCAACATCAGGCCCGAGCGCTCGTCCTTCTCGGTCGGCGCAATGCGCAAGAACCACGACTGCGGCGGAAGAAACCGCGTGTTGGTCATCCCCAGCGGAGCGAAGATAAATGTCTCGGCGTACCGGTTCAGCGTGAGACCGCTCACCCGCTGCACTAGCTCTCCCAGCACGACGAAATTGATATCGCTGTAAACGAATGTCGATCCCGGAGGGTAAATCGGCTTCTCGGCATTGGCCAGACGAAACGCCTCCGCCTGTCCCATCCATTCCGGCTTTAGATCGAGATCCGGGCGCAATCCCGAATAGTGTGTCAGCAACTCGCGAATGGTGATGTCCTGCTTGCCGTTCTGCCCGAACTCCGGGATGTAGCGCGCCACCGGGTCGTTGAGCTTAATCTCCCCGATTTGCACCATTCGCATGATGCTTCCAGTGGTGGCTATCACTTTCGTCAACGATGCCATGTCGAAAACCGTGTCCAGCGTCATCGGCTCCAGCGTGGGCTCGAGCGATCGGTTGCCGAATGCTTTGCGATAAATCACCTTTCCGCTGTGCCCGACGATGACTACCGCACCCGGAACATGTCCCTTGGAAATCGCGTTCTTGACCACGGCATCGACCGGCGCCAGGCGTTCCTGGTAGGTGGTCAGGTCCATCGCGAGCGCATTTTCTGGCTGCGCTGTTGTTGGTCCTTGCGCGGGAGCCGTGGAGACTAATAGACCGATGAAAACAAGTGTTACGGCGGTTGGCCAGAAATGGCGATTCAACGGATCGGGACCTTTCTGCGGCTATTCCAGTGATGGGTAGAGCTGCCCGCCGCGGCGGGCAGCGTCAACGCGCCCTTTTCAAATAGAGCCGGTTTCAACCCGGCGGGACCTCATTACGATAACCCTCGCATGGGCAAGCTATTATAAGTTGCCGCAGCCAGCGGACGGACCAGAGGGAGCACGCTGAAGCACGAATCGCAGTCGGAGATGCCTTTTGAGGCCGACTTTCGTGAGCAGGAGTCGCGATTCGCTCGCGTCTTTATGCTGACGCGCGTGGCCATTCACCGGCGGGCGTTCCCTGGGGCCGCGCTCGCCGTCGTCCATCGTCGATCGCTGATCGCGTGGCGTGGATTCGGCTGTTTCACCTATGAGAGGAACTCTTCCGCTGTCGAATCCGATACGGTTTTCGACTTGGCGTCGGTCACCAAAGTCGTCGCGACGACCGCAATGGCAATGATGCTGTACGAGTGCGGTACTCTCGATCTGGATTCGCCGGTCGCCGATATCCTGCCCGAGTTCGTCTCGCTCGCGCCGAGTTCGCAACGTCCTGACCGCCGTACCGTGACCCTGCGCATGCTGCTCGCCCACTCCAGCGGATTGCCCGCTTACGTCAAACTATTCGAGTCAGCCCGCACCCGCGACGAACTCATTCACGCGGCATGCGCCGCACCGTTAGCCGCGCCACCCGGCACAACAGCGGTTTACAGCGACATCGGATTCATCCTGCTGGGCGAAATTCTTGCCCGTCGCGCAGGAACGTCGCTCGACGCATTCGTGCAAAGAGAAGTATTTCTGCCTCTCGGCATGAAGCACACTTGCTTTAATCCGCCATCGGAATGGAGGCCTGCCGTCCCACCCACCGAGGACGACCGCACTTTCCGCCACCGCATTATCCAAGGCGAAGTCAACGACGAGAACGCCTCGGTGATGGGCGGCGTCGCCGGACATGCAGGTCTTTTCGCTTCTGCTCTCGACGTCGCCCGCTTCGCCGAGTGCATGTTGCGCGGCGGAGCGCCTATCCTGAAACCTGCCACCCTCGCACTCTTCACTCGACGCGAGTCATCGCCTGCTGGCACCTCTCGCGCGCTCGGCTGGGACACGCCTTCGCAACCGTCTTCCTCAGGCAAGCACTTTTCAACGCGGTCATTCGGCCATCTCGGCTACACCGGAACGTCGCTGTGGATCGACCCCGATCGCCAACTCAGCGTGACACTGTTGACCAATCGCACTTGGCCTGATCGAACATCGCTGCTCATCAAGCCATTCCGGCCACTCCTGCACGACGCCGTCATCGAGGCACTGTAGTTTCCATCTGCTATCCTCGGGTGCACCCGGCTCAACCGACACCATGCCTTGGCCCGCACGACTCGCTTCGCTGTTCCGTTCCGCTCGGCGCCCGTCCTCCAACTACTGGATGACCGTGCCGATTCACCGCCTCACTTACTTGCTATTAGCCATCTTCTGCATGTTTGGCATGGTGGGCTGCTTCGTCGATCTGCTTGCCCTCGGCGAGCATCCGCTGCCCTTCGTAATGGTATGGACAGTCTTCAGCGGCGCTCTCGCTGCGGCAGGCATATTCACTGGCTTTCGCGCTCCGACCCGTATATGGATTGTTGCCGTAGTCTGGATTGCCGGCTCGCGCCTCCTGTCTTCCGCAATGCGCCGCTTCCCTCTCGAGATAGCCCGTCCCAGCGTGGAACATGGCGTACGAACCGCGACCGTTGCCTGTATCTTTCTAAGTATCGGCGCGTGCGCCTTCTTCATGCTGTTTATCCAGAACGAAGGTCGCCACGCAATTCGCATCCAGACCGAGTTGGCCATCGCGCAGAGTATTCAGCAGACGCTGGTACCTATCGTTGATTGGCGCTCCGACCGAATCGAGATTTATGGCGTTTCAATTCCCAGCGCCGAAGTCGGCGGCGATCTTGTGGATGTCGTACCTCTTCCCGACGGCTCGGTTTTCGCCTACGTCGCCGATGTCTCCGGCCACGGACTTCCGGCAGGAATCCTAATGGGCATGATCAAAACGGCAGTCCACACTCAGTTGTTCGACCTGCCGGGTCCTACCGCAGTGTTCGAGCGGCTGAACGAAGTCCTGCCGTCGGTCAAAGAGCCGCACATGTACGCGACGTGTACTGCGCTCCGCATCCACCCAAACAGCAAAGCGGGTGGTTGTCGCCTTGAATACTCAATCGCTGGCCAGCCTGCCATGCTGCATGCCTCGTCCGCCATCGACGCTGTCTCCCGGCTGGAAGACCAGCAGTTGCCCCTCGGTCTTCTTGCTGGACCGCCCTACCACGGCCATTCGCTGGAGCTGCAGCCGGGCGATGTTCTCCTGGTTGCCACTGATGGCATTCTGGAGGCGGCGAACAAGAGTGGCGACGAATTTGGACTGGAACGACTCGAAGCGGTCCTCAGCCAGAATCGCTCGCAGCCCTTGGCAACACTTGCCGAAAAAATCCACGAGGCCCTGACTGACTCGTTTTCGCAGGATGACGACCAGAGCCTCCTCCTGGTTCGCCTGACCTCGTAAAATGCTTTTGGACCTCCTTTCATGGACAAACTCGTAATTCGCGGTGGCAATCCCTTGATCGGCACGGTCCGCGTCAGCGGCGCAAAGAACGCTGCCCTGCCCGCGATGGCCGCAGCTCTTCTTACAGAAGAAACCGTAATTCTGGAAAATGTCCCACAGGTGCGCGATATCGTAACCGAGCGCAACCTGCTGACCGCCATGGGCGCGGAAGTCGAACTTGGTTATGGTCGCGCACAGCATCGCACCACCATCTCGTGCCGCGATCTCGCCAACGCCGAAGCTTCCTACGACCTGGTAAAGACCATGCGCGCCTCGACGCTGGTGCTTGGCCCGCTAGTAGCGCGTATGGGACACGCGCGCGTATCTCTTCCAGGCGGGTGTGCCATCGGTGCGCGTCCCATTGATCTCCATCTCAAAGGTCTGGAAAAACTCGGGGCAAAGATCACACAGGAACACGGCTACATTGAGGCCCGCGCCGACCGACTCAAGGGCGCCCAAATCGTTTTCGAAAAAATCACTGTCACTGGAACCGAAGACCTGCTGATGGCAGCGACACTCGCCGAAGGTGAGACCGTCCTCGAGAACTGCGCGTGCGAGCCTGAAGTGGTCGATCTTGCCGCGCTACTGATCAAGATGGGAGCGCACATCGAAGGCGCCGGTACGCGCACCATTCGCGTACAGGGTGTCGAGAAACTGGGTGGCGCGCGTCATCGCGTCATTCCCGACAGAATTGAAGCGGGAACCTTCATCGTCGCGGCCGCACTCACCGGAGGCGATCTCACGGTCACCAATTGCGATCCTCAACATGTGGCCGCTCTTCTCAGCAAGCTGAACGAATGTGGTGTCAAGGTCGTGGCCAGCCGGTGACTCGGTCCGGGTGCTCAGCAGCGGTCCGCTCAAGGCGGCCGACGTCGTCACCGAAGAATATCCGGGCTTCCCAACGGACATGCAGGCCCAATACATGGCGCTCGCTACGCAGGCCGAGGGCGCCAGCATGATCACCGAGAACATTTTCGAGAACCGTTACATGCATGCGCAGGAACTCGTCCGCATGGGAGCCAACGTCAAAATCGATGGACGCCGCGCCGTGGTTCGCGGCAAGACTCCGCTCAGCGGCGCCGCCGTGCTCGCCAGTGATCTGCGCGCCTCGGCCTCGCTTGTGCTCGCAGCGTTAGTGGCCGAAGGGGAAACCATCATTGACCGCGTTTATCACATCGATCGCGGCTACGAACGCATCGAAGAGAAACTGCGCTCCGTCGGAGCGCAAATCCGTCGCATCGGCTCGCTCCTTCCCAAGCGGACCTCCGCTTCGGTCGCAGTTGAATAATTCATGACGAAGTGGTGATTCAAGTCGTGGCAACCAACCAACACTCGTGCGTTGGTCTGCGGCTGTCGGCATTGGCACTTTTGTACATTTCCAGCCACGGCCCAAGCTAGTATGATGCGCATGAGCGGCTGCCCCCCGGCTGCAATTAACTCACTCACTTACACAAATGGGAGATGGTATGGATACATCAAAAATGAATTCCCTCATGCAGTCGGGTTGGGCGCTCGCCGTAGCGCTCGGCATTCGCGTGCTGGAAGCTATTGCGCTATGGATCGTAGGCCGCTGGCTGATCGGCTTTGCGCTGCGTTTGATCGGCCGTGGCATGACTCGCCAGAAGATTGACCCCACACTGATCCGTTACATGCAGAACGCGGTCGGAGCCATCCTCAATATCGTTCTAGTCATCGCGATCCTTGGGTTCTTCGGCGTCGAAACCACCAGTCTCGCAGCCCTGATTGCCGCTGGCGGCGTTGCTATCGGTCTCGCCTGGAGCGGCTTGCTGGCCAACTTCGCGGCCGGCGTTTTCCTCGTCATCCTGCAACCCTTCAAAGTCGGCGACTTCGTTGTGGCTGGCGGCGTCACGGGAACGGTCGAAGAAGTCGGACTGTTCGTCACCTCGATCAATACGCTCGACAACATCCGCAATATCGTCGGCAATGGCAAGATCTTCGCCGAGATCATCCAGAATTTCTCGCACAACGCTTACCGCAGGGTTGACCTGCAGGCGCAACTTGACCACACGGTTGATGTGCATGCGACTATCGCCGCGTTGAAGGCGAACCTGGCGAAGATTCCCAACGTGCTCACCAGCCCCGCGCCCGATGTCGAGATCCTGACCTTCACTTTGGCCGGTCCTGTACTTGCCGTGCGTCCATATTGCAATAACAAGAACTACTGGCAAGTGTATTTCGATACCAATCGCGCAATTCGCGATACCGGTGCCAACGCTGGACTGCCCGCTCCCGAACAGCACTTTGCAGTTCGAACGTCGGCAGCTGCGAACTAGTTCCTCTTTTTGTCCACGAGAGCGGCCTTCGGGCCGCTCTTTTTATTTCGCAGTGCAGCCTGTGCTGCTGAACTCGAGTTCTAATCCTGAGACAATCGGATTGAGTTCGAGATAGGGTATGAGGTTTGACGGAATCGGCTTCTCGCCGTGCAGCTCTTTCACCACGGTCGCCTCATCTTTCGACGGCGACCTGCCATCCAGCTCGAATGCCGGAGTCAACCGCACCAACAGGTGCGCGCATGCGGATGGAACCCGCTCCAACAAGCCGTTCCGCCACGAGACAACCGTGCCTCGTTGTTCCGATCCAAAACTTGCCACCTGAAACGACTTGCCGTTGATTTTTTCCAGTTCGCGAATCTGCAGACCCATGCGAATGCCGCTGGCGGTCTTCCATCTGCACGGCCCGCCGGGGTTGATGAAGCAAATCCGCACAGTCGATGGATGTTCACGGTCCCAGGTGACGGCCAGTCCCGCGCTCGGATCGTCGGCCAAGACGATGGTCGCGGCCTCGGGCACATCGCCGCCTTCGAAGTTGCCGTCGTGGACGTTCTCTTTGCCGAACAGCGTGTCGAGCTCGGCGCGGGTGGTTGTCGCCGTAATCGGACCGACTCGCAAGCTGGGAACGATCAGCCAGTCGTTCTTTTGCGCCGACGCTGCGGCCGCCAAAAACAGCACCGGCAAAATGATCCAACCACGCCGAACGCTTGGTTTCTGTCCCATCGGTCCCGGGCTCATCCGCTGAGGGTAGCATGGAGGCTGGCCGCTCCCGAACCCACGATTTGCATTCGCGCCGACAACGGGACAAAATGGCTGGCACCGAAAGCCCGACCGGCACGTGGCCAGTGATCGAGTCCGGCACGAGAGGCGCCGCCTTCGATCCTGACGCAATTTCGGAGAGTGCACATGACGATTCAGGCAAGCACACGCGTGGTAAATGGAGTCGCGATTGTTGACATCAGCGGCCAGCTCCGGCTGGGCGAAGGCACGGGCAAGCTGCGCGACGTGGTGCAGCAACTGTTGCGCGACGGCTACAAGAAGATTCTGCTCAACCTCAACGGCATAATCCACATCGACAGCTCTGGCATCGGCGAGTTGATGATGAACTACACCACGCTGCGCAACCAGGGCGGCGAGCTGAAGCTCATGAACCTGAACAAAAACGTCCGCAACCTGTTGCAGGTGACGCGGCTGTACACGATTTTCGATGTGCACGACGACCAGGCCTCGGCGCTGAACGCGTTTCAGTAGGTTTGTCATCTGACGTCCCGAAATGGAATTGAGGTTGCTTGGTACCCCCCTCCCCCTCCCCCCTCCCCCGAATCTTTGTTTTGTTGAGGATACATACGATTTCCGACGCAAAATATCGGAAACAAAGGAGTTAAAGGTAAAATATGATGGAATAAGGACTTAGCCGGGATTTTTGGAGGACGGACAGAGGCTTTGGCGGGGAGATGGGCAAAAAATCGAGAACGAACCGGACCCATCACAGGTCGAACCACCTTCAGTTACATAGCGAGAGCGAATGCAGCTCCCTTCGACTCGCTGCGCTCGCTCAGGATTTCGGCTGCGGGCCCGGACGCCCGCAAAGCGCCCAAGATGAGGTAAATATCCGGCTGCGTCTCTTCTCTCTAAGGACACAGCTCCCCCTCATCGTTCCATCGGCAGTGTACGAGCAGCCAGGGAAAACACCAAGCGGTTTAGTCACACATCAGCGTGACGGCTAACCATGGTCCCGGGCCCTCGATAAGCCATCAGTCGCTGATCGATGACACACGATTCACTGAGGCGTAGACTGCTTGTTGAAAGCAACACGATAAGGATGCCCGCTCTGCTTTAGCGGATTAGCACGCACCGCATCCCGATGTGTCAACCCAGGAATTGCCTATGAAAACAAAACGAACTTTTGCCAATGCTCTGCTGCAAGTTGTTCGAGAACTTACGACGGTCGTGTGCATCGCCACCTTCGTGTCTGGAGGCGCGCCTTCGGCGGCAGCCCAGGCGCAATTGCCCGACGCCCCGTCCGCACAGGCCGCGACGAAGCTCCCTCCCGACCAGCTCGATTCGCTGGTGGCGCCGATCGCTCTTTACCCCGATCCGCTGCTCAGCCAGACGCTGATCGCCTCCACTTATCCTCTCGAGGTCATTCAGTTGCAGCAGTGGCTGGCCAAGCACAAAGACCTCAAAGACAAGGCGCTCGTAGCAGCGGTGGAGAAGGAAGACTGGGACCCCACGATCCAGGCCTTAGCTCCCTTGCCTGACGTCGTCAAGCAACTAGCGGACAATATTAAGTGGACTACAGACCTTGGCAACGCATTTCTCGCGCAACAAAACGACGTGATGGACGCCGTGCAGCGTATGCGCCAGAAAGCCCAGGGCAACGGGAATCTGAAGTCGTCCGAACAGCAAAAGGTGGAGACGAAGACTGTCGAAAGCAAGCAAGTGATCGTGATCGAGCAGGCCAACCCACAGGTCGTCTACGTGCCCAGCTACAACCCGACGGTCGTCTATGGGGCACCGATCTATCCGTATCCCCCAATCTATTACCCGCCGCCGGGTTACTACGCCGCCGGCATGGCGATCTCGTTCGGTGTCGGAATCGCAATGGGAGCAGCATGGGGCGGCGGATGGTGCTGTGGCTCCAGCTGGGGCGGCAATAACAACGTCTACATCAATCACAATAACAACTTCGTGAACAACAGCAACCGCAACAACATTAACGGCGGGAATAGGAACAACATTAACAACGGCAACCGTCCATCCAACCAGCCGGCAAGGGGCAATAGCAACTGGCAGCACAACCCGCAGCATCGTGGCGGAGCTCCCTACGGCGACCGAAACACCGCCAACCAGTACGGCGGCACGGCGCGTGGCGACTCCCGGCAGAACCAGACGCGGCAGCAACCTAGCGCCGGCACGCGAGACGCGTCGAACCGTGGGAACAGCCCAAGCGCTGGAACGCGAGACGCAGGCAACCGTGGCGGAGCGAGCGCCGGCAACATGAACTCAGGCCGCGGCACCGGTGCTAATAGCGTCGGCAATCAGCAAGTACGCAACACACCCAGCTCCACGAACAGAAGCGGATTCGGCGGCAGCGGTACGAGCGGCAGCCAGGCCCGGGCCAGCCAGTCGCGCGGCTCGTCCAGCATGGGCGGATCTCGTGGTGGCGGCTCCCGCGGCGGTGGTGGCGGAAGGCGCAGGTAGCCACATCATGACGAGCGAGGGAATTATGAAATCACGCATGTTGAATACGCAAGCGCGACTGACGATGATCGCCTTCATTCTGGTCGTTGTGTGCTGCCTGTCGCCGATGATGAACATGGCTCAAACGCAACCGGCGGCCAAGACCACGGCGGTCGCCCAGAAGGGCTTCGGTACTCCGCAACAGGCGGCCGACGCGCTGATCAAGGCAGCAGGCGACTTCGATGTACCTGAATTGCTGGCGATTCTGGGTCCGGATGGAAAAGATGTTGTGGCCTCGGACGATACCGTCCAGGACAAGAACAACGCCCAGGCTTTCGCGAAAGAGGCCGCCGCGAAGAACAGCATAGAGATCTCCAACTCGAATCCGAACCTGGCCACCATCATCGTTGGTGACGAACAGTGGCCATTGCCTATTCCGCTGGTGAAGAGGAACGCCAAGTGGTACTTCAATTCCAAAGAAGGCCGCCAGGAAATTCTCTTCCGCCGCATCGGCGAGAACGAACTAAACGCCATCACCGTGTGCCGCGGCTACGTGTCAGCGCAGATGGAATACGCCTCTGAGGTTCACGACAACTCTGGCATAAACCAGTACGCGCAGAAAATCATCAGCACGCCCGGCAAGCAGGACGGCCTGTTTTGGAAGAACGCTGATGGAACTCCCGACGGCCCGATTGGCGATGAAGTCGCCAAGGCATTGGAGCAGGGCTATACCGCAGGCAAGGGCGGATTCCACGGATACTACTTCAAGATTCTGAAGGGCCAGGGGTCGTCGGCACCGAACGGCGCCATCAACTACGTTATCGAAGGCGTCATGATTGGCGGCTTTGCGCTGGTCGCCGTGCCCGCCGAATACCGCGTGACCGGCGTCAAGACCTTCATCGTGAGCTATGAAGGCGTCGTTTACCAGAAAGACTTGGGACCGGATTCGCTCAACATCGTCAAGAGCATGGAACTGTATAACCCGGACAAGACCTGGCAAGCGACGGATGACGAGTGGCCGCCCAGCGTGGCGTCAACTAAGCCCTAAGGGCTCCGCAGTAGCGCCGCCGATTTCGCTGACCATGGCGGGCGGGTGCCCGGGCAGTATTTCTGTTTCATCGGATAACCTCGCGTGCACCCGAGCAAGGTTGAGATACATCCCAGATTAGCGACCAAGAGCAGGAAACAAAGGAGTTACTGGTAAAATATGATGGAATAAGGACTTAGGCGGGATTTTTGGAGGACGGACAGAGGCTTCGGCGGGGAGATGGGCAAGAAATCGTGAACAAACATGACCCATCACAGGTCGAACCACCTTTGCTTCGACGATGCGCTGAATACCTGGCGGCGCTCGGCGGACACAACTCTCCGTCATCGTTCCACCGGTAGCGTATGACCCGGAAAGGGAAACAGCAGGCGAGTTCGTCACGGATCACCGTGACGGATGAACAAAGCTGATGATCGGGCCTGGGCCAGAGTTGGCTGCACGTTACGACCCCTTTGCGAACAAAGGCATTGGCCACCCTCCTTCTTACTTCTTCTTGCCAGACCGTTTTTCTATCATCTTGCACACATCTAGGACAGCCTCTCCAATCGCCTCGTGGGTCATTGCACCGTTCATGGCCATGCCCATAAACCCGCCTTGTCCCGCTTGGGCGGTGCCGACGGCACCCAGACGAGTTTCCCAGTCTGCCGGTCGAATACGGTGCCCATCACAATCGCCTTGCCCGTACTTCCGAAGGTCAAATGGGATGATGCGTCCTCCAAGGCAAGGACGAATACCCAGTGCGCGTCATCCGGTCCTAGCTTTCGGACCCACGCGTCCTGCGGTTCCTTCAGATCGTCCTCAGAAACGCTCATGCGGATCGGCGGGGGGTCTTGCTTACCTTTGACTTTTTCGGGCACTGTCCGGTAGCCCCGTCCTTGCACACAGCGAGGAGCCTCAAAGTCTACGGCTTGCAATCGTTTCTCGGGTTCTTTGTCCTTGTTAACCATAAGATCGACGGCTGGAAGAATGTAAATGGTGTCAACTTCTTCGAATCGGAACCCCGGTTCGATAAAAATCGGTTGTTTCTTTTCTTTGGCCATGAGTACAGGTATGAAGCAGACCGCGACCGCTATACTCAGAAGGCTAATCCTATGACCTACCTTCATAAACTCACGTCGGCATCAGGCTGACATCCTGGTGTTGTTACCACACAGGCTGGAGCAAAGCTTTCTGCAGCTCTTCAGAATGCGGGTTAAGGATTCCGGACAAGCAACGCGTCTTCCCACATTACCGTTCCCTTTGCGGGATCGATCAGAGCAACGGCCAGCAGAGTTTCGGATTGGCCGGGCGACATCGCGCCGGACAGCGACAGGTCCATACATAGCCTTTTGCACCTACGCGCACTCTGAGGTACTGCGCAAGTATCAAGGCACCGCTGAACCGGTTGGCAACCTCGCCCAACGTCGTTCGCAATTCGGGGTTCAGCGAACCCCGGGCGAGCCGGCCAGTCATGGACTGTAGTTTCTCGATCGATATGGCCGCCAAGGGCGGAATAGTTACCGCGACATTGATTCCGAACCCCTTGGAACGAAGATTGCTTTCCCCGGCAATGGTTATTTGTTCACCTAGAGCCGTGCCGCCGAATTTAACCGGATCGAGGGGAGATTCGTCCTTGAGCTTTTCGAAAACCAAACAAGGAGTTAAAAGCAGAACGCTTCTTTCGTTGACGCCAGTCGTCGCGCTCCCCTGCGTCGGGGTTGCCGGTGCAGTAGGCACTATGGCGATTGCTAGCGTGGCGACGAAGATGCGAAGAAAGCGCTCCATTTGGGCATCTCGAAGATACGAGCTATATATACATCCATGACATTTTCCGTGGATCGGTCTTTAGGTGAACGGACGAAACCCGCTGCGCGGTAAAACTACGCGGGACGGCGTACCGGCCTCAGGATCTCTGGAACCTTGGAAGCGACGGTGGGTCACCCGCTAAACCGGGGCACCCACCTCCAGTTGGTTAGTTAGTTGTCTGGGCCACCGCCGATGTCTGGTTGCCCTGGGTATGTTCTTTATGTTGCTTTTTGTCTGCCTTCCCAAGATAATCGACATCCTTGCCTGTGTGCGACGTAAATGCAGCAATTATGTCCTTGTACTCTTTCTTGTCCATGCGGAGAACTACAACCTTCCGGAATATTTTGTTCGTGGTAATCCATGTAGCCGCCCGTGGCTCTTGGACGATGTCGAGCATGACAACAGCGCCAGCTCCCAACGAGGCTAACATCACCAAAGCGCCCGCCGTGATGCGGTGCTTCTTGGTGTACTCGTAGGAGACCTTGTCCAACTGGTCATACGGGATAATCACGAAGTCGCGGTCGGCGACACGCACGATGACCTTCTTGCTGTTGTCGCTGAAGATCAGGTTGGCGTCTGCCTGCTTGCCTTTGGCATCGGCCACCTTCACCTTGCGAAAATCGGTTTCCTCGGCTACGCTGAGACTGATCAACGCAAGAATCACAAGAGAGACAGCAAATTTCGTTTCATCAGTTAGTTTCTCCTTGCTCCGAATGGAAGTAACGGAGCCACTCCGCCAAGGACGGTAAGCTCTCATCCCGTCGCTTACGGCAAGCAGAAGGATCGGGCGCAACCAGGCGGCTACTCCGTCCTTCAATCTTTCGCACTGCGCCGTCGCCGAACAATCCGAAACCCGCTAAGTCCTAACAGTGACGTACGCAAAAGCGTTAAGGTCGAGGGTTCAGGGCACTGTGGGGGCTGCGGTGGCAATGACATAACGCGACGCGATGAAGGACGTTGGATTGACGGTTGTCCAAAATTCTATAGAACTGGCAGGGGGTACATGGCGTTGGGCCCCATATTCATTGGAAAAGGTAGTACCCCAGTTGTTGGACCACCACAAGTATGGTAGGGTAGGCGACACCCGAATCGTCCTGCATACCCACTGATTGATCGAATGGTACGGATAAAGCGCTGCTTGTTGCTATTAGGTCGGGCGGAGCGTTTTTCTTCCCCGAAAAAGGCACCTGGATCGGTACTTCTATACGTGTAAGCTGTGGTGCCGCTGGTTACCGTCCAAGACCAACTGAGAACGTCAGTGAACGTTAAGGCGCGAGTTTTGCCATCTGTTGTTATGCTACCCGACAGGAGTCCACCCGTTTTGATCGCCTGGGTAGTTTACAGAGAGAGTAGGTGGTGTTCGCATGGGCTGGCGAGCACGAGAGGGAGACAGCGAAAGCGGCGATGAGGGTGAAACGACGAAGAGACGGGAACTTGGTCATCGGGATTGATCCTTTCAGCTTAAATTCGCGGTCTCGCAGAGCCTAGCACGAAGTCAAGCGGTTTCATCCTCTGTCCGATGCAGTTGATATGAAGTGTGCTATGAAATCGGACCATCAGGGTTGGGCGGCGGCCTATGAGTCCCGATAGGTGGTGTTTTGCAAGACTAGGCAGGGCACTAAAGCGACCAGATTCTCCACGAGAACTACCTGAAGCAGCGCGCCCATCGGGAGAGTGGATGGAGTTCCACCATCGTGCCCCTATCAACTTGACTTGTTAAGGCGTCAGTGAATCTCTACAGGTACGAATTCCGTCTTGCAGCCGACGAGGCAGCGGACTTTCTGGAATTCGCTTTCTTCCTGCTGTACTGAAAGGATGGTTGGCTCTTGTCATTCCGATAGAACTCGGTGTGGCGCCACGAAATCGTCGTCGGCCACGGCCGAAAGCAGGTAAAATTGCTTATCGAACTCGTACCAGATGAGGCAAGCCAGGGTCTTGACTTGCATTCCAGCACCGAAAGTCGAATCATGCCATGTTCGACGGTGGCCTCCTGGCCCTCGTTGTAAGGCGCCAAAGCTTTATTCAAATCGCTGCGATGGAAACAACGAGGCGAAGTCCTCTCGTGTGCGACGCCCATGCCATGGATTTGAAGTTCGGGCCGCACGGTCTCGGTGGAAGCTCCAGAGACCCGGTCAGGATCGAGTACCACCAACGTCGCTTCGTGATACCCGTTGTTGACTCCAGTAGCGATGATCTCCTCCCGCCCGTCGCCGTCAAGGTCGGCCAGGGTCATGAAGTACAACTGCCCGGAATGCCAATACTCGGAGACGGTCTTGCCGTCGGCACTGACGATGGCGATTTGGTGGGGATACCAGGGAATGTGATGGCTCGAAACGACGATTCGAGCGGGTGTCCCAGGCGGCCGCTTTCAGCACTCCTAAAGTCAACCGTCTCGAATATCGCCGGATTCCCTTCGAGCTCGGGCAACTCTCTTCCGGGCTTCCAACGCCATTTCTCCTTGCCTCGGTCTGAGTAGCAGATCAGGGTTGTGGAGTGCGACATGGAGCACTACCAGCTGGGCTGATACAGGAAAAGAACATCGAGTGCCGCCGTTGCCGTTCAGGTCTCCGAACCACATGCGCGTGCGCCAAGCCCTGGTTGTAGTACTCGGTCGAAAATCCGTCGGTGAAGGCCTTGCGCCAGAGGTCCTGTCCTTTGGCGTTGGTGACGATCAGAGTTGAACCGTCGAGCCGCGCCGAGTGGGGTTGGTCCACCACGGCGAACATTCGGAAGAGCAGGTACGCGACAACGCCCGTGACAACGAGGGCTGCGATTGCGGCAATGATCTTCAGCCGCGTGCGGGACGCTGCCTGCGGAACTGGGAGAGTCGATGGTTTCTGGCCGGCGTTGCGCGGCTCGGCGACGATCCAGCGTTTTTCTTTTACGCTGCCGGCAGCTGTGGTCGAACGGTTCGGAAGGCTAATGATGATTGGATCGGTCGCACCCTCTGCGTCGTAGTAAGTTTCCAGCGCCCGGCGGAGGCGGTTGATCTCGGTAGCGACGTCGGCGGAGCGCTTGGTCTTGGTCTCGTCAGGCCAAAGTTCCCTGATTATGCAATCAGGTTTCAAAGTGGATTGGGAATCTAGGCGGTCAAACAGAACTACCAGCAGCTTCGCGAGTTGGCTCTTGCCTGCGAAAGTAGTGCTGTGCAGAATGCGATCGACTTGTTCTTGGACGGAGGCGCGATCCATAGGCTACGGCGAGCTAGCAAAAAGTGCCCGAAGCCGCATGGCGGCAAGACAACAGGTTGAAGATTCGGCGCCAATTATGGCATAGGAACGGGCTTTGTCAATAAACTAGTACACGTGAGCCGTGCTTCGGGCGAGAAGCCCACCCAAGCAAAACCGGCTTGGGTGGGGCACCCAGCTACTAATTCGGAAGATTGCGGATGTAGGTGCAATCCCCCGAGGGAACGCATCTGGGAGGAGTGTATTTCGTACAATACGTCTCTCCCTGGCCGCAGCGTGGCGGCGGCAATGTCGCACCACCAGACTGAGGTGGGCAGGCGGGCAGATTTCCGGAGTCGAAAATCTTGCAGGTCTGTTCACCCGTATTGTTCGTGGTGCAGACCGTCGGACTGCCCTGTGCTTCCGGTGTCAGCCACGTCGGGGGCCCAATAGCACCGCCCCAGGAGGCTTGGACGGTCGATGCCCCTTTGAAGCCGGCGTAACAATTCTCGGGCTCGCCGAAGGTATCCCTGCAGCCGCCGTTATACACAATACCCACGCCGTCACCGGTGCACTTGAGTGAATAGTTCCAACTAATGTCGCCGACGCATCCTGTCATCTTGCACTGCGCTGCCGGCGGACACAGCGGACAGGATCCCTGCAATTCAAAAACGCTTCTGCCGAAAGTGGAGGCCCTTAAGACGAAAGGCTTCACGGCATAGTCGAGGGCAAGACCGGTCACCTGTGCCGGGGGAAATCCGGTTCCAAGAAGTTGCCACGTCTTACCCGTATCAGCCGTCTGGAAGACGCCGTGATCGCTGCCCACGATGATGGTATGGGGCTTGGTAGTGGGAAGAATGACGACGGCAAAAGCAGGGAGATCAGGCAGGTTGTTATCGCCCCCGCCCGGTGTGCCTCCGATATTCTTCCATATCTGCGTCTTCTTCTCTCCGTCAGTCGTCAGAAATACGTGTTGCGGAGGGTCGGCAGAACCGGAGAATCCCGGATAGACGGCGACCACCGTGGACGAATCTTTTGGATCGATCGCAACTCCTGTGACACCCTGACCGGACGGAGAGCCGTTCACCGAGACCTTAGTCCATGATGCGGCTAGCCCCAGCAATGCATTGTTGGTCCACTGGAGGGTGCCATCCGATTGACCGATCCAGAGAAGGTTCGGCTTCCCTTTGATCTGGCTGATTGCAGTGATGGATTGCGGGAAGGTATGGATCGGCAGGAAGGTTTGACCGTTGTTCGGGCTTTGGAAGAGCTGCGAGCCGGATGCCGCATACGCCACACCACCACTTGGGTCAAAGTTAACGAGGCCAAACGCGGGTGGTTTAGGCAGCAGATTTCCGCACGGGGACCAGCTTTGAGCATTCGTGGTGTAAAAAAGGGCACCGTCGAAGACGCTAATGGCATGAAGCGGATTTGCTGGATCAACCGCAACACTGGCGCTGTCGCCGCCACCCTGAAATTGCCAACGTATTCCGCCCCCCGGCAGCCCGGGCGTTCTCACGAATGTGCCGTTGTCCTGCGCTGCTCCGTAGCTGTACACATTGTTGCCATTGCTGCCGCGACCCATGTCCATGCTATACAGGAGGGCTGTGGACAGACCCTCGTTTTGGAAATACCACTGAGACCCAGGGAATGAGCCTCCAACCGCGGTGCTGGCGACGCCGCCATCGGTTCCGAGAAAGAATTGCGTCGGCGGCGGCCCGGTAAAGTGGTGTGCCGGACTAAACGCGATCACATGGTCGTCGGTATGGGCGCCGTTTACGTCAATTTGGTTGTTTGCTGCACTGAAGCCGCTGGCTCCGCCGTCCGAGGCGTAATAAAGCTGCCGCAATCCGATATAAACCCCGTTTGGGTCCTGCGGGTCTACCCCGACGATTTGATCATAGTCTTGCTGGTTGATGCGGATGTTCAGCGAAACCAAAAGCTGGTTCCAGGAGCCGCCAGTGGTCACCGATTTGAGAAGGACGCAGGGCTCAATCGTGGCTGAGTTGCCCACACATAGAAATGCATACATCGTCTTGTTGTCGGGCCGGGTGGATTGCGCAATCTTGATGAATACATCACCTGTGCCCTTGATGAGCGGAGGAAAACTGGCTCGACTGAAAAGCTTACCCGACGCGGGAAAGCTGGTTCCCGAATCGGTCGACTTGTACACACCGTCGTTGTCGATGGCCACATACACGGTGGTTCGCGTTGCCGTATCCAACATGAGGTCAGAGATGTTGCCATTGGTAACGCTCCCTTGAGGAGTCGCGACGGCTATTGGGCTTCCATTATTGAACTTGGGAGAGTTGTTACCAAAGTGGTCTCCGCTGTCCACTGACTTATAAAGTCCATTGTTAGTGGCGACGAGCAAGGTTCCCGACGCGGGCAGGACGATGGCACTGATCTTCACGTTCGTCGTAAAAATCCCGTTCGGATTCAGCAATTTCCAATGGTCCCCGCCGTCGGTGGAGCGGTAGATTCCACCTCCGGAGAAGCAACACCAGGGTCCGCCGATGCCTGCATATACAGTGCTTGAATGGGAGGGATCAAGCGCGATTGCTCCCATAAAGAGGACCGGCATGCCATTGGACTTGGAAGCCCAGGAAGGCGACTCGTTAGCCAGTTTCCACACTCCTCCGGCGGAAGTAGCAATGTAGATGGTGGAGTCGTGCGAACCACTGGGATCGATGGCGATGCCGATCACCGAGCCCGAAGCGCTGGCATACGGGAGGTTTGAAAAGCCTTGACCTTGAATGGGTGCAGGTCCGATCTGCTTCCAGTCCTGTCCATAGCTAAGGGCGACAAAGGGGAGGGCAATCAGTACAACCGTGCAGGTCCGGCGCTTCATTTACAGTTCCTCAAATGTTCGGCAAACACAGAGCGCTACTTACGGCTTGTCGACAGGCTGCGTCTTTGGGGCAGCGCCAGGCTCACTCACGACCTTCATGCGCTGCATCTGGGCGACGCCTTTCGCGAAAAGATCAGGCCGGAGCTGCCCTTTGTCATCAGAATGTTCGCGCTTCATCTTGGCGAGCTGTTGTTGCCGGAAATCGTCTTCTACAGCCGGGTCTTGGCTGACCTTTCTGGAAGGGGGAGCTGTAGACTTGGCTTGCGCAGGTGCGGGAACAGGTTGCGTCTGCGCCACGCAATTCGAAAGTGCCAAGAACATTACCACGATACAGAAGGCTGACAACGAAGACTTCATAGGGCGCTCCTATGGCTCAGTCAAGGAGGAGAAAGCTGGCAGAGTCGACTGAGTCTCGCAAGGCTATTCTTTTTCCGGATGGTTTACAAGGCTGATTTCCTCATTGGATTCACTAAATACCGGACACTTCACTTGCTATCAAAAGCGGACATTTTGAGTTGCTAGGAACAGAACTTTGCAAGACCAAAGTCCTGGTCTTCGAACTGCGACTGTCTCGGGATGTGAGGTGACGGTAGCCAGTTGTTACCTTTCGCCGGAGAAGCAGCGAGGACACGGAGAATTCGGACTCACGCTTGCGGTCATCCCAGGTGATCGTCCAACGGATGGACGCGAACCTGGGGCACCAGGCGTTCAAGGGACCGCTGCTCTCTGCAGCTGCTTACACACCAGCGAGCGCGGCCGCGGCCGTTGAGCAAAAACACGCGAACGCAATCGCCTTCGGTCGACTGTTTATCGCAAACCCAGATCTGGTCGAACGAATTAGGGGAAATCATCCACTGAACCCTTCTGATCGCTCCACGTTTTATGGGGGCGCGGAACACGGCTATACGGACTACAAGACCCTGGGAGAGGCTGCATGACCGGATGGTGATTGCCATCTGTAGGTGTTCGGACTGCCTTGGCTAGGATTTCCACCAGATACTCCTCGCTATCGCTCCGAGCAGCCCCCGGTAGCAGAGAGGAAGCCGGACGATGCCCCTGGATTCTGGTGTTGACGGTGGCCGGCGAATGGCGCTTAGGAGAAGCGGAAAACCGGTATTCCCACCCCAGCATCACAAATTCCAGCAACTTTGAAGCCGCCGTAGTGTCTAAAACAAGTAGCGGTGTTCCTGTCAGGCGCTGAGTATGTCGATCTTCTTCCGAAACGTTGCGCTGTTGGCCACATTGGGAGTTGCAATCGTCGTGCTGTTCCCTGTCGGCGCGGGGCCTTTTACGGCAACCCACGGACCCGCCTCGGCACTTCGCGCAGTTGCGGATGTGGCGGTTGTGTTCGCCCTCCTCTCAACCCTGCTAGTTGTGCGGACTGACCATCCTGAATCGCATCTGCGGCCAGACACGTCGTTTGAACCTGTCGCCATCTCCGTTGGCACAGCGGCCCTGCCTTTGCGCTGCTAGTTTCCCGTCCTTCGCGCACTAAAAACCACAATTTGTTGGATGTCATGTTGCACTTCACCATTGGAGGCACTATGTCCGATTCATTGCATCGCGTCGTCGCGTTGGTTGCATTAGCGTTTATGGTCGCGCTGGCCGGCTGTGCCAAGAAGCCGACCGTCGCGAAAACCGCACCACCGCCGCCACCAACACCTGCACCCAGCGCAACTCTCACAGCCAGTCCTGACGATCTGCAACAAGGCGAGTCGGCGCGGCTCACATGGACCACGCAAAATGCGCAATCGATCTCGATCTCGGGAATCGGTGCGGTTGCGGCGCAAGGCAGCACAGCCATACGGCCGCAATCATCGACCACCTATGTCTTGACCGCAACGGGACCGGGAGGTTCGAAAGATGCCAGTGCGCGCGTCACCGTAACCTTGGCGCCCACAGCAGCAGCGAAAGCATCGCCGACCGACGAGGAACTCTTCTCTGACAGCGTCAAGGACGTCTTCTTTGCCTATGACAAAGCGGAGGTTCCCTCGAACGAGGAGTCGGCAGTCGAGCGTGACGCCCGGTTCCTGGAAGCACATCCTTACATGAAGCTATTGATTTCCGGTCATTGCGATGAGCGCGGCTCCGAGGAATACAACCTGACGCTCGGCGACAGTCGCGCCGGCACCGTGGCCAGCCAGTTGGAGCGTCTCGGAGTGAAGGCTGACCGCATTCGCACTATCAGCTATGGCAAAGAAAAACCCTTCTGCACAGAGGAGACGGAAGCGTGCTGGCAGATGAACCGGCGCGCGCACTTTTCGTTGCAGCCATGAGCCGAATTTCGCAACATCACGACGTAGTGCAGGAGAGTACGCGCTCGCCCCCAGTGAAGGAACACAGTTTTGTCATATCAAAGCAAGTAGACACCAATGATTTGCGGGAAGATGCAGACGGGGCGACACCGGAACGAGTTGCCTCAACAGAAAAGGAGATTCATTATGAAAGCCAAGATAGGAATTTGGGCCACAGCGATTATGTTCGCTGGCACTTTCGGAGCCGTTACAGCGCACGCTACCTCGGCGCCGACAGCGTCCTACAAAGCGCCGGTTGAAGTCACCGGCTGCCTCGAGCCGGGGCCTGCCGCCAAGGAGTACGTGCTGAAGGCCAGCGACGGGACCACGTGGGGTGTTCGAGAATCGGACATGCTGATGAACAACTACGTTGACCACGAGGTTACGGTCTCGGGCGACCCTGTCCATCCAACCTCGAATGAGCGCGCGGCAGCCGATGCCCACCACTTCATTCGGGCTTATGACGTGGCGGTGGAGAGCAACAGTTGCACCAAGTAGTGAAGCTCGTCTCAACGCGCCAATTGGGTTACACAAGGAGGCGTTATGCGACTCTCAGAGAAAGCTATGACAATCGTTTCCGCATTGCTGTGGGGAGCAGGAATCCTGCTGGTCGGATTGATTCATCTGGCGATTCCGGCCTATGGAAAAGCCTTCCTCGATGGAATCAGCTCCGTTTATCCCGGTTTTCATGGGGCGCGCAGCTTTACTGACGCCCTGGTCGGAACCGGATATGCCTTGCTCGATGGCGGAATCGGCGGCTTCATTCTTGCCTGGCTCTACAACCTGACCGCTCAACCGAAGCGGTCATGACACAAGTACCTTCTCGGTAGCTTTTTAATACCGACGGCTTACGCCACTTCGCCGACCCAAAATCGCAATCAGGAGGATCCCAATATGTTCGGCTCGTTTCGTTGGTTCATCCTTGCTGTTCCTCTACTCACCCTTTCCGCGGTTTGCCTCGATCAAACCTCGGTTCCCGACCTGAACACGACCTGCAATTTCGACTCCAGCAAACAGCTCGACGTTGACTATAGTCATTTCGAACTTGCTCCCAAGAAGAAGGCATTCGGTAATTCCGTTCCGTACGGAAAGGTGTGGGCGCCGGGCGGCAAGCCGCTAACGCTCTTCGCCAACACGGGCTTTACCGTCGGCGGAAAACACATTTCCGACGGAGCCTACACCATGTTCATCGTCCCGGAAGAAAAATCGTGGACCCTGGTCATTTCCAAGAGCACTGACACCAGCGGAAAGTACGACGAGGCGCAAGACCTGGCGAGGATTCCGATGGAATTTGGCAAGCTTCCAGAGGCGGAACCGGCATTCACCGCTTATTTCGCACATGTCGCGCCTGACGAGTGCAATTTGCGACTGGATCTGGAAAACGCCCGCGCCTGGGTGGCGTTTAAGCTGAAGTAGGACGGGACTGACCCAGCAAGAAACTGAACCGATCACTCTCGTAAGTAATCTAGCGGTGGACCTTAGGGTTTCCACCCGATACTACCGCTACGCGCTCCGACCTAGACTGGGACGGCAGAGAGGAGACCAACGATGCCGCTGATTCAGGTGTTGATCGTGCTGATTGTGGTGGGTGTCCTGCTGTGGCTGGTGAACACCTACATTCCCATGCAGGGAGCGATCAAGTCGATTCTGAACGGAGTCGTGGTGATCGTGGTCGTGCTCTGGTTATTGAATGTCTTCGGGCTGCTGGGCGCGGTGACCAACCTACGCGTTGGTCCTCACTAACAGAGCTTCGTCAATCTCCTGCCTTATCTGTTCTGCCGCGATGGAAGGATTCGCGGCTTCCAGGATCGGTCTGCCCACAACCAGATAAGTCGCTCCGGCGGCGATCGCCTCTTTGGGGGTGAGTACGCGCGCCTGGTCGCCGACCGAGGTTCCTGCTGGACGTACGCCGGGAGTGACGATGGCGAAGTCTGGGCCGAGTTCGCGGCGGAGTTCGCCGGCCTCCTTGGCGGAGGCGACTAGTCCACCGCATCCTGCATTGAGCGCAAGCGATCCCAGCGTTATAACTTGAGTTATAACATTGCCCCCGAAACCGATCTCGGAGAGGTCGGCGTCGGACAAGCTCGTCAAGACCGTTACGGCGAGCACCATCGGTTTGGCGGGAGATTGCGCGGCGGCCTCGGCCGCCGCCTTCAGCATTTTGCTACCGCCCGAGGCATGGACGGTCAACATGCTGACGTTGAGCTTAGCGGCCTCGCGGACAGCGGCAGCGACGGTGTTGGGGATGTCGTGGAACTTCAAGTCCAGAAAGACTTTACGGCCGGAGGCGACGAGATCGCGGACGATCTGCGGCCCCTCGGCCGTAAATAATTGCTTGCCAATTTTGTAAGTGTTGGCGGCTTCGCCAATCGACTGAACGATTTGGCGGGCTTCGGCGGCGCTGGACACGTCCAGCGCCACAATGAGCCGATCGCGGTTCAGCATCGGCCCATTTTACCGCGAGAAGTATCCCTCGGCGACTAAAGTCGCCTCGGGATAGTTAGAAATAAGCGACTTTTACGGCACAGCTGAAGCTGTGCCCTTTCAAAGCCGCAGTATGACAGGACTATTGTGGACCTACAGCCGCTAGCGGGCTGATATTGGTGGCCACGGTCGGAGTCTCGATGATATCGAGGCGAACTTTGGCAATGCCGTCGTTGCCTACGCCTAGAATCATGGCAGCGCCGTAGGACAGGTCCAGAATCCGACTCTTGGTCACCGGTCCGCGGTCGTTAATGCGGACCATGACCGATTTGTCGTTTTTCAGATTCGTAACCTTGACCCAGGATCCGAGTGGAAGAGTACGGTGTGCAGCCGTAAAGTCATGCATATCATACGGTTCACCACTCGCAGTCTTATGATGCTGGAACAGGTGACCGTACCATGAGGCCTTGCCAACCTGGTACTTCTTAGTCGGAATCGGCTTGATGGTTTCCTGAGTCTGCCCTGGGGTACCTTGGTTCGAGTCCGGTGTCTCGTAGTTATCGGGTGCCGCACCCAGCGCCGTGACCAAAAGCAGGACTACGGCTGCCTGGTTCAGTACTCGTAGCATTAAACACCTCGCATCGTAATATGGGGCCCTCCCTAGTGCAGGTTTAAAAAGTCTACCGACCGGGCGGGGTCAGAGTCAATGGCAGAGAAAATTCTCGCAATTTTTACCTTGCTTTTGGGATGGATATATGCTTTCGAGGTTTGGTGGCGGTTTTCAGGCCGTGAGCGGCGGGAGACGACGCGAAAGCGCGTCTAGCGCGACGGGAGTGACGGCGGTGTTCGAGGTGGCGGAACCGGGCGCGGGATTTGTCGTTAACAGAAGGATGGCTGTTCGGTTTGACTACTTGTAAGTTATTGCAAATAAATATACTTGTTAGTCGAGCAGCATCCGAGATTCTTGGCGATCGTTCGCCGATTAGCGCCACGGTCAGGCATATCTAAGTCATCAAACCTCTGTTTAGCTGCTTGAGGTACAGTCTTGGAATGGGTGTTCTGCCGGTCGTCCTAAGTATCGCGGGGTACGATCCGTCGTCGGGGGCAGGAATCACGGCCGATATAAAAACGGCGGCCGCGTTGGACTGCTACGCCGTCACCTGCATCACCGCTCTGACGGTGCAGTCGACGAAAGGGGTGTTCGGCGTCGAGGCGGTTCGGCCGGAATTGGTGCGGGAGACGCTTTTCCGGCTGGCGGAGGACGTCAAAATCGCTGCCGTACGGATAGGAATGCTCGGATCAGGCGAAATTGCGGCGGTGGTGGCGGACTTCCTAAAGCAATTCGAACCCCCGAATGTAGTGCTGGATCCGGTTCTGCGGTCGACGTCAGGGACGGCGCTGATCGACGGCCCCGGTGTCGAGGTGATCCGCAGCCGCCTGTTGGGGCTTTGCGACGTGGCGACGCCGAATGTCGAGGAAGCAGCGGAGCTTGCTGGCGTAACTCCTGAAGCTTCATGGGGTTCGGAGAGCTGGGAGGCTGTGCTTCCGAAGATTCGCGAGCTTGCTCGGCGGCTCCATGCGATGGGCAGCAAAGCGGTCGTGATCACCGGAGGACATCTGCCGGAGGCTAACGACTACCTTAGTAGTAGCACCGACGGCAACGTGTTTGAGCAGGTCTTTCCCGGAGCGCGGCTGGAATCGACAGCCACCCACGGGACAGGATGTGCCTTTGCGACGGCGCTGGCGTGCGGATTGGCTCAGGGGCGAGGCCTGCCAGAGTCGGTTGGTCTAGCTAAGGAGTTCGTGCGGAAGGCGATAGCCGGGGCGTATCCGGTCGGTGCGGGGCAGGGGCCGATGAACCACCTGTTCCGGCTTTCCACAAAAGACTGACGCCACGATTCCCGGGCTGCACACAGGTTGTGCCAGTTTGGGAATGTACGACGCCTCCGAACCCGCTGAAACCTCCCGGTCATCCAATTCGTTTAGACTTTTGTAGAAGCGAACCCGATGAAATCGTCACGCAGGCCGTGTCCCAGGATCGCATCGGGCGCCGTTTGGTTGGTCAGTGCTCTGCTGGTCGTATTGCTTGCCTCGCTGGCAAGCGGCGCGGACACTGGAACGTGGGTCCCCACGCGTTCGACGAACGATGCCAACACCCGCAAAGGCTTCGACAACTTCTACAACTTCGACTACGACAAGTCCATTCGGGATTTCGAGGCGGCGCTGCAGGCGCATCCCGACGATCCGTTTGCGGTGAATCACCTGCTGTCGGGGGTCATCTTCAAAGAGCTGTACCGCATTGGAGCGCTCGACACCGAGGCCTATGCGACCGACAACTTTCTGACCAAGAAGTACCTTCAGCCGCTTGATCCCAAAGTTCATGACCGCGTGTACCAGTTGAGCGACCAGTCGATTCGGCTGTCAGATGAGCACCTGGCGAAAAACCCGAATGACGTGAATGCGCTGTATGCGCGCAGCGTGGCGCGCGGGCTGCGCTCGACGTATATGGGAATGGCGGAACATGCGTGGTTCGCGGCGTTGCGCAATGCGCTCGGCGCCCGCCATGACGATGAACGCGTATTGGAACTGGATCCAAACTATGTAGACGCCAAGAACGTAATCGGCATCGACTTGTACGTGGTGGGAAGCCTGAGTTGGCCGGCTAAGGTTGCGGCTTCGATGGTGGGCGTCAGCGGCAACAAGCAGAAGGGGTTGGAATACCTGCGGGAAGTGGCGGCCCACGGAAGTCCGGAAGTCGCCTGGGACGCCAAGATCGCCTTGGCGCTATTTCTACGCCGCGAGCAGCAGTACAACGAAGCCTTACAAATTGTCGGCGGGATGTACCAGGCATTTCCACGGAACTTCCTGATTGCCACGGAATATGCCCACTTGTTGAATGCCGCTGGGCATGGGCCGCAGGCGGTGGCTACATACCAGAAAATCGTTGCCGGATGTAAGGGCAACGCCTTCAGCGTGTGCCGAATGGAGATTCCGGCTTATGGGCTGGGCGAGGCCATGAAAGGCCAGCGCGATTTTCAAGGCGCTGCCGACGCCTATGAACTGGCAGCGAGTACGGCGGTGGATCCGGCGTTCGGACAGAGAGCTCTGTTGAAAGCGGGCGAAATGTACGACGCCATGCATAAGCGTGACACCGCGCTCCAGAAATACAACGCTGTTATTGCCGAAAATTCGAACAGCGATTCGGCGGAACTGGCGCGGCGGTATCTCAAGCAGCCGTACGTAATCGAGTGAACGTCCGGCGCGAGAGGCGTGGAATTCACCACGGAGGCACGGAGAGCACGGAATTGGTTCTATATTCTAAATTCTCCAGGCCCTTCGATAGTTTGTTTCGGGGCATGACTTTAGAACCCGCCCGAGCAAAGGCGACGAGTTCCGTTAGATTCCTTGCGGTTGCTCTCCTCTCCCCGTCCTCCGTGCCTCCGTGGTGAACTAAGAAGGGCTTGCGACGACGGGAACCTTTTTCTATGCTGTGCGTATCTGCTAGTGGGGAGGCACCATGTACTGCAACTATTGCGGTAAACAAATTCAGGATGACGCCAATGTTTGCGCGTATTGCGGACGCCGGGTGGGATTTGTGGCCGGACGCCAGAAGCTGATGCGTCCTCCCAAGCACAGCCCCGATAGAAAGATAGCGGGCGTATGCGCGGGATTTGCGGAGTACTTCGACCTGGACGTCACGATTGTGCGAGTGGTGTGGCTGATTGTTGCTTTGTTCGGCGGTGGCGGAGTTCTCGCCTACATCATCGCATGGATCGTGATGCCGGAGGCTCCCGAGGTCGTGGTAGTGCAAGCTCCGGTTCCGATGGCACAGCCTTATCATCAGTGAGTTCAGACGAACCGCGCGGGCTGAAACCCTCGCGGAATCAAGAAAACAAGAAGGCTTTGGGGCACGACTAAACAGGCTGCGGAAAAAGTCCGAAATGCTCACGCCTCGCGGACTAAAGTCCGCTCGGCGGGTCAAGCATAAAGGGCTTAGACGCTGACCTAAAGGTCAGCTCTACCAAAAACCGCCCTTTCCCGCAGCCTGTTTAGTCGTGCCCTGACGCAAAACTATAGTACGACCAGAGTTTCGGATCACCTTTCGCTCCGACAGTCCTACGGTTACTCTCCCGCTACCCGCCGCGAAAGTCCCTTCCCCTGACGTGCCAATCAGGCTACGGTTAGGGCAGTGAGGGATTGATGACCGCCGCTTCCAAACCCGAACCGGTCCTCAGCACGATTCAACTGATGAGTGCGGTGCTTTGCGCCGATTGCGAGGTCATCAGCGATAGTCCGGGCGAAGTGTGCTCGGTGTGCGGCAGCCGGTCGTTGCTGAACCTGGGACGCGTGCTCGGAGGCTGCATCGAAGCAGAAGAACGCGCGGTGCTTCTGCCAGAACAGGACGGCGAGGTGCGCAGGATGTTCACCGTGCTGGTGAATCGCGAGGCGTCAACCACGTTGCGTCCCTCGCGGCGGTGGATCCGGACCGAGCGTCTGGAGAAGTCGGGCAGCTAGAACCGTTTCATCCTTGATGCTCCTGACAGTATTTGAGTTCCCTCAGGGCCTAAAGCCCCTCTCCCATGTTGAACACTTCGCGGCATGACTGAACAGGCTGCAGAAAAGGCCGGAAGCTGGTTCCTCGCGGACTGAAGTCCGCTCGGAATGGCAAAAATAAACGACTTCGACGCTGGCCTAAAGGCCAGCTCTACCTAAAATCGCTCTTTTCAGCAGCCTGTAAAGTCATGCCCTGATACGAAACTGTCGCCAAAGCGCCTCCGACTCGCCAAGCTCGTCTCTCCAAGTTTAGGATGGCAGGTGAATCCCTGAATGGAGAATCTCATGACATCCGCACTTTTGGATTTGGAACCGAAAGAAGTATGGAAGCATTTTGACGTGTTGGCTGCGACCCCGCGGCCTTCGACCAAGGAAGCAGCAGCGAGAGCCTATGTATTGTCGCGCGCCAAGGAGTTGGGCCTGGAGTCCACGCAAGACGCGGCCGGAAACGTGGTAGTGCGCAAGCCGGCGCGTCCAGGACGCGAAAACGCCACACCTGCCCTGCTGCAAGGCCACCTCGACATGGTGTGCGAAAAGAATGAAGGCACGGCACACAACTTCGACACCGATGCCATCAAGTTGGTGCGCGATGGCGATTGGCTGAAGGCGGACGGCACGACCCTGGGGTCGGACAACGGAGTAGGAGTAGCCGCGGCCCTTGCCGTAATGGAAAGCACCGACATCGCTCACGGCCCGCTGGAGTTCGTCTTCACGATTGACGAGGAAACCGGCCTCACCGGCGCTGCGGAGTTTAAAGGCGGCGTGCTGAAGTCCAGGTACTTCCTCAATCTCGACAATGAAGAGACTGGAACGATTTGCATCGGCTGCGCGGGCGGCGTGAAGACCATCGGGCGGCGCACGCTTGCCTTCGAGAACGCCGCGGGAGATGCCGCGTGGCGCATCAAGGTCTCGGGCCTCAAGGGAGGGCATTCGGGGGTGGACATTCACCAGGGTCGTGGCAACGCGCTCCGTATTCTGGGCACGACCCTGCAGAGAATCACGGACAAACTGAAGGCGGGCGTCGCCAGTATCACGGGCGGCAGTGCGCAGAATGCGATTCCGCGTGAGGCAGCCGCGATCGTCGTGCTGGGCGCGAAACAGGAAAGCGAACTGCGCTCGCTGTTGTCGGCGTGCGAGGCGGAGTGGAAGGCTGACCTGGGCGAATTCGATACGGGACTGCAGATCACCGCAGAAAAAGCCGCCGTCCCCGACAAGGTGATCGCCTCGGACGACGTAAAGCGAATTGTTGACTTGCTGGTGATCACTCCGCATGGGGTGGTCGCGATGAGTCCTGATGTTCCGGGACTGGTGCAGAACTCGACCAACCTGGCGGTGATTTCGACGAAAGACGGCACAGCCGAGATCATCACCAGCCAACGCAGCGCCATCGCGAGCAGCAGAAATGCCATCGCGCAGATGCTCGCTACGGTATTTGGCATGGCGGGGTTCGCGGTGGAGCAAAGCGGCAACTATCCCGGGTGGAAACCTGAGCCAGGTAGCGAGATCGTGCAGAAGCTGCAAGCGGCGCACGAAGAAGTGTTTGGCCAGCCCGCCAAGCTCATCGCAATGCACGCCGGGCTGGAATGCGGAGTGATCGGAGAGAAATATCCGGGAATGCAGATGGCGTCGTTCGGACCGACCATCGTGGATCCACATAGCCCGAATGAACGGGTGCAGATTTCGACAGTGCAGAGCTTCTGGAAATATCTGAAGGCGGTGCTGGAGAAGATCTAACTCGCGACTTGGGTGAACTCGGACTTCTGGCGCCGCTTCTCTGCCAAGGCGGAATGAATAAAGCTGACTTCCCGACTGAGCATATCAGTGGTTTCGCGGCATAGATCGGGCTGCTGCGCCATGAGTTCGAGAAACGCTTGCCGCTCGATATGCAGGACTTCCGCTTCGGTCAGCGCGACGGCCGCTAGGCTGTAAGTGTGCCCGGTATAGGTTGCGGGAACTCCGAGGAGAGAGCCGGCCGGAAAGACACGATCAAACTGGTGAAGGTCTTGCACGGACAGGCAGACCTTGCCTTTGAGAACGAGATAGACGCCCTGGTTCTCCTGGTCCACCTCGAACACATGTTGGTCCTTGGAATAACGCACAACCGTGCCGGTCTTCACCAATGACTTCTTCAGCTGGGCGGAAACTTTAAGAATATTCGGCTTGGAACCCACAATTGCCATGCTCTAGTTATGCCAAATTGGCGAAAGAGTTTCTGTGATTCGAGTCACAGGTATCTGTGAAGCGGCAATCGACGAGATTTTGGTGGCAGATAGTAGCGACACTTTCACTATACATCCGCATTAATTCCCTTTTTAAACCAGCCCCCAATCGGAACTTCGAAATGCGCGTGCGATAGATCTTTCTCGCTTGTTCCACAGGCTATCCCAGATGAGAGTGACGTTAAGAAGGAAGACGAAGGGCTGCCATGCGTATCCTCGTGGTCGAAGACGATGCCCCTGTGGCCAGCTTCCTGAAGAAGGGGCTGGAGGCCGAGCATTATGCGGTCGATGTCGCGCCAGACGGCGAAGAGGCGCGGTATGCGGTATGCGAAGCCGACTACGACCTCGTCATCCTCGACCTGAACTTGCCGAAGATCGATGGCCTGTCGGTGCTACGAATTGTGCGTCCCAAGAAATTGTCGTTGCCGGTGCTGGTGCTGACTGGACGGAGCCGCATCGAAGACCGGGTGCAGTCGCTCGACGCGGGAGCGGATGACTATCTGGTCAAGCCGTTCTCGTACACAGAGCTCTCAGCGCGAGTGCGAGCGCTGCTGCGGCGGAAAGCCGAGGGATCAGGAATTCTGCTGAAGATCGCCGACCTGGAACTCAATCGGGTCGAGCGGACCGTGCGGCGGAACGGCAAACGGATCGAGTTGACGTCGAAAGAGTTTGGGCTGCTCGAATACCTGCTGCGGAATGCCGGCCATCGGCTGACGCGCAACATGATCGTCGAGCACGTGTGGAACTTGTCGTTCGATACCGGGACGAACGTGGTCGATGTGTACATTAACTATCTGCGAAAAAAAGTTGATGCGGGATTTACGCCCAGACTGATTCATACCGTGCGAGGCGTGGGCTATGAGTTGCGCTGTCCGACTGAGGCCGCGGTATGAGAGCTTCGATCGCTAGTGACCAACGCGTGGCGCACGGCCACAGTGACTTGATATCGGAAGTGTTTCATGGCATGACCCAGCCACTGACGGCATTGGAATGTGGATTGGAGTTATCGCTGCGCTATGACAAGAGCAACGCACAATTTCGTGCCCGAGTCAGGGCGGCGCTCGAATCGGCACAGCTTCTGCATCAGAGGGTGGTCGAGTTGCGACAATTGCTGGAGGCTGCCAATCCGAATGATCATTCGGTGCCGTAAACGCCACTGCTGGCCAGCTTGCGAAAGAGTCGAAAAACAAGTTTTCCAGCCGCTTCTAAAGCCGTGCCCCTTCCCATTGCATTCATAGACTCCGTTCGGATCCAACTTCCTGTTTGATTGTTTCTTCCCTAGTGTTTTCTAACCTCAAACTAATTTCGATCTAAGGTACGGGTACTACAACGTGGGACATGAACCCACATACGGTTGCCTCCCCCGTTGCTTCTGTGCCGCCGACCGAGCCGCCGCTCCAGCGCACGGAAGAAGAGTTTCAACAAATCGTTCTCGAACAGATGCCACAGGTGAAATACATCGCACGGCGGATCCATGAGCACCTGCCACAGCACGTTCCCTTTGAGGACTTGGTTCACGCGGGCATCGTGGGATTGATCGATGCGCTCAACAAGTTCGATTCCGAGAAGAATGTGAAGTTCGCTTCGTACGCGAAATTTCGCATTCGCGGCGCGATACTCGATAGCTTGCGTGAGATGGACTGGAGTCCGCGCGATCTGCGCAGAAGGTCTCGGCAAATCGACAGCGTGATGCAGAAACTGCAGGCCGAGCTGGGGCGAACTGCCTCGGAGCCGGAGCTGGCAAAGGCAATGGGACTCTCGCTGCAGGAGTTGCACCACCTGGTCAATGAGATTCGCGGATTGGAAATCAGCAGCCTGCAAGTGGAGTCGAACGCCGATGGGCAGGAGACTGACTTGGCGCAGAACATCGCCGGGCCTTCGGACCAAGACCCGTTGACGCTGTGCATGGAAGGTGAGAGCCGCGTACGGCTGGAGCGGGCGATCGCCAAACTTCCCGAACGCGAGCAACAGGTGCTGATGCTTTACTACCAGCAGGAACTCACCATGCGCGAGGTCGGTGAGTTGATGGGAGTGGGCGAGTCGCGGGTGTCGCAAATTCATACACTCGCGGTGAAACATCTGCGGGCCGAGATGTAGGGCTCGGATGTAGCTCTATCCGCCAGGCGATTGAGGTGTTAGCATGGCGGACTTGTGAACAGCCGACGATCTTTTCTCAGCGTGCTGGGACGCGCGATGGTTGTGGCGTGGCTGGCACCGCGAGTGCTGGCCGATGCCGAGGAACAGTTTTCTCCCGAGATTACCGAACTGTATCGCAAGAGTGTCGTGATTGACACGCTGTGCGCGCCGTTTACCAGTGCAGACACGCTGCCCGACAAGGCGTTGGTCGAGGTTGTGCAGCGGTCGGGCATCACGGCCATCAATTTCACCATCTCGGCCCGGTCGTTCGACGAAACAGTTGAGAACCTCGCCTATGTGGACGCGCTGGTCGAGCAATCGCCCGGCGTGTTCATGGTGGTTCGCCAGCAATCCGACATCGCGCGTGCCAAGCGCGAGGGGAAGATCGGCATCATGCCGGGTTTCCAGTACACGCAGTTCCTTGAGGCTGACCCATCGCGCATCGAGACGTTCCGGCGGCTGGGTGTGCGGATCATGCAGCTCACCTACAACAACCGCAGCGACTTCGGCGATGGCTGCCTCGAGCCGGGCAACGCGGGGCTGAGCAAGGCCGGCCTCGCGGCAGTAAAGAAGATGAATGAGATCGGCGTAGCGGTTGATCTGAGCCACAGCGGGTATCGCACGACGTCGGAGGCGATTGCGGCGTCGACGAAGCCTGTACTTATCTCACATTCGGGCTGCGCGTCGATCTATGCGCATCCTCGTAACAAGCCTGACGAAATCATGAAGGCGCTGGCGGACAAAGGCGGGTACTTCGGCGTTTATCTGATGCCGTACCTGGTGGCGTCGCCAACGGTGCCAACGCGCGAACATGTCATCAACCACGTGTTGCGCGCGATCGACGTTTGCGGCGCAGATCACGTGGGGATCGGGTCGGACGGGTCGATACAGGCGGTGAAGCTCACGCCGGAACAACAGAAAGCGTTCGATGAAGATATCGCGCGACGCAAGCAGCTTGGAATCGGGGCTCCGGGAGAGGATCGCTATCCATATGTGCCCGACCTGAATGGACCGGACCATATGGAGGTCATTGCGGCGGAGTTGCAGAAGCGAGGGCAGCCGTCGGCTGTGATCGAGAAAGTGTTGGGAGCGAATTTTCAGCGGGTGATTGGGGAGATTTGGGGGACGGCGTAACTCGGTCGACGAAGAGCAAAAGCAACCACGGATTAACACGGATGACACGGATGAAAAACGCAGTTGTCAGTTGTCGGTGGCCAGTTGCCGGTAGAGGCGCGTCCCGCCTCGCATTATTATGCGTGCTTACCTTGGGCGCATTGCTGACGCAAGCACAAACGGTCCCGCAGACGCCCGCGCTGTTGCTCGGGACAGCCTGGTATCCCGAGCAATGGCCGGAATCGCGATGGGACGCCGACCTCGCGCTGATGCAACAGGCCGGCATCCACATGGTGCGCGTGGGCGAGTTCGCCTGGAGCCGCATGGAGCCGAGCGAGGGCCAGTACGATCTGGACTGGCTTGACCGAGCGGTCACCGCGGCTGCGAAACACGGCATCGTCACCGTGATTGGAACGCCATCGGCTGCGCCACCAGCTTGGTTGACGCAGAAGTATCCTGAGACGTTGCGCACCAAGGAAGACGGCCAGAAAGACCAGCATGGTAACCGCCAGCAATTCAATTTTGCGAATCCCAAGTATCGTGAGTTGTCGCGCGCCATGGCAGAGCAGTTGGCCAAACGCTTTGGCCATAATCCGAGCGTGGTGGGCTGGCAGATCGACAACGAGTACGCCGAAGTTTCGTTTGATGCTGAGACGAAACAGCAATTTCAACAGTGGCTGAAGCAGCACTACGGGACGCTCGACAACCTCAACGCTCGCTGGACGACGTCGTACTGGAGCGAGACGTATTTCGATTGGAACCAGGTGCCGATCCAGGTGGGTTACGGCAATCCTGGTTTACTGCTGAGCTGGATGCGATTCGTCAGCGACACCTGGCGCAGCTACCAGAAGAACCAGCTCGACGTGATTCGCGCTAATGCAGACCCGCGGCAGTTCATCACCACGAACATGATGGGATGGTTCGACGGCTACGACCACTACACCGTCGTGCAGGACCTCGACCTCGCCGCGTGGGACGACTATGTCGGCCAGGGTCATCTTGATCCGGTGAGGAATGGCGCGACGCACGACCTGACGCGCGGCCTCAAGGGCAAGAATTTCTGGGTAATGGAAACACAGCCGGGTGGAGTGAACTGGGCCGACATCAACAACTGGCTCGACAAGGGCGAAGTGCGTGCCATGGCGTGGCACGACATTGGGCACGGCGCCGACACGGTGAGCTACTGGCAATGGCGCAGCGCGTTGAACGGGCAGGAACAGTATCACGGGACTCTTGTCGGCCCGGACGGAACGCCGGATCCTCTCTATCCGGAAATTGCGCAAGTCGGCCGTGAGTTCGAAAAGGCTAGTCCCGTGTTGGCCGGGACCTCGGTCAAGTCCGAGGTTGCGATTCTGCATTCGTACGACAGCCGTTGGGCGATCAATTGGCAGAAGCACAACAAGAAATATGATCCCGTCGAAGAAATTCTCAGCTACTACGGTCCGGTGAGGGCGATCGCCCAGTCGGTGGACATCGTTCCGCCGAGCGCATCGCTCAACCAATACAAGCTGGTGGTGGCGCCGGGACTGAATGTCTTGACCGATGCGGATGCCAAGAACCTAATTCAATACGTCAACAACGGCGGACATCTGGTGCTGGGTCAGCGTTCAGGCATGAAGGATGTTGACAACGGATTGTGGCCACAACGCCAGCCCGGACCACTGACGGACTTGCTCGGTGGACGGGTGGAGCAGTATTACGCGCTGGTCGATCCGGTTCCTATCGAGGGCAAGTGGGGCGCGGGACAGAGTCCGATGTGGGCGGAGTTGCTGAGCGCGAAGGACCCGAGTGACGAGATCCTAATGCGTTATGGCAAGAGCAACGGCTGGCTCGATGGACAACCGGCAGCCATCACGCGAAAAGTCGGCAAGGGTCGCATCACCTATATCGGGGCATGGCTCGATCCCAAGACGATGGCACAGGCAGCGGCGTGGATGACGAACGTCAGTGGCGTGAAGCAGGCGCTGGGGCCGGTTCCCGACGGCGTCGAGGTAAGCCCACGTTACGGAGATAAGGGCGTGGTGTATGTGGTCGCCAACTTCGCAAAAACTCCGCAGACCATTCCGTTGCCTGCGAAGATGCAGGATGTACTGAATGGCGGGACCGTGCAGTCAGTAACGCTGCCGCATTATGGCGTAGCAGTGCTGGCACCAGCGAGGTAGAGCGCAACATTTCACTAACAACGAAGAGGGCCGACCCGGAGTGGATCGGCCCATTGAGAATTGCAATTCCGACTACTTGAGGCTCTTTACGTAGGCGGCAACCGCTGATGCCTGGTCGGCAGTGAGGCCAGCCATCGGCTTTCCGTGCGGGGCTTTCTTTCCCGGTGCGCCCTTCAGCAGCGCATCAGAAATGTCAGCGGCGCTGAGCGAGGTGCCCTTCAATGCCGGGCCCATCTTGCCTTCGCCGTTGGGGCCGTGGCACATGGCGCACTTCGCCTTGTAAATCGCCGCACCGTCTTCCGCCGCCAAAGCCATTCCGGACATCATCGCAACAACAGCCAATCCAGTAATAAAGCGTTTCATGGAAGCTCAGTCTCCTTAATATTTAAGTTTCGCAACTTCCTGACATCGTGGAACGTGCCAGGCCTGCAACAATTGCCGAACTCTTGGCGCCCCGCCGACCGGTGGCCCTCACGCTTGCCGGGCAGTGTACCACGCCGATTTCCACTGTATCGGTCTATTGCCCCGACAGACAGTGACGGGCGTCACCGAGGCTTGGGAATTTGACCATCCCGTTTCGGGGGCAGTAAAACCGGTCTGCCACACCGAAAAACGGTGATTATTCGGTCGTTTACTCGATCCGATAAATGGCAAGCGTCTGTGGAACCAGTTGCAAATGCAGGCTCGTACCTTCCAAACTCGGCGCGGGCGAGGCGTTCAGCGATGTGAATCCCTTGGCGTTAGCAATGGATGTATCGGTGAGATCGACGGTGATAGATTTGGCAGCGTCGCCCTTATAAAAGACCATAAGCAGTCGTTCGCCCGCCGTTTCGCGGGTGAAGATGTAGTAGTCGTCGGTAACAACAACGTGCTTCTGTTCACCCACGCGCAGCGCCGGATGCTCTCGTCGCAACTTCAACAGTCCTTGCAGGTGGGCGTAGACGTCCTGCTCTTCAGGAGTTCGTCCTGTCTGTGTGAAAGCGTCGTGTGGTCGCCGGGAAATCCACCGGGGAAATCACGCCGATTGTCGGGATCTTCTCCGCCCGGCATAGCAATTTCATCGCCCGAATAAATCTGCGGGATTCCGCGCAATGTTGCCAGGAGCGAGAAGCCGAGTTTAAGCTTGGCCGTCGAACCGCCGGCATCGGTCAGGAAGCGCGTCATGTCGTGATTGCCGATGAAGGTAACCAGCAGCTCCGGATGTGGATACAAGCGGTCTTGCCGCAGCACATCGACAATCTTCTTCGCCGACGCTCCGTGATTCACCACCTGGCGGATGGCGGAATTCAAGGGGAAATCGAACGGAGTGTTGAGGTGGGTGTCGATGCCGTCGAAGCCCTTTTGGCCTCCGGCAAAATAAGAAACCACGGGCGGCTCGAAGTTGTAGACTTCGCCGACCGCGAAGAAATTGGGATAGGTAGCTTGCAGCCGCTGTAAATACGTCGTCCAGAAGGTGCGCGGGACGTAGGGGAACGTATCGATGCGGAAACCGTCGACGCCACCGATTTCCATCCACCAGTAAGCGTTCTGCAAGAGGTACTGGGCGACGAGAGGGTTTTCCTGTGCAAGGTCTGGCAAGACGTTGGCAAACCAGCCATCCAATGCGCTGCGGTAATTCTTCTCCACAGCATGCGGGTCGGTGACGGGGGGATACTCGTAATCAGTGTTGATGTGGTTCGCGGTCGTGCCATGCAACCATCCCGGCGCAGGCTGCGAAGTGGCCCACGGATGATTGGGCCCGACATGGTTGGGCACCATGTCGAGCAGGATCTTAATTCCCTGCTGGTGCGCGGCGTTTACCAGTTGCTGGAATTCCGGCAGCGTGCCGAAGTGATCCTCAACCGCGTACAGATCAATCGCGCCATAGCCGTGGTAAGTCTCGCTTACGTTGTCGTTGTCCACGATGGGGTTGAGCCACACAGTGGTGACGCCCAAGTCCTTCAGGTACGGCAGGTGTTCCTGGATGCCTTTGAGATCGCCGCCATGATAGGCCTTGGCCGCTTTGCGATCGTAGGTGCCAGGGGCAGCACCCTTGGGAATGTTGTTGCTCGGATCGCCATCAGCAAAGCGGTCGGGCATGATCAGGTAGATCACGTCATCGCGAGTGACGCCCTGAAAACGACCTTGTGCGGGAAGTCGCTGCAGCAACGGAAGAGCGGCAGTCGTAGTGCCAGATGAGGTCTTCAACGACAGATTGACGGTTCCAGGCTTGGCGTTTTTCGCAATGCTGAGCCAGAGGAACGCATGTTTGCCATCCGGTTGCATCTGCGTCTTTTCGATTTTGACGCCTGGATACGAGACGGCAACCTTCGCGTCGCTCAAGTTCTCTCCGTAGAGCAGAACCATCACGGGCGAAACAAAACCAGTCCACCAATTGGGGGGCTCGACCTTGCTGACTTGGGGCGAGCCGGACGGCACCGCCACGACGTTCAGCGAGAGCACCGCGACAACCGTGGCATATCACCAATAGCTTTCTAACATCGCGAAGAAACCTGCTTCGGGCCACGGCAGCGCCTCGATCCTGCAAAGCAAAGATGAGCGGGGAGCGGCTCCCCGCCGACAGCGATGGTATTGGAACGTCAACCCTGGGGCAAATGGATCGAAGCGCCGGAGTTTCTTCCGCTATTGTTTTGAAAGTCGGACTGCAAACGGAGTACAGTGTCGGATGGCTCGCTTGCCGTGATGGCAAACACCCCCAAAGGTCAACGCAGCACAATGCAAAAGCCGCCCAAGTCGTTCTGGCAAATCTGGAACATGAGTTTCGGGTTCCTCGGCATTCAGTTCGGCTGGGGACTGCAGATGGCCAACATGAGCGCCATCTACGAGTACCTGGGCGCGCGCGCGGACCAGATTCCGATTCTGTGGCTGGCGGCCCCGCTGACGGGACTGCTGGTGCAGCCGATCATCGGCCATGCCAGTGACAACACCTGGACCCGCCTCGGCCGGCGACGGCCGTATTTCCTGACCGGTGCGATCCTCAGTTCGTGCGCGCTGATCCTGATGCCGCGTTCGTCAACGCTGTGGATGGCGGCGGGCCTGCTTTGGATTCTGGATTCCTCCATCAACATCAGCATGGAGCCATTTCGAGCCTTCGTGGCCGACCTGCTGCCGGAGGAACAGCGAACGCGCGGCTTCGCGATGCAGAGCCTGTTCATCGGACTTGGCGCGGTCGTCGCATCGGCTTTGCCGTGGCTGCTCACCAATTTCTTTCATTTGCACGCAGACACATCGGGGCATGCGATTCCGCTGACCGTGCGGTTGTCGTTTTACATCGGCGCGGCTGCGTTCTTCTGTGCTGTGCTGTGGACGATTCTGACCACGCCGGAATATCCGCCGGCCGATCTGACCGCATTCCGCCAGAAGAAATCGGAACATCGCGGAATCGGCAGCCACGCCGAAGAAATTTTCACGGCGATTCGCAACATGCCGCTGACGATGCGCCAGTTGGCTCCTGTGCAGTTGCTGACGTGGCTGGGACTGTTCTGCATGTGGCTGTATTTCCCGGTTGCCGTAGCCCGCAACGTGTTTGGCGCAACCGACCAGACCTCGCCGGTTTACACCCGAGGCGTGGAATGGGGCGGAGTGTGCTTCGGCATGTACTCGCTGGTGTGCTTCGTGTTTTCGTTTTTCCTGCCCGCGCTGGCCAAGGCGGTTGGCCGGAAACACGCGCACAGCCTGAGTTTGCTGTGCGGTGCGGCAGGGCTGGCGTCGGTGGCCGTGATTCACGATAAGAACTTGCTGCTGCTGTCGATGGTTGGCGTGGGCATAGCCTGGGCGAGCACGCTATCGATGCCCTACTCGGTACTCGCCGGGTCGTTGCCTGCGGAGCATACCGGCGTATATATGGGCATTTTCAATTTCTTCATCGTGCTGCCCGAAATCATCGCGTCTCTTGGTTTCGGATGGGTCATGAACCACTTGCTCAACAACAACCGGTTGGCGGCGGTGATTGCAGGTGGTGTGTTCATGGCGCTGGCTGCGTTGTTGATGCAACGAGTGGTCGATCCGGGTGCTGAAGTGATTGAAGAAGCCGTGCCTCTCCCGGCGGATGCCGAATTGCTTCCTTCCGCGGAACGGGCGTTGAGGCCGGGCCCTTCTTCTTAGTTAGTAGTTATGATGATGCACGTTTGTCGCCGATAACCAGCCATGAGCTTCCCACGATCCAGCGGCATTCTTCTTCACCCCACATCGCTCCCCGGCGCGCACGGCATCGGAGAACTGGGTGGCGAGGCGCATCGCTTCGCCGACTTTTTGAAAGATGCGCGTCAGGGAATCTGGCAGGTATTGCCGCTCGGGCCAACTGGATATGGCGACTCGCCGTACCAGTGCTTCTCGGCATTCGCCGGCAATCCGCTGCTTCTCAATCTGGATACCCTGGTGAAGCGCGGCTACCTGCCAGCCGACGATCTCGGCCAGCAGCCCAAGTTGCCTCGCGACAGGGTCGATTTCGGGACCTTGATTCAGTGGAAGCTGCCTCTCCTGCGCAAGGCCGCCGCCAATTTCCGGCACAGCGCTGGCAGCGGCGAACTAGCCGAGTACCAGGCGTTTTGCGAGCGTCATTCAGCGTGGCTCGATGAATTTGCGCTGTTCATGGCGTTGAAGGAAACGCATGACTACGTCATGTGGACGCTTTGGGAGCCAGAACTGGCCCTGCGCGAACCGGCGGCGCTCGACAAGGCGCGACGCAACCTGCACGACCAGATTGAGACGCACAAGTTCATCCAGTTTGAGTTTGAACGGGAGTGGTCAGACCTGAAAGCGCACTGCGCGCGCAATGGCATCCGCGTGATGGGCGATGTGCCGATCTATGTAGCGCAAGACAGCTCTGACGTTTGGGCGCAGCGAGATTTGTTCGACCTGGAAGCAAACGGCAAACCGCGCGTGATCGCCGGCGTTCCACCCGATTACTTCAGCGCCACCGGCCAGTGCTGGGGCAATCCGATTTATCGCTGGGACGTGCACGCCCAAACGGGATTCCAATGGTGGATCGCGCGCTTCCGGCGGGCGTTCGAGATGTTCGACATGATTCGGCTCGATCACTTTCGCGGATTCGAGGCCTACTACGAAATCCCCGGAACCGAGACCACCGCTGTCAATGGCCGGTGGGTGAAAGGTCCGGGAGCGCCGTTGTTTGAGGCCGTCGAAGCAGAACTGGGCAGCCTGCCGATCCTCGCTGAAAACCTCGGAGTCATTACGCCGGAAGTAGAAGGCCTGCGCAACCGGTTTGGGTTCCCCGGCATGGCGATCCTGCAGTTTGCGTTCGGTAAGGACCCTCAGGCTCCTGACTTCAAGCCGCACAATTACCCGCGCCATCGCGTGGCCTATACCGGCACGCACGATAACGACACGGTGGTGGGATGGTGGAATAGCGCGGGAACCGGTGACAGTACGCGCACTCCCGAAGACGTGGCGAAAGAAATGGCGTTCGCCAAACGCTACCTCGATACCGACGGCACCGACATTCACTGGGTGATGATCCGCACGCTGATGGCCTCCGTCGCCGACACCGTGATCTTCCCCCTGCAAGACGTTCTCGGTATCGGGAGCGAAGGACGGATGAACCTGCCTGGCACCTCATCCGGCAATTGGCGCTGGCGCTATCGGGCCGAAGAGCTCACCCTGGGAATCGGCAGACACCTTAGCCAGCTCGTCCAGACCTACGACCGCTAATTCCTGAAACAAATGATTCAGCCGTAAGGCCATGGTGAAACATAACCATCACCTCGGTGTCGTGCATCACAGACGACTGTCCGCGCATCCACCAGAATAGAGGTGCATTCCTGGGGGTACAAATATGGCCGCGCCTTGGGCCCATCGCTACGCACAGCGGACCAAAACCGCAAAAAGCTCGATCATCCGCGAACTTTTAAAACTCACAACCAATCCAGAGATCATCTCCTTCGCCGGTGGTCTGCCGGCGCCGGAAGTGTTCCCGGTAGAACAATTTCGCGTGGCCTGCGAACGGGTGCTGGCAACGCAAGCCACGGCCGCGCTGCAATATGGTCCTTCCGAAGGCTACAAGCCCTTGCGCGAGTTGATCGTGGCGCAGATGGCGAAATACGGCATTGTCGCTACCGTGGACAATGTCCTCATCACATCGGGATCGCAGCAAGCGCTCGATCTCATCGCCAAGCTGCTGATTAATCGCGGCGACCGGATCCTGGTGGAATCTCCCACCTACCTCGGCGCACTACAAGCCTTCGACCTGATGGGCGCGGAGTACGTCACCGTTCCCATCGACGGCCAGGGACTGCAAACGAGATTGTTGGAAGGTGCGCTGCGATCAGGCCCGAAGTTCATGTACGTACTGCCGAACTTCCAGAATCCGGGCGGTGTGACGCTATCCGAAGACCGGCGCGCTCAACTGGTGTGGCTCTCGGACAAGTACGGCATTCCCATTATCGAAGACGACCCATACGGGCAGCTTCGCTACGAAGGCGAACACATTAAGCCGCTGGTTGTGCTTGACCGCATGAACGTGCTCAAGGACACCGGCTACCACCTTGGCAATGTGATTTACCTCAGCACCTTCTCTAAGGTTCTGGCACCCGGCCTGAGGCTGGGATGGATCGTCGCTCCGCCGGATGTGATTACGCGGCTGGTGCAACTGAAGCAGTGTGCCGATCTGCATACCAGCACGTTTACACAGATGGTTGCTTATGAGGTCGCTAAAGACGGCTTCCTTGACGAGCATGTGAAGACCATTCGGCAGTGCTACAAAGAGCGACGCGATGCGATGCTCGCGGCGCTGAACGATTTTTTCCCACCCGAAGTCAAATGGACGCATCCCCAGGGCGGACTGTTCCTGTGGGTCATGCTGCCATCTGGCGTCGATTGCATGCGGCTTTTCGACGAAGCCATCCGTCACAATGTCGCCTTCGTTCCCGGACAACCATTCTTCGCTGAAGGCGATAAAGGATCGCACATGCGACTGAACTTCTCGAACGCCGTACCGGAGATGATTCGCGAGGGCATTCGCCGTTTGTCAATCGCCGTGGCGCATGAAATCGAGCACACCGCCGGAGTCGAGGCCGTCGTTACCGTTTAAACTTGCTGACGCAGGCGACGCGAAAAAACGAAAGGCTCCGGAATACCCCGGAGCCTTTATTGTTGGCGTTGACGTTCGGTTAGTATCCATGCCCGTTTGCGCCTTCTTCCACGCGCACTTTGCCCCGGAACATGCGATAGACGAAGACGAAATAACACGCGGCTAACACCATTCCCATGCTCCACCACACGAAGCCCACTTGCATTCCGTGTTCGCCGGTCGCCGTGTTCTGAATCGTAAGGCTGTAGTTCGGGTCGGTGCTCGCGGGCAGGACTGTTGGATAGAGCGCAAATGCTGCACCGACCAGCATCCCGACGATGTAGCCACAAGACGCGAGAAATGCGCCCTTGTCGTTCTTCTGGCGCTGCGCGATCAGGAGATAAATAAGACTCCCAGCAACCACAACCGGGATGACGTAGCCGACTGGCCAGCGGTTGAAGTTCGCCAGAATCGCTGGATGGATGTACACCGTGGCGACAAGGCTGAGAATCGTTACCAGCAACTGCACCGGCCACAGCACCGATGCCACCTTGCGAGCTCGAGCGTTCAGTTCACCTTCTGTCTTGGTGGCGAGATACAGGGACCCGTGCACGACCAACGTCACCAGCGCGACGACGCCAGTGAGCACGGTGAACCAGTCGAGTATTCCGTTATTGACGCCCACGCGAAAGTTCGTCCACAGGGGCTCAAAGAAGTATCCGTCCGCGTTCAATGGTACGCCGCGCACGACGTTGCCAAGCGCCGCGCCAAAGAAGATCGCCAGCAGGATGCTCGCCACCGAAAAGATGACGTCGAAAGCGGAAGTCCACAGGCCGTCCTGCAGATGGCTGCGAAATTCAATACCAATGCCACGCAGCATCAGCAGCCACAACACGATGATCAAAGGCAGATAGAAGCCGCTGAAGCTGGAGGCGTACAACAGCGGAAAAGCGAAGTACAGCGTTCCTCCGGCTGCGAGCAGCCAGACTTCGTTGCCATCCCACACCGGGCCGATCGCACGCAAAACAGTGCGCCGCTCTTTGTCGTTCTTAGCAATTAACAGGTGGACCGCGCCTGCTCCGATGTCGAAGCCGTCGAGCAGGACATACATGGCGACCATTACCGCGACAATCATGAACCAAATCGTTGCCATGGCTATCTCACCTCCACTGGCATAAATTGGCCTGACGTAGGTTTGAGCGACGTAGGATCAGGTTCCGGACCATGTTCGATTTCGCGGCGTATTAGAAATAGGAAAAGGAACGACAGTAATGTGTACATTCCAGCAAACCCGAGAAACGTGAACCAGCCATTGCCCGCGGAAACCATCTTGGAAAAGCCCTCCTCGGTGCGCATCAGTCCGTACACCAGCCAGGGCTGACGACCCATCTCCGCCGTCATCCATCCCGCCGTGTTGGCGATGTATGGCAGAGGGAACATCAGCATCAGGAGCCACAGCATCCAGTGCGAATCGTAAAGCTTGCCACGCCACAGCAGCAGGGCCGCCACCGCCATGACCGCGATGAACATTGTCCCCAGCCCTACCATAATGTGGTACGCGTAATAGAGCAGTGGAATGTTCTGCGGCCAGTCTCTCTCGGGGACTTCGTTGAGCCCCTTCACCTCGGCGTTCCAGCGACGATAGGTCAGGAAGCTCAACATTTTCGGGACCATAATCGGGTTGTCGAGTTTTTTCTGGGCCATGTCGGGCTGGCCGATGATCACCAGCGGCGCGCCATTCTGCGTATCGAATAGCGCCTCCATGGCAGCCAGCGTTACTGGCTGCTTCTGCGCAACCATCTTTCCTGCCCAGTCCCCAGTCGGGAACAGCTGCAACACGCTAACAATGAGGCCGGCAATCACGCCCACCCGGACGAAGATTTTTCCCTGCTCCACGTGCTGCTTGCTGAGCACATAAAACGCACCCACCGCAGCCATGACGAATGCACCGGTGATCGCGGCTCCGCTCATGTTGTGGGCATACTGCAGCCAAGCCCAGGGATTCAGCACCAACTCCCAGAAGCTCGACAGTTGAACCGAGCCGTTTGCGGCCTTTTCGTAACCGACCGGATTCTGCATCCACGCATCGGTGGCAACAATGAAGAATCCCGAGGCCCACGAACCCACAAACACCATGAACGCCGCGAACCAGTGCATGCCGCGGCTCAGGCGCTTCTCGCCGTACAGAAACAACCCGAGAAATGTGGACTCCAGAAAGAAGGCGAAGCAACCTTCCATGGCCAGCGTCTGGCCGATAACTCCACCGGCGAACCGCGAGAAGTGCGACCAGTTGGTACCAAACTGGAATTCCATGGGAATGCCGGTCACCACACCGATCGCGAAATTAATGCCGAAAATCTTGGCCCAGAAACGGGCCGCCCGGTCGTAGGATTCGTCGTTCTTCTTGATCGCCAGCGTCTTGAGAATCACAATCAGCGGCGCCAGTCCCATGGTTAATTGCGGGAAAAGGTAGTGATAGGTCACCGTGAATGCGAACTGCAGGCGGTGGATCAGGAGTGCACTATCCATGCAAGCACCTCAGCAAAAGAATACGCTCGCCACACCGTTCGGAAAAACAAGCCGAGACCGTGGACGAACGACGATCCATTGTTAATGGAGTGGCCGAACGGTGCTGTGATTCGCGTCACATGCTGCCGCCGCATCGCGCAAAGCCACCAACACTTTGGCGGAGCCGAGCGGTCGTGCGCCTTAACAATTTGGGACTAAACTAGTGTCGATGTCTCGCGTGGTTAACAGTTCGATACTTGCGTTCGTTGTCTTTTTGTTCGCAACGCCGCTGTTTGCATTTCAATCCGCAATCGATGCCACAGCACAGAAGCCAACCCAAAGGATCGTTTTGAAGGATGGCTCTTATCAATCGGTCGTGAAATATGAGATTCAGGGCGACCGCGTTCATTACTTCAGCGCCGAACGCTACGAATGGGAGGACCTTCCGTCATCATTGGTGGATTGGGACGCTACGAAAAAATATGAGGCCGACCTGGCGACCGGAAAACTCCGCACCCACGTCGAGACGCCCGAGGAACGCGAAGAGCGCGAGAAAGAAGAAGCCAACTCTCCGGAAATTGTGCCCGGGTTGCGATTGCCCGGCAGCGGTGGCGTCTTTCTGCTCGACCAGTATGACGGCAAGCCCGAGTTGGCAGAGATTTTGCAGAACGGTAGCGAGTTAAATCAGACTGCCAACAAGAAGAGCGTGTTGCGAAGCGCCATCAATCCCGTCGGCAGTTCCAAACATGCCTTCGAGTTGAAGGAACCGCATGCCAAGATCCAGTCGCATGTGCCTGCCCCGGTTATTTATGTCGATATCGATGAAGGTGCGCTGAACGACGTTCCGCTCAATGGACGCTTTCGCATCGCGCGCGCCGAGGTGAAAAAAGATGTACGCGTGATCGGGAACCTCAAGGTGACATTTACCGGCAAGACGTCGGAGGAAGGAAATTTCATTGGCGTCAACGTCGAGAAAATCGGCACTGGCGAGTGGGTGAAAGTGACACCGGTGCAGGAGCTCCCTCCGGGTGAATATGCATTGGTGGAAATGCTGGGTCCGGAAGAGATGAACCTCTATGTATGGGATTTCGGTGTGAACCGTCAGGCGCCCGCCAACCCTAATACCTGGCGGCCCGTTCCAGCTTCGAATTCGGCGTCAGCGAAGTGAGATGGCGACGTCCCGCATCAGCATTTATTTGCCGTCGTGAGTGTCTCCCAATCCCACGATGCCGCTTCCGTAAACCGCAATATTGTCGCGTCCTGCCTGTTTAACCGCGTACATCATTTCATCGGCACGCTGAACGATGCTCTGTGGAGTGGTAGCATCTGCGGGATAGGTTGCAATACCGATACTGGCCCGCAAGTCGACGTGAAAGTTCTCGTCTGGGAGCCATCGACGACCATGAAACACCGTCGAAATACGGCGCGCGACACGTAATCCTGCATCGCATGAAGTCTGGGGCAGCAGAATCGCGAACTCGTCGCCGCCGTAACGAAACGCCGCATCCACCAGCCGCAAGTTTTCGCGCAGGCACTCGCCGACCTCGGCCAGCACCTTGCTGCCAACCAGGTGTCCGTGCTCATCGTTCACTCGCTTAAAGTGATCGAGATCCAAGAAGAGAAGAGTGAATTCGTAGCCGAATCGGGACGAACGATGCACTTCCTCGCCAATGACCGTAAAAAGATGACGCGCGTTATACAAACCAGTGCAATCGTCGGTGATACTGAGTTCCTGTATGCGGTGCACAGCCCGGGCGTTTTCAATAGCGATGGCTGCGTAGTCAGTCAAGGTCTGCAGCAGTAACTTGCTCCGGGTGTAGACCTCCATATCGATATTCACCAGCTGAATCACACCAAGGATCTTGCCGGCCGTGCGAACCGGCACGCACACCACCGGACCGATGCCGTCAAACGACTTGCTTCGGCTGGCGGGATCAATCCCCGCATCACTGTTGATGTTCTCGATGGCCAGGGTCTCGCCGTGGGCGATCACCCATTCGGTCAGGGTTGAACCATCGGACATACGAAGTAGAGCTAGCCCTTCAGCCCCGCGGCCGACGGAAGCCGCAAAATACGGCTCCTGGCTCGACTCGTCGATCATAATGAGCGACCACGTGGCCGGCTCAAAGTAAGCCGCCATCTTCTCCATGATGGTCTGCAAAATGGTGTCGAGGTCGAGAGTCGAAGTGAGCGCCTTGGCGACGTCGTGAAAAATCTTCAACTCATACAGCTGGCGATCTTGATCCGCTGATGCCACCGATACGCAACGACCTGAAGTGGAGTTGTCGGTATGCTAGCCAGATCCAATAGGAGTCTGGCGTAGATAACCTCACAGCATTGAGGCTAGACCACAGCCGTTTGATGCGTCTATGTTACAGGAAAATAGTGGTTTATCCTATACTTCTAGCGTTGTGTATCAGCTATGTGAGAACCGATTCGGGAACTCAGAGTGACTCTGGATTCCCCAGCGACACGCTGCCTGTCGCGGTTGACACCTGATCGGTTGATTTCTATGATGCGCGCGGCAGGCGTATACGTTGTAGATCTGGGCAAAATTCTGAACTAAGGACAAAGTGCGTGGGTTCCTTTGGCGAAAAACTTCGGCGGGAACGCGAATTGCGCGGCGTGGCTCTCGACGATATCGCGGGCGCGACCAAAATCGGAACCCGAATGCTGCGCGCATTGGAAGAAGAACACTTTGAGATCCTTCCCGGCGGCATTTTCAATAAAGGCTTTGTGCGCGCCTATGCCAAGTACCTTGGCCTGAATGAGGATGAGGCCGTAGCCGACTATCTCGCTGCGGCGGGCGATTCTTCCTTGGATCCTCGCGTCATCGCGGAACAGAATTCGGGTCGGATCGATAGGTCTGGCGGCGACTCAGGCGATCACCGAGCGCCGCGCTTTCCCATCATTCCTGTTCTCATCCTGCTGCTGGTGATTGCTGCCGGCGCCGGCGGCTGGCAAATTTACCAGGAACGCATGCGCGACCGTCAGGCCAAGCTGGATGCCGCGCGCGCCGCCACTACCAACTCTCAACCATCTGCCAGCGAAGCGACCGGTGTTACTAATCCCGCGGACACTACTTCATCCACTGCGCAAACGAGCGAAAGTCGCCAGTAAGGCGGGACCGCTGAACACTAACCCGACGACGACCTCGGGGAGCGAAAAGGCGAGTACTGCCACCAAGAGTCCAACCAATCTAAATGTTCCAGCGAAGCCCGGCGAATCGACAACGACTCAGCCGACCGCGCAATCCACAACAGCCACGACTCCTCTCGTGGCGGAAAATCAAAAAGCGTCAGCAGGAGTGACGCCGGCTGCGAATCAACAGCCTTTCGAGGTCACAGTCCGCGCGGTCGACAAAGCCTGGGTCTCGATCAAATCGGATGGCCAGTTTAAAGTGCGCGGCATCATCGGACCGCCGGACGTGAAAGTCATCCGTGCTACCGACCAAATTGTTTTTTGGACAGGCAATTCCGGCGCTGTAGAGGTTTCCTTCAACGGACAGCGTGTGCCGCTCGTCGGCGGGCCTAACTCCGAAGGAGTGCTGGTGTTCAATTCCAAGGGAGTCGTCATTCCCAAGCCGGCGACGCCGAAGCAAGAACCCTGATGCTGAAGTCATCTTTTTCATGAAAAATATCGCCGAAAACGTTGTGCGTATCGAAGCCGAAGCCCTGCGCGCTCTGGCTGACCGCATCTCCGGTCCCATGGCCACCGACTTCGAACGTGCCATTGAGTTCTTGTACGCGTGCGCCGGCCGGGTCGTCGTAACCGGTATGGGCAAGAGCGGACTGATCGCCCGCAAAGTGGCTGCGACGCTCAGCTCCACCGGAACTCCAGCCCTGTACCTCCATCCCGCCGAAGCGATGCACGGCGACTTGGGCATGATCGTGCGCGGTGATGTTGTTCTAGCAATGTCGGCCAGCGGCGAGACGGACGAGATCCTGCGCTTGCTGGCGACGGTGAAGCGTTTGGGCGTCCAGTTGGTCACGGTCACCTGTGAAGATTTCTACTCGCCCTCGGCATCGACCCGCAGACGTTCCACGTTAGCCCAAGCAGCTGATGTATCGCTGGACTGCTCTGTTACAACCGAGGCCTGTTCGTTCGGACTTGCACCGACCGCATCGACCACAACCATGCTTGCCCTGGGCGACGCATTGGCGGTCGCGCTCTCGCAGAAACGCGGATTCAAAGAAGAGGACTTCGCCAATCTGCACCCCGGCGGAAAGCTCGGCAAGCGCCTCACGCGCGCGTCGGCCCTCATGCATAGCGGCGAGTCATTACCGACGGTCACTCCGACGACGCCAATCACCCAAGTCATCTATGAAATGTCGCGCAAAGGACTTGGGATGACCACCGTCGTCGAGGACGGCAAATTGCTCGGTGTCATCAGCGACGGCGATCTGCGCCGATTGCTGGAACATCACGGCAAAGAGGTTTTCGAGTTATCAGCCGGCCAGTGTATGACCCGGCAACCGAAAACCATCGATCCCGACGCCTACGCGATAGCCGCGCTCGACGTCATGGAGCAGAAAAAAATCACTTCCCTGCCCGTCGTCGACAGTACTGGAAAGCTGTTGGGGGTTCTGCATCTGCACGACCTCTGGGGAACCCAGATGGTCTAGGCGTCGACAATTTACGACGGCACTTCCGGCTCGGGAGTGGGAGTCGCGCCGAGTGTCGGGCTCTCTGTTTCCCCACTCGGGAAACCCGCCAACGCCGGCTTCGAACGCACCGCTGCCACAACCACAAACAGATTGGTGAATAGAACCACGGTAAACGCCATCGCCGGCACAAAGAAGAAGGCCTGTCCCTTCGCCGCGACAACCTGCAAAGCAAGCACTGCGGTGATCAGTCCGCGCGGGAACATCAGCGCCAGCAGCGCCGTCTCCTTGGGATCAACATCGCGTATCGACCAGCGCGTCGCGCGCACTGCCATCCAGCGCGCCAGCACCAGCACAATCAGGATTCCTATAATCGGCAGAACATAAGCTTTGGGAACGACCTGCGCCATAATTCCCAGCAGCACAAAAAAGAAGGAGCGCACCAGGAACGTAAGCTCCGAATGAAACGCCAGCATCCGCTCGCCCTGCCGTGTCATCCGCGGAGTGCGCGGCAGGTTCGCCAGCGTAAGTCCGAACACCAGTTCCGCCAGCAAGCCGCTGCCGCCGAGGTAACGGCCGACGGCGAAGACGCCCAGGACTGTACCCAGGTTGAGTGCGTTGGTAAAGCGTTGGTCAGCCAGTATTGGCAGCAGCCGCGACCACGCGACGCCGGCCACAATACCCACAGCAACGTCAATCAGGACGTGATGTCCAAAGCCCGTAATCAGGCCTTCCACCAAAGGTTGAGCGCCGTCGAGACCCATCAGCGTGCCCACGGTGAGCACCGCGATGATCTCTCCTAGCGACGATTCCAGCGTCAGCGTGACCTTGAGCGGCTCGGGCGCGTCGATCTGCTGGATCGCCGGCAGTACTACCGCAGCGCTGGTCGATCCCAGCACTGCTCCCAAGAGCGAGGAGTCCAGCCACGACATATGCAGCGTCAACCGCACCACTACGGCGACCAGGCCAACTGTAAATGCGTAGCTGACAATGGCCAGTAGCAAACCGCCCGGAGAATAGCGGATGGCTTCTTTCAGGCGCAGCTCCACGCCGCCTTCGACCAGGATCAGGATCAACGCCAGCATTCCCAGCACCCGGACCATGTCCTGAAAATGACTGGGATCGACCCACTTCAATACCGGCCCCAAACCGACGCCGATCAGCAGCAATACGATGATGTCGGGAACGCGCGTCCAGCGCGAGAGACGGTTCGCCGCTACCGCGATAATGAGTAACGCAGCGGGAAGACCGAAGGTGCGTGCCATGTCCATGTTAGCCAGACCAATCCGGGGAAGGAATTGGGTAATTTTGCTTTATTTTTCCCCAAAATGCCAGCCCGGTTTTTATATTAGGACACGAATTCACAGCTTGCGGAAAAAGTCCTTTCCGCGATGCTTTTGTGTCAGGGCACGACTTTACAGGCTGCTGAAAAAAGCGGTTTTTGGTAGAGCTGACCTTTAGGTCAGCGTCTAAGCCCTTTATATTTGACTCGCCGAGCGGACTTTAGTCCGCGAGGCGTGAGCATTTTGGACTTTTTCCGCAGCCTGTTTAGTCGGGCCGCAAACCGCTCAATATAAACGTGGGCTTCAGCCCCTGCGGGTGCCTCACACAAGCTGGTCTTGCTTGTGTAGGGGTTTTGAAACTTGAAACTCGAAACTTGAAACTTCTTTTATTGTTATTCCGTCTTCACAAATCCAAGCGCAATTTCGCGCGCACGTGGGCCGTCGAGTTCAACCAGGATGACCCGCTGCCACGTTCCCAGAATCAGTTTTCCCTTTTCCGCCAGAAGAGTCACCGATGTCCCAATCATTGCCGACAAGATGTGGTCAGGCACGTGTTCGGGATCGTGCGGATGACGGTAGTTGAGCTTGGGAATGATCCGTTCGAACGCATCGAGCATATCCAAATCAGTGCCGGGATCGAGATCGGCCGTGGTCAGCGCCGCAGTCGTATGGAGAACCACCAGATGACACGCGCCTGCGTGCCCAGCATGATGTTTTTGCAGGTAGGAATCAACCTCGTCCGTGATGTCAACGATTTCGCGTTTGCTGTGCGTCTTGATCGTCAGACGATGCATGAACCCAGATTGTAAGCGAGCAGATATCGCCCCATAGGGCCCGGATTCTCAGAGCTGGAGATTACGACAAACACCTTGGTGCCATTGACATCAATCGCGATCGGGCACAAAATCCGTGGAATTCTGCGCCATCCCGTCTCTCTGCAGGGGCGATTTCGTTTGCAATGCACCGCAAGATTCCCTGTTAGGTCGTCGTAGGTTCCTGGGTACCACGGGCTCTCGGTATCGCTGCTGATGCCGACACCAACTCTGGAAGTGAAGACCGATCGGGGTGGCATCTTCGACCTTACCGTCGAACGATGCTGAACCCACTCTATGTTTCACGCGTGCTCGAGGGGCGAACCGCGGGTCCGCATTCAGGAGGACAAGCGATGGGGCAATGTCTATTTAACGCGCTGCAAACCCAGATCATTAACGGCCGCAGCGCGACCGGTTACGCCGACAATGATTGGGTCACACTTGTCGTTACGGTGAATGGCCAGGTCGTTGTGAACCAGGCCATGCCACTGCACAATCCCAAGTTTTACGGCCAAAGTCAGGACAACATTTTCACCGGAGGCGATACCGCCTTGCCCTTTGGCACCTCGGTGCAGTGCGCCGACACCGACACGGTGATCTGCTTCTTTTCCATCTTCAACCTCAGCAGCTTCAGTTGGGGAGACCAAGCGTCAGCCGCCGCCAAGACTGTTCAGAGCATTGGCGACGAGATCGCGAAAATATATTTCGACGCGGCCCAAGTCGTTCTGAAAATAGCTGCCGGGGTAAGTTCGGCGGGTCTAAGTACGTTGGTTGCTTCGGCCACCGACGAATTGCTCGACGCCCTGGGAGGCGAGATCGGCTCGCTCATCGACGATTTCATCAGCGGCGTACTGATTCCCGGGCTCGCTGATCTGGTGAATTTCTTCCAGAACGCGGTGGGAGAACCCGACTGCAACGGACTTGTACTCAGCGATTACGTGATCTACCTGCCGCATCAGCCGCGACAATCTTTGTTTATCCCGAAAGAATATGTCGGACCGGCCGGAGGCGGGCGATGCGGCGGTGCGCCCGTAACCAGCATGAACATTGTGATCAGTCGCGACCTCGACGACCCGGACTGGATGTTGTTTGAGGGAGCCTCGAATCAGCCTATCGGCGCGCCCAGCATTCACAAAGTGCCGGTCTTCCGCCCCAGACCTCCCCGTATCACCAAGGCGGGCAAGCCCATTCCCTGAGACTGGCGGGCGAACTTCGAATGTGGGTGTACCCTCCGCCCTCCCCCTGATCCTTTGTTTTGTTGAGGATACATATTATTTCCGGTGCAAATTATAGGAAATAAACGAGTTACAGGTAAATAATTACGAAATAAGGACTTAGGACGAGTTTTCTCGGGATGGACGGGGGTAACGACGGGCGGGTGGGGAGAGAACCGAAAGCAAATAGAACCGATCACAGGTCGAAGCACCTACTGAGGATGGGGTAGTATCCGGCTGCCGACTCCAGGGGCGACAACTCTCCCTATCTTTCCGGGGGACAGTGTACGAGAAGTGGCGCGAAACACCAAGCGAGTTAGTCACGGATCAGCGTGACGGGTGAACCTCGCCAATGGTCACTCCGCATTGCCGACGCCAATGCAAACGGGGGCGCCCGGCGAAAGAAAGCCCCGCTCAGGCAAACCCGGCTTGAGTGTGACACCCAGCGTAATTCAAGGGGAAATAGTGTTCAGCACCGCCATAATCTTCTTCGTATCGGCTCTGTGTTTAGGGGATGGTTTAGGATTCCTTGTGAGGTCAAGCCCTTCGTCATGATGGAAATGGACAAATTCAACGCTGACTGGTGGCCCTTGAAGGAATTTAGGGAGCAGCAAGAAATGGGTCGCCTCAACCTTAGTCCCGCCTATCAACGGAGCCGTGTGTGGACGGATGAGCAGCGCTACAGCCTTATCGAATCCGTTTCGCAGGGATTTCCGATTGGCCTTGTGATGCTGAATGTCATCGACTCTGTTGAGGACGATGTCCCGATCAAACACTTTGACGTTGTCGATGGCCAGCAGCGGATCAGGACCCTCCTCGAGTACATGACTGGCTCCGAGGAATGGGCTACCGTAACAACTCGAAACGAGTTTCAGCCCTTCGCAAAACTAAAAATCGCGGTCCAAAAGAACTTCTATTCGTATAAAGTTCCGATCGCGCTGATGACGAAGTTCGATGACGAAGAAATCAATGAAATATTCACGAGACTGCAGGAGGGAAAGCCCCTAAAACCCGGCGAGAAGCTGAAGTCGATGACCGCGGCCTCGCTGTATGCCACGATCCGTTCAATTGCAGACAACGAGATCTTTGAATTGAGCGATTCGGCGCTCAAAATAAGAGATTCCCACTGGATGTTGGCTACTGCTTTTTTCAAGGCCGGTTATACCGACGAAGTGTTTGGACGGATGGAGTACCAGAATCTGCACAAATTTCTGAAAGACGCCAACTTTGATTCCCGAAAAGCAATACGCACTGTAGAGGCAGTCAGAAAGGTGTTGAATTTCGAACAGAAAGTGATCACAGACGCGATCGAGATTTGGCCGAAATTCGCTTCCTATGCAAGAACCGCGCGCGTAGTGAAATGGCTATTCTTTGCTCTTTGGAAAATGCTGGACGACTACGCCTTATCGGGCAAAGAGCGCGACGCAGCGGAGGGAGTAGTGCACTACTACAAGGCTATCGAGGTGGAACGTTCTGCTGAGTGGACAGACTATTTGAATGCTGGACGCACAGGCAGGGTAGACACGGAAGCGGTGAAGGCGTGCATTGCAGAGCTCTCTAACAAGATCCTCAACTATTCCGGTGCGGAGCCTAAAGACCCGCAGCGAAATTTCACAAAAGAACAAAGAGAGGAAATACTCGATACAGCCGGTCGAAAGTGCGCTGGATGCGGCACCTCCCTGTCCAAGTCGAACTACCATGCTGATCACAAGCATCCCCATAGTAAGGGAGGCAAGACTACGCTCTCTAACGGTCGAGCGCTCTGTAGTGACTGCAACCGCCGGCTAGGAAACAAATGGCGCGATAATTTCGGGTTGGCTGCGCCGTCGAGCTAGCTCGATAGGGATGGCGAAATTTCTGCTGGCCGCTCTAGTCTCCCGCCTGCATCTTGCCATTGCGGCGGGTGGCCCGCAATTGCCTGCCATTGGCAATTGTGGGAATCATGCTCCAACGCTTATCACACCGCGCCGTGACCTGTGTCCTTTCGCGCCTCATCACCCAGCCTGTAAGAAAGGTGTCGTGATGCGAGGGGATACGTGTCTCTCCCGTCGGCCGCGCCCAGCGCGCGAGACAGTTTGCTCTTTGACATCGTCTTGTGGCACCCGGAGACCTGTATGACTTGTATTGAGAATATGACAAGTATGACAAGGTTCTTGGTCCAAAAACCGCCATTTTTGCCAGCTAAGTCCTACGCGCACTAATGGATACGTATAACTAGCTTAAAAATCAATCGCTTACGAACAATTTTCCGCTAAACCATTGATTTCAAAGGGTGGTGAAAATAAGAATTGTTTAGTGTTATAGTTGACTACATCACGGGGCGTGCGAACTGAGACATGGAGAACACTTCATGGACGGGGTAGAAGTTCTAGTCGCCCGCCTGCATCTTCCCATTTCGGTAATGCTGCTCGGAGACGCTGCGCAGCCGGTCGGCCGCAAACTCGGGCGTGATGTCGCGTTGGGGGCGCCGAGTAACTCGTATCCGACCATGAACTTTCTCACCGTTGCGGAGCGCAACAGTGGCGGATAGTAATGCGCATGCAGATGCCACTCGCGAATGGTGGGTTCCGTCGGTCGGCTGCTGGTGAAATCCCATGGTGTAAGGGAATGATGTTTCGAAGAGATTGTCGTAACGAGTGGCGATGCGCTTCAGCATGTCGGCCAGCGCATGCCGGGCGGATTCGTCGAGCGCGGCGATATCGGCGACGTGGCCTTTGCTGCACAGCATAAGTTCGAAGGGCCACACCGCCCAGAACGGAACCAGCGCGAGGAAGTGTTCGTTTTCGCAGATCACGCGCTCGCCGGCTGCGCGCTCAAGTTCCACATAGTCGCACAGCAGGCAACTGTGATTGCGTTGCTGATACTCCACCAACGCCGACTGCTCTTTACGTGGCTCATTCGGAACTGTGTGGTTGGCCCAAATCTGGCCGTGAGGATGTGGATTGCTGCATCCCATCATTTCGCCGCGATTTTCGAAAATCTGCACATGGTTGATTTCGGGCATTGCGCCAAGCTCGCGATACTGCTCTGCCCAGGCGTTCACCACCGAGCGAATTGCCGAGGCGTCCATGTGCGCGAACGACAGATCGTGGCGGGGCGAGAAACAGACCACGCGACAGATTCCCGGCTCGGTGGCAGCGACAAACAGTCCTTTCTCGTCGCCGCGGACATCGGCAACGTCGGGCTTCATCGCCGCAAAGTCGTTGTCGAAAACGAAGGTCGATTCGTAGTGCGGGTTGTGCACGCCGCCAGCGCGCTCGTTACCCGGACACAGATAGCAGTGAGGATCGTAACGAAGCTCGCGCTCCTCGGGCTCGCGCTCGGTTTGCCCCTGCCAGGGCCGCTGGTTGCGGTGCGGTGACACCAGGACCCAATCACCCGTCAGCGGATTGAAGCGCCGATGCGGAGTTACGTTGATCTGCGTGAGATCGATCATAAGGTTATGTGGTAATTTCCTTCGCGCCATCAGCGGCGGTGCAAACGTAGATCTCTGGTTGAATTCCGAATGACTGCTGATAACCCTGGGCGACGGCGAGTTTGAATTCGTCAACCGCTTCGGCATCCACCAGGTTGACCGTACAGCCGCCAAAGCCGCCGCCGGTCATGCGGGCGCCATAAACGCCGGAGCAGCGTGCGCGCCAGCTCTACCATCCGGTCAAGTTCCGGGCTGCTCACTTCGTAGTCGTCGCGCAAGCTGGCATGCGATTCACCCATCAGCGTACCGAATCGGCGGAGATCGTTTTGCTTCAAGGCTTCGCCAGCCTCGAGCACTCGCGCATTCTCGCTGATGACATGCCGACAACGACGATGGACGACTGGAGGAAGCTCGCTGCTGTATTCCGAGAGTTGCGACAGCGTGACGTCGCGAAGGGCTCTGATGCCGGGAAGAAACCGCCGCAGGATTCGCACCCCCTCTTCGCAGTCCGCACGACGACGGTTGTACTCTCCGGCTGCGAGCTCGTGCTTCACCATAGTGTTGCAGATCACGATTCGAGCAGAAGTCGCGATATTCAACGCCTCGAATTGAAGGCTGCGGCAGTCGAGAAGCAGCGCGTGGTTCGCCTGTCCGAAGCAGGCAATGAACTGGTCCATAATGCCGCACTTGGTGCCGGCATATTCGTGTTCGGCCCGCTGGCAGATAGATGCGATGGTGCGGCGATCGAGGCTCAAGTGGTTGACGCCCAGCAGCGCAAACGCGGTGGCCACTTCGATAGAAGCCGAGGAGCTCAGTCCCGCTCCAATCGGGACGTCGCCTTTCACCACCAGGTTGGCGCCCTGGATCGGCACGTTTTCCGAGCGGAGAACGGCGGCCACGCCGCGAACATAGTCGCTCCAATGTCCGGTGGGACCTTGCGCATTTTGGGCCAAGTCGAATTCGCGGCCTTCGTGAAAGTCGCCGGAATGGACACTCAGCCTGTCGTCAGCACGAGACCCCGCCGCGACGTAGGTAGCAAAGCCGATCGCCGCCGGCATGACGAAACCGTCGTTGTAGTCGGTGTGTTCGCCGATCAGATTCACTCGGCCCGGAGCCATGAAGATTCCGTCCGGGGCACCATAGCGCGCGCGGTATTCTTCGTCCACCAGATGTATCGCGCTCTGGTTCTTGATGGGGAGTGAAGACCTATCCATCGTGTGAAAGCCAAAGTTGTTCCCGGAGGCTCAGCATACTAGACACGCGGCTCTCGAACGCCACGAAATGTTGCAGAGGGACACGAAGAGTTACGTCGTACAAACACATTTCCAGACTTGATCGGACGCGATACGACGACGGACCTGCTATTTATTACCCGGCACAGGAGAAGGAGGCTGTGATTTTGCCAGTTCTTCAGTCTTGGCAAGATCGGTCTTCACCCGCGCGGTGAGTGGGCCGTCGGGCACCAGTTTGAGGTAGTCACGATAGTGCTCGGCAGCCGAAGCGTACGCACCCTTGGCGTTGTACACCGCCGCAAGCAAGAGTTCAACGCGAGGCTCGACATGCTGGGTGTCCATGGCCTCGGCCCGCAAGGCGTTGCTTTCGGCCTTATCGAAGTGCTTGAGGTTGAACTCGGCCACGCCGCTGAAGTAATAGGCCAAAGGGTAGCCGACCGGATCGAGGGAAATCAGCCGCGCGGTGAGCTGGAGAGTTTGGTCCCACTGCGAAGCGACCGCGGACTGGAAGGCCATGCGGAGATACGGCAAAGGAAAGTTGGGATCAGAGTTAATCGCTTCCTGGTAATCCTGCACGGCACCAGCGATATTATTGCGACGTTGCTCGATATCGCCCAGGCGCATCCACGCTTCGGCGAACTTGGGGTACTCATTAATCGCCTTGCGCAGCGACTTTTCGGCGTCTGCCAGGTTTCCCTTCTCCAGCGCTTCGCTTCCCTTCTCGTATTCCTTTCTCGCTTTCTGGGGTACTTCCAGGCTGGCCACCGTGACCATTCCGTCGGCTTTCTTGCCTCGACTGTGGAGCACGATGACACCGACGTCGGAATTGCCCATTGACTGGTCAAGATGAATCGCCGAGGAAGTGTAGCCAGCCAGGTCTGCGATCAGTTCGCAATCGGCAATGGGTGACTGAAAATTGGCCTGCCCTAGCGTCATCGGATTCGCGTTGGCCATCTGGCTGCTATTGGCGCCAAACTCCCGGGTATCTTCGGACGCATCGGGCAAGGCATCGGTCGTGCGATCACCGGCCATGAATGTAAACGAGCCATCGGCGGAGGTGTACGTTTCGCGGTGGCGAAAGCCATTACACACGCGCAGCACCGCCACCGTCGCTGGTGGTGCGATCCCGCTATCCAGGACAACCTTCCCCACGTAGTAAACGTTTTGCTGGGGGTTCGGCGCGGTGTTGGTCGTGGTGCGTGACGCCGCGCCCGGAGTCGCAGCGGGCAGCTTGCTAGCACTGGATCCGTGTTGTTGAGCGTTCGCCCCTACGATTATTAATGAGACGGAGAACACCAGTCCCACGGCCACTTGAATATGCTTTCGCATCGGGCCCCCCCTGAAACTCGCGCCCACCCCAGGACGCGACGAGTGGTTGCATATTACTCCCAAATGGCACAAGAGTTGTGAAGCGCCCCACGTGAGGTCCCATTTATTTTCTCATTAGTCAACTAGATTTTCATGACGAGCATAGCGAATTGAGGGCCAACGGTGCATAGGTGTCTGGCGACGACTGCGCCCGTCGACTCACTGGGGGTGGTTACTAAAGTTTCTGCACTTGGTAACTAAAGTTAGGGCGCACGTGATGCTTGTCACCGATGTCGCATCCTTTCTGTGGGACATTCTGAGGCAGTGCCGAAGAGCACCGAGCGGGGACAAGTTGCCACGGTGAACTTAACCAGCTCATCGCCGAGGGCGCTTCGCCGCGATCGAGCGCGGGCGCTCCGGTAAGTCAGCCATGGGACCGCATCCAATTCGAAGCGGCTTTTGTCAGGATGCCGGCAGCCGTCTTCTGGTGGTGGAAGATGACATACCACTGGCGCATTTGCTTCGTCAGCAATTGGAGAGCAAGTCTTATGTCGTCAGCGTCGTTCACGACGGGGAAGCGGCCGAGCAAACAATTCAGGATGGCAAGTTCGACCTCATCATCCTGGACTTGAACCTTCCCAAGCTCGACGGTGTTTCCCTGCTGCAACGGGTTCGACCGGCACAGCCGCGATTGCCTGTCCTCGTACTGACAGCCCGGAGCCGGGTGCAAGACCGGGCACTGTCGCTCGACACCGGTGCGGATGACTGCATGGGCAAACCGTTTTCGTTCGTCGAGCTGCACGCACGCGTCCGAGCCCTTCTGCGGCGCAACACTGGACCGATTTCCCGCGTATCGCAGGTCGCTGATCTGACACTCGACCGGGAACAGCGAACCGTTGAGCGCAACGGACGAAAGATTGAACTCACGGTGCGAGAGTTTGATGTGCTTGAGTTCCTGATGCGCAACGCGGGGAGACCGGTGTCACGCAGCATCCTGATGGAGCAGGTGTGGAACATGCCGTTCGATCCGTCGACGAACGTGGTGGATGTGTACGCCTTCCAGATCGGTGCCAACGAGGCGCGACTGGGAGTCTGTCGCGACTACGTTTGGGCGCGCTTAAATCGCGACGATTGTCCGACTGACCTGGTGTTTTCGAACCGGTGGAACAACGCTGGCAATCGGGAAACCGACCCTGGAGAATATTTGAGAATGGACTGAATTCGAAACCGCCGCTGCCGATAAACACTACTGCAGGCGGCTTCCATGTTTCAGCCCGGCGCACCTTCAAAGACCCATTGCTCACACCGAAACGGTCGGTTGTTCGTGGTCGCGACCGCCGGCGCCCGAGCGAAGTATTTTTTTGCCGGCCACCCGCCGGTTCCAGTCATGCCAGTGACGCGACTTCAGATCGATCTTCTGCTCAATCAACCTGTGCTTGACCTGCAGGCCATCGTGGACGTCATCTTGGGCGATGTTGGCGCCGCGCTGCAAGTGCTACGGATCTCAGCTCCTGTCGGGACGATTACAAATCATCGGACGGGCAACATTGAAACCTCTGTGCTCCATCTAGGCAGGGAAGGGCTGAGGCAGGCATTGTCCGTTTTGCTGCCTTCCGGATTCGAGGGTCGTCATGATGCTGTGAAGTCTTTCTGGCTGCGATCACAAATAGCTGCCGAACTCGCCCGCTTGCTGGCAAAAAGCTCCGCCGATATTTCTCCGGATGACGCGGCGCTGGCTGGTCTTCTGCATGAGATTGGTTTTCTACCCGAACTCCTAGGATGGCGCGCTACCGAAATCGACCTCAACGACGCAACGGCCGTGGCGGGCACCCTGGCGGCAGAGTGGGGACTTCCGTTCTACGAAACATCTTCGGCCGATCCGGCTGAGAGCGGCGAACCCGAGCCTTCCGCCATATCCAGCATTGTCGCTGCCGCCTGGGACGTGGCGAATGCGATGGTTCCGCCATGGCCAGCGCGCGGGTTCTGTGTCGGGCTCCCCTTGCAAAACGGAAGAGACAACTCCGCTCTGTATAATCCGTAGCTTGCAATGACCTCCACGCGGACTGCTCGCTCTCCGCTTGGATGCCGTGATCGCTTGGTGCACGACAGGCAAGCGGATTTCTTAATCGCCGAATCGAAGGTCGTCACAGACATTCAACTCTGGCTATGCAGTTGCCTTCTCCGTCAAGCCGCGCGTTTCGTACACATTTGACGCCTACGGCTACCGTACATGCTTCATTTGTCCTGGCCGGCATTGTCACGGTGATGCTGGGCCCTCTGCTCCCGACGCTCTCGCTAAAGTGGTCGCTGACTGACAATCAAGCCGGATACCTGGTGACAGCGCAATTCCTCGGTTCGCTCTTGAGCACCCTGTCCACAAACATAGTGATCCCTCGGCTTGGTTTCCGCTGGACCATGATTACTGGCTTGACGCTGATGGCGCTCGGCATAGCAACGCTCATGACGAGCACCTATAGTTGGTCGATTGCCTCGGTCTTTTGCTACGGCATGGGCGATGGACTCACCATTCCAAACGGTAACCTGCTGGTTGCCCACGCCTCGCACAAACGTCGCTCCTCGTCGTTAAATATCCTGAATTTCTCTTGGAGCGCAGGTGCGGTAGCTTGTCCTCTCTTGCTTGCCACCTTCCAGCAACGTAATCGAACCCAGCTCTTCTTGCTCTTGGTTGTGAGCCTGCTGGGACTGCTGATTGCGCTGCTTCTCACTCTGCCCATTCAAATGCCCAAGGACACCCCCGAGACGACGTCCACCTCCCAGCGTTCGCAAGCTAAGTTTCTCTGGACGCCGGTCGCCTTGCTTTTAGGAGCACTTTTTTTTGTCTATGTTGGCACGGAGAGCGCTTTGGGCGCGTGGCTGGCCACTTACGCCAAGCGCGTTGCCGACCCTCAGGGATCAGCATGGATAACTGCTCCAACCTACTTTTACGGAGCGTTGCTGTTCGGTCGCGCAACCGCCCCCTTGAGCCTCAAGTACGTATCCGATGTCAAGCAAGCGCGAATCGGCGCGGTACTCGCGCTTATGGGTGCTGGTGCGTTGTTGTCTTCCCGCAATCTGCCAGCCATCGCGCTGTCAGCGCTCTTGGCTGGCTTTGGACTGTCAACACTGTATCCCATCGCAATCGCTCGGCTGTCTTCGGCGTTTGCCCACGCAGCGATGCGGATATCCGGAAGCATCTTCGCCCTCTCGACCCTCGGTGCCGCGACCCTGCCGTGGCTCGTAGGATTTACATCAACGCGTTCCGGGAGTTTGCGAACGGGGCTCGTGATTCCCCTGATCGGCTGTGTGACGATGGTTGGCCTATTCTGGAGCCCGTACTTGCAAAGCACCGGGTCGGCTCGAACCGCCAGATCGCAGTGACATTTTCCTCACTCGCTTCGTCCTCAACGAACATGCTATGCTCCCCGCGTGCCCGACGCCGCCTTGCTCCAAAATTCAGCACCTCCCCGGCATTCGGCATTCGTCCGCGTGACCCACTGGATCACCACACTCTGTTTCTTTGCGCTGCTCGTCACCGGAATTGAAATTGTCATTTCCCATCCGCGTTTCTATTGGGGTGAAACTGGGAACAATCTCACTCGTCCACTGTTCCAAATTCCAATTCCGGCTTCACGAAACTTGGTCCCCACCGGTTACGGCTATGTGCTGCCCGACCAGAACGGCTGGAGCCGCTATCTCCACTTTCAGGCGGCGTGGGCTTTGGTGCTTTACCGGCCTTATCTACTTCATCTGGGGTTTGTGGACAGGCCACTTCCGGAGCAATCTGTTCCCTGCTCCGGGCGAGAGGAACTGGCGGGCGTTCCTCGGGGTGCTCGCCAAGCACATCCGGCTCACTCGTCCGGACGAATCCGAAGCTTTTTCGTATAACGTATTGCAGCGGGCAACCTACTTAATAGTGATCTTCGTACTGTTTCCGCTCGTGATCTTGACGGGGCTCGCACTGTCACCTGGATTCAATTCGGCGGTTCCGGCGGTCGTCAACGGACTGGGAGGGCGGCAATCCGCGCGCACCCTCCACTTTTTCCTTACCGGATTTCTGGTGGCCTTTCTCATTGTCCACGTCGGAATGGTGATTTGGGCCGGATTCGGCAGTCGCGTCCGGGCGATGATTACCGGTATCGCCACTGTGCCCGAGGAGCGAATATGAGCTAAAATCTCACGCCGCAAGTTCGTCACCACTGGTCTGGTAGCCGCTGCAGGCGCGTCGGGCTTGGCCGCGGCTGCGGGCCTGGCGCATCGCTACGGGCTGGTCCCACCCGATAGCGGCGGAATTTACGGCCCAGGCGAAACGCTGACCTACGCTGCCCAACGCCTCCTGACAACCCATTCGCTCGCTCGCGAATTTCCTCGCAGCATGATTTCGAAGACCCCTTTCGCCAACGAACTCGCGCCATTCAAAGATGCCTTCAAAGCTCACCAAGCCAACGGATTTGCAGACTGGCGGCTTTCCGTCGATGGCATGGTGGCGCGGCCGGCTTCGCTTTCGCTTTCCGACCTCAAGAGTTTCCCCGTCCGCAGCCAGATCACCGAGGTGGTGTGCGAGGAGGGCTGGTCGTACATCGCCGAGTGGATCGGCACGCCTTTACACGAGGTCCTGCGCTCCTGCGGGATTCTGCCCCAGGCCCGGTACATTGTCTACTACTCCATCGAGCCCGACTGGTGGGAAAGCATCGACATGGCCGATGCTCTGCATCCCCAGACTCTCTTGACCCTGGGGATGAACGACGGAGATCTTCCCGTCGGTTTCGGCGGCCCACTCCGGCTGCGTGTGCCGCGCCAGCTCGGCTATAAGAGCGTCAAATTCATTACGCGTATAACGGCTACCGATTCGCTCAAAGGCTTCGGCAAGGGCCTCGGCTCCGCCTCACCGGAGGCAGGCTACGCCTGGTATGCCGGCATCTGAGTCGTTCTGATATTCCTATTAAGAAAACCGTCGATTCGCTCCGCTGGTTTCAACAAAACCGGCTTCACTGTTACCATCTCATGTTGCTCAGCAGCACAAATTATTCACGCTTGAGGCATTCATGAAAGCTTTGGTCAAGAGCCGCGCCGAACGCGGGTTATGGCTGGAAGATATTGCAGAGCCAAAGATAGGGATCAATGATGTACTGATCCGAGTCCGCTATACGGGTATCTGCGGAACCGACGTTCATATCTATCAGTGGGACGAGTGGGCACAGAAGACGATTCCCGTGCCTATGGCCATCGGCCACGAATTTGTCGGAGAGATTGTCGAGGTCGGATCGAACGTAAACGACTTCTATCCCGGCGACATAGTAAGCGGTGAGGGCCACGTCACCTGCGGACGCTGTCGCAATTGTCTGGCGGGCAGACGTCATCTGTGCGCGCATACCTCAGGCGTCGGCGTAAATCGACCTGGCGCGTTCGCCGAGTTCATCGCACTCCCCATGACCAATATCTGGCGGCATGAGCCCGGCATCAATCAGGAAGTCGCGGCTATCTTCGATCCCTTTGGCAACGCGGTGCATACCGCTCTCTCATTTCCCGTGCTCGGCGAAGATGTCCTGATTACCGGCGCGGGGCCAATCGGAATCATGGCCATTCCCGTGGTTCGCCATGCCGGCGCTCGTCATATCGTCATCACGGATATAAATCCCTTCCGCCTGGAATTGGCGCGCAAAATGGGTGCGACCCTCGCTGTGAATACCCAGGAGACGTCGCTAGTGGACGTACAGAAGCAACTCGGCATGCGTGAAGGATTCGATGTGGGACTGGAGATGTCCGGCAATCCCGCGGCCGTGCAGGAGATGATTGCGAATATGAGTCACGGAGCCAAGATCGCCATGCTCGGAATTCCCGCCAAGCCGATGACGATCGATTGGCGCGCTGTGATCTTCAATATGCTGACCATCAAAGGCATCTACGGACGCGAGATGTATGAGACCTGGTACAAGATGACCGTCATGATCGAGTCGGCGGTCGACATTTCACCGGTCATTACCCACCGTTTCAGCTATCGCGACTTTCAAAAGGGATTCGATGCCATGATTTCCGGCAAACCGGCAAGGTCATTCTCGACTGGACCCACGTCGCCTGAGAGCGGGCGAGGATGGCCTGCGGCTTATTGGTTAACTGGGGTGACCGCGACGGATTAATCGCCGGCAACCACCACCGTGGTTGACTTGGTCGCTCCCGCGACCACGGTGAAGTCGTTAGCACCAGAGGCCCGGTTTGGCGTCTGGCACTCAGTGCGCGTGTGCACGCTCGATGACCAACCCGCAATGGCGTCGCCTATTACCCTGACGCTCTCCACACAATCCTCATGGGTCCGTCCTGTGGTTCGACGGTACTGTGACCACATACGCCCGCCAACCGACAGATCGAAGTTCCAATTACCTCCCAGAAAACATAGCTACCATCCGGCTTTTTCGAATAATCGAGTGCGATGATGTCATACTAGAGCCTTCGCCGACAGCGCGACCAGGCCGGCGTGCGGCTCGCCTTGTGAAATGAGTTGGCGATTTTCCTCCACGGCCTGCTCGCTCGGCTCGGCTTCGTCCAGGTTGACCTTCCAGGTTTTCGACAGTTGCACCTGGCGCGGAATCACTTTGTTGCCGATGACGTGGCTTCGCCACTTCCTGAATAACCGTCGGAACTTCTCGTGTCGACAAATCCAATGCCAAAATCGAGAGGGGCGTATCTCAAGTTGCGCAACCCGCTGCATTTCCTCGGCGTCGTTCACCAGGAACATGTTCAACCCGCGATGAAGGTGGTCGGTCCGCAAAATGAGCGGATACTTCAGTCAACGGCGTTCCACTTCCGCAGGCGCTGATGCTTGGCGCACTGAATTCCGGCTTTGTTCCACAAGCGCAGGCACCACGTATGGCAAAAGTTACATCTGGCGAGGCTGTTGACGACCGCGAGGCCGCGATCGCGGGCGCGCCGCTCAATCGCAACACACTTACGGACGAACCCTGGAACGTCGCGAAAACCATACGGCCAGCACAGCACGGCGTCGAATCCGTCCGCGTCGAATTTCCATTCCGCGGGATTGCGCAACACCCAATCCACGCCTTTCCGTTTCAAGCCCCATGTAAGAACGCTTCCCATGTGGCTGCACTCGAATTGTTGCTGGTCCGCATAGGGCGTAAGGATGATCACGCGAGCATTGGCCACAGTGGCTTTGGGATACTTAGCAATCAGCCGTAAAAGTTTGGGCATCCGGCGCTTCTGGCCGGATGAAATAACCGATTCCTCGCAATTCACCATTGGCGGTTCACCTCCCTTTTTGGAAGTGGGTATTCTTGCCTCATATCGAAGGCCCGTCCTGCGACGCTATTGCGAATAGCTCGATAGCGCCGGGCGTGCGAACAATGATCAGGGTAATCAAAGCGACCAGACGAAGGAGGCGGCTGCGAATCCGATTGCAACCGGTTCGCAAAGAAGTCCATGACTGATTCCGCAAGCCCAGACGGGATACTGTGAGCGCGGTAAATCAGCCCCATATATTCCTGCTCCAGCTTGTTCATATCGCGCTCAGCGCAACACTCGCGAAACAGCGATTGAATGAGCGGGTCGTGGGGATGCTTCTTGTGACACATCCATAGCGCGACCAGCGATTCATTCCGCGTCCCCACGCACTCAAAAGGCTTCATACCGTCACTGCACAGCGTCACGATCCATTGCCGTATCTGGGGAAAGGCGAAGGCGTTCGCGCCAAAAATGCTGAATAGCTGACTCTCGCTTAAATGGGGAGTGAGCGCCAGAAGTATGAAAGCGCACTTAGGGCATTGCAGACACCAGTAATCCGCGCGATGGCCGAGGTTGCAACTGCGGAAGGAGCCGAAGTACTTCGCATAGCCAGCGAAAAGCTTGGCAATCTGGATCTCATAGAGCGGACGAAGAATGCTGAAATACGTCACGTCGGGCAGAATCTCAGCTTTCACGTAGCGCGCGAAGCTCATCTCGAAGTCGTGCGATTTGGGGTATTGGTGGTTCACCTCGAACCCGTTAACGATCACGTTGCCGAAGTTCGCCGAATACTCATTTGCGGCCACGACATACCGATGGCGCTGGACGAATGCTCCCAGAAGACTCATGAATGCGACCAGCGATGTAAACGGCCTGTGTCCGGAATATCGCGTCTTTTGGCGGATCACCCGAAGACTTCCACCCTGACGAAGCGTGACCGAACGGGAGTTCCCTGACAGTTCGATGACCCGCTTCATGGCCTGGGTGTATCCGACGGTAAACCAGACGAAAGGAAGTCCGATATTTCGAAGTATTTCTCCGGCTACCGCCGTGTCCTTGCCGCCTCCGTTCAGCAGCAAAGCACTCCGGCCAGGCGTATACCGGCCCGCTCTGTACCCGGGAGCGCCAAGCTGGACCTTCACCTTGATGCGTTTGCCGGTATCCAGCCCATTGCGTAGCCGCAGCTCCGCCAAACCGCGCTGGAAATAGCTCTCATAGAACTCGATGCCGTCGCAAGAGAGCGCGAGAGGCCGCACATTCACCACGTCGAAATCTTCCAACGCAAATAGATGAGGAATGTACGCCATCCCGATGTGAGCTACGAGATGCTTCAAAGTGTCGCGGTCTGCGGCCCGGAACTCCGCCTCGGGCAACTCCGAGATATCTACGTATTTCGTGAGCTGGGTGCCGCGCCAATCGAAGACGAGTCTGCATCGCGGATAATCGACCCGAACTGCGGAGAATGTCACTTGCTTCATATGCAGGCTTTCCTCTGTATCCGAGAGGTCCCAGAAACAAGACTCACGATGCGCCACTCGCTGCCATCGATCGCGTCGCTCCGGCAGCCGATCGATCTTCGTCCTCACACCCGCTCGCCGATTTCCCCAGCGGATGCGCAACAGGAATCGAATGCCGTTCGGTTGTCGGCGAGATTTCTTCCAGGACGGCAGACAACAGCCCGTTGGTACCTCCGTAATCGAGCCACGCGTACTGCGGATTCGGATTAACCTCACAAAAATGCAACTCTCCCGCTGCGTCCATCAGGAAATCGAGACGGCCGAAATCCAGGCGTAAATCGCGCATGTACCGCAGAATTGCCGTGCGAACTTTCTCCGAAAGCTCGATCGGCGTCCATTCGTTCTCTTTGTCGGGAATGGAGCGCCAGTCGATGCTGGTTTCGAGAAAGTCTCTTGCCAGCTTGAACCCAAAGGTCGGATCTCTGACCACCACCACCGTGACATCAAAGGCCGCCTCCACGTACTGCTGCATGAACCACGGGTAGTTAGGCGCCAATTGAGCAGGGTCCACGGCAGTCGAGAAAATAAACTTGTCCCCCGGAAACCCTTTCGACAGCGACTTAACCACTTCTAATCCATCACGCGGGCCGTACGTAGTGTTCAGTCCCGCGCGAAAAGCAGGCACGTCGAAAAACTCCCGTGCCCGCATCAGTTGCAGAAGCTTTCCCGAGCGGCGTGGCGCTCCCGGTTCGACCAGCACAAACTTGTCCTCATACCACAGGAGGTTCGTCATTTCCTGCACCAGGTAACGAATTTCTGCCTGGACATAACGTTCCTCGTCACCCTGGGCAGCAGGCCAGGCCGGCCATCTCCAATAGGCCTTACAGATCTGCCGGTTTGTGCAGCTTCGGCCGGTCGGGTCCGTCAGGCTGAACCCGTCCGCATCGAACCGCAGCTCATACTGCTCAAACAAATCGGTATTGAGTCGAAGCACTCGTTCGGCGGGCAGAAATGGCAGCAGGAAATCGACCGTCGCGTCGTAGGAACTGGTGATGATCAGCAGTGTCCCTTCGGGGCTCACGGCAACCTCTTGCTGACACACTTCCGCAGCCATCTTGTTCTCCGGGATCCGTCACTTCGAAGGCGCGGATCATTAGCGCACCGGCATGCATTCGCGCGAATGCAATACAACCAGAATCCAGGACGCGGTTTTCCAACCATCGCCTCAGATCGGTTCTCTTCTCTTCCCGCTCTCGGGAGAGCTTATTTCCGTTTGGATTTTGACTTCGTCGCTTTCGACTTTTTTGCCCGGCGGGCTCGAAGTCCTTCCTGCTGTTTGGCCAAACTCACGACGGTCACTTCTTCTCGTCTTGTCTGTCGCGCCCAGTTGTATGCGGTTTCCGGCTCTTGATCGGTCGGCGTGTCGGTGGTGATTGTCGAAGGTGTGATTACTTCGGTAGGTGACATGGCTCCATCCTTTTTTGAACATCAGAGGTTTTGGGCCCAGATCGCCTTCGGCCTTGCGACCATCGCAGCACTATACACCTGACCGCGCAAATCCGACAGCACACGAGGTCGAGTTTTTAAGAAATATGCCAAGATCACTGCGAATCGCGGGTAGATGGTCGATCCGCTTATCACAAGGTGACGTGTCCTGCGTCCTTTCGCAATTCATCTCACGCCCTGTAAGAAACCTATCGTGAGGCAAAGGGCGTGGTGTCCCTGCCCCAACCGCGCCCAAAACGCGGTGCGTTTTGGCTCTTTGAAACCTCGGAGTAACGTCCGAATGTCGAGCTCCACGGGAATGGCGGGATCAGTGTCGTCGGCACGGTCCAATCGCTCATCAGCCAATGAACGGCAAAAATGGTGGCTCATAACTATCTTTGTTATGAAATGGATAGCTATAACTTGTTTATTTATCAGTCGTTTGCGAACAATTTCAGCCTAACCCACTGATTCTAAACAACCGTGAATTAGCAGTTTTCGCACGATCGGACGTATCCAGCAAAGACCTCATGGCTCTATCACCTCCGTCAAAGACCCTATAATGTCGCGTGTCATGCGACGGCGTCCCGCATCGATTATCACCTGGCTCTTCTCATCGAGAGACGGCGCTCGCGGCTGCCTGCTGGCGCGCTGGATCTTTCTGCGCGGCCTTGGCCTCATTTACTTCTCGGCGTTTTATTCGCTGGTGTTTCAAATCAAAGGGCTGATCGGTCCGGACGGCATTTTGCCGGCCGACGAGTATCTGAAGGCGCTCGCCAAACTGGGCGCAGTGCGCTTCTGGTACGCACCCACGCTGCTGTGGTTCTCGAGCAGTTCACACGCGCTGACGGCGATTTGCTGGATCGGGATGATCGCATCGGTTCTGGTGGTGTTCAACATCTGGCCTCGCGTTTCGCTTGCTGTCTGCTTCGTGTGCTTCCTGTCGTTCGTGTCTGCGGCGCAAGACTTCTCGGGCTACCAGTCCGACGGAATGCTTTTGGAAGCTGGGTTCCTGTCGCTGTTCTTTGCGCCAGCAGGAGTGCGACCTGGGTTAGGGCAGAACAGTCCGCCGATACGCGCCAGTTTGTTTCTGTTGCAGTGGGAATGGTTTCGCATCTACTTCGAGTCGGGCCTGGTGAAGCTGGCCAGCGGAGAAACGCAATGGCGCGACTTCACCGCCATGGACGAGTACTACCAGAACGGTCCGCTGCCTACGTGGATCGGCTGGTATGTGCAGCATTTGCCGCATTGGTTTCACGCCTTCGCGACCGGCGCCACTTTGGGCCTGGAGCTGGGACTGGTCTGGATGCTGTTCCTTCCTCGACGATGGCGCATCGCATGTTTCTTCGTGGTTACGCTCTGGCAGATTCCCGTCATCCTCACCGCAAATTACACGTTCCTGAATTACCTGGTGCTGCTTTTGGGAGTGCTGCTGCTGGACGACCGATTTCTGACGCGCTGGCTTCCGCCGTGGATGCTGCGGCAGATTGGTGTGCCGGCTCCCTCCCCTACGACGGAAACCGATATCGCGCCTGCCGAGAGCACGCACAGCGGCGTGAACCGGCAATGGCAGGCGGTCAAACTAGCGATCACGAGCGTGATTCTGATCTGGATTTTCTATGCCACGACCGTTCAAATGTTCTGGATTCTCGTCCCGCGGGCTCCGTTTCCGATTTCGCCAGTAATAGCGTTGGAACCGTTTCGAATCGCAAACCGATATGGTTTGTTCGCGGTGATGACTCGTGGCCGCTACGAAATCGAGTTCCAGGGATCGAATGACGGCGAGAACTGGGTGACGTACCGCTTCCGCTACAAACCGCAGGACCCGGCTGAAGCGCCGGGTATCTACGCGCCTTACCAACCGCGATTCGAGTGGAACTTGTGGTTCGCTTCGTTGGGCGTCTGGCGCGACAACATGTTCGTAGTGAGTACCGAGGAGCGTCTGCTGGCGGGCAATCGCGACGTGCTGGCACTGTTTGCCAACAACCCCTTCCCGGATGTCCCTCCGAAGCAGGTGCGCGCGGTGGTGTCGGAGTACTGGTTTACTTCGCTTGCCGAAAAGCGGGCGACGGGTATGTGGTGGCGGCGAAAGTTCCTGGGGCTCTATGCTCCGACGTTAACGTACATGCCCGATGGTCATGCCGGGGTAGTAGAGTGGCCTCCGCAACCGCTGCCGCGACCTTAGGCCAGAGGCGGCGTCAGAATCGGGGCGATGGGCCATGCGAGTTGCGCCTTTTCCTGACTTAATGGCAACAAGTTCCAACATATTTTGCCGCTGATTTTCAGAGAACTTCCTTGCGTGCAGCGTGTTTCAGCAGTCGTAGTCAGATTGACGCTCGTCTGCAATGAGGATTGGATGGCACGCATTCTGCAAATGCTCGGGAGCCTGTGGATCACGATGCTGACGTCGAATGCGCCCTTCTCCGCGGCCACCGCACATGTTGCCGCAACATTCATGCAGAGAGTGTCCAGGAGCGTTGCACGATGAAAAAAACCTTCTTATACGCGGTCGCGATTGTCTCGTTGCTGCTGGGTACCTGTGCGCTGTACGCGCAGGAACCGGCCCCGCAGGGCGGCGGGCAGTACGGCCGCGGCCAAATGCCGACAGCCGATCAGCGGCTGCAGCGAATGACTCAGGCGCTTGACCTGAGCGAAGATCAACAACAGAAGATCAAACCCATTCTGGAAAACGAATCGACGCAGATGCAGAGTTTGCGTGCGGACTCGTCGATGTCACAAGATGACCGGATGGCCAAGATGAAACAGATCCGGGAAACTACTACTTCGCAGATCAATCCCATCCTGAATGCCGATCAGCAGAAGAAGTATGCGGAGATGGCAAGCCACATGGGCCGCGGACGCGGACCGGGCGCGAACCCATCGGCACCACCGCCTCAGCCCCAGCCATAAATCGATTGCGATATCTGGAGACTCTCCTCAGCGCGAGGAGAGTCTCTTTTTGCGCCCGGCGAAGACCGGGGGGTCAGCATCTTGAAGTCCTTGCTGGGCACCGAGCTTTATTGGCGGACCAGCATGGCTAGCCGGGGAAATACGAAGCGTCCGGCAGCGTCGTCGATGACATTAATTTGACAGGTGTAGAACCCAGGCTTCAGCTGCGACAGCGGTACGTCGAGTTGGAAGACGACGGCTTTGCGTCCGGGTACGGTGACCTCTTGCGAGCGGACCACCGGGGTCTCATAGGTCTTGGCGTCGCCCTGGAAAAAAGCCACATTCGTCATCACGCGCACACCGGGCTTTTCGCCCTTGGACGCGTTGCCTGCGGCTGGCGCTGTCTCCTTTCCAGCATCGTAAACCTCGTAATAAAGATAAAGATGCTGGTTGGCGGAGAAGACGCGGGTGACGCTGGGAACGACCACTTCGCCGTTGCGCACCAGCGGATTGCCACCGTCTTTCTTAGGCGCCGTTTGCAACTGACTCGCCATTAAGATCGAACTCATCTTCACGGGGCTAGTCTTGAGATCGGGGACGACGAAGTCAGTTTCGAACGAGCCCATGCGGCCGTCCTCGTTTTCGCGCACCACGACTTTGAGGTGGTACTTGCCCGACGGAAGCGTCATACCAGTGTCGTATTGCACGTTTTTGCGTTGCACTTCGTTGGCAGCGTTCACAGCCAGCTTGATGGTGTCGCGGATTTGCCCAGCCGGGAAATTTCCTGTCGTCGGTGACGAGGCCGAGGATATCCAGCGTGGCTTTGTCCTGATCGCGATTGCGGCTGAAGGGAATTTCCGAGCCGGGCACGATCAGCGATATAGGTACATAAAATCGATCGTCGGACATGCGGAAATATCCGGTAGCCAGATAGACCGGCAGGTCGGTGCTGGGCAAGTCGGTCGTGAGTTCCTCTTGTAACTGGCGCTCACGATCGTCTTTGTTGGAATGCCGGAAATCAGCTTGCGCGTAGTAGCCGCGGCGGAAGTCAATCTTCACGCCGGGACGATTGACGCGGACAGTGATACGCCGATATTTGCCGTCGCGTGCTGTATTCGTGCTGTGGTAGCCGAGCAAGTAATACATGGACGTATCGTCTTGCACGCTCTTGAAGACTTTGCCGAAGTCGTTGGAGTCGAGGAAGGCTTTGCCGCCAGTGTCGGCAGCCAACGTGACCAGCGTCTCCTGCGTCTGGAAGTTGGAGTTCAGGGCATTCAACTGTGCCTGGCCGGAGTAAGGTGACGTTCCGCGCATGCTGGCGTTTTGTGCCTCTCCGCCCGGAACGAGCGCCTGCAATCCGCGGATGTCGAGGGTGTAAATCGACAGGTTGGCGATAACGGCGGCGTTGATTGCGGCGCGGAGCTCAGACTGGTTCTCGATGCCAGTACGTTGCATTCCGCTAGAGAAGTAGATTAGCGATTTCTTTTGCGGGACGTTCGCGACTTGCTCTGCCACAGCGCGCAGGGCATGCAGTCGCATGTCGGTGTTGAAGATGTTGTACTCGGTATCGTCGACGGTGAAGGATCCGGCGGTGTCGGGAGTGCCTTCGGTGGTGCCAGTGGAACCAAGCTCAAATCCGGCGTTGGCGCCAGCGTTGAACGACTGGAGGACTTGCATCAGCTTGTCGCGATCGGAGGTGAAGTCCTGGTTGACGGTGAGCGAATTGCTGAGAGATACGACCGAGACAAGATCGGCCGGCTGCATCTGCTTTTTCAAGTAGTCCTGGGCGGCATCGGTGGAGCGCTCAATCTCGTCAGGCTGCATGGCCGACAGATCAAAGAACAGAATGATCAGGCGCCGATCTTTGATCGACTCGTCCGGTTGACCGGTGACCGACGCGCTGGTTGTGCTGCGAGTCGCTGAGACAGGCGGCGTGCTGAGCAGGTTGGCCTGGTTCATGGGAACTTGCGGAGCGTTTTGTGTGTTCTCGATGTCGAACGTCGCCACCTTCTGCGGTTTGTTGTCTTCCAGCACCGTGAAGTCTTCCGGCTTCAGGTCCTTCACAAGGTTGCCGCTTTTGTCGCGGACGCTGACGTTCACCAGCACCAGTTCGGAATTCGATCTAAAGGTGTACCCAGTGCCGCTCTGTTGCGCAGCAAGCACCATGGGCCACAAGAGGCCAGTCATCGCGAGCAGCGCGGTCGTTTTGCGGATGATGCCGAGGATCGATTGTGGAATACGCAGTCTCAAAACCTGAACCTCGCTGTCATCAATGCTGCACGCATTGATGAGACGGATATTACGCGGCCGAAGGTTGGAGAGTTCAGCACGGTGTCAATCGACGAATAGATAGGATGATTGAAAACGTTTGTGGTTGAAAAGCGAAGCTCCAGGGTGCGCGTTTCTTTGAGCTGAATCAGCTTGGTCATGGCCATGTCGAAGAGCACTTCGCCAGGACCGATAATGCTGTTGCGGCGCGCGTCTCCGTATTGTCCGGCGGGCGGAATCACGAATGCCGCCGTGTTGAACCACTCATTAACACTGGGATTGGGGACATTAACAGGCAGCCCCGTGACATCGGCGCGCAGAGTGCCGTTTACGCCGCTGTTCACGTTGCTGTATGACCCGATGATGCGCGGGGTGAACGGCAGTCCAGAAGCGATGGTCCAATCGCCACTCCACTGCCAGCCACCAAGAAAGTCCTGAGTCAATCCCGGACTCGCCAGCCATCGCCTGCCTTTGCCAAACGGAAACTCCCACAACCAATCGCCGGTGAACTTAAATTCCTGGTTGAAACTCGACAGACCACGCTCTGCCGACAGATCGAACGCATTTTGTGCGACTACGGTGATGCCCGTGTTCCTGCCGCCGACGCCCACTATCGACGATCCCGCGCCGATGGTCGATGCATCGTCAAGAGACTTCGACCAGGTAAACGTTCCGCCCATCGAAATACCGTTGGTCAACCGTTTGCGTACTCGTAGGGTACCCGCATTTGCGCTCGAATCGCCATCCGACGACTCGTAGTAGAAGGGCTGTACGCCGGGTATGCGAATGCCGCTCGCCGTCGAGTTGGGCGCGGTCAAAATATCCAATGCGGTGCCTTTGGTGCCGGTGTAATCGAGGTTGACGAGCAGCGAGCGGGTGATTTCCTGCTGGATGTCGAGGTTCCAGATCTGCACGTAGCCCAGCCGGTAGTTCGGATCGATGCCGTAGTTGTTGGTAATGCCTGAGCTCTCAGGGAAACCGTTCTGCAACGTAAGAACGTTGGTGGAAGAAGCGACATTGGTTTGCGTGTTCGAGAACGGCGGCTGGAACGCCATGTTTTGTACGATGTTCTGATACGCCGTAGTGCTGTAATTGATACCGTATCCGGCACGCACTACGGTGTTCTTGGCCGCCTTCCACGCTATTCCAACTCGGGGAGCGAAGTCGTCGCGGTTTGGTTTCACCAGTCCGATGGGATAGTAAATGCCCGACACCGGTCCGACTTGATCGGGGTGGACGGGCGCTACTTCGGTGAACTCCGAATTGGTGTCGAGGTTGACGATGCGATTGTTGCTCTCGTTCATCGGAGAAACGTACTCATAACGTAACCCGACGTTGAAGGTCAGGTTGCCGCGCAGGCGCCATTCGTCCTGAACGTACAGGTCCCAGGAATTCCCCCGGAAGTAATACCGGTCATAGCCGTACTGCACGGAGGTCTGTTGAGCAACACCCAACAGGAAATCGGCTAAATCGTATCCCGTGCCTGGCACCGCCTGGCCATTTGAGAATTGCGACGTGTAGGCACCGGTGAACACGAAGCTGCCCCGAGGATTGCTGTCAGTCTGGGTGTTCAACTGGATGCGCCGGAAGTCTCCACCCCAACGTACGGTGTGTTTCTTGTGCGACCAGATGAGATTGTCGGAGAAAGTCCACGTCTGGTTGCGGTCGTTGACCGGATTGACGTCGTTGATGCCAGCAAAGTGAGTGAAGGAAAGATTCGGCAGGCCCCAGGTAAAGGGAGTCTGAGAGACGCCTGTAATGCCGAGTTCACCGGTGATGTTGGTCTTGAAGGCATACAGATTGGTGCTGTTGATGGAGCTCCGGTTGAAGTCAAAGCGGAAGTTATTGATCACCCGGCCGAAGCTACGCACGTATCCGATGGGAATGTCGTAACCGGTCGTGGTTGTGTGGCCGCCAACGGTTGGAAAAGCGCTGCTCAGAGTCTGGTCGACGTTGTGGTAGTGGAATCCGAAATTGAGGGTGTTCTGCGGTCCTCGCGCTCGTCCCCGGCCCGGTCCAACCGAAGAGCCTCCGAGTGCCTGATTCAAGCGGATATTCAGGTCTGTCGTATCACTCGTGGACGCCCCGATGTATTGGAAGTTCTGCGTGGTCCGGGCAGGTTCGGCATAGGGATGTAATTCAGCAGTCCCTGGGCTGCCGGATTGATCATGTTTTGCGGGATCGTGGCATTGGTGAAGGGCTGCCCGGTTACGGGATTGAAGATTTGGACGGGTTGTCCGTCTACCGTCGTCTGAGAAAAATTGCCCTCGCGCTGCAGCGCGGTCGGCACAGTGGAGAGGTAGTTGTAGAGCTGGTCACCGTAGGCGCCGTTGTAGTTCAGGAAGAAAAAGGTCTTCGAGCCGCCGTTGTAGATATGCGGAATATTTAGCGGACCACCGATGGACGCCCCAAAGTGTTGTTGCAGGTAGCCCGGATTCTCGGATGGCGCTCCAGTCAGCGAATACGGCTCAGCGTTCAAGCTGGAAGTGTCCGCCGAGTAGTAGAACGAGCCATGGGGCTTATTAAAGTTGAATCCTCCGCGTCGACCAGCTCCGCCACCGAGCTGACCACCACCGAAGCCTCCGCCCCCGCCGCCGCGGCCGAATCCACCACCCGGGCCACCCGGCCCGCCCGGTCCACCGGGGCCACCCTGCTGGTTGCTGTAGTCCTGCATACGGTTACGCAGTTCGTCGGTACTCATGCCAAACATGTTGGTGGCGGACGACGAACCCGAAACCGCCACCGACTCGGTGGAGACCGACGGCGGGATGCCGGGAACAGGCATACCGGAGGGCGCAACCGATTCGTTGCCCTCTCCTCCGCGGAATTGCCGCCTTCTCCAGCTACGACGGAGAGTGATTGAAATCCTGCCCCTGCACCGCCCGCACGAGCGTACGCGCCGGCACCGGCGGTTTCCGCCCGAGAAAGCAAGGTGATGTGGAAGTCGATCTGGTGATGTGCATTGCCGGCGCTGACGTGCACTTGCTGTGTCGTAGCAGCAAAAGCCACCATCTGGACGCGAACGGAATAGTCGCCGCTCGACAATGAGAGCTTGTAGCTGCCGTCGGTCTGTGTCCAGGTATTGATTTTCTGGCCGGTCTTGGTGTTGGTCGCCGTGACCGTCGCGCCAGGTACGGGGGTGTTGCCCGATCTCACCTTGCCTTCAACAACTACACTCGGAGCTACCGCCCCGGACACGGGCTTGGTTTCCGGGGCCGGTTTCGGCTGTTCCTGGGATTCGGATGGCGGCGAACTTGAAGGTACAGCTGGGGCAGAAGTTTCGGGTGTCGGGGGCGCCGACGGTGCGGCCGTTTGGCCGCAAAGACTGAGAGCAGTCAAAAGAACCAGAAGAATTGCCAGCCATGCTCTACGGAATCGCAACTTCGCGCCGTCGGCCTGCGTGACGGACAAAGGTGGCCCTGCGCGTTCTACTGGCAACGATGGCACGCCTCTATTAAACCCCACTCGCTACATAAGTATTCAGCGGCAGGGGGCTGTCGGTTCCGGAACATGTCCCAGGGATGAAACGCAGCGGGCGCCGGTTTACGGAGGCGCTACGCGCGCAAGTGGTATGGGATCGAGACAACTGTAATTCGCTGATTCCCATTGAAAAGCAGCAGCGCGCGAATGGCTTCCGGCCGATTATTGTGCAGTAGATAGTGGTACCAGTGACTCTCCATCAACTCCGGCAACAACATGGTGATATTACGGTCAGTGTGGGTCTCCTGCAGCGCGACTGCATAGTCGACGAGCGGCTTTACGATGAATCGGTAAGGGGACTCCAGCACAACTAGTTTCGGCAGCGGTAGATTTGCCGCTTTCGCGGGTGCCTCGACAACCTCGCTCCACTGGCGGCGCAACTCGTCAGTCTTGTCGCCGCACTCGACGTGCAGCACATGGATTTCGCGCGACAGAGACCATGCGTAGCGCAGCGCTTTTTCTGAAACCAGGCTCCAACCATCAATCGGTAACAATACGATCGGCTCGGAAAGGTTGCCAGTGTGGATGGGTGCCGTCGAGCCCACTTCTTGCGCCACTTGCGAGTAGTGTCGCTTCACCGCGCGCATCATCAGTATCAATGACGGAATCAGCAGTACCGTGATCCATGCGCCGTCGGTGAATTTCGCGACAAGGACCACCGAAGTGGTGATTCCGGTTGCGAGTGCACCCAATCCGTTCAAGAACATGCTGCGCCCAGCACCGGAACCGCCAACACGTTTCCAATGCACCACCATGCCAGCCTGTGAGAGTGTGAAGGCGAGGAAGGCGCCCACTGCATAGAGAGGAATCAGGCGGTCGGTGACGCCGCGGAAGATGATCAACAGCGAGCCTGTGAGCAGCGCGAGAGCGTAGACTCCTTGGGCAAATACCAGTCGCCTGCCGCGGATCACAAAGGCATGAGGCAGGTATCCGTTCTGCGCGATCGCCCGGGCAAGACGCGGAAAATCGGCGAATGCTGTATTGGCCGACAGTGACAACACCACCAGGATTGAGATGATGCTGAGCCAATAGAACGCGCCGCGTCCCGTCACCGCAGCCAGCAATTGCGAGAGCACGCTGTCGTATCCAGGAAGTCCCGGATCGGTGGCTGCAATTCCGTAAGCCGGGACCAGATAAGCAATTCCCAGCAACATCACGATTAGGATCGCGATGATAATGGTCAGGGTGCGTTTAGCGTACTGGTCGGTGGGATCGCGAAAGGCCATCACGCCGTTGCTCACGGCTTCGACGCCCGTCATCGCTGTGCAGCCGCTGGAAAACGTTCGCAACATGAGCCACGCGCTGAGGGTTCCTGTGACCCCAGCCAACTGAGGAGGCGCAATCACCGGCACCGGATGACCACCAGCGGCGAGCGTCTTGTAGACCCCGACCCCAATCAGACCCAGAATGCACGCGATGAAGACGTATGTTGGCAGAAGAAAGACGCCGCCCGTTTCCTGTACTCCTCGCAAATTAATGAGGGTGATGAGAATCAGGATCCCGAGACACAGGCGAAGGGTCTGGCTTTGCAGCGACGGCACGGCGGAAACCAGCGCGCCTACTCCCGCCGAAATGCCCACAGCGGCGGTGAGAACGTAATCGATCATGAGCGCAGCCGCCGCCAGCAGGCCGGCCCTGTCACCCAAGTTCTCGCTGGCAACGGTGTAGGATCCGCCGCCTTGCGGATAGGCCGAAATAGTCTGACGGTAGGAAAAGTAGACGATGCCCAGCAAAATCACAATGCCAACGGTGACCGGCCAGATATAGACAGCGCCGGCCATGCCAAGCGGGATCAATAGGGTAAGCGCGGCTTCGGGACCGTAAGCAGCCGAGCTCAAAGCATCCAACCCGAAGATGGGAATGCCCTTGAGCGGACCAATCCGCTCGGCTTTCTCTTCCTCGGTAGCCAAAGGCCTGCCGAAGAGCAAGTCGGCAACATTCATGCGGTATCTCTCCGGTATGGCCTGAACAAATCCGGGCACCCACAGCCCGGCTCTGGGGTGAGAGCCAGCATAATTGCAGATCCGGCCGGCGCTCTTGAAGATTGTGTGACAATCGCCGAGTTCCCGGCAATGAGCTTCCCCAGACCGTCGGCGGAAATACCATCCAACATGTGACAACTCTCACAGCATCAGCGGGCAATTCGTGTGATTGTAATATCGTCTGCTGTTTCGCCAGTAGTGCCTTGATTCATGTACCGGGCCGTTTCAGCCACCTGCAACAGGGCGATACGTTCCGAAGCAGGCCTTCGCCGGCCAGCGAGTCAAGATGAAGGGAACTCTATGTCACCAGCGGATCAGATTCGGTCGCTTTCCTGGGGAGACACGTTCTTTCTGTATCTGGAGCGCGATGGCCAGCCACTCAACATCGCTTCGACCTGCGAATTCGAGGGCAAAATCACCCTCCAGGCCTGTGCCAGGTTCATCGAGTCGAAGCTGGATATCATCCCGCGATATAAGCAACGTGCGGTGTTCCCTCCCTTCAACCTGGGGCTTCCTACGTGGGAATTCGATCCGAATTTCGACATTCGCAATCACGTCCGCGAGATCGTGCTCAAGCAGGGGACCGACAGCGACCTGAAGGCAGAAGCGGCAAGAATTATCAGCTCTCAACTGGACCGGAACCACCCATTGTGGGACATAACGCTGGTGCGTGGTCTCATGGGGAACCGGACAGGAATGATCATTCGCCTTCACCACTGCATGGCCGATGGGGTTTCCGGCGTGGGCATCATGAATGTTCTGCTCGACGCCACACCGACCCCACAAAAACCGGCGCGCAAGAAACCGCCTGTAGAACTGGCCGGTCCGACAGATTCAGTCGCCATTCTGCTGGATCGTTTTCTGAAGTCTTACCAGTCATTCATGCAGGGCGCGCTGACGGCACAGACCGAAGTGCTGAACATCGCGCGCGACTTATTCGCCGGAGCCGCCCACGGACAAACCGAAGAGTTGATCCATCTGGTCCCGGAATTGGGAACCCCATCGGAGCGTCTGCCGTTCAACAAGGTTTGCCGTGGACCGCAGCAGCTGGCCTGGGCTGAGATACCAATGGCCGAAATCAAGGCCGTCCGAGCGATTCTAGGTGGCACCGTAAACGACGTCGTGCTGACCACAGTGACTTCCGCGGTCCGTTGCTACTCCGAATCGCTTGGCGTGAAACTCAGAGGAAGGCACGTGCGACTGATCGTCCCGGTCAACATCCGCGGGAAAGGCGATGTCAGCGAACTGGGTAACCAAATTACCTTCCTGCCGATTAATGTTCCTCTGGACGTCCGTGACCCACGCATCCTGCTCAGCAGGGTGAGCGAAAGGATGACATTCCTCAGGAGTGTTGGCGTTCCAGAGCTGGTCGGATTGTTCGGCACTCTGGTATCGAAAGTTCCGCTCCCGCTGCAAGCAGTGCTGGTTCCGCTCTTGACGCAGTTGCCCCTCAGCTTATGCAACATGATCTGCACGAATATCCCCGGCCCCCAAGTACCGCTCTACATGCTGGGACACAAGCTGCTGCGCTGCTATCCTTACGTTCCGATCGGCGGAGAGCTCGGTTTGAATGTCGCCATCCTCAGCTATGACGGAACCGCATATTTCGGCTTCGGCGGCGACGTCCACGCCGTGCCTGATATCGATCGCTTTGAAGAGCTGCTGCGTGAAAGTTTCCAGGAGTTGCGCGCGGCGGCCGCCGCATATCAACATCACCAAGATGTGTCTGAAAATCAGGCCGGCGACAACGTAACGCCCAAACCCAGCAGATCGAGAAGAGCCACGGTCGAGAAGCAAGGCCCTAAACCGAAGATCAGGTCTGCGTCGCCAACGAAGCGGGTGATGCCCAAGCGGCACTCGGCAGCAAAAACGAGTGCAGCTCCCTTCCCGCCGACGGCCAGTCAATCGATGGCGAACGCCGAGAATACGCAAGCCGGCGACTGAGTCAGGCTCAACCTTGCAATGCACGCCGTGTAGCAGCGAGGGTGTTGACCAGTGATTCGCGCGGAAGCTTCTTGACGATGGGTTCGATGACGAACCCCAGGCCGAAAGGCACATCTCGCGTCAGCGAAATAGCGCGACATTCGACGACCACGCCGCCTTCGTTTGTGGCGAACCTCCAGTAGGAATTCAATCGCCACATGAATCCGTAGCCTGTGTCTGGTGGATAGATTTTTTCCTTTGGCGTGCCGGCATTGTCCACTTCAGCGATTCGAGTGGTGTATGAGCGGCAAAACCAATGTGCATCGGATACGCGCTGATAATGGACATCGTGATAGGTGTCGAGCACAACGGTGATGATTTTCTTTTTAAGCAGACGGAGGTAGATGGAGTAGTCGTCACCGTGGTGACTGACAAGCCGCGAGTCCATCACATCCGGCTTGTAGATGTTCTTGTGATTGTCGTAGTCCTGGACGCGAGCGAGGGTCTTTGCAAGCGTCGTTCCCGGAATGAACACCGCTCCGATCCAGTCGTGAATCAGACCACTGGCGACGCGGGCCGGAAGTTGGTCCGACCAGGGCTGTGCCAATGTCTCTCCTTTGCGAATACGACGCATGCGGTCGGCCTCGTTGTCTGACCATAAGAACGTGGCTGCGCCATCGAGCGACGGTCGCATCATTGCTTCGGCATCGTGAACGTAAGACTGGAAAGCCGCGAGCGTTTCCTGCTTCAACTGCACGACACTTGGGGTTTGTGTCATGAGCGGCCGGCCTTTGGCATCCTGAGGTGCGGATGTTTAAAACTCAAGCATAGCAGGCCAGCGGGCTCTGGGATGACAGCGCGTCTGAGGTGTGTCGCACCGTCGGAACCGACCTGTAGAGGCCGAAAGCGAGCACACATTCCATTTTGGGTAGCCCGTTTCCATTTCAGTCGGGCCGCCGAAGTGCTTGCGGCTGTATAAGTTCCATTGATGGGCGCAAGTCCGAAGAAAAAAGGCCTTCTGAGCACCATGCTGCGACGCAATACACGCGGATCTTTCTTGACATTCCAAAGCCTGAATACTAGAGTTTAGCTGTATGCTGCATTGCAGCATCAAAGGAGGCAATCATGAAGCAGGAATTTAAGCCCGAGGTTCAGGCCCGGGAATCGTCATTCGTAAACCTGCTGTCGGGTTGGGTCCAGCAGGGAGTTGAGAATTTCTTTGCTACGCAACGGATTCTGGTGGACCTGGCAATGCGCCAGAACGGTACGGTGATCGACGTTCTGCGCGAGAAGCTGACGGCACCGGACTTCCGTCCTGTGACCGTCGCCAAGGAGTTTGCGGGCGAGGGTCTCGCGAATTTCATCGAAGGCCAGAAGCTATTACTGGGACTGGCACAACGCGAGAACGAGATCCTCGCCACCGGGATCAAAGAGAGAGTCGGTGGGTTCGCCGTTACCGATGCGCTGGTGAACACGATTCACCGCAGCATCGACACGTTCGTCGAGATGCAGATGGAATACTTGAAGAGCGCCGGCAAGCACGTTCATGGGCGCCTCGCCGCCGTCAAGGCCGGTGAGGAGTACGAGGGCGACACGGTCGTCGAGTTAGCCCGTGAAGGCCTGGAGAACTTTGTCCAGGCGCAGAAGAAATTCCTTCATGTGGTGGCCGAAGAGACTTCCACTCTAACCGGTGGCAAGGAAGTAACGCCGAGTAAGGTCAAGAAGACGGCTTTGACCGAGTTGGCGCAGGAAGCTGCCGATGCGTTCGTCGACGTTCAGAAGAAGTTGATGGACGTGGCAGTGCGGCAGGTTCATGTCACCCTGAAGACAGCCGGTACAGCAGCCAAGATGATGCCTACGGTTCCCTACCGCGAGATTCCTGACCTGACCCGCGAAGGCTTCCGGAGTTTCGTCGAGGCGGAGAAGGCTGTGCTCGAGTCGGTAACCAAGCGTCCCGAGGCGAGGAAAGCTCCGGCGAAGACGGCGCGCCGCGTAAAACGCGCACGCGCTCGCAAGCCGCGGGTCATCCCCGTCAACGCCTAGACGCGACGTTGTGATGGCATGCTAAACCGGCTTCTTCCCGACGAAAGGAAGAGAGTCGAGATATGCAGGACGTTTCGTCGCATGCGTGGCGGAACGTCCTGGTCTATTTGCGACGGCCGGTTCGCCGTGAACTATGAACACTGAAACGTCACCGGCCCTGTGTTGCAAACGTCACAGCGAAGCGCGATTGCCAGTCATACAATCGGCGCTGTGCCCGGCCGGATAGCAGAAGGACACGTCATGCGGAACGCGCTTGGACTGGTAATGACCGGCGGAGGAGCACGCGGCGCTTACCAAGCCGGCGTGTTGAAACGAATCGGCGAAATCCCGCGTGTCCAGGAAACCGGCAATCCCTTCCCGATTATCGGGGGCTCGTCGGCGGGAGCGGTGAACGGCGGCGCGTTGGCGGTCGGCTGTGACGAGTTTTCCATCGCAACCAGAGTTCTTGCACGACTCTGGGCAGAGCTACGACCATCTGACATTTTCCGGTGCGACGTGCTGACCCAGGCACGCAACTCGCTGACCTGGATCATGGACCTTTCGTTCGGGGCTGTGCTCGGCGGAGGCAACGCGCGGTCGCTGCTGGACGCTTCACCCCTGCGGCGCTTTCTGAGCGCGCACCTGGACTGTGGGCAAATCCAGGAAAACATTCGGCGCGGTCATCTTTATGCCTTGGCTATTTCGGCGACGAACTACAACTCCGGAAAGAGCTACCTATTCATCCAGGGCATGAAGGGCCACCCCATGTGGAACCGAAGCCGGCGAGTCACGCTGGCGACAAAGATCACCACCGACCACATTTGCGCGTCGGCGGCGATTCCCTTGGTGTTTCAGCCGGTCAAGCTCAAGACCGCGAGGGGCACGGCATACTTTGGCGACGGGTGTGTCCGCCTGCAACAGCCACTCAGTCCGGTGATTCGGTTAGGTGCGAAGAAGGTGTTTGGCATTGGTGTCCGCGGCGAAAGTCTCGAACACCAGGAAGAGGTTGCCAACGACACCGAGCCCTCGCTGGCACAGGTCATGGGCGTGCTGTTTAACGTAATGTTCCTTGATCATCTGGCCACAGACGTCGAACACCTTGACCGGCTGAACAAACTGCTTAGCGAAGGTCAGATCACCCAGACCGGCGTTGAGGGATGCGAGAAGATGCGGCCGCTGGCCACGATTCTGATTACGCCATCGGTCGATCTGTCGGAACTCGCGCGGCAATACCAGAAAGACATGCCTTACCTGATTCAGTACTTTGTGAACGGGTTGGGAAGAGATGCATCAGCCTGCGCAGATTTAATGAGCTACCTGCTATTCACACCCAAATACACTCGCGCGCTGATCGACATCGGCTACAACGACGCTGCCCAACGGATCGACGAGATCGAAGATTTTCTTTTTTCGACATCGACTGGCGATGGGCAATCTAGCGAAGGCATTGCAAAGCCAAAGCTTACGGCGCAATCGAAGCGCTCGACGCGTGGGAACGGAGTGAGTGATTAAGCGGCCCCTCCTCGCTCGTTGCGCCTAGTAAATACAGAGCTATTCGTGCCGCAGAGATTCGATTGGGTCCAGCCGGGCGGCAAGCCTTGCGGGTAGCGTTCCAAACAGTATTCCCACTGAACATGAAACTAGAATGGCAATGAGCGCGGCAAGGAACGGAATCGGCACATAAACATCGGTGAAAAAGCGCAACGAGAATGGAATCGCCAACCCCAGCAGCGTACCAATGATGCCCGCCGACGAGCGAGATCAGCACCGCCTCGGTGAGAAACTGCATTTCGATCTCGATGCGCGTTGCGCCGACGGCCTTGCGGATGCCGATTTCTCGTATGCGCGTGCTTACCGTCGCCAACATGATGTTCATGATGCCCACGCCGCCCACGATGAGAGTCACTACCGCAAACAGAAGCAGGATAAGCGTAAACGCGTTTGCGGTGCGTTCCGCGACTTGAAGTACATCCGTGAGGTTGTCGACCTGGTATTCCGATTCGGGGCGATGCCGGGACTTAATCACCCGCAGAATTTCCTGCGTACCCAGCGGCACGCTATCGCTGTTGAACATCGTGAAATAGATTTGGTTGATCGACAGCGTCCCGGCGAGCCGGCGCGCCATGGTGTACGGGATGAGTATCGTGTCATCCTGAATCTCTGAGCGGCCGAAAGTCTCCATGCTTTCGCGGAAGATGCCGACGACCACAAACGGCAAGCCCATAATCTTGATTGACTGGCCCAGCGCGGCGTCAACATCGCCGTAGTGCGTTTCGGCGAATTTTTGGGTGATCAGGCAGACCTTACTGAATAACTCGGAGTCCTGGTCGTCGAAAAACCGTCCGGCAACGACGCGCATGCGGCGAACGTCTTTGTAAATCGGATCGACCCCGAGGATGAGGATGTCGACTTCCTTGCCGCCGCCGGTGCCAATGCGTTCGTGCAGGTTCAGCACGGGTGTCGCCGCCTTGATCTCCGGAACCTGCTGCTCGGCAGCGATCATGTCGTCGTACGTCAGATAGTCGCGGACCGACGCGTTCGCGCCTGCGTTGACCAGACCTTCGTACTCAGCCCACACCAGATTGGTGCCGATGTTTTCGATTTGGGCCAGCACGTACTGCTTGCCCGAAAGTGCAATGGTCACGACGAGAATCAGCGAGCTAGTGCCGATGACCATGCCCAAAGCAGTCATGGTGGCGCGAACTTTGTCGGCGCGAAAAGCGGCCAACGCCTGGGAGAGAAATTCTCCGAAGGCCATGCTTCGGGTCACGCCCGCGATGGTCAGGGGCATGGATTTCGCCCCCGTGTGAGACATCGCCTTCTACCCCTTTCCGAGGAACACCAGAGTCACTCCGATACAGACCAGCGCGATTCCGGTCCAGCGCGACAGGCTAATGCTTTCGCCCAGGAAGAACTTGCCGCCTAGGGCTCCCGCCACATAGCTTAACGCCGTGACCGGCACCACGAAGCTGACCTTTTCGAACGAAAGGACCGCCAGTAAGGAGAAGAAGGCCAGTGTCATCATGCCTACGCCGGCCCACATCCACTTATTTCGCAACGCATGCAGAATGACTCTGACGACGGCCGCTGGACGGAAGTCCTTTACCTCGCCTGTCTGTTTCATCGCGCGCGAAACACACAACTCTCCTGCCGTACCCGCCACCACGATCATGAAGAAATAGATGAACTTGAACATGGTTTAGTGGTGCTCCGTAGTGCGTGGGTGCGTGCGGCCCACGATGAAGACTCCCATGCAAATGATGGCGATCCCCAGCCAGCGCAGGGGCGACACGGATTCGCCGAGGACAAGCACCGATAGCAGGGCGACGACGCCGTATGCCATCGAGGAGGCAGGCTGAACGAAGCTGTAGTCAGCCCACGAAAGCACCAGAATGTTGGCAATAAAGAATGTCAGCAGAGAGGCGATACCTAGCCAGACCGCCTCCGACGTGAACACTCGCCCGATGACGTGCAAGAAGTCCGAAAACGATGCGACCGACGTGGATCCTACACTCTGCATACCCTTGCCCAGCAATACGTTACCGAGAGGACCGGCGATAATCATGATCAGAATCATGACGAAAGTCTTGAACTGTAGATGCTTGTGAGAGTCCATCAAGCTCGCCCTACCGTAGGACGCGGACAATACCAAAGAGTCATAGAACCATGCTATAACACGCGTCCGGCGCCGAGAGATGCTTGCCGGCCCCATCATTGATATATTGCGAAGAGGGCTTGCGATATGTGCGGTGCGGTTCGAGCCCGCCGGGAGCAGGCCATTCTCTGATGCCGTCAGTCGACTACACCCGTCCCAACATTCCCAGCAGCGCTACCATCCCAGCCGGCGACTCCAGCCAACATGGGCGATACGCGCAGAACGGTTGGCTCGACCGAACGATTTTGCGGCCGTCCGCGAGCAATTGGGGCGTTTATGTTGCCGTGATCCTAGTCGCGGCGGCGGTTTACCTGGCATGCATTGTCTCTCCCCCGTCACTACAGGACGACGTGGACGCGGTGCAAGCCCAGATCGCACGCAACATGATCACGTCTGGCGACTGGGTGACACCGAGACTGGATGGCGTCATCTATCTGGAGAAGCCTCCGCTCATCTACTGGATGATGGCGGCGACTTACAAGGTCTTCGGGGTCCACGACTGGGCTGCCCGCATTCCTATCGCAGTTTCGGCGATCGCTCTGTGCTGGCTGACTGCGGCGTTCGGCATTTGGGCCTTCGGAAAGCGGGCAGGATTCTACGCAGGCCTGTGCATGGCGACGTGTGTCGGCCTTTGGTTATTTACGCGCATACTCATCCCCGACGTGATGTTGACATTCACAATTGCCCTGGCGATGTGGGCGTTGCTCCGCGCGCTGGACGAGCACGAACCTTATCCGCGCGCGTGGGCGTACATCTTAGCTGCAAGTCTGGGCACGGGTCTGCTTCTCAAGAGCCTGATAGGGGTGGTCTTCCCCGTAGCGGCTGGACTGATTTATCTAGGAATCACGCACCAACTATTCCTGGCGCGCACTTGGAAGCGGTTGCGGCCATTCGCAGGGACGTTGATCATCCTGGCCATCGCCGCTCCTTGGCATGTGCTGGCGACGCTGCGCAATCCTCCGTACTTCGACTTCACCATGCGGAGCGTGCCGGGGGAGTATCACGGCTTCCTGTGGTTCTTCTTCATCAACGAGCAGTTGTTGCGCTTCCTGAACCTGCGTTATCCCCGCGATTACAACACGGTTCCCAGGCTCTATTTCTGGCTGTTGCACTTGGCGTGGCTGTTTCCCTGGAGCGTGTATTTTCCTGCCGCTGCAAAGCTCTCGTACAAACCCGTTGACCGTGCGGGCCAAACACGGCTGCTGGCGCTCTGCTGGATCGGGTTCATCCTGGTCTTCTTCACGTTTTCCACGACTCAGGAGTATTACTCGATGCCTTGCTACCCAGCCATGGCGTTGCTGCTGGGATCAGCCATTGCGGCCGGCGGAAAATGGGTTTGGAGAGGCACGCGCGCTTTGACCGTAGTCGCCGGACTGGCGGCTGCCGTCGCAATTGCGATCTTGGTCGCGGTTCGCGATGTTCCGGTCGTGGGAGACATATCGAACGCGCTCAGCCAGCACCCTGGTGCCTATACGCTGTCGCTGGGACACATGCAAGACCTCACTCTGCAGTCGTTTGCGTATCTTCGACTGCCGCTGGCGGCGGCCGCGGCAGCACTGGTTGTCGGGTTCATCGGTACCCTTTGGTCGCGAAGTGAGCGTGCGCTGCTGGCAGCAACGCTCATGATGGTGCTGTTTTTTCAGGCGGCACGCATAGCAATGGTGGCGTTTGACCCGTTTTTGTCGTCCCGGCAGTTTGCCGAAGTATTAAATCGTGAGCCCGACGGCACGCTGATCGTTGATCACCACTACTATTGGTTCTCATCGGTGTTTTTCTATACGGACCGTTCGGCGTTGCTGCTAAATGGTCGGTTTAACAATCTTTTGTATGGCTCGTATGCTCCTGGCGCGCCCGATGTCTTCATCGATGACGCAAGGTTTCGGGAACTTTGGCTCGCTCCCGGGGCGAAATACATCGTTGCCCGTGATGAGACGCTTTCCCGCATTGAAACGCTGGTGGGCGCAGGCAATGTTCGTGTCCTCTCTTCCGGGGGAGGCAAGTTTTTGGCGGCAAATCCGGCCGTAGATTCCGCGAGAAACCAACCGTGATTTTGCGCGTTTCAAGGTGAATATTCGCCTTTCCACCGGCGATTCTTGAAACTTACCCGAGTTCTAAGGCACTCTTATAAGAATGCTGTTTCGCGCCCGCTCGCATTGGTGCGGACGCTGAGGAGAAAAGATATATGAAGATCGCCGTTCTGGGTGGCGATGGATATTGCGGCTGGGCTAGCGCTCTTTACCTTTCCCGCAAGGGACACACCGTTGCCGTTGCCGATAACTTTGTGCGCCGGCAGTGGGACCACGAACTGGGAGCGCAAACCCTGACCCCGATTCGCCCTTTGGCAGAGCGGCTGACCGTGTGGCAGCAGCTTACGGGCAACGTCATCGAGTCGTATGTGGGCGATATCACCGACTACGATTTCGTCGCCTCGATGGTCAAGACATTCGAGCCCGACGCGATCGTGCACTTCGCCGAACAGCGCTCGGCACCCTACTCGATGATCGACCGCAAGCACGCGGTCTTCACTCAGGTGAATAACGTCGTCGGCAACTTGAACGTGTTATACGCAATTCGCGAATTCGCGCCCGACTGCCACTTGGTAAAGCTCGGCACCATGGGCGAGTACGGCACGCCCAACATCGATATCGAAGAAGGCTACATCGAGATCGAGCACAACGGCCGCAAGGATATCCTGCCATTTCCAAAGCAGCCCGGTTCGTTCTATCACCTCTCCAAGGTGCACGACAGCCATAACATCGCCTTTACCTGCAGGGCGTGGGGAATCCGCGCCACTGACCTGAACCAGGGTGTTGTGTACGGTACGCTGACCGATGAGGTCACGATGGATGAGGCGCTCATCAACCGCTTTGACTACGACGAGGTTTTCGGCACGGTGCTGAATCGCTTCTGCGCACAGGCGGCGCTGGGCTATCCGTTAACGGTCTATGGTAAGGGCGGCCAGACGCGCGGCTTTCTCGACATTCGCGATACGGTGCGTTGCATCGAAATCGCTTGCTTGAATCCTGCTAAGCCCGGCGAGTTCCGGGTGTTCAACCAGTTCACGGAGCAGTTCAACATATTGGAATTGGCACAGATGGTCCAGGAGAGCGGCAAGGAACTAGGTCTGCAAGTGCAGATTGACCATCTGCCCGATCCGCGAGTCGAGGCCGAAAGCCATTACTACAACGCCAAGCACTCCAGCTTGCTCAAGCTGGGCTTGCAGCCGCACCTGTTGTCAAACTCGCTGCTCGATTCGCTGATCCACGTTGCCGTCCGTTACCGCGACCGGATCGACGCGTCGCAGTTCTTGCCGACGGTGAATTGGCGCAATGCGCGCAACGATCGCCGCGGAGAAAAGGCACAGCCCGCGCTCACCAAGGTCACGGTGTAGTCGGTTTTGTGCGCTGGATCAGCGTTTAGATGGGACGTGTCGCCGCTGAATTACCCGGAGCGTCGACAACGACAGGGACGAGTTCCCCGTTACGTATGAGGTAGTCGCGGTCGCGCCAGCGGATCGTACTCCGCGTGAAGCTGGCGAGCCAGATGACGAACGCCATGGCATCCCATACGGGAATCAATGCCAGTCCCTGCCACGGCAACTTCTGCTTTAGTCCCCAGGAAGCGACCTGAACCGTCATAAGAACGCGCACGGCAAGGTAGGCCGCCACGAAACCACCGGCCACTGCCGTCGAAGGAGCCAGGACCACGGCTAGGAGCGACCACGGCAGTCCCCACGTAAAGATGAGGCCAAAGTGTCCCCACGGACGCATGTGGCGCATCACCACAATCCAGCGCAGTCGCTTTAGAAAGAGATCTCGGAACGACTGGAAATCGGCAACCGTCAGTATGGGGTAAGGTAAGAGCCTCACCTCGTATCCCTGCTCTGCGATCAGCCGCCCAACCAGCAGGTCGTCGGCCGGGCGGTTTTCGATCTTCTCGTAGCCGCCAAATCCAGCTAGGCGGGCCCGCGATGTTGCGATCGTGGGACCGAGAGCAAACTTCACGCCGTCGAGTTGCCACGCCACCACGATGCCGGGGTAGAAGTCGGAGTACATGCCGACTGTTTGTAGCTTCTGCACCGTCGTGGTTTCATCTGTCGGAACGTAGAAGCAGGTCACTGCTCCGACCTTAGGATCGGCAAGCGGAGCCACTACGGTGCGTAGATATTCAGGTTCGGCACGCACGTCGCTGTCATTGATGACGAGGATTTCGTATTTCGCTTCCTTCGCGAGACGGGCCAATTTAGCGACTTTGTCGTTGGTAGCTTCGCGGCCTGAGCCAAACAACACACGAATGTCGCACTCGGGAAAATCGGAAATCACTCTTTGAATGGTCGGCAAAACCGGGTCGGAATGATCGCCGACGCAGAACACGATTTCGTACTCCGGATAATCCTGGCGGCAAAAGCTGGCAAAATTTTCGTAAGCGTCGGGGTCAAGGCCGCGCACCGGCTTCAGAATGCTGACCGGAGGCGTAAATGCCGCTCGCGATGCCGGCACGGCCTTCGCTTGGGCGAAGAATCTCCATCCACTAAACAACGCGATGATGTAGTAAATAAAGGGGATGGCTGCTATACACAGCACCGCATCCCGGATGAACCACGAAGTCATTCCACCTCTCGGATCGAGCTACCTTACCTTTATTATCGCTGGTTATGCAGAATATGCAATCCGCAGGCCCGTTGGAACTCTAATCCCAAGATTAGCTGTCCGTTGGCTTGACGCACTCGGCCGGGAAATCTGCGACTGACGTTCTTTCGCTTTCCCTAAGAACTGTGTAACCAAATTCAGGAGCTCAACATCCTATTCCTGAGAAGCCATGCCGAAGTTCCCTTTTCCCGTTTCCGCCGCTACCCTGATGCTCTTGGTGATGAATCTCGCCTGGGTGATAAATCCTGCCCGAGCACAGCAGCCTGTCGTGGTCGAACTGTTTACCTCTGAGGGCTGTTCGAGTTGTCCGCCTGCTGATGCCATGCTCACCAAGCTGAGCCATCAGCGCGATACAAATATCGCAAAACTGATTCTGCTCGAAGAGCACGTCGAGTACTGGAACAATGGCGGATGGAAAGACCCATTCTCGGGACCCACGTACACTGACCGCCAATACCATTACACCAAGTATCTGCATCTGCAGACTGCCTATACGCCGCAAATCGTCGTTGACGGACATCTACAGGCTTCGGGCAATAATCCTCGCGCCGTGCAGGATCTAATCCTCGAAGCGGCGAAGGTCCCTATGCCCGCGGCGGTGTCGCTGAACCGGCTTTCGCCTGACAAGCTGCAAGTTTCGGTGAACAATGCCGCAGGCGAAAAGCTCGACGTATTACTCGCGGTCACAGAAGACGACCTGACCAACAATGTCCGGGCTGGTGAAAACTCCGGAAAGACTCTCACCCACAGTGCAGTTGTCCGCGAACTGCATCGACTCGGTTCAACCGCCGACGGCAAGTTCGACAAGACGATAAGTCTGCCCGACAAGTCTGGCTGGAAGAAAGACAACCTGCGCGCCATCGTGCTGGTGCAGAATCCGAGTTCGGGCGTGATTCTGGGCGCCGCTGAAGTTCCATATGTCACGTCCGCGGCTGCGGGCGGGAAGTAGACCATAGCGAGAGCCCCACGCCCGGCAGGTTAACGAAAACTGTTACAACTCAGCCACCGCGTTGGTGTTAGCCTATTTGGGGGCTGTCGCCGTCTCTGCCCATGAGGTAAATCTTGTTTCGCGCTTTCAGACTACTTTTCATAGTGACTCTTGCCGTCGTATGTTTCGCCGACAACCTTACCTACATGCGCATCGACCGCTCGGTCATCGAGAAGCGCATACAGACAGTGCCGCCGACTGACAAAGACAGAGTCGACGCCATCCGCGCGCAGTTCAAGGCTGCGGGCTGCCCGGTCGATCAGATTCAGGAACAGGCCGTTCCCGACCTGGAAGTTCCCAATGTCATCTGCACTCTGCCCGGGCCTGATCCCGGCGCGATCGTGATTGCGACCCAACTGGAGTCGAAGGCCCACGGAGACGAAGCCCTGGTCGATTGGGGCAGTGTTGCAATGTTGCCGCTCCTGGCTGAATCGCTGAACTCCGCCCCCCATCGTGAGACTCTGGTGCTCGCTGCCTTCGCCGGCCACGACCGCGGAGTGACGGGCGCCAACTGGTATCTGAAGCAGTTGACCACTGACCAACGTGCGCAAATCACTGCGATGATTCAGATCGAGCAGGTGGGAAGGACTCCTGCCGCGTACGCGTTTCCTGGACCTGACACTTCAAGCATCACTTCGGCAGGACGACGACAGGCAATCGCGCAACCCGGGCACGAAGCCACGACTCTGAGCAAAGTTTTACCAATCGCCGCGCGAAGCCTGAAATCACCCGACGATCCGAAACAGATTAACGACGTTCCCGCCACCGCCGCTCGAGTGTTTGACGAAGCGAAGATCCCGGCCATCGTGATTCATTCAGCCAGCTACGTCACTATCACGCCACCGGGCAAGGTTGAACAAGTTCGCCTGACGCGCACCACGCTCGATCCGCAGGTTTACACCGATACTTACAACTTGCTTTGTGTTTACGCTTTGTATCTCGACAAGGTGTATTCGCTGGCCCGCTCCAAGGCACTTGCGGCGCAAACGGCAAAGGCCGGAACTCCGCCGGGCGCCGACACGACCGCAGCCGTCTCTCAGCCGGGAGCGACACCGCCCCCGGCAAATACAACCCTGGCCGCGAGTGCTTCCACACCACCGGGTCCCGCTGGTGAATCCCACGTGCAGCAACCGCCTCCTGGCGAAGTGTCCTCCACGAACCCGGTGTTTCGAACCACCACGCGTCTCGTGCAAGTGGACGTCGTGGTCACCAACAAGCAAGGCCGTCCCATCCCGAACCTGACGCAGGCTGACTTTACCGTCTTGCAGGATGGAAAACCGCAACAGGTCCATGTGTTCGAACCACACACTGGGGCAACTGGCGGTTCGGGGGCCGCGTCGGCAGCAGCGGCTGCCCCCAAGCTTCCTCCGAATACGTACTCCAACCATCCCAGCGATGCGACCGCGGATAGTTGGACGATCGTTCTGTTCGATGTGCTGAACACTCCCACGGCCGACCAGGAGTACGCCCGCAAGCAATTGCTCGAACTGCTGCGCACCGCGCCCAAGGGTCAACCCATCGCTCTCTATCTCTTAAATAGCAAACTTGTCATGGTGCAGGGATTCACCGATGATCCCGACAAGCTTGTGAAATCGGCGGAGAGCCTGAAACCCAACCGTTCCCACGTCCTCACGACGGAAGCGGAGCGCCAGCACACTACCGGCCAGATCGCCTATGCAGCCTCGGAGTTGACGGAGAGCGCGCCTGGTTCATCCACAACGTCCGACACCCCGATCATGCAGCAGATGACGCAGGGGAAACAGCAACAGATGAATGACCTGGAGGCCTTCCAGATCAATGATCGCGCTAACTTCACGCTCGCGGCGTTTGAATCGCTGTCCCGCGCCGTGTCTGGCTATCCGGGGCGAAAGAACTTGATTTGGCTGTCGACCAGCTTCCCGGTGCAGCTCTGGGCCGATCCGAAGAATGATTCACAACCATGGCGCAATACCTCCAATTACCAATCCGTTCTGGCGACTGCCAGTTCTCTCTTGGCGAAGTCGCGCATCGCTGTTTATCCTGTCGATGTGCGCGGATTGCAGGGACGCGGCGTGGACATTTCCAACAGCGCGACAGAGGCCGGCAATTGGACCTCCGGACCGAATTCGCAGAACTATGGCGACCTGCTGGCCGCGCAAGCTTCGGTATACAGCGACGAGCGCGCAACCATGAAGCAGGTCGCGGAACAAACCGGCGGTGAAGCCTTCCTCGGCACCAATGATCTGAAGCGCGCGATGCAGCGCACCATGGAGGACGGAGAAACGTACTACACGTTGGCCTATACGCCCGATAAGGTCGATCCCCAGACTGCTTTCCATCGCATCGAAGTGAAGGTCAATCAGCCCGACGTAAAGCTGGCTTATCGCCGGGGATATTTCTCTTCCCCGCCACAGAAGGCGGGCTCTCCGCAAACCGGCGTGGCCGCGCTGCGCGGTGCATTGCAGCCTGGAATGCCGCCATCCACGATGGTATTCATGACAGCCTCTGTGCTTCCGCCAGACGACACACACAAGAGCGTGCGCATTCAATACATCATCAATCCTAACGGCGTGACCTTCACCGACGCTACCAACCACCTCAAACACATCACGATTGACTGTATAGCCATCGCATACAACAAAGACGGCCTCGAGGTGGGACATGCTTCGGATACGCTCGACGGGACGATCAAGGCTGAGGCCTACGATACCGTGATGAACAATGGTGTCCCAGCGCAGCAGGAAATTACTCTGAAGCCGGGAACCTACAATCTGCGCCTCGGCGTGATGGACCGGCCTTCGCAACAAATCGGAACGCTCGACGTACCGCTGGTGGTTCCGGCAGTTACATCCGCCCAGAAGTAGGAGGCTACTCTGACTGGGCAGCGAGGCTCTTGTAATACTCTTGCAGCACGAAGAAGGCTTTCTTCTTTTGGCCTTCGTTCGACACCAAGCCTTTGCGATTGTAGAAGTCCTGAATTCCCGGCAACTCACGCCGTGGTGAACGAAAGTCCATCAGGATCCACGGAGTCATACCGCGCAGAAATGGAATCTGCTTAAGCATGGCAACTTGCTCACGGTAAACGGTCTCCTGGTACTCCTCTGTCCATCGCTCGGTGGGCGCACCGTGAAAGCCGAATTTGGCGCCGGCCCCCAGCTCGCTCATGATGAGTGGCTTGTTATACTTCGATTGCCAGCGCGTACGTGCCGCCAATTCGGGAGCCCCTTCATACCAGCCGATGTACTCGTTGCATCCCAGCACATCGAGGTACTCGCCCAAAGGATCGTCGAGGGTCTTGGTGTGAATTCCGTCAGCTGGCGCGGATTGCGTCGTCACCAGCAAAGCAGCTGTCACGGGACGGCTCGGGTCTTCTGTATGTGCAGTGGCAACCAGACTCTTGAGGAACGCCAGCCGCGCCGGAGTGTTCGGTGTCTCGTTGGCGACGGACCATAAGACGACGGACGCCTTATTGCGGTCACGACGAATCATCTCCTGCAGTTGATTGGTCGCGTTTGCCAGCGTCGCCGGATTCTCCCACTCGATCATCCAGTAAACCGGCACCTCAGACCACACCATGATGCCCATGCGATCGGCCAACCGCGTCATTCGCTCGTCATGCGGGTAATGCGCCAGGCGCACAAAGTTCGCGTCCAACTCTTTCGCCCAACCTAAGAGAGTCTCGGCGTCCTGCTCGCTCCAAGCGCGGCCGGAACGGTAGGGCGCTTCGGAGTGGATGGAGACTCCACGCAGAAACACCGGTCTCCCGTTCAATAGGATGTTGTCGCCTTGCGCTTCGATAGTGCGGAAACCGATGCTGTCCTTGAGTAGATCGCTGGCAACGGCGAATTCCACATCGTAGAGCTTAGGATTCTTCGGTGACCATCGCTGCAAGTTCGGAGCTGCAAACGAGAACATGGCCCTGCCCTGCGCATCGGTTGACGCGGTCTGAGTGATATTCAGTTCAGCGACCTTCACCGTGACCTGCGTCCCGGCGTTCGCGCCAGCCACGTGCGCCCATCCGGCAATCGTCGGCCCCTCGCCGCGCTGTAATTGCAGCGAGTAATCGTCGACGAATGTTTCGGGCGTCTCGATCAGCGACACATCGCGTGTAAGGCCGCCGTAATTCCACCAGTCGGTATTGAGCGTCGGCACACCGTCGCGGCGTCGCTGATTGTTGACGTAGATGACCACGAAGTTGCTGCCGTCGTGCACGAGACTGGTGACCTCGCAATCGAAAGGCGTGTAGCCGCCTTCGTGGTCGCAACCTTTCTTACCGTTTACCCACGCGTGCGAGATGTAGTTTGCTGCGCCGACGTGCAGAAATGTACGAGTGCCAGGCTTGCGTTGATATTGAAAATCCTTCTCGTACCAAACTGTCCCTTCGTAGAAGAACAGTGAGTCGCGCTGTGAGTTCCAGTCGCCGGGAACTTTCAGCGTTGCCGACTTGGTGAAGTCGTACTCGACCAGTTTGCTGCTCGTCCCGGGCTTCTCATTAAGAAAGTAGCCATCCGGCCGCGGCTGCATGCGGAAGTCGTAATACCCGTTGTCGTAGGGATCGACGATCACGTGCCAGTCGCCGTCGAGGCTGATAGAAGTACGATGGTCGGAATCCACCAGTAACGTGGGCTTCTGGTCAGCGGCCGGCAAAACGGTGGCGAACAGGAGAACACCGATCAAGGCTGGATACTTCTGTCGCATGCGAAGGCCTCGACAGCACAACCGATGGCTGCGGTGAACAAGCATTGCGTCGCGGTCTGCCGTTGGCATTTCGTGCATACCGCGACGCAGGTCTCTATTTACGCCAGAAGCTTTCTCACATATTGGTAGCTGATGCGTAGGCTTTCAAACGCCGGGGTGCTGCCGTTGTCCCGCTCAACGAAGTAATGCTTCACGCCGGTCTGTTGCGCGGTGTCAATGACAGCCTTCCAGTTGATGGTGCCGCTGCCGACTTCGGTCATATGCTCGGCCGACGGTTCCAACATCTGCGACGTCGGAAAGCCAGCCAGCCGGTCCTTCAAGTGCAGCAAATGAATGCGGCTGCCATATTTCTTCAACATCGCGACAGGATCCTGGCCGGCTTGCGTAATCCAGTAGCAGTCCATTTCAAGGCACACCAGTTTCGGGTCCGCTTCCTTGGTAAGGATGTCAAAGCCGGTCACGTTGCCGAACTTCTGGAACTCGTAATTGTGGTTGTGGAATCCGAACTGCATCCCCATCTTCTGTATCTGCTCGCCCCAGATGTTGAACTGCGCGGCCGCCTTCTTGAATCCGTCGGCTGAAGTCCACATAGTCTTGGGCAGCATCGGGCAGACCATGTACTGCACGCCCAGCTCCTTGGCATAGTCAAGCTTCGACTCCAGACCGTCATAATCGAAGTGTCCGCTGGGCACGCTCAGTCCGTTGTCGACGATCATGGTGCGTAGTTTTTTCGCCGGATGCGTGTACACGTTCCAATAGGTTTCGACTTCCGTGTAGCCGATCATGCTGATATGGGCCAAGACCGCGCCCAGGTCTTGTTCCGCCTGTTCCCGTACCGTGTAGAGCTGCACACCAAGCGGGAATTGACCTGATTTAGCGAACGAGAACTTGCTGGCCGCTAGAGTACCCGCGGCAGCGGCCGATACTTTCATGAAATCGCGTCTGGTGATCATATGTTCCTTCGTCTGTAGAATTCGTATCTCTAAATCAATGGGGGTGCGGCCCCGTATAGGGAGCGCAACACGGCGTCTGCACGGGCGTAAACTCCATCAACTCCACCCGCGTTCCGTCAGGATCGTACAAGTTCAACTGCCACTTTCCGTCTCTGCCAATCTGCTCTTTCTCGTTGTCGGTGGGCTTCCACCCGTGCGAGCTCAGGAGCTGCGCGGCGTCCGTCATATCCGGCACGCCCAGGGCAACATGGTTCAACACTCCCAGCGTCTTGGGCGAGAGCTCCTGACCCTCTTTCACCAACATGTACTCCAACCACTGCGTCCCATCGGGAACCTGCATATCGACCCAATCGGTTTCACCTTCCTTCATTCCGCCTTGCCAATACAGGCGAAAACCTAGCAAGTCCTTGTAGAACTTGTCTTCCGTATCCCGGTCATGCACCACGAATCCGGCGTGAATCATGACCTTCGAAACTGGGACCTCTGCATGTCTCGCCGTAAGCTCAGGCCGCTCCTGCACAAATTCGATAGGATTCCCTTCTGGATCTTTCATCGCGAACCACAACGTCCCATTCCCGCCAGTGCTGATTTTGTCGGGAACTTTTACTCCGTGCGCGGCCAGATACTTCCGCAGTCCCTCCGCATCAGGAGTCGCAAACGCCACGTGCGAAATCATGTCGCGGCCATGGTTCGGCGGTAATTGCTCCAGCTCTATCGCCTGGATCCCAACGTGATAAACATTCGGGCGCGCCGGATCGCTCGCGAGTCCTAACAGGCCGGTGTAAAACCTCTTGGCCGCCGCGAGATTGCTGCTGTAGAACGCCACATGAGAAATGCCGGTAATCGGTGGCCGCTGCAAGGTGGGCTGGCCGTGACAGACCGCCACCAGACCGAGAATCGTCAGAACCAAAGCTCGTCGCATGAGGATGTCTAAGACCGCAGCTTTCAACCGCAACGGATTATAATTCACGCCCGGTAGATCTTCCGATCGAAGATCGATTTCGAGCCCAGGTGGGGATCTGCCAGCGAAAGATTGTGCGATCGGGTTTGCAGAGGTCGAAACGTTCCAAGCGCAAACAGCGGAAGATGCGCTCATGCCAAACGCAAATTGTTGACACCCAAAAAACTTGGAGCAAATTACGGATTGCTGTGGGGTGGGGCCACAACCTACCGCAACTTGCTCCAGATCAGCGCGAGCCTTACTTCGACTCGCAATTCAAAGTTAGCCCTCTCGGCATAAGCCCGCAATAGCCGAAACATACTAAGCGTTCGGCATCCGTTTCGTGCGAGCCGCCGCTCAAACGTGCTTGTGCTGTAAGGTATTGATAATAAGAAGATTAGACGACTAGTCAGGGGATATTTACCAGTCCGTTACGGATGGCATAGACCACCAGCTCCGCCGTCTTGTGGATACCTAATGCATCCATGATATTGGCGCGATGCACAGCAACGGTATTCGCGCTCAGCCCAAGATGACTGGCGATTTCTTTATTCGATAATCCGCCTACGATGAGCTGAAGAATTTCCAGTTCGCGCACTGTGAGTCCAGTCTCGCGTTCGCCCTTAAGCGTTCCTCGTCGCGCAATCTGTGGATCGAGCACTTCTTCACCGGCCGCGACACGACGGATGGCGGTGACGAGTTCAAGATCGACGGCGTTCTTCAACATGTAGCCGCGCGCACCTGCTTCCAATGCCTGCCGCACCCAGGTATCTTCCGAGTGCATGCTTAGCATCAGCACCGCAGCCTTGGGATCGTGTTCAAGGATCTTCCGCGTCGCTACCAATCCACTGATCCCGGGGAGCGCGCAATCCATCACCGTCACATCAGGCTGTAGCTGCCGCGCCAGTCGCACGGCCTCGTCTCCGTCGCTGGCTTCGCCCTTCACGACGATATCTTCCTCGTCCTCCAGCATCCGGCGGAACCCGCGGCGCACCAGTGCATGATCGTCAACCAGCAAGACTGAAATTTTTTCTGACATACTCTCCTACATGCCGACTTCGGCAACTTCTTTCGGGACGGTCAATCTCACCAGCGTCCCGCCGCCCTGCGGGTGCAGAAATTGCAGTTTGCCGTTGAGCAGCTCTGCCCGCTCGCGCATCGCAACCAAACCGATGCCCCTTCTACCGTTGGACTGGAACCCCTTGCCGTGGTCCTCGACATCGAGTTCAAGCTCTTGGCCGAGGAATCGAAGTCGGACCCAAACTTCTTTTGCGCCCGAGTGCCGGGTGGCGTTGTTGAGCGCCTCTTGCAACACACGATATACGTGTATCCCCGCGCGGCTTTCAACCGGAAACGAAGCACCCGCCTTCGTATAGTGTATGACGATTCCATTTTGCCGTTCTACGACCGGCAGGTACCAGTCCACCGTGCTTTCCAGCCCCGCCTCTTCCAGCGTCACCGGGTGGAGGGCCTGCGACAAGCTGCGCACTTTGTCGAGCGTTGACTGTGCGATCTCGGAGACCTCCACCAGGTCCGCCCGCAACGGTGAACCCTCCGGGGCCTGGCGTCCTGCGCGACGCAGCATCGACCCGATAGCCGTGAGGATCTGTCCGAACTCGTCATGCAACTCGCGCGAAATATGCAGCAGGGTTGACTCCTGCGTGGCGATCAGCTTTTGCGCCAGTTCGCTGCGCTGCTCCGACAAGTCTGACAGCCGTTGGAACAGCAGTCGGCTCGAGCGAATGAGGTACAAGCTGGTCAGAACGATCGGCACGAGCGTCGCCAGCAGAAACAGGAGCACTTGCCGCTGGACGCGATAGTAAATCTCTTGAATTCGCTCCCCAGCCTGCTGTTCTGCTTCGTTGTTCGCGACGAGCTGGCGCGCCACGGCGATGCTGAGCGCCGCCTGGTGCGCCTGCAACGACACCGTGATCTGATGGCGAGCTTCCTCCTCATTACCTGCCGAAGCCAAGGCAAACATGTGATCTGCTGCTCCCCAGTACTGCTTCATCAGGTCTTCAATGTAGTTTCTTTGTTCCGCCGTGCGATAAGCTACCGACAACTCGGCTTCCTTTTGCATGGCATCGCTCAAGTCCTGGCGGATGCGCTGAAACTGCGGTGCCCACGCACTCAGCGGATAGGGCTCGCTGGCATCGAGCATGTCGCGCATGGCGATACTCAACGAGTGAAGATCGTTCTGGATGCGCAACAGTTGCAGCGAATCTTTACGGTTACGGTCAATGATATTGCTTTGGAGCTCGCGCAGTCCCTTGATCTGGTAAGTGATGTAGCCCGTATAGGCCACCACCGCCGCTAGCGTTACCACCAGGCCAAATAACAGGCCGAGTGTCGGTGAGCGCCCGGATTTCAAGGGATCTGCCACGGTTCGAGAATACAATGCGCTGCACTCACCCGCCAGTTCGAGCTTTGTTTAGACCTGAACTTCCTGGTTCTCCGGCGCATCAGGCCCCAATCCTGCGACCTTACGCGCGTACAGTCCGATGCCCGGCGCGGCGCTGAGTCCGTGCGCAAAGATGCTCAGCGCCACCGTCGCAATGACCGCCAGCCGGGTCGTGCTCTCGCCCGGCAGATACAGTCCCTGCTCCAGGTAAACCAGTCCCAGCACAATCGACGCTAGTCCGCGCGGCCCGAACCAACCCATGAACAGCACACTTGGCACGCTCAAGCGTGTACCCATCAGCGCGATCGCCACCGGAACCATCCGCACCACCGTCAGGCTCAGGACCGCGTAGAGCACTACCATTGGCGTGTACTGCTGCCAATCCTTCAGCACCAGCACGCCAAACAGAAAGAACACGAAAAGGTTGAACAGTTGTCCCCACTCTTCCGCGAACTCGACGCTGTGCCGTCCCGCGTCCTTAAATCCCACCTGCACCGTCAGACCGGAGACGAATGCCGCAATGAACATGCTGGCATCCGCCATCTCCGACAGCAACATGCACAGCAGTGGCAAGGCGACCAAACCGATCTGGCGAAACGGTTCCGACACCCAATCGCGGCGGTGCGCCCAACCTAGCAGCCATCCGCCCGGGAGGCCGATCGCCGCACCGATCACCAAGCCCAGTCCAAGTTGTGACCCGATGAAATGCCCCAGGCTAGCAGGTCCGCCTTCCACCTTGGCCGCAGCCAGTGCGATAAAGAAAAGCAAGAACGGCACGGAGAGCCCGTCGTTAAGTCCGGCTTCTGCGTTCAGGGCTTGCCGCACCCGCATTGGCACCCGCGGGCTGCTCACGACGACTTGCCCCAGCCCAGCGTCAGTGGGAGCAAGAATCGCCGCCAGTATCCCCGCCTCCCACAGCGAGAGATCGCGAAACATCAGCCGCGCGATCACCGCTCCCAGAACGATGGTGAGCAGCAATCCGGTGCTGAGTAACCGGATCGGCAGGTTTCCTATGCGGCGCAGAATCCGGAAGTCGGCCCGACTTCCTTCCGTGAACAGCAGCATTACCAGCCCTAATTCGGCCAGTCTCAGAAAAACATTCAGATTGAACCCCGCTTCGAGAAGTTCCGGCAGGAACGGGAACATCAGCATCCCCGCGAAAGTAAAAATCATCGGAGCAGTGAGCATCGTCTGCTCAAGCCGCCGCGACAGCAGTGCGTACCCAAACAGCAGCAGGATAAACACAGCAAGCGTCGGAATCACAGTTCTCTCCCTCAAACTGCACGTGCGAAATTCATATTGTCTCGGCTATCCGCTGCTACGGCTTCAGCAATCCCAGCGCCCGCAGCACCGCGTCATCTTCCGTGGTCGTGCCATCTTTTTTAGTCACGACGCCGAACCCGCCTTGGTAGTCCCACATCGTCCACCCGATGTTGTTCTGCTCCAGCGCAGTGCGTACCGCCGTCAGCCAGCGCATCCGATCGTCAGGGTTGGAGTAGTTGCGATAGACGCCAAACTCATTGCAAGTCAGCGGCACGTGCCGGCTCTTCGCCCATTCAGCTGCAAACTTGATTTCGCCTGCGATGTGCTGCGCGTCCCAGTGCTCCAAACCGTATTGCGTCAACTTCCAACGCGCGAAGTCATCTGTCTGCTTTGCCGCCGCTGCCGCGACCAAGTCTGACGTCCCCGGGAAAGGAACCTGCCGCAACGATGTCCAAAAGCCCGATCCCCACGACGCGCCCTGATGGGTGAAGATGTGCGGATTGTAGTAGTGGAAGTTGACAATGAAGTTGTTGTCAGCCACTTCCGGCATGCGCACCAGGTCGTCGGCATTGGAGTACTCGCCGCACGTCACGATAATCGTGTGCGCCGGAGCCGCCCGCCGAATCACCTCAACCACGCTCTGCTGAATTCCCGCCCAGCGATAGAGGCCTACTTCCGGTTCGTTCAGAATCTCAAAAAACACCCTCTCCGGATTGCTGTTCGCGTAATGGCCCGCAACCTTGCCCCACAGCATCGCGAACTTCTCCGCCGCACTGTCGTTGGTGTTCAACTGGTGTTTGTAATCATCGCTGGGATGAATGTCGATAATCACCGCCAAGTCCTGCGAAAGCGCCTTGGCGACGACTTCGTCGAGTATCTGCACGCGCTCGCATTGGTTCCACGGCCCGTCGCACTGAAAGATCGCAGGATCGATACTCAACCGCACATGGTCGAACCCCATGGCGCGCATCTTCGCGATGTCATCGAGCGTCGTGAACGTGCGCAGCCGCTGTGGACTATAGTCGCGCGACTGTGCCAGCCATTCGCCGGCGTTAATGCCATGCCGCAGATGTTGCACGCGCTTCCATGCCGGAGACTCCGGCTGCGCATTCAGATTCAGGCAAGCGAAAAGCAGTGTCGCAGCGAGCAGAATTCGTCGCCTCATGCTCCGATGTCCTCCGCGTCGTATCAAAAATGAAATTCGCGAACCGCTAATGGTAACAAGCTGCACGTCCCAGACGGTGCTCCGCACTCCCGAACTCATCCGTTAGACTGTTGAGCAACGAACTCATACGATTCGAGGCTGTGCATGATCGACGTCGGACTAATTGGATTTGGCTTCGCGGGACGCACGTTCCATGCGCCGGTAATTTCTGCGGTCGAAGGCCTTCGCTTGGCGGCCATCCTGCAACGCCAGGGCTCCGACGCCGAGCAAGCCTATCCCGCCGCCCTCACCGTCCGCGCGCTCGACGACCTTCTCGCCATCGACAGCATTCGCCTCGTCGTCATCGCAACACCTAACACCACTCATTTCAACCTCGCCAAGCAGTGCCTGCTCGCCGGCCGCGACGTCGTCATCGACAAGCCCTTCGTCACCACCTACGCCGAAGCAACTGAACTCGTCGAACTCGCCAGGCAGAGACAGCGCCTTCTTTCCGTCTATCAGAACCGCCGTTGGGATGGCGATTTTCTTACTCTTCGCGGTTTGCTCGAGGAGTCCAAGCTGGGGCGCGTCGTGCTGTTTGAATCGCACTTCGACCGCTTCCGTCCGCAACTGAAGCCCAACGCCTGGCGCGAGCACCCCAAGGCGGGTAGCGGCGTGCTGTTCGACCTTGGTCCTCATTTGATCGACCAATCGATACAGCTTTTCGGAGTTCCTGACGCGATAACCGCTGATGTCCGCATCGAGCGTGATGGTGCCTCCGTGGATGACGCCTTCGACGTGGTGCTGCATTATCCCCGCATGCGTGCCCTATTGCGCGCCGGAGTGCTGGTCAGCACGCCCACGCCCCGATTCGCTGTTCAAGGCACGCAAGGCGGCTATCTGAAGTATGGTCTTGATCCGCAGGAAGATGCGCTAAAGCGTGGCGAGACGCCTACGGGCGAATTCTGGGGCTTCGAGGCACCGGAGCGCTGGGGCACGCTGCTGACCGCTCAGGGCGATTCGTTTGTCCGCGAACAACTGCCTACGAAACCCGGCGACTACCGTCAGTACTACGCCAACGTGCGCGACGCGATTCTACGAGAGGCCGAGTTGGCCGTCACACCCACGGAAGCGCTCGACGTCATGCATACCCTGGAGCTCGCGAGAGAGAGCAGCCGCAGTCGCCGCACCATTCCCTGGGAAGGCTAGTTGTTCTGCTGTTTGGGCTGGGGTTGCGGAGTTCCCTTTTCTCTCTGTTGCGCTTTGATTTCCTTGTACAACTGCAATTCCCTGTCGGCATCCGAGGTGCGCCCGGCCTTGCGATAGGCCGCCTGCAACTGATAGTGGATGTAATCGACGTTGGGATCGAGTCGCGCCGCAGCCTCCAGGTGAACAATCGCCTCGTTCTTGTCTCCGGAGTTCAACAACTCCTTCCCGAACTCGTATTGCGCCTGGGCATGATCGGGGTGGGCCGCAATCAGCTTCTGCAGTATCGCCATCGCCTGATCTTTCTGCGAGGTTTCCAGCAGCGCATAAGCAAGGTTGTACTGCGTGTCCGGATCGTCCGGACTCAACTTCAACTCGGCCTCAAATTGCGGTATCGCTTCCGACGGACGCCCCAACCTTATCAGCGCTACCCCCGCGAAATGGTGGGCCCGGTCCATCGTGGGATCCAGTTCGATCGCTTGTTCGAAGCAGCGCAGCGCGTCCTTGTAGTCATCCACCTGGGTGTACACGTCGCCCGCGGTCATCCACATCTCTTTGGGCAGCGACTGCGAGGTGAGCTTGTTCAGCACCTCAGTGGCTTTCTGTGGATCGTTGATCCTTGCGAGGGAGAAGGCCCATGCATACGCCATGCGTGGATCGCGATAGACGCCATCCCCGACCTCGCTGAACGCCTTCGCGGCTTCTGCGTATTGATGCGACGAAAATAATGAGATAGCCAGCGCTGCGCGCGCCGAAGTATCGCTGGGATTTTTCTCCACAGCCACTCGAAAAGCGCGGGCAGCCTCGTCGTTGTTCCCCAGCTTGAGGGCTGCCAGACCGATGTTGCGCATCACCCCAGGCGTTGAGTCGTCCCACTTCTCGGCATCCTGGAAATGGGAAAGCGCCATGGCGAACTGGCCTTGCTTCGCTTCCGACGTTCCCCAGTCGTCGTAGCCGGTACCCAGAATCGACCGCAACGCCCTCACCCGCTTCTCTGCCTCTTCCAATTGGGCCGGCGTCAGGCGCGTATTGCCGAGTTGCTCCACGCGAATGTCCGCGGTGAAATCAACGTCCGCAGGGTTCGTAGTCGGGACCTTGGGCTTCGGGGGCGGCTTGCTCATCACCACTGCGGGACCGGTATCCTCTTTACTCGTCAAGTACGATGAGAACGCCGCCTCATTCGCCCGGTGCTCCGAGTCGCTCAGCGCCTTGGCTTTGTCGAAGTAAACCTGTGCCTCGTCTTTCTTCCCTTCGCTGGCGAGAATCCGGGCCAGCCCGATGTATCCCCGACGGATGTTGTAATCATTGCGCGACACGTTGTCCCCGGTCAGAAGAACCGCCTTGCGCAGATACGCTTCCGCTGTCGCGTTGTCGCGCTGCTTCATCGCATTCAGTCCCAGGTACATGTAAGGGTCGGGGTTATTCGGATCGGCCTTCGACGCCGCCAGCAGGTGCTGATTGGAGTGCTCCAGGTCCCCGTCGCGGGACTCGAGTCCGCCCAAGCCATAGTTCCCGAAGAAATCGTCAGGGAATTGCCGCACCTCTTCCTGGTATTCCTTCATGATTTCGGGAGTTGTGCCGTTATTGTTGATTTCCATCAGGGTCAGTCCAAGGAAGTAGTGAACGTGCGGGACCGTATTATCCATCGCAATGGCCTTGCGGAATTCCTCCACGGCTTCGAATTGATACCCGGTTTCCCGGTAGGCGCCCCCGATGATCACATGCCAGATCGCCCGATCGCCGTAATCCTGCGTCATCTGCTTAAAGATGGCTTCCGCCTTCGGCTTTTCCTTGAGGTTGAGATAGGCCAGCGCCAGCAACAACTGTGCGTTCGCATCGCGGCGTAATTCGAGCGAGCGGGCAGTGGCTTCGGCCGCGCCCTTGTAGTCCTCCTTGGCCATCAGGATCTTGCCCTTGGTATGCCACGCTTCCGCATTCTTGGGCTCGGCGGCCAGCACCTTGTTGACCTCGACCAACCCTTCGTCATAGCGGTCCGCCGAGATGCAGACCCCAGCCAGCGCCAACCGGGTTGCATTGTCGTCCTCCAACGCTAGCGATTGCCGGTACAACTCGATGGCCTGCGGCCACGCTGCTTCGAGCGCGCGAATCTGCGCCATTCCCCGCAGCGCGAATGCCACCAGCGCCCGGCTGGTGGTCTCCACCGTCACCGGATTCCCCGCCTGAATGGCGTCATGTTGCGCCTGGACGCGCTTTTGCAGTTCCTGGTAGGGCGAGGTCTGACTTTCCTGCGGAACCTGCTGCGCGGGGCTGCCGGCGGGCTTCTTGGCGCTCTGTGGCTGCGGTTGAGAAGTAAATCCCTGCAGCGGCGTGATCCATAGCAGGAACAGCAAGGCGAGACAGCAACGACGAGGGGAACCTATGGAGATCACGGCTTCAAGATACAAGGTAACGGAAACTTCCTGGGCAACCGGCACGCGGGACGTATTCCGTCCGCAAAAGTGAACCGGCAGTACCTGATTGTAGCAGGCACTGCCGGTCGCGGTTACGAGTTGACGTTGAGCACAGTTAGAAGATGATCTTCAAACCGTACTGCAATTCTCTTGCACCCTTCGTACTGGTCGCATACCCAGCGTTCTGCGCATACGTCTGCCGAGAAATGATGGGATTGCTCGGGCTGCACGCTGCGTAGAAGCCAGCCGAGTTGACCGGACCGCAGTTTACGTTCTGGAACGTGTTCGAGAACCCGTTCATGCCGTTGGTCTGGTCGCCGCGGAAGTTGGGATGGTTGAACAAGTCGAAGAAGTCCATGCGGAATTGGATGCGCATACGCTCACCCCATACCCGCCAGTTCTTATCGACCGAGAAGTCAGTGTTCACATATCCCGGTCCATGGCAATAGCCGCGAGGCTCCATGCTCGTTGGGCCCGAACCGATCTGGTAACCAATCAGCGTGACCGACTGCGGATTGATCACCAGCGGACCGCTTAAGCCAGACGTACAGCTTGTCCCTGTAATCATCGGACGTTGGTTGCTGGTGAATCCAGAGCCATACAGCGAGCCCAGAGCGCCGGCGCCCGGGCCAGTTACCAGCCCGGTGTCTTCACTTACGCCAGACTGGTAGAACGACAACGAGGCACCCGAGGAGTACTGCGTAATACCCGCCAATTCCCATCCGCCAGCCACTTGCTGTACGACTTCGTTCTGGCCTTTCAGGGTCGGCAGGTAGTACACGGCATTGGCCACAAAGATCTGTGGACGATTGATGGATGTGCTGCCGCGATCCAGGCTTGGGTTAGTAAGTTCCGTGTAGCTGTCGTACGACGTACCGCCCGACGAGTTCGACTGGGAAATGTCGCCGATTGAATGGCTCCACGTATAGGCTGCCTGGACCTGCAGTTTCTGGATCTGAGTCTTGAACAACACCTGCAACGCGTTGTAGGACGCGCTGCCTTTATTGTTCCACCACGTCAAAGTTCCCCATCCGGGGAAGGTCCGAAGGTTGTTGATGCTACCCGAGAACGCACCCGCGGTCCACAGAGACTCCGGCACCGGATTGATATCCGAGCTGTTCAGCTGGTGTATCGCGTGGTTGCCCACGTATCCAACTTCGAGCGTTGTGTTCTTGGCGAAGCCATACTCCGCCGCAAAGTTCCACTGCAGCGAGTTGGACACGTTATTTCCAGGATCGTATCCGCCCGCGGGAGACGCTGCGCCGCCGAGAATGTTCGACGGAGCGGTGTCCAAGGTTCGGGTGAACGTGTTGCTAACCGAGAACGGTGCGTTGTTTGCGTTCACGTAGGCCGGCGTGGTGCGGTCACGTTGGAAGAACTGACCGAACCCAGCTCGGATCGCCATGTTGCCATTGCCCGTCGGATCCCACGAGATACCAAGTCGAGGTGCAAACAGGTGACCGTTTACATCTTTTAGGTACTTGTTCTGGCCGTACGCAGCGGGGGTGAAGTTGGTCCCATAGATAGCGTTGGCTGCGGCGCACGGGGCGTACCCGGGGACCGTGACCAGGCCATTACAAGCATCGCTGGAAGGCAAGTTGTAGTTGTAGAGATCCGGACGGAAGCTGGTGAACTGGTTATTGGGTTGGAAGGGAGGAGGCAGGATCGAATAACGAACTCCCAGGTCCACGGTCAGATTGCGGCGTACCTTCCAGTTGTCAGCTGCATAGAACTCGTAGTCGCGCCAACGGAGATGGACGTACGTGTTGGTGGACTGCTCGCCCATGTTGCTCCACACCTGGTTCTTGATCAGGATGTTTGCCAGATCGTTTCCGGTGGGAATGCTGGATCCCCAGCTGGTACCGAACTGCGGATACTCGGTTGAGCTGGTGGAACCGTCGTACTCGTTCTTGCCGTTCCATCCGAGGAAAGCGCCAAAGCGCAGGGTCTGCGCGCCGATGACCTTGGAGAAGTCGTCGCGGACCGTGTAGATGTCCAGACTGTTCTTCCAGGGAGCAATCAGCCATAGGGTGTTACCGCTGGTGTAGCCGCCCAAACCGCCCCACAGAGTCGGGGTTCCCTCTTTCGAGGTCTTCAGCGCGGTGGGATAGCTGGTCGGAATCGCTGCCGTCAATGCCGGCAACAATCCCGGATCCGTGCCACCCGCGGTGATGTTGATGCGGTTGTCGGAATAGGCAAATTCCAAGTCGTTAACCATCGATGTGCCGATGGTGGAGGTCAAGCGGCTGATGATCTGCTTCGACGGCTGCGCCCAGTTGCTGTTAAGTGCGGGGTAGATTGCGTCGCCCCACAGACCCAGCGTCGAGTTGCCGTTCGGAGCGTTGTTCGTCCAGCTGTCCTGCGTGATGCGGAACATCAAAGTTTCCGAGTGGCTGATGTTGTAGTCCAACCGGATGTTGAACTGCGACCAGTCGATCGGAGTGTTGAGCGAGGCGCTCCAATCAGCGCCGCCCGCCAGAGGTGTGGCCAAGTTCGGCAGAGGCAGCCACGTTTCCAGCAATGCGCCAGCCGGATCGATAGAGCCCGGATTGATCACGTAGGGAGTCGCAGGACTCGCCACGCCGGCCGCTACCAGGCCAGATGGCTGCGGCTCGCCGCAAGTCGGATTGGTGAAGTTGCCATCTCGCTCAGCCTGCGAAGGCACGCAGGACTGGCGTGTGATTCCGCGAATTTCCTTGTTCCACTCCTGGCTGTAGAAGATGAACAGTTTGTCCTTCTTGATCGGACCGCCGATAGAGAAGCCATAGTCGTTACGCCGCAACTCGTTCTTGCCATTGTTGTGCAGCGGGGTCCCGCTGGCGGCTGCCTCGACTCCGGCGGCGTGCGCGAAATATTCTTCGGCATTCAGGGCATCGTTACGCCCGAAGTAAAGAACATCGCCGTGCCACTGGTTCGAACCGCTGCGAGTCACGATGTTGATGACTGCGCCCGAGGCTTGTCCGTATTCCGGACCGTAGGAGTTACGCAGCATCTTGAATTCGCTAATCGCCTCGATCGAGGGATAGATCAGGATGGTGCGGTTGGAACCGACGTCATTATTATTGGCACCGTCAACCAGGAACAAGTTGTTGGTCGTAGCGTTGCCGTTGACCGAAAAGTCGACGCCGGCTAGCAGGCCTTTGTTGTTGGCACTGAAGTTTTCAGCGGCCGACACGCCCGGCTGCAACTGGGTCAACTGTACGAAGCTGCGTCCATTCAGCGGCAGTTCGCGAACCTGCTCGCCGGTGACAACTTCGCCCAGGGCCGCGTTGTCGGTCTGGACCTGTACTTCGCTGGCCGCTACGGTCACCTGCTCCGATGTGCTACCAACCTGAAGCTGAATATTTAAGGTTTCCGTGCTGGATGTGTGCAGGTCGACATTGCTGGAGACCGACTCCTTGAAGTTCGGAGCTTTGACGGTCACCGTGTATACGCCGACGGCAATCTCAGGTGCAACGTACTCGCCCTGAGCGTTAGTGGTTACGGTGCGTTCCAGTCCGGTTTCGTTGTTCTTGATCACCACCGGAACATTGGCGACCACAGCACCGGACGGGTCAGTTACGACGCCCCGGATCGTACCCGATGTTTTCTGTGCCAGCAATGGCACGGAAAGCAGCGAGACGACAACCAAGATCAAAAGTAGCCAGCTGCCCAAACGTTTCATTTGTGTTCCCCCACCAGAAACAGTTTTATGTACAACGCGCACTTGCGCGGTCCCGACAGTGGTACCGCTGCGCGCGCCAAAACAATCACGTGACCGTTACGGTCGCTCAAATAAAGTTACCTTGAAAAACCGATTCCCTAAGAGGCTAAAGAACCGATTCTGTTTTATCGCAACCCCGCGACTAGTTAATTTATGTTATTGCCCTATACCGCTGTCAACTAAAAAAACCGATTTTTTCCCGTTCCTGACCGATTTGGAACCTTTTCGGCAGGGCTGATTCCCAAAATGGAACAAACTGACCCCCAAAAGTGCCAGGTGGGACTTCTTTCCCAAGAAAACCGGTTGCGTTGGGCGCAGAATCATGCGTAGACTCCAGATTCGTGTGACGAGCGCATGCCGGAACGCACAAAACCACCTTCGCCCCAAGGAACGACCCTCAAGGAACTTGCCAAGCACCTGGGACTGACCAAGGGTACGGTCTCGGCGGTACTCAACGATTCGCCTTACGCCAAGGCGATTCCCCAACACACCAAAGACCGCATCTTTGCGGCCGCCCGGGAACTCAATTACCACCCCAATTACTTTGCCCGCACGTTGCGCAAGAAGCGCACTTACACGGTAGGAGTGATCTGCGCGGAAATCGGCGACGCTTATGGAAGCGTTGTGATCAGCGGTATTGAATCGGCCCTCAGCGTGAGTAAATACGTTTTCGTGGCGGTCGTGCACCACCATGATCCGCAACTGCTGCGCCAGTACGCCGAGATTCTGCGAGTGCGTGGATCCGAAGGATTTATCACCATCGATACCACCCTGCCGGGTAACCCGCTTTTGCCTACCGTGGCAATTTCCGGGCATCAGACCATCGAAAACGTCACCAACATCACTCTCGACCACGTCAAAGCGGCGCAGCTGGTGATGGGGCATCTGGCTGAACTTGGTCACCGAGACATAGCTGTGATCAAGGGGCAGCCGTTGAGTGTTGACTCCGGTGCCCGCTTTGAAGGTATCGTCGATGCCGCCCGGGCGCTGGAAATTGCACTGCGGCCCGAACTGATTACCCAATTGACCGCTGACGATCCCTCGCCGCAAATGGGATACGAAACCACCAAAGAGCTGTTGTCGCGCAAGGTTCCCTTTACGGCGCTGTTCGCCTACAACGACATTTCTGCCGTGGGCGCGATACGCGCGATCAAAGAAACTGGGTTGCGTGTCCCGGAAGACATTTCCGTGGTCGGCTTCGACGACATCCGAGAGGCGGCCTACCATTTGCCCAGCCTCACCACCGTTCGCCAACCGTTGCGCAAGATCGGCGCGCTGGCCGCTGAGGCCCTGATGGATCGCATTGAAGGACGCGATGGGCACGAGGCAGAAATCCTGGTTGATCCCGAACTTGTAGTCCGCGAATCGACCGGTCCTGCGCCGCAACTTCCCAGCCCTTAATCGCGTCACTGCGGTGTTCGTATCCACTCTCTCGATTGCCCCGCGGCGGCAATTATAATCACATTCGACCAGATATGAACATTATTGAGCAATAATATTGCTCGATTCGTTCATCAGCCTGATTGTCAATTCGAGAACGGTGGAGCAGGGCAGCTACTGAGGGGTCGGTGAAGCCTCGGGCCCAGCGTCAACCGGCGGCAATGAGAGATCGTTTTCCTGCTCATGGGAAGCGCCGTATGCCTGGCTGCCATGCGTGCTTCGCTGATGCTCGGCAATGGCGTTGAGCCGCGCGAACGTCTCTCGTTCCTGTTCAGCTTTCTCCGGCTGCTTGGCCTTGCTGTAAGCACGGGCGAGATGGAAATGGATCTCCGGACTGTTGGGCATTATTTCGTTCGCCGCTTGCAATTCCTTGATCGCCTGCTCGGTCTCGCCCGTGCCCAGCAGAGCGCGCCCCAGCACGTAGCGCGCTTCCGGCGACTGCGGCGCCAGTTGGACGGCGCGCTGCGCGGCGGCGAGGGCATCGACGGCGCGATGGGTTTTTAAGTCGATAAACGCGATCCTGATGTACGGAAGCGCACTCCGTGGCGAGATGCGAATCTCTTCGCGCAATTGCGACTCGGCTTCGTCATACTGCGACAACGATGCCAGCGCGGCCCCGTAGGCGTAATGGATGAAGGGCGTCCCGGGGTAATCCTTCAGCATCTTCTGAAGGACTACGAACGCTTCGTCGTACTTACTGTTGGCCAGCAAAGATGCGGCTTGCCCTGCCGCCAGATACATCGGTTGTTGCGAGGGCTCGACTTGCTCGGGTAACTTCGCGACCCGCAGCAATCCCATCCCCAAGACCACGTTCCATTGGGTGATGAGCTGACCTTCAGGATGGCCAGCCGACAGCAATTCCACAGCGTGCTCGAATTCGCCGTTCTGATTCAGCAACGCGGCGAGATGATATTGCGCGATTCTGATCGCTTCTGGACTTCCTTGAATTCCTAGTCCCTGTGACTTCTCGAGGTGAATGAGCGCGTTTTTGTAGTCTTTGGTCTCGTATTCGCTCAGTCCGAGCATTGCCCACGCGGTACCGAACCCGGGCTTGAGGCCGACCACGTGCTTGAATGGATCAATCGCGTCGGAATAGCGGTTACTGCTGAAGTAGATCAGGCTCAGGTCCCACCATCCCTCCTCCCAGGCGGGGCGCAATTGCAAAGCCTGCTGGTAGTAGCGGGTTGCTTCTTCGAGCTCTCCGACATCGCGTGCTGCCACAGCTTTTTTCGCTAGTTCGTCGAACCCAGTCGAGGAAGAACCTGCATTAGACGCTTCGTTAGAGGATTTTATGTCTGCTGTGCTTCGAGCGAACAAACGCGTTGTTCGAGACAGTTCGGTGGCGTCCGTCTGCTGAGATGCGGATGTGGTTGGGTGCGCAATGGCAGCACATGCGGCATGAAGGTTAGGAATATCCGGGTAGTCTTTTGTGGCTAGCTGACAGGCTGCCACCGCCTCTGCCTGTTGGTTTTGCGCCAGCAAGACAGCGATGCCACCGGCAGTCGCGATTACGCCGTCTCTCGAGGGATCGACTTCATCCGGCAACAGGGGAACGCGCAGCAACGCCATCCCCAGCGCGACCTTCACCTGTTCGGCCACTTGTCCGTGGACGAATTGCGACGAGAGCAACGTCGTCGCGCGCTCAAATTCACCTTTGCGAATGAGCAGCAACGCCAGGTGATAGTCGGCTACTTTGCCAAGTTCAGGAACTTGTTCGGTCCCGAGTTCGTGCCCTTTTTCCAGGTGAGTCAGCGCCGGTGAGTAGTCCTTCGTTTCGAAATCGCACAGGCCCAAAAAGCTCCAGGCCGGCCCCATCTTGGGATCGAGTTCAACCACCTTGGAGAAAGCGGGCAGCGCTTCGGTAAAATGATTGCCGTCGTAGAGCAGCGTTCCAACGTACCACCAACCCTCTTCCCACTCGGGATGAATTTGCAACGCCTGCTGGTAGAAGCCGATGGCCTCCTGCGGCTTGCCTTGTTCGCGTGCCGCCGTGGCCTGACGAGCGAGATCTTCGAAACTGGAAGATGCACTTCCGAGTGAATTCACTTGTCCGAAAAGATATGAAGACGGGATCACCAGCAGAACGAAAATGGCCGCGACGGAAAGCAACCGGGGCCGGTTGCATCGCCTTTTAGGCATGGCCGTGAAACCTACGTGGAAGGTACACGCCCGATGTTAGCACGCTAGTTTCCTGCTGTTCATTGAGGGCCTTGTCGACGCGGCGAAGTGGCGCATCGCGCGGTTGTCGCAGCCTGCAACGAGGCCGCGCCGCGTCATGTTATGTTTCTGATATGGGGAGGAAGAGACCGTTTCCATTCACCGCGTGGCCGCCCTCAGCCCTCACGCGTCGCTTCTTTCTCCAAGGGTTGATTTCTTCCTTTGCGGCGAGCCAGCTCTCTCGAATTGCTGCCGCACTTCCTACCGCTGGGTATCCGTTTGTCGAAGTTCCGCCGTCCGCGAGCAAGATCACATGGGTTCATAACGCTGGTAAGTCGGCACTCAAGCATCTGCCGGAGATCAGCGGCGCGGGTTGCGCGTTTCTCGACTATGACAACGACGGCTGGATGGACATTTACCTGGTAAACAGCGGCAAAGCGGACTTTTTCACGCCCGTGACCCCTCTGCGAAATGCGCTCTACCGCAACAATCGCGATGGGACGTTTACCGACGTCACAGAAAAGGCCGGTGTGGGGAGCGGCGTCTATGGAATGGGTGTCGCGGTTGGCGATTACGACAATGACGGCTATCCCGATATTTACGTTACTCAGTACGGGCGCAGCGTTTTGTATCACAACAACGGCGACGGTACATTCGCCGATGTCACCGACAAAGCGGGCGTTGCCGCTCCAGGATGGGCCTCGAGCGCCGCCTGGTTCGATTACGACAACGACGGCCGGCTTGACCTGTTTGTCTGTAACTTCGCAGCATGGGACCCGTCGCAAACCTGCGGTGTCACGGCCGACGGCGCGCACCACTATTGCATTCCACGCATCTTCAAGCCGACCTCAAGCTGGCTGTTTCACAACAACGGCGATGGGACATTCACCGACGTCAGCAAGGAAGCCGGCATCGCCGAACATCTGGGCAAGGCCTGGAGCGTGGTTGCGACTGACATCAATAACGACGGCCTGATGGACATCTTCGTGTCCAATGACACCGTGGCCAATTTTCTTTATCTGAATAAGGGGAATGGGCGCTTCGAGGAGATTGGGTTGCCGGCGGATGTGGCCTACAGCGCCGAAGGCAAAGCGCGCTCGGGCATGGGCGTGGATTCGGCGGACTTCAATCAGGACGGCTGGATGGACCTGTTCGTCGCCAACATCGACGAAGAAATTTTCGCGCTATACAAGAACAATGGCGACCTGACGTTTGACGACGTGGCGATGCCGCTCGGCATCGGCATGCCGACGCGCTGGATGAGCGGCTGGGGCCTCAAGTTTTTCGATTACGACAACGATGGCAACCTCGATCTCATCGTCGCCAACGGATTCCCGGATGATCTAGTCGAGCAGTTTTCGAATCGAGTGACGTTCAAGGAACGCCTGCTGCTGTTTCACAACTCCGGCAAAGCTTTTTCGGATGTCAGTGCGCAGAGTGGGCCGATCTTTGCCAAGACGTTTTCAGCGCGCGGGCTGGCAGTGGGCGACTTCAACAATGACGGCGGTCTCGATGTGTTGATCTCGGTAAATGACGAGGCACCAGTACTGCTACGCAATGAGGTTGGCAAGCTTAAACACTGGCTGGGCGTGAAGCTGGTGGGCAAGAAATGCAACGCCGACGCCGTGGGCGCTCTAATCACTTATCAGGCAGGCGATCTGAAGCGGAGCCGCTTCAAGGTCGCGGGGGGAAGCTTCTTGTCATCGCACGATCCGCGGGTGGTATTAGGTATCGGCGACCATCCGAAGATCGACTGGGTCGAAGTAAAATGGCCTCAGCCGAGCGGGGCCGTCGAGCGCTTCACCAACCTGCCGATTGATCGCTATGTCACGCTGGTCGAGGGCAGCGGGAAGTGGAAATAGCTACTTCTTTTTCGGCACGATCTTGTCGCGATCCACGATGCCGCTGCCTTCCAACACGGAATAAAACTGATCGGCCTTCAGATCTTTGATGGTTTCGACTTTGCCTGAGGGCCACTTGATTTCCAGCGAGTCGATTTTGGTGGCGTCGTTCAGGCCGAAGTGCACGCGGAAGTCGTGGTTCGAAAGGTAGCTGCCGCCGCTGAAAATTTCTGATGTCTGTGTCATGCCGCCGGCAACCAGTTTTAACTTGGCGCCAATCGCCAAGCGGTTGCTTTTCGTGCCCGCCAGTTCGAAGCTCACCCAGTGTTTATCGGGTAACCCCTGATTTCGCAAGACCATAGGCTCACCATCGAGGTCGCCGATCACGACGTCCTGGTGGCCGTCATTAAAGAGGTCGGCAACCGCCAAGCCGCGGCTTGCACGCGGAATTTGCAGCGCCGGGCCAGCCTGGTCTTCGGCATCGCAAAAGTTGCCATTACGTTCGTTCATGAACAGGTTTTTAGGCTGGCGATAGCGCGCACCCGAAGGCAACTGGTCCACCTGTGGATAGACCTGTCCGTTGACCGAAATCAAGTCGAGCCAGCCATCGTTGTCGAGATCGACGAACGCCGTGCCCCACTTCACCCAGGGCAACGTAGCCACGGCGACTCCTGCGTCGTAGGAGACGTCGCGGAAATCGTAGCCGCCCTGGTTCATGTAGAGAATGTTGTACTCGTCGGCGAAATTGGTGACGTAGAGCGATTGCAGCCCGGTGTGGTTGTAATCGCCGAGAGCGATCCCCATCGAGCCCTGCTCGGAACCGTCGGCGCTTACGGCCGTACCTGACTCGAGGCCGATGTCGGTGAACTTGCCGTTGCCGTCGTTGCGATAGAGGTACTTCGGCGTCGAGTCGTCGGCCACGTAAATGTCGGGACGGCCCTTGTTGTCGAAGTCGGACCACAGGACGCCAAGGCCGTAATAGCCGCGTGCGTCGTCGACACCCGCCTGCTTCGATACCTCGGTAAAAGTCCCGTTGCCGTTGTTGTGGTAGAGCGAGTCGCCGGCGCCGCGAAGTCCGCGAGGACCGCATTGCACATCGATGCCACGGTACTTGCAGGTCGGACTGCTGCCGAATGCCGGCATGTCGGTGAGCTGGAAATCGACGTAACGGGTGACCATCAGGTCAACGAACCCGTCATTGTCGTAGTCGCCGAAGGAGGCGCCAGTGGACCAGCGAGGATCGTCGATGCCCGCCTGCTTGCTCACGTCGGTGAAGGTGCCGTCGCCGTTGTTCCGGTAGAGAATGGTGTGGCCCAGGCAAGTGATGACCATGTCGGGCCATCCGTCATTGTTGTAGTCGCCGACTGCTCCGCCCATGGCGAAACATGGCGTCGCGACTCCCGCTTTGTCAGTCACGTCGGTGAAGGTGCCGTCGTGGTTGTTATGGTAGAGAGCACCGCGGGCGGGTTGGTTCTTCAGAGCCATTGCTACTGTCGGCGCGTTCGTGAAGTAAATGTCGGGCCAGCCGTCGCGGTCGTAGTCGAGGATGATGACGCCTCCGCCCATCGACTCCACAATGTACTTCTTGTCGGGATCGGCGACGTGCGTGAACTTGATGCCGGTCTTATCTGTGATGTCCACCAATTGGGGGATAGGCCGGTTCTTGCAGACCACGTTCTTCGCCCCCGGGGGCGGCGGCGGTGCGACTGCGTGAGCTTGTGAGAAAACATTGCTGGCCATCAGCACCGTCAGTAAGAGAGCGAGCGCGGTGCGCAGGCGTACGAAAATTGCCATAGGTCGGTAATCCAATTTTCTATTATCGCAGGTAAATTCAGCAGGTCGTCTCATGCGGTCCGCGTGTATGACAGACGGTAGCACAGGCATAAATTGGACGCGCTGCGGCACTTTTGGTCAGGCTGATTGGTGACGTTCACACTGTTGGCGGCGGAATGTAGCCGAACTCGCGATCGATCACCGATGCCACTTTCAACACGACTTCGTCTTCGAAGGGACGGCCAACAATCTGTACCCCGATGGGCAACCCTTCTGGCGATCGTCCGACGGGCATAACGGCCGCGGGAGCAGCCAGCAGGTTGAACCACTGCGTGTAACGCATCGCGTCGAGATATTCGACCTGTTGGCCATCGACGTTCCAGCTTCGCTCGTCGTGGCGAAATGCCGGTACGGAGCACACGGGACAAAGCAGCAGGGGATACTCCTGCATCTGAGATAGCAATTTGCCGCGGATGATGTCGGCCTCGGCCCACGCATTCAGCAACTCTTCCGCGGTTAGAGGAGGATCGGCATGCGCACGCGCCAGAAAGTCGCGAAACACCGGACTTAATTTTTCCTCGTGTCCGCGCACCAACGGCTCTTCGAACATTGCGCCGCAACGCACGAAGAACAACTCCCACAATTTGCGCGCCTGCTCCAGGCCATTAGGACGAAAAGGACGAACATCGAAGCCCTGCTGGCGAAGCGCTTCTGCGGCGTCCTGCACCGCTTGGCGCGTTTCCGGCGTTACGGGCACGAGGCCGTCGTCTTCGAAGTAGCCAATCGGCAAGCGCCGCAGATCGTCCAGATCGGGTCTGCGCAGCGCAATCGGCGCACTGACGGGATCGACGGGGTCTTGCCCCGACAACGCTTGAAATAGCAACGAGACGTCGTCGATCGTGCGCGCCATGGGACCAATCGCGCCGAGAAATGAGAACGGACCGATGCATGGAGGCAGATGACCGTCTCCAGGAATGCGTCCCGGCGTCGGCTTCAGCGAACAGATGCCGGTGAAGTGCGCCGGCACGCGCACCGATCCGCCGCTGTCACTGCCCAACCCGCCTGCAGACATTCCCGACGCGATGGCAGCTGACTCTCCGCCGCTCGATCCGCCGGGAGTGTAGTCGAGATTCCACGGATTGTTGGTGCGGCCGTGAAGGTCGTTCTCGGTCACGTAAGCCATGAGGTATTCAGGACAGTTGGTCGTGCCGAGAATCACCGCGCCGGCCTTGCGCAGGCGCGCGACCACCGTCGCATCTGTCGCAGGAATGTTTCCCCGATTGACCAGGCTGCCGATCTCGCAGCGATGGCCTGCCGTCGAGATCGACGACTTCACAGTCACCGGCAGGCCGGCAAGGGTGCCATCGGAATCCTGCATCCTGCTCGCCTGCTGAAGGACACGTTCAGGGTCGAAATCCACGAGAGCGTTGATTCGCGGATTCAGGCGCTCGATCTGGCGGATGTGCTCTTCCGCGAGTTCGATGGCCGAGATCCTTTTCGTTCTCAGCAGGGCGAGCAGCTCAACTGCTGACTGCTGGGTGAGTGGTAAAGAAGTCTGCAAACCGATTCCCTTGGGTGATTCTTACCAGCTTACCGTAAGGGCGGCTAAGCTCGATTGGGGTGCATTTGCACAACATAATCATCGACCTTTTAGAATCAATAGGTTGGCACTAAATTCATCGCAAGCAATTGATTCTTAATGTAGTTACAGCTATCCAATTCAGCCCGTGAGACTTAGACACCACAATTTCGCTTTTTATTCGTTTTTGTAGTATGTAAAGTATGTGAAGTATGTGCATACTAGTATTGATAGTATTTGTTATATGGCAACCACTATGTAACATGCTTAATATCAATAACTTACAGATGGAATGCCAGTTCCATTTTCAAAGAGGATCACCCCGCAGCCTGGGCGCGGATGGGCAGGGACACGAATCCCTTCCCTCACAATTGAGGTTCTACAAGATTCGATCGGGCGGATGGAAGGGCGTAGGTCACAGGGGTGCGTGATAGGGCGCCGCACGGCACAGCTGCGGCGTTCTGTCACGGATCGCACCAAGGGAAAGGGTGGCCAGTGGAAGCAGAATCTGACTCCCACAATTGCCAACCGAAGGCAATTGTGCGCCACCCGTCCGGGATGTGTGGACACGCCACATAGCCCAATGGACGCAGAAAAGACAGTCTCAGCGCTTACACAAGGACATTACGCTGCTTTTGACTGTCGGGCCGAGGCGACACGCAAAACCCAGGAGGCCAGTCCCGAGAAGCAAGATGCTGGTAGGCTCGGGAACAGACGGAGTGAGCGTGACCGTCGTCGGGCTTGTAAAGCCGGCGAAGTTGACGGAGAAGGTCACCGCGCCTATGCCGGTACCGGTTCCGCCCTGAGTGCACGCAAACGTTGTCGTGGTGCCAGCGGGACAATTTCCGAAGTAGGGAGTTCCCGTCCCTGTGATGTTGCCCGTCTGGGCTGGGTTGGCAGAAAACATGTAATCGGTGAACACCATCCCTGTCCCGTTCTGGAAGCAAAACAGTTGGGATGAGATATTCACAACTTTAACCGTAACCGACCCCGTATTTTTGAGTACCGTCGGGTTTGTGCAGGTCCCACCAAACGTAATCGATGGGTCTATAGCACTCGCGTAGGCTTTCACTGCAAATCCCGGGAGCGCTAACACGAGCAAAGCCACCGGGACCATCCATCTCAGATTCCGCTTCATAGCGCATCTCCTTTTCGATTCCCGCCGATCTAGGAAACCAGGAAATCCCCCTTTCAAGTACAAGCCGGGACTTCCGTTTTAGCTCCCAACAGCGCCACACTATACACCCGTTCGAGAGGCTCCAGTCAATCCCCACGAAAGGGCTGTCTTTCCCTCCGCGAACACGCGCTTTACTCGGTATTACAATCGCCGCAAATCCAATGCAATCGCGTCGAAAAATGACCGTCCCACGACGGGAGCGAGTGGCATAACGCATCATGTGGATATGACAGCACCGTAATCTTTGTCTTTACATCCACCTGGACAAATGGCTGGCGATCTGTCGGTGCGGCCTGGGTCAACAGCGCCGTGAACGATGACGACGGTCACCGAGCCAGCGTGGGGATCTTAATCATGACAACTCAGTCTCCCGAGCTGAGCAGCATGGCTTTGCTGGGTTCAGAACTCGTTGCAGTTGCGACGCTCGTTCGTCCAAGACTGGCGGCTGGAAATCCTTAGTGTGCGATGAAGTGAACCAGTAATCCTCCCCCAGCTTCGATGCACGAGGCCTTGAAGGCTGGCTGGAGCGGAACTGATTCTTTACTTGGAAACCGGCTTGTTATTGCGATATCTTCGGATAGTTGTTGATATATCGCCATTACACAAGCAACCGAGTACAGGGCTAAAGCCCGATGCATGTGCAGTCGTTCGCGGCATGACTGAAGTCATGCCCTGATACGAAACAGTTACAATGTCGAGTCTTCCGGGAGGCCGTGAAGTCGTGCCCTGATCGGTGTGCCCCCTCAAAACAGTGGCGAAAGTGTCTAACGCCCTTTCTTAGTTTGTGCGACCGCTGGAGCGGCAGCCGCTGCTCCGAACGGCCGCTGCTGCACGATACCGGCTCCTTCTTTCACCGTAATGGTTTGTCCGGCTGCCACCTTCGATAGCTTGTCCACTTGCCCGCTGGGCCAGTGCAATTCGATTTCGTCAGCCTGTGCGGCCTTGCCGAGGCCAAAGGTCAGCACCAATTCGCTCGATGACAGATAGCCCGAGCCGCTGCGCAGCATCTGGGTCTGACGGTCGCCGTTGGCTTTTACGATTGCCATCGTCCCGATGCCGTCTCGGTTCGAGCGTGTCCCCACCAGTTTGATTCGCAAGCTATGGTTCGCATTCCCACCGTCGTTACGGAACAGCACTGTCGGACCACCGTTCGTGGTCAAGAGCAAATCAAGGTCGCCATCGTTGTCGATGTCGGCGTAGGCCGCGCCGCGTCCAACGCGGGGAATGCCGAGGTCGGGACCAACCGACTGCGTCGCTTCGACGAAGTTCCCTTTCCCCTGGTTGTGAAACAGATGCGGCGACTCGGCATATTTCACGCGCTTTTGAATGCGCTCGATCTCGTTTTCGATATGGCCGTTGGCCACGAAAATATCGAGCCAGCCATCGTTGTCGTAGTCGAAAAACAGTGTCGCAAACCCCAGCGTCAGCAAGCTGCGGCGGCCAACTTCCGAGCGGGGCGCCTCATCCACAAACAATCCATTGCCTTCATTGTGATAGAGCGCCAGCATCTGATTAGCAAAGTTGCCGATGACGATGCTGGGGCGCCCGGTATGGTCGTAATCGGCGGCATCGACGCCCATGCCCGCGCGCGCCACGCCGTCCTCGCTGAACGCGATACCTGCGGAGACTGCTGACTCGGTGAATCCGCCCTTGGTGTTGTTGATGTAAAGCTTGTTGGGCTGCGTGTCGTTAGCGATCACCAGATCAGGCCAGCCGTCACCGTTCACATCGAGCACCGCTACACCCAGCGACTTTGACGAATTATCGAATAGTCCCGCCTTTGCGGTGGCGTCTTCAAACTTGCCATTGCCCAGGTTATGCCACAGCCGGACGGAAACGCCCTTGTAGGACTCAGGAGTGCAGTATGACTTGTGCGTTCCGTCCATGGTGCAGTAAATATCGCCCTGTGGGCTCCACTGCACGTAGTTCACGACGATCAGGTCGAGCTTGCCGTCGCGATCGTAATCGAACCAAGCCGCGCTGGTGCTGAATTCGTTCGGCCCCATCATTCCCGCTGTCTTGGTGACATCGGTAAACGTGCCGTTGCCGTTGTTGTGAAACAGATGGCTCTGCCCCAACGCAGAAATAAAGATGTCGTCATAGCCGTCGTTGTCGTAGTCGCCGACAGCCACGCCCATGCCGAACAATGAGATCGCCAGCCCTGCTTTGGCGGTAACGTCGGTAAACGTGCCATTACGATTGTTGTGGTAAAGCTTCAACGTTGAAGATTTTCCGGGCGAAGTCCAATCCTTGCCGTTGACCAGCAGGATGTCGGGATAGCCGTCGTTGTCGTAGTCGATAAAGGCACACCCTGGCCCCATGGTTTCCGGCAGCCACTTCTTGCCGGCCGCGCCGTTGTTGTGCACGAAGCTGATGCCCGCCTGCTTGGTGATATCGCGAAACGTGACCTGCGCCGAGGAAACAACCGCGGCGCACAGCAAGATGAGGAAAGACGATTTTCGTATGACGTTCATGGATTCTGTTACTTGCCTCCTGCGTTCACAACATGTTTCTCGGCTATATTCGCTGCGCTCTTCGCGGGCGCAAGCGGAGCGGAAATATGCTCGTGAATCAGTTGGCGTTCGTTGTTGTCCTCGGGATGGAGCCTGCGATAAGGGCCGGTGATGACTTGAGACGATTCGTCGGCTTTGAAGCGTATATACAGTTTCTGATACTCGTCGGCCTTCGCGGTATCGCCCATTCCCTTGTAGCAGAGCATTAGATTGTAGTTGGCTTGCAGGTCCTCGGGATCGACGGCAATTACCTGTTGCAGTTGTGCGATCGCCGCCGGATACTTGCGCGATAGGAACAGCACGCGGCCGAGGTCGTTGCGCGCCACGCGGTCCTTGGGATACTGCTTCAACACTTTTTGCAGGAGACTTGCTGCCCCTTCGTAATCTCCGTCGGAGCGCAACACGCGCGCATAGAAGTAGTTCGCCCGCGCCAGATCAGGACTGAGCGCCAGCGCCTTTTGCAGCACGGTCCGCGCTCGCTCCATATCGCCTTCCTGCACGGCCACGCGGCCAAGGTTCACCCAGCCATCGGGATTGTTGGGGTCGGCCTCCGTCACTTTTTCCCAAGCAGCTGTTGCTCCCTTGAAATCGCCTTGCAGGAACAGGCCAATACCGTAGTCGTTCCAGCGCTGCCAGTCGGCCTTTTCGACGACTGTCTTGGGGGCTTGGGCCGGCGCGCCTTTGGGGAGGACTCGCAACTCGACCGTGTCTTCCGCAATAACAACGATAGGCAGATCGGGAATCTCGTGCAGCTTGCCAGAGACTTTGGTCAAGTCGCCATCGAAAGTGAAGCTGCGGTCGTCATAGCTCTTTGTAGTCTGCGGGCCGTCGGGCGCTTGCGCCGAAACTCCTGCGTAGGCAAAGTGCGTGTTCCACCAAGAGAACTTGCGGTAGCAAAGCTTCGCCGTCAAAGTGATCTTGCTGCCCGCATTCTGCGGAATGTGTAACCGGTAGTGAATGGTGTCAGCCGCGCCCGGCGGGATCAGGTGCACATATACCACCGCGCGTGTTGCCCACGCATTGCGCTTGTTAATGGGATTGCCGTGTTCGTCGATCTGCAGCGAGCGGTAGAAATGCGCTCCGGGATCGATCTTCCCTTTTCCGTCGTCGTCCGCTTTGCCGCTCCAGAAGAGAACCTGGCCCTTGTCGTCCACAGCCTTGAGCTCAACCCAGGTTTCGGGAGCATCCACCGTACCGCCGGGGAAGAAGTGTCCGACCTTGCGGGTGCGTACCACCACGTCCACGCGCGCGCTATCGCCGCGGCGAACCGCGGCGCTGACCTTATCGAGCGGAGCAGTTACCGGCGCTACTACCCCGCTGGATTCGCCCGTCGTCTTCATCTCCGCTTCTTCGCCCACGGCAAACGTCGTTTGCAATTCGGTTTGCGGACCGCCGGCCGCACTGGTCAATGGGCCCGCGTTCGACAGCGCAAAGATATCGATGGTAAGTGCGCCACTCTTCAGGAAGTTCTGTTCGATCTCCATCTGGTGCGGGTCTTCATTGGCCATCGGCAACGCGGTGTTGGCGGCTGGGAACGAGTGCGAATGGATCTTGCCCGCAATGTTTCCCATGTCATTCGACTTGGTATCGGGCATGTGGCAGTCCTGACATCCTTGCGGTTTCGGCGGATAGTAGAAGGAGCGCGCGCCAAATCCGGAAACGCCGCTGGCCTGCCAATTGTCGTACTCATTGAAGCCGCGGAACCAGCGATAGTTGTTCACTGGAACATCGAGATGCACCTTGTGGCACGACGAGCAGAACTCGGGCGTCTGGTTGCGCATGAAGGGCTTCAAGAAAACACGGCGGTGGGGCTCAGGGTTGAGCTTGATGCTGAAGTCATGTAGCCAGCGCAGTACGGGATTCTTGGTGGCCGCCAGTTCGTGAAGCTCGGGGTATTCCAGCATGAAGTCACCCTGCCCCATGGTGCTTTTCACCTTCACGATGGAGTGGCACATCATGCAGCCCATGCCCGCCTGCGCCTGCGGAGTGTTAACGATCTGCTTGATGGGCGTGTCCATCATGCCGCTGTAGAGCAACGCCGGATCGTGGCAGCCGGCGCACCATTTCGACGGCTTTACGCCATCCACGTCCTGCATGTACTCGATGCTCTTGCGGTACCACTGATTGTTGAACGACGAGAAATGGTGAGCCGAGCTGTTCCATTCTTTGAAGATGTCCTGGTGGCAACGCTCGCAGGCGTCGGATTCCATGAAGAACTTCGAGGGGATATTGCGGTCACCGTAAACCTGAGAGGAGCTGGGAAAGAATTTTCCGTGCGCGCCGTCGCCTTCATTGGCCATCGATAACGGCGCCATCGGCGGATTCTCGATAACGAAGTGCTTGCTCCAGGAATCGCGGGAGAATTTTGCGCCGAAGGCAATCAAGACAGCGACTGCGATCATGGCCAGCGCCGGAATCCATGCGCTGTGCTTCGCTTGCCTGCGTTGGCTGAACCACCAGCCTGCCAGCAGCGCGACCGCGAGAGCACAAATCGCTCCGTGGGACAGCAGAAGCTTCGTGTATGGTCGCGAAGCGCCGGTGTAGATCAGCGTCAAACCCAGCGCGGCACCGATGATCAGCACCAGCGTGCCCAGCTTTACGATCAGCGGCTGGCGCATGACCGTGGGCAGTAAGCGCAGCCCCCCAACGCAGAACACCACGCCCAGGCCGACGTGAAACAACACCACTGCGGCGTAAAAAAGATTCGCCGAGGGCCACGCATACAAGTAGATGGCCGATAACGCCAGTGCAGCAATCGAAAGTACAGCCAACTTCTTCATCGTTGTCCGGCCGAGCCTCCTGTGCGCTCGTCGTCGTGCGAGGTCTTATGCGGCGTCAACGGCAACGGATCGATCGTGCGCGCTGCGTACACGAAGCGATACCCCGACGCTGTGTTGGCTCCCGATTCGAAGCGGTCATTCCAGTCGAAGCGGTAACCGTCGGACTGGGCATCGTCGGGATAATGTTGTGCCGCCGGATACGGGTACGTGCTCATTCCATGAAACGGCAGGTCAGCCACGGTGAACGGAATCGCTTCGTAGAAGTCCATGTCTTTCACAAAGCCGCTGGCATAAAAGAAGTAGTCGCGCGTCCAGCCTGGCGCCAGCGGAGGCAGTGTCGCGGTCCCGAACTCGGCGTCGATGTCTTCTCCCGTGCCAAAGACCACGAACTTGTTGTCGATCGACGTAAGCAGCGGCGTGACATCGCCATACTGCGTGTAGCTTCCGCGGAAGCGTGAGAACGGTCCGGTGGTGCTGACCTGGTCGTAGTAATAGGTGAGGTCACCGGGCGTTTCGCCGTCCACCTGTCGCGGATAGCCGCGGAAGCCAAGTGTCGCGGAAGCCAGCGGCAATTCTGTGGTCCGCACCTCTTTTTCGCGGGCAGGACCGTTGTCGACCAGCACTTGATCCCAATAGATCTGCAGGTTCGAGGTGATGCGAATCTTCTGCGCGCCGGTCGGCAGCTTGCCGGTCAAATCGACAGTGATGGTGCGCGCGAGACCTGCGGGAAAGCCCATCTCATCAACGACGCGCTTCCATGAGCCGTCAGGCATCTGCACTTCGACGTACGGCGAAATCGGTTTCAGCCCAGCTTGCCACGCGGCGTACATCGACGTCGCGCTGAAGTACTCAATGAAGCCGCTCAAGAACAACCGCAGCGGATTCTGCGGCGTCCACGAGCCCAGATCGAGCGTCAGCGAGTGCGTGTTGGCAAAACCCGCGTAAGGAAGGTTGGTGAAGTCGCGGACGTATTGATGATCACGCGCGCTGAGCAACTGGAGCACATCGCGACCATCGTTGTCCCAAGCACCCGCTAGAGGACGTGGCTGCGACGTCGCCACGGTCTTGCCGCTTGCGAATGGCGGATCGTCCAGGAATCGCTCGTCGGGATAGACATCGATCGCCGCCGGATGGTCCACCGCGACCATGCGCAGTTGATCGATGTAGTTGACTTCCTCCATTGGCTCGCCGAAGCGCACGCTCAGGTAACCGTCTTTGGCACGCAACTTCGAACCGTCGATCTTCACCCACTCGTCAGGATCAGGCGTGTTCTTCGAGGTCGGCGAAACCCAGTGGCCAATCACGCCGGCACCGATGACATCGGTTATGAACTCATACTTCTCGCCGTTCCACGCGAAGAGCGTCGGACACGAACTGCCGCGCCGGTCGAGTTCCATAAACGACACCGGCTTGTTCACCGCAACATCGATTTCGTCCTGCAGCACGCCGGAGGGCCACAGCATGCGCACAATGTCGGCGTTGGTGTTCTTGCCCAACCCAGCAAGAATTTGAGGTGGCCCCTGGCTGAGGTAGCCTGAGCCGCCCGCTACTTCAAATTTCTGCCACAGCCCGTTGGAGAAGACTTCGACCTTCGTACCCAAGCCAGTCTTGTTGTCGGCAAGACCTTTGAAGTCGATGCGCAGTGCATGATTCTTGTTGCCACCTTCGTTGCGGAGGACGACTGGGTCGCCACCTAATTGTGTAACCACGAGATCGGCAGCGAGATCGTTATCGAGATCCGCGGCGATGATCGAGCGAGGATCGTGCAGCTTCAGCTTATCGAGCCCGAGCGATGCGCTGACATCTTCGAATCCCAGCGTGCCTTTATTGCGAAATACACGCAGTTCGGTTCCCTTAGGCGTTTCTACCACCGCCGCCAGGTCGATCCATCCATCGTTATCGAAGTCGATGGCTGTGATGCCCCATCCCTTCGTCGCGTCGGTGATGGGAAGCGGCACGCGCTCGAAGTGTGTTCCATCTACGTTCTTCCAAAGGCTGACGCCCGGCGCGCCGGAATGCGTTAGTGCGACGTCCATCCATCCGTCTTTATTAAAGTCGAAGACGTACACGCCGGTAGTAGCCGGCAATTCCAGGGACTTATAGACCGGCAACGCTTTGAATGGTCCCTCGCGCTGGTTCAGATAGACCGTCGGTGGGAAGTTCCCGTTCGCATTCGTGATGACTAGATCGACTGCGCGGTCATTGTTGATGTCGGAGAGGACGACGCCGGTCGTGCTTCCGTCGCCCTGCAATCCTGCCTCAGCAGTCCACTTCGTAAAAGTCCCGTTACCATTGTTTCGCCAAAGAAAGTTCGGCCGCACATGTTCCAAGTCTCCGCCGACCATTATGTAGGATCCGGTGACGAACAAGTCGAGATCACCGTCGTGGTCATAGTCGACAAAGGTCATTCCTGCCGGGAGGTAATTCTGCGTTGGCATTTCGATGCCCACTTTCGCAGTTACATCCGTGAACTTCCCGCCGCCCTCGTTGTGGAACAACACGACGCGGTCGCTCAGCGCCACGGCTAAGTCGTTCTTACCGTCGTTGTCATAGTCGCCGACGGCACATGACACGCCCTTGCCCTTGAGCGCCAGCCCAAATCGTCCGGCCGCCTCTTCCTTGAACTTTCCTTCGCCAAGGTTGCGAAACACTTTGACGGCGGACTCACCTTCTGCCAGCGACACGATGTCGAACTTCCCGTCGCCATCCACGTCGATCATGCAAATCCCGGCTCCGCCGGTCTTCCCCGCTCCTAACTCCTGTGGCACAAACGTCACGGGAATCATCGGCCCCACGGCAGGCTCATTCGTAATCACGTCCTGCGCGACAGAATACCGACCCTGCTCGCCGTAGGTGAGTGTGATGGGCGCGGAAATCTTGTTGTGCGTCAGGTACTCGAATCGTTTCAGGTGCTCGCGCGCTTCGTCCGTCTTGCCCGAACGTTGCAACGCGCGACCCAGCCCAAACTCGGCGGAAGCGTGCAGAGGATTAATCTTCAGCGCCTGCTGAAACTCCTCGATCGCCTGTGCGTAATTCTGCTGCTGACTATAGAACGTGCCCAAAAAGTAATAGGCGTCAGGATCGTTGGGATCGATTTTCAGCGCTTTCTGGAAGTCGGCAATCGCTTCATCCGTTTTGCCCTCGCCGCGATACACCAGACCGAGGTTGTACCAGGCACGCGGATTGCCGGGGTCTTGCGCCGCCGCCTGCTTCAGTGCCTCTTCCGCCTCCGGCAACTTCTGCTGATTAAGCAATGCAATACCCTTGTTCAGCTCCGCAGTCGCCAGCGAGGGATCGAGCTTATAAGCTGCATCGAAATTGGCCACCGCTTTATCCATCAATTGCTGGTTCATCATGGCCACGCCGAGATTGTTCAGTTTGGCGGCCTCGGAACGGACTTGGGCAGCATCGCCCCAGGCGGCGCCAAGCAGCAGACAGGCGGTAGCAATCCCCGGAATCCACCGGCGCAGAATTGCGAACATTCAGGCTTTCTCCTCAGAAGCGATGGCGAGTGTATTCTCGATTATAGGGTTTTCTATCGCTCCTGGGCTGACGCCACCTACCTCTGCAGCTGAATTGCACCGGTCGTTTTCGCGCCAATCAAACCGAAACTGGATTGTCGTCAGAAAGCGCCTCTGCCCTCACCGGAACTAACGAACTGTCTTCTCGGAAGAGAATTCCTATCCCGTACAAGCTCTTGCGTTATAACGGTTGCTTGCATCGGAGCACCGTTCCCATCACGCGTGGCTCCGACTTCGACGCCACCCTATCGGTCTCATCACGCTGAACTGCTTGCCCCATTGCCTGTGTTATGGAATTACAGCGACTCCGCCGACCGCAAACAATAATCAAAAACCATTACCGCTAGCGCCTTCGTGCCAATCGATGGCCCGTGATCTTCAGGAACTCTGCTGACAGTCGCAGCGTCTAAGCGAACAGGGACCTGTCTTAAGATAGGTCACAGCACCGTCCGTGGGCGTTAGGTGAGGAGCGGCGTGATGTGGTTTCCTGATCGCTTGCGCGCGACGATCTGGCGATGCCGGGCAATCGTCTGGCTGGCCGGTTGGCTAGTACCGCGCGCGAACCGCGTTCAGTGGCGTTCCGAACAAAACAGCAAATTCTGGCATTGGTGCCACTTTCTCGCCGAGTCGGGACAACTCACTCCGTACAACCGTTTACAGATTGCGCGCCACTGCTGGGCGACTTTTCCCGATGCATTCTGGCAGCGCTTCGATCGTCAGCAATTTCCGTCCAAATCGCGCCGGTTCCTGGGCTCGCCGCTCACACTTCTGACGGGCCTGACTTTTCTGATTGCCATCCTAGTGCTCGCCAGCGGTATCGTCCCAGCGGCCCGCACTTCGTTCTCCGCGCCGGTTCCCCATCCTAACGAGACCGTCGTAATTTCTCTGGACGGCAGCGGTATCAACGGCAACTTCAGCCGCACCCGCTCCGACACATTGCTCGACCTGACGTCGATCTGGAGCCGTTCGAAACTGCAAAACGGATTGACGGCATTTTCCTGGGGGCCGGGCAATCTACTGCTGCAGAGGCGAGACTTGGCTGTAGCAACGGCGCGCGTCGGCCCCGAATTCTTTGCAACCCTCGACGTCAACGCCGCGCTCGGCCGTACCTTTACGTCCAACGACGTACAGAGCTGCTCCGACTGCGTGCTGCTGAGTTACCCCGTCTGGCAACGTGAGTATCACGGCGACCCGCACATCGTTGGCGAACAGATTAGCCTGAATGGAACGCCGCGCACTGTAATCGGCGTGCTACCCGCAAACTTCCGACTGATTTCGTCCGGCATCGCCGTCTGGGGTTTGATCGATCCGGCGATGCTGTTTACCAACTTTCAACGCCGTGTCGGAGCAGTGGCCCGCCTGCATGGTGACGCAACCCCGACCCGTTTACAGAGCGATTTGGCGGACCGTACGGAGAGTGGCGGCTACATTCATCCGTCGTCGAAGTTGCAAGTAATCACCGTCGCGTCGCAAATGAGGCGCAACCTCTGGTACACCGTCTGGTTCGTGCTGCTGGCGGTCGGTTGCGCTGTACTGGTGGTCGTCCTGCGCCGCGCCGCTAACGGCTTCGTCGATCTTCCGGAAGGGTTCCGTCACCGCACCGTCTGGCTCGGCTTCTTCGCCGTGAAGTCTGCACTGCTGCTGGCGATTGCGGGCCTCCTGGCGTGGAGCACGGTTCATTGGATCGCCACGTGGATCACGAGTTCTACGTATCCCACAGTGGACGAATATTCCATCTGGTTGTTCCTGCCTCTGGCGATTGCCGCGTTGTCGTGGTCGGTGCGCGATCAGCAACGGCGCTGCCGCACATGCTTGCGGCGGCTGGAATTGCCGGTCGAGATCGGGCGCCCCGGGTCGGTCTTGCTGAACTGGTCGGGCACCGAGATGGTCTGTTCCGACGGTCACGGTGTGCTCTACCTGGCCGATTCTCCGGCGAACTCGCTCGATCATGACCATTGGAGCAAGCTAGACCAATCGTGGCAGAGTCTCTTCCGCGAAGATTGACGTGAATCCGATGAGAGTTATTCGTATGACGCGTCAGCGCGCCGCGAAAGCCTGGGCATCCAGCGATCGCTTAGCCAGCGCTTTCTGAACTGCAGCGGCAAGCGCAGCGACCGTGTAAGGCTTCGCCAGAAACGAATTGCCCGCTCGCAGGAGCGCGTTGAGCATGGCGCCATTCTCGGTATATCCAGAAGTAAACAACACCCGAACGCAGGGAAAGCGCTCACTCAGAATTCTTGCCAGTTCCGGCCCGCCCGTTCCCGGCATGACAAGATCAGTGATGACGAGGTCGATCTTACCGTCGAACTGCTCACACACCTGAAGAGCGGCCTCAGCGCTGTTCGCTTCCATTGCCGTGTAGCCGAGGTTTTGCAGGCATTCGCGCACGTTCTCTCGAATTGCAGCATCGTCTTCGACCACGAGAATGGCCTGCCCATCGGGCTGCCCAGCCATGTCAGTTCGCAACGCGACCTGGCCAGGGGCAGAACCGGTCGCAGGAAAATACAGCTTGAAAGTAGTGCCATGCGCCAGTTCGCTGTAAACCCAAATGTAGCCGCCGCTCTGTTTCACGATTCCATAAACAATCGAGAGGCCAAGGCCTGTGCCCTTGCCGACTTCCTTAGTGGTAAAAAACGGATCGAAAATATGCGGCAGGTCCGATTTCGCAATGCCCGTCCCGGTGTCGGACACCGCCAGCATCACGTACCTGCCGGGTTGCACCGGCGGGTGGGTTCGACAGTAAGCATCGTCCAGTTCCGCGTTTGCAGTTTCGATATGCAATGTCCCACCCTGTGGCATGGCATCCCGAGCGTTCACTGCCAGGTTCAGCACGACCTGTGCGAGTTGGTCCGGGTCAAGCCGGCTATTCGCCAAATCGTCGGCCACCTGAGTGACCAACTGAATATCTTCCCCGATTACGCGGCGCAGCATGTGCGAGGTATCGCTCACTACCGTGTTAATGTTGACCACCCGTGCTTGCATCATCTGCCGCCGGCTGAATGCCAGCATCTGCCGAGTGAGTACGGCTGCGCGATCAGCGGCCTTGGAGACCTGCAACAACGGCCGGCTCAGTGGGCTGTCGGGCGTGACCTTGCCAAGCATCATCTCCGTCGACAGCTTGATGACCACCAGAATGTTATTGAAGTCGTGCGCGACGCCTCCAGCCAGGCGGCCAACGGCTTCCAGCTTTTGCACGGAGCGGATTTGTTGCTCCAGCACACTCTGCTCGGTGAGGTCCTCGAAATACGCGTCGACCTCGTCAGATTCTCCGTTCGCGTCGGAAGTCAAATACGCGGTCACGCGCACGCGAAGCTGGCTGCCATCTTTGCGGGCGAAGAGCATCTCCTGGGCATGCAGTTTTCGGTCCCGTTTTAGCAGGTCGATAAGCTCCGCGCGATTCGGCGCGTTTGGGTAGAGCTCCCGGGATAGCTGCATCCCCAGCAGTTCCTGTTCGGAATATCCCAACATCGCGCACAACGCGGCGTTGACAGATTCGAAACGATCCTTCGCCAGCGACCAACGAGCAATTCCGAAAGGAGCCCGATCGATCAGCGAGCGTATTCCGGCGTCTGTTGTCCGTACTTGTTCTGCCGCTCGATTTTGGGCGTTGGTTTTGGCTGAAGGCTGCGCCGTCGGATCTGGGGATGGGGGCGCGGCCGTTCCGATTCGAGGACCCATGACTCATCCACGAATATCACGCAGCGGCCTGAAAGTACCGTGACGAGCTGCACACATTCTTGTGATTCGACTCCGGCTCTTCGGAAAGCGTCTGAGCGTTTGCGATCTGCGCTTCGCGATTTAGCGCCGGTACGCCACCTGTGCGGGGGGCGTGTACCGGCCTCGGCGTACCAACCAGACGATCAACGCGATTATAAGAATGAACGGCAACAGCGGCACGACCACCAATCCGAAGATCAATCCCAGAAACACAATCGGACCGGATTGGCTGACCGTCTCGCCTTTGACGGTCGCGTTAGGATGGCGATAGAGCCCACGCCCAATCGCTACGGCGTCACCGGCTACACTGGCGTCTTCGCCAAGCTTTATACCGCCGCCAACCGAGACAGCGTCTCCCTTCACCGTGCCGTCAATAACAATGTTGCCGAGGATAGCAACCGTGTCGCCCGAGGTTCCGGCCATGTGGATCGAGCAAACCAGGCAGACGACATCTCCGACTTGTTCGTCCGCGCTGACGTTGATGCTCTGAAAGAACTGCACTCGGTCGCCGCCGCTCGCAAATGCCATGGCAGGCGCGATCATCAGCACACCGAGAATCAGCATCTGGACCGTGCGGCTAGGGAGGGTCATGGGCAGTTTCTCCTGTGGGCGATATTATCCCGTTGTCTGAAATATACGAGCAGTTTCGCCTCAAGGTTCCCACAAAAGCACTAGAGATGCCAAACCGTCACGACCGGGTTTAGTGCGGTAACATCCTGAAGCGCAAGGGAAAAGCGCTCTTCTGAAGGAAATCGCTCACCATTAGCCGTGTAACGAAATCCGTTTTGGCGAATCAATACGAATAACGGGTAGAGACCAATTCCCGTGGGACCGCCCAGGAGCCCTAGATGTTGATCAAGAAACCGTCTGATATTCCCTCGTCTGAAATTACTCCGAAGAAGCTTTATCTGAATCGCCGCAGTTTCATTTTTGGTGCGGGCGCCATCGCCGGAGCTGCCGTCGTTGCCAATAGGCTGGGCACGATCGCCTCGCCCTCAACCTCGGTCCTCGCCGGAACAAAATTGGATTACACCAAGAGTTCGTACAGCACCACCGAAAAGCAGACCCCGCTTAACGACGTCACGCATTACAACAACTATTACGAGTTCAGTACTGACAAATACGAGCCGGCGGATTTGGCCAAGAACTTCAGCACCCGTCCGTGGACCATCAAGGTCGAAGGACTGGTCAACAAGCCGCAAACCTTCGACATTGACGCGCTGCTCAAGAACCATCTCGAAGAGCGCATCTACCGCATGCGCTGCGTCGAGGGCTGGTCGATGGTGATTCCCTGGATTGGGTTCCCGCTGAGCACCGTGCTCAACCAGGTTCAGCCGAACTCCAAAGCCAAGTTCGTGGAATTCACAACGCTTTACGACCCGAAGCGCTATCCTGGCCAGCAGCGCAATGTACTCGAGTGGCCTTACGTCGAGGGCTTGCGCATGGACGAAGCCATGCATCCGCTGACCATTCTGGCGGTGGGCCTGTATGGCGAGACGCTTCCCAACCAAGACGGCGCGCCGATTCGCCTGGTGGTCCCATGGAAGTACGGGTTTAAGGGAATCAAGGCCATCGTGAAGATCAAGCTCGTGGAGAAGGAGCCGGTCTCGACGTGGACGAGAGCCGCTCCCAACGAGTACGGCTTCTACTCGAATGTGAATCCCAACGTCGATCACCCTCGCTGGAGCCAGGCGAACGAGCGCCGCATCGGTGAGTTCTTCAAGAAGCCGACACTGATGTACAACGGTTACGGCGACCAGGTGGCTTCGATGTACGCAGGCATGGACCTGAAGAAAAATTTCTAAAAGCGGGCTCGTGAAACCAAAGTATCTAAAACCGATTGTCTTTCTCGCGTGCCTGATACCTATCGGTCGCATCGCCTGGAAAGGCTTCCATTCGCTGCTCGGGGCGAATCCGATTCAGGTCATCACCTGGTCGACCGGCACATGGACGCTGGTCTTCGTGATGTTGACCCTGTCGATCACCCCAGTCCGCAAACTGACCAAGCAATACTGGCTCATCCAATACCGTCGGATGCTGGGGTTATACGCCTTCTTTTACGGCTGCCTGCACTTTACGACCTATATCTGGCTCGACCAGTTTTTTGACCTGCACAGCATCGCCAAGGACGTAGTGAAGCGTCCGTTCATCACCATCGGCTTCACTGCATTTATACTCATGATCCCGCTGGCAGTGACTTCCACGCAGGGTTCTATCCGGCGGCTTGGCAAGCGTTGGGTTACGATTCACCGCCTGATTTACGTAACCGCCATCGCGGGTGTAATTCATTACTACTGGCTGGTGAAGAAAGACATTCGCAAACCGGTCATTTACGCCATCATTCTCGGCATCCTTCTGCTGTACCGCATTGTGGCCTGGGCGATCCAGCGGTGGTATTCCCTGCCACAGTCACCTCGTCCGTCCACTCCGATCGAACCCCGTGCCTTAACCACCGATTAGCGCTCCGCGACCATTCACCCACCGCTTGCGATATCATCGTGGCGTCCCCCGAATCGCCGGGAGAGCGACTATCTAATGGATGAGCGCAGTTTTCAGCGGCTGCTGCGACGCACGGTCGCAATTCCCGTGGCCCTGCTGGTTTTGCTGGCAGGTGTGCTGGTAGTCGAGATCCTTACCCTCACGGACTCTCTGCGCCGGGTGGCCCACACCGACCAGGTCATCACTAACGCCCGCCAGGCCATGCGCAACATGAATGACATGGAGTCCAGTGCCCGTGGTTTTGAGCTCACCGGGGACGAGAGATTTCGCAAAAGCTTTCAGAGCGCAGAAGCGCAGTTGCCCTCCAATATCGACGCCTTGACTAAATTGACCGGTGATAACCCGACGCAAAAGGCCCGCATTCAAGACATCCGGAAACTGGATGAAAACTGGATACGTTGGGCGGAGCGAGAGATTGCCACCCACGCCAACAAACGGCCGACGGAAGACGAGTTAATGCTGGGCGACGGCCTGATGGAACAGATTAGGAACCGCCAGCGGGAAATCGTCGCTGATGAAGAGCGACTACTTCAATTGCGGACGCACCAGGCCACTTACCTGAGCCGCGTGGTCCTCTTTACTGCCATCGGTCTCTCCCTTGTGGTCGCGGGACTCTTGTTTACCCTGACGCGCCGGGAGTTGCGGCAACTCTCCCGCACCTATGAACAGCACATCCGCGCGGAAGCCGAAAAAAGCCGACAACTCGCCGAGAGCCGCGAGCGCTTTCAGATCACGCTCAACAGCTTGGGCGATGCCGTCATCGCAACCGACGCCGGCAGCAACGTGACCTACATCAATCCCGTAGCCCAGAAGCTCACCGGGTGGGAAAACCACAGCGAAGCCCGCGGCAAGCCACTCGCCGAGGTGATGCGGCTCGTGGACGCAAGGTCGCGCGCGCCTTTAGCCGATCCCGTGCAAATTGTGCGCGCCACCGGAACTGTCGTCGGCCTCACCAACAATATCCTGCTGATCAGCCGTTCCGGACCGGAGTATCCCATCGAGATGAATGGCGCTCCGATTAAGAACGATCGCGACGAGCTGGTCGGAGTGGTCGTGGTCTTCCGCGACATTACCCAACGCCGTCAGACCGAGCAGACGCTGCGCGCCAGTGATCGCCTATCGCAGGCTGGACGCCTCGCCGCGACCATCGCCCACGAAATCCGCAACCCGCTGGACACCGTTTCCAATCTGCTGTTCCTTTTACAGCACGACACCTACCCGAATCCCGAAACTAAGGCTTACCTTGACCTGGCTTCGGAGGAGATCGGGCGCATCACGCAGATCACTGGGCAACTGCTGACCTTTCACCGCGAAGCCCAATCGCCGGTTGACGTTGACATCACCAAGGTGCTGGACAGCGTGCTAACGCTGTATGCGCCCCAAATCAGCACCTCGGACGTTGAGGTCAAGAAGCGCTTCGAAACCTCACGGACCATCCGCGGTTTCCCAGGAGAATTGCGGCAGGTGTTTGCCAACCTGGTCGCCAACGCCGTCCATAGCATGCCAAACGGCGGCGTCCTGCTGCTCCATGTCTTTGAGTCGAGCCTCGCGTCGGACTTCAGCCGCAAGGGGATTCGCGTGACCGTGCTCGACAACGGTAGCGGGATTCCACCCGGCGTCCGCAAGAACCTGTTCGCGCCCTTCTACACCACTAAGGGTGAAGGAGGCACCGGTCTCGGCCTGTGGGTTACGCGCGGCATTATCGACAAGCACGAAGGCAGCATCCGCTTCATCAGTTCCGTCCGTCCCGGCAGAAGCGGTACCGCATTCTCCGTGTTTCTTCCCTATGAACAAGTCCTCGGCAAACTGGACCTGCCCAACAGTCAGCCTCTTCAATCAACTGTCGAAAAGCATTAAAAAAAACGCCAGGCTCAAAACCCGGCGTCTGTTCATCGAAATCCAGACTGTTACTGAATGTCGAAGTTCTCCTGGTGGAGCATGGGATCGCTCTTCACCAATACCGCCTTCCCAGTCAGCTCTTCCATCTCACCGATCAGCTTCCCGTTATTCGCCTTCAGGACCTTGGCGACCTCGGGATTCACCCTCAGCGAGATGTCCGTTCGATCGTGCTGTTTGATCATCTTGCGCATCTCGATGTAAATCTCGTTGCACACCGTTGTAACTGACTTCACGAACCCTGCGCCGACGCAGTACGGACACGATTCACCCAGTGTGCGTTCCAGCGACTGCTTGACGCGCTTGCGGGTGATAGCGACCAGTCCAAAATCGTTGAACTGCAGTGCCTTCGACGGCGCCCGGTCGGTTCGCAGCGCTTCTTCCAGTGCCTGCATCACCCGTTGCCGGTTCTTGCGTTCATCCATGTCGATAAAGTCGATCACGATGATTCCACCCAAATCGCGCAAGCGAATTTGCCGCACGATTTCCTTCACCGCATCGACATTGGTCTTCACGATGGTGTCTTCCAGCCGCTGCGTCTTGCCGACATATTTTCCGGTGTTGATGTCGATCGCCACCAGCGCCTCGGTCTGGTTGATCACGATGTATCCGCCGGTCTTCAGCCATACCTTCGACTTCAGGGCGTTGTTGATTTCGTCCTGAATGCCGAAATGCTCATACAACGGAACATCTTTCGTGTACAGCTTGATGCGCCGCACCAGTGAAGGCTGGAAGCGCTGCGCAAACCGCACCACGCGCTCATATTCTTCTTCCGTGTCCACCCAGATCTGCGAGAAGTCGGCATTCACCTGGTCGCGCAGGACCCGCTCCACCAGGTTGAGGTCGTGATAGATCAGCGCCGGCGACTTACTGTTCTCGGCGCGGCTCTTAATCTCGGCCCAAAGATGCTTGAGGAAGCGAATGTCGGCCCGCAGCTCGTCTTCCTTGATGTTGGCCGCAGCCGTCCGCACGATGAAACCGCCCAGCCCGTTCTCTCGCTCACTGGTCACGATACGCTTCAAGCGCATGCGCTCTTCTTCGGAGTTGATCTTGCGTGACACTCCTGTGTGGTTCACCGTCGGCATGTACACGAGGAACCGTCCCGGCAACGCGATGTGACTGGTAATGCGTGCGCCCTTCTTTGCGATAGGCTCCTTGGCAATCTGGATCAGGATCTCCTGCCCTTCTTTCAGCAGTTCAGAGATCAGCGGCACCGGCCGGTGCGAGTGCGCGCGAACGTTGTTGCGGCGCCCACCCCCGCCACGACGGCCACGGTCCCGATCGTTGCGGCGATTGAAACCCTGACGCTCTCCTTGGCGCTGTTGATATCCGGCAGTCGGCGGCGCGGCGCGCAATTCAGCGCGTCCGTTGACCTCCTCCTCACCTTCTTCTTCGCCTTCGTCTGCACCGTCACCGGCCGCTAATCGAGTTTCGCCACGCTCTTCAGCAGCAACGACTTCGTCTTCGTCAACGTCAGCCACTTTGGGGATCCAGCGTTCCGAATACCCGTCGCCGCTGTCGAGTGTCTCTTCTTCCAGTTCCAGCTCCAAGTCGCCCGCAACTTCGCGCAGTTCCTCGATGTTCTCCGGAACCGGATGGAACTCCATTTCGTCGTCTTCCAGCGTCTCGTGCTCCAGCGTGCGTCCCAGCGGAGCCTCAGACGGTGCAGTGTGGTGGTGAAAATCGGTCGCAGTTTCAGAAGCCGCTTGCGCTTCGTGATGCTCGTCTTCGGATTCGGCCGTCTCGGAACCAACTTCGATGGTGCGGTGCTCTGAGGTTTCGACGCGATCGTAGCTCTGTGGCGCTTCGAGTGATGATTCTTCGACGACCTCGTCGTGGTCCGATACAGCAACTGCCGGAGGTTCGAGCTCTACCGTCTCGACAAACGCTGCGTGCGTCTCATGATGTTCAGGCGCTGTTGCAACAACTTCTTCCTGCTGCGCCTGAGCCTCAACGACCTCCTCGGTCTCCTCGTACTCCACTTCCCGCACCGGATGCGCCTCGACGCTGGGGACAAAGTCTTCGATCACCGTCGGCGCTGCGTTCTCCGTCGGGGCGACAGACGCTTCAGCGGCAGCAACGACCGGCTCAACCACCGGCGTCCTGTTGCGGTACTTGGAAATCGACTCTCCCGGCAGCACAATCGGCGCGTAACGGGCTGGCGGTTCAGGCCTTGCCTGTACCACCGGTTCAGCCGGTACCGCTGGTTCTTCCGCCGCCGCAGGCGCTTCGGGCTTTCCTTCTTGACGCGGATAACGATCGTCGCGTCCACCGCGTCGACCGCCGCGACGGCGACGTCCGCGCCAGCGGCGAGCACCGTCTCCAGAGTCCTGCTCATTGCTGGCCGGGGCGGCGGTATCGCGGCTGTCCGTGTCATCTTCAGTATCTTCGGCCGCAAAGTTTTCGACCGAAGCAATAAACTCTGCCTGCTCGTCCGCGGGCGCTTCCGCAGTCGCGGCTCCAGCTTCGCTAGCAGGCGAGGTTGGGGGGCTCAGATTAATCGTCGCCGGCGTCGGGATGTCTCCAAACTCCTCGGAGTCTTCGTCGCCCGTTAGCTCCAGAAAGTCGGAAACATAAAGGAAGGCATCGCGCTCCAGTCCGATATCGACAAAAGCCGATTGCATGCCGGGAAGCACGCGGGTAACGCGGCCTTTGTAGATGGACCCGGCAAGGGTATATTCGTTTTCCCGCTCGTAAAATACTTCAGCAAGTTGGTCGTCTTCCACCAACGCCACTTTGGTTTCGTGGGGAGTGGAAGACACGTACAGTTCTTTGTTCATGGACGCTCCGTAGGAGCGGCGACGTGCTCAGCAGGCGGAAGGAATGGGAATCAACGGTGTGCTCATGCTGCGGACACACCAAGGCCCTCGCCCGGATGTGCTCCCAGCCTGATGCTCGTAACATATGTCTTGAGAATCGTTTGCACCGTAATTTGGCAAGACCCGCGAGGTTTGTGACCACACCTTAGATTTACCGAAGGGGTCGTTACCCGCCTCTTAAGCACCTGCCCTGCAATCCTGTCCGGCCGACTTCACCTGCGGCCGATCCTTAACCCTCGTTCGTGAGGGCGCTCGTAATCTTTTTGTCACCCTTCGAAGGCCGGAGTCCTGTTGTGGACCGCCTTCCCGGCGAGTGAGCCCGGCGTCTGCCAGTCCGCGTCTCGATGGCGCGAATTCTCAATCCTGGCAAAACTCATATCCCTAGTTCACGAACCGGCGCATGCGGACGTTCATCACGATCCCCAGCGCAAGAAACATGAACAGTACCGACGATCCCCCGTAACTCATTAATGGCAAGGGGATACCCGTGACCGGCATAAATCCTACAACCATGCCTACGTTGACCAGGATATGGAAGGCCAAAACCGCCACCACACCCATTACCACGAAGGCGCCCGCCCGGTCAGGGGCCGTCTGAGCGTTCTGAATCAGACGCATCAGCACGATAAAGTATAGCAGCAGTAAGCCCATAGCGCCGATGAATCCGTGTTCCTCGGCAAATGCAGCAAAAATGAAGTCCGTATGGGGTACCGGCAGGAACTGGCCCTGCGTCTGGCTTCCCTGCGCAGTGCCCTTTCCGAAGATGCCTCCCGACCCTACCGCGACCAGCGACTGTATCAACTGGTAACCCTTGTGCTGCGGATCGGCTTCCGGCTCCATGAATGTAGTCAGCCGGTCCCGCTGGTAAGGTTTCAGGACGTGCCACCCAACCGGCGCCAGCAGCGCCGCCACCAGCAAAATCACCAGCGCATGCTTGCCCTTCATCCCGCCTAGAAAAAGCCCCATCACAGCAATCGGCAGGTAGGTCAGCGCGGTACCCAGATCGGGCTGGACGAGCACCATGAGCATTGGGATTCCCACCAACGCTCCCGCCTTCACGATGTCCTGTGCGTCGCAATCGCCTTTGTTATCGGCGAAATATTTGGCCATCGCAAGAATGAGCACTAGCTTCACCCACTCTGATGGCTGAAAGTGGAATGATCCGACCTGCACCCAGCGCCTTGCACCCAGGTACTTCTTCCCCAGGATCTCGACCGCAATCAGCGACAGGATCGACACCGCGTAAAAAATGGGAACGCGCTCGATCAAAGCCTGGTAGCTGACAACGCTCATCGCAAACATGAGCGCCACACCACCCAACACCCAGTAGATCTGCTTGATGTGCACGCCCATGAACTTGGTGTTGAGCGTTGCACTATAAATCTCGACCACGCCGAGCGCACAGATCAGCAGCACCAGCGCCAGCAGCACCCAATCAAAGTCGCGATAGGAAACATAGCGGCTCACTGGTCGCTCCTGGTCAGAACCGCTGCAGCGGGCGCGATAGCAGGGATCTCAGCTGGCTTATCTGGCTTTGGCTGCGCCGGCAGCGACGATTGCTGCGGCTTTCGCTGAACCGGCGCCGGTTGCTTCGCCTTCTCGGCTGCTGGCGTCTCCAACTGAACAGCAGAGTCGTCCGCTTCGATTGTCGGTGCGCCAGCAGTTGCACCGCTCGACGACAATCCCGGCGCTGCCGCCATCGGCTTGGTCTTCGAGTCTAGTGGCACCGCCATGGTTCCAGCTTGCACTTTCCCGTCGCCATCCGCGCCACCGTCATGCCAGACGGCTGTCATATCAGCATGGTCCGCCGCAGGCGTCTGCGCCTTCGCCACGTCCGTCTGCCGGGTGCGCTGCTTCTCGACGTACGCCTTAATCACCTTGGCCGCCAGGAACGCTGAGTTCTTGCCCCATCCGCCGCCCTGCACCAGCACCGCGACCACAATCTCCGGATTACGCCGCGGCGTCATGCCCACAAACCACGCGTTATCGTTGAACTTCGTCTTCGCGGTGGTTCCCATCGCCTTGCGCGCATCCAGCGAGATCGTCTGGGCCGTGCCCGTCTTTCCCGCGAAATCGATTCCGTTCAGGTGCGCCGTAGCCGCGGTTCCGATGGTGGTCACCTGCGCCATGGCGTCCGTGATCTTCTCCCAGTTGTCCTGGCCGATTTCCACCTGTGTCTTGTCGTTATAGTTGGCGGTCTGCTTGAAACCGGGCGGAAACTGATCAGGAAACGCGACATGCGGCCGCACCAACGCGCCATCGCTCGCGATGCCACCAATAGCACGCGCCAGTTGGATCGGCGTCACCGCTACCGCTCCCTGGCCGATGCCCACCGAGATGGTCTCGCCTGCATACCACTTCTGCTTGTAGTTCTTGATCTTCCACTCTTCCGACGGCATCACGCCGGAGACTTCCTGCGGCAGGTCAATCCCCGTCTTTTGTCCCAGTCCGAACTCCGTCGCATATTTCGCGATGCGGCTGATCCCGAGCTTTTCGGCCAGCGTGTAGTAGTAGGTGTCGCAGGAATCGTAGATGGCTTTCGAGATATCGACGCGACCATGTTTCTGGTCGCACTTGAAGAAGCGCCCATAGAATGTCGCGCCGCCGCCGCAACTCACCACCAGGTTCTGCGCAATGCCTTCCTGCAATCCTGCCACCGACATGATGATCTTGAACGTCGAGCCCGGCGCAAGCTGCGCCTGGATGGCTTTGTCGAGTAACGGCTTGTCGGGGTCGGTGACCAGCCGGTTCCACTCGTCTTTCGAGACATGAACCGCGAAGGCATTGGGATCGAACGCCGGGCGGCTGACCAGCGCCAGGATTTCTCCCGTGCGCGGGTCCATAGCAATGATCGCTCCCGGCTTGTCCTCCAGAGCCTCTTCCGCCGCGATTTGCAGGTCAAGGTCAATCGTCAGCTTAAGCTGCTTTCCGGGAACCGCCGGCACATCGCTCAGCGTGCCAACTTCTTTGCCCCGGCTGTTCACGATGACCTGCCGCGAACCGTTCTTCCCCATCAAAATATCGTTGTAATACTGCTCAACGCCCGACATGCCGACCACATCGCCCGGGTTGTACAGCTCCCACTGCGGCTGAGTGAGCATGTCTTCGCTCACCTGTCCGACGTACCCGATGACGTGCGCCATGAATCCGCCTTTGGGATATAGGCGGCGATGTACGGTGATGATGTCCAGCTCCGGCAGGTCGGCGCGGTGCGATTCGATGAAGGCCAGTTCGTCCGGGGTGATGTCATCTTTGACGAACATCGGCTGGTAGCCCGGAACCGCGTCCATGCGCTTGATGCGCGCGCGCAGCTCATCGGGAGAAATGTGCAGCCCAGCCGCAATCTGGTCAGCATCGACATCGAGATTGCGGTTCTGGTCGCGCAGCAACAGCACGGAGAACGACGGGTAGTTGTCGACGATGATGCGGCCTTCGCGGTCCAGCAGTTTTCCGCGCGGCGCGAGGATGGGTACCTGTTTGATGCGGTTCTGCTCGGCCAGCGAAGTGTAGTAGTCGCTGCGCGCGACCTGCAGTCTCCACAATCCGAACGCCAAAACTAAAAAGATCCCCAGCAGCACATATTGCACTGCGGTGAGCCGGAATGGAGAGACCTTTTCTTCGCGACCAAACATCGCCGGTTATGACTTCCCTGCTGGATGTGCGCTCAGTTAATTAGTTACGAAACTATCGTGCTCGCTCATTCGCGCACACCACGTTTTCGCCTTCCGGCACACGTAGTCCTGATTGTCTTTCGGCAACCTGCACGTGGCTGGATGGCGGGCGCAATCCCTTGCCCTATTGTAGTCTGAATCGCCCACCGGCGGAGTGTCAAAAGGCATGTAAATCACGCCTTTTGAGTGCCTTAAATGGGACACGCGTCCTCGGCATCGACGGGCGCGAATCGCCGTGCAACCTACTTGGGATGTCCGATCCACGAATACTGCCAGGCGACCGAGACACTCTGGTAGTTCCCGCCAAAGCGAATGTAGGCACCGTCGCTGTAGGAGACCTTGATCGACTGGCTCTTGGCCAGGGGAAGTGCAACCGTCCCTCCGATGCGCGAACTGGTTTGCTCGGTCTTGAGATTTCGGATGCTGTTGACCGCGGTAATACCGCCCCACCAGTAGTTGCCATCCAACGACGCCCAGAACCGTGCTCTGCGGAACCCTTTGAACTTTGGTATGTCGTAGCTCAAGTGCCCCTCGAGGCTGCCGATGGGCGCTTCCGTCTGTGGCAGGGGAACCGGGATGTTGTAGTACGCCGGATTAGTGGTATAAAACCAAACGCCAGCATAGCCATCCAGGATCCAGTTGCCCCAACGCTCCGAGTAACCGAACTCGGGTTTGAAGGCCCAGCGGTTAATGCCCCAGTTGATCAGCTTGGTCGGGTCGTACTGACCCGTGGGAGCAATCACCTTCAGACTCGCGCCGAGAAGTATCTTCTGCTTCCACTTAGCAAAATCCTGGGCCGGCATGGCGCGGCCGCCGTACAAATTGACCGAGAGGCGTGCACCTAAATCGAGTAGCCCGGAACGATATACCGAACGTTGTTGGTTGTTCAGCTCTCCGGTAAAGTTACCGACCGCGTACGGCAGTGACGCGAGAACGTTGGCCGACCGTCCAAAGAAGTTGAAGGCGTGATAATAAGTGAAGACCGGGACATTATAGGTTCCCTTCGCATCCTCCACCGGTATCGTGCCATTGAAGTCAAGCCCGCCGTTGTAATAGGACCAGGTCACGGTAACGGCGTTGGAGTGTAGCGGCGTAATGACGTACGCCCGCGGCGCCAGGTCCTGGGCCAACAGACCCAGCGGCCAACACACAAGTAGAGCCAACAGTGCGACCCATTGATAACGGAGCATCTGCATGAGGAAACATCAAAGTGTACCTGTCGGGGGAGCGATCAGAAAACCAGAAAAAATAGACGGGCGCCGACCGCGACCAGGAAAACTGATAGCTGAAAGCTAATAGCTAATGGCTAATTGCTATCTTTGCTTGAATCGGTCCAGCATCTGGAATACGAACACGCCGACCACTGCATTGGCCAGCGCCGCTATTGCAACGTGGCTCCAGCTCCAGTGCAATGACTGCCGCAGCAGTCCATGTCCCACACCGTAGTACACCGCCTCGTGGATGACAAAAAACGCATAAACGATCAGGAACCGCGTACCCGGGTTCTCCACATCGATCTTGACGCCCAGCGACGACGCCATGTACCCGATGATGGTGTCGGTGATTCCGTACATCCCGATGGGGTGCGCCGGCCCTCCCAGTGCGTCCTGCAGCAATCCGATGATTGCGCCGGTTACGCAGCCGCTAATGGGATTGCGCCGTGCTACTGCAAAAAAAATGACCACCATCATTGGCAGGTCAAGAATGGCCAGCCAGCGCAGCTTCGAAGTCAGGAACGCCTGGATGAAAATCGCAACCAGCGGAACCAGGAAGACCACCAGCCAGTTGAATTCGTAGGCTGCGGCTTGCTCTCGTGAGGTGTAGCTTCCGCGGAATGGCATAGCAGATGCTGTCATTGTGGCGGATTCTCCGCTGCATTGGGAGGTTTAGACGGCGCCCTTGGAGTTGAATCCGGTGACACCGTCGCTGGCGGCTTGCGCACCACCGGCTTTGTCGCCGTTGTACCGTAGGCGTTCGGCTGAGATGCATTTGCTCCCGCCGGCTTCGCAGTCTGAGTCGGGTTCGGTTTCTGAGCTCCCGTCGTCGAGGGAGTGGTGCCTGACGCACTCGGAGTTTGCGTCTTCCCGATTCCCGCCTGCGATCCAGTTCCCGTCGCGGGACTTGTCGTCGCAGGATTCGCCGCCCCTCCGGTTGTTCCCGGAACGTTTCCAGCCGCGTTGGCATCGGGCGGCGGAGGCACACCCGGCAGTCGCTGACTCAAAATGTCCGAGGCGCGAATCGGGCCCAGGTCTTTCGTGTCCGGGAACTTCTCTTCAATCTTCGTCACTACCAGCACCTCTTCCAGCCGATCCAGCCGTGCCGATGGAATGACGCGAATATTCAGGAACAAGTCCTTACCCGGCTCGACCGATGCCACGGTGCCAACCGGCAAGCCTTTGGGAAAGATTCTGTCGCCGCCGCTGGTAATGACTTCCTCGCCTGGCTTCACCGGCTCATCGCTCATGATGTATTGCAGAGTGGTCGTCCCGTTGCTCGCGCCCTTCAAAATCCCTTGCAGCCGCGAGTCCTTTAGCGACGCTCCTACTCCGCTCAACTGGTCGTTGATGGGCAATACCTGGGCTGAGCTAGCCGATACCGACACGATTTTGCCCACAATTCCCGTCGGCGTGATGACCGCCATGTCAGGCTTCAGTCCATCGTTCGAACCCTTATCGATGTAAAGCACCCGCGATTGCTCGCTGCCGCTAGTACCGATCACCTGCGCCGCAACCGTGCTGTCAATGTACTGTTCCTTGAACGCCAGCAGCGCCTGGACGCGTCTTGCCATGTTGGCGTCTTCGCTCATCCGCGCCTGCTCCAGTTTCATGCGCTCGATTTCCGCGCGCAGTTGCTGGTTTTCCTTGTCTACGTTCCGCAGGTACACATACCCTACCCATTTGTCATGGACCCAAGTCTGGGTATGTACGACGGCTTTTTCAAAGGGAGTGACGGCGGCAATCGTCCAGACTCGAATCAGGCGAATCTCGCCGTCTTGGGAGGGGCGCCGCACCTGCATCGCCAGCGCGATAATCTGGGCGAACAAGATGGCCGCCAGCACAATCAGGTTCTTATAGCGGCCGAGAATCGTGTCCATACCAGGGCCGGCACCAGCGGGCCGGACAATCTTAATCGATCGAAATCTTGCGCAGCAGCTTGAAGTCGCTCAGCATCTTGCCCGTGCCGAGCACCACGCTGCACAGCGGATCGTCGGCAATCGATACCGGCAATCCGGTCTCTTCGCGAATCCGCTTGTCCAGGTTCTTCAGCATCGCGCCACCGCCGGTCAGCACAATGCCGCGATCGCTAATGTCAGCCGACAACTCCGGCGGTGTCCGTTCCAGAGCCACACGAATCGCGTTCAGGATCGTTGACACGCACTCAGCCACCGCTTCGCGCACTTCGCTGTCGTCGACGGTGATGGTCTTCGGCACGCCTTCAATCAGGTTGCGGCCCTTGATCTCCATGGTCATCGGCTTCTCCAGCGGGTACGCAGAGCCAATCTCCACCTTGATCTGTTCCGCTGTGCGTTCGCCGATCAGCAGGTTGTACTTGCGCTTCATGAAGTTCATGATCGCTTCGTCCATCTGGTTGCCGGCCATGCGAACTGAGCGCGAATACACGATGCCGCTCAGCGAAATCACCGCAATATCAGTCGTGCCGCCGCCAATGTCCACCACCATGTTGCCGCTCGGCTCCGTGATCGGCAAACCCGCGCCAATCGCAGCTACCATCGCCTGCTCGACCAGGTGCACTTCACTGGCTTTCGCGCGGTACGCCGAGTCCATGACCGCGCGCTTTTCCACCTGCGTGATCTCCGAAGGAACGCCGATCACGATGCGCGGATGCACCAGCATCTTGCGGTTGTGCGCCTTCTGAATAAAGTAGTTCAACATCTTCTCGGTGACTTTGAAGTCCGCGATAACGCCATCTTTCATCGGCTTGATGGCAACGATGTTCCCTGGTGTGCGGCCAAGCATCTCCTTGGCCTCTTTGCCTACCGCTTCGACTTCACCTGTATTCTTGTTGATCGCGACGATCGACGGCTCGTTGACTACGATGCCTTTGCCGCGGGCATACACCAATGTGTTGGCCGTCCCCAGATCGATGGCCAAATCGCTGGAGAACATGCTGAACAGCGACCGTATGTTCCCGACGCGCGCGGGACGATTATGAAATCCGTTGGATGACATTACGACTGCTTCTCTCTATCTATTAGGACGTTGGCCACCACAATTTTCCCGCTCTGGCCGGACACATGCGCGCAACCTCTCCCCATTCCCCTAGCGCAAAGTTGAGGGTCTAAGTGTTTCAGGGTCTTAAGGTTCCGAGGACGCCGGCAGGCCAGTCCGCTGCTGGAACGGAAAACCTATGGTCGCACCGTATGCCAACAGAGTACCACCGTTCGCTAAGTCATTGGAATAGCGGCAGTGCGCTGCTTTCGCGCGGTCTCGTATCCGGGCACGGCTTCAGCCGTGCCGCGTTCTCGGCTAAACACCGGGCTTTAGCCCCCGAGAAATTCGACTATGAGCGTGACCAACACCTCCGCTCCTTCATCACCGCCATCCTCTCTCATTCCTTGTTACTATTCCTCGTCGCTCTCCAAAACCGATTCAGGAGCACCTGGCCTTGTCGAACCTTCGGGTATCCTCGCGCGTTCTCATTTGCTTCCTTCTTCTCTCCGTCGGTGTCTCTTTCGCCGCATCTCCTCAAAAACAAACGGTTCCCTTGAACTCCGGCTGGGAATTCCACCAGCTTCTCTCCGGCCCCGTCGTACAGGCCGCCACGCCCTCGCCCAATGACGCTTCCCAATGGCATCCCGCCGTCGTTCCCGGATGCGTGCATCTCGATCTGTTGCGCAACAAATTAATTCCCGACCCGTTCTATCGCGACAACGAAGCCAAGCTGCAATGGATCGAGAACGCCGACTGGGAATATCGCACCGCCGTCCAGGCGACGCCGGCATTGCTCGCGCAGAAAAACATTGAACTCGTCTTCGAAGGACTCGACGCTTACGCCAAGGTCTATCTCAACGACAAGCTCATCCTGACCGCCGACAACATGTTCCGCGAATGGCGGGTCAGTGTGAAGTCTGACCTCAAGCCCGGCGCAAATTCCTTGCGCGTGGTCTTTCCGTCTCCAATCAAGGCTGCCTCCGAGATCGCCGCCAACGATCCGTGGCGGGAACGTACTCACACCGAAGCCAAGACCTACCTTCGCAAAGCTGCCTACGAATATGGATGGGACTGGGGCCCACGCTTCGTCGCCAGCGGCATCTGGCGTCCTGCGCGAATCGAAGCCTGGGATGAGGCACGCATCTCCAACGTCAACATTCACCAGCTCGACGTCACCAGCAACGTCGCGCACTTACTGGCCGAAGTCGAAGTCACGGCCTCCGATGCCGGTATTGCAACCGTCTCCGTCGAATACGGAGTCTCGGCCAAACATGCCGATACCTTCCGCACCGTTCAGCTTCAGCCCGGCCTCAATCACGTCATCTTTCCTATCGATGTCGCGAGTCCCTCATTGTGGTACCCAGCCGGATACGGCGCACAACCCATCTACAAATTCAACGTACAGCTGAAAATCGGCAAACAGCTGCAAGACGAAGCCACTGCCAAAACCGGCCTGCGCTCCATCGTTCTCCGCCGCGAGCCCGACCAATGGGGACGCTCCTTCGAGTTCATCGTCAACGGCATTCCCGTGTTCGGCAAAGGCGCCGACGTCATCCCGTTCGACAGCTTCCCCACCCGCGTCACCGCGCAGCAATACCGCCAGATTCTGCAGTCCGCAGTTGATGCCAACATGAACATGATCCGCCACTGGGGCGGTGGCTACTACGAGACCGACGAGTTCTACGACCTGTGCGACGAGCTCGGCATCATGATTTGGCAGGACTTCATGTTCGGTAACGATTGGCAGCCCGGCACCTACGACTGGAAACTCAACGTCGCCTCTGAAGCCGAACAGCAACTCAAGCGCTTGCGCAATCATCCCAGCATTGTCCTTTGGTGCGGCAACAACGAGACCGAAGCCGCGCTTGCCTGGCACGACCGCGACAAGCTTCCCGCCGATGTCCGATTCCAGATGTGGCAAGACTACGTTTCTACTTTTAGCGGAATTCTCTCTGCGGCGGTCAACCGCTACGCGCCCGAAACTCCCTACTGGCCCAGTTCTCCCAGCGCCGACTACGAGCAGCTCTCCGACAAGTACCAGTCAGGAGACATGCATGACTGGTCGGTCTGGCACGGCCGAGTGCCCTTCACCGACTACGAGAAGCACAACCCGCGCTTCATGACCGAATACGGCTTCCAATCCTTCCCCGAACTGCGCACGGTCGAGAGCTTCACCATTCCCGAAGACCGCACCGACATCTTCACTCCAGTCATGCTGGCCCACCAGAAAAACGCTGCCGGCAACGCCATCATCCGCGACTATATGCTGCGCGACTATCCCCAGCCCAAAGACTTCGCCTCGTTCCTCTACGCCAGCCAGGTCCTGCAGGCCGAAGGCATCAAGATCGGCGCCGAGCACCTGCGCCGCAATCGCCCGCGCACCATGGGTTCCATTTACTGGCAGCTTAACGATTGCTGGCCGGTCGCCTCATGGTCGAGCCTCGACTACTACGGACGCTGGAAGGCCCTGCACTATTACGCCCGCCGCTTCTATGCTCCGATCCTCGTCTCGCCCCATCAGGAAGACGGCAACGTCGCGGTGTACATCGTCTCCGACAAAACCTCCCCGACGGTCGCGACGCTGCGTGTCCGCATTCTGACCTTCGACGGCAAGCTTCTCAGCGACAAGTCGCAGCCTGTGACCGTCACTCCGCTTTCCAGCAAAATCTATCTGACGATGCCCATGCTCGACATCACCAACCTGCCCAATTGCGACCTCGGCAAAATCTTCGCCGTGACCGACCTGCTGGTCGACAACAAGATGATCTCGACCAACGAAATGTTCTTTGTCCCCAAGAAAGACATGCAACTCCCGCAAGCGAAAATCACCAGCGATCTCACAAGCGCGAAAACGGGAGAGAACTACACACTCCACATCTCCTCCCCCGTGCTGGCCAAGAGCGTGTACATTACTTTCGGCAACCTCGACGCCAAGCCCGCCGACAACTACTTCGACCTGCTACCCGGGCAAGCGATCGACGTGCCGATCACTAGCGCAGCCTCACTCGACGACCTAAAAGCGCAGATGCGAGTGATCTCGCTGACCGACGCCTTCGCGCCTCACGAAGCCGGCGCCGTGATCGAACGGGATAGGTAACCAATGATTCACACTGACACACAGAGATCACTGGCAGTTGGAAGAAATAGAAACTCCGTGTCCTCCGTGCCTCCGTGGTGAATCCCGCTCTTGTTATTTGCCTGTTTCCGATCCGTGTTGTTCCGTGGAAATCCGCGGCTGCTTTTGCTTTTTTTCCCAAGTTCCCTCCGTGTTCTCCGTACCTCCGTGGTGAACTTTTCCGAATGGATACGGAAATTTCGACTTTGCTCTAAAATTGCGCTGCTCTTGTTTTGTCTTTAGAAACGCTCGGGTCTTTCAAGGAGGCCTCTCGTGACCAGCCTGTCCCGTAGCACCTGCCTTCTCGGCTCATTCGTCATTTGTCTGACGCTGTTTTCCTCCGCCGACATTAAGATCAAAACCCGCACCACCGTGATGGGCCACAGCACCGAGAGCACGGTCTACATCAAGGGCCCTCGCGAGCGCAATGAAATGAGCTTCGGAGGTCGCGGCGGTGCAGTCACCATCACGCAGTGCGACCAGAAGCGCAGGATCACCATCGCCGGCAATCAGTGCTCCGTCATGCAGATGGGAGGAGGCGAGACTTCCTGTCCCGCCACTTCAAGCATTCGTGCAATGGGACACGAAAACCCCGAACCCGCACTCCCGCGCAAGGGCGGCGTGGTCACGATTACGCGCAACGTCACCGATACCGGTGAGCGCCAGGACATGTTCGGCTACAAAGCCCGCCACATCAAGACCACCATGATGATGGAGTCCACACCCGAAGCCTGCAATCAGTCGCACATGAAAATGGAAACCGATGGCTGGTACGCCGACCTTTCAGCGGGTTTCTCTTGTGCCGACGAATCCTACCGCGCCATGGCCTGCGGAGGCATGGGCGGCCGCAATCAATGCAACGACCGCATCGTGATGAAGGGCGGCGAAAATGCCGCGCTCGGCTATCCGCTCAAGCAGACCACCACCATCGCGTCTGACCACGGCACCTTTACTTCCACCACCGAAGTCATCGAGTTGACCACCACGACGCTCGACGCGCCACTGTTTGACATGCCGCCAGGCTGCAAAGTCACCGACATGTCCGCCATGATGGGCGGCGCAAACCCGCAACCCGAAGCGAGCCCGGCGCCCGCTGCCGCCCCTGCTCCCGCGGCCAAACCCGCTGCTCCGCCTGCTCCTGTTGTAGCGCCCAAGGCCCAAGGCGCCGTCCGCATCGGAGTGGTCAAAATAAAGGATGCCAGCGGTGAAGGTCTCCCCACCGACAATCTGCGCATCAACCTCATGGACGAGCTCACCCGCCGCCAATTGGAAGCCGTGCCGCTCGATGCCGAAGCACCACCCCAGGACGTGCAGACCGAAGCCAGCTCTAAGCAATGCGATTACATCCTGTATACGGTTGCCAGTCAGGTGAAGGCGCCCGGCAGCGGCGGCGTCTCGCCGGCTCCCGTCGGATTGCAACTCGATGCCGCAAAGTATCAGGCCTTGACCAACGTGACGCTCTTCAAAGTGGGCAAACCGCAACCCGAGCTTCAAGCTGTTCCGCTCGCAGCTGACGCCGCTCAGTTCGGCGTTGATGCGGTGATGGTCACCTTCACCATGGAGTCCGACAAGGTCGCTCAGCAGGTACAGGACGACGCCCATCCCCCGGCTGCGGCGAAGACAACCAAGACTCCAGCCAAAAAACCGGCGGCAACAACTAAGCCGAAATAGCATTGCCGAGTGCGCCCCGGGCGGCTTGATATTTTTGCCCGATTCTTCTCCGTGCTCTCCGTGCCTCCGTGGTGAAAATCAGTCCCGCCCTGAGACATTCCTTCCGGCTCGCTCGTACTGTACCCAGGAGGCTTCCGCCATGAAACTCTCCGCCGTCATTCTGATTTTTCTCTTGCTCGTCTCACTTACCGCCTGCGCTCCCGGCCCCAACAACCTGAAAGGCACGCCGGGCGACAAGAACTCCGTTGCCGGATTCTGGCTCGGCCTCTGGCAGGGCTTCATCGCCCCGTTCGTCTTCTTTATCTCGCTGTTCGTCCGCGATCTCAACATTTACGAAGTGCACAACAACGGAGCTTGGTACAACTTCGGCTATCTCTTCGGCCTGATGTGCTTCTTTGGCGGCGGCGGACGCAAAGCCGGAAAGCGGCGATAACCCAACGTTTGTTTTCAGCGGTTTAGCGGAAAATTGTTCGTATGCGGCTGAAAACATTAGAGCTTATATGTATCCATGTGTGCCAGTAGGGGTTAGCGGTGCTTGCCGGATGCGTTAGATGTTCAAGCTTGCAGCGTTCGCGGGGAGCAGCCGGGGTTCGTTCGTGGTCCCACGGTTTCGGCATCGATAGCGGTCTCCTAGCGCACACATCCACCTCGGCGGAGCTAGTCCGCCTCCAATAAGACAGAGAACGACGCTGGCGCCTCGCGGACTGAAGTCCGCTCGGCGGATCATCAATAAAGAGCCTGTACGGCGCAGCTAAAGCTGCGCCCCTTCAAAACCGTCTGAAACAGAGTTTTTTCAGCAGGCTGTGAAGTCGTGCCCTGATACAAAACCTCCTTCGGCCGCAAAGTGTGCCGCCGGGTGAAACCGGCTCGGGACATCAAGCTTGCGGCTTTGACGCTGGCCTAAAGGCCAGCTCTACCCAAAACCAGCGATTCCTGCCCGCAGCTTAGATGCTGGCCTGAAGGCCAGCTCTACCATTAACGCCGAGCTAAAGCTCGGCACTACCCATTAGGCGATTTTGACCTCCTTGGCGGCGAGGCAGGCGTCGATTTCCGCGAAGGAGGCGGCGGACTTCTTGAGGCTCGCGGCTACTTGGCTATCGAAGTCGAACGGTTCTGCGGTGGCGGGCGCGGGTGCAATGCCCGCCTCGGCCAGTTTCTCGGCCACTTTCTGCTCGGCCAGTCGCTCTGCCGCTTTCTTCAAGTTGAGGCGCAGGGCGAGGTCGGCGTAGCGCTTGCGATCGTTGCGCAGTTCGCGGCGCGCACGGTTGCGTTGCAATTGGCGGAAACGAACGTTGGCGGCGTCGGCACCTTGCGTGCGTGGTGATGTCGCGGAGTTCCAAGAACTCGGGAGAGACGGGGGAGTCGGGACGGAAATCCAAGCCGTCAGCTGTCAGCCCTCGGCTGTCAGAAAATGCGGCCTCCTCGGCTTCAGTTCGCTGCGCTTGAGGTGACACGTCAAGATCGTTTGGAGGGAAGGCGCACTCGGGTGGAGTGTCGAGGTCGAGGTCAGCGGGCAGGCCGTAGCTGGCGGCGAGATCGACGGCGGGAGCGGGCTGATCAGAGTGATAGGGGCTGGCGGGCCATTTGTCGGCTTTGAGGAGGTTGCGCGAAGCGATGTTCAGCACGCGAATGAGGCGGTCGGCGCGCTTGAGTTCGATCATGTCGGCGGCGAGCGCCTCGGAGAGTTGAGTGAGCGCCGATTGCACGGCGTGCATGGATTCGAGCGGCGGGAGCTGCAGATAGAAACGCTGGCCGCGGGCGCGGTACTGGGCCATGCGCATGAGACGGGCGCGGTGCTCGAGGTGGTAAAGGCAAAGGTTGCGATCGGTGACGGCAGCAGAGTTGCAGATGTTGCCATCGTCGCGGATGTAAGTACAAGTGCGGTATTCCATGGCGCTCCTCGAAGAAGTTGTCAGTTGCCGGTGGTCAGTTGTCAGATCGCCGGCGGAGTTTTCCAGTTTCAAGGGTACGGAAAAGTCAAGCGGGAAGAGAGAGATTTAGGGGGCTTGATGTTACGAAGGTAACCGGATTTTTCCCGAAATGGGAAAAGAAGACGGATTCACCACGGAGGCACGGAGAGCACGGAGGAAGAAGGGCAAAAAGGCAAAGCCAGCCGCGGATTTGCACGGATCACGCGGATGGGAATTGGGAATTTGTTATGTGCGCTTCGATGGTGTGGGAGTGAAAGGACGCCGCATCCGCGGCTGAGGCCTTTCGTGGCGATCCGATGCGCGGGCTTACGCCCACGCCTAAAACTCACATCGCGGCTCCGCCGCTTTTCAGTACGAGCCGTGGGCTATCCTCTGCCGTCCCACGTTGTGGGACTGGGATGTTTAGTGTGGAAAGGGTTAATGGCACAGCGGAGAAAAAGCCCCACATTTGCCAACGTCGGGCACCCGCCGAGATTCGTGACGAAAATCCCCACTCAAGCGGCCAAAGCCGGGCCGCTTGAATGGGGCACCCTCAACGTTATTTTTGTGAAATCGATCGGTTACCTGGGCCACCCGCCGGCTGTGGGTCGGGAAGAAAGCCCCATCCCGCCAAAGGAAGGCGGGATGGGCCACCCAGTTCAAGATTTCTTTGTGAATTGAAGCGCCGGGTGGGCTACCCGCCCGCTCTCTAATCCCAGGGCCGATCTCGGAGCGCCGCGAGGGTGTCGCGATCCACCCGTTCAATCACAATCACAACGTCGTCAATTAATTTGGCAAGCCGCATATTCGTGAATGCTTCTAGTGCAGAAGTCTGCGTCGCCGTCATGACCACGAGATCAGAAGGGCTTTCCCACAGCTCAGCCACGTTGTGCGAAAGCCTGCCGAAGAGAGACTCCCGGTCAAAGGGCTTATCCTTCACCATAAGCCCCCGACACTCTGAGTATTCCACTTCGGCATCGTTGAGCCTTTCGAAGAACTCGCCCGCCATTCGGCGCTTTAACTCGACGGGCCAATGCTTGCAGAAAGTGTCAACCGCTGTCCGCGACAATTGGGGGCCCAGGTAATCCTGAAGCTTAAAAATCTGCGACTCAGTCAGCTGGTGAGCAACGGCAGTCCTGATCGTGACATGAGCGAAAAAATAGAGCAGCTCGTAGAAGACAAGCATCTGGCGTTCGGTAGGTTGCCCCTCCACGGAGAACCCCAATACTTTAGCGAGACCCTGGTAGGAATCCCAAGAAGCCGTCACGATGCCGAGTGCTAACCTGCCCAGGGGGCCGTACACTTCAGAGGTCTCTGCCTCGGCCTCCTTCAGAAGGTCTCGCAGCTTGCGTTCTTCCGGAGTGCCAAAAATCCAGCTCATGAGAGTCTTAGCGTGTAAAACACCATGGTGATCATCACCGAACCCCGAAGGAGGGCGAGAGTCGATGACATTATCGTTAGCCCATTCGAATTAACCTACCGCTTATTGATCTGCCGCTGCGGTTCCGTCTTCCCACACTTGAGCCAAACCTGTAACGTAGTCTGCCTCCGCCCGGCACCTGTCCCACCCACGAGTATTAGTGCACAGGAAGTTCAATTACTCCATGCTTCGCAAGCATGCCCTGCAGAAAGAAATAGCAACTCGTTATCCACGGGAGACTCAAGCAAATCGCCATTCCGGATAATACCCATCCCCACATCGTCCGTGACAGATGGTGCCTTGGAAAGGTGCCCGTACTCCTCACGGACGTTTGCAGGTACAGAAAACCAACTCCGTGGATTAGGGCAGCCCGTAGGAATCCCGACCAGTTTACATCTCCCCGTGGAACCACCCAGGCGGGAAGGGCAACATTTTCCACCAGACCGGTAAGGAGACCGAAAGCAAAGAAGAGAGTACAGACATCAACGGCATATGATTTCTTTCGCCATAGCGAGACCCCAGCATAGATACTAAGACACACCAGCAAGATGTGAAGCGCAAACATGTAGCAAAAGGCGAACCGCCATTGCGGATTCCAACGGTGAACCCATAAGTAAGGCACATCCGGGAAGTCGAAGTAATACACTAGAATCATGAGGGCTGGATAGGCTAATACCAGGCCCATGCAGAGCCAGAACGATCCGTCTTCGACTCCAGCCAGCCTTGATTCTTTCGGCACAGAGTGATCCTCAGCATTGAGCGACAGAACGGGCGTTCTGTTCAGTTCGAAATGCCGTCCATCGATCATCCTCCCAATTCGGCGGTGCCCGGCCCATTTTGTCTTGATGGCTTTTCGGCATCGGGCCCGAAACTGAGATATTTTCGTCCAACGTAAGTTGAAACCGCAGCTAGAAGGAAACTTGAAATGCAAACCAGCACACGGTGAGCGAAAACTGGGTTTAGGATCAGCAAGCCACGGGCTGGGTCAAACCAAAGTTCGAACAAACGATCGACTTTGCTCACGACATACCCCGTGACAAAGGCCGACACAAGCTTTATGTATTCTCTGAATCTGTCTTGTTCGCTTTGATAGGGCGCGAGGAGTATTCCGGCTCCCCATCCAGCCGCCAGGCCTAGCGCTAGAGACAGCCAAGCCAGTGAGTCCTTTAGGCCGCATAGAACACACAGCAGAATCGCCCCGATCAGGAATGCGAACATGAAGCTGCCAAGCAGTTTGATCGTCTTGGAGGTCACGGTAATGCGGACAATAGTACCCCCGCCATGATGTCAAGACAAACCTTGATTCCGAGGAGGTCCCTCGCCCGCCTGCGGCGGGCTCGTGATGGCAGGTCAGGGGAGGGGCGGCGCGGACGCTGGCCTGAAGGCCAGCTCTACCCGATCCGCGGGCTCTGACGCCCGCAAAACGCCTCGAGTTGCGGGTGAGCGATAGTCCCCCATAGACTGGAGGGTTTGCACTCAGATTCTAAAAGGCATTGGTAGGAGGCAGTTTTTATGGCAACCGCAGAACAGGCAGTGACGAAAACGGCGGCGAGCAAGGCGACCGTGTACAAGAACTTCATCAACGGCGAGTGGGTGGAGAGCCACACTGGACGCACGTTTGAGAACCTGAACCCGGCGGACACGCGCGATGTGGTCGGCGTGTTTCAGCGCTCGGACGCGGAAGACGTGAACCGCGCCATTGATGCGGCCAGCGAGGCGTACAAGAAGTGGCGGCTGGTGCCGGCTCCGCGGCGGGCCGAGATGCTGTATAAGGCGTCGGAGATCCTCATTGGGCGCAAGGAAGAGTACGCGCAATTGATGACGCGCGAGATGGGCAAGGTCATCAAGGAGACGCGCGGCGACGTGCAGGAAGCCATTGACTGCGGCTACTACACGGCGGGCGAAGGGCGGCGGCTGTTTGGGCCGACCGTGCCGTCGGAGCTGCCCAACAAGTTTGCCATGGCCGTGCGGCAGCCGCTGGGCGTGTGCGCGATGATTACGCCGTGGAACTTTCCGATGGCGATTCCGTCGTGGAAGCTGTTCCCCGCCCTGGTCGCGGGCAACACCGCCGTGATCAAGCCGGCGCAGGACACTCCGCTGTCGACGTTTAACTTTGTGCAGGCGCTGTCCGATGCGGGCATTCCGGCGGGTGTTGTGAACATCGTGAGCGGGTACGGGACGGAAGTTGGGACGCCGATGACGCAGCATGCGGCGGTGCGCGCGGTGTCGCTGACGGGATCGACGGCGGTGGGTCGCGTGGTGGGGCAGGAAGCGGCAAAGACGTTCAAGCACTGCTCGCTGGAGTTGGGCGGGAAGAATCCGATGATCGTGCTGGACGATGCGAACCTGGAGCTGGCGCTCGAAGGCGCACTGTGGGGATCGTTTGGGACGACCGGGCAGCGCTGCACGGCGACGAGCCGCATCATTGTGCAGAAAGGCGTGTACCGGAAATTTGTGGATGAGCTGGTGGCGCGCGCGCAGAAGCTGAAGGTCGGCAACGGTCTGGATGAGTCGGTGGATATGGGTCCGGCGGTGAATGAGTCGCAGATGAATACCGACTTGAAGTACATCGAGATCGGCAAGGGCGAAGGCGCGAAGATGATGTGCGGTGGGCATCGGCTGGAAGGCGGCGCGTGGGAGCATGGCTGGTTCGTGGCTCCGACGGTGTTTGCGGATGTCGAATCCGAAGATGCGGATTGCGCAGGAAGAAATCTTTGGGCCGGTGGTGTCGATCATTCCGTGCGATGGGCTGGAGAACGCCATCGAGATCGCCAACGACATTGAGTACGGCCTGTCGTCGTCGATCTACACGAAAGACGTGAACAAGGCGTTCACGGCGATGCGCGATCTGTATGCGGGAATCACGTACATCAACGCTCCCACGATCGGTGCGGAAGTGCATTTGCCGTTCGGCGGAACCAAAGCTACGGGCAACGGCCATCGCGAGGGCGGCATCGGCGCCATCGACTTTTATACCGAGTGGAAGTCGATCTACATCGATTACTCGGACAAGTTGCAGAAGGCGCAGATCGATCGGCCGGAGTAGAAACTATTGGCCGCGGATTTTCACGGATGAGCACGGATTTGTTTTTAGCATGCATAAGACCTAATCTGATCCGTGAAGATCCGTGGTAATCCGCGGCTGATTTAAGCTCACCATCCGAAACTGTAAAGGTCGTCATCATGCCTACGAAAACCGCAACTGAAGTCATCGCCGCCAAGCGCATGGCCAACGTGCGCTATGCCATTCGCGATCTTGCCGTCGTCGCCGACGAGGTCGCCCGCGAAGGACACAAGATCCTCTACCTCAACATCGGCGATCCGTGTAAGTTCGACTTCCCCACGCCACCGCACATGATCGAAGCGGTACACAAGGCGATGCTCGACGGCCACAACAGCTATGGCGAGTCGCTGGGCATCAAACCCGCGGTCGAGGCGATTCGACACCAAGCCGAAGCTGCGGGCTTCAAGGATATTCAGAGCATCTTCGTCGGTTACGGCAGCGGCGAGGTCATCGACAGTTGCCTGACGGCGCTGGTGAATCACGGCGACAACGTGCTGACACCGAGTCCCGAATATCCTCTGTATGGAGCAGTGTTGGCCAAACTCGGTGCCGAGCCCAACGCTTATGAACTCGATGAGTCGAATGGTTGGGAGCCGGACGTCGCGGACATGGAGAGCAAGATCAATCCGCAAACGCGTGCCATTCTGCTCATCAATCCCAGCAATCCGACGGGCGCGGTGATGTCACGGCAAACGCTGGAAAAGGTGCTGGAGTTGGCGCGCGAGCACAACCTGGTCATCCTCGCCGACGAGATTTACGACAAGCTGATTTACGAGCCTGGCGCGAAGCATATTTCGATTGCGACGCTGGCGCAAGATGTTCCGATCATCACCTTCAACGGCCTGTCGAAGGCGTACCTGGTTCCGGGATGGCGTATTGGATGGGCGATTGCCACGGGGCCACGCGAGGCGCTGCATCATTATTTAGAGTCAGTGCACCGGTTGCTGCGAGCGCGCTTGTCGGCGCCACATCCGTTCCAGCACGCCATCAAGCCTGCGCTCGAAGGCCCACAAGACCACATTCCGGTGATGCTGGAAAAGCTGCATCGCCGGGCGCACATCACCGAGGATTGGGCGAAGCGCACACCTCGCGTCAGCCTGGTGAAACCTAAGGGCGCGTTCTATGCCCATCCGTCACTCGACATTCCCGAGGACGATCTCACCTTCGTCACCGATTTGCTGAAGCAGAAGCACGTACTGGTGGTGCATGGCTCGGGTTTCGGCGAGAAGGCGGGCACGCGCCACATGCGCATCGTGTTTCTGCCGCCGGAAGATGTGCTGCACGCGGCGTACGAAAAGATTTCAGACTTCATGCGCGAAAGATATAAAGATTAGCCGCGGATTTTCACGGATCTACACGGATTATTTTCAAAATTTCTAAGACCTAGTTTGATCCGTGTTCATTCGTGAAATCTGCGGCTACTTTTGATTTTGGTGCGGGCAAAGCAAGATGGTCGATATTCACTGCCACATACTTCCCGGCATAGACGATGGCTCCGACACGTGGGAGACGACCGCGCAAATGTGCCGTATCGCCGTGCGCGACGGAATCACGCATATCGTTGCCACCCCGCATTGCGACGGGCATTACGAGTACGATCGCGAGCACTTCACTGACATGCTGGCGACGTTGAGCGAAGTATCGAGCGGCAAGCTCACCTTCAGCATCGGATGCGACTTTCATCTTTCTCCGCGCAACGTGACGGATGTCATGATCGATCCGCGGCGCTTCGCCATTGGTGATACCCAATACATACTGGTGGAATTCGACCACCACGGAATTCCTTCCAACGCTGAAGACCAACTGATGGCGATCGTCAGCCGCGGCATGGTGCCCATCGTGACTCATCCCGAACGAAACGCTTTCCTGATGAAGAATCCCGAAACTGTGTTGCGCTATATCGACGCAGGTTGCCTGGTGCAAGTCACAGCCAACGCGTTTATTGGCTTCTGGGGACCGAAGTCGAAGAAGGCTGCAGAGAAGCTGTTACAGAAGAACGCGATTCATATCGTCGCCACCGACGCGCACGACTTGGAATTGCGTCCTCCGGTGCTCTCCGAGGCGCGGACGCGAATTGCCACTCTCGCTGGAGCGGACGTGGCGGAAGCGCTAACCAATCACAATCCGGCGGCCGTCGTTGCGGGACAAAGCATTACCTGAGTTCGCTCGCGCTCACGCCCTCGCGGAGATGTGTCGTCGGTTAAAACCGACTCGGGATTCATTAGGCCGCATACCCAGGATTCCGCCCCTACGGGCTCGCAGAGATGAAGAAAGAGTCCACATTGAGATTCGAAGCCCATACGTCAAGACCCGGTAACTAAGACGTAGCTGTGCAGCGTCATTTCTTCCGTCCGAAATTACTGGCGAATGCGCGGGTTGAGCGCCGAGTACATCAGGTCGGTCAGGAAGTTCACCAGTACGTAGGTCAGGCCGATGACCAGAATGCAACCTTGCACCAGGTAGTAGTCGCGATTGGAGATGGCTTGCACCGTGAGCCTTCCGATTCCGGGCCAGGAAAAGATCGTCTCGGTGACGATCGCTCCAGCGAGCATGGCTCCGAACTGCAAACCCACGACGGTCAGCACTGGGATCATGGCGTTGCGCAGCGCGTGACGATAGACGACCGTTCGCTCCGGCAAGCCTTTCGCCCGCGCGGTGCGAATATAGTCCTGCCCTAATTCCTCTAGCATGGACGTCCGCACCATGCGCGTCAGGATGGCGGCCAGCGAGCCGCCCATGGTAATCGCGGGTAGCACCAGGTTCTGCCACGAGCCCGAGCCTGATACTGGCAACCAGCCCAACTGAATCGCGAAGAACAGGATGAGGATTGGACCCAGCGCGAAGTTCGGGAACGACAGACCGAGCAACGACACGAAACTGAGCGTGCGATCATCCCAGCGATTGCGATGCAGGGCAGAGCGAACTCCCGCTGGAATTGCGAGGCACAACGCAACGAGCAGCGCTGCCAGCGTCAACTGTAGTGTCCATGGATAGGCTTGACCAATAATCTGGCCCACGCTTTTGTTGTAGCGCAGGGACTTTCCCATGTCCCCGTGCAGCAGGCCGCGCCAATAATTCACGTACTGAGTTCCGAGGGGAACGTCGAGGCCGTAGGCGTGACGAGCAGCGACAATGTCAGCAGCGGGAGCGCCTTCACCCAGCATCTGCTGGATGGGATCGCCAGGCACGATGTGAATCAGCAGGAAGACGACGGAAACCACCAGCCAGATGACCGGCAACATATATAAGAGGCGGGTGAAGAGGTAGCGGAACACGAAGAACAGTTTAGTGGATAGTGGATAGTGGTTGGGATCCTCGCGGAGTGACAAAAAAAGGCGCCGTACGGCATGACTGAAAAGGCTGCGGAAAAAGTCCGGAATGCTCGCGCCTCGCGGACTAGAGTCCGCTTGGCGGGTCAAATATAAAGGGCTTAGACGCTGACCTAAAGGTCAGCTCTACCAATAACCGCTTTTTCCCGCAGCATGTGAAGTCATGCCCTGACACGAATCTGCCGCCCAAGCGAGTTTCTCAGCATGTGAAGTCGTGCCCTGATACGAAACCGTTGCGAACGCGAGTTTTTCAAGAGCCTGTAAAGCCCCGTCTCATCTTGGGACGCTATTTCGCCAGGCAGGGATTGCGGAAAAGTCGAAAAACAGATCCCTCGGAGGCTAAAGCTTCCTCGGGATGACAAGAATGAAGGGCCTGGACGCTGGCCTAAAGGCCAGCTCTACCCTAGGAGGCGGCTGGAGTGGAGGTAGCGGGCGTCTGGGGTTGAAGGATCTCGATCTTAACGGAGTCGATGCGAAGGCCTTCCATGCCGACGACGGTGTAGCGGCGTCCGTCGAATTCGAAGCTGTCGCCGGGCGCAGGAATGCGCTGGAGCCTTGACAGCACAAATCCGGCGAGAGTCTCGAAACCTTCATCGCGGGGAAGATAGATATTGTGCTGGGATTCGAGATCGCGGATGTTAACCGCGCCGTTCAGGATGATCGACGTGGCGCTGGGCGCGAAGACCGGCTCGGCCACGTCGAATTCGTCTTCGATCTCGCCTATCAGAAGTTCGAGAATGTCCTCCACCGTGACCACACCGGCGGTCGAACCGAATTCGTCTACCACTACGGCGAGATGACGCTTGCGCTGCTTGAACTCGCCGAGCAGGTCAGTCAACGTTTTGGTCTCAGGGACAACCAGCACTTCGCGCATCAGGTGACGGACTTTGATGTCGCTAGACCAGTTTGAGAGTTGACCATCGGTGGAGCGAGCCAGGCGGTAGCGCAACCAACGCAACAGGTCCTTGGCGTAGAGCACGCCGATGATGTGCTCGGGACCGCTCAGCGGATCGTAGACGGGCACGCGCGAATGCTGCTCATCGGCAACCCGGTGGAAGGCTTCGTCGAGCGGCATATCGCCGGGTAGAGAGAAGATGTCAGGCCGCGGCACCATGACTTCGCGCACCAAGACGTTTTCCATGTCGAGCGCGCGCTGAATCATCTGCTCCTGGGGCGCTTCGAGGACACCGATGCGGCGGCTGGCGGAGACGATCAGCTTCAGTTCCTCGGAGGAATGCACGCTGCCTTCGCGCATCTGCTTGGCGCCGAATCCTTTTAGTACCAAGCGAGACGAAGTGGACATCACCGCGAGCAAGGGAGCCGCCAAGGTCATGAAGACGTCCATGGGACCGGCAACGGCCAAGGCCACCGCGTCGGTGCGTTGAAGTGCGATCGATTTCGGCACGAGTTCGCCCAGAATCACAACCAGGTAGGTCATGGCGAGGAAAGCAAGAACGATGCTGACCGCATGAGCGTAGAGATGCGAGTGCGGGAAGCGGGCGAAAAGCGGTTCGATGAGGTGAGCAATGGCGGACTCGCCGATCCAGCCCAGAGCCAAGCTGGCCATAGTGACTCCGAGCTGCACGGCGGCAATGAACTCATCGAGCTTCTGGTGGAGTTTCTGGACGGTGCGGGCGCCCATGCGGTGCGCCGCGATCATTTGCTGCAGGCGAGTCTCGCGGACGCTCACCAGCGCGAACTCAGCCGCCACAAAGAAGGCGTTTGCCGCGACGAGCAAAACGACTGCCGCAATCCGCAGCACAACGAAGGTGACCATGAAGCTGAAATCTTACCATCGTGGGCAGGTGATGTGCCTGAGGGACGCTGATAACCCTTTTCTGACCAGCGAGTTACAACGATTGCGAAAGACTGCTACCATTTCGCGTTCCGAAATGGTCTAACTAGAGGAAAAGCTGGGTTTGGGTGAGCTTTTTCATCATTCCGCACGGAACTTCTCTTCATACTGGAACGTACAAAGCACTGAGTGAAACGCTAGCTGGCGTCGGGGAGGCAGCAGTGGCCAACGGCAAAAATAAGAAGAAACGACTCATCATAATTTCGATCGTAGTGGTGGCGGTGGTGGCGCTGGTTGTCGTGGCGGTTGCGGCGACGCGCGGCGGCACCAAGATCGATCCCACCAAGCTGGCCAAGGTCGAAAAGGGTGATCTGGCTAAGAGCGTGGTGGCGACGGGAAAAGTCACGCCCATCACGAAGGTGGAAATCAAGTCGAAGGCCAGCGGCATTGTGAAAAAGCTCTATGTTGATGCCGGCGACACCGTGAAGAAAGGCCAAGTGCTGGCCGAGCTCGACCGCGACGAAATTGAGGCGCAGGTGAATTCGGCAAAGGCGCAGTTGTTGTCGAACGAGGCCAACGAGAAAGGCGCCGAAGCCGACATGAAGCGCGCGGAAGTGGACGCGCAGGGCGTGGACATTCCGACCTTGCAGCGCGCGTACGAACGGGCACAGGACATGGCCAAAAGCGGCGTAGTTTCGGCGTCTGCCCTCGACGATGCACAGCGAGCGTACATTCTGGCGGTGAACAAGCGGGACGTGGCCAAGGCGCAGTTGGTGGTCAACAAAGCGAAGGTCATGCAGGCGCATGCGGACGTACAAAAAGGCGATGCAACGCTGAAGCAATTGGAAGAACAGTTGAGCTACACGACGATTGAGTCGCCGATCGACGGCGTGGTTTTGTCGCGCGACGTGGAAATGGGCGACGCGGTCAGCTCGATCTTGGTGCTGGGATCGGCGGCGACGCTGGTGATGACCATTGGCGATACCAGCGAAGTTTACGTGAAGGGCAAGGTTGACGAGAGCGACATCGGCAAGGTTTACCTGGGGCAGCCGGCGAGAATCAGGGTGGAGACGTTTAAGGACAAGACGTTCACCGGCCATGTGACCAAGATTTCACCGATGGGCGTGGAGAAGGACAACGTCACCACGTTTGAAGTGCGGGTGTCGATCAACAATCCGGGTGGCGAGTTGAAGGCGGAAATGACCGCTAACGCTGAGATCATCCTCGACGAGCACAAGAATGTGCTGATGATTCCGGAAGGCGCCATCCTGTACGACAAGGACAAGAAGGCCTCGACGGAAGTGCCTGATCCTAAGGGAAAAGAAGGCAAGCGTAAGGTCGCACTCACGATCGGAATCTCCAATGGAGCAAAGACCGAAGTTCTGTCAGGTGTGAAAGAAGGCGACCAGGTCGTACTGCAACAGTAAAGCGATTTATCCTCCGCGGGCTGCCGATGACGGCGGCCCGAATTTTTGTTGAACGCCGTACGAGAAAGTATTGGGGCAAAACCATGAAACGAAATTTCACCGTAATTCTGCTCGGCCTGCTATTGGCGACGACTTTGTCGTTCGCGCGCTCGGAAGGGCATTTTGACCGCACCCTGACGGTTTCCGGGGCAGTCAACCTCGACCTGACCACGGGCTCGGGCGACGTCAAAGTCAATACCGGCGGCTCTAACCAAGTGGTTATTCACGGTACGGTGCAAAGCAGCAACGATTGGTTTGGAGGGAATTCCGAGAGTGCGGTACGCAGCGTCGAGTCCAATCCTCCGATAGTGCAGAGTGGAAACTCGATCCGGATTGGTTTCAACCTTCCGGAAGATGCCAAGCACCATGTGTCCATCAGTTACGAGATCACGGTGCCGGCGGACACCACGTTGGGGGTCAATACTGGCTCAGGCGAAATTTCTGCTGAAGGCATTCGTGCGCCGACGAAGTTGCACACAGGGTCGGGCGACATTCGGGGACGAGACCTGGGTCCGCAATCGCACATGGAAACCGGCAGCGGTGGCATTCAAGCGGCATCGGTTGCAGCTCCTTTCTCTGCGAGTACGGGGAGCGGCGATATTCAGGCTGAACTTACCGGCAGCGGCGATGTGGACTTGCACACCGGGTCAGGATCGGTCCGGGTTCGCGGTGTCAATGGCAGCCTGAAGGCGCGCACGGGCAGCGGCGAGCTGGGTGCCGACGGAAACGTCAAGGGTCCGTGGCAACTGCACAGCGGTTCGGGAAGCATTCGACTGGCCCTGTCGTCGAGCCAGGGTTTTAACCTCGACGTGCATACCGGATCAGGATCGATCAATTCGAGCCTCCCCATTACAGTGCAGGGCACTTTCAATCGTCACGAATTAAAGGGAGCGGTGCACGGCGGGGGACCGGACGTTGAAGTGTCAACCGGATCCGGCGATATCGAACTTCGCTGACGCCTTAATGTTGGTGAGCAAGCCGTCCTGCGGGACGGCTTTTTTTGTTGCGCATAACACGGGCTAGTAGAGTATCTCTCGCATGTGGAGAGGTAATTCGGTTTCCCTCAGGGGCTAAAGCCCGGTCTTTAGTTAGCTAAAGCGGCACGGCTGAAGCCGTGCCCTTTCAAGTCAAATTCAACGAACCTTCTCTAGTCCAAGACAGTAACCAGATCGCCGACCGAAATCGTGCCCGGCGTTGTCACCGAGCAGTCCAGTGCCATGGTTCCGTCGAAGTCGGAGACGATACGGAACAGCACTGAGCGGTCCTGCACCAGGGTGTCGGGATCGTAAGTGGTCATGACGCAGCGCGCACGTAATTGCGCGGCGTGAATTTCGACTGCGCCGAGGCGAATTTGCTTCCCTTCCCACTGGCGCTCTGTGAGGCCCTCGACTCCGCCGATGACGATGTTGGGGCGAAAACGGCGCCGATCCAGACCGATTGCGGCGATGGCTCCATCGGTCGCAACCAGGAGAGGCAACACATCGAAGTGTTCGGTGCCGGGAACATGAATCAGTTCGACGCGCTCGCCGACTGCCTGCTCTGCCAAGGCGACAGCTTCGGGAGAGTCCCACGGGAAACCGTTGACGGTCGCCTTCTCGGTGTCTGTCAAAATTCCACCCTGCAGGCCCAGTAGTCGATGATGCGTTCGCGATGTAATCACGCGCTGGCGCGCCGAGGACAGCACCACGGTCTCGCGGTCGCCGCGGATGCCGGTTTTTAGCAGTTCGGCGTGCTGCAGCAATTCACCGCGCATACTCTTGACCGGATACCGCCAGAGTTCGGCAACATACATCGTCAGTTCCTTATGCTTAGGGCGTGGTCATCAGATGCGCAGCGCATCGTTTGGATTCGATGGCTTGACTCTCGCTTCCTGTCCGACTAGTTTGCAGGCATGGCTGAGCCGCGCATTGTCACTTTCACCACGGATTTCGGATTGCAAGATGCCTTCGTTGGAATCATGCACGGAGTGGTGCTGAACATTAATCCCGATGCGAGGATCGTGGACGTCTGCCACTCGATAGCGTCATTCGATGTGTTGGACGGCGCGTGGACGATCGCACAGGCGTATCGCTTCTTTCCTCCGCGCAGCGTGCATGTCGTGGTGGTCGATCCCGGTGTGGGCAGCGAGCGGCGGCCTATTCTGGCGGAGACTGAGGAACACATCTTCATTGCGCCGGACAATGGCGTGTTGTCGCTGGTGGAGGCACGCGAGCCACGATTCACGGTCCGCCACATCACCGCCGAGCGCTACTTTCTGCAGCCGGCCAGCCAGACCTTTCATGGGCGCGACGTCTTCTCGCCGGTGGCGGCTTGGCTGAGTAAAGGAGTCGCGCCAGAGGATTTCGGGCCGGAGATTTCCGACTACGCGCGGTTGACTCTGCCTGCCGTCGAGCATGTCGGAGGCAATAGTCTACGGGGAGTGGTCATTAAGGTGGACAAGTTCGGGAACCTCATCACCAATCTCAGCGAGGGAGATGTGGCAGCTCTAGCAGCGAATGGCCCATCGGGGATGCAGTTTCTGATTGCGGGCCAGACGGTTACGCGGGTGAGTCATTCGTACGCCGAGAGCGGGGACGACGAATTTTTCGCGATTGTCGGTAGCTCAGGCTACTGGGAGATCGCCTGCCGACAGGCGTCGGCCGCCGAGAAGTTGCAGCGCGGGAGTGGGCACTCCGGTCGGTGTGCTCATGGAGAGCTAGCGCCTACGGGTTTTTCGGCCTTACTCGGGCGTAGCGCTCCATTTCGCCGGTCCATTTGAGGAAGCGCAGCAGTTCCTTGCGCTCGCGCCAACTGAAGCCCCAAAATTCGAGGAAACCAATACTGTGCATCTTGATGCCCGTGTAGGTTTCGATGCGCCAGCGCAAGTAGGGACTGCGCCAGGGCGCGAGGTGATGTCCGCGCGTGGCGTTCCACAGAAACCTTACGATGTAGCCCATGTGTTTCACTACTTCAGTTTCAAGTTTCCAGTTTCAAGTTTCAAGTACTCAGTCAGCCCCCTAAGGATGGGCGCGAATCTCAGGCTGAGGACAGGCCCGGCGGCACCGGTTGATTACGGAATGCGTGCTAAACTCGGCTCGAATGTCCATGAGCCACGAAGCCTCGCGACAGACGGCGGAGGACCATTACTATTCGGCGCTCGATCACTACGCCGAAGGGCGGTTGGCGGAAGCGATTGCCGATTACAAGGCGGCCATCGGTAGCGATCCCAGCTTTCTCGACGCCATGCACGGGCTGGCGCGTGCGTATCAAGACAGCGAGGAGTATGACAAGGCAATAGCAGTAGCCAATCGCATCGTGGATGTTGATCCAGATGACGTTCTGGCGCACACGAGCCTGTCGATTTTGTACCAGCGCAAGGGCATGGTTCCTGAGGCCGAAGCCGAAGCCGCCAAAGCGCGAGTGTTGGGTTGGAAACAACAACTCAAGCAGGGCAAGACGCCGCAGCCGTGAAACGTCGTACCGCCGCCTCGCGAAAAGCAAACGGACGAGGGCAGACGTCTTCAGATCCGCAGCAGACCGTTCGCGCCATCTACCGCAAGCTGTCACGTGCGTGGGGGCCGCAGCATTGGTGGCCTGCCGAGACCGCGTTCGAAGTAATTGTCGGCGCGATCCTCACTCAAAATACGTCGTGGACGAACGTCGAAAGGGCCTTGGCCAACTTGCGAGCGGCGGACGTGCTGAGTGTCGTGGGTATGCGCGGATTGCGTGTCGAGAAGCTTGAGCAACTGGTCCGACCGTCGGGATACTTTCGGCAGAAGGCGCGGCGTCTCAAAGAGTTCGTGGCGTTTCTGGACGCCGAGTACGGCGCCTCGCTCGATGCTATGTTCGCCACTCCCACGCCGCAATTGCGCGAGCGGTTGCTGGAACAGAAAGGTATCGGTCCCGAGACTGCCGATTCGATCCTGTTGTACGCCGGACATCATGCCGTGTTCGTGGTCGATGCCTACACGCGACGGGTGTTGGAGCGTCACAATGCCGTCAGCGCCAACGCCAGGTACGATGAGGTTCGCGCGCTGATCGAGACTGCTTTGCAGGACGAGGATACGCTGCCGATTCAGACGAGTGAGGCGCTTGATCCGACGCGGCCGATAGTGCATTCGCCATCAGCGATGAGCACGGCGTCGCGGTCGCCGCTCGCACAAGCATTTAACGAAATGCATGGCCTATTTGTGCAGGTGGGAAAACACTACTGTGCTAAGCGAGATCCAAAATGCCACGCATGTCCGCTGGGAGCGATGCTGGATCGCCCAGTAGCGATGGGAACGGCCCCGCCACGCCGATTGAAAGCAACTGCTCTAGGTGGGCGAACATCGAAGATACCAGTCAAACCAAAGGTATAATGAAGGCCTGACGTGTGATGTCGCCCGTCGCCCCTCCAACCCGGCAGGACAAAAAGCGCAGTCGCACTCCGGCGATTGTTGCATTGTCGATTGCTATCTTTCTGTTGTTCGCGGTCATCTTCGCCCAAGCCACCTTTAACCTGACGTTTTTACAGCCCGACACAAGCGAAGAAACGCTGATCTTCGCCGCACTCTCGGCGTTCATCTTTTTGCTGTTCGTCGCGCTGACGTTTGTACTGTTACGCACCCTGCTGCGCCTCTATGCAGAACGCAAGACAGGCGTGATGGGCTCGCGATTACGAAGCCGCATGGTGATGGGCGCGCTGCTGCTGTCGCTGGGACCGGTCATCTTTCTCTTCATGTTTTCCTACGGCCTGATTAACCGCTCGATTGAGAAATGGTTCTCTCGCCCGGTCGAAGATGTGCAGTACCGCACCGGGGTGGTGGCGTCGTTGTTGACCGACTACGCAGCCGACAACGCGCGGGTTGAAGCGCGACGTATTGCCGCTTCACCGGCGGCCAAGAAATCATTCGAGACGGGAAATTACTCGCTCATCCTGGATGAGTTTCGCCGCAGCGAAGTCAGCTTGCAGGGAGGATTCGCGTTTGCGGTGAACAGCGACGGCGCGGAGGCCAGCTTCCATGCTCCTCAGGACTGGCAACTGATTCACGACCAACTTCCGATGCGCGAGGCCGCGGCAGACAGGCCTAAACCGTTCGACATTCTGGGCAAGACTTACGTACTCGGCCGGGCGGTGGTGAGCCCAAATGGCGAGATCCTTGTCGCTATGCCGCTGCCGGCAAACTACTCCTCTGCGCTGCGTGATATTGAGCAGGCCCAGCAGCAATACGAAGAATTGCGCAAGCAGCGCCGGCGACTGCGCCGCACGTACCTTGGATATCTTTTGCTGCTAACGGTAGGCGTACTTTTCGCTTCCACATGGCTGGCTTTGTACCTATCAAAGATGGTGACTCGGCCTTTGCTGGCGTTGGCGGAGGCCACCCAAGAGATTTCGCGAGGCCGACTGGATTATCGCATCGATGTACAAGTGGGAAGCGAAATTGGACAGTTGGTGAACTCGTTTAACCAGATGGCGGCCGACCTGGAGTCAAGCCGCGCCGGCATTGAGGCGTCGCGCACCGACCTCGAGGACGTCAATGCCCAACTGGAGCAGCGCAACCGGCATATCGAAACCATTCTGGAGAGCATTCCCACAGGCGTTTTGTCGCTTGATGCGTCTCGCCACGTGGTGCATATGAACGGTGCCGTCCAGCGTTTGCTGCATCTCGACCCTTCGGCCACTGCCCATGCTCAGACACTGAGCCAGCTTTTTCCGGAAGACGTCACGGCGGACATGGAGCATCTGCTGCGCAAGGCTGACCGCATGGGAACGACCACCAGCCAGATGGAGATCATCACTTCGCGCGTCGCGCTAAATGTAGCCGTGACGGTCGCATCGCTCGATCCACCGTCACAACAACAGGACGATGGGCTGCGCATGGGCTATGTGGTAGTGCTGGAAGACATCACTGACCTGCTGCGTGCGCAGAAACAGACCGCATGGAGCGAGGTAGCGCGGCGAGTGGCGCATGAGATCAAGAACCCGCTGACACCGATCGCGTTGTCGGCAGAGCGCATTCGCCGGCACATCGAGCGCGGCACGCCTCCTGATGCTGCTTCGCTGAAGATCATTCGCAATTGCGCAGAAACCATTGGCTCGTCGGTACAGACAGTTCGAACGCTGGTGGATGAATTCTCGACGCTGGCACGCTTCCCTACTTCGCGGCCGGTGGCCTCCGACATCAACCGCATCGTGGACAACGCACTGCTTATGTTCGATGGACGGCTGAGCGGCATTCGTGTTCAGAAATCGCTAGCGCCCGACCTGCCGCCGGTGCAGGCCGATCCCGACGCCATCAAACGCGCCATCGCCAACCTGGTGGACAATGCTGCCGAGGCCATGCAGCACTCGCTAGTGAAGGAGGTCATGATTTCGACCGCCCTTGCCGGCGGACGCGATTCCGTCGAGATCGTCATCTCCGACACCGGACACGGCGTCACGCCCGCGCTCAAAGAGAAACTGTTCCTTCCCTATTTTTCAACCAAGAAGCGCGGCACGGGCTTGGGGTTGGCCATCGTGAGCCGCATTATCGAAGACCACCACGGATCGATCCGTGTGGAGGAGAACTCTCCCATCGGGACGCGCTTTATCGTAGAGTTACCTGTAGCTGCAATAGTTGCCGCAGCGGCTACGGTACAACATGCACACTATTCTGATCGTGGATGACGAGTCGGAGATCCGCAGTTCGCTGCAAGGCGTACTGGAGGATGAGGGTTATAAGACCCTTCTGGCGAAGAGTGGCGAAGACTGCCTCGCGACCCTAAGCCGCAGGCCGGCGGATGTCGTGCTGCTTGATATCTGGCTGCCGGGCATTGACGGCCTCGAAGCGCTGGAACGCATCGTCGCCATGGACGATCCGCCTGAGGTCATCATGATCTCGGGGCACGGCAATATCGAGACCGCCGTGCGCGCCACCAAGCTGGGCGCATTCGACTTTCTGGAGAAACCACTCTCCATCGAACGGACGCTGATCGTCCTGAAGAACGCACTCGACGCCAAGCGACTGCGCAGCGAGAACCTCGAATACCGCAAACAGTTCCAGGTGAGGAGCGTCATCGTAGGCGACAGCATTCCGATGAAGGCGCTACGTCAGCAGACATCGCTGATGGCGCCGACGAATGGCCGCGTGCTGATCTACGGCGAGTCGGGCACAGGAAAGGAACTGGTGGCGCGTGCCATTCACGCCCAGAGCTTGCGCAAGAGCGAGATGTTTGTCGAGGTAAATTGTGCAGCGATCCCAGAAGACTTGATCGAGAGCGAGTTGTTCGGGCATCGCATCGGTTCGTTTCCGGGTGCGGTTTCCGACAAGGAAGGTAAGTTCCAGAAAGCCGACGGTGGGACGCTGTTCCTCGATGAAGTCGGCGATATGAGCCTCAAGACGCAGTCGAAAGTGCTGCGCACGCTCGACGAAGGGCGATTTGTTCCGGTTGGTGAAGAGGAACCAATTACTGCGGACGCGCGAGTGATTGCGGCGACTAATAAAGATCTTGAAGACGAGATTTCCAAGGGCAATTTTCGCGAAGACCTGTTTTACCGGCTCAATGTGATTCCGTTTTATGTGCCGCCGCTGCGGGAGCGCAAAGAAGACATTCCTCTGCTCGCGCGGCATTTCCTGAAGGAGTTCTCGCAGACCTACAACCGGCGTCCCAAGGAGATCACCGAGGACGCGCTGGACACACTGATGCGTTATACGTGGCCAGGTAACGTTCGCGAGCTACGCAACTTGATTGAGCGCATCGTAATCATGAATCCCGCGCTGGGGAAGCTTGAGCGAAAACATCTGCCGACGCTGGTGTATCGCGAAGGCAGTCGCCGTAGTCTAGGTGAATTCTCAAGCCTGCATGAGGCGCGCGCCTCGTACGAGCGCGACTACATCTTGAAAAAGCTGGACGAGAACCTGGGAAACGTGAGCCGTACCGCCGAAGTCCTGGGCCTGGAACGCAGCCACATGTACCGCAAGATGAAGGCGCTGGGGATCGCAGTAAAAGAATAGGCGACCGCTAGTCTTCCGGCTCGGGGCCGGGTTTGTTGCTGCTGGTCATGGTTTCGAGCTGACGGCGCCAATCGATCTCCTCGACAAAATGGCGTGACTCGCGCCAGTTAGGCTGGACCTTCACAAACAGCTCCAAAAATACTTTCGTTCCCAGCAGGCGTTCGATCTGCAGGCGCGCCTGCGTTCCAATTTTCTTCAGGCTTGAGCCCTGCTTACCGATCAGGATGGCTTTCTGGCCTTCGCGCTCACAGTAGATGGTGGCCGCGATGCGTGTCAGTTTTGCGCCTTCCTCGAAAGAATCGATCAGCACGGCCGTCGCGTGCGGAACCTCCTGCGAAGTGAACTGCAACACCTGCTCGCGAATCAACTCGGCAGCCAGGAATCGTTCCGGCTGGTCGGTGATCTGGTCCTTGGGAAAATAGTGCGGGCCCTCGGGCAGCGCCTTGACGATCGCGTCAAGCAGCGTGTCGAGACCTTTTTCCTTCAGCGCCGAGATGGGAATAACGTCAACGAAATCGTGCAGTTCTTTGTATTGCGCGATGAGCGGCAGCAGCCGTTCCTTGGGGATCAAGTCGATTTTGTTCAGGAGAAGAATGATGGGAATGTTCGTCTTCTTCGCAAGATTCAGGACGAACTGGTCGCCGGCATCGAACTTGCCAGTGGCATCGACAATCACGAGCAACAGGTCGCAGCCCTCCACCGCGTCGTAAACCTCTTTCATCATGCGCCGGTTGAGCGAATTAATGGGCTTGTGCACACCCGGAGTGTCGATCAATACGATCTGTCCGGCGGGTCGTTTGCCTTTTTTTTCGACGTTGACGATTCCCTGAATGCGGTTTCGGGTGGTCTGCGGCTTGCGAGTGACGATAGCGAGTTTCTCGCCGACCAGAGCGTTCAGCAGCGTCGATTTGCCTGCGTTGGGACGACCGATGATCGAGACGAATCCGGAGCGAAATGCCATATCAGGCCCGCACCTGCTTGGGAGCGGGAACGGTTTGCAGGCTAACCCGCACGCGTTCAACCCGCCGCTCGGTCGAATCCAGCACCTCGAAGCGCAGACCGCGGTCTTCGAAAACTTCCCCTGCGGCAGGAATTCGTCCCGCCAGTTCGCTCACCAGTCCGCCGATTGTGGTTGCATCTTTTTCGTCGGGCCTGATGCCGCCTAGCAACTTCTCCAGAAGATCGAGGTCAGTATTGCCGTTGAAGACGTAGGACGTATCGCTCTCCTTCACGATGTCGGACTTTTCGTGCTCGTCGCGGATTTCGCCAACGATTTCCTCGACCAGGTCTTCTATGGTCACCAGCCCAGCGACGCCGCCGTATTCATCGATGACGATGGCCAGGCGGATGTTGTCATGCTGCATCTCGCGCAGCAGCTCGCTGCCCAGCTTGGTTTCAGGCACGAAGTGCACGTCGGCCTTCATGAGTTCACCGACCGTTTTTCTGCCGGCTTCCGTATCTGGGACCTGTAACAGGTCCTTGGTGTACATAATGCCCTTAATGTGGTCGATATCGCCTGCATAGACCGGGATGCGCGAGTAGGGGCTCTTATTCAACATCTCAGTGAACGCCGCGATCGTCATGGTGGTTGGAACTGCCACGATTTTCGGGCGCGGCGTCATAACCTCGCGCACTGTCTTGTCGCCGAACTCGACGACCGACTGGATCAGGTCGCGATCGCCCTCTTCCAGTATGCCCTCTTCCTGTCCGGCTTCGATAAAGGCGTCCACCGCTTCGGAAGGGTGCTCCGGTTCCTGGTCCGAGTGTTCCTTCGACAAGGATGCTACCGACAGGGCGAAACTCAGGATCATAGTGGCGGGCATCGCGACGTAAATAAGCGTCTTCAGCACCGGAACGAACTTGGCCAGCCATATACCCTTCGTGCGCACGAAAAATATGTGCGGCAACAGGCGGTTGAAGATCACGATGATGAAGACGAGGCTGACGGCAGCCTGCAACAAATCGAGCGCGACCCAGCGCGAGTCGGTGAAGAGCATGTAGCCGATGAGCACACCGATGGAAGCCATGGAGATCTGCGTCAGCACCGCCATCGAAAGTGACACCCGGTCTCCGCCGAAGCCAAGCCGCGGCTCCACCAGTTGCTCGTAGGCGTCGATGTTTTCCTGGAACTCGCGCGAGAGGAATTTGCCCATCTCGTGATAGAGACGGTCGACATAAGACACCAAGGTGAGCACAGCCAGAAGAAACAGCAGCAGGATGGATAACGGGAGGCTCATGCGCGACGGTCTCCGCGCTTTGACTTCCGGGCAGCCACTCGGCCGGGCTTTGCTGTCGGCATATGAGCGCGTTCGATCAAGCCGACAGGAAGTTTGAACTCCCGCCGCAACGCAGCTTCACGCTCCATCATTTCTCCATCGTCGACCTCGTGGTCATAACCGGCGAGGTGGAGCAGACCGTGCAGGATGAGGATCTTCACCTCGGTAGCCAGCGAATGTCCGAGGGTTTCCGCATTGCTGGCGGCGACTTCTAACGAAATGGCGATATCACCTGCCACACCCTTGCTTTGCGATGGGAACGAGAGCACATCGGTGGCTTTGTGGTTCTTGCGGAAGCGGCGGTTCAACGCCTGCATTTCGCGACTCGAGGTAATGCAGATGCTCACTTCACCTTGCAGCCCAAGCAGGCGCTGCGCCTGGGTCGCAAAGCGACTGAGCGTTTGGGCGCTGGTTGGTTTCGGTTCTTTTTGGGCGCGTTTCACTTCAGTAAATGAACGAATGGGAGGGCAGTTTCGGCCCTCCCACATCATGGTAGCAAGTTCTTACTCGGAAATGCGATTTGTCGTGGCCGTATCTGGCACTGGCGGCGCTTCGGCCAGCGCAGCTTCCCGGTCGTTGCGCACCGGATAATCGTTGCTGCCGCCGTTGCGCGGCGCGGAAAATCCGTTGCCCACCTTTAAGTCGAACGACAGTTGCTCGTTGCGGCCCTTGTGGTCTTCGTAAGCACGCACGATGCGTTGCACCAGGTGATGACGGACTACGTCGCCCTCGTCGAAGTGGCAGAAGCGAATTCCCTCAACGTCCTTCAGCACCTCGGCCGCCTCCACCAGTCCGCTGCGGCTGGCATTGGGTAGGTCGATCTGGGTCACGTCGCCGGTGATCACCGCCTTGGAGTTGAAGCCCAGCCGGGTCACGAACATCTTCATCTGCTCCGACGTCGTGTTCTGCGCTTCGTCGAGAATTACAAATGCGTCGTTGAGGGTGCGACCGCGCATGAATGCGATGGGGGCAATCTCAATGACGTTTTTCTCGAGGTAGCGATCGACTTTATCGGGATCCAGCATGTCATACAGCGCGTCGTATAGCGGACGCAGGTAGGGATCGACTTTTTCCTGCAACGTGCCCGGTAGAAATCCCAGCCGTTCGCCGGCTTCGACTGCGGGCCGCGCCAGCACGATGCGGGCCACCCGCTTCGTCATCAGGGCCGAGATTGCCATGGCAACAGCAAGATACGTCTTGCCGGTGCCCGCGGGGCCGATGCCAAAAACCATGTCATTCTTCTCGATGGCCTCGAGGTAGCGCCGCTGGTTGATGCTCTTGGGTTGCACGGTGCGCTTGCCAAACGAGCGCTGCTTGCCGGCCTCGGCCAGTCCTCGCAGCGTCGCGGTACTGTCGGAGGTAAGGACCTTCAGCATGGTTCCCAGATCGCCGTTTACGAAACTGTGGCCGTTGCGGAGCAGATGTTGGTAGTCGGCAAAAACCTGCTGGGTGCGGGAAACGTCGCTGGGTGCTCCTTCAATCTCGATGGAATCGGAGCGCATGGCTATCGTGACATTCAGCCCATCTTCGAGCAGTCGCAGGTTCTCGTCACGGGTGCCAAACAGGGTTTCGATATTGGGGCTGATTTCGATTTGGGTCTTCATCTAAGGTCGGTGTAATGCCTCCAGGGGCCTGGGTGATTGGGGACGTGGTTGGCCGGCCAAATCCGCTTGCGGATCTGGAAGATTGTTGCACAGAGGTTTCTTGAGATCGGAAGAGGAAGTGCGTCCGCGATGCTCGCCGAAGCGAAAATACCGCACATTGCTGGTTAGCCTACCCCGGTTTCCAGACTGAGTCAATCGCATGCGGCGCGAATTGGATAGCGTACTTGATTCGTCTCTGCTTAGCCTTCGCAATCCTGAACCCAATAACTTAGATGGCCGGCACGGGGAAAAGGTGGCACGTCGTTGCGGAGCGGAAATCGTCAATCATTCCGAGGTTTGCGGGAAAGCTGCTTAATCCAGTAGAATTGTGTATTCGGCATACGTCGAGATTTCTCCTAGAGGACAACAGCAAAGTATGGCAAACCATTATTCGGCGCTGAAGCGCGCCCGTCAGACCGACAAGAAGACGGCCACCAATCGCGCCAACAAGTCACGCCTGCGTTCGGCATTGCGCTCGATGCGCGAGGCCATCGCCAAGGGCGATAAAGACGCCGCCAAAACGGCCCTCAGCAGCGCAGCTTCGGTAGTCGATAAGGGCGTCCAGAAGGGCGTGCTGCACAAGAACACCGCCAGCCGCTACAAAGCTCGCCTGAACAAGCGCGTCAAGGCCATCGGCGCAGCCAAGTAACTCATTCTAAACAAATAGTTTACAGGCGGACCCAAGGTCCGCCTGTTGTATTGATGGCTGGTCCGTCCGTCGGTCAGGAAGTGTGCAGGTCGCGCCGCACCAGGAATGCATCGACGAAGAAACCGATACCCACGGCGAGCGGTATGATCCCAAAGTAGCCGGCAATCGCGGCATCGTGTTCAAACCGCCCTATGAGTGAGAAAGTGATGATCCAGCCGACCGCTGCGGCGGTGAGCAAAATGCCCGACCGACGAGAACTGGCGACTTGCGAAAGCTCCGGCTCCATCGGAACGGCCACTCCGCGCGCCAGTGCGGCCATGCGCTCGTCGGTGCGCAGCTTTCGCACCCGGTAAAACATGTACATCGCCGCTATCGGTATACCGAGCGACATGATGACTGCTACTAACCCAATGATTTGACCGTCCATTGTGGGCTCCTTTTCCGGCGGCTTGCCGCTTATGTTTCGGCTTCCACTGTGAGGTACGAATGCAGGAGCGTGGCGGTTCCGTTGAGATTACGGCTCGCAGAAGATTGAGTTCCGAAAAAGGAGGAGAGGTCGCTGACCCTCCCTACGGCACTTGCTCGAACCTATCTCATAAATGATATGGGCCAGGAAAATCGAGTTCCCTCAGGGGCTAAAGCCCGATGTTCATGAGGCCGGAGCGACACGGCTGAAGCCGTGCCCTTTCAAAGCCCGATTGATGAGACAGGTTCCAGTTAAAGACAGTTTATTTCGCCACTAATTCGCCTTGCGGCTTCCAGCGCAGGATGGGCTTGCGAGCGGCGGCGGTTTCGTCCAGGCGGGTTACCCGTGTGTGGTAAGGGGCGTCGGCGATGATTTCCGGCGAGTCTTCGGCCTCGCGAGCGATTTCTTTCATGGCGTCGATGAACAGGTCCAACTCTTCCTTCGACTCGCTTTCGGTCGGCTCGATCATTAGCGCACCCGGAACAACCAGCGGGAAGCTGACGGTATAGGGATGGAAGCCATAGTCGATCAGCCGCTTGGCGATGTCTCCGGTCTTGATGCCCTTGCGCGTCTGGATTTTGTCGCTGAAGACGACTTCGTGCATGGTCGGAGTGTCGTAGGGTAGCTCGTACAGCCCCAGTAGATGCTTGCGGATGTAGTTGGCATTGAGGACCGCATCTTCCGTGGTCTGGCGCAGGCCTTCGGGACCGTTGGCCATGATGTAGGCCAACGCGCGCACAAACATTCCAAAGTTGCCGTAGAACATGCGCACCCGGCCGATGGACTGGGGACGGTTGTAGTCGAAGCCCAACGTGCCGTCGGGCTTGGTGACGACTACGGGTGTTGGCAGGAACGGCTCGAGGATTTTCTTGCAAGCGACGGGCCCTGAGCCTGGACCGCCTCCGCCGTGGGGAGTGGAAAACGTCTTGTGCAGGTTCAGGTGCATGACGTCGGCGCCGAAATCGCCGGGACGCACCTTGCCGACCAAGGCGTTCATGTTGGCGCCATCCATATAGAGGAGCGCACCCTTGGCGTGGAGAACGTCGGCGATCTTGTGAATTTGCTGCTCGAAGATGCCCAAGGTGTTGGGATTGGTCAGCATCAGCGCGGCAACGTCTTCGTTGACCTGCGCCTCGAGCGACGCCATGTCCACCATACCTGCGGCGTTTGACTTGAGGTTCTCGACCGCGTAGCCGCACATCGCGGCGGTCGCAGGATTGGTTCCGTGCGCCGAATCGGGCACAAGAATCTTCTTGCGCGGGTTGCCCTGCGACTCAAGATAAGCGCGGACCAAGAGGATTCCCGTCAACTCTCCATGTGCTCCGGCGGCGGGCTGCAGGGTGATAGCATCCATGCCGGTGATTTCGATGAGTTGGTCGCTGAGCATCTTGATGATGCGCAATGCGCCTTGCGAAATCCTCTCCGGCTGGTAGGGATGCGCCTCGGCCAAACCGCCCAACCGCGCGACGGTTTCATTCACGCGCGCGTTGTACTTCATGGTGCACGAGCCCAGCGGATACATACCGTGGTCGACCGCGTAATTCCAAGTGGAGAGCCGGGTGAAATGACGAATGATTTCGATCTCGCTCACCTCAGGCATCTGACCCAGGTCTTCGCGCACGGCCTTGCCGAGCAACTCGCCGGCATTAACTTCGGGTACGTCGAGTGGCGGCAGCTTGAACGCCTTTTTGCCCGGCGACGACTTCTCGAAGATCAAGCCTTCGTTCTGGCTGATGTGAGTGGTCGCTTTCTTAATTTTGCTGTTCATCGCGCCACCTCTTTCGCAGCCACGTCAATCGTGGCCCGGGTCGTTGTCTCTGTACAACACCAGAGAGAGGCATTACCTAGCTCGGGATAAAACTTCTTCAGTGGGAAGCCGCCGACGATCTTCTCTTCTAGCAACCGATCGTTGATGCTGTGCGGATCGCCTTTGGTCTGAATCGCAAATTCGTTGAAAAAGGGCGCGCCTTCGAACACCAGCTTAGCTCCGCTCTTCTTGAACTGCTCGGCGGCGTAATGTGCTTTCGCCAGGTTCTGTTCCGCCAGTTCCTTCATGCCCTGACGACCGTAGATGGTCATAAAGATGTTGCACATCAGCGCCACCAATGCCTGGTTAGTGCAGATGTTCGAGGTCGCCTTCTCGCGCCGGATGTGCTGCTCGCGGGTTGAAAGCGTCAGAACGAATCCGCGCTTGCCGTTGCGGTCGGTGGTTTCGCCTACGAGGCGACCAGGCATCTGACGTACGAACTTGTCGCGTGTAGCCATCACGCCGCAATACGGCCCGCCATACCCAAGCGGCACGCCAAACGACTGCGCTTCCATGCTCACAATATCGGCCTCGTCCGGCGGCTTGACGATGCCGAGCGAAACTGCTTCGGCGATGGAGACAACCAACAACGCGCCTTTCTTATGGACGATGTCGGCAATCGCCGCGATATCTTCGATTACGCCGAAGAAGTTCGGCGACTGGACCAGCACTCCGGCGGTTTCGTTGTCTACCGCCTTGTCGAGAGCCTCGAGATCAACGCGGCCGTTCTTGCCGTAGCCAACAGTTGACAGGGGCATTCCCTGATGACGCGCATAGGTCGTGATGACCTCGCGGTATTCGGGATGCACGCTGGTAGCGATGACCGACTTGTGGCGGCCCGTGACGCGGACCGCCATCATCAGTCCCTCGGCCGCTCCGGTCGAGCCGTCATACATCGACGCGTTTGCCACGTCCATGCCGGTCAGCTCGCAGATCATTGACTGGAACTCGAAGATTGATTGCAGGGTTCCTTGTGCAATCTCCGGCTGGTAAGGCGTGTAGGCGGTGAAGAACTCTCCACGAGATACGAGCGCATCAATTACAACTGGCCGGTAGTGAGAATACGCCCCGGCTCCGAGAAATGTCGCATAGCCCTGGCCGTTTTCGGCGGCACGGTCGCGGAAGAATTCGACAATTTCGCTCTCCGCATAGGAGCGGGGAATCTTGAGGTCACCGACGAGACGATACTCGGCAGGAATGGCGGCGAACAAGTCGTCCACCGACTTCACTCCAATGTCACTCAACATCGTTTCGCGGTCGGATTGAGATTTAGGAAGATAGCGCATGGGTGGTTATGAATTCCCTGGGGCGGTACTGAATGAAATTACTGTGACGGACGCTGCTCCCGATGGCGGCGCAGGTCCTCAAGGATTGCTTGAACGGTGATCTCCGTCCGGTCGAGCCGACGTTCGTGCGACTCAACGACCAGTTGGTGCTTCTCAACGGCTGTCAGCAGACGCTGCGTAGCTTCGGCGAGATCACCGATCGATTTGCCCTGCACCTGCATGGATTCCTTGATCTGCAAGGTCTCGTCGTAGAGCCGTCCCAACGCAGCCCAAAATTCCTCAAAGTTAGCGAATTGCATAGTGGCCTTCCTTCTAATTATGCTCTGAACACCTTCGGCACGCATCTGCGCGCAAACTCAGTGGCCGCCTTCTTCCGCGGCGAACTTCTCATAATCGGCAGCCGACAGTAACTTGCCGGCCTCGGCCGGATCTTTCAGCGTGACTTTGATCATCCACGCCGCGTGAGCATCTTTGTTCACGTCTTCTGGCGAGGCGTTCAGCGTTTCATTCACTTCCGTAACCGTTCCGGACACGGGTGCATAGAGGTCTGACACCGCTTTCACCGACTCCACGGAGCCGAACGTCTGTCCAGCGGTGATCTCAGCGCCAACCTTTGGGAGCTCGACGAACACGATGTCGCCCAGTGAATTTTGTGCGTGATCGGTGATGCCGATGGTGCCGGTATTGCCGTCCACCTTCAGCCATTCATGTTCCTTGGTGTATTTGAAATCTGCGGGATAAGTCATTTGATTTCCTTCTCAGCACCCGACGCCAGGACGCTGCGAGGTTCGAGTTTGTTAGATGAACTGAAAGAAGCCTACGACTGCCTTTTGGGGCGCTTATAAAACGGTATTGGAACGACTTTGCACTTCACCGGCTGATTCCGAATCTCGACTGCAACCTCGCTGTCGAATGCCGAAAACTCACAGGGCACATAGGCCAGCGCGATGTTCTTCTTCAGGAACGGACCGTACGATCCGCTAGTCACAGAACCGATTTCTTTGCCGCTCAAGTCAAGCACCCGGTAGCCGTCGCGCGGAATACCTCGTTCGACCGACTCCAGACCCACCAGCGTCCGCTTGATGCCGGAAGCCTTTGCTGTCTCCAGCGCCTTCCGCCCAATAAAGTCGCCCTTTTCCATTTTAAGGAAACGGTCGAGCCGCGCTTGCCAAACGTTAATCGATTCCGAGATTTCGTGACCGTACAGGGACAATGCACCTTCCAACCGCAGCGTATTTCGCGCGCCAAGCCCACAGGGGACAATCCCGAACTCTTCACCCGCCTGCATGACTTCCTTCCAAACTCGCACGCTGGTGGCTTCGTCACTGGAGACATAAATTTCGAAGCCATCTTCGGCGGTGTAGCCGGTGCGGGCGATCATGGTACCGGGCAGGCCACACACAGTCCCGTGGGTGAACCAGTAGAACTTAACCTGCGAGAGGTCGGCGTCGGCCAGCTTCTGCAGCGTGGCCGCACCTTTCGGCCCCTGGATTGCGATTTGCGTGTAGGCGTCGCTCAGGTGCTCGACCACGCAGTCGAACTGCCGGGTGTTATCGACCACCCAGCCAACGTCTTTTTCGCGAGTTCCGGCATTGATGACCAGCAGATAGTCGTTGCTTCCTAGCCGGTGAACAATGACATCGTCGACGAACGTGCCCTCCGGGTAGAGCATGGCCGAGTACTGACACTGCCCCAATTCCAGCTTGGAGGCGTCGTTCATGGTGATGTGCTGGACGGCATCCAGGGCCTGGGGACCATGGATGCGAATGTCTCCCATGTGACTGACATCAAACATACCTACGCCAGTTCGGACGGCCAGATGTTCCTTCATAAGGCCGCCATACCTGGGATACTCGACGGGCATATCCCATCCGCTGAAATCGACCATTTTAGCCCCCAATTCACGGTGGAGAGCGTTCAAAGCCGTTTTGCGAATAACGGGTGGGGACTGGGTTTCGGAAGGCAAAATACTTCCCTTCGGCGCACATACGGCGCGAATCAGGATGGCTTAACAAAGTACGGTAACACGCGCATTTTCATGCGGTCAACGGCAACCCACTAGCCCTTCTACGACGTTTTATGTATGGTCAAACATAACCGGGATACAGTACAAGACAGACAGCCACTTCTTTGCCAGCCCTTTTCTGTTCGGGCCACCGGGGCGGCTAGATGCCATGTCTGCTCCGACGTTATTGCAACCCGAGGTTGAAACCGAGCCGATGACAAAAATGGAGTCGGTGAGTCCCAGGACGGTACTGTGCGTCGATGATGAGCGCATTGGCTTGCGCGTGCGCAAGATCATGCTTGAAAGCCGCGGTTACATTGTGCTGACCGCGAACGACGGCCCGGAAGGTCTGAAGGTCTTCGAGCAGAACCAAGTGGACGTGGTGATTCTGGACTACTACATGCCCGGATTGAACGGGGGGGATGTAGCTTCGGAAATGCGCCGCCGCCGGCCCGGTGTTCCCATCGTATTTCTTTCCGCCTATTTCTCGCTCCCGCCCGAAGCGCTCGAATTGGCTGACGCCTTCATTACCAAGGGCGATCCGCCCGATGTGCTGATCGAAAAGATCCGGCACTTGGTGTAGGTGTAGCGGTACTTCACTGTAAATAGCAAAGGGCGCACTGGCAGTGCGCCCTTTTTATAAAATTTGGCCAAATCTAGCGGCCGAAGTATTTGGCGTTGCGCTCGGTGTACTCCTTCCACTTCTCGGGCAGGTCGTCGAGGGCAAATATTGCCGAAACCGGGCACACTGGCACGCATGCGCCGCAATCGATGCATTCCACCGGATCGATATACAGCATCTCTTCCGCCGCGAATTTGTCGCTGTCCTTCTTGGGATGAATGCAATCGACCGGACACGCATCCACGCACGCGGTGTCCTTGGTGTTGATACAGGGTTCAGCGATTATATAGGCCATAGAGCGATCTCTCCGTCAACTTTCCTGGTTCGACGACGTCAGGTCGGTGTACTTTGATACTACCAAAATGCAGGTGTTTTGTTGAGCGGGGCGTGGGCGATACAGGAAACCATGCGCCGCCGGTTAGCTGCGGTGCACGGTAGTGGTACACGTCTTATTTCAGCCCTTGGGCGCAGCCTGCATGGCCTGCATGATGAACTCCTGGATCTCAGATTTCACCTGGTGCTGCTGGCGCTTTTCCGGCGGCCAGTTGGGAGTGTCGGCGTACATCGCGTTCAGTCCCTTCTGAATTTCGGGATTGCCGCCGGTGAATTGTCCCACGAGTTTGCGCCAACGGCCAGCCAGCGCTTGTGCGGCAGGACTAGCCGGATCTTCGCCCCGCGCCGCTTCCACATCGCGAAATAGCTCGTTCCATTCGCGCGTCACGCGTTCCTGCATCTCAGGCGACCATAGACCTTTGCGTTCCTCGATTTTGCCCTTCGCATCTTCGCTGTAGTACTTGGACGTCCAATCTGTGTCGTTCTGCATTCCGACCCTCCTGATGATTTGTGTGATGAGCGTCCAATCGGGCTCGTGGTCGGCATCCAACGCGGCACGCGCCGCGCCAATTGCTTCGATGGTGCGGTCGAGTTCGTGCCGCTTGTCGCTGAGCACGAGATGCTGGCGTTCCAGCACCTCGGGCAAGCTGCATGGGGCCGACCTTAGCAGTTTTCCGATGGACTTCAGAGGCAAGCCGAGAAACTTGAGAACAACGATCTGCTCCAGTTGGGCAAGGTCGCGCTGGCTGTACAGCCGATATCCTGCGTCGCTGCGATGGCTGGGTTTCAGCAAGCCCAACCGATCGTAGTGATGCAGGGTCCGCACCGTGACGCCGGCCAGTTCCGCGAACTCCCGCGCCCAATAAAGCTTCGTTGCTCCAACGTTCACGTCCGCCTCCGATTACAGGATCGGGCCTGACGTTGCGTCAGGGTCAAGCGGAAAAGTGCAAGAATTTTTCGATGGCGTCACGTGCCGTTCAAGCTCGAGTACCGGCAGGCTCGTGCTGCGCGGCGGGTTCGTATTCCACGATGTAGCCAGCAACCGCACTGGCTGCCACGGTCAGCGGACTCGCCAAGTACATGAGCCCGGGGCCGCTGCGCCCAGGGAAGTTGCGGTTTTGTGCGCTGATCACTACCTGGTCGGGCCGCGTGGAAACGCCCGGACCGGCGTTGATGCAGGCTCCACAGCTCGGCTCAATGACGTGCGCTCCTGCTTTCTCGAAGATATCGAGATAGCCCTTGCGCACGCAATATTCGCGCGTTTCCTGCGATCCGAATTGGATATAAAACTGGCAAGTGTCAGCAACTCGCCTTCCCTGCTTCAGGGCAGCACCAAGAACTTGTGCGTACATGTCCATGTCTTCATTTTTGCCTGCAGTGCAGGTGCCACCGTAGGCAATCTCGACCGGGACCGGCGTGTTCAGCTCGCGCACAAACTTGCCGTTGCCCGGATCGCCCGGCGTCGCCACCATGGGGTAAATGTCGTTCGCGTCTAGCTCGATCACGTGCGCATAGTGGGCGTCGGGGTCGCTCTCCAGTCCTTCGATCAGGGTCTCACCTTCACTGCGTTTCATGCCGCGGCGTTGCACGAGAAATTCCACTACTTTCCCATCGGGCGCGACGATGCCGGTGAATCCGCCAATCTCGGCCGCCATATTCGTCATGGTCGCGCGCTCGTCCACCCCGAGTGCCTCAATGGCTTCGCCGGAGTATTCAATGACTTTCGCTAACGCTTTACCGTGGCGGATGTAGTCCATCGACAGCAACTTCAGGATGAAGTCTTTGGCCGTGACATTTTCGCGGCGCTTGCCGCGCACAATGACTCTTACCGACTCGGGCACTTTCACGCGTACGTCCTTCGTGAACCACGAATTGAAGACGTCGGTGGTGCCGATTCCGAAGGCCACACAACCTACAGCCCCGGCATGCGGCGTGTGCGAGTCTGAGCCGACCACCATCTGTCCAGGCAGCGCGTAGGTTTCGGTAATGATGGAGTGGCAGATTCCTTCTGAGCCTTTGCGGTCGGTCAACTCGCCATGCAACCGAATGCCGCGCGACTTGGCAAAGTCCTGCTGCTTTAATTTCAGATGCGTTGCCAGGTCGAGCAGCCCCATCTTGCGCTTCTCTTCCGACAACACCTCGTCGAGAAACGTCAGGTGATCGCGGAAGAACAGAATACTGCCGGCATCGTTCACCGGCTCCTCTTTGCCAAGGTAATGCTCGTAGAAAATTGCAGCCATCGGAGTGACGTATTCATGGCTGAACCGCAGATCGGTGCGGGCGAATCCCGTATCAGCAGGCTTGACTGCTTCCACTCCAACTTTGCCGGATACGTGCAGCATGTGGCGAGCAAAGATCTTTTCCGCGATGGTCATCGGGCGCGGCTTAGTCTCGATCGGCGGCAGAAACACCTTGCCCTGCAACCGTGCCACGTTGAACGGGAACAGGCCGCCGTATTCAATCACCTGGCGAGTAATCTCGTCTTCGCCCTCGGTGAATTCGCGCAATTCGATTTCCTGCCCGCTGCGTATCTTGTCGATCAATCCGAAGTCGGTGGCCGTCAGCACGCCAAGGTTCTGGCAGTTCTGCTTGTAAATGCGCTCGATGTTCTCGGCGATCACCAGCTGAATGCCCGCCGCCATCTCGGCATACGGCGATTGTTCGCGGCTCGAACCTTTGCCGCGACGCTTGCCGCTGACGCACGCAACAAAACCGCCGCGCTTGACCTCACCGCGCCTGATAGGTGTCTCGCTGCCGCATTTCAGGCCGGTGTAGGGAAACTCACCGAGCGTTTCGTCAAAGAAGAAGCAGATGTGCGCCGGCGTAATCTCATCGGTCGAAATGTCGTCGCGCAATTTCGGATTGCGCTCGGGATGCTGCGTGTCCCACGGCAGGTCTTCGCCCGCCAGTTGGCGCTTGATGAGTTCAGGGTCTTCGGTAAGGAAAAGAATTCGCCCCTGAAGCTTAACCCGATCGGGACGCTGGGCTACCTTGCGGTTCAGCAATGAATCGTTCACTGTGAGATTTTACCGCAGAAAAAGCGGCTGCGAATGATATCGAACGACCGTTCGAAAAGACGCGGCTCGAGGGTGCTGCTACTCCTTCGAGGCAGGGGGAGTGGCCTTCTTCACCTCATCGGCAACCCGAGGCGCGATGCGGTCCATGACCTGCGAGACCGCATCGATCTCATTCATGGCGAGTTGCGTCGAAAAAGGAGCGCCGGCAACCGCCGAAGAGTCTCCCACCCGGTACAGTTTGTAGTCCACAGTCACCCGGTACTCCGGATCCTGCTGCTGTCCGCGCGGATTGTTCGGCTGGCTCCACGTCGAGTTTGGATTGGTCTCAATCGTACCTGGCACGCGCTGATAAGGATCTTCAGCGCTGCGGAGCTCCAAGAGCGTCGTATACACCACGTAAGCACACTTCTTGGCCGCCGCTTCCTCGTCGGCCTCGTTAGCCGTCGTGGCAGCCAAGGGAATTCCCTGTACCTGCAAGTGGGTCTTCTTGTCGGGTTTCATGCGGTTCAGCGCCTGCACCAGCCGGTCACGTTCCAGATTTCCCGGCACCGATCGGTCTGCCTGGTTTTGCATGACGGCCACGCCGACACGAATCGCATTCTCTTGGGCGACGCTGGTGATTGCCAGGATGCCCAACACTGAAAAGAGGAACCATGCGGACAGACAAGCTTGGCGAGTAACAGGACGCATTGCGATACCTTCCGAGGCAATTAAACCCAGGTAATTCGCCTCAGGTGCGCGTCTTGGCGAATTCCGCTGCCGACGGCAGCGGCTCCAGTCCGCGCCCGGCAAAGATCTCGCGGAAGTTGGTAACAACTTCGTCGTGAATCAAGCCATTGGTGGCCAGCACTTCGCGGCTATCCAGGCGGAACGGCGTTCCGTCGAAGCGGGTTACCTTCCCGCCAGCTTCCTGCACGATCAGCACGCCCGCCGCGGTGTCCCATGGATTGAGGTTGAACTCCCAAAAGCCGTCATAGCGTCCGGCCGCGACATTGGCGAGGTCGAGCGCGGCCGAACCCGCTCTTCGCACCCCGTGCGAACGCAACGTGATCTGCTGATAAAAATGGATGTTGGGGTTCTGGTGCCTTTTCTGACTCGGAAAGCCAGTACCCAGAATTGACTCTGCCAGACGCGCGGTCTTCGAGACATGAATCGGCTTGCCATTAAGCGTCGCGCCCAAACCGCGCTCGGCGGCGAACAATTCGTCGCGCGTTGGATCGTACAGCACGCCGACCTCGAGTTGGTCATCCTTGCGTGCCAGAGCTATCGACACGCAAAAAACCGGGTATCCATGTGCGAAATTTGTCGTGCCGTCCAGTGGATCGACGAACCAACGGTAATCGGCCTCAACGTCGCTGCGGGTACCTTCTTCGCCGACGATCCCATGCTCCGGCCAACGCGCCTGCAAGCGCTCGACGATCAGCTTCTCCGAAGCGCGATCCGCCGCCGTCACCAGGTCCACATCGCCCTTGTACTCGATCTTGATGTGCCGGTCGAAATACGTCATCAGCAGCGCCCCGGCTTCGCGTGCAATCGGTTCCAGGTCGTGTAGGTATTGGCTCATTTTTTGCGGATCGGCAGGTTGCGACTGGACACGATTTTTTCGCTACGAGGCTTGCTCACTGCGTCTTCTGAAATGTACGCGATCTCGTGCTTGAAGATGAACAGATTGGGCGCCCCTTCGCGTGTCAGGCGGATCATGCGACGGTCGTAGTACTCGATCCATCCCTGGAAAACGTCCCCATCCATCAGCTTGACGCTGACCGGCGTCTGGGACTCGCCCAACGCTTTCAGGTACGCGGCTTCTTGGTGAGTGTCATCAGGTGGCGGAGTCTTGCCCTTTTGCGTCGCTGAGCTAGTGCGGGAGTCTTTGAAACCCATGCATCGATTCTACACGCCGACCGAGGTCGCGGCGGTCACGGTCTCAACCGTAATGTCATTCACAACTCGTTACGCCGCAGTCTTCTTGTACTGATCGAACGCAGCCAGATACCGGTCTATGTCTTTCTTGCTCAGGTAGTACGGCGTGGACAGCCGCAGCTTCGAGGGATCGCCGCCGCGAATCCGGATCTTCTGCGTCTTCCACATCCACTCCTCCAGCGCCATCCGCTTTACGGGAGGAACGTTCACCGTCACGATGGCGCAACGCATCGCCGCATCCGGCGAGGTCCACGACTCTGCTCCGCGCTGCGTCATCTGCGCCAACATATAATTCGCGAGTTCGCGGTGCCGCTTCTCGATCTTGTCCATGCCAATGTCATTCGCCATCTGGATCGACGCCCGCAGTCCCATAAGCGAGGGCACATTCGACGAGCCGATGCGCTGAAACCGTTCCGCCCGTATCTTCTTGTCATCCCAGCCAGCGGTTGTGACCGTGCTCCAAACCTGGTCGATAACTTCGTCGCGCACGTAGAGAAAGCCCGATCCCTTCGGCGCCTGCAGCCACTTGTGCGGACTGGCCGAGTACATGTCACAACCAATATCGTGCACGTTCAGAGCCATCATGCCCGGAACATGCGCTCCATCGACCGCCGAGAGAATCCCTTTCGACCGCGCCAGCGCCGACAACTCTTTCGCCGGAAGCACCACTCCCGTCGCCGTCGTGATGTGGCTGAAAAAGATCACTCGCGTGCGCGGCGTAATCGCTTCGCTGAACAGGTTCAGCACCTGCGCCGTACTCGTCACCGGCTTGGGCAGCGTGACCATCTTGACCACGACGCCGTAGCGTTTCGCCTTCAGTTTCCAAGGTCCTTCTCCGCTAGGATGCTCCTGGTCGGTCATCAACACTTCGTCGCCCGGCTTCATATCGATTCCGTTGGCGATGTAGCTATTGGCCTCGGTCGCGTTGCGCACCAACGCCAGTTCGTCGCGCGTGCATCCGATAAACGCCGCCAGCGGATCGCGATATGCGTTGTAAGGCTCATAGCCCCAGATCGGATAGTTCTCCGGATCTTCCTGCGCCATCTGCTCGGTCTTGGTGTAGCCGTCGAACACCGCGCGCAACACCGGCGCGGGACTCGAGCCCACCGTACCGTTATTCAAGTACACTTCGTCCTCTGGGATGAGGAATTGCTTGCGCAGTTCGGCCCAGTACGCTTCCTGGTTGTTGCTGAATTGCTTTGGATCGGGCAGAGTCGCCGGTAAGTTCGATAGTTGCGCGAGTAAGGAATGACTCGCTGCCAGGGCGAAGCCAAGCCCTGCTGCGGTGTGCGTCAGAAACTGCCGGCGATCAAGCATGGGACAGACCTCCAAGGTCGGAAGTCCGCATGTTAAGGCCCCAATTGACTGCTGGCAAGCCCGAATGGTTCGCCCGCCAGAGCCGAACGCTCAGCGTAGGCTCTGAATCCGGTTTTCGACGAAGTTATTGGTGCGAAAGGGGGGACTCGAACCCCCACGGTTTTACCCGCCAGATCCTAAGTCTGGTGCGTCTGCCAATTCCGCCACTTTCGCTCGGAGCCCATGATTTATTGTACCTCCCCGCTGAATCGCCAGTATCAAGTCGCGGCCCACTTCGAGCTTGCTGAGTGCGATTTGTCCCTCGTTTGCGCGGCGTGCCGCACTGCCGTTGCAATTTGAAGCGGAATCGGGAACAATCCTTTGCAAAGGTGTGGGCGTGCCGGCCCAATCTGATTGGCCGGCTAATCTGTGCGCCCGGTTTCACCTCCACGCCGGTCGCTTCGTACAGTTAACATCGAGGAGCAAGGGATGAGTTCGGTTCGAGTTCTTGTCGGCACCCGCAAAGGTGCGTTCATTCTGTCGTCGGACGGTAAGCGCGAGAAGTGGGACGTCAGCGGTCCGCATTTCACCGGCTGGGAGATGTATCACCTCAAGGCCTCGCCCGCCGATCCCAACCGCATCTACGCCTCGCAGTCCAGCGGATGGTTCGGGCAGATGATTCAGCGCTCCAACGATGGCGGCAAAACCTGGGAGGCTGTCAGCAACAAGTTCGTCTATGACGGCGTTCCAGGCACCCACCAGTGGTATGACGGTACGCCGCATCCCTGGGAGTTCAAGCGGGTTTGGCATCTCGAGCCTTCGCTCACCGATCCGGACACGGTTTATGCCGGCATCGAGGACGCGGCCTTGTTTCGTACAACCGACGGCGGCCAGAACTGGCACGAACTACCTGGCCTTCGACGTCATGGTTCGGGCCCGCACTGGCAGCCGGGCGCGGGCGGCATGTGCCTGCATACCATTATCCTCGATCCCAGCGATCCTCAGCGGATGTTCATCGCCATCTCCGCGGCCGGCGCGTTCCGCACCGACGACGGTGGCGTCACCTGGAAGCCGATCAACAAGGGACTGTATTCGCAGTACATCCCCAATCCCACGGCAGAAGTCGGCCACTGCGTGCACCACATCGCGATGAATCCGTCGCGTCCGGGCGTGCTGTTCATGCAGAAGCACTGGGACGTGATGCGCAGCGACGATGCCGGCGATCAGTGGCGCGAAATCAGCGGCAACCTGCCGACCGACTTCGGCTTCGCCATCGACGTTCACTCGCACGAACCGGAGACGGTTTACGTTGTCCCCATCAAGAGCGACTCGGAACACTTCGTACACGACGCCAAGCTGCGTGTATTCCGTAGCAAGAGCGGCGGCAACGAATGGGAGCCGCTCACCAAAGGCTTGCCGCAGGAAAATTGCTACGTGAACGTGTTGCGCGACGCTATGGCAGTGGACAAGCTGGATTCCTGCGGCGTGTACTTCGGCACCACCGGCGGACAGGTGTATGCCTCGAACGACGCGGGTGACAGTTGGAACGCGATCGTCCACGACCTGCCTGCAGTGCTGTCGGTCGAGACGCAGACGTTGCCATGATTCGGGTTGTGCTGCCACAGCACCTGCGCACTCTGGCGCGCGTCAGCGGCGAAGTTCAATTGAATGTCGGGGAACCGGTGACCCAACGCTCGGTGCTCGACGCTCTGGAAGCGCGCTATCCGATGCTCCAGGGAACGATTCGCGACCACGTCACCCAACAGCGGCGAGCATTCCTGCGCTTCTTCGCCTGTGAAGAAGACCTGTCGCATGAGTCACCCGATGCGCTGCTTCCCGAAGCGGTAGTGTCGGGCAGCGAACCGTTTCTCATCATCGGGGCGATTGCGGGCGGATAGACGAGAGACCTCAAGGCCCAGGTAAAGCTGCGCCCTTTTCAAAACCTTGGCAAACCGTGCCGTCACTGGAGTGGGAATTTCACCGTTCGATTCTCGGTCGATTCCAGAATATCCGCCCAGCCGCTGCATCGGCCGATACAAGTCCCAGGCAAACCAAAGTGCTCCAGCGACCACCACCAGCACTGCCGGGCCGAACGCAGCCGTCACACACATCCAAAAGAGTGCAGCGAACGACTTCCTTAAGCCTTAAGTAACCGACAACGTACGATCGATGTCGAGAATTCACGGGTCAACCGGTTGTGGAATCGTCGTAATTTGCGGATGGGTACGAGTTCGAGAGAGTCCATGCGGAAGGGGCTGTCTGCGACCAGCGCTTCGAATCTCGCGATCGTCATTTGATTCAGCCCGCCAGCCACCTCTCCGAAGCGAGTCGCTCCATCCGTCTTAAACGTCGATCGCCATTCGATCAGGGCTTCCTCGGCAAAGAGCAGATGTGCCCATGGAAAGACCGAAAACAGGTGTCCACCAAGCGGGTGATACCAAGTCGGCCCGAAGCTGATCAATACTTCACCGGATGGTTTGAGAAGCCGGTCCATGACGCGTAGGACTTCGGCAGGGTCAGAGAAATGCTCGAAGGCGTCCACAGACACGATCACGTCGGCGAGCTCATTGGTTGAAGTCCCGAAGGAACATTGCGGCCCGATACGCTCCTCATCCGCTTTTTGCCTGGCGACGTTCAGCACATCGTTGCGGATGTCAATTCCAATCACGCGCCCGGCCCCGCGCCTTACCATCTCAATCGAATCGTCGCCTTCTCCACAACCAAAGTCGATGACCATCTTGCCGGCGATCTCGGCGAAGAAACCTGGTCCCATCAAGATCGCAAGTTTGGATTTGCCGGCGTAGGCAGCGCCGCTATTGGACGAGGGAGCAGACGGGAAGAATCGCTTGAGAAGGCGTACTTGAAACCCTGAACCCATTCGTATCTCGCTTCCCGCGAGCGATAATCTACCACATCGTCGCCCATTTCATAGGCACTGGTGCGACCATAGTAGTCGTTCAGCGCGGCCGAATTGTTCATTCATGCGATAGCGCAAGCGGCTGCGCTCCGATTTCGCTAGGGCACGGTCAGGTTTGTCGTTGCAGTGACCGTCACTGGCCCGGTCTGGGTCTGCTGAGTAAATGACGCCGTAATCACGGTAGTCCCCGAACTCGCGGTGTTAGCAACTCCCACGCTATTGATGGTTGCCACCGCGGGCACCGAGGAAGACCATGTCACCTGCGTCGAAAGGTCGACTACGCTCTGGTCACTAAACGTGCCTTTCGCGTCGAATAAAACCGAACTTCCGACCGGCGCATGAGAATTGGCCGGAGTGATGGCGATCGACATCAGCGTCGCATTGGTCACGTTCAAGAAGGCGTTGCCGACGATGCCGGCAAACACTGCCGTAATCGTTGTCTGACCAGCCGTGACGCCCTCGGCCAATCCCTGTTGCCCCGTGGCGTTGCTGACGGTCGCGATCGACGGCTGGCTCGAGGCCCAGGTCACATTGGTCGTCAGGTTCTGGGTGCTAGTGTCGGCAAAATGCCCCGTCGCAGCGAACTGCAACGCCACTCCTTCTGGGGCCTGGCCGGGCGATGGTGTAACCATAATGGTGCTGAGCGCTGAACCAGTCACCAGAACAGTCGCATTGGGGCTGGTCACCCCCTGATAGGTGGCCGTGATATTGGCCGTACCGGGGCTTTGAGCGGTTGCGGTCCCCCCTGTAGTCGCAATGCTAACTACGCTAGGAGCCGAAGAGGCCCAAGTCACCAGGCCCGAAATGAATTGCGTGGTCCCGTCGCTATAGGTACCCACCGCCTGGTAAGTCACGGTCGAAGCCGGCGCTAGAATCGTCTGGCTCGGGGTAACGGCGATGCTTTGCAACGTACCAGAATCAACCGTGAGGGTCGCGGTGCCACTTATCGTTTCGAACAATGCCGTGATTGTGGCAGAGCCGGGACTGACTCCGAATGCGAGGCCAAGCGTGGGACTAATCGTCGCCACCGGGGTGTTGTTCGAGCTCCATGCGGCGACTTGCGTAATATCTTGCGTGCTTCCGTCACTGAAAGTCGCAACGGCGTCAAACCGTTGATTCACCCCGGCTGGAATGCTTGGCGTGATCGGCGTAACGGTTATCGATGTCGCCGTCGCACTGGTCACATCCACATTGAAAGACTGGGTAACGCTGTTGTAGGTCACATTGAACGTCACGGTGGTAGTCGTTGGAACCGTTGTCGCCGCTTGGACCACTCCGTTGTGAACGCCAACGGTTGCGACGGCGGTGTTCAACGATGTCCATGTCGCTACGTTCGTCACGTTCAACGTGCTGCCGTTCCCCAGGGTAGCGGTGGCCGTGTACTGGCGGCTGGTTCCCATGGCCAGTGTGGTGGGCGCAACCGGAGTGATGGCTATTGACACCACGGGCGCCGGAACCACGGTCGCAGTGGTGCTTCCCACGACCGTGCCCTTGGTTGCCGAGATGGTAACTGGGCTGGTAGTCGTGTTCACTCCCGTGGCCACACCGCTTACGGTAATCGTGATCTTCGTGGTGTCGGATGACGCCCAGGTCACGCTGCCGGTGATGACTTGCGTCGAAGAGTCGCTGTAGGTGCCAGTTGCTACGAACGCCTGCTGCGTCTGGTAGACAATCTGGGGCATCATCGGCGTCACGGCGATAGATACCAAGGTTGCCGACGTTACCGTTAATGTCGCCGGGAGGCTGGTGATTGAGCCGGATGTAGCGGTAATCGTGGTCGTCCCGGCAGTTGTGCCGGAAGTGGCAAGCCCCTGCGTCCCTTGCGAATTACTAATGGTCGCGACCGTCGTGTTCGACGAATTCCACGTCACGCTGGTGGTGATGACTTGAGTGCTATGGTCAGCGTACGTGCCGGTCGCCACATATTGTTGAGTCGTCTGCTGCGCGATGGAGGCCGTGAGGGGCGTCACTGCAATCGAAACCAGCGGGTTTGTGATGGTGAGCGTGGCCGTGCCGGAGATGTTCCCCTGGGCCGCCATGATGGTTAAGTCGTGTTCGGAGTGACTCCGGTTAGCTAGTCCACCTGCGGTAAATCGTGCCGGCTGAGGCGCTCCAGGTGACGCTTAAAGTGATGTTCTGCGTGCTACCGCCGGCGTAAGTTCCGGTTGCGGTGAATTGCTGCGTACCGTTCGGAGCCACAGAGGCGGTCGACGGAGTCACCGCGATGGAAACCAGCGGGTTGGTAACGGTAAGCATCGCCGCCCCGGAAACCGTTCCGAGGGTCGCAGTGATCGTCGAGGTCGCGCCCGCGGTCACGCCCGTGGCCAGTCCAGCAGCGGTAATCGATGCGCCCGTGGAGGCGCTCCAGGTGACCGTCGTGGTTAAGGGCTTGGTGCTGCCGTCGCTATAATTGCCGGTAGCGGTGTATTGTTGGGTTCCATTCGGCGCAACTGTTGCTGTCGCCGGCGATCACCGTAATGGACACAGCGACGCAATCACAGTCAACACAGTGCTGCCGGTGATGGTTCCCGAGGTAGCACTAATAGTCGTGGTGCCACGCCGTCATTCGCCGTTGCAAGGCCCGTGGTATTGACGGTCGCAACGGCCGGATTGCTGGAGAATCCAGTTGGCCGTTGAGGTGAGGACCTTGGTGCTTCCGTCGCTGTAGGTGCCCGTGGCCGCGAACTGCTGCGTGGGCTGGGTGGTGCCTAAAGCAATGCTGGGTTGGCCGGGAGTGACGGTGATCGCGGTCAGCGTTGGCGTCGTCGGTGGCGGCGTGGGACCGGATCCGGAACTACCTCCACAACCAACGAACAACGTTACCCCAACCAACAGCAACGACAAAAGCCACTTTTGCATCGCTCAACCCCCGGGCGGCCGCCCAACTACTGAATGTCCAGTGAATTAGGCCAGAGAACTATCAGTATCACATTTATCAGTAACTTGAGTACTACTGGAGAATAAGTGGCTCAGCAATGACACGATAGTGCAACTCTTGATACACCTCGGGGAGCTGGCGTGATAGTACGTCATCGATAAGCAAGACAATTGAGCGGGCAAGACAGCTCTAGAAACTCCGGTAGCAGGGATGCGCGTGCGTCGCTGAATTCACTAACTGAGAAACGCCAACCGCAAAGAAGCCGCATAGCAGTTCGGCCGCGAGTTCGAATGCCGAGGTCGGTTTACCTTGCATCTCGAAGCTACACGGCCGGTGGGTTGCACCCGACTGCTGAACTGCCCCGCGGCAGGAGGCTCCGCGGGGCGTTGGGACTATGTCAGGAAGAACTCGCGAGTTACTTTCACCCACTGCTCGTCGGGAAGAGTTGCGGCCAGGTCGTTCACGGCCACTCCGCCGTCTTGCGCCAAGGCGCCGAGCGCGCTGGGCATCATGCGCTGCAGGCGCATCGAGGACTCTTCGGTCCACCACCGCGCCAGTGCGCCGCCCAGCAGGTTGCGGAAGCTGGTCTTGGCGTCGGGTGCCTGCACGGTAACCATCCAACCTTCGCCGTAAGGGTCTTTGGAGAGCAGTGACGGATCGCTGGCCACCGCGTCGTTCACGTCGGCCACGCTGCCTTCGATGGGCGAAACCATGTCGACCTTCACGCCGTTGCGCACGATGCTCCACACCTTCTGGCCTTGGCGGATCCACTGGCCCCGCTGCGGCAGATTCACCTGCTCCACGTTGCCACTGAGCTTGCTGGCGAAATCGTCAATGCCGACGCGAACCAGGTTGGGGCTCTCACTCAGTGCCCAGGTGTGTCCCGGATGGTAGCGAAGATTGTCGGGAACCGAGAACCCACCGACCAGACTCGGCCGCGGCCGTGCTACCACCGCGCCTTCAACTTTGCTGATCGCCGGAGCTACCTGCAACACAGGATGCTTCGCTTTGGAGTAGAAGAAATCGATGGTCAGAAAAATTGCGAAAGTGGCAAGAACCAAAAGTACTGTCATGACGTGCCTCCTGTTTTCTGTCTGCGTCATTTGCTTGACGCTTTACACCTTTCTCTAAGGCATTCGGGATGCCAATTCGTGATGCGGGTGATTGACGCGCGCGGTCATTGCGTAACTCGTGTGTGTTGCAAGTAGTTACAGAGTGGTGTTGCAAAATCTATCGCTGCAGAGAATGAATTTTCGGGAGATTAAATTTGATGCGTTCTGCATCGGTGAGGCGATTTGCTTCAACAGATATAGGCCAATTACGGGGTTAGGTCGAAGTAAATCAGCAGCTTAGGTTGTGTTGAGTTCGGTTTTGGCGGCTGTTGCGAAGTGCATCATAGGTGATGAAGACTGCAACAGCTTAACGAAGCCACGGCCGCGCTTTTGCAAGCTCAAGAGAAATTTTCTTGCAGATCTATGTGTCGGCGGTTGTCCCGCGGGCTGGATTATTGCGTTGCCTGCCCCTTCACCACGATTCCGATCTTCTCGGGTGATGATCCGCCTGCCGGAACAGCGACGGAAAACACAGTAAGGCCCTCGCTTTGCGCGACCGCACCCGGATTCCCCGCTGGCGCCAGCGCAATCACTGCCGGATGAGCAGTGCCTGTTGTCTTGGCGCTCAGCTTGACCAGCGGCCGAAACGCCAGGTTGTCGGCGGGGTTGGCGTCCGCTGCGATGGGAATGGCCAGCAGGAAGTCTGGATTGGGGGATACGCCCATGTGGTTCGCGTCCTGCGGCAGGTATTGATAGCGCAGCGTGTAGTATCCGGCGGGAATCGTCTGACCGCGATAGTCCGACGCGCCCTTGGGATAGTTGACGACGGCAACGAATTCACCGTTCGTCAGATCGGGATACAGGGCACCGGGCGCGTCCTTGTGGGCGGTAACCAGCGGGCGAGCAAACCAGAATTCCGCCGTCCAACCGTCGTCAAGGATGACGCGGTAGCCTTTCTCTTCGACTGCCTGCTTTATGTCGTCGGGAGCAGAGGCAGCCGCCAACGGTCCAATGCGCTGGACGCCTGCGTCGGCGGCAGAAACCGGTGCTACCCAGCCGGCCAATAGCCAACAACTAGTAATAAGGAAAAGGCACGACCGGCGGATAAAGCGAACGATGCGATGCATGAAGGCTCCCGTGGCGAAGTTACCGCCTCAGGGCAGGGCGTCGCAAGTGCCGAAGTCACAAGATGAGCGAGCTAACTCGTCGCGCTACTCGCCAGCCGGATGCGTGGCCGATGCTGCGACCGGGATGGCCATTGCGGACTGGCCTTCGCTGAAGGTGCCGATGTAGGCGCTGCGACGGTCGTGGCTGGTCCAGTGAGAATCGAGGCCCTCGCCCTGGAACTCATCGGTCACGGCAACCGCCGACATTGCATGATCGACGTTGTTCAGCGGCGGATAAAAGTTGGTCTCGTTACCGCAAATGTGGTCGTGGTGGTTCAGCGGGCGGGTCACGATGGTGGCCAGGTGTCCGGCGCGAAGTACGGCACTGCCCGTGTGCAGATCGGCAGGGACATCGAGCACCACGGGGACGTAGTCCACACGCGCGACGTTTTCCAGCAGACGTCCGCCTTCATGCTGGGCGAGTGCGATCAGCGCTGCGCGTTGGGCGGGATTAGCGGCGTTGTCCACCATCAGCACAGCCTGTGCGGGATATGGATCGCCGTAGGGATCGCCCAGGGTGGCCCGCGCCCGCACAGCGGCGGCAACGGTCAGGCCGTCGAGCTTAACGCCGTTCCATGCGCCTTCCTCGATGTGCCATGCCATGAGCGCGAAGTTGCCGGTCAATCCAACCTCGCCGTTGGCGAAGCATTGCGCGACGTAAACGTCGGTGGAACGCGATTCGATGTAATCGCCGCGAAGCTGTTGGGCGGCGAGCGAAAGCGAAACGGATAAAGCGAAGGCGACGGACAGGAATGCAACTCTGCGCATGGGGGATACTCCTCACCCGGACTTGTGGCTAGTTTAGATGATTTTTGCAGGTCCGGCGCTTCGCGGAATCCTCGAAAGGCAGTTCATCACGGAGACACGGAGGACACGGAGGTTCTTGAACGAAGCCTAGTGTTAGCCTCTGCTCTTGCGCGGTGATACCAATTCCCTTCGTCGGGTGCTAGAGCGGTTGGGACAAACTGCTGTTGGTCTAGAATACCCGCCATGACCGATGAACTGCTGCGCTTCCGCCCGGAATTTCCCATTCTCGAGCGCACTACCTACATGATCAGCAATTCTCTGGGCGCCATGCCGCGAGGCGTCGATGACGCATTGCACCACTATGCCGACATTTGGAACACCCGTGGCGTGCGCGCATGGGAAGAAGAATGGTGGATGCTGGGCGCGCAGGTCGGCGACGAAGTCGGCGCGCTGATGAATGCACCGCGCGGCTCGGTGGCGTGTCTGCAAAATGTGACGACCTGCGAAGCGACGGTTGCGTCGTGTCTTGATTTCAGCGGCCGTCGCAACAAGGTCGTTTACAGCGACCTGAACTTTCCTTCCATCATGTATTTCTGGGAGGCACAACGAATCCGCGGCGCCCGCGTCGTTATGGTGCCGAGCGACGACGGCATTCATGTGAACACCGAGCGTCTGCTCAACGCGATCGACGAAGAGACACTGATCGTTCCCATCTCGCATGTGATCTTTCGCAGCGCGTTTATTCAGGATGTTGCGGCTATCGTCGAGAAGGCGCATCGCGTCGGCGCTTACGTGCTGCTGGACTCATTTCAGTCGCTAGGCACTGTGCCGTTCGACGTGCAGGCACTCAATGTCGATTTCTGCACCGGCGGCGTGCTGAAGTGGCTGTGCGGCGGGCCCGGTACAGGCTATCTCTACGTGCGTTCCGACCTGACAAGAAAACTTCAGCCAAGCTTTACAGGATGGATGGGACACGAAAGTCCCTTCAACTTCGAGATCGGACCGACCCAATACACCGACACCATGTACCGCTTCACTCAGGGGACGCCCAACATTCCGGCGCTGCACGCCGCACGTCCGGGATTGAAGATCCTCGGCGAGGCCGGCATAGAGAACATTCGTGCCAAGTCAATGCGACAAACCGCACTGCTCATCGAGATGGCTGACCAGCGAGGCTGGCGAGTGAACACGCCGCGCGATGCCGAACGTCGCGGCGGGACCGTCTCCATCGACATGCCCGACGCGCAACTGGTTTGCGAAGAGTTGCTCAAGAGAGATGTGCTGGTCGACTACCGTCCCAAAGCGGGTGTCCGCTTCTCGCCGCATTTTTACAATACGGACGAAGAGTTGTCGAAGGCGATCGAATCGGCCGACGAAATCGTCAGCAACCTGAAAGTTCCAACTCGGTAGCTCGTCGATAGGTGCGGTGGCCGCGATCATCCCGAGATTTAGTAACCACTTATGTACCGTTATCTACCGCTCCGTTGACACTTCGCCTTTTGTTCGCTCACAATAGCAGCGGAGGCCCGACCACATATGGCTCTCACTCGCCGTCAAAAACAGGTTTACGATTTCCTCGCCCGTTTCGTCGAAGAAAATGGTTATTCGCCTTCGTTCGAAGAGATCGGCGAAGGGCTGGGACTGAGTTCGCTGGCCACCGTTCACAAACACATCAGCAACCTGGAGCACAAAGGATTGCTGAAGCGCGACTACAATTGCAGCCGCTCCATCGATCTGCTGAAACCGCGCGGACGCATGCGGCAAATCCTGGGCGGAGCGTCGGCAGCTGCGGGTCTCACGCTTCCCCTGATCGGACGCATTGCGGCTGGCCGTCCGGTGGAGGCGCTGGAGAATCCCGAGTCGATTTCGCTGGCCGATTTCACCCGCTCGAAAGACGTTTACGTGCTGCAAGTGACGGGCGAGAGCATGCAGGACGAGCACATCGTGAACGGCGATTACGTGCTGGTGGAGAAAACCAAGACAGCGCGCGATGGCGAGATCGTGGTGGCGCTCGTGAATGGCTCGGATGCCACGTTGAAACGCATTTACACCGAGGGCGACAAGATCCGGTTGCAGCCGTCGAACGCAACCATGCAGCCCATCATGGTTCCGGCGGCAACGGTGCAAGTGCAGGGGCGCGTCATCGGGGTGCTGCGGAAGTACTGAACGCCATTCGCAAAGAAAAAGGCGCGGACATAGCCGCGCCGATTGAAGCTGCACTCCAAATTACAGCGCTTTGTCGAGAGCCTTCTCGATCACGTCGCGCGAGACGTAACCAACGATCTGTTCCTGCACCTGGCCGCCCTTGAAAATCAGAAGAGTCGGAATGCCGCGCACGCCATAACGCTGCGGGGTCGACACGTTCTTGTCCACGTCCATCTTGCCGACTTTTACGCGGCCGCTATAGCTCTGGGCGACCTCATCCACGACGGGCGCCAGTGCCCGGCACGGGCCACACCACGTTGCCCAAAAATCGATCATCACCGGTTGGTCCGACTTCAACACCGACTGGTCGAAATTCGCGTCGGTTATTTCCATAATTGCGTCACTTGCCATTGATCCTCCTGAGGGGTCGCCGCTGCTGCGCGGCACTCATACAGAAAACCGCGATTCAATCGTATCACCCGAAATTTTCTGACGGGAACAACCATTAGATGCATGCGAGGACTCGCGGATGCGGTGGGCAGAAGGTGGGCAGTCGCCTTTTGCTTGGGACGAGACGCGATAATTCCAACGCGGGTGGGCAGTCGACGCAAATGTGACCCGCAATCAAAAGCGCTCCGCGTGACCCGCGAAGCGCCTAGAAGGCAGCCCTCCCCCAGAACTGCCTAACTACGCCTGCGATTGTGCGGCGAAAAACTCCGGAAGTAAATACACCTTCAGTAACCAAAAAGTAACTAAGGGTAATCAGTGGCGTGTGACATAACTATCACAAAATACTTAATTTAGAATTGGCACTTTTCAGAGCTTCCCTAAACCGGCCTGTTTAGGCTAGTTACCATTCCGTCCAACCGTCACATTTTTAGGGTACTTACAAGTACTTCAGCGGGATGCAGAACAGTCCGCCCCATTCCGGCCATCAGTTGCTCATGGCACGAGATTCCGCTGGCGACTAGTACCCGTGGCCCTGTGTCGTCTTCAGCAGCGCGAACCTGCTCGAACAAGTCGGCACCGACAGCCATGCTGAGTTCGTAGTAATCGTGCTTATAGCCGAAGCTGCCGGCCATGCCGCAACATTCCACCGACGAAGTGACCACATCGAAGCCGACGGCGCGCAGGAGGTCGATGGTCTGCGATGCGGCGTTACACGTTCTTTGCTGACAGTGCGCGTGATAGAAGAGGCGAGTGCCGAAGCGGGACTTACTGGCCGGGAAGAGCTCAGCTAAATCGATATGAGCCTCGGTGGCAATATCCCACAAAGCTTGCAGCGGCTCAAAACTATTGGCGGCCAGCTCGGCGACTGTCGCTTCGTCGTCGAGCAGGTGCTTGTTGTCAAAGCGCAGCATAGCGAGAACGCTGGGCTCGACGACCACGATTTTTCTGCCGCTGTCGAGATACGGCCGCAACATGGCTGCCATAGCACGGGCCTGCTGGCGGGCCGTATCGATCATGCCTTGCGACATGGCCGCACGTCCGTCCGGGATCGACGGGGTAAGCACCACGTCAACTCCAATCGCGCGGAGAGCTCGCACCGATGCCATTCCCCGCTCGGGCGTACCGTAATTGGTGAACGTGTCGGCCAGCATGACGATTCCGGGTTCGATCGCCGCGGCCTTGGAAGCGGCTGGCTCTTCTCGGAACAGCTGCTCCCAGGTTTTCGCGGGGAAGGCCGGCAACTCGCGACGGTGATCGACGCCAAGCACGTCTTCCATGAGCTTGCGCACTCCAGGAGCGTGGCTCGAACTGTTGGCCAGCGATGCAAAGTCCGTTCCCCACTTGCCGAATTTGTGATAGTTGGCGAAGAACTGTTTCTGCAACGGCGCGACCCGGTCTTGGGGCGCGCTGCCGGTCAGGCTGCCGAACAGCGACTTCTGCACTGAAGCGCCATCGGCCTGGTTCATGCGCTGGCGTAGGTTCTGGTTGAGCCACGGAATGTCGATGCGAATCGGGCACTGCGGAATGCAGCGCGAGCATCCGGTACACAACTCGCTGAAGCGGGCGTTCATCAACTTGCCCGTACCGGCTTCCCACGCGCCGCCGATCCCGCCCGAATAGGTTTCGCCGCCAAAGGCATGGCCACCGACGGTCTCAAAATTCGCGCACACGTTAAGGCAGGCGCTGCAACGGATGCAATACAACGCCTCGTGCAGCACCGGGTCCTCGCGCATGGTCGAGCGTCCGTTGTCGATGAGCACCATGTGAAACTCGCGTGGCTTCACAGTCTTTCCGGGCGCGGCAAAGGGCGGCGCCGGCAACGGCGGGCGCAGAATGCTGACATAAGACGTCAGGGGCTGGCCGGTAGCGCTGGCAGGAAGCAATTCGATGAAGGACTGAAAGTCCGACCGCGACGGCACGACCTTCTCGATGCCCGCAATCGCGATGTGCACCGGCGGGAGCGTAGTGGTCATGCGGATGTTGCCTTCGCTCTCCACCAGCATCAGGGTCCCACTGTCGGCGGCGATGAGGTTCGCGCCGGAGATCCCCGCATCCGCGCCGATGAACTGTTGCCGCAAGATCTCGCGCGCAAAGCGCGTCAGTTCTTCGCCGGTGTCGAGCGGCAGATCGGTCTGGAACTTGCGTTTGAACAGTGCAGTGATGCGCTCGCGCGAATAGTGCAGCGCCGGAGCAATGATGTGCGACGGCTGCTCGTCAGCGACCTGCAGTATGAATTCTGCCAGATCGCTCTCGGCTACCGTGATGCCGACGGCTTCCAGCGCGTGATTCAGCCGGGTCTCTTCCGAGGTGATGCTCTTCCCTTTCACCACCAGTTTCACTTCGTGCTTCACCAGCACGTCGCGGATGTAATTGTTGGCATCAGCGGCTGTCTTGGCGAGAAAGAAGTGTCCGCCGTTGGCGAGAACGCTGGCTTCGAGTTGCTGCAACAGCGCCGGCAGGTTGGCGATGGCGTTCTCTTTGGTGCGGCGGGCGCGGTCTTTCATCGCGTCATAGTCGGCGATGCGCGCAACGGCGGTGTAGCGATTGCGGTTGAAGGTCTGGGTGTTGCGGCGAACGGCGGGACTCTGCACGTCCAGCGTCATGCGAAGGGCGTCGATCAGCGCTTTCTTCTTGCTCTTGTTGGCCACTTGCCGCGGCTGAATGTCGACGGGATTTACGGGAGCTGCCATGCTTACCTCTGGGCTTTATCTGAAAGCGTTTATCGCAAAACAATGATGTGCAAACGATGCGGGCCGTGTACGCCGCGGACCAGCGGGCCCATGTCGGCGGTTGCGCTCGGCCCGGTGATGAAGACGAAGTTTCGAACCAGCCCTTTGCCGCCGAGCACGTCTTCGCGAAACAGGTCGCGCGGCTGCGGCACGATGGTTTCGGCCGCAACGACCGCGATGTGCAGAGGCGCAAGCAAACTCGCCATGCCAGTCCGCTGATAGCCGACATCGACACAAACCGATCCGGTGCGCGCGACGGCAGCGAAGGCTTCGGTGACTCCGGCCGGTGAATTCACTAGTTCTTCCGCTGTGGGTTCGGCACGAACGCGCGGATCGCGGGCAAAGTCTGCGAACAATTCGGCGGGCAGATCCTGGGGAGGAGCAAACAAGATTCGGTCGGCGTCGCCGGCTTTGCGCAAAATCGCATCGCGCAATGCCGCCGGACTGCGTTCGATGATTTCCACCGTGGCCACCGCAGCTTTGGCGGCGGCTTCGAACTGCTCGACGGCGGGTTGAGTTACGACTGCTGTTGCCATAGCGATACTCATGCCTCAGATGGCGAAAATGTTAGCATCCGACGACGATCCCGGTTGTGATATGCCGCACACTCGGCATCTCAAATTCGTCAGAGGCGTCCGGCACGTTTGGCGGGCCTCTTTTACAATCAACCCACGATCCGATCAGCTTACGTGGTGGTCGGCCCGGTTTTCATGACCAACGGGCTAAAGCATCGGAAACCCTGGGTCAGCCGCCTGAAATGTTCTCGCGCTGCGCTTGTGCTGCTTATCGCTGGACGGCTTTGGACTTTACCGACAGTCGCTCAAATCCCTACGAGTTCAGAAATTTCGCAACCCACTACGCAACCGGCCGATATGCCCGGAATGGACATGTCGGGGCATCATCCCATGAATTCCGGCATGCCGTCCTCGGAAATGTTCTTCATGGGAGAATCGTCGGGAACGTCGGTGCAACCTTCGGCCTGGCCGATGCCAATGGTGATGACCTCGGTGGGATCGTGGAACCTGATGTGGATGGGACAGGCATTTGTGGTCGATACCCAGCAGACCGGTCCGCTAGGTGCCGACAAGCTGTACTCGACGAACTGGGGCATGCTGGGCGCAACCCACCGACTCGCAGGAGGCAGCGTGCTGCTGCGCACGATGCTCAGCCTGGAGCCCGCTACCATTACCGACCGCCGTTACCCGTTGCTCTTCCAGACGGGCGAAACCGCGTTTGGCGAACCTATCACCAACGCCCAGCATCCGCACGATTTAGTGATGGAGTTAAGCGTGCAGTACTCCCACAGCGTGGGAGAGCGGGCGACCGCCGATTTGTATTACGCCGTTGAAGGCGATCCCGCACTGGGACCGGTGGCTTATCCGCATCGTGCTTCGGCGATTGAAATTCCGCAGGCCACGCTCGGCCATCACTGGGAAGACTCCACTCACATCGCCAGCAACGTACTGACTGGAGTGCTGGCGTTCCGATGGTTAAGGTTCGAGGCCTCGGGATTCCACGGCACCGAGCCTGACGAGAACCGCTGGAACTTCGACTTCGGTCCGATGAATTCTTACTCCGGACGCATTACCTTCACGCCCACGCCACGCTGGGCCGCGCAGATTTCGGCGGGACACTTGGTTAACCCGGAGCAACTCGAACCGGGCGACGTGAATCGCACCACAGCTTCGGTGGAATATATTGTGCCCCGGCCTAACGGTAATTGGTGGGCAACGAGTTTGATCTGGGGCCGGAACTGGAAGACTGCTCCGAAGTACGGCTCAAATGCAGTGCTGGCGGAGACCGTGGTTCCCTTCCGCAACAAAAACTTCGTCACCGGACGTTACGAGTGGACGCAGCGCGATGAATTGTTCGCCGACAATCCCGCGCTGGAAGAACAACTCTTTGTGCAGACCGGCTCGCGATGGTTTGACATAGGCGCCTACACCGTCGGATACACGCGCGATATCGGCACCTTTCATCGCGCGCAGACTGGCTTGGGCGTAAACGTGTCGATTTACGAAATCCCTGCCACCATCAAGACTTATTACGGGGACCATCCGCTGGGGGTGAACGTCTATCTGCGCGTGCGCCTCAAGTAGCTTCTCCGGCACTCCTCAGGCTGCGATTTAAGCGCGGCTTCATCTAATTTTGGCTAATAATGGGAAGGAATTCCCATGCTACCGGCCTTAATCGGCAATATTGCGGCTAAGCTATGCGTGTATTGATTGTCGAAGACGAGCGAAGACTGGCGGAAAACATTGCCCGCAGCCTGCGCGAAAGTGCGGGTTACGCCGTCGATGTCGCGCTGGACGGCGAAGACGGCCTATACATGGCGCAGACCAATCCGTATGACCTGGTCATGCTCGACCTGATGCTGCCCAAAATCGATGGCCTTAGCTTGCTCAAGCAGTTGCGGGCGAGCGGCGCCGAGACTCCCGTGCTGGTGTTGACCGCACGCGACGAGAAAGAGTCCATTGTCAGCTTGCTCAACGCCGGCGCCGACGATTACGTCGCCAAGCCGTTTGATCTGGGTGAACTGCTGGCGCGCGCCAAGGCGCTCATTCGCCGCGGTAAAGGACATGGAAACGCAGTCTTGAAGGTCGGAGACATTGAGATCAACACCTCTGACCTTACCGTCCGTCGCGGGGGCGAGCCCGTCACGCTGACCGCGATGGAGTATCGCGTCTTGGAGTATCTCGCCCACCGACCGGGTGCGGTAGTCTCGAAGACCGAGCTTCTCGAGCATCTTTACGATTTCAATTGGGAGCGTTTCAGCAACGTAATTGAGGTGTATATTTCCGGCTTGCGCCGCAAACTCGACGACAGCGGAGAAGCCAAGCTGATTCACACCCTGCGCGGGCAGGGATACATGTTGCGTGCCTGATATGGCGAAGACTTCCATTCAGCGGCGTCTCATCGCCGCCATCGTGATCTCGCAACTGGTGCTGGCAATCGGTTTGGTCGATGTAGCCGTGTTCGTAACCCGAGTGCAACTGCGTCGCGCCTTCGATGTCGCGCTGCAAGGCCGCGCGATGAGCATCGCGGCACTGGTACGCTACTCGGAAGACGCGCCGCCCAAATTGATATTTGAGAACGACCTCGCTCCACGGTCGCTTGATCCTGATGTCCAAGACCTGTACGAAGTCTTCGCCAATGATCACACGCTCATTGCTCGCTCCCCCAATTGGCCTGAGAAGCACGGTGTCCTGCCGCCGCGGGGTGAACGCTGGATCGCAACCTATATCGTGAATGGAATTCCCTATAGGGCGGTTCGACTCGAGCGGATACCCGTGCTCGATCGCGAAGGAGATACTCCGTCGCCCGACAATCTGACGGTTACTTATGCATCGCCTATCACGCCGGTAAAGCGCGCAGTCAGCGAGGTATTGCTCTACATCGCCGTGGGAAGCCTGCTGCTGTTGACGATTTCGGGCAGCTTTTCGCTGTGGGCCCTGCGGCGCAGCTTGCGTCCGCTGTCAGACTTGGCCAACAGCGCGGCCGTCATCTCTCCCTCCAACTGGAAACTGAATCCGCCCGAGGAGGCGCGCGACACGCTTGAACTCGAGCCCTTAACTCACGCTATGACCTCGATGCTCAACGGCCTGCAACGAGCATTCACGCAACAGCGCGAGTTCCTGGCCAATGCCGCGCATGAACTCAAGACGCCGGTGGCGATCTTGAAGTCAACGCTGCAATCTTTGCTGCAACGGCCCCGCACCTCCGACGAATACCGCACCGGACTTGAGGATGCGCTCGACGATATGGCGCGGCTGGAGAAGCTGCTACATTCCATGCTGCGGCTTGCACGCGCGGAACAGTGGGCCGCCGGGAACCTGCATAAGAGTTTCGTGCCCATCGATGTGGGAATGACATGCGAGTCGGCCATCGAACGGATGCGGCCTGTCGCCCAGCAGCGCCGCGTCACCATCGACTTCTCCGCCAATGGTTCCCTGCAAATGCCTGCCGATCCCGATGACCTCGAACTGGTGTGGTCGAACCTGCTGGAGAACGCCATTCGTTTCAGTCCTGAAGGCGGGACCGTGCGCATGAGCGTGCGCGCCAACAATGGGCGGAGCTACGTCGATGTCGCCGACCGGGGCCCGGGTATTCCGCCGTCTGAACTGTCGCATATCTTCGAGCGCTTCCATCGCGGCGACGCTTCTCGCGCCCGCAACACCGGAGGTTATGGATTAGGACTCGCCATATCGAAGGCGTTGATCGAGGCCTATGGCGGCGCCATCGAGCCGCATAGCAGCGTCGGCGAAGGCACTCGCATGGTCGTCTCCTTGCCGGTGTAAGCACTCCCATCCTCTTTTTGATTCAGCTTCCATTAAGGTGTGCACTAGGATTCTGTTGAGGGACGTACTCGTGATTCGCTTACTCGCAGTAACGAGCATGGCAATGTTCTGCCTGGCAATGGCGTGCGGACAGACGCCGCCGTCCGCCCCAGCGGCGCCGCAGGCACAACCGGCGCCAGTCGTCCTGACGCTGGCCGACGCCTTGGCACGCGCCAAGACGAACAGCCCGCAGTTCCAGGCCGCCGTCACCGAGCTTGGACTGGCACGCGAAGACCGTTACCAGTCGCGCGCTTCTTTGCTGCCGGGAGTGGATTACAACAATAGCTTCACTTACACCCAGGGCAACGGAACGGCCTCGGGCCGCTACATCGCCAACAACGGCGTGCACGAATACATCAGCCAAGGCGTGGCCCACGAGACCATTGGGCCCGCCGAAGTTCTCGACTATCAACGCACCGCCGCTGTGCATGCACTGGCCAAAGCGCGTGCTGAGATCGCCGCCCGCGGACTCACCGTGACCGTGGTGCAAGCCTTCTATGGGCTGCTCGCCGCGCAAACTAAGACGGTGAACGTCGAACGTGCTAACACGGAAGGCCAGCGCTTCCTCGACCTCAGCCGCAAGCTCGAAGAAGGCGGCGAAGTCGCGCACTCCGACACCGTGAAGGCGCAAATTCAGGCCAACGATTTAAAGCGTGCACGGGATGATGCGAAGCTCGCGGAACTGAATGCTCGCCTTGCCCTGGCCGTGCTGTTGTTTCCGAATTTCTTTCAGGACTTCACCCTGGTCAACGATCTCAGCGCCGCTCCGGCATTGCCGCCGATGAACGAACTGCAAGAGATGGCGGCGAAAAGCAACCCCGAATTGCAAGCCGCCTTCGCCTCGCTCACGGTAGCAAACAAGCAGGTCGGCGTTGCGCGGGCCGGATACCTTCCTTCTCTCTCGGTGGACATGTTCTATGGCATCGACGCCAACCAATTTGCCAAGCGCGCGCCCGATGGAACGCAAAACCTCGGCTACGCCGGAACCGCGACGCTGAACATTCCGGTGTGGAACTGGGGCGCGACCCAAAGCAAGGTTCGCCAGGCGGAGTTGCTGCGCCATCAGGCGCAAGTCGAGCTCAGCGCCGCACAACGCCAGGCGCTCGCCGACTTGCAATCGTTTTACAGCGAGGCGCAGATCGCGTACGAGCACCTGCAGATGTTGAAGGAATCCACTGATCTCGCGGAGCAGAGCCTGCGCCTTACCAATCTGCGCTACCAGGCGGGCGAAGCCAGCGCGCTGGAAGTAGTGGATGCGCAGAACACTCTCACTTCTGCCGGCAACAGTTACCACGACGGCGAACTCCGTTATCACCTCGCTCTGGCCAATCTGCAGACCCTTACGGGGGCCTTCTAATGAATGCTTCCCGAGTGGTCTCTAAAGCGACTATGTACCTCATTGTGGGAGCCGCTCTTCTGCCCGTAATCGCCTGCTCCAAAAAAGAAGCGGAGGCCGAGCCGGAAGTCACCGTCCAGGCGGTGAAAGCAGAAAAGCAGTCAATTCGGCAGGTGATTCGCAGCGAGGCTGTGCTGTATCCGAAGAATCAGGCGGCCATCACACCCAAGATCGTTGCACCGGTGAAAACGTTTTACGTGAATCGTGGGAGCAAGGTGCAGGCCGGGCAACTGCTGGCGGTGCTGGAGAACCGCGACCTGGCCGCCGCCGAGACCGACACCAAGGGTTCGTACCAGCAGGCAGAAGCGAATTATGGTATCGAGACAGCATCGGCGCTGCCCGAGGAATGGCAGAAAGCCGAGTACGACTTCAAGGCGGCCAAGGAAAACTACGACGCCGAGCAGAAGATTTACGACAGCCGCAAGAACCTCTACCAGCAGGGTGCACTGCCACGCAAAGATTACGACCAGTCGTCCGTCGCGCTGATCCAGGCCAAATCGCAGTACGAAATTGCCTCCATGCACATCGCTGCGTTGCAAGCCGCCGGCAAGAAGCAGCAGCTTGAATCGGCAAAAGGCCAGCTTACGTCAGCGAAGGGAAAATACGAAGGCGCCGCGGCGCAGCTCGCGTACTCCGAAGTGCGCAGTCCAATCAACGGAGTGGTCACCGATCGGCCGACCTATCCCGGTGAAACGCCTCCTCCCGGAATGCCGCTGCTGACGGTGATGGACACTTCATCGGTCATCGCCAAGGCCCACATCCCGCAGGACCAGGCCGTACAGCTCAAACCCGGCGACGACGCCACTATAAAGGTCCCGGGCGACGTCGCTGTTGCCGGAAAGGTGACTCTGGTAAGCCCGGCGCTCGATCCCAACAGCACGACAGTCGAGGTATGGGTCGAAGCTCCAAACGCCGACGGACGCCTTCGGCCGGGTGCGACGGTCGCCGTGGAAATGGTCGCGCAAACGGTCAAGGATGCGGTCGTCGTGCCCGCGCCTTCCTTGCTGAAAACGGCTGAGGGCGCGACCTCAGTCATGATCGTCGCCGATGGCCGGGCACAACAGGTTGAGGTGACAACTGGCATTCACGACGGCCCCCGCGTGCAAATCACCAGCGGACTCAGCGGTGGCGAGACCGTCATTGCGCACGGCTCTTACGGTCTGCCTGACAAGACCAAAGTAAAAGTCGTGGAGCCTGAACCGCCTCCCGCCCCCCCAAAGCCCCCGGCGGAAAAAGACAAGAACTGATGCGAGAAAGATTCAAATCTTTCCTTGCCGGAATGCGGACGCCGGAGGAATCCGGCCAGCGCTATTGGTTCACGCGCTACGCCAAGTCGATCGTCTTCCTGATCCTCATCCTCGTGGCAGCCGGCGCGTACCTCGCGTTCACCATTCCAATTTCAGTTTTTCCGGCGACTAACTTTCCGCGCGTGCTGATCGGCGTGGACAACGGCGTGATGCCGATCGACCAGATGATGGTAACCATCACGCGTCCCATCGAGGAATCGGTCAACAGCGTGCCCGGCCTCACTCAGGTACGCTCGATCACCAGCCGCGGCTCGGCCGAAATCGATCTCTTCTTCGACTGGCACGTTGACATGGTGACCACGCTGCAACTGGTCGATGCGGCGCTGGCCAACGTCCGCACTTCGCTGCCGCCGACCGCGACCATTCAAACGCACCGCCTCACCTTTGCGAGTTTTCCCATCATTGGGTACAGCCTCACCTCCGACACGGTGCCGCAGACTCAACTCTGGACCATGGCGACCTATGATCTGAAGCCGCGACTCAACCGTCTCGACGGCGTCGCCACTGTGCTGGTACAGGGTGGCCAGGAGCCCGAGTTCCACATCACGCCCGATCCGGCGAAGCTTCTCGCAGCGGGTGTCACAGTGTCGGACATACTCGACGCGGTGCGACGCACTAACCTCATCGATTCACCCGGACTGCTCGAGCAGAACCATCAGTTGTTCCTCGGACTAGTCGATGCGCAGGTGCACGACCCCGAACAACTCGGGCAGATTGTCGTGAAGTACACTCCCGCCGGCATTCCTGTGAAAGTCGCCGATGTCGCATCGGTGGCTCCTGCCGTCAAGCCCGTGTACACCATTGTCACCGCCAACGGACAGCCCGCCGTTCTGCTCAGCGTCAATCGTCAGCCCGACAGCAACACCGTCGCCGTTGCCAACGAAGTGCATGCCGAGGTCGAGCGCATCCGTCAGTCCCTCCCTCCTGGAATTCATCTCGAGCCGTTCTATGACCAGTCGGGGCTGGTGGTCGATTCCATCCACAGCGTGCGCGATGCCATCTTGATCGGCGTTATTCTCGCGTCGCTCATCATGGTGCTGTTCCTGCGCGACTGGGGCACTTCACTGGTGGCTGTGCTGGTGATTCCCGCCACGATTTTCATCACCTTCATCGCACTCAAGATGCTCGACCAGAGTTTCAACCTGATGACGCTGGGCGGTCTGGCCGCGGCCGTTGGCCTGGTGATCGACGACGCCATCGTGGTCGTGGAAAATGTCGCGCTGCATCGCGACGCAGGACAAGGACGTCTGCAGGCCATTCAAAGCGCTCTCGGCGAGGTCACGGTTCCGCTCATCGGCTCGACCATCACGCCCATCGTCGTATTTCTTCCTCTCATCGCCATCACCGGCGTGACGGGAGTGTTCTTCCGCGCGCTGGCTATCACGGTCGGTGCGTCACTGCTTGCCTCACTCGGACTGGCGCTTACCTGGACGCCAACCCTCAGCCAGTTTTTCATTCGTGGAACGCACACTGAAACTCCGCCGCGCAGCGATCTCGTCGAGACAAGCCTGACGGACAGAGAGCGGCTGATGGCCGCAGAAGACGCTTCCATCACCGGACGCTTTCGGCAAGTGGTGGACTTCTACGAGCGCTGGCTCCGCTTCGCCCTCGAGCGTCCTAAATGGATGGCATTGTTCGCTGCCGTGATTATTGCCGTGTCAGTGTTCGCCTTCCTGTCCTTGGGGACCGACCTACTCCCGGAAATGGACGAAGGCGGATTCATCGTCGACTATTTTTCTCCGGCGGGCAGCTCCCTGCAAGAAACCAACCGCATGGTGAGCCACGTTGAACAGATGCTGCGGGATATCCCTGAAGTGGAAAGCGCCTCTCGTCGCACCGGCTTGGAATTGGGCCTGGCGGCTGTAACTGAAGCCAACCGTGGCGACATCGCGGTCAAGCTGAAACCGAACCGCAGCCGTAGCGGCGATGAAATCATCTCCGAGTTGCGGGCGAGAGTCGAAAAAGAGGAACCCGGGCTGGAAGTCGAGTACGTGCAGGTTTTGCAAGACATGATTGGCGACCTGTCGAACGCGCCCGAACCCGTGCAGATTAAGCTCTTCTCGCCCGATGCTAGGCTTCTGCAACAATGGGCACCCAAAGTCGGGGACGCAATTCACAACGTACCTGGCGTTGTCGACGTGCTGAACGGAATCGAAAATACTATCAGCGGACCGGCTACGGTCTTTCATGTTGACCCAACTGTCGCCGCGCGCGCCGGCTTCACTGCAGAAGAAGTTGCAGTCGACGCCAGCGCCATCCTCGAAGGCGAGCCTGCGGCCACGCCCATGGTTGCGCAGGACATTCCGTACACCATTCGGGTGCGCTACCCGGAGTCGCATCGCACGTCGTTGTCGGCGATGAGCAATACGCTGCTTAATAGCGCCTCGGGACACACGGCCACACTCGGCGCTCTAGCCGACGTCAAGGAGTTACCGGGCCAGACCGAGATCCGTCGTGAAAACCTGCAACGCGAAGTGGCCGTTACCGCCCGCCTCGAAGGACGCGATTTGGGCAGCTCGATTGCCGCCGTGCAAAAGGTCGTGGACGACCTGCATCTGCCATCGTCGATCCGCGTCGTCTACGGCGGCACCTACGCCGAGCAGCAGCAGTCGTTTCACGACTTGATGACGGTGTTGCTATTGGCTATCGTGCTGGTGTTCGTCGTGCTGCTCTTCGAGTTTCGTTCGCTAGCTGCGCCAGTGGCCATTCTCTCGTCGGCGATTCTGTCCACTTCCGGCGTATTTCTCGCCCTGCTGATCACTCGCACCAGCTTCAACATCGCGTCGTTCATGGGACTGATCATGGTGATCGGTATCGTCGCCAAGAACGGCATTCTTTTGCTCGATGCTGACCAGAAATTCCGCGGCATGGGATACTCGGCTCTTGACGCAATGGTCCAGGCCGGGCGCCGCCGCCTACGCCCCATCCTGATGACTGCGCTCGCCGCTGCCGCCGGTATGTTGCCGCTCGCCTTGGCACTCGGCGCAGGCGCGCAAATGCTGCAGCCGCTTGCTATCTCCGTCATCGGCGGAATCACAATTTCCATGGTGCTCTCGCTGATCATTACTCCAGCGGTGCACTACTACCTGAGTCACGCAGAAAATCACCCTCTATAAGAAGGAGAAATCATGAAACGAATTCTTGCCTGTCTGCTCACCACCGCATTCCTGTTGGCGATCCCTGCCTTTGCGCAGAAATCGTACAAAGTCGCGGATCGCGTCAAACTCGGCGGCGAGGGCGGCTGGGACTACCTCACATTTGATCCCGCGGGCAATCGCATCTTTATCACTCGCGGCAACCACGTCATGGTGGTTGACGCCAAGACGCTCAAGCCATCCGGCGATATCACTGACTTGTACGGCACGCATGGTGTGGCGCTGGCGCCAGGAACTCGGCCGCGGTTTCATCAGCAGCGGCGGCGACAACATGATGGTCATCTTCGACCTCAAGACGCTCAAGGTCATCGACAAAGTGAAAGTAGGCGAGCGGCCTGATGCCATCCTCTACGACGGCTCAGCCAAACGCGTATACACCTTCAACGCCAAGACGCAGGACAGTACCGTCGTCGACGCGACTACCGGCAAGGTCATTGGATCGGTGCCGCTCGGGGGTAAGCCCGAGACTGGCGTGGCCGACGGCAAGGGCAACGTGTACGTGAATATCGAAGACCGCAGTGAGATCGTCCGCATCGACACCAAAAACCTTACGCGTCGCCGAGCACTATCCCATGGCAGGATGCGAAGATCCCAGCGCATTGGCCTTCGATGTCGCGCATCGTCGCCTTTTCGCCGGCTGCGCCAGCAAGATTGTTGCGGTCGTCGATCCCGACTCCGGAAAGCTCGTTACCACCGTTGACATCGGCGGAGGTGTCGATGCCGGCGCCTTCAATCCGAAGACACAGCAAATTTTCATGTCCTGCGGCGCCGACGGCGTGGTAACGGTGATTCATGAAGACACGCCCGACAAATACTCCGTGGTGCAGACCGTACCGACCGAGAAGGGCGCGCGCACCATGGCGCTGGATGACAAATCGAACACCGTCTATACCGTCACTGCGCAGTTCGATCCGACGCCGCCTCCGCCGGGACAACGACGCAAGATGATTCCCGACACATTCGAGTTGCTGGTCGTAAAACCGCAGTAACGACGCACGACGCGTTTTTGCAAGCGCTGAAAAAAAGGGCGGCCCCATAAGCCGCTCTTTTCTTGCCTAACCCACTTCGGTAGACGATGCTCGCGCCCGCCGCAGCGCGACATCCAGTCCATACGCTGCAAATCCCGCGACAATCACCAGCAGGCCGAACCAGCGGCTGTTCATTCCCAGCACCTGTTCATACTCCGCGCGAACAATCGCGAATCCCAGCAGCAGCATTGGCAACACTCCAACCAACATTGTTCCGGGAGTGCCTCCAGGCACTTTGAACGGCCGGGGCAGACTCGGTTCCTTTACCCGCAGCACCACCAGCGCAATGAACTCCAGCAGCAGGCTGGCCCCGTAAATGAAAATATCGACGGTGACCAGCCGCTCGAAGCCCAGTCCCAGGCACAGCGCCCATCCCGTTGCCAGAACCAGGATGGCCACCCATGGCGCGCCCGAACGCTTTGTGACTTTCGCGAACACCGGAGGCAACATGCCGTCCTGAGCCATCGCTAGGGGCAATCGCGAGTAGCTCATCACCAGCGCGTTGAACATGCCGAAGGCGCTCATCATTCCGCCCAGGACCAGCGCAACCCGCAGTAATGGGCTCCCCAGCAGTCCTGCGATATCAGCCCATGATCCTGTTTCCCATGCTGTGGGACTTAGCTTGGTCAGCGAAACCGCCGCAACCGGCAAAATGTACGTTAGCGAAACCAGCGCCACCGCGATCATCACGGCGCGCGGATAGGTGCGCTGCGGGCACTCAACTTCAGTGGCGATGGTCGACGCATTGTCCCAGCCCATGTAATTCCACATCGCAATCAGCAGGCCGCCGATGATACCTACGTGCGACGTTGTGGGAGTCGTCACCGCGTTCGCCAGCGCACCGTACTTGAACGGCGCCAGTACGACGATACACACGAACGGCGCCGACAGCAGTACGAACAGCCAGACAGACGTCGTCGCCACCACTCGTACGCCGGCGATGTTCAGCACCACGCAGACGACGACAACGGCGAAACCGACGATGATCCCCCGATGATTCGCCCCGAACCACGGAAACAGGCGCGTCAGGTACAGCACAAACAGCGTGGGATAAATCGCCATGTCGAAGACACTGGCCGCCAGCGACAGCCACGCCTCCTGAAAGCCCCAGAAGTCGCCCATGGCGCGGCGCACCCACGCGTAAAAACCGCCTTCTGCGGGCAGCGCGCTCGATAACTCGCCAATCATGTAGGCGGTCGGGAGACTCCACAAAATCGGAGTAAGCGCAAGAATCAGAATCGCGCGCCCATAGCCCGCACCATGGACCACGTCTTCAATCCCATACGCACCGCCCGAGACCATGAAGAATGTCGCAGCCACCAGCGGCCAAACCTTTAAGTTCGGTGAGTGTTGAAGGCGGCGTGGTCGGAGGGTGGAACCGGTGACGGCGCGATTACCGCCGGAAGCGTTAGGAATGGCCAATTTCAGCAACTGCCTCCGCGCCCAGCAGGCGTCGTAAAGCGTCTACTCGCACTACGGGGCGGCGCGTGGTTCCAGAATATGATGGGCGTTCCGCAGCGTAAAGAACAAACGCCTTGAGTAGCACCCGCAAACCAGAAAACGCGACCGACGAATCGCCTCGCCGGCCGCGCACAGATTACTCGTTCACTTCGTTATTTCTTCGGTGCTCCGAAGGTGAAGCCAAGACCAGTGGTTAACACAACATTGTTCTTTGTGTTGCCCGGTACTGGCTGGCTGACATACTGGTCGAGGAAGTTTGCGTTTGCCGTTAACCAGCCGTTCAACTTGGTTGAGATCCCAGCCGTGAAATTTATGCGGTAATTGCTGGGGTTACTTTGGCCAGGGCCCGGGACGTAGACGGGTTGATTGATAGAGGGCAGGTAATACAGATTCTGCGCGAAGGTCGTCGATTTAGTGATTTTGTAGGCAAACTCGTCGCCGATCGTAGCTGTCGCCAAATTATTAACCGTACCGTTGTAGTAGCTTTCACGCGTATAGCCCAAACCTCCGAGAAGGTCGAGTGTTGTTCGATTGGTCGCGATCGCATGGAAACCGATGCCTGCGGCGGGCAGAAAGCGATAGTTCAGGTCCTGTAACTCGTCGTACATGCCAGAAAACAGGCCAAACACGAACCAGTGCTTGCTGATATTTCGGTCGTAACGGATCACTCCAATGAAAGAGTTTGCCGTCGTGGTGTTCAGCTTGTTGTCTTCCGAGTAGAGTTGGACCACGTTGATCGTCCACGCGTCCTTCGTGGTCTTTCGCAGGGCGTTGAAGCCCAGCGCAACGTTCGTCGTCTCGCTGTTGCCACGAGCGAGCGCGAACCCGAAGTTGCTGCCGCCCGTCCAGTCCTCCAGCATTCCAGGATGCAGCGACTTCTCGTACGCCGCCTGGTCAGCCGGCGAGCGGATAGTGGCGACATCCGTCTTCGGCACTTTCTGCACGCCTTGCGTCGTAGTCACCAGTATGTCGGACCCTTCCGACGTCACCGTACCCGACACCAACTGCTTGTCGGCCTTGGTGACAACCAGTGAATCCTTGTCGGAGGAAAACTCGCTCACCTCTCCCCAGTCGATGGACACTTCTCCTGCATACGTTGTCTTGATTACGAGCTTCTTCCCGTCCATGCTCACGATCGACCCTGTAAGGTGGTCGCCGTTCTTCAGCGACACCTGTTCCGCGCGCGCCGCCATCCCACTGCAAATCAACGATACTAATACCAAAGACTGGAACCGTTTCAACACTGGAAACCTCTTTTCTTAAAGTCGAAAATAATGTGACCCCAGGCATGCGCCGGGGCCGTCCTGCGCCTGTTTCGAAAATTCGCGCGTCGCGACTTCAAGCGCCGCGACTCAGTTTGTTTGTGCTCTTGCGGGGGGACGAGCGACGTGTTCTAGAAATCTCAGAAAACTCTTTAGGCAGACCGCGTCAGCCTGCTTTGCATCGAGCGGTAAAACTTGCAATCAACTCGTTACCGGTGCGGCCAGATACCCGACTAACCCCGGCCCGCCGCGGCTCGCTAACCGTTATTGTATGATACCGACTTTCTCGCCGATTCGTCTCGCCAATTGCTGACTCGCGCTCTGGGCCTGCACGCGCGCACTCGAAGGCCTGCCAGCTCGATGCGCCTCCCAAATCACTGGCAACTTCCCGCCGAAACCCGTAGTCTGTAAGCATCCGCATTCAATCGTGATCGGCGCGAGCAGGCCCGATGCGACTGTTCCCGCCGTGCGCACCCGTCGAACGGACTGCGCGAGCCGACGGAGAACCGGTCTAACTAGCGCATCAGCAACAAAGTAGAGGATTTGACGATGAGAGCTCTCTCCAGAATTACTAGCTTGTCTGGTTTTACTTCCGCCCTATTAGCCGGGTTGCTTCTTTTGTCCACCCTTCCGTTAGTTGCTCAGGAAGCAACTCCGCCTGCCAAGAAGCGGCCCACGCTGGGCCTGGCGTTACAAGGCGGCGGCGCGCTCGGCTTGGCCCATGTCGGGGTCATTACGTGGCTGGAAGAGCATCACATTCCCGTCGACTACGTCTCCGGCACCAGTATGGGCGGCCTGGTCGGCGGTGTTTACGCCACCGGGCACAATGCGGTCGAACTTAGGCAGGTGGTAAACAGCATTAACTGGGACCAGGTGATGGCTGGACAGACTCCGTTCGACGATCTTTCTTTCCGCCGTAAGGAGGACTGGCGCGAGTATCCGAACAGTCTCGAGTTTGGCGTGCATAAAGGATTGCAATTTCCCTCGGGATTCAACTCCGGCCAACAGGTCCTGCTGATTCTGGACAAGGTCGCAGCTCCCTACTCCGAAGTCAAGAGCTTCAATGATCTCCCGATTCCTTTTGCCTGCGTGGCCACCGATCTGGTCAGCGGCAAAGCTCACGTCTTCCACAGCGGCTCGCTGTCGCTCGCGCTGCGGTCCACCATGTCGCTGCCGGGTATCTTCTCGCCCGTGAGGGACGACGGCGCCATCTATGCCGATGGAGGACTGCTCCAGAACCTTCCCGTTCAGGTAGCAAAAAGCATGGGTGCCGACGTGGTTCTCGCGGTCCACCTGGCGGAGGAAAACATCAAGCCCGACGCTAATCTTTCCTCGTTCGCAGTGCTCGGCCAGTCCATCTCGGTCATGATCTCGGCCAATGAACTCGAGAGCATGGAAATGGCAGATCTCCTGCTTTCGGTTCCGGTGCAGAAGTGGAGTGCGTTAAGTTTCGACGACGCTGATGCCATCATCAAGGCAGGTTACGACGCGGCCCAAGCCAAATCGAAGATGCTGCTAACTCTGGCTGTGGACGATGCGACCTGGAATGAATACATTGCAGAACGCAACTCCCGCCGCATCACCGCCACTCCGGTTCCCACATTCGTAGCCGTCAAGGGAGTGGATCAGGACCTGTCGAATAAGGTCGAGACGCTGATGGCTGGGATGGTCGGCAAACCCCTCAACTATGACGAGCTGGACGCTGCCATCATGCGCCTGAAAGGCACTGGGCGCTATTCCACCCTCAGCTATGCACTCGTTGAGCAAAATGGCAAGCAAGGTCTCGAGATAAAGACCGAGGAAAATTCAGTTGGTCCGCCCGTCGTGCGGCCGCTCATCCTGGTGGATGGCTCCAGCCTGAAAAATGTTACGTTCGACATGGGAGCGAGAGTCACTTGGTACGATATCGGAGGCTTCCGCTCGGAGTGGCGCAACGATATCATCCTGTTCTCGGACTACGGGCTGCGATCAGAGTATTACCATCCCTTCAATCCAACAACCGGCTGGTTCGTCGCGCCGCGGGTACTCGCATACAGCGATCCGTTGTATTTCTACGACAACAATCAACTCGTTTCCACCTATCGCAAGAACTTTGGCGGTGGCGGCCTCGACTTTGGATATCAGTTCGGAAATGTAGGCGAACTGCGCTTCGGCTATGAAGGAGGTTGGGTAGGGTACCAGCGTCAGGTCGGCAATCCGACAGAGCTGCCAAGTCTTTCCGGCGGTTATGCCGCTGCTCGGGTCCAGTATCGGTTAGACCGTTTGGACGATCCTGTCATTCCTAGTAAAGGTCAGGCCCTTCAAGCCGATTTCCAGTGGACGAACAGCAGTCCGTTGGCGGGGGGAGCCTATCCCTCGCTGGATGTCGCCTCAACAAACTTCTTTAAGCTGAGCGAGCCGGCCTCGGTGTTCTTGAACGGATTTGCCGGCACCACGTTCAATTTCTACGACACTGGCCTGCCGCAGTTTTCGCTCGGTGGCTCGCGCACCTTGGTCGCTTACGGAACCAACGAACTGCTGATGGACAAGTACTTCCTCTTCCAATTGGGCTATCTCCGAAAGATGGCTACCCTGCCGCCGCTTCTGGGGAGCGGCGTCTATTTCATCGGAATGTACGAGGCCGCGCAGGTGTACGGACCGCCACATAGCATGATCAACAAGGCCTCGGGCTTCCCCACTGACGGCGCCGCAGGCATCGTCGTCAATACTATTTTCGGCCCGGTGGAAGCAGCCTACGCCTACGGCGACACTGGCCATCGCAAGTTCTTCTTCAGGATTGGAAGATTGTTCTAGCGGGGATGTCGGAAAATTGGGTCGCTGCCGGTTTTGAAGGGACACGGCTTTACAGCTGCTGAAAAAATCGGTTTTTGGTAGAGCTGACCTTTAGGTCAGCGTCTCAGCCCTTTATATTTGACCCGCCTCGCGGACTTTAGTCCGTGAGGCGTGAGCATTTCGGACTTTTTCCGCAGCCTCTTCAGCCGTCCAACACAAGTCGTTTAACTTTGCCTTTTCTCGCGGGCTTCAGCCCGCGAGAGACCTTTGCTCCACTCATCCCGTATTGTGCAGCCCGGCGGCGATCCCATTCATGGTCGCGCCAATCGCGTAATCCAACTCCGCGCTCTGTTCGCCGTTTCGTTTCCTTCGCAACAACTCAACCTGGATCAAACTCATTGGATCGACATACGGATTCCGCAGCCGTATCGACCGCGACAGCACTGGATTCCGCTCCAGCAACTCGCTCTGCCCTTTAACCCCAGCACCATCCGTTTCGCACGATGAAACTCGTCCGCCAGCATCTGATACACCGACTCGCGCAACGCCGGTTCATCGACCAGCGACGCATACAGATGCGCGATCGAGAAATCTGCTTTCGCCATCGCCAGTTCGACATTCCGCAGCATGTCCGAAAACAGCGGAAACTCCCTCGCCATTTCCTGAAGCAGTTGTTCCTCCCGCGCACCTCGCAGTGCGAACTGTTCCAGCGCGTACCCAACACCGAACCATGCCGGAACCGCATGCCGGCTTTGCATCCAGCCAAACACCCAGGGAATCGCCCGCAGGTCTTCTAGCTTGCGACTGCTGCTCCTGCGCGCCGGACGCGAACCGATGCGCGCCAGCTCCATCTCATTCACCGGCGTGGCCAGCTCGAAATAGCGCAGCACGTCCGGATTCTCCGCGATCTTCTCGCGATACAGCGCGAACGCCGCCTGCGACAGCTGCTCCATCGGCTCGATCCATCGATCTTCACTCTCGGCAGAAGCTTGGTCCGGACGCACCAGCGCCTCCAAACTTGCCGCGATCATGATCTCCAGGTTCCACTCCGCCAGCACCGGATCGGAATATTTCCAGTTCAGCACTTCGCCCTGCTCGGTAATCCGGATGTGCCCCGTGAAATCGCCTACCGGCTGCGCGAGAATCGCCGAGTGCGTCGGCCCGCCGCCGCGCCCCACCGTTCCGCCACGTCCATGAAAAATGCGCAGCTTCACGCCGTGCTCTCGCGCAACCCGGTGCAGCGCCCGATGCGCCTTGTGCAACTCCCATGTGCTGGTGAGCATGCCTCCGTCTTTGTTCGAGTCCGAGTAGCCCAGCATGACTTCCTGCCAGCCATGCCACGACGGCAACAATTCGCGATACTCCGCCGAACTCCACACGCGCCCCATCACCTCAGCAGCATTCCGCAACGCATCGATCGATTCGAACAGCGGAACCGGCATCAGCCCCGGAACGCTTTCGCAACCACTCGCTCGTAAACCCGTCAGACTCGCCAGCCGCAGGACCGCAAAGATGTCTTCCTCCGATTCAGCGCCGCTGACGATATAGCGCGTGATGGCTTCCGCGTCGTAGTTCTTTCTGGTCTCCGCGATGCTGCGAAAAGTGTCGAGCAACTCGATGCTCGCAGCCGATAGCTCCGGCAAGGCTCCCTGAGAAGCCTGCGGGCTGGATGTCTGAGCAATTTCGGTGAGTGCCTCACGATGCACCCGCGCATGCTGCCGCATATCGAGCGTGTGCAGCCGGAAGCCGAACGTCCTCAGCTTGCAGATCAACGGGTCGAGCATTCCCGTCGCCAGCCTCGCGCCGCCGTTCTCGCCCAAGCTTCGTCGCACCACCTGCAGGTCGTCGAGAAATTCCGCAGCCGACTCATACGCAAAACGATGCGAACGCTCGTCACGCGCATAACGCAGCCGTGCGCCCATCATCACCAGCAACCGCCGATACGCCTCTGAGCGTGGCGTGCGCGACAACTCCTCCACGGGCTCGCCAATCGTCTCCTCGTATCTCTCACGCAGCTCTCGCAGCTCCGTCGATTCCTGCATCTGGTGCGACGAGACCGTCAGTCTCCTCACCAGCACCGCCACCTCTTGTAGGTAATGCGACAGCACCATGACCCGCGCCAGTTCCAGCGCCTCGCGCGTGCTCTCCGGCTTAACAAACGGATTGCCGTCGCGATCGCCGCCGATCCACGAGCCGAAGCGCAAACACACGGGCAGCGAGACAATGTCCAACTCCGCGCCATACACATCGCGAAAGTCTGCGGCAATTCCCTCGTAAATCTTCGGCACCGCGTCGAACACCGTCATCACGTAATAGCTGATCCCCGTACGAATCTCATCCACCACGGTCAGTTTTTGCAGTCGCACTTCATCGGTCTGCCACAACGCCGTGATATCGCCCAGAATCGTGTCTTCGCACTCTTGCGCTTGCACATCGGGGAGCGGAAGCCGATCCAGCTTCTCCAACTCTGCGGCAATGCGCCGCCGCTTCAGCAACACCGCACGCCGTGTAATCTCCGTCGGATGCGCCGTGAATACCGGCTGCACTTCGATTTCTGCCAGCGCCGCCAGTGCCTGATCCAGCGTTATGCCTGCCTGCTTCATCCGCAACAGCGTGCCACGAAACGATCCCGGAAGCGGCGGCTCGTCCGTGTGCAGCTCCGCGGCTCTGCGACGTCGCTTGCGGTGATTGGTCTCCGCCAGATTGGTCAGCTCGAAATACGCGGCGAAGGCTTTGGTTACCCGGTAAGCAAGGGCTACATCTAGTGAGGCCACTTCTCCCTTGGCTTCGCTCAGCAACGCATCCGAACCTTCGTTTTTGGCCGCTTGCTCGCGGTGCTGGATCAGCAACCGCCTCAGCCGTTCGACCGTGTCGAATAGCTTCGCTCCTGCCTGCTCCACCAGCACTCGCCCCAGCAGGATGCCGAGCGAGCGCACATCCCGGCGCAGCGGCGCCTCCTTGATCGGCTCAGAAGTCTTCGCCGTCAGCTCCATCAGTCGTTTTGACTGACTGGGCGCACTCCACAGTGGCGAGGTGGGTTCCATCTATGTAGTGTATGGGGGAATCGAAATCGCCGGAAGAGCGCCAACCGCTTTCCACCGCGCCGCGTCTATGTGACTATTACTTCGGATTCCATCCAAGAGGAGAGATTGCTTGCCACGCTAGCCGCCTGTGCCGCCGCTGCTCGGACCTGTGTCACGCAGAATCTTGCCCGCCGTCCTGGCATGCTCAGCCCTCCTCGCCGTTACCTCCGCCAGCGCGCAGCAACTTCCCCGCGCGACCCCACAAGCTACTCGCTCCAACTCCGCCCATGGGATGGAACAGTTGGGACTCCTACAGTGAGGGCATCACCGAAGCGCAAGTTCGCGCCAACGCCGAATGGATGGCCGCGCACCTGAAGCAATTCGGTTGGCAGTACGTGGTGATTGACGAAGGCTGGTACGTGGTCAACTCCGGAGCCAAGCCCGCAGAGGTGAAACTCGCACTCGATGATAACGGCCGCTTCATCCCCGTTACCGATCGTTTCCCTTCAGCCACCGACGGCGCCGGATTCAAGCCTCTGGCTGACTATATTCATTCGCTCGGCTTGAAGTTCGGCATTCACATTCTGCGTGGCATTCCGCGCGAAGCTGTCTCCCGGAACGTGCATATCGCAAACTCGCCTTACACCACCAGCGAAGCTGCGATCACCGACGACACCTGTCCCTGGAACGCCTACATGTACGGTGTGCAACTCGCTCCCTCCGGGCAGGCTTATTACAACTCGATTGCGAAGTTGTACGCCAGTTGGGGCGTCGACTTCATCAAAGCCGATTGCATCGGCGACCACCCCTACAAAATCGGCGAGATCAAGATGCTCGGCACCGCCATGAAAACCTCGGGCCGCGATATGGTGCTCAGTCTCTCTCCCGGACCAACCGCGCTCGACAAGGCCGACGAAGTCTCGCTCTTCGCGGAAATGTGGCGCATCGCCGACGACTTCTGGGACCACTGGGGACCGCTGCCTGACAAAGACAAAGCCTGGTCGCAGGGCGTGCTGGCGCAGTTTGGATGGACCGCGAAATGGGCGTCCTTCCAGCTAACCGGCAAGTGGCCCGACGCGGACATGCTGCCATTGGGACACTTGGGCCCTCATCCCGGTGATGGCGGCGCCGACCGCAAAACCAATCTCACGCCCGACGAGCAAGTCACGGTCATGAACCTGTGGTGCATCTTCCGCTCTCCTCTCATGATGGGCGGCGATCTGCCCTCCAGCGACGACTGGACCACGAAGCTGCTGACTAATCCCGAAGTGCTCGCCGTCGATCAACACTCCCAAGACCATCGCGTCGCGGTATCCACTGAGAGTGTGGTGGTTTGGACCGCGAAGCCGGACGACGGCCGCGGTTATTACGTCGCCGCCTTCAATCTCGCCGATGAAGAACGAACGCTAACTTATGATTGGACCAAGCTCGGCCTGCCCAAGGCAAACTATGCCCTGCGCGATCTGTGGGCCGCAAATGATCTCGGAAGTGCCGCCTCGTTGACGGTAAAGCTTCGCCCCCACGCCTCGGTGCTCTACCGCGTCGTCCGCACGCCATAGCTTTGAAGGGCACAGCTTTACAGCTTGCAGAAAACCTCATTCCCGCAACGGTTTTCGCATCAGGGCACGACTCTACAGGCTGGGGAAAGCGGTTTTTGGTAGAGCTGACCTTTAGGTCAGCGTCTAAGCCCTCTATATTTGACCCGCCGAGCGGACTTTGATCCGCGAGGCGTGAGCATTTCGGACCGTTTCGGCAGCCTGTCTAGCCGTGCCGCAACGACTCGAAATAAACATAGGGCTTCAGCCTCTGCGTGAGTACTTGTGTCGGGTTGCAGAAGTGTAACGAGTCGCCGATGCACCAAGCCCTGGGGGGGCGAAATAGTCTAGCCCACCACGGAGCCGAAGGCGGAGTGGTGGGTAAAGTGGAAAGTTCTCCCGAGCCCCATAGGGGCGGCAGTAGTTCTCACACACACTCTCTAGCCCGCCTACTTCAGTTCCTTCCCCGTAGTCGTCACCACCAGCTTTCCATGCTTCACCCCCCGCATGGCGAGCATATGGTCAGCCAGGTGCTGAACCTCGTCGCTCCGGCCTTTCATGATGACCACTTCGAGGCAGTTGTCGGCGTCGAGATGAACATGTGTCGCGGCCAGCACGCTTCCATGCGAGTGGTGCTGGATTTCGTTCAGCTTGTTCGACAGGTTCGGTTTGTGGTGGTCATAAATCATCGACAGCGTCGCCACGACCGGTCGGTTCTGGTCGACCGCTTCATCCACCAGGCTCTCCCGAATCAGATCGCGGATCGCTTCTGACCGGTTCTTATACCCACGCCGGGCGATGACCTTGTCAAACTGCTTCAATAAGTCGTCTTCCAGGGAAACGCCGGTTCTGGTTAGTTTTGTCATAGGTTTTCGGGTCCCACGTCCTCGCGGCAAATCACTTCGCCCTTCAGATTCCTCACTATAAATGAACCGGGTGTGACACGAATTATCAATTCGTGTTACAAATCCGATAGCGTCCTTCAGATCGTACTGACAGGCAGAGGATCGCCGTGAGCCGTTCGCATCACTTTTCCCCGAGGCTCGGATGGGCCAGAACCGCGTTCGTGCTGGTCGTGCTCACGTTAGCCGCTTCCGGCCTCTCAGCTGAACCACCAGCCACTCGCATCTCCGGCAAAGTTCTTGACCCACAGGGCGCTCCCGTCGCAGCCGCTCATGTATCGCTGCTGAACGCCGCCGGCTCCACCATCCGCGATGCCACCAGTGACGACGAGGGCAGCTTCACCATCGACGGTGTCGATTCCGGCTCCTACCAACTTGTCGCGAATGCGCCGTCATTCGTCAGCGTCGTCGTCAGCGTTGGCGTGACCGGAGCGCAACAGCAGACGTTCAACCTCCAGTTTCAGCAAATCGCATCCTCCGTACAGGCGGTCACTGTCGTTGCGTCCGCGCCCTCGTCGCTCACTCCCGACCCCTCGCAAAGCATTGTGGTTCACGATGAAGTTCTCGACGCCAATCCCGGACGCCCCGGAGCTCCCATCTCCGTCCCCGGCCTCCCCATCGAAACCGCCTCGGGAGGCATCAAGGCCCCGCAATACTTCTCCCCCGGAGTCGCTGGCGATCACGGCGAACCCATCTCGCAGTTCTTCCAGATCGGCAATTTTCTTTTCCCCAACAATCTTCCCGCCAACGCACATGGCAACGGATATGCCGACCCCAACGTGCTCATCCCCCCGATCATCGACTCCGTAAGCGTTGACGGCGCCGCCTTCAACGTTCGCGAAGGCAACAACTCCATCGACGTCGCCGCCACCTATGTTCCGCGCCCTCGCTTCAACAGCTTTGTTCAGCTCACCGGCGACTACCGCGACGCCGACATTATGGCCGGATGGAGCCCGAGCAACCCCGACACCAACGCCTGGATCGCCGGAGAGTTTTCCTTCGGCAACGGCCTGCTCGAGCGCCTCGAGCACCGCCAGCAATACAAGCTCAACGGCTTCCGCGAATATCACTTCGGCCGTCACGACCTCACTTTGTTCGGCATCGGCTACTACGGCTTCTCTTATGTTCCCGGACTCATCCCCACCAACGTTCCCGTTCCCAGCGACACCATCGACAATCGCCAGCGCGACATCACGCACAACCTCCTCCTCGTCGCCAGCGACAATTGGAAGCTCAGCCAGCAGCGCCAGTTTTCCTTTTCCGCCTTCTATCGCAATTACGCCCTCCAGCTCCGCTCCAACTTTGGCGACGGACTCATCCAGCAAAGCGAAACTCGCAACGTCGCCGGAGGCGAGGCCATGTATATCCAGAGCGTGCGTTCCTGGCTTGCTGTAATGGCGGGCGTCGATCTGCGCCGCGACGCTCCTCGCAATCTCGACTTGAAGCACATCGACGACGAGGGCATCTTCCAACCCGTCACCAGCAACAACCTCACGCTCTCGTTCCTCGAGCCATTCATTTCATTCGACGGCACCGCCAGCCGCTACCTGCACTTCAACCTCGGGGTCCGCCAGGAAGCCGTCTGGATGGACAACCAGGACCTCATCAATCCGCAGAACTCCTTCGACAAACTCGCTACGCTGACCTTGCCGAAAGGCACGCTCACTTTACTTCCGCCGGATCGCTGGTATCTTCCCATCGTTTCGTTCAGCGCCGGTGAGGCCTTTCACACCAACGACCCGCGCATCGGGACAGGCAGCGGCGACCCTACGTTGATAGCGCCCTCGCGCGCGTATCAGTTGGTCATTTCGAAAGTGCTGAAGCAGACGCAGTTCTACCTCACGTTGCGTCGCGTCTCCAACTCGCTCGAACTCGCCAAGATCGATCCCGACACCGGTCTGCAGCAAGTAGTCGGCCCTTCGTTGAACAAAGTGGTCTCAGTTTCGATGCAACGCAACTTTGCCTACGGCAGCCTCTACGTTTCTTACGCCCAGGCCGACGCTCGCGACCGCATCACTGGCGAGCCCATTCCCGAAGCCCCGCGTCTCATCTTCGATACCGTAGCTTCCGCCAACCGCCTGCCCTTCCATCTCCGCGCCCGCGCCGAGTACGAATTCGTCAAGGCCAAGCCGCTCGGCGACGGATTCACCGGCGTCCCCGTCAGCGAATTCCGCGGCGCTATCTTGCGTCCCTTCCTCGAAGATCGCGCCTCCATCGCCGCCAACTTCCTCATCGCCAGCGGATACACCGGACAAACCACCGAAGTCCTCGCTCTCCCCACCGACCCAGCGCCCTTCGAGCGCATCGTCGGAGTCCCGCTGAAGTCCTACATCGGCCTAAGCCTGACCTACTACTTCAAGCATTGAGCGCTTTGAAAAGCGCACGGCTTCACAGCTTGCGGAGAGCCTCGCTTTTGAATTGCCTCGTATCAGGGCACGACTTTAGTCGTGCCGAAGAGGCCTTCATTTTGGATGTCCGCGCGGACTTTAGTCCGCGCGGCAAACACTTTCGAGACTTCTTCCGCAACGCTCTTGAGGCGCGATTGTCCTTCCCAGTGTTATCTTCAAACGGCCGACTCAACCACCACTGCTACTATTCCGACGAAGGGGACTACACCCGACATGTCCACCACGGTGACCACCACCGCTCCCAGCCTGAAGCGCGCGCTCGGCCTATGGGACCTGGTGTTGTACGGCATCATCGTGATCCAGCCCACCGCGCCCATGCCCGCCTACGGCGCGTTCTCCAACGCCGGCAAAGGACACGTCGTCACCGCCGTGCTCATCGCCATGGTCGCCATGATCTTCACCGCCATCAGCTACGGACGCATGGCGCGCGTCTATCCCAGCGCCGGCTCGGCCTACACCTATGTCGGCCGCGAGCTGCATCCCTCGCTCGGCTTCGTCACCGGCTGGAGCATGACCATGGACTACATGCTCAACCCGCTCATCTGCACCATCTGGTGCGGCAAGGCCATGGCCGATCTCATCCCAGAAGTTCCGCTGCCCATCTGGTTCGTCGCCTTCGCCGTGCTCTTCACCGTGATGAACCTGCGCGGCGTCGAAACCTCCGCGCGCATCAACCAGGCGCTCTGCGCGGCCATGGGACTGGTCATCCTCGTCTTCTTCGTCGCCACCGCGCGCTACCTTCTGCATCTTCCGCCGCAAGGAGCGCAGTTCTTCACCCTGCCGTTCTACAACCCGCAAACGTTCTCGCCCGGCGTGGTCTTTCACGGAACGTCGCTCGCCGTGCTCACCTACATCGGCTTCGACGGCATCTCCACGCTCTCCGAAGAGGTGCACAACCCAAAGCGCAACATTCTGCTGGCAACAGTTCTGGTGTGCGTCGTCACTGGCGTCCTCGCATCCGCCGAAGTCTACGGAGCGCAACTGTTGCGGCCCGAGTGGCAGTTCCCCGAATCGGAAGTCGAGACCGCATTCATTCACGTAGCCGCAATCGCCGGCGGAATCTTCCTCTCGAAGGCCATCAGCCTGACCCTGATCATCGCGACCATCGGTTCGGGCATGGGAGCGCAACTGGGCGCAGCGCGCTTGCTCTACGGCATGGGGCGCAGCGACGCAATTCCCAAGTCGTTCTTCGGCGCCATCGATCCGCGCACCCGCATTCCGCGCAACAACGTGATTCTGGTGGGAGGCATCGCGCTGCTGGGAGCGTTCCTCATGACCTACGAGCGCGGCGCCGAACTGCTGAACTTCGGCGCGCTCATCGCCTTCATGGGCGTCAATCTCGCGTCGCTGACGCACTATTACATTCGCGGCAACGATCGCAAACTTTCGCAACTGTGGCCGCCTATCGCGGGCTTCGTCATCTGCGCCGCCATCTGGTGGAACCTCTCGCACGCCGCCAAAGTCGTCGGCTCAATCTGGATGCTCGCCGGCGTCGCCTATGGAGCCTGGAAAACCCGCGGCTTCCAAGCGGATTTGGTGAACTTCGACGTGCCTAACGAATAAATTCGCCCCGGCGTCATCCTGAGCGAGGACGGCGAGAACAGTCGCCGTCCGAGTCGAAGGACCTGCTGCTAGCCCGCTCCGGTCAAGTGGTCGGGTGCCGCATTCAAGTTGAGGCGCTTTGCGGGCGTCTGAGCCCGCAGCCGAAATCCTGAGCGAAGTCGAAGGAGCCTACCCTCTTTTGGCCTTGAGTGGGGATTTTCGTTCGCGGGCGGGCTGCCGAATAATGCTTTGAGGTAGAGCCGACCTTCAGGTCGGCATCTAAGCCATTTATTTTTATTCTCCTCGCGGACTTAAGTCCGCGAGGGCGGGTGCCCCGTTCAAGCGAAGCTTGAGCGGGGGTTTTGACCGTGCCACCCTATGAATCGGTTTTGAAAGGGCACGACTTCAAAGCCTGCCCTGAGCGCAGTCGAAGGGTGCCGCACACGCCTTATTTTTGTCATCCCTCCGGCGGCTTCAGCCGCCGGGGGACCTGCTTTTCTGACTTTTTCGAGGAGGTCTGTGTCGGGGTAGGAATTTCAATCGTGCCCTGAGCTTCTAACCCTGAAAAAGTGTTTTGGTAGAGCCGACCTTCAGGTCGGCGTCTAAGCCGTTTATTTCTTGTCATCACGAGGAGGCTTTAGCCTCCGAGGGATCTGCTTTTCGACTTTTTCCGAGCAGTTTGTATCAGGGCACGGCTTCAAAGCCTGCCCTGAGCGCAGTCGAAGGGTGCCGCACACGCCCTTTATCTCTTGTCATCCCTCGGCGGCTTAGCCGGGGACTGCTTTTCTGACTTTTTCGAGGAGCTGTGTGGGGCAGGAATTTCAATCGTGCCCGAGCCCTGAAGTTTTTAGAGCCGACCTTCAGGTCGGCGTCAGCCATTTATTTTTACCTCGCGGACTTTAGTCCGAGTGCCCCAGAACCGCTGCACAAACTATCGACGAACCTGTGCGAAAGAAACTGGTAGTTGTTCACTGAGTAAGTTCTCCCACTTGAATATGACGACGTCTGCGCAGTAAGAGTGGTAGGCGCATCCAGAATTACGACGAGCACGCCCCCCTGAGCAAAGAGCCGTCCGAGTTCGGTCTTCTTACTGGACATTACGGACTCAAGGTAGCTGTACGTCGCATACTCCTTTTTGGACGGATTAAATCCAGGTGGGCGAATCACTACAACATCGAAATCGAAGAGTGCCTTTTGCGTCGCGAGCGAGTCCTCTTCCACAACTTCTGTGCTCTGGAAAGGAAAGTTAATCGAAATTACTCTGAGTTGCTTGCTCATGTTCGCTAGAACTCGATTGTACTGCCGGAGTTCTAACGTCGCCCTGGTGGCCCACAATTGCCTGTTGTTGGCAATTGTGGGTGAGCCGCAGCTCAGGCTGTCGCTAAGGCCGATGCGCAACGGTAATCTGTAGGCACTTGTTCAGGCGAGCGTCATTGGCTAAGACGCTCCACTTGTGCCGCACCGCCACCGCGCAAATCAGAATGTCGACCGGGCCGCACTCCACGCCTTGGGTTCGGCACACGTTGTACAGCCGCGCCGCTTCTTCGTAATCAGTCGTGTCGATCGGTTCGTCGCGAAAGGCCGCGAGTGAAGTCCGCAGCTTCTCGAACTGCGCTTGCTCTTTGATCCCTGACAGCAACTCTTGCCGAATCGGACCGATCATCACCACCCGTCCGTCGCTGATCGCTTCCGCCAGGACCGCCGTCAGCCGTTTCTCTTCCGGACTAAGCGTCGCAGTCGCCCGCCGTCGCAACGCCAGCGACCACACCGACGTATCCACCAGCAGCTTCATCAGAGCATCTCACTTTTGCATCAGCGGATTTCAGTCGGGTGGAGCACCGCTTCAGCGGTGCATACACGAGTCGGTCTTACGGCCGGCTTTAGCCGCTGAGGTAAGAGGGTTCCTCCCACAGCAAGTTTGAAAATTGGCCTAGTCTTGTTCGATCCGGTCGCGCCGCCGGTTGGCTTTGTGATCGTATCCGCGGGCGTATTCAACCGTCCCGAACAGCTTGACGATATCCGCCTGTTTGCGCCGCCGAATGTACTCATCCAGCGCGACCGTCACCGCTTCTTTCTTGGTGGCGTGGCCGCCGATGCGGCGGGCTTCCTCGATCAGTTTGTCATCGATAGCCAGATTGGTCGCCATGGCGATCTTCTCTCTGTGTAGCTTACCACACATCAAGATGTGTAAGCCGGGTGCCCATCCCGCCTTCTTCTGGCGGGGTGGGGATTTTCCCAACTTGAAACTCGAAACTTGAAACTTGAAATTGTCCCTCGACCAATTTTCGCCAAACTTTCGCCCTAAAATGCCATTATAACGAATGTTATAACATGCCCAAAACAGGCACCAAGGTGGGGCACTTTCACAGCGCCAAATTCTCCCGCAGAATCCCGATGTCCTTGTCGCCCCGGCCCGAAATGTTCACGATCACCACATCCGACGGACTCATCTTGGGTGCGCGCTTGATGCACTCGGCAACCGCATGCGCCGACTCGAGCGCGCAGATAATCCCTTCTAAATGAGCAAGTTGGCGCAGAGCCTCGAGCGCCTCCCGGTCGCTGGCCGAGACATATTCCGCCCGCCCCTGATCATGCAGCCAGGCGTGTTCCGGCCCGATCGCCGGATAATCCAGTCCCGCCGAAACCGAATGGGTTGTCGCGATCTGTCCCGCTATGTCCTGCAAAACAAAAGAGTAAGTCCCCTGCAGCACCCCGGGTCTGCCTCCCTCTCCGCCGAACCGCGCCGCATGCTCTCCCAGCGAATCTCCACGACCTCCGGCTTCCACGCCAATGAGCTGTACTTCGCGATCGCCGATGAACTCATAAAACGCACCAATAGCGTTGGAACCCCCGCCAACACAAGCGATTACGGCGGTCGGCAGCTTCCCTTCCGCCTTCAGAATCTGCTTCCGCGCCTCCTCGCCGATGACGCGGTGGAAGTCGCGCACCATGGTCGGATAGGGATGCGCTCCCAGCACGCTGCCCAGCAGGTAATGTGTTGAGCGGACGTTAGTTACCCAATCGCGCATGGCCTCGTTGATGGCGTCTTTCAGCGTCTTTGAGCCGGAATCGACACTGCGGACCTCTGCCCCCAGCAGACGCATGCGGAAGACGTTGAGCTCCTGTCGGCGCATGTCCTCGGCGCCCATGTAAACCACACATTCCATGCCAAATAGCGCGCATACGGTCGCTGTCGCCACACCATGCTGGCCGGCCCCGGTTTCGGCGATGATCCGCTGTTTGCCCATCCGCCGCGCCAGCAGCGCCTGGCCTATGCAGTTGTTGATCTTGTGTGCGCCGGTGTGCAGTAAGTCTTCGCGTTTCAGATAGATGCGCGCGCCTTTCAGCTCATTCGTCAGCCTTTCCGCGAGAAATAGCGGCGTCGGACGCCCCGCGTATTCATGCAACAGGCGCAAGTACTCCTGTTTGAACGACTTATCTTTGCGCGCGGCAGCATACGCGGCTTCAAGCTCCTGCAGCGCGGCCATGAGGGTTTCGGGGACGTAGCGTCCACCATAAGGGCCGAACCGGCCTTTAGTTTTCTTGGGCAAAGGCGTTGAAACGGTAGTCATATTTTGCTCTTTCGATTGCCTGTAAGTCTATCGATAATATACGTTTATTGCCCTCTCATTGCCGACACTGCGCGAGCAGCCGCGACGAAAGCGCGAAGTTTAGCGTCGTCCTTTTTGCCGGTGCACGACCTCAACGCCGGAAGCGACCTCGACTCCCCACGGACTCGAACAGGCGAATGGCTTCGGCGACATTGGCCGGGCTCAGCCCTCCGCCGATGATCAACGGGAGTATCTCCTTTATTTGCTGCACGATAGGAAAGGCGGCGCTTCCAATCAAAGGGAACGCCCGTACCTCCCCGGGCGGCGGCCGAGCCGGAATCGAGCAGGACGGCGTCAACATTTTCGCGCGCCTGCAAATAGCCGTCGAGTTTTTGCGGATCACCGAGCAGTTCGCGTACCTGCAGTGTTTTGATGAGCTTACGGCCATTCAGCGCGCGACGGAATTCAGAAAGTTGGTCCGCCGGCTCGTCGCCGTGAAGTTGAATTCCCGTGAGCCTTATCTCATTGGCGAGCTTCGCCAAGGTTTCAGGCGTTTCATGGACCACAACCCCAATCTTCTCAATGGCTTCGGGCAGCGCAGCAATAATTTCGGCAGCGGCTTCCGGCGTGATTCGGCGCGGGCTCTCCGTAAAGATGAAGCCGAGCGCATCAGCTCCCGCAGCGATGGACGCCAGCGCATCGTCGAGGTTGGTAGTGCCGCATATCTTTATCCAGGTCATGGGGTTACGCCCGATTTCGCTAACAGCGCCCGCAAAGCTTCGCCCGGGTTGGCCGCGCGCATGAGCGACTCGCCGACGAGGAAAGCGTCGAAACCCGCGTCGCGCAGCCGGCCGATATCGGCAGCGGTCTTAATTCCACTTTCGGCGACCTTCACGACACCCGACGGAATGCGTTTCACAAGTTCGAGAGATGTATTGATATCTACCTGAAAAGTATGCAGGTTACGATTATTGACGCCAATCATGTCGCATCCCGCGGCAAGGGCGCGGTCGAGTTCATCGTCATCGTGAACTTCGCAGAGCACGTCGAGCCGTAGTTCGTGCGCCCGGTAGCGCAGACCGACGAGCTGATCCTGTTCGAGTGCGGCCACGATTAAGAGGACGGCATCCGCGCGGCAAGCGCGAGCCTCCAGAAGCTGAAACTCGTCGATGATGAAGTCTTTGCGCAGGCACGGTAAGTGCGTCGCGCAGGACGCCAATTCGAGATTGTGCAGCGAGCCCTGGAAGAATTGCTCGTCGGTCAAAACGGACAGAGCAGCAGCGCCAGAGAATTCGAGTTCGGAAGCGAGTTTGGGAACGTCAAAGTCGGCGCGGATCAGACCCCTAGAGGGCGATGCTTTCTTGAGTTCGGCGATAATTGCTGGGCCCGACTGAGAGACACGCTGCAGGCGATCGCGAAAGCCGCGCGGATGATGGCGCTGGGCTGCGGCCGTCGGGTCAGTCATCTCGGCCTTACTTTTGGCAGCGGCCACGCGAGCCCGGGTTGCGGCGATGATTTGTTCCAGCTTGCTCGACATGGGAGTATGGAAAAGTATAACGGTACCGAGTGTCGCGCCCCAATTCCGGCATGACGATTCCCGAGCTCCTACGTTATCCGTGCGAAGGTCTCCACACAAGCAAAAGCGGCTTGTGTGGATGCCCCGTTGGGTTAGCGATTAGAAGGCACGCACTCGTCTGCTACAGTCATACTGCGCAGTTCCTACTAATTCCATGTGGAGATCTGGGAAACGAGCTCCAGACCCAAACTCGCGTCATGGACTTCACCGGGTCTTCTTACTCTCCGGCTCGGAATCTTTCTCTTGCTCTTTTCAACGGAAGTCCCCTGCCATGCGCAGGAGGCCAAAACTTACTACCAATCGGCCGGCACCAGAGAAATGGCCGAGCTTCTGCAGAAGATCTATCGCGAGCAAGACCTCAAGACCGATCCGACCAAAGATGGCGAACGGGCCACAGCGTTGCGCATCGAACTTGCGGGCACGACGTCACTGGGGCCGGAACTCAAGCTTCGATATTCCTTAGCGGAAGCCCTATTGCGCTCCGGAGATAGCGCGGGAGCCATCCAGGAGTTGGAACGAGTACGAAGCGAGTGCTCGAAATACTATCTCCGCCTGGACCCCTACAGCGAACAACACCTGCGCGACACCCTGGCCGTGTCGTATCTTCGCGTGGGTGAGCAACAGAACTGCTCCCTCCATCACAACGAACATTCATGCATCTTTCCCCTTGAGAGCACCGGCATCCATACCGACAAAACGGGCGCACAGGGCGCGGCGCGCGAGCTTACCGCCAGTCTGAAGGCCGACCCGAACAACCTGCAGGCACGCTGGCTGCTGAACCTGGCCTATATGCAGATGGGTGAGTATCCCAGCGGCGTGCCGGCGCAGTGGGTCGTATCGCCGCATCTTTTCGACTCGGAATACGATGTCGGACATTTTCGGGATGTGGCGCCTAGGTCGGGGCTCGGCGTTACCGGGCACGCGGGCGGAGTCGTGATGGAGGACTTCGACGGCGACGGACTGCTTGACCTGATGATCTCCTCGTCCGGCCCCATGGACCAACTACGTTTCTTTCATAACAACGGCGACGGAACCTTTACCGAACGCACTCGCGAGGCCGGCCTGACGGGAGAGACCGGTGGGCTGAACTTGGTCGCCGCCGATTACGACAACGACGGACATATGGACCTGCTGGTGCTGCGGGGGGGCTGGTGGGGAGAACACGGAAAGTATCCGATGTCGCTACTGCACAACAACGGCGACGGCACGTTCGATGATGTAACCCGCAAAGCGGGCTTGCTCTCGCTGCATCCTACGCAGACGGCCGCGTGGGCCGACTTCGATAACGATGGCTGGCTCGATTTGTTTGTCGCACACGAGACGAACGGGCCGGAGAAGCATCCCTCGCAGCTTTTTCACAACAACCATGACGGGAGCTTTGGAGAGGTGGGCGCGGCCAACGGCCTCGCGGACCTGGGCTTCGTGAAGGGAGTAGCCTGGGGCGACTTCAACAACGACGGGCGTCCTGACCTTTACATCTCTCGCTTAGGCCAGCCCAACCTGCTGTTCCGGAACGACGGGCCGCGGGATGCGAAAAAACCTCGGGCTGATCACTGGAAGTTTACGGACGTCACGGCTACGGCACATGTCGCGGAACAGCGGCACAGTTTTGCAACGTGGTTCTTCGACTACGACAATGATGGCTGGCCCGATTTATTTGTAGCTGGCTATTACAACGAGACCCAGAATGACATTGGCGCATTCCAGATGGGTCTCCCGTACAAAGCCGAGACGCCGCGGCTCTACCGCAATAATCACGACGGGAGTTTTACCGACGTCACCAAGCAAGTCCATCTCGACCGCGTGATACTGGCCATGGGCGCTGGTTTTGGCGACCTCGACAATGATGGCTGGCTCGATATCTACGTCGGTACCGGCGCTTCCGACCTGGACGCCTTGCTGCCGAATCGCGTGTTCCGGAATGACGAAGGCAAAAGGTTTCAAGACGTGACCACCTCGGGAGGCTTCGGACATCTGCAAAAGGGACACTCCGTTGCGTTCGGCGACATCAACGATGACGGACAGGAAGACATCTTTGAGGAAATCGGTGGCGCGCTTCCCGGCGACTCCTACCAGAGTGTGCTGTTTGCCAATCCGGGACACGACAATCATTGGCTGAGCCTTGATCTCGAAGGAGTCACGACCAACCGCTCGGCATTTGGAGCGCGAATAGCAGTGACCTTAAAGACGCCCGAAGGAGACCGCCATATCTACCGGACTGTGGGATACGGATCGAGCTTTGGCGGCAACCCGTTGCGGCAACACATTGGAGTCGGCAAGAACATGACGATCGAAGAGGTTGAAGTCTTATGGCCGACCTCGGGAACTGTGCAACGGTTTCACGATCTTCCGGCAGACCACGCATACTCCATTCGCGAGGGCGTGAATACGCTGGCGCCGCGAAATTTCAAATCGTTTTCCTTAACCGAACCGCAGATAATAGTTACTCAAAAGTAAGCGCCCCGAATCGACGCCGCCGACCGGGGTCACTCCCCTGATTCTGGCTGCTTTCGCGGATTGCTCCCCTCTGGCCGAAGCCTATAATTATGTTGCTCTGACGATTGATCCGCCGGACTGCTCCCCCGCACGGCGTGCGCTAGGGCGGTGGTGTAGCCGGAAGCTTGTGTCCTGATGACAAGTCTCTGTCATGCACGCGGCGGACACGCAAGCGACTCCAGCGATCTCCTTTCCTCACATAGGCTTGCCCTGCACCAACAAGCGCTTCGAATGCTATCCGGATGGGTGGCGTTGCTCGCCTTGTCCGGCGTTTGCTTCGGAGCGCCAAGCGGGTCTCCGGCGGTGCGCAAGCAGCAGGCGCGCACCCAGTTTGAGACGGCTGAGCGCATGCGCGAGGCACTGAATGGGCGGCCCGAGAAAGAGCGCACTCGTCACGATTATCAGAAGGTCGCCGACGCGTACCGCAAGGTGTACTATGTCGCTCCGGCTTCGTCGAAGGCAGACGTCAGCGTAATGGCTGTGGCCGAGATCCTGGCCGAGATGGGACGGCAGTTTTCGCCGGGCGAGAAGGACTTGCACGCAGCGATTGGGCAGTATGAGTTTCTGCGTCGGGAGTATCCCGGAAGCAAGTACCGGGTCGAGGCGCTGTTCACCATCGGCCAGATCTACAAAGAAGACTTGGGCGACGAGACCTCGGCCAGGATGACATTCGAGGAATTTCTAAAACGATATCCCCATACGCAACTGGCTCCTAAAGCCCAAGAGGCGTTGGCGGAACTGAATCAGCCGAAGTCGAAGAAGAAGGTAGAGACCGCTGCTGGGCGCCAACCTCCCGGACAACCAGCCGACAATGAGGCAGATGCACCGAAGAAGACAGCTCCGCCCAAGGTGACCGGAATTCGTTACTGGTCCACCGAGGGTTATACGCGAGTGGCCATCGATCTGGACTCCGAGGTGAAGTACGAATCGGGCCGCGTGGCGGACCCCGACCGCATCTTCTTCGACCTACCGGACACCCGACTAGTCTCGACGCTGGTGGGTAAGAGCTTCGATGTGCAGGACGGCTTCCTGAAAAAGATCCGGGTAGCACAGTATCAGCATGGATCGACGCGCATCGTGTTGGAAGTCGACGACGTAACCGAGTATTCGGCGTTCCTGTTGCCCAATCCGTACCGGCTGATCATCGACATCCATGGGAGGGATACCCAGACGGCGACGCAAGTGGCGGGGAACGCTGTGGTCGGCGAGCCGGGAAAGAAGAACGCGGCCACAACCACTACCCCACCGGCCGCCGATGCGAAACCGACCAAGCAGGTCGCGACGTCGGGTGGTCCCCCAGATCAGAGCGTCGCCAAACCAGAGCAAAAACCTGCTTCGACAAACGCCGTAAAGGCGCCGCCGAGTGACGCCGCTGGCAGCAAGACTGTCTCCGGAAGCGACGTATCGACGACCACGCCAGCTTTCAAGAACGCAAACGGCGAATTGATAACGCCCGCGAAGGGCGCGCCGAAGCCGCCCACAACGATAGCGCGTGCAATCAAACCCGACATCAGCGCCGATGACGCGGATATGACGGCAACGAGTGCGGCAGCGACCAAGTCGATGTCGCAACCTACGTCCGCTCCGACCGCAGTCACGGTCAACTCCGATAAAAAGAAGAGCGCGAGCAAGAAGTCGGGCAAGGCTACGGACTCCGATGCGCCCGAAGCTCACGAAGCTGTACCCACAGCGGCGGGTGACCGCAGCTTGATTCGCGCGCTAGGACTGAAGATAGGACGCATCGTGATCGACGCCGGACATGGCGGGCACGACACCGGGACGATCGGACCAAACGGCTTACAGGAGAAAGACCTGGTCCTCGATGTTGCCCTGCGCCTGGGGAAGTTGCTTGAGTCCCGCTTAGGTGCGGAGGTGATTTACACGCGCGACGACGATACGTTTATTCCATTGGAAACCCGGACGGCTATCGCGAACGAACATCAGGCGGATTTGTTTATCTCGGTTCACGCGAATTCGAGCCAGGACCCATCGGCGCGTGGGGTGGAGACCTACTATCTCAACTTCACGTCGAGCCCTGACGCACTGGAAGTGGCGGCGCGCGAAAACGCGGTCTCGGAGAAATCGATTTACGAATTGCAGGACCTGGTAAAGAAGATCGCGCTCAAGGACAAGATCGACGAATCGCGTGAGCTGGCGAATGATGTGCAGCAGTCACTCTACGCCGGGCTGTCGCCGAAGAACCCGACGCTGCGCAATCGTGGAGTGAAGAAGGCCCCATTCGTGGTACTGATCGGCGCGAACATGCCGAGCATTCTTGCGGAAATTTCGTTCGTCTCGAACCCGACCGACGAGGCCAAGCTGCAGACACCGGAATATAGACAGAAGATCGCCGAGTCACTCTACAAAGGCATTTCGAAGTACGTAAACGGTCTGAGCGGGGTGAAGGTGGCGTCGAAGTTCAACAAAGACGCGGGGCAGTAAACCAGTTGCCGGTTGCCAGTTAAAAACCAACCAATCTGTAGTGAAGTGTGCCGCGGCAAATCCTTCCTATATTGATCACGGGGGAGTAACTCGATTCTCAAAAGGATCGACCGTCCGCGACATCAAACGACGGTTGGAAACTTTGTATCGGGAACAGTAGTCTAATGTCTTGACGGAGGGCTCTGCCCTTTCCTGAGGACTTGTTTTTTCGCATGAAATCATTTCTCAAACTTTTTGCTTTCGTGGCGTTGATAATTGCTCTAACGGGTGCTGCTGCCGCGCAAGAGTTGCTTCCCAAGTCGTTTGCGGGGTGGACCCAAACGGGCGACGTCAAGACAGTAACCCAGCCCGGACAAGCCGACGCCGCCTATCCGGCGGTGCTCAACGAATACGGATTCACGGAAGCGGAAACGGCGACCTACAGCCGTCCTGACGGACGAAAGCTGACAGTGAAGGCGGCGCAGTTTAAGGACGCAACCGGTGCCTACGGTGCGTTCACCTTCTATCGCGATCCGGCAATGAAGAGCGAGCAGATCGGGACGAAGGCCGCTTCGGCCAACCAGCGCATTTTATTTTTCCGCAGCAACGTTCTGGTGGACGCAGCTTTCGATCGCATCACGGGCATGTCGGCCGCCGAGCTTCGCGACCTCGCTGGCATGCTGCCCGAGGCCAAGGGGCAAGCGAGTAACCTGCCCAACCTGCCGGAGTACCTGCCGAAGCAGGATGCGGTAGAGAATTCCGCGAAGTACATACTCGGACCGCAAGCACTGGCCGCGACGCAGACGCCGTTGTCGGCGGAGCTGGCCGGCTTCAAGTGGGAGCCCGAGATCCTGACGCAAAACTACTCGACGCCGGATGGACCCGTGACGTTGATGCTGGTGGAGTATCCGAATCCGCAGATTGCGATCGAACGGCTGCGCGCGTTTCAGGCGTCGAATAGTTCGGCAGCGAACTTCGCGGTCCGCAGAACCGGGCCGATCGTGGTCGCAGAAACTGGCAACACAGCCAGCAGCGACGCCAAGACGTTGCTGAACTCGGTGAACTACGAAGCTGAGGTCACGTGGAACGAAGCGACGTCGATGAGCAAACGTGACAACATCGGTAACCTGCTGATGGCAGTCTTCGGGCTGATCGGGATTCTGTTGCTCATCGGAGTCATCTTCGGCGTGTTTTTCGGTGGAATTCGCGTGCTGATTTCGCGATATTTCCCGGGGACCGTATTCGACGTACCGGAGAATGTGGAAATCCTGCAGCTGCACATCGGCGATCAATCTAACCCAAATAAGTAGATGAAAACTAAGGGTTTGCAGGGTCGCGGAGGTGAAATCGGTCGATTTCGGCCAATTTCCTCAGATCACCCATAAGTAGCATAAGTTATTGAAAACACAGCAATTTAAGTCCTAGAAATTGCTTGACAGGGGGGTAGCGTGAACCTAGTATTTGTGCAGAAAGTTTTGACGGTCTAGCCTCCGTTGGAACTATTCTCCCTTGAAGAGAAGGCCGCCCTGTTGCCGGGGTGGCCTTTTCGTTTGCGTGATAAGGTCAACACGCCGCGAAAATCGATTGCTGAACTTGCAAAATGCGAATTTAAATTGCGCATTTGCCCTGCGAGAAGTGCAATTTGTCATTCGAATGGCGCGATCGATTCGCATTGAAGCGGTCCACCGAAGTGAAATGAGTTCGTTCGGTCACGCACCGAATCGATCGAATGGGGAATCCAAGTAGTTTCACGTCTATGCATACAGAGAAGAAACCGGCCAAGCCCACGGAAGTATTTAAAGCGCTTCCAGAAGTGTGGCAACTGATACGTCCGCGCCGCGGGCTACTCGCGGTCGGCTTCGTGCTGATGGTCATCAACCGAGTCTCGAGCCTGGTGTTGCCGGCGTCAACCAAGTTCCTGGTCGACAACATCATCGGCAAACACCAGACGCAAAAGTTGCCACTGCTGGTGGGCGTTGTACTCGGAGCCACACTGATCCAAGGACTTACATCGTTCACGCTGACGCAGACGCTGTCGAAGGCAGCGCAAAAGTTGATTGCCGAGTTGCGGCGGCGAGTACAGGAACACATCGGACGGCTTGCGGTCTCGTACTACGACTCGAACAAGACAGGCATGATGGTGTCGCGCATCATGAGCGACGTGGAAGGCGTGCGCAATCTGGTGGGGACCGGCTTGGTCGACCTCGCCGGCGGAATTCTTACAGCGGTGATCGCCTTCGTGGTGCTGATGCGCATCAGTGCGGTCATGACGCTGATCGCGTTCGGATTCCTGGCTGTGTTTGGAATCGGCTTGCGCAAGGCATTCAAGACCATCCGGCCGATCTTCCGCGAGCGAGGTAAGATCAACGCCGAAGTCACGGGTCGGCTGACCGAGTCTCTGGGCGGCGTGCGGGTGGTGAAGGGATACCACGCCGAGGCGCGCGAACACGATGTCTTCAGCGCCGGAGTCGAGCGGTTGCTGCAAAACGTCTTCAAGACGCTGACGGCGACCTCGGTGATGAGCCTGACGTCGTCGAGCTTGATGGGAATCATCGGCGCTATTGTGATGTTCATGGGAACGCGCCAGATCCTGGCGGGCAAGCTGACGCTGGGCGGCTTCTTCACTTACACCATGTTCCTGGGCTACCTGGCCGCGCCGTTGTTTCAGGTTGTGGGAGTCGGCACCCAGATTACCGAGGCGATCGCTGGACTGGAACGCACGCGCGAGGTGCTGAGCGAGACACCGGAGGATGAGGATCCGGAGCGAACCGTGATTCTGCCACCGATTCGGGGCGAACTCGCGTTTGAGGATGTTACCTTCGCTTACGAGGCGAAGAAGACGGTGCTGCACAACATCTCGTTCCACTCCCAGCCGGGGACGGTGACTGCGCTGGTGGGTTCGTCGGGATCGGGAAAGTCGACCATCATCGGGCTGGTAGCGGCATTTCACAAGCCGAACAGCGGCCGGGTAATGGTGGACGGCATCGACCTGGCAACGGTGCGGCTCGAGTCGTATCGCACGCAGCTAGGGATGGTGTTGCAGGAGTCGTTCCTGTTCGACGGGACGATTCGGGAGAATGTCTCGTTCTCGAAGCCGGATGCGACGGAAGAAGAGCTGATGCGGGCATGCGCCATCGCGCGCGTGGATGAGTTCGCGGATAAGTTCGAACTGAAGTACGACACCATCATTGGCGAGCGGGGAGTGAAGCTATCCGGTGGCCAGCGGCAGCGAGTGTCCATCGCGCGAGCAATCCTGGCGAACCCGCGGATTCTAATTCTTGACGAGGCGACGTCGAGCCTGGACTCGGAATCCGAGCAGTTGATTCAAGCCGGCCTTTCGTATTTGATGCAGGGACGGACCACGTTCGTAATCGCGCATCGGTTGTCCACAATTCGGCGGGCTGATCAGATTCTTGTGGTGGAAGCGGGACAGGTTGTGGAACGTGGGACACACCAGTCGCTGTACGAACTCGGCGGACGGTATTTTGACCTCTACACCAAGCAGCACGGACTCGCGCAAAATCTGTTTCTCGCTCCGGGAGAAGGAGACGTGCCGGAGGAAGTTGGCGCGAACGGCGCCGCGGCCGACAGCGATGCGGAAGTGCTGGATCGGGAGACGGTGTAGGGCGAGTTCAGTGCGTGACGGCGTGGATATCCCCGGCCTCCACTTGAAGTACAGAATTCTGGGCAAGCCTCTCTTCGCTCTCGGGATCGTGCGACGGCAGATAAACCAGCGGGCGTCCCTTTCCGAGAGCCCTGATACGGCTCAAAGTCTCGCGCGAGACCGCCACGTCTGGACTCACGCCATCAACCTTGCCCTCCATCAGAAGTCGCTGGTTATAGCTGGTGTCGCCGGCGAGGAAGTATGACGGAGAGCCGCATACCACCACCGATATATGGTGGGGTGTATGTCCCGGCGTCGGAACCACCAGCACGTCGCCGCGTTGGGTGAGAGACATACTCTGCTGGAAAGGACCGAGCGGCCGATCGTCGAAGCGGACAAATTCAGGTTGCCACCACTTCGGCCAGCGATTCGGCAAGTAACCCTGGACTCTTCCTCCAATCCCGCTGGCCCTTCGCAATTCCTCTCTGGCAACCCACATCTTGCTCCCCGTCAGGTGAACCAGCCCTCCGGCGTGATCGGTATGCAAGTGCGTCAGTACAACCTGGCGGACGTCTCTGGGGCCAATCCCACGCGCCCTTAGCTGCGGACCGATCTCTTCTTCAGGATGCACCGAGAAGTTCACCGCACGGCGATAGAACGGATGCCACGACGGATGATATCCAATCTCGTGTACGCGAGAGGTTTCTCCAGTATCGACCACGATGAACCCTTCGTCATGCTCGATCACCCAGGCGTAAATCGGCAGCCACTCGGTCCAATCGTCGTCCAGAAGCATGTAAGCCATACGAGAAAGTCCCTTGCCCCGGCCCTCCATCTGCGCCCGGCGTACTTTCACCAGGCCGGTGCGGATTGCATGAATTGTGGGCATGTGCATTTCCCTTCTCTGCCGGCTATGGTCGACCGATTGCCTTGCGCGGTCAGCAGTCGCTTACACGGGGACGAACGAGACCTATCGCTCGATGGTGGGAATAGCTTACACGCTAGTCGTGTGCGGCGTGGAACAGACTATCGAGATCGAGGCACCCGCTGAGTGAGGAGTCTCCGTAGGATTGTTTTCGTAAGATTCCAAGGGCGAAGACCGTGCACTTCAAACGAGCCTTCGCCCTCCCAAAGTTCTTACTTGTTGATGTTCTCTTTCGCTTCCAATCGATTGATGAGCCCTTGAATTTGGGACTTCGCGCTCTCCGGAGCGACGTCCTTTGCAAGCTTCATTTCCTTCACCGCTTCATCGTAATTTCCGCTTCCAACTGCGATCCGGGAAAGTCCAGCGTAGGCAAACAGGTTGGTCGGGTATTTCTTCGCGATGTCGCGATAGATGGCGAAGGCCTCATCCTGTTTGTTGTCCCGCTGAAGCTGACGGGCATACTGGTACGATTGGGGCGCGTCAGCCTTCGCCAGGGCCTGACTAGCGAACGTCTTTGCCTCGTCGGTCTTGCCCATGGCGGCCAGAATTCGCGACTTAGTCATTAGGTTGTCGTAGCGCGATTCGATCTCAATGGATTTGTCGGCATACTTGAGTCCGTCGGGCAGATCAGCCTTGGCATCGAGGAAGTAGTTGGCCGCGTCATCGTAGCTCTGCCACTCATATTGCACGCGACCGCGTAACTGCTTCTGCAGGCTTGCCTCAACCGTCTGCGGAACGTTGACCGACACGTTGACGGGTACGGCGATTTTGTCCCAGCGAAGTGTGAGGACCGCTGAGTCAGGTTTGAGGTCGTCGAACTCATACACCAGCGCATCGTGAAAGTCTGAGGCCGCGGGCTTGACCGAGACGCGGAGGGCATCTTCGTCCTGTTTGTAGCTGAAGGCTCCCCATGCAGTATTCATTTTCGAGAAGATGATGGTCCAATCGCTCTCGGTGGGGATCATGAACAGCGCGTACGTACCTTTATCGAGCGTCTTGCCCTCAATGCTGACCGGATCGGTGAAGGTGATGGTGGTGTTTTCGTTGGCGCCAGCGCGCCAGACGTCGTTATAGGGAACGAGCCCGCCGAAGACTTTGCGCCCACCGGCTACCGGGCGGCTGTATTTCAGGGTCACATCAGTGATGCCGATGGTTTGCGAGACTTTGGCGTTCTGGCTCTTGCGCGGCAGGTCGAGCAGGGCCGACTGCGCCGAGCAATAACTGGCTATGAACACGATGGATACGGCGAGGAACAGGAAGCGACGTAGGTACATGCGCAACTCCTTTGCAGGCAGAGATTCTAATTCAGGATGAACGAGCCGATGCGACCACCAACCCCGACAGTGGCATGCGGCGGTTGGACGCAACGATTCGCAGGCAGTGAGCCGCACGGTGACGGAAAGGCCGAGTTACACGGCAGAAATGCGAGTACTGGGGACGAGTCGCTGTCGCCGCGGGTAGATGTTGAAGGAGCGAGCGCCGAGAAGAAAGCCGGGCGAGTGTCGCCCGGCTAGGTTCCCAGCAGAGAAGTGTCGTTAGATCAGCTTGCGGCGTCGAAGCATACCGAGGCCAGCCCCGAGGCCAGTGAGCACCATAGAAATGGTTCCCGGCTCGGGAACCGCCGCGCCAAAGATCGAACCGCCAATGGCCCATTGCTGGCCGTTTGCGGCGGCCGCGTTAATCGACGCAATCGCAGCGGCGTCGAGGTTGATCAGGATCTGCGTGCCCTGCTCCCCGGGCGTAACCACGACCGAGCCGTACAGGGTTCCCGAGCCCAAATCGTTGTAGATGCCAATTGCCCCTGAGTTGTCAGCCTGCACCAGCGCGACCGGCGTGCTGACATCCCAGAGCTGGTAAGTCAGACTGCTGCAGCTGCAATAAAACGACGTGAGTCCTGAGGTAATGGCTCCGGGGTTGGGAAGATAAACGGACAGAACTGCACTGGTGGTTCCGGGCGTGACGTTGAAGGTAAAGAAGTTATTGAAAACGTCGTCGCCGCCGTTGCAGGAGTCGCTGCTTCCGCAAAGTCCTACGATGTAGTCAGGGTTGGACGCGGTGTGGTTGCCGCCCGCGTCGTACCAGCCAGTCAAGGTGGAAACTGAGTTTCCATTGTTGGTTTGCAACTCGACATCGCCGAGCTGATAGGGTGCGTACGTGAACGCAAAGATTGCCTTGCTGGTCGAGGCATTGGCCGCTCCAACCACGATCAGCAACAGCAATAAGGTGAAGAATAGTTTCTTCATTAGCCTCTCCTCAATGACGATAGAGTTCCCCACTAACGTCGTAGCCCATCCGTGCACTTCAAATTCCAAATTATTATTCTTAGAATCAATGGGTTGGGAAAAGCCCAATGGAAAAGTGTGCAGGGAGTTGCACGACGATGGTAAATTTCCTGCTGCCTGCTTGGGCGCTGATGGTTTTCGTTGCCCCCGAGAACCGAGGCTTTTGGTCCCGAATTTTCGGCCCAGGAACCGCATTTCCACCGCGAGTGGCGGGATCAGTCCGACCAGGGCGCGGGTTCGCGGTTCCAGCGGTGGAGGCGCAACTCGGCGATCAGGCCAGCGTCAAGCGGTCCTTTGTCGCTGTAGCTCACGTTGGCTTGCACATGCTCAGGACGACGCATGCCGACGATCGTCGTGCTGACCGAGGGATTGGAGAGTACGAACCGAATTGCCATCTCGGGCAGAGTCATGCCTGGCGGTAATACTTGCTTGAGCCCTTCGACGCGCGCGATGGTCGGCACCAGGTTTTCCGGCGTGAAGTAGCGGGCACGCCAGTCGCCCGCGGGAAAACAGGTGTCGAGTGTCATGTTGCCGCCGAGGCTGCCTTCATCGAGCGGGACTCGGGCGATGACGCCGACATTCATTTCGCGACAAAGCGGGAAGAGCTCGTCTTCAGGCGCCTGGTCGAAAATGTTGTAGATGACTTGCACGGCGTCGACCAGTCCGGTGCGAATGGCCTTGACGCCGTTCCACGGCTCCCAGCGATTCAGACTGAGGCCGAAGGCGCGAATGATACCGTCACTCTTCAGCTGCTCGACGGTGTTGCGAAAATCGAGCTCGTCACTCCATGCGTCTTGCCAGACGTGGAATTGCAGCAGGTCAATGGAGTCAGTGCCTAGCTTGGCGCGGATTGCGTCGGCGTACTTGAAAACATGATCGGGAGGAAAAACGTCATCGTATGAGTGAGAAGGATGCGCCGGCCACTTGAGATTTTTCGGCGGGATTTTCGACGCGGCATATAATCGGGGACCAGGGTTGGCGGCTAACAACTGACCGAGAAACTGGTCGCTCTTGCCCTCTCCGTAACCCCAGGCCGAATCGAAAAAGTTGCAGCCCGCGTCGGCCGCGTGCTGCAAAGCGCCGGCCGACTGCTGATCGTCGGAACCCGACCAGCCGCTCATTCCCCACAAGCCGTAGCCAATGTCGCTGACGTTCCAGCCTGTGCGTCCGAACTTGCGATATTGCATGAGAGTGCCGCGCCTCGATGATGAGGATTCTACTTCCGCTACAGCATGATGGTATCAAGGGGCCAGTTTCGGAGGTTTGCGCCGACAGTCGGTGCGAGTCCTTCGACAAGTTCAAGGAAAGCACCGATACCACGACGGTTGAGCGAGGCAAAGCACACGCGTATCCTTGAAGATTTGTCCCCATCTATCGCGGGCATGGTTTGGCTGCGGAGGAAGACGAATTGTTGGTGCAACTGTTCATCGGCGGGTACCTACTCTTTTGCTGATTCTGGTCTGGTGGCGGGCGCCACCCAGGTTTGCTGGGCACACGCCATCCTAATGGACTCGTCCCCCAAACTAAATTCCACGGCCAAGGGCCCAGACGTGGAGATCAATCTACGTTTCAACGTGCGCATTGACGGCGGGCGGTCGCGGGTGCTGCTGGTGTCGCCGGACGGCAAGGTATCGACGCTCAAGTTGACCGGGCAGGCTACTCCCGACACGCTACAGACCCGCGCTACCGGCCTCCAACCGGGCGCCTACAAGCTGCAATGGAAGGTGTTGGCATCGGATGGCCACATGAGCAGCGGCGAGATTCCTTTCACGGTGAATTAGGGCCTGATGCTTCTAAAGTTAGTCGACTTATTCTCGTTCCTGTCGGTGGTATTGCGCGCCGGCACGCTGGTCTTCCAGTCGCTGCTGCTGGGAGGCGTGCTGTTTGTGCTGTGGGTGGCGCGAAGCTCGCCCCTGGCGGCGCCGGAGAGCATTGCAAGAATCCAGAAGTCGTCGTGGAAGCTGCTGCAAGTCAGCGCGGTCGGCCTGGCCATCGTGCAGTTGCTCTACCTCTATGTGAACTCAGCCGTGCTAATGGCAACGGCGGAGATCGGGTTCGACGGCGTTGTCGGCGCGAACTTCTTTATCTCGGGCTGTATCGTGCTGACGGCCGCCCTGATGACGGCGGTGGTCGCCAGTGGCAACAAGAATATGGCGAAGTGGGCGCTGCCGGTACTGGCGGTCGTGGTGATGGGTGCGTCGGTGATGACCAATCATGCTGCATCGCGCCTCACGGGACGCCCGCTGCTGATCACGCTGTCCAGCGTCCATGAACTGGCCACCGGCTTCTGGATTGGCGGCCTGCCCTTCCTGGTGCTGGGACTCTACCGCGCCAAAGATCTCACCACCCAGTGGTATGTGACTGAGCGCTTCTCGCGGCTGGCGCTGATCTGTGTGGGATTCCTGGTCCTCAGCGGCACCATCATGAGCGTGCTCTATATCGGATCGTGGAGCGCTGTACTGGGTACCGCATACGGCGTGATGGTCTTGGCCAAAGCGACGATGCTGGGCGCGCTGCTGATCCTCGGCGGAGTGAATTTTCTGCTGCTGCGAAACACAACCAGGGAACACGCGCTGCCGCGACTGCGCCGCCTGATCGAAGCGGAAGTGGGAATCGGCATCACCGTGATATCTCACGGCGGCCTCGCTGACGTCGCAGCCTCCCGGCGGTTGACCAGGTGAGCGAGACGGTGACGCTTGCAGCAGATCTAGCAGCGCGTTCAAGCCGGAGTGCCGCGACTGACCTACGAGTACGTAACGGAGGCGGCAAATGCGGCGCCCGAAGCAAGCGGCATGGCGCCGGCCCGCAAGCCGCTGGCTTACAACGTCGACGGGCTTCCGCTGACGACGCGGCTGGTCAACAACTCGATTGAGTCGGAGTCGAACCACCACTGGATGGGATTGGTAGTGCTGGCGATGGGTTTGCTGGCGCTGCTGGCGCGGACCGGCAAGGCTCCGTGGGCGGAATATTGGCCGCTGTTGTTAATAGGCATCGCCATCTTCATCTTTCTTCAAGCCGACACCGAGTGCTGGCCCGTGGGATGGAAGAGCTTCGGAGCGTGCTGGGCCGATCCCGAGGTGTTTCAGCATCGCATGGCGGCGTTGGTGTGCGTCGGATTTGCCATTTTCGAACTGCGGGTGCGGCAACAGAAGCGCGACGGCGGTGGCATGGCGCTCGTGTTTCCGCTGATGTGCGCCATCGGGGGTGCGGTGCTGTTAACGCACCAGCACGCTATCAGCAACGTGAAAGAGAATCTGCTGGTCGAGTTGAGTCACGTCCCGATGGGCGTGATCGCGGTGTTCGCAGGATGGGCGCGTTGGCTGGAATTACGGCTACCGGAGGAAAACCGGGCGATCCCTTCCTGGATCTGGCCTTTTTGCTTCGTCCTGATTGGCGCGGGCTTGCTGAATTATCGAGAGATGTAACCGGGCCTCGAAAGCGAGCGCACAATGTCCAGCGCGGCAATCCACCAAGTCGGCGGGTTCGATACCACGGAACTCAAGGGCCGCGATCTGCTCGAACTGTTTGTCGCATACACGCTGATCCTTCTCACCCTTTGGACAGCAGGCACAACCCAGCGCGTGCTGATGCTTACCGCGACAACCTGGATTGCTGCGACGGCGCTGCTGTCCCGCCATAAAGGTGACCTGTATGGATTGCGGTCAGTTCGAGTGCGGCGTTCGTGGTGGGTTATTGTTGCGGCGGGATTCCTAGCCGCGGTGGCGGTTGGCATCTCCGTTCGCATGGGAACTCTGCATCTGCCATCGAGTTTTGAGCAACATCCCTGGCGGGCGTGGGCTTACGTCTTCTGGTCGTTCGCGCAACAATTCATCCTGCAAGATTATTTTCTGCTTCGACTACGACGACTTGTTCCCAACATTTTCGTTGCGGTCGGATCGGCCGCGTTGCTGTTTTCGCTGGCGCACCTGCCGAATCCATTGTTGACCGTTGCCACGCTGCTGTGGGGAATCGCTGCTTGCGCTCTGTTCTTTCGCTATCGCGACCTTTACTCACTCGGACTTGCCCATGCAATCTTTGGGTTGACAATCGCGTTTACCGTCCCGAACGCCGTGCATCACCAGATGAGGGTCGGCTTGGGATACCTGGCATACCAGAACGATGCGCGCGTGCACTCAGTGCAGCCAGAGCAGCCAGATCGTGTCCACGCACGCGTGGGTGATCGCTGACGCAAAAAGGCGATGCTCTGCTCGCCATGCTCTGCCGTAGAAAATTCCCGCCAAGGAAGCCAGCAAGACGTATCGCCAGTTGAACGCGGTCGCGCCCTTGTTGAAATGCGAAAGCCCGAAAAGCACCGCGGTTACAATCAGCGCTCCGTTCGGCCCGATTCTCCTCTCCAGCAGGTTTTGCCACCAGCCTCGGAAATATGTTTCCTCGAGGATCGCGATCAGAAAGAAGATCGAGACAAACGACGTCAGGATTTTGATGGTGCCCGGCCATTCTCCATGAAGATGAAGGAAACCGAGTGTCAGCCCGACCGGCAACGCGATGGGCGCGTAAAACGCCAACTCGCGCAGGCCATTCTTCAAGTCAGAGAGGCTCGGGCGTAAATCGAAGCCGACATTGCTGAGCCTGCGGATTACTACGAAGCCGTACAGCCCGGCATCAAGCAGGATGATGCGATTGAAGCCGCCAAGATGCGGCGGCCAGGCTGGCTCGAAGCGGCGAAACTCGACCACCAGGCCGAGAGCGAGGAGGACTGCGAAATCGACCCAAGTTCCCCGTTGCTCGTTATCCCGTTCACCCGCAGGCCAGAGTACAACCGCTATGAGGACCGGCAGCAAGCCGTAGATCATCAGCCAGCGGAACTCAAAAACACCTTTGTGGATAGAAACGAGCGCATAAGGAAGTGCAGACCAACATGGAAGAAGCAGACGGGCGATGAGCGGGAGCCTATTCAGAGCACTCGTTATCGATGCGCTCGCGAGTCCAAGCGCCAGCGGCAGAACCAGGCACAAGCAGGCAGCAACGACGGTCACTGAATCCCAAACGTGCACCGCAACATGTTAACTGGAGTCGGCAGAAATCCACGACGGCGCCCCACGCCGCCAACAAAACAATAGCCGCCAAAGCGGCGGCCAAGTGCATGACTGGCAGAAACTGACTGGACCAATGACCTGTCGATTACGAAATGATGTCCGACTTCCCCTAAGCTACTGTAAAAAAATTACTTAATTCGGTCTCGGTTCGCACAGACAACACGTTTACGACACACTAAATTGATGCGCCATCTGGCTCCTTGAGCAGGTCGATCCAACGGGTGTTTTTGCACTGTTTATTGTGCAATTGTGAAGGCAGCGATCGCCCCCGGAATCTGGTGTTTCACCGAGCCTGGGTACTTGGCTGCATACCGCGAGATGCTGCAAGTCCAATTCGTCGGTATGGATTGTCTTCCCTGCTGTCGCCCCAAGTACACCCAATCCAATAACGCCTGCTCAGGATCAGCAATATTGCAGCCGCCATAGCCTGTGCGTTTGTGCTTGAGGCCCCCGAAGAGGTCCTGCAGTGCTCATTTGAAGACAACTGCCAACCACTTCACTCGAAACTCGCGTCGACATCCTGGAGTAGTGCAGGTCAGGGCAACAGGCTCTGCATCCCTCGCGAGTTGGGGGGCTGGTTGTGCATGGTATTCTGATCCGAACTACGACACGCAGCGTCAGCGAACACCCGCTAGCCACTTCTTTTCGGCCCATTTGGGCTTGCCATTTCGCCGCTGAAAAATGCTCAGATTTGCACCGTAGGTAACCTAGTTCTTGCATATATCGGTTACTAAAGTTTGGAAGTAGTGAATCCAAACGGCGGGAATGTGCCTCCCGGGGGTAATCATTTCATTTCAGGGTGATGCGAGCAATCACCCAGTACGTACGATCCCACAAAACTGGAGCAACACCGCAGATCGTGCGCCACTTAGTCGGTAAATGCAGCCATTTGCCCTAGCCGAATACTTCATTCAAGCGGCCCTTTTGCCGATGCTACAGCGCGAGGGGATGAATATGCCCGGGTTAACCAAGAAATCCATTTCTTGTACCAACGGTCTATTTTTTTGGGCTGTTTGGCTTTTTCTCGCTGCCGGTCTTGTTGCACCTATACAAGCGCAGACTCCTAGTGGTCATTGGACGTTCGACGATGCTTCCGGAACCATGGCAGCCGATTCGTCCGGCAACCACCGAGCGGCTAGCCTCGCCAACGGGGTTAGTTGGATCCCGGGACAAATCGGCGATGCCGTATCCGCCAAAGCGGTGCAGCAACAATATGTAAGTATTCCCCCGCTTGACCTCAGCAGCACTCATGCAGTCACCATCTCACTTTGGGCCAATCGAACGTACACAACTAGCGGGGGACATACGCTGTTTGAGGCCAGTGGTGATTACACGAATTCCACGACGGGTTTCGGCTTCTTTCCTGACGACGCCACCTGCCACGGCATTCAGCTGGCCCTGCGTGGCGACGTTGGATCCACGGCGAACTGCTATACCCAACCCTCGTCCGGAGTCTGGCACCATCTCGCAGTTGTACTCGACAAGAGCAGGACGGGCGGCAACGAAGTGCAGTTCTATATGGACGGCATACTACAGCCGGTTAGCTGGAATCTTCGCGCCTCTACTAATACGAATAACTTCGGCGCTGATCCAATTTACCTGTTCTCGCGAGCTGGCGCTACGCAATTTGATTCCGGCGCGATTGATGACCTCCGCATCTACAATGAGGCCCTGACGGCCGCGCAGATTCGGCAGATCTACAACAGTGGCATCCTGGTGTCGCTGGCGGTAACGCCGAGCAGTCCAGTGATGAGTAAAGGCGGCCAGCAACAATTTACGGCTGTCGGTACGTATAAGGACGGCAGCAAGAAGGACCTGACTAGTGCCGTGACTTGGGCCTTGAGCACTCCTTCCGTTGCCAGCGTTACCCACGGTGGGTTGGCGACGGCGCTCGCCGCCGGAAGCACCAGCATCAAGGCAACATCTGGTTCGACAGTCGGTGCTACCAACCTTATCATTTCATTTCACGTCCTGGTGTCAATCGCAGTAACCCCTGCCAGTGCCTCACTCGCGGTTGGCCAACAACAGCAGTTCACCGCCACCGGAACCTACAGTGACGGCAGCCAGCAGAACCTCACCAATTCAGCCACTTGGACTTCAGGCAGCACCTCCGTCGCTACTGTCAGCAGCGCTGGTCTATCGACCGCGCTCGCCGCCGGAAGCGCCACTATTCAGGCTGCTGCGGGCTCCATCAAAGGCACCGCCGGCCTGACGATTACTGGGCCCACGTTGGTGTCAATCGCTGTGACCCCGACAAATCCTTCGCTCGCCGTCGGCCAACAGCAGCAGTTCACCGCCACAGGAACGTACAGTGATGGCAGCCAGCAAAACCTCACCAACACGGCGACTTGGAGTTCGAGCTCTACTTCGGTCGCGACGATCAACAGCACTGGAGCGGCTACTGGGCTCGCTGCTGGAACCACGAACATTCAGGCAGTCGTGGGATCGGTCTCCGGGTCAACGTCACTGACGATCACCGGCGGTCTAATCTGGCTTGATGGCACCTCGCACGGTGTGCATGACAACGGGGCCACCCCAAGTACAACGGCTGTCTTGTCGATTGGAACACCGTCCGCGAGCGACCTGATTACGTGCGAAGTGTCGCTAAGTTCGACGGGCGGAAACGGATTCGTATCGGTTGCTGATAATCAGAACGGAGCATATTCAGCCGCCGCGGCAGTGCACCTCAACGCGACATTGGGAAAGTGGTACGGGATCTACTTCAAAGAAAATGTCGCTGGCACATCGACTACAGTCACGCTCACGACCTCCCAATCGCAGCCGTATTCCGCCATTTCCTGCCAAGCGTGGAAGGGGGCAGCAACCTCGAATTCGGTGGATCCGAATTTCGCGCAATTGCAGGACGCCGTAGCTACTGCGAATCCCACAACAGGCGCTAACAACACACCCGCTGTTAATGGCGAACTGATTCTTGCAGGTGTTGGCTTGGGAAATTCCGGCACTCCAACCTCGGGTGCGAACTATACGCTCGTCGATGGCGCCAATGCGACGCTTTGGTGGCCGGAATATTGGTGTCAAACCACCTCCACGGCGACGGCGGGAAACTACGTCTGGCCGAGCGATAGCTTTACGGACACGATGGTTGCTTTTCGGCCGTCCACGGCTCCCGCCCTCGTCTCCATCGCCGTCACTCCGGTGAATCCCTCGATCGCTGCCGGACAACAGCAGCAGTTCACCGCCACCGGCACCTACAGCGACGGCAGCCATGCCGACTTCACCAAGTTCGCGACCTGGAGTTCCAGTTCAACTTCGGTCGCCACCGTGAGCGGCGGACTGGCTACGGGTGTGGCCGTCGGCAGCACCACGATTCAGGCGACATCGGGCTCGATAAGCGGTTCGACGAACCTGACCGTAACCGCGGCTACTCTGGTCTCAATCGCCGTGACCCCGGCGAATCCTTCCATCGCCGTCGGACAGCAACAGCAGTTCACCGCCACCGGCACTTACACTGACGGCAGCCACCAGAACCTCACCGCGACTGCCACCTGGAGCTCCAGCGCACCGTCCGTCGCGACCATCGCCGCCGGAGGTCTAGCTACCGCACTCGCCCCCGGCAGCACCACCATTCAGGCCACTTCCGGCTCGATCAGCGGCTCCACCATTCTGACCGTCACCGCTCCGCCCAACTTCACCCTCACCGCCTCGCCCACTTCCGTCACCGTGACCCAAGGTAGCCAAGGATCGTCCACTCTCACCACCACCGTCAGCAACGGCTTCAATAACGCCATCACCCTGTCGGCCTCGGGCGTGCCTTCCGGCACCACCGTTAGCTTCAGTCCCAACCCCATCGCCGCCCCCGGTTCCGGCTCCTCCACCATGACCATCGCCGTGGGCAGCAGCACTCCCACCGGCACCTACACCATCACTGTCAGCGGCAGTGGCGGGGGCACCCAGCACACCGCGACCGTCACCCTCAGCGTCACCGCTCCGCCCGATTTCACTCTTACCGCCGCGCCCGCCTCGCTCAGCGTGGTGCAGGGCAACCAGGGCACCTCCACCCTCACCACCACCGTCAGCAACGGCTTCAACAACGCCATCACCCTGTCGGCCTCGGGCGTACCCACCGGCACTACCGTCAGCTTCAGCCCTAATCCCATCGCTGCTCCCGGCTCCGGCTCCTCCACCATCACCATCGCTGTGGGCAGCAGCACACTTCAGGGGGCATACACGATGACTGTGACTGGTGCCGGCGGAGGCACCCAGCACATCACTACTGTAATGTTGACGGTGACTGCACAAGTTGCTCTAGCTTGGACCGCCAGCACGTCGCAAGTCGCTGGTTACAACGCTTACCGTTCTCTGACTTCGGGTGGGCCCTATACCCAACTGAATACGAGCTTGATTTCCGCGACTTCCTATGTCGATATGCTCGTCCAGGATGGGTACACCTATTACTATGTGACGACCGCTGTAGATTCGCAGGGGATCGAAAGTGCGTACTCGAACGAGGCTTCGGCTACGGTCCCATGACCTCCTGCAACCATTCGCGACTGAACCAACAACGCCTGCACTCCGTCGCCGCGGACTCACTACGTAGGTCGGTGTCGCACTGCGAGAGTGCTGCCTATGCGGGTTGCCGGGCAATCGAGCAGACGCCGGCAGACGGACGAACACGCCTGGCATTCTGACTTCGGCACTCGAAGGCCCGAAACGCAGGAGATGCCCCAGACGGCGATTCTACGAAGCAAAGCGACACGGAACGCGGCTGATATTAAGTTGGGCCCGACGATTCCAGTCTCGCGCGTGATTTGGATCTCCATAAACACAAAACCCACCGTCTGAGTGACGGTGGGCTCTTGATTTTCTGGTTCCCGAAGACTCACTCTAGAAGTTATTACCGACTCGCACCTTGCGCCCTAACGAACCTGAGTTCCGCGACGCACATGTGCACCCCCTGTTGCACTGCTTTTTCGATCTGTTTGTTAGAAAATCGACATCGACAAAGCGGGAGTTTGTGTTCTACGAATCCTGCTCATACTGCGCCCCGCCGTTAACTTCATCCTGCTCGGGGCACAACCGGGTTAATGCGCCTTTCACTTCCGTAAGCTCTTCGAGAATGTGGAGGGCTCCGGCCCCCCGCGGCGCATTCCACGAGGAAACGGCGGTATTTTCGTTCTTGTTGATCAGTCATTACGTGTGGCTCCGCGCCCCAGCGGTGCCTTCCTAGAACGAGGAAAAAATATGGGACAATTCTCTCTTTCACTGAGGGAGCGTCGTCTGGCGACCGCCATCACATATACCGGTAGAGCTACTTACCTGTCGGCTCAAATCGCGTATCTGCAGCAAGAAATCGGAGAGAACCGGAGGCCAGCAGAGATTCACCGAGAAGAAATAACTGCCTTGGCTTCCAGCGAAGGTTGGCTGACTGCCCCATTTGCACTAATAGCCCTGGTTGCGTAATGGTAGGTGTGTCCACTCTTCACGAGATAGTCAACGCAGCTGGTGCCTTGAATGAGTTCCGTGTTGATCTGTTCGTATTTCTTGCCCCGTTCGCGACGATAAACGTTGTATCCCCGAATCGCATCACCGGGAGAATTACTCGCCGGCATACTCGTGTTCCACGAAAGCCTTACGCTATGCGGCCCGGTTGAAGATACTGTGGATCTCGACGGGTCACTAGCGACGTTTGAGGCTGGGTCAGCTCGTAAGTCGTCACGACAGCTTTGGCTGTCCCGGTTGTCGTTTCCTTTGGCCTGCGAACTAACTGCTGCAATTAGAATAGCGACGCCCAAGCCAGCCTGAAGCATTCTGAGAATCTTCATGCGATTTCTCGAGCACATCCGAATCCAACACAGATAGCCCGGGCCTACAAAAGTTTTTTGGCGGATCAAAACGGTGGTTTTGTGGTGCGATTTGTTTTCGCTTCGACCGTCGAGGCACGCGATGTCGATATCTCCGTCGCCGGTAGTGTGGAAACGTTTCGTTACGCGAACGGTTCGAGCGACAAGAATCTGAGTGCCGAGATTGCCTTTTGATCCTCGACGAGACTATCGAGCAGTCTCCGCAGCACAATTGTTTTCAACTCCATCTGATTGGAGATAGCACCGGAATCGTCGGTAGGGCAGAACAACGTCGACTAGTAACGCTTCAAAATTACCTGCGCAATCCGGATGGCCGTATTCGATATCTGAATACGGCCGGGTTCGCCGTTCGACGTGCAAGAGTAGACATTGCGGGCGGCCTGTTTGATCACGTTGCGATCAGGGGCGAAGAATCGCCGCGACTACAGAACTACACAGCGTTCCGATCACAGAGCGGCAAATATACGGGATGACGAGGCTGAGTCATCACAAAACCGTGCTATGCCTCGATCCTCCGCTCGATCTCAAACTCGGTGCTCACTTCGTACTCCAGATGGTCACCACAGGCTTTGGCAAATGCAAGCACGGCGCGCTCCTTGCCCGATCCCTCGATCCGCCACTGTCCGGCGCAATTTACCACCCGCATCTTGCTTCGCTCCCGCCACCACTGGTCCACTTCTCCCGGAAGCGCAAACCACAACCGCTCTTGCGAGCCAAGGTCGCGCAGGAAGCACAGTAGATCGCAGTACACGTCGCGGGCGCGCTTCTCCATGACGTAGTCCGGATGGACAAGGAAGCTCATCAGGCCGTTCTTCTTGAGGATTGCCACGAACTGAGCTTTCCAGAGATCCAGGGAATAATCACCGAGGTAATGGAACAGCATGTAATCCTGTATGGTGGTCAACGGAATTTCCAGAATGTCACCCACGAAGTAGGGCATTACCGTGCAGCAGCCACCATGCTGTGGGTCAAGGTGGGCGACATTGAGCACCGACATGTCATACGAGAAGTCCAGCGCATCGTACCAATCGAGGTTGCGATACATCACCGCGGCGCGAAAGCCTCTGGCTGCGTACGCCTGTGCATAGTCATTGATCTTCTTTACGCGACACAGGAACTCCTGCCGCTCGGAAAAAAGATGACCATCGTGATTCAAATCGTGAACGTTGACCTCAAAGCCGCGATCGCGAATCTCCCGCAGGAGCGCCTCTGAGACCGTGTACGAGCCCTCCGGGGTCAGCTGGAACGATGCCTTGATGCCATAGGCCTCATCGATATCCATTAGCTGGCTGCAGAAGCTGTAGCCGCTCCCGGCTTCAACATCGTGGGTCATCACCACACAGCTCTTCGCACCACGCGGCCAGAACCACACAAACGGCATTCTATCGACGCCTTTCGCCCGCATCGAGGCAAGCAGCAAGGCTTCGCTCAGTTGTTCAACCGTCATATCGACTGGCCAGTGCGGGAAGGCGATATCCCGCCATCCACTGGCGTGAACTCGTTGCAGATGCTTGCGCACGCCGACCCCCATCAGAGGGCGCACGGCATAGTAGGCATTTCTAAGAAATCGTTGTCCCGCGCTCTTTTCGCTGCACTTGTAGCGGACGGCATAGCGTTCCAGCCGCAAGTTATCGATGACCTCCGACGGGCTGAAGGGTAAGAGAACCGTCGAGCCAGTGGTGTGTAGGTCCGGCAGCGCGCTATAGAGCAGCGCGTCGGCACGCGGCGTGCGATACCCGGTCGTTGATCGCCCGTAGCAGATGGTATCCGGGCCAAAACAGAAGAAACCCGAGTCGGCGGAAGGCTGGCCCGTAAGCTCAAACTGCAAAAAGTCGTCGGGACAACGGTAGCGTTCCGCCAATGCGCTGATCATTGTGTTGCCAGTGGGCACTCTCTCACGGGGGTTGATGTCATCGGCCGAATACACGTCTGGGACTGCCATATTGGTTCTGAATTAAAAAGCAAAGTGTGTGAACGACTCGCTCAGGAAGCCTTTCTGTCGGAGGTCAACCGGAAAGTCTCGTGAAGAACATCCGCGTCAAAACGCCCCGAATTAGACTCGATGCGACCAGCTACCGCGAACTGCATCGGCAAGTGCTGAAGCGCGACGGCTGGCGATGCCAGATCTGTGGCAGCATGCGGCAGTTGCAGGTCCACCACCAGAAATTCCGAAGCCATTCGGGCCCCGATGCGGAAGAAAGTTTGTTCACTTTGTGTGCTGACTGCCACGCGCATGCACATCGAACGGCTAGACGGACTAGGCCTAGCAGTAGTAGCTAATTGTCCCTGGAATGGTGGCTAGCTGCGTTCCAGATTCGACAAACGGTATGACCAATACGGTCATCGCATCGATAATTAGACCATGGTTGAGACGGCAACGAAGGATCGAGGATGGCAGCCTCGCAAGCGATAGCGGACGGGCGACGCTGTAACAGATCACAGGATTTCCTGTGGGGCAGTCATTGCGTCGCCTTGCGAAAAAACCCGCCGATAGGCCGCTAGAAGATTGTCGACGGAATAGTCCCACGCCAGTTCATCTTCAATCCTTCTGCGCCCGAACTCACCCATTCTCTTTCGTTCATCGGGATTCTCCAACAGCCAGACAATCTTGGAGGCGAAACCAGCTGCCCCTTTTTCGTTATCGGCGTACAGGGATGCTTCCTGGGCGCTGAATCTACCTTCTTTCATATTGAATTGCACGATGGGCTTGCACAAGGCCATGTATTCCATGATCTTGATCATTGTGGAGATATCATTCATTTCGCATGGTCTATCCGGATTGACACAGACATCGGCTGTGGAAAGAATCTCCAGCAATTGTTCGTCGGGAATCCTTCCCGTGAAGTTGAGCATATCGTCGAGGCCCTTATCCTGTGCCATCTTCTGGAGCTCGGCCAATTCCGGCCCACCACCTATACAAGTGAAATGAACGTCGCGACGTCCCGAGCCTTTGATATACAGCGCCACATCAAGCAAGATGTCCAAGCCGTCCTGTACGCTCATGGTCCCGACATAACCGATGAGGTAAGTCTTGCCGTGCTTCAGAGCAGGTTGGGGGGGGACTGGTCTAATTCTACTTAGGTCTGGTCCGTTGCGGACAATAAACACATCCTTCGGATCACACCCACCTCTCGTCACGGCGCGGTCCCTGTAAGTGCTATTGGTAGCCATGACGACGTCGCTGAAACGGTAGGTCAGACGTTCAAGCCATACCTGGGACTTGTACAGAACGTCCTTCTTGCCGTATTTGGAGAGATATAGTTCTGGATTTACGTCATGATGATCGAAGATGTACTTGATCCCCATCAGTTTGAACGGCAGAGCAATCAAGAAAATATTGTCGGGAGGATTACAGCCCTGAATGACATCAAAGCCGCGCCGCAGGAAGATCCACCAAGTGTAGAAGAACTCCCAAAAGAGCGCCCAGCAGTATTCCCGGAGATAACCGAAGGGAGTGTTTCCATTTTTCGGCATAGGATGTCGGTAGATCCAAACCCCATCGATGACTTCGTGCCTTTCCTCGTATCCTTTCCCAGTTGGACACAGTACGGTCACTTCATAACCATTCTGGTGCAGCGAGGAGGCCTCCTTCCAAACGCGCGTATCGAAAGGAACGGGTTCGTTTTCCACAATGATGAGGACCTTTTGCTTCACGATAACGACTCCTCGGCCTGCAACAGTTGGTAAAGCCCTGCAAGCGCGCACAGCATAGTGGCCTGTCCCCAGTGGAGCGTGGGCGTTCTGTTGACCATCCAACGCGAATACCGGCGATAATAGAAATAGCCAGTGCGATCTTGCATCTGCTCGATCGTCCATTTGGCTACTTTCAGCGCCAGTCCCAAGCCGTCCGGATCGCGATTGGAGAAAAACACGAGAGTGTCGATTGCCTGGGAACAGCATTGGATGTCAATCGGCATGGTCTTGTGGTTGTAATACTTGGGAGTTCCATCCGCCAGAAAGAATGTGTTCTTCCAATACTTGTACCCGCTCATCAGGTTCTGCTCGAAGCGGCCATCGCCCGTGCTATCCGTGTAGTGCTTAAAGGAATCCAGCACATAGGCTGTATGGAAGTTGTCGATCCAGTGGCGATACGGCGCTTCGCCGTAATACCAGGATGCGTCGGGCCGCTGGAAATAGGCCGTGTATCGGATCGCCTTCTCCGCCAAAATTCTGTACGACTTGTTCCCGGTGTAGGAATACGTGCGGGCCAGCAGGCCGGCGGCGAGAGTGTTGGCGTTGTGAACCTGCGAGGGGTGGATTGGAGTATAGCTGATGCAGGCCGAATCTCCTTCGGCAAACGTCTTCACATCGCGTAGGATGTGCTCGCATGCGCTGGCCGCAACCCGTAGAAAGCGGTCATGCAGGCTGCGAGCATGCCCATCCAGAAACGCGTGACCGATGAGGGCGGTCCACACCACCGTCGGCACGCCTTTTGGTAAATAGAAGTCCCCTCGCGCCTGGTAATCGAAATGATTGCCCCAGCAGGCGCCGCTATAACCCTCGGACTGGTTCTCGACCAGCCATTGCAGCGCAGATTCCGCTTTGTCGCGCCAGGCCGCGTCACCCGTGGCTTCATGAAGACGCAAGAAACCCCTAGCCAGAAAGCCCATCCCCTTGGTGGAACGGCTCCTGGCAATTCCCAGTACAGGGCGGAGGTTCATCGGGAACCGGCGCACACCCTGCTGGAGTGCGGTCCGCAAAAACTTGTTGTTGAAGGTGAGGGGGCCTAGAAACTTTGCGTTCAGGCCGTCGAAAGGGTCGTACCCGCGGTAATCATTCTTCTCCAGCCAATCGGATAACCGGCAGATGGATTGGTACAATTGATCACGGAAAGCATTGCTCCCGCCTCGAACCCTAAGCTTCTTTCCAGTATATGCCGTGGTAGTTACCATTCTGCTCCCGTCATCGTAATCCGTACGAAACCCACCAGAAGTAGTCGTCGCACAGCTGCTCATTCACGCTCCAAAGTCCGGGTCCTGTCGCCGAAGGGGTCTCATAAGCGGCTCTGACGCAGTGAAAGCTAAGGACTTAGGCAGCGCTTTCCGTATTTCTTAAACCGGCTCTGGCCGTCGCCTCCGCCCCGCATTTGCCTGGACATCGCTTAAGAAGAAATGTTCTTGCACATGTCAGGGAAATTGGCGCGCATTGGTTACTTTAGTAACAATGACGGTTACTTTAGTACCGAAGTCTGCGCGTTTTATCGATTGCTTTCGGTCGTTGCAGGTGCAAATCTTGGTATGTGGCACTTTCTGCGACACGCGTGGTGTGTCAAGGTTGGGTTCCGAAAGTTGCAGACGTTGTGAAGCCCACGGCTCGCTCGCAGTTCGCGTGAGAATCGCTGGGCTGTGCGAGGAGGTCGACGAACGTGAGAGATTGTGAAATATGGCCAGGGGTTGTTCACCCAAGCGTGCCCATTCCCGGCAGCCGGGGAGTCCACAGGGGCACGGGGCTGGCGCGATTAATCGTCGCTTTCGTCGGATTGCTCCTGCTTTCATTGCAGTTACAAGCTACCACCTACACGGTTAAGGCTGGAGGTGGTGGCGACTTCACCAGCATCCAAGCTTGCTCAACGGCGATGGCATACGGGGATACCTGCACGGTCTACGCGGGAACTTACAATGAGCACGTCAGCTTGTCAGCGGGTGGCATAGGGGCTTACAAGACCCTTCAAGTCAACGGAACAGATGTAGTGTATGTCTACGACTTCACTATCGGCTCTCACACCAAGATCATCGGCTTTCACATCCAAAACCCGTCATCTCCAAACACCAACAACTGCGTAACGATCTCCAATACGGCGACGGACATCTATGTCACGAATAACAATCTATACGCCTGTGGGTCGCGTGCGATGATTACGGGAACAAATTCCACTGCTACGAGTACTTATGTGTATCTTCAGGACAACACCCTCAGCTATGGGTGTTCGACTAGCAGCTCTCCGAACGTATGTACTGCGCTAAACATTAACTTCAGCCATTCGCTCGTAGAGAACAACGATGTATCCCATGTTGGTGACGGGGTAGATTACGCCGGTTCCTATAATATATTCCGCAATAACACCATGCACGACACTCCTACAACCGACTGCGGTTCTCATTCAGGAAACTGCCACATTGACTTCATCGCTACTGAATCACCGAATGCAACCCAATTTAACATGTACGAGAATAATATGGAACTCAACAACTTGGGATCCAACGGGCATGGCTATCTTTCCCAAGGCGACGTTTGCAGCGGCCAGTGTTATAACCTGATTATCCGCTTCAATGTGGGCGCGCATGTTGGGAGTGGTGGGATACTAGATGACAATGCGCTTAACAGTACCGTGCTAGGATTTTCTTATGTGAAATCCTACAACAATACCTGGGCTGATTACAATAATTATCCGGGGAACCAACTCTACGGTATCACTAATGGGTTTACCCATAATTCAACGAATGGGGCGGAAATCAATGATCTATTTTACTATCCTCAATCGTTGGTCAACTTCAACCCCTATGCTACTGATGCAAGCAGTGCGCCCTTTTCCGTGAAAAACAACCTGGCTTGGTGTACCGGATCGCCCTGCGCCATACATGGTCATGTTTATGGGAGCGGAAATTTTACCGATGATCCTGGAAACATAAAGGCCGATCCGATGTTTGTGAACTATGCTGGCAACAACTTCCAGCTATCAGCAGGCTCTCCTGCCATCGGAGCCGGAACATATCTGACTACGGTGGCAAGCGGCGACAGCGGCTCGGGCACGACCTTCGTGGTCAATGATGCCAGCTTCTTTCAGGATGGCTACGGAATCCAGTCCGTCAATGCCGATTGTATCGCGGTGACGACGGTCACGAACCACGTCTGCATCACGGCAGTCAACTATGCAACCAATACTCTGAGCCTAGCGAGCAGCACTACGCGGTCGAAAGGCGATCCGGTGTGGCTGTATTCGGACTCGACGGGGAGACAGGTGCTTTTGGGAAATGCTCCGAATATCGGCGCGACCTTTGGTGTAGGGTCACGTCCGGCGCCCCCGACGAACCTCACGGCCACTCCTCACTGACGATTGCTCCAAGCCGGACGCCCGACTCCTCGCACGCACATGTCGGCACGGTGCGTCCATACATCACTTCGACGGCGAGGCTCGGAGTACCTCCAAAGCCTCCACAACCGGCAGGATCCGCGAGCCTGATTCTAACGCCCATTGCACAACCTGTTCGAAGAAATCGCCAGTGCATCCGAAAGGGCTTGGGTCCGCGCAGACGTCGTGTGTCGCAAAAATCAGCCATCCCCGGGCACGGGCATTCTGATCGATCAAGCTCTTCACAGCGTCAGGATTGCCCCTGCTCTTTTCCAGGAAAAATGCACAAAGGTAGTTAAGATCCGTAATCCCGGAGTTGAACGTCTGGCCTCCCGCGGCATGGCGAAGAAGATAGCGCCCCGCCTTCATTCCCCCTCCGCGACAGCACAGGAAGTGCCTGCTGGCAACTTTTTTCACCGCAAGCCGGGGCGCACTGTGGGGGTAAGCGAAGGTTCGGAACGATCCTCCAGGGAGTAGCTCGCTGAGCGCCGTTTGGTTCTCGATGATGGCCCGTTCGTACACCTCAGGAGGTGTGTTCCAGGAATGGCAGTGCCCAAACGTGTGGCATCCAAGCTCGTGCCCCAGACTGGCAAGTTCCCCGAGATCCTCTGCCTGGAACATCGGCCCCAAATGAGATTGCTTTCCCATAAGGCTTAGGGATGCGTAGTACGTTCCCAGGACGCCATATCGCCTCATGATCGAGCCGGCTTCAAGGAAGGCCGACCGGGCGAAGTCATCGAAGGTAAAGGAGATTATGGGAACCGCGGTCCTTACAGCGAGCCGCCTTCTGAACAGAACCCTGGTTGTCTCCGTAGCAAGCCGCCGTTCTGCCCTTGCGAGGTAGTCAATGGCTGCTCGTTCCGGATAACTTGCTGGATGGCTCATTGGCGTCGTCAGACGGGTTCGGCGACCGGCCTCGTGGCCCTTCGTGTGGGGGCGAGCTCGCGCAAAAGACTCGTCAGTTGGCGGATCGGAGCAAATCCGCCGTGCAGCACTGTGACTGCGCCCAGGTAAAGCGTCACAAACAGCGCTGAAATGATGATGATGGCCTCCAGCGCAGCCCCCGCCCCCGCCGGAGAAGCCGAGAGTGGCGCGCCTCGGATGATGGCGGCAGTTGCTAAGCCCGCTAGCAGCGACGCGGCAACATATCTCCAGACAGCGGCTATGAGAAACGCAACACCAAGCCCGATTGGTCGCCCGGCATACCAGAAGGCGGGAATCAAGAGGATCCAAAAGGACACACTCCAGGCCACCGCGATGCCTGCGGGTCCCCACGGCAATGCCAGCACAAATAACAAAACCGTAGCACCCGTTTCCACCAGCGTCCAGCGAAGCCATCGCCCTGGCGTCCCAATAGAGAGATGGACCCAGCCAACGGTGCTATAGAGCAGCATGACTCCGATTCCCGGCCCAAATAGCTCGAAGATCCTGGCGGATTCAGACCATTTGGGTCCAAGCACGAGGCGCACCACATCCCTGCCGACCAAAGTCAGATCGGCCCCCACCGCCATAGCAGCGAACGCAACGATCCCAAGCGAATTGGCAAGGTATCTCCTGAAGCGAACAGGGTCCTGACTCAGTCGGCTCAACGCTGCCAGGGCGACATTGAAGAGCGGCGCAGTAAGCTGGCTGGCCGAAAGCGTGAACAAGTCATAAGCCTTTTTGTAGAATCCAAGGGCCGCGGCATTAAATTGCCAGCCAACCAGAAGATTGTCGAAGTTTCTCGAAAAATAGTTCGCGCTGAACCTGCCATAGACCTTGGCGGCGAATCTTAAGATGGTGCGCGTCCCCACTCGCCGCCGTGGCAGGCTCGGAATCCACCGGCACAACCACCAAGCCCCAACAGTCGTGCTGAGCGCCTGTGCGACGATCCCCGCCACTAAGGCCCAATATCCCAAGCCTCTCAAAGCCAGCAGAATCGCTACAGCTGTGTACACAGCAAGGGCGACAACGTCGTTGACGGAAATGGCACTGAATCGCATAGCTCGCTTGAGGAGGGCTGAATGCATGCTGGAGGCCGAGGAGATGAAGATCGCCACCGATGTCGCGACCGCGACACGCGCAACGAGTGGATTTCGGAAGAAACGCGCGAGCAGCGGCCCCGACGCAGCAAACCCGATCGTCAGTATCAAACCAATCGCGCATGTGATCCAGAAAAGATTGCTGGCCAGAAAGCGGTCCATTTCATCGCGTTGAATGACAGCTTCACTAAAGCCACTTGTTCCGAAGCTCATAAGGAGCAGGCTGAAGGTGCTAACCATGGCCACCACGCCGAAATCGGCGGGTGTCAACAAACGGGCCAGGATGATCGTGGGAACCACCCTTAGCAGGAGCGACAGCGCCGCAGCGGAAACCGTAGCTGCCGCACCTCGAACAGCAAGGCGTCGAAGTTCGCCGCCCTCAGCGACACCGCAAAAAGCACCCCTAGCGTCAAATGGGGTCATTCTGTCGTTAGCGCCGTCGTCTCGGCGCCTGTTTTCCTGGCTGGCAGGAGGCTAGGGCTCCAAGAAGCGTCGCCGGTTTGCAATCCGCAGCAACGGGCACTGGTCGCGTAGAGTCGAGAGCCACCAAAAAGCCTGACATCGAAACCATTTCTACATAGTAGTCTCTCAAGATCCTCCGCCTTTCGATTCGAAGTGGTATGGGTTTCCATCGAGATACGGCCTATCTGCTTGAGTCTTGAGGTCGCATTCTCCAAAATCTCGTATTCCGCTCCTTCGCAATCCATTTTCAGGTAGTCTATCTTGCTCAAAGAAAATCTCTCAAAAACGTCTTCTAGCGTGCAACACTCAACCTCAACGGTCCGCCCGAACGAACCTGTCACCAGGCTATGAGACCCTGGATCGACGGAGTCCAGTCCCAGGCTTCGGTTGCCACGATCTCCCGCGACTGCTTCGTTGACATAGGTCACGTTGCGAAGGAGGTTCTTCTCTATGTTGTTGCTTAATACTTTGTAATTATCGGGAAACGGTTCGAACGATATTACGCGCGACGCACCACAGACCTTTGCAGCGTAAAGCGAGAAGGTCCCTATGTTGGCACCGATATCAACGACTACGTCGCCGGGATTGACCTTGTAGCCGAAGTAATCATACTTCCGAAACGCCCATATCTCGTCAATCATGTGGAAATCTGACCGATTATGACGTGTATGCAGGTTGATACCACACCGCATCCTATAATAATCACCCGATCCATCATTTAGCCCGGTAAGGTATTCGTGAAACCATTTCGGCCAGTCCCGGCAAACCTGGATAATTCGCAGCCCGCCAAAGATCTTGTGTAGGGGACGCAAGCGTTTCATCTGATACCCTCCAGTTTTCATTCGAGACACGTGCTCTTTGGTCCTATTTGAAAGCAAAAACAGATCTCTGGCTCTGGAATTGTGGACTTGAGCTCGCGGAATCCCGGGGTATTAAATGGTGCGGGATACCGGGTCTCCTGTGCCACTCTTCTCACGATCAACTCGCGCGCCTTGATGCAGCATCTTTGGCGGCAGAAGGTTTGGCTTTGGACCCCGCCGTACTACCCAATTCAGGACCTGAGTTGTGCTCTGTGCCTTCGCATCCCAAGTTAGGCGTTCCCGAGCGTAGGACATGCCTTGCTGTCGCAAGCGACAAAGAAGGTCGCGATTTCCCTCGAGATCGGCCAGAACCTTTTCTATTTGTGACACCACATCGCTCTCATTGGTAAGAGGCACCTTGTATCCAACGTCTGGATAAACGATATCTCCGGGCCCGCCGAAGTCCACGACCACGGGCACGACGCCGACTGCTAGGGCCTCAAAAACGACACCTCCGCCGAAGTCGCGAACGGATGGAAACACCAGCACATCAGCAGATCGCAAGCGTCTGAGGACTTCCGAATGGCTGAGCCAGCCGCAGAAGGAAACAGCCTTTTCGATCCCAAGGGATTTTGCAAGCTGCTCGAGGCGGTTCTGCTCCGGGCCATCACCGACCACGGTAAAGCGGGCCGAATCGTCTCGCAAGAGAGGCGCAGCCGCGCGCAACCCAAGATCACAGGCTTTGCAGGGGATCAGCCCCCCGACAAAGATCAACTCAAGCTTGGCGCTGGGCTCCGGACTCCGAGGGTCTTCGGAACACATTGAGCGACCGACGCCATTCTCCGGGACAAAAAAGAGTTTTTCGCGATGTGCGGCAAATTCCGAATAAGTCTGAGAGGAACCTACTATGATTGCTGCCGCGCGTCGGTAGGTGGACCGAGCAAAAGGCAGAAACCGGTACAGATTCCTCAAGCCGGAGATCCATTGCTTCTGGTTATTGGCCTGGCTGAAACCCCGCACAAAAGGGAGTCCACCATTAATTGGCCCGATCACGAAGGGTATAGGACCCTTGCGCAGGAAGAAAGCGAAGGGACTCGGCAACACCGCTGTCGTCGGTACAAGGCGCAGAGCGACATCGAACTCGCCCGTAAAGATGCGGCGCCGCAACTGTCGCCACGCGTACCATTCAAAGGCAACAGAAAACGGATAGTGGAAAGCGGTCCGCACCTGACTGTCATATTTGGATTTGAGGATCCTGCGGAAAATCCAGGCGTCGATGCGCTCAAGCAGTGGCATCCGGACCGCCTCAATGGCACGAAACGGCGCTTTTCCGCGCCGCAGAGCATCCTCAACAGGAGACCGGGCGACCAAGGTGACATCATGGAGTTGGGCGAGTGCGGCCGCATGAGAATAGGTAACAAAAGCGATGCTGACCTTCTCCGGATTACAGTCCGGCCCTAGCAGCAGAATGCGTAACCGACTCATGGATTTTCCGAGTTATTTTGGCGCTTTCTCTCGCCGTCCAGCAAAACGTTGCGGCGCTGGAATTACCGGGCCAAGCTTGATAACTCGGCGAGGTGCGCTTGCGCCATAGCTCGTAAGCGATCAACGTGCGGAAATGCGAAGCTCAGACTCATCGCTCCACTCCCACTTTTGCGCTGCTGACTCCGCGCCGATCCATTGTGCGCATTCAGCTGACTCGTTCCCCGGTTGCGCTACCTCCTCAAGTGCAATG
>CAVSQO010000002.1:0-178751 GCA_963730105.1 uncultured Acidobacteriaceae bacterium
ATCCCAGCGATATAGCCGATTGGCATGGGCGACAGCTCGCGCTGCCCAATGCTCGCGGGCGGCGGCATCATCGAGCAGCGCCTGCAACTTCTCCGCGAGATCGTCGGCTGATTTGCTGTAACGGACTGCAGCGTCGCCGGCCGTCCCGTCGTTCTCGGATGATTCGAGGTACAGCACGGCGTTCCCGGCCGCCATGGCCTCGATGAGAGCTGGATGCACACCGCCCACCTCGCAAGCAAACACGAATATGCCGGCATGCTTTTGGAGCGCCCAGTAGCCGTCGCCATAAATGGCTCCCAGAAACATGACGCGTTCGTCATTCTGTTGTCTGAGCCGGTCGAGGTAACCGCTGTCGTAGCGATTGTCACCGACCATCACCAGCGGCCAATCGGTGCGCACTTTGCGCCACGCCGAGAGCACCACTTCCGGATTGTTCTCAAGCTCGAGACGGCTCACATACAGCACATAGCGACCGGGTTGCAGGTTGAATCGGTCGACGCTGAGTTCGCCCGCCGGCATGTCAGAGCCGTAGCCAATGACCGTCGAGTCCTTGCCGTAGCGGTCGCGATAGTAATCGTGAATGGACTCGGCATCGGTCACGACCCGTGTGGGTGTGAAGGTGGACAGCCACTCGCAGACATGCAGCACCGCGCGCCCAAATGCGTTCCACTTGCCACGGCGGCGGTCAAGGCCATCAACGTTCAGCACCACAGGTTTGCCAAACAGCCGTGGAATCCACGCGAATGGGCTGTTGGCCACATTGCAAAGAAGCACGACGTCGTTCTCGCTGAAGGCCACATGGATCGCGGATAGCAGGCCACTCGACCAGGTGTCGAGATGCTTCTGATGAATGCTGGGCAGGATCACACGCCGTACTCGCCGGTCATAGACATCGTCAGGCGAAGTAAACGGTTTGCGGCAATAGACGGTGACTTCGTGGCCGCGGTTGGTGAGCGTCGAACTAACTTTTTCGGCAAACTGCTCGAATCCGCCGTATTTGTTGGGAATGCCCCGGGTACCGACGATCGCGATCTTCAAGAGCGGTCACCGCGTCGGAGAGCGCCCACGTCGCCTGGGGAAGGCGCACCAACAGGGATGGCGTCGGTCACGTCGCCAACGTAAGCTGCACGCGGCGTGTCGCAGAACCACCAGAGCAGCACTCGATCAGTGACGCGGCGACGCGATTGGATAATCTTGCGCTTGCGACGAATACTGCCGAGGTTGCGCACAGGGTATGTGACAGCCGACAGCAGCCGGCGATCGCGCAATAACGCGTAGCCGACAACCATCAGGTCGCGCCGAGCCACCGGCCAGAACAACCGCCGACATAGCCAGCCGGAGGCGTTCTTGCCGCGCATGAGGAAGCGGTTCTTCACAGAATGCCAGTTGATGACGAGGGGTAGCTGTTCACGCCGTTCAGGCGTGACGCGGCGCACATGCCACGCCACAGCCGCGGGAACATAGAGGCACTTCCATCCCATCAGCTGGGCGCGCCAGGCGAGGTCGGCGTCTTCGCGATAGGCGAAGAAATCTTCATCGAAGAACTGGCCTTCGACTGCGACCGCATCAACGAACGAGCGGCGAAACATCGCAGCCGCACCCGTGGCTCCGAAGACCCACTGCGGGCGATCATATTGGCCGGCATCGGTTTCTTCCGAGCCGCGATCGAGATGGCGCATGTTGCGGGTGAAGTAAATGCCAGTTGAGTCGATGATCCTGGTCTGTTGCGGCTCGCTGTTTGGGTCCCAACGCAGCAGCTTACCGCAGAGCGATCCGGCTTCGGGATGTGCGTTACCTGCGTCAACTAGCTGCGCAACGAAATCGGTATCCAGCACCACATCCGGATTCAGGCAAAGCAGCCACTCGCCGCTCGCGGCACGAATCGCCTGGTTCTGCCCTGCGGCGAAGCCGAGGTTCTTGTCGTTATAGATGATGCGCCACCGGGCTTCACGAGAACGCAGCAGGTCACGCGTGCCGTCGGTGGACGCATTGTCTACCACGACGACTTCGAGATCGCGAAATTCCTGCCGCTCCAGCGACGCGAAGCAAGCCTCGAGATATGCGGCCGAATTCCAGGTGACGATGAGGACTGAGACCATCAGCCCTTAGTATGCACCCCGTCCCGAAATCACGATGGGAATCGTGCGGAAGAAAATCTTGCAGTCCAGCCATAGCGACCAGTTGTCGATGTAGGCGAGGTCGAGCTGGATCCAGCGATGGAAATCGACATCGCTGCGGCCTTCGAGCACCCAGATGCAAGTGAGGCCGGGGCGCATGCGCAGGCGTCGCCGCTGCCACGGCTCGTACTGCTCGACTTCTTCAGGGATGGCCGGCCGCGGGCCGACAAACGACATGTCGCCGCGGAGAATGTTCCACAGTTGCGGCAACTCGTCGAGGCTGAAGCGCCGCAGGATGCGCCCCACCGGCGTAATGCGCGGATCGTCGCTGATCTTGAACGCCGGCCCATCGCGCTCGTTCAACTGATGAAGCTCGGCGCGCAATTGTTCGGCGTTGTTGACCATAGAACGGAACTTGTAGAGCGTAAAACGGCGTCCACCAAGACCGCAACGGGTCTGGCGAAAAAGCACGTTTCCGGGCGACGTAATACGAATCGCAGCAGAGATGGCAACCAGCAGGGGAAACAGCAGTACCAGTGAAAATACTGCCACTATCACATCCCAGGCCCGCTTGAAGAAGAGAAGTAGCTCGCTCTCCGGCGCGGTGGAGAGGCTAAGCAGCGGCACGTCGCGAAAGTTTTCGAGGTAGATGCGCGAGTAGGGCGACGGGAGGAACTCCAGTTGCACCCGGGTCTTGATGCCGACATTGGCGCAATACGACATTAGCGGCTCGAGCCGGGCAAGCTCCTGCATACTGACGGCGAACACCACCTCGTCAATGACCCGCTCGTGCAGCACGCGTTCTACGGCGGTCATGGGGAAAATGTCGTAACGCCCAAATCGGTCGCCGAGTTTCGAAGCTTCGCTGGCGGGATCGACAAAGCCTACCAGACGCAACCCCATACCGCGGCTCTCTTCGATCAGGGTTGCCATTTCATGGGCGCGGCTGCCGCATCCCACGATAAGGAAATAGTGGTAGCGGCCCAGCTTGCGCCGCATCCAGGCAATGCCGTTATAAGAAACGTACCGGCCCAGAACCAGCAGGACCAGATCGACGACTCCGACGAGCAGTACGTAGGTGCGGCTGATGTCGCCGCGGCGGAAAAGATACAAACCCGCGTAAATGATGACCAGCACGATCGCGAGCTGGTTCAACAAGTTCAGGACGAGTTGGATCGGGTTCGACATCTCCAAGTCGCGGTAGAACCTGGAGGTATACCCGACCACCGCCCAGGACGCCAGAAAACCAAACATCAGGGGCAGGTAATGTGCAAAGGGATAGATTTCAGGGAGGTGCTCACTGAAGAAATCAATGTGCACCAGCAAGGTGCGGAGGTAATACGCGGCAACGAACGCCACACACGTCACCGCCAGATCCTGCAGCAGCGTCACGGTGCCCAGAAACTTTGATCTTCGATCAAACACGAGCTATTTCAATTCCTGAACTGCAGCCAATGATTGAGCGTTCTCGGAAACTGACTGCCTGGTGCTGTCCGGCAAGTCACACTAGAGGGCCCGATAACGCATTAGAGATATGAGACGCAAAAACCGACCGATACAGCAACTAGTACCGTCGATTTTACACCCGTTCTCGGGCGGTCACTGGACCAAATGCAAGTAAGCACTTGATTCAAGAGGCTCGTGCAGAACACGCAGGCCCCGCCTAAGTGTAGGCCACAAAAGCTGATGCGGGGCCGGATCCGTTAAGGCGTCAGGGGCTTATGTGGAAGCAATATGCCTGGCGGCAGTCGGGCGGCGACGCGCAGCCGACGGCATGAAGTCAGATTTTGCGGGTAAGATAACGGAAGTACTACTTGATCCATGGCGCTAGCCCGACCTTCTTCCGTTCCCGATGCTTTCTTCCCCGTTATTGAGGGAAAACCTCCTGGTTCCGGGGACCAACCAACCGCATCGCGCTGGGGCCGGTATATCGATTACGCGATCCTGGCGTCCCTGACTTTGTTCGTGATCACGCTGCCGTACTCCATAAAAGGCGCCGAACGGTCATGGAAACTGGCCTTCGGCTTATGGCTACTCAAACTTGTCATCGACCGCGCGCGGCCCTACAAGCAGGCTTTGGCCGCTCCCTTGCTCGCCTATGTGACCCTGAGTGCAATTTCCACACTACTTTCGCCCAATCCCAACATGAGCTGGGACCGCATGAAGTTCGTCTGCTTGTTCCTGGTGGGCGTTGTGGTGGCGCAAACCTTGAGGCGAGTTTCGCAGGTACGCTGGCTCGTAGTGTTGCTGGTTCTATCCGGATTCACCGCAGCGCTGTATACAGGTTGGCAATACACCTATGGCGTGGGCGTTCGCTTGGTGCAGTTTTCGCAGTCGTCAAAACTAGCCCAGGACGGCTTGCGGCCCAATGACCTCGTGGTGGCGTTCGACGGGCATAAGGTCCACTCGCCGGATCAGTTGGTGCAGGTGCTGCAACAGACAACGGCGCAAAGGGTGACCGTCGAATACGTGCCCGGTTTGGCTCTACGCTCCAGCACCATGGCCGTTGCGCCTCAGGATTTCGTGCAGGCGGGACTGGGTACTCCTGCGATGACGCTGGCCCGCGGCAAGCCCCATCGTGCCCAGGGAACGCTCGGCCATTATGTGATCTTCGCGGAAATGCTGACACAGATTGGATGCATGGCGTGGGCTCTGCTGTTGAGCAGCGGACGAAGGAGACCTGGCTGGTTACTGGTGTCCGGCGTCTCCTTTGCCGGCATCGTGGCAGCTTTGCTGACCACCGAAACCCGGGCTGCGGTCGGCGGACTGCTGATCGGTTGCGTCGCTTCCGTGTTGTATCTCACCAGGCGCAAAACCCGAGTCGCGGCGATCGCATTGTTAATCGCATTGCTGGCGGGTTCGCTACTGTGGATACAGCACTCCCGCGGTATCAATGTGCTGGGGCACGACGACACGGGGACCCACTTCCGCGTATTGATGTGGGAAGACGGGGTTCGGCTGGTACGTGAGCATCCGTGGTTCGGCGTTGGCATGGAAACCGTGCGCGTGCATTATCGGGAATGGAACATCCGCGGGTTTCTGCAATACCACGTGCAGAGCCACTTTCACTCTACTTACCTTCAGATCGCGGTGGAGCGAGGTATCCCTGCCCTTCTCGCCTGGTTGTGGTTCTGCGTGGCGTACCTTCTGTTTCTCGTGCGGCTGATTCCCAAGCTACGCGCGCAGAGCCAGTTTGCTGGCGGGGTGGCCGTTGGTGCATTGGCAGGACTGCTTTCTTTCACCTTCACCGGCTTCTTCCACTACAACCTGGGCGAGGAATCGCTGGCCATGATTTTCTTCTTCTACTTCGGCCTCGCCATCGCGCTGGAGCGCATGGTCTCGACGCCGGGGGCCGTGGATGTTGGGTGATCGAGAGAGGCCGGTGGAAGCCGGCTACTTGCCGATAGCGTTCCACTGGAACTGCACAACGTCGCCGAAATATCGCACGGCAAACTGCGGATCGTGACGGCCAGGATAGACGTGGAACTCGTTCGGAATGCCGCGTGAATCGAGCAACTGATGCAATTTTTCTGAACCCTGTTCGAATCCGTAGTCGTCGTTGTTGCCCACATTGAAATAAATCTTCATGCGCTTGAGCTCGCCAGCAGGTGCGACTTTGGCGAAGTAAAAGACGTTGTTGCGCTGCAGATAGGCGAGGTCGATGGGGTTGCCAAAGACATCGCTCAGCATGGAGGATGGCGAGCCTGGCCCTCCTCCGGCAAAGTTGGGAGGAATATCAGCCAGCAACGCCGGCATCTCTGCGCTGACCGCGACGAACTGCAGCGGATACTTGAAGGCCAGTCGCAGCGCACCGAACCCACCCATCGACACACCAGTAATGCCGCGCCGTACGCGTACGGCGTCTACGCGATACTTCTTCTCCATCTGCGGCATGAATTCTTTGGTCAGAAAATCTTCGTAGCGAATCTTGCCATCCGACGAATTGAGGAAGAAGGTGTGGCCGCCATTGGGAGCGAGTATGACGAACTCGCCAACCTTGCCGCTGCGGCGCATGTCTTCGACCAGGTCCCATCCCCCGGAGTTGAGCAGAGACTGTTCGTTGTCGCCCAGTCCGTGCAAGTAGTAGAGAACGGGATAACGGCGCGTCTTGTCCGTATCGAAACTCGCCGGTAGAAAGGCGCAATAGCGCACCGGTCGCGCGAGAATGGACGACGCGACAGTCGCGCATTCTGCTCTACCTTCCGCATGTACCGCCGGAGCTAGCGCCAGCGCGAGCAGGCAAATGACGATGCGAGAAATTTGCGTAAGAAAAACGGGCCGATGTTGGATCATTCGTATTTCAGAGTCTGAACTGGATCGAGTCGCGCCGCGCGACTAGCTGGATAAAGGCCGGCCAACAGGCTCACGACGATGGAAAAGGCAATCGCCGCCCCGACCAGCCACGGCGGCATCGACCACACGGCTTCAGCAGGCAACTGATGGCGATGCATGTAAATTCCCGTGCCGAAGTTGATGGCCTTCCCAATCGCCAGGCCAAGCAAGATGCCCAGAATGCCGCCCAAGAAACCCATCGCACCCGCCTCGGTGAAGAACAGCTTCTTGACGTCCTGATCGCTGGCGCCGATAGCTTTCATCACGCCAATCTCACGCCGCCGCTCCAGCACTGCCATCACCAGCGTGTTAATGATGGCCAGCGTCGCAACGGCCAGCGCGAGCGAGCCGAAAATCCCCAGGAACAGATCGAGCACGGTGAAAAATCGTCGCAAGCTCTTGGTGGCATCGAGCACGGAAAACGTGCGGAATCCCAGATTGTTGATGGTGTCCTGCACGTCCCCGACTTTGCCCGGGTCTTTCACGCGGACGGTCAGCGTCATATACGACTTGCCACTCGCGCCGTGAAGCGAACTGCGCATGTCGGTGAACTGCGCCATGTTCAGACGCTCGGTCGTCCCCACGGGAAGGAAGATGCGGCCCCGCGAAACGGTTCGCATGCCACCGTAGGGCTCGGCATCGATAAGGCCGACCACGCGCAGTTTTTGCAACTTGCGTACAACCGAAAATCCGAAGTCGTCGCCGTTACCTGCAGTACTGGCATTGCTGTCGGCGCTCGGCATTTGGGGGCGGTCGCTCGAGTCCTGTGCCAGCGCCTGGCGCTCGCCGTATCGTAGAGTGATGTCCTGCCCGATGAGACCTGCGGGGTTCTTGGGATCCAGTTCCTTGGCGAAATCCGTGAGCAGAATGACTTCGTCGGCGTCATTGCCCGAAAAGAACTTGCCCTTCATGTTGTCGAAAGCTTCGTTCTCACGCGCCGACATGGGCAGTCCGGTTACAAATCCAAAGTGAGTTTCACCGCCCGCAACCACCTCGCCCATCACGCGAATTTCCGGTTCGACTTCGGTGACGTTGGGCAGGTGGGTGATTTTTGTGCGCGCCGCGTCGTCCAGCACCGGGGCCTGTTCAGGATGAGGATTCTTGGCGTCGTCTTCGCGGTCGAAGCCGCGAAAATCCTGGCGCGAAGTGACAAACACCGTGTCGAACAGGCCAGACCCAGCGAGCCGTCGAGTTGCCATCTGCTGCAGGCCAACTCCAAGCGACAGCATCGCCACCAGCGACGCCACTCCCACGGAGATTCCGACGGTTGTCAGGCCGTTGCGTAACTTCGATTGCCGCAAATTGCGGACCGCGAGTTCGAGCAGATCGTAGCCCGTCATGCCCGCACCTCCTCGCTCACCAGCTTGCCGTCGGCCAGGAAGATGAAGCGCTGCGCAAAGCGGTCAGCCAGCGCGCGCTCGTGCGTGACCATCACCACGGTCATACCCAGCGATAGGCTGATGTCGCGAATCAGGTTGAGGATGTCTTCTCCCGTGCGGCTGTCGAGGTTGCCAGTCGGCTCGTCGGCCAACAGCAGCGACGGACGGTTAACCAGCGCGCGTGCCAGCGAGACGCGTTGCTGCTCGCCGCCCGAAAGTTGCGAGGGCCTATGCTCCAGACGACTGCCCAGCCCAACGCGCTCCAGCGATTCGCGACTGCGTTGCGCCCGCTCCGTCCGTTCAACTTCTGCAAAGCGCATGGGCAGCTCGACATTCTCCGTGATCGTCATGGACGGAATGAGATGAAACGCCTGAAAGACCATGCCGACATCGTTACGCCGGTAGCACGCTAGTTCTTCCGACGACATCTTAGCCAGGTCGCGTCCCTGCACCATCACCGACCCGGACGTCGGACGATCGAGTCCGGCAAGCAGATTGAGAAGCGTAGACTTTCCCGAGCCGGACTGCCCCAACAGGGCAACGAACTCGCCGGATTCAATAGTCAGCGAAACGCCATCGACCGCGCGGATCACGCTGTCACCCATCGAATAGTGACGGGTAACGTTTTCGGCCCGAACAGCGGGTACAATTTTTGAGGCTGGTAACGAACTCATGTATGGCCTATTGGATGCGGCAAAGCGCACGTGCGGCGCAACTGCCCTCGCTTACTCCATACGAAAAGGGGAGCACAATTGCTCCCCATGGCTTGTAACGATTTGTAAATCACCACTTCTGTGAACGACGGGCTACCGCTCGATCGCGAGCCCTACCGCGTTCCCTCCACCCAGGCACAGCGCCGCAACGCCCTTGTGAACATCGCGACGAATCATCTCGTAGACCAGCGTGGTCAGAATACGCGCTCCGCTGGCGCCGATAGGATGTCCCAGTGCCACCGCTCCGCCGTTCACGTTGACCTTGTTCAGGTCGATGCCCAACTCGCGCGTGACCGCGATGGCAGCGACCGAAAACGCTTCGTTGATTTCGTAAAGATCAACGTCTTCATTCTTCCAGCCCGTCTTCTTCCATAGCTGACGAACGGTTTCGACTGGCGTCATCATCACCCACGCGGGATCGAGCCCGCTGCTCGCCTGCGCTACGATGCGCGCCATTGGCTTCAGCCCGAGCTCCTTCGCCTTCGCAGCCGACATCAGCACCAGTGCCGACGCACCATCGTTCACGCCGGGCGCGTTGCCAGCGGTTACGGTGCCATCTTTCTTGAACGCAGGCTTCAAAGCGCGCAGCGTCTCGACACTGGTGTCTTCGCGCGGCGATTCGTCGACGGTGAAGAACTGCGGCGGCGCGCCCTTCTTCTTCGACGGCAATTCGACCGGCACAATTTGGTCTTTGAAGCGGCACTCCTTAATGGCCGACAGGGCCTTACGGTGCGAGTTCACCGCATATTCATCCTGCTCTTCGCGGGTGATCTTGTATTTCTCGGCGACGTTCTCGCCGGTGTTGCCCATGTGATAGTCGTTGTAAATGTCCCACAGGCCGTCGTGCACCATGGAGTCGATCAGCTTGCCATCGCCCAATCGGTAGCCCTTGCGCGCATTCGGTAGCAGATAGGGGGCGTTGGTCATGCTCTCCATCCCGCCAGCTACCACAATGTCAGAGTTGCCGGTCTGGATCGCCTGTTGGCCGAGAGCCACCGCTTTCAATCCCGAGCCACAGACTTTGTTGATGGTCATGGCGGAGACAGCCGACGACAGGCCGCCACCGAGCGCCGCCTGGCGCGCCGGATTCTGGCCTAGTCCCGCGCTGACCACGTTGCCCATGATGCATTCCGAAACGCTGGCAGGGTCGATGCCCGCGCGTTTGACCGCCTCGCGCACAACGATCGATCCCAGTTGGGGAGCGGTCAAATCCGACAACGATCCCTGAAACTTGCCGATAGGCGTACGCACGGCCGATACGATGACCACATCCTCAATGAGAGCCATACTCACAGTTCCTTTCTAATCTGACTGGCAAACCCAACATTATAAGATGGACTCACCTTGCTTCCCGACTCACCGCCGCCCGATACCACAGATTCAGTTCCTCAACGCGGAAGCCGCCTGCTCGCGCCGCTGTGGCACACCGCCGTCGTACTGTTCGTGTTGATCGGAGCATCGCTGGGCGGATCGCGCGGCAAACACCCCATCGGCGGCGACGGCAAGCTTCTCCAGTATTTCTGGACCATGGGGTGGGAGTGGGCCCTCACTGGTTTTGTATATCTCGGCATTCGCAAGCGCGTCACGCTGCGCGAGTTGATCGGCGGCCGCTGGGCCAATGCCGAGGACTTTCTGCGTGACCTGCTGATCGCCAGCGGTTTCTGGTTGCTGGCCGTCGCGGTGCTCGGTGCTGGCGCAAAACTCATGCACCTCGATGAAGCCGGCAAGTTCGATAGCATGCGTCAGCAGTTGGGCTTCCTCATTCCCGGCACCACGCTTGAGTTGCTGGTGTGGTGCTGCGTCAGCACTACCGCAGGAATCTGCGAGGAGATCATCTTCCGCGGATACCTGCAGCGCCAGTTCGCGGCCATTACTCGCTCGATGCTTGCAGGCGTTCTATTGTCGGCCGTGGTGTTCGGCGCGGCACACGGCTACGAGGGAGGCCCACGCATGCTGCTCATCGGGGTTTACGGCCTGATGTTCGGCTTGCTGGCCTGGTGGCGCAAGAGCCTTCGTCCCGGAATGATCGCCCATGCGTGGCACGACGCGATCAGCGGAGCCGTGTTGCACCTGTTGAAGTGACACGCGATGTTCTCAGCGGAGTGCCGCACTTTCTTCACGATTGCGACGATGTCGAACGGCAATTCCACCACACGCATCGGATGCAAATCGACATTCGCGACAGCAAATCGGTCGCTCACATAAAAAAATCTTTATGTCCGATAGGAGACCGAATCGTGCACTGCTTTCATCCGACTGTGGTCGTGTGCATCTGCGCATTCTCTGCACGAAATTTTCGATGTTGCGAATCGCCTGTATCCATGCGGGTCTCGCGCATGCTCCAAAATCACCGTGAGAAAATTGAGAGACCGGTCAACGATCACTGAACTCCCTTGACGTGGAAGTCGCGTCTTCGCGTCATCGAAAGGCTCAACCGCACGCGCGTTTTTTTCTTGACTATTTATTTCGTTGACTCTATACAAAGAACAAATTGCGATGATGTTAGGTCGCAATACTCCATCACTGATGGAGAAAAAAGGGAGAATAGAAAACAATGGCAACTAAGAAAAAGGCTGCAAAGAAGCCCGCGAAGAAGGCCGCAAAGAAGAAAAAGTAACTTTTCTTCAGACCGTACACAACGGGGACGCGCAAGCGTCCCCTAACCTTTTTGGCGAGAGTTCTCGCCTACTCCGCCCAGATCCTTAGTTGACCATTCGGTTCAGCGCTTGCGCCCATCGGCAGCCTGGGCCTCACTTCTTTCTCGGGACAAATCGTCCGGTAGCCGCACCAGTTGCAATGGGTGCCGGGAGTAGGCTCAAACTCGCCGGCCGCAATTCCCGACGCTGCCGCGGCGATCCTGGTTTCCGCCTTGCGCAGACTCTCTGGCGAGCGCAAAGTGACCACCGCGCTATTGTCGCCGAGGTTCTGAAAAACTAGCAGCTTTACCGGTTTACTCGCCGACATCGCCAGTGCGTAAATGGAAAGCTGCAAGCTTCGATCCGCCAGATCCTGCGATTTCGGATTCCCCGTCTTATAGTCAACAATCACGTAGCCGTCTTCATCCTCGTCCACACGATCGATACGCCCGGCAACGGGCGTTCCTGCCACTTCGCAGTGGAACGAGTGCTCCAACATGGCGACCTTACCGTATGGCTGGGCTGCGCGCGACTCGAGGAATAGTTGCAACTGCATCGCGCCGTCGCGCTCGTACAGCCTGCGCTGGGTCGGATCGTCGATCTTGGCCTTCGCGAACTGGTCGAGGAAGTATCGAACCACTTCGTCCACCGACATCGGACGGCCTTTACGCAAGGCATCGAAGCATGCCAGCAGCGCCGAATGCATCGCGGCCCCATATTGCAGGTTAGCAGCCGGCGCCTCGGGGAGCTTCCACTCCGCGGCCAGCTTGTAGCTGAGCGGACAGCGCTCATAGCGTTCGATGGCGCTCGCACTTAGCCTTCGACTCGTCGTCTGCTGCAACGCCGGCAATCCCATCCACTCGATAATGCGCGGGAGCGGCGCGGCGCTTGCATGAATGTCGCCAACCAGCTCGCCGCGCGAGACGGTCCCGTACTCGATGCATCCCCGCAGCGCCTTCTCCCCAGCCGCCACCAGATCGCGCAGATAGCCCGGCGGGGTCGGGTCCTTCTTTCCGGTCCCCTTCTTGCCGCAGAGAACGAGCGCGTCTTCCGCTCGCGTCATGGCGACATAGAACAGGCGCCTCTCTTCCTGCTTGTGGGCCTCTTTCGCGTCGTCCTCGAAACGAGTGTCGCGGTCGCGCAGCTCGTTGGGAAACTCAACCAGCTCCTCGCGATAGCTCGAAGGAAACGATGGATGCGTCGCTCTCATCACGAACACGACGGGGAATTCCAGTCCCTTCGCTGTGTGTGTAGACATAAGCCGCACCGCGTCGTCCTGTCGCTGCGGCCCCTGCGGTTGGCCAAACTCCATTTGCAGGCTCGCGGGCGTTTCCTCGTCGGCTTCCTCGGGTGCTGTGACCCGGCCTTTCCCTTCGGTGAAGTAATCGAGATACTCCAGAAACTCGCTGAGCGTGCCGTCCGCCGAGACCTGGCGCGGTTTGCGGCTCCAGCCTTGCACAAACTCCGTAAACGCTGCGGTATCAGGCGAGGCCGCAATACCAAAATGCTTCTGCACGATGCCGCACGCTGCCAGCGCCTTGTTTTGCAACCGCTGGATGTGGTGACGCACCTCGGCAAGAACCGTGATGACGTCGGATCCGCCGGACACTTTTTCCAGTGACGATTCCAGCGCGCAGCCTTTTTCGGCAGCCGCCAGCACTGTGCGAAGTTCCTCGCCGTCAACCTTGAATACCGGTAGCGCCGTTACCCGCAGCAGTGACACTGCATCACCACCCATGACGGCACGCAACCCCGCCAGCATGTCCCGCACCCCGGGAGTCGATAACAGGTCGAGGCCGGTCACTCCGAACGGAATGCTTCGTTCCAGAAGTTCCTCTACCAGTGCATTGCAGTGCGAATGATTGCGATAGAGCACGGCGAAATCGCCCCACGGCCGGCCTTCGCTATGCATGCGCTCGATTTCCCCGGCCACGAACGCCGCTTCGGACGCAGCATCGTCCCACGCCTTAATGCGGACGGGCAGAACCGGTTTCGGCATCGCCTTTCGCATGGGCCGCAGCGGTTCGCGTTCCCACCGCTCGCCGCCGGGCAACTCGACGCTGGTGATCTGCGGATTGTGAGAGATAACCGAATACGCCGACCGCAGAATGAAATCGGTGGAACGCCGGTTTTCCGACATGGTGACGCGCTTGACACGTTCCACCCCGAAGGTCCGAAGGAAGTGGTCGAACGTGCCCGGCGGTTGCACCGCGAAATCGATAGATCGCTTGATCAGGATCGCCCACCGCAAACACGCTTGCCTTCTCACCAGCCAACAGGCGAGTCAGTTCAATCTGCGCAACGTTGGAATCCTGGAACTCGTCGACCAACACGAAACGCGCACTCTCGCGCGCGCGTTCCAGGTGAGCGGCGTTCTTCGGGTCGCGCAGCAAGCGGATGGCACGCGTGATCACGTGGCTGTAGGTGCCTAGGTTCTCCGCTGCAAGCATGTCCTCCACATGATGAAAGATGCGCGCAATCTCATGGCAGCGCCCCAGCACTTCATCTCTGTCATGCTCTCCGCTTCGCCGCCGCGTCATCACGCGGGGCAGCGGAATCTGCTTGCTCTCCAGTTTCGCGACGTAGTCGTCGTAGTCCTCGGGCGTGCGCAGTTCGTCGTGGCACCGCTCGAAGAAATCGCCAAGCCCCTCAAGAAACTGTCCGGGAGTGGCCGCCTTCACGTAATACTGCAGCTTCAGGTCTTCCTGATTGCGGCGCAGCAGAACGTAGAGGTCGATGTCGTCAATCAGGTCAAAGCGCTGACCGGCCTCCCGCAGAAGCTTGAAACAATAGGCATGAAAAGTGCCGATCTTGAGTCCCGACTCCGCCACTTGCGCGAGCGAAGCTGTATCATCGCTTCCCTTCCACAAACGCGCGATGCGCTTCATCAGGTCGTGCGCCGAATTGCGGGTGTAGGTGACAGCAAGAATTTCCTTGGGATCGGCGAGTTTGTCTTCGATCAGTCGCACTACGCGGCTGGCTAGCACCGTGGTCTTGCCCGTACCTGCGCCAGCAACGACAAGGATGGGCCCCTCCCCGTGATTGACGGCCTTTTGCTGGTCAGGTGTCAGTTCGAATTTGCGCGGCTTCCACGACATTCAATCCTCGCGTCTGATTGTAACGAAGAAAAAGCGAAAGTCTATTATCCGCCTTGGCGGCCTGCGACACAAGCCGAATTGCCCGCTCATTCGCGGTTCGGAGAAAGACCGCGAAAGAACTCATTGGCCGCCGGACGGAACAGTGCCACGGCAAAGACCACAAGGAACAGCGCGTGGACAGCCACCTCCGGCATCGAATGAAAGTAACTGACGACCACGTGCAACGCAATCCACGCAATCGATAGCCAGCGCGCCCAATTCTTGCCGCGAAGCATGAACGCTCCACCAACAACCGCGGCAAGGCTGATGGCGAGAACCAAAACGTCATCAGACGCGAGAGAATGCCGCTTGAATGCCTCATAGAAGTGGGCGACAAACCCACCTGCGCCGACCACAATGAGAAGCCAGCTGATGAGAGTCACCGAAAGTGGACGCTTACCCATGAAAAAGTGATCCGAGAGATCGCCTAGTCGATTTCCGCCCGCGCGATCGCCACCGCTGCGATTGCCGCCGTTTCGGCGCGCAGAATCGTCGCGCCGAGTGACGCCGAAATCCACCCCGCCTGCTCGAACGATTGCAACTCCTCGGGAGTCCAGCCGCCTTCCGGTCCGACCGCCAGCGCCAGCGATGGCGAATCTAAGCGAGCGCGCAGAATATCGCTCAGCCCCTGTTCTCTTTCCGTTTCTGCCAGCACAATGTGCAAGTCCGCAGCCATATCGAGCACAGCCGGAAGCTTTACAGGATCGCCAATATCCGGAGGCGACACCCTTCGCGCCTGCTCCGACGCCTCGCGTGCGATGCGCCGCCAGCGCTCCGCGCGCTTCTCCGCCGCCAAGGCAAGATGCTTCTCCGTGCGCCGGGCGATCACCGGCACGATGGAAGTCACATTCAACTCGGTGCACTTCTCGATCGCCCATTCCATGCGGTCGAACTTGAACACCGCCAGCAACAGCGTGATCGGCACCGAACCGCTCGCAGCGACCTCATCGCCCAACTCAAACTCCACCCGCTCGTCGCTGACGCTCGCGATAATTCCTCGCCGCACCGTCTCGCCGCATGCCACCTCGAACTCCTGCCCCACGCGCGCCCGCAGCGTTCGCGACAAGTGCGCCGCGTGCGCACCCGTCAAGGCAGCACGATCGTTGGTGACTTCATCGGCAATCCAGCGGCGGCGGGTCATCGAGTAATCAGCAGCAGGGCGACGGCGATCGCGATAGCAGCATACACGCCGCCGAAGTAGCGGTTCTGGCTCGCCAGGTCGTCTGCATTCAATGTCCGGCTGTTCATCAAGAACTCGACCGCCGAAACTGCTCCTACCAGCAGTGCAATCACCAGCCAGCGCTGTTGATGCATGGGCGAGCGCAGCAGGAACGGCGTCGCCAGCAACGCCAGTGCCAGATAAATGGCCCCGCCAATACGTGCCCGCTTGCGCCGCCCCGGATTCTGGTAGCGCAGCAGCATGATCTGCGCCAACTCGCGGGGACGGGCCAGTCGCGCAAACGCCGGCAGCGCGGTCACCAGCAGCAGGAACCATGCGTAAATGCGAAGCCAGTTGTCCAAGGAATTTCGGCTGCTATGCAGCACAGCGGCAATGATCGTTCTTAGTTGAACATCTCGCGCATCTTGCTCAACAGGGTGCGGCTCACCGGCTTGTTCTCCACCGAGAGCGTCTGCTGCAACTCTTCCAGCAGCTCCCGTTGGCGTTTGCTGAGCTTGGTAGGCGTTTGCACCTTCAACTGGACGTACAGGTCACCCCGTCCCCGGCCATTCAACTCAGGTACGCCTTTGTTCCTGATCTTGAATGTCGCTCCCGTCTGCGTGCCCTCTGGAACTTTGAGTGTGTGCTCGCCCTCGAGTGTAGGCACGTTGATCTCTGTGCCCAGCGCCGCCTGTACCACCGACACCGGAACCACGCAGTGCAGGTTCCTGCCTTCGCGCTCGAAGAACTCGTGCTCCTTGCAGTGCAACACCACATAGAGGTCGCCAGACGGCCCGCCATAAACTCCCGCCTCGCCCTCGCCCGAGTACAGCATGCGCTGGCCGTCTTCGACGCCCGCCGGTACTTTCACGGTCACCGTTCGCTCGCGACGCACGCGCCCCTGACCTTTACATGAGGTGCAGGGGTCGACGATCAGCTTGCCCGAGCCCTGACACGTGCTGCAGGGCCGCGCGATGGCGAAGAAGCCCTGCTGGTAGCGCACTTGTCCGCGGCCGCCGCAGGTGGTGCAGTCGATCGGAGCTTTGCCCGGAGCGGCGCCACTTCCCTTGCACTGCTCGCACTCCTCCAGCCGCCGGATCTGCACCTGCTTGGTGATGCCAAAAATCGCTTCCTCGAACTCCAGCGTAATGTCTTCGCGCATGTCGGCGCCGCGCTGGGCGCGTGAACGACGTCCACCGCGTCCGCCGCCGCCGAAGATGTCGCCAAATCCGAAGATGTCGCCGAAGATGTCCTGGAAGTCGACGCCGTTCATCGGATCGAATCCGCCGCCTCCGCCGTTGCCCGAGACACCGGCATGACCGAAGCGGTCGTAGCGCGCGCGCTTCTCGGTATCGGCCAGCACCGCGTAGGCCTCGCTGCACTCCTTAAACTGCTCCTCCGCCTCGGGATTATCAGGATTGCGGTCAGGATGGCACTGCATCGCCAATTTGCGGTAGGCGCTCTTGATCTCCTGGTCGCCGGCCGTGCGGCTCACTCCCAGGACTTCGTAGTAATCGCGTTTTACGTTCGTAGCCAGCGTTGTTTCCTTCTCAGTTTTGAAAGGGCACGGCTTAAGCCGCGCCGCCAATGTTCCTTTTTGATTTCCGTTCGGACTCTAGGCCGCCGGGCCGAAGCAACTACTTCTTCGGATTATTCGCCACCCGCACCATCGCGGGCCGCAGCAGCCGATCTTTAATGCGGTAGCCGCGCTGCAACTCGTCGATGACGTGGTGGTCTGCGACTTCGTCGGTATCCACCATCTGCACCGCCTGGTGCAAGTTGGGATCGAACACTTCGCCCTCTGCCGGAACCGGTTCCACCCCCAGCTTGGCCAGCGCATCATGAAACTGCTTGTCGATCAGCTCGATGCCCGAATGGAACTCCTTCACCGATATTCCCTGGGTTTTCAGCGCGCGGTCCAGACTGTCGAGAATCGGGAGCAGCGATTTCAGCGCTTCCACCAGCGCGTAGTCGCGAAAATCCTGCTGCTCCTTCACGCTGCGCTTGCGAAAGTTATCGAACTCGGCCTGAAGCCGCGCCAGCCGATCGAGATAACTCGCGCGCTCGGCACGCAACGACTCCAGTTCCCCGGCATCGGCAGCGCCCACTTCGTTTTCAGCGGACGGCAGCTCGTGCTCAATGTCGAGTTCGGTCGCGTCTCCGTTTTGTTTGTTTGCAGCCATACTTTTTTCTCTACGTTGATTCGTTCCAGAATTGGTCAAACAGCCGCGCGATGTAAGATACCGCCGTGATGGTGTGTTCGTAGTCAATCCGGGTCGGTCCGATCACGGCCAGCGAACCAATCACTTCGTCGCCCACTCGCGCCGGCGCTCCGATCAGTACGAAGTTATTTAGATGCGGAACTGTCTCCTCAAGACCCACAACCACCCGCACCGCCTCCTGGCGGGCGTCCAAGTAGGCCGATAGCAGGTTGACGATGCGCTGCTTCTCTTCCAGTGTGGCGAGCAGTTGGCGCAGGCGCTCTTTGTCCTGCTCTGTGATCACCAGGTTCGACGCACCTTCCACGAAGACGGCATGGGTGGAGGCTTCGGTCGCCAGCGCTCCCTGGGTGTAAAGCTCTTCCACCGAGCGCATCAGGCGGTCGTATTCGTCCCGTTCCTGCTGTACACGCCGCGCGATTTCATTGCGTACCGCGTCCATCTCCCAGCCGCGGAAATTCTGGTTGATGTAATTCGCAGCTACTTCAAGATCGTTGATCGACAGGTCGTCGGTGAGCCGCAGCACGCGATCGCGCACCAATCCGTTGCGCATCACCACCACCGCCAGGACTTTCTTGTCGCCCAAACGCTGGAAGTACACATGCTCGAGCGCATTGCGCTGCCCCGGCGCGGAGGTCACCGTCACACCGACTCCGTGCGAAATCAGCGACAGCACGTGCGAGGTGCGCTCCATGAACTCCTGCACGTCGGTCAGCCCTTGCAGGCTGCCCTGAATCAGGCTCTCGTCCGCCGGAGAAAGCCGCGCCTCGCCGGTCAGTTGGTTGGCATAGTAGCGATAAGCCTGCGCCGTGGGCACGCGTCCAGAAGACGTGTGGGGCTGCTCCAGGAAACCTGCGTCGGCCAGATCCGACATCACGTTGCGGATCGAGGCGGGACTGAGACTCTCGCGGTTGCCGCGTGCAATCGTGCGCGACCCGACTGGCTCGCCCGTCGAGATGTAGGTCTCGACGATGGCGGTCAGGATTTCGCGTTCGCGCTTGCCAATACCGGGAGTTTCGCCCATTTGCCTCTCGGTCGTGTTAACTCATTATTTTCCAGTTATTTACGGGATCAGTAGACAGACACGACCACAACTTTATTCTAGGAAGCAAATGCGATGGTGTCAAGATTGGCACTCAAGGAATGTGAGTGCCAGAAAATACTCTTCTTGGATCCTCGATCACCTCTTCTCTTGCGATCCAATCGCCATTGAGCGGATAGAACGGGACGTCGAGAGGAACCTATTTTGCCCTACTTACCCGCAGGCGATGGCAGAACCATTCGTTTATTTCGGTTATATATAACTACAACACTACAACACATCAACAACCTACTCATTACAAATAAGTTACTACGTCAATCATGAGTCAGTGCTATACACCACTACCATACTACCTTACGGAGCCGGCGAGACAGGAGACCGCTTAAAACTCATTGAATCCCGGTTGTCAAAGACCGCGATTTTGCTCGCGCTCTGGGCGCGGACTTCGCGAGACACACAAATGCTTCGCCTCACATACTCCGTATAACGCGGCCGAAAATGGTAGGCAAGGAGAATCGGCGCGATAGGGAAACTTTAGCAACCAGTGGCGAAGTGCTGAAGAAAGGCCGACTTTCCGCGGCTACTAAAGAGGCTGCTGAAAAAGTCCGAAATGCTCACGCCTCGCGGACTAAAGTCCGCTCGGCGGGTCAAACATAAAGAGCTTTGACGCTGACCTAAAGGTCAGCTCTACCAAAAACCGCTTTTTTCCGCAGCCTGTGAAGTCGTGCCCTTTCAGAACCTCCGCGGCCTCCGTGCCTCGGTGGTGAAGCGCTCCCCTATCACTGACCCAACAGATACTTCTGCGTGAAAAGCACTGTCGTATAGAACTGGAAGTCCGCATTCTTCTTCTTTTGGAAGCCGTGGCCCTCGTCCTTGGCTGCGAGATACCACACTGGAGTCTTGTTGTCCTCCAGCACCTTCACGATCTGGTCCGATTCGCTCTTGGGCACGCGCGGATCGTTCACGCCGGCGACTACCATCATCGGCTTGGTGATGTCTTTGACGTGGTTCATAGGCGCGATGCTCTCCAGGTAAGCCCGCATTTTGGGATCGCGTTCGTCTCCATACTCCGCCCGCCGCAGATCGCGGCGATAGGCTTCGGTGTGTTCGAGGAAGGTGACGAGGTTCGAGATGCCGACGATATCGACCGAGCAAGCGATGCGGTCGTTGTAGAGAGTGGCGACGGCCAAGGTCATGTGTCCGCCATAGCTGCCGCCGGTCACCAGGATGCGCTTGGCATCGAGGTCCGGCTGCTGGCCTATCCAGTCGAGCAGCGCGCCGATGTCTTTGTAAGTGTTCTCGCGCAGGAAGCCGTTGTCGAGTTGCGTGAAGGTCTTACCGTAGCCGGTCGAGCCGCGGACGTTGGGATACAGGATGGCAACGCCCAGTTCGTTGATGAGGTAGTTGTTGCGGCCGAGAAAGCCGGGCCGCGATTGGCCTTCGGGGCCGCCGTGAATGTTAATTACCACGGGATACTTTCCTGAGGCTGGCTTAACTCTCGGCGCATACAGCCAGCCAGAAATTTCTTTTCCGTCGAAGCTCTTCCACTTGACCAGCTTTGGCTCGACGAAGTTTTGCGCTGGAAGCCCGCCGGTCTCGCTAAACGTCCAGCGCTCCAACTTGCTGGTCTGCACATCCACCGAGTACACGTCCGACGGCGATTGCGCCGAGTTCAGGCTGAAACCCAGGTCGCGATTGTTCTCGCTCCAGTGCAGCGCGCTGATTTGCCCGGTCGGAAGCTTCGGCACTGTGCGCAGCTTTCCCGTCTTCAGATCGATTACATGCAGAGTGCTGAGACCGTTGTCATTGACCACGTACGCCAGCAGCTCACGGTCCTGCGACAGCGCAGCGGCTTCGACATCCCACGAGTCGTTGTTCAGGTATTTCTGCGCGCCAGTAGCGATGTCCATGTAGGCGACGCGCTGGTACTCGTTGTCTTTGTCGGTCGCGACGTAGATGCCTTTGCCGTCGCGGCTGAAACCGATGGGATCATAAGAAACCTTCTCACCGGTTGCGGGTGTGAGCATTTTCTTGGCGCCAGTGGCGACGTCCACGAGGTAGAGATGACTTTCGTTGATAGAGATGCCGTCTACCACCAGCAGCGTACGGTCATCGGGAGACCAGTCGCGCACCTGCCAGCCTCCACCTTGATTTTCGGTGAGCGGCTTCAACGCTGATGGTTTCGCGGTCGGGTCGACCACATAGAAATCGAGGTCCGCGCCGTTGCGTAGCGTGCTGGCGTAGGCAATACGGTCGCCCTTGTTTGACCAGACGAACTCCGAATTGCGCGACTTGCCATCGGTGAGCATGGTGACGTCGCCCGAAGCAACATCGATGCGAAAGATCTGGTACCACTCGCCTCCGCCAACATCCTTGCGAAAGAGGAAGTAGTCAGCATTGTGCGGATGATAGCTGGCGTCGGTGACGCGGTCGCCGAAGAAGGTGAGCTGTGTACGCGCTCCGCCTGGCATGGCAACCTGGTGAACCTGCACGGTGTCTGCGAATCGCGTTCCGATCAGGATCTCGCGCTTCTGCGGATTCCATCCGTACAACGTCGCGGTGCGATAGTCCGTATAGCGCGCCGCACGTTCGGCGATACTCGCCGGAATGGGAGGAATGTTCTCCAGTATGAGCGCATCGTTCGGCTTGGTGGTCGCTTCCTGCGCAGGAAGCGCCTGGGCAAAGACAACGGCAAAAAGGAGGGCAGTACCAACAAAGCACCGTTTGCGCAATAACACGAACACCTCACAGACAGGCTAAAAGAAAACCTGTAACATGGAGAATTGAAGCACCAAGGCTAGCGGTTATGTAGCTGGCTGTAAAGTGCGGCAAGGAATGGCGATGGCGTCGCCTGCGCGGCGGTTTTTGAATCGTTTTCGCGCGCGAATGCGTCTAATTTGTTAAGCAACAGGAGATTACTGGATGGCAGGAAGTTCCCGCACAACGTTCACCAAGAGGCAAAAAGAGAGAGCCCGGCAGGAACGTCAGCAAGAAAAAGCGCAAAAAAAGGCGCAGAAAAAGCAGGATCCTAGTCTACCTTCTGAAGCTCCCGCGGAACTTGTGGTTACGCATGACGAAGAGGGTCAGCCTCTCGGCTTCGATTTTCACGATTTCGCGAAACAGTAAGTTGTTCACTTAGGTTCCCTTTTGGCGCAATCTGCAGAATTGCCGATGGCGCTGTGGTATAGTCCTGTTAGACGCTTATTGCCACGGTTCATGTGGTGCGAACAATCCGGTCTTTTGTTTCGATCTGGTTCCCGCCTCTCTTGCTCCCGTCGTTCACTTAGCGCTTAACCAAAATCCGAGCGGCATCTGCAGTATCTTCGCGACTCGCATCTCTAGAATGCAAATGCGCGAGTTGCCCCTCCTAAGAAAGTAAAAAACGATTGACACAATTTAGCGAAATGTCCCTGTCTGCTGGGCTCCAGCAGAAGTTGGCGGCAGCACAATTCACCACCCCTACTCCGGTCCAGGAAATGGCCATCCCGCATGCGCTGGAAGGCAAAGACGTTCTGGCAACTGCCCAGACAGGCACCGGCAAGACTTTAGCGTTCCTGCTTCCCATGATGGAGAAGCTAGTGGCGCAACACGTGCCCGGCGTCCGGGCACTGATTCTCGTCCCTACGCGCGAGCTGGCCATACAGGTTCAAGCGCAGTATGACGATCTGCGTTACGGCAAACTGCCCAAGACGGCGCTGGTTATCGGCGGGATGGCAGAACGTCCGCAGCTCGAAGCCGTGCGTCGAGGCGCAGGCGTCGTCGTCGCAACTCCAGGACGCCTGGAAGACTATCTGAAGCGCAAGCTGGTCGACATTAGCAGGGTCGAAATGCTGGTGCTGGACGAATCCGACCGCATGGTCGACATGGGCTTTCTGCCTTCGTTGCGGCGCATCGTTGGCATGCTGCCGAAGCAGCGCCAGACGCTATGCTTCTCAGCGACACTGGAAGCTTCCGTCGCTGGACTGGTAAACGATTACATGCGCAACCCCGTTCGGATCGCGCTGGGTTCAACCACCAAGCCGGCGGAGAGCGTAGAGTTGCAAGCTTTTGAAGTTGCACTGGCCGACAAGTCGGACGTGCTGCGGCGTTTGCTCTACGACGAAAAGGGACAGACGCTGGTCTTCGCGCGCACCAAGCGCGGTACCGAGCGCCTGGCCAAGAACCTGATTCGCGATGGATTCTCAGCGGCGATGATTCACGGCGACCGCACGCAGTCGCAGCGCGTCAACGCGCTGAACGGCTTCGATGAAGGCCGTTACAAGGTGTTGGTCGCAACCGACGTGGCGTCGCGAGGCATTCACGTGGACAACGTGGCGCACGTCATTAACTACGACCTGCCGGAAGTGGCGGAAGACTTCATTCACCGTGTCGGCCGAACAGGTCGCGCTGGATTAAAGGGTCGCGCTTCATCCCTGGTTTCGGGTGCCGAAATCGGCGAACTGCGGGCGATCGAACGGACCTTGAAGTTGAAGATCGCGCGCAAGCGGATCGACAGCTTCGAGACTACGGTCACTAAGCCACGCGCCGTGAAGAACACTTTGGACTCGCGCACCTTGGCAGCGTTGCCCGGCGAAGTGTTCTGCTAGAAAAGCAGCTGTCAGCTATTAGCTGTCAGCCGTCAGTGGATCAGCTTTTAACCAGTTCTTCCCATCCTGAGCGCCGAAACTGACGCAACGGATGGGACCAGGTCGCCCGGTTCGTCAACCAACGAAGTAACGGGCCACCAAAGCTTAGGTGCAACGAAAAAAGCCCCGGAAACTCCGGGGCTTTCGTTCGCTTCCGCTAATTACTACGTGATCTCAATCACCGGCCCCGCTGTCTCCTTCAACTCACCGACGCGGTCGATTACGTGCCGCGCGAACTTGAATAGCGAGCGCGCATGTGGCGACTGATCGCCTTCCAGTACCACCGGCTGTCCGGTGTCGCCGCCCTTGCGGATGTCGGGATCGATCTCGATGCTCCCCAGGAAGGGCACGCCGAACTGAGCGGCCGTGCGCTCGCCGCCGCCTTTGGAGAAGATGTCGATCTCGTGCTGGCAGTGCGGGCACAGGAAGGAGCCCATGTTCTCGACGATACCGATAATGTCGACTTTCACCTGCTTGAACATTTCAATGGCCTTGCGGGCATCTTGCAGTGCAACGTCGCTGGGCGTGGTGACCACCACGGCGCCAGTTACCGGAACGGTCTGCACCAGCGAAATCACGACATCGCCCGTGCCGGGCGGCAGATCGATGATGAGATAGTCGAGCTGTCCCCACTCGACCTGGCCCAGAAACTGTTTCATGATGGAATGCAGCATCGGCCCGCGCCACACCAGCGGCTTATCGCCGGGGCTCAGGAAGCCGACGGAAATCACCTTCAGGCCGTAACGTTCCGGCGGCAGAATGCGGTCACCATTGACCACCTCGGGCGCGACCGTAGTGCCCAGCATGGTGGGAACGTTAGGGCCATAGACGTCGGCGTCGAGCAACCCGACTTTGAAGCCCATACGCGCCAGCGCGATGGAAAGATTGACCGCCAGCGTGGTCTTGCCTACGCCGCCTTTGCCTGAGCCGACGGCGATGATGGCGTCAACGCCCGGCAGCGGCTGCGGCCCAGCCGGTGCGGGACCTTGCGAATGTACATGAGAGCTCAAGGATTGTGTCCTACTTTGACAGGAGTGAGGTGCGCAAAGCTCGATTATAAACTTCTATGAACGTCAGCATCGCCATCGTGTGGTTTTTGCATCAGCGATACACCTCTCGCCTATGCCCCACTCGCAGAACCAGAACCAGCATTCTCGCATCTTCGATTCGGCAGATGATCCGGTAGTCGCCAACCCGATATTTCCAGAACTCTCCAAGCTTGGCACCTTGCAGCGCCGAGCCAATACTCCGAGGGTTGTCGAGATTCGCGACTCTGTCGCGCAGAAACTTGAGGATTCTACGAGAAACCTGGCCGTCCAGCTTGTTCAACTCACGGACTGCCTCGGGCGCCAACTCAATCTTGCAGGCCATGGTCCTTTAGGACTTCCGACAGAGGAACGCTGCGCGTACGCCGTGCCCGCAGGCTCTCCAAGCGCTTCTCCGCCAGGTAAACGTCCTCCAGGTCACCGAGGTGTTCGAGAATAGCCTGGCGTGCATAGAAAGACTTGGTGCGGCCTGTCCGTTTTGCCAAGGCGTCGAGCCGTCTTTCGATATCTTCCGGCAGTCGAATAGCAAGCATAATTGATGCCTCTCAGGGTGCTATACAAGTATAGCATCGGGCCTAAGCCTTGCGCTTGTACGTGATCTCGAAAATCTGCTTCCAGTCACCATTTTGCTGGACGAACACCGTAAACAGGTACGCATTTTCGCCATCGCGCACGACCGTCGATCGCACGTGGTCCGTCTTGCCATTCGAGTGCATAATGTCGAACTCCTGATGCAGCGTTTTGCCGTCGAGGTCAGGGGTGGCAGTACCAATGGTCAGGTCTCCGTTGTCGGCTGTGTAATAGAAGCGGATGGCGGCCTTCGCTGAATCGTAGGCATAGAACCCGTTGTAGTGCGGTTTGCCATTGAACTCGGTCACAAACTGAATGGCCTGATGGTTGGGCGCCCAGGTGATGTGGTTTTCTACGTGTGTCATCGATCCGTCTTGCGGATCTTTTACGTCGGAAAACCATGTTCCGCCAGTAAGCCATGCCACCGGGGAGAGTGGACTCTCGGCATTCTTGGCGGGAGGTGTCGGCGTTTGTGCGACGGCATTGAATGCGAGTAAGGCGACGAGGAGAAATAGCGGCGTAATCTTTCGAAGGGTCATAGTGTCCTCATGCGACGAAATCGCGGCATTGTGCCATGTCGTGCAGCGAACCGCAACACAAGCGGGACGAAACGCTGGTCAGCTCTGCCCGCTTGCTGCTACGATTGGGCGATACCATGATCTCAGCGGCGCATAATTCGTGCTCGATGTTGTCGCCCGGTGCCGTCCTCTCTGATTGCCGCTGTTGTTGTTGTCGCTAGCCGCCGTGGTCCAGCCTTACCAATCCTGAATCCTATTCTTAGCGGAACGAGTCCTAACAGCATGGAGAAAGCTCATGAAGATCGCCAATGATGTAACCGAACTCATCGGCCACACCCCGCTGGTGCGCCTGAACAAAGTGACCAAAGGCGTCGGAGCGACCGTCGTCGCCAAGCTGGAGAGTTTCAATCCCGTCGCCAGCGTCAAAGACCGCATCGGCGTCAGCATGATCACCGAAGCCGAAAAGGCCGGCAAGATCACGCCCGGCAAGACTGTACTGATTGAGCCCACCAGCGGCAACACCGGTATTGCCCTGGCGTTTGTCGCTGCGGTTCGGGGGTACAAGCTGATCATCGTGATGCCCGAGACTATGAGCGTGGAGCGCCGTGTACTGTTGCGGGCATTTGGTGCGGAACTAGTGCTCACCCCCGGCCCCAAGGGCATGAAGGGCGCGATCTCCAAGGCACAAGAGATTCTGGCGAAGACTCCCGACGGTTTTATCCCGCAGCAATTCGACAATCCCGCCAATCCCAAGATTCACTTCGAGACGACCGGCCCTGAAATTTGGGAAGACACCGATGGCAAAGTGGACATCCTGATTTCTGGTGTCGGCACAGGCGGAACCATTACCGGTGTCAGCCAATACATCAAGCCGCTCAAGCCGTCGTTCAAGGCCATCGCGGTCGAACCAACTGAGAGCCCGGTACTCTCCGGTGGCCAGCCGTCGCCGCACAAGATTCAAGGCATCGGGGCCGGTTTCGTCCCGAGCATTCTCCGCACCGACTGCATTGACGAAATCGTGCAGGTGTCGAGCGATGACGCTCTGGTAATGGCGCGCCGCCTGGCCAAGGAAGAAGGCCTGCTGATGGGCATTTCATCTGGAGCGGCCGTGGTGGCCGCGATCCGCGTTGCCGAACGCCCGGAGAATGCAGGCAAGCTCATCGTGGTCGTGCTGCCTTCGTTCGGCGAGCGCTACCTGAGCAGCGTTCTCTTCCAGCAGTTGCGCGACGAGGTGACCTCGCAGGTCGCCGAGCCGGTTGCGGTGTAGGTATGGTTTCTTATTTCCGCCTCATGCGCGAAGACATCGCCGCGGTGCTCGAACGCGATCCCGCGGCGCGGTCGCGGCTGGAGATCGTGCTGCTCTACTCAGGCCTGCACGCGCTCTGGTGGTATCGCATCCATCACTGGCTTTGGAAGCACGGTTGGTTCTTCCTCGCGCGCGCGCTCTCGCAATTTGCGCGCTGGCTCACCGGAATCGAAATCCATCCTGGCGCGAAGATCGGCCGACGCTTCTTCATCGATCACGGTATGGGAGTGGTCATCGGCGAAACCGCCGAGGTGGGCGATGATGTCACGCTCTATCAGGGCGTCACGCTGGGCGGAACTAACCTCACCAAGGGAAAGCGTCATCCCACCATTGGCGATGGAGTAGTCATTGGCGGCGGCGCGAAAATTCTGGGCGCGATCACCGTCGGCGAGAATTGCCGCATCGGTGCGGGCTCGGTCGTTTTGCGTGACGTGCCTCCCGACTCCACAGTTGTCGGCGTGCCCGGTCACATCGTCTTCCGCAACGGCAAGCGAGTGGTCATCACCGACCCCAAGCAGATCAACGACCCGCTGTCCGAGGCGCTAGCCGCGGTCGCGACCGAGGTCAAAATGTTGCGCGAACAGGTTTGCCGCCTGGAAGGCCGGGAACATGTGCCTGGCGAAGGCGGCGATTCGCTCGACCTCGCGATTGAGATGGATTATCAGATATAGCCACGGGGTCGGAATTCGCCTCATCGACGAAAGGCTCACCATTATGCTCAGCCTCGACACTAACGCCACTGCCCTCCTACTGATCGACCTGCAAAAAGGCACCGTGCGACGAGAGTTCGCTCCCTACACAGCAGACCAAGTCATTAAGACGGCCACCGCACTGACTGACCGTTTTCGGCACGCTGGCGCGACCGTCGTCCTCGTCAACGTCGGTTTTTCGAAAGATTTCAAGGACGCCCTAAACCAACCTGTTGACCAGCCGCGCGCCGTTCCTCCGGGCGGCTTCCCGGCAGATTTCAGCGAGCTGGTCGATGGCCTGGCTAAACCCGGAGATATCCTCATCACCAAGCGCCAGTGGGGCGCATTTCACGGCACCGAACTGGACTTACAACTCCGCCGCCGCGGTATTCAGTCGATCGTTCTCGGTGGCATAACGACGAACATGGGCGTGGAATCCACGGCGCGGCAGGCTTGGGAGCACGGATATTCCGTTGTCATTGCCGAAGACGCGACGAGCGCGAGCTCCGCCGACATGCACAGCTTTGCGGTAAAGGGGATTTTTCCGCAGATCAGCAGAGTCGTGAAGAGTACCGATCTGTCATTCAGCTAAAACCCGTCAAGGCGACGTGCGTCACTTTCGCGATCGATGCAGGATGGACTAACGCCGAGCGACGCGCCCATTGCATTAAACTGTGCCGTGGGGTTTCGTGACAATTTTCGTTCGGGACGGCCACTACTTACAGCCAGTCTTGTCTTTCTCCTCGCAGTAGGAGCCGCCGCTCAGACGCCACAGCAGCCAAACGCGACATCGAACCCCGCTCTCGGACCTCCCAGCGAAAATGAACAGAGTGTCTATGCGAGCGCGCGTGCATACATCGACGAACCCCTGAAGCAGATCGTCAAGCGGGTTCCTCAGTTGAAAGACCTCCATCCCGCCGAGAGCCAGCAACAGCTGCCCATGATTCTGCAAAGAACTGGTGCGCGAGTTGACGACTTCCTCCACGACGTCATCGATCTCACCGCTCGCGAAGACATCTCCCTCACGCGGCTCAAGCAGGAAAAACCCTACAACCAACCGGAGCTGTCGGGTGAGCGCGTCCGTGACAGTTACTTGATTCTTCGTCATGGCAACACCAGCCGGACCGAAATCGTGGAATATCGCATGGACCCCAACGGAGAGAACTTCGACCCCTGGGTCATTAAGCAAGGCTATCTGTTAACTTCCGGCTTCGCGTTGAGCTGCAATTATTTCTCTACTGGCTTCCAACACGAGTCAACGTTCCGTTACCTGGGTGACGAGAAGATTGGCACGCGGGAGGCTTACGTCGTGGGCTTTGCGCAACAGCCCCGTAAGGCCACTCTTTCGATCAGCATGAGAGGGCGAAACGGCACTCCGGTGCACATGCTGGTACAGGGAATAGCGTGGATCGACAAAAGCAATTTTCAGATTGTCCGCATGCGCACGGACTTGCTTGCGCCGAGAAAGGATGTTGGCCTCAACCAGCAGACGACGGAAGTGACACTCAGCAAGGTCCAACTGGTGGACGTCGCAACGCCTTTGTGGCTACCCAGCAGCGTCAAGGTCTATGTCGAGTTCACCACTCATAACGGCGATGTCGATGAGTTGTATGAACTCAGCTATCGCAACGAGCATCGCTATACGGACTATCAGCGCTATCGCGTGTCCTCGAAAGTCGTGCCGTCAGAGAGCCGGTAAATCGATGTCCGGTGGGCTGAGGGGATTCCCGTGGCAGCTGGATCAAGGACTGTGTTCGTCCTTTGCAGTCTGCCTGATGTCGTTCCAGACCATCCAGTGTGGCTTTAAGTCATCGGCCCCGTGCCGTTGATAAAAACGTCGTGCAACGTCATTTGAGGGCTCTACGTCTACGCAGATCCGCAGCGCATTATGTTTGACAAACCATGCGGACAATCGCAGGAGCAGTTCGAGCGCAATGCCGCGTCCTCGGTACTCTCGCCGGATGGAGATCCACTCCAACTCTCCATCGCATCCGAAGCGGCGGGTAAGATGTCCAGCGATCAAGCCGACAACGTTCTCGCGATCCACACAGACATAGCAGATACGCGGTCGTAACGCTTCTTGAGGGTGTAACTCATGGGTTAAGTATTGGAGGATGCGCTTTCTCCAGTACTCTTCTGTACCCCAATCAGCGGCCCGAATCTCGGCCAGCATGGGAATATCGGTCCGCCGTGCTCTTCTGTAAAGTATTTCGCCCACGCCCGTCACAGTATCAGAAACGCAACACCGTCAACCCGTCAGCTAGATGCCTTTACGCGACGGCGCTCAAGTCTGCTAGCTAGATGATGTGCGCGGCTTTCACGATCACCGCCGCCAGCGCAGCGCCCAGCAACGGTCCTAGAATTGGTATCGGTGCATACGCCCAATCGGAGCTTCCCTTCCCTGCCACCGGCCATAACGCGTGCGCCACGCGCGGCCCAAAATCGCGCGCGGGATTGATGGCGTAGCCGGTTGTTCCTCCCAACGACAATCCAATCCCCCACACCAAAATGGAGATGAAATACGGGCCCAGGCCTGTCGTCAGTCCCGCGGGGGCTACGGCCTTCGAGCCGATGGCAGCCACCACAACGATGAGCAACATCGTGCCAATCACTTCGCAAAACAAGTTGCCAGGATAATGACGAATTGCCGGCGCAGTGCAGAAGACGGCCAACTTCGCGTCCTTGTCTTCTGTCATCCTCCAGTGCGGCAGGAAATAGAGCCACACCAGCGTTGCTCCCGTGAACGCACCCAGAAACTGCGCACTCCAATAGGGAACGATTTTCGCGTAGTTGCCTGAAGTAATAGCGAACGCCAGTGTCACCGCGGGATTGATGTGTGCATCGGCACTGCCGAAGGCAATTGCCGTGAAGATGCCGCACAACACGGCAAACCCCCACGCCGTAGTAATGACCATCCAGCCCGCGCCTTCAGCCTTTGAGCGCTTCAGCAGCACGTTGGCCACCACGCCGTCGCCCAGCAGGATCAGCACCAGCGTTCCCGCAAACTCCCCCATGAACGGTGAACTCATCTCGTCTCCTGAATGCTGAACTCTCAACTACCCATTGCCGGTCTAGTCCTCTACCCAGTCAAACGTTCGAGTGACCGCCTTCTTCCACATGCGATACATGCGCTCGCGCTTTTCCGCGGGCATGCTGGGCTTCCACGTGCGGTCCACCGACCAGTTGGCGCGCAGATCGTTGAGGTCGCGGTAATAGCCCACGGCCAGCCCCGCGGCATACATCGCGCCAAGCGCGGTGGTTTCCTTGATCGCAGGACGAACCACTGGACGATCGAGAACGTCGGCCTGAAACTGCATCAGCGTCTCGTTGTCGACCATGCCTCCATCGGTGCGCAGCACGTCAAGTGGAATGCCGGAATCCTTCTCCATCGCCTCCACTACTTCGCGTGTCTGAAAGGCCGTTGCCTCCAACGCCGCACGCGCGATGTGTGCTTTGGTCGCGTAACGCGTGAGCCCGCAGATAACGCCGCGAGCATTCGTCTTCCAATACGGCGCGAACAGGCCGGAGAAAGCTGGCACAAAATACACTCCACCGTTGTCGTCCACCTCGCGAGCTAGCTCCTCGACTTCGGCGCTGCTGCTGAAGAGTTTCAGGTTGTCGCGCAGCCACTGTACCAGTGCGCCGGTGATGGCGACACTGCCTTCGAGGGCGTAGTGCGCCGGATGCTGGCCGAACTGATACGCCACGGTGGTGAGTAATCCGCACTTCGATTGCACCGCCTTTTCATCGGTGTTTAGCAGCAGGAAGCAGCCCGTTCCGTAGGTATTTTTCGCCTGTCCCGGCCCGAAGCACGTCTGCCCCACCAACGCAGCCTGCTGATCGCCGAGGTCTCCGGCCAGCGGAACACCAGCCAGTGACCCGGTTGCCACATGTCCATATACCTCGCTGCTGGAGGCGATACGCGGCAGCATGGCAGCAGGAATTCCGAAGGTCGCCAGAATTCCGGGGTCCCACGCCAGAGTTTCGAGATCCATTAACTGTGTGCGGCTGGCGTTGGTCACGTCGGTAACGTGAACGCCGCCGTTCGCACCACCGGTCAGGTTCCACAGCAAAAATGCATCGATGTTGCCGAAGAGTGCGTCGCCCGATTGCGCCAGCGCCCGCACGCCGGGTACGTTTTCGAGGATCCAGCGAATCTTTAGCCCACTGAAATACGTGGCCAACGGCAGGCCGGTCTTAGCCCGAAATCTATCTTGCCCGCCATCCTTCACGAGCTCGTCCACATAGCCGCTGACGCGTGTATCCTGCCACACTATCGCGTTGTACACCGCCTGCCCGGTCTTGCGGTTCCATACCACGGTCGTTTCGCGTTGGTTGGTAATGCCCACCGCCGCCAGGTCTTTTGCACTCAGGCCCTTCGAGCGCATGGCCTCGGCAATCACTTCCTGCGTGCGCGCCCAGATTTCCTGCGGACTATGCTCCACCCAGCCGGGCTGCGGATAAATCTGTTCATGCTCCTTTTGCGCGGTAGCCACAATCTGTCCCGCGCGGCTGAAGACGATGAAGCGCGTGCTGGTCGTTCCCTGGTCGATGGCGCCGACATACTCCGCCATGTTCGCTGTCCTTTGATTACGTGCTAATTTCAACCCAAGAGGAAGGTTCTACGCCTTCGCCGTGTCCTTCGCCAGTCCAATCTTTCGAGTCCAAGCGGTGAGGGTCCCCGCGTACTCATCGATGGCCTTTTGCGTCTGCGCGCCGTCCCAGCCCATTTCGCGCTGCATCACCGCAGCGGTTACCGGCGCGGCAGCCAGTGCGGCCTCCCAGCTAAAGAACTGCAATCCGGTGCGGCGTTCGAGCACATCGTCGAGTGTCGCCGCCATCTCGTGGCGTGCGCTGTAGGCAATCTCGGCGCGGATCGCCGGATGTCCATCGACGAGCCCTTGTGCCAGTGCGGGCTCCCGTTTTGCCAAGTCGAGCACCGCCGCGGCTCGCGTGCCGAATTTCTCCGACAAATGGCGTGCGGCAGCTTCTGTTACTCCGTGTGCGGCGACTAGGGTCTGCGGGTATGCGTCGCTATACCCTTCCGACCCGCTCAAGTGGTGCTCGCGGGTAAGACATCCGCCCACCGGTGACCCAAGCTGCTGCTGCACGGCATTCACCGCATCTTCGGCCATTGCACGATATGTCGTCCATTTCCCGCCCAGCACGCTGATGAGTCCGCTCTCGCGATCCACTTCCACTTCGTGCTCACGAATCAGCTTCTTGGTCTTGGCACCCTTCCCCTGACTCACCAGCGGACGCACACCGGCAAATCCGCCCACGATATCCTCAATCGCGAACGGGCGTGACAGGTAGCGATTCAATTGCCGCAGCAGGTACTCTGCCTCCGACCGCTTCACCACCAACTCGTCCTCGTGTGTGACCTCGTCGTCCGTGGTACCAACCAGCAAGCGTCCTAGCCACGGGATGGCAAAGATCACCCTTCCGTCGTCTGTCTTGGGAACCACCATTGCGTCGGTTGTGCGTTCATTGAGGGGCAGCAGAATGTGCACGCCCTTGCTCAACCGCAGCCGTTTCTCGACACCTGGATTCGCCATCGCGCGGATGTGGTCTGAATACGGCCCCGTGCAGTTGACGAACATTCTGGCCCGCACAGTGGTCTTCGCGCCGGTCAGTTGATCTTCGATTTCGGCCTCGCAGATCTTTCCGCTCGCATCTTGTTTCAGCCGGACGACCCGCGCGTGGTTCACCGCCTCACCGCTAGCCTCGGCGAATGTCTGCACAAGCGCGATGCAGTAGCGCGCATCGTCGAATTGCCCGTCGGCGTAGGCGATGGTTCCCTTTAGTCCGTCGCTTTGCAGCAGCGGCCATCGCGCCAACGCGTCCTTGGCCGTCCGGTGTCGGCTGGAGAAGAAGTTGTGCTTCCCCGCGATGCGGTCATATATCTTGGTGCCGACACCGTAATAGAAAACCTCCCAGCGCGTGTAGCAAGGGACGAGGAATTCCATCGGGTGCGCCAGGAAACGCGCGTTGTCGAGCATGAACCGCCGTTCCCGCAGTGCGCGCTTCACCACGTTGTACTGTCCGGGATCGAGATCGGTCACCGCTTCCTGCAGATAGCGGATTCCGCCGTGGATCAGCTTGGTCGAGCGGCTCGACGTAGCCGATGCGAAGTCGCCAGCTTCAATCAGCACAGTATTAAGCCCGCGCAATTGCGCGTCGAGGGCGGTGCCGGAGCCGGTCGCGCCGCCTCCGATGACGCAAACGTCAAAGCTGCCGCCGTCGATTTTTCGCCACGCCTGCGAGCGATGTCTCATGCCGTTTCCCGCGAGGCTGCGACCCGCGCCTGATGCAGCCCCCAAGCCGCAAGAGTCTGCGCGTCCTTGATGACGTTGTCGCTGATGAGTTGCCGCAATTGAGCCAAGCGCACCTTGCGCACTGTCAGATCGTGTTCTTCGGCGTCACGCTGGCCGGTCGCCTGGCTTAGTCCTGTCGCCAAGAACGCATACGTTTTCTGGTTGGCATAGCCGCATGCGATATAGATTTCGCCGAGACACTCCAGTTTGTCCGCCACCAGCCCGGTTTCAGCCTGCAACTCGTCACGCGCGATCTCCGCTGGGTCGACATCGTTCCTCTCCAAGCTTCCCTGCGGAAACTCCAGTGAATTTTCACCAATCGGATAACGGAACTGTTCGACCAGGTAAATTGCATCGCCGTCGATCGCGAGCACGATGGCGCTGTCGCACTTTTCGACTACACCATAAATACCGCGCGTGCCGTTGTCGCGCTCAATCTCGTCCTCGCGAACCGTCATCCATTTATTGCGATATACCACCCGCGAACTCAGTTGCCGAATCGTCATAGCTGGTTACCGGAAATCAGTCTCTCATGCACAGGAAGCTTTCGTTGTGAATCGCAGGGTGTGTCATCATGGCGGGAATGGCAATCACGGCCGATATTGCTGTTATCGGACTAGGAGCGGTTGGCAGCGCTACGCTTTATCAATCGGCAAAGCTGGGCGCTCGCGTCATCGGCATTGACCGTTTCTCGCCGCCGCACGATCAGGGCTCGTCACATGGCGAGACCCGCATCACGCGCCAGGCTATTGGCGAAGGCCGCGAGTTCGTGCCGCTGGTCCTGCGTTCCAATCAAATCTGGGACGAACTGGAAGCTACTTCCGGCCGTAGCCTGATGACTCGCAACGGCGGACTGATTCTGGCATCGCCCAATATCGAGGGCAAGCATCATGGCTCGAGTTCGTTCCTGATGGAGACCATCGATGCTGCGCGGGCCTTTGGCATCCCGCACCAGCAGCTCAGCGGCGACGAAGTTCGCCAGCTCTACCCACAGTTCCGGCTCGCCGACGATGAGCAAGGCTACTTCGAACCCGGAGCCGGATTCCTTCGTCCCGAAGCCTGTGTGGAAGCGCAAATCGCGGAGGCGAAGAAGCTGGGCGCGAGAGTGTTTACCTCGGAAACTGTCCTGGAAATCCGTTCGAGTGCCGGTGCGGTCAAAGTTCGGACCAACAAAGGTTCTTACGCAGTCGCCAAAGCAGTCCTCACCGCCGGTCCCTGGATCGCCAAACTTCTGCCGCCGGAATACGCCGGTCAATTTGCCGTCTATCGTCAGACTCTATGCTGGTTCGCGTTGCGGCAGAACCGCGAACGCTACTCGCCCGAGCATTTCCCGGTCTTCATCTGGATCACGGGCGAACGTCTGCAGGACATGCTGTATGGCTTTCCGGCGATCGACGGCCCCGATGGGGGTCTGAAGGTCGCTACCGAGTGCTACGAAAACACCGTCGACCCTGACGCAGTTCCGCGCGAGGTGAGTGCCGAGTCAACCTCGGCCATGTATTCCGAGTACATCGCGCCGCGACTGCCCGATGTGAGCAGTCAATGCTTGCGTACGGCTACGTGCCTGTACACGGTGACCCCCGATGCCAAGTTCGTCATCGACTACGCGGACGGCGCGCAGAAAGTACTGTTCGCGTCCGCTTGTTCTGGCCACGGTTTCAAGCATTCGCCGGCCGTCGGAGAAGCGCTTGCGCAGCGCTCGCTCGGACTGCCGACCAAGGTTGACCTGTCTGCCTTTGCAATTCATCGGCTGACATAACTGCGAAAATAAACGCTTCCCCAGAGCATCATCCGGCAAAGCGTGTTTGTGCAAAAAGCCATTGATCGGGCGCTCGCTATTGCGACACTTTGGACTTGGCCCAGCCGGCTGGGTCCAAGCACTGTTTAGCGCGGGATCCGTCCGGCACAATCGAGCGCCGGACGGCTACAATGAACACACTTGCGAGTTGGCGGGTGAGGGAGCATTTCATTGCGCCTAGTTCTGTGGTTCATACTCGGCCTGTCGGCCGTCTGCGCGTTCGGTCAGCAGGCCGATTCATCGCAGGTCGCAACGCCAGCCCCGACTCAGCCACCGCCGCAAGCGTCCGGTAGTTCGCCCGCCCCAGCCTCTACCACTACAACCCTGCCCGATGCTCCGAGCCAAACGGTCGCGAACGCGGAAAAGCCCGCCGTCGACGTCTCGAAACAGCAGCCGAAACGGATTCTCGGCGTTATGCCCAACTTTCGTGCAGTCAGTCCCGGAACGATCCCGCCACCTCCCACATTCAAGCAGGCCTTCAAGATCGCCACGCAAAACAGCTTCGACTACTCGTCGTTCATGTTCGTGGGCATCACATCGGCCTTGGCCTATGCAACCGACGCCCACCCACAACTGGGCTCGGGTGGCGACGCCTATTGGGCCTATTATTGGCGTGGACTCGTGGATAAGACCGATGGCAATTACTGGGTGATTTGCATCCTGCCGACTGTTCTTCACCAGGATGAACGTTACTACGCCATGGGAGAGGGCGGCTTCTGGAAACGCAGCACGTACGCCGCCACTCGCATTTTCGTCGCCCGCAAGTATAACGGAGAAAATACCTTCAATATTTCTGAGGTCGCCGGTCGCGCTATTGCTCAGGGGATCTCGACGACTTACTATCCGAGCGCGAGCAATACCGGCGAAAAGCTGGCCGAAAAATACGCTTACGCGCTGGGACGCGACGCCCTGACTAACGTCTTTCGTGAGTTCTGGCCTGACATTGCGACGCATGTGCTGCATCGCCACCCGTAATCAGGCCCTCAAGGTTGAGGTGGAGGGTCTTTCTTGAGGTGCGGCGTTAGCTTGCGCACGACGAACTCCTGAAACAGGCCGGCTACGCTGCCTTCCGCGATGCGAATTAGTGCGGTCTGCATCAGCAACTCCGCGCTGCGGTCGCTCGCCGGATAGTAGGTATAGGAAATTCCGCTGGTAATGAACGAGCCCAGGATCGCCGAGTAGTTCGGCTCATACTTCTTGTTGTCACCCTTGCACATTACCGCGTTGGCGAGCGCATACATGAGCCGTGATTTTTTTGAACCTGTGCCGCGGTAGAAGTAGCGGGGGTCCTGATGGAAGATCGAGGGCAGCACAGCGCTGTCGATAAACGTGCCGATGAAAACATCTCCGTACGTAGCGCCAAAGCGCTTGGCATAACCCTGGAAGCCCTGTCCATACCCGCCGTACTCATCGGACGCCTGGTAGATTCCCGCCAGAAAAGCCGCTCCAAAAATCGTGATCGGATCGGATGCCGACTTCCACGCAAGCTGAAACTTCAGTTTCGATGGCAAAGGCGCCGCATCCGGGACATAGCTCGCGTAAAAATTGGGTATGATGCCCAGTACTCGCTGTTGCTCCTGGTACTTAACTTGCTCGGTTGCGACTTCGTCAGCGGTTTCGCTGACGCTCACTTCAGTCGTCGCCCGCTCCACCTCAATCTCCAGCGCCGGCACTACGACCGCCGACTCTGTTCCTAGATTTCCCGAATAACTCGCGGCCTGGAAACCGGCGGCGGTAGCCGTCAGTTGAAACGGGCCGGGCGGTTGATCGGCAAACGAGTACTCGCCGTCGTCATTCGTGACAATCTCGATCGGAGGCTGGCCATCCCTGGTGAGCCGTACCTTCGCACCGACCGCAACGCCGCCACCCCCACCGACCGTGACGGTTCCGCTGATGCGGCCTTTTGCTGTGACATTGTTTTGCGGCGCGGCGTTCGATGCAGTTGCACCTGGCTGAGATTGCCCCTCGCCATCGCCCTGCGACACAGTCGGGGGCTGCGGTTGAGCAACCCCTACATTGCCAAGTCCTGATACTTGAATGCAAATACTGAGTGCGATCCAACCTGAGGCTCTAAGAACCGGTCCTCGCACCATTTCGAGCAAACTCATGCTGTGAGACTTTCCTCTCGAGGCCCGCGCAGCCACTAGCCGATATGATGCCGTCAACTAACCGTGGTTCCTGGTCAGTACCCGTAATTTGCGCGAAGCGTGTTCCAACAAATATGTTAAACGAATGAATTACCGCGAACAAGAACACCCAACATAACTTTTCCGGTCCGGACGGGGGTAGGTTCCAAAATCAGCCCGATTTCTCAACAAATGGGCACTAAAGGGGTGCCAAGCTGAGAGCGAAATTCCCGCGCTGGGACGGTCCGCGAGAACTGGCTTCCCGGATCCTGCAATCAAAGAACTTACGCACTCAGGCTGCCGGCCACGTGACCAGAACTGCTAAGGCGAAGTGGGATGTTTGTGGGCCAGTTTGTGGCGAACGTCGGGCCAGAATTCCTTGAGCTCATTCGCCAAGCCGTCATAGAGAATCAAAAAGCCGAACGTCGTTGCATTTCGCGACGCGGTGCGCTCTTCCGCCGGATAGTAAACATTGGAGATTGCCGCCGCGGCCGCGTTGCCAATCGACTCCGAGTAGTTGAACCTTTCCTCTCCACTGTCCGTTCGCGTAACGAAGAGCCGGTTCGCCGAATAGTAAATCCGACGAGAGATCTTCCCCTCGGCCATACGGTAATAGCGCGGGTCTTCGTGCAGCAGGCTCGGAAAGATGGCGGTGGTCATGTACGTGCCGATCGTGTTGTCGGCATACGAGGCACCGTACCGCTTCCCATACGCGCCCCATCCCTGCCCCCACGCGTCCGGATCGTTCTTTGCCTGCGCGATCGCCGCCAGCGCGCCATTAAAGGGCCACACCGCCCAATCGATTGCGCTCGCCGTAGCCAGCCTGAACTTCTGCCCGACGGTGAGAGGAGGGAGTGTCTTGTTCTTTCGGACAGTCCCGTAATTGGGGAGCACTTCAAAGATGCGATCGTTGGCGGTTCCGGTTTGCTGCTCCAGCTTGCTCTTGCCGGCGTCTTTGTCCGTCTGGCTCGCGCCTTGCCCGTCTTTTGCGTCGTTCAGAGAGGTGGTCTTTGTGTCCGCCGCACTTGGGGTGTTCGGTGGATCCTGCTGCTGGGCGATCGCCGGAAAACTACTCGCAATCACAACGGTTGTTAGTAGCGCAACAACGAGGACTCGGAAGCGCTTATGGGGACTCAACATGCGGAAGGATGATTGTCTCATGCGCGCTGTGGCGGGCCCTCATGCTATTGGGTTAAGAACTGTTACATCCTGGCGGCCTACCGGATAGTGCCTGGTCGCACCAATGCTAAAGTGGTCAAATCGTTTTGCTTCGACGCCCCCTCGGAAAACTGGCGCACCGCCGAAAGCGCTGAGGCCGCAACATCATGCGCGTTGGTCAGCGGCGTCTCCTCGAAGTGCGTCTTGAGCCGTTGCAGACCATATTCCTCTCGCTTATGGTTAGCCTCCACTACTCCTCGCGACGCCAGCAATAAAGCGCCTCCTACCGGCACTGCCACGGTTGGGGCCTCATAGGTCGACGCCGAAAATAATCCCAACGGCATCCCAGTCGCCGGAAGCTCGCTGACGCTCGAGTCATAGCGCAACAGTCCCGGAGTGTGTCCGGCGTTGATGTAACACACCGTTCCCAGCAGTTCGTTATAGCAGCCCAGAAACGCCGCGCAAGTGCGTATCCCGCTGGCGGCACTGCGAATGCTGGCATTCAGCGCCTGGCAGAATTCCATCATGGCGTCGGCTTCATTCACTTCTTCATCGGCCAGGCACGCCGGGCCTTTTTCTCGAAAGGCGGTATTTGCCGCCACCACAATGCCATGGTTTTCTTTGCTGTCTCCGGCGACGTCGAGCAGCCCGAACACCACTCTCTGCTCACTGGCACGGGCAAACTGGTAGAAGTCGCCGCCCATGCGCTGGCCGTAAACGAGCCCAGCGATATCGGCCCCAGTAAGCTGCGGCATAGCCGCGTCGGTCGGTGCAGCCGCGCTGTCAGACGATTCTGTACGTTGGAATGGAAATCTCATTGCCCTGCCAAAGTTAGCATTCGAGGTTAGCATCGAATGATAAACCCAATTCCGGCGATTGCAAGGTTGCTCTCGTGGCCGTGTAGTGTCCTAATTTGAACGACGCCTTGCGAAGGGTGAAAGGTGGGAGTGAGTTAGTTGCCCTGTCAATCGGTCACAGGCTATACGCCAGCGGGTGCTTGGGCTCGTAAAGCATGATGTCGTCCGCGCCAGGTACGGCCATCATGACCACGAGTCCGTACCCGTGATCCTGAATTTCGCCGTGGAACTCCGCTCCTTTGCCCTTCAATTCAGCGACTGTGTGTGAGATGTCGTCGCACATCAGGGAGATCAGATGGTGCCTCGGCGATTCGTAAGTCTTGCCATCGTAGACGCTGTGGGTCGGGTGCACGCCCATCTCACTCCGCCCGGTCTTGAAGATCAGCCAGCCCACGCCTCCGCCCAGCGCATCCTCGACGTAGGGCCAGCCGAGGATGTCGCGAAGGAATGTGCGCGTTGCGGGGGCATCGTCGGAATAAATCAGGGTATGGATGCTGGTGATCATCAGACTGATCTGCTGAAATCGCCAGAAATTGTACTATTTTCTCCTATTGCCGATCAAGAAGCCGTTCAACGTACTGGAGATCGAAATTAGGACACTACCCTCCCAGCCGTCGCGGCTTGCGTATTATGGCGAGTCTGTTAAAGTGACTCCGCTTGGCTTGTCGGAACCCGGTCCACCAGATGCCGGTCCGGCATTCCATGGGAGGCCAACTCGTGCGCATCGTCAGTGTCGGCGAGATTCTGTGGGACGTGATTGGCGAAAATGAATACCTGGGCGGAGCGCCCTTGAATTTTGCTGCCCATGCCCAGAAGCTGGGCCACGAAGTTTATCCCCTCAGCGGCGTCGGCGCCGACAAGCGTGGCCACAAGGCACTTGACCTGCTCAAACAGCGCGGCATGTCGACGGAATTTATTCAGGTGCTGCATGGCAAGCCCACTGGTACCGCCGAAGTCGAACTCGACATGGAAGGCAAGCCCACGTTTCGCATCGTGCGGCCAGTGGCCTACGACTTCGTCGATCTCACCGACGACGAACTCAAGCGCATCGCCGCGCTTCGACCTGACTGGATCTACTTCGGCACGTTGTATCACATGTCGTCACAGGCGTTGGACTCGACCAGAAAGCTACTGAAGGCCGTTCCTCACGCCAAGCGTTTCTACGACGTTAACTTGCGCCCCGGACACTGGAGCCTGGCTGCCATCGAGCAACTCTCCTCCCTGGCGACGGTAGTCAAACTCAGCGACACCGAGGCCGAATCCCTCGATGCATCGGTTGACGCCTCGGAAGGTCCGGGCAGCTCCATCGAGAACTTTTGCCGCCGTTGGTGCGACCGCTTCAAGTGCAAAACCATGTGCGTTACCTTTGGCGAACGCGGATGCGCCATTCTCAAGGACGGAAAGTACAGCCAAGCCCCGGGCTATCACGTTGCGGTTGCAGACACCGTCGGCGCCGGTGACGCATTCTCGGCTGCCTTCGTGCACGGGCTAAGTCAGGGATGGGATTCTGAACACATTGCGCACTGCGCTAATGCCGTCGGCGCGGTCGTGGCCAGCCGCTCCGGCGCTATTCCCGACTGGACGATTGCCGAAGCTCACGCGCTCATGAAGGCCCAGGCGCGGTAGCCGCGTACTCGATCTGGACATCCGGGGTCGCGACCGCGACCGTGCCGTACAGCGGTCACCTACCCTTGAACTTCTCTACGAGCAATCTTGCATCTTCGTCGGTGACGCCTTTCATTTGGAACCGAAGGCTCACAGAGTTGAACACAGTCACGTCTGCACGCACCGGGTTGGAGCGGTCCATCCACCCGTTGATATCGACTTGAATTCCTTGCAGAGGGACTCCATCTGACTTCGCCACCACCTGGATCAGTTCGACTCCGCACGATGCCACGGCAGCCAGGAAAAGTTCACCCGGCGTGACTTCTTCGCCCGGGCATCCATTTTGGACAGGCCCGTCGACCATGAAATGGTGGTTTCGAACACTGCACAGCACACGGCCAAAGATTTCGCTGGAAGCCGCACTTGCTTCGTATCGCCGGATGCCTGACTGGGACATAAGATGAGCCGCCTATTTCGCCGTCACCGTAATCTCGGCCGTCGCCGACTTGGTCGTATCGGCGGTGCTGGTCGCTACCAGGTGGTAAGTCCCCGGGGTCTTCGGCGCCGTATACGTCGAATACAGCGAGATTTCGCCTTCTTTTGAGTACGCTCCCCGCGTACGGATATCGCCGGCGGTGTCTCCCTCTTCCACCTTCCACGTCACGTCGCTGGTGGGAGCGCCGGTAATCGTTGCGGCAAAATCGACGCTCTTGCCTGCCACCACTTTCGCCTCCGTGGGATAAATCGTGATCCCCACGTTGGCTGCGGCTTTGCTACTGGTCGTCATCGAAGTGCGCAGCATCCATCCGATGCCTCCCAACGCGACGAGGGCGACGATAATGGCGACGATGAGGACGGGCGAGATTTTACGGCGCTCGCCGATTACCTCGGGCGACGAAGGCGAGGCAGCAAATGGCACGGATACGTAGCGCTCGGCTGCGGGAGCTTCGGCTGCAACTGGCGGAGGAGCAGCCTGACGCACCGGCACACGCTCGCGCTGAACCGGAGGCTCGGGTGGGGCGTACATCGGAGGCGCGTTGCTCTCTTCCTCGGGCCACTGCACCACGGGGTCGGCGTAGTCCGGCTCGACTCTTGGGGTCTCGACGACCGGAGGAGGCGCAGGACGCTGCATACGAATAGGCATTATCTCGGCCGTGGAACGGATGGCTCGAGGAGGAGGTGTCACAGTGGGCGGCTCGGGCCGGGCAGGCGGAGCCTGGGTTGCGGCTTCAACGACCGGAGCAACGATTCTCCGGGTCCCACAGTAAGCGCAAAACTTGGCCTCGTCCGCCATCGCCTGTCCGCATTCAGTACAGAACATCCATTCCTCCGTGACCCGACCGCTTGATTTGAATTTGCAGGGACGCCCCAATCCGCGTCCTGTCTATGAACCCGACTTCGCGGGATTTATTGCGCTGCCTGCTGCGTGATGACCACCACGTCACTATTTACCTTACCCCGCGTGACCGCCAGTTTGTTGGCCGGCCAGTTATAAGAGTAGCCGTAGGCGGTCAATTCCTTGAAATCCGTGACCGGCGTCGGCGGTCCGCCGTCCAGAGGCTGCCTAAAAATATTGGATACGCCCTTCTCGGTGACCGGGTAATAGAACGCCTTTCCGTCCGACGAGTACTGCATCCCAGCCGACATGTGCGGGTCCGGCGTAATCGTCTTGATTGGCGCGCCGCCATCGGCCGGATAAACCTTGATGACGCCCTTCGTCTGAACGCCTGTACCCTCGAGCGAGAGCCCGGCTACCTGCTGCCCATCCGGCGAAATCGTCCCGAATTGCACGTAGTCATCCGTGAGTTGCTTGGCTTGGCCGACGTCGGTGCCCATTCGCATGAGCAATTCCTTGCCATTCACCAGCGTGGTATAGACGAAGAACTTGCCATCCGGCGAGCACACCGGATTGTTGTCGAACTTGCCGTTGGTGAGGGCGGTCAGTTTTCCCCCCGTAGCCTCCGTGCTGAAGATTTTGATTCCCTTGGTTTCTCGATCGGGCATGACTAGCAGCACGCGGCCCGTTTCCTGACAAACCGCCATGTCCACGATAGGCAGATTGGATTCAAAGATGACTGTGCGACCGCTGCCATCAGCGTTGATGGTGGCGACGTGGCCTTCGAAGTCCGCCAGTACGAGTCGTCCGTCCTTGAGCCAGCCAACATTGGTGTCGCCGCGGGTGTCAATCGGCTTGGCATCGCCGCCGGTGTTCGGGGCCGCCGAGGTTACGTATAAGCCAATCTCCCTCTGTCCCAGGATGCTTACCAATCGCTTGCCATCTTTGGTCACGGCCAGCGACCGGTCGCTGTAGTTGTTTAAATCATTCGTGACCCGGTGAAACCTTCCGCTGCGAACATCGACCTCGCCTATCTGCGCCTGCCACCCCGTCGTAACATCGCGGAAATTCGTGAAGATGGTGCGGCCGTCCGGCGACCATTCTGGTTTGAGCAACTGCGCCGGCGCGGCATACAGAGTCTTTTCCTTGCCCTCGTTCACATCCAGCGCTACCAGGCGTCCCAAGTTCTTCGCGCCGGGCTCAATCAGCGCCGCGGCAATTGACTTTCCATCCGGAGACCACGCCGGGTCCAAGTATCCCGGAATCGGCAGCGTCGCCAGCACCCGCTCGTTGCTGCCGTCCGAGTGCGCAATGATCAGCTTCGAATTCGCCTCCGCCTGACTGTTTCGCACAAACGCCATCTGCTGGCCGTCTGGTGAAAACGTCACCGCGCTATCGACGTCATCAACCAGCCTTTGCGGTGCCCCGCCCAGCACCGGAATCTGGTACAGCACGCCAATATCCGGGCGCTGCGGCTCAATGCGAACGAAGTACAAGTAGCTTCCGTCAGGAGTGAACGTCATACCCATGTAGCGGGTTTCGGTCCCTGGGATGATCTCTTTGTTGCTGCCGGTGGCGATGTGGCGCATCCACAAGCTTTGTCGCCCCTCGCCGTCGTCATGCACGCTAAACACATAATGGCCATCCGCCGAAACTGTAGCCATCAGTGCCTTGCCATCACTGGTGAGCTTCTCCATGCTCATGCTTTCAAAGGGCATGGGTCCGGAGTCGCGACGGCTCCAGAGAGAATAAATGCCGAATGCTGCTGCCGCGAGAATCACGGCCGTCACCAACGCAATCAACCCAGTGCGGGTCTTATGCTGCTTGGCGTTCTCCATTAAGACGTGCCCGCTGGACGGCAACTGCGCTGCCGACTTCGTCTGCACGGGCGTTTGAGACGACGGAGCAATTGCGCTCGTCTCCGCCTGCGCAATCGACCCCGAAGCCCGGCTGGGTTCGCTGTCGCGCTTCAGACGCTTCAGGTCGGCGCGCATCTCGGCTGCCGACTGGTAGCGGAGGTCGGCATCTTTCTCCAACGCTTTATCGATAATCTCCTCCAGTTTGGTGGGCACCGACCCATTGAGTTGCGTCGGCGGCACTGGAGTTCCCGACAGAATTCCCTGGAAAATTACCGCTGACGTCTTCCCGTCAAACGGAAGTCTGCCGGTCGCCATCTCGTATACGACGACGCCCAACGAGAACAGATCACTGCGTGCATCCAGTTCATCGCCCTTCGCCTGCTCCGGTGACATATACGCCACCGTGCCTACCGACGATCCCGGCGAGGTCAATCGCGGGCCGGCAATCGTGGTCGCATCGCCTCCTACCGTTTCCATCGCGGCATGCCGGTCGCGGACCAGCTTGGCCAGTCCGAAATCCAGGACTTTCGCCTGTCCCCGGGTCGTTATAAAAATGTTCCCTGGCTTAAGGTCGCGGTGCACGATGCCTTTGTTATGCGCCACGTCGAGCGCGTCCGTCACCTGGATCCCAATATCGATGAGTTTGTTCAAAGGCAACGGAACGCACTGAATTTTGTCGCTCAGGCTCTCGCCGTCCAGCAACTCCATGGCAATGAACGAGCGCCCGTCGCATTCTTCGATCGCATAGATCGTGCAGATGTTGGGATGATTGAGCGCCGATGCCGCCCGCGCCTCTTGCTTGAACCGCTCCAGCGCGGACGGGTCCTGCTCAGCCTCTGCCCCTAAGAACTTCAGGGCCACGTGTCGGCCCAGTTTGGAATCCTCGGCCTCATACACCACGCCCATTCCGCCCGCGCCCAGCCTGCGCAAGATCATGTAGTGCAATATGGTTTGGCCGATTGCGATGTCCAAATTTGCGCTCTCCAGAAGTACCGCAACTCTATTTTGGACCACCGACGCAGTCAAGGAACCAACTGGCCGCAGCTTGGCCCGGCTTCATTGTTTGACTTGCCCAGACGTTTCGACAGCATGCCTCGCCGAGCGAGCAAGATAGGCACGTCTATGTTGGTCAATCCAACACTTATAGGCCTGAGGGTCTGAAAAATTTTTTGTTTGCCTTTATCCACCAGAAAGGGTTATGCTTCAGCAATTCGGTCACCGTAGCTCTACTATTGATTAGGCAACTTCGATAGTGAGTTACGAAAAGATGTGGGCCACCGAACTTGCACCTCCGTCGACAATCAGTCCACTTTGGGTTACGAGGAGTAACGAAAATGACTGCACGCACCACACGTATCGTCTTGCTGACCGCAATGTTTGCGCTTGCCACATCTATAGCTGGCTTTGCGCAACTTCCCTGCGGCGTAGCCAACCAAATCGTTTGCCAGCCATGGGACGGTGGCTCCAATCTGTTCTCTTCTCAGAATGACACCGTCAGTGGTTTTGGCAACTTTGCCACCTCCTATACACAGTTCACGCTTCCGGGGGGAGTGTCAGACTGGTCCCTTGAAAGCTTCCACTGGGTCGGCGGATATTTCAATCCCGCTGTCCAGGGCCCCATCACGGCATGGACCCTTGAGTTCTACAACGACAACGCCGGCATACCGGGCAACCCGATCGCGATCGGAAGCTTCCCTGGGAACGGCGGCGAAACGTTCATTGGCAACGTCAATGGTTTCCCCATCTACGTGTACTGGCTGTATTTCCAGGACTTCGACGTGCTGCCGGGCACCTACTGGGCATCGGTCGTTCCTGATCTAGGCTTCCCGCCACAATGGGGCTGGGCGACAGCTACTGGCGGCCTTGGATACCAGTGCTTCTTCGGATCCTGCGCAAATGTAGCGGGCCTTTCCTATGCAATCGATGGCACGCCGACACCGGAGCCGGGCACGTTGATTATGCTGGGAACCGGAGTTCTTGGCTTGGCGGGCACCCTGCGCCGCAAGCTTCTGTAAACCAATTGTTTCTTGGCAAACTAAAAGCCGCCCTTCGGGGCGGCTTTTTCGTGACTTGGCGCCAGCCCGTAACTCAATCGGGCTCTCTTCACTTTTAGATAACGGAATTCCGGTCACTCATCAGAATGCCATTCCGGGCGTAACCATGCCGGGGAACTTCGACGATAGCTATCGTGAGCTTCTCCGGGTTTACGTTGAACTCCTCTTTCATGACCTCGGTCAAGCGCTTTACCGCCCGCCGTTTCTGCTCGACGGTGCGGCCTTCCAGCATGGTGATCTGTACGTGCGCCATAGACTCTCCCGCCTAACCCTTAAATGGTAGAGCTGGCCTTCAGGCCAGCGTTCAGCTCGCTTGAGAGGGCCCGGGGGCTTTAGCCCCGGTGAAATGAAGATCGTGAGTGATTTTACTTCGCCAATTCAAATCCAGCGAAGAAATAACTCAATTCGAAGCGCGCCGTGTCTTCCGCGTCGGAACCATGCACCGCGTTTTTTTCGATGCTCGACGCCCACTTCTTGCGAATGGTGCCCTCTTCGGCCTTGGCCGGATCAGTCGCACCCATCAGCGCACGGTAGTCCGCGATAGCGTTCTCTTTCTCCAGCGCCACCACCACGATCGGCCCGCTCGACATGAAATTCGTCAGCGACTCAAAAAACGGACGGTGTACATGCACCGCGTAAAAGCCCTCCGCCTGTGCCTTGTTGATGTGCAGCATTTTCATGCCGACGATGCGAAAGCCGCTTTGCAGCAGCGTATTGACGATGTCGCCGGTAGCGCCCTTCTCAAATGCATCCGGCTTAACGATGGATAAAGTGCGTTGCAGTGTCTTCATGCGTGAATGAGTTCCTCGTTGTTAGTTGTCAGCTGTTAGCTCTTCGCTTATTACTTATCGTTCCTCTGTGTCTCTGTGGTGAACACTCCTTTGGGAACTACGCTTTCGCGAACTCTGGAGCGTTCTTCACTAGCGTCTCGCCAATCTCGGCCGGCGTGCTCGCCACGTGGATCCCCGCCTCTTTCATTGCCTTGATCTTCTCCGCCGCAGTTCCCTTTCCGCCGGAGATGATCGCGCCTGCATGTCCCATGCGACGTCCCGGAGGCGCGGTCTGGCCCGCGATGAAGCCCACCACCGGCTTCTTCACGTTCTTCTTGATGTACTCCGCCGCCACTTCTTCCGCGGTTCCGCCGATCTCGCCGATCATGATGATGGCCTCCGTCTCAGGGTCCTCGTTAAACAGCGTGATGGCGTCGATGAAGTTGGTGCCGATAATCGGATCGCCGCCGATGCCGATGGCCGTCGATTGCCCGATGCCGCGCGTCGTGAGCTGATACACCGCTTCGTATGTCAGCGTGCCCGAGCGCGACACGATGCCGACATTGCCTTCCTTATGAATGCTGGCCGGCATGATGCCAATCTTGCAGCGGCCCGGCGAGATAATGCCCGGACAGTTCGGCCCAATCAGCCGCGAGTTCTTTGTCTTCAGGAACTCCCAGGCCTTCACCATATCCAGCGCCGGGATGCCTTCCGTAATGCAAACGATGAGCGGGATTCCCGCGTCGGCAGCTTCCATAATCGCGTCCGCAGCGCCCGGAGGCGGCACGAAAATCACCGTCGCGTTCGCGCCTGTCTTGGCCACCGCTTCCCCGACGGTATTGAAGATGGGCCAGCCTTCATGCGTAGTTCCACCCTTGCCGGGAGTCACGCCGCCCACTACCTGCGTTCCATACGCCTGCGAAGCTTTCGCGTGAAACGTTCCTTCACGGCCTGTCAGTCCCTGCACAACCAGTCGCGTCGATTTATCTACCAGGATGCTCACTTGACCCCCTTTGCCGCCGCGACAACTTTCTCGGCTGCGTCTTTCATGGTCTGCGCCACGATGAAATTCAATCCACTGTCTTTCAGTATCTGGCGGCCCTGCTCGACGTTCGTCCCTTCCAGTCGCAGCACGATCGGCAACTGGATGTTCGTCTTCTTGGCCGCGCTCACCACGCCGTTGGCCAGCGTGTCCACGCGCAGAATGCCGCCGAAAATATTAATCAGCACCGCCTTCACGTTCTTATCGGCCAGCAGGATCTCGAACGCATGCGTCACCTGCTCTTCGTTGGCGCCACCGCCTACGTCGAGGAAGTTCGCCGGCATTCCGCCCGCGTACTGAATGATGTCCATGGTCGCCATCGCCAGGCCTGCGCCGTTCACCATGCAACCCACGTTGCCATCGAGCTTGATGTAGTTCAGCGCATACTTGCTGGCCTCGACTTCGAGCGGGTCTTCTTCGCTCAGGTCGCGCAGTTCCTTGATGTCGGGATGCCGATACAGCGCGTTGTCGTCGAAATTCATCTTGGCGTCGAGCGCGAACAGTCGTCCGTCGGTTGTCGTGATGAACGGATTGATCTCCACCAGCGAAGCGTCCGTATCTTCCGCCGCACGTGCCAGGGCGATCATGAACTTCACCGCTCCCGCGATGTACTTCGGATCAAGACCCAGCTTGAATGCGATTTTCCGCGCCTGGTACGCCTGCAAGCCCATGCCCGGAACGATGTGTTCCTTGATGATGGCGTCGGGATCTTTCGCCGCAACCTCTTCGATCTCCATGCCACCCGCCGCCGACGCCATGAACACGTTGCGTCCATTCGTTCGGTCGAGCACGATGCCCAGATACAGCTCGCGCGCGATGGGCAGCGTCTCTTCGATGAGCAGCCGCTGCACCTTCTTGCCCTCGGGGCCGGTCTGGTGCGTGACGAGCGTCATGCCCAGCATCTTCTTGGCCAGTTCGACGGCCTCTTCGGGCGACTTGGCGATCTTCACGCCGCCGCCCTTGCCGCGGCCTCCGGCATGAATCTGCGCCTTCACTACCACTCCGGTCGCGCCATCACGGAAGAGTTCGCGGGCTGCCGCATCGGCTTCCTCGACGCTCTCGACCATCTTTCCGCGAGGCACAGCCACTCCATACTTCGACAGGATTGCCTTGCCCTGGTATTCGTGAATTTTCATGTTGGTATGACGGACGCGGACGACATCTCCGCTGCTCTGGCCGCTAAGGGCCTGATTGTCTGCTCCTTATGAGAATGGCGGTACAACAGGAAACTGACTAGTGTACCGGAGCAGCGAAGGGTGGGGCAATGACGGGCGAACATTGCTCGCGGCAAAGTCAGCGGGTCGTTCTTAATTCTCAGCTTGCGCTCGCCGCGCGCCGGACATCCAGTCCCACCAGCGTTTTCGCACAAATTTCGTCAGGAGTGCCGCCGGCATCGACCTGCATGAGCAGTCCAAGGTCCTGGTAGAACGCAATCAGGGGCGCGGTGCTGCGGTCGTACGCCTCCAGCCGGACCTTGATCGACTCAGGGCGGTCGTCGTCGCGTTGAAACAGATTGCCTTGGCATCGGTCGCACACGCCTTCGACTCGCGGCGGGCGTTCGGTCACGTGAAACACGTTCCGGCATTGCTGGCAGGTCCGACGGCCGCTGAGCCGGGCAACAATCTCAGTCGCGGGCAGGTCATAGTTCACGACTGCGGTCAAAGAAAGCCCTTCGTCGTGCATCAACTGCTTGAGTGACTCAGCCTGCATCAGCGTGCGCGGAAATCCGTCGAGGATGAAGCCTCCGCCACAGTGCAGGCACCCGCTCCGCTCGCGAACCATCTCCCACACCGTCGAGTCCGGCACCAACGCACCCCTACGCATGTATTCGGTGGCCGCCTTCATCGCCGGACTCAATTCGCATTCACTGCGGCCCGCCGCCGCGCGGAAGACGTCGCCCGTGGACAGATGACAAGCCCGTAGTTTCTGGTGCAACAGGTCGGCCTGCGTTCCTTTGCCAACGCCCGGCGCTCCCAGCAGGACAAGCCTCCAAGGCGCCGCCGAACTGTCGGGCGCCTCGCATTGCGCAGATGGCCCCTGCAGCCATGCCACGCGATCATTGTGGTTTGGATTAGCCATAATGCTGAATTTATGAAATTAGCGCCATTTTGACGGTGACGGGCATCACACATCTTTGACCGGGCCATCCAGCGCCGCGAGAACCTACTAGCCCGCCCACCACCCATAGATTCTGCGACAATACGCGAGTCATGGACCTTCCTGTGAATCCGCCCGTCCTGCCTATGCTCGCCAAGCGCGTCGACGAATTGCCTGCCGGAGACAACTGGATTTTCGAGCCCAAGTGGGACGGATTTCGTGCGATTGTTTTTCGCGACGGCGATGAAATTTACATCCAGAGCCGCGACGAGAAACCGTTGAACCGTTATTTCCCCGATCTCTTGGAGCCCCTGCGAAAAACGCTACCGCCGCGCTGCGTGCTCGATGGCGAAATTGTCATCGTCACGGAGAACGGTCTCGATTTCGATTTGCTCCAATTGCGGCTGCACCCGGCGGCCTCGCGAGTAAAAATGTTGGCCGAGCAGAATCCGGCTTCGTTTGTGTTCTTCGACATGCTTTGCCTGGGCGACCACGATCTCCGCAAGGAACCGCTTGAGGCTCGCCGCCGGGAACTGGTACGGACGCTTGGCAACGCGGGGCCGCCGATCCACCTTACGCCCTGCACTCGGGATCGCGCTCTCGCCGCCGACTGGTTCCTCCGCTTCGAAGGAGCCGGCCTTGACGGAGTCGTCGCCAAGACGCGCTTGCAGACGTACGAACCCAACAAGCGCGTGATGCTCAAGGTAAAGCACGAGCGCGAATGTGACTGCGTTGTCGCCGGATTTCGCTGGCACAAACAAGGCGACCGCACCGCCGTCGGGTCGTTACTGCTGGGTTTATACGATGACTCGGGCGCGCTGCAGCACGTCGGAGTGTGCGCCAGTTTCACCGCGGCAAAGCGGAAAGAGCTCGTCGATTTCCTCGCGCCCTACCGGAAGAGTGCGCTCGCCGACCATCCCTGGAAAGCGTGGGCCGAAAGCGAAGCCGCAGAAGGTTCGGCTGGTCAGCGAATGCCCGGCGGTCAGAGCCGCTGGAGCCAGGGTAAAGACCTATCGTGGGAGCCGCTGCGGCCCGAGCTTGTTGTGGAAGTGGCATATGACCACATGCAGGGCGACCGCTTTCGCCACACCGCACAGTTTCGACGCTGGAGAAAAGATAAGCAGCCTAAAGACTGCACTTATGCACAGCTCGAGGTGGTGCTGCCGCAAGAGCTGGCTGAGATTTTTTCCACTGGTCGCTAGGGATTAGTGCTTCTTCTTTGCAGCGCGCTTGTGCGCGGCTTGGAATTCTCGCGTCGGGTCGTCGTCAGGATCGGGAGTCTCTTGCGGAGGACGCAAGTCCTCAGGCACATTGCGCAGATTCACCCGAATTCGTGTCCAGGTGGAATACTTACCACGCATGGCATCGACTAGTACATCATCGACGGCGAGATGCTTTGCAGCTTTAGCATGTTTACGTTTCCACCGCTCAAGCCCTTCCAACGCGACTGTCTTGTCGGGAGAATTAGCCACGACGATCAGCGGCATTTTTACCCGCGGTGCCTTCGCTGTCGCTCTCGCGCGCGAGGGTGCGACGCGCGGAGCTTCCGAATCCGTCTTGCGAAAGTGCGGCGGCCAGGGCGCATCTTTCAGACCCGACGCCTCATCTTTCGCCGCCATTTCCAGCAACTTTTCTAGCGAACCAGCTGACTTGTCCATATCAGCATGCGGGTCGCCGATCGCCGCATACCGCTGCGGCACCGTGAACAGGGTGAAGGCCGCTGGATCGCAGTCGGGAACCTCCTCCCAGGTGAGTGGCGTCGAAACCCGCGCGTCAGGCACCGGACGCACCGAGTAAGCCGAGCAGGTCGTACGGTCCTTGGCGTTCTGGTTGTAATCGAGGAACACCCCGTGGCGCTCTTCCTTCCACCATTTCGAAGTCGCCAGCTTCGGCACGCGCCGCTCTACTGCGCGAGAGAATGCCACCGCCGCACGTCTGACCTCCGAAAACGTCCACTTCGGATGGATACGCACATTCACATGCATGCCGCGCGAGCCGCTCGTCTTCGGCCATCCGCGAAGCCCAACTTCTTCCAACAGCCCACGAACCTCGAGCGCGACTCGTCGCACTTCGGCCCACTCAACACCCGGCCCGGGGTCGAGGTCGATTCGTAACTCGTCAGGGTGCTCGAGGTCCGTCGTTCGCACAGCGTGGGGGTGCAACTCGATGCAGCCCAGATTGACGACCCAAGCCAATCCGGCTTCGTCGTCGACGACAATTTCTTCCGCCGTGCGGCCCGACGGAAACGACAGTGTCACCGTTCGTATCCATTCCGGCCGCTGCTCGGGCGCCCGCTTCTGATAGAACGCCGGAGCTTCTGCTCCGTTGACGAACCGCTTGAGCACCAGTGGACGGTCGCGAATACCAGCCACTGCCCCCGGCGCGACCGAAAGGTAATAGCGCACCAGTTCCAGCTTCGTGACCTTCGCTTGCTTGGAGAAATACAGCTTTTCGGGATTGGTAACTGGCACTCTGTGTCCCGAGATTGTGAGCATCTCGACTTCTTTCGCCATCACCCCCGCCAGCCCCGGTGGCAGTCTGGTGGCGCGCCACCCGGTGCGGCTATGCTATCCGAACCCCAGTTTTCTTGCAGTCGAGCCGGCGCGCTTCCCCGTGAAACAATCCTCGAATCGCCCAATGCTAAGCTAAAAGCTGAGAACTAACGGCTGACAGCTTTTTCATGATCCTCGAAGCCCTGCACAAGATCGCCAACCACGGCTCGTCGCTTAGTCGCGACGAGGCCCGCGACGTGATGGCCGAAGTCCTGCGCGGCGAAGCTACCAATGCCCAGATCGGCGCCTTACTGGTCGCGCTCCACATGAAGGGCGAAACGGTGGAGGAGATCGTGGGATTCGCACAGGCCATTCGTGCCGCCGCCACTCCGCTGCGCGGCGAAGACGGCGATACCGTCGATGTCAGCGGCACTGGCCGCGAAGCCTTGGTTGACACCTGCGGCACCGGCGGAGACGCTTCCGGCACCTTCAACATTTCTACCGCCGTCGCTTTCGTAACCGCGGGCGCCGGGGTTCGAGTCGCCAAGCACGGCAATCGCAGCATCAGTTCGAAGTGCGGCTCGGCCGATGTAATGGAAGCCCTCGGGGTGAACATTAACCTGCCGCCCGCGCGGCTCCCGGCCTGCCTGCGTGAGACCGGCATCGCGTTTCTTTTCGCGCCCGCCATGCACGCGGCAATGAAATATGTTCAACCGGCGCGCCGCGAGTTGCACCTGCGTACTGTCTTTAACCTGCTCGGCCCGCTCACCAATCCTGCCAACGCATCGGCGCAAGTTGTCGGCGTATATTCAGCCGACCTGGTCGAAAAACTCGCTGAAGCGCTAAGTGAACTCGGTCTGCGTCGTGCGCTCGTCGTTCACGGTCGCGACGGGCTCGACGAGATCACCATTTCCGGGCCCACCAAGGTCGCCGAGGTTCGCGACGGCCAGGTGCGTAGCTATGAAGTCACTCCAGAGGAATTCGGCCTCAAGCAGGCCGCTCTCAGTGATATCGCGGGTGGCGACGACGCGCGGCAGAATGCCGACATCATTCGCGCCGTACTCGACGGCGAACGCTCTCCGCGTCGCGATGTGGTCGTCCTCAACGCCGCGGCCGCGCTGGTCGCCGCCGGACATGCCGAGCACATCGGTCAAGCCGTGCCGCTGGCCGCCTACGCCATCGACTGCGGCCACGCCCGCCAGCGCTTGCAGCTGCTGGTAGAATTCACCAACCGAAATTCCTAGCTGTCACTGGAACTACACTGCAACGGAGAAGAAGCCGATGACAATCGCGCGCTGGCTCATCCTTTTGGGAAGCATCCTGCATGTTCGTGGGAGCGCTGCTCCACATACTAGGTGGATCGGTGGGTGTTTTTCCAGCACTGGCGAAAGCCGGAATGGATCCGCCGGTCGCGGGCGCAATCAAGTGCGTCTGGCTGGTCGTCTCCGCACACGGGCTTCTTTTATCGCCGGCTCTCGTGTGGATCAGCCGCCGCCCGGCGACCCGCGCCCTGCTTCTCTACTTAGCACTCATTCCCGTAGTGGATGCGGTACTGATGTATAGCTTTGTGGGCTTCTTCTCTGGCTTCTATATCGTCGCAACTACTGCACTGTTGCTCCTAACGGGCGCATGGCTTCTGCCGCGCACCGAAGAGCCGCAGTCCGCCAAATAAAAACAGCGCACCTCGCGATGCGCTGCTATGACAACCATCTCTTCGCCGAGCTTACTTACTTGGTGTTCACCATCGGAATTACCGAGCCCAACTGCAAATTGATGAGCAGGTCGATACGGCGATCGATCTGATACCACAATGCAGTCTTCTTGGCTGAGATCACTTTCTCGAACAACGGAACGTACCTCATGCGCAGCGCGAGGAGTTGCTCGTCAATGGCGTTCGCTCTCTTCATGTAATCCTGCGCCTGGGCATCGGTCATCGTGTTGTAGCTCGCCGCATACTCTTTGATCAGCGCCCAGCGGTCGTCGTTAGCTTTGATGGCCGCCTGCCGGTACTGGTCAAAGATCGGCCAGAACTTGGTGGCCTCATCGGCGGTGAGGGTCATGTTCTCCGCGGTAATTTGTTTCCGCTGCGCGCGAATGTCCTGCCGCAGCATCTCGATGTCCTGGTCTGTCCCCGCGTGTGGCTGTGCACTCGTTGTGGGAGCGCTTTGGGCTGCTTGGGCAAATACCGATACGTTCATAAACAATGCACCGGCGACGACAAGTAAGGCTACGACCGTTTTCTTCATACTCTCTCCTTAAGGGTTTAGCAGTTCGCTATTTTCTGTACTGTGGGATTTCCTGTTGATTCCTGCCTCGGGACGGGTCCAGCCGCCGGTGGCGTCGCAGCTGTCAGGTCGTCTCGCCTCGATCGCCCACGCCAGACTTAGCCGGCGCAGGTCACAAGTCGAAGCTGGGAATTTTGGATTGCGTCGGTATTATAACCAACTTAAAGGTCATCTGGGTTTTCGCCGACGCTCTAGTCAAGCGGCGATGGCAATTCTGGCGACTGGCTGCACGACTTCAGCTTAGGCGCGTGCACGCCAACTCAATGCCAAGTATCTGATCTTTGTTAAAAGTGTTTAATATCAGCGACATATCCGACTTTTAGGTGTATATTCGATAAAACTGGGGTGAAAGACTACAATTCCCGGCGATTTGAAACTTGGGCGTGTGACTCGTCGTACACGCGTCTGATCTTCTGTTCCACCGCAGTACCTCAAAGGAGAAAAAGTCTTGAAGTTTAGCTCTAAACAGGCTGTTGCTATCGCTTTTACTGCCACACTGCTGATGTTTGCGTCCGTATCTGCGCAAGCCGGCATCCTTTACTTCCAGAACCCCGATTTCAATGGTGCCTATTCGTCCCAGAATGACACCAACAGTTTCGGGCTCTATGCCCAGTCGTTTGACAATTTCAACCTCGGCGCGGCAAGCTACAACCTCAATGCGGTCGAGTGGATCGGCTCCTACTTCAACCCGGCTGCACAGGGAACCATCACCGCCTGGACCGTGCAGTTCTGGTCCGACGCGGCCGGCGCCCCCGGTGCCCTGCTGTACTCGACCAACGTAGCGGGAAATGGCAATGAGACGTTCCTTCAGAACGACAACGCCGGCGATCCTACGTACCTGTATGGCCTGAACGTTAACTTCAACACCGCGGCCAACACGACTTACTGGTTGTCCGTCTATCCCGACTTGGGCTTCCCGCCGCAGTGGGGCTGGGAGACCGGTACGGGTGGTGACGGCGCCGCTTACCAGTGTTTCTTCGGCACCTGTGGCGCTATTCCCAATGATCTGTCGTTTGCAGTTTACGGATCTACCCCCGAGCCGGCTAGCCTGATGCTGCTGGGCAGTGGCATTCTCGCTGTTGCGGGTACACTGCGCCGCAAGTTGTTCTAACTGACTGACTCACTATGAGTAAAGCCGCCCATGTGGGCGGCTTTTTCGCGTTCGTATTTCACATAAGCCGGCTGAAGCTTTCGCTATCGCGGCTGGCTCTGGTCCGGCGGAAACTGTCCGCCCGGCGTCAGTTGCTGATTCGGCTGCTGGTTTGGCTGCGGACTTTGTTGCCCAAATCCACCCGGCTGCTGCCCGTTAACCCCGGGTTGCTGCCCCGGTTGTCCTTGGTTCAACTGTCCCGCCGGAGTGCCGATCTGCTGCTGCGCATTGCCCAAGGTTTGCCCGTTATACGGACCACGCAGCAACGAGTTGGCTTGCGTATCCATCATCGGACTGTAGATAAACTGCCACTCGTCGTAGGTTTTCTTCTTGTTGAAGATCCGGATCGTCGGGTCCTTACTTTTGCTGCCCACTCCCACAATCGCGCCGCCACCGAACGTCTGCCCTCCGACACCCGTGTTGCCGAAGATCGTGTTATTGCTTCCGGTCTGACCCGTCCCGTTAGCGCCCTGGCCTTGCGCTCCGCCCGCGCCACTGTTTTGTCCCGGCCCCGGTCCCAGGCTGAAACCCGACTGCCCGGTCGCTGCCCCTGTTCCGGTGGTCAATGGCGACGTACCGCTACCTGTCTGCGCACCGCCCGGCGTCTGCGTCGTGCCAAAGCTTCCGTCCGGCTGTTGCGTTAGCGATTGCGTCGCTCCCTGCCCTGCGCTTGCATTTTGATTCGCGCCAGCCGATCCCGAAAGTAAGTTGCCATTCTGCCCTGCACCCGCCGCTGCCGCTTGCTGCGCCGCCAGTTGCGCCGCCGGGGTTCCCACGCCGTTCGCCCCGACGAGCGATGCAATATCACCGTAATTCAGCAGCTTCCACTCCCCATCCTTGGTGAGTGGATCTTTGAAACGCCGCCGCAAGAAGCGTATCTGGTTGGTGTTATCCAGTTGCTCCAGGTTCGCCGGATACCGCCCAAACTTCTTGTAGTACTTCTTGATCGCCCGGGCGTATTCCGTGCCGCGATGGATCATCTCTTCTTCGCGGTCGCGCTTGATCTGCATCACCATGCTGGGCGCCACCGCGAGCGCGACGATCACCATGATCGCCATCATGAACAGCACCGCCAGCAGCATCGCGCCGCTGTCGCGCCGACGTCCCCGCCTTTGTTTGCGGTTTTGAAAGGGCGCGGCTTCAGCCGTGCCGTTAAGCGCCATCTTTTCAATCTCCGAGCGGATTTTAATCCGCGCGAACTGCGCCACTCTCGCCAATTCGTCTGTCTGTATGGATTCGATGCTGCATACTGCTCGACGACTTCCCGCCTAGCTCGCCGTCAGCGGGAGCGTCTGGCGATTATTGGTGAGCACGTCTTCTACTTCCACCGCATTGGGGCCGATCTTCAGTATCTTGTAACGCCGGTCGATGACCTGACCTTCTTTGGCGATAAAAATATCGTCGCCTTTGGACAGGAACACCTGCTTCGGCCCACTCTTGTTGCCGCTGAACCCATAAAACTTCAACGGAATCGGCGGCGGCGGTGCAGGTGGTGGCGGACCGGTGTTGATCACCGCTTTCGTGACTTTGGGAATTTCCAGCGGCGGGGGCTGCGAACTAAAGATGTCGCGTCCTGACCCTTTGTACGTCACGTCTTCACTCGACTTCAGCAGATCCAACCGCAACGTCGGATCAAGCGATTGCGCCAGCACCACCGGCCCGGCCTTGTGCGCTCCGGGTTTCGCGGCCTTCGGCGATGTCCCGCTCGGAGCGGTGGCTGCCGGAGCGGCCGTCGCAGTCGACGCCGTATCGTCGCTGCTATGCATCCAGTTATAGAGCGCAAACGCCGCGATCAGCAGCAATCCTGCTGCGATCACCGTCTTCGTCTTGTTCTCTGTTCCCAGTTTCACGAAGTGGCCGCCCCATTGCGCAGGTAGGTTTCCACTTTCAGTTGCAGTCGGACGTTGCCCTGCTGCTCGCCCAGCGTCACACCGTCAATCACAAAGAACAACTTGTCGCGCTCCAGCGCATTGATGAACTTCGCCTCCTGCAGATAGCTCCCCGAAATCGCCAACTCGACATTCAGTTGGCGCAGACCTTCTACCGGAGCGTCCTTGCCGTCATATTTCACTGCCGACATCTGCACTCCGTTGGCGGCAGCCAGTTTCCCCAATTCCTCCGACACCGCGGAATACTCTGCCGGGAAGCGCTCCTTATAGAAGGCATCAATGTCGGTTGAAGCCTGCTTCAGCTTGCCGTCCATGCCTCGCGTCGGCAGAACTTCTGTGCGCTTGGCCACCAGTTGCGCCTGCAACGCATCGAGGTCGCGCTGCCGCGCCGCACGCGACCGTCCTGCTGGCGACAGCAGGTACACCGCACATGCCAAGTCGAGCACCAGAAGCCCGATCAGTACCGGCAGCAGCGTTTTGCGAACCTCGCGAATGCTCGCCATCAGCGTCCGCCTCCCGGCCCAGCCGCGCGGTTTTGCGCCGTCTTCGGAGTGCTCTTGCCACTTCCGTCGAGAGCAGTCTTGCTCCCCGGCTTGGTTTTTTCCGGCGATTCATCGCCGATAGTCGCATCGCTATCCTCGGCGAACGGCACGTACTCCGCCGCAATCTCGAACTGCGTATTCCCGCCCACCGAACCTGACGCGCCTTCCCCGATGGCATTCTCGGCTTCGACCTGCGGTGTGCGGAAGTGCGGCGACTTCTCCATCCGCTTCACCAGTTCCACTGCCTTCTCCCGCTCGTTGGTCACCACCACGACATGCAGCACGAGCTGGTTCTGGCGGTTGAATTCCGGCTTCATCGACATCACGTGGATGTTCGGCGGCATCAGCCGTTCCATCTCCGTGAACACCTTCGTCCACGAAAGCGCCTTGCGCGCAAACAGGTTGTTCAGGAACTGCGACTCATCGGCGACCTCGCGGTTTTGCGGCTGGTTGAGCACTGCCAGCGCCTTGGTCTTCTCGGCATCCAGGCCCGCAATCTCCTGTTGCGCCTTCGCGATCCGCTGGTCAATGTCGCGGGTCTGCGCGCGCTGGTACAAGATGTACCCAATCAGCCCAACTGTCAGCACCGCCAGCGCGGCCACCAGCAGCCCAAACCGTCGCGTGTACTCCTGCGCGACTTCGTACGGGTTCGACGCCAGATTGATATTGATCCGCATCAGTACGCCAGTGCCCCCGCCACGCCCGCCAGTGCCGACCGCGATAGGCTGCCCGCGCCCACTCCCGCCACGCTGCTGGATATCAATTCTTCGACGTGAATATTGCCGGTCGAGCGAAACGCCTCTTGCAGTGCCTGTGCTGACTGCACGCCCGTCACCAGCACGCGGTCGACTGTGACCCCGTAACGGTCTTCGAAGTACACCAGCGACGTATTCACATCGTCCACCAGCGACTCGCCTGTCACCGCCGTTCCACCGTTCTCCAGCGCGCGATACAGCAGCAGTTGGTTCTGGTCCACCACCGCAAACGTCGTCGTGCCCGGCTCCACTTTGATGACCATGGTGGGCCGCTCACCATCCACCACTCCCAGCGCCGCCACCATCGACGGCAGCACCGCGCCCGGGTTATAGCCCGCGTCTCGCACTACCGACTCGTATTCGTCCAGCACCGTCCTCGGAGTCACCGCCGCCACCACCCGCACGCCGTTGTCCGCCGGTTGCTGATCAAACGACACTGCCGATGTATCCACATCAAATGGTAGCGATTTTTTCAGCCGGAAGCGCACCACCGAGTCGGCGTCTTGTGGCTTTTCGGGAAGGGTATCGAAGTCCAGCAGCAGAATCCGCGTGCTCGCATCGGGAATCACCAGCGTAATGTCGTGCGACCGCCCGGCGACCGCGGCCAGCGACTCTCGCAACACCTTCACCAGCAAGTCGCGTGTAACCACATTGGCTTGTTGCAGTCCCGGCGTGACAGTTCCGGCCACCAGGTTTTGCGTGCTGACGGCTTCGAGCGTTTGCGTGCCTTGCGCGGCGCGCGCCGCCACTACGCGCTCGGCCGACACCTCGCACGCCACCCTCGGCCGCGGACTGTGGTTGGTTGCCATTTCTGCTGTCGCACTCGCAATCGGTAGCTGGTTACTGGCAACTTGCAGGCAGACCTCGCCGTTGCGCCTTCACTGATAACCTTCCAAAACGCGATCCGCCGATTCGATCAACGTACGCCCATCTTTACCAGTTACCAGTCACCAGTTACTCTTACCGCGTCGTCTCGATAAACGTGACCTTGTTAATCTCTTTCAACGTGGTCAATCCACGCTTCACTCTATCAATTGCCGACTCGCGAAGGAAATGCATTCCTTCTTCCCGCGCCGCGCGCCGGATTTCGCTGCTCGGCCGCTTCGCCAGAATCATGTCGCGCACGTTGTCCGTCAGTTCCAGCAGCTCGTGGATCGCACTTCGGCCCTTGAATCCTGTGCCCGAGCATTCAATGCAACCTTCACCTTCGTAGAATGGAATCTCGGCCCATTCTTCGGGATTCAGCCCGCTCGCTTCCAGCTCTTCCACCGTGTAGTGCACTTCTTTCTTACAGAACTCGCAAATCAGCCGCACCAGCCGCTGCGCCAGAATGCAGTTCAGCGACGACACAAAGTTGTACGCCTCAACGCCCATGTTCAGGAAGCGTCCCAGCACGTCTACCACGTTGTTGGCGTGCACCGTGGTGAACACCAGGTGTCCGGTCAGCGCCGCGTTGATCGCGATCTGCGCCGTCTCCGTATCACGAATCTCGCCCACCATGATCTTGTCCGGATCGTGTCGCAAAATCGATCGCAACCCGCGCGCAAACGTCAGGCCCTTTTTCTCGTTCACCGGAATCTGCGTGATGCCCACAATTTGGTACTCAACCGGGTCTTCGATGGTGATCAGCTTATCTTCGTCGCTCTTAATCTCGTTGAGCGCAGCATACAGCGTCGTCGTTTTGCCCGAACCCGTCGGCCCTGTGACCAGCACCATGCCGTACGGCTCTTTGATATAGCGGCGGAACTTCTGCAAGTCCTCGTCGTTGAAGCCAACTACATCGAGTGTGAGCTTGTGGAACTTCTCGCTCATCGATTCTTTGTCGAGCACGCGCAGCACCGCGTCTTCGCCGTGAATCGACGGCATGATCGACACACGAAAATCGATCGAGCGCCCCGTATAGCGCACCCGGAAGCGTCCGTCCTGTGGCACGCGTCGCTCCGAAATATCCAGCTCGCTCATCACCTTGATGCGCGAAATAATCGTCGAGTGGTGCTCCTTCGCGATCGGCTGCATCGCTTGTTGCAACACGCCATCGATGCGGTACTTGATGACCACCGAGTCGTCACGCGTCTCGATGTGAATATCGCTCGCGCGCCGCTGTAGCGCGGTGAAAATCGTCGTGTCCACCAGCCGGATGATCGGGCTGATGTCGCTCTCCGCTGTCAGTCTCTCGATCGAGATGGTCTCGTCCGAGTTCTCGTCTTCGCGGATGACGTCGAGCGCAAAGTCTTCGCCCGCCTCTTCCAGCACGCGCTGCGACTGTTCGGTCTTCTTCAGCACATCGCTGATCTGGGACAGTGTCGCAACCTTGGTGATGATCCGCCGCCCCAGGTTCAGGCTGATTTCGTCGATCATCATCAACTGGCTGGGATCGGCAATCGCAATCACCAGCCGTCCGTCCTGCGTCTCCTGCAGCGGCACAAAGTTATAGCGGAACATCAGGTCAACTTTGACCTTGCGGAACAGCTCATGCTGGATGTGAAAGTTCTTCAGGTCCACGAACTCGCAGCGGTAGCGGTGCGCCAGGTCCTGTGCCTGCGCCTGCTCGTCGGCAATCGATATATTGCCGTTCCCGCCCGTCAAGAAAATCGACTTCTTCTCAGCCATTTAAACCTTCGGTTAGTAGTCAGGTCTCAGTTGTCAGTTCTCGGAAACGGATTTGCATTCTTAGCTGACAACTGACTACTGACAACTGTCTTAATGTATTCCCCCTGCCCCCAAACTAAAGATCGGCAAGTACAACGAAATCAGCACGAATGCCACCACCACTCCCATCACGATCAGGACGAGCGGCTCAATCAGCGCCATGGCCGTGGCCAGCGCGTTGGTCACATCTTCTTCATAGAACTCGGCCACCGAATTCAGCATTGCCGGCAGCGCGCCCGTGGACTCGCCAACTTCAATCATCTCCACCGACATCTGCGGAAACACACTCGACGTCTCCAGGCTCTTTGCCAGTGGCTGCCCCTCCCGCACTTGCCGTGTCGCGCCCTCGATGCCGTGCGCGATCAAGTGGCTCTGCATCGACTCCCCTGACGTCTCGAGCGCCGGCACCAGCGACAACCCGCCTGAAAGCAGCGTCGACAGCATACGCGCGAAGATCGCCACCTGGTACTTCAGCCAGATATCGCCGAGCAGCGGGACCTTCAGCTTGATGCGGTCCATCTGCGTGGCTCCGGCATCACTCTTCAGCCAGCGCCAAATCAGAAATCCCGCACCCACCAGCGCCACCAGAATGTACGGCGCATAATGTTGCGCGTTCGTTCCGATCGCCAGCATAATCATGGTCATCGGGGGCAGCTCTACGCCAAGCTGGTTGTAAAGGTTGGCGAACTGCGGCACCACGAACGTAATCAGAAACGTCAGCATTACCACCAGCATCACCACCAGCAGCACGGGATACACCAGCGATGCCACCAGCTTCTTGCGAAACGTCAGCGACAACCGCTGAAACGCGATGTAGCGTCCCAGCACTTCTTCCAAATTGCCCGACTTCTCGCCCGCCAGCAGCGTTGTCGTGTAAACCTTGGGAAAAACCTTCTGCTCGGCGAATGCCTCCGACAGCAGTTCCCCGCCCCGCACCCGGTCGCGCACATTTTGCAGCAGGGTGCGAAAGTACGGATTGCGCTGCCGCTTCATCAGCAACTCCAGCGACTGCACGATCGGCAGCCCGGCGTGGATCAGCGTTACAAACTGCTGATTGAAGATGACGAACTGATCTTGCTTGATTTTGCGGCGGCGCGGCAGCCGCATCTCGGCCGAGAGTAGCCCTTTGGGCTTGACCCAGTAGATCAGGTAACCCTGCTGCGCGTAGCGGTCGCGCACCTCACCTTCCGAGTTCCCCAGCTCAACCTGTTCCAGGACATGGCCCCGTTCGTCGGCCATCCGGATCGTGTACTCGGCCATGAAAGTGACTGATTCCTTTGGGTATCCGGCCTTAGTTTAACATCGTGAAGCAGTGGCCAGTGGCTGGTGGCCAGTGGCTGGACTCGATTGACGCTTAGCCCTGCGGCTCCCGGTTATTAGTTGTGTCGTAATACTGACGACTGATCGATCGCAACTTTTTTTTCTAGCCACCAGCCACTAGCCACCAGCCACTAATTCGTCAATTCCGTCCCCTGCACCACCTCGACTCCCGGGGGCGGAACGAACTTAAACCGCTGGTCACTCACTTGGACGTTCTCCTTCTGCTGAAGAAAGCGGAATTCCGTCACCGACCCATCTAACTCCTCGACGACGATCCGTGTAATCAGCCCCTCGGGCGTAACCTCCAGCAGCGTCTGCGACACCCGCTCCTGCATCCCTTTGGGAACGCCGCGCAACACAATGTCGCCCGCATTCACCGGCTTGGCATCGCTCGCAATCGCCAGCCCCACGAATTCCTTCTCCAGCTTCGTCTTTCCCAGCAGATACCGCAGCGGAGACCGCAAATCCTCGATCTGCTTCACCGGAGTCCGCCTCACCTGCCGCTCCCCCGGCACATAAAACCACGCTGTCGAGCCATCCGTCAGAAACATCTTTGGACGCGGCTCGTCGTAGTCCCACCGCATCCGCCCGGGCTTTTTCAGCTCCAGCGTGCCGCTTTCCTTGCGCGTCATCCCCGCGCCCGAATACGTCTCGGCGAACTGCGCCTCCAGCGTCTGCATGTGGTTGTACCGCTGGTCCACCTTGTCGGCGATAGCGTGCACATCCGGCTGGGCGCACAAAGCCGCATTGAACAGGAATACGAAGAAGGTTACAGCAGAAGAGACTCGAGCCAACGAGGACCACATGCATCTTTGATTCTAGTTGATTTGCCACTGTCCGGCAGCTCCCGCCGCCCTATCCGCAAGACCAAGAACAAAGCCCCGAACCATCCTGGCCGGGGCTTCTCCATACCCTGCGAATACAAGACCGTCGGCTATAGCACTCTGCGCCGCCACAGTCCCAGTAAGCCGGCCATGCCGGTTCCAAACAGCGCAATCGTTCCCGGCTCAGGCACGGGCGCAAACGATACGCCCTTGAAGTTGGAATCGGCTGGCGCTGTCGCCAGCAATGAGAAGTCTTCGCCCGACACCTGGCTCGCCATCGTCGCCGACAGCTCATCCGTAATCCCGTAAAGATACGTCTGGTCCAGGTCAGCTGCCGTGTAGTTGGTGGCGAACAGTTCCACCTCGCCGCCCATCACCTTACCGGTCAAGCCCAGCAGTCCGGTCGTGCCCGACGAGTTCGTGTTCAGCACCAGGCCCAATCCGTTGTGCAGCGTATAGTCCAGCACCCAACTTCCCGACACCAGCGACCACTTCTGTAGCCCCCCGTCGCCGATGGAACTATTCGCCGAGGTCTGCTTTCCGTCTCCGCTGTCGGTTACGTACAGCGTGCTGGAATTGGCGAAGAAGAAGCTTTCCGGACTCAGATTAATTTGCAGCCCAGTATTCAGACCGTTCCCGTTGCTGTTTGGCCCCGTGGTGATCTGGTATTTGCCGGTGCCGCCGGTGTTGCCGAAGCCCGGCAGCATCACCGGAGCGCCCACCGTCGTCGTCGGCGTTCCCACTCCCAGCGTGCCTATATAAGAACGGTTGGTCGGGCCCTTCTTGCTGTCCGTCGAGACGTACAGCTGGCCGTTGTAGATTGTGACTACCCTTGTGTCTTGCGAAAGACCGGTTCCTGCGTCGCCCGCGGTGAGCCACGCACTCGCTGTATGCATTCCCAAATGCGCCAGGAAGACGCCGCTGGTGGCATCCGGCGCAACGCCCTGTCCTGAAACGTAAATCGACTGTCCGTTGATCGTGTACGCGCTGCGCGGATTGTTCTGGTCGAAAACGCCATACAACGCAGTCGTGGAATTAATCGTGCCGTTTGGATTGATGAGCGCTACCACGCGTGGCACTGCAATGTAACCCTGTCCCAACAGACTGCCCGATTGCGCCAGCGCCGTGTTAGTCGGATCCGGCCCGTACGCACCGGGGTTCGCATTGAACGTGTTGGCATTGATGCCATATCCCATGATGGTCAGGTAGTCTCCGTTGCCCGAAAGTTGCAATATCCCTTCCGACGACGATCCATACTCGCCCGACACCGCAAAGTTCGCGCCCGAGTTGCTTTGCGGCAGCATCAGCGAGTTGACGAAGCTTGCCGAATTAGTACCGGTTGGATGGTATTGGTACAGCGTCAGGGGCGCTGCCTGGTTGTCTCCGTAGGATCCGGTCCCTGAACCGTCCCCTTCCACGGAAACCACCAGGTTCCCCGGAATGTACATCGCGCTGGCAAACGCCTGCGCGGCCATGAACAGCAAAGCTGTGGCTATTTTTGTGACATAACTTTGAGCTACACGACGCAGTGGATTCATCTCCACACCTCAGGAGGAGTTGAACTAGCGCCCGCAGTGTAGCAATCCAAAGTTACTCTGGTGTGAAAGCAAGGCCATTTCGTGGAGGTTTTATCGAACTTTGGTGCGGCCTCAGGTTACACCGAAGCCCCGTTGATCACCTGTAGTAGCATTCTTGCATGCGGACCCGAATCCTGCTTACGGTACTTCTTTTGTACCTGCCTTCATTCGCGTCCGACAAAGGATTTTGTTATCCCGCGCCGCTTTTGGCGAACCTGTGGAATGCACGAAGTGACAGATTGCCTAGTAGCTAATCGCTAGTTGCTAATTGCTAGCTGCTAGTTCCCGCTACTGAATCACCGGGCTCGTCGTGTCCGCCGGGCCGCCCGCGTTGTAGTGGATTTCGCCCGACTCATCCGCGAAGAACCGCCGCTGCCCGGTCGTGCCCACCTGGTCCGGCACCGCCGTGATGGTGTATGACCGGATCGCCCCATTTACCTTCTCGCCCGGCGTGTAGGTAAAGGTGTACCCGCTCTTGCGTCCGCTGGCCAAGTTGGTGTCGATCGTCTGCTCGCCGCCGCTCTGCGCTGTGCCGCCTAGCGTTAACAGGTCGACCGTGAAACCCAGGTCAGGATGGCTGCTGGCGTAAATCATCTCCGCCGCACTGATGGCCTTGATGCTGGCAATGGCCGAGGCCTCGTGCGCCGGAATCTGCGACTTGGTGATCTTCGGAATGGTGAAGGCTGCGATGATCAGGATGATCGTCACCACGATCAGCAACTCGATCAGCGTGAAGCCGCGATCGCGATTACGCTTTGATAGTTTCATGGACTCCATTCGAACTCGCGGAACTCGGATATTAGAAGGACGTAGATGAGTCGCTTTCGTTTCCGCGATGGAACAGCAAATTATTCAGCACCCTTGTGCCAATGTCAAAGTGCGAACCGGCGGAAGGGCACGGCTTCAGCCGTGCCGACAGTCGCTTCTCGAAAATTGGGCTTTAGCCCTGGATTGCCTCGGCCAAAGTGCCGGAGGCACGGTACATTCTAGCCCAGCACGTAGCGAAGCGGAGTGCTGGGTACGCCCCTATAGAAACCCAAAGCCGGTTTCAACCGGCGACACCCTTCCGCGAGGGCGCGAGCCCGAGCGCTCTTTACTGATGGCTGACGGCTGATAGCTGACAACTGCCTCTCAACACACCAGCATCTCCCTTGTCAGCTTCAACCCATTCAAATTCCCCAGCACCGTCACCGCAATCGACTCCTGCTGGAACATCTCATTTGCCGCCTGCACTACGTCGTCCTGCGTGACTTCCTGCACCCGCGCAATGATCTCGTCCATTCCCATGAAATGGTCGTGATACAGTTCCTGCCGCGCCAGGTTCGACATCCGCGCCGTCGATGACTCCAGGCTCAGCATCAGGCTGCCCTTCAACTGGTCCTTGGCTCGCTTCACCTCGTCGTCGCCGAGTTGTCCGGCCTTAATCTCGCGGAACTCGCGCATTACTGATTGCACCACTTTGGGTGCGGATTCCCGCGATGTGCCTGCATAGACCGCCAGGCAGCCCGTATCCTTATAAGGATTCAGCTCCGAGAAGATCGAGTACACCAGCCCCTGCTTCTCGCGCACGTTCTGGAACAGCCGCGAACTCATCCCTCCGCCCAGCAACGTATTCAGCACATAGGCCACAAACCGCCGCTCGTGGTTCACCCTATAGGACGGAACGCCGATGCAGATTTGCACCTGCTCCAGTGCCTTCTTGTTGCGCAAGACGATGCGCGAGTTGATCTTCGGCGCGCAGTCCGCAGCGCCGTTCGTTCCCCGCGGCAGCGCTTCGAATTCCTTGCGAAGCAGGTCCACGAACACTTCGTGCTCCACGTGGCCCGCCGCCGAAATCACCATGTTCTCTGGCACAAACTTGCTCTGGTAGTAATTCCGAATGGCTGGATGGTCGAACTTGCGCACCGTTTCCTTCGTCCCCAGGATCGGCCTGCCCAGCGGATGGTTCTTGAAGAAATTCTGGGTGAAGATTTCATGCACGAGGCTGTCCGGATTGTCCTCGTCCATCTTGATCTCTTCGACGATCACGCCCCGCTCGCGCACAATTTCGTTGGCGTCAAACACCGGATGCAGCACCATATCGCTGAGCACATCAACCGCTATGGGCAAATGTTCATCCAGAACTTTAATGTTGAAACAGACCGTCTCCTTACCTGTGAAGGCGTCCATATTGCCGCCGATCGAATCCACTTCCCGGGCAATGTCCTCTGCCGTACGATGGGTCGTGCCCTTGAACACCATGTGTTCGACAAAGTGCGAGATCCCATTGACCTCGGCCTCTTCGTTTCGTGACCCTGCTTTGAGCCAGATACCCATCGAAACCGAGCGAATATGGTCCATCTGCTCGGTTAAGATGGTCAGTCCGTTGGCCAACACCTCGCGATGGATCGTCCGGTCGGCCGCCACGGTTAATGCTTCTGCTGCCATGATTACCTTTTTCTAATGTATGAAACTGCTCGCCCTTGTCTGCCAATTGAACTGCTGCGTCCCTAGCCTGGGATAAAATGAACGCGATTGGAGCAAGGGTCCCGACGCGAAATCGGGAAGACGGGTTGCCTGCCGTTACAAGGATATTAGATGCATGAGCGAATCGCAACAACGCGAACTATTAAGCCTTTCCAATGAACAACTTACAGAGTTATTGGAAAGCTTCGCTCAAGCCCCCTACCGCCTCCGCCAGCTTTTAGACGGCCTTTACCGCCAAAGGTGGTCGCGCCTCGAGCAGTTCTCCACGCTGCCTCGAGCGTTTCGCCAGCAACTCGTTGAAGCGAACTATCAGATCGGCCACCCGGCCATCGAGAAAAGATTTACCTCGTCCGATGGCACCGTCCGCTACCTCTTCGCCTTCTCCGACGGCCAATCGGTCGAGACCGTCTGGATGCCCGAAGGCGATGGCGGCGAAGCCGGCGACGGCTCCGACTCCGGCGACGAAGAACTCGCCGAGACATCACTTCGCGGTGTCATCCTGAGCGAAGCGACCAAAGGGAGCGGAGTCGAAGGACCCCTACCCAGCGAAGTTCGCTCGGGCCGCACCCGCGCCACCATCTGCGTCTCCTCCCAGATCGGCTGCGCCGTCGAATGTGCTTTCTGCATGACCGCTCTTCTCGGCCTGCACCGCAACCTCACCGCCGGAGAAATCGTCGGACAGGTTCTCGCCGTCCTCAACGACCAGCAGGTCGAAATCGACCGCGACCGCATCAACCTGGTCTTCATGGGACAAGGCGAACCCTTCCTCAACTACGACAACTTCATGCAGGCCGTGCGCACGCTCGTCACCGAAGCCGGCATCCCCGCCTCGCGCATGACGGTCTCGACTTCGGGCATCGTCCCCCGCATCGCCGACTTCGGCACAGAAGAAATCCGCCCCAAACTCGCCGTCTCGCTCAACGCGCCCAATGAATCTCTCCGCACCGAAGTCATGCCTATCACCAGGAAGTGGACCATCGCCAAGCTCCTCGCCGCGCTCCGCGACTTCCCTCTCCGCAATCGCGAGCGCCTGACCTTCGAGTACGTCCTGCTCGGCGGCGTCAACGACGACCCCTCGCACGCCCACGAACTCGTCGACCTCATCCGCGGACTCCGCGCCAAGGTCAACCTCATCGCCCTCAATCCCGGCCCTGAGATTCCCTTCACGATGCCGGATACCGCAAGCGTCCAAGCCTTCCAATCCATCCTCGTTGCCGCGGGAATTCCCGCTTTCATCCGCCGTCCTCGCGGACGCGACATCTACGCCGCCTGCGGCCAGCTCAAACACACCACCGAACTGGTAAAGTTGACGTAGGAATTCCGTAACATCGTGATCGGGTAGAGCTGGCCTTCAGGCCAGCGTCAGCGTCGCCCTAATAGAATAAGGGGCTTCAGCCCCTGCTTTGACTGGCAACTGGCAACTGACAACTAAACAATGCAAACCGTCCGCGTAGGAATTGTCGGCTTCGGAACCGTCGGTCGGGCCACCGCCGACATCATCACCCATCACTCCTCGCTCATCGAGAAGCGTAGCGGAGTGAAGCTCACCGTCACAGCCGTCTGCCGTCGTCAGCCAATCAAACCGGAAGACGCCCCAACCGGCGCCCGCATCACCACCGGATGGCGCGAGCTCCTCACCTCCGACGACGTTGACGTCATCGTCGAGACCATGGGAGGCATCGATCACTCCCTGCAACTTCTTCGCGGAGCCCTCGAGCACGGCAAGCCCGTCGTCACCGCCAACAAGAAGCTCCTCGCCGAGCACGGAGACGAACTCTTTGCCCTCGCCGTCGCCCGCAACCTGCCCATCGGCTTCGAAGCCAGCGTCGCCGGAGGCATCCCCATCCTGCGCGTCATCCAGGAATCCACCGCCGGAGACCGTCTGCGCGCCCTGCACGGCATCCTCAACGGCACCTCCAACTACATCCTCACCCAGATGGAGTCCCGCGGCATCGACTTCGACCAGGCGCTCGCCGAGGCGCAGAAGGCCGGATACGCCGAAGCCGATCCCACCTTCGACATCGACGGCCAGGACGCGCGCGACAAGCTCTGCATCCTCGCCCGCATGGCTTTCGGCGGACGCCTCGACGTGGCCCGCATTCCCACTTACGGCATTCGCGACGTGCGCGCCGTCGACATCCGCTCCGCGCAGCGCCTCGATCGCACCATTCGTCTGGTCGCCTCGGCCGAAGACACCGGCAGCGGTCTCGACGTTTCCGTGCGTCCCTGGCTCGTCAGCCGGCGCTCTATGCTGGCCAAGGTTGAGGACGTGAACAATGCGGTCTTCCTGGTCGGCGACCGTCTGGGCACGCAGATGTTCTACGGACGCGGCGCAGGCGGCGACGCGACTGGCGCAGCCGTGGTGTCGGATTTAGTGGAGATTGCCCGCGATCTCGCCGCCGGACGCCTCAGCGCCAAGAACGTAGTCGGCTTCCTCGAGTCGCGCGAGCTGGAGATCGCGCCCGAGCCCAAACCCGCAGGCTGGTATTTGCGCCTGACGGTCAACGACGAACGCGGCATCATCGCGCGCGTCGCCGAGATCCTCTCGCGCGAAGGCATGAACATCGACTCGGTGCAGCAGGAACCGCACTCACCCAAAACACGCCTGTCGCTGTTCTTTACGGTAGAACCAGTCTCCGAACCCAAAGTCCGCAGCGCCATAGAGAAGATCAACGCCTTCGAGTTCATGGTCGAACCCGTGCTGCTGTTGAGGATCGAGTAAGGCCGCTTCGCGCTGTTCGCTTTTCGCTAGACGCTCTTCGCTTTTCGCTCTTCTTTTTGGATTGTCATCCCTCGCGAAGCGGGGGATCTGCTTCTGACTTGGCTCGAAGCGCGATTCCTGTTTTGGGAATGGAAGAGTGTTGGGATACCCCCTCCCCGTCTCCTAAAGTATTGAAAACACAGGGGGCGAAAGGCGAAAGTGCCCGCAAAATATTAAACCCATGGGGGTTACGGGCAAATAATTAATAACAAAGAGCTTAGCTTGCTCGATCGGGACTACCGCTGTCCCGCGGATGCTTTGGGGACAACAATTCCCTTCATCGTCACTACGCGATTCTAAGAGAAGTGACAGGCCGGGAAAAGGACGTAGGTCACGGAGCAATGTGATAAGCACGGGCGCTCGATTCACACAATTGCTACGCGAGGACGCTCCTGAACAGCGCGCGTCCGAGTCGAAGGACCTGCTGTTGATTCGTCATCCTGAGCGAAGCGCTCGCCTGCTTTTTCTTCGATCCGCGTCTTTTGCCGATCGGGCGAGCGCGCAGTCGAAGGACCTGCTGTTACTTCCTCGCGTGATACCCGTCACTGCACGCAGCACGATCAAAGCGCACAGTAGCGTCGTGTACGATCTCGACCGCCTCTACTCCGTCTACATTCTCGCCAGCAAGTCGCGCGTCCTCTACATCGGAATCACTCGCCACCTCGCCGTCCGTATCTCGCAGCACAAGGCTGGCAGCTACGGAGCGTTCACCTCGCAGTACAAGGTGTACAGGTTGGTCTATTTCGAGCGCTTCCACTCGCCAAGTGCAGCCATCGCCCGCGAAAAGCAACTCAAAGGTTGGATTAGGGCCAAGAAAATCGCGCTGATCGAACGGGAGAATCCCACTTGGGAGGACTTGGCCGCGGGTGGGAAACAGCAGGTCCTTCGACTCGCGGCCCAACCCCTGCCGCTCGCTCAGGATGACCCGTAAATAAATAGCACCATCAATATTCCATCGTTACCAACACCGCTCGTCATCCTGAGCGGAGGCGGCTTGCCGCCGGAGTCGAAGGACCTGCTTTTTCTTTGCGTAGCAAGACGCCGCGCCATCACCGGCGACACAGCCCTGCGCCTGGCTCATTTCTTTGGCACCACGCCGGAGTTTTGGTTGAATCTGCAAAGCCTCTACGAAATTCGCCTTGCGGAGCAAAAGTCGGGCAAGTCGATCAAGTCCCTGCCCACCCTCAGACGCGCGCACCCCGCACGGGCCTAAGTTTGACTTGTCATCTTGAGCGGAGCGCTCGCCTGTTCTTCTTCAATCCGCACCGTTTGCGGATCGCGCGAGCGCGCAGTCGAAGGACCCACTGTTACACCTTGTCGTGATGCTGGTCACTGCGCAATCGCGATCGTGCGGGCAAACTAGCGACATGTTCGACCCCGCGCCCCTTTACTACGTTTACATCCTCGCCAACAATTCTCGAGCTCTTCGTACCTACAGCACCGACGATCTGGCCACCCAAATCCACGACCACGACGACGCTAGGTTCAGTTCATTCATTGCCAAGAAGGAAGATTTTAGGCTGGTCTATTTTGAGCCGTTCAATTCCTCTAGCGACGCTATCGCTCGCGAAACAGAACTCAAGAGCACAGGTCGAGCTACAGTTTGCAAGTTGATCCAAATGGAAAATCCAAGGTGGGAAGATCTCGCCGAGTGGGAAATAGCAGGTTCGTTCGACGGGTTGACGCGCCCCGACGCGCGACCCAAGTCCACCCGCAAGCGCAGGGTAACTCGAAAAGTAAGATGGAGAGCCCCTACAACACGCCACCGCCCATTTCCGCCCACGCTTCCTCGAAACGTTTTTCCTGGTTAGCGCACAACTCACGGTCACGATTCGAAATAGTCCGAATCCAACCGTTTCAGCTCGTACGTCTGAGAAATGCTTACACCGACGTTGTGATCAATCATGAGGTCGGCCAATTCCCTTCCGTCAATCAGCACAATTCGTTTCTCGATATGTTTGACGTAGGTCCTTGCATCCTGCGTAAAAGTAGACGTTGTGATAAAAACGCCTTTTCTGGCTTTCGCGCCTTCGAGACTTCCGGCGAAGGCTTGGATCTGCGGCCGTCCTACTGAATTGGCCCAACGTTTAGCTTGGACGTAGATGACGTCTAAGCCGAGTTTGTCTTCCCTAATCATGCCGTCAATTCCTGCATCACCGGGACCGCCGACGACCTCTCCCGGTTGGTCGACTAGGCCACCGTACCCCATCTTTTCCAGCAGATCGATTACAAGTCCTTCGAAGAAACCTGGAGACCCTTTCCTCACAGCTTCCAATACGTCAGTTGCAAGCGCATCCCGAAGTAGTCGTGAGGCGCCTGCGATTTGCTCTTCGGGCGTTTCTGTCTTATCGGGTTTTTCAGCTTCGTTGCCGCCGCCTTGGGTGTGGGCACCTTTTTGGAATGCTACGAATTCTGGATATGCGGCCAAATTCTTGTTCGTGAGATTAGGGAGGTTGAGGGCAAGAAGTTCTTGGCCGCGCTTTGTGATCTTGAAAACTCCGCGTTTCACCCGATCGAGTGCTTGGGCTTTTGAGAGATACACTACTGCCCATGCAACTCGATTTGTGAAAGCGGGTTGCTTGCCACTCGGAAGCTTCTGAGCCAAGTCGTCTGGCGAGAGCTTTAGGTCGACTGCTACGTGTTCCCGTAGTTCAGCCATCGAGTGCTCTTGCCCATCAGCACTCACTCGCAGCACAGGGAGAAACAGCGATTGGTAGTCCGGAAGCGCCATATGGATTGCGAAACGCTATAAGAGCACGCGACACAACGAAAGTCACGATCTTTCCGCGATGGCGGTAAGGGCGTCACGAAGAATGGAGTGGCCTACGACTTCTTTCCCACATTCCTCACCACCCACGCTTCCCACTCGTCTTCCTTCATTTCCTTCGGCGGCGGCTCGCAGCACCATGGCCGTCTCTTCCACCTCGCCACAGTTCCGTGTGGTAAGTCACGAGGCTGGTGGCCGACATTTCCCGTGGCCATACAATTGCCTGATTCCGGCCGGTGCTTTGGTCTTTCGAGTCATCATGAACAATCATTGGCCGCAAGGTCGTCGTTGGTCTTTTCCAACGGTCATGATGATGGTGATCATGATCGGGCCACCGACGGTCTTATGCTTGCTGTTCATCAGTCCAACATCCAAGCTGACGCCACAGGTTAAGTGTGGTGCGGTGTCGCTCAGCGTTCGCAATCCAGTCCATTTCGTTCTCGAAACGTTCCATAAGGGTCGCGAATGAGAGTCGACTCTTTATGGCAACATGCTTCACGTCCTCTCGATCTTTTGGGCTGTTCCTTGTCAGCTTCGACAACACAAGATCGTAAGGGTCGGGTACTGCTATTTGTAGCCGTTCGTAAGACAGTAGGATGGGCAGCAACCGATCTTTGTATTCTTCCGGCAGATCCACAACACCGCCGGCGGAATGGATGAAGACTTTGTATCGTCGGGCGAGTGCTGAGTTCTTTCCCGCAATCTCTTCGATTAACTCCGATGCTTGTTTGGGGTAGATCGACAGATAATCGAGATCGTCCGTGGGGCGCGGGAATCCATACAGAGCAGCAAGTACGAATCCTCCAATACACACAAGGTGGACTCTTTCCGGCAACTGGGCATCCACCTCCCGGAGAAACTTGTCCCAAGGAGGTGGAAGTACAACGGTTTGGTCAGGCATCGGCGTACTGGAGATGTTCCGGCTTCCAGTCTGAGAGCACGTGCCAATACTCGGCATCGGGTGAGCGGTTGCTGCGAACCCACTCACGCTCTGCCTCAGGCATGGGATGACCGAATGTGTCCTCAGAGGCCAACCGGCTCTCCCGAAGCTCATCTTGGAGAGCAGTGAGAACCTGATAGGCTTTGCTTCCCTGCTCGTTTCGGCGTTCCGCAACTCGAAGTGCGAGCGATACCGCGAATCCAAGACGGTTGGAGAGATTTCTCAATCGTGCCTCACGCACAAGATAACCCCGATCCATGTCTGTGTAATGCAGGAGAACCCAAGGGAGTGCTTCTGCAACTCGCGATTCCAACACTTCCTGCGAGAGAAGAAGAAGAAGAAGAACATCCGCAGGGTTCCGATGCCATCCAGCGCGCACGGATGCGAAGCCCGGGTATCCAAGCGCACTCAATTGGCGAGGCAATTCCGATGCCTTTGGTCGTCCCAACACTCCAGTACAGGGAACAACGGAGGGAGAAGCCTGTAAGTGTTGCACCGCACGCCTGGCGAGTTTCGGTGACAGACGCCGCCTGCCTGATTCCAATAAAGCAAAATACGGCTGAGACACACCAAGGCGGTCTGCCGCCTGCTTCTGAGTGAGATTCAGGTGCTTCCGTGCGGACTTTAGGAGCGTGCTCATGTACATAATGTATTACAGAACATGTAATAAATCAATCAATATAAACACATGTATATGTTGTGTTTAGAAGAATGATTAGTATATTTTCTGGAGTATCGTTTGTGAAGGCGGCCCACATTCGATCGACGTTGGCAATGTCGGGCTGATGCCAAGGGCCCGTATAGCACCCTCTGAGCTAACTTGCGCGCTGAATCCAAGGCCCTTTACCAAACCAATTTCGATCAATCTCTACGCGCTCCCGCACCTCCGCGCTGAAAACCGACATCTCAACTCTTCCCCACGTTCCTCACCACCCACGCTTCCCACTCGTCTTCCTTTATTTCTTTCGCGGCGGCGCGCTGCACCATGGCCGTCTCTTCCACCTCGCCACAGTTCCACGTGAAGCCGTTCATCTCCAGGTAAGTCACCATCGCCGCCAGCGCCATCCGTTCGTTTCCCTCGGCGAACGGACGGTTGAACAGTATGCGCCAGCCGTATCCCGCCGCCAGCCGCGCTCGCCTTTTCCAGTGCGGATCACGCACCACCAGCTCCGACCGCACAATCGACAGATCGAGCTTTCCCTCGTCCACCTCGCCCGAGCGAGAGCTCGGAGAAAAAGACGCCCCTCCGCCGTAGCGCGCCATCAGTTCCCGATGGATCGCCGTCAACCCGCGCACATCCAGCCGTTTCAGTCTCGGCGCCGTCATTTCTTTTTCCCTAACTCGCGATAGCTGTTCCGGTGCTGCCCTTCGGTCCGCCGGAACGCCTCCACCTGGTCGGCGAAGTCTGGGTCGAACTGGCGACAGCTCGATGCCCGCATTCGCTTTCGATCAGCTCCAGTTCGTCTCCCACCGACAGCCGCAGGTTGTCGATGACCTTCTTGGGCAGCAACACTCCGTAGCCGCTCCCGATCATGCGCAATTTTGTCTTCATAAATGGCATTATAACGAATGTTATAAGTGGCCCAGAGATGGACGCAACGCGACGAAAGCAGATCCCCCGCATCTCCGAAACGGAGCCGCGAGGGATGACAAATCCTGAAGAAGGAAGAGGGGATGAGCCACCCGGGGAATCTTCCCCGAACATCCCAATTTGCTGCACCGCATCCTCGGATTTCCTCATCTAACACCTTGACACTAAGACACTCAAGTCTTATAGTGGGGCTGTTATAAGCTGTCGGCAGCTGGCCAAGCCGCTATTATTCAGCAACTTACAAACTAATCAAGTTATAGGAGGCGGGCAAATGGGTAAGATTATCGGAATTGACTTGGGCACGACCAACTCGGTCGTCGCTGTTATGGAAGGCGGCGAGCCCAAGGTCATCCCCAACGAAGAAGGCGGGCGTACGACGCCCTCAGTGGTAGGATTCACCAAAAATGGCGAGCGTTTGGTAGGTCAAGTGGCCAAACGGCAAGCAATTACCAACCCCGAGAACACTATTTTCTCCATCAAGCGCTTCATGGGCCGTCGTTACGACGAAGTCAATGAAGAAATGAAGATGGTTCCGTACAAAGTGGTGAAGTCGGGCGATCACGTGGCGATCGTGGCGCAGGGGCAGGAATTCACCCCGCCGCAGATTTCCGCGTTGATTCTACAGAAGTTAAAGAAGGCGGCGGAAGACTATCTCGGCGAAAAAGTGACGGAAGCCGTCATCACCGTGCCGGCATATTTCAACGACGCGCAGCGCCAGGCCACCAAGGACGCGGGCCAGATTGCCGGACTTGATGTGAAACGCATCATCAACGAGCCGACGGCGGCCGCGCTGGCCTATGGGCTCGACAAGAAAAAGGACGAAACCATTGCGGTATATGACTTTGGCGGCGGCACCTTCGACATTTCGATTCTTGAAGTTGGCGAGGGCGTCATCGAGGTCAAGTCGACCAACGGCGACACGCACCTGGGCGGCGACAACATCGACCAGCGCATTGTGGACTGGTTGATTGCCGAGTTCCAGAAGGACGAAGGTTTGGACCTGCGGGCCAAGGGTAACGAAATGGCACTGCAGAGGTTACGCGATGCGGCCGAGCGCGCCAAGATCGAGCTTTCGACCACCATGCAGACCGAGATCAATCTGCCGTTCATCACGGCGGATGCGTCAGGGCCGAAGCACCTGGTAAAGACGCTAACTCGTTCAAAACTCGAGGAAATGGTGCGGGATTTGATCGATCGCTCCATCGGGCCGTGCGAACGGGCGATGAAGGATGCGGGCGTCACCGCGGAACAGATCAACGAAGTGGTGCTGGTCGGCGGACAGACGCGCATGCCGGCTATCCAGGCGTTGGTGACGAAACTCTTTAAGAAAGAACCACATAAGGGCGTGAATCCGGATGAAGTGGTCGCGATCGGCGCGGCGATTCAGGGAGGCGTGCTGGGCGGCGAGGTGAAAGACCTGCTGCTGCTCGACGTGACTCCGCTGACGCTGTCGATTGAGACGCTGGGTGGCGTGGCGACGCCGATGATTCAGCGCAACACCACGATTCCGACGAAGAAGACGGAGACGTTTTCGACGGCGGCCGACAACCAGGATTCCGTGGAAGTGCATGTCCTGCAAGGGGAAAGACCCATGGCGCGCGATAACCGCACGCTGGGCAAGTTCCACCTGACCGGACTGCCGATGGCGCCGCGCGGCGTTCCAAAGATTGAAGTTACGTTCGATATCGACGCGAACGGCATCCTCAACGTGACCGCGAAAGATATGGCCACGGGCAAAGACCAGAAGATCACGATTACGTCGTCTTCGGGCCTGAGCAAAGAGGAAGTCGACCGCATGGCGAAGGAAGCTGAAGCACACGCAGCGGAAGACAAGGAACGCAAGGCGGAGATTGAGTCGCGTAACCAGCTCGACGGCATGGTGTACCAGATCGAAAAAATGCTGCGCGAGCACGGCGACAAGATCTCGGGCCAGGAGCGCGGCGACGTGGAGAACGCGCTGGCTGACGCGAAGAAGACGCTGGAAGGCTCCGACGCGAAGGCTATGGATTCGGCGCGCGAGCGGCTGACGCAGGCTTCGCACAAGCTGGCCGAGGAGATGTACAAGGCACAGGCGGCACCGGCTGGTGCGCCTAGCGGTTCGGGTCCCGAAACACATGGACAGGGAGGCGGCGAACCGCAGAAGAAAGACGAAGGTGTGATCGACGCCGAGTACGTGGATGTGGATGACAAGAAGTAACTGGTGACTGGTAGCTGGTGTTTTGCGAAGGGGCGCCATGTGCGCCCCTTATCGCAAGGGAGTTTGGGTTAGAGGGTGAGGAACAGAAGTGCATTTTGAATTGAATGGTAAGTCGTACATGTTGAATTTCAATCCGCAGGACGAGCGGTGGTATTTGCTGACTGCGGGACTGAGTGGGATGGCGAAGGCAATCCCGGTGTTCGAGGACGAGGAAGGGTTTGTGCCCAACATCGTGGTGCCGACGGCGAGCGAAGGGACGGGGAGCGTCAACTGAAGCATCTCTGGGGCTAGAGCCCCTTTTCGACTCGGGAATTCCATCACCGGCCTAAAGGCCGGTGCTTCCACCCGATGTTAAAGTTGCAGTAAGAGCAGTCCCTCCCGCTCGGAGGGACTCGTTACGTAGAGAAACGAATGGCCACGACGGACAAGAAAGACTATTACGGCGCACTTGGGGTGAAGAAGACAGCCACGGCGGATGAGATCCGCAAGGCTTTCCGTAAGCTGGCGCGCAAGTATCACCCCGACGTGAACCCGGACAAGTCCGCGGAGGAGAAGTTCAAGACCATCTCCGAGGCCAACGATGTTCTGAGCGACCCCAAGAAGCGGAAGATTTACGACCAGCTTGGGTTCTACTCCGACAACATCGATCCGGCGGCGGCCGAAGCGTACGCGCGCGGAGGAGGGTCCAGCGCGGGCGGATTCGGATCGAGCAATGGCGCCGCTGGCGGCGAGCAGTATCAGGAAGTGCCTTTCGATTTCAGCGGCTTCGACTTCAGTGACGTTGCGGAAGGCGCCAGGCGCGGTGGCGCGGGAAGTGGCGGCGGTTTCCGCGACATTTTCTCGGGCATCTTCGGAGGTGGAGGACGACAGGAGACCACACCACGGCCGATGCCGGGCAGTGACCTGGAATACCAGATGAACGTCGGATTCTGGCAGGCCATCAAGGGCGCGGAGTTGCAGCTCAGCGTGCCGCACCTGGAGAGTTGCGCGAATTGCCATGGCCGCGGATATCTCGAAAGTCCGGGGGTGTGTCCGGAGTGCAAGGGCAAAGGCCAGATCACGCAGAAGAGCGGGAGCATGAAGTTCAATATGCCGTGTCCGCGCTGCGGCGGTTCGGGAAAGAACCGCACGGTATGTCCGGTCTGCCACGGCGAAGGACGGCTCGAGCGCGAAGAGTCGCTCAAAGTGCGCATCAAGCCGGGCACTCGGGATGGACAGCGGATTCGCCTGGCCGGACGCGGCAACGCCGGCACGATGGGTGCTCCCGCCGGTGATTTGTACATCATTATTCGGATCGGCGAGCATCCGGTATTTAAGCGCGATGGCGATGACATTTACCTGACCATCCCGGTGACGGTGAGTGAGGCTGCATTGGGCAGCAAGGTCGAGGTTCCGACCATCGACGGGCGCGCACAGTTGAAGATTCCACCGGGAACGCAGTCGGGACAGAAGTTGCGATTGCGTGAGAAAGGAGTTCCGTCGGCGACGAAAGAAGGTGTACGCGGCGACGAGATTGTGGAAGTCAAGGTTGTAGTGCCGGCGGTACGCGACGAGAAGTCGAAGGAGATCCTGCGAGAGTTGGCGAAGTTGAATCCGGAGGATCCGCGGCAGGAGTTGTGGGAACAAGTGTGAGCAATACAGTTTCAAGTTTCGGGTTTCAAGTTTCGAGTTGAAGAGACCGACCCAAGCAAAACCGCTCGGGTGGGGCACCCACCGATTAGCTTAAGGTGACTGGTGGACTGGTAATTGGTCCTTCGAGATTGATGACGATCGAAATACAATCGGCGGCGAGTGATTTGGTGCTGGAGACCGAGCGGTTGCGGTTGCGGCGGTTTCGGCGCGAGGATGTGAATGCAGTCTTCGCGATCATCGGCGATGATGTTGTGATGCAGTACTATCCGAAGACGTTCAACCGCGCCGACGCTGAGCAGTGGATCGAGCGCAATACGCGGCGCTATCGCGAAGATGGCTACGGACTGTTCGCGGTCACACCGAAAGACAGCGATGACCTGATCGGCGACTGCGGCGTGATTAAGCAGAGCGTTGAGGGTGAACTGGCGATGGAAGTCGGTTATCACTTTCGCCGGGACCAGTGGGGACACGGTTATGCCACCGAAGCCGCGAGAGCCTGCATGGGGATTGCGTTCCAAACATTCGGCGCTGGGCAGGTGATCTCGTTGATTCGTCCCGAGAATACGCCGTCGCGGCGCGTGGCAGAGCGAAATGGCATGAAGCTGGAGCGGCATGTGATGCACTACGGACTGCCGCATCTGGTGTATGCAATGAGGCGCGAGGAGTTCGATTTACCTCAGGGGCTAAAGCCCGGCATTTAACTTGGGCGCAAGCGGCACGGCTAAAGCCGTGCCCTTTCAAAACGGATTGGGCGCGAGGACTATGGGCAAGCGTAAAAAGCAAGGCGCGTACATGATCAGCTCGGTGGCAGAGATGTACGGCATCCATCCGCAAACGCTACGCCTTTACGAGCGCGAAGGGCTGCTCAAGCCGTCGCGCACCGAAGGGAATACGCGGCTCTATACCGACGAAGATCTGGAGCGACTGGAGCTCATCCTATCGCTCGCCCGCGATCTGGGTGTGAACATCTCGGGCATCGCCATCATTCTGCAAATGCGCGAGCGCATGGAAGAAATGCAGCGCCAAATGTCGGAGTTCGTCAGCTACGTGCGGACTGAGGTCATGACGCGCGCGCACAACGCCGACGCCACACGTGGAGCGATTGTTCCGGTGGGGCATTCCATCCTGTTAAAGACCGATAAAAAACGGTAAAAGCTCGCCAGAACGCTCCGCCTGAACCGATTGCGACTGCTCGCAGCGGGACAGTTCGCGGTCTCATGTGCTGAATAGCTTTCAACTGGTGGCCAGTCGCAGATTTTCGCAATGCGCATTGCGTCGCTGCGCGTCGGAATGGGCGCACGATCTTCGGCGCTCGAATTCTCAGAATCGCAGTTGCGCGACTACTTAACTTACTTCCTGGAACTTCCTCCACCGATCGCGCGTAATTGGAACAGATTTTCACGTGTGCCAAAACTCAGCAAGATACGTCAAACCCGCAATGTCGGGGTGCGTTCGCTTGAGCTATTCCAGTGATTGATGATGACGCGCGCCTGCCACTAACCGTTTCTTCTTGTCCGCCTGACAAGTCATGGGCTGCGGTGCCGTATGAAGTCGCAACTGAAACGACGCGTGAGCAAGCCAGCGAGACTGGAGCTGGTCGCGGCAAAGACTCCGGCTCGTCGCAAGTGGGACTGGCGGCCGCTGCTGGCAGGTTGTCTTCTCGTGGTGCTGTCGATCCTGCCTTATGTGAATAGCCTGCAAAACGGATTTGTTTGGGACGATCATCAGCAGATCGTGATGAATCGGGATCTGCGGCCGGGCGCGGATTGGTCACACCTGTTTTCTGCAGGAGTGTGGGGCTATCTCCATCGCGGGTCTGCGGGAAGCAATATCTATTATCGTCCGCTGCAGATGGCCACTTACCGGACGATCATCGAAACCGCGGGTGTGAGTCCTTTAGCGTTTCACCTCGTGAGCTTGATGTTCGCAGCGGCTTCGGTGTTACTGGCTTTCGGGTTTTTCTGGAAGGCAACTCGACACATCGGAATTGCGTTCGCCGCCGCCGCGTTGTTCGCTGTACATCCGATTCGGTCCGAAGCAGTCGATTGGATCGCGGCGCTGCCAGACATCGGTTGCACCTTGTTTTTACTGGCCAGCTTTGTCTTCTTTCTTTTCATTTATGGTGAGTCTTCGGCCGAAAGCCGTACCGCTACGCCGGCGAGCAGACGTTCGCCTCTATGGATAGCGTCTGTCGCATGTTTTGCGACGGCCCTGTTGTGGAAAGAAACGGCGGCAGTTTTTCCGTTACTGGTTGCTGCTTATGTACTGTTGGTTTCGCGTCCGGGCGAAACCAACAAACGCGTCAAGGCTGCGGCACTGCTTTCTCTGCCCTTCTGGATTGTCCTTGCAGGATATCTGCTCCTGCGGTCCCGCCTGTTGGGAGTGATCGCCGCGAGCCAGCGCAATTGGCAGCTCACGCCACTTCAGCTTGCATTAACAATTCCTTATCTGCTGATGAAGTACTGGCGGAAGCTGTTGGTCCCGACGCCACTCAACGCGTATCACGTCTTCACGCCGATTGGCTCACTATTCGAAACGCGTGCTCTGGCAGGAATTCTATTTCTCGTCGTCGCCTGCGTTTGTATGGTATACGCGACGAGGCGAAAGCCGCTGATTGCGTTCAGTGCGGCGTGGGTCTTCCTTACCTTACTTCCAGTACTGGACATTTACGCGGTAGGCAGAAACGTTTTCGCAGAGCGGTACTTGTATCTTCCGTCGGTGGGCTTCTGTTTATTGGTGACGCTCCTTGCGGTGGAAGGTTTGGAGCGGGTCCCAAAAAGCTTTCGCAAGCCGATATCGATATCGGCAATGGCGCTGGTCGTTTTGTTTTGCAGCTGGGTGACGATGATCCGGAACCGTGACTGGAAAGACGATGCCACGTTGTTTGCGCGAACTTTGGAGATCTCACCCAATGCGCCGTTCGCTCATGTCATGGTTGCCGCGGCGGAGAGCGAACATCCCTCCAGCTCGGCGTCGGCGGAGGAACATTACTGGAAAGCCGCGAATTATGCGGCTTCCGAGACTCCGCCAGACCGACTGCAGATGGCGATTGCCTACAAGGGACTCGCCTCAATTTACGGCGAGCGCACGGATATCAGCCGTGCGCTTGAGATGCTGGGTCGAGCACGCGAGGCTGCTCCCGATGATCCTGAGGTGGACGGCGAACAAGGATTGATTCTGACCAGGGCGGGCCGATGGGACGAGGCAGCGACCTATCTGCAAAAAGCCATCACCACGTCGCCCGACGACGCGAATGTCTTGAACGCGCTGGGGATTTACGCGCAACGGCGTAGCCGTCGACTCGACCAGGCGGCAGGCTATTTTCAGCAGGCGCTTGAGGTCCATCCGGATCGTGATGGTTTCCGCGCCTCCGTGCACAACAACCTCGGAACGGTGTTTGGCGAGCAGGGCCAGTATCCCGATGCGGTTGAGCAGTTCAAGTCAGCAATTACGATCGCGCCCGACGACCTTGAGTACCGTACCAACCTGGCCACTGCCCTGGCGGCGAGTAGACGGTATGAAGAAGCGCGAGCGGAGCTTCGCGCCGTGTTGGCGATCGATCCGAACTATGAAGCGGCGCGTGCGGTGCTGGTGCAACTGGGCGGACAATAGACGCACAGCCCACACGGTCCGTCGCGGCGCTCCTTCCTGTTAAGCCGCGCGCTCGCAAGGAGAGATCAGCAGCGCAAGCGTTCCGAATACGCTGTTCCATTCGCAGCCTCGATATGTGACAATCTCGAACACCGATTTCCAACTTCTCGAATTTCAACGAGGCAGGTACTGATGTCTGACAAAGCATCTGCAAGCCGCCTGACGCTTACGGTTGACCGCAAGGGCGATGTCATCGTGGTGCGTTGCAACGGCCGGCTAGTGGCAGGGGTGAGCGATCTCTTCTACCGGAAGGTGAGCGACCTGATTCCGGGCCCGCAACGAATCGTGCTCGACTTCACGGAACTCACTCACATGGACAGCACGGGCATCGGCGTGCTGGTACGCATGTACGTTTCTGCCAAGTCAGCGGGCTGCGTGCTGGAACTCATGAATGTCGGCACGTCGGTTCGGCAGCTGCTTGGCATCACGCATGTTCTGTCAGTGTTCCAAACGATCGGCGAAAACAACATCAAGATGGGGTGAGGCCTTCACCGCAGGTTTGACCCGCCCGCAGCAAGAGACTAGGCTCGTGATTGAGTGAGCCGCCTCTCCTCTTTCAGATCCTCTGAACTAAGTCAGCCTATCTGAAGTCTTCCTCTCTTAGAGCCTTCGAGTCCCGGGAAAGCGCTTCTTCATGATTTGCGGCGAATGCAACAGCGAAATGTCGAAGAAGTGGCATCCTAGTGCTGCCAAGGTTATGGGCGGCCTAGGGGTGGTTTGGGAATGCAGCGTGTGCGGCAGCCAACTCACCCAGGCAGATATGAAAGTGTCGGCGAAGCAACAACCGAGCTCTGCTGAGCCGATCGAACACATCGAAGCCGGCGATACTGAGTAAAGCTCCGACGCCAGTCGGCAGGGATTTCGTTACGTTGCCAGGCGATTAGAGTTAGCTTCGGGGCAACGACGCGTCGCGAAATCAAATTGTTCGACAATCATTGCCGACTCCTTGGAGGCAGCAGGTTCAAGACTGTTCCTGCTGAAGGCTGAGTGGAGACTCACTTGCTTCCCCTTTTGTTCGTCCGCCCGGGCCGTTGCACAGCGTGCCTCACGCGACGTTATTGTCCGCTGTTTCGGAAGTGGGACACATCGCATTCCACCTGGCCCTGAGGGTAACTGCGCCCGCTGCCATACCAGCACCCGCTTCTGGAAATCGTTCGGCCTCGAAACGGTTATCACTTAATGTCGTAGACGAACATCGAGCGGTCGATCATCTGCGTTGGCTGGTAGTTCAGCAGCCACCGATAACTGCTGGGATCGGGAAGAACCTGCCCTGATAGAGCAGTTGCGCCGATTACAATCCTGCCGGAGCTTCGATCGTCCGGCGCCAACGGCAACGCCTTCACTCCATACAGCGCGGGATTCACTGAGCCGAAGTAGGCCAAACGCACAGCGTCGTTCGGATGTTGCTGCTCATAGTCGCGGAGGGCGATGAGCCCTTGCCCCCAATCGAGATTGCTGTCGGTGAGATAACGCCAACTGTTCGCAGGCTTTACCAAAATATTGAAGTAAGAGAGGTAGTCGGGAGCAGAGCGCAGTGCGTCGGCGGCGTTGAGGCCAAGCACCACCAGGAGCACAATCAACGCCGACTTGCGCTCCTTGACGTGCTCCCAAAACGAGCACGCGATGAGCAGCACGAACGGATAGAGCGGCAAAATGTGGCGCTCGCCGATGTCGTACTTCGACTGAATGGCGAAGAGCAGGAACAGAAGCGCGAACGCGCACATCGCCAGTAGGTCGCCGGGGGCGGTGCACACGCGGCGAACTCCCATCAGCAGGCTGGCGAGAAGAAGAGCCAGCAGGATTGTCGGCCACTTGAGCACGATGGCAGCCGGATAGTAGAGCTTGATGCCGCCAGCGGGATAGATCCGGCCGAAGAACCATGCCGGCCGGCCGCGTTTATTGCTGATGGCGACCTCGCGCAAGCCCTCGAAGAATTCACCTGCCGGAACGGCTACGCTGAGATGCAAATTCGATTTCGTCGCCCACGTCTTCAGGCCGCGGTTGGGGAACGATGCGATGACCTTGCCGTCGCCGACCGTGAGATGCGAGACGTGGAAGAAGTATCCGGCCCAAAGAGTAACGAGCGCGAGAGCGAGTGCTGTGACCGTCGGCTTCCAGTTCCATTGGGCGGGGCTGCGAGCAATGCTCGTGGGTCTGAGAGTCAGCATCAGCACCAACGCCAGGAATACTAAAGGCGGCGCATAAAACTTGGCCAGCAGCAATCCGCCGAGGGAGACTCCCAGGAGAATGGTCTGCGTCCAATTTGGTTTGTGACGCCAGCGGATGAGTTGGAACGCGACGAGAAAGATGAAGAGGGTACCGATGCCGTCGGTGGTGGCAACGGAATAGTGCGCGATCAGCGACGGCGTGAAGGCGAACAATGCCAGTGCAACGTTGGCTGCTCCTTCGGAGAACAGCCGGCGCGCAGCGAACCACAACGTTGCTCCGAGCACGATGCCGAGCAGCGTGTTCATGGGACGAGTACGCGCGGCGATCTCCTCCGGCCCCGGTTGCATGGCTTCGATGCGGTAGCCGGTTGGCAGCTGCCGCCATTCGTAGTGGCTGTCGAGGCGCATCATGGCAAGCGTCAGCCAGAGGCGACCCAGCGGCGGGTGGTCGTTCCAAACCTCGAAGCGGCCGTGGCGCCATGCGTCAACCCCCGCAATGATGTGCGCGGGTTCGTCGTAGGTGAGCGATTGGGTGCGGATGAACCAGAACGATTGCAGGGCGAAGACTGCGAGGAGCACGAAAGGAATCGCGGTGCGCGGACTGAGATCGCGGCGGCGGGCGAGAATCTTGTTTGGTTGGGAGGCTTTCTTCACGCGATGCACCCACGATATAGGAGTGCTGCGCTTCGCTCAAATCGTCAGTTCGGATTAGGGGCCGCTTGCGCGGACGTCGCGCCAGCCTTGGATTTCAGGCGGTCGACGCCCTTCTGCGCCTTTTCGGCGTAGGGCCCCTTGGGAAGGATTTTGAGATAGGCCTGGTAGTTGCCTAGCGCCGCCGTCGCATCGCCGGACTTTTCCTGCGCTTCTCCGAGCTTGTAGGTGGCTTCAGCGTCGCGGGGCTTCCATTCTAGCGCTTCCTGGTAGCGGCTGATGGCGCCGCGGTAATTGCCCTCCTTGTAGTAATAGTCGCCAACCTCGACGCACTTGGCGGCCTTGTGCGGGTCCCATGGGTGGAACTCGCTCAACTCGCTATTGTCGGCGTCAGCACTCTTCTTCGCGTCGCCCGATGGCGGAGAAACGTCAATCTCGGTCTGCTTACTGGAGCTCTCGTCGGGGGCAAGCTGGTCGGAACGCGGCGGGGCCTTGCGATTGTCTTTCGGCGGCGGGGCCGACTTGTCGACCGGCACGCGCGTCATAGGGCCGTCGTCATCGTTGCTCTGCGCCACGGCGAGACCGCCCAGACAAAAACATACTGTCGCGAGAATGAGAACGCGTACCCGCATAGACATATTCTATTGCAACCCGAACTCCCGCGTGATGACTCGCTGGCTGATTGCATAGAAAACCCCACCCCGGAATGGCCGGGATGGGGTCATGAGAGAGGGTCTTTTTACCTACCAAGCCTCAGGCGCCCTTCGGGCTTCCCGATGCTATGGGATTCCGAAGAAGCGACTGGCGATTGCTTTGCCATTCGGTACGCCGAGTCCGGTGACCAAATCAAACTGCGGCCCAGCGGGGTAACCATTGTTGCCGATGGTTACGTCGAAGACGTAGTAGTTATAGTTGTATGCCGCAGCGGGATAGAGCTCCCCGTTGAAGGTGCTGTAAGTCAGCTTGGTTTTGCCAAAGCTGACACGAGCTGTATCCATATCGGCGATTAAGCCGGCATTGATCGGGGTCGCGACGCTGGTGCCCCCCACCCCGTAGTAGTAGCCGCCGTAGTACGGTCCACCGATGTAGACCGCGAAAGCGGTAGCCGGATCAGCGATGGCAGCGATATCAGGCGCTGCACGATTGGGAGCGCATACGTTAGAACCGACGAGGCCTTGGTAGCTCGGCAATGCGAAAATGCCACTGCAGCCGCCGCCAGCGCCATTCCAGCCGTATTCAGCATTTCGTGTCAGGTTGGGGTTGAGGTAGAGCGAGGTGCCACCCACGCAGGTCGCCAGAGGCGAAGTGCAGGGATAGGCGATTCCCTCGGCTGGGAAGTAACTGCCGTCACCGGAAGCGAACAACGTTGGCGGTCCCTGACCCAGGACGGGCCCGAAGATCGGATCGACGCTCTCCCCGGCATTGAAGGTCCAGCTGTTGGAAGTCGCGTCACCCAGGGACTCGGCGGTCAACTCTTCGGCCGTGCCGTAGTTGTACGGGTCGCCCCCGATGAACACGATCTTCGCATTAGGAGCCATGGCGTGTACAGCCTCGACGTCGAGCATCGTCTCGACCTCCCAGCCGTAGCAGTAATCGCATTCGTTGCCATTGCTCATGTCGATGAGGGTCAGGCAGCCGTTGGCCACGGTGCAAGCCGGCAGATGCATATCGGCGTCGTACTGCGCCAGCGCGGATTCCACCCAGTTGTAGTAGAAGTAATCGACGATGGCGACAGTCATGCCGGCGCCACCATTGGCTCCGGGGAAGTTCGTCGAATAGGCGGTTTCCACGCCCTTCGGGCAAACAAGCACCTGAGAGCCGTTGTTATAGTCGCAGAACCACGGCTCAGCCCGGAACATTGGTCGGCTTAATGCTGCTCTTCACCGAGAGCTTCTGCCCGGAAAACATCGCGGTTGACTTGGCATGGGTGCCGGGTGCTGCCATCGGCATCACAAGCTGTGCTTTGCCGGTGGCCAGCGCTTTGTTGAACTGCTGCATGGCGGAGTCGCGAGTTACCTGCGCGAAGCCCAGCGTGCAAACGACCAGCAGCACAAGGGTAAGCAATAGGAGCTTACGCATCGAAGGACCTCCTTAATACAACCGGCGGCGCAGATAGCCCGCCAGTCCGAGCACCGAAGAACCAAACAGCACCAGCGTTCCAGGCTCGGGGGTTGTGTTGTACCACGTGGTGCCAATGGCGATATCGTCCAAGCCGAACTGATCGATGACGCCAAACTGCGCGGCGTAGAACGGCACGCTATCGTAGGCACCAAGGAATAGGGCCGTTCCCGGCCCGTAGCCGGAAACGCCATTGGCACTGAAGACTCCGATCACGTTGCTGTTCTGGTCGTACAACGTTACGAAGGCAGTAAACGGGCCATAGTAGTCAGACTGGATGTAGGTTCCGGCAGCGGTCACGCCCTGGTCGAAGGTCAAGACGAAGTCAACGCCGTTATTGCCAAACAGCGCACCGTTGTAGAGGATGCCCTGGCCGTTAGCAAACTGCCCGTTCCAGGTAACGCCTTCCTGCAGGTTGTAGAAATTCTGGAAGCCGCCGTTCAATCCAACGGTGCCAGTCGCTCCCGTACTCCCAGTCCACACCTGTGGAGTTGGGAACTGGTAGTAGTCGTTGTAGCAGCCATAATTCGCGCACCAGTCGATGTAGCCCTGGTTGATGGCATTGGGATAGGTGGTAAAGCCGACTGCCCCCCAACTGCTCCCGACTGCGAGCACGAGGCAGAAGACAAGCAAAGTAAGCTTTTTCATGGTCCTCCTCACAGACATGTAGGGTTATGAGTTTTCGGGGGAGGACTCCACGTTAGCCCGGTTCGGCGAAGGTGCAGCATAAAAGTTGATGAATCAGACTGTTCGTTCCCATCTTGGAATTCCCAAAACGGAACTGGCCGGGCGCGCCGATGACTCTTGGTTTGCTGAGTTTCGCAATAGTAAAAATGAAATTAACGGCAGACGAGCCGCGAAACAAAGTGCGCCAAAAGTTCGCATTGCCGAGTGCGGCCTAGGGCACAGCCAACGTTGTCCGGTCGCGGCCTTCCAGCTTGCTTTGATACAACGCTCGATCGACGCGGCGAAACAGCGAATCTTCCGTGTCCGATGGCCGCAACACAGTCGCACCCACCGATAGCGTGAGGGTCACTGTCATATCCGCGACGGAGACACCGGAATTTCGGACCAGCATGCGGCATCGGTCGGCCAGCCTGAGCGTCTGGTCAGCATCGGTGTCGGGCAGAATAGCGAGAAACTCTTCCCCGCCCCAGCGTCCGATGGTGTCGCCGGCCCGAAGGCTGGACGAAATGGTGCCGGCCACGTGCTCCAGCGCTACGTCACCAGCGCTGTGTCCGAAGCTATCGTTCACCCGCTTGAACCGGTCGAGGTCCAACAGCAGTATGCCGAAGCTCCGGCCGAACAGGGCCAATTCATCCAACGATTGCCGAATTTTGGCATCGAGGAACCTGCGATTCGCCAGCTTGGTGAGGGGATCAAGGTAAGCCATCTTCTTCAGCTCCACGTTACGTCGCTCCAGCTGCTTGCGCATGGCAATGTCGCTGAAGATTTCGACCGCGCCCAGCGGTTGGTTGTCCTCGCCCATGATGGGTACCACGCGGACGCTGACAGCGAGCCGATGGCCGTTCTTGCAGCGCATGTACACGTCGGCTTTACGGCGAGTACCACTCTGCATGCTCTGGCTGAGCGGACACTCGCCCTGGCACAGACTGCGGCCCGACTCGTCAACGTGGCAGAGGAGGTTATCGCTGCATCGCCTGCCGACAACTTCTGCGGCGCTGAACCCGCTCAAGGCCTCGGCAGCGTGGTTCCAATACAAGACGCGCCGGGTCGGGTCGACAAAATAAACCGCGTCGTACAACTCATCGAGCAGCAATTTATGAAAGTCGGCATTGTCGTTTAGAAACTTCGTGATTGGGAATCGATCCGAGGCTTCGGCTGGATTCGGCACACACCCTCCTTCACAACGCATTTCAACCATAGTGAAGGAATCGGCAGAATTTTCGCTGTGATGTATGCACATTCAATTACGAAGGGGAGTTACGAAAGTACCCAAGGTATGGCACCAATTGCGGGAGTACGGTCGTTGAGGAAAAAAATAAAGGCCGCCTGCTCGCGGCGGACGGCCTTGGGGGCGATGGGCGCGGTCGACCCATCGGCTTCAGGAGGAAACTATTTCGCCGCCTATTGACGGTCGGAGCTCTGGGGCGACGCGGGCGGCGTAGACTCCGCAGAAGCTGACTCTAGTGAGTTGGTCATCAGTTGCACGTCCACACGACGGTTTTTTGCACGGCCGGCAGCATTCTTGTTCTCGGCAACCGGATTTTCCTTGCCTAGTCCGATGATGTAAATCCGGTAGGGCGGGACGTTGTACTTGGCGGCCAAATACTGGATCACGGCATCGGCACGCTTTTGGCTCAACTGATAGTTATATTCGGTCGGCCCGGTGGCATCGGTGAAGCCCTGCACCTGCACGATGTAATGCTTCTGCTGGCCGATCTGCTGAGCAAACTCATCCAACATCTGTTGGTCGGCCTTAGTCAGGGTGTACTTGTTGACGCCGAACTGGAGGGTGGTATTCGCAACGGGCTTGTAGTTGTCGAGATTCTCGACAGTACCCTGCAATCCGTTCAAGCCGGTGCCGACGCGCGCAACTCCCTGGTTGGCCTGATCGGCAGAACTAGCAGCAGCGCCTGCTTTCTGGTCGGCGGCGTTTGCGGCGGTAATGCCCTGATCCGCCTTGCTATCAGCATCCTTAATACCTTGGGTATTCTTTGCGGTGATGTCATTCAGCTCGTCGATCTTGTTGTTGATGGGCGTGACCTGGTTGCGAACGTATCCTTTGGTTGCGCAACCCACGGTCGAAATGCAGCCCCACAACGACCAGTAGCGACAGAAGAGTTGTCCGGCTCATATGAGAACCTCCTGTTCGGTCAAAACTCTGCCGTGGATAATGCACGCCACTGGCCAATCCGGGCCTTTTGGGTACCTTGCTTGTCCGCATTGTTTTCAATCGGTTGCGAAAATGTGGAGAATTTGCTCTGCGGCGACTGCCGGATAATCCTGACGCAGGTAGTAGAATTTTTACAGAGTAGTAACGCTAGCCGAGTCATTCGCCTACGCCATGGTTTCTTAGTAACCTCAACTTCTCTGCATGGATCTGCATCAGAAAATTCGAACTCTGCCGACCTCGGCAGGTGTGTATCTATATAAGAACGCCGAGGGCCAAGTCATCTATGTTGGCAAGGCTAAGAACCTGCGCTCGCGCGTGCGTTCGTATTTTCTGGAAGGCGCGGCTGAGAACGCGAAGACCGGCACGCTGTTGCGCGAGGCGGTTGACCTCGACTACATCGTGGTCGACAACGAGAAAGAAGCGCTCGCACTCGAGAACAACCTGATCAAACAGAAGAAGCCGCGCTACAACATTCTGCTGCGCGACGACAAAACGTATCCTTACATCAAGCTGACGATGGGCGAGCGCTATCCGCGAGTGTACGTAACGCGACGGCTGAGAAAAGACGGTTCGCTCTACTACGGGCCGTACTTCCCTACCAGCCTGGCATACCGGTTGGTCGATTTGATTCACCGGCACTTCCTGATTCCGTCGTGCAAGCTGGATTTGAACCGCTACTACCCGCGGCCGTGTTTGCAGTACTACATTGGACGCTGCCTGGGGCCGTGCGTAGAGGGACTAACGACGCCCGGGCGTTATGCCGAAGCGGTGCATGACGTGAAGCTGTTTCTGGAGGGGCGCGGCGCTGATTTGTCGCGCTCGCTCCATGAGCGTATGAATGCGGCTGCCGAGCGTGAGCAGTATGAGTTGGCCGCCAAGTATCGTGACCTAATCTCGACCGTCGAGCTGCAGGAATCCAAACAGCGCATGCATGCCGTCGATGGCGACGATGCCGACGTATTTGGCTATCACTACGAAAACCAGATGCTGGCGGTGAATCTCTTTCACATGCGCGGCGGCAAGATCATGGATAAGCGCGAGTTCTTCTGGGAAGACATGCAGGAGATCGTCGGCGAGAGTGGCTTCCATCCCGGCGAATTCTTTTCGGCGTTGCTGAAGCAAGTGTACCTGGACCAGCAATACATTCCGCACAACGTCTACGTACCGGTGGATTTTGAAGATCGTGTCCCGCTGGAAGAAATCCTCTCCGAAGGACAGAACCGTAAGGTGCAGATTCACGTGCCACAGCGCGGTGACAAACGCTCGCTGGTGGACCTGGTTGGGCAGAATGCAAAACAGGCCTATGACCAGCGCTTCCGCGTGATGAAGCCGACGACGAAAATCATCCAGGAGGCATTGCAGGACGCGCTTACGCTGCCGGAATTGCCGCGGCGTATCGAGTGCTTCGACATTTCGCACATCCAGGGTGCGGAGACGGTGGCATCGATGGTGGTGTGGGAAGACGGCAAGATGAAGAAATCGGACTACCGCAAATTCATCATCAAGTCGGTCATCGGCGTGGACGATTTCGCTTCGATGCGAGAGGTAGTGACTCGACGCTATTCGCGCGTGCAGACGGAAGAGAAGCCGATGCCCAGCCTCATCCTGATCGACGGCGGCATTGGTCAGTTGCACTCCGCTGCCGAGGCACTCGAAGCATTGGGCATCGTGAATCAGCCGCTGGCATCGATTGCCAAGCGCGAAGAGGTCATCTATGTGCATGGGCAGGAGAGCGATCCGATCGTCCTCGACCGTCATTCGCCAGTATTGCATCTGGTTCAACTGGTGCGCGACGAGGCGCACCGCTTCGCTGTGACCTTCCATCGCAAGCGGCGCGAAATCCGCGATCGTAAGACGGAACTGCTGGAGATTCCTGGGGTAGGCGCGCAGACCACGCGGAGATTGCTGCAGCACTTCGGCAGCTTGGATGCGGTGAAACATGCGGATGCGGCAGCGCTGGCTTCTGTGGTGAGCCGGCCCCAGGCGGAGGCGATCCTGCAACATTTTCGAAACATTCCTGCGCTTGCGAAAGACTCTGCTAACTCTGAATAAATCAATGGTTTGCCTCGAAATTCCCCGACGATCAGAGCTAATTTTCTGCTTCCGAGGCTTCGCTCCAGCCGTCTAACTCGGATATACTGCCCAGAACTGTCGTCGTTATGAGCCGAAAACATCAATTCAACAATAAGCTGTTCCAGAAATGGACAGCGGTGTTTTTCGCCCTGGTAATGGCGGGCTTCGGATTCGTGCAAGCGGTGCACGTGCACGACGCCGTTGCAGGACAGACATCTCCAGCCTCGCACTGCTCGTTGTGCGTGGTCGCGCACAGTGCGGCAGTCACTTCTCCGGTGAATGCTGCGCCGGCGCCGGCGATTGAGACAACGACTCTCGACCTTTCCGAGCCGCAACTCCTGTCCCGGCTGCAAGTCGTTTCCTCGTTTATCCGTCCTCCTCCAGCCAGCCTCTAATTCGCTCGCACCTCCCTGGGATCACTGCCGCCGCACTCGTTGCGGGGATGCACTGTTCATCAGGAACCGGAAACTTTCTTCGGCGACGTTGTGTATTCGCGTTGGTGCCGAAGATAGCGAGGCTTTTGGAGGCAGCATGTTCGGAAATGTTTCACTACACGACGGCGCGCAACCGTTTTCTCTCCCTGTAACAACGTGTAAAAGCAGACCCGTCACACTCTGCGGAGCCAACTGGCTGCAGCAACTCTGCACGCTGATGGTGACCCTTCTTCTACTGGCGGCCGCTGGCTTTTCGCAGACTACAGGCAACTCATCGCTGAGCGGCGTGGTTACCGACCCGACGGGCGCGGTAGTGCCGGGCGCAACCGTCGAGATTCACAACCCGATCAGCCAATACACCCGATCCACCACCACGGACAACGCGGGGCAATTCAGCTTCACGAACATTCCCTTCAATCCCTACCACCTCGCAGTAACTGCCACAGGGTTCGGGGCATATTCGCAGGATGTGGATGTTCGTTCCGCAGTACCGCTTAACCTCAAAGTCGCGCTGCAGATTCAAGGGTCGGCTCAAAACGTCACGGTCGAAGCCAGTGCCAGTGATCTACTGGAAAACGATCCGACGTTTCACACCGACATCGACCGGGAAATGTTCGGCAAGCTTCCTTTGGAAAGCCAGTCTTCGCAGTTGAGCTCGCTGGTCACTCTGTCATCGCCGGGAGTCGCAGCCGATTCCAACGGCCTCTTCCACGGGTTGGGCGATCACGCGTCAAACTCTTTTTCCTTGGACGGCCAACCCATCACGGACCAGCAAAGCAAGGTCTTCTCCAACCAGATTCCGCTCGACGCCGTGCAATCGATGACGGTCATCGCCGGAGCACCTTCCGCCGAGTACGGGGATAAAACGAGTCTTGTGATCGATGTCACCACCCGTTCGGGAATGGGCTCGACGACGCCGCACGGCGCCGTCACGGCTTCGTACGGCTCGTTCGGGAGTTCGAACGTCGACGCGAACTTTTCCTACGGCGGCAAGAACTGGGGCGAATTCATCGCTGTCAATGGACTCAATACCGGCCGTTTTCTGGATCCGCCGGAGTTCGCGGTCATCCACGACAAGGGCAACGAGGAGAACATATTTGACCGGGTCGACTACGTGTTTTCACCAAAGAGCGCGCTGCACCTGAATTTCCAATTTACGCGCTCGTGGTTCCAGACCCCGAACTCGTATGATCAGCAGTATCACGATATTAATGGGGTTCCTGATTTGAACCCCATCACAGGGGTACAACTAGGGCCGACCGATCAGCGTAACAAAATCCTCACTTTCGATATCGCGCCTACGTGGTCCTACACGATAAATCCGAATACCATCCTCAACGTGACGGGGTACGTGCGGCGCGACGCCTACAACTATTACCCGAGCAATGACCCCTTCAACGACCTTGGACCCGCGAATCTGCAGCGGCAAACGGTCGCCCAGCAACGCAGCCTTCTCAATGCCGGCGCTATTGCCAACGTCAGCTACACGAAGGGGATTAACAACTGGAAGGCCGGTATTATGTATGAGCAGACCTTCCTGAACGAGAATGACCAGCTCGGGATCATCGATTCCACGTACAACGCGCCTTGCTTAGACGGTAACGCCGTCCCTGTAAACGGATTCACCGACCCCTCGCAATGCGCGGCAGCCGGATATCAGCCCAACATCGCCTCGAACCCGAACGCGCCCAATTCCGGGCTGTATCCGTTGTTCAACAGTGATCTGCTGCCCTACGACCTGACGCGCGGAGGGGGACTCTACTCATACGTTGGCCACACCGACGTCAAGCAACTCGCCATGTACTTGATCGACAATATCAACCTTAAAAACTGGAACTTCAACCTGGGGATTCGCGGAGACTTCTACAACGGTCTGTCCACCGCGACCCAAGCGGAGCCTCGCTTGGGAGTTTCCTACAACGTCCATAAAACCAACACCGTTCTGCGCGTCTCCTATGCGCGCACGATGGAGACCCCTTTTAACGAGAACCTGGTGCTCTCCAGCCTAGGATGCGGCAACGACGTGCTAAATCCTCTGCTGGCATGCTCATCAAGTGACTTGACGCGATTGGTTCCCGGCTTTCGCAATGAGTTTCACGCCGGACTGCAACAAGCCATTGGAAAATTCATGGTGATCGACGGCGAGTACATTTGGAAATATACCCATAGCGCCTACGACTTCAGCGTGCTGGGTAGCACACCGATCACCTTTCCCATCGAATGGCATAACTCCAAGATTCCGGGCTTTGCCCTGCGCGTCAGCGTACCGGTGTATCACGGCTTCAGCGCTCTGGTGGTAATGTCCAGCGTTGCTGCCCGGTTCTTCGAGCCGCAGTCCGCTGGAGCCGGGGCCGTTCCTTCGGGGGCCACGGGGGTTTTCCGCATCGATCACGACGAGTCATTCAACCAGACCATGCACCTGCAGTACCAAACGCCGTGGAAGCGGGGTCCATGGTTCGGTTTCAACTGGCGTTTCGATAGTGGATTGGTTGCCGGTGCTGTCCCTTGTTACGGAATCTCTGATTTCAATGACTGCCCGCAATCGACCACGCTGAACGGGCTCCCCGCCATCACCATGACCGATCCGGGTGGAATCCCGCTGACCGCCGATCAGGAGTTTCAGGCCGGCTTCACTTGCAATGGTGTTCATGCGACTCCGTTCGTGCCTCTGCCTTCTACCTGCCTGGCATCGCAGTTCGCCGGCACGCTCGCGAGGGTACCCGCGCCCGGAACGGAGAACGACGACCACAATCCACCCCGTATCGCGCACCGCAACCTCTTCGACCTGGCGATCGGCGATGACAACCTGTTTAAGACCGACCGGTACAAGTGGAGCGCGCAGGTGAACTTCATCAACTTGGCGAACAACTACGCGCTATATAACTTTTTGTCGACGTTTAGCGGCACGCACTACGTGACGCCGCGAACAATCACAGGCACGATCGGGTTTCACTTTTAGCGCTACCTGAAGGTATGAGGAGTATCGGATGTGAGAGTCGTCCGGTGCTCCTTATAGAGTCGAAGCGGATGCTAGCCGACGTGGTCAAGGTAAAGGCGCTGGCCAAGTTGCCACGAAAGAGCCGACCAAGAAAGCTAAGTAGCTTACTGTGACCACGGCAGACTGCGAGGTTGGCTCTGAACACGATAAAATCGGTGTTGATCGCGTGTTTGTGTTTCTCCTTTGGAAACCTCTTCGCGCAGTCGGCCGACAAGGAGCCCGCAGCAGTTGTGGAGCTTGGAGGAGCCGCTGACTGGAGTGTTAAGGATGGCGGATCGAGCTTCGGCCCGACCGTCGCGGTTGAAGTTACACCGATAGAGAACTGGCTGGAACTTGAGGCGGGACTTACACCGCTTTTCGCCCATCACTCCACAGAATGGGACATTGACCTTCTGTTCAAGAAGCCATGGACACTCTCGAAAAAAGTGGAGTTTATGTTGGGCATTGGTCCGGAGTGGGTCCATGCGACGAAATACGGCATGACAACCAACTCCGCCAGTGCGGAGGTCGTGTTGGATTTCATGTTCTGGCCGTCTGCGAAGCGTCGATTCGGTTGGTACCTCGAACCGGGCTATGAATACAATTTTGGGCGAGGGCATGAGCAGTCCCTTGGCATGAGCGGCGGTCTACTGATCGCAATCCCTTGAGGGGTCGCAATCACAGCCCAAATTCCGCGCCAGCCCTAGTTTCGCCCCATCACAATGGTGTGTGGACTCATCGGGATGGGATGCGCTGTGATGTCATGGAAGCCAGCGAGCTTGTGCATCTCCGAAAGTTCGCTGAACGTATAAGCGTCGCCCGATGCCGTTGACGTCAGCATCGTCAGACTAAATGCTGCGGGCATCGGCGGCGACACGCGGTCTTCGTTTGGAACGAATTCCAATGTTGCCACAGAACCGCCAGGCTTGAGCGAGCGGTGAATTTTATTCAGCAGGTCGACGCAGGTTTGCTTGTCGAAATGATGCAGGAAGTTGGTCAGCAATACCGTGTCGTAAGGGCCGCCGAACTCTACCTCGAACGCGCTGCCCGGAAGCATGTCATAGCGCTCTTCGACTCCGGCCTTCTTGGCATTGTCCAATGCCACTCGTAACACTGGCGCCCAATCGAGGCCCGTCACATGCGCCTGCGCGTTCTGCTTCGCGATTTCGATACCGAATAATCCGTGACCAGCGGCTATATCCAATACACGCATCGGTCCGGTGCGGCCTTCCAGCGCGATAGCGCCCAGCGGCCCGGCCAAGGGCGCCATCATCGGCGCCATGCTCTGCGCGAACTCCACCCAAACCGGGTTCTCTGGCTCTACGGTTCCGTCTCCCGGCATCACAGTACGGCCGGTGCGGACGACTTCGGCCAATCGCTCAAACGGCGCTCGCAGGTCAGGGAGCGACAGGAAACCGACGATTGAAGCCAGGCAAGAGGACGAATTGGGATCAAGAAACGCCGCGCTCGATGGCGTGTGCCGGTAGCGCCCGTCTTCTTTTTGCAGAAGCCCGCTTATGACGAGAAAGTCGCACAGAATGCGAATGCCGCGCTCCGACGATTTCGCGTGACGCGCGATCGATGCGACGTCGCCCGGCCCCTCGCCGACCGCGCGAAATATGTCCAACTCAATGGCGGCCTTCAGTGCAAAGGTCCGCTGGTAGGCTTGCAGGTTCTCGAAAACGATGGTCGGCGTCACGGGTGCGGCAGGAGTGGCGTTCGATGGCATTATCGGTTTCTCCTCTGACATATTATTGAAGTCGATTGGCAGTCCCACGACTATAACTGATACATTTTCCCGTCGCACCTGATCCGGGCGCCCTGTCCTTCAAATGAAACCTTTTTCGTTCCGTAACCTTTTCCCCTTCCGAACGGTTTATCTTAGTGAACGCGTTATGCGGAGAGCTGGGTGAGAGCGCTGAGCAAAGAGGCGGATGAGCGGCTACTAATCGAGGCTGCCCAGCGCGACCCTGCCCTTTTCGCCGAGTTATACAAGCGCAACTTCCATGCGGTGTATGCCTACGTGTCGCGGCGCGCCGCCCGCCGCGAAGAAGCGGAAGATGTCACAGCCGAGGTTTTTCATCAGGCGCTGGCAAACCTGAAACGCTTCGAGTGGCGTGGCGCCCCCTTCGCGGCATGGCTCATGCGGATTGCGTCCAACGCGATGGCTGACCGCTGGCGACTACAGGCGCGAGAGGGTGGCGATCCGCCAGCTGAAGAGTTGAGCGACGACAGAATGGGCAACGTTGAACAACGCGCCGCCCTCTTTCAAATGGTCGACCGGTTGCCGGACGACCAGCGCCGCGTAATCGTCGCGCGTTTTGTGGAGCAGAAGAGTATTCGCGAAATAGCCCAGGACCTCAAGCGGACGGAAGGCGCCATCAAGCAGCTTCAGTTCCGCGCCCTGGAGAAACTTCGCGCAAGCATGGAGGGTGCCAATGCCTAAGCGCTCTCTGTTCGATCAACTCGATCAGTCAATCACGCAACTGCTCTCGCATCCTGACGGGCCGGTCGCGGCGGTTAATCCCGAAATTGCGTCGCTGGTTCGTATCGCAACTGAATTGCGCGACCTTCCACGCACGGCTTTCATGGAACGGCTTAAAACAGATTTAGAGAGGAGCACAGCAATGTCAACGACAGCAGAACCTGTAGCTGCGGTTCGCACCGGCGCCGCGCCGAGAATCGCCTTCAAAAATGCCGCCAAGGCCATCGAGTTCTACCAGGCGGCGTTTGGTGCCAAGGAGACGATGCGCTTCGAACACGAAGGACACATCCCGCACGCCGAGATCACGATCGGCGATTCCGTTCTCCTGCTCGCTGACGAATGGCCGGAAGGCGGTCGCTTCAGTGCGGAGACCCTTGGCAATTCGCCGGTCGCCATGGCGCTTTCGGTCCCGAATGTAGATGCCTTTGTCCAGCACGCCGTCGATGCTGGAGCAACAATTGTCCTTCCCGTGAAGAACCAGTTCTATGGCCGCCGTGAAGGGACGCTCAGGGATCCGTTCGGATACCTGTGGAGTGTTTCGACGGTGACCGAGGAAATGTCGGTCGAGGAGATGCACCGTCGCATGCACGCCGAGCAGCCCGGTCCGGCCGAACCTGCCCAAAAACCGGCCGTCGATCCGGTACCGAAAGGCTATCGCACGCTCACGCCGTACGTCGTCGCAGAGAATGCGGTCGGTTTGCTCGATTTCGTCAAGCAGGCGTTCGGAGGCGAAGAGCTATTCCGGACCATCGGAGGGGCCGGTGGAATGCATGCCGAAGTGCGCGTAGGCGATTCCATGCTGATGATGGGTGGCGGCGGTCCTGGGTTGAAATTCAGCGGCACGCCGAAACAGTTCGGATTTCACTACTACGTTCCCGATTGCGACGCGACCTATAAGCGCGCGCTCGAGGCTGGAGCCACGTCGATCGCTGCGCCGGCAGATCAATCGTATGGCGAGCGCTCGGGCAGCGTGCAGGATGCGGCGGGCAATCACTGGTACATCGCGACTCGCCTGGAGGGGAATTATAAGTGGGAGGGCGCTCCTGACATTCAGCCGTTCCTGCATCCACTGCGTGCTGAGCCGGTAATCAATTTCCTGAAGCGTGCTTTCGATGCCGAAGACCTGGGCCGCTTCGCAACGCCCGATGGCGTAATTCAGCACGTAACGATGAAGATCGGCAGCTCGTACCTCGAGATGGGCGAATCCCACGGTCAGTACGGTCCGATGCAGGGCATGTTCTATCTGTACGTGCCGAACTGCGATGATGTGTACCGCCGTGCGGTTGCAGCAGGAGGCAAGTCGATCATGGAGCTGACGGACCATCCTTATGGCGACCGCAGCGGCGCGGTGCAGGATGCCTTTGGCAACGAGTGGTGGATCGCAACGCACATTAAGGATGTCGCGATGTAATAAACATCGGGAACCGCTGCCGGTCGCAAACTGCGAACGACACCGGTTCCCACTAACTCCCTCATACTCCGATTACGAATACTGCGCCCACGACTCCAGCAGCGACTTTGCTCGTTCGGAACGAAGCCAAAGCCCCACAGCGACGGTATTGATCGAGAACCCGACCCAAAAGGCGATTCCGAAGAACTGCTGTGGTTCGAGATGAGTAAGCCTGCTGGTAGCAAAGAAAAATCCCATCACGGGGCGAGTCGTAGCGATTCCCAACAAGATCCCAATCGCCAGAACCAGCCAGCGAAGTTTGAGTGCATGCTTTGCTTGACGCGAATACCGGTACGCCTGGGCCAGCGAAACTAGAAATAGCGTGTTGAAAATTAGGACGGCCGAGCGCTCCACCCATCCACCCACGGAATACGCGCTCATCGCATAGGCTGTGCCACCCACGATCGCGCCCAGCGGAAACAACAGCCTCTCAGGCCATACCGCGTGCGCGAATCGTCGCACGAAGACCAGCGGCGTCAACATCACGAATGCCAACGCGGGAAGTATGTGCGCGAGCGTGAGTCCAGCGTGCATGGAAAATGCGGCGTCAAGCGCCAACAGTTGCGGCGGACCACTCTGCGGTGGAGACGCCAATGCGAACAGGCGCCGTGCCACGACCGCGACAGCAACAATCGTGCAGAACCAGAACCCGATGCGCAGCCACAGCGGCCAGCCCTGTATTTTCGATGAGGTTACGGCACCGCAACCGATCGGAGTATTTGTGGACAGCGACACTCTGGTTCTCACTACTGGTTACGATGCGCCAGCCGAGCTGGTTCCTTCAATTTCTTGCGCTTGAAGAAAACATTCACTCCATAAGAAAAAGGCGCATCTTTCGATGCGCCTTCACTTGCTACCTCTTTAGCGTTTCGGCGCGAACTTCTCCGCCACGTTCTAGTTGACCGCTGCCCTCTTCGCCGCAACGTCATAGCGATCGTTGTTCATCACCTTGCCCCAGGCTGCCGCAAAGTCCTTCACGAACGTCTCCTTCGAGTCGTTACAGGCATAGACTTCCGCCAGCGCGCGAAGCTGCGAGTGCGAACCGAAGATCAGATCGACACGCGTGCCGGTCCACTTCACTTGGCCCGTCTTGCGATCGCGTCCTTCATATACGCCTTCGGCTGTATTAGAAGGCTGCCAGACTGTGTTCATGTCGAGCAGGTTGACGAAGAAGTCATTCGTCAGTGTCTCCGGACGATTGGTGAAGACACCGTGTTTCGTCTGCCCATAATTCGCGTTCAGCGCCCGCAGACCGCCGATGAGCACGGTCATTTCGGGTGCAGTCAGCTTCAATAACTGCGCCTTGTCGACCAGCATCTCCTCAGCCGATATTCCGTTTCGCGTTCCGACGTAGTTGCGGAACCCGTCTGCCTTCGGTTCCATCACTTCAAAGGAGTGCACATCGGTCTGTTCCTGCGAAGCATCCGTGCGCCCCGGCGCGAAGGGGACCTTCACGTCGTAACCGGCCTTTTTCGCAGCTTCCTTGACGGCCACGCAGCCGCCCAGAACGATCAGGTCAGCCAGTGAGACCTTCTTCTTTCCGCCTGGCTGCGAGCCATTGAAGTCCTTTTGGATTGCCTCAAGCTTCTGTAGCACCTTGGCCAGCTCGGCCGGCTGGTTCACTTCCCAGTCCTTTTGGGGAGCGAGGCGAATGCGCGCGCCGTTCGCTCCGCCGCGCTTGTCGGAGCCGCGGAAGCTAGCCGCCGACGCCCAGGCGGTCGTGACCAGTTGTGGGATCGACAGTCCGGATGCGAGGATCTTCGTCTTCAGCGTGGCAATGTCCTTGTCGTCGATCAGTTCGTGATCGACTGCGGGAACAGGGTCTTGCCAGATCTGCTGCTCCTTGGGAACGAGTGGGCCGAGGTAGCGCGCGATCGGCCCCATGTCGCGGTGCGTCAGCTTGAACCAAGCCTTAGCGAACGCGCCGGCAAACTCCTGCGGATTCTCGTGGAAGCGTTTCGAAATTGGCGCATAGTCTGGGTCCATTCTCAGCGCGAGGTCTGTCGTGAGCATCGATGGCGCACGACGCTTTGACGGATCGAACGCGTCCGGCACCGTACCAGCGCCTGACCCATTCTTCGGCGTCCATTGGTTCGCGCCCGCCGGGCTCTTGGTTAGTTCCCATTCGTAGCCGAACAGGTTGTCAAAGAAATTATTGCTCCACTTCGTCGGCGTCGTGGTCCAAGTGACTTCCAAGCCGCTGCTGATGGCGTCACTACCAAGGCCCGTGCCAAACTTGCTCTTCCAGCCGAGGCCTTGCTGCTCAATGCTGGCGCCTTCTGGCTCTGCGCCGACCAGTTTGGCATCACCGGCACCGTGAGTTTTACCGAAGGTGTGGCCCCCGGCGATCAGCGCGACCGTTTCCTCGTCATTCATCGCCATGCGAGCGAACGTCTCACGGATGTCGCGTGCCGCAGCCAGAGGATCCGGGTTTCCGTTGGGTCCTTCCGGATTGACGTAAATCAGCCCCATCTGGACCGCGCCCAGAGGATTCTCGAGGTCACGGTCGCCGGTGTAGCGCTCGTCCGCGAGCCACTTGCCTTCCGGGCCCCAGTAAATGTCTTCTCCGGGCTCCCAAACGTCTTCGCGACCGCCGGCGAAGCCGAAGGTCTTGAACCCCATTGACTCGAGCGCAACGTTACCGGCGAGAACCATGAGGTCCGCCCAGGAGATTTTTTTGCCATACTTCTGCTTGATCGGCCAGAGCAGCCGGCGTGCCTTATCGAGGTTCACATTGTCAGGCCAGCTATTGAGGGGCGCAAAACGCTGTTCGCCAGAACCGGCCCCGCCGCGACCGTCGCCGATGCGATATGTGCCCGCACTATGCCAGGCCATGCGAATGAACAACGGACCATAGTGACCGAAGTCGGCGGGCCACCATTCCTGCGAGTCTGTCATCACGGCATGCAGGTCTTTGATCACAGCATTCAGATCGAGGCTCTTGAACTCCTCGGCGTAGTTGAACTCCTTGCCCATAGGATCGGACAGATCGGAGTGCTGATGCAGAACGTCCAGATTCAGTTGATTCGGCCACCATTCTGCATTGTTTGCGGCGCCAGCCGCTGTGTGTCTGCGAGTGTCGCCCGAGAACGGGCACTTGGCTTCGCCTGCCAACGCTTGCTCCTGCTTAGTGGGAACGGGCGGCGGAGCTTCCGACATAGGTGTCTTATCCATTTGCTACCTTCCTTCTAATTAGTCAAAATAACTGCGTTAAACTGAGAAACGCCCCTGCTTGCTTGCCATTCGCACATGTGGTGGCGGGCGCGAGCCATTTATCCAGCATCCACATGCGTCCGCGAGACTTGTCGGGAAGCGTGCCGCGCGGCGCACTTCGTGCAGAGCCCACGAAAAATGAGTTCACATTCGCGAAGAACTCGCTTCCCGAGGGACCCCGAGGCAGGCTTGGGCACGTTGTACCACTCTATATCCTCAACATTGCCGCAGCGATCGCAGATGAAGTGATGATGCCGCATGCCGGTCGCATCAAATCGCGCTGAGCGGCCTTCGACAGCCACTTCACGCACCAGCCCCGCCTGCACCAGGTCCCGGAGATTGTTATAAGTTGTAGCCCTGGAACAGCGCGGATCCACGCGATTTACCGCTTCGAAGATTTCCGCGGCCGTGGGGTGCCGGTTGTGTTCCATCAGGAACGCCATCACCGCATAGCGCTGCGGAGTACATCGCAACCCGCTGCCTTCCAAGGTCTGCTTAATCGTCTCGGCGTCCATCTGTCAATTAGATTAAATCTAATATGATATTTATTCAAGACCGACAGCGCTCCCTTCGGACCGCTCGTCGACGAGTTGCGCAAGTCGATTCGCGCAGCAGAAGCGGAATGCGCGTGAGTTCAGCGCTTGTGCTCTGCCCCGCGCCTCCGTAGTATCCTGATTCAACACACTCTCAACTGCGTTACCGATCAGGGAGGCCCATGTCTGCAGGCGAAGAACTCAACGAACTCAAGGAACACGCGGAAGCAGCCGCGGAACGCAAAGGCCTCGCGCCCGTGAGCTTAACCATGGCCGTTGTGGCCGTGCTGGTGGCGACGATTTCTCTACTCGGACATCGCGCCCATACCGAAGAAATCCTGCTGCAGAACAAGACCACCGACACCTGGGCTTACTACCAGGCCAAGAATCTGCGGATGAATAACCTTGAGGCGCTCAACGAGGTGATGGGTGCGCTCGAGGGCAAGAACGAAAAGGCCGAGCAGGTACAGAAGGGCTTCGAAAAGAACATCGAGAAGTACACCGAAGAGAAAAATGAAATCCAGAAGGAAGCCCACGCCCTCGAAGCCGAATTGCGCCTCGAAACCCGCCGCGCCAATCGCTTCGACCTGGGCGAAGTGTTTCTTGAAATCTCGCTGGTCGTAACCTCAATCACGTTACTGACGGGACGCAAGCACTATTGGATGCTAGGCATGGCCATGGCTGCGACTGGGATCGTGGTCGCACTCACTGTACTGACGCTGCATTGAGGCGGACTACTTCTCCCAACCTTCCGCCCCAACCAGCGGCACGAAACAACACAGCACGTGCGACGAGGTAACAACGTCGTTGCCGATCTTGCGTACAATTTGTAGCTGCTGTTCGGCGCGTGTCCCCACTGGAACCACCAGCCTGCCGCCATCAGCTAACTGCGCAATTAAGCTCGGCGGAGCTTGGGGTGCTCCTGCGGCGACGATGATTCTGTCGAACGGCGCATGCTCTGGCAGCCCCGAGCTGCCATCGCCGCAAACGACGTAAACGTTCTGGTAACCTAACTCCGCCAGGATTAGCCGCGCCTTGTCAGCCAAGTCGCCATGGCGTTCAACCGTCCACACTTCTGCGGCTAGCTCGCCCAGCACCGCCGCTTCGTAGCCCGTGCCGGTGCCCACTTCCAGCACCCGATCCGTTGGCCGTACTTTCAGCGCCTCGAGCATCGCTGCGACCATAAAGGGCTGAGAAACTGTTTGTCCCGCGCCGATCGGAATAGGCCCGTCGGCGTAAGCGTCCCGCGCAAATTCTGGCGCAACAAATTTTTCGCGTGGCACTTTGCCCATTGCAGCTAGCACGCGCACATCGCGAATGCCGTGCTGGCGCAGTTGAACCTCGACCATCAAGGCGCGCTGCTCGGCGAATTGCTGCGGGCTAACTTCCTGAAATTTCCAGGCTGGGGACATGAGCTGCCACCCCGCGCACTACTTTTTCCGCTTCCGGATGAGCAGGTCGAAACTCACCACGCCATTCTCGTCTCGAATGCCTTCCAGCGTGTATTCCTCATTGATGTTGTATTCAAATTGAATGACCTGCTGCGCTGATTGCGTCAAGTTCGTAATGTAGGTAAGAGTAACGTTGTTCGACACCTGCTGCTCAACCGTCAGCCGCGCACTCGGGTTATTGTCCGCTCCGCCTACGGAAGGATTAATGCGGATCGAGCTGACGCCAAACAGTCTCGAAACCCGATTGCTGACCGCCTGGTTGATGACCTGTCCTAGCACCAGGCTGCCGGCGCCCTCGCCGAGGTTGGTGGTAGTGGTACCGCCCGTTGCGTAGCTTTCTTCCTGGGTGCGGCCAAAGGCGAGCAACGCGATGATGTCGTCGCTCGACAGTGGCGGATCAGAGCGGTACGTAGTGGTCAACTTCTCCAGCGTGCCGTGAAGCCCGATGGTGATATCGAAGTCGCGCACCCGCGTGGTCGCTTCCATATCGAGAATGGGATCGATGCGAATGGGATTGGCAAACGTGATGTCGCCCCGATCGAGGTGATACTTGGTACCGTTCAGCTTGACGTCCCCTTCATCGATATTAATGCGGCCTAACAACACTGGCCGGCTCCCTGTACCGCGCAGCCGCAGGTCGGCGTCACCCGCGAGTTTCGCCAGCGAAGTTTGGAACGTGAGCTCGGGCGCCGAAACAATATGCACGTCGAGCCGCAGATTGTTCAGCGGCGAACTTGGATTCGGAACTTCGATCGGCTGCGAAACAAACGCCGGCGTAACGTCCATGGTCGGAACCTGTGCGAACCGCGTGATGGTGATTTCGCCCGCCAGGGTCGAACTCTTCAGCGTTCCGCTCAGGTGCAGGTTCTGGTCGGCAGTCACGCTGACACCGCCGTAGCGGAAACGAATATCACTGCCGTTCGACTTCAGGTCGAAGCCGACGGTTTCGCCGTAGGTGATGAATCCGGAAAAGTTTACCTGTCCGCCGCCTACGCGACCCGCTAGGTGCTCCACTTCCAGGCGGTTCTGGTTGAACACCAGGGTGCCGTTCATTTCGCCCAACGATGCCGGCAGGTCGATCACCGAGAAACCCGCGTGCGCGATGACGACGCGCCCTTTCATCTCCGGCTTGGCGAGCGTGCCACGCACCGTCACGTCGGCATCGGTCGATCCATAGGCCGTAATCTCATCATCCAGCGCATGGAACATCGTCATATTGAGATGGCCCTTGGCATATAGGTCAAGCGGACGTTCGCCCTTCAGGTCCATGGTGCCGCCGAGGCTGAGGTGCGTGTCTTCGGCGGTCAGGGTCAGGCGCTTCACCGAAACCACTTGGTCGTCCAGCGCCAGCTCGATGGGGCCGTCGCTGTGAATCGGGATCTTCTCCAGTTCGACGGTGAAGGCATCAATCACCATCGAGCCCTGCAGTTTGCGCGGTTCCCGCAGCGGGCCGCTGATGCCGGCATGTCCGTTCAGCGAGGAGTGGCCGGTGATTCTGGTCTTGAGCTCGGCCAGCAGGAGGGGATCGATATCAACCTGTGTGAACTGAAGTTGCAGATCGCTCTGCAGGTTTCCTCTTTCGTCCACTGTTCCGTCCAGCGTCACGGATGCTTGAGGAAAGTGCGACCGGCCGGTGAGCTGCAGTTTATCGCCGTGGCTAACCGCATCCAGCACCAGTCCGCCACCGGTCAACTCGTCATTAACGGCGAGGTTGGCGACTTCCAAGTGCGCTTCAATCGACGGTTGGTCGAGCGTCCCTGAGGTCTTCAGCGTGAAGCTGGCGGTACCGCGCTCCTGCAGCGGTATCGACTGCAACTCGCTGATTTGCGCCAGGTCGAAATTGTCGCCGCGCAAGTTTGTGAGTAGTTGGCGGCTGCTGAGGTTATACGCCGCCGTTCCGGTCACCGAGCCACCCAACGCTTCGACCCGAATGTTGTCGAACTGCGCTTCGTGGTTGCCCATGACGAGGCTTGCGGTGAGGGTCTTGATCGCGTGACCGTACGCCTCCCCACCGGTGACCGACAACTGCCCCTGCCCATGCGGGTCAGCCTGCGTGCCCGACACCTGAAGATTGAGATTGACTGTGCCCGATAGCGGATAGTTCGTGCCGGCGGTCTGCTGCAGGTCAGCCACGCTGGCATTGTGAATGGCCGCATGGACGGTAAATAGCGAATTGCGTGTGAAGCTGCCGTCCTCCAGGTTCGCCGAGCCATCCACGTTCAAATGCGCACTGCCCTGTACGATCACGCCGCTGTGTAGCGCGACCTCCGTGCTGCCGTACTGCACGTCGCCGGCGAACGAATCGATGTGGATGTGCCGCTGCTGCGGTTGGGGCTTCGGTTCCGCCGTCGCCTGCCCAAGATGCAGCAGCGATTGCACGGTGCTCACCGGTTCGGGCTTGGCCGCAGGCTCCTCCTGGCTGTAGATATAAGTGAAGTCGGTGGCGAGCAAGTGGCCCGCAATGTCGGGCGACTCAAGCCTGCCACGCATCGTACCGTTAAAGCTGGCCCTGCCGTCGAGTTCGATCGGCAACGCCGCATGTCCCATGGCGTTTAACAAGGGCTGGCACTCCTTCAAGCTGCTGGTGGTCACCGCGAGTTTCAAATCGGCGACGTTCGGTCCTAGCATTCCCGACGTGTTGGCCTCGGTGTGCGGTGTCGCCAGGTTCAATTGCGCAATGTCCATCGATCCGGCATGCACATCGTAGCGGCCGCGCAATGCTCCGCTCATGGGCAACTGGTTGGGTTCGCTCTGCGCGGGAGCCGTGGAATCCAGCGCCAGCTCTGCAATCGCGCGCGCGATCGAATCTCTCCACGTCAGATTCACGGTCCCGCTCACAACACCGGTGGCATTGAGCTTGTCGAGCGGGAGCTCCTTGCTCGACAGAACTCGGACCACCTCGGAGAGCGATGCACCGCCAACTTTAAGGTCAGCCGTACCTTGTTGCACCGCAAGCGCGCCCTTTTTGGTTACCGCAGGAGCGGTCGAAGCGCCGGAAGTCTTCCCTTTTCGCGCCGACGGCTCGCTGGTCACTTGCGCACTCGTGGCGGTGGTTTCCAACGCCGGAAGATAATGCCGAACCTCGGCGTTGCCGGTCACCGTTCCGCCCAGCAGCCGCGCATCGATCTTCTTCAGCAGGATGTGCTCGCGATCTACCGAATACTCAGTTCCGGCGCTGACATCGCGCAACGCGAGGCGGGAATCTTCGTAGTTCACCCCGCGCAGTATGAGCTTACCGCTGGTAGCGAAGTTGTCCCGCGAAAACGTGCCCGAGCCGCTCACGTTCGCTCCGCCCGCGCGGACCCCTCGCACCCGCGCAATTTCGGCAAGTTGCGACAGGTCGAACGTCCCGCCGTAGGAGAGCTGGGCCACCGGGTGGCTAAAGTCGTCCACCGTTCCGCTCATGTCGACCGACGACTTCTGCGATGTCAGTTTCAGCGAACGTATCTGCGCCCGCTCGCGCCACAAGCTGAAGTTGGCGTCAGCGCTGGCTGGGATGTCGCGATAGTCCTGCAATTGCGCATCAATCTTCCCGACATGCAAATTTCCGTCGTAGCGGCGTTCGGTCCGCTGATAACTCATATCCAGCGCCACGTCGTTTGCTTTGAAGTCCAGCGGCAGCTTTTGGTCGTTCCATTGCAGCGTACCGTTGCGCAACTCCGCGCGCCCAATGGCGAGATCAAACAACTGCTGCAGCGGATCACCGGTTGACTTCACCTTTGGCTCGGGCACGTTGGTCGAGCCGTCGGGCTTGACTATGACGTGCACGTTGGGCTGTTCCAGGATGAGCTGCTGCAAATCGATGGTGGTCTTGAGCAACGAAACAATGTGCAGGCGAATGTACAACCGATCCACGTGCGCCAGCGGAGCCTCCGTCGCCGGCTCCAGCCCATGAATGGTCAGCCCTTTGCCTTCAATCTCAAGCTTCGAAACATCCCAGTGCAACGATTGCAGCTCGACCGTGCCGCCCGTGGCCTTTTCTAGTTCTGCGATCACGCGGTCGCGCACGATTCCCTCAAACGTCGGGCTGCGCAGGAACCACGCCAGCGACACCACCAAAATTGCAAACAGTCCTCCCATCGCCACCCAGAACCACCATGGGAGTCGCGTCACCCGGACTGTTGTGTTCTCGGTCATTCAGTGACCTGTCTCGCAATTGTGCTTTGAAAGGGCACGGCTTTAGCCGTGCCGAGCTCGGCACAATAATCAGAGGGCTTTAGCCCCTGAGGGAGTTCGACTTTGCTCTTTGCGCGCATTCTCAAACGGTCCTAGTCTCCGCCCGCCGCCTCTCGCCCCGCCGACGACGAAGTCACCGGCAACGGTATCGTGCTGTGAATTTGCGACTGCTGCCGCAGGTTGTGCAGCCATGCATCGAGCAGTTCGTCCATGTGCTGCTGCACCAGCAATTCGCGGATCTTTGGCTCGACCTCTTGCAGCGTCACCACCTTGACTCCAGCTTTCTCCAGGTCGGGCAGCATCTGCTCACGGTAGTACGCCTCAACCTCTTCCGGCTGTATGTGCACGTTAGGCCGCAGCCGCACTTCCACGAAGTTCATCATTTGTTTTTCGCTGCGCAGGTTCGCCTCGAGATCGCGCTCTGTGAGCCCATATGACGCCAGCAAATCCAGCCATACTTGCTCGCTGGTGGCCGATGGAATCTGCTTCCGCATCTGGCTCAACCCCGCCCGCACATCGTCACGCGACGGCGCCAGGTAGTTGGTATCGTTCATCTGGCTGATCAACAGTTCCCGGTCGATCAGCCGTTGCAAAGCGCTGACTCGGTCCGCAACGGTCACCGCCGACAGCGGCTTCTGTTGCATGAACGCCTCAAACCGTACCGCGTCGTCCCAGTCGCTTTGCAGCACCGGCTTGTGGTTTACCGTGGCAATGACGCCGTCAATGACTTCCCCGCCGAAAACCGCGAGCGGAGCCAGCAGCAAAATCAAGATTGTGATGTGTCGTAGTGTTTTCATTAGAACGTTTGTCCAATGCTGAAGAAATAGTTAAAGCTGCGCAGCGTCTGTATCGTGTCCTCTTCGCGGACCGGATAGCGCGTGGGGCTGAAGTTATAGCCGATGTCTCCGCGCACCGGCCCGACCGGCGTCTTGTAGCGGATACCAATGCCCACCGCTTGCGGGTTGTAAGCAAAGTTGCAACCCACCGTCGAATTTGCTGGGGCGCATGCCGCCAGCCCTGGCTGCTGGAACCGCACCAGTCCACGCAGGATCAGGCTGGGTGTCGCGAACACATTGCCCATGTCTTCGAAGAACACAAAGCTCAGGTTGTTATTGACGTAGGGCAGCAGTACCGGCGGCGTGCGGAGTTCCAGATTGTTGATGAACAGTCCCTGTCCACCAATCGGGTAGCCGGTCTCCAGGTCACGTGGGCCGGCCTGGTTGATAGCGAAGCCGCGCAACGAGTTGCCGCCACCGGAAAAGAACAGCTCCGGTAGAGGAATAGCTGTCAGTGCGCCGCCGGGGTAGTAGTTGGTTCCATACGGGCGCTCGATGCCGATGGTCGTATTGCGCGCAATCACCCACCTTTTCTTGAAAGTCCAGTAGGTTGAATTTTGCAGTAGGATCTTGCCGAAGTTCGACTGCGATCCCAACGCGCTGGTAGCCAGTCCCAAGTCCACGAGGTTATAGGTGCCCTTGTGCGTGTCCACAGGATTGTCGCGCGTGTCGCGCACCCACGTGAAGCTCGGCATCGCGATGCGCACCGGCCGCGAATACAGCGGAATCAGGTCGGGATCGATGACCAGGCTATTAGGGTCGATGCTCACTCGCTGATAGCTCATGCGATAGATCATCGTCGTAGCTCGGCTGTAACGCTGCTCCGCGCCCACTGAGCCTTCCAGTCGCTGTGACGTAAATGTGTTGACGTTGACGGTGTTGTCGTAAAAAGCGCTCACCGTGAAGTGCCAGTTCTCCCGGCTGAAAAGTCGCGGCGCGTCGTAGCTGATCAGCGCCCGCCGAGTCAGCAAGCCAAACCGCGCCCGCATGCTCAGGGTCTGGTCGCGGCCAAACATGTTCAAGCGTGTGATTTCCAACACACCGTTGGGACTAACGCTTGCCTGACCCTGCGGATTATTGATCTGGGGCGTGTTCCCGGTGGCAAACTCAATGCCGCCGCCGTAGCGAAACGTCCAGCGCGGCGCTTCCGTCAGGTTGAACAACACGTTCTTCTGCGGCTCGATGCCTTCCGGGTTCTGCACCGCCATATCAACCTGGTTAAAAATGCCGAGGTTGTAGAGCCGGCGCTGCGAATCCACCATTTCTGCCTGGCTCAACGGATCGCCCGGATCAATGCGAACTCGCTTGTCGATAATGTCGGGCCGTGTATTCTCCCGTCCGGTGATGATCAACCGGTCAACGCTGACGTGCTGTCCTTCGACGATCTTGTACGTGATGTCCATCCGGTTGGGTTCGCCCTTCACCGGGGTCACCTCTGAGTCAAACTGCACATCAGGAAATCCGCGGTTGTAATAGAAGTACGTCATCGCGTCGCGGTCGCTGACAACATCAGCCTCACTGAACGGCTGTCCTGGCACGCTGCTCAGCAACTGCGTCAGCCGTTGTGTCGAGTAGCTGTTGTTCCCCTCCAGTTTGACCTGGCTCACCAGCGTCTGTGGTCCCTCGGTAATGCGAAACACCACCGCTAGTTCGCCAGACGCACCTTTGTAGTTCTCGTCCAAACTGGCATCGACCTTCACATCCAGGAAGCCGTTCGACTGATACAGCGCTTTAATCGAGGCGGCATCGTTAGTCATCATGCGCTGGCTGAAACGCCCGCTGGTGACGATCCAGCTCTTTGGCTGGATGCTAAGGCGCTCGCGAATCGTCGACTGGTCGAAATATCTGTTGCCCTCAATCTGGATCGAGGCCAGCGCGTGCTTTTCGCCCTGATTGACCTTGTAGACGATATCGACCTGGTCTTCGTCCGGGACCGGCCGCCGCTCCACCTGCACATCGGCGTCGAAGTACCCCTGCGTCTGCAGGTAGTTGCGCATGTTGCGCCGGCCTTCGTTCAGCAGGTCTTCGTCAACCGCGTTTTCCTGATATACCGGCACCAGCTTCTTGATTTCGCCGGACCGGATCTTCGCGCCTTCAGCGGTAATCAAGACCTTTGCGCCTTGCTCCACTTCGAAGACGTAGTCCAGCCGATTGCTCTCCGGACGGTAGTCGCGGTCGGTCAACGACACCTGTGCCTCCAGGTGCTGGTTTTTCTGGTAGTGCTTGCGCAGCCGTTCTAGCGCGCGCGTCAAGTCGGCGTTCTTCACTTTCGCGCCCGACTTCAGCTTGGTGATTTGCACGATCTGTTCCGGCGCGATGCCGGTATCACCCTCAATCTTCACCGCGCCTACCCGCGCCAGGTCGCCAGGCGCGACATGAAACACCATGTCCATTTGGCGCGTATCTTCGTGCGGCTGCAGGTCGTAGGTAATCACCGACTGGTAATAGCCGTTGTCGCCCATCACTTTCTTCATGCGCTCGATCGCACGGGTTATGTTGTCTTCGGAAAACAAATCGCCCAGGTCAAGCTTGGCCGCATAAATCAACTGGTGCGCCTTGGGCGGCGTCTTCTTGTTCAGACCATCGATATTAACGTCGCCATTGAAATAGTTCTCCGTGGTGACGAACGTCAGCGCGATGCCTCCGCCCGCCGCCGGTGACGCTTCCACGTGCAGGCTCGAGAACCGTCCCGTCGTGTACAGTACGCGGATCGTCTCCCGCAGCGCGTCGCGGTCCAGCGGCTCACCGACTTTCACCAGCGACAGGCCACGCAGCATCTCAGGATTGGTGCCCTCGATCCCCCTAAAATGGATCTCGCGCACGATTTCGCCTTCGTATTTGGCGGCGCTATTCAGCGCGGGCAGCGGATGCGGCTGCGTATCAACCGTCTCATTCTGTGGATTGGGTATCTGCTCAGGAGCTTGCGGCCACGCCAGGCAAGGGGCCAGCGTCAGTGCGGCGCCCAGCAGTCCTAGCCCGATGATGAATGGCGTGGTTGGCTTGCTCAAACTCGTAACCTTTGGTGGACCCGCCAGTTCCATGCCGCCGCGGTCGAAGCTGCCGTGCCTGCCCCGCTCCCGCGTCCTGCCGGAATCGCGTGCCCCTCGGCCGACCGTCCCGGTGCGAGTCTTAAGACGAAACCCCGATGGGCTTCCTATGACGTGGCGTTACCTATAATAACGAAGGAAGCTTCCCGAGAGCAGGTAGTCCGGTTGGAATTCACTGAGCGGTATTCTCGCCAAATCCTCTTTCAGCCCGTGGGACCCGAAGGCCAGCAGCGCCTCGCCGCCGCGCGGGTCGCTGTGGTGGGATGCGGCGCGACCGGGTCAGCGTTGTCTTCCCTGCTCGCGCGTGCCGGAGTCGGGTACCTGCGCATCATCGATCGCGACTACGTCGAGGCCAGCAACTTGCAGCGCCAGGTGCTCTTCGACGAGACTGACGCCGCCGAGTCGTTGCCCAAGGCCATCGCTGCCGCCCGCAAGATCCGCGGCTTTAACTCCGAAATCACCGTCGAGCCACACGCCGCTGATCTCGTGCCCGACAACGCCGCCGATCTGCTGGGAAACGTCCACCTCATTCTCGACGGCACCGATAACTTCGAAACTCGTTACCTCATCAACGATTACGCTGTCAGCAAAAGTCTGCCCTGGATTTACGCCGCCGGAGTCGGCAGCTACGCCGTCACTATGACCGTGCTGCCCGAAGAGACCGCCTGCCTCGCCTGTATCTTTCCTGATTCCCCCAAAGGAATGGTCGAGACCTGCGACACCTCCGGCATCCTGAATTCAGCCGTGAACCTCGTGGCGTCCATCGCGGCCACCGAGGCGATGAAGCTCATCGTCGGTGCCCGCGACAAGCTTCGTCGCACGCTTTGGTCGTACGACGTTTGGACGAACGATCACGCCGAAGTTTCGACCGCTCGTCCGCGCGAAGATTGCCGCGCCTGCCAGCAACACGACTTCGTCCACCTCGCCGGAGAAGGCCGTCCGCATATTTCGATGTGCGGCCGCAACTCGATCCAGATTCACGAGCGCCAGCGCCCCATCGACTTCGACGAAATCACCCGCCGCCTCACTCCACACGGACGGGTGAAACACAACGAGTTCGTCCTGAAGTTCTGGCACGAGCCGTATGAAATGACCCTCTTCCCCGACGGCCGCGCCATCATCAAAGGCACCACCGACACCGCCATCGCCAGAAGTCTGTACGCGAGATACGTCGGAACGTAGGATTTCCTCGCGGTGGTACCCCCTCCCCCTGTCTGCAAAATACCTGTTTTCATGGGGATAGCGACTTCGCCACCCAAGTGCTTGAGCGCGTGTGGTTTATACGTAAAGTCGTCAGCCGCAAGGAGTTGCATGGCTAGCTCGCGATCTTGCGGAGCAAGGAAGACCTTTGTTGCAAGGCGTACAGTAGCTTGCCGGCTCGCCTGATGGGGAGGCTGTCGTCGGCCAGGGCGGTCATGACTTCATAGAGCCTGAACTGCATCTCCGGGAGAGTCTTAGGCAGCGGGGCAGTGGGCCGGAGGGGGTCGTTACATCGGAGAATGCGTTCGCTGTACTTAAGGCGCTGGTGATCGCGGTGGTGGTAGAAGCAGAGTTTCTTACCGCGAAGGGCTGGGGAGCCGCAGAGAGCGCCATCTTCTTTGAGATGGTTGCAGGTAGGGTAGGACATAAAACCTCCAAGTGTTCAGTTGTCAGTTGCCAGTTGTCAGTTGTAAGTTAAAGAACAACAGGCAGCAAAGTCGTACAGCGTCCTTGCGGGAGCAATACCCCCACGTTATGAGCGTTGCAAAGTGCAAGGGAAAAATGCAAGGACTTTGTGAGAAATTTCGTGCGAGGATTCCCGTTTTGGGAAGCGAAGTTTTTCACCACCCTTCGACTCCGCTGAGGGCAGGCTCGGCACAGAGGACACGGAGGACGATAGACAGGCCGTGGATTTTCACGGACGAAAAGACCCGCTCAAGCTTTGCTTGAACGGGGCACCCTGAAGATTATTTTTTCGAAGTAGGTGGCTCACCAGACGCTTACAGCATCAGCTGCCACCAACCTGATCTCTTATCGAACTCTCACGCGTTTCGCTATCATCTCGACCGCATCACGTCTTTGGCGCAATCCGGGGCCAACTCCCAAAGCAACTCTCTAGTTGCAGCCGTCAGCCACCTTCTTCAACTTCGACACCTTCAGCGTGGGAGGCTGTTGAGACAGGTCATGCTTCCTCATCGAGTCGTGGGGCAGCGGTTCAGAGACGGTTCCGGTCGCCCGCACCAGCATGGCGTTATAGGGCTTGAACAAAGCGGAATCGCCCACCAGCAAATAAAGGACATCGCTGGACGTGCCCAGCGTGTAATGACCATCGTAGCCGGTAAGGCAGCCCACGATCGTTTTTGTCGGGCCGCTCGGCGAGGCCGCTGATTTTGGGGAGGAACCTTGCGGGCTTTGCGCGGACAACGCGCTCGCGGCGCATATGGCAACTATCGCGACCCGGAACAGGACTCTTGCTTCGGCAGCTAGTCTCATCGTCTGGCCTCACCTTCTGCGCGAAGGGCTACCCTTTCGCCAAAGGATAATACTTGAAACTCAGGGGTCGCTGCCCGTAAAAACCGGTCGCTGAATTGTTCTATAACTAGAGGCGCGATGCTAAGGACCTTATGAGTGGCGAATCGTTCCCATTAAACTTGCCGCTCCCGCGCTTTGCGACCGATTCGTGCGAGGCGACCGATCTGTATCGCGAACTGCGCAAACCTCTGCTGCGATATCTGGCCGGTCTCGGGCTCTCGACAGAGGAAGCGCAGGATGTCGTGCAGGACGCCTTTCTCAGCCTGCACAAACATCTCGCTGAAAGAGGATCGCCGCGGGGAGCGGCCCCAGAAACCCGCCCAAGCAAAACCGGCTTGGACGGGGCACCCAACTCGCAGGAGAACATTCGCAGCTGGCTATTTCGCGTCGCTCACAATCGGGCGCGAAATTACCAGCAGGGTTACGCCAAGCGCATGGGTGAGCCGCTCGACCCGGTCTTCGATGCCGCTTCGAGCGCGGCGTCGCCCGAGCAGGCAGTGTTAGCGCAGGAGAAATTCAGACGGCTCGATAGGGCTGTCCGTTCGTTGAACCCGCAGGAACGTGAATGCCTGATGCTACGGGCTGAAGGATTGCGTTATCGCGAAATCGGCGAAGTGCTGGGGGTTCCGACCTCCACGGTGGCTGACACGGTAGAGCGTGCGATCAAGAAGTTAGCGGAGAAATGCAATGTGTAATTTTTCAGGACGTCTGGTTGCCTGGATGGACGGCGAGCTCGCCGAAAACGAAGGCGCGGAAATCGAACGACACGTCGCCGCGTGCGCCGAGTGCCGAGCGCGTGTCGAAGAGTACGAAGAAGCAAGTCAGGGTTTCGCCGCCTACTACGACAAAACCACGCAGACAACACTAGCGGCCAAGCCACACCGTAAACTTCGTCGCTGGGTGCCCGTCGCCGCAGTTGCTGCAGCGGCAGCCGTAATCGTATTGCTGGCCTTGCTGCCCCGAGCTGCAAAACAGGCTCCGCCGATTCCTCAAGTGGCATCTTCTCAACCGCCGATCGCAGTACAGCCAGCCATCAAGCCGCTTGCACCCATTCATCGGGCCCACGTTGCCGCTCACCGGAAGGCCCCGGCCGCGAATTGGGCGATGGCCGATCCCGCTATTCAGATCGCCGTCCCTGCGGACTCGATGTTTCCTCCCGGCGCTGTACCGGAGGGAGTCAACTTTGTCGCAAACCTGAGTCTGGCTGACGGCTCGGTGCAAGCTATCCGTCTGCAACCGTAATTTCGAAACGAGATCGAAAAGGAGAACTACTCGACCATGAAACGCACTCTGATTTTCATATTGGCCGCATCCTTCTGCGCGCTGGCCCAAGATAGCGGCAGCGGCAACGTGACCTATCGCGCCTCTGGTCAAGCGAGCGCGGCTGGGCCGGTGACGGCAGTTGCCTTCGGCGGAGTCGCAGGTTCCGGACGCGTGGTAACGGGCGCGCCCTACTCCGCCACCATCACCAACGAATCCGTGCAGACGCTTGCTGATGGCACCCACATCACCTCGAGCAGCAGCGGAACGACCGCTCGCGATTCGCAGGGGCGCACCCGGCAGGATGCTCCGCTCCCGGCACTCGGCAACCTCTCGGCGACCGATGCTCCGCACCTTGTCTTTATCCAGGATCCGGTGGCGGGCGCCTCTTACACCTTGAACTTGACCGACAAGACGGCATGGAAAGGCCCGGTGCCTCCTCCCGGCGGCGGTGGGCCCGGCGGCATGATGGTCTCGACCAACACCGTTGTCGTTCAAGCCGCTAGCGGGGCACCGATGCCCCCGCCGCCTTCCTCCGGATGCGCCGGGGACATCCACAATGTTCCTGCAAAAGCGTTTCGCTGAAGCTGACGGGGATGTCACTTCCGAAAATCTCGGCTCGCAGATCATGGAAGGCGTACAGGTCACCGGACTCCGCACCACCCGCACCATCGCGGTCGGCAAGATCGGCAACGATCGGCCCATCACCATCGTCACCGAGGTGTGGACGTCGCCCGAGCTCAAGACGATCGTCCTGAGCAAGCGGAGCGACCCACGCATGGGCGAGCAGACGTTCAAGCTGACGAACATCCAGCGCTCCGAGCCGGACCCGTCGCTGTTCACCGTCCCCTCGGACTTTACGATCAGCGAGGGCGGCCCTAAGACGGTCATGTATCGCTCGAAGCCGTAGTTGGCGGTCGATGAATGCTAGTACCCACACATTCCCAGGGAAGGTCTGATCAAGCCGCGCAGCACTTACGGACGGCCTAAAGGCCGTCCCCTTCAAAGAATCGGACTTAATCAGTACTTCCCCAGGTTTGGAATGTGTGGGATTTTCTTGTCTTCGCGGCTAAAATCGGCATCCAAGGTTTCAGCCTATGTCACTCGACGAGTACCACAAGAAACGCGACTTTCAGAAAACGCCCGAGCCTTCCGGCAAAGGTAGACTCGAAAAGACCTCTTCCCATCTCATCTACGTCATCCAGAAGCACCGAGCTACTCAACTGCACTACGACTTCCGCCTCGAATGGGCGGGAACGCTGCTTTCGTGGGCGGTACCGAAGGGACCGTCACTCGATCCATCGGTGAAGCGTCTGGCGATGCAGGTAGAGGATCATCCGATCGACTATGCCGACTTCGAAGGCGTTATCCCCGCCGATGAATACGGCGGTGGAACCGTGATGGTGTGGGACACCGGCACATGGGAGCCCGAAGTCCCCGATGTTGACGAGGCCCTGCGTAAAGGCGACCTGAAGTTCATCCTGCACGGGAAGAAATTGCAGGGCTCGTGGGTATTGGTGCGCACCCGCGGATTCGGTTCGAGCAAAGGCAAGTCGTCGTGGCTGCTCATCAAGCATCGCGATGCGTACGCTTCCGAGGACGACATTACCGCGGAACAGCCGTACTCCGCGATTTCTCATCGCCTGCTGGCTGACATCGCACGCGACCGCGGCGGCAACGTGGAGCAGGCCGCGACCGGCGATCCTCAGCCTGCAAAGGCAACGCCCACCAAGTCGTCGGGCGCTAAGGCCGCAAAGCGCGCCAGCAAGCGTGCGCCAGCCAAGAGTGCGACGAAGAAGTCTGGCCACTGACGAAAGGATCCGGCGAACATGGCTGTGGGCGATCGAATCCCCTTCCGCGTTCAGCCCATGCTGGCTACGCTGGTCGCGGAACCGTTCCACAAGCCGGGATGGGTGTACGAGGAAAAGTATGACGGCATCCGCCTGCTGGCCTATAAGGAGGGCAAGCGTGTGTTGCTGCTGTCGCGCAATGACCTCGATCGCACGGCGAGCTTTCCTGAAGTCGCGACGGCGATTGCAAAGCTGCGGCCTTCGTCGCTGCTGCTCGATGGTGAAGTGGTAGTGTTCGACCGCAAGAAAGTTTCGCGCTTTCAGCTTCTCCAGCAGAGCAAGGAAAAGCGAGTGTATACGGCGTTCGATTGCCTATACGCCAATGGCAAAGATTTTCGTCGCAAGCCACTCTCCGAGCGTCGCAGTCGTCTGGAGGAGGTCGTGGCACCGAAAGGCGCGTTGTTGCTTTCGCACCGCCTGGCGGAGAACGGTCTCGAAGCCTACAAGCTGGCGAAGCGCCACGGTTACGAAGGCTTGGTCGCGAAGGACCTGTCGTCGCCTTATGTCGAAGGCCGGTCGAAGTTCTGGCTGAAGGTCAAGGTGCATCAGGAAGATGAGTTCGTCATCGCCGGATACACTGCGCCTGCGGGTTCGCGCAGCCACTTTGGTGCGCTGCTGCTGGGAGCGTATGAAGACGGCAAGCTGCATTTCGTCGGAAAAGTCGGAACCGGTTTTGATGAGAACACGCTTGCATCCCTCCATAAGAAGTTCCAGCCGCTGGTCAGGAAGACCCCCGCGCTGGTCGACCCTCCTCGCGACCGCGATGTCACTTATCTTGCGCCGAAGCTGGTCGCGCAAATCTCGTATCAGGAATTGACTGCCGACCGCAAGCTGCGGCAGCCAGTGTTCTTAGGGCTGCGCGACGATAAGAGTGCCAAAGACGTTACTGTGCCGGAGGCTGGCGCATGAAAGCCCGCAAAACCGCACGACCGGCGACAACCGAGTTGCCGGTTAAAGTTTCCAATCCCGATAAAGTATTCTGGCCCGAAGAGGGTTACACCAAGCTCGACCTCATCGAGTTCTATGCCGGGATCTTTTCCGCTGCTCGAGCCCTACGTGAAAGACCGCATGCTGACGATGGAGCGCTGTCCCGATGGAATGGAGGGCCAATGTTTCTATCAAAAGGAGATGCCGGTCAGCATGCCTCCCGGCACACCTGCCAAGCGGATCGAAACCACCGAAGGCAAAAGGAAATCCGTCAATTACGTAGTCGGCGGCTCGCTGGAAACGCAATTGGCGCTGGCCAACCTGGGGTGCATCGCCGTCCATGTGATGGGTAGCCGCGCCCGCACGCCCCGACAGCCCGACTGGATCTGTTTTGACTGCGATCCGGAATCGGGCTTGTTCTCCGATGCGGCGCGCGCCGGACTTTACATCAAGGAAGCGCTCGACACAGTCAAGCTAGAGTCGTTTCGCCAAGACTTCAGGTAGCCGGGGACTGCACGTGTTTGTGCCCATCCGCACCGGGCCTGATGTTTCGGAGGTACTGGCGTTCGCACAGGACGTGGTCAAGCGGGTTGCTGCCGCGCATCCGCAAGAGCTGACCGTCGAGCACTCGATCGCTGCACGCGGAGGGCGAGTCTATCTCGACCCGTTCCGCAACGGCTTTGGGCAGACTGTCGTTGCGCCGTATTCCGTGCGCCGCCGGCCGCATGCGCCCGTATCGACGCCGCTGGATTGGAAAGAGGTCAAAACCACCCTTGATCCGGCGTCGTTCAACATAAGCAACTTCGCGAAGCGCACTAAACGCGCCGATCCCTGGGCGGATTTCTTTGCCACGCGTCAGTCGCTGAAATCTGCTATGAAGCTGCTCGCAAAGTTGTAAACTGCGAAACGTCGCTAGTGGGAGCAGCACGTAATCGGGCAGGTCGGTCCTCCCACCTGATAAGTCGACTTGTTCTGCTCGAAACACCATCGCACCTGGGAAGCCCCAAATAATTCGCGGGTCGCCGCCGGAACGTCTTTTTCCTCGACGTGCTTGAACTCGAAGGTAATCGTGCCATCCGGAGCAACAGTCGCCAGCAGGTAGCCGTACACATTGGTCCTCGCCACCGTTGACTCGCCGAGGTCTTGGGGCAGGCGATAACGCACCGCTCCAGCACTACCCACAATCCATCCCGGCAGAACGTCGTCTTTAGCGTGGCATGCCGTAGCGTAAATGTTGTTCATCACAAAGTGTGAATGGCTCGCCACCACATAGACGCTCTTATGCGTGGCGCGACGAAAGTCCACAAGAGCTTGGTAGGCTTGGCGTCCGCTGGCCTGTTCCTGCGCTGAGTCGTTCATGCTGTGTCCCGCAGATAAGCTATCGGGAAAAGCCGCGTGCATGCCGACGACAAGCGAGCGAATCGACCGGGTTGGCCGCAGCACTCTTTAATTCTGCAGTTAGCCAAGTCATCTCATTCGCGTCGAACTGTTCCGGCCCTGCGTTGTCGAGGTTGATGAAGTCAATGCCGCGATCGATCCAGTGGTAGTACGTCTTCACCAGGTGATCGTTCGGATTGTCAGCCAGGCGCTGCTGCCGGATCACGGGCGCGTCATACCAATCGGCGAACTGAGCAATCAGTTCGTTGTGGGTTTTCGGTTGAATCAGCTCGTGATTTCCGATGCCCAAAAACACCGGCAAACTCCCAAACGACTTGAGCTGGTGATTGATAAAGTCGGGCCATGCGTTGTTCTGGTAATCCGTAATCGTCGATCCCGGGTTCAGTCGGAGGTAATCTTCGTCGAAAGTGTAAATCGCGCGGTAATCGCCCAGGTCCCAATAGAACGCGGCTCCGTCGTTCAAAACTCCTTGAGCAATCGCCGGAACGACGATGTCGCCGCAATTGCGGGAATCACCCGACACAGCGAACTTCCAGGTCGTATCCTGGGCCAGTGCAAACGGCATCGATGCGCAAACGAACGCCAGCAGCACGAATAACGAGCGGAACGGCAGATTGAAGTGGGACATGGGCACCTTCAGGCGCACCATGATAACGCAGTCAGATTCCTAGAGCAGCATCCTCTATCCTGCAAAAGGCGTGCCCTGATACAAGGCTGCTTTGAAACGATTTTAAGCTGACCCGACACCGCCATGGCTAAAGCCATCGGGACCGTGGAGCCTTATTCACCACGCTAAAGCGTGGTGCTTCCACCTTTCGTCTCGGCTTCTTCACCACGCTCAAGCGTGGTGCTTCCGCCTCTAACCGCCGGCTGAAGTGAGTGCCCTTTCAAAGCCTCAATAAACTGTTGTCCTATTCCATGACCGACTCAGTGAGGCGAAGCGGGCGCGTCGGTCCCGGGCGGCGGAGACGGTGGCTCCTCAAATCTCGACGCGTCAATCGGCGCGTTGCTCTGCACCTCATCCAGTTGAATGGTGAACGCCCCGCTGGGACGCGCAATGGTCCAGCGATACGGGGTCTTCACTCCTCCCGCGTCACGATAATCCGCGTAGTCAACCTGCGTCGGGTTCAGCCCGAGGGCGGTATCGGTATAGTGCAGCATTCGCACCAGCAATCCGCTCTGCGGATCAAAGTAGAACTTCACCGGCGGCTCTCCTTTACTTATGCCCCAGACCACAGTCGCTGCGTGACCGTCGACCTCCTCCGGATGCGGTTGCAGCCTGGTCTCGGCAAACATCGCGGCCAGGTGGGTTGGGAACATCACCGTGGCGTCGAGTCGCGCCGCGTACTGGTCGGAAGCCGACATTTCGTGCAAGGGACGCCCTGGAGTGGCCAGCCAGCCCGCGTGTCCGTTGTAGGCCGTGACACTTTCGCCATTCTGAGTGTGCATCACGGAAACGCGCATGTCGGGCGACTTGGCAAACACTTCGATGGGCAGCTTGCGGCCTCCACCGAGCAATGCGTTCCCCTTCTCCACCCGCGTGGCGACCTTTTCGAGTGCAGCCGTTCCTCCGGCCGCCTCAAGATATTTGGCGATAACCGCATTCCCCGATGGCCAACTCGCGCGTGCCGCTGCGTCGTCTTGGTTGCTGTCGGCGACAGCCTGCTTGGGCGCTTCCATCGCAATGGCGGGAATCGCCTGGGGATGGATCGCTCCCCGATGGCAGGTGTTGCACGTAACCTCGCGCTCACCTGAGAAATTGTTCTGGTTGATGGCAGCCATCATGCGCATCATCTCGCGGGCCGTCTTCTTGGTCTTCTTGTCGTCCTTGTCCATCTCGCGCTCAACGTGGCAGAAGTCGCACTCCACTCCTAGCGACGCGCTGATGAACTGCATAGTGGGAACCAATTGATCGGCGGGAATGTCCTTCAGGACCTGGATATTCTTGAATTGCTGTGCAGCCGTCTTTGTGTCGGCGCTGGCGCCAGCTCTGACCATCGTCGGACGGACCGCAAGAACTACAACTGCCAGGAGAAGCGCTGGAACTCCAACCGCGAACATCCGTTTCGTCATTCTAGATTCCTCACAATCGCAACTCGGTTCGTCTTACAAGTCACTGGCACTAAGAATTGAGTGCCTTCCTACAAGCGGTCTCATAGATACCGCGCGACCGGAACTTCGAATTCCCTCAGGGGCTAAAGCCCAAGCCCATTTTCAATCGTTTGCGGCATGACTGAAGAGGCTGCTGAAAAAGTCATTTTCGCTGCTGGAGAAAAACCTCAGGGGCTAAAGCCCTACCGTATTTTCAACGTCTTACGGCACGACTGAAGTCGTGCCCTGATACAAAACCATCGGCGAAGTGACTTTTTCAGCAGCCTCTGAAGGCATGCCCTGATACGAAACAGTCGCAAACGCTAGTTTTTTCGCAAGCTGTAAAGCCGTACCCTTTCAAATCGCATTTATGCGACCACCGCTAATCAGGCACCACCTCGCCTGCACGAACGACTCGAATGTCATGATCGGTGAATGAGTAGTGGGTGTCGGCAAATTCGCGCTTCGGCATGTGGCAACTCACGCAGTCATGATCGGACTGCGGACATGCCTTTCCCGGATGGTCTTTGGTCGCGGCCGCTCCAGATTTTGTCACGTGACACCCCAAGCACTTCTGGTCGTAGAAGGTAGTATCGCGCACCATCGGCTGGTGGGGGTCATGACAACCCACGCATGTGATGCGGGCATCGCCCTTGGCCCAGCACTGGCTGTTTTGCAGCCGGTAGGCCGGAAAGCGAACCGTCGAGGCTCCGGTCAAATCGCCGAGTTGCACGTCGACCCAAGTCATGTGACACGCGCCACAGAAGTCCACCGAGGCGGTGCGATCAAGATGCTTCGGGTTCATGGTTAAGCCCTCACCGCCCTCGATATGGGCCTTCATGGCAGCGACGTGGTCCGCACCGGGACCGTGGCACGCTTCACAGCTCACTCCCGGAATCACATCGTCGAATCCGCCTTCGGCGGTGACAGCGGCGGCGTGGCAGGCAAAACATCTGCGGGCTTCCTCCGGCATTACTATGCGTCCGACTGCTGCCTGAACGGTTTCAGCACGCCGAGGCTGGTTGGTGGTGCGATCGAATCCGGAAATGCCACCGAAGTAACTAAAGTGACTTTCGTAGTACGTGCCCTGCTGGACGGTCACGTAGACCTGGCTGATTTTTCCGTCGCCGAAGGCCCAGGTAATGGGTTGCAAGGCTGCGTCCGTCCCCCGGCTTACCGAATACTGGTAGCTATGCGGCGCATGCTCAAGCTTGTACACAAAGGATTCGAGGTGAAAACTTTGGCCCTCGTGAGTGCGCAAGACGTCACTGTCACCGGGCCGCAGCAGAGCGTTTGCCATCTCGCTGCCTTTGGCAGAAGCTACGATCGAGGCATGACATTGCGCGCAGGCCTCGGATCCGACAAAGTCTTTGCGCGTTGGCAGCAGCTTGGTGGGCCACCAGCCGGGCTGGCTGATGCGCTCCAGCGTGCTCATGCGGTCAACCTCGGAGCTGGGCTCGCGCGCCTGTAACGCGACGCTCATTACGAATATCAGCATCATGCCGGCCACGAGTGCGAAGCGGGCACGTCGTGCTTTGACACTGGGCAAGGTACTAATCATGCAGGCGCTGGCAAATCAGGTGTTGGAATCCCCACAAGAAACGAGCGTAGCCCTATGCTACTACTTGCGAGTTAAGGTCGCACGCCTCTGTGGCGTTGGCATCTGTGTCCGCTAGCCCGCCATCGATGCCAACTCGGTGCCGACTTTCACCGCAGTGGTGATGGCGGTGATGACTTTGGCGATGTTGGCCAGGTCCAGCGTCATCTTTTGCAAAGAATCCTGCGCGTCTTTCATCTGCGATACGACCTGCTCGATCTGCGGATCGTCGTCGTGAAAGATCTGGTTGATGGCATCCCAATAATTGCGTCGCGCCGCGACATAGTTCGTCCGCACGATCGTGCGCTGATCGTCGGTTTGGCAGGCCCCTAGAATCGCGGCCAGGTGCTGCGTCAGGAACAGATACTGCGCTTCCAGACTGCTTAGAGCGTCACCCATTTCGGTTCAGTCCCTTCCTGTTCCAATCTTCTGTGGCGTCAATGCTTCTTGGTTACCGCCTCCACCTGTTGGCTCGCCGACTTTAACGCGCCCGCCAGCGCCACCGTGTTCGCGTGATACGCGCTGATCTGGCTGTCACCCGTGGCCTGAATTTTCAGTTCAGCAAGGTGCCGCATTTCCGCTGGAGTCTGGCCGGCCGGCAGCTTCGACGTCAGATCGAACGGCTTGAGTGCCGGCGCCAGTACCGGATTCACGTCTACCATGTCCTTCTGCAACAGCATCACCGCTAGACTTTGTGCCAGCGTGATGCGTTGGCGGTTGATCGACTCATAGACCGGCGACTCCTGCTGGAAGAGCGTGTCAATCGCCGCCACTGCCTTGGCGATCGCTCCCGAACTCTGGCGCAACTTGCGGGTCCGTATCAGTTCCACTAGTTCCCGGCTGGCCTGCGACAGAACGTCGCCAATACCGCCTCCGCCGGGAATGGGGGAGAGCGTCGTGCACGCTGCCGCCAGGTTTGACGCCGCTGTGCCGATGTCAGCCGCGGACTTCGAACCGGCCAGCGTTGCGTAGGCCGCTGCCAACGCACCCAGCGCCTTAGCCATGGCGGCGCGCTTGCCGATCTCCTGCTTGGTCGTGTTCAGGCGCGCATGATCGGAATCGTCAAATGGCAGGCCCAGTAACTCGGCCTGTATCTGATTGAGGGCGATGGTGTCATCCACCTGGCTCGACAAGTCCGTGTAGTAGTCGGCAAGCTGCTGAGAAACCTTGGTGAGCTGGTTCGCGGCATTCGTCGCGGCGGTCGAGGTCTCGCATCCGGACACGACGCCGACCACCATGACCGCTGCCAGCGTCAGGATTAGCGATGCTGCGCGACGGCGATTCCTCTGCCTCGCGGTTTCTTCGATTGGGCCCATGTTTCTCATGTCGTGGGGCGATTGCGGATTATCAGCTTGGCCATCCAAAGAAAGCAAGTGGTTTATTGGCGGATGGCGGGCGCCCCCCACATTCCTGATCTTGGAACGTGCGGAAAATCTCTATGATGCTACTTTACCGGCCCCATATATGTCAGCGTCCGCGCGAAAAACCAGCACAGGAAGAACACAATCGGAATGTGCACTGCGAGTTGCAACATCCCGTAACCCACGAGGTCGCGCGCCTTCAGCCGCAAAATGCCCAGCAGCGGCAGCATCCAGAATGGATTCACCAGGTTCGGTAGCGCCTCGGCGGCGTTGTAAATTTGCACCACCCAGCCTAGATGAACCTGGTGCAGGTTAGCCGCTTGCAGCACATAGGGAGCCTCGATCACCCACTTGCTGCCGCCCGACGGAATGAACACCCCCAGGACGGCTGAATAAATCGCCACCAGCAGCGGAAACGTGTTGTGCGTGGTCACGGCGGCGAACAACTTCGCCAACCAATCCGAGATTCCCGTGCCTACGATCATCCCAAAGATCACCGCATAGAACGGGAACTGGATCAGCACGCCACCGGTCGCCGGGACACACTCGGTCACCGCCTTCATAAAGCGCTTGGGGCGCCAGTGCAGCAGAATTCCGACGGTGAGAAATATCAGGTTGTAGGTATTCAGATCGAGCGCCGCGAGTGCGCCTTGCGGCGAGGTGCGAAACACATCGATGAGATACCACGTGAGCAACGCCGCTACCAGGATATTGAGGATTGGGCTGTATTCGAGCCACTCTCCCGGCTTGGTTCTCACCTCCATCGCTCCCGCGGTGGGTTGAAACTCAATGCCGTAATCGGCCGCCGTGCGCGCTTTGTCTGCCGACGGCGCCGAGAAGTAGGCAATTAGCACCGACACGACAATCAGGACTGCCGTCATTGCTATGCTCTGCCATAGGAACAGCGTGCGGGTCAGTGGAATCACTCCGCTGATCGCAAACAGCGACTGGGGAATTGCCGACTTGGTCGCCATCAGCATGGCGGCCGACGATGACAGTCCCATGGCCCAAACTGCTCCGAGGCCGAGATATGCTGCTCCTCCCGCAGCTCGGTAATCCAAACCTTTTACGCGTTGCGTGAGCTCCCGCACGAAGAGGCCACTGAAGATCAGGCTCAATCCCCAGGAAATCAGCGAAGTCAGCATCGAGAACAAGGCCACCATCGCAATCGCACCGCGCGGAGTTTTGGGAACACCCGCCAGCCAGCGAATCGCCCGATACACCAGCGGCGTCGACGCCACGACGTAGCCGCCAATGATAATCATCACCATTTGCATGGTGAATGGAACCAATGACCAGAAACTCTTTCCGCCGGCGATGGCCAGCTTCGACGGGCCCTCGTGCAGTAACAAGCCGGTCACGAACACAACGATAATGCCGATGAACGCGAATACTAACGGATCAGGGAACCAACGCTCGCTCCAGTTGGCGAGGGCCAATCCAGTGCGGACGAGTCCGCCCTCGGTACCCGCGCCGGTTCCACGTGCGGCTTTGTTGGCTTGCGATGCGTCTCTCATGGCGTCCTCGTTTCGCAGTAATAATGGACTAATCCGCGGAAAATGCAATGATTTCCAGAAGCAGGTGCTCCCTGCTCCTCCACACCGCTCCAAGGCAAAAGCGGCAGATTACTCTTCGAACACTTGGCATCGCGACTACGGCTATGGATAATGTCACGGTTCACCAAGGAGGGTTACCGCTATGCCACATTACGTAGCACTACTGCGCTATACTGCGCAAGGAATAGCCAAGGTCAAAGAAAGCCCGTCGCGGCTGGACGCTGCCCGCAAGGGCGCGGCTTCCGTGGGCGGCAAGATTCATGCGTGGTATCTGACAATGGGACATCACGACGCCGTGCTGATCGCCGAGTTCCCCAGCGATGACGTTTGCGCAAAGTTTATGTTGTCGGTTGGAGCAGCCGGCAATGTAACCACGCAAACTTTGAAAGCCTTCACTGAGGACGAGTACCGGGCGATTCTCTCCTCGATGCCCTGAGTGCAAATTCTCGCTCTTACTTACGAATGCTGATGAAGATCCCAGGCATACCGCGCCTGCGCCTGGGATTTTCGCTTTCATAGCTCTCCTCTCTCTCATCTGATATCGTTTCCCTTTCTCACCCGGTCTTTCGAGGGAACGAATGTCTTCTCCTGATGTCGCCGTTGAAGCGCGCCCCCAGCCCAGCCAGTTATATCGCTGGCTGGTGCTGATCTTTGTCAGCCTGGCTATGTTCGGCAATTACTATGTTTACGACAGCATCAATCCACTGGAGCGCATCTTTCTCGAACAGCTCGGCTTTTCCGCGTCGATGTTCGGATGGCTGAACGCCAGCTATAGCGTGGCCGCGTTGGCGACCCTGCTGATCGGCGGCATTCTCATTGATAAGTTCGGTATCAAGAAGTCGCTGATGCTGTTCTCCATCCTGATTCTTCTGGGCGCCATCCTGACCGCGTTTCGCGCGAGTTTCTACACGATGGTTGCTGGACGTGCCCTGGTCGGCCTCGGCGCCGAGTCACAGATTGTCGCCGTCACCACCGCGCTGGCCCGCTGGTTCAAGGGCAAGGAACTCAGTTTCGCCTTCGGCATCAACCTCACCATCGCGCGCATGGCATCGATCGCCGCCGACAACTCGCCCACCTGGGCCAAGTTTGCGTTCTTCCCCAACGGTGTAAATGCCTTACCCAGCTGGCATCGTCCCTTGGTGTTGGCTGCAGTGGTCGGTTCAACCGCCGTGCTCGGCGCCGTGGTGTATTGGGTTCTCGAGAGTTACGCCGAGGGCCGATTCCACCTCGGCAAGTCGGGCGAGCCCGACAAGTTGAGCTTCACGGAAGGCCTCAAGTTCAATGCTTCGTATTGGTACGTAGTAGCACTGTGCTTCACCTTCTACTCTGGCATCTTTCCATTTCGTACGTTCGCCATTGACATCTTCAGCAGCAAAATTCTTTCCCAGATGGGCGCGGCAGCCAATTCGACCGCCGCGTTCGCGGCGGCACAAGGACGGGCCGGGTTCTACAACAGCATCCTTCCCTTCTCTGCGATGATCGCGACGCCACTGTTCGGCCTGTTAGCCGACAAAATCGGCAAGCGCGCGACGCTCATGGTCGTCGGCTCGTTCCTGATGATGCCCGTCTACCTGATGATCGCGTATAGCAACATTTCTCTGCTCGTCCCGGTATCGCTCATGGGGATCGCCTTCTCGCTGATACCGGCGGTCATGTGGCCGTCGGTCGCCTATATCGTGAACGAACATCGCCTCGGCACGGCGTACGCTCTGATGAGCCTGCTGCAGCAGATCGGCTTCTTCATCTTCAATCTGGCCATCGGCAAAGCTAACGACGTCGGGCACGCCGGGCCCGACAACTTCCATGGATACGCCCTAGGAATGTGGCTGTTTTCGATCCTGGGATTCCTGGCGTTGTTCTTCGCCTTGATGCTGCGCGCGAGAGAGACTGGACCCAACGCGCATGGGCTGGAAACCATCACGACGGCGACGGCAGCTGCCTGACGCAGGAAAAGTAATGTCGACTACCAGACGGTTCGGCCGGTTTCCCGTGAGCGGGAGGCAACCTACTTTCCGCGCGGGCATCCCACGCTTGGGTGCTGGAAAAGCGCCAATCGAGTAGTGCCGGAAAATTGCATCCGCCGCTAACGAAATTCCGTCTCAAATAGTAGCTGGCGCGATATGTAATTTTGCGGCTATGATGTCGAAAAACCCGGAGGAAGCTGTGAACCGACCTGCGACTTCCCCTTTGGACCTTAAGCTTCTTGCTTTTTTGCGCTCTCTGCTTGGTCCCATTCCTGTCGCCCTCGCTATCGGCGACGCAGAAGACTTGCCCCAAACCGACACACCGGTTGTCGGAACCGTTCGTATCCCGGACCGCTCCACCCTACTTTCCATGGTCATGAATCCCGAAGTGGGTTTTGGAGACGCCTATTCCACCGGCAAGATCGAGATGGAAGGAGACCTGGTTCGCAGCTTGGAATGCGTGAATCGGTCGTCTCCCCGCGTCCGAAACTGGACCTGGCGCATGTTGTCGAAGTGGCAGGACTGGGCGCAGGCCAACACCCGACAAGGTTCGTCGCGGAATATCCATCACCACTACGATCTCTCCAACGACTTCTATCGGCTCTGGCTCGATGAGCGAATGGTGTACACCTGCGCCTATTTCCCCACGCCCGACGCATCGCTCGAAGAGGCGCAAGAGGCCAAGCTCGACCTCGTCTGCCGAAAGCTCGGACTTCGCCCCGGAGAGACCGTGCTTGAGGTTGGCTGTGGATGGGGTGCGCTGGCCATCTACATGGCGCAACACTACGGAGTCCGCGTAAAAGCCTTTAACATTTCTCGTGAACAGATCGCTTATGCACGCGAATGGGCGAAGAAGGCAGGCGTCTCCAACCGCGTGGAGTTTGTCGAAGACGACTACCGCAATGCCAGCGGTCAATTCGACGTGTTCGTGTCGGTCGGAATGCTCGAGCATGTGGGGCGCGAGAATTATCCCGAGCTTGGCCGTGTCATCCATCGCGCCATCGGCGATACCGGCCGTGGCTTTTTGCATTTCATCGGCCGCAATCGTCCACAGCCGTTTAGCGTCTGGATCAGGAAGCGCATCTTCCCCGGTGCCTACGCGCCGTCGCTCCGCGAATCGATGGAGGTCCTCGAACCGCACAACTTCTCCGTGCTCGACATCGAGAATCTTCGTCAGCATTACGCCAAGACCCTCGAACACTGGCTGGCGCGCTTTGAGGCTTCCTTCGATGCCGTCGTAAATGACTACGGCATAGATTTCGCCCGCATGTGGCGGCTCTACCTTGCCGGATCCATCGCCACTTTTCGCGCCGGCAATTTGCAACTGTTCCAAGTGTTGTTCGCAGGAAGCCGCTGCCAGGCGATCCCGTGGACGCGCGAACACCTGTACGCCCCGTTCAGCCACGAAGAGGACACCGAACTGTGGACACGTGCGATGTAGTCATCGTCGGCGGCGGTCCTGCCGGATCGTCATGTGCCTGGGCGTTGCGCAACTCCGGTCTCGATGTGCTCATCGTCGATCGCGCAGCCTTCCCTCGCAATAAACTTTGCGGCGGATGGATCACGCCCCTGGTGCTCGACGAACTCGAGTTCGCGCCCGACGAATACGCCCCAGGACGCACTCTTCAGCCCATTACCGGCTTTCGCCTCAGTTCCATCGGCGGTCCGCAGGTTGAAGTCCGCAGCGACCGCGTTGTCAGCTACGGCATTCGCCGCTGCGAGTTCGACGAATTCCTGTTGCGCCGCAGTGGCGCGCCTGTTCGCGAATGCGTCGCGCTAACGTCAATTGAACGCACTAGCAACGGCTGGCTCCTCAACGGCGGAATTCGCGTCCGCATGTTAGTCGGTGCCGGCGGACATTTCTGTCCGGTCGGCCGCTATCTCGGCAACAAAGGATCGCCGGCCCCTGTGCTGGCACAGGAAATTGAGTTTGAGATGGACGCTCCGCAGGCCGCGCGCTCGAAAGTCGCTGGCGAGATTCCTGAACTCTTCTTTTGCCGTGACATGTTGGGCTACGGCTGGGTTTTTCGCAAAGACAACTACCTCAATGTGGGACTCGGACGTACCGACTCCCACGAAATCTCGCGCCACGTGAAGGACTTCGTCGGCTACTTAGCGCAGACCCGCGCCGTCGAGACTCCGAACAACGGCATTGCTGGCCATGCTTATGGCTTGTTTGGCCGTTCGCAGCGCAAAATTCTGGACGACGGCGTGCTACTCATCGGCGATGCGGCCGGCTTGGCGTATCCGGAGAGCGGCGAAGGCATCCGTCCCGCCATCGAGTCCGGATTAATCGCCGCGCACGCCATTCTTTGCGCCGAAGGCGAGTACAGCGCGAAACAGTTGTCGCTCTACCGCGAGCTACTGAACGCCCGCCTCCATCGCGAGCGCACCCGCATCGAGACAATTTCGCAACTCATGCCTCACACTCTCAAGGAATTCGCGGGCCGTCGGCTCCTCCGCAACCAGTCGTTCTGTCGCAACGTCGTCATGGACCAATGGTTCCTTCGCATCGCCGAGCAGCGCCTCGCGCTCGGCCCGCAACCCGTTCAACACGAACTCGCAGCCAGTTGATTCTCCGCCCTTCCCATCCACCCCAATTTCAGCCATGCTGTATGCATAGGAGATTAAGCATGGGTGAGGCGACCAACCAGTGGACGACCAAAGTCCGTCAGCATCCCGAACGTGCCGTTCCTCAACGCGCGCAAGAGTTCCTCGCCGAGGGACAAGTCGCACACGTCGGCTTTGAACACGATGGCCGCCCGTACGTCATCCCCATGCTTTATCAGTATTCTGCTGATCAACCCGACCGCATCTACCTTCACAGCGGACCAGCTAGTCGTACGCTGCGGCAATTGGCATCGGGCATACCGGTTTGTGTCACCGTCACCCAGCTCGATGGCCTGGTGTACTCGCGCGACGCCAAGTATCATTCCGCAAATTATCGATGTGTGATGTGCTTTGGCCGTGGCCGCATCTTCGAAGACGAGGACGCCAAGCGCGCGATGTTCGAAGCGATGACCCAGCGCTATTTCCCCGGACGCACCGCCGGACGAGACTACACTCCCGCGCCTTCATCCCACCTGACATCAACGGCGGTCGTCGAAGTGACTATCGACGAAATCAGCGCCAAGATGCGCGAAGGCGGCCCCAAAGGACCGCAGGACGCTGACGATAGCGCTCCCGGCACCTGCGGTGTTGTTGATGTGTAGCTACTCGTACTCCATCACCAGGTAGCTCAGCTCGCCGTCGCGCTCAATCTGCAACACCACAGGGTCGCCCGATTTCAGGTTTCGCAGCGCTTGCTTCAGTCCAGCGAGGTCCGTTACCGGAGTGGTATTGACGGAGTGGATGATGTCGCCCGGCTCTGGTCCTTCGCCCAACAGCACGCTGCTAGGAGTCCGCGCTGCGACAATCACTCCCGAGGGGATTCGCAGGTCAGGCAACAGGTGCTTCAATTCGCCATTGATATCGATCCCCACGATCCCCAGCCTCTGCACAACATTGCCCGGTCCAGTCACCATGTCGGCGAAGCGTTGTGGGTCATCGGGCCGCTCCACGACTGTCACATCAATCGTGACCTCTTTGCCATTCCGCAACACGGCAATGGGAGCGGGCTGCCCGATCTTGTAGGCAAACAACAGCGTCGCAAACTCCTTTACGTCACCCACCGGTTTGCCCCCGATGTTCGTGACCACATCGCCAATCTTCAGGCCGGCCTTGTCTGCCGACGAGTCAGGCGACACGTCTTCCAGCAGAACGCCGTGGCTGCGCGGCAGCTTCAGTCCTTCGGCCAGGTCAGGCGTAATGGTGCGCACGAATACGCCGATCTGACCGCGGTGCACGTGCCCTTCGGTCTTGAGCTGGTCATAAATATTGCGCACCACATTGCTGGGTATCGCAAATCCCAGACCCTCGCTGCCGCCCGACTCCGACAGGATGAACGTATTGATGCCCACCACACGGCCATCCACGTCCACCAGCGGGCCTCCGCTGTTGCCCGGATTGATGGGCGCGTCGGTTTGAATGTAGGTCGTCGGATTGTCGTCGCTCACTTGCCGCGAGGTAGCGCTCACCACGCCCATGGTCACGGAATTCTCCAGCCCCTGCGGGCTGCCGAAAGCAAACACCACTTGGCCCTGCTTAAGATTGTCTGAGTCGGCCAGTTCCAGCGCCGGCAGGTTCTGGCCATCGATCTTCAGCACCGCCAGGTCCGATTGCCGATCAATTCCAACCAGCTTGGCGTTCATCGGTCCGTGCGGCAGCGACTCATCCGTTCCCGGCGTCTCGAGCCCGGGCAAACGCACGCGGATCTTACGCGCTCCCTGCACCACGTGCGCATTCGTGACAATGTAGCCATCGGGCGTAAGTATGACGCCAGCGCCAATCGCCTCCTGCGGTTCGAACAGCGCTGTGTCGGTGGACTGTTTGTCTGAACTGAAACCGTATCCAGTGGCGACGATCTGCACCACCGACTTGGTTACCTTCGCCGTCAGCGCCTGTACCGACGCGCTGAAGACGTGTAGGGGATCGGTGGGCACGGCACCGGCAGGTGAAACCGGCGAGGCAGGCCTCGGCGCTTGCGCAAAGCTCGCAGGAGCCAGCCCAAGAACCGCCAAGATGATTACGAGCAAAAGAAATCGGGAATAGGAAAGCTTCATTATGAAAGGATTCTCACTTGGATGCCGTTTCGACATTACAGCAGAAAGATCAGCCAATCACCATTGGCCAATACAGAATGGATGATCGCCGCCGCAGCCACGGCTCATCATTCCAGCGCCCGGTCACAAATGCACATAAATGATTCAGGTTAGGCCGAGGTCTGGTTCCATGAAAGCCTTTGCGAGCTATGGCTACGGCTCCGCATACAAATCCGCCACCTGCTCAGCCAGTTTTCCCGGCTTCAGGTCATCGCGATTGCACAGGATAATAATGGTCAATCCTCCGTCCGTGAAACGTTCGATGTACGTGCGGAACCCAGTCGTCGTGCCCGAATGCCACATACGCTTGCGGCCCTTGTAAGGGTCGAGAAACCATCCGAAACCGTATTCTGTCGGCCCTCCGTCATCCGTCTTCGCGCCTCCCGCAACTTTCACGGGAGTCAACGCGGGCTTCATTTCAGCCGCCGACAACAGCGTATGTTCTCGCAGTGCGCGGTCCCACTTCGCCAGGTCCTCGACGTTGGAATAGATTCCGCCATCGCCGAGCACCGAGGACGTCGAACTCTGGTCAGCCTCAGTCCACGCGCCATCTCTCTTTGTGTAACCCAGCGCGCGATGCGGCACTTCGTTCTTTCCTTTCTCGTAGGCCAGTGTGTTCGTCATCCCTAGCTTCGCGAAGATGCGTTCGTGCAGGAAGTCGCTAAACGGTTTGCCTGACACTTTCTCCACGATCATCGCCAGCATCGCGTATCCGGTATTGCTGTAACGCCACTGCGTACCGGGCGGAAAGTCGGTCGTGCTCTGTTGCTCCATCAACGCCAGTATTTGCGCGTCTTTGATTTGCGGAATGTTGCTGTCATCCGCTCCGGGAAATTGCGCCGAGTACAAATCCTCATAATCCTTCAATCCCGAAGTATGCGTAAGCAGCATGCGCACAGTGATTTTGCTGCCGTAGGCGGGAAAGCCGGGGAAAATTTTCGTCAACGTGTCGTCATATCTCAGCTTGCCGTCGTGCACCAGCAGCATGATGCACATCGCAGTGAATTGTTTGGTGAATGACGCCAATCGGAAATCGGTATCTGGCCCAATTGCGGTGCGTGTCTCAAGGTTGGCCAGTCCATAACCTTGCTCAGCGAGCACCGCGCCGCGTTTCAGCACGACGACGGCAAGTCCGGGCGAGCCGGGCGTAACCAGCGGGCGAAAGATCTGGTCAAGCTGCTGCGCTTTGGGATTCTCAGCGTGAATAGGAAGAACGATCAGTGGGCCTATTGCGAGCAATAGGCTGGCAACCGCCATGGTCTTCAGCAATGAATTCCTCGCATGGCTTCGCGATTTATGAATACCCGTCGGCGACTGCCGTCGGCGTGGCTGCGTCGGCCTTGGCCGCGGCCTTCCCAACGGCAGAACTAGGCTGGGCCAGCACCATGAGCCCTCCATGTTCCAGCCGGTACCATTCATCGCGCCACAGGATCATGCCACTGGAGTAGCTCGCGCACCAGAATGCAAAACCCATCAGGTCGCGCAACGGATATAGCCATGCCGACCTCAACGCGCGCCGATCGCGCACCACGGCCCAGCCGCTCACCATCGCCATCGCCACCCGGTTAAGATAGGCTACCGCCAGCATCCCTACGCCGAGCGCCCAATGATTCAGCGCGCCCGCAGCCAGCAGCCCCAGAACGCCAAACGGCATGGCAAACGTGAGTACGGTTCCGGCATGTCCGGCGCGGCGCGAGAAACGCGTGCTTTTCATCCAACGAATCTGATGGCGCATCGAGCACAGGAAGCTACGATTAATCACCACGTGGTCAATGACGTGGTGCGACATTACCACCTGCCGTCCGCTCTCCGCCACATCGCGGCCCAACACGTAATCGTCGGCGCAATAATCGGCCAGCGGCTCGAAGCCGCCTACCGCTTCCAGGGCGTCGCGGCGTATCGCCATGGTCGGCCCCAGCACGAACTTCATCCCCTCGATCAAATTTGCCACCAGCGCGCCTGAGGTCATTTCCACGCTCATGCCCAGCGCCTCCAACTTCGACCACAACCCGCCCGTTGGCAGGCCACGATACAAGCACGTGACCATTCCATTGTTCGGATCGAGCAGCGGCTGAACGACATCTGCAATGTAGTTGGGCCCAACCTTCACATCACTGTCGCTGATAATCAGGTAGTCGTGCGCCGCGCGGGCGTACATCTTTACCAGCGAGCAGACCTTCGCATTAGGATGCCATGGCTCGCCGGTGACAACCATCTTGACCGGCACCGACGGATAGCGCGCGCTGATGCGCCGTGCCAGCTTTAGCCCGGGATCATCGGCCTGACGTGCTCCAAAGATAATCTCGAAGTCTTGATACTGTTGCTCAAAGAAACTGGTGAGGTGGGCTTCCAGGCCGGGCTCCAGCCCGCACAACGGCTTCAGCAGCGTCACCGGCGGATACGCTATCTCAGCGCACGCGGCCATTTTCCGCCCGCGGCGAAATCTGGCGGCGGCCAGCATCACCAGGAGCAAATACCCCGTACTCGTCACCAATCCCGCCGCCCCGATCAGCAGCAGGATCCGTAGCAACATCATTGCTGTCTCCCGAAGGGCGCACCTTCGCGTTACAGAACTGGACGCACTTCGTGCGCCGTGCCTCGTTCACACGCTGTAGCTATACTGGTATCGACATTATAAGGGAGTCTCTATGCCGACAATCCAGCAAAACTCTACTGTAACTACTGACGAGATTTCTATTCATCCCCCAAAGAGGCTATTGTTCGGGCCCGGCCCGACGCAAGTGCATCCCCGCGTGTACCAGGCGATGGCCCAGCCCATTGTTGGACACCTCGATCCCTACTTCTTCGAGATCAGCCAGGACAACCAGCGCATGCTGCGTCATGTCTTCGGCACCGAGAACGAGTGGACCTTCGTCATCTCGGCCACCGGAAGCGGCGGCATGGAAGCCGCCATCAGCAACTTCTGCGAGCCCGGCATGAAGGTGGCCGTCTTCGCCAACGGCTTCTTCTGCGACCGCATGACCGAAATGGCCAAACGCAACGGCGCTGACGTAGTGCGCTTCGAGAAACCGTGGGGCGGAGCCTTCGGCGACGGCGAAGCTGCCGAGTTCATCCACCGCGAGAAGCCCAAGGTCGTGATGTACGTGACCGCTGAGACCTCGACCGGCGTCTTCCAGCGCGGCGAAGCCATCTGTGCTGCTGCGCACGAGGTTGGAGCGCTGGTCATCGCCGATTGCGTCACCTCGCTCGGCGCTATGCCCGTCAACGTAGATAAGACCGGCATCGACATCGCCTACAGTTGCACCCAGAAGGGACTGAGCTGTCCTCCGGGACTGTCGCCCATCACGGTCTCGCCGCGCGCGGCCGAGTGGCTGCAGGCTCGCAAGACCACTAATCGTTCCTGGTACTTCGATATCAAGCTCATCTCTGACTACTTGTTCGTCTCGCACCGCTATCATCACACCGCCTCGGCGACGCTCTTCTACGCGCTCCACGAAGGACTGACACTCATCGAAGAGGAAGGCCTCGCACACCGCTGCGAGCGCCATCGCCAGGCGCACCGCGAGTTCGTCAAGGGCGCCGAAGCTATGGGCCTGCAGATGCTCGTTCCCGAGCAGTACCGCATCTGGAACCTCAACACGCCGCAAGTCCCCGAAGGCGTTGACGACGCAAAGGTGCGCGCCACGCTGCTGCACGATCACGGCATCGAGATCGCCGGAGGCTTCGGTCCGCTGGCCGGCAAGATCTTCCGCATCGGACTGATGGGACCGTTGGCGACGCGCGACCATGTGCAAGACTTCCTGGCCAAGTTCGGCGATGCGTTGCGCGGAGCAGGATTTAAGGGTTAGCGAGAAGCATTCACCACGGAGGCACGGGGAACACGGAGAATTTACCTCCGTGTCTTCTCGCCTTCGTGGTTCATCTATATATCTCGTATGCCAGATATGGATGGAAAGAGGGTCATCATCGCTAGAGACGCACAGCCACCGAAAGAGACGGAGTTTCCGCCGTATTCTCTTTGCGGCTCCGTGCCTTTGTGGCACATCCATAACAGGGTGAGACCTGCGACCGCCGAACTTTCCGCCAATCCGTTGCTCGCGACTTCGCCGCCGATGCTGGTTTACGACGGCTCCTGCGGATTCTGTGCTCGCTCGGTGCAGTTCATCCTGCGCCATGAGCGTCGGCATGATCTGCTGTTCGTGCCGCGCGACTCGCAGCTTGGGCAGGAATTGCGCCGCCATTTCCACCTCGAAGCGGTCGAATCGATGCTATGGATTGACGGCGACCATGTCGCGATTGAGTCGAGTGCGGTGCTGCGCGCAGCGCGTTATCTGGGTGGATTTTGGGCCGCTCTCGCCGCGATTGGCTCGCTCGTTCCTGCGGCGATACGGAATTGGGCTTATCGTTTGATCGCACGCAATCGGAAACGATTGATGCCTTCGGCGACGAGTTGTTTGGTTCCGACACGCTGAACAGCGCGAGCGATTCTTGAGTTGAGTTTGCCCCTTCTTTGAATGTCATCCCGAGCGCGGCGAGGGATCTGCTGTTGATTCTTCGGTGGAAGCACCGGCCTTTAGGCCGGTGAATACGGCTCCCTGAAAAATGGGCTTTAGCCCCGGCTTCGCGCAACGACGCTACCCGTGTGGGTGCCCCATCCTTTCGTCGCCTTTGCGAAAGGGTGGGAGGAATCGAGCCCACAACTGACAACCGGCCACTGACAACTGCTTTTCACAGCCGAATCCCGCGGTCCACCTGTTCATAGATGTCATCGCCCGGCAGCATCTGCTTCTCATCCAGCCAGCACCGGACGCCGCGCCCCTGCACTCGGCACGCCGCAGATGACTTGGTAGAGCGGCGCTTCAGCGCCGCGTCAACACCCTCCTTCTTGTTGTCATCCCTCGGTCGCCGCAAGGCGACCGGGGGATCTGCTTTTGACGTTAACTGACAATTGACCACTAGCCACTGGTCACTGACTTGAGATGTTCAGGATTCGCCATGGCCGCGTGACGTCGCTCGCTTTCGCGATGTTACGAATACTGCGAATGATCTAGAGACGCCACACTCTATCCGCAGCTCCCGGTCCGCCGTCAACGACGGATATGACTGAGACTCAACGTGCCCGTACAATGTTGCTCATGGACAGCAACAGCATTCTGACAGGGATACTCTTCCGGCGGTGTTACTGGAGTCTCTCATATCCGCTACATGGAATCACTTTAGCAGCGCTTGGCTCCAAAATCGTGAGGCAGAATTGAAGGCAAAGCTTGCGGCGCTAGAAGATGACTTTCAGCGCTCACAAAAGCGAGTACAAGCCGAAATCGATCGTTCCGTATTTGTGACACGCGCGCACTTTGAGACCGAGTTCGAGTCGATGAAAGCTGTCTTTAGCTGCCTCTCCGCAGCGCGTCTTGCTATCAATGGCCTTCGACCAATGATTTCGGTCGAGCCCGAGAACGAAAGTGACCAGGAAAAGTTAAAACGATTGTTCGGGCGTCTCGAAACACTTTCCCTTGCTTACAACAATCTTGTCGCGGAGTCCGAAGCGAGAGCACCCTTCTACACAGTTGAGCTGTACGAAGCAGTGGATCAGTGCTTACGTGCTGCAGGGATCGAGATCACCTCCATAAGGACGGCCGGCAACGACACTTTCACGTCTGGATGGTTTCAAGAGGGAGAAAGAAACCGCAATTGGTTTTCGGAAGGCTATCACAAGGCAGTTGACAGCATCCGAGATCGCATTTCCAAGCTTGCTGTTTTGCCGGGCCGTTGACAAGACTTCCGCGGGCGGGTGGGCCGCCCGGCGTCCTCAATCCACGAATCGACCTTGAAGTGGGTGGCCCATCCCGCCTTCCGTTGGCGGGGTGGGGTTTTCGTCACGCCGTGGCTATCGCAACCCAATGCGCACTCTTACCGACCGCCACTTCGGACTGAACATCTCCCCGTGACTGGCGTCACCCTCGGGTATAATCCTCGCAAATTTCGGCGAAGCTGGTTGCACAATGCGGCCAGGCAAGGGCCAGAACAAGGGAGAGCGTTATGGCGCGGATTCTGCTGCTAGGCCTCGAACCTGAGGCTGTGGATTATTCTGACCCTGCATTGCCACCAGGTATGAACGCTGAGAAGATTCGTGCCGGCATCACGGTTGCGGTAAAAGGGTTCACCGATCGCGGATGGGAATCCGACGTTGGTTCCATCCTCCCGGACGAATCCGCCGGCCCGACCGTGGAGCGGCTGTTACGTTCGACAAACTACGATTGTGTGGTCATCGGAGGCGGCGTGCGGCTGCCGCCCCGCAACCTTGCATTATTCGAAGTCGTCATCAACGCTGTTCGTAAGGCTGCCCCAGGCGCGGCGATTGCCTTCAACACGCGGCCCGACGATAGCGCCGACGCTGCCGCCCGATGGGTGACGGCTGGAAGCCGATCTTCATAGTCGGGCTTCCAACAAAACCAGTTCGGCCGGTGGCCCACATATCCCGTGGCCCATATTTGTCTGACTTTGGCAAATGTGGGGTCTTTGCTTTGCACTATCGCACCCAAAGCGCATTCCTACCGAGGGCCATTTCGGACCGAACACCTGCCCGTGACCGCCGTCACCGACGCGGACACGGGACGGATGGAGAATGTGCCTGACAACTAAATAGCGACGCCCTCAAACAACAATCCTTCCTCTTTCGAGAGTGTTGAGGGCGTTTTTCTTTGCCCACGCCGCGAATACCCGAGCCCGCAGGGTGGCATTTGTTTTAGCCGTGGCCGTCAGCCCCGGACAAATGTCGAGAAGAAATCCCTTTCCTCTCTGCCGAAGGCTACCGGGGTCCCCATGAAGCGCCCCGCCGTGGCGGGCTTCATGGGGTGGTTGCGCGCAGGCCGCAGGCCGGAGCGCACATAAGAACCATCTGCCGTCCCTTCACCGATAAATCGGTTCCGGGACTCGCATCTTAATAATCGCGTCCCCACCCTTGAAAGTGTGGGCTGAGATATTCCGTCCCTCCCGGGACGCGTTCACTCAACACCCCTCCGCGTCCTACGCGTAATCCGCGGTTGCTCTTGTTTTTGAAACCGACAACTGACAACTTTTCCCGATTCGGGAACGCCCCCTCATTTTCTGCAAATAATCCTTGCTTTTTCCCTGCGCCTTTTGCCACGCTTCTAAATGTGGGGACGAAGACCCCCAGTCGCACGTCGTACGACACTTGCTGCCGGCATACCGACAGCCTGTATCAATTGGTTCTTCGCGAAACGCGAATAGCGAAAAGCGAAGAGCGTCTAGCCCGTTTTTAGGAGGCAATCATGTCCTGTCCCACCTGTGGCCATCGCAAGGCCGATGGCATCCTTTGTGGTTCCCCAGCTCTTCGCGGCAAGCAACTCTGCTATTTCCATCAGCGCGACCTCGACCGCAGCCAGCAACGTGCCCGCCTGCGCCGTCGGGCCGAGAGCCTTCAGCTACACTTCCCGCCCATGGAAACCATGACGGATGTGCAGATCGCGCTCTTCGAGGTGATGGAGGCTCTTGCCGCCGACTGCATCGAGCCGCGGCGGGCTAGTGCCCTGCTGTTTGCTTTGCAGCAGGCGTCGCTGCACCTCCGTCGGCCGCAAGCTGCCTGAGCGTAGGCGATGTAACGTCTTACAAATCAGGATTTTGCGCTCTAAGTACTTCGGTTTCACCACTTGCGCGCAAATTCTCGCCATCCTCATGAAAACAAGGAATTTTGAGGGGTGGGGGAGGGGGGTAACTCGCCGACGGGAAGCCGCCGCTCAATTCGCACTAACACCTCGGATAGCTTCGCTATCTGATCGAATAGCAAAAATCTTTCCTCCAAAGACAGTCGTTTGTGCCGCGAGAACCATGCGCCTTGTTTCGCATTCAAAACACGACACGTTACCGGAGAAGCGACGCAGGAACGAAAGAGTCGTCGCAGTGGCACGCGATTTGCACTGGATCAATACCAGCGGAAGGTCCGCAGCAACAACAACAGAAAGGGAGGAAAATCGAATGAGCATCGTTGGAAAATGGACCTTTCATTACAGCTGGGGATGTAATGGAACCTACATTCAAGATGAAGTCACCTTCAACGCCAACGGAACGTTTGCCGATTCTCAGGGACATGGCGGCAACTGGTCCGAAGACCCCGGCATGATGGAGCTTCAGTACACACCGCCCATCCGAACCACTTACGCGGGCAACGTCCAGGGCAACGCCATGGTAGGAATCAGTTCTACCTTCAGCGGCCTGCAAGGATGCTGGTACGCCGTGAAAGAGGGCATTGTGATTTTCACCGCCGCGGAGAAGAAAGCGACGCATGACTTGGCGGGCAACAAACACAAGTAATTCACTCGCGTAGGGCCGATGGCCCGGCGATTCCCTCGACAGGAAATGCCGAGAGTGTCCCACTCAAGCCTCTTTCATCTGCGCTTGGGTGGGGCTTTTTCTGCTGGCAACGAAGCTGAGGCGGGCGGCCTATAATTGTGCCGGGCCCGGAGAGCGTCGGCTCTCGCGAACGACAGGTTCCGAATGCGGGGACAGCATGCAAAGGTTGACTGAACGGCGGCAGAGCGTCACGGTGATGACGGTGAGTACACTGCGCAGCCATTTGGAAAGCATCAGCCGTCCGGCGCGCCGGTTTAGGATCCACAAGGTGCAGGGCGACCGGGCGATCGTACGCTGCGAATACGCGGTTGCCGGCATGCGCAAGCACACCGACGTTGTATTGCCCGCGTATCCAACTGGGTACGAAAGCGACGCTCCGCCGCGCAACGTCAATGTGGTCTTGGATCCGCTGGAGTTTGTGAACGCCGAGAGCTGTGCCGATCATGACGTGTTCGCTCCGCTGCTGGGCGAAGAAGTGCTGGCGCATTACGAGAAGATGCACCCGCACGTTGGCTTGTCGATGTCGCGCTGCTGCTAGGCAGCGTGATTATTCGCAACGCAAGGCTTGCATCGGCTCGACCCGGACTGAGGGCCTGGATCGACGTCTAGAGCATTTTCACAGAAGATTTAGCCCGGACTTCCTCAGGGGCTGAAGCCCGACTTTGCGACTGCCGTTTGCGGCACGGCTGAAGCCGTGCGTTTTCAAACCGACGGACGGGCTACATTAACTGTGAAACCGCTATAGCCGCTCGCGCAACAAGCCAAGCACAAACGCCGTACTCCGCGATAGAATGCAGTCCCTCATTCTTCGGTTGTTGTTGAGAGAGACTGCGGATGGAGCACGAGCAGATTTTTGTCCAGATTGCTGCTTACCGTGACGGGCAGCTACCGCATACGCTCGACAGCCTGCTGGGAGAAGCGTTCGATGCCGGCCGCTTGCGGATTTGTATCTGCTGGCAGCACGCGCGGCACGAGCGAATACCAGCGCGGTTTCGGCATTCACCGAATATTGAGATCATCGAAGTCGATCACCGCTTAAGCCGCGGAGCCAATTGGGCACGGCGACAGGTGCAGCGGCGATGGAAGGGCGAGCCGTATTCCCTGATCATCGATTCGCACCTGCGGTTTGTCCGGCACTGGGACAAACGTTTGATCGAGATGATGGCCGAGTTGAAGCGCAACGGCGTACCCCGACCGGTGATCACCTGCTATCCGCCGAAATTTTTTCCGCAAACCTATCCCAAGGGACGTTGGAACGCTCCACTCAAGACGTACAAGGAAGCGTTTCGCGAGGGCCTGCTCGTGCATTTTGCAGGGTTTCGGATCCCACTGTGGCGATGGCTGGAGGCACCGATTCCGGCGCAGTTTCTGGCGCTGGGATTCCTGTTCACGGAAGGAAGCTTCAACCGGGAGATTCCGATTGATCCCAACATCTACTTTTTTGGCGACGAGATTACGACCGGCCTGCGGGCGTACTGTCACGGTTACAACTTTTACCATCCGCATCGAATCATCGCGTGGCACGCGTACGACCGCTCTACCCGAATCTGCCACTGGCAAGATCATCGCAACTGGCGGACCGTCGACCGAAGATCGTATCGCCGCGTGAGGCGAATCTTCGAAGGCAAGGAATTCAGCGGCTATTCGCTGGGAAGAGTACGAACCGTAAAGGCGTATGAAAAGTACATTGGATTGCCGCTCATTCTCGACAAACAACGCGCGTAGTGCGGCGGCGGTGCTCGATGAGTACAACCTCGTGGTGGTGGAGAACGTGCTGTCGGCAGCGATGTGCGAGCGAATCGTCGAGGAGGCGTTGCGGGGGGCTTGGGCGGCGAGTACAGTCGCAGGCCGCTCCGGTAAGCAGGGATACGAACGGCAGTCCCACAGTGGCAGAAACAGTTTGACGCTATGCCAAAGCGACTACCCGCGCTGGATGGTGCGCTGTCTCGATGATCTGGCTCAGAGGCTGCGGAAGATGTTGGGCGTTCGTCCGCCGAACCTTGAGCCGTGGCAGGTGACACGCTATACCAAGGGACAATCGTTCGACTTTCATCTCGACTGCGGTTGCTGGCGCGACGACGCGCGCGGTGAACGAAAGCGAACCGTGATGCTCTACTTGGAAACGCCGAAACGGGGTGGAACTACGGTATTCCGTGCCCTGAATGCAGAGGTGAAACCCGTTGTGGGCCGTCTGGTGGTGTGGAACAACCTGTTACCTAATGGGAACTGTAACCACGCGATGATCCATGCGAGCCTGTCCGTCACCGCGGGCAGCAAGACCATATTGACGACTTGGGAGCGAGAACGGCGATATATCCAAAACAAAGAAAGGTGAGGTGAAACATGACGAAGCAAGAGAAACTCATCCAGGAAGTGATCGCGCGCTACGGCGAAACCATCAACCTGAAGAAGACGCCGTATGTGCTGATCGAGATCATCGGCCGCTACGGCGGTGCGGGGTTTGGGGGAGTCAGGGCGGGCTGCGCACCTCCTGGCGGCACGGGTGGGCGAATCCGAGCGGACTGTGCGCCTCCGGGAGGACCGCCGGACATCTACGACGAGGCCATCCTGATAGCCGAGATCGCGCGGATTTCATCCGAGCTGTCGCGGATCTCCACCGCACTGAAGAGAGCACCGAAGAAGAGAAAGGCGAAGAAATAGGCCGCCGGGGGGCGCGCGATCACGATCCCGTGCCCCAGCTCCGAGAATCCCGCCTGGTGCTCCGAAAGCAACACGCCGCTTCGTCGAAGCACACGCCGGTCCGCTTGACACTCAGTGCTTCGGCGGTAGCGGAGTTACGCCTTCCTTACGCGGGTAGGCGTCGACGAGCGCGCCCAGTACAAGTGCGGCGGTCGGCATTTGTGCCTGCTGGGGATGGCTCGTGACGTAATTAATTACCAGCTTGGACACCTGTCCGACGGTGATGTTGGGTGCATCGAAGAGTGGCAGCACCTTCATGTTGGCGTTATAGGCCTGCATGCCATCGACCACGCCGGTCAGCCACACGTTGCAGACGCCCTGGTATTGGTTGGCCTGTCCCTGCGCGGTGGGCCCGCAAATGCGCACGTAGTCGGTGCCGGAGTTGCGTAATTCTGCACCTGAACCGGCCTGGGCAAAAGCGATCGCCGGCGCGGCGAGAAGAAGAACGAAAAGAGCTGATTTCATAAAGAAGAGTGTAAACGTACGGCGCGACATCTTCCAAAAGCGCGGTTACTCGCCGCATTCGATAAAACACGCATACGAACCTGACGGAGCGAGGGATTGAGCCGAAGTTCACGAATACTGATTGCAGTGGTCGTGGTTCTGACCGGATCGCTCCTGCTGGCGAAGCTTCACTACTCGGGTAGGGCGCCGGTAAAGCTGCCGGCTGGTAGTTGCGATACAAATCTATGGCAGCACGTTTATGAGAAAGACAGGCTACAAGTCATCGAAACGTGTACCGCCGTGGAAGGCCGCGTGATTGCGGTGCATGAGTCGGAAGATGGCGACCTGCACATCACTCTCGATCCCAAGGACAAATCGGTACTGAATTTAGTGAATGCCACCCATGCTCGGCGAACGCTCGTGGTCGAAGTGATTTGCCAACATCCATCACAAGGTGAGTCGCAAGTGGCGTGCGGCGATTGCCACTCAACTATCGTGAATCCGAAGGCCGGCGATTACGTTCGTATCACTGGCTCCTACGTCACGGACCGCGACAATGGTTGGAATGAAATCCATCCCGTGAGTTCGATCGAAGTCCTCCGCTAAGAATTGGCGGCGCGCTCGATCAAATCATTCGAGGGCAAGTTGTGATCGACCAGTTTTCGCGCCGATTCAACGCCGACTATCGGCAGGTTCGCTGGATCGAGCAGTCCTAGCTGAACCAGCACTGACGCCTGGTCCCAGTAAATGTGCTCGCTGGCCAGCTTGCCATCACGGAAATCGACAATCACAACCAGTCCGCACTCGACCGCCTTGCCGGTTGGTGCGACGCCGGGGAGCATCCAGTCCATCACCACAGTGTGAGTAAAGCGAAAGATCATCTCATCCACCAGGCGCTGGGCACCGATGGTGCGCGAGATAGGAATGATTTGCGTGTCGGGAGGCATCCTGGGGATGAAGTGGCGCGAGTAAAATTCGTGCAACTGATCGTGGCCAACGCCGCCGGTCAACACAGGAACATGGTTGACGTAAGCGTCGGGAACCATGGTGTCGAGTGTGGCAGTGGTGTCGCGAGTGGTGAACTCATCGCGTATGTGCTCTTCCCAGAGGTCGTTCAGGAACTGCTGCTCGGGCGTCAGGCCGACGCTCTGGTTTGAATTGTCATTCATGTCATTTACTCCTGAATGTCGCCGCGTGCGACGTATCAAGCACTGCGATAACCACGAGGATGCGACTTGTGCCACTGCCATGCGCTGGCCATGATGCTCTCCACGTCAGAATATTGTGGGTTCCAGCCCAGCAGACGGCGGATTTTTTCGGAGCTGGCTACGAGGACGGCCGGGTCTCCGGCGCGACGGGGACATTCGCGCACAGGAATGGCGTGGCCGGTGACTTTTCGGGCAATGTCGATGATTTGGCGCACACTGAAGCCTTCTCCGCTGCCCAGATTGCAGATCAACGTTTCGTGAGTCTCTAAACCTTGCAAAGCTAGAAGATGCGCCGAGGCTAGGTCGTCCACGTGGATGTAGTCGCGGATGCAGGTGCCGTCTTTGGTCGGGTAGTCGGTGCCGAAAACCGAGATGAACTCGCGCTGCCCAAGCGGCACTTGCAGGATGAGCGGGATGAGATGGCTCTCGCTGCGGTGCGCTTCGCCGCGCGCGGGAGTGGCTCCGGCGGCGTTGAAGTAGCGCAGGCTGGCATAGCGAAGGTCGTGCGCGCGATGGAACCAGGCTAGCATCTGCTCGACGATGAGCTTCGATTCGCCGTAAGCGTTGGTCGGGAAAAGCGGATGGTCCTCGGGAATCGGGATGGTCTCCGGCTCGCCATACACGGCGGCGGTCGATGAAAACACGAAGCGCGACACGTTGTACCTGAGCATGGCGCGCAACAGGGTGAGCGTGTGCAGGGAATTATTTTCAAAATACTTTTCGGGGACTTTGACCGATTCTCCCGCTTCAATGAGCGCGGCGAAATGCATCACGGCATCGAAGCCGTGGCTGGCGAAGAGCAAGTCGAGAGCGGCTTCGTCGCCGGTATCAGCCTGAACAAATTCGGCAGCCGCAGGAACCGCCTCGCGCCATCCCATAATAAGGTTGTCGAGGACGGTGATGGTATGCCCGGCACGCAGTAGATGGTCGGTCACAACACTGCCGATGTAGCCGGCTCCGCCGGTTACGAGAATTCGCATGGGACTCCTTGGAACAATGACCCTGATTATGTTGTAGCTTGCGGCGGCAGCGGGCGCAAACGCGCGTCTGCCCACGAATCATAGATTGCACGAGCGGAGATGAAGTGGCGCTGAAGCGGACTGGCTATTTCGTGATCACTCCGCAGGCGATACGATCGCCAGCGTTGCCCGCGGGATCAGTCTTCATGTCGTCGGCCTTGGCGTGAATCATCAGCGCCGTGCCGCCGTTAGCGAAGAGCGAATTAGGCTCGCTGCCCGTTCCGAGAACAACATCCGCATCCTTGATGGTAGCCTTCGCGGTGCCGTTGGGCTTCACCGTGAAGTTGGCCATGTCTCCGTTGTGGTGACCCTTGGGATTGAGGAAGCCGTGCTCCTTCTTGTCAGGATTGAAATGCGGACCGGCGGACTTGAAGTCGGGTGGATCGCACTTGGCGTTCTGATGGAAGTGCAGCGCGTGTTCGCCGGGAGGCAAGTCCTTCAGGTTGAGATTGACCTCAACTCCCTTGCCTGACGGCTTGATGGTGGCGGCGCCAACGCTATTGCCTTTCGCATCTTTCATTTCGACCACCTGCTTCTTGACCGGCTTGGTGGAGCTGGAGTCTTGTGCAGAAGCGGTGAGGCTGACGGCTGCCAGAGCGGCTGCGAGGACGAGCAAATGTTTGGTTGAGCGATTCATAACAGCAGAGTTGTATCACAAACCGGGGGATGGATGGTTACAGTCCAACTCGTGGACGGGAGTGTCAAGATTCCGGACAATGGACTGTTTTGGGACACGTTCCGATATGGGAAGAAGCCGGAAGTCTTTTGGAGTCAGCTGTTTGGAGCGATAAGTGCGAGCTGGCGTCGAACGTGCACTGCGAATTTGTAGCACTTAAGAGTTGAACAAAAATGACTCTTACGTGGCAGGCGACAGCGAGTCGAAGTAAGCCGCGACATTCAAAGGCAACGCAGGATTCCACAACAGATGGGACTGGGAATGGCGAAGCCGTATCTAAGAACAGGCTCTCCTGGTGACGCGAGAGGAGCAGGGGCGACGCGACACTGGCTGGCAGCGTATACCAAGGCTCGGCATGAGACTGCGGTTGCGCGCCAACTGGAAGCGAAGGCCGTGACGCACCTGCTCCCGACGTATTTGCGGTCGTCGCGCTGGAGCGATCGGATCAAGCGGACCCCCGCTCCGTTGTTCCCAGGCTATCTCGGTGTATTCCCACGGCGACTTGTGATCGTCATTCGCGACATCACTGAGGCGGCGAACATCCGGGAGCGGTTGCGCGAGCGTGAAGTATTGGCAGCAACCGGAACGCTCCTGGCTGGAGCGGCGCACCAGGCGAAGAACGCAATTTTTGGACTGTCGGCAACGCTAGACGCCTTCGAAGCGCGCTTTGACAAGCGCGCGGCAGCCGATCCCTACATGGAAACCTTGAGAGCAGGAATCGGGCGCATGCAGTTCCTGCTGCGCGACCTATTGGATTACGGAAACCGCTCGGAATGCGAGGCGCAGCCGACTTCGCTTACAGCGGTCGCGAGGTGCGGCGCAGACGCCTGCAAAGGTCTCGCGTTGAAGATGGGAGTCAAACTGGTGGTGGACGTAGCGGAAGACCCATGGGTGATGGGTGATGCGCCACGACTCATACGTGCGCTGGAAAACCTGTTGGAGAATGCGATCCAGCATTCTCCGCCGAATGGGACAGTGACGGTGCGGGCATCGAGGCCACAAACAGGCGATCGCGGTTATTGCCGCTGTGATGTGCTGGACCAGGGGCCGGGGTTTCCGCCCGAACACATCGATAAGCTGTTCTCGCCATTCTTCACGCGACGGCCGGGTGGGACAGGGTTGGGACTTACGATTGCCAAGAAGATTGTGGAGGATGCAGGCGGCCTGATCGGGCTGTCGAACAATCGTGAGGGAGGAGCGCGGGTGTGTGTGTTCCTTCCAGTGAGCAATAATTCGGAAACAGGGTTGCGCAATGACTTAGGCGAGTGTGACCATGGCAGGAAATAGGATCCTGCTGGTCGATGATGACCCGGTTGTTCGCTTTGGCATCTGCAATTTCCTGGAGTCGATGGAGATGGAGGTGCATGAGGCGGGGAGCGTTCAGAAGGCGCGGGAACAATTCATCGCAACCTGCCCGGATGCCGCCATCCTCGACTTTTCCCTTCCCGATGGCGACGGGTTGGACCTGCTGGATCACTTCAAAAGCATCGACGAGAACCTGCCGGTGATCGTGCTCACCGGACAAGGCTCGATTGAACTTGCGGTGCGGGCGATCAAGCAGGGAGCGGATCAATTCCTGACGAAACCGATCGAACTGGCGGCCCTGCATACTCTCCTCGCTCGAGCCCTGGAAAACAAACGCCACCGGCAACATTCGCTGATCAGCCAGTCCAGAGCGAAGCGGGAGCAACTGGACCCGTTCGTGGGAGACAGCAAAGCGATACAGCACCTGCGCTACCTCGCAATGCGGGTGGTGACGACAACCAGCCCGATCCTGATCCACGGGGAAACCGGCGCCGGAAAGGGCGTGCTAGCCAAGTGGATCCACGAGAACAGCGACCGCGCAGAAGAAGGATTTATCGATCTGAACTGCGCGGGGCTAGAACGGGAGTTTCTCGAGACTGAGCTGTTCGGCCACGTGAAAGGCGCGTTCACCGGCGCGGTGCAGGCCAAGCCCGGCCTGCTTGAGGTGGCCGATAAGGGGACGGTCTTCCTGGACGAAATTGGTGATATGGACCTGGCGGTACAGCCAAAAATTCTGAAGGTAATGGAGACCAAACGGTTTCGTCGCCTGGGCGACGTACATGACCGGACAGTGGATATACGGCTGATTTCAGCGACACATCGTGATTTGCGAGAGTTTGTGCGCCAACAACGTTTTCGCGAGGACCTCTTCTTCCGCATCAACATCATTCCCATTCGAATTCCTCCGCTGCGTGAGCGCCCGGAAGACGTGCCGAAGCTAGCGATGGAGATTTTGCGGCGGATTGCCGCGGAGGGAGGATGGGGCGAGATTCGCCTTGAAGATACTGCGATGAAGCTGCTGGAGAGTTATCCGTGGCCGGGGAACATTCGTGAGATGCGGAATGTGCTGGAGAGGGCTGCCCAACTGGCACAGCACAGTCCGCTGACCGTGCGAGACCTGGAGCTGCAATATCCGGATAACACTGCACTGCCCGGTGCGGTGAAACCAATGCCGACGACAGCAGTTGACACTCACTTGACGATCCGGCAAATGGAGACCAAGTACATCGAGCTGGTGCTAGCAGAAGAAGAAGGCTCCATCGATCGGGCGGCGAAGCGCCTGGGAATCTCGCGGAGCTCGCTATATAGCAAAGTGAAAACGAAAGAAGTGGAGCGGATGTAGCCGCGGGAGGCACACGACCAGTAGCTCCATCACGACAGGCTGGGGTACATTCTTATTGCGTGACTCCTATGTCCGAAGCTTTCATTTGCGATGCGATCCGTACTCCGTTCGGCCGTTATGGCGGCACGCTTTCGGCGGTTCGAACTGACGATCTGGCCGCGATTCCAATCAAGGCGCTGATGGAACGGAACGCCGGCGTCGCGTGGGTGGAAGTGGACGACGTCATCCTCGGCTGCGCCAACCAGGCTGGAGAAGACAATCGCAATGTAGCCCGCATGGCGCTGCTGCTTGCAGGACTGCCGCACGTAGTCCCGGGCGCTACTGTGAATCGGCTGTGTGGTTCCAGCATGGAAGCAGTGACAATTGCAGCACGGGCGATCAAGACCGGCGAAGCGGAGTTGGTGATTGCCGGCGGAGTGGAGAGCATGTCGCGCGCGCCATTCGTGATGGCCAAGGCGGATGCGGCGTTTTCACGCGGGGCCAAACTGGAAGACACAACCCTAGGCTGGCGGTTCGTCAATCCGCTCATGAAGGAACGCTACGGCGTGGATTCGATGGCGGAGACCGGCGAGAACGTGGCGGAGGAATTTCACATTTCGCGCGAGGACCAGGACGCGTTCGCTTATCGCAGCCAGCATCGGGCGGCAGCGGCGATACGGAGCGGCGTGATGGCGGAAGAGATTTGCCCCGTGACGATCCCGCAGCGCAAGGGCGCAACGGCGGTGGTCGACACGGACGAGCATCCCCGTTCGGAGACGACGATGGAGGCGCTGGCCGCGCTCAAACCCATTGTCAAGTCGACGGGAACCATTACGGCGGGAAATGCGGCAGGCATCAATGACGGTGCGTGTGCCCTGTTGTTAGCGTCAGAGGCGGCAGCGAAAGAGTACGGACTCACGCCGAAGGCGCGAGTGGTCGCGTCAGCCGTAGTGGGCGTAGAGCCACGAGTGATGGGAATCGGGCCGGCTCCGGCGTCGCGGAAAGTATTGCAACGGACGGGGCTGTCGATCAGCGATATGGACGTAATCGAGTTGAATGAGGCGTTCGCGTCGCAAGTGCTGGCGGTGTTGCGGTCGCTGGGTGTGCCTGATGATTCGCCGAAGGTCAATCCCAATGGCGGCGCGATCGCGCTGGGGCATCCGCTGGGCGCGAGCGGAGGACGGCTGGTCACGACCGCAATGTACCAGCTGATGCGGACGCAGGGCCGCTACGCGCTGTGCACCATGTGTATTGGGGTTGGACAAGGGATCGCCATGGTCCTGGAGCGTGTTTAGGAACAGCCAACAACCTGGGCAAGCTATCACCAGCGAGAGTGATTGACGTCACAGCGGGGGCGTGTTGGTGCAGCTATCGTCGATATTGAAATTGATTTTCATTTTCATATTTGGCGGTTGTCATGCGAACGCTTCCGGCATTCTTTTTTCTCTTTCTCTCGGTACCTTCAATAATCCTGGCCCAAGATTCTTCCCTTCCACCCTGGGCGCTAGAAGTGTCCGGGCAGGCAAATTCCATCACCCAGGGCGACTTCAACTTTCACTCACCATACAGCGGCGCCAACAGCCTTCCGGGCACGCACGAGGTGGCGTCGTCGTGCGTATTCACGCTGTTCACGCGCGTAACGATGCCCAGGAACACCGACATAGAAGTAGACCTGGAAAGTGCCGGGGGAAGAGGTATCGGTGATGCCCTGGGGCTGGCGGCGTACACCAACCTTGACGTGGTACGGAACCCTGCGCTGGGAGCGAAGCCTTATCTGGCACGGGCGGTATTGCACCATGCGATTGGGGGTGAAACGACGCAAGGCTGGAGACATGTTGATTTCTATGCCGGACAGTTCAGCACGGTGGACTGGTTCGACGGCAACATGGTGGGGAGCGACAGTCACACACAGTTCATGAACTGGGCAGTCGATAACAATGCGGCTTACGACTATGCCGCCGACACTCGTGGCTACACACGAGGTGTGGTGATGCAATGGGCAGTGGGACGTTGGGAGTTGCGCGCGGGCGAGATGATGTTGCCGACCGTAGCCAACGGGCTCGACCTGTCGTGGTCGTGGAACACGCACTCAGAGAACCTGGAGGTGCAGCGACACACTTCCCTGCTGGGGCGAAACGGATCGCTGCGAGCGCTTACGTTCATCAATCACGCGAACATGGGCAATTATCGTGAGGCAGTCACCGACACGCCAGGTGACGAGGCGCCGGACATAACGCGCTATCGCCATCCAGGCGCAGTGAAGTATGGGTTTGGGGGCAGCTTCGAGCAGGAAATCACATCTGCCGTTCGTGGCTATGTGCGCATGGGCTGGAATGAAGGACACAACGAGTCATTCGTTTATACCGAAGCGAACAGTGCGGTATCGGCTGGAATGGATGTGCGTTTTGCGAAGCGATGGAAATCAGGTTTGGCGGTCGCCAGTGACGGGATTTCTGCCGATCATCAGCATTACCTCGCACGCGGTGGAATGGGATTCCTGCTGGGAGATGGTGGGCTTAACTACGGACGTGAGCAGGCAGTAGAAACCTACGCGAATGTGAGCCTGGGTCGAGGACTCAGCCTGGCGATGGATGTGCAATGCATTGTGAATCCGGGATACAACCGGGACCGCGGTCCGGTATGGGTGCCGGGATTTCGGCTGCACTGGGATTCGCCGAAGTGGCGGAAGAGTTTATAGTGCTGGGCATCTCGTATCGGAGATCAAGGGCATGGAGATATTCATTTTCGCGCGCTTTCAGGCGCGGTCAGGAGCCGAAACCGAAGTGGAAGCCGCGTTGCGTGAAGTTGTGCCGCCGTCACGCGCCGAAGCTGGCTGTATGAGCCTGCACGTATTTCGCTCGATTCGCGACTCGCAGGTCTTCTATATTCACTCGCGCTGGAGGGATGAAGCGGCGTTCAACGAACATGCTCGCTTGCCGCACACGGTGAAATTTATCGAACGCGTCGATCCGTTGCTGGACCACCGCGTCGAAGCGCAGCGGTGCCAACTCCTAATATGACGTGAGATCTAAACCTTCCAGTTGTAGGCTCGGTGCAGATGATGGATTCGAAAGTCTGCGGGAATACCGCGGCGAATGTTGCGCTCGTAGGTGAGCTCGATGTTGAGCACCCAGAGCGCAATCGCAAGTACTAACGCGATTGTCATCCAGAGGATCCGTGATCTGTTCAGCGGCATTGCGGCCTCAGCACTCTCAGTGCTTCAGGTACTTCTCGAGAAATGCAGTTGTCAGCTTCCATGCTTCCGCCGTGTCTTCGGCGCGGTAGCCTGTCTTGTTGCCGGGGTTCTCGAAGGCGTGTCCGGCGTCGGGGAAGATGTGGATGTCGACGGTTTTGCCCATCGCTTTCATCTGCGCTTCAAACTTGTTGACGTCTGCAGGAGTGATTCCTTTGTCCTGTCCGCCAAAAATGCCAAGGATTGGGGCGTCGATCTTCTTCAGCGTCGCGTCATCGGTAGCAAGATGACCGTAGTTGATGACCGCAGCCTTGAGCTTGGGATCGGCGATGGCGAGATCGAGCGAGTAGCCACCACCCATGCACCATCCGATGGAGCCGATATGCTTGGGATCGATATTCTTCAGCGAGGCGAGGTAGGCCGTGGCCGCCAGGAGGTCGCGGTTGGCTCGGTCTTCCGGCACTCCACGCATGATCTGGTGGGCCTCGTCGGGCGTAGTGGCAACTTTGCCGCGATAGAGATCAATCGCGAGAGCGGCGTAGCCCTGGTCGGCGAGCTTCGACGCTTCTTCTTTTACCCAGTCGTTGAGTCCCCACCATTCGTGAATGACGACGAGCGCGGGAAAAGGACCGTTGCCCTGCGGCGTGTACAGGATCCCGCTGACGGTTTCGGATCCGCTGGCGTAAGTAACGGGTTTGCCTTCGGCGGCGAAAGAGCTTGCGGCGAACATGATAAGCAGTGCGAGGAGCGTGAGTTTCATCGTTGTCTCCTAAAGACGCCCGTATGCGACGGAGAGTTTTATTTCTTGGTTGCGCCCAGGGCCTCGAGTAGTTGCTTTCCGACCTTCTGCAATTCGCCGAAGCGTTTCTGGTAGTCAACGAAGAGACGATTGTATTCCAGAGAGTGGTCGGCATCGAGATGGGCGCGCAGAAGCATGTCGCGCAAGTGCACCGGGTTGGGCAGCACTGCGTCGTCGTTCAGTTCCTCGAGGGCGGTGGTTGGGTTGTAGTGATACATGTTCGGATCCTCAGTGATGGGTGAGATGATGCAACGCGAGGTGGGAGCGATGCAATACCCCGCTCCTGAGGCCGACGCACGCTTGGATGAGGCATCTAGCGCGAATCCGGTAGAATAAGGGATTCTTCTACTCTCAAGGGAAGCCAATAAAACTCATGCATCGTTGGTCGAAGCTCTTTATACCTACTCTTCGTGAGGCCCCGGCGGATGCCGAGGTAGCCAGCCACAAGTACCTGGTGCGGGCCGGATATATTCGCCAGCTTGCCGCCGGGATTTACTCGTTCCTGTTCCTCGGCCACCGGTCGATGCTGAAGATCGCCAACGTCGTGCGCGAGGAAATGGACACCATCGGACAGGAATTTTATCTGCCGGCGCTGCATCCGCGGGAGATCTGGGAGGCGAGCGGGCGCTGGCAGCTGATGGGCGACAACATGTTCCGCCTGAAGGACCGCAGCGGGCGCGACCTGTGCCTGGGCATGACCGAAGAAGAAGTCATGACCGAGATCGCGCGCAAGGAGCTGAGAAGTTACAAGCAGCTCCCGCAAATCTGGTACCAGATCCAGCAAAAGTTTCGCGATGAGCCACGTCCAAAGTCAGGGTTGCTGCGGGTGCGGCAATTCACGATGAAGGACTCGTACTCGTTCGACATCGACGCTACTGGGTTGGACGTCAGCTACCAGAAGCATCACGACGTGTACTGCAAGATTTTCGACCGATGTGGGCTGAAGTACGTTGTGGTACATGCCGACTCAGGCGCGATGGGCGGATCCGGTTCGCAGGAGTTCATGGTGTACACCGACGCTGGGGAAGACCTGGTCGTGAGCTGCCCGGACTGCGGATATGCTGCGAACCTGGAGAAAGCCACGTCGCGACTAGAGCCGGTGGAGGAGTTGGCTCCGACGGGTGATGGAAAGCCGGAGTTGGTGCATACGCCGGGAAAGGGCGCGATCGCGGACGTGTCTGATTTCCTGAAGGTCAAGCCCCATCAGGACATTAAGGCGGTGGCGTACATGGCGACTGTGCGCGGAGCGGAAGCCGACAAGAAAGAAGCTCCAAAAGCGCAGGCGGTCGCGGTGTTTCTGCGCGGCGATCACACGGTGAGCGAGACGAAGCTATTGGGAGTGCTGAACGGCGAACTCCGCAAACAAAGTGAGGCTGGCAAGAACGCAGTAGTTACCGAGTTGCGTCCGATGGCCGGGGATGAAGTCGAGCGGTTCTTCGCTGGACCGGGCGGATTTATTGGCCCGGTAGGCCCGGCGTTCGCCAAGCAAGCTTTGGCCGACGGCTTCACGTCAGTGATGGACGCCGGGCTAGATGGCCGGCACGACATGATCTGCGGCGCCAACAGGCTGGACTACCACCTCCGCAACGTTACGCCCGGACGAGATTTTCAAGCGACAGTGATCGCGGATGTGCGCAATGCGGTCGAGGGCGAAGGCTGCCCGAACTGCGGGCATCCGCTGAAGATTGGCAAAGCGGTAGAGATCGGGCACATCTTCAAGCTGGGCTACAAGTATTCGGAGTCGATGGGCGCACGGGTGCTCGACGAGCACGGCAAGGAAGTGACGCCGATCATGGGCAGCTACGGCATCGGCCTCGAGCGCATCCTCACGGCGTGCGTCGAGCAGAACGCCGACGAAAACGGCTTCTGGATGCCGGCCAACATTGCACCGTTCGAAGTCGTGGTGACGCCGACCAATACGACCGACGAGAAGATCAACAGTGGCGCGGAAGCCATCGCAAAGGGGCTTGAGGCGGCTGGACTAGATGTGCTGCTCGATGATCGCGATGAACGTCCAGGAGTGAAGTTCAAGGATGCGGACCTGATCGGAATTCCTTACCGTATCAACGTTGGCAAAAAGCTGGGTGAGGGCATTGTCGAAGTTGTGACGCGCGCGGGTAGTACACGGGAAGATGTCGCAGTGGGCGCGGTGGTGGAGCACGTAAAGAAGCTGGTGCGGGGGTAACGACGGCTCAGTTCGCCGGATCCTTCCCGCCCAGTCCTAACTCCGGTGCGATGGTCTTCATGGCCTCGATACAGAAGGCAATGTGCTCTTCGAGGTCGACGCCCAGGTCGGCGGCTCCGTTAAAGATGTCGTCGCGGCTGACGGACCGGGCGAAGGCCTTGTCTTTCATTTTCTTCCGGACTGACTTGGCGTCGCACTCCGCCAGCGACTTGTTCGGCTTAACCAGCGCGCTGGCGGTGATAAATCCAGCGAGTTCGTCGCAAGCAAATAGCGTTTTCTCCAGTCGGCTCTCGCGCGGGACTCCGCTGTAGTTGGCATGCGACAAAATCGCGCGGCGAACTTCTTCCGACACGCCGCGCTGCTTGAGAATCTCGCTGCCCTTGAACGGATGCTCTTCGGCAGACGGATATTTTTCGTAATCGAAGTCGTGGATGAGGCCGACGAGGCCCCACAGCTCTTCGTCCTCGCCGAACTTGCGGGCGTAGGCGCGAACGCAGGCTTCCACAGCCAAAGCGTGCTTGCGCAAACTTTCTGAGATGGTGAACTCAGTTAGTAAACTCCAAGCTTCATTTCTTGTCATTATTGCGCTCCGCTCTACCTGGACGCGGGTGTAGAAGTCATCCTACAGCCGGGCCGTGGCACAGAAGCACCTCAATCACTTCCTGCGCTTCTGCTATAACGCCGCATGGATTGACCGCATCCCCAAGCTGTCCCCCATCAAGATTGACGCGCCGGACACGGAACCACTCACGGACGAGGAGTATAACAAGATCGTTGGGGCGGCCACGGGCAGGACCGGCACGCTGATTAAGCTGATGCGCTGGAGCGGGCTTGCCATCCGGGACGCCTCCACACTGCAACGCTCGGACCTCAACTTTGACAAGAGCAAGGACCTCTACCGCATCATCCGCAAGCGCACCAGACCGGGGAGGCGCTCTACATTCCCATCCCCAAGGACGTATCGGAAGAGTTGCTTGAGGTCGTCAACGGCAGCCCCACTTATGTGTTGGAACAGCAAAAGGCGGACTCTTCCGAGTACCGGCACGCGAGCCGGATGGGCGAGGAAATCAAGGCGGTCTTTGAAGCGGCGGGCGTGAGCAGCCAGGGCCACATGGTTTTAGCTTTTTTGCTTTAGACTGCCTGTAATCCGCCCTTTTCACGCGGGCGACAGCCCGACACTTGGGTTCTGGACCCAGATGTCGGCAAGAGACGGCTGTCACTTCCTAGAAGCCGGTTTCTAGACCGTGAAGTCAGTCAGCGCGCGAGGCGGACTCTCCTCTGGCAACGCGGTGTGACCGCGATTGTCGTCTTACCAGACTTAGCACTCCGGTGTGCGGCATCGCGTAAAATCATCGCTATGCCATCAGGGCACGACGTTGCCTCGCTCGCCGCGCTGAAACGTGTACTCATTTTCTCTAGTTTGTCGGAGCTGGAGTTCACCTTCCTGACCTCGCGCGTTGTGCGGCGCAAGTACGGCGCCGGCGAACTGATCTTTGGTGAAGGCGATCCCTGCGCTGGTCTTTACGTCGTGCAGTCGGGGAACGTGCGCATCTTCAAGAGTTCGGCCGGGGGGCGGGAGCAAGTTCTTTCGATCGACGGCCCAGGCAGTTCGATTGCTGAACTGCCTGTCTTCGATGGCGGAAACTATCCTGCATCGGCGCAGGCAGTCACGGATAGCACACTCCTCTTCTTTAGCCGGCAAGATTTTCAGGCTCTCTGTGTGCAGTATCCAGAGGTCGCGCTCAAGGTTTTGCGAGTGGTTGGCGGACGCTTGCGCCGGCTGGTGGGCATCATCGAAGAGCTATCGTTCACCACGGTACGGCATCGGCTCATCGCTTTGCTGGTGCGACTGGGGAAGGCGGAAGGCGTGCGCAACGGAGATGCCATCACTCTGACCCTGCCAGTCAACAACAGTGAACTGGCAGCGCAGATCGGGACCGTACGAGAACTGGTGTCGCGCAACCTGAGCCGGCTACAGGCTGAAGGGCTGATTGCGGTTGACAATCGCAAGTTGGACATTCCATCCCTTAAACGCCTCGAAGCGGAGCTTGAGGCTTCCGGCGGTTGAGTCGCCCCCGCCTTCCTTTACAGCACGTGCAACCCTGCCGTACGTCGCCTTCGCAGTGACCCAAGTCTCAGTTCGCCTGGATTTCCTGGAAACCGCAAAGTTTGCCTCGCCGTGACAGAAGTCATAGTTCTCCGCCTCAACGGCCGATAGTCTGGCTTTAAGGGCGGGAACGGCGCAAGGCGCCGATACTCGCGAAAGGAAAATGAAAATGACACTAGCTGCGACCAAAACCTTGGGCGAAATCGCCGCCGAGATGCCCTGCGCAACTCGCGAATTCGAAAAGCTTGGAATCGACTATTGCTGCGGCGGAAGTCGCACTTTGAGTGAGGCGTGCGCCGAAGCTAATATTTCGGTTGACGATGCGCTTGCACGCTTGGAGAAAAGCCTCGCGGCTACTCAACCCGGCGATAGCAAGGACTGGCAGAATCAGTTCCTGGCCGACCTGATTGGCCATATCACAAGCACCCATCATGTCTTCGTGCGCGAAGAAAGCCCACGCATCGAGGCGCTAACCGCCAAGGTTGTTGGAGTGCACGGCAAGAACCATCCGGAACTCATGCAGGTGCAGAAGATATTCTCCGCGCTGGCGGAAGAGTTGAGTGTCCACCTAATGAAGGAAGAGCAAGTGCTGTTCCCATATGTCGTGCGCATGGAAGAAAGCGTGTTGGCAAGCGAACCAGCGCCGCCGGCGATGTTCGGAACAGTGGTGAACCCGGTGCGCATGATGATGCAGGAGCACGATGGTGCAGGTGATGCGCTTCGGTCGCTGCGATCCGTTACTAACGATTACACGCTCCCTGGCGACGCGTGTATCAGCTATCGCACGCTGTACCAAGCGCTGCAGGGCTTCGAATCCGACCTGCACCAGCACATTCATCTGGAAAATAACATTCTCTTCCCTCGCGCCGTTGCCATGGAAGCCAAGCGTTAACCAACGCCACCTGGGTCAACGGTCAGTTCTTTTTACGTGAGCAAGGAACTACGTACTCGGCTGGTTTGCGTTGGGGTTGGCAACCGACACTCGTGGCAGCAGATTCATGCCGCAGGCTACTCCGCACTCCGTTTTCCCCATCTGGACGGGAACATCAAACGCAATGGTAGAACTCGTTCGCGCCGGTGTTCCGCGTCGAGGGTGTGGGCCCGCGCTTTGAGCAGATCCTCAAGTGAAACCATCCCCACGAGTTTGCGCGAGCCATCTCGTTCCACCACCGGGAAGCGCGTCAACCCGGTCTCCGCCATGCGATAGACGACCACACGCAACGGCTCATCAGGATATGCGACTTTCGGGTCGCGCTTGATCAACTCTGACAACCCGCCCTGCGTTCCCTGCTGAATCAAATGCTGGAGCTCATTCCGTAGAACCACACCCACCAGCTTCCGATCGTGATCAACCACGGGATAAAGTCGCTGCCGCCGCGAGCTATGCCCGTCGTGTAGCGACGCTGCGAGGTCGGCGACCGGAGTGTCAGCAGGAATGGCTGCGATGTTCGACCTCATGACCTCGCGCACAAATAAGATTTCCAGCGGATCGACTGAGTATTCGCGGCTCAAGTGGTAACCCCGGCGTGCCACCTTTTCTGTCAGGATAGAGCGCTTCAAGGTGAGCACCGTGAAGCCATGCGCAACCACCGACGCCACCAACAGAGGAAGGATGACATTGATGTCGTGTGTCAATTCGACCGCGAATACTACGCCAGTTAAGGGCGAGCGCATTGTTCCGCCCAGAATCGCGCCCATCGCGATCAATGGCCAGAACCCCACTCCTTCGTAGGGCAAGAATGCACTCAACAGGCCGCCCAGTGCGCCGCCCATCATGAGCAGCGGAGCCAAAACGCCACCAGACGTTCCGGAACCGAGTGACACCGCCCAGATGATGGATTTCACCAGCAGAATGCCGGCGATGGTTGACAGCAGCACGTTGCCTTGAAGGAGGGCTCCAATCGTGTCGTAGCCGACACCCAGTGCCTGCGGAAAGATCAGTCCGCCAATGCCCACGACGAAGCCGCCGATGATCGGCCACCACATCCAGTGGATGGGCAGCTTAACGAAGGCATCTTCCGCTGCGTACACCGCCAGTGTGAGCAGTGCTGACAGTGCACCAGCAAGCAGTCCCACAAGTACGCAGCCCATAAGTCCACGAGGACCAATGAAAGCAGCATGGGGAGGCGTGGGGAACAACGGTCCCATGCCAATGATGTAGCGGCGCGTCGCTGCGGCCGCCGCGCTGGCCAATGCCACGGGAATCAAGCTGCGTGGCTTCCACTCGAAAAGCAGTAGTTCGACGGAAAGTAGAACTGCCGCCAAGGGTGAAGCAAAGGTCGCTGACATTCCTGCAGCAGCGCCGGCCACTAACAAGGTCCTGCGCTCGGCACTGGTGAGATGAAAGAACTGCGCGATCATGGAGCCAAACGCGCCGCCCGTCATGATGATCGGCCCTTCGGCGCCGAAAGGGCCACCCGACCCGATGGAGATGGCCGATGACACCGGCTTTAGAATGGCCACCTTGGGCTCGACTTGGCCGCCCTTGAGCAGGATCGCTTCAATCGCCTCTGGGATGCCGTGACCGCGAATCCGCTCGGACCCGTAGCGCGCCATGAGGCCGACGATGAGGCCGCCGACCATTGGTACGAAAACCTCCAGCCAGCCAAGGTGGTTGCCCGAGGGAGAAACCATCGCGGTGCCCCAACGCTGGTAGAAAAACAAATTGGTAAATATTCCAATCAATCGCAGCAGAGCGAGGGCGACGAATGCGCTGAATATGCCGATGCCGATCGCCAGCAAAGTAATCGGGATCACTTCGCGGTTCGTAGTAAAGTCGCCCAGCGTGTCTAGTCCTTCGTCTTGCTTCTTGTGGCCCAGGACCCGCGCCAACATTTGCCTGAGCGTCATCTTGAACCGGACCTCTTCGGCGCCGCCGCCATGGCTGGCCTCGCTCCGTGAATTCTTCGACTGCCACGTGTTGCGGACGTCACCTTTTTCAAAGCACTGACTAGCGCGGGCGCCGTCGTCCGTAACTCTTCGCGATGGTGGAGTGTTAGATGTTTCAAAAGGCGCTCGCCTTGGGGCGTAAGCTTCACATGCACTTCGCGCTGGTCATCAGCACCGCGGTTCTTCTGGATGAGACCCCTCTGCGCGAGCCGGTCCACTAGTTCGACAACGCTGTGGTGCTGGAGCTGGAGCCGCTCGGCGAGATACGCGATGCGCGGTCCTGAGTTGCCGCCCGCACCCTTCACAGCGAGCATAAGTTGATGGTGCTGCGGCTCCAATCCCGCCTGCCGGGCCGCGTCTTCACTGAAGCGCAGGAAGCGGCGAATCTGGTAACGGAATTCTGCCAAGGCTTGGTAGTCAGTCGTCTTAAGTAGATTGCTATCGATCATGGATGTGGGAATATTCGATAATATCGTATCCCGATATATATTGGCAAAAGCAGCCGCCTCTCCCGTTCGTTGACCCAATGGCGATCTCGCCGGTATTGGGAGTCTCGTGGGCGTTCAGCCGATGCACGGGTGGGCATCCCCTTACTGCTTTTCTTGAAAAATGACCCAGGCGCGTGAGTTTCCCAGATCCATGCGCATGCTGCATTGTTCAGGAGCGACGTGCGCAAAGTAGATGCTGAATTCATTTTCCGGAGACGGCAGGTCTCCGTACTCCATGGGCAGACGAAACAAATCTTCGCCTTCGTCATACTTGCCGCTAGTGTCGGCGCTCTTGGACACGACCAACGTCCATCGTTTTTCCGAAGGAATCACGAACATGGTATAAGCCCCCGCGGCGAGCTCCTTACCGCCAACCACCACAGGTGAACTCAGAAAAAGGGTCAACGGTTTGCCGCCCGGTGCCCAAGTCTTGTTATATGGGATTTCTTGGCCAAACACGGACTTTCGAGCATTCACCGTCATTCGTTGGTACTCGACCGCGACCTGCTTATTGGAATCGAAGTTGCATGAAGCCGTGGCGCCTGAGGTTGTGCCCTGGCCAAACAATGATGAATAGAACACCACCGTGATGGCTAAAGTAAGCGAATGACGAAACCGAATCATGGGATCTCCTCCACTTCAGAAATTGGTTTCATACTCATCGGTCGAAACAAACGCGTCCAGCCGGCATGTGCTGTCGGACAGGCCGGCTGGAACAGCGGCTGGTTAAGCTGCAGGCTGCACCTGTTCTAATTGCCGGGTCTTCACCAAACCATGCTTTACCTCATTTGATGCTCCGCCCATTGCGGCAAGCCATCCCAGAAGCAGCGAAACGAAGGCTGTCCATTCGGCGCCTACGCTGGAAAGATAGCCGGGATGGGCGCCGGTGATTGTTGTGCTACCAACGGCGGTGACAGCGCCAGCAAGTATGGCTAGTACGATCGCTCCCACGACGGAGAGACCGAACATCATCATGCCGTAGATGACGCCGTCACGCCGGCTAACAACACTGCCGAGCCTGCCAGTTTCGCGTCCGGCAACAAACATGGCAATGATCGTTAGAACGATGGTCCAGACGGCCATTCCCGCTCCCATGTTTGACTGGACGTTCGCTAAATTGCCTGCCCTTCCGAAAATCGCGAAAGCCAACGATTCAAAGACTGCCCAAATGGCCGCGAAAACAAAGACGCCGCGCCAGATTGCACCCCAGTCGGTGCCGCGGCGCAAGAGAGTCTTTGGATAAGTTGATCGGGGTCGTAACTGTGTGTCCTCCATGGCTCAGTACTCCTTTGCTCTTGATTTCCTAGTTCACCTGATGCATATATATCGTGATACGATGTATTTTTTAAGGTGAACACAGCACCTCCGATCGCCCCTGAGGACCGTCCTGGAACGAGCATTGCAAGTATCCACGCGTGGCTCAGGCGCCCGGTTCGTGCGTCCAGCGCACTTTTAACAACGGATTATTCCCACGCAAATACGTCGGTGTGACTAAAGTCATCTACGCGGCCCGGTGGTATGCGTACGCTTAAGTTTTCAAGAAAGCGTGTCATTACTAAAGTGACCGACAGCCAGTTCGACTGCGTTCGAGTGTTGGCGCAAATCCTGGCCTGACGTGAGCTTCAACAGCGCGACACGAGATACAGTAACCAGGACATCTTTTATGCCAGAGCGTTCATCTTCCAAACTTCAACTCACGCTGGGTACGGGCGCATTCGCGCTCTGCTTCGCTGTGTTCGGCTCGATGTCGGCGATGATGCCGATTATCAGCAAGCACATGGCGCTTACGCCGGTACAGAAAAGTATCGCCATCGCGATTCCCGTCCTACTGGGCTCGCTGGGCCGGATTCCGCTCGGCATTCTCACCGACCGCTTCGGTGGACGCATCATTTTCAGCCTGGTGATGTTGTTCTCCATCATTCCGGCATTTCTCATGGGCAGCGTGAGTAGCTACAGCCAACTGCTTATCTACGGTTTCTTCATCGGGGTCGCGCTGGCCAGCTTCTCGGTTGGGGTTTCGTTTGTGAACGGATGGTATCCGCCCGAGCGACAGGGTTTCGCACTAGGTGTTTACGGAGCGGGTAACATTGGGCAATCACTTGCTGCCTATGGCTCGCCGGTACTGGCGGCAGCCATCGGATTCAAGTGGGGCTTCTGGACGTTTGGTGTGTTGCTCTCCATCTGGCTCGTAATCTTCGCCATCATGGCGCGGAATGCTCCGAATCGCGGCCCTGCAAAGTCAGTTGCAGAAATCGTTCGTCCGCTGAATGACAGGCGCAGTTGGGTGCTGAGCTTGTATTACTTCCTGACTTTCGGTGGATTCGTCGCGATGGCGGTATATCTGCCTACACTCCTCACCGAGGTGTTCAAGCTCACGCCGCAGGATGCCGGATTCCGCACCGCTGGTTTCGTCGTACTGGCGACGCTGATGCGCCCGGTCGGTGGGGTGCTCGCGGACAAAGTGGGAGGGCGGGCGATCTTGAAGTGGGTCTTTCCGGCAACCGCGGCGATGGCGATTTTCCTGGCTTGTCCGCTCATGTCTACGTTCACCGTCGGCGCGCTGGGCATGGCGACCGCTATCGGCTTGGGCAACGGAGCAGTATTCAAACTTGTTCCCGAGTACTTCCCTAAATCCGTGGGCGGAGTGACTGGACTGGTTGGCGCGGCAGGTGGACTCGGAGGGTTCTTCCCGCCTCTGCTGCTGGGCGTAATCAAACAGCAGACGGGCAGCTTCACTTTCGGCTTTGTTCTTCTAAGTGGCTTCGCGCTGGTTTGCCTGTTCGTCCTGTTGCGTGGCGCGGGAGCGCGTAATATTGCCCAAACAGCCACCGAGTGACTTATGGACGGTCTTAAGCCAATCAACCTTTCGGCGCGAGGCTCCGACGCAGCTCACGCGCTTCTGTGGGGCCTGATCGCCGCCGGAGCGTTGATCGTTGGGATCGTGGTTGGGAGCCGGGGATTCAAGGATTTCGACCCGCTCTGGTTTCCTATGCCGGAGCAACGGTGTTTTCGGCCTTCGGGTTGGGTTATCGCTATGCCATGTGGCTGCGGAGGCCACCAACGCGGCTTTACTGGTACCGGGGATGGCAGATATTCCTCAACCCCAAACGGCTGCCGTCTAATCTGGCGCGCCTGGTGGGCATTATCTGGAACAATGTGGTGCTGCAGCGCTTCATCGAGCGGCGCTCGAAAACGCGATGGGCGGCACACTGGTTTCTGGCCTGGGGTTGTTTGCTCGCCGCCGCAGTTACATTTCCCCTGTCGTTCGGCTGGATCCGCTTCGAGAGCGCGCCTGATAATCAGCAGATCTATCGCGCCTTCGTCTTCGGGATACACGTCGGTAGCTTTCCGCTGGACTCGATCATCGCTCCACTGGCCTTCAACATTCTCGACATCTGCGCGGTCATGGTGCTGATAGGGGTATTCATAGCGCTTTGGCGACGCGGACGCGATCGGGGAGCCATGAGCGTGCAGCAGTTCTCCAACGACCTGCTGCCACTGATCCTGCTGTTTGCGATTTCGGTCACTGGTTTGTTCCTCACCGTGTCGACGCACTTGATGCGGGGATTGAGCTATGGCTTTCTCTCGCAACTGCACGCGGTGACGGTCATTTTCACGCTGCTTTATCTGCCCTTTGGAAAGTTCTTCCACATCTTTCAGCGCCCGGCGCAAATGGGTATCGACTTCTACAAGCGCGCGGGAGAAGAAGGCGGACAAGCGGAATGTATGCGCTGCGGACAGCCCTTCGCATCGCAATTACAAATCGGCGATCTGAAAGCAGTGCAGAGCGCGCTTTGCATTCAATATCGAATGCAAGATGGCACGCATTATCAAGATGTCTGTCCCGCGTGTCGACGGAAAAATCTAGCGCTGACGCAAGATGCGCTCTGGCGAACTCCTAACGCTGAGCTTGAGCGGTTCGAACGGTATTAATTTATGGCGAAACTTCCCGTTGATGTTACGGAATTAGTGAAGCAGTTCGGCCCCACGCTCAATCGGGTTCCTGCCGGCGGCTGGGTAGCGTCGGAAGAAGAAGACAAGATGGTGAAGACACATTGCTGCTTCTGCGGACAGCAGTGTGGCATTCAGTTGCGCGTGCGTAACAACAAGGTCGTGGGCTGGGAGCCGTGGGAAGACTTCCCCTTCAATCTAGGGAAGCTCTGCCCCAAAGGCGTGAAGCGCTACATGCAGGATGAGCACCCTGACCGGCTCAAGCAACCCATGCAGCGCGTCGCCGGTAAGGGCTTCGAGCCTATCACTTGGGATGCCGCCCTCAGTCGCGTTGTCAGCGAGATCCAGCGTATCCAGCAGACTTACGGCAACGATGCTTTCGCTATTTTGTCGGGCGCTTCCCTGACCAATGAAAAAGCCTATCTGATGGGCAAGTTTGCCCGTGTCGCTTTGCGAACCGCCAACATTGATTACAACGGCAGGCTGTGCATGGTGTCGGCGGGCGCAGCGTCGAAGAAGGTCTTCGGCATCGACCGCAGCGCCAACCCGTGGTCCGACATTACCAAAGCTAAGGTGATTCTGGTTGCCGGCGCCAACATCGCCGAGTGTGCTCCGATTACTACCGATTATCTCTGGCAGGCCCGCGAGAAGGGCGGCAAGCTAATCATCCTCGATCCGCGGATGACTCCAATCGCGCGTAACGCCGACCTCTTTATCCCAGTGCGCTCGGGCGGCGACATCGGCGTGTTCAACGGAATGCTGCACATCATGATTGAGCGCGGCTGGATTGACCGCGACTTCATTGCGCAGCACACCAGCGGATTCGAACAACTCGCGGAATCGGTGAAGAAGTACACGCCAGAGTATTCGGCGACGATTGCCGGCGTTCCGGCGGAGATGATCGTGCGTGCCGCGGAGATGTGGGGACCGGCACCCACCAGCTTTTTGCTGCACGCGCGCGGGATCGAGCACCACTCCAAGGGCGTGGACAACTGCACGGCCGCAATTAACCTAGTGGTGGCCAGCGGGCGTATCGGCCGGGAAGGCTGCGGTTACGCCATGATCACCGGGCAAGGCAACGGACAGGGAGCGCGGGAGCAGGGGCAGAAATGCGACCAACTGCCTGGTGCGCGCGATGTCACCAACCCGGACCATCGAAGGTACATCGCGAGGGTTTGGGGAGTGCCGGAAGAATCCATCCCCGGCAAGGGCCTGTCAGCGGTACCGCTGGTGGAAGCGATTCATGAAGGCAAGATCAAGGGCCTGCTCTCCATCTGCTTCAATCCGACCGTCTCGCTACCGGATGCGAATTTTGTTCGCGCTGCGCTGGAGAAGCTGGAGTTCTACGTCAATATCGAGTTCTTCCTCTCGGAGACCGCGCAGTATGCCGACATCGTTCTGGCAGGCTCGCTCATGGAAGAAGATGAAGGCACAACCACCAACGTTGAAGGGCGCGTAATTCGCCATCGCCAGGTGGTCAGCCCTCCGGGCGAGGCACGCGAGGATTGGAAGATCATCTGCGAGATCGCGCGGCGACTGGGTCACGGCGACAAGTTCAACTACGGCTCGCCGCATGACATCTTCGAGGAACTGCGCGTCGCCTCGAAGGGCGGCATCTCCGACTATTACGGCATTACCTGGGATGCCATCGACAAGAACAATGGAATGTTCTGGCCGTGCCCGGAAATCGGTCACCCGGGGACACCCCGTCTTTACGAAGGCGGCAAGTTTGGACATCCCGACGGCAAGGCCCATTTCATCCCCGTTGAATGGCGGCCTTCGGCAGAGATGCCGGATGAAGAGTATCCCATCATTCTCACTACTGGACGAGTGGTGTCGCACTTCCTGTCCGGCACACAGACACGTCGCATCGGTGGATTGTTGGACCAATATCCCCAGCCACTGTGTGAAATGCATCCAAGGCTCGCCGAAAAACTCGGCGTGGAGGATGGCGACTTCGTGAAGGTGGAGAGCCGCCGGGGAAGCGTGGTGGTGCACGCCCAGATTGTGAAGACGATCAGGCCCGACACCGTGTTTATCCCCTACCACTGGCCGCTGGATCGCTCGGCCAACAATATGACGATCCGCGCAATTGATCCAGTGTCGAACATTCCAGAATTCAAAATTTGTGCCGTGCGGGTGAGCAAGACGGAGCAGCCAACCGATGCCATCGCGCAACTCGAGGTGCAAGCTGGAGGCATTCGTTGAGCGAGCGCGCTTTCTACATTGACTACTCGCGCTGCATCGGATGCCAGTCATGCGTGCAGGCTTGCGCCGAATGCGACACTCATCGCGGCGTTTCCATGATTCACCTGGAAACCATTCAGCGGCGCGAGAGCGTACAGACTGCCCCGCAAGTCTGTATGCACTGCGAGGACCCAATCTGCGCGCGGGTGTGTCCCGCCGATGCCATCAAAAAAACGCCTGACGGCGTGGTGCAGAGTTCGCTGAAACCGCGCTGTATCGGCTGTTCTAATTGCGTTCTTTCCTGTCCCTTCGGCGTGCCCAAGTACCAGGCCGAAATCGACCAGATGATGAAGTGCGACATGTGCTACGACCGAACCAGTGTCGATAAGAAACCCATGTGCGCTACGGTCTGTCCTTCCGGCGCGCTGACTTACGCTACTGCGGAAGAGATCCAACGTTCGCGACGCGGCATCGCCATCAACAGTTGGAAATTCGGCAACGAGGAAGTGAAAACCAAGGTATTTGTGATTGTGCCGCGCGAGGTGGAGCGGGTGAATGTCGAGTTGGTGCAGATTTCGCCGACACCAACGGCACTGTCCGCCGATCCCTACGATGTGGCCTTGATGTTGGAGGGTTTGGAATGAGTCCCGAGATTGAAGAAGAAGGATGTGCAGGTTGCAAACCGACGCCTAAGTGGCGGCAGGATTTCCCCATTGAGTGGGAGGGTGACCATTATGTTAGCCGCCGGGAGATGGTGAAGTTTCTTACCCTCGGATCGCTATTGCTGGCGATGGCGAACTGGGTCGTTGCGCTGGCCAGCAAGGTCCTTCATCGCGGCTCGCACGCGGAGCAATATATCGGGACTATAAGCTCACTCGATCAGACTGGCTCGATGTTGTTTCGCTATCCCACAAATGAAGACCCGTGCATAGCCTTGCGCACGCCCGAAGGCAAGCTGGTTGCTTATTCGCAGGTATGCACGCACCTATCGTGCGCGGTGGTTTATGACCGAGCCGAGAACGGCCTGTTCTGTCCTTGCCATCATGGCCTGTTCAACCTTCAAGGCCAGCCGGTTGCAGGTCCACCGATTCGGCCGTTACCCCGCGTTCAACTGGAACAGCGAGGCGACAAGCTGTTTGCCATCGGACTGGAGGCGTGATGAGTCTTCGTCGCCAAGGAACCACGTTATTTGCCGCTATGCTGGCTTTCGTGGGCGCAGCCGTTGTCCTGCAGTTGTGGCTGCTGACGCTTTCCGTGGAAGCGCTTCTCGGCGGTAATTACAAGACGCTGATCCCTGCGGCGGCCGGCTCGACCATGTTATTGGCCATCAACGCCGGACTCTTGCGCTACGTCTTCCGCTTCGACCGCGACGCCCATGGTGAATGAAATCCATGTTCCCGTAAGCACAATTACCGCCAGCGCGGAAACTCCTCAAGAAATCTTCGAACGAACTCGAGCTCGCGAAGTGCAGCTCTCGCATTTACTCATCTTCTATATTTCTGGCGGCCTGCTGTTCATGCTGCTGCCGGGCACATTTCTGGGTGTCTGGAACCTCGTATCGATCAGCGGCCGACGAGCTGCGGAGAGTATTTCTCCCGCTTGGATCCAGGCTCACGGACACGCTCAAGTGTTGGGTTGGATTGGCAGCTTCATTCTTGGAATCGGCTTCTACTCGATACCAAAACTACGTGGCGGATTGAAGCCCTTCGCGCTCTGGTCAGCGTGGTTCACCGGTGCGATATGGATGACCGGGGTTCTCCTGCGCTGGTTGGCAAATGTCTATCTGTGGCAATGGCGAGTGATGCTGCCAGTGTCTGCTGGATTGGAATTGGCGGCTTTTCTCATCTTCTTTCGAGCGGTATCGCAGCACAAACCGCAGGACAGCGGAAAGAAGCGGCTCGACACCTGGATTTTCGTCGTGGTAGCCGGCACCCTTGGACTCCTCGTCACACTGCTGCTGAATTTAGTCGCTTCTGTGTGGCTCGCACTGCGAGGGAGTTCGCCGGCTTTTCCGCAGGCCTTCGATCAGCGTTTCCTGGTGCTTGCGGCCTGGGGTTTCATGGTGCCGTTCGTTTGGGGCTTCAGTGCCAAATGGCTGTCGACTTTTCTTGGGACACAACCACCCATTAACCGCGTGTTAGGAGCGGCAGTCGCGGTCCATGTGGTTGCCATCGTGTCAGCTCTCGCTGGTTACTTCCATGTCGCAACCACCTTGATCGTGCTGTCTTGTTCGCTTGCGATTGTAGCGCTCGGCATTTTTGCCAAACCGGAGAAGCCAGCGAAAACCAAGGGCATTCACACCAGCTTCCCATTTTTCGTTCGCAGCGCATACGTATGGCTGATGGTGGCTGCCATGCTCTGCGTTTGGGCAGCAAACGCGGCCAATCCAGCCGGCATTTGGGGAGCATCGCGCCACGCTTTGACTGTGGGATTCATTGCGCTGATGGTCTTCTGCGTTGGTCAACGGGTTCTGCCCGCGTTTTCAGGAATGCGGCTGCTATTCAGTTCCAGGCTTATGTTCATTGGGCTTCTTCTGCTATCAGTGGGCTGCGCACTGCGCGTGAGCAGTGAAGTTCTCGCCTACCAGGAGATCCTGTCGGCGGCATGGGTCTGGCTACCCTGCTCGGCGATTCTGGAGCTCTGTGCAGTGACGCTGTTCGCCGCCAATCTCATCATCACTTTTCTGCGGCAGCCTGTTGCCCCGAAATCCGCTTGATTCCCAAAGCGAGACTATGAATCGGTCTAAAGTTGCTAGTCACCTCCACTGTGGTCCGAACCAGGTCTCGTGGTTCACATACCGGTTCAAGAGGGACTAGATCCGCCACCGCCGTTTCCAAGGCTCTGTTCGCGACTGTCAATCTGCTGCAGGAAACCCATCATGGCAAGAATCACGGTCTCGTCGCCCACCCCGGTGTTCAGCATCGCGTGGTAGAGCGAACGATTGGGCCAATTGACGTGAAAATAGTTTTTGATGAAAGACGCTCGATCACGGTCGACGGTATCCACTAACTCTGCTGCATCCGTCTCCGTCTTACCTTGCGAAACTAACCGGCGCACTTTTTCTCGTCTGGAGGCATATAAAAAGAAGCGCAACGTGTCCTTACGAGCTCGGAGGAAATGTTGGGAGCCCCTGCCGACAATTACGCAGTTCCCCGCGTCAGCCGCTTGTTCTACGACCCGCTCTGACAACCGGACGATGCTGTCGGCATCGAGCATCTCTGCCGAGAGCGCGACCGGGCTGCCCTCCCAGCTTCCGAGAGCAAACGATTTGAACAGGCGGTAGTACGGAGGATCTTTGCGCTCTTCATGTTTTCTGACAGCGGATTGGTCCCAGTTCGCCTGGCGCGCGATCTCTTGGGTCAGCAGTTCATCCCACAATTTCCAGCCCAGTCGTGCGGCGAGCTCTCGGGCAATCAATGCTGCCCCGCAGCCGTACTCGCGCTCGACGGTAATAATTCGGATCACGTCTTCTAAGACGTTGGATGCAATTTCACACCACGTAAGCTTCAGCGAAAAAACAGTTACCGAGAAGGCCTAAAGATGCTGAACCGCGCAGATTTCCGCACGGATCTCCAGCGACCGGCCCATCTGTTCCGGCGAATCCGCCTTTCCGAAGACTGTCCCGAAGTTGTCTTCCGTGAAATCTGCCGCTAACAATTCACGGACACTGTACGCCTGGCATGGCCTTCGAGAAGACGAGTATCGGGGTTCCTTCGTCTGCCGGGTGCCGGGATACCCTGAAAGCAACTCCTGTTTACCGCATCCGCTCTAGCGGGCGCACATCCGGATTCCTAAATTCCTTGTATGACATTTTCGCCAAATGCACCGTGTACTCTTCCTTAGACAGTAGCGAATTCAGGGTAAACACCTTGTAGCCTTCGCCGGTGATTTCGGTGCGGCGGAACACTCCTGGTTCGGTTTCGCTGACTTCGCGTGTTCCCTGCAGTTGATCGAGAAACGCCTGCGCCGATTTCTGATCGGCCTGAGCGCCGGTCCCGGCGTCGGTCAACGATTCGGCGGCGTACGAGCGAATTAGCTTTTGCCAGTATTTCTCCAGCAGGTCAGTGCTGGCGAACACATCCGCCCACGTGATGCGACCGTTGACGGCCACTACCACTCCCTTGGCACCTACCTTGCGCAATTCGTGCAACAGGCCATCGTAATTGGCGGCAACCGATGTGACCTTCTTCTCTACCTCTGGATTCTGCATGACCTTGGCATAGGAAGTGGTGCCTCCGATCACCGGAGCGGCTTGCGGAGCCGCTGCGGCGATTCCAGCGTTCGCTGAGGCGACTCGATCCCACACCTGGCGCTGGTCGCGCAGCGCCATGGCGGGCATGCGTACACTAGGCTGCGCCATTGCCGCACTCATGCTGCCGAAGTGTTCCGAGGAGGCGACCCAGCGTCCCGGTTCCACACAGAAAACGGAAAGGTCGATGGGGTCGGACTTCGGCGGAACGATTCGGTCGACACCGATGACGCGGTCCTGCTTGCCGCCAGTCACTACTTCTCCGGCAAGCAGCAACAGCGGCCGGTCGGAGTTGTTGACCAACACGAGGCGGTTCACCTCGCCCGCGGTATTGCGCGGGTGATTGGTGCCCGGACGAACGAGTCCCTGGAGTGAGCCCGCCTCTGCGACCACGACCGCGCCCGCTCGCAGTCCTTCGTCGAGCGTCAACAAGGGCACTGTGTTACCCTCGGCGCCGCCGACAATGGGAAACAAGCTGAGGTTTCCCCGGGTGATGGGCGGCAATACCCTGTACTCGTGAGTTGGCGTGCCCGCGCCGGCAAGGGCGGAAGTCAGCAGAACGAAAGCAACGCTCGCCAGAATCATGTTCACCTCCCAAGGCCCACCTCCCTTCCGCAGCCAGTCACGGCTAACAGTCTGGGATGTTTGTACGTCTCTAGCGATAGAACGCCGCCCTGTGTTCTTCTTGCGCACGAATTGATACGATTCGCACACATGGCACTGGCTCCCACTTCTGGCCCGATCGAAGAGCGGCCGTCCGCTGCGGTGGAGGAGTTCGCCCGCCAGCACTACGTCTCCAGTGGGGCACAGCAGTTCGGCATCGATCAGGCAGCATTTGCGGCGGTGCTGACGCAAGTTGTCTTGCAGACGGGTCCTCTCGGCGACGATGCAGCCGAGGTGCGTTTCCTGATCTCACTTCGATTGGATGAGCTGGTCCTTGCCCGTGCGTGCGCCGATGGCAATGAACAGGCCTGGGAAACATTCCTTACGCGCTACCGCAATACGCTGTACGAATCGGCCTACAAGATTGCGCGAACGGAGAGCGCGGCGCGCGGCCTCGCGGATTCACTTTATGCCGAGCTCTATGGAGTGGATTCCAAGGGCCAGCAGCGCACGTCGAAGCTGTCGTATTACCAGGGGCGAGGTTCGTTGCAGGGGTGGCTGCGTGTTGTCATCGCGCAGGAGTACATCAATGAATATCGCAGGGTCCGGCGTGAGACAAGTCTCGATGCTGCGCTGGAAGACGGCGCGCAGTTTACCGCGCCCGAGCCGGAAGCTGCGGTGGCTGATCCCCGAATTGAAGCGGCGGTAGCGACGGAGCTGGCCGGTCTCGATGCGGAAGAGCGGTTTCTCTTGGCCGCTTACTATCTCGATCATCGGACCCTGGCGGAGTTGGCCAAGCTGAAGGGCGTCCACGAGTCCACCATCAGCCGCAAACTGGAGCGCATTACGACCGGCGCGCGCAAGCGCGTTCGCAAGCGGTTGCTGCAAGCCGGCATGTCCGCGTGCCAGGCCGACGAGGCGATGGAAGATGTGGATGTCCGCGACTTACGAGTGCGGGTGAGTGAAACTTTACAGCAAGGAAGGTTGAAAGCCACGTTCTATAACGAGAAGGGCGAACCTCAGGAATGAACGAGAAGATTCCCAAGCCGCTGCTCAATGCACTCGCCCGAGAGGCGGTGCCGGCAGACCATCCTTCTGCGGATGTGCTTGCTGCTTTCGTAGAGCATGCGCTGGGCGAGGGTGAGAAGCAATCGGTGACCGGCCACCTGGCCCGGTGCGCGGAATGCCGCGAGGTCGTCTTCCTGGCGAGTGAAGCGACCGAGCCGGCGGTCACATACGAGCCAAGCGTGGCGGCGAAGCCGCGATGGTGGTCTACGAGCAAATGGGCTTGGGCCGTTCCTGTTGCTGCGATGTTCTTGTTCGGCGCCGGATATCTTGTGCGCCAGAGCTACATCGGGGCGCCAGCAGAGAGAGAGATGGCTTCTGCTAAAGTCTCGGAGAAAGGGAGTGGTCCGCCTACGCAGTCGCCGGAGATGGCATTACCCCGGCCCGCTCCGCCAGCGGTGGCTCCCTCGGCGATGGCGAAGGCGGTGCCGCGCAGTGCGCCGGCGACGACCGCACTTTCCCGAATGTCGCAACCTTTGAGCGGCAATGTGAAGGCCATGAACGCCCCCGCTCCAGCGGAGAGCGAGACCGAGCACGCAAAGCTTGTCCCGCCGAAACAGCTACCTCAGGCGCCCTTAATGGCAATCGGTGGAACGATGGCAGGCGCGGCCCCGGCAGCAGCGCCCCGGGCCAACAGTTTTGCTCCGACCGCCGGAGAAACTGATCGCCAATTCCCAACCGATTCGCTCAGCCTCTCCGTCAACCGCGCACCGGTGGGGGCGGTGCGAACTGCGCATCCCGGCTGGCGTATTACGCTTCAAGGCCATCTCGAGCATCTGACACCCGACGGATGGTCGCACGTTCTGGCCGAACAGACGAGCGCTTTTCGCGTGGTTAGCGTCATGGGAAACGACGTGTGGGCCGGAGGAAATGACGGAATGTTGTTTCACTCGGGTGACGGGGGCGCGCACTGGAACAGGCTGTCTATCCCTACCGCGAGTGGCACCGAGACCGTGACGATCGTGTCGATCCGCTTTGACGATGCCCAACACGGCGTGGTCGTTACAGACACTGGTGCGAGCTACAGCACCGCGGACGGTGGCGGTACCTGGACAAAGGAATGATGGTTAACCCCGAAATAATTCCTGCAAGCCGCAGGCGGGGCGGCGTTCTATGAATAGGCTGGCTGGTTCTAGCAGACGGAGGGGTGTGCCACGTATCGGCGGCCGGAAAATCTATTAATCACGGAGGCGCCACTTATGCGTTGCGCTGGTGTAATCCAAATTACCTCCTTGCTAGCAATCGTGTTGGCTTCTATTGCCCGCTGTCCGGCGCAAGACCAGCCGGAGCGACCGCTCACGAACTCCGACGTCGTACAGATGGTGAATGCCGGAATCCCCGAGAGCGTTATCGAGCGCAGCATTGAAATTTCAGGAACGCACTTCGTCACCACACCGGATGCGCTGATCAGCTTGAAGCAACATCGCGTACCTGACGGGGTGCTGACGGCAATGGTCGATAGTCGGGCTGGCGCGAGGGTGCGCGAGGCGGACCCGCCTCCGACGGTCTATGCCCCGGGTCAGTCGGCGTCGCATATCCATCACCAATTGCCTAATGTTGATGCGACAGTGCGCCTGGACTCCAAGACGATCGGGAAAGTGCAGGTCAGGAAGAATGAGATCAAGGTAGAGAAGGCAGGCGTGCCGCTGTTCAGTTTGAAATGGAAAGTAAATTCTGCGAAGTAGGTCCCCGATCATGTTGCGCCATCGTAGCTCTCAGAGGTTCTTGCTGTGTATCCCACATCCGGTAGCACAAATTAGCACAAATCTGGATTTCACTGTCCCACGCGAAAAAGTGAGGTCAAGACCGCTGAGCCAGATTCAAAGGTAGATTACAAAAGTTGCCATGTCCTACTCTGTGGCGGCGGGACTATTGCACCGAGAGACGCTGCATGACCCGCTCGTACACGTGCCGTTAGCACAAATTAGCGCAAAATCTTCGGCTCAGGATAGAGGTGAAATCCGCGCTCTCGACAAATATCCATCTGCTACCGACTTGAGCTTGGGATGCCCAGACTACCTACCAGTGCCGATTTTCGCGAGCGATGGGCTAATTTCCGGTTGCCGACAACCCGACCAGAATCCCTTCGCCAATTTTGGTGTCTCTCGCCGACTCACCTAAAGTTGCGAATCAGGATAGCGTCTGACTGAGTATGGCCGCGGGCCACGACCAGCTTGCCGTCCGGCGTGATGACCGAATTGAAAATCAGCTCCGAAGGAAAGCGAGTGATTTGCGTACCCTCACCGCCACCAACAGGTTTTTTCCAAAGATTGGCGACCGAGTTGGGAAACATACCTTCTGGTAGTTCTAGTACGTTTGAAATCAGCAAGTTACTGAAGACAAAAGACGACCCCG
>CAVSQO010000003.1:0-249923 GCA_963730105.1 uncultured Acidobacteriaceae bacterium
ACCTGGTACAGCAATCCTGTCCACAACAGGGGCGCGATGATTCCACCGAGCACGATGGGACGGGTGGGGAGCATGGGAAGCATTGCGCCGTACAGCAGTCCCACCAGCAGGCACATGGTCAGGTGCAGTGCTAGCGCGAAGAGAAGCCATCCCGGATGAAATCCCAGGAGGGCGTCCATCGACGGGATCGCCGGGGCGGCATACAAACTACCTGCAAGCAAATTGATGGGATACCAAATGCTGTGAAAGAAGATGAGGCCGTAAAGCATGGCGAGCAAGGCCATGGCCACTCCACCGGCCAGCCCACCTTTCACGCCGGCAGATATGGGATAAATCTTTAGCGGCAGCCACGCGCGGGGAACATCCTCGGCTATCTGTAATCGTGCGACTTCGGGAATGGTCGCGACGACAGGTGCCGCTTCGATCAGTACCGGAATCTCTTCGTGATGCTCATGCGGCAGTACCTGCCGGAACCATCCGACCGCGCCGAAAATCCAAAACACTGCACCAAGTACGCTGACCCAGGCGCTAGTGAGTAACCCAGCGAAAATCAATGCCAGTCCCACAGCAAACACAAACGGCCATGCCGTCGGAGCGGGCATGACAACAAACTCCGTCGCTTCGCGTTGTTCCAAGCCCGTCATTGCGCTTCCTGAATCTCCCTAGGGCTGCCGAGCGGACTAAAGTCCGCGTGGCATATAGAAATGGGCCACTTATCGGCACGACTAAAGTCGTGCCCTTTCAAATACCCCTAAAACTCGGTCTATCGTGCGATGACGTATACCACCGTAAGTACGACCACCCACACCGCATCAACGAAGTGCCAATACAACGCGAAGACGCCGATGCGTTCGGCGTGCTCTTGCTTCACCTTGCCGAACAGGGCGAAAACCATCACGATCGATAAGCCAGTCAAACCAATCAATACGTGCGATAAGTGCAAGCCGACGAGTGAATAAAATGTGGTTCCGAACAAGCTTGAGCTGATGGTTAGCCCATGTTCGTAGATAAGCGTGTACCACTCGCGAGCGGTCCCCAGTACGAAAATCGCGCCCAGTGCGATGGTGGCGAACCACCATATCGCGAAAAGCTTTGCGTTGCCGCGTTCGATAGCACGCTCCGCCCGCACGATAGTGAAGCTGCTGCTGAATAGACGCGATGGAGATGAAGATGGGGATTTCCAGCACCTCGCGCGGCGTCGGCCCACTGAGGCTCTTGCCCGCGTAATACAAATACGCCACCACAAAGATGCTGAAGATCGCCGACTCGGCTGCGATCAGGCACCACATGCCCACCCGGCCGCGCAGCTCATGGCCTAGCGGCATTTCATTTTGTGGTACGCCGATCGTGGTTGCTGCCAAATCAGGTCTCCTTTACTCGTACTTCCAGTCCGGATCCTCCGGATGCTTCAAGTCCCACAGCGGCCGGCGGCTGCGCACCACGGGAATCGTGGCGAAGTTGTAATCCGGCGGCGGCGAACTGGTGGACCACTCCAGTGTCCAGGCGTCCCAGGGATCGTTGCCTGCAGGCTTGCCTTTGAAATAGGACCACAGGAAATTCACCACCCAGCACAGGATTCCGGCGATCTGAAAGATGACGCCAATGGAAATAATGAGGTTCCAGACTTCCCAGCCGCGGCCGGCCTCGTAAGTGTAAATACGGCGCGGCATGCCCAACACTCCGGGGATGTGCATGAAGTCGAAGGTCAGGTGAAAGCCAATCAAGAACAGCCAGAAATGCCACTTGCCAAGCGTCTCGTTAAACATGCGGCCGCTGACTTTGGGAAACCAGTAGTACAGCGCGGCGAAAATAGTGAAGACCAATCCGCCAATTAAAACGTAATGGAAGTGGGCCACCACAAAGTAGGAGTTACCCAGTTGCCAGTCGAATGGCGAGGCCGACAGCATGATGCCGGTCAAGCCGGCGATTAGAAATTGGAACAGGAAAGCGACACAAAACATCATCGGCACGGTGAAGCGAAGCTTTCCGCCCCACATTGTTCCCAGCCAGTTAAAGATCTTGATCCCGGTGGGAACTCCGATCGCCATGGTCGTGGCGGTGAAGAATGCATTGGAATAGGACGTCATTCCGATGGTGAACATGTGGTGCGCCCACACGCCCAGGCTGAGGAACCCGATGCTCAGCGTCGCTGCCACCATGATCGCGTAGCCAAAGATCGGCTTCCGCGAGAAAACCGGAATGATCTCTGAAGCTATGGCGAATCCAGGAATGATCAGCACATAGACTTCGGGATGGCCGAAGATCCAGAAAAAGTGCATCCAGATAACCGCCGAGCCGCCCGCTTGGGTATCAAAGAAATGTCCGCCCAAGTAGCGGTCGATCAGCAGCATGATCTGCGCGGCGGTCAGGGGCGAGATGACGATCAGCACCATCGCCGCCATCACCATGTTCAGCCACACAAAGAGGGGCATGCGATTGAGCGTCATGCCTGGGCAACGCATGCACAGGACTGTGGTCACGATGTTGAGGGCGGTTCCGATGCTGCCGAATCCGCTCACCAGCAATCCGATTGTCCAATAGTCGGTACTGTGCCCCGGAGAGAACGCCTTCGCGGTCAGCGGCGCGTAGGCAAACCATCCCACGTCAGGAGCGGCGCCTGCTCCGTAGAGCCCGCCGCCGCCGATGAAGCTGAAATACAGGATGATGCCGCCCAATGCGCTCATCCAGAAGCTCCAAGCGTTGAGACGCGGGAACGCCATGTCTCGTGCGCCAATCATGAGGGGCACGAAGTAGTTCGCGAACCCGAATAGCAGCGGCATACCGACAAGGAACACCATGGTCGTGCCGTGCATGGTGAAGAGCTGATTGAAGGTCTGCGGAGAAACAAAGTGGTTATTTGGGACGGCCAACTGAATTCGCATCGCTGTGGCTTCGAGGCCCGCGATGACGAGAAACAGAATCCCATAGCCTATGTACATCAGCCCGAGCTTCTTATGATCGACTGTCACGATCCACTCGTGCACGCGGTCGAACAGCGGCCGCGTCATCGTCTCAGAAGGCGGAACGAACATCGGCTTCGAAATGGAGTCCCCATCCAGCATCTCAAACAGTCCCTCAGCGTAGCGTCATCAAATAGGCAGTTACGGCGTCGACTTCCTCTTCGCTCATCTGCATGGCAGGCATCAGACAGCCGGGCTTGATGGCGTCCGGGTCCTTAATCCACGTCCGCAAGTTTTCCTGTGTATTGGCAATAGCGCCTGACGCGAGAGTTGTGCGCGTCATCAAGTGCGTCAAGTCAGGACCAAACTTACCTTTGGCGTCGGTGCCGGCGATGGTGTGGCAATTCACACACGCTGTGGATTCGAATATGTGCCGTCCCTGCGCGACTGAATCAAGCTCGATCGCAGGCTGTTTCTGACTGGCGATCCACTTGTTGAAGTCTTCGGGCGAATCCACGACGACCCGCAGAAGCATCTTGGCATGCTGCGTGCCGCAATACTGTGCGCACTGGCCCACGTACACGCCAGTTTCATGCGGATCGATCCACATGCTATTAACACGGTTCGGAATCAGGTCAGTCTTCCCGGCGAGCTTAGGCACCCAGAAACTATGGTCGGTATCGGCCGACATCAGAGTGATATGGGTAGGCGTGGGATGATCACGATCGCTGACCGGGACATGTAATTCGTTAGCCGTGACAAACCCCTGGCCTGGATATTGAAACTCCCACCAGAATTGGTGGCCGATGGCGGTAATCTCCGTGGTGCCCGCCGGGAACTTCGCGTCTTCTATCGCATGGATAACGCGTGCGGCGGCCAGAAACAGCACGACCACGATTAAGACCGGTATCACCGTCCACGCGAGTTCCATCTGGTTGCTGCCGTAAATCTGCGGCGGCTCGCGATCGTCATCGCCGGAGCGCCGTCGGAACTTGACCACGGCGTACGCGAGCAGCGTAAACACCACCACAAAAATCAACCCGGTTATGGCCAACACAAACAGCGAGAGATGGTAGATGGAGTCCGCTGGAGTCGAAGCAGGCGCAAAGATGTTGGGCGTCGCAGGATCGCGGGTCGCATTGGCGGCCCACGCATTCGCGGTAACGAAAGCCAGCAAGGTTTCGACGCCCGCGAGCCAACCAGCTTTCGTAAGATTCAGCTCCAAAGCCGCGCTCCCCACCGTGCTAACCGGCGATAGCGAGTCGGATGACGCAACAGAGCTTCCGCAATTGGCCAGTCCAATTGCGATCTGCGAATCCGATCAAAAACAGCGTTAAAGAAGCGGCGATCGCCCCACTCTGATGACCGCCAGCAATTCTTGCGAATGTCGGGATGATTGCTTCCCATAGGGCAGGTTGTCAAGGGGGACGCTGAATCGTCACAAAATCAGGAATCGGAGCTCCTGCAATCGGTGAGTAGAAGTGCGCACGGAATCGATGGAATAGAAGCGAATCGAAATACTTCGCGGCAAATCGGAGGACGATATTGTAGACTCATGCGACAAACTCGCGGCCTGCGGAGAGTAACCTGACGGCTGCATCTCAAAGTTGGAGTCGTGAATGAAGGTACTCGCCATCGACGTAGGCGGAACAAATGTGAAGCTCCTGGCTTCAGGACACGAAGCGCGACGCAAGTTTGCCTCCGGTCCCAAAATGACGGCCAAGCTGATGGTCGATGAAGCGCGCAAAGTCGCCGCCGATTGGAAGTACGACGTGGTTTCTATTGGCTATCCCGGTCCGGTACTCGACGGACGCATTCTGGCCGAGCCGCACAATCTCGCCGAAGGTTGGGCCGGATTCAACTTCGAGAAAGCCTTCGGCTGCCCGGTCAAAGTCATCAACGACGCGGCGATGCAGGCCCTGGGCAGCTACAAAGGCGGACGGATGTTGTTCCTCGGCCTCGGCACCGGCCTCGGTTCGGCAATGATCATCAACGGAACGCTCCAACCGATGGAACTAGCTCACCTGCCTTATCGGAAACATACGTATGAAGACTACGTTGGTCTTCGTGCCATCAATAAGTATGGCAAGAAGCAGTGGCGTAAGAACGTCGCCGATGTAGTAGCGAAGTTGTCCGCTGCTCTCGAGCCCGATGACGTCGTTCTCGGAGGTGGAAACACGAAACTTCTCAAGGTGCTTCCTCCGAAATGCCGCGCGGGCAATAACGCCAACGCGTTTGTGGGAGGCTTCCGCCTTTGGGAGGACGTCGCCGAACAATCGGCGCCGCCGGCCGTTTCCATTGCTCCCGGTCGTCCCGCCGCGGCCAAATCCAGCGGCAACAAAAAGGCGCAGGCCTGACAACCGTGAGACTTTAGTTTCAATGAGCAGGCGGCGCGACTTACATGCCTCCCGATACGAATAGAAAGTGTGAGAGTGCCGATAGCGACGCGGTCGATCGATCACACGACTTGGTTGTAGAGATCGAAGGAGCCTGCAACCGCATCTACGGACTTGTACGGCAAACGCCCGTGGCCCGATTACCGCGCGATCCGCGGGTGCCAGCGTCTACGCGCGCCTACGCCAAGTTGGAGCAGCTTCAAGTAACGGGCTCCTTCAAGCTGCGCGGAGCGACTAACAAGATCCTTAGTCTCCCACCCGATGCCGCTTCAGCCGGGGTCGTGACTTCTTCAACCGGGAACCACGGTTTGGGCGTCGCGGCTGCCGCAAAATTCAAGGGCATCGACGCCGAAGTATTTCTCTCGTCGCAAGTCCCCGAGGCCAAGTGGAAGAAGATCGAAGGCTACGGGGCGCGCATCCGTATGGTCGGCGACAATCCCCTTGATGCCGAAATCGCTGCGCGCGCGGCTTCTGCGGAGTCCCATCGGACTTACGTGTCGCCTTATAACGATCGGCAGGTGGTGGCGGGACAGGGAACCATCGCGGTCGAACTTCTGCGCCAGATTGACGGCTTGGATGCCGTCTTCATTGCCACTGGCGGCGGAGGCTTGATCAGCGGCATTGGTACTTATCTTCGAGCACTGTCTCCGCGAACGGAAATTGTGGGTTGCTGGCCTGAGAATTCTCGTGTGCTTTACGAATGCATTCGCGCCGACAAAATCATCGAGTTCCCAGAAAGTTACACTTTGTCGGAAAGCACGGCCGGAGGAGTCGAGCCGGGCTCCGTTACCTTCGAATTGGCCCGGGCCGTGATGCATCGTGCAGTTCTGGTGTCGGAGGACGCTATTCTCGACGCCATGCGCTGGGCGCGGCAACGTGACTGGACTATCGAAGGATCTGCGGGAGTAGCGCTGGCGGCGTTCTTCTCGGAAGCTAGTCAGTATGCTGGCAAAAGCGTAGCCATTGTTTTCTGCGGCGGCAATTTGTCACCCGAAGTCGAAGCTCGCATGAAGTAACGCTTCAATGGAGAAAACGAATTGTTCCGTCACGCCATCGTTCGCCAGCCGGGAATGAACTTCGCAGAAGGCCTGACGACCGCCGAACTGGGTGCTCCCGAAGTTCGCCTTGCTCTCGCGCAGCATGAAGCGTATTGCCGCGCGCTGGAAGACTGCGGGCTTGAACTCCTACGCCTTCCGCCCGATCTTCAGCATCCCGACTCGACGTTCGTCGAAGACGCGGCTGTGCTCACGAGCCGATCGGCGATTCTGACCCGCCCTGGCGCCGACTCGCGTCTTGGCGAAGTCACGGCGATCGGCGAAGCAATTCAGCCGTTCTATTCGGTGATCCACGAAATCCAAGCACCAGGCACGCTCGACGGCGGGGACATCTGCGAAGCCGGTTCGCACTTCTTCATCGGCATCTCGCATCGAACCAACGAAGATGGCGCTCGTCAGCTCGGCAAGTTCCTCGCTGGCGAAGGATTTACCTCTTCCACCGTGGACATTCGTGGCATGCAGTCGATCCTGCATCTCAAGAGCGGCATCGCTTATCTCGATAACAATGTTCTCGTGGTCATGGACGCGCTCGCGGGCAGGGAAGAGTTTCGCGGTTACGATCGAATCCGCGTGGCCTCCGACGAAAGCTATGCGTGCAACTGCGTGCTGGTGAATGATCGGGTGTTGGTCCCCGCAGGGTTTCCTCGCCTGCACGACGAGCTGACCCGTCGAGGATACCTGCCGCTAGTGCTTGATATGTCGGAGTACCGCAAGATGGATGGCGGACTGAGTTGCCTGTCGTTACGTTTCTGATTTTCAAATGCCTTGCAGTCATCCCTGCTCGACTTTGCACGTCGGAGCCGGCAGGACACACCTTCTGGTATACGTTTCGGAGACCGACCCGTCACCGAGCGGGTGAGTCGCTGCGGAGGAAAGTGCCGTCTTTCGTCCCGAAATGTGCTAATGTTTTGCAATCCTTGATTGCGCAGTGCTAACTTGCACTATTCGCAGAAGTTAAACAGCCATATGCAGGTGGGACGAACGGCGCCCAAATCACCCTGTGGCTGCACAACAATTGGGCGCGACGTGTTGGGGGCCCTTGAGAATGAAACGCGCCACGATTCTTGTCGCCGTCCTAGCTTTTCTTTCGGTCTGCAGCTTGGCTCAAGATCGCGCCCTCATCTCTGGCGATACCGAAGACAAACAAGATACCCCGGTTCCTGGGGTAAAGATTACCTTGCGCAACGAATCCCTGCGGGTCGACCGGACGACCACCACCAACTCCGACGGACTCTACTTTTTCGCTGAAGTCGTTCCCGCCGAGGGTTATGTCATGACCGCCTCGGCGCCGGGTATGGACTTTGCTCCGCAGAGCGTGAAATTCGACGTCGAAGTGGGCGAAACCCGCCACGTTTTGCCGTCCTTTGTGGGCGACAAGGCCGCAGTGCCAGTCTCCAGCTTGCAACGGCACAGCCAATCGGATTTGCCTTACCAAGCCTACATCTATGGGGGACCAGCGGATCCACTCGGCATGTCTGCGGGCGACGGAGAGGCAGGGTCGCCCGAGCAGGACAAGGGCACAGCCCAAACGTCGCCGTCGTCTGCCGCGTCGCCATCCCAACAGCCAAGTCAATCGGGTAACGCGACAAAACCCCCGTCATCATCCGGGCAGGGAGCGGTTGAGTCCTCACGCGTGCCGCTCGATACCATGTCCACTGCCGTCAGCACTGTGATTACTGGCAACCAGCTTCGGAATTTGCCGCTGTTCAATCGCAACTTCCTTACTGTCGGACTGCTGGTTTCCAGCACGCACGATGTCCCTGCCTGGTCCGAGCTGAAAGATACGACATTCAGCATCTCCGGCCAGCGTCCCACGTCGAACGCCTTCCTGCTTGATGGAATGGACAATGTCGCCTCGAGCAGCAACCAGGCGATTCCGTTTCAAGTCAACGACGCTATCCAGGAATTTCGCGTAACCACCGCGAACTCCGATGCTCAGTTCGGACGCAATATCGGCGGCGTGGTCAATATTGTCACCCGGCGCGGCACCGCCAAGTTTCACGGCAGCGTCTTCGGATTCTTCGCTTCCGATTCGATCGATGCCAGCTCGCCGCTCTCCGTTTACAACGGTTCGGGATTTGATCAGGCAGCTGCATTCGCTGGACCCATCAACGCGCCGCCGGCGCCGAACACCAATCCCAACTATTCCCCTATTTATCAGCCGAATTCCTACAACCAGTACGTCAACACGGTGCAAGCGCTCAACGCTTCCTACGGCACGACGTACTGCACGTCGCCCAGCGGCATATACGGGACGTCAAACTGCAATCAGCCTTTCGATCCGGCGTCAGTTCTGGCCCAACACAACAGTCATACGCAGCCATTTTCGTCGCAACAGTTCGGCGCTCAGGCCGGGGGCTCCTTTTTAAAGCGCTGGTACTGGTTCGGTGATTACGAAGGTACCCGCATCAACAATCCGAACCCCATCTTTGATCGGGTACCCAGCTCCTATGATCGCAGTCACCTGTCAGATTTCACGGGACTGCCTGGCTATTCGGATGCCGCTCTCGCGCAGTCCGTGCTGTCGCTCTATCCGCAGTCGAATGTGGTCGCCGTGCCGGACGTGCTGGAGTTCTACCAGGGCTACGCTCCCAATTACACCAACGTGAACAACTATCTGGGACGGCTCGATTTCACGCAGTCGGACCACACCGATTGGACATTTCGGTATAACTTGCAAAACCTCAATCAGCTGCATGACGACGAGCTACCCAGCTCCTCTACCTATCCTGGTGATGGCGCGGTCCGGGGCGTGTTGAATCAGAACCTGGTGGGAACGTTTACCCACCGCCTTTCCGACCAGTTCACCAATATCATCCGCGTCGGTTTCACGCGCTTTCAAGTGCAGGAGACGCCGCAGGACGCCAACTTCAACGGCTCGCAAATAGGCCTACCAAACGGCGCGATGAGCACGTACCTGCTTTCCGGACTCGACCCGCAGTATGCAGGCGCTTGTTGCCCGGGAAATCCCGTGCCCAACAACAACGGCGCGTGGGGTGGTTGGTACGACTCTGTATGGTCCCCGCCTTCGAATATTCCGATCATTACGCCGTCGCTCGACGGGCTGTTTCCATTTGCTCGCATTGGCGCTCCGCTGGGCGCTCCCGGCAAACGGCAGGACAGCGAGGTCCAATTTGTGGACAACATCGTCTTATTCAAGGGTAAGCACACAGTGCGAGCCGGAGGGGACTTTCGCTGGATACGCAATATCTTCGACAACGGTGGATTCAGCCGTGGGATGGTGGTGTCCAATGACATCGGTGAGTTTACCTCTGACAGTGAAACCTGCGTAACGTGTGCCGTAGGTGCGTTTACCGAGCCGTCGTTCAACTACGCAATCAAGCAGCCCAGTCCTTTCAACATGACTTTCCATTCCCACGCGATTGCCGGCTACGTGCAAGACACCTGGCGGCTGAGGCCGAACCTCACCATCAATGCCGGTCTTCGTTATGAATACTTCTCTACGCCGCATGAGCAAAACAGCCAGATCTGGAACTACGACCCGGTGGCCAACGGTCTGATCCAGGAGCGCGGAACCCAGGTACTAGACCCTTATGGTGACGTGTGCGGACAGAGTCATAGCGGCTGGTACTCGGTTTACGGCGCCACACAGGCCCTCCCCTGGAATTGCACGCCCACTGGCAACTCCAACTTTCTGGTTTCTAGCAAGACCAACTTCGAGCCGCGAGTCGGTGTGGCCTGGTCCACCCCCAGCGGCGACACGGTTATTCGTGGCGGCTTCGGAATCTTCTACGACCAAATTCCGGCCAGCTTGATCGCGCAGTTGGGATTCAATCGCCCGATAATCCCATCGAAGACCAACCCTCAAACCGTATACGACCAGAACTTCAATAGCGCCCTGTGCGGTCAAGGCCAATGCGGCATAGGCAACACAACTTTGACGGGTCTGTCGCCGCAAACCTCCTTCTATCAGGCTGCGACCATCCCGTTCGCATTGAGCGCAATCGATCCTCAGAATTTCCGGAACCCGCTGACGCGGCAGCTGAATTTCTCGGTCGGTCGCCAACTCACTCGGAGCCTGTCGGCCGAAGTCGAATACATCGGCAACTACATGTCCAATCTCCCGACTACTTCGAACACGGGCTTCAACAATGAATGGTTTTGTACGGCCTCCGCAAAAGGTCACGCCAACAAACCGTGTGACGCTTTCAGTTATGTTCCCGTGTTTACCACAGCCAACATCGGCTACGGAAACTACAACGCGTTCGTTGCACGGTTGACGACCCGGGGATGGCATGGCTTCCAGGCGCGAACGTCGTATACCTTTTCGAAGGCCCTTGACAATGCCTCCAGCGCTGGAGCGCCTCTAATTCCAGGGCCCCTCATGACGCAGGTGACAGCACTTGCCCTCCATGGCACCGGCAATCCACTGCAGTACGCGTTGGGAATCAACTCCGGTACGTTCCAACCACCTTCGGGAATCTTTGGTCCGGGCGCAATTTCCGCGAACTTCTCAGCACTGACTGGACTGCTGACAGCCGGTGTCAACACAACGGGCGCAGGGCAGGTGCAGGTGACTCCGTACACGATTCCTCAGGAACCTTACAACTTCTTGACCAACGATTACGGTCGCTCAGATTTCGATCAGACCAATCGTTTCATCCTGGAATACACCTGGGACGTCCCCACCACCAGCCAGTCCAGGTGGCTGACTGGGTGGATGCTGAGCGGAGTGTTCATTGCCGAGAGCGGCCAGCCGTTCACCGTCTTCAGCGGTCCGATCGCGGGAGAATTGACGCAACGCGTCAACCTGACGGCGCCACTCACGACGACCGGCAACCCTTACAGCTATATCGGGAACACCTCCGCCATTTCTTTGCCCGGCCTCACCTGCCAAGGCGAGGGCGCGGCATTTTCGCCTTTCGTGGTCCAGTCCACGGTCGGCATCAGGGATGGAACTGCGGGGGCGCCCTGTGCAGGCAATTCCTGGCGCAATCAGTTCACCGGACCGGCATATGTTGACTACGATATGGCCGTCCAGAAGACGTTCAAGATCCGGGAGGTCGCCGCACTGCAATTTCGCGCCGAGTCCTACAATCTGTTCAATCGTCCGAACTATTACAACCCGATCAGCACCTACAGCCTTGATGGCGTTACCCCGTATTCGCAGTTTGGGCAAATCAAGTCAGCGCACAATCCGCGGCAGTTCCAGTTCGCGGTTCGGATGAACTTCTGACCTGTTGTGCGACACGACTAACGATTCGGCGAATTGAACGAATGCTATGTCCTTCGAGAAACAAGTCTTCATCAGTTACGCTCATCTCGACAACGAGCCCCTGACGCCCAATCAGCAGGGCTGGATCAGTCGTTTCCATGCTTCGTTATCAGCGATGCTGAGCATGCGGTTAGGCCGCAAGGCGGAGATTTGGCGTGACATCAAGCTTACTGGCAACGATATCTTCGCCGACGAGATCCTCCAGCAATTCCCCAAGACCGCCCTTCTGATCTCCGTCCTCACGCCGCGTTATGTCGAATCCGAATGGTGTACGCGCGAGGTGAAGGAGTTCTGCAAGACCGCCGAGGTTACCGGCGGCATCCTGGTTGATAACAAATCGCGTGTCCTCAAGATCATCAAGATTCCAGTTTCTGACGAGAACCCCCTGCCCGACGTAATGAGGCTCGCCCTGGGTTACCCGTTTTATGTTTTCGACGAGCAACAGACACCGCTGGAGCTCGATCCTGCGTACGGCGAGGAATTTACTCAGAAATACAACCTTAAGATGGCCAAGCTGGCCTTCGACGTCGCCCTGCTCATCAAGAAGATGGAGTCGCTGTCTTCTGCTACTGAGGCTACGGTCCAGACCACCCCGGCGGCCGAAAAGCCCGGCGTGTATTTGGCGGATTGCAGCTACGACCGGCGCGAGGACCGCGAAGCCATCGTTTCCGATCTGCGCCTTCACGGCTATCCAGTTCTCGCCGAAGTGCAACTGCCCACCGAAGAAGCGAACTTCCTCGGCGAGTTGTCGGCCATCATGGGACGTTGCAAATTGTCGGTTCACATTATTGGAAGCAACTACGGGGTTGTGCCGGAAGGCCCCAGCGAGAAGTCGCTTACTGTTCTCGAAAACGAACTCGCCATCCAGTACAGCAAGAAGTTCGGGCTCAAGCGCATCATCTGGGTTCCTGCGGGAACCGCTTCCACCTCTCCCCGGCAGCAGGAGTTTATTAATTACCTTCTGCGTGACCCGCAGGCGCAGTTCGGCGCAGACCTCATCACCGGCGACCTGGAAGAACTGAAGGCCGCGATTCACGCCGCATTAAAAAAACTTGAGGCGCCGCAGCCTCCTCCCTCCCCGGCGCAATCCGCCGAACCTGGGTCTAAGCTCATTTACCTTATTTGCGACGGTCGCGATCGCAAGGCCACGATTCCTCTGCGCAAATATCTGAAGGCGCAGGGATTCGAATCTAATCTTCCGGCCTTCGATGGCGACGCCGCTACTGTCCGCCAGTCCAATCAGGACATGCTGAGCGTTTGTGATGCCGCGGTCGTGTTCTACGGCATCGGCGACGACGCATGGAAGCGTTCGGTGGACGCCGAAATCCGCAAGGCCGCTGGTTATCGCACCAACAAGCCTCCACTTGCGACCTTTACCTACCTCGCTGAACCAGCGACCGAAGACAAAACCGATCTGATTGATATGGAGGAGCCTCGGCTCATCAATTGCCTTTACGGGTTTTCCGAGTCCGCGGTCGCTGAATTTGTGAACGCTGTCTCCGGAAAGGCCAAGCCGTGAGCATAGCGTCCGTGACCGGCGCCAAGCTGGCGAATCCCTTTCCGGGTCTACGCCCATTCCACGAGAGCGAGCAGCACCTCTTCTTTGGACGCGAAAGCCAGATCGACACCATGATCGACAAGTTGTCCGCCACCCGATTCCTTGCGGTCGTGGGCACCTCGGGCAGCGGCAAGTCTTCGCTGGTGAATTGCGGTCTGAAGCCCGCTCTGCGTCGTGGCGTAATGGCCACCGCCGGAACCTCGTGGCGCATGGCGCATTTCCGGCCTGGCAGCGATCCCATCAAGGCTATGGCGCAGGCGTTGGTCCAGCCCGACGGACTCTTCCCCAAGCCGGAAGTGGAAGGCATGGCGGTCGAAGAAATCGTCGAAGCTACGCTCCGCATGAGCAAACTCGGACTGGTGGACGCCTATGAGCAGGCCCCGTTTAGCGATCTTCCCAAACTGTTGGTCATCGTCGACCAGTTCGAGGAGCTCTTCCGCTATCGCAATCTGCAGCCGTCATCGGACGGCACGCAGGGTACCGAAGAAAAAGCGGTCGCTTTCGTCAACCTGTTGCTCGAAGCCGCCGACTCGCCGCTCCCCATCTATGTTGTTTTGACCATGCGCTCCGACTTCCTCGGGGACTGCTCCCAATTTTCCGGACTCCCTGAAGCGATCAATCGCGGCCAATACCTTGTACCCCGCATGTCCCGCGACGAGCGGCGCTCGGCCATCGCCGGGCCAGTCGCTGTTGCTGGAGGAGAAATCAGCCCGGTGCTGCTCACGCGCCTGGTCAACGACGTCGGCGACAATCCTGACCAGCTCTCCATACTGCAGCACGCCCTCAATCGCACCTGGGCCGAGTGGCAACGGGAAGGCGGCGCTGGTCCGATGGACCTGCCGCACTACGAAGCTATCGGCACCATGGCTCACGCCCTCGACTACCACGCCGAGAAGGCCTACGCCGAACTGAACGGTGACCAGGAGAGAGCAATTTGCGAGAAGGTGTTTCAGGCCATCACCGATAAGGGCACCGACGCCAGAGGTATTCGCCGACCCACCAGCGCGGGCACCCTTTGTGCCATCGCCGGCGTCAACCTGGATGACCTCACCTCCGTCCTTTCCGTATTTCGCAAGCCCAGCCGATCGTTCGTCATGCCGCCGATACATGAGCCGATCGCTAGCGACACTGTCATCGACATCTCTCACGAAAGCCTGATGCGCGTGTGGAACCGCCTGAAGGGCTGGGTTGAGGAGGAAGCCGAGTCGGCGTCGCAATACCAGCGCCTCGTCCAGAACGCCACGCTACACGCCAAGGGAGCCGCGGGGCTGATGACTGACCCCGAGCTCTCGACCATGCTCGATTGGCAGCAAAAGCGGCGGCCTAACGCGGCCTGGGGCGACCGCTACCACGCTGGGTTCTCCTCGGCCATCGCGTTCTTGGAAGACAGCCGCAAGGCCCGCGACGCTGCCGTCGAAGCAGAACGAGAGCGCCAACGCCGCGAACTTCGCCGTACTCGTCAGATCGCCGCGGTGCTTGGTACGGCTTTCCTCCTCGCCGTCGGCTTTGGTGGGTATGCCCTCTACGAGCAACGCCGCGCCCTTTATGAGCAGCGGCGCGCTACCGCGGAGCAGGCAGCTCGCGAGCAGTCTGACGCCCTCGCAGATGCGCAGAGAAAGCTCGCAGAGACAGAAGAGCAGGCGCGCCAGCAGGCGGTTGCGCTCAAAGATGAGGCAGAGACAGCCAAAGGCGAAGCCGAAGCCGCCGACGCGCGCGCCGAGCACGAAAAAGACCTGGCAGACACCATGGCCCACAAGTTTCTCGCAGCCAGTACCGAGGCGCGTCTTGCGGAAAACTTTCAGATCGAAAAAGCTGAGCAGTTGCAGCAGGATCAGGACCAGCACAAAGACCCGGCGGTGATTGCCCGCGACCAGAAGGAACTAGACGCCTCCGCCACTAAGTCCAAAGAGATGAAGCTGGATGCGGCCCAGAAAGCAGCTGACGCCGCTGCCTTCGCGGCGGGCGTCCATCTCATTACCCCTGGCCAATTTAGTGACTCAAACTTGTTCCAGAACGCAGAGGTGTTGAATTACAGCGGGAAGGATTCCGCGCACTTCGTCACCGCTTCCCAATGCGACACGGTGCTCCTGGGAGCCACCAGAAATCCCAATGACATGTTCCATGGTTCTCACGGTTCGCCATGCCGCGCGACCGTTTTCGAAGACGGACAGCAGGTCGGTTTTCAGCACTTTATCGAATGGAGAACCCCGTCACCGGTGACGCTCAACAGCGTTGGCTTGTTCGCGGCACACGATTCGATTCGTTACCGCCGCTCCTTTGAGACTTTCAAGCTATACGTGAAGAAGCAGGGGCAATGGTCTGAGCTGAAAGAATATAGCCCTGCCTTGATGTTCGGTGGAAGCTGCGGCCCGCAACCGTGCTTTCCGCCTCCCGCAACCAAATACGCTGCCGGAGCGGTCCTGGCCGCCTGCATAAACGTCCCGCCCACGACCGGCCAGGAATTCCGTGCGGTCTTCGTCCAGTCTGTGAGCTCCGTAGAGCAATTTTCCGGCCCGCGCGTGCTCCAACTTAGCGGCTACCCAAAAGCCAACTGCATCAAGTAAACGCGGGTGATGCCGCAAGTAGCGTTAGGTCAACGCCTTCTTCGGAGACGATTCGCCATTCTTATCGATGTCTTCGATGGTGTGCTTTATTACGCCGTCCGCCACGCCCCGTTCCACCGCCACAGAACGTATAATCGAATCTTCGTTCATGAGTTATCAAGTCCTCGCCCGCAAGTACCGACCGCAAAAATTCTCCGACGTCATCGGGCAGGAGCACGTCACCCGCACCCTGAAAAATGCCATCGAGCAGCGGCGTATCGCGCATGGCTACATCTTCAGCGGACACCGCGGTATCGGCAAAACCACTATCGCGCGCATCCTGGCCATGGCGCTCAACTGCCGGTCCCAAGATCATCCTGTTCCCGAGCCTTGCGGTGTGTGCGACTCTTGCGTTGAAATCCGGCAAGGCAACGCGGTCGATGTGATCGAAATCGACGCTGCGACCAATCGCGGTATCGACGAGATCCGCGAATTGCGCGACGCCGCGCGCTACCGTCCGGCCCGTGACCGCTACAAGATATGGATTCTCGACGAAGCACATCAGATTACGGACGCTGCTTTTAACGCGCTGTTGAAGACGCTGGAAGAGCCACCCTCGCACGTAATTTTCATGATGGCGACGACGCAACCGGAAGATATTCCGCAGACGATTCGCTCGCGTTGCCAGCACTTCAGCTTTCATGCCGTGAGCTTTGACGACATTGTTGGCCAGCTTCGCGAGATCGCGAAACAAGAAGGCATAACCGCCGACGACAACGCCCTCGCCATGCTCGCCGAAGCAGGCGACGGCTCCATGCGTGACGCCCTGAGCATCATGGATCAGGCCATTGCGAGTTGCGGCGACACCCTCAGCGTCGATGTAGTACGTGGTCTGGTCGGCACCGTCGGCTCCGACATCCTGGAAGATGTCATGGACGCTGTGGCGCGAAATTCCAGCGAGGACGTACTCCGCACCATCGACCGCTTGCTGGTCGAAGGCCAGAGCGCACAGCATTTCGCCCGCCAGATGGTCCGATTTCTTCGCAACACCGTGGTGGCCAAAGTCGCAGGCAGCGACTCGCCAGTGCTGCAAATATCCTCCGACGAGCGCGCGCGTGTGGCGCGTGTCGCCGAACGCTTCAGTGAGGAAGACCTCACCCGCTTCTTGCAGATCATGCTGCGGACGCACTCCGACCTCGGCTACAAGCAGGAGCAGCGCTTCCACCTCGAGTTGGGCCTGTTAAAGCTGGTGCACGCGCAACGCCTGCTTCCTCTGGAGCAATTTCTCAGCGGAGAAGCAGCCAAGCCAGGGGGGGCCCCGTGCGGACGGGCTCGCCGTCAGCGATGACCGCCACGCCCGCTAGTCGCGCTGCTGTTGCGCCGACGCGCGCGACTCCGCATGACGCTGCTCCATCGAGAACTGCTCCGGCATCGCCGTTCAAGGGGCCGTCTCCATTCGAAGCCGACCGCAATCGCAAGAACGAACCGAAGGCTGAGACACCAACGTTCAACCCGCCGCCCGACAACCGGACGAACGGCTTCATTGGCGACAACGTTACTTCCGCTGCTGCAAGCAACTCGTTATCTGCCACCGCTATCGCAGTTGAAGAAGACAGTCCCGACCCGGTCGGCGAATTAACCTCCGACGTGGTGCGCAATGCGGTACTCGCTGCCCTCGAGGACGCAAACCAGCAAATGCTTGCTCACAACCTTGAGGCTGGCGAATGGAATGTTCGTGGTCATGAAGTCTCCGTCAAGGTCGCAATGTCGCAGGTCATGGTCGATGTCGCCCTCGGCGATGGCCCAAAACGCATCGTGAACGACGCTCTGGTCAAAGCCACTGGCAGGCCGCTGAAGTTCAAGATCGTGAGCGGAGGTGCGCAGTTCACTCCTAAGCCGGCCCCGCCTTCATCGCGCCCGTCGAACGGTGTAGGCGCGCGCAGCCGGGCGATGTCCGATCCAGTCGTGCAGCGGATGCAGGAAAAGTTCGGAGCGGAGATTCGTTCGGTCATCGACCACAAGGAACGCGGGTAGATGGCTTTGAAAGGGCACGGCCTTAGCCGTGCTGGATAGGCGATTACTTGTTTGTCATTCCGAGCGGGCTTAAGCCCGCGAGGAATCTGTTCAGAAGGTTTTTCCGCTGGCTTTAGCCGTCGGTGTTGCTCAATGGCAGCGTAGGATTCGGAGCACTATGAGTGGATTTAATTTGCAGGAAATGCTGGCGCAGGCGCGGCAGCAGGCTGAGAAGCTTCAGGAAAAAATGCAGCAGGTCGTTGTCGAAGCCTCCTCCGGCGGAGGCAGCGTCAGTGTGAAGATGAACGGCCAAAAGCACTTGCTGAGCGTCGTTATCGAGCCGGATGTGGTGAAGTCCGGCGACATCGAAATGCTGCAGGACCTGGTAACCGCCGCCGTCAACGCCGCTTCGCAAAAAGTCGATGACGCCATGAAATCGAGTCTTGGAGGGATGCTGGGCGGCCTCGGCCTGCCGGGCATGTAATGTGGCGCAAGGCGTCGCGTCGCGAATGGGTGTCGCGTCGTGAATGGGTAGAGCTGGCCTTCAGGCCAGCGTCATCCTGGCTCTTAAATCCCAGGGGCTTTAGCCCCGGCAAAATATCGAACTGAGGTTCCTCTTGTCACGATTTGCCGAGCCCATGGCTCGCCTGATTGAAGAACTCAAGAAACTCCCCGGCGTGGGCGGCAAGACCGCGCAGCGTTTTGCTTTCTACATCCTCCGCTCCAGCGACGAGGATGCGGAACTCCTCGCTGACTCGATCCGACAACTCAAGGCCAGCCTGCATCTTTGCTCGGTTTGTAACAACATTACCGACGTCGATCCCTGCGTCTATTGCGCCAGTCCCACCCGCAACCAGCGACTGGTCTGTGTGGTCGAAGAACCTACCAACATCGGCGCCATCGAGAAGACAGGACAGTATAACGGTGTGTATCACGTGCTCCACGGCACGCTTTCGCCTCTGCATGGTGTCGGTCCTGATCAGTTGCGCATCGCCAGCCTCGCACGCCGTGTCGAGTCAGGCAGCGTGGACGAACTCATTCTAGCCACCAACCCCACCGTTGAAGGTGAAGCCACGGCCACTTACATCTCGCGGCTGCTGAAGTCATCCGCGGTGAAGGTCACGCGCATCGCCACTGGAGTTCCCGCCGGCAGCGACATCGAGTACGCCGACGAAGTCACCATGCAGAAGGCCATGGAAGGTCGACGGGAACTCTAGAAGGCTGCCGAAAAACTCACGTTGGAGCTAGTTGTGAAGGGGTGCAGCTTTAGCTACGCCGTACAGGTCCTTTGCATTTGTCATCCCGAGGGACTTTAGTCCGCGAGGGATCTGCTTTTCTGACTTTTTCAGCAGCCTGTTAGGCCGCACTAACGCGCTGCGGCGTTTGCCAAGTACCAGTTGATCATTGCAGCCCAGTGAGGTCCACTATTGGCGTCGAGGTGTGCCATGTGGCGGACGCGCTCGTTGGCCTCCGGACGGAGCGCAGTGCGTTCGTAGACGACGTGGACCGATGTTGTCGGCCCGCCGGAAGTCGTAATGTGGATGTCGATCAGTGCCGCCATGACATCCGCGATCCAGTAAACGTATTGCACGTGGCCGGTTGACGCATCGAAGGCCGTGTTCACCCAAACTCGCGACAGGTCATCCTGTATGGTCGTGAACACCATGCCTGCCTCATCACGCGGAGGCACAGGGTGGATGAATTGGGGATCGAAACCGGTGGCCCAGACTCTCTCCTGGTGGGCTCCAAAAAGCGGAAATACCTCCGCGTAAGAACCAGAAGCGACGAAACTGAATTCCTCGCGTGTACGCACAGGGACGTCCGCAAGCTTGCCTTGGGCGTGGCCCGTGGCGGCGCCCACTACACCTGCGAACACGGCGAGCAGGGAACAGGCATGCAGATAGCTCATTTCCGCTTCTCCTTCAGTTGATGGCTGTCCGTGGCCTTCAGCGTCAGCCCGTAGATGCTGCGCAGTTTCTCAATTTCCTTTTGCGTGTCCGGCGAGAACGGCGCTTTGCCCTCGAAGGCATGCAGCACAATGCCTTCCAGCAGGTCGCCAAGCGTCATGTCTTTCAACTCGGCCAGCCCTTTCAGGACTTTCAAAAGCCGTTTCTCCATGCGGACGCCGGTTTGCACGCGTTCCACCACGATGGGATGTTCAAGTTGTTCTTTCATGGTATTACGGTACATATGTACCAAAATAATGTCAACCGCAGGATCGCCAAAAACACGGAAACGGCACAGTTTCAAGGGAATCACTGCTTTGTGCGTTTGCTCACAACAGGGCAGTGACCAACATCACCGCCTCGTGGGTCGCCAAATTCGTACAGTGAAGGTGGCGGAAGTACCGCAAGACTGCTACCGGTGAGGGTGGCAGGCAAACAAGATTGAGGAGAATAGCAATCATGGCGTACACAATCACTGATACCTGTACCAAAGACGAACTCTGCGTGGAAGCTTGCCCGACCGACTGCATCCACCCCAAAAAGGACGAGGAGAAGTTCGAGGCCGAGACCCAGTTGTACGTTGACCCCAACGGCTGCATCGACTGCGGCGCTTGCGTGCCGGTCTGCCCGACCAACTCGATCTTCCCCAACGACGAAGTTCCGGCCGATAAGGCTGAGTTCATCGACAAGAACGCAGCGCATTACGCATAGCGACGTTCCCCCGCGATCGCTATCGCCACGTCGCGAAAGCTCGCGATAATCGCGACTGCAACCAGGCACAGCCCCCGCTGTGCCTTTGTATTTGTAATTGCCAGTTTGACTCCCGGCGGTTTCGGACTAGACTGTTCGCTATTATTGCTACGTCCGCAAAAGGAGCCAGGATGCGAACGAACCTTAGACGATTTGCCGCTGTCCTTTTGCTTGTGCTGACAGCCATCGCCTCGCAGGCCCAGTGGGTTGCTGTGGCCCACGCAGTCTCGGGACGCATTCAGCAGATGCAGCAGAAGAACGCCAACGGGCCGGGCGGGTACGATGTTGCTACCGTGGTCATCGAAGCCAACGCCCAAAAGGTGTACGAGACCGCCATTCAGCGCCTGCAAGCACACGCCGCAGCCGTCAAGGTCATCGAACAGAACGCCAGAAGGCGCACCGTCGCCTTCACCAACGGGTCGCAGACTGCCAGCCTGCAGGCCAATCCGCTGGGCGATAAGCTCACCCAATTGGTTGTTGCCTCGACCCTCGACCCAAGCGAACCCAGCGCCACCTCGCTGGTGGTCAAGAGCATTCAAAACGTGTGCACCGAGCTGAAGGTCGAGTGCACGTTGGAGAGCGACTAGACGCCTACCACCAAGTCTCTCCCTGCACGCCGAAGTTCCAGCCGGACGTCTTGTTCAGGTACGCCGGACCTCCGACGAATCCCTTCAGCCCCTCCGACCAATTCGCATACGTCACGAACGCTCGCAGCACCGGTCGGCTGAAAAACTTACGGCCAGCCCCAATTTGCGGAGCGAGCGTAAACTTCCGCAGCCAACCGTCATACAGCCCCGTACCGCTCGAGGTATGATCAAGCCCTGCCTCGAACGCCAGCGACAAATGGTCGGTGAAGAAAAACACCGGACGGCCGCCCAACGAGAACCATTTGTTGGTACCATTCGCCGGATTCCCATCGGTTTGAAGTTGATAAATCACCACCGGCTGAATCGCAAACTTGTCGTTCGGCTGAATGACCGCGCTGTCCGTGAATCGGAACGTGTGCGCATTGGGCAAGTACACTGTGGGCTCGTCGATTCCGGTTGAGAAATTCGCCGCATTCCCTACGCCGTATTGCAGAGAAATGCGGTTATATCCCCCGAGCCACTCCTGCCGCACGTGTCCGATGCCCACCGCCCATCCCCCGACCGAGGGAACCTGCTCTCCATTCGACACCGCGCCGCCTTTCGAAAAAGAGTAGTCGTACCAAACTCCCATCTCGCCGCCCAAGGCCTTGACGTTATACAGCCGCATGTCGAGGTTGCTCTTTGCATACGTGCCATTCTCGGTGACCAGGTCTTCCTTGGCGCCGCCCAGGTATGACACAGCCACCTGTCCGATTCCGACATTGAGGTTCTCGACGCCGCCTCCGTATCCGCTCATGTCGAGAATATAGAAATCGTCAATATCGATGTTCTGTCGCCGGTAGTAACGCTCGCCCGCCCAGAACTCGGCTGACGGATTCGAAGCCAGAACATTGCCGACCTGGATGAACGCCTCGCGAAAGCGGAACTGGTCGGTGCTGGCGAAATTTGCTGACTGCGTGGTATTGGCCTCTACCATCACCTCGGTCCGCATCCACGCCTTGTCGGTGTCGTGTTCCGGATTCAGCCAGTTGTTGACGAAAATCAGCTCGCCGTAGGTGTCGGCCTCGTTGCCCAGACGATACTTGGCGCCTGCTCCCGGAGCCTGAAATGCCACCATCTGTCCACCTTCGCTGTTCAGACCTTCACCCGACCGCAGGTAACCGTGAAACTCGAACTGCTTGACCTGTTGCTGGAGTTCGCGCACGACCTTCACCGAATCCTGTATCTCATCGTAAGTCGGCGTGTTAGCCAGCTCTGTCTGCTCAATCTCGGTCTTCTCGCCCTGCGTGAGCTTGGGCTTTTCCTGCGCCGAGACATCTTTTGCCACCTCCGCCTGCAAATCGGTCACTGAGACGGTCCCCTCTTGTGCCGCGTGGGCAGCGGCCCGGTTGGCCTGTTCCAGAGAGGCGATGCGACCTTCCAGCGCAGTGATCTGTTGCTCGTACAACTGCTTCATTTGCTGGATCTGCTGTTGCAACTCTTGTGTGCTTTGCGCCTGTGCAGGCTGCGCAGGCAGCAGAAGTGCCATCGCCAGCAGCAGGGAAGAGAGCCATATCGGCTGAGACGAACGGGAAGTAAAACTCGCAAAGCGGGAGAATACCAATCTGGGGCACATCATCGGTCAACGCTCCTGAATAAGTGAGCCACGTCGCGCGGATTATTGCACTGCACACGATAGAGAGCTAGGCCATTCGTCAACCTGGCATCGGCCGACCAGATGCAGCGTCCGACAGGGTTTCTCGTTGCTGCCGCTAACGGCTATAATCCGGCGTCATGCATTCCTTCCATCGTCGCTCCTGGTTGCTCTCCCGATCCGCATTCGTCAGTGTTCTCCTGTTTGCCCTCTGCCTGTCGCTTCCGCAGGGGTGGGCGTTCGCACAGGCCACCGCGACAGCTCCTACGAATGGTCCACAGGCAGTCGCAGCGCCACAACAAGCCATCCTGCCATTCATCAAGAACGCCTGGAACACTCTCGGCCGTTCGATGAACGAGTGCTCATCCATTTCCGATCCCAAGTTCGGTGCGGGCGCGACCTCGGTCATCTATCTGCCCTACGGGGTTACGCCGCCCCCGCAGGTCGCAGCTCTCAGCAAGTGCGGCGTGAAGGTTGAGAACCTGCCCAAGAAGATCACCGGCCTCGGCACCATCCCGGTTGACCAGTTGAACGCCCACGGCCTGCTCTATCTGCCCAACAAGTACGTCGTGCCCGGAGGCCGCTTCAACGAGATGTACGGCTGGGACAGCTACTTCATCATCGTCGGCCTGCTCGAAGACGGCGAGCGTGACTACTCGCGTGGCATCATCGAGAACTTCTTCTACGAGATCGAGAACTACGGAGCGGTGCTCAACGCAAATCGTGCTTACTACCTCACCCGCTCGCAGCCACCGTTTCTCACCTCGATGATCATGGCGCAATACGCGGCCGACAAGAAGGCCGGACACGACGACAAGAAGTGGCTGGCGAAGGCCTACGAGTACGCCGTGCGCGACCACGATCTCTGGATCAAGCCTCCCAAACTCGCGGGAGATACCGGCCTCGCGCGCTACTTCGACGTGGGCGAGGGCCCGGTGCCCGACATCGCTGACCACCCCGAGTACTACGCCGCCATCGCCGACTGGCTGCTCAAGCATCCCGAAGCCGAAGTGAAGTACAGCTACATTGCTCCGTCGTTAGAGCAGGGAATCGGCCCCGAGCTAATGGTTCCGTTGTGTGATAACAAGGCTTGTCCCAACGCCCATCCCGTCAAGCTCACAGCCGACTTCTACCAGGGAGATCGCGCGATGCGCGAGTCAGGTTTCGACCCATCTTTCCGTTGGGGGCCTTTCGACGGCTCCACACAACACTTCGCGCCCGTCTGCCTCAACAGCCTGCTCTACAAAGCCGAGATGGACCTGGCTCAGATGGCGACAATCCTCGGTCATCCTGATGACGCGAAGAAATGGCGTGCCGCAGCCGAGAGTCGCAAGGCCCTCATCAACAAATATCTGTGGAACGCCGACAAAGGCATGTTCTTCGATTGGGACTTCACGGCCGGCAAGCAATCCACCTACAACTACGTGACTACGTTCTATCCGCTATGGGTCGGGCTCGCGACTCCCGAGCAGGCCAAGGCCGTCATGAAGAACATGGGCGTCTTCGAGCACGAAGGCGGACTGGCCATGAGCGACTACCAATCCGGCGTCCAGTGGGACTTGCCGTACGGATGGGCGCCCACCAACCTTATCGCCGTGGAAGGCATGCGCCGGGCCGGGTTCAACTCCGACGCCGACCGCGTGTCGGTGAAGTTCCTCGACACCATCCAGTCGAACTTCAAGCGCACCGGCACCATCCGCGAGAAGTACAACGTGGTGACCGGCAGCGACGAAGCGCCGGTGCTAGCGGGCTATCACGAGAACCTGATCGGCTTCGGCTGGACCAACGGAACCTTCCTGGCGCTCTACCACGCCCTCCCGCCCGAGCAGCAGAAGAAGGTGCTGCCGGGAACAGGAACCTCCAATTAGGAAGTTGAGGACAAGGTCCTACGCTGTAGGACTAAAAAATCTGAAGTTGGGTGCCCCGTTCAAGCGAAGCTTGAGCGGGGGTTTTCGTCTGTATCACTTAGAACCTCACAGTAAGCGGGTTCTTCTCGCGGGTGCCCCATTCAAGCGGCCCGTTTTTGGCCGCTTGAGTGGGGGTTTCCGTTGGGAATAGGCACAAGGTTCGGTGTCACCCGTCACTGTCTCGGGTCGTACCCATTGAGTAGACTCCACGCATGCCGTGGTCACTCAAGCGTTACCAGAACTCGGGTAGCCTTCATTTCATCACCTTCAGTTGTTATCGGCGGCAACCACTCCTGCGTATTCCCGGAGCGCGGAGATGTTCGAGCAAGCACTAGAGCAGGCGCGGGTGAAGTACGGGTTCTTCGTCTATGGATACGTCGTGATGCACGAACACGTTCACGTCCTCGTGAGCGAACCGGAGCGCGATACCTTAGCCACAGCGATCAAAGCCATCAAACAGTCCGTCGCACGACGACAAGTCAAAACAGGCGAACACTTCTGGCAGGGTCGGTATTACGACTTCAACGTCGGCACTGCGCAGAAGAAAGTCGAGAAGCTGAAATACATCCACCGCAACCCTGTCCATCGTGGCTTAGTCGAGAGGCCGGAGGACTGGCCCTGGAGCAGCTACCGTCACTATGCAACAGGCGAAGTAGGTACTGTCCACATCGAGTCGCCCGTCGCGGATTGGAAGCGGAGACAGGTTGGGAACCACGTGCTCGTACTCCCGCAAGAATGAAAACCCCCGCTCAAGCTTCGCTTGAACGGGGCACCCGATCTTGGATTTTCTGGTTGAGATGTAGCGTTGTCCGGGCCACCCGCCACCGGCAGATTCACGAGTAACCTCCAGAGAATGGACTGGTGTCGGAGTTAACGTCGGAGTCATCCGGCCTCCACGCAACTAATGCGCAGCGACTTACCGTTCTATCGTTGCTGTGCAATGTTCAAGAAGAAGTGCACTTCGGCTCATCCGGCTGTCCGGCGATGGGCTGGTCAAGCAGTATGCGTCCGTGATCCAATCACCTTCACTGAACTGGCCCCGCAGACATTAGCCCGAAGCCTAAGTCTTTCCGATTGGCTAAGTTGAACCGTCAAACAGCAACACTGCGAAGCACCAAAGGACGGGTCAAATCATGGACGCTGGCAGATGGGACTTTCAGACCCTCGCAATTGCCAGTCCGCGGTTACGAAGCCATGAAGAAGGACGAAGCAACGGGCGAGTGGGTCTTGCGTTATCATTTTGGCAAGTAGCAAGTGGGTTGTTAGACCACGCTACCAGGAGGTGCACTTTGACTTACCTTGTAAGTAAATTAGTGCACACCTCTGCCGATGTCATGAGGCTCCTTGGGGCATTGCCCTCGGGAAGCGGAAGCTGAGGAGCTATTAGCAACAGTCATTTGGGGCAAGGATCGCTGTAGAACCTGCAAGAATCATGACGGTCTGGGGGCGTCGTTCGCGTCGGTTGAGGAGCGCTAACACGATGCCTCACTGAGCAATCAGGTGCGACACGTCCCCACGGCGTTTAAGTGCTAGTCCTAAGCCTCCCCTCATGAGGAAGAGGACGGGCATGACATCAATTTCCCGAACGTGAGAAGGGCGGAGCCCCAGAATCTGCCCTGATCGCGCAACTTGTCAACAACTCGTCAACAAAACTGGCTCTTTGGAATCACCATTTGCCGGGTGCTCCCGGTTCGCGGCGGGTGGCCCAGGTAAGCGTCTCCAATCCGAAGAAATCTATAAGTTGGGTGCCCCGTTCAAGCGAAGCTTGAGCGGGGTTTTCGTTTGTATCACGACGCTTACGGTTCATCTCCAGCAACCCTGTCAGACGCAGTCTCGTTCGGATAGTTGAAGAAGAGCTGATTGCCGTCGGGATCATCGACCACCAGGAGCCGGTAGCCCCACGAACCCTCCTTGACCGGAGCGCCCTTGGCCTCGAGTTCCGCGCGCAGCGCGTCCAGCGCGGCGACTGCGGCCTCGCGCGTCGCCGGCTCGACGTTCAGGGAAATGAACATCAGCCCCTTGCCAACCTTCTCCGGCCACTGGTCGGACAGGATTAGCGAGCAACCCTGCCGGTCGACCTGTGCGACGTGCGCTCTGCCGTCGTCGTCGTAGCGCCAGGGGATCGTGAAGCCGAGCCGGTCAACGTAAAAGCGGAGCGAGGCCTCAACATCCTTTACGTGCAGGACGGGGCGTGCGAACCAGTCTGTCATAGGCTAAATATCCTCAATCACTGCTGTCCGGGAAAGTTGGGTGAGGTTGGCGTAAGCGGTTGAGTGTCCCTAGGATGCGCGGCGATGTCGGCGGGAACGATTCGAACTCCAAGTCGTGTCTTGACGCCGAGCCGGATGGTTGGGGTCGGTGAACTCCATCAACTCAATGGGTGCGCCGTTTTCGACGATGAACGCGACGCGCACGCCGTCGGATGGGCTGTTCGGCGCAATCAGAATTTCCCGGCCTGCCAGCTCGGACGCAAGGTCACTCCACCTCAAAAGCAACATGTGGCACTTGCCTGACCAACTCGGGAACCGGTGCGTCCGCTTCGAACCGCATCCATTCGACGCCAAACTCGCTGTTTTCGTGTCCAACAAGAAAGATCTTTAGATGCTTGATGTGGCGCTCTCCCGGTCTCGGTTGGCTGGTAGGAATTCCAATGTGGTGATATCGGCGCATTTTCCTCGCCTCCGCTCCGGAATAGCACGAATTCTACGGAATCATACCGCGTGGTTGGCCCATATTCGCCTGCTGTTGGCAAATCTGGGGCCTTTGCCCGACTCAACGATACGCGCGTTTGCGAGACGTTGCGAGCCCGAAGGGCGTCATTTGTTTGAGCCGTGCGCGTCAGCGCGCGGTGATCAGTCCCTCTGTGAACCCGAGCCCGCTTTGGCGCGCGGCACTCTCACTCAAAGATCTGCATTTGGCGCCATCACACGGCGATGTGACCCGCTTCCTTTTCTGTCGGGTCGGCGAACGTGTAAACCATGCATTGTGAGGCGAGGGATGAGTGTCCCTCGCCGTGCCGGGCTCAGGCTCCGGACCACGGGCTGTTCTCTGATAACTCCGACCGCGGCGTAAGCTCTTTGTTTGTACTACTTTGCCTATAACTACCTTTATTTGGCCAAACTTACGCACAGTCGTGCCGTAAATCCTTTGTTTTCAAGATGGGGGGAGGGGGTACCCTCCCGGTTTCGATCATTTGGCCTTTCTTGCGAGGCTCTTCTACTGAGCGTGAGTTGCAGCGTCTTCGATCAGGGCCGCAACTTCCTTCGGATGGGAAATGTAGACCACGTGGCTGGCGCCTGCGACTTCTACCGTGTGGCTATTGGCCCGTTTGGCATACCAGCGTTCGAGCTCTGGATTGATGGTCCTGTCGCTTCCGGCCACCAGCATCGAGCTCGGTTTGGTTCTCCACGCAGCCGCGGTGATGACCGCCTGGAAATTGGCGGCAAAGTTGAAAACTTGCGAGCGTGCCATGAAAGCGGCCTGTTCGCAGCAGGCAGGTCGGCCGCAAAATACTCATGAAACTGCGCCGGGTCAAGGTAGGTGAAACCGTCAGGCGTCTTCTTTGATCGCGGTGGACTTGCTGAGATCACTGGGGAAACGCTTACCGTCATCAGCTTCATTCTCCCCAGCATCTGGCATGTGGGCCGCGATGTACACCAACCCGACAACCGACGGATCGTTCCCGGCCTCGGTGATAACGGCTCCGCCATAGCTGTGAGCGACGAGAATGCACGGTCCGTTTTGCAGAGCGAGCACGCGCTGGGTCGCAGCCACATCGTCCTTAAACAACGTCTCCGGAATCTGGACGATGCTGACGTTGTAGCCATCTTTGATGAGAATGTCGTAAACACTTTTCCAGCCAGAACCATCCGCCCATGCGCCGTGAACGAGCACGATATTCTGGATGCGATGCTGCGCATTCTGAGCTGAGAGGGCACAGCAGATCAGCAGCAATAGCGCGATGCAGAGATATCCGAAGATGCCTCGCACTACGCGCAAGAACTCCGTTGAGTGGTCCATTTTGTCGCTCCTTCCTGCGAATGATTTGTTATTTGAGTTGTGGGCCTCCAGGGAAATGTCGTTTTAATGCCGCGTGACTTCCAGATCACCTTCTCAATAACGACTGAAACAAGCGTTAGCGACGCTTGCCCAGCTTGCGCCCTTTAGGGCCGCTGTTGACGTTAGGAACCTCTTCGCCGAGGGCAGTGGCCAAGTCGATCTGATGGTCTTGTTCCTGCATCAGGATCTGGCGAATCTGTTCCGCCATGGCGTACTCGCCTAGCGCTTCACATTGCCGCACGCGGTCGCGGTAATTGCGAATGGTCTCATTTTCGTTGTCGAGATCGAACCGCAGCATTTGCTTGGGATCTTCGGAAGTTTTCACGGGCTTGGGCGTGACCGTCGGCATCTTGCCGAGGTAATCAATCTGGCGCGAGATCGTGAGAGCGTGATCGAGCTCCTGCTTGGCATGGATCTCGAGCTGGGCGGCGATGTCCATGTACTGCGCACCGGTGAGCACTTGCGAATAAACTACGTAGCCGATTATGGCCTGATATTCGCGGGAGAGGTCTTCGTTCAGCAGTTCCGCGAGTTGGTCGCGAGAGATTTCGTTTTCATTTGCGGTGGGTTTGGGCTCAGCCATTCAATTCCTCCTGTAAGTTGAAACGCGGGTTAGAGACTATTGTGAGATTCGTCCTGGTCGTTATCGGGTTGGAGAGTTTATTCGACATTCCGGCTATGAAGAGACCTGTTGACTGACATCGCTTCCTGGCAGGTGGAGCGACTCGCTCACCGTTACTTCAGCAACGTGCAGCCGTTTCACCGTGAGCTCTTCAATCGCCAGAGACTTGAGTTTTGCGTTCTCGATCGCCAGGCGACGAATCGCCAACCGACTAATCGCTAATGCGCCGATGGCGAAGGCTCCGACTGCAACCGCGCCGATCGCAGTGGCGACCAGTGCCATGCGGGGCAAACTTACGGATTGTAGGCTATTGCGTTCTTGCATGCTCCGCCTCCTGAGGAACGTTCAGACTCGAGCACTCGGGCCCTGGATTCGGAACCGACCTACGCCGATGAGGCTTGGGCAGCCAACCGTCGGCTGGCCGGCCGCGTCACGTACGAAATCGCAAGCAGAGCAAGAAGCACCACAGGCTCAACCGCCGTTACGCGTTCCCCAGCCAGGTAATGCGCAATGATTGCCGCAATCCAAGCAAAGGTGAACCCGGCATAGGCCCACTCTTTCAATCGAGGCCAGCCCGGAACGAGGAGCGCAATTGCCCCCAGCGGTTTGGCGACTCCCAACAGCACTCGCAATTGCTGCGGATACCCCACGCGCGCGAATCCCTCGACCGCCTGCTGACTGCCCGACAAGTAGATCGCTGCGGAAAGCAACGCCATAGCAGAGATCAGAACGGTGCTACCCCAGTACATCGCCTTGCGTGCCATGCACTTCTGATGCACAACAAAACGCTCTCGATTCATAGTCCGCGCAATTGGAGTTGGGCTTGAAGGTCACCGCCAGGGCAGGTTTAGTTTGCGGGTTTTTGGCATCGGGAATACAGGCTTCTCCCTATAGCGAATAACGGACGCATCTTGTAACTTGCATTTCAGACGAAGTGGCGCATAGGGACCTCGAAGAGACGAGGGTTCGCCAAATCACTCATTCGTGAGCGGTCCGGCAAGACCCAGTCTTCAGGGGTCCCTGATATTTTCGTTGGGGCACCCGCTGCAAGCAGGGCCGAACTTCAAAGCGAAAAGCCCACGGCCAAGAGCTGTTAGAACGGTATGTCTTCGTCCGTGATCTCGCCGCCGCTGTGCGTCGGAGCTTCCTCGTGTTCCGGTGTGCGCTGATCGAAGTTGTTGGCGGATTTCGCGCCGCCGCCACGCCCGCCGCTGTAGCCGCCTCCGCCTTCGGCGCCCTCGCGCTGTCCGCCTCCCACCATGACCAAGTCGTTGACGATGACCTCGGTCTTGTATTTCTTTTGTCCGGTCTCTTTGTCGTCCCATGACGAAGAGCGGAGCGCGCCTTCTATGTACACCGTACGGCCCTTCTTCAGGTACTCGCCTGCGACCTCGGCGGTGCGCCCGAAGGCAACCAGGTTGTGCCATTCGGTCTTGTCTTGCCAGTTGCCTTCCTTATCTTTTGCGCGCTCGGTGGTCGCCAGCGAAAAACGGGCGACAGCCATGCCGCTCTGCGTGTACTTCACTTCCGGGTCCTTGCCCAGGTTGCCCAGCAGGATCACTTTATTGACGCCTCGTGCCATGAGAACCGCTCCTATGTACTGCGGGGGATGAAGGAACTGCAAAGAATATCAGAAACCGGGCGGCAGCTACTTCGCGAATATCTTGTACAGCATTACGTAAATAACCACGCCAGTAACCGATACGTACATCCAGATCGGGAACGTGTAGCGCGCAATCGCGCGGTGGCGGCCAAAATTACCCTTGAGCGCGCGATAGAGCGTCACCAGGATGAAGGGCACCACGACAACAGCGAGGAATGTGTGCGAAATCAGGATGGTGAAGTACACCGGCCGCGACAGGCCCTCGCCGCGAAAATGCGTGACGCCCGCGCGCAGCACGATGTGGTAATACAAATACGAAATCAGGAAGAGCGTTGAGGTGACGAACGCCGCCAGCATCATTCGCTTGTGGGCTTCGCGGCGGCCATTCTTAATGAAGTAATAACCCGAGCCGATGAGCACAGCGCTGGAGCCGTTGAGAAATGCATTCAGGGCAGGGAAGAAGGTTGGCGAAATCTGCATCGTCCTACGCCGCTGGCTTGGTCGTACGCCGATTTGCGACCAGGAAACACAGGCTGAACATCACCATCGCGAATCCCGCCAATACGATGAGGTTCGTTCCCAGCGGCAGGCTAGTGGCGAGTTCTCCCGGATACAGCAACATGCGGAGCGCGTCGGTACCGTAGGTCAGGGGATTCATGCGCATGATGGCACGGATCCAAACTGATGCTCCTGCCAGTGGGAACATCGAGCCCGACAACAGCCACAACGGAATCAGAAAAAGGTTGATGACCGCGTGGAATCCGCCGGTTGAATCCATCGGCCACGCGATGATGAAGCCCAGCGCGGTCAGCGAAAATGCCACCAGGAAGATGACCAAAATTGTCAACGCGAGGCTCACCAGCGTGAAATGGATCCCCAACAGAGGCGCAAAGACGAGGAAGATCATTCCCTGAAAGGTCGCCAGGGTGGCTCCGCCCAGCACCTTGCCCAGCACGATCACCGAGCGGCTTACGGGCGCGACTAGCACCGAGAGCAGAAAGCCTTCTTTGCGGTCTTCGATCACCGACATCATGGTGAAGATGGCTGTGAACAGCACGATCATGATCAACGCGCCGGGAAAGAAGTAGTTGAGGTAATGCTGTCCGCCGGCGCCGCTGGAACGGAAGGACGTACCGAAGCCCGAGCCAATCACCACCCAGAACAGCAGAGGCGAGGCAATAACACCAACCACGCGGCTGCGTTGCCGGTAGAAACGAACAATCTCGCGCCACCACAAGGCGATCGAGGGGAGCATGATGCCGACGCGCGCAGGTGCGTGTAAACCAATTGCCGGTAACGTTGCAGTTCGCGTAGCCATTCCCTTACCTTTCCGCCTCTATCTCTTCCTGTTCCGTCCAGAAGCGGTGTCCCGTCCTGCGGATGAATACGTCTTCCAAGCTTGGCTTGTGGACCGACACGCCCTCGATCTCGCCCGGAAACGCTTCCACGACATCGGTCACGAAGCGGTGACCGTTCTCAATTTCCAGCCGCACTTTGTTGTCGATCACCGCAGCCTGCAAGCCAAAGCGCTGCTCAATGTGCTGTGCCAGCGCGTCCGGCTCATCGGCCTCCAGCAGAATCACGTCGCCGCCGATTTCGCTCTTCAACTCCGACGGAGTCCCCAGCGCCACCACGTTGCCTTCCGCGTAAATCGCCAGACGATCACAGCGCTCGGCCTCTTCCATCAGGTGCGTCGTGACCAGCACGGAAACATTTTCGTCGTCGCGCAGAATCTGCAGGTACTGCCACAAATCACGCCGCGCGCCCGGATCAAGTCCGGTCGTCGGTTCATCCAGCAAGAGCACGGACGGATGGTGCAACAAACCCTTAGCCAGTTCGAGGCGCCGCTTCATGCCGCCAGAAAAATTCTCGGCTTTCTCTTTTGCGCGATCCGCCAGGCCCACCCGTCCAAGCATCTCGGCTACACGCGATTTCAGCGCCGCGCCGTGCAATCCGTACACGTGGCCGATGAGCATCAGGTTCTCTTCGGCCGACAGCTTTACGTCGATGCTCTGTTCCTGGAACACCACGCCGATAAGGCTACGTACGCGGCCCGGCTCTTTGGCGACGTCGTGCCCCATGATCAGCGCGCGACCGCCGGTCGGAATCATGAGCGTGGAAAGAATGCGGAACGTCGTGGTCTTGCCGCTGCCGTTCGGGCCGAGCAACCCGAAGATCTCCGCCGGACGTACATCAAACGACACGCCAGCTAACGCGGTGCGGTCGCCGTACTGATGCCGCAAGTCCTGTAGCTGAATAACGGGGGGCGCGCCCGAGCCGCGCTCGACAGGGGCGGGTTCTTGTTCGGTTTCGGGTATCGCGGTCCTGGGAGTCACAATACTTCTATTCTATGCTGTGCGGTCGAGCATCATGAGCGCAAACAGCAGGGGCAGGTAGATTACCGACGCTTGCAGCAAATGACGCGCGCGCACTTTTGACTTGCCAACGACCGGCGCCAGCTTCATCGTCCACATGCGCAGGCTGAACCACAGCAGCCCGAAGCCTAGCAGAAGTGCGCCGGCGAAGTAGATCCAGCCGGTCATTCCCATCAGCGTAGGAGCGAGCGTCACCGGAACTAGCGCCAGCGAGTAGAGCAGTATCGCTCGAATGGTCGAGCGGCCATCACTCTCCACTACCGGGAGCATGCGCACCCCGGCGTTTTCATAGTCTTCGCGATAGAGCCACGCAATGGAGTGGAAATGAGGGAACTGCCAGAAGAACATGATGGCGAAGAGAACAATCGCTTCGGGATCGATGCGCCCGCGAATCGCGACCCATCCCAGCAGCGGAGGCATCGCACCGGGAAACGCTCCCAGAAATGTGCAGATGGGATGCACCTGCTTCATCGGCGTATATACCAGTAGGTAGCTCGCCGAGGTCAGCCCGGTCAGTAGCGCCGTCTGCCAGTTGGTGGTCAGCCACAGATAAACTATTCCGCCGACGGTCATCCCGAACGCAATAATCGATGCATGGACGACGCTCAGACTTCCAGTCACCAGCGGACGAATTGCCGTGCGACGCATCCGCGCATCCAGGTCGCGCTCCATCACTTCGTTGATGGCAGCCGTACCGCCGCTCACCAGCCCGATGCCGAGCAGCGCGTTGAACACAGTCCACGACAGCGAGGGAACACCTGACTTGGCAGCGGCGAAAAACGCCCCGCACCACGCCGTCATGACGATCAGCGTCGTGACCCGCGCCTTCACCAGCACCGAATATTCGTGTGCCAGTCCGGCGATACCGACCCGTGGAATGGCCAATGGCTGTGTCGCGGTGCTCATACGGTGACGGCCTTTCGGGGCGACGTTGCGACCACTCTCTCGTTGCTGCGGACGCTAATCATACGCCTCGTTTGAATCGCCAGGATGACGCTGGTCGCCAGCACCAGCGCGCCTCCCGCCACATGGGAAACCGTGCTGATAATCATGCTCGTCATCGGCTGCACTGCGTCCTTGCCCCACTGCAAGCGGGTGAGGTAGGCGAAGAACCCTAACCCCAGTTGGATCATCAGCAATGCGAGCACCGTTTGCGCCGGCTTGCGCAATTGAGCTACGTTGCCGTAGCGCGATAGCACGCGCACGACCGTCCAGCACAGCATCGCGGTCACTACGCATGCGCCAATCAGGTGCGGAAGAAGCTTGATTCCGGAGTGTCGAAACGCCGCGCCCAGGATTAACTGCACCCAGACACATCCGGCCGTAATCGCCGTTAGCGCCGGAGTGCTGGGCGTAAGCCCCTGTTCCGCGATCGGCTCAGCGTCCTGCAACCAGTTGCGGCTGGTGAACAGCGCCATCGCGGTCACCACGCAGAAAATTGTCTGTGCCAGCGTGGCATGCGCGGTCGAAATCGCCCACGGCAGATAAAACAGAACGGTCAGCCCGCCTAACACACCTTGTCCAACGACTGCAGCCAGCGCAATCCAGCCCAGCACTTTCATCCATTTGCGCCGTTCCACGCGCTGGGTCCACACCGCCATTGCGATGATGAGCAGGCCGATGAACTCGGCAAACATGCGGTGGCCGTGCTCATACTTCACACCGCCGACCATGGGAGGAATTTTGTACAGGGAGCCGAACGACGTCGGCCAGTCGGGCACTGACAGCCCGGCATCATTGCTGGTAACCAGGGCACCGAGAACGATCAACACCAGCGTGGCTGCGGCAAGAAAAACCGCGAAGCGATGATGCGCCCGGTTGTACGGAATCGTGCTTGAGGTCAGAACCGGCTCCTATCGATGCTGAGTTGGCGCGACGCCACCCGGCGCCTGCCGAACCAAAGTCCAGTTGGATATGTGCTCTAGGAAAATATGCGCTGCGAAATTGCTATACGGCCCGCCGTATCCTCGACAGGCCGATCGTAGCGGTATTGTATCAAACGGGTTAGAGCCGCTCGAGAACGCCCGTGGGCGGCTACTTCGGCGATTTATCTGCCGCCAGATACCGCTTGAGATTGTCGATTGCGGCCTGGGTATATTGCGCCACCTCGATCAGGTACCCGTCCGGATCCCGCATGTAACAGCGAGTTTCGTGTCCATGATTGTCGAGCGGGTTGTCGAGCGGCTCAGTTAAAAACTGTGCCCCCTTTGCCTTCCACTGCCGGTAAGAAGCCCAAACATCAGCCACCCGAAGGTTCAAAAAGCTACTCACGCGGTTGGGATCGGGAGGCGTCTCCAGAAATACTTCGGGCTTGTCGGGCGTTGGCCCGCCACCGCTATTGAGAATGATCCACGAGTTTGCCAGCTTGATGTAGCTGGGATCCGAGTCGCTCACCTCTTTCCCGCCAAGGACGCCGACATAGAACTCTTTGGACCTCGCTTGGTCGGCGACAGTCAAAAAATAGGCGACCAAGAATCCTTCTTCAGCAATTGGGGCGTCGGGTAGAGTCATGCGACCTCCTCTTTTTATGGACGGAAATCGAAAGTTACGTTCTGCTTGCTGTCCTTGGGTCCAACCGTGATCTTCATCTCCTGCTCGCCGTACTTCTCATGCACCGCAGCGATCGTATAAGTCCCGGGAGGCAGGCCTTTCAAGTCGAAGCTGCCGTCCTTGCCGGTCACCGCATAAAACGGATTGGCGAGCACGTTCAAGTACATCTTCATCCATGGATGCTGGTTGCACTTGACCGGAATCATTATTTCGGCCGCGCTGAAGGTGTGGGCAAACGCGCTTTGGTTGGGCATCTGCGACTGGTTCCACTCGTCATTGTTCTTGGCCGTGAGGTGGATGTTGTGCAGCGTAGTGTCGTTGTCGAGGAACTCCACCGGTTGCCCTACCATCACCGCCGCCACATGAGGAACATAGCGGCATCCCTGCTGCGCGACGGTTACCTTTTCTGCCGGAGAGGCGAACGTGCGGCCCCCGAGTCCATCCTTCACATAGACCAGCACGTTGCCCAGGCGTCCGTCGTCGACGAGAACCGTCTCTGACTGGTTCTGGCCTTTGCAGCCCGAATCGGCTGACATGTCGATCGTGCGGGCGGCCGGGACCGAACCGGTGAAACGCACTACTCCGCTGATCGACGCGGTGGTTAAGGGGTCAATCGGCGTGGCGACAACTGCTTTAGCCGACACCGTGGAGGGAGTGGCGGATTTGCTGCATCCTGCCCCGCTTAGAAGGATAGATATTACGATGAGGAAGACTTGCGGACGAGAACCAATCATGAAAGGGCCTTAATAGGAATGTACGGATTGCACAAAGCTTGATCTTACTCGCGGCAAAGCGGTCATCGATGTGTATTCGGCATCTGGTTCTGGCGGTTGCGAGTAGCGCTCTGACCGTTACAGCTCCGCTTCTTTCGCGATCGGAGTTGGCAAGGGAACTGTCTGCAGCGCTTCGATCACTGCGTCAGCGAATTCGGTTGTGCTGGCCGTTCCGCCCACATCGCGCGTCACATGTTTCTTCTCGGTGTAAACCTGCGCCAGGGCAGCATTGATATGGTTCGCCGCGTCATGCTCGCCGAGATGGTGCAACATCAGAACGCCAGAGCGCAGCACGGCCGTCGGGTTCGCCAGGTCCTTGCCGGCGATGTCGGGCGCCGAGCCGTGGACCGCTTCGAAGATCGCGCAGTCGAGGCCGAAATTCGCGCCCGCAACTAATCCCAACCCACCCACAAATGCCGCGCACAAGTCCGAGATGATGTCGCCGTAAAGATTTTCCAGCAGCAGCACATCGTACTGGTATGGATTCATCACCAGTTGCATGCAGGTGTTGTCCACAATGTGCTCGCCGTAGGTGATCTCGGGATACCCGCGCGATACCGCGCGCGAGCACTTGATGAACAGGCCATCCGACATCTTCATGATGTTGGCCTTGTGAATGGCGTGGATCTTTTTTCGCTTGAACTTGCGCGCGTATTCGAAGGCGAACTTGGAGATGCGGGTGGACGCCTTCTCAGTGATGATCTTCAAGCTCTCCACCACGCCCGGTACTACTTCGTGCTCGATGCCCGAATATAGCCCCTCGGTGTTCTCGCGCACCACGATCAGATCGACATCGGGATACTTCGTTGGCACGCCCGGCAGGTTAATAATCGGCCGGAAGTTCGCGTACAACTCGAACTGTTTGCGCAGGGCGACATTGATGCTGGAGAACCCGCCCCCCACTGGCGTTGTCACCGGCCCCTTCAGCCCGAGGTGGGTCCGCTCGATGGACTGCGTCAGTTCTTTGGGAATGTACTCGTTATATTTGGCGAAGGCTTCCGCACCAGCGGCGAAGCTCTCCCACTCGAATTTAACGCCGGTCGCTTCCAGGATTCGTACCGCCGCCTTGACGACTTCTGGCCCGATTCCGTCCCCGGGGATCAATGTGACTGTATATGCCATATCCTCACGTCGCGCTTACCGGTCTGTAGGCTCCAGATGATTGCTTTGAAAGGGCACGGCTTTAGCCGTGCCGCTAGGGTCTTGCCGATCGAAGGGCTTTAGTCCCGGAGGAAAACCACCGTTACCCGCGCCGCAATGACGACCCAGGCCTAGTTAACTGTCTTTGACTTATTACCAGTATTTTCTTTTGTATCAAGCAATTCTTTCAACTCTTCCATGAACTCTCGCACGTCCTTAAAATCCAGGTATACGGAAGCAAACCTCACATACGCTACCTTGTCGATGCGCTTCAGCCGGTTCATGATCAGCTCTCCGATCTCGCTCGCCGTGCGCTCGCGCTCGGCCGAATCGACTACCAACCCTTCGGCATCGTTGACGATCTGCTCCAGCTTGCTCATCGAGACCGGTCGCTTTTCGCAAGCCCGCAGCAGGCCGTTCAGGACTTTTTGGCGCTCAAACTTTTCGCGGCGGCCATCCTTCTTGATGACCATGTAGGGGATTTCGTCGATGCGCTCGTAGGTGGTGAAGCGCTTCTCGCACTTCAGGCACTCGCGCCGGCGGCGAATCGACTCGCCTTCCTTGCTTTCGCGCGAATCGACCACCTTGTCGTTTTCAAAGCCGCAGAACGGACACTTCATGGATGTGAGAAAAAGCGGGCGAAATAGACCCGCAAGTCGATTGTAACAGGGGAAAAACGCACACGACTGATGGCCTACTCCGCCAGCGTTGCCTCTTCCTTCTCTTCCGCCGCAGCTACAGCGCGCAACGAGAGTCGCTCCCGGTGTGCCAGCGCCAGCCCTACTGGAATGACCGACATAAAGGTGCACACCCAGATCAGCATGCCGCAACTCACTGACAGCTCCTCGCTCGCTCCGAAGCCCGCATGCAACATGCTGATTGCCGCCAACTGCGATCCTCCGCCGACCGCCGGCAACTGCAGCAGCGAACCCACCATGCTCGAACCCATCAGAATGATGATCTGCGGCAAACTGAGATCGCCAATCGGCGACGGATAGGCATGCGTAATCGAGATGTAGGCCAGCGCGACGACCACCCAAATAACGATGGAGATCGCAGTCAGTTGCACCGCCGAGCTTACATCGTGAATGGTCTGCAAACCCTCGCTGAACGCAAGTAGCTTCTCTCGCAAGTGATGAGCAAATCGGGGAGCGAAGTTGGCGAAAAGGCTGGCCAGGGAATTGGCGATCCTCCCCCCCGCCTGATGCAGCGCCAGAGCGCCAATCACGAGTCCCGCAATCAACACCAACAGCGCCACTGCGGCCAATCGCAACCGGCCGTAGAACGCAAGCGAACGCAGATCGGGCGACAGGAAGCTCAGTGAAAGCATTACCGCGAAAGCACCCATATCGAAGATGCGCTCCACCGTCCAGACTCCGAGTTGCGACGTAAGCGTGACGTTCTCTTTCTTCGCGATCAGGTAGGGACGCACCACTTCACCCGCCCGCCCCAGCAATGCCAGTGCAGTGAACCCGACAAACTGCGGCCCCAGCAATGCCGTTGCGGTGGTCTTGCGTATGGGCTTCAGGAAAATCCGCCAGCGAACCGCACGCAAATAAACCGTCAGATAGGTAAAACCAATACCCCCGGCGATGCCGATCCAGTGGATGTGGTGAGTTTGGTTCCAGAAGGCAGCCCAGTCGAACCTTCTCCAGGTCCGCACCTGAAAATAGATCAGCAGGCAGAGAACTGCCAGAACGATCACCGTTGCCAGGGTCCGCTTTTTGTTCATGAATGAAAACCGGCGAGTTCTAGTCTCCGCTAGCGGATTTCGCCTGCGCCACTTCTTGCTGCGGCTTCGAGGAGGTACGCTTTTGCTGCCTCGACTCTGCCGCTTTCTTGCGGTTGTAGTCGGTAATCACCCGCGCCACGTAAGCGTGCGTCTCGGCATACGGAGGCACGCCCTTGTACTGCTGCACCCGCAGGGGACCGGCGTTATACGCCGCCAGTGCTTTGGCAGCATCGCCGTTGTACTGCAGCAGCAACTCGCGCAGGTAGCGGACGCCGCCGTCCACATTTTCGCCCGGATCAAAACTGTTCTTCACGCCCAGCGTCTTCGCAGTTTGCGGCATCAACTGCATCAGTCCCTGCGCGCCCTTTCGCGAGACAGCTCGCGGATTGTTGCCGCTCTCCGCACGAATCACGCTGGCAATAAAGTCGGCGTCGATCTGGCTGCTCGCGCTCGCGCTGCTGATGATGTCCTTAAGATTCTGTGCGGTCGCTGCGGCCGCGCCGCTGCTGATCGGTTCCGGAGGTGCCGGCGCAAAGCTCTCGATGTCCGCCGTCGCGACGTCCACATATCCGTCGCCGTTAACATACAAGCGCGTCGTGTCGCCTTTCACCTCACGCGATTCGTGTCGAATGCTGAACCCATTACGCAGATTCGCCATCTCTGCCGCCGGTAGTTGGGTCGCCGCCAGCGCCAACAGCAATCCGAGTTGAATCACTCTACGCATTCAAGATCGCCGCATTCGATTCCAGCACCTGCTCGATCGTGGCCGCCACGCCGTGTTCGTCATGGTGCAGCGTTACTGTCCATCCATTCTGCTTCAGTTCGTCGCAGGCGTTTCCCATGATTACGGGATGCCCCGCATAAGTCAACATTTCCACATCATTATAGTTGTCGCCGATGGCCATGACCTCGCTGCGGTCGAACCCCCGATGCTTGGCCCAACGCTCCAGTGCGTGTCCCTTCGAACATCCCGCGTTGAGGAGGTCCACGATGCATAAGTCGCGGTAGTCGTATTGCGTGCGCACCGCCGTGAACTCCTGCCTGAAACCGGATTCCGCCAGCTCTTCTTGCGCGCGGTCCATCAGCTCGACCGGCCCGCAAAACATCGCCTGGATCGGGTCTTCCGTCAGCGCATCTTCGATCGGGTTGACGTATTCAATGAACGGAGCGTTCTTCTCCATCCAGCGCTGAATCACGCCGTATAGCTGATCGTGGTTTTCACACACGATAGCGCCCAACCCCGCGCGGTCAAACGTCAGCACCATGTAGTCGCGATACTTTCGCATCGACAGTGCCAATTTGATTGCCGTTTGTTTGGGCAAAAAGTCGCGATGAAACGTCTCGCCGCGTGTCGATCTCGTCACCGCGCCGTTCGAGCTGAACATCCATAGCTCGAATCCCAGCGATTCCGCTATAGGTAGGGCGAAGTCATGCCGCCGTCCCGTGCCCAACACGATCTCGATGCCGGCGTCATTGGCGCGACGTAACGCATCGCGGTTTTCATCGGAAAGTTCGACTTTAGAATTCAGCAGGGTGCCGTCAAGGTCAATGGCGATCAGGCGGATGGGACGCGTCACGCCTCGATTTTACCAAGTTGCAAACTTCCAGTGGTTACGCTTTGAAGAATCCGGGCCTCTGAACCATCCCGTTCACTCCGCAAAAATCGAATCGTGCGCAGCGAAAATTGCGGTTTGCCCGTCCGCCCGTCAACCACGTAAAGTATCAGGACAATGGAGTTGCGCAAGGATCCCATCACCCGGTCGTGGGTCATCACCGCTGACGAGCCCGAACCGGAACGCGGCAACGATTACCTCTGTCCTTTTTGCCCCGAGTCGGGCACCCAGCTTCAGGTCGTCTCGTCCTTGCCGACGGTGAATGGCAACCCCTGGTCATCTCGAGCTGTCGTCCATCCTAAGCCCATTTACCGTGTTGAGGGCGACCCGGAACGCGCCGGCAACGGTCTTTACGACACCATGCAGCCGGTGGGCGCACATGAGGTCATCATCGAGAACGCTCGCCACGACCGTCAGCTATGGAATGCCGACGACCGCGAAATCGAGCAGTACCTGACGCTATGCGCGCAGCGCATTATCGATTTGAAGAAAGATGCGCGCTTCAAATACGTAAGCGTAATCAAGAATTTTGGCGCGCACTCCGGGCAGGAATTCGATCATCCTTCGACCGAGATCGTGGCCACGACCTTCGTTCCGCGCCGCGTGCTGTACGAATTGCGCGCCGCCCGCGAGCATTACAGAGTGAAAGAGCGTTGCGTATTCTGCGACATATTTGCGCAGGAGTTGGGCCAGAACAAGCGTATCGTCGAGGTCCGCGGCGACTATCTCGTCTCCTGCCCGTACGCCTCGCGCACACCGTATGAAACTTGGATTGCACCGCGCGTTCACGAAGCTTACTTCGAGCGCGTGGCGACCAAATCGGGCGCGATCCGCGATCTTGCCGCGCTGCTGCGACGCACTCTTTTCCGCATCCGAACCGTCGCCGACGGCTTCCACATGGTGCTCCACACCTCGCCCAACACGCTCCACAGGTCCGAGACCCTCGGTTACTGGAAGACCATCGAAGACGACTATCACTGGCACATCGAGATACTTCCTATCCTCGGCCCCAAGGCGAAGTCCTACACCTTCAAAGAAGTGTATGCATCGCCCGTAAGTCCCGAAGCCGCGGCTGCCCGGCTGCGCGAACGTCCCACGGAGTAGCGCGCGACGCGAGTTACAATCGCTGCATCGAGACCGCCATGACCGTCCGTCGTATCAAGACGTATACAGCCCAGACTGGTTACGTTTACGAATACTATTTCGTAGGCCAGCGTGCCGCGCTCGCAACAGATCCACTTGCTCCTTCCGCCGAATTCATCTTCGACGCCAGTGCCGACCGCAAGTCAATCTTTGCGGTAAGCGTCTTTGTTCCGTCGCGCGCCTTGGACGCCTACGCCGCACAACACGGCCGGGCGCTCAGCGAGCCTGAGAAATATGCCGCGGCAAAGCTTCGGCTCCTGCAGGGCTTCGACGAGATCCCCGACATGCTCCACCATGGCCGGCGGCTGACGGTAGATGCCGAGACCATCGTTTCGCTGCTCCAGTCCATCGGTATCGACTGAGAGAACGAAGCTCACCTCTCAACTTCAGCCGAGTCAAATCCCTAGACTCGGGCTAAACTGTCTTTGGGTGAGGGACTTGTGTTTACCGAACTGACGCCAGCTGGTCGCAAGCGATGGGACCTGTCGCTGCTCGGCTCTTTCGCGGCTCATGTTGTCGTCTTGCTGGCGCTCACTCATCATTTCGGTTCCGGTCTGGATATCCCGCACGATGTTGCTCTCGGTGCGCCAAACTCCTCGGGAAGCGGCATCATCTACCTTGCTCCTGTCGGCATCGAGCGTGCAAAAGAGCCTCCGCCTCCGAAGCCCGACCTCGACCTGCACGCTTCGGTGCAAAGAACTCCAATTCCGAAGCAACCGCCTCCTGACACTCGGGAAGACGTTCCGGGCAGCGACAGATCCAAACTCGACCAAACCGCCCATGGTGGTTCGCCCTACGGCATGCGGGTTCCAGGAGCGCCTCTCACGGGAGACGAAATCGTTCCCGCGCTGCCCCAGGTCTTTCCCGATCCTGCTGTCTCGCGCGCCGATCTGCCGCCCGGAGTGCAGGGCGACGTAACCGTTGAGGTGACCATCGACGAACAAGGAAACGTGGTCGCACTCAAGCTGATTCACGGCATCGGCTACGGCATCGAAGACCGGGTTCTGGCGACGTTGCGTCAGTGGCATTTCCGCCCCGCATCGAAAGACGGCGTCACCATCGCTTCGCAGCACATTGTCACCTTCCACTACCCCAGCTAAAGCGCCGTTTCAGGCAGACCGAACCCCCTGTGACGCGAATCACATCTCGGTGTGATAAGGGTACTCGGCCCCGCCGCGTTCCTGTTTATACTGGGTCTTACAGGAATGATATGAGACCTATCCTTACGGGTCTGTGGGGTTTATGCCTTTAGTCTGGCTGCGAGTCGCGGTGGCTTTTTACGCCGTCGGATTGCTCTACTCCCTGCTCTTGCTGGGCAAACGGGGCAATCTTCTGGCGAAGTTTGTGGAACCGGCGGTCGGCTTTGGCCTCATTTTTCATTTCGTGTCGCTGGTCGAATCGTCGGTCCTCGTCGGCCACCTCTCATGGGTTTCCATCCAGTATTCTGAGTCGCTCCTGGCCTTCGTGGCCATGGTTGTGTTCTTCATCTTCTTTGTCGGCTACCGCACAACCTCGCCCGGCATTGTCATTTTCCCCATTGTCTTTTTGTTGACCTTTACTTCGGCCATAGGCCAACAGCCCGTGACGTTCGCTTCACAAACCTTGCGTAGCAGTTGGATCTTCGTTCATGTAGTGATGATCTTCACTGGTTACGCTGGATTGTTCCTGAGCTTCGGGGCGAGCCTGCTCTACCTGATGCAGGAGCGGGCACTAAAAGCCAAGTCGGTCGACGGCTTGTTGTCGAAGCTGCCTCCTCTCGAGACCATCGACGACATTGGCTACAAGTCACTGCTCTTCGGTTTCCCCTTCATGACATTCGGGCTCATCGCCGGCTCGGTGCTGGCGATTGAGAAATACGGGCCGCTGTTCTTCGCTGACCCTAAGATATTGCTGTCGTTCATCATGTGGATCGTGTACATGCTGCTGTTGTACACGCGTTGGAACTCAGGCTGGCGCGGCCGCCGCGCGGCCTTGCTGGCGACCTGTGCTTTCGTCATTGCGCTCGGCGTGTGGGCCGCCAACAGCTTCAGCCGGGTACATAGGTTTCCCACTCTATGAACCTGATCGTCATCGGCGTGAATCACCAGACCGCACCGGTGGAAGTGCGAGAACAGTTCGCTATCTCCGAAGCGCGCCTGCCCGAGGCGGTAAAGATTCTTGCATCTCAGCCCGGCATTGAAGAGGCTATGATCGTCTCGACCTGCAATCGGGTGGAGATCATCGCCCGTGCCAGCGACGGCAAGGCCGGCCTTGACGGATGCCTTGAGAAGATCTACGGCTTCGATCCGCAGCCTTATCGTAAGTATCTTTACGAGTACCGCGAGCGCGAGGCCGTGCGCCATGTCTTCCGCGTGGCTTCGAGCCTCGACTCGATGGTGGTTGGCGAGCCGCAGATTCTCGGCCAGGTCAAAGAAGCTTACGCTACCGCGCGCGCCGTCGGAGCCGTGAACTCGCAGCTTGACGCGCTGTATTCACGCGCCTTCGCCGTCGCCAAGCGAGTCCGCACAGAAACCGCAATTGCGATGTCGGCGGTCTCGATCGCTTCGGTCGCCGTGGACCTCGCCAAGAAGATATTTGGCAATCTGGAAGGTAAGAGTGTTTATCTCGTCGGTGCAGGCAAGATGTGCGAGCTTGCTGCTCGTCACCTATTGGCTCATGGCGCGACCAAGATCTACGTTGGCAACCGGACCTACGAGCGCGCAGCAGCGCTGGCCAAGAAGTTCAACGGCGAAGCCATCGTCTTCGAGCAGCTCTACGATACGGTCGATCGGGCCGACATCGTCATCACCTCTACCGGCGCGCCGCACACCATCTTCCGCAAGGAACATGGCGAGAAGTTCCTGAGCCGCCGCAAGAACCGCCCGATGTTCTTCATCGACATCGCGGTGCCGCGTGATGTCGATCCGGAGATGAACAAGCTCGACGGCATCTTTGTGTACGACATCGACGACCTGCAGCAGGTGGTCGCCTCGCACATGTCCGACCGTCGCGTCGAGGCCGACCGCGCCGAGGCCATCGTGCAGCTCGAGGTCGACAAGTTCCAGACCCGTCTCCAGACGCTCGATGTGGTTCCGACCATCGTCTCGTTGCAGGAACATCTCGAGACCGTCCGTCAGGCCGAAATCGACCGCGTCCGCGGACGGCTGGGCACGCTGAGTCCCGAGCAGGAACTTGCCGTCGAAGCGCTTTCCCGCGGCATCATCAACAAAATCATGCATACACCGATAACTACTCTTAAGAGCGCGGCGCGCGAATCGTCGGAATCCACGACGGTCATCGACCTGGTCCGCAAGCTCTTCAATCTGCGCGACGCTCGGAAGGCTGAGGCTGACGAGGAAGCATCGCTGAGCGCCAAATCCGGAGGACGACGCTGATGGCGCACCTTCGAATTGGCTCTCGCGGCTCGCAACTCGCTCTCTGGCAAGCCAACCACATATCCGCTTTGTTGCGTGAACGAGGCCACGAAGTCGAGCTGGAGATCATCAAGACCACGGGCGACAAGATTCTTGACGTTGCTCTCGCGCAGGTTGGCACCAAAGGCATGTTCACCAAAGAGATTGAAGACGCATTGGCCGAAGGCCGTGTCGATCTCGCGGTGCACAGCCTGAAAGATTTGCCAACCGAACTTCCTCCGGGATTTGAGCTAGTCGCGATTACGGAGCGAGTGAATCCGCACGATGTCTTTCTCTCCGTCAACTACGACTGCCTCGATGCACTTCCGAAAGACGCGAAGGTCGGGACCAGCAGCTTGCGGCGGCAGGCGCAGCTCAAGGCGTTTCGTCCTGACCTCGTGGTTCATCCTTTGCGCGGCAATGTCGATACGCGCGTGCGCAAGCTGGAAGAAGGTGAATACGATGGCATCATTCTCGCGGCGGCAGGACTGACTCGACTGGGCAAGACGCAACTGGTGAAGGAGTATTTGTCCGAGGACTTCATGTGTCCTGCTGCAGGTCAGGGAGCGCTTGGCATCGAGATCCGCGAGGGTGATGTTGCGATGCGCAAACACCTCGCGTTCCTGAACAATGCCGACGCGCGCGCTGCGACCATCTGCGAGCGAACGCTGCTGAACAAACTCGGCGGTGGTTGTCAGGTTCCCATCGGTGCGTTCGCGCAGATGAAAAACGGCAAGTTGCTGCTTACGGGAGTTGTTGCGCGTCCTGATGGTTCGGAAGTACTGCGCGAGCAGCAGAGTGGAACTGATCCGGTCGCGCTCGGCGAACTGGTCGGAGACACGCTGCTCAAGCGCGGCGCGAACAAGATACTCGATGACGTTTACGGGGCGACAGCAGCAGCGCCTCAGCAACCGTAAGCTATGGCGAGCCAGAAGCCACTCTCCGGTTGTCGCGTGCTGGTGTCGCGCGCCAAGAAGCAGGCAGGCGCGCTTTCGTCCACACTGAAAGAGCTTGGCTGTCAGGTCATCGAAATTCCCTTCATCGAAATCCGCAAGCCTTCGTCCTTCGCGGCACTCGATATCGTTCTGCACAATCTCGCCAATTACGACTGGCTGATTCTCACCAGCGTGAATGGCGTGGAAGCGCTGTTCGAGCGCATGGCGAAATACAGGCTCGACAACCGAGCGCTCGCGCATCTGAAGATCGCAGCGATTGGTCCGGCGACGAAGAAAGCGATCGAGAAGCACGGACTCAAGGTAACGGTGACGCCGAAAGAATATGTCGCTGAGTCGGTTGTCGCGTCGCTGCACAAGCGGGTGAAAGGGAAGCGCGTGCTGCTAGTGCGAGCGAAGGTCGCGCGCGATGTGATTCCACGCGAGCTGCGTAACGCCGGAGCGACAGTCGATGTGATTGAAGCCTATGAGACCGTGGCTCCAAAATCGTCCGAGCGGCGCTTGCGCGCATTGCTCGCCAGCGGACGCAAACCGCATGCGATTACGTTTACCAGTTCTTCGACCGTGAAGAATTTTGTTAGCCTCTTAGGATTGCGAAGCGCGCGTGCTGCATTGACGAAGCCCGCAACGACTCGCAGAATTCACAGTGCATCGATCGGACCGGTGACTTCGGCAACGCTGCGCGAGTTAGGATTGCCGGTCGATATCGAAGCCAAAAAGTTCGATATTCCTGGATTGATCGCAGCGATCGTCGACGCAAAGAGCCGAATTCAAGCGGCCAGTTCCCTCAGGGGCTAAAGCCCTTAGTTTTTCGAGCGCGGATAGGGCACGACTGAAGCCGTGCCCCTTCAAAACCTGCAAAAGCTCGCATCATCCTACTGCTTCAAGATTTTCAAAGAACCGCTTCACTTAGCACTTGGCTAAGAGCTGACAGCCGATAGCTGACGGCTACTCATAAATCGAACAGCCGCAGCCGGGCGAGGGCACGCGCACTTTCAGGAAATCCGACACGCGCTGGTAGGCGTCTTTCAGCGTTTCGATGCGCGAGAAGCCGTGGCCTTCGTTCTCGTAAATCTTCAACTGCACAAAGCCGCCGTTTTTCTTAATCGCCGCCGCGACTTGCTGGGCTTCGGTCGCAGGGCAGCGCGGGTCGTTGCCGCCCGCCAGCAATAACAGTGGCGCCTTGATTTTGTCGATGAAGTTGATGGGCGAGCGGTCAGCATAGAGCGCCTTGTTTTCAGCCGGATCACCCATGATGGCGATGTCAGTCTGCCTCACGTTCGGATCGACATTGGCCAGCTCGGTGGTCCAATTCACAAAAGGAACGATGGCTACGCCCGCTCCCCACATCTCTGGGGCCTTGGTCAGCGCCATCATGGTGAGATAGCCGCCATAGCTTGCGCCCATGACAACCAGTTTTTTGGGATCGACGAACGGCGACTTCTTGATCCACTCGGCGGCATCCAGGACGTCGTTCAGATCGCCGCCACCCAAGTCACGATCATTGGCGTACATAAATTCCTTACCATAACCGCTGGAGCCGCGATAGTTGGGCGCGATGACGAGATAGCCCTGATTGACGACGTATTGGATCAGCGGAGCGAATCCATCGACAAACTGCGAGGCCGGGCCGCCGTGGATCGACACAATGGCGGGAAACTTGCCATTGGGCGTGATGTTGTTCGGCACATAAACAAACGCCGAGAGGGTGAACTTGCCATCGCGGCTGGGAAAGTGCACGAGGTAGGGCTCGAACCATGTCGGCGCTGCGCAGCCCGCCGATCAGCGCATGCGTCACCGGCTGCGACTGCCGCGAAGCAACGTCGTAGGTCCAGGCGTCGTTGGGTGAGTCTCCGCCCTGGTGGTAGTAGAGCAGCTTCGATCCGTCCGGCGAGTAAGGCCGAAGATTGCCGCCAAGAGTATTCACGCCACCCGTTAGGGGCAGGGACTGCGGTTTGTTTGCTGGCAAGGTCGTAGCTGTAGATGGCGGTCTGGCCATCAACGTTCGAGGTCCAGCAAAGCGAGCGGCCATCGGGCGAGAACGTTCCGCTGCGGGTCTCCCATTTGTCGTTCGTCAGCCAATTAATTTCGCCTGAAGTGATGTCGAGCAAGCCGACATTCCAATAGCCGTTGTGGGCATCGGAGGTAATCAGCGCAGTCTTTCCGTCGGGCGAGAGATCAGTTACGTAATAAAGATGGTCGCTCTGATGTGGCGTGAGGTTTTTGCTCTTGCCGCTGGCGAAGTCGAACAAGTAGATGTTCGAGTCTTTGCCGTCGGCGCGGGCCTGGGTGTAGGCGATCGACTTACCATCCTGGGTAAAAAACTGCCCGAAGTTGGACAGGTTTGCCGGAGTGTTTTGCGTGAGGTGCCGAACGTGGCGAGTGTAAACGTCGATGACATCGATCTCGTAGCTGGCGGCGTCTTTGGGCTTAGTAGTGTAGGCGAGCTGCTTGCTGTCAGGCGACCAGATGGGCGACTGCTCGGAAATCTCCTTGGTGGTCGTAAGGTTCAAGACGTCGCCCGATTTTGGCGAGACGAGGAATACATCCCATTGCTCGTTGCCGTCGTAGTCGGAGGCGTAGGCGATCCAGTTGCCGTCGGGCGACCAAGCGGGCGAAACCTGCCGCTGGTCACTGATGGTCAGCTGTGTCGGCCAGCCGCCCGACGAAGGAATGGTCCAGATGTTGTTGCGGCCGCTGATGTTGGAGACGAATGCGATTTGTTTGCCGTCGGGCGACCAGGTGGTGCCGCCGATGTCGCGCGTCATGTAGAGCTTGTCGACGGTGAAGTTCTGTAGGTTCTCGACGCTTTTGCTCTTAAGCTGGGCGGGGTCGGTGATGGCCTGCTGGGAAAACACGGGAAGGCCCAGCCACAGTACCCATGCGAAAAGACCCACCCGGCCAAAGGAAGGCCGGATGGGGCACCCGAGGCGGGGGGTACCCCCCTCCCCCCCTCGGATCCTTGTTTTCATCGAGTTACGAACATTTTGTGCGCAAGCGATTGAGCGCGTGAGAGTTACACGGAAAATCGTGTGGAATAAGGACTTAGCGGAAACCATTTTAAGTTGAAGATATGCCGGGGATTGGGAGGTTGGCAAGAGCGGCCGTTGCGTTAGTGTCAGCATGCGGTCTCGTTGGCGAGGGACAAAGATTCCCTCGTCCTCTATGGGGCGATGATAGGAAAGCGGCGAGAGCGGGACAAGGACGTAGGTCACGCGTGCGTGTGATAAGCGATCCAGTGTGAAGTTACGTCAGGCGGATATCGAACAAGGTCAGCCAGTATTGCAGCGACTGGAGAGAGAAGCCCAGGAGGATCAGGCCGATTCCAAAGGCGCCGAGGTATCGCTGGGGAAGATTGTCAGCGTAGTACTCGATGAACGGGGTGACCGTGATGCCAATGCCAGTGACCAGACCTGTCACCAGTCCTAGGCGGGTGGAAAAGAGCCAGGGGTGGGCCAAATGGTGGACGAGAGCACTGCAAATCAGAGCTGCGGTCAAGTTGCCTATGGTTCGGACCACCGATCCCCAGAACTGCCGACGGGTGATGCGGGGACGACGGCTGACCTCATAGTCGATGGAAGGACGCATGCCGCGCACATAGGCGGTGGCTTGACCGAGGGTAGCGAGAACGGCGAAGGCAATGGCAAAGCGAGAGCCCACCGCCGGGTAGAGTCCGATAGCGAACCCGGTACCGCGAATTGCACTGAACAGGACTTCCAATGGGAACGAATAGTGTTTCAATCCGCGAGCGGCGCGGTTGAACTCGATTGAGATGGTGAGTCCGGTGGTGGCGCCGGCCACGACGCCGAAGAAGAGACCGAGGCCGAGACCGTAGCCGACACCGAAAACGATGGAGTAGGTAACCATGCGGGTAAGCAGCCGCAAGGGACCATGTTGACCTCCAAGCAGGTCATAGGCGAGATAAAGGCTTCCCACGACGTCGAGGCCGCTTCCGGCGATGCTGATGGCGGCGAGGGTGTGGTGGTCCATGCAGGGATTGTAGCGGGGAGGGGAAAGACCCACTCAACCAAAAGAACCTTGTGGGGGCATCTTGGCAAATCTCGTCCCGGTGACATAGCTCACAGACGGGTGAGATGGGCGCCACTATGGTTATCTGTTAGGCATTTTTCTCTTGCGAAAGGCTTTCTTCATGGCTACTGCAGTCGCAACCACCTCACGCGTTTTGAACTCGAAACTTGCAGAAAAAATCATGAGCGCCGACGAAGCGGCGGCGCTTATCAAGTCGGGCGACCAGGTCGGGATGAGCGGCTTCACCGGATCGGGCTATCCGAAGGAAGTCCCAATTGCGCTGGCACGGCACATTGCCGAGGCACATATTCACGGGAACAAGTTCCAAGTGAGCGTGTTCACCGGTGCATCGACCGGACCCGAGTTGGACGGAGCGCTGGCGCTGGCGGGCGGCATCAATTTGCGGCTGCCGTACCAGTCGGACCCGGAGACGCGCAAACGCATCAACGCGGGTGAGATGGACTACATGGACGTCCACCTGAGCCATGTGGCGCAGATCGTTGAATACGGGTTTCTGGGCAAGCTGGACGTGGCGCTGATTGAAGTGGCGGCGGTGCTGGAAGACGGACGGCTGCTGCCGAGCTCGTCGATCGGCAACAACAAGACGTGGATCGACTGTGCAGAACGAGTGATTCTTGAGGTCAACGCGTGGCAGCCGCTGGCGCTGGAAGGCATGCACGACATTTACTACGGCTTGCAGCCGCCGCCGAATCGCGGGCCGATTCCATTGGTCAGCCCGGGACAGCGGATTGGTTCGCCGTACTTGCAGGTTGCTCCGGAGAAGGTCGTGGCGATCGTGTTGACGGACTCGCCGGACCGCAACAGCGCGTTCAAGGCGCCGGACAAGGCGTCGAAGCAGATCGCCGGGCACATCCTGGAGTTTCTGAGTTGGGAAGTGAAGAAGGGACGCATGCCCGAGAACCTGCTGCCGCTGCAGTCGGGTGTGGGGAACATCGCGAATGCAGTGTTGTTTGGGCTGGAAGAGGGACCTTTCGAGGGGATGACGTCGTATACCGAAGTGATTCAAGACGGCATGATTCGCCTGCTGAATTCGGGGAAAATGACGTGCGCTTCGGCGACGGCGTTTTCGCTGAGCCCCGACATGCTGACCGAAGTGAATGCCGACATGAAGAGCTATCGCGAGCGCATCGTGCTACGGCCGCAGGAGATTTCGAACCATCCGGAGATTATTCGGCGATTAGGCGTGATTGCGATGAACGCGATGATCGAAGCTGATATTTACGGCAACGTGAACTCGACGCACGTGATGGGATCGCGGATTCAGAACGGGATTGGCGGCTCGGGAGATTTCGCGCGCAATGGGTATCTGTCGATCTTTATGGCTCCGTCGATCGCGCAGAAGGGAACGATCTCGACGATCGTGCCGATGGTGTCGCACGTGGACCACACGGAGCACGACGTGCAGGTCATCGTTACGGAGCGGGGGTTGGCGGATTTGCGCGGACTGTCGCCACGGCAGCGCGCGAAGCTGATCATCGAGAAGTGCGCGAACCCGGACTACAAAGACGTGCTGGTGGATTACTTGAACCGTGCCGAACGGCTGTCGTATGGCAAGCACACACCGCATCTGCTGACGGAGTCGCTGGGCTGGCACAGCCGGTATCTGCGGAGTGGGAGCATGAAGAAGCAGGAAGAGAATTAAAGGCAGTTGTCAGCGGTCAGTTGTCGATGGTCAGAAAAGACCCAGACTTCTTGTTCCCACCGTTTCCCAAAAGAGGGGAAAGGATGGGGCACCCAGCCCTTGCGTTCGCTAAAACTTACACGAATTGCCAGAGCACACGATCGTAAACTGTCCTTCGTATCCATCAGTACAGGCACCGTTCGGGCTTTTTTGGCCTTTTTCCAACTTATATTTGCACTCAGCTGCGTTGTCCTTCCATGTGCCTGTCGTAGATTCAGCCTTCCAGGTCCAATAATCTTCACAGCCCGATTGAGTCGAAAAAGTTACCAAGTTCGCGGTGCCGCCGCCCGGGTACCAATCCATGCCATTGTTCACCGGCTGAGGGGGATTGGTAACGTTGCCCGAAAAGGAAACGACATGCAGGGGGCCTGAGCCCCCACTGTCAGCCTTTAGTTGCGGTCCTGTGACTGTTGCCTGACACGTTGGGAGACACTGGTGGTTAGCGCTTGCCACGGTACCCTGGGGGCACTTCGTTTCGCAGCTACGGGTACAGCCGTCTGAATAGGTATTGCCAGTACAAGGGCGGCATGCGGCCCGGTCGCCACTTGTATCGACGTATTGTCCTGGACTACAACTCGCCTGCCGAGGATTACAGTCAACTTGCCCCCACGCGCTGGCCGCGGAGCAAACACACAACAATCCAAACAGAGTCGTGTTTCTTATTACCCTGCCCGTCTCACGAAATTGATTGGCATAGTTGATCTTGCTCAACATGGGCTTTCTCCGATCTTGCCCGGGATCTATGTTTTAGCTCACGATAGGCCCGGACTGTATACCAATCGAGGGATTCCGGGGCGTATTTATTTCGTTGCAAGCCAACCGCGGACTGAAGTCCGCGAGGAACGACACGAGTAAAAGACTTGTACGGCACGGCTAAAGAGGCTGCTGAAAAAGTCATTTTCGCTGCTGAAGAAAAACCTCAGGGGCTAAAGCCCTACCGTATTTTCAACGTCTTACGGCACGACTGAAGTCATGCCCTGATACAAACCTCGGCGAAGCGACTTTTTCAGCAACCTGTAAAGCCGCGCCCCTTCAAAAGCTGCGCCTCTCCAAAACGACGCACGAAGGGAGTTTTTCTGCAGCCTGTGAAGGCGTGCCCTTCAAGATGCTCTCGTAAGTCGCGTAAAGCCGTCGGGACTCCAGTCATCGCTGCCGACGCCGTTGTGAACAAAGAAGAGGCCGTCGGGATCGTACTTCTTTTTCACCGCCTGCAATTTCGGATAGTTCGAGCCCCAGTAGGCCTGCCCGAATCCACGTTCGAAATAATTGCTTTCCGAGACATAGGCTCCGCCGTTGGGGGCGAGCTTGCGGAGTTCGTTCATCGATTTAGCAACTGAATCGCTTTCTTTTCGGGCAGCGGCGAGGTCGGGTTCGTGTCCGGGAAGGCCGGGGTAGGCGTGGCCCTGGCCGGAGGCGATGATGGCCAGCGCGAAGGCGTCGAGGACAGCGGGATTGGTAGCGGTATCGCGAGCTGCGGCGATGGCTTCGGCGGGAGCACCGGCGAGTCCCTTGTTGAAGTGGAGTTCGACCTCCCAGTGACGGGAGGCAGCGAAGAGCGCGTCGGCGAGATGAGCCTGCGAGTCTTCTTTCAAGAGCGATGCCGGCATCCAGAGGGACTCGAAGCCGTAAATGAAGAATCCGCACTGGCCGCCATCGCCGGTCCACCAGACGTCGCGAGGGTTGGCGCCGGGACGCGAGTCGGCGACGAAAGCATGTTGGTGATGCTCGGTGCGCCAGTCGGGATCCCACCAGTGACGCGTGGGCATGCTGCCGATCGAAGGCGGTTCTTTCAGCGTGTAGTCGGTGGGTGACTTTGCGATCCAATCGAGAAATGGCTGCCAGATTTTCCTGGCCTCGTCTGTGGTGAGGCCGTGCGAGACCATAGAGATCTCAAGCGAGTTGTCGGGTTCGACGTGAGCTTGCTCGCCCCAGTGGTCGTTGAACAGAGCCGTGCTGTAGAAAGCGACGAATTGCTGGAGCAAGCGACGAAAAGCGGCATCAGAAGAAGCTTTAACGTTGAAGGATGCTCCTCCCGCGAACTCGGGGATATCGCGCACGCGAAGCGTGAGCTTGCTGACGGCGCCGAAGCTGCCGCCGCCTCCGCCCTTGAGCGCCCAGAAGAGATCGGGATTTGTGCAGGCGTTGGCGATGCGGATTTGTCCGTCGGCGGTGACGACTTCAGCTTCGAGCAAGGCCGACGCAGCGGTGCCGTAATGCTTGGAGAAGCTGCCGAAGCCTCCACTTTGGACGAGGCCGGCGACTCCGACGGTGGTGCAGCCTCCTCCTTGAACGTACTTGCCAGCCTTGGTGGTGACGGCGTCGTAAGCGTGGAGCCAGATCACGCCAGAGCCGACAGTAACAGCGGGCTGCGGCGCTTGTTTGCCTTCGCAACCTTGCGGGACGAAGGCGTCGTGCATCGTGATGTCGTTAATATGGCGCGTCCAGACGAGCAGGGAATCCGCGGCATTGGAAGTGCCCTGGTAGCTGTGGCCTCCACCTTTGACGACGAGGCGTAGATGGTTTTCGCGCGCGAAGTTGACAGCGGCGGCGATGTCTTGCGCGTTACGTGCGGCGACTGCATAAACACTCGGCTTGGTGGCCCATGCGTTTGCCCATCCCATGGTTTGGGTGAGGGCGGGCGAGTCTCCGATGAAGAACGGGTTGCTGAGATTCTTGAAGAGATCCTGGCACGCGGGGCCGGTGGTGCGGCTTGACATTCCGCGAGCGGGAACTCAACGGGAATGAGATTGCCGCCGACTTGTTGCTTCAGCTTGTCCCAACTGGCGGCACTGGGCCACGAGGGATCGCCGGGGCGCACGCGGCGGAAGGATGGCTTGGATTCGGCGCGTGAAAGATACGAAAAGAGGGGCAACGTCGCGAGTTGTTTGAGCAGGGTGCGGCGGTCCATGGGGAGGAATCATATCGTGCCGCGGGTGAAAAGCGGAAAGGGACGCAGGTTGAAGGGTCCCACCCCGTCCCAAAGATGAGAGGGGATGAGCACCTAGATTATGGCGGGATAGGGGTGCTTCGACTCCGCTTGCGGTGCTCGCTTCGCTCAGGATGACAGCATGCGCACCGTTTCCCAATAAGGGTACTCGACGCGCACTCATCTATCCTTGTCCCAACGAAAAACCCCGCTCAAGCTTCGCTTGAACGGGGCACCCGATTTCTACATCCCCCACTCGACGAGAGCTATTTTGAAGAGGAAGGCAACAGGCCTTGGTATTTCAGCATGGGTTGGATGCTGGGCGGAGCGCCGCGCCAGGCTTCGTACATCTTCTCGAGGTCCTCGGTATTGCCGCGCGAGAGCACCATCTGGCGGAAACGGTCGCCGTTGGCGCGGGTGAGGCCGCCATGCTCGACGAACCACTGATAGGCGTCGTCGTCGAGCATCTGCGTCCAGAGGTAGGCGTAGTATCCGGCGGCATAGCCGCTACCCCAGATGTGGCTGAAGTAGCTGGAGCGATAGCGCGGCGGAACGTAGCTGATCCAGAGATTGATTTTCTCCAGCGCGTCCTTCTCAAACACGTCAGGCTTTTGCAAGGGAGCGCTGGCGGGAAGGGAGTGCCATTGCATATCGAGTTCGGCGGCGGCGACCAATTCCGTCATGTCGTAGCCCTTGTTGAAGGTTTGAGCCTTCTCGATCTTCGCGGCCAGATCAGCGGGCATGGGCTCGCCGGTCTTGTAGTGCTTGGCATAGTTCTTGAAGATCGACGGGTAAGTAGCCCAGTGTTCGTTGAACTGCGAAGGGAACTCGACGAAGTCACGCGCGGTGGAAGTGCCGGAGAGGCTGGGATATTCGGAGTCGGCAAACATTCCGTGCAGCGCGTGTCCGAACTCATGAAACATGGTGCGGACATCGTCTGATGTCAGCAGAGCGGGTTCGCCTGCAGCTGGCGGTGAAAAATTGGCCGTATTCGCGACGACCGGTTTCGTCCCCAAGAGCTTGGACTGTTGGACAAACTCATTCATCCAGGCCCCACCCTGCTTGTTGTCGCGCTTGAAATAGTCGCAATAGAAGAGGGCGAGGTGGCTGCCGTCAGCGTTGAAGACTTCGAAGACGCGCATACCAGGAGCATAGGTCGGAATGTCTTTGCGCTCCTTGAAGGTGATGCCGTAAAGCTGATTCGCGGCATAGAAGACGCCGTTCTGCAGGACGCTGTTGAGCTCGAAGTACGGCTTGACCTGGTCTTCATTCAGGTCGTACTTGGCTTTGCGGACCTGCTCTGAGTAGATGTCCCAATCCCAGGGCTGGACTTTGAAGCCACCGTTCTGGGAGTCGATTACGGCCTGGATGTCGGCGGCCTCGATGGCAGCTTTGCCGGTGGCGCCGGGGACGAGCTCGTCCATGAATTTCAGGGCGTTCTGGGGCGTCTTAGCCATCTGGTCGTCCAGCTTCCAGGCGGCGAAGTTGGGAAAGCCGAGGAGCTTGGCCTTTTGGGCGCGAAGCTGGGCGATTTGCGCAATGATGTCGCGTGTGTCGTTGGCATTACCGCGTTCGGCGCGGTTCCACGAATTGGAGAAGATGGCCTCGCGGGTGGAGCGATTGGTGAGCGAGGCGAGATCAGGTTGCTGGGTAGTGTTCTGCAGGGGGATTACATAGCCGTCGACCTTGCGGGCCTTGGCAGATTCGGCAGCGGCTGCGATTTGCGCGTCGTTCAGTCCGGCGAGGGCGGCTTTGTCGGTAGTGACGTAAGCGCCTTCCTTGGTTGCGGCCAGCAGTTTGCTTTCGAACTCGTTGGACAGCGAAGCAAGTTGTTCGTTTAGCTTCTTGAGCTGAACCTTGTCGGCCTCAGAGAGGTTTGCCCCGGCGTGGACGAAGCGGTCGTAGGTGACTTCGACCAAACGCAACGATTCGGGATCGAGCTTCAGCGATTGGCGCTGATCGTAAATGGCCTTCACGCGTTGAAAGAGCTTGGCGTCGAGAAGGATGGCGTCGTTGTGCGCGGCAAGTTGCGGTGCGATGGCGGCACGTGCAGCCAGCAAGGTTGGATTACTGTCAGCCCCGGCGACCTGAAAGAAGGGCAGGAGCGCGCGGCGCAACAACTGGCCTCCTTTTTCATAGGGGATGAACGTATTTTGAAAAGTGGGAGGCTGAGGATTGTTAGCGATGGCCTGAGCTTCTTTGAGTTCCTGCGCCATGCCAGCCTCGATGGCGGGCTGATAGTCGGTGTCTTTGATCTTGTCGAAGGGCGGCGCCTCAAAGGGCAAAGTACTCGCAGCGTAAAAAGGATTCGACGGACCGAACTCCGCAGTAGCGGCGTCGGCAGGCAGAGCGGTTAGACCGGCAGTTAGCATAGCGATGACTATGAGGATCTTCATGCGTAATAGTGTAGCGGCTTAAAGGCGGCGGTTAAAAGGGTTTGTGACGAGCGGCTGGTTGGAAAAGGGGACGAAAAGACCCACCCAAGCAAAGGCGGCTTCCACCCCACCGAGCCCAAATGCGGCGCTCGGCAGGGCCCCGGCTTGAGTGGGGCACCCGTCCCAGACTATTTCGCGGGCGCGTCATCGGGATCGACGAAGACGTAGCTGACGAAGGCGAATTGCCTACCGTCGGGTGACCAGGAGGGAACGTTCATGGTGCCCTGGCTGCCGAAGAGCCGGGCGAGTTCGGTGATTTTGCCGTCGGACATGGACATCTGGCGCAAGGCGACGTCTTTGTAGGGTGGATGGCCGACCATATCTTTGTCGAACGAGATGAAGACCATTTGCTGGCCGTCGGGTGAGAAGTGCGGGAACCAGTCGTTAAGTTCGCCGAAGGTGACCTGTTGCTGGTTGGCGCCGTCGGGCTTCATGCGCCAGATCTGCATGTGTCCGGTGCGCTCGGAGTTGAAGTATATGAACGCGCCGTCAGGAGTGTACTCAGGGCCGTCGTCAAGGCCGTTGGTGGTGGTGAGGCGAGTCTCGGGAGCCGCCGTCGACGGAGATGGTGTAGATGTCGAAGCCCTTCTTACCCTGACCGACATCGCGCTGGCCAACGAAGGCGAGCGTCTTGCCATCGGGCGACCACCCGTGCCAGTAAGAGGGCGAGTTTTGCGTGATGCGCTGGGGAGTACCGCCGGAGAGCGGAAGGGTGTAGATGAGCGAGTCGTGCGGCTCGAGCGATTGGTCGCTGATGACGAGTGTTTTGCCGTCGGGCGAGATGCCGTGACTGTTGTTGCAGCGAATCGCATTGCCTGTGTCGATGACTTCGGGCTTGCGGCTGTTGATGGGCATGCGGTAGATGCGCCCGCCGGAGTTGAAGATGAAGGCGGAGCCATCGCGCGTCCAGTTGGGAGCCTCGATGTGATCGGCGGTGACATAATGGGCCGCACGGTCGGTGCTGGCGACGGCGATCGTCTCAAGCACGCTGAACATCACAGGCTGAGCGGCTGATGCTGTCGTGCGATCGGTCAGCTCGACGTTGGAGAATTCGGCTTTAGTGACGGCGTCCTTATCGTGAGAGCAGACTCCGATGCCGATGTAGTAGCTGCCTTCGAGATGAATCCTCGGCGAGCCAGCGGCGATTTGCAGTGGAGCCTTGTCGCTTGCAAGCGCCATGTAGATATAATCGCCGCGCTTCACAAGACGGAGGTGTTTGGGGGCGCGGATGTAGCTCTGGACTTCGTGGGTGGGTGCGCCCTTCTCGTCGCGGAATTGCAGCGAGGTGAGTCCTTCACCGTGGAGAGCGATGTCGGCGTAGACGGAATCGGCGTCGAGGCTCTGGCGAATCATGAGGACGGCTTTGCGATGCGGGTTGCCGTCCGTCGTCAGGATGGTGACATCGGCAGTTAACGCGAAGTCTCCGCTGACCTTCTTCCAAATGAAATGAAATGCATCGGGAGGCGCCCAGATGTTCTCGCCGCTTCCGGTGACGGTGTAGGTGTGCTTCGCCTTGTCATAGTCAGCTGAGCCGCGATGGAGAACGGTGCCGACGTCGGAGTTGCCGTCGAACAGACCGAGGGATGCCGTTTGGGAAAACGCAGACGAGGCGAGGAGCAGCGCACATAGAACGGAATGAACAAGATAGGACACGAAGTTCTCCGGTCGAGCGGGATGGCCAGGTGTTGCGAGTCGAAAGCAGAATAACCCTAACGCGCCACCGGCGAAAAGCACAGGAAATACGGTACTTACCCGATGGTAGCGAGCAATCTTTCAATGAGAAAGTTTGTGCAACTTTTTGTTGTCGCGAAGGAAATACTTATGGGAATTGCGCTTCGTTGATCGGCTGAAGACCTGATATTCGAACACAAACGAGAAGGGGCATCGCGATGAGGAAAGTAATGCTGTCGGGAGTTGCGCTAGCGGTTGTGGTCACGTTAGCGGCATGCGGCGGTGGGGGTGGCGGCAACAACAATACACCGATGGTCACCGTAAGTCCGGCTACGGCGAATTTGCAGGAGGGATCGACACTGCAGTTTGCAGCCACGGTCACGAATAGCAGCAGTGGGGTGAACTGGCTAGTCAACGGTGTCGCCGGGGGTAACTCATCCAGTGGAACCATCAGCAGTTCGGGACTCTACACGGCCCCCGTGGTCATTCCTAGTCCGGCAAGCATCACGATCACGGCCCAGTTGCAATCGAGCAGCACGGTCTCGAGCAACGCGGTGGTTACGATCACGGCAGTGCAGTTCAGTAACGCGTCACTGAAAGGGAATTACGTTTTCAGCCTGAAGGGAATCGACGCGAGCGGCTTCGCTTTCTATGCGGTGGGAACCGTTACGGCAGATGGCAACGGCAATATTACGGGTGGCGAAGAAGACTTGAATGATGTTGGGTCGGGATACTTTACAACCACGTCTGTCACCGGAACCTATGCGGTGGGCGCCGACGGCCGCGGCGGGTTGACCCTTACCAGTTCGATCGGAAGCTTCGCCTATGCCTTTGCCATGCGGGGACTCACCAATGCCGGTCTGAATGAGATCGACAACAACGTCATCAACGCCGTAGGCAACCTGGAGCAACAGACGAGCGGCGTCACCGCACCCTCGGGGAATTACGCTTTTGGCTTCAGCGGAAGTGGGCTGGGATGCGTGTCGATTAGCTCCGCGGGAGTCTTCGACCTGAGTGGAACGACGGTAGGTGGGACGCAGGATGTGAACTGCAGCGGCAACATTGCCCAGAGCCAGTCGCTGACCGGCACTTACTCGGCGATCGATGCGCTGGGACGCGGCACGGGATCGTTCTCAGCCGCCACCGGCACTTCGTCGTTCATTTATTACGTAGTGTCGCCGAGCCACTACCGGTTCATCTGTCCTGATGCGGCGACATTCTTCCTGGGCAGTGCCGACCTGCAAACTCAGCCAACGTTTGCCGTCACCGACTTTAACGGGAATTACGTCATCAGCACGTCAGCGAACACAGTGGCTGGTATCTCGAACACACTGATGCAGTTGAATGCGTCGGGCGGCTCGATTTCGACGGGCTACTATGACGTGAACGATACAGGCGTCGTGGGAACGTCGTCGCTGACCGGGGCCTATAGCGTGGCCTCCAATGGTCGCGTCAGTGGCTCGTTCACGGTCAGCAACTTTCCGCTGCCGTTTACGATGTACATGATCTCTCCCAGCCAGGCCTACTATCTCGACTTGCGGGCGAATGCAGTAGGAAGCGGGAATGTGTATGCGCAGAGCTCGGCCGTCACTACCAATGCGGCTTGGGCCGGAAGCTACGCGACCTTGCAGTTTGGCTACTTCGTGGTGAGTGGCGTAATCACACCAACTAACAGCACGAGCATCAGCGGACAGATATCAGCTGACGGTAACGGAACCCTGGCCGGGACACTCGACATCAACGATCCGTCAAGTGTGTTTACCGCGGTGAATCTGCAAGGTACATATAGCGTTGGCACGGTCGCGCCCGGGCGGACAACGGTGGCGATTACGACGACGACGGAAGGCACACGAAATTACATTGCCTATATCGTGTCTCCGACGCAGGTGCAGTTGCTGGAAGTCGATTCGAACCTGACGTCGGGAGGAGATGCGATACGGCAGTTCTAACGCAGCCATCGTCAGGAGGAGAGTTATGTTGAAGATTACGATGTTAGCCGTGTTGATTACTGGCTGTGCGGTCTTTGCCTGTGCGCAGAATGACGCTAGCGCGCCGTCGGATTCGCGGACGAATCATTCTCAGACTGCGCAAGTGTCGGCTTCGGAGTTGACTGGGATGGTGGAGCACAAAACTCTGCCGCAATATCCGAAGGAAGCCATGCTGAAAGGAATTCAAGGCGACGTCGTCTTTAAAGTCGCGGTCGACGAGAACGGAAAGATCGTTCGCAGTGAGCCGGTCGAGGGCGATCCGGTGCTGGTTACGGCGAGCAAGGAAGCGCTACAGGATTACCGCTTTCGTCCGTACGTGGTGAATGGAACGCCGGTCGCGTTCGAGAGCGAATTAGGCTACCACTTTGTTCTGAGCCGAAAAGGCGATGCGACAGCGGGAACAGTGGAATGCATGTCCACGGTCCCGTAATCCACTTGTTGAACCCCGGGCGATTTAGCTACGGTTTGGCGTTCTTGTGAATGTCGACGGTCGACCAGGTCTTGTCGGCGGCGTGGCAGAGATCTTCGAGCGGACACTCGGCACACTTGGGCTTGCGTGCGATGCAGATGGCGCGGCCGTGATGGATGATCTGGTGGGAGAAGTCGATCCACTTGGCGCGCGGGATGATGCGCATCAGGTCCTGCTCGATCTTGGGCGGCGCTTCATTCTTAGTTAGTTCCAGCCGACGTGAGATGCGCTGCACGTGAGTGTCGACTACAACGCCGTCGGCGATGCCGAACCATGAGCCGAGGACCACATTAGCAGTTTTGCGGGCCGCGCCGGGGACAGTGAGTAGCTCTTCCATGGTGCGCGGCACTTCACCGCCAAAATCGTTGACAATCTTGCGGGCCGCACCGACGAGGGACTTCGATTTGTTGCGGAAGAATCCTGTGGAGCGGATGTCGGGCTCGAGCTCTTCGGGCTGCAGCGCGGCGAAGTGTTGAACCGTCGGATATTTCTTGAACAGAATGGGTGTGACCATGTTCACGCGTGCATCAGTGCACTGCGCGGAGAGGATAGTCGCGACCAGCAGCTCCCATGCGCTGTTGTGATGCAGGGCGCACTTTACTTTGGGATAGCGAGCGTCGAGGCGTCTGAGGATTTCGGCGATGCGCTCGGGGGCGAGAGGGTTGTAGGCCTTGGCACTCTTTGGCGCTTTGGGCTTTGGCGCCTTTGGTGCTGTGACCTTTAGCGGCTTGTTGGCGACGCGGGCAGTCTTCGCTTTGTCGTGGCGTCCGGCTTTCGAAGGTTGGCGGGGCATGGTGCCGCGGGGCATGAGTTCTCTCCGGAGTGACGGATCAGTTTATAACGGGGAGACAGTTGCCAGTAGCCAGTGGTCGGTTGCCAGCGAGAGAAAAAGCGGGTTGCTTCGACTTCGCGCACCGCAGGCTCTTCGACCTCGGTCGCAGGACGACGTCGCTTGGGATGACAGCAGCGAAACAAGCAAGCGGATTACAATGAGAAGCTGATCATCCATCATTCCAATATTTGCGGGGTTACTTCATGGCTCTGAAGGCCGATGTCCACGTTGTCGCGACAGAACTGCCGGCGGTTCCGCTGACGCTGGAAGGCTACAGCGTGTTGCACCAGATGTTTCGCTTTCGGTGGGCGGAGTGGCGCAAGCTGGATGCGGCCGGGCAGTCGCAGATCGCGCGCGAAGCGGCGGAAGCGTTCGGTGCCAGCGAACATGCGGGTCAGTTCGCGGCGTATTCGATGCTGGGGCACAAGGGCGACTTGATGCTGGTGCATTTTCGGGACTCGTTCGATGACCTGAACCAGGCGGAGCTGCAGTTGGATCATGTGGGTCTGCGGGATTTGCTGGAGCCGGTGCACTCGTACGTGTCGGTGATTGAGTTGGGACTGTATGACTCGAGCGTGAAGCTGTTTCGGCAGTTGACGGAGCGAGGCGTGGCTCCGCTGAGCGAAGAGTGGAACAAGGAAATCGGCGACACGATTGAACGGCAGAAGACCGCAATGCACTCGCGACTGTTTCCGAAGATTCCGGCGAGCCGGTACTTGTGCTTCTATCCGATGGATCGACGGCGAGGGGAAGATAAGAACTGGTATTCGTTGCCGATCGAAGAGCGCCAGCGGCAAATGGAAGAACATGGCGCGGTCGGCCGGCGGTATGCGGGGAAGGTACAGCAGATTATCACGGGGTCGATCGGCTTTGACGACTGGGAGTGGGGCGTGGATTTGTTTGCGCCTGAACCGCTGGTGTTTAAGAAGCTGATTTACGAGATGCGCTTCGACCAGGTGAGCGCGGAATATGCGCTGTTTGGACAGTTCTTTATCGGACTTCGGGTTCCGCTGGAGAAGTTGGGCGAGTGGATGAGTGGGAAGTTGCCAAAGCACGAGTAGGATTTTGATTCCCGCCCTTTCCCAAATGACGGGAAAGGATGGGGCACCCAGATTTTAGTCAAAGAAAAGTCAAAGAACCGACACCAGCAAAGGCTTGTGTGGGGCACCCTAAGCACGATCTATTTTCCTGGAGATCTCTTACTACCTAATGATCGCTCACATCATTGAAATTCTTGCGGCGTGGATTACTTCGGTGATTTCGGCTGCGGGCTACGGCGGCGTCATGCTGCTGATGGCCATCGAGTCGGCATGCATTCCGTTGCCGTCGGAAATCATCATGCCGTTCTCGGGGTACCTGGTATACACGGGACGGTTCTCACTGCTCGCGGTGGCGACCTGGGGAGCCATCGGATGCAACCTGGGCTCGGTGTTGGCATACGAGGTTGGGTATTACGGCGGGCGTCCGTTGGCGTTGCGCTACGGCCATTACATCTTCGTGACGCAGCATGAATTGAATACCGCCGACCGCTTTTTCGCGCGATGGGGATCACTGGCGGTGCTGATTGCGCGACTGCTGCCGGTGATCCGAACATTTATCGCGCTGCCGGCGGGCATTGCGCGCATGCCGCGGCTGAAGTTTCACTTGTACACGTTCATTGGGTCGTGGCCGTGGTGTTTCGTGCTGGCATACGTCGGGATGCGGCTGGGCGAGCAGTGGGACAAAGACCCGCGGCTGAAGATCTGGTTCCATCGCATGGATGGGTTAATTCTGGCGGGGCTCGTGGCGGGGGCTGTGTATTTCGTCTGGTCGCACCTGAAGGATCGGGTGAGGGCGAACGAGGAAGCCGCGAACTAAACGCGAGTCCGGGTGAGCGTCTGCCGTCCCTACCGGGACTCCCGAGACATTTCTTGGGCGGGTCACCTAGCGCTGAAAGCGCTGGGCTACGATATTTCGCCGCGCCGGGGCTGCTTCACACGGCCATCCATTTGTTCGGTTTCAAAAACCAACTTCTCGCACGAGCAGAGGATCCTATAAATCGATCTTGACGAACTTGGCGACCATACGTTCGTAGCGGCGCCAGGGCAGCAGGCGCTTGAGCCAAACCTGCATCTTGGCGTCGGGGCCAATCAGGTAGCGCAGTTTCGGATTGGGATTGTTGGCGATCCTTAGGAGGAGTTGGGCAACTTCGCGGGCGTCGCGGCGGTTCTTGGAGTTGTTCTTAACGAACTCGGTAAACCGCTGGCTGCGATCCTTGTTGGGCGAGTTGGGGTCGAGCGCGCCTTCAGCGACCGTGACGTTACGCGTCCAAATGTCGGTATCGAAGGCGCCGGGCTCGACCAATACCACCCGGATGCCGAGGGAGTGGGTTTCAATGCGGAGCGATTCGCTGAAGCCTTCGAGAGCATGCTTGGAACTGCAATAGGCGCTGAGCAACGGGGTGCCGACGCAGTCCGGCGACGGAGGCGACCTGAATGATGTGTCCGGACTTCTGGCGGCGCATGACTGGCAGTACAGCCTTGCTCATGGCAACAGTAGCGAAGAAGTTGGTTTCGAACTGATGCCGGTAGTCGCTGAGCTTGAGGTCTTCGCCGAATCCAGCAACGCTGAATCCTGCGTTGTTGACCAGGACGTCGATGCGGCCGTGGTCGCGCACGATACCGTCGATGAGTCCGGGGATGGAGTCGAAGTTAGTGACGTCGAGCTGGTGAAGGTCGAGGTTGTCGCTTACACCCGCGGTTTTCGCGGCCGCTTCGAGGCGGTCAGCGCGGCCTAGGTCGCGCATGGTGGCAACGACGAGGTAGCCGTTCTGGGCAAATTCGATTGCGGTAAGCAGGCCGATGCCGCTTGAGCTGCCGGTAATGAGTGCGACTTTTGGTTGGCTCATCGCTTTCCGTCGAATCCTTATAGATGCCAACGAAGGGCGAAATGGTTCCATTCGCGCTTGGAAGTTTGCCAAGCACCGCGCGAATACGAGAACATAACAGGTTTGCAGATACTTCATGAAACGGACTGATAGGCATGCCAACTGATAATCCGCAGGACAAGAGCAAGAACGGTCGCGGCGAACTCGCGCCCGCCAAGGGAAAACTCGGCATCATGATCCCCGGTATGGGAGCGGTCGCGACAACGTTCGTTGCCGGAGTCGAAGCTGTGCGCAAAGGTATTTCGGCGCCCATCGGGTCGGTGACGCAAATGGGACACATTCGCCTCGGCAAGCGCACCGATGGCCGGTCGCCGAAGGTGAAGGATTTTGTTCCGCTGGCCGAACTGAACGATCTGGTGTTCACCGGCTGGGACATCTTTGAAGACGACATGTATGCCGCCGCCGGCAAGGCCGGAGTGCTGGAGCGTTCGCTGCTGGAGCAAGTGAAGCCGTTCCTGTCGTCGATTAAGCCGCGCAAGGCGGTGTTCGACAAGAACTATGTGAAGAAGCTTGACGGCCCGAACGTGAAGAAGGGCAGGAACAAGAAGGAACTGGTCGAGCAGGTGCGCGAAGACATCCGCGACTTCCAAAAGTCGAGCGGCGCCGACAGGCTGGCGATGATCTGGTGCGGCTCGACCGAGTCGTTTATTGAGGCGGGGCCGGTGCACCAGACCGTGGATTCGTTCGAGAAGGGCTTGCTGGCGAACGACGAGAACATCGCGCCATCGATGATTTATGCCTACGCCGCGATGCAGGAGGGCGTGCCGTTCGCGAACGGCGCTCCGAACTTGACCGTCGATATTCCGGTGATTCAGGAATTGTCGCGCAAGAACGATGCGCCGATCTGCGGCAAGGACTACAAGACCGGGCAGACACTCATCAAGACGATTCTTGCCCCAGGCTTCAAGGCGCGCATGATCGGGCTGAACGGCTGGTTCTCGACCAACATCCTGGGCAATCGCGACGGGGAAGTGCTGGAAGACCCGGGCTCATTCAAGACCAAGGAAGAGTCGAAGCTGTCAGTGCTGGAGCACATTCTGCAACCCGAGTTGTATCCGGAACTGTACGGCAATATTTGCCACAAGGTTCGCATTAACTATTACCCTCCACGTGGTGATAACAAAGAGGGTTGGGACAACATTGATATCTTCGGGTGGCTGGGCTATCCGATGCAGATCAAGGTCGATTTCCTGTGCCGCGACTCGATTCTCGCGGCGCCTCTTGTGCTCGACTTAGTGCTGTTTCTGGACTTGGCGAAACGGTCGTCGGCGCTGCGCGGCATTGGCATCCAGGAGTGGTTGAGCTTCTACTTCAAGTCGCCGATGACGGCGCCGGGGCTGTATCCGGAGCACGATCTGTTCATCCAGTCGATGAAGCTGAAGAACACGCTGCGTCACCTGATGGGCGAGGATATGATCACCCACCTCGGGCTGGAGTATTACGACTAGAACCAGTGGATAGTGGTTAGTGGATAGAAGGGATAAGGGGCTCCGCGATGCGGGGCCCTTTCATTTGCAATCGTAGTGGTTTCCGGTTATTGCCGCGTGCGTCAAGGGTGCTTTAATTTCCTGACAATCCGGGTATGGGGCGAGCGTTTACGAGCCCGCACATTTTTATTCAAATTTCGTCGATCGAGGAGCATTCCAGTGGCGATTCCTACTGAACCCATCGGCAGCGTTCCGCGCTCTCCAGAACTGTTGAAGGCCATGACAGAGCATGCTGCCGGACGCCTCTCCGATGAACAACTCGGGTTGGCGCAGCAACACGCGCTGCGAGAGACGATCGCGGGCATGGAAGAGACCGGCTCGCCCGTTATTACTGACGGCGAACAGACCAAGCCCAGCTTTGCGACGTATCCCTTAACGGGGTTGAGCAACCTCGCGCCCGATGGAGTGGTCATCCCGTTTGCCGATGGTCACACCCGGCAGCTTCCCAAACTGACGTCCGGTCCGTTCGAATATGGTGTACATGCGTCCAGCTTCTTACGGGCGGCCCAACCTTACGCGCACCGTCCACTGAAGCAGGCTGTCATTTCGGCGTCGGCGCTGAGCCTGTTGTATCCCGCAGAGGGCATAGCGGAGTACCCGCGGGAACGATTTCTGGGGGACCTGGTGAACGAAGCCGAACGCGACATTCGCGAGTGTCTGGATGCCGGGGCCGCATGCGTACAGATCGACTTCACGGAAGGACGACTCTCGCTGAAGCTCGATCCTTCGGCTGGATTGCTGAAATCTTTTGTTGGCCTGAACAATCAGGTGCTCGATCGATTTACCGCGGCCGAGCGGAGCCGAATCGGCGTTCACACGTGTCCTGGAGGGGACCGGGACTCGACGCATAGCGCGGATGTGGACTACTCAGCCCTGTTGCCGCTGCTTTTCGAACTGAACGCCGGACGATTTTACGTGCAGCTTGCGAGCGAGCCGGACCGCAGGAAAGTGCTAGGTATGTTGGGCAAGCTAGTGAAGGCGGAGCAGATCGTGTTTGTCGGAGTGACGGACCCCATCAATCCGGCGGTGGAGAGGCCTGAGCAAGTGCGCGACCGCGTGATGGAGGCCGCCGAATACATACCGATTGCATCGCTGGGGACCACCGACGACTGTGGATTCTCTCCGTTTGCCGATGACACGTCGACATCGCGGCAGATCGCGTTCGCCAAGATTCGGAACCGCGTCGAGGGCACTATGTTGGCTGCACTGGAGCTGAAGGCGTAACAGAAGCAAGTGGCACTGTGCAGCGTGCGGGCCCACAGGGTATCGCAGTTGCCAAGAACGGCGCTCAGCGATTCCCACGATCTTCTGAGCGACGATCGACGGCGAAACCGAAGTTGGCGATTGGTATTACGACTAAGTTTGCGCTCCAGTCTTCGTCGCCTGTCCAGTCAGGTCGAGGGGCGCGACGTGCCAGATGTCGCGGGCATATTCGCGGATGGAGCGATCGGACGAGAACTTGCCCATACGCGCCGTGTTGAGGATCGACATGCGCGTCCAGTGCTCTTGGTCGCGGTAGGCGTGGCCAACGGCCTCCTGGCAATCGATATACGACTGGAAATCGGCGAGCAGCAGGTACTCGTCACTGTTTAGCAGAGAATCGACGATGGGGCGGAACAGCTGCTGGTCTCCGGCGGAGAACGCGCCACCTGCGATCTGGTCGATGACTTCCTTCAATACAGGATTGCTCTCGTAATAGTGGCGAGGATTGTAGCCGCTACGCTTAAGTTCCACGACCTGTTCGGCGGTGAGGCCGAAGAGGAAGAAATTCTCGTCGCCAACTTCTTCGCGAATCTCGACATTGGCGCCATCGAGCGTGCCGATGGTCAGCGCGCCATTCATGGAGAACTTCATGTTGCCGGTGCCCGAAGCTTCCTTACCGGCGGTCGAAATTTGCTCGGACAGTTCGGCGGCGGGGTAGATGACCTGTCCGCTCTTGACGTTGAAGTCGGGGATGAATACCACGCGCAAGCGATCGCGAACTGCGGGATCGGCATCGATGGTCGAGGCGACGGAGTTGATCAGCTTGATGATCAACTTGGCCATGAAATAGCCGGGGGCAGCCTTGCCGCCGAAGATAACCGTGCGCGGCGTGATTTGGACACTCGGATCGTGCTTGATGCGGTTATAGAGCGCGATTACGAAAAGCATGTTCAGCAGTTGGCGCTTATATTCGTGGATGCGCTTGACCTGCACATCGAACATCGTGTCGGGACTCACCGACATACCGGTGCGCTCGTGGATTAACGCCACGAGTTTCTGCTTGCGGGTGTACTTCACCTGCCGCCAGCGAGAACGAAAGTCAGGGATCGTCGGCGAGCGGCTCAAGTTTGTGTAACTCTTCCTCGTGCTTGAGCCAGTTGTCACCGATCTTGCTGGAAATCAGTTGAGACAACTCAGGATTGCTGAGCGCGAGCCAGCGGCGCGGCGTGACGCCGTTGGTGATGTTGAAGAATTTGTCAGGGAAGAGTTCATAGAAGTCATGCAGCACCGTCTTCTTTAAGAGCTCGGTGTGCAGCGCAGCGACTCCGTTGACAGCGTGGGAGCCGACAGTGGCGAGGTTGGCCATGCGGACGTATTTCTGGTCGTGCTCGTCGATGAGCGAAACACGAGACAGTAGATCATTGTCGCCGGGGCGCTTGGCACGGACTTCATCGAGAAATCGGCGGTTAATTTCGTAGATGATTTCAAGATGTCGCGGTAACAGGCCGCCAAAGAGCGGCAACGGCCACTTTTCGAGGGCCTCGGGAAGGAGGGTGTGGTTGGTGTAAGCCAGAGCTTTCTGGGTGATACTCCAAGCCTCGTCCCAATCGATTTCGTGGATGTCGATGAGGAGCCGCATGAGTTCGGCGACAGCGATCGAGGGATGCGTATCGTTGAGCTGAATGGCGTAGGTTTCGTGAAAGGTGTGAAGTGATAGGCCACGTAGCTTGTGGATGCGAATCATGTCTTGCAAAGAGCAGGAAGTAAAGAAGTACTGTTGCTGCAAGCGCAGGATCTTACCGGCCACAGCTTCGTCGTTGGGATAAAGAACTTTGCTAATGGTCTCGGACGCTACTTTTTCCTGAACGGCATCGTAATAGTCGCCTTTGTTGAAGGCCTGGAAATCGAAAGACTCGACGGCCTCAGACGACCACAGGCGCAGGAAATTGGTCATATTCGTAAGGTAGCCTGCAATAGGTATGTCGTTGGCGATGCCACGGACAACGTGCTCGGGAATCCAACGTACGCGGAAGTGCCCATGCTCGTCGTGATATTGCTCGGTATGGCCGCCAGTACCAACGTAATGCGCGATTTCCGACCGAGTCGTTTCCCAAGGATTGCCGAGGCTGAGCCACTTGTCGGTCTTCTCCACTTGCCAGCCATTCTGAATTTCCTGATCGAAGAGGCCGAACTCGTAGCGAATGCCGTAGCCGATGGCGGCCATGTCCAAGGTGGTGAGCGACTCCATGTAGCAGGCCGCAAGACGGCCCAATCCGCCGTTGCCGAGGCCGGGCTCGGGCTCGTGGTTCAGGAGTTTGTCGAGACTCTGGCCAAGATCGGCGAGTGCGGTTTCGACGGCATCGCGAATGTCGTAAACGTTGAGCAGATTGCTGCCCAACTGCGGACCGATGAGAAATTCAGCAGAGAGATAGCTGACAATCCGGGTACGAGTCTTGCGAGCGCGGCCGAATGCCTGAATCCAATCGTTCATCATGCGATCGCGAACGGCATAGGCGACCGCCATGTACCAGTCGTTCGTCGTGGCGAGCTCTGGAACCCGGGTTTGTGTGTAATAAAGGTTGTCGAGAATGGCCTGCTTCAATTCGGCGGGAGTTCTGCCGGTGCGAACGTTGTCTTGTACGGCTTCCATGATGGCACCTCAATAACACCACATCGCGGCGGTGCGCGGATCAGTACCAATGTTCATATCACAGAGGCATGAACAGGTGGCAAATGTCAGCGGATTTTCATATTTGGGCTGAAAGCTGCACAACTAGGTTCGAATATGAGCGTAAGAAACGCCGGCACGAGGTCCGGCTGGTTCCGTTGAATGAAATTCCGTTACTGAGGTTTGGCGGGCGGGGCGGTCGACTTCTTAGTGCTTGACGAAGTCGCTGGCTTTTTCGCCGGCGCCGCTGGATGACGCGGATCGATGATCTTCACGTGAATGATCTTGGGCGGATTGAATGGCCGGTCGTTGCGCGGATCGGTAGCGAGGCGGGCGATTTGCTTTACCAGGTCTGGATTGTCGCACTGGCCGAAGATATTGTAGTGGCCGTCTAGATGCGGGGTCGGCACTTCGGTAATGAAAAACTGTGACCCGTTGGTGTTAGGACCGCTGTTGGCCATGGCGAGGCGTCCGGGCTGGTCGAAGGTCAGATCGCTTTGCTCGTCGCGGAACGTGTATCCGGGGCTGCCGGAGCCGTTGCCGAGAGGATCGCCACCCTGGATCATGAAGTTGGGAATGACGCGATGAAAGACCGTGCCGTCGTAGAGCGGCTTATTGTGCATGGTCGCGCCGCTGGAGGGGTTCTTCCAATCCTTCTTGCCCGTCGCGAGTCCGATGAAGTTGTCGACTGTGATTGGTGCTTTATCGGGGAAAAGCGTGCAGGTGATGTTTCCCAGAGTGGTTTCAAAGATGGCCTGGACGGGTTGGGGTGCTGCCGGAGTAGTAGCGGCGGGTTGGGTGGTTGGCGGTCGCGGGTTTGGCCGCTGTGCTACTGGTTTGTGCTGATGCAAATCCGGCGAGAGCGAGGATCAGAATTGCAGTTAGAAAATTACGCATGTCACCTCCGAGTCCTTTACCGCGGCGGCCCAAGCCGCTTTCTTAGATATCAATGGAATGCACAGCTAATGCGGTGCTCCACCCATTACATCAAATGCCCCGAGCATTTACTACTTTGGCTGCGTATCCGGAGCGACTTCGCGGCGGGTGTCCTGGTGCGCCTCTTCCGCTTGAATTACTTTGGCGGTCTTCTCTACTTCGGCGAAGACGCGCATTAAGTTGCCGCCGAGAATCTTCTGGATGTCCGCCGGCTTGTACCCGCGCTTGTAGAGGGCCTCGGTAATTTTTGGCAGGTCGGCGACCGAGTCCATGCCTTGGGGCGAGCAGTCGATACCATCAAAATCTGAGCCAATGCCCACGTGATCGACGCCGGCGATCTTCACCATGTGGTCGATGTGGTCGATAAGGTCGATGAGCGGCGGACGCGGCAGTTTCTTCTCGAGCACCGCTTCCGCTTCGTAAAGCTGTTGCGTCATCTGCGGCGTGCGCTCGGACATGAACAGCGATTGAACCTTTTCGTAGTCCGGATCTTTCTCCGCCGCCAACTTCTTGGACTGGTCGACCCAATTCTGCGAGATGAATCCGCAATAGAAATTCACCTGGGCGACGCCGCCGTTGCGGGCGAGGGCGACCAGCATGTCGTCGGTCATGTTGCGAGGAACGTTGGTGAGCGCGCGGGCGGACGAGTGCGAGGCGATGACGGGTGCGCGGCTCGTCGTAAGCGCTTGGAAGAATGTCCGGTCGGCAACGTGCGAAATGTCGACGATCATGCCCATACGGTTCATCTCGCGCACGACCTGCCGACCGAAGTCGGTAATGCCGTTGTGGTGCTCGACGTCTTTGTTTTCGAGATCGCCGCTGGAGTCGCCGAGTTCGTTCGTGTTCGACCAGGTGAGCGTCATATAACGCGCGCCCAGGCGGTAATAGTCGCGCAGCACGCGGATGTCGCCTTGTATCGCGTGGCCGCCCTCGACTCCGATCAGGGAAGCAAGTTTGTGCTGGCGATGTGCGGCAAGGATGTCCTGGGTGCTGAAGGCCATCATCATTTTGTCGGGATGGCGGCGGGCCTGCTCATAGACGGAGTCGATCATGTCGAGCGCGCGTTTGATTTCCTGGCCCTTGTTCACCTTGGGATCAACCCAGATCGACCAGAACTCGGCGCCAAGGTTGCCCGCCTTGATCTTGTTGAAATCCATGTAGCCTTTGCCGGCGTCTTGGGAGAGGTCGAAGTTCTCGTCCACAAAGCGTCCGGGCGTGTCGGCGTGGGTATCGATGACAAGTGCTGAGCTGTGAATGGATTGCCACGAGGCAGGCTTGAGGGCGCGCGGAGACGAGGGATTGCGCGACTGAAAGGGCGGAAAGTAGTGCGAGCGAAACGAGCTACCCGGCGGATTGTGGGCATGAAAGTAAGCGGGCTCCGAGGAGATTAACTCGCGATGATTGTAAATGATGGTGGCGAGCTAATCTCGGGGGAGCCGGAAGGCGCGGGCCTTGTTTGCGGCTGGGAGACTCCGGTCCCGCGATCCCATGTCCGCTAAACTGATCAGGCTAACTGTGCGGCATTCAAGCATTATGGATTTCCGGCGAATTTGTGTGTTTTGCGGTTCCAATTTGGGAATTGGCCCGGTGTACAGAGACGCAGCCGTGGTTTTGGGGCAGCTTCTGGCTGCGGGTGGGATCGAACTGGTTTACGGCGGCGGGAACATTGGACTCATGGGAGTTTTGGCCGACGCGGTTCTTGAGTCGGGCGGGCGCGTGATTGGGGTTATTCCTGAGTCGCTGATGGCAAAGGAAGTGGGGCACGCCGGACTAACGGAGCTACGCATCGTGAAATCGATGCACGAACGCAAGGCCCTCATGGCGGACCTGTCGGATGGATTCATCGCGATGCCGGGAGGCTTCGGCACATTCGAAGAGTTCTGCGAGATCGTCACATGGTCGCAGTTGGGAATTCACGCCAAGCCTTGCGGATTGCTGAATGTCGAGGGCTACTACGATCCGCTGCTCAAGTTGTTTGACCGCGCGGTGCGGGAAGGATTTTTGCGGGAAGAGAACCGGAGGCTGGTGCTGGAAGATCTGCGATCCAGAACAGCTTCTGGACAAGATGGCGCGGTTCCGCGTTCCCGCGATGGGTAAATGGATCGGACGAGACGAGACCTAGGGTGCTCTCCGGGTCGTCAGAGGAGTCAAAAGACCCACTCAAGCAAAACCGGCTTGAGTGGGGCACCCGGATTGAATCGGGCACAAGGAAACCGCGCTATCCTGCTAACCCAAAACCGTCACGACACACATTCCCCATGGCGCACCGGGCTGACCTGAGATGATTGTCGTCATGTTGCCTGAGGTGTCGATCATTTCGACCGACCACTGCGGAGTCGTCTGGTTCGCCCAGCCCAAGACCGCGACGTAGATTGCGTCCTGCCCGTTCACCTCGGCGACGCAGAAGGCGCAGGTGAGAGGGAGGGAGCCCAGCGATGTGAGCACGGTAACGGGAATGTTGGTGGAGCCCAATAGAATCGCTTCAACAACCGCGGTCTGGCTGACCGACATCAGTCCAGCGCCTCCGCTGGGATTGAAGCCATCGAAATAGAGGAAATAGAGATTTCCGCTATTTGGCGACTGGCATGGAGCGGTGAGAGCGAGTTGGGTCGGCAGGCCCTGTCCTTGAAACGAGCTATAAGGCACAGGCCCCTGCAAGGAGGGAGTTCCACTGCCGCTAACCAGACAACCAGAAAGGCCGTTGGCGAGCGGAATTATCAGGGCATAGTTGCCCTGGTAGCTGATAAGGCTCATGCCACTGTTTTCGATCAGGAAATCCACAGACAGAAAAAGCGGATTCGTACCGGAGCCATTCGGATTGCCAGTAGTGGCATCGAACCGCAGCACTCCGAACTCCGCCCCGTCACTGCCGATCACATACAGGTTGCCGGCATAGTAGGTTACGGTGTTGAGCCAGTACATCGGGGCGTAAGCACCCGACGGGCTGGCTTGCGCAGCGGTGGGTGGGAGCACGGTCGAGCCGTTCAAGAGCTCCCACGTCCCTTGCAGGTAGAAGGGATCGCTCGTTGAACCTCCCGGGGTGATACCGCTCACGGTGAGAGCCGGAATCGCACCGGTGAGCGCGGTGGTGGATGGCGTGCCCGTAGTGACGATCGGAACGCCCTGCACACTGGACGAGTTGGGGTACTGATCGTTGAAAACAGCGACGGCAAGTAAGGTTTGGGTGATTCGAGGACGTGGCCAATGAGGTCCGCGGAAAGGAAACGGCCAAGGCAGAATCAGCTTAGAGCTCATGACTCTTGCTTTCTTCGCCCCGGACTTACGTTTTGCGCCCCTAGGAAGTTCCGAGCACTATACACCGAATCGAACGGTCGACGAAATGATTATTCGTGAAGCGCGGCTGCCCATTCGCGGCGCGCCTCGACGTGGAGTTTCGAGAAAACGCCCGGAATGCGCGTGTGGCAGCTGGCGCAGCGGCCCTCCTTCAGCTTGTTCGCTGTTACCGAGTGCCAGGAGCGAGTGATGACGATTTGCTTGCATCCGGGGCAGATGGTGTTGCCGCCGTCGGAGAAGATGTTCCCCTCATAGACGTACTTCAGTCCCATCTGCATGGCCATGCGGCGCGCGCGATGCAGCGTTTCAGGCGGCGTTGGAGGCTTGTCCTGCAGTTTGAAGTCGGGGTGAAAGGCCGTGAAATGCAGCGGTACGTCATCGCCGAGGTTCTCGAGCACCCAATCGCAGAGCTGTTTGAATTCGGAATCGTCATCGTTGAGGGTGGGTATGATGAGGTTGGTGATTTCAAACCATACGCCGGTTTCATGGCGGAGCCATTTCAAGACGTCGAGCACAGGTTGGAGGTGGGTCAGTGTGACCTTGGAATAAAACTTCTCGGTGAAGGCCTTGAGATCGATGTTGGCGGCGTCGATGTGGCGATAGATGTCGAAGAAAGCTTCACGCGTGATGTAGCCGTTCGACACCATCACGGTGTTGACGCCGGCGGCGTGGGCTTCGCGTGCGATGTCGATGACGTATTCGCCCCAGATGGTGGGCTCGTTGTAGGTGAAGGCGATATGGGGAGCGCGATGCTCAAGCGCTAACTCAACGACGTCACGGGGAGGAAGATCGGCAGAGCGAACTTGGTCGGACTTGGCTTTGGAGATGTCCCAGTTCTGGCAAAAGAAGCATCCCATGTTGCAGCCGGCGGTGCCCATGGAAAGAATTTTCGTGCCGGGAAAAAAATGGTTGAGTGGCTTCTTTTCGACGGGATCCATGGCGACTGCGGCGGGGCGTCCGTAGCCGAGCTGTAGCAAGCGGCCATTGTCGTTTTTGCGGATGAAACAGAAGCCGTGCTGGCCTTCGCCGATATGACAGTGACGCGGACAGAGGTAGCAATGGAGACGGCCATCGGCCATGGTTTCCCACCAACGGGCTTCATGGACCGGGGACTTCATGACAACTACCTTCCTGATTGATTGTAACGCTGGTGGGTGAAGGAACCAGGCGTGCACGTACAAACGTCGTCGGGGTCGACGAACTGGGATTCGAAGTCACAGAGAGCTATGCTGAGAAACTCGTTGCATCACTACGATGAAGCAGCAATCGGCATCACAGCGTTCGTGTGAGCTCTGTATAAGTAGTGAAATTATTTAAGGGGGCGGTGGGCGCCTATTTGGGGTTGCTGTCGGGGTTGCGGCGCCCACCTGATTTGGGTTACCAGTATAGACGCATTGTGCCGGAAAAAGTCGCAGGAGACACGCGAAAAAGCACAACATTTTACAGTTCTTCACATTCGGAACTATTTTGTCACGAAGTTGCTCAAATCAGGAAGCTTTCCGTCCCTTTCACTGAAATAAGTGCCGCTCTTCCCGCCCGCGCGAAACAGTGCTACAGTGCGCGTGTCCACACAGATGGTCTGATTTCCCGTCGTACCCTGGAGGCATTATGTCCACTGGTCCAGTCACCACTGCTGCCTTTCAGCCTGTTCACGATCATCCCGGCGACCCTCAACAGCCAACCGACGGCCTGGCGCTTTGCATGTCCGGAGGTGGCTACCGCGCCATGCTGTTCCATCTTGGTACGTTGTGGCGCTTGAACGAATTGCGCGTTCTTGCCAAGTTGAATTGTGTCTCCAGCGTGTCGGGAGGCTCAATCACCAACGGTGTGCTGGCGTTGAACTGGAAAAATCTTGGCTTCGACGGCAGCGGTTTCGCCCTGAACTTCGACAAGCAAGTGACGCAGCCGGTCCGGGGCATGGCGTCGGATTCGATTGATGTCAGTTCGATCCTTGAAGGCATCTTTGGAGGCGTCTCGGAACACGTTGCTGCTCACTACAACAAATATCTGTACAACCACGCCAAGCTGCAGGATCTGCCGGATGACGGCCAGGGGCCATACTTTGTCTTCAACGCCACCAGCCTGCAAACCGGCGTACTGTGGCGCTTCTCGAAACCCTATATGGGCGACTGGAAGGTTGGCTTGATCGAGAATCCTGACGTCGAGTTGGCGACTGCGGTCGCGGCGTCGTCGGCATTTCCGCCGTTGCTGTCGCCGTGTGTGCTGAAACTGGATCCCAACAGCTTCGATAAAAATATTCCGCCGGCTGCGGGCATCACTCCTGAGTTCCGACAGCAGGCAGTTCTCGCCGATGGTGGGGTGTACGACAATCTCGGCCTGGAGACGGCATGGAAGCGTTACAAGACCGTCCTAGTGAGCAACGGCGGAGGCGCCCTAGGGCCGGATGCCGATCCAAAACACGATTGGATCAGCCAGGTCAATCGCGTACTGCTGACAATTTACAACCAGGTGGTGACGTTGCGCACGCGTGACATCGTGGCGCTGTACAAGCTCAAAGTTCGTGACGGCTCGTACTGGGGCATTGCTTCCAACATCGACAATTACCAACTCGCGAACGCACTGGATTGTCCGTTCGATGTCACCACGAGACTGGCTGAGACAGCGACGCGGTTGACTGCGCTCGACGATACGACGCAGGAACAGCTAATCGACTGGGGTTATGCAATTTGCGACGCGGGTGTGCGGCGCTGGGTGCTGCCCGATGCGCCCGCACCGACTCAGTCGCCGTATGGCACATTCAAGCAGCACGCGTGACATTCATGGAAAGAGCTTAGATGGGATCGCTGCTCGCGGAAGTCTGTACCGGGCGGGCAGCGATTCGAGCTTGCGCGGCGCGTTCACGGTGTCGTCCCCAAGTGAAATAAACGACGGTCAGCAGCAACAACCATGGGATACCCGCCTGGAGTGTGACGCGCATGCCGTCGACCCACCAGGTCGAAATCAAGACGGCGAGTACGGCCGTACCGCCGAGGATGGTGGTGAATGGGAAATACTTCATACGAACGGGCAGAACGCGGTCACGGCGCGAATCCCAGTACTTTCGAAATCGCAGGTGAGTGATGAAGATCATCAGCCAGGCGAACAGCCCCCCGAAGAGCGAGATGCCGAACATGTAGATGTAGGCTGAGGCGGGAAATAAGAACGCGAGCAGGACCGCCGCTCCTAAACCGCCAGCGGAAAATAACAGCGCTGCGAAGGGTGTGCCCCGGTGGGAGATGCGTCCAAGGCCCTCCGGTGCGTATCCGGCACGGGAGAGCGAAAAGATCATGCGGGTTGCCATGTATAGGTTGCAGTTCATGCTGGAGAGTGCCGCGGTCAGCACTACGAAATTGATCACGTGCGCGGCCGCGGGGATGTGCATCACGTCGAACACGCGGACGAAGGGGCTGACGGTGATGTCTGCGCCGGGCTGAATCTGGGTCCAGGGTATGACTCCCACCAGAACCACGATGGCCCCGACATAAAAAATCGCCAGCCGTGCCAGCAGTGTACGCATGGCGCGCGGGACGCTCTTTTCGGGATCCTTGGCTTCGCCCGCAGTCACGGCGACGACCTCAGCGCCGATAAAGCTGTAGATCACCACGGCCAGTGCCAGCCATGCTCCAAGCAGGCCGTGCGGGAGAAATCCACCGTAGTTGCGAAAGTTTGCGAGTCCGATGGGATGGTCCTGATGTACGCCAAAGATCATTGCGGCGCCCAGCAGGATGAAGACCAGAATGGCACTGACCTTGATCATCGAGAACCAATACTCGAAGCTGCCGAAGGCCCCGACGCTTTGTGCGTTGATAAGGATCAGCGTTGCAGCGTAGAACAACACCCAGGCCCACGCCGGCGTGTGGGGAAACCACCACTGCGTGTAGATGGCAGCGGCGACCGCCTCGCTCCCGATGGCGATTGATTGCGCAGCCCAATAGGTGTAGCGAATTACGAAGCCGGCCCAGCGGGAGACATACAACTCGGCGTAGACTCCGAAGGATCCAACTGTCGGATGGGCGACCGCCATTTCCGCCAGGCACGCCATCAGTAATAAGGTGACGATGGCGGCGAAAATGTAGGTAAGAATGACACCTGGCCCAGCAGTACGAACGGCGAGAGCGCTGCCGAGAAAGAGGCCCGTACCGATTGCTCCGCCAATGGCGATCATGCCGAGCTGGCGCTGCGAGAGCTGGCGCGACAGTCCCTGCTCCCGCGCGACGGCGTCGTGATGCTCCTGCCCGTCGAGTTGGGTGGTGGCGGTCATTCAGTTACCGGACCTAGGAGTGCTTTTTGGGGGACGTAGTCGAACAGTTACATCGATACGAGCCTCGTGTGTACTAGGATGTGAGACGGACGTGGAGCAAACCCTCATGAGTCCGCAGTCGATTGCCGTTCCGGTCGTGTTACATTACCACGCTCTGGTCCGGTCCAGGCTTGAGTCTTGATCGAACGAGCGCGCACGTTATCGGCGGTCTAATAACCGGCGCCATTGTCCGGAGAGAAAAGCATGCGAAATACCGAGAAAGCTGTCGCGATTTTGATCTTGGCATTGTGGGCTTGGGGCTTGGTCACATGGGCGGCCACCAGCTTTCAGGGACACGAGTCGAACCGCATCCTGCGCGTGGAACTGGGGTCAGACGCAGCGTCTCTTAACCAGGCCGTTGCTGCCAATGACAGAAACGACAAGAGTGGGATAGCCCACAATGTTCAGATGGTGGTGCGTAACACCTACATGGACTTTGTCTTCATCCTGCTTTACTGGCTGACGTTTCTGAGCCTGGCGTTTCTGGCTGGGCGATTGGGCCGACGGTTTCTGGCCGCCTGTGCGGCGTTGTCGATCAGCATCGCGGCGTTGAGCGACCTCTTTGAGAACGGGGCAATCCTCACCGCCATGCGTGTCAGGCCCTTCACCGATCCGGTTGCGGTCGATATCTCCGAATTTTCTCAGTGGAAGTGGTCCTTCTTTTTCCTGGCGTCGCTGTTTCTCGGGCTGGCGATCGCGATGAACCATCGTGTCTCCATTATGCGGCGCGGGTCCGGTGGCATATTTATTGCCTCAGGGGCGATTGGGATCCTCGGCATGTCGCGTTATCGCGTTTCGCTCGACTTCACCATGCTCCTTATTAATATTGGCTTGCTCTTGTTTGGCGCTGCCCTGCTGCTGACGCTGTGGAAGATTTACTTGTCACTCAAGGAACTCAATCACCTGGAGCGCGTGGAACCAGCACACGTGCACGCATAACAGGCCAGGCCATGAAACGTGTTCTCGTCGCCACCTCGAATCAGGGGAAGACCCGCGACTTGGTGGGCGCTGCGGCGGCGCACGAGATCGCGATTGAGACGCTGCCGAACTTTGCGGCTCTGCCCACGGTGATTGAGGATGGCCTGACCTTTGAGGCCAACGCCCGCAAGAAAGCCGAACACTATAGCCATTACAGCGAAGGCGAGTTGGTAATCGCGGACGATTCCGGGCTGGAGGTCGATGCATTGAAAGGCGCCCCGGGTGTGCGATCGGCGCGTTACGCCGCCGACGAGCACAACGCGCCAGAAGACGCTGGCAACTCGGACGATGAAGCTAATAACGCGCGGCTGCTGCGTGAATTGCACGATGTCCCACAGGAGTTCCGGAACGGACATTTCGTTTGCGTGATCGCAGTTGCGCGGAATGGACATGCCCTGGCGACGTTTCAGGGGCAGGCGGAAGGCATCATTTTGCATGCGCCGCGCGGATCGAATGGCTTCGGATACGACCCTCTGTTCTTTTTCCCCCAGATTGAGAAGACCTTCGCCGAACTAACGGCTGAGGAAAAGGCGAAGTATAGCCATCGCGGGGCGGCGTTCCGCCAGTTTCTGGATTGGGCCGACCATCTGGAAGATTTGCATCCTCACAACGCTCAGTGACGTTCGTCACCATGTGCCTGCCCGCACTGTCCGCTATTCTGAACGGGTCATTCCAGAGATAAACCAGGTTTTGCCGCCGTAAGGCGTATTTCGGTACAGGGCGTTTCGTTTGTTGACTTGCGCAGTTTACGAAATTGATAATGAAGGGTTCGCGTTCATCACGCCGCGAATCATAAGGAGTCGGCGTCGTGGTTTCATCCGCCAGTCCTATTAGTAAGAGCACAATTCAAGTGGCCAAGGGCGTTCCTTCGTTACGCGCGGGGCAAGGCAGTTCGTTCCTCCTGCGGCGCCTACACTCGCTTACCGGCATCGTTCCCATCGGCGCATTTCTGATCGAGCACTTCATTTCCAACTCGGAGGCGATCAAGGGAGCCGCCGCTTATAACGACCAAGTCAAGTTCCTGACCAGCTTGCCCTTTGTCTCGGTGCTGGAGTGGGTCTTCATCTTCATCCCGCTTCTGTACCACGCGCTGTACGGCTTTTATATCTGGTATCGGGGGGAGTCGAACGTCAGTGAGTATCCGTGGACCGGGAACTGGCTGTACACGTCGCAGCGCTGGACGGGGATGATCTCGTTCTTTTACATCGTGTACCACACGTATTACATGCGCTTCACCGGCGTGCACCTGATGGGCGGCGGGTACAACGCAGCCTTTTGGAAGGTGCAGCATGAGTTCCAGAATCCGTGGGCGATTGCGGCGTACGTGATCGGCATCACTGCGGCGTCGTGGCATTTTTCATATGGCTTGTGGCTGTTCGCCGCGAAGTGGGGCATCACAGTGGGGGATAAGGCGCGGCAGCGATTCGGCTACCTGTGCCTTGGCTTGGCGATTGCCCTGCTGGCGATTGGACTGATCACGATTCGCGCGTTTGTGAGCGCACCACTGGAACCGGCCCCCGTAGTCGAGCACTTCGATACCACCATGTTGCGGTAACTATGTTTCGATAAATCCGGCAGGAACGGCTGCCCAATAGATGTTGCGTAACAATCGTCATCCTTATGGCTCATCCTAAGATTATCGTTGTAGGTGGTGGACTGGCAGGACTTTCAGCCACCATCAAGATTGCCGAGATGGGAGGTCACGTCGACCTCTTTTCCATCGTTCCGGTCAAGCGGTCTCACTCGGTCTGCGCCCAAGGCGGTATCAATGCCGCCAAGAACCTGAAGGGCGAGGGCGACTCTACCTGGCAGCACTTCGACGACACGGTGTATGGCGGCGACTTCCTCGCCAACCAGCCGCCGGTGAAGTTGATGTGCGATATGGCGCCGGCCATTATCGACCTGCTGGACCGCATGGGAGTGCCTTTCAATCGCACTCCTGAGGGCGTGCTCGATTTTCGCCGTTTCGGCGGGACGCTGTATAACCGCACTGCGTTCGCGGGCGCCACCACTGGGCAGCAGCTTTTGTATGCGCTCGACGAACAGGTGCGCCGCTACGAAGCCGAAGGTAAGGTCACCAAGTACGAGGGATGGGAATTTCTGTCGGCGGTGCTCGACGAGAACCGTGTCTGTCGCGGCATCTGCGCGATGGACCTGCGCGGCATGGAAGTTGTCACGTTTCCAGCAGAAGCCGTCATCATCGCTACCGGCGGTAATGGGGCCATCTTTGGTAAGTCCACCAACTCGGTGGTCTGCACGGGTTCAGCGCAGTCGGCGCTCTATCAACAGGGTGCTTATTACGCCAACGGCGAGTTCATCCAAGTGCACCCGACTTGCATTCCGGGCGAAGACAAGCTGCGCCTGATGTCCGAATCGGCCCGCGGCGAAGGCGGCCGGGTATGGGTACCGAGGCAGCCGGGCGACAAGCGCGACTTCAAGAGTATCCCCGAAAGCGAGCGCTGGTATTTTCTCGAAGAGTGGTACCCGAAATACGGCAATCTCGTACCTCGTGATATCGCTACTCGCGCCATACATAAGGTAGTGTTCGAGCACCACCTGGGCATCGACGGCTCGCCGATGGTCTATCTCGACCTGACGCACATCGACCGCGCCACCCTTGATCGCAAGCTCGAAGGCATCCTGGAAATTTACGAGAAGTTTGTCGGCGACGATCCGCGCGACGTGCCCATGAAGATCTTCCCCGGCATGCACTACACCATGGGCGGGTTGTGGGTTGACTTCGATCAGAAGACCAACATCGAAGGTCTGTACGCCTGCGGCGAGGCCGACTATTCCATTCACGGCGCCAATCGCCTCGGGGCGAACTCGCTGATGTCGTGCATCTATGGCGGATTTATTGCAGGTCCGGGAGCAGTGCAGTATGCCCGCAACGTGATTAGGAGCGGCCATACTCCAGGGCAGCACGTTTACGAGTCGGAGAAGAAGCGTCAGCAGGAAATCAATAGCCGCTTGATGAACAACGACGGCACGGAGAATCCGTTCCTGTTGTGGCGCGAGCTAGGCGAGACGATGACCAAGAACTGTACGGTCATTCGCTACAACAAGAACCTGCAGGAAACCGATGCAAAGCTCGTCGAACTGTTGGAGCGCTACCGCCATGTGAACCTGAGCGACCGCACGCAGTGGGCCAACACGTCGTTTGTGTTTGCGCGGCAACTGTACAACATGCTGCAACTGGCACGCGTCATCGCGCAGGGAGCAGCGTGGCGTAACGAATCGCGGGGCGCGCACTACAAGCCCGATTTCCCCGAGCGCGACGACGCTAACTTCCTGAAGACGACGAAGGCGTATTTCGCGGCCGATGCCGACGAGCCTCGTTTCGAATTCGAAGCGGTGGATACGTCGCTGATTGTGCCGCGTCCGCGGCGTTACGATGCGGCGAGCTAAAAGATAACGATCATGGCGAACTCAAAAACCGTAATCATCAAAGTCAAGCGCCAGAATGACCCGAACTCCAAGGCGTACTGGGAGGAGTTCGAGTTGCCTTACCGTCCCGGCATGAACGTCACCTCGTCGCTGATGGACATCGCCGCCAACCCCGTCACCAGGCAGGGCAAGGCGACCACGCCCGTCACCTATGACTCAAATTGTCTCGAAGAGGTTTGTGGCTCCTGTGCCATGCTGATCAATGGCAGGGCGCGCATGGCGTGCTCGGCGCTGATCGACAAGCTGGAGCAACCGGTCAAACTGGAGCCCTTCTCTAAGTTTCCAATCGTGCGCGACCTTGCAGTTGACCGCAGCGTGCTGTTCGAGAACCTGAAGAAGGTGAAGGCGTGGGTGCCGACCGACGGAACCTACGATCTCGGTGCTGGCCCGCGGCAATCGGCGGCTGAACAAGAAGTCAACTATCCGCTGTCACGTTGCATCTCGTGCTGCTGCTGCATGGAAGCTTGCCCGCAGTTCAACGAGCACACCGGATTTGTCGGCGCGGCGACAATCTCGCAGGTGCGACTGTTTAATAATCACCCTACGGGCAGCTCGCTTAAGGTGGATCGTCTTAAAGCGTTGATGGGAGACGGCGGCATCCAGGAATGCGGCTACGCGCAGAACTGCGTCGAAGTTTGCCCGAAGGACATTCCGCTGACGAAATCGATTGCCGATGTCGGGGGGCAAGTGATGTGGCAGGCGGTGAAAGACCTCTTCCGTTCCTAGGATCTGCGGTTGGATAACAAGAGTGTGGCGGCGGGGAAGTGAATCCTCGCCGCCGATTTCCTTGCGCCAAATAGTATTCAGGTGCGTCGCGGGTTCGCCGAATCGTGGCGATTGATATGCCTTTAAAGTCGCATGCGGGAACTTTACCTAAGAGACTAAATGTTGTAAGCAGCAAGTGACCCTTCTCGGGGAATCGATGGCCGCGCGATGGCCGCCAGAACCATAAATGTCACTCCAAGTTCGTGATGACCGAGCCATTGCCGGGATTACGGGAATCTCGGAGAAATGTTCGTAAGGTCTTAAGCAAAGCGGAGTTAGCGCACAACGGCGACACTTGTTGTAGGGGCGGAATGGTTCGATGTCACGTCGGGTTGTGATCTTTGCACTTGTTCGATGTGCGCACGGCGCAGTCTCCTATGGGGTATCCGGAGCGGAATCTCGTAGTGTGCTGCACTGAATAGAGCGCTGAAGTTGAACACAGGATTTCAGCGAGACTGCGAAAAGTCACGCGAAAGTGTGACCGGTCGCACAGCGCAATGTGCGGCGTCATCGAAGTAGACGCTGGAGGCTCCAACATCGGAGGCGCGATGCGCGCGCGCGCCGGGTGTTGACTCAGGATACGCCGTGCAAGACAGGGGCAGCCATGCTTTCACCTTACGGTCTGGACATCATCGAGAATTGCTTAACATGCAAAATGAGGGCAGATCACATTTTCTGCGATCTTTCTCCCATCGCGCTGCAATCATTCGAGAACATAAAGTACGCAACTGCTTATCCCAAGGGAGCAGTGCTGTTTGTCGAAGGCCAGTCGCCACGCGGGATATTCGTTCTGTGCAAAGGACGGGTGAAGTTATCCATCTGTTCGACCGACGGCAAGACGCTGATCCTGAAGATTGCGGAGCCCGGGGAAGTGCTGGGGCTCAGTGCGTCGGTTAGCGGCAAACCCTACGAACTAACCGCGGAGACCGTCGATCCGTGCCAGATAAATTTCGTGAAACGAGAAGATTTCCTACGCTTCCTGCGCGAGAACAGCGAAGCCTGCCTGCGGGTGGCTGAGCAACTCAGCGAGAAGTACAACACCGCGTGCCGTGAAATTCGCTCGCTAGGGTTATCACATTCCGCAGCGGAGAAGCTCGCCAAACTGTTGCTCGAGTGGAGCGCAAAGAACGGTGAAGCGGCGAAGGCGGAACCACGGCTGAAACTGGCGCTGACACACGAAGAGATTGCGCAGATGATTGGCACTTCGCGCGAGACCGTGACACGGCTATTCGCCGACCTGAAGAAGCGGCAAATTGTGCAGTCCAAGGGGTCGACGTTATTGATCCGCAATAAGGCCGCACTGAAGGCGCTGGCGATCACCCAGTAAGCCGAGTCCTGAAAGGGAACGGATTACGCAATCGCTTGCGAAACGTGAGCGAGTGCGTAAAAGAGGCCTAAACAGGGGCCGGCGCACAGGCGTATAGGTTGCATGAGTGGGACCCGTGTGAACACGGTCACGAAAACCGGTGACTGCAATCACTGCGCCGATACAGTGTAAGGACGTATTACCTAAGCATCATGCAGAGTGTGAATCAGCAAAGCTGCCTGACCTGCGACTTCCGACCTGACAGGATCTTCTGCGATATGCCAGCGGATTCGTTGAAGGCGTTTGAAGAGATCAAGTCGGTAGGGAACTATTCGCGCAACACAATTCTGTTTGCGGAAGGCAGGCCCGTGAGGGGCATTTACCTGCTGTGCGATGGGCGTGCCAAGCTGTCGATCTGCGCTGACGGCGGAAAGCGCCTGACGCTGCGCATCGTCGGGCCAGGGGAAGTGCTGGGCCTGGGAGCAGCCTTGTCGAATACGCCCTACGAAATTACCGCCGAACTGCTTGACACCTCGCAAATCGCATTTATCCGCCGCAAGGAATTGATGAAGTTTCTGCGCGAGCATCCGGAGATCTGCATGCAAGTGGTGCGAATGCTAAGCCAGGACCTGCATGGAGCTTACGAGCGGGTTCGAAACATCGGGATGGTGCACTCTCGGCGACCGCGGACGATCTACCGCCCTCGGGCATTGTTTGTGTGATTTTCTCATCCCTCCGCTTCGGCCCGCGATCAATCGCGGGCTTTGCTGTTTTGAGACAGGTCAGAAAGCATACTTCAGGGCCAGAGTCGTGTTATTGGCATGGAAGTAGCGTGGAGCGGTAGGCCCGACAAAGGAATTCTCTGCGTACTGGTAATAATTCCATCCGGCCTTGAACGTCACGTTCTTGTGCAGTAAGACATCGACCGCCGCTAACGGTGTTTGATAGGTCGAGGCCAAGGGCCCTAGCGGCAGCAGCGTGTTGAATGATGTCGTGGTGCCCTGGTTGTCCACGATGTTGTAACCCACACGAATCGTGACGCGTTCCACTGGTGTCAGCGTAAAAGCGAAATAGCCGTACTGGGTGTGCGTCTGATAAACGGCATACGTCTGCATGAGGCTGCTGTCTCCCACGCAGGGAATAGACCCGGGCGGAACCACGCTGCCCTCAAAACAAAGTATTGTGTTTTGCTGAATTGCGTCGAAGTTATACGCCAAGTCGAGTCCCCAGCGCCTGCCGGGCGTGATGGTAGCGTTGACCATGGCAACGTAGTTGTGCTGGTTGAAATTAATATCGGCGGCGTTGTTCTTGCCTTGCTGGAAAACGAAGTTTCCCCCTAGCATCAGCCAGGGCTGCGGTGCGTACGAAATATTGCCTTTGACATTGAAAAAGCTCGTGGGGTCGGTGCGATAGATCCAGTTATCGGCGCTGCCAAATTGGGCATCGATATTCGCATGCATCCCTTTGCGATTGCGATACCAGGCCCCGAAGGCTGCCGAGTAGCGGTTGATCTCGGTGGTTGGGTTGCCCCACGGCGCGATCACGCCGACGAAAGTGCAACTGCCGTCAGGATTCAGCGGCACTCCGACGCAGTTACCTCGATTCGGGTTGTTCGGATAGTAGATGTCACCCAGAGCGGCTTGGTAGCTATTGCCCGGCTGGATTGTGTCCTGGCTCCATACAAACCCAGCACGCAGGCCAAATACCGACGACACGTCGTACTGCAGCTGAAAGTCGTTCTGGTAAGTCTTCTGGCCGATCATGTTCACGTTGACTTCGTTCGTAATGTCGGCCGGCGAGCTGGAAGAGTGCGACAGGATTGTCGACGGAAAGGTTGCAATCGGGTTCAGCAGCGACCCTGCACCGAGACTGGCAGCATTGAAGTAGGCGTTCTCCTGATCGAGAAAGTTTCCCGCAACACTGAAATTACGAAAGCGAAAGACCTCTACCAGACGAAGTTGGTCGTTGATGTGAATCGTGGCGGAGACGTCGGCTGACGACGAGTTCCACCTCGAGTTCGAAGAGCTGTCTGGCGTGTTGTAAGCCAAAAGGTTACTTCGGGAAATAAGCCCGGAGAACGATTCGTACAACGGCGTACTCGAACTGGCGTGGCTGTACTGATATTGGCCGTTGAAGTCTAGCCACTTCACCGACGAAGACTTGAGATTGAGTTGCTCGGTGGGAGTGTTTGTATTGACGTGCTGATAGAGTCCGTAATTGAAATAGCCATTGCAAACCGGATTGGCAATTCCGTTTGTCTGGGGCGCACTGCACGGGCTTCCGCTGTTAAACCACGGAAGGCCGAACGTGACCGGTGTGCCATTGGAAAGCGGCCAGGAGTTGAAAGTGTTCAGCGAATATGTCTGTCCGCCATCGTAATACTGCAGCAACTGGGTATAGCTTAGGGTCGTCTTCTTGTTGACGCGGAAGTCGGCACCGAAGCGGTAGCCATTCAGAGTGCTGTCCCAGTTCTCGTTGTTGAGCGACTCCGTACCCTGATGAACGCTGCTGAACGACGGTCCACTGATGCGGTTGCGGTTATAGTCAATGCGAAACGAGATGCGCTGCATGGGGAACAGGACAAGGTCGTAGTTGTAGAGGTTCTGCCGGTCGTAATAGCTGTGGGGCGAGCTAAGGATGGGAATGTAAGGCGATGCACCCGACGCAGGATTCAGCGGGTTGGCGAACAGATCGTAATCGAAATAATTCTGCATGTGCTGGTAGCTGGCGCTGAAGTTGTACCAGCGATACTTGGCGATCCGCAGCCGTGCCGCCTGTTCGGGGTCGCCGCCCCACCCGAAACTATTCAGGGTCAGCGTGTCGAAGATGTCCTGATGGGTCAACGACTGCATGGTGAGCGATTGCTCTAGGATGCGCGCGCCGGTCTGGTCATTGACCAGCGTGTCGTACATCGGCTGGCTGCCGCTGACCTCGGAGATGCGGCCGCCGAACTCAATGGATTGGGTCACATGATAACCGCCTATGTCTTTGCCTTCGTCTGCATCTGAGGGCGGATTGGCCGGAGTCGGCGGAGCGGTCGAATTCTGGCCGGTCGCGCTGGTGGCCACCAACAACAAGCCGGCGGCGACTACCGCCAGCCAAAGAAGATGTGCGCCAACCGTTCGGAGTCCCATGACACGCCTCGCGCTACCGGAAAAATACCGGGCTGAAGTTGGATCCGTGAATTTGAGTGTGGCACATGGTGCACGCTTGGTATTTTGCCGACTGGTTGTGAGCCGGCCCCTGAGGCGCACCCGCGGCGCCGTTCATGTTTGGCGTGTGGCAGCGAAGGCACAGGAAGTTGATGTTGTTCACCTGTAACAGCCGCGGATTGCTCGAGCCGTGCGGAGTGTGACAGGACAGGCACGCCTCGTCGGTCTTCACCGGAGCGTGCTCGAAGACGAACGGACCCATGGTGTCGGTATGGCACTTGGTGCATACCGCGAACTGACCGGCAGAAGCGCGTACCTGGTGTCCGGTTTGGGTGCCGTGCGGATTGTGGCAGTCGCTGCACTGCACTAACCCCGAATCGACCCTGTGGCGGAACGGCCGCGCGAACTCCGCCTTCTGAGCGGCGTGGCATCCAAAACAGAGTTCGGTCTGCGACTTCACGAGCATAAAATTCACATCGCTCGACTTGTGCGGGCTGTGACACGAGGTGCAACTCACTCCGTTAGCCAGGTGCTCGGACTTGGAGAAGTTCTGGGTCTCCAGGCTGGATTGGTGGCACTTCGTGCAAATGGCAACTGTCTGCGCAGGACTCAACGTTTCGAAGCGAATAATCTTTGTGACGTCGCCGCCGCCGTCCACATGCGCTTGTGCGGGGCCATGGCAAGCTTGGCAACCGTGCTGGTCTCCCTTGAGCAACGCAGAGTGCGGCGTACCGGCAAAATGCTTCTCCCAGATCTCCTGATGGCAGGTTTTGCAGACGTCGGTGTCAGCGTATTGGCCATTGCTAGAACTGGGAAGCGCGGCTGAGGCCTGCGGCGCGGGGCTAGGCGCAGGGCTATTTGGGTGCTCCTGTGCGTCTACAGCAACAATCAAGCAGCAAACCGCGATGAACGCCGACATGAATAACAGGGTCGTTCTGCGTCTGGGGTGAATCATCCTAGCTCCCAAGTTCGTTGTGGAGATCCGCGTGGTGCGGAAAACCGATTCACATTTTCCAGCTTAGGACAGCAACAAGTGACGCCACAGTCAAACTTCGGAACATTCGAACACACATCATAAACCCGCGTATGGTCAAAATTGACCACTTTCGGAACGATGACGCGATAGATTTTAGATGAGCGGCCCGGGCGTCGGTCCCAAGGCTACGACGGGTAACACGACCCCCATTCCAACGATCGAGCGAACGCTCGTTCTCCCGATCCCGAATCGGCGAGTTTCGCCGGAGGGCGACGCGCGAGGCTGTCCAAGAACCGCCGTGTAGCCAGTGTTGCGCCCCGCAACAGCACGAGTTGGCTGCCGATTCTCACTATGGCCAAGGATTGGTGACGAGTCTCACAGAGTGGAGTGACAGTCCTTGTTCCATGTGACCCCAATCACAAGCGGTAGTGAGCCTACTCACTGCTGGTATTCGACGCGAACTGCGAAGGTTAAGAGTCGCCTGTTACTGGTCTGCCGATGGTTGTGGTGTGGTGCACGGCCAGAACGCAACAGCCGGTGCGGGGACGCTTAAATCTTACGGAGGATAGTGCAAAACCATGAAGATGAAGAGTCTGGTACTGGTTGCGACCTTTGCCTTGGCGAGTTCGGCCTTTGCGGCTGACGGAGCGGGCGTGTTCAAGGCGAAGTGCGCGATGTGTCATGGAGCTGACGGAAGCGCCAGCACAGGAATGGGCAAGAGCATGGGTCTGAAGCCCTTGAGCAGCCCGGAAGTGCAGAAGATGTCGGATGCCGATCTGACCGCCCTGATCGACAACGGCAAAGGGAAGATGCCGGGATTCAAAGGCAAGCTGACGGACGACGAGATCGGTGCAGTGGCGAAGTACGTCAAGACCCTGAAATAAGGGCGGACGAAGACCTGGCCAACGCCGGCTTGGTCAGCAGGAAGAGAGAGGAACTTCCGTGAAGCGTAGTGGTTGGATTGTTGTACTTGCTTTGTTGCTCACGGCGATGGCGATGGCCGCCCCAAAGGGTGCGGCCAAAGCCCCGAAAATGAGCAACGAGGATTGCCTCGCGTGTCATAACGACGCGTCTCTGACGAAAGACGAGAACGGCAAGCAGATCAGCCTGCACGTGGACGATGCAAACTTCAAGGCGTCGATCCACAGCTCCTTCGGATGCGTGGACTGCCATACCGACATTAAGGCCTTCCCTCACGACCCAACTCCAGCGAAGCCTGTCTGTGCGACCTGCCATGCCGACCAGCAGACTGCGTACGAACACGGTATCCACGCCAAAGCTGCGGCCGCGGGCAACACGAACGTTGCCAAATGCCAGGACTGCCATGGCAATGTCCACACAATCCTGCCGGCCAGCGATCCCAAGTCGAAAGTCGCCCACATTAACATCCCAACCACGTGCGGCGCCTGCCATGGCAAGCAACTCGTAATGGCCAGCAGTGGGGTGAGTTCCGCGCCCTACACCTCGTACGAACAAAGCGTTCACGGCAAAGCGGTAACGGGCGGCTCCGAGTACGCGGCGGTCTGCACGGACTGTCATGGTGCACATGACATCCTGACAGGTACCGATCCGAAATCGCCGATCGCCAAGTTCAACGTTCCTGCAACCTGCGGCAAGTGCCACGCTGATGTGCAAACAGCGTTCATGCAAAGCACGCACGGTACGGCCATTTCGCGTGGTAACTACATGGCCCCGGTTTGCACGGACTGCCACGGCATTCATACGATCAAAGCACCGAACGATCCGAATTCGGCGGTGGCGGCGGGTAATGTGGGCAATACCTGCGCCGCCTGCCACGCCAGCGTGAGACTTTCGTCAGAATTCGGAGTTGCTGGCAATCGCGTCTCGTCGTACCTGTCGAGCTATCACGGAATGGCGTCGAAGGTGGGATCGGCCACAGTGGCGAACTGCGCCAGTTGCCACGGCGTACACAACATTCTGCCGTCGAGCGATCCGCGCTCCACCATCAATCACGCCAACCTGGCCAAGACCTGCGGGCAGTGCCATCCGGGAGCGAACGAGAAATTCATTACTAGCAAGGTTCACCTCGACGGCAGCACACAAAAAGCGGACGTAGGCACGAAAGTCATCGGCTTTATCAGCAGGTTCTACATCTGGATGATCGTGGCTGTTATCGGTGGCATGGTGCTGCACAATCTGCTGGTCTTCCGCAAGAAACTGGTGCTGCATCGCATCGGTCATCCCCGGATTCTGTTCCGCATGACGCTGGCACAGCGAATCCAACATCTGACATTGCTGATCAGCTTCTTCACGCTGGTGCTGACCGGGTTTGCGCTGCGCTACCCGTCATCATGGCTGGCCATCGCGTTCATCAATGAGCATGTTCGCAGCCTCATCCACCGAATTGCGGGTGTGGTGTTGATCGCGGTCAGTCTGTATCACATCTGGTACATCATCACGAATCCCGACGGGCGTCAGCTGATCAAAGACATGCTTCCCGACTGGCAGGACGTCACCGACGTGCGCGATGCGCTGCTGTATTACGTCGGCGTGCGGGACGAACGGCCGATGTTCCGACGCTTCTCGTATGCAGAGAAGGCCGAGTACTGGGCGCTGGTGTGGGGCATGTTCGTCATGGCGGCGACTGGACTGATGGCATGGTTCAAGGTCTTCGTTGGCGAACGCGTACCGGGATGGTGGATCGATGTCGCCATCACGATCCACTGGTACGAGGCGATCCTGGCAACACTGGCCATCGTGGTTTGGCACATCTACGCGGTGGTTTTCGATCCCGATGCGTATCCGATGAATTGGGCGTGGTTCGACGGGAAGATGTCAATCGAGCATTATGAGCACGAGCATCCGCTTGACACGCTTGCCATCACGAAGGCCAACGGCTCGGAGCCGGAGGGTGACGAGGAAAAGGCTGAGGAACAACCAGTGGAGAGCTCCAAGTAAGAATTCGGTGCGGAACGGGGTGTTCCGCACCGCATAACTTCTGGTCACATAACTACAACAAAAGCCGTATGTGCGGACCCAGCAGGACCGCATTGTGATAATTTCGGGGGCGATCTTATGTTGCCCCAAGAACAGAGGTAAACGAATGTCCGCGGACTCGCAGCAAGTGAATCCTGACAGCGCCCATCCTCCAGTGGGCGCAAAGCTCTATAAGAACCCCATCAGCTTGATTGGACTGGCACTGGCTGCCGTTGCTTTTACCAACATTATTTTCCTGGTTTTGCTGGATGCGTTCAGCCACATTTCCAGTCCGTACGTCGGAATCCTGGCATACATGGTGGCTCCGGCCATCATGGTCGTCGGCCTGATCATGATTCCAATTGGAATGGCAATTGAGCGTCGCAGACGCCTTCGTGAAGTTGGCGCACCGGCGCACTTCGCCCGTCTTGACCTGAACAACCCCGCGCAACGCAGTGCCGCAGCCTTTGTGCTCAGCTTTGTTGTTATCTTTGCGCTGATGAGCGCGGTAGGCAGCTACAAGGCTTATGAGTTCACGGATTCGGTGCAATTCTGTGGAGAACTTTGCCACTCGGTCATGGGTCCCGAACTCACCGCATACAAGGCGTCGCCGCACGCACGGGTGGCTTGTGTGGACTGCCACGTCGGATCAGGCGCGAGTTTCTATGTAAAGTCCAAGCTCTCTGGGGCCCGGCAGGTGTACTACACGGCAATGGGCACCTATCCGCGGCCTATTCCAACGCCAGTTCACAATCTGCGCCCCGCTGCCGACACCTGTGAACAATGCCATTGGCCGAAGAAGTTCTGGGGAGCGCAACTCAAAGTCTTCTCGCATTACGGCACGGATGAGCAAAACACGCCTCGCGTACTTCGCTTGCTCATCAAGACCGGTGGTGGGGATCCAGGCTTAGGACAGTCGACCGGCGGCATTCATTGGCACATGAATATCGCGAACAAGTTTACGTATTTCGCCACCGACGATCAGCGCCAAGTTATTCCCTGGGTGAGGATGGAGGACGGGAAAGGTAACATCACTGATTTCGTGGTGAAAGATAATCCGCCGACACAGGAACAGATCGACAAGGCCACGAAGCGCCGGATGGATTGCATCGATTGTCACGACCGGCCGTCGCACGTCTTTACGCCGCCTGATCTCTCGGTCGACCGGAGCATGGTGGCTGGCAGTATCGATCCCACGTTGCCTTTCATCAAGGCGCAAGGCGTCCAAGTGCTTACCGCCCCCTACAAATCGCAGGACGAAGCCAAGCAAGCCATTGCGGAGACGATCCCAAAATTTTATGCGGACAAGTACCCGCAGATCGCTGCCGCAAAAGGCGAAAGCATCAGCAAGGCAGTTACTGAATTGCAGAATATTTACGATGCCTCATTTTTTCCGGCGATGAAAGTGGACTGGAAAACTCATCCCAACAATATCGGGCACATGTACTACCCGGGCTGCTTCCGCTGCCACGACGGCAACCACGTGAGCAAAGACGGCAAGGTGATCAGCAAAGACTGTAATTCGTGTCACACGCTGTTGGACCAGGAAGAAGGCACTTCGCACCTGGCGCAGATGCAGACGCAGTCATTCAAGCATCCGGTGGACATAGGCGACCTCAGTGCGGTTAACTGCGCCGACTGCCACACCGGGGGCGTCGGACCGTAGAACCTCGACATTCGAGTGCCGACACAAGAAGACAGCGATACAGAGGAGCCCGCATCTGTGCGGGCTCTCCTCGTTTGGTCGTTGCGGCGGCAGCGGTCCGCTCGAACTTTCCAAAGTGACGTTCGTCACAGGCCCCGGTGATAAGACTCACGGCTCTGCGAGACGTGGAATCCTATCGTTAGACAGGAAGAAACGAGCCGGGACGCAGAGGAGAGAGAGCATGTCAGATGGCAATGGGAATTCAGCCGTAGGGGCCAGCAAGGAATTCAAGCCGCGCCTGATTTTCTGGGAAGTCACAAAAGGCTGTAACCTGCGCTGCATCCACTGCCGCGCCACGGCAACCGAATTGATGTCGCCGCAAGATCTGCCGACGGCTAAAGCGCTCGACATCATTCGACAGATTGCCAACTTCGGCAACCCGATTCTAGTCCTGAGTGGAGGCGAGCCACTCTACCGCCCCGATATCTTCGAGTTGGCCGAATACGGTAACAGCCTTGGATTGCGGGTAGCGCTGGCCACGAATGGAACACTGGTTACGAAAGACGTCGCCGAGAAAGTCAAGCAGTCTGGCATCAAACGAGTATCGATCTCCCTGGATGGTTCGGACGCTGCAACCCATGATTCCTTCCGCGGAATTCCCGGCGCATTCGACGCTGCGGTGTACGGTATGCGCAATCTGCAGGAACTCGGAGTGTCGGTACAGATCAACACGACGATTGCACGGCATAACGCGCACCAGTTGCCCGAGGTGCTCGAACTAGCCCGCCGATTGGGCGCAGACGCGTTGCACACATTCCTGCTGGTTCCAGTGGGTTGCGGAGTAGATATCGCAGCAGAGCAAATGGTTGCTCCGGACGAGTACGAGCGGATGCTGAACTGGTTCTACGATCAGTCGTTGACCGGAGACATCGAGCTGAAGGCCACCTGCGCGCCGCATTATTTTCGCGTAGCACGCCAGCGGCGGGCGGCCGACCGGCGCGCTGGTAAGGCTGTACCGGCGGCGCCGATTGCGCATCATCCTCCCGGGCACATCGGAGCTACGGAGATGACGATGCCAGGATCGACGGGCATATCGCTAAAGCCGGGTGGCGGACCGCCGGTGGGACATAGCGGGCACCCGGGTGGCCATCCCAGCGACATGAACGCTATGACGAAAGGTTGCCTGGCGGGAACGGGCGTTTGCTTCATCTCGCATGAAGGAGAGGTTTTTCCTTGCGGCTATCTGCCTGCCATCGCCGGTGATTTGCGCAAACAGAGCTTTGCCGATATCTGGAATAACTCGGATGTTTTCAACCAACTGCGCGACGATGACAACTTAAAAGGGAAGTGCGGCTGCTGCGAGTTCCGGCACGTCTGCATGGGATGCCGCGCACGGGCATTTGCCGCCAGCGGTGACTTTCTGGCGGAAGAGCCTTTCTGTATTTATGAGCCGGGGACGTCGGCGAAAATGATTCAGGAAATTGCTGAAGCGAATAAGTAAAGAGTGTCCATTGCCATTCTCCTCTACCGGGTCCCACGAGGGACCCGGATTTTTTTCCATGGTGCGAGCCATAATGGAGGCGCACGTTCGCGAATGTCGGCAGCTTGACCAATGTCGCGCGGTGTTCGATAGTTGGGGTATCTTGTTCATTAATGCCACCGCGCGCGGGCTACGGCTGTGCGCGTAGCGGAAGCCTCGGCGTAGCGATTTCAGGCTGCGAAATCGATGAATTGCGAGAAAGTGTTAGGGAGAACCTGCCCGCAGGGATGAGAACTGATTTGACGCACTCGGATGCCACGATCCAATTGAGCACTCCGCCGATTTCAACGGTCATCCTCGAGCCGCGCAAGCCGTTTTGGGACCTTGAACTTGGCCACCTTTGGGAGTACCACGAACTGCTGTTCTTTCTGGTTTGGCGCGACGTCAAGGTCCGCTATAAACAGACGGCACTGGGAGTGGCGTGGGCGGTCCTGCAGCCGCTGTTGGCGACGTTAATTTTCAGCATCTTTTTTGGCCGCCTGGCGCGAATTCCCTCGGACGGGGTTCCGTATCCGGTGTTTGTCTACGTAGCGATGGTTCCGTGGCAGTATTTCGCTAATGCAGTGACCGAGTCGTCAAATAGTCTGGTGGCTAGTCAGAACCTGATCAAGAAGGTGTACTTCCCGCGACTGATCATTCCGATGGGGTCGGTGATTGCCGGTCTGGTGGACTTTGGTTTCGCCTTCCTGGTCCTGATTGGCATGATGTTCTACTACGGCATCACCCCGGGTCGAACGATCTTCCTGTTCCCAGTGTTTCTCTTGCTTGCGGTCTGCACTGCGCTAGCAGTGGGTCTATGGATGTCCGCGCTGAATGTGCAATATCGTGATGTAAAGTACACGATCTCGTTTCTGACGCAGTTCTGGATGTTCGCTACACCGGTGGTTTACCCAAGCAGCTTGGTTCCAGCGAGATGGCGGGTGTTGTACGGCCTGAACCCGATGGCAGGCGTTGTGAACGGCTTCCGCTATGCGTTGCTGGGGAAAGCAGCGAGTCCGGGCCCGATGATCTGGGTCTCGGCCGCTGCGGTGGTAGTGCTCTTGCTGGGCGGCCTGCTTTATTTCAGAAAAATGGAATCCACATTTGCTGATGTCGTGTAGGAGTTCGCGGGTTGCGCCCGGAAGGTTCGTGAAGGAGCGGGATTGAGTTCGATCGCCGTAGAGTCCGAATGCTTAGGCAAGCGATATAAGCTGGGCACGGGTGCGCCTTACAAAACGTTGCGCGAGTCCCTGCCGGCTTTCGCGCGCGGCGCTGCGCGCCGCATTAAGTCGCTCGGCTCCGGGCGTGCGATGGAAGAGACGTTCTGGGCACTGCGAGATGTCTCGTTTCAGGTCAAGCATGGTGAGGTGATGGGAGTGATTGGCAGGAACGGGGCGGGGAAAAGTACGCTGCTGAAAATCCTCTCGCGCATTACTTGGCCCACGGAAGGACGCGCGTTGATCCACGGGAGAGTGGGCTCGTTGCTGGAGGTTGGTACGGGATTTCATCCCGAACTTTCAGGGCGCGAAAATATCTTCCTGAATGGTGCCATCATGGGAATGCGCCGGGCGGAGATTGCGGCAAAGTTTGACGAGATCGTCGCCTTTGCCGAGGTCGAGAAGTTTATTGATACGCCGGTCAAGCACTACTCCAGCGGAATGTATGTACGGCTGGCGTTCGCCATCGCTGCGCATCTGGAGCCCGAGATCCTAATCGTCGATGAAGTGCTCGCGGTCGGCGACCTCGCCTTCCAGCAGAAGTGCCTGGGAAAGATGAGTGAGGTCAGCAAGGGTGGGCGGACCATCCTGTTTGTTTCGCACAACATGGCAGTGGTGGAGAAACTGTGTCAGCGAGCAATGGTGCTGCATGATGGTCAGATTGAGTTTCAAGGTGGAACCGAAGAAGCCATTCAACACTACTTGAACGACATGCTTTCAGGCAGCCGAGGTGGGAGCCACAGCTTTGACCTGAGTCAGTGTGATGACCGCCGCTCGAATGTTGGCCGATTGTTGAGTCGAATAGAGTTTTTTACAGATGACGAACTGCCTGTGCTGGAGGGAATCCGGTTGGGCGCTGGCCTGAAGGTGAAGGTGCATTTCGACCTCCCCAAGCCGACACGCAACTTCGATGTAGGCCTTGGATTCGAGAGTATGTATGGACAACGAATCTTCACGGCTCACAGCATGTTCGAGCCTGAGCGACCGATCGGGGAGAGAGTTGGGCCGCAAGTATTTGTCTGCGAAGTTCCCAGCCTCACCTTGATGCCGGGTACATATGTGGTGAAGATCTGGCTTGATATCAATCACGCTGAGGCCGACCTAGTGAATCTCGCGGCCCGCATCACGGTGCTAGAGGCTGATTATTACGGGACGGGCAAGGTACCGTGGAATGGTGCCGTAGTAATGAGGCACAATTGGTACCTAGATCAGTAAACTGGATCCAAGCCATAGATAAATCGTCGTTTAGCGGTCGACGTACTGGTTGTAATCGTGCAACGCCGCGTCGATACTATTTAGGTAGTATTCGAGTCTCGTGTTAATGTACGCCGATGACGAAAGTACTCCTGATGGTTCCGCATTTTTGGGATCCGGTATGCGTTCCGCTGGGCATTAGCTCACTGAAGGCATATGCCGAGTCCCAGGGCCACAGTGTGGACTTATTCGACTTCAACACTGTGCCCGAGATATTCGCAGTACAGCGCGCATATTTCACTGAATGTAAGACGCAGTTTGCCTACTTCAAGGACTGGAATATCGAGCGGAATGGCACCGAGATGTTAGCCATTCACCAGATTCTGTATCTGTATTCCCGTAATCGCCCCGATTACCGCGAACTGGTGGCCGAAGTCCTGAACATGGATGGCCGAGACATGGGCCAATTCATACAACACCTTGACGTCTCGCGGTTCGATTCGCTGTTCGCTTCGCTGTACTCACAGGTTTCTTCGATGCTGTGGCGGCTGTTGAGTCGGCGCCGTTACGACGTTTATGGTTGTTCACTTTTTAACTCGACGTGGCCGGCAACCCTTTTCTTACTGAAACGAATCAAGTCGCATCAGCCGGATGCACGAACCGTGGTGGGTGGCCCAGGGCCGCTGATGGGAATTACTTCCCGCGTTGAAGAAGTCAAACACTTTATGGACCGCCACGAATTTATCGACTACTTCGTGGTCGGCGAGGGCGAACCGCCTCTGATGCGCATACTTGAGGACCCCGAACTTCCACGTGGAGCGGTCGATCCTGGCCGGAATCTTACAGCTATCGAATCGCGAAAATCGTTTGTCAAGCCTGAGGAGATGCCCGCTCCGGACTACGGCGACCTCGAGATATCGAGATACTTACAACTCTCCGTAGCCAGCTCCAGAGGATGTCCGTTTGAATGTTCTTTTTGCGCTGAAACCGTTTTCTGGAAGGGGTATCGCTCTCTCGGGCAGTCGCGCACTTTTCAGCAGATGGAAGCATTGGCGCAACGATACAATCGCGGCTCGTTCTATTTGTGTGACTCGCTGAGCAATACTACTATCGAAGGTTTAACTTCCGACATTCGAAGGACCGCCCGACCGTTTACCATCGATTGCTATTTGCGGGCGGACAAGACCGTGTCTGAGCAGGAGAAGGTGCGTGGCTGGCGCGAGGGCGGACTGGTGCGGAGCCGCTTGGGAATGGAATCGGCTAGTCAGCGTATTCTGGACGCGATGATCAAGAAGACCACTCCTGAGCAGATGGAGCGAAGCCTTGAAGTGCTGTCGGCGGAAGGCGTGATCACCAGTACGTTATGGATTGTGTGCTATCCGGGCGAAACCGAAGCAGAGTTTGAAGAAACGCTGCGGTTCATCAAATCCAACCGCGAGCGGATTTATCAGGCGGATGCGTGGCTCTTCCAGTACCATCCCGCGGGATTGGCACATTCCGGGGAGATCGAGATCGAGCGCGGGTCGCGAACGCGTTATAGCGACCACATAAATGAGATTCTCGCTGTGGCGCCCTACGTGGTTGATCGTGACAGTACACCCGCGGAGCGCTTTGATCGGCTGGAGAAATTCGTTCGGACAATGAGGGAACTGGAAATTCCCAACCCATACAGTGTGTACGAGTGGATTGCCGCCGAGGGTCGCTGGGGCACATTAGGACGCGAGTCGCACTGGAACGTCGAGACCAGTATGATGGCCCTAAACGCTTGAGGCAGAGATGAATCAGGCAGAGCACGACGGGCCCAACAGCGTCAGTGTCCGTATAGCGGCCAACTTCACCATCGAACCCATTGAAGAATTTCTGGCTTACTGGCTCGGAGAGCTGGGGATTGACGCTGAAATTCGTTTTGCACCCTACAACCAGGTGTTTCAGCAACTGCTGGAAGGCGGCTTGCTGCGAACCAATCGCGGGGGGATCAACCTGGTTGCCCTTGATCTCGACGCATGGCTGGTGGAAGGCGCGTTTAACAAGACACATGAACAACTTCTGCAGACAATAGGCGATTTCGTCGGGGTGCTGCGCCGTGCAGGAGCCGAGGGGGCGGGCGGAGCGGTGATCCTTTTTCCGTCGTGCACGCGTCCAGAGCCGCCTCAGGAACGTGCTGCCGCCATCGCAGCGGCCAACAAGCAAGTCTGCGAAGCATGCGCGTCAATCGCTGGTTGGAGCACGCTAGATCTGTCATCGGCGGTGAGCCTCTATTGTGTCGCCGAAACGCGCGATCCCTTTACCGACGAACTAGGCAATATTCCTTTTACAGAAGAGATGTATGTTGCAGCGGCTACAGCGGCGGCGCGCCGGATTCGCAGCGTGCGCACCAAGCCGCGCAAGGTGATTGTGCTGGATTGCGACAACACGCTGTGGCAGGGAATTTGCGGCGAGGGTGCGGTGCAGGTCACGCCTCCCTATCGCAAGTTGCATGAATTCATGCTGCGACAACGTGACGACGGAGTCCTGCTGGTGCTGGCCAGCAAGAACAACGAAGCCGACGCCATGGCTGTACTGGAATCCGTCGATTCTGTGCTTAAGCCGGAGCACTTCACAGCATGGCAAATCAACTGGCAGGCAAAATCGCAGAGTCTGAACGCGCTGTCGGAGGAGTTGGGCTTGGCGCTGAACAGCTTTATCTTCCTCGACGATAGTCCCTACGAGTGTATGGAGGTACGCAACGCGTGCCCCGATGTGTTGACGGTTTCGCTGCCGGCCGAATCGGAGGCGATTCCCGCGTTTCTTGAACACCTGTGGGCGTTCGATCACCCGGCGGCGACCGATGAGGACCGCAACCGCGCCAGCATGTATCAAGCCGAAAGGCAGCGCACTGATCTCAGCCGTCAAGCGCTAACGCGCGAAGAGTTTCTAGCCAGCTTGCAGATCGAAATTCAGATCGCGGTCGCGACCAATGCCGATTTGCCGCGTATTGCCCAGCTAACCCAGCGCACTACCCAGTTCAACATGACGGGAGTGCAGCACACCGTTCAGAGTTTGGCCGAAAAGCTAGCACAGCCAGGAAACGAATGTTGGACTGTGCGGGTGCGGGACATCTTTGGCGACTACGGACTCGTTGGCGCCATCGTCTTCGAGACGGCGGGAGACAATCTGCGAATTGATACCTTGCTGTTGAGCTGTCGAGCCCTGGGACGCGGCGTGGAGGACCGTATGATCGCCGACCTTAAGCACCGGGCGGTCGAGCGGGGTGCGGAGCGCATCGTCATTCCGTTTGTTCCAACTCTGCGGAACCGTCCGGCAGTGGAGTTTCTGAGTCGATTGTGCGAAGTCCCCATCGAGGCGACAGATCCGTTCGAGTGCGTGCTATCGGCCACTAGCGGTTCGTCGGAATGGCGGCGGACGGCTGTGACTGCGCCGACCGCACGGTCTGCCAATGCGTCATCCAAAGCGGCCTCGAATTCAGGCGATGGGGCAGAAACACTTGTGCGGATTGCCGGCCAGTTGCAGACGGCCCGGCAAATTTTGGATGCTATCAGGAATCGGATGAAGCGCAGGCCGGTCGATGCTGGACCATTCGTAGCTCCGGACGGCAGTGCGGAAGAAGGACTCGCGCGCATTTGGTCGGAGTGCCTGGCGGTGGCTCCCATCGGCGCCAGAGATAACTTCTTTGATTTCGGCGGGCAGTCGCTCATCGCCACCCGAATCCTAACGAAGGTGCGGTCGGAATTCGGCGTTAAGATGAGTTTGACGGACCTCTTCGACCGACCAACGGTTGCGGAGATGGCGGCGCACATCGCTAGCGTCATCTCGACGGGTTCCGCCGAAGGACAAATATCGGTTTCGGAATCGAAGTAAATACCGCGGGACTTTCGTAAGCGCAATATAGAACTGCCACCGCACTAATCATTCGACGTGGTGGCGCGTACATTCAAACTCCAGGCGAAGGGCGCGACGGCGACTTGCTGGATGCGCGCCTCGACGTCATTGGCTGCGACGGTAAAATGCGTTTCCGATTCAGCTCCCGCGATCGACTCTAGAAATGCCAGGGTCGATTGGTTGCGTCCACTAGCGCGAAATTCAAATGCGACCGTGGACCGATTTTGTGCGGTAGCTACTTGCGAGAGTGCTGACAACAGAGCGAACTCCACCTGCTTGCCCAGGACCGGACAACTCAGCGACATTGCTGTGACAAGCAGCGTACCGGCGCTTGGGGTAGCGACAATCAAACCCGACGCACCATGCGCGGAGAGGCGGTCGGTAACAGTGACCAAATAGCAATGGCCGGATTCCAGAATCGCATCAACTTCGACGTCGGAAATCGTCGGACTCTCGCCAGCCAGCGAAAACGTGGCGGTGGTACGCAAGATCCGGTCAACGTCGGTACGGTCGCCTCGCCGGGCCGGAGCAACTTCTACCCGAACGTCCAACCCGGCGAGGAATGCAGCCAGCTCCGGAGAACGTGTCGTGGCCAACGGTGTTGCGTTCGGTTCCTTTTCGGCCAGAACGTTGACCAACTGCGCTGCGACCGACTCCGCTAATTCGTCGAACGTGCGCTGGGTGAATGGGATATGACCGGTCCTGTCGGCGTCCCAGTCGTTGCCTTGGTCGATTGTGAGCGAGGAGGGCCAGTTCAGCACGGAGATCAGCGACAGATTGCGCGCCCGGGCAGAGAAAAGATTGGTCATTGTCCGGCACAGCGTGGCCAGTTTGAACTGCTCGGCGACCCACCCGGTTGTCGGACAGATTAGCAACCAGACTGGACGTCCTCGGAGAGCCAGCATCGAAACCTGGGAGAAGAATTCATCGAAATGTTGCCGCAGTAGTTGGCGAGCCATAGCATCTGGCAATTTTCCTGCGAACGATTCGGAGTGGTCACGCAGCCAATCTTCCGCTCGAACCGCGACGATCGTGCCTAGCAGTTCCTCGGCGTTTTCATCAGGCTCAAGCATGTAGTCACTGAACTGCGATGGAGGGATTATCTGGATACCGCCAACTTTGCCGGCGTCCTCGAGGGCCTGTTCCAACGGGACTTCGATGGGCGTGCAGTTAAACGTCGAAATAATGTGGAGAACCAAACTCGATCCCATCGGAAGACGTAGTGCTAATGTAGAAGATTTGTCACCCGCCCAACCTGACGACGTCGGAAGCTATTACCTCGAGCGAAGTGCCTTTAAATCATTGAGTTAACGATTCTAGCATGTGGCCTACGACCCAGCCAGCGCTGGCGCACCAGCCGGGTAATGCCAAGTGAGTACCGCCAGCCTCAAACTGCGGGTAAAATGTATTGACCAGCGCCGCGAAATTATTCAAAGATAAGCCCATAAACTACTAGGGCGCCAGACTTTGCAGAAGGTCGCGCGGCGGTTTCGCTAATGTCTGGGTTCCGGCCCTAGAGACCTCAAGACTGACGAGTTGCTCCTGCGGCGAGGGAGTCTTGTCTTTGCGCTATATACGCCTATGGCGTCGGGTGACAGCTACATGGAGTTTTGGAAGGTCGCACATTCCGGCGAAGCTCCAGTCGCAATCGACGCTCGCAGCGGAAAGCAGTGGGACTACGGCGACCTAGGCCGGGACATTGCCCGCCTGCAAACCGCTCTGCCCGTGCTTGGCCGCAAGTCGCTCGGACTGCTTCTTGCCCAGAACCGATACGAATGTTTGGTCGCCTACCTCGCTGCATTGAACGCCCGAAACGCGTTAGTTCTGCTGGATCCTTCCTTGAATGTCGAACTGCTGGGGGAGTTTCTGGCGACGTATCGGCCCGACTGGGTTTTTACCAGCCAGATGGAGACGGGGTTGGCTGGCTATCGGCAAAGCAAGTCGCGAGAGCCCGGGTTGCTGGAGAAGGAAGCTCTCCAAGACATCGAAATCCATCCAGACCTGGCGCTGTTGTTGGCCACGTCAGGCTCTACGGGAAGCCCCAAGCTGGTACGGCTCACGCTTCGAAACCTGGAGGCGAATGCGGAATCCATCGCCAAATATCTTCAGCTGACCCCGCACGATCGGCCGATTACGTCGCTGCCCATGTCGTACTCGTACGGGTTGTCGGTGATCAACAGTCACCTGGCCGTCGGCGCAAGCATCGTGTTCACCGACGACGGAGTACTTCAGCGAAGTTTTTGGGATGCGCTCGAACGACACAGGTGCACGTCGTTCGCGGGGGTGCCTTACACGTACCAGATGCTGTTGCGGACAGGGCTTCTGAAACAGAAAGGCCCAACGCTCACCACGCTTACACAAGCCGGTGGACGTTTGGACGAGAGTGACATTCGGCAGATGTACGAAATCGCGGTCGTGCGTGGCTGGAAGTTTTTCGTGATGTATGGACAGACAGAAGCCACGGCGCGGATTTCGTACGTTCCATTCGAAAAGCTTGAAAGCAAGATCGGGTCGGTGGGGGTTGCTGTCCCTGGCGGTTCGCTGACGGTGAACGATGCAACGGACGAGTTGGTGTATCGGGGGCCAAACGTGATGATGGGCTATGCCGAGTCACGCCAAGACTTGGCTAAGGGAGACGAATTGCATGGCGTGCTGTACAGCGGCGATCTGGTGCGCCAGGACGACGACGGCTACTTCTACATCACTGGACGCCTGAAGCGGTTTCTGAAGATGTTCGGTCGGCGATTCAATCTTGACGACGTGGAAAAGGTGCTAGCCCGGCGGTGCGAATGCGCGGTGGCGTGTTATGGCCGCGACGATTTGCTGATAGTGGCAGTGGAGAAATGTGGCAATGCACAGGCGGTCCAGTCGATCGTCTGCGACACGTTTGACTTACCCCGACCGGCAGTGAGGGTGGTGACGGTCACCGAGTTGCCGCGTACGCCTAACGGCAAGCTTGACTACAAGCGGCTGGCGGAACCGGATCGGGCGACCGTGGCGACGGCGCACTAACGGGGAAAATAGCGAAACACGAGGCAAACACGGAAGAACAGGGCCACGGACAATGCTTAACACTAAGAACGGCATCGAGACGACGCTCGCGAAGATTTGGGCTGAGGTTTTGCGGCTGCCAAGCGTGGAGATAAACGCTAACTTCTTCGCCATCGGAGGTGATTCGCTCAAGGCGATGGAGGTGATTCAGCGCGTCAGCGAACAACTGCATGTCGATCTACCGCTGATTGCGTTCTTCGAGGAACCTACGATCGCTCACTTGGCCGAGACGCTGGCTGGCGCGGGAGGAAACAATGAAGACGTGCTGGCGAAGATCTGGTGTGACGTGCTGCATGTGCCGCAGGTGGAGAAGAGCGCGAACTTCTTCGACATCGGGGGCGACTCGCTGAAGGTGATGGAAGTTATCCAGCGAGTCAGCGAAGAGATACAGGTCGATCTTCCGCTCATTGCATTTTTCGAAGAGCCAACCATCGCGCATCTTGCCGTGGTGATCGATACGCTGAAAGCGGCCGGCAGCATGCCACAGATAGTTCGCGTTGTGGACCGAAGTGAGTTCCCTCTTTCCCATTCGCAATTAGTGTTCTGGCTGCTGGAGCAGCAGAACCCCGACAGCGGAATCTACAACAAACCTCGCATCTTCCGGATTCACGGCAAAGTGGAGCCCGAGGTCATGGAGCGCAGCCTCAACGCGCTTCGACTGCGCCACGAGATTCTTCGCGTCCGCTTCGTCGCCGGTGTCGACGGGCCAGTGCAGATTGTGGAAAATGGCGGCAAACTGCCGCTGACAGTGACCGATTTGTCGGCGCTAGAGCAGGACGCGCGCGAGCGAGAGGCGACGAGGCTAGCGTTGCAGACAGTTCGCGAGCCCCTCAATCTCGCGGGCGGAGAAGTGCAGCGGACGCGCCTGATTCGATTGTCAGCTGACGAGTTCATGCTCTGCATTGCCGAGCATCATGTAGTCAACGACGGTTTTACAGGCAGCATTCTTCTGGAGGAGTTGGGCGCCGTGTACGACGCGTTTGCCGCGGGAGTGCCGAACCCTCTCCCACCGCCGGCGCTGCATTACACGGACTATGCGGTGTGGGAGCGCCAGTGGATGCAGGGGCAACGTCTCGACAACGAGATGCAGTATTGGCGCACTCTGCTGCGAGAGGTGCCGACGGTTGTCTCGCTGCCGGAGGACTTCACACCGGGCACGGAGCCTGATCGCCGGGGCAATCTGCGTTCAAAGATGCTGCTCCCTGAATTGCTAAGCGGTGTACAGTCGCTGGCACAGGCCAACGGGACTACGCAATTTACCGTGATGGCGGCGGCCCTGCGACTACTTTTGGCGCGCTGGTCAGGCCAATCCGATTTTCTGCTGGGCACCACTGCGAGCAACCGCAGTCGGAGTGGCTGCGAGCGCATGCCTGGTCCGTTTGTGAACACGCTGCCGCTACACAATCCGATTCATGCGGGAGATGCCGGGCGCGATCTACTGGAACGCGAGAAGAACGCTGTGATGGAGGCCTTCGCGCATCAAGACTGCCCGTTTGCGAAGATCGTTGAGGCAGTCAATCCCGAGCGCTCCAGCGACGATAATCCGCTGTTTAACGTCGGCCTCGTGATGGAGAACTTCCCAGAGATCGAATTGAAAGGCAAGAACTTTGAGGCGGAGTATCTGAACTTCGACCCTGAAGTCTCTTTGCTCGACCTGCGCTTCATCGCTATCGAGAAGCATGGAGGGTTACGTCTCTCTTGTGAATACAAAAGTGCGTTCTTTGCGCCGGAGACTGTGGACGCGCTCCTGCAGGCGTACTCCGATGTCTTGGGCACTCTGATTGAGAATCCGGACAAACCGCTGGCAGAGTTTATGCTCCCGGCAACGCTAGTTCGCCAAGCGGAGGCCAGCGCGATCGCTCGCAGACAGTCAGTCGCAATTTCCGCGAGCTATACCGCTGAACCTATCAAGGAGCCGCTTGAGTTCTGGTTGAAGCAACTAGGCATGCCGCCCAAGGTTGAGTTCGCGCCGTTCAACCAGGTATTCCAGGAACTGCTTGACCCGTCGAGCCTGCTGGCAAAGAACCAGTTTGGCGCAAACGTCGTGTTGCTGCGCATGGAGGATTTGCATTCGGATTCGATCGAGGGAGAAGCGGGAAGTGCGGGCCGACTTGATGCGAACGTGAGCGAATTGCTGACAGCCTTACATGCTGCCCCACAGCGGATGTTTGTTCCGCTGCTGATGATAGTTTCACCGCCTTCGGAGTCTGGGCAGGCAAGAACAGATCTCGGGCTGGCCATTGAGCAGGCAGAAGCGAAATTGGTCGCCGGAGCGCGTGAGATTGCAGGCGTACAAGTCGTCAGTTCGGAGGAATTGTTAGGTCTTTACCCGGTTGACGACTACGCGGACGATTACAGCTACAAGATAAGCCACATTCCCTATAAGCCAGAGATGTTCGTCGCGCTGGCCACTATGATAGCCCGACGCATCTACTCGGCGCGACAAACAGCGCACGATGTCATCGTTCTCGACTGCGAAAGCGCGCTGTGGGGGAAGACCTCATTAGGACAGGATCCGGCGGCCTTGGAGGTCGATGCGTCCCACGCGGCCTTACAACAGTTCATTATCGCGCGGGAGGAGGCCGGCATTATTCTTGGCCTGGTGAGCGGGGAGCCCGAAGCAGCCGTTTCTGCACGCTTCGACAGCATTTCCGGCATGAAGCTGGGCAGGCAACACATCGCCGCGTCACGTTTTGGTGTGCGCGCCAAATCTGACGGACTGAAGGAGCTTGCGCAGGACCTCGGACTCGGTTTGGACCGTTTCGTATTCGTCACTGGCGATGCGGTCGATGCAGCTGACGTTCGCGTGAACTGTCCCGCTGTGGTAGTGGCAGAATTGCCTGCTGAGCCGGCGTCAATCCCAAAATATCTGTCGCACTTCTGGGCCTTCGACCGGCACTTCTCATCCACAGCTCCGGTGCAAAGCACCCTCCAACCGCCGGCCGGTTTGCCACAGCGGATTGTTACTAAGTTCGTGAGCGTTGACGCGATCGGCCGTGCGATTGAGTCGTCGAAGGCGCTGCGTGAGCATGCGTCGGAGCTGTACGCTCCTCCCCGCTCTGCGGTAGAAGAGTTCCTGGCAGACGCATGGGCATTGTTGTTGCGGATCGAGCGTCCTAGCATTCACGACAATTTCTTCGCTCTTGGCGGCCATTCGTTGATGGCGGCACAGGTGATCGCCCGCGTGCGCCAGACGCTCAGTGTCGAGTTGCCATTGCGAGCAATGTTCGCGGCGCCGACCATAGCCCGATTCGCGGATTTGATCGAGAAGGAGAAACAGGCGAGCACAGGGGTGGTTGTTCCGCCGATCGCCCCCGTTCCTCGCGAGGGCGAGATGCCGCTCTCCTTTGCGCAGCAGCGGTTGTGGTTCATCGATCAACTTGAACCTGGCAGCGCGCTGTACAACCTTGCTTCGATGTATCGAATGCGAGGAACGCTGAATGTGGTTGCGCTAGGACGCACACTCAACGAAATTGTGCGCCGCCATGAGTCGTTGCGCACTGCCTTCCGCAATGTGGATGGCCGTCCCGTCGCGTTGATCAAGCCGGAATTATCCTTGCCGATGCCGACCGGCGACGTTTCCGGCGCAAATCCAGAGCAACGTGAGGGCGAGTTAAAGCGATTGGCGGATGAAGAGGCGAGCAAGCCGTTCGATCTGTCGGTCGGGCCCCTTCTGCGTGTCCGGCTTTTGCGGGTCAGCGACGACGATCACGTCCTCCTGCTGGTGGTTCATCACATCGTCGGCGATGGCTGGTCGGGCAGCCTGATCGCGGGCGAGATGGCAGCGATTTACGACGCGTTTGCGCAGGAGCGTCCGTCGCCGCTGCCGGAGTTGACCGTTCAGTACGCCGATTTTGCTGTGTGGCAACGGCAATGGCTGCAAGGCGAGATCTACGACCAGCAAGTCGACTATTGGCGGCACCAACTTTTGGGTGCTCCCACGATTCTGGAGCTGCCTACTGACCGGCCGCGTCCCGCGGTGCAGGGCCATCGTGGTGCACTGCAGACTTACGCGATCCCGCAAACTCTGGTTGAACAGATAAAGACCTTCAGTCGGGCGGAAGGCGTCACCTTGTTTATGACGCTGCTGGCGGCGTTCCAGACGCTGATGTCGAGATACGCGGGGCAGGACGACATCGTGGTTGGGTCGCCGATAGCGGGTCGGATCTGTGCCGAAGTCGAGCCACTGATCGGGTTCTTCGTCAACACAGTGCCGCTTCGCACCAGCCTGTCGGGAAATCCCACGGTCCGCGAACTGCTAGACCGCGTGAAGGATGCCACGCTCAACGCCGAGGCCCATCAGCATGTTCCGTTCGAGCGACTGGTTGAAGAGCTACAGCCAGAGCGCTCGCTCAGCTACAACCCAATTTTTCAGGTGGCATTCGGTCTGCAGAACATGCCGCGGCAATCGTTCGAGGCATCGGGGCTGCAAGTCCGACGGTCGATGGTGCATCCGGCCACGTCGATATTTGACATGCATTGGTTCGCGTCGGTGACAGATGAAGCGTTGTTGCTGCGGGTCGAGTACGACACTGGTTTATTCCGTGCGGCAACCATCGACCGCGCTGTGGGCCACTTCGAGAAGCTGCTTGAGGCGTTTGTAGCCGAACCAGGTAGCCGCCTCGCCGATTTGTCCCTTTTGACACAGGCGGAACGGCAGACGTTACTCGTGGATTGGAACGATACGTCAACCGAATATCCAAGGCGAGCATGCGCGCATGAACTCTTTGAAGATTTGGCGGCGATAAATCCCGACTATCTGGCGATCGAGTACCAGGGTAGCCGGTCGACTTATGGTGAACTCAACCGGCTGGCCAACCAGTTGGCCCATCATCTCCACGACCTTGGTGTGAGGCCCGAGTCGCTGGTGGGGATTTGCATGGATCGATCGCAGGATATGGTCGTCGGCATTTTGGGTGTTCTAAAGGCTGGGGGCGCCTATTTGCCACTCGACCCGTCATACCCCAAGGATCGACTGGTCTTTATGCTGCAAGACGCCGCCGTCAAGGTTTTATTGACTGAGACAAAGCATTGGGCGCAATTGCCGCAGCTGCAGTCTGTCGTTTGTATGGATCGGGATTGGCCCGCGATAGCTCACGGTCCAACCACGAATCTTGCTCGTACAGCTGAGCCCGGAAATCTGGCCTACGTGATCTACACGTCTGGTTCAACAGGCAAGCCTAAGGGAGTGGAGATTGAGCACCGTGGATTAGTTAACCTCATCACGTGGCACCAGCGAGAATATCGCGTGCAGCCGAACGACCGTGCCACACAGCTTGCATCGCCTGCGTTCGACGCTTCGGTTTGGGAAATCTGGCCTTACCTGGCGTCCGGTGCCTCCCTGCATATTCCTGACGACGAAACTCGAATGTCGCCGGTCAACCTCGTGAACTGGCTGGCAAACGAGGGAATCACTCTGACATTTCTACCCACGCCGCTGGCGGAGGCCGTACTGGACGCCCTAAGAGCCAGTCGTCCGACGGGGTTGAAGCTCCGCGCATTGCTGACCGGCGGCGACAAACTGCATCAGACTCCCGACCCGTATCTTCCATTTCCGTTGGTCAACCATTATGGGCCGACAGAAAATTCCGTCGTAACCACGTGGGCTGTAGTGCCTTCTGGCAGTGATGCGGTGCCTCCGATTGGAAAGCCCATCGCGAACACGCGAGTGTACGTACTCGACGAATCCATGGCTCCGGTTCCGGTGGGGGTCCCGGGCGAATTGTTTATCGCTGGAGACGGGCTTGCGCGCGGATATCGAAATCGCTCGGAAACAACTGCCGAAAAGTTCGTGCCGAATCCGTATAGCTCTCGGCCGGAAGAACGTCTATACCGGACTGGAGACAGGGTCCGGTACTTGTCCGATGGCAATATTGAATTTTTGGGGCGTCTTGACCAACAAGTCAAGATCCGTGGCTTCCGCATCGAGTTGGGGGAAGTGGAGGCGGTTCTTGGCCAACATCCGGCGGTCAGAGAGTGTGTCGTCGACGTTCGCGAGGATACTCCTGGGAACAAGCGCTTAGCAGCTTATATCGTGCCGCTGCGCGGTTATCGCACCGCCGAGGCGGGTGGCGAACCAAGTCACGTCGAATTGATAGCTGAAATCCGCGAGTGGATGAAAGAGCGACTGCCCGAACACATGGTTCCGTCGGCATTTGGCCTATTGGACTCGGTTCCAATCACCCCAAACGGGAAAGTGAATCGGCGCGCCCTGCCAGCTCCAGTCTACGGAAAAGATGACGCGCGCGCGCATGTCGAGCCGCGGTCATTATTTGAAGAACAGCTCGCCGCCATCTGGTCTGATGTCTTGCACGTTTCAAAGATCGGGGTTTACGACGATTTTTTCGAATTGGGGGGCCACTCTCTGCTGGCCACGCAAGTGGTTTCTCGAGTGCGGGAGTTAGTGGGAGTGGAAGTTCCTCTCCGATTCTGGTTTGAGAGTCGGACTATCGACGCGATGGCCCCCCGAATCGAGAAACTGAAGGCCGGGCGCTTCGAAGAATCGAATCCGATTCCGCTTGCCCCGCGCGATCAGCCGCTCCCGCTTTCGTTTGCACAGCAGCGGTTGTGGTTTTTGGATCAGCTTGATCCCGGGAGCCCCCTTTACAACGCACCGTGGACCATCCGAATGAAGGGTGCTCTCAACCCAACGGCCCTGGCTGGGGCGATGAACGAGGTCGTTCGACGACATGAAGTGTTCCGTACAACGTTCACATCTATCGACGGTCAGCCGTTTCAGGTGATTGCTCCGGAGTTAGAGATCAGCATCGCGATGGTGGACATCAGCGGCGTGCCGAGCGAAGAACGGGAAGCGGAGGTCCAGCGATTGGCGGTGGAGGGCGCGCGGCAGTCCTTTAATTTGAAGACGGGCCCGGTTTTTCGCGTTAGCTTGCTGCGCCTGGATACCGAAGAGCACGTCTTGCTGTTGAACAGCCACCACATTGCCAACGACGGGTGGTCGATGTGGCAGTTCATTCGCGACTTGGGAACGGCGTACGAGTCGATTTGCGAAGGGAGGCCGTGCGAACTCCCCGAACTCCCGATTCAGTATGCCGACTTCGCGGTCTGGCAGCGCAATTGGGTGACGGGCGACGTCCTCGAGAGGCAACTCGGTTATTGGAAAAAGCAGCTTGAGGGCGCTCCCGATACGTTGGAGTTACCGACAGATCACCTAAGGCCGGCGACTTCGAGCTATCGCGGCGCGGTAGAGAGACGCACTTGCTCCAGAAGTCTGGCGGAGAAGCTCAGCAGGTTCAGCCGCAGCGAGAATGCCACGTTGTACATGACGTTGCTTGCCGCGTATCAGGCGTTGTTGTATCGCTATTCGGGACAGGACGACATTGTTGTAGGTTCGCCCATTGCCAATCGTACCCGTTCTGAGACCGAAGGATTGATCGGGTTCTTCGTGAACACAATTCTGATGCGCACCGACCTGTCGGGTAATCCCAGCTTCCGGGCGTTGCTCCAACGGGTGCGCGAGGCGGCTTTGGGCGCCTACGCGAATCAAGACATTCCGTTCGAAAAGCTTGTGGAGGCATTGCGTCCCGACCGGTATCTGGGCCGCTTACCGCTCTTTCAGGTTTGGTTTGCGCTGCAGAACGTACCGCGCACCGAATTTCGACTTGGGGGACTCGAACTCACCTCGGTCGATTCGCACAATGGCACTTCCAAGTTTGATCTGGGGCTGTTCGCGGTCGAAAGACCGGATGGGCTGTATCTAACGGCAGAATATTCTACAGACCTCTTCGATGCTGCCACCATCAAGCGTCTGCTGACGCACTATCAGGTCATTCTGGAAGCCGTCGTGGAGAATCCGGACCAGAGGATTGGTGAGCTTCCGCTACTAACGGATGCGGAGTGGCGGCAGGTGGTCGTCGAGTGGAACGCTACGGATCGGGAATACCCAGGCGAGCGCCCCTTGCAACAGTTCATTGAAGACCAGGTTGAGCGTACGCCCGATGCGCCCGCCCTCATTTTCGAGTCGCAGCAGCTCAGCTACCGCGAATTGAATGCCCGTGCCAACCAACTCGCGCATCGTTTGCGCAGACTCGGCGTTGGCCCAGAGAAACTGGTCGCCATCTGCGCGGAGCGATCTGTGGAGATGGTGATCGCGCTACTCGCCTCCATGAAAGCTGGCGGCGCCTACGTTCCTATCGATCCTGACCATCCGCGTTCGCGCGTGAGCGTGATGCTCAAAGACTCGGAGCCGGCAGTACTTGTGACGCAGCAACATCTGCTCGGCGTATTACCAGAACACCGCGCACCGACAATTTGTCTCGATACTGACTGGCAGGAGATTGCATCTGAGTCGCGCGAAAACCCCGCTGTGCTCAACAATGGCAAAGACCAGGCGTACATGATTTACACGTCAGGTTCGACCGGCAAGCCTAAGGGTGTTCCCAATGTGCACGAGGGCATCGTGAATCGCCTGTTGTGGATGCAGGACGCGTACTGTTTGAACGGAAGCGACCGCGTGATGCAAAAGACGCCTTACAGTTTTGATGTCTCGGTGTGGGAGTTCTTCTGGCCGCTGATGACGGGTGCATGCCTGGTGGTCGCTCGTCCTGAGGGTCACAAAGACCCGAGCTATCTAGTGAATCTCATCCAGGAGCGACAGATCACGACTATGCACTTTGTGCCTTCGATGTTACGCATGTTCCTGGAGGCCGGAGAAGTAGAGCGGTGTACGAGTTTGCGGCGCGTGGTCTGTAGCGGCGAAGCGCTGCCTTTCGACTTGCAGCAGCGTTTTTACGAGCGGTTGGGCGCCGAGCTGCACAATTTATACGGCCCCACCGAAGCAGCGGTGGACGTGAGCTACTGGCATTGTTCCCCAGAGAGCGCACTCTCGGTCGTGCCCATCGGTAAGCCGATCTGGAACACACAGCTCTATATCCTGGACTCCTATTTGCAGCCCGTACCGGTGGGAGTGCCTGGCGAATTGCATATCGGTGGCGTCAACCTGGCGCGCGGATATTGGAAGCAACCTGAGTTGACGGCGCAGAAGTTCATCGCCGATCCGTTCAGCGGCAAACCGGGGGCACGCCTTTACAAGACGGGCGATCTGACGCGCTTCCTGCCGGACGGCAATATAGAGTATCTGGGACGCATCGACCATCAGGTAAAGATTCGTGGGTTTCGCATTGAACTGGGTGAAATCGAGACCACTCTCGATAGCCATCCCGGTGTGATGCAGAGCGTCGTTATGGCTCGCGAGGATGTCCCGGGCGACAAGCGACTCGTGGGCTACGTGGTGCCCGATCCCGATTATCGCGGTAGCGATGAATCCGAGCCGGCCGAGGCACTGAGCATCGAGCAGGTGTCGCAGTGGAACGAGGCCTTCAATGAAGCCTATCGCCGTGGAGGCGGAGTGGAGGAGGCCACCTTCAACATCAAGGGCTGGGACAGCAGCTATACGGGCGAACCCATCCCGAGCGAAGAGATGCGCGTGTGGGTGGAAACGACGGTAGATCGCATCAAAGCTTTGCGTCCGAAACGTGTATGGGAGATCGGCTGTGGCACCGGGCTGCTGATGTTCCGTGTGGCCCCAGGGAGCGAACGCTTCTACGGCACCGACATTTCACAGACAGCACTGGAATTTCTCGAGCAGCAATTACGGCGTCCTGAATTGCAGCTACCGCAGGTGGGGCTGGAGCGTAAGGCCGCCCACGAGTTTGACGGAGCCGCTGCGCGCGGACAATTTGACGCTGTCGTGCTGAACTCTGTCATCCAGTATTTTCCCGATCTCGATTACTTGATGAAAGTACTGGAAGGCGCTGTCGCCTCAGTTCGTCCCGGAGGCGCGGTGTTCATCGGTGATGTGCGCAGCCTGCCTCTTCTGGAGGCATTCCACACCTCGGTTGAAGTCTTCAAAGCTGATAACGGCATGAGCCGTCAGGAACTGGCGCGGCGAGTTCAGAAAAGCATTCGGCAGGAAGGCGAGTTGCTTGTCGATCCCGCGTTCTTCAATGCCATCCGTCATCGCTGGCCGCAGATCACGCATATCGAAATCCAACTGAAGCGTGGGCGCGCTGAAAACGAGTTGACGCGCTTCCGCTATGACGTTGTGTTGCACGTAGGCAAACATGCGCCGCCGCGTGTCGAGTGTGGGTGGCTCGATTGGGAAGCGCAGGGACTAACGCGTGAATCTCTGGCCGAAATTCTGGACAAAACGCAACCCGAGATGCTGGGATTGACCCGAGTTCCGAATGCGCGCCTACGAGATGAGGCGGTGGCTGTCAGTTGGCTGAGGGAGCAGGGAAGCGGTACTGTAGGCGAGCTGCGAAAGCGCATGGCAGACACCGTACCGTCACCGGCGATCGAGCCCGAAGATTTGTGGAGCTTGGAACACGACGTACCGTACCAGGTCGAAGTGCGCGCATCGAAGACGGCTGCGGATGGCCGCTGCGACGTGGTGTTGCGCCGCCGCAGCCCGCAAGGCGATGTGGCTGACTATGCGGTAGCACGTTTTCCGGGCGAAAGCGACGTGGTGTTGCCATGGGCGTCATACGCCAACAATCCACTGCGGCAGCGTATTGCTGCGAGGTTAGTTCCGCAGCTCCGTTTGTTCGTGGCCGGCAAGTTGCCAGAGTACATGGTGCCCTCGGCGTTCGTCCTATTGGATGCGATGCCGCTCACTGCCAGCGGCAAGGCGAATCGACGGGCACTGCCTGCTCCCGAGTTGTCGCGCACCGAAGGGCTGGGCGACTACCGTGCGCCACGGACCCCGGTCGAGGAGATGGTTGCCGCCATCTTTGCTGATGTACTACGGGTAGAACGCGCGGGCCTCGATGACAATTTCTTCGAGTTGGGTGGGCATTCGCTGTCGGCGACACAGGTTGTGTCGCGTGTTCGACAAAACGTGTGCGTCGACCTGCCGGTGCGCACCGTCTTTGAATCTCCCACCGTAGCAGCGCTGGCCCAGGCGGTGGAAATGAAGCAACGGGGCGAGTACGGACTGCTGGCGCCGCCCATCGAGCGTGTTCCCCGCGACCAGCATCTACCGCTTTCGTTTGCGCAGCAACGCCTGTGGGTGCTCGACCAGATCGAGCCTAACAATCCGCTCTACAATATGCCGCGTGCGTTGCGGTTGACGGGCGTGGTAAATGTGGCAGCGCTCGAGAAAGCGCTCAATGACATTGTGGCGCGCCACGAAGTGCTGCGTACGACCTTCGCTTCCGAGAGGGGGGAGCCTTACCAGGTGATTGTCGGAGAATTGTTTCAGCCGTTGAAGGTAGTTGACCTGAGCGGCTTACCGGCAGCGAAGCGCGAGGCCGAGGCCCGTGGTCTAGTGCAAGATGAAGCGGCCACTCCATTCGACCTGTCGAAGGGCCCCATTGTTCGCTATATGCTGCTGAAATTAGGTGATGAGGACCACATTCTGGTCGTGGGTACTCACCACATCGCGGACGACGGGTGGTCTACCGGCATCTTGTTGCGCGAGTTGACGGCGCTCTATGAGTCGGCACTGCTCGGCAAGCCTTCGCAGCTGCCGGAGCTGCCTATCCAGTACGCCGACTATGCCGTCTGGCAACGCAACTGGTTGCAGGGCGAGGTACTGGAGCATCAACTGGATTACTGGCGACAGCGGCTGGAAGGAGCTCCTCCGGTGCTGATGATTCCGACGGATAGGCCCCGGCCGGAGAAGCCGACCTTCCGTGGCGCTATACACCGCTTTCTGCTACCGCTGAGCTTAGTGGAGTCGGTGCGCGCGCTGAGCCGCCAGCAGGGAACGACTGCGTTCATGACCATGCTGGCTGGCTTCCAGACGCTGGTATTGCATTACACCAAGCAACCCGACATCGTACTTGGCACGGACTTGGCCAACCGCACCACCGTTCAGACCGAAGCTTTGATTGGGTTCTTCGTGAATCTGCTGGCGCTACGTACAGACCTCTCGGGTGATCCCACGTTTGCCGAATTGCTTGGGCTTGTGCGAGAAGTGGCGCTGGGGGCGTACGCGCATCAGGATGTTCCCTTTGACAAGCTGGTTGAAGAGCTGCAGCCGGAGCGCAGCCTGAGCCATAACCCGCTGGTGCAAGTGTTGTTTGTGCAGCAGAACACGCCGCGGTCGGCCACTCCGATGCCAGGGTTGACCATGAATTGGTTCCCGATGGAATTGCCGTCGAAGTTCGATATGGCTGTGTTCGTAGCCGAGACCGGCAAGGGTGTCACCGGCATCTGGGCTTATAGCAGCGATTTGTTCGACGCCAGCACGATCGCGCGCATGGCGGGCATGTTCCAGCTTGTGCTAGAGAAGGCAACCGTGAATCCGTCGCTGCGCCTGAGCGAGCTGACAGCGATTCTGGCCGAAGAAGAACTCCAGCACCGCGCTAAGCAGCACAAGGAGTTCCAGCAACTTAGCGTCCAGAAACTGAGAACTGCCAAGCGCAGGACGCTCACCGAGAATAGTTGATAGAGGAGATCAGGGCCCTGATGAGCAATCCAACCGTTGCAGGTTTTCGCCTTTCCAGCCAGCAGGAACGGGTCTGGTCGCAGCAGGCGGCTGCTCCGTTTTGGGCGGAGTGCGAGCTACTGCTGGAGGGTGCGCTGGATGCCGATAGGTTGCAGGACGCGATCCGAGGAGTTGTAGCTCGCCACGAGATTCTGCGCACCGTTTTTCATCGTCAGACTGGGCTGAAACTTCCATTCCAAGTCATTCTTGAGTCGCCGGACTTCGCTTGGAGATCTGTCGATCTTGGTGCGCTCGACGCGAAGGCACAGCGCGATGAGATTACAAAAATCGTCAGCCAGACGAACGCCGGTTTTGGTCTGGAACAAGGTCCCGCCCTCCACGTCGTACTGGCGAAGCTGGCATCGGAAAAATATTGGCTGGCACTGAGTCTGCCTGCGCTGTGCGCCGACTGGTGCACGTTAGAGAACCTGGCAACCGAGATTGCGCGTACCTACACCGAGGGCCTTGGCACCGCCGACGATGTTATGCAGTACGCCGACGTTGCAGAGTGGCAACAGGAATTGCTGGCCAGCGACGAGTCCAAGACTGCACGTGATTACTGGCGCAACTACTGCCGCAGGTTTGACTACTCGGCGCTCGACTCCGCGTTGGGTAGCTTCGAGCGGAAGTCATCTGGCGAGTTTGCGCCCGCCGTGTTGGTGGCACAGGTTGAGCTCGAGTCGCTTGGCCCGCACGCGGGAGTGACGCTTGCGGACTTCCTGCTGGCGTGTTGGCAAGTGTTCTTGTCGCGCATGACTGGCAAGACGGACATAGTCGTGGGTCGCCGGTTCGATGGACGCAGCTACGCAGAACTTGCCGGTGTAATGGGTGCGTTCTCCAAGTATCTGCCGTTGGCCTCCGACTGTACCGGCGATCTGAAGGTCGAGGCGCTCCTACAAAGGGTACAACGCGATATTGTAGAGTTCCGCAACTGGCAAGACAGTTTCTCGTGGGCCAACGCTGGTCTGCCGCCCGGGCAGGAGCAGGGCCCAGTCCTGGCACTCGCGTTCGATTACGACGAGTTGACCGATCCTGCGACATTTGGCGCGTTGAAAGTGTCGACCACCAGTCAGAGAGTCTGTGCCGAACGTTTCCTCGTGAAACTCGCGGCATGTCGTCACGCCGAGCGCTTGGTGCTGGCGTTTCACTTTGACTCCGCCCGGCTCGACCGCGACACGGTCGAACGCTGGAGTCGCCATTTCCTGACTTTGTTGTCCGCAGCGGCCAAGCAAGCTGACTGCGAAATTGGGTGCTTGCCCTTGCTTGACGACGCGGACCGTCGCAGTATTCTTAGCGGCTGGAACCAGACAGCGGTCGAGTACCCGCGCCAGCACTGCATACACGATTTGGTTGAGGCGCAAGCGGCAAGAACACCTAATGCTCCGGCGGTGCGTTATCAGGACGACTGTCTCACGTTCGAACAGTTGAACCTGCAGGCCAATCAGTTGGGTCACTTCCTGCGTAGTAAGGGGGTGGGCGCAAATTCCCTGGTGGGCCTTTGCCTGGACCGCAGTACGAGCATGATGGTTGCGGTGCTGGCCATCCTGAAGGCGGGCGGAGCGTATGTGCCGCTGAGCGCCGAGCATCCGAAACCCCGTCTCTCACAGCAACTGGCGGGTGCGACTGCGCTGATCACTGAGGCCAAATTTGAGTGTTTGATGCCGTCGTTTGGCCGCACTCTGGTACTGGTCGATCAGCATGCGGACCAGTGGTTGCAGCAGCCTTCGGTCAATCCGCCGCCGGTCATAAGTCCTGAAAGCCTCGCCTATGTCATTTACACTTCGGGCTCGACCGGAACCCCTAAGGGTGTAGCCGTCCGCCATCGTAACCTAGTCAACTACACGACGTTCATTCAACGCCGCCTGGAGCTGGAGAGCAATTCCGATCCTCTGAACTTCGCGACGGTCTCGACCTTGGGTGCCGACCTCGGCAACACGTGCATCTATCCGTCACTGGTTTCAGGCGGATGCCTTCATATCATCGGCTATGACGTAGCCGCCGACAGCCAGCGTCTTCGAGAATATACGGCGAAGTACCCTGTCGATGTGCTGAAGATTGTGCCTTCGCACCTGATGGCGCTTCTCAATGCGGGGAGCGGCAGAGAAGTTCTGCCTCGCAAGTACCTCATCATGGGTGGAGAGGCGCTCACGCTTCCAATGATGGAAAAGATTGCCGCCACTGGAGCGAGTTGTGATGTGTTGAACCACTACGGCCCGACTGAGACCACGGTGGGCTCGTTGACACTTTGCCTCAAGGACTACGACTGGGTGAACTCTCCGGCGCCGACAATTCCCATCGGACGGCCGATCGCTAACACGCGCGTTTACGTTCTCGACGAACGCGGTGAACCTGTTCCGGTCGGCGTTACCGGGGAACTCTATATCGCGGGTGAAGGTGTCACTGCCGGATACATTGGCCAGCCGGAGCGCACTGCCGAGCGATTTGTACCGGAGCGGTTCGGGCCGGATCAGGCTGCGAGCATGTATCGCACCGGTGATTTGGTGCGCTATCTGCCGGATGGCAACGTGGAGTTTCTTGGTCGGATCGATGATCAGGTTAAGATTCGTGGTTTTCGGATTGAGCTCGGCGAAGTCGAATCAGTGCTGCTGCGTCATAACGGAGTGAAGCAGGCGACGGTGCAAACGCTGGCCGACGAGCGGGGTGAGAAGTCGCTCGTGGCGTACGTGGTCGGGACCGCGAGCGCTGACGAACTGCGCAGCTACCTGCGTGCCCAGATGCCTGACTATATGGTTCCCGCAGCTATTGTTGAACTTCCGAAGATGCCGCTTAACGCCAACGGCAAGATCGATCGCCGGGCTCTACCGCGTCCCGAAGACGCAGAGGGAGCGAGAAAAGACGCCATTGCCCCTCGTACGCCAAGCGAGGAAGTCGTTTCTGCTATCTGGGCCGAAGTATTGAAACGCGAAGGAATCGGGGTTGAAGACAATTTCTTCGAGATTGGCGGACATTCGCTGCTTGCAACCCAGATTGCTTCCCGGTTGCGCGAACATTTCCGGATGGTGGTGCCGGTGCGGGCGATCTTTGAAGCCCCCAGCATTGCCGAACTGGCGAAGCGGCTTGACACCGCGCGCCGGGAAGAGCAGGGCATACTGCCACCACCGATCACGCCCGTGCCGCGCAGCGATGACATGCCACTGTCGTTCGCCCAAGAGCGCCTCTGGATGCTCGATCAGATTGAACCCAATAATCCGCTCTACAACATTCCGCGCGCGTTGCGTCTACGAGGAGCGCTTCGGACGGAAGCTTTGGAGAAGGCCATCAACGAAATAGTGCGCCGTCACGAGTCGCAGCGCACCACGTTCACCGCGAAAGACGGCCACGCGATGCTGGAAATTGCAGCATCGATGGCCATTCCGTTGGAGATACAGGATCTCGCTTCGTATCCGGCCGAGGCGCGCGAAGCCGAGGCGCGTCGCATCGCAGTAGAGGAGGCGGTGCGTCCGTTTAGTCTCGGCCGCAGCCCATTGCTCCGCGTACTCCTGCTTCGGCTTGCCGATGATGACCACGTGTTGCAACTGACCATGCATCACATCATTAGCGATGCGTGGTCGGCCGGAATCTTCCTGCAGGAACTGGGCGTGCTCTACGAGGCGTTCTGTGCGGGTAGTCCGTCACCGCTCCCGGAGTTGAAAGTCCAATACGCCGACTACGCTGCACAAGAAAGGCAATGGTTACAGGGAGAAGTGTTGGACAAACAACTAACCTTCTGGCGGGAACGACTCAAAGGCATGCCGCCAGTGCTGGAGCTTCCCCTTGACCGCCCGCGTCCCGCGTCGCGAACCTTTCACGGCGCGCACGAGACGTTGCGCATTCCATCCGATCAACTCAACTTGGTGAAGGCCCTCGCGAGGCGGGAAGGCGCCACGCTGTTCATGACGCTGATGGCCGTCTTTCAGGCGATGCTGTCAAAGTATTCCGGCGAAGAGCAGATCGTAGTGGGCACCGACCTCGCCAATCGCATGATGCCTGAAACTGAGCGAATGATCGGTTTCTTCATCAATCTCATGGCTGTGCGGACTGATCTATCAGGAAACCCCACCTTCCGCGAGTTGCTGGGCCGGGTGCGCGAAGGATTGTTGGAGTCGTACGCGCATCAGGAAGTTCCGTTCCCCAAGATTGTGCAGGAAGTCCAGCCGGAGCGAAGCACAAGTCATAACCCGATTGTCCAGGTTCTTTTTGTGATGCAGAACATTCCGCAGGTCAAGCGCGAGCTTGCGGGATTGCAAGTTGACCCCTTCACTGTTCCCGTCACGACGTCGAAGTTCGACCTAGCTGTATTTGTGGTCGAGAAGCCTGAAGGCTTGTTGGGCTACTGGGTCTACAGCACAGAGCTGTTCGAACGTGCGACGATCCAACGTATGCTGTTGCATTTTGGCAATTTGCTTCAAGGCGCTGTCGCCCAGCCGGATACTCGTCTCAGCGCATTGTCCATGCTGACTTCCGAGGAAGTTGAACAACAGGAAGTCGAGAGGAAGAAGCGCAAACAGTCACAATTCGGGAAACTGAAGGCAACCGCACCGGAGGCGGTCGGACTAGTGAACGAAGCGCCGCAAAGATCGTCGTAAGGAAGGCCGTCAAGCGTTCTGCTGCAGGAATTCGTCACGCCCTTGTGGTCCGACTAAAGCGACTTCGATACTGCGAGGGCCGCAACATAGTCGCCAGGTAGTTCGATATCACTCAGTTCCCAACGCTGAGCTTCGTTTGAGTCTGGTCGAGTAGCCAACAGCGCGGCGGGAGTGTTGGGATCGAGCGATACGTCGAATCGGTCGAGAGGGTGGGACAAGCCCTCTCCCAATGCCTTGATAAAGGCCTCCTTACGCGTCCAGCAGCGAAAAAATGCCGCATGTCGTTGGTCTTCGGACAACCCGCGCAAGGCGGTGCGTTCCGCGAATGAGAAGAAGCGATCTGCAATTTCGCCAGTCGTGAAGTCCTGCCTGACCTTTTCGACATCTATTCCGATGTGGCGTCCTATTGAAAACGCCATCAAGGCGACCTCTCCACTATGTGAAACGTTGAAGTCAAACGCAGTTGTCGCGCTGAGATCTGCGACAGATGGGCGACCGAACGTGGAATAGGAGAAGCGCAGTTCCTTAGGCGGAATCGCCAGATACCGTCCGAGCAACTCGCGCAGAGTGCCGCGCGCAACGACGAAGTTGTTCCGGTCTGATTCGAATCTGAAGCGTTGCGCGCGCGCAGTCTCGTCGGGCGACAGAAGCAGCCGATAGTACTCTTGCTCCTTGGACCGGACCCCTAAGTGCCTGTGCCAAACATGGACTTCGTTTGGTGCCAGGGTGGTGCCGCAGGAATCCGACGGATCGTCGAATCGACTCACTACGAACGGTCGAGCGCGATGGGAGTCCAGGTTCATCGCGAAGCGCCCACTAGCTCGACGACGCCGCCGTCACGGGCTGCGCGACGGGGCCCTGGGTAGCTGAGGAGTCAGTTGGTGTCTTTCTGCCTTTGACCCGAGCCGTCAGAATCTCGCTCACCGCTTGGACGTGAGGTTCGCGCAATACCTCGTGATGGGCCGCATTTACTTCGTGAGTCTCAACCCCTCCTTGGCTGCGCGCGCCCCAACCCAGAAGAGGATCATCGATGTAGTAATAGGGCTGCTTGGGACGTTTGAACAGCACGACGGGCGCATGGAATCGAGGAGGCGTGAAATCGGTTGGCCAATAGGCCTCGACCCACGGGCGAGACGGTTTTGCTTTACCAGTCCAGATTCGGATGCGGTTTTCGAGTGCCTTCTTAACCCACTTGAGCCGTGCGCGGAAATCGACACTCTTGAGCCAGCGCCACCGCAGGTGGTAATTAAAGAGGTACCAACCCCATCGGCGGTGCGCATGCTCGAGGACCCAAGTGTCGAACACCCCGAACAGAGCCACCTTGTGTCCCTGCGACTCAAGTTGCAGAATCATCTGTTCCGCTATCTGGCATCCACCACACATGGCAACCACATAATAAGGTCCCTCCCGCTGAACGGCGCGCATGCCCGCTACATACTGCCACGCAAGGCTTCGTAGCTCCGCCAAGTTGAGGGGCCGCCCTTGAACGATTGGAGCCTGTGCCTGTAGTTTGTAGAATCCCTGACCATTTTCGAGGTGACGCGCAAGCAGACCGTAACCGATAGCGCGCACTCCGGGGGCGGCCACCGCAAAGATTGGTGGAGACGCTTCGTCGCCTCCTCGAAATTCGACAACCAGAGGTTCAGGGTCGGCCTCCGATCCTTGGCGTAGGATGTTCGCGAGCGATGCCACCGTAGACCCTCGAAAGAGGCTAGCCAAGGGAACCTTTCGGCCCACTACTTTTTCCACCTCTGACAGAAGGCGGACCGCGAGTACTGAATGTCCGCCAAGGTCGAAGAAGTTGTCTTCCACGCCAAGGTTCGGGACGCCCAGCACTCGCTCCCAAATTCTGACAAGTATTAGCTCTAAATTGTCTTTGGGGGCTGTTTTCTCAGCAGTCGCGAGCGTCGACCAGTCTGGAGCCGGGAGCGCACGTCGATCGATCTTTCCGTTGGCGTTGACCGGCAACGAATTTAGCATGATAAAGATCGATGGAACCATGTAGTCGGGCAGGTTGCGTTCTAAGTGAATCCGTAACTCCGCCGGCTGTATCTCCTGTACTGGTTTAGGAACCACATAGGCGACCAAACGCTTTCCCCCCGGTCGGTCCTCGTGGACGACGACCACGGCTCGTTCAACACTGGAATGGCTAGCCAGCGCCGATTCAATCTCGCCCAGTTCGATTCGGAAACCGCGAATCTTAACCTGGAAGTCCGCCCGCCCGTGATATCGCAAATTGCCATCGGGAAGATAAGAGGCTATATCGCCGCTCCGGTACAAGCGCTCCACAGGCCGAAATGGATTGGCAACGAATCGTTCCGCAGTGAGATCGGGACGGTTTTGATAACCGCGGCCGACACCGGCACCACCGATGTAAAGCTCGCCTGGAACCCCAATTGGCACGAGCTCCCCATGTGAGTCGAGGAGATACATCGAGACGTTGGAATTGGGAACGCCGATAGGGGCGATTTGATTCAACACCGATTTCACCTGGTAGAGGTGAGAGCAGACCGTAGTCTCAGTCGGCCCATACACATTCCACAACTCACGGCAGCGTGGCAATAGTTGATTAGCCAAGTCAGGAGAAAGCGCTTCTCCACCACAAAAGAGCAGAAGGTCAGGGTTCCCGGCCCAATTAGACTCGAGCAACATGCGCCACGTTGCCGGAGTGGCACTCATCGCAGTCGCGTTCGAAACGGCTAATAGCGCCTGTAACTCAAGAGGATCCGCAGCCTGCTCCCGCGACGCCAGTACGACTTTAGCCCCAACCAGGAGCGGCAAATATAGCTCGAGTACTGAAAAGTCGAACGATAACGTCGTTACAGCCAGCCAGACGTCTTCTGCTGTAAGTCCTGGCTTCCGCAGCATGCTGAAAAGGAAATTCACCACATTTCGATGCTCGATCTGTGCGCCCTTGGGCTTGCCAGTCGATCCCGACGTATACAGCACGTACATGAGGTTCGCGGCTCCGACCGAAATGGGTAGATCGTCGGTGCTCTCATTCGCAATCGCGGCCCAATCGGTATCAATGTAGACCCGTTCCGATGTCGAGTCGGGTAATGTCTCTGCGAGTACTTGGTCGGTCAATAAGACCGGTGCGTGAGTGTCGTCGAGGATCGTCGCGATGCGGTCCTTGGGATAAATGGGGTCCAGTGGAACATAAGCCCCACCAGCCTTTAGAATTCCCAGGATCGCGACTAGCAGATCAGTTGACCGGCTGACCATTAACCCGACCGGCACGTCTAGCCCAACGCCTCGCTTCTGCAAATAGCGGGCAAGTTGATTGGAGCGCTTGTGCATGCTGCCATAACTCAACTGGTGGGGGCCGGCCTGGACCGCAATTCGATCAGGATTCTGCCGAGCTTGTTGAGCAATGAGCTCGTGGAGGCAGCTGTCCTTGGGATACTCGGCCTCGGTCGAATTCCATTCGACTAAAAGTTGTTGCCGCTCCCCGGACGACAGGAGAGGCAGCTTCGAAACGCGCTCCTCGGGGTTTGCAACTGCAGCCTCAAGCAATATTTGGAAGTGGCTCAGCATCCGATCAATTGTTGCGCCATCGAAAAGATCGGTGTTGTACTCGACTTTTCCCTCCAAGCCGTCATGGGCGTCGAAAAGGAAGAACGACAGGTCGAACTTTGAAGTCAGATTGCTGAGCGCACCCAGTGGCCTAAGTTTCAGCCCGGGAAGTTCAAATGTGGCTCTATGCGCGTTCTGAAGGGAAAAGACCACTTGGAACATTGGGTTGTAGCCAAGGCTGCGTTCGGGCCGAAGCTCCTCAACCAGGCGCTCAAAGGGCATGTCCTGATGCGCGTAGGCGCCTAACGCAGTTTCTTTCACCCGGGCCAGTAGCTCACGAAAGGTAGGATCACCGTCCAGTTTTGTGCGCAACGGCAGGGTATTGGCGAAAAGACCGATTAACCCCTCCACTTCCGCACGATTGCGATTCGCAATCGGCGTGCCTACAACGACATCGTCTTGTCCGGAATATCGAGATAACAATGCTTTGAATCCGGCAAGCAACGTCATGAAGAGCGTCGCTTCCGACCGGCGCCCCAGGCGAATCAGGTCTTCCTTAAGTTTGGCAGAAAGAGTGAAATTCGCGGTTGCCCCGGAATAGCTCTGAATCGCTGGACGAGGCCGATCCGTCGGGAGGTCCAAAGTTGTCGGGGAACCGGACAATTGCTGCTTCCAGTAATTCAGCAGATTTGCAAGGGTCTCCCCCTGCATATGGTTGCGTTGCCAGACTGCGAAATCCGCATACTGCAACGGCAGTTCAGGAAGCGGCGACGGTTGCCCAGCGCAGAAAGCCTCATAAAGAGCAGCCAGCTCGGTTACCAGGATGCGGCGCGACCAGCCATCAAATGCTATGTGGTGTGTCGTTATCAGCAGGGCGTAGTCCGCTTCATCTAGGCGAAGAAGCGTCGTTCGCACCATTGGACCGTGCTTAAGATCGATTGGTGAGAGCGCTTCATTTCTGGCCGCTGCTTGGACCTCCGCCTCGGGATCGGTCACGGTAGTCAAATCGACCAAGTTCAATGGAACGCGCATGGACGGAGAGACAATCTGAACCGGATGGCCTTCCACGACGTCGAAAGTGGTGCGCAGAATTTCGTGCCGCCGCACGATCTCATTGAGGCTCCGCTCCAAGGCAGTGGCATTCAGCGAGCCTGAGACGCGAATTGACCACGGCACGCTGTAAGACGTGTTGGACGGATCAAGCTGGTTTAGAAACAGCAGGCGCTGCTGTGCGAATGTGACAGGGAACACGTAGACCTGCTGGTCTTCAGCTGGTGAAGCTGGGACAGTCCCTGTCGTACTTGCCTGCATTGTGCCTTCAACCTTCATCTGAATAGAACCCAGTGCAATCGTTTCAGCGAATCAAGAAGCTACAAGCGAGCGCTGTTGATGCGATCCACCTCGGCGCCATCAATTATGTCGCCTAGGGCAACGACGATCTTGCGCGGACCGACGAACGAATCACGTGCATGAGCGGCAAGCATGTTGTCGAGCGAGACCATGTCGCCCTCCTGCCATGTGAAGCGGACTGCGTTTTTTTCGTACGTTTCGCCAACATGATCCATGACCGAATCCTCGATCTCGGAACCGTCACCGTAGTAAACATGCCGGGGCAGGTCTTCGCGCTTGAAGATTGAAAGGAGCGATTCCCGTACATCCGGATCCAGACAATGGACATGGTGCAACTGAACCTGATTGAAGAACGAAAGTTCCCCGGTTACTGGATGGCGAAGAACCGCGCGGCAGCGCTGCTTTACCCTTAGATTGTCGTTGCCTACCCACTCACAAATGAAGCCTTGTTTACTGCAGATCTCCTCGACTTCGGACCGGTTATCAGTCTGGAAGAAGTGCTGCCAGCTCACGTCAAGCCCATCGGAAAAATTGCGCACGTACATCACGCCCTTCTGCTCAAACTTCTCACGGATCACCGGATCGAGTTGTTGGTATACCTTGCGGCAGTCCACTACAGGAGAGCAGCCGCCTTCCTTGGCCGCGATCACGCAGAAGAAGCTGATGCGCGTAGGCCAGCGGTTCATGTGCGAGCTTTCGTTGTGATAGAGGATGCACCTTTCTTCGGGGTAGGGCGTGGACGTGTAGATCTTGCCGCCGGCGCCCTCGCGGGGAAGATCGCCATACTCGGAGAACAGCTCCGTATACACGCCGGCAGCTACCCGTTCAAAATCCTGCGGAGTTTTCAAGTTGAAGCCGCGGAACAGAATGCCGCCATGCTTGTGTAACTTCTGTGCGACGTAGTCACGGTTATTGCGAGCCCAATCGGCGAGGTCGACCTGATCCGTAGCCGGTTCCATGATCAGGGGAAGCGTCTGGTCAGGGTCCATCTGGCTTTCCTTGATGGGGTTGAAGTGAGCCAGATCGACAGCTTTACGGCGGATGGCTCCGAGGCTCTTGCCGGGCGACATTGTACGTTCCATGAGTTACTCCTTAGTTCCTGGTCAAAGGTGGGCGTAGGCGATGCACTTCGCGTTCTCCCTTAAGGTAGGGCGCAAGTTGCGTCGCAGTTATTTCCACCAGCGGTTCATTCATTATGTCGCGCCGACTGTCTGGGATGCCGTCGCCAATTACACAGTGTTCGAAACGCTCAGCAAGCCCGTCCCATCCAAGATTGGGACCGTAGTCCAAAGTGCCGGGCCCATAAAACAGAACAAGCGACCCCGAGTAAGGCTTGGGCTTATAGCTCTGTTCGGCCTGTCCCAGTGACTGCGTCACATACATAGTTCGCATGTCAGGTGGAACCCGAAGTCCTAAACTAAAGAGGAACTTATAAGAATACGTTCTTATGGTCGGAAGCGCACGCCAATAGGCTGCCCGCGACAGGTTGCGTAGCGTGAGAATCGGCGACGAAACAGCCCTGGCGATTCTGGAGCCGCTTCGACCGGAAGACTCCACCGGAGCGGGGTGTGCTTCCGCGTGATTGAAACGCAGTGCCGCGCTGAATAGGGCAACCAGAGCAACATCCTCGCCCCGTTCATCCAGCTTGCGAGCCATCTCGAACGCTACCAAGCCCCCAAAGCAGTATCCGCCGAGGTAGTAAGGACCATTCGGTTGCACTTTGCGAATCTCACCGAGGTAATGCGCAGCCATTTCCTCCACCGTTGGGCGCTGAAACGGTTTCCCGTCCATTCCTTCAGGCTCAATGCCGTAGAAGGGCTGGGCAGGGCCAAGCTGATTTGCCAACTGGTGCAGAAAGAGCGTGCTGCCGGCACCGCCGTGCACGCAGAAAAATGGCGGTAGCGAACCGCCCTCCTGAATGGGAACGACGGTCTTGTATTCTGCAATTCGGCGGACGGGTTGCAGTTCCTTTGCCAGTAATTCAACTGTCGGAGACTGGAACAACGTTGAGAGCGGCAGTTCCTTACCGAAGGTCCGCAAAATCTTCGTGAACAACCGTGCGGCCAGCACAGACCGTCCGCCCAGATCAAAAAAACTGGCGGTCACGCCGATGGGGCTTATTCCCAGCACATCCTCCCACAGTCGCACCAGTTTGCGTTCCGTTTCGTCACGTGGCGCAATGTAATCGAAAGCAGTCGCAAAGTCGGAAACATTCGGCGCCGGAAGAGCCTTGCGATCAACTTTGCCGTTCGGGGTAAGTGGCAGCTTGGGCATGCGCACGAAAGCGCTCGGAACCATATAGTCCGGCAGCTGCTTTTGAGCATGTTCTCGAAGTGCGGCAGATGTTACGGAGTTCGGAGCACTGGGAACGACATACGCCACCAGACGTTTATCGCCGTGGGTGTCTTCTCGCGCGATTACAACAGCTTGGTTCAGCCCGTTGTATTGCTCTAGCACCGCCTCAATTTCACCTAGCTCAATGCGGAAGCCGCGGATCTTGACCTGGTGATCGATGCGCCCCAGGAACTCAACGTTTCCGTCTTGCTTATGTCGCGCCAGGTCGCCGGTTCGGTACATTCGAGCGGCCGGGACAGAACTGAAGGGATCGTGAACAAACTTTTCTGCGGTCAGCGCGTCCCTTTCAAAATACCCGCGTGCGATTCCCTCGCCGCCAATATAGAGCTCTCCTTCCGCGCCCTCAGGGACGGGCTGGCGGTTCTCGTCGAGAATGTAGAACGTCGTATTGGCGATCGGTTTCCCGATCGGAACCAACTTCGCTTCCGTGCCCTCCACCTCGTAAACGCTGGACCAGATCGTGGTTTCGGTTGGCCCATACATGTTCCAAACAGAGCTGCAGCAGCGGGAGAGCTGGCGTGCCAGGTCGGCCGGGAGCGCTTCTCCGCCGACAAGCACCTTAAGCTTCGAGTCGCCCTTCCACCCAGATTCGAGTAATACCCGCCAAGTGGTCGGAGTGGCCTGCATGATGGTTGCGCCGCTCTGCTCGAGCAACTGCATGAGGAGGCGACCGTCCATTGTCACGTCGCGGGATGCCACCACAAGTTTGCCGCCAACCAGCAGCGGGAGATACATCTCCAATCCGGCGATATCAAACGAGAGGGTAGTGACGGCAACAAGGACGTCACTGGCAGTCATTCCCGGATTTCGACGCATCGAACACAGGAAATTCACGACGCTCCGGTGTTCGAGTTGAACGCCCTTTGGCCGGCCCGTAGAGCCAGAGGTGTAAATAACGTAGGCCAAATTGTCCGACTCGATGCCGGCCGCCACCGGGCCCGGGTCCTCCGAGTGGAACTCCCGCCATTCCGGATCGACGGTAACGATTTCGGCAGACGTAGGCGGAAGGCTAGTGGTTAGCCCCGGCTGTGTGACCAGGATTTTCACGCGGGCGTCGTCCAGCACGTATTTAATTCGGTCGCTGGGGTAGCTCGGATCCAGTGGCACATACGCCGCACCCGCTTTTAGGATTCCGAGTAGCGCGACGACCATTTCGACTGATCGTTCGAGACACAAACCTACTAACACATGAGGTCCGGCGCCCTTTCGCAGCAGGATGCGCGCTAACTGATTCGAGCGAACGTCCAGTTCCGCATAGGTTAGCGATTGCCCCAGACACTCAACGGCCGTGGCATGGGGATTCCGGGCAAAGGAATCTTCGAGTAGTTGTGGCAGGCAGACATGACGCGGGTAGTCGGCGTCAGTTTGGTTGGATAGACGCGCCACCCGTGCCTCGACTTCGTCTGCCGCTGAGTTCGGTATCGTCAAGTCGACGTGAGGAAGCCCTGAGTTGCCGGTTGAGATAGTCTTCGGCACTTCAGAGGCGCACAAATCCATGGTATTGGCCAGAACTGAATATCGCTTCGGGTTGCCTGATCGAAGCGCTTCGAGTACTCAACTTATAGGGCGAATTTCAAGTGATGTCAACAAGTTTCTAACTGGATTGATTTGAGCTAAAACACTTATTTTCAGCTACATATCGGTAAGTCGCTTGTATGTGCAACCAATTGGGGAACGAGTAATGGCCCTATGGTGACATATTAATCCTAGTGAAAACTTTTTGAAGTGACGATTCACCAACTAGTAAAGGGCAGCAGCAGTTCAGGTTCGACCAGTGCGATAAGCATCTCTCGACACACGGACGATGCGCGACTGGTTTGCTGGCTCAAGCGGCTGATCGGAGTTTGCGATGGCGTCCGCTAGGCGGTCGATCGTGGGATTTTCGAAGAGTGCTCGAATTGGCAGCTCAATTCGGAAGTGCTCCCGAATCCTCGATACGACTTGAGTAGCCAGGAGTGAATGCCCACCTAAATCAAAAAAGTTGTCGTCGGCACTGACGCGGTCGCGCCGCAAAACTTCGGCAAATATCTTGGATACAACAACTTCCGCCTCCGTTTTGGGGGCAATGAAAACCCTGTTTTCCACAGCCTCGGGCTCGGGAAGGGCTTGCCGATCGATCTTTCCGTTCGAAGTCAGTGGAATTTTGGGTAGCACTACTATCGTCGACGGAACCATGAAGTCTGGCAATTCTGCCTTGAGACGTGTCCGGATATCCTCGGCGGTGATGCCCCGGTCGCCGACAATATAGGCCACTAGCCGCTTATCCCCGCGTTCGTCATCTTTGGCCATAACCACGGCCTGTTTAACGCTGGCGTGTTGCAGCAGGACTGACTCGATCTCTCCCAATTCAATACGGAAACCGCGGACCTTGATTTGGTCGTCAGAGCGACCGAGGAACTCCACCTCACCCGCTGGAAGGTAACGGGCAAGGTCGCCAGTACGATACATTTTGGAGTCGGAATCAGCAGCAAACGGGTTTGGAAGGAATCGCTCCTTGGTTCGGTCGGGCTGATCTAAATACCCCGCAGATACACCATCACCAGCGATATAAAGCTCTCCAACAACCCCGGTTGGAACAGGCTGGAGCAGCTCATCAAGCACATAAACTTGGGTATTTGCGATGGGGCGTCCAATCGGAAGCGTAGCTGCTGTTGAACTTTTCCAGTCGAAATCGGCGAGGCGGAGGGTCAGCGCCCCGACCGTCGTTTCCGTCGGGCCATAGTGATTGAATACCTCACAAGTTGCGCCCAGTGACTCAATCTTTACCACCAGGTTGGCGGTAAGTGCCTCTCCGCCGAGAATCAGAAACCTGCGAGGCAGAATCTGCTGGGCGTGCGCAGATTGCAGAAGCGTCTGCAAATGTGAAGGCACGATCTTTAGAACATCGATCGGATACGTGGTCGTGTAGTCTGCAAAACGCTGTGGATCGGTGGAGTCATCGTAAGCGATTACGTGCACGCAACCGCCCGAAATAAGAGAGGGAAAGATGCAGGTATTTCCCAGGTCGGCAGCGATGGTCGACACGGTAGCGAAGTTGAGGCCTGCAGGGTATTGATTGAGCCCCAAGCGCTGGGTAATGAAGTAGCTGTAATTCACCAAATTCCGATGACGCACGGCGACTCCCTTGGGCACCCCAGTCGAGCCAGAGGTATAAATCACGTAGGCGGTGCTCTCCGGCGTCGTCGTGCACTCCATATCTTCGTCCGACAGCTCCGACCAATCGTGCTGATCACGATCTAAACAAATCACTTTTCCGGGAAACGCCGGTATCCGGCCGCTCAACCGGCTTTCCGTGATCAAAGCGACGAGCCCTGAAAGTTGATGCATCAAACGAGGCTTGGGATTATCGGGATTCAACGGCACATAAGCCCCGCCTGCCTTCAGGATGGCCAGGAGCGCAACCAGCATGTCTGCAGATCGCTCGACACAAAGTCCAACTAGCGAGTTGGCATTCACACCCGATGTGCGCAGGAAACCCGCAAGCTGGTTTGCCCTCTCATTTAGCTCACGGTAGCTCAACACGGTCTCACTAAATCGCACCGCCGGGCGATCTGGGGTGGTGAGTGCCTGTGCCTCGAAGAGTTCATGGAAGCATTTTTCCCGCGGATAAACCGTCGAGGTCTGATTCCAATCGACTATCAGTTGACGGTCTTCAAGTTCATCCAGCAGGGGGAGTCGCGAGACTTGCATCTCAGGATTCGCTGCCGAAGCCGTGAGCAGGCGTTGGAAATATCCGGCCAATCGCTCGACAAACTTTCGTTCGAAGCGCGATTCGTCGTAATGGAATTCGAGAGTGAGATCGTTTCCCCCTTCCAGCGCCGACAGTTTGAGCTTATAGGCATCATGCCAATCGAACACCCGTTGCCGGGACACTGAGACAGGACTCGCCGATGAGGAAGTGGGCTTCGGCAGGAATTCGAAGCTGACAGGAGGCCCATCAGCAAATCCGGAGCCGGGGCGATAACATTCCTGCCACTCCGCTGCCTCGGCAACCGAGGTATGAACTTGCTCGGCGATCTCACGGAAGCGATAGTCACTATCGAACCTTGCGCCAATCGGAATTGTCTTCGCAACTAATCCGATCAGCCCTTGCAACTCCTCGTATTCCCGGCCCTCAAATACGACACCGACTGAGAACGACGTCTGTCCAGTAAGCCGCCACAGCAGGGACTGCCATGCCGCCAAAAGGATCTCCGCCTTTGACGCCTTCGAAGCAATGGCAAGGGACTCCACCTTGCGCAGGGTCGCCAAGTCGACGCCGGATGAAACCAATTGTGGCGAAAAGGATCCCGTAGACTTGCGTTCGTTCGGTATCACGAGAGCGGCATCCACCCCAGAATGTCCGGCCCAGAACTCGCGTCCATTCACGGCGTTCTCATCGCCGCCATCGAGAAGGTCATTCTGCCACTGAGAAAATTGCACGTAGCGAAGTGGTTCGACTTCCGTGGTGGCGGTGGGTTGCGTTGAGAATTGCAGAATCTCATCCGCGAGAATGCGAAGTGAGCGGCTGTCTCCGGCCACCGCTGGGAGGCTCAGCACAAGCGCAGCACGACCCGGGTCCATGGTCACGAGTTTGGCCGTGAGAATCGGCGACCGCTCGGGAAGGGATTCGCGGAGTCGCTCAGCTCGAAAAAGTTCGTTTAGAGCCGACTCCTGTTCAGTCACGGACAAGCCGCTCAGGTCGATGGATTCAACGTCGGGCGTGACACTCGCAAGAGGTGCCTGAAAAGGGAACATCATCCCTGGCTGACGAACGTAGACGGTCCGCAAGATTTCGTGCCGGGCCAGGACATGTTCGATAGCCAGCGGAATCGTGGCCACAGACTCGAGGCCTTCGACCACATTCAAGCACACCGATCGTCGAGCGCCCCGCGACTCCTGTAGGGTCCAGACGTGTTTTTGCTGCGGCGATAGCCAGAAACCCGAAGTTGCCGGGTCTTCCATGGTTGTTGACTCTCCTAGAGCTAGAAGCGGGTGACACGCTGATTGACGCATCTCTGACCGCCAGTCGGGGGAGGACCGAACGTACCGACGGGATGCGGTTCACTAGCTAACTGTAAGCGTCGGAAATACTTATGCGATAAATGCCGAACTCAATGCAACCCCTCGACCGGCGGTGCAATCCCTCTCAGAGGTTCGCACGATTTGCCGCTAATGTCTAGATTCAGAGAGTGGCGCGAAAGTGCAGGAGAACACCAAAGGCCTCGGTTGGCGGGGTCGTTGGCTTTTCGCTCCGTGACATTGCGTTTCAATAAATTGGCGTATCATGCGGGCGAGGAAAGAGGAGGGTGAAATGGCCCATTGTACGAAGTGCGGAGCCGAGGTTCCTGACGCCGCGCAGTTTTGCCAGAAATGCGGACAACCCCAAGTCGCCGGGCCGGCGAGCCCTGGCTTTCGGCCTCCGGCACCCCCGTATCAACCGGCGACCTCCGGACTCTCAGAAAACGCCGCTGCAACGTTAAGCTATGTTCTCGGATGGCTCACCGGCATCATTTTCTTCCTAATCGACAATCGTCCATACGTTCGGTTTCATGCCGCGCAGTCGATGGTGACCTTTGGAGGACTGCACATTATTCGGGCGATGGTAGGCGTAATGTTCGGACTGGGGTGGGCGTTCCACGGTTGGGGTCCATGGGGCGGTTACGGGGTTGGACATTTCGCGGGCTTCGGCATCGGATTGACCTTGCTAATTGCGATTGGCTTTGTGACGTTTGTACTGTGGATTGTCTGCATGGTGAAGGCGTTTCAAGGCGAGCGGTTCATGGTTCCGATCGCTGGAGATGTAGCCGCTAACCTCGCAGGGCGCTGACCGCGCAAACAAGAATCACTTTCCGATCTACCGGGTGACCAGCACCCCCGGTGGCTTCCAGGTCCCATCGCCGGGAGGAAGAATGGAAGGTGGTGGCTGACGACCATTTGTGGACTGAAGTGGCCTACGCGGCCAATAAAGACGCATCACTAAATAAATCGGACCGTTCGGAGCGGGAAGCCAGTTGGCCTTCTTGTCTGCCGAGGGAGCATCTTTCTGGATGTATATCGTCAACGAGCCATCGGCGTTGCTTTTCATGGAAGGCAGCATCGGCGAATTGATTAGATAACGATTGATCGGATTCTCGATAAGCAACTGCGTTTTGCCGTCGTACATGGTCACTGACCAGAAGGCATTTACTGGCGGAAGGCTGTTGGCAGCAAAGGTGAGCGTGTAGTCGTGCTTGCTACCATCGAGCGGAGCGCCAATGCCATCACTCTTCGCCAAGGGATATACAGCCTCTTCGGCATCATTACCGTAGATGCCGGCCAGGGCAGCCGCCGCCCGGAGCAGAAAATCACCGTGATAAAAATCACGGTTCCCGAAAGCGGAACCGACGATCCAACCGTTCACATTCTTTCCGATCGAGTCGCGCTGCTTTTGGATTGCGTCGAAACCGTCTTTCAGGGCAAGGGCCAACTCACCTTTTTGCGCGTCTGTGAGTTTTTCGAAGTCGAACGGTATGCCCGGCCCGATGCCAATAGCTGCGAATTGTAGGCGAACCGCCGCCTCTTCCGGGATTTCGGGACAGAACTGCAGAAGGAAATTCAGGTAGGACGGAAATTGTGTCTTAAAAGCCTCCTCGGTGAACCGCGGAAAGTCGATCGGAGGAGGCGCGGGTGGCGCCGGCTGATGAATGTATGCCGAAAGCGGTTGAACGGTGTATCCCGCCTGAATTTTCTTCACGTTATCGACGTCATTGGGACCGAATAACTGGGTGCGATAAATGAGAAGGCTGAACTGAGTTTCGGATCGAAAGACCCTGCTGACTCCAGGAGGTGTCAAGCCGGTCCAGCCCGGACCGGCGACGATATAACAGCCGGCGTCATTGCCCGTCGTGCGGCTACCAACATATCCGTAATTGAAGGTGTACATGTCGGTCAGCTGGACGGAAAAATAGCGGCCCTTCGGAACGTCGGGGACGCAGAAAACTAAGGGCTCAGCGCGCAGGTCGGCCTGCAGCATCGAATACGGGGTGTCGCTGTTGGGGGTCACTATTGCGGTGTCTTTGGGAGTGAACACCTGGGCCGAATTCAAAACCGTGTTGAAAGGGTCCCTTGTATTGCGAGTTCGACTTGTCGATATTGAACTGGTACATCGCCTTATAGGCGGCGATCATCGGGAAAGCGTAAACGTAAGCCTTCTGGTAATCATCTTTGTGGGTCGTTGCTTCTTCCGCTGGATTTTTTCGACAGGAGACATTGGTCAGCGACATCGCAGCCACAAGAGTTGCCAACAGACAGAATTTCGCTTTCAAGTTTGAGACTCCTTCTCCGATGGAAGTGAACCGGTACTGCCTCGGGCGGCACGCCACGCGCGGATAGGATGCCCTCCTGAGGACCATGAGCTAACGTTGCCGGAATTCGCGAGGTAAGGATATACCGCCTCGCGACAATTGCGCGAGACGCAATTTCGAATCGCGCACGCTGCGGCAATCGCGGACCGGCTTGACACGTTCAGGAACGGATGCAGGACGCATCTTAACCGACTCGCAGATAAGTGGTATACGGTTCAGCCCCGATCTCAGTGAAAGGGAGCAGAGTTATGGGGCCGCTGGTAGTTTCAGCATGCCAACTCCGTGAACCAGATCGTGTGGCCTCAAGCAATTGTCGACGCGTTACGACTGGAGCATTGCTTGTTATGGGGAAGAGCACCAACGGTCCACGCATCAAGGCCACGATGTCAGGATGCTGAGGGTCAACCGCTTCCAGTCGCATCGTCATCGGCAGCTCCAACTCGACGCGGTCGCCGGTCTTCCACTGCCGGCGGATCGAGGCGAAAGTACCCGGTTCGAGGTTTACTGGCTGCCGCTTTCCATTTACTGCGACCGTGGCGCCCGCTGTCCAAGCGGGAACCCTGAAGTGCAAGCCAAACTCTTGCGGACTGGCCATGGTGAACTCAAACTGCACGACCCCGTCGAAAGGGTAATTGGTCCGTTGCGTCACATCGATAGGCGTGGGTCCGTATCGCCATTGCACTTTGGACGGGATGTAGAGGTTTACAAACAAGTCGTGTTGGTCGTGAAAGTAAACATTGATGTGGTAATCGGCTGCCACCTGCGGCAGGGTTCCCGAGCAACAGGGCCAGCGATGGTTCGAGTAACCCTTTTGTCCGTGGAAGTTGTAATCCGAATAGTAAAACGCCGTTCCATCGGCCTGAAGCGGCTTGGCGCCGAGCACGGTGTTGTACATCACTCGCTCCATGCTGTCGCCATACTCGGTCTCGCGAGTCACGCACAACAGCGACCGGGTGAGTTTGAAGTGAGCATACGCTCCGCACGGAGTTTCGAAGCTTTTGTGTTGGTCAGCCAGACTGGTCCCGAGTGCGCCGGTGCCGGGTTCACGCAGGAGTTCGTCGGGGCCCCATCCGCCGGTGGCAAAGCTCTGAGTGTTCACGAGCATTTCAAAAGCATTGCGGGCGGCGCGCAGGTGTTTGTCGCTACCTAGCGTCAAGTAGGCCTGCATAGCGGAATTCAGCGCGTTCACGTAGCTGTAGGCATGCTTGCCCGGCAGTACGTTGATGCCCGAGGCCAGCGGATCGAAGTAGGTTGAGTCGTCGAGGAACCGGATCGCCAGTTGTTTGTATCGGTCACCTGCGCCACGTTGGTAGGCGAGGAAGAGGTTCTCCGGCAGCGTGTACGATTCGTCCCAGTTATAAGAAATGTCTTTCCCAGCACGCCAGCTCTGCTCCCGGTCTACGGCTTTGGGAGGGAGGTGTGGCAGGGCAAGGTCGGTCGTCTGTTGCAGAATCTCCAAGGCCTTTGGATCCTTCGCGAATTGATGCGAGTCAATCAACCCGCAGACAAGCTTGTCATAACAATAGGCAGGGAAGCGGTTGATCTGGAAAAAGCCGCCCTTCACCGACTGGGCGTAAAGTCGGTTCAAACGCAATACCTTTTCTCGCGTCGCGGGGTCATTCGTGATCGCAAAAGACCGAGCCAGCGCCGACACCCACTGGCCGAAAGTTCCGCCTGGACAGAGGCCGGCGCTGTCCTTGCGGTAGTCGTAATCGGGCTTGTACATATACCAGCCACCCAGGTCCTCACCGGGCGCGGGGAGGCCGGACATCTCCCGGAACGGTTTCATCAACCCGTCTTCGTTCAGGCTCATGAGGATGGTGTGGGTGTTGTCGAGTTGACGCTCGTGGGCCTCGCTGCTGAGAACCACATCGCCATACTCAAAACACCGGAGCGGCGAGGCGTCTGCCAGGGCGTCGGAGGCGACGGCCAATAGGTTGCGCCTGGCGAGCGCCAAACTTCCGCTGAAGACGGCTGCCCGTTTCAGGAAAGCTCGCCGGGAAGGATTCGGAAAGCCCATAGGGTCATTATGAAGCGTGCGATGATTGACGAAAAACAAAATTCACGGTCGTTTAGAATCAATGGGTTGGGCGGAAACTGTTCGCAAACGATTGATTCTATATAGAGTTATATGTATCCATATCTGCCCGTAGGAGTTAGAGGTCATTGTTGCCGGATTCCGCAGTGAGTTGAGTTCCATTTCGGGAATTTTCAAAGAGCTAATCTCGTTGGCGCCAAGGCGCGCGAACCGGCCAGAGACACAAGGAAGCTCTAGCCCACCGAGCCACTTGTAGCGGCCGCCGAAGAGGAATGCCAGAGAAATCGTGCGACCGCGAAAACTAAAGTAACCACCTTCCGTTTGACATCGGACACTAGCGAACATATCCTGCTGGCAACCTCGCCCGCTCATCCGCCGTTCGCAGGGTTTTGACGGCATTACAGAGGAATCGTCGACTACCCTCCCGATTGGGGGTCCACATGAATCCGGATGATTCCTTTCCCAAAGCGGCAGATTGGATTCCAGCTACCTTTCGCGCGCTGCTGGAAGCTGCTCCCGACGCAATGGTCATTGTCGATCAGGATGGCAGGATCGTATTGGCCAACAAACAAGCGGCGATCTTATTTGGGTACTCGGACGCCGAATTGCCCGGCCAAAAGGTTGAAGCGCTCGTGCCGTCACGCTACCGCTCGAAGCACCCCGGCCACCGTGCCGGATTCTTCAGTGAACCGCGCACACGTTCGATGGGTGTTGGGCTTGACCTGCTCGGTTTGCGCAAAGACGGATCCGAGTTCCCGGTCGAGGTTAGCCTGAGTCCGGTGCAAATACCGGGCGGTACGGTTGTCATCAGTGCGATACGTGACGTCAGCAAGCGCAAGGCGGAAGAAGATAAGTTCCGCGCTCTCTTAGAGTCCGCTCCCGATGCGATGGTCATTGTCGACGGGAGCGGCAAGATCGTGCTCATCAATTCGCGTACGGAAGAGTTGTTCGGGTATCCGCGCCAGGAATTGTTGGGGTATTCGGTCGAGGTATTGCTGCCAGAGCGATTTCACGGACGACACGTTCGGCATCGTCTGTCGTATGTCGAGGACCCGAAACAGCGTCCCATGGGCGCAGGCTTGGAACTCTTCGGCTTGCGCAAGGACGGCAGCGAGTTTCCCGTTGAGATCAGTCTCAGCCCTATCCAGACTGCGGATGGTCTGTTGGTAAGTAGCGCGATTCGGGACTTGAGTGTTCGTCGAAGGGCCGAAGACAAGTTCCGCTCGCTTTTGGAAGCGGCGCCCGACGCGATGGTCATGGTGGACAAGTCGGGGCGCATCACACTGGTCAATGCGCAGACCGAAAGGCTATTCGGCTACGAAAGATCGGAGTTGGTGGGTAGCCAGGTTGAGGTGCTCATTCCGGAGCGATACCGCGGCCAGCACCCGCGGCACCGGGAAAACTTCTTCGCAGAACCGCGACTGCGGCCGATGGGAGTGGGACTGGAACTCTTTGGGCTACGCAAGGATGGCATCGAATTTCCAGTTGAGATCTCGTTGAGCCCGCTGACCACGGAGGACGGCACGGTCGTAACAGCCGCCATCCGGGACGTTACGGAACGCAAGCTGGCGGACGCACAGATTAAGAAGCTCCATGACGAATTGGAGCTTGCGTTGCAGCGTTCGGAGCGGCTGGCGTCTACCGGACGGTTGGTGGCGACCATCGCCCACGAAATCAATAATCCGCTGGACTCGCTCTATAACGTGATGCACTTGCTGCGGGCCAATCCGAATTTGGATGCGACGGGAAGAGAACTTGTGGACCTAGCCGAAGGCGAAATTGCCCGGCTGTCGAGTCTCACGAAACAAACACTTGCTCCGCACCGCGAGACCAAGCTGCCTGTGGTGACACGGCTTTCCGGGATTCTGAACGATGTATGCAGCTTGTTTCAACCGCAGTTTCAGGCCGCTGGAATAACTGTGCATCGAGACTTTCGTTCCGAGGGCGAAGTTACCCTTCACGCGAGCGACTTGCGGCAGGTCTTCAATAATTTGATCAGTAACGCGGTTGATGCAATAGGACAAAACGGCCGCCTCGATTTGTCGATAGAAAGTAATGCGCAAAACGAAGTGGAAGTCACCGTCCGGGACACGGGGTGCGGAGTTCCCGTGGAAAATATTGGGACCATCTTCGAGCCGTTCTTCACGACTAAGGGAGACAAGGGAACTGGTATTGGATTATGGGTCGTCAAGGGTATCGTAGAACGTCTCGGAGGTCGTATCGCGGTCGTGAGCTCTACCACGGGCGACACCGGCACTTCGTTCACCATCGTTCTTCCGTCAAGCCAATCGGCGTCCGCCGCGACACGGGAGTCCAGCGAGCGCTCGGCATAAGCGGGGCGCGCTGCAGAGCTAACGTGCGGGACTGGGCAACGGATTTCCAACCATGATAATTGCACTAGCCGGGCGAAGAATCGATAAGGCTGATTCGAAAGATCCGCGGTTTCCGTCGAGAAATGTGGAGCGAGTCGCCGGTGCCTTGCGCGGGCTGCTTGTTGAGCGCGGGGCAACTATTATCGTGAGTTCGGCAGCGTGTGGTGCAGACCTCGTAGCCTCAAAGGAGGCAGGGAAGCTGGGTCTTAGACGCAAGATCATTTTGCCGTTCGACCGAGCGACATTTCGTCAGAGTTCGGTGGTGGATCGCCCGGGTGACTGGGGGAGTATCTATGACGAGGTGCTGGATGAAGTGGATGAGGCCGGCGATCTGATCACGCTCGGCCGGGTGGGTGACGTTGACCCGTATAGCATGACCAGCGAACGAATTCTGGATGAGGCCGTCGAGTTGGCTCGGCAGTTAGAAGAGCCGGCAGGCGCAGTAATGATGTGGGATGGCACGATCCGCGATAAGCCAGATTATACGGCGGAGTTTGGTGTCAGTGCACGCCGGCGCGGGTTGCCGATTTTCGAGGTAAGAACGGTATGAACGTAGCGTGAGGATTCGGATAAACGGGACTTTAGGTTGGTGTTGGAGCCGCCACGACATAGGCGGCTCCGACTGTTTCTGGCAGCACGCGCGGAGCTAGCTTGCGCGCCGGCGCTCGGGCGAATCCGCATCCGGAATCGAGTCCGACCATTCACGTATCTGCTTCGCGGCTTCTTCCTTCGAAATTCCGTAACGCTCCTGGATCTTGCCTGCCAGCTGGTCTTGTTTGCCGGCGATAACATCGAGGTCGTCATCTGTCAGTTTGCCCCACTTCTCTTTCACAGAGCCCTTCATCTGCTTCCATTTACCTTCGAGCTGATCCGAGTTCATTGTTCTTCTCCTGGTGCCACATAGTTGAGAGCTAACGTGAATGGTTCAAGATGATCCCCTGCCGCAGGAACACCCCCTTGCAAAGCCGGTCTACATTCTGGAGATTCGTATGTAACGACGGATGTCGGGCAACGAGGTCACAACAATGTATCCGGCGATGAGTAGGCCTGTTAATCCCAATGCGTTTTTCAATGTCGTTTGAAACGTTTTCATGAAACCTCCTCGATCCGCGCCCACGAAGCGGCAAGAAACACTTTAGGCTTCCATGAGCCGCCACTGAATCAGGTGCAAGCCTTAACGCAGACGGGAATAAGCCGTATCCGGTTATCGGGTCGGGTTTCTTTGGATTCAGGCTGCCAATCGGCTCGTCGGCAGAAATTCTCCGGGCCCTCGCCTGAATAGGCAAATTTCTCAGGGGAGATACGAGTATTACCGGATTGCCGGTCTGCCCGTACGACGCTAAAGTCGCCGAAGTAACTGCAACACTGCCCCTCTCAACTCCCGCCGATTGCACCCCGCCAAGCGGCAGACGTCGACCAAAAATAGTCGGCGTCTGCACCTGCCTTTCTTGAGCAGCTGTCCTAATGCGCTTGACGCTACGGGTGATCCCCGAAACCGTTACGGCATCTCCCTTATGTACTCGTGTCACGCGAGGCTCTACAGTTCCCGTTGAGCGGCGACGCTCTATCAAAGGAGAGAAACACCATGGTCACTATTTTGGTCGTGATTTTAGTACTCGCTTTGGTCGGTGCACTGCCCACATGGCCCTACAGTCGCGGATGGGGATATTACCCAAGCGGAGGCGTCGGACTGATCGTTTTAATTCTGGTCATCTTGCTGCTGCTTGGACGAGTTTGAAGCAGCACGGTCGAAAAACGGCCGGTGCTACCGCAGCCCGTCCGCGGGCGCCACTTCTTCAATCCGCACGTCGCTCGGGACGTACGGTCAATTCTCGCCACTACTAGAGCGAGAGCCTGATTTGTCTCGGCCTTCGGTAGAGATAACCTGAGCAGGCTCTTCGCGGCAATTAATGCTGCGACATCATTGAATCAGCACAAGGAGCCATAACAATCATGAACCACTCACTTAGTAAGAAGACAAGAGTGCTTCTACTTGGAAGCTTGCTTTGCGTTTATCCGGCAATTGGCTCATCAGCGGCAGCGCAGCAGGCTCCGGCACCCGACAATAGCAAAACCAACAAGGATGCAGGCGGCATGACGGCCGACCAGCAAAGCAACAGCAAGACAGATCGCGAACTGGCTCAGAATGTCCGGAAAGCGATTATGCAAGATAAGGCTCTGTCCACATATGCGCATAACGTGAAAGTGATTTCACAGAACGGCCAGATCACACTGAAGGGGCCGGTTCGCTCGGAAGACGAAAAGCAAGCGATCGAAGCCAAGGCAGCAGAAGTCGCTGGTAAGGCCAACGTCGTAAGCGAACTCACTGTAGCTCCTCATAACCAATAGCCATTCACATCGACAACCAAGGAGGCAACGCATGGCGGGAAAGAACACGGCGGTATTCGGCATCTACCCAAGCTATTCGGCAGTTGAGGACGGGGTGGAAGCACTGAAGGCGGCGGGGTTTCGAAACACCGACATTTCCGTTTTAATGCCGGAGAATGTTGGAACGAAGGATTTCGCCCACGAGAAAAACACGAAGGCTCCCGAGGGAGCGGCAACAGGCGCTGGAGCCGGCGCGCTGCTCGGCGGCGGGCTCGGCTGGTTGGTTGGGATTGGCGCGTTGGCGATCCCAGGAGTCGGGCCTTTCATCGCGGCCGGACCGATCATGGCGGCGTTGGCCGGCGTAGGGGTTGGAACCGCGCTTGGGGGCATGACAGGCGCCTTGATTGGAATGGGCATTCCCGAGTATGAGGCCAAGAGGTATGAGGGACGGGTACGAGCGGGCGGTATTTTGCTTTCAGTTCACTCCGACAGTTCGGACTGGACCAAGAAAGCGAAGGAGATCCTCGACAGCACCGGAGCGGAAGACATCTCATCGGCTGGAGAAGCGAGTGCCGACTTTGCGAAAAGCGACCGGCCGCTTCCACGCACCGGAACCGATGACTAGCTCGAAGTTGATCTAAGGGCCATTGAAGTAAATGGGTGCTCACGCGAACTGCGTGAGCACCCATTATTTGTCTGTGGCGAAAGTCCTGCGTGAACACCCATTATTTGTCCGTGGCGAGAGTCTTTCAATTCGTTCTGAACTCCCCCCAGCAAGCCGCAATACGAAACAAGAAAAAGGTGCGAGAAGCTATCAGCCTCTCGCACCCATTCCATTTATCGTCCAACTAGCAATCGCGCTCGGTCGAGTTTAGTGTTGCACTGGCTGTGGCTGATCCACCTTCGCTTGCGCCTGGGCAGAGAACTTTCTCATAGCTGCCAGGAAAGGAGCCGAACCGCTGGGAGCGGGGACGGCGCCCGTCAAGATTGACTTGAAGGAAGCGTCGCTGCCGTAGAAGGCACGAGTCGCGTCGTGGTCCTGTTGGATGACGGCTCCGTTCAAGGTCACGCCCGCGAACACGCCTCGTGCGCGCGAATAAGTCAGCACCTCAGCCCTAAGCTTCCAATCAGTTTCGCCCTCAGCCTGGCGTCCGACCGGGCCGGCGGCCACGGAGGCGTCTGCACCAAGTTTGAACTTGCTCGACAGCAGATCCTGCATACCCTTGTCATTCATGATCAGCATGACGAGGTCGACATCTTCGCCGCCGATCTGGAGGCCCCAGCTGCCGCCTACTACTTGGAAAGGAGCAGGCGCGCTCCAACCGTTAGCGTCGTGACAGGAGGCCACGCCTTTGCCATATTCAGCACCGAAGATAAAGCCACCCTTTTTCAAAGCTGGGACTACACCAACACATTTCGCGGATCGCATCACATCGTCGGGGATGCCCTTGTCGGGGGCGGCCATGATTTCGTTGAGAACGTCGGCGGCAGCCTGGACTCGTTTAGTCTCGACATCGCGGTCTTCGGACCATGCCAGACTTGCAGAGGCTAGAAGTATTGCCGCACACATGGAAACAGCAAGAACGAAACGCTTCATCGCGGTATCCTCCTTGGGATAGAAGTGTTTGAACCCGCATGCAAATGCCAGCCGTTACACGCCGGTCATGCTAGTAACCATAGATCGCGGTCTGAGATTTCGATATCGGGTAGAAGCCCTAACGCAAATTAAGAAGTGCCGTACAGCAAATGGTAGGACGGCTTCTGAGTTCGCTTAATCGAACAACTGTTTCACCAACGCTGAATCGAAAGATGGACTGACGAATCGATCACCGTTGCTTAGGCTCTGGAGGGCGGAAACCAGCAGTTCCTCGGCGTCCGACTTTAGTAGATAGCCAGAGGCGCCGGCCACCGCAGCTGCGCGTAGCATTTCTATCGAATCGTGCATCGTTAGAATCAAGACCTTGGCGTCGGGAAGCAAGGAATGAAGCCTTTGGGCGACCTCTAGCCCGTTGGTCGGCGTCATGGAGATGTCAGTTATGACAATATCGGGCCGCAGGCGGTTCGCAAGTTCTAGTGTTTGATCGCCATCGCCCGCTTCCCCACAGATTTCGTACTCGCTCGACGACTCGAGAATTGTGCGTACCCCCCTGCGAACGATCGGGTGATCATCTGAAAGCAGGACACGAAGGTGTGAGGGGGAAGCCATCCACCTGATATTGCAGCGCATTCCGGACGGGCTGTAAATCAGGTGAAACACCTAGCGCCGGCTAGGGTTCCACAATCTTGTTTCTTATGGCATAGCGCACCAGTTCGGCAATCGAATGCAGGTTGAGCTTGCGCATGATATTTGTGCGGTGCGTGTCGGAGGTCTTGGTAGCGATGCCCAGGGAGGTGGCGACCTCTTTCGCCGTCTTTCCTTCGGCGAGAAGCTGGAGTATCTCCACCTCACGTACCGTAAGTCGATGGCGCATCGACTCTGCCTGGTCGGTGACGCCGTTCTCCCGGTTCGTTAATAGCATTTCGGTGATCCGCGCCGTGAAGAACGGTTTGTGCCGGCTCAGAGCTTCGACTGCGTTGACCAGGTCTTTGTCGGAGTCTGATTTTAGAACGTAGCCGCGCGCTCCGGCGTTCAGTACTTCCGCCGCGATCTCGTCGGAATCGTGATGGGTGATTACCAACACCTCAGACCTTGGGCACGCCTTGCGAATTAAACGGGTCGCTTCCAGCCCATTCAAATCCGGCATGCTGACATCAATTACGACGATGTCGGGACTGTGCTGCGTAGCCTGTTCCACGGCCTCCCTTCCGGAGCGGGCTTCGCCACAAACTGTCCAACCCGGATGCTCTTCGATAAGCATGCGGAGGCCTTTGCGAACTAAATCGTGGTCATCAGCGATCAAAATTCTTAGGTTGCTCATGCTACCTCACTTAACGGAATAATTACTTGCACCATTGTGCCTTCTTCGAGGGATTGAATTTCAAGCTGGCCGCCCAACTGCCGCATACGTTCACGCATTCCGAGGATTCCGATTCCGATCGTCGTATTTTCCTGTCGAGAAGACAGTTTCTGGGGCGGAATGCCGCGTCCATGGTCGATCACCTGGAGGTGTACCTGATCACTCTCAACCTTGAGGCTTACCCTCGCCGTCGGGCTTCCTGAGTGCCGGTGGACGTTCGTAAGGCTCTCTTGAACCGCGCGAAACACCGCAATTTCCAATTCGACCGGAAGCCGGTTCAGCGTCGGCGGTAAATCCAGTTGTACCTCGATGCCACTTCTCTGCGAGAAGCCTGTCACGAACCATCGAATCGCTGGCAACAGGCCCACTTCGTCCAGCATCGGTGGATGCAGCAGGTGGGACAGGGTCCGTACTTCTTTAATGCAACCGTCGATGAGTTCCTTGCTCTCCGTCACTGCATTCCTCGAACGTTCGTCCAAATGCGTCGTATCGCGTCCCAAGAAAGACAAATTCATCTTCACTGCGGTAAGGATCTGCCCCAATGAATCGTGAAGGTCGCGGGCGAGGCGTCGACGTTCATCGTCGCGCAACTGGAGGAGGCGTCCGCTGAGCCATCGGACCGTGTTCTCCGCTCGTTTCAGCGCCGTGACGTCCTGCACGATTGCCCCAATCTGGGTAACTACTCCACCCTCCTTGGCGATAGGGAAAAATGACTTGAGCCACCACCCAGTCGAGCCTGGGTTGGCGGGCGCATGCCCTTTAATTTCATGATTGAGCACCGGAACACCGGTGCTGGCAACTTGGCGGATGAGTGGTTCCAGTTCCACCGCCAGCTCACTGGTGACGTCGCGAACTTTAAGCCCGGTGTTTTGTTCGGGTGCCAGGCCATTAAGCGTGGAAAACGGACCATTGATTCGCTGGAAGCGGAGGTCCTTATCGATAATCGCCAGGCCTACCGGCGCATTCGAGAAGAACGCGTCCAATTGAGCTTCGCGCCGCTCGATTTCTTCGCTCTGTCGTCTTCGTTCAGTGATGTCGCGTGTGATCAAGGCGTATCCGCGCGGCTGGCCCTCACCGTTTCTCAAGAGCGTAAGATTCGCCGTCGCCCAGAAAACAGTGCCATCGTTCCGCATCTGCTGACACTCGTCCTGGACGTTCCCGTCCCGTAGAGCGGTTTGCAGGTGTCGGTGCGGCGTGTCACGATCACAGGACTGAAAAAGAGCCGTCAGGGGCTCGCCCAGAATCTCCAGGCTGTTGTACCCGAATAGCCGTTCGGCACCGCGATTCCAGGTAGTGATGCGGCCGTCTAGGTCGAGACGAATGATTGCGTAGTCCTGTATACCGCTAACCAGCAGGCGGAACTTCTCCTCGTTCTCCTTGGCGGCTGCTTCAGCTCGTGTCCGACGCACAACTTCGGACGTCATCAGCAGAAATAAGGCACCCAGAATCATTGCCGCCAGCAGGAAAGTGATCACCAAGATGCCAGTGAAGCGGCCGCGTGTACGCTCAGACACCCGGGATCTGGCCTGCAACAGTTGGTTTTCGTTGTTTTCCATTGCACCCAGGAGCGGCCGAATCTTGTCGTCTTGTGCGATTCCCGCAAGCGTAAAGTCCTGTTGTTGCTGGCTTGTGGAATCGCCACGTTCCTGCAGTTCAACAGATTTCTGCAACAGGTCTAGTCTCGCATTCAGAATTGGCCGTAGTTGGTCTATTCGTCGCAGCTGTTCTGGGTTGTCGGCGGTCAAGACCTGAAGCCGATTTAGGTTCTCTGGGAGCATTCGCTGGCTGACATCAAAGTCGATAAGTACGGTTCGGTCGCCGCTGAGAATGTATCCCCGTCGTGCGTTCTCTGCTGCTTCGAGCTTTAAAGCCGTGTCATTTACCAGCGATAGTACTTGGTACGTGTGAATGACAGTCTCTTCGCGCTTAGCGAAGCGTTCGGCCATGATGTATGAGGCGATTCCTGTGGCTACCAGAAGTCCCAAGACTATGGTGAACATCGCCTTCTGCGAATTGGGAGATGAAATCCCCATTTTTTTGAGCCTTACGTTCTGATGCGCGCGGCGATTCTGGTGATCGGCGATCGTTGTTAATAATGCAAGTCACTTGCCGAAGTTTTGCCGGGATTAGGCGACGATTTCGGGCCTGCAAACTATTGAAAGGGTTCCTTCAGTCGGATTACCCCTACGAACCGACTCAGGCAATTCCCTAGGAATTTTCTTCACACCTTACCACTTTTTTGCCTCACCGCGCGACCGTAGTGCCAATTCTGCGGATTTTCGGAATTGTGCTCTGGCACACTCGAACCGCCCCAACGAAAAAGAGCTCAATGGCGATGTTGACCGTTCTTAAACTGAAGGTGGTCAGTGGTGCGTGAATCAAGGATGGGGGCCCTGGGCAGAGTCGAACTGCCGACCAACGGTTTAGGAAACCGCTGCTCTATCCATCTGAGCTACAGGGCCGTGTCGCAACGGCTTAGGTGACAGTAGTTTAACCCAGCCGGAAACAGAGCGCTGGAGGATAATCGAGCACGCGTGACTAAGTTAAGGTGGCTCCGTTTATGGGGATTTCGGTGGCGCTGCCGGCGCCCCGGTGTTTGTCTCGTTCCACCACCCTCCTCCTAACGACTGAAAGAGCGCAGCAGAGTCACTGTACCGGTTGGCCGCCGAAGCGGTGCGGTCGAGGGTTGTTTGTAGATACTGGCGCTGAGCATCAAGCGCCGAGAGCTGACTAATGCCTCCGGCAGTATAGCGTTGCGCGGCAATGTTGTATGTTGCCTCAGCCTGTAGGGCAGCCTCAGTGCGGGCCTGCAGAGTCTGGGCATCATTGTCGACGGCGCGCAGTGAGTCTGCCACCTGCTCGAAAGCCTGCAACACCACCTGCTGGTACGCCGCACCGGCCTCGTCGTAGGCGTCGATGGCCTTGCGCCGTTCGGCACGCAGCGCTCCGCCGTTAAAGATGGGCTGGGCAAGAGTGGCGCCAAAACTCCAAACGCTGCCTCCGTTGGTGAAGCTGGTACCGATACCTCCGCCATTTGCCGACAAGACAATCTGCGGATAGAGATTCGCCGTCGCCACGCCAACATTGGCGCTCGCCTGATGCATTAAGGACTCGGCTGCGCGGATGTCGGGGCGCTGGCGCACCAGTGACGAAGGCAGGCTCACGGGCAACTTCTCGGGAAGATGCAGGCTATCGAGATTTATCCCGTCGATGTGCGCGTCTGCCGGGGTCTTGCCGATCAGGGTAGCGAACTGATGGTTGACGACATCGAGCTGCTGCTGGAGAGGTGGAATCGTAGCGCGCGTCTGTTCGACGAGAGTTCGTTGCTGGTTGATGTAGTACCGCGGTAGCCCTCCAGCCTCGACGCGTTTCTCAGTGATCGTAAGTTGCTGCTGTTGCAGTGCAAGCAACTGGCGTGTGATGTCGATTTGCGAGCGCAGTTGCGCCTGGCGGATTGCGGCCGACACTACATTTCCCGCAAGCATAAGACGAGCGGCTTGCAGCTCCCATGTCTGGTATTCGACTTCCGCGTTAAGGCCCTCGATGAGTTTGCGATTGGCGCCGAAGATGTCGAGTGCGTACGACACCGCGACCGATCCATTCAAGAGATTGAACGGCGGCGGACTGGGGAAGGGAACTCCGAAAGAAGCGAGATTCACCTGCTCGCGCTCGGTCGTAACGGAGGCTGAGACAGTTGGATATTTTGTGGCTCCGGTGCGAGCGTTGGATTCTTCCTGGGCTTCTTTGAGCCGTGCGGTTGCTTGCGCAAGTGTTGGGCTATTGGCAAGCGCTTCGCGAACCAGAAGATCGAGCTCGGGCGACTGAAACAGCGTCCACCACTGCGCGGGCACATCCATAGACGGATCGAGGTGCTGCGCGGCGCCAGCGGTGCCAGTGGTGCCGACCGTGCTGGACGGTGTTGGCTCCGGTGTATAGCTGGCAATGGTGGGGGGCGTAGGCGCATGGAAGCGAGGTCCGACCGTGCATCCCGTGAGAGAGGCGACGACGAGAGCGATCCCACTAAGCTTTGTCAGCAGATCATTCGTCGATGATGAAGTCATAGTGAACCTCAATCCAACGTCCTGCGGTACGTCGTAACGGCGACCGTCATCACCACGAGGGTGAATACGATCATCGGCCACACGCTTGGCCAGGAGTTGGCCCATCCATTGCCCTTGAGCATGATGCCGCGGATGAGACGGTTGAAATACGTTAACGGTAAGAGATTGCCGAGCCATTGCGCCCAGGTGGGCATGCCTTGAAACGGAAACATGAAGCCGGAGAGCAGGATATTGGGCAAGAAGTAAAACACGGTCAATTGAACCGCCTGCAGTTGGTTCTGCGCCAGTGAAGAGAGCGTGATGCCGACGGTCAAATTCGCGGCGACGAACAATAGAGCCACGAGATAGACGGCACCGATATTCCCAAAGAAGGGAACATGAAATACGAAGCGCGCTGCAAGCAGAATGATGGTGGACTGGAGAAGCCCGATGCCGATGTAGGGAACGAGCTTGCCGGTCATCACTTCGATAGGCGTAGCCGGCATGGCGAGCAGGTTTTCCATCGTGCCGCGTTCGCGCTCGCGCGTGATGGCGAGGCCGGTCATCATCACCATGGTTAAAGTGAGGATGACGCCCATGAGTCCGGGCACGACGTTGTATTGGGTGACGCCGTCCGGGTTGTACAAGCGGTGCACCTGCACCTCAAATGGCGGAGCGGTTCCGGCGAGTGAAGCAAGCGGGCCAGTCAGTTCCTTCTGAATTACCGACTGGGTAATGCCATTCAAGGCAAAGAGAGCATTGCCGGCTGCGGTGGGATCGGTGGCATCGGCTTCGACCAGCAACGCGGGCCGCTCGTGGCGCAAGAGCTGGCGAGTGAATCCAGCGGGAATATTGACGACAAAAAGAACTTTGCCCCGGTCCAAGGCTTCGCGTCCGGCAGCTTCGTTGGGCAACTCACCGACGAATTTAAAGTAAGACGAATTCTTCATGGCCCAGATGAAGGTGCGCGTGATGTCAGTGTTGTCGGCGCTAATGATGGCGGTATCAAGATGCTTGGGGTCGGTGTTGATGGCGTAGCCAAAGAGCGCCATCTGAATGATAGGTATGCCGACGATCATGGCGAAGGTGACGCGGTCGCGACGGAGCTGCAGAAACTCCTTGCGGACGATGGCCCACCAGCGCGAGATCGAGAACAGACTAGACTGGGTCATGCCTGACCTCCGAAGTTATCGGCGGAGCGGCCCATCATGTAGATGAAGACGTCTTCCAGGCTTGTTTCGATTTGCTCGGCGCGTAGTCCCTTAGCGGAAGCTTCGGATGTGACGCTGCGCTCGAGCGTCGCAGCATCGGCCCCGCTAACGTGAAGCTCTTCGCCGAAGATAACGGTCTGGTCGACGCCAGGCCGAGTACGCAGCGCATCCTGCAATTCGATCAGTCGGCCACCATGAATAGCCCAGGTGCTGAGGTGTTGGCTGGCGATAATTTCGGCGGCGGAGCCTTGCGCCAGCAGCTTCCCGTAAGCAATGTAGGCGAGCTTGTGACAACGGGAAGCTTCGTCCATGTAGTGCGTGCTCACCAGCACCGAGATTCCGCGCGCAGCCAGGCCCTGCAGCTCGTCCCAGAAGTCACGACGCGCCTTGGGATCGACGCCGGCTGTTGGCTCGTCGAGCAGTAGCAATTTTGGGTCGTGAAGCATGCAAGCGGCGAGCGCCATGCGCTGCTTCCAGCCGCCAGAGAGTTCTCCCGCGAGTTGATTGGCGCGACCTGTCAGACCAAGGCCGGCAATGGCCTGCTGGACCACATCTCGACGCTTTGGCAGGTCATAGATACGGGCGACGAAGTCGAGGTTCTCGGTGATGGTGAGGTCGTCCCAGAAGGAGAAGCGTTGCGTCATGTATCCAACGTTGCGCTTGATGTCGGCGCTGTCGCGAAGGATGTCGTACCCCAGGCAAGTGCCGATGCCCGAGTCGGGCTTGAGCAGTCCGCACATCATGCGGATGGTGGTAGTTTTTCCGCTGCCGTTAGGGCCGAGAAAGCCGAAGATTTCCCCGCGCCGAACGCGCATGGATACGTCATTGACCACATGTTTGTCGCCGAAATGTTTGTTCAGCCCCTGAACATCGATGGCGAACTCGGCGTTGGCGGGCGCGTTCATTGCAACGTGACCTCAAGCGGCTGGCCGGGGTGCAACAGCGGGGCTTCGTCGAGCGACGGCTTTGCGATCACCATGAATGCCAGCTTCGAGCGGTTTTCGTTGCTGTAGATCACTGGGGGCGTGTACTCAACTTGCGTCGAAATAAAGGTGATGAGGGCCGGCACGGGGGCCGAACAGCCGTCGCAATGAACAGTGGTGGCCTGGCCGATCTTCAGCTTGCCCACGACGGTTTCGGGGACGAAGAAGCGAACCTCGATCTCGTCCGGCGGAAGGATCTGAATTACGGGATTGCCGGCGGCGACCCACTCTCCCTCGCGGTAGAGCGTATCGAAGACCAGGCCATCGCGAGGCGCCGCGATTTCCTTTTGTCGAGCCTTCCAGTCTGCCTGTTGGACCGCGGCGCGATCGCCGGCGACTACTTCGGCCTGGGCCCTCAGTTGCTGATCGCGGCCGGGAAGCGCCGCTACGGCAAGATCACTTTCATACTGACGAACGACTGCGGTGTCGGCCTGAACAGCAGCTCGGGCGGTGACGAGGTCGGTCAGCGCAATGCCGCCTGAGGCGTATTGCGACTCATAGCTCTTCAGAATCTCGACGGCCTTCTGTTTTTCGGCAGTGGCTTGCGCGAGCTGTGCGCGGATGACGTCCACTTCGGGCGGCCGCTTTCCGGTCTGCAGGTCGGCAAGCCTGGCCTCATCGGCGCGTAGCAGTTGTCTGGCTTGGAGTTCGGACGAAGCCTCGGGCTCGTGATCGAGAGTGAACAGAGGATGGTTGACGGTTACGGTTTCTCCACGCTTCACGGATAAGGTGTCGAGACGTCCGCCCTCGGGCGAGGCCACATAAACGAACTTACCCTCCACGTAGCCCTGGTAGGAATTGCTGGAGGTGCGGGAGCAACCTGTCGTGACCATCCCAAGACAAGGGACCGATGCTGCGCCGAATGTGAACGTGATGAACGGTTTCGTAGTACTCATGGTTTTCTCCGCGATGCGCGTTTAGTCCGCTGGCGGTCGGCGGCTGCATGGGAAGGATGCCGTAGTCCGTCAAGCAACAGTGCGGTAACGTGTCGTTGCATTTCGTCAACGCCAGGGGCGCGACGATGAAAGATGTCCGACCACACCTTGAGGGTGGCCATATGCAGCATGACCAGACCGATTGCCGAAAATACATAAAGCAAGGGATCGAGTTCAGAATTCAGTGAGCGCTTCTTCTGGCCGGCGTGAATGGCTGCGCCAACCAGTCTCACCTTCTCCACGGGTATGTGACGTAAGACCTTGGTCCGGAGGAGGCCGCCCTCGTTGAGGATTTCCCTCATCCACGTATTCGGAACCCAAGGCGCTTTTTCGATTCCGCTCAGCAGGCGCTGAACGACTCCACGAATCATTTCCACCGGGTCGTCGCCGGGTTCTACCGGGTCCCAGACGTAAGTGATGAAGGGAACCAGACGTTCGTCGACCACGGCATTAAGAAGGGCCTCACGATCCTCGAAATAGTAGTGGACCATGGCCGGAGTCAAGCGGGCGCGCTTGGCGATGGAAGACAAACTGGTGGCGGCGATGCCTTGTTGGGCGAACAGGACGGCGGCGGCATTCAGGAGCTGTGCACGGGCGTCGCGTGTGGGGCTGAATAGCGGGCGACCCGGGCGGTCCGATGTGTGAGTTGTTTTCCGCATACAATAATTAATTAAATATATAATTAATACTTCTTCCATCAATCTGTCAAGTGCCTTGTCCCCCTGGGCGCTTCGCCGACGCCCACGGCAACCTTCTTTGCTACTCCGAGACGACCTTCTCTAGGCTACGGCGCCAAAACTGAGTGTGCGCTAGAGAAGCCTGACGGAGAGCATTTCGCTCTCTTGTTGCGCCCTTGGGAATGACCTAGGTTGGAAACACGATAGCGAATCTGAGGGCAGGCGAAAACAGTGGAGCAATCGAGCGGCGGGACGAACGTGAACGAAAGGCGACAGAGCGCCCGATATGAACTCCAGGGAGTGGCGCAGTTTCGTTGGAGAGCTAGCGACGGTAACTGGCACGACGGCATCGGGACAACCTCCAACATTGGTCGCGGCGGCGCTTTCATTGCAACCCAATCTGCTCCGCCAATGGCGTCGTATTTGCACGTCGAGGTGACGATTCCTGTCAGTTGGGCAGTGGAAGCGGGGGTGCGGCTCAGCGGCTTCGGTGATGTCCGGCATGTGACAACGGGAGAAGTCGAACCGGGATTCGGGGCGTTCGTGTTGTTCCGAACCGATTCGGTTTCTGGCGCGGTGTGATGAAGCCATGAGTCAGCCAGGCTGGACTGGGAGTGACGGATAGGTCGATGAGGGAAGGACGTCGCGATCGCAACTCAAGCACTGCCGGTGATCGTGGCGGGTTTGCAATCCGGCGGAGCGAAAACAAGAAAGGAAAGAGAATGAAATCTTTACGGCTATTCAGTGTGATCGTCGTTCTTCTGTTTGGTCTGGCAGCGCTGCCCGCGGTGGCGGGAGTGGTAAATATGCAGTTTACGGGCCTTCCGACCGGCAGCAACTACTGGGGAGTTGCCAGCTACCCGTATGACATCAGTGTTAACGGCGGAGCCAACCAATGGATGATGTGCATCGGGTACAACGAACACATCGAGGGTTGGGAGACTTGGCAGGCGGCGGTTGCACCCGTTGGCAGCTTAGATCCGGCAACACATCTCCTCGATTACGAGGCTGCATTTCTCTTTAAGATGGCGGTCGCCGATGGTGGTGCCGATGCCAACCTTAATGCGGCAACCTGGTACTTGTTTGAGGGAGCACCCTCGCTCACGCCGCAGGCGCAAGCCTGGGTGACGCTGGCCCAGAGCCAGACTTACACCGCGGGCGAGTTCTCGGACGTTCTCTTGTATGCCGCAATTCCAGGCTCGGAGAACGGCAACCTTGGCACAGCACAGAGCTTTCTGGGTACCACACCAGAACCTGGGACGCTTGCTCTTCTGGGAACCGGATTGATCGGGATGGCGAGTGTCCTGCGTCGCCGATTCGGTGCATAACAAAGGCGGCTGAGAACCCGGGCTGCTGCGCAGAGCAGCCCGCTTGTTTAACCGCCTGCGCTCGCGAAGACTGTCTCTCAGTGATATGAGGCGGCCGTTCGGAGATCGACGGGGGGTTGCGGTGGTTCGCCGAAAGTTGGAAGGGAAGCCTCGACGCTCCCCTGCATCCAACGGCCAAGTAGCTTACGAGCTATTGGGCTAAGGCCAGTAAACTTCACACCAGCCGAACCATCTGGCCGGATCCACGCCACACAGCCCTTGGCGATGATCGATGGCCCGTGCCCCAACAGAGAAAACGTGAGGGTCACCTCGCTCTTCACTTCGAGCGTCGCCGGGGCGTCCCGCAAACCCATTCCTCCCATGCTCAGATCAGTAGCTTCCGCCAGCCTACATTCCCCACTGTCTGTCTGTACTTGGACGGGAACGCTGAGTCCAGCCCGCCGGTTCTCGGTGACGATCGAACGTGGCTGGGCAACGTCGGATCGGCGGCGACCTATGGTGATGTGATATTCGTTCAACTTCCTGCAAAAGGTGCGTCGCGGTACACCAAGACGAGCTGCGGCTTGGCTTTGATTTCCGCCGGTCGCTTCCAGCGCCCGGACAATTAACATTCGCTCCATTTCGCTCAGTGATCCAGGATGTAACGGCATCTCCGGCTTCTCGTCGAGCGAAGTCGCTGGACTGTCGGCGAGGTGACGCTCCACCTCTTCGGCGGGAATGAGTGGTGTAGGAATGAGCACGCTCAGCTTCGTCACAAGGTTGCGAAGTTCACGGACATTTCCCGGCCACGGCTGGCGCATCAGCAGATCAAGAGCATCGTTCGTGAACCTGATGTCGTTGCGCTGTTGTGCCAGAAAATGGACTGCCAAGGCTGCAATATCTCGGGGGCGCTCGCGTAACGGTGGCACAACGATGTGGAATTCCGTGATGCGATGAAAAAGGTCGCGCCGGAAAGCGCCCGAGTGCACCGCGCCCTGGAGATTTCGGTTTGTGGCGGCGATCAGGCGAACGTCCGCGGCAACTTTTCGATGCCCGCCCAGTCGATAGAAGGGCACTGCGTCGAGCACTCTCAGCAGTTTGACTTGTACCCGAGGATCGATCTCGCCGATTTCGTCCAGAAACAGCGTTCCACCGTTCGCCAACTCAAATAGCCCCGGCTTGGCAGCGTCCGCGCCGCTGAACGCTCCTTTCTCAAAACCGAAAAGTTCGCTTTCCACTAAATGCTCGGGCAGCGCAGCACAATTGACATCGATCCACGGTCGGGAACCCCGGCTTGAGCACCGGTGAATCACGCGGGCCACGACTTCCTTGCCGCTACCGGTCTCGCCGCTAATCAGGACACCCGTGTGGTGACGGGCAATCGTGCGCGCGGTCTCTAAGACCCGCAGCATCGCCGGATCTTCGGCGACTACGTCGGCGAATTCTTTCACGGCTATCGCGGGTATATTCATTGCCGTTTTCGTGTCCCACAGCGTGGGAAATGGTTTTTCAGCTCGTGATAAGCATCGGCCCATTCGAGGCTCTTCATCAGCAAGTTGTGCCAGCTTGGCGCTGAGTATTTCTTCCTAGTGCCAATCTGGCGCAAGAGGCCGATTCCAGGAAAGTGTAAGTGGTCGATTCGATGGAGTTTAGCCGCCGCTGCGAGTGGCGCGCCGAGTGCAAGAGCAGTCGGTGAATATTTCTTGAGGTCGGAGGTGGTGTCTATGAAATCCCGGTGGTTGGCAGGCCTACTGTTTCTCATCCCACTTGCGGTAATTGCGCAAAGTACGAAGCTCGCGCCAGAACTGAAGCAAATGGCCGCCGGCAAGACAATATCGGTCATCGTGCAGTACAAGTCTGTTCCGCTTTCCGCGCAAGTGAAGAACTTGCGTGTAGGAAATGCCACGGTATCGGCGCAACTACAAGTCATCAACGGACTGCGACTGGTGGTGCCGGTAGCTCAACTGGCATCGCTTGCTGCCGATCCAAACGTGACTTATGTTTCGCCTGATCGAAAGGTACATGGCCATCTCAACAACGCCGCCCCTGCAGTGCTTGCGAATTATGCCTGGGGACTTGGCTTAAGTGGAACGGGGATTGGTGTTGCGGTCATCGATAGCGGCATTCATGAGGCGGACGACCTGAACCAAACCGGCAGTGGTTCGCGGATCAAAGCCAGTTTCGACTACACCGGCGACGGTCTGGATGACGGCTATGGCCACGGTACCCACGTCGCCGGAATTATTGGAGGCAACGGCAGCGACTCCACTTGCAGCGTATGCAACGTCACCATCAAGGGCATTGCGCCCAACGTCAATTTGATCAGCCTTCGCGTTCTCAATAACCAGGGCGAAGGTACGGAGAGCCAAGTAATTCAGGCCATCCAGGCGGCAATTCAGCTCAAATCGACTTACAACATTCGGGTGATGAATCTGTCGGTTGGTCGGCCGGTGTTCGAAAGCTTCACGCAAGATCCACTTTGCCAGGCAGTGGAGCAAGCATGGAAAGCCGGCATCGTTGTGGTGGTCTCGGCAGGCAACGATGGAAGAGACAATTCCGCCGGCACCTATGGCTATTGGACGATCGAGTCGCCGGGGAATGATCCTTACGTCATCACCGTCGGTGCGGTCAACACGAAAGCGACGCCCGATCGCTCCGACGACGCGATGACCAGCTACAGCGCCAAGGGGCCCACGGCGTTCGATTACATCGTGAAGCCTGATCTCGTCGCGCCGGGGAATCGGGTTGTGTCGCTCTACGCTCCTGGTCAGCTGGATATCCAAAATCCGCAGAACCGCGTTCCCCTGAACTATTACGAAAACACTGGAAGTACCGACGCCTCCAGCAACTACTTCGTCTTGAGTGGGACCAGCATGGCGGCTGGAATGGTTAGTGGCGCCGCGGCGCTGATGATACAGAACGATTCCACCCTGACGCCGGACCAGATCAAGGCCCGGCTCATGAAGACCGCATTCAAGCAATTGCCCCGCTACGTGACCGTAACAGACGGCGGCGCGACCTACGACGTCCAGGCGGACGTATTTACCGTCGGAGCCGGATATCTTGACGTCCAGGCGGCGCTCTCAAACAAGGACAAAGCTCAGGGTGTAGCGAAGTCTCCGACCGCGGCTTATGACATAACCAGCGGGAACGTGTACTTCGTTGCCGACGTGCTGACACCTTGGGGACAAGCCGCAATCGGGAACCCGCGCCTTCCAATCTCTAGCACGACATGGGCTGCAGCCACGGTTTGGGGCGGCGATGCTTTTCTCCCCAACTCAGCAATGTGGGGGAACTCCGTCACGCCCGGAAGCGCACCGTGCTGGGGCAATTCAGCAATGTGGGGGAACTCGGCCATGTGGGGCAATTCCGCTATGTGGGGCAACTCTGCCATGTGGGGGAATTCAGCCATGTGGGGCAACGGAGTCCTGATTAACGGCGAAAACTAGGAAGGGAAGCCGCTTGCTGCCGACCGGGCGATTCCATCATTTACTGGCACGGCGGCTGCCACGACGGGGCCGCCATACCCGGTTTGATATGGGGCCGTTCTATTTCCGAGATTCGCGGAACAACGATTGTTCGCGTCATAACTTAACGGAGCTGCCGATGAAGAACGAGCAGGCAGGATCGAGCCCGCGTCAAGTGACTGACCAGACTAAAGGGCGCTCATGATGGATTGGCGAGCTAAGGCATTCGTTACGGTGATCTCCGTTAGTGGCGTCTCACTGCTGGCGGTCGAGCTGGCCAGAGACCCTTGGGTCGCGTCAGGCAGGTTCCTGCTGTATCTACTTGCCGCCGTGCTCGCATCGGGGCTCAAAGTGGAGTTGCCTGGGATCAACGGTACGCTGTCCGTGAACCTGATTGTGAACCTGGTTGCGGTGGTGGAACTGTCACCCGGTGAAGCGTTGGCGGTAGGTTGCACCTCGGCCGTATGCCAGTCGCTTTGGCGCAAGCACCACATCGAGGCGGTACACATCGTGTACAACCTCGCGCAGATCGCTCTTAGTATCGATCTGTCATACCTGGTGTTTCACCAGTCAGCCCGGATATTCGGTTCGGCCCTGCCGCTGCGTTTGATCGTGACCTCCTCCACATATTTCGTAGTCAACACTGTATTAGTAGCGTCGGTAATTGCTTTGACGGAACACCGTGCGTTTCGCCAGACCTGGTCTGATTTCTATCTCTGGTCGTTTTCCAATTACCTGGTGGGCGGGGTCTTAGCGTGCGCAATCACCTGGTCGACTGGACACCTGGGATGGCAAGTGTCGGCGATGATGGTGCCAGTCGCGTACTTTATCTATCGTTCTTACCGGCTATACCTCACTAAATTAGAGAACGAAAAGGTACACGTCGAGCAAATGGCCGCTTTGCATCTGCGCACCATCGAAGCGTTGGCGTTGGCCATCGACGCGAAAGACCACACCACACATGACCATCTGCAGCGAGTTCGGGTGTTCGCAGTGGAAGTAGGCCAGGAAATGGGCCTCAAGGAAGAAGAACTCGAAGCGTTGCGTGCGGCGGCGCTGTTACACGACATTGGGAAGCTAGCCGTACCTGAACACATCATCAACAAGCCCGGTCGTCTGTCGCCGGAAGAATTCGACAAGATGAAAATTCACCCCATCGTCGGTGGAGAGATTCTGGAACGGGTGAACTTTCCTTATCCTGTAGTGCCTATCGTTCGGTCTCATCACGAGAGGTGGGATGGCAAGGGATATCCCGATGGCCTGCAAGGCGAAGAGATTCCAATTGGCGCGCGAATTCTGGCTGCAGTGGACTGCCTCGACGCCTTGGCCTCTGACCGGCAGTATCGCCGTGGTGTGCCGTTGTGTGAGGCGATGGAACAAATCGTCCACGGCGCTGGGACGCAGTTTGATAAGCGCGTGGTCGAGGTCTTGCAACGGCGGTACCAGGAACTGGAGAGCAGGGCAAAGGCGCTGTCCATGGGAACCGAGACCGTGAAGCTATCGAAGAATGTGCGCGTGACTCATGGCAAGGCTCCGGCCGCTGGATTCGAGACGGCGAAGCCGCCCGCGGCGGGACGTGCCGATTTCCTGTCGTCGATCGTGGCTGCTCGTCAGGAAGCGCAGACGCTGTTGGAGTTCAGTACCGAGTTAGGCCGCTCGCTCAGCTTGTACGAGACGTTATCCCTGGTGGCGGCGCGCTTGCGCAAAATGGTGCCGTATAACGCCGTCGCCATTTACTTGTTACGCGACGACAAGCTGATTCCTGAGTACGTAACGGGCGATGACTTCCGAGTCTTTTCTTCGTTACAGATTCCCATGGGCGAAGGGCTTTCAGGTTGGGTAGCTCAGAACCGGAAGCCGATATTGAACGGAAATCCATCGGTAGAACCGGGGTACCTCAGCGAGACGCATGCGGGCAGTTGCATGTCGTCAGCGCTCGCGGTGCCGTTGCTGCGCGGCGATGACGAAGTGCTGGGGGTATTGGCACTTTACAAATTGGAAGCCGACGCTTTCTCAGCGGACCACCTGCGCATCCTGCTTGCGATGACCGACAAAATCACCGCTTCGGTCGATAACGCCATCAAGTACCAGGCCGCGGCGGACTCCGCAAAGGTGGACTATCTGACTGGGTTGCCCAATGCGCGCTCCTTATTCCTGCACCTGGACACCGAGATTGCGCGCTGTACGCGCGAACGAAGCAAATTGGCAGCGATTGTATGTGACTTAAATGGATTCAAGGCCTTTAACGACAAATTCGGGCACTTGGCCGGAAACAAGGTGTTAGAGGCATTTGCCGCACGGCTTCGTCTGGTCTGCCGCGAATACGACTTCATCTCGCGCATGGGCGGAGACGAATTCGTGTTGGTCACGTCCGGATTGAACCGTAAGGCGGCAGAGGAAATATGCCGTCGCATCAATGCGGCGGCAGCGGAGAGCGCAAGGGAAGTGTGTGATCGGGGAGACTTGTCGGCAAGCGTAGGCGCGGCGTTCTTCCCCGAGGATGCCACCGATGCAGAACAGTTGCTGGTCGAAGCAGACAAGCGGATGTATGCCAATAAGAAGCTGATGCGATGCCACGTTGAGTCCAGCGAGCATCAAGTTCTGGCCTCGGCCGCCTCATAAGGTGAACCTCATGGGCCTGTGGAGAGCAATAGCGCGCCGGCTACTACTTGTAGGGGCAACCATCGCGGTCGGGGGGTTTCTGTCGGCGACGATGGTCCGTTATTCACCCGGCTTCGGTACCGACGAGCGACAACTCGATGCGAGGTTGAGCCGGGAAAGCATCGAAGCGATCCACAGCGCCTCTGCCGGTCAACAAAATATCGTGTTGTATTACCTGCGGTCGATGAGCCGTCTCTTGACGGGCGATCTCGGCACGTCGCAGTCTCTGCACCATCCGGTGCGGGACTTACTCGCTGAGCGAAGTCTCATTACTTTGCGAATGGTCGCGTTTGGTCTCGCGATCGCGTGGGCGGCGGCCATTTTCCTGGTAACGCTGACCTGGCTGCTACGTGCGGAGGGATTAGAGAAGCTGTGCACCGTGGCAAGTGGATTGCTCTTGTGCATCCCGGCTGGAGCGATGGCGATCCTTCTCGTTCTATTGGACGCTCCTGCTTATCTCGCTCTTGCCTTAGTGGTTTTTCCCAAGATTCAACGCTACTTGGCTGATCTGGTTTCGTCGACCTCGCGCATGCCCCACATGATTACCGCTAAATCCAAAGGACTGTCTGAAACCAAGCTATTGCTTTGGCATGTAGTTCCAATAATCCGTCGTGAGGTCCTTGCCTTGGCAGGAGTGTCGCTCGCGTTGGCGGTCAGCGCCGCCATTCCGGTGGAGGCGTTGTGCGGCGTCCCGGGCATAGGTCAATTGGCGTGGCAGTCGGCACTTGCCCGCGACCTGCCCGTACTCGTGTACGTTTCGCTATTGGTGATCGCCTGTACCGTGCTCGCCAACTCAGGAGCCGACCTGCTGGCGGACGAGCGGCGGGAGTTGTCATGAAGGCGGCGCGAATCATTGCCTGTGCGGTCGCAGCCCTGCTGGCGCTGGCTGGTTTCTCGAGCAGCTTTTCAACACGTCTCGACTACAGTCAGCAGGATCGCACGCATCTTTCGTCACCTCCGTCGTCCGCTCATTGGCTGGGTACGGACATCTTAGGCCGTGATCGGTTGGCTCGTTTACAGCGGGGAACTGCAGTTTCACTCTCTCTGGCGCCAGCGGCTGCCGGACTTTCAGTGCTGCTGGCATTTGCGATGGGTGGCTGCGCGGGACTTGCTGGAGGAGTGGCCGAAAGTGTGGCCAAGGTAGTCATCGATTTGATGCTCTCGATACCATGGCTCTTCCTGCTCCTGATTGTGCGGGCGGCGATGCCTTTGAACACCTCACCCGCAGCGTCGGCCACGATTACGTTCTTAATGCTGGGGCTCTTGGCCTGGGGAGTCCCAGCAAGAATCCTGCTGGCGCGGGCGCGACGGCTGCGACAGTCCGAGTTCTTGGTGCTGGCCCGGTCTGCTGGCGTTTCTCCAGCCCGGCTGGTGTGCGTCCATCTAATGCCGAACCTGTTACCGGTAATGGAGGCGCAGTTCTGGATCGCCGTTCCGGTATTCATCCTCGCGGAAGCCAACCTCAGCCTGCTCGGGTTGGGAGTGGCGGAACCGCTGCCATCGCTGGGCAACTTGTTGAGTGAACTTGAGTCCGTCCTCTCCCTGCGCACCGACTTGTGCAGCTTTTCTGCACTGCTGGTGCTCGTTTTGATCGTCGGCAGCCTGCAAGTCGCATTTATTCGTCGTGAGGTGTCCTAATATGTGTCGCACAATTGTTCGTGTCTGGGTGCTCGTACTCCTCTTAGTTAGCTCGGGACTATGCCTCGATGAGTTGCGGTTCTATCTTCGCTCCGAGCCCAAAACGTTTAACCCTGCGTTGGCGGACGATGACGCCTCAGAGACAATTCGCTACCTGACCGGAGGAGTGCTGGTTAGGCTTGACCGCCAGACGCAACGGGTTGGGCCTGAACTCGCCGTATCGTGGAAGGTGTCGAGGGATGGGAAAACGATTACCTTTCAGCTGCGCCAAGGCATTCGCTTTTCCGATGGCTCTCCGTTCAGCGCACAAGACGTAAAGTTCACCATGGATGCGCTCATGGATCCGGCGCTCCATTCTCCTACCGGTGACGCATTTCGCTCGGGGCAAGGTAACGTCGTCGCCACCGTCTCCTCGCCTGACCGGGTCAGCATCTCGTTTCCGGCGCCCGTGGCAGGGCTGGTACGCCTGTTCGACCAGGTAGCGATTGTTTCAGCGAATTCTCCAAAAAAGGAGATGGCCACGCTGGGACCGTTTTATGTTGCGGAGTACAAGTCGGGAGCTTACGTCTATCTGCGCAGGAACTCAAATTACTGGAAGCACGACGACGCAGGGCATCCATTGCCGTATCTGGATGCGGTGAAGCTGGAGATTCAAGCCAACCGTGACGTTGAGATGTTGCGCTTCTCGCGCAACGAGATTCACCTCATCAATAGCATGGATGCCGACTATTTCAATCGGCTTTCACAGACCGCGCCGGGCAAAGTGAGGGATGCCGGCCCATCGCTGGACTCCGAACAGATGTGGTTCAATCAGGTGCCTACCTCGCCTATTCCTGCCTACAAAATGGCGTGGTTTCAGTCGCGGAATTTCCGGCGAGCTGTATCAGCAGCAATCAATCGCGATGACCTTTGCAGAGCCGCGTTCGGGGGACATGCTGTTCCGGCCCGCGGTCCGGTCTCTCCGGTGAACCAGTTCTGGTTTGATGCGAAGCTGCCTCCTGTGACCTTCGATCAGGGTTATGCTATGCGCCTCCTCCGTGAAGATGGCTTTCGGTTTTCAAATGGGCGGTTGAGCGACCGCGATGGACATCCGGTGGAGTTCTCGATCATCACCAATAGTGGTAATCGGACCCGCGAGCGCGTCGCAACCATGATTCAAGCTGATCTGCATGCACTTGGTATCACGGTGAACGTGGTGACCCTGGATTTTGCGACTCTGATTCAACGTATCAGCGAGAACTTCAATTACGAAGCGGCATTGCTTGGTATGACCAACGTTGAACTCGACCCTAACGGCCAGATGAATGTGTGGCTGAGTTCCTCGGACGAGCACCAGTGGAATCCTCGACAAAAGACACCTGCCACAATATGGGAGGCAGAGATCGACCGGCTGATGCGCGCTCAGGCGTCTGCGTTGGACGATAAGACGAGAAAACGGTACTTCGACCGGGTGCAAGAGATCGTTGCTGACCAAGTGCCCTTCATTTATCTGGTGAATAAGAACGCTTTGATGGGAGTGTCGCCACTTCTTCAGGGGGTAGTTCCTGTCGCGACGAGGCCTCAGACCTACTGGAACATTGAACGAATTCGGTTCTCTGTCGAAAAGGCCAGCAATGATCAGCGATGACACGCTACTGGAAGTATCTCTACAAGTCGACTATCCCAATAAGCTTCGTGCGCTGAGGGATGTTTCCTTCAACATCCACCGTGGCGAAGTGCTGGGTTTGGTGGGAGAGAGCGGATCGGGGAAGAGCACCATCGCTCTCGCGCTGCTCAATCTTCTGAAATGGAAACATGGCGTGGCGACAGGCCGTATCCTGTTTTGCGGCCGAAACATACTGTCGGCTTCGGAACAAGAGATGCGATCGATCAGGGGCCGCCAAGTTGGTCTGGTGTCTCAGAGCCCACTGGCAAGTCTAAATCCGGCGCTGCGAATCGGCACACAGCTTGGAGAAGCATGGAGAGCTCACGCCAAGGGCAATCGCTGCGAACGCAATGGCGCAGTGGCTCGGTCTCTTACCCGAGTCGGACTTCCTAACGAGGAAGAGTTCCAGCGCCGCTACCCCTCGCAGATCAGCGTAGGACAAGCGCAGAGAGTCCTTATCGCCATCGCGGTGATGCACTCACCGCCCCTGCTCATTGCCGACGAGCCCACCAGTGCGCTGGATGCGGTGACGCAGGTGGAAGTCCTGACCATGCTGGCCAGCTTGAATCGTGATATGGGTACTGCGCTGCTCTATATTTCGCACGATTTGCAATCGGTGGCTTCCATCTGCCATCGGATTGCCATTCTGCATGAAGGAGAAATCGTCGAATGCGGAAGCACCGAGTCTATCCTTAAAACACCGCGACATCCTTACACGCAGCGGCTTCTATCCTGCGCACCGTGGCTCCAACGACTGCATGGACAACGTTGTCCGTCGCAGCTTCCACTCCCCAGCAACGCCAGCGAGCCGAATGCCGTCCTGCCGTGGGGATCGACGCCAGTCCCCAGGGCTGGACTCAAGTCTCCGTCCCAACCGCCGATGAGGTACTAGAGACGATCTTCTCGGAGTCTCACCGGGCTAGGAAATCGGAGGCACAATGACAACACGAGCACGGGCAATTCGGGTCGTCACTGCAGATTCGAACCAGATGGCCGTACGCCTGCTTTCGGACGCGCTCAGCAAAGAGCCCGGCCTCTCCGTGGTCGCGACAGCAGCAAACTATGAGTCGTTTATGCAATCTGCCCAAATTGCCAAACCTGACATTGCACTGATCAGCGCGGCGTTACCCGGCGGACCAATGAAGGCCACCGGTAGAATTCCTGACTCGTCCTGCCCGATGCCGCCATGCCCATGGGTGTTGTTGCTCGACGAGAGCGAGCCACGTCTCGTAGTCTCCGCTTTTCGCGCCGGTGCGAGAGGCGTGTTTTCGCGCACGCAGTCTGACATTCGGTTGCTGGCGAAGTGCATTCGACGTGTGATGGAAGGGCAAGTCTGGGTCGATAGCGCTCAAATGCGATATTTACTCGACGCGTTTACGGGAACAGGCCCCGAGCAGGCCGTTGACAAGACACCCAAGCTCACTCCGCGGGAAGAGTCGGTGGTTCGCCTGGTTGTGCAGGGAATGGTAAACCGCGAGATCGCTCACGAGCTTAACCTGAGTGATCACACGGTTAAGAATTATCTGTTCCGCATCTTCGACAAGCTCGGCGTTTCGAATCGAGTCGAACTGGCACTTTATGCCGTCGCCAGGCTGGATCTTGGCGACGCGGCGGCGTAGACGCTCGAATGATGGATAGCGGCCTACGCTATCGCCGCATGGTCGGCGGCGACCGACGCCCACTCGTTCTGGATGCGTCGCTGCCAAGACTCCGAAGGCAGGCTTCTCTTTGCCTGATATCCCCGTCGGCGCTGCGCTTCGGTAGCGATCGCTTCACGGACCGCGCCAAACTCCCCCAGTTCCAGTCGCTCGTAGAGCTGTTCGATCACCTCAACCGGACTCGCCACCAGCGACTCGTAGCTAATCTTCATAAATCGATTGCCGGGCAGGTCTGCAGTACCTGACGCCAGCTTGGCCTCAAAGCGCGGACGATCGGCCAGTACCGCCTCCCGTATGACATCGTCGGTTGGAATCGGTCCTAGCGCATACATTTCGAACATCTTGCGCCACATCCGTACCACCGACTCGAAACTGGTGAACGGGTCGCGCACAATTAAAAGGAACCGAGCATCTGGCAGTAATTCGCGAAGTGTCGAAGCGCGTACTCCGTGTGTGGGCGACTTAAGGATCATAGGCCGACCCCCGCCCCGGACCGACACTCCCGCCAGAAAGCTGAGAAACACTTCGCGCCAGCGCTTCTCATCCTCTGGCGAGAGGTCCTTCGGATCGGTCAGCTTAAGCGCCTCGGGCAGTATCGCCGGGATCAGCAGCGCTTCGTAAGGAGAACGCGCGCCCAGCGACAGCAGCGCGAATTCGTCTTCCTGGGGAGAGCCGGGCCGGACCTCCATCTCATCCATCGGACGTTGCGCGCTGATGCCTGGCTGGGCCAACGCCGATGCCTCTGAAAACAGGAAATGGTGCGGATTCATGCACGCGTGCGTCGTGGGATAGGTGTATCGCGAATCCAGACACAGCAACTCGTGCAGCAGTGTCGTTCCAGAGCGCCAATAGCCCAGCACCACCACGGCGTCGCGAAAATTCGCTTGCGCCAGTTGTTCGCGCGAAAGTGTCTGCTGCAATCCAGCCAGCGCGGAGAAAACGGTGCCGGGACCCAGCGTCTGCCACAGCAGCATAAGACTGGGCGGAAGCTTCCAGTTGCGGCGAAGTTGCCGCCACGCGCCGGCGGTGAGGTTCAGATATTGGCGGCTCACGCTGGTTTCTGCACCAGTTCCGGAAATCGAGCGTAGATCGCTGCGCGCAATTGCTCGGCCAGCGCCGGGTTCTCGGCGCTGCGGTCGAGGTTCCAGATCTGCGCCTCGTCCAGCGGACGAAGCGAACCCTTTTGGGTATCGAGGTCGAGGACATACTGATGGCTCGACTTGCCGTCGATTACCCCCACCGTTCCGTGGTGCAGCGGCTTGAAGACGCTATTTTTCTCCAGAAACTGGCAGAACGCCTGTCCCTCGCCTTCGCCCTGGGCATCGCCGCTCAGCCATTTCACCAGCGACGGGCCGCGCATCGATTCCGGCTTCGTCACTCCAGCAAGCTCGAGGATCGTCGGTGCCAGCGACGTCTGGTCCGCGGTAACCGACACTGTGCGACTATCCTGCTGTCCCGGCATTCGAATAATCAGGGGTATGTGAATGACCGGACGGGTCTGATAGGCACTCTCATGTTGATACACGCCGCCCTCAAAGCTTTCCCCATGATCCGCCGAAATGATCACCGTCGTGTTCTGCAATTTGCCGTCACCTTCCAGTTCCGCCATGAAGGAGCCGAAGGCGCGGTCAGCCGTCAGGATGAACTCGTCGTATCTAAGGTGGTATTCGTCCACTGCATGCTGCTGATCGGGATTGTAGTGCGGTTTCCAGGGCGTCCCTTCTTCGTCAAATTTTCGCAGTTTAACGCCAGAAGGGAGGAAACGTCCGCGGTCCGCCGCGTCGGGCAGATAAGGGCCGTGTGGGGTCATTACGTGAACCCAGAGGAAAAACCCATCCGGGACCTTGGCGAGGATTTGTCGTGCATGTTCGAAGCTGGCTACCGCCGGATACTGGACGTAGAGATCATAGGGTAACCCGCCCACCGTGTTCCATACTTCCATCAGATCACAGTACTCTTGCAGCCGGCTTCCGATCCCAGAATTCTGATGCAGTGGGGTAGTAGCATCCCATAAATACTGTAGCCCGCCCGCTTGGTAAGTCGGTTCGGGAAGGAAATCGTAGGCGTTCCGCAGGCTTTCTGCGAGATAGTACGCATTCGAGTTCGAGAAGAACCCTCCCGTCGAAAAGCCGCCAGCGCGCATTGCACGCGAAAAACTTTTCTCGGCGTTCTGTGCGGGTACATGGCCTTGGGTCTGGAAAACAAGACTTTCCGAAGGATAAAGCCCGGTCATCATCGTCGCTGTACATGAAGTGGTGAATGTAGAGCCGGCAAAGAATTTAGTGAAGACTGTGGCTTTGCGGGCGAAAGCGTCGATGTTCGGTGTCGTCGGCAGCCTGCACCCATACAGGGACATATCTTCCGCGCTCAGGGCGTCGAAGGTGATCAGCAAGACGTTAGACTTTGGCCGTTGTGGCGCCAGTGCGGCCTTCACTACAGGCGCGGATTTGGCCAGAGCAAATTCCGTGACCGCCAGCGCAGCGGCCCCGCCGACGGTCGCAATCGCCGCGCGGCGCGTCATCTTTTCGCCCAGCAAGCCGTCGAGGCTCGTCACTACTTCTTTTCTTGCGCGGGGAATGAAGAGGGCAGCAGCGAACGCCACAAAATGGGCTGTAAGCAGGGCCGCAGTAAACCGCGGGCCATGATTCGACCACCAAGCTTTGATCAGAATCGTCAGCGCAAACCTGGAATCCAGGAATACGACCAGAAAGACGCCGGCCTTTGTCACCCAATCGGCTATGCGTTCGCGCGACGATTTGAAATGCCAGAGAAACGGGGCAACCGCGGCAGCACAAATAGTCCCCAAGGCCATTCCCGCCAGGGCCGCGAAAACCAGGCGCACCACCACCTCAAATGCGACCTCACTCGCGGTGAGATAAAACGTCCATCCCTGCGCTTTTCCCGGTGCCAGAAAGAGCGCTTCGGCAAACACCAAGCCGACGATTCCGAGAGTGATCAACCGGAACCAGAGCGATATAAGGAGGGAACGAAAGTCAGACCTCTTTGACATCAGGCCGCCGGCGGAAGCGCCGCGAAATTCCGGAGAAAAATTCGCCTATCTGTTTCCTGAGGAACGTGGCGGCAGCAGCGGCCGCTATCAGCAGAGGAGTGATGATCTGGGATACCAGGCCAGCCGCATTAGGGTCGATGTAGGCGTAAGCCGGAGTCGTGATGAACACAAGGCACAGACAGCACAACACAAGTGCTAATGGGACCTTTCTACAGCTCTTCATCACCCCTCCGGATCGGCTCTGACCGGTAACGATTTGAATTTGTTGTGAGATTTTAGCACGGGTCGTGTTCAATTTTGTGCGACGCGGACGACGACGTAATGGCCCATTCACGTCCTATTTGTCGTTCTGAGGTGAGATTTTCATAGCGTAGAACGTGCCGTCCCCTAATCGATGCCACTCGGGGCCCGGCGAATAGACGGTGTTCCCGGGAGTCTGTTCGGCAATAATGGCGGTGGCTCCCAGACGGCGAAACGTTTCGATTACCTGCGCCTGGACTTCCGGTTTGGCGCACCAAAACTCCCGCCAGTCGGTTCGAGGTATGTCCGCGACGATTGTCACCCTGAGCAATCGCGCCCAGCCAACATTGAACAGCCCGCCGATTCGAGCTACTCGATCGCCCGGCACGACCCCCATTTGTCGTAGGTCTTCTGCCATTTGAAACTGGTTGTGTGGTTGGCCCTTCAGAATCCTGCCGAAATCACCGGTGATGGATACTGCAGTAGGACCGGCGATGGCTATCACCACAGCGAGCGTGACGATCGACACTAGACGTCGGCTTTCGTGGACGGATGGCATCCTCAGACCCGAAAACAGGCCCACCCAAAGCAGCGAGAAAAACACCGCAACATAACGCGGCTCCACAAAAACCAAAGCGTACATTGCCAACCCCGCCAGAGCAATCAGCCATACTGGCCAACGCGCCGCCATCTGCCCGAAGGCGAGATGTTGTCCCGCCGTATACCAGAGCACGACGAAGCCCACGAACAATGCCGCCTGGTTAGGGAAAAGCATGTCGAAATAAAACATGAGCCAACGGTGAACTACGAGAAGCTCTTGCTTTAGAGAGACGCGTGGCGCCGCGCCCTCAGTCCAGTAGGACGGGTCGTACCAGACGGGTAAAGTGCCTTTTATAGGAGTAGCAAATTCATAGATCGGCGGATTGTCGAAGAGCTTCCGCACCGGGTGCACCAGGCGCCCAGAGCCGGTGCCGGGATTCTGAAAGTACGGGTTCGGCGATGCGTGATTCACCTCACGCACGTAGTTAAATCTTCCGGTGTCACCAAACGTCAAGTGGCCTGCGGCGTGCGAAAGCGCTGCGATCCACGGCCCTGATACCGCAAAGAAGGCGACAAGAGCAACCAGTACACGCGGTATTGCCTGGCGCCAGCCGCCGGACAATCCCCACGAAATCGCAAAGAAAAGGAAAGCGAGCGGGAAAACAGCGGCTTTGGCGAGGTAGCCGAAGCCCAGTACAGCTCCTAACGCAACAAAAAGCGAAAAGCCCTGGGGCCGCGCCCACAGCCGTAACAGTAATCCCACGGCCAGATAGAGGAGAGCCGCCATCAGGATATCGGGAGTGGGCGATTGCATGGTAATCAAGGTGAGGGACGACCAAAGGAAGACCGAATAACCGATAGCGAACACCGCCCAGCGGGGCAAACGATTGTCGCCATCGGTGATGTCGCCGCGATGCGGCCACGCCTCGGTCGCTGCTCGCAGCAAAAAGTCAAAACATCCCAGCGCAAACAGGTAGATCAGGAAGTTCACGACATAAACTACGGCGAATTCTGAGTAAGCACTTGGCTTGGTCAGTCGCAACGCCAGGCCCTGCAGGAACGGATAGAGGGGACTCCAGTAAACACTGATCGCCATCTTCCAATCGCCGCGCATCATGGCGTCGCCCATGTCGAGATAGGAGATGCCATCAGCCCAAACGGCACGACGGCTGACGACCGCCTCGATCAGACCGGCGAGGACCAGAACGCACCAACCAACGATGCGGACACGAGCAGTTAGGACGGCGTCATCCGAAGCCGCCGGGGTAGAGATCAAGTTGGAGTTGACTGACCGGTGTAAAGGCTCCACAGGAATCCCATCTGGCACGGTCTATATGGACGAGACTAAGGTGGAGCGTTTATACCACACGCAGCTTTAAACTCCCGCGAAGGAGAATCAAAAGAGCCGTCCCGATCTGGGAAAATTTCGGTTACTTTCGTCACATACACCTGTCGATTTCAGTTGGCTCCGCTACATTCTTTGCTGTATTTCTCATTCTGGCAGGTCCGGTACGGCGCCCAAGTAAGACTCCTCCTCAGCGGAGAAGTCTGCCAGCTAAGTTCTTTGATAACAGTACGTTACTTATAACCAATTTGTTTTCAATAGTTTGTGGAGGATAGCGCTCATCCAGCTAAATTTCTGCACCAACCTTGGAAAATATATACCTAACTTCTTTATTTACAATCAGGTAGATATAACTCCTTTGTTTGTGCAAACTTTGCGCTGTATTCCTTCCTAAGTCATTGATTCTGCATATCGTGGGGAGGGGTTACGCTAGCTGATCGAAGGCCCACACGAATCCCCCGCTATGATAGTTATTGTGAGGCGCTCGTCAATTCCGACGCCCGCTCCGGCAATCGCAATATCAATGCAAATCTGCTCAACGAACTTAGTCCGACAGGACTGCTACGTACCGGTGAAATTGGTGCGTCAATGAAACAACGGGTTGCGATCATCATTGGGGCCGGACCGGCCGGGCTGACGGCAGCCTATGAGTTGCTGAAGCGGACCGACATCAAACCCATCGTCGTCGAGCGCAGCGAATACATGGGCGGCATTGCGCGCACGGTGTCGTACAAGGGCAACCGCATCGATATCGGCGGACATCGTTTCTTCTCCAAGTCGGACCGGGTAATGAATTGGTGGTTTCAGTTCCTGCCGGTGCAAACCTCGCAGGCCGCCCACACACTGATCAGCTATCACCAGAAGACCCGTGAGATCAAGGCGCAGGAAACAGGAGATCCCGAGAAAACTGACCTGGTCATGCTGGTGCGCCAGCGGAAGTCGCGCATTTATTTCTTAAGGCGCTTCTTTGACTACCCAATCACCTTGAGCAAAGACACGCTGCAGAAACTCGGCCTGGCCCGCACAACGCGCATCGGGTTGAGTTACATACAGGCGGTCATCCGGCCGATCCGTAACGAGCAAAACCTGGAACAGTTTTTCATCAACCGATTCGGCAAAGAGCTCTACAAGACTTTTTTTCAGGCATACACGGAAAAGGTTTGGGGCATACCGTGCGACAAGATCAGCGCCGAGTGGGGGGCGCAGCGCGTCAAGGGGCTTTCGATCACGAAGGCCGTCGCGCACTATGTGCGTAAACTGCGCGGGAACAAACAGGACCTGGCGCAAAAGGAATCAGAAACCTCGCTCATCGAACAGTTCCTTTATCCCAAGTTGGGGCCCGGACAGCTCTGGGAGGAAGTAGCGCGGCAAGTGAAGGAGATGGGCGGAGAAATTCTGACGGGTCACCTGGTCAGCCGGATCGAGCACGTGGACGGGCGGATCACCGCGGTCGAAGCCAGGAACGCCGCGAGCGGCGAACCCCGCAGATTTGAGGGGGACTATTTCTTCTCAACCATGCCCGTGAAGGACCTGCTGAATGCGATGGATCCGACGCCCCCCGCCACGGTGAAGGAGGTCGGCAATCAACTCATCTACCGCGACTTTCTCACCGTCGGACTGCTATGCGAAAAGCTGAAGGTAAGAGATGACCATGCGCAAAGCGGCTCGCTGATCAAAGACAATTGGATTTACATCCAGGAGCCGGAAGTCAAGCTGGGCCGCCTCCAGGTCTTCAACAACTGGAGCCCGTATATGGTCGCGGATCGCTCGAAGGTGTGGCTTGGACTGGAGTACTTTTGCTTCGAAGGCGACGAGATGTGGCAGATGTCCGATGATGAACTGGTTCGCCTCGGAACCAGGGAATTGGCGATGATCGACATCGTGGAAGAGGCCCAGGTACTGGACGGGACTGTCATTCGTATGGACAAAACATACCCTGCTTATTTCGGCTCGTATGATCGCTTCCCGGAAATCCGAAACTTCGTCGACACATTTCACAACCTGTTTCTGGTAGGACGAAATGGCATGCACAAGTACAACAATCAGGACCATTCAATGCTGACGGCGATGGTCGCTGTCGATAACATCGCCAGCGGATCCATAGACAAAGAGAACATCTGGTCGGTCAACACCGAACAGGAATATCACGAAGAGAAGTACTGGCCGATTCAATGAAGCTAAGGGCGTTCTGCCGCTGCGGCTCCATCGCCACGTGGTAAGGTCTATGGTCATCGACATACAGAATGTCGAGAACGTGCATGTGAAGGCGCTGTAGCATCGCGACAAAGGCAGGACTGGTTTGACCAACGTGAGTGTGCGCGTCGATGGGCTCAAGCGATGAGAACTCCGCTAACCTGGCGCCAGTCATCTCCCATGATTGGTTTTGCGCCTTGTTTGTGTAGGAACAAGCGCTCCATCCGAGCATTGTGGCAAGAGTAGTGAGGAGAGCAACGGTTGCCGCAACCCGCAGCAGTATCGTCCGTTTCCGGTCGACAATCAGTCGCGGGGCCAAGTCAACACATTGCAGCACCCTGGGAGCTCTTTCTTCGAACGTCATGCAATGGCCGCGTGAAAATCGGCGAATGTTCCAACCGAGATATTCAGCGAGGCCACAAAGTGGCGATTAGTTCAAAGGACGCAAACCTGCAGCGCAACCTCCGCTGTGAAGCTTTATTTTGTTCTTCGACTATGGCGGTAGTTTCTCTCTGGGTCAATTCCACAGAGGTGGCCAAAGACTTGGCACAGGTGAGCTAACGCGGAAGGAAAACCCAACGTTCGAGAGTTATGCAACTACTTACTTCGGACAGTAGTTACGATTGTGCCACGCTTGTTTCGCCGATGAGCCTAAGTGCCGCTGGCCAGATGCCGGGCGCAGTTGCTGCGAGCCCGGGTAATTTGGGCTCTCTGCGATTGAATTGCAAGTCTGCTTCCGTGATCGAGCCACAAACTCCGCCGGCGGAGTTCACCAGTGCAACACCGGCCGCAATGTCCCATTCGTGTTTAGCCGACAGCGTCCAGGTTGCATCTGCGAGGCCTGCGGCTACACGAGAGAGTTTGTAGGCGACCGACCCCATCGGTCGGATTTTTATCCCAGAATTCTCAAAACGCTGCCAATCTCCACGTTTGTGCTCCTGTCGGCTGGCAAGAACGAGCGCACCTGCTAGGTCATTTCGACGCGATATAAACGCCGGCTGGCCGTTATAAGTGACTCCGCAATCCAATGCGCCTAAAAATAGCTCCTTCGTGGAGGGATTGCACGTGCCGCCCGCGACGGCCACTCCTCTTACGACTAGTCCCACGGATATACACCATTCAGGAATTCCGTCTACAAACTCCCGAGTTCCGTCGAGCGGATCGACGACCCAGACGGTGTCGCAGGTAAGCCGCGAGCGGTCGTCCGGATCTTCTTCTGACAGCCAGCCCTCGCCGTCAGCCAGAAGTTCAGCCCGTAACACGTGGCTGATCCGACGATCGACTTCGGTGACCACGTTTCTGCCGCCGTCGTCGCGAACGTCGAAGGTGCCGGGCGTGAACTGGCATGCGACTTCGCTTGCCGCTGCAAGAGCACGCTCGATACGCTCGAGATATATCCGTTGCGCCGGCTCAGTTAGCATGCAGCAGGGATCCCCAGAGCATTCTTGCACCCACTGCCATCAGCAGAGCACACAGAATCTGTTTTAGTCGCGACGCCGACACGTGATTTGTGAGATAAGCGCCCAGGAGTCCTCCGGGCACCGATCCGGCAAGCACACAAAGGACGAGGACGAAATCCACATTCCCCAACTTGAATTGCATAAAGCCGGTGAGCCCCGCCAGCAAAACTGCGTGGAGGATGTCAGTTCCCACCATCGTTGCAGGAGGAAAACCGTAAAACACCAGCAACAGCATTAAGATGACACTACCTGAGCCGATGGAAGTAAGTCCCACAAGAATGCCGGCGAAGAATCCGATGAGCGTCACGCCGAAGCGATACTTGTTTTCTTGCAGCGTCGAAAGTGAAACTGGCGCCGCAGACGATCGAACGTTGAACAGATATCCAATGGGAATGATCACTAACAGAATGCCGATGGCTACACGGAGGAAGTCATTGACGCCGTTTCCATACGTCGTGCGAATCCACGCCAACAGCGCGACTCCGATAATTGCGCCTGGGATGCTGCCGTAAGCGAGGCTGAGCACCAGCGGCCAACTTACGTTGCCCTGGCGCCAGTGGAGCCCGCCCGCGCCAATCTTGGTAATGCAGTTGATAACCGCATCCGAACCAACCGCCACGATGGGTGGAACTCCGAGCACAGAAATCAATACCGGCAGCAGAACCATGCCTCCGCCAAGTCCGGTAAGTCCGACAAGCGTGCCGACCACCAACCCGACAGCCACTCTTCCGGCAATAGCGCCTAAGTCCACTGCATCTCCGCGTGGGTCAAAATGAAAGCCAAATTACTCTAATTCGCACTACGGATTGTTTGGATCTAAATAGCGAAGCACCGCAGTCACCACCTTTGACGAACTCTCGCGAGTGCTCTCCTGGTCGGTATCGCAAACGATCTCCGGCGTCAGCGGGGCCTCGTATGGATCGTCAATGCCGGTAAAGCCAGTTATCTTGCCTGCGCGCGCTTTTTTGTAGAGTTCTTTGGGATCGCGTACCTCGCACACCGAAAGAGGAGTGTTGACGTACACTTCCATAAAATCTCCAATCGAGTGTCGCGCGGCTTCGCGCGCCGCACGATAGGGAGAGATTGCCGACACCAGTACAATCGCGCCATTTCGGGTAAGCAGCTGCGACACAAACGCGATACGGCGGATGTTTTCGTCACGGTCGTGCTTACTGAACCCCAAATCCTTGCAAAGGTAGTTGCGAATGACATCGCCGTCAATCACTTCGACTTGCAGCCCATGGGCCAGGAGTTCGGTAGCCACCGCCTTGCAGATGGTTGTCTTGCCGGCACCGCTCAATCCCGTAAACCAGACGGTCAACCCACGTTGCCGCGTAACGTCCGACCCGCCGGCAGCGCCATCGTTCAACTGACCGGGCTTGTCCGGGATAGCCTCCGTAATCATTCCGGCTGCAACTGTGTCATTGTTGAACGGATCGATAAGAATGAAGCTTCCGGTACTGCGATTTTCGAGGTAGGGATCGCAGAAGATTGGACTGTGCAGGTCGAGCTGCACTTCGCCGATTTCATTGAACTGCAAACTGTCAGCTTCCTGCTTCTCGAATGTGTTGATTTCGATCTTGTGCTTCAGTTGGCTGACCTTGCCGCATAACACTCGTGTCGTGTGCTTCACCAGGTAGCGTGCATTTTTACGCAGCGGTGTGTGTGCGAGCCAAATCAAGTGGGCCATGACCCTGGCAGACGCAGTGGGAACATTCTCCGCGTCCACCAACATGTCACCGCGACCCAGATCGATGTGGTCCGTCGTAGTCAGCACTACTGATCGACCTTGTCCCGCTGCATCGAGGGTCTTCGTGTGCAGGAAGATGTCCTTGATTTTCGTGCGCTGCCCCGATGGCAGAGCCATAACTTCCTGACCCGGCTTGGCCCAGCCTGAACCCACCTGACCGGCGTAACCACGGAAGTCCTGATTGGGGCGTACTACGCTTTGCACCGAGAAGCGCAGCGCTCCTTCACCATCGGGCGTCGGAGATAGAGTCTCCAATAGGTCTAGAAGAGATTCTCCTGAATGCCACGGCATGCGGGCGCTGGACTGTATGACGTTGTCGCCCTCGAGCGCACTCAACGGCACAAAGTGAAAAGCGACTCTCGGAATCGCTTTCGCAAAGTCTTGGAATTGATCGCAAATCGAATCGAATACCTGTTGATCAAAATCCACCAGGTCCATTTTGTTGATGGCCACAATCATCTGGCGGATGCCCATGAGTGACGCGATCAGCGTATGACGCCGAGTTTGCCGCAAGACGCCTTTACGGGCGTCAACCAAAATGATGGCTAACTCAGCAGTCGACGCTCCGGTCGCCATATTGCGGGTGTACTGTTCGTGCCCCGGTGCATCAGCAATGATGAACTTTCGCCGCGGCGTTGAGAAGTAACGATACGCGACATCAATCGTGATGCCTTGCTCGCGTTCAGCTCTTAACCCGTCGGTCAGCAACGACAGGTCGAGTGCGACATTCTTCGCGGCCGACGCCTTCCGGACGGAAGTCAGTTGATCGTCATAGACACCATTAGCGTCGTACAGCAATCTTCCGATGAGAGTCGACTTGCCGTCGTCAACACTGCCGGCAGTCAAGAAACGGAGCAGGTCTCGCCCGGGGGCCGAAGTGCTCAAAAATAGCCCTCCCGTTTCTTTAACTCCATGGAGCCTTCCTGATCGTGGTCGATCACGCGATTTTCGCGTTCGGAGCGGCGGAAGAACTTCAGCTCCTCAACAATTTCGGCTACTGTCGAAGCGGTCGATCGAATCGCGCCGGTGCAATAGGTGCAGCCCAGTGAGCGCATGCGGCACATCACGCGTTGCGGCTTTTCACCGGGCATTAGGTCAATCGGGTGGTCCAGCGGAATCAGGTAGTCGCCGCGCACCAGCATCTCGCGTTCTTTGGCGAAGTACAGTGGCACAATCGGGATTTCCTCACGCTGGATGTACTCCCACACATCGAGCTCAGTCCAGTTCGATAGCGGAAACACACGCATGCTTTGTCCAGGTTCGACCCGGCCGTTGTAGAGGTTCCAGAACTCCGGCCGCTGATTCTTGGGGTCCCACTGGCCTAGAGAGTCGCGCAAGGAAAATACTCGCTCTTTGGCTCGCGACTTTTCCTCGTCGCGACGCGCTCCGCCGATGGCCGCATCGATATGATGCGCCGCCAATACGTCCAGCAACGCCTTGGTCTTAAGCAGGCCGCAGCATTTTGAGGTTCCAAGCTGAAAGGGGTTTGCACCGGCGCTCTTGGCTTCCAGGTTCGTCTGAACGATCAATTGAAGCCCGAGCTCTTGCGCCGTGCGGTCTCGGAATTCGATCATTTCGCGAAATTTAAATCCCGTATCGACGTGTATGAGAGAGAAGGGAATTGGCCCCGGATAGAAGGCCTTCTGCGCCAGCCGCAACATAACCGACGAGTCCTTGCCGATGGAGTACAACATCGCGGGCCGCGAAGACTCCGCGACTGCCTCTCGCATGATGTTGATGCTCTCCGCTTCCAGGACATCGAGATGGGGCAGTTGGACAGTGGCCATGAGGCTATTTGTCGCTGAAGCCGCGGTTCCAGCGCTCTTGAGTTTTGTTTCAATGCGTGGCACTTACGCTAGGCAACTTGTGACTGTGCAAGTGCACAGATGGTAACAGAGTTCTGCGGGTTAGGCATTTGGCAATGGTAAACACGCTGGCGAGGAACTTAACAAAGGATAACCCCGTCAATCGGCTCGAAAGCTGCCCCCAACTGCTTCATTTCGCTGGCCGAACTCGGACGTCGCATCGGTGGCGCATGGACTTGCCCGATTCGACAATTGATGGGAACATGTTCGCATTCGACAAGTTGTCGCGAACCTCGGGGTGAATTCTGGATGCGTGATCTTCGTTTGGATCGACGGCACGTTTTGTCGCAGCTGGCGTCGTTGGGTGGGCTTGCTGCCGGTAGCCGGATTCTCGGCCTCGATCCGTTTTCGCTGAGTAACTCGTCGGTCTGCGCTGCCGAGTCGAATAGCTCTCCGGAGTTGGCGAGTTATCCCCAGAAGACAGACCTGATACTTCTGACGGATCGCCCTCCGCAATTGGAAACCCCGCTACAGTATTTCCAGACGGACCTCACTCCTAACGATGCGTTTTTCGTACGTTGGCACCTCTCCGGGATTCCCACTTCCATTGACAGCAAAGCGTTCCGGCTCGAAGTCTCGGGGAACGTTAACAAGCCGCTGAGTCTTTCGTTGCGAGATTTGCGCGCCAAGTTCCATCCGGTATCCGTGGTGGCTTTGTGCCAGTGCGCAGGAAACGGGCGCAGTTTGTTTGAGCCGCGAGTTCCAGGCGGTCAGTGGGGCAACGGCGCGATGAGCAACGCCCGCTGGCGCGGAGTGCGCTTGAAAGATGTGCTCGAGGCTGCAGGCGTCCGTGCCGGCAGCGTGCAAGTGGGTTTCCACGGTCTTGATGTCGCACCTTTGCCGCAGATGCCGCGTTTCGAAAAGTCGCTGTCGATTGACCGCGCCCGCGAGAGCGATGTGCTCATCGCCTACGAAATGAACGGGGCACCTCTTCCAATGTTGAATGGCTTTCCTCTGCGACTTGTCGTTCCGGGCTGGTACGCCACTTACTGGGTCAAGTCGTTGTCGGCGATCAGCGTGCTGGACAAGCCACTCAAGACTTTTTGGATGGACACGGCCTATCGCATTCCTAACAATCCAGGTGCTGAAGAGAGTCCGCAGCATCTCGCAGCGGAGACGGTGCCGATTTCTCGCATGTCGGTTCACTCGATCTTTGTGAAGCCCGCGCCCAACGAACAGTTACGAGTCGCTCAAAGCTATACATTGGAGGGCGTGGCCAACGACGGAGGCTCCGGCATTCGCAAGGTGGAGATTTCCGTGGATGACGGGAAAACTTGGAGCGATGCGACATTGGGCGACGATCTCGGCCCGTACTCTTGGCGTCGGTGGCGTGCGCCGTGGACGCCTCCCACAGCTGGCAGCTATCGCATACTGGTCCGTGCCACCGCCAACAACGGCCAGCAGCAAGCCGCTTCGCAATGGAACCGCAGTGGGTATCAACGCGATACCATCGAGCACGTAGGTGTCACGGCAGCGTAAGGAAAACAATGAAGGCTCAATCCCTCGTCGTCTCAATGGTTTCGCTGGCCTTTCTCATGATCTTTATGATGTTGGGTGCTGACGCGCAACAGCCCCCCAGCGGCACGACGTCCGGTGCTGCGAAAACGACGGCGAACTCGCTGCAGGAAATTACCTTGCCGCAATATCCGCCTCAGATGCCGCCGGGCCCGAATTTAGAGGCTTTTCAGAGTCACTGTCTTCTGTGTCACTCCGCCCGCTACGTCACTACCCAGCCCCGATTTTCGCGCACTGTGTGGGAGAAAGAAGTGAAGAAAATGGTCGATGTTTACGGTGCGCCGATCACTCCTCCAGAACAGCAGCAGATCGTTGAGTATCTCGTTGCGATCAAGGGGCCGCTGGAAGCCAAGTGAGCTGCAAGAACACCTTCGGGTTCGAGATTCTGGCTAGTCATCGACCAGCAGTGTTGGACGTCAGCGCCCAGCTCGACGCGGCGCTCGACGTCGTTTTCTTGTCGTCCCGACGAAGCTTTAGCCTGCAAGGGATCCGTTGTTTCGATTTTTCTGCAGCCTCTTTGGCCCCGGTTGGAACCATGGTTACTTTAGTTCCCCCAGCCCGCCGATTGTTCTTGCCTCCCCTTCATCCAGTCGATTAGAACGGGTTTGTGGGGCAGGGGTCGACGTGTCCCTGCCCACGGAGCGCTCATCGCGCAGGATAGTTTGTTCTTTGACATCGTTTCGTAAGATCGGTAGATGAGTGTGACTTGTATTGAAAGTATGACAAGTTTCGGGCGAAAAGCGCCATTTTTCGGCCGCTAAGTCCCACGGGCAGAATTGGATACGTATAACTACATTATTCGTCAACAACTTGCAAATAATTTTCCCCCAAGTTGCTGATTCTAAACGATCGCATACAAAGTAATTTCCAAGTGTGATAGCGGACTACATCACCTGTTTGTCCGTCTAGTTTGTCGCGTGTGCGAGCACCTTTTCGACCGCGTCCGCGGTCTCGTGCATGTCGGTCTCTGACAAGGTGGGATGAACCTGAAACATGAGCGACGTTTCTCCAAGCTCTTTTGCGATGGGTAACCGCTCGGGTGGCCGCATGCCGGGTGGGAACGCCTTTTCAAGGTAAATTTCGCTGCAGATCCCACTAAAGCAAGGTATTCCTTCGGCCTTGACCGCCTCAACCACGCGATCGCGGGTCCACCCAGCACGCAGCCTGTCCGGACGCAAGAACACATAATACTTGTAATAAGAATGACTTACGTCGTCAGCCGGGATGGTAACGCGGAGTGCAGGCATTTCCGAAAGCCGCTGGCTCAAGATCGCCGCATATCGCCGCCGCCGCTCAACCATCTCCGGTAAGCCTCGCAGCAGAACTCGGCCCATTGCGCTTTGCATTTCGGTGATGCGCCAGTTGGTTCCGAACGACTCGTGCAGCCAACGGAATCCATCCGGATGGACCCGGTTGTAGGCCGTATCGTAGCTCTTGCCGTGGTCCTTGTACGCCCACGCGGACAACCACAATTCCGTGTCGTTCGTTGTGACCAATCCACCTTCTCCGCCCAGTGTCATGATTTTGTCCTGACAGAAGGAGAAGGCATTGATGTGCCCCATCGAGCCGACTGGGCGGCCCTTATATTTAGCGCCGTGCGCTTGCGCGCAATCCTCGATCACCTTAAGGCCGTGCTCGCGTGCGACATTCAGGATGGCATCCATGTCGCAAGGCCATCCAGCCAGGTGCACCGCGATGATCGCCTTAGTGCGAGGCGTGAGGGCAGCGCGTACCGTGTCGGCAGTGATGTTCTGGGAGGCGCGATCTATGTCCGCCATCACTGGTGTGGCACCTCGCATGATGATGCAGCTGCCGGAAGCGATAAACGTCCTGCTGGCAACGACGACGTCATCTCCGGTACCGATGCCAAGGGCGTATAGCGCCAGCTCGAGTGCGACAGTTCCATTCGCTACCGCGACGGCGTGCTTGCACCCGATCGAGGCTGCATATTCCGTCTCGAACTGCCGCCCCTCCTCGCCAGTCCAGTAATTCACCTTGCCCGAGCGAAGAACGCGCATCGCTGCCTCAATGGCTTCTTCGTCGAACCAGGGCCAGGGTGCGAACGGCGTTGAGCGCAGAGGCTCTCCACCGTCAATGGCAAGGGTAGAGGTTAGCAACGATGGGTTCGACATTGTTCTTTCAGCCACCCTCGGTATTCCGGAAAACAATTGGATCGTAAGGCAGTTGAGTTTGGCCGGGCAATTCGGTTTTCCACCAGCTTATGGTATCGATACGGGTCGCAAATCAGCGACAATAAGAGTAGCGGTACAGGTCGCCGCCAAAACTCGTGCGCGCTTGCCACCGCGAGTCCCGATGACGCGGCGACTGATCATTGAGGCTACTTTTCCGGCACCACTGTCGGCTCGGGCGTACGGCTGTTCACGGGACGATACACGGTGAGTAGGCCGATTTCCTGGCCCGGCTTGTAGTTCTCCTTGATGGCACGGGCGACGGCGGGAGAATACCGATCTGGGTCGTCGATATCGTGAATAAGCATGACCGAAAAGGCTTTCCTTTGGATCATGTCCACCAGCGGCGTTTCATCCCATATTCCAGTCGCGGCCAACTGCGTGACAATCGCGGGTTCGAACGGCACCTGCTTTCCCGCTTGATAGAGCAGAGTCATGTTCTCCGACATAACAGGTTCTCGAGCGGACCGGAGAATCTGCAGGAGCTCTTCTGAATCTCGCAGATTGTCCGCGTTTTCCTGGCGGAGAGAGGCGCTCGGGACGACGAACCGAAAGGCGGACACGGCTTGCTGAGCAATCATCAGAAGAGGAAGCAGATACGCCACCGCCGCAACGGAAGAAACCAGGCGCATAGTCCGCCAACCCCATATAAGGCGAGCCATCAGTAGTCCGGCGAGCGTACAGGCACTCATATTCCATTCCAAGAGGTAGTTGCCGTTTGCACCTGCCTTGCCAATCGTGAGGGATATGATTCCCGAAATCACGAAGTGAATAGCGAACGTGAACAGCGCGAGCCGGTATGTATTGTTCAGGAGACGCGCGCGGAGAGGCACCAAGCTAAGCCGTGAAAACGCTCTCGCAGCATCGATCACAGGACCAAACAGACAGGCACAGGCCAGCGCAACCAGGGGAAGTGTCAATTGAATATTGTCGTTGATGAGACGAATGGCACGGCGAAGGGAAAAGGTGTTCTGGTTGTACAGGAATAGGTGCCGAATCACTTGCCCGTGCGTGGCGAGAACAAGCAGCGTCATAACTGAGCCGCCCAGGGCGACGGTAAATACCACGAGCTTGATGGCCTGCCTGACGTTCAGAACGGCGGCGACAATCAGGCACGCTATCGCTCCGGCGATCAGCGACTGCTTCGTATACATCGCAGCAACGAACAAGACGAACGCGGCGTAACGTGTCGCGAAGCTTCGGCCAAGGATGAAGACAGCCAAGCCAGCGAAGGTCAGCCAAAGGCCAAGCATGTCTACTCGCATCAACAAAGCCCAGTCCATGTTGTCGAGCCCGCACGGCAACGTGCCAGCGAAAATTGCTCCTGCAATCGCCGCCAGCTTGGACGCGCGCGCAGGAACCGACCGGTAAACGGTCCATCCTAGCGTAAGGCACAATCCAATCGTCGACACCAGCGACACTAACCGGCCAGCAAACAACAGGTTGCCAGTTTGTGTTGATACCATCCAGGAAACCACGTGATAGAGCGGCGGATAGTGGAAAACGATGTACGGATATTGCGCGATGGGCGCGTATGCCGATGCCAGCCTCATGACGTGAGCGGCCTGCCAGAGGACGATACCCTCTCCGTAATCCAACTCGTATGGCAGTATTGTCGCTTTCGCAACCCAGCAGAAATAGGCGACGGCGGCAAAAACCGCTGGGACGCAGAGGACTATTACATATTGGAGTGCGGTGAAATAGAACCGGTCGTTCCGGCCGTTTGGGCGGGATCCGCGGCGATCAGCATTCGTCTTCCCACCGGCTTTGCGAGAGATTGCAAGTATAGCCATGTCAGGAAGGAGTATAACTTTAGCGGCCGGTGGCCTCTGGCGGTTCGACTACCGCCAATGAAGTTCCACTAAAGGGAATGCAACGACCAGAGGAGCAGACGAAACGCCATACTGTTTCGCTGTCAGAAGGAACCGGTCGAGCCACTCGTTCGGCTTGGGCGCGCAACGATTAACATCTGCTTTCCCATTGGCTTCACGGGCGATCGCAAATAGAGCCATATTAATGAGGAGGATATCTTCAAGCGGCTTTTTACTGTCAGCGGCATGAACCTTGGTTTGCAATCGACGATCTCGTAACCATTTGCGCGCAGGAAATCACACATCGTCAGATGAGAATAAACAGTGACGTGTGTGTAGTCGTCAAAATACTCACGGTAAGCGTACCGATAATTGGGCTGCACCAGGCAGAGAAGACCGCGGGCAGACAACTTTCGTTGCAGTTGACTCAGTACCTGCGCTAAGTCGTCCTGCGTGATGTGCTCGAAGAGGTTACTGGCGAATGCAAAGTCCACCGAGCTATCTTCAACGAACGACAGGTCGGTCACGTTTCCTATCTGGCACTCGACACCGGGTTGAAGATACTTAGGCATCTCTGACCACGTGTCCAACGCAATTCGCCGGCGGGCTATCACGTTGTTGATGAAGTGGCCGTATCCCGCCCCGAGTTCGAGTACGCAGTCATCTTTCCGGATCCATTGCTCAAAGAAAAACCTGTACAGAGAGCGCCACAAGGTCTCTCGGCGCTCGTCGTACGCGAAGCGAGTCTGATGATAGCTCGCCTCGACGCTCACGCGAGATGGCCCCAGCCAAACGTAAGCCCCCAGATCATCCGCAACCCGACTTTGAGCGCCCGCAGGTTGTTCACATTCCCCCCCTTGCTCACCCCGACGCGTCGGTGAAACGTCACCGGGCATTCGACAACCGAAAAATCATGTCGCAGTGCGGTGTCGAGGAAGTGAGCATTGAATTCGAGATTGACGGTCGGTCGCACGACCTCGAGGATGCTAGTTACGGTATCGCGCCGCATCATCTTGTAGGTCGTTCCCACGTCGGTGAACGTGCCTCTTCCCAGATGCTTCACCTCGAGCAGTTTTCCAGCGAAAAAATTTCCGTAATACATGAATGTGCTCAATTGGGTATCGTATTCCCGTAGTTGTTCGACGATACGAGTGCCGTTGACGATCTCTGCGTGGGGAATGTATGCAATAAACTTGTCCAGGTCAGCGGCACGATAGGTCATATCGCCTTCGCAGAGCGCGACTAAGTCGGTATCCTTCCACTGCGCAGACTCTGCGAGGCATCGATATACGCAATGCCCGTATCCCTGGTGCTCCTCGTTCAGTGTAATCGCGCCTGCCTGTAGCGCGCGCTCCATCGTCCGGTCTTTGCTGTTGTTACTGACGACGATGACACGCCTAACCAGCGGGTGACTCAGAAAATCTTGTACCGCCGCCGCGATGCTCAACTCGTCGTTGTATGCCGTCAGGGCGACAGTAATCATGGGGTTGCCGCTCAGGGGAGCCGAGACCCTGTGGATACCACGCCGTTTTCGCGGAAAATAAGCGGCAAGGTCAACGGCGATCAGTATGAAGCCGACCGTGGTGGGGAATCCGCTGACCCAAAGAAGCTTCGCGATCAAACCGACAAACAAGTTCTGGTGAATCAGTGCCAGCCGCAAAATCGAAAGGGAAATCGCCGCGAAGTATATTCCAAGGCCAATCAGGAGTAACCACAGCCCCCAGTAAAACAACGGAAGTGGCGACACACGGGCTTTGCGGGGTAGGTGCGCCGTGGCGTCGCATTGCTCGGATGACCTCTCCGGTGCGGTGGAACTCTGACGCAGTCGTTGTAATTGAGAACCCATTCGCAATCTTAGTCGTTACAGCTCCTCCATTGAACCCGCAGCTAGCTGCATCCGGTGGAATTAGCCAGCAAGCGGGATTTCGAGTGAGTCGTTGTGCATCTGTCTGTACGGATATCGATGATGTCGCGCCCATACATAGTCGCACATACGGCAACATTGTCAGTGCTGTTGATGTACTTCGTGCTGACCGGGTGTCACTCTTCATCAACAAATTCAACTCCGGCAGTTGCTTTCGACAAGGTCTCCGCCGCATATCAGGAGAGTCCTAACAAGACAGACATAACCAAAAGTGACTACGAGACAGACATTATCGATGGTCGTGCGGGGCCATGGCACCGAGGTCGAACTATCTCTGTTACCCGAGACGGGAAGGAGCTGGCTCTGAGAACGCTGGAACAGCAGTCGGACGTATACATCGCGGAATTGGAGGCTGGTGGCCAGCGGCTGTCTGCTCCGCAAAGGCTGACCCCTCGACGATCGGGGAGATTTTGTGTTCTCGGGATGCCCGACAGTAGAGCGGTCTTATATCTGTCCGATCGGGATGGCCCCCTCCACATCTTCAGGCAAGCTGTCGATTAGCACCAGCCGGAGCTTCTGGTGGGAGGCGACGATGCGCTGGCGATTCCAAGACTAAACCCGGCTGGAACCGAGGTGCTGCTTGAACGGAAGCCCTGAATGTCGACCAGTCGTTGCTTTCTTGCTGAGCGCTGTCCCCGGGCGTGAGTTCCAACCGAATCTGCACCGTTTCACTTCGTCTGTGTCGAAACAAAAAGGGCGCTCAAAAGAGCGCCCATGCTGCCCCTCAGCGGGCTGACGACCTCCCAACCCCTTTTCCCCGAGGGGCCGTCAGCGTGGTTAAAAGCTCAGCCGCAGACCGAACTGAATCTGCCGCTGATAGGCTGAAGTAGCACTCGTCACCGAGCCTGGAAGCGATCCGAAGCCAGCGGCATTGCTAGTGTCGAGGTAATCGCCCGACGGATCGCCGAATTGGTCGTGATTGAAGAAGTTAGTGAACACCACCTGGAACTCGGTACTGAAGCGTTCTGTAATCTTGAACATCTTCTTTACGCTGAGGTCGACGTTCCAGTAGGGCAATCCGCGATAGACACCAAAGCCGCCATCGCGAGTGTCGTAGCCCAGAATAGGCTGGCGAATGTTGTTGAACGCCGCTGCCGGGTCCGCGAACATATTGGCGCCCCCTAAAGCTGAAGTGCCAATGCCATTACCACTCACGAAGTAACGCGAGCCCTGCCCGAGATTGGCAGGACTGAGTGGGATGGCGTTCTCGGAAACTCCATACCCCAGGAAATTGATGGAGTCGCCCTCGCCAAACGCCTGGCCGCCACCATTGATGGTGCCGAGAGTGATGGGCAGACCGCTCCCCGCGGTGAAAACGGGAGCGATGGTCCAGCCGCCGAGCAAGTGTCCCATCAGGCCCGATTGCGACTTGTACCAGTGTGGCTGATACACGAAGAACAGGTTGTAGATGTATCGGCGATCGAAAGCCTGATAGCCATAGCCGGTCCCAAGGTTGAAAGGATCCGGAGGAGTGGCCGCACTGGTCGCCTGAACTTCGGACCCAGTACCCAACGCCTTGGACCACGTGAAGTTCGACTGCATCGTTACGCCGTGCCAGTCCTGCGACTTCAGGGTGATGAAGAGCGCGTTGTAGTTGCCATAGCCAACGCTGGTGATCATGCCCACTCCGGAAGTCAACTGACCACTGCAGCCGATCTGCGATCCGGTCGGGCAGTTAAGTGGAGTGTTCATCATGCTGCGTGGGAAGTTGAAGCCGCCATTGTCCAGATCGCTGTACAAGCTCCAGACACTGGCATTCGTGAGGTTGCCGGTGCCATTGAGACCCTCGTTCGCGATGACCGCCTGAGTGCAATTCGCAAAGCCGTTGCAGTAGCCGGTGCCGGCCAACGCGGCTTCAAAGAACGGCTGCGGCGCAACCGCTGCTGCATTCCCGATACAATTGCCCCCACCCAGATTGTTCACGTTGCCGTTACCGCAATATCCGATTACGGTGTTGGCATAGGCCTTGGCAAAGGTCTGGCCGCCCTTGGTCATCATGTAGGGCACCGCATTGAGGTTGACCTCGAGGAATTCGTTGCGGATGATCCGGCCGATGTAGCCAACCTCCAAGCTCAAACGGTTGTTGAGTTGGCGTGCAAACGTAAGAGTGAAGGTGTCCACGTGGTTGGGACGGAAGTTCGGGTCGAGCGCTGATCCTGCTCCCGCTGCGACCCCGTTCACACCGGGATAAAGCGGCTGCGGCAGAGTTGGAGCTGCCGCTGGTATTGGCGCCACAAGCCCGTCGGTGCCTATCCGGAAAGCGTTGGTTGGACTGGGAGACGAGGTGCCGCATGTTCCGTTCGACATCGCATTGAAACACTGTACGGGCTGGATGAGGCCGGTTCCCAGCAAGGGAACCAGTACTAGGTTGACGCCGTTGAGCCGTCCATAGGTACGGCCGTAGCCGCCACGAAGCACGGTCCTGCCGTCTCCGAAGATGTCCCAAGCTCCGGAAATGCGTGGACTCCACTCTCCATAAAACGGATTGTAGGGATACTTGGATGGATGGGCCGTGTTGCCGACCAGAGTGAAGCCGACTTGCGGGTTGAACACCTGGCCTTGCAGTGCAGCCGCCGAGCGAGCATTCAGGTATTGTTCGGTGCTGATGGGGTTGTTGTCCGGGCCGACGAAGATAACTTGCTTTCCCGATGCCTCGGTGGGGGGCATCTCCAGTGTCCAGCCCAGTCCATAGGTCAGAGTGAACTTGGGTGTTACGCGCCAAGTGTCGCTGCCATAGAAGTTGTAATAAGGAATGGTGACTTTGTCCGAAGCCGGTGTGAGAGGCGGGTTCAACGCGAGATTGGTGCCGCTCCGGGTGTAAGCAATTTGCGAAATCGAGACGATACCCAGCATGGCGGCGTAGTCTCGGCCATAATTGGTTTTTGATCCCGTAAAGCCAGCCGGGATGTACCCGCTCATATCGATGCCTGCGCCGCTAGTTGTTCCCAGTTGGTACACGGGGTAGTAGTTGATGCCGCCGCCGTTGTCGGTGCGCTCATGCCAGTTGAAGTTGTGTTGATACATGCCGCCGAACTGGATCATGTGTTTGCCCTTCAACCAGGTGGCGTCATCGCGAATCATGTTGTCCTGTCCATCCCAGAAACGAGTGCGCGTCTGCTGCGTATTCACGTTGTAGGGCTGAACGGGACCCTGGTTCGGGTTGTTGGTTTCGCCGAACGGTTCCAGCGCGCCGCCTAGACCGGCAAATTGCGGCGGTGCCCCTGCCCTGCCCCACGACCACCAGTTCCGCAGATAGCTGTAACGGATGTCGTTCGTGAAGTTGTTGGTGATGTTGCCGGTCAAGCCCACGACGAGGAACCATGGTTGCTGCGGGTTATTGGAGAGAGACTGCGGTACTCCTAACGTGTCACCCGGGAAAAAGCCACCAATGTCCACCTGCTGATTGCTCGCACTAGTGAGATTGTAATAACGATAGCTGCTCATCAAATGCCACTTGTCACCGAAGTCGTGGTCGAGGCGAGCGACACCGAAATTGGAAGACTGGGGAATGGCCATGTTGGCCGTGAATCCCACGACGTTGACCCCATCGCAGCGGGATTGGCTACAGCCGCTTTCGTTCGACGCTGGTTCGTACTTGTTCCAAAGCTGCTGGACCAGCGGGTTGATGCCTATGCCTCGCGGGTCGCAGGGACCGGCCGGACACTGCGCCGGATTGTAAGTGACACCGTTGTACGTCACCGGAATGGGATTCAGGTTGTAAACTGTACCGCCGAATTGCAGTAGACCCAGCCGCATCGCAGCCGACGGAACCGCTTTTTCAATGGTGGTCGACTGCGGGAAGCGAAAGCCTTCGTAGTTGGCAAAGAAATAGGTCTTGCCGCCCAAGATCTTCGTAGGAATGATTGGGCCGCCGATGGCCCCTCCGAACCGGTTATAGTGGAAGCTGGGATTCGGGATGCCGCTGTAGTTGTTTTGCCAGGTGTTAGCGTTCAGGTTGTTGTCGAGGTAATACTCATAGCCCGTACCGTGCCACTGATCGGTGCCACGCTTGGTGGCTATCTGCACCTGTGCGCCGGCGGAGCTGTTGAAGTCCGCGCCCATGCCGGCAACGTTTACTTTGAACTCCTCCACGCTGTCAGCCGGAGTGGGCATGACGCCCGTCGCACCCGCAGCCACACCATTACTCTGGTTGGCGACTCCACCCGTAGGGTCGCCGGCATAGCTGGGCGTGTACACGCTCATGCTGCCGTCCATGTCGTTCGTGTTCTCGCCGCCATCTAGCTGGAACGAGCTCTGGTCTACTGCGGCGCCAGCTACGCTGCCATCAGGACTGATGCCCGACTGCAGCGTCAGGAAAGTGCTGGTGTCACGCGCAATCGTGGGTAGCGAGTTGAGAGCAAGCCCTGAAACCTGGTTGCCGACGGTGGCATTCAGAGTCTGCAACTCAACACCCGAGCTCGCCACCTCAACCGTCTGAGTTTCAGCGCCGATTTTCAAGACGGCGTTGTTGGTGGAAACCTCTCCAATCGCAACAACATCATTCGAGATCGAAATCTTCTCGAACCCGGTCTTGGCAATCGTGATGTCATAAGTGCCCGGGGGAAGATTCACGAAGACGTAGCGTCCCGCATTGTTCGTGGCGGTGGTTCGCACCTCACTGGTTTTTGTGTCTTTCACCGTGACTGTCGCGTCGGGGACCACCGCGTTGGTCGGATCCGTCACCAGTCCGGTGATTGTGCCCATCGAAGTTGTCTGCGACCACGCCGGGAACGCTGGACCGCACACCAGTGTAGCCAGCACGATGAAAACAGATACAAGCGACCACTCGATTCGAACGCGTGTCATCACGAACACCCTCCTTGATCAGCCCCGAACGTTGATCGCGACCACCCCCGATCGCGACGCCTGACCGATACCTTGACAGGTGGTCTTGTCAGAGCAATACGGCTGCCAGCCGGTTCACGGATGAACCGCCATGACGCAGAAGCACGTCCTTCCGCTACGAACGACATGTATTGAACGACGGGCTGCAATTGCGGGCGCTCCGGTATTTGTGCCGCGACAGGTTGACCAGGAAATCAAACCGGTTTCGTCACTGTAGGAAGCGCGGATTGTTCTTCGTCACGGGACGAAGCTGAAACAGCAGGCTTCCAACTGATCGCCGTGGAAAGCTCAAGTTGGGTAATGCGGCGCACTGATGTTCGCTGGGAGAGTCGAAGGTGACAGGTTTACGCACTCAAACGCTTGCCCGCGGTCTCGAAGGTGTCGACTTCCGTGCGATAGTTTGGACCTACAGGGATTTCCACACCGTTGGTGAGGAGGACGCACATGGCGGCGCCATCCTTACGCAAAACACTGGTTACGTATGCCCGATTGACGATGAACGATCGATGGATCCTGGCAAATTTCGCCGGATCGAGATTGGAGGTCATGCCAGTCATCGTGTCCCGGATTTCGTGCACATCGGCGTCGGTGTGTATCCGCACGTAATTGCCGTCGGCGGCCATGAAGATCACACGTTCCGCCGGTATTTCCGACGTTGCGCCGTCCTCAACCACAACCGACGTGAGGTATCTGGGAATCCCAGGCGAGAAGCTGATGTAGCGTTGCAGCAAGCCAGACAATTCGTTTAATTTGCGACAGTAGATCTCTGTCTGAGCGCGTTCCAGGGCGTCCCGCACGACTTGGGAATCCAGTGGAATGCCGATGGTCTCGAAGCCGCCGTCAACATCCCCTGAACTATCTTTTCGCCTTAGTCCAAGCGCGACCGGGAACCTTGAGCTCGCGAACAGTTTATCGAGACTCGCCGGCGCGAAGCTAGAGCGCGCAATCAGCAATTCGGGAAGATACAGATTCAGCAGAGCGACACACTCATCCCAGGTTACCGACTCTCCGACCAGCCGAAATCCTGGCAGTTCGTTCAAACAGCGCCGCAATATGACCCGGCTATCTGTATCCGGTTCCAAGATCACGACCCTCATGCCGCGCCCGTGTCGCGGCTCTCGCTCTAGCTGTGTTGCCTGCGCGCTGTCCATTGTCACCCCGCCATCCTGAGATTTCCGGCTGCCGGTTAGACGAAATCAAGTGGCGCCGGTACTACCGTAGAAACTTGATTGGGACGAGCATAGGCGGTCTTTGATTCGTCGCAAGGGCCCACGGGACGGTTGCACGTCCATCTGGGACATCCTCATAGGAGTACGATAGGCAGCCCTGTTCGACGCTCTCCAGGGAACAATTTCGTGCCTCGCGCGTATCAATTTCATAACGAACGTGGAGACGGTGCGTCTAAGCGGCAACTAATGCCCGAATAAGGGGCCCTGGTATTCGCGATGTCGTCAACTCGGGGCCCGGGGGGTGGGTATGGCAGGACAGACGATCGACACGCTTATCGTTGATGATGAAGTGCTGGCTCGCAAGAAGCTCTCGGTTCTCCTGGAGAAAGACGAGGACTTCCGCGTAGTCGGAGAATGTTCGACCGCAGGCGACGCCATTCGGGCGTTAAGGCAGTTTCGACCGGCTCTGATGTTCCTCGACATTCAAATGCCCGATGACGATGGCTTCAGCGTAATTAACGCGATCGAGCCGGAGTCGCGGCCCAAGATCATTTTCACCACCGCGTATGACAGCTACGCTATCCAAGCGTTCGACACTGAGGCAGTGGATTATCTCTTAAAGCCGTTTGATGAGGAACGGTTCGCACGCGCAGTGAGACGTGCGAAAGCCGAGATCCTGGCAGAAATGGCGCCGGGATCTGAGCGCCGAGGAACTGACCGGCGCAACGGTATGAATCGTGCCATGGAGCGCTTCGTGGTGAAATCTGAAGGCCGCATTCTCTTCTTCACTACCGACGAAATCGACTGGGTCGAGGCCGCGTCCAACTACGTAAAGCTCTACAGCAACGGTAAAGGTCACCTGGTGAGACACACCATGTACGAAATGCAGAAGAAGCTCGACCCAAAGCAGTTCCTCCGTATTCACCGATCTATTATCGTGAATGTGAAGAAGATCCGTGGAGTTCAGCCGTGCAATAGTGGTGAGTTCATCGTGACGCTAACCAGCGGCAAGGAACTTCCTTCCAGCCGGGGTTATCGGGAAAGCCTGGGATCGCTACTGAAGTCGGCGCTGTAGAGTTCTTAGCGCAGGCCGTGGATGGCCTCTAGTTCGTAAACTACGGGTACCCGCCCAACATTGAATGGCAATTGAATGTTGACGGTTGTTCCGCGGCCCGGAGCGCTGTGAATGTCGAGTCGCTGCCGATCGCGATAGAACACCTGCAGACGTTCCCGGGTGGCATTCAATCCCATGCCATGTTTTGCGTTCCACTCAGGATTGGGAGAGAATCCCGGCCCATTGTCGCCCACCTCGATACGAAGATCGTCGTCCTGGCGCATCGCTGTGATCCAAACTTCTCCGCCTTCTGCTCGACGTGACGCTCCATGCCGGATCGCGTTCTCCACTAAGGGTTGCAACAACAGATGCGGCACGCGGGCATCAAGGGTGTCAGGATGTACGTCGCAATGGACGTGCAGCCGGTCTCCAAAGCGCATTTTTTCGATTTCTAGGTATCCGTTCACGAATTGCATCTCGCGGTTCAGCGTGGTCTCTTGAATCGTGTTGTTTTCCAGGCTCATTCGCAATAAGTCGCTCAAGCGCACCAACATCGTGTCGGCCGCCTGGACGTTCGTGAGCATCAAGGTTGAGATGGAATGCAACGTATTAAACAGGAAATGTGGCTGCAACTGGCTCTTCAACGCTTTGAGTTGCGCCTGGGCCAGTCGCGTTTCCAGTTGCGAAGTCCGGAGGTCACGATCGCGGAATTCATGGTAGTACCACAGTACGTGGGCAATAGCTACGACTGGCAGGTACACGGCAATGCAATCGTCGAGAAAGTTGTAGAGAAACAACCGCCCAAACAGTGACCAACCCAAAGGAAACGGTTGCTTGGTCATTGAATCGATGACCGGATAAACCAGCATGCGAACCAGGACGTGCCCGCTAGCGAAGACAAGCGCACCGACGCCGTATAAAAGGCTGCGCCATCGCCAGTTCGAACGCTCAATGGGGTAGCGCAAGCTGATTTGCAGCAACACGGGAGTGAACGTGGCAAAGATCAGGTAGTTGATAAGGGGCAGGCGTACCTGGTCCCACAGACTCCCTGAAGGCTTCCAAAACAGAACGTTGAACCGGTACATGGAAAACCCCGCCATGAACGCGAGGAAGATCCACACTGCGTAGCTAACCAGCCAGATTTTCCACGCAGACTTGTATCGGCGAAGCAGCATCAATGCTGGACTCGGAGAGGGGTGATGATCGCACGAGTCAGCTCGGTCGGTTCCAGCCGCTAGAGTCCATGGCAAACCATTCTCACTTGACATCGCGGAATTGTATTAGAGCACGATGTTCTATGAGTGCGGGACACGTCTATCCCTGCCTGCCTACCGGTCGCACCTCGAATCGAGGTATTGAGCACAGCCGGTGCCGCCCGTCGCGCTGGCAGGAGACCATTCTGGAGAAACAACTCAAGCCGGCCGCACTTCGACGGCACCGGCAAGATCGGCTGGCACACCTTCCGTGCCGGTGCTGGTTGAGCAGTATGCCGTTGTCGGCGACGAAAACGACGCTAAGGTGGCGGCTCAACGGTGGTGTTTCGGGCCGAAGGCGTTCAAGACTTACTTCAATGTTCGCAACTCGAAGAAAATCCTACGACTCGCGAATTCGAAGATACCGTCGGAGTAGGCTCCCTATGCTGGAATGACAGTACATTCGCAGTACGTGAGTGTCAAATTAGGCTGTAAGCTATTGTTATTGTGGAGTTTAAGGTTGGTTGCGGGGGGTGGATTTGAACCACCGACCTTTGGGTTATGAGCCCAACGAGCTCGGCTTAACCCCGATTGAAATCAATACCCTTACAGGTTCAAAACTCGCGAACATAGGGCGAAACTGCCTTAGTTTTGTGAGCAAGTTGTGAGCAAGTTTTAGGAATCGCATACTTGCGGGATCGTGGCGTTCGCCTCACGAACTCAACACCCCGCGGCCGATTCAATTTCAGACCTGAACCTTGTCACTCAGGGGCACTGGCGAGCCATTGTTTAGATTGACGCAAAACGTCCGGGTTCTCGCAACCAACACCTGACGGCGCCGCGGACGGCTGTCCCGAGCAAGGGACTGGGGCCATTGCGTCCGTCGATTCGGCGAGATGTTTTGCCAGCACCGGCGTGTACGCCCCTCTCCTTGCCAAAGGTCTGAATTGAGGGCCAGAGGTGGGCTTCTGGGAAAGTCTGCCCATGACTCTCGCTGAGATTCCTTCCGTAGCGACGGGTAATACACACGTTGGCTGCGTTTTCGGGATTCGTACCCACGAACGCGCTTGAAGCCGTGCATTTTCGTGGCACGCATCGGATGCTTGAATTGTGGTGCTATGCCGACTTGAACGAAGCCGCTTTGCGGCAGACGCTTCCGCGTGCCCCGAAGCGAGCGACATGGAAGATTCGAGACTAGCAATAAGGTAGCAGTAGGTCTTGAAGAATGAAGTGTCTCGCGTTACGATGAGACCGTTGGGAGCCTTGGCATCATGGGAAAAGAGACGAGCTCACGATTGACGGTCGTCCCACAAGTACTCTTCGTTCCAATAACTTCCAAGCCAAAGTCGATTGAAATCCCATAGCGCTCCACCGCGTCCGCCGCGAACAAAAGCGGCTTCCTTCAAGTCGTTGTATCAAAAGCGACCGCCGCAGATCGTACCAGGCTCCTAAGTCTCCTGCACGGTCGCTTCTGATACAACACTAGGACTTCTCGGTAGTAAGCTCCCACATGCCGGTTTCTGGACAACTTGCCGTGATTCGACTTATCGGAACGCCCCGAATCGCAGAGACAAGATCGATAACAATCTGGAAATTCTATTTCGCGGACTGACCATCATCCAGCCAATGCAGTGCGCACTGGAAACGGTGTCGGTTCCTTGAGTGGTCTTGGAAGAGCGGTTTTGTTCCGGGTGGTCTTGTTTTCGGACGCGAGGTACCAGAAATATATGGTTGCGTACGCTCGCCAGGGTCGCCATGCTTCGGCGCGTTGATACAATTCACGTGAGCTAGTTAAACCGAGGGAATGCAGAAGTCCAAGGTCGCCGGAGGGAAAGGCATCAGGCTCGCCGAGGGCCCGCATTGCGACGTATTGCGCCGTCCATTTGCCGATGCCCGGAATTTCGCACAGTCGAGCTTCAAAGGAGTCAGCATCCACGTCACCGCTGAACCGGATCTGTCCGTCGCTCACGGCTCGTGCGAGGCCGCGAACTGTCTCAGCGCGCGCCGCGGTCAGACCGATCATGCGCAGGTTGGCCTCGGCGAGGGTTTCCGGAGTGGGAAATATGTGAGTCAGCTTGCCTACCGCGCTGGATTTTTGTCCAAAGGTTTGAACCATGCGGCCCGCAAGCACAGTCGCTCCCTTAACGGTAATCTGCTGGCCGAGAATGGCTCGCGTTGCCAGTTCGAAGCCGTCCCAGCAGCCAGGCACTCGGAGTCCTGGCTCCCGCTTGACCCGCTTCGCCAACTCGGGTTCGGTCCGCAACGTGCGCTCGATGGCCGACCAGTCCGCGTTCAGATCGAACATGGCGCGAATGCGCTCGACAATCAGATATAGCAAGCTGGGATCGCTGAATTGGACACGGGCAACCAGCGAGCTGCTTGCCTCCTCCAGCGAGACTGCGAAATAGCCTTGGCTGCCGCGGAGAGAAATCGAACGGCGATAACTGCCGCCCTCCACCATCTCGACACCGGGAACCGCGCGGGCTGCAAGGAACGCCAACATGCCCTTCCAGTTGTAGGGAGGACGGAAACGAAGCCGGAAGACATATTGATTTTCCGGCTGAACCCGCGACTGCCGCACCAGTGCCCTGATTTGCGTCGGGGTGCGGTGATAGGTCTTGCGAATGTTTTCGTTGAAACGGCGCACGCAACCGAAGCCGGAGGCCAGCGAGACTTCGCTCATCGGTAACGTAGTTTCATCGATCAGTTTCTTGGCGAAGTGCAGGCGCCGGGTCTGCGCCACAGCACTGGGCGTCGCACCCAGGTGCTTGAGGAAGAGCCGCCGAAGATGACGCGAGCCAACTCCAAGCCTCTCGGCGAGTGCTTCTACTCCACCGCCTGTCAGGCCACTCTGGCTGATCAATCGCAAAGCGCGCGCCACCGTGCTTGGCGTTCCCAGCCACGCGGGAGTTCCGGGTGAACACTCCGGCCGGCAGCGCAGGCAGGGTCGAAAGCCAGCTTCCGCCGCCGCCGCGGCTGTCGGGAAATAGCGACAATTTTTTTCTTTGGCTGTAGGCGCCGGACAAATCGAACGGCAGTACACGTGGCTGCCGATTACACCGATGAAAAACTTGCCGTCGAAGCGTGGATCGCGCGACAGCCTTGCCCTTGAACATATCTGCCAGTCCAGCGTCATACCGTTTCACCCCCGAGGGTAACCCATCCTGCAGCGAAACGTAGACGTTTTCGGACCACGTTCCGATCGGCTCGAAATAGTCCCTAACCCGTCGAGCTGCGCCATTCTGACGCGAGTAAGCGATGGGCCTGTGAATTCAGACCGGCATGCACTTTCACGTTGGTTTTTGTGGTCGACAGTCCGGCGAAGTGCCGCAGAGCGACGTCCGCAAACGTCTAGTCTGCGGACATTGAAGTCCAGAAACGTCCAATCGCGTTTGCCGATTCGATCTAGGGTGAACCAAACGAGCGGACTGGTCGCCCACCCGACCAGTTCCATTGCAACAACAGCGCTCACGAGCGGGGACTGCGGCTGGGTCACGTTCCCCGCGTTTTACCGATGAACCTTTTCACCAACGATCGAGGGAGACAAAATGAAAACCACGATGCTGACGTGCATGACAGCGATGATTTTGTTGGTTCCAATTGCCGGCCGCGCACAAGGCGCTTCCACAGGCCAGAATGCAGACAATACGCCCGCGCGGTATCGGGTATTTAACTTGGGTACACTCGGGGGGAACTCCAGCTCCGCCAACACAATTAACAATCTAGGATGGTCCATGGGCATTGCGAACCTTGCGGGAAACACCGCCGGCCACGCGACGCTGTGGGCTTACGGACTGGAACTCGACCTGGGCACACTTGGCGGCTCGAACAGCGCTGTGGCCTGGCCGGTCAAGAACAACGCAGGCATGATTGCGGGCATTGCGGAGACAGCGACTCTAAATCCTCTGGGAGAGAGTTGGAGTTGCTCGGCGTTTTTCCCCACTGCGCCCACTCTACATAACTGTGTCGGATTTGTTTGGCAATGGGGCGAGATGACACCTCTACCCACACTTGGCGGTTACAACGGATACGCTGCCGGGATGAACAACCGCGGTCAGGTGGCAGGTTGGGCCGAGAATACGGTTCACGATCCTACCTGCATTGCGCCGCAGGTCCTGCAGTTTGAGCCCGTCGTCTATGGTCCTGATAGAGGCAAGATCCAGCAGCTGCCGACCTTTCCCGGCGATCCGGATGGCGCGGCCACCGATATCAACGATCAGGGACAAGTAGTCGGCATCTCGGGCACGTGCTTCGTCGCGGTTGGTTCGTTCAGCGCCGCGCATGCCCTGCTCTGGCAGAACGGTAGCGTGACCAACCTGGGGAGCCTCGGTGGGGTTGCCTGGAACACACCGGTCGCCATCAACAACCACAGTGTGGTGGTCGGATTTTCCGACTTGCCTGGAGACGAAGATGGCAATCCGAACTTCCACGCGTTTATCTGGACAAAGAACGGCGGAATGCAGGACCTCAAAACACTCCCCGGTGACGCGATCAGCGAAGCCACGGGTATCAACGAAAAGGGAGAGGTGGTCGGCGTGTCGTATGGCGCTGGATTCTCTAACCCTCGCGCGGTTCTCTGGCAGAATGGCGAGATTCTCGATCTGAACACGTTGATTCCGGCTGGTTCGCCGTTCTATCTGCTGTCGGCCAATGACATCAATGATGAAGGGGTGATTGCCGGCCAGGCTTGCGTGCTGATGAACGGAGCATGCACCAGCAACAGCGAAACGCCCGCATTCGTTGCAGTCCCGCAAGGCGATGGGTGGGATTTCAGAACGACGGAATCGGCAACTGCGCCATCTGTCAACTCAGCGAGTTCCAAAGTGGTGGTGCCGGAGAACATCCGCCGGCAAATAATGCAGCGCCATGGATTAAGCCTGGGAGTTGGGGTAGCAACCGGGCAGTGACAGTCTGTAGAACGGCATAACGGGAGAGAGGGCGCGGGGGTGACCCGCGCCTTCTATCTTCCACCTCACGAAGCTGACGATACCTATTGGAAGCAGATTCCGCTCCGGAATGCAGGTCCGTCATGTTGTATTTAAATCCAACACCGAAAACCATCGATGCAATCCAGCGTTCGCCTTCGTATACTTCACTGTTGCCTCGACCCAGGAGGGATTCAACGCCTGAGGGATTTCTCCGCTCATAGGAAGGCCAGGACAACCTCGTCCATCGGCGCGATGCTTAAAACCTCGCCAAAACAGCCGCGACAATGCGGTCACAGTGCGTCGCGGGAAATGTAAATAGTTCGCGGGCACGGCCTCCGGACTGGCGGCACCGGTTGTCCTTGTGCTGATCCAAGTTTATGTGCGGCTAGCGTGATCGACCAAAAGGTAGCGAATTCGGCCCGACTTCCGCTTTGTCGACAATCCGGGAGCTCTCGCACTACTTCATCCGCTGGTGCACAATCACAAGCACGTACAAACGCAACCCACTAGAAGTGTTGTCCTGTACGACCTCCGTGCATTTAGGCAGCCTCCTCGCACCCGTCGCTCAGCGTAGAATCTCAGCTGTACAGGTTCACGCAGTGGAAGTTAAGCGAGGTTGATGTAGACACGATCGCTAGTTCGTACCCTCAGCGAGTTCTAGATCGAGCGCGGAACGTTCTCCGTTAATCACTACCGTTCCCGAGTCGAGCAGCTGTTGCCCGGTGCAGTCGTAGGTGGCGAAGCAGCGCATTATGCAAAGGGAAGAAGAACTCCACGGCCTCAGCCTGGGAGCCATCGCTGAGTGCGGAACAGCGACCTCCCCTGGGCCCGCGAACGCCCGCCCTTCGGAGTGGACAAAGGAGGACAGTTTCGAGCTTAGTCCGGAGTTTCGCCAAGGTTTTTGGCCAGGCGTCGAAATGACAATGCGGTGCGTGTTTTCTTGGCTACGCAAGGACTACGATAAGAAACGCAGTGGAGGCTCTAACTGTCTGCTCCCGTGAAGACGACCACACCAGATCGTTCCCCGGTTAGGCTTTTCAGGTCCAAACAGGACTGGGCTACTTGGCTCGAGAAGAACCATCGCAAGAGCGCCGCCCTTTGGCTTCGGCTGGCGAAGAAGGGCTCACGGTTGCGGTCGGTGTCATACAAGGAAGCGCTAGAAGTTGCACTGTGCTACGGATGGATTGATGGACAGAAGAGGCCTGAAAGCGAACAGGCCTGGTTGCAGAGGTTTGGTGCGCGTTCGAGCAAGAGCATCTGGTCGAAGATTAACCGGGAGAACGCGCTGGCGTTGATTGCGAGGGGGGAGATGAAGGTCGCCGGGCTGGAAGCGATCGAGAATGCTAAGAAGAATGGCCGATGGGATGCTGCCTATGATTCGCCCAGCGGCGCAACCGTCCCCGACGACTTTCAGGCCGCGCTGGACGCGAATCCCAGGACTGCCGCGTTTTTCAAGACTCTTGACCGGGCGAACCGATACGCGGTCCTTTGGAGAATTCAAACGGTGAAAAAAGCGGAGAATCGCACTCGGAAGATTGAGCAGTTTATTGCAATGCTAGAGAGGGAAGAGAAGATTCATCCGTGATTTGATAGCGAGTGATTGAGCACCATTCTGGGTGTCCTCCCAATTTAGTCCAAGGCTCATCGTTTTCCGAAGTCAGCGAGGAAATTGCAAGCTATGACAAAGTAAGTGCAAGCTTGTTGTAGCTCGCCAGCAACGATCTGCTACTGGCTCGTGGTCTCGCTGATGGCCTGGGGAGTGCTGGGCCTCATAGGAAGCTATTGGAGTCCTCTCCATGCTTCGTCAGCGGCGGCGTGCCTTTTCGCCATGGCCATCGGCTGCCTCGCCAACTGGCTAAGAAATCGCTCTTTCCACTGCGCTATCACTGGCCCACTATTTCTGATCGGTGGCGTCGTGTTTTTGCTCTCGGGTGCGCGCATGATTCACATCGACACGCATTGGGTCTGGGCAGTCCTTCTTATCGGCGTCGGCATCGCGTTTCTGCTGGAATGGCTGTATGGGAAGCGTCCTGCGTCCTAACTGTTAAACAATCGCCATCTCACAAGTGATCCAAGGCGGACGCCGGGTGCCAGTGGTAGACTGCGCGTATGGTCGCCAAAAAAGGAAATTAAGAAGAAGCCTCCGAAGGCGACGAGAACCGCCGGCAAGAAGGTGACGCCAAAGAAGGAGTTGGCTAAGCAGGGGCAAATTCTTAAGAAGAAATCGGCAAAGAAGCAGCTCGTAAGAAAGCGGTGGTGAAAACGAAGGCCGTGGGCCAGAAGACAATCGGTGCGAAGACGGCGAGCGTGCTTAAGAAACAGGTTCGGAAGAAAAGCCAGAGCGTGGATACGGTGGCATTCACACCGGATGGACCGCAAGCGCGTTCGGGCCGGCAATCCGGAGATTTGCAGGGAATGTCCAGCGTCGAGGGTGCGGACTCGGAGAGTGTTGGCGAGTTGCTCGAGGAAGGGAACGCATTCGAGGCCGACGTAGTGACGGGCGTGGAAGACGCAGGAAACGCTGACGAGAAGGAAGTTCGCACGCATGAAGTGTCGGAGGATGATGTTCCCGGCGAATATCTGGACAAATAGTAGTGAGTGACCGGCTTTCCCAGCGCCGATCAACGGCGGCATCGACAATCTGGCAACCACCTGGCGATAGGTCGATGTGTATCCCCGGGGCGGCTGATCTACTTCAGGGAATGCGACCCGAGGAGGTTACGTCCCCGCCGAAATGCGATGTGAGCCTGGAGCGCGGGCAGCTTCAGATTTGTTATGGGAGATACGACTTCCGCGTGCTGCCATCGCCCAACCTCAGGCAGCCACAACTTCGTCCACGCGGAACGATCGAACGATATGAATCGCTTCCTTTGCTTTTGCGTTGGGGCTCATCCTGGATAGAGCCCATCAATCTTCGCGGCCATGATGAAATCGCTCTCGGTTAGCCCGTCAATCTTGTATGTCCACAACGTGACTTCGGCTTTGCCCCAAGCCAGCAGGATGTCAGGATGATGCCCCTGCCGTTCGGCAACTTCTCCCACCCGATTGACGAAATCCAAGGCCATGCGGAAATCCGGAAAGGTGACGGTGCGGGTGATGTGGTGCTCGGTGACCACCTTTCCACTGCGACACTTCGCGGTGCAGCGATTTCAGGTCTCTGCCCTTGAGAGCGTGGTACATCCCCGCGGCAGGGGACGCAGGTTTTGTTGGCTAATGATGACATGATTCAACTCCGATGAAAGCTCGTATTGCGCTGCCGAGCGCGAACCCGCAACATCGACGGCAGTGAGCGTGCACACCTGGTGCACACCGAAGGGATGCACCGGCCGTCGCTGCGTTCTTCGATTTCCGCTCCCAGCGTGCACAGATTCCGGCGTCAGTCGTGAACGTCTGCCCGAAATGACTTGAGCTTGGAGGAGAGTTAACCAAAGTCGATCTCGGCTTTTGTCACGGGACTGCCAACAGTTTGTTAACTGTTAAACATATCAGCGGAAGGATGAATCGCTCCATCTATTCAGTCAAAAAGCTGTTTCGCAAGGTCAGAATCAAATGCTGGGCTTACAAAAGATCCCCCCTCTGTCAACCGATTCAGAGCGACCAGCAAATGTTCCTCCGCATCTGTCTTCAAAAGGTAACCGGACACCCCTGCCGCAGCCGCGGCACGTAACATTTCCTCTGACTCATGCATTGTAATTATCAATATCTTCGTGTCGGGAAGTGTCTTGCTAAGTTGTGCAGCCACCTCCAAACCGTTAGGAGAAGGCATGGAAATGTCCATGATCAGCACGTCTGGATCAAGCTGCGTCGCCAACTGAAGGGTCTGTTGGCCGTCGGCAGCCTCGCCACAAACCTCAAACTGTGCAGTGTATTCGAGAATAGTTCGCAGGCCCCGACGCACTAAGGCGTGATCATCGGAAACCAAGACTCGGGTAGAAGCCAATAGAACCACCAACCACCGTTTTTAGCACTATGCCTAATTCCAGTACATACGGCGAATCGTGTAATTTCGGTTCGAGTCGCACGGCAAGTCAACTCAGCCGCCAAACCGGCTTTATCCTCCGCTGCGCCAGCTCGAGCGCGCTTGGCAAGAGTTGAGTCGTGTCCTGATTGCTTTCTATACGCGAACGTACTGATATTGACTGCAGAGCACGCTGAATGAGACCGTCGACTGTTTTCCGAACTGTCAAACGGGTGCGCCGATTGCGGGGAGAACCTGAGATCGCAGGATGAGTAAGAAATGTTCAGTCTAGCGCCGCGCAAACACTACGCGAGAACGCACTAGCCTGGCCAATCGGGTAAACACTGTGAGCGGACTCAGACGAATTTAGGTATTTAGCCCTAGCAGTACTAGACTACGGGGGCGAGTTCGGCGCGGCTCCGCCAGCTTCGCATCGTTCACGTTTGTCGGAGAAAACATGCGTGCGCTGAGTATCCTCGTCGTCGACGATCATGAAGAAGTTCGGAAGGGAATCCGCGCTCTGCTGTCGGAGCGTGCCGACTGGTTGATCTGCGGCGAGGCAAGCGATGGCATCGAAGCGATCGAAAAAGCGAAAAGACTGCGTCCCGACGTGATACTAATGGACATTGCCATGCCCAGGATGCAGGGCATTGAGGCGACTCGAATCATCCGACAAGAAGTGCCTGAATCCGATGTGATTATCGTCAGCCAAAACGATTTCGGTTTGATCCACAAAGCCGCAGCCGAGGCAGGGGCGGCGGGGTTTGTGGATAAATCGAGACTCCGGCAAGACCTGCTAAAGACGATAGAAGCCCTCGCGAAGAACGTTACAGGGCACGGACCCGATGGGCGCCGTTCGACGACAACCGATCCGCAGGTGGTCAACCTCGACAATCTCGGTGCCACCGGTCTTTTGACCCGCGAGACTGCCAACCTACTCCGCAAAGTGTTCATGAATTCTCCGGTGGCGATGGGATTACTTTCCGGCCCAGAGCATCTCTGGACGTTCGTGAACCCCGAGATGATCAGGGCCACCGGCCGCGGTCGAGTAGAAGACTTTATTGGCAAGACGATCCGCGAAAGCATGCCCGAGTTGGAGGGGCAGCCTTTCTTTGAGTTACTCGACACCGTGTACCGGACAGGCGTCCCACATGTCGGCACCGAAGTGAAAGCGGTCCTCAACAACGCTGCGACGGATCAAAAGGAAGACATATATTTCAATTTCGTTTATCAGCCGCTGCGCGGCCTGGACGAAGAGGTAGAAGGGATACTGGTCTACGCCATCGAAGTCACCAGCCAGGTGCTTGAGAAAGCAGAACGCGACAAGCGCGGGCGTGCAAGCAACCTCCTCGCCGCCATTGTGGATTCCTCCGATGACGCTATTATCAGCAAGACTCTGGACGGGGTAATCACAAGTTGGAATAAGAGCGCGGAGCGGTTGTTCGGTTACACCTCCGAAGAAGCCGTGGGCCGACACATCACACTGATCGTTCCTGCAGATCGACTGGATGAGGAAGCCACGATTCTGGAACGATTGAAGCGGGGCGAACGGATCGACCACTTCGAGACTCTTCGTCAGCGCAAGGATGGAAAGGTGCTCAGCCTTTCGCTTACGATTTCGCCAGTAAAAGATGACGCAGGACGCATTATCGGTGCGTCGAAAGTAGCCCGCGACATTACGGAGCGAAAGGAGATCGAGCGGGCGCTAACGGAACGAGCTCGGTTACTCGACTTGAGCAGCGATGCAATCTTGGTTCGCGACGGTGCCGACCGCATTACATATTGGAACCGCAGTGCGTGCGACCTATATGGCTACAGCCGCGAGGAAGCGATGGGCCGCGTGACCCATGAACTCTTTCGTACCGAATTCCTCGAACCGCTGGAGCATATTTCTGAACAACTTCACCGCGACGGTCGTTGGACTGGCGAACTGATTCACAGCCGCAAGGACGGCACCAAGGTCGTGGTCGCCAGCCGTTGGACGCTCGATACGGACGGGCGCGAGAAACAGAATTGCGTTCTCGAAACGAACAGTGACATCACCCAACAGAAACAGAGCGAAAAGGCCTTGCGTGAAAGTGAGGAGCGACTGCGTGCGCTGTCCAACAGCCTTGAAATTCAAGTAAGCGAGCGGACGGAAGAGTTGGAATATCGGAATGCCGAAGTCCTTCAGCAGTCCGAGCAACTGCGCGAGCTGTCGAACCGGTTATTGAAAATGCAGGATGATGAGAGACGACATATTGCGCGCGAGTTGCACGACAGTGCCGGTCAACTAATAGCCGGCCTGAGTATGAACCTCGCCGGCATCAACCGGCACGCAAAACAAAATCCGTTACTTGCCGAGGCTCTGGAAGATACGCAGAACCTGGTACTTCAACTCAACAAAGAGATCCGCACGACGTCTTACCTCTTGCATCCTCCCCTACTGGATGAAACCGGCTTGTCGCAGGCGATTAATTGGTACATGCAGGGCCTGATGGAACGCAGCGGCTTGGAAATCGAGCTCGATATTGCCGAGGACTTCGGCAGGCTCCCCGCCGACCTTGAGCTGGCGATCTTTCGCATCGTCCAGGAATCCTTGACCAACATTCATCGCCACTCCGGAAGCAAAACGGCGACGATCCATCTTTCTCGCAGCGCCCACAATGTTTTGCTCGAGATTCAGGACCACGGCAAAGGAATCCCGGCTGAAAAGCTCGCTGCGATCAAGGCACAACGCACAGGAGTAGGCATTGCCGGAATGCGTGAACGAATCCGCCATTTAAAGGGCGAAATGGATATTCAATCGAAAGGCGCTGGCGCCACAATCGTGGTCACATTCCCGTTAGCAACGGCCGTGGTGTCCGAATTAGAGGCTATACTCGAACCATCCGAGGCTGCTCATGAGGCTACTGAGTAGGAGGATGCAACGCTGAGCACAACCGAGATACGTATTCTGATTGTGGACGACAACGACATGGTTCGCCGTGGAGTTATAGGGCTATTGTCGGACGAGTCGGATTGGACGGTCTGCGGAGAAGCCAAGGATGGGTCCGAAGCGATTCAAAAAGCACGGGAACTCCTGCCGGACGTTATTCTTCTGGATATCAGCATGCCGGGCATAAGTGGATTGGACGTCGCCCGTCGTTTACGACAGGAATTGCCGAACGCGAAGGTCGTGGTAATTAGCCAGCACGATCCATTTGTAATGTTGCCTCTAGTTATTGAGGCTGGATGCAATGCTTGCCTGGACAAGGGTTGTCTCGCCACGGATCTAGTGGCAACTATCAAGAGCTTGGAGTAAAGACTTCCAGCGGGTCTCGCCACGTCGCGTAGCCTGAATTCGGGGGCACGGGTCAAATCCAGAGCTTGAGCAACACCCTTTGATGCCCTGAGGCGTCATTCTAGACGCCAGCATCGATGATAGATCGGAAGTGATAGATTGCGGGCTCGAGGAGTTGATCCTGGACGATTCAGCCTGGAAAAGATTCGCGTCTAGGGAGGAGCAATGGCCAAGAAAAAACAGGAGAGGAACAACTTGCTGACCGTTATGGCTCGCACCATGGGTTCCGCTTTGGGTGCGGTCACTTCTAAAGTGGCGAATTTGGCAGGATCAAATTCGGGGAAGGGTTCAAGCAACCCGCCACCGAAGAGCAGAAAGACCAAATTCGCCCGCGAGACTCAAGACGCACCGCAGCCTCAAAAGCGATCTAAGCGCCCCAAAGCGAAGCGAAAGCCTGCTAAGAAAACCACAAAGGTGGCTCAAAGGTCTGGCCGTCGATAGCTGGTTCTCGCGCGCCTGACTTAATGGCAGACGTGAGCTCGCTCTTTAACCCTGAGCTAACGCATTCAACGAAAGGTGAACATGCCGTCAAACAAATCGCCCTCGACAGATCGCTCCGCATACTCAAGGTTCCTCGCTTCCAGCTTGCCTGAGTTTTGCCATCAAGCGGAGGGCGTTATGGACCGCAAATCCCGCTGCAGTGTTATCGAAAATGCACCATTGTCCCTACCAGAAAGTCGATTTGGCTGAGGCGATTGCACTTAGCAATGGACATCGGTAGGCTTCTTGGCGATGCTCCCGGTCCTACGTTCCCTGCTCATCTGCTTGCGTGATTCGGTTCGCACGCGAGTTGCACTTCAGGCAGAAGTCCTCGCCTTGCGTCATCAACTTCTCGTTCTCCAGCGCCGGAACCAGAAACGGCGACTCCAACTGTCGACGTTTGATCGTGTACTCTGGGTTTGGCTCTCAGGCATTTGGGCGGACTGGAAATCGGCGCTTCGCATCGTGAAACCAGAAACCGTGATCGCGTCGCACCGCAAAGGCTTTCGGCTCTATTGGCGTTGGAAGAGTCGCCCTCGTCATGGTCGTCCGCCAGTAATGACCGAGGTGAGGGAACTGATTCGACGCATGAGCGCGGCAAACCCCCGCTGGGGCGCGCCGCGCATTCACGGGGAGCTAGGCCAGCTGGGCATCAAAGTCTCGGAGACAACGGTCGCCAAGTACATGGTGCGGCACAGGAACCCGCCTTCACAAACTTGGCGTACGTTCTTGGTGAACCACGTCAAGGATCTCGCCTCCGCCGATTTCTTCGTCGTTCCGACCGCCACATTTCGGTTGCTGTTTGTGTTCGTAATCCTTTCCATGACCGCCGCCGGCCAGTACACTTTGCCGTCACCAGCCATCCGACTGCGGAATGGACAGCGCAGCAGCTATTGCAGGCTTTCCCCTAGATCAGTCCGTGACTATGTAGTCTTTCGGAACCTGCCGCAACGAAACTTCTTCCGATTCAGTGACGCAGCGGCGAGAAAGCTGGGCAGAGTCACGCCCGATCTTGCAGAGGTCGTGAGTCTACCGAACACACTGCCGCTCAACGCGACGAAGACGGCACGACGCAGATCAGACAAAAATTCTCGATGCTAGCGCTTTCGAGTCAGATTTTTGCAGGGCCGCCTGATTACCGAGAACAATGAAGAAGTGTGAGTTGGTGCATCGGTAAGCATGGAGGCCGGAAATCGTACACGGCATCCCGTCAAACGAAACCGACATCGTCGCCCACAGCAACGTTGGCTCAATTGATTCGGTTCCGCAGTTAGGACATACTTTTGGAGCGTTCACCGGCAATTCCTCTCGATCATCCGTGGGGTCGCTCTCTTGGCTGAAAAAGCGACCCCGATCCAGTATTCCTGGCAGCCTGTCCATTTAGCATAAGCCAAGGTCAGAAGGTTTTGACCTGAAATACGGCCTACCGCTAAACAGTGGCACAATCTTCACTGCTCTCCCATCTCGATGTCTGAGACAAAGGTCACCACTCTCTGTTACGAAAGCAACCGCAGGCGACTACTCTCCCTTCGGAACCGCGAGCTTGATTATCGAACGTGGTGTTCGTGTTCACCCAACCTCATTCGCGACCGGATCTAGACTTGAGTACAGACGCGCCATCGTGGGCCAAATCTCGAAGCCCGCGCTTTAGCGGAATGAAACTCGGGTCTAATCCACGCTTCATCCCGTCCAGCATCAGATATGATTTTGGACGAAAGAAAAAAAGAGTGTCGTTGGCGACGAACCCGGCGACTAGAGTCTAAGATGGCGCTTCGAACGGAATACACGACGGTAATCGAACGGCGAGCAGTAGCCCCGGTACGCGATATCTCGTCCAATACGGCAATACTGGTGGCAGTGGTCGTCGGCCTGGTCAGTTTGTGGATACGGGCGGGGGTTCCGCTGGTTGCCGTACCGGTTGCGGTCCACGATGACCAGTTCTTCCTGCGCACGGCCAATTACCTGCTGGCCCATCAGTGGTTAGGACCCTATGACAAGATGACCCTCAGCAAGGGGATGTTCTATCCTCTTTTCATCGCCGGGGCGTTTGTCGCAGCGGTCCCTCTAAAGATTGCCGAGCAACTGATCTACTTAGCGGCATCGGGTATTACGGCGTTCGTGGTGGCCCGTGGGTCGCGCCGCCGCTGGGTAGGGGTGCTGACGTTTGTTGGGTTGGCATTGAATCCTGTTCTCTGGCATCACTGGCTTGCTCACGTCTCCCGGGAGAGTTTGTACACCGCCCTTTCATTGGGCCTGTTTGGACTGGTTATGCTCATCAGCTTTCCCGAACTTCGTAAGACGCAACGCAATGTATTGCTAGGACTGAGCTTCGGGCTAGTCTGGGGAGCTTTTTGGTTAACCCGGGAAGAAAGTATATGGCTCCTTCCTGCGTGCATGGTGCCTGTTGCATTTGGAGCAGCTCAAGTATTCGTTGAGCGGAGAACTCGACCTACTGCCTCTGGTGGGAACAACGCATCGTGGAAGGAGTGGCGGCCAATCGTACTGCCTTTACTTGTGGGAAGCATGGTCTGTCTTCTTGCGATCGGGTCTGTAGCTGCTCTCAACTGGCATTATTACGGCGTTTTTCGGACCAATGAATTTCGCTCCGGCGGCTTCGTTGAGGCGTACGGTGCGCTGGCGCGTATTGAGAGAAGTCGTTTCCAGCGATTCGTTCCCATTCCGCTTGACGCGAGGCAGAAGGCGTACGAAGTGAGTCCCGCAGCGAGAGAGCTTTCGCGTTCGCTTGAGGAAGGAGGAGGCCATGGGTGAGCTTCTCGTGGATGTTCGGTGCACCCTATCCCACCGCCTTGCGACCAGCAAGCCTGGTTCATGTGGGCCATGCGTGACGCCGCTTCCGAAACGGGGCACTATCGTTCGGCGCCAGAATCGGATGAGTTTTACACAAGGATTGCGACCGAGATCAATAACGCCTGCGAGTCGGGTAAGATTCGGTGCCGGCCACTGCGAGCAACCTTCATGCCTCCCTTCCGCTGGGAATACGTTCGTGAGACTCTGGAAAGCGCCAAAGGGTTGGCCAGCATGGTCTTCGAGATGGGTAAGGGAGAGGTGGGCGCCGTACCCAGTATCGGATCGCCGCAGGGGCTCGCAACGTTTGCGGATATCACCGACGAGAATCTGTCACCGCCCGTGGGAGGAAGCGTACAAGACTTCCCGTTGGGCCGGGCGACCGGGTGGGTGGCCGGCCGTTTTGAGTTGCCCACACTGAAGATTGTGCCTTACACGAAACGAGAGTTAAAGCAATCCATTACCGAGACGGCGGCCCCTGATGTCGTCGCAGTGCACCCTGACCTGAAATCCGTGCGATTCACGATTGAATCGGATTGCCCCGTTCTGGAATGCGACCTCGCGATTGAGTCAAGTGCCGGACAGGTTCTAGTTCCATTCGGAAAGCTCGTTACCGGAGCTCCGGTTAACACGCCGGACTTGATTCTCTATATTGACCACGCCGCGGCCGATGAGACCTCGAGTTCGTTTGGTGAACGTCGGCGCGCGAAACAGCAGCGGCTTGGATCGCTGATCGGCAAGATATATTCCAAGAGTTCTCGCGGCCTCAGTGTTCTAGCGGCGATAGGAGTGCTGGTCGCGATTATGAGGTTCCGGCAACACAGGCCGTCTGTCGCTTTGCTTGCTTTGGCCTTCGGAAGCCTGACGGCAGTGGCAAGCAGAATCATACTGCTGGCGTATATCGACGCAACTTCTTTTTCCACATATTTCCTGCATTACTGTTCGCCAGCATCGCCGTTCCTGATTGTATTTATTGGCTCGGGCCTCTATATTGGATATTCATCATTCTTACCTCACGGAACGCCTTCTCAGCCGTACCCAGATCTAAATCCGGTTGGCTCTTAGGAGTGTTCGATGAGTACCCCAGAAAACTCCGAACCTCAACCCGCGAAGTTTACTCGCCGATCCGAAAGGGAAAGCATCTGCAACTTTTGTCCTGCGACGCTCAGGGCAAACCGTTACATGGCGATCGAAATGGCAGAGGAAATCCATTCCGACTTACGTTTGTTGAGACCCGAGTCTCCAGTTAAGTACGTGCTTCGTTAATGGCGTCCCGCGACGGAATTAGAACTGTACGATCGTGTGCGGGTGACGGCCCTCCCTTCCGCCGCGGAATGTCAGTTTGATTTTCTTGTTTCGCTCAGGGCGCATTCCTGGCAGTGACGCCAGAGACTTCAAAGCTCTGCGTAAAAAGAAAGAGGCCAAGACGTGTTGGGTATCGTTAGTGCCGCTCTTCCAAGCTCGCACATCGACCGTGAGCTGGCACCGCTAGGAGTCATACAACGAGAAGAATCGGCCAATGCCTGCTTGCGTTGTGGACTCTCCATTGGATGTCCTCTGCGACGCTATTTCGAGTCGCTAGATATTCGCTGTGACTGGTTTCATCAGAATTGACTTGCGACCCTGCTCATTCCCACGGTGCGAACATCTGGATTGCCGGTAATCCTGACGCGGTCTGTCAGGTTGAACTTCGCCATCGCTCCCTCTCATATCAATTTGCCGCGCGAATGAAAACGCCCGCAGGCGTCTGAATAACGGAAGCAGCCTGCGGACGCGGTACGACGCTAAGGCATTATCCGCACTCGGGTGGATCGCCGTCAGTGACGGGCATCACGGCTGAACAAAAGGTCGGCGTCCTCCCCAGACGCGCCCGACCAGAACCCTCGCCGCGGACAGCAAACGGTCCCTTCCTAGAGCAGTCCTCGACAGACCTATCGATTCTCATTCACTGGTCCACTTGGAAACGGCTGGGCGTGACGTGCATCACAGACGTTCAAATGTCAGATTGCCGAAACTAAGCACGAATCGGCGCACGTTGGATGGTAGGTTAAGAGGCCCCGCAGGAGTCCCTCCCTGCGGGCTGAGTGTTGTTGCGCGGCGTGGCGCGTAAGGCCCGCAGAAACACCAACGTGTCCTTCTGCGATGTGGAGGACTACTTCTGCCTTCTTTTTCTGACAGCCTCTCCAGTTCGCCGGTGTTTCGTCTTGGCGATGTCCGGGTTGCTAGTTGGCGCATGGATAGCTTCCGCAACTTCCTCTGCTGTCTGATGGCAAGTCCCTTGGGCTGCTAACTCATCGGTTATCCGATAGCAACTCTTCCTCGGAAATCTGTGAAAGAGCAGTAGGTCTTTAACGGCTTCGTTGCCCGGCTGCAATCGAATCATGATCACACTGCAGTTCCGGCGTAGCCGACTGCTTTTTACGGTCCAGCGTTGAAGGCCCGATGCCAGGATGTACGACCTGCCCGTTTCGACCAGGAAACAACCGCGACCTCGTATCTGAAAAGAATCTCGCCCCTCGGTCGCGCGTATGCCAGCTTTGGCGAGAGCCTCTCGCAACTGTCCAATGACACCCGATTTCAAAGCGACAAGAGTCCTACGGCTCTTGGTGGACTCTTCTGTGTAGCTGCAGCCGTCGTAGTTAAGCAGCCTGTAAACGGCCGCCCAGCCGCCGAACCGTGTCCGGTAGGTGGTATACGAGGCCAGACCGGGCACCTGCACGCCCGCCCTAAATGGCAACGCATTTTCGTGAGTCTCGACGTAAGCCTTCAATTCCGCTAACAGACGTTCATTGGAACGTCTGTTCACCAAGTCCCCAAATTTGGCTTGCACTCGCTCGAACCGCTCCTGCGAGATAATCGCGGGAAATCTATTGGGGCAAACGGTCCATTTCTCTGGCGGATTACGAACTATCTTTCCACCGAGCCTGACGGAAGTTCTGTTGAATACAGCCGTACCGGTGTAATAAGGGTGGGTCAGGATCTGGCGTATGGCTTGGCAGTCCCACGGACCCCATTTGCCGCGCTTAATACCGCGTTCGTTCAGCATGTGGGCAATCTTCTTAATCTCGACCCCTTGATCAAGGAACATCGAATAGATTTCCCTGACCACCTCGACCTCGTGTTCCGGTCCCATCACGCAAGTCACCCGGTCGGTCGTCAGACTCTTTTGGTCGCCGTCTTGTAGAACCATCTTTGGCTTGCCGTCCGGGCCTAACAGCATTCTCCGCAGGCCAAAAAGCGCCGTGCCGCCAAGTTTGAAGCCGTTAGCTGCGATACGAGATTGCCCGACAATGACCCTAGCCGATAACTCACGTAGATATTCGGCCGCCATCATGCGCTTGAGCATCTTCAGAACGGTGGATGACGAACTGCCGTCGTTGGGGAAAGGTTCAGCGCAGTAATGAACCGTTAAGCCAGCCCGACGACACAGAAATTCATAACAAGCAGCTTCGTCGCAGTCCTGGAAGCGGCCCCAGCGACTTACGTCATAGACCAGAACTGCCTGAAAATCGGCCCGGCCACCTACAACGTCGTCGATCAGCCTTTGCAGCCCGGGACGGTGCTTTATATCCAACCCGCTCTTGGCGGGATCAGAATACGTTTTGACGATTTCTAGGTTGCGTTGGGCGGCGTAGTCGGCTATTGCCGCCTGCTGGTTGATGATCGAGTATTCCTGAAGGTCCGTAGACACTCGCACATATTCTGCTGCTCGCATTGGCTGCCTCCCGGTTCGGAAACTGAACCGCGAGACTGTTATCGGTACTTAGTATCGGTTTCATTAGTGGTCGGAGGGGAATTTCGGGCTGGTTTGATTTACCTCCGGGGCGTGAAGCGTTGGCGCGACGGCAGTTTAGAGGGTCAGCACCTTCGTAACCCTATAGCTTTGAGCAATATCTCGGGTGTTGAGGGCTTTGTCCATTTGGTTACGTTTGGTGCTTTGGACTCTTGTCCAAAAAGTTCCTGGCTGACCCCACTATCTGACAGACTCTCAATGACCGAGAAGCGGCCTAGCTCGCTCCTTCATCTCTGAACAGGAGGCGCACAAAATGCGTGCAGCCGAATATGTGAGGGTATCCACCGATCTCCAACAGTACTCAATCGCTAACCAACAGGCGGCGATAGCCGCCTACGCAGCCCAGCACGACTATGAAATCGTGAAAACCTATTTAGACGCTGCGAAGAGCGGGTTGGACATTAAGGGCCGACCGGGTTTGCAGAAACTGATTGATGACGTTCTAAGTGGCGGAACCGATTTTCACGCCGTGCTTGTGTTCGATGTAAGCCGCTGGGGCCGCTTCCAGGACTCCGACGAGGCCGCCTGCTACGAGTTTCTCTGCAAACGGGCGGGTATTGCTGTTCGCTATTGCGCAGAGGCATTCTCAAATGACGGAACCCCCTTCGACAGCTTTCTCAAAACGATCAAGCGGACGATGGCAGCGGAATATGCGCGGGAGCTGTCAGCGAAGGTCTTTGCAGGGCAACGTCGCTTGGCAGCTAAGGGATACAAACTCGGGGGACGGGCCGGATTCGGTTTGCGGCGCCTTCTCTTGGATTCCGAAGGAAAGCCTAAAATGGTTCTCCAAGAAGGTGAAGAGAAACACCTGGCGACAGACCGAGTGACATACACGCTCGGGCCGCCTGAAGAAGTTGCCATCGTTCGCGAGGTATTCTCGATGTTTCTCGATGGAAACATGTCGATCAAAGAGATTGCCGGCGTTCTGAATGATCGCGGCGTCCGCCACGGAAAGTTCGGGCCATTTGACAACAATGTGATTAGCCGTATGCTTTCACATCCAAAGTACACAGGCAGCGCGGTGTTTAACAGGTCTAGCCAGAAACTCCGAACCAATAAAGTCCGCAATCCCAGGGAACACTGGATTCTTCGCCCGAATACGTTTCCCGCGATCGTCTCGCTGGAGATCTTCGACAGGGTGCAAGCCAAATTAGCCGACCGGGTGGCATGTCGTTCGAATCAACAGTTGCTGGAAGAACTGAAGGCGTACATTGAGAAACATGGCAAGCCCTTACCGCGTTCTGGCCTAGGACCGGGAATGGCGACTCCAGAAACATATGCGCGTCGCTTTGGGGGAATGTTGACGCTGTATGAAACGTTAGGCTTCAAGTCAATGCTCTGGACAGCGAAATCGTTTGAGCACTTTCAGGAAACCGCGTCATTGACATCTAAAGCTTTTGCAGAGATGCGCGGCGTATTGGCGCATAGTCGCATCAGGGTTGTTGGAAGGAAAAGCATTTTTCGTATCCAAGGCCGCGGTTACTTTCGCCTGGCAGTTGGTCGGCGTTTCACTACCGCCTCGGGCGAACTTCGATGGAATGTCGTAACTAGACCAAATTGTCCGGAGCACACTCTGATTGTGATTCGCCTGCAACCCGAGAATGAGGTCCCCAAGGACTTTGTGGTTTTCTCGGACACGCCAAAAGGGAAGAGACGGTTCACCTTGAGCAATGAAATGGTCCACGAATCCGGTATCGTTTATCCAACCGCAAGCGAAGCTGCCAATGCAATCGTCTCCACACCGTCGCGGCGAGTTCCCACTCCGTCGAGCGCGACCGAAGCCTCACCGAAGTCAGGGCGCTTAACCGGCCACGCCCCAAGGACCAGCCCGTGAGGAAACTTGCTTTAGGAAACCGCTGCTCTATCCATCTGAGCTACAGGGCATCTGGAAATCTGACGCGCTCGAACAGGGCTTTGTCCTTGGCGTCACGTCGAAAGGGTGCATTCATGCCGGGTTTGCGGCATCGACTTGGCGAAAATCCACTTGGATTCCTGCACGAACGAACGCAATTCGTCGATGGTCATGGTCGCTGCCTGATAAAGGGTCACGGTGGAACCAGTCCCGCTTCGGAGATCAGCGTATCATTAGAATACGAGGTGTATTGTGGCACACCCGAGACAAGTTGGGGTTGATCTCCTGACGTGATTGCTATACGAGAGAGAGCAGGAACATGCAATGAAGAAGGCTGTTGATCCGTATGTCCTGTCCTTTGATTCAGAGTCTGTCCGGTATCGACAGCGGCGCCATCAACAGCAGCGCCATCACTGGATGATCTGTTTGGCGAAGAGCCCCGACACATTAGTATCGTGGGGGTATGCACCCACGCATGGACTGGCCGAGTCCGAGGCGCGGAAGGAACTCAATGACCTGCTTTCGGGGCTGACTCACGGTGGGCATGTCAGTCGGCAACATTATGCCATTCACCGAGTGGGAATTTGATCCTCGATAGCGCGGCCAGCGTGCACCGCTCGCTGTCGGCGACCCCAAAACCACCCTGCCTTCTTAATAGCGCCGATGCGCTTGCGAGCGACCGCGCTCAAAAAAGGTTTGTGCGATAGATCACCCACCAACTGGCTACCAATGCCACCAGTGTCTCTACGATTCCCCAGCCAATCGGAAGCCAGAATGCGCCAATGCTGAGGATCGTAAACAAAACCCAAAAGGGTTTCGTCTGGGTGCTCACGGCTCTATAAAGACTTAGCGCCAGATTTTTTCGCAGCAGCCCACCGCGCTTTCGCAAGCAAAGATAGCTTCTTCCGTGCTGATGGACTCATCGGATTCCGAGCGGTGGCTTTCTTGGCTGGCGGTGCGGCCTTTTTGGAGGCGGATTTACCCTTCTGTTTCGCCCATCGTGCTTTCTGTGCGGCTGAAATCTTGGCACGGGCAGAAGCACTCATCGTGCGTTTCCCAGTTGCTGATTGCGAAGACCTGGGCGGACGACCCCTGCGAGGGCGCGACCCTTCAAGCGCGGTTATCGCGCCATCCAATTTGGTCAATTCTGCTTTAAGATAATCGAGTATGTCGTGGATATTCATATTAAAGCCTGCAATCGGGATAGTGTAGCAGAGCAAGGAAGGTTAGCAGCCGATGGAGTCCCATGGTTGGTCTATTGGAAGTCGTCAATGCCGGCCGTGATATTCGCCCTTTGAAGTGTGCGGCGACTTTGAACGGGGGCGTCCGCTTACATACCCAGACGTATCTTCGTTCTCTCGCTGTTAATGGGCTTCGGGCCGCTCTACCGTGCCATTTCGCTCTGCCACTTACTGCTGAGCGTCACCATGAACAGCACCTTCTCCAGAACGTTCGGTGGGTTCGCTGACTTCACCAGGTTTTGCAGGTTCAGCTTCGGGTCGGAGTTAACTTCCACCAGGTTATTGATTCCCACCGCCGGGTTGAGGTTCTGCAGCATTAGGCTGAGGCTCTCCTGATCATAATCGGGCTGGTACTTGACTATGACCTCCTCCGCCTCGTCGGGGTACGCCTCGAACGCATGGGCCACCAACACCTGCACGAGTTGCCACACCTGTGCCGGCGGCACGTCGCCCAACGCCTGTTTTGCTTCCGGAGCCAGTGGCGTATTCCGCCACCTTTCCAGACGCTCTTGGCGCCGACGCTCTAACTCTTCGTCCGCTGCACGATTGTAGATTTCGCGTCGGCGCTCCTTCTCGTCAGCTTGCTCCTCCGTCAAGTCGCAGCACCTACCTGTGGATGGGTCGTAGTAGCGAAAAAGTCGCCGGGTCCCCTCTGACCCCAAACCGCCCAGAGTCCCAGAACTGGTGGCGTCGGGAACTTCTTGCGGCTTCTTCCCAGCGTTCTTCTTGGGTTCTAAGCGTTGACTCATTGGAAAAGTGGAACCCCGAGTTGTTGGAAATGCGCCTCGAATGCCTCCGCGCTATCGCGGAAGTTCGCGGCGACGTTCATGTAGATAAGACCCGCGATCTGCTCTTTGCTACATTTGGTCGGGCAGGCCACTGTGTACTGCGTCATCGTGCGAGGGGTGAATGATTCCAGCGTGAGCGCCGCGCCGTTCCACGGGTGCTCGACGGCATAAATGGAACCTCGCCAACGGTTAGCTTGAGCGACAGACGGTCTGGGACAAATCCCAGTTTCAGGTACTTCTCCTCGGTACTAGGGTCAGAGAACGCTTTCACCACTTCGCACACCTCCGACGCTGCGGTTCGTATCGGCCGTGGTCATGTCAATTCGGCTCCCAAGGACGAAACAGAGCGCACTCAACGCCAACATTCCAGTTACGAGAATGAGCCAGGGGGTCCGCGAACCCAACCAATCGGTGAATGACCATTCGGCAGGCGGATCGCCCGGCTTCATCCAATCAGGCACGCGAGCCACTTCGATGTTGTGTTGTAACGCCTCGGTGTACCAAACCGGCAACGGAGCGAAGAATCGCCTTGCTGCATCAGCGTCTCGTATGTAGAACTCGAAGGAAGCTCCCTTCGTCCCAGACATCGCAATCTCGTTGCTGCTGAGAAATCTCAGAGTCTTAGCTGAGTAGCTTTCCGGTACGGATGCCGAGAGGAACTGCGCGGTCGCGCTTTGAATGTCGCTATCCCGCCAGCCAATGCGCCGTAGCGTGAATTCGGCTTCGTGAATGTTTGATATGGAGCAAACGATGAAACCATCCGCCGAGAACCGCCCGGCTCGCAGCGAGGAATCCAGCGGCAGCGCGGGATCGAGCGGAAACCCTTGCCGTAGCAGCGGTGCTTTGGATTTGAAGTCCTGAACTTTCCGATCGAAGTCGCGCTCGAGCGAAAGCCGAGCAATTACGTCATAGCCCGCTACTGAAGCAAGAGTCAGCAAGGCAGCACACCCCGAAACAAGGCTGGCGCGATGAAGCCAAACTTTCAGTGTCCTAGCTGAGGGGCGTCCGAACATTGGTGCGACTACCGCCGCTAGAGCGCCGACGATGGCGACCAAACACAACTCCAAAGCCAGACGGGACCAGTCAAGATTCCCTCGTCCATTCCACAGCATTCGATGGCCGTTGTGGTAAGCCCCAAGCCAGGGCGGACATAGCATCAGTCCCAGGGCTGCCGTCAGCAGACAGGCCAAAATGATTCGCTTTCCCGAACCTCGATTCGTCTCAGACTGCGTTGAATCGATTTCGTTGGCCATTCAGCATCCCCGGTTGCCGAGTAATGTCTGGCATACCAGACACACACAACGAATGGTATGGCGACCATGGAGGGGTGTCCAGCTCCAATCATGCCCTTTTGGTTCAAATTGGGAAGCGTATCCGTCTGTTGCGACAGCGCAAGGGATGGACCCAGATTGATATGGCGGTAACTTTGGACATGAACCGCGGGCACATATCCGACATCGAGCAGGGCAAGCGTGAGGTCGGCATCATCACATTACAAGTCATCGCCAGGGGTCTTGGAACCACAATGTCAGAGTTACTTCGCCGCCTGTAGTGGCCCTCGAGCTATATGCACCACTGCAGTGACGTCAGCCCTGTGGCCGCGCAAGGTGCACAGCTCGCCATGAACCGATCTACCACGACATCACGGTTCGGGAGGCGCTGAATCGAATGGCGATACGTTCCCTTGAAGTCGCCCGTAGAGCTACGGACAAGCCCAGTTGGGCTAGGCCGAAACCGATCTCCTTGGAAGTACCGTTTCCGCAGTGACCGCGACGCGGATACAGGGCTCGGGGGTGTGCCGATCTCCCAAACCTTCTGAGTATCTGTCGTGATCAGGCGATTGCGTATTCCGGCGGGCGGTGTTCATCGCTGATTACGTACGACTTGGCGATTTCTCGGAAATAATCCGTCGGAATCCTGAATTCCCGGTCTTGCTCGGTGATCGCAGGCGCGGAACCTCGCGGTAATCTCCTTCCCGGGTGCTTAAGTAACCGCACCGGCCAAATCTTGTCTTCGTTCGGTGTCGATTCGATATTATCGATTTCCCGAAAGCTCAATAATGCGAGAAACATGTCAGCTTGTGTCTGGTCGGCAACCATCAAAGAGATGTCGATACGGTGTGAAATGGACAAGCAAGGATCATCGGACTGTTCCTGTTTCGCTGTCCGACAATCCTTGTGCAAAGGAAGTGAGCAAAGCAAAGAGATGTAGCAGAGGAATGGTGTGCTAGAGCAGACTGGCGGGGCGTAGAAGTGCAAATAAAGGGCGCACCGCAGGGGTGGCTTGCCATGGCAGGCGTTTCCCGCCATTATCATTTTTCTGCCGCCACTATTTAAGTGATTCGCCATAAACGGTCTGATCACCGAACCGGAACGTCGCTTCTTCCATTGAGTTTCGGCTGGCCTTGCGCTGCTGAAGGCGTCGAAGTCAACTGCCTAATCTTTTCCAAAAGCAGTAACGGGCCTTCTCCTTTCATCACTACACAGTCCGCGGAAGATACCGCCTCTTCCTCAAGGGGAAGTGCCGTAACAAGAATGATCGGCATCGTCGGTCTGCGTGCCTTCATCTCCCGCGCAACCCTTCCACCGTCGATTCCGGGCATGGCATAGTCCAGAATCACGAGATCCACAAGAATCGCTGCGAAAAAGCCCAGTGCCAGCTCGCCATCCGACGCGCTCAGCACGTCGTATCCCGCGGCTTCGAGAATCTTCTGCCGCGCGTAAAGAATCGGCGCCTCATCATCAACTGACAAGATGACCTTGATACTGTCCTTCGCATGATAAGGATCAGTCCGAGTGCGTAGTGAGGAAGTTTTCACGGGCGTTACCCTGCGACACAAGTGCATAGACCCTAACGGTCGCGGGCTGCAGTTGTCTGTCGGGCACCAGACATTGCAGTAGAGACATCGCACGGCGCGCCTATGGGGCCGGGCGAGGCGAATCCTAAGGCGGACTTGGCAGCCGACGACCTTGAAGAGGTTGCCGTGAGGAAGTTGTCGCGGACGGAGTTGGCTTCCCGGATTGCTTGCGAGATGGGGATTTGCACTAAGCCGCTAGCGCGGCAAAGGTGTGCAGAGTGTTGATTGGATAGAGTTCATGGACACCAGAAGGAGGTGTCTATGACTGAACTACGTCAACGCATGCAGGAAGAACTCCGGCTGCGCAACTACTCCCCACAAACCATCCGCACCTATACCGCGACGGTCGCCGATTTCGCCCGCTATTTCCGTAAGTCGCCTGACCAGTTGGGCCCGAGCAGGTACGCCAGTATCAGCTCTATTTGTTGAACGAGAAGAAGCTGGCCTGGCAAACCCTGCAGGTGCGCATGGCGGCCTTGAAGTTTCTCTATACCCGGACGCTCAAGCAAACCTGGTTCGACCACGAGGTCGCCAAGCCGAAGGTGCACCGCAAGCTGCCCGTGGTCTGGAGCCGGGAAGAAGTCCGCGCCCTGCTCGACAGCACCGTGAACCTGAAGCATCGGGCTCTGCTGGCTACTTTCTACAGCGCCGGGTTGCGCTGCCAGGAAGCCCTGGATCTGAAAGTCACCGACATCGACAGCCAACGCATGATCATCCACATCCGCGCCGGCAAGGGAAACTTCCCCCGCCAGGTCATGCTCTCGCCCAAGCTGTTGCAGTTGCTCCGTATCTACTGGCGTTGGCGCAAGCCCAAGGACTGGCTCTTTCCCGGAAGATTACCCAATCAACCGATGCGCGATAGCGGGGTGCGCCTGATCTGCCAGAACCTGCGCCGCCAGTTGGGCATGGTCAAGCCGCTCAGCCCGCATGTGCTGCGACATTCCTTTGCCACCCACCTGCTCGACGCAGGCACCGATCTGCGCACCATTCAACTGCTGCTCGGCCATCGCGACCTGGAGACCACCGCTCGCTACCTGCATGTCTCCGAACACCGACTGCATGCCACCGCCAGCCCGCTCGATGATCTGGCGATTCGCGACATCACCACTTCCGATGGAGATGGCAGAAGAAGATGAGACCACATCGGCTCGAAGTAGCCGATGTCTTCCACGCGCACCAGCAAGAGTTCCTGAACGCTGGGGACCGGTTCTCTCTCGCCAGCAGCACAAGGTCCTGCGTGACATCGGACTATGCCGTACCGCCGCCCTCGGCGCTCACCTGCAACAGTGCGACGCCTGTTCCTATCAGACGGTCAGCTATCTCTCGTGCCGCAACCGGCATTGTCCCAAGTGCCAGTCCACGGCCCGCGATCGCTGGCTCAGCAGGCAGGCGGCCAGCCTGTTGCCGGTGGCCTATTCCCACGTCGTCTTCACCCTGCCCGAGCAACTGGCACCGCTGGCACTCCGCAACCAGCGCTTGCTCTACGATCTGCTGTTTCGCGCCGCCTCCGAAACCCTGCTCGCGATCGCCGCTGATCCTCGCCATCTCGGTGCACGCATCGGGGTGCTCGCCGTACTCCATACCTGGAGCCAGGACCTGCGCCACCATCCTCACCTGCATTGCCTGGTTCCCGCCGGTGGACTCGCCCTCGATCATTCCCGCTGGATCGCCTGCCGACCCGGCTTCTTCCTGCCGGTGCGCGTACTCAGCCGCCTGTTCCGGGGCAAGATGCTGGCCTTCCTCCAGCAGGCTTATAAGAAAGGAGAACTCCGTTGCCTCGGCACCATAGCCAACCTCGCTGACCCGCGTCAGTTCCACTCCCTGTTGCGGCGGCTGCGTTCCATGCAATGGGTCGTCTATGCCAAGCCACCCTTCGGCGGACCCGAGCATGTGCTGCAGTACCTGGCCCGCTATACTCACCGCGTTGCCATCGCCAACGGCAGGCTTCTCGATCTCGTTAACGGCCAGGTGCGTTTCCGCTGGCGCGACTCCAAACACAACAACCGCATCAAGGTCATGAACCTCGATGCGGTCGAGTTCATCCGCCGCTTCCTGCTTCACGTCCTGCCCTCGGGCTTCGTCAAGATCCGCCACTTCGGCTTGCTCGCCAACCGCAATCGCCGACGGGCACTCGCTCTTTGCCGACTCCATCTCCGCGCAGCCGCTACACGAGCCAACCGCGATTCTCACTCCACTGCAGCAACAGGCTCTCCATCGCTGCTGCCCCAGTTGTCAGCGCGGAACCCTGCACATCATCGCCCGGCTTTCAGCCTATGCCTTGGCAACCTGCACAACCTTCGCGTCCACCGAGCCCGATCGACTCTTCCTGAACTCCCCTATGACTACGCGGAGATCAACTCGCAGACCCAGGCTAACCAGCCCAGCGCTGGTCGCAGCACCCTTGTGCCCAAAATCGCCTGCACCAACCTCCTGCCCACCAGTCCTCTATCCAACTACCCTGCAATCTCCGTCCGTCGTGGCGCTGTCCTGCCTCCCCAGCATGCTGCCAAGACTGCCCACGCTATATCCCGCCAGCCCTCAAACCGCATTCAATCCCCATAGAGACGCGCTAGCGGCTTACTGCAAATCGCCCTATCGACAATGCTCCGCCCGTCGTTATCGCCATCCCCGCGTTCTGCCTGCGGAGCACTGTCGATACGGCACTACGGATTTCACAACAGTTATCCGGTGCGTAGTTGGGAGAAGTCGGTTTCCGCATTGCCGAATGCCTGGGAGGAATATCGTCTGTGTTTGGAAGCACCGTGTAGGGCCGGATATCTCAGAGACTCGAAACGGCGCGGCGCCGTGAGCTCGCGGTTCATCTCCGTCGCGCAGCTACCGCTGAGGTGCGGGCTGCCAACCAGCGGCTCGGGTTTCGCGGCTGGCCTGTTGGGGAAATACATAGCGGAGCCGGATGCTTGAGCTCCGCCATGCAAGATTAAGTCTCGTATTACTGTAAGCCGCCGGTGGCTGGGGTTGTCGCAGAAGTGGATCGGTCGGCTGCGGCGACCCGGCCCTAGCCAACGGAACGCCCAGAACGGGGATCCAGATCTAGTGTTCGTGTGCATCCGCCACGCTTGGCCGGCCGCTTTTCGGTTTCCAATTGCTTAGTTATTACCTGTACTGTTCACGGTCAAAAAGACCGTTGTGAATGCCTCAAGGTTGCCGGAGGTTCCTTTGATGGTTATCGTCGATACTCCGGGAGGCGTCTGGGGGCTGATCGCCAAAGTCACCATGCTTGTGCCGGCGGTTTGGTTGCGACTGAAAAATGCGGTTACACCTGGGGGCAGTCCCTCGGCAGAAAGCCCTACGTTGCCAGCGAAATTATTAAACCCATGGACACGAGACCTGGAACGGGATCAGGTGGAAGAGGTGTGCAGGGTCAGGGCAGTTGACGGCCAGATTGCTTGGAAAAGGGGCAAGCGTCATGTAGGGAAAACCGTTCGCGAACGCTGGGAGGGGCGCAATGTTCCAGAAGTCGTGGCTCTCATCGAAACCATGAGATGTGGTGAAATCAGCGCTTTGGTGACAAGAAAAGCAACCCTGTACGGGCCCGTTTGTAGAGTTTGCCAGGGTGGTATCCGCCCCTTGGGAGTAGGTCTCTATCGTGGCGTTTTGCAACACACTGGTGCCGACCTCGGCGCCAGGAATAATGCTGCCGATGTTCTGGAAAAAGCCGATGGGAGCCGCTCCGAATATGGTCCAAGTTGCTCCGGTCATAACGTAGTTGCTGCGTACGTCAGCGCCGCTCGGAAAGCTTGAAAGCGTCCCGATGACACTGTTGTTGATCGAAATGATCTCCGTGTTCGACTCTGAAGTGTCAGCGAGCGGATTCGGAGCGCCGTCGGAGGCTGCGCCGAATGCCTTCCAGCGTTGGGTGTCGCTGGGAGATATATGGAAATTGTTAATCGCGTCGATGTGTGGCTCCGAAAAAAAGATCGGAAGCGCGCCCATATGCGGCTCGTTGAAAGTGCCTGAGAAATTAGCGGATGTGAACAGCCTGTTCACGGTTAAGTCTGGATTTACGGTTACGGTGCTGCCACCCGTGTTGATATACGTGTAGGTGGCACGAGGGGCGTTGTCCATGTGCTCAAAGGTCGCCCAAATCATCTCGGGATGCCCATTGGGAGTTCCATTGGCGGGATTCCCATTCGTGCTTCCAACTACGTGCATGCCGACCAGCGCCAACAGCACGGTTTGTTGTCCCATCGGAAGCCAGTGATCGGGATTCGACCTATCGTACGTCTCAACCGTGGCCATCGTAGTGATGTAAGTTTTCAAGTTGGGAAGTCCCGCGGCCACAACCCAGGATGACTTCACCATGATCGCCAGAGCTTTTAGATCGGGGATAGTCGCCCCGTGATTTGACGCTAACTGAATGATCGGGTTTAAGTCGGTTTGCGATGTCGGGAAGTGGGTCGGCAGGGGAGTAAAAAGTGGGTCGTTGCTCCTCACACCGGTGTCAAGGAGGGCGAAGACGTCATTCACGGTCGTCATGATGTAAACGAGGGAATTGTTGGCAGTCGCCTGCGCCTCCAGAACACTAGCAGTAGAGTCCGCTTGACCCTGCTCAACCTCAGGGAATCCGGTAAACGACGACGGGTGCGGGATGAAGATGCGATAAAAAAAAGCGGTGTTGGGGGGCGAGACGTCATAGAAAGTGCTCGTCCTGAACACCTGTGTGCCGCTGACGGGCGAGGTAAGCCACAGAAACATATGCTCCGACCACTCATAGAAGGAACAATTGGGATTGTCCGGGAAGTGAAGGCTATCGGCAGGATCGACTAGCCCGTCCAGAGAGGCGGTTCCTGAATGGAACCAGCCATTAAACGTGGAGGTCGAGACCGCGCAGGAGTGGTTTGGACTAGTATCGGTCGGCAAGGAATTCATCGTCACCGGCGGAGCGATGCTGGACATTTCGAAAGCTGCACAGATCAAAACCAATAATCCTACCGCAGCACTTAGCGGCAAGCGGGCGGTTCTACCGGAACTCGTCATATCGCTATCCTCCTTCGATTTGAAGACAAAAGGTCCCTGTCCCGTCGGGAGCGAGCTCCGGACGGAGAAATAAGTCCTCGACGAAGTGCATTGAGCCGGTGCGGGGAATACCGCACAAACTAAAGTTTGTGCCAAAGAGGATCGCCGGTCGATGTACTGGATATAATTTGCGGATAATTTGAGAATAATCCGAGTAATCTATAGAAAAGACGTGGGTAGAGCGGCGCTTCAGCGCCGCGTCCGGGTCGGCTTTTTAGGTCGGGTGGGCAGTACGCTGCCGGCGGACTGCCCGCTCAAAGATATTTCATGGGCCTTGACGCGGGCTTAAAAGCCCGCTCTACCCATCTTCCGTCGCGGGTCGCCACTTCCGTTCTAATCCGCAACAAGAGTGCCCTTGGTCTTGTGTGGTGACCGGTAGTACTATTGCCCGACACTGTGGAGTGGGGAGATGCCACAGGCACTGAAAGGCCGAGTGCGATTTGGGCCGTTCGAACTGGATCTTCGGGCGGGCGAGCTGCACTGCAACGGCCAGCGCACGGTCTTGCCGGAGCAGCAGTTCAAGGTCTTGCTGATGCTGGTCGAGCAAGAGGCCGAGATCGCCACCCGCGAGGAAATCAAGAAAAGGCTGTGGCCGAACGACACCATTGTTGAGTTTGATTATGGAATCAACAACACGGTTAAGAACCTGCGCCGGGCGCTGAACGACTCAGCGCAGAATCCGCACTATATCGAGACCATTCCCCGGCGCGGCTACCGGCTGATGGTGCCGGTGGAGTGGGTGGAGCTCGGGGGAGGATTCTTCTGCAGAGGAATCCTCCCTGACTCGTCTTCAAGCGACGACAGCGAAGACTCGGATGCGGTGTCATCCCGAGCGAAACGCAGTGGAGTCGAGGGATCTGCAGTCGATGATTCGAAGCTCTTCCCAGGGCGAAGCTCAAAGTCGGGCGGCTTACCGGCAAGGTCGCGTCGCACTACCGCGTGCTGGAGGTCATCGGCGGCGGAGGTATGGGCCTAGTGTACAAGGCCGAAGACCTGAAGCTAGGACGCGCCGTGGCGCTGAAGTTACTGCCGGAAGAGGTGGGCAACGATCCCAAGGCGCGCGAGCGCTTCGATCGCGAAGCGCACGCCGTCTCGGCGCTGAATCACGCCAACATCTGCACGGTTTACGACTTCGACGAGCACGAAGGGCATCCCTTCATCGCGATGGAGTTGCTGCAGGGCAAGACCCTGCGTGAGCACATCGCCGACGGACGCTTTCGACTGAACGAACCGGAGGGTCTGGAGGTTGCGATCCAGATCGCTGCCGGACTCGAAGCCGCGCATGAGAAAGGCATCATCCATCGCGACATCAAGCCGACGAACATCTTCATCACGGAAAAGAATGTGGCCAAGATTCTGGACTTCGGCGTGGCCAAGGTGATGCAGCTTTCCGAGGGATCAGAAAATTCCCACCCAACCAAACCCGGCATGGATGGGGCGCCCGGGGCGGAAGCGCCGGACTTTACGTCCGGCGCACATCGGCGCGAAAAACACAGCCCTTACCCGCACCGGCATGAAGCTGGGCACGGCGGGATACATGTCACCCGAGCAAGTGCGCGGCGAGCCGCTCGACGCGCGCACCGACATCTTCTCCTTTGGATTGGTGCTCTACGACATGGCCACTGGCGAGCGTGCCTTTAGCGGCGAAACCGAAGCCATCGTCAACAACGCGATTCAGCACCGCGAGCCCGTCCCGGTCGGGCAGTTGAGTCCGGAGCTCGGGCCCCGGTTCGAAGCGGTCATCAACAAGTCGCTCGAAAAAGATAGAGCACAGCGTTTCCAGACTGCGGTCGAGGTGAAGAGCGAACTGCTACGGATAAAGAGCGACGTGGATTCGGAACGAACTGTCCCGCCGGATGAGGGCAGGCTCCGTCGGCCGAGGTGGCTGGCGGGTTTGCTGGTGGCGTTGCTTGCATGCCTTGCAGTTACCTGGTTGGGATGGCGTCGGCTGGAAAAAAAGCCAGGACTGAATGAAATCAAGGAGCGGCAGCTCACCGCTAATCCGGTGGAAGACTGGGTGACGAACGGAGCTATTTCGCCGGATGGGAAGAATGTGGTTTATCACGACCAGACGGGAGTCTACCTGCGCTCCATCGCCTCGGGCGAAACTCACCGGGTTGCTTTGCCCACCGAGCTAAGCAGCCAGATTTATGGCCTTTACTGGTTCCCGGAAGGCGGCAAATTGCTCGCCGACGCCTGGAGTTCGGACGGCTTCGACATTTGGGTGATCACGATGCTAGGTGGAGGGGAGCCGCGCTTGCTCTACCGCCATGGCCATTATCCCAGAATCTCGCCGGATGGCTTGAGTGTCGCCTTCTTGAATTATGGGTTTGGGAAGATTGATCGGCAAGTGTGGCTGGGCAAGACGAATGGCGAGGCACCCCAGAAGTTGGTTGATGTAGGCCCAACCGAATACGTGTTTGGGCCGGCTTGGTCTCCCGACGGCCGTTGGATTGCATATACCAGGAAATGGACGACGGCAAAGGGCGACCCGAGTTCTGCCATCGAAGTTCGTCCGGCCAGCGGCGGACCCGCGAAAACCCTTGTAGCCGAATCCATGCTGCCCGAATCGTACGAAATCGGTTGGAGAACTTCGGCCGAGGAAGGTTGGTCGCCCGACTGGCGCATGGTGTTTTGTGTTGCCGAAAGCCATGACCCGACAAGGTTCAGCCTATGGGAGGTCAGGGTAGAGCCCAGCACAGTTGAAGCCGCCGGTAAACCTCGGCAGCTGACGCAGTGGAGCGAAGATCGGCCCAGAGATCCCGTCTTTACAGCCGATGGAAAGCGCCTGTCCATTGTGAAAACGAGCTCTTGGCATGACGTCTATGTCGGTGAACTTGGTGTGGGCGCCGACACCCTGAAGGCGCCGCGCCGCATAACCCTCGATAACCGGGGAAGCCAACTCGATACCTGGACATCGGACAGCCAAGCGGTTTTCTTTTCCTCAGCTCGCAACGGGAAGCTTGAGATCTTCAGACAGAAGTTGAATGACGACCTTGCGCAAATGGTTGTCGAAGGACCGAGCGACGCGCATGAAGTTCAAATGAGCCCAGACGGCGATTGGTTCCTGTATCAGGAGACAAAATCCGCGCCTGCTCCAGACGGGGCATCTTCCGATTCGGCCAGGTTGATGCGCCAAGCCACGGCTGGCGGGTCGCCAGAGACGGTGCTCGAAGTGCCCCGCGCGGAGTTAAACACTTACAGGTGCTCGTTCAATCCAAAAGCCAGCTCTCCGTGTGTGCTGGCGTTGAACGAGGGAAAGGACGAGCTCGTCTTCTATTCCTTCGACCCGGTCCGCGGAAAAGGGAGTCGGCTGGGGAAGATCAAAGTTTCCGAATCCCAGAGGCACATGGACTGGGCTGTCTCGCTCGATGGCTCACGGCTAGCGTTGGTTGATCAAGAGAAGTACGGCGGAACGATCGAGGCGCTAACGATACAGGATGGGGCTTGGCGTGAGGTTTCGCTTAAGCCGAGTGGGGAGCGTCTTACATCGGTAGGTTGGGCAGCAGATGGAAAGGGCTTCTACGTGACGGGCTATGGACTCAACTCATATGACCTCCTGCACGTTACGCCAGCGGGTAAGACTCAGCCTCTGATGCGCACCGGCCGCAGGCAGTGGTTTGTGTTGCCGCGACCATCCCCTGACGGCAAGCACCTGGCTTTCGACACTCAGACGTTTGACAGCAACGTTTGGATAATTGACAGCTTTTGAGAGCTAGCCTCCGTTTTCACTGCGTGGAGGTCATCTGTCTTGTTCAGCAGTTCCAGTAGCGTGAAAAACTTGTAGTGGCAATTCCTACAAGTCGCAAGGCAATTGTGAGAAGTTGGCGGGAGTGAGGGGCTGGCGACTCTATGCGATCCGAAACCGTGTGGTTTCGGCACCCTACATTCTTTTCTCCGCAAGCATATTAACAGCATGATTTACAACACGCATCGAGAAGGTTTTCGGCACTCGCAGTTTGGCCAGTGAGCAGCCTGCGCTGGCGAAAGTCGCGACTCGAAGCTAACGGACTTCTTACGCGTTGTGATATTTTTTGCGGCGCGTTGTAGGTATCTTTAATAGGTGCTGCATCGCTCAACTGCACCGGAAATCGTTGCTTGCCCGTTAGCATCCCAACCCTGGAGATCACAGAAATGTCCTACGAAGAAGACATTAAGCACAGAGTTAGGACAACCGAACTTTGGCCCGATTTTGAGAGTCCTGAATTCTTAGGAGCACTGGACGACCTAGCTGAGGAGTCCCTCGCGAAGAATACGATTGAGGGTGCGCTCGCTTCGGTCTTAATCTACCACCAACTTTGTGAGGAGATGCTTCGTCTCTTGCTGCAATGTGCGCAGTTCTTCATCCAGCTCGCAATCTTTCCGGCAGAACTGATTTTCCCCGAACGCAAGCGGCAGATGTTCGGTCAACTGGCTGAAGAGCTCAGGGGCACGATGTCCTTCCTACACAAAGGCGAGATCCTTGAACTTGCCGCTTCACTGAATACCAGTCGCACCGACTTTGTGCACAAGCTTGCTTCTCGTCAGACGCTAGACGATGTCGTGTCTCAAGCAACAGAGGTCAAGCACAATTACGATCAACTATTCTTGAAGTTCGAAGACGCCCGAGATGAGTTTCGAGTCGCGTTCAAAGACTTCAGGAAGGACGTGTTTATCGACTACCCGTGACGAGGGCCGCTGTCGCCGATTGATAACTGGCATTCCAGATCCCTGTCGCCATTCAGATTCGTTGTGCCGAAAAAGTCGCGACTTCTGGACGGCTAACCCATTGAACCCTCGTCTGCAAAAGAACACCAAAACCGCGTGCCGAAACCACATGCTCGAAGCGCAAGAAATAAAGGAGACCGGCAATGAAGAAGAGTAGCACCGCAATGGCAGCAAGCAACAAGAATTTCGAGCAGAAATTGATCATTGGTTTGGATCTGGGCGATCGGTCGAGCTGGTATTGCGTACTAGACGCAATATGGATGCAGAGAAAGCTCAATCTTTGAGCCCTGAACTACAAGCCGCGCTGGGGCCGCTGCTGCAGGCGCTGGAATCGCTGAGTGAACGCATTACCGAATATAACCAGCGCATCGAAAGCAGAGCTATCCGCAGACTGCGCTGCTGAAGCAGATCAAGGGAGTGGGCACGCTGATCGCGTTGACTTATATGCTGACCCTGGAAGATCCGCATCGTTTCGGCAAGAGCCGGGACGCGGGTTGCTACCTCGGACTGCAACCGGGGCGCAGAAACTCAGGGCAGAGCGAACCGCAGATGCACATCAGCAAAGAGGGCGATCCCTACCTGCGAACGTTGCTGGTGCAGGGAGCGCACCACATACTCGGTCCGTTTGGAGCTGATAGCGATCTGCGACGCTGGGGTCTGAAGCTGGCCGAGCGTGGGGGCAAGAACGGCAAGAAACGAGCCATCATTGCGACGGCACGCAAGCTGGCAGTGTTGCTGCATCGGCTGTGGGTCAGTGGAGAAGTTTATGAACCACTGCGTAACACGAAACAGACGAGATTAGTAGCAGCCTAGTGACTGAAACGCAAAGCAACCTAAAGCCGAGTTCCGGTGACTGCGCAGATGGCCTGGCCCAACTTCTATCCGCAAGGACGGAAGCCAAGGTCGCCGAACAGGTGGCAGCACCGACTGAAACGAGAACACCCAACTTGCACCGAGCGACAATCGCTCACTAAAGAGTGCGGATGGAAGGGTAGCGACAGGGCTTAACTCGGCGGAGAAAAACCTTGCTTTCAAATAGGGATGGATAAAGGTTTTGCTTGACGACGACCGGCCTTCTCATGGAAGGCCATCTCGCACGTAATCCTGATCTCCCCTCATGCGGAAACCATGTGATTTCGAACCGCGGTGAAAACCGCTGAACTGCCACAATCAAATCAACGGCCTAGAGTTCGCGTTCAAGGATGGGTTTCGAGCATTGCGTTAAAGATGTAGCCGGCTGGCGGTCATACGCAATCGCCTGATGTCAGAGAACGCCTTGCGGGCAAGGCGGGGAGCCCGTGCAGTGATCTTCCACAGCGCCGCGGATTTTGAGCCTCAGTGGGAGTCGAGTACTCCCGAGACGTGCCGAATACTCCCCCGTTAGCCCCTATCAGCCCCTATGTTCGCCCGTGGTTTTGGTCGGCCCTAACAGACGATTTTAGAGCATTCCTTTAACCCAAGTGTGGGAGGGACGCGGCTTAACAAATCCAGAACCGAGCGGGTTTCTTGGCACCGCTCGGAGCACTCCTCGGGCATCAGCCACCTGCCAACCCGCGATCAGGGACCGCTGCGCCAGAAGCCGGCGTACACAATGTCGCCGCCGTAAATGTACTGGGTGACGCCGTGCATGAGCCGCCCTGCGGTGAGGTTGGCCGCCTCGGCAGCCTGCATCTGGGTGAGCGTCTGGCCGTGCAGCGCCGCGGTCGCTGGGAGGCCGCCGTACCAGATCGTGGAGACGAAGGCGCTACCGCCCGACTCGTAGCCGTCGATGTAGGCGAGGCTCCGGCCGGCCTTCGACTCGGCGTCAAACTCGTTCTGGTACTCCGAGATCGGAATGGCGTCCTTCACTACGAGTGAGCCAACTTGTTTTTTCTCCATGAGCGCGTCGAACCGCGTGACGCCGTTCACGACCACGGCCGAGATGTTCACTGGCACGAACCCGGGGTTCTGGGTGCCGAGATTGGCCAACGTATTCCCGTCGATGTTTCGCTGCATGAGCTGCGCGCCACCGGTCGTCCCCTTCTCGAAGATAACGGCGTGCTTCATCACAGCACCCTCCAAGTACCCCTCCACCTGACGGATGCGGAACCCGTTTTTGACTACCCACGTCTGCTTCGCCGTGTCGAGCCCCACGTCATCGAGCCCCGCAAGCAGCACGTTGGCGATGCCGCCCGCCGGCCGCCAGACGGTGCTCGACTCGGAACTGGCGCCGAGGCCGTGTACGTCGATGCTCGTCGGGCGATCGTCCTCCTGCCACATCGCGTTCGTCATCTCGAGGAAGCAGTTTCCCGGCACGCCGAAGTTCACAACCTCCGACTTGCCCACCACGGCGCTCGGATCGAAGCCGCAGTCGTTGCCTTCGATCCGCGTGTTGTAAGGGAGGAGCGCGCGCGAGGTAACCTGGTTCCAGGTCGCTGGGTCCACGTCGGCTTTCGCCCTCTCCTGCACGCGGACGTTAACGAACTCGAGCGGGCGCGCGTCGGCGTCGATGCCGGTTTCCGAGCCACCCCAAATCGCGGGCAGCCCCATGAAGGTATGGATGTGGAGGTGGGTGCCCGACTGACTCGACCCGCTCTCGCCGGTGTGGGCGAGGAGCTGCCCTGCGTGTATCACGTATGCCGGATCGGGGATGACTCTCGGATCCGGGTCGGCGAGCTTGTGCTGGGCGTCGTCGGTGAAAGGGCAGAGGCTATAAGGTATCGAGTTCTGTTTGAGGTGCGCGTACAGCTGCGTCTCATTGCCCGTCCGTACCCAGAGCACGTTGCCACCCGGCACGTTGCCGATCGTTCCGCCAGGTTCGTTGTCGGGTGCGCCGCGGTTGCAGCCGATCACGCGCCCATCTGACATCGCATAGACTGGTTTGTCGAAGGTGTAGAAGTCCACATTGTGCTTGCCGGTGGTGCCCGGCTTGAGTGGGGTCCAACCGGAGCCGTCCCACGTCTCCACCATGAGATCGTAGGCCCAGCGCTGGAACGTGTTGTCCTCCTCGTGGCGTGTCTGGTACCAGTAGGCGCCCGACGGCAGATCGGACTGGCGGAACGGGAAGAAGAAGGCGTGCAGCGGGCCGGGGTCGATGTGCTCGGCCACCGAGTATGTCTGCACCAGGTTCGCGCTTGTGCCGCGCGTACTCAGCGTGAAGGTTATCCGGATCGACGTGGGGAGCGGGAATAGGTACATCGCGTCGTCACGCACCATCACTAGCTGGTTTGTACTCGCCGCCGCGACCTGCGCGGGCGAGACCACCTTCGCCGTCGACGGGTCGAACCAGAGCGCCGGAATGTTTACCGTCTTGGTGACGTTTGCGCCATTCAGGTGTTCGATCTTGACCGACGACACTGTGATCGCGCTCGAGTTGGGATTGCAGAACCAGGCATCGTAGCGCATGTCCCAGGTCTCCCCCAGCCCGGCATGAGCGGCAGCGATTCGGCTCACCTGCAGCGTGCCGCCTTCAATGGGTTCGGCAATCACGATCGACGGCGTCGAGCACGGGCCGGCCAAAACGTCGATGGATGCGCCGACGACGCCGGAGATGACCAAGGCACACAGGACGAGCCTCTCCACCAGGTGTCGCGCGAATCTAGGTTGGGGCGTCGAAGGGAGCGAGCTGGGCGCTGACAAGGGATATTGACTCGTTCTTGTTTTCACTCTGTTTCTCTTTTCTTGTGTCTGTCGTGTGGTGCGCGTGCCTTGGGATTTGCCTGGCTCGGACACGCGATTATCCCGAGATAAGGCTTTGTAAAGGTGCAAACATAGCTTTCAGGACTCATGCTTCGGGGGAAGTCAGCGCCCAGTGTTGTTCTGTTGCCGTCGAAGCCCGAGGTTGTGCCCGTTTGGCAGCGCAAGAACTCAGTGATAGGCGCCACGGCGCTGGAGCTGCTCAAGGGTACGTCCACCAAGAATCCGGAGAGCGGCAGTTATAGTTTCCATTTCGAATTGGAGGTCATGACCACGTCGCACTCCGGCGCTGTGGTTGCGGGCGCATACCGGTTTTACGGGTTCGCGCTTCTGCCGTTGTCTCCTCGCTGGCGATCACGATGCCCGCCATCGTTGCCGCGTCAGGGGGCGACTTGGGCCGTTTCGATTGTCACGAGTGTCAGGAACTTCACCGTGACCTGCAAGAAGTTGACCCAAACAAGTCCAACTACAGACAGGCTGATGCCTACCACCATCCGGCAATGTGTTTTCTCATGGGCATCTCCTCCTATTGCACGACCAGCGTGACGACGCTTGTGTTCTGCACGTTGCCATTGGTACCAGTCACGGTTATGGTGTAGGTCTGCGCAGTCTTTGTGCCCGGGGAGCCGCCTCCGCAGGCCGACAAGCCCGATGCCATCAAACCCAGCACCGCGGTCAGCATGAGTATTCGTCTTCGATCGAGCTTAGGATTCCTGCACCCGACCACGAAGACGCCGCCTGCAACGAAGGCAATCGATGTAAGCGATATCCAAGGCATCCTGCCGAGCGGGCGCTCGCCGGGAGAACGCAATCCCGCTATGGCAGCGGCGGTTTGCACCGTCATTGTGCTGTTGGCACTGCCGCTACCTGGTGTCACCGAACCCGGCGAGAACGTCGCAGTCGCGCCGGCGGGCAGTCCCGACGCGGACAACGTAACCGCGTTGTTGAACGCTCCATTCATCGATGCGACAATGATGGTGTATTGAGCGCTGCCTCCCGCGCTCACCGTCTGCGCACCATTGAGTGAACTCAAGGAAAAGTCAGCTTGCACCTGCGCCACACCAGTTCCAGACAGCATCGCAGATTGGAGAGAATTGGTGGCGTTGTCGGTCAGGCTGACAGTTGCTGCGAAGCTGCCGGCGGAGGTTGGCGCGAAGGTCACAGAGATATTGCAACTGGCGCTTGCAGCTAAAGTGGAACCGCAAGTAGTGGTGTTCGAGAAGGCGCCACGGTTCACTCCTCCAATCACGATTGAGCTTATGGCCAGCGTCGCATTGCCGGGGTTGGAAAGCGTGATCACCTGCGCTGCGCTGGTAGTTCCCGCGGTTTGATTGGGAAACGCAAGCGAAGTGGGAGCGAGCACCGCCTGTGGCGCGGTCGTAGCGACTCCGGTGCCGGAAAGCGCAGCGGTCTGCGGAGAACCAGTGGCGTTGTCTGCCACGCTGATGATCGCGTTAAAGTTGGCCGCGGAAGCAGGAGTGAAAGTGACAAAGATGGTGCAGCTGGCAGCGGCGGCCAGCGTGCCGCCGCAGGTGTCGCTCTGGGCGAAGTCGCTCGGATTTGTTCCCGCGAGGCTGATGCCGGTGATGGTCAGCGTGGCGTTGCCGGGGTTGGAAAGCGTGATCATCTGCGCGGCGCTGGTAGTTCCTACGGTTTGACTGGGAAAGGCAAGCGAAGTGGGAGCGAGCACCGCCTGTGGCGCGGTCGTAGCGACTCCGGTGCCGGAAAGCGCAGCGGTTTGCGGAGAACCAGTGGCGTTGTCTGCCACGCTGATGATCGCGTTAAAGCTGGCCACGGAAGCAGGAGTAAAAGTGACAGAGATGGTGCAGCTCGCAGCGGCGGCCAGCGTGCTGCCGCAGGTGCTGCTCTGAGCGAAGTCGCTCGGATTTGTTCCCGCCAGGCTGATGCCGGTGATGGTCAGCGTGGCGTTGCCGGGGTTGGAAAGCGTGATCATCTGCGCGGCGCTGGTAGTTCCCACGGTTTGACTGGGAAAGGCAAGCGAAGTGGGAGCGAGCACCGCCTGTGGCGCGGTCGTAGCTGCAATCTTCGCCACGAATGCATCGGTGGCGCCCCCGAATGTGGTCTGCGCAGCTCCCTGGGTTACGGGGAAGTCCGTCGAGGCCGTGCTCCCAGTCACATAGGCACTGCCGGCGGCATCCACCGCGATGCCCATGCCGATGTCGCCGCCAGATCCGCCAAGACAAGTGGAGTAGATCAGGGCGGAGCCGTCGGGATTGAACTCGGTCACGAAGGCTTCGTCGTTGAAGTCGCCTCCACACAGCTGGATGGGATCGAAGGTGGGAAAGCTGGGGGAGCTGGTATATCCAGCGACGTAGGCGTCCCCCGCCGAATCCGTGGCAATGGCATTGCCCTGCTGACCGTTGTTGATTGCCCCTCCGCCTCCGAGGTAGGTTGAATAGACCAGTGAGCCGGTCGCGGCAAACTTTGCGACAAAGGCACTCGGAGGAGGCGCCACGAGAGCAGATTGAAAGGGATTGACTGTTGGAAAGTCAGTCGAACTAGTCACGCCAGTTACGTAAGCATCGCCAGATGAATCCACAGCGATGCCATTTCCCTGATCATTGGAAATGCCTCCAAGATAGGTCGAATAGACCAGCGCACTTCCCGCGGAATTCAACTTCGTGACAAACGCGTCCGGACCTCCGCCGAGTGTCGCTTGCACGGGATTCACGGTAGGAAAGTCGGTCGATGAGGCCCTGCCGGTTATGTACGCCGCTCCCGTGGAATCAACAGCAATGCCGGTGCCAAAATCGTTGTTATTGCTGCCGGCCAGGTATGTCGAATATATGAGCGAGGCGCCGTCGGCCGCGAATTTGGTGACAAAGCCATCCTCAAAAGGGTTCACAGGACCCTTCGGATTGGTGGGTTGGAGCGCACCTGAGGTCGTCGGGAAGTTCAGACCTGATACCTCTCCAGTCACGTAGGCGTCGCCAAAGGAATCGACAGCGATTCCTGTACAAAGCGAGCCGTTAGGAGAAAGAAGGGGAGCGCCGTCCAGATAAGTGGAGTAGACGAGGGCGCTCCCCGAGGGATTCAGTTTTGTCACAAAAGCGCTGATCTGGCTTACTTTGGAGGTTCGGAACGAGCCGGTTGTAGTCGGAAAGTTGTTTGAGAATGTGGAACCGGCGATGTATGCATTGCCCGATGCATCCACCGCAATGCCTGTCCCGGAGTCACCGCCGCTGCCCCCGAGATAGGTGGAATACACCAGCGCGGAACCGTCCGGTGTGAACTTTGCGACATACGCATCAGAGTTTCCGCCTCCATTCGCCGGCTGGTAAGGGCTCACAGTAGGAAAGTCAGTGGAGCCGGTGCTGCCGGTTACGTAAGCGCTGCCGGCGGAGTCGACGGCGATGGCGCCGATGTAAGTATCGGTGAAGACTGTGGGACCACTCCCTTCGGCCCCACTGCCGCCCAAATAACTGGCATAACTCAGTATCGGGTCGATGATGAGCGGCTTCGACCGGTCGTAGGCGGCGACCTGGATAGACACCACGTGCCGCCGATGTAGCGTGAAGTGTCCCTCGACCGTATTTCTGACACCGGAGGCTTCTTGCTGATAGAGGACTGGCCGGCGGAAGCGCGTCTCGCCGGCCTGGGTCTGCAGCACCAGATCGCCGTTTGCATCCAGCCGCACGTCACTAGCGCCTACAAGATCGAGCCGGATCAGCCTTGGATCGGCTCCAGGGGCGACCACGAAGTCGTATTCGAGTTGGCGCTGATTGCCGTAAAACGTAAGGTCGATGCCGGGATAAACCTGCCGGTACTTCACTTTGGCGAATGTGGGTACGTTCGTCCGCCACTTCGCGGGGTCGTTCCCCACAAAGTAGTTGCTGACCGCGCCGTTGGGATCCATCCCGACGGGCGACGCTGCGGTATTGGCTCGCTTCAGCATCATCTGCAGCACACTTCTGGTGCGATTGGAGGAGCTCAACGAGAACACCGCACCTTGCGTAGTGAAAAACACCGAATAGCCGTGTCCACGCGAAAGAAAATCGACGTGCGGTTCAAATTGGCCCTGGTTCTTCTCGAAGCTGAGCGGAAGCTGCAGGTAGGTCTGCATCAGCTTTGCCTTCTGCGCGCTCTCCATCGTTGAGGCGCTCGGGTTGACGGGTGGTGGCCGTAAGCTCTTTGGGGGTTCGCCAGCCGCCAGCGCAAAGGCGGAACCAACGACCAGGGCGAGTAGCGCTGCGGTGTGGACCAACGTATGCACGTCTGTTTTGTTTCGCTTTGTGAATACCATCACTTACCTCCTGCGAGCGACAGCAAATTGCTACCGCTAACCAGATTGCGAGGATCCGCGGGCCGCGCAGACTTCTCACGAAAAACCTTGAATGCTTGTTTGAAGCGCCCCGATCCGCTCGGCTACTGTCGCCGGATAGTTCGCGGAAGGCAATGCCGGTGGGGTAATTTTTGAAGCCAGATTGGGTAACGGTGTGGTAACGCTGTAACGCCATCAAATAAATACAATTATCGAAATCCGCTAACCGAAGACTGTGGCTGTAGAGTAAGATTTCGGCAAAGGAAACCCATGGCATCAACGGTTCCGGAAACCAAGGGGCCGGATTGCAAGCTACGTTTCGAGGTTTATGAAGCCGATCCTCGCTCGGGAGAGCTGCGCAAGCACGGCACTCGAATCCCGCTGGAGGAGCGTCCTTTTCGGGCGCTACTCATCCTTCTAGGGCGGGCGAATGAGTTAGTCACACGCGAAGAACTCCAGAAAGAGCTCTGGTCATCGGATACGTTCGTCGACTTTGATCACGGGCTGAATACGGCAATAAGAAAGATCAGGCTGGCGCTAAATGATCGAGCCATTGCGCCCCGCTTCATCGAAACGGTCGGTCGGCGCGGGTATCGTTTCCTTGCTAGGGTGGAACAAGAATCCGGCGCGGCGCCTGAGCGGATCCTGGCCGAAAGCCCGGGAATCGTCCCCATCACGGCTCTGCCGAGGGCGCAAGAGGCTGCGGTCGCGGCAGGGCCCGGTGCTCGCGAAACCAGAAAAGCCGACTTCAGCCGCCGAGTGCTGATCCTCACGATCGCTGCATGCGCCATCCTTTTGCTGCTCGCCTATCTCTATCGCCCAGCACTGCCGTTGCCTCGGGTCACCGGCGTCGTGCAGCTCACAAAATCCGGCGGAGCCGAGCGTAGGGAGCCGCTTTACACCGATGGGCCTCGGCTGTATTACCAGTCGACCGGTCCACTAGCAGCGGATTGGCAGCTCCGGCAGGTACTGCTGAACGGTAATGAAGATACGCCGGCTGACATCCCGGCCGGACGTTTTCGCGTTCGAGGTCTCTCGCCCGATGATACTGAGTTTCTGGCACTCTCGAACGACGAACAATCGACGGTCTGGACGATACCTGTCGCGAATGGTTCACCACACCGCATGGGCAACCTGGTAGCGAATGATATTGCGTGGTCCCATGACGGTGGCTGGTTCGCTTATGCCCTGGGCAGTCATCTTTTTCTGGCAAGGTCGGATGGCACATCGTCGCGTTCACTGGCCACGGTGCCTGATGCTTCCGCGAAAATTGACCACGTGCGCTGGTCGCCGGACGACCGCCAAATCAGGTTCACCGTGAATGCCCCTACCTTTGAGCGCGGAACGCTAGCACTATGGGAGGTTGGAGCGGATGGCCGCAATCTCCGCGAACTGCGCTTCTGGCCTGGCGATCAGATGGAATGTTGCGGCGAGTGGACGCGTGACGGACGCTACTTTGTGTTCAGCTCGCGTCGCGAAGGCGTCTCCAATCTTTGGGCACTGGAAGAGAAGTCTGAGTGGTGGCGCCGAGCCAATCGCGATCCGGTGGAGCTTACGTCCGGCCCCGTGAATTATTACCAGCCAATTCCCAGCAGGGACGGCAAGAGTATTTTTGCCATCGGCGTACAGCCGTCCGGGGAGCTCGTCCGCTATGACCCCGGCCGCAAAGATTTTGTGGCCTTTCTCGGTGGGCAATCTATCGATTCAGTGGAGTTCACTCGCGACGGCCAGTGGATGACCTATGTTGATTATCCGGACGGGACGCTGTGGCGAGCTCGGAGTGATGGCACCGAGCGACTCCAGCTTACATTCCCTCCTCTGCGTGTTGGGCTCCCGCGCTGGTCTCCAGACGGCAAGCGAATTGCTTTTCACGCCGCCTGCCCGGGTTGCTTGTACAAGGGTTTCGTGATTTCCAGGGACGGCGGCAACCCGGAACCTTTTCCATCGCAGCCATTCACCCAGGCATGCCCAGAATGGATGCCGGCCGGAGATGCCATCATTTACAGTCGCTCATACGGATCCGAGCATCCCGAGTTTTACCGCTTTGATCTGCGCTCGGGTAGGATTGAGAAGATTCCCGGAACCGACGGCTTGTTCGACCCGAGATGGTCGCCCGATGGCCGTTACCTGTTGTCGGTTGAAGCCGCCACCGACAAGTTGTTACTCGTCGACCTCGAATCTGGCAAACGGATCCAGATCGCCGGCCCTGTGGCGAGGTGGCCAACCTGGTCGGTCGACTCGCAATATGTCTATTTCACGAGAGACGGAATCAAGTGGATCCTCCGTGTGCATGTCCCTGACGGGAAAGAAGAAAAGGTCATTGAAGTGCCCTTCCGCACGATTTTTTGGCCTTTTACGTTGGCCCCAGACGGCTCCCTGCTTATGGTCCGCGAACATGGCCGCTATGACGCCTACTCGCTCAAGCTGTCGCTTCCTTGACCCGCGTCCTGGTTTTTCCATCACAGCACTGTGGTCGATTTTGTGGACGGACTTGCATCGCCCGAAGGCCCTGCCATGGGTGTTTATGGGAGTTGCTGTTTTTTCTCGAAGATCAAAATGATGGTGATCTTTGGTGTGGCAAACCTGGCGATACTGCTGATTGTTATGGAGGTGTGGTTCGCCAAAACTCTGCGCCTCCGCAGAATCAATGACTTCTAGCCGAATCTGCGCGGCGAGCTCTTCGCTATGATCACCTGATGTTGGTGCGCCTTCGACATCTGCTCGGCTGGGTTGTCTCTGCCTTTCGCTCCCGAGAAGAACTCATCCTGGAAAACCTCGCTCTTCGGCAGCAACTGCTGGCTCTCCACGCCAAGCGACCTCGTCCTCGACTGAGTTCCGTCGACAAGCTGTTCTGGGTCGTTTTGCGAAGAGTTTGGTCTGGCTGGAAGAGACCATTGATCCTGGTTACCCCGGAGACGGTCGTTCGCTGGCATCGTGCAGGCTTTCGGCTGTATTGGAGATGGATTTCGCGAGCCGACACAGGAGGTCGGAAGGAGACCAATCAGCAGGGAAGTGCGCGAGCTGATCTTTCGGATGGTGGCTGAGAACCCAACGTGGGGAGCACCTCGCATCCACGGCGAGCTGCTCAAGCTAGGTTTCGACATCTCGGAGCGAACAGTGTCGCGATGGGTTAGACGAGCGCCAAGAATCCTGATCCGGCCAAGCGCTGGCTGACATTTCTCCGCAACCATCGCGAGGCGATCGCAGCGATGGACTTCTTCACTGTGCCGACACTGACCTTCGGGGTCCTGTATTGCTTTTTCGTCATCGGCCATGACCGTCGGAAGATCCTGCACTGCAACGTGACCCGCAACCAAACGCTTTGTGGATCGCGCTGCAGCTGCACGAGACATGGGGATTCGACAGCAGCCACAGCGTTTCATGATCTTCGATCGGGACTCGAAGTTCTGTGCCGAAGTCGTCTCGACCGTCAAACACCATGGCGCCGAACCTGTCCGGACTGCATTCCGTAGTCCCTGGCAGAACGGCATCGCGGAGCGCTGGGTTGGAAGTGTGCGTCGAGACTGCTGGATCATGTGATCGTTCTGAACCAGAGACACTTGAGAAGGCTGCTGAAAGAGTATGTCCGCTATTACCACGAAGACCGAACTCATCTCGGACTGGGGAAGGACACGCCCGGTGGTCGAGTTGCTGCGTCGGCGGCCCCCGATCGCGAAAAAATTATCTCGTTGCCGCGACTCGGTGGGCTGCATCACCGCTACGCGATTGCCGCCTGAAATTGCGACCGGCTGTGAATCACCTTGATGGCCTAACTTGCTTGTGAGCACTACGGAGACTCGCGTTTCGAACTCTATTCAGGCCGGCCAAATTGCGGCCGATGTTTCACGCGACGTGGCCCAGGTTCGAACTGACACGCCCCATTTGCAATTGCAGCCAACCAGAAGTCCTAAAATAGGACGTTCTAAGTTTTGGCAAACCACAGGTCTTCCTGGATGTCACTTGGACTCAGCGGCGTCGAGCCCGACTACCTGTACTTTGGGTGCGACTGCCAGTGCTACCAGTCGAGCGCTGGTAATTGCCGGCCTCAGTTGATCCTCTCTGGCGATTTTGCATATCCGAATTGAGGCTCTGGGTAGTCGCAGAGGTCGACGAACGTCCCTGTGCTGAACTCTGAGGCCGTTGTTGGGCGGTGGAAGAAGGTTGCGGGCTGGAAGGGCGCTGCTGCTGGGCTTGTTGTGCGTTGGCCTGAGTGCTTGGCATTCTGATGCTGATACGACTGCTTTTGCTGTTGGGCTTTTTGTTGGGCCTGCTGCTGGTTTTGAGGCGTATTCACGGTGTTCCAGGAGCCGGAACTGTTGTCATATTTTTGCCAGCCCGAGCCCGTGTTCTTGTAAACGTTTCCGTCCTTGCCCGCGTACATGTCTCCGCTTGAACGTTTTACCCACGGCGGCATTGCCGTAGACCGTGGAAGCCCCGATCGCTTTTCCGCCCTGCGATCCCTGGGCGGAAGCTACGGTTCCTTGTGCGGTCGAGTAGTGCTGCGTGTAAGCGGATTTATTTCCATTCGACACATAGGATTGGCCCCACTGCGCGGTAGGACTCGACCCTTGATGCGTTGCGACATAGGTTCCGGTATAGGGGTTGTAAGCCTGCCCAACGCTTTGCCGGCCGTAAGGAGTCGCAACGGAAGCGCCCTGTTTGTACGTGCCGGTGTACGGATTATACGAAGCTGCCCGGGTCGCTGAGCCATACGGACCATAAGCGGTCTGATAACGCCATATGAGCCGTTGGTGCTGTAAAAAGATCCGTAGCCGTAATATCCGTATGGCATTGGGTATGGCCGATAGACCGGATACCCATACGGCGGGTAGTACATATAAGGCGGATAGTAATACCCGGTTCCGTTAGCAACGACAGCACCAACGGTAACTCCGATGACAAAAGCGCCGAGATACCCAGCCGTATGACTGCATTCCACGGTTCCGCTGGATGTCGTAGTCTGCGTCACATAAGTCACGTTGTAAACCGGCGAACTTGGCGGGATTGTGTAGATCACTTGTGGAACCGAACTAGCTGTCGTCCACGGTCCCTGGGCGTTCGGAGACATGAACCACACGCCCTGTAGGCACAAGTAGTAGACATCGCCAACCCTGATCACTTTGTCGGCGGTGTTGGTTGCGTAGGAAAGCGACGTTCCTTCGATGGGCGCGAATTGCGGATCACCGTTGTAGCTCACCTTGGCCTGGGCTGCAGCAGACTTGGGATCGATCTCCATCACCGTGGGGATCTGTGCGATTAATACTGCGTCTTTGGCTTCTTCGGTTCCCGGCACCGAGGACAACACAACACTGGCCGGGCTGAAGTGGAATCTTGGCGAAGTCCTGCGGCAAATCCATGGAAGCGAACGTCCATTTGCCCTGCATGTCTTTGGACCGGAACCAACGCCCGGCCGTCAAGTAATAATATTCATTTGTAGCCGTGTACAGAAAAATTGGACTGTCAGTGTTGGTGGCGTAGAGAAGCTGCGTCTGAGGTATTTTCGCGTACACCGGTTTTCCATCGAAGAGAATGACTTCGGCCGGAACTGTGCTGTAAAACACTTTTGGAATTAGGGCTGCTGGATTGCGCAGCCAGTGGAATCACTTTCTTCAAATCGGCCCATTGTGGATCTTTGGGGAGCTTCTCCATTTCCTTCGGCAGCGTTGTCGCAGTGGACCATGGGCCATGCAGATCGGGTGCGGTTAGCCAGCGCGGACCGGCCAGTAGGTAATATTGTGACTTGCTGGTATCGAAAAACACTGCCCACTGCGTATTGACGACGAATTTCAATTTCGAGTTCGGAATTGCCGTGAGAACAGGTTCGCCATCTACTGCCAAAAGGATCGCGGGGCTGTAATTCACGAAAATAAAAGGCGGATCGTTCTTCAAGTTCACCGTCTGCACCGATTGCGGTTTCGGCATATAGGCCACAACCCGATCGAGGGAGATGTTGACTACTTCCGGGACGAAGGTCTTGAAAAGCTGATCCATCTTTGCGGAAGCGGCCTCATCAAGTGACGGAAAGTAAGTTCTAATGACCTTGATCCCGTAGATGATGACCATGTGTTGGTCTCTGTCGACGTTTGTGGTCCCGGTAAAAGTCGCGGCGCCAATCACCTGCTTGCCGCCTGCGGGGGTCATTTGAAACGCGGCCCGCCAGGTAATGTAGGTGAAATCCTTCCACTCATCGACCTGTGGCTGGTACCCGATGACTGTGCCGCCAGCTTTTCGAGTTTGCGCGGCCAGCCGGGATCCTGCGCAAACCCGGGCGCATTGACCGTCAGCAGGAGTAGGACGAATCCGGTAAGAAACGTCATGCACTTCATGATGATCTCCTTCTGAGTCAAGCTGTAAGCGTGGTAAGTGGAACACCAGGCTTCTCGAATCCTAATATCGCACCCAGCTTTTGTAATTGGAATTTTTCGTTGTTACCACCAACTGCTTAGCAGTTGCGCTGATAACTATTTGCTGCTGATAGCTGGTGCCGTCCGGCAGGCTACCCATCCGCACCTGCAACGTCACGGCATCTTTCTCCTGGCCCATATAGATATTTATGGTCAAGCCGGTAATTGTTTTACTGGCAGTGTCAAACGTGAGCGCTATCTTGTCCTTGGGTTGTGCATAATCAGTGAAGATCAAGTTCACAGCCCCGAGTACGGGATTCAAGGAGACTTTGCCTGCCTGGTAGGCTGCCTGCAGCTCTTGAGGGTCGGGAGGCACGTACATGCTCAGGAGCGCCTTGACGTCCTGCATGTAATCTTTTATTTCGGCTTTCTTCTTCGCAATGACTCTTTGTTTCAACCTGCCGCCGCTTGGCTGCTCCGGTGGGGGGCCGATCGCAGTTTTCTGGACCTTCCCGTCAGGACCGTACCGGCAACTATTCGTCGTCGGAGGCTTCGCGTCACCCTTCAATGTGAGTTGTGTGGTTTCGATCCATTGGTACTGGAGGAGCTTCTGCTTGTTTTCTGTGGCGGCCTGCTTTACGGCTGCTAGTTTCTGCTGAAGTTCAGGATTTTGTGCGAGTACCGGGACAGCAGCTAGAAGGATTGCCGCGCAGAAGATGATCATGCGCCTTCTGTCCGAGTTCATTGGATCCCTCCTTGAAGTGGTCCGGCAGCGCCCGGCCAGCAAGGGCGCCCTGCAAGACTGCATAAACAGTCGACTCGTAATCGTCTGATCAATCACGAGAAGAAGCACAACTATAGGCAAGTACAACGTGCCCATCTGCGTTTCAGACTCGCCGCAGAGAACGAGCAGCATTATACTGTTGCCGACAACTTTTATCGATGCTTTGCATGAAGGGATGATGAGATGAGCAATCCTCGGTCTGCAGGCGTCGTTCTCACGCTTATTGCAACTGTAGCAATGGTGCCGACATGGGCGCAGCAGCAACCCAATCCCGAGCGCAATGCTTATTTCGGTGAAACCGACGTTCACACCAGCTGGTCGTTCGACGCTTACGTTTTCGGCAATACGGTCACCGGGCCGGAGGATGCTTACAAGTTTGCGCTCGGTCAGACCATCAAGCATCCGGCCGGCTACGACATAAAGATCACGCGGCCTCTGGACTTCATGGCTGTGACCGACCACTCCGCGAACGCTGGCACTGTACGCCTGCGATGGGCAAAGAATTCCGTGAGGTTTAACGAGCACGGTTAATAGACCGGTTTCCTCTGCTGCTATGTCCCAGCGATTCCCTTGTTCTGCAGAACCCTGACTACGACTCGCCTGTTCTGGGCCTGCCCCTCAGCCGTCTTGTCGTTGCCCACCTGTCTGCTTTCGCCCATCGCTCCGGGCGCCAGTATGTTGGTGAGAGGGATGTGACCTTGTTGCATCAGGAATTGGGTAACGTTGTTGGCACGGTCCTCGCTCAGCTGCTGGTTCAGGGCTGCACTGCCGCTCGCTGAAGCGTAGCCTTTCACCTGGATCGTGTAGGCAGTGATGGTCTTCGCCTTCTCAGCCAATTGGAGAAGCTGCGGTTTGTACTGTGCCTCAACCGCCGTCTTGCCGTTGCCAAACAAGATCGTCACCTCATCCATAATGTTGTAATCATCCAGCTGGCCGAAGCGCTTGTTTGCGGCTTCAATGGCGGCTTTGTTGGCGTCAATCTTCGCCTGAGCCTCGGCCATTTGCTGCTGTTGCTGTTGCATCTCTTCCTGCTGGCGTTGAAGCGCAGCCTTCTGCGCCTCCAGTTCCTCCTGGGTTTGCTGGACCTGTTCTTTGGTGGGCTGCATGCCAGCCTGGATCGTCTGCGCATCCTGAAGGTCATTGCCCTTGAAATCGATGGAGCTTGCCACAAGCTGGTTCTCGGCATTGTAGGATCCCTGGACCTGCACCTGGAGGCCCGGTATCAGCGCGGCCATCGACATCTGCTTGCGCCGGGCCTTGAACATTCCCTGTATTTGCTGGACTTTTGTATCGTCGGTCAGCACGACGACCAGATTTGACGAATCTGGAGTTTGCAAGGTCATAGTCTCCCCGCTTCGCCCGATGATTAAGCCTTGGGCTTTTGCTGACTGAGCGGCAGCGACGCCACAAAGCAACGGAAGCGTTGTCAGTGTTACGACGAATGCAATTGTTACCCAGCTGTTTCTCTTCATGACTCTTCTCCTTTGTGTTGCTACACTTTAGGTCAGTGGATTAATTTATCAGGGTGGGCAGAGCGACAGAAGCATCCCCAGCACATGTCCGGGTTGGAAACGCTCACGGCGAGGCGCATCATATCAATGACCAGTGACGACGGCCAACCCAGGAGGAGAAGCACTACGACTTAGCGATGGCGCTCTCACGTCATCCCACTTTCGCTTGAGGCGCGGTGAAGCAAAGTTAGCACTATACTGTTCGACACTTCCGTTACGAGCATTTGCGCGAGGGAATCTTTATGAGGCGTTGGACCATAGCTCTACTGTTGACGATTGCGACAGCCGTGTTGATCGTGGCCGGATACCTGCGCAGCAGTCGAATCCGGAGCGCAACGCCTACTTCGGTGAAACCCACATTCACACCGCTTGGTCGTTCGACGCCTTCGTTTTCGGCAACATGAAAGCGGGTCCCGAAGACGCTTACAAATTTGCCATGGGCCAGCCCATCGACCATCCTGCCGGCTACAAAATCAAGATCACTCGTCCGCTCGATTTTATGGCAGTGACTGACCATGCCGAGTATGTGGGCATTCTTCCGCTGGCGAACGCTCCCAACTTCGGAAATCAGCAAATTGCCCATTGCAGAAAAGCTGAAGGTCCGCAGCAAAGAGGACATCCTGAAGGTATACGCGTTTCTAGGCGATTCAATTACCAAAAATCAGCCAATCCCGGAACTAACGAGCCCACAAGTTGCGAGTCAGGTCTGGAAGCAGATTATCGCTGCCGCCGACAAGTATTACCAGCCGGGAAAGTTCACGACCTTCGTGGCTTATGAGTGGACTTCGACGCCCGACAATCGCAACATGCACCGCAACATCATCTTCAAAGATTCCAAGAAGGTGCCGGCATACCCTTTTACTTCCATGGACTCGGACCATCCGGAGGATCTTTGGAAGTGGATGGATGACCAACGCAAGGCGGGTAATGAGTTGCTGGCGATCTCGCATAATGCCAACCTGAGCGACGGCATCATGTTTCCTCTAGAGGTTGACAGCAAGAACCGGCCGATCGACGCCGCCTGGGCGCAGGAGCGGGTGAACAATGAGCCATTGACCGAAATCCACCAACTCAAGGGCACTTCAGAAACCACTCCACAGCTTTCTCCCAACGACGAGTTCGCTAACTACGAGTTACTAAACTACCTTCTTGGTGGGGTGGAACGGACTCCCAAAATCCACGGAAGCTATGTTCGCGAGGCGTGGGAGAATGGCGTCGCCATGCAAGACACCCGTGGATATAACCCCTACAAGATGGGAGTCGTAGGGGCCAGCGACTCGCATAACACGGCTGCCGGCTACAGCCAGAGCGACTATTTCGGCGGCCATGGACTTCTGGACGCGAGTCCTCAGGAGCGTTTGAGCGGCAAGAAAGAGGCGGGCCTGAATACGGCTTTACTCAGCACTGCCGGTCTCGGGGGAGTGTGGGCGGAAGAAAACACGCGTGAGTCGATTTTCGCCGCCATGCAGCGCAAGGAGACCTTCGGCACCAGCGGCGTCCGCATCAGGGTGCGCTTCTTCGGCGGCTGGGACTACAAGCCTGAGCGTACTGAACCAGAAAGATTGGGTGAAGACCGGCTATGCCAACGGCGTGCCGATGGGAGGCGATCTTCCACGAAAGGCCGGACAGGCGCCAACCTTCATCGTGTGGGCCGTCAAGGACCCTGACGATGGCAATCTCGACCGCATTCAAATCATCAAGGGCTGGACCAAGAGCGGCCAAATCTTCGAAAAGATCTATGACGTGGCATGGTCCGGCAATCGCAAGCCCGATCCCATGACCGGCAAAGTCCCTGCGGTAGGCAACACGGTTGACATGAAGAACGCGACTTACACGAACACGCATCGGCGCGGTCGAACTCAAAAAGGTGTGGAGGGATCCCGACTTCGATCCGACCCTGGACGCGTTCTATTACGTGCGGGTCCTGCAGATCCCGACACCGCGCTGGACCACCTACGACGCGAAGAAGTTGGGAGTCCCGCCGCCGCCGTGGGTACCCGCCACCGTCCAGGAGCGGGCCTGGACCTCTCCCATCTGGTACACCCCGACGGAACAGGAAGCGCGCAAAGGCGAAGCACACAGCGTCACGGTTGCCGATCTGAAGCAGAAGGGCGCTGAGCCACTCGACGATGCACAGTTAACGCAGTTGTTGGTGGGAAAGACGGTGACGATTCGCAATCTGGCTACTGGCCAGGAGTACAAAATTGCCTATGGTAACTCGGGACGACGCCTGATTCTCAGCGTAGACGGGAAGCCGCCGCAGCCGGGTGAAGTATGGGACGTGACAGGCACAGGCGCCATGGGTTCGGTGGCGCCGTACCAGATCAGCGGCGGACAGATTATCACCACGATTGGAGAGTCGCCATTCGCAGTTACCGTCTACAAAGTTGGTGACAAGTACTGGGGCGCGCGCAGTAACGAATTCGGCTACGCCAATTATGAGCTTGAAAAAGTTGAGCAATCCAGCAATCAGTGAGGCTCGCGACTAAGCGACCGCTTGCCATTGGCTTTTCAGCGCGGGAGTCGAGGTTGGCCTTCTCTCGTT
>CAVSQO010000004.1:0-245037 GCA_963730105.1 uncultured Acidobacteriaceae bacterium
GCGATGTTGGTGTTTGCGGGGGTGGAATCGAAGCCCTATCGGGACGCGGCCAATGTAGCCTCTCGTGCGGCCAGTAAACGGCAGCGCCGTTTCGTCGCCGTCCTGCAACTTCGTTGGCGATGTCTGTGTTCGTGCTGATGCGAATGGACACCACGTCCGATCAGGTTGGGCGGCGGGTTGATCTATCCGGAGGGGTAGCGCGTGCGATTGGATGACCAGTGGCCTCGTTAATATCGCGTAACTATGGAGCCAAGAGCCAAACGCGTCAAGACCACTGAGGTGGCGGGTGGCCCGGTGGCTAACATTGGCCGGTGACCCAGGCATGAGACCCGCTTGCCCCGCAGCCTGCCGCGAGGCCGTGGCCGAAGGGTATCGGGCCCACTTTCCGCCTACGTGGGCTTACGTGGGGTTTGCTTCGGGCGGGTGGCCCGGCGCGCGCAATTTCATTCCTGAAGAATGTTGAGGTGGTGGTGAGCGGCCGGGTCCCCATCCGGCCCGATTTCGGCCGGGTGGGTCTTTTGATTTTCACCGACAACTAGCCACTGACCACTGTTTCTAAGGGGTGGAAGCACCGGACTTGAGCCCGGTCTACCGAACTCCCAAGAATCGACGCACTTTAGCCCCTGACGACCACCGCTCGAGGCGGCACAATCGTAGCCCGGCACGTCAGTGCCGGGGAAGCTCACGCATATCCCACAACTATCGCTGGGGCGGGGGCGTAACGGTGGTCGTCGATGTGGTGTCCCTCTTCACTTCTGGCGGCGGCGCAGTGGTGGTGGTCGTGATGTCGGTCTGCTTTACCTTTGGCTGGGGCGTTGTGGTGGTGGTCGTGGTATCGGTCTGCTTCACCTGCGGATCAGCCGGCGTAACTGTCATATCCGTGGTCTTGGTGGTCTGGGCCTGCGTCGGAGCCGTCGGGTCCTGCGTACTCGTGGTGGTTGTGCTCTGCGTCTGCGCGGCAGACGGATCCCGTGTCGTCGTAGTGCTGGATTGTGTGGTGCTCTGGGCCATTACCGACAGAGACAGAGCGAGCACGACGGCCGACTCGAGGACAACAGCAAATAACTTCTTGGATTTCATTCGATTCTCCTTTGTCACGTTGGACAGTCATCATCGTACGGTTCCTCGTGCCACTAATCTGCTCACAATTGCTCTCTATTCGAACGGCGGGTGACCCAGGAAATGTAACCCCTCCACCTCAATCGTCACGAGGGCGCCCCATTCAAGGGCGCGAAGCGGCCTTGAATGGAGTTTCCGTGTGGGTTCGCTTATACCGCGCATGGAGCGAAACTCCCCGACTGGAGCCCGAGGTTCGATCGAGCGCCTCCTCCGGTTGCGCCGCGGCCAGCCCTCATTGCATAGTGGAGCGCATGCCCCTGGACGCGCCGCTGTCTTGCAAGGCCGCCACGTTCGACTCGAACCGCTCGAACCTCGTCATGCCGACGGATTAGCGGCCGCGTCAGCGGTTGATCCCTCTCTTTATCAGTGGAGTCCGATTCCACGAGGCGAGCTTGAAGCGGCTCGATACATCGACACCGCGCTGGAGTGGTACGCGGCCGGGAGGGCGGTATCGTTCGCAACCGTCCGCATCACCGACGGAGTCGTCATCGGCTCTACGCGCTTCTTTGATCTTGAGAGATGGGCGTGGCCGGAGGGTCATGCCTTGCACGGCCGCGCCGCTCCCGATGCCTGCGAGATCGGTTACACCTGGCTGACTCGATCGGCGATTCGCACGCCGGCCAACACCGAGGCCAAACTTCTCATGCTCACGTACGCTTTCGAAACCTGGCAGGTGTTGCGGGTCTGCCTGCATACCGACGTGCGTAACCTGCGCTCGCGAGCGGCAATCGAACGGATCGGCGGGCAGTTCGAGGGAATTCTCCGCGCCCACCGCATGGCCGCAGACTACATCCCGCGCGACTCAGCGCGCTACTCCATCATCGCGGAGGAGTGGCCCGGCGTGAAGCAACGCCTGCTTCAAATGATAGGGTGAACCCTAACCGGCGCTGGAACTTTGGCTGGTGGGCACTGGCCACGCCGGCTCCGCTTCCCCGCGCTAAGATTCATCGAGTTCCTACGGTCCCTTCGAGTAACCTTCGCGGTCGCGGGCCTTTTGGGCTCGCAACCTGAGACGATCCCGAAGAATAGAGCCTACGCCCACTTCTTTCCCAGCGACTCCAAGCCGGCGCGGCCGAGGTCTTCGGGGGTCATCGCCACGCGAAACTCGACGTTCGCATTGAACGTGAGGAACCACGGCTCGGCGAGTGCCGGTATGCCGGAGGGATCGTCGAGATTTACGATGAGGGTTCCACCGCGCTGGCCGTTGTGCTCGCAGAAATAAGCGGCCTCGGGCTTGTTGGACTCAAGAATCTTCTTCATCTTCTCCCCGATCGATCCGTCGCGAACGGCGGTGTTGAAAGGTTCGAGCGGAAAGTGAACGTGCATCAGCATGCGCATGATTGATCTCCAAATTTTGAGGATTCCCGCCACATGAAAGTGGCGTCGGCCAGCGAGAATATCACAGGCCAGCGGGTGAACCTTCAATCGTTTGTCCCCGCACCCGCGCAGGCGCTATTATCGTAAGTTTGGCTAGCTGTCCCCAACATTCTTATGCGCCATACTCTTATCGTTCCTAGCGCCGAGCCTCTGCCGCCCGGTCTCGCGGAGGCCACATGTTAAGAACCGCCTTCATCAAGCTGTCAGAAAACAAGCCCCTTCGCCATTTCGCTGAAACCTCTCCGCTTGGCTTGCGCTTCTCCGGCCGCTTCGTCGCCGGAACCCAGCTTGCCGACGCCGTTCAGGTCACCGAACTCGTCAATCGCCGGGGCGCCAGCGTCAGCATCGACAACCTCGGCGAAAACGTCACCAATGCCGATGAAGCCAAGCAAAGCGCCGAACTTTATCACCAGATGCTCGACGAGATCGCTGCGCGTAAACTGAACGCCAACATCAGCCTAAAACTTACGCACATGGGACTCGACATCAGCGAGGACCTTGCCTTTTCACTGGTGACGGAGCTCGTGAGCCATGCGGTGCAGCTGAACAGCTTCGTCCGCGTCGATATGGAAGGCTCGCCGTACACCCAGCGCACGCTCGATTTCGTGCGAGGAATGCATCGTCAGCCGGGGCACGCGGGCAAGATCGGCACTGTCATTCAGACGTATCTGTATCGCAGCGAAGCCGACGTCAACCAGCTCCTCTCGGAGCGTATTCGCATTCGCCTGTGCAAGGGTGCATACAAAGAGTCTCCGGAGATCGCCTTCCCCAAGAAATCTGACGTGGATGCCAACTACGTTAAGTTGGCCAAAATCCTGCTGAAGAGCGGCGTATATCACGGGCTGGCCACGCACGACGAAAAGATCATCGAAGAGATGAAGGAGTTCGCGCGTGCGGAAAACATTCCGCCGACAGCGTACGAGTTCCAGATGCTGCACGGCGTGCGCCGCGACCTGCAGCAGAAACTGGTGCGCGAGGGCTACGGCCTGCGCGTGTACATTCCGTTCGGAAGCGAGTGGTATCCGTATTTCATGCGGCGCCTGGCCGAACGCCCCGCCAACGTGTTCTTCATCGCGCGCAATATGTTCCGGCAGTGATGCTGACATCGCGAATCGCCGACGGCCCGCGATTCATCGAATCAACACGCGAGATGCCGGCCGCTGATTCATACCTATCCGCCCTGAAGGGTTTCGCTTCGCTGGTCGAGCCCGCCAACGAAGATGCTTCCATCAATCTCGCGGCTGCGACCCTGGCCATCGCGCGCACCGAATATCCGGAGCTCGACGCGCCTTACTATCTCGCCCGTCTCGAAGCTCTGGCGAAGCGTGTCCGCAGCCGCATGCGCAGCAGCCCCACGGCGCGCGAGAGCATTGCTCTGCTGAACAGAGTCCTGTTCGACGAAGAGGGCCTACGCGGCAATCGTGACGACTACTACGATCCGCGCAACTCGTTTCTCAACGACGTGCTCGACCGCAAGCTTGGCATTCCCATCACGCTGTCGGTGATTTATTTAGACGTCGCGCGCCGGGTCGGCTTTCCCATCGCCGGCACCGGTATGCCAGGACACTTCCTGCTCAAACACTACGATGTGATGGCAGGCGAGATTATCATTGACCCTTTCAACCGCGGACGCATCGTGTGCCACGCTGACTGCCAGCAACGGCTCAACGAGATTTATTCCGGTGAACTGGAACTGCAGCCCGAATTCCTAAAGGCGGTCACTCATCGCGAAATCCTCATCCGCGTCCTAAACAACCTGCGGCAGATTTATTTCACTCAAAGGAATTTTCGAAAGGGCCTCCAGACTCTGGATCTGCTACTGGCGATTCCGCCGATGAGCCCGGAATTATTGCGCGAGCGTGGCCTCGTGCGCCTGAATCTGGAACACTATTTCGGCGCTGCCCAGGACCTGGGCGCGTACCTGCAATTGCAGCCTGAGGCAGAGGATGCCGACGACGTCAGCGAGACCCTCGACATGTTGCGACAACTACTGGCGAGGCTGAATTAACGCCGTTCAATGCCATGTTTCGCCAATCACTGCAGAGTGCTGTTAAAGTATCTGTAGTTGTAGCAGTCTGAGAGCGGCGGTGAGTTGGCCCGCGCATTCTGGCCCGTAGTTGGGTTTCGTTGCAAGTGCGCACCCCATGGCGTTTTGCGATGACGGTTTTCAAGGTGCGGCCCGGGGTTGTGGCCGTAAGTTGACGAAAGTGGGTCATCAAGCGTATTAACAGCGTTAGCGGCTTGCGTTTCAACCGCAAAGCTGAGTACGATAAGAACGTCCTCCAATCGCCGCACTTCCCGTGCAGGCGTTCCTCGCGCCAAGGGTTCCGGGCGCCAGACGGACGTAACTGATTCGATTTCAGACACGATTTCAACCGCAGTAGGACTGTTTCGCGGAATTCGGGGCGAACGTACGGTCAGTGAATGCGGTTCACCAATGTGGGATTCCCGCGACCTGCGGGCAAACGAACGTAACTAAGAGAGCAACATGAATCAAGGATCGAATCCTCCGTCCGGCGGACAGCCCGGAGGGAAGAGCCGGAGACGGCGGCGCGGACGCCGCGGACCTGCCGCGCACGGCGCACCACAACAACCAGGCAAGTCACAAGGCCAAGGCCCGAATCAGGGTCAAAGCCATGGACGCTCCCAGGGCCCAGGCCAAGGCCAGGGTCAGAGCGGACACCAGGGCGGACGCCGCTTCGGCAAGAAACGCTCCGGCGGACACAAGCCCGGAGGCCGCCCCACCACCCAGCGCGAGCCGCTCGGCGGCGTGTACTCGGCGCCTATGGACCATAGTTATCGTGCGGTGCTCGGTGATCCCAATGGCAACTCGCACAACCCTGAGCGGGGCCGAGTGAACCAGAATTACGGTAAGCAGTTTCCGCCCTCCGAGCCTGAGCCGTTGACCACGAACAACGATGGTCCTGCTCGCATTTACGCGTTCGTCGATGACCTGTTCTTTCTGGCCAAGATTCAGGAGACTGCGCGCAAGATCAACGTCAAGGTCGAATTCGTCAAGACCGAGAAAGACGTCTTCGAGCGCATGGGCCAGAACGGCAACGACAAGCCGACGCTCATCATCGTTGATCTGAACAACTTGAACGCCAAGCCGCTCACCGTCATCCCCAAGCTCAAAAGCAAGCTGAAGAAAGAAACCAACATCATCGGCTTCGTCTCGCACGTGCAGGGCGAACTGAAGATGAAGGCCACCGAAGCCGGTTGCGACATGGTGCTGCCGCGCTCCGCGTTTTCGCAGAATCTGGCGCAACTCTTGCGCCGCCACGCGGTTCAAGAAGAAGAGTTGCCGGAACACAATCAGCCGAACTAGGACCCTTGTGGTAACTGGGCTTGAAGGGGCACGGCGTTTCAGTTTGCGGTAGATTCTCTTTCGCGTCGGTTTGTATCAGGGCACGCTTCTTGACTTGCGAGAAATTAGCTTCAACCACTGTTTTGAAGGGGCACGGCTTCAGCCGTGCCGGATTACGCTGAGTAAGTAAAGGGCTTTAGCCCCTGAGGGAAATCGACTTCCCCCCTCACGTATTGGTTGCACGGCAAGCAGGGCCACTACACGATTGCCACGGATATACAACAGTAGGGGCAAGGCCCAGGTTTGGTCTGCGATCGCTGTGCTTGGTCTCGCTTTGGCGATCGTTTCCGTCATGCCCGCCACTTCCGCACCGCAGCCCAGCCATTCACCCACTTTCTACAAAGACGTTTTGCCCATCCTTCAAAACCATTGCCAGGCCTGTCATCGTCCCGGCGAAATTGCTCCGATGCCGTTCGTGACTTATCAGGAAACCAAATCGTGGGCCGCAGCGATTCGATTGGCGGTGGAGTCGAAATCCATGCCGCCATGGTTCGCCGATCCGCGCTATGGCAAGTTCTCCAACGATCCTTCACTGACGCCGCAACAGATCGCGACATTCGGTGCGTGGCTGGACGCAGGCGCGCCCGCCGGTTCGCCCAAAGACGCGCCTCCTCCAAAGCAATGGGCGCAAGGATGGAACATTCCCGATCCCGACCATGTTGTGCAGATGCCCGTCCCGGTTCCGATTCCCGCGCACGGCGACGTGGAATACACTTACGAAATCGTGCCCACCGGATTCACCGAAGACAAATGGATCCAGTTCACCGAGATTCGTCCGTCCAGTCCGCAGTACGTGCATCACGCCGTCGTGTATGTTCGCCCGCCGAATTCGAACTGGCTGCGCGTTGCGCCTGTCGGAACGCCATTCACCGCGTCCAGCTTCTCTGATCCCAAGTTACGCGCCGAAGCGCACGAGACCACTACCGATATGCTGCTCGTTTACGCTCCCGGCAGCGAGCCCGACCGCTGGCCCGAAGGTATGGCAAAGTTCATTCCCGCCGGCTCCGACCTCGTCTTCCAGATGCACTACACCGCCAACGGCAAAGCGGGCACCGACCAGACCAGCGTCGGCATGGTCTTCGCCAAGCAGCCTCCGAAGCAGCGCGTGCTGACGCTGCAACTCACCAATCACACCTTCATCATTCCGCCGCGCACCGACGACTACCGCGTCGATGTCTGGGGCACCATGCCCAACGACTGCACGCTCCTCAGCTTCTTTCCGCACATGCACCTGCGCGGCAAGGCCTTCGAATACAACATCGTTCATCCCGATGGCAGCACTGAGACGCTGTTGCGCCTGAACCACTACCACTTTCACTGGCAGCTCAGCTATCGCCTGGCCGAGCCGCGCTTCCTTAAAGCCGGAACCAAACTCCAAGCCGTCGCGTGGTACGACAACACCGAGGACAACCCGCATAATCCCGATCCCAACGTAGAAGTCCGCTGGGGCGGCCAGACCTACGAAGAGATGATGGTCGGCTTCTTCGACGTCGCTGTCCCCGCCAACATGGATAAAGAGCAATTCTTCGTGCGCCACTAAATTGTCATCCTGAGCGCAGGTTCGCCGGTTGTTGGCGAACCGGAGTCGAAGGACCCCTACACCCGCGACGATCTTTCTTTTACCTGGGTGTCCCACCCTTATCTCCCGCAGTTGGCGACAGGGTGGGAGACGACCTCGTTACAATGATTCCTCTGATGCCCCCACTTCCTCCAAGCGATCTGCGCTCACTCCGCCGTTCGCTGCTCACTTGGTACGACGCCCATCGCCGCGACCTCCCATGGCGCACGGGTGGCCCACAATGGCCTGGTGTTGGCAATTGTGGAGTTACGAGAGATCCCTATCCAATATGGGTCTCCGAGATCATGCTCCAACAAACTCGCGTCGCCGCCGTCCTCGATCACTACGCGCGCTGGATGCAACGCTTTCCCACCGTCCATGATCTGGCGAAAGCACGTGAACAAACCGTTCTTGCCCTGTGGAGCGGTCTTGGCTACTACCATCGCGCCCGCCGGTTGCATCAGGCCGCCAAGCTCATCGCCTATGACCGCAAAGGAGAATTCCCTCGCACCGCCGAAGCCTGGCGCGAGCTTCCCGGCATCGGACGCTACACCGCCGCGGCCGTAGCGAGCATCGCCTTCGGAGAACCCGTCGCCGTTGTCGACGGCAACGTCGAGCGCGTGCTGGACCGTCTGTTCGGACCCATCGACAGCAAAGCAGGGAACTGGCAGCGCGCCGAAGCTCTGCTCGATCGCGCGCGCCCCGGCGACTTCAACCAGGCCATGATGGAACTTGGCGCGACCATTTGCACGCCGCGTGCACCGCAGTGCCTTGTGTGCCCGCTAATAACGTGGTGCGCAACCCGCGGAGCCGATGCTCCCAAGCCTCAGGCAGCACGCAAACGAAAACAGCTTCACTACGCGTTCGCCCGTGACCGCGGCTCGATTCTTCTCGTCCAGCGCTCCGCAGACGCAAAGCGCATGGCCAACATGTGGGAACTGCCCGAAATCACCGCCAATCCGAAGCAACAAGCTTTGTCGAAATTCCGCCACTCCATCACCGACACCGACTACGACGTCTCCGTAATCGCGGCGCCCCCGGCACTCATCCGCAGTCTGGACGGTAACGCACGCTGGTTCACCCGCCCACAATGGCAGAAGCTGGCGCTCACCGGCTTAACTCGGAAGGTCCTCCGCAGGCTCGCGCCTGAGTCCTGACGCGCCCGGCTATGACAATCTAATGCTCAGGAGATAGTACGTATGGCTTTACTCAATGGCTGCACTCGTCACTGGCAAACTCGCGCCCGACTTCACCTTGCCCACTCTCGACGGCAAGCAAGTTTCGCTGCACGATCTTCGACAGCGTGGCCCGGTCGTCCTGGCCTTCTTCAAGGTGACCTGCCCGGTTTGCCAATACGCCTTCCCCATGTACGAGCGCATGGCCCAGGCCCACAAGAATAGTGGTGCGACGTTCCTCGGCGTCTCGCAGAACAAGCCTGCCGACGCCAAGGCGTTCATCCGCGATTACAGCGTGACCTTCCCCGTTGCCATCGACGACGAAGCCAACAACTTCGCCGTGTCCAGCGCATACGGCCTCACCAATGTTCCGACGCTTTTCTACATCGCGCCCGACAGCGAAATCGAAGTCTCGTCCGTCGGCTGGTCGAAACTCGACGTCGAAGGCGTGAACGCCAAACTGGCGGCCTTGCGTAATCAGAAGCCCAATGTGCTCTGGCGTCCCGGCGAGTCAATTCAAGAATTCCGCGCTGGTTGAAGCTCCCGCAACTGATCCGCGGTCGCGGATCAATCCAGACGGTATTGCGTCAGGGCACGGCTTCAGTCGTGCCGACAAGCCTTTTTTATTGTCATCCCGGGGAGGCTTTAGCCTCCGAGGGATCTGCTCTTCTGACTTCTACCGCACCCTCTTCAGCCGGCGGCATCTCAGCAATTCCTCCCTCCGCATCCCGTACAATGAATAGTTTGGCTCGACCTATTGCACTCCACAGGAGTCCCTCAGTGCGCAAATCTGCCAGCATTCTGCTGTTCATCTCACTTTTCGCCACTCTCGCTTTCGCGCAATCTGCCAACTCCCCGTCGACTGTCATGCCTCCCGTTCCCAAGGTCGCCTCGCTGTCTCTCGCGGCCGAACAGGCCATGGCCGCCATCAACCCCGAAAACATTCGCTGGCACGTTCGCTTTCTCTCCCACGACCTCCTCGAAGGCCGCGGCACCGGACAGCGCGGCGGAGACATCGCCGCCGAATACATCGGCACGCAGTTCGCACTCTACGGACTCAAGCCCGCGGGCGACAACGGCAGCTACCTGCAAAAGGTGCCGATGGTCGGGATCCAAACCCAGCCCGACAGCACTTATTCATTCGTCCCATCCAAGGGCGAGCCACTGAGCTTGCGTGGTAAAGACGACATCGTCGCCATGGACGAAACCGGCGACACTTCCACCACCCTCGACGCGCCCATCGTCTGGATCGGCTATGGCATCGACGCTCCCGAATTCAACTGGAACGACTACAAGGACATCGACGTCAAAGGCAAAATCCTGCTGATGCTGGTCAACGAGCCGCCCTCCAACGATCCGAAATTCTTCGCCGGCCCGGCTCTCACCTATTACGGACGCTGGACCTACAAGTATGAGCAGGCAGCGCGCATGGGCGCGGCCGGAGTGCTGCTCATCCACAAGACCGAGATGGCCAGCTACGGATGGGACGTGGTACGCAACTCCTGGTCGGGTGAGCGCTCGTACTTGCGCAACGACGCCGCGCCCAAGCTAAAGCTCGCCTCGTGGATTCAGCTCGACGTCGCCCGCAAGCTCATGCAGGAGTGCGGCAAGAACCTCGACACCGAGATGGCCGCTGCTGCCAAGCCCGGCTTCAAGGCAGAACTCCTGCCCGCCAAATTCAAGGCACACATCGTCAGCAAGGTGCGCCCCTTCGACTCCAACAATGTCGTCGCAGTCCTGCCCGGCTCCGACCCCAAGCTCAAAGACCAGGGCGTGATGTACACCGCGCACTACGACCACTTCGGCATCGTGCCCGGAATGCCCGGCGACAACATCTTCAACGGCGCGCAAGACAACGCGACCGGAGTGGCCATCGTGCTGGAAATGGCGCGCGTCTTTGCCGAGAGCAAGACGCCGCCCAAGCGCTCCATGTACTTCGTCTCGGTCACCGCCGAGGAGCAGGGTCTGCTCGGCTCCGAATATTTCGGCAAGCATCCACCGGTCCCTGCCAAGGAGCTTTCGCTCGACCTCAACTTCGACGACATTCCGCCGCTGGGCATTCCCCAAGAGGTCAGCGTCTCGGGCGCCGAGCGCACCACCTTTTACCCTACGGTCGAGAGCACCGCCAAGGCCTTCGGGCTCGCCATCATTCCCGATCCCAATCCCAACGCCGGACACTATTACCGCTCTGACCATTTCAGCCTGGCGCGCGTGGGCGTTCCCGCGTTCTCCGTGGGCAGTGGCATGCTCTACGCAGGACACGATCGCCAGTGGGGCATTCAGAAGGCCAAGGATTACGTCACCAACGACTACCATCATCCTAGCGACGAATACCATCCGGACATGGACTTCCGTAGCGATGCCGACATCGCGCGCTTCGGCGTGGCGCTGGGATGGCAGGCCGCTAATCAGACTAGCGAAGTAGGTTGGAAGTCAGGCGACGAGTTCGACAAACCCCGCAAAGCCAGCGGCGCGCAGTAGCGTTTTGGGGTAGAGCCGGCCTTCAGGCCGGCGTCTAAGCTGTTTATTTTTGATTCCCCTCGCGGACTTTAGTCCGCGAGGGCCGCACGTTTTCGACCTTTTCAGCAGCCTCTTTAGCCCCGGAGGGAAACACAATTTCCTCCGCCGTTGCCCCAGCTTCGTCTCTTTCTCTTGGGCTCCGACCCGGATCACTGCACCTGACCCCGCAAATTGTCATTACAAGCCCGCTCGCGGGCGAGGGAGCTGCTTTCGTCAAGACCACGAATATCTGTGTGCCCCACCCCTTCCCTCATTTTGGGAAGGTATAGGTTATGCACGTCTGCACTACGCCCACTTAGGTGGAGGTAAAGTTTGCGATTCGAAGATTCACAGATGTTTCTCAAAAAATAAACAATATCGAATAGACAAGTGCGTCCCACAATGATTTAATCACCGAAAATTTAATTCGCGCGACTTCGTCTGGAAAGAGCTGCCTGGCAGCACTGCCGCTCTTTGCTGTACGTTCGCAACGGGAGGTTCTATGGACACCAGTATGCTGAGCGTTGAACAGCAAGTTTTTCTGGATCTGCTGGAACAGCGTGCCAACCAGTATTTCGACTACGACCTCACGATCCAGATTCTCGGGCCAGTCGCCCAATATTTGCAAGACAGTGAACAGCAACTGATTAACGTGATGAGCGTTCCACAGGTCCCCCCAATTTCCGGCGGAAACATCGAGTTCGGGCTGGCGTTGTACGCGATTAACGAGTATCTGCCCAGTTGGATCAGCAGCATGTTTCCGGCACCGCAGATCACGACTGCCATACTCCAAGGGTGGAGTCAGCGAATACAACAGCACGGTCCCGTCATAATGACTGACGGCTCGGTGGTGGGATACGGTCTATGGGAGGTCCTGGACCGCGGATGGTTGTTTCCCTTCGTCCTGAACCTGCTGCACATTAGCACCTTTGAGAAAGTGGATTTGCACGTGCCAGTTCAGCCTTTTGGCTCGAACCCGTATTCAGCCAACATCAGCCAAGATTCGCTAAAGATTGCCCTGATGGGCGACTGGGGCACGGGCAGCTGGGACGACAATGGTACCAACGGGCCCGCGGCGCAAATCATGCAACAGATCGAGGCAATCGCACCCGACATCGTGATTCACCTCGGTGATGTCTATTATGGGGGAACAAGCATAAATCTGCCTCTGGGGGTCAACGCATTCATGCTGGTCATCCAGGCCATACTGAACAGAGCGACCGATTGGAACCCAGTGACCTACGACATAGCCGAAGAAACCGACAATCTCGTAAACGCCATTTGGTCACCCGGTACGGACCAGTGTTTCACCCTCAACTCGAATCACGAGATGTATCCCGGCGGCAACGGCTATTTCCCCGCGGTAAACGCATCTCCATTTGCCCAACAGAGTGGCACGAGCTATTTCATGCTGACCTTCCAGGACTGGGCGATCCTGGGACTCGACTCCGCATACTATGCTCCGGATTTTCTCTACATGGATGGCCGGTTGCAAAGCGGTACCGATGGTAGTCAGGTGGCTTGGATCCAGCAGTTGGTCAGTAGTGGAGGCCTCGATAATAAAAAATTGATTGTACTCACCCACCATAATGCCCTCACCTATGATGGCTTTCCCGTGCCCGGTTACGTACCTCTCGGATCCGAGCAGCCCGAACCCAATTTGTACCAAGACGTTTCTGCGGCGCTGGGACGCGACCCTGATTACTGGTATTGGGGACACATCCACAATGGCATCGTTTACACCGGAAGCGTTAGTCTGTCGCCTGACAAACAGACCACTACGTTGTGCCGCTGTCTGGGGCACGGCGCGCAGCCGTTCGGGGCCGCCTACCATTGGCTGGAGAACAATGGTGCAGAGCAACAATACCCGCTTGACCAGACACCCACTGGACCGAACCCCAGTATTGCGTATTACGCGCATACGCCATTGCAGACCAACCCGCCGTTAGCGTGGGTCAATCGGGTCAAGAACGGCTTCACCGTGCTCACGTTGACGGCTGGTTCAATCACCGAGGACGTCTACGAACAAGGCTCACCTGGTACACCGCCCGTTTGGACATTGAGCAGTTAGATATATCTGGCGGGCGCTCGAACAACGCACAATTCAACTTGCTCTGCCCCGCGCCGTTGCTGGCGTTAGTTGACGACAAGTGTCTCAAAGGCTCTTTTTGTTTGTAGTCCAGGGTCGCGGGTGTATAAGAGCGGAGACGCTATGCGTACATGGACCATCCTTGGACGCCTCTTGTTGTTCGCTGCGCTCGCCTGCATTTCCGGGCTGGCGCAGGAGCCCTACGAAGATCGCGCCGCCCGCCTCCAGCCGGAAGACATCCCTCCGCTCATTCAGAAAGCTCAGAATGGCGATCGTAGCTCTCAGGTATTGCTGTGGCTGGCTTACTCTGGCGGACACGGCGTGCCCAAGGACGTCAAGAAAGGGCTTCCGTATCTGCGCCAGGCTGCCGAGCAAGGCAGTGTTGAGGGCGAGTGGGTGCTCAGCACGATGTACGAGTTCGGCCGCGCCGGGCTGCCGGTCGATCATGCTGAATCGTTCAAGTGGGCGCTGAAGGCTGCGAAGAGCGGTCACATGGTTGCGCAGCACAACGTTGCCACCGCTTACTTTCATGGGACGGGAGTAGAAGAAAATCTGGAGCAGGCCCGCTTCTGGTACACGCAGGCAGCCGAGCAAGGCTTTGCTCACTCCGAATGGATGCTGGGCCGTATCTATTACGAAGGTCTGGGAGTCCCGGCCAACCGCGTCGAAGCCGAGAAGTGGTTGAGCAAGTCTCTTGCCCAGGGACATATTCCCACCATGATGACCTTGGCCGACATGTACACCAATGCCAGCCACGTTCCCCTGGAGCCGCAATTTGTGTTCGATCTGGAACGCGCCGCCGCGCAGGGAGGCAGCCACGCTGCGGAGTTTGAGGTTGGCCGCTTTTATCGTGAAGGCTATTTGAGCGCGCCCGATTACACGCAGGCCATGGTGTGGTTCAATCGTGCCGCCGCCGCCGGTTACGGTCCGGCAGATCATTATCTCGGCGCGATGTATGAACTGGGGCAGGGAGTTCCGGTGGACCTGGCGCAGGCGCGTAGCCATTATCAACGCGCCGCCGAGCTCGGTGTCTCTGGTGCGATTCAGAAGATGGGAGAACTCTACCGCGATGGCCAGGGCGTGCCCGCCGATCCGGTCGCTGCCTATATGTGGTTTTCGATTGGCGCAAAGATGGGTGCTGCCGATAGCCAGGGTTCGCTGGCTGCGATGAAGCCGCGCCTAACAACGGCGCAGCTCGGAATGGCCGAGGCGCGGGCCAATACCTGGGCTGTCGAGCACCCCGACGCAATGCAGCAAAAGCCGGGGCACTTCGTCTATCAGGAGTGGACCGCGGTGGAGCGCGGCCCACAACCTTCGCGCGCTCCTTCCACAGCCGAGGAGCGGGCGTATGCGATTCTGCTCACCCGCCATCTGGAGAAGGATCCGCTGTCGATGGACGCCTCCGCCGCCCGCGCCTGGCTGAATACCTGGTGGGATGAAGTTCCCGACCTCACCGTCCGCCCCTGCAACTTGGTTGATGCCCCCAATCACCAGCCTTACGAATATGGGAAGGAGCTGTACGAGCAGATAACCTACTCATCAGGTGCTTATATTCTGGAGAATCCAGGTAAACAGACTGATTGGAATGCCGCGTTTCTTGCCGGCATGAACGGTGCACTGCTGGCCTACGAGTCAATTCTCAAACAGAAGCCGTCGGCGAATGATGCGTTCCTCGACGATCTGCGTCAGCAACAGGAGAGCGGTCGACTGCCCGCCACTGTAGACCGCATGGTTCAACAACGGTGTAAGTGAATATTGTGCGTGGCCAGGGTAAGCAATGATTCCCTTCGGGTGCCCCGTTCAAGCGAAGCTTGAGCGGGGATTTTCGTCTCGACCTCCCGCACTGTGGGTGCCCCATCCTTTTCGCCTTCCGTTGGCGAAAGGGTGGGAACTAAGACCTTCGCTGTCTAGTTTTGAAAGGGCACGGCTTCAAAGCTTGCGGAAAGAGTCGCTTTGAGCCGTGTTTTGAAAGGGCACAGCTTTAGCTGTGCCGTACAGGTCCTTTATTCTTGTCATCCCTCGGCGGCTTTAGCCGCCGGGGGATCTGCTTTGGCCGTTCCTGACAACTGACAACTGAGAAGTAATAACTGAAAGCTTACCCACACCTGAGTGGTCACACACCTCAGTGGTCTTGACTTTACGAAATTGCAACATCATATTAACAATCGATTCTAGTGTGACTATCTTTAGTTCATTAAAGATCAGATCACGCGAGATCGTACGTAAGTGATCGGTGAAGTTAGGCAACTATCCCGACTCATCCCTCATCGGCCCATTCCTGGGGCAGTCGATCTTCTCCCCTTGACCGACTGACAACAAGCTCATAGCGGCTCCTTTTTCCGCTTCGGCTTTCAGCCCGTGCGCCATTCGTCATTCCCGCACAGGCCGAACGCAAATCGTTGAGTACCTTTGTCCGTCCGGAGCTCGCTCCCGACGGAACGGGGAGTTCTTGTCTTCTTATCGCACTGATTAGACGCGTTGATTCCTAGGATTCTGGGGACTAAAACGGAGATTGGTGCATAAAACACATAGTTGGGGGATTTGACCATGATCAAAGCACAAGGTAAGGGACGATGCGGCTTCTATGTGATCTGTTGAGAGCTAAAACGAAAATTCCGGACAGAGGAGACAACAATGATCCAATTGAGAAGTTTAGCGATTTTGTTTGCTGTTACAGCCGCTAGTCTGTTGATCTGTGGGCAGAAGAGCTACGCGCAGGCGCAGTATTGTATCCCAGACGATAGCTGGATATATGCGGCGAACTGGCAGAATACGACAGCGTGCAACGCAACGCAGTTATCGATTCCAATTTCGACCACTGCACCGGCTACCATCTGCCCGACATACTACATAATGCAGGCACCGACCGGCCTTAACCCCGGCACCCAATTTACTATTGGGGGTAATAGTGCCCCTTTCAGTCCGACCTCTATAACGGCCACCTATTCTGATCCCGTTGGCGGCGCGGTCGTGCCAGGCGGCTGGACTTATGTTGGAGTGCAGTTCATCGCCGATACCAACGGCAACGGTGGCATTCCGCAGCAAATAGGCCAAGGTACATGGTCACCACCCTCATGCGGTGGTCATGTTAATTCTCTCAGCCCACTCCTCAGTTTGGGGCCCGATATTACGGTCGTGAACATTCAATTTTTCTCATGCCCCACCTGCAGGACCAAAATTGGGGAGTCGTGGGTTGAGGGCCGCGGCAACTTCGTGAAAATGCAAAATTTTACAAACGAGAAGATCTTTGCAAGCTACGCGATCTTGCACTTGCAGGGGGCCGCCTTAATTCCAATTGGCGATCTTAACCCTTCCCTCGGCGGGTTCGGAGCCTATACCTCGGTTACGGAGTACGATCCAGTACGCGCAGCAGAGCCGGAGCAAGAATAGACCTTCGGCCTTCAGCCCGTGCGCCGTTCGTCATCCCCGCACAGACTGAACGTAAATCGTTACGGACTTTTGTCCGTCCGGAGCTCGTTCCCAACGGAAAGGGAGTCCCTGCCTTCATGTCGCACTGATTTCGAAGGGTTTATCGAGCCGCAATCTTGGGAAATAAGACCGAATTTCGACCAAGGAGATTGATTATGCAGTTGATGCGATCCCTCAGATCGTCCTTTATGCTGGTGATAGTTGCGACAGCGACCGCATTCATCCCTGCTGGCCTGGCCGCCCAAATCCTTGGCAAACCAGGCTACATCTACGCCGCTCCAGGCTACGGACCAGTGTTCATCTACGAGATCGAAATTTCGACCGGGAGTATCGTCGGGACTTGGCCAAGTTCGTGCCCTAGCGACCCATGCAATGTAAACAGTATCGCCGTGGTCGGCGATGTGATGTATTACACGAAGGGTTATCCGGACCCTAACGTTTATGCGTTCGACCTGGTTAAAATGTCAGTCAAGACGGCCTTCCTCGTCTCACTGATACCACCGCCGCCGCCAGGGACGAAATACGGAGCGTGGGGAATGGCCTACGACGGAGCGGGCGGCTTATGGATCGGTATTGATGGTTTCGGCGCCTACAGTAACACTGTGTACCATTACGCTCTAAACGGAACACTCCTATCGGGACCCTTTACCCTGTCGGGATGCATTAATCTTTGCAACAAAATGGAGTATTTCGTCAACACTGGCGTAGGACACCTAATCGTAAGTGAGAATACGTTTGACCCTGGTGGATCCATCTGGAACGAGTATGACACGAACGTTGTTCTGACAAAGCCGAGCTTCATCTCCACTGGTGGATTTAACACCCTCCTCACCGGGCTGGCATTCGATGGAACCTACGGAACCTACTTCTACACGGTCAATCCGGTAGGGCCTTGCGCTGCCTGCTACCTCACAAAGTCTGTACTGCAGTGGTACGTTCCGGGCGGAACATCTCCCTTTGGCTCGCTCGTGATACCCGCCCTCCCTCCGCTAATTCCCCGCGATGTGTCAGCTTGGCACGCTCCTTATGTCCAGTCGTGCATGCCGGCGAGTTCGCCTACCGTGCTGGTGAGCGGGACGAATGTGGTCGCGTACGTTCCCCAGGGTCACTGGTACCAAGGTTATGGCAATACTCTAGGTGGAAACAAGGGTGTTGCAGTCGCCAACTTAGAAGGCAACTACATCACTGGGAGTCCAGTCTTGCTTTCGACGCCCGACTATGTCAATTCCTGCGCTTCGGACTCAACGCTGAGCCAGACGGTGTGTACCGCGAATGGGAATGACGTGTACATCTTCAGCTATGCGCCCACGCCGGCGTTAACCTACACCGTCAAGAGCGGGGCTTCTGCCGCCTACATCCTGTTCTCAGGAGGTTATTGCACCACCTGCGAAGTTGCTACGGATGCCGTTCACAATTTGGCGGTAATCGGGCTCAGTGTGAAGGGTGTGCCTGGGTTCCAGTTCCTAAACCTCAGCAGCGGGCCCCCCGTGTTCAACGGGCCGCCAATCGCATCCCCCGCCCGGCAAATTTCGGAAGGTATTCTTATCGATACGCTGACTAACCCGCCATGGCTGTTATCGGCTGCTGAGGGTGAATATTGTGTACCTCTTTTTTCTTCTCCTTGCCCCCCCAATTACGAGATCGCCGACATTTCCGACCGTTTGAGCCCCGTGTTTTACGAGAACAACCTGCCCTACGGCCAACCTGATTCCTCGGCTATGGACTGCAGCGCTCAGGTTGCTTTAGCTACCTTTGAAACCACCGTCCCATCCACGACCTACCTCGCCGACTTTACAAAGCTCACCCACCCCACTAGCAAGACGTGGGCCGCCCCTTCGCAGCTTTTCACTCTGACGAATGCGTCTCTCGGCAATTCCCAAGGCAATGAAACCGGCCCCATCGCGGTGGCGCAGGGATCCCATGAGGGCGTCCTGGGGGAAGAGTGGCTTCCCAACATAGGCGACGACGCCGGCAACAAGATCACGGCGTTTCGACTTAACTCGCCATATAACGCGACTACCCCGTACGCGGCCTGGATGACGTGCGACCTTGGAGGCGGCTTCGTGCAAGGCGCTGATCCCCACGCCTTGACCGCCTATCAGAGCCCGAACTTTCCCTTCCACTCCTTCGCAGTGCTCGCCAATCAGTCCGCGAGCGAACTTGCGGTGGTCGACCTGGATGAGATGCTGCTGCTGAAGGAAACGTCCCCCGGTTCCCACCTCTGCGAGGTGGGCACGATGTCGTCTCCGACGGTGATCTTCGTACCGCTGTAATATGAGGCTCGGACGGCGGGTGGCCCGGGTAAGCAACGATTCCCCGGGTGGCCCATCCCGCCTTCTTTTGGCGGGGTGGGTCTTTTCGTCTCGACCTCCCACACTGTGGGTGCCCCATCCTTTTCGCCTCCGTTGGCGAAAAGGGTGGGAACGAACACCGTCACAACGCATGACGACCAGCCCGCAGGGCGGCATTTGTTTGAGCCGTGGGCGTAGCAGCGTGCTGAAAAAAGCGATTTTGGGTAGAGCTGGCCTTTAGGCCAGCGTCGAAGTCGTTTATTTTTGCCATTCCGAGCGGGCTTTAGCCCGCGAGGAATCTGCTTTTCCGCCTTTATCCGCAGCCTCGTCAGCCCGCGGGGTGAGTCCGAAGTAAAATCTCTTCCACTCTGCCGAAGGCCCGCGCGCAGTCGCAGACGAAGCGCGAATAACGAATGTGGCGGGTGGCTAGACGACCAAGCTAACGAATGAATTCGGGTGTCCATTCAAGCGGGCGCCAGGGAGCTTAGTGGGTCTGTTCCTCCTTCTAATTTAGGGTCTGAACGCTCCATCCTCAAGCTCACCTCCGTTATCACACGGCTCTGTGTCCCATGCCCTTTCGCGCCCGGCTCCAAGCCACGTAAAAGGACCAATGTGAGGCGAGGGATTGGTGTCTCTTGCCAAGAGGCCGAGGGCCGTCCGAGATCTTTGATAACTAAAAGGTAAACCGGGTTGGTCAGCGCCCCTACAACACTCGTGGCGATGTAACCCATTTGTTTGTGCTACTTTAGCTATAAGTTATAATGTTTGTGCGAACTTACGCACCGTCGTGCTGTAAATCCTTTGTTTTCAGGATGGGTGGGGGGAGGGGGTACCCCCGAAAAACGCCTTTTTCACATTAATTGCCGTCCGGTGCACTTACGCCTTCGTCACCAGTTCCGCGAACTTTGCCAGGTCGATATTCCCCCCGCTGACCACGCAGACAATCTTCCCCGTGCCGCATTTCCCGCTGAGTCCGCCGGCTACCGCGCAAGCCCCCGCGCCCTCGGCGATCACGTGGTTCCTCTCGGCCACCAGCTTCATCGCCCGCCGGATCTCCTCCAGCGTCGAGACGATGGATCCGGCCAGCAGATGATGAGCCAGCGCCCACATCCGCGGAAAGACCGACTTGCCTCCGCATCCGTCCACGAAGCTCGCCTGCCACTCGGGAAAATTTTGCGCCGACCCCATCTCGAACGAACGCGCCAGCGGTGAAGCTGTCTCTGGCTCCGCTCCGAATACCTTCACATGCGGCGCTCGTTCTTTCATGGCCGCAGCAATGCCGCAAGACAAGCCTCCCCCGCCGAACCCCGCGACCACCGCTTCGACGTCGGGCAGGTCTTCCAGGATCTCCAATCCCGCCGATGCATTTCCCGCGATGAACTCATCGTCTTCAAACGGATGCACGAATGTCCCACTCATCGCTGGATGCGTGCGCTCAGCCAGCGACTTCCAGCACTGGTCATACGACGCGGGCACGATCTCCGCCCCCAATCGCCGCGCCGCCTCCAGCTTGGCAGCGGGCGCAGTCTCGATCACCAGTACTTTGCAGGGCACGCCCGCCTTGCGAGCCGCCAGCGCGACTCCCTGGGCGGCGTTGCCCGCGCTGATCGTCCACACGCCGTGCCGTCGCTGCTCCTCGGGCAGCAGTCGCACAGCGTTGTACGCTCCGCGAATCTTGAATGACCCGATGGGTTGCAGGCACTCCAGCTTGAGGTAAATCTCGGCCGGGCCCTCGTAATTCAGCTGCACCAGAGGAGTGCGAATCGCCGCCTCATAAACGTGTTTGCGCGCATCGTCAATGAGTCCCGCAGGAATGCTTCGTTGCGCCGTCTGCACATCACGAGAAAGTTCAGTTGCCATGGGAAAACCTCGCGTCGTCCGCCGACAATACATGCAGCGGGAATCTTCAGTCAATCTGCCGAACTGCGGAAAGTCAGTCGCTGCCTAATGAATATGCGTCTTGCGGAAGGGAATTTGCACCACGGCTTCGAGTTCAACAGGATCGCCATTCTTGGTGCCGGGCCGGAACTGCCAGCGCGCGAGGGCGCGCGCGGCCGCCGCATCCAGTCGCGGATCGACGCTATTCAGCACCTTGATTCCGCTGACGGTTCCGTCAGTGTGAATCACGGCATAGAGTGTGACGGTTCCTTCCACGTTGTCGCGCAGCGCGTCGGCCGGATACGCAGGATCGACCTTCGATACGGCTACTGGCGCGGCGATCGCGACCTTGTTATCCGACTGCTTCAGTTCAGCGAAGCGCACAATCCAGCTCCCCGTAGCGGAAGTCAGGTTCGGCATGTTGAGCACCAGCGAGTAGAATTTCTTCGGCCCGAACACCTGCTTCTCGATCGAGTCGATATCGTCATCCGACATTGTGGGAGGTGGAGCCTCTGGTGTACGGTTCACCCTCGGTATCGACGGATTCATCGCCGCCGCGATGATCCTCTTGTTCTCCTCTTTTTGGGCATCACTGGGCGACTTTCCCGGAGTTCCCGTCACCGCCGCGGTTGCCGCCCCAGGCGGCGCAGAACCAACGCTGATTCCTGGCGGTGCGTTGCCGCCGTTCCCATTCCCTGAGCCGCTACCTTTGCCGCCGCCCGCTCCGCCCCCGGTTGCTCCCGGATTGCCCGCGACAGTCGGTGTTCCCGGCGCATCGGGCTTGCCGCCAGGAGAGGCGTGAAACTCGCCGCTGCGGTTGCCGCTCGGCACCTCAACTGGTCCACGAACATCAGCGGGACTGAGGCTGAGCGCGATGATCTGGCCCTGTCCCTTCGTCGCTTGCAGCCCCTGAATGCTGGGCTGCGCGGGAACGTTCTTCCCGGCATTGTTCGCGGCCGCCGTATCACCGACCGCACCCGCCCGCTGCGGTTGCACCTGCAATTTGGGTGCGGCCACCTGCGGATCCATCTGCGCCATGTTCATCTCGCCGCGTTTCAGCTTCAACTGGTCGGGCGACAGTGGAGGCTCGACCACCGACGGCTGAGCCAGCACCGGCATGGTCAATTTGGCCTTCACCTTTGACACATCAGCGGTAGGCTCCACGACGGTTTGCTGGTCGAGCGCCGTCACCTTCTCGCGCGACTTCAACTTCGAAACGTCGGCGGTCGGTTCTACCACCTGCGGCGTGAACTGCGGCATCTTAAGTTGCGACAACTGTCGCGACGAGGCTGCGATCGGCTGGCCCGGAATGTTCGTCCAAGCCACGATGTTGGGAAGGGGCACGTCGTGGTTCAGCTTGACGTTGGGCGGCGTCACGATGGTCTGGTGGTTGTTGTCGGCATTCGGAGGCACCGACAGGATTTCCTGTTTGGCCAGCTTGGGCTCGCCCTTTCGTGGCTTCGCCTCGCCCCGCGGCCCGGTGTTGATCGGCGGCAGGTATTCGCTCAGTGCATAGTGGTCGACCGTAGTGTTTTCATACGGCGACGGCAACTGTACTGGCCGGTTGAACCACGCCGAGGTCGAGAAGAAATAGACGAGAACGATCAGAAGGGCGTGATAGCCATACGATTCCAGATAATGTCGCGCGCCGAGCCCTGTGCGGATGAAGGTCTCTTCGGGGACGGGCACCGGCTGCGAGGTGGTTTCGATCGGCGCTGGCTCGCGCCGCTGAATGAGGTCCGTGAGATTACGCCAAAAGACACGCAGCCGCGGTTCCAGTTCGTAATGCAGGACCGGCGCATCATGCAATGCGTCATCTTGTTGGGGCTGCGTCGCTATTACCTCTGACATCCTCCCCTACCGTGGTACGCGTAGATGGATTATATCCAAAAGCCACCTTCGCCATCGCGTTCATGGTTCATCTTGATGCGGCTGCACCGCAACTCGCGATTCTGGGTTTCTTGGCTTTCACATTCCTCTCTGCCGTGCCATGATGGAGGTCAACGGAGAATTGTGATTCGTAACCGTCTGAAGTGTGCGATGGTGCTTGCCGTCGCTTTTGTCATGGCCGGTCCGGCCTTCGCGCAGGCTCCGTCGGCCCCTGCTGTTTCCAGCGACCTCTCTGGCATGTTCACCTTTCTAAAGGAAGGTGAGTTCGTCCAACTCACTGTCGATGACGGCCAACTCACCGGCTTCGTGTCACGCTTCGGCGACACCGATAGCGACAAGGGACAGTTCATCGACCAGTTCTTCGACAAGGCATCACTGCAAGGCGACCACCTTCATTTCACGACCAAGCCGGTGCACGCCATCTGGTACGAGTTCGATGGAACGCTGACAACGGTCGCCGGTAAGCAAAAGGGTGAGGAGGGTTACCGGGTGATTCGTGGCAAGTTGACGCTGCATTCGGCCGACGCCAAGGGAGTGGAGCACGCCAGCGAACGTACAGTGGAATTCAAGTCGTTCCCTGACATGCGGATGCCGAAAAATTAGGACCGAAGGCCGCTCGGCAGAACCGGCAAACTGCTGGTCGGGTTCGCGCTAATTGCTAATTGCTAATTGCTAATTGCTGGCCTTCACTGCACTTCTTGTTCGCTCTCCGCGGTGGACGCCTTCAGCATGTTCTGCAAGTACACGACGTGTCCGTCCTCCATCTGCGAGAGCTCGTTATAGAGCTGGCGCAAGACTCTATCCTCAGTTTGATCGCGCAAGCGGGCGTAATAGTCCTGTGCACTTTTCTCCGCTGCAAGGGCGACCTTTAGTGCACGTTTGCGGGCGCTGTCCTTGGTCACCTCCGCTGCCGCAAACACATCCCCATTTTCCAGCTTCGGCACCTCGATCATGTCGCTGAGGTCGTCTTCGGTGAGGGGACAAATATCCTTGCCGAAGTGCTCCTGATACGTTCCCTGCAAGAGCGCGCTGTGCCGTTTCTCTTCGACCGCCATGTCCCAGAAAACAGCGGCAATCTCCAGCGATTCAGCATCGCGGAACTCAGTAAACATTTCGGAGAATCGATGGTAGATGCCCGCGTTGCGCTCTTCGATGAAGATGGCAATGTGGAGGGCTTCCTGCGGGTTGAGAGAAGTAAACGCCCGGGTCATAGGCTGCTCCTGAGACAAGCAATTTGTTCGGATTTTACGCGCTGACGAACGCAAATTGCGGTGAGCGACTGCCTAAGTTTGCTTCACGCGTTCCGTTTTGGAACTAACTCGCGGCGGCGCGTATTCGAACTTGCGCGACCCGACTAGCCAACCTTCTGCTTTTCCTGTTCCGCGTCCTTTTCCTTGTCCTTCGCCCGCTGCGCCTCGATGAGAGCTATTGTGCGTTTCAGCCAATGCTTGACGTTCTCTCTGAGCTCTTCTTCTGTTTGCGGGGTCTCCACCGTATCTCCATGCTTATTCAATGGGATGTGGTGACAGGGAACATCGGCGGTGCGGAACTCCTCGGGGACGAAGTCGTAAAGCAGGCACTCACGGCAGGCGTGCGGACGCGTCGGGTCCCCGTGGTTGGGGCAGGTCAGAGAATCCTGAAAGATCGAGGCCGGACCCCAGGGGGTGCTATACCAATTTCCATAGCCTCCCTGTTCCAGGAAGTTAAGTTCGTAGCGTAGGACCTCCAGCACATCTCGCTTGTCGTCGGACATGGCCACCTCCGAGGGAGCTTGGGCTCAGGATTTGCTCCCTTCGTAGCTACGATTTTGGTCGATTACGAACGGCGAGGCTGTGACCTGGCTCACGTGGTGGTGTGACCGGTGCCCGTATCTGCCCTGTAACCCTGGGCTTCCCCGAAAAATTAATGTGATGGTGACCAATGTCACATACCCGGCTTCAGGGGTCTGGCATTGTATTGCAGGCTTTTCCCATTGTGGGATGGGAGGGGAGTTTATGCAGGGGAACACCAACTTCGACGAGCGCCCGTTCATCGCCATTTGGGAAACCACACAGGCGTGTGACCTGACCTGCGTATATTGCCGCGCCAGTGCTCAACCCTCGCGAAATCCCGGCGAGTTGAGCACGGCCGAAGGCAAGCGCCTGATCGATGAAATTGCCGCCATGGAAGTGCCGGTGTTCGTATTGACCTGCGGCGATCCGCTGAAGCGTCCCGACATCTTCGAACTGGTGCGATATGCCGCCAGTCAGAACGTTCGCGTCTCGCTCACGTCGAGCTCCACCCCTTTGCTGACGCGCGACAGCATCGTCCGTCTTAAAGAGTGCGGCCTGGTGCGTCTGGCGGTTTCGCTCGACGGACCCGGCGCCATGATTCATGACGCCTTCCGGGGCTTGCCAGGCTCGTTTCACGGCACTCTCGATGCCGTACGGTGGGCACAAGAAATCGGTCTGCCGGTACAAATCAACTCCACCGTCACGCGCCATAACCTGGAGTTGCTCGACGACATCATCGACTTGCTCGATACCCTCAACATCGTCTCGTGGAACGTCTTCTTCCCAGTGCCTCCACGGCGCGGATCGAGCGCTGATCTGTTGTCGGCGCTGGAATTCGAGCAGGCCTTTGAGAAGCTGTATCACGCCTCGCAGCGGGTGCTTTTCGATATCACGACCAATCAAGCGCAGCATTATCGCCGCTATCTTTTCCAGCGGAGCAGTCAGCCACGGCGACTGGGACAACGGCACTCGCCAACCTATGGGCGCATTCCGCAGTTTTCACGAATAGGCGACTACGCCGAGATGTCCGACGCGATTGCCCGTGCGCCCAGAGGCATCAACGACGGCAAAGGCTCTGTCTTTATTTCGCATTGTGGCGAGGTACATCCCAGCGGATTCGTGCCGCTGTCGGGTGGCAATCTGCGTCGTCAGTCGCTAGCCGACATTTATTGCAACTCGCAGCTCTTCCGAAAGCTGCGCGACAGTCGCAACCTCGAAGGGAAGTGCGGTATATGCGAGTATCGCGAAATCTGCGGTGGGTCCCGCGCCCGGTCTTTCGCAATGTCCGGCAACATGTTCGCCGAAGAGTCCTGCTGTGTCTACGAACCGAGACGTCAAGCCGACAGAAGCGACGAGCCTGAACTCGTGGCCGTCTGATTCGCGCCGGACCCTACCGCAAGGCGCCCAGCAGTTGCTTCAAGATAACCACCAACGGAATTTCCGCCACCACCGTAGGCAACGCTGGTATGACCACGGCCAGAGCCAGTCCAATGAGCGCGCCCTTGTCGAGGGGAAATGGCTTCATGTCCGAGATATTCTCGTAGGCCTGTCCGTAGTCACAAAGGGTGCTGATTTCAGGCGCTCCCATGAATTCCCCATCATGCCCAACCCTCGCAACGATCCACTTCTCATGGAAGTCGGTGCTCTGGATTTGCCCCAGAATGGCGTAGTCCATCATTCCCCTGCGTCGCGCGGCTGCCAACCTGGGAACGAAAAATGCCAGCGGTCCCAGCGCCATGATGAGGAAGATCGCTGCCAGCACAATGGCGGGCAGCACAAAGTGGTTCAGGTGTGCGCCTTCGTGCAGGATCTGGCGACGGAATGTCGCCCCGATGACAATCGTGGTCGCACATGCCAGTGGCGCGAATGCCAGCGGCGTCATGCCCAGGAAACCAAGCCCCCCATTTCCATCCGGGTGGCTCGCAACGATCCGCAGATTGAATTTCGAGAACCTGAACGCGAAAACGGTCCACAGCAACCATTTCCAGAGCGTCAGCCCCACCAGGAATTGCAAAATCGGCGCGCTCACCAGCAGTGCATACCACCCTGTCAGAGTTAAGTGAAGATCGTTACCGGTCCCGTAGGTCATCCACGGATACTGGGGCAGTTGGGTTTGATAGATGAACATGGTGCGAACAGCCACCAGCAGCAGAATGATGACCTCGGGCAGCCACGAATCGCGCAGCCGGACCAGCCTTGCCAGGAGTTCATCCATACGCGGCAGGTCTTCGTCATCCAGTAAGCGCGCCGCGTAGATATGGTTCACCATCTTGCGAAAGATCGATTCCATGAGAGGCTGGGCGGCGATCAGCACGGGAACGGCGATGAACACTCGTACATTCATTCCGTAATCCTTGAGAAAAGGCGCCAAGCTGCCTCGATTGAACAGCAACTTCATCAGGACCAGCGGCACCCAGGCGACTGCGATGACGAAGGTAATGCGGCGGCCCAACGTTCCATTCGTCGGGCGCGATGAGCCGGGTCGATTGCTGCAGACGGTAGAATGGACCGCCTCGAAACAGCGAAACTTCAGTCCGCGCCACGGGGGCGTCAGTCTTGGAAGATAGGTCCATGATTGTCCTCATCGATACTTTTCAGCGCGCCGGGGCAACAAAGCTGCTTTTCGCGCTGCCCAAAAGCCAAGAGTTGTAGCACAATATGACTTTGTATCATCACTCGTTCCGTTGGGGGCAATGGCAGTCGTGAAAAACAGTGGCAGGAATCAGTCGTTGGAGCTTCGTCCCGTTGACCGGTTGACCTTGGGATTGGTTGGCATGGCGGTGATCTTCGCCTCGCTGGGAATGGGCGAAGCCGTCTATCGGCTCTTGTTCTTCGATTTCGACGGCGCAACCGATCGGCTGCCCATCGAAATGATGTTCGGATTGGCTTTCGCCTGGATCGTAACGAGACTGGCGAAGCGGATCTACCAGCAGCGCATGTTGACGGCCGAAAACATCAACAAGATCTGGGACCGGAACTACAAAATTCGTCACGCCGTCGAGGCGATTCCGCCTGTGCCGTTTCCTGCGCATCAGCAGGCGATCCGGGTGATCCGTGACGAAGTCGATCGCATCGAGTGGGCGTTGGCTGACATTCAGTCCCGATAGCCGCGAGATCGCGTGATTTCAAGATCACGCAGGCTCACGCGACCTCTCGGTCCTCCGCGGTTTCCGGGTAGGCGACGGAATCCTTTGGCTCGCGCAGCGGACGAAGTTTACTCACACCTCTGCCGATCAGCTCGGAAATGGCGAACAGCTGTCCTGCGGTAATGCCGGGCATCAACTTAATGTGTCCGACGGCCGCCAAGCCCATGCTGGCGAAGCATCCGCACTGCGAACAATCAGGAGTGCCCCCAAACTGGCAGGGCGTGATCCGCGTCTTCAAATCCGCGGAAACGGTGAGCGTGGTGCGGGCAAAGATACAGTCTTTTGGCGAAGCCGGCGGGTGACGGAACTCGACCAGCGTGCGCTCGTCCATATTGAGCAAGGGATATTCCTGCCGCAGTCGAAGCAGTTCCTCAATGGCGCGACTCCGCTGCTCCGGCGTCAGGATTTCTGGAGCAACTGCGCCCTGTTGCGGAGTAAAAAAGCTGAACCAGACTCGTTTGGTCTCAGCACGCGCACTCCAGAATCGCACGAAATCTTCGAGGTAGCCCGGCCGATCCATCATCTGAGCGGTGACGGTGCAGTGAATCGTGACCTTGGTGCCAGCAACGTTCTTTAGAATCCGCTCATAGGTTGCAGGTTTGCGCCGCACATCATGCTCCGCCGGTAGCCCATCGACAGACACCGCGATGCTAAGCCTGGGCATCGCGTTCCAATGCACCGGAATGGGCCGGAACGCGCTCGTCACCAGCATTACGGGAATGCCGCGGCGGTCCAGCTCAGGCAGGATTGCCTCGAGCTCGCGATAACGCACCAGAGGATCGCCTCCTACGAGGGACACATGCAGCGGCCGGTGTTCCTCAACCAGCCGGAGGACGCCTTGCACCAGAGCGTTGCCCTTGAAGTCCGCCAGTTGACGCAGCGTGACTCCGGGCAAGCCCAGGTGATCGTCTTCGTAGGCGTAGCACCCCGGGCAGCGTAGCGGACACTCGCGCGTGAGCTCGATGGAAATGGCAGGAGCTCGTCCCGATAAAATGCTTCCCCATGCTCGCAGTGCTTCCGAGTTTTTCACGATTTCCCCTGGCTTGTGCCTGCTCTTGCGCGGACACTGCCGACGTTTATTCGATTCACGACGAGCGACAATGATGCGAGCAAACTTTGACCGAGAAGCTTGCGGGACCGAACAGCAAAGTCATTTCGGTGTCGTCGCTGCGATGAGGTTCACTGCGACGACTCGGGCTCTGCCTAGTTTTGAACTGCAATGTCCAGGGTGGCCTGCTAGACTCTTTCCATAACTGTACAAACGAACACCCGAATCGCGTTCTGTAAGGATAAGAACGGAAACCATTGAGTGTCACGCTCCTCCATAGCTGGCGCTCCGACCGTTCTCGAGGAACACGTAACAGGTGCTGTTTACCACCTATATTTCCAGGTAGCTCCCCGAGTACAGATTCTGAAGAACACAGGAAGGCACATATGATTAAAACTCCATCGCTACAAAAAGTCTTTTCCTTCGCGATCGTCTGCCTGCTGTTGTTGAGTGGCGCCGTGCAGACCACGCAGGCGTGCACCGGCATTCGCATAATCGCCGCCGACGGAACGGTTGTGCACGCCCGTACTCTGGAATTTGGTTTTGATATTCAGTCCAACGTGATCATGGTTCCCCGCGGTTACGCTCGCGTTGGCACTACACCTGACGGAAAAGAAGGCCTCAAGTGGAAAGCCAAGTACGCCAGCCTCGGCGCCAATGGCGCCGGACTCCCCTATATTTTTGACGGACTCAACGAGCAAGGCCTCGCTGTCGGCACTTTTTATTTCCCCACTTCGGCCGGATACATGCCGTACACGGCAAACGACTCGAGCAAGACCATCGCTCAGTGGGAAGTTGGTTCCTGGATGCTGGAGAACTTCGCAACCGTCGATGAGGTCCGGGCGAACATCGGCAAAGTTGTGGTGCCCGAAGTTGTCTTCAAGGCCTGGGGATTCGCTCCTCCGGTGCATTATGTCGTGCAGGACGCCTCCGGCAAGGCCATCGTCATCGAGTATTTCGGAGGCAAGCTGAACGTGTTTGACGACCCGTTGGGCGTCATTACCAACTCTCCGACCTTCGACTGGCAGATGACCAACCTGCGCAATTATGTGAATTTCTCGTTCAGCAATGTCGCTCCCGTGAAGTTGGGATCGGTCACCCTTCAGCCCACGGGGCAGGGTTCGGGAATGCTTGGAATTCCCGGAGATTTTACTCCTCCATCGCGCTTCGTGCGCGCCGTCGCGTTCAGCCAGTCAGTGCTGCCTTCCCAGACCGGGGACGATGCGGTTCTTGAGGCCTTCCATATCCTGAACAATTTCGACATTCCCAAAGGCGCGGCCCGCGACCACGAAAAAGATTCGCACGGCAACATCGTCGCCGACTACACGCTTTGGACCAGCGTCAACGATCTCAAGCGGAAACAGTTCTACTTCCGCACCTACGACAACAGTCAGATCCGCATGGTCGATCTGACCAAGATGAAGGTCGATGGCAAGGATATCGTCACCATCTCAATGAAGGGCGAAGAGGTTATTAAGTCGCTGACGCCTTGACAGCTTGCTGGAGAACTCACTGTTGAAGGGCCTCGTGTCAGGGCACGACTTGAGTCGTGCCGTTAAGCCTTTGTTTTTGTCATTCCTCGCGGACTTTAGTCCGCGGGGAATCTGCTTCTCCGACTTTTTCCGCAAGCTGCTGAGCGATTGTTCGTCCGCTAGTTCGTCGCCGAAAGTCCGAGTGCCTTCACGTATCCATCGTTCACTCGGCAGTTGCTGAACTGAATGTTCTCCAGCAATTCGGCGAAAGCCGCGTTGATGTGTTCCTGCGGCGGACGCTTCGCGATGCGCTTCTCCGTATCGCCGGCGCCGCCGGGCAGCTTCGCATAGGCGACGATTTCATCCCAGTACTGCGGCCGGGCAAACGAAACGACCGACCGTGGGCTGTCCATTTTCTTGTATGGCCAGAACGCCCAGTTGATCTGGTTCTTGTCCAGCAGCTCGCGAAACTGCGTAATCCATTCGTCGGTGTTTTCGCCCGACTCGCTCATCCAGATCGGCACGTGGTACTTGTCGCGGAAGTCAACATACTGCTGGATTTCAGCCTGCTCCGGCTTCATCCAGTACTTGTGAAACGTGTACATCACGTTGGAGTCGAAGGGCGGGCTGAACACCGAAAAGTTGGTGTCCCACTGGGTTCCGCCCAGGATGACGATGTGGTTCTTGTCCACCTCTCGGATGCCGGCCACGATGCGGCGGTACAGCGGCTCCAACTGGCTGTTGTATTTCTTCAGCTCCGGGAAGTGGGGAATCGGTTCGTTCAGTAGGTCGTAGCCCAGCACGGTTTCTGAATCGCGATAATGTGCCGCAATGCGCTTCCACACATCAATGGCGTGCTGCTGCTCCTGCGGACTGTCGTAAATCCACGGATAGCCCCAGCTATCGTCGATGTTGGTACCGGTCTGTCCGCCGGGCGCGGCGTGCATGTCAATCACGACGTACAGGCCGGCCTCGCGTGACCACTGGATCACCCGGTCGAGCAACGCGAATCCCGCGGCGTCATCGCTCTCAAAGTATTTGTAGTGAATTGGTACGCGAATTGAATTGAATCCCGCTCGCTTCAAGAACTGGATGTCGTCGCGCGTGATGTAGCGATCCATGTAGGTGTGCCAGAATTTCTCGGCAGCTTCAGGACCGAGCAACTCGTTGGTCAGTGCTGAAATCTCTCGCGCCGACTGCGGGCCGCCTTCGAAGTGAAACATGTAGCCTTCGCGCACCAGCCAATTGCCGAGGTTCGTGCCGCGCAGCATGAGGGGATGCCCTGTTCCGTCAATTAACTGCGTGCCGGAGGTGTGGACGAAACGGGATTGAGCAAGTGCCGCCGAGGAGAGCCAAACAAGCAGGCCCAAGGCGAGGGCGTAACGCATGTTCGGATTAAGACGACAGCTCGAAGAATTCATAGGGTGCATCGCACGAACCATTCTAGGCGCTGCATCACAAACTTCTTGATGACGGAATGCCCGGAGTGTTCCCCTCCCGCCTGATTCTGGCGCCGCGGCTCTCTCCGTTCTTCAGGGTGGAAGCACCAACATTCCGGCGTACCCACCAACTGGCACACGTCTGGCATTGCTACTTTGTAGACTAATAAACTTTGTCCTTTATTTTTTGCTCACAGTGATATAGCGTATCGTTTCTGCGCAGCAGTAGTACTCCATCAGGGGTGGTGGGGTGGCCAAACTGAACAACAGGCTGCGCCGCTCGTCGTCCACAAGCTGTCAACGTCCAGCGCTTGCTGTCGCTGGCCCAGTCGAAAACATATTAGGAGATTCCATGCCGCTGCGCGCCACGCAAGCCTCGCCACTTGCCGTGTTGTCCGCAGCCTACGACTAACCGACTAAAAGCTGCCTGTGCCTGATTTCACAAATTTTATACATACGGCTTTTTGCTTCCCTCTGGATGTGAAAGAGATGGACTTGCGTGCCAGTGCCGAAGATCGCACTCAATCGCAGGAGGAGAAAGCAGTCAGCGGAGGATGGTACATGAAGATTTTGCGCACATTCGTAATGGCTTTGCTCGGTCTGTCGCTGGCAGCCGGCATCGCCAACGCCCAGGGTCCGACCTGGACAGCCTTAACCCACCAGCCCACTTTCAGCGCCAGCAACCCCCTTCTACTTACTGACGGTACAGTCATCGCGCACCAGACGAGCAGCGTGAATTGGTGGCGGCTCACTCCTGATATCAACGGCAACTACATCAACGGAACATGGAGCGCGATTGCTCCACTGCCCGCTGGTTATGCGCCACTGTATTTTGGTTCGGCCGTGCTGCCTGACGGCAACGTCATCATCGAAGGCGGCGAATACAACCTGGGCAACGACGCGTGGACGACTCTGGGCGCTTACTACGACTCGGTCGCCAACACCTGGATCAGCGTAACTCCTCCCGCGGGATGGGGCTATATCGGTGATGCTGCCGGAATCGTTCTGCCCAACGGCACTTATATGCAGACGGATTGCTGCGATCAACCGCCGCTAGCTGCTCTGTTCGACGAAACCACCAAGACCTGGACTCCAACCGGCGCCGGCAAGGCCGACATCTACGATGAGGAAGGCCTCACGCTGATGCCGAACGGAAATCTGCTGACGGTCGACGCCTATGTTTTCTCCTACGACGCCACCGGAACGAACTCGGAAATCTACAACACTGCAGCGGGTACCTGGAGCAGCGCAGGCAGCACGATCCAGCAGCTATGGGATTCGTATCCAAACGAGGCCAACGCGTCGTATGAAGTTGGTCCGGCTTCTCTACGGCCCGACGGTACCGTCATCGCGACTGGCGCCACCGGCGCCCCAGGCACGCCTGGAAGGGCCGCGGTTTACAACACGCACACCGGGACATGGTCGCCCGCACCGAGCTTCCCGACCGTAAGTGGAGTGAACAATCTGGATTGCTCTGATGCTCCGGCTGCGCTGCTACCTAACGGCAACGTATTGGTGTCAACCAGTCCTGGCATCTTCAACAATGGCGTGAAAATGTTCGAATGGGACGGCACCAATTGGAACAACGTTCCCGCCACTGCTCGGGCCGCCAGAGAGTCGTCGTATGTGGAGAACTTCCTCGTGCTGCCGACCGGACAGGTGCTGGCGACCGACAACGGCCGCTTCGCCTATGTATACACACCCACCGGCGCCGCCAATCCTGCATGGGCTCCGCAGATTATTGCCATGCAATCGGTAACCAACTATACTCGCGGCGGCGCCTACACCGTCTATGGAACGCGCTTTAACGGTATGGCGCAAGGTGCAGTCTATGGCGACGACGTGCAGGCTGCGTCGAACTATCCGATCGTTCGCTTCACCAACAATTCCACCGGCCACGTCTTCTATGGCCGCACGTCCAACATGAAAGACTCTACCGGCAATCTGAACTATGGCGTGCAGACGCCCGGCGTCATGAGCACGACGCTGCAGGTGCCGGCTGGCATGGAAACTGGCCTGTCGTCGATGGTCGTCACCGTCAACGGCATCGCCTCGAACCCAATCAACGTAAACATTCACTAGAAACAGCTCTGGCCCGCACACGTTTATTGCAGCGGGCCAGTCGTAAATCAGCCCCATCCGGAAGATATTCCGGGTGGGGTTATTTATTTTCAGCCACAATCCTTGCAGTCGTGATGGCCTGCCCAACATGGCGTTGCGTGTGATCGGCGACATGCACCAGCAGACCCCCGACCGTCGTAGGCATTCGACGACGCCCGACGTAGCGCGCTTGTTCGAGTTCGGCCGGATCGAAGCGGCGGATACGCTCGGCGCTCGCCTTCAATCCCTCCGACAACAGATGCAAAGCCTCGCTCGCCGTAATGTTCAGACTGCCTTCTGCTTTCATGGCCTGGAGCTGCTCATCCGAAAGCTCACGTCCTTCGGCGTAGGTGAGCAACCGATCGACGCTGCCGGGAATATGGTGAAGATGAAACGCGACAGAAGCCACTCCGCCGGGACGCTGATGCATCTGCTCGTCTGTCAGAGTCCCACAGTGTCGGATAAGGTCTTCTTCGGCCGCTTGCAACGCATGTAACACCGCCCGCAGAACAGCGGGTGTTTCAGTCAACGTTCCGCGGAGCCAGGGCTCGGGTTGATTAGTGGTCTGGTCCATGGCGAATCCAATGTATGCCGGGAAGGGGCGTCTCCACAACAGCGTGGGGTACCCCCTCCCCTGTTCCTGAAAACAAAGGAGTTATTGCACGATTGTGATCTAAGTTCGTGCAAACAAATATATTTATATGCAAAGTAGCGCAAACAAAGGGGTTACTGTGTCAATCTCGCATGAGCAGGGTTGTCAAAGAGCTGGGTTAGAGCCTGTGCCTAAGCACGGAGAGGTGCTGGGACACCAATCCCCTTCGCCTCACAACCTTTTAGTTACATGAGCGGAGAGCCGTTGCGAAAGGGCGCAGGACACACAGCGTTGTGATTATGGAAACCCAAAACCACCAGCCCCAGTTAGCACTCAATAGAGGGGCGCGAATCCCTCGACAAGCTAAGGCAGGCTCTGGGTCACTTGGTGATCGCGGCCATCAACCCGTCAGCTTGCCTCCCCACGTTGTACGGCACTCAGCCGGCGATGGGGAGCCGCGCCCGAAGAGCGGTCCAGTCGCGGCGGCCGGACATCCCTCAAACGGCTAATGGGGGTCTTGCGCGTTGTTTCTGGCTGCTAAATGAAACGCCGGAGCTGGGAGCTCCGGCATTTGCGAGTGGCTTGCCCGCGCTAGGAGTGGGCGGACCGTTTCTACAATCCGAGGCGACGGCGGCCATAGGCCACAGCGCCAATCAATCCAGAACCCAGGAGCAACATCGAGGATGGCTCCGGGGTGCTAGTGCCGGTGCTGCCCTGCATATTGGGCCCGAAGATCCCGAGCTGAACGTCGAGACTTGTTGGGTACACCAGGGTCGTGCTATAGGTTTCGCGACTTTGAACCAGAACAATCGCGGGGTCCTCCGTGAAGCCGATCGGGTCCCAGGTGTAGTTTTCCGAACCTGTTGTTTCGGCGATACGGTAGTCGTTCCCCGGCAGCAATGTGTATGGCGTGATGGAGTGGAACCTCCACCAGCTGGTGAGCGAATCTCCAGGGTTGACTGTCGTCCAAGTGAGCAGGGTTCCGGACGGGTCAAAGATACCAACATCATGACTCTGAGTCAGTCCGTTCATGCCATCATCGTATGCTCCGAGCGCCGTGACCGTGTAGGCGGTCAGGACATTGAATTCCCAACCCAAACTCCACGTACCGTCCGTAAAGTTGAGTGTAGGCGTGGTAAAGTCCACGGCTAGCGGCGCTGCATAGGCTGACATCGCACCAGTTACCAGGGCAATAGCCAGAAATAACTTAGCGGTTATTCTCACATTCCTCCCACTGAATCTCGAGATTTGAGGTAACGAATCGTCCCCCGTCGGGGACGCCTCAACAGTAACTCGCAACCTGATGCCCGTTTGTCGAGAATGTCGGTGACCGAAGCAATCAATGAAGTTACGGCGATTATGATAGTAGTATAACGCCTTCTCAATTTCGTCGTAAGTGCAAGATTATGCAACTAAGTGGAAGAAACAAGGATGGTTTTGCGACTTCGGGACAAAGGCCCATATTAGCCAAAGGTGGCTACAGGTGCTTTGTCTCATGCGTTGGTCAAAAGTCTTTTGACTGCGTTCCGACAAGAAACCCACCGACCGGCGGAGTCGGTGACTATCCACAATTCACTCAGCACAAAGAACTTTTTCTTCCTACTCGCGCCCTTTCTTCTTGATCTCGATACTCAGCCGCTTGATCTTCTGGTTCAGGGTCGACAGCGGAATGCGGAAGCGGTCGGCGGCTTCCGTTTGGTTCCAGCCGCTTTTTTCCAGCATGTCGGTGATGATGCGCCGCTCGCAATCTTCCATGATGTCGAACAGCGACGCATCCGGACGATGCTCCATCAGCGCAAGCTTGGCGCCGCGTCCTACCATGTTGTCGGGCAGCAAATCCATGGTCAAGGTCGGCCCGTTGGCCAGCACCACGGCGCGCTCGATGACGTTCTCCAGTTCGCGCACGTTGCCCGGCCAGTCGTAATCCATCAGCGGACGCATGGCCTCGGGCGAAAGATGCAGCGGCGGCCTGCCATTCTCTTCGGCAAACTTTTGCGCGAAATGTTCTGCCAGCAGTGGAATGTCGTTCTTGCGCTGCCGCAGCGGAGGCAAGTCGATGGTGATGACGTTCAGCCGATAGAACAGGTCATCGCGGAACTTGCCGTCTTTCACCTGTTGCCGCAAATCCACATTCGTCGCGGCGATGATGCGCACATCCACCTGGATTTCGTTCACTCCGCCGAGGTGCATGAACTTGCGGTCCTGCAGACACGCGCAGAATTTTCGCCTGCGTATCTAGACCCATGGTGCCGATTTCGTCGAGGAACAGCGTTCCCCGGTCGGCCATCTCGAACAGGCCTTTCTTGCTGGCGATGGCGCTGGTGAACGCGCCCTTGACGTGGCCGAATAGCGTGGACTCCAGCAGGTCGGTCGGCATTGAGCCGGTGTTTACCGGCACGAATGCCTGGTTCTTGCGCGGCGAATTCATATGAATCGCTTTCGCGATCAATTCTTTGCCGGTGCCGCTCTCGCCCTGCAATAGCACGGTTGAGCGGCTGGGTGCCACCTGCCCCACCAGGTCGAAGATGCGCAGCATGGGCTCGCTCTTGCCCACGATGTGCTCAAAGTTGTAGCGCTGCTTCAGCGCGCGCTTAAGCTGGATGACCTCGGCTTCCGCACGGCGCTGCCCCACAGCGGTGCGCACATCAGCCAGCAATTTTTCGTTGTCCCACGGCTTCTGAACGAAGTTGGTTGCGCCGGCCTGCATCGCGTTGACGGCGTTTTCGACCGTGCCGTACGCGGTGATCATGATGACTGCCAGCTCCGAGTCGCGCTCGCGAATGTCCTGCAAAATCTCGATGCCGTTGCGGTCGGGCATGGCGAAATCGAGCAGCACCAGGTCGTAAGGACGCTCCGCCAGACGCGCCAGTCCTTCGGCGCCATCGCCGGCGATGTCCACTTCGTAGCCTTCGAGTTCCAGCAGAGTTTGCAGCGATTCGCGAATGGCGGACTCGTCGTCAACGATGAGCACGGTGCCGAGCGAACTACTCTCTTCACGACCGGTGACGTACCGGCTGACGGCCGCCTCAGGCATTGACGACCTTTCTGATCATGGGGAACTCCATGGTGAACGTCGTGCCCTCGCCCGGCAAACTGTCCACATGGATCTTGCCCGCATGCTCCTGGATGATGCCGTAAGTCACCGAGAGGCCGAGGCCCGTGCCGCCGCTGTGCCCAGTCTTCGGCTTGTTCTTGGTGGTGAAGAACGGATCGTAGATGCGGTGAATGTGCTCCTGTGCAATGCCGCCGCCGGTGTCAGCCACGGTGACGCGCACGTTGTGCCCGTTGCCGGTGGTGATGGTCAGCGTGCCGCCCGCGGGCATGGCGTCTTTCGCGTTGAGGAACAGGTTGAGGAAGACCTGTTGCAACTTGCCGGTGTTGCCCAAAATCGGCGGCAACTGCGGATGCAAATCGGGCACCACCTTGATGCGCGCGGTCTTGAACTGGTGCTCCAGCAGCGTCAGCGTGTCTTGAATCACGCGGTTCAAGTCCACATTGTTGAACTCGGAGCTCGAGGTGCGCGAGAAGTTCAAGAGACTGTTGACGATCTCCGAGGCGCGGAAGGTCTGCTTGGTGATCTTCTCCAGCAGCTCCGCCTTCTTCGGCTCGGCACTCACCTGCTTCGAAAGCATCTGCGCGTACGACGAAATCACCGCCAGCGGAGTGTTCACCTCGTGCGCTACGCCCGCCGCCAGCAGTCCGATCGACGACAGTTTTTCTGCTTGCGACAGTTGTGACTCCAACTCGATGCGCTCGGTGATGTCGTCCACAATAATCAGGCGGCCGATTACGCTGAAGTTCTTGCTGACCAGCGGCGCGATGGCGATGTTCGTCACTCGCGCATCACCCGCCGTTGTGCCCAGCCGGAACTTGTACAGATTGTGAATGCCGGAACTCTGCCGGACACGGAAATACTCTTCCATGAACGCGGCAGGGAAGACCTCGCGCAGCGAACGGCCCAGCACCTCGCGAGCGCGATGCGGCGTACATCACTTCCATTTGTGAGTTCCACGATTCGATGCGGTCTTCCAAATCCACTGCCAGCACGCCCACACTGATGGACTCGACAATGTTCTCGCTGAACTCTTTCAAGCGTTCGTACTGCGCGACCTTGCTTTCGAGCGAGCGATATAAGCGCGCGTTCTGTACGGCGATGCCGATATATCCCGCCAGCGCTTCCAGCAGCTGCACGTCTTCGGTGGAAAGGAAGTCGCCTTCGGATGTCTTTCCGAGGCCCAGCACGGCGATCATGCGGTTCATCACGGTGCAGGGAATGTAGTAGTTCAAATCAAGCTTGTGGATGGCTTCGCGCGCTTCCCGCGTCTCGCGCACCGCATGTGACGTGCTGTCGAAGAACAAGTGTCCAGCCGCCCATTCAGGCCGCTCCACGTGCAGGAAGTCGAGATTGAGATTGCCGGTTTGTGCGATGCCGTACGACTTGGCCAGCGCGAACTGTTCCGGCCGCTCGGGGTCCGACAAGAAGATCGCCATCCGGTCCACCATCAGGGTGCGCGACAACCGATCGATGATCGACGTGAGCATGCTGTCCAGATCGGTTTCGGAATTCAGATCGCGGCCGAACTCGATCAGGGTCTTCCGGTAGTCGTAACGTTTCTTGTAGAAAATCTTGTCGAGATAATCCTGCACCCAGTTCTTGAATGGCTCAAACAGCAGCGCCGTCACGGTGATCACGATCACCAGGCCCACTGGCCCGGCGCTGGGATAGCTCTTGTGGAAGAGCTCTGACGCAACGCCGACGGCCGCGAAATACACTGCCAGGATCGCGCCTCCCGCGATGGTGTAGGCCATGCCGCGCTTGAAGATCAGGTCCACGTCCATCAGGCGGTAGCGGAAGATGGCGTAGCCGAACGTCAGCGGCAGGAACACCAGCGACAGCACCGACACACGCATGCCCGTCGTCGGCACGCTTCCGAACAGGTACGGGATAACGTAGAAAATTGTGAACGGCGCCACGGAAAGCACGGTGCCGCGCGTAACCCACTTCATCTGCTGTCGCAAGATGGCCGTGCGGGCATGCCGGTAGCTGTGCCACAGCACAAAAGTCGCCGCCACAAAGTATGCGGCGAGGTAGAGCATCTGCACGCGGTCCAGGTTGAAGCGCAGCGCTTCGCTGGGCTGCAGCCACACCAGGGCGATGATCTGGATGGCCAGGAGTATCGCGCCCGGCAGGTAAATCGCGGGAATCAGCCAGCGACGTCCGTTCAGCACTGCCTGCCGTTCGGGGAAGGTCAGAGCGAAATGCAGGAACAGCGCCGGCTGTAGCAGCCACGCCACGACGTTCGACCAGTAAATGATCCAGTCAAAGTCGTTCAGCTTGCCGGTGTAATGGAAGGCGTAGAAGACGAACGACACCAGGCAGAAAACGTAGAAGTGCGTACTCTTGGGCGCGGTCCAGCGTCGCAATAGGACGTATAACCCAATCCCAAGGTACACCAGCGCGATCACCCGCAGACCGTCGTACAAAGTCCGGTCGGCCGGCGCCAGAATTAATGGAGCCTCAACCGGGATGCCTTGACGAACCAGCGAGTAGGTGGTCTTGGACCAGACGCCCGCGCGGTAAAGCTGCCGCTCCAGCCCGCCGACATCCGCGATGTTGCGTCCGTCAACCGCGAGCAGCAGGTCGCCCTTTTTGACTCCGGCCTTCTCACCCGGGCCGTTAACGTCGACACGCTGGGCTTGCAGATGGTCGCCACTCTCGACCCACCAGACGCCATCATAGGGAATCTGGATCTCGCGATCTTTCTGGAAGTTGATCCAGGCAAACACCACCGCCGCCACGCTCAGCAGCGCAATCACAACGAACAAAAATCGCGACTGGAGATCTCGTGCCATCGGGCGACTGGGCCTCGCTTCGCGCACTACGGGTGCGGACGCGCGAGCGAACCCGTCATTTGTGTGCAACTTCAATGCCACGATGGAGCCTGCTGCGCGCACTGCTAACCCTTGTCTTGTGAATAGCTTCCAAAATTATAGATCAAGTTACGATTGAAAAATATGTTAAATGGAATTTCATTGTGAAATTACGAATTCTTGGAAGTTACTAAAGTGGCGGTACTTACAGGCCTACAGCCGAAACTCGAGCTGCGAATGACTTCCAGTTTTAGCAGCTACAGCCAGTTGGCTACACCGTATATTGTAGGCAACCATGACCACCGGAACCACCGAAGCTTCGGGACTCAGCCTGCTAGCCGCCGCCGTCTGGGGTGGTGGAGACTTCTCGGGTGGTCTCGCCGCCAAACAGGCAAGCGTCTTCCGCGTGGTGGCGGTGGCACATGCTTGTGGATTGCTGGCAATGCTGGCCATGGTTGCCATTACCGGTGAGGCGCTTCCGCCGCGCGCGGACTTGCTATGGGGAGCCTTCGCAGGTTTCGCCGGAGCTTTCGGCATCGCTGCGCTCTACAAAGCGTTAGCCATCGGACGGATGGGTGTGATTGCGCCGGTGGCGTCGGTCGTCACCGGGATCCTGCCCGTGCTGGTTGGCTTTCGCACCGAGGGATTGCCCGACCGAATTCAATTAATAGGATTCGCACTTGCGCTGGTGAGCATCTGGCTGGTGGCGCGTCCTAACGAACAAGTCGACTCGCATCGCGGCCTAGGGCTTGCGGTGCTTGCAGGCGTGACGTTCGGATTGTTCCTTATCGCCAGTAAGCAGGCGGGGCATCATGGAGTTTTCTGGCCGCTGGTCGCGGCGCGTGCCGTATCGACGACCCTCATGCTGGTGATCGTCGCGTTCACGCCGCGCGATCCGCGGCCGTTGCGAAGCGTAGTTTGGCCAATGGTGTGGTCCGGACTACTCGATTCTGCGGGCAACGCGCTTTTCATTGCGGCTACGCGACACGGACGGCTCGATGTCGCTGCAGTTCTTTCGTCGCTTTATCCAGCGAGTACGGTGATCCTGGCTCGAGTGTTGCTGAAAGAGCGAATCTCGCCGATGCAGGGCGCGGGAATTGTCGGCGCGATGATTTCGGTCGCCCTGATCTCGATGCGGTAAAACGCGGCAGAAACAACGATGCGATCGCTCGGGAGTACGAGGCGCGATGACGGTCGTAGCACTGCTTGCTGGAACGCTGCCGAGACTATTTCCTGGCAAGCAGAAGCCAGGCGGCGGCGAGTCCAAGGCTCCACAACAGAGCAGATGCAGTAGCGGCGATGACTAGCCCGCGGAACGCGGTCAGTTCATCCTGATGATTGGTGTCGGGGGGTAATGGCATTGGTATGACGTTCGACCCCTCGCGCATTTGGACGACCCGCGGCGATAAGCGCATAGAGACCAACTCCGAATTACGGACTCATTACGAGGAATTTGCGGCCGTCGTCGATGAAGAACGCAACAGTCCTTGTAAATCTCTTGTCACAAAACTGTGCCAGACTATTTGCAAATATCGGTTCTGTGAATCCCACTGATAGGACGGAGGAAATAAAACTTTTGTGGTACATCAGGTTGCGCTTTTCAGGAGACGAAAAAACGGCCGAAGCTGGTTAGCTTCGGCCACTAAACTTCAAAGGAGGGGTTTTGACAGCCGATTAGACCTTAAACTTGCGGCGGATGACTCCGGCTAAGCCCAGTACACCGGTCCCCAGCAACGCCAGGCTCGAGGGCTCTGGTACTGAGGGATTGACTTCTCCGCTGGACAGGTAGCCATAGGTCTGCTGGCCAACGCCTAAGCTGGCGACGGTACGGTGGTTCCCCATATTGAGCGTGTAGTCGATCGTCCCGGTGCCGGTGGGCGTGAACGAATCCGTCAGGAACATGAGAGTCGAAGTCGAGTCGCGGATCGTGCCTCCGAGAGTCGGATAGGGGCTAGGTCCGCCATACATATCACTCAGCGATACGGCGGTGATCAGGTCGCCCAGCGAACCGTTGGTGCCGAGTTTCACTTCGAGGTAGATGGTGGACGATCCCATATTAATGTTGTAATCGTAGGGCGATCCGGTCAGTGTCGGAGTACCTCCGACCATCCACATCCAGTACTGGCCGGTAATTCCCTGCGGATCCAGAAGGGCATTGCCTGAAATGCAGTTGGCATGACCACACTGCCCGGACGTCCCGCTGAACCAGAAGCTGAGTGTGCCGCCGCTATTGCCGAAGTAAACGCTCCCGACCGAACTGGAGGACAGGGTGACCTGCGGAGGAATCGCATTGGCCCATGCACCTACAGCCGTGATGGTGAGAAAAGCTGCACAAGCGGTTGCCAAAGCCAGTTTTTTCATTTCTTTTCCCTATTCCTTTGAGCAGACACCGGAAGAATCCGGTCATGCCTCGAAATTCGCGCCTGTCGATTGACGCGCAAGCCAATTTGTCGACCATCGTGCGCAAGCCAGGGGAAACTTGTTGATAAATACTGTGCAAGTAACAGACCAAAATTTGCCTCGACAAAGCAGCGAGTTACTGTTACCCCTGTGAAAACTTTTGCAGTTAATGAGAGCGCTACTACCCACCTCCTGGGGCAAACTGGCCCAAATGGGGATAGCGCTTGGAATCAGTCGACTAAGACGGCACTTAGGTGCACAAGTTGTAACTAGTTCTGCGAATCACTTCCCGACTCCGGCCGGCCATCGAGGCTCTTGTAATTCCGTTGTCTTCCGACGTATGAACTAAAATGTGTAGGAAGCGGAAAAACTATGTCTTCTTACCAGGAAATTGTCGCCCTTGAGCAGAAATACCTTCTTAACACTTACGCCCGCTATCCCGTCGCCTTCACGCGCGGTAAGGGCGTGTACCTGTTTGATGTCGACGGCAAACGCTACCTCGATTTTTTGTCCGGCCTGGGCGTGAATGCCTTGGGTCACGCGCACCCGCGCATCGTGAAGGTAATGCGCGAGCAGGCGGCCAAGGTCATCCACCTGTCGAACCTGTACTACAACGAGTACCAGGGGCTGCTCGCCGAGAAGTTGTGCCAGAAGTCCGGGCTCGATCGAGCGTTCTTCACCAACAGCGGGACGGAAGCCATCGAGGGTGCGATCAAGTTGGTTCGTGCCGCTGGTCATGCTGCGTTCGGTCCGCAGAAAACCACGCTGATTGCGCTGGAAAATTCCTTTCACGGGCGCACCATGGGAGCGCTCGCGCTCACCGCGCAGGACAAGTACCGCAAGGGTTTCGATCCCATGCTGGAGGGCGTACGCTTCGTTCCGCGTAACGACGTTGCCGCCCTGCAGGCCGCGATGGACGACAGCGTCTGCGGCATTGTGCTGGAGCCCATCCAGGGAGAAGGTGGAATTTTCGAGACGTCCGCCGAATTTCTCCAGGCATGCCGCCGACTCGCCGACCAGCATCACGCGGCGCTAGTGTTCGACGAGATCCAATGCGGCATGGGACGCACCGGTACGCTGTTTGCCTTCGAGCATTTCGGTGTAGTGCCTGACGTGGTCTGCATCGCCAAGCCGATGGCTGCCGGGTTTCCCATGGGCGCTTTCCTGTCGAAGGATTGGCTGGCACAGCACATCACTCCGGGACGCCACGGCACGACCTTCGGCGGAGGTCCGCTGGCTTGCCGCATTGCGCTGGAGTACTTAGCGATCCTCGAAGACGAAAACCTGTTGGAGCGAGTACAGCGTGTTGGCGGTTATCTGACGAACAAGCTGCAAGAGTTGGTGGGTAAGTTTTCGATCGCCACCGAAGCGCGCGGCGTCGGCATGATTCAGGCGCTGCAATTAACGGTTCCGGGCAAGCCGGTTCTCGAAGGCGCGATGGCCGATGGCCTGCTGTTCAACATCACGCAAGACACCGTGGTGCGCTTCCTGCCGCCGTTTCTGCTGGAAGAGAAGCACGTGGACGCCGGCGTGCGCATTCTGAAAAAGCAATTAGCTTCGGCGCAGAAGCTGTACAAAGCGGAGCTGAAAGCGGCGAAGCAGGCGAAGGCCGCGGTAGCCAGTTAGTGTCGCGGGGTCTTTGTCCTCGGGAAGCGAAAAACCCCGTCCTAGCCAAAACCGCGCTAGAACGGGGCACGCATGTTAGTTCGCGGATCGGCGGGGCTATCCGCTTCATGCGGACCGCCCCATCCAATCGAATTCGCACGCTAGGTTAGGTCGTTGACGATCTTTATCGGTATCTCCATGGTAGGGTTGTGCAGGTCCTCATCAGAAGCCGTGTTCGTCACCGTGTTGTCACTCACACCCAGTTGCAGGGTGTACGTGCAAGAGCAGCCGCGGTAGAGTTTGTTCGTTGGGGGCGGAGGCGTATTGCAATCGCCGGTTGACACCCCGGCATCCAGAGTCGTCAAGTCCCACTCCGCCAAAATGCCGGCGTCCCCGGCATTCGGATGTGCCGGAGGCACGAAGGCCAGCGAATTCGGTACCCGAACGTTGGGGGTCCCAATCGCAATCGAGCTCCATGCCCCCGAAAACTGCTTCAAATACGCCAGCGAGTATTGATTGAAGTTGTCGTTGGGTGCGGTCGCAGGCCAGGCAGAGTCGATGAGGGCATCCCAGGCCAGACCGACGATGCGGATCGTGCCATAGCTCAACAACAAATCGGTACAGGGTGGAATGTCAACCCAGGTCGTGCCATTGAATATCTGGAACTTGACGATCTGGCAGACCACCGCCCAGTTGTCAACCCAGGTGCGCTGCAGGTCGTAGTAGGTGTTAGGGGTGGGCGAGGCGGTGTCGGTGACCACCAGGAGCAGGAAGTATCTTCCGCCGCTGTTGACGCCGCCGGTAGTTGTATAGCTGTCCCACGGTACCGGAGCGAGAGCGGGATAGGTGGTGCCGAACAGTACGCAGGTCGACCAATCGTTGAGGAGTTCGGCGGGCAATTCGCCGATTCTGGTCCACGGATAGTACTTGCTCGGGTCGTAAACCAGCGGTGGGTTGAGGGTATTGCCGGGGAGCCAAGGCGGCGGCAGGGCAGCATTGAAAGCGGGCTGCGACGGTCCGGGACCCGGGAAAGCCACGCGTGAGTAGAGCACCTCAACGGTGGCAACTTCCAGGCATCCATAAACGTAGGCGGTGCCGGTCAGGTCGAGGACGCCGCCCACTGAAACAATGTGAGCGCCTACAACCAACTCGGCGGTTTCGTCGAGGAAATTGGGGACTGGTGCGACGTCCGCGACTTCCGTGATAAACACCGCGACTTTCAAGAGATTGAACGTCTTGGTGCAGACCTTCGGGGTTCCCGCTCCCGCCGGAAACACGGTCAGCGTGATCGTGTACGAGCCGTCGGAGAGTGCGGTGGTGTTGATTTCGCCAAGTTTGCCGCCGACAACAGGGACCCCACCGCCGCCGGCAGGATAGATCACGGTGTAGGGATAGGGCCCTGAGATCGCCAGCGTGTAGTGGCCAAAAACACCTCCCGAGGCTGTTCCCTTGACCGTGATGTATTGAAAGCCGACCGTCGTATCCGTCTGTTCGGGGACACATGCTCCGGCAGCCGGGGCGCTTATATTGCACTTCAAGTCCTTTTGGACCCTGATAAGACCAATCAGCCCAGCGATGAGGGCCAGCTTGACCAACAGAATGATCCAGGTGAGCACTGACGCTTCGGCAAGCCTGCTGTACTCCCCCGCGCCCCACTCTGCGAAGAAGAGCACGAGCAAAAACAATAGGAGGATGTACTTAATACATCCTGGAAGATCCTGCTTGCTCTTGGAAGAGCGCTCTGCTGCTGACGATTGAAGGTTCGTATCTGCCATGGCCTGTCTCCTTCTGTGCTTACCTCGAGTTTTTTTCAATTCGGGTTTCGGACAACAGTGGCCTGACTTGATCTGCGCCTATCGTTCAAACCGGCGGCAACGGTGTTCGTTCGCCCAGCGCGGGTCGCTGAGGCCGCGACCGCGCCCCAAACTGAAAGACGGGGAAACTCGACGCAATCCGCCTTCTTGCTTGACTCGAAACTTCAATGCAGGAAATTTAGCTGGCCAGCCTGGGTAAGAGCCGTCGTGCCAATTTAGAAGGCCGATAAGAAAGGAACGACTACCGCAAAAAGAAGCGCTCATGATAATGAGCCTGCGATGCACCGGAGTCAATGCCACTGAAGTGCTTTCTTTATCCAAATGTGGTGGTATATAGCTCGCGTCTCGTGGGTACTCGAGCGGACCACGGTAGGCAGCTGCCGTTTCCGCTGGAAGAAAGACAGGTGGATGCGGGGATGCGAGTCCTGAAGCGCCACTTAGCGGCTGCGCAGAAAGCAGCGAAGCAGGCCAAGAAGGTTGTGGTCGGCGCGTCGTTCACAGACCCAGGGTTAGCGCCCAACTAATGAGGATGCGAACTCCGCGGCGGCAGGCTCGGGGCACCAAACGTCAGCGGTGCAGGAAGCAAATTCGCCCGGTCCAGTCCCATCTTCCTGTTTCTTTGTACAAGCGAAGCAGGGCTTGTACTAAGCCACCAATATCGGCGGGAGAGATAGTTTTTTCATCGACGAAAATTACTCCGCCATGCTTCCGACCTTCTTCTGCCCAGGTTTTCAGGAGCGGTGGAATCGTGCGGCGATCGTAGGTAACAAGTGTCAGGCGTTTGCGGGTAGCCTGCTGGAGGCACGCGGAATCGTCCTGACCCAGAAAATTGCCGTTCTCCCATTCCGCCATGCCATGCACGATAAGGGAACGGCTGCGACGGCGAAGGCCTTCCGCTACTGGCGGAGAAATATGCTCATCCAGAAGGAGCCTCAGCATCAGCTCCGCTTCCGTTTGGTAGTAACCACCTCATCCGCCTGGGGCAGCAGGCGTTGCAGGGTTTTGAAATCCACTCGATCGTTTTCTGATATGGCCTGCTCGATCTCCGCCGGGAAAGCCTGGGCATAATTCATAGCGGCGCGGACCTTGGCTTCGGGCCATTGCAGGTGGCGGGCGACGGCGGCGGAATTTTCTTTGTAGCTTCGGACCAGCAACATTACCTCCCAAACCGCCAGGCTGCTGCCTTGAAGGCAGGCCTGCCGACCCGCCGGCGAGTCTCGGAAGTCGATAAAGGCAAACTCCGAACGCCGTAAGCCCTCTTCAACCAGCCGCGCGCTTGCGTCACTGGCGGTCCATCCGTGCTGGTTCGCCATCCGCTTCAGACGCTGCCCACTTTCCACAGGCAGGCGCATGCTGAGAACCATCGACTGTGTTGCCTTCGCCACGATTCACCTCGAGTTGTAACTGTTGTAAGTATTGTAACAGTTCGAGGCAATCTTGCTGGCACATGGCGGATCGCCCACCCTTTTCGCATTCGACAAATTTAGATTTGGGTGCCCCATCCTTTCCCTTGTTTTGGGAAAGGGTGGGGAATATGAACTCTCACGCGTGTTCTAGCGATTGTTATTTTGCGGTCAGGAACCCAAACAGCTGCGGCAGCCCTGCGGCCAGGCCGTTCCACATAATCTGTACGCCGATGGCGAGCAGGATAAATGCCGACAGCCGCGTCATGATGGTGGTGCCCGACTTGCCCAGCCACTTCACCAGTCGGTCAGCATTGCTGTAGCAGATCAGCACTAATACGCACAACAGGAACATGCCGATAAGTCCGGCGATGAAGTGCCGCGGATAGCCGTGCTCGAAGCCAGGTCCCGCCTGATGGCGTAGATGAGCGCCGAGGGTGATCGCGATGGAGATGCAGCCGGGGCCCACGGTGATGGGCAACGTCAGCGGATAAAAAGCGTGTTCCAGCGCGTCTTGGAGGGATTCGCTGGCCTCTTGCTCGGTGGGAGCGGCGTCCTTCTGATTGAGTAAGTTCCAGCCGGTTGCGGCCACTACCAGTCCGCCCGCGATCTGAATCACCACAATGCTGATACCGAAAAAGTCGAGGATGATGCTGCCGAACAGGAACGAAACCGCCAGCAGCGCAAAACCATAGGCCGCGATCTTACGCGCCAAGATACGCTGTGCTGATGGCGGATATTGTTGCGTCAGCGCCAGAAAGATTGGCGCGTCTCCGATGGGATTGACCACTGGGAAAAGGGTCACAAACACCACGGATAGGGTCTTGATGAAGTCGACGGTTCCCATAGCTTCAGATGGTCGAGCAGTGAGGCGGCAGACAGGCTCGCGGCAAGAATATCATTTGCTCCAGCCCTCACCGTTATCGCCCGCTCTTGGCACGTGGCCCACATTTCCCTGGTTTTGGGGAAAGTGGGATATGAGCCCCCTCTCGCCTTCTTTTGACGGGGTGGCCTATTAACTTCCAGCGACAACTGACAACCGGCCACTGACAACTTCTTATCACACTCGACCGTGACCTGCGTCCTAGTGAATCCCCACTCCTGAACCTACAGTCTCTTACGGAACGATGAGGGAGAGCTGTGTCCTCCGAGGAGCAGCCGGATCTTCACCGCATCGTCAAAGTAAAGGTGATTCGACCTGTGAAGGGTCATGTTCGTTCTCGCTTTTTGTCCGTTCACCCACCAAGGCCTCACTCCGTCCTCGAAAAAACACAAACTAAGTCCTTTGTTAAGAGGATTTTACCCATAACTCTAACGGGCTCAATCGCTTGCGCACAAAATAGCAGCTATCTCCATGAAAACAAGGATTCGTGGGGGAGGGGGGAGGGGGGTACCTCAGCACCGACAAGTCCCATTTCGGCACCGCCTTACCGCGCGATGCGACTCGCGATCCACTGCGCACACTCACGGGTGCCGAGCGTGCCACCGATGTCCGCGGTTGTCTTCTTTTCGCGGACGGCATCGAGCACCGCGGCTTCGATCTTCTGGGACTCGGCGGTGAGACCAAGATGGGCCAGCATCATTGCGCCGGTGAGGATCGCGCCGATGGGATTGGCCTGGTCCTTGCCGGCGATCGGGGGAGCGGAGCCGTGTACGGGCTCGAACATCGACGTGCGGCCAGGATGGATGTTGCCGCTGGCCGCCATGCCGAGTCCGCCCTGTAGCGCGGCGGCGAGGTCGGTGATGATGTCGCCGAACATGTTGTTGGTCACGATGACATCGAGCGATTGTGGCTCGCGTACCATTTGCAAGCAGAGCGCGTCCACGTACATATGCTGAGTTGCGATATCGTGAAACTCTGTCGCAACTTGCCTGAAGACGCGTTGCCACAAGCCGCCGGCATAGGTCATGACATTCGATTTGTCGGCCATCAGGACTCTCTTGCGGCCGTTCGAGCGGGCATATTCGAAGGCGTAGCGGATGATGCGTTCGACGCCTTTGCGGGTGTTGATGTCTTCTTGCGTAGCGATTTCGTCGGGTGTGCCGAACTTGAAGTTGCCGCCCATGCCTGCATACACGCCTTCGGTGTTTTCGCGAATCACGGTGAAGTTAATGTCGGCGGGCGTGGCGTTCTTCAGCGGGCAGACCGAAGCATCGAGCAATTTCACGGGACGAACGTTGGCGTAGAGGTCCATCTGGAAGCGCATGCCGAGCAGGATTTCCTTGGCATGAATGTTGGACGGCACACGCGGATCGCCCAGTGCGCCGACAAAGATGGCGTCGAAGTCGCGCGCCAGCATTTGGAAGCCGTCGGGAGGGATGGTGGTGCCGTCTATGAGGTAGCGATCGGCGCCCCAGTCGAAGGTAGTGAACTCGAGCGGCGCGCCCGGAGCGCGCAGCACGTCGAGAGCGAGAGGAATGACTTCTTTGCCGATGCCGTCTCCGGCAACGACGGCGATGCGCTTGTGAGTGGTCACGAGTTGGAACGATAACGAAAGCGACTAGCAACTAGCAACTAGCCATGAGAGCTCACGGATTGTGGAAGCTCTCGGGCGGGCCGAGATAGCTGGGTTTGACGCCGCCGAGATCGACGACGAGTTTCTGGAGGACTACTCCGGGATCGACCATCCACACCTTCAAGGTGTGATAGCCGACACCTTCGACGATGTGGGTAGATTTCACCTTGCGCACGCTGTCTTCGACTGATTGCTCCCAGTCACGCTGCGTGTTCTGTGCGAGCGCGTCGATGATTTGCGGCGGCTGGTCATCGAAGGAGATCGCGTAGCGCAGGCCGCGTCCGGGGACAAAATTCAGCGTCGGCGCAAGAATCGCCTCGACCTCGAGCTTGCCCGGATGAAACAAGTACATCTGATATTCGAGGCTGGGCGAGTCAGCCGGCGGAGTGACACTCTCCGCAGTGACGGGGAAAATCGACATCGACGAGAGCGTGCGTCCGTAGTCGTCAATTTTGTGCCAACTGGCTTGCGGCGTGTCCAACTTCTTTGTGTAGTGCTCGGCTTCGATGGAGACGTAGCCGTCAGCCTCGACGAAGCCGTTGAGCGAGGATCGGGTCGGCTGCTGTGGGTTGAATAGGGTTATTGGGACGTTCGCTGTTTGGCCAGCGGTGTCGTCGAGAAAAACGTATCCGCTGGGCGATCCTGAGGGTGCTTTATCCCAGTCGATTGTCACCCAGATGCGCTGATCTTTCGCGACCGTGCCACGTTCAGGCTCAACCAGAATCCATGGCGCAGTCGTGTTTACGGAAAACTCGAAGGGAGCCTTCCCGTGATTGAACACGCCGATATATCGCCGCTGCTGGTTGAAGACATCGAAGGAAAGAGATGACTCGTCGTGAAGGCCGCTCTGCCAGGGCAGGACAGATCCTTCGACCGCGACGCCCATGCTCCCAGCATCGTGAAGGCTGATGGGTCGAACTTCGGGCATGACGTTAGTGTCAGGTTGTTGCCACGAAGTGTAACCGAGATGCGTCTGATCCATCATGTGGTTCCATTTGCCGTTGGCGAGCTTGTGGTTGTATTCGGCGGATAAATCGGCGTCAGCCTGGAAGAGTGCACGAACCTGAGCCGCGAGATCGTTGGCACTGGCGCGTCCCTGAAGTGCGTAGAGATGATTCTTTCCAGCAGTGACGTAGATTTTCGTGACTAGAGCAGAAGCCTTCGTTGGGTACAGGACGAGTTCATAAAATGCGTCGCGCTCGTTGACCGGAAGGCTAGCGTAAATTTTTTCCGCTTCGTCGACCAGTGATTTCCATTTCGCGAGCACGCGGTCGGCCTCCTGATAATTGGTCTGGCTGAACGTGTCGGGGTCGATTAGCTCCGGCTTTCTCCGGCCATTGAGTTTGGTGTACTGCGAAACGATGTGGGCGATTTCGGTAGCGTGCTCCGGGCCGAATTCGCGTTCCGCCCACATCCGCGTGTAGTCGGCGATCGCTTCTTTCGGCCAGCGGTGCGGGTTCCAGGCGAACGTTAGGAAAAACTCGATGGGAAACTCCATCGGCTTCAGGTCGCCGACATTCACGATCCAGATGCGATCGGCGCCATATGTCGTAGGCAAGGTTCATCTGCTCCCAGACTTTGGTGATGGGAACCGTGTTGAGCCATTTGTACGAGCGCGGTCCGCCGACGTAGTCGAAGTGGTAGTAGATTCCCGCGCCGCCTGAGCGCTTGCGTTCGTCGGGCGTTGGCAGGCGGCGAATGTTTCCCCAGTTGTCGTCGCACCACAGCAAGGTCACGTCGTCGGGAACGCGCATGCCTTTCTCGTAATATTCCTGTACCTCTTTGTAGAGCGCCCAATCTTGCGGCACTTCGCTGAGGTCCTTGTTCATATCGGCGGAGAGAATCGCACGCTGGTCGGCGACGATCTTTTCGAGCAGCGCGACATTGGCGCTCTCGGACATGGGAATGTCTCCATCGCCGCGCATGCCGAGCGTGACGATGCTCTCGTAGTTCTTGTTGCGCTCGATGCCCTCCGTCCAGAATTTGTTGAGCTCCGCAGAGTTGTTTGCGTAGTCCCATGGACCAGTGCCGTGACGCTTCCACTCCTGCTGCGCACGCAGCATGGGTTCGTGATGCGAGGTACCCATGACGATGCCGTATTCGTCGGCCAGTTTGGGGTTCAGCGGATCATCTTCGTTGAAGGCGTTGTTCCACATCGCGGGCCAGAGGTAGTTGGCCTTCAGCCGCAGCAGCAGTTCGAAGACTTTCGTGTAGAACTCTTGGTTGTAATTTCCATACTTCTCGTGCACCCAACCAGAGAGCGAGGGAGCCTCGTCGTTGAGGAAAATGCCGCGATACTTCACTGCCGGCGGACCTTGCACGTACGCACCGGGCTTCACGAACAACGCGTCCTTGTGGTGAACAGGGACGTCGGCCCACCAGTACCACGGCGAGACGCCAATCTGTTCCGAGAGGTCATAGATTCCGAAGATCGTGCCGCGTTTGTCGCTGCCTGCAATCACTAACGCGCTGGCAACGCCGGGCAGAGGAGCGGGCACGACTTGAATCAGGAACGATTCCCACTTGCCGTCGATGGCGGTGACGTTAATCTTGCCGCTGCGAACGAGAGCGTCGATGATTGAGCTTTTTCCGATGGTGCCGATGATGATCGCGTGAGTTGGTAGATCCGACTTGCTGTTGGTCATCGCGGGAGTTACCCCGGTTACAAGTGCGATGTCGCCTTGGAGGTCTCCTGCTGCGCGGAGTACGCCGGGATAGTCGGCGGAGTCGACGTAAACAGAAGACGCAGCCGCCCCGGCGACGATGGCGAAGCTGCCGAGCTGCGCTGTGGCCTCTACGTATTTCTTCTGCCCCAGCCCGAAGGCGAAGGGACACAGCAGGACGACGCAAAGCGCGGCGCGAGACCAGCAACTCATGCAGCTAACGTATAACAAGGACGGTGGGTCTGCGCCCTTTTCCTCCGCTATAATCAAAGGTTCTGTATGAGTGTGACCACGTTGCAAGACAAGCTGACGGCAAGCGGTGTGGCCCTGGGACAATACCGGGGCGCGGAGACGCCGGTGTCGTTTGGTAATCCGGCGGGCGAGTTTCGGACGTTACTGGAAGGCTGCGGGCTCTACGACATGAGCTGGCAGGCCAAACTGGTGCTGACAGGCGAAGACCGCGTCCGCTGGCTCAATGGCATGGTGACCAACAATGTGCGTGACCTGTCGCTGGGGCATGGTGTGTATTGCTTCATGCTGACCGCACAGGGACGCATCGTCGGCGACATGGTGGCCTACAATCGCGGCGACTATCTGCTGGTGACCAGCGATCGCGGGCAAGTGACGGCAATCACGGAGATGTTTGACCGCTACATAATCATGGATGACGTTGAGGTCGCCGATATCAGCGACAAGTTGTCGGCAGTGGGTGTCGCCGGGCCGCGTGCTGCAGAGGTTTTGCAAAAAGCAGGCATCGAGGTTTCTCAACTCGAGCGAGGCCAAGTGGTCGATGTGACCTGGCGAGGCACTGGCATTTCGGTCGCGCGCGACACGCATCCGAATTGGGATGGCTATGAGGTCTGGTTCGCGGCCGAGCAGGCCGACACGGTGTGGGACGCGCTGTCGAATTCGGGTGCGACGCCCGTCGGCAGCGAGGCACTGGAGTGGTATCGCATCGCGCGCGGGGTTCCACGTTACGGCCTCGACCTCAGTCAGCGCGACTTGCCGCAGGAGACCGAGCAGAAGCACGCGCTGAGCTTCGTCAAAGGTTGCTATATCGGGCAGGAGATTGTGGAGCGCATTCACGCACGCGCCATTCTGCACCGCACGTTCACAGGATTTCTAATCGAGGGAGAGCCCCCGCAGACAGAAAGCAAGATTCAGTCCGAAGGCAAGAATATTGGCGAGATTGCCAGCGTAGCGCGGGTACCGTTTCCGAGCGGCGAGCGCACGGTTGCGCTGGGATATCTGCGTCGCGAGTTAGCAGCGCCGGGCACCGTCGTGCAAATCGGCGAGCAAAAGGTCACGGTGCAATCCATTCCGTTCCAGTTGTAACCAGGGGAGCTATGGCAGAGAAAGAAGAAAAGCAATCAGGGTTTGTAGTGAATGATCGCCGCTTGTTTGGCGACGACGGCGAGTTGCGCCGGGACGTGGTCGAGGCCGAGGAACGCGCCGCCGAGCGCGAACGCGCTGAGAACGCGGCACAGCAACGTGCCAATCAGGAGCGTGAGGCGCAGCAGAAAGCTGTTCAACCCGAAGAGCCTGCGGCCGAAACGCTGCCAGAGGGTGAGGGTCCGACCACCGAAGAACACAAGGCGAGCGCCGATGCGTATGCCGAGACGACGAAGAAGATGGACTATCGCATCCGCAAGGAATTGGACAAGCAGGGAAGAGCCGAGCAAGCTCGCGACCTGGAGATGAGCTTCGAGAAATTTGTCGCCTCATTGTATATGACCACGCTGATGCAATTGGGGCTGGCTGCGCCGCAAGGCGAGAAGCCCATGCTCGACCTCATCGGGGCGAGGCAGACCATCGACATTCTCGGCATCTTGAACGACAAGACCAAGGGCAACCTCACGCCGGCGGAAGAGGGAACGCTGCGCAACGTTCTGTACGAGCTGCGCATGGCTTACTTGGAAGTGACCAATCTGATCGCCAACCCGCCTAAGGACGGCGTTCCACCCTCGAAGTGATGAACGCGACTTTGACCGTGCTGGGCAGCGGGACCTCGATGGGTGTGCCCACGGTCGGCTGCACCTGCGCGGTGTGCACCTCGCCGGATCCGCACGATCGGCGGCTAAGGCCGTCGATTATGGTGCAGTGGGACGGGCACACGGTGGTGATCGACACGTCGCCTGACTTCCGTGAGCAGGCGATTCGCGAGCAAATCCGGCGCATCGATGCAGTGCTGTACACGCATGGACACGCGGACCACATTCTCGGGCTGGACGATGTGCGGCCGCTGAGCTTTCCGCGGGTTACCGGGGGAGGGAAGGTTCCGCTGTACGCGACGGAGAAGACGGCGAACGTGTTGCGGAGTGTGTTTCGGTACATCTTCGACGGCGACTACAAATATGGTGGATTGGCACAGGTGGAGATTTTCAATATCGATGGGCCTATCGAGTTGTTCGGTGCGAAGTTTATTCCGCTGGTGGTGAACCACGGCGACTATCCCATCGAGGCGTATCGCTTCGGCTCGGCAGCGTACCTGACGGACTTCAGCTCGATTCCCGACGAAACGATGGCGCAACTGGAAGGCCTCGATATTCTGATCCTGGACGCGCTGCGTCACCATCCGCACCCCACTCACTCGACGCTGGAGAACTCGCTGAAGATCGTCGAGCAACTCAAGCCGAAGCGCGCGTTTTTTACTCACATGTCGCATGACCTGCCGCATGAGGCGACCAACGCCACGCTGCCGGAGAATGTACGGCTCTCCTACGACGGGCTGAAGCTCGAATTTGAACTCCAGGTGCCGACCAACGATGCAAGTATTTCGCAAGCTTGAAGAAGTGCCCGCGCAACTGGGTCCATCCGTGGTGAGCGTGGGCAACTTCGACGGCGTACACGTTGCGCACCAAGCGGTGGTGCGGCATATGGCGGAACGCGCGCATGCGATCGGCGGCAAAGCGGTGGCGGTGACATTCGATCCGCATCCGTTGCGGATCTTGCGGCCCGACAGCGCACCGAAGCTGCTCTCACCGCTCGAAGTCAAGCTGCAACTGCTGTCACAGACAGGCGTGGATGCCGTGCTGGTGCTGCCGTTTACGCGGGATCTTTCGCTGATGTCGGCGCATGATTTTGCTCGTCAGGTGCTGGTGGACACGTTGCACGCGCGCGAGGTGCACGAGGGCTACAACTTTCATTTCGGTCACAAGGCGCAAGGCAATGTCGAGACCCTGAGCGCGTTTGGGCGCGAGATGGGATTTGATGTACACACGTACTCGGAGCAACTGCTACGTGGGCATCATGTGTCGAGCAGCGAGATCCGCAAGCTGGTCGCCGCCGGGCGAGTGGACAGGGCGCGCGCGCTGCTGGGGCGGCCGTTCAGCATCCTGTCAAACCCTGGCCGCGGCCGTGGATACGGAACGCGTTATACCGTGCCGACCGTCAACCTAGCGCGCTACGACGAACTGGTTCCCGCGAACGGCGTGTACATCACGTGGGTGCGCATTAACGGCGAGTGCTTTGACGCGGTAACCAACGTGGGCGTGCGTCCGACGTTTGGGCCGGACTCATTTGCCATCGAGAGCCATCTGTTGAACTTCCACGAGATCGAGTTGCTGGCGCAGACGGAAGTGGAATTGATTTTCTTGAAACGCCTGCGCGACGAGATCAAGTTCGAGTCGGTCGATGCGCTTAAAGAGCAGATTGGACGGGATGTGGCGAAGGCACAGCGGTTTTTTCGCGGGGTAAAGAGTCGTTCCGGGGGAGATTCCCAATGACTACGACGCTTCGCGATGCGCTGCAGGGCAGCAAGCCGATCATCGGGACGCTGTTGACGGTCGCATCATCAGAAGTTGCCGAAGCACTTGCGTTGCTCGGCTTTGACTGGATATTCATCGACCTGGAACATGGAAGTCTGTCGATCAAGGATGCCCAGGCAGCGATACAGGCTGTGGCGGGTCGCAGCTTTACGCTGGTGAGGGTGCCTGACGGCACGACGGAGAACATGAAGCGGGTCATGGATACAGGGTGCAGCGGCATCATCGTGCCAATGGTGAGTTCCGAGTCCTATGCGCGAAAGATTGTTGCCCTGGCGAAGTATCCGCCGCTGGGCGAGCGCAGCGTAGGACTCGGGAGGGCGCAGGGATATGGCCTGCGGTTCGCCGAGTATCTCGCGTCAGCCAACGCGCAGACAGCGGTGGTCGTTCAGATAGAACATCGCGACGCTATCGGGAGCGTTGACCAGATTGCGGCGGTGCCGGGAATCGATGCGCTCTTCGTCGGCCCATACGATCTCTCGAACAGTATGGGCCTGGTAGGGCAGGTGAGTCACCCTCATGTGGTGGCGGCGATCGACAAAGTTCGAGCGGTATGCGCCAGAACAAGTTTACCCATGGGAATCTATTGTAGTAACGCGGACCAGGCCCGCAATGAGATCACGGCTGGCGCGAGAATGGTGGCGGTCGGCACCGACATCATGCACATGGCCAACTCGGCGCGGTCCACGCTGGAAGCGCTGCGAACGAGTTAACCGTGCCGCCTTACTTCTTTGCTTCGTCTTTCTTGTACGCCGCGCTCAGAGTCCCCTTTTGCTTGGCGATCGTAATCAGCGTGGGATAGAACTGGACGAACGTCGTGTCCACGGCGCCGTGCTGCTCGTGGCAACTGTAGCAATCCATCGCGTGAGGGAAAGGAGTGGTGGGTTTAGTGTCGTCGAAGCCGTAGAAGGCCCATCCGCCGGGGAGGCGTTTGTCTTTGATGTGGACCTCGTGACCCATGTCATCGGCGGTCTGAAAGTGTCCCGACTTGTTGATCGAGGCATTGCTCGCGGCGCCGCGCAGCTCGAGCACGAGCATGGTCTGATCGGGCCAGGTTCCGGTCGCGAGGAATGCCTTATAGGCCGAGGGATTCACGAACACGTTGTCAAACATGTCGTGCCCGGCCATGCCCGCCATACGTGGTGCGTAGCTCATGTTCAGTCCGCTGGTTAGATAAATCCACTCGCGATAATTTGCTGGGAACTCCAGCTTGCCGTCTTGCGTAAAGTGAGGCGTGTCGGACGAAGCTGAGGCCGGACCTTGCGCCAGTGTAGTATGTAACCCGGCCGCCACCACGAGCGCCAATGAAAGCACGAGTACCGCAGGAATTCGCATCGACATATTTTCTCCTCACCGGGATGCTTTCCATCCAAGATGCGACGAGTCTAAGGGAATCAGGTGCTGGGGTCTTGAACAAAATCAACCTCTTGTGAGGACAAGTAATGGCAGCGTCGGCGCAAATTCCCAGCGGTGAGGAGCGACTGACCGGCGGCAAATTTTATGGCAGCGTGCTGGGCAAGCAGGCTGTCGGTGGAGCTATCTTCACCGAATTGAACCATTCGCAGCCGCGCAGATTGCCGGCACATTCGCACGAGCTACCGTTTTTCTGCCTTTTCTTTGGCGGCGATTACGGCGAGAAATACGGCCATCGCGACCTGCAATTTCGGCCGTTTACTTTCTCGTTCCGCCCCTCCGGAGTGCCGCATCAGGATGAAATAGGACCGCGCGGCGCCCGCATGTTCGGCATCGAAGTGGAACGCGGCTGGCAACGCAAGCTTCAGGATTGTTCCGGCAACCTCGGCGTCGCCTACGACTTCGAGGGAGGTACGTTGCTATGGCTCGCGATGAAACTCTATTCCGAAACGCGCACCCTGCTCGATCACGATGACCTTCAAGTCGAGAGCCTGGTGTCGGAACTCTTGGGGGCGGTGGCGTGTAAGCCCGAGCGTTGCACGGCACCTCCGTTCTGGTTGCGACGAGTCAAGGAAAAGCTAAGCCTGGAGTTTCGCGAGCGCATCACGATGGACGATCTTGCCCATGAAGCGGGCGTCCATCCGGTCCACCTATCGCGCGTCTTTCGCAGGTTCACTGGAATGGGAATCGGCGAATACCTGCACCGGTTGCGCGTCCGCGAAGCTTGCGAGCGCATGCTACACCCTGAACATTCGCTGGCCGACATCAGTTGCGACATGGGCTTTGCTGACCAGAGCCACTTCACGCGTAGCTTTCACAGTATTGCGGGAACCAGTCCGGGCGCATTTCGAGCCATGCTCGCCCGTGAGTCAATTACTTCTGTCGCGTCTCTTTGCCCTCGCCCATCTTGACCCAGTGTGCTCCGCCATCGGTGGAATACTCAGACCACCAGTCGATGTGGTCCGGGTTGCGAAATTCATTGATGGTTCGGAACTGCACCGTCTTGCCCTTGATCTCCGTCTGGTTCGAATAGACCCAATGTGTGCCGTCGGGGCTGATACTCAGGTCAGTCGAGTGTGGACGGCCTCCAGTAGGAGACATTCCGAAAAAATGAAACGCTTCCTTCTCAGGATCGTACGCGTAGACGGAGAGCTCACGGCTGGGCTTGCCGTCTTCCAGTAGCGACTGATCGCAAATCATGAAGATGCGACTGGGCGACCATCCGCAGTTGCTGACGCCCGTAACCGTGGTCGCCTTGCTGTAGTCGGTGTCGAGCATCTTGCCTTCGAGAGGCCACGTGCCGCCAACCCAACGGCCAAGAACGTCTGCGGTGGGCTTATCGGCGGCGAAGACCGGCAGGGAAGCGCAGAGAATCAGCGTGGCAATCAACGGTTTCATGGCATCTCCGAGAATCATTGGCGGCCCGACTGCCGCGTCGGAGCGCACTGAGCATAAGGTACTGCTGCGACCAATGCCAAGCGGCGCGGGACGAAGTGCGCGAAATCACAGTCCGGCGGCGCGGCATTCATTACAATATCCGCATGGACTCATTCATCATTGCAGGCAAACAGTTTCGCTCGCGCCTCATCGTGGGCACAGGCAAGTACAAGTCGGGCCAGGAGACTGCTCGCGCTATAGAGGCATCTGGTGCCGAGATGGTCACAGTCGCAGTGCGCCGGGTCAACCTTGACCGCAGTAAAGAGTCGCTCCTCGACTTCATCGATCCTTCGAAGTATTTTCTTTTGCCCAACACTGCGGGTTGCTATACGGCGGACGAGGCGATTAGAACGGCGCGCTTGGGACGCGAGGTCGGTCTGTCGGACTGGGTGAAGATCGAAGTCATAGGCGATCAGCAAACGCTGTTTCCTGATGTGCAGGCGACGGTGGAGGCAACCCGAGTATTAGTAAAAGAAGGCTTTACTGTTTTGCCGTATACATCAGATGACATTGTAGTTGCTAAGCGGTTAATTGATGCCGGCGCAAGTGCCGTCATGCCGCTGGGTGCGCCGATTGGCAGCGGGCTGGGCATCCAGAACCTGCCCAGCATGCGCATTCTGCGCGAGATCATAACCGACGTTCCGCTGATCGTGGATGCGGGTGTGGGCACGGCATCGGACGCAACCATCGCGATGGAGCTGGGCATGGATGGCGTGCTGATGAACACCGGAATCGCCGGCGCACAAGAGCCGGTGCTGATGGCTGAAGCGATGAAGGGAGCGGTCATCGCGGGACGGCAAGCGTTCTTGTCGGGCCGCATGCCGAAGAAGCTTTATGCCACGGCGAGCTCTCCGCTGGAAGGCGTCGTGCGGTAGAAAGCAGTTTCCAGTTTCGAGTTTCAAGCATGCGGATTGCGGCGGTTGCGTTCATCCTGAGTAGTCTGTTTGTAAATGCCATGGGACAAGCCGATCCTGGTCCAAAGCAACGTGCCGTAATCGCCGTCCGCAGCGCGCTAGACGGCAAGGGCCACGTGCTGCACGACACGCGTATTGTGATCGAGGGCAGCAAAATCGTTGCTATCGATCCGAAAGCAGAACCGGTTGACTATGACCTGCGCGGCTTGACGGTGATGCCGGGCTGGATCGACTCGCATGTGCATATCGCGTGGAGCTTCGGCAAGGACGGCAAGAGCGGCAGTCCAGGTGGAACGCCGGAAGAGGTTGCGTATCAGGTTGCCTCAAACGCCTGGGTAACGCTGATGGCCGGATTCACCACGGTGCAAAGCGTTGGCTCGCCGGCCGATGTCCCGTTGCGCGATGCTATCAATAAGGGCGGGATTCCCGGGCCACGCATTTTCACCTCCGCTGAGCCACTCATGGGGCAAGGCGAAAAGTCGGGCACGCCGGATGAGATTCGCGCCTTCGTGCGGAAGCAAAAGGCCGCGGGCGCGGACCTGATCAAAATTTTCGCCAACTACAGTATCCGCAAACCCGACATGATGCTCTCGCCAGAGCAATTACACGCGGCTTGCGATGAAGCGAAAAAGCAGGGACTACGCACGCTCGTGCATGCTTACGGAGAGGCCGTGCACGCAGCGACTGTCGCCGGCTGCACGGAGGTCGAGCACGGTGTGCTGGCGACGGACGACGATCTCAAGCTGATGGCGGAGAAGGGAACCTACCTCGATCCGCAGGCTGGTCTGGTGTGGGAAAACTACCTGCTGAACAAAGAGAAATTTGTCGGCACGCCCGGCTATCCGGCTACGCTAGATGGTTTCGCGTCGATGGAGGCGCTGATTCCGATGTACCGCGACTTCATGAAGCGGGCGTATAAGATTCCGGGACTGAAGATCGTCTTCGGCTCCGACGCCGTCGCGGGCGCACATGGACGCAATGCTGAGGAGTTCGTCGATCGTGTGCGCGATGTGGGAGTTGATCCGATGACGGCGATGGTGTCGGCCAACTCGCTCGCAGCCGAGGCTATGAGAATGGGCGATCAGATCGGCTCGATCGCGCCCGGCATGCAAGCTGACATCATCGCGCTGGACGGCGACCCGCTGAAGGACATCACCGCTGTGCGGCGCGTCGTGTTCGTGATGAAGGGCGGGATGGTATACAAGTACACTTCGAGATCGGTGGAAGCGAGATAATTCCTGCTTCCGATCCCTGGGCGCAACAGGGTGCGGAAATGGGCAACCGCAGGCGCTATGTACGTCGCTAAAGAAGACTTCATCGTAGCAATCAGTTCGGGCCTGACTGTTCTTCACCTGGGGTGCGTGGGGTTCACGGACCTTGCCGGAGAAGACCGGGTCAAGTCTGCCAAACAGAGCCTGCATTGGAAACTGACGCAGTGTGCGAAGGTGGTGGGGGTTGATCGCAGCAGCGACGTCATCGAGGAAATGCGCAAGCTTGGGATCTTCGACAATGTGGTCCCCGGCGACGTCGAACGATTGGACGAGCTGCCGGTGAATCAGAAGTTCGACCTCGTCATAGCGGGCGACATCATTGAGCACCTGTCGAACCCAGGGCGGATGCTGGACGGCATCAAGAGGTTTTGCAGAGCTGACACGCGGGTCATCATCACCACACCGAACGCGTTCGGCGCGCCAAATTACCTGCGATATTCAGCGGGAAGATTTCACGAGGGCGCCGAGCACGTGATGAGTTTCAACCAGCAGAATCTCGTCACCTTGTTAAATCGGCACGGATACACCATTGCTGAATCGCACACTTGCTTTCAGCCGCGCTCCGCCGAGGCGCATAACGGGCTCGCGTTCCACGCTGGCAAAAGTATCCTGAAGCTGTTCCCGCGCTTCGGCGGTACGCTGTTGGTCATGGCCCGGCCCCACACACCGAACAGCGGTTGGGATAAACCAGCGCACGCGTAGGGCGTCCTACTGGTTATTTTGCGCGGGCTGCGCCTGCTCACCTGCCAACTCAAATCAGTTCGCCGCCATATCGACCACTTCGCGGCCAATTTCGAGCGAGGCCGTGGCCGCGGGCGAGGGCACGTTGCATACGTGAATCATGCGGCGGCTGTGCACGAAGTGGAAGTCGTCGAGCAGGTTGCCATTGCGGTCTACCGCCTGCGCGCGCACGCCTGAGCCACCGGGTGCGAGGTCATCTTCCTTCAGTTCGGGTACCATCTGCTGCAGCGCGCGCGTGAAGGCCGGCTTGATCCATGCGCGATACTGCTCGGCCATGCCCATCTTCCAGTACTTGCGCGCCATCTTCCAGAAGCCGCGGCCATTGCAGCATCTGCACGGCTTCGTTCAGGTCGGGTGAACTGCCGGAGTAGCCTTCGCGGCGGAATGCCAGCAGCGCATTCGGGCCGGCCTCGACGCTGCCGTTCACGTGGCGGGTGAAGTGCACACCGAGGAACGGAAAGCGCGGGTCAGGTACTGGGTAGATCGGATTCTTGACCAGGTAGCGGCGCTCGGTCTTGATCTCGTAATACTCGCCGCGGAAGGGAATGATCTCGAGGTCGGTCTTGCATCCCGCCATGCGAGTGATGGCGTCGCTGTAGAGTCCGGCGCAGTTGATGGCGTAGCTCGCGCGAAACGTGCCTGCGGTGGTCTCGACGATATTGGCGTCTCCGTCGTCACGCAGGCCTGTGACCTTCGCGTCCAGACGAATCTCGCCGCCCGCGCGCTGAATGAGCTCAGCGTACTTCGCCGCTACCTCGATGTAGTCAACGATTCCGGTGGACGGAACGTGCAGCGCGCAAATGCCTTCGCAATGAGGCTCGATCTCGCGGAATTCGTTGCGGTCGAGCATGCGCAGGCCGGGAACACCGTTGGCGACACCGCGCTCGTACAACTGATGCAGCCGCGGAACCTCATCGGGCGCCGTGGCCACTACCAGCTTCCCGCACTCTTCATAAGCGATGCCGTGTTCCTGGCAAAAGCGCTTCATCGAGGCGCATCCGGCGACGCAGTTGCGCGCCTTGAGCGAGCCGGTACGGTAGTAAAGGCCGGAATGAATAACGCCGCTATTGTGGCCGGTCTGGTGGGCGGCGACGTGGTCTTCTTTCTCCACAACGAGCAGACGCTTGTCGGGAAATCGGCGGGCGCATTCGAGAGCAGTGGCCAGCCCGACAATGCCCGCTCCGATGATGAGTAAATCTGCGTGGCTTTCAGCCATGAACGCCTGCTTATTGGAACCCTTGATTATACGGAGCGCGTGAGCCGGCAAACTGTGATAAAGGACACATCGCCAAGGTCAGCCAGGGAGTAAGCTTTTCTTGCAGAAGTACCGGAAGGACGAGACATGCGCGTGTTGGTCACGGGCGGAGCGGGATTTCTGGGCTCGCATTTGTGCGACGCCCTGTTGGCGGAAGGGCACTCGCTGGTCTGTGCCGACAATCTGCTGACGGGACGCATGGACAACCTCGCGCACCTGGCACACGAGCCGCGCTTCGAATTTCTCCAGCAGGATGTCTGCCATGCCTTCGATCCAGGCGGGGTTGATTATGTTTTTCACTTCGCCTCGCCAGCCAGTCCGGTGGATTACCTGAAGCACGGCATCGAAACTCTGCAAGCCGGATCGGCGGGAACGCTCAACTGCCTGGAAATCGCTCGCAAGTACAATGCGAAGTTCCTGCTGGCATCAACCTCGGAGTGCTACGGCGACCCGCTGGAGCATCCGCAAAAGGAAAGCTACTGGGGACACGTGAACCCCGTCGGCCCGCGCTCGGTGTATGACGAGGCCAAGCGCTTTGCCGAGGCCGCGACCATGGCTTACCACCGCTACCATCACGTGGACACGCGCATCGTGCGGATCTTCAACACCTATGGTCCGAGGCTGCAGATCAACGACGGCCGCGTGATCTCGAACTTCATGAAGCAGGCATTGCGCGGCGAGCCGCTCACCGTTTACGGCGACGGATTACAGACCCGCAGCTTCTGTTACGTCAGCGACGAGGTCGAGGGAATTCTCGCGCTGTCGAAGGCGCACGAATCGCTGCCCACGAACATCGGCAATCCGCATGAGTTCACGATTCTCCAGTGTGCTAAAGCGGTGCTGGAAGTTACCCGTTCGAACAGCCAGATTCGGTTTGAACCGTTGCCGCAAGACGATCCGAAGCAACGCCGCCCTGACATCACGAAGGCGCGAGCTTTGCTTGGTTGGGAGCCAAAGATCGACCTGCTGAGTGGACTGCGATTGTCGCTCGACTATTTCAAGACGGCGCTGCGTGCCCAGCCTGAGCCAGCCCACAAATAGACGGCGCTGAGCCACCCGCCCTCTCGTACAATTCAGGTGTCAAAGGCAAACGGTTTCTCCATGGATCCTCGCGCAGAATTCGAAGAGTTGCGTCGCGAAAGCGAGTCGTGGTGGTACACGACGCGACGCAAGATTTTGCGCGAAGCTGCGACCCAGGCCATCCACGGCCGGAGCGAAGCGCGCGTGCTCGACCTCGGCTGCACGGCACAGTTACAGTTCGACGACCCGTCGCTGTACCGGGCGTGCAACGTCGCGGACTCCCTAAAAGCGCTGGCCTTCCGGCAGATTGAGGGCGATCGCAACCTGGTTTGCTCGCGCGTCGAAGAGCTTTCGCTTGCATCCAACTCGTTCGATGCCGTGGTTGCCGGCGATGTGCTGCAGTCGGTGCCTGACGACGTGATGGCGCTGCGCGAGATGCGCCGCGTGCTGAAAGATGGCGGTCTGCTGTGCCTGACCGTGCCGGCGTATTCGTTCTTGTGGGGCGAGGACGACGAAGGGCGCGGACATCAGCGCCGCTACACCATCAGCGAACTGCGCCGCAAACTGAACACCTGCGGCTTCCATATCCATCGCGCGTCGTACTTCGTGGCCAGCGCGTTTCCACCGCTGGTCGCTGGGCGCATGGCGAAGGACATCTTTCATAAGTCAGTGACGCGACACCAGCACTACCCGCATTCGTCCAGAGTGACGAACGCGGCGATGAGCACGCTGCTCGACGGCGAGCGCCACCTCATGCATTACATCAACCTGCCGTTCGGCACACGCGTGGTGTGCTGGGCGCTCAAGCCCGCTGTGGTCGCCGAGACCGTGACTGTTCCGGCATGGGAGCGGCAATGGTCGCGCAATCCGCTGGCGCAGGGCAGCGGGTGAGACGGTAGAATCAATAGGTGACCGTTCTTCGTAATATTTTCCATAACACCAGCACGACCCTGGAGATGATCAAGTGGGAGCACTCCGTGCTCACGCTCCCTTTTGGCCTGACCGGCGCGGTTCTGGCGGCGCGCGGCATTCCCAACCTGCATACTTCGATCTGGATCATCGTCGCGCTAGTGTCGGCGCGCTCGGCTGCCATGGCGTTCAATCGTCTGGTGGATGCGGATATCGATGCCGAGAACGCGCGCACCAAGATTCGCGCTCTTCCCGCCGGCAAGCTGTCGAAACAATTTGTGTTGGGATTTGTGATTGTCACTTCTGCGATCTTGATGTTTGCCGCGTGGCAACTGAATCCGCTGTCGTTTTATCTCTCGCCGGTGGCGCTGGCGATCGTCTTTTTCTATTCGTTCACCAAGCGCTTTACGCGCTGGGCACACGTGGTGCTCGGCCTGGCGATGGGAATAGCTCCCGCGGCGGCATGGATCGCGGTGCGCGGCTCGTTCGATCCGCGCATTCTGCTACTGACCGGCGCTGTGGTTTTCTGGGGAGCTGGCTTCGACATCCTCTACAGCTGCCAGGATTACGAGTTCGATCGCGAGGCCAATGTCTATTCCGTCCCCAAGGCTTTCGGCATTCGCAATTCGCTACTAATTGCACGGGCGTTCCACGTCGTAACAGTGCTGTTGCTGGGGGCGATGGTGGTGGCGTTCGGCTTGAGCAAGATTGCGATGGCAGGTGTGGCGATCGTCGCGCTCCTGCTCATCTACGAGCACTCTCTAGTCAAACACGACGACCTCAGTCGCGTAAACGCCGCGTTCTTCACGATGAATGGCTTCATCTCGATGGGGTTCCTGTTTTTCATCGTCGCAGACGTAATGTTGGCGCACTGATTCCTAGTCACATCCGCCTGTGATTTCGCTGCCGGGGTGCGTTATCATTAATTAGATGGCCACCGTAGCGCAGCAGACCAGCCAAGCCCGGAAGCAGCATCCTTTTCAGACCGATGACGCACGCCTGAAGCCTATCGCCGACAAGGTGATGGCGCAGGAGCGGTTGTCGGAACACGACGCGTTGACGCTGTACCGCTCGGGCGACATCCTCGCCATCGGATGGCTGGCGAACCACGTACGCGAGCGCATGCATGGTGACATCGCTTACTTTAACGTCAATCGGCACATCAACTATACAAATGTTTGCGTGGCGGCCTGCCGGTTGTGTGCCTTCGGACGCAAGAAAGACACGCCCGGCGCTTACACCATGGCGCTGCAAGAAGTATGGGACACCGCAGCGACGGGCTACACCGAAGCTGTAACCGAGTTCCACATCGTCGGCGGACTGCACGCCGACTTGCCGTTCCAGTACTACCCCGACATGATCGCCGGGCTGAAACAGCGCTTTCCGCAGGTTCACCTGAAGGGCTTCACCATGGTCGAGATTTCCTTCTTCGCCAAGATCGGCAAGATGACGCCGCGCGAAGTGCTGGTGAAGCTGAAAGAAGCGGGCCTCGACTCCATGCCTGGCGGAGGCGCTGAGATTTTCTCCGACCGCGTGCGACACATCATTTGCGATCACAAGATTGACGGCGACGATTGGCTCGCCATCGCCCGCACCGCGCATGAAGTTGGACTGAAATCGAATGCGACCATGCTGTATGGCCACATCGAGCACGATGAAGACCGCGTCGATCACCTGCTGAAGCTGCGCTCGCTACAGGACGACACCCACGGTTTCCAGACCTTCATTCCGCTTGGCGTTCCATCCGGACAACACGCCGCTGCAGCACTTGCCCAAGACCACCGGCATGCTCGACCTGAAGCAGATCGCGGTGTCGCGCCTGGTGCTCGACAACTTTCCGCACATTAAGTCGTACTGGCAAATGGTGACGCCGAAGATGGCGCAAATCACGTTGCGCTTCGGCGCCGACGACATCGACGGCACCGTGGTGGAGGAAAAGATTTACCACGATGCTGGTGCGACCACGCCGCAAGGGCTGAGCCGCCAGGACCTGATTCGCCTCATTACCGAGGCTGGACGTGTACCCTTCGAGCGCGACACGATGTACCGGCCGGTGACGCGGACGGAAACCACCGTGACGGTGGCGGTGTAAGAGAATTGATTTAGTAGTATTTGGGTGCCGCGCGGACTGGAAGTCCGCGCGGCGAGTTGAGAGACCCTTGCGGCACGACTGGAAGTCGTGCCCTGATACAAACCTCGTTCATTACTTCTGTTCGGGCTTCAGCTTCCGTCCGCCCGGCATCGGCGGCCAACCCAGCGACGCTCCCTGGAACATCGGCGTCGCTTTCTCGTAACGCTTGCCCTTGTCGTCATGCACCGCGTAGCGCCGTGGATGATCGGCCGGGCCTGCCCACAGTGACACACCGGCAAACACGCCATCGTTGCGCAGAATGTAGTACGTCATGTCCATGTACGCGAGCTTGCGCATGTCTCCGTTGTAATTGCGTACGATGCGCTTGAGTGCGTCCATGCCCGCTTCTTCCGGCGACATGCCGTGTCGCATGTTTTCCACGATGGTGTGCGCGCCGCAAATCTTAATGTTCTCTTCGCCGTTGCCGGTGGCCCCGGCTGAGCCCACGTCCTGATCGCAATAGCAGCCCGCGCCGATAATGGGCGAGTCGCCCGCGCGTCCTGCAATCTTCCAAGCCAGACCGCTGGTCGTGGTCGCGCCCGACATCTCGCCCTTGGCATTGATCGCCGAACAGTTGATCGTGCCGGTCGGCGGCTTCAGCACGCGCTCGATAGCGGCAATGCGAAATTCCGGCTCGATACCGATTTTCGCCGCCAGCTTCTCCATCTTCTCGATGAGTGGCTGAACTTCGGTGTTGTCGCCGGCGGTATCAGGAAACTTGAAGTTCGGGCTAGCGATGCCCGGTCCCCACCAGTCGTCGTTCGACATCGTTTCGCGCCACAGTTGCCACGTCTTGCGTGAGCGCTCGGTAAGCAGGTTCTCTTTGGGGTAGCCCATCAGCAGGCCAAACTTCGACGCCCCTTCGCCCACCAGCATGACGTGGCCGGTGTGCTCCATCACGGTTTTCGACAGCAGCGACACATTCTTGATGTCGTGCACGCCGGCGACCGATCCCGCCATGCGTGTCGGCCCGTGCATGCAGCAGGCGTCGAGTTCGACCACACAATCTTCGTTCGGCAGGCCGCCAAGTCCGACGCTATCGTCGTTGGGATCGTCCTCCGGTCCGGTAATGACCTGCATCACCGCGTCGAGCGTGTCGCCGCCGCTGGAGAGAACAGCATAGCCGCGGTCGAGATAGTTGTAGCCGTTGGCAGCGCAGATGAGGACGGGAGACTTAGGTTTCGGTCCTGGCGCCGGCGGTTTGTATCCCTGAGCCTGTTGCGCCTGCAGGTCGAGAGCGAGTGAAGCGGATGCGACAGCGGAAGTGGCGAGAAAATCGCGACGAGTAAATTTCATGTTTTCCCCAAAACTAAATCGATTGGCAGGATAGCACGTGGAATTCAGTTGCCAGTAGCCAGTTTTGTACCGCAGAGGTACAGCGCAAACAGAAGCGAAAAGCGTAGAGAGACTTCCGCTACTGAGACCGCGTGTCCTATCAGCGACTAGCGGACGGTCGGGAACAGCGGATCGGTCGTCAGCAGGTGTTTGAAGTATTCTTCTTTCCAGGTCGGATTGATGCGGTCGAGGAGCAGCGCTTCGGCAGCTCCGAACGAGTAAAACACCTCGCGCTTGGATTGGGTCATATCGATGTGCTTCAGCTCATCGAGCGTGCGCGATCGGGCCGTCAGGGCGTAGGTGCTGAACGGCGTGTAGTCCGGCAACGCGGCAAATGCTGCTGACGGTTGATAGTCTCCCGCCGCTTCCGCCGACTTAACCTGGATGTAGCGCGCGACGCCCTCCTGCCAAAGCTGGAAGCTGAAGTACTTGTGATCGTCGGGCATCAGTTGCGCGAAGAACTGCTTGCGGTCCTTCAGGTACTGCTTACTAAGCTGCGAAAACTTCTGCTGATCGACCTCGTTCAGCGCCTTCAAGAGCGAATTGCGAAGGTAATCGAATCCCTGCGCGATTTCAGGCACCTCGTAAGGAAATGGATAGTTCAGCATCCACATTCCAGTGGTGTCGCCCTTGCTTAATCCGAGATCGTTGACGGCCTTCAGGTAATCCGGTTGCGCCCATTGCAATTGATGAAAATGCTCGTGCATCACGACGATGAGCCACGGCGTGCTGGTCTGGCTCGAAGTGCTCTTCGGCTCGCCGATCACGATCGTCGGTGGAAAACCAAACGCCGGAAAGGTGGCCTGCAAGTCAGTGAGAAACTGGCGCGGCCGTGCGTAAACATCGTCGCCGACTTTGGCGAAATCCTTAGGAGGCGTGGGGAAGTGGGTCAAGTATTCAGTGTCAGCCGTGACGAGTAGCAAAGGAGCGGGCGTCTTGCTCCATCCCGGCCAGACCTTGTCTTGAATCTGGTCTGAAAGCCGATAGAACTCCGCGACTCGCACGGCGTCATCTGCAGGCAGAGATTTTGGTGCCTGGGCAAACAACGTCGTCGAAAATAAGAAGACGACTAAGAAGGAACGCATTGCGAAGTTGGACGGCAAGCTACTTTGGCGGTTAGCAGCGAAAATCCCCACACAAGCAACCGCGGCTTGTGTGGGGTACTCATTAGGAAAGCTATGTTTCACACCGCGACTTTGGCGGGTGTGCTCTGGTCGGCACGATAGCGTAGTTGGGCCGCGATCCGGCCTATCTTGTCGAACTGCTCGTCGTCGCCGATATACACCAGCTCCAGCCCGTCGCGTATGGCGTGACCGACGATGGCATCTCCCAGGTCGGCGAGTTCGATATTGGGCTTACCGCAGATCACGCAGTCTGAGGCGATGTGGTAATCCATGTGTCCGCAGTGATAGCACTTCACGCCCGGAGCACTGAAGCTGGCTGCAATAAGCAGGGTCTGCACCTCTCCTGCTTCGAGCGAACGTAACACCCGCCGCAGGCCGATCGCGCCGCGTCCGTTGCGATGGGCCTCTCCAATGACTTCGGTAATCAGCGCCTGCTTCCGTTCATCGTCGTGCTTTTGTAACTGTTCCATTGCAATCTGCTTCACCTGGTCCGGCGTCGCTGTCTTGGCGTCAATGCGGAAGCGTCCCACTAACCGCTGCCGCACGTAGGTGCGAAGCTGCGGTTCGAACTCGGACCAGATGTCGTCATGGCAACCGATCAGCAGCTTCTCGCAGCCGCCACTCTCGAAGTGTCCAGCGATGGCGTCGGAGACAAATTTGAAATGCTGCATGGCCTCATTCATGACGCGGCGCTCCGCATGGCCGGCGTCGTAGCCGCCCCAGCCGTCGCTGCGGCCACGACGGGTCAGCTCGTTGATGAAGTCAAGCTTCTCAACGATCATGCCGTCGGATATCTCAAAGACGCGGGCCTTGGTGCGATCCACCAGCGCCACGCAGGCGTGCTGTATCGAATCGAAAACTGCGGCCAGCGGTTTCAGGTGAAATCGCTGATTCAGAATGACCGTACTTTTGGACAACTTGGCGGGCACGTCGAACTCGCGCCAGAATCCCTGGGAAGAGCAGGCGAAGACCGCTTTGCCCTTGCGGCCGTTGCTGCGCAGTGCATCGGTCATCTCAAGGATGCGCTGCAGATCCGGGCGTGCGAGTTTATGTTCGGCTTTGTTTTTTTCCGCCTCGCGCAGCGCGCTATTGACCAAGTCTTTGACCAGGATGGCTTCGTCACGATGCGAACGATTAGACGGCGTCGTGGGCTGATAGTAAAACGTAACTGCACAGCCCTCCGGCGAATGGAAATTGGCTAACTCTCGGATGTCATCTCGTGTGATCATTCCGCATTCTCCTGCATAGGTCATGATGAAAAGAGGGGCGGCCCCGATTCAGAGCGGCGGTCTCAGGTGTTACGGATATACTCCGCCGTCTGCTGGTTGAAAAGGAATTTGATAGGCAAGGCGCGTTGTAGGTGCTGGCGGGCTTTGCGGACCGACACGCGCACCTCCTCCAGTGGGCGGTCGGTGATGACGGCAATCTCTTCCTGGCTGAAGCCCTCGACCGCATGGAGAATGAAGACCTCGCGGTCAGTGCGGCCGGCATCGCGCAGTGCCAGTTGCACCAGCGTGATCAGCTCCTGGCGGGAAGCCATCTGTTCGGGATTGCCGGCATGCGCGTCGGCAATCGTATCTTCTTCCATCAGCCGGTCGTCGGGCTGATGAAACTGCAGCCGGGCTTCATCGCTGGCCTGAACGTTGGGCGTACCGTGCCGACGCTCCAGCGGCACATCGCCGGGACTGCCGTCGCCCGCGGCGATGCGGTCAATGGCCTCGCTTGCCAGGCGGTAAAGCCACGGTTCTATCTTGATGCGTTCCGGCTTTTCCAACTCGTCACTCAGCGCAGTGGCAATGGCTTCCGCCACTACGTCCTCCGGCGCGACCTGGTCGGGGGAGAGTTCGCCCAAGCTTTCGCGATAGGCAATCTGGCGCTCTACGAATCCCTCTAGCCGCGGCAGGCTGACATCGATGTAACTAGCTATGTCCACCGAGGACACGGCTTCGGGGCGAACGATCGCGACGGTGTTTTCGAATGATGCAATCTCTGCCGCGCGCCGATCGGTGGTGCGATGGCGCATCCACTTGTGCTTACTGCGCAGCACCTGCTTGTGCCGCTTGAGCTGCTCGGTCAGAGCATCGAAGGCTGCCTTGATTGCCGTGGCAGCCACCGGACTCTTCTCCTGTGCCGCCATCTGCCCGGATGGCAAGCGCAGGTTCAGCGACACCACGAAGCCCTCACGTGCCGAGCTCTCCTCCACAATGCCTTTGATATGTATCAGTTCAGGACGGAAAACTTGCAGGTACTTATTCAGTTTTTCCAGTTGATGTTTGACTTGCTTTTCGAGATCGGCGGTTTTAGAAATCCTGTAGCTGAAATGGACGTTCATGAATACCTCTTCGCAGGGAACGGTTCCAGCCGAAACCACGTTGTTCTAGGCTCAGTTTACTCCTCTGGGCGAATGGTCAAGCTAAAAATGACAGGCGGGCTGTTTCTTCTGACCGGGTTGAGATGAATCGGAATTGCAGGAAATTGCTCCATGCACAGAACAGGCCCTCCCTTCGCGGGAGAGCCTGATGTTTGCTCGCGAATTCGCAAACTAGCTACGGGATGCGGACCTTTGCGTCCGGACTCTTGCTGACGTGGATGCTCTCGATAAATCGCACCTTACGGTTCTGCATCTTCATTACCAGGGACGAAGTGCGAACGCCGTCGCCAAAGAAGCGCACGCCTTTGAGCAGCGGTCCATCGGTCACGCCGGTGGCCGCAAATACAATGTTCTTTCCCGGCGCCAGATCCTCGGCGGTGTAGATGCGCTTGGGATCCTTGATGCCCATGTCTTGCATGCGCTCGGCCTGCTCAGGGGTATAGCCAGTCAGGCGCCCGACCATATAGCCGTTCAGGCACCGAATGGCCGCAGCGGTGATAACACCCTCCGGTGCGCCGCCGGCTCCCATCACAGCATGCACGCCCGATCCCAGCATGGCCGCCGCAACGCCCGGCGAAAGGTCGCCGTCGGAAATCAGCAGGATGCGCGCTCCCGCCTTGCGCACGTCGGCGATCAGCCGTTCATGCCGCGGCCTGTCGAGGATCACTATGACCAGGTCTTCAACTTTGCGGCCCAGCACCTTGGCAATCACGGCGAGGTTGTGGCCCACCGGTGCTTCCAGGTCGACCATGCCTTTGCACGAAGGGCCCACGACCATCTTCTCCATGTAACAATCGGGCGCGTGCAGCAAGCCGCCGCGCTCCGATGCCGCTAGCACTGTGATTGCGCCCGGCAGTCCGTTGGCGCACAGGTTGGTGCCCTCCAGCGGATCGACAGCGATATCGACTTCGGGATATTCGCCGCCATCGTGCTTACCGACTTTCTCTCCAATGTAGAGCATCGGCGCTTCATCGCGCTCTCCTTCGCCGATGACAATGGTGCCATCCATCGGGACCGAGTCCATCACCGAGCGCATCGCCTCGGTCGCCATTTGGTCGGCGCGTTTGCGATCGCCCTGGCCCATGGTTTTGGCGGAGGCGACAGCCGCATCTTCGACCACGCGCAGGAACTCGAGCGCCAGATCGGCCTCGAAGTTGTTGCGTGGCGAATAGTGTGACGTTTCGGGTTTCGGTTGAGTTTCGACCTTGGTGGCCATGCGTTCTCCGTGGCAGACGGTGACCGCGCCGGGAATGCAGTCACGCCAGTGCAATAGAAATGCTGGAGGAACGCCAATGTTCGGGCGCCCAGTCAGACCAATCAAGGATACACGCAACCGTCAATCTGGAATGTGAGACGAGTCACATCCCGCAGGCGAACAGCGACGCATTCGACAGCCTGCTGCTACCCTTACTGAACGGCGGACGTTTAAGCTTCAGACGAGGCGAATCAACGTGACAGCCCGTGTTTCGATAATCGCACTGCTAATGACCGCACTGCTGGCGCTGGCTTGCTTCGCACAGAATTTACCGGAACCGCTTGGAAAGCCTTCAACGGAGGCGTTGGGAGCTCCAGGCACCGTTTGGGGCGGCGATCACCTGGAGTTGGAGGTGACAGCGGATGGCGCGAGACTAAATTTCGATTGCGCCTCGGGTACGATCGTACATTCGCTGGCAGTGGACGCACAGGGCAGGTTTGGTGCCAGGGGAACCTTTACCGCTGAAAGGCCAGGACCAGTAATGCGCGACAGTCCCGGGGCCGCGCAAGCTACGTACTCTGGCACGATACAAGGAGACACGATGCATTTAGTCGTCTCCTCGGGAAGCCCGGAGCCTTACGGCGAATACGTTCTGACTCGCGGCAAGCTGGGGCGCGTGATGAAGTGCAAGTGACGGAATCGTCGACATCCAACACTTCTACTTATCATCTTCCGACTCCGCAAGAAGATCGCCCAGGCGATCCAGCCTGCGCTCCCAAACCGATCGTCGGGCCTTAATCCATTCCTCAAGTGCAGAAAAACCTGCCGGATCGAGCTGGCAAGTACGCACTCGGCCCGGCTTTTCCGTGTGCACCAGCCCGCTTTCCTCCAACACTTGCAGATGCTGCCCAACCGCCGTCAGTGTGATGTTGAGCGGAGCCGCCAGGCTAGAAACCGACAGCGGGCCAGCGGCGAGCCTTTCGACCATGGCACGCCGCGTCGGGTCGCCAAGCGAGTGAAACACGCGATCGATATCGATGTCTCGTCTAGGCATAGCTCGTTTCGTTACCAGCGGACTAGCGGGCCAACTCCGTCTCCAAGTTGTCGAACAGTTTGCGCCATCCGCCTTCGCGCATCTGCGGCCCGCCGGAGCCCTCGAAAAACGCTCCCTGGTGAGTGCAGATGAGGTCAGTACCTGCATCGGTCGGCAGCAACTCGACAGTAACCAGAGAGCACGAAATCCGCTTGTCGCCCAGCGTCATCGTCGAGCCAGTCACAATGCGGCGGTCGGGAACGATGTCCTGATAGTTGAAGTCGTTGATAAGCGCTACCCCCGGAAACGGAGTGCCCTCCTTGAACCGATACTGCGAATGTTCTTTCCCGCCGACGCGAAAATCCAAATCGAACTGTTCGACTTCGTGGTGCTCGCCTTCACCAAACCAGCGGCGTTTCTGCTTGGGATCGGCAAAGGCCGCGAAGACGCGCTGCGGCGGGTGCGGATAGCTGCGTTCAATGACGAAGGTAGCGTGGATGACGGACGGCTCTGACATGGGTCTCCTCCGAATACTGAAGTAATAGCTTCAGTATTGATGTGCCAAGATCAATTGTCAAGTGAATACTTCAGTATTTCTATGGTTGGGTGGTATGGCGAGCAGGTAGAGTCATCTGAGTCTGAGAACGTAGTGCCACTTTCGCCGAAACCAGTGAGCTCGAGGTGCTCGGCGAATAAAGTATCCAGCAACGGTAGAAGTGCCGGACGCGATCCCGAGCCCTTCGGAACTTTGACTTCTGCGCAGCATCCAACTCACGACAGCCGTTTCTGCGCACTTGGCCTGCTTCATCTGCGACCCTCGTCTGTGACTCGTTCGCGGGGTGGAAGATGAAAATCCGATTGGCAATACTGCTCCTCTTGTTTGCCCCTGTATTGATGTGGTCGCAAACGCCGGCACCAAGTCCTGAACCGGGCGGCGCGGGGCCGGCGCCTACCTCCAGCCCGTCTGCGAGTCCCATGGCACCGGATCTCGATAGGCTGCAGGTCGTAGCCTCACAGGCTAATACCCTGATCGGACGGTTGGGTATTGAAAGGTGGAAGGTCAGCAGCGAGGCCAGGAGTGCGGCGCAAGCGGACGCGGAATCAGTGCAGAGTAACCTCACATCGGCCTTGCCCGGCATGATCGCCGCCATACGCGCGGCTCCTGACGATTTGAATGCTGAATTCAAGCTGTATCGCAATCTGAACGCACTCTACGACGTCTTCGGCACGCTAACCGAAGCGACCCGTGTTTTCGGGCAGAAAGGTGATTACCAGGAACTCTCGCAACACTTGCGGGGAATCAGTGCCGTCCGGCGTAGGTTGGGAGAGAACTTAGAGCAGTTGACTGCCACTACACAAAACCAACTCAATCAGATGCGTACTCAAATCAAGTCCCAGCAAGAGCAGTTGGTGGCAGCCCAGGCGGCAGCAGCAGAAGCACGCAAGCAAATTGAACTGGCCCAAGCCGAACCGCCCAAGAAGACAGCGGCCAAGAAGAAGACTGTAGTCAAAAAACCAACCGCTGCGGCCAGCGGATCCAATGTGAACTCCTCCGGTTCGAACAGCAATGTCCAGCCGGCAGCCGGCAACACCAGCCCCAAGTCCTAAGAAAACTACTGGTGCTGCCGTTCAGTGCCGCCTCACCGTCGACCGCGGGCAATTCTGGGCCGCCTCCCCCTGTAGAATTGTTCATCTTTCAACCCGTAACAGGACAAACCTGGCGGGAAAAATTGCAAGTGTGCCGAGGTGCGCCGTGGGCTCGCGGAACACTCCAACTGAGGCCGGTGGGGGCAACCTGAACGTCGCAGGCAGGATTCTTCTGCTCGCGTTGACGGTCTGGACGCTGGCGATGATTGTTCCGGGATTGCACCGCGTAATCGACACGCTCGGCTCGTTTGGCCTCTCGGTCGACAATGATGGAGTTGTCACCGATGTTGTCGCTCCGTTTGCGTCAGCGACGGAGTCTCCAGCCGCCGAGGCCGGTCTGGTTTCGGGCGACCGGATCGACCTGAAGGCCATGCGCTGTGTCCCGCTGGGAACTCCGCGATGCGAGAGCTTGGTCGCGGTGCTCGGTGGACTCGGTGGAATGCAGGCAGCACTCCTGGAGCGCGAAATTACCCTGACCATACAGCCGAAGGACGGCGGGCCTGCAAAAACGGTGACGCTCGAATCCGCCGCAGCGCCGTTGACGTTTGCAGAACGAGTTGTGCTGCTGGCCGACACAGTGGTTGGAGTCGTCGTTATCATCATTGCGTTCTGGCTGGTTTGGACGCGACCGGGTTGGATGACCTGGGGCTTGTTCCTCTACGTGATGTGGCTCAATCCGGGGCAATCGTATACGTATTACGCGGTGCTGCAACGCTGGCCGACTGCAGTGTTCGTGCAGGAACTGGCGGAAGCTCTCGCGAGTGGCGCCGCTTACGCCGGCCTGATGATCTTTGCGTTGCGCTTCCCCCAAGACCGGACCGAGCCGCGCTGGCAAAGCATGCAATGGGTGGCGCTGGCGATTGGCGTCATCATGGCGGGATTGACCCTGGCTGGCTTCGCCAACATGTTCGGGTATCCGACAGAGAACATCACCGAGATCAGTTTCGCGGCCGGACTGGTGGTGGACGCGGCAGTGTTGCTGATCCTGCTCATGCGCCGTCGCACTCTCCCACCGCACGAAGAGCAGCGCATGCGCTGGGTGATCTGGGGATGTGCCATCGGGCTACCCACATTCATCCTGGCCGAGCTGTGCCAGTCGTCAGACCTGATTCGTCATTTGTGGGGTTCTACACCCTCGCCGGCGTTGATCGGTCTGCTGTATTTGCCCAACGGCGTGCTTGCGTATCTTGCTTCAGAGGCAGTATGGCAGCACCGCGTGGTGAGTGTGTCCATTCCGTTACGGCATGGGACGATCATCACCGCACTCAGTCTGGCGGTGGGCGTGCCGATCATCCAACTCCACGAGAAGCTGGCCCAGGTTCAGGAGAGCTTTGAGCTTCCGGGCTGGGTGTGGCCGCTGGTGGTCGCGCCGGTGGTCTTACTGTTACTGAACCGCTTGCACGAGATCACGGTCGAGATCGTAGACCGGGTCTTCAATCGCAAATTCCATGCTGTGCAACGACAACTGGAAGATGCGAGTGAAACCATCGTGCACGCGAAGAGTCTTGCCGAAATCGACCGCATGCTGGTGGAAAGCGCGGTGAGTACGCTCTCTCTCTCTTCTGGCGCGGTCTTCCGAAGCGAAGGCAACGGTCTGCGCCGCTTACTCGACACCAAGGGATGGAATCCTTCGCTGAAGAAAGAGCTGCGCCCGGAGTCGGACGCGGTCGCACTACGCAGCCTTGAGATCGGCGCGCCGGTACGGCTCGATCATAGATGGGAAGCCGATGACCTTCCGTCCGGGCTGGAGGCTCCTTGCCTTTCCGTACCCGTGCGGAGCGAAATTCCGGAAGCAACAGCTGTGGTGCTTTTCGGGCCGCACGAGACGGGAAACGATATCGACGAAGACGAGCGCGAGGTGCTGGATCGGCTTGCTGCGCGGGCTGCCGCTGGTTACGAGCGCGTCATTACAACACTGCTTCGGCAAGAGGTGGCCGAGTTGAAGACGCGACTCACCGCTCTCGAGGACGGTAATCGTGCCGAGTTACCACATCCGTAGCCTCGTACAACCGAATAGAACTTTTCGATTGCTTAGCTGGAGCGAGACCAGCTAAGGTATTGCAACTGACCTCCCCGACATTCGGAAAACTTGAAGGAGCATACGTGTCAACTGCCGCCGGACAGGTAGTTCTCGCCTCAAAAAAAGGAACGAGCACAACATTTCCAATCAAGACGTTTCTGAAAAAATATTTCTACTTTTGTATGTCGCTGGCGATGGCCGGGTTGGTGGTGTGGGGCTTCAGCCGCACGGTTGACGACAATCTCTTCCATGCCGCGCCGCCAAGACCGTTCCTTCTGTGGATCCACGGCGCCGCGTTCTCGCTGTGGGTGGTCTTCTTCATCGCCCAGTCTGCGTTGGTGCGTGTCCACAAAGTGAGTGTGCATCGATCCCTTGGCTGGTTTGGAGCGGGGCTCGCAGTGTTGATGGTTCCGCTGGGCTTTACCATCGCGGTCATCATGGCGCGCTTTGACACGGTAGTACATCATCAGGCCGACGCTTATGCATTTCTGTCCATTCCGTTTTACGACATGATTGCCTTTGGCACGTGCATTGCCCTTGCGATCTATTGGCGAAGAAAGCCGGACCTCCATCGGCGGCTGGTGTTCATCGCAACTTGCGGGCTGATGGACGCGGCCCTTGGCCGCTTTGACTATCTGTTCAACCATAACCTTTTCTTCCCGGGCCTGGATGTCTTGATCGTGCTCGGAGTGGTGCGCGATTTGGTCGTCGATCGGCGCGTCAACAAGGTGTATCTCTATGCGCTGCCCGTGTTGATCGTCGGCCAAAGCCTCTCGGTTTACATGTGGCGGGTCAATCCTTCCTGGTGGCAGTCGATCACGCGCGTGATCATGGCGTAGGCATCCTCCGAACGTAAATCAAATCCAGCCGCCGTCGGCGATATGACATTGGTTGGTGATCGCGGAGCTGTCGTCGGCGGCTAGGAACAGAATCAGGTTCGCGATCTCGTGCAGGCTGGAGCAGCCGCTTCAAGGCTTGGCGTTGGAGCATCTGCGCCTTGTACTCATCGGTGAACCAAAGGCGGCGCTGGCGCTCGGTCCAGATGCAGCCGGGCATCACGCAGTTGACGCGAATGTTGTGCGGCCCGAGCTCGTGCGCCAGGGTGCGAGTCATGCCGACGATGGCGGCTTTCGCAGTCACGTACACGGGAACGTTGGTGGAGGGAATGGCCCAGGCGATGGAGCTAAGGTTGATGATGGAGCCGTGGCCGAGGTGCCGCATGCCGGGTATGACGCTTTGCGCGGTGAAGAATTGCTGCTTCAGATTGATGCCAATCAGCTTGTCCCAGAGCTCTGGCGTCACGTCTTCGACGGAGTGGCGGGTATCGTTGCCGGCGTTGTTCACGAGCACGTCGATATCGCCCAGGGCTTCCACTACGCGGGAAACCGCGACCCGCGAGGCATCGATGTCGGTCAGATCGCATTGGAAGAACACTGGAGCCTGAAGGCGCTCTTCGCTGATGCGGCGAATCAGTGCTTCGGCGGCGTCTTTTTGAAGGTCGAGGAACGCTACCTTGGCGTTCTGCCGGGCGAAGGCTTCGACAATAGCTTCGCCGATGCCGCTGGCGCCACCGGTGATTAAGACAACGCGGCCCTTCAAACTTGGGTAGATTGCGGAGTTGGCTGCATCATTCAGCATGAATATGGGTCGGTAGCTTTCAGGAAGCTCGGCTTGTAGACCCCCTCCCCCCATCGTGCAAATTCCTCGTTTTCATGAGGATACACGGATCTCCGCGCAAATCGTTGCATCTAAAAGACTTAGATGTAAAGTCCTCTGCGGTAAGGAGTTGCGTGATGGTTTATGGGGCGAATGTTGGGGATTGCGGATGGAATTCGCGGCAGGGTAGGACATGGAGCCTCCAAAACAGCAATTAGCGGCTAGCAATTAGCAACCAGCTCGCAGGCCATCCGGCAATGCAGACGGCGGAGTCGAACAGCGTTCGTGTGGGCACGGTATGCCCACGGTTGAGCTTGGCACGGGATTGTCGGGTCGTCAACTTACGAAAGTACCCAAAGGGGCAGAACTTTCGTAACCACTAATCTTGGGGTGGGCTGACTTATCGATATAGCGTCCCTTCGCCCGGGAAGCAGGAGAAAGTATGTGGGACACAGAGCGGTGTGACAAGGGAAACTGATGAGGTGGTTGTGCATCGGTCGTACAATTTCGCTGAAGTGGAGGGACCAATGGCAGTTGTGTCTTTGCGCGATGTGGTCGAAGCGCTCGACCTGCAAAGCGACGAGCTGCAGTCTTACCTCGATCCTGACACGGGAGAGATTGTCACGTTCGGCCAGGAAGAAGCATTGGTCGCCGGGCTTGACGACTGGGACACCGCTCCCGATTGGATGAAAGAGATCCTGCCCAAGGTAAAGCGCGCGCTCGAAGACGACCGCATGTTGGAGTTGCCGGACCAGGTACATATCGACGAATGGCGGATGATGCAGGACTACGCTTTCGAGGATGAGCAGTGCCGGTGTCGGGTGGAGTTGGATTCGGCGGTACACGGTGCAGGAGCGTTTCGGCGGTTCAGGGATGCGATTCGACGGCTGGGCCTGGAGGACTCGTGGCGCCGTTACCGTGACGCGGCCTTCGAGCAAGTCGCGCGGGATTGGCTGGAAGAGAACGGGATAAAGTACCGGTGAAAGGGAAGGATCCCGTGGCCTACAATTGCCCGATTTTGGCAATTGTGGGGCCTTTGCTTGGGCGAGTCAGCGGTTCATTCATCCTTCGCAAAGATGCGGGACTGTTGATTCCTGTCAGATAAGGGGTGTCTCCGTTTGTAGGCAGCCCACGGGGATTCGATAGTAACGGTCCCCGGTTCGTCGAGGGCGTAGTGGCGATAACTGTTCCACTGCCACTCTTCGGGTTTCTCGACGAGGCCGCGCTTCACCGGATTGCGGTGAATGTACTTGAGCGCTGCGATAAATTCCTCGTTGTCGCGGACGTTGCGGTCGTAATAGCGCCTTTGCCAGAAGGGCGTCGCTTGTGTCTCGTGGCCCACGGCTTTGTGGTCCATATCTGCCTTCTTTTGGCAGATGTGGGTCTTCGCCCATCTCGCGGACGCAATCTTCAGAGCTTGGATCACCGTTGCAATCGTGCCCTGCTTTGGCTCGGAGATGAGCAGATGGACGTGATTGGGCATGACCACAAAACCGTAGATCAGGAAGTCGTAGCGAAGACGAGTGCGCTCGAGGATTCTCAAGAATGCATCGCAGACAGCCGGGGTGTTTAGAAAAGACTGCCTTCGGTAACAGGTGAAGGTGATGAAGTGCGGCAGACGGGATTGGTGGAAACGATAGAGTCCCCAAGGCACGTGCTGATTTTAGCCGCGGCGGCGCTGTGATTCCAGCTTTTTGTGATTACCCCATACGACGTTGGCGATTGTTGGCAAAAGCCCCACATCTGCCAAAACAAGGCAGATATGGGCCACGGGATATGTGGGCCACCAGCGCGTCCTTGAAAGGGGCACCCTCTAGGTTATTTTCTTGAAGCCGACTGGTTAACTGGGTCACTCGTCTCAATCTTTCCTCCCAGCCTAGGTTCGTTTGAGCGCACCACAGTGTGCCCGGCGTCCTGGGGGGCGACGCGGTTATCTAATCGGCGTAGTCCCAAGATCCCCCAGGCGTCCAGTTGCTTTCGAATTGTTCACCCGCCATGATCGCGTTCACGACAGGCATAAGAAAATCTCGAATCGCGAGCAGCGCAGATTCGAGGCTTTCGTCACCGACAAAGCTTCGGTTCCTCGTGGCGAAGGCTTTCCACTGGCTCAGCTTGGGTTCGTTCTTGATGAAGTCGTCGGAGAAGATCACTGAAGGTGCGGAAGGGAAGGGCGTTTTGCGACGTTCAAATGTTCGGCGAATGGCTTCCTGCAGTTCACTGCCTTTAAAGTTGAAGTTTTTCAACAATGTTCGTATGTCATGAATGTCCTTCATGCGGCTGTTGGCGATGCCGAGTTTCACCATGGCTTCGAACTTCTCAGCAATCGAGGTGACGAGCGGGTAGGCGAGCAGGGTTGGCTGAGGCATGCCGAGCATGGACGGATACTCTGCTTCGTATGGCGCCGGTGTCACGGCATCTCCAAAGCCGATATCGGCTTGGATTTGGATACGAATTTTCTCGAGGTATGCGTCGAGGGTGACTCGGACACCTTGATAATCGTCTGATTCCTTAATCTGCGAGGCAACGACACTGTCGGGATCAAACCGACAGCCGTCATTATGACGAACTTCTTCTTCATGTTCATCATCATCATGATGACCGACATCGATCACGCAGATCTCACGGAAGATGAACGCAAGGCGATCAGGGTCATTGTCACCGTAGGCAAGAAAATCCACGTCCCGAGTGGGGCGGTAACGTTGTTCAGTCCAGAGTTCGAGCAGCAATGCGCCCTTCAGGACGAATTGCTCCCTGTATTTTGACTTTGACAAACGATAGAGAAACCGTTCCAGCCCGTACTTGGTCAGCGTGAGATTGAAGTCTTCGTTTCGTTCACGAGCCAGTTTGAGGAGCCTGTCGTGAACCGAGGCAGCGACATTTGTGACCTCACGCTTGGTCATACAATACTCTCCATGTAGGGCAGCATGACTTTGGAGACGCGGCAGACCTTGGCTGCTTGCCACAGTTCATCCGTCGTCGCCTTCTTCTGGCGGAGAGTGTCGCGCAGGGCCTCGATTGCAATGTCGAGCCCGATTTTGTTGCGGAACTTGAAGCAGTCGGCGACGGTTTTGGCAGGGGAATAGACCCGGAGCTTTACGCCGTTAACGAGGTGTTCGCCGACGCCAAACCGAAGTGGCCCTTGTGAGAGCTTCACGACACGGATTGAAGTGTTGCTGATGTTTGGCTTGCGGTCAGTCAGGCCTATGGCGATCCAAACCTCGTGGGGAAGCTGAGTGCCAATCTCGTGAAACTGTAGCGCCGAAAGGAGGCAGAAAATGGCCTTCGGGGCTTTAACAGCGACTTCGATTAGGCTCTGGTGTGCGAAGTGTTCACGCCGGCTGGTCGGCGCGTAAAGGCCGCGCTGCAGTCTGACCAGAGCGCCTTTTTCGACAAGCCTGGTGAGATAAACGTCTGGGATCCGCAGCCGACGGAGATCGCTGGGACGGATGAGGAAGCTATCTTTGATGAGCTCCATCATCTTGTGGTGCCTTGACTTATGAGGTTTCATGTTGGAAACTGTCATACATTATACGTAACGTAAGACGTTTTCCAACAATATTTTGCTTACGCGAAACTTAACAGTTGCCACCGACAGGCTCGGTCAGCTACGGCCAACCTAATTCATCCTCAGAGTATCTGGCGGCTCGGTCTGTTGACCGAACACACTTGCTCGATCGTCAGGGAATCGAGTCCTAGAACGCCGCAATCCCGGTGATGTGCTCGCCGATGATCAGGGTGTGGATGTCGTGGGTGCCTTCGTAGGTTTTGACCGACTCCAGGTTGGCCATGTGGCGGAAGATGGGGTACTCGTCGGCGATGCCGTTGCCGCCGAGGATGTCGCGTCCCATGCGGGCACACTCTAGAGCCATCCAGACGTTGTTACGCTTCGCCATAGAGATATGGTAGGGCTTTACCTTGCCTGCATCCTTCAACCTACCCACCTGTAGTGCGAGTAGTTGGGCCTTGGTAATTTCACTAATCATCCAGACTAGTTTCTCTTGCACAAGCTGGTGGCCGGCGATAGGCATGTCGCGGAACTGCTTGCGAAACTGCGCGTACTGCAGGGCGCAGTCGTAGCAGGCCATGGCGGCGCCGATGGCTCCCCAGCCGATGCCGTAACGAGCCTGGTTGAGGCAGCTGAGGGGCGAGCCGAGTCCTTTGGAGAGGGGCAGCAGTGCGTCGGCGGGGATGCGGACGTCTTGCAGCGAGAGGCTGGAGGTGACGGAGGCGCGCAGCGACCACTTACCGTGGACGTCGGCGGCCTTGAAGCCGGGGGTGTCGGTGGGGACGATGAAGCCGCGGACACGGTCGTCTTCGTCGGTGACTTTGGCCCAGATGATGGCGATGTCAGCGATGGAGCCGGAGGTGATCCACATTTTTTCGCCGTTGAGGACGTAGCTATCGCCGTCTTTCTTGGCGCGCGTGCGCATGGCTCCGGGGTTGGAGCCGGCATCGGGCTCGGTGAGCCCGAAGCAGCCGAGGATTTCGCCGAGCGCCATCTTGGGCAGGTATTTCTGTTTCTGCTCTTCGCTGCCGAAGGCGTAGATGGGATACATGCACAGTCCGGACTGCACGCTGACGAAGGAGCGCACGCCGCTGTCGCCGCGCTCGAGCTCCTGGGTCATGAGTCCGTATTCGACGGCGGACATGCCCGCGCAGCCGTATCCGGTGAGGGAGGCTCCGTAGAAGCCCAGCTCGCCCATGGGCTTGATGAGCTCTTTGGGGAAGCGTCCGTCGCGGTTGCACTGCTCGATGATGGGGATGATGTTCTCTTCGATGAACAGGCGGGTGTTGTCGCGCACGAGGCGCTCGTCGTCGGAGAGGAGTGAGTCGATTTCGAGGAAGTCAACGCCTTTGAATTTGATGGCCATGATTATGGGTCCTGGGTGAACTAATGAACGTAGCAGGGGCGAAAGAGAGTGGTCAAACGCCGTTGTTTCGCGCGGTTGTAATGCCTTTCCATTATTGTGCTGAAACGCGGGTGCAGTAAGCTTCGGAGAACTCTCGGGAACTTCAGGAAGGATGGCAGAGATGAATCTTCGAACTGCTCCAAAATTCGTGCTTGCATTGATGTTGATGGTTGCTGTGGTAGCGGCGGGTTACGATGCCGGGAAGCCCATCACGGTGAAAGGATACGTTCTGGATTCGGCGTGCGCCTTCACCAAGGGCCTGAAGCAACCGATTAGCAGAGACTGTGCGATCGCTTGCGCGAAGGCAGGGTCGCCGCTGGTGATTTTGACAGACGATGGCACCATCTACTGGCCCATTGCCGACACCACCCCGTCGAGCGGGCAAAACGAAAAGCTTCTACCGTTCGCAGGACAGAAAGTCACAGCCTCGGGAAAAGCTTTTCAAAGAGGTGGTTCGAGCGCGCTGGTTATTGAGAAGATCGAACCGCTGTCGGGTAAGTAGCGGGCTCTCGTTATCCCGATGGACGAAGCGAATTCGACAAGCGGCGGCGGACTGGGCCATCGAGCCGAAGCCCAATGCCGTCTCCAAATGGGGCGTTTCTCCCGACCATCAATACCTTTATTACGTGACGAGTGGGACAGACCCGGAACTCATGCGGGTGCGCATCGGGCAGAATCAGGCCGAGCCGGTCGTCAGTCTGAAAGATTTCCATTTCGCCATGTTCATTCAGTTCAATGGAGTCGACGAGTGGATCAGCTTTGCGCCTGATGGCTCTCCGATACTTACGCGTGACACTGGCTCGCAGGAGATTTACGCGTTGACCGTGCGCTGGCCTTAACTTGGGCTGATGTGGCGAAATCAAGGTTCCAGTGCGGGGCAAAGCGAACTGAGAATCGATGGTTCAGGTAGAATAGAAAAGCTATCCGGCGAAGTGAGAGTGGTGCGCTAAGCACCCGCCTGCAGTCGAAGCCGCTCGAAACGGGCGTGAGCTTGAGACATGTGCATCTCGTTCCGGCCCAATGAGTTAGGCCTTCACGTGTTGCTCCCTGAATCGAGCCAGAGTTTTCAATATGCGGGCTAAGTTTGTCCGGTGGAATGATTTAGCGAAATCTTATTAGGAGACAGAGATGGCAAAGATCGCAAAGACAGCTGACCGCAAGAAGGTCATGGACACTACCAAGAGCACGGATTGCCCGAAGTGCGGCAAGCCAACCCGGATCGTGAAGCGGGTAAAAGACCGTGAGCGTGACATTCCGGGCGGCATCTATATTTCGTGCTCGGCATGCGAGTTTTACGAGAAGTTATAACATTTGTTATAACGCATTTTTTGCGGGCGCGGAGGGATCCGCGCTCGTGCTATTTGAGGAGGAACCGTGACTGGATTGCTGGCGATGTTTCCGGCTGGAACGTACGAGTATTTTGCGCCGCCCTACTTTGTGGGTTGGGGAACGCTGGCGCTGATCAATGCCGGGCTGGCCCAAGGAAAAAAGAAGAGCGGACTGTTGTGGTTTCTGCTGTCGATATTTCTCGGACCAATCGCGACGCTGATATTGGTACTGCTGCCAAAAGGGTGAACGGCTGTAGTTCCTGTTCGTTTTGTAAGACTACGAGAGCGGTAAGCTTCGTTGCCGTTGGGCGACGAAGCCGCCGCAGGCACCACCCACGAGTTTCAGCGCGTGGGCTACAAGGTATGCGAAAGGCTCGGGCTGGGCGCGCGTCAAGGCAACGTAGAGCAACGCCGCCACCACTCCCACCAATGTCCCTTGGAGAAGGAAACGGGATTCGACCCGCCGACACACCCACAAGGCCGCCAGGAAGCAAGTGATGAAGGAACCAGGGGGAGCAGTGTACTGTAAGAAATTGCCGCCGAGACGCAAGCCGAGAGGAACAATCGCGAGAATGAGGACTACTTCAGCGAGCAGTCCGCCGAGCAAAATTCGTCCCCAGTGGATTCTCGCGCTACTCATTTGGCGGCTCGTGTAACCACTAATGTCGCAGCTTGATTCTCCCACAAAAACGGCCCAAGCTACTCAGCCGGATTACTTACGAAATGGCGACCACTTGACGATCACGCCGCGCGTTCCTGCGAGTGCACGACGAACGGATCGCTAATTGCCGGGCTGAGCTCGTTGAACTGAAGAGTGATCTGTCGGGACGAGTTCGGCCTTAGTCCCAGCAGGCGGGCAATTCGGGTCCCTGGTCTTACCGGCGCCAAGGGGGTGAGCATAGCAGCGGCTTCCTCGGCAAATGCTCGCTGCTTTTCGTCCGTCAGGTTATGTCCAATCACTTCGAGAGTGAAATCAGCACCGCGCTGAATCGCCGCCGGCAGACTGTCGACGCCTGAGGATTGTCGTGTGATGAACTGGATGGATGTCTGGTACCTCTGATTGGCACGAAGCCTGAACGTGCGCAGCGTAATTTCGATCAATTTCTGTGCAATGACACGCTTTTGCTCGATTGGTATCTCTCGCGCGTAAACCCGTAAGTAAGGCATCAGAGAACCTCCTGGCACCGATATGACAGAGGCATTCCGTATGCCAGACGTGCCGTATCAGGATGTTCTTTAAAATAATCGGCTTATCGATATGGGTTTCGCGCGGGCGGGTAGAATCTACCGGCCACACGGAATTCTTCCTTCATTTTCTCTTCTGGGTGCGACAACAGACCGACAGCCCCTATGCAGGACAATTCTTGTGCCAGAAAATCCATCCGTAGCGTTGGTCGCGTGTGGGAAAACTAAGGTAATCACCCTATTGGCAAGGATGATTTGTCGATTCAATACTTGATGGCGAGTAGTAAGACTCCCCAGGTATTGCATGATCGCGTCCGTCTTTCAATTGGTAGCTTTGCTCTCCTATAGTGCTCGAAAGACGCGCCCTGAGCCGAACTGCACCATCCATCCCTTCTAGATATTCGCCCACCATTTCGTAGCAGGTGCTGAAAGCGTCGCGACCATGCGTCGCGGTTGGCACCTGCTATCGCCTGCCGCGGTCGGTATGACGAAAGGGACTTAGCACTGTCGAGGATTTAGGGTCTGCGCATTGCGGCTTCGGCTAGCGCGGTCGCATCAATGAGCGCGGCGCGGTATTCGTCGACGAGATTTTCCTTCCACGCCTGCTTCCACAACTTACGCTTCTTCATGTAGTGCTCCATGTGATGGAGCGGGTCATTCTGCCAGCGGAGCTTCGAGGGAGAGCGTCCGTTCGAGGACGACGAGTCGGCTTCGGCGTGCCAGCGCCAAGTGCGGCACTCAATCAACGTCGGCCCGGCGCCGCTGCGGGCGCGATGAATCGACTCCTGAGTAACACGCCAGACGGCGACGATGTCGTTGCCATCGACGGTGATACCGGGAATGCCATAAGCCTCGGCGCGATCGCGCAGGTCGTCGTTGGAATGAACGGCGAGGGAATGAACGGCGGTGGCGCCGTTGGGACGCGACTGAGCGCAATTCTCGACCATGAAGACAATAGGTAGGCGATGACGCGAGGCCAGGGTGGCGGCTTCGTGCCAGAATCCGAGAGCGGCGAGACCGTCGTGGGCGAGAGCGACCACGACGTTGGGCTTGTCGAGCTGGCGATAGGCGAGCGCGACTCCGGCAGCGAGGTCGAGTTGAGCAGCGACGGTCACCGACTGCGGAATCAGCCGCGGCGATTCGGACTGGTGTGCCTGCGCCTTTACGGCTTGTTTCGGCGCGTCGAGTAATCGGGCGAAGACCCGCTCAAGCGAAGTGCCTTGGATTACGTGTGTCGCCAGCGTAGGCTGCGAGGACGCGAAGCTGTCGTCGGGCCGAAGACCAATAGAGGCGCCGATCTCGGTCGCCTCTCCGCCGAGGATGGGGACCGGGACGCCGGGAATCTTGCCCGCGCGCAGCAGGACGAGCACTTGCTCTTCGAGCATGCGAGTTTTCAGGAGGGCGGCGTAGAGCGTGCGGAGAACGTCAGGATTGGAAGGCGAAGCGTCGGTTGCCAGAGTGCATGGCGGGTGCGCCGTTTCAACATTTTCGACAGAAGTCTGGTTCGCTTGGGGGGAACGTTTCGTGTTGGGCGCGGCCATGCAGCGGGATCTCCAGGAGGGTTCATTGTATCGTAGCGAAATTGTGAGTTTGGGTCTGCCAGTGCCGCAGAGGTAGATGGGCTATGACGCAATGGTGGTATCGAGGATGAACCTTCGTGCGGTTCCGTAACGCGAGGTTAATATTTGGTCACAGATTTCAACACGAATGTGAATAACGCTGTGGAAATCGGGGACGGCGCGAGGCTAAGTGGCTTTCAACTCGATGCGATCAACAGTGTGCACCGAAGGGGGTGCGGTTGCGGACTGGTGATCGATCTCGACTAGAACCGAGCTCAATAAATGCCGAGGAGACGAAACTCGATCTCCTCAGGGGCTAAAGCCCCGACCTATTTTTAGTCTGTTGCGGCACGACTAAAAGTCGTGCCCTGACACAAAACCATCGCCGAATCGAGTTTTCTGCAAGCTGAAGGCGTGCCTTTTCAAAACGCATTTGTGATACATGTTCTAGGCTGACGCGATGAGAGTGCGACTCGACAAATTGATGCTGCAGCGTGGACTGGCACCGTCGCGCGAACGTGCTCAGGCTTTAGTGTTGGCCGGACGTGTGCTGGTGAACGAGCAGAAGATTGAGAAGTCGGGCGCGAATGTGGATGAAGATGTCACGTTGCGGATTCTTGGGGACGAGATGCCGTTCGTCAGCCGGGGAGGTTTGAAGCTGGCGCGGGCAATGGAGCATTGGCGGATCGATGTGCGGGGAAAAGTCTGCATGGATGTCGGGACGTCGACGGGAGGGTTCACCGATTGTCTGCTGCAACACGGCGCGGCGCAGCTGATTGCGGTGGATACCGGCTACGGGCAGATCGATATGAAGCTGCGGAATGATTCGCGTGTACGGCTGCTGGAGAAAACCAACGCGCGGTACCTGACAGTCGAACAACTCTGGCCCTCCGGAATGGAACGAAGGCCAATCAGCCTGGTGGCAATGGATGTGTCGTTTATTTCAGCGACCCTGGTGCTGCCGGCGGTGGTGAGGTGCGTTGGCGAAGATTTCGAATTGATCGTGCTAGTGAAGCCGCAGTTTGAAGTAGGGACGGGAAAATGTTGGCAAGGGCGGAATCGTGCGTGATGCCGACGCGCAGCAGATGGCGGTCGAGCGAGTGCGAACATCGGTTGCGGAGTTGGGCGGGACCGGGATCGAGGTGATCGAGTCGCCGATTTTGGGGACAGAAGGGAATCGGGAGTTCCTGCTGCACGCGCGGTTTGACTAGGGGGGAATTACCGGAAAGGGAAGCGGCGGGGCCAGATTGGGTGAAGAGGGACATCGGTCGTCCCTGCCGGGACTCGAAATCCGTTCGCCACCGTACCCAGCGCTGAAGAGTCTGTTACGAAACTCTGCCGTCGCTCTGCGACTCGCATGAAATATCCCTGTGAACCCAGCGTTTCGCCTTCGGCTTCACGCTGGGCTAGATTATGGCGTGCCTCCGGGACTGGGAGTTTCGTTGTCTTTGTTCCACCGCATAGGACGAGCGTAGAGTTTTGTAACAGACTCTGAAGCGCTGGGCTAAGATCTTTCGCCCCTCCGGGGCTGCCAATCGGTGAGTCGCACGTGCCCAACGGAAAAGCAGATTCCCCGCGCGCTGAAGCTCGCGAGGAATGACAAGCGTAAGCGCCTGTGCGGCACGGCTAAAGGGGTGCCCTTTCAAATCACGGCGACTTCGAGATTATATTTCCCACGCTTTCGCAAAAGAGGCGAAAGGATGGGGCACCCGCTGGGATACTTCGTCCTTCCGGGGCTCGGTGTGTTGAAAGGTGCGCTACACTGGCAGTTACTTTTTCAACCGACATGAAGTCAGCTGCGATCATCTCCAAGCCGTGGAAACCGGAACTGGCGACCATCTTGCCCGACTTGCTGGGCTGGTTTCGCCAGCGCGGTTACACCCTTTATCTCGATCAGGAGACGGCGCGATACACCAACGGCGAGCAGGTGGTATCGCGCGAGGAGATTGGCAAGAAGCATCCGGACTTTGCGCTGGTGTTGGGCGGCGATGGAACGCTGCTGTCGGCGGCGCGGTCCGTCGCGCACGAAGGGGTGCCGATACTGGCGGTGAACCTGGGGTCACTGGGGTTCCTGACAGAGATTCCGCTGAATGAGTTGTATGTTGCGCTGGAGGCCGCGGACCAGGGGCAATGTCCGTTTGAAGAGCGCTCGGTACTGCACTGCCAGTTGGTGCGCGATGGGCAGTGTATCTCGCAGAATTTTGCGCTCAATGACGTGGTGGTGAACAAGAGCGCGATTTCGCGGCTGGTGGAATTCGATCTCTATATCGATGACAACTTCGTCTTCCAGTACAAAGCCGATGGGGTGATCATCGCAACGCCCACGGGATCGACCGCGTACTCGCTGGCGGCGGGCGGCCCGGTGCTGATGCCGTCGGTGGATGCGTTCGTGGTCACGCCGGTGTGTCCACATTCGCTGACGCATCGGCCACTGGTGGTGACGGAGAAGTCGCAGATTGAGTTGCGGGTAGAGACCCGCGACGAACAGGCATTCCTCAGTATCGATGGGCAGGTGGGTGTGCCGGTGATGCAAGGCGACCGGGTCTTGTGCCATCGCGCGGCCCATAAGGTGAAGCTGATGCGAGTGCGGCGAACGTTCTTCGAGATCCTCCGTAACAAGTTGAAGTGGGGAGAGCGGTAAGGGTAGTTGTCGGTGGCCAGTTGTCGGTTGTCGGAAAAATCGTTCGCGCGCAAGAGCGTGCGCCTGCCAGCACTGAATTAGAAAGATTTTGTGGAGATAGGCGCGACTGGTAAGCCGCGCCCGGTTATTTATTCGTTTGCGGGTTTCACGATATCGTGCAACCAGAAGCTAGCTTCGATCTCACACTTCCGGGAACAAAACGTCTGTCCTTCCCGTGCCCGACTGGTGCTGCGTAAGTACTGCGAGTAACACCAGAGACAGACAGCCGTGGAAGTGGCGGCGTCGTATCGGTTAGGTTGCATGAGGGTTCTCTCCAATGGGTAGCGAGGATAGGACAAGTTCCGGGCAAACGCAATCGTGAAATCGTGCAGTAACATCGAGCGGCAATACCGGGGGTTATACGTCAGAGATATGGCTTACCTCAGCGGCTAAAGCCGGACTTGAGCCCGGGCCGTAAATGCACCGCTGAAGCGGTGCTCCACCCGACCCATGTGCAGCGAAGATGCTCTAAGTCCGCTCGGGGGCCATGAGGTCGCGGAGCGATTCGCGTTTGCGGATGAGCTTGGATCGGGTGCCGTCGACCAACACCTCGGCGGCGCGCGGGCGAGAGTTGTAGTTCGAGGCGAGCGACATGCCGTAGGCTCCGGCATCGAGAATGGCGAGCAGATCGCCTTCCGCGATGGTGGGAAGTTCGCGGTTGCGAGCGAAAAAATCTCCGGTCTCGCAGATGGGTCCGACGACATCGACCTTCGATAGGGCAGCGGCGGCTGCACCGAGGCTCACCGGCACAATCTCATGATGAGCGCCGTAGAGCGACGGGCGCATGAGGTCATTCATGGCGGCGTCAAGAATGAGAAACTGCTTGCCGTCGTTGCGTTTTCGGTAAATAACGCATGACAGTAAGGCGCCTGCAGGACCAATGATAGAGCGCCCAGGTTCAAGTAATACATGAACACCGAGACGTTGCAATGGACGAATGATCGCTGCCGCGTAGGCTTTCACGCGCGCAGGGAAATTCCCCTTCGGATTTTTGGCGTAGGAAATCCCCAGCCCGCCACCGGCATCGACGTAGCGAATATCGTGTCCGTCGGTTCGTAAAGCGCGGACGAGTGCAGCGACGCGTTGCATGGCCTCGCGGAAGGGAGCGACGTCGGTAATCTGCGAGCCAATATGAACACTCACGCCAGCGGCACGAAGGTAACGAGATGCCGCGCCCTGGCGGTAGAGCTCGGACGCATCGCGCATCGGCACGCCGAACTTGTGCTCGTGCAAACCAGTGGAGATGTAGGGATGAGTGCGCGCGTCCACATCAGGATTTACGCGTATGGCGAAGCGCGCTGTCTTACGAAGATGGGTGGCGCGTGCGCTGAGTAATTGCAACTCGCTGGGACTTTCGACATTGAACAGCAGAATGCCCGAGCGGAGCGCGAGGTCGATCTCATTGGCCAGCTTGCCGACTCCAGAGAAGACGACTTGCGCGGCGGACTTGCGATGGGCATGAAGCACGCGCTGGAGTTCTCCGCCGGAGACGATGTCGAAACCGGCGCCGAGTGAAGCGAGCAGCTTGAGGATCGAAAGGTTGGAGTTGGCCTTCACCGAATAGCAGATGGTGTGTTCGCAGGCGGCGAAGGCCTCGTTGAACTGCTGGTAGCGCTGGCGGATGGCGGTCGCAGAGTAAACATACAGCGGGGTGCCGTGGCGCTCGGCAAGCTGGCGCAGTGGTACAGAGTCAGCGAGCAACTCGCGAGCGGGCGTTTTCCCCGAGCGAGCATTGCGACTGTAGGTGAATGCGGGCGGGCGTTCCTGCGGTCGAGGGTCGCTCACTTTTTGGGCGGCGCCCCTTTCACTTTGAGCACCACGATAGTTTGATCGTCGAAGGCGGCGACTCCCTTGGCATGCTCGGAAACGGCGCTGAAAATGGCGCCCGCGATTTCGTCGGCGGTACGGTGAGCGTGGTTGAGCACGGCCTTCTCCAAGCGGCCGCGGCCGAACATGTTGCCCTTGGAGCTGGTGGCGTCGGTGATACCGTCGGTGAAAAAGAGGAAGACATCGCCGGGCTTGCAGCGCAGATTTTCCTCTTCGTAGGTGGCGCTGGGGAAAAGTCCAATCGGCAAGCCCGTGACTGGAATTTCTTCGAACTTGCCGTCACTCAGACGCAGCGGGCGAGGCAAACCAGAATTCGCCACTTGCAGGCTGCGATCGTTGTCGTGCCAGATGGCGTAGATCATGGAGACGTACTGGCCTTCGATGGGGCGCTCGGCGAGCGAGAGGTTGATGGCTTCGAGCATGTTCGCGGCCGACGGCTCTTCGATGGCATGAGAACTGGTGATGCCGCTGACTAGTCCGGCATAGATGGCGGCGGGCGCGCCTTTGCCGCTGACGTCGCCGACGGCGATCCCCACGACGCCGCGGCCGCTGTACTTGAGGAAGTCGTAGAGGTCTCCGCCGATTTGGCGCGCGGGCGAAAAGCGGGCGGCGAGTTCGGCGTGTTTCAGCGCAGGACGCTTTTGCGGCAACAGCCGGAACTGCAGCTCGCGGGCCAGTTCAAGGTCCTGCTCCAGGCGCTTTTCCTGGCGGGCGATGCGCTCGTAGAGCGTGGCGTTCTCGATGGCGATGGCGACCTGCGCGGCCATGGTGATCATGATGCGCACGTGGTCATCGTTGAAATAGCCGCGACGGGTGTGCTCGATGTCGAGCACGCCGATTACTTTCTCTTTGTAGATCAACGGCACGACGAGTTCGGAACGCGTCTCGGGGTTGGCCATGATGTAGCGCGGGTCTTTCGAGACGTCGGGTACGAGCACGGGCTGGCCGGTTTCGGCAGCATAGCCGACAAGGCCCTGGCCGATGGGAACTTCGTGCTTGAGATGCACGCTCTCTTTGAAGCGCAACGAGAAACGGTGCTGCAGGAACTTTCCCGTGGGATCGACCAACAGGATCGAGAACATCTCGTAGTCGATGATGCGGGTAACAAGGTCGGCCACGCGCTTCAGTAGCTGATCGACATTGAGGATGGAGGTCAGCTCGCGGCTGATCTCGGTGAGCAGAGTGAGCTGGCGCGCCTGGCGCGAAACACGCGTGTACAGGCGAGCGTTTTCGATACCAGCGGCGATGCGCGAAGCGAACAGCGTCAGCAGACGCTTGTGCTCTTCGGTAAAGGCGCCGGGCTGGGCCGCTTCCACATCGAGTACTCCGATGACCTTGTTCTTGGCGATGAGCGGCACGGCGAGTTCAGAGCGAACGCCGGGTGCGGAGTTGATGAAGTTCTCTTCGGCCGTGACGTCGTTGACCAGTACAGCTTCGCGGCGCTGCACGGCCTGGCCAGTCACGCCCTGTCCGACCTTGATGCAGATGCGGTCGGCAACTTCGGGGGGATGCCCGACCTGGAAGCGCACGCGCAGCTCCTGGGTTTTTTCGTTGAGCAGGAGGATGGCGAAGATTTCGTAGTCAATAACCTGCTTCAGCATCTCGGCGACGCGCTGCAGCAGGGTATTCAGGTCGAGGGTCGTGTTCACAGCGTCGGCCACTTCGAGCAGGTAGCTGTCGAAGGCGGGGGTCGCGGGTTGGGGCGTAATGGTCGGCATTCCGGATGAAACGCAGGCTTCATGATAGCAGTGAGGGAAGTGGATATCGCTAGGCGTCGGTTGCGGCGGTGCGAGGCAACCAATAGAATCGCACTCGGCGGAGATAGAACCCATGCACTCACCCGAATTCAAGCAGATTGTGGATGAAGCCAGAGCGCAAATTCAGGAGATTCGTCCGGGCGACCTCAAGCGAATGCTCGACGCGAAAGAAGACTTCACGCTCATCGATGTGCGCGAAGCCGACGAGCAGGTGAAGGGAACGATTCCGGGAGCAGTGAAGCTGCCGCGCGGCATTTTGGAGCGCGACATCGATAAGGTAACGACGGACAAGGAACGCAAGATCGTGTTGTACTGCGGAGGCGGATATCGCTCGGCACTGGCGGCGGTGAATCTCAAGAAGATGGGCTACAAGAACGTAATCTCTATGGATGGCGGTTGGAGAGGCTGGCAGGAGCTCGAAAAGTAAGCGAGGCAATCATGAATCTGAAAGGCAACAAGATTACCTGGCTGGGACACGCGACGTTTCGCATTGAGACGTCGCAAGGCAAGAACCTGTACGTGGATCCGTGGGTGATGGGGAATCCGCTGTGTCCGCAGGGCGAAAAGGAAGTGAAACAGGCGGACGCGCTGATCTGTACGCATGGTCATGGCGACCACATTGGCGATGCGGTGAAGATCGCGAAGCAGCACAAATCGACTGCAATCGGGATCTTTGAGCTGTGCCTGTGGCTGCAGAAGAAAGGCGTGGAGGCGATTTCTCCGATGAACAAAGGCGGCACGCAGACGGTGGCCGGAGTGAAGGCGACGATGGTGCACGCGGTGCACTCGTGCGGCATCCAGGAAGATGACGGCAGCATTGTGTATGGCGGCGAGGCGTGCGGCTACGTGCTGGAATTGCCGGGCGGGGTGAAGATTTATCACGCGGGCGATACTAATGTGTTCAGCGACATGACAATTATTCGCGAGTTGTATGCGCCGGAGATCGCGCTGTTGCCCATCGGCGACCACTACACCATGGGTCCTCGGGAAGCGGCGTACGCGTGCAAGCTGCTGCAACCGAAATACGTCATACCGATGCACTTCGGGACGTTTCCGGTGCTGACGGGAACGCCATCGCAATTGAAAGAGTTGCTGGGCGCGGGCGGTCCGGAAGTGGTGGAGATGCAGTCGGGAGAGACGGTGGGATAAAAAGGTGACTGGTAACTGGTAACTTGTGAAGAGCGAAGATGATTACCGATCCTAAAGTCGAAAACTACCTGTACGCCATGCTGCCGGAACGCGGCGCGGTGCTAACGGAAATCGAGCGGCAAGCCAAAGAGCGCGATATTCCCATCGTTGGCCCGGCGGTGGGGCGGCTGCTGTATCAGTACGCGCGGTTGATTGGCGCGAAGACCGTATTCGAGATGGGATCGGCGGTGGGCTACTCGACCATCTGGTGGGCGATGGCGGTGGGCGACGGCGGCAAGGTTCACTACACCGACGGCAGCCGCAAGAATGCGGACGAAGCTCGGCGGTATTTCGACCAGGCTGGAATGTCGGGAAGAATTCAGGTTCACGTGGGCGACGCGATTGAGGTGCTGTCGGAGCGCAAGGAGCAGTTCGACATTCTGTTCTGCGACATCGATAAGCACGACTATCCGCGGGCGGCGCGCATGGCTCCTGAGCGTGTGCGGCAGGGAGGCTTGTTCATCACCGACAACACGCTGTGGCGGGGCGACGTGGTTTACGCCGCTGGCAATCCGATTTCAAGCGTGAGAACGCCACCGGACAACCTGCTGAGTGCGATCGTGGAATTCAATGAGTTGATGTACAAGTCGCCCGACTGGTACACGACGATCATTCCGCTGAGGGATGGAGTGACGGTGGCGATGCTGTAGTGAAACTCGAATTGCTGCCAAGACAGGTTCGGATGTGACTTTTCTCAAACCAATTACAAACAGTTCGAAAAAAAGCGCTATTTGGTTCGAGATAACTGTACGTTCTGACGACTACAATAGCGCATCGTCCGACCCGCAGCCCGTTGGTGCACACCCCTTCAAGTAAATCGTCCCCGGATGCATTCCACTAACGGGTGGAATTCCGTTGTCTTGAAAAAAGCGGAGAACGACATCTTCTTCGTGCCTAACTTCAAAGTCGTCGCATCTCGTTCAATTTGTCGACGCGTGCTGAATACGCTTTGCCGCCTCCACATTGGCCTCTGATAGCGATGTACAAACAGTTGCAGCCACTCGAAAATGCGGCACCATCACGAGAAATATCGAAAGATGATGCATTGGTTTCGAGCACCGTACGCCTCAATGAGAGCATCTGCCAGACAACTGTTGCTAATGCCTTATGAATCAAATCGCTTCTGGCCAGCGCTAAATCGACTGACTGGTACAAGTCGCAAGTCGTCCACCAGGCCGACTTCTTTCTGGAAGAACGGTTCGCCGTACTTCACACCTGCCAGCATTCCGTAAAAGTGCGCCATGGAGGCGACGCGCTCGCGAATTTCTGCGTGGGCAGGGAAGTCTTTGCTGCCCGCGGCCTGGTCGGCGTACTGCTCTTTGTAGGCGTAAATGGATTCGAGCTTGGCTTCGAACTCGGCGGTGATGTCGACGACGAACGTCGGGCGCACATCGTAATAGAGCGTGGCGTAGACGATCTTGAAGGGACGGTGCGGTTCGAGGTTGCGCAATCGGTGAATCTCGAATGAGTCGATGTCTTGCGTGGCGGCGGTGTGGCCGAGGCGGCGCAGTCCGGCGAGAAAACAGGCCTCATAGCCGAGCGTGGCGCAAGTGTAATGGTCGGGATGGCGGCCTTTCCAGTAGGGCAAGATGACCACACGCGGGCGCTGCTCGCGGATGACGCGCGCGATCTTGATGCGGTTGGCGTAGTTGTTTTCAACGCGGCCGTCGGGAATGTCGAGCGCTTCGCGCCAGGCGACTTGCAGGATACGGGCCGCGTCAGCGGCTTCGGTGGCGCGGCTTTCGGCCGAACCGCGAGAGCCCAACTCACCTTGGGTGAGGTCGAGGACACCTGTGCGCGCGCCTGCGCGTGCCATCTTCAGCAGCGTGCCGCCGCAGGTCTGTTCCACGTCGTCGCGATGGGCGGCGATGGCGAGCACGTCGAGGGCGGCAGTGTGTTTGGCACTCATTTCGGCACAGGTCAAGTCCGGGAGAATCAGTGGTTGCTTTCCGTCAATCGCCGAAGATCTCCGCAGGGTCGAGAGAGAAGGGATTTACGACCGTTACTCCTTCAATCCGTTGGCCGTTCTGCAGGTCCTCGGTCAAGAGGTACTTACACGAAGCGGCAGTCGCACCTGCCACAATCAGCGCGTCCCAAAACGACAGTTTGTGACGGTCCTGAACTTTCCAGGCGACGTCAAGGAGAACGAAATCAATCGTGACGGGCTGCCAACTTATGAGGTCGAGGATGTCGTCGCGAACTTGTAGCCGTGCCCCCGCCCACTTTCTAGTGACGCTCGCGTAATACTCCTGCAGCACCTGATAACTAATCCGGCCAGCCCGGCGCTTCCAGAGCTCGCTTCGCCAGCGCTGGGCGATGCGCTGCTTGAAAGGATCTCCAGAGTCCACCGCATAAATCAAGACGTTGGTGTCAACGAAGACGTTTGCGGTCATGGACCTCTTCGCGGGACAAGTATTTGCCGTCGGTGTTGAGGAATGGCTTGCGAGCCAAGGCCCGTTTCATGGCGTGTTCGTAGGCTTCGTGTTGTACCATTCGCTCGCGAAGCAGCGTCCCCAGCAGTCGGGAGACACTGACATCGTTGCGGGCCGCCTCGATTCGCGCCCACCGGGCCACGTCTTCCTCGAGGGTCACGGTGACGTTCTTGAGATTACGCTTCATAACACTGACTCAGTGTAACACGGACTTCGTGTACTACCTTCCGATTCGCGCGGGGCCGTTCACTTTTTGCGCTCCACTAGAAACGCGGCGATTTCGCGCAGGTCAGCAGCGTTTTCGCCAAAGCGATCGAGCGCGGCGTTGGCCTTCGTGACCAGCTCGTCAGCCTTGGCAATCGAGGCATCGATCCCGAAGAGCGATGGATAGGTCGCCTTCTCGGTCGCGGTATCTTTTCCGGCGGTCTTGCCGAGTTGCTCAGAAGTCTGGGTCACGTCGAGTACGTCGTCGACGATCTGGAAGGCCAGCCCAATGTTCATACCAAAGTCGCGAAGGCTCTGGATCTGCGAGGTGTCGCCGCCGGCGTACATACCTCCGGTGACCACGCTAGCGGTGAGCAGCGCGCCGGTCTTGGAGCGATGAATGTACTCCAGCGTTTTGGCGTCGGGATGGTGGTGCTCGGCCTCGAGGTCCATGACCTGGCCGCCGATCATGCCGTCGATGGTTCCGGTGGCGTGCGCGACTTCCGCGATGATGGCGACCCGGGCCTCGGCGGGGCATTGCAGCTTGGCCAAAACCTCATAGGCGTAGGTCTGCAGTCCGTCTCCGGCGAGAATCGCTATGGCGTCGCCAAAGACCTTGTGGCACGTCGGACGGCCGCGACGCAGGTCGTCGTTGTCGAGGGCGGGGAGATCGTCATGGATCAGCGAATAGGTATGCAGCATCTCCAGCGCGGAGCCGAGCTCTTCGATGCCCGGCGGGACGCAACCGTCAACCATGCGCGCGGCTTCCATGCACAGAATGGGGCGAAGGCGCTTGCCACCGGCAAAGACGCTATGGCGCATCGCCTGATGGATGGAGGTCGGGTATTGCGTGGCCGGAGGGAGCAGGCGTTCGAGCGCCTGGTCAGTGACGATGCGTCCTTGTTCGAGAATTTCCTTGAGCATGAAGAGGGAAGTATAACAACGGTAGGAGTCTGAATGCAGCGACAGCAATCGCGCCTTTGCGCTAATGGTGCTCATTGGCGATGGCTCCTAACCTATCGCCAAGATCGGGCGATAGGATGGGGCACCCAATTCATTGGCTCTGAGAATTCGGCGCCGCGGGCTTGCTCTTGCTGTCGGCGGCGAGTTTGGCTTCGCGCTCGGCATCGGCGGTGCGGCCGGTCTTGCGATAGGCAATTTGCAACTGGTTGTGGACGCCGTCGGGACTGGGATCTCGCTTGGCCGCAGCCTGCAAGTAGGGGATCGCGTCTTTGGCATTGCCTTGCTCGAGTAAAGCTTTGCCGAGCTGGTACTGCGTGTCAGCGTCGTCGGGGTTGAGCTTGAGTTCGGCCTTGAATTCGGCGACAGCAGCGGTAGGCTGCTTGGCGCGAAGTTGGGCCAGCCCTGCGTAGTAATGCGCACGTTGAAGCGTTGGGTCCTGCTGGCTGGCTTTCTGAAACGCGGCCAGAGCTGCCGGTTGGTTGCCGATCTGGCTGTACACCTGACCGACCAACAGAAGAGTGTCAGGGGTCAGCGGCTGCTGCGACATGCGGGTGAGGATTGCAGCGGCCTTGTCGGGCTGATTGCTGCGGGCCAGCGACATCGCCCACGCGTACGCGACGCGCGGATCGGAATAAGCGACGTCGCCGACGTGATCGAATGCTTTTGCGGCATCGGCGTACTGGTCGCTGGAGAAGAGTGCCATCGCCAACATGGGCGGGATGACCTTATCGCCCGGCTCCTGCTGAATGGCGACTTTCAGGGCGCGCGCGCTCTCGGCGTACTGGTTGGCGCGGAAGGCGGCAAAGCCGATATTGCGCATCAGGTGCGGGAGCGCGGGGTTCCACTTTTCCGCCTGCTGGAAATAATTCAGAGCGACGGCATATTGCTTCTGGCGGGCCTCGGAGGTTCCGAGATCGTTGAATGCGTCGCCGAGAATCACGCTTAGCTTTTGTTCGGCGGTCGTGAGTTCGGCTTTCTGCTGAGCGGTCAGTGGCGGCGGCGTATCGCCCGGCTGTGCGCTTGGGTTAATGACTGCCGTGGTGGGCACGGAAGGTTCGCCAGCCATGCCCGAACCCGTGGATCCCTGGATCTTTGAAGCGGGAGTGTTGGCGCGACTGTCGGCCATGGTTTTCTCCTGCATGTCGGAGAAAACCTTGGTGTAGGTGGTGGCCTCTTCTTTCTTTCCGCTGGTGTAGTAGATACGGCCGAGTACGTAGTAAGCGCGGCGAATCTGATAGTTGTTGCGCGACTGGTCGTCGCCGGTGAGGGTGATGGCCTTGCGCAACAGCTCTTCGGCTTTAGTATTGTCTTTGCGCGCGTAGGCGTTGAGTCCCATGTAGAGGTAGGGCTCCGGCCAGTCGGGCTTGTCGAGCGCGGCGGCTTTCAGGTAGCGGTCGGAGTCGTCGTACATCTTGTCGTTGTTGTCGATGTAGCCAAGAAAGAAATTGCCGAAGAAGTCGTTGGGGTTGACCTTGACCTCGGCGGTAAATTCTTCGCGCGCCTGAGGCGTGGCGACCCATTCGTTCTGTGCCATGTAAAGCAGGCCGAGAAAGTAATGAGCACGCGATCCCTTGGCATCAATCGCGGCGGCACGGTTGAACTCGCGGATAGCGTCGTCCATCATGCCGGCATTCTGGTAGGCGCGGCCGACCATAATGTGCATGCTGGCACGATCTCCGGTGGCATCACTGAGCCGCTTGAAAATGGCGGACGCCTTGTCATTCTCTTGCAGATTCAAGTAGGCCGTGGCCAGGGCATAGGCCACCATCACGTTGCTTTGCAGCTCCAACGAGATGGTGAGCGCCACTGTAGCCTGGCGATACTGCTTTTTGTCCATCAGCAGCTTGCCTTCGACGTTCCAGACATCAGGGTTCTTCGGATCGGCCTTGGTCTGCGGATCGATTTCGGCCAGCGCGTCGTCGGTGCGTTGCGCGCGCATGTAGGCCAGGGCCAACGCGATGTGTCCGGCTGAAGAGTCGTCGAATTCGAGCGACTGCTTGTAGAGGTCAATGGCCGCATTGGTGCTTCCGGCTGCCAGTTTGAGCTCGGCCATGGCGCGCAGGGCGACCGCGATCAGGCTGCGATTAGCGGCTGCAATGCGGGCGACGTCTCCGCTTTGCTGTGCGGTAGCCACCGCCTGCATGCGAGACGGAAGCTCGTCCATAGCTGAGTCGGAGACGGTTGCCTTGGCGGTCATAGCAGGTTGTGGCGGCGGAGTAGCCTGGGCGGCGGCGCGATGGGCAACACACACAGTCAGCCCGAGCAGCAGAGCGCCAAGCAGGGAATTGAATCGGCGAGCGCGAATTCGGAAGACGGAAAATGGCAGGAAAGAGGTCAATGCTGATTAACTCGGACGGTACTCACCAAGCTAAACGGCGGTGCCAGCAGAGTCAAGCGCGAGACTTGGTAACCTCATGCTGCGGACGGAGCCTGGGCTTCCTTGAATGCGATGTAGTGTTCCGCGGCCTGAAGGATATGCAGCAGGTCGCTGGCATAACAGCAATCCACAGCGCCCGCCGCGAGCGACTGAGACCACATGGCGTCGTCAGCAAGGCGATGGATGCAGACGAATGCGGTTGCGGGGAATTCGTGGCACAGCTCTCCCACCTGAGAGAAGCCGGCCAATTCGAGATCGACCACGCCAAGCGCCGCATGGATACCGGCGATCGCCCGGCGCATTTCGTCGGTGGAGTTCACAATTGCGAAATGAAGAAACTCATTCTGAACCGGACGCACGAGTTCTTCTACAGAGGCGGGATCGTGATAGGCGAGAACGATACGGACAGGCCGCATTGGGGGATACCTCCTGCTCGGACGAATCGGAACGGGTGGCGGCAAATGGACAGTTGAATACGGCGGCGCACACACGGGAGGAACTGCAGGTTGAAGGCTTACGACTTTCCGGCGTCACCCGCGGGATCGAAGGTCTCGGGCTGGAGTTTGCCACTGCGCTTCAGCAGAATCTCCACCTTGCCTTCGGCTTCTTCAAGCTCCTTGCGGCAGGAACCGGACAGCTTCATGCCTTCGTCAAAAAGCTCCAGCGCGCGGTCGAGGGGCACGTCACCCTTCTCTAATTCACCGACGATCGTTTCCAGGCGTTGGAGAGATTCTTCAAACTTGGCCAAGGTCTCACTCCCACGAACATTCTATTGTGAATCGCAGAGCAGTGGTCATCAAGAATGCAAGAATTTCTGCGGAATGCGCAGAAATTTCCGGACGTTGAACGACAGCGGCCGCAGCACCCTGTGCCGCCGGCTGAAGCCGGATCGGAGGTATTCATTAGGACGGCTTCGACGCCGAGCTGAAGCTCGGCTCTACCCAAAAGCGCAGCGGACAGACCGATCATCAAACGGCGATGGCCTCCCCGTTACTTGCCCATCAAGTCGAGCACCGAGGCGGTCATCACCAGGACACCAGTCCGGATGGTCGGCTCCGGCTGCGGCACGAAATACGCGGAATGGAGCGACGGCAGCGGCTTTCCGGTTGCCTTACTTTCGGCAACCTTTTCGGGAGCGACGGCACCCAGGCGCAACATTACGGTTGGAATCTGGTGCCCCTCGAGGCCGAATTGGCCGAAGTCTTCACTGACCATCTCGGGGCGCAACTTGACGACGTTGTCGGCCCCGACGGTGCGCATACACACTGCGCGGAGGCGGTCAGCTAGTTCGGGATTGTTGTAAGTGACGGGCGAGTTCTCAGCCATCAACGTGACGACCGGCATCCGATCCGACGGGACGCCTCCCGCCATCGCAATGCCGTCAGCAGTACGCTTCAGGTCAGCCAGGATTTGCTTCTGAATGTCGTCGCTGAAGGAGCGGATGGTGAGGTTCATCTTGACCTCGTCGGGAATGATGTTGCGTTTGGTGCCGCCGTGGATCGCGCCGACTGTCACGACGGCTGGATCTTGAGGGGGAATCTGGCGGCTGACGATGGTCTGGATGGCGAGAATGTATTCGGCGGAAAGGACAATTGGGTCCTTGCTGGCCTCCGGGCGCGCGCCGTGCGAGCCGACACCACGCATCGTGACATCGACCGAACTGACGGCCGCGAGCGCCGGACCGGAGACGACGCCGACCTTTCCGGCTTCGAGGTTGCTGTCATCATGCAGGGCGATGACGTAATCGGGCTTGCCGAAACGCGCATAGATGTTGTCATTGAGCATGGCCTGGGCGCCAGTCACGGTCTCTTCGGCCGGTTGACCGACAAACATCAACGTGCCGTGCCACCGGTCTTTCAACTTCGCCAGAGTCTCGGCGGTACCAATGAGAGTGGACATGTGGATGTCATGTCCGCAGGCATGCATCACGCCGACGTCTTCGCCGGCCTGGTTCTTCGACCGGTCGTGGCTGGCGTAAGGAAGGCCGGTCTTCTCTTCGACCGGCAGTGCATCGAGTTCCGAGCGCACGAGCACCGTGGGACCGGCGCCGTTCTTCATCACGGCGACCACTCCGTAGGCCTGGCGGCCGTCCCCATACTTGCCGACGTTTTCGGTGACTGTGTAGCCCGCCTTGCGCAAGGCATCGGCGACAAAGGCTGAGGTCTGTTTTTCCTGCTCGGAAAGTTCGGGGTGCTCATGAAGCTGTTTGTAGGTGGCCACGAGCTGGGGGAGTTCCGAGTTTACGAGGCTGGGAACGTCTTGCGCCGAGGCGAGAGCAGAGATGAACAGCGCGAACAGGGCAAGCGGCTTCACGAGGAGCTCCTTAGACAACGGGGAAAAAGGGGAGTGTAACACCAGGTGGTTTGGTAGCAGGGATAGGGGTCCTTCGACTCCGCTCCCTTCGGTCGCTGCGCCCAGGATGACAAATCCGGAACTAAGTTCGTCGGACGCGCTTACACGGAGGCGGGTTTCGAGCTACCCAGCGCTTCCAGTACGTCCACGGCGGACGAATAGCGTCCTTGTGGAGCGCTGATCTGCGCTCCCTGTACCATGTCGCGCACGGCGGCGAGCATATCGCGAGCAATCGCGACGCCTTCCGCGCGGGCGGCTTCGGCCGTCGTAGCACTCGACATGCGAGCGATGATCTCGTCAGGCACGGAAACGCGCAGCTCGTTCTTCATGAACTCGGCATTGCGCGCGCTGACCAGCGGCCAGATTCCGGCCACGACCGGGATGCGGCAATGCTCGATGCGGCGCAGGAAGTCTTCCAGCAGACGCAGGTCGAAGACGGGCTGAGTGACGGCGTACTCGGCGCCGGCCTGGACCTTGTATTCGAAGCGGCGAATTTCCTCGTCGATGTTCGGCACTCCCGGGTTGGCTCCCACGCCGATGACAAACTTGGTCCCGGTACCAATGGGATTGCTGCCGATGTCGAGCCCATGGTTCAGGTTGTGGACGATGTTGACCAGGCCGATGGCGTCCACGTCGAACACGGCCGTGGCATCGGGATAGTTGCCCATCTTGGGCGGATCGCCGGTAATGCAAATCAGGTTGCGGATACCGAGGGCGCTCGCGCCCAGCAGGTCCGACTGAATGCCCAGCACGTTCCGGTCGCGGCAGGTGTAGTGCAATACCGGCTCGATGCCGACCTGCTGCGCCACCATCAGGCACAGCGCCTGGTTGCTGAGACGCGCGGACGCACGTGGGCTGTCGGGAATGTTGACCGCATCCACGCCCACCGATTTCAGGTAGTGACAACCATCGATTTCCTTGGTGCCGTCGGTGCCCTTGGGAGGAACGACCTCGACCATGACGACGAATTCGCCGTCGGCGATACGCCGGCCAAGCTGCGAGCGTTCGCGCAGCGGTGGCGGCTCAACTGGGCGTTCGAGGATCGCGGACTTGGCGACATGCTTTTGCGTGGGAACCTGCCTGCGCTTCAGGCGGCCCTTCATTTCGTGAATGTGCTTAGGCGTGGTTCCGCAGCAGCCTCCGACCAGGCTCACGCCAGCTGTGACGAACTTCTCGGCGTAGCTCGCCATGTACTCAGGCGACGACAGAAAGACGGTGCGGCCATCGACCGGACGCGGCATGCCGGCATTGGGCTGGGCTGACAGCGGAACGGTCGTGACGGCGCGAACCCGCTCCATGGCGTCCAGCAGGGGCGCCGGTCCTACGCTGCAATTGATGCCGACGACGTCGGCTCCCCAGGCCTCGAGCTGCGGCCCGTAATGCTCAGGACTGGAGCCGTCGAGGCAGTTGCCGTCTTCGTCGATGGTGACTTGCGCCACCACGGGGAGATTGGGGTTCACCTCGCGGGCGGCCAGGATCGCCTGATGCAACTCTTCCAGGTACCCAAAGGTCTCCAGGACGATCAGGTCCACGCCCTCTTCATTCAACGCGGTAATCTGTTCGCGGAAGGCTTCGCGGGCTTCGGAAAGGGCAATTTTGCCCAGCGGTTCAATGCGGATGCCAAGCGGCCCGATCGCTCCGGCGATCAGGGCGTCAAAGCTCTTGGCGGCCTCGCGGGCCAGCCGGGCGCCGCGCCGGTTAATTTCCGCCAATTTGTCCACACATCCGTGCTTCGACAAGCGAAACGAATTGGCGCCGAAGGTGTTTGTCTCTATGATCTCGGCGCCGGCCTGCAGGTATTCGACGTGAATGCCGCGAATGAGGTCGGGTTGCGACAGGTTGAGCTCGTCATAACAGCGATCAATGAAGATGCCCTTGGAAAGCAGCAGAGTGCCCATGGCGCCGTCGCAAAGAACAGCCCCTTGTTGCAGTCGAGTTAGGAAGTCGGTCGCCATTATGCTCGGTGTAAATGAAATGCTGGGTGTTATTGGAACTCTATCGTAAACCATGCCAACAGACCACAGCGCCACGGCGCACAGAAGGTCGCGGAAGCTCTGGTATAATTTGACAGAAATCGAACAACTTGCGTCTTATCAGCAATATGAGCGAGGTACGTATTTGAAGCGGGCAGTACTCCTCCTGGTTTCCCTTGGCAGTCTCTTCGGCATTGTTTCCTGTAGCAGCAACAACAGCACCACTGGTCCCAACGGAAACGCTACAGTTAACGCGCCCAGCATGCTCAAGAACCGGGCATTTGTCACGAACCAGTACTCAGGCAACATCCAGATCATCGATAGCCAGAACGACACGACCGCCTTTTATACGGTGACCAACAACAATACCGGTATAACCGGACCGGGTGTAACTGGCACGGCAGTTAACATTACGGTGGGCGGCGCGCTGACCTTTGAGGACCTGAGTCCCGACAACACCACGACGATCGTGTACGACTCGAGCAGCTTCACGATCACCTTTATTACCAATTCGACCGAGCTTTCCGCGGGTAGCGTCACACTGGCCAACTGGGCCAGCATGGCGGTGTATTCGCCGGACTCCACCAAGATTTACGTCCCCGTTCCCAATGCGCCTCCGCTGGTTACCAACGGGCGGGTGGGCGGCGTACAAGTAATCGACACGACGGCCATCGCGGTCACCAGCACCTACTCTGTACCCGCAGCCCAGTATGCCGCGATCAGCCCCGACGGGAATACCCTGCTGGTGTTCGCGCAGAACTCCGACTCGATGTACTTGATCGACCTGACGCAGACCACGCCGACGGCAGTCGCGATTCCAGGATTCGCGCGACCAGTGAACGCATTCTTCAGCAGCGACAACAGCACCGCATACGTCATCAATTGCGGTCCGGAGTGTGGTTCGACCGCAGGACCGCCCTCGGTGATGCGCTTTGATCGTGCGTCGGAGACCATTACGGCGACAGTCCCAGTCGGCGGCGCCAGCGTGGGCTTGATGAAGAGCGGCAATATCTATGTCGCCGGCTATCCGGGAGGGTCGACCGGCACTTTCGACATCGTGAATGTCAGTTCCATGACGCGCACCACCGCCAACCCGGTGGCAATTGGCGATGGTACCCACACCACCATGGCGATCTCGAACAATAACAAGATGTATATCGGCGCCGCGACCTGCGCGAACGTCACGACTGGATGCCTGTCAATCGTGGACCTGGGAACGACCACCACCAACCCCACAACGGGTCCGCTCGGCGCAGTGACGGGGATGCAATCGATTCCCAATCGCAACGTTATGTATGTAGTCGAAGGTGGTGTGCTGTATATGTACGACACCACCACGGGCATGTTGCAATCTACGCAGATCTCATTCCGCGGTGCGCTTTATGGTGTGTTGCAAATCGATCAGTAACAGGCTTGCGACTGAGTTCGAAGCGAGGGGCGGTCATCGGACCGCCTTTTGATTTTCTATCAGGGCGTTACGCCACCGTCATTGCGGTTGCAGGATCAGGTGGTGCTGCGCCTTTTGTGTAGTTGCTTCGGCCGAAAACGGCAACTTGAACGTGCGTCCGTTGTAATACGCCTCCCACTGGTCGTTGTAGTGGTCATCGAAGAGATTCCCTGATTCGCCATTCACGATGTTGAGCGTGGAGTTGTCGAGATTGGACATGTCGGCAGTGAAGCGTTCGGATGGACCGAAGTGAGTACCGGCCTGTTTGATCGTTACTCCATCGCCCGACAACGGCAGCGGTCCCGGCCCGGCGCCGCGCTTGAGGATGGGGAAGTTGCTCCAGAACGGATGCTTGACGTCGATCTGATGGTAGTGGCCCCAGGTCCAGCGACTGAGCGAGTTTGGCGTCTTGGGATCGGCGATAGCGGCTTCGACCGCCGCGGTGAGCAACTCGTCGTAGTTGGGGTAGCCGGAGGGCAGCCATTGCGACGGCTGTTGCGAGAGCACGTTCTCCAGCCACACCGTGCTCATGAACCATCGCGAGTACGGTATCCATTCATCGCCGAGCTTCGGTTTCAGAATAAGTTCGTTGAGCTTGCCGCGAGATACGTAGGCGATGGTCGGCGCGGGCGAGTCGGTGCTCATGGCGCCGTCCCAATTTCGCATCAGGTCGGCTGCGACTTTGGCGCGCTCCGATGCCTTCGGTGTGTGGTCGATGGCATAGACAAAACGCTCAGCGCAGAAGCGGTCGAGCTCCGAAACCACGTCGGTCTCGATTGCCAGCATGTCCGCCGGACTAAACTTCATCGGCCGACCAAGCAACTTGTAGATACGCTCAGTGCGGTAAGGCGCGTCCCATTCGATGCTCATCGAGTAGGGGTAGCCGTCGGGAGTGATGCGGCCATTGGCGGTCGCGATAATGCCCGAGGGCGGATCGAAGACGCGCGGCATCTGGTCGTACGGGATGAAGCCGGTCCACTCGTAGGCGTCGGTGTCACCGGGGACAGGCAGCGAGCCGTCGCCCGCGGCGCGAATTGGCACGAAGCCCGTGGCCTGATAACCGATGTGTCCGTCGACGTCGGCGTACACCACGTTTTGTCCGGGCGCGCCGAAGGTCGAGAACGCCGCGCGGAATTCGTCCCAGTTCTTCGCCGAGTTCACCTGGAAGAAGGGAATCCGGGAGACGTTTGGCTTGTAAATGATCCATTGCAACGCCAGTTGGCGCGTCTCGCCCGGAACCAGGCTGGTGATAATGGGCCCGTGACGTGTGACGACGACATCGACATTAACTTCGGGCTTGCCCTTGACGCGAATGATCTCCTTGCGGTGCTCCGGCTGCACCCATCCCTGTGGTGTGAGGTACTCGCCTTTGTCATTGAACTTCTCGATGAAGACGTCTTCCACCGCCGGGCCGAGGTTGGTGAATCCCCAGGCGATATAACGGTTGTGGCCGACGATCACGTAGGGCATGCCGGGGAGCGTGACGCCGATGACGTCGAAGTCGCCGGAGACGAGGTGCGCTTCGTACCAGGTGTTGGGCAGGCGCAAATCAAGGTGCATGTCGTTCGACAGCAGCGGCTTGCCCGAGACCGTGCGCGCGCCCGAGACAACCCAATCGTTCGAGCCAGGGTGGAAGCGCGTTTCTGGAGACGCGTCCGGCGACGGGTTCGCGAATGGCAGCCAAGATGAGTGGGGCGCCGGCTGTGCGGGGGCCTTGCGCGTTGGAGGTTTTCCGCCCTTTTTGGCTGGTGCCGCTTCCTCTTCGTCGGATTCGTCTTGTTTCGGGGGTGCGCTAGCCAGCGATTCGCCCTCGGATCCCGGCGGATGATCGCGCCACGAAGAGTTCACGAACAACTCGGCAGTAAGCTCGGGGCCGAGTTTGGCCAGCACCCTTTCCTTCGCCAGAATTTCCTTGTAGTAGCCGTGATTCAGGAATTCCGTCATCGACAGGCCAACCAGCAGCGAATCCTCAACCGTCCAGACATGCGGCGCGTAGGTCAGAAAGCGAAACTCCAGCGGCAGCGTCTTGGTGTGCTCGGCGATGTAGGCATTCACGCCGTCGGCGTACGACTGGAACTGCGCGCGCTGCACCGGGTCCATCGCGGCAACGGCTTTTTCCGCAACTTGCCGCAGCCCGAGGATGCGCTGCTCGCGGTCGGTAGCGATAAAGTCGGGGCCGAGTATGACCGCCAGGTCGCCCGATGCGAAGCGGCGCGTCATGTCCATTTGCCACAGCCGCTCCTGCGCGGTGATGTACCCCTGCGCGAAAAACAGGTCGCTCAGATTCGCTGCCGTGATGGTCGGAATCCCCAGTGAATCGCGGGTGATCGTCACCGGCTGCGAGAGTCCGGCGACTCGGACAGTTCCATCCTCTTGCGGTAGTGCGGCGCGGACTGCGCGGTAGAACCAGAAATCGAATGCCAGGAACGCAATCAGGAGCAGCGCCAGCAGTGCGATGACGACGCGAAGCGCAATCCTCGCATTGGAGGAGCGGGTAGTCGAAGAAAAAGTAGTAGTGGCCATGCGAAACCACGATTATATGAGAACCGCAGTCCGGTGCCGGATTCGCACTCCAACAGTAGAATGCATACACCACGTTTGGGAGGAGGCAAGCAATGTTTGGTGTTGTGGGTGGCGTGTTTTGGGCCTTGCTCTGGTTGGCTTTGGTCATCTTCTTCGTCTGGGCTGTAGTGGTGCATTTGCGGTGCTTAAATCGCATTGCGATCGCGCTCGAGAAGAATTCGGGGATCGATTCACCGCCAACTCCGAAGCTCCTGTTACCCAGCCGGTGACGCGAGTTTCAATGCTATGCTGATAGGCGAAATCCGCGGTGGATTCGCTAATCATGGGCACGAAACGAACCAGCAGCCAGAGCACGGCGCAAAGACGGGTTGACGATCAGCCGCACATTTCGCGAGAAATGGTGCGCGAAGCCGAGTCCATCTTTCACAACCACTTGCGGCATGTGGGCCTGAAGCACACTGGCCAGCGCGATACCATCCTGCGCACGTTTCTTGATACCCGTGACCACCTGTCAACCGATGAGCTCTACCGGTTGGTGAAGAAGCAGGAAGAAGGCATCGGGTTCACTACGGTGTACCGCACGCTGAAACTGTTGTCGGAGTGCGGACTGGCGAGCGAGGTGGCGTTCAATGACGGCATTGCGCGCTATGAGCACCAGTACAATCGGCGCAGTCACCATCACATGGTGTGTACCGAGTGCGGCAGTTCGGTAGAATTCTTCTCCTCTGACATTGAGCGCATCGAACGCGAGGTTGGCCGCAAGCATAAATACCTCACCACGCGTCACACTTTCCAGATCTATGGCATCTGCGACGGCTGCCAGAAAAAGCGCAAGCGGACCGTCGCTTAGCATAGCTCCCGATGCTTTCTATCGCTGAAGCCGCCACGCAGATTCGTGAGCGCAAGCTTTCGTCTATCGAGCTGACGCGCGCCTGCCTGGATCGCATCGACAAGCTAAATCCAGGATTGAACGCGTTCATTACGATCACGTCGGAGTTGGCGCTACAACAAGCTCGCGAGGCCGATGCGGCACTCGCCGCGGGCGATTGGCGAGGGCCGCTACACGGCATTCCGGTTGCGCTGAAAGACTTGATCGATGTTGCCGGCGTGCGTACGACAGCGGCGAGCAATCAGCTTCGCGATCATGTAGCGACCGAAGACGCCGCGATCGTCGCGGCATTGAAGCGTGCGGGCGCGGTGATCGTAGGCAAGACCAACCTGCACGAGTTCGCCTTCGGCGGCAGTGGAATGATCAGCGCGTTTGGCCCCGCGCGAAATCCATGGGACATGAGCAGAATCACTGGCGGATCGTCGTCGGGTAACGCCGCTGCCGTTGCCGTTGGGATGTGTGTAGGTGCAATCGGCACTGATACGGCGGGCTCGGTGCGCGATCCGGCAGCACTGTGCGGCATTGTTGGACATCGGCCCAGTGCCGGCGTGTTGAGTAACGAAGGCATTATTCCTCTGCGCAAGTCGTTTGACACTGGCGGCCCTATGACGCGGACCGTGGAAGATGCCTGGCTGATGCTGACTAGTTTGGCGGGCAAACAAGAGGTCGTGCCGTTAATTTCTTCTACCGACCACGTAAGAATTGGCGTCGCCCGCGAAGTTTTCTTCGACGGGCTTGATGCCGATGTCGCAAAGTGCGTCGAGACGGCAATTGATGTCATCCGCAGTTTGGCCGCATCGGTCCGAGAGGTGCAGGTCGAAGTCGGCGTCCCATGGACGGACTTCGATGTCGAGATCCTCGACTACCATCGCGAGATGATGACGAACTCGCCGGAGCTATACCAGCCCGCGACGCTGGAGCGGCTGAAGTCCTGCGCCGCGATTCCTCCAGCCGAGTTCGAGCGTGCGCAACGTGGACTTGTGGCGGCACGACAGAACGCCGAGAAGGTCTTCAAGACGGTGGACGTGGTCATCACCCCGACGTGCTTAGTCGGCGCGCCAAAGATTGCGGACCTCGAAGCGATGACGGCCACCGACCTTCGCGCGTTTGAAGTTCAGAGGCTGCTGCGCAACACAGCGCCTTTCAGTCTCTTGTTCTGGCCGTCGGTTTCGGTGCCATGTGGATTTGCGAGTGAAGGGTTGCCGGTCGGATTGCAAATCTCGGCACGGCCCGGTGCGGATGAAATGGCCTTGCGCGTTGCGCTCGCCTACGAGCAGGCGACTGAATGGCACAAGCGCTTGCCGCCCCTTGCGACCTAGAACCCTAGGAACACCGGTTCGGGCTGCAGTTGCACGCCGAACTCCACCAACACGCGCGACTGGATTTCGTCCTTCAGTGCGACAATGTCGGCGGCCGTCGCTCCTCCGCGATTGACGATCGCCAGCGCGTGTCGGCGCGAGATTCCAGCTGCTCCCCGGTTGTAGCCTTTGCCGAATCCCGCGTGCTCCACCAGCCACGCCGCCGACAGTTTGCGGAATCCGTCGCTCGCCGGATAGCTGGGCAGCGCCATTCCGCGCGAACTCAATTTCGTTTCCAGTTCTGCGAACTCGCTCTGCGGGACGATCGGATTCTTAAAGAATGAGCCGGCGCTCCGGCAGTCGTCATCGCCGGGAACGATGAGCATTGCTTTGCTGCGCCGAATGTCGCGCACCGCATCGCGGACTTGTTGCAGGCTCGGCTGCGTTGATCCGCCGCCGAAGGCTTTTTGCAAGTCAGCGTAACGGATCGAAGGCTTGCCACCCTGACGCAGACCGAACGACACCGACAGAATGATGTATCGATCGCGCGCTGTGGTGTTGAACATGCTAGCGCGGTAGGCGAATCCGCAGTCAGGACTCGAAAACGCTCGCGGCTCAAGTGTTTGCTGGTCGAGCGCGGTAACCTCGCGAATCGTCTCCGATACGTCCTGTCCGTAGGCGCCGACATTCTGCACCGGCGTTCCGCCAACCGAACCTGGAATTCCGCTGAGACACTCAAGGCCGGCACAGTCTTCTTCGATCGTGTGCGCCACAAACGCGTCCCAGTCTTCGCCGGCGGCCACGCGAAACGTCACATCGTCGCCCACGACCGTGCGCTCGATGCCGTGCAAATCAACCTTCAGCACCAGCCCTTTAAATCCGGCGTCCGCCACCAGCACGTTGCTACCGCCGCCCAGTACAAAGAGAGGCAAGTTGCGCGAGCGGGCAAACTCTACGGCTTCCCGGACCTCATTCTCGGCGCGCGCCTCAGCGAAGTAGCGCGCCGGGCCTCCCACGCCAAGCGTGGTGAGCGGGGCCAGCGGCACTTGTTCGCGTAGTATCATCGGCTTACTGCCAATATATATGGTGCGTGACTGCTTCTTTTCGCCGTCGAGTAGCATCAGAAGTTCGGCAGCACTTCATTCTCATTTTCAGGAGCCAAGATGTATCCAGAGCTATTAATCGTCCCCATGCGCGAAGAGCTGACGCGCGCCGGAGCCAAGGAACTACGCACGGCCGCCGAAGTTGATGCTGCGCTGGCTGACAGGACCGGCACGTCGCTAGTCATAGTCAACTCGGTATGCGGATGCGCCGCGGGCAAAATGCGTCCCGGCGTGCGCCTGGCATTGCAAAGCGCCGCCCGGCCTGATCGGGTCTATACCGTGTTTGCCGGACAAGATCGCGAAGCCACCGAGCGTGCGCGCGAACTCATCGGCGCTGTCCCGCCTTCGTCGCCGAGTCTTGCACTATTTCGCAACGGAGAGCTGGTGCACTTCGTCCCGCGCAGCGAAATCGAAAGCCGCACCGCACAAGACATTGCCAGCCGTCTCTCCAGCGCATTCGAACATTACTGTGCGAAGACCGTTGAGGCCAACAGCTGAACCCGCAGGAGCGCGCTAGGAACATGGTGATTAAGGGAAATTTCGATGTGAAGATGACGCCCGTCTCGGAAGACACCGCCGACGGCGTGCCCCTCGGCCGTTTTCTGCTCGACAAGCAATATCACGGAGACTTGACCGCGAGCAGTAAGGGCGAGATGTTGACCGCCGGCTCGATCGCGACAGGTTCTGCCGGCTACGTAGCCATCGAGCGGGTTACCGGCAGCTTGCAAGGGCGGCAGGGGAGCTTTGCCTTGCAGCACACTGGCACGATGAATCGCGGCGCGCCGACCTTGTCGATCAATGTTGTTCCGCACTCAGGGACCGGTCAGCTGACTGGACTCGGCGGCAGCATGAACATCATCCTTGCCGACGGCAAACATTCCTACGAGTTCGACTATTCAATTGCTGAAGGCGAATGAGGCGGCTACTTCGCGCCGTCCTTGAACGCCTTGATCACGATGTCATTGGGCTGGTCGCCCACGGGGATGACGGTGACCAGCGCACGTGCGGCGCTGATCTTCGAGTTGTCGCGTGTTTTCACCGTGCGCACCACGGCGACATCGCCTGACTTGGTGTCCACCACCAGAAGGTGCTCTTCATTCGGCGTGAGCGCCAGGCCGTCAGGACTGCTACCTACTGGCACCGAGTCGATGACCCTGCCTTCATCGATGGCGTACACGCTTACATTGTTGGAGCCGAAGTTACTCACGTAGAGCAACGAATTGTCCGAGGTCACCAGGCCGCGCACAGGGTTCCTGCCGATCAGGTAACTCGCGCTCACTTCGTTGGTGTACGCCTCAACGATAGAAAAGCTATTGGCATCGAAGTTGCTCACGAAAATTTCGCCGCCATCGGGTTTCAGCGCCATGTGAACCGGAAGTTGGCCGACCTCGAGCAGCGCGAGCACTTTGTCGGTCTTCAAGTCGACGGCCGCCAACTGGTTCGACCCGGGGCAGGCAACGAACAGCTTGCTGTTGTCGGGCAGGATGACCAAATCCTGCGGCTGCACGCAGACCGAGAGCGTACTGCGCACCGCGAGCTTCTGCGTATCAATCAGTGACACGGTATTAGCTCCGCGGTTGCTGACGGCGACCACACTGCCATCCGGCGAAACCCTCGCCAGTCCTGGCGCGTTCCCCACCGGAATGGTCGCGATAACGGCGCGCTTGTCTAGATCGATGACCGACACATTCCACGATCCAGAGTTGGCTACATAAGCGCGTTTGCCGTCTGAAGACACTGAGACGAAATACGGCGCGCGGTGCACCCCAATCGTCGCCGCTACCTCGTTGCGCTCGGCATTGATGATGGTGACGTTGTTCGACTCAGTGTTAGCGACGTAGATTTCGTTGCGCTTGGGATTCGCGGCCAGTCCCGTGGGGTTCTTTCCCACCGCGACGGTCTGGATGTTACGAAGCATCTGCGTGTCGATCACGCTGACCGAATCGCTCTTGCCGTTACTGACGTAGGCGAATTCGTGGTAGGTGGGATCGAAGTCGGCTTGTCGGCGGCAGGCAGGCATCAAGAGCACAAGCGCCGAAAGCAACAGTGCTGCCGTTGATGAGCGCCCTACAAACAAAGCCCTGGCTCGGGTGGAAGCACCGGGCTTTAGCCCGGTGAAATGGGATGCCACAACGTCCGGCTTTAGCCGCGGGGATTCCGGGGCTGAAGCCCGATCGTCGGTGTGACTTGTGGCACGGCTAAAGCCGTGCCCTTCCACCGGCGCAGGTTGCATCAGTCGGCGGCTGCGCCCGCGTGACGCCGCGCCGTGGGATTGGCGACAGGATCGGCGATGCTGCGACCCAGGACCTGCGCGATCTGTCGCACCTCGACCATCAGGCTGTCGAACTGGTCGGGGTAGAGCGATTGGTTGCCGTCGCTGAGTGCGTTGTCGGGATCGGGGTGTACTTCAATAATCAGTCCATCGGCACCCACCGCAACCGCAGCCCGCGAAAGTGGCGTGACCTTGTTGCGCTTGCCGGTACCGTGGCTGGGATCGACGAGGATAGGCAGATGGCTTAGCCGCTGTACTGCCGGTACCAGGCTGAGGTCGAGCGTATTGCGAGTGTGATCGGCAAACGTCCGCACTCCGCGCTCGCAGAGGACGACGTTATAGTTGCCCTCACTCATGATGTATTCGGCTGCCATCAGGAACTCTTCCAGCGTCGCCGACATGCCGCGCTTCAACAGCACCGGCTTGCTGGCGCGGCCCGCGCGCTTCAGCAGCGAGAAGTTCTGCATGTTGCGTGCGCCAATCTGGATGACGTCGGCATATTGATCGACCAGTGCCAGCGATTCGTGATCAACCGCCTCGGTCACGATGAGTAGCCCGAAACGCTCGCGGACCTCGGCCAGAATCTGTAGTCCCAGCTCGCCCAGACCTTGGAACGCGTACGGCGAAGTGCGGGGCTTGTACGCGCCTCCGCGAAAGAATCGTGCTCCCGCCTTGGCGACGCGTTCGCCAGCGGCAAAGGCCTGCTCTCGCGACTCAACGCCGCACGGCCCGGCGATAACCGCAACCTCTGTACCACCGATCGTGGCGTCGGAGTCGGGGAAGCGGATGATAGTGTCGTCTTCCTTCAGTTCGCGGCTGACCAGCTTGTAGGGCTTGCTGACCCGAATGACTTCCTGCACCCCGACCAGTTCTTCGAAGGTGCCGGGCTCCAGCTCTCCGCGATTGCCAGTGATACCGATCGCGGTTCGTGTGGCGCCGGGCATGGAATGGGCGCGGTATCCGAAGCTCTCAATTTTCTGGCAAACGGCCCGCACCTGCTCTTCCGATGCGTTGGCCTTCATGACGACAAGCATGACCAACCCCTTGTGACTAGCTAGTGTACCGTTCGCAGGTGTAGCGGAGCAATTGGAGAGTTCCACTTGCTTTGCTGGATTCGGCCCAGTGGTAGAGCTGCGCTTTAGCGCGGCGTACTAACGTTCCTTGCCAAATACTGAATAGCGAGCCGGGTTTTAACCCGGCGACTCCGGAGGATCTCAACTCAGAAAGGTCTAGAACTCTTGGCAATCCGGTGGCTTCGAGTGCAAAATAGCGGGCTATGCACGCACGCAAGCTCTTCCTCGCCTCCTCAGTCTTGCTGGTGATTGGTTTGTTTTCGATCGGATCGAAATGGGACGGCAGCGCAGGAATCAACGCCGGAGACTCCCTCAGCGCCTGGGCCGTCACATTTAACGGTTCGGTCCATGGCTTGCCGGCGCTGATCGGAGTGATCTCGGTTATTGCCGCCCTGTTGGTGTTTCTGGCTGCGCTGATTAACTGGGCGATGGCCTCATCCAAATCCTGAGACTCGCCGCCCTCCGGAGCGGTGACCTACAATCGACCGACATGCCGCGCCAACCCGAGCAGAAGAAGCCCCGGCCCAAAGAGAAAGACAAAGACATCCTCAAGCGGATTCCCGCCCCCGCGAGGCCGCCAAAGCAGACCGCGCGCCGTGTTGGCATTCACACTTCGACGGCCGGCGGAGTCCACCTCGCCGCTGAGCGTGCCTATCGCCTGGGATGCAACGCGCTGCAGATTTTCTCCTCTAGCCCGCGCCAGTGGAAGCCCTACGAACTCGCGCCGAAACACATCGCCGAGATGATTCGCTTACGCGAGCGCTACGACCTGCGGCCGCTGGCGATCCACGCCAACTATCTGGTGAACCTGGCGGGAGGGAATTCCGAATTCCATGCGAAATCGATTGCTGCGTTTCGCGGCGAGGTCGAGCGCGCACTGGCGTTGCAAGCCGATCACCTCGTCCTCCATCCCGGCTCCTTCCGCGGCGGTAGTCGCGAAGAAGGCCTCCAGCGGGCGGCGCTGGCCATCGAACAAGCGACCGACGGCCTCGACTTGCACGCCGGCAACTTGCGTATCCTGATCGAAAATACTGCCGGCTCTGAGTTTTCGTTGGGAGGCAACTTCGAGCAGGTTGCGGAGTTGCTTTACCTGCTACATAACTTTGTCCCTTGCGGGGCCTGCATTGATACTTGCCACACCCACGTCGCGGGATACGACATTGTCAGCGAGGCTGGCTGCAATGAAACGCTCTATCAACTCGACCGCACCGTTGGCCTGAAAAATGTATTTGTCTGGCACTGCAACGACGCCAAAGCCGCGCGCGGATCGAAGCTCGACCGCCATCAGCATATCGGGAAGGGAACCATCGGTCTGAAGCCGTTTCGCCGTCTGCTGAATGACCCGCGAACCGCGCACGCGGCGTTCATCGCCGAGACGCCCATCGACGAGCCGCTCGACGACCTGATGAACGTGAACGCGCTGAAGAGACTGGTGAAACCGTATGTTATCCGAGGTAAGAAGGCACCCCCTCGCTCCGCGAAGCATGGAGCACGTCCAGACACGGATCGTTCTTAGAAGTCAAAGCGAAGCGAGGGCGTTGTCCTAGGCCTTGGGCTTCTTCGCCCGGCTCTTGCTGGGTTTACCAGATTTCGGAGCGTTGGCCTGTACTACAGCCGGGTGACTGGCGATAAATCTGGTTAGAGCCTCGTGCATCTGGAACAGGAACCTTGCCGCAGCGTCTTCAACATTCCGATCTGCCATAGGACACCTTCTCGAATGGGAATTGACGAGCAGCCCACGGATTTGACCACGGGGCTGTACGCAAGTCAAGACAAATGGGCAGTCCGGGACGCCTCGTGCCCAACCGTCGAAGACGAATTTACCCATGAAACGGCTCACGTCGAGCGTCTCAGTTCAATGCAGGTTGATCTGCTGATCTTCTGCTCTCGCCCCGCGGCAGCTCAGGTTGTAAAATCAAGGTTTGTCCCTAGTCCATCCATCAGCAATATGACCGACTCAAACATTCAAGAGCCGAACACGGCGGAGCCGCAAGCCGAGGCTCCAGTGCGCCCCGAACGCTACGATCCGCAATCCATCGAATTGAAGTGGTCCGAGCGCTGGGCGCAAGATCCCGAGTTGTACAAGTCCGAACCCGCCAGCAGCACGCGCAAAAAGTATTACGTCCTTGAGATGCTGCCCTATCCCTCGGGCGCATTGCACATGGGACACGTGCGCAACTACTCCATTGGCGACGCGCTGGCGCGCTACATGTGGATGCAGGGCCACAACGTGCTTCATCCCATGGGATGGGACGCCTTCGGTTTGCCTGCCGAGAACGCCGCTATCAAGAACCAGACGCCGCCCCGCGAGTGGACACTGCACAACATCGACGCCATGAAGGTGCAGATGAAGCGGCTGGGTTTCGCCTACGACTGGTCAAAAGAACTGGCCACCTGTCTGCCCAACTATTACCGCTGGAACCAGTGGTTCTTCCTCAAGCTCTACGAGAAGGGCCTGGCCTATCGCAAGAACGCCAAGGTGAACTGGTGTCCCGAGTGCGCGACGGTACTCGCCAACGAACAGGTTCTGTCCAACGGATGCTGCTGGCGCCACGAGACCACGCTGGTCGAGCAGCGCGAACTGGAACAGTGGTTCGTGCGCATTACCAAGTACGCCGACGAATTGCTGCAAGCCCTCGACTCGATGCCCGGATGGCCCGAGCGCGTCACCTCGCAGCAGCGCCACTGGATCGGTCGGAGCGCAGGCACACTCGTCGACTTCAAGCGCGATGGCGAAGCCGGTGCTGCCGGAAACATCATCACTGTCTTCACCACACGCGTTGACACGATCTACGGTGCGACATCTTTGCAGTTGGCGCCCGAGCACCCCATGGTCGCGGACCTGGTCGCAGCGAATCCCGAGCTGCGTCCCAAAGTTGACGAGCTCATCGCCGAGCAGCGTAAGGCAAAAGAAGTTGGCGATGTTGGTGCAATCGAAAAACACGGTGTGGATGCGCAGCACTTCGCCATCAACCCCTATAACGGCGAGCAGGTGCCGATCTGGGTCGCCAACTACGTGCTCATGGATTACGGCACCGGAGCGATCATGTCGGTCCCCGCGCACGATGAGCGCGACTACGAATTCGCGAAGAAATACGGACTCGACATTCGCGTGGTCATCATGCCGCGCCGCGAAGGCGACGCGAAGAATGGCGATCCCAGCAATCCCGTGCTGCCCTTCGTCGACGCCAACAGTTTGGTGATGAATTCGGGCGAATACAGCGGCCTGCCGTGCGATGAGGCCATCACGAAAATGTCGAAATTCGCCGAAGATCACGGCTTCGGCAAGGCCACCGTGACCTACAAGCTGCGCGATTGGGGTATCAGCCGCCAGCGCTATTGGGGTACGCCGATTCCGATGGTGTATTGCGCGAAAGACGGTATCGTGCCCGTGCCCGAGAAAGACCTGCCCGTCGTGCTACCCGACAACGTCGCGATCACGCTGGCGCACGGTTCCCCCCTGGCGCAAGTGCCCGAGTTCGTGAACACCACGTGTCCCAAGTGCGGAGGCCCGGCGCGCCGCGAAACCGACACCATGGACACCTTCGTCGATTCGTCCTGGTACTTCTATCGCTACACCGATCCGTCGATCTCGACCGCTCCCTTCGACGTGAACGCGGTCGCGTATTGGTTCCCCATCGATCAGTACATCGGCGGCGCCGAGCACGCCATCCTGCACCTGATTTATTCGCGCTTCTGGACCAAGTTCATGCGCGACATCGGCCTGGTGAAAAACTCCGAGCCGATCGAGCGCCTGTTTACTCAAGGCATGGTCATCAAGAACGGCGCCAAGATGTCGAAGAACCTGGGCAACGTGATCTCGCCCGACGACATGGTCGCGAAGTACGGCGCCGACTCGACCCGCATGTACACGTTGTTTGCTGCGCCTCCTGACCGCGACCTGGACTGGCAGGACGCGGGCGTTGAGGGCATCAGCCGTTTCTTGTCGCGGGTGTATCGGTACGTAACCCGCAACGCGCCAGCGGGTAGTGCGGCGCTTCAGGCGCGTGAGTCGGGTAGAGCGGCGCTTCAGCACCGCGTCGGCGGGCCCTCTCAAAATGACGAGCCGGGCTTCAGCCCGGCGGCAGAACTCTCTCCCGGCGCTCGCAAGCTCCAGCGCAAGCTTCACCAAACCATTCGCCGCATCACCGAAGACTTCGGTGGACGCTGGCACTTCAACACCTCCATCGCCGCCATCATGGAATTGGTGAACGAGCTCTATACACACGAAGAGGCTGTGCAGCGCGGCACTGAACCGCCCGCGCCTTCATCGTTGATGGCCGAGGTGCAACGCAATCTGGTACTCATGCTGGCTCCGTTCGCCCCCTTTCTCGCCGCCGAGTTGTGGGAGACGCTGGGAGAGTCCTCAAACCTGTTGCGCGCCCCGTGGCCGCAGTACGATCCCGCTTTGGCCAAAGAAGACGAAGTCGAGATGGCCATGCAGGTCAACGGCAAGATCCGCGCACGCATCACTGTCCCCGCCGACGCCGAGGAAGCGCAGATCAAAGACATTGTCATGGCCGACGAAAAAATCCGTACCGCCATCGCGGGCAAAGAAATCGTGAAGGTGCTGGTGGTAAAGGGGCGGCTGGTAAATATAGTCGTGAAGTAATAAGAGTCTAGCTGTCGGAGAATCTCGTCTGTGGGTTTGGGATGCCACACGTCCTATCAGCAAAGGCAGCAAAAGCTAACTCGGATTTTCACGAAACACGGACTTCGTTCCGCACATCACTCTTGAAGATAGGTGTTTTCGTCATTGCCTTGTCTGCTGCTTTCGCGCTGGCGCAGACCAAACCGGCGAACCCATCGGCTCCAGACCCCAACCTGCTCACCAAAGACCCGGTTGCCCGCCAGCACCTGGCTCGAGGCCGGGCGACATATCTCGCCGTTCGTCAGAAGTGTAGGTGGAAGGCCGACGCGAATTGCGGATCGGCGCAATTGGCTGAGGTGGTAGACCAGGCCAACGCTGCCTTGCAATTGGATCCGAACTACGCCGCGGCTCATAACCTGCTAGGTCTCGCCCTCACCGATCAGCACAAGTTTGACGAAGGCATTGCGGAGTTTCGCGAAGCGTTACGCCTTCTTCCTGACTATTACCAGGCTCACCAAAATCTTGGACTCGCACTTGCCGGAAAAGGCCAACTCGACGCTGCCATTGAAGAGCTGCGCGAGGCTGTACGTCTGAAACCCAATTCGGCGGAGGTGCACCGGGATTTGGGCGGCGTGCTGGGCGAAAACGGTCAGGCTGACGAAGCCCTTGTTGAGCTTCACGAAGCAATTCGGCTGAATCCTGGCGATGCAGACAGCCACATGATGCTTGGTAATGTGCTTGAAGACCAAGCTGACTATCAGGGCGCGATGAAGGAGTTTGGCAAGGCGGTACTACTGAAACCAACCTTCGCCGAAGCTCATTACAACCTTGCCAGGGCGCGGTACCTCAGCGGAAACCTGGATGGAGCGGTCACTGAGTACCGCGAAGCTGTCCGCCTGCGGCCGGATTACAGCGAGGCTTACAACGGCCTGGGGGGCGTGCTTGTCGACAAAGGCGAGTTGGACGCGGGAATCAAAGCTTTGCGTGAGGCCCTGCGTCTCAACCCTGGTTTGGTCCAAGCGCACAACAACCTCGGTCTTGCGCTTACCCAGCAGGGAGACCTGGACGGCGCAATCGAGGAATATCGCCTGTCAGCCGGCCTCGATCCGACCAGTGTTGTCCCTCACTACCGAATGGGTCTGCTCCTGGATACGAAAGGGGATCTGGATGGCGCGATCGAAGAGTATAAGAAGGCACTCGACCTCGATCCTGCAGGAGCAGAAGGTCATTTTCGCTTGGGCCGCGATCTACGCGACAAAGGCGATCTTGAGGCCGCGCTGGAAGAACTGCAGGAGGCAGCTAGACTCGACCCGCAGAACGGGATGTACGCTAAATCGGCAAACGACCTGCAGCAACAGCTCAATCATTAGGTTGATTTCGAATCGCACGCCGGGTGGCCCGGTCAACCCTTCACCCCGCCGCAAAACTCAGACTCGGGTGCCCCGTTCAAGCGCAGCTTGAGCGGGGGTTTTCTTGCTCTTCGCTGACAACTAATCCTCTTTGCACATCCTAGCGAACAAGATAGCCTTGATTTCCTCCGTGTCCTCCGTGCCTCCGTGGTGAAAACGACTCATCCGTTCAATTGCGCCAGCGCCTTCTTCACCTTGTCCGCATCAGCGCTCTCGGGATTGAGCTTCAGATACTCTTCGTAGCTTCGGCGTGCGTCGGCGTTCTTCCCCAGCTTCTGTTGCGCCTGTGCCAACCCAACCCACGCTGCGGCCGCGTCGGGCTTCAGCCCGAGCGCTGCCTTAGCTCAACTCCCTCGCCGTAATCTCGTACTTGAAGTTGTCCGGATCGAACGGGTCCACGTGCCCTTCCGTCGTCTCTGCCTGCGGATACATAAAGTACACCAATGGCTTTCCGCTTGAGCCGGGCAGCGCCACGTCGTGCGCATAGTTGTAGCCCATCCAGTTCATCTCCCAGAAGCCGAACAGCTGCTTGCGCGCCTTGGCAACCATCTGGTCATTAAGAGTCAGGTTTCCCGGCGGCTCCTCCAGCGCGACCTTGCGCACATCGGCGGGATCCACTGGCACCCAGCCATACTCATTCAGATAAATCTCCGTCCGACAGTGTTGGCCCTTGGTGGCGCGCTCAGTCGCCAGTCCCAGGCTCTTGTAACCCTGCTCCGACTTGCCGATTCGCAATCCGTACACGTGGCGCGCGGGGATGCCGACGGCGCGGGCCAGTCCTACGTACAGCGCATTGATGTCGGCGCATTTGCCGCCCATGTCGCCGGACTCCAGCATGAAGCGAATGTCGCCGCGCCCGCAGCCGCGCACTTTGGGATCGCGGAACGTGTTCAGCACGACCCACTCGTAGAGCGCGTGCGCCTTGTCCACATCCGTCGTCGCACCAGCGGTCGCCTTCGTTGCGGTCTCCAGCACGATGCCGTCAATCGGTACGTACTGGCTGGGCTGCAGCCAGTATGCCAACTCCGCGCTTGATGCTTTGGGGTTTGCCGACGGCTTCGACAGATCCACCTCATAGTTCCTGGTCGAAATCACGCTGGTCAACGTCAGCACGGGCTTCGCTCCGGCCGGATACGTGGCTGAGACAATGCCCAAGGCGTTCTGTTGGTTCTCGGTCATGTTGGCGGTTCCGCCATCGGCCACGAACTTGTTCGACAGTGTCTTCTGGTACGGCGTATTGCGGATCAACGCCGCGGGCAGCCAAATGTGGGTGACACCGGAAGGCTTCAGGACCTCTACTCGCGCCGTTACCTCGCGCGTTTTCCAGCCGTCGGTTGACGGTGTTTCGGCGAGCATCGGCATCGCCTTCGAAATTGCGATTCCAGCACACACCGCGCTGGTCGATCGCAGGAACTCGCGCCTGATCATAGAGGCTACCTCACACAGAAATGATTGGGAGTCTTTGCGTGCTACGCTTCGAGACGTTGCTGCCGAGAGTACATCAGGGCTGGCGCCTGCTCCAATAATCGAAAAACATTAGGGAACCCGGGTCGTTCGACGCGGCCGCAACAGAGTCGCAGCCGTAGTCTGCTTGATTCTGGCAAGTGGCCAGGTGTCACTTCAGCGACGCCATCGCCTTCTTCGCCTGTTCGGCCCCGGCGCTATCCGGATTGAGCTTCAGATACTCTTCGTAGCTCTGCCGCGCGGCGTCGTCTTTGCCCCGCTTCTGCTGCGCCTGGGCGAGGCCGACCCAGGCGGCGGCCGCATCCGGCTTTAGCTCCACGGCTTCCTTCAAACGCGACTCCGCCGCAATGAAGTTGTTCTTATTCATGTAGAAGTAGCCGACCTCGATGTCCTCGGCCACCTGCTTTGCCTTTTTTTGTTCGTCCGTCAGCACCTTGGTCTGCGGCGCCGCGGGCGACGACCAACAGGCGTGAAAGATGACATCGATACAGTGCGGATCGAATTTGTCCGCAATCTTCTTGGCCTTAGACGGAGGCGGAGGACTGGTTTGCTGCCCCAGGTCTGGCGACGGAGCATCCGGCGGCGTCGGAGCGGTGGAAGGCTGGTCGCGCGACGAGCTTTCCTGCGGAGGTGGTGACGTAGGATTCTGTGCCGGCGCAAGAATTCCCTCCAGGCAAAACAAGAGACCGATCGCGAGAATTCGAGACATCCTACCAGTAGGATTGTAATGCGAAGGCAGCCCACAATCTCCCGCCACGTTAGGCAATTGTGGGGAATCCCCGACTCGTCCCTATCACACTGCATTGTGACCTGCGTCCTTTCGCCGCCCCTTTCCTTTTCCTTAGAATCGGGCACAGGAGCGCTAGGGGATTATTGTCCCCAACGCTTACTCCGACCTCGGCCGGCCCGAGCGGGAACCTAAGTTCTTTGAATTTAATATCTTGCCTATAAGTCCCATGAGCTTAATATTTTGCGCGGACTTTCGCCTTTCGCCCCTTATGTTTTCAATATTTTGCAGACCATAGGGGAGGGGGGAGGGGGGTAACCTAGTCATAAACATTGAACAGTTACTCAAACTCCTTCAGTTCATTCGGATGCCGCTTCAGTTGCCAGCGCCAGAAAGCGTAAAACGGCGCTCCGAGAAAGACGATTCCGATGCCGATCAGCGTTTCTTTCGGCCGGGTGACGACAGAATTCAGCGCCCAAGCGCCTGCCATAAACAGATAGAGCGCAGGAAGGTAAGGATATCCGGTGCACAAATACGGCCGCGGAACATCGGGACGCGTTCGCCGCAAAACGAAAAGTGCAGCGACTCCGGCTACGTACGACAGCACCATCATGAACATGACGTAGGTATAGAGCTGGTCGTAGCTGCCGCTGAGCGCGAGCACGATCGACCACGCTGAGATTGCGACCAGGCTGATCGCGGGCGTTCGGTACTTGGGATGGACGCGTCCCATGGCGTGAAAAAAAGCGCCATCGCGCGCCATGGCATACGTCACCCGCGCGCTGCACAAAATCGCGCTCGACGCCGCGCCGAAGCACGACAGCGCAATCGTCGCTCCTAACCACTTCGCCGCATTCGACGAAAACAGCGCAACTGCTGCAGCTTGAGCGATTGTCATTTCGGTGGCTACTCGCGTGATCGGCAAAGCATACAAATAGACCACGCTGACGCTCATGTAGATGACGCCTACCAGCAGAATCCCCAGTAATAATGCGCGCGGAAGCACTTTCTGCGGGTTTTTGATTTCTCCCGAAACCCAAGTGATGTAAACCCATCCGTCGAAGGCCCAGAAGACGGCGATGAGCGCCACGCCAAAGCTTGAAATGATATGCGAGAGCGATGCTGGCTGGTCGAGCGGCAAGCTGACCGAATAGTTCGACCACGAGCCTTTGCCAATCGCAAGTCCCAGCAGGACGAACATGCCGATCGCAGCGAACTTCGCCCAAGTTGCTGCATTGACCAGCGCCGAGCCGCGCTTCAGACCGATGATGTTGATGTATGTGAGCAAGACGATGGCGCCGGTCGCGACCAGATCGCCACGAGTGAGCGTCCGGCCGAGAATAGTCACAATCGGTTTGTGCGCCGATGCGAATGGCAGAATCGCGCCAAAGTATTCGGCAAACCCAACCGCGAGCGCAGCGATGGTTCCGCTCTGGCCGACGGTAAAAACCATCCAGCCATAAAGGAACGCAGGGAATTCGCCATAGGCTTCGCGCAGGTAAACGTACTGTCCGCCCGCTTCTGGATACATCGCCGCCATCTCGGCGAAGGCGAAGCAAGCCAGCAGCGAGATGAGTCCGCCAACAAACCAGACGCCCAGAAAGTAAAGCGGCTTGTGCACTGCCGTTGCGATCTGCCCAGCGGTAAGAAAGATGCCCGAGCCGATGATTCCGCCGACCATCAACATGACGGAATCCATCAGCGAGAGGCCGCGAACTAGCGTCGGCGCGTGCTCACGGGATTGCTCTGCGACGATCTGCGTGGAATGAGCCACTAGCCGATTCCCAGGTCTTCCGGCAATTCCAGGGGCGAGCCGCAGACACGGCAAATCACGGCCGAGCAGTCACCGCAAGTAAGCGGATCGTATACTTCGCGAGCGCAGTTGGCGCAATAGAGCAATGCCGCTGGTTTAGCGGGGCTTTCGGGTGAAGGATCGGAGGGTTGAGCCATCAGTTTCGGAGACTGTAGCATAGAGGATGGAAATCCGCGAGGGAACGATGAGCGATGGTAAAACGACCGCCGAAGAGCGAGTACGCGACGAATTCAACCAGTGGGCCCAACAGGGCAGGGGCGAAGAGATGGAAGCCCACCACATCAGCATCACCGAGCAAACGCTTGCGCTGATGGACTTGAAACCTGGCGATCGGGTGCTCGATTTGGGCTGTGGCACCGGATGGACCAGTCGCATGATGGCGAAAGCGGTCGCAAACGGCGACAAGCCAGGACAGGTTATTGGCCTCGATGTGGCAGACGAGATGATTCGCCGGGCGCGCACGGCATCAACAGATCACGAGAACGTCATGTTCGTTGTAGGCTCAGCGCAACAGGTTCCGTGGGAAGAGAACTTCTTCGACAAGGTGCTGTCGGTTGAATCCTTTTACTATTACGCCGATCAGGAGCGCGCGCTGTCGGAACTATTCCGCGTGATGGCTCCGAAGGGCGAGTTGTACATCCTCATCAACCTGTATCGCGACAATCATTACTCGCTGCGCTGGGTTGAAGAGTTGCAGGTGCCGGTGCAAGTGCACTCGGAGCGGGAGTACATCGAGATGCTCCAGCGCCACACGTTTGAAGATGTGCGCGCGGTGCGAGTGCCCGATCTCACGCCGACGCCGGACGAATACAGCGGACGATGGTTCAAGAACGCGGAGGAGTTGAAAGACTTCAAGCGCATCGGCGCGCTGTTGCTGATCGCGCGCAAGCCGGACATCGAAGTTCCACCGCCGGCGTATCAGGTGTACTGATTGGGGTGAACCCACATATCCCAAAATCAGGGATATGTGGGCCACCGAGCTCGTTAGAGATTGCCTTCGCCAGGTCCGAGATGAACAGCGCCGTTCACGTTGCTGATCTCAATGCGAGTGCCGCCGTTGCCGAGTTTGCCTTCGATGCGCTTACCCATGAACTTGCCTTGGACTTGCAGCGGGAAGTCCGTGGTGATGCCGCCATTCACCGTCGAGACGCTAACGTCGGCGTTCGGAGAGGAAGGCAGTCCGAGGCGAATCGATCCGTTCACGGATTTCAACTCGATGTCTTTCACGTTGTCGAGCGACTTGTAGTAGGCATTGATCGAACCATTCACGGCTGACAATTCTGCGCGGCCGGCCAGATCATGCACCTTCGTCGCGCCATTCACCAGGCTGGTATGAATATCGCCGGAAACCTGGGAAACATCGAGCGAACCGTTGACCAGACTGATTCCGTCGAGCCGGGCCGCGCGCGGCACATGCAGCTCGTAGGTCACGGTCGCCGGATTATTGTTGTTATGTCCTTCGGGGTATCGCGTGCGGATATGTACCGAATCGCTCGCGGTCTCGACCTCGATACGGGCTTCGTTCAACTTTTCCTGGCTGCTGGCCTTTTTCACGGCATCAATCTGAACGTCGTTACGCTCCCAGCCTGTAATGGTCACATTGCCGTTGACGTTGTCGAGCGAGACTCGCCCATTCGCAGAAAGCGGAACGGTACGGTGGAATTCTTCCGTCACTTGCGCGCTGGCTGTAGAAGCGAGCGCGAGCGCCATCAGCGCCCCTAACGAAATCGCCCAAATCAAAGATGGTTTACGGGAATGATGCATAGCTCCTCCTGTCGCGAGTTAGACGGAGTTAGGTACGCAGGGTTAGGCAAGATTGTTCAAAATCGCTGTACTGAGTCTCGAAACGAACAACTAATCTTTAAAGCGATAGCGAATGAGGTCGTAGAGGGCTTTGTAGCCATCATGCCAGCTGATTTTCTTGCCCTCGGCGTAAGTGCGGCCGTGATAAACGATAGGGACTTCATAAATTCGAGCACCCAGCTTGGCGACTTTAACGGTCATCTCGGTTTCGACACTGAAGCGATCGGAGCGGAGGTGCATGCGATCGAGTAAATCGCGACGAAATACTTTGTAGCACGCGGTCACGTCGTGGATGGCGAGGCCGGTCAGCAGGTTGCAGATGATGGAAAAAAACCGGTTGAGCAGAAAACGGTAGTAGCGCTGAACGCGATGTGGCCCGCTGTGAAAGCGGTTGCCAAAGACGGCGTCGGCGTGACCTTCGAGGATAGGCGCAAGAAGGGCGGGATAGTCGCCGGGATCGTATTCGAGGTCGGCATCCTGAATGAGAATGATTTCGCCGGTGGCCTGCGCGAGACCGGTGCGGACGCCCGCGCCTTTGCCCTGGTTGACTGCGTGGAGTTCGAGTTTAACCGTGTTCCCGCCGAAGTCGCCCAAGATACCCTGCAGGTCGGCTTGCTGTAGGAACTCACGCGTCCCGTCGGTCGAGCAGTCGTCGACGATGATGAGTTCTTTCCGCAACGGCACTGGCTGGCGCGCTACCTGTTGCAACAGCTCGAGCACGGTTTGTCGCTCGTTGTAGACTGGGATGATGATGGAAAGGGTCTGAAACTGCTCGGTATCCGCATCATTAGTCGGCATGGAGAGGCTGAGTACCTTTCGGTTTCGAATGGCGCGGGCTCACCTGCGTGAACAAATAAACTGCAAGCATCGTCAGCATCGGTTCAATCGGATGCCGATAACGAGGCTGCGGAAAACTCACATAGTAAACCAACGGATAGAAGATGAGCAGGCTGGCAAAGAGGAAGACACCGTGTACGCGATTGCGGATGGCGATGGCCAGGCCGGAGAATGCCAGCAGGGAAGTGGCGAGGAATAATGACGTGCGGGCCTGTTCCAGTGCCTGCAGCACAGCGCTTCGTGGCGTTCCATTGCGGTCGAAGATCACAGGCCAAAACATTCTCGACGCCCAGCGCTCCGGATGCCGCTGCATCCATTCAGCGGTGTTGGAGAGGCGTGGCAGGCCGTTCCAATAAAAGACGAACTTGCGGAAGGTGACGATGGCGAACTGCTTCGGGTTCTCGGCGATCCACTGTTTTGCCAGCCGCGATTGCTCGGCCGAGTAGGCTGCCTCGCCCATCTCCTGATATTCGCGGTAGAGAATCGGGTTCTGGCTGGGATGGTACATGCCCACCCATATACCTTCGGCCAGAGGATTGTTGCCGCAACGGATTTCGACTCCCACGTTGTCGCGCACAAACACCGGCTTGTGGAAGACCTCGTAGTTGCGCACGAGCCAGGGCATCATGGTCATCCAGAAGAGAACGGCGCCGACGATAGCTGGCAGCAGAAACGGCTTGCCGCGGCGATAGAGCTGGTAGGCGAGCCAGCATCCGGCGAAGGGCAGAAACGACAGGCAAGACGGATTAGTGAGCCCAATTACGCCCCACAGCACCCCGAAGCCGATCCACGAGGTGATGCGGCCGTCACCTTCCATCTCGACAGTGAGCATGAACGCAAGACTGAAGAGCAGAGCGGTGAGGCTCGTCTCCCAGACCTGGCGTACCGACCAATAGATGATGTAGGGCAGAAGGGCCCAGATCCATCCTGACCAGAGGGCGACGGTTTCGCCAAAGATGCGTCGCGCGGTGCGATAGATGGGCCAGCAAGTCAAAGCCGCGCACAGGCTATTAAACGTCAGCAGCGCGAACGACGCGGCATGGGAGTAGCTGCCGAAAGCGCGAAAGGCCAGCGAAACGATCCAGGGATAGACGGGTGCAGTCCAGGCCGAGGGGCCGGTATCGCCTCCAAAGGGTGAACTGAATCCGTGACCGTTGGCCAACGAATAGGCGATGCGGCCGATCTCCCATCCGAAGCTAAAGTTGGCGTCGGTGGTGCGGAAGCGGTAAGAGTGGGCCAGCAGGATGTACAGCACGCGCACGACGAAGCCGAGAAGCACCATCCATCCGGGCGAGTGGAGGATGTGTTGCCATCGGGAGTCCGGCGCAGGGTGGGTTGTGCTGGCATGAGGCGCGGACTGCGCCGGCTGAGGTGTTAAAGGCATGAAGGCAAAGAAAATTGTATCGTACGGTGCAGGCGTCCGATGAGTGTGACCACCCATTCCACTTGTACCGGCCGAGGGCGAAGCCTAGACTCAAGGCAGAAACGCAGGTCGCCTGTGACCAGCATCACAGCGGTCGGGTAGCGCGGTCGGCGAAGATGGTAGGTCAGCAACCTGCCGTTTGAGAGGGTTTCATGGGTTGGATTAACAACCGGTTTGAAAAGAACTTCATGGTCACTACGGTCGACTACGTGTTCAATTGGGCGCGGAAGTCGGCGATCTGGCCGATGACATTTGGCTTGGCGTGTTGCGCGATCGAGATGATCGCGGCCTCGACCTCGCGCTTCGACATCGCGCGCTTTGGGTCGGAGGTGTTTCGTCCCAGCCCGCGGCAGAGCGACCTGATGATCGTGAGCGGAACGGTGACGCTGAAGATGGCTCCGGTGGTGAAGCGCATTTATGAGCAGATGCCTGAGCCGAAGTGGGTGATGTCGATGGGAGCGTGCTCGTCGGTCGGCGGCCCGTTCAATACCTATGCCGTGCTGCAGGGTGTCGATCGGATTGTGCCGGTGGATGTGTATGTCATCGGATGCCCGCCACGTCCGGAGAACCTGTTCTACGGACTGCTGCGGTTGCAGGACAAGATCGACCAGATGAGCATCGCGAAGAAGCCAACGGAAGTGCGGCTGCGCGAAGAGATGGTGGATAACTTCAAGGAGCAAATTCGGATTGCGCAGGCGAACTTTGCCAATCCGGAGCAACTGGCGAAGTCACCAGACGTGCCGATTGTGGGTGCCGGGCGATAGCCTGAAAAACAGCGATAGGATTTGAGGGCGCGCGCCGGCGCGCCTTTTCCTTTTGTGGAATTTGCCAGGCCAAGATCTGTCACGTGAATCCCAGTTTTGGTGCACAATACAAAAATGGTCATTTATTTCCTGAGGCATGCCAACGCAGGGCAAAAGCACTTTAGCAGTTCAGAAAAAGATGAGAAGCGCCCTATCGACAAGGTCGGGGAAGATCAGTCTCACGATGTGGGGCGTGCGTTGGCGGCCATCGGCGTAACCGTGAACGTCATCATTTCGAGCCCTCTTACCCGGGCAATCCAGACAGCGGCGATTGTGTCGCAGGAGATCGGGCACGAAGAAAAAATCGTGCACAGACGCTCGCTTCGTCCGGAAGCGACGTTCGAGCAGTTCAAGGCGCTGCTAAACCGGTATAAGGACAAGCTGGCCATTATGGTCGTCGGGCACGATCCCAGCATGACGCGAATTCGTCAATCGAGTACTGTCAGGCGGTGGGCCGCTGGCGGCAGTCGAAATGAAGAAAGGCGGCGTGGCGAAAGTAGAGAAAGAGCTGCGCCGGCAAGCCGTCCTGCGCTGGAGCATGCCGCCTAAGGTCGTGCAGAAGATTCAGCGAAGTTCTGCTAAAAGGTCGCGTCCGAAGACCGATTTGAAGTAATTCCTCTCCCGTTTTACAGCCCAAAGTTCCAGTTCGAGACCTTCCGACGTGGCCGGCGAGACAGCCAGGCGCACCGGGCCGTCGGTGGTTACGCGGATGGCAAGGTCGCGCACGGCTCCCCGACGACTCTGGTCGAGGGCGCGCGCCAGTCGCAACAACGCGACTGCTTTGGGGACTTGGGCTTGGTCGGCGCGGGGGACCATTTGCAAGACTGCGTCGCCAGTCGTAGGCAGCGAATTGCCTACGTAGCGAGCGATGGCCGCGATGATGCGACGCTGGATCGGGGTGTATCCGAAGAGCTCCGAGTTGGCAATGATGTAGTAGGTATGACGGCGACGGCCGGAGCGATTGATATAGGCCCCGATTTCATTCAGCATGGCCGCGGCCTCAAGCCAGTCGGCGTACTGAGGCGGCAGACGGTGGACCGATTGCAGGCGGCGGAAGAGCTGCGCGGTGAAGTCGCGGGTGCGCTGGGCGAAAACCAGGTCTGCGCCGTAGTGCTTGACGACTGCCAATAACGCGTCTTTGCGCTCAGACTCGACGCGCTCTTTCATGGCCGGGCTCTGCGCGTAGTCAGCCAGCATCTGCGCCAGCAGGCCGTCGCGCAGACCGAGAGGAAGATAGCGGAAGGTCGACAGCGAACACATCTCCATCAGCTCGGCAAACACCATGGCGCCGGCGATGATGATCTCGGCGCGGCGTGGACCAATGCCCGGGCAGCGCGCGCCGTTCGCCGAGGTTGCGCTTGGCGAGTTCCTTGAGACTTTTGCGACAGCGGCGATGAGGTACGGTCTGGGGCTTGGATTCGTCCGGGCCACCCACCTTAGCCAGGTAGAGCCCCGACAACGCTGCCGGGGTGCCCGACGTGGCGATTGCCGACTGCACGTGAGCTTCGCGGATGCGCTTCTGGATGCGCGAGATTTCACGTTGCACGAATCGCCGCATCTGGTCGAGTTCAGTTTTCTTGGGCGGGTCATGTTGCAGAAAGTTCTGGGTGAGACGCACTGCACCGATGGGCAAACTCACCATGTCGGCAATGTGTCCGGAGACAGAGATGGTGAGCTCGCAGCTTCCGCCGCCGAGGTCGATGAGAAGAGCTCGCTTGCGGGCGATGTTTGCATTTGCCAATAGGCCGAGATGGATGAGGCGGCCTTCTTCGAGGCCGGTGATGACCTCGGCCTTCCATCCCGTGGCGGAGCGTACCCACTCGAGAAAGGCACGACTGTTGCGGGAATCGCGCAGGGCAGCGGTGGCGACAACACGGACTCGATCGGCAGCATGATCCTGAACAGCACGGTGAAAGCGCTTCAGCACGCGGATGGTGAGTGCCATCGCCTGCGGATCGAGCGAGCCGTTAGCGAATACGCTCTCGCCGAGGCGCGTGACCTCGCGGTCTTCGTGCAGGGCGTGCAGGCGTCCGCGGACAACCTTAGCGATCTTCAAGCGGACGGAGTTGGAACCAATATCAACCGCGGCAAATGTGGGCATGAGTCAAGGGTGGTGAACGAACGATGATTGCTGATGTGCTCGATAGCACGATAGCTGCCTGAGCAAGGAATGGCAAACTTCGATCGCTCCCGAATATGTGGGGCTTGCCGTATTCTTGAAGGTGACGTTCGTGCCGGTGGTTTATGGCCCAGAGTGATTTATCCAACACGGAATTGAAAGCGCTCGAAGCCGATCTGCAGGAAGTGAAAGCGGAGTTTGTTGCGCCGGCATCGCCGCGGTCACGAGTGGCGACAGCAGTGCGCGCCCTTCGTCATCGCAACTTCCAGTTGTTTTTTGCGGGGCAGTTGATCTCGCTGATTGGGACTTGGATGCAGACGGTGGCCCAGTCGTGGCTGGTTTACCGCCTCACCGGTTCAACTCTCTTGCTGGGCACGGTGGGATTTGCGAGCCAGATTCCGGTGTTTCTGGTGGCTCCCATCGGCGGAACAGTAGCGGACCGCTTCAATCGCCGCCGAATCGTCATCGCCACGCAGATGATGTCAATGATACTGGCCTTCATTCTCGCGGCATTGACGCTGACGCATCGCATCCAGGTATGGCAAATCATGGTGCTGGCGGCGGGACTCGGCGTGGTCAATGCTTTCGATATTCCCGCGCGGCAGGCGTTCCTGATGGACATGGTGGGACGCGAAGACCTAATGAACGCCATTGCACTGAACTCATCGATGTTCAACGGTGCGCGCATCCTGGGCCCAGCGGTGGCGGGAATCGTGGTGGCGTGGGTGGGCGAGGGATGGTGCTTCTTCGCCAACGCCGTCAGCTATATCGCGGTGATTGCCGGGCTGCTGATGATGAAGATCACGCATCCGTTGAATCTGGCGCACCAAGGTTCGCCGATTGAGCACATTCTGGAGGGTTTCCGGTTTGTGATTCGGGCGGCCCCGATTCGCGCGATCCTGCTTTTGCTGGGGCTGGTGAGCCTGGTGGGCATGCCGTATTCGGTGCTGATGCCAGTATTTGCCAGAGAGATCCTGCATGGCGGCGCAAAGGAGCTGGGACTGCTGATGGGCGCAACTGGCGTGGGTGCATTGTTAGGTGCACTGACTCTGGCGACCCGAGTAGGCGTCAGAGGATTAGGGAAGCTAATTGCGATTTGTGCGGGCGGCTTTGGAGTAAGCCTGATTCTGTTTTCGTTTTCGAAGATATTTTGGCTGTCGATGGCTTTGCTGCTGCCCGTTGGATTCACCATGATGGTGCAGATGGCATCGTCGAATACCCTGCTGCAGTCGATGGTGCCGGACCAGATGCGGGGACGGGTGATTGCGGTTTACTCGATGATGTTCATGGGAATGGCGCCGTTTGGCGCGTTTTTCGCGGGGGCCATTGCACACCGTTTAGGAGCTCCGTGGACGGTGGCGGTTGGGGGCGTGGCGTGCATCGCGGGAGCGATTGTGTTTGGCCTGGACCTGCCGAGGTTCCGTCGCGAAGCACGTGAACTTGTGCTAGCGCAGGGCATGGTTGCGGGAACGCCGGCGCAAGGAGCTAGCGGTCAGGGTTTGTCGTAGCGACCGATTGGCCGCCTGCGCTAGTGAGGCTTTGGCTTTGACGGCGGAGGAGCCGATGTCGCGGTGACGCCGAGTCGCTTCAGACGGTCGCGGGCCTGCGCGGCTTCAACCGACCGCGGATAGCGCGCGATTAAGCTGTTCAACTCGCGCACTCCAGCCTCGCGCTGGCCGAGTTCCAACAGAGCATAGCCCTTCTTCAGCTGCGCGGCCGACGCCTTGCTGCCACCCGGATATTCTTCCAGCACTTTGTCGTAATCTTTCACCGCGGCGTCAAAGTTTCCCTGGCGATATTCGATGTCAGCCAGATAGTACTGGGCATCGCCCGCACGGTCGGTGGTTCCGTAGTACTTGATGTAGTCGTTGAATTCCTGCGATGAAAGGTCGTACTTGCCAGCGTTGTAATCACGTAGGGCGTTGTTGTAAAGGACATCAGGCGGAGGAGCGGAGGGCGCGGCCGCATTATTTCCGGCGGGAGGCGCGGCACCCGGAACAGCAACCATGCCGGGCTGTCCGGCGTTGATGTTCTGCCCATTCTGCTGGATATCGTCGAGCTGCTTGCTGATCTTGGCCAGCCGCGCCTTCAGTTCGTCGACAGAATCGTGCAGGGATTGAACCTGTCCGGAGACTTGCTCGAGGCGCGAATTGTTGTCGGCGGACTGCGCCTGCGATTTCTGCTGCAACTCGTTGACCGTGGCGCTCATCTTGTTGACCGAGTCGGTGCTTTGCTCGACAAGGTTGCGCAAGACTCCCATTCGTTCATCGAGCGATTGCTGCAATCGGGCCACCTGGTCTGAGAGTGTTTGCACCTGGGTCTGGAGCTGGATGATTTCCTTGCTCACGGCGAAGGCCGGCTGCACGCTGGTGAGGAGGAGTGTGAGGGCAAGGGTTAATCCGGCGAACCTGCTTCGAACTCGCATAGTTTGTTCTTTCCTGCGTGGAAGATTGCCTTCCTGACGAGACTATCGTAAATCGGAAAGGTCAACCGATTCGAGATAACTAAGGGAAGCGGCAATGGACACTAAATGCCGCTTCCACGTTAGCGAATTAGTTGCCTCATTTCGAATAGACGAAGTGAGCACGCCGGTTCTGCTGCCAGCACGATTCCGTGCTCTCCGAGCAGAAGGGTTTTTCCTTTCCGTAGCTGATGGTCCGGATACGGGTTGCCGATACGCCGGCCTGTACCAGGGCCTGCTTGGCAGCGTTGGCGCGATACTCGCCCAGCGTCAGGTTGTACTCGATGGAGCCACGCTCGTCGCAATGGCCCTCGATGACAAAGGTCATACTGGGATGCTGTTGCAGGAAGCGAGCGTCGGCCTGAATGACCGACTGATATTGCGACGCGATCTCGTAGCTGTCGTAGTCGAAGAAAATGTCTTTCACATTCTGCGAGAACATCATAGCGTCGCTTTCGCTGGAGGCGGAGCTTGTTGTCGGCGGAGGAGACGCGGGTGTGACCGTGACGCGTGCCGTGGCTTCACGACTGCCAGTGTCGTTCTTCGCGACTAGGCGATAGGTGGTCGATTCGCTGGGCGTGACTTTCATCGAGCCCTTGGGGTCAACCTTGCCGATGCCGTCAATGCTGATATCGGTGGCGAAATCGGTATTCCATGTCAAAATCGATGCCTGGCCAGCGTTGATGGAGTTGGGATTCGCGGTCAGCATCGCGGTGGGAGCCGGTGGCGGCGCTGCCGGCGGTGGCGGTGGCGGCGCGGGTTTCTTCTTGGCGCAACCGGCAGCCATTAAAACCAAAGCCAACGCCGGGACGATGTAGATCCATTGAATCTTTCGGGCTTTCAACTTTCGTTCCTCCCATTGCGAGAGCACTCGCTTCAGTTGCGGTGGAGGGCGGAGTGTGCTCCTTCCGCTCGTGCGATTACATAAGCCTACGCTATTTAAAACTCCAGTTCGGTTGCGTATTTTCACCGGTGTTGGTCAGCTGTCGGGACTGGCTTCCGTCGGCCAACATGCTCCAGATCTGGGTCCGCCCGCTGCGATTTGACTGAAATACGATATGCCGTCCATCGGGCGACCACGAGGGAAAATCATTGCGGCCACCATCGTGGGTCAGTTGCACCCACTGCTTGCTGGCGACGTCCATCACATAGATGTCACTGGCCCCGGGCGCGCCAGGGCCGTAGTTTCTGACCCAGGCAAACGCCAGGAACTGTCCGTTGGGCGACCACGACGGCGAAACCGCGTAACCCTGGTCGGTCATGCGAACAACATTAGTGCCGTCGGAAGCCATGGTATAAATCTGCGGCAGGCCGGTACGGCCGCTAACCCAGGCAATCTGGGCGTTAGTTTTGGGGTTCCAGGTGGGCGAGACGTCCGGGCCTTTAGTGTTGGTCAAACGGCGCAAGTCGCCGCCGGCTACATCAACTACGTAAATCTCAGCATCGCCAGAACGCGAGGACGAGAAGGCAAGCGACTTACCGTCGGAAGACCACGCCGGTGAGAGGTTCGCTCCCTGGTAGCGAGGGAAGGAAACCTCGCGGTTCAGATCCAGCGAGTACATCAGGATTTGCCACTCGAAATTCGACACCGCGGAAAAAGCGACACGCGAACCGTCCGGTGAGACGTGCGGCGACAGCGCCATGGTTGTCACGTGTGTAATCTGCTTCTGGTTGGAGCCGTCGTAATCCATCTGCCAGATTTCTTTCGTGTGGCTGCGATTACTGACGAAATAAATCTTGGATTCGGCGATGCCCTGGAGGCCTCCGCCGAGGCGAAAGATGATTTCGTCGGCAAAGCGGTGAGCGATAAGGCGCGCGTTGTCTTCGCGTGGCTTGCTCGCGATACTGCTTGCCGAGTACCTGCGGCGACTGCGGGTTCTTCGCGTCGAAGAGCCAGCCCTGCACGGCCAACGATCCGCCTTGCACGACAGCGTTGCCGAAGGCGAGCATGTTGGCGTTGGGAGGCGGATCGCTCCACTGCGTAAGGTTGACCTCCTGCGGCGAGCCTGGGTTCGAAAGAGGATAGAAGCTGGGCGACACCATCTCGAAAATGCCGGCGGCCTGGAGGTCGTTCCAGAGCGTGACGCTGAAAGCGGTGGTCAGGCGCTTGGTGTCAGCGTCGGTCGCTCCGGGCTTGAAATCGGGAACCGCCAGACGGATCTTTTCGACCCCGAGGCCGGTACCGGTTCGAATCCAATCTTGTGCTGAGAGGGAAGCGCTGAGTGCTGTGGCGACGAGAACTACCGAGAAAATAATGTTTGCGAATCGTTTCATTCCCACTTCCAGAATAACCTAGCAAGCCGATGTTGATGCGGGTTTAAGCCCGCGTTTGCGCCGCGTCTGAATATCAGCGGCGATAGTCGAACCAGAACTCTACGGCGACGTAGTTGCCTGAATATCCGGCGGGTAACGGACCGAAAGTATCGATGCGTTGCAACGCGCGCACCGCCGACTGATCGAGCGACGGGATTCCGCTCGACTGCTCGACGCGAACGTTGGTCGGCTGGCCAGAGCGATTGATCTCGAAATAGACATAAACGCGGCGGGCGTCGGAGATCCGTGGATCGACCTCGTACTTCAGCCAGTTGTCGGACACTTTGCGGCGCACAATATCGACGTAGTAGGCAAAACGGCTGCCGAAGTCCCCCTGGCCGCCTTGAAAGCCGAAGCCGCCCTTGGTCGCGCCTGAGGTGAACGCGCCATACGGACCGCTGACTGGGCCGCCTTGTCCGTAAGGAATCTCATTATCGGGCTCCGCTTTCGCGACCTGTTTCGGCGGCTCTTTCTTTGGTGCAGCGGATTCGTGCTGACCCTTCAGCTTGGCGTCTTGCGCGGGAATCGGAATGGCCTTTGGCTCTTCTTTGGGAGCTTCTTTGGGCGGCGATTGCGAGAGTCCCTTCGAGTCGTTAGCGAGAACGTTTTGCGCTTCGGGTTGTACGTTGGGCAGTGGAATGCTGCTGACGAGCGTCGCACTCATCGCGCCGCCACCTCCCTCCGTGCCGCCCCAGTTCTCTCCACGACTGCTTGGAATGAGGTAGCCGAAGAGCGCGAGAGCGAACAGTGCGAAGTGGAGCGCCAGAGACCCGAGCCACGGCAAGCGGGTGAAATGTTCAGACGGAAAGATGTCAGCGTCGGCTGCCATTCTTCTCCAGCGGTTGGGTGACGATGCTCACGTTGGTGATGCCGGCTTGCTTGACGGCATCCATCACGGTGGCGAAAGCGCCAAAGGGAACGTCTTCATCGGCGCGAACGAAGACCGCCTGGCCTTCGGGGTCGCGAATCTTGGTGCGTAACTGGGCGCCAATCTGATTGATGTTGATCGGGTCATTGCCGAGGAAAACTCGTTGCTGCCGGTCAATGGTGATGACCAGCCGTTCCTCGGTAATTTCTTTGACCGTCTTGGTGTGCGGCACACTTACTTCGATGCCCGACTGCAAAACGGGAGCAGTCACCATGAAGATGATGAGCAGTACCAGCACTACGTCGACGAGCGGAGTGACGTTTATGTCAGAGAGCGAAGACTGGGTGCGTCCTTGGGCGTTGGTGAAGGCCATTAGCGGCGCTCCACGCTTTCAGGCACAGGACGCCCAACCTTGCTTTGTGCGCGCTCGACTTCGTTGATCAGTTCGAGACCGAAATCGTCCATGCGAGCGCCAAACTCGCGAATGTGCTGCGTGAACATGTTGTAGGCGATGACGGCCGGAATGGCAGCGAAAAGGCCGGCAGCGGTGGTGATCAGCGCTTCGGAGACGCCCGGCGCCACAGCGCGCAGAGTGGCTGCTCCGGCGGTGCCGAGGCCGTGGAAAGCGTCGATGATGCCCCACACGGTCCCGAAAAGGCCGATAAAAGGCGTAACGGCTCCGGTGGTGGCGAGCCAGGGGAGGCGGCTTTCCAGCCGCGTCAATTCTTCGGACGACGCGATCTGAACGGCGCGCTGCAATGCTCCTACTCGAATGGGCTGCGGCGCCTGCTTGCGAAGTTCTCCATATGCACCTTCAAAGACGGCGATCAGCGGACTCGGCCGGAACTGCTCGGCTACGGCGGCAACGTCTTGCAGGCGCTCGGATTTGCGGAACATACGCATGAATCGGTTGCTCTGTGCGCGGGCGCGGCGGAACATTCCCCACTTGGAAAAGATGATGGCCCAAGACATAAAACTGAAAATCAGCAGAATGACCAGGACTGCCTTGGCGACTAAGCCGCTGGATTCGATAAGTCCGGAAATTTCACCGCCGATGGCAAATGCAAGGAAAGTGCAATAAACATTCATTCCGTTAGTTGGCCTTCGCTTCCATAGTCCGCATTATAAAGTTTAGACGCGGGTAGGACGGATTGGAATTACGAGGTTCCTGTTGAGTAACCGCAGACAGCACTAAATCGCGATCCGGCAACTGATTACCGAGCGCTGGTTTTCCTGCTACACTGCGCATAACTTCGCGACTCGAGAACTCACTGTGCTGCTGGAACTGCGGGTTGAAAACTACGCGGTCATCGACAACGTCGCCGTGGAGTTCGCCCCCGGTCTTAATCTGCTGACCGGCGAAACCGGCGCCGGGAAATCCATTCTCATTGATGCGCTGGCCCTGCTGTTGGGCGATAAAGCCTCGGCGGATGCGGTGCGCCATGGCACCGAAAAGGCGGTCGTGTCGGCGGTGTTTGAGGTGGAGTCGAAGGCGCTCGATGCGGTGCTGGAAGAGAACGGCATCGATGCCGGCGAAGAACAGCTGATTCTTCGGCGCGAGATTGCGGCCGGCGGCAAGGGACGTGTCTTCGTCAACAATCAGCCGGCAACCGTAACAGTATTGCGCGCTCTGGCGCCGCATCTGGCGGTGATTCACGCGCAGAACGAAGCGGTGCTGGCCTTCGACGCAGCCTCGCGTTTGGCGTTGCTCGACGCCTTTGCGGGCTGCGACCTCACGCCGGTAGCTGAAGCATTTGCGACGTGGAATGGAATTCGCAACCGCATCGCTGACCTGGAGCGGGATGAGCAGGACCGTCTGAAACTGCTAGATCTGTGGAATTTCCAGCGGAAAGAAATTTCCGGTGCAGACCTGCATGCGGGTGAGGACGCAAAGCTGGAGGCCGAAAAGCGGGTGCTGGCGAATTCAGAGCGCATTCTGTCGTCGGCCATGGGTGCTTATGACGTGCTTTACGACGGGAATGTGTCGGCGTCGGCGCTGATTCGATCGGCAACCAAGCAACTGGAAGAGTTGGTGCGCATTGACGAGAAATTCCGCGAATCGCTGGACGCAACTCGATTCGGCGCGCATCACCGTCGAAGACATCGGCCAAACATTGCGTGACTACGCGGAGGACATCGAGGCATCACCGGAACGTTTGGCCGAAGTAGAAGACAGGCTTGCTGCCCTCGATCGTCTCAAACGGAAGTATGGACCGACGCTCGAGGAAGTGATGGCGCTCGGCTTAGAGCTCGAACGCAAGCTTAACGAGATGGAGAACAAAGACGAAGTGTTGCGCAAGCTGCGTACCGAGCTCGCGAAAGCCGCCGAGGGATACGTGGCAGCGGCGCGCAGCTTGTCACGCCAGCGCTACGATGCCGCTCGCAAGTTGGAGAAGCAGGTGGAGGCCGAAGTCAATGAACTGGCGATGAAGGCGCGCTTCAAGGTCGAGGTCAGCGGAGCCGATGAGGAAGCGAATTGGACCGCGAAGGGGTTCGATCAAGTTCAGTATCTGATTTCGGCGAACCCGGGCGAACCGTTGGGGCCGGTGGAGGAGATTGCGTCAGGTGGCGAGTTGTCGCGCGTGATGCTCGCGTTGAAGACGATCGTTGAGGCCGGCATGGCCGGACGTTCGCATCGCAATGGAGCGAAGCGAACAGCCGCACAACGCACTCTAGTTTTTGACGAGATCGATGCCGGCATAGGTGGACGTGCGGCTGAAGCCGTGGGGAAGAAGCTGAAACAGCTCGCTGGCACCAAGCAAGTGCTATGTATCACCCATCTTCCGCAAATTGCGTCGTTCGCTGACCAGCACTACCTAATTGAGAAGAAAGAGTCGGGCGGACGGACTAAGACTTCGGTGCGCCAACTCGACACCGACGAACGGACTCGAGAGCTGGCACGCATGATCAGCGGCGCGAAATTGACCGACACGTCAATCAAGCACGCCGAGCAGATGCTGAAGGCCAATCGGTGATCGCTATTTGATGGCAGCTTCTTTTCCCGCCATGCGCCGCAACAATCCAATCTGTCCGTTGTGGTAACCCTCGTGGTATCCCAACCGAACCAACGCCTCGCCCACGGTTCCCATCAGTGGTGGGCGGCGTAGCTTATCGGGAACGTCGGCTGCCAATGCCGCATCGCTGAGGGATTGGAGGGTCACAATCAGGCGCTGCTGGGTCTCTTCGAGTGCGCTTTTCAAACGGGACAAGTCGACCTCATTGCCGTTATCTCGAAGGTCGCCCGAGCCCCGCCGGTAACAGGAGGCTTCCTCGTCGGTAAGCACCGAGGGTTCCGCGCCAGCCAGCATCAGGACCAATCCACGACCGGTGACCATGTGGCCGAGGACCCAATTTATGCAATTGCCAGCAGGTTCAGGGCTGAGCATACTGTCTTGGTGGGTGAGGCCGTCGAGGTTGCGCTGGATGGCTCCGTAGCTGAATTCATAGATTTGTGCGAGTTCGCTGCCGGTCATGAGTAGTGCTCCTTCGATGGGATTGTACAGACGGAATTCTGCCAAATCGGAAATGGAGATGCCATTGGCTGTTGGAAAATCGCCGCAGAGTGCTAAATCTTGCAGTTTCTTGGCCTTAGCTTGGTGATTTTGGCGCTGTTACAATAGAGTACATGTGGGGAAAAGCGGGTTTTTATAGCTAGCGCCCCTGAGGATTTCATGATTCAAAGCGATGCCAAGACTCTGCTTTTGTTAAAGCCGCGGGGTTTCTGCGCGGGCGTGGTTCGAGCCATCGACATCGTGCGGATTGCCCTGGAGACGTTCGGGGCGCCCATTTACGTTCGCAAAGAGATCGTGCATAACCGCTATGTAGTGGACGAACTGACCGCCAAAGGCGCCATTTTCGTCGACAGCGTGGAAGAAGTTCCGGCGGGCGAGCGGGTGATTTACAGTGCACACGGTGTTGCTCCCGAGGTGCGCGAAGCCAGTAAGCTGCGAGAACTTCGGGTGATTGACGCGACCTGTCCGCTGGTGACCAAGGTGCACGTTGAGGCCGTGAAATTTGCTCGTGAGGGTTACTCGCTGATCCTCATTGGTCACCACGACCACGACGAAGTGATTGGAACGCTTGGTGAGGCTCCGTCGGTCACGCAGGTGGTGGATTCGCCGGAAGACATTGAAAACCTGAACGTTCCCGATCCGGATCACGTCGCCTACCTTACGCAGACCACGCTCAGCCTGGACGAAACCAAGCACGTGATTGCGGCGCTGCGCAAGAAATTCCCCAACATTCAAGGTCCGCACGCGCAGGACATCTGTTACGCGACAGAAAACCGCCAGACAGCCGTCAAAGACGTGGCGGACGAATGCGACTTGCTGCTAGTCGTGGGGTCGGACAACAGTTCCAACTCCAACCGTCTGGTTGAAGTAGCGCGCAACATCGGCACCAACTCGCACTTGATTGAGAACTTCCGCTCGATTCAGCCGGAATGGCTGGTGGGCGTGAATACGGTGGCCTTGACGGCCGGCGCGTCGGCGCCGGAAATTCTGGTGCAGGAGGCAGTGAGCTTCCTGCAAGCCCAGGGTTTCAGCAATCTGCAAGAGGTGGAAGTAATGCCGGAGAACGTACGCTTCGGCCTGCCACCGGAAATCGTGGAAGCAATCGGGGCTGCGCCAGCCCTGGCGGAGTAAGAACGAAGAATGGAAGAAGCGTTACCCCCCAATCCCGGTGAAATGCGGTTCGGGAAGTTAGACGATGTAAAGGCCCGGGTCGCCGCCGCGATCGACGCCTCTCGCAAGTACCTGTTTTCGCTCCAGCATCCGGAGGAAGGGTACTGGAGTGGAGAACTAGGCGCCGACACCACGCTGGAATCCGATTACATTTTGCTGCACCGACTGCTGGGTACGGAAGATCCGGTACGGACGCAGAAGTGCGCCAACGAAATCCTATCGCATCAGAATGAGGACGGCGGCTGGCCGATTTTCAACGGTGGCCCGTCGAACATCAGCGCTTCAGTGAAGGCGTACTTCGCGCTGAAGATGGCTGGTTACTCACCCGAGCATCCGGCGCTCAGCAAGGCGCGTGAGCGCATCCTGTCGATGGGCGGTGTGACCGAAGTCAACACCTTTACCAAGATTTACCTCTGTTTCCTGGGCCAATACGACTACGATTCTGTGCCGGCGATTCCGCCGGAGATCGTGCTGTTTCCCAACTGGTTCTGGTTCAACATCTACGAGATTTCGTCGTGGTCGCGCGCCATCCTGGTGCCGCTGTCGATTGCCTACGCCAAGAAGCCGTTCAAGAAGATTCCCGACGAGGAGGGAATTGACGAGCTATTCGTTGGGGGCCGAACCAAGGCCAATCTGCGGTTGAAATGGGCCGAGAAACTGATCAGCTGGCGCAATTTCTTCCTCGTGCTTGACCGACTGACGCATTTCCTCGAAAAGGTGCACATCCGGCCGCTACGCACGCAAGCCATCAAGAAGGCCGAGCAGTGGATGCTGGAACGCTTGGAGATGAGTGACGGGCTGGGTGCCATCTATCCCGGCATCATGAATTCGATTATCGCGCTGCGTTGCCTCGGCTATTCTCTGGACGACCCGCAGGTGATTCGCGCGATGGACGAGTTCGAGAAACTCGGCATCGAGGAAGAGACAACCTTCCGCATGCAGCCGTGCATGTCGCCGGTATGGGACACGGCCTACGCGATTTTTGCGCTCAGCGAGAGCGGCGTGTCAGCAACGGATCCACGGCTGGTACAACCCTCGGAGTGGATGCTGAGGAAACAGGTCACGCGCAAAGGCGACTGGTGCGTAAAGAACCGCCAAGCCTTGCCGGCGGGCTGGTACTTCGAGTTCAACAATGAGTTCTATCCCGACGTGGACGACACCGCCATGGTGCTTCTTGCACTGAGCCGGGTGAAGACGTCGAACGAAAATTACCACGACAAATCGGTGCAGCGCGCTCTCGACTGGGTACTCTCGATGCAGTGTAAGAACGGCGGCTGGGCGTCGTTCGACAAAGATAACGACCGCATGGTGTTCCAGCAGATTCCATTTGCCGACCACAATGCGATGCTCGATCCGGCAACGGTGGACATTACCGGCCGTGTGCTCGAGTGCCTAGCAGCCTATGGCTACTCGATGAAGGATGCGCCGGTCCGCCGCGCGGTGGCGTTCATCAAGCGGGAGCAGGAGCCGGACGGCTCGTGGTTCGGACGCTGGGGTGTGAACTACATTTACGGCACAATGCTAGTGCTGCGCGGACTGGAAGCAATTGGCATGGACTATCATGAGCCGTGTATCCAGCAAGCGGCCGAGTGGCTGCGGATGATGCAGAATCCCGATGGCGGGTGGGGTGAAACCTGCGGCTCGTACGACGATGCCAACAGCAAGGGCATCGGCCCGAGCACAGCTTCACAAACCGCATGGGCGGTGATGGGATTGTTGGCAGCCAGTGACACCCGCAGCGATTCGGTGCAGCGCGGCGCAGCCTACCTGTTGAAGACGCAGTTGCGCGACGGCTCATGGGATGAAGCGTGGTACACGGGGACCGGTTTCCCGCGCGTTTTCTACCTGATGTACTACATGTACCGTCAGTACTTCCCGATGATTGCGCTGACGACGTATGCACGGGCCACGGCAGCGTCGCAAGAAGAGCAACTGCGGATTGCCCGCGTCGATCGGCACAACGGCTGACGGCTGAGCCGAAGAGCTTAGCTTGTTCCCGTGTTCCGGGATTTCACCGATAGCAATCGGCCAAGTCGTATGCGCCGTCGCGTGCGTCAGTATGTTTTCTGCGCGGGCTGAATGCTTCACCAGTTTGAACGGCGGTTCGCGGGTGAGAACTGAATGAAGTGTTTCGTGACAGGCGCGACAGGTTTCTTGGGTAGTCACGTTGCGCGTCAATTGCTAGCCAAAGGTGCTGATTTGCGCCTTCTGGTGAGGTCCAGCAGCCGGATGGATAACATCGCTGATCTGCCGGCGGAGCGAGTGGTCGGCGATCTGCGCGACCGGGAATCGCTGAAGCGCGGGATGGCGGGCTGCGAGGTGGTGTTTCACGTCGCCGCCGATTACCGTTTGTGGGCCGTCGATGGACAGGAACTGTACGAGTCGAATGTTGAGGGTACGCGGAACGTTCTGGACGCTGCGAGAGATTCGGATGTCCGGCGGGTTGTCTATACCAGCAGCGTGGCCACGATGGGGTTCGGTAATAACGGCTGCATGACTGACGAGAGCACGCCCGTGGCGCTTACGAATATGATCGGCGACTACAAGCGCAGCAAGTTCATAGCGGAGCAGTTGGTGATCGAAGTGGCGCGCAGCGGACAGGATGTGGTGATGGTGAATCCTACGACGCCGATCGGGGAACGCGACATCAAGCCGACGCCGACGGGGAGAATCGTGGTGGACTTCCTGAAGCGAAAGTTCCCGGCATACGTCGATACCGGCCTGAACCTGGTGGACGTGACCGAGTGCGCCGAAGGCCACCTACTGGCGATGGAAAAGGCGGTTCCGGGCGAGCGCTATATCCTCGGCGGAGAGAATCTCACGCTCAAGCAGATTCTCGACAAGCTGGCTGCGATTACAGGTCTGCCGTCGCCCAGTATCAAGTTGCCATATGCCGTCGCCTATGCGACGGGTGTGGTGGACACGTTGGTGACCGGAACAATCAGGCAACGTGAGCCGAGGGTGACGCTAGATTCGGTGCGCATGGGGCGCAAGAAAATGTTTGTGAGCAGCGCGAAGGCGGAGCACACACTGGGATGGAATCCGGGCCCGGTGGATGGAGCGCTTCGACGCGCGGTGGATTGGTTCAGGGCGAACGGATATGCCCCGTAAGAGTATTGCAGTCGTAGCTGCGATGCAGCGCGAGTTAGATCCCTTGCTGGCCGGAGTTCGTAGGACGCAGTCGAACGGCGTCGAGTTCTTTGAACTGGAGAACGCGGTTGTAGCCGTGGGGGGAATCGGCCGAGGTCCTGCCCGCAAAGCCGCCGAAACTGCGATCGCGAATTACAGGCCCAGCTTGGTAGTCTCGGCAGGAATTGCAGGTGCATTGAGCGCCGCACTGAAAGTGGGAGACGTCGTCCACGCCAGGGAAGTAGTGGATGCTGATTCGGCGGCAAGGTTCGTGGCCTCGGACGGAGAATCTGTCGTTGCCACCACTGCGTCGGTTAGCGGACCGGCTGAGAAGCGAATGATTGCGGAACGGTGGAAGGCTGACGTCATCGACATGGAAGCGGCTGAGGTTGCCGCGGTGGCGCAGGGACATCGAATCGAATTTGCCGCAGTCAAAGCGATTTCCGATGAACTCGATTTCGTGATGCCTCCAGTTGGCCGTTTCGTCGATTCGGCCGGGAAGTTTGAGACAGTACGTTTCGCAGCCTATGTTGCGGTGCGGCCGAGGTGGTGGTCGGCGGTTCGGCAGCTCAACGCCAATAGCCGCCTGGCGGCAATGAACCTGAGCGAAGCGGTACGACATCTAATTGACCAGCGGTCGGTGACCGCGCTTGAGGAGAAAATCTCCGGGACTTAGTTCCTGGCAGTTGAATGTCTGTAGCAGCACAATTCGGCGAGACGCTGGGCGGCCCGGAGATGCCCTCGAGCATGCGCGCGGCTGTGTATCGCGGCGTGAACGACGTGCGGCTGGAGCAAGTTCCCGTCCCGGCGATTGGCGCCGGCGAGTTGCTGGTGCGGGTCCACACCTGCGGCATCTGTGGCACTGACTTGAAGAAAATAGCCACCGGCTCACACTCTGCGCCGCGCATCTTCGGCCACGAGACGACCGGCGTGATTGTCGCCACGGGAGCAGGCGTCGGCAATTACCATGTCGGCGAGCGGGTGATGGTTTTCCATCACATTCCTTGCCGCGATTGTTATTACTGTGACCACAAGGTGTTCGCACAGTGCCCGACCTATAAGAAGGTTGGCGCGACTGCGGGCTACGAGCCCAGCGGCGGAGGCTTCGCCGAATATGTCCGAGTCATGGATTGGATCGTCAGCCGCGGCGGGGTGGTGCGAATTCCCGATGGCGTGTCGTTCGAGCAGGCCTCGTTTATTGAGCCGGTCAATACCTGCATGAAAGGTATCGAAACTCTCCGTCTGGTACCGGACGAAACGGTGCTGGTTATCGGTCAGGGCCCGATTGGGGTCATTCTGTCGGTTTTGGCGCGAAGGTGCGGTGCGCGAGTTATCACTTCCGATTTATTTCCGCAAAGGCTTACAATTGCCAAGACGTTCGGCCTGACAGAAAACATCGACGCTTCAACCTCTGACACCGTCCAAACAATCAGGAAAATGACGGACGGGCGAGGGGCTGATGCCGTCATCGTGGCCGTAGCCGGGAACAACTTGATACGGCCGGCGATGGATGCAACCCGTCCGGGCGGACGTGTATTGTTGTTTGCACAAACCCAACATGGAGAGGCAACTATCGATCCGGCAAGTGTTTGTGTAGATGAGAAGAGTCTTTTGGGTTCGTACAGCGCTTCCGTCGATTTGCAGGATGAGTCGGCACGATTTGTGCTGGGCCGCGAGATGGAACTGGAGCGGCTGATCAGCCATCGTTTTCCGCTGACCGATTCGATTGACGCGCTGCACTTGGCTGCCCATCCCAAGCCAGACTCGATGAAGATTGTTATACAGCCGGGCAGTTCATGGAAGGACTCATAGCGTGAAGGGAAATATGACAGCGGCGGTCCTTTACGGCAAAGAGGACGTCAAAATCGAACAAGTGCCGATTCCCAAGCTGGATGAAGGGGAAGTGCTGGTCAAGGTGCAAGTGGCCCTGACCTGCGGTACAGATTTGAAGGTCTATCAGCGCGGATACCACGCCCGCATGATTGTTCCTCCGGCGCTGTTTGGCCATGAACTGGCAGGTGTCATCGAAGAGGTCGGCCCGAACGTCAAAGGCTTCAAGAAGGGCATGCGCGTCGTCGCGTTGAATTCGGCGCCATGTGGCATGTGTTTTTACTGCTCCAAGCACCAGGAAAATCTTTGCGAAGACCTGCTTTTCAATAACGGAGCTTACGCCGAATACATCCACATCCCGCGCCGCATCGTCGAGACCAACATGCTGGCCATCCCCAACCAGGTAACTTACGAAGAAGCCGCGATGACGGAACCGCTGGCCTGTGTCCTCCGCGGTTTACACGAAACCAAAATGGAGATCGGGGATTCGGTCGCGGTGATTGGCGCCGGCCCGATCGGATTGATGTTTATCCAAGTGGCCAAGTTATCGGGTTGCAACGTAATCTCGGTTGTGAAGCGAGAATCGCAGGTGAATGCCGCCCTGCGCGTGGGCGCCGATCATGCGGTGCAGATCACGAAGGTTGACGACCCCGTGAAGGCCGTTCGCAGATTGACGCCTGACAACCGCGGTTGCGACGTGGTGATTGAAGCGGTGGGACGCCCAGAGGCTTGGGAGTGGTCCATCGATATGGTGCGCAAGGGCGGTATCGTGAATTTCTTTGGTGGATGCGCCAACGGAACGAAAGTTTCGCTCGATACCCAGCGGCTGCACTATAACGAACTCACTCTCAAGGCCACGTTCCATCACACGCCGGAGACCGTGCGCAAAGCGTTTGCGCTGATTGCGGAAAAGAAGATCAAGGGCACCGATTACATCACCGGCGAGGCGCCGCTTTCGCGGCTGCAACATGTACTGCGCCATATGCTGAACCGCAACGGCGACATCAAGACCGCAATCATCCCGGGGCAGTAACGCCCACGGCGGCCATTACCCATGTCATCCGCACCCACGGACAACCGGACTCTCGTCTCACCGCCGGGCGCTACCGCTCCTGGCTGGCAGGCGTTGCCCCCTGAATATGCAATTCCCGAGCAGGCTCCTTCGCTGAAGGACGCGCAACAATACTGCATCCGGCTCGCGACTTCGCATTACGAGAATTTCCCGGTTGTTACGTGGTTTTTGCCTAAGCATCTTCACCAGCACTTCTATAACGTCTACGCGTATTGCCGTATCTCGGACGATCTCGGCGATGAAGTGGGCGATAAACAGCAGTCGCTGCTCCTGCTGGATCAATGGGAATCGGAATTGGCGCACTGCTACAGTGGTCAGCCGCGCCACCCTGTGTTCCTGGCGCTGCGTGAAACCGTGCGAGAGTTCGACATCCCGCAGCATGAGTTTTCCGACCTGCTGCAGGCATTCCGCCAGGACCAAGTGGTCACGCACTATCCGCGATTTGCCGACTTGCTGGGCTATTGCCAGTATTCGGCGAATCCCGTCGGTCATCTTGTGCTGTATCTGTGCGGCTATCGCGACGCCGAGCGTCAGAAGCTTTCGGACTACACGTGCACTGCTCTGCAACTGGCGAACTTCTGGCAGGATGTGGGCCCGGATTTCGAGAAGGGCCGAATCTATCTTCCGCTGGAAGACTTCGCCAAGTTCGGCGTCACCGAGCAAGAGTTGGCAGACAGGCGTCCGACACCCGAATTCCTCGCCATGATGAAATTCGAAGTGGAACGCGCGCGCGAATGGTTTCATCGTGGCCTTCCACTCGCCAAGCAAGTTGACCGCCGGCTGGCGCTCGACATCGAGCTATTCAGCCGGGGCGGTCTGGCAATTCTCCGCGCCATCGAAAAGCAAAAGTACGACGTCCTCACATCGCGGCCGGTCATCTCCAAGGGGCACAAGGTCCTTCTGCTGGCGCGCGCGGCCCTGGGTAATTTGCTGTGAGTGAACACCCGCTGCAATTGCGGGCTGCTTACAGCGTTTGTCGTCACATCGCGCGCTCGGCGGCCAAAAACTTCTATTACGGTTTCCTGGTACTTCCCGCGCACAAGCGGAATGGGCTCTCTGCCGTTTATGCCTTCATGCGGCACGCCGACGACATTTCCGATGATCCCAGCGTCCCCTGCGACCAGCGGCGGGTAAAACTTGCGGAATGGATGAACGCTCTGCGTCGCGTCATCGGAGGCGAGCGGACTGACGATCCGGTGTTGATGGCGTTGGCCGATACGCAAAAGACGTTCAACATCCCGCTGGAACTGCTGGAAAAGCTGGTGCAGGGAACTGCGATGGATTTGCCCCCGCAAGAGCTCTCGTCGGTCGGTCCGCTGAATTCGCGATTGCAGTACGAAACCTTCGAGCAGCTCTACGACTACTGCTACCACGTTGCTTCGGTCGTTGGTCTGATCTGCATCCGCATTTTTGGATATCGCGACCCACGCGCCGAAAAGCTCGCGGAACAGACAGGAGTGGCGTTCCAACTCACCAACATCATTCGCGACGTGAAGGAAGACAGTTCTCTTGGCCGAGTCTATCTGCCCAGCGAAGACCTTCGCCGCTTTGGCGTAGAAGCAAGCGCGCTCAACAATGGCAATGCTGCTGCGGCGTTTCGGCCGGTACTTGAGTTTGAGGCCCAGCGCGCGCGCGAGTTGTATCGTTCGGCAGACGAGTTGCTCCCGATGATCGACGACGACAGCCAGCCGGCACTGTGGACGCTGGTCGAAATCTACCGGCGGCTGCTGGATCGCATCGAAGCGCGGGGATACGACGTATTCTCCGAACGCGTGAAGTTGAGCACCGGCGAAAAGGTCGGCATCCTGGCAAAGGGCTTTGTGCGCCGCCTGACATGAGCTTCGCAAGCCAGAATCAGCGGCCCAGCGTCGCGGTGATTGGTGGAGGCTTGGCGGGAATCTCCGCCGGATGCGCGCTCGCCCATGCGGGCTATCACGTCGAATTGTTCGAACGGCGGCCTTATCTGGGCGGACGCGCGTCATCATACGAGCTTCCCGGCACAGGTGAGGTGGTCGACAACTGTCAGCATGTGCTGCTGGGCTGCTGCACCAACCTCATCGACTTCTACCAACGGCTCGGCGTAGAAGACCAGATTCGTTGGTACGACGAGATTACGTTTCTTCTGCCGAACGGACCGACTTCAACGCTCAAGCCAAGTTGGCTGCCTGCGCCGATGCACACCGCACCATCTTTTCTTGCATCCTCGATGCTCGATCTGAAAGACAAGCTGGCGATCTCGAGGTCGCTGCTGGCCTTGATGCCTGCGCTTCCCGCCGACAATAACGAAGACTTTCAGTCGTGGCTCGTGCGGCACGGACAGACGAAGCAGGCCATTGACCGCTTCTGGGCACCGGTTCTTATCAGTGCCCTCAATGACGATCTTGGATCAAGTGTCTGTTCGTTATGCGGCGCTGGTGTTTCGCGATTCGTTTCTGAAGTCGGCGGAAGCCGGGCGTATGGGGCTTCCCGCGGTGCCGTTGTCGGAGCTGTATGGCGTGGCGGCATCGTACATCGAAGTCCGTGGTGGACGCGTTCATCTGCGGGCGTCGGTCGATTCGCTGCAAGCGGACGAGGGCGGTGTCTGTGTAAGAGTCGGCGGCGACGAAGTGTCGACTGACTTTGCGATATTGGCGACTCCTTTCAATAGCATCGAAAAGTTGCTGCCCGATACTCCGGAGATGCGGCCGTTGCGGGAACAGGCGGCCCACTTCAGCTCGGTGCCAATCACGGGCATTCACCTCTGGTTCGATCGTGAAATCACTCCTTTGGAACATGCTGTGCTGCTGGAGCGGACGATTCAGTGGATGTTCCAGAAGTCGAAGATCCTGAGCACGCGGCGCGAGGCGGGCGAAACAGGCAGCTATCTCGAACTGGTGGTCAGCTCGTCGAAGACGCTGCTCGACAAGTCGCGCAACGACATCATCGAGCTTGCGATGCGGGAACTGGCGGAGTTCTTCTCGAGCGTCCGCGAAGCAACGTTGATCAAAGCGACCGTCGTTAAAGAAGTGCATGCGACGTTTTCTCCTGCACCTGGAAGTGATGCTTACCGTCCCTCTCACACAACTCCTTGGCCCCTGCTCTTTCTCGCCGGCGACTGGACTGCAACCGGATGGCCCGCCACTATGGAAGGGGCGGTGCGCAGCGGATATGGCGCGGCCGAGGCGCTTGCGTCAGCGACCGGGGACACCCAGAAATTTCTCGTACCGGACTTGCCGGCCAGAGGATTGATGCGGTTTTTCGACCAGTGAAACATCCCTCCTCCGTGAGCGGTTAGCTGAACAACCCGAGTTGCACATCTTGCGCTCGGTACTCGGCTGACACGGTGCCCCTGTCCGTTACCTCTTTCTTGATTCCGTATTTCTGTCTTAGTGCTGCCATCAAGGCTGATAACCGTTTGCTGTAGGCCTTGCTCACGAAGGCGCGATCGGCGTAGCGCCTGCGGTAGTCGGCTACGAGATCGGGAAATTCTTTTTCTAGGAACGGAAGGAAAATGCTCGCGGAACACGGTTTCAAGAAAAGGGGATTCGCGTAGATATATTTCCCGCCGACTTCTTTGGTGGCGCGCACCAGCTTGTCGAGCGCAGCAGGCGAATCGGTGATTCCCGGCAAGCACCGGCGAGCAGATGACTCCCGCATTCAGTCCAGCCTCCACCAGTTTCGCAACCGCTTGCAGCCGCAAATCGGGACGAGGGGCGCGCGGTTCGAGGATGCGCGCCAGCTTCGTATTCAAGCGTCGTGATGGTGAGATTGATGTAGAGGCTGTTGTGCTCGGCTACCCGTCGGAGAAGCTCGACGTCGCGAACAATGAGGTCGGACTTGGTCACGATTCCCAACTCGAGGCCGCGATGCACGGCGATTTCTTCCAGGATGCCGCGCGTGATCTCGAAGCGCTTCTCGGCCGGCTGGTAGGGATCGGTCGCTGTGCCGAGGGCGATCTGCTCGCCCTGCTTCACCTTCTTCAGGTCCTGCCGCAGAAGCCACGCGGTCTGCTGCTTGACGTAAATCTTGCGCTCGAAGTCCAGGCCGTCGCGCATTTCCATGAACTCGTGGGTATAGCGTGCATAGCAGTATTTGCAGGCGAATTCGCAGCCGCGATAAGGGTTGATCGTCCATTGGAAGGGAACCCGCTGGCTGGTGCAACGATTGAGCAGAGACTTCGCGGGGAGGGTGAAGTACTCGATCAGGTGGCCCTGGCGGAGAGATTCTCCGTGAGCGGCGAGCTTGGCGATTCCGACCAACTGGGCGGGGGCATCGGGATCTTCGGTCTGGATTTGTAGCAGCGAGGCAGGCATACGGCGCACCGACTTTCGCTTTTTATTCGCCTAGCATAGCGCTGCAGAAAGGACCTGTCAAGGTGGTCTGACGTGGCGGAGTGGGGTTCGCGAGCATTCGTTTTACACCTTCTTGTGTTTTCAATGGCTTAGGGAAAGATTGCTCGCAAGTCATTGTAATTAATAGTAGTTATATCTATCCATGTCAGCCATAAGGACTTAGCGGGACAACTTTCGTCATCTATTCGCTTTTTGCGACCAATAGCTGTATGTAAAGTATGTAAAGTATGTATGTTCGGGTGCATACAAGACATACAAGTATGACTTTAGGTATAAGCCATTGGTTTCATGTGAGTTAGTGGAATTTAGACGGCGAGTGACCTTTTTACGCGCCGCGAGCCCGCAGATGATCTGTCAAAGAGCCGGAAATCCCGCGGCATGTGCGTGGGCCACACGAGGGACACAAATCCCTCGCCTCAGGGAAACGGTTTTACGCGAGACCCGGCTGGGTGTGAAAGGACGTGGGTCACGCAGGAGTGTGACAAGGAAGTGGATTAAGGTTAGGGAACCTAGGACTTGGCGCGGAGCCAAAGAGAATGACACCTCCTGGACAGCCGCAAACTGATGCGGCCTAGACGGTCATTGACGATGAGACTGGATCGGGCAGTGGATTGGGTTTAGCGCCTACGAGCAAAAGCCAGAACATAAAGACGATCTCACCGATAACGGCGGGCTTAGAAAAGGCATCCACCTTGTTCGCGTATTGCGGCCACAATATGCCGGTGAGGCTGAGGACTACCCAGGCGACTCCGGCGAGGATGAGCCAGACGCCCAAGAATCGCGGCAGAAAACGCGAGCGGTAGACGAGCAGTCCGAGGGGGAAGAGCCACAGCCCCCAAAACATCTCGGCGACCACAAGTCCGTAATGATGGAGATTGAGGAACAGCATCGCCAGGGCGTCGCGCTGGGGCTTCTCGAAGATGGAGAGGAAGTCGGGTCCGCGCACGAAGATGAGGGCGGCGACGCTGCTCACCTCATTCAGAAACGCGATCGGAACGGAGACCACAATTAATAGCACCATGAGTGAGGCTTGGCGCTGGTCGACCCCCTTGAGCAGTTCGTACAAAGCCAGGGCCACGAAAATAAAAGTGGCCGAGCCGATGAGTTGGCCCGCGATGCCGAGACGAAAGAGCATCTCGTGGGCCGCAATGTTACCCGCCGTGGCGGTTGCGTCGCCGTGCACGATCAGGCGATCGGGCACATAGCCCATGGCGAAGAAGCCAACGATCGACGTGAGTACGTAGAGCAAGCCTGCCCGTCTGCCTGGGTTCATGTGTCCTCGTGGGGGAGAGTGTACACAAATGTGGAGAAGCGAAGTTCATTTACGTGTGGTAGAACAAAGACGGGGTGCGGAAGATCACGGGCGATCAGCTACGACCATGGAGCAGCGAAGTAGATGAGGGCAGACGGCAAATCAAAACCCCACTCAAGCAAAGGAAGCTTGAGTGGGGCACCCGACGGACTCGGTCCGCTTCTGATGATGAGTTTACGGTTGCCCGGGGCCTTGCTGTTGCATCTGCTCCATCAGTTCCTTTGGGGGCGGCGGGATGGTGATGTCGACCTTGGTCACGGGGCCGAGGCTGCTGAGCGGCTTGTCGAATTCGGAGCTGTTGCCGACGACCAGCACCGCGAGCTTGTCCTTCTGCAGATACTTGCGCGCGACGGCGGTGACCTGTTCTGCAGTGATTTTTTCGATTTCGGCGCGGTAGTGCTCGAGGAAGTCGAGCGGGTAGTGATAAAACTCGTAGGCCATTTTCTCGCGCAAGACTTTCCCGGGCGTGTCGAAGCGGAAGATGAATGAGTTGAGGATGTCGTCCTTGGCGCGCTGTAACTCTTTGGCGTCGGCGGCCTGATTGTGCATTTTGTCGATCTCTTCGTAGAGCGCCTCGATGCCCGCAACCGTGGTGCCGCTCTTGGTCTGCATAGAAACGTTGGTCATGCCGGGATGGCTGAAGCTGGTGCCGACTCCTCCTCCGACGCTGTAGGCGAGACCCTTGGCGGCGCGCACGTTGTTGAACAGGCGCGAGGAGAAGCCTCCGCCGAAGATCTCGTTCATCACTGAGACGGCGAAGTAGTCGGGGTTGTTGCGCAGAATTCCGAGGTCAAGCATGGCGATGGAGCTCTGGTTGATGTCGGTCTTCTCAACGAAGTAATAGCCGGGCTTGGGCGGAGTGAACTTGACGTCGGGCTCTTTGGCTTGCGGGCCTTTGGGCCAGGAATCGAAGGTCTGGCGGAGACGGGCTTCCATAGCCTTGGGATCGAAGTCGCCACTGATTCCAAAAATAATGTTGTTGGGATAAACGTACTGCTGGTGCCAGCTCACCAGGTCTTCGCGCTTGACGGCGGCGACGGTGGAGTATTCCTCTTCGCGGGCATAGGGACTGTCTTTGCCGAAGGCGAGGATGGCGCTCTCGCGGCCGACGATCGAGCTGACGTCGTCATTGCGGCGGGCAATGCCGGTGTACATCTGCTCCTTGGCGAGCTCGAGCTTATCATCGCGGAACTCGGGGTTGTGCAGCAGGTCGAGATACATCTCAAAGACGGCGTCAAAGTCGCCTTTGAGGCAGTTGAGCGAGATGGAAGTCGAGTCGGAGCCGTCGCCGGTTTCGATTTTGGCGGCGCGCGCTTCGAGGAAGTCGTCCATCTGATCGCCGGTCTTCGACTTCGTGCCCCCGGTGCGCCAGACATCGCCGTAGAGGGATACCAGTCCGGTCTTGGCGACGGGTTCAGAGATGGAGCCGCCACGAATGCGAGCGGTGGCGGAGATCAGTGGTAGCTCGTGGTCAGGCTGGAGGAAGATAACCATCCCGTTCGCGAGCTGAATGCGTGTAGGCTGCTGCGGCTGAAATGCGGGCAGTGGCGGATATTTGAGCTGGTTCCAGGGAACCGGGGTTTGGGCGAAGGCGGAGGCCAAAGAAGCGAGAATCAGGAAAGCAAGAACGGTTCGACTTGCGGCGCGGCTGAAGAGGGAGCGGAAAGAGGTCGAAGGGGCGGGGGTTCCAACAGCAGATTCCCCGCGGGCTGAAGCCCGCGAGGAATGACAAATATAAAGGGCCTGGACGGCACGGCTAAAGCCGTGCCCCTTCAAAACATCTTTTAGAGCGCGCATTAGTTGGCTCCTTTCGCAGCCGCTGCGGGCTCGCTCACAGTTTCGATGATTCCGATGGTGCGGTTGTTATCCTGGAAAACCTGATTGGCGACGCGACGGATGTCGGCTTTGGTTACTTTGTCGACCTTGTCGAGGTAGCGGAAGAGTTCGCGCCAGTCGCCGTAACGCGTCTGGTAAATGGCGAGTTGCTGGGCGAGACCTTCGTTGGAGGCCAGTCCGCGGATGAGATCGGCCTTGGTGCGGGTCTTGAACATTTGCAACTCGTCGTCGGTCACGTCCTGGGTCTTGAGTTTCACGATCTGTTCCTGAATGGCTTTCTGAATTTCCGCGTTGGTGTGTCCGGGAAGAGGCACGCCGTAAAAGGCGAACAGGTGGGCATACTTGGTGCCCGGGAAGCCGGAGAATCCGGCGCCTACAGCAGCAATCTTCTGGTCGCGAACGAGAGCGCGGTACATGCGCGAGGTGCGGCCGTTGGAGAGAATGTCGGTGATGGCGTCGTAGACGGCGTCGTCGGGATCGAGATAGCTGGGACGGTGGTATCCCTCGACGTAAAAGGGCTGCGCCATGTCGTGCAGCTTAACTTCGCGGACGGAGTTTTGTGGCGGCTCGACGGTGGTCAGCTCGGTTGGCTTGGGTTTCGTCGGCAACTGGTCGAAGTAGCGCTCGACGATTGGCACGACCTGATTGGGATCGAGATCGCCGACTAGGGCGATGACCATGTTGCTGGGAAGATAGTGCGAATGGAAGAAATTCTCAGCATCCGTGGCGGAGAACGCCTGCAAGTCGGAAGCGTAGCCGATGGTCGGGCGATGGTAGGGATTGGCGTCGAAGGCGGTGCCAAGGAATTGCTCGACGAGGCGGCCGGTGGGACTGCTGTCAGTGCGCATGCGGCGCTCTTCCATGACGACGTTGCGCTCTTTGTAGAAGTCGCGCATCACGGGATTGGCGAAGCGGTCGGACTCAATAGCAGCCCACAGCTCGATCATGTTGGAAGGCATGGAGTACATGTAGCCGGTTTCGTCGTAGGTGGTGAAGGCGTTCATGCCGACTCCGCCGTGACTCTCGACGATTTCGCCGAACTGGTTCTTGATGACGAACTTGTCGGCTGCGGCGATGGCGTCTTGCCACTCTTTTTGTAGCTGGGCGAGCTTTTGCGGGTCGCGACCAACGCGCTTGATGCGCTCGGCTTCGTAGGCGGCGTAAGCCTGCTCAACCTTGGCGAGGGCGACTTTCTCTTCGGCGTAGTTGGTGGTGCCGATATCGGGCGTGCCCTTGAAAGCCATGTGCTCCATCATGTGGGCGAGACCGGTTTTGGAGAGCGGGTCTTGGGCGGAGCCGGTGTCAACCATGGTGAAGAAGGAGAAGACCGGGGCCTCGGGGCGTTGCAGGATCAAAACCGTCAGTCCGTTGGGCAGGGTCTTTACCGTGACTCGCTTTTCGAACGACGCCAGGTCTTGCGCTGCCAGGGGCAGGGCCAGGGCGAGCAGCAGAAGGGCCGCAAGCTTGGCAAGAGTGCGCTTCATCGTGCCTCCACAATGCAATCTGATAGAAACCAGAACGTACAGTGTACGACGGGGCAGCGGAAAGTTGGGAAGCAGGGAGGGCGGTCGTGGTGGCTCGTCTCACCCCGGAGGCACGGAGAACACGGAGAAGAAAGAATAATTGAATACAATGGAAGACCGGCAACGGAGTTTGGGATAAGTGGGTCGAAAAGCAGATTCCCCGCGGACTAAAGTCCGCGAGGGATGGCAATAAATAAGCGGCGTAACGGCACGGCTAAAGCCGTGCCCCTTCAAAACCTGGCCCAAAGCGGCGTTTTCCGCAAGCTGTAAAGTCGTGCCCTTACCAGAGAAAGGAGATGAATCGATTGGCGGATTCTGATTTGCCTCTGTATGTCGGCACTTCGGGGTGGGCGTATTCCATCTGGAAACCGGAGTTCTATCCAAAGAACGTGGCCGCGAAGAATTTTCTCAAGCACTATGCGACGAAGCTCAACACCGTCGAAGTGAATTACACGTTTCGGCGTTTGCTGTCGGAGAAGGCCGCTACCTCGTGGGTGAACGACGTTGGGCCTGAGTTTCGGTTCTCGCCCAAGGCCAACCAGTTCATTACGCATATTCGGCAATTGAAGGACCCGGCCGCGCTGGAGCGATTTCTGCCGACGCTGGAGCCGCTGAGCAAACAGCTGGGACCTATATTGTTCCAGCTGCCGCCGCATCTCAAGGCGGATGTTCCGCTGCTGAGCGAATTTCTGGCACAACTGCCTCGCAACGTAAAAAGCGCGTTCGAATTCCGACATGTGTCATGGTTCAGTGATGAGACCTACCGCGCGCTGAAAGAGCGTAATGCAGCACTGTGCATTGCGGAATCGGAGTCGATGACGACTCCGGAAGAGTGGACTGCGAAGTACGTGTATTTTCGTTTTCGCAAGCCGAGCTACAGCCCTGAGAACCTGCAGGGGTTGGTGGGTAGGGTGGAGAAGTGCCTGGCCGCCGGGTTGGAGACGTATGCGTTCTTCAAGCATGAGGAGGATCCGCGCAGTCCTCTGAATGCGGTGGAGCTGCTGGAGACCGTGCGACGGAACCAGTCGGCCTGAATCTGAGTCGCTATTCTCTCCGCGGTCAAAGCAAACCATACTAGAGCGGTTTCGTTCTCGGCGGAGTGGCGCGCCGGACGGCTGAAAAAAGCGGATCCCTCGCGGACTAAAGTCCGCTCGGGATGACAAACACAAACGGCTTATCGGCACGACCAAAGTCGTGCCCTGACGCAAAACTGTCGGAAAGAGAAATTTTCCGCTCGTGGAAAGTGCTGATCCCAATCTGCGACTGGTGAGTTCGTTTCTCGACTATCTAAAAGTTGAGAAGGGGCTGGCGACGCTCAGCGTGTCGGCGTATCAGTCGGACCTGGAACAATATTCGGAATTTCTGCTGAAGCGGAAGCGCGCGTTGCGCGATGCGCGACGACAGGACGTGCGCGACTTTCTGAATGCGCTGCTGTCGAATGGCGTCGATGGGCGCAGCGTGGCGCGCAAGCTTTCGGCGCTGCGGCATTTCTACAAATACCTGCTGCTGGACCGCTACATCACGGCCGATCCGACGCTGAATATCGATTCACCGAGGCAGTGGAAGGTGCTGCCGAAGTCGCTGGCGACTGACGAAGTGGAGCGGTTGCTGCAAGGTCCGCCGCGCACGAAGGATGATCACCTGTCGCAGGCGCTGGCGATGCGGGATAGAGCGATGCTCGAGGTTTTCTACGCTGGCGCAGTTCGCGTGTCGGAAATCATCAACATCAAGCTGGAAGACCTGAAGCTCGAAATGGGCTATGTGCTGGTGCGAGGCAAGGGGGACAAAGAGCGGATTGTGCCTCTGGGCGGCGCGGCGCAGGACATTGTGCAGACCTACATCCGGGATGCGCGGCCGGTGCTGGCGGCAGGGAAGTCGTCTCCGACTTTGTTTGTGGCGCGGGGAGCGAAGCCCATTACTCGGCAACGCGTGTGGCAGTTGGTGAATGCGACTTCGGAGCAAACTGGACGTCATGCCAGCCCGCACATGCTGCGGCACAGTTGCGCGACGCATATGGTGGAAAACGGCGCGGACTTGCGTACTGTCCAGACGATATTGGGGCACGCCGACATTTCGACCACGCAGGTTTATACGCACTTGGCGCTTGACCGGTTGAACCGTGTGTATAAGCAGCACCACCCGCGCAGCAAGAGCAGGATCGCAAACAAAGGCGCGGGCGAATGACGAAGGCCGGCACAACTATGGTCGAGAAGGCGGTGGTGAAGTTTGTTCGCTCGTTGCAAGAGCGCAATGCGTCGCCGCACACGATCAAGGCCTACACGACCGACTTGGCACAATTTGCGGAGTACGTTGGACCGCCAGGGTTGGTGCGACATCGATCACGTGCTGATTCGTGGCTATCTGTCGAACCTGTACGAGCGCGGGCTGAGCAAGACGTCGGTCGCGCGCGCGCTGGCGGCGCTGCGCTCGCTGTACAGATGGCTGGCGCAGGAGGGCGTGGTCGAGCAGAACCCGGCCAAGCTGGTGGCGACGCCGAAGTTGCCTAAGAAGCTGCCGCGCGTGCCGACCATCGAGGAAGTGAACACGGTACTGGATTCGCAGATGCCGGAGTCGTCGGCGTTTCCGGAACGTGACCTAGTCATCCTCGAGTTGCTCTATGGATGCGGAATTCGCAACTCGGAGTTGGTCGGCATCAACATTGACGACATTCGATGGTCGAACGAAGTTGTGCTGGTGCGAGGTAAAGGACGGAAGGAGCGGTACGTTCCGTTTGGCGACTCCGCGGCTTCGGCGGTGCGGGCTTATCTTCCTTTGCGCCAGAAGACATTGGCGGAGACCAAGCGCACGACCGAAAAGGCGCTGCTGGTGAATCTTCGCGGGACGAGGCTGACGACGCGGAGTGTGGGACGCATCGTGAAGCAGATTGCGGTTGCGAATGGTTTGTCGCCGGACGTGCATCCGCACACGCTGCGGCATGCATTCGGCACCCACATGCTGGAGGAGGGCGCGGACCTGCGCGCCATTCAGGAGATGCTCGGCCACGAGCGGCTCTCAACGACCCAACGCTACACGCAGTTGACGGTCAAGCATGTGATGGAGGTGTACGACCGGACGCATCCGCACGCGAATAAGAGCTAGAAACCAGTTTCGAGTTTCGAGTTTCCAGCTTCAAGTTCGGGAGCCGGTGGTTGCCAAGGAGGTAGCTTCGGCTCCGCGGAGTTCGTCGTAGGCCTCGACGACGCGGCGGCGGATTTCGGCGGTCATGTCTGCGTACTGAGTTTCCGGGTTGGGACCGAGTGGAGGCGGATAGACTGGATCGAGAAAACGCACCTTCAGATTCGATAAGCCGCGGAACTTCTCGCCACGCGGCCAGGCTTCGTAGAAACCCTCCAGCGCAACCGGCACGACAGGGCATTGAGTGTGGATCGCAAGAATCGCCGCACCCTTCTTGAAGGTCTTCGGGGGGCCGTCGATGCTGCGCTCACCTTCGGGGAACAAAACCAATACGCCATGTTTGCGAAGACCGTAGGCGCCGGCGCGCATGGCAGGCACCAGATTGGCGTCGGGATCGATGACGATGAGACGAAACGATTCGACGATGCGGCGCATGACTTTGCTGCCGAATATCTCGCTAGTGCCGACGTAGAAAGCGTCGCGCATGATGCGCCAGGGAAGACAGGCGACGACTACGGGGCCGTCGAGGAAACTTTGGTGATTCGGCGAAAGGATGAACGGGCCTGACGCCGGGAGCTTTTCGAGGCCTTCGACTTGAAGGTGAAACAGGTCGCGGAGCATGATCTGCGCCAGGCGGAGCACTGTGTACGCGAAGGGCGCAAGGATGGGATGCGCCTTGTCGATGGTGCGGCGTTCGACTTCGCCGGGGTCTTCGTGAATGACCTCGTCCCAGCCGGCAGTGGCGCGCTGGTTGTCGGCGCCGGCGTGGGCGAGGATGGCGTCGACCAGATCGCGTACGGTATAAATCTCGGCAGAGACGGAGTCGGGTACGTTGGAGCCCATTTGCTGATCGAGCGATACGAGGAGTTCGACGCGCTCCATGGAATCGAGGCCGAGGTCCAGTTCAAGATTATCGCTGGGGTATGGAGTTTCTTTTTTTAGCTTTGAAGCAGCCTGGATGATGCTCAGCGCCTTGGCGACATCAGGACGCTGCATCCATTCGGTTTCCTCCGGAGTGAGTGCGCGTGGAGTTGCAGCCGTTGCCTGAGTGCCTTCGCCGCGTTTCACGCGCTGCTCGACTTCGAAGCGCTTGATCTTGCGGGTGCTTGTTCGCGGCAGTTCGTTTTGCCAGATTTCGTAACTCAGAACGCGCTTGGTGGAGGGTAGCTTCGCCGACAGACCTTCAATTTCGAAACGTAGCATATCGCCGATGTTGACGATTTTGGCTTGGCGGAGCGCATCGAAGTCGGGAACGATGACGGCGTGCAGGCGTTCGGAGAAAGGCTCGCCGGGAGCGCTTTGCAGGCCCAGTACGCAGACTTCTTTAATGTTGGGCGACTGAAGGTAGTGGGCTTCGATCTCCTCGGGGTAAATATTTTTGCCGTTACTGAGGACGATCATGTCTTTCTTGCGGCCGGTGATAAAGAAGTTGCCGTCGGCATCGCAATAGCCGAGGTCGCCGCTGAGGAGCCATCCGTCACGATACATGGCGGCGGTGGCGTCGGGGCGCTTGTAATAGCCGGCCATAACGATGCCGCCGCGGAAGGCGACTTCGCCGACGCTGGCTCCGCCGTGCTCAAGCGAAGGCGAGCCGTCGAAAATCTTCATTTCGTTGCCGGGCAGCGGCTTGCCGACGGACCCCATCACGACGTGTTTCGGCGGCGTAATGCTGGCGCAGCCGCAGGTTTCGGTCATGCCGTAGCCCTGGAGCATGGTGAAGCCCATGGCTTCGAAGTGACGTCCGACGGCGGGATCGAAGCGGGAGCCGCCGGTGACAAGATAGCGCATGCGACTGCCCAACATGTGATGCACGCGTCCAAAGAAGACCTTGCCGAGGTTGACGCCGAAGCTGCGAGCAAATCGGGAGAGGGCCATCATAGCGCGAAACAGGAAACGCACGACCGCGCCCTTCTGCCGCACTTCTTTCTGAATGCGTTCGAGAATGAGATAGAAGAACTGCGGCACACAGGCGAAGACGGTGATGCCACGCTCTTGCAGCGCGCGCAGCAGTTCGCTGGTGTTCATCGACTCGAGGTAGACGACACGCATGCCGACCGATAGGGGCAACATGATATTGGCCATCTGGGCGAGCGAGTGGAAGAGCGGCAGAATGCCGAGGATGGCATCTTTGGGGCCGACGTCGATCACCTCGAACACACCTTCGGCTTCGGCCTCAAGGTTGCCGTGCGAGAGCATCACGCCCTTGGGATCGCTGGTGGTGCCCGAGGTGTAGAGGATCATCGCGATGTCTTCGGCGGCGACGGGAACTGGACGGAAGTCGCCGGGGCCGGCGGCGAAAATGTCTTGCAGCAAAACGGTGCCGTCTTCCGGCTCGTGGGCGTCGATGAGGATGAGCTTAACGGGGAGATCGCGGGTGGCTTCGCGGGCGAGCGGTAGTCGATGGCTGTCTGTGAAGAGGAGGACGGAATCGGAGTCGAGTAGGAGCTTGCGGACCTGATCGGCGTGGAAGGCGGTATCGAGCGGAACGGCTGTGTTTCCCGAGGCGAGCACTCCGAGATAGGCGGCCACCCACAAGGGATGATTGGCGGCGAGGAAGGCGCACTTGGTGCCGCGCTCGATGCCTGACCGCAGCAGCTGGCTTCCCACCGATTCGGCCATGCTGCGGAGCTGGGAAAACGTGTAGCTCTCGACAGGGGGTGCTCCGGCGGCAACCGCTGACGACTCATGCTGGAGTTCGACGGCGATGAGGTCAGGGAAGCGGCGAACCGTCTCCGTGAAGCGGTCGTAAAACATGCGCGTATCTTACGCTGGTCAGTTGCCGGCAGTCAGTTGCCAGTCGCCAGTGGGTTCGGGTTCACCGCGGAGGCACGGAGGGCACGGAGAAGATTTAGGTCGTCGCGAAAAAGTCAAAACCCCCACTCAAGCTTCGCTTGAATGGCGCACCCTCAGTGTCTCTTCCCAAAGTGCGACCGGCGCGGGAGACCTGCATCCAATGTGTTAGCCTTGATAATGAGGTGGAGTGCGCTCTTTGTGCGCATTTCCGCGCGTTTCAGGCGCCCCAAACATAGGTTCCGCAAGGAAAAATTGCATTGATTAACAAGTTAATGGCGAAGGTTTTTGGCACCAGCAATGAGCGCGAAATCAAGCGCCTGATGCCGCAGGTGGAGCGCATTAATGCGCTCGAGCCCGAGATGAAGCAACTCTCGGATGAGCAGCTTCGGGCCAAGACCGACGAGTTTCGCAAGCGTATTCACGAGCGCGTGGACGCGATTGAAGACGCCGACGAAAAAGCGACGGCACTGAAGGAAGTACTGGACGAAATACTGCCGGAGGCTTTCGCGGTGGCACGCGAGGGCGGTTGGCGCGTGTTGAAGATGCGCCATTTCGATGTGCAGCTCATCGGCGGCATCGTGTTGCACCAGGGCAAGATTTCCGAAATGAAGACCGGTGAAGGCAAAACGCTGGTCGCCACACTTCCGGTGTATCTGAATGCGCTCGCCGGCAACGGCGTTCACGTGGTCACGGTCAACGACTACCTGGCCAAACGCGACTCAGAGTGGATGGGCAAGCTGTACACGTTCCTCGGGCTGACGGTCGGCGTGATTGTGCACGATTTGGACGATCGGGAGCGCAAGGAAGCCTACAGCGCCGACGTTACCTACGGAACCAATAACGAGTTCGGGTTCGACTATCTGCGCGACAACATGAAGTTCGACCTGAACGATTGCGTGCAGCGCGGACACAACTACGGCATCGTCGATGAAGTGGATTCCATCCTGATTGACGAGGCGCGCACCCCACTGATCATCAGCGGCGCGAGCGAAGAGTCGACGGACAAGTACTACAAGGTGAACCGCATCATCCCGCAACTGGAGCTGGGTGAGGAGATTGACCGTGGATCTGGGCGAAGACAAGGTGCTGACCGGCGACTACGTGGTCGATGAAAAGCATCGCACCATCACCGTCACTGACAAGGGATGGGAGAAAGTCGAGCGGCTGCTGGGCATCGGAAATATTGCTGATCCCGAGAACTGGGACCTGAAGCACCACGTCGATACCGCGATTAAGGCGCATGCGCTGTATCGACGCGATGTGGAATACGTGGTGAAAGACGGCGAAGTGCTCATCGTCGATGAGTTCACCGGACGCCTGATGCCGGGGCGGCGCTGGTCGGACGGTCTGCACCAGGCGGTGGAAGCGAAGGAAAACGTCAAGATCGAGCGCGAGAACCAGACACTGGCGACGGTCACCTTCCAGAATTATTTCCGCATGTACAAGAAGCTGGCCGGCATGACCGGTACCGCCGAAACGGAAGCTGCTGAGTTCGACAAGATTTACAAGCTGGAAGTCGTAGTCATTCCGACCAACCGCGATCTGAAGCGCATTGAAAATTCTGACGTCGTGTATCGCACGGAGAAAGAAAAGTACTTCGCAGCGGCGGACGAGATTATGGTGCTGGCGAAGACCGGGCAGCCGGTGCTGGTCGGCACGACGTCGGTGGAGAAGTCGGAGCGGCTTTCGGACATTCTGAAGAAGAAGGGCGTGAAGCACGTCGTGCTCAACGCCAAGTATCACGAGAAGGAAGCCGAGATTGTCGCCCAGGCGGGACGCAAGGGCGCTATCACCATCGCGACCAACATGGCAGGCCGTGGTACCGACATTCTGTTGGGCGGCAACTCCGAGTTCATGGCGAAGCAGGAGTGCCTGAAGAAGGGAATTGCGCAGCAACTGAAGGCTGCTGCCGGCGAGGTCACGGCGAAGCCCGACGATCCCAACCTTTCGTACTTCTACTACGGCGGCAACGAATATCAAGTCCCGACCGCGCAGTGGCAGGAGCTCAACGCCAAGTACAAGGCCGAGACCGACGTCGAACACGAAGATGTTGTCGGCCTGGGCGGGCTGTTCATTCTCGGCACCGAGCGGCACGAGGCACGGCGCATCGACAACCAGTTGCGTGGACGCGCGGGACGCCAGGGAGATCCAGGTGCGTCGCGTTTCTACTTGTCGCTGGAAGACGACCTGATGCGCATCTTCGCCAAGGAGTGGGTGTCGAACCTGCTGCAGCGGCTGGGCATGGAAGAGGGCGTGCCCATCGAGTCGGGGCTGATTACGCGGCGAATCGAGGCGGCGCAGAAGGCGGTTGAAGGGCAGAACTTCGAGGCCCGCAAACACATTCTCGAATACGACGATGTGATGAACAAGCAGCGCCAGGCGGTCTATGGATTGCGGCGGCAGTTGCTGGAGGGGCTCGACCAGAAGGAACTGATCCTCGAAGACTACGTGCGGGATATCCTCGGCGGGCTGCTAGACAAATATTGCGGCAAGGAAGCGCATCCGGAAGACTGGGACATCAAGAGCCTGAAGAACCAGCTCTTCACGCGGTTCGGCGTCGATATCGAGAGTGAAGGCATCGATGCCGAGAAGCTCAATCGCCAGGAACTGGGCGACGCGATTTTCGACAAGCTGAAGGAACGCTACGACGCCAAGGAATCGTTGATTGGCGTGGATGCGATGCGGCACCATGAGCGCATCATCATGCTGAGCGTGCTCGACCAGCAGTGGAAAGACCACTTGCTGAGCATGGACCACCTGCGCGAAGGCATCGGACTGCGTGGGTATGGGCAGCATGATCCGCTGGTGGAGTACAAGCGCGAGTCGTTCGATATGTTCGAGGCGATGATGGAGCGCTTCGAAGAAGAGACGGTACGTTACCTGTACCTGATGCAGGTGATTGAAGCGCCTGCGCGGGCTGCTCCGCAGCCGGTTCTGGAGAGCGGTGGAAACGGCGGCGCGATGACTGCGGTCAGCGCGGCCCGGCAGCAGCGGATGGCAACGACCATCGATGACATGGAGGCGGAGTTCCAGCGGCGCAAGCGCCGTGAGTTGGACCAGGCGCGGATGGCGGGAAGCGGCGACCAGGGGCCGGTCCAGCAGGTCGTGCGCGGCGATAAGGTCGGACGCAACGATCCGTGTCCGTGTGGCAGCGGCAAGAAATATAAGAAGTGCTGCGGAGCGTAAGCAGGCTTCCGCGGTGATCTGTATCCCGTCGCATGTGCGGCGGGATATTCTTTTGAGCGAAGTTCGCGAAGGTCGAGCGCGAGGGAGCTGAATGGCGCGATGTCCGCAATGCGACTGGCCGTTGCCCGAGCAGGCGCAGTACTGCTCAAGCTGCGGAACCGCGATTGCACCTGCCGTGCCGAGTGAAGCTACTGTGGCCGCCGCGGCGCCGGCGGCCGACGGAACACGATCGGCCCGAGTTGACGGCGACGGCGAGGCATTGCCGATCGCCGAAAACATTGCCGGGGTAATTGCCTACATGACGATCTTTCCTGCCATTGTTTTCCTGCTGCTGGAACCATTCAAGCGCAATCGTTTTGTCCGCTTTCACTCTTTTCAACACTTGCTGCTTTGGGCCGCGGGCGTTGTCTTCGGCATAGCGTCGGGAATCGTCGGTGCCATTTTGCAGCTGATCCCGTTTATGCGGGTGCTGGTGTTTCCGTTCACCGGGCTGGTGGGCCTGGCGTTTTTCTTCCTATGGGTATTGCTGGTAGTAAAAGCTTACAACCACGAAATGTTCAAGCTGCCGATTCTTGGGGACTTGGCAGAAACGTGGGCGAACCGGTGACCCAAACCACCGCTGCGATGCTCGGTTGGATCGCGGCATGGCTGTGGACCATCGTCGCGGGAGGAGGAGGCTTGTGGCTGCTCTTGATGAAGGGGCCATGGCCACTGACCAACGGTTGGTACGCGCTGATGTCCGGCATCGCGGCCTGTCCGGCAGTTCCCTGGCTCTTAAAAAAATACGCCGGCGTCACGGTTTCGGGTTACGTCCGGCTGAGCGCTGCCGTTTTCTTTTTCGTCGCCGGGAGAATTGCGTTGGCCGTCGGAATTTGATTTGTGCCTGTTTCTCGCAGAAATTCACACCGAGACACTGCCGCCTGTTCCGCGGGGTGACAGACCGTAGCTTGAAATATCATTTCTATCTGCTTTTCAGGCTGCGAAAGCGTATCCTTATCAATTCTGTTTCAAGATAAAACGTCCGGCATGTCACGGGCCGGCAGCAATGGAAAGGGTCAGTGAAGGTCAGGGTCTTTTACCACGACAAATGTTTTGATGGCGCCTGTTCGGCTGCACTTTTTTCGCGCTTCTACCGCGAACGCATCCGTGAGCACGTTGAGTTCGAGTACGTCGGCCTGGTGCATCGCGCCGGAGCGCTCTTCAACGAAGCGGACTTTACCGGCGACGAGAACGCCATCGTCGATTTCAAGTATTCTCCCTCACCGCGCATTAACTGGTGGTTCGATCACCACCAGAGCGCGTTTCTGACGCCGGAAGATGCGTCGCACTTCGAGCAGGACACCAGCAATACCAAGTTCTACGATCCGGACTACCGGTCGTGCACCAAGTTCATTGCCGAAGGTGGCGAAGGAGCGCTTTGGATTCAATCCTGAGCCGGTGGCGGAGATGGTGGAGTGGGCCGACATCATTGACGGCGCGCTTGTATTCCGATCCTGGAACGGCGGTGGAGATGCGCGAGCCGGCGATGAAGCTGACCATGGTGATCGAGTCGAACCAGCAGCGCCGGGTTCATCCCGCGCCTGATCGGGATGCTTGCGTACCAGCCGCTGGAGGAAATCATCAGGACGCCGGAGATTGCGGAGCGGCATTCCGGCGCTGATGGAGCGGCATCGGCGCTCGATTGAGTTGCTGCGCGGGCGCACCGAGTGCAAAGACGGCACAGTGTTTTTTGATGTGACCGATCACGACCTCGAGGGCTACAACAAGTTCATTCCCTACTACCTGCATCCCGATTGTGTGTATAGCGTGGGGCTGAGCAAGAGCAGCTTTCGGACGAAAGTGTCGGTCGGGTCGAATCCGTGGGCGCCGGTCGAGCCGGAAGAAAATCTGGCGAAGATTTGCGAACGATACGGCGGTGGCGGGCATGCGCGGGTGGGTGCAATTTCATTTCCGCAGGGGGAGTTTGAAGTAGCCCGGCAGGCGGCGAGAGACATCGTGGCGGAACTGCGCGCGAGCTATGTGACGCAAGTGGGGCGGTAATTCGCCGGTGCGAGGAAAGCGGAAGCAACCACGGATGAACACGGATGACACAGATCAGAAAGAATAGTTAATTCTTGGGCGCGACGCGGACGATCTGGCGAAGCGTGATTGGCCAGCCCTGATGGAGACGATTGGCGAGTTTGCTGCCGGTCTTGATGGAATGCTCGGCGAGAAGTGAACGGACCAGTTCCTGATCACGTTCTTCGCAGGCGCCCAGTACCTCGACACTGACGAACTCGGAGTGAAATTTCTTTTCCTTCACGAATTTTCCCGTCGGGTCCCACACGAAAGCCATGCCGCCGGTCATGCCGGCACCGAAGTTCGTGCCTGTGGGTCCGAGAACGACTACCGCGCCACCTGTCATGTATTCGCAGGCGTGATCGCCGACACCCTCGACAACCGCAGTTGCACCTGAGTTGCGAATCGCAAAGCGCTCACCCGCGCTGCCGACCGCGAACAGCGATCCGCCGGTTGCGCCGTAAAGCGCGACGTTTCCAACGATGACTTGCGCCGCTTCGGTTCGTGCCAACTTGCCGCGAGTGCGAATGATGAGTTCGCCGCCAGAAAGACCTTTGCCGACGAAGTCGTTGGCCTGACCTTCGAGCACCAGTTTCATGCCGCGGCTGGCGAAGGCTCCGAAGGACTGGCCCGCGGTTCCGCGAAGACGGAAGTGAATATCGGGATCGAGGTCGGGGTTTTGTGCGCGTAACAACGCGAGTTCGCCCGAGAGTCGCGCACCCAAGCTGAGATCTTCGTTGCGCACGGTCGCACTGAGTTCGAACGGCTTGCCTGCCGCGACTGCCGAAAGAGCGGGGCGCACCCATGCGTCATCCACTGGTACCCGCTCGTCAGGACGCATGTTGCGTCCTCCTTGCCAGCTCAATGGACCGTCGCCGACCTGCGCCAGCATTGGTTGGAGATCAAGCTTGCCATCGTTGCGTACCTGTTGCAGCAAATCAGTACGACCAATCGCAGCCTGCAGGCTCGGCAGACCGAGGTCGGCGAGCATCCGTTGCAAGTCTTCGGCGATGTTCATGAAGAAGCGGACGACGTGCTCGGGTTTGCCGCGGAACTTCGCGCGCAGCTCAGGTTTTTGCGTCGCGATGCCGGTTGGGACAGGTGTTGAGATGACACTGGCGCGCCATGTCGCATCCGAGCGCGACCAGGACAGCTGTGCCGAAGGAAAATTCGTCAGCGCCGAGCAATGCAGCGATGAGAACGTCGCGCGCGGTTGAGAGGCCTCCGTCGGTGCGCAGGCGAACGCGGCCGCGCAGTCCGTTCATGCGCAGGACCTGCTGCGCCTCGCTCAAGCCAAGCTCCCAGGGATTGCCGGCGTGCTTGATGCTGCTGAGCGGCGATGCGCCTGTGCCGCCGTTGTATCCGGAGATGACGATGTAATCGGCGTAAGCCTTGGCAACTCCGGCTGCAACCGTGCCGACGCCGAGCTGCGAGACCAGTTTGACGCCGACGGGCGCGCGCGGATTGATACGCTTGAGGTCGCAGATCAGTTGCGCCAGGTCCTCGATGCTGTAGATGTCATGATGCGGCGGCGGACTGATGAGCGAAACCCCGGGTTGCGCGTGCCGCAAACGAGCGATCAGTTCGCTGACCTTGTGTCCGGGAAGCTGGCCGCCTTCGCCGGGCTTCGAGCCTTGCGCGATCTTGATTTCCAGCTCTTCGGCATGAGACAGATATTCGGCTGTGACGCCAAAGCGTCCGGACGCGACTTGCTTGATCTTGTTATTGGTCAGCGACAAGCACGCCGAACTTGTTGCCGTCCGGCTTGTAAGCCGCGGGATCTTCGCCACCCTCGCCGGTGTTAGAGCGCGCGCCCAACTGGTTCATGGCGATGGTGATGGTCTGGTGGGCCTCAGGACTCAGCGAGCCGAGCGACATCGCGCTGGCGATGAAACGCTTGACCAGGCTCGATGGCGGCTCAACTTCGGCGAGTTCGAGCTTGGGCCCCGCGGGCGTTGATTTGCAGCAGGTCGCGCAGCACGGCCGGCTCGCGTTCGTCGGTTGCGCGCGCGTAGGCGGACCACGCGTCAGCTGGGGCAAGAGCGAGGGCTGCCTGCGTGGTTGCGCGTGCTGCACCAACCGCGACTTGCAGGTCGCGAGTACGCTGCGGTTGCCAGGTGTGAGGCTCGGAGCGCTCCGCCTTGCGGAAGCGCACCCAGCCATAGTCCGGCAATTCGGGGCTGTCGGACACGGCGGTCCACGAGGTGCGAAGGGCAGCTTCTATGTCGGCGAAGTCCTGACCACCTATCGGAGACGCAGTGCCAGGGAAGCAAAGGTCGGTGATCTCTGAGGCGAGGCCGAGTACGTCAAACAGTTGCGCAGCTCGATAACTGTCGAGTACCGAGATGCCCATCTTCGACATTACCTTAGCCAGGCCTGCGTCGAAGGTCTTGAGCAGGCGCGCTTCGCCGTCGTCGGCTGCAAGCGATCGAGCGGTCTGCAAGGCCAGCCAGGGACAAACCGAACCCGCACCGTAGCCAATCAGCACGGCAGCATGGTGCACGTCGCGACAGTCACCGGCTTCGAGCGCGAGTCCAACTTTGGTGCGCAAGCCCGCCTTGACCAGCGCTTGATGAACGGCTCCAGTAGCCAGCGCCATGGGAACAGGGAGCAAGTTGCTCGCAGGCAGTGCGGTCGGTCATAAGAAGGATGCGTGCCCCGCCCTGGACTAATTCAACCGCGCGCTGCTGTAGTTCGAGAACGGCCTGCTTCAGCGAGCTGTCTTCAGTGAACGTACAGTTCAAATGCGCGAGAGGAAGCTCATCGCGCAGCAGATAGGATCCCTCGTGCAGCGCCGCCATCTGGCCGAGCGACAAAAATGGCGACGGCAAGACCAGACCGGGGAGCGGAGCGTGTTTGTCGAGCAAATGGGGCCAAGGTCCGAGACGAGTCCGCAACGACACGACGCACGCCTCACGGAGCGAATCGATCGGTGGATTCGTGACTTGCGCGAACCGTTGCCGGAAGAATCCATAGAGCGGACGCGGAGCGTGAGCCAGCGCGGCGATGGGAGTGTCGTCGCCCATGGACCAGATGGCTTCTTTGCTCTCCAGCGCCATTGGGCCGACCACCATCTTGACTTCTTCGCGGGTGTAGCCGAAGCCGCGCTGCAAGCGCATGAGGTCGTCTTTTTCCAGAGCGCTGACGGGAGTGGCAGCAGGCTCGAGCGGAATGTCGTCAATGAGCTTCGAGTACGGTGCAAGATCGTCGAAGTAACGGTCGAGTTCTTCGCCTTCGATCAGGCGGCAGCGCTCCATATCGAGCAGAATCATCTGCCCGGGCCCAATACGTGCGCTACGAATGATGGTATCGGTGTCGACGTCTGCGAGGCCGACTTCAGAGCCAACGACTACTAATCCATTGTCGGTAATTACAAAGCGGCAGGGGCGAAGCCCGTTGCGATCGAGGGCTGCGCCTACGAGACGGCCATCGGTGAAGACGAGCGCGGAAGGGCCATCCCAGGGCTCCATGCAGTCGGAGTGGTAGCGATGGAAAGCGGATTCCTTGATTCCGACTGCCGGAGGCAGCATCATGCGCACCGCCTCGGCAATATTGCGCTCGTAGTTGCAGAGCAACTCGGCAACTTCATCGAGGCTCATGGAGTCAGAGCCCTCGCGGGTGAAGAGCGGATCGCATTCGCGCGGTAACAGGGCGCTGCGGGCATCGACGTGGGCGCGATTGCTCCAGATGGTATTGATCTCGCCATTGTGCGCGATGGTACGGAGAGGTTGGGCGCGGTCCCAGGAAGGCAGGACATTGGTCGCGTAGCGCTGATGGAAGACCGCAAAGTGCGTGGTGTATTGCTTATTCTGTAGGTCAAGATAAAACTCGTGCAGAGTGCGTCCCGTGCACATCGCTTTGTAAACCAGCGTGCGGGTCGAAAGGGAACAAACGTAGGTGCTTGTTCCGCCACGTTCGAAGGCCTTGCGGGCGAGGAACAGACGGCGCTCCAACTCATTCGGGTCACCGGCGAAATCGTCGGTAGTGGTCATTAACGCCTGACGGATCACTGGCAGGGTACTAGCGGCGATTTCGCCGAGCACGTCGCGTGCGATGGGGACGTCACGCCAACCCAGCCACTCGAATCCTTGGGCGTAGATACAAGCCTTGAAGCGTTGCGCGTCGCGTTGGGCCTGGTCTTCGTGTTGGGGCAGGAAGAGCATGCCCACTGCTAGGGGCTGTTCGGGCCGCAAGATGAAGCGCGTCTGGCTGAGAAGATAATTGCGAGGGACGGCGGTCTGCACACCCACGCCGTCGCTGCTCTTACCATCTGCGGCGATAGCGCCACGATGCGCAAGACGTCCGAGAGCAGTCAAAGCAAGGCGAAGGATTTCGTGTTCGGAGCGGCCATGCAGGGTAGCGACAAATCCGACTCCACAGGAATCGTGCTCGAAGCGGGAGGTTACGAGGTTAAGGCCACCAGGAGAATTGCTACAACCCATAGTCCACTATATATGGAATTTGCGGTGGAGTTGAAGAAGGAAAATGGCGAGTCACAAGAAAGTCGTAGGGTCAATCGCTTGCGGGCGTCATTCATGTGGCACAGTAGTGTGCTATGGCCAACCAGACCAGCCCGCGGCGACAATCGCTGGCCGCATTCGCGTATCCCGATTTTGCTTTGTATCAACTGGCGCGACTGTTCACCGTCGTGGCCACGGAGATGCAGTCGGTCGCGGTCGGGTGGCAGGTATACGAGATCACCAAGCGTCCACTCGATCTCGGCTACGTGGGTCTGGCGCAGTTTCTGCCGACGATCCTGCTGTTTCTGGTCGCCGGACACGCTGCCGATCGGTTCAATCGGCGGAATATCGTGACGTTGTGTTATGCGGGACTCGCGCTGTCATCGGCGCTGTTGTTGCTGCTGACGCTGAGCGGGTCGCATTCGGTGCACGCAATCTACGGCGTTTTGGTGCTGGTAGGAGTGGTGCGGTCGTTTAACGGCGCCGCCGGTCAGTCGATGGTCCCGCAACTTGTGCCTGAAAAGGATTTTCCTAACGCTGTGGCTTGGGCGCAGACCGTGTTTAATGCAGCGACGATCATCGGTCCCGCGCTGGGAGGATTGATCTACGCCCTATTTCGCGGACCTACCGCAGTGTATGCGAGTTCCATGGTCGCGGGCGTGATATCGGTGATTGCCGCTAGCCGAATTCGGTTGAATCCGGCGAAACGTGCGCGCGAGCCGGTGAGCTTGTCAACGCTGCTTGCGGGATTGCGGTTCATCTGGGAGAAGAAGCTAGTACTGGGCACTATCTCGCTCGATTTGTTCGCCGTTCTTCTGGGCGGGGCTGTAGCGCTCTTGCCGGTGTATGCGCGGGAGATCCTGCATACCGGGCCGTGGGGCCTGGGGATTCTGCGCAGTGCCCCCGCGATAGGAGCAGCCGCGATGGCGGTGATGATGGCGCATCGTCCGCTGCAACGGCACGCCGGAGTGACGATGCTCTGGTGCGTCGCCGGATTTGGCGTCTTCACCATCGTCTTCGGACTGTCGCGCAACCTCGTGCTCTCGCTAATGGCGTTGCTACTGGTGGGTGCGTCCGACATGGTCAGCGTGATCATTCGCGGGACGTTGGTACAGTTGTCCACTCCTGATGCCATGCGCGGGCGCGTCAGCGCCGTGAATTCGTTGTTCATCGGCACGTCAAACGAGTTTGGACAATTTGAGTCAGGTCTGACCGCGCATTGGTTTGGAACCGTGCCCGCCGTGGTGATAGGAGGCGTGGGGACGCTGGTGGTGATTGCATTGTGGGCTTGGCTGTTCCCAGAGTTGCGCGGCGCCGACCGATTGGTCTCGAAACTGGAAATGGCTGAGCACGAAACCCCATGAGTCCGTCAGCAGCTTACTTTGCGAGTCATCTGCGTCACGAGTTGTGTGTGCGTAACCGCGAATTCGCGAAGGCCAACCAGTTAGTTCACGTTGAGAGCTATGGTTCGATGCCGGTCGTTGTGTACCAGCCGTGCGAAACGCGGCATGGCAACTTTCTGGACGAGACATACGCGGCGATCTTGAGCAAGCCGGAGTGGCGGAAGCGTCTCGACAAGATTCATGCCCAAGCGCGAGGTTCGTTGCCACGCTACGAATATCGCTGGAAGGAACTGGATTCTTGCACCAGTTCTGACGCGCTGCTGATGAACGTGTTCTGTTTTCCCGGCGTCGTTGAGGACGCGCGAGTGCTATCGCTGTTGGGGGTGGAAGCCGGCGCGACTGCGCAATTCGGATTTAAAGCGCGGGTTCCGCTGAGCAGCGGACTGTTCGATCGCACCGAGGTCGACCTGAAACTGGGCGATCTGCTGATCGAAGCGAAGCTGACCGAGTCTGATTTTCAGTCGAAGGATGCCGAGATTGTTCGTGGCTACCGGGACTTCAAGCAGGTTTTCGACACGAAGTCGCTTCCCGCGACCGCCGGCAAGTTTCTGTCGTACCAACTCATCCGAAACGTGCTGGCAGCGCATGCGGGTGGGTGCAGCTTTTGCGTATTGCTCGACGGAAGACGGCCTGACCTGATTGAACAGTGGTATGCAGTAATGCGAAGTGTGCGCCTGGTGGAGCTGCGATTGCGATGTAAGGTGCTGACCTGGCAAGAGTTGAGTGAAGCGCTGCCGGAGCGATTACAGGCATTTCTGAGTTGCAAGTATGGCATCGCGGTTCCCGGGTTGGTGGCGGCGAACTCATTGGTCTCGGGTGGCTTAGGCGCCGAAGATAAGGAACTCCTCTGAACGGAGTTTGAGGCGGCAAGTCACCGCCAGCATCATTAGTGCCTCTTATATAGTGTTGTACATCATTAGTGTTGCTTACGGTGCCGTGAATATTTCTAATTTCTCTCGACGCGGACTGCGCAAGTCCGGTATAAATCACAACACAGTCATGACCTTTGCAGCCTCATCTCGAATCCAATCCGCGAATGATTCGATCCTCGCGAAGCGGGCGATGGTATTGGCTCTAGTACGCGCGCTGACGCTCCTACTTCTAGTGCTAGGAGTAGCGGGCACCATCGGAGGCGCGGGGACGTAGGCAATCAGCAAATCTAGATTCTGAAAAGCCACTGACCCGCTAAAGCGGAAGTGGCTTTTGCTTTTATCCGCACAACCCAAAGAAAACCAGAAGAGGAGCAGATGTCAGCAGACAGCGGCAAGTCGCACAGCAGAGCTATCACAGACGGGCCGAATCGGGCTCCTGCGCGCGCCATGTTCAAGGCCATTGGCTTTACCGACGAGGACCTGAGCAAACCCATCATTGGCATCGCCAATACCTGGACAGAAATCGGGCCCTGCAATTACCACCTGCGCGAAATTGCAGCAGCGGTGAAAGAAGGCGTGCGCGCGGCTGGCGGCACTCCAATGGAGTTCAACACGATCGCCATTTCTGACGGCATCACCATGGGCTCCGAGGGGATGCGCGCGTCGCTGGTGAGCCGCGAGGTAATTGCGGACTCGATTGAACTGGTTGCGCGCGGACACATGTTTGACGGCGTCGTGGCATTGTCGGCTTGCGACAAAACAATTCCGGGAACCGTGATGGCGCTGGCCCGACTGGATATTCCGTCGCTGATGCTTTACGGCGGGTCGATTGCGCCCGGCCACTATCATGGCCGCGACGTCAGCATTCAGGACGTGTTCGAAGCGGTCGGCAAATACGCGCACGGACAGATGAACGACGCCGAGCTGAAGGACATCGAGGACCATGCCTGTCCTGGACCGGGCGCGTGCGGCGGACAGTTCACGGCCAATACCATGTCCACCGCCTGCGAGTTTCTCGGTATCTCTCCTCTTGGCAGTAACGCAGTTCCCGCAACCTCTCCTCTAAAAACTGAAGTCGCTAAAAAAGCCGGCCAACTGGTGATGGAACTGGTGCGGCGCGATATTCGGCCATCGCAGATCATGACCGACGCGGCGCTGAAGAATGCGATGACGTGCGTCGTAGCTTCGGGTGGATCGACGAATGCGATTCTCCATTTGCCGGCTATCGCGAACGAGTTGGGACTCAGCTTCTCCCTCGACGAGATCAACCAGATTTGCGGGCGGACTCCGCTGCTGTGCGACTTGAAGCCGGGCGGACGCTTCATGGCCACGGACTTCTTCCGCGCCGGAGGTACGAGGCTGCTGGGGCACATTCTGGCCGAAGGCAAGCTGCTGAATCGCGATTGCCTCACGGTGACGGGCAAGACGATTGGCGAAGAAGTCGTGGAAGCCCCGGAACAGCCGGGACAGGAAGTGATTCGTCCTATCGAGCGCGCGCTGAGTCCGACGGGTGGGCTGGCGATCCTGCACGGCAATCTGGCGCCGGAAGGTTGCGTGGTGAAACTGGTCGGTCATGGACGCCGCGAGCATAAAGGTCCGGCGCGAGTCTTCGAGAGTGAAGAGCAGGCGTTCGAGGCGGTGCAGGGTTCGCAGATTAATTCTGGCGATGTGATTGTCATCCGCAATGAGGGACCACGTGGCGGGCCCGGCATGCGCGAGATGCTTGCCGTTACCGCAGCGCTGGCTGCGACGCCGTTGAGCGAACACGTCGCGCTGTTGACCGATGGGCGTTTCTCGGGTGCGACCCACGGATTCATGATCGCGCATGTGGCGCCGGAAGCCGCTGTGGGCGGTCCGATTGCAGCGGTCCACGAAGGCGACACGATCACCATCGATGTGGCCCGTGGCCAGTTGCAGCTGGAAATATCTGGAGCTGAGCTGAAGCGCCGGATGACGAAATGGGTTGCTCCCGGCTTGCGTTACAAGACGGGAGTCTTCGCGAAGTATGCGCTCAGTGTGTCGTCGGCCGCGTTTGGCGCGGTCACGACGCCGGGCTACGGTCGCGGCGACGCGGAAACGAGCGGAATCGGTGTTTCCGATCTCGCCGCCGCAGGAGAACGAAGGAGATGAGCAAGATGCGATTGTCGGGTGCCCAAATCGTTTGGAAATGCCTGGAGCGCGAAGGCGTGAACACCGTATTCGGCTATCCGGGAGGATGCGTCTTGCCCATGTACGACGCGCTGCAGCACACACCGAGCATTCACCACGTGCTCGTGCGTCACGAACAAGGTGCCGCGCATATGGCGGATGGCTACGCGCGCGCGACGGGCAAGGTTGGAGTTGCTCTGGCCACGTCTGGACCGGGCGCGACCAACCTTGTTACCGGTATTGCGACGGCGATGCTGGACTCGACGCCCATCGTTTGTATCACCGGACAAGTCGGTAGCAAATTCATCGGCACTGACGCGTTTCAGGAGATCGACATCACCGGCATCACCATGCCGATTACCAAGCACAACTACATGGTGACCGATGTAAATGATATCGCCCGTACGCTGCGTGAGGCGTTCATTATCGCGAGATCAGGCCGCCCGGGGCCGGTGCTGGTGGACATCACCAAAGACGCGCAAATGGCGTCATGCGATTTCGAGTGGGAGTTCGTGATGCCACGGTTGCGCAAGCTGGACAACTGGGGGGAGCCCGACGCGATGCAGATCGCCGCCGCTGCGGAGCTGATCAACAAGGCAGAGCGTCCGGTCATTCTCGCGGGACACGGTGTGATGCAGTCTGGCGCGATGCAGGACTTGCAGTTGCTGGCTGAAACCAGCGACCTTCCGGTGGCGCTGACTCTGCTGGGATTGGGCGCGCTTCCTCATTTTCATCCGCTGTCATTGGGCATGATGGGAATGCACGGCGAAGCATGGGTGAATCACGCCATCCAGTCGGCTGACCTGCTGATTGCACTGGGCATGCGCTTCGACGATCGCGTGACTGGCAAGCTCGACTGCTACGCACAAAGCGCCAAGAAGATCCACGTCGACATCGATGCATCGGAGATCCATAAGAACGTTCCTGCGGATGTGGCGATCGTTGGCGATCTGAAACAGGTCCTGCCCAAGCTGATTCCGCAAGTGACGCAACAGAAGCGGTCCGAGTATTGGGCGGAAATCAACGGCGCCAAAGGCGAAGTTGCGGTACATGACATCCGTAATCTTCCTGACACCGGGCATCTTTACGCCGCGCACGTGATCAACGATCTGTGGCGCGAAACTAAAGGCAAAGCGCTGATCGTGACTGATGTTGGCCAGCACCAGATGTGGGAAGCACAGTATTACCATCACAGCGATCCGCGCTCGCTCATTACCTCTGGCGGATTGGGCACCATGGGGTTCGCATTGCCCGCAGCGATTGGTGCGAAGTTTGCGCGGCCCGAGGCGGATGTCTGGGTGATCGTTGGCGACGGCGGCTTCCAGATGACTATGGCCGAGCTGGCAACGATGGTGCAAGAGGGTATCAAGGTCAACATAGCCATCATTAACAACGGCTATCTCGGGATGGTGCGCCAGTGGCAGGAATTCTTCTACGAGCGGAACTACGCAGCGACGCCGCTGGTCAATCCTGATTTCACCAAAATTGCGGAGGCGTACGGCATCCTCACCTTTGCGGTAACCCACCGCGAAGAGGTGGCCGACGCCGTGCGGAAGGCGCGCGAACATGATGGCCCCGTGCTGATCGATTTCCGGGTGGAGCAGGAAGATTCAGTCTACCCGATGGTTCCGGCGGGTAAGGCTCTGCACGAAATGATACGTCGGCCCAGCGCCATCGTGGAAACGGCGGCAGACGAGTAAATCTTATGAATATGACCTATTTGTTAGACGTTGCGAACCATACCGGCGTGGTGACACGCATCTCGCTGATCTTTCGGCGGCACGGGGCGAACCTGCAGTCGCTGTCGACGGCGAAGACCGAACACCCGGGAATCGTTCGCATCGTCATCACTTCTGAAATCGAGCGGCGCCCGGCTGAACGCATCAAGGGGCAGCTTGCCAAACTAGTGGACATCTTCAAAGTGGACATGATTTCGCATGAAGAGGGCACCTTCCGCGCCTTCGGCATGATGAAGATTGCGTGCACATTGCAGACGCGTCCGCAGATTCTGCAGTTGCTGGAAATCTTCAACGGCCGCGTGCTCGAACTCACGACTGAGTGGGTTTTGGTGGAGATGACCGGCACTCCGGAACAACTCGAAGGCCTACTGCAAGTGCTGCAGCCTTATGGGATTCTGGAAGCGGTCGAGACGGGCCCGATCGTGATTCGGCGCAATTCACCGCGGAATGCCTCAAGGCCGCAGCCGACATGGGAAGTGCTTCCGGGTGCGTTGTCTACAGGCGGAAGTTCAACTACTACATCAACTACTAATCCGACGCAGGAGAGGAAACGCTATGGCACAGATCTTTTATGACAGGGACGCCGATCTTTCGCTGGTACAGGCCACGAAGGTCGCGATTATCGGGTACGGATCGCAAGGCCATGCGCATGCGCTGAACCTGCGTGACAGCGGAGTGGAGGTCCGCATCGGTTTGTATGCGGGCAGCCGCTCGAAAGAACGGGCGGAGACCGCGGGACTGAAAGTTATGTCGGTCGCCGACGCTTCGGCATGGGCCGACACCATCATGGTTCTGATTCACGACACCGAACAGGCGAAGGTCTATCACCGCGACATTCATCCCAACCTGAAGCCGGGCAAGACCCTGATGTTCGCGCACGGCTTCAATATCCGCTTCGGCACCATCAAGTGTCCGGCCGGAGTGGACGTCAGCATGATCGCGCCGAAGGCCCCCGGGCATCGGGTGCGCGAAGTGTTCGTCGAAGGGGGCGGGACACCGTGCCTCGTCGCAGTCGAGCAGGATGCTTCCGGCAAGGCATGGCAGTATGCGCTGTCATACGCGAAAGGTATCGGTGGAACCCGCGCCGGTGTGCTCAAGACTACGTTCACCGAAGAAACCGAAACGGATCTGTTCGGCGAGCAGGCGGTGCTGTGCGGCGGAGCCAGCGCGTTGGTCAAAGCCGGGTTCGAGACGCTGGTGGCTGCTGGCTATCAGCCGGAAGTCGCGTACTTCGAGTGTCTGCACGAGCTGAAGCTGATTGTCGATCTGATGTATCGCGGCGGATTGAGCTACATGCGGTACTCGGTCAGCGATACGGCGGAGCACGGTGATTACACGGCGGGGAAGCGCCTGATCACCGACGAAACTCGCAAAGAGATGAAGCAAATTCTCGAAGAGATCCGGAACGGCAAGTTCGCGTCGGCGTGGATCAAGGAAAACGAAATGGGTCGCCACAACTTCATCGCCGAGCGCGAGAAGCAGCGTAAGCACCAGATCGAGACCGTTGGTGAGGGATTGCGCGACATGATGCCGTTCCTCCATCCGGTGAAGGTAGCGGACATTGAAGCTCCGGCGAGGAAGGAAGAACCGGTCGGTACGAGCGCGTAGGACCTCGCGGACTAAAGTCCGCTCGGCTAATCAATCAACGATGGGCTTAACGGCACGGCTGAAGCCGTGCCCTTTTAAGACAAGGAATCCGGGATGTCTTTCTTTTCGGAAAGCAAGTGGGTTTGGAAGAACGGGAAGATCATTCCCTGGGAAGAAGCGACGGTCCATATGTCGGCGCATGGCCTGCATTACGGGACGGGCGTCTTCGAGGGCGTTCGCTGCTACAACACGGTGAACGGTCCCGCGGTTTTTCGACTCGATGCACACCTGGAGCGCATGTTCGAGTCAGCCCGCACCTATGGTCTGCCGATTCCTTACTCGCAGGAAAAACTGACGACTGCTGCGCTGGACTTGGTTAGCGCCAACGGCTTTTCTGATTGTTACGTCCGCCCGATTGCTACCTACGGCAGCGGAAGCCTGGGCGTGCATCCGCGCAACTGCCCGGTTGACGTCGCGATTCTGGCTTGGCCTTGGGGAGCGTATCTCGGGGCTGAGGCGCTGGAGAAGGGAATTCAAATCACGGTTTCCCGCTGGAAGAAGTTCAGCTCGCTGGCGATGCCGGCTACGGCCAAGGCGTGTGGACAGTATCTGAACTCGATGTTGGCGGTGCAGGACGCGGTGCGGCGAGGCTTCGACGAAGCATTGCTGGTTGATGAAGAAGGCATCATCGCGGAAGGTTCGGGCGAAAACTTCTTCATGGTGCAGAACGGCAACGTGCTGACCAACGACGAGCGCGATCACGTACTAATGGGCATCACGCGCGATTCGGTCATCACGCTGGCGCGCGACCTGGGATACAAGGTTTTCGTCGGCGAGATGCGCTTGGAAGAACTGGAAGTTGCGGACGAGGCATTTTTCACCGGCACGGCGGCCGAAGTCACGCCGATTGCGGCGCTCGATCGCAAACCGATTGGTAATGGCAAGCCCGGCCCAATTACCTTGGAATTACAGCGAGCGTATTTTGCGGCTACGTCGGGTCGCGATCCGAAGCACCAGGACTGGCTGACTGCGGTGACGGCAAAAGCGGAAGCGACAGAATCTGTCGAGTCCTAGTGTTCCGAGAGCATCAGGTAACGCGATCCCGCAGCTTGCGAAACGGCTCTACAGGTTTTGAGGAAAGCTTGACCAGCATGCGAGAGAACGGTTCCAGTGCGGTAGACCAGACGCAGCTTGCGCTCCATGGCGAGCTCGGGGCAGGGCACATGGATCAGTTCTTTACTGGCGATTTCATGCTCGACCGCGATGAGCGGAACCAGGGCGACGCCATTTTCCATGCGGACGAATTGCTTGATGTCTTCGATGGTGGGCAACTCGATATTCATGTGCAGCGGCGTGTGGTGCTTCTTGAACGCCTGGATGACTTTTTCGCGATACGGGCTGAGCACGCTGTGAGCGATGAACGACTCCGCGCCCAGGTCGCGGATGCCGACTTCTTCGGCTTTTGCCAACGGATGCCGCGGGTAAACAATCAGGGCCAGCTCGTCCCGGTAGAGCATGTGCGACGTCAGATCGCTGTCCTCGGTGCGGAACGAGACGACTCCGAACTCGACGTCGTGGTTGAGCACCTGGCCAGGGACCTCGCGCGCCAGAGTGCGCACCATCTGGATGCGGATCATGGGATGCATGCGATGAAACATGTGCAGTACGGGAAGCAGGTAACGCGCCGTGAATTCGTTGGCGGCAATGACCAGCTTGCCCTGGTGCAACATGCGTAGCTCTTTGAGGGCTTCCGCGGCCTCCTCGCGGACGTTGAGCAGTTCTTTGGCGTACGTCTGCAGGACTTGGCCGGCGTCCGTAAGTGAGCCATCGCGGGAGGAGCGGTCGAACAGGCGCTCTCCGAGTTCGTCTTCGAGCTTGGAGATGGTCTGGCTGACCGCCGATTGGGTGCGATGCATGCGGGTTGCCGCGCGGGAAAAGCTCTTTTCCTCGGCTACAGCGAGGAATGTTTCGAGTTGGAAAAGCTCCACAGTATTACCCCTGTTGCGGATTGAGAGAGGATTACTTATTGAATCACAACTGCTAATGATGTGACAAGAGGTATTAGTTTGACTAATCAGTGAGGGGCGGATAGCTTGGAAGGAGCACACACTTGGAGGAGATTATGCAGCGAGACCGCGTATTAGTTTTTGATACGTCGCTCCGCGACGGCGAACAGGCACCCGGATGCAGCATGAACGGGGACGAGAAGCTCCTATTCGCCAAAAAGCTCCAGGCGTTGGGCGTGGATATTATCGAGGCCGGGTTCCCGATTGCCTCCGCAGGCGATGCCGAGGCAGTTCGGCGCATCGCGACCGAGGTGCAGGGACCTGTAATCGCGGCGCTTGCGCGCTGCGTCGAGAAGGACATAGCCATTGCGTGGGAAGCGGTTAGCCGGTCGATGCGGCCGCGCATACACACCTTCCTGGCGACCTCTGACATTCACCTCGCATTCAAGCTCAAGATCGGGCGCGACGAGGCATTGAACCAAGCCCGTAAGATGGTTGCCTATGCCCGTTCGCTGTGCACCGACGTGGAATTCTCTCCCGAGGACGCAACCCGGTCGGACGTAGGATTCCTGTGCGCAGTGCTGCAGGCCGCGGTCGATTCCGGCGCTACCACCCTGAACATTCCCGATACCGTTGGCTACACCACGCCGGGCGAGTATGGCGAGTTGATCCGAACCATTCGGCAGCGGGTGAAAAGCATCGAAAACGTTACTATTTCGGTTCACTGCCATAACGACCTTGGACTGGCGGTGGCCAACTCGCTGGCTGGCGTCGAAGCGGGAGCCCGCCAGGTGGAGTGCACCATCAATGGCATCGGTGAGCGAGCCGGGAATGCTTCGCTGGAAGAGATTGCCATGGCCCTGCACGTGCGCGCCGACCGCTATGGAATCGATACCGGTATCAATCATCAGGAGATCTTTGGCGCCAGCCAACTGCTCTCCGAACTGATTGGCTTCGAAGTCCAGCCGAACAAAGCGATCGTGGGGCGGAATGCCTTCGCTCATGAAGCCGGGATTCACCAGCACGGCGTGCTAAACAATCCTTTGTGCTACGAGATCATGACACCGGAGACGGTTGGAATTCCGGCGGAGCGCATCGTTCTGGGCAAGCACTCAGGCCGGCATGCGCTGGTGTTCAAGTATCGCGAGTTGGGCCACGAGCTGTCGGGCGATGAACTCAACCGTATCTATCAGGAGTTCACCCGGCTGGCCGATCGCAAAAAGACCATTTACGAACAGGATCTTATCGCCATGTTGTACGCGCATCGCAGTGGCATGCGCGAGAACAAGGCCCCATCGCAGGAGATGCGCCCGGTATGAAGTTGCGGATTGTGGTTTTACCGGGAGACGGAATCGGGCCAGAAGTAACCAAACAGGCCGTGGCCGTGCTGCAGACGGTGTCGGATGTCTGCGGATACGAGTTTCGCTTCGAATCGCACCTCGTCGGCGGAGCGGCGATTGAGCAAGATGGCACGCCGCTTCCCGAGAAGACGCTGGCAGCCTGCTTGGAAGCGGACGCGGTTCTTCTCGGCGCGGTCGGTGCGAGAAAGTTCGATGGACTGACTGGCGAGAAGCGTCCGGAAGCGGGCTTGCTTGCACTGCGTCAGGCGCTGGGCGGATTCGCCAACCTGCGTCCTGTCAGAGCGTACGATGCGATTGCGGACTGCTCTCCTCTGAGGGAAGACGTGACGCGAGGGGCGGACATTCTGATCGTTCGTGAGCTGTTGGGCGGCCTCTATTTTGGCCAACCGCGCGCACTGAACGACGACGGTCTTTCGGCCTACAACACCATGCGTTATCACGTGGACGAAGTGGAACGTGTGGCGCACGTGGCGTTTCAGGAAGCGCGCCGTCGGAAGCATCTGGTCACTTCGGTGGACAAGGCCAATGTGCTGGAGACGTCGCAGCTTTGGCGTCGCACGGTGACGGCCGTTGGCAAGCAGTATCCTGACGTGCAACTTGAGCACGCCTACGTGGATTCGTTCGCCATGCAACTGGTCACGACTCCGTCGCGTTACGACGTAGTGCTGACCGAGAACCTATTTGGCGACATTCTGTCTGACGAAGCGGCGGTGATAAGCGGATCGCTCGGCATGCTGGCTTCGGCTAGCGTCGGTGGCAAGGTTGAACTCTATGAGCCGGTGCACGGGTCTGCGCCTGACATCGCTGGCAAGAGCATGGCGAATCCTTTCGGCGCCATCCAGTCGGCGGCGATGTTGCTGCGCTATACCGCCGGACTCTACCACGAGTCGGACAAGATCATGCAGGCGGTGGACCGGACGCTGTCGCGCGGACAGGTGACGCAGGATCTTAGCGGCAGGCGCAATCGTCCCGCAGTTCCCACCGATGCAATTGGCCAGGCCGTGGTTGAGACGGTGACTGACCTGCTGCAGATGCAGATGGCCTACCACGCAGTCTGAGGTTCGGATGCAAAAGCCCAAAACTCTATTTGAGAAAGTTTGGGAGTCGCACGCGGTACGTGCGCCCGAGGGCGAACCTACGCTGCTCTACATCGACCTTCACCTCGTACACGAAGTGACGTCTCCGCAGGCTTTCGAGGGTCTGCGTCTGGCTGGTCGAAAGGTGCGGCGTCCTGACCTGACATTTGCGACCATCGATCACAACGTTCCTACAACGTCGGATGAGCGCTTTCAGATCAAAGATCAAATTGCGGCGCAGCAGATCGCGACATTACGCAAGAATTGCGAAGCTTTCGGCATTCCGTTGTTTGATATTGGTTCAGGACGGCAGGGAATTGTCCACGTAATTGGCCCGGAACTCGGACTTACCCAACCCGGCAAGACTATCGTTTGCGGCGACAGCCACACCAGCACCCACGGTGCGTTCGGCGCGCTGGCGTTCGGCATCGGGACGTCAGAAGTTGAGCACGTGTTGGCGACCCAGTGCGTCTCACAAACCAAGCCGCGAAGTATGCGGATATCGACATCGGGCAAACTGCCCGAGGGCACGACTTCCAAAGATTTGATTCTCGACATTATTCGTCGGCTTGGCACCGATGGAGGCACGGGCCATGTGATCGAATATGCGGGCGAGGCGGTTCGCAGCCTCACTACGGAAGAGCGAATGACCATGTGCAACATGAGCATCGAATGTGGTGCCCGTGCCGGCATGGTCGCGCCGGATGATACGACGTTTGCCTATATGAAGGGTCGGCCTTACACGCCAAAGGGCAGCGCGTGGGACGAGGCCGTCGCAGCGTGGCGGCAACTCGCGACAGACGAAGGCGCTAGTATTCGACCGCGAAATAAATATCGACGGTGCGAAGCTTGAGCCAATCGTGACGTGGGGCACGAATCCTGGTATGTCGGTGCCGGTAACGGCTAATATTCCGAATCTCGAACAGGCACGCGACGCATCGGAACGCGCGGCCATGCTGGCGGCCCTTGAGTACATGGGGTTGAAAGCGGGGACTCCCGTCGAAGAGATCACTGTCGACCGAGTGTTCATTGGATCTTGTACCAACGGACGGTTGGAAGACCTGCGTGCCGCGGCTAAGGTCATTCATGGCCACAAGGTGCATCCGGATGTAACAGTGCTCGTCGTGCCAGGGTCAGAAGCGGTCAAAGTCGCTGCCGAGCAGGAAGGTCTTGACCGCGTCTTCAAGGAGGCTGGAGCTCAGTGGCGCGAGCCGGGATGCTCGATGTGCCTGGGCATGAATCCCGACATCCTTGCGCCGAAACAGCGTTGCGCTTCGACCAGCAACCGCAATTTCGAAGGCCGCCAGGGGCGCGACGGCCGCACGCACCTCGTCAGCCCAGCAAGTGCCGCCGCGGCTGCCGTGGCGGGACATTTTGTCGATGTACGCGGTTGGGAGTACAGGAACTAGCGATGGAACCGATTCGCAAACATCGCGGCGTGGTCGCTCCGCTTCACAAGGAAAACATAGATACGGACCAGATCATTCCCAAGCAGCACCTGAAGCGCATTGAGCGCACGGGCTTCGGGCAATTCCTGTTCTTCGACTGGCGCTATCATCCCGATGGCCGCGACCGGGAAGAATTCGTGCTGAACCATGAACACTTTCGCAATGCGACTATTTTGGTGGCGGGGAAAAACTTCGGCTGTGGTTCGTCGCGTGAGCATGCGGCCTGGGCGCTGGGAGAATTCGGGTTCCGCGTCATTCTTGCGCCGTCGTTTGCCGACATCTTTCGCAACAATGCAGGTAACAACGGGTTGCTGGTGATCGAGTTACCTGAAGGTGTGATCCAGAGGATAGCCGAGCATGCCGACAAGCATCGCCCGTACCAGCTGTCAGTCGACCTGGAAGAGCAGACCATCACCGACGACTTTGGACTGTCGGAGAAATTTGAGGTCGAGCCTTTCCGGCGGCATAGACTACTGCATGGTCTCGACGAGATCGGCATGACGTTGGTCCACCAGGCGGACATCGCGCAGTTCGAAGAGCGGCGTCAGTCGCGCGCGGTTCAAAGCTAGCCTTCTTTGAAAATCCTCACATCTCCGCCAGCACGAGATGCACCAGGTGCACTGAGATCGATCCCTCGCCCACTGCCGCCGCTACCCGCTTCACATTGCCCGCTCGTGCGTCGCCTACAGCGAATACGCCTGGCAGACTGGTCTCCAGCAGCAACGGAGGGCGCGAATTCGGCCAGAGCTGCTTCTGCGATCCGTTCCGCGGCAGATCGTGACCAGTCAATATGAATCCTTTGTCGTCGAGTGCGAGACAATTCTGCAGCCATGCAGTGTTGGGTACTGCTCCGGTCATAAGGAAGACATGGCGAATCGGCTGCGTTTCTACCTCACCGGTGAGGTTATTACGCCACTGCACGCGCTCCAAGTGCCAATCGCCTTCCACGCCTACGATTTCGGTCTTGTAATGCAACGTGATTTTAGGATGAGACACGATGCGATCGATCAGGTAGCGCGACATGGTGTCAGAGAGTTGCCCGGACCGCACCAGAATATGGACCCGACTGGCAAACTGCGACAGGTAAACTGCAGCCTGTCCGGCGGAGTTTCCACCGCCGACCACAATCACCTCTTCTGCATTGCATAATTGTGCTTCCATGTTGGTCGCGCCGTAATAAGCTCCGACGCCTTCAAACTTGGATAGGTTTGGAATCGAGGGCCGGTTGTACTGCGCACCCGAGGCGATCACGACAGTTCTCGCCGTGAGCTTCTGTCCATTGTCGAGTTCAATTTGATAAGGCCTTCGGTCGCAATGAAGCCGAGTCACCCCGTGCGCGATCATGATCTGCGCGCCAAATTTCTGTGCCTGGTTGAGGGCGCGCGCCGCCAGCTCGAATCCGGATATGCCGGTCGGGAAGCCAAGGTAGTTTTCGATCTTGGAGCTGGAGCCCGCTTGACCTCCGGGAGCGGTGGTCTCAATGACCAACACGTCGAGCCCCTCGGAAGCCGCATAAACCGCTGCTGCGAGCCCCGACGGCCCAGCACCCACAACGATCAGGTCGCGCACTTGCGACTCGTCGACCGGATTGTTGAAGCCCAGACAGTCCGCGACTTCCTGCACCGTGGGGTTACGCAGCACCGCGGTTCCGCGACAAATCAAGACTGGTATCTCGCCGACCTTTACATTGAATCGGTCGAGCAACTCCTGGGCCTGACTGTCTTTGTCGAGATCGATATACGTATACGGGTGCCCGTTCCGACCGAGAAACTCGCGTAACCGCAGGGTCCCGGCGCAGTGCGTCGAGCCCAGTACGATCACGTCGCCGAGGCCCTTGGTGATGAGGATGACCCGACGCAGAATGAACGCCCGCATGAAGATTTCGCTCAGTTCGGCGTCTTTCGCGATCAGCGAGCGAAAGTTGTCGGGGCTGATTTCGAGGAAATCGCCCGCCTCCGTGACACGACCGCGGACCAGACTGCGGCGCCCCGAAATCATGTTGACCTCGCCGGTGAATTCACCCGGGTCATGCGTGTCAATCGCCCGCTCGCCGCTACCTTCAGGTTGCACAACTTCCATGCGACCGGAGAGTACGATGAACATTGAAATCCCCGCGTCACCCACGTCGTAGACGATGTCGCCCACGGCGACTGGCCTCACTCTTCCGAAAGGCCGGGCGCGATCGATCTGGGGGGACGTGAGCTTGGGGAATGCCTCGCTGGACGGGTCAAGAGCACGGATGGGAAGCAGGGGCAAGTTCGGTTGGGACATAGAAATCTGCCTTCGAAGAATATGACGATTCAGGCTAAAGTAGATGCGGGAACGTGCCCGAAGGTAGCGTGCGAGACAGCCCGGCGGTTCGTCCTGTAAGATGCCGCGAAGCCTCATGATTCGACGATCTGTCACCCTCACGCAATATCGCTGCGGGAAGCTAAGAGGTTGCTACGCAACGGGGCACGCGAGCCGGCATACCTTCAATATCTACGGGAGGCATAATCTTGGGCGCTGATAGCGTCTCGGTAACTCCGCAGAGTCTGGCCCGCACAGTCTTGCGGGATACGCATTTCTGGATTCCGGTACTCGTACTGCTCGGTGGACTGGCAGTGCTGCGTTGGATGAGTTGATGGCCACGCAGCAGTCACCGGCAGTCTCCGAGCAGCGTCCAGCGGTCAGCGTGGAACGCCTGCGCAGCCTGCAGTCGATGGGGATTCTTTGCGGCTTCGGCGCCGGCGCCTGGCTCGGAGCCGCCGAAGCGCCAACCAAGCTGGTAACCGTTGGGATCTCGCCCGTTGTTATCTCGCTCCTCATGGTTGCCGGTGTCTTTCTTGCCCGATGGAGTGTGCCCGCGCTGGTACGCGGCACCGGGCAAATCCATTGGGATCTGCGGCAAGCTCCGCATTTAGTCATCTGGGCCGTGCTTGCGGGATGTTTGTGGGCGGTCGCCAATACCCTGACCATCTTTGCCATTCGTGATGTCGGCCTCAGCATCGCGTTTCCGCTGTGGAACATGAACAGCCTCATCGGCATTTTGTGGGGCGTCACGCTGTTCAACGAGTTGCGCAATGCAGGCGCGCGTCGTTGGCTTAGCGTGCTCGGGGGCGCCGTTCTCATGTTCGCCGGCGCGACGTTATTGGCGTGGGCTTCTTCGGCGCAAACCACTCCGGAACACGCACTGCGAGGCATCATAGCGGCTTTGGCGGCCGGCGTTCTCTGGGGAACCATGTATGTTCCTTATCGGAAGGCCTACCTGACGGGGATGAACCCGCTTTCGTTTGTTACGTTCTTTACTGTCGGTGAACTCGTTACCATGACAATTCTTGCGTTGTTTTACAGCGGCGGGATATCACCTCTCACGCGACAGCTATTGCAAGCAAAAGATGCGCTCTTCTGGCTGTTGCTCGGCGGGTTTGTCTGGGTCATCGGCGACGTGTTCCAGCAGTACGCCGCTAAATATGTGGGTATCAGCCGCGGAATTCCACTCTCGAACACCAACCAGCTGTGGGGACTCGCCTGGGGCATTCTGGTGTTCGGCGAATTGCGTGGCCACGGACACGCTCTCTATGCGCAGGTTATTGGCGGATCGCTGCTGATGGCTGCCGGCGCTGGAGCCATCGCGCTGTCATCGGTTACACACAAAGAACATGGACGCTGGCACGAAGCGGCACACAGGGAAGGTGAGCGATATGGGGTCGCCGCTGAGTATGTGCAGGCCGGACTTGCTGGGCGCGATGCCAATAGTGCGAGTTCTGAGCAAGGCTCGCGAACTTGGGTCGACTGGACGATTGTCGCGGTTGCCAGTGCGGTATTCGTCGGGCTCGCAAGGGTAAGCAGGGTTCCGAATATTGCCGTGAATTGGACAGCGGTGGCAGTTCTATCTGCGGCGTCGGTGATCTTCCTTGCGGTTTGCGGAAGCGCGTTGTGGAAGGCGACTCGCTTCAGTTAGGCTTGCGAAAATCAGGAAGAAGACGGTTGTATTACCACGCCACTGCTCCATCGATCGACCATTAGCCACCACAGATAGCGTTGCCACTCTGCATAGGTAGTTTTCGCCCACTCCCGAGTTTGCCACCAGCGCTCGCCAAAGAAGTACGGGTCCCGGGCAGCGTAAATCGAGAAATTATACTGCGGCAGTCGTTTGCTCAAAATCGCCAGCGCCCGACGGGTGTGGTATGTCGAGGTGACCACAAGAACGGACTTAACATTCATGCCCTGCAGGCATTTCCCCAAAAAGCGCGCCTCGGCGTACGTTGAGTTGTCCTGGAGCGCACAAACCGTAGCGGTTCCCGGTGACGTACGGTTCACGAAGTCTCGGGCGAGGTCGATGTCCCGATTGCCGAAAGTCTCGGCCTTCGCGAACACGTCCAGCATGAGGTGGGGGGCATAGCCTTCTTTCATCAGTTGGACGCCGTTCCAGTAGCGCAAGTCGTTATTTCCGCCGCCGAGTACCACAATCAGATCGGCGTGCTCCGGTTGGTTCACCACTAGGAACGAGCCTGCGTGCCGCAAGGCCACAATCGCGACGACGGCAAGCAAAGCCCCAACCAGAATGCGCTTCAACATGGACGAGACGATTCTATCTGACAGGGAACTGCGGAACGAACGGCAATTCTGCGATGCGCGCTAGAACATCGAAAAGGGAGCTTCACCTTAGTGATGGCGATGGAGCTCCCTTTTCCTTTCGATCTGCGTTGCTGCTCGTCAATCCCGTTATTTTGGGACGTTCTTTCCAAAGCGGAACGTCGGCGATGCCGACATACGCCAGGTGTACTGAGGGTCTCTCAGCAAGTTGCTGAACAGATTCGTGTAAACCCAGTCCGACTGGAATCGAAGTCCGACGTGCTTCGAAACGTTCACGTCGATTCCGCCACCAACTCCGTAGAACCCTACCCATTGCGAGGTCTTCATGCTGGAGCCAATCAGGTTGGTAACAATCCCGGTCATGATTGGATCCTGCGGGTGCACCTGGATGGCCTGATGCATAGCGCCGATATCGGGGTGAATGAACAACGTCACATATTTGAAGTGGCGATAATTAAATTGCGGACCGCCAGTGATCGTATAAGTGTTTGCATAGTAAGGTGCCCACACCGTGTATCCGGCCGGTAGAAATGGGAGGATTGGCGCCAGTTTGCCGATCGTCGCATTGTTGAGCTGAGGCACCGTCAGCGAGCTGCCACCGCCGAAATAGCTAGTGTCAAATCCCAGCGCCATCCAGCGCTTCCAGTTGTACCCGAATTGCGCCTGGAAGCCGCGCTCATCGAGGTTCATGTTGGGAGTCGTAAGGTACGCAAATCCTACATATGCGTCATACTGGCCAACGTATTCCTGCTGTTGTGCCAGACACGTAACCACAGATAGAGAGAGAAAAAATATCAAGAGCAAAAGGGTAGAACGCCGCATAGGGCTTCTCCTTGCGATCTATTTGAATTGGGGCCCCGTTCAGGTCAGCGGCGCTCGTAGGTATCTCGTTTGTATGGCGTCAGTTGAACCGATGCAGCTGAACCGAACGCTTTAGTGTCATACATCTGTTGTTTGCGGCGATAGCAAATTCACCTCGAATTGCTTGCGGATTCCCAAATTGGGACAAAAAACCGTACACCATCGGCTAACTCACGAGTGACGGAGTGGATTCGACCCTCGAATATTTTCCTTGTCGCGGTTGAAACCAATCCAACCACTTCCGTGTTGGCTGGTTAGCGGCGAGTGGCGGAGAGACGATTCGCGATGATGGTGTAGGCCGAAGAGTTGAAGGAGAGTCCGATGTGTGTTCCGGGAACTTCGAAATCTCTGTCGGGGTTGCCGGTGAGGCAATAATGCCAATCCACGATGCCATCGTTTTTGGTGTAGATCGCGGTTTCCAACACGGACTCCGGAACACTGCGGCGAAGCGAGGCGAGAAAGTTGCACGTGCATTTGCCGGTATAACAGGTGGGCAGTACGCCGGAGCCGTGCTCCCGCAGGATGTGCTTGCGGACGGCTTCGGCTGCCTGCAGGACGCTGCGATGAACAACCGTTCCGCGAAAGGGCGAAGCAAGTGTGATGACCGAGGCGACATCATTGGGTCTCTGGCTGGCGACTGAACGAGCGATGATGCCTCCCAGGCTGTGACCGATGAGGTGTATTTTCCGTCCCGTCTCAGTGAGCGCCTTTTCGATGCAGGCATTCAGCCTTTGTTGGATGAGAATGTTGGGACACTCAGCATTGATACCGATGCCTGAAAAGTAAGCCCGGTATCCGATGCGGCCGAGCCAGGTGTGGAGTTTTGAGAGATAAGCGTCTGTGCCTAGAAAGCCCGGAACCAGAATGACTGCCGAGGCATCGCCGCGAGGAACTCCGAGACCGTAATACACCGGGGAGGAGTGCAGGAGGAAAATATCGGCGGCGAATAGCGCTTCCTTCCAGATAGTGATGTCAGCTTCTGCGTTGTCTTCGCGAAAGTCGTGGTGGTGCAGGCCCGTTACCAATATCAACTTCCCCCAGGATCGTGAAGTGGGTTCGGTCGCCCGAAGTTGGGGGATCACCCCGCACCCATGCAGCGGAGATTATCCGGCGCCGTCCTCGGGAGAACAATATAGACCTTTTCGGGAGAGTTGCCAAAAACTTTGTCGTGATGTCGAAAGCGGGAGGTTGTGAATTCGAGAAGACTTATGGAACGCGACGTCACCAATCGGTATATTGTGCATTGCAGCAGGAAGGACCCATATGAACGCTGCCATCATCATCAAGAAATATCCCAATCGCAGGCTGTATGACACGTCCGCGAGCCGCTACATCAACTTGGAAGACATCGCGGGGTTCGTCCGGGATGGAAAAGACGTGCAGGTGGTGGATGCCCAGACGGGCGAAGACCTGACGCGTGTGACGTTGACCCAGGTCATCATGGATGATGCCAAGCAGCAACCGACGGGGTTGCCGCTGGAACTGTTGCGGCAGCTCATCGTTTCTTCAGACCGCATGGGTCGCGAATTTATCATGTGGTATTTGAAGTCGGCGTTCGATGCTTACAAGACTGTCCAGAGCAAACTGCACACCGGAATTAACGAGGTACAAGCTGCTGCTCTGTCGCCCATCGGCATGATGAAAAGCTTTCTGCAAGGGCAGGGCGAGAAGCAAGCACTCCCAACGCAAACAGTGCAGAGCTTCAGCAATTGCGCGAGCGCATCGCCGAACTGGAAGCACACATGGAGAAACCGGTTCGTGCCAAGAGGCCTGCCAGGCGCAAAGCTGCAAGAAAGCGGCGCTGACTCTGCCGCGCTGGAAGCAGAATTCATTGAACGCTCGCATAAGTCATCTGGGCTGCATCGTCCCATGAGGTCTCATCGGCCCGTGGAATGAAGCTCATCGCGCGCTCGGTCAACGCCGTGATCGTGAGGCTGGGATTTACCCCGAGATTAGCGGAGACGACTGAACCGTCGCAGATGTACATGTTCTTGTAGCCGAACACGCGGTTACGATAATCGACAACTCCGTGCTCGGGCGACTCGGCCATCACGCAGCCGCCCAGGCAGTGCGCCGTGCCGGGAATATCGAAGAGGATTTCCGGAAGCATGCTCATGGCCGTGCCTCCAGCCATTTGAGCAAAATGCTCGGCGAATTTATTGGCCTCCGGGATGAACGTCGGGATGCGCTGACCGCGACTCACGAGGTGTTTGCGCAACGGTAAGAACACGGAGCGCTCCCAACGCATATCGATATGACCGTCGAGCGCTTGCATACACAACAGGATCACGCACTCGCGCGCCCAGCCGAACGGTTGCATGATGCGGAAGGTACGAATGGGATGGGCTATGGATGAGGTCAGCAGGTTTTTCAGCCAAAGAGCTATGCGTCCCGGGCCGGGCCGGCCGCCGGTAAGAATGGTGGTCCAAGCCGACATTGAATCCGAGCCATTGGGATAGCGAACCGCCTCAAGGTGCGTGTGCTGATCGATATAAATGCCCGAGCCTATCGCCACGCCCTTCGACAAGTCGTCTTTACTTCCCGGTACGCGGACTCCGATCAGCGACTCGGAATTGGTGCGCACGTAACGGCCGACCATGGCGCTCAGGTTGCGCAGTGACTGCGTGTCCTTGAGGCGGAAGAGTAACTCCATCGTCCCCAGCGCGGATGCCGCGAAGACCACGCCACGACAGGTGAAGCTGCGACGGTTACGCAGCAAGAACGCTGTGGACTTCTCCGTCGAGACACGATAGCCGGCGCTGCCATCGGAGACGCCGTCGAGTGGTTGCACGTCCACTACTCGCGTCTCGGCGAAGACCTGCGCGCCGCGCTTTTCCGCGAGATAGAGGTAGTTCATGTCCAGAGTGTTTTTTGCGCCGTGGCGGCAACCCATCATGCATCCACCGCAACCCTGGCAGGTAGTGCGCTCGGGACCTTCGCCGTCGAAGTAGGGGTCGGGCATAGTGACGCCGCCCTGGACACCTTCCGGTGCCTGGAAGATGGCAACGCTAGTGCGATAGAAGGTATCGCCTACTCCGGCGGATTCGGCTACCTTGCGTAACAACTTGTCAGCCGGACCGAGAATCCTGTTCTCGATGACGCCCAGCATCCGCGAGGCGGTGTCATAGTGCTGCGGCATCTCGGATTTCCAGTCGTCCAGGCCTTTCCACGAGCCGCTGTCCCACACCTTGTCGGGTGGACGCAGCATAGTGCAGGCGTAGGTGATGGAGCCGCCACCAACGGCGCAGCCGTGCAGGATGGTGACGTGGCGGAAGAAGCGCATGTTGAAGAAGCCGCGCAAGGCGATACCAGGACGCCAGAACCAGCGGTGAAACGACCAACTTGTCTTCGGGAGATTTTCAGGCGTCCAACGGCGGCCCATCTCCATCACGGCAACGCGGTAACCCTTCTCGATGAGGCGCAGGGCAGTAACACTTCCGCCGAAGCCGGAGCCGATCACGATGAAGTCGAAATCGAATTGGTCAGTGGCGTTTGCCATTTTGGACACGCGTTCTAGACCGACGCAGTTTTCCGTCGATCGATCTTTGCGGCTGCCAGAACCTCTTCTGGTCGAGGCATTCCTCGCCGGGCATAACGGATCAGCCCGGTAGGGCCGATGAGGTACACGGTGCGGTTCACCATGCCGCCATCGGAGTTGTACAAAGCGGCGACCCGCTGGTCGGTGTCTACCAAAAGGGGAAAGGGAAACCTGTTGCGTGTACGGAATTCGAGATGGCTCTCCGCACTCTGCGGATTGATCCCAAAGGCAGCGACGTGATGAGCTCGCATATCGGGCCACGCATCACGGAACTCGCAGAGCTGTTGGCGGCAGATCAGGGTGTCATCGCCGGGGTAGAAGACCAGCACAACATTCTTGCCGCGCAAGGAGGATAGAGTCACCTTTTTGCCCGCTTCAGTGGGGAGGGTGAAGTCGGGCGCCTTGGAGCCTACAGGTAGAGGATCACGCGGCAACCAGGAGAGCATCTCGGGGCACCATCTGGTAACGACTTACAGTGAAACACGTAAAACGCGGTTGTTTAGAATCAATCGCTTAGCCGAAATTGTTGCTAAGTGATTGAAGGAAAATATAGTTATAGCTATCCATGTGATACGCAAAGAGTTAGCATCGTCATTTTTCTCCATTTGTTCGCCATCGAGCTACTTGGTGCGCGCCGCAGCCTCGGCCTTGCGGATCGCCTTTTCGTGGAGATCGTAGGTGGCCAGAGCTTGACCTGCGCCTTGCCGGGCCATCTCGGTACTCATCCGCCGCTCTCCCTCGGCAAAGGTGTCTTCGGCTTCAAGTCGCTGGCGTTCCGTTTCTTCGTCCGCCTCCAATACCTTTTGGGCGATGGCGAGAATTTCGGGATCGAAGGCCTTAGCTCCTCCTTTGGTGGCCTTCTTGCCCTTGCCTGCGTCGCCATTTTGTGTGGCGAGGAAGTTGTAGGCGCGCTTCAGGTCATCACTCCAGGTAGCTTTGACCTTGTCCTCGGCTTCATTGAGCGCGGCGGTTGCGCGATCGGCAATCCCGCGGACCTTGCGTTTTTCCATGAGCCACTTGAATACGCCCCACTCCTTGCCCTGGGTCATGATGGCGCGGGATTCTTCGACAGCTTCGAGCTTTCGCATGACGGTAATAATCCAATTCTTCGAGTTGTAATGACGCGTCTCGACGGAGTGCGTCAGCTGACATTGTAGGGTGCAGCGCAGCAAATCGGTGGTGACGCAGGTCATACGATGACGGAGAATTCCCAAAATGGGAAAGTCGGGAAGATGGGTTAGAGGGTGGATTTCGGCGCATGAGCGAGCCGGATTATTCGTAGATATTGGGCCCAACATTTTTGTCGATGCACGCGACGATGAGGGTCCGGGTGAGGCGATCCAGATCTCGCTACGACGAGCGAAGGCCCTCAGCGGCTAAAGCCGGACGCAGGAAGCGGCGAGCGGCACGGCTGAAGCCGTGCCCTTTCAAGACCAGGACGCCTGCGAATAGTGCAGGAGCGAACAGCGCACTGCGTGTAGAATCCGCACTATGCAACTTTCAGGAGGATCCATGCGTTCGCGCTATTCTCTTTTAGCACTTCTGTTGTTGGTGGGGGTGGTAGGGGCGCAAGTCTCCAGCGCTCAGGCGACCTACACCCTTACCGTAGTGGTTGAGGGAGTAAATGAGAAGGACGGAAACATCGGAATGCTGGTGTTCAACTCCGACAAGGGATGGCCCGATGATCGCAAGGCAGCTCTCCGCGACATCGCGGTACCGGCTAAGCCCAGCGCCGTTAACACCATCGAGGTTCCCAATCTACCGGCGGGTGAGTACGCGGTCGCGGTGATTCACGACGTCAACAAGAACCACAAGCTCGACAAGAATATGCTCGGCGTTCCGACGGAGCAGTGGGGGATGTCAACGAATCCTTCGCACGGACTCAAAGCTCCGGCGTTCAATTCGGTGAAATTTTCGTTGAACGGGAACCAGGAAATTCACGTGAAGGTGCAGTGATAAGAAAGTGGCTAGTGGTCAGTGGCTAGCGGCTAGAAAAAGCCGCAGGCAAGATGGCAGCGCCTTCAGATGATGAGTCTGGAGGCGCTGTTTGTTCCGCGCTGTTCAGTTGTTGAATGTTGCAAAAGAATGTCCCGCCTGACGCCGCGAAAAGCAGATCCCTCGCTACGCTCGTGATGACAATTCAGGACATTACGTTCGCCCTCCCAAATGGTCCCTAGGGCAGGTCCTCGTAAGCGACGCTGGTTAGGAACTCCTGGAACTCACCTTTCGACATTGCGGTAAACAATTCGGCCGCGCGGTCGAACTTGTGATCCTTGGGCGTCGTCTCGGCGGACTTTAACCGCGCTACCACCTCCTGCAAAATCGTGTCGAACATCTCTGAAGTAATGGCGCGTCCGTCGTCCATCTTGGCGTTGTAGCGGAGCCACTGCCAAATCTGCGAACGAGAAATCTCCGCGGTGGCGGCGTCTTCCATCAGGTCGTAGATCGGGACGCAGCCGTTGCCGCGCAACCACGACTCGAGATACTGCAAGCCGACGTCGATGTTGCGGCGAAGGCCGCCTTCGGTGATGGCGCCCGTGGGCAACTCCAGTAGGTTAGCCTCGGTAATGGCGAAGTGGGGCTGGCCGGCGGCGCAATCTGATTAGGCTGCGGCATGTGTTCGTCAAAAATCTGCTTGGCGATGGGAACAAGACCCGGATGGGCTACCCAGGTTCCGTCGTGTCCAGCGCGCACTTCGCGTAGCTTGTCGTGCCGCACGCGCTCCATCGCTTCCTCGTTCGCCTTGGGGTTGTTGCGGATGGGGATTTGGGCCGCCATGCCTCCCATGGCGTGAATGCCACGCCGATGGCAGGTGTGGATGAGCAACTCCACATACGAACGCAGGAACGGCTGCTGCATGGTGACCACGCCGCGGTCGGGCAGAACGCGACTGGCATGGTTGCGAAACTTCTTGATGAAACTGAAGATGTAGTCCCAGCGGCCGCAGTTCAGCCCGGCGGAATGGTCGCGCAGTTCATAGAGAATCTCGTCCATTTCGAAGGCTGCGGTGATGGTCTCAATCAGCACGGTGGCGCGGATGGAGCCCTGGGGAATGCCGATGTAATCCTGCGCGAAGACGAAGACGTCATTCCACAGGCGAGCTTCGTAGTGGCTCTCCAGCTTCGGCAGGTAGAAGTATGGGCCGGTGCCGGCGGCGATCTGCGCCTTGGCGTTATGAAAGAAGAACAGTCCGAGGTCGAAAAGTGAACCGGAAATAGGAGTGCCATTGACGAGGAAGTGTTTCTCGTTGAGATGCCAGCCGCGCGGGCGGACGAACAGTACTGCGGGCTTGGGATTCAGCTTGTACTCTTTGCCTTCGGGCGAGGTGTATTCAATGGTGCGGCGCACCGCGTCGTAAAGATTGCGCTGTCCCTCAATATTGTTGGTCCAAGTGGGCGAGTTCGAGTCCTCGAAATCGGCCATGAAGACGCTGGCGCCGGAGTTGAGGGCGTTGATGGTCATCTTGCGGTCGGGCGGGCCAGTGATTTCCACCCGTCGATCGAGCAGGTCGGCGGGAATCGGCGCCACTTTCCACGAAGCCTCTCGGGTGGCGCGAGTCGATTCAAGGAAATGAGGCAGCTCTCCGGCGTCGAGTCGCGCCTGGCGGTTCTTGCGTTCCTGCAACAGCGCCTGTCGCACGGGTTCGAAGCGCGTATGCAGCGCCACCAGAAATTCATTTGCCTGCGGAGTCAGGACGGTGGATTGTGCATCGGTATGAGGCCCAGTAATGCGGACGGATTCAGTTTGAGTAGTCATGCAGCTCCCTTGGCCAAACTACGGAACGGCAGTCGAGATTGTACGTCGCCAAGTCGTCTCTGTCGGTGCAGGTCTCAGCCGTTCGCGGGCGGGAAGGGCCGTCGAAGGATAGAGATGCGACATTGGGAGGCGCGCTGTCGCTTCACGGCCATTGTAGTCCACGACATGTGCCAGAGTCGCTGCATCAATGGCGGCTGAAATACATGTTCAGCATCAGGCCTAATTGGTTGTACACCTGATTGGGGCTGGTGCCGGTGCTGTTCTGGTGCTCGTAGTACGGGTTGAACTGGAAGTGCTTACCGAAGGGAAAATAACAGCCGACGTAAATTGCGGTGTCGCTCCATTTGTCGTATTGGCTGTTGTAGAAGAACTCGGCGCTGGCGTAGGGCGAAGGATGGTATGAACCCAACTTGATGGTCCTCTCCAGTTGGACGCGGTTGCGATAGCGCCAAGTGAAGCCGCCGCCCCGCCAGTTCAGGTCGGCGCGGTTGCGGTCTGACAGCAGGAGGCCAACTTTGGGCAGCGGATAGTTCAAGGTGAAGATGGGCTCAAAGCGATTCGTGGGAGGCTCGTTGGGCGTCGGCAGGTAGCGGTATCCGATCGAAACCACGATAAGGCGCGACTTCGAGTCGTCCAGATCGAAGGCCGTAACATCTTCGAACTTGACCGGCGACTTGACGTAGAAATCGAGACTGGGGCCGATTTCCGCGGTGGTAGGAGTACCGTCTTCGCGCGTCTCCTTAGCCTGGAACCAGACGCGGACTGGCGAGCTGATCTTGTAGTAGGTGTCGATCTCGGGCAAGAGCTGGTCGATTTGCGCCTCGCAGCGAGGACTGAACGCAAGTACCAGCAGCGTGCTCAGCACGCAACACTTTCCTAAGTGCACGAAAAGACGCATACGGTTAGGATGAGGCAAAGCAAATCCTATACCACACCCGCTGTCGAGTTTGTGCGTGGTGGAGTGTGGAGAGTCGATAGAGGCGTGTCCGGTATGAATTTCCGAACCGTAACAATTATCTGTTTACTGATGGTCGCGCCGTTGCTGGCACGAGACAGCACCGATGTGATCGTGATGAAGAATGGCGATCATTTGACTGGCGAGATCAAGGGCCTGGACGGTGGAGTGCTCTACATCAGCATGCAGTACATCCTGGGCACCAGCCAGGTGCAATGGTCGAAGGTGGACCACATCGAAAGCAAGCAGTTGTTCCTGGTGAAGACCGAAGGGGGCTCGGTGTACACCGGTGCGCTCGCCACGGCTCAGAGCACGGAAGGACGGCCGATGACAATCGAAGTGGTGGAGTCTTCGAGCAAGCAGGTCACGCTCGAGCGCCCAACGGTTGTGCAGATGGACCAAACCTCTGAGCATTTCTGGCAGCGCTTCAATGGCCAGATCAATACAGGAATTACCTATACAAAAGGCAATCAGTCGACGCAGTACAACCTGGGTTCCGAGTTGGCCTACCCACGGGAACGCTGGCAGGCGGCGGCTTCGTTTAATTCCAATTTGTCGACCAGCACCGGAGTTACGGCGACAACTCGCAACCAGTTAAACCTGGGAGCGCAACGCCTGCTGCGCTGGCAGAATTGGTTTTACGCGGGCGAAGGTGCCCTGTTACAAAGCTCCGAACAAGGCATCAATCAGCAAGCGAGCATTGGCGCGGGCATAGGTCGCTACCTTGCGAACACCAACCACGCGACGATCTACGTGGTCGGCGGTTTTGGATGGCAGCGGACGCAGTACGCACCGTCTGTCTTCGTCAGCGGAGCGCAGAACGTTGCGACTGGACTGGTATCGGGCGGGCTTAAGCTGTTCCGGTTTAATAAAACGAACGTCAGTTTCACGGCAAACGTTTACCCGGCCATTTCGCAGCCGGGACGGGTGTATACGAATGTCAATGCGACGTACTACATCAAGATTTCGGGAAGTCTGTCGTGGAACGTGTCGTTCTATGGCAACTGGGACAACCAGCCGCCGCCGACATTCTCAGGCAGTGACTACGGTACGAGCTCGGGGTTGAGTATTACGTTCGGTAACAAATAGAAATCAGCGACTAGCAATTAGTATTTAGCGGCTGGCTCTTGGTGCAGTGACGGTGACTGGTAACTGGTCACTGGTAACTGGCGAGATTCTTGCGCGACATCACGAAGTCGCCGAATTTCCCTCCTGTATGATTTGCTGTCGCAAAATCGTTCGTGTGCGGTTGCTCCCCGAGTGAGACTGATCGCGGTCGATCTGGGCGAAATCACAAGGACACTCATGAAGCCTTCGAAGTGGTTGGGGTACCGGCTCCTGTCTCTCATGGTTCTACTCTCGTGGACCGTTACGATGGCATCGGGACAAATTGTTCCGACGAACGATCCTCCGGTTTACGGTCCTTACAACGCGGCGATTGCGCAGGGCGGCGATGGGGTGCACAAGAAGATGGTGGAGAAGGATACCGTGCTTCGTGCGGATTCGCCGTGGACGATGTATGCGTGGGTGAATGTCGCTGGGCCGGTAACTGCACCGGAGTTAGTAGCAGGTGTCGGCGATGTGACGGCGGAATATTCTCGGTACCTGGGGCTGGCGCCGGATAAGCTGATGCTGTGGATGGGTGCGGACAACAGCTTGAGCGCTCCGCTGAGCGTTGCGCCGGGTAAGTGGCAGTTTGTGGCGGCGACGTTCGATGGGCAGTCGGTAATTCGGCTGTATGGCGACGGGACCCAGGTAGGACAAGGAGTGCTAGCGCTGGGGCGGGTGGCTCCGGTGCTGCAGATTGCGCCTCCTGTGCCGGTAGCAAGCCCGATGATGCCGAGTTTCACAGGGCAGCACTTCGGCGGGAAGGTCGCTGGCTTCACGGTTGTTCGCGAGGCGCTGACGGCAGAGCAGATCAAGAAGCTGGCTGGAAGTCCTCCGCAGTTTGGGTTGCTGGTGTACGAGGAAGGCGCGAAGCCGTGGCCGGTGCAGACGCGAGGGCAGGCGGGCTATCGCGCGCCGCAGGATCCGGCGACGTATCCGAAGAGCCGAGCGCCATATCCGGCGGCGGTTGCAAAGCCTCTGCCTAAGGGGCCGGAGATTGTGACGGACGGCGACAACCAGTGGACGCTGGCGGGTGGCTGGAAGATGGCCGCGGCTCCGACGGTAACGGCAAATGCGGCGGATGTGGCGAAGGCAGGATTCGACACGAAAGATTGGTTGGTGGCGACCGTGCCGGGCACAGCGCTGACCACGATGATCGATCGCGGGGTGTATCCGGACTCGGATTATGGACTGAACAACCTGGTGATTCCGGAGACGCTGAACAAGCAGGACTACTGGTACCGCAACGAGTTCAAGGCGCCGAAGACGAGCGCACGGCGGTTCACGCTGACGTTTGAGGGGATCAACTACGCGGCCGAGGTGTGGCTGAACGGGCAGTCGCTGGGGAACATCAAGGGCGCGTTCATCCGCGGCGTGTTTGATGTGACGGATGTGCTGAAGCCGGGACAGACGAACGTGCTGCTGGTGCGGGTGTCGCCGCCGCCGCATCCGGGGATTCCGCATGAACAATCGGTGCTGGGCGGACCGGGGGAGAACGGCGGAGCTATGGTACTGGACGGCCCGACGTTTATGGCGACAGAGGGCTGGGACTGGATTCCGGCGATTCGCGATCGCGACACGGGTATCTGGCAGCCGGTGGTGCTGAGCGCGTCGGGGATGGTGAAGATCGGCGATGTACAGGTAGTCACCAAGCTGCCACTGCCGGATACCAGCAAAGCGGATGTCGAGATCAACGTGCCGCTGGAGAATGCGTCGGACAAGCCGGTGAAGGGCACGCTGCGCGTCGCGATTGAGAGCGTGACGGTGACGAAGGAAGTCACGGTCGCGCCGGGGAAGAGCGAGGTGAAGTTAGCTCCGGCGGAGTTTGCGCAGTTGACGCTGCAGAATCCGCGGCTATGGTGGCCGAATGGCTACGGCAAACCCGAGCTCTACACGGCGAAGGTGGAGTTCAGCGAGGGCGGAGCGGCGAGCGACGCGAAGAACGTGCGCTTTGGCGTGCGCGAAGTGACGTACGAACTGGGTCTGCTGGACAGCAAGGGGCAATTGCGGCGGGTTGAGGTTTCGCCGACGGCGGCACGGGCGCGGGGCGAGCAGGTGGTGAACGTCACGCATGAGGGCATACGACAGATTCCGGCGCCGGATCCTTTCCCCGAAATGCTACCCAAAGAGTGGAAAGACTACTGGACGGCGTGGGCGGCGTCGCTGACACCGGCGGGAGAGACGTCTCCGGCGGTGGTTCCGGCGAATGATAGCGCAATGGAACACTACCTGGTCCTGAAGGTGAACGGCGTGCGCATTGCGGCGCGCGGCGGAAGCTGGGGCATGGACGATTCGCGCAAGCGGGTATCGCGGGAGAAGCTGGAGCCGTACTTCCGGCTGCATCGCGAGGCAAACGTCAACATCATCCGCAACTGGATGGGGCAGAACACTGAGGAGATGTTCTACGAGCTGGCCGATGAGTACGGGATGATGGTGTGGAACGACTTCTGGACGACGACGCAGGACTACAACACTGAGCCACTCGACATTCCGCTGTTCCTCGACAACACGCGCGACACGGTGCTGCGCTTCCGCAATCATCCGTCGATCGTGATGTGGTGCGGACGGAACGAAGGCGTGCCGTCGCCCATACTAAATAAAGGGATCATCGACCTTCTCGACAAGTACGATGGCACGCGGTATTACTCGCCCAGCTCGAACCAGGTCAATTTGCAAAACAGCGGACCGTACAAATTCCAGGATCCACGGCTGTACTTTACGCTCTGGAACCACGGGTTCTCGGTGGAAACGGGCACGGTGTCGCTTTCGACGATGGAGTCGCTGGAGGCATGGATTCCGAAGGAAGACCAGTGGCCGATTGGCGACGCGTGGGCCTACCACGACTGGCATCAGAGCGGTAACGGCGAGATTGAGCCGTTCATGAAGGAAGTTGAGACAGAGTTTGGCGCGGGGACCAGCCTCGCCGACTTTGAGCGCAAGGCGCAGATGCTGCAGTACGTGACGCACCGCGCGATCTTCGAGGGCATGGACCAGCACTTGTGGGCCCCGAACAGCGGGCGCATGTTATGGATGACGCAGCCGGCGTGGCCGAGCAACATGTGGCAGATATTGAGCTCGGATTACGACACGCAGGCGTCGTTCTACGGCGTCAAGAAAGCTTGCGAGCCGGTGCATGTGCAACTCGATCTGTCGGATTACAACGTCGCGGTGGTGAATACTACGACGGTTGCACAGCCGGGGATGAGTGTGAAGGCGACAGTGTATTCGCTGGACAATAAGCAGCTGATGCAGCACGAGGAGAAGAAAGACGTCGCGGCCAACGATGTGACGGCGGGTTTCAAGTTGGAACTCGGGCCGGTGATGGGGACGAACGTCGTACTGGTAAAGCTGGAGCTGAAGAACTCCGCGGGACAGGTGGTGTCCGACAACCTCTATTGGTTGGGAGCTACCAGCGCTTCGTACCGACAACTGACGCGGTTGCCGGCGGAAACGCTGACCACGTCGGCGACGTGGACTCCAGGGCAGATCAAAGTGCATATGCAGAATACGGGCGGTGCGGTGGCGCTGGCGAACAAGCTGACGCTGGTGAATAAGGCTGGTGGGGTACGCATCCTTCCCGCGTACTACAGCGACAACTATGTGTCGCTGCTGCCGGGAGAGAGCCGCGAGGTGGATATCGAATATCCAGTCTCGGCAGCCTCTGGCGAACCACAGGTGAACTTGCGCGGATGGACATTGGCGCCGACGACCGTGCCAATTTCGAGGGGCACAGAACCACGCTAGTGCGAACCGTGGACGAAGGCGATTAGCTTTCCGCAGCGGCTAAAGCCGCTGCCCTTGGGCTGCCGGCCGATGCACCGCTGAAGCGGTGCTCCACCCAATACTCCATCAAGCGATCATCTCGCGTTGGCCGTAGTCGTCGCGCTCGTCGCTCAATGCAGGAACATCCGAGTACGAAATCTCAAGCGAGGCGTAGAGCTTGGTGAGGATGATCATTCGCCAAACGTGCTCGGAGAGGTCGACCAGGGTCAAGGTGCAGCGGTTTTCTTCGGCCCAATTCTGTAGTTCGACCAGGAGGCCGAGGCCCGAGGCGTCGATTTGCTCGACCCGGGACAGGTCAATTCGTAGATTTTCTTCGGGCCGCGACTGTGTCATGGTGCGCAACATCTCGGTCTCGACCCCGTAAACCAGGCGCCCCGAACAAGACAGTGTCGCCATGGTGTTCGATGAATGAATATCAATACGTAACATTTTCTCTCTCTAAAGTCTTTCCGGTTGAGGAGTCCCGAAGTTCCGGAACATACGTCTCGTCGAATGGCTACAGCATGCACGAGTTTTATTGAGGACGGGTCAACGGCCCGCTAATTTATAGACGTAGCCCAAAGGGTAACGGTTTCGGTTACTGGTGCGGTTCACAAACAATTAATCTGTATGGCGCATTGATTGGTAGCAACCGCGGAAAAGCGCCCGCATAATGCAAGTGGGCAGCCCGCTCCTGACGTGAAGGACGAAAAGCAAATTGCGATGACGAGTGCTGCACCTGCGCCAGCAGGAGATGCATCACTAGCAGACGCTGGTGCAACGCCGCCACCGACGGATCCTTCGCAACCATTCATCGCACGCCGTGAGTTCGACTTTACCGGCGTCCTGGCGTCTGTTCCCGAGTACCGCGACCAGGTGATGCAGTTTGTGAGCGAATACTGTCAGGATGAAGGCGACCAGCTCGACATCCTTGTCGCCTTACAAGAAGCACTGGCGAATGCGGCACTGCATGGTTGCGACGACGATCCGTTGAAGCGCATTCACTGCGAGGTGGTGATTGACGGAGCTGACATCACCATTACAGTTCGCGATCCTGGACCGGGATTTGATCTCGCGCTCGCTGATCCCGATAATTTTGCGGCCACCACTCTCTCCCACGGTAGAGGAATATGCCTGATGCGCAGCCTGATGACAGAGGTCACGTTTGCTCGCCGGGGAGCGGAGATCAGGATGCGAAAGCACATGAGCCGCGCCAGCAATTCATCGCGGTAACTCCGTAATCACGCCGAAGTTGTAGGACAGGCGCTGCGTTTGCACCAAAAAGGTTGCAACCCCTCGAGGCAGCGACGCGAAGTAGGCGGCCGACGCCGATTTTACATCCATAAATTCCGGTAATGTCGCTCATTAGCGCTTTTAATTGGCGGAGGTAATTCGCCAAGCGTTAACCTCAGGAGTGATCGCCAGAAAAACTAACTGCATTGTGGCGGTTCTCAATCCCCATCCTGAGGAGATTCATGTCGAACGAACTTCGTGACTTCCTTGCACTTCCTTATGACAAGCTCGAAGAACTGAATCTGCAGGCCAAGGACCAGCGCCAGAAGCGCGTGGCCGCTCACAAGATTCAGGAAGAGCGTCTTAAATACCTCACCGACGAAAAGCGCATTAAAGCCGTCACCGTGCTGTTCAGCGACCTGGAAGGCCGCCTGCACATGCTGGACTATGACAAGAAGTTCCTGGTCAAGAGCTTCGACAACCTGACGTTCGACGGCTCTTCGATCCGCGGATTCACCGCGCAGCGCGAAAGCGATCTGCGTTTGGGCATCGACTGGAGCGCGTTCTACTGGGGCCCGGCGGATGTGTTTGGGCCGGGGAAAATCCTAGTCTTCGGCAACGTTATCGACAAGGGCGGCACACCATACTCGGCCGACATTCGCGGCGTGCTCAAGGAGTTTGCTAACGAGCAATTCACGAAGAATGGCTACACCCTGAACGCGGCCAACGAAATTGAAGGCTTCCTGTTTGCCGGTAAAGACGCCGAGCGGCATTATCACGAGACGCATAAATTCGACTATGTGAATACCGGCGGCTACTATCACTCACTACCTGGCGATCCGCTGCGCACGTTTATCGACGCGACCGCCGAAGTGCAGCGGGCGATGGGATTCCAGAACGAGAAAGACCATCCGGAAGTCGCTCCATCGCAGTTCGAGATCAACTATTCGTACAGTGAAGTGGTTGCGGCTGCCGACCAGATCCAGCTGTACAAGCTGATCTGCCGCCAGGTGGCGACCAACTTGGGGATGACTGCGTCGTTCCTGCCGAAGCCGGTTGTGGGCGTCAATGGCAGCGGCATGCACACCAACGTGTCCGTCAGCAAGGGTGGCAAGAACCTGTTCTGGGACCCGAAGGGCGAAGAAAAACTGAGCAAAGTGGGATGGCAGTTCATCGACCGCTTCCTTACTCACGGCAACGATACCTGCCTGCTATTGAATTCCAGCGTTAACGCATATCGGCGGCTTGATCCGCACTTCGAAGCGCCGAACCAGCTTAAGGCGTCGGCGGTGGATCGCGGCTCGATGATTCGCGTTCCCATCGGCAACGAGCGAAGCATGCGCGTGGAAGTGCGTTCGGTTGCGCCTGACGCGAACCCGTATATGGTGCTGCACACGGTGTTCAAGACGGGCTTGTCCGGAGATACTGCGAAGATCAAGAACCTGCGGCAGGCGGAACGGTACTTGCCTGACAACATTTACGACGCGATGGAAAACTTCCGCAACGCGGAATGGACGACCAAGCTGCTCGGCGCCGATGTGAAAGGCCGGTATGTCGACCTGAAACAGGCCGCGGCTGACCGCTGCCCGCGCTTGCTTGGCACGTTTGTGAAAGCGCCAGAAGTGCAGTACCACCACGATGTTTACAACCAGTTCCTCTGGAACATGTTCTAGAGGTCGCGACGTCATCAAGAAAAGTGTGTTTATGCGCCCCGGAGCGATCCGGGGCGTTTAATTTTGAGGGTGCTGCGCAAATGTTACGCAATGGTCAAATGTGTGCGGGAACCTGAATCATTACGACACATAACGGAGGAAGTTCGACCTTCATCGGTTATCATTGAATTTCTACTAATCCAGGTGTGGGAAGGCACGTCGTTCGAATGAGAATCCTGCTCGGAGCTGCACGCGGGCTCGCATTCTTGTACTTGATCTGCACCGCTGGTATGGCGCTCGGTTGCGACCAATTGCCAGCGGGCCAGTCGCTTTGGGTTCGACTCTCCGAACCGATTTCTACGTATTCCGCGCATGTTGGTGATCCGGTCCGGGCCGTACTCACGCAGGACCTAGTTTGCGGCAACGACGTCGTGTTGCCTATGGGAACGCTGGTGGAAGGCGTGGTCCGCAGCAAGCACAAAGTGGGATGGGGCATTCGCCATGAGACTGCCGCGCTCGAACTCGAATTCGACCGCGCCATCGTTGGACCCGAGTCGACAGTGCAGATGACAGCCCGTGTCGAGGAAGTGGAAAACGCCCGCGAGCAAGTGAAGAACGGCGTGATTCACGGCGTGATGAGCAGCGATACCTTTCAGGGCCGCATCAACAGCCGGCTCATTCATCTGCCGACCTGGAACCCGTACTCGGACGTGGGACTCATCATTTACAAGGCGACATTCCCCATTTTTCCGGAGCCGGAGATTTTCTATCCGACAGGGACCGATATCCGGCTGAAGACGACGACAGCGATCTCGTCGCAGGCTGCAACGGAGAGTGAGTTCACGGAAAGCACGGTGCCTGATTCTCCGCAACTGGATGCGCTGATCCAACAGTTGCCGAGGCGATCTACGACGGTCAAGTCGGTGAATGCCGACGTGGTGAACCTGGTCTTTTTGGGATCGCAGGAACAAGTGAACGCGGCCTTTATGGCTGCCGGCTGGCATGGCACCGATCCGGTATCGCGGCACTCAGTGGCGCATAGCTTCTATGCTTTGCTGAATAACAGCGGGTATTCGCAGGAACCGATGATGACGTTCCTGTTGAATGGCAAGCCGGAAGACATGAACTGGCAGAAGAGCCTCAACAGTTATGGACGCCGTGATCACTTGCGCATCTGGCAGTGGACGCCGGAGGGAGCAACCGAACCGGTGTGGGTGAGTTCCTCCACGCACGATACGGGAGCGGTGCTGTCGGTGAAATACAAAGGATTCGTGCATCACATTTCACCCGACATCGACAACGAGCGAGCGAAGGTGATCCGCGACCTGAATTTTGCCGGCTGTGTCGAGTCGGTGACGTACGTCGATCGACCGGGAATTTCCACGATCACGCAAAACGCGACAGGCGATCTGGTGCGCACGGATGGATCGATCGCTGTACTCGAGTTAAAAGACTGCCAGCCGGTTAGCCCGGAGTTGATAGCCGACTCCAGCAATTCGCATTTCAAGCCAGGCAATTATGCGTTCCGCTATATTCGGCGGGAAATTCTGACGTTTCGTAACGACATCTGGCGCGCGAACATTATCTACGGCGCTTACGACTTGGGTCGCATGGCCGTGGCCGCAATGCGCCATCCGCTTCCTCCCGTGGACAACGAGGCGAAACCAACGGTTTCGGCTTTTCGTTCCGTTCCAATCGAGTCGGGCATTCAGTAGTACTCGCGTTCATTCGCCAGATCAACCAGTAACAGAAGCCGCTAGTCCGTCTGACGCGTTTGTTAGGCTGAGAGTCCTACATGGCATCGTCCTCGGTCAGCCTATCCAACTACGTGCGCCTTATCCGCAGAAACCCCAACTTCCGCAGGTTGTGGCTGGCCCAGATTGTCAGTGAAAACGGCGATTGGTTCTACACGTTGGCCATCTATAGCTTGCTGCTTGAGTTTACGGGCAGGGCATCGTCGATCGCGCTGGCGCTGGTGCTGCAAGTGCTGCCCCATACGCTGTTGGGGCCGCTTGCCGGCATGATCAATGACCGCTTCAGCCGAAGGAGAGTGATGATCGTCACCGACCTGCTGCGGATGGTCATCGTGGCGTGCATGTTGCTGGTGCGTACTCGAGGGGCGGTGTGGGTGATTTATCCGCTGCTGTTTTTAGAAACCGTGATGGTGGCGTTTTTCGAGCCAGCACGGAATGCGGTTATCCCGAGCGTGGTTGCGGCAGACGATGTGATTGTGGCGAATACGCTGTCGTCGGCGACGTGGTCTTTCGATCTGGCGATAGGGTCTGTGCTCGGCGGATTGATTGCAGCATGGTTGGGCCGGGATGCAGTTTTCGTTCTAAATTCACTTTCGTTCCTGGCTTCTGCGTGGCTGATCAGCCGAATGCATTTCGCCGAATTGCATGCGGACGCGGTCGGCCGACACCCCGAGGATCAGGGCGCAGGGTGGTCGTCGATTCGCGCAGGCTTTCGGTATATCGCTCATGATCCGAAACTCGCAGCATTGGTCTCACTCAAGGCTGGTGTCAGCATTGTAGGAACTTCATGGGTGCTGTATCCCGTTATGGCGGAACGGGTATTTACGGTGCCGATTTCCGGCATCGCCCCAGCGCGGGCGGCATTGTTCGGTATGAGCATGTTGATGGGCGCTCGGGGCATCGGAGCGCTCGTTGGGCCGCTGCTTGCGACGCGATGGACAGGGCAGCGCCAGACACGCCTTCGCATTGTCGTTTTGTTGGGCTTCGCACTCGGTGGACTAGGGTACTTGGCGCTGGGCAACGCGTACAGCATTTGGACCGCAGTCGCCGTGATCGTGATCGCGCATTGCGGGACGTCAACCGTGTGGGTGTTTTCAACCACGCTGCTGCACTTGAATACGGAGGATCGTTTCCTAGGGCGTATCTTTGGAGCTGACCTCGCCATCTCGATGCTGGTGTTGGCGGCGTCCACTTGGATTGCGGGGATAACAATTGACGCAGGGGTTTCTCCTCGGGCTGTAGCGGTCGGTACCGGAGTAGCGATGCTGGTTCCGGTCATCCTGTGGGCGCTTGCGTTGCGGTTGTGGAGAGCAGAAGCGCCGGAAGGGCGAGAGTCTAGCACTTAGGTGTTAGTAGTTACCCGACGTCAGTGTTGGCGCTTAGGTTATTAACAATCGCGCGGTGTTGACGAAGTGTGCCACAGGTCGATTCCGTCGTTGAGGGCTGGCAAACGACGTTATACTCACAACATATTCGATCCTGGTGGCCCGGGATGGCACTGGATCGAGTCGGCTAAATCTCACTGTGGGAACTATGTCAGGCGACGCGGACCGAGGATCTCGGAGAGCGCAAGAGGGTACCGCTGTTTCCAGTGGCGAGAGTTCCGCCGCAACGCCCCAGCCTGCCTTGAATCCAGAAGACCTCACACTGGCGGGAGTCGACCTGGATGCGACCCAAGCTGGAACGCACCCTCTCCCTGACTCAGCCCAGACTGTCTCGCCTCCGCCAGTGGTCAAGCGCGACTCTTCCAACGAAGCGACGATTGTCGAAACCAAGAAGCCACCCAGTTCGGGCATACAGAACCAGGTTTTCGCAGCCATCGGCGCGACCGTACTGGAAGTCGGAACGGTGCTTGGCGGCCGTTATGAGATCCAGCAATTGTTGGGCATGGGCGGCATGGGCGCGGTCTACAAAGCGCGCGACAACGAAGTCGATCGCACAGTTGGATTGAAAGTAATCCGACCCGATCTGGCCGGAAACCCTGCGATTCTGGCGCGCTTCAAGCAGGAGTTGGTGCTGGCGCGGCAAGTCACCCACCGCAACATCATTCGCATCTACGACCTGAACGAAGCCGAAGGCGTGAAGTTCATCACGATGGAGTTCATCGAGGGCGAAGACCTTCGAACCATCCTGACGCGCCAAGGCAAGATGTCGCCCAGAGAAGCGATCACCATCCTGCGCCAGGCGTGTGGGGGACTGCAGGCAGCCCACAACGAAGGTGTCATCCATCGCGATCTGAAGCCGAGCAACATTATGCGCGACGCCTCGGGCCGCGTGGTGATCATGGACTTCGGGCTGGCGAAAACCGTCCAGGGCGACGGGATGACGCAGACCGGCATGATGATTGGGACGATGGAATACATGTCGCCGGAGCAGGCGATGGGTTCCGATCTGGATGCGCGCTCCGACATCTTCACCATGGGGCTGATTTTTTACGAGCTGCTGACCGGCAATATTCCGTTCCGGGCGGAGAGCGCAATTGCCAGCCTGGTAAAGCGAACGCAGGAACGAGCGGTCCCGTTATCCGATGTTGACCCGACAATTCCGCCAGCGTTGAGCATGATTACCGCCAAATGCCTGGAGCGCGATCCCAAGGCGCGTTACAGCAGCCTTCAGGAGTTGCTGGACGATCTGGATGTGTTCGAGGGCAAGCGTCCGCGCTCGAGTGGCACTGGACGTACAGCGTTGCGCGCGTCGGCGTTCGCGGCGTCACTCGGCACAGGTGCGGCTGATACCACTACCACAACTGAAGCCCCCGCAAAGCGATTCCCAATGAGATGGGTGGCAGGTGGAGTTGCGGCGTTGGTACTGCTAGCGGGCGTCGGCGTTGTGGTCAAGATGAAGACTGGGGGCGGGACTGGAACTGGTCAGTCGGCGCAAGCTGCCGCGTTGTCGTTGGCGATTGTGCCGTTCTACAACCAGTCGGCGGATCCGAGCTTGAACTGGCTGGCGTCGAGCTTGTCGGAGACATTGAGCACCGACATTGGCCAGTCGCAACGCGTGCGACTGGTTTCGCCCAGCCGCCTGCAAGAGGTATTGCGCGACTTGCACATCTCACCGCAGTCGCAGCTTGATTTATCGATGCTGAAGCGCATCGCTGATTTCACCAGCGCTGACACCGTCGTCTATGGGCAGTACCAGAAATTCGGGGACCAGATCCGCATTAACGCGACGGTCTACGACCTGAAGCACGACCGCAACTTCGAGCTGAAGACGGACATTCCGAGCGAGAAAGACTTGCTCGGAGGGTTGGACAACCTGGCGTCGCAGGTGCGCGCGAATCTGTCGACGGATCCGGATGTGCTGAAAGATCTTAAGGGACAGGGACAATATGTCTTAACTAAGTCGGTGCCGGCGTTAAAGGCGTACGACGAAGGACTGCAGCTCGCACGTGCTGGAAAGGATCAAGACGCTGCCAAGCAGTTCGAAGAAGCGGTTTCCGAGGATCCGAATTTCGCGATGGCCTATTCGAGGCTGGCGCAGTCGTATAACAACCTGGGATTCGACGACAAAGCACAACAGGCGTCACGGCGAGCCGTGACGTTGAGCGACAACCTGCCTGCACAGCAAAAGTACCTGGTTGCGGCCAACCACGCTGTGATCATGAATGACACGGCGAAGGCGATTGACGCCTATGAAAAATTGACCCAAGGAAATCCCGACGACACGGACGCACAGCTCAAGTTGGCCGGACTCTATGAAGATGCAAGCAGGTACGATGATGCCAGGAAGCGGCTGGCGAAGGTCCGAGCCGCCGATTCAAAGAACGTCGACGCGCTGTTGGCCAGCGGACGGGTGGAAATTAAGGCGGGCAATCCCCAGGCCGGGCTGGAGTTTCTGAATTCCGCCTACAGCCAAGCAGAGCAGCTTGGCAACGAAGAGGCTAGGGCATCGGTCGAACAGCAGATGGGGCTGGCCTACAAGAGCCTGGACAAGCTGGATGAGGCGCTGAAGAACTTTAACGACGCACTCGAGTTGCGCAAGAAGCTGGGGCTGGAAAAAGGTGTCGCCAGCAGTTTGAACATGATCGCCACGGTGCAGAACCAAATGGGCAATTCCACCGAGGCGCTGGCGAATTACAACGCGTCGCTAGCAGCGTACAAGCACATCGGCGACAAGCACGGCATCGCGCTTCTCCTGATGAACATTGGTTCGTACTATTCGGACCACGCCAGATACGAGGAAGCGCTAAAAAGTACGACTGATGCGCTGACACTTTATCGAGAGTTGAACGACCAGGAAAATCAGGCGCTGTGCCTGAATAACCTCGGCTCGATTCGAAGTTACATGGATAACTTCCAGGACGCGCTGACGTCGTACGAGCAGGCCTACCAAATCCGCGAGAAGCTGAAACTCACCGACGACATGGCCGAGTCGCTTCACAATCTGGCCGAGGTCAACGTTGAACTGGGTCAATACGACACGGCGGTGACGCAGTTCCTGAAGGCACAAGAGATTCGTCGAAACAGTGGAGATCAGAACGGAGTGGCGGAAAATTCCAGCAGCTTAGGCGCCCTGTTCGCGGAACAAGGGAAGTATGCCTCGGCACTCAGTGCCTTGCAGGAATCGCTCAAAGACTTTGAGCAGGCCAAGGACCAGACATGGCTGATGGTGGAAGCCACCGGACGCTACGGCAACGCGCTGTCGGAAGTCGGGCGCTGGGACGAAGGACAGAAGAGCCTGGAAGACGCGGTGAAGCTAGCGGCGGGCGTCAAGAACGATACGGTGCTGGCGCAGTCGCTGAATTACCTGGGAGACAGCTACTTCTACCGCGGCGATTACGCCACCGCTCGTCAGCAGTATGACAAAGCAATGCAGGTGGCAACCAAGTCGAAGAGCCGTCAATTGCAGGCTGTTTCACAGTTCAACATGGCCAGACTCGATGTCGTCGAAGGCCGTTCGGCAGCTGCGATACCGGTGTTGAAGAAACTGCTGGACGAATCGGAATCGCTGGGACTGCAAGCTTTGTCGGTGCAGTCGTCGATCTATATGGCGCAGGCCTTGCTGGCCAACAAGAAGCCGGCAGAGGCGCAACAGGAACTGGATCGCGCGATGAACCGCGCGGAAAAACTCGGTCTTCAGGTGGAGCAGGCACGCGCCCATTACCTTATGGGAGAAGTGCTAAGCCTGGGAGGAAAGGCCAGGGAGTACGCGCCGCAGTATCAGGAAGCGGTGCGGATTCTTGAATCCATCAGCAAAGAGAACGGCGCCAGCCGTCTGCTGGATCGCTCCGACCTCAAGGACATGTATCACGAGGCCGTGAAGGCGTATCAGGGCGGAACATAGCTTTCCTCGTTCCGCATTTCAACAAACCAGGCAGACAGATCAGTTTTTTCCTACAACTTCGTGCTTGTGTGGCGATCTCTGCGGCTCGGGTACGCTTTTCAGCTTGAGGCGGCAAAAGAAAACCCCGGCCGAAGCCGGGGTTCGTTAGTGCCATCAATTACACCGAAACCCCCCGGTCATGGGAGATTCGGATTGTAGGTAGCCACGAAGTCCGACGAAGAGCTGCCCGTACCAGTGGTTCTGCCATCAAAAATATTCGGCTGATACATCTGGAAGATAGATATCCAGTTGTTGGAACCGATGGGATCAGCCTTGAGGTAATCCGCATTGGTAGGAGTAACGTTCTCCAATGTGTAAAAGCTGGTGCTGTACACAATGCAGCCTGGATCGCCAATGTTATTGCACGTATTTGGCAAGCTAGCGGGACAGGTCACGTTTTGGGTGGGATTGCTTTGCAACTGGCAGGTGATGGAATACACCATGCAATTGCCGCCCGTTCCCTGGTAAACGATGCACTGTTCTCTATCGAACTGGGTGCCCGCCAGCCGCGCGTGAAATACGCTAGGAGACGTGGGCGTAGCCACTACCGTCATGAGGTAGGGGTTATTGGGGTTGTTCTTAAAACAATCCGTGGTGAGATTACTGGGATCGCAGAATTCACTCACGACGGTATCATTTGCACCAAAATTGAACGTCGCCGGCGGCGGCGGCGCGATGCAGTTACCATTGACGTCAGTTTGGCATGACGGAAGCATCTGCTGAACCTGAGCAGGAGCATGAACTGAGAACTCCCAGGCAAGAATGTCTTGCGCCTGCGGGTCGGCGGTCTGGGAGGCGGTGAACCCTACCCACGCAGAAGTACCGTTGGCGAGGGAAATCCCCTGCGAGTTTTGAGTGTTGTTAATGTTGTAGGGAATGTTGATAGCCTTCACCGCAGTCGATACCGGAGTATGCGTTCCCGAGACGAACGCTGGATCGATCCAAACGGTCAGCGTCCCGTTGCCGACGCCGCTCGTTGGCGGGTCGTACTCGACGACAACGTCGTGAGGGATACCATCCGTGCAGGGTCCGGAATTGCCACAAGTTACACCCAAGTGAGGGACGGCGGCAGGGTTGCTGTTGATCCCACCAGGCACCAGGCAGTTCCCAGTGATGTGCTGGGGTGCGTTGGCGCCGGTGCCGCAACTCTGCACGGCCACATGGTTCGGGCTCGGATCCCAAGGATTTTGATATGTATCAAACTCGATGGCCAGGCTGTCGCGAATTCCCGCGTAGCCGAGCCCTCCATTTCCGGTGCCCAGGGCGGTCGGCGAGGTGTTCTGGACGACGAAAGCCAAGCCATCGGCAGGAGCGCAGCAAAGCGCAGCCGTATGAATCTGGAACCGAAAGTAGGCGGTGAATCCCAAGTTCTGAGCTTGAGCGAGTTTGAACCAAGCCGACGAGACCTCGGGATGAAAGGTGCCGACTCCAGGATACCCGTCGGTCAGACGAAGTACCTTCGCTGAGTTGTAGGTGGTTACGTGGGCGCTGCCGTTCATTTGCAGATTGCTCGTGCCGGATGAGAAGTCCGGGAAAAAATGAACCTGCTGGGCCATGGCCGGAGCCACACACATCAATGCGGCGATACCTACCACAACAATCTTGGATACATGTGCAAGTCGCATAGGAGATTCCTTTAAGGGCTGATTAGCCCGTCCCGCTTCGGTGTAATTCCACCGCTGGTCCAGCTTGAACGAGGGAGGATTCTTTCGGGTCAATCGGCGTCTTTTCGCTTAGTCCCAGTGCTGGCATTCTGCTGGCGGTTTACTCAGATGTCAAGTGGTTAAGCCGCTTTCCTGCGAATCGAGTTGCGGTTCAGCACCTTCAGGGAAACAGTCAGTTGCACGACGGTGGTTGAGGGACGCCACCAATGGGCGGAGTGGATTTCTGAAGTTCTCGGATTGGATGGTCGGCAGTTTTCCCGAGCGAAGTTTGGCGCCGGAACGCAATTGGTGGCAGTGGACTGCCGATCACGGCGCAAAGCGTATATTTGTTCTTATCAGCCGGAGCGGAAACTCGCTCGACGGGTTATCACTGCTGGGTATCACTCTCGTGTGGAGCGTTTGTTATGAGCAAAGTGAATCGATTTTGTCAGGTCATTTCCATTTTGACGATTGCCTCGTTTGCGGCAGTCCTATTGGCGGCGCAATTGGCCGTCGCACAGAACCAACCTGCCGCTGCAGAGCCCGCCGCTTCCTCTCCTGAAATTCACGCAACGCTGGAGAAAATTGTTCATCCGAAAAAAGTAAAAGTCGGCGATGAAGTTGTCGCTCGGATGACGGAACCAACCAAGCTTAAAGACGGAACGGAACTCCCCAAAGGCACGCACATTATTGGCAAAGTAACCGACATCAAGATGAAGGCCGACAAGGAAGGCCCGTCCAAGCTGGGATTGCTATTCGACAAAGCGCAGTTGAAGGACGGCAAGGAAGTGCCCCTAAGCATGGCGCTGGTCAGCGTTGCGCCGCATTGGGAGCAAGGCTCGGTGGATCCCGTCGCGGCGGAGAATGGCGCGGCGTCAGCCGGTCGCGTCAGTCAGATGTCATCGGCGGAAGGCCGAACGTCAGGCAGTGCCGGAGGCGACACGCTCAATAAAGGCCTGGGAATTCGTGGCGCAACATCGGTAACGCCGGAAGCCATGCGACCCGGGGTGTCTTACCTTCAGGACATCACCATCGCCAGCTATTCGATGGGAGAGCCGGGGACTATTTTGCAATCGACCAAGACAACGGTTTACCTGGATTCCGGAAGCCGCCTTCTGTTACTGGTGCAGTAAGACCGAGATGCTGCAATCCGAGCCGGTATGCTGGCGGGGAGAAGGGCCTTTCTGCGAAATGAGAAGCCTCGCCATTGTGTTGGGTTAAAGGGAATGCGGTGTCGTCTGATTGGGCTTCCCGGAGGAATCGTGTATAGTATAGGTGCGTATGTTTGAACGGCACGTTCGCAGCCATCCCTCCTGTTGTACGAGCGATTCCTGCCTGTAACCTTCCGATCCCGCAACGCAACATCAATACAAGGAAAAACAAGAAACAAATGGAACAAGGAACAGTAAAGTGGTTTAACGACGCCAAGGGTTTTGGCTTCATTTCACGCCAGAACGGCGAAGACGTTTTCGTGCACTTCTCAGCCATCCAGTCGAACGGTTTCCGTTCGCTGCAGGAAGGCCAGGCAGTGAGCTTTGAAGTGAAACGCGGTCCCAAGGGATGGCAGGCTGAGAACGTACAAGTTCTGTAATCAGCTTTAACGGGTGGGCAGTGCAAACTGCCCACTGTTTTATTTTAGGTGTCGTAAATCGTCGCCAACAGAGTCCGTCCCCACCACTAACCCCAACCAGCGGCCGCGCTGCGCTATCGATTCCTGATCCGCGAAACGGCCTCCCAGCAATAGTGAGGCACCGATGAAGAACATCTATGTGGGGAACTTGTCTTTCGATTCGACGGAAGACCAGGTTCGCTCGTTATTTGAAGCTTATGGCGCGGTCGAAAAGGTCAACATCATTACCGACCGTGACAGCGGACAGCCGCGCGGATTCGCGTTCGTTGAAATGATGGATGACGACGCCGCATCCAAGGCGATCGAGGCGTTGAACGGTACCAGTCTCGGTGGACGGAACCTAAACATAAACGAGGCTCGGCCCAAGGCCGACCGGCCGCGAGGCGGCGGTGGCGGCGGTGGCCGTGGCGGATTCGGTGGCGGCGGCGGTGGCGGTCGCGACCGCGGACGTTCCGGTGGCGGTGGTGGCGGCGGCTGGGGCCGGCGCTAATACCAAGCGGCGGAAATTCAAGATGAGTTAGGGCACCTGAGGGTGCCCTTTCGTATTGGCGCGGGTTTCTCGTTCTGTGATTGATCTGCTTGCGTTGCCCGCCGTTTTACAACATTAGCGAGGCGTTTTTGGTACGCTGTTGCGAATTGATGGAACGGGCCTGCGATCTGCGATTACGACATGAGCAGCCAGCCAGACACGACGATCGAATTTCGCAACGTGGAATACCGCGTATCGGCGGAGCGCGTGCTGCTCTCCGCACTCGACTTGGCCGTAATTCGCGGCGAAACCTTCATGCTGCTGGGCCGCAGCGGCTCCGGCAAGACGACCTGCCTCAAACTCATTAATCGCTTGCTGACTCCCTCGTCGGGAGAAGTGCGAGTCGAGGGCAAGCCCTCTCGAGAATGGGACCCAATCCAGTTGCGCCGCCGCATCGGCTATGCCATACAAGACGTCGGCCTATTTCCTCACTACACGGTGTGGGAGAACGTTGCACTGGTTCCGAAACTGGAGAAGTGGGAGCGCCAGCGAATCGCCGATCGCGTAGAGGACGTTCTGCAGTTGGTCGGTCTGCCCCGTAGGGAATTCGCGGGTCGCTATCCCAGCCAGCTGTCGGGAGGACAGCGGCAACGGGTGGGATTGGCTCGCGCGCTGGCAGCTGAACCGCCGATCCTGCTGATGGATGAGCCTTTTGGCGCGCTCGATCCCATTACACGCGCGGAAATCCAAAGAGAATTCAGGAAGTTGCAACAGAAACTGAGAAAGACGATCGTCTTTGTCACCCATGATGTGGGAGAAGCGCTCATGCTGGGTGACCGGATCGCGTTAATGGAGTCCGGACATCTTCGGAGCATCGACACGCCGAGAGAATTTGTGCAGTCCAGCGACGCCGTGGCGCAGGAATACGTCGGCATCTACCGGGCAGGACAGCAAGTGCTTCACGACTGAAGGGCACCGGCGCGCCTGACTTGTCGTTGGTGAACTAACTGACGAGGTCCGCGCGGAGGATTTGCGGCTTGAACTTTCTGCTTACTCACAAACGCGAAGTCGCCATGCTCACGGGTGAACACCTCTGGCTGGTTGGCATTTCAATGCTGCTTGCCGTTCTAATTGGCGTGCCGCTAGGGATTCTGCTGACCCGACAGCCGAAGCTCAAGACACTGGTTCTGGGAAGCACAAATATCATTCAGACGATTCCAAGCTTGGCGCTGTTCGGACTGCTTCTGCCCTTGCCTTGGCTGGGTGCCCGAGTGGATCGCTTGGCGATTGTCGCGCTTGCGCTTTACGCACTGTTGCCCATCGTGCGCAATACCTACGTAGGAATCACGGGAATCAGCGCTCCGGTTCGCGAAGCGGCTGTAGCTATGGGGCTGACGTCGAGCCAGTTGCTGTGGCACGTAGAATTGCCACTCGCTTCACCGGTCATTCTGGCCGGTATTCGCGTGGCGACAGTGATAACAATCGGCGTAGCTACGATTGCCGCGGCCATCGGCGCCGGCGGCTTGGGTGAGTTCATATTCCGCGGCATAGCGATGGTGGATAACGGCGTGATCCTGGCCGGAGCCATCCCTGCCGCACTCATGGCCTTGCTGGCCGACTCGCTGCTAGGGGGAGTCGAAAAACTCCTGGCGCGCAGGCAGCACTGACATGCTCGATCGCCGCGCGTTTGTTTCTGGGTGTCTGGCGTTGCTGGCGTCGGGCTGCAGCACCTCAGGCCACGACATCATCGTTGGCTCCAAGAACTTCACCGAACAGTTGATCCTGGGGGAGTTGTTCGCACAACTGCTGGAGCAGTCCTGCCGAACCACGGTGGATCGGCGGTTCTATTTGGCCGGGACCTATATTTGTCAGCAGGCGATTCTTGCGGGACGCATCGATGTGTATCCCGAGTACACCGGTACGGCACTGGCTGCGGTGCTTAAGCAGACTGCATCGGGCGACGCCGCGCAAGTGTATGAAACGGTGAAGAGCGAATACCTACAGAGATTTAATTTGGACGTGATGCCGCCACTGGGTTTCAACAATAGCTTTGCCCTGGTCATGCGGGGCGATGATGCGCGGCGCCTCGGATTGACCAAATTGTCACAACTTGCGCCACACGCTCCGCAAATGAGGCTCGGCGTCGGCTACGAGTTTCTCGAGCGCAAAGATGGCTACCAGGGGCTGGTTCGCACTTACGATTTGAAGTTCGCCGAAGCGCCGCGAGTGATGGACCTTGGCCTACTCTATCGGGCCCTGCAAAATCGTAGCGTCGATATCGTCGCCGGATCGAACACGGATGGCCTGATCGAAGCGTTGAAATTGGTTGTACTCGAAGACGATCGTCACTACTTTCCGCCCTATGATGCCGTGCCGATCGTGCGTCCAGAGTTATTCCAGAGATTTCCTGCCGCTCGCGCGGCATTCGAACGACTAGCCGGATGCATCAGTGCCAACGATATGCGGAGGATGAACTATGCGGTGGATGGCGAGAAGAGAGATGCGGCCATCGTGGCACGAGAATTTCTGCAACAACGAAACTTGGAGTAGCGCTAGTTCCCAACGCATCGTCCAATCGTGCGCCTGCTCGCATCAGGAGTGCGCGATGGTGCCACCTCGACACAATTCTTTACAAAATGGCCGCTACAATTCGGCAGGCAAGGTGTCTAATATGCGTTGCATTAGTATGCATAGAAATGTATATTTATGCTATGTCGAAGCTGGCACGTCATACCGCTATCCGCGATCTGGTCAGCAGTCAGGACGTGGCCAGCCAGGAGGAACTCCGGCGCCGGCTCTACAGACGCGGGCACCGGGTGACTCAGGCGACCCTGTCGCGCGACATTCATGAGTTGCGGCTGGTGAAGACGCCGGACGGTTACAAATTTCCCCAGGGAGAAGTTCCTGATGCGTTTCTACCGTCGATTGAGCGCCTGATTCAGGAGTTTGTGTACGAAGTAAAGGCAGCGCAGAACCTGGTTGTGGTGAAGACCAGCGCCGGCAGCGCGCAACCGGTTTCGGCCGCGATTGACGCAGAGGAGTGGGAAGAGGTCATAGGGACTATAGGCGGGGATGACACCATCCTGGTGATCGCCCCCGACAACGCGCGCGCAGAGAGGTTGACTCATCGCATTCGCGGTTATTTTCGGTAATTCGTAAATGGGGCAGCAAATCCAATCCGCGGTATTTGGTGCAACCGGGTATTCCGGATTCGAATTGGTGCGTCTGCTTGCGCGGCACGATGGATCGAAGAAACCGCTCCTGTTCAGCCGCAACGGAGATAGTGCACACAAAGACCTGAGTGAGGCTTATCCCCAGCTTGCCGGCAATGGCGGCTTTCCGTTCGAGAGCTTTTCGTGGCAGCGGATGAAAGATGCCGGGGTGGACGTGTTGTTTCTGGCCACGCCGCACGAGTTCTCGCGTGAGTTGGTGCCGGAAGCGGTCAGTCGCGGTTTCCGGGTGATCGATCTAAGCGGCGCCTGGAGACTGAAGGACTCGGCGAATCGCGCAGTGTACTGCTTTAGCGACGCCGACCCTGAGGCGGCAGCTCAAATCAATGACGCAGCGGTGTACGGCTTGCCCGAGTTGCACGCCGACGACATAAAGTCAGCGTCATTGCTGGCCAATCCAGGCTGCTACCCGACGTCGATCATCCTGGCGCTGGCGCCGTGGATGCAAGCGGGCTATGTCGACGTAGCGCATGGCGTGATTTGCGACTCGAAGTCGGGTGTATCGGGAGCAGGGAAGGCCGCGACGGCGAAGACGCACTTCGTGGAAGTGGACGGCGACTTCGCCGCCTACAACGTGTTTGGCCACCGGCATACGGGTGAGATGCTGGAACAGTTAGGCATCGAGAGTGGCTTGTTGCAGTTCACACCGCACCTGCTGCCGATCCCGCGAGGAATCCTGTCGACCATCTACGTGAAGCTGGCGAAACCGGTAACGGCGGAAGAGTTGGAACAGTCACTTCGTACGTTTTACGACGGCAAGCCGTGGGTGCGGATCTTCGGCGCGGAAAAGTTGCCGCAGATCAAGTTCTCGCGCAATACGAATTATTGCGACATCGGTTTCTCGCTCTCGCCGGATGGCACGCGAGCAGTGGTGGTGTCGTGCATTGACAACCTTTTGAAGGGCGCAGCCGGACAGGCAGTTCAGAACATGAACCTGATGTTTGGCTTCGACGAGAGAGCAGGACTGCAATGAAGCTCGTCGTGAAGATTGGCGGGGCCGCGCTCGACAACAAGGAAGTGGTGAAGAAGTTCGCAGCTGCTATCCCTGGCCTTTGCAAGGAAGGGCACCAAGTTGTAGTGGTGCACGGCGGTGGAGCTGCGCTCAGCCGTACGCTGAAGCAACTTGGTTGCGAAACCAGCTTCGTGAACGGCCTGCGGGTTACCGACTCCCAGACTCGCGATGTCGCGATCATGGTTCTGGCTGGGCAGTTGAACAAACAACTGGTGGCGAGTATTGGAGCGGCAGGTCAGCCGGCGATCGGGCTGTGCGGCGGCGACCTCGGTATGTTTCGCGCCTCGAAAAAGGTATCGCCCGACTTGGGATTTGTGGGCGAGATTCGCTCGGTGAACATCGATGGGATCCAGCAGTTCTGGAATGCGGGCATTGTGCCGGTCATCTCGAGCCTCGCGCTCGGCTTCGACGGCGAATACTACAACGTCAACGCCGACCAGATGGCGTCGGCCTGCGCTGTGGCGTGCGGGGCGCACGCGCTGATCTATCTTACGGACGTTTCTGGTGTGAAGGACGCGGATGGAACCGTCATTCGCTGGCTCGATGTGAAAGCCGTTCCGCGGATGGTTGAGGAAGCAACCGTGAGTGGCGGCATGCTGCCCAAGCTAGAAGCCTGCACCAGCGCGCTGAAGAAGGGTGTCACGCGTGTGCGTATTCTTCCGGCGTCGAGTGCGGAAGTTCTGCCGGGATTCTTCACCCATCCCATCGACTGCGGTACGGAGGTGATTGCTTCATGAACCGACACGCCTTCGATCGCGCTCTCGAGCGACACATTTAGAAGTCACTCCAGAAGCTATTGGAACTTAATCCAGACATTTTGTTTTTCTTTTTCCATCTGGTTGAACCAGAAGGAGGTATGACGTGATTGCAACAACTATTCCACCGGGCGCGAGCCAAAGCCTATTCACGCAGCGCAGCGTGACCGGTCGCGACCTGATTTCGATCCAGGACTTTCAGCCTGCTGAGCTGGCCTGCGCGCTGGAACTGGCGGCGGCAATGAAGCTGCGTCCGGCGGACTATCGCGGCACTTTGGTCGGCAAGCAGGTGGTGCTGTTCTTCGAGAAGCCCTCGCTGCGCACGCGCCTGACGTTCGAGGCTGGCATCAACAGCCTGGGCGGATCGTCGTTCTTTGTGGACCAGACGCAGTCGCGCTTAGGAGCGCGCGAGAGTCTGAGCGACGTGGCTCACAATCTCGAGCGCTGGATTGATGGTGTCGTTCTGCGGACCTTTGCCCACGAAACTGTGACGGAAATGGCGCAGCATGCATCCATTCCGGTGATTAATGCGCTCAGTGAGTTAGAGCATCCATGCCAGGCCATGGCCGACATGCAGACATTGCAGGAACATTTTGGCGATCTCCACAATGTTCGTCTCGCCTATGTGGGTGACGGCAACAACGTAGCGCACTCGCTGATGCTTGCTGTCGCGAGTCTGGGCGCCTCGATCTCGGTGGGCACCCCGGTGGGATACGAACCGCACGCCGACATCACCAGCGCCGCTGAGAAGATCGCTGCAGTCACGGGTTCGACGGTGCTGGTGACCAACGATCCGGTGGAAGCGGTAGCCGGCGCAGATGCTGTTTACACCGACGTTTGGGCGAGCATGGGTCAGGAAGCCGAGGCGGCCCAACGCCGCAAGATTTTTATGCCGTTTCAGGTGAACCAGAAGTTGTTCTCCAAGGCCGCCAAGCATGCAGTGTTCATGCACTGCCTGCCGGCGCATCGTGGAGACGAAGTGGCCGGGTCGGTGATCGATTCGCCGCGCTCGGTCGTGTTCGATCAGGCGGAAAATCGCCTGCATATTCAAAAAGCCATCATGGTTATGTTGCTGGAAGGCGGTGTTCACCGCTTTCCGCCGAGGAGCGCACATGCGTGAAAAAGTTGTCCTTGCTTATTCAGGAGGGTTGGACACCTCCATTATTATTCCGTGGTTGAAGGAAAACTATGATTGCGAGGTCATCGCCTTTGTGGCTGATGTTGGTCAGGGCGACGACCTGGATGCGGTCGTCGACAAGGCCTACAAGACCGGCGCTTGCAAAGTCATCGTCGAGGACTTGCGGCAGGAGTTTCTGACTGACTACGTCTTCCCCGCGATTCAAGCCGGTGCAGTGTATGAGCACAAGTATCTGCTCGGAACATCGCTGGCACGGCCGATCATTGCCAAGTATCAGGTGGAGTGTGCGTTGAAAGAGGGCGCTACGGCCGTCTCGCACGGCTGCACTGGCAAAGGGAACGATCAGGTGCGCTTTGAGCATGCCTATCAGGCTTTGGCGCCTGAGTTAAAGGTCATCGTGCCGTGGCGCGAGTGGACACTGAAGTCGCGCGAGGACTGCCTGGAATATGCGGAGGCGCACGGCATTCCTGTGGCGCAAAGCCGGGAGAAGATCCATAGCCGCGATCGCAATCTGCTGCACGTTAGCCACGAGGGAGGCGAGTTGGAAGACCCCAACAACGCACCGCTCGACACGACATGGACGTGGACAAAGTCTCCGCAGGACGCTCCCGATGCCGTCGAGACGGTATCGATTGAATTCAAGCACGGGCTGCCGGTCGCGGTGAACGGAGTCGTGCTCGATCCAGTGGCGACCGTGGAAGTGCTGAACGAAATCGGCGCGCGGAATGCCATCGGGCGGATTGATCTGGTCGAGAACCGATTCGTGGGCATGAAATCGCGGGGCTGCTATGAAACTCCCGGCGGCACGCTGTTGTTGACGGCGCACCGCGAACTCGAGGCGCTTTGCCTCGACCGCGAACTGGCGCACTTCAAACAACACATCGGACTTAAGTATGCCGAGGTTGTGTACTTCGGGCTCTGGTTCACGCCGCTGCGCGAGTCGTTGCAGGCATTCGTGAAGAGCTCCCAGGACGATGTGAACGGCATAGTCACTCTGGCACTCTACAAGGGCAATATCGCGATTGCTGGGCGGAAGTCCGAAACGTCGATGTATCGTCCCGATGTGGCCAGCTTCACCATGGGCACGAGCTATGACCAGAAGGATGCAGAAGGCTTCATTCGCATCCTCGGATTGCCGGCGCGTTCGCGGGCACTGATTCACCAGAAGACCGAGGTAGTGAAGTGAAGATGTGGTCGGGCCGCTTCAGTCAGGAGCTGAACGCGGATTTCGAACAATGGCAGCGATCGTTTCCATTCGACCGCATCCTATTACCTTACGAGGTGGCGGCGAGCAAAGCGCACGCCGCCGCGCTCGCGAAGGCAGGAGTGCTCGACAATGGAGAGCTGTCGCTCACACTTGCGGCGCTCGACCAGATCGCGGCTGAGGGGATTCCTTCGGCCGACGATGGGTCAATTGAGGATGTGCACCACTACGTCGAGAAACGGTTAGTGGAAGTCGCTGGTGAGGTTGGTCTTAAGCTGCATACCGGGCGCAGCCGCAATGAACAGATTGCGACTGACCTGCGACTGTATGTGCGAGCGCAGATCGATGGAATCTCTCAGGCGCTCGTCGAGCTGGCGAGCGAATTTGTGAACCAGGCCGAGAAGGCCGGCGATGCTGTGATGCCGTCGTACACGCATCTGCAACGCGCTGAGCCGGTGCTGGTTGCGCATTGGCTGTTGGCTTACGTTGAGATGATCGTGCGCGACTTGTCGCGGCTGGCCGACTGCAGCAAGCGGCTGAACCAGTGTCCGTTGGGGTCAGGAGCGGTCGCGGGAACGATTCTGCCGCTGGATCGCGCGAGTATGGCAAAGGCGCTCGAATTTGACGCACCGACCGCCAACAGCATTGATGCGACGAGTGATCGCGATTTTGCTATCGAGTTCGTACAGGCGTTGTCGTCGATCGCGCTGCATTTGAGCCGGTGGGCGGAGGAGTCGATTCTGTTTGCAACCACTGAATTCGGCTTCGTTAAGTTGCCCGAAGAGTATTCGACCGGCAGCAGCGCGATGCCGCAGAAGAAAAATCCGGATGCGCTCGAACTGATTCGTGGCAAGTCCGCCAGAGTGTTTGCCGACGCGACGGCGCTGTTCGTGACGGTGAAGGGGCTTCCGCTGGCTTACGACAAGGACATGCAGGAGACGCAGCAACCAGTGTTTGGTGCCGCTCAGCAAGTGGGCGGCATGATCCGCGTCGCGACAGGATTCATAGCGAACGTGACGTTTGACTATGCGTGCATGGAGTTAGCGGCAAGCCGCGGGTTCATGAACGCACTGGCAGGAGCTGCGTATCTGGTTCGAAGCGGAGTTCCGTTTCGCCACGCGCACGAGATGATTGGCAAGGCTGTGCAGCTCTGTGTCGAGAAGGGTTGCGAGCTCGAACAGCTCTCGACGGAAGACTACGCAAGCTGCGGCATCACCGCCGGGCAGCAGTTCTTTAGCGCATTGCGGTTGCAACAAGTTTTGGCCATACACGACGTACCGGGTGGTACTGCTCCTTTGCAGGTTCGGGCGGCGTTGAAGAAAGCGAAGGAAACACTCTCGATCTATGCAGGAGCTGCCCATGTTTGCGCGTAATGCGACACTGCCCGATGCGATGGCCATCGAGCAACTCATCCGGATCCACGTTGGTGATGGGACTTTACTCGGGCGCTCGCTTGCCGAAATCTGCGAGAACATTCGAGACTTCGTCGTAATTGAGCACAAAGGCGAAGTTGTGGGATGCGGTGCGTTGCATCTTTACGGCATGCACCTGGCGGAGGTCCGCTCCATCACCATCGGCAAGAAGGCCAAAGGCAAGGGCGCTGGCCGGATGCTGATCGACGCGTTGCTGGCCGAATCCGCCCGCCAGAGCGTGACCTGCGTGTGCTTGTTCACGCGTATCCCTGACTTTTTTGGCAAGATGGGATTTACGGTGGTGGACAAGGAACTCTTGCCCGACAAAATGTACAAAGACTGTTTGCGTTGCCCGCGCATGCACGCTTGTGACGAAATCGCCATGTACATGGGCGAACTGCCGGAGAAAACCGTGCTCTCGACCTCACCTCATGCCGTGCAGTATTACCCGCAACTCGTGCAATTGCAGTCTTAGACACGCTCAGGCTCGATCTGTGCTTCGCCGCTCGGCACCCGGCGGCGAAGTACAGCTCCCAGTACCACCCACAGAGCGAGTGCGACCCATTCGTAGAGACTGAAGTGTCCCGGAGCCTGAGGCAGTACTTTCATCAGGATCATGAGCGATGTCACCGACAATCCCGTTAGAGCGGCGGCACGCCCAAAGGATGAAGGCCGCATTCGCAGGAAGGCAGCGCACGAAGCCATCCAGCCTAGCGCCGCAGCCAGAGAACCGACCTCGGTAATCGGAATCAAAAGCGATTGTCCGCCGAACATCAGCAGAGCAGTCGCAATACCGATACAAACCACCGCCGTCGAGGGCGTACGATTTGTCGGATGCACGTGGCCCAGTCGAGGATCAGCTAGTCCTCTCCGGCCAAGGGCAAAGAGCATTCGGCTGGCAGCCACCAGGTTGCCGTTGAATACTTTCATTAGCGATAGCAGCGCCGCCGCCATGATCACCCTGACAATCCACTCCGATCCCATGGCTCGCTCGAACGCTACTGCGGTCGCAAATCGCTCGTGCACAAGACTCTGCCACGGCGCCACATAGCCGACCGCTGCGATCACAGTGGCATAGAACGTGGCACCAACCACAATCGCCAAGAGAATCGCCAGCATGAACTGACGTGGCTCGAAGTCGCTGCTGGCCTCCTCCGAGGCCTTGCCGATTGATTCAAAGCCGGTCATGAAATAGGGAACGATTTGCAGAACGAGAAAAATCGAAATAACCGCGGGGCCACTGAACAGCGGCTGGAAATTGGCCGCCGAGCCATGACTGGCGCCAGCTCCGACGAATCCCAGCGTGAGGGCGATCACCGCAAACGTCGTCCAGTTCTGAAAAGAGGCACTTAATCGGATGCCGCGATAGTTCAACAGGGTTAGAAATCCAGTGAGTGCAAGGCCGATGATCAGGTGGGGAAGATACACTGGCTTTCCCGCGACTCGATATAACTCAATGGAATTGAGGGCAGGGAAGAGGTAGCCCGCGATGCGTCCGATGGCCACAGCTTCCCATGGGCACACGATGTAATACGCCAGCAGCATCGTCCAGCCAGTTGCGAAACTGACGGGCCGCGGAAAAACTGCCGCAGTGTAGGCAATCTCGCCAGCAGCATCGGGCATCGCCCGCACCAGTTTCCCATAAACAATTCCGATCGGGAGCAACACCGCGCCGCCAATGGCGAACCCAAGGACGGCGCCCAGGGGCCCGCCGCGCGTCAGCCAGTCGTCCATCACCACCAGCCAGCCCACGCCGACCATGGTGCCGAAGCCGAGCGAAAAGAAATCTGCCAGCCGGAGCTTGCGAGCGAGTGAAATCATGAATGTGCGAGGATACCGCGAGTGTCAACTGAGGGGCGCGATCCGGCGCGCATCATCCTCTCAGGTAGGGCAGCATCTGCTTGAATTCCTGCGTTCCCGAACACCGCAGCAGTTCGTAAATCATCATCTCGGTGGTGGAAATTACTGCGCCGGCAGCGCGCATACGATCGATTCCGATGTCCCAGTTCCAGCGGACACGCGAGCCAATGGCATCGGAGGCCACGTGCACCAGGTAGCCATCGTTCAAGGCGCCGAGCGCGGTCTGCATCACGCAAATGTGCGCCTCCATGCCACAGAGCAGAACGGTGTTCCGATTGCCCTGCAGCGACTTCAGCGCAGAACGGAAATCATTGCTGCCGAAACAACTGAAATCGAGCTTGTCGATAGTGTGCACCTTGTTTACAAGCGATGCGATTTCGGGCACGACTGCTCCCAGTCCCTGAGCATATTGGGTGGTGACCACCACCGGAATCTCCAGAACGTTGGCGAGGCGAACCAAGAGCTGCGAGTTCTTGATCAGTTCGTCCTTGTTGAAGATTGGCGGCAGCAACTTCTCTTGGATGTCGACCACTACTAGAGCGCACTGTTCGGCTTGCAGAAGTTGTCGTGCCACGTCGCTGGCGTCGGTGGGAAAGGCTGCGGTGCCTACGGAAGAAGTCATAGGGCCCTCATCTGAAGATAGAAGATGTTGCTCATTTTAGCGCGGCGGTACGCTTTGGCGCTGTACGAACAGCCGGTTGAGCCGATACCAGAGTCAATTCGCAGGACGAGCCTGTCTCGTTGTGTTGACGCTCTCACGCAATAGCACATAAAATCAATGTAGCGGCAAGCACGCTGCGCTCGCAGCAGCCGTATTTGCTGCCCCTTCGTTCAACGGTAGGACAGCCGCCTCTGGAGCGGCATATCGGGGTTCGAATCCCTGAGGGGCAGCCATATCTTTTCGATAACTTCTTATCCCACCTGATTGATCTGACTTTACCGTCGTCTCGTCACATTCATCCTGACGAGTGGCGTAATCCTGAGCCACATGCACTTGGGAGATTCAGCTTATTGGAGTTGGGTGCTGATGTCTTTGGAGTCCCTGCCGGCGTGATGCCATTCGCTGTAGCGCCCAGAACTATGTAAATAATGGATAGTATTACTATCGGTGGTAGTAATCAGACGCATGAATTACCGTCACTTTCATGCGCTCAAATAGCTACAAGGTGTTCCTGTTTACGATTCTTGCCAGCATTGTGGTGTCTCTCAGCTACACCAACGTGCTGGCTCAGACTGATCTTGGTGCACTCCAGGGCCGCGTGCAAGACCAGCACGGAAGTCCCATCGCCGGCGCTACTGTTGTCCTTCGCAATCCAGCGACTGCGTTCAACCGCACCTCGCAAACTGATGCAACGGGAGACTTTTCGTTCGCCGGAATCCCTCTGACTGGCCAGTACGTGGTGAGCGTCAGTGCTCCGCAGTTTAAGACGGTCGAGCGCGGTGACATTCAACTGCGTGCCGCGACTACCGCGACCGTAGAGTTTTCGCTCGACGTGGCTGGGGACAAGACCGAGGTCAATGTCTATGGCACCTCGGAAACCCTTCCGACGGAGTCCAATCAAGTCGCAATGCGGCTCGATCTGACGAAAATCCAGGACACGCCCATCCTCAATAACAAAATATCGTCGCTCCCGTTGCTTAACTCCTCGGTGCGGCCGGCGCAGACCACGGGCGATCTGTTTCTGAATGAGACGCTCTATGTCATCAACGGCAACGGTCGACGGCAGACCACTTACCAACTGGATAACACCGACGCCGACGATAGCTGGGGACGTCAGACGATGTTTGCGGCGGTGCCGTTCTCCGTGGTGCAGGAGTTTACGGTCTACACAAACGCCACTTCGGCCGAGTGGGGCCGCAACGCCGGCACGGCTGTGAACCTGGTATCGAAATCCGGAACCAACCTCTGGCACGGCGATTTTGTCGGCATGGGGCGCCCCGCTTTCTCGGATGCAAATGTCCCGCTCACTACGGAGCGGGCGGTAAACACGCTGGCGCAGGGAAGTGGAACGGTATCTGGCCCCATCGTAAAGGACAAGACATACTTCCTGGCTTCTTACGAATACACGAACCAGAATCGCGATGCGGTTATCACGTCGCCGGTTGATCCCGGGGCGATCTACACGGGCGACTTCAGTCAGTCTCTGATGTTCGCGCGCCTCGATCAGCAACTCGGCCAGAATAACCGGCTGACATTGCGAGGCAACTTCGATCGCTTCTCCGACACTAATCCGCAGGACGCGGTGAGCGGTGTGGCGCTCCCCTCGGCGGCACGTGTGTTTGCCCGGCGCACTTACCAGGCGGCGGTCACAGACACGGCAACGATTAGCCCCAATCTTCTAAACGACGCCCGTTTCCAACTGCTGGTTGGTTCCCCCATCACGCAGTTCCTGCCGGTGGTCTCCGCGCCCCAAGAGTACGTCTCCGGCTATTACACGAATGGCGAATCGCGCTGGGCAGACCTTCTAAACCATCAGTATGAATGGGGCGACACCTTGAGCTGGTCACATGGCCATCATCAGGTCAAAGGCGGGTTCAACGTAATTTACTCGTCGTCGGGAGGCTATGGACAGGAGTTCGGCAGCGGTTATATTGACGGCCGCTTCCAGATCAATTCGAAATACGAAACCATTCCTATCCCGACGTTACTCACCTACAATCCCGGTCTCGCGCCTCCGGGATCGCCAAAGGGTTCGCCTCCCGTTGCGAGCAGCTTTACGCAATCCTTCGGCAACGCCAACTACAACATAAAGGAAACGCTTTACGGGATGTTTGTGCAGGACAACTGGAGTGTCACTCGCGACTTGACCGTGAACTTGGGCCTGCGCTACGAGGGTCAGACCTTTACCTCGCAATACGGCATGTTCTCTCCTCGTGTCGGTTTCGCGTACCGCATGCCGGGCAGCACGACGGTAATCCGGGGCGGATACGGAATTTACTACTCCGAAGAGCGTGCTGATCTGGAAGCCAGCGCCGCGTTAGGCGGACCGCAGGGCGTATTTACTTATACAGTCGCTCCGGGTGGACTTGGTTTTCCAACCTCGTTCAATCCCATCTCGAGCTTTCCGCCGGGAGTCCAATTGCCGGCGCGCGATATCACGATTCTTGCAGGTCAATGCGCCTATCTGAATGAGTTTCTGCCCGTCTCGCAGCTGCATTACTGTCCAAACACCTTTTACAACCCGTACACCCAACAGTGGAACCTGGGGATCGAGCATGAGTTCGGCAAAGGCTGGTTCTATTCGATGGATTACATCGGGTCGCACACCATTCACATCGAACAACCGGTTGACTTGAACGCTCCCTCGGGGTTCGTTCGTACTGCTCCTGGGCAGACACGTTCGGTTGCGGCAGCCAATGCCACCCGGCCTATCCTGCCGGTTGCCGGGGGCTATCGCCAGGTGCTGGCCTATGCCAATTTCGGCAGTGCTTTTTATGATGGACTTCAGGTCAAGCTGACCAAGCAACTCTCCAATCGGTTGTCGTTGTTACTGAGCTACACCTGGTCGCACGACATCAACACCGTGGAATGGGACGGCACCGGCCAGAATCCGAACGACTATAGCTGCATCGTGGTTTGCGAAAAGGCTACCAGCTTGCTCAACCAGACCAATCGAGCCTCGCTGAGCGGCACGTACAACTTGCCGTGGGGCTTCATGTTCTCGGCGTTCGCCCAGATGGGATCGGGTTTCCCCTACAACGTGACCACGGGCGTCGATAACAACGGCGACGGGAACACTTCAGACCGGCCTGTGATCAATGGAGTCGTCGTGCCCCGCGATTGGGGACAGGCGCCGGCCATCTATGACTTCGATTTTGCGCTGGCGAAGCTGTTCAAGATCGGGGAGCGGACCAGCCTTAGCCTGCGTGCTGAGTCATTCAACACCTTTAATCACCTCAATACCTTTAGCCGCAATGGTACCTACGGTAATGCAGCCACGCCGGTTGCGACATTCGGGCAACCAGTGGGCGGTCTGGCCAACGTTGGGCCGCCGCGCGAGATGCAGTTCTCCGCCCGTATCTCGTTCTAGCGTCTGTGCGGTAAACCCAAGGGACCCGGTTGCGAAGCTCTTCGCGACCGGTCCCTTACCCCAGGAAGCATGTCCATACTCTTCGATCGGCAAGATGCATAACGACCAACGTCGCGGCAGACGCGCAGCGTCGAAGCACGTCGTGGCTTTGTTGCTGCTCCTGGTGTACTCAGTTGCGGTGGCTGCGCAATCGGCGGCGTCGCGCGGCACGATCAGCGGCGCCGTGACCGATCCGCAAGGCAATGTGATCGTGGGAGCGCAGGTCACCGTTCGCAACACCGACTTCACTTCCACCCGCACTTTGGTCACGTCCGAACAGGGCGCATTCAGCGCGGCGATGTTGACTCCGGGCCCTTATACCGTGGAAGTGAAGGCGGCGGGATTCGCGCTGAAGAAGCCTGCTCGTGTGACGTTGGGCGTCGGCAGCAGCGTACAGATCGCGGTCCGCATGGAAGTGGCCGCCGTTTCCCACGACGTGACGGTCACGGCGCACGGCCCTACGGTCGAGGGCAACACCGTCGCCCCCGCCGTGAACAAGGAAGCGCCGGAGGTAAGCAACACGCTAGCAGGCTTGACCGTGACTTATCTTCCCAATCGCGACCGGGACTTCAGCCAATTCGGCCAGTTGGCGGCGGGCGCACAACCTTCTCCGAATTCATCAGGAGTGGTGATCGATGGGCAGCGCGCCAACAGCATGGCGGTTGCGGTGGACGGCGCAGACTTTACCGATCCATTGCAAGGTGGGCCACGGGGCGCCCAAGATGGCTCATTCTTCTTTCCGCAAACCGTGGTGCGAGAATTTCAGATCGTACATGCCGGAGCCACGGCGCAGGTTGGAGCCACCAACGCAGGCTTCATCAACATCGCCACCAAGGAGGGCAGTAACAAGTATCACGGTGAGGCGTTTTACATAGGCCGTCCATCCGCGTTCACTTCCAACGACGCCTTCGGTCACTCACTCGATAATACGCAGAATGAGTTTGGTGGTTCGATTGGCGGACCCATCAAACGCAACCGGTCTTTCTTCTACATCGGCGCCGAGCAGGATTACCTCGACATTCCGTACTGGACACAGTTTCAGCCGCAGGCGCCGGGTGTAGCTGTGCCTCCGTCGCTCGCTATCCTGCAGCAACAGGTTGTAGGCAAAAGTGATCCAACCGCGGTTTTTGCGCGTGCGGATTTCCTGTTGAACCCGGCGAACACCCTCAATCTGGAATTCAATTTCAACCGTGTTCATGCTATCAATGTCGATGATGGCTCGACTCGCAGCACAGCAACCCTCGACAACAGCGCGCAACTCACCGGTGATAGCTACTGGATCCACGGTAACCTCACGACTGTGATCGGCACGCAGAAAGTGAACCAGCTTCTCGGCCCAGTGGGCACAGGACCAGCGCTCCCTGACGCCGAATTCGGATGCGCCCGAGATGGTCATCAACGGTTTTGGCGTGTTGGGCGGCAACAGCCTAGCGAACGATTTGTACACCTCAAACATCAATCGTTTCAATGACGATCTGGCGATCATCCGCGGCGGGTTCATTCTGCACGTCGGAGGCGGATTTGGGTATAACCCCGCGCAACAGCGGCATGAAGCTAATCTCAATGGCCGCTTCGACTTCGATTCACTCGCAGATTTCTTGGCCAACGATCCACGACGGTTTCAGCAGACATTTGTCGTCGGCGACGGACTCTACCAGGGCAGCGTTCGGAATTTCGGACTTTACGCCGATGCCAAAATTCCCCTCGGCAAGATGCTAACGCTGACTGCCGGACTGCGGTGGGATGCACAATGGAATCCGCAGCCGAACCACCCGAATGCGGCGATCCCTTCTACCACATACATTCCAAACGATGTGAACCAATGGCAGCCGCGGCTAGGCTTAGCGTGGGACCCAGCCCAAAACACGGTATTGAGGGCATCCGCCGGATTGTACGATGCGCCGACTCCAGCGACGTACTTTCAACGTGTGTTCACCGATAACGGGCTCAACACCGTTATTGCCGACAGCTACTATGATCCACACCTGTTGCCACTCGCTGCAACGCCGCTGCCACATTCTTTCGCTACTCCGCCGACTGGGCTGGAAACGCCAGCCGCTCTCGTCGTGGGAATCGCTCCAAACTTCCGCAACCCTCGATCCTTCCAGGCTGCGGCCAGCCTCGAACAGCAATTCACCCCCAAGATCTCAGTCTCCGCTGGCTACGTTCACAACAGCACCTGGGACCTGCAACAGTTGCTCAACCTCAATCTGAACTCTCCGACCTACGACGCAGAGGGCATGCCTATCTTTCCAGCGGCGCGCCCCGATCCCAGCATTGGCCAACTGCTCGTCAACGAATCTTCAGCCCATTCCTCCTACGACGGCATGTTGGTGACCGCCAACCTGCAGCTTCCTAAGCGCTCGCAGATTGTTGCCAACTACACGTTGTCGCGTGCGGTCGATAACAACTCCAACCTCGGGCCGTTCAGCTTGATGTCCACGCTGAATCCCTTCAACCCATCGGCTGATGGGTCGTACTCTGACTTCGATGTGCGCAATAGTTTTAACTTGAGCGCCATCACCAACCTTCCTCTGGGATTCAAGTTCAACCCCATCCTGATTGCCCGCTCCGGCTTGCCGTACACGCCTGTGATTGGATTCGATACGCAACTCGACGGCAATGACTGGAACGACCGGGCTATCGGAGGAGGTAAGGTGGTCGAGCGAAACAGCACCCGCCAGCCCTGGTTCTTCGACCTGGATATTCGCTTCGTGAAGGACTTCAAGCTACCGGGCGAAGGGCGTCATCTCGACTTGTTCATGGACGTCTTCAACTTGACGGGCAACAGCAATCGCAACTTCGGCTCCGAAGCGATCAGCGTCTTTGGTTCTCCCGCCTCGCCTGTCTTCTCTGCAGGCCAGGCGCTCTACGCGCCGGATACGAACCACATCGGCAGCGCGCGGCAGATTCAATTTACCGTGCGCGTTACTGCCTTTTAGGATTCTAGAGTGCGGCTGTTACAGTAGTGAAAGGCGCTACCAGGCACCTCCAGTACATTTCACTCGACCGCTATTACGTCCATGTTCTATTCAACTGACGACCTTCGCATCAAGTGGATCAAAGTCGTACTGCCGCCGGTGTTCCTGGAAGAAGAACTTCCTACCACCGAAAAGGCATCGGCCACGGTTCACCAGGCCCGCGAACAGATTGCAAATATCCTACGCGGCGAGGACCGGCGTCTGCTTGTGGTCGTCGGCCCCTGCTCGATCCACGACACGAAGGCTGCTCGTGAGTACGCTCATCTGCTAAAAGGCGCAATCGACGCGCACGGCAACGAACTGCGCATCGTGATGCGCGTCTATTTCGAAAAGCCGCGCACTACCGTCGGCTGGAAGGGACTGATCAACGATCCTTACCTCGATCAGTCCTACAAAATCAACGATGGTCTGCGGCAGGCGCGTCACCTGCTGCTCGACCTCGCCGAGATGGGCGTGCCCGCAGGGACCGAATTTCTCGACATGATTACGCCGCAATACGTCGCTGGGCTGGTGAGTTGGGGAGCTATCGGCGCGCGCACAACGGAGAGCCAGATACATCGGCAGTTGGTTTCGGGTCTCTCGTGCCCTGTGGGATTCAAGAACGCGACATCGGGTGATGTTCAAATTGCCGTCGAAGCTGTACTGTCAGCCGCGCAGCCGCATACCTTTCTGGGACATACGAAGCATGGACAGTCAGCGATATTCGCTACGAACGGTAATCCCGACTGCCACGTCATCTTGCGCGGTGGTCGCAATAGCGTGAACTACACCGCTGAGGCCGTGGCCGCGACATGCGACAAGCTTGAGGAGGCTGGGCTGCGACCCAACGTCATGGTTGACTGTAGCCACGCCAATAGCAACAAAGATCATACCCGGCAGTCGGCCGTTTGCCAGAATGTCGCGAGCCAGGTAGCCGGGGGAGAGCGGCGCATCATCGGCGTCATGCTGGAAAGCAACCTGGTCGCAGGAGCCCAGAAGTTGGAAACAGGTCGGCCACTGAAGCATGGGCAAAGCATTACGGATGCCTGTTTGGGGTGGAACGAGACCGCTGAGCTCCTTGGGAAGCTTGCTGCCGCGGTGCGTGAAGGACGGCACTGAGCGATCTCCCGTGTTCGTCGGTGACTGTGACCCCCCTCCCCCCATCCGTCAAATTCCTTGCTTTCATGAGGTTAGCGAGATGCCCGCGCAAGAGGGTCATAATAAAGGGAGTTACAGGCAAAGTCCTGAGCCATAAGGAGTTGAACGGGACCCGAAGCGACCGCTTCTAAGAGCCAGCGCAATTTTTCAAAGTACGAGTGCCGAGCCGCGACCTAGGTGCGGATGGGCCGAGAGACAAATATCCCCCGCCTCACTATGGCTATCCTTAGACACGGGAGACGAGGTGCGAAAGGGCATAGGTCACGTGGCAGTGTGATAAGGATCTCGCGCGGATGGCGAACGGGGAAGCTGCTGCATGGGGCTCTACGCAATCGGAACGGCGAGTTCAGCTGACTTGCCCCCCCTGTGACGCCAGAGATAGGCGGCGCAAAGGATCCCTGCGAACGCAAGTATGACAACGTAAGACCAGCGCGGAGGCATGCTTGGTTCCGAATTCACGGCTTCGACCGGCACTGAGAGCACCGCGGTCCTGCCAGCCTGCCGCACTTCGATTTCGAGCAGGCGCGCACCGGCACTCTCGAAGTCCACATCGGCTGTGAACAAAAGTCTGTTTTCATCATCGCGAGTTGCCCTGACCGGTTGCGCAGAGACGTCCGCAGCCGTCCGATTGTGAAGTACAAATTCAACCTGACTATCGAGCAAGACTTCGCGGCTGTCTCGGTCTTGCACCAATACGCCAAAGGTTGCCGGCCCGGCGGGAATGTCTCCTGGCGGTCCATAAACTGCGACGGCGAATGGTCCGAATTGCTGCGATAAACGAAGAACCTGATCATCATCGACGGTCGAGAATCTCGACAGCGCAGCGAAACCTGAGGCCACTACGATGAACAAGACGAGAAACCAGGCCACTTCGAAACTGCGCCTCGCGGACTGAAGTCCACTCGGCGGATGAGAAATAAACGACGTATCGGCACGACTGAAGTCGTGCCCTGATACAAAACTTTTCCAAAGGGACTCTTTCGGCAGCTTCTTCAGTCGCGGCAATTCCAGGGCTGAAGCCCGGCTTTCGACGCCACTCTTGGCACGGCTAAAGCCGTGCCCGTCCACCCACTCAGGGACGAGCCTTCGGCGCGATAGGCACTGAATCGCGATCAACACCGCAGGAACAATGAAAGCCAGGGAACCAATCACCCACATCATTGCGCCTGCCGCCGCCTGATCTTCCTGGGGTGTGAAACCAAACAAGCTGGGTCCTGCCGCATACGATGGATACAGAATCTTGTCGGCGAAGACCAGCACGGCCGACAGTGCTGTGTTCTGCAAGTCAGCGATCACAAGGTACGGCACCATCGCCCAACGTGGCCATCGAGGGTGACTGGGCCAAGGCTGAACCACCGGCCACCAGAAAATGATTGACGCGAGGAAGAAACACGCGTGCTCGACCTCGTGCCAGAAACTCGACCGCAGTGCGAACTCGTAAGGCCCGGGCACATGCCAGGCAAACATCACCGTCCCCATAAGCAGCAATGCGATTACCGGATTGGTCAGGGCTAATCCTATGCGTTGCGCCACTGGCCAATTCAGGAACGGCCCAGCGAACTCGCGCGCGGCGAAGCGCGGCATGCCGCGCACAATGGGGATGAGAGGCTCGCCCAGCAGGATCAGGGGCGGAGCGACCATCATCAGAATCATGTGCTGTAACATGTGCGCGGTGAGTACGGATGGACCAAACGTATCCAGCGGTGACGCCAGAGCGAACCATACGGAGAGCAGTCCTAGCGTGAAGCTTCCTATTCTCCAGGCGGGGAGATAGGGGTATCCAGCGCGCCGCAAAAGCCACGCACCGCGCAGATAGGTTAGCGCGGTCAACACCAGCGCGTAGGTCGCCACCGGCGGAATCGACCACGAACGCAATACGGCTTGAACGATGGGTTGCACGGCGTGTCAAAAGCTCTCTGAACGCTTCATGAAAAACAGTGAAAACTTCTGCCGTCCCTACGCGACTCGGGTTAACTTCTCACTTTACCCACCACTCCGCCCGCCGCGGCGGGCTGCGTGGTGGGCTAGACTATTTCGCCCCTCTGGGGCTCTCAGCTTGTACTGCGTATCAGACAGTTGGGATCTGAAGCGAGTATTCACACGACTCTAAAGTCCTAATATTAATCAGTCACAAATTTGTGGTGCCTCGCCGACTAAAGTCCGCTCGGCGGGTCAAATATAAAGGGCTTAGACGCTGACCTAAAGGTCAGCTCTACCAACAACCGCTTTTTTCCGCAGCCTGTAAAGCCGTGCCCTTTCAGAACTGCGAAGCTGGTGAATAGTTCGTTCACAGTTTCCTTATTGGTTGGCTGCTGGAGTCGAAGCGGGTTGATGAACAGCAGCCTGGGACGCATCCCGTGCAGGCGGACGGTTCGGCGGGTGCAATGTCTCCAGGAATGACACCAGGGCTGTGACCTCTGCCGGATTCAGGTTCTTGCCATACGCCGGCATGTTGCCGCCACCTTGAATTACCTGGCGCACCAATTGGTCATGGGTGAGCGTGGTGGCGACCGAGTCAAGGGCGGGGCCGCGCAAACCGCCTGATCCTCCAATCGAATGGCAATTGCGACACTGCTTACCCTGAAAGACGAGAGCGCCTTGTCGTTGCAGAGGAGTTCGCCCGTTGAGAAACGAAACCGGCAAAGGATCGCCGCTCCAGGCGTCCATGATGGGACTCCACGGCGAGTAGGTTGCGAGCTTGGTAAACGTGGCGAGCGAAACTGCGACGAGCAGCAAGGTGACGACTGCCACCGGTCTCCGCCGCCAACTCTTTTCGCCTTCGCCCGATAGAAACGGAAGCAAAATCAGGAACCCGATCACGACGACCGGCCCAATTAAAAGAGCGGGTGTCTCCATCTCAGGCGGCAGCAGAGCCAGCATCGCGTAGAGCCACAGGAAGAAGAAATCGGGCTTCGGTATGGTTTGGACGATGGTTGGGTCGGGATATCCGGTGGGCCCGAAGGGGCCGAAATACACGGCGCACGCCATGATGGCGACAATGATGGCAGCGGAGAAGAACATGTCCTTCCAGATCGCTGCCGGGACGAAGGGCACGCCGTCTTTCTGCAGGAGTTCGTGGTATTCCTTCTCGTAGGTGGCGCGGCGAACCACGCGCCCCGGCATGGGCCACTCGTTGATGCCGAGCTTCAGCACCATCAACAGGTGCAACGACACGAACCCGATCAGCAAGCCGGGTATAAGAAAGACGTGCAATGCGAAGAAGCGCGACAGCGTTGCGCCCGCGATGATGGGCCCGCCTAATAACATGTGCACGGCCTGCGCGCCAATCAACGGCATTCGGCTAGTGATGGAAGCACCGATGCCGAGTCCCCAGTAGGCATCTTGGTCAAAGCGCAGCACCTGCCCGGTAAACGCCATGCCGAGGGTCATGAGAAGCAGGAACACACCGACGATCCAGGTAAGTTGGCGGGGAAATTTGTAAGCGCCGAACAAAAATACTTGGCACATGTGGATGAGAACCACGGCGACCATAAAGTCTGAGCCCCAGCCGTGCACCGCTCGCAGGAACCATCCCAGGGTGACTTGATGGTTGAGATATTGCAGGCTGTTCCAGGCTTCACCCGCTGATGGAACATAGGTAAACGCCAGCAGAATGCCCGTGGCTACCTGGAGGCCGAAGATCGTCAGCGCGGCGCTGCCAAACACGTACCACCAACTCGCCGACTTTCGGGGTACGGGATGCGACATGGCATCGCGAATCGCGCCGCCGAGTTGCAGGCGCTCATCGAACCATTCGCCGATCTGCTTCAGCCTTGACATCCGCGTCTCCTTGCGGCGAGGCTCGCGGTGGTCGAAAGGGTGGGCAGTTGCCCGGTCTCAATCAGCAGCTTGCCGTTTTCCACCTTGTAGGGATACTCAAATAATCCGCGCGGCGGAGGGCCGGAAGCGCGTGCGCCGTCCTGGTAGTACACGCCTCCATGACAAGGGCACATGAACAAGCCCGATTGCGGAAACCAGCGAACCGGGCATCCCAGATGCGCGCAGTTGACGGCAAACACCTGAAACTTCTCACCCTGGAGTCGGCGCACCCAACAGGGAATGTGGTCGGTATCTCCGTCGGCAAATGAGGTGATCGGGTTTGTGAACTTGGCCAGTCGCGTCTGGCCCTCGGGGAATTCGTCGAGGTCGCCGAGCGTAATCCAGCGCTTATACTGTCCGCGGTCCGCGCCCAGGATGGGCGAAACCAGGTAGCCGATAATCGGCAACGCCAAAACGGTAACGGCCAGGCCGTTCAGCAGCAGCCCGATCTTGGTAAACAGGGCGCGACGTGAAAGCTCACCAGTACTGGAACCGTTTGCCACTTCAGGCGGTTCGCTCAATGAGCACCTCCGGGAGACGTTGAAGCTGCAGCGGACATGCCGGCTGCGCGGTTCGGTCGCTGCGATGCCAGCCACGCGACGACGTCGGTGATTTCCTGGTCTGTCATTGGGTGTCCAGCGATGTTGTTGCGCCAATCGGGCGCATTAAAGTCAGGACGCCCGGTAATGACAATCGTGCGCAATCCTTGATCGGTAATCAGGGTGAGATAAGACTTGTCCACCACGGAACCCGCCTTTGGGCCGCCCGCTCCGCTGTCGCCATGACAGGAAGCGCAATAGTTCGAGTAGGCTGCTTGACCACGCGAAGGGTCGCCGGGAGTCTTCGCTGCATAAGGTGGCGCGACATCGCCGCCGAGTGCGTTGGGCTTGCTCCAGCGCTCGCGAATGCCGCGAACAATGGCGTTGACCTGGTCGTCCGTCAGCATTCCGCCTTCTTTTTGCGCGAACGCCGACATGGCCGTGCCCGGCCGACCCTTCGAGATCGTCGAGCGTAGCGTGTCGTCATCAACAATCGCGAGATAGACAGGGTCGGAAAGCATCATGGCCGGCCCACTCTTGCCGTCGGCACCGTGGCAACCAGAGCAGTTCTGATTAAAGAGCACAACCGGGTCGAGCACAGAATCCGGACGTGGCACCTCGGGGCCCGGCGGCGGCTTACCCGGCAGGTGCGAACAGCCGGCCAGCCATGATACCGCGAGCAACAATAGTAGCGACTCCACTGCGTCGCAAGCTCATTGCTTAGGGCCCTCGTGGTCGCGGGAATGCATAATGCCCGGCGCTTCCAGACCAGCGCGAACCGCCAGCGGCAGGTTCTCGGTGGTCCACACTTTGTTTTGTCGCACCACGACCAACCCGGCCACCACTCCAAACGCAACCTGCGACGCTGCGAACCAAACCCAGCTGATCTTTTCATCGAGTAAGGGGTTTA
>CAVSQO010000005.1:0-20638 GCA_963730105.1 uncultured Acidobacteriaceae bacterium
GCACTAAAACCGCTGCGACCGAAGAGTCGACACCACCGGAGAGTCCGCAGATCACGCGGCCGGTGCCGACTTGCTTGCGAACCGACTCGACGGTCTCGTCGATGAAGCGCTGCGGCGTCCAGTTGGGCTGCAGACCGCAGATGTCGAAGACGAAGTTGCGCAGGATGGCAGTTCCCTGTTTGGTGTGGTGGACTTCGGGATGAAACTGCACCGCATAGTACTTGCGCGCCGGGATCTTCAAAGGCGGCCTTAGCGTTCGAGGTTTGCGCTACAAGCCGGAAGCCTGGCGGCAACTGCTTCAGCTTCGTCGCCGTGCGACATCCAAACATGGAGCGGGCCACTGAGTCCCTTGAACAGCGCGCAGTCATCGCGCAGAAGTTCGACGTCGGCGTGTCCGTACTCGCGCTTGTCGCCCGGGCTGACTTTGCCACCGAGCTTGTGGGTCATCAGGTGCAAGCCGTAGCAGATGCCCAAGCACCGGCAGGCCGAGATGCAGTACCTGTTCGTCCATCGTGGGTGCATCGGTTTCGTAGACAGACGACGGGCCTCCGGACAAGATGATGCCGGCGGGCGAGTAACTCTTGATTTCTTTCAGCGAAGCGGTGCAGGGGAGGACGACGGAGAAGACGTTTTGTTCGCGGATGCGGCGCGCAATGAGTTGCGTATATTGCGAGCCAAAGTCGAGGACGACGATTGATTGAGTTTCCACTTTTTAATGTGCCAGAGGACGGAGGAAGTGTAAAGGGTTTAGCAATTCGCGGCCAGTAATTTGGTGTTGGCTCAAGAGAGTCGCGGAGGGATGGAGTGACTGGCCGGAACGTTGTTGGCTCGCGGACTAAAGTCCGCTCGGCGGGTCAAATATAAAGGGTTTAGACGCTGACCTAAAGGTCAGCTCTACCAAAAACCGCTTTTCTTGCAGCCTGTGAAGTCGTGCCCCGACGCAAAACGTTTGGAAGAGCTTTCTTCAGCGACAGGCAGTCGAGAGTTCAATAGGTGCCCAGATATTTCGAATCGGTGGTGCTCACAAAGGCAGGCACTCCGGCGGTGTCGCTCAGGATGGCGAAGTTGATGTAGTCGTCTCCGAACTGTACGAGCATGAAGCGGCTAAAGTGGGGCGAGCCACTGCGGATAAATGGAATTTTGGTGTTTGTGCCGTTGGAGAGGTATTGCTGGAAACCAGAATTGGGGTGAATGTGCGCGCCAAAGATGGCCACCACGTTTTGGTTTTGAATTGCTGAGAGGAAGTCGCTGTCGCTGGCCCACGCCTCGCCGTCATTGGTATGCAGGTTAATCACGATGCGCTTGCCCGCCTTAGTGGCCGCGGCCAGGTCTTTCTTGAGCCAGGCATTCGAGGAGGTGACAGATATTTCCGTCTTGGTGTATCCCGGGTAAAAGTTGAGCTGCACGAAATGGTATTTCCCGATCTCGAAGGAATAGGCCATGCTGCCATCGTCGTAATTGCTGACCTGGGTGGCCGGGAAGTTGGTTTCGGCGCTGCAGTTAATGGTTGACTTCAGATACTTGATAGCGCGATCGGCGCAGACATTATCAGAGCAACCCTGCGAGCCGCTGGTATCGGTCTTCACGTTGTTGGAATAGTCGTGATTTCCCAGGCCGGGGTACACCGGCAGAGTGAATTGGGCGTGGTAGAACTGGCGGTAAAGCTCCTCCTCTTCGGGATGAAAATAAGCGGTGAGATCACCGTTAATGATTAAGCCGACCGGCGCGGTGATCGGAGTTCCGGCTCCCTTGGTCAGCAGAGAGCTGGTGGGCCAAGTCTTCAGTGTGGATTGAACACTGGCGATCGCGGCGATCAGGTTTTCGTTCATCTGAATGGCCTTGGTTTTCACACACTCGGTGCTATTGCAATTCGGATCACTGCTTTCGCCACTGCTGCTGGTGGGGTCGGCAATTTGCCACCACGGAAGCTGCACGTCTCCGGAGATCACCATGGTGAATGGCTGCTTGGTTTTAGACGTGATGGTCTTGGTGAAACTGCTGGTGTTGCACGTCGAAGGAATATGTCCCGCACCGCGTCCGTAAGAACTTTTGGCGAAGATGTCGGCGTCTTTGCGGCAGGTCGCTCCATCATCGTGATAGCCGCTCGGACAATTCTCCCAGCACACGGGACCCGCCCCTGAATACCCCGACTTGCAATCGGGGTAGCACAGTTGTCCATTCTGTTGCTCACCGGACCCACAGGAGTTGAGAGGACTGCCGGCACCACGTCCGTAGGTGTCTTTGGCGTAGAAATGCAGGATGCTCTTGTAACAAGTGGCGCCATCGTCGCGGTAACCGGAGTCGCAGTGGGCCCAGCAAACCGGACCGACGCCGTAGTAGCCGCTCTTGCAGGCCGGATAGCATAACGCGCCATCCTTCTCCTTGCCTGATCCGCATCCCATGGGAGAACCGGCACCACGGCCATAGGAGGCCTTCGCGGTAATGATGGCGTTCTTGCGACAGATTACGCCGTCGTCGGAGTAGCCGTCAGGACAGTCGGAGTAGCAAACGGGACCGGTGCCGACGTATCCCGGCTTGCAGGTCGGATAACAGAGAGCCGACCCAGGAAGAGCGTTAGGATCCTGTATTTCGTTATTCGAGCAGGCTTTGAAATTATCAGCGTGAGATGGCAGGGCAAAGAATGTGAGGACGACGAGGGCCAGAAAGCCGAAACTTTTGCGCAACATGACGCTCCTTGTGGCGAAGGAAACTAATCAGTAAGTGGCGATCTAAGCTATAGCGAAAGTGGCGTAACGTTACCGCGTAGGTTACGAGCGGTCAAGGTAATTCGGCAAGAGTGCCGTCTTCGCGTGGCAGAGTGTGGCCGGCGCATAGCAGCGCCTATAATCCACCCATGCCGTTCAAGCGCACGGAAAAAGAGTATGACGAAGCGATGTTGTACGAGTACGCCATTGGGGCGCTGGGGCGGAAGATGCGGACCGTGGCCGAGTTGAAACGGCTGATGCGGGAGCGGGTGAAACATCAGGAGGAAATAGGTCAACTGTTGGTTGAGGTTGTGATTGCTAAGCTAAAGGAGCAGAAGTACCTGAACGATACGAATTATGCCGAGAGTTACTCACGCTTTCGCAAGGAAAACGAGAAGTTTGGCCGCATTCGAGTGGTGCAGGACCTGAAGGCCAAGGGCGTCCACGGAGACATTATCGAGAAGACGGTCGGCGCGGCATACCAGGACGTGAACGAGGAGCAGTTGGCGCGGGAGTATCTGCAGCGCAAGCGGATCAGGAAGCCGGTGACGCAGCGCGATGCGGCCAAAGTATTTCGAACGCTGGTGCGCGCGGGGTTCGCCAGCCGTGTTATCTTTCGCATCCTGAAGACGTGGGACGTGGACGACGAGACGATCGCGGCGCTGGAAAGCGAAGCGGTGGAGCCGCCGCCTGAGAGAGAATCCGGTTAGTCGTAACGAAAACAGATCCCTCAGCGGGCTGAAGCCCGCTTCGTGATGACAAGTAAAGAGGTTCGGTCGGCGCAGCTGAAGCTGCGCCCCTTCAAGAGTCACAGATTATTATGCCTAAGAAACTCGATCACACTGCCGCCATCGCACACCTGTCGAGCGCAGATCGCAAGCTGGCGAAGATCATCGCCAAGGCAGGGCCGTGCGCGCTGCAGCCGGAAAATACCCAAAGCATCTTCGATGCGCTGCTGGAGTCGATCATCTATCAGCAGCTCAACGGCAAGGTAGCGGCAATCATCACCGAGCGAGTCAAAGCGTTGTTTCCCGACAACGTGGAGCGGATACGGACGCGGCATGGGGAGGCAGCGGCATTCCCTACTCCAGAGCAGATTCTCGCCGCGACACCGGAGTTGCTGCGCTCGGCGGGACTGTCGCAGGCGAAGATGCTGGCGATTCGCGACTTAGCGGCGAAGGCGCTGGATGGCACGGTTCCTACGGTGCGTGAAGCCCACAAGATCAGCGACGATGCGCTCGTCGAGCGGCTGACGACGGTGCGTGGCATCGGGCGCTGGACAGTCGAGATGCTGCTGCTCTTTCGTCTAGGTCGGCCGGATGTGCTGGCGGTTGACGATTATGGCGTGCGGAAGGGATTCGCCAAGATGCATCGCATGGACGAATTGCCGAAGCCGAAAGAACTACTGGCATACGGGGAACGGTGGCGTCCGCATCGGAGCGTGGCCTGCTGGTACTTGTGGCGCGCGGCGGAGATGAAAGACCTGCCGGAGCCAGGCGCGAAGGCAAAGGCCGAGGCGAGAGCGACAAAGCCCGCCGCGACGAGACCGAAGTCTCTCAGGGCATCCAAGAAACGGCCGAAAAGCAAATCCAGGGCGGACTAAAGTCCGCGGGGAAGACAACAATAGTATGGGGAACTACGGCGCAGCTAAAGCTGCGCCCCTTCAAACCCCGATTATTTTGCCTTAGCCAGGGCCTGAACAAAAACCTGCGCTGCCTCGGCATTCTGGCCGGTGGCGCTGGAAGCAACGAACGCCGGGACGTTCGACGGGCATGCTTTCACCGCCGCGCAAACGTCGACCGCATGCGTCAGGTTGGCTGCCAGCAAAGCGTTATCGGCGGCATCGGTGGGGGCGTTCAGGATGACGACTTCCACCCGCACATCTTTATCGAAGCGGCTCTTGAGAGCTGTCTTGTAATCCATGTCGCTGTAAGTCTTGACGACGATGGGCGCCCCCGATGCGACGCGGGGATTCGCTGCCTGGAACTCCAGTATCCGGTGGTCAAGTTCGTGGGCGTAGGGCGAATACAGGTCGCGGAAAAGATGGACCACTACCGGCTGTTGGGGAAGCGGCTTCTTACAGCCCGGCAGGAAAAGGAACAAGGAGAGCAAGGCCAAGTATGGCCAACGTTGGCACATGTCTGCATGATACTGGAGTCGGGAAACTCCGTCGAAAATAAATGATGGGATGGGCGGCAGCGTCCCGAAACGTGACCGGTCCGCGCAACCCGGGTCGAGAAGACGTCAATTGCTTCAATTGGGTTAATTTTCGCGGCGCGTAAGAGGCTCCTCAATAGCCTCCCATGCCTTTCGGTGACATTTGTCACCCGCTGTCGCTGACAATCCACACTACAGGTCGGGGGGAAAGTCATTGAACATAGAAAATGTATTAGGCGAGAGATACTGCTCGCGAGGAAACCGAAATGGTTCAGACCCCGGCAATCAAGCCCTCTGCTCTTCCAAACCCGCTGGAAGAGTGCGATGCTAGTGGCATTCACCTCGAAGAGAGTCGGGCCACTGGCATGAAGGACCTGAAAGACGAGCTAGCATCGCTGCGCATTGACCGCGAACAACCGCGTCGCGGCAAGTGGGGCCTGTGGGTTGTTTTGTTCCTGCTGGTCGTGGGAGTCTCGGCAGCAGCCCTGTATGTCGTCAAGACCAAGCCGGCATTTGTGAACTTCGCCGCAGTCGAAGTGGAACCGGTCCAGGCCAGTGTGCAGACCACCTCTGGACCCAGCGCGGGTACGCCGATCCTGACGGCTTCGGGCTACCTGGTGGCGCGGCACCAGTCGGTAATCTCTTCGAAGATCCAGGGACGACTGTCGGGCCTGTATGTGGAAGAAGGCAGCTATGTGAAGCAGGGCGAGGTCATCGCTCGACTGGAAGATACGGACTATAAGGCTGCGGTCGCAAAGGCGAAGGCTGATATTGAATACGCCCAGGCGAACTTGGCGGAGATGGAGCGGCAGGCACGTCTGCAACAGGGCCTGTTCAAGGACAAGGTCGTCTCGCAGGACGCGCTCGATGCTGCTGACTCCCGGGTGGCGCTGGCCAAAGCAACGATTGACCAGGACAAGGCTGCGCTGTTGATGCAAGAAGCGAACCTGGAGTTCACCGAGATCCGTGCCCCCTTCGACGGGGTTGTGGTGAAGAAGATGTCGGAGGTGGGCGAAAGCGTTGCGCCGATTCCTCCGGGCGTGAACATCTCGACTTCGTCCGGCGCGATTGTGGCCATGGCCGATATGAATTCGCTGGAGGCCGAAGTGGATGTCAACGAATCGAACGTCGGCGAACTGGCGCAAGGCTATCCGGCTGACATTACAGTGCAAGCGATCCCGAATCACACGTACAAAGGCATGCTGCGACAGGTGATCCCGACCGCGGACCGCACCAAGGCGACGGTTACAGTGAAGGTGTCCATCCTCGACAAAGACCGTCTTATCAAGCCGGAGATGAGTTGCAACGTCACGTTCCTGGCGCCCCCGAAAAAGGGCGAGCAAAAGGAAGCGATAGCACAACGCATTGTGACTATTCCCAAGGACGCCATCACTACGCGCAACGGCAAGCAGGTAGTGTACGTGATCGACAACGGCAAGGCGCGTGAGGTAGCAGTGGTGACCGGAAACGACCTGAACGGTCTGGTCATCATCAAGTCTGGATTAGTGGGAACGGAAAGCCTGGTGAACAATCCGCCGCAGAAAGTGGTGGACGGTACGTCAGTGAAGATCAAGAGCTAGGAGCCATCATGAGTGCAACCGCAGTGGCGACCAAAACGGGCGCCGTCAATGTGCAGAACGTGGTCAAGATTTATCAGCGCGATAGCCAGCAGATCAAAGTGCTGGATGGCCTGAGCCTCGATGTGCCGCAGGGCGAATTCCTGGCGCTGATGGGGCCGTCGGGCTCGGGCAAAACTACGTTGCTGAACCTGATTGCAGGCATCGACCGCGCTACCTCGGGACGCGTGTCGGTGGCCGGGACGGACCTCACTCCGCTGTCGGAGGGGGATCTGGCCAAGTGGCGCAGCCACAATGTGGGATTCATCTTTCAGTTCTACAACCTGATTCCGGTGTTGAACGCGGTGGAAAACGTCGAACTGCCGCTGCTGCTCAGCAATCTGTCGAGGAAGGACCGGCGCGAGCGGGCGCTGACAGCGCTACGTATCGTCGGCTTGGCCGATCGGTCGAAGCATTATCCTCGGCAACTCTCGGGTGGACAGGAGCAGCGTGTGGCGATTGCCCGCGCTATCGTTACCGATCCGGCGGTGCTGGTGGCAGACGAGCCTACGGGCGACCTTGACAGCAAGAGCGCCGAAGAAATTCTTGACCTGATGCAGACGTTCAATAAAGAGTTTGGCAAGACCATCGTGATGGTGACGCACGATCCGCGGGCCGCCTCGCGGGCACACGTGCAACGGCACCTGGAGAAAGGAGTGCTGACTTCGTGAAGTTTGCACCTCTGGTTCTCAAACATCTGCGGAAGAACTGGGTCCGCACACTGAGCACAGTACTGGCGATGTCGGTGTGCATCTTCTTGTTCTGCGTTCTGCAAACCGTGCTGGCCGCGGTGAATTTCGGGCTACATGCGGGCAGCACGCGGCGACTAGTCGTTCGCGACTACGTGAGCCTGGCGAATAACCTGCCCATCAACTACAAGCAGAAGATCGCGGCCATGCCGGGCGTGACCGACACCAGCATCGTGTCGTGGTTCGGAGGAATCTATCGCGATCCAAAGAACTTCTTCGCCAACCTGGCGGTCGAGCCGGAAGCCTTCCTAAGGATTTACCCCGAGGTCATGCTGAAGCCGGAGCAAAAGGCAGCGTGGCTTGGCGACGTGCGCGGTGCGATTATCGGTCGCAAGCTGGCGGAGCGGTTTGGATGGAAGCTAGGCGATCATGTGCAGCTGGAGAGCTTCATCCCGCCCTATCGAGTTGGCAAGCCATTCGACTTCGTCGTCGATGGAATTTATGACACCGACGAAGCACGCTATCCCGGCACCGATCTGAGCTCGATGTATTTTAACTTCAAGTATCTGTATGAAGCGACCGGCGAGACTGTGGGTATCGGCACGCTGACGGTGCAGATTGACGATCCATCGCACGCGGGCGCGATTTCGAAGGAGATCGACGCGGCGTTCGAGAACAGCGACAACCAGACCAAGACCGAGACGGAACAGGCCTTTCGCGCCGGTTTTGTCGCTCTGGCAGGCAACCTGGCGCTGCTGCTGAATGTCATCGGCATGGCAGTGGCGTTCACCATCCTGCTGGTGACCGCGAACACGATGAGCATCGCGGTACGCGAGCGGCAGCAGGAGATCGCAGTGCTGAAGACGCTGGGATTCTCCAGCGGGCTGGTCATGACGCTGATTTTGAGCGAGGCCTTGTTGCTTGGCCTGATGGGCGGGCTGCTGGGCATTCTGATCGCCCGTGGAATCATCGCCGTGCTGATCAACGTGCCGTTCCTGGGCGATGTGCTGCGGGCCTTCCCGAACCTTGGTCTTTCGCCCGACATCGCGGCGCTGGGCGTGAGCATCGCGTTAGTGCTGGGGCTGCTCGCAGGATTTATTCCCGCGCTGCTGGCCTATCGTGCACGCATCACCGATGCATTGAGGCAGGTGTAAGATGGCGCTCCCTATTCGCTATAACGTACGCAACTTGCGACAGCGCTGGAAGGTGACGCTGCTGGCCGTCTTCGGCATCGCGCTGGTGGTGGCGGCAGTGGTGATCATCGCCTCGATGGCTGCAGGGTTTCAGTCGGCTCTGCGTTCCACCGGTTCGGACAACAACGCCATCGTGACGCAACGCGGCTCATTGTCAGAGCTGACGTCGTGGATCGCAATTGGCAATGTGCAGACCATCATGACCGATCCCCGAATCGCCCGCGACAGCAGCGGTACACCGCTGGCGTCATGCGAGATCGTGATTATCGCCAGCAAACCGAAAAAGAGCGACAACCAGCCGACGAACATCACGCTGCGTGGGGTTACGCCTGAAGCCTTCAAGGTGCGCAACGGCATCAAGCTGGTTGACGGGCGGATGTTCGAACCGGGCCTGTTTGAGGTGATCGTGGGTAAGAAAATCTCGGACCGGGTGAACGGACTGAACATCGGCGACACCTTGAAAGTACAGCGCAAGGAATTCAAGGTTGTCGGATTGTTCACCGCTGACGGCAGCTCGTTTGAAAGCGAAATGTGGGGTGACTTGAACGCGCTGGGTCCGGCAGTAGGACGCAACGGCGGATGCGAGTCGCTCACGGTGCGCATGACCAATCCGAGCGTTCTGGCGAGCTTAGACAAGGACCTGCGGGCTAATCCGCAGATGCAGGTACAGGCTGACTCGGAAAGGACTTATTACGAGAACCAGGCTGGCGGAGTCGCGACAGCGCTGAAGATCCTGGCGGGCTTCGTGGGCATCGTGATGGGCATTGGCGCGGTTTTTGGCGCTATGAACACCATGTACGCCATCGTGTCGCAACGTACGCGCGAAATTGGGACTTTGCGCGCGCTGGGCTTTTCGCGCTTCAGCATCCTGCTGTCGTTCGTAATGGAGTCGGTGCTGCTGGCGCTGGTCGGCGGAATACTAGGATGCCTGATCGCAATTCCGATGAACGGTTTCACAGCCGGGACCGGGCAGACGCAGAGCTTCAGCGAACTGGCGTTTGCGTTCAAGATCACACCAGGAATTGTGCTGGTGGGACTGATCTTTGCCGTGCTGATGGGATTTGTAGGCGGGTTGTTGCCCGCGGTGCGAGCTTCGCAGATGCCGATTACGAAGGCGCTGCGAGAGGCATAAACGCGGTTGTCAGTTGTCAGCTAATAACGGCGCGGATATCTCCGCGCCGTTTGATTTGTCATGACTTTGGAGAGGCAGCGATTACCGCCGTATTCTTCGGCGAATCGCAGCAAAGGCTCCGGCCAAACCCAGACCGGCAAACGTAGAGTCCCACGCTGCAGCACCGGTAGCGATGGCACCCGTACTCACCAGAGACAATGTGGCGGGCTCGGGCGTCGTTGTCGAAGTAACGCAATTGCCGGTGTCGACCGTATTGTCATCCATCGTGACGGCAGCAGTCAGAGCTATTGCACGACCACAATTAATGGTAGTGCCCGTATTCAAGGTGACGCTGGCGTCAGCGATAATGCTCCCATAGAAGGCTGTGGTTGTTCCGAGTGTCGCAGAACTGCCCACCTGCCAAAAAACCTGGTCATTGGTCCCGGGATTGATCACCAGCACCGACGAAGAGCTGGCGGTGGTGAGCGTACTCCCAATCTGGAAGACAACGATCGCATTGTTCATGCCCTGGAAATCCAAGGTCAGTTGTCCTGTCATCATGGCTGACGACGCGAAGAAGTAGACTCCTGGATCTAGTGTGAGGCCGCCAAGATCCTGCCCCGTCAGCGTTTGGGTTGGGGCCAAGCCGGCCAGATAGTTATATCCAGTCAGGGCATCCGCCTGTGCCTGCATAGCGACTGCGTCATCATTATGGATCGTTCCCAGCACAATTCCCGGAGGAAATCCAGTGATCGATGTTCCGGGCCAGACCCCCAAGTCCTGTCCCACCACGCTGGGGCCAGTGTTAGTCACGGCTGAGGCACCTAGAATGCCGAAGGCGTTGGCTGAGTTGAGGATACTGGCGTGAGCCGCAAGTGCAAGAAGAGGGAGAAGCAGAGAGACACGCACGAGCCGCATGTGATACCTCCGGCGAACTTCCAATTCGGCAGCTACTAACTGCTGCCGGAAGGTGGGCGAAGGGCAGCAACTTCACGAATAGTAATGTTGGCTTTAGACATATGTCAAGCTAATTCACTACAGAGTGAAGATAGTCTCGGAACCTTCTTTAGTTCATAAGTTCTTATAGTTCTTAATCTTAGGAAGTTACTAGGGGAAACTACTAGATTCCCAGTCCCGTCACCCTCCACCCGGCGCCATGCACTTTGTGGCGGATGTTGAGGGTGATGAGCAGCGCGGTCATCGACTCGACGATGCGGGCGTTCTCCAGCTTGCCGCCGTCGATGGCGCGCACGCCGGGAATTTTCACCGACAACTCAGATGCAACCTGGCGAGCGTTGTCGTCGTCGCTGCAGACGATAACGTCGCAGTCGACATCCTGATCGCCGTCGAGCACAGTGGCGGAAAGACTGTGGAATGCGGCCGCTACGGAGACGTTTTTGCCGACAATCTCCGCCGCCTGTTCAGCGGCCGAACCCTGCCAGACGCCGAGAATGCGCGTGGGCCGTCCGCCAACGGCCGCGGCGAGCGGAACCGTCGCATCAATCAGCACTGTACCGGGCCGAAACGACGGTTTGAGTTGCTTGAGCAGCTCCGCCTGACCCGCAAACGGCACGGTGAGCACGACGACGTCGCACATCTTTACGGCCTGGATGTTATCGAGACCTTCGACGCTGCCCAGCACTCCGGTTTTCTGGGCGATCTGCGCGGCTGCGGCTTGTGCGCGAGCGGCATCACGCGAGCCGACGACGACCTGCTCGCCAGCGCGTGCCCAGCGTAAAGCCAGACCAGAACCCTCCGGGCCCGTACCGCCGACGATGGCGATCAAGCAACGCCTCCAGCGGCGACCGGTTCTACAACTGCGTTGGTGGGATGGTCGAAGTAATGCGTGTAGGTAGTATTGCGTTGCGCGGGAATGCGGCCCAACTCGCGAATACGTTCCCGGAACTCATCGGCAGAAACATACTGTCCTGCTGTCGCACCGGCGAGGCGGGAGATATTTTCCTCGAAGAGTGTTCCCCCGTAGTCGTCAGCACCGGCGAGCATACATAGTTGCGAAACGTCGCGACCGAGCTTCACCCATGAGACCTGGATGTGATTGATCGAACCGGCGAGCAGGACCCGGGCGAGCGCATGCACCTTGATGTGCTCCTCTAACGTACCTCCGGGACGTGCGAGTCCCTGCTCGAACAGCAGCGTGTTGTCATGAATGAAACCGAGCGGGACGAACTCGGTAAAGCCGCCGGTGCGCGATTGAATCGAGCGCAGCAGAAGCATCTGGTTGACCCAGTGGTCAGGCGTCTCGCGGTGACCGTACATCATGGTGGAGGTGCTGCGGATGCCGCATTCGTGCGCGGTCTCGATAATCTCGCACCACTGCGCGGCGGTGAGTTTATTGCGCGACAGCACCATGCGGATGGAGTCGTCGAGAATCTCGGCGGCGGTGCCCGGCAAGGTGTCGAGACCGTTGGCCTTCAGCATCAGCAGATATTCGCGGATAGGCATGCCGGTGAGCTCGACGCCATACACCATCTCCATGGGCGAAAAGGCGTGGGCATGCATCTTCGGCGTGGCGGATTTCACGGCCCGCAGTACATCGCGGTAGTAAAAGGGCGGAAGCTGGCGTGGCAGGCCTCCCTGAATGCAGACTTCGGTGGCGCCCCAGGTTTCCGCCACACGCGATTTCTCGCCAACTTCTTCGGGCGTCAGAAAGTAGGTGGTCTCGTCGCGCGGCGCCACGCTGAAGGCACAGAACTTGCATCCCACAAAACAGATATTGGTGAAATTGATGTTGCGGGTGATGACGTAGCTGATGGTGTCGCCCACGAGCTGGCGGCGGATTTCGTTAGCTGCAACCGCCAAACCGAATAGATCATCACCTGAGGCATGCGCTAACGTAACGCACTCGTCGCGGTCGAGCACGCTGCCGTCGAGTGATGCGAGGACCTTTTCCAGCGCCGAACAAACGAGCAGCGAAATTTTCGCGCGTACGGCAGTCCAAGATGTGTTTTGCAGTGTCTGCGGATTGCACCAGCTCAAGTCTTGCATTCCTTACCTGCTTCCTGGGGCGCGCGGTCTATGTCGCCGTCTTGGTTGTCGAAAAGCAGATCCCTCGCGGATTAAAGTCCGCTCGGGATGACAAAAAATAACGGCTCCTCGGCACGACTAAAGTCGTGCCCTTTCAAAACACTTGCCTGACGTTCAGCGGAACAAGTCCCTGGCCGCGGGACGGACGATCTGGCGCGCACTTCCCTTCCCGGGACGATAACGATAACCACGAATTATACAAGCCGGAACGAGGGCGTCTTTGCCGCACACCAAGCCAGCCAACGAGGCGAGTTCGTCAGCCACACACTCTTCGGTGGCGTGCATTTTGTAGCCATAGGTATCGAAGTGTCCGCGATAGTCGTGCATGGGATTCATGCCGGCGACGCCAATAGCAACCTCGTTGAGGCCTTCGCGCCAGGCGCGACCGAAGCTATCGGCAATGATGACGGGAACATGCAGGGTGGTTCGCTTTTTTATCGCTCGGTGAATGTGCGCAGCTGAGCGGTCAGGATCGAGCGGCAAGAGCAGCGCGGTCGTGCCGCCGTCAACATTGGAAACGTCGATGCCGCTATTGGCGCAAACCAGGCCATGAGCGGTCTCTGTGATGAGCACGTGCTTCTTGCGCAAGACACGTTTGGCCTCACGGAAAGCCAGCTCGACCACACGGGCGTCCGTGCCGTTCTGCGCGGCGAAACGAATCGCTGACTTCGACGGTTTGATGGTTTTCAGCTCGACCTGGCGTCCCTCGGCTTTGGAAATAATCTTGTGCTTGACGGCAAGAATGTCACCGACATGCAGACGGAATCCGCCGAGCGCCAGGGCATCGACGATGAGGTCAGCCACCGAGTCACCGGGTTGAACTTCGCCGATGCCCCAAACCGGTACGGCGTGGATTTCGGTGTAGCCAGTGAACTCCGAGCCGGCCGGGGAGGGCATCAGCCGGCCGCTTCCAAGGCGGGATTGTATGGCGTACCGATGCCCCAGCTGCGCAGCAGGCGTTGGGCCTGAGTATTGCCTTCGCACTGCACTAAGAGCTCCAATTCGTGGGGATTGTCGATATCGAGACCGACACCCGGTAATTCGAGAATGATCAGGGGCTTGCCGGTCTTTTTCATGGCTTCACAGTGAGGCAAGAAGCTGTCGTTTCCGAAGCGCAAGGGAATGATTGACGCCGGACACCGCAATATGCAGTTGCTGCCGCGACGATCATAGGCAGGCACGAAGACGGCGCCTTCACTGGGTGCAGCATCGAGCACCCGATGAAGCTCTGCGCTGGTGACGAGAGGAACATCGGCTGGTACGACGACCGTAGTCTCATAGCCGTGACTCTCGCACCACTCCGTCGCCACCTCGATGGCAGCAGTCTCACTTTCATTGCGGGTGTCTTCGATTACGCCGAAGTTTAACTCGGCCGCAATCGCTTGCGCGCGGGCATCACCGGCGACGAGGAAGACGTCGAGACGGTAGCGTACGCCGGCCGCTGCGGTCAACACATCGCGCAGCATGGCTTCGGCCAGCAAAGTACGGTGGGCCTGATCAAGCGCTTCGCCCAAGCGTTGCTTGGCAGTGGCAAGGCTTTTGACTGGGATCAGCAGGGCGCCTTGCATGGCCTAGACTTTCGCTCCTCGGGCCAGAAGCGCGGCATGCAGGGTGAAGCGCGCCAGTTCCTGCTTGTCTGCGAGCGATTTCATGACCGTGTTGGCGCACAGCACATGCAAGTCGCCTTCGCGCAGGTGGTCGGCGTCTGAATGATCGGCAAGGTCCACAACCAGCACATCGAGGAAATCTTCATACGCCTGCGCGACGCCTGCGATGGTACTGGGCCAACCCATGCGCCGCATCAGCACATCGGCGGGGCCAGAGACTGCTGTCCCACCGATGATGGGACTGACCGCGACGATGGGAGCAGAGGTCCGGCGCAGGGCTTCGCGAATGCCGGGTACAGCGAGAATCGGCCCGATGCTGGTGACGGGATTGCTGGGTGCGAGGATGATGGCCTCGGCCGTCTCGATGCTCTCGATGACGCCAGGAGTTGGGCGGGCGCGTCCTGCGCCCTCGAAATGCACAGCGCGAACCTCGACCTGATGGCGCTCGCGAACAAAGTATTCCTGAAAATTCAGCTTACCGTGAGCAGTATCGAGCACGGTAGCAACTCGGTCATCGGACATGGGGAGGACGAGCTCGCGAACTCCCATTCGGCGGGAGAGCTCCATGGTCACGGCGCTCAAGGATCTGCCAGCCCGCAACAAGTTCGTGCGCGCGAGGTGGGTCGCCAAGTCGAGATCGCCAAGACTGAACCAAGCCGGTTGGCCCAATTGCGCCATGCGCTCAAGGCAGCGAAAACTTTCGTTGTCCAGGCCCCATCCTCGGTCGGAGCTGAGTGCGCCGGCAAGTGCGTATAACACCGAATCGACGTCAGGGGAAACGTGCAGCCCCCACCACTCGATGTCGTCGCCAGTGTTGACGATCACCGTTAGGTTTTCGGGCGGCAACGCGTGCTGAAGACCCTGAATGAGCTTTGCGCCGCCGGTGCCGCCGGTGAGAACGACGATCATTTACGCAGCCCTCGCATAACCGTGATCATCGGAGGCGGCAAGCAGGCGCCCGGCTAACAGACCTCCACGATCGATGACTCCGTGGACGAATTCGGGATACACCGGAAGTCGCTGGCGGAGCTGCTGTCCGGCGGCCTCGGTGCGGCGCTGCAAATCGGCCAGATGCGGCCACGGCGCCTCAGGATTGATGAAGTCGGGAGTCAGCGGCGAAACGCCGCCCCAGTCGTCGATGCCGCCTTGCAACAGGCGCTCGTAGTGGTCTTCGGTGAGATTCGGCGGCGCCTGAATGTTCATGTCGCGCAACAGAAGCCGGGCAACGGCAATAGTGCGCAATAAATCGTCGGTGCCGGGCTCGGGCGCGTTGGCCATGGGGATTTCGGGCTTGGCGCGGAAATTCTGGATGATGACTTCCTGGATGTGTCCGTACTGTTGGTGCAATTGCTGGATGGCAAGCAGCGAATCCACGCGGTCTTCCAGGCTCTCTCCGATGCCGATGAGGATGCCGGTGGTGAACGGAACGCCGAGTTTGCCGGCGTCAGCGATGGTCTTCAAGCGCAATGAAGGCACTTTGTCGGGCGCGTTCGCGTGCGGGCCGCCAACTTGCGTGAGACGTGGGCTGGTGCTCTCCAGCATCAGTCCGAGGCTGGGATTGGTGGCACGCAGGCGCTCGATCCAGTTGGCGCTCATCAGGCCGGGATTGGAGTGGGGCAGAAGTTTCGTCTCGCGCAGCACCAGGTCGCACATAGCTTCGAGGTAATGCAACGTGCTGCGGTAGCCGCGCTTGTGAAGTACGTCGTGCATCTCGGCGAATTCGGCTTCGGGTTTGTCGCCGAGCGAGAAAAGCGCCTCAGTGCAGCCAAGTTTTTCGCCCTGCCGCGCCACCTCGAGCACTTCTTCGGGCGACATGGTGTGCGCGCCCGGCTGGCCCGGGTCACGGCGGAAGGTGCAGTAGTTGCAGTAATCGCGGCAGAGATTGGTCAGGGGCAGAAAGACCTTACGCGAATAGGTAATGATGCCGGGTCGATATTGCTCTTTTAGAAAACAGGCAGTAGCCAGAAGTTCAGATAGCACCTCGGAGTCGCACTGCAGCAAGCGAACCGCTAGGTCGCGTGTGACCTGTCTGCCGTCGCGGACTTCCCGCAGATACGGAAGGAGGTCGGCGGAGGCGACGTCCTTGGACCACGGCCGGATTGTCGATTCAACAGACACGTGATTTTGCCCAGCTCGCGAGAAAGCCCCGCGATCTGTATTCCCGAAGGATAGCGCAAGAGGCGGCGCTGTCGCATCCCCAACAGCCGACGAGCGGCACTAGGGGACTAGGGTTCCTGGCGATCCGGTACCACTCCGTAACGCCCGCGGAAGTACAACAACGGGAATCCTTCGGCGACGTTAACTTCTTTAACTTCACCGACAAAGATGGTATGGTCGCCTGCCGCGTGGGCCTGCACGACGGAACAGTCGAGATGGGCAAGTGCATCGGCCAAAACGGGTATGCCACTTTTCATCTGACTGTAATGAACGTCGAGGCGGCGAGCGGCATCGGGGTTGCGTTCGGGATCAGCAAAGAACTCAGAAAGTGCTTCCTGGTCGTCCTTCAGGACGCTCACACCGAAGCGACCGCGTTCGCGAATGTGCAGGTAGGTTTCGGCGAGGTGGTCGATGCATACCAGGACGAGAGGCGGCCGCAGCGACACGGAACAGAACGAACTCGCCGTCATGCCATGAACGTGTCCGGAGGGCGTCTCAACGGTAATCACGGTAACACCTGACGTAAAGCGCCCGAGAGCGGCGCGAAATTCGTGAGGCGTAACGGAGAAGCTTTCGTCCATGCGAATTCTTCGTTGAATCTCGAGGGTGCGGATTCGCGTTACAGTACGCGTCACCTAAGCCCCCGCTCACTATACCTGAGTTAAGAATGGAAACGGTCTGCTAGGATACGCCCCAGTCCTAACGGTCCTCTGAGTAGATTGGACTCACCATTGTCATGACGCACTGTGGAACATTTCTTACCAATCGCAACGCCGAAGAGGTGTTCGATCTGCTGGCGAACCCTGAGCGCTTCGCGCCGCTGCTTCCCGACTTCGAGAGTATGTCGACAGAGGACGAAGTGCATTTCACTGTGCGGATCGTCATCGCGATAGGAGAGATTAGCGGGCATGCGAATCTGGCGATGGAACTGGGGCAGGCATTGCGGCCCAGCGCCGTGGAGTACACCGGCGCGGCGATGATCGCCGGCAGCCCGCTCAAACTGAGGCTGCGGTTCCAGATTGCTTCGTCGGACGGGATAACCAAGGTGACATGGCAGGGCGAGTTTTCGCTGGAAGGAATGCTGTCGCTGATGGCCGGTGGACTGATTGATTCGATGGGTCGCCAAAACTTCGAGCTCATGGCCGAGCACATCCAGAACGCGCTGCGCGATGAAGTATCGAGCGGAGAAGCGTTTACCAGTCCTGCTTCCTAAGCACGCCGGTTGTCGCGCGGCCGCACGGATTGTAAAGAAGTGAAACATTTGCTTCATCCCTCACATCGAGCTGTGACGCACCTCACCGCCACCTTTGTGTAAGCGTCTTACACTCTTGGTGGACTTATATGAAACCGCAGAGCAGCGGGATTTACGGAGGTATTATGCAGTCACAGAAACGTATGTTCGTCATCCTGATCGCGGCCCTGATGGTGGTTGGCGCCGCTACCATGCTGTCGGCGAAGGACAACCCGATGGGCATCGCAACCAAACAACAGATCACATTTACGGCTCCGACCGTGGTCGGTGGAAGCCTGCTGCCGGCCGGCGATTACACAGTGCTGCACGAGATGCAAGGCACCGAGCACATCATGATTTTCAAGCAGGTAAGCGGCAAGGCCCAAGTCAAGGCGAAGTGCAACCTGGTGCCGTTGACTGAGAAAGCCAAGACCACCGAGCAGCGCTATTCGGAGAACGCAAAGAACGAGCGCGTCCTGATCGAAATGACTTTCCGGGGCGACACCGCGAAGCACGTGCTGGAACCGTAAACAGGCCCGGAATTGAAGGTTCACAGGGTAGCTCATGGAGCTGCCCTTTTTTCTGGATTAGCGCACCGCATCTTGCAGCGCCAAGCGTAGTTGCAGTCGCCAGTCGGGCAGCGACAAGCCAAAGGTTGATTTCAGTCGAGCGTTAGAGAGCACGGAATTGTGCGGCCTCCGCGCCGGAGTCTTGTAAAGATCGCTGGTGATGGGCACTACGCGCTTGGCGACCAGGGGCGAGCCGAACTCTCCGGTATCGGCAGGCCATGATGCCAGTGACTCGTACTCGTCGAGAATCTGTTGCGCGAATCCCGACCAGGTAGTTTCACCCGCTGCAGTGAGATGAAAGATCCCGTTGTATCCCCAGCCAGAGGAATCGCGCCGTTGCGAGCAACGCGCCACGATTTGTGCTGTAGCTTCGGCGATGGCCCGTGCCCAGGTGGGAGCGCCGTGCTGATCGCTGACCATCCGTAACTCTTCTTTTTCTCTCGCCAGCCGCAGGACGGTGCGAAGAAAGTTCTTGCCGCGAATGTCGTATACCCATGTGGTGCGCAGGATAATGTGCGCGCATCCCGTCGCGGAAATCTGTTGCTCGCCTGCCAACTTGGTCTGGCCGTAGACGTTCAGCGGCGATGTCGGGTCATCCTCTTCGTATGGGCTGGCCTTCGCTCCATCGAAGACGTAGTCGGTGGAGAAGTGAATCAGCAGGCCGCCGGTGCGGGCCAGTTCGGCGGCAATGCGTCCAGGTGCCGTGGCATTGATGGTTTGCACCAGATCGGGCTCGCTCTCGGCCTTATCGACAGCGGTGTAGGCCGCGGCATTGACCACGATGTCAGGAGCAAGTTCGCGGACGAACTTTGCGGCCGCATCGGGATCGGCCAAATCGAGTTCGCTGCGAGTACAAGCCGTCACCTCTCCGAGCGGAGCAAGCGTCCGTTGCAGTTGCCATCCAATTTGCCCGGTGGCCCCGGTTACCAGCAGGCGAAGGCTCATGGCTGGTACACCGGCAGGCGCTCCCGTGGAACTTGGGCAAGAGGAAGATGGCCCTGGTCTTTGGCGGAGAGGATCGGCTTCGGCGTTTGCCAATTGATGCCCAAGGCAGGGTCATTCCACAACACACCGCAATCATCCGAGGCGTCGTAATAGTCGCTGCATTTGTAGAGGAAGTCGGCAGTCTCCGAACGCACCACGAAGCCGTGCGCGAACCCCTTGGGCAGATAGAGCGCGTGGTGGTTCTCGGCCGACAGCACGGCGCCCACCCACTTCCCAAAGTGGGGCGAGCCCAGGCGGATGTCAACCGCGATGTCGAGCACTTCCCCGCTGGCCACGCGGCACAATTTGGCTTGCGGGCGGTGCAACTGGTAATGCAGGCCGCGCAACACGCCGCGTGAGGAGCGCGAGTGGTTGTCCTGCACGAAAGCCTCGCGGACGCCGGCCGCCGCCAGGGCGTCGGCACGGTAGGTTTCCATGAAGAAGCCACGCGGGTCTTTGAAGACGCGCGGCTTGATCAGCAGAACACCCGGCAGGGACGTCTCGACGATTTCCAAACGGGCCTCGAGTGATGGCGTGTGAGCACAATACGCCGTAACAGGGGTCGCGGCGCGAAAGGAGATTATAATCCGTGCTTCCTGCCTATGCCCCGGTGCTCGGTCATCATCGTGACGTACAACTCTGCTGGGGCGATTGAGGCGTGCCTCCGCTCGCTGGTGCCGCAGGACTGCGAAATCGTGGTGGTAGATAACGCTTCCCAGGACGACACGACAACACGTGTGCTCGAGGTTGCGAACCAGGTCCCGCTGCAGGTCATCACGATCTCGCGCAACATCGGATTCGCGGGCGGCGTGAACCAGGGTATTCGCGCTGCGAGCAGCGATGTGCTGCTGGTGCTCAATCCCGACACGATGGCGGAGCCGGGAGCGATCGACGCTCTCCTGACGTGCTTTTTGAAGACCGGAGCCGACGCCGTGGGGGGCGCGCTTCTCGGCGAAGATGGAGAGCCCGCCAAGGGGTTCGCGTTCCGCCGGATTCCCACCCTGACCAGCCTTTTGTTTGAAGTGCTGCTGGTGAACCAGATGTGGCCCGGCAATCCCGTGAACCGCCGCTATCGCTGTCTCGACGCCGACTACTCGCGTGAACAAGAGGTCGAGCAACCGGCAGGCGCATGTTTGGCGGTCACCCGCAAGGCATGGGATCTGGCGCAGGGCATGGATGCGTCGTTTTATCCGGTCTGGTTCGAGGACGTGGATTTCTGCGCTCGACTGCTGCATTCGGGCGCAAAGATTGTGTATTGCCCGACTGCGCGCTTTCGTCATAGCGGGGCGCACAGCGTGGGACAACTTGGCTTCCGCGACAAGCAGATGTTCTGGTACCAGAACATGGTGCGCTACACGCGCAAACACTTTTCGGCCGCAAAGGTTGGAGTACTTCGGCTGGCGATCTGCAAAGGGATGGTTCTTCGTATGCTTGCCTCGCTGTTTGGCGAGGGACCGCGCGGCCTGCCAGAGGGTGAGCCGATTCGGAGCTATGCCGAGGTGGCGAAGTGGGCGATTGGGTTGGGCACTTCTAGAACTTAGTAAATAAGTACGTTACGTGTTATCAATACTGGG
>CAVSQO010000006.1:0-75000 GCA_963730105.1 uncultured Acidobacteriaceae bacterium
TTACACCTCCGTCCACATCGAGGAATTCGAGATCGAGTCGCGCGACACCAAGCTGGGACCGGAAGAAGTCACGCGCGATATTCCCAACGTCAGTGAGTCGGCGCTGCGCGATCTCGACGAGAGCGGCATCATCCGCATCGGCGCGACCGTGAAGGCGGGCGACATCATCGTGGGCAAGGTCACGCCGAAGGGCGAGACGCAGCTCACTCCGGAAGAGAAGCTGTTGCGCGCTATCTTCGGCGAAAAGGCCGGCGATGTGCGCGACGCATCGCTCACCTGTCCTCCGGGCATCGAGGGCACGGTGGTCGATGTGAAGATCTTCTCGCGCAAGGGACAGGAAAAGGACGAGCGTGCCAAGTTCATCGAGGCGCAGCAGATTGAGCGCCTGCACAAGAACCTGGCCGACGAAATCCGAATCCTGACCGACGAGCGTTTGAAGCGCCTGGAGTCGTTGCTGGGCAGCAAGGAAGTGCTGGCCGACCTGCACGACGAGCGCACCAACAAGCGCCTGCTGACCAAGGGCGTGGTGCTGGACCGCGATGCCATCGAGCGCATCTCGACGCGCAATTTGAAGCGCATCAAGTACGCCGACAAGGACCCGCGGGTCAACGAGCAGATCGACGAAATCGAAGAGATGACCTCGCGCCAGATCGACGTACTGCGCAAGATCGTCAAGGAGAAGGAAGAGAAGCTGCAGAAGGGCGATGAGCTGCCACCAGGCGTGATCAAGCTGGTGAAGGTTTATATCGCCATGAAGCGCAAGCTGAGCGTCGGCGATAAGATGGCCGGCCGCCACGGGAACAAGGGCGTCATCGCACGCATCCTGCCGGAAGAGGACATGCCATACCTCGAAGACGGGACGCCGGTCGAGATCGTTCTGAACCCGCTGGGCGTGCCCAGCCGTATGAACGTCGGACAGATCCTGGAAACGCACCTCGGGATGGGCTGGGCATCAGCTTGGCCAGAAGATCGGCGAGCTGCTTGCGCAGAACTCGAAGGCTGAGATGCTGCGTAAAGAGATGAAGGTGCTGTTCAAGGACACGCCGTTCGTGGACAGCCTGGTGGGCCTCGACGACGAGACGCTGGAGAAAGTAGCCGACGGCATGAAAGAAGCCGTGTACTTCGGATCGCCAGTGTTCGACGGCGCCAAGGAACACGAGATCAAGTCGCTGCTGGCGGAAGGCGAACTGCCGACCTCGGGCAAGACGTACCTGTACGACGGCCTGACCGGCGAGCGGTTCGAGCAGCCCATCACGGTGGGTTACATCTACATGCTCAAACTGTCGCACCTGGTGGACGACAAGATCCACGCGCGTTCGATTGGACCGTACTCGCTGATCACCCAGCAGCCGCTGGGCGGCAAGGCGCAGTTCGGTGGCCAGCGCTTCGGAGAAATGGAAGTCTGGGCCTTGGAAGCGTACGGCGCGGCTTACATCCTGCAGGAACTGCTGACCGCGAAGTCCGATGACGTTTATGGCCGTACCAAGATTTACGAGGCCATCGTCAAAGGCGAAGCGGCCATCGAGCCGGGTGTGCCGGAGTCGTTCAACGTGCTGATTCGCGAATTGCAGTCGCTGTGCCTGGATGTGGAGCTGATCAAGGCGAACGAGAGCAAGACCTTGATTGCCACGCCTGTCGCCGCCGACTGATCGATGAGGATCGGGGTAGCTGCCTCCACTGCTCCCGCAGGAGGCAGCACCCGCGAGAACGATGTAAAACCGGGAGCCGCCAGCGGTCGCGTAAAGACCGCGGGAGGACAACTTGTTCCGATCGAATCCATTTGAACTCGGAAACCCCATCGCCGACTTTGACGCGATCCGCATCAGCCTGGCTTCTCCGGAGAAGATCCGCAGCTGGTCTCACGGCGAAGTAACCAAGCCCGAGACCATCAACTACCGCACCTTCAAGCCGGAGCGTGACGGCTTGTTCTGCGCGCGCATCTTTGGCCCGGTCACCGACTGGGAGTGCTTGTGCGGCAAGTACAAGCGCATGAAGCACCGCGGCGTGATCTGCGACAAGTGCGGCGTGGAAGTGACGCTCTCGAAAGTGCGCCGCGAGCGCCTGGGCCACATCGAACTGGCCTCGCCGTGCTCGCACGTGTGGTTCTTCAAGGGACTGCCCAGCCGCATCGGGCACATCCTCGATATTTCGCTGCGCGACCTCGAGTCGGTTCTGTACTTTGAGGCGTACGTGGTGATCGAACCCGGCGAAGCTCCGGTTAAAGAGCGCGAGGTCATCAAGGACGAAGTCAAGTTCCGCGAGCTCGACCAGCAGTTCCGCGCAACCGGCTTCAAGGCCATGATGGGCGCCGAAGCCATTAAAGAATTGTTGAAGCGCGTGGAAGTAGACGGCATGTCGGGCGAGTTGCGCGAGAAGATGCGCAGCGAGTCGTCGGTGCAGAAGCGCCTGAAGTACGCCAAGCGCCTGAAGGTGGTTGAGGCGTTCCGCAAGAGCGGCAACAAGCCGCAGTGGATGATCCTCGACGTGATCCCGGTCATTCCGCCGGAGCTGCGTCCGTTGGTTCCACTCGATGGCGGCCGCTTTGCGACCTCTGACTTGAACGATTTTTACCGTCGCGTCATCAACCGCAACAACCGGTTGAAGAAGCTGATGGACCTGCACGCTCCCGAAGTCATCGTGCGCAACGAAAAGCGCATGCTGCAGGAAGCGGTGGACGCACTGTTTGACAACGGACGCCGTGGCCGCGTGCTGCGCGGCGCCAACAACCGACCGCTGAAGTCGCTGTCTGACACGCTGAAGGGCAAGCAGGGACGCTTCCGCCAGAACCTGCTGGGCAAGCGCGTGGACTACTCGGGCCGTTCGGTGATCGTGGTCGGTCCTGACCTCAAGCTGCACCAGTGTGGATTGCCCAAGAAGATGGCGCTGGAGCTGTTCAAGCCGTTCATCTATCACCGGCTGGAACAGACCGGCCACTGCACCACCATCAAGCAGGCGAAGGAAATGGTGGAGCAGCAGGAGCCCATCGTGTGGGACATCCTGGAAGAGGTCATCAAGGACCATCCGGTGCTGTTGAACCGTGCTCCCACGCTTCACCGCCTGGGCATTCAGGCGTTTGAGCCGGTGCTGGTGGAAGGCAAGGCGATCAAGATCCACCCGCTGGTTTGCACGGCGTTCAACGCCGACTTCGACGGCGACCAGATGGCGGTACACATTCCGTTGTCGCCGGAAGCCCAGGTCGAGGCCAGCGTACTGATGCTGTCGTCGCACAACATTCTGTCGCCGGCGTCGGGCCAGCCGATCACCGTGCCTACGCAGGACATGGTGCTGGGCATCTATTACCTGACCAAAGGCAAGACGGGTTCGAAGGGTGAAGGCCGCGCCTTTGCCAATATCGAGGAAGTGCTGCTGGCGAAGGAAGCCGGAGCGGTGGAAACGCTCACCCCGATCCGTCTGCGCTACACAGGCGAGGTCATGGACCTTACCACGGCGTACGACGATCAGGACGTGATCCACACCGAGCCGACCCACTTCGAGCGGCAGTTCATCTCGACGACCGTGGGCCGCGCCATTATGAACGATCACCTGAAGCGCGGCGCCAAGGACATGCCGTACATCAACGGCCTGCTCAAGAAGAAGGGCGTCGGCCAGTTGGTGAACTATTGCTACCTGCGCTTTGGCTTGGAGACCACGGTGCGGATGCTCGACGGCATCAAGCAGCTGGGCTTCCAGTACGCCACCAAGGCTGGACTGTCCATCGGCATCGACGACATGGTCATTCCTCCGGGCAAGCAGGACCTGGTGCGCAACGCCGAGAAGCAGGCCATCGTGGTGCAGCAACAGTACCTCGACGGCGCGATCACCAACGGCGAGCGTTACAACAAGGTCGTGGAAATCTGGTCGAAGATCACAGAAGAAGTTGCTGACGAAATGTTTGGCAACATGCAGCGTGAGGACAAAGAAGGCCAGATGAACCCGATTTACGTCATGGCCGACTCCGGTGCCCGTGGATCGAAGCAGCAGATTCGTCAGCTGTCCGGTATGCGCGGACTGATGGCCAAGCCTTCGGGCGAGATCATCGAGACGCCCATCACGGCGAACTTCCGCGAAGGCCTCACGGTGTTGGAGTACTTCATCTCGACGCACGGCGCGCGTAAGGGACTGGCTGATACCGCACTGAAGACCGCGGATTCCGGCTACCTGACCCGCCGCCTGGTGGATGTGGCGCAGGACGTGATCATCAGCGAATACGACTGCGGAACGGTCGATGGCATCTACGTGACTTCCATCGTGGAGTCGGGCGAGATCATCGAGCCGCTGCGTGACCGTATCGTGGGCCGCGTGTCGCTGGAGAAGATCAAGGACTACGAAGGCAACATCATCGTTGACATCAACCAGGAAGTCACGGAAGAGCTGGCAGTCGCGGTACAGGCCGCCGGTATCGAGCGGGTGAAGATCCGCTCCGTGCTGACCTGCGAGTCGAAGCGTGGCGTTTGCGTGATGTGCTACGGCCGCAACCTGGCGTCGGGACGCCTCGTCGAACTCGGCGAAGCAACGGGTGTCATCGCGGCGCAGTCCATCGGCGAGCCGGGAACCCAGCTCACCATGCGTACGTTCCACATCGGCGGTACGGCGTCGCGCGTCAGCGAGCAGTCGCGCCTCGATGCCAAGAACAATGGCGCGGTGCGCTTCGTGAACCTGATCACGGTCCGTTCGAAGGAAGGCTACCTGGTGGCGATGAACCGCAACGGTTCGATCACCATCGTCGACGAAAAGGGACGCGAAAAGGAGCGCTATGCAGTCGTGTATGGCGGCAAGGTGAAGGTCGAAGATGGCCAGCAGGTTTCGCTCGGCGATGTACTGGTCGAGTGGGACCCGTACACCTTCGCCATCCTGACGGAAATCGGCGGAACCGTGCAGTTCAAGGACCTGCAGGAAGGTCTGACGCTGCACGAGGAAGTCGACGAAGTCACCGGCCTGTCGCGTCACGTGGTGATGGATTCGCCGGACGAGAAGCGCCAGCCTGCAATCGTCATCAAGGGAGCCAAGGGTAGCAAGCGTTACCTGATGCCTTCGCGTGCTCACTTGATGATTCTGGATGGCGACGAGGTCACGCCGGGCGAAGTGCTGGCGAAGATCCCGCGCGAAACCACCAAGACCAAGGACATCACGGGCGGTCTGCCGCGCGTGGTGGAACTGTTCGAAGCCCGCAAGCCGCGCGAAACCGCGGTCATCAGCGAAATCGATGGCGTGGTGAAGTTCGGCGACGTGGCCAAGGGCCAGCGCAAGATCTACGTGGTGGCCGACAACGGTACCGAGAAGGAATACCAGGTGCCGCGTGGCGTTCACATCAACGTGCAGGAAGGCGAGCGCATTAAGGCCGGCGAGCCGCTGATGGATGGTCCGCTCAACCCGCACGACATTCTTGCCGTGCTGGGTGAGAAGGAGCTGCAGGCTTACCTGGTGAACGAAATCCAGGAAGTCTACCGGCTGCAGGGCGTGAACATCAGCGACAAGCACATCGAAGTGATCGTTCGCCAGATGATGCGCTGGGTGAAGGTGGAAGACGTGGGCGACACGTCGTTCCTGCTCGAACAGCAGATCGATAAGTTCCGCTTCCGCGAAGAGAACGAGAAGACGATCGCCAACGGCGGCAAGCCGGCCACGGGCCGTCCGCTGCTGTTGGGCATCACCAAGGCGTCGCTCTCGACCGACTCGTTCATCTCGGCGGCCTCCTTCCAGGAGACCACGCGCGTGCTGACCGAAGCCTCGATTCAGGGCGCGGTCGATCACCTGCGCGGCCTCAAGGAGAACGTTATCGTGGGCCGTCTGATTCCCGCGGGAACCGGCATGGAGTACTACCGCAATGTCCGGCTCTCGGAGGAGATGGAGCAGGCCGCATCCAAAGTGCAGGAGGAAGTGACGGCCGCGTACGAGGAAGCCGAGCGCGCGCTGGAACTGCTCCGTCACGAAGGCGAGAACGAGGCAGAAGAACTGGCAGCCGAGTAATCTGCCGCAACCTATCGCCGCCCGTGTGCGCCACGGGCGGCGTTTTTTCATGCGTGTGACTGTAAACGGAGTGACTGTAAAGTGGCGGCTGGCGACTGAGTTCGTCCCTATTCTGTAAGGGTATGTAGACTCAAAGCATGCGCAGCTTCTAGTCCTGGCCATTATGTCGCGTTTTTTTCGACATTTGCGGATCGCCTTCTGGCGTGCCTTCGAGCACGACGCTTTTGGCGTGGCCAAAGGAGCGGCGTTCTCGGCCATTCTGACGTTCTTTCCCGCCATCCTGGTGCTGGCTTCCATCCTGTCACGGTCGCGCAGCAGCGAGTTGTTTGTGCATGAGATCTTCCGCGCCATGGGCCGCATTCTGCCTGAGGGAACCAGCGCAACCATCGCGCAGTACATGACCGGCGCCAAACCGGTGCAGACCAAATTCCTTGTGTCCACCAGCTTCCTTACCTTGTGGACCGCGTCCGGCGTCATGATTTCGTGGATGGAAGGCTTTCGCAAGGCGTACCAGATGCCCAAGGTCTGGGGCCTGGTGAAAGAGCGTCTGATCGCGTTTCTGCTGGTCGTGCTGGCCGGAGTGCCGATGGGCTTCGCTTCCTTCCTGGTGGTTTCCGGCAACATGATCGAACGCTGGACGATGTATCACGTCGGCCACGAGATGACGCCCTACATTCTCGGCCTGTGGACGGCGATGCGCTGGATCATCGCCACCCTCACCAGCATCGCCGTCATCGGGCTGGTTTATCATCATGGTGTTCCCAGAACTCAGCCCTGGCACCGTGTGCTGCCCGGATCGGTGGTAGCGACCATTTTGTGGGTCTTTTCCACCGTGCTGTTCGGCTGGTATGTGCGGAGCTTTGCCAATTACGACGTGATCTACGGCTCGGTGGGGACGGCGATCGCGCTGCTCGTCTGGCTGTACCTGGTGTCGATGGTGGTGCTCATCGGCGCTGAATTCAATGCTGTGCGTTATCCGCGCTTCCTATTTGGGGCGCACTCGCAGCTTAACTCGGAGCCCAAGCGCGTCGCCGCACGATGAGCCATTTCTGACATGAATAGTGCGAAGCCAGATGTCCTCGAAGCTCTAGACGGTCCGTTACGCAGCCCCGCTGCGCTTCGACGACGCGCCAAGATCGTCTGCACCATCGGCCCGGCCAGCAACTCCGAGGAGATGATCTGCGACTTGATGCTGCGCGGCATGGATGTCGCCCGGCTGAATTTTTCCCACGGTACCCATGAGCAGCACGCTGTGGTGATCAATCGCCTGCGCAAAGTTGCTGCCCAACTGAATCGCAGCATCTGCATCCTGCAGGACTTGCAGGGCCCGAAGATTCGCACCGGCCGCCTGGCTTCGGGCGCACCGGTGGCGCTCAAGAAGGGTCAGACCGTCACCATCACGCCCAATGACGTACCGGGCACGACGGAAGTCATCTCCACCACGTATCAGGACCTGGCCCACGACGTGAAGCCGGGCGAGCGCATTCTGCTCTCCGATGGCCGCATTGAGCTGGTGGTGCAAGAGGTGCGTGACGGCGAAGTAATGTGCGAAGTGCTGAATGGCGGCATGCTGGGCGAAAACCAGGGCATCAACCTTCCCGGCACTAACGTCAGCATCCCGTCGCTGACGGAGAAAGACCAGCGCGATCTTGAGTTTGGCCTGAAGCAGGGCGTCGATCTGGTCGCCATTTCGTTCGTGCGCACTGTCCACGACGTAGTCAAGGCGAAGAATGCCATCGCCGCGCACCGCAGCGATGTGGGACTGATCGCCAAGTTGGAAAAGCCCCAGGCGATTGAAAATCTCGACGGCATCCTCGACGCGGCCGTAGCGGTGATGGTCGCGCGTGGCGATCTTGGCGTCGAAGTCGCGCCTGAGAAAGTTCCGCTGATCCAGAAGTATGTGATTCGCCGCGCGCTCGACTTCCGGCGGCCGGTGATTACGGCCACGCAGATGCTGGAGTCGATGACGGACAGCCCGCGACCCACGCGCGCCGAGGCCAGCGACGTTGCCAATGCTGTATTCGACGGCACGGATGCCGTCATGCTGTCGGGTGAGACGGCCAGCGGCAAGTATCCGCGCGAAGCCGTGGAGATGATGGCGCGCATTGTCGCCGAAACCGAAGCCCATACGCCGAATCCGCTGAAGCCCGGCCATCGCGAGGCAAGACAATCGTCCGTGGCGGAGACGATTTGTGAGTCGATGGCACACGCTGCGCAGGCCCTGCAAATTCGCGCGATTGTCGTGTTCACGGAGACCGCGACCACGGCACGCATGCTGTCGAAGTATCGTCCCGCGGCTGACATCTACGCATTCACGGCGTCGGAGACCGTGCGCAACCGCATGAATGCGCTGTGGGGCACCATGCCGCTACTGTGTCCTGCGGGATTGTCGGTCGAGCGCATGGCGCAATTTGCCGAAGAAGAGTTGAAGCGGCTGAACGTCCTCGCTCCCGGCGACGTTTTCGGCCTGGTGGCGGGAACACAGAATTCGTCCGGTGCCACCAACTTTATGCGCTTGATCCAGGTACGGGGCGCCGATGAAGGGCCAAGTCGGGCCACTTGATCGCCGTAGCAGTGCTAACTTTCGTTCGAGTCTGAGGGGAACAACATGGCAGAAGAAGAAATCATGTCGATCGCGATGCTGGAAGCACTTCCTGGTAAGGAGGAGGAACTGGTCAGCATGCTGCGGGAGTTCTACGCGATGATGCACACCAAGGGCTACAGCAACGACTGGCTCTATCGCGACAGCGACCGTCCCGACCGTTTCATTCACTTGCGTCGGTGGAAATCACTGGAACTGCGCGGCGAGGCCCAGATTGATCCCGACGTGCATCGTTATTGGCAGCAGCTTCCCAGCTTGTGCATCATTCCGACGGTGTACGAGCATTTGGAGACGCTGTTCAGTGCCGATTCGCTGATCGTCAGTTGACCCACGGCGGCCGCGCGTCGCCGTTTTTCTTCTGTTGGTCGCGCGCTTCCGGATCGCGCATCCGGCCGTCCTCGTCGAAATAATCTTCGTGCCGGTAATCCGTGCGGTTGTGCTTGCGCATGTAGACTTCGAACTTCCGCGCCGCACGCTTCCGCTTCCAGCGATAATACGAGTTGCGGATGCCGTACATTTTTTCAGAACTCAGGAAGCCGAAACCCCGTCGGGGAACGAACTTCAGAAACAGGTAGCCAAATAGCCCACCGCCCAGGTGAGCCATGTATGCAGTGGATTGTCCCAGGCTGTGGGCCGACGAGAGCGCCCCATAGATGGCCAGCGCAATCAGCCCGATCACGAAATACTTGGCCTTGATCAAGAACGGAATCGGAAACAGCATGATCTCCGATTCGCCATGCAGAATGCCGAACGCCACCAGGATGCCGTAGATGCCACCTGATGCACCGACGGTCAAGGTGTGCGGGCTGACTCCCAATATGCCGGTAAAAGACACCGCTACCGTTGTCAGGGCCGCCCCGATGACGCAGAAGAAGTAAAACTGCATGAACAGGCTGTAACCCCAGTCGGTTTCCAGCTGTGCCCCGAACATCCACAGCGCCAGCAGATTGAACAGAATATGGAACAGGCCCGCGTGCAGGAAAGCGTAAGTGACTAACTGCCAGATCTCGCCGTGAACAACCGCCCAGCCTTGAAGTCCGAGGTGCTCATACAGCCACCCGGAAAGCGCCGCCGTCGAACTCAGCGCCCCAAACAGCGCGAACAGCAGGAAGACGGCGCCGTTGGCGATCAGCAACTGCTTCACTGCCGGGGTGAACGGCGGAAAGCTCAACGACATGGTGGTACCGCGTCGCATAAAACTCCGTTCTTACTGGATCGCGTTGCCTAGCGCTCCGGCACCGGCACCACGGGCAGGCTCCGGTGTCCGTTGGCGTCGGTGGCCTGCACCGCGAAAATCACGTTGTCCTTAGAAATCGGCACGGTTGCCTGTGTAACGTTGTTGAACGCCTGCGCGTGTTCCCACTCGGGAGCTCCGGTGTCGCGCCACAGCACCATGTATCCGGTCGCCAGGCCGCCGGGAGATGCGTCCCACGCCAGCGTCGAATCGTTCACCAGAGCTTTCGTCAAGATTCGCACTCTTGCGGGCGGAGCCGGCGCCGAAGCCAGCGTCGCCAGCGTCGCCGCGTTCAGGCGCGCCACGCTCGCCACATAGTCATAGTTTACGAATTTCGGCAGGTCACCGTATTCAACACCATTTTCGGTGCGGACGTTCTGGTGCTGATGATTGTAATTTTCGCGATACTCCGTGAACCGCACCGCCGCAAAACCCTGTTCGTTGAACGAGATATGGTCGCCACCCCGCAGGTACCGGTCGCGCCGATAAACCACCAGGGGAGAAAACTCTTTCGCCGGCAGGTATTCCTTCGACACAGACGCGATGTAACGCGCCAGTTGCCGCGAAGCGCCATCGTTCTCTCCACCCAGCGCACGGATTAGCTTCAGTTCACTCTCGCTGGCGTTGGCCGGAATGCCTTCCGAGAAAACGCGCACGGTGTGCGGGTCCTGCCTGGTGTCACCCGGGGTCTTGTCGCCTCCGACAATGTCGTTGTTCAGCGCGGCCTCAATGTTCCAGCCCTGCGCCTTGGCCAGCTTAGCGAAATGCGCGCTGCCGTAGAGCCCCTGCTCTTCGCCCGCCACCGTGAGAAAAATAATGGTCGCGGGAAACTTGTATTTACTCAGCACCCGAGCGCATTCCAGGCTGACCGCCGTGCCGCTGCCGTCATCGTTGGCGCCGGGCGAGGCGCCCGCGGCATCGTTGGTCTCGGAGTTGCGGGAGTCGTAGTGTCCTGTCACCAGCACGATTCGCGACGCATTGTCCGCATTGCTGCCGCGCAGGATTGCATACACATTGGTGAGCTTTGTGGGCTGAGGAACCCGATTGCTCTGCTCCTGGACAAATTCGTCGGTCTTCACTTCCAGGCAGCCGCCGCAGGCTTTGGAGTAGCTCTCAAACTCACTCCTGATCCACTCCGCCGCGGCGTTGATTCCCTTGCCGCTGGAAGCCGGAACGTCAGACGACAGCGTGTGCCGCGTCTGGAAGGTGACCAGCTTTTCGATGGTCTGCTGGATACGCTGGGCCGAGACCGCACCCAGCGCTGCTGTGATCTGAGGGTCAGGTGCGGGAGCTGTGAAATTGTTATTTTGCGCGACGCAGGGCAGCGACGCTAGTAGGAATGTCAACAGCAAAATCGTTATTCCCGCAAGAAACATTTTCATTTCGGAAATCCATCCTTCAAAACTTCGGTGCATCTCATGTGTCTATTACTTGACGCTGGTAGCAAGAGATTCTAAATATAAAAGGGCGGCCGTCGCTGTGATTCTACTTGGCGCTCAGGCCGCGCGTAAAACGGAGGAACAGGCCATGGTAATTTGCCCAGAGTGCGAAACCGATCTGGACATCGACGAACAAGAGGTTGACGAGGGCGAAGTCGTTTCCTGCCCGGAGTGCGGTACCGATTTCGAGGTGGTTGCCGTTGAGCCGCTGGAGCTGAGCCGCGTCGAAGAAGGGATCGAAGACGAAGAGCCGGTGGGTGAAGAAGAGGAAGAGGAGTAGCGTGCGCCTCGCGTTATCGCATCGCGAACGCCTCCTCGCACTTGCCACTCGCATGGCGCTGCTGTTGCTGCTCCTGGGCAGCGGCATGTCGACGGGCGCAGCGTATTCGTCGCCTCAATCTACTTCGAACAAGAAAGGTCCAGCGCAGGACTATGCCCTCATTTTCGGCACTGTCTGGGGCCCTGACGATCGTCCTGCGGAGCGCGTTCCCATAACGATCCGGCGCGCTACCGACAAGAAAGCGAAATGGGAACTCGTTTCTGACAGCAACGGTGAATTTGCCCAGCGTGTCCCTCCCGGCAAAATGGATTACATCATTCAGGCCGACATTAAAACCCCGAAAGGCCAGCCCAAACCCGAAATTACCGTGCAGATCGACGATAATGAACGCAAGAACGTTGGACTGCACCTAACCGAACTGGCACCGGCCAAGAAGTAGGCGTCCTGCAGGAGTACCCAATGAAAAAGTTGTTTCTGGCGCTGGTGATTGCCACGGTATTGGCTAGTTGCGCCGCTGCCCAAATTAACTTGCCCCTGAACGGAGCGGGCCCACCGTCGGAGAAGAAGACCAAGCCCACTTCGAAGATGCTGACCGGGACGGTGTGGGACAAGAGCGAGAAGCCCATCCCCGGAGCGGTGGTCTATCTAAAAAATATGAAGACACTGGCGGTGAAGAGTTACTTTGCGGACAAAGACGGTGTGTACCGCTTTCCGCAGCTCGCCCTGAATACCGATTACGAGGTTTATGCGGAAATCGATGGCAAGAAAAGCGACACCAAGTCGATCAGCCAGTTCGACGACCGCTTTAATCCCACCATCAACCTGAAGATTAACCTCGACAAATAACAAAGGCCGCCATTGCTGGCGGCCTCATTCAGTGCGAACACCGAATCTTAGTTGTTTTCGTTGCTGGCGCGCTTCCACGACATAAATTCGCCAATCGTTGATCCCGTGCCGGACGACGAGGGCGAGGAAGACGATGCCGTCGATGCCGCAGGAGCCTTGTAAGCCTCCACATCCGCACGTGTGGCTTCTTCGCCCACCGCGCGAATGCTGAGTCCCACCTTCTTCTCGGCCGGATTCATCTTGATGATCTTGAAGTCGAATTCCTGCCCAGCTTCCAGCTTGATCTGCGTGCCGTGCGAATCCACCGCCTCGGAGTTGTGGCACAGGCCCTCGACTCCATCGGCGATCTCAACAAATGCACCGAAGCTGGCCAGCCGCAGCACCTTGCCGTGGATCACGTCGCCCACACGATGCTGCTCGAAGAACGTGTCCCAGACATCCGGCTGAAGCTGCTTCACACCCAGCGAAAGACGGCGCTGATCGGGCTCAATCGCCAAAACGATGGCCTTCACCTTGTCGCCCTTCTTCAGCACCTCAGAGGGATGCTTCACTCGCTTGGTCCAGCTCAAGTTGCTCACGTGAACCAGGCCGTCGATGCCGTCTTCGATCTCGATGAACGCTCCGAAGTCGGTCAGGTTGCGTACCTTTCCTTCTACGATCGTGCCCATCGGGAATTTCTCGTGCAGCGTCTCCCACGGATTCGATTCCAGCTGCTTCAGCCCCAGGCTGATGCGCCGCTCGGTCGGGTTCACGTTCAGCACCACGGCTTCCACCTGGTCGCCGACGTTCACCATCTTCGAGGGGTGCTTCATACGCTTCGACCACGTCATCTCGCTGACATGCACCAATCCTTCGATGCCTTGCTCCAGCTCGATAAACGCACCGTAATCGGTTACGCTGATGACCCGTCCGCTCACATGCGCACCAATGGGGTAGCGCTCCGAGGCATCGAGCCAGGGATCGGGTGTGAGCTGCTTGAAGCCCAGCGACACGCGCTGCTTCTCGCGGTCGAACTTCAGCACCTTCACCTGGATCTGATCACCCACCTGCACCAGGTCGCGCGGATGCGTAAGGCGTCCCCACGACATGTCGGTGATATGCAGCAGTCCATCGATGCCGCCCAGGTCAACAAACGCTCCGTAGTTGGTAAGGTTCTTCACCGTGCCGGTCAGGATGGCGTCTTCGCTGAGCTGGTCGAGCGTCTTGGTCCGCTTTTCGCCCTGCTCTTCTTCCAGCAGCTGCTTGCGCGAGACCACGATGTTGCCGCGCTTCTTATTGAGCTTGATGATGCGAACATCGAGCTCAGTGTTCTTCAGCCCGTCGAGGTTGCGTACCGGGCGCAACTCCACCTGCGAGCCGGGCAAAAACGCGCGCGCTCCCAGAATATCGACGGTCAGGCCGCCCTTGATGCGGTCAATAATGCGAGCCTTCACCGAGGCCTTGTCGTTGTAGGCCTTCTCAATCTCGTCCCACGCCTTCAGACGCTGGGCTTTGTGGTGCGAGAGGTTGATGTAGCCTTCTTCGGTGTGTCCCTGGTCGCGGACGACCGGAATTTCCTCGCCGGGGTGCACGGTCACAGTACCGTCGGCGTCGGTAAATTCTGCCACCGGGACCACGCCTTCGGACTTGTAGCCGATATCGACCACGACATACTGCGGCGTGATCTTTAGGACGGTGCCGGTGATGATCTGCTCGTCATTGAGGGCAGCTTCGGTTTGCGCCTGTTCCTGCTCGAAGCTCTCGAGCGCAGAGGCGAAATCTTCCATGGACGGTTCTTTTTCAGTTCGCGGCGCCGCTGCAGCCGTCTCGGCCGCAATAGGATGAGTGCTGTTATCAGGGGAGATCTCAGCCGCGTGCTGCTCGGCTGCGCCGGAATCCTGGGTTGAGGGTGAGGTCGGGGTATCGTTCAGGGTTTCTTCGAGAGACATTGTTTGAGTTCACGCCCACCAATTTTGGAAATTGACGGGTAGCCTGGTTCACGCGGACTGCTGGCGCATGCCTTCCAGTAGAATTTCCCCGGTTAAGGGGGAGTTTGGACAATCCAGCGGCCGGATCCCAGTCAGCGGCCCCACTTCCTGGGACTCTTTGACTATAGCAATCGCTTCCGAGGAGTGTCAAACCCGTAAGTCCAAGCGGGGCGCGATCTTCGCGTAATTTTCACGTAAACGTGCCAGACCACCGTCGCGCTTTCGTGCCCATCACCCTCCACACTGTTGGGGTAGGGCTTTCACGTTTGATACCCTGCCAACAATGGATTACCTCTGGACACCGTGGCGCTATGTTTACGTCTCGGGCGTCGACCAGGTGAAGGGCTGTATTTTTTGCCAGCTACTCAACCTGGGCGACGACGAGAAAGCCTTCATCGTCCATCGCGGCAATTTCAATTTCATCGTCCTCAACGCTTATCCCTACACCTCGGGTCACGCAATGGTCGTTCCCTACGAGCATGTCGATCGCCTGAATCGACTGCCTGAGGATGCGGCCAATGAAATGATGGCCCTGACCCGCCGCCTCGAGATCGTCTTGAGCGACCTCTACCATCCTGACGGAGTAAACCTCGGGATGAACATTGGCAAGGCCGCTGGCGCCGGAGTCGCTGGGCATATTCACATGCACGTGCTGCCGCGCTGGGTCGCCGACGCCAACTTCATGACCGTCATCGGCGAAACGCGCGTCCTGCCCGAGACGCTGGATGAGACATATCGGCGGCTGAAGGCAAAGTTCTAGATATTACTGATTCTGCGACGGCTATAATCGCGCGAATGGCTGACGACGCCTCCTTTTCGTGGACGGACCGGATTGTGCCTCGTCCAGGCCGCGTAGAGCCCTACCTGTGCATCCAGGACATCGTCGTATTCGTCCGCGATCTGGAGCGGAGCCGGCGATTTTACGTGGACCAACTGGGTTTCGAGCTGATTCTGGACGCGCGCCTTTCGTCGGGCGAGCGCTGGCTTGAAGTGGCGCCTCCCGACGGCAGCGCGAATCTGGCGCTGGTTGTTCCCAGGCCTGACCAGCCCGAATACAACTTGATTGGCGGCTACCGCTGGATTCTTTTCATGACCGAAGACGTCGAGGCCAAGTACAAAGAGTGGAGTGAGCGCGGGGTCCATTTCGTATCTCCGCCCGAAACCCCACTCTGGGGCGGGACCTATACGCGTTTCGAAGATCCGGACGGGAACACGTTTGGACTGGAAGCCTTCGATGAGGTTAGGCAAAGCCTCGAATTGCGCCGCCGGGAGCAGGCCGAGAAACTCGAAGTCGAACGCCGCGCCGCCCAGGAACTGGAAATCGCCAGGCAAGTGCAGGCGCGGTTGTTTCCCCAGACTCAGCCGGAGTTGCAGACCGTGGAGTATGCAGGCATCTGCCTGCAGGCGCGCCAAGTAGGAGGGGATTATTTCGACTTCCTGAATCTCGGACCGCAGCGCCTGGGGCTGGTCATCGGCGATGTTTCCGGCAAGGGGATCGCCGCCGCTTTGCTGATGGCGAATTTGCAGGCCAGCGTGCGGAGCCAGTTGTCGCTGGCATTCGATCAGCCGGAGGCGTTACTCAGGTCCGTGAACCGTCTGTTCTTTGACAACACCGGCGATCACGCCTACGCATCGTTGTTTTTTGTCCAGTACGACGACGCGACGCGGCGAGTGCGTTACGCCAATTGCGGACACTTGTCGGGCCTCTTGTTACGAATGGACGGCAACGTGGAGCAACTGGCGTCGGCCAGTACCCTCCTGGGGCTGTTCCAGGAGTGGGACTGCTCCATGCAGGAGCAAGACGTCTCTCCCGGCGACGTCCTGGCGCTCTACACGGATGGCGTTACCGAAGCCAGCAACGAGCAAGGGGAGGAATTTGGCGAGCGGCGTTTGATTGAAGCGATGCGGCAGCATCGGGAACTGTCGTGCCAGACTTTGCTGACCGCAATCGTGGATGCGGTTCGCCAATTCAGCCCTGAGGAACAGGGCGACGACATTACGGCGATCGTCGCGAAGTTTAGAGCCGGTGCGTGACGCGCCGCCCTCCGAGCACCTTTAGACTTACCCCTTCACCAACGCCTCCATCTGCTTCTCGTCAACGACCGCCACGCCCAACTCTCTCGCCTTGTCGAGCTTCGAGCCTGCTTCGGCCCCTGCGACTACGTAATCCGTTTTCTTGCTTACGGAGCCCGCGACCTTGCCGCCCGCGTCTTCGATGAGCTTCTTGGCCTCGTCGCGCGAATATCGCTCCAGCGCTCCTGTGAGAACGAATGTCTTGCCCTCCAGAGTTGTGCCGCGCTGCTTCTTCTGTCCCTTAAACGTCAGCCCCGCTTTGCGCAGCCGCTCTACCAGCGCGACGTTTTTCGGTTCATCGAAAAACTCGCGAATACTCTGCGAAACGCGCGGACCAATCTCATTCACCGCCTGCAACTCTTCTTCGCTGGCCGCCATCAGCGCGTCCATGGAGCCGAAGTGCTCGGCTAAAAATTGCGCCGTGCGCTCGCCCACCATACGAATTCCAAGCCCGTAAATTACGCGCTCCAAGGGCAGCTTCTTGGAGTTCTCGATCTCCCGCAGAATGTTGTCTGCCGACTTCTTCCCCATCCGCTCGAGTTCGACCAGCCGTGGTTCCGTCAGGTCATAGATGTCGGCGACACTCTTCACCTGCTTGGCATCGACCAACTGGTTGACCAATGCGTCGCCCATGCCTTCGATGTTCATCACACCGCGCGCCGCGAAGTGCCGGATGCTCTCTCGCAGCTTCGCCGGGCAGTTGGCATTCACGCAGCGATGGTCGGCCTCGCCCTCGGCGCGCACCACGTGACCACCGCACTCCGGACAGCGCTCGGGCATGTGAAACTCGCGCGTGCCGCGCGGCTTGTCTTCCAGCACCTTTACGACTTTGGGGATGACGTCGCCACCGCGCTCCACCGCCACCCAGTCGCCGATGCGAACGCCCAGCCGCTCGATCTCGTCCATGTTGTGCAGCGTGGCGCGCGTCACTGTAGTGCCGCCGATCGATACTGGCTTCAGCGCAGCTACCGGCGTCAGCTTTCCCGTGCGTCCCACCTGCACCAGGATGTCTTCGATCTGCGTCTCGCCCGCGCGTGCCGCAAACTTGTACGCGATCGCCCAGCGCGGGGCCTTGCCAGTGAAGCCCAGCTCATCCTGCAATGCGATGCGGTCCACCTTAACCACCACGCCATCGATCTCGTAGGGCAGCGTGTCGCGTACCGAGTCTGTCTCGTTGACGAACTCCATCACCTGTTCGAGATTCTTCGCCAGCTTGTGACGCGGATTCACCTTGAACCCGGCCGTCTGCAACGCTCTTCAGTACTTGCGAGTGACGGTCGAAAATCGGCCGCCCGTCGGCCAGCAAGCCGTATGCAAAGAAATCGAGCCGCCGCTGCGCTGTGACGTTCGGCTCCAGCGTTCGCACCGTACCCGCCGTCGCGTTGCGCGGATTAGCAAACACCGGCAGTCCCTGCGCTTCGCGCTCTTCGTTCATGCGCTGGAACGCCGCCAGCGGCATCAGTAGCTCGCCCCGCACCTCAAAATCTGCCGGAATCCCGGCCTTGTTCAAAGTCTTGGCTGCGATCGTCAGGGGAACGCTTCGCACCGTGCGTACGTTCGGCGTGACATCTTCGCCGGTCGTGCCATCGCCACGCGTGAGTCCGAGCGCCAGCTTGCCTTCATTGAAGCGCAGCGCCAGCGACATGCCATCGAGCTTCATTTCGCAGACGTAATCCACTTGCGATTGGCCCGTCAGCTCATGCACGCGCCGCTCCCAGTCGCGCAACTCGGCTTCACTCGTGGTCTTACCCAGCGAGAGCATCTGCGTCGAATGCCGAACCTTGGCGAACTCTTCGCTGGGCTTGCCGCCCACCCGCTGCGTCGGCGAATCAGGTGTAACCAGCTCTGGATGGGCGGCTTCCAACGCGATCAGTTCATCCATCAGCTTGTCGAACTCGGCGTCGCTGATCTCCGGATCATCGAGCACGTAATAGCGATGTTCGTGGTAGCGGATCTTGTCGCGCAGCGCATCAATCTTCTTCGGCAGGTCTTTGCTGCTCGCAACGTCTTTGCTGGTCGCAACCATGACGGCCATTATAGGAGGGTCCTACCGTCGCGCCCGATACCGCCGCGCTTCACGTAAAATAGAAATTTCCCCTCGGAGATAAGTGAAGCATTTATTAGCCAAGTGGACCCACTGGATTCTCGCCGTCCTCGCCCCCTTTGGAATCTGGGGCATTTTCGGCTTCGCCTTTGTTGACGCGGCCTTTCTCGGCATGCCGCTCGACGCCATCATTGCCGGATACGCTTACGCCGCGCCCCGGCATTTCCTGCTGCTCTCGGCCCTGGCGGCCGCCGGTTCGGCGCTCGGCAGTATCGTCATCTACTGGATCGGGTACAAGGGCGGAGAAGTCCTGCTGGTCAAACGCATGGGCGAGAAGCGCTTCAGGAAGATCCATGCTGCCTTCGAACGCCACGAATTTCTCGCACTCATGCTGCCCTCGATGCTGCCGCCGCCCACGCCGTTCAAGTTATTCGTCCTCTCCGCAGGCGTTGCCGAGATGCGCTTCACCCATTTTCTGGCAGCCATCTTCTTCGGCCGGTTTCTGCGCTTCATCCTCGAATCGCTGCTGGTGATTTATTACGGCCCGCAAATCGTCGGATTCCTTGGCCACACGATTCACGATCACCTCCGGCTGGCGATCGCGATTGTGGCCGCTGCTGCTTTGATCGGCTGGTGGATTTGGCGCCTGCGCAAGAAGACTAGCGCGCATAAAGGCGGTCCGCTGGCGGCGCAATAGAAAGGGCCGGATTTTCGTCCGGCCCGCTCTCAAACCTGAAATGCTAACTATCGTGCGACGGTGAGGCCCTCTTCCTGGCGATGGCTCACCAAATACCCGATCCCGAAGAACACGGCAACGAAGAACAGGTCCGACACCACCGCGTTGCGGAAGAACGGCAGGCCGGCCACGTAGCACGCTGCCAGGCCGCTGGCCGTCTTGGGATACATGGTCCACACCGCCCACACTGCGAAATTGCTGACCAGGAAAAACGATACCGACGCCGCCAACGACGCCGCTCCAATCCGTAACGCAGTGGCTTTGTGGGCTAGCAAGCCGCCCAGCAGCACCATGCCCGCGTACCACGCCCACGTGATCAGCAGATCGGCCGAGAACGGATAGCCATACACACTGTGAGATAGGTAGAGGCCTGACGCCGCTAACGCAGCCACTGGAATCCACATCTCTCTGGCCGGCCGGCGTGCGCCGAAAAACAACAATGCAGCCGTTACCGGGGCGAAGCTGTAAGGCAGGGGCAGAAACCGCGCATGTACGGCTACGGCGAAGACGAGAAACACGTATGCCAGCATGATCACCTCAGAAATTGCCGCGGTGGAAACCGCGTCTTCTGATTCTGGACGCCTGCCGAACTGGCGTCAAGCTCGATTATCCGTCCAGGAAAATCTGCTTGCCCTGCACGACAACTCGCGGTTAGCTATGGGTTCTCCTCCACCGACGGTCGTGTCGAGTTTGTGCCCTCTTCCTGGACCCGCATATCTGGTCCCACCAGCACCCATCCGCCCAAGGTGCCGCGGCCTCGCATCTCCGGGTATCCGAACCGCAAATCCTGAAATCGCACCAGGTATCCTTTGAACGCGCCTTGCAGATGCTCGGTCTGCGTCACCGGAAACACCGCCCAGTCCAGAAACACACGCCCAAAGTACGAAGACTTGGCCGCCTGCATCTCGGGCGTTACCTCCGGTTTGAAAAAGGTGCGTGCTTCGCCTTGCGGATCTACCTCCGGTGTCATCGAGTTGACCGGCACCATCTGGAACAGCGTTTCCGTTTCCACTACGCCGTGCCAGCGAAATGGATCGATCCAGTAGGGATACGCTCCCAGTTTCACGGGCACCGCTCCTTGGTACAGCAGCGCACTCATGGCATTGAGCGCGCGCCGATGCTCATAGTCGCGGAATCCCCAAATAACGACCAGGCACACCAACGCGAAGATCGCTCCCACCTGCCCACGAGGACCCTTGCTGCGCGCCCCAATTTCCTGGTTGATGAGCCCGAACAGCGCGGGAAATGCTAGTCCTGCGATCAGCGCCAGCAAAATCAGCGGCTCAACAATGAACACGATGTCCCACGAATACCAGCGCCAGTTGAACGGCGCGAACATACGGATGCCGTAGGCTGTGGTGTAGTCGAGCAGGATGTGGCTGAGCGCGGCCAGTAACGCGAGCCAGTATAGATAGGCCCACCTGACTGGCAGCTTCGATCGCAAAATTCTCGGCTTGCCAGTCGGTCCTCGCCACTGAAACAGCAGCCACACGAAGCCCAACGTGGCTGCCGCCACGACCGGAGCGCCGACGAATGAATGCGTGATCCCGCGATGGTGCTGCAGTGCCGCGATGGGCCCCTTGAGTGCCCACAGCACGTCGAGGTCGGCCGCCTCGGCCGCCAGCACCATGGTCAACGTGGCCAGCGCGGTCTTCCGGTTGAACCCGGCGCGGCTCATACACGCGCCGGTCAGAAAGTGCGTGAGAGGTTCCAAGGCCCTCCTTGCCAAGCAAGAAAGTGAGACGTGAAGGTTAACGCTCGCCGTCGTCGTGCTCTGTCTTCCCGGCGAGAAGGTCGAGGGCGTGCGGCAAAATCTCAATGACCGACTGCAGCGAGTCCACTGCGCCAGACGGATTGCCCGGAAGATTCAGAATCAGCGAGCGTCCTCGCACGCCGCAAACTCCACGGCTGAGAATCGCGAACTCGGTGCTCCCTAGCCCCTCGGCGCGCATCCTCTCCGGGATTCCGTCAATCAACTTCGAGCACACGGCACGAGTGGCCTCGGGCGTGATGTCCCGTTCTGCGATTCCGGTTCCTCCGGTGGTGACGATCAGCCGAACCTGTTCCGAGAGTTGAATGAGGGTCTGTTCAATCTCGATCTGGTCGTCAACAACGGCACGCTCTTGCGTGACATCGAAGCCATGCTGTTGAAGGACCGCGGCGGTTGCGGGTCCAGAGCGATCGGTACGCTGGCCTCGCGCCACGGAGTCACTGATGGTAATTACGGCGGCAGTATGCATGACGGTCCTTCCTTTCTCAGCGCAGGTAATCCCCGCTCTTCCCGCCCGACTTGCGCTCCAGTCGAACCTCGCGAATCACAATGCCTTTATCAAGTGCCTTGCACATGTCGTAGACCGTGAGCGCCGCCACTGACACCGCTACCAGTGCTTCCATCTCGACTCCCGTGACGGCCGTGGTGCGCACCACCGTGCGAATCTCGATGCCCGCAGTTTTGATTACACAACTTACGTCGACTTTGCTCAGCGGCAGCGGGTGGCACATCGGAATCAGCTCAGCCGTCCGCTTGGCCGCCTGGATGCCGGCAATCCGCGCCACTTCGAGGGGATCGCCCTTGGGATTTTGCGGCAAAGCACACAGAACCTTGCGGCTCATCGCCACGAACGCATACGCCTCAGCCTCGCGCAGTGTTGGACTCTTGTCCGACACATCCACCATCGACGCGCGGCCTGCATCGTCATAGTGCGACAGCTTCGCGGCTTTCTTCTTGCTCTTGGCCATGACTTTCACGACAGTAGCACCGTCACCGCTTCGCCCGCTTCAGACTTCTCCCGGTCAGGAGGCACCACAATGTAACAGTTCGATCGTGATGCGGCCATCAAGTCGCCCGACCCCTGCCAGCCGACCGGCTCTACCTCGGGCTTCTCGTGCGTTCCGCTAAGTCTTCCCGGCAGAAACCGCGTCAACCCGGTCTTGGTGGTCAACGTGTCTTTGAGCGCAGCCCGCGCGAACGCCAGTGGCTGAGGCGCCGCTCCGGCCAGCGCGTCCAGTACGGGGCGCACAAACAACTGAAAGGTCACCATGGTCGAAACTGGATTACCTGGCAATCCAAAAAATGGCTTCGTCTTTCCGTCAGTTGTGACCTGTCCAAAAACCACCGGCTTTCCCGGCTGGATGGCCACTCCCGTGAAGAAGAATTCGGCTCCCGCTGAGGCCAGCACTTCTTCCACCAGATCGTACTTGCCCATCGAAACGCCGCCGGTGAGCAACAGCAAATCGGCGTCGAGCCCTTTGTGTAGCAGCAGCGCGATCTCTCCCGCATCGTCGGGAGCTATCGGCAGCAGGCTCGCCTCGCCACCTGCTTCGTAAACCTGCGCTGCCAGCGAATATGTGTTGGAGTTGCGAATCTCGTTAGGTCCCGGTGGCAGGTTGATATCGACCAGCTCGTCGCCCGTGGCTAGAACCGCGATTGTCGGCCGCCGATGCACAGCGACCTCGGCCCTTCCTACCGCAGCCGCTACGGCCACCACTGCATGACGAACCCGAGTGCCGCGCAGCACAATCACGTCACCGCGATGCGCTTCAGCCCCGGCAGCCACAACGTTCTCGCCCGCGCCGACGGAGCGCTTCACTGTCACCTGCGCTTCGGTGGAATCGGTGAACTCCACCATCACCACCGCATCTGCGTCCTTCGGGACGGGCGCGCCGGTCATGATCTCGACGGCCTCGCCTGCACGGACTGTGAGTTCGCTCTCCTCGACCGCAGCGCCTGCCTTGATCGAGCCCACACACTTCAGCTTAGCCGGAACATTTCGAACATCAACCGCCCGCACGGCGTAGCCATCACGCGTGGCGCGCGGGAACGGCGGAAAATCGCGGTCCGCCCGCAGATCTTCACTCAGCGCCAGACCAAGCGCGTCCAGCAGGCCCATCAATTCCGGATCAGTTGGAGCCAGGTTCGCGGCGTATTGCTCCACCGCCAACCGGGCTTCGGAAAATGAAAGCAATTTATTCTGGATCGAGGCGCTCATGGAAGTTCGTTCATGCGGATTCTACTGGACACGCCCATGCCGCCCCAAGTGGCTGTCTACTCACCATGAAAAAAGGGCGGCACGCGGCCGCCCTCAGTTGCTTCGTTTCCGCCTAGCTACTAATTTTTCTTCGACCCAGCCTTCTGCTTGCCGAACGTGGTTTCCACCGGTGCCCCAATCGTGGCCAGCATCTGCTTAGCTGCGTCGGCATACTTGCCGTTCGGATCCAGCTCCAAGTACTTGTTGAACGCCTGGGCCGTCCCGTCCGGCGCAACCATTTTGCCGCTCTTATCGGTGGTGGCTTTGCCGATCATGTTGACGCCCTTCCAGTAATAGGCATCGGCACGGTCCGGCTTCAATTCGATGGTCTTATTGAAGGCGGTGATGGCGTCATCCACCTTGCCGGTGTTGGTGTAGACCGCGCCCATATTGAAGTAGTTAGCAGCGGCGTTGGCGGGATCGGCCTGCGCGGCTGCCTGGTACTCAGCTACGGCCTTGTCCGGTTGGTTCGCCTTGGCGTAGGCGTTGGCCAGTCCGGCGTGGTAAAGCGCGTTGTCGGGTTTGATCTTTACTGCTTTCTCATAAGCGTCAACCGCCTCCGGATACTTCTTGGCGCCCACATACGCGTCGCCCAGGTACGCCCACAGTAGGTCCTGAGTCGGTTCCGCTGTGGTGGCTTCTTGCATGAGGGCGACCGCCTGGTCGTAATTACCGGCTTTCTCCAAGTCCCGTGCCTCTGCCAGCTTGGCGTTCAGTCCTTTGATCTTCTCGTTATTCTTAGTTACTTCCTGCTGTTTCTTGAGCTGCTCCTCGGTGGGACCGCCCTTAGCTGCGACGTCCTTCTTGAGGTCGAAATCTACCTCGCGGTTATCCCCCAAGCCGATAGGTATCTTGTTGATACCATCCACAGCCACGTCGTTTCGCAGCAGCACGGCGTTGTACGTTCCCGGCGTCAGTCCAATAATGGAGTACTCGCCGTTTTTGCTCGTCTTGGTCGTCATCTTGCGGCCAGTGTCCGTGTTGGTCACTTCCACCACGCCATCGGTGATGAATTTGCCTTCCTGGTCTTTACACACACCCTTGATGCCGGTCGTTTGAGCCACGACTTGTATGGCGCTGAGTCCCAGTAGCAGCACCAGAAACAGAGAAAGCGTGATGTATTTCTTCATAACTTCCCTCCAGCGCGTGGCATCGGTCGCCGTCGTTTCGAACTCACAGACACCGCCTGCCACGGCATGATCAATATCCAAATTTAAATTCCCGAGTATCAATGCGCACCGGCCGGCGACAAATATGGAATGGGATCGCTGGCTCCGGCTGCCGCAAAGGCCCGCATCCGCAACACACAACTATCGCATGCGCCGCAAGCCCGGTCCTCCCGGCTATAGCATGACCACGTTAAATCGAAGGGTGCGCCTAATTCAAGACCAAGCCTCACAATCTCAGCTTTTCTCAAAGCAATCAGAGCGGTCTCAATCCGAATCCTGCCCTCTCTTGTCCCCGTCCGCACCGCCTCGTTGAACGCCGCGTAGAACTCCGGACGGCAATCCGGATACCCGGAGCTGTCCTGCGCCACCGCGCCGATGTAGATTTTCTCCGCCCCTAGCACCTCGGCCCAACTTACCGCGGCCGACAGGAAGTGCGAATTGCGGAAAGGGACGTACGTCACCGGGATTTCCGTTCCGATCTCCGGACCGGCGTCGGGCACCGCGATCTGGTCGTCGGTCAGCGCGGAGCCGCCAATCGCCCGGAAGAACTCGGTTTTAACGGCTAACCGTGTGCGAATACGCAGGTTGTCGCAGATTTCCTGAAACGCCCGCTTCTCGCGCCGCTCGGTGCGCTGGCCGTAGTCGATGTGCAGCGCTGCGACATTTTCTGCACCAAAATCGCGCACGGCGAGCGCCGCGCAGACGGTCGAGTCCATGCCGCCACTAAGGACCACCAGTGCCCGCGCCTTCGTCGTCTTGGCTGGTTCGTTCATGCGGCTACACGCCCTTCAGCGACGGCTCCCAGATGAACTTGTGAATCTGCAACCCCAGGCGCGCGTTTAGGCCGTCGGCCAGCATCCACTCGGCTAGTTCCCGCGGATCCACCAGACAGTGCGAAACATCCCGCGCGCCGGTCGCGTCTTTGCGAAACGCCGGCGACAGAATCACGGAACCGACTTTAGCGCTCAGTTCTTGCTCGCGGATGAACTCCCGCGCAAACTCGTAATCCTTGCGGCTGGCCACCACGAACTTCACTTCGTCGTGCTTGGTCAAGTGCTGCAAGTTTTCGAGGCGAAACGTTCCGCCTTCGCCCGAGTCCGGACACTTCACGTCCACAATCTTCACAACGTGCTTCGGAACCTTGTCCAGCAGCCGCTCACCGCTCGTCTCGAGCAGCACGGTATATCGCGCAGTCAGTAGCCGGTCCATCAGCCAAACGACGTCGGTCTCCTGCAGCAGGGGCTCGCCGCCGGTGATCTCGACTAGTCCCCCGTCGGGCAAGAGCTGACGTACTTCCCGCTGGATTTCATCCAGAGTCATCTTCTGACCACCCTTGAAGGTGTACTCGCTGTCGCACCACACGCAGCGCAGGTTGCAGCCGGCCGTGCGTACGAAGACGCATGGTAGCCCCGCGTAAGACGACTCCCCCTGCAGCGACTTGTAGATCTCAATAATCTGCATTGGATGATCTGGCGCCTATAGGTTTGAGCTTTGAAGGGGCACGGCTTCAGCCGTGCCGATCGGCGCCCCTCTAATGTTTCCGCGGACTTTAGTCCGCGCGTCACTTACTCGCCGTACGTCGCTGTCGTGGTATCGGTCTCCCAGATGGTGATGTCCTTCACCCACACCCGGCCGCTGGTCTTGCCGGTCAGGTGTTTGTTGGTTTCGTCGAAGAAATACTTGGCAAGGTTCTCCGCTGACGGATTCAGCACGTCAAAAGGCTCCAGCTCATTGATCATCTGGTGGTCGAGGTAGTCCACCACCGGACGCAGCACGTCTTTCAGGTCGCGGAAGTCCAGCAGCAGTCCGGCGTGGTCGAGCGTCTCGCCGCGCAGGGTGACTCGCACCTTATAGTTATGTCCATGGGGCTTCTCGCACTTGCCCTTGTAGTTGCGCAGAAAGTGCCCCGAGGAAAATGTGTCTTCGACAGTTACTTCGTACATGCTCTCCGTCCGCAACAGAGCAAATAGGCGTGCTGCGGCTAAAGCTCTATTTTAGCCGGAACTCCCATCGGGTTGCAGTTTGGTCGGTTTTTTGGGCGGGGTCGCGATAAACTTATACGATATGGATCAAGTCATCGTGAAAGATCGGGATGTACTGGGTGGAGTTGCCGTATTTAGGGGTACCCGCGTACCGTTCCAGACGCTGCTCGACTATCTTGAGGGTGGGCAAAGTCTGGACGATTTCCTGGATGACTTTCCCACCGTTAAACGAGACGCAGCGGTTGCGGCGCTGGAACAAGCGAAGTCCCTCCTAGTCAAGCAACTGGGATGAGGGTCTTACTCGACGAGTGCGTACCCAGGAAGTTTAGTCGAGTTCTTGCCGGTCACGATTGTGCCACAGTACCGAGCGCGGGTCTCGCAGGAACGAAGAATGGTGAACTGCTCGTCGCCGCGGAGCGTCTAGGTTTCGAACTCTTCATCACGATTGACCAAGGCGTTGGTTACCAGCAGAATCTATCGGGGCGAACCATAGCCATTCTCGTGCTTCAGTCAAAGACGAGCCGCCTTGTCGATCTGTTGCCGCTGGCGCCGGGGCGCCTGGCCCAAATGGCAACTATTTCTCCGGGTGAGTTACGAATCGTCGGCTACTGAATCGTCCGCGCCAAAAAACCTCTCCACTGCCTTTATGTCCGTTGTCCTCGCATACTCCGGCAGGCTGTTTAGAAACACCCGCCCGTACTGCTTCTTCAGGATGCGGTTATCCAGCAGGCACAACAGCCCGCGATCGTGCAGCGAGCGAATCAGCCTGCCGAATCCCTGCTTCAACGAAATCACCGCGCTCGGCACTTGGTACTCGAAGAACGCATTGCCGCCGTCCTCATCAATCGCCTTGATGCGCGCCCCCACCACCGGATCATTCGGCACCGCAAACGGCAGCCGGTCGATGATGACGCAGCTCAGCTGCTCGCCCTGCACGTCCACTCCCTGCCAGAACGACGACGTCGCAAACAACACGGCGTTCGGCGTCATTCGGAACTCCTCTAGCAGCGCATTCTTCGGAGCGCTGCCTTGCAGTAGCATCGGAAACTCCAACTCGCCCAACAGCCGCTCGTAGAAGCTGGTTCATGAACGAGTAGCTGGTGAACAGGCAAAATGCGCGTCCGCGGCTGATCTCCAGCAGCTGCCGCACCCGTTGCGATGCCTTCTCCACAAACAGCGGCTCGCGTGGGTCGGGCAAATCCGGAGGCACGTACAACAGTGCCTGACTGGGATAATCGAAATGCGACGGGACGATCAGCTCGCGCGCATGTTCCAGCCCCACGCGCCCGCGAATATAGTCGAAGCCGCCGCCGACGGCCAGCGTCGCCGATGTCAGAATCGCTGTTTCCAAATGATCAAACAGCGTCTGCTTCAAAATGTCCGACACCGTAATCGGAGTCGCCTGCAGGAAAACATTCTGCTGTCCGCCTCGTCCACCACGACGCTCGCCCCGCCGCTCGATCCAGAACACCGTATTCTTCTGGTTCGATTCCATCACAAAGCCGAGTTGGACACGTAACTCCTCAATGCGGCGGCACAGGTTGTGCACTTCTTCCGGCTTCTCCGGAACCGCCTGTAACTCGGTGTAAAGATGCAGCAGCGTATTCTGCAGCCCGATGAACTCGTCGCCGTTCTCTTCCAAAAACTCCGCCCGGTTCTCAAATGCGAAACGTCCATCTCCCGTCGGCAGGATCGCGAAAAACAATTGCGACCGTTCACGCACCCGCGCCGACGCCGCCAATGCTTGTGCCAGCGGAAGGTTCGCCCGACGCAACGTCTGTTCGACATCGCGCAGTACTTCCTCCACCCGCACATTCGACACTGACACGCCGAAGAAATCCGTGGCGACATCTTCCAACTCGTGTGCCTCGTCGAACACCACGACGCCCGCCTCGGGAAGCACGCCCGCATCCGGCGCGCGCTCGGCCGCCGACTTGATCGCCAAATCCGCGCAGAACAGGTGATGGTTCACGATGATGATGTCGCTCTCCGCCGCGCGTCGCCGCATCTCGGTGATGAAGCAGCGCTCGAACTGCTTGCACTCCGTGCCGATGCAGCGGTCCGTGCGGGCGTCGAGCTTCGACCAGAGTTGGCTGCTTTCCGGCATCTCGGCCAGCTCGGCGCGGTCGCCGGTCTCGGTGGTTTTCTCCCAATCGCTGATGATCTTGAACTGGTTGATCTCCTCCAGCCCGCTGAGGACGGGCTGATCAGTGAGGTCGTAGAGTTTCTGGCGGCACAAATAATTCGCGCGGCCTTTCATGTAACACACGCGCAACTCGCCGAGATGCTCCTGCAAAAACGGAATGTCCTTAAAGAACAGCTGTTCCTGCAGCGTCTTGGTTCCGGTCGAGATGATCACCCGCTTGCCGGAGCGGATCACCGGCAGCAGGTACGCCAGCGTTTTGCCCGTGCCCGTCCCGGCCTCGACGATCAGGTGCCGCTTTTCCGTCAGCGCCTGCTCGACGGCTTCGGCCATCTGCAATTGTCCGCGCCGAAATTCGTACGCCGGATGCGATTTTGCCAGCACGCCTCCCGGCCCGAAAAACTGGTACAGCGTGGGAATGCGCGCCGCCGAACTGGCAGACGATTTCGCCGAAGAAGACACGGGTTGTGAAGGAGAAGACACGGCGAAAGGTTTACATCCCTATAATAGACGTAGCTGCCCGCACAGCCGAAAGAGCCGCCAGTTCAATGAGCCGCCGAGTCCATTACGAATCCCGCACCAAAACGCTCCCCGGAGAAATGCCTCTGGCGGGTACGCTGGCCATCGTCGGTCGCCCCAACGTGGGCAAATCGACGCTCTTCAACCGCCTGGTCGGCTCGCGCCGCGCCATCGTTGGCGACGAGCCCGGCATCACTCGCGACCGCCTCTATGGCGAAGCCGAATGGGCCGGCCAGACGCTCCGCGTCGTCGATACCGGCGGCATTATTCCCGACGACAAGGCGCTGATTCCGTCCGAGATCTTTCGCCAGGCCAAGGTCGCTCTCGAGCAGGCCGATGCCATCGTGATGGTTGTCGACGGACGCACCGAACTCGCCGCGCCCGACCTCGAACTCGCGCGCCAGTTGCAGCGCCTGGGCAAGCCGCTCATCCTGGCCGTCAATAAAATGGACACGCCGAACATTGAGCCTTACGCGCAGGAATTTCGCCGCCTTGGCATCAAGGAGCTGCTGCCCATCTCTGCCGAAACCGGTAACGGCGTCGCCGAATTGCTAGAGCATGTGCTCCGCGTGTTTCCGCATCGTGAGCCCGTCGCGGAAGAAGAGGCCGCAGAAGTTGAAGACGAAGAGCTAGCCGAGGCCGAAGACGGCGTGCCCGCCGAAGCCTTCCATGGAAGAAGAGGAAGAAGAGGCTCCGAAGCTTTCCAAGGTCGCCATCATCGGCCGTCCCAACGTCGGCAAGTCAACGCTGCTGAACGCGCTTACCGGAACAGGGCGCGCCATCGTCTCACCAATCGCCGGAACCACCCGTGACGCGGTCGATGAACTCGTCGAGCACGCCGGGCAGACCTATCGCTTCATCGACACCGCCGGAATCCGCCGCAAGGGCAAGACCGAACTAATGGCCGAGAAGCTCTCCGTCGTCATGGCGCGCAAGCACCTCGAAGCCGCCGACGTGGCGCTCATCATCATCGATGCCGTCGAAGGTGTGACCGCCAGCGACGCTACCATCGCAGGCTATGCTCACGAAAGCGGGCGCTCCGTCATCATCGTCGTCAACAAATGGGACCTGGTGACGACGAATCGCACTGACGGCAAGCCCGCGGCTGACGCCAAGCTTTATGAGGAGCAGGCGCGGCGTCACCTCAAGTTTCTAAACTACGCTCCGATCGTGTTTGTCTCGGCCTCAACCGGCAAGGGCCTCAACAAGCTGTACTCGACGCTGGAGCTGGTCGCCAAAGAACGCCGCAAGCGCGTCGGCACTGGAGCCATGAACCGTTTTCTCGCCAAGGTCGATTTCGAGCGCGCGTCGGTCCCCATGAACAAACGCGTCAGAATCTTCTACCTGACCCAAGCCGCGGTCTCGCCCCCGACATTCATCCTCTTTGTCGACCGCGATGTGAAGCTACACTTCGCCTATCAGCGTTTTCTCGAGAACCAGATCCGCGACGCCTTCGGCTTCATCGGTTCCCCCATCTGGATCAAAACCCGCGCGCGGAACGAGCCAAAAGAGAAGCGCTAGTCGCCGGGTCGCGATGCCGGCAGGGCCCAATGCTCCATCCATCCCTCCAACTCTGCCAGCGCCCGCTCGCACACCATCGCATGCCGCAGCTTCTTGTCGCGCACTCGGCGGCGCATAGCCTCATCCAACGGTTGCAGCAAATCGAAAGTGATGTTGGCCGGCTGAAAACTCTTTCCTTCGGCGTGGCAAATGTAATTTACCAGTGCCCCAAACGCCGTTGCCCGCGGCGGCGCCACCGGCTTCGCGCCCATCGACATCGCTGCGGCTTGCATGCCCGCGAGCAAGCCCGTCGCAATCGACTCGACGTAACCTTCGACTCCCGAAATCTGTCCCGCGAACAATACGTTCGGATGCTGCTTCATCTGCAGCGTCTCGCGCATCAGCGCGGGACCATTGACGTACGTATTGCGATGAATCTGCCCGTAGCGCAGGAACTTTGCATTCTCCAGCCCCGGAATCAACCGCAGCACCCGCGCCTGCTCGCCGAACTTGAGGTGGTTCTGGAAGCCGACGAGGTTGTAGGAATCGGCGCGCAAATTCTCCTGCCGCAACTGCACCACCGCATACGGAGTCTTGCCCGTCTTCGGATCGCGCAGCCCCACCGGCTTCATGGGCCCGAAGCGCAGCGTGTCGCGCCCGCGTCGCGCGATCTCCTCGATCGGCAGGCAGCCCTCGAAATAATTCAGCTTCTCCCAGTCCTTCGCCTCGACCGACTGCGCTTCCAGCAGCCCATCGAGAAAGCGGTCATATTCTTCCTGCGTCATCGGGCAATTGATGTAGTCCGCCGTGCCCTTGTCGTAGCGCGCCGCCATGTACACACGCTCGCGGTCGATGGAGTCCGCCTCCACGATCGGGCTGATCGAGTCGTAAAAGTAGAGTTGGTCACTGGCGCTCAGCCGCAGAATTTCCGCCGTCAGCGCATCCGACGTCAGTGGTCCACTGGCGATGATGGTGATGCCGTCGTTCTCATTGATGTGCGTGACCTCTTCGCGCGCCACACGAATCAACGGCTCGCGCTCAATCGCCCCAGTCACGGCCTCGGAGAACTTCTCGCGATCCACGGCCAGCGCATGTCCGGCAGGCACCGACGTTTGCTTGGCGATCTGCATCAGCAGCGAGCCAGCGCGCCGCATCTCTTCCTTAAGCAGCCAGGGAGCGGTGTTCTCGGAGTCGGACTTCAGCGAGTTCGAGCACACCAACTCGGCGAACAGCGCCGTCTGGTGCGCGGGAGTCGTCCGTACCGGACGCATCTCGTACAGTTCGACTGCAACGCCGCGCCGTGCGCATTGCCACGCCGCTTCTGAGCCGGCCAGACCTGCGCCGATAATGCGAACTTTTATGGACATAAGACCTGCAAATCGCGAAGCATCTCCTATTTACTCACTCCATACGGCGTCTGTCACCCGGAGCCAAATCAGGTTGCTTCCGTCCGGAGGTATCCGGCCTCTGCCCCCGAGTACCCCCTCCCCCTCTCTCTCCAAGCCTTATTTTCATGGAGTTACGAACATTTTCCGCGCAACGGATTGAGCCCCTGGAAGTTAGAGGCAAATTCGTCTTAATGAAGGAGTTAGGAGGGATTTCCAGCAGGCGGACGGGCGGTCTAGCGGGGAAATGATTAAAAACGCAACGGCGAACACAACCAGTCACAGGTCGAACCACCTAGCTGAGGACGTGGGTAATGTCGGGCTGTCGACTCGTGGGACGACAGCTCTCCCTCATCCTTCGGGACGCAGTGTACGACGAGTCGGACGAAACACCAAGCGAGTTAGTCACGGTTCAACGTGATGGACGACCAATGCCGGCGGTTGGCAGTCGGTCGTCAGTGAAAGTCACCCCGACGAGAGCACCCTGCTTGCCACGATGATGGTATGTGCGTACAATGTGCGTACGTAGACGCGAACAAATGGCGACGGTCCTTGACAGCAAGAAACACCGTTTGAATCTCCGCACGACTCGCCAACAACGCAAGTTGATTGAAGTCGCTGCCGGCCTGTGCGGGGAAGACATGACCGACTTCGTCATCACCAGCGCTTATAACCGGGCCGAGCAGGTGTTGGCCGACCGGCGCCATTTCGAGCTGCCGGCCGAGCGATGGAAGAAGTTTGTCGCCGCACTCGACCGCCGACCTGCGCCGAAGGTCCGCCTCCGCCGGCTGCTGTCGGAGCCTTCCATCCTTGAGCGCTGACCACGAGAAGGCGACCCTTTCGCAGGTCGAGCTGCTCACCCGCTCGCACACCGTCGAAAAGTTCGACTGCGGCACGCATGAGTCACTCAATGAATGGCTCAAGCGTTATGCGATGCTTAACCAATTGAGCGACGCAGCGCGTACATACGTTGTGCACCGTGCCAACAGCGTAGTTGGTTACTACTCGCTCGCGCCTGGGAGCGTCGTAAAACGTGAAGCGCCGGAACGAATCGCCAAGGGCCTCGGCAACTATCCCATCGGCGTGATTTTGCTGGCGCGACTGGCAATCGACCAGACGGAAAGAGGTATAGGCCTAGGCAAAGCGCTTTTGAAGGACGCCCTGCTGCGTTCCGAGCATGCCGCCGACACCATCAGCGCACGCGCGGTGCTGGTCCACGCCATCGACAGGGACGCCAAGGCGTTCTACCAGCACTTTGGCTTCGAGGCATCACCCATCGACGACACCCACCTGATGCTACTGATGAAAGACATCCGCGCTCTTGTGAAGAAGTAACCGCTGGCCAGGTTACAGGATCACCCTCTCATCCCCAACCCGTCGTGTGACCCGTTCGCGGTCCAGATATTCCAGCAGCGGAATCGCATACTTCCGCGTTACACCGATTAAATCTTTGAAGGCGACGACGTTCAGTGTCGGAGTCTTCGTTTTTTGCGCGATGACCAGTTTTCGCAAGCCGTCCAGCGCATCGCGATGAAAAACTAAATCGTCGCCGACCTTGACCAGCACGCGGTCGCGCAGCAGCAGCGTAACGATCTTCTGTGCGCGTACTTTATCGACCGGCAACGACGCCAGGACGTCTTTCAGCAACGGAACCTTCAGCCCAGCGCTGGCAAACGCCGCCTCGATTTGCTTCTTCGATTCGGCTTCCTCGTCGCGCAGTACTACGCCACGTCCCGTCGCGTGTACCAGTTCGCCCGCGATCTCCAGTTGCTTCTCGCGTACCAGCAACTCTTCTGCCCCGCGAAAAACTTCCGGCCGTGCTCCAATCTTTTCGCGTAACTCTTCGCGACTGATCCCCGCCACCAGCGGATTCGCCTTATGGAACGCGTCGACGGTTTTCTTCATCTGGCCGCGCAGATTCGTCACAGCCTCAGCGGATACCAACACGTCGCCGAAGCGCACTAGCTTTCCGGCTTTGGCGAGCTCGGCCGCAACAGACTCGACGCGGGACCGGAGCCAACCGGTCTCGGCAACCGCATCGGCGAGTGGAAGGCCGTCGATACCGCGACGCGACACGCGCGCCAAGAGGGAAGCGCTCGCGCCAGTTGACTCGATGGCCTGCAAAAACGCGAGATGCTCGGCGGATTTTGAAGGTCGTTGAGCCGGTTTGGGCCTCGCGGGCTGAAGCCCGCTCGGCTGATCGATGAAAAGGGCGTTATCGGCACGACTAAAGTCGTGCCCTGATACAAAACTTTCCGCAGAGGAAGACGCGTCGGCACTCGTCGACAGGCTCAGGGAAGGCTTGAAGTCGTGCCTCGACCCCCTACGCCGTGCCGGCTCCGACGCATCCAGCACCACTCCGCCGCCGATCGTGACCACCGGAGAAAACTGCCGCACAATAAAGCGGTCTCCGGGCAGCAGCAACACAGCGTCATCCAGCTTCAACCGCGCCAGCCCCGATTGTCCCGGCTGCAACTGCTTTGCGCCCAGCAGGCTCACCTCGGCGATCGTTTCCGCCGTGAACACATGCAGATGTACCCTCGCTTGGTCCCTCAGAGTCTTCGCCGATGGCAGCAAGTTCAGCTTCACACTCACGCGCCGCGTCGGACGAAACAATCCTGCCGGCGTCAGCATCATGCCGCGCGCCAGTTCTGACGTTTCGGCTCCAGCTAAGTTCAGCGCCGTTCGCTGCCCGGCAATCGCATTCTCTGCCGCCGCTCCATGCACCTGCACACCCCGCACACGCAGCCGCTTGCCCGTCGGATGCACTTCCAGTTCCTCATCCTTGCGCACGCTGCCCGAAATCAGCGTTCCCGTCACCACCGTCCCAAACCCCTTCATCGAGAACACACGATCAATCGGCAGACGAAACACTGCGCCCACATCCTTCACCGGAATATCCGCCGCCAGTGCCGCCATTGCCTTACGAAGCTCGTCCAGCCCCTCGCCGGTTTTCGAACTCACCGCCACAATCGGAGCCGTCGCCGGATCGAGGAAGGATCCTCGCAGATACTCCGCCACTTCCATCCGTACCACTTCCAGCGTCTCAGGATCGACCAGATCGCTCTTGGTCAGCACTGTGATTCCGCGCTGCACCGACAATAGCCGGCAGATGTCGAAATGCTCACGTGTCTGCGGCTTCACCGACTCGTCGGCGGCAATTACCAGCAACACCAGGTCGATGCCGCCGATTCCCGCCAGCATGTTACGCACGAAGCGCTCATGTCCCGGAACATCTACGAAACCGAGTCGCAGCTTCTCGCCCGACTGTGCGGCCAAATCCAGGTTGGCGAAGCCGATATCGATGGTGATCCCCCGCCGTTTTTCTTCTTCCAGCCGGTCGGGATCGGTGCCCGTCAGCGCCCGCACCAGCGCGCTCTTGCCGTGGTCGATGTGGCCCGCGGTGCCTACAATGACAGCCTTCATGCCATCAGTGTACTCACGGCTTTACGGAACTTTACAGGCCGCATTTGTGAATCACCAGATAAGCCGCAACTATGCGAAAATAGTTGTAAGAGACTTGCAGTAACCTGCCGGGTTTACTATGGTTGCGCCGTCGCGAGGGAAAGTTCCGTTCCCCGCGGCTCGAGGGGCGCCAAAGTGGTTGAGCTCGAGCTTGTTTGATTCAAACGGATGTCACCCATCGTCAGTCCGCCCAAAACCTCAATCGGCGCTTCCCCGCAAGATGAGCGGCCGCCGCAGCTTGGCGACTCTGTCGGTCTCGACGGCGATGTCATCGTTCCCCAAATCCTGATCCAGCTGGAAGACGACCTTGAGCGGCAACATCGTCGCGAAGCCGCCTGGATCTCGGTCGCCGTTCACCTCTTCGCGGTCATTTTCCTGGTGCTGTCGCCCAAGATTTTCGGATTCAAGCCGATTCAGCTTGCCTCGCCTGAAGACATCATGCGCAACAAGCAACTGACCTACCTCGACATGCCGCCCGACATGCAGACGCCGCCGCCCAAGGTGAAGCCCGACGCCAATCTGTCTGACAAGAACCGCATCGCCGAGAGTCGTCATCCGCAGGTGGACCAGAAGACGCTGGAAGAATTACGCAAGGCCGGACCGCCGAAGCCGCCGGGACCGCAGTCTCCGCCGACGGACCAATCGGCCTCGCAGGGAATCCAGGCGCCGCCTCAGCCCACGCAGCAGGCACAGAGCGCGCCTCCGGTGCAGGACCCCAAGCTCGCTTTGCCGCAACAACAGGCACCAGCGAGCGTCCCGGATTTTCGCGCGCTCGCCAACCAGACTGCGGGCCAGCAGATCGCCCGCGCCGCGGGTTCCACTAACATGGGCCGTAATGCCGGGTCCTTTGGCGGCGGAGGCGCAGGTGGCGATTACGGCTCGGGACGCGGCGGGAGCGCACGCACAGCCGGGAATCTGGAAGTCCTCAGCGACACCCAAGGAGTCGATTTCGGCCCCTATCTTTCACGCGTGCTGCAGGCCGTGCGCATGAATTGGTACAACCTTATCCCCGAGGCTGCGCGGCCGCCGCTGCTGGAGCGCGGCAAGGTCTCCATCGAGTTCGCCATTCTTCCTGACGGCAAAGTCGCGGGCATGAAGATTATCGGCCCGTCGGGCGATGTCTCGCTCGATCGAGCCGCATGGGGAGGCATCACCGCATCGAATCCATTCGCGCCGCTGCCCAGTGAATTTCACGGGCCCTACCTCGCCTTGCGCTTTCACTTCTATTACAATCCCGCCAAAGGCGACATGCAGTAGCGCGTAAAATGGCGGTGTGAGCGCCGAACTGCCGTCCCCACGTGATCAGCAGTCCAAATCTCCCGAGTGGCACGAGCGCCAGAAGTCTCGCGAGCGCATCAAGCTCATCGGCTTACTTGCGATAGCGTTATTGATCCTGCTCATCGCTTTCGTCCGATTCGGCAAGACCATCCCCTGGGGCGCTCGGTGAATGTCAGCTACTGCGTCGGACCCGTTGCTCGTCGTCATTCTCGGCCCCACGGCATCAGGAAAATCCGCGCTTGCTATCTCGACCTCGCCGAGCGCTTTTCGGGCGAGATTGTCAGTTGCGATTCGGTTGCGGTCTATCGCAACTTCGAAATCGGGACCGCCAAGCCTTCGCGTGACGATCGCGCCCGCATCCCGCATCACCTGATCGACGTCGCTGATCCCGGGGAGCCCTTCACCGCCGGCGAGTATGCGCGCCAAGCCCGGACGGCGCTCAACGACATCGCGCAGCGAAAACATCTTCCCATCGTGGTTGGAGGGACAGGTCTCTATCTTCGCGCCTTGCTGGAGGGCTTGTTTCCCGGCCCGCAACGCTCGGACGAGCTTCGCGAACGCCTGCGCGCTCGCGCCACCGAACGCGGCTCGGCGTATCTGCATCGCCTGTTGCAACGACTCGACCCCGCCTCGGCCGCCGCGATCCATCCCAATGACTCGCCCAAACTCATTCGCGCGGTCGAAGTCTGTCTCACCGCGCGCGGTCCCATGAGCGAACTCTGGCAGCAGGGACGCGATCCGCTGCAGGGCTTCCGCGTCCTTCGCATCGGCCTGAATCCCACGCGCGAGCAGCTCTACGAGCGCATCAATCGCCGCGCCGCGCAAATGTTCGACGACGGCTTGATCGCCGAAACACAGACCTTGCTCGAGCGCTGCGGCGACGTATCGCCGATTCACTCCCTCGGCTACCAGCAGGCGCTGCAACACATTCGCGGCGAGTTGACACTTGCGCAAGCCATCGCCGCTGCCCAGCAAGGACATCGCAACTACGCCAAGCGCCAGATGACCTGGTTCCGCCGCGAGCCCAACGTCACCTGGCTCGAAGGCTTCGGCGACGATCCCGTGATCCGCGAACTGGCGAACTCGAAACTCGGAACTTGAAGCTGGCCTTCATGCTATCGTCACTGCGTCATGTCTCATCGGCCTTTATTTTTGCTGGCGTTCGTCTGCATTTTCCCGATTCGTGCGCTTCCGGCCAACACTGCTCGGTTCCAATCTCCCGCTCCCGTCCATCTCGACAAGGCCGGTGAAAAATGGGCGCAAAAGTCCCTCAAGAAAATGTCGCTGGAGCAGAAGGTTGGCCAGATGTTCATGATCTGGTCGCACGCTCAGTTCCTTAACGTCGGCAGCGCCGAATACATCGGGCTGCGCGACACCATGCGCAAATATCACCTCGGAGGATTCGGCGTCACCGTCGACTACGAAGACGGCTTCCTCTACAAGAACGAGCCGCTCGAAGCCGCCATGGTTACTAATCAGCTCCAGAAAGACTCGGAGTTTCCGCTTATCTTCGCCGCCGACTTCGAGCGCGGCCTCGGCATGCGCCTCAACGAGGTCACCGGATTCCCGCACGCCATGGCTTTCGGCGCCGCCGGCAATCTCGATTTCGCCCGCCAGTCCGGACGCATCACCGCCATGGAAGCCCGCGCGATCGGAGTGCAGTGGAACTGGTTTCCCGATGTCGATGTGAACTCCAATCCGGACAATCCGGTTATCAACACGCGTTCCTATAGCGAAGATCCGAAGCAGGTCGGCGAGATGGCTGGTGCCTATATCCAGGGCGCGCACGAGTACGGCATGATGACCACGGCTAAGCACTTTCCCGGACACGGCGACACCGACGTCGATTCACACCTAGCCGTCCCGGTAGTCACCGTCGATCGGGCGCGCCTCGACGCCGTCGAGCTTCCGCCGTTCGAAGCGGCGATTAAAGCCGGAGTCGATGCCGTCATGGTCGCGCACATTGAGGTCCCCGCACTCGATCCCGATCCCAAACATGTCGCCTCTATCTCTAAGCCAATCATCACCGGTCTTCTCAAGCAGCAGATGGGGTTCAACGGCCTCATCGTCACCGACGGGCTGGTAATGGAGGGTCTGATGAAGATGTTTCCCGAAGGCGGCGCCACTGCCGCCGCTCGTGTTGCCGTCGAAGCCGTCAAGGCCGGCAACGACGTGCTGCTTCTTCCGTCGGATCTCGACGCTGCGTATCACGGGGTACTGAACGCCGTGCGCAGTGGCGAGATTCCGCAAGCGCGCATTGACCAATCGGTGCTGAAAATCCTGCGCGCCAAGGCCTCGGTCGGCCTCAACAAGGCCCAACTCGTCGATATCAATGCCATCAATCAGGTCGTGGCTAAGCCCAGCAGCCTGCTGACTGCGCAGAAAATCGCCGACAGGTCCGTCACCCTCGTTCGCGACAACAAGCAAGTCCTTCCACTGCAACTCTCTCGCCGTGGAACCAACCCCCCGTCATCTGCGTATCAATCTTCGGAGGACGTGCACGCTCGTGTCCTGGTGCTGATTTTCAGCGACGACAGCCGCTCCGAGTCCGGGCGATTGCTCGATGAGCAGGTTCGCGAGAGGGTTCCAGGCGCTTACGTTATGTACATCGATGTGCGCGATGCCGCGGGCATGACGCCTTCGGTGCTCGCCGCGGTCGACAAGGCGGACAAGATCATCGCCGCCCTCTACGAAGTGCCGGTATCGGGCAAGGTGGTTCGCGGTGCGGCAGGCGACGGCAACAGCGTGGCATTGCAAGGCTCGTCGGCCGCGCTGTTGCAGGCAGTTTTGCAGGCGGCATCCGCAAAAACGGTAGTCGCAGCCATGGGCAGTCCGTACATTGCGTCGCAGTTCCCTGAAATTCAGACGTACTTGTGCACTTATTCCAATATGAAGGTATCGGAAATTAGCGCGGTGAAAGCGATGTTCGGCGAAATCCCCATGACCGGCCACTTGCCGGTGACCATACCCAACGTTGCTCTCCGCGGCGCGGGCCTCAACGCTCCCGCACAACGCTCCAGTGGAGGTTCGGAATGAAATTTCTCTTAAGCAGAACTTCGATGATTCTCACGGCGGCGGCTCTTGCCCTGCTCCTCGCCGGCTGCTCTGTGCATGTAGACGACAAGGACAAGGACGCGAAGAAGGTTGACATCAAGACTCCGCTGGCCGACCTCAAGGTTGACACCAGCGCAGACTGCGGTCGACAACGGCATTCCCATCTATCCTGGCGCCACGCCACGGCCGGAAGAAGGCGGCGACAAGCACCGCGCCAACGTCAACATCGCCGCCATGGGCTTCGGCATCAAGGTCATCGCTGCCGAATACAACACTCCCGACTCGCCCGATAAGGTGAAGGACTTCTATGTCGACAAACTGAAGCAGTGGGGCAACGTGCTGGTATGCCGCGGCACCGGTGGCGATCACGGCGGAGGCGGGCACTTCGACAACAATGAAGGCGATAAGCCCGTCTCCTGCAGCGACACCTCGGGCGACGGCTGGGAACTGAAGACCGGTACCAATCACAACCAGCACCTCGTCGACGTTAAGCCCGACGGCTCCGGCACTCGCTTCGGCACCGTCTTCATCCAGATCCACGGCAAGGAAGGCACGCTGTAAACCATGGCGCACGAATGAAAGGATCGTTATGCTCACGTCAACCGTTGAGTTCGTCGAACGTCACTGGCTGGGACTGACTCTGGCCATTCCGGTAGCCGTTTATGCGGCTTGGATCGCCTCGCTGGTCGTCCCCGGGATCGTCAAGGCCATTGTACCGGCAGTCGTGCGCGCCGTCACCGGGAGCTAGCAGGCCTGAGATTCACCGTGCCTGGGTTCGGGTCTTCCGTCGGGGCTAACCTTGGTGTGCTCTGTCTACACCGACCACTAGCCACTAGCCACTGGAACCTGCTAACGTCGAACTTCGTGGAACATCCCTGCTACAAGTGTCAGGCGTCGATCGACGAGAGCCTTCCATTCTGTCCGCACTGCGGAGCTCCCCAGATTCGTGTCGCCTCGCCCGACGAAGACGCTTCGCAACAGCTTTCGTCCGACGCGCCTACGCAGGTCATTCCACCCGCCGGTTGGACGCCTGGCAGCCCGCAGTATGTGCCACAAGCCGCTACTATCCAATGGGACCTGGCGTGGAAAGGCGCATTTCTATCGGGCCTGATCGCCGCCGTGCTCACCGCCGCGCCCGTGATTTCGGTGGGTTGTTGCCTCTGGCTACTTGGCTCTGGCGGACTGGCCGTCTTTCTCTATCAGCGACGCGTCCCCGGAGCCTTCATCACTTCCGGCATGGGCATGCGCATCGGCGCAGTCTCAGGTATCGTCGGCTTTGTCGCCACCACCGTGTGGAGCGTCTTCCGCTTCGCCGCCAACAGCGGCGAATTCCGCACCGCCCTGCAGGAGCAGATGGACAAGTCCATCGCCTCCAATTCCGATCCTCGCACCCAGGAACTTTTGCGTCAGTTCATGAACACCCTCAACACCCCGCAGGGACTGGCTACGTTCTTCGTATTCATGCTGGTCATCATGGCGGTCGTCTTCGTGGTCTTCAGCGCCGCGGGAGGCGCGCTCGGCGCGTCGATGTTCGCCCGCCGCCGCACCCGCTAATCACCTTACCCTGTGTTCCCCATCACGCGTGGATGTTCCCAGTTGCTCCCCCGCAGACCCGTTCCGTATCATCCTTATGGCATGTCCAAATCCACCACCCGCCCTAATCATCTGCACGAGAAGGCGCAAATCATGTCGGCGTCCGAAATCGAGCGCACCATCGTTCGTCTCGCCCACGAAATCGTGGAGAAGAACAACGGCGCCGACAACCTCGGACTGGTCGGCATCATGCGTCGCGGAGTTCCGCTGGCGCAGCGTCTCGCTAAGATCCTCGGTCGCATCGAGAAAACAGAAGTCCCCGTCGGCACGCTCGACATCACGCTCTATCGTGACGACCTCTCCACCGTGGGGCACCGTCCCGAGGTGCGCCCGCGCAAAATGGAGTTCGACATCCAGGACAAAAACATCATCCTGGTCGACGACGTGCTCTACACCGGACGCACAGCACGCGCCGCGCTCGACGCCCTCTTCGATCACGGACGGCCGCGCCGCATTCAGCTTCTCGTCCTCATCGATCGTGGCCATCGCGAACTGCCCATCGAAGCCGGATTCGTAGGCCGCAAAATTCAAACCTCCGGCAACGAAATCGTCGAAGTCAAATTCCTGGAAACCGACGGCGCCGAAAAGGTGTTGCTGGTCGAGCCTCTCCCCGAGGCGCAATGAAGCCGAACGCGCGTTCTCTTCTCGGCACTGAACAACTATCCGTCCCCGAAATCGAAGCCATTCTCAAGCTGGCGCGCCGCATGGACCCCAAAAGCGCGCCGCAACTTCTGCGCGGCAAGCGCGTCGTACTGCTCTTCTACGAGCCCTCCACGCGCACCCGCACTTCGTTTGAGTTCGCGGCCAAAGCGCTCGGGGCCACGACCACTCTCATCACCAATACTTCCTCCAGCATCGAGAAGGGCGAATCGCTCATCGATACCGGATGGACCGTCACCTCGCTTGGCGCCGACGTCATCGTCATGCGCCATCCCAACAGCGGCGCGCCGTACCTGCTATCGCGCTTCATTCCCGTGCCTGTCATCAACGCCGGGGACGGACTGCACCAGCATCCTTCGCAGGCGCTGCTCGACGCGCTTACCATCACCAATCACAAGAAGACACTCAAGGGATTGCGCGTCGTCATCGTCGGCGACGTCTTTCATAGCCGCGTCGCACGTGCCAACGCGCTTCTTCTCTCCAAGTGCGGCGCCGAAGTCATCTTCTGCGGACCGCCCGATCTCGTGCCCGACCTTTCGGCGACGATCGCTCCCGCCGTCATTGCTTGTCACGATCTCGACATCGCCCTGCGCGACGCGGATGTCGTCATGTCGCTGCGCATCCAGAAAGAGCGACTCGCCGGACGCCAAATCAGCCTCGAGGACTACATCTCCCGCTTCCAGGTAACGCCGCAGCGCATGAAGCTGGCGAAGCCCGACGCCATCGTTATGCATCCTGGTCCGATCGTGCGCGGCCTCGAGCTGGCCAACGAAGTCGCCGACGGCCCGCAATCCTGCGTGCACGAACAAGTCGCCAACGGAGTGAAGACCCGCATGGCCATCCTCGCAACCGTACTCAAGGCGGCACAATGAAGCCTAAGCCGAAGACCGACGCGAGCACTCTTCTGATCGCCGGAGGCCGCGTTATCGATCCTTCCAGCGGCATCGACCGCGAGCTGGATGTCCTCCTGCGCGACGGACGTGTGGCCGAGCTCGCCGCGCCCGGTGTGCTGAAGACTTCCGCGCGCGAGACGCTTAACGCCAAGGGATGCATCGTTGCGCCCGGCTTTATCGACCTGCACGTGCACCTGCGCGAGCCCGGCCAGTCGCATAAAGAGACCATTGCGACTGGAACCGCCGCTGCTGCCGCAGGCGGATTCACCGCCGTTTGCGCCATGCCCAACACCAGTCCAGTGAATGACTCGGTCGAGATCACGCGCTGGATGCAGGCTCCCGAGCGCGAAGCTGTCGTGCGACTGTTTCCCATCGCCGCTGCGACTGTCGGAAGTCAGGGCGAAAAACTCACCAACTTCGCCGCGCTGCGCAAGGCCGGAGCCGTCGCCGTCAGCGACGACGGCAAGCCCATTCTCGATGACGATCTGATGCGCGACGCGCTACGCACGGCTGCCAAGCTGAACATTGCGGTCGTGCAGCACGCTGAAGATTCGCGCGTCACCGCCGGATGCTCCATGAACCTTGGGCCCACGTCGTTCCGGCTCGGACTGCGCGGCATGCCCAACTCCGCTGAGTCCGACATTGTCAGACGCGACATTGCGCTGGCCAAGCAGACCGGTGCGCACATTCATGTCGCCCACATCTCAACGGCCGAGGCCATGGAAGCCGTGCGACAGGCCAAGAAGGCGGGCATTCGCGCCACTGCCGAGGTCACGCCGCACCACTTCACCCTCATCGACGAGAACATCGGCGAGTACGATACGCACTACAAGATGAACCCGCCGCTGCGCTCGCTCGCCGATCGCCAGGCCATGATCACCGGCATCGCCGACGGCACCATTGACGCAATCGCCACCGATCACGCGCCGCATGCATTCCACGAGAAGCAGGTCGAGTTCGAGCGCGCTGCGATGGGAATCATCGGCCTCGAAACCGCGCTGCCGATTGCGACCACGGTGCTGTATCACCACTTCAAGCTGCCGATGTGGCGCATCGTCGAGCTGCTATCGTCAGGACCTGCGCGCGTATTTGGACTGGACGGTTTGGGAACGCTCGCGCCTGGAGCGCACGCCGACGTCACCATCTTCGATCCCGAAAAGAAGTGGACGTACGACGCTTCGCAATCTCCCTCGAAGTCGCGTAACACGCCTTACGACGGATGGAGTTTCAGCGGCAAGGTCCTGGCGACCATCGTCGCGGGCAGAATAGTGTACAAAGGTTAAGAGAGATTCTCTTTCACCGGCCTCGAAAGGACCTGGTCCATGTACCGTGGTGCTTGGCAGTACACCTGTACTTCGCAGCGCGGAATTGGGCGCGTCCTTGATTCACCGTCAGCAACATTCTTGCTTTGTATCCTGCTGGTTGCGGTCAGCGGGGGGCGGGCAGTGGCGCAAACCGCAGAGAGTTCGGGGGCGACTGATTCGTCACAGCAGGCCGTTCCTTCAGGGATCTCGGAAGAATTTCTGAATTTTGCCGCATCATCCTCTGCCCTCGGCCGTCGGGACGAAACTTTGCAGCACTACTTTGATGCTGCCCGGAAATACGAGTCGATCATCACCGAGGCAGCCAAGTCCAACTCGACCGATACGACCGCGTTCAACATGATGAAGGCTGCAGCCTACATGGATGCCGCGCGAACCAGATTTTATTATGGCGCCACGCTTGATAAGTCAGCGACCTTATACGAGAGCAATCGCGCTCTCATATCCGACTGGCTCGCAGGAGCGCAGTCCGAACTCGATCGCAGCCACGATAAACGCAAGATTGCATCTCTCAATATCCTGGGGTGGTCCTGCGACTCTGCCAAGCTATCGGCCCAAAGCTATTACCTTCAGGGCATGCTGAACAACACAACCGGCGACTTGGACAAGTCCATCACTCTATACAAGTATGTCGGCCAGTGTGAGCCCGCCACCAAATCCCAAGTGGACAGCCTGACCGCGTACATTGCGGGCGTGCGAGCGAACCTGGCGCATTCACCACTGAGCAGCGGCGAAATCATGAAAGACATCTCGGCGACATTGCACCTGTTCGGCATGGAAGGTGACGCTGTCTCGTTGGTTGTGCAACGGGTGTATCAAACTCATCAGCTCCGCCAGACGCCGCCGCCAATAGCAGTGCAATAGTCTCCCTTTTCGCACGTTCCACGCCCCGTACGCGGCAGCCAAGGTCCAGCCGCGGGAGAGATGTGCGCCGCCAGCAGGACTGGGACCGGCGCGAACCACATCACCCAACATTTATGAATTGACGGATTTTGTGCAGCGAAAACTCACCCCACCAAGCTGGCGCAGCCTGAGCGGGGTGGAGTCTAGGAAATTGGATTGAAATCTGCAGCCGCACTCCTCAGATTCGCTAGCCCGCGATCACCGCTGCGGAGGCGGGGTTGAGGTCGTGGTGGTAGTGGTTTGCTGCTGCTGCTGCGGAGGCTGCGTCGTGGTTGTAGTTGTCGTCTTGGATTTCTTCGGTCGATTGTGCTTGTCGTATTTCGTCGTGGTCTCGGTAGTCTGGGTCTGAGGCGGCGGCTGGGTCGCCGGATCCGGCGAAGTCGTTGTGGTTGTGGTGGAGCTTTGGGTCTGGGCCGGCGGCGGATTCTGAGTCGTCGTGGTAGTGGACTGAGTGGTGCTCTGCGCCATTCCCGGCACGGAGAGGGCAAAGGCAACCACTAACCCCGTGAACATACCAAGCAGTTTGTTGGATTTCATTTGATTCGCTCCTTAACCGACGCAGCGGCACCTATCACAGGGACATTAGGCGCTGGGCCATCAATCGACAATAAGGCTATCTCTGCAGAAAGCAGCAGGACTTTACGTATGGGATATTCTTCGGAGGTCGGAATTTCGACTGCGAACGAACCAATACGTCAGATCGGCGAACAGAAGATCGCCGCGGCCCGAGCATTCCTATTTGTTGCCATTTTGCGGGATCCAGACGTAGAAGTGATCGGCATCGCTCGAAGTGGCGACGTCGATGCCCTTGATGCGAGTTGCGCGATTCAGGGCGGAGCGAATGTTTTCTTTGGTGTCGGGCAACTGCGACAGCGGGATCTTCAGAGCGTTGCCGGGTGGAAGCTGGTCAAGGTCACTGAGCAATTGCAGAACGATGGTTTTGTGTTTGCCGTTGCGGCCTTGTGGAAGTTCAGTCTGCGCAATGGATTTGAAATTCATCGGCGCTGTTTTGGTTTTTTCACGGAAGTTCATCGCTCGCCTCACGTGTTATTCGAGAGTTGTCGATAAATTAAGGACTTGCTAACCTAGGCAAGTATTAATAACGTAGCACTAACCTCTCTCATTGGCAACCGTATATCGCGGCTTTTCTCTTTCACATCGCGTGCACGCCTATAACTAATTAGAAATAAAAGATTTGAGACGCATCCAAGAAACGCTGCTAGGTTCTAGGCAGGGGCAGCGCCCATGCCGGAAGAGTTGAAGTTTGAAGTCGTCCCCCTGAGCGAGGTACCTGCGCCGAAACCCGATCACGCAGTCGACGGGCTCGAGGCCTGGTTCATTGACGACGGGAAAATCTCGAACGGATCGTTGGGAAAACTGCGCTCGATTGAGATCGCATTCGAGGTACGCGGCATGCCGCGAGGGCAAAAAGCATGGATCATCGAGTCGACCGACCGGTGCCAGCTGGTGCGCGAAGTACGCGATGGCGATTGGGAATGGTTGGGGGAATTTCCGCGAGTGCGGGACGCCTTGCAAGCACTGTCGAAAAAGTTGGGGTGAGGCGCTTCAGTCGGCAAAAAGCAGATCTCTCGGTCGCCTATGCGATCTCGTGATCACAACCTGCTGAGCCCGACGCTGGTCCACGGCTAAAGCCGACTTACAATCCGACCTCAGTCGCTGGCCTAAAGGCCAGCGCTTCCACCCTTCGGTGCGACCGCTTCATGATCTGAGGCGAACACTTTAGTACGCGAAATAGGGCCCGGGGCCTGAAGGCGTAGCGGCGCCGTTGAGCGCGGTGAAGACCGTTCGTCCGTAGAAAAATGGCACGCCGAAGATGAAGCCTGTGGTGCGGTTGCCGCCAGGTCCGGCAAGACTTGAGAACGCAAAGTTGCCGGAGGCGATCAGCGAGTCACCGTTATCCACGGTGAGCGTGATGGATGTGCTGGCTCCGTTAGTTCCGGTGTTGGTGACCGACGGCGACTGGGCGGAGCTGGGGCAATAGTAGCCGGGATTAGTGGTGCACAGCGGGTATCCGGTGATGGCGGAGGTGAGGAAATAGTTGGCGTTGGCGCCGCTGCTCACGGTCCCGGGATAGGCGTTGCTGTTGAAGGTGGAGACGAACGAGCCGGGGTTGGCTCCCGAAGAAGTGACTGTGTAGACGGTGGCGCCGTTGAGTCCGTTGTTGGGTTGCGTGCCGATCCCGAAGATGAGCGAGCCCTGCGACGTGGGTGAGCCTGCGGCGAGCGTCGGCGGCAATTGAATCTGGCTGCCGTTGTTGTCATTGGGGAAGGCCGCGACTGGATTGCTGACCTGCTGTGCTAGGGCGACCGGAATGGGCGCGCATCCGGCGAGCGGGCAGCTGTAATAGGTGCTCTGCGGGCTGGCGGTGCAAGTGCTGCCGCAGTCTTGGGCCCAGAAACCGATACCGAGGATTCCCTTAGCCTCGAGGGTGTTGACGGTACTGAGCGCGCCTCCGGTGGTCTGCCCGGTGCAACTGGCGGGAGCGGCGGCGAAGTTCGACGGGGCAATTACTTCCACAGGTATCGAGGTAGCGATTTCGCCGGTGACCTGAACCTGGGCGAGCGCGACGGGTCCCCACGCGTACCCGGCGGGAGCGATGTAGCACTCAGCCATGGGGTTGCCGTCGGATGCGGTTTGGCCGGGGAGCACAACGCTGCCCAAGGCCGAGGAGAGCACGCGGAATCCGACAGAACCGGTATCGACGAGCACGTGGTCGATAGTGGTGCAGGTAGTGGTGTTGGGCACGCAGACGGTCGCAGTGACGTAGACGCCATTCGGGTAGCCGATGGAGGTTCCGTTGACCGTGGGGCCGCCATCGACAGCGATGGGGGCGGCGTTGTTCACGTTAACGGTGATGGTGTTGGATCCGCTGATGTTGCCGGTCTGGGTGACGGCGGTGACGGTGGCAACAGTGCTGGCGGTGACCGTCGGAGCGCTGAAGTTTCCGGCGGCGTTGATGGCGCCGATGGAGGTGCTCCAGTTCACGGCGGTGGTAGGCGAGCCGTTGGCGAAGGCGCTGCACTGGCTGGTCTGGCGCGACTGTACGACAGTAGGCGAGCAGCTTACGGTAATCGCCGACAGAGGCGTGACGGTGACCGTGGCCGTGGCGTTCATGGTGGAGTCTTGCACGGAAGTCGCCGTGATGCTGACGGAAGTGCTGGTGGTGACGGACTGCGCGGTAAAGACTCCGTTGGCGTCAATGACCCCGGCGCTCGATCCCCAATACACAGCGGTGTTGAAGTTAGTGCCGGTACCGGTGACTGTGGCGGTGCAGGCGCTGGTCTGGCCCGTCTGCAATGAAGTGGGAGTGCAAGTGACCGATACCCCCGTGATGGCGGTACTGCTGGAGCTGCCACAGGCTGCCATTCCGATAAGCGACAAACATCCAAGGATTAGAGCGAGAACACGCAAACCTTCCCCCAGGAACTCAGAAACACGCCTTCCACTGTAAATGAATACGGGAACACGAAGTAAGGATGATAAACCCTGGGGCGGGGGCGATGTTTCGAGGGCCCGGCAGGAGGGTATTTCGGCGGCGGGGTGGACGAACCCACGGCGTATTAGAATTCAGGCATTCGAACCGGTGCCGACGCCGGCGAGTTTCATTTCCGAGAGGCAATTAATGGCCGAGCCTTTGCTGATCGCACAGAGTAAAGATCCGCAGTATCTGCTGCCCAAGATGGCGAACCGACACGGATTGGTCGCGGGCGCGACCGGCACGGGAAAGACCGTGACGCTACAGGTAATGGCCGAGGCTTTCAGCCGCGCCGGTGTGCCGGTGTTTGCGGCGGACGTGAAAGGCGACCTGTCGGGCATAAGCCAGGCGGGCAAGGACAATCCCAAGATTGCCGAGCGCGTAAAGAAGATGAAGCTGGAAGGATTTGTGTTCGAGGCGTCGCCGGTGACGTTCTGGGACGTGTTCGGCGAGCAGGGGCATCCGGTGCGCACGACGGTGAGCGAGATGGGGCCGCTGCTGTTCAGCCGGCTGCTCAACTTGAATGACACGCAGTCGGGCGTGCTCTCGCTGGTGTTCAAGATCGCCGACGATCATCAGCTACTGCTGCTCGACATGAAGGACTTGCAAGCAGTGTTGCAATACGTCGGCGAACAGGCGAAGGCGCTGCAAACCGAGTACGGCAACATTTCTGCGGCGAGCGTGGGAGCGATTCAGCGTGGACTGGTGACGCTGGGCCAGGAAGGCGGGGACAAGTTCTTTGGCGAGCCGGCGCTGAACATCGACGACTTGATGCAGACGGACAGCAACGGCCACGGCGTGGTGAATATTCTGGCGTCGGACAAACTGATCCGCTCGCCGCGAGTGTATGCCACGCTGCTGCTTTGGCTGCTAACCGAGCTGTTCGAGAAGCTGCCGGAAGTGGGCGATCCCGATAAGCCGAAGCTGGTGTTCTTCTTCGATGAGGCGCATCTGCTGTTCACGGACTTGCCGTCGATTGTGGCGGACAAGGTCACGCAGGTGGTGCGGCTGGTGCGGTCGAAAGGCGTGGGCGTGTTCTTCGTGTCGCAGAATCCGCTGGATATTCCGGAAGCGGTGCTGGGGCAGCTGGGCAATCGGGTGCAACATGCGCTAAGGGCGTTTACTCCCAAAGACCAGAAAGCAGTGAAGGCGGCGGCGCAAACGTTCCGCACGAATCCGAAGGTGGATGTGGAGAAGGTCATCACCGAACTGGAAGTGGGCGAGGCGCTGGTGTCGTTCCTCGACGAAAAGGGCACACCGGAAATTGTGGAGCGCGCGATGATTTGTCCGCCGCGCGGGCAGATTGGGCCGATCACTCCGGAGCAGCGCGCGGAGCTGATGAAGACGTCGCTGGTTGCGGGAGTGTATGAGAATGCGGTCGATCGCGAGTCGGCGTTCGAGATTCTCAAGGGACGCGCGGGACAAGCGGCAACGACGGGCGCTCCGCAACAGCAGGGACAGGAACAGCCGTGGTATGCGAATCTGCCAAACCTGGGGCTGCCCGGGCAATCGGGAGGTGGGCGCCGTGGAGACACCTTGATCGAAGCGATGTCGAAGAGCGCGGCGCGGACCATCGGCAGCAGCGTTGGGCGTCAGATCGTGCGGGGCGTGCTGGGGTCGTTGCTGGGAGGATCGAGTAAGCGCTAGGGAACTGCAGCTGTCGGAGGGATGGTGATGTTGGAACCGGTCAACCAAGTGAGACGTTTGCGGCAATCCCAGGCTGGTGCGCGACTGCGACTGGGGTTTGTGCTCACGGTTTTGGGAGTGGGCGCGTTCCTGTTTCTGAACGTTGTCGGACTAGATGCGCAGCAGGTCAGTTCCCAGCCAAGAACCACCGCTGAAGCTCCGGCCGAGATTCAGACGCTCAAGATCACCGTGCTCTCAACCATGCTGGTGGGCGAGCGCGAGGGCATAGGAGAATGGGGATTTTCTGCGCTGGTGGAAGCGGATGGCCATCGGATTTTAGTCGATACCGGCTTGCATCCGGAGACCGTTCTGCAGAATGCTCGCGATCTCAACATCGACCTCTCCACCGTGCGCGAAGTGATTCTTACCCACAACCACGGCGATCACGTCGGCGGCCTGATGACGCTGAGGCGCGAGATGATGAAGAAGAATCCGGATGCGCTGTCGGTGGTGCACGTGGGCAAGGGAATCTTCTACAGCCGGCCGTCGCCTCAGGGCGAAGACAACGAGATGATCGCGATCCGCAAAGAGTATGAAGCCACAGGCGGGAAGTTCATCGAGCACGACGAGGGCGCCGTGATCTTTCCTGGTGCGTGGCTGACCGGCCCGGTGCCGCGAAAATATCCCGAGCACAATTGGAGCGTAACAGGAAAGGTGCAGACGCCGGCGGGCCTGGTCGAAGACAACATTCCTGAAGACCAGTCCCTGGTTCTCAACACACCTCGAGGCCTGGTGGTAGTGACTGGCTGCGGGCATGCGGGCATTGTCAACACCCTGACCTATACACGCAGCACATATTCCGATCGGCCCGTGTACGGAATCGTGGGAGGCATCCATTTGTTTCCGGCGACCGACCAGCAGTTGGACTGGACAGGCGACGAATTCAAGGACTTTCAAGTTGCGAACCTCTTGGGGGCACACTGTACGGGCATCGAGGCGGTGTATCGTCTGCGGGAGCGTGCCGGAATGACGCGAAAGTCGGCAGTGGTCGGCACGGTGGGCTCAACGTTTACGTTGACCGACGGAATTGTTACGGGTCCGCTGGCGAAGTAAATGCCGCTCCGGCTGCCGGACGAAATGACCGGCCCGGTTTGGCACGCAGGAGAGTCGGCTGGTGCCGCGCCGCATACGAAACGTGGAGACGCAGTCGCTCTAGCTCGCACCGCAACGGTGATAGACTATTTCTGGCCCTGAAACCCTCCGGTTGTCCGGAAATGAACCCCTCCTTAGTCGGGACGTGGCTCAGCCTGGTAGAGCACTCGCTTGGGGTGCGAGGGGTCGGCAGTTCAAATCTGCCCGTCCCGACCAATCAAATCAGTTGTCAGTGGCTAGTGTTCAGTTGTCAGCCAGTACTTCACGGCACTCCTTCTGAAGCAGCGCAAACAACTGTTGCATATGCTCCTGGCGAGTGCGGAAATTTACCGGGTTGATACGAAACCACGCTTTACCCTTCAGTTCAGTGGTCGAGATCCAGAAGTGTCCGTCCTGCTCCACGCGGCGAGCGACTTCTGCATGGAATTTCATCGACTCGGGCTCGTCCAGAGCGGCGCTCTTATACCGGATGCAGATCGCCGACATCGGAGGATTGCTCGCGGCCTCGAAGTCAGGGTGCTCCTCGGCAAGCGAATAAAGGTGCCTCGCTTGGCGCACATTGTTGTCGATCCACTCGCCAATCTGATCCGTGCCATACCGTTTGAAGCTCATCCAGACTTTCAGGCCGCGAAAGCGCCGCGACTGTTCGAAACCATGCACGTAGTACTGATAGCGCTCGTTGGCCTCGTCGAACTCGTCAGTGAGGTACGAAGGCTTCATGCCGAATGAAGCGGTGAGGCGGTGGTGATCTTTGACTAGCACAGCCCCGGCGTCGAGTGGGGCATAGAACCATTTGTGCGGGTCAATGGTGATCGAGTCCGCAAGATCCAGCCCGCGGTCACGCATTGGCCATTCGTGCGATAACAGCATCCCGCCGCCATATGCGGCATCAGCGTGCAGCCACATGCCTTCGCGGTCAGCAATGCGACGCAACTCGCGAATGTCATCGACTGCGCCGGTGTTGGTTGTGCCGAATACGCCGATGACACACATGGGCAGAATGCCGCTCTGTTTGTCGTCAGCGATGGCAGCTTCGAGTGCATCGAGGCGCACTTCAAAGCGGGCGTTCGTTGGCAGGGGCCGCATGGCTTTTCGTCCCAGGCCGATGGCATCGACGGCTTTGTCAATCGAAACGTGCCGTTCTTCTGAAACGTACACTGCCCATCGCTTGTCGATTCCGTCGTGCTGCGCTCGATCGCGCGAGACGGCATCGCGCGCTAGCTTGAGCCCGATGAAGTTGGCCATCATTCCGCCGCTGGTAAGATTCCCTCCGGCTTTTTCGTCGTAACCACAAAGATCAGTGAGCCAGCGCACGACGCGGCGCTCGATCTCCACTGCAGCGGGGCCGATGGAGTAGGCGCCCAGATTCTGATTGATGGCTGAGCAGATGAAATCAGCGATGATCCCCATGGGATTGGGCGATGGTGTTATCAGGCCCATGTAACCCGGATGCCCGACGTTGGTGCAATAGGGAAGAAGCTTCGATTCGACCTCGCGCAGCAAGGACTGCGGTGAAGCCGGCTGCTGAGGCAGACTTTCGGCAAAGAGCTGCTTGACCGTGCGTGGCTCGACATCAGGGAACACACGCTTGTCTTCAATGTGATCGAGATACTCCGCCAGCAGGTCCACGACCTCGTGTCCCACTTCCCTGAACTCTTTGGCATCCATCCATTTCCTCCACGAACTGGGCGAGCGCTTAGGTCTTCACGTGTTTGAAACTTCTTCTCCTGCTGCGAAGCGTATACTCCGGCGCTGGAGGATATTCATGTCCTATAGTTTTGCGTGCGACTGGCAGGCCGCCATTATTATGGACCCGCTCAAGCCGCATCAAGTCGGGTACCTGACCGAGTTCAACGGAATTGGACTGTCCGCGCCGCTGGCGAAGGACCTCCAGGTGCAGTGCCCATACAGTAACCTGACGGCACCCGCATACCAAGGGTTGGGCATCAATTTCCCTGTGAACCAGGGACCGATCGTCGCACCGACTATCGGATCGGCCGTCGCTGTACTCCAGAACGTCTCATGGGGAGGCGGTATCGCCGACGTGTTCTCCTTTAGCTGCTATATGTCGCAGGAGAATGCTCTGCAGCTCGAGACACTATTGCAAAGTCAACCACTGCGGACCACGAACCTCTCTATCGGATGGTGGATCACGAACTACGACCCGGAGCCGAAGATATGGTTCGAGGAAATCTATCCCAAGTCGCCTGCGTACCCGAACGGAAAGATTAACGTCGTCGGCAATAACGTCCGCCTCCAAGTCTCCCTTCTGCCGGTGCAGGTCGCGCCACATCTCGGTTACGTGTATAGCGTATCCTTCGAGATCGTTCCCAGGCCGGACTTTCCGGCCATAATCCACGTCGCCTCGTCGTCCACCCAGCAAGTCGAACGCTCTTGGGGCTAGGTCGCGGATAGTCCTGCCGTCTGATCAGCGTCACACTTCAAGGCGCCCCAAATTGCGCGTGACGCGCTGCCGTGATTTACTAGGCGTTTGTTCGTCGGAGGTCTGAGTTGATCCGCAAAACAATCTGCCTGGCTGTTCTTGCATCTGTACTACCGATGTGTGCCCAAAATCAAAGCAAGCCTGCCGCCCCAGTTGCCGCGTCGGAAACAAAATCGGCCGCGCAGCCGGAGTGGATCACCATTAGCAACGGTTACGCCAACATGCTGATCCAGGTGGTGTTCCAGCATCATCCGGAGTTTGGGTCGCAGCAGGGACTGGCGCAGTACGACACCAAGGTTTCGCAACCGACTCTGGCCGATGAGGATCAGGAGCGCAAGGAAACCGAGGCCGTGCTGGCGAAGTTGAATGCAGCCGCGGCAGAGAAGCAGCAGGAGAAGGTTGCGGAAGACCTGCAGATTATGATTCGCAAGGTCAACCTCAACTTCCAGCGCGACGATTACGAGCGAGCGCACGAAGTCCCGTTCCTCAACGCCAGCCAGATGGTCTTCAGCGGTGTACGTCTGCTGCTGGATGACCAGACTCCGGCGGTGCGGCGTCCCGCGGCGGTGGTACGGGTGCGGGAATATGCGGGGCTGGAGCCGGGCTACGCGGCCATCACCGAAATTCTGAAGCAGCGCACGCAGGAGCAGATGGCCAAGCCGGGCGTCATCTATCCCGCAAAGACCGAGATTGAGACCGAGATGGCGCGCAACTCGAACTACGTCGAGGGACTGGCCGCGCTGCTCACCAAGCAGAAGCAGGAAGGCTGGCAGGAGCCGTTGGCCAAGCTGAAACAGCAACTAGTCGACTATGACGCTTGGGTGCGGGTGACGGTGCTGCCCAAGGCGCGTGATGATTTCCGTCTGCCGCCGGAGCATTATGCGCTGGAGCTGCAGAACTACGGCATCGACATTCAGCCGGAGCAGCTCGCCAAAATGGCGCACGATTCGTTCATCGAGATCCAGGGCGAGATGAAATCGGTTGCAGCGCAGGTTGCGAAAGAACACAACCTGCCGTCAAGCGATTATCGCGACGTCATCCGCGAACTGAAGAAGCAGCAACTGGTAGGAGACGCGATCCTGCCGTTCTATGAGAACCGGCTGAAGCAGATCGAGACCGTCATCACCGAGCACCAGATCGTGTCGCTGCCGGACCGGCCGGCGCGCATCCGAATTGCGACTGCTGCCGAGACGGCTCAGCAGCCCGCGCCGCACATGGTGCCTCCGCCGTTCATTCACAACACGGGACAAAAAGGGGAGTTCGTGTTGCCGCTGAACATTCCGCCCGGCCCCGGGCAAGTTAAGGCGGAACAATATGACGACTTCACCTTCGATGCAGCGGCGTGGACGCTGACTGCGCACGAGGCGCGTCCGGGACACGAGTTGCAGTTCGACTCGATGCTCGAGCACGGCGTGTCGCTCGCTCGCGTCCGCTACGCGTTCAACAGCACCAACGCCGAAGGCTGGGGACTGTATTCGGAATACTTGATCAGGCCGTACATGCCGTTGGAAGGGCGGTTGATCTCGTTGCAAATGCTCTTGCAGCGTGCCGCGCGGGCCTTTCTCGACCCGGAATTGCAGTCGGGGAAGGTGACGCCGAAGGATGCGTATCGCGTGCTGGAGCAGGACGTGGCATTGTCGCACGCGCTTGCTCAGGAGGAAGTCGAGCGCTACACGTATCGCGCTCCTGGACAGGCGAACAGCTACTTCTACGGGTACACGCGGCTGATCTCTTTGCGCGAGGAGACGGAAAAGGCGCTGTCAGCAAAAGACGTGAAGTTCGATCAGAAGAAGTTTCACGACTTCATTCTGGCGCAAGGATTACTGCCGCCCGACCTGATGCGGAAAGCGGTGTTGGAGGATTTTATTCCGGCACAGACAAAGTAGCGTAGAGTTCTTGCTCGGCTATGGCTGGTGCGCAACCTTGGCTTCGGCCGCTTCCTGCTTTACAGTCTTCGTCGTCTCGTTGGGCTGAACGATTCGCGATTTAACCGGAGCCGCGCACGCCGCCGGGGGATTGGTCATTTCTTTCGCGAACACGAGGTAGCTCGGACGGCCAGGCTGGAGGGTTGACCAGTATCCCTTGCGATAGAGCAGCGGACGGTGCTGCGTGATGATTTGGTTCTCGAGAATCTTCACCCCACATTCCAGATTGTTTTTCGGCTGAAGGATCGTGCGGGCCGAATCGTTGGCTGGAAGCTTGCGGTCGGATTGCCAATCGAAGTCGCAACCATACCGTTTCTCGTCTTCGTAGGTGAGTTGCAGTAGTCCTTCGGTGCGTCCGTACATGCCGCTGACGCCGTCACGCACGTTGACTTCGGGTTCCGTGTGATGCGCGCGGGTCTTCGGATCGAGCCCGGCCTCGGCGCCGGCCAGCGCCTGAAAGAAGTAAGCCCAGAAAGCACGCTTGTCCACATCGGTCATGTCGTAAAAGCGAGGGCAGAAGCGCTTCACATCGCGTGGCACCTGGTGCGAGAGCATCTCGGGAGGGATAGCTTTCTCGACGATGGCGTCCCAATCGGGGCTCCACGTCTTGCCGCCGAGTTCCGCCTTCTTCTTATCGATCGGCGTAGCCGGAGCGGGCTTAGTCGGCGTCGCCTCGGCGGCAGTTGTCGGAGCGACCTTGCTGGATTGGCACGCGGAGTTGAGCGTGAGCCCAACGAGCACAATCAGTAACGGCACGGCGCGTCGTTTCCATTCCAACAGATTCATCATCATGTGGCCGACGAAGTGAGTTGGTCGGGCGGAACCGACGTTGAGTGAGTACGAGGCTGCTTACTTCGCCGAGAATAGCCTTCGCGCGCGAAAGTGGACAGCGGGCAAAAACCTGAGTTTCTTGAGGGATATTCCGTAGCAGCACAGACCGGTGCGTGTCCTCGGACCTGCACGGGCCAATCGGATCATTCGCTTGCCGTAGGTTCGGCGGACACTGGATCGGGCAAGGGCCACACCTTCGAGACGAGCCAGGCCACCATAATTCCCACAAAGCAACCGAACAAGACCTCGCCCATGCGGCTGGTACCGGCGAGCAGGCCATTCCTGCGGGACTGATGCTCGAGGCCGGCGGCGATGACGAAGGCAGCGCTGATCGGCGCCTGCCGCCACATGGTTTGCACGCGCACCACGTACGACGACAGTAAGACGGTGACTGCCATGGCGAGCGGCAGCGTGATGATGTTTGTTCCGCCGATGGCGATGAATACCAGCCCGACCAGGCAGCCGACTACAGTGTTGGTGATCCGCGCGCGAAACATCTTCATGGCTTGCTTCATCTCCGGATCGCTAGTGGCAACCATCGAGCTGATCGCCCAGACTGGATTGGCCTCGGACATCTTGTGGACCAGGAACCACAGCACGGCGGTGGCGAAGAAGATGCTCACCGCGTAGTGGATCCCGTGCATGTCACCCTTGACGAAGCGATCCAGAGCTTTCATGCCGCAGTGTCACCTCCGTGGTGAATAATACCGCGGCCAGGAATACCGCCGAGATGTTCGGTGCCAGTATCACGCGGCCGAGCAAGTAACAGCGGCATGGAGCCTTACCTGTGTTCCAATATCTGCCAGTCCGCAATCGCCGGACGCTGGAGTGGAATGGACGGCACGACGGTTTATGTCTTACTCGTAATTTTCGTGGCTACGCTGATCCGCTCTGCGTTCGGATTCGGCGAGGCACTGGTGGCCGTTCCGCTTCTTGCCATCCGGCTGCCCATCAGCGTGGCGGCGCCGCTGGCCGTGCTAGTTTCCATTACGGTCGCCGCCGTGATCATCGCCCAAGACTGGCGAAACATCCATGTGCGCAGCGCAGGATGGCTGGTGGCTGCGACGTTATTCGGAATACCGCTGGGGCTCTTGCTGCTGACGGAAGGGAACAACCGAGTGGTGAAGGGAACGCTCGCGGTGATCATCATGTCGTTCTCCGCGTATGCATTGATCGGACGCAAGCCGCCTGAATTGCACAGCGACAATCGGATATGGCTGCTGGTCTGCGGATTCTTCGCGGGAATACTGGGCGGTGCGTACGGAATGAATGGACCTCCGCTGGCAATTTATGGTGCGATGCGGCGCTGGTCGGCCCAACACTTCCGCGCCACTTTGCAGGGATATTTTCTGCCTGCCAGCGCGATTGGGATGGCAGGCTATTGGTTGGCTGGGTTGTGGATCGCGGAAGTGACGCGCTACTACCTGCTTTCGCTGATCGTGGTCATTCCGGCGATCCTGCTCGGCCGCGCCGTCAATCACCGTCTGCGTGGCGATGCGTTTCTCAAGTTCGTTCACGCCGGTCTCGTGTTGATTGGCGCGACGTTATTGGTGCAGGCGATACGAGGGTAGAAATTTGCCGCTACCAGCATCGCTCCCGTCATGCCTAACGCGAGCCCAAGGGCGAAGCGCGCGAACATCCAGTTGCCGTGCAGACCAGTGAACTCGGCGAGCCAATCGACCAGATTGACCGCGGCGGCCGCGAACAGCAAACTTCTTGCGATTCTCCGAGACGCACGCAGCAGCAAGCCCACCGTTGCGCCGATGTAAATCCCCAGGCATCGGGCGCAGATGGCGACGGTATTTCCGAATACGACAAACGAGCGATCAGGATTCTGGTGGCAGACGAGAGAGAACCCTCGTTGCAACGCAAGCCCGAGAGCGGGCGAGTGAGAAAACAGCCACGGTGTCGCGACTGCGACCATTGCAAACATCGCGGGCACGATCGCATACCACTTCTCGATTTGGCCTTTTCTATCCACTAGCCACTACACAATTCCCATCCGCTTGCCCACCCGCTTGAGCGTCTCCAGCGCCTGGTCGAGTTCTTCGCGCGTGTGGGTGGCCGTCATGATAGTGCGGATGCGCGCCTTGCCTTCCGGCACGGTCGGGAACGCTATGCCCGTGCCCAGCACGCCTTCGTCGAACAGCGCGCGCGAGAAGTCCATGGTGAGCTTGCCGTCGCCAATGATGATGGGCGTAATCGGCGTCTCGCTCGCGGGCGTGTTGACCCCGCCGATGTTGAAGCCCAGTCCGCCCAGCTCCTTCTTCCAGTAGCGAGTGTTCTCCCACAGCTTGTCGATGCGCTCCGGCTCCTGCTCGAGCACGTCGAACGCTGCGATACACGTCGCTGCCACCGACGGCGGATGCGACGTCGAGAACAGAAACGGCCGGCCGCGGTGATAGAGAAACTCGATCAGGTCGCGCGTACCGCACACGTAGCCGCCCAGCGCGCCAATCGCCTTCGACAGCGTGCCCACCTGCACATCCACGCGCCCGTGCACGCCGAAGTGGTCGACGGTGCCGCGACCGTTGCGGCCCAGCACGCCCGACGAGTGCGCGTCATCGACCATCATGATGGCGCCGTACTTCTCCGCCAGCTCGCACAGTGCGGGCAGCGGACCGATGTCGCCGTCCATCGAGAACACGCCGTCGGTGATCAGCAGCTTCTTGCCCGGCTCGTTCTTGATCTCGTTGAGCAGCTCTTCGGCGTGCGCCGTGTCCTTGTGGCGGAAGACCTTGATCTTGGCCCGCGACAGCCGCGCTCCGTCGATGATGCTGGCGTGGTTCAGCTCGTCGGAGACGATCCAGTCTTCCTTGCCCAGCAGCGCCGACACCGTGCCCGCATTGGCCGTGAAGCCCGACTGAAACACCACGCACGCCTCGACGTTCTTGAAGCGCGCGATCTTCTCTTCCAGCTCCATGTGGATCTTCATGGTGCCGGCGATGGTGCGCACCGCGCCCGAGCCGACGCCGAACTTGCGCGTGGCTTCGAGCGCCGCCTCGCGCAGCTTGGGATGCGTCGTCAGCCCCAGGTAATTGTTCGACGCCAGGTTGATGACCTTCTTGCCGTCGAATGTGCACACCGGCGCCTGCTCGTCGTCGAGCACGCGCAGCTTGAAGTAGGTGCCGCGCTGCTTGAGGTCGTTGAGCTGGTCGGTGAGATAGGAAAGAGGATTGGTGCGGGTTGCAGTTGTCATGAATCGCTCCCTACAAAATCATTCACCACGGAGGCACGGAGGACACGGAGGAAATTCAGGAAAGCGTTCCATGACGTCAGGTGCCCTGCGACTGCTCTTCCAGCCTGCGAAAGACATGCAGGCTGTTCCAGAGTCTGGGTAGAACCCGTTATCTTAGCGCACATGACTGGGTCCTCTCGCGGACTGGATGAGAGCGTTCCAAAACGGGACAGGCGGGCGAGGGCACGGGCCCGGCCACCCCCTACCCCCCTCCCCCTCAAATCCCTGTTTTCATGAAGATACGATGCATTTATGGTGCAAAATATGGGAAACAAAAGGGTTGTAGGCAAATTATCGACAAATAAGGACTTAGGGATGATTTTCAGAGGATGGACGGGTGCCATGCGGTGAAGATGGATGAAAGCGCGAGAACTAGCAGGACCTATCACAGGTCGAAGCACCTACTGGAATGCGGTTCGATGTCCGGCTGTCGACTCGTTGGACGACAGCTCTCCCTCATTCTTCGGAGGGAGTTTAGCTTCGCGTTTAGGGATGTGGCTAGGACGTGCGTCACGGAGGAGTGTGATAAGGCAGTGGTCGGTGACTGGTTGTCAGTTGTCAGCGAGTGTTGGGCGGTGGAGGAGGCGACGGTGTGACCCTTCCTTATACCCAAAATAAAAGTCATATGTTCGTGCGTCGCGATGATTCAACTTGACGTGAATGGTCACAAAACAAGTGTTGGCCCTTACCTCCTTCTCATGGGGCAGCATGAGCAATGGTCAGTCGTAACCCTGACTTCTGAGATTAGCTTATCGTCTTGCAATAAGCAGAAGAGGGGGTGCTCATCTGGTTCCGGTGTAGCCCCATTAGTTTCGTCAGAACTATTCGGAATCCGAAGTGCATCAAACAGAGTCTTGACTGCCCGTCAATATCCCCTTGCTCGACTATGAACCTATTTCTTCCGGTCTGAGCAGAAGAATCTCAGGCATCATTGGAGGCCGAACTCCGGCAAAACCACTGGAACCAGTCATATCCCGCCCTAGCCCACTTCTCGCCATGGCCTAATGCCAATGTCGAAGCGCTCTTGATCGGTCTTAGGCGGTGCCGTATAAACATCCTCACCGTGTAGGTCGTAAATAGAGGTTTTGTCCGCTGCTTGAATAAAAGCGCGATCAGCCACTTCTTCTAGCTTTGATCGATATATAAGCGGTGGGCGAGGGTGGCGCCGGGATAGCGTGCTTCCCATCGCCCGCCTTTTAGTATGCCGTGGGCAACAACTCACCTCGTAGAGAAGCCGGAATTCCATCATGGTGTCTTGTTCTATCGAGTCGCCACTATTGAGGTAAACCCAGTAAAGGGCATTTCTAACGATGAACCTTCGCTTCCGGATTCATCGGCAATTAATTGGCCGGGCGCCTCACGCAAGGCCTTCTTTCGGCCCTGAATGCGCATTTTTTCCTACAACCGGACTGTCGCTGTTACCACAGAAAAGACCCGATCAGGCTTCGCTTGAACGGGACACTCCGTCCTAGATATCACTGCTTCACCCGGAGACTTTTACCCGGGCCACCCGCCACCTGGCTTATACTGCATGAACCGGAACGGCAGATATAGAGCCAAAGGTTGACAGATAAGAAACTTTTCCGGACTAAACCTATGTCAGAAATCCAGAGAACCGATCGCCTGCTTGACTTTCATGCCCAGTAATACTCAAAGCTCAAGGACGAGCAAGGGCAAAGAATCAGTTTTCGCGATAACCAAGTGTATGTCAACCTCACGGCGACGGGGGCCGTCACCGTCTATGCCCTCGGCGAACACGGTGCCCGTCTCCCCGCTCTCCTGATCATCCCGTGGGTGAATCTGATCCTCGGTTGGTCTTATCTCGTAAATGATCAGAAGATTTCCGCGATTGGCCAGTACCTGAGACGAGACTTTGGCCTACGTATCCTGGAGTTCGTGAACGCGGCTCCCGAGACGCTGAAAGCGCTTCACTGGAATCTGCCGCCGTCTCTGTGTGAGCCCCAGTTATTTTCGGCTGGGAAGTGATGCATCGCAGAGACCCGGATCGTGAGTCGAGAAAGACCGTACAGCTGTGGATTGACGAGATTACTTTCACCGCCCCTGGTTTCGTCGCGCTATTCGCATTCGAATTTCGGACAAGGTTTGTGGGTGTTCGAGATCGTTCCAAGCGGGAATGCCGAGTGTGATCATGGTGTTCTTCCATTTGCTTGCCGCGGTTGAGGGTTTGTTTATGATCTTCCTAGCCCGCCGGATCTATCATGGCGCCGACAGGGCAGTGGGAGCCAAGAAGCATTCAGAGACAAGAGGTTAGGCGGACGCTAAATGGCCGGTTGACTACCCGCCGGGTGACCTATTCAAGGGCTTGGCTTTGAGCGTTTTTTTTGTCAGCGCAAAAATGCGAGTCTCTAGCGCCGATCCGGCGCATCATGTTTCTGGTTTCCAGGCCACTCCGTCTTCCCGAGCCACTCCGTCGAAAATCTGGTCAAGCAGGTTCCTGAGATTCGAAGGAGGAAACATGAAGTCTCACGGCTCTCGCTTCCTGATCGCGCTGGTGGCATTCGCTCTGCTACTGTAGTGCTTGGGCGCAGGCGCAGCAAGCAACCAAAGTCGCTGACCCTCGAGCCCACAAGATGGTCTTAACCAGCTCCACGTTCTCCGACGGTGGAACCATACCGCTGAGCGCGGTTTGGAACCAGTGTTCGGCTTATCCGGGCGGCGGAAACCTGTCACCCCAATTGTCGTGGAGCGGCGCGCCGAATAAGACGCGCAGTTACATTGTGGTGATGTACGACGTCACCGCGTCATTCACGCACTGGGGGATGTACAACATCTCCGCCAGAACCACTTCATTGCCCCAGAACGCCGGCGTCGCCGGAAGCACCTTTGGCAGCCAGGTCTTGAACGATTACGGAATCGGGGACCAAAGTTATGACGGTCCTTGCCCGCCAACTACTTTGAATCCGGTGAGCCACCATTATATTTTCACGGTGTACGCGCTCGACGTGACGCTACAGACGCTGCCAACGTTCGGCGATTTCCTTCCTGGTGCGGAGCAGCTTTATCAGGCGATGATCGCGGCCGGAAGGAATGGCGACATTCTCGACAGCGCCAGCATCAGCGGCGTTTTCCCCGGCCCATAGCGGTATGGCGGGTCAGGCGAGTGGCTCGGCGGATATCATGGCTATCGTCGCACGGCGAGAGGATCGAGGTCTGACCCCAACAAAAATGCGCAACACGAAACTCAGCATCATGTTTTGCTGCGAGGCGGATTTTGCTTGGCAATGCTGGGGCGGGCTTCACAATTCTTGACACGACTCGACGAAGCGAGGGCGTGGAGGCGGGGTTTGTAGAGAGTGCTTGAGGTAGTTCCGATGGGTTTCATCGCGAGCGAAGCGTCAGATGGCAGACGCGCACTGATGAGACCGAGAGGAGAAGGAAAATGACCCGACTTCGTGGTTTAGCGCTGTTGAGCGTATTGGTGTTGGTGACCGCCCTAAGTTCGTGGGCGGGAGTGTTCGTTTCGGTGGCAATCGGTCCGCCGGCGTTGCCGGTGTACTCGCAACCGTTGTGTCCGGGGCCTGGATACATCTGGACGCCGGGGTACTGGGCGTACGGTCCAGCCGGCTATTACTGGATACCGGGTGTGTGGGCGGTGCCGCCCCAGGTAGGTTTTCTCTGGACGCCGGGATACTGGGCCTTCTCGGCTGGGTTCTATGGCTGGCACCCGGGATACTGGGGTCCGACAGTCGGATTCTACGGTGGGGTTAACTACGGCTTCGGCTACACAGGCGTCGGCTATTGGGGTGGATACTGGCGTGGCGGCAGCTTCTATTACAACCGCGCGGTCAACAACGTGAACATCACTAACGTCCACAATGTGTACAACCGGACGGTGGTCAACAATTTCAACGGGAACCGAGTGAGCTACAACGGTGGTCCGGGCGGAATCCAGGCTCGGCCTACGTCGGAGGAGATGGCCGCGTGCGCGCGGGACCCACTTCGGTGCGACCTCTGAGCAAGCGCGGAACGAGCAGGCGGCGCGTAGTGATCGCTCGCAGTTTGCAGAGGGCAATCACGGCCAGCAGGCGATGAACCGGCCGACACCGAACGGGAATGCGGCCAACAATGGCCGCGAGGTTCCGAGTCCACCGCAGAACAACCAGCAGGCACATGCTTCGTGGAACGTGCCGCGTCCTCCGCAGAATAGTTACACGCAGCAGCGGGCGGCAGCGAATGTTCCTCGGCCGTCGAACTATCAGCAGCAGGCGCGCGGCAATGGGAACGTGCCGCGGCCCGGCAACTATACGCGGCTGGCGGCTCCGCAGGCGCGAAGCGTGCAGCGTCCGGCTGCGACACAGCGGTCAGCTGCTCCGCAGTATCGTGCGCCAAGCCAGCACCAAGCCGCTGCGCACAGCTCGGCTCCATCACGAGGTGGGCAAGGAGGCCGGCGGCACTAAGCGTATGACGTAGTCCGCTCGCGAAAATCCCCACTCAAGCAAGAGACTTGAGTGGGGATTGTTTTTGGGTTAGAGTGCGGTTCTTAGATCGGGCAGCTCATGGAATTCGTGGCACGCCGGAGAGAAACTCAGCCGCTGTTACGGCCAAGATAAATACCGCGCCAACGATCATCCACGCCGCGAAACGCCGCGCCGCAGAGTCCTTTGTCCATTGGAGTATCGTGAGCATGACGATACACCTCCACTCAGAAAGAGCTTGAGTACATTGGCAGGGAGTTTTACGGAAAAGGACCACACTGTCAGTGCCGAATGTCGCACATCGATGTGATGCTTAAACATCGACAGCTATCGCAAGCTGGTGCTTAGTGACGCCTGCGACGGTGTCTTGGCGCTTGCCGAAGGAACCGCACCGCTTGAGATCAAAGCCACTGCCGGGTCGGTCTTGCGCAGATCCAGCAGGAGAATACGGCTGTCTGACTGGTATGCCTGGCCCGAAGTTGTTTGAGCTTCGAATACCGGGTTGTCGGACTGCAGGTACGACTTGCGTAGGTGACTGGTTTCCGCGATATCAGTTCCTACGAACTCACGTTCCGTGTCGACCTGAGGGTTGATCGTGTGATTGATGATGCGGCCGTTTTTGGCAAACTGCAAGGGCCTGATCGTAGGTGGCAGCCGCAGCCCAGACGGGATCGCCATCAACCGTGTACTGGGTCTTCCAAATACGAATGTGATGGCGCCGCGAAACCACGGCGTCGGGATCGGGGAGGGCGTACGCATAGTCCTGTACTCGGCCGAACATATAGAACCTGGCCATGGGAAGCTTGGCATCATGCGTTCGCTCGGTGAACAGGTGCCATGCCATCAGCGGTCCCCAGGCGTCGGTCTTGACCCAACCGGCGCGTGCGAAAGCGGCCTGCAGATCATTCTTCTGGGCGACAAAGACCAAGTTGACCATGTCGCCTTCGCGTCCTTCGCGATTCGTGACACGCGGCGGCAAGTTGGCCAACATATCGTCGAATCCGCGGGGACTTTGCGCACTGCGCGGCAGGCCGGCGGATTGCACCGACGCAGCGCAGTCGGTGTGCGCCGTAACTTCAGTGCCTTTCAGCAGCGTGCTGTCGCCGCCCCGCGTAAGAAGAAATAAGGGCGCCGCCGGCAAGTAGAACAGGGCGGTCACGGCGATGCCGGTGACCATGCGCCAGGTGTGCGAACTTCCTTTGACTACTTTGCGGGCGTGCAAGCCAATGGTTTCGCCGGTGACCAGCGCGACAGAATCAATACCGTAGACCACCTTGCCGCCGATTCCCAGGATGCGCCGGCCTCTGACGCCGAGCACCGAGCCGTGCGCCGTGCTGCCGGCGCGAATGACGGTGCGGTCATCTACCCGGACATCGCTCTCCACCACGAAGTCGAGCGGGTCGCCAACATGAGCATGTACCGACGAAACCGTTCGTGTGAGACGGAGCTGTACAGGAGTTCCATCGGGGATGGTCAGGCGGGAGTCAACATCCGCTGCGCCCTCGGCGAACAGGCTGGAGGGCAGCAGAAAAAGGACGATGAGCGCGTAAACAGGGATTCGGCGATTGAGCCCGATTTGAATCGTATTCCGTCCTTCGGAGAAGCCTGGCCTCTCATCCGCGACGGCACTGCCGGGGGAACTTCTACCGAGCGGGAGATACTCATTATTTCGTGCCGAAGTCTGACGGTCAACGAAATTCGATGAGCTATTCCACCTTTTGGTGAGTGCGATCCCATTAATAGCACCTTAGTTCGGGGGTTCTTGCAGGACTCGCGATTCGACGCAGACGCAAATCGGGGACGGAAAACCTGGCACGAAATTATCGGGGGCCGGCGACCTCAGTTGAAAGCCGCCGACCCCGGTTATTGTGAGGATATGGGAGTTCGGGACACGCGGATGTTGTCGCGCTGCGAGGCTTCCATTTACTGGGCGACGGTGGTCCGGTAAATGTCTCCATTCTTGAGCACGATGTAGACAATGCCGGTCACCGGGTCGATGTTCATACCCTGCGTGTTGGCCCCTCCCAGTGTGGTGCTCGGATCGCGAGGAAGTCCGGTATTGCAGGGGTTCCAGTTCACACCGTCGTCGGTGTAAACCACCGAGGTTCCGCGATCGCCGTAATGGATAGCAATCACCCTGGTCTTGGAGAGGTTAAGTGCGAACCTCGTCACGTCCTGGGCCATTTGTCCGGCATACTGATTATTTCCGCAGGAATGCCATGTGCCGCTCGGTGCAGCTTGCGGACCGTAGCACCATGTACCGGTGCCTGTCTTATTGGTAGCGCCAGAGTTTCCGGCAAATACCATCAGGTACCCAGCATAGATGCCGGCAGGAGCAGTAGTCATGGCCCAAACGTCGCCACCGGTAATATTTCCCGGAGGATAGCCAAGCTTGGTCCAGTGATACCCATCGTCTTTCGAATAGAAGATACCGCCGCCAGCAAATCCGGCGTAAATAGTTCCATCAGGCTGCTTATAGGTTTCTATGCCTTCGTCCACTCCGGTGGTTATTCCTTGAACCGGAGAACCAGGTGCCAAGAACCAACTACGAGCGTTAGTAGTTGACAGCCAGATACCGCTATAGGTAGCAGATACGATGGTTTTGCCATCGTTGGCGATAACCGAGCCATTGATCTGCCCGCCGTTGTTGTAGGAAGGGGCCGTTACGGTCGTCCAATGAGTTCCGCTTCCACTAACATTGTCTAGCCAATAGAAGTGGTCCAGCCCTTGGCTGAATTCATTGCAATAGTCGTTGCCGGTAAAGAGAGTACCATCCGGAGCCAGCCCCATGCCTCGATGCAAGTGGCAAGTAAATCCTGTATTGATGATGGTCCAGGTTATACCTTTGTTGGTGGACTTAGAGACTCCGCCAGCCGGCCCGTTATTGGCCGAAACATACATGGTTCCAGCGTGGTCGAATTGAATCCACCAGTTCTGCGTCGGCAGTCCGGTATTGCCTAGCTTCTGCCAAACCGGCGCTGGACGAGTCGAGATATCGGTGGTCATCGAAGTGGAATCGGATGATGTTGATTGATCCTGGGCGAGAAGTGCAGCGCAGGAAACTAGACTCAGCGAAAAAACCAAGGCCCAAACTAGCGAGGTCTTCATAATGATGTACTTCTCCATAGTGGTTAATGTCGCACGGTTATAGGTTCCAGTCAGATTGGCCATCCAAGACCACCCTGGGCGCAGGTATCCGTCGGCATCAAACTGACTGGCAGTTGGTGCACACTTGTCCCTCAAGTCCAGAGGAGAGGTATTGTCGACCTATCTCTGGTGCTGTTTTCGAATCGAAATTTGGGTTAAAACTATAAGTAGCTATCCCCTTAACTAGGGGAGTGAGCGGCCACCGATAGCGGTACAAGTCAGTCCATGAGCTCGTTGCGTAAGGTCGGAACGGAACAGTGCACGACAGCAATCCGCATTGCTTCGCCACCGACGCAGTTAAGGGCTCACGATGTCACATTGCATTTTGCGAGCCACTCTTTAGTGTCTGAGAGGATGACACTTAGTAGCTATGAAGCCGGACCTGGTAGGTAAGTTCTTCATAGGTGGTAACATTTCTACTCGTTACCCCGTAAATAGCAGCTACAGTTTGCTCATCAAGAACCGGGGAGTACTAAAAATCAACAAGCTGAGTGTGGATCCGTTACGCGGCAGAGGGTTTTGGGTTCCATGTGTATGCGGAGGCGCCTTCGCCGCTGCGCGGTGTCGCTAGCTCGATTTATGCTTCGCGGCCATCGCCGCATTGGCCGCCGCGCTTTGACCGCGTGCAATGCTCAGCGTCGTCCATGAGGTGCCCTTCCAGTGCTTGGCCAGGAAAACGATCTGTCCCACATGGTAGGAGTAGTGGGCCACCTGCCGGTTGATGGCCTGCAACACCGAGTGCGGCTCGTCGCGAATGGTCACCTCGCGCGCGAGATCGTCGGCGCTCAGCCCGTTGAGCGTGTCAAAAACCAGGGCCCAATGTTTCTCCCAGAGCGCCAGAATTTCAGTGCGAGTCGCGGTGCCGGAAATAAATTCCTGATCGCGGTTCCGGTCGGGCTTCTCGCCATCGGTAGTAAGAAAATCGCTGAACCGCGAGCGCATGTTGCCCGCCATGTGTTTCACGATCACGGCAACGCTGTTGGACTCGGTGTCGGGTGTAGCGAAAAACTGTTCGTCGGTGAGTTGTGCGATGGCGGTATCGGCCAAGCGCTTATGTCCGCGCAGACTGCGGAACACTTCGTCGAGATACATTGAGCCGATGTCAGCCATGCGGAACCCCAGAGAAAATGAAGGCGAGATCAGGATACTCCTGCGGTGTCACAACGCAGTGAAGCTGCGACCAGAGCGATCGCGACGCTTCATTTTCACGGACCCAACACACTATGTATCGAATGTGCTGCGGTGTGGCGAATTTGGCCGCGGCACGGAAGCGCGACGATTGCAACCTTTTCTTGAAAGAATTTTGTTGACATCCCCAGAACATAAACGCAATATGTAGTGCTAGGCGTGGTGCTCATCCAATATCTGGAGCATCCGTGGTGAGTGCCCAAGCCGAAACCGACCTTCGAGGGAGAAGGTTTCAAGGAGGAATTACCTAATGGCAACGAAGAAGAAAGCAGCGCCGAAGAAGAAGGCAGCAAAGAAAAAGAAACACTAACGATAGCGGCGGGGCGCAAGCCTCGCTAATTTTTTTGGGCTGTAAAAGGCTAGCCTCCGCGACCTCGTCCCGGAGGCTTTTTGCTGGACGTTCGGCCGAAAAGTGCAAGACGGTTGTTCGCCGTGATAGTTCGTGTTAGAAGAAAGCGTTGCGTTGCATGGCAGCGAAAATGCAGCCTGCAAAGGGCGGCCGCTTAGGATCGATATGACGGGATCGACGAAAAAGGCGCGAAAGGCGGGCGCGGGCCCGGAGCCGGTGATCCCCGACAAGCTGTACTTCCGCATCGGCGAGGTTTCGAAATTGTGCAAGCTGCCGTCCTATGTTCTGCGCTTCTGGGAGAGCGAATTCCCACAACTGAAGCCGGTAAAGAGTTCGACCGGCCAGCGTATGTACCGCCAGCGCGACGTAGAAAACGTGTTGCGCATCAAGAAACTGCTGTATGACGAAGGCTTCACCATTGCCGGCGCGCGACAGCAACTGAAGGCCGAGAGCAAACCGGCAAAATTGCAAACCGGACTGCCGTTCCCCAAGGCCGGCCGCAGCGACCACCTCAAGAAAGTGCGCCAGGGGTTGCAGGAAATTCTGGTGCTTCTTAAAAAGAAGCGCTAAAGCTGACGCCAGTTACAGCGCCATCATCGCCGGCCGGGTTGGAGTCGCCGCGGCGAAGGGCAGCTTCCAGCGGAAGCGCCGAAACAAGAACTGGATGAGCTTCGTGGTCAGCACAAGACTGAGCGATCCGATCACCAGGCAGACCGGAATCAGCCACCAGCCGAGCACCTCATGAACCGGCGGGTTCGGATTGGTCATGGTGGCGCCCATGCGAAAATTGAAAGCGAATTGGTCGGGCCCGACCCAGAGCCCCGTGTTGGCGGGAAAGAAGGGCTTCATCAGCGCGAGCAGCAGAAAGCAGACACCTGTCGCGTAACCGATCAGCGCGATCGTGAACACGATAGACCCTTCAATACCGGTTGTGGCCCAGCGCAACGCGGCGCGCAAAATCACAAAAGGAGAACGGCTGTTCTGCGCTCGCTGGACCAGCAGGCCGGTGCGATATTGCTGCGCCAACTCGTCGGCGGACCCGAGACCAGCAAGGACTGAGTCTAGCGAAGACTGCGGATCGCTCAAGCGTTCGCGGATGTGCATGCGAATCTCTTCCACAATGTCTTCGCGTTCGGAGACAGTCATGCCAGTCAGCGCGGCGTGCAGCCGGGCAAGGTAGTCGTTCGCCTGACTTTCGGATGTCATTTCGGTTGCTCCATGTTTCGATCTTTTAATACCGGGTCAATCAAATTGCCCAATCCGGCGGAAAACTGCGTCCAGGTTTCGGCCATGCGGGTCACGCGCTCACGTCCGGCAAGCGTAAGCAGGTAGTACTTGCGTGGATGTCCAGCTTCGGCCTCTACCCACTGCGACTGCACTAATCCGTCGGTGCGCAAACGGTTAAGAATGGGATAGATGGTTCCTTCGGCCAGCACCAGGCTGGAATCGCGCTCCAGAACCCGCAGAATTTCGAGTCCATAAAGTCTTCCATGCCAGAGGCTTGCGAGGACAGCCATCTCGAGGCATCCTTTGCGCATTTGGGCTTCCCACTTGTCGGGGGACTCGATTTCGGGGGATGTCGGGAAAGCCTGTGCCATGAACTATACCTTGTAATACAATGTATAATGCCAAGCACTGCTTACGATGTCAAGCGGAAAATATGGGATCGGATCCAAAGCGCTCACCACGACCTGGCAGCCTGTGGGACTAATTTGGGATAAAGCGTTGTTGCGGCGCAGTTACAGCTGCGCCGGTGGCCGAACTCTATAGGGAGCTTCAAAAACCGTAATTCACTTTGCGAAGCGCGTCCTTATATTCGTCGCGCGCCTGTTTCGCCTTGGCCTGGGCGTCCTGTTCGGCGAATCCGGCGGTATCCCAGTGCTCCATAGCGACCTCGGAATGGTCGGGCGTGGCTAGCGCTTCTTCCGCGCGGATGGCGTCGACCCACTGGTTGACCGCCTGCTTATAGGCTTGCTGCAGTTCGTTGAGCTTCGAGTTGTCCATAGGTGTCGGATGCTATGGCAGCATTCGCAGGCGGTCAATCGGCGAGAGCCACCTTTTACTCAAAATTAATCTGCTGCGCAGCTGGACGACGCAAGCTCGGGCGCGGTCGCCGCATTGCAGTCACAAGATATTCACTGGGCATTCAATCGTTGTTCATCATCACGGGCGGGCTCGCATAGTAGGCTACCGCGCACGGGGCGCATGAGTGAGCGCCTCTAATTCTCCCGCTTCATAAGGACAGTTCATGACGACTGCAGCGACACCGCTTACCCCCGCGCCAGGTGGTGCCCCCGTAACTGCGGCGGTGCACGACAAGCTCAACAAAGGTCCGCACAAGGCCGCGATCTTCATCTTTCTGGGTCTTTTTTCGGTCGGAGTTGTGTATGCGCTCTCGCACCTGATTTCGGACGTGAGTCATGTACACCATCCTTCGAGTGCCGCCTTCCTTTTGCTGGGTGTCGCGTTGCTGGTCGCGCTGGGATTCGAGTTCGTCAACGGTTTCCACGACACAGCCAATGCGGTCGCGACGGTGATCTATACCCACTCACTGGATCCACACATCGCCGTGGCGTGGTCGGGAATGTGGAACTTCCTGGGAGTGCTGCTGTCTTCCGGTGCCGTAGCGTTCGCCATTGTCTCCTTGCTTCCGGTGGAACTGATTCTTCAGGTTGGTAGCGGCGCGGGATATGCCATGGTGTTCGCTTTGCTGGCGGCCGCCATCATCTGGAACCTGGGCACGTGGTGGCTAGGCTTGCCGGCGTCGAGTTCGCACACGTTAATCGGTTCCATCATCGGCGTAGGTATCGCCAACCAGCTGATGAACGCGCGCACGGCAACCAGCGGTGTCGATTGGGACCAGGCGCTAAAAATCGCAAAGTCGCTGGTTTTCTCGCCGATCATCGGATTCGCCGTAGCGGCGCTGCTTCTGCAACTGATGAAGGTGTTCATCCACGATCCGCGGCTGTACAAGGCGCCGGAAGGCGACGCGCCACCCCCGTTTTGGATTCGCGCCCTGCTGGTCTTGACCTGCACCGGCGTCAGTTTCGCGCACGGCTCCAACGACGGGCAGAAAGGCATGGGTCTTATCATGCTGATCCTGATCGGCACGGTGCCCACGGCCTACGCCTTGAATCACGCCCTGACCGCGCAGGACTCGGTAGACTTCATTGCCGTGTCGCAGCAGGCAGCCAATGCGCTGGACAAATATGTGAGTCCCGACGCTATAGTGGCCGATCCGCGCGAAGACGTTAAGGAATACGTTCGCACCAAAGACTTCACGCCAAATACCATGCTCGCTCTTCGCAACACAATCAACGATGTAGGGACGGAAACGGCGAACTTCAAGGAATTGGGGAAAGTTCCGGAAGAACAAGTGCGAAATTTCCGCAATGACATGTATCTGACCAGCGAAGCTCTCCGGCTGATGAAGAAGTCGGGCACGCCTAAAATTGCAGCGGCGGACTGGGCCGTCCTGGACAACTACAAGAAGCACATCGACAAGGCCACGAAATTCATCCCCACCTGGGTGAAGGTAGCGGTCGCGCTTGCCCTGGGCCTGGGCACGATGGTTGGCTGGAAGCGCATTGTGGTGACCGTGGGCGAAAAGATCGGCAAAGACCACCTGACGTATGGACAGGGTGCTGCGGCTGAGATCACAGCAATGGCCACGATCGGTGCGGCCGATTACATGGGACTGCCGGTGAGCACCACGCACGTCCTGTCGTCGGGTGTAGCCGGCACCATGTGGGCCAACAAGTCAGGACTGCAGATGTCGACCATCCGCAACTTGCTGATGGCGTGGGTGCTGACGCTGCCGGCGTCGATCGGCCTGGCGGGACTACTGTTCTGGACGTTCAACAGCTTGATGAACAAGGGGTAGGAAACGGATTTCCACCTGAGAATGCTGGACATGAAATCCCACTCAGGAAAAGCAAGCCTGCGTGGGATTTTCATTTTCTCCCGCAGTTCACCGTGGGGCTCAGCCGTCGCTCCTTAGCTTGTATATTCGGAGCATGATTCCCAGTCCACAATCGGCCGCGCCGTTGCAGATGAGCGCGGCTGAGATGCGTGCGCGAGCGCAGCGGCGCGACACGAAACTGATGCTCTGGGGCATCGTAGCGCTGGGTGCGGCACTACGGCTGGTGGAGCTGGGTGCGAAGAGCTTCTGGCTCGACGAAATCGCCAGTGTGGTGATTGCGCGCATGCCGGGCAACTGGTTCTGGCACTGGCTGTGGACGCAGGAAGGCAACATGGCGCTGTACTACGTCATGCTGCGGCCGTGGCTTGAGATTCATCTTGGCGAAGCCACCGTGCGTCTGCTCTCAGTACTTCCCGGCATCGCCAGCCTGCCCGTGATGTATCTCCTCGGCAAGCGGCTGTTCGGACGCAACGTCGGAATGCTCGCCTCGTTGTTCCTGGCGTTGAGCACGTGCGCCGTGGTGTATTCGCAAGAAGCGCGCGGATACAGCTGGCTGCTGTTGGGGACGATCGTCTCGACGTATCTATTTGCTCGTCTGATCGCGAAGCCTACGTATACGGTAGCGTTCGGATATGCGCTGGCGGCCGGCGTAACCTTCTACTTCCATTATTTCGGATTGCTGGTTCCACTCGCGCATGCAGTATCGCTGATGGCACTGCCGAAGGGGCGGCGTCCATGGAAGCAGCTGTTCGTTGCGGGAGGGATGGTGACGTTGTTCGCGCTTCCGGTGTTGTGGATGATCCACACGCAGCCGGTGCGCCATCTCGACTGGGTATCGAGACCCTCGCTGTTGGAGGCCTATCACCTCGGCGTGTTCCTGGCAGCAGAGAGCGGCAAAGGCGTCGGGCCGGCGTTGCTGGTCGTTGAGTTGCTATTCCTCGTGGTGTTTTTCCGGACGATGCGAGCGGTGCAGGTTAAGGCGGACGCTGTTCATGATGTCTGGCCGTACGCATTGGTGGCGAGCGGACTGCTGACTCCGGTGATCTTATCGCTGCTAGTGTCGGTCGTGCGGCCGGTGTTCTTCCATCGATTCCTTCTTATCTGCCTGCCGGCGTGGTTGCTGGCATGCGCGGTGGGAGCGTGCGCGCTGCGCCAGCGTCCGGTGCGGCTCTGCGCAATCGCCGGAGTTTGCGTACTGTCGCTTGTGAGCACCGTGATGTCGTACTCGCACATGCGTGAAGATTGGCGCGGAGTGGTGAACTACCTCATCGACAACGCGCGCGCACAAGACGTCGTGCTTTACTACCAGCCCGTCGGTAACTGGGCGGCCGAGAGCTATCGCGATTGGTTGCCAGGCGGAGGTGCTAACCGTCCCACAGCATTGAGCATGAGCGCACAATCGAACGACTGGCGGGCGAAGATCGCCGAGTGCACACCGGGTGTGGCTGGTGGAGTACCCGTCGAACCTGAGCGACGACACTTCACGTTCGCTCGAGGCCGAACTGCATAGCCGCTACTCGGCAGTCGCAGTGCAGTCGTTTCGCGCGGTGACGGTGACAGAATTTGTGGCGAAGTAGCGAATCGCGATGAAAACGAACGCAGTTCGCCTGCTAGACGCGCTCGGTGTGCACTACGAGTTGCGCGAGTACGAGGTCGATCCGGAAGACCTGGCAGCGGAGTCAGTAGCAGCCAAAATCGGCATGCCCGCGGAGCAGGTATTCAAGACCCTTCTGGCGCGCGGCGACCGCAACGGGCCGTGCTTCGCGGTGATTCCCGGCAATTACGAACTTGACTTGAAGGCGCTCGCGAAGTTGACCGGCGACCGCAAGATTGAACTCGTCTCACTGAGAGAAGTGCAGCCGCTCACCGGCTACATTCGCGGCGGCGTGACCGTACTGGGCGCGAAGAAAGACTTCCCGGTGTTCGCCGATGAAACCATCGACTTGTGGGACGTGGTATCGGTTTCAGCGGGTGTGCGGGGAACGCAGGTGCTGCTCGCTCCCACGGATTACTTGCGGATCACGAAGGCGACAGTGGGAGAGATTGGGAGAGAGAAGCGGGCTCCCAATTCTTCCCTCGGTCAAGATGACAGCAAAGACTAGGGTTTCGCGAGGAAAGCCGCTACTGCGGGGGCGAGCGTTTGCATCTCGCAGCCTGGTGCCTCA
>CAVSQO010000006.1:80000-438595 GCA_963730105.1 uncultured Acidobacteriaceae bacterium
TACGGAGACCATTCCGTAAGGCTAAATACTAGCTTCTGACCGATAGTGAACCAGTACCGTGAGGGAAAGGTGAAAAGAACCCCAGCGAGGGGAGTGAAATAGTACCTGAAACCGTGTGCCTACAAGCAGTGGGAGGGCTATGCCCGCAAGGGAATGCCTGACCGCGTGCCTATTGCATAATGAGCCGGCTAGTTATTCTTGTCAGCAAGGTTAAGCGTAAGCGAGCCGTAGCGAAAGCGAGTCCTAACTGGGCGTTTAGTTGGCAGGAATAGACGTGAAGCGGGATGATCTACCCTTGGCCAGGTTGAAAGTGGGGTAACACCCACTGGAGGACCGAACCGGTGTTTGTTGAAAAAAGCTCGGATGAGCTGAGGGTAGGGGTGAAAGGCTAATCAAATTCCGTGATAGCTCGTTCTCTCCGAAATAGCTTTAGGGCTAGCCTCGTATGATTTGCAGCGGTGGTAGAGATCTGAATGGACTAGGGGGCTTTCCAGCTTACTGAATCCAACCAAACTTCGAATGCCGTGGACAACTAGTACGGGAGTCAGACAGCGGGGGCTAAGCTTCGTTGTCGAGAGGGAAACAGCCCAGATCGCCTGCTAAGGTCCCCAAGTTTCAGCTAAGTGGGAAAGGATGTCGGAACGCCCAGACAGCCAGGAGGTTGGCTTAGAAGCAGCCATCCTTTAAAGAAAGCGTAATAGCTCACTGGTCAAGCGGTCCGGTGCCGATAATTCAACGGGGCTCAAGCTGAACACCGAAGCAGCGAATGCGTGGCGTCAAGTCACGCGTGGTAGGAGAGCATTCTCAACACATTGAAGCGGGACCGAGAGGATCCGTCGAGAGTAGAGAAGAGACCCTGCCGGCATAAGTAGCGATAACGGAGGTGAGAACCCTCCGCGCCGAAAGTCTAAGGTTTCCTGAGGAAGGTTAATCCGCTCAGGGTTAGTCGGTCCCTAAGGCGAGGCCGAAAGGCGTAGTCGATGGACATCCGGTTAATATTCCGGAACTCCCAGCTGGTCGTTATTACGATGGGGTGACGCAGAAGGATAAGTGCAGCCTGTTATGGCTATCAGGTTCGACGCGTGTAAGCCGGTTTCTTTAGGTAAATCCGGAGAGACATTCAACGGTGAGACGCGAAGGAGTAGTCCGTATGGACGAAACGCACCGAGTTCACGCTGCCAAGAAAAACCTCTAAGGAGAACAGAAGGGAACCGTACCTCAAACCGACACAGGTAGACGAGGAGAATATCCAAAGGCGCTCGAGAGAACGCTCGTTCAGGAACTCGGCAAATTAACCCCGTAACTTCGGGAGAAGGGGTGCCCCGGTAACGTGTCAAAAGCGTGAGGGGGCCGCAGTGAAACGCGCACGGCGACTGTTTAACAAAAACACAGGTCTCTGCAAAGTCGAAAACGACGTATAGGGGCTGACGCCTGCCCGGTGCCGGAAGGTTAAAGGGAGAGGTCAGCCGCAAGGCGAAGCTTCGAACTGAAGCCCCGGTGAACGGCGGCCGTAACTATAACGGTCCTAAGGTAGCGAAATTCCTTGTCGGGTAAGTTCCGACCTGCACGAATGGCGTAACGATCGTGCGACTGTCTTAACGAGCGACTCGGCGAACTTGTAGTACCGGTGAAGATGCCGGTTACCCGCATCTAGACGGAAAGACCCCGTGCACCTTTACTATACCTTTACTATGAACTATGGTTTTCGCTGCGCAGGATAGGTGGGAGGCTTTGATTTCGGACTCTTGGGTTCGGAGGAGCCAACGGTGAGATACCACCCTGTGAGTGCTGTGGTTCTAACCTCTTCCCGTAATCCGGGAAAGGGACATAGTAAGGCGGGTAGTTTGACTGGGGCGGTCGCCTCCTAAATTGTAACGGAGGCGCGCGAAGCTACACTCAGGCTGTTTGGAAATCAGCCGTCGAGTGCAAAGGCATAAGTGTGGTTAACTGCGAGACCTACAAGTCGAGCAGATGCGAAAGCAGGCCTTAGTGATCCGGTGGTTCTGTATGGAAGGGCCATCGCTCAACGGATAAAAGGTACGCCGGGGATAACAGGCTGATCGCTGCCAAGAGTTCATATCGACGCAGCGGTTTGGCACCTCGATGTCGGCTCATCGCATCCTGGAGCTGTAGAAGGTTCCAAGGGTTAGGCTGTTCGCCTATTAAAGCGGTACGTGAGCTGGGTTCAGAACGTCGCGAGACAGTTCGGTCCCTATCTGATGTGGGCGTAGGAGATTTGAGAGGGCCTGTCCTTAGTACGAGAGGACCGGGATGGACGAACCTCTTGTGTTCCAGCTGTCATGCCAATGGCACGGCTGGGTAGCGAAGTTCGGTTGTGATAAACGCTGAATGCATATAAGCGTGAAGCACTCCTCAAGATGAGATCTCCCAACCCAAAAGGGAAATGAAGGGCACACGAAGACTACGTGTTTGATAGGCTGGATGTGAAAGTGCAGCAATGCATGAAGCTTACCAGTACTAATCGCCCGTTCGGCTTGACCATAAAATTTACTTGGCATCACCTCCACCCATTTCCGCAGAACTCGGCGGTGTTGGGCCTGGCTGAAGAAATCGTCAGCTAGGAAAGGGAGCGTGCAGGGTCTCAGTTGTTCGAACGACCGAGACCCACGCCTGGTTCTTTGATAGGTAGTTCATTGAAGTTAGTTCACCTGATGCTATTCAGTTGTGAGAGATCGTCTGCGCTTGCGCGACGGAGCTCTTTCAAAATCGACGTCCAAGGTCCTGCGTGGAACGACGCCTAGGGACCGAGCGGCGCGGAAGACCGCGTCCACGTCAACGAAGCCGGTGATTTTACCGCGGGGGAAATACCCGTTCCCATCCCGAACACGGAAGTCAAGCCCCGCAGGGCCGATTGTACTGCACGCGAAAGTGTGTGGGAGAGTAGGTCGTCGCCGACATAAATAACGGCCTCATGTGAAAACATGGGGCCGTTTCCTTTTTTGACGTCGGAATTGCAAACCTTCGCCCCGAGTGCTACAACCGAAGCGATGGACAAGACCATCACGACTTACACCAGCTTGCAAGATATGAAGGCCGCCGAATTGCGCGAATGGCAGGACTTGCCCGCGCATGAACGATTGCGCGCCGTGTCCGAGCTGACCGCGGCAGCCTACGGCATGAAGGAACCCAGCGAAGATGTTCGGCGAATTCAAAGAACTCTTGTCCATCTTCAACGCGAAAAGCGTTAGATATCTGGTGGTGGGTGGATATGCTGTTTCTCTCCACGCCCAACCCCGGAAACTCAGGACATTGACATCCTCATTGCAATCGACGCGGAGAACGCGCGCAAGGTCTACGCCGCGTTACAGGAATTCGGCGCACCCCTCGAAGCACTCCAGCCCGCGGACTTTGCCCAGCGAGGTAAGTTCTTTCGTATGGGGCGCGCTCCCCTCGCGGTCGATATCCTTCCCGAGATCGACGGCCTTAGTTTCGAGCAGGCTTGGGCGAACAGGACGGAAATTGTCATCGACGAGGCAAGCAGCCTCGAGGCCTTCTTCATTTCCAGCGAAGACCTGATTGCCAACAAGCTTGCTTCGGGCAGGCCCCAAGACATTGCCGACGTCGCCGCCCTTCGCGACGCTGCGAAGAAAAAGCCGTGAATTGCCGAGATCCCCTGCACGCGAAAGTGTGTGGGAGAGTAGGTCGTCGCCGACATAAATAGAGGCCGATCGGCGACATGACCACGAAGTGGCCCGTCGGGTCGCTGGTGGCTGTCCCCAGCGGGTTCGGACTTCCGGTTGTCGCCTCAAACAGCGTGACAGCTGCATTCGGCAGTGGCACGGCGAACGATGTGCCCCGCTTTGCACCACGCCGCTCATGGAAGCTGTGTTGGTCCTTTGCTTGAGTGGGAGATGACTCACCCGGGATATAATCCCTGCCGCCGCACCTTCGCGAAAACGAAAAACGGAGTCGGATGCTTTCCTCGACCAAATCTCTGGATGTCTCTTGCCGGGCTTGTCTATCTTGTCGTCGGAGTCTTCGTCCTCCGCAAAGAGCTCGTCGCGGCCCGCGGCTGGGACAAGCTCATCCTCTTGGCCTGTGTCTTCATCGCCGTTCCACTCGCCACCTTCGCGCCCGAGCATTTCCGCGGCCCCGACTTTGTCGGGCAAATGGTCCCGTCCTACATGCCGGCGCGCTGGTTCTGGCCGTATTTCATCGGATGCGCGCTGCTCGCCGCCGCCACCAGTCTTACCCTCAGGAAGTACATGCGCTTGTCGTCCACCCTGCTCGGACTGATGTTCTTTCTCTTCGTCTGCATGATTTATTCGCGTGGTGTGCTCCGGCATCCCGGCAGTCGATTCGCGTGGATCTACTTGCTAAGAGACCTTTCGTTTTGCGCCGGCGCATGGGCCCTCGCCGGACTGTACAGCCGCGCCTCGTCGCCGCAACTCTCGAAATGGATGATTTTATTTGCGCGCTTCGTCATCGCCGTGGCTGCCATCTTTTATGGCATACAACATTTTCTTCATCCCGACTTTGCGCCCGGCGTTCCTCTGGAGCTGAAGATGCCATCCTGGGTCCCACTCCCCAGCCTGTGGGCCTACCTCGCGGGAGCGGTCCTGCTGGCCGCCGGAATCGCCCTGGCCCTGAACAAGAAACCTCGCATCGCCGCAGCCTCGATCGGCGCGTTAATGACCGTCCTCACCGTGTTCCTGTATATGGTGATGCTGGTCCGCGCTCCCGGCGCGCCCGAGTACAGCGAAGCGATCAACTACGTCGCCGACACCTTGCTCTACGCCGGAGCAGCCCTCGCCCTGGCCTCGGCCTTGCCGCGCGATCCCGATCGCGTGGCGAAAACGTAACGTTGAAGGGGCGCAGCTTTAGCTGAGTCGTGCGAGTCCCTTATTCTTGTCATCACGAGCCCGCGTCAGCGGGCGAGGGATCTGCTTTTTTGCTTGGCATCCTGAGCGAGGACGGCGAGAACAATCGCCGTCCGAGTCGAAGGACCTGCTGTTTCTGACAACCGGCCACCGACCACTGTCAACTGTTTTCGTCGTCGCCGACATAGATAACGGCCTCGTGTGAATAACATGGGGCCGTTTCGTTCTGGGATTGATCTGCCTCTAACGGTGTGGTTTCGGTTTCTTGGAGGGAGAGCTTTCTTTTGGAGGGGTCGATGAGTTTGGGTTCTCCCCTACTCGCAGGGCATCCCCTGAAAGAAGATATTTCTGCTGCTCTTTTTTCGGGACGTGAGGCAATTTTAGTTGCTGAACGATCGGTCGACAGGTGCGCCGGAAACTTTCATCAGATCCTGCTGTATACAACATGGTTGGCCTGAGCGACACCGCGCGATGGAAGGCCTGCTCAGCATCCGGGAATTTTTCCGCAGCACAGTAGGCTCGCGCAAGGTCGAAGAATACCCAAGCATATGATGGATCTGCCGCCGCGGCGGAATTTAGCGTTGCGATGGCATTGTCGTAATCCTTCAGTTTGTAAAATGCAACACCCTTTAAATTCAGTACATAAGGGTCGTGGGGGTCAATCTCTAACGCTTGGTCGTACTGGGAAATCGCCGCGCGAAAATTCCTCGCATGTACCTCATTTATTCCGTTCGCAACATAGTACGACGCCTCCCTCAGTCCATTCAGCCTAGCCTCTGCTGCCGTCAATTGCGATTGCGCTCTTGCCGTGTCGTCCTGTGCTTGTCTAAGTTTTTCTGTCAGGTTCTCAACCTCAGCCTTTAAATCGCGCCTCTGTCGCCACAGGGGAACCACCTCTACGGCCGCAGCAATAGCCAACACCGTAACGATGCCAGCGACTACCATCTGTACGATCAGCGCACGACGAATAGAGTGGATTAGTTTTGTGCCGGGTTCTGCGCTCGCAACTGTCATCTCGCAGCACCTTCCTCTCCGCCTTCGCCACTCATTTTCGCGTTCGAGCCGATCAGCGCCAAGCTAATAATTCGCTCGCATGACTTAAAAAACACAATCAATCCTGCGGATCCTCCCACAGCCGAAAGGAATGTAATAAGCCTATCTCCATTGTGGTAAGTTGTGTGCAATGTAATGATGACGACCAGCAAAGTGAAACCAATAAAACACAGGCAAATAGTCGCCAGAGTTATCAAGCGAAGGTAATCGTTCGGATTCCAGTCGCGAAAGCGCATATGTTCGGGCGTTCGATGCATCATCTTAACCCCGAAATGACATCCTCAGCCCACAAAAAACGCGTTCAAGCGATCACGACGACAAAAAACGGCCGGATGCCCCACTCAAGCTTCCCTTCCTCGAGTCGTGCTTGATTCGTTACTTGGGTTAAATGGCGAAAATCTCGTCGCCGCAACGGGCGGCGCAGATAAGACGCCGAGGGTTAGAAAATAGACTTCCGGAGGGCGGGCTCTCGACGGAACATCAGGAAGCCGTGGAGTACCGATCGAAGTTTGGAGCATTTTCTCCGAGCAGCTTCAGCAACCTGATCCCTTGAACCGAGAGCCGAAAGCTGTAGTTTGCTAACGGGAGTTCGCGGGAGGAGACTTCTACCTCGTGCGCGAGCCCGAATCCTTGAAGGCGGGCACAGACGGCATAACCTTCTTCGCGAGTGAAAAGATTTGATTCCGTTTTCTGTCCGAGCGCTATCGCGACCTGAGTCGCCAGCTCCTGTGCACGGTCAATGAACACCCTGGGGTGAATCTTCATAATATTGCCTACACCGGGATTTGGCTGCGGCTTCCAGTCGCCTTCTTTATTCATGACCTTGTTAAGCACCTTCAGCACAGCCACATCGGATTCGTTTAGCTGCTCGATGGTCTGAACGAAAGTTGCTACGTCCTGAATCTGAGTCTCGCTTCGTAAGGCGTTGCCAATCAACTTCACATAGCGTTGGCGCTTTTCGTCGTTGAATTCCGCCGCGTCGTGGCGCATCGCCACTTGAATCGCTTCCGCAATGTCCTCAGTGTCGGCCTTGGTCTTCTCTAAGTGCTCGGTCTCCATGACAAGCATCTTCCACATCGCTTGTAGTCTCTCTTCAACGGAAATCCGAGAGAACCTATTCGCAACCTTCTGAAATATCTCTAACGGTAGCGCCGCTTTGGGGAACGCAAGTTTGCCACCAATGACGGCAATCCCAAGAGGAGACTTCTCCTCCTCTTGCATGTATTGCCGTTCGAATGCCGCCTTGGGGTCATCAATAGCCAACCAGCCAGCCTCTGCGCTCGGATAATAGCATTCGAAGTTTCGCCCCAGACCACACCGGTTCCACTCTTCCCAAATCGGGACGCACGCAGGTTACTAAAGTTTTGTCGGGCCACTCTTTTCTCTTCCCTTACCTCCCAGCACGGGCTGATAATGACACTGGCGCATCGCGGCTTGGGGCGTCCCTGAATCGGTCGCCCATATCTGCGGGTGCCCCATCCTTTCGCTTCTTTGCGAAAGGGTGGGAAGCAAGCACCGCCGCCAGTTCTTTGACAATCGGATCTAAGTCCTCTGATTGGCCGACTTTGCGGGGAATCGGCAGCTAAGTACCTGATTCTAAAAGATGTCCAAAACGGCAATCGCAGCTAAGTCTTTTGTTTGTGCTACTTTACCTATAGCTCTTTTGTTTCTGCAATGTTGCGCGGATTTTGCGTGTAACTGATTGATTCTACCGATCCAGGGGGAGGGGGTATGACGGCGTCTGGGTCCCACACCCAAGCCCGCCCGGCGGCGGACTTGGGTAGGACGAAAGATGCTTAGGCTTCGTGGCCTTCGCTTGTCGGCGGGCCGTAGCCCCATTTGGCGCGCACCGCTTCGCGGAATTTCGCGCGCTCTTCGTCGTTCATGTGGCCCCAGCGCCCGGCTTTACGGCGGCGCGAACCGTGCCATCCGCGGCCACTGATTCCGCCGAAGAGGATCCGGCACAGCACCAGCATCGCCATGGCCTGCCAGAAGGTGATCAGGTGCCAGCCGAACAGCCCGGGCAGCAGCCAGTTCCACAGTCTCATCACTACCCAGCCGCCGAAGGCCATGAACAGCGCGATGGCGGTGATCGCAAACGGAGCAATCAAAATCAGTTTCCCTCTTCGTGTCATTTTCATTTCCTCATGCTTTCGTAAACTCGTCGTAAATGCTTTGCAATCTTTCGCGCAGATGCAGCACTGCGTATCTCTTGCGCGAGAGCAGCGTATTCACGCTCACGCCGCTTTCCGCGGACATCTCCTTGAAGCTGCGCCCTTCGATCTCGTGACCAACGAACACCTCGCGCTGTTCGTCAGGTAACTCATCAAGCGCCTCATCGATCTCGTCCAGCAGGACGCTGCGCGCATACAGCGCATCAGGTCCTGCATCGGGCGAAGGCAGCAAGTCTTCCAGCATCAGCGGCTCGTCTTCTCCGCCAGCCGAGACTGCATCGCTCAAGCTCTCCGGCGTCTTCTTGCGGAAGAGATCCGTGATGCGATTGCGCGCTACGCGAAACAGCCAACCAGTTACGTGCTCGATCGGCATCAGCAGGCGATTGGCTTCCACCAGTTCGTAGAAGACCTCTTGCAGGATGTCGTCGGCATCGCGCGGGTCTGGCACTCGCCGCCGGATGAAGTTGCGCAGCCGCGACTGCTCCTGCTTGACCGCCTCGGTGATCCGCCGGTCCTGCTCGAGGGTCATCGTCTCCAGGCTCGCCGCGTCGTTCATCTACTGATATAGACGAATGAGAGGGTGCGAATATTGTAGGGTTCGCGTCTGTCCGCATACGAACACAATATCCAGAATCGAACAGAAGTGACCGCGAGGCGAGCGCTCATCCCGCCGCAACTCTTTCTATCCCAGCGACCTACCCATTTCCCGCAGTGGCCGTCCAAACGCTAATCAGTTAGCAGCCAGTGTCCATCGAGGTGAAGGAATGCAGTCCTTGCTTCAGGATCTCCGCTACGGGTTTCGCCAGCTCAGGAAGAGCCCAGGGTTCACTCTGACAGCCATCATTTCCCTGGCCTTGGGCATCGGCGCGACCACGGCGGTTTTCAGCGTGGTGTATGCCGTCGTGCTCGATCCGTATCCATACGCCGAAACCAACCGGATGGTCCACCTCACCCTCACAACCAGGCAGACTCAAGACTGGTGGGCGGGATTCACCGGGCCGCAATTCCAGAAAATCCGCGAATCGCCGTTAGTGGACAGCGCGTTTGCCCAGGACGACTGGAACCTGACCACGACCGGCAGTGACCTTCCTGAGGACGTGGAGGCGATCTATCTCACGGGAAATGCCTTCAATCAGCTTGGAGTACCGGCGCTGCTGGGGCGCGGCCTGCTTCCCAGCGACGCACCCGAAGGACAGGACCCGCAGCCGGTAGCCGTGCTGGGCTACAAGTTCTGGCAACGCCATTACAACGGCGAGCGTGACGTTCTTGGCAAGAACATTCAACTGGTGCACAAAAACTACACGATTGTTGGCGTCGCGCAACCGCGGTTTTCCTGGGGCGACGCCGATGTCTACCTGCCGCTGAAAATATCGGCCGACCCTTCGCGGGGATACAACGTTGAAGTCAAACTCAAGCCCGGAGTCAGCTATGCGGCCGTCAATGGGGAATTCCAATCGCTGTTTGAGCAGTTCGCCAAGGAGACGCCGAAGCACTTTCCAGTCGACGGCTTCCGGGTAAAGGTACAAGGTTTCAACGACCGGTTTATGAGGGAGCTAGGGCCGACGCTTTACCTGCTGCTGGGGTCGGTTGCTTTGCTACTGCTGATCGGCTGCGGCAACGTATCGATTCTGTTGCTGGCTCGGGGCACGGCGCGCGAGCATGAATTTGCGGTGCGCGCGGCGGTAGGCGCCGGACGCACGCGTCTGCTGCGGCAATTACTGACCGAGTCACTGGTACTGTCGCTGAGCGGAGCGGCGCTGGGCGTGCTACTGGCCTATCGATTAGTGGCAATCATCGTTCCCATGCTGCCGGAATCGTCTTTCCCGCATGAGGCCGCAATCCGCATCAACCTGCCGGTTCTGTGTTTCAGCGTAGGCCTCGCGATCGTCACCGGCGTGTTCTTCGGGCTGTCGCCGGCCTTGCAATTCAGCCGTCCCGAAGTTTCGCAAGTGATGCAGGCCAGTGCCAAGAAAGTGATGGGCGGAGTGCGTGGCAAACGTATGCACAACATGCTCATTGGCGGGCAGATCGCTCTCACCCTGTTGTTGTTGGCGACGGCAGGCGCGGCGATCGAGGGATTTATCAAGTTGAACCACAGCCATCTCGGCTATAACCCGCACAATGTGATGTCGGTGGGGATTCCAGTCCATGACAACACCTACACGTCATGGGAATCGCGCTCGCAATATTTTACCCAACTCATGCAAAAGGTTGCGGCCATGCCGGAAGTGAAGATGGCAGGGCTTTCCACCAATGCCACACCGCCGGACAACGGTGCTACCAACAAGTTCGAGATCCTGGGCAAACCGACGGCGGAAGATCAGCAAGCAAGGCTCAACTTTGTCAGCCATGAATATTTCCCCGTGCTGCAGATTCCGCTAATGCAGGGGCGTTTGTGGGACGACTCGGAGACCAAACGCGGAGCGCGAGTGGCCGTCATTAACGAAACACTGGCTAAGCTGTATTTCCCCGCAGGCGATGCCGTCGGACACCAGATTCGCATGCCGAACCTGAAAGCCGATCCACCGATCACGCAGGCGATTCCAGAGAGTAGTGACTGGCTGGAGATTGTCGGCGTGGTCGGCGATGCGCTCGACGATGGATTGGGCAAGCCCGTGAAGCCGGGCGTTTACATCCCATACACGATCTGGATGCCTCCCTGGACACAGATCCTGGTTCGCACCGAGGTGCCACCGCTGACCATCCTGCACGGCGTGCGCGAGCAGATTCACTCGGTGGACGCCGATCAGCAGGCGTCGGGCCATGTACGCAATCTGGAGGAGTGGATCACTGGCCAGCGCGAGTGGGCGCAGCAGCACCTGGTTGCAATGTTGTTCGGTGCATTCGCGGTGCTGGCGCTTTCACTCGCAGCCGTCGGGCTTTACAGTGTGGTGTCCTACACTGTGGCACAGCGGACCAACGAGTTCGGTATACGCATGGCATTGGGCGCGCAGCGCGCCGACGTGCTGCGCATGGTGTTTCTCTCTACCTCGTTCAGTGTGGGGGCTGGAATTGTAGCCGGCGTGGTGCTAAGTCTGGCAATGAAGCGAATCGTGGCGCAATGGGCGCAGGGCAGCTCGATCAGCTTCGCGGTCCTGCTGGGCGTCACCGTCCTTCTGGCAGCGGTTGCGGCGCTCGCATCTGTGTTGCCGGCACACCGTGCATCGACGGTCGATCCCATGCAGGCGTTGCGGTATGAATAACCCAAGTTAGCCACCCGTTGAGCACTGCGACGATTGCTGGCCATCAGCGCGGCACAGACAGTTTCTCGGTCCTCGCGATATAGGATTCGCCCGACCATGGCCCGCTCCAACCGGAACTGCACACCCCTCCTGTCATTCGACAGCCGGTGCCGGTGCCGTCTGGGGTACAAGTGACGTAGCCGGAACAACTGGGTTGGCACGAGGTGAGGTGGGTGCCAGCATTATAGACACAATCCGCGCAAGTCTTCGGGCACTCAGGGCTGCGTCCGCCTCCGCCAGTTGAGATCATTCGCCCCAGCTCTGTGGTGTCTGCCGGAAACGGAACCGGCCAACTCCAATGGATCTCAAATGTCTTCAAGGCTGCCGAGGTTTCGTTGTCTGCCAGGGGAAACGATGTTCCGCTGGCGGCACTCTGCATGCACTCCAGCGCCACTGACTCCTGTCCCTTCGGCAGGGTTGAATGCGTTACTTCCTGCTGTTGCCAGGCCCAGCTATTTCCTTGCTTACTGTAGGTAAACTTGAATTCGATCTCTCCCGTGCCTTGCACTTTGTTCCAGCAGCCTTGCAACTTGGGGACGAGCGCCGTGTAGAAAAACCCGCTCAGCCGGCCCTGCATCGCAGCCGTCTTCCCCGACGCGTCGGTTTCCCCCTTCACTTTCACCGCGTCATCGTCGTTCTTGTTGGATCGGTTGCAGCCAGCCGTGAGCGAGAGCAATGCGCCGGCCATAAGGACCGCAAGGATGTAACTTCGCATGGGACTGCCTCCTTCTGACGAGCAGCGCCCTGCCTAAGCGCGACAGCATACGACGGATCGTTCGCCTGATCAAGCTGATTCGCTATGTCCGACCAGGATGACGGTCTTCAGCATTCTTTGCACCACATACCTCTGTCCTTCTCGCAGCGGTCGCCGGGCTAGCATGTGTGTTGCCGGCACACCGCGCATCGACAGTCGATCCCGTGCAGGCGTTGCGCTATGAGTAGTCGGAGGCTCTCAGCTTTCAGCCATTAGCTCTTAGCCGGGAGGCCAATTCTTTCTGCGCATCGCGCGAACTCTCGCCGCGCGGTATACTCTTGGCGTCGGTCCGGACTTCGGGGTAGAGTCCCGGGCCAGGAGAAAAGCCGCTCCGTCGCACTCACCAAACTCGCAACGCTACTTTCTGAAGTCACAACTCAACCAATAGCGCGCCGGGAAAGTCCCTGCGCAAAGGTTATCGAGGGCCGCGACCGTCACGGTCGCGCTCTTCAGGAGATGACAATGCAGGTTCGCAGAGCTGTAGTTTTCGCCGCGCTTGTCGCCGGCATCTTTTTGGCGATGACGTCGGCCGCCAGCGCCAGTCCATACTCGAACGTATTTGTATACGGCGACAGCCTTTCCGATACAGGCAACATTTACAACGCAAGCGGACACACGATCCCGCAGTCGCCGCCATACTACATGGGCCGCTTCTCGAATGGCCCGCTGGCAGTGGAATATCTGGCCAACTCGCTGCACTCTCCGCTGACCAGCTTTGCCTGGGGAGGCGCAACCACGGGCATCGGCGACTCTGGCGACGGCGGCACACAGACCACGCTAGGCTCGCTCGGACTGCCCGGGATGCTGCTGCAGGTGGAGGGTTCACTGGCAAGCGTGGCGCCATTCGCTTCGACTTCGCTCTTCGTCGTTTGGGGCGGCCCGGATGATTTCATCACCGGCGGATCGGTCGCGCAGGGAGTTGCTGACGAACTCGCGATCGTGTCGGCGTTGCAAGGCGTAGGAGCGACACACATCCTGGTGCCCGGCATGCCGGACATGGGACTGACACCGGCTTATTACGGCAATGCGTCGGCGACCGCGTTCAGCTACGCGTTTGACCAGGCGCTGCAAGCCAACCTCCCGCACGGTGTGACGTATTTCGATACGTTTGGCTTCATGCACCTGGTGGTCTCGAATCCGGGCGCGTTCGGCTTCACCGACGTCACCGATCCATGCCTGGTGGGCCTGACGCCATGCGCGAATCCGAACCAGTACTTATTCTGGGATGATCTACATCCGACGACGGCAGCGGACCAGATTCTGGCAGCGCAATTTGCGAATGCCGTACCTGAGCCTTCGACGTTGCTGATGCTGGGCACGGGAATCGCGGGACTGGCAGGAATGCTGCGGAGAAAACTCTCGGCTTAAGTTCAGTTGGCGAATTTCTACGCAGGCCACCGGCGTGATGCGGGTGGCCTTTTTTTCAGACTACTCGATCTCGATGGCCAAGACGCACTGCACGCGACCGCGCATACGGCTGAAGAAGTCCAGGACACGCTTCGCGACGTACTTTTGTCTGAGCAGCGACTGGCCCTTGCCGACCTCATCGCCTGAGCAGATGCGGGCGCGGGCGTCGATCCAGGCGCCGCGAAGGTCGCCGCGCATGTTACACGGCGCGATGCGAACTTTAGGATTGTTGCGAATGCGTTTCACTTTGCCGGAGTCAGGCAGCGTGTATATGTAAAACGTGGTCGACTGCGCCGGATCTTGGGCGAACCAGATCGGCGTGCGGACACCGACTCCCGTCTTGCGAAAGGTCTCGAGGCTGAGGTACTTGGCGTTGGCGAACTGGCCGATAGCATCGGGCATGGGGCGTCCTCTGCTGCCATTATCCCAGACAGCGCGATAAGTACGCTTAGTGGGCGGCGACTCCCATTGCGGGATACAACTCGGCAGGGTACATTACCGCTCCACCCTTGATGACGGTGTCGATCTTGCGAATGTCGCTGATGTTCGTAGTGGGATCGCCGTTCACGAGAATCAAGTCAGCCAGCTTGCCGGGAGCAATCGAGCCTAGTTCGCCGTCGCGCTTCATTACGCGCGCGGCAGTAAGCGTAGCCATCTGCAGCACTTGGGGCGCTGGAATTCCGGCCTGGTTGTAAATCTCCAACTCGCGATGCAGCGAGTATCCTTTGCCCAGATCAGTGCCGGCCACAATGGTAATGCCGTTGTCGTAGAGCTTCTTCACCATGCGAACAAAGTTGGCGTAGGAAGCGCGATAAAGCTGATCGGTAGCGGAGTCGGGCGTGGGAAGCGCTTCGCCCGCTGACTTGGCGCCGCGTTGTACTTGCAAGGGCAGCCGGTCAAACATGTAAGCATCCTCTTCCGAGACGTTACCCGGGCGGTCGACGTAGGTGGCTTCCCAAATTGTCATCGTGGGATCGATGACCGTGTGGTGCTGCTTCAACAGCGCGATGAAATCATTGACCTGTGCCGAGTTCAGGTCGATGCCGGCGGCGCGCTTGCCGGGCTCGATGAAGCGCGCCGGCGTGCGGGTCTCGGTGACGTCGGGCATGAAGTTGAGGAAGACGAAATTCATGTGCTGGATTTCGTCGGCGCCGTCCCGCACAAATTGGTCGGCGGTCATGCCCGAGGGCACGTGGCCGCTGACGCGCAGGCCGCGCTTGTGGGCCTCGGCGATGATGACCGGCACGAGTTCGGGCTTCACTGAGCTGTAAATCTTGATCTGCACGTACCCCAGATCGGCATAGCGATCGACCCACTGCCGCGCTTCATCGGGCGTCGCGGCGAGCACGTTGACGGGTCCCTGAAACGGGCCAGGGCCGTCGATGAGTCCGGCAAGGACGATGCGCGGCCCGATCTGCTCGCCCTGTTCGATGTGCTTGCGAAGCTTGGTCAAGTCGTCGATAGAGTTGCCCAGATCGCGTCCGGTGGTGATGCCAGCGGCGATGTCGAGAAAAGCGTTGTCGGCAGAGAAGTGTTGGTGCATGTCCCACAGACCGGGGAGGAGCATCTTGCCGGAGCCGTCGATGACCTGCGCGCCAGCGGATGTTGGCTGGCCTCGCTCGGCCTCGACGCTGACGATGCGCTCGCCACGTACGGTCACGCGCTGAGTGGGGATGGTTTTCGCGGTCGTGGAGTCGAAGACCGTGACGTTCTTGATGACGAGATCGCCTGACGGATGATGAATGAGTTGCTTAGCGAGACTTGCGGCGCGCGCGTTTTCGAACTCTTCCTGGGTCTTGTACAAGGTCCCGAAGGTGCTCTCGAAACCTGCTCGTATTAGCCCAGAGGTGCCCTGCACCGCGGCGAATGCGTTGTGCTGGTCGTCGAGCCAGAGATAGGTGGGGCTGAAGTCGAGGCCGTCGATCTGGTAGAGGATTGCATTCACTTTCTGGCCATTCGCTTCCACGGGCAGGGTCTTCAGTTCGTGCAGCGTAGCTTCGCCTCCGGGCAACAGCGGCAGCTTGCTGCCATTCTTCAGCAGCGCCTGCGCCAGAAGATACGAGCCAGCGGGGCCGGCATCGAGGCCGACGAAAAAGCGTCCGGTGGCATTGGCTTCGTGTGCGTCCTCCACCTGGCTTTTCCAAGTTGCGTTGGCGTCTGTGAGGCTGAAGTTCTCGCTGACCTGGTTCTTCATGTAGTCAACGCCCGTGGTCTCCTCGAAGGTGACGACGCCGTGGCTGTCGAGACGGTAGGTCGAATAGGTCTTCGGCCCGCGGCCGCGATCGTTGAACTGGAAGAACTCGTGCACAACACCGTCAGGTGTAGTCCAAACGGCGTCCTGTCCTGCTGGATTTTTGTCCGTCAGCAGCATCAGGATCGTTGCTTCCTTCGGGATGTCGGCCGGCAGTGCGAGGCAACGGTGACTGTCCCTGTTGAGCCGAAGCGGTGGCAGTTATGATTGCGAGAAAAACGGGCAGCAGAGCGCGAGTAAAAAGTTTCATGGCTGGTCTAAGGTTTATACGTCGAAAGAGTGTGAATGTTCAAATCGGTCGCGTGGTTTGGGGCGATCGTAAAGGCCCATCAGGTATGATTCGGTCTGCAGTTTCCGACCATACTTTCACGGAGAATAGCGAATGCGTCTTCTGTTGAACTGGTTGTTGAGTGCGATCGCCCTACTGATCGTTTCGTATCTCGTTCCCGGGTTTCACCTGGAAGGCTTCAAGGCGGCGCTGATCGCTGCGGTCGTCATCGGCCTGATTAACGCGACACTGGGTGTGCTGCTGAAGCTCATCACCCTGCCGCTGACCCTGATCACGCTGGGCGTGTTCTGGTGGGTGGTGAATGCGTTCATGTTGATTCTGGCGTCGAAGTTTCTCGCGCCGGAGTTCATGGTCAGCGGATTTCTAGCGGCGTTTTTAGGGGCGATCCTGTTGTCGCTGGTAAACGTGGTGCTGCGTAAAGTTGCCGGCGAAGTAACGAACTAGCTGGTTCCGCGGTTCGATGCAAGCTCGCGCAACTTCCTCACTGTCTCGGCGATCTCGCCCTGCTGAAACAGGCGGATGCCTGCTACGCCGGTGGCCCGGGCGTCGAGGCAGGCGCGAGCGTTGGAGAGAGTTACGCCCCCCAGCGCGAGCACCGGGATTTGCGATGCCTCGCAGGCGCTGCGTAGCGCCGTCAGCCCGATCCCGTTCGCGCGGGTCGGCGCCTTTTCAAAAATCGGTGCGAGCACGACGAAGTCGGCGCCTTGAGACTCGGCTGCCCTGACGTTCGCGACATCGTGCACCGAGACGGCGATCAGCGGATGCTGCCTAGTTTGACCCAACCATGCGGCCCGGACTTCGCGGGCTGGCGGCGAATCCGCGGTGAGATGAACACCGTCCGCGCCCACCGCGCGGGCGATGTCGGCATGAGTATTGATCAGTAGTTTCGTGTCGGCGGAGTTGTCGCGGATGACGTGCAGCGCCTCGCGCGCCAAGAGCTCCAACGCTGTGGAAGAGAGATCTTTTTCGCGAAGCTGGATGAATTCGATCCCGGCACGCGCAGCTTCGGTGATGCAACGTAGCAGCGCGGCGTGTCGCTCGGATTCGGTCCCGCCGAAACCGTTTCGGTCGGTGATGTAATAGAGCATCATTGGAAAATCGATTGTAGCTGGCAGTGCAACAGGATTGACCTACTTGTCCGCTAGAATCAAGTTGTGCCCGCCACCACAAAACGAAGCCACAAGAAAAACATCGCTCCAGAGCAGACCATCGAAGTGCTGCGGGCCGACGTGTTCGCCGACGTGCCGTGGCTGGTGCATGGGTTCAGCACGCGGGAAGGAGGAGTCTCAACCTGCTACGGTGGCAAATCGCTGAACCTTGGGCTGACGCCACACGACCTGCAAAAGAACGTCGAGCGCAATCGCGAGTTGTTCGAGAAGGCGGTCGGTGCCATCGACGACGACGGAACTCCATGGTCTCTTCTGCAGCTTCGCCAGATTCACTCGGCCATCGTTCATCGGATGGACGCTGATTCCGGACTCGCTGCGGCGGGTGACGGCATCGTCAGCAATACTCCCGGCTTATTGCTGGCGATCAAGACCGCCGATTGCGTGCCGGTGCTGGTGGCCGACGTGAAGCGGCGCGTAGTCGGTGCGTTTCATGCAGGCTGGCGGGGAACCGTAGCGCGCGTCGTCGAAAAGGGAGTGGGTGAGATGCGCCGACAGTTCGGCAGTGATCCGCGCGATCTACGGGCCGCGATCGGGCCGTGCATTCGCAAGTGCTGCTACTCCGTTGGAGCCGAGGTGCGGGCCGAGTTCGAGTCGCAGTTCAGCTACTCCGGAGAGGTTTTCGAAGAGGTCTTCGACTCAAATGCCATTCACGTGAAGTACCCGTTGTTGTTCCTGAACCAGCGCGCGCCCGGTCATGGGGACCTTGGCCCAGAGATTCATCTCGACCTGGTTGCTGCCAACAAGCGGCAATTGGAGGACGCGGGAGTGGGGGTAGAACACATCTCGGTCGTCGAAGGCTGTACGGCGTGCGACACCCAGCGCTTCTTTTCGCACCGCGCGGAGTTCGGCAAAACTGGCCGGATGATGGCGGTGATCGGGATTCGCCCGGAATAGTTCACCCCGGATACACAGAGGCACCGAGGAATTCAAGCGTAAATCCAGGTCCGTTCTCTATAGACTGCTGGTTCCTCTGGGGCGAAGTACGCATTTCGCAAAATACAAAACCCAGCCTCGCGGCTGAGTTTGTTTTACATCCAAATTCGAGTCTTGGTTTACCCGTGGCCTTCGGTGCCTTCAGAGGCTGGGGCCGGTGGTGCGGCAGGCGCGACGTAGCTGTTGACTAGGTCCTTCAGCTCCTTGCTGGGCTTGAAGAAGGGTATTTTTTTCGCAGGAACTTCGACACGGTCGCCGGTCTTGGGATTGCGCCCGACACGGGGCTTACGCTGCCGCGTACGGAAGCTGCCGAAGCCGCGAATTTCGATCTTGTCGCCAGCGCGGAGCGAGCGCACTACGCTCTCAAAGATTGTTTCAACAATGACTTCGCTGTCCTTACGGGTCAACTCCGCCAACCGCGACACTTCATCGATCAGGTCTGCCTTGGTCATGGGTTTCGCCCCTGTACGGTCGTTGCGACCGGCACTGCTGGATACTCTCAGATTTCCGGTAATGTTGGCAAGTCCAAATTTATGTTGTACTTCCGTGTGACAACACCGCTTGCTCGCTACTTCCACAGGTAATAAAAGCCAGCATTGGTCTGCATTAGCTTGGCCGGATCGGGCAGGTACTCGGATACGTCGCCAAACAGCAGGTCGAGCACGCTCTTGCGGTCCTTTTCGGGACGCACGATGGTCGGTTCGCCCTTGATACCAACCGACTTAGCCGTGTCCGCCACCGCCGCGCGAAAATCGCCGATCTGGTCGATGAGTTTCAGCGGCATGGCCTGCTCGCCGGTCCAGACTTTGCCGTCGGCCAGCGGGCGAATATCGTCATCCTTCATGTGCCGCCCTTCGGCGACGGAATGAATGAACTGGTCGTGCATGTTATCGATCATGCCCTGCAAATAGGCGCGCTCCGCCGGAGTCATGGGGCGTACCGGTGAGCCTGTGTCTTTGAATTCGCCTGCCTTCAACACGATAGCCTGCAACTTCGCCCATTTCAGCAATTCTTCATAGTTGTACCACTCAGCGATGACACCGATGGACCCTACTATCGAAGCGTTGTCGGCAAAGATTTTGTTGGTCGCGGACGAGACGTAATAGGCGCCGCTGGCGCCGACCGTCTCAATCGAGGCCACGATGCGCTTCTTCTTCACATCACGAATGCGCAGGACCTCACGATAGATCTCTTCCGACGCAGCCGCGCCCCCGCCGGGCGAATTTACATGAATAACGATGGCCTTGATGGAACTGTCATCACCATACTTGCGCAACTGCTCCACCATGTCTTTGGGCGAAAGGATCACGCCTTCCAGGTCGACTACGGCAATCTTGTCGCCGAAGCCGGCAAACGAGTCTTTTTGCTGGGTACGCACGGTGAAGTACACAAGTGCGAACATGGCCAGGAGGAATAGAAAGAATGCGCCGCCACCGAGCAATACCCAGAGGAACGCGCGCGAGCGAGGCTGTTCGGGCATGAGAGAGGCTTAGTTTATCACCGAAGCAGTTAGCAATTAGCCCTTAGCTTTTAGCTCTCAGGATTCTCACGTTGCGATGCCCTACTCTGAGGTCACGAGTTGCGGGCCGATGGCAACAAACGCGGCATGGCTAAGAGCTAACAGCTAATAGCTGATGGCTGAAAGCTGACAGCTTCCCTCACCGAAATATTGCCGCGAAAAATGCGCTGACTTTGGAGAAGAAGCCGTGTTTCTCTGGTGTGGGATTCTGAGCGTTGCTAGCGGTTTCCGCCTTGGCGGGCTTGGCGTTCTTCGCGTTCGTCGGCGGAGGCAGCACGACCGCATCGAAATTCATGGGCTTCGTCTCCATCCGCAGGTGGGCCACGTTCTCGGTGAGATCGACCGGATCCGTCGCGCGATAGATCATGGGCGCGTCTACCACCATGTGGGTTTGCGGCTCAGGAGGATCGGCCTTTGGCGCTGCGGGCGCGGGCTGCGGAGGCGATGGCACGACTCTCGCGACCTGTGTTGGCGGAGGAGCAGGACAACCGCAACTTTCCCGCGTCGGCAGGGCGCCGCTGATGCGTCCGCCGTTGAAGATCACCGCTTCGTTGGGCTTGACCTGATACGACGCGTCGCCCATTCCCTCAGAGACCACGACTGCCGACGAGTTCGACGCTAGCGATTGCACGCAAGTATCGCCCTTGGCGTTGACGCGCACGGCCAGATGCAGGCGTCCGGGGCCGGGGAGCAGCAGGCGAAAGTCGGGAGTGAGCAGGTTGTCAGCGGCTGCGCCGATGGGGTAATCCATCTCAAGGTTGCCGGTATTCATGCTGAACATGAGCTGGCGTCCGTTCTGCGAAGTAGTTACGGCGAGGCTCGTATTGGGACAAATCTCCATAGTTCCGCCGCGCTCCAGCTTCAAAGTTGCGGTCTGCTCTCCTGCAGAAATCGACGAGCCGCTCATCACCTTCGTCCCCGAATTCGCCAGCACCACCGAACCCTTCACACTGGCGTCGGAGGCGAACAGTTCGCCTACATTCTGCTGCGCGCAGGCCGTCAGCGTCATGCCAGCCAACAGAGCCGCTACGGCGAACAGTCTTGTGAAGCGTGATCGATAAGGGAACGGTGACATCAGAGGTGGCCGCGCCTCGCGCTTTTGCGGTGTATGACGATGATACGCCAGCCTCAGGCTATGTGCCCGCTCGTCGTTGAAGCGATACCGCGTAAGGATTAGTCTAACCAGCACAGGCATGGCAACCAATGGCAGAGACGTGCGGCACTATCCCAAGCTGGTGTTAGGAGAGACGGTCAGTGTCGCGCTCGAAACGTTTCGCAGCAACAAGGTGCGCTTTGCGCTCACCGCGCTGGGCATGGTGATTGGCACTGCGTCGCTGATCCTCGTTGTCACCATCGGACTCACCGGCAAGCAATACGTTTTGCAGCAGATCCAGTCGATCGGCGCCAACTTGATCATCGCCGAATACGAAGGTGGGGCGATTTACAGCGCAGAAGCCGGCAACGATTACATGACCATCGAGGACCTGAACGCTGTGCGACAGCAGGTGCCCAACATCACTGCGTCATCGCCCCTGATCGAGTTGCACGACCGCATTACCGTGCCGGGCGGGCGAGAACGTGATGTGCTGGTGCTTGGCGTCTCGGCTGAATATTTCTGGGTTCGCAACCTGGAAGTGCTTAACGGCAGGTTCCTGGAGGACAACGACACCCAAGCGCGCGGCAAAGTGGCGGCGATTACGCGAAACCTGGCCGAGACCCTATACGGGTCGACTGACAACGCCGTCGGCCAGGTCATTAAACTGAGCGGCCTGCCCTTCGTCGTGGTCGGCACTTTTCGCGAGCGCGTCGATACCTTCGGGCAATCGGAAATTTCCGACGACACGATTCTGATTCCGTACACGGTCGCCCGCTTCTTCACCACGACGGACAACGTGAAGCAGCTTTTCTTCTCAGTTGCTGATCCGTCAGACATTCCCGGAGCCACAGAGAAGATCCAGAAGGTGCTGCAGTCTCGCCACCGGCCGGAATCGCAATACAGGGTCGATAACCTGACCCAACTGCTCGCCGTCGCGGGAAAGATTGCCAACGCACTAACTACCATCCTGCTCCTGGTGGCAGTGCTGACCCTGCTGGTCAGCGGAGTGGGCATCATGAACATCATGTTGGCCACGGTGAACGCGCGCATCAAGGAAATCGGCATCCGCAAGGCGGTGGGCGCCACGAGCGCCGAAATCCGCGCGCAATTCCTCACCGAAGCGGTGCTGATCTCGCTAATTGGGGGATTGATTGGCATTGCCATCGGCATGGTGCTGCCCATCTCGTTGCGCGTGTTGACCAGCTACCGCATGCCGATCTCCGGCCTGTCGGTAATCATCGCGGTTGTGGTGTCATCGCTGATCGGCGTGATGTTCGGCACCATGCCGGCAGCGCGCGCAGCCAAACTCGATCCGGTGGAGAGCCTGCGCTGGGAGTAGGGAGCGCGTGGATAAACAAAATGTGGATGCCCGTCCTTTCGCCGTGTGTTGGCGAAAGGTGGGACGAGGACCCTAACTCGCGCCATCCTGAGTGAAGTAGCGTATCCCTACGTGGCCACAATTTGCCTGACTTTGGCAGCCATCCGCGCGATCCCGATTGCGTTTGTTTCTGAGTTTGGTCTTAGCTGACAACTGACAACCGGCGACCGACGACTGCCTTATCACACGCAACCGTGACGCACGTCCTAGCCGGCTCTGTCCCAGGCGCCTACACTCCCCTGCAAGGATGAGGAAGTGCTGTCTCCACGAGATGACAGCCGGACAGTTATCCCATCCCGTAGGTGCTTCGACCTGTGCGAGGTTCTGATCGTCTTCGATTTTGCTCCCACTCGCCCACCACCCTACTTCTCTATCCCCAGAAAATCCTATCTAAGTCCTTATTCCAGACTACTTTACCTGTAAGTCCCACGCCTCCAAATACTTGCGCGGAGATCTGCCTATCCGCAAGAAAACAAGGATTTTGCAGGATGGGGGGGAGGGGGTACCCGGATACGCGAATTAGCGAATCTCTGCTCCCCATTTGCGCTGCCAAACATCGAAACTGGCAATGTCATAAGGAGCTTCAACGCAAAATGCAATTGAACGATTACATCACTTTAGGCCGCTCGGGCCTGCGCGTTAGCCCACTCACGCTCGGCACCATGACCTTCGGCAACGATCGCTGGGGATCGGACGACGCCGAGTCACGCCGCATCTTCGATCGCTACGTGGAGAGCGGCGGCAACGTGATGGATTGCGCCGACGTGTACGCCGACGGAAAGTCCGAGGAACTGCTGGGCCGGTTCGTCGCCGACGCCGGTCTGCGCGACAAGCTCGTGATCGCCAGCAAGTTCACCTTCAATCCGCAACAGGGCAATCCGAACGCGGGTGGTAATGGCCGCAAGAATATCTATCGCGCGCTGGAGGGGTCGCTGCGCCGACTCAATATGGACTTCATCGATCTTTACTGGATGCACGTGTGGGACACGGTAACGCCGGTCGGAGAAGTTATCGACACGCTCAACACGTTGGTGCGCGAAGGGAAGATCCGCTACTACGGCTTCTCTGACGTTCCCGCGTGGTATGCCGCGCGCGCGCAAACGCTGGCACAGTGCCATGGCCATGAGCCGGCCATCGCGCTGCAACTCGAATATTCGCTGGTCGAGCGGACCATCGAACTCGAGCACGTTCCGGCCGCTCGCGAACTGGGCATGGGTATCTGCCCGTGGAGCCCCTTGGCCAGTGGTTTTCTGGCTGGCAAATATCAGCGGGACAAGGGTGCCGACAGCAGCCCCGGCAGCCGGCTGGAAGTGCTGAAGAAGGCAAATAATCCCGCGTTCAAGAAGTTTACCGAGCGGAACTGGGAGATCCTGGACGCTGTACTGGAAGTTGCGAAACAACTCGACCGTACGGCGGCGCAAGTCGCGCTCAACTGGGTGGCGACGCAACCGAGCGTGACCTCCACAATTATTGGAGCCACGAAACTCGCGCAACTGGAAGACAATCTTGCAGCGTTGAGTTTCGAGATTCCCGTCGAATTACGGGCCAAGCTGGACGAAGCAAGCCAACTGGAACCATCGCATCCCTATATGTTCTTCAGCGGCGTGTTGCAGGAGCGCATTCACGGCGGAGTGAAGGTGCGAAAGTGGAGTTGAGCGGAGCGTCGTTAAACCGCCCAAAAACAACAAGCCCAGGCAGTTTCGCCCGGGCCTATTATGGTTCGCTGAGGATTACGCGCTTGCGTCCAGGTTCTGGCGTTGCGCGTTGTCCTTCACTGCGAAGTGGTTCAGCGAATTTTTCTTGTCACCGTGCGCCGAATTTACGGCGCTCACTGGATCGCCCCACGCCTACATCGCTAGGGCGATGCTCTCCAGCTCCCGCTGGAACACCTCCAGCGTACTGCCCATCATGCCCACCCGGCTTACAGCGTACCGGGCGGCCTCGGCCGAAACTCCGTATCCATGTCCGGCGAGGAAGAGTTGGACCAACTCGGCGGCATCCTTGGAGTCAAACCCCAGCAGCAGTTCGCTCCTCAGCGCCGCCAATTCCGGTGCGGAAAACTTTTCTGCCATCGAGCTCACCTCCGACCCTTGCGGGCTTTAGTACGTTAGACGGACGCGCTTGCTAAAAGGTTGCAGCAATCCAGATGCCGAACGTCCGCCAGATGTCAACATTTCGACAACTTTTGTTGAATCCAACACTCGCCCGCGGACTTAGTTGCTAGTGGGCACCGAAACGTACATCGATTGTGGTACGCAGCGGACGGGTCGGACGGATGTAAGACCCCGCGTAGTGTTCGCTTTCTGGAATTTTGGCTATGGATTTCAGAGGACGCGCGCCGAAGGTAACACTAAGCGCGAGATGACGAGAGTTTTGCCGCGCAAGATGATGAAAATCGCGCGGTCCTAGGCGAAACACCTTAGAGGGTTTCGATCGTGGCCTCGTGCTCGAGCAAAATGGGAATCCCGTTCCGAATCGGGTAAACCCGCTTACATTCGTTGCACTTCAGGGCCTCATCGCCGCGCAGCACGAGCGGCTTGCGGCAGACCGGGCAGACCAGAATTTCCAGCAGGTCGGGCGAAATCATGACGAGAGGATTGTAGCAAGAAAGCGAACAGCTCTCAGCTGTCAGCTTTTAGCCATCAGCCTTAGCGATTAGCTTTTAGGTTAGGCTCGGCAGGCTGCGACGGATCTGAGGCGGGACAAATTAGCGCGCGGCTTCGAACCATGACTGGCGGCTGTTCCGCTTCAAGCTAAGAGCTAACGGCTAAGAGCCCTGCACTGACAGCTGACGGCTGAAAGCTGACAGCCTCTTCCCGCGCTAAACTAGATGTTCATCCTGTTGGAGGCTCCATGGCGGCAATCATTCTCGACGGAACCAAAATCGCAGCCCAGATTCGCGCCGAAGTTGGTGAAGAGGTCAAACAGCTTACCGCTGACGGACTGCGTCCCGGCCTCGCCGTGGTGCTGGTCGGGCACAATCCGGCTTCGGAGATTTACGTGCGCAGCAAGGTGAAGGCGTGCGAGGAACTGGGCATCCTGAGCGAAAAGATTGAGCCGGCCGAATCAGTGACCACGGGAGAATTGTTGGCCCTGGTGGACGATCTCAACCGTCGCGACGACATTGACGGCATTCTTGTGCAACTGCCGCTGCCCGCGCATGTGGACTCGAAGAAAGTGTTGCTGGCAGTCTCGCCCGAAAAAGATGTGGACGGGTTTCACCCCATGAACGTCGGCTATCTTTCGACGCAGCGTCCGGGACTTGTGCCGTGTACACCGGCGGGCGTGATCGAGATCCTGAAGCGCAGCAATATTCCTATTGCCAGTGCTGAAGCCGTCGTCGTTGGACGCAGCGACATCGTAGGCAAGCCTGTCGCAATGCTGCTCATCAACGGCAACGCAACCGTCACCGTCTGCCACTCCAAGACGCGCGACCTGCCCGGGGTCTGCCGTCGGGCTGATATTCTCGTCGCCGCGATAGGCCGCGCGGGCATGATTACACCGGATTACGTTAAGCCGGGCGCGACGGTAATCGACGTCGGCATGAACAAGATCACCGATCCTGCGGAGTTCGCGAAATTCTTCGCAGGCGATGCGAAGCGCGAAGCGGCGTTCGCCAAGAACGGTTCGACGCTGATGGGCGATGTAGATCCGAAAGTCGGCGAAGTTGCGGGCGCGATCACGCCCGTCCCCGGCGGAGTAGGCCCACTCACCATCGCCATGCTGATGAGCAATACGGTGAAGGCGGCGAAGCTGCGCAGAGGCCAGAAAGTTGCAGCGGTCGCGGGAAGAGTCTGACAACTCCCCGACCTACCAGAAAAATGCGGCGTTCGTGAAGCACAACTAAGAGGACCTGTTTGGAGATTAATTTCATCCCTTAGCGTGATTTTGCGGTATGCTGTCGCGCATTCGGAAACTTCATCTTCAGGAGGCGAGTTTTGGATAAACGAATTCTCAGTGTGTTGTTCTTGCTGATCGGGCTCACATCCGCGTTGGCGGCGCAGGATATGGGCGCGATGGGCGTGGTCTCTCCGTCGACCAGCAAGTTCGGAAGCATGCCGGGCCTGCCCACGTGCGTGACGCTCTCTGTATTACACGGCGATCCGACCAAGGGGGCTTCAGTGATCCTCTTGAAATTTGCGCCTGGATGCTCAATACCCTGGCACTGGCACACTGCCGGCGAGACGCTGATCATGGTGAGTGGTTCCGGCAGCGCGCAGATGAAAGATGGAACGCCGATGGCCATGAAGACCGGAGACTACATTTACCTGGCAGCCAAGGGAATCCATCGCTTCTCGGCGAAGTCAGCGGTGTATTTGTACGACATGCCCGATGGCGCCTTCGACATTCACTATGTTGATCCCGCGGGCAACGAAATTCCGCCCGACAAGGCATTGGCAGCGCAGATCAAAGTGAGACCGGCCGCAGGACCGACTACGACTCACTAACGCCGACGGACAGTTTTTCATGTAGCCGCGCGTAACGAATACAGGGCGCAATCACGCATCCCCATGATTAGCGCCTCTTTTTGTTCAGGGAGTTGATTGATGTCGCATCCCGCTACGCCGTAATTGACAACTAACCGCTACTGGCTTTGTCACGATTCTCGATTCTCGCCCAGGTATCGCGCAACTGCACGGTGCGATTGAATACCAGCAGCTCTGCAGTGGTGTCAGGATCAACGCAGAAATAGCCCAACCGCTCGAACTGGAACCGATCACCAGCTTCGGCCTTCGCCAGCGACGGCTCCAACTTGCAGATGGGCAACACTTCCAGCGAATTGGGATTCAGGTTGTCGAGGAATGTCTTGCCTTCATCGACCGCGTTGGGATCTTCTTTGAGGAACAGGTTGTCGTACAGCCGCACTTCGGCATCAACCGCATGGTCGGCTGAGACCCAGTGAATGGTCGCCTTCACTTTGCGGCCGTCGGGAGCGTTGCCGCTGCGGGTTTCGGGATCGTAGGTGCAGTGCACCTCAGTGATCGCACCAGTGGCGTCCTTGACTACGTGCGCGCACTTGATGAAGTACCCGCCGCGAAGACGTACCTCGCGTCCAGGAGAGAGGCGGAAGAACTTCTTGGGCGGATCTTCGCGAAAATCGTCTTGCTCGATGTACAGCTCGCGGGAGAAAGGCACCTCACGCGTCCCTGCCGAAGGGTCCTCGGGGTTGTTGACCAACTCCAGTTTTTCCACCTGGCCTTCGGGATAGTTGTCGATGATGACCTTGAGCGGCCGAAGCACGGCCATCGCACGCGGCGCGCGCCGGTTCAGGTCTTCGCGGACGTAGTGCTCGAGCATCGCCAGTTCGATGATGCCATTGGTCTTCGAAGCTCCAATTGCGGCGCAGAAGTTGCGTAGCGATTCCGGCGTGTAGCCACGCCGGCGAATACCGGAGATCGTTGGCATGCGGGGATCGTCCCATCCGCTGACGTGCCCTTCCTGCACCAGTTGCAGCAGCTTGCGCTTGCTGAGTAAGGTGTAGGTGACGTTCAGCCGGTCGAACTCGATTTGCTGCGACGGGAAGATGCCCAACTGCTCGATGAACCAGTTATACAGCGGGCGATGGTCTTCGAACTCCAAGGTGCAGATGGAATGCGTGACGCGCTCGATCGAGTCCGACTCCCCGTGCGCGTAGTCGTACATGGGATAGATGCACCACTTGTCGCCCGTGCGATGGTGCGTGGCGCGAAGGATGCGATACATGAGCGGATCGCGCATGTTCAGGTTGGGCGACGCCATGTCAATCTTGGCCCGCAGCGTTCGCGAGCCATCGGGAAACTCTCCCGCGCGCATGCGCTCGAACAGGTCGAGGTTATCCTCCACGCTGCGATTGCGATACGGGCTTTCCCGTCCGGGTTCCGTCAGGGTCCCGCGATACTGCCGCACTTCCTCGGCGCTGAGATCGCAGACGTACGCTTTGCCCGCCTTAATCAACTGAACGGCCCACGCATACAGCTGGTCGAAATAGTCAGAGGCGTAATACAGACCGTCCCACTCGTACCCTAGCCAATGCACGTCGCGAATGATGGAATCGACGTACTCCTGCTCCTCCTTCTCGGGGTTGGTGTCGTCGAAGCGCAGATTGGTCTTGCCGCCAAATTCAGCCGCCAGGCCGAAATTCAGGTAAGTCGACTTGGCATGTCCGAGATGCAGGTAACCGTTGGGCTCGGGAGGGAAGCGAGTCTGCACGCGTCCGGCGAACTTGTTGGACTCGAGGTCGGCAACGATAATGTCGCGAATGAAATTCGAAGCTTTAGGTGCTTCCGACGGAGACTTTGCTGGCGTCTCCGTCGCGTGATTGGTGATATCCATGACTTCTCGGTTCCCTCGGATCGGGCGGGCACAGCAAGGCGAAGTGAGCGCCAGCCGCCAAAACATCTATTTTACTTGGTTACGAGCCGAGTTGTTGCCGAGCGAAAAACACAAGAGGATAGTCGCCACTATCCGATCGGCTAGCTTTGTACGTTGGAACCATAACCACCCAACTCCTTCCCTTCTTGCATCTTGCTGGAAACATGGAGCAATGCAATCGGTGTCGTCCCGTAGCCTGCTCTTCCGAGACTTGGCAACGCGCTTGCTCTATCTACACGCGTAAGCCATCCAGTGCCGGACGAAAGACGGAAGCTCGGAAGGCAAATACAGAACGCGTTCCGACCCGGAGCGCTCCAAGGAGGAGTTATGAAACGCACGACACTCTTGGCCCTGACGGCGTTCGTCGCGGCTCTGGCAGTTAGCGGTGCTTTGGCCCAGTCGCAGAGGAAGGCAAATGTGCCGTTCGCATTCGCCGTCGATCAGAGTTCGATGGAGGCGGGGCAGTACAGCATCACCGAGGTCTCTGACCGGGTATTGCAAATCCGCAACGACGCGACCCACGCCACCGTCACTATCATCGGCCTGCACGAAGAGAGCGTGAAGTCGCAGAATCCGCGGCTGGTATTCCGCAAATACGGCGACCGGTACGTACTGGCTGAAGTTTGGGGCAGCACCACAGCCTCGGGTATGGAGATTCCGGCCGGCAAGCTTGAGCAGGAACAACGTGCCGAGTCTCCCAGCGCGGGTGGCCCCGCAGAAGTGGTTGTGGCCCTGCGCTGAATCAGTGCAGTTTCCACAAAAGAAGCCCGGAGCTGGGGAGGCTCCGGGTTTCTTTTTGCTTCCCCAGAAATCGCAGTTTCTAGTACGCCCGCCTTGGTCCGCGCAGTACCCGCGCCGGAAGCAAGATAATCGCCTTCAGCAACTCGAAGACGCCTTCGACCGCGATGCCCAAAATGCGGAAAGGCAAGAGAAGCAGCCACACGATGGGGTAGAGGACCAGCGCGATCAGTGCAACTGGCCAGCAGAAAAAGAGAAGCACACACCACAAGAGGAAGGTGAACATGATGGCCTCTGGTTGATGATACGGCGGAAGTGCTCGAGTTGTTCGGTTATAAAGAACGGCCGTTCCCTTTCCCCAACCGGCCCGAACGGGTGAGCCGGTGTAAGATGGCTGCCGTTTCTAAAGTCAGGACGGGCTGCGAAGGGTGGCAATGAAAAACCTGTTTGAGCAGGACACCGTTGACGAAGTGATCTTACGCATAGACAGCCTGCAGCCCGCGTCCCCGCGACAGTGGGGAAAGATGGACGTAGCGCAAATGATGGCGCATTGTTCCAAGACCATGGACATGGCCTCGGGAAGGCTGAATCCGCCGCGAGTTTTCATCGGCAGGTTGATCGGCCCGCTTTTCAAGCCCATCTTCACGAATGAAAAACCGTTCGGGAAGAATGGCCCCACCGATAAACAGCTGAAGGTCGCTGACCAGAAAGACTTCGCACGCGAACAGGAACAGCTGAAACTGAAAGTCCGGCAGTTCTACGAGGGCGGAGAGGCGCAATGCACCCGGCATCCACACCCTTTCTTCGGTCCGCTCACACCGGACGTCTGGAGCCGTGGAATGTACAAACACCTCGATCACCACTTACGCCAGTTCAGCGTGTAACGCCGGGTGGATCCGGACATTAATGACGCCCGGCGGGCTCCTGGTTTGGGTGGAAGCACCATGCTTTAGCGTGGTGCTTCCACCCTTGTCAGAACTTCGGGCTGACGCCCACGCTCACACAAATGACGCCCTGCGGACCCGGGGTGTTCCAGTTTGTGGGCACCGGAGACCGAACTATTAATGTAATTCAATCTCCCAGACAGTGCCGCAGCCATAAAGAGCGCCGCACTGCCCGCTACCACCGGCTGCGGCCGTACCGTAGAGGTTGCCGTCCGGGCCGAGCAGCAAACCGTAGGGATTGGCCCCATCGCTGTCGTCTGCGAAGTCGTGAAGATCGGTGTAGGACCAGCCATTCTGGGTCGGTGTGAGTTTGAACACCTGTCCCCAATAGTATTTTCCACCGCCCCAACCAACCCCATATATGTTGCCCGCCGAATCCAAGACCACGTTGCCATAGACGTATCTTGCTTGCCCGTTTTGAAATATGTAGAGCTGGCTCAGGTTCCAGCCGCCACCTTGCGCGGGCGACAATTCGAAAACCGAGCCGAATGGACAACAGGTACTGCCGGAGTTCGTGGCACCGTAGAGATTCCCGGCTTGGTCAGGAGTCAAACCGGCATATATGTCGTCGCCTTCGGTAAATGGATCAAAGCTGTGAAGCACAGCTTCTGTCCAATTATTTCCGACAGGCGTTAATTGGTAAACGGTCCCACCGCCCGTCGTGCCGCCAGAGATGGTTGTCCCAAGGAGATCGCCATATTGGTCCAGCAACACCGGGGCGTTAGGGCTGTTGCCGTCAAGCCCGTGGAATCGATAAAGGACCGATTCTGTCCAGCTACCGTCGGCCTCAGGGGAGAGCTTGAAAACCGTTCCAAAGATACTCGGTCCCGAATAAGTTGTACCGTAAAGATTTCCAGAGTTATCCAGGGTGACTCCCGCCGCCGGGTTTGTTCCATCGCAACAGTTATTTGCAAATCTGTAGATGGTGGTCTTCTTCCAATTGACGCAACTTGAGGCGGCACAGAGATGGTTGAGTTTAAAGACCGTGCCCGTATTTGAAGGGCCGTTGAAACCATTGTAAGTGGTTCCGTAAAGCGTGCCATCGGACCCAATAGTAGGTGTTGATGTCGGATAGAACCCATCATTCTTATCCTGGAACTTGTACAGTGTTGCGAACGTCCAGTTAGGACCAGTCTTGATCAGCTCAAAGACCGTCCCGCAGGTCGAAGGCGGCCCAGGCGGACAGTTCTGGAGCCCGCCGCTAGCGGTCGTGCCGTAGAGGTTGCCGGCTCGATCCATCGTGAGGCCAGCTTGTGGCGATATCCCGTCCGGCCCTGTAAACGTGTGTAACACTTTAAACATTTGCGCTGCGGCGCCGGGCGGCGTGACGGCAGCCGAGATAACCAGGATAACTAGAGTCAGTACAGCGGAGGCGCGATAAATTCCTCTCTTCGTTGAACGAGTTCTTAGCTGTATGTTCCCCATGGTCGTTTTCCTTTCGATATACCATGATGTCCAAGAGGCCCAATACGAAAGATTTGATATGGAATGTGTTAGCCGGATGAACCAGAGTTTGAGGAGGCAGATAGTATGTTAGTTTTGCCCTATAGTGCAAGTAAAAACGACGTCAAAAATATAGCGCCTTACTCTGGTGTTGTTGGCAAATAAACTACTGGCGGTCCGTTGTCTTTCCTGTCTTTTCTTTTTAGATCGCATTAATTCGACCGACTGTTGCCTGGCAGCCGGGTGCCACGGGTTCGCCCCCTCTTTTGGCGCTAGCCCGGGATTGCTTGGAACTCGAAACTCTCTATCGACTATCCACTACCCACTATCCACTATCCACTTCCTTATCACACTCCCCTGTGACCTACGTCCTAGTCATCCGCAATCATCTGCACCTAAACTCCCTGTCAGAACGATGAGGGGAGTTGTCGTCTCCAAAAAAAGCGACACTCAGACACCATCCTCCATCGTCGAACAAATTAGGCGGTTACGCTCTGTGCTTTGCTGTACTCTTCCTCGATCGACCACCCCACCAAGCCATCCAGACACCCGTCCAGCCTCCGCAAACCAGCCTAACTCTATTGTTATGAGGAATTTGCCTGTAAGCCCTATGCGCACAGTAATTTGCAAAGGCAGGTGTGAGCATCCCCAATGGAATGAGGAATTTGCAGAAAATGGGGGGAAGGGGGGTACCCACCTCCGCGACGGCGTGCCCCAGGTTCGCCCGTCTTTTGGGCTGACCTGGGATTTGAGGTCGAGTGGCGAGCTAGTGCCCGCCGCTATTCCCCGACAGCTCCTTCACGATGTCCCCCACAAACTTCTTGGCGTCGCCGAAGAGCATCAGGTTGTTGTCGAGGTAGTAGAGCGGGTTGTCGATGCCGGCGAAGCCCGGGCTCATGCTGCGCTTGATGACCATTACGGTGTGCGCCTTGTCCACGTCGAGGATGGGCATGCCGTAGATCGGGCTAGTGGTGTCGGTGCGCGCCGCGGGGTTAGTCACGTCGTTGGCGCCGATGACCAGCGCCACGTCGGTCTGCGGCATGTCGCCGTTGACCTGGTCCATGTCGAGCAGCTTGTCGTAGGGAATGTCGGCCTCGGCGAGGAGGACGTTCATGTGTCCGGGCATGCGGCCGGCGACGGGATGAATGCCGAAGGTCACATCGACGCCGCGCTTGCTGAGCGCGTCGTAGAGTTCGCGGACTTTGTGCTGCGCCTGGGCGACGGCCATGCCGTATCCGGGAACGATGACGACTTTGTTGGCGGCCGCGAGAATGGCTGCCGCTTCTTCGGGCGTAGCGCTGCGCACCGGACGGGTTTCCTGCGCGCCTGCGGCGGAGGTCTGCAGCTGGCCGAAGCCACCGAAGAGCACGTTGGTGAAGGAGCGGTTCATGGCCTTCGACATGTTGACGGAGAGGATGAAGCCGCTGGCTCCGTCGAGCGCGCCGGCCACGATGAGCAGCTTGCTGTCGAGCACGAAGCCCATGGCGGCGGCGGAGAGTCCGGCGTAGGAGTTCAACAGCGAGATCACGGTCGGCATGTCGGCGCCGCCGATGGGGATGATGAGCATCACGCCGACGACGAGCGCGATGAGGACCATCGCGGGATAGAGCGCGGTGCGGCTGGGGTCCATCACGAGCATGACGGCGATGACGATGGCAGCCCCGAGCACGGCGAAGTTGACGATGTTCTGTCCTTTATAGGTGATGGGGCGCTGGGGCAGGACTTCCTGGAGTTTGCCCGCGGCCATGAGACTGCCGGTGATGGTGAGTCCGCCAAGGATGACTTCGAGCGAGAGCACGCTCATCATGAACTTCGTGATGTTGGGCGTGCGCAGATAGAACTCGGCGGTGCCGACGAGCGTGACGCAGAGCGCGCCGAAGGCGTGGCTGAGCGCGGTCCGCTGCGGGACGGCGGTCATGGCGACGCGGCCCAGCGGGACGCCGATGATGGTGCCGAGAACGAGGGCGATGGCGATCCATTTGTAGTCGACGATGCCCTTGTAGAAGAGCGTGCCGACGATGGCCAGCAGCATGCCGACTTCGCCGGCGAAGACGCCGCGGCGCGCGGTGGCGGGCGAACTCAGCCACTTGAGCGACAGGATGAACAGCGCCGCCGCAATGATGTAGAGGACTTCAATGACGTATTCACCACCCACGAGGTCGGTCATGGCTTGGGCGCTTTGCTCACTTTGAACATCTTGAGCATGCGGTCGGTGATGATGAATCCGCCGACGATGTTGCTGGTGGCGGCGACGATGGCGATGGTGCCGAGAATGGTGGCGAGTTGGCTCTTCTGCTCGCCCGCCAGGATGATGGCGCCCACGACGGCGATGGCGTCGAGCGCGTTGGTGAGCGACATCAGCGGCGTGTGGAGCAGCGGTGAGACCCGCCGGATCACCTCAAACCCGATGAACGCGGCGAGCATGAAGACGTACAGACTGGTAATCAGGTCGGACTTCAAATCGAGTACCTCCTTACTTCGAATTCATGACGGAGCGACTAACAACATCAGGGTCCGGCCGTTCGCTTTTCGCTCTTCGCCTTTCGCTCTTCCGCGCTTCCGGGTTCGCATTTTGACGAATAGCGAACGGCGAATAGCGAATAGCGTATTTACGTTTGCGCCACTAGTGCCGGCAGCGAGAAGAACTCGCGGACGCGCGGATTCACGATCTCGCCGCCTTCGGTGACGAGTGTGCTGCGCACGATTTCGTCGTCCATGTTCAGCTTGAGTTGCCCGTCTTTCACCATGTTGAGCAGAAAGTTGGTCAGGTTCTTGGCGTACATCTGGCTGGCGTGATACGGAACGGCGCTGGCCAGGTTGATGGAGCCGATGATGGACACGCCGTTCTCGACGACTTTTTCGCCAGTGCGCGTGAGTTCACAATTGCCGCCGCGCTCGGAGGCGAGATCGACGATGACCGAGCCCGGCGCCATCGCAGCGACCATTTCTTTGGTCACCAGCACCGGCGATTTCTTGCCGGGAATCACGGCCGCGGTGATGACGACATCCTGCTGGGCGACGACTTGTCCCAGCAACTCGCGCTGGCGCTGGTAGAACGACTCGTCTTGGGCCTTGGCGTAGCCGCCGGCATCTTGGGCGTCTTTGACTTCGAGGGCCAGCTCGACGAAGCGTCCGCCGAGACTTTGAACTTGCTCTTTGACTGCGGGGCGAAGATCGTACGCCGAAACGACTGCGCCTAAGCGCCTCGCGGTTGCGATGGCCTGCAGTCCGGCGACTCCAGCGCCCATTATCAGAACGCGCGCAGGGGTAATCGTCCCGGCGGCGGTGGTCAGCATAGGAAAGATGCGCGGTAGCGTATCGGCGGCGAGCAAGACCGCCTTGTAGCCGCAGATAGTGCCCATGGACGAGAGGGCGTCCATGCTCTGGGCGCGGGTGGTGCGCGGCATGAGCTCAACGGAAAACGAAGTCACGCCGGTAGCGGCAATCTCCTGCAACGTGTGTACTTCCCCCAGCGGGCGCAGGAAACCGATCAGTGCCTGGCCTTTGCGCAGCAGCGGAAGATCCGCCTTGCCGGTGACATCATTCGAGCCGTAACACAGCACTTGCAGGATGATGTCGGCCGAGCGGAACACCTCGGCGCGCTCGGCAGCTATGGTGGCGCCTTTGGCGATGTAGTCGGCATCGGGATAACCCGCTTCGACGCCAGCACCGGCTTCGATGACGACTTCCAATCCAGCTTTTTTGAGGTTGGGAATGACTGCGGGAACCAAGGCGACCCGCCGCTCCCCCGGAAAGGTCTCGCGGGGAACACCGACCAGCATGAAGGACCCTCCACCGAACAGCACAAAGTGGCGAACTCTGCATTCTACCCGCGAAGCAGGATTTGTACATGGGAAGGTGGGACGAGAGGCAGGAGTGAACCCAAAATGAAACCCCGGAGCCGGTGGGGACTCCGGGGTTTCAGAGTGATCGTTGAGGCAGGTTAGCGCAAAGCGACGATCACAGTCTCGACTCCGCCGCCACCGATACCGGCGTTGGAGGCTTCCATTTCCTTCTCCAGCTTCGACTCGGGAAGCGCCTGACCTTGTCCTCTGACGCTGGACCAGATCTCGGTCAGGAAGTAGTGGTCGCCAATCTTGTGAAACACCAGCTTGGTTTCATCCGACTTGGACGGTCCGGCGCTCTGGTACAGCGCCAGCGCCTTCTCGTTTCCGTCCTTGTTCTGAATGAGGGTTGCCGCGCTGTTCAGTTCGCGGACTGCATAGGCGCCCGCCGGAAGCTGTTGCTGTCCCACGCTGAAAGCGAAGGGAACGTTGGCGGTCATGATGGTCTGTGCATGAACCATAGGGGTTGCGACGGCGAAGGCCACGATGAGAGTCATCAGGGCCCCAAACATGTTGCGCTTCATAACTCCTCCTTGGGGGCTCCTGTTAGCGGAACCCAAGCTGAATTTTGTTAACCGCTTTGCTTTCAGGTTTTCTTTTCGATTGCCTTTTCGCTTGCGGCTTACGCCAGGGAATAGAGCAGGTGGCGTGCCAAAGTGCGGCGTCGCGGCGATGCATGCGTAAGCTACAGAGTTTGCATGTGATCGCGGTCGGAGATTCGTCCGACGAGCTGAACCGCGACCGGGCCGGCTATCCGAACGGATAGGTATCGCAAACAACTCGGATAGCTGCGCGGTCGGCAGCAGAATATAGGTGTGCCACTTCGCTCACTTGGAATTCGTATTTGCCATCTCGACCGGGCGTAAGCGAGTCGCAGGGGGCTTGAAATCGGCAAGGGAAGCATGGAGGTGATAGGCCCCAATGGAATGGAAGTGGTGGGGGTGGCGAACTGCCATGGTTGGCGGGATATTTGCTTGACTAGTATCGGTGGCGTGCTACCGTGTTCAAACTTGGATCTGAGGTTGTTCACGGTATCATGTCGAACACGTGTCCCACACCGGATAGAGGTGGGACTGAAAAGGGGCGACTATGAAAGGAACTGCATTAGTAGGCACGCTCATTCTGGCTGCCGTTGTTGGCTTTGCGGCGGGATGGTACCTTCACCAACCGCAAGGTCCGGGTCTGGGCCAGGTACCGACGGCGGGTGGTGGGCAACCGAAACAAGCGGCGACGGTGAAGGTCGTCATTGCCATGAAGGCAGACAACTCGTGTGCGCAACTCAACTCGCAGGGCGGCTTTGCCAAACTTCCGCCGCTGTCCATCAGCAACGGCGATAGCATGACCTGGGTTAAGGGGATTGATGCGCAGGGACATGACGCGCCGCTGGTCGTAACATTCCCGCCAATGTCAAACACTCACATAGGTACGCCCTTTGTAGACGGAGGCGGTGCTCCAAAGTTCATATTTCATGACGGCGATAATTCCGGACCGCCAGTGAACAACGCACCGCAGGATGCCTATTTGTATCTCAGCATGACGGTGGGCGGAGTCGCATGCACCAATCCGCAAGACCCGGGAGTGCACGTCACTCAATAGGCTAGCCTTTGCGCTGGTCGTCGTTCGCTAGGAAGTCGATAGCCCTCTTAAGCTCCCGCGATGATTGCCCGGAAGGCGGCGTCGGCCTTCAGATGGTCGAAGTCGGGTGTATCGCGCACCGTGGTTCGTGAAAAGTTCGCGGCCACTGCTTTCTTCAGCCAGTCGAGTGTCTGGGTCTGATCACCAAGTTGGTTGTAGACGAGCGCGGCACGAAACAGAACGTCAGGGTCGCTGGGGCTTTGATTCAATGCCTGGTCGAGTTGAGCGGTCGCCGCCTGTCTGTCCCCAAGCATGGCATAGTACCCCGCGTTGAAAGCTCGGGTGGTGGCATCTTTGGGATTGATCTGCAGGCGGCCCTGCGCCAGTTCGATTGCCCGTTTGTAGGCGGCTCCGGATTCTGGTCGCCGGTCTGGTGACCAGTACAGCGCGTCGCCCAGATTGCCCCAGTTCAAATAATCCTTATCGTCGAGTGCTCGCGCTTTGTCGTAGGCAACGATCGCATCGGAATACCGGCGCTGGTAAAAAAAGGCTGTTCCAAGATTGCTGTAAGCATCCATCGTCGGCATCAAGCTGATCGATCGCTGGGTGGCATCGATAGCCTCCTGGTACCGGCCTTCCAGCAAATACATGGCTCCCAGATTGTAAAGAGCCACGTGGTTTCCCGGGTTCAACCCGATGGCCTTCTGGAAATTCGCTTCCGCGTTGGCGTACCTGGCATGTCCGAAGTAGAAATTCCCCGTCCAGTTGTAAGTTGCCCAGTAGTTCGGGCTGAGCGCGATCGCTCGCTTGAACGTGGCCTCCGCGTCTGAAAAGTTGTGTAGTTTGTCGTAAGTATCGCCAAGGGCAAGAATTGCCACGGCGTCATTGGGGTCAAGCGCAACAGCTTGTTGGATTTCTTGGAGAGCTCTGTCATATTGTCCGCGCGACCGATAAACGTTCCCCAGGCAGGTGTGTCCCTCCGCGAGTTTGGGATCGGCAGTCAGTGCCTTGTTGCAGTTGATCTGTGCCTTGTCGAGCCAATCCTTGCCGCGATCAGCCTTATACCCCTGCCAGTAGGCCTCTCCCAGCCCTGCGGACGCAGGGGCATAGTTCGGACTGGCTTTCAACGCCTGCTCAAATTCCTTGATGGCGCTGTCGATATTCTCCGGCTTCTGGTATTCCAGCAGGTATCCGCGGCCCTTCAGGTAGAACTCATAGCCGGCGGGAGCGGCGGCCTGTACCTCAGTGGGTTCCGCCTGTTCGGTGTGGGCGCCCCGCGGCAGCATGGCAATGACTTCGCCGGCCAGTGTGTCTTGCAGAGCGAACAAGTCGCTGCCGTCTCCGGTGACGGTGCATGCGTTCAACACCTGGTGGGTCTTGGGATCGATCAGGCTGCAAGTGACGCGCACCTTTTCGCCGGAGCGTTGCACCGCCACTTCGAGCACGCGGTCGACACCGAACTCGCGGCGCACTGCGTCGGTTGTTTTAGCGTCCCGCGCAATCAGCTCACTGGGAGGAATCAACTGCAGCTGTTTGCTGTTCGTCCCCTGCGCGATGCGAGCGCTCACGGTTTCAGCCATGCCACGAACCAGAGCATCGTCGGACGAGCCCTCACCCGTGGTTTGGATCGGCAATACAGCCAAGAGCCGAAACTGCCCGGCGGATTCTGTCGTGGGTTGGCCAAACAAAACCTTGATTTGCGGCCAGAAGTGATACACCGACAGCGCTGAGCCAGCCAGTGCTATCGCCAGCAGCACGATGGCAAAGCTCCGCCCGCGCAGTCCATCACCGCTGGTGACTGGTTGTCCCTCTCCCACCCGCGCGAGGTCTTCGCGCAGATTAGTGGCGGTCTGGTATCGCTTCGCAGGGTTCTTTTGTAGACAGCGCAGAATCACGTTTTCGAGCGCCGGTGAAATCAGCGGATTCAAGGCCTTCGGTCTCGGCGGCTCCTGATGGATGATGGCGTCCTTCAACTGCGCAAGCTGCTTTCCGGGAAAGGGCAGTTTGCCCGTGGCCATCTCGTAGAGCACCACTCCCGCCGCCCACAGGTCGGTGCGTTGATCGCTGATGCCGTCAAACTGTTCGGGAGCCATGTAGGGCAGCGTTCCGGTCAGCGTCATGGTGATGGTGACCGTTTCGGCCGAAGCAATGTCGCCCTTAGGATCGATCAGCTCTGCCAGCCCGAAGTCGAGGATCTTAAGATTGCCGTGGGTAGAGATGCGCAGGTTCCCGGGCTTCAGGTCGCGATGAATGATTCCCTGACGGTGCGCGGCTTCCAGTCCGCTGGCGAGCTGAATGCCCAGCTCGACAATGGTCGCTTCGGCCAGCGGTCCGCCAGCGAGCTTGTCATCCAGCCCGGTGCCTTCCACGAACTCGGTAACCAGATAGTCGACCGGCTGGTCACCAAAATCATGGGCGGTCGCGATGTTGGGATGGTTCAACCTCCCGACAGCGCGCGCTTCCTGGCGAAAACGCTCGCGTGCGCTCTGGCTAGCCAGGACCCTTTCGGAAAGGATCTTCAGGGCGACATCCCGATCAAACCTCTCGTCGTGAGCGCGCCAGACCTCGCCCTGGCCCCCACTGCCTATCCTTTCGATTAGGCGGTAATGGCCGAGCAACTGCCCTGCGGTGATGGAAGGCGTTGACATTGCTTGGGATAGTAGGACGGCATGAGTTCACCGTCAATCAGACCCAAGAAATTAAGAGCAGCTGGGATGCCAAATGTTGGGTTCAGCGGAGCTTTGTTCCTGAGCAGGACTAAGTTGAACCTTGGGTCAACGAGAAACTGGCGCTGGACTGTGTACGAAATGGGCCTTTGGATGAAATGTTTTGCACAGGCAGATGTAGCGCTTCTAGTATTTTCAATCACTTAGTATGGAATTTGAATTGCGTAACGACTGGGTAGAATTTTCCCTGTGCGAAGCAAGTTATTGGGTGCCCGTCTGCCATACCTGCGGGCCTAGAGACCTTAACCCAGAAATGGAGAACGTTTCATGAACGGATTCCCCTTGAAGAAGATTGTGCTTCTCGTCGCGATTTGTACCATCGCTTCCGGCGTCGCCCTGGCGGCGATGCAAACGACTTTAATTGCCTCGCAAAACCACCATAACGGCAACGACCCGGTGACCAACGTGCCTTTTCCCACCGCAGGCGATGCCTATTGCAGCTTTACCAACGGATGCGGAACGATACCCAGCGGAGGGCAAACCGCATATCAATGGACAGCTGGAGACTTTGTCCAGTCGGCGGTGTTCACACTGCCCACCAATTCCGTGACGGATTTGACGGCCGACTGGATATTCCAGGACTACATGAATGGAGACAACGAGACGTGGAATGTGTACGTCAATGGCGTGGCGGTTGCGGCGGCGGTTATTCCTGATTGCGGCGGCTGCGGCAGCTACGGCACGGTGACCGGGACGGTGACGTTCGCGGATATTGCGCCCGTGGGCGGCGGCTATCAAGTGGAGCTGGTGCTGCAGAACACGGTTCCCGGCGGCGAAGGCTCAGCGGCTTGGGCCGACGGCGGGATCACTGGCTTGTCGTACGGCAGCTCCGTACCCGAACCCGGCAGCCTCCTGCTCTTGGGCTCAGGCGTAGTTGGCTTGGCGGGACTGTTGCGTCGCCGACTAAGTTAGTTTCGTAGATGGTTTTTGTTGCCGGAGCGAAAATGCTCCGGCTTTTTTTGTTGGGAAATTGAAGCCGGCTGACGGACTAGACCTTCAAGAAAATACGCTTACGGTACATCCAATAGATCGGCAGCCAGCAGAGGCACACGAAAACGACTGCGTACATAAGCGAACCGAGCTCTCGTGGAGAGATGCTGCCGAAGAGCCTATGGAAGAGGTAGTCCGCGAGCGATATCTCGCGCCGGCCGTGGTGCAGCCGCAAGTTGAACAGCAAACTCGACGCCAGCTCGGCCAGCGCATAGGCGGCGATGGCGTTAGTGCCGAAGACGACAAAGGGCTTGCTCCACGGGCCGCGATGAAGTTTGACGTCGGTGATCCAGTAGCAGATCGCGAGGCAAACCAGCGCGCATCCCGCGGTGAAGAGAACGAACGAACTGGTCCACAGTTTCTTGTTGATGGGGAACCAGACACTCCAAAGCTGCCCGACAATAATCAGCGCAGCGCCGGCAGCCAACATGCCAATGGTTTTCTTTCGCGGATCGTTTTTGTTAGGGTTGCTGCGGAGACACTCGCCGGTGAGAACTCCCAGTAGCGCCGTCGCGACTGCGGGGAAGGTGCTGAGGATTCCCTCGGGATCGCGAGTACCCTCGTACATCGCACCGGGCAGAAAGCGTTTGTCGAGATACCACGACAGATTGGCATTGGGATCGAGCAGCGGCATATCGGTGCCCGGCATGCCCAGTCCCGGCACGGGGATGAATCGCATCGCGATCCAGTAGCCAATCAGGAGGCAGGCGATCCATATCGTGATGCCACGGGTTTTCGCATGGAGGGTGATTACCGCGGCGACGAGGTATGCAATTGCGATGCGTTGCAGCACTCCGGCCACGCGCCACGTGGCGAGATGGAAGTAAGGGAATCCGTTCAGGAACAGTCCAATCAGAAAGATGATGGCGCAGCGCCACACCGAATGAAGAAGCAGCTTCCGTTTCGAATCGCCGCGCTCAAGGCGCGAACGGAACGACAGCGTCAGCGACACACCGACTATAAAGAGGAAGAAGGGAAAGATGAGGTCGGTCGGCGTCCAGCCATTCCACTCAGAATGTTTCAGTAGTGCGTAGGCGTAGTCATTGCCCGGATTGTTGACCAGGATCATGGCCGCGATCGCCGCACCGCGCAAAACGTCGAGCGAATACAGGCGCGGCGAGGGGGCGTCCACCCGAGACAGGGAATTCCGAGCTTCTTGAACCGCGGTTGACATCGGAAGTCAGGCGGCTACTACTGTGAGCCACTACTCTTATCTTAAATGCCCGGTTTGCGGCGAGGGTTGCCGCGCGGTCTAAGTATTTGAATCGCTGCGACTTCATGATTAGGGGCGTAGCCGCTCTGTCCGAATACGGACAGTTTTCTCTGCCACGGGACACACCGCAGTTTCGGGTGTGATTTAGCCGCTTTGTAACCGGCTTCTGTTTCAACAACTAACGGAAATTCCGATTGGCCACCAGGTTGCTCTTTTCTGGTTGCAATGGATATTGCCCGCCCCGAATTCAAACAACAGAAACGTCGCCGCCAGATACTTTGGGGCGTTCTCGGACTCCTCGTACTTGTCGGCCTGACGGTCGGCGTCGCGCGGCTAAAGCCTGCCGCACCCACCGTCGAGCGCGCCACTATCTGGACAGACACCGTGAAACGTGGCTCGATGCTGCGCCAGGTGCGCGGTTTGGGGACGCTCGTTCCCAACCATGAAGATGTACGCCAAATTCCGGCCGAAACCGAAGCCACCGTGCTGCAGATTATCAAGTTGCCGGGCTCGCTGGTTGAGCCCGACACCATCCTGGTCGTGATGAGTAACCCGCAACTCGAGCAGGAAGCGGTGGACGCGCAGCTACAGGTGAAGGCCGCTGAAGCCGAGTACCAGAGTCTGAAGGTCAAGCTCGACAGCGATCTGATGACGCAGCGCGCCGGTGCGGCAACGGTCAACGCGGATTACAACGAGGCGCAGCGGCAGGCGCAGACCGACAAGGCGCTCTATGACCTGGGCGTGGTTTCCGGCCTTACTGCGAAAGCCTCGCAAGGCAAGGCCGACGAGCTCGTCACCCGCAACCAGATCGAAGACGATCGCCTGAAGATCAATCAGAAGGCCATCGATTCGCAACTTGCGGTGCAACAGGCCAAGATCGGCGAAATGCGGGCTCTGGCCGAGTTGAAGCAGCAGCAGCTGGAAAAGCTCAAGGTTCGGGCGGGTGTCGCCGGTGTGCTGGTCGAAATGCCACTACAGGTTGGGCAGCACGTGTTGCCGGGGGCTGAACTGGCGAAGATCGTTCAACCGAATCATCTAATGGCGGAGCTTAAGATCCCTGAGACCCAGGCGCGTGACGTGCAGATTGGCGAGCCCGCTTCCGTCGATACGCATAACGGAATCATTGCCGGAACGGTAAGCCGGGTCGATCCAGCGGTACAGAACGGAACGGTTACGGTTGACGTATCACTGACAGGCGAGCTGCCCAAGGGCGCGCGTCCTGACCTCAGTGTCGATGGAACCATCGACCTGGAGAAGCTCGATAACGTGCTTTACGTCGGGCGGCCGGCCTTCGGGCAGGAGAACAGCACCATCTCCATGTTCGTGCTCGACCGCGAAGGCAACGGGGCTTCGCGGGTGCAGGTGAAAACCGGCAGGGCCTCGGTGAACCTGATCCAGATCGACTCAGGGCTGAAGGAAGGCGATACCGTCATCCTCTCCGACATGTCGCGCTGGGACAGCACCGATCGCGTAAAGCTGGACTGAAGAGCGTAAAGCAGCGAACAAGAATTTACGAGAGAACGGAAAAAATCATGAGCGAAGCAGCAGCTCCATTGATCGAAATCGAAAACCTTACCAAAGTCTTCTATACCGACGAAGTCGAAACCCACGCCCTGGCCGGCGTTCACCTCACCATTAATAAAGGTGAGTACGTTGCTATGTCTGGTCCGTCAGGCTGCGGCAAGTCGACGCTGTTGTCGATTATCGGGTTGCTCGACACCCCCACCGACGGCAAGTACAAGCTGAACGGCCAGACGGTGGAGAACCTCGACTTCGGCGACCGTTCGCGCATTCGCAATCGCGAGATCGGTTTCATCTTCCAGAGTTTTAACTTGATCGGCGACCTCACGGTGTACGAGAACGTCGAACTGCCGCTGACGTATCGCGACGGAATGCCTGCCGCCGAACGCAAGAAACGCGTGCTCGAGTCCCTGGAACGCGTGGGCATGGCCCATCGTCTGCGTCACTATCCATCGCAACTATCAGGAGGTCAACAGCAGCGTGTCGCTGTGGCGCGCGCACTGGCTGGATCGCCGTCCATCCTGCTGGCTGACGAGCCGACAGGAAACCTCGACTCGCGCAATGGCGAAGCGGTGATGGAGCTGTTGCAGCGTTTACATCGCGAAGGCGCGACCATCTGCATGGTGACGCACGATCCGCGATTCGCTGCGCATGCTGAGCGCGAAGTGCATCTGTTCGACGGCAAAGTAGTGGCGGAAGATGAGCTGCGCAGACTGATGCAGGAAGCACAATGAGCCATCAGTTTTCAGCCGTCAGCTCTTAGCTTTTAGGCGTGACGAATAGGGAGCACAGGCTTAAAGCTAGTGGCTAAGAGCTCATGGCTAAGCCAAAACTGACGGCTGACCGCTGACAGCTAACCACCATGATCCAACTTAAAAACCTCGAACGTAGTTACAAGACCGCCGCCGGCGAGACCTGGGTGCTTCGCCGCATCGACCTCAACATTCCTGAGGGATCGTTTGTCACCATCATGGGGCCTTCCGGCGCCGGCAAATCGTCATTGCTGAACGCGCTCGCTTTGCTCGACGACCAGTGGGCGGGTGAATATTGGTTTCGCGACGAAGCTGTTCACAAGATGAAGCGCAAAGAGCGCGCTGAATTGGCCAAGCGCAACATTGGCATGGTCTTTCAGAGCTACCATCTGCTGGACGACCTGACGGTCCAGGAAAACATCGATCTTCCGCTTTCCTATAAAGACATTCCGCGCGGAGAGCGGCAGGCGATGGTTGCCGATACGCTCGATCATTTTCAGATCGTCGCCAAGAAAGACCTGTATCCGAACCAGTTGTCGGGCGGGCAGCAGCAACTCGTCGGCATCGCGCGCGCGGTGATTCACAAGCCCGCGCTGCTGCTGGCCGACGAACCGACAGGAAACCTGCACTCCAGCCAGGCCAAAGAAATCATGGAACTCTTCACCGAGCTTAACCGCCAGGGCACGACCATCGTGCAGGTCACGCACTCCGACGTGAACGCGTCGTACGGCTCGCGCACCATCAATCTGCGCGATGGCTGGCTGGTCAGCGACACCGGCAATGCCAGCATTACTTCGCCAGGCGAGGCAGTGCGGTCATGAACGAGCGCATTACAAAGTCGCCCGTACTGGTTACGTTGCTGTGCTCGCTGCTGATCAGCGCGCAGGCCCAACAGCCTGATGCCCCACCGGCTCCCGCGACGGCCACGAGCAATGCGCAGGCCCAACAGCCCAACGCGCCGCCCGCTCCATCAGTCGCCACGAGCAATGCGCAGGCAGCTATCCAAACGCCTCCGCAGTTTGTGATGCCGCATAGCTGGGAGCCATTCGACGCTTATCGCTCGCGGACAGTGCCTGAGCCGAACCTCATCAACTCGCCACGGCTCGATCAGCTGATTCATGACGGCAAGCTTTACATCTCGTTGAAGGACGCGATTGCGCTAGCCATCGAGAACAATCTTGATGTCGCCATCGCGCGCTACAATCTGCCCATCGCCGACACCGACATCCTGCGCACCAAGGCAGGCGCTTCGTTCCGCGGCGTCAACACCGGTGTGGTGCAGGGAACTCCCGGCGGAGGTATCGGAGGGTTCGGCACCGGTGCTCCGGGCGCCGGCGCTGGCGGTACCACGGGCGGCGCGGGCGGCGCAGGCGCTGGCAGTGGGGGTTTGGTGCAGTCGACCTTGGGCGCCGGGGCTCCGGTGCAGTCTTACGATCCGTCCATCACCGGCAACATGGGCATTGAGCACCTTACGCAGCCTTTGGCCAACCTGCAGATTTACGGCGTGCCTTCGCTGCAGCAGAACACCGGCATTTTCAATCTTCAATATCAGCAGTCGTTCGCCACCGGTACCAGCATCTCGTTCGAAACCCAGAACAATCGCCAAGCCACCAATAGCAGCTTTACCAACCTCTCGCCGGCGCTTGGTTCTTATTATCGCGTGACGATTCAGCAGCAGTTGTTGTCTGGCTTCGGGCTCGGCCCCAACCTTCGCTTTCTGCACATAGCCAAGAACAACAAGAAGATTTCCGATATCGCCTTCAAAGATCAGCTCGTCGCGACGGTTACGCAGATCTCAAACATGTACTGGGATCTGGTGAGCGCCTACGAGGCCGAGCGCGTTACCGAGCAATCTTTTTCGTTCGCCCAGCAGAGCCTCTCCAACGCGCAAAAGCAGTTACAGCTTGAGGCCGTTCCGGCGATGGACGTGATGCGCGCTGAAGCCGAAGTATCGCGCCGCGACCAGGACCTGCTCATCGCCAAGACCACGTTGCAGCTGCAAGAGTCACTGATGAAGAATGCGATCACCAAAAACCTCGACGATCCTGTTCTCGAATCGATGCCGGTCGTTCCTACCGACCGTTCGACTCTCATTGGTGCCGAGGCTGACCAGGCGGTGCAGGACCTTATTAACGAGGCGCTGAAAGACCGTCCGGAGCTGGCCGAGTCTGACATCGACTTGGTGAACCGGCAGATCAGCCGCCAGGCAGCGAAAAACGCGCTGTTGCCTACGGTATCGGCAGTTGGCTTCTATGGCGGAACGGGACTGGCGGGCCAGTTGAATCCTGCTTTCAGCGGCGAAAACACGTCAACGCTGCCTACGGGTTTCTGGGGTGCTTTCGAGAATTCGTATAACAACACTTCTCCTGACTACTTCTTCGGGCTGAACCTGAATATTCCGCTTCGTAACCGCGTCGCCAAAGCGGACCAGTATCGTTCGGAGCTGGAGTATCGCCAGGCCGAACTGCGCCTACAGCAATTGAAGAAGCAGATTCGCATTGAAGTGCGAAACGCCCAGTATGCATTGGAGCAGAGCCGGGCCCGCGTGCAAGCGGCGCAAAAAGCCCGTGACCTCGCGCAGAAGACCTTCGCCATTATGCAGAAGGAACAGGACCTCGGCGCGGGGTCACCCTTCCAGACCCTGACCGCGCAACGCGACCTCGCCCTGGCCGAACTCGACCTGGTGAATGCCAACACCGCCTATCAGAAGTCGAAAGTTGAACTGGAGCGCGCCACCGGCACGACTCTGGCGGATAATGGCATCGAGGTTCAAAAAGCGGTGGATGGCGTCGCGCCCTCGGGAGATCACGTTGGCCAAAGCACAACCACAAACTAGAGGCGCTGAGGAGGGCGAAAGCGGCGTCGAAGCGCGCGTGCCGGTGCGTACCGGCCGCATTCTTGCCGCCGACGACCAGCCCCATATTCTCGAAGCGATCGAACTGCTGCTGCGGCCCGAGGGCTTCATCGTTGACACGGCAAAATCTCCCGCGGCAGTGCGGGAATCGCTGGCCAGCGAGTTCTACGACGCGGTACTCATCGACCTGAACTACACGCGCGACACGACATCGGGGCAGGAAGGTCTCGACCTGTTGTCGCAAATCGTTTCTTTCGACAGCAACCTGCCGGTGATTGTGATGACGGCGTGGGGCAACGTTCGACTCGCGGTCGAAGCCATGCGCCGCGGCGCGCGCGACTTTATCCAGAAACCCTGGGAGAACGAGCGCCTGCTGGCCATCTTGCGCACCCAGGTGGAATTGCATCGCGCGTTGCAGCGCACCCAGCACCTCGAGGCCGAAGCGCGCCTGTTGCGCGCCGAAGGTGCTCCGGATTTCATCGCATCGGCGCCCGCCATGCAGCCTGTGTTGCAAACCATGGCCCGCATCGGTCCCTCGGATGCCAACGTAATGGTTACCGGAGAGCATGGCACCGGCAAGGAAGTCGTTGCCCGCACTCTGCATATATTGTCGCCGCGCGCTTCCATGCCGATGGTGGCCGTCAACACCGGCGCGCTTCCCGAAGGCACCTTCGAGAGCGAGCTCTTCGGACACGTGAAGGGTGCTTTCACCGACGCGCGCACTGATCGCATCGGACGCTTCGAACTCGCAGACAACGGCACAATTTTCCTCGACGAGATCGGCAATGTACCCATGCGGCAGCAGGCAAAGCTGCTGCGCGTGCTGGAGACGGGAGAGATCGAACGGGTGGGCTCGTCGCGCACCAAGAAGGTGAACGTGCGCGTGATCTCCGCCACCAACAGCGATCTCGGCGCAGCCATTGCCGCCGGACTGTTTCGCGAGGACCTACTCTTCCGCCTAAACACTGTCGAGATCCACTTGCCAGCCTTGCGCGAGCGCCGCGAAGATATTCCCGCGCTGGCTGCGCATTTTCTAGCGCGCTATGCCCAGCGTTATCGCGTGCAGGTGCGCGGGTTCGCTCCTGCCGCCATGCAGACTATGATGCAATACGCGTGGCCGGGCAACGTGCGCGAACTGGAGCACACGCTCGAGCGCGCGGTGCTGATGGCCCAGGGCGAAGACGTACAGGTATCGGATTTGGGCTTGAACCTTCAGCGCCCGCAGGGGCAGAATCTGGAGGAGCTCAGCATCGAAGAGGTGGAGAGTATTCTGGTGCGCAAGGCGTTGCAGCGTTTCCACGGCAATGTGAGCCAGGCTGCCGAGGCCCTCGGGCTGAGCCGCGGCGCGCTCTACCGCCGCATGGAACGCTATGGACTCTAGCTCTGGCAGCGGTTACCGTCCACGGGACCGCAGCGCCAGTGAGCAGTTCTCCCGGCACCGCCTCTTCTACGAACGGCGCATCGCCATCTTCGCCGTTCTCGCTGCGCTGCCCGGCGTGGTCATCGCCACCATTCTGATCTGGGTCCAGATGTGGTCGCGCGATGCGAAAATCGCGCTCACCATTCTCGAGTTCTTCCTCTGGTTCATTCTCACGCTCACGCTGCTGGAGCAGATTGTTCGCCCACTGCAAACTCTCTCGAATGTGGTCAGCGCGCTGCGCGAAGAGGACTACTCATTTCGCGCGCGCGAGGCCAATCCCAACGACTCGCTCGGCGAACTGGCGCTGGAGATCAATACCCTCGCCGACATCCTCACTGAGCAGCGCATTCAGACCATCGAAACTACGGCGCTGTTGCGCCGCGTGGTCGATGAAATCGATGTGCCCATCTTTACTTTCGATCCTGAACACAAGTTGCGCCTGGTGAACGGCGCCGGCGAACGATTGTTGCAGCAACCATCGGCGCGCATGCTTGGCCGGACGGCCACCGAGCTTGGCCTCGACGCTTGTTTTGAAGCGCCCAATGCCACGCTGGTGAGCCTGCCGTATTCCACGCCGACCGCGCGCTGGATGGTGCGCAAGCGCTCGTTTCGGCAGAGCGGCGTGCCGCACACGCTTATCGTCCTCTCTGACGTCAGCCGCGCCCTTCGAGAAGAGGAACGCAGCGCGTGGCAGCGCCTCATCCGCGTGCTGGGCCACGAGCTCAACAATTCGCTCGCGCCCATTATGTCGATTGCCGGTAGTCTGGCGGCACGGCTCCCGCAACTCGACCTGTCTGGTGAGACCAAGTCGGACTTTCAGCGCGGACTCGACATCATCGAATCCCGCACGGCGTCGTTACATCGTTTCCTGCAGTCGTACCGCCGGCTGGCGACTATGCCGTCACCGAAACTGCAGTCGGTCGAACTGCGGCCGCTGGCCGAACGTGTCGCGGTGCTGGAGACACGGCTGCCGGTGCGGATCGCTGAGGGTCCCGATGTCGTGTTGATGATCGATCCAGACTTGATCGAGCAGATGCTGATTAACCTGATTCGCAACGCGGTCGATTCCGCGCTGGAACAGGCGCAAACCGCAGGTTCGGCGCCCGAGGTTGCACTTCGCTGGGAGCAGGAAGACGGCAGCGTTTCGCTGATCGTGGAAGATAACGGGATTGGCTTGCTCAACCCCAGCAATGCGTTCGTGCCGTTCTATACGACGAAGCAGGGAGGTTCGGGCATCGGTTTAGTGCTTTCGCAACAGATCGCCGAAGCCCATGGCGGTTCCATTGAGTTGGCCAACCGCAAGGACACTCGCGGTTGCATCGTCACCGTGGAGTTGCCGCATCGGAGCTAGTGCTCCCCGGACACGGACTCTCTTACTTTCTCCAATCCGCCGATGAGAGCGTCAGATCTTCTGATCACTCAGCAGCGCGAACTGGAGCTGCTGTAGTGCGCGCAGCGGCTCTTCGAGTTCATGGAGTATCTCCAGTCCCCGTGCGGTAGCAAAGGCCGTTACCACCCGCCGGTCGCTGCCGTCGCGCCGCCGCGTCAACAGGCCGAGGCGCTCCATGCGGGTTAATAGCCGCGTCACGTCGGGCTCGGCGGTGATCATGCGCTCGGCAATGCCGCCGCAATGCAGCCCACGCTCGCCAGCGCCGCGCAAGATTCGCAGCACGTTGTATTGTGCCGAGGTGATGCCGTACGGCTTGAGCACCAACTCAAGACCGCGCTTGAGAACGTCGGCAGTACGTAGAATATTCAACGCTGCTTCCTGCCGACGGTCCTCGAACGGCCGCGTTTGTTTTAGCTCTTCCAGGATTCGGTTCGCCAAGGGTTACTCCCGCAGCCTCACTTACTCAGTGCACGGTCCACCGACGGCGCACCCGCGCCTTTGATCATTACCAACAGCAACAGTGCCAGTGCCAGCAGGTGATACTCAATACCCTCACCTTTCTGTTGGCCTGACCAGTTGGCGAAGAAGCCGTTGTGAATGTGCACGGTGAAAATTGCGACCAGCATGTTCATGGCGATGCCGAACGCAGCTATCCGACTCAGGAATCCGACGATCAGTCCGAGGCCGCCGAAGAACTCGGCGCAAATCGCGAGGAACGCGAGCGGAGCGGGGATGTGCATCATTTGCGTGAAGAAGTTCATGGTGCCCGAAAAGCCGTAGCCGCCGAACCATCCCAGCATCTTCTGCGCGCCGTGTGCGAAGAACACCACGCCAAGCACCAGGCGGGCGATCGCGAGTGCGTAATCGTCGGAAGTGGAAATCAGTTTGCGAAACATGAGTTGCTCCTTTCAGGGTTGAAATTGACGGCGACTTCAAGTTGCCTGTTACAACAGATGTTGTTGCAACACGTAAGTTGCAACGATTTTGCGAGGGTAACCGTGCCCTACCGTGAAAGAACCACGATTCCGTTAAGTAATTTTAAATAAGTAAGTTACCTGCAGCTGAAACGCTATGTCACCTGCCGCGGTGCGGGCTGCTCGGTCATCATTTTGCGCTGCTCGTGGGTGAGCAGGCCCCAGACTTTGTGCTCGGTCACGACGTGAAGCTGCTGGATGCGCTCCTGCTTCTGCGCGTCCGACAACGTGGCGTCGCCGAACACCGCAAACAGGTTCTTACCTTCTTCGCAAGAAACACCGCGCGCAATTGCGGCTTCTGTTCCGCTGAAAGGCCGACTTGCTTGTCGAGCGCGGCCAGGTGTCCATCGGCAAAGGCTTCGGGCGACGCCAGCATCTGATGACCGGGCGGCATGGCGCCGCTGTTCTGCGCCAGCGCAGTGAAGGTGAAGGCAGACAGTACGAGTGCGAGGATGAGGGCGATGCGTTTCATGAGGAATCCGGCGAGTCCGGGGTGATAAGACTCCGCATCTTCACGCTAACAGCCAGCGCCGTAGGACGCTATGACGCGCGTCACAACTCGTATCGCAGTCTTCCCGCTCAATCCGCGCCATCGACCGCTGATTTTACTCTTCGCCCGCCACTGACCCCGTCGGCTTCTCTCCCGCCTTGAACTCGGCCCACGGATTGCCCTTCATGTCGCGCAGCACCGGCCGTTCCCACTCGAACTCCGGATGCTCTTTCAGAAACGGTTCGGCCAGAAAGTCCGCACCGCACGGATATCCAGCGCGCGCGTCAAACGACATATTCTTGGCCATCGTGCTGTCGGCGGCCTGCGCGGTTACGGCGCCGCTCGGGTTGTAGGGAGGCCCGTCCCATTCAGGAACACCGCGCGGCGAGTTTGCCTCGTGCCCGCACAGCGAGCGCTCGTCCGGGTCTTCCTTTTGTTCGTAACTGTCCCAATGGTCGGCAAGAAACTTCTGCGCCATCGCGACGTCAATCTGTCCCGTGTTCTTCTCCATCAGCTCGTCCCACCGGACATGCCGTGCATTCATCGAGCTGCCGAGGTTCGTAGGATTGAAGTCCGTTTCTTTGTTGATCAGCTCGGGATCGCTGGGGAAATTCGCGCCGACGTAATAGCCGTCTTTCGTGCGCCAGACGCGATGGACCTTCAGTCCCAGCTCGAAGCGCGCGATCTCGCCGGTCTTGTTGTCGGCCAGCAGCCAGTCGTTGGCGTAGCCGCCGTTGTTGCCGTCGAGCATGATCTTCACATATTGGTCGATCGAGCTGGCATATTGGAGCGCCTTGCGCGCGCGCACAAATTCCGGCTTGCCCTTGGGATCGAACAGCGAGAAGCCGGTGATGGTGGTCTCGGTCACCATCAGGCCCGAGGAGTTGATGCCGAAGTCATCGTCGCTCACGATGATGCCGGGGAAGCCGTCCTGAATAATGTGGTAGCCGTGCGTGGGCACGATGTCGAAGACGATGGTCCAGCGGCTGCCGGTGGGGAAGTCGGACCAGTTGCTGTGCGCGATCACCGGCTTGTGGTCTTTGGTCATCGAGCCGGTGGCGACGAACGCGCTACAGTTGCCGGGCGCGGTCAGCTTGGGCGCATCGGCGCGCTTCTCCTGTTTGTCGAGCCACGGTACGTAGTAGTCCGGGACTTCTTCCATGGCGTTCAGCGCGACGACGTCCCACACGTCCATGCTGACGCCGTGGGCCTTCAGGCCTTCGGCGATGCCCTGCAACTCCTGCTGATATTCGGCGTCAATCTTCGGCCAGAGAATGGTCTTGGCGACATTGCGATAAAAATCCCAATCGCGCTTGGTGCGGTGGGTGTCGCGAAACTTCACGGTATTAAAGCCGTCGGCGATCTCGGGGGCCAGAAGGTAGCCGTGCTGATAACCGATGTCGGCAGGTGAGCCCTCGAGGTGTACATAGATCCACTTGCTGCGCTCGAAGCGGTACGCGGGCTTCAGCCGGACGACGTTGCCCGTCTCCCTCACTTGGCCGCGAGCCGCGAACGCGGCGCTGCTGCCCAGCACGCACATCATCAACACCAACCCAAGCCAGATACCACGGCGCTTTGCCATCCAGTTCCCCGATCGTAGAAAGTTCTTCAGTCTCCCAGCAGCTTATCTGCTTGCGCTGACAGGACTCAACCGTTCATCGGCTTTGGAGGATAATCGTTCGCGATGCCTCTCCGCCTGCTTCCATTCGCGACCCTGATCGATCGGCTGGCGCAGCTCTATGGCGAGCCTGCGCCCCCGGCAGTGATCGAGCCATTCGCGATGATTCTGTGGGAAAACATCGCGTATCTGGCGAACGATGCGAAGCGCGCCGAGGCGTTCGAGGAATTGAAAGCTACAGTAGGACTAACTCCGAAAGATATTCGGCGAGCCAAAGACAGCGTGCTTCTCGTCATAGCCGGCAAGGGAATCGTTCCGGAGAACACCGTGCAAAAACTGAGGCGAGCAGCCGAGATCGCGCGCGACTCGTTCGACGACAACCTGGCGCCGATACTCGAGAAGTCGCTAGCCGCCGCCAAGATGGACTTGCGCAAGTTTCCCGCGATCGGCGAGCCGGCCGCCGAGAAGATCCTGCTCTTCAATCGGCGCTATCCCGTTCTCGCTTTGGAGTCGAACGGCCTGCGCGTTTTAGTGCGCCTCGGCTACGGGCCTGAACATCGCAATTATTCGACGATGTATAAGGCCACGCAGCGCGCTCTGGCCGCACAGTTACCGCAAGACTGCGATGCGCTCATCCGCGCTCACCAGCTACTGCGCCAGCACGGACAGGAGCTCTGCAAGCGAGCGACACCGTTTTGCACCAGTTGTCCGTTGCGCCCGAATTGCGCGTGGTTCGGCGAAATGGCCATCTCTGAAAAATAAGGCGTGGCGAGCACGTCGCCGACTTGTCAAAAAATTGCAAAAGAATATCATCGTTCTCAACCGCTTCCGGGGCTGAGGAATCTAAATCGCTGGAAGAGACCGCAGTTCGGCGGCGTATGGCGGCGGACGATTCTTGGGTCCATGTCTCCTGCGATGCTTGGCCGCTGTGGTTGCGGATTCAGGTCGTCAGGAACGAGGATTTACCGTTGTATCGCCACACCATCAACGCTCTGGCTGCCATCCTGGTCGTGCTGTTCTGCACTGGTTCGAGCTTCGCTCAGATTTCGGCTCGCGTTGTGCCTCAGCCCGAACTCGAACGTGGATTCCGCCAGATGTACAACCTGGACTTCACGGCTGCGCACGGCACATTTCACGTTTATCAAAAGCTGAACCCCGAAGATCCACTGGGTCACGTTGCCGACGCGGCTGCATACCTCTTCGCTGAATTCAATCGCCTGCAAATTCTCGAGTCCGATTTGTTCACCGATGACCGGCACTTCGACAATCGCAACAAAGAGGAGCCAGACCCAGCGGTGAAGGCCGCGTTTTACGGTGAATTGCAGGGTGGCGACGAGCTCATCAACAAGGTGCTAGCGAAATCGCCGAATGACGCCAACGCACTGTTTGCTCGGGTGCTGGCGAATGGGTTGCGCGGGGACTACACCGCCATGATCGAGAAGCGGAATCTGGCGAGCCTCAGCTACATGAAGACGTCGCGCGTCACTGCGCAGCAATTGCTGGCGATCGATCCCACTTGCTACGATGCGTTTCTCGCCATCGGCGTGGAGAATTACCTGCTGGGCTCAACGCCGGCTCCCGTCCGCTGGATCTTGAGCGTCACCGGTTCACAGACCGACAAGCAGGAAGGTGTGAAGCGCCTGCGCCTGACCGCGGAAAAGGGATACTACCTGGCACCCTTCGCTCGTCTGCTGCTGGCCGTCGCGGCGCTTCGCGACAAAGATAAGGACACCGCCCGCACCTTGCTGGCTGGACTAGCCAACGAATTTCCACGCAACCAGCTGTACTCCAAAGAGCTGGCTCGCATTCAGTAGCCCGAGCCCTCAACGTCTGCGAAGGGGCTGCGTCTGCAAGTTCCACACAAGCTGTTCGTACCGAACACCTCGAGTCAGAGGATAACTACTGATGTACACTTTGTGCGCAAGACTTTTCGCACATTTTTCTCTCGACAACACGTTCGTCTATGCCCTATAACGAGTTACCACAGTCCCCTTTGGTAACTAACGTGCCATTCACGGGACGATCAGTCTTTTAGTTTTGGCAGTGCGCGCCCCCGGCTTCCGTCGGTCTTTAGTTCGGCGGCCCGGACTTGGCGCCTTTCAATCTCAACAATCTGTAGGCATTTTGCAGTCGGAATCACTGAACTCAGGAGGAACGGTGAAGAAGAAACTACTGCTTTTGACCACATTAGTACTGGCTTTTGCCACATTTGCTAGCGCCGATAGCTTTGTCATCTACTCCACGCGAGCTGCGCAGAACCCATCTGACTTTTTTGACAACAGCCAGATCGCACCTCCCGGGACCACCGTCAGCACGCCTCAGCTCATGATCTCTTTCACCGGCAACAATGCTGCTCTGGTCGGAAACGCCGACGGTTCTCCCTTCCTGACGACGCAGGAGGGCTTCGGCTGGACCGGTAATTTCGATTACGGCGAGTCGCTGCTCTGGACCGGGAACTCCAACTTCGGCATTGGCGGCTTGGGCCCGATGGCCATGGTTTTCTTCAATCCGGTCGGCACAGTTGGCTTCTCGATCCAGGCCGACTTCTACGGCGCTTTCACCGCGTACCTCACGGCATTTGACGCGAATGGCAACCCGCTCGTTACTTATATCAACACCAACGGCAACAGCGATGGCAGCGAAAACGGCTCGGCCCTGTTTATGGGCTTGGGCGATTTGACTGGCCCGAACATCGCCTCGATCGAATTCACCATTACGAGCTCCCAGGGTCCGTTGGCCGACAATGACTTCGCCATCGACGACGTCAGCATCGGTACCGTTCCGGAGCCCAGCTCGCTGGTGCTGCTCGGTAGCGGCTTGATCGGTCTCGCTGGCGTAGCTCGTCGCAAGCTGGGACGCTAGAGTCTGGGGCCTTCGCTCGTCGCGACCGGAGCGTTTTCCGGTCATGACAGGAACCTGGCTGGCCATGAGATTCCAGCCGCATGCGCGCACCTCATCCGGTCGCGCCAACACATTGCGGAGAGAGGAACACAGCGCTGCGTAAGCTTCTAGGGCCATGCTCAGCGATGAGACCAGTAGGGCGACTGCAGCCAGCGCCGTTCTAGTTCGCACTTTCACGAAGTTCCTCGCAGTGGAAAATTGAAATTGCAGGCGTATCAGGCTTGACCAGTGTACTCGGCCGCTAGGCCTCGCCGAAATCGGCGTCGGGCCGGCGTCTTTCCTGAAGTAACGTTAGCCTTTCTCGCGTTCCGGACGCCGCAGCCACGTCATCGACAAGTACGCGCCGACCCACGATCCCGCCGCGGCAAATCCCACGTACACCCAGTTGCGGGTATAGCTGATCACTGCGAAAGCCGACAGCAGATACCACAAGCTGCTCCAGGTTGCGGCGGGCACGCGTTTCCGCGCGGCAACCGCTGCGCTGAACATCACGTAAATCGCATCGGTCGCTGCTGTCGAGACCGTCACGCCCAATGCCAACAGGGGATCGATTTGCACCACGAGTTCACCTCCGAAATGCCAGGGACGATAATCACATACCGGTCAGAAGGCAACCGCCCTTTTTTTCGCGGAACACGTCGAAAGGTGAATGAATGAACCGAATATCTCCGCGTTCTCCATGCCTTCGTGGTGAACTCCTCGTTTATGAACACATTGGTAGTTCGCCTCCTCGCGACTAGAATGCTGAACGTTGGTTCAATCCGGCTTTTAAGGATCTGTTCATGCGATCTCTCCGAATCCTGTTCTGTTGTGCCGTGCTGTCGGGCGTGATGGCGGCCCAGGCCGCAAGTCCGACAGCATGGGAGCACGACCCTCAGGTGGAATCGAAAATCGACGCCCTCATGAAACAGATGACGCTCGACGAGAAGATCGGACAACTGGTCACCTATTCGGCCGGCGCGCCCACCGGTCCTGGCACAGGACGCACCGATTACCAAGAGATGATTGCCAAGGGTCAGCTCGGTTCGTTGTTCAATCTGACCGGCGCAGCCGAGACCAACGCAATGCAGAAGATCGCGGTGGAGAAATCGCGCTTGCATATCCCGCTGATTTTCGGGCTCGACATCATTCACGGATACCGCACGGAGTTTCCTGTTCCCCTGGGTTTGTCGGCGACCTGGGACCCCGCCCTGGTGGAGCGCACAGCCCATGTCGCGGCCAAAGAGGCCAGCCGCGCGGGGGTCCGCTGGGCCTACTCGCCAATGGTGGACATCACGCGCGATGCCCGCTGGGGACGCATCGTGGAAAGCGCGGGCGAAGATCCGTACCTCGGCTCGGCGATCGCTGTTGCCTACGTGCGTGGCTATCAGGGCACGAAGCTGAGCGACCCCGATTCCATCGCCGCTTGCACCAAGCACTTCGTGGGCTACGGCGCAGCCGAAGGCGGACGCGACTACAACGCGGCAGAGATTCCGGTACGCCTGTTGCGGCAAGTGTATCTGCCGCCGTTTCAAGCAACGATCGATGCCGGCGTAGCCACATTCATGAGCGCATTCGAAGCGTTGAACGGAGTTCCGGCCAGCGCCAACGCTTTCACCCTCACGCAAGTGTTGAAAAAGGAATGGGCTTTCCCGGGCTTTGTGACCAGCGACTGGGGGTCTATCGGCGAACTCATTCCGCAAGGCGTCGCCAACAGCGGCGCGGTCGCCGCGGGTAAGGCGATTCTTGCCGGTGTGGATATGGACATGGAGTCGAATGTGTACTCCCCGCATATGGCGGAACTGGTGAAGTCGGGAATCGTGCCGGAGTCGGTGATCGACGACTCGGTGCGCAGGGTTTTGCGAGTGAAATTCGCGCTGGGACTGTTTGACCGCCCATACGCCGAAGGCAACGGTCCGGACGGGATTGCGCCGGAAGATGCCGAACTGGCGCGCAAGGCAGCGGAAGAATCGTTTGTGTTGCTGAAGAACGACGGCGGACTTCTGCCGTTGAAAGCCAATGGCAACACGATTGCGCTGATTGGTCCACTGGCCGACGACGCAGGACAGATGTTGGGCTCATGGTCGACGAAAAGCGAGCCGAAAGATGTGGTCACTTTGCGCTCGGCGTTGACGAAGCAGGTTGAAGCGGCACAGGGGCATGTTATCTATGCAAGAGGCACCGACATTCTGACACTGTCAGATAAGGGTTTCTCTGACGCTGTAGGAGTAGCAAGGAAGTCTGACATCGTGGTACTTGCGCTTGGTGAAGACGCGGTGTTGATGACTGGCGAAGGGGGCTCGCGCGCCCACCTCGACCTTCCAGGCAATCAGGAGCAGTTGCTGGAAGCCGTGGCCGCCACTGGCAAGCCGGTGGTGCTGCTGGTGTTCAGCGGGCGCCCGCTGGTCTTGAACTGGGCTGCGCAGCACGCGCTGGCGATCATGGAAGTATGGTTCCCCGGGATCCAGGCAGGCCCGGCGATGGCCAATGTGCTGCTCGGAGCGAGTGCTCCCAGCGGTCGGCTCACCGCCAGTTTTCCGCGCGCGGTCGGGCAGGAGCCGCTCTATTACAACCACTTCAGTACCGGTCGCCCCGCGGACGGCGTCGATCTGTCGCATCCACCCACGAACGGCGCTGAGAAATACAAGTCCCGCTATATCGACGTGCCCAACTCCGCGCTGTTTCCTTTCGGCTACGGGTTGACTTACAGCACGATCACTTATTCCCCAACGACAGTGAGCGCGACAACGGCGAGTGCGAAGGAATTCAATGCCGGCACGGCGAAACTGACGGTCTCAGCGGAAGTGCGCAACACCGGCAGCCGCGCGGCCGACGAAGTGGTGCAGTTGTATATTCGCCAGACGGGAACCAGCGTGGTGCGTCCAGTGCGCGAGTTGAAAGGGTTTAAGCGCATTCCGCTCGCTCCGGGAGCCTCGCAGAAAGTGGAATTCACACTGGGCCGCGATGAGCTGAAGTTCTGGAACATCGAGATGAAAGACGTGGTCGAGCCCGCGCAGTTGACGGTGTGGGTCGCTCCCGACTCGACAGCCGGCAAGCCCGCACAGGTGAGCATTGGGCAGTAGGTCGAATCGAACCCCGCGCGGCCCTATATGCGTGTCTGACCTTAGGCCGCAATGGCGATACTTAGCGCAGAAAACAGCCCCGCGACGGACTGCATATCTTGCGTGAGGTTCCCGAGCACCCTCCGATGGTCAAGATGTTAGCGGCATTGCCGATCCTCAATATGTCACTGCGACTGCCCGCGCTACAAAACCGCGAGTTCAAGCATGAGGCTTTTCTGGGTGGCAAAGAGTTTCTGTTCAAGAATGACGCCGACACCGTGCTCTTTCGCGCGCGCATGGCCGTAGCCATCTTGGCGCTGCTGTTGGCTCTGCTGGTGTTTCTGGCGGGGCAGGAGATTTTCGGCACGGCGGCGGGTTTTGTCGCGCTGATCCTTCTGGTTTTCGATCCCAACCAGATAGCGCATGGCGCTTTTGTTACGACAGATACCGGGCTGACCTGCTTTCTGTTCGCAACGGTCTATTGCTTCTACCGCTTTGTAAAGAAGCCATCGATTGGGCGGTTGCTGTTGGTTGGCTCGGTGGGCGGTCTGGCGCTCGCGAGCAAGCACACGGGCATCTTGATATTTCCCATCCTTCTTCTTCTGGCGATTTGCGAATGGCTGCGGGAGCGAAGAGCCAAACTCGGATGCCAGTGGGCCGAAGCGATTGGGCATCGCGCAATACGTGTTATCGCTCGCCATTATCACAGCGGTGAGTCTTACGGTGTTGTGGGCGTTTTACGGCTTCCGTTATGCGGCGCGTCCTGCTGGATTGCAGCTGAATCCGTCGTCCGCCGAGTACATCGGAAGTTTGTCACGCCCACGCGAGGCAAAGCTGTTGGCGACAGTCGCGCACTATCACCTGCTGCCCGAGTCATACATCTACGGTCTTGCCGACGTTCGCCTGATGGACGACTTCTACAGCAGCTTCCTGCTGGGCACAACCTATCCACACGGAGTCTGGTTCTATTTCCCTGCAGTAATCGTCATCAAATCAACCTTGGCATTTCTGGCCTTACTGGCGATCGCCATTTGGGCAATCGCGACGCGGAAGCTGACACGCTGGCGAGAAATATTGTTTCTAACGAGTTCCACCGGCGGTGTACCTGGCGGTGGCGATGAGTTCGCATATGAACATCGGGGTGCGACACATCCTGCCGATCTATTGCTTTCTGGGCGTACTGATCGGCGGGGCAGCAGTAGCGCTAGTGAATCGCGAGCGACGCTGGATGTACGTCTTCGCCGCGCTGATCCTGTTCCAGATAGTCACATCGCTGCGCGCCTTTCCTACTTACATCTCCTATGTCAACGAGGCGTGGGGTGGTCAGAAGAACGCCTGGTGGTTGCTGAGCGACTCCAACGCCGACTGGGCGCAGCAACTCAAGGCCACCAAGCAGTACCTGGACGCACGCGGAGTGAAGGACTGCTGGTTTGTTTACTTCGGTGAGGGTGTGATCGATACCAGCTATTACGGCATACCCTGCAAAGCGCTACCCACTCCTGACGCTCAGTGGGTCGGCGAGAAGTTCTATGATACTCCGGAAGTGGTCGATGGCATGGTGCTGATTAGCGCCGGCAACCTTTCCGGATTCGAGTTTGGGCCGGGTGAACTCAATCCTTACGAGCAGTTCAAGACGATCAAGCCGACTGGTGGGATCCAAAATGGCATCTACGTTTTCGAAGGCAAGTTCGAAATTCCCTTGGCCGCGGCCATCGGGCATCGGCAGAAAGCGCAAGCGTTGCTGGAGGACGGAAAGCTGGATGAGGCGCTGAGCGAAGCTCAACGCGCGATGAAACTGGCTCCTAACGCGGTGGCCACGAATGTCGTGCTGGGCGACGTGCTGGCCGCCCTCCATCGCAAAGACGAGGCGCGCGCCGCGTATGAACACGCGCTGACTTCGGCCCAGACGATCCATCCCGAATTCCAAGTGGGATCGATTCTAGAGCTACAGAAGAAGATTGCGGAGATGGGGAGCTCGGCGGCGCTGCGGGGGAATTAGGATGCGTTGGGAGGCAGTTGGTAACTGGTAGCTCGTAACTGGCACGTTCGTTGTCACCAGCCAGCAATAAGCAGTAGTAATAAGTAATTAGCAATAAGCAATAAGCGGGTGGGGGCTCGTTGGCTAAGCGTAGTTGCAGTGAATTGGTAATTGGTTATTCGTAATTGGTAGGGAAAAGCTTATGCATCGTGGCAACGCAGCTGTTGCGGCGGTTGTTTTGGCATGCATGATGAGTGCGGCGGTCTTCGCACAGGATTCGTACCTGCAGCCGTGGCGGCCACAGTATCACTTCACGCCCGGCCACAACTTCATGAACGATCCCAACGGCATGGTCTTTTACAAGGGTGAGTATCACCTGTTTTATCAGTACAACCCCGAAGGCCAGGTTTGGGGACACATGAGCTGGGGACATGCGGTCAGCAGCGACATGGTGCATTGGAAGAACCTGCCGGTTGCGATCCCAGAAGACCCGAACTTCATGATTTATTCGGGAAGCGCCGTGGTGGACTGGAACAATTCGAGCGGGTTGTGCAAGAACCCCGATCCGCAAGACCACTCATGCCTGATTGCGATTTACGCCGCGGACTATCACCAAAAAGTAGAAAAGACACACATCGCCTACAGCAACGATCGCGGACGCACATGGACCAACTATTCAGGCAACCCGGTGATCGATCTTGATGCGGCAGATTTTCGCGATCCGAAAGTTTTCTGGTACGCACCGCAAAAGAAATGGGTGCTGGTCGCGGTTTTGGCCGACCACCGCAGGGCACTATTCTTCGGCTCAACCGATCTGAAGCACTGGACGAAGCCGAGCGAATTCGGGCCCGCCGCCGACGATGCGGGGCAGTGGGAGTGTCCCGATTTACTGGAGCTGCCGATCGAAGGAACGACCGATACGCGGTGGGTGCTGATCATCAACCGAAATCCCGGGGCGCCCGCAGGCGGAACGGGGGTGCGCTATCTCATTGGGGAGTTCGATGGGACACAGTTTGTAGAGAAAGAGAGCGCCGGGAAAAAACTGTGGGCCGACTACGGAAAAGACTTCTACGCGACCAACTCGTTCAACGACATGCCGGCGGGCGATGCGCGCAAGATCTGGATTGGATGGACGAGCAATTGGCTGTATGCAAAGGACGAGCCCACAGTGGCGTGGCGGGGAGCGCAGTCGATTCCGAGAAGTCTGACTCTGAGGTACGTTGCGACCCCACTTATTCCAAAACCAGGAACAAGTGGGCCACCCGCGGCTAGCGAGTTGCTGATGGTGCAAGCTCCCGTGCGGGAATTACGGAGCCTGCGCGGAAAGCCGCTGGAAGTCAGCAATGTGACAGTAGCGGAAGCAAATGCAAAGATCGCCGCCGCTGGTTTGAGAAGCGAGAGCTATGAGATCGAGGCGGAACTAGAGCCGGGTAGCGCCAGCGAAATCGGGTTCCACGTACTGAAGGGCGACGGATCGCAAACTGTGGTTGGCATTGCGCCTGCAAGCAACACGTTGTTTGTCGATCGCACTAACTCAGGCGATGTTTTTTTCAGCGAGGCTTTTCCCGGCCGCTTCTCGACTACGCTGCACGACACGAAGCGAGTGAAGCTGCACATCTTCGTGGACCGCTCGATTGTGGAAGTTTTTGCCAATGATGGCGAGAAGGTCATGACAGACCGCGCTTACCCACCACAGGACAGTTGGCAGATCGAGATGTATGCCAACGGCGGAGCGGGGAAGGTCATTTCGCTGACGATCTGGCCGATGAGTTCGATCTGGACAAGCGCAAAGTAATTCGCGGAACTTTCTTACACGCTCGTCCCGGATTGCGACGCGTCCGTCCAAGCATGGACGGCTAACGTAAAAGAATTGCGAAACTCTTTACGGTGAACGGAGTCTAAGACCGTAGCAGAGCGTCTCTGATGCCCCCCAGCATTGCGAGCCTGAGAAACCCGCACCATCACGAAAACTACGTCCCGATATTACAGTGCATGGTTATTAGGCGCGCTATTGTTGCTGTTCGTCGCGAACGCACGAGTGGCGCGCTACGACATGCATCGACGCGACCTGAAGCTGGCGACGACCCAGTCGTACCTGGACAGCGATGAGACGTGGCTGGAATTGTCGATGGCGGCATTGTTGCTGTCGTGGTGCGGGGCCCACCTTGGCCAGCGTGTATTTTTTGCGCCCACCGCGTTGCGAATTGCGGTCGCGACTCCCGTGGTATCGTCACGGGGGCAATTCGACCGCGAATTGCGTCTGCGCCCGCCGCCTCTCCCCTAGCTACAACGATTCTTTAGATAAGTTGCATCTCAATCAAAGCATGAGTGGCGCCTGCGGACGTGGTGCGGAAATTTTATTTCGGCCAGGTCCGCGGGACCCACTCGCCAGTTTTTATTCGCTCGCCGGGCGGTGGTCCGGCAGAATTCTCACCCCCAACCGAATCCAATAGGAGGATGTATGTCCCGAGCAGTTGAAATGAACCCCACCAGCCCGATTGTGCAGAACTCACCGGAAAAAATAAGCGAGGCGTTGCGGGAACGCATTGAACAGCGAGCATACGAGCTATACGAGGCCCGCGGGTCCGAGCCCGGACATGAACTGGAAGACTGGACCAAGGCCGAGTCGGAAATACTCCAGCGGACGAAACTTCACCGAGCGGCGTAAGTAAGTAAGGATGCCCCACCTTCTCAACGGAGGGTGGGGCGTTTTTGTCTGCGGCGAGCTTCCGAGAAACGGAAAAGGATGGGCAGTCGGAGAGTTGCGAGTTTCGAGAAAAGCAAGAACCAACCACGGATTCACTCGGATAACACGGAAAAGAACAAATCAATAAACCGGGGAGCATTCTGATTCTTGCCCTTTCACGAAAGAAGGGAAAGGATGTGGGCAGCGGTAAACGGTGCCGCCGGCTGAAGCCGGCTCGTGATAAATATTGATCCACTGACCGTGGACTTACGCCCACGGCTCACACAAATGTCGCCCTACGGGCTCAGCGCACTATTTCTTTGCGGTCGTGGGCTCCGCGTCGAAGACCTGCGCTTTGACCGGGGCAAGGAACGGGATGGCGGTGGCCTGCGGCACAAATGTCCCGGCTTTCAGCGCGTCACCGGTGAACAAGAATTTAAAGTCGCCCATGCTGAACGAATCGGGTACGAGGTGGAAGATGTAGCTCTGCTGGGTGGCTCCACGGAGTGAGACCACGTCAGGCGTGGTGTTACGGACCACGAGGAGGATCATGCCTGCCGATTCTTCGTTCTTGTTCTCCGGTTTGCGAACGCCATCCTGTTTTTCCTGCTTCTCGCGCTGCTCACGTTCCTGATGGACCACCTTCGCCGGATTGAAACCCGGAACCAGCGCGCGGGCGCGTTCCACCGTGCTGGGGGGAAAGACGCCGTAGCGCCATTGTGCATCGGCTAGTTCACCGGCGTTTTCGAGGACCACCGCCCCGCCCGTGTCCTGTCCGGCCTGAATCGCATCATGTTTGGGTTGCAGCCCGAGGGTGGCGACGACCATGACCATCGCGGCGACCTTGCCGCCTTCGGCCACGATCAGCGTGGCTGATCCGCCCACCACTTCCATGGGCACGTCAACGTAGGTCGCGTTGGCGGTCTGCGCGATGATCTTGACCGGAACCTTGTCAAAGGCCACAAAGGTGTTGTGACTGTCGCCGGTGAACGGCCCGGCGATTGTGCATAAGTCCTGCTTGAAGCACAGGGCGGACGACTCGAAACTTTGGGCGAGGGGAACCTTCTGCAACATTGGCTTGGGGAGATCGATTTTGCCACCGACGGCCACTGACGGATCGCCAGCCTGACGGAGAGTGAAGGCCAGCGGATTGGCACTAGGAACGGTAAAGCTGATGGGACCATCGGCTGGTTGCGGCACAGAGCCATTCAACTCAAAGGTCCAGCCAGTCAGATGAGACGCGTCGCCCGCCGAAGGCATGGGCAGCGAAACATGTGCCAGGAGGAGATCGGGATGGCCGGCAAAGCGCTCGGGATCTTCGACGACGCTGCCGGAAATGCGTTGTCCCGGACGCAGATCTGCGGGCAGAACGACAGCGACCTCCTTCGTCGTGGTAGAGAGGGCCGCGTCAGTGGGATTCTTCGGCTGCATGCGCCGAGCCTTTTGCTCGGCTTCGGCGGTCTGACGAGCGGCTGCGAGACTCTGAAGGACTTCGTCGCGCGTGATCTGGCGGACGACTTCCGGCCCTTCGTGAGCCTCCTCGGAAGCCGGACAATCGATGACCTCGTACTTCTGTGTCGCAGCTTTCCACTCGAAGCAGCGGTTTATGCCGCTCATCGGATCGTGGAACAACTTGTGTCCCGAAACATGTTTTCCCGACTGGTCGAAGTCTTCGATGATCTCGCTGGTGAAGTTGGAGTTCTCGTCGTAGGTGTTCTGGGCGATCTTTTCCACCGACTTGCCATCGGGCCAATAGTGGATTTCGTGCTGCTTGTCGGTCTCGCCGTGGGAGTTGAACGAATAATCGATTTTGACCTGGATTTTGCCGTCTGTTCCAACGGTGCGGCTCTCGACCATTCGCCCGGCCGCATCATAGTCAAACTCCTGCTTGAGTCCGGGTCCGGCGTCGTGTACCACGGTCTTCTGCGCGAAGGAGCATAAACAAGATAAGAAGATGAAAGCCCCGCCGAGCGAGACGAGATACCACTGCAATCGTAGGTGGCGCCGCACGATTACCTCCGGAGACGATTGAAGATAGGAAGAGCGAACACCATTCTACCTGCGACAGCCACGATTGGCTTAGTAGTAAACACGGGGCATTAACTGAGAATTACCCCCGGGAGTAATTTGGCGTCCAGCGGCCAGCGAATTCTGCGGGCAGTGGACTCCAAACCTAGCAATTTGGAGTCCATTACCAAGTCATTAACCTGAATAACCAACGACGCTGCAAGTACTTGCGACAAAGAGTCATAGATATACCTAAATCTGGTCGATTTCGGTGCTTTTTCGTGATGGGAAGGGATGGCCGCCTGGGCGGGTTGGCTGATTTTTAACCGTAATACTACAAAAATAGTTGTTATAAGGGACTGTGCGTGATACAAAGGCTACTATCTCGGACGTAGCCAGATTCCGCTGTCACTGGCTTGAGACACTTTCACGATAACCGAAACACACTGGAGAGGCCTCGATGAAAAGAAACATTTCCCTCTCGTTGTGCGCCACGGTATTTTGCCTTCTATTCTGCGGTTCGATGCTTGCGCAGGACAATGCTGCAAAATCTGGCGTGCTCACCAAATCTGAATTCAACCGCGCGGTATATATGGACGTATCTCCGCCGCTGCGTGATCTCATCGCTGCACAACCGGTATCGGTGTTTGGCTATCATGAAGCGAGCCCAGCCCTGAAGCCGAAATTGCTCAAACAGATTGGATACGGCGACCGCAGCGTAGCAAAGGGCACGCAGTCGGAAGCCAACGTAGCGCTCGCGGCTCCAGTAGCGGCGACGATTAATTGGAGCGTCTTGGGAGTCGGAATCGGCTTCCACGGGTACACCGTTCCGGATGCACCGACCGACTCGAACGGAGCGTCGGGCGACTGGCCGGGCAACCAAGGGAACGCGCAGGTGGTCGAGTGGGTCAACGTTTCCTATGCGGTCTTCAACAAGGCAACGGGCGCCTACATCGCGGGCCCGATTTCGGGTCAGACGCTGTGGAGCGGCTTTGCCGGCAACTGCAGCGCCAGCAACAGCGGCGACATCGTAGTACAGTTCGACAGAATGGCGCACCGCTGGATACTCTTCCAGCCGAGATTTACCGCGCCTTTCGCGAGCTGTTTTGCCATCTCGACGAGCCCCGACGCGACTGGCAGTTATATCCGGTACCAGTTCCCGCAGAATGCAGGCTTCCCCGACTATCCGAAGCTTGGGATTCAACCCGAGGCCTACTACCAATCGCAGAATATCTTTAATAACGCTGGCACGGCTTATCTGGGCGCGCAGCCCTGCGCATACAATCGCGTGAAGATGCTGGCGGGCGATCCTACCGCCGAGCAGGTCTGCACGCTGGATACTTCGAACGGCACGCTCTTCGACGACAGCATGCTGCCCGCCGATCTCGATACTGTGAATTTGCCAATGCCTGCGGGTACGCCTGAAGTGTATGTCGGCAGCATTGACAACTTCTCGTCTGAAACCCACATCTACGAGTACACGTATTTGCCTGATTTCGTGCACGGAACCGCGGTTCTGACGGGAGTTAATGGGGCGAACCCGATTACGCTCGGCACGCTTGCCGGCGTTTGTCGGCTTGTGCAACTTCGGTTCGTCCGGTTGTATTCCTCAGCTAGGGGTAACTACCGGTTCAAGCGGGCTGGATTCATTAGGCGATCGCCTGATGTTCCGCCTGGCGCTGCATCGCGGCATCAACGCGGCCAACGTGCCGGTCACGTCGTATCTGGTCGGCCATTCCATCGTGAACGGTTCGACGGGTGCGGTGCGGTGGTACGAGTTGCGCGCGCCGGCCAACAACCCCACGGCGTTGTCGTTCTACCAGGGCAATACCTTTGCGCCGGATTCCATTTACCGGTTCATGGGTTCGCTAGCGATGGACAAGAATGGCGACATCCTGCTGGGCTACAGCCGTTCCAGCTCCACCCAGCATCCTGACATCTATTTCACCGGGCGCGCACCAACCGATCCGTTGGGAACGATGCAGGGAGAAACGGCGATCGTTAACCAGTCGGTGGCGACCGGCTCGCAAAGTGGTACCAGCCATCGCTGGGGCGATTACAGCAGCATGACGATCGACCTCGACGGATGCTCGATGATCTATGTGAACCAGTACTACACTACGACGACCACGTTCCACTGGAGCACGAATGTGTCTTCTCTGAAGTTCAACACCTGTACGCCGACCGTTCTTCCGTAGATTGAATTCCGCGGCGCCGTTCCCATTCGGCGCCGTGGATTCACCTAGGATTAACGATTAACAGGGTTGTGTAACCATGGAGTTGTGATACTCTAGTTGCCCAGCCGTGGTGTAAGAGAAATCGCAGCGTCGGCTGAAAGGTTCTGTGGACGACGCTGACAGGAAGCTTAACCCGGTAGCGCCTGGTATTTGTGTTTTGGGTCCTATCGCCACTTCAGTCTCACGCCGCGCACAGTTCGCGGCAGGAGCGGAGGATTTAAGAATGAAGAATCTACCCATACGGAGAGTCGCCTTGGTGGTTGCTCTCTGCTTACTCGCTGCCGTTATGGCGAGCGCCAGTAACATCTCGTTCCCGTTAAGGTCGACTTCGACCCAACAACACACGTCGTCGGTGGTAAACGTCAACGAGCCGTTCCCGACCGCGGGGGATGCCTACTGCAGCGCCACCAATGGCTGCGGCACCATTCCCGCTGGCGGCCAGACGGCCTTCCAGTGGACAGCCGGCGACTTCGTCATCTCGTCGATCTTCGTGCTCCCCACAAGTTCAGTCACTGACCTAACGGCCAACTGGTCGTTCCAGGATTTCCTGGGTGGGGGAAACACCGAAACCTGGTGCGGTGTTCGTCAACAACACAGCCGTGGCGCCACGGCGACGCTGCCGGATGACAACTATAACGGCGATATTTTGGGAGTTAGGGAACCGTTAACTTCGCCGGTATCGCCCCGGTCGCCGGCGGTTACCAAGTCTCGCTGGTGCTGCAGAACACTGTCCCCTTCGGCGGTGGATCAGTGGCATGGCTGGATGGCGGAATCACGGGCTTGAGCTATAACGTCAGCACAGTTCCTGAACCCAGCAGCATGCTGCTCTTCGGATCGGGCGCGATTGGACTGGCCAGCCTACTGCGCCGGAAGCTCGGACTGTAAACTCGGGCATTTTTGTGGTTCATTGGAAAGCCGCAGCTTAACGCTGCGGCTTTACTTTTTTGAAGTCGAATTCCCCCGAATCGTTCAGATCCCCATAGGATGGTTCGCCGCGTCGCTTCCAATCAATATCCGTAGCGGCCGATCACCTTTCCATCCTTTTTGTTCAGGAGCACCAGGGCAGCGCGCTGTTCGGCCAGGGTGAACTTGATCTCTGCGCCCGTGAGTTTGTCGCGCACGTCGATGGGTTCGTCGCGCCCGCTCTCGGACATGAAGAGGTAGAGGACGGAGTTCTCGAATAAGGTGGGGCGGGCCAGGACTCCAACAGAGAGTTGCTTGACATCGTAGGGCGGCTCGACGCCAGCGCGATGAAGCGCTGTGGCATAGACCGCGACCGTCGCATCGTTGCCTTCGCTCAACTCAACCGGATAGGACGCGATGAGCAGCTTGCCCTCGCCGACGGTCAACTCTTTCCATCCCGATTGGTCGGCGAAACGAAGTTCGTCGATGAATGCCTGCTGGTCGAAGGATACGGGCACCGGTTTCCCGTCGATCATCATCGAGCCTTGGCGGAAGTTGAGCGGCAAGACCTGCGCGGCCACGCCCAGGTCTTTAAGGCGCGAGGTGTAGCGCCAGTAGGGGTCGCGATCGAACGACCCGGTAATGAGCAAAGTCCCACCCTGTGAGACATAGGCGAGAAGCTCCTTCCATGCTGTGTCGGCAAGCACGTGCGGCGAAGGAAGGATGGCGAGCTTGGGCTGTCCGAGGTGCGCGAGCTGATTTTGCGCGACAGTATAGGCCGGAACATGCAGGTAGTTGTGCAGCACGCGGACGGCCTTCTGTTGCGCGGCGACTGCACTGGGATTTAGCGGCGAATATTGGAAATCCTGTGGCAGAACGATGGCGACGGAGGGCTGTTCGGGCGCGCGGAAAGCCTCGCGGTTAGTGTTGGCGAATTTGGCCAGGCCGCGCATTACGGCGGTCTCGGCCTTCTCAGTGTAGTCAGGCCGCAGGATGCCGATGGTGACCTCGACATCTTCGGTCATGTAGGCGTTGACGTTCCACAGCCAGTCGATGACGCCCGCGCTAGTGGCGAGAGCGAGCGCGCATTTGCGCTCCAACGTGTAGGCCTGATTGTCGGGGCTGCGCCGCCAGGTGTCGTCGATCTGGAAGTCGTTCTGCAGGCCGGTCTCCTGGATGAGCAATGGCTTGCCGGGCTGCTTGGCGACCAGCGAGTCCCACAGGAGCGCGTCGTTGAGCCACCAACTGTGATTGGTGGTGAAGTCCACGGCGTCAACCCAATAGGAAGTGTTGAGGCGATCGGTGCCGCCGCCTTCGTCCTGGCCGACGGTTATGAGTTGCTTGCTGCCGGTGGCGCGGATGGTTTGCCGCATGGTCTGCGCCCACTCAACGAATTGCTGCTGCGCGAACAGGTAGAAGTCATGTGCCGAGATTGGATGTCCGCCGCGATAGACGCTGCCGGGAGAGAAATCCGGCTCGTCGGGAACTGGCAGCGGCGACGGCAGCGTAGTCATGTTCCAGGCGTTGGCGACAGCGTCGCCGGTGCCGTGAACTTTGCCAAGGTACTCGTTCCAGTGCTCGGACTCGAAGCGGTCGCCGTTGGCGCGCGTGACCCAGAGGTGCGCGGTTTTGTCGAAGCTGGGCTCGTTGATGAGGTCCCACATCAGCCACGGCACTTCTTTGAAGCGCGAGACGATCGCGGTGATGTAGTCCTGCTGGCGACGCACCGCCTCGGGATCGAGGTAAGGATTGGCGCCGCCGAAGTTGTCAGGGATGAAGGCGAAGAAGGTGAACTGCACGGGGATGTTGTAGCGCCGCGCGGTCAGCAGGAAGGCTTCGAGGTTGCGCAACGCGGATTCCTGCACGACGCCGGGCTCTTTCATCACCTGGTCCCAAGCGGTCCATAGGCCGGTGCGAATCATGTTGATGCCGTTGTCATGCATCTGCGCGAAGTCGCGGTCCCAAATGAACGGGTTGGGCTGCATCAGGTATTGGCGCTGGACGTCGCTCGCCATGTAGGTGGTGCCGACGATAGGTAGCGGCTTGCCATCGACGAGGAAGAAGTTCTGGTTGAGGGTGACGGCCGGGCCGGAGTGTAGAGCTGCTTCGTCGCGCACCCAATAGCCAGTGCGGTACTGGGCGAGCAGCATGTCGCCGTCGAGGAATTTCGCTGTGACGGTGTGGAGACCACCTTGTGGTGGAGCGGACATTTGCACACTGTCCATAAACGGATACTGCGCGATATCGAGCGGGAATGATTGCTTCATCGGCGAGCCGCTTTCGGCGGAGTCGGTCAGCTCTAAGCGTAGCGCGGAAGGCTTGGCGGCAAAGCGGTTGATGCGGACTTCGAAGCTGGGAGTTTCGCCCGGCAGGAAGAGCGCGGTTGTCGGCTGTACGACGATTTCGCGTGCACCTTCGAGGGCGCGCTGGGCTAGCTTGGCTAAATCTGTGGGCGCGAGCGGGCGCTCGAGATCGGCGAGGACCATCACCCAGCGTCCGCCGACAAAATTGTTTTTGATGTGGTCGAGCTCGATGACGGGCGCAGCGAGTTTGTGGCCATCGCCGTCGGTGAACCACACGAGCGCGTCGAGGCGCATATCGATGGTGCCGGCCGTACCGATGCGCGGATACAGGCCTTCGGCGCTCATGCGCACGACGGGACTCCAGGAACGCTTCCATGAGACCGACGGCGGAGCCAGCTCAGGCAGGTCGGCGTTGGCCAGCGCGGACAACCCCTTCGGACCGGGCGTCTCAGTGTAGTCGTTAATGAACAGCGCTTTCGCCCAGGCATTGCGGGGGTAGCGCAGTTTCCACGTGCAGACGTTGTTGGCGCCGCACTCGCGATAGGCCGCCTGTGTGAACGGGCGTCCGCCCAGGGTGAGCAGGTTGCCGCCGCGCTGCAAATAGGCGTAAATCGCGGGCCAATCTGCTTCCGGAAATGCAGAACCATAGGGCATCATCAGCAGCTTGGTGTCGGGCGATGCTAACGCTCCCGCCAGTTCTTGCGCGGTGACGAAGCGCGTGCTCCGTAAGGCGGCGAGGGACGCATGGTCGGGCGCTGGAGTATCGGCAGCAGGGAAGCCGTCGTCCCAGAAGATGACGGTGGTTGCATTCGTTTGAGCCATGGCGGAGAGAGCGAAGAGCAAGAACAGCGCAGCCCAGCAGACGCGCATTCAAAGACCCCGTAGGTAGAGCGAATGATGTTCGTCAGGATGATAGAACCGGCGAGCGAATTAGGCCAAACCAATCGGAAAGGAGACGGAAGAGAGCGGGGTCATCGCCCGGCGGGTCAGTTGGTTGTCGGTTCGCGGTGCCTCGCCCGGAGGAGCAGTAACAGGCCAATCGCTGCCGCGAGGACCAATACCGTCACGATCAATGGCATAGGATGCTCGTTCTTCGCGAGAGACGAAAACACGTGACGACCGTAGCGCGCGGCGAGGAACGCGAGGATTGTGTAGCGAACGGCCCGTCCGAGGGTCAGGGCAAAGAGGAACTTCTTGACCGGATACTCCATGGCGCCGGCAGCCATCACAAACGGAACCATAGGCACCGGCGGTGGCAGCATAGCGGGGATGGCGATGGCGCCCAGGCCCCAGCGCTCAAACAGGTTCTGAACTTTTTGCAGCGTCGCCGGCTTCACCCGCTTGGTGAGCGTCTGCTGGCCTCCTTTGCGAGCAAGGCGGTAGGTGACATAGGCGCCAATCACCGAGCCGGTGGTCGCCATCACAGCGTAGTACGGCCACAGGGTCGCCTGGCGGGCAGAGAGGACGACGGTCAGCACGTCCATGCTGCCGGGAATCGGCAGGACGGAAGCGTCGAGCAGTCCGAGCGGAATAAACCCCAGCCCACCGAGATGGAAGATCCAGCGGCGGAAAGTGTGCGCGGCGGGCTTGGCGGCCAAGGCGACAATATGCAGCGAGATCATGCTGCTCTATTGGAGTCCCGGCGGCAGCGTCGGGACTCGGACTTCAAGCTCTTGCTGCTCGTCATTTCGCGGCGTCAGGTTGTGTCAGCTTAAGCGCCGGGACCTCCTGCTGTTTGACCAGATTGTTGTAGGCCGGGATGTCGGTAGAGACGATCTCCTGCCACTTCGACATCTGCTCGTTCAGTTGGTTGCTGAGCATGTCGAACACTTCATAGGACTGTTGCGTGGGGGCGGTGTCGGCGCTGCCGACCACGCCGCCCAGCGCGACCAGGTGATTGTTCAGGCGAACGGGGAAGTTGAGCACGTCCTGACCGCTCTTGGCCTTGGTCTGGATGAGCACTTCTTCGATGTCGGTCATCTTCTTGTTTAGTGCCTTGCCGGAATCGATGATGGGCTTGCTCTGGGGGCCGTCGCCAACGTGCTTATTGACGGCGTCGATCTGGTCGCGAAGGCTGCGAATCTGGATGATGGTGTCGTCGGTCTGGGTGACGGCGTCGCGGATCTTCATCAGCAGGTCGAACTGCTTGGTGAGATCGGCCTGAGTGACCGCGAGTCTCGGATCGGGAGTGATTTCGAGCGGCGCGGTATAGCTCTGGCCCAGCACGGTCAGCTTCACCTGATAGGTGCCCGGCAGCGCGACGGGACCGTCGGTATTGCCGCCCCACAGCGGCGCTTTGGGAACCTTCGTCGCGCCTTCGTAGCGAAGGTCCCAGACGAATCGGTTCAGGCCTGCGTCCGCGGGAAGCGTTCCGCCTCCCGCGCCCCGAGCGAAGAAGTCTTCCTCGTCGCTTCCGGCGGGTTCTTCTTTCTTGGGGAACTTGCGGATGGTCTTGCCCGAGGAGTCGAGAATTTCGAGGGTGATCTTCGGCGGCTCGTTCTTGTCGGCGTCGGTCTTGGTCCCGTCAGGCTTGGTTTGATCGCCGCTCGTGCTCTCTTTCTTGTCCGGTTTCTTCAGCGAAGTTTTCAGCCAGTAATCAATGACCACTCCTGCCGGCGGATTCTTGCCTACACTGCCGCTTGCGCCGAAGGGCGAACCGTCGAAAGTCGTGTGATTGGCTGCGGCAGGTGTGAACAGATGTGCTTCCTGTTGAGGGATCGAATCGCTGTACTGCCGCAGGGGAGTTATGTCATCGAGAATCCAGAAGCTGCGGCCGTGAGTGGCGATCACGAGGTCGTTGTTCTTGACGATCAGGTCATTCACCGGCGACATCGGCAGGTTGATTTGCATCGGCTGCCACTTATTGCCGTCGTCGAAGGAAACGTACACGCCCTGCTCGGTGCCGGCGAAGAGCAAGCCAGCGTGAGCCGGATCGGTGCGTACAGCGTGGACATAGTTATTGGAGGGAAGACCGCCTATCAGCTTGGTCCAGGTCTTGCCGAAGTCGGTCGTCTTAAATACGTAGGGAGCGAAGTCGTCCATCTTGTGGCGTTCGACGGCCATATAGGCGGTTCCGGCGTCGCGCGAAGATGCTTCGATCATGCTCACGGTGCCCCACTCGGGCATGGCCTTGGGCGTGACGTTCTCCCAGTGCTGACCGCCGTCGCGGGTGAGATGAACAAGGCCGTCATCGGTCCCCGCCCAGATCAGATCTTTCTGTACCGGCGACTCCACCACGGAAAAAATCGTGTCGTACACTTCGACGCCGGTGTTGTCTTTGGTGATCGGTCCGCCCGATGCCGCTTCCTTCGATTTGTCGTTGCGCGTCAGGTCGGGGCTGATGATGGACCAACTCATTCCGTTGTCGGTGGTCTTGAACAATACCTCGCCTGCGAAGTACAGCGTCTTGGGATCGTGGGGCGAAAACACGATGGGCTCGGTCCACTGGAAGCGGTGCCGCACGTCAGCCGCGGCCCATCCGATGGGATTGATTGGCCACGGATTCACCGCCTGTTCCTGGTGGGTGCGGTGGTCGTAACGCGTAATCTCGCCGCCGTACGAACCGGCATAGACGATGTTCGGGTCGGTCGGGTCGGGCGCGATGTAGCCACTCTCGCCGCCGCCCACGGGATACCAGTCGGAGCGATCGATGTAGCCGTCGAGCCCGGCGCTGGCGATAGCAACAGTCGAGTTGTCCTGCTGCGCACCGTAAATGTAGTACGGGAAGCGATTGTCGGCGACCACGTGGTAGAACTGCGCCGTAGGCTGGTTGTACTCGCTGGTCCAGTTGTCGCCGCCGTTGGTGGAGATGGTCGCGCCGCCGTCGTTGCCCTCGATCATGCGCTTGGGGTTCGTGGGGTCGATCCACAGCGCGTGATTGTCGCCGTGAGGTACGCGCAGGCGATTGAACGTCTTGCCACCGTCATTGGAGCGATAGACGGCGGTGTTAAGGATGTACACCGAATCGGCGGATTTGGGGTCAGCGAAAATGTGCGAGTAGTACCAGGCACGCTGGCGAAAGCGGTGATCGTCGGTCATCAAGCGCCAAGTTTCGCCGGCGTCGTCGGAGCGATAGATGCCGCCCTTGTCGGCTTCGATCACGGCGTACACGCGATTGGGATTGGCGCCTGAGACCGTCACGCCGATGCGGCCGATGACGCCGTCCGGCAGGCCGTGACCTTTGAGTTCCTTCCAGGTGGTTCCGCCGTCAATGGATTTATAGAGCCCGCTGCCCGGGCCGCCGCTATCCATGCTCCAGGGTGTGCGCTTCGCCTGCCAGAGCGCCGCATAAAGAATGTTGGCGTTGGTGGGATCGAAGGTGATGTCGATGCCGCCGGTCTTGGCGTCCTTGTAGAGGACCTTCTGCCATGTCTTGCCCCCGTCGAGGGTGCGGAAGATGCCACGCTCTTCGTTGTCGGCGAAGGGATGTCCCAACGCTGCGACGAATGCGATGTCCGGGTTCCTGGGATTGACGATCAAACGGCCGATGGCATGAGTATCAGACAAGCCGACGAGTTTCCACGTTGTACCGGCGTCGATCGACTTGTACACGCCGTTGCCGCCGACGATATTGCCGCGAATGCAGGCCTCGCCGGTTCCGACATAGATAACGTTCGGGTCGGACTCGGAGACGGCGATAGCGCCAATCGCCGGCGACGCATCCTTCGTCTTGTCGAAGATCGGCTTGAAGGTGAGGCCGCCGTCGGTGGTCTTCCAGACGCCTCCGGCAACAGCGCCGAAGTAGTAGACGTTGTCCTGACCGACCACGCCCGACACTGCTACAACTCGGCCGCCACGATATGGTCCGACGAGGCGATATTGCATACCCTTCCACGGGCCCTGTGCCTCGTTGTCGTCTGACTGCGCGTCAGCCGCGGGCGTCCCCGAAGCAGTCGTGGCTTTTTGTGATCCTGTTGGTTTCTGCGCTGGCTGCGAATTAGGTTTCGAGGGTTGTTCCTGCGCCAACATCGAGGTAAACAGACAAGCAACAAGAAGGGCGAGCGTAGCGGATCGCAAAGCCAGTTCCTCCGGGGAGAGAAGATCAACGAGCTAATCGCTAAGGGCGTGACAGCAAAAACGTACTAGCACGATAGCAGGAACTCACGTCGGTGGTCGAGGGGTTTAGTCCGTGGCCAGTCGAATGAGTATGCCTTCGCGTTCCCTCACGAATCGGGGTTGAAGCGGTACGGGAGATAGACCGGTTCCCAAACATTGGCGAGGATACGAGATTCCAAGGTGCGCTCGTCAAGGGGGCTCGCAACACCATCATTCATCGCTTGAAGCGCGACCGCCTTGGCCACCGCGAACGACACCGAGCGAAGCTCTGAAACCGGCGGCAACAGCCGGCCTGATCTGCTTTGCCGTGCGGGAGAAAGTTCGGCGAGAGCTTTGGCTGCGGCCATGAACATCGTGTCTGTGACGCGCCGGGCATCGACCGACAGGATCCCCAGGCCAATTCCAGGGAATATGTACGAATTGTTCGTCTGATCGATCGGCACTTCGCGGCCATTCCAGTTCACCGGGGCAAACGGGCTGCCGGTGCCGATGAGCGCGCGTCCCTCGGTCCACTTCATCAGGTCCTCCGGCGTAGCTTCGCATCGCGACGTAGGATTTGACAGTGGGAAGATTACCGGCCTTTCAACTGAGGCAGCCATCGCCCGGATCACTTCCTGCGTGAAGGCGCCGGGTTGCCCGCAGACTCCAATTAGTGTCGTTGGTTTGGCATTCCTCGCCACATCGAGCAGGCTAATGCGATCACGATCCTCCAGTTTCCAGTCGGCGACCGCCGAACGAGGTTGCACAAATAGCCGCTGGGCCGGACGTATGTCCGCCATGCCTTCTACCAGCAGTCCATCTTTGTCCACGGCATAGAAACGGCGGCGCGCTTCCGCTTCGCTCAGGCCGGCATCTTTCATCGCGCTCAGCAGAAGCGTGGCGATGCCGATGCCGGCTGATCCTGCTCCAAAGAGCACGATGCGCTGTTCGGTCAGGGGTACGCCGGTGACATTGATGGCGGCGAGCAGAGTCCCCGTGGCCACCGCCGCTGTCCCCTGGATGTCGTCGTTAAAGGTGCAGAGCCGGTCCCGATAGCGCTCAAGCAATCGACCCGCATTCATGCCGGCGAAATCCTCCCATTGCAACAGCACATTTTTGCAGCGAGCGATGACGGCGCTGACGAAGGCTTCGACGAAATCGTCGTATTCGGCACCGCGTATCCGCTCATGACGCCATCCGACATATAGCGGATCTTCGAGGAGCTCCTTGTTATCGGTACCGACATCGAGCAGTATCGGTAAACACGCCTGCGGGTGAATGCCTGCGCAGGCGGTATAGAGCGCGAGCTTGCCGATGGGGATTCCCATGCCTCCCGCACCCTGGTCGCCGAGTCCAAGAATGCGCTCGCCATCGCTGACCACGATTGCGCGGATCGCGTCATAGCGATGGTGCCCGAGGATCTCGGGAATCCTTTCCTTGATGGGGTAGCTGAGAAACAAGCCGCGCGGCTTGCGCCAGATCTCGCTGAAGCGTTGGCATCCCTCGCCCACGGTCGGCGTGTACACCAGCGGCATCATTTCTTCGATGTTGCGCACCAGCACGGCGTAAAACAGGGTTTCGTTCGTATCCTGCAGGTCCCGCAGATAGGCATACCGCTCGAAATCGCTATCAAAGTCGTGAAGGGCCTTAAGGCGGCGGGCCGCCTGATCGTCGAGACTGCCAATGTGTGGGGGAAGCAGTCCGTGCAGAGCGAAGTCGGTGCGCTCGGTCTCGGTGAACGCGGTTCCCTTGTTCAGCATGGGAAAGTTGATCAGGTCGAAGCCCGAAAGCCCGGTCTCCAGAACTCCATCGGACGTGATGCGATATTTCATGCGTGTCCACCAGCCAGCAGTTTCAGCAACGTTTAGCCGGTCCCCAAGCTGCCGGCGCTTCCCGAGAAATTCGTAGGGCAATCGTATTCCATTCGCGCCCGAAATCACCATCTATGAGTCGAGGCAGCCCATCAGCCTTCGCCGCAGCTTCCGAAGGTGTGCGGGAATAGGCGATTGGGGTAGAATTTGCCGACTTGTCTTGCTGAGCGCAAAGAGTGTGAACTCCCAAGCCGATGCATCGCCGGCATTTCTTTGTACTGGCGCGTACTTGGCTTCCTGGCGCGTAACCGAAGATGAAGACCTGACAGATGGGAAAGCTCCAATACAATTCGGTAGCTCTCGCCCTCGTGGCAACGGCGCTGGGACTTGGCACATGTCTCTACCAGCCGCGCGCGACGCAGGCTGCCTCCGCCGGCCAGACTGCCGATCCCGCCACCCAAATGGACTGGTCGGCCTATAACGGCGGCGTCAATGGTGATCATTACTCACCGCTCACCCAGATCACTCCGGCCAATGTCGCCGGATTGAAGCAGGTATGGCGCGTGGACGTGGGCATCGATGGCGGCCTGCAGGCAAACCCGCTGGTTGTTGGCGGCGTGCTCTATGGATACGGGTCCACGCTCCAGGTCTACGCGCTGGATGGAGCCACCGGAAAACAAATCTGGAAGTTTGATTCTGGCATTGTCGCCCACCTACCAAGCCGCGGGATGAGCTATTGGACGGACGGCAAAGACTCGCGCCTCTTTGCCTTCATCATGAACTTCCTCTACGCGCTGGATCCCGCCACCGGCAAGCCTATCGCCAGCTTCGGCGAAGGCGGACGGCTGGACATGCGCAAGGACCTCGACTCCGATTACACCCAGAACTCGGTCGTGCTCACCACACCCGGCGTTCTTTACAAGGACAACCTGATAGTCGGCTTTCGCGCTCCGGAAACCAATCCTGCACCGCATGGAGATATTCGCGCCTACAACGTGCGCACGGGCAAGTTAGTGTGGAGGTTCCACACCATCCCACACCCCGGCGAGCCTGGGTACGAGACGTGGCCCAATGGCGCATGGAAGACCGCCGGATCAGCCAACAACTGGGCGGGTATGTCGGTCGATGTGAAGCGCGGCCTTTTGTTCGTTCCAACCGGGTCCGCGGTGTCCGACTTTTACGGCTTCGACCGCGTGGGTAATGATCTTTACGCCAACTGTCTGCTCGCGCTCGACGCCGCAACCGGGAAGATGGTCTGGTACTTCCAAGGGGTGCATCACGATATCTGGGACCGCGACTTTCCCTCACCGCCCGCGCTCGTCACGGTCATGCATGACGGCAAACGGGTCGATGCCGTCGCACAAACCACCAAGCAGGGCTTCGTCTTTGTCTTTGACCGAGTGACCGGCAAGCCGCTCTTTCCGATCGAAGAGCGGCCTTTCCCTGCTTCAACCGTTCCGGGCGAAGTGGCAAGTAAGACTCAGCCGATTCCTCTTGCCCCTGCGCCCTACGCCCGCCAGTCGCTTACGGCAGATATGCTGACGACACGCACTCCAGAAGCGCATCGATGGGCGGTCGAACAGTTCAAGTCGTTTCGCGGTGGAGGACTCTTCGTCCCTTTTTCCGTCGATATTCAAACGATCATTTTCCCGGGCTTCGATGGCGGCGCGGAGTGGGGCGGATCGGCGGTCGATCCGCTTTCCGGCGTCATCTACGTCAACGCCAACGACCTGGCCTGGACCGGCGGACTGAGCGAAAACAAGGGAGACGCCAGCCCCGGCGAGTCGATCTATCAAACGCGGTGCGCGATCTGCCATGGAGACAACCGCGCAGGCAGCCCGCCGGCATTTCCTTCGCTCATCGACATCGACAAGCGTAGCAAGCAGACGGAGATTGCCGAGATCATCCACAACGGCAGAGGCCGCATGACAGGGTTTCCCGCGCTCACTCCCGCCGATACTGCGGATCTTCTGCACTTCCTCGGTACTCCGATGCAGCCCGTACCGGCACGCGCCGATGCGGGCAACAAACACGAGCAGGCCGGCAATGCTCCCTCATCGTCGACCAATCCGAGATACGTCTTCACCGGATACCGCAAGTTCCTAGATCCGGACGGCTATCCCGCAGTCGTGCCCCCGTGGGGCACACTCAACGCAATCGATCTCAACACCGGCAAATATCTGTGGAAGATTCCTCTGGGCGACTATCCCGAACTCGCCGCAAAGGGCATAGCTAACACCGGAACGGAAAACTACGGCGGCCCCATCCTGACTGCGGGAGGTGTGCTGTTCATCGGCGCCACGCTGTTCGACCACAAGTTGCACGCGTTTGACCCGAAGACCGGCAAGCTGCTCTGGGAGGGCAATCTCCCCTACGCCGGCAACGCGACGCCCAGCACCTACATGATCGATGGCAAGCAGTACGTCGTCATCGCTACCAGCGGTTCGCGCAATCCCAAGGGCCCGCAGGGAGCCGCATACGTCGCGTTTGCCCTCCCATGAAGATGATAGGCGTGTCTTCACTGAAAGGCGTGGATCACCATGGCAAATCTCCACGGCGGGCTTGCGACGGCCGAAGATGGAGAAGCAGCGCCGGCCTGACCGTAACCTGGCACTCCGGCAAGGAGTACAGCTAAGATCGCGAGGATTTGGCCGAGCCGACGAATGCTTCTCTCTCTTAATTAGTGGGTTTCTACCGATGTTGCGGGGCTTGGGATGCTACGATGACGCGCGCCTGAGCCGACTCGGGCGCGGTCAAGTCGGCTGCCTGACGCAGGTAACGTTGTGCAGCGACAGTATCGCCAAGCTTGAGAGAGATCTCCCCGGCGTGGCGCAGGAGCTTGGCATCCTGAATACCCACCGCCAATGCCCGCTGAATCTGTTCACGCGCCTGTGAATAGTCGCCGTTCACGTAAAGCGCCCAAGCGTAGCAATCAAGAGTGAAGACATCCTGCCGACGGGCATATTCACGACGCGCAACCTCTAATGCCTTTTCCGGCTGCTTCGCGTGGTCGGCATAAAAGAAGACGAGTTCGTGATTGGAGTTGTCGGCACGACCACTCTCGGCCAACGATTTCTGCTCGAATTCAGCAAACGCTTTCGCCGCTTCGTCGCTCTTACCTGCGAGTTGCAGAGCATCGGCTAGGTCATAAAGATTCTCGGCGTGGGGTGCGGCGGTGTAGCGCTGTCGATAGAGCTGTACCGCTTCGTCATAGCGACCTTGCTGGATTCGGACTTTCGCTAGATTTCCGAGCGCATAGTGATAGTTCGGAAACTCGGCGAGCGCCTGCTGTAGCAGCGCCTCGGCTTGCGGCAACTTGCCGGAAGCGAGCCTTACGTGTGCAATCTGCGTGGTGATCCATGCGCGATCTTCGACTTCCTCGGGAGATACGGACTGAAGCGCCATCTCCATGAGTTCGACTGCCCCTTCGTCGTCTCCGAACAGTTCGCGCAAGTAGGCTGCGCGGGTCAACGAAGGAACATTCGCGCCCCGGAGGTTGAGCATCCATTGCGCCGACGTTTCCGCATCTTTGTATTTGCCCAGCTCGACGTTGGCGTCAGTCAGGAAGCCGTAGACCATGACGTCGTCGGGTGTCTTCTTGTTCAGTGCCTTCGCTTCTTCCAAAGCGGCCGCAAATTCGTGCCGGCCGAGCAGAAGCCAGACATGGATGCGGGCTCCGTCGAGGTTGCCGGGTGAGATCGCGAACGACTTCTGCAAGGCCTGTTCTGCCTGGGCGTAGTAACTGACGTCGGAAGTTTCGCGTGCCCGCCGAGACAGTGCCAAGGCCAATGCGTTGTACGCTTCGTAATCTTTAGGCTTGGCAGCCAGTATTTTCTGGGCGCGTTCCACGCCCTGTTCAGCAGGAGAGAGCTTCGGTTGAACCGGGGCTCCAGCCTGTCCAAACACGGGGAGGCAACCCAGCATAATCGTGACGATAGCAAGTAGAGTTTTCATAACATCCTCGTTTCTCGAAGAAGGGTTCGTGGCTGCCGCGTGTAAATTCCGGGCAGCCACGAAGAGCCACTAGTTGACCGGGCAGATGCCGCCAGGCTGGCCTGAGCAACCTTCCTGTCCAGGACCAATGTGGACGCTTTGGCGTCCACTGTTAGCGGGCAGCACGTAGGGGAACGTCGTACCGTATCCAAGTCCGTTGAGCTGGACGCCGTCACCTATGCGCGTGCCGTACTTCACCGGATCCGCCAGGATGCCCCCGACGGCACGGGCCGCGATGTCGACGACGTCATCGACGGGCCGCCGCCCATTTGGAAAACCAGCCACATCGCCGGCAATGAAGCCAAGACGCTTCTGGTTGGCAACCGCGCGTTGGCGGGATTCCCGTGTTCAGACGAAGCAGGTCGGCAATCGGGCCAGTGTCGTCCGGTCCGCATCCGGGGCATATCGGAGCCATGTATTGCACCAGCGGTAGCAGGTCCAGACGTGGGGCCGGTGGGACCGGAATGCCGATCGAAGAGAAGATTTGGGCAAGAAGTGGGTTGAGAAAGAAGCTAGCAAATTGACCGTCGTTTGCTGGAACATCGGTGCTGAATTTGTCCTTCGAGCCGGTGCCGATAATCAGTTCATTGATCAGCGAGTTGCCTTCCCGGTTCACCTGAACGTACGGAGATCCTCCGTTGGGTTGAATGCCGCCGACCTTTCGGACGGTAATCTGCGGCCGGGCTGTGGCTCCGTAGGTTCCGATAACGGCATTCTTATCCCCCGCCTGATGCAGCTGGCCATCCACGGTGAGCATGGTGATGGGAACTTCCAGCACGATTGAGTTGACGTTGTATCCGGCAATCGTATCGGGCGCGTAGTTGTTCTTGTCATCAGCATCGACTTGCGCGGAGAGCACTCCACCGACTCCCATGCGGAAGTTCAGCGAGTCCAAAGCCGCACCCAAGTCGATAAAGAAAGGATCATCGACCGTACCTGCGAACACCCGCACATTGTTTGCCAGGCTGTAAATGCCCTGGTTGAACAGCTCGTTGTAGTCAGGCATGGTGCGCGGACCCACATTGGACGGAACCGAATACAACGTTTGCCCCTGCGTCAGGTTAGTGGCGACGCCGTTCTTGATCATCGTCACCGTGTAGGTCTGGCTAAGGCTCAGACCTTCTGATCCGGGACCGCTGAGAGCAGTGATTGGCGGGATGCCTGCAATCCCTCCGACATAGCCTGTAAATACGCCGGGCAGCCGGATTTGGGTTGTGAATCGAAACTGGAAAACAACGTCGGGAATGCCATCCCGATTGTTGTCGACTTCCATCTCGTAAAGTACGTTGGGGTCGAACGGAAAGTAGTTGGGCCCATTGGCCGGTTCCAGGAGTGGATCAACATTGAGAATCATGGTGACGCGATCCGGATGGTCGTAGCTCACGAATGCATACCAGTCGGTTACGTCGGCAGCATGATCCAGAGCAGTGATGGGAGCTTCGCGATGGCTGGATGCAAACATGCTCGTGGAAACGAGCGTGAGTATCGCCATCGTCAGTAGGAGCAAGAGTCGCTTCATGTGTTTGTCCTCAGATCTGAGAATGGGCAGACTTCACGCAGCTTGAGGCACTGTTAAGGCACGGTACCGAGCCCCGACAGACTCGAGTGGTTCCATCTACTGGTGTCTATACGGCAGGAGAATCAAGTTGGATGGGAAGCAATGAATTAAACCACTAAATTAATTTCGATGAAAACATTGCCCGGAAGAAATCCGAAATGCCTGATGTCACGTACTCACAAGATCGGCTGTAGGTCGACGCACTCACTCGCAGGTCGCGCGTTGGTATCCGCCTTTTGTTTGCCTGAACTGTCTCGCATGCCGTCGATGGGAAGATCATGTTGTGTGGACTGGTCACTTAACACGGAAGGAATAAGATCGATCAGAATGTGGTCATGCCTATCGACGGCCATTTGCGATTCGCTGCCGCTCAGCTTGGGATACCGCCTCACAGCCCGATCATGGCCAATTCTGGCCATTCTGCGATCGTGGACTTACTTCTTGACGGTATCCTTTTCCAGCTTCTCCAACTCTCGAGCCAGTTGCTCGGCCTGATCGCGAAGCTGATGGATGCGCTCCGCCAGCGAGGGAACGCTGTTCGCGCTCGTCGGCGCGGCCGTTGCTTGTGCAGAAGCAGCTATCGGCGGAGCCGCTTCTCCCGTCAGGTCAGCAAGGGCCTCGTCGAACGTGTCGCGATAGATTAGGCGGTCGCCCATCGCCAAGACTACCTTCTTGAGCTGCGGCATGCGGGCTTCGGTCGCCTGAATGTAAATGGACTCCAAGTAAAGGAAGCCGCCAGTCACCGGGAGAGCGATGATACTGCCACGCAAAACGCGCGAACCCTGCTGGTTCCATAGGGTCAGGTCTTTGGAAATAGTTTGGTCCTGGTCGATGCGCGATTCAATCTGCATTGGCCCGTACATCAATTGTTGCTTCGGCAATTGATAGAAGATCAGCTTACCCAGTTGGTCTCCATCGCATCGAGCGGCCATCCATCCGATTAGGTTGTCTTTACCCCTGGGGCTGAATGGCAGGATCAACAAGTACTCGGGTTGTTTTTCCCCAGGTAAGGTAGCTACTACATAAGTTGGCGCCAAGGGCTCGGGTTGTCCAGACTGGCCGAACAGGTCGCGTGCGATCTCCCAAATATCTTCCTTGTTGTAGAACACCTGAGGGTCGCGCATGTGAAACACCCGATACGCCTCAGCCTGGGTGCGAAACAACGCTTCCGGATAGCGGGCGTGGCGGCGCAAATCGGCGGGCATTTCTGACGCAGGGTGGAATAACTTTGGGAACAACTTCTGGTAAGCCTGAATAATGGGGTCGCTGGGATCAAATACATACAGCGACATTTCCCCTGTGTAGGCGTCCACCGTGGCTTTCACCGAATTACGAATGTAGTTCGCGCCTTCGTCGATACCCGCCACGGGTAGCGCCGCCGAGTACGGATGCGAGAGAGACGTCGTGTAGGCATCCGCCATCCAGACCAACCTGCCGTCATCAGTAATGACCATGTAGGGATCCGGGTCCCAGTGCAGGAAACCGGCCAGATGGGCCAATCGCGCCTGCACCTTGCGGTAAATCATCATGCGGCTCTGCCCGGTCAGATATCCGGTAAAAACAATGTTCGGCTCGCCCTGTGAAATCGCGGCGGCGAGTTTCAGAGGAAAAGAGCCGACGGGAAAGCCGCCGGTGCCTTGATAGGTCGAATACTTGTTCTGATCGCCCGACGGATAATCGAACTCTTCGCGAGCCGTGTGGACAAAGACAGGATCCTGGGTTTTCTCGCCAAAATAGATTTCCGGCCGGGTGAGCTTGAAAGCCGGGCGACTTGATCTCCGGCGGCGCGTTCTCGATGAGCAGGACGGGCAGGCCATCCGGCGTAATCTTGTTGACCTCGGCTACGACCGCGCCAATGCCATGGGTGTAAATGAAACGAGGATTGATCCAACTCTCGCTCGCCTCGGCGGACAATTGCGTCACATCAATTTCGCGAGGAGACAGCAATACCTGTTTGATCTTGCCATTGATGAAGTAGCGATCAACGTCTGTGTCGGGAAACGTGTAGTAGGGGCGTAGCGCTTGAATTTGCGTAATGGTAGCGCCGTAAGCACGCAAGTCCCAGAGCCGCACATTGGCGAGCAGCGTAGCGTCCTGGACGGGGTCGACCACGCCTTGACCTGAAGGCGTGAACGGACTTTCGGTAGCGTTTCGATTCAAGCCAAATGCGGAGGTGGTCGCCTCGATGTGCCGCTCGATATAAGGGCGCTCGATGGAAATCTCATTCGGTCGCACGTACACGGCGCGAACCACAGCGGGCACCGCCAATTGCAACGCAAAACATGAGACTACGAGGACGGCGGCCTGCTTGAACTTCGACAGCCAAACCAGCGGCAGCGCCGCCAATGCGGAAATGATGAGCAGCCAGCGCAACGGAAGAGTGACCTTCTCATCCACGAAGTCGGCGCCGGTCATGAAAGCGTGAGTGTTCAACAGGAGCTCGAAGTTGCCTAGATAAACCCACGCTGCAAAACCCAGCAATAGAATCACACCAAGCACGCGGACAAACGACGTACGTGTGGCACCTGGCAAGCGCAGGTATGCGCCAAAATCAATGGGCCTATTTGACCCATCGATCAGCTGGCCATAGCGAATTCGTTCTGACAACTGCCAGCCACGAGCCGTACCCCAGAACAGCACGGCCGAGAGAATCGCCAACCCAAACACAAAACCCAGCAGGTCGGAATAGAAAGGCAGGTCGAAAAGGTAAAACGGCAAAGGGTGCGAAAAGACGTGGTCCTGCCAGGCGTCCGGAGGGGCAGTGATTCCTCGCGATCCGAAAAAGCGCATGACGGTCCAGAAGTCAATTGCGGCGGACGCGAACCAAATCGCGACCAGCGCCAGACCCACCGGAACCAGGCGAGAGTATAGAGGAAAATCGCGCTGACGTATCCCAGCGAAGTGCAGGCCACGCGCATGAGCCACGTAAAATGCAACGAATGCCAGCAGGCTGCCAATTGCCGCAGGGGCGATGCTGTACCACAGCATGCTGACCCACGTGTCCACCTGCGCGACTTCCTTCCACCAGTTGTACTCAATGACGAAATCGGCCGCGGTCGGGATCGCCCAAAGTGCAAACCCCAGCAACAAGAGCAGGAAGATCAAAGTTCGGATATGTGAAGGACGCATAAAACCGATCTCTGCGTGTCCGGCAGTAGCACCGAGTCAGGCCCATCGGACACATCCTGAGCGACATGGCATCGTCGTTAGAGCGGATGAGCGTAAGCGTATCACAGGCGAAGTTGCCGAAAATATTTCTGACCAGCAGTCGCAAGGTGACCTGCACCTTCAGGAGGCAGTGCTGCATCTGTAGCTCATCTGTTAGTTGCGGAGATGTGCCATGAAGCGAATTATTGCTTTCCTTCCGATTTTGTTATTGAGCGTGGCAATCCTTTCGGCCTCAGGTTGCAGCAAGACGGAGGCCAAACAGCCGCCGCCGAAGGCCATGCCGGTCAGCACAAAGACCATTGAGCTTGCGCCCGTGCCGCAGGCGGACGAATACGTGGCTACGATCAAGTCGCGCCGTTCCGCAACCATCCAACCTCAGGTGGATGGCGCGCTCACGCGAATATCGGTGAAATCTGGTGATCAGGTACGCGCTGGACAGGTATTGATGACAATCAATCCGCTGAAACAGCAAGCCACAGTGGATCAGCAGATCAGCACCGAAGCCCAGAAGAAAGCGGTTTTCGACTATAACAAAAGCGAGTTGGACAGGCAGCGAGGACTGTTCGAAGCTGGCGTGACCAGCAAGCAAAACTACGATCAGGCAGTGCAGGCTTACGAGAATTCCAAAGCGGATTATGATGCTTCGAAGGCGGCGCGCGTTACCCAACAACGTGAGCTGGCTTATTACAGCCTCACCGCCCCCTTCGCCGGCATCGTCGGTGATGTTCCTGTGCACCTGGGCGACTACGTGTCTCCGCAGACAGTGCTGACTACGGTAGACGAGAATGCCGAACTGGAAGCCTATATCTATATTCCGACTGAGCGCGCGCACGACGTCCGCATCGGACTGCCTGTGCAGATCGTAACCAGTTCAGGGGACCTGATCGAAAGCAGCAGCATCGACTTCGTCTCACAGCAGGTTGATAACGCGATTCAGGGGGTGTTGGCCAAGGCGCCAATCCACGGATCGCTCGATCGTTTTCGTACCGAGCAACTGGTGAAAGCTCGCGTGATCTGGAGCACCGCACCCGCTCCGACTGTTCCAGTGCTGGCGGTGACGCGCATCGGAGGACAGCCATTTGTTTACGTGGCCACGGAAGTCAACGGAAGTACGGTGGCTAAGCAACGGTCGGTCACGCTGGGTGACACGATTGGCAATGACTATGCCGTCAAGGACGGACTGAAGCCGGGTGAGAAGGTAATCACTTCGGGCATCCAGTTCCTTATCGACGGAGCTCCAGTGCAGCCCATCAGCTAACCGAGAAGGCGTGAAGACTTCACACCGCGGTGCAGATGCGGCGGTGAGAAAAAGAGAGATTCCAGTTGGTTGATTTCTTCATTCAGCGGCCTATTTTTGCCACGGTTTGTGCTTTGCTGATCATTCTGGCGGGAGCGGTGTGTATTCCTACACTGCCGATCTCGTTGTATCCCGACCTTGCCCCGCCACAGGTCACAGTGACGAGCAACTACGTGGGAGCGAATGCCCAGACTGTGGAATCCGCCGTTACGATTCCGCTGGAACAGCAGATCAACGGGGTCGAGGGCATGCATTACATTACCTCGACGAGCTCTAACGACGGAACCAGCAACATCAACGTGGTTTTTCGCACCGGCTATGACCTGAACATTGCTGCCGTCGATGTGCAGAACCGCGTGGCGACAGCTCAAGGCCGGTTGCCGCAAGAAATCAAGAACACCGGTATAACGATTACCAAGGCGAACCCCAATTTCGTTTTTGCTGCAGGTTTCTATTCTCCGGACAACAGCCTGTCGAACCAGTACATCTCGAACTACCTGGACGTTTATGTCAAAGATGCCTTGAAGCGCATACCGGGCGTTGGAGATGTGGTCATCTTCGGCGAGCGCAAGTACGCCATGCGGATTTGGCTTGATCCGACAAGACTGGCGGCTCGCCAATTGACTGCTGCTGACGTCGTCAACGCGCTAGAGGAGCAGAACGTCGAAATCCCGGCAGGACAGCTGGGACGTCCTCCTGCCGACGAGAAGCAAAACTTCCAAGTCGCATTGCGCGTAATAGGACGCCTGTCCGACCCCAGGGAATTCGAGAACATCATCATCAAGAACACCAAGACCGGAATCGTGCAGCTCAAAGACGTCGGACGGGCTGAGATTGGCGCAGAGAGCTACGACACGAATCTTCTTTACAGCGGACACGAAGCAGTTGGAATTGGCGTACAACAATTGTCCAACGCCAACGCCCTTGAGGTGGACAAGGCTGCGAAAGCCAAGCTGATTGAACTCTCGAAGTCCTTCCCGCCCGGCATCAAGTATGTCGTCGCGTTTGATACGACAACTGTTGTCGGCGATTCGGTGCGGGAAGTAGTAACCACGCTCGAAGAAGCCATTCTGATCGTCATCATCGTGATTTTCTTTTTCCTGCTGGATTGGCGGGCCACCATCATTCCTGCAGTTACGATACCGGTATCGTTGATTGGCACTTTCGCCTTCATCAAGGTCTTTGGCTTCTCCATCAATTCGTTGACGCTGTTCGGGATTACTCTGGCGACCGGACTGGTGGTTGACGATGCGATCGTGGTGATTGAGAACGTCCAACGGCACATCACTGAAGACGGGTCAAGCGCGCAAACCGCGACTTCGGTCGCGATGGCCGAGGTGTCGGGTGCCGTGGTTGCGACGTCTCTCGTGCTGATTTCGGTGTTCGTGCCGGTGTCGTTTTTCCCCGGCACCACCGGAATTCTGTACCGGCAGTTTTCTCTCACGATAGCCTTCTCGATCGCGATTTCTTTGTTCAATGCACTCACTCTGTCGCCGGCGCTCGCCGCTCTATTGCTCCGCTCGGAAGAGCACAAGTACAGTCTTTTCGATTGGACCGGCATTGGATGGCTTTCGCGCGGGTATGCGAAGTTCGCTCGTGGCGTCGATAAAGCGATCCACGGTTTGGGAACGGTGTATGGCAGAGTAATTTCCTGGGTGCTGGTCTACCGCTACGCCGTGGTGGTCCTGTTCTTGGCTGCTCTTGCGGCAACCGCCTACATGTACGTTCACGTTCCCACGGGTTTTGTCCCGCAGGAAGACCAGAACTACTTCATCGTGGTCGTGCAGGCGCCGCCCGGTGCTTCACTTTCGTACACCACGAACATTGCCAAGCAGGCCGAGCAAATTCTCCGGGCTGATCCCGATGTCTTCGGCACGTTCGCTGTTCCCGGGTTCTCTCTCTCGGGTGGCAGCTCACCGAACTATGGATTGGTCTTTGCTCCGCTGAAACCGATCGACGATCGGAAAGGCAAAGGACACGCCGCAAGCGACATCGTCGCGAGGGTTTCGCCCAAACTGTTCGGCATTCCCGGAGCCATCGTAGTTGCGTTTGAACCGCCGGCCATCAACGGCATCGGCAGCTTCGGCGGATTCCAATTCCAACTGCAGGACCTGGGGCGTAACACCCTGGAAGACTTGGACAACGTCGCCCACAAGATCGTGGCCGCCGGCCGGCAGCGCCAAGATCTTACTGGACTGTTTACCAGCTACACGGCGACTGATCCGCAGCAATTAGTACAGATCGATCGCGAGAAGGCCAAGGCGATTGGCGTACCCATCAGCCAGATAACCCAGGCTTTGGGCGTCTACATGGGATCGGAGTATGTGAACGACTTCGACTTCAACAACCGGTCTTATCGTGTTTACGTGCAGGCTGATCAGCCCTTCCGCATGAATGCGCGTGACCTTCGCCAATATTATGTACGGTCCGACACCAATGGACTGGTGCCTCTGGACAATATTGTGTCGCTCAAGGAAACAGCAGGTCCGCAGGTCATCAGTCACTTCAACTTGTTCCGTTCAGCGGAGATTGATGGAGCTCCTGCCCCAGGCTTGAGCTCGAGCCAGGGCTTGAAGTCGATGGAAGAGTTGGCCAAACAGTACATGCTGCAAGGCATGTCGTTCAGCTGGTCAGGGCTCGCGCTGGAAGAAGTAGAATCCGGCGGAAAGGCCATCATCATCTTCGGTCTGGGCTTGCTGGTTGTGTACCTCACTCTCTCGGCGCAGTACGAGAGCTTCGCCCTGCCCTTCATCATCTTGCTGGCCGTGCCAATGGCAGTACTGGGCGCGTTGTTGTTCGTCTCAGCGCGCGATCTGGTAGACGATATTTATGTTCAGATTGGGCTTGTCCTGCTCATTGGATTGTCGGCAAAGAATTCCATCTTGATCGTGGAGTTCGCCGAACAGCTCATTGACCGCGGACGTTCGATCACCGACGCGGCGATTGAGGCCGCGGAGTTGCGTTTACGGCCGATCCTGATGACGTCGTTCGCGTTCATCCTGGGTGTCCTGCCCCTCTATTTTGCGAGCGGTGCAGGTAAGCTGGGACGGCATTCCGTGGGAACTGCGATTGTGGGTGGCATGTTGTTCTCGACGGTGCTTAACCTGATTTTCATCCCCGTGCTCTATGTGATTCTCAAAACCTGGCTGGTAAGAATGTCTGGCGGAAAACCCCAGGAAGTCGAGCCGGCCAGGGAAGACGTCGCGGCATGATGACGGCGGGGTACCCCCCTCCCCCCTCCCCCTCGAATCTTTGGAATCAGTGAGTTAGCACACATTTCGTGCGCAAGCGACTGAGCCCATAAGGGTTACAGGTAAATTCGTCTTAACAAAGAACTTATGCCCTCGCCCGAGGTTGACTCGGGAGGGGAGGCGCCGGAGACAACAAATTCCCTTCGCCTCGCATGCGCGATTCTAGGTAAAGGGCAAAGCCGTGAAAAGGACGTGGGTCACGGGGCAGTGTGATAAGGACGAGTGGAGTGATGCGCTCAATCGGCGCTTCAGCAGTTACCCAATTGCCCAACGTTGGCGTTTGCGGGTCCGTTCCCTTCCGGACCCCGAAACTCGCTTTCTCCAAATCACAGACTCGCCTGCTCCCCATGTGCCGTCTTTATGAGTCGTCATGACGAGGTCGCCTCGGCGGGCTCGCTCAGAATGACGGCGTGAGAAAAGCAGATCCCCCGCGCCTGCGAAGTGCAGTCGCGAGGGATGACAAATATTAGGGGACGGAGAGGCGGGGGATGATAAACGTGCAAGGTGGCGACCGAGGGGATGACAAGGGTGAAGGGTAGCGACCGAGGGATGACAATCGCACTTTTTCGCGCTACCGACAGAAAGCAGGTCCCCCGCGCCTGCGAAGTGCAGTCGCGAGGGATGACAAATATCAGGGGACGGAGAGGCGAGGGATGATAAACGTGCAAGGTAGCGACCGAGGGATGACAAGGGTGAAGGGTAGCGACCGAGGGATGACAATCGCGCCTTTCGCGCTACCGACAGAAAGCAGGTCCCCCGCGCCTGCGAAGCGCAGTCGCGAGGGATGACAAACATAAGGGGGGCGGAAAAGCGAGGGATGACAAACCTCGGAGGTGCGGCGAAACCACGAGGGCACAGTAGCGAGGGATGACAAGCCTCAATAACGACGCAGCGACGGATTTTTGGAACAAAAATTAGAAGGTGTCATCCCTCGCGCCCTTGGCGCGGGGGATCTGCTGTCGCCGGGACAACGACAGGCTTGAGGAGTTTGATGGGCTTGCCCCAGTCGTCGGCTAGGTCGTCCCAAGTGGCGTTTTCGCGTTCGATCAGGGCGACACGTCGGGCGCGAATCCAGTGTTTGATTTCTTTCTCACGGTGGATGGCGCTGCCGATCAACCGAAATTCTTCGTAGTACATGAGGCGATTGATTTTGTATCGCTGGGTGAAGCCGGGGATTTCGCGCTTCTTGTGCTGGGCGACTCGTCTCCCAATGTTGTTGGTAACGCCAGTGTAGAGGCGGCGCGACTTGCTGGACAGGATGTAGACGAAGTAGCGGTGTTCGCGGGGCATGGTCTTCTGGTTGTTGTGGCGAAAGCAGATCCCCCCGCGCCTCCGAAGCGGAGTCGCGAGGGATGACAACCTTTAAAGGATGGATGAGTCGAGATGCGCTGTCTGTGATCAGCGATCGGCGGTATGTGTGATACGCGTGTAGTGGTTAGTGACGGACGAAAAGCAGATCCCCCGCGCCTGCGAAGCGCAGACGCGAAGGATGAATACAATGGATGGGCAACGAATCAGGGTCCCACCGAGAACGCCAGAATCCAGTAAGTGATTCTCCAGCCGAGAGTTAAGATTGGTGGCGGCGGTAGGACTCGAACCTACGACCTACGGATTATGAGACCGTCGCTCTAACCACCTGAGCTACACCGCCAACGGTCGGGGAACGGCGCCTGTCGCGCCTTCAAGGCAGGAAACCTGCATACGAAAGGCCGGACGTGACTGCGCCCAGCCCACTTATCATATTAGATTCGCGGTTTCCGACTGTCAATTCCACGACGCGCGCTCACCCTCTGCGCAAGCTCCCACGGCTTCAAAGCTGACGCATTCCGGGCCTATGCGCTCACCGCAACCGCACGTTCTGCAGGGACAATTTCATAGGTCGTCTCGATTTGCGCGCTGAACTGGATCATCGCGCTCACCGAGCAGTATTTCGACTCTGAAAGATGGATTGCGTCCTGCACTGCCCGCTCGGCGATGTCAACGCCGGTCACGATGTGGCGAACGCGAACTCTGGTGAACACATTCGGCGGTTCGGTGCGCTGGTCGGCCTCGACCTTTACTGTGTAGCCGGTGACTTCCTGACGTTTTTTTCGCAGGATGCCAATCACGTCAAACGCTGTACAGCCGGCGAGCCCGATCGCGATCAACTCGATTGGTTTGGGCCCGGTGTTGCCTGCGGCATCGTCGAGCAGGAAGTGATGTCCGCGATTGTCGCTGGCGATGAACTGCTTATGATTGCTTTCTGGATGAGTCAATGTAACGTTGCCCGAAATCATGTTCTTCTCCGTCAGTAGGCGAAGGAAATTACTTCATCCTCGCCGCAGCCCACTGTGGGGCCACACGGATAAATGCAGGCAGACAGTGAGGTGTTACAGGAAAGTGCAAATGAATGCCGAATTAATTCTCGATTTGGAACGCGGGCGTAGATCTTGTTGAATGAATGATTTACGACGAGCCGCCTCGATCGGCATTGTGGTCGGGTTGGGTTTCGCGGAACCGGATACGGCATGCGGGCATCCATAACTGACGCAGCCTTGTTGGTCAGGGCGGTAAATGCTTGTCTTGGCCGCACTGGCTTCTCAGCCATAGCGTCGACGCCGACCGTCCTAAAGCCTGGGTCGAGGATGAGTTCGATCGTTGCGTTCAAGATTGTTTCTTGCAGGTCCAGTGAGCCTCACAACACAGGAGTCATGAATGTCCAGGAATCTCGAAGGTAAGACTGCTCTCATCACGGGCGGCTCGCGCGGCATTGGTGCCGCAATTGCCAAGCGCCTGGCGGCGGACGGAGCGAATGTGGCCATCACCTATACGAAAGGCGCTGGTGCGGCCGAGTCGGTCGTCAAGGAGATTGAACGCGCTGGCGGAAAGGCAATCGCGATCCAGGCCGACGCCGCCGATGCTGGCGCCGTCGAAGCTGCAGTCGAAAAGACTGTGGCGACATTCGCCCGGCTCGACATTCTGGTGAACAACGCAGGCACGGTCGTTCCCAAGAGGTTCGAGGAGACCACGCTGGAAGAGCTGGACCGCCTGATCGACATCAACGTCCGCGGCGTGTTCGTCACAACGCAGGCGGCGTTGAAGCACCTGAAAAATGGCGGACGCATCATCATGATCGGTTCCTGCGTAGGCGAGCGCGCCATGACGCCCGGTCTTGTGCCCTACTCGGCCACCAAGGGAGCGGTCAAGATGTTTTCGCAGGGCTTGTCCAGAGAAGTGGGGAGCCGGGGCATTACGGTTAACAACATCCAGCCGGGTCCGATCGACACGGACCTAAATCCTGCCGCGGGCGAGTGGGCGCTGCCCCAAAAGGCCGCCACAGCACTTGACCGCTACGGACAGGTTGAAGAGGTCGCTGCACTGGTCGCATTCGTAGCAGGTCCGGAGGCGTCGTATATCACTGGCGCGAACCTGACCGTGGATGGCGGCACGAACGCCTGATTTTGTCGAAGCTCTACATGGTCGCTTCGAACGATCAGATGATTCCACCGCAAGCCGAGGAATTCATGGGTAAGAGAATGGGCGCTACGGTTCGCACTGTGCCTTCCAGCCACGCGGCGATGGTTTCGCATCCAGGAGAGGTCGCCGAGTTGATCATTCAAGCTGCTGAATCAATCGGAACGCAGGTCACGAAGAAGACGGCTTGAGGGCGGAGCTTGTACTAATTATCGGAATGAATCGCGCCGCTGGGCGGGTAACAACGTTACCCGCTCTTCGGTCGCGGCAGCAACGATTTGCATAAGGAAGGGAAACAGAAAATGGCGAAGATGAAAGCAGTGCAAGTGCCGAAAGCGGGGGCGGATTTCGAAATAGTGGAACGGGATATTCCTCAGCCCGGCCCGGGACAGGTGAGAATTAAGGTTCAAGCGTGTGGGGTCTGTCATAGCGACGTGATCACTAAAGAAGGCATATTGCCGGGCATCTCGTATCCGCGTGTTCCGGGACACGAGGTTGCCGGAGTAATTGATGACGTCGGAGCCGGCGTGAAGACCTGGAAGAAAGGTGAACGTGTCGGCGTGGGCTGGCATGGCGGCCATGACGGCACGTGCCTCGCGTGCCGCAGGGGCGATTTTGCGAACTGCGCGAGCAATATCGTTTGCGGGATCAGCTACGACGGTGGCTATCAGGAATTCATGGTTGCGCCGGTAGAAGCGCTGGCCCACATGCCGGAGTCGTTGGACCCTGCCGAAGCCGCGCCGCTGATGTGCGCCGGAATCACGACGTTCAACGCGCTCCGCCGTAATGGTGGGCTTCCCAGTGATCTGGTCGCGGTTCAGGGGATAGGCGGGCTGGGCCACCTGGGAATTCAGTTTGCCAAGAAGTTCGGGTATCGTGTTGCAGCGATCGGGCGCGGGCCGGAGAACGGCGCACTTGCGAAGAAACTTGGCGCGGATGTCTATATCGACAGCGCCGCAGCGGATGCCGCAGCCGAACTGAAGAAACTGGGCGGCGCGCGCGTAATTCTGGCTACCGCGCCTAGCGGAAAAGCTATGTCGTCGCTGGTTGATGGCCTAGGAGACAACGGCACACTGGTGGTCATCGGAGCGTCGGCGGACCCACTCGAAGTGGCGCCGATGCAATTGATCGCGGGCGGGAAGCGCATTCAGGGCTGGTATTCGGGGATACCGACCGATTCGGAGGACACGCTCCGCTTCTCTGAGATGACTGGCGTGAAGGCCATGATCGAGAAATATCCGCTGGCGAAAGCGGCTGAAGCCTACGCGCGGATGATGAGCGGAAAAGCAGAGTTTCGCGTTGTCCTGACTATGTAAGGGAAGATGGCTTTTTCGGGAGATTACTTCAGGTCTTCCACCAGATACAGATCGGACAAGGTCCGAATGTAGCCGTAGACGTAAGACTTCCCATCGGCTGCGAGTTCAAGGCCGCGAATGGTGTCGATGCCCGCGGAGTCGGCGGGAACCAGTTGCTTCCAGGGCTTGCGTTCTTCGGTGGCGATGTTGACTTGCATGACCTTGGCCGGAATCTCACCGAATTGATAAACGTACAACAGCTTTCCATCTGCCGACCATCCGGTAGGCACCTCGCCGGATTCGGCGCCACGGACCGCCACTGGATCGCCGCCCGCGACGGGATAAAGATAGATTCGGCCGTCGGGCCCGGTGCTCGCCACTGATTCGCCGTTCGGCGAAAGAATGACTAACGGGTTGACGCCCTCCGGACTGATCGGGCGAGGCTTGCTTTCGTCGAGACCTTCGACGTAGAAACGGAAGCCGTGGCCGGGCTCGTTGCCGGAAAACACGAGACGCTTGCCATCGGGGAGCCATCGCGTGGAGAGGTGATTGATGGAATCCTGGAAGAGCAGCTTGGATTCGCCGGCGCCGGTCGGCAACAGCATCAACGGCGCTGGGGGAGTGTTGGGCCGCACGATGGCCCACTTTCCATCCGGGGACAACGCCGCGCCCGTCCCTTCGCTCAGACGGATGGCGGGTGATCCATCGGTTTTTCGCATGAAGACCGCATACTTAGGACCGCCTCCCTCGCCGCTTTCGGTAAATAGAATCGTGCTGCCGTCCGCCGACAGGTCGCCCGGGGTCGACCAGTCAAGCCATGACAGATCGCGTTCCTTTGAGGCGCCCGGTGGCAAGCCGATCAGTCCAGCGCGATCGTTGCCGCGCGTGAGCAGAACGTTTCCGTCTTTTCCCACATCGAGGATGGTCAGTTCGCCCGGAACGCGCGCCAGCAACCGCAATTTGCCGGAGAGGTCAACGGCATAGAGCGAGCGGTCGCCACCGGTGCGCGTGGCGGTGAACCAAACTTCGTTACCTGTCGGCGCCCACGCGACCCCTTGAATACTGTCCCAGCCGGTGGAAAGGACCGTCTTTTTTCCGTTGAGGTCCACCAGGACGAGCGATCCGCCGTCGTCATTCAGCGTTGGGTGGTCGATTAAGGCGATGGAGTCGCCTTTGGGCGAAATGCGAATGTGGCCGATCCATCCATCGGGCTGATACAGCACCTTGCCTGCGGGATATTCGAGGCGATGGCGGCCTTGTTCGTAACGCACGATTGCGAGCGAAGACGCGTCTGGAGACCAGTCCGCCCACTCGACGTTCTCCATGACCTCACGCGGAGCGCCGCCGACTAGTGGAACGCGCGCCAGCGTTCCGGAATAGAGAAACGACCCGATCGGATGGCTATTCAGCGACAGCGCCATCTCGCCTGCGGATGAAACCGCGAGAACGTCCGCGCCTTCGGGTTCCAGTTCGTGCGAGTCGGGGCTCTCGGGACGCGTGGTAAACAGTTGCAGCGGCTTGCCTTCCCACGCGGCGCTGTACACGATCATCTTGCCGTCAGGCGCAAATCGCGCGGAACGCACCATGCCGCGGCGAAACGTTAGCGGGTGGTAGACCGGAAGGGAGGCCTGCTCGGGCTTGCGAATGAGAAGCGCGCCAATCGCCAATCCGGCCAGCAATGCTAACAGCGCAGCGACGGAGGCCACACGCCAGACACCCGAACGTCCTTTGTCGCTTTCCTTCTCGGCTTGCGGTGCGGCCGGAGACGCTGCGGAAGGCTGGCGCGAGGCGCTGACCGCGCTGGCGGCACGCACGCGCGAACTGTCCAGATCGCGCTTAATGCGCTTCAGGTCACCGCGCAATTCGGCTGCGGTTTGATAGCGCAGGTCGCGGTCTTTCTCTAGCGACTTGCTGATGACCTCCTCCAGCTTTGCGGGTATCGAAGGATTCACGCTGGAGACCGGCGGCGGCGTGCGGTTCAGGATAGCTTCGAAGGTCACGCCGCTGCTGCTGCCTTGAAACGCCACTTCACCCGTCGCCATTTCGTACAAAACTGCGCCGAAGGAGAACAGGTCAGTACGAGCATCGACCTCGTCGGCGCGCACCTGCTCGGGCGACATGTAGGCAACGGTGCCGACGGTCGATCCGGGACTCGTCATGTGTGGCGTCGCACTGGTGGCTGTGTTGTCGCCGTGTTCGGCAACCACCTTTGCCAGGCCGAAATCGAGCAGCTTGGCCTGGCCGCGCTTGGTGACAAAAATGTTGGCAGGCTTGATGTCGCGGTGAATAATCCGCTTGGCGTGAGCGGCGTCGAGAGCATCGGCGATCTCAATGCTCAAGTTCAGAATCGTTTCGGTGTCCAGGGGGCGGCCGGCAATGCGATGCTTCAGCGTGATGCCGTCGAGGAACTCCATGGCGATGAAGACCTGGCCGTCCTGTTCGCCGATGTCGTAAAGGGTGCAGATGTTGGGATGATTGAGCGCCGAGGCGGCCTCTGCCTCACGCTGGAAACGGGCGAGGGCCTCGGGATTGCGGGCTACGTCGTCAGGCAGAAACTTGAGGGCGACGAAGCGCTTCAGGCGGGTGTCTTCGGCCTTGTAAACGACCCCCATCCCGCCACCACCGAGTTTTTCGACAATGCGGTAATGCGAGATAGTCGTGTCGATCATAGACAAAGTGGTGCCCAATGGATTCTTGATGATAGGGCTGACCTTACGGGGAGTCAATTCGGTTGTGCCGCGAGTTGCGGCGTTGGTTACGCCGGCGTCTTCGGCAGCGCCGCCACGGCCGCCTCGTACTTCTCGACCAACTCTTTGCGAAGTTCTTCGGCGCGGGCGGTGTCGCAGGCCGGTTCGTAGGTGCGGCACTGTTCTACGGCCGACTTCAAGCTGTCGAGAAATGCGACGCAGGGCTTGCAGTCGCTGAGATGCTCCTGCATTTCGCCGCTGCGCGCGTCGTTCACCAGGCCGTCTATGTAGTCGGAGAGCGAGGCAAACATCTCACGGCAATGGCGCGGGCGCTTGGGCGGCCCATCGTCGGCCACGGCATGGATCAAATCGACCACGATGCCCTTGCCGTACGCCATGCGGGCCAACTGTTGGCGGAGCATCAGCCGTCCGCGATGCAACCGCACGCGCACGGTTCCCTGTGTCAGTCCCGTCACGCGTGCAACGTCGGCGGTGTTGAGGCCTTCCATATCGTGCAGCACTAGCACCATGCGGTACAGCGGAGCTACTTTCAGCATCGCCTCGCGCACCCGCCGGGCGCTCTCGTCGCGCAACACGTTGGTTTCGGGATTCGGGTCTTTGCTTTCGATCAGCTCGCGCAACTCGTACTGGCTGGGCATCAGCTCGTCGAGCGACACATGCTTGTTGGCCGCATTCTTCGCGCCGCGCCGGTTCATGAGGCAACGATTGCTCGCCACCTTGTAGAGCCACACCGAAAGCGCCTGCGGGTTGTCAAACTTGGGCAGGTAGGGAAGCAGCTTGACCAGTACGTCTTGCATGGTGTCTTCAGCGTCCTGGGGATGCCCGCAGACTTTCATGCTGAACGAGTAGACCGTGTTCTGCAGCAGCGCCAGCGCCTGCTCGACCGCCTCGGGACGGTCCTCGCGGATCAGTTCCAGCGCTTGCTCCAGCTTGGGGGACATAAAGGATAGGGTAATGGATGCGGTGGCGGAGACCAAACGACCTTACCGCGGCTGCACTTCCACCGGCTCAGAAAGCCGAACCGGTTCCTGCGCGGTCGAGGGAACGACGATTTTGCGGCCTTGCGGTAAGTAGTGAGCGATCACGCCGGGCTGTGACCAGTTCAGGTCCCATCCATTTTCGATGGCGACAATGGTGTATTCGCCGGGGATGACGGTGTTTAGGCTGAAGCTGCCGTCCGAATCGCTCTGGTCACGGCGAAACAACTCGGCATTCGCCTCAGGCTTCTTTCGGAACCAGTACAACCATCGCGCCGGCTGCTCCTTTGCCGGAGCGTTTGGCAAAACCCCGCACGATGGTTTGTCCGCCGATGAGGGTGACCGTGCCTTCGATCGTCATGCCAGACACGATGTCCAAGCTGTGACCGTTGCTCGGGCTACCGTTGATGGTGATGCGCATCACCGCATAATCATTGACGGGAGTGGCGGCGAGCAGGGCATATTTGCCGGGCGGAATGTCGGCCAACTCCGCTTCACCCTGAGGGTCCACCGGAGCGGTCCTGACCACCTTGTGCCCGGCGTCGCGCAACGCCAGCAAGAGCTGTTGAGGAACCTGGGCTTGTCCCAGAACGCGCACAGAAAATTTCGCATTGCTGACCGGCTCGCCGGAGGCAGGATTGACTTCCTGTCCGTTCTGGTTGAGATCGACCTCGGTGATCGAGCCCGACGACTCCGACCCGGGGATGCCAGGAGTGTGCAGCGTGTATTTGCCGGCCGGAATACCCGATAACTCAACCAGGCCTTGCGACAACATCTGGAAGTTCTCCGGGCCGCCGAACGATTCGGACGAATGGCTCATAATTTGGGCGGTGACGTTTTCCGTGGAGTCGAACGACTTCCGTTCAATCTGGGGGAAGGCAAATCCCTGCCCCGGGGCGCCGGTTCGTCTGATTAAGATGCTCAGCGCTTGAACGGGCGACAGGTGCATGTCGACCGAGAGGCGCTCGCCGCCGCGCAAGGGAATCGGTGTGGCTTCGTCGGAATCGGTCGCGTCAGGATAGTAAGTGGTGGCGTAGGCAACGTCGAAGGAATGCTCTGGAGGCGTTACGGTGACTGTGCCGTCCGGGCTGGGCATCGAGCGCGGATGCAACGCATACCACGGCTTCGCATTGACGGAGAGAAAATAGGTTCCCGCGCGCAGATCGGAAAACTCGTAGCTTCCGAGATCATCGGTGCGTGCGCCTCCGACTCTGTGAACCAGGCTCACGCCAGTGCTCTGGTCCTGGCGATACAAAGCGACGGTGGCCCTGCGGACCGGATCCCCCACCTCATCCAGCACGTGACCGGTAAGCACGGCCTGCGGGGTCAGGCGAAAGACAAGATGTTCGGAGTCGGCGTCGCCGCCGGTGACGATGGCAGTGGAAAAATTCTCATGCTGCTCGAACGAAGACTCAATGAACCCGCGCCGCGCCGCTGACAGCGAATACTTGCCGGCCGCGAGGTTCGTAAATGCGAACGTTCCGTCATCACCGGTGATAAGCGATTTGGTCTCGTCGCGGTCTTGCACGCTGGCGATGGTCACACGTGCCTGCGACAGAGGTGCGCCGGACGTCGAGCTGACCACTTTGCCCGCGATTCGATACCCGCCCGTTTGCGCTTTCGCCAGCGGACTCAGCGCAACGAGAGCGCAGAACAACAGTGTGGCGAGTGCAAGTTGAGCGGCGTTGGAGCGGGGGGCGGGCATGTTCATTCGTTCCTGATCGGCTGCAGTTGCACCTGCAGTTTCTGTCCGGGCGTCAGATGGACCACTTGTCCTTTTGTCTCGTAGGCGCGCATAGCCGCGGGATTGTGATACTCCAATTCTTGGGGAGTATCGAAGGCGAGAATGCGGTAATCGCCCGGAGCAAGTTGCGGCAGGACATAGGTGCCATCAAACTGCGGGGGGAGTGCTCTGGCGACACCTCCATCACCCTCGAGAGGAACACAATAGACGACAGGGCCCGTGCCGGGCTGGAACCGATTCGAGCGTCCCGCAGGGATGGCCGCCGGGACCGACGAACCACTACCCGCTCCTTCCAACGTCGCTTCAATCTGAGCGCCATCGTAGCGAACGGTGATATCGATGGGCGCAACGCTCGCACCATACGGAACCACCAGCGGCGTCCGAAACAGGTCTTTGCCACCCGAACTCACAGACGCTGCGTACATCCCCGACGCCGTCGGGTGCACTTCGACCCAGTATCGTCCTGGGGCGACGCCCGCCAGTACTGGCGGATTCTGATCGGACTGGTACGTGTCGCGGGAACCATTCTCAACTGTGACGTCTTCCGCCGACTGGAGCGTGACGTATGGGCCCGACGCTGCCGCTGGATTCTCCCCAGCCGCCACGTCCTGACGAACGTTGATTTCGATCGACACATTCGGCGCCATGATGAGAGGTGGCGCGTTCACCGGTCCGTTAGCGACGGTGATATTCGCTACTCCTGTTGCCGCACCGGGCTGGAAACTCGCGGCCTCCACCGTATAGCTACCGTTCGGCAGCGAGCCGCGAATCGCACGCTGATTCGGATCGTAGCCCAGCGCAAATCCGGGGCCGCGATGGCCCTGCGCGTAAACGGAAACCTGCAGGCCTTGCTGAGGACTTGGATCGGCACTAACTACCGGCACTCTGACGTCGTAATACTTCAGCCGCTCGGGAGCGATTTCGGCCGCAATGGTTTCTCCGGCAAGGACATGAATGGTATCGGCGCTGGCGAAATCGCGAGCAGCCGCGAAGTATCGCGGTGGAAATCCGAAGACCGGCCCGTTAGGAACCGTGGTCAGTGGATCGCGCTCCGTGGACTCAAGGGAAAACAGCTTGTAGTCGCCAGCGCGCAGGTCGGCGAAACGGAACTCGCCGTCAGCGCGGGTCGTCGTTTGAGCCGACTGCTCCCAGCGGGCATATCCGTCCCGAATTTCGCGGCGATACAACTGCACTTGAACGCGGTCAGCGGCTTCGGCGCTGGGAAATTTCACTCGTCCCACAATCAGACCCTCGGGAACCAGTTTCAGAGTCAGGTCACTTTGTCTGGGAACAGCCGAAGTGCCGGCCCGGGGTCCGGCCATCGTCAGGAAGCCGGGCTTCTTCACCTGCAAGACAGTCTGAGTGGTGGGCATTCCAGCCGCACCCGGCGCTGGCGCTTGCTCAGCCACATTCAGTTCGAAGTGTCCGTGATCGTCGGTAAAGGCGGCATAGCGCTCGTCCGAGGTATATACGAGCGCGCGGCCAACGGGCTCGCGGGTAACGCTGTTCACCACCGTGCCGCTGATCGCGTTGCCAGGATAAGTATCAGGAGACTGGACTTGCGCGTCGGCGAGCAACGCCGTGAGCATGGCGATCATCAGGAGGATGAGCGCGGATCGCCGCAACCGACCTATCTCGAGTACGCGTGAGAGTGCCACCACAGGACTCCGCTGTACCACGGAACACTAGACGGCATACCCATCATCGTGACCCGCAGGGAAGAATGCAAGTCCCATTGCAGACCACCAACCTGGGAAGGCGTAGTACTGCTCTACGCTTTCGGCTTCCCTGACTCTGAAATTCTTGCTCGCCGCGAGTCGAAATGACATAGCAGCGGCCCCGTCGAGGCCTCTAACTGACTCACTTCGAACGCCAGCCGAATGGCACGGCTCGTGCTCCTTCATAAATGACCGTCTCTTCGCGTGGGTGGCGAGGTTTTCGTCATAGCCGCCCTAATCCCGATGGCACAACGTGAAAGGAGTGTTTTCGATGCATCTCGCACAGAGGAAGTTTCTGCTGCTGACGGCTTGCTTGTTCCTAATCAGCTCGCTGAGCGCGGCGGAGGTCATCACTTTCAACAGTCTTCCCGGCAATGGCACAGCCATTCCCAATGGGTTCGCAGGCATGGACTGGAACAATTTCTACGACGTGAGTATGGCTCAGCTGCTCACCGGTAACAATGTGCCTGGCGGAGCTCTCAATACTTCGTTTGCTACTAACACTGCTGGGGCACCGGCGTGGTTCACTTCCACGGGGACCTTCTCCTTTGCCAGCGCGTTATTGGCTACGGATGGCACGAGCCCGTTGCGGCTTGAAGTCGTGGGTCTGCTGAACGGAAAGGTCGTCGATCAGGCAATGCTCACTTTATCCAGCGCAGTGCCTGCCCAGGAAACGTTCAATTGGTCCGGGATTGACGGCGTGCGCTTTGTGCCGCAACCGGGGCCGAATTCGAACGTGGAAGTCCAGTTCGCACTCAGTCAACTGGTAATCAATGCCGCCGCTGTGCCGGAACCTACATCCTTGCTACTTCTGGGCTCGGGGTTAGGTATGCTGTGCATCCAGGCGCGCAAGCTAAGAGGTAAGAAGTAGGGCGCTGCTTCTTGTCGTTTCGACTTGGTGGACGCAAGTGAAATTGCCACCGCCACGTTCCAGCCCGGCATGCCCGAAGCTTGCCGGGCATTCTCTTGCCTGGCACACCGCCGTCGCGCTGCGACCTTCCTGCACGTGCTGAAACCTACCGGTGAAAACACGCGACGGCAGCATGTGAAGCCTAACTACTTCAAGTAAGCGCGCACGATGGCCAGCAGGTCCTCGGTTACTTCTTCCGACGCGCGGCCGCGGCCGATGTGATCGCGGATGTGGTCTTCCATCACCTCCGCCATCAGGCTGTTGATTGCGCCCCGGGCGGCGGCCAGCAGTTGCAGTGTGTCGGCGCACTCTTCTTTTTCATTCAACAGCGCACGCTCCACGGCCTCGATCTGGCCGCGAATTCTTCGCGTTCGGCTCACCAGTTTGTTGCGATCACGGTCGGTCTCTTTTCTTGCCATAAGTTCTTGCCTATACCCTACCCCAGTATGCTATAAAAAGATTATGCGATGCAATCGCAAAAAAATACCCATGAGCGAAACACACAAATGAAAGAACCCCCGAGTTGTAAAGCAGCCGCCGGTGGCTCCGTGTGGCACAGGATTCGAGAGGGCGCGCTCCGCATGTCATCGCCAGAGCGGACCTGAAGCCGAGCCAGCCTCGGTCCTCTCTCGGAAACGCCTGTCCGGCGCCGCGGCATCCGATGGGAGGAACCATGTTCGACATCCGCGCACCCATGCAAGACCGCCGTGTCCTGCGGCGCACCTGGTACCTGACGGAAAGCGTCTGTCCTGAACTGCGCTGCCGCTGGATCCTGGAAGAAGATGGGGCTTCGACGGGATACAACGGCACCGACGAAGAACGTAATCAGTCTGTAACAAACGCATGTGACACTCACACGATGGCCAGTTGCGCATGACTTTAGCCAGTCTGGTAGAGAGCACGAGAAGCACCGCGTGATCCGTGCCTGCACAATCCGTTTTCACTGGCAGTTGGTGCGAGCCGGCCGTTGGCATGTACGGCTGGTCTGTGCGATTGCCGTCGTGCTCTGCCTGATAGGAGTCGGGTTGACCGGCGCGCGCACAGGACACCGCCGCCGCACCCGGTCAGGCCGAGCCTGACACTCCGGAAGCTCCCGCGCCGCCCGACACTTTCTTCCCACACTCCCAGACGGCGAAGTGGTGGATTTCCGGCCAGGCGAACTTTATCTTCCAGGCGCACGGCACCTTCGACTCACCGTACAGCGGGCCCAACAGCTTCACTGCTCCAACTGAACACGCGCTGTCACGGGTAATGACGCTGTTCACCGGCTACGAGTTCACTCCCAACACGGCGCTGTACTTCGATGAAGAGGAGGCTGGCGGCGGCGGGCTGAGTCAGGCGCTCGGCATCGCCGGTTTCGTCAACCTCGACGTTGTCCGCAATCCGTCGCTGAGCCAATTGCCTTATATCGCCCGGCTGATGATCCAGCAGATTATTCCGCTTTCCAAAGACAAGATTGAGTCAGAGCGAACGCCACTGTCGCTGCAGACCGAGATGCCGGTGCGCAGTCTGTCGATCCGCTTCGGCAAGTTCGCGCTGGCGGATTTCTTCGACAACAACGTAGGTGGCACCGACAGCCACTATCAGTTCTTGAACTGGACGGCCGACAACAACGGCGCCTGGGATTACGCTGCCGACACTCGTGGCTACACGGTTGGCGCAATGTTTGATTACGAAGACCGTAACTGGGGCCTGCGTTTTGCCGAGGCGCTGATGCCGAAGGTAGCCAACGGTCCCAACCTCGATGCCAACCTCTCCAACTCGCGTGCCGAAAACGTCGAGCTGGAGTTGCGCTACCCCCTGATTCGCAACCGGCACACCACGTTGCGGTTGCTCAACTACGTTAATCACGGCAACATGGGGGACTACAGCGAGGCGGTGAAACTCTATCTCGACCACGTCACGACGACTCCTGACGTGATCGCGACGCGGGTTCCGGGCACGGTGAAGTACGGCTTCGGCGTCAACCTGGAGCAGGAACTGGGCAACGATTTGTTCGCCTTTGCCCGCTGGGGATGGGCCGACGGCAAGAAAGAATCATTCTGCTATACCGAGGTCGAAAGCACCATTGAGGCCGGTATCTACGCCAAGGGGTCGCGCTGGAACCGGTCGCTCGATCGCATGGGCGCTGTTTTTATCTCCAATGGAATTTCTGCCGCGCACCAGTCTTATCTCGCGAACGGCGGCCTCGGCTTCTTGTTGGGCGATGGCGGGCTGACCTACGGACGCGAGACCATTGAAGAAGCGTTCTACGACATGCACATCTGGCGCGGAGCCTTCATCAGCGTGGACTTGCAACAGGTGAACAATCCCGGCTACAACCAGGCGCGCGGCCCAGTCGCGGTGCCGGGAATGCGGTTGCATCTGGAGTTCTGAAGCGCCGTCTCCGCCGAAAAGTTTCACCACTGAAGCACGGAGAACACTGAGGATCTTCGAATCCGCAGTCGTCTTGCCTTTTCTTGAAACTTGAAACTCGAAACTGGAAACTCGAACAAGCGGGTCTGGCGCTGCTAGAATCAAGATCGTGATCCTCCCGTTCGTCCGCGATGTGTTTGCGGACGTGGAAAAGTCCCCCGCATTTCTGCGTGCCATAGCCCGGGTCAAGGGCGGCGCGGGGCGGACGCGTGTCTCCGGACTCACCCCTACCGGCAAGGCCCTCTTTTACTCATTGCTGCAGCGTGCGACTTTGCGCCCCCTGGTGATCGTGGTCAGCGACAATCGCGCGGTGGATGAACTGCTGCCGTTGCTTCGCTCGGTCGCCGAATTGACCGGCGCAGTCACTCCAGAGTCAGTCATCGGCCTACCGGCTTATGACGTGCTGCCTTTCGAAAACCAATCGCCTCACCCGGAAATTCAAGAAGCCCGCGCCACTGCGTTGTGGAAGATCTCGACCGGCGCGGCCAACGTCGTGATCACGCCGTTCGCTGCGGCCAGCATGCGTCTGCGCGACGCCTCGTTCTACGCCGGCCTCGCCCAGGTCGTTCGTCGCGGCGAGATGATCGATCCCGAGCGGCTGGTCGAGCACCTCCGCCTCGCCGGATATAACCAGGTCGATGTGGTCGAGATGCCGGGCGAGTTCGCGCATCGCGGCGGACTAATCGACGTCTATCCACCCGAGTCTGACCGGCCGGTGCGCATCGAAATGTTTGGTGACGAAGTTGAGTCGCTGCGGAAATTCGACCCTGCGACGCAGCGCTCGGCCGCAGCTACCGACGACGCCGTGTTGCTGCCGCTCACTGAAACTCCGGTGGACGAAGACACGCTCGCGGCCATCAATGCGCGGCTCAGCGGCCATCGCCTCGCGGGCGACGAAGAAGCGGTTGAGGAGGCCGTGCGTTACTCGGGCGTGAGTGTCTTTCCTGGATGGGAGCTTTACGCGCCTGTTGCCGGAGCCGAGCAAGCCTTTTTCGACCTGCTTCCCGGCGCCACTGTCGTGCTCGATGAACCCGACACGCTCAACGAAGCGCACGATCTCTGGTGGACGAAGCTCACCGACGCGCACGAGCGCAGCCTCGTCGGCAACCTGGTGCGGCCTGACGATCTGTATCTCAATCCGGAGCAGTGGGCGCAGTCGTTACAACAGTTGCCGATTCTCGCGATTGAGCAGCTTGGCATAGAGGACTCGAGCGACGCCGAACACATCGTCATCCAGACCCAGCCCACCACGCGTTTTCACGGCTCGGTAGCGGCGATGACGGAGGAGGTCGGCAAGCTCAGCCGCGAAGGCAAGCGGGTCATGTTCGCCGTGTCGAGCACCGGCGAGGTCGAACGGTTGGCCGACGTCTTTAACGAGTACAACCTGTCGTTCCGCATTGGTAGTCGCACGCCCAAGCCCGGCATGGAAGTCTTCGTGGACGAGTCCACCTATTTTACCGATGACGTTGCCGCTACCACCATCGTGAAGGCATACGTGCCCGAGGGTGTTTCGCTGCCCGACGCGAACCTTATTCTGTTCGGCTCGCGCGACCTGTTCGACGAGCCCGAAGTTTCGCTGGGCCGTCCGCAGCGCCAGAAGTCGAAAGTGTCGGCGTTCCTCTCCGACTTCCGTGATCTCGCCGTCGGCGACTACGTGGTGCATGTCGAGCACGGCATCGGACAGTACCAGGGGCTGAAAGAGGTTCCGCAGGAAGATGGAGCCGCCGCCGAGTTTATGGTGCTGGAGTACGCGGAGGGCGCGCGGCTCTACGTGCCGCTCACCCGCCTCGATCTGGTGCAGAAGTACCGCTCGTCCGAGGGCGCGAAGCCCGTACTCAATCGCCTCGGCACCGCGCAGTGGCAGAAGACCAAGGCACGCGTAAAGAAGGCCATGAAAGACATGGCCGACGAACTGCTCAAGCTCTACGCGATGCGCAAGAGCGCCGAAGGCCACGCTTTCGCTGCCGACACCGAGTGGCAACATGAGTTCGAAGACGCCTTCGAGTTCAGCGAGACCGAAGACCAGATGAACGCCATCATCGACGTGAAGCGCGACATGGAAGCCACTACGCCAATGGACCGCCTATTATGCGGAGACGTCGGCTACGGTAAAACCGAGGTCGCGATGCGCGCGACCTTCAAGGCTGTGCAAGATGGTCGCCAGGTCGCGGTGCTCGCGCCCACCACTGTGCTTGCCTTCCAGCACTTCAATACGTTCAAGCAACGCTTCGCGGCATTTCCGCTCAAGATCGAGATGCTCAGCCGCTTCCGCACACCGAAACAGATCAAGGAATCCGTTGCGAGACTCGAAGCCGGCGAACTCGACATCGCCATTGGCACGCATCGCCTGCTCTCAAAGGACGTAAAGTTCCACAACCTTGGCTTGGTGGTCGTGGACGAAGAGCAGCGCTTCGGCGTGCGCCACAAAGAGCGCTTGAAGCAGCTTCGCAAAGAAGTGGACGTGCTCACCATGTCCGCGACTCCCATTCCGCGCACGCTGCACATGTCGCTACTCGGCTTGCGCGACATGAGCGTCATCGAGACGCCGCCCAAGGACCGCATGGCGATTCAGACCGTCGTTGCAGCTTGGGACGAGAAGCTCATCCGCTCGTCCATCGAGAAAGAGCTGGAGCGTGGCGGGCAAGTCTACTTCGTGCACAACCGCGTGGAGAGCATCTACGACATTGCCGACAAGCTCCGCGAGATGGTGCCCAAAGCGCGCATTCTCGTCGGCCATGGCCAGATGGGCGAGACCGAACTGGAGCGTGTGATGCTGGCCTTCATGCGCCACGAGGCCGACATCCTCATCGCCACCACCATCATCGAGAACGGGCTTGATATCCCGCTGTGCAATACAATCGTCATCAATCGCGCCGATCGCCACGGCCTTTCTGAGCTTTATCAGTTGCGCGGCCGTGTGGGCCGCTCCGACCGTCGCGCCTACGCCTATCTGCTGATTCCGCCCGACCGTGATCTCACCGATCTTGCACGCCGACGTCTCGCTGCATTGAAAGAGTTCAGCGACCTGGGCGCGGGCTTCAAAATCGCCGCGCTCGATCTGGAACTACGCGGTGCGGGGAACCTCCTTGGCGGCGAGCAGAGCGGACACATCGAGGCCGTCGGCTTCGAGCTCTACACCACCATGCTCGAGCGCACTGTACGCGAGATTAAAGGAGAGATCGAACCCGAAACGCCCGAAACGCAGCTCAACCTCGGGCTCAACATCCGCATTCCCGCTGAGTACATCGCCGAGGAGAATCAGCGCCTGCGCATGTACAAACGCGTCGCCGGAGTGGAGACCGAAGCGCAGCTCAACGATGTGGCCGCCGAGTTGGGCGACCGTTACGGCACGCCTCCGCCTCCGGTCCGCAATCTGCTGGAGTACGCCGAACTGAAGCTGCTCTCGCAACGCATCGGCGTCGCGCAAATCGAGCGCCGCCGCGACGCAGTAAGCATCCGCTTCACCGAAAAAGCCACGGTCGACCCCGAGCGCCTCATGCGATGGGTGAACTCCGAACCTGGCAGCCAGTTCACTCCCGCGGGCGTGCTCAAGTTCACTCTGAAAGAAAAGCAACCCGACCAGGTACTCATTCGCTTGAAGTCGATGCTCGAGCAGTTGGCCGGGGAGCAGCAGCCGGTAGGGTAAGCGCGCGCACTCCGGCTATTTCGCTGCCGTCCGCTCCGCGTGAAACTCGCCTTCTTTGCCCATGACATGAAAGTTGCCGGTCATGGTGTCACCTTGCACCTGCCCCCGAAAGGTCAGCGGATGCTTCGTCTTCGTACGAAACACAATGTGGTGCCCGTTGATACTTCCATCCAACCCGCCCGACTGATTTGGCCCTTTGAAGTGGCCAGTGATCGCGTTGCCTTGTTGTTCCAAGTCAACCGTCTTGGTATCAAAGTCACCATTCCAATTTTTTGCCTCGATGACCCAATGCCCCGTAACATCAACAACGTCCTGCGAGTGCGGCAGCGGTTGTTGGGCGCCCGCGCACATCCAGGCCGCAGATACGAACAACGGCAAGATCAGAAAACTCACAATTCGATTGGTCATACCGACTCCTCTCGTTGCACTAGCTGCTCCAACCCGGCACCTTGACCATGTCCCAGACCATCTGGTCGATGGCGGTGTCGATAGTGCTGTTCGGCTGGGTTCGAGTGTTGGTGAGCGCGCCCCAGCACATTCCGTTCGCCGTGCGCACCATCACGCTGGTCGTTCCCGGCAAGCTGCCGCCATGCCACCAGTTGCCTTTGCCGTTGTCGCGTACCATCCAGCCGCGCGCATATTTCGCCGGGGAACTTTGCGGATAGGCCGCCGCGGGCGTCGTCATCGTCTGGATTGTTTCCGGCTTCAGGATGCTCGGGATGCCGGGCATTCCGCCGACGTGCGCGCAAAACCGCGCCAGGTCCGAGGGATTAGCGATCCATCCGCCGTGCGAATCCATGCGCGTGACATTCATGTTGTAAGGGTTTTCGCCGAACTGACCCAGGTACATAGCCTCGCTCGGAGCCCGCTGTCTCAGCGTGTTTCCTGCAATCTGCATGTCGGTGATGCCGCACGGCGTAAGCACGGCCTGCTGCACGTAGTCTTTATAAGGTTGCCCACTGACTTTCTCAATTACGCGCCCCAGCACGCAATAACCAAAATTCGAATAGGCCCAGTGCTGTCCCGGCGGATACGTCAGCGGCAAGTTCTCCAGCGTCCACGCAATCAGCTTCGCCTGGTCCCACGACTTGAAGCGAAACATAGGATCGGTGGAGTCGTTAGGCCACCCTCCACTCGTGTGCGTCAGCAGGTCATCGACCGTGATGTCGGTGACGTACTGTTTGTAAGGCGGCTTGCCATAAGTGTTGCCCAGCACGCCGCTGGGGCCGAACACTTTGTCCGAGAGATTGAGTTTGCCCTGCTCCACCAGCGTGAAAATCGTCACGGACGTAATAGGCTTGGTCACGCTCGCAATGCGAAACAGTGTCGTCGGTGAAGTCTGCAACTGCACCTGCTTATCGGCCATACCAAAGGGCCGCTCGAAGACGAACCGCCCATTGCGCACGATGGCCACCGACAGCGCGGGCGCGAAAAACTGCTGCATGAATTGTTGTCCGAGCTGCGCCATTTCCCGGTGCTCGGGACCGGTGGGCAACTCGCGTTGCGGCGCGGGCGCGGCGAACGCCGGCAGGCGCGGCACGATGGCCAACGAAGCGGTCGTGCCGAGAATTTGCTTGAGCGCCGTGCGGCGGCTCATCGCTGACATGGGCTCTCCTCGTCAAACGAAGTCCCGGCGGGCAATCACCCATCGCTGTCCTCCAGGATTTGGTTTCGCTGAATTCTACCGCGCTCGCGGCCGACAATTCCAAGTACTCATCGCAAGCTCGGGCCTCTCGTCGGCTTCGCTCCCCGGTGACAGCCCGCCCGAGGGTACCCGTGCTAGAGTGTGCTGGCTGCATATGGGTGCGCATAAGGTATAACCGTGCCATGAAACGAACCGTCTTCGCCGCAGTCTCTGTGTGCGCGTTTTTGCTGGTCGCCAATACTTTCTGGGTTGACAGGCAAACACGGGCGGCTGCGCCCCGTGATGGCGGACAAATCATCGACACCAGCGTCGTCCCGGCCAACGTCAAGGTCGAAGGTTCCGGCCCTACACTCGTCCTCATTCACGGCTTCGGCGCTGCCATCGATTGGTGGGACGACATTGCTCCGCAACTCGCCAGAGATCATCGCGTCATCCGCATCGATCTGATCGGACACGGTGGCACCGAGGCGCCCCGGTCGGCATATTCTATCGAGCGCCAAGCCCGTTTAGTCTCGTCGACACTCGACAAGCTTGGCGTCGATCGCTTTACCGTCATCGGACACTCCATGGGTGGAGAGGTGGCTACAGCGCTCGCCTCAATGAATCCGGGTCGTGTCGAACGCATGGTCCTCATCGACAGTCCGCCGACCGTTGGCACGAAGTTCTCTCTGTTGGCCCAGGCATATTTCACTCCTGTCATCGGGGAGGTGTTGCATCACTTCAGTAGCGACCGCGTTTTGCGCCGCGGGCTGGAACAGGGGTTTGCTCCGGGATTCCCAGTGCCCGAGAAGTTCATCGCAGATTTCCGTCAGCTTACCTACTCCGCCGCCCGTGAAGCCCACGATGACAGCGAGGCCTACCGCAGGAACAGGCCAACCTTCGAACGGCTGGCCGCGTTGCAGCCGGTCCCGTCCCTGCTGGTAATTTTTGGCACGCAGGATGCCATCGTTCCTCCCCAAGACGCCAAGTTGTTCGAAAGAGTTCCGGGAGCAAAAGTCGTGATGATCGAGGGCGCAGGTCACTCGCCGATGGTCGAGACTCCGGATCGAGTGCTCGACCTGATTCGCAGTCTCGAGTTTTGAAAGGGCACGGCTTCAGCCGTGCCGATACTTTATTTCTGATCTGTAGTCCGCGAGGCGTAGGCACTTCCGCAAGTTTTCAAGCATGGCAAAGCAGCCTATTAGGGCAGTGAAGCCTCGGCCTTCAGTCCGGCAGGGCGTTCCCTCGTGTTTCAACTCCTAAGGGAATCACTAGCAGCCCGATTCCAAACGCAATCGCAGTGATCGCGACCGGTTTTCCCAGAGTGCCCCACTGTGAGACGAGCGCGCCAATTCCAAAGTTGGCTCCCGCAGCAATGAACCGCCCAAATGACGTGGTAAACGCAAACGCGGTCGCGCGGACCGATGTGCCGTACTGCTCCGGCAGCCATAAACTGAACACCGCAAAGTTTCCGCCGAAGAAGCCGAGGAAGAACAGCACCGTGATGAAGGGCTTCAATCCTTCGGCCAGATAGAAGGCCCATCCGAAACTGAGCAGAATGCACGCCGCCATCCCCACGAAATAGATGGCCAGTGTGCGCTTTCTGCCGATGCGTTCCGCCAGCAGCGGCACCGCCAGGCAGCCGAGGATGGTCCCCAAAGAAAGCAATCCCATGCCGAGCGACGAGGTCCGCACTGCCTGCGCTTGCGCCATGCCGGCTTTTTTCGCCAGATAGATGATCGCGGTGGGCGCGTAAACGGCTCCCGCCCACAATCCGCAAATCGCCGCGGCCAGCAGCACGGTGTTGACCAACGTGCGCCGCAGATACATGCCGCTAAAGATGGTTGCCAGCGAAGAACGCTTCGTGACCGGCTCGACCTTGTGCTTTCTCTCCCAGCGCTCCGGTTCTTTTACCCGGCGCAGTACGATGAAGGCCACGACAACCGGTGTCAGTCCGCACCAGAACATCGCACGCCAGCCGAAGTGCGCGCCGACGGTGTAGTTGAGCGCGGCGGCCAAGAAGAATCCTGCATAGTAGCCGGTTTGCAGGTAACCCGCGCCCATCTTTCGGCGATCTTCCGGCCATGCCTCGGCGACGTAGGTTCCGGCCAGCGCCCACTCGCCGCCAATGCCGATTCCCGCCAGCAGGCGGAACAGCGCCAACTGCCACACGTTTTGCGACAGCGCAGCCAGGCCCGTGAACACGGCGTACACGAAGATGGTGGCAGCCAACACTCGCGTGCGGCCAAAGCGGTCAGCGATCGGGCCCCAGATCAGCGACAGTCCCCAGCCAATCAGGAACAGCGCAAACAGCACTGATCCTGCATAGCCGACGTTCCCCGGCGTAGCTTTGATTCCCGACTTCGGCAACAACTCGGTGAGCGCCGGACTCAGCACCAGCGCATAGATGACAGAATCCATGCCATCGAGCGTCCAGCCCGACCACGCCGCCCAGAAGCCAGTAATCTGCGAGCGATTGAGTTTGGTTCGCGAGCCGACCCTAGCGTACGACACCGCAAAGTTGGACATGGCGCTTCCTCCCCACAGGGCCCACACCCCAGGACGGAAACAATTCGTCGGGGAGCATACCACACCGGGTCAACTGGCTCAGACAAAACCTGCGGGATACCCGCGGGAATGATCACCTCCCAATCATTGTTTTGAAAGGGCACGGCTTCACAGACCGCGGGGAAAAAGTGGTTTTTGCTAGAGCTGACCTTTAGGTCAGCGTCTAAGCCATTTATATATTTGACCCGCCGAGCGGACTTCAGTCCGCGAGGGGACGCCCTACTCAGCCTCTTCGAACAACGCGCGCACGGCAGGCTTAGTCACTTTGCCCATGGCATTGCGGGGCAGTGCATCCAGCACCAGCAGCCGCGAGGGAACTTTGTGCACGGCCATCCGCTCTTTCGCCCAGGCGCGAAGCTGCTCCAGATCGGGCTTATTTTCCTCTTTGCAAACCAGCGCTACGGCCACCCGTTCGCCCCATTCATCGTCGGGCACGCCAACCACGGCACACTCCACGACCGCCGGATGCTCCCGCAACGTCTCTTCAATTTCCAGCGCCGAGACTTTGTGCCCACCGGTCTTGAGGATGTCGACATTGGTGCGGCCCAAAATGCGATAGACTCCGTTCTCGACCACGGCAGTATCGCCGGTGCGAAACCAGCCGTCGCGGAACGCCTCGCGCGTAGCTTCAGGCTTGCCCCAGTATTCAACGAACACGTTGGCCCCGCGAACTTCGATGCCGCCCGGGCCGCCGGCGGGTACTGCATCGCCGTCATCGCTCACCAGCCGCACGTCAACTCCGGGCAACGGCGTTCCCACCGATCCTGGCACGCGCTTGCCGCGGTAAGGATTCGACAGCGCCATGCCAATCTCCGTCATGCCATAACGCTCCAGCAGCGTGTGGCCGGTGATTTCCCGCCACCGTTCCAGCGTGCTCACCGGCAATGCCGCCGAACCCGACACCATCAGGCGCAATCGAGCCGCGCCGCCACTCAGGATCGCTCGCTCTTCTGGAGAAGACGCGTCCCAAGCCGCGATGAGCTTGACGTAAATCGTGGGGACCGCCATGAATAGGGTCAGGCCTCCATCGGCGATGCGGTCCCAAACGGTCCCGGCGTCGAAGCGCGGCAGCATCTCGCACACCGCGCCCGACCACAGCGCGCACGACACGACGTTGATGATCCCGTGGACATGGTGCAGCGGCAGGCAAAGCACAATGCGGTCATCGCCCGACCACTCCCACGCCTCGATCAGGCTGGTGATCTGCGCCTCTATATTTCCATGCGTGGTGACCACGCCCTTCGGACGGCTGGTGGTGCCGCTGGTGTAAAGAATCATCGCCCGCCGATTGCTCGCGATGGAGGGTAGTGTCACCGGCTGGTGCGCCAGCAGCTCGTTGTAGCCAAGCATGCGAATGTTGCACGCATCACCAGCTCGCGCCAGAGTTTCCCGGTTCGCATCATCGGCGATCAACGCCGCGGCTTGTGTGTCGCCGGCAAAATACTCAAGTTCGGTTGATGGCGATCCGAGCGGCAGCGGAACCGCAATCCCGCCGGCGCGCCAGATGCCCCACAGCACTGCAACCCAGCGAAATCCAGGCGCGATCAGGAAGGCAACGCGCTCCTCGCCAAGATCGTCCCGACCGGCGAGCAGCGCCGACGCGATCCGGCCCGAAGCCTCCAGCAGGTCGCTATAGGAGTAAGAGCCGGCGGAATCGATGATAGCGGTCTTTTCGACGTATCTGTGCGCGCGCGCGATTGTCAGCGGCATGATCGGGCCGGACATACCGCACACTTTATGCCGTGCGGTTCAATTTGTCATCCAACGCGTTGTGTCAGATGTTGCCGCCGAACGTCATAGGCATTGCTTTTCCCACGCTGCGCGCCTAAGATTCGCGCCGTGGGGTAAGCGCGATGATTTCGTGTAGCCCAATTCAAAGAAATCTGCTGAGATTCGCGATAGCCCTGGTGGCTACGGCCGCCCTCGCCCAAGCTCCGCCCAAGTACGATCCCGCCACAGAAACCAAGCTCAAGGGAACCGTCGAAGAGTTGAAGTTCGTTCCTCCCGCTGGAGCCAAGCAGGTTGGCTATCTCATGTTGAAGAGCGGCTCCGACACCGTTCAAGTTTTTCTGGGTCCCAAGAAATTTCTTGACGACATGGGAGCGACCTTCAAAGCGGGCGACCCAGTCGAAATCACGGGTTCAAGAGTGAAGGTGGATGGCACCGACCAGATTCTGGCGCGCGAAGTAGTGAAAGGCGACGATGTCCTGACGCTCCGCTTCGCCGACGGCAAACCCGCCTGGTAACTGAACGAAACAATGCCCCGTCCGGGTTTCACTGGCACGGGGCATCGTCAGTTGATCAATGCTGAAACTTTGCAAGCTAAAGGCGAACTACTGCTTGTCGTACACGTATTTGGCGTGCGCCTTCTTGCCGTCCGCAGTCGTGCCGTCTGTGTCCAACGTGCGGCTCTTGCCGTCCTTGGCCAGTTCGACCTTAGCGGTACTCACGGTCTTGCCATCCTTCATGTTGGCGATCTCGAGCGCGCGGTCGCCCTTCGCAGTTACCGCGCGGGCGTCGACGCTGCTCATGCCGGTAACCGGATACGGCTTGCCATCTAACTTGCCGGTCCATTCGGAGTGCGTCGGTTTGCCTGACGCATCTACGCCGTCGGTGGTGACCTTTATGTCGTCGCCTGCGGGCGAATAGACCACGGTCGTGTTCTTGCCCACGCCGGCTGGGATCTTCGACTTTGCTTCGTTCAACTTCCAGGTACCCATGTTGGGGTTTTCCGCTGCAAAGGCCGCAGATAGTCCCAGCAGGCACAGCATTAGCGTCAACGCGATCGTTCTTACTTTCATGAAATCTCCTAGTGGTAGAGCAGGAATAGTGTCACTTCGGTGTCGCGCAAGTGTATTGCAGGGTGGTAGCGACGGCAAGGGACAAACGTCCCATGGCCAACCAGCGGTTAGTGGGGCATCCTACAATAGTCCCATGCCAACGCCCGCCCGCAAAAAGCCGCTTCATGGGTTCGACGACCCACTGCCCTCGATCAAACCGCGCAAGGCTGCACCCCACGAGTTCGTGCTCGACGCCCTCGCTGAACTTTCTCCGCGCACCAATCCCATGTTCGGCTGCCTCGCCGTCTATGTGGAAGAAAAGATCGTTCTGATTCTGCGCGACAAGCGCCAACCCGACGCCGACAACGGAGTCTGGCTCGCGACCACGCCGGAACATCACGAATCGCTACGTCGCGAATTCCCCAACATGCGCTCCATCGCCGTGTTCGGGAAAGAAGTCACCGGCTGGCAAGTTCTTCCTGCCAATGCCCCCGATTTCGAGGAGGCCGCGCTTCACGCCTGCGATCTGGTCATCGCGCGCGACCCACGCATCGGCAAGGTGCCAAAGTCAAAGAAATCCGCGAAACAGATCGCGCGTCGACGCTGATCGCGGTCTTTACACCACCGGCGTGTGTTGCATGGGCAGCTTGGTGTAACGCGCCTTCTCTACTTCGACGATAAGCGCCACTCGTCCTGCCGGATCTCGCCACGGAAACTCTTTTCCGGTGTACTTTCGCGCGACTTCGTCAACCATTGCGAACCCTGAGTCATCGCGAAACTCCACGACCCGCCCGCGTATCTGCACTTCCTCGTATGGATTGTGGAAATCGACCACCGACAGCGCCAGCCGCGGATCGCGACGCAGGTTCCGGACCTTGAGGCTGCCTTCTCCGCTGGTAATCACGATGTTGTCGCCACTCACACCGATCCATATCGGTGTCACATTCGGTGAGCCATCAGGCATCAGCGTCGCCAGGTGTGCAAAGTTGGGACGTGACAGCAGATCGCGAACATTCGGCTCAAGAGTCATAAACGCTCCTCGGCAAGATTGTATGCGAGGTCATTCGGACGCGCGATCTGTGCATCCTTTTTACAACTTCGCAATCTACTTTTTTCTATGGGCCCACATCCCCGCAATCTGGAGGAGATGGATGAACCGGCTGCAAGGCAAACGTGCTCTCATCACCGGCGGTACTTCCGGCATTGGGCTGGAGACGGCCCGCCAATTTTTGCGCGAAGGTGCGCGAGTCGCCATCACCGGTAACGACCCGGTCACTCTTCAGTCAGCCGCCAAAGAACTAGGCCCCGACGTTCCAGCGATCGCCTCCGACGCCGGCAATGCCGCGGCGCAGAAGCACGTCGCCGACGCCGTCCGCCAGGCCTTCGGCGCGCTCGACATTCTCTTCGTGAATGCCGGCATGGCGGATATGCGCCCTTTGGAGAAGTTCGATGAAGCCGGCTTCGATCGCTCGCTTTCGATCATTCTGAAGGGACCCTATTTCCTGATCCAGACGCTCCTGCCCGTTTTCGCCAATCCGGCATCGATCGTGTTGAACGGTTCGGTCAACCCCCACATTGGCATGCCCAACACGAGTGTCTATTCGGCTGCCAAGGCAGCGTTGATTTCTCTGACCCGTACTCTCTCCGGCGAATTGGTTTCCCGCGGCATTCGCGTCAACGCCGTCAGCGCCGGTCCAATCGCAACTCCTCTCTACAGCAAGCTGGGCTTGTCCGAGGAGGAATTGAAGGCCGCGTCAGCCGCTCTGCAGCAGCAGATTCCTGTCGGTCGGTTTGGCACCCCGGCTGAGTTTGCCAGTGCGGTCCTCTACTTCGCTTCCGATGAGTCGGCATTTACCGTAGGCAGCGAGCTGGTCATCGACGGCGGCATGAGCCAGATCTGATCAGCACGGACCTTTAGTGTGCTGCCGACTCGAACCCGCCTCGTAGCGGGTAATCCACCACAATGGCCCTTCCATTGGTGAGCGCCTTTACCGAGTGGGGTTTGTTGCTTGGGATGATTGCGACCATACCGGCATGCGCGACGAGCGTCTCGCCGTCCATCGTGATCTCCAGCTCCCCTTCGACCACGTTCCAAATTTCTTCCTGGACGTGCGAGTGTTCGTGGATGGTCGACCCACGGTCGAATTCATAGTGCCCGAATGTCAGGCTTGGCGAGTTGAAATACCGGCCATGCCATCCCGGCAAGCGTTCAACGACACTGAGGGTGCGCGTATCAACCAATGGCATAAGTCCCCACACCCGCATTCTACCGCCCCTGGGGCAGGTTCTTCTTCAATCTGCCGCCTAATTGTGTAAGCAAACATTCAATGCGGTAACATCAATAGTTTGCGCCAGGAAAAGGATTCCCGCCGATGAAGCAAACCGCAGCTTTATTGCTGTTGGTCCTGATGACGACAATGAAGCTACCCGCACAAAACGCCCCTGCCGCGTCCACCCCTCAGGCGATTGCGACTGCCGAATACAACGGCTTGGTGGACGAATATTTCGACGCCTACTTTCACTTTCATCCCTCAGACGCGACTTACGCCGGCTTCCACCAGTACGACGAGCAGCTCGAGGACTACTCGCAAAAGGCGCGCGACGCCGAGCTCTCATTCCTGCTCGAAGCCAAGCAGGCTGCCGGATACACCCACACTGACCTGTTGAATGAAGAGCAGCGGCTCGACCTCAAGATTCTCGCTAGTGCCATTAACGCCCGCATCCTCGAGCTCCAGGAAATCCGCATGTGGCAGAAGAATCCCGACATCTACTCCAGCAGCGGCACCTCCAGCGTTTACCTCCTCATGAGCCGCAATTTCGCGCCCCCGGCAGAGCGGCTGAAGTCGGTGATTGCCCGCGAGCAGCAAATCCCGGCCTGCCTCGCCGAAGGCAAAATCAGCCTCAAGAACCCACCGCGCGTTTACACTGAAGTCGCCATCGAGCAGTTGCCGGGCATCATCAGCTTCTTCCAGCACGACGTACCCGAGGCCTTCAAAGACGTCACCGACCCGCAACTGCTGGCGCAATTCAAGGCGTCGAACGCCAACGTGATCTCTGCGTTGCAGCGTTACGAAACTTATCTCAAGACCGAGCTCCTGCCCCTCTCCAAGGGAGACTATCGCCTCGGCCCCGAGCTCTATCGCAAGAAGCTGCTGTATGACGACATGGTCGAGATCCCGCTCGACCGTCTGCTGCAAATCGGCTACGACGATCTGCACAAGAACCAGGCCGAGCTGAAGCGCGTCGCGGCTCTGATCGATCCCACCAAAACGCCCGAGCAGGTGCTGGCAATGCTGGAGCAGGACCATCCCCAGCCCGATCAACTGCTACAAAGCTTCCGCGACACTTTCAGCAGCCTCATCGGCTTCATTCAGCAAAAGAACATCATCACCATTCCCTCCGACGTCCGTCCCACCGTGCAGGAGACACCGCCCTTCGCGCGCGCCCTCACCTCGGCCTCGATGGAGACGCCTGGCCCCTATGAAACCAAGGCCACGCAAGCGTTCTTTAACGTGACCCTACCCGAGTCGTCTTGGCCCGCCGAAAAAACCAAGTCCTGGATGGAAGGCTTCAACCGCGGCACCATCATCAGCACCGCGATCCACGAAGCCTATCCCGGTCACTATGAGCAATTTTTGTGGGACAAGCAATTCCCCTCGAAAGTTCGCAAGCTGATCGGCTGCGGTACCAACATCGAAGGTTGGGCGCACTACACCGAGCAGATGATGCTCGACGAAGGCTATGGCAACGGCGATCCAAAATTGCGCATCGGACAACTGCAGGACGCACTGCTGCGCGACGCGCGTTATATCGCGGGAATCGAAATGCACACCGGCAAAATGACACTGGCGCAGGCCACGCAGTTCTTCGTCAAGGAAGGCCACCAGACTTCTACGGTCGCCGAGCGCGAAGCTCTACGCGGCACCTCCGATCCGACATATCTCGTGTACACGCTGGGCAAGCTCGAAATCATGAAGCTCCGCGCCGACTACAAACAAAAGGTAGGGGCAAGTTTCACGCTGCAGCAGTTCCACGACGAATTTATCAAGCAGGGAATGCCGCCCATCCCGATTGTTCGGCGGATCATGCTGGGAAATGACACCCCGGCGCTGTAATTAGGTCGAGACAGACTCACGGAGTTGCAAGATCGGGTAGAGCTGGCCTTCAGGCCAGCGTCCGATGCGAGACGAATTCCGAATGGCCGAGATCGGGTAGAGTGGCCTTCAGGCCAGCGTCCCGATGGCGATAATTATTGAGGGGCTTTAGCCCCCGTTCGTACACATGCACGAGGCATTCATGGTTAAAAAAGTTCGCAAAGCGGTTTTTCCGGCGGCAGGACTCGGCACGCGCTTCCTGCCCGCCACCAAGGCCCAGCCCAAGGAGATGCTTCCTCTCATCGACAAGCCCATCATCCAGTACGGCGTCGAGGAAGCAATGCAGTCAGGTTGCGACCAGATCATCATGGTCACCGGCCGCGGCAAGAGCGCTATCGAAGACCACTTCGACACCAGCTACGAGCTCGAAAAAATGCTGGAGGACCGCGGCAAGACCGACCTGCTCAAGATCGTGCAGCAGATCTCCGACATGATCCACATCGCCTACGTGCGCCAGAAAGAGGCCCTCGGTCTCGGCCACGCCGTGCTCATGGCAGCGGAACTGGTCGGCGACGAACCCTTCGCCGTCATCCTGCCCGATGACGTCATCGACGCTCCCGTGCCCTGCCTCAAGCAGATGATTGATATCTACAACGAAACCGGATGTTCGGTGCTCGCCACGCAGGTGGTCGAGGGCCGCGCCATTTCGGCTTACGGAGTGCTCGACGCCAAGCCGGTTGCAGGCAAGCACGACGGTCGCCTCTTCGAGGTCCGCGACCTCGTGGAAAAACCCAAGTTCGAAGAGGCACCGTCGAACCTCGCCATCATCGGGCGCTACATTTTGACACCCACGATTTTCGAGATGCTAAGCAGCATCCAGCCCGGCAGCGGCGGCGAACTGCAGCTGACCGATGGCCTGCGCGCGCTGCTAAAGAAAGAAAAGATTTACGGCTACACTTTCGAGGGCAAACGTCACGACGCCGGCGACAAACTCGGCTTCCTCAAAGCCACCGTCGAATTCGCCCTCAAACGCGACGACCTGGGCAAAGACTTCCAGCGCGTATCTGAAAACCCTGAAGATGTAATGATCTTCGACTTGCTTGATTTCGAGGTGGGTGGAGCACGCCTTCAGGCGTGCATTAGCTATGGCCTTGTGTCAGGGCACGACTTTACAGGCTGCGGAAAAACTCGGTCTTGAGGTAGAGCTGGCCTTTAGGCCAGCGTCTAGGTCGTTTGTTTTTGTCATTCCGAGCGGGCTTTAGCCCGCGAGGAATCTGCTTTTCGGACTTTTTCCGCAGCCTCTTTAGTCGTGCCGTAAGGCTTCAATACAGACCGCGGGCTTTAGCCCGCGGGGAATCTGCTTGTTCCGCAAACCGGGAAGCTTTGTGTTCCGGCGACCGGAGCGCCCCCTACTCCATCACCGGGGTATACAGAAAATCCTTCCCCCAATTCGTCGGATACCCCGCTTCTCGCAACGCGGTCGCCAACTGCGCCCAATGCCTCACTCCATGCAACATGGAATGCACGAACATCTTCCGCTTGCTCGATCGAATAACGCCCGCGGTACGCGTAGGAAACTCCATCACCCCCGCAAGGTCTTCATCCGTGGCCGTCGCCAGGTAATCGCGATACATCGCGCGCGCCCGCTCACCAACCCCGAACAACTCGGCAACGCTCCCCGTCGGCAGCGTCTCGTACTCTGTAATCGGCAAACCCTTCAACCGTTCGGCGTACCGCAACTCAACCGCAAAGATATGCAGCAGGAATTCGCGCACGTTCTTCGCAAGCGCAATGCTGAGCGGTACATCGAGCACCGCTGCCGGCTGTGCATCGAACCACACGCGCCACTTCTGCGTTTCGGCTTCGTTCGCGCTAAGCAGGTCCGCGAAAGAAATCGTCGCCAGGGTTGGACTCACGGCGTTGCTCCTTCAACTTCTTCGACTTCGCTTCCACTCCCTTGGCCAGTTTTTCTTTGTGACGCCTCCAGCTTCTTCGCGACGTCCTTATCGTGCAAGCCGATCATCTGCGCCGCGAGAATGCCCGCATTCGTAGCGCCCGGCTTGCCGATAGCGACCGTCGCGACCGGAATCCCTGCCGGCATCTGCACCATCGCCAGCAACGAGTCGAGACCGAGCAAGGCAGTCGAGGGTATAGGCACGGCGATCACCGGCAGCGTCGTCTCAGCCGCGATGACACCTGCCAGATGCGCCGCTCCGCCCGCCCCGGCGATAACTACCTGAACGCCGCGCGCCTTCAGTGCGCGGGCGTATTCACTGGTGCGTATCGGCGAGCGATGGGCCGATGTGATGTCGATTTCATACGGAATACCAAACTCAGACAGTGCATCGGCCGCCTCGTTCATGATCTCGAGGTCCGAGTCGCTGCCCATAACGATAGAGACAAGAGGTTTTTCACTCATTCGCAATAACCCGTCCTAACTTGTTTCGGAAGTCACTCTGGTGCCCAAATGCTGGATGCGGGATCATTTCCTTGTTGAGTATATTAAAGTCCGCTTCTCGCAGGTCGCGGAAGCACACATCGTAAACCGTTTTGCATATCAGAATGATCTGAGTGTCTGGCTCGACTAAATCCCTTATCCTGCTCTTGAGATCTTTGAGCGACTTCCTTATTTCGCTCTTTTTGGTTACGCCTTTAGGGATGGGTAAGCTACAGGCGTCGATCAGAAAAAAACCGTCCATCTTGAAACGGGTTAAGAACTCAGCCTTGCGGTTCCGTTCCAATTCAGTAACGCTGTACAGCACCCTCATCGTCTCCCAAAACAGCGCATCGTGACTCGTAACGTTCTCAAAATAGAAGAATCGCTTTGAATCGAGAGTCGGAGGGGCTTCAGCGATGAACAGCGTCTTGATGTGATCGGGTCGGTAGCGCTCGCGTGCTGTATCAAAGTCTGATTGAGTGCTGCCAGGCATGTCCGTGCGCTTTGGCTATTTCTTCTCCCGCAAATGTTTCAGTCCCCGCGCCGCAATATCTTTCCTATACTGCATGCCGTCGAAGCGTATCTTCATTACCGCGTCATACGCTCGCTCGACCGCTTCCGGCAGATCGCTCCCGCGTGCTGTTACGCCCAGCACGCGTCCACCCGACGTATAGTACTGCCTATCGCGCCGATTCGTCCCGGCGTGGAATACCTTCACACCGTACATGCGGTCAGCCTCTTCGATGCCGGTAATCAGTTTGCCTGCCTCGAACGCCCCAGGATATCCACCGGACGCCATCACCACGCACACCGCCGGATCAGGCGACCAGCGAAAATCGCCTTCGCTCACGCGCCCCTCGATCGATGCCTCGATCGCTTCCAGCAGGTCACTTTCCATCCGCATCATGATCGGCTGCGTCTCCGGATCGCCGAAGCGACAGTTGAACTCCAGCACCATCGGCCCGCGCGCCGTCATCATGATGCCGCAATACAGAATGCCCTTGTATTCCGCGTCCTCGGCCTTCATCCCCGCAATCACCGGCCGCGCAATGTGCGTCACCAGCCAATCGCGCATGCTGGTGTCGATGATCTGGTCGGTCGAGTACGCTCCCATGCCGCCGGTGTTCGGTCCCTTATCGTCGTCGAACACACGCTTGTGGTCCTGCGACGCCACCAGCGGAACCACCCGCTCGCCATCGCTCATCACCAGGAACGACAGCTCCTCGCCCTTGAGAAATTCTTCCAGCACCACGCGCGATCCGGCCTCGCCTAGCATTTTGCCGCTGAGCATCTCCTCGGCGACGCGCTGCGCTTCTTCCTTTGTCTGCGCGATCACGACGCCCTTGCCCGCCGCCAGTCCGTCGGCTTTCACCACGATAGGCGAATGAAAGTGCGCCAGCGCATCCTTCAATTCGCTTTTCTTTGTGCAGATCGCGTAATGCGCCGTCGGAATCCGATGCCGCTGCATGAATTCCTTGGAAAAGCTCTTGCTCGATTCCAGTTGCGCCGCCGCTTTAGTTGGCCCAAAAATCCGCCATCCGCGCCGCTGGAACTCATCCACCACCCCCAACGTCAGCGGCAACTCCGGTCCCACGACAGTAACGTCCGGGTTCAACTTGTTGGCGACTTGCACAATCGAGTCGAGGCTCTTCAGGTCCACCGCAACGCACTCCGCGTCGGACGAGATTCCTCCGCTCCCTGGCGCGCAATACAGCTTCTTGATCCGCGGCGACTGCCGCAGCTTCCACACCATCGCATGCTCGCGACCACCGCTTCCGAGGACCAGGACTTTCATAGAGGGAATTCCGCGTTTTGAACGGGCACGACTTTACAGTTTGTTGAAAAACTCCCTTTCGAAAGGCTTTGTATCAGGGCCCGACTTTACTCGTGCCGCTCAGCGCCATTTTTCTGTTCCGCCGAGCGGACTTTAGTCCGCGAGGCGACTAGCCGCACCAATCGAACTCAAAGAGTAGGGTCGCCCCGCATGGCCTGTCAAACATTCGACGCGCAGACATAGAATAAGGTAGAGACTGGCGCTCATCGAGCGCGGAACGGCAGGATGGCAGACTCAGCACCAGAGCGGACTGACGCAGCACTCGATTCCGGAGCGCTTCGCACCGCCGCGGCCAGCCATCATCCCTCGCTCGAAGGTGTCCATCACACCATCGCCGTTCCCCACTCCGACGCCGGATTCTGGCAGAAGTGGCGCGCCTTCGTCGGCCCGGCCATCCTGGTCAGCGTCGGCTACATGGACCCCGGCAACTGGGGCACCGACCTGCAAGCCGGAGCGCAATTCAAGTACAACCTCCTCTGGGTCGTCGGACTCGCCAGCCTCATGGCCATCTTCATGCAAGTCATCTCCGCGCGGCTCGGTGTCGTGACCGGCAAAGACCTGGCGCAGTGTTGCCGCGAATGGTATCCCTCGTGGACGCGCTGGCCCAACTGGCTGCTCAGCGAGCTCGCCGTCGCCGCCTGCGATCTCGCCGAAGTGCTGGGCAGCGCCGTTGCGCTCAACCTGCTCTTCCACATTCCGTTGTTCTGGGCAGTCGTCATCACCGGACTCGACGTGCTCCTCCTGCTGGCGCTGCAAAGCTTCGGCATGCGCACCATCGAAGCCGTTGTCCTGGTCCTCATCGGAACCATCGCCGTCTGCTACTTCATCGAGATCTTCGTCCTGCCCGAAACCCAGCCCAGCTTCGCCGAGATGGCGCGCGCGCTGGTCACGCCGCATTTCCGCGAGGCCGGAATGCTCTACCTCGCCATCGGCATCATTGGCGCGACCGTCATGCCGCACAACTTGTATCTGCATTCCGCGCTGGTGCAAAGCCGGCAGCTCCAGCAGGACGAGCCTTCCATGCGCAGCGCCGTCCGCTTCAACACCATCGATTCGGTAGTCGCGCTGACAATTGCATTCTTCGTTAACTCTGCAATTCTGGTGCTGGCCGCGACAGTCTTTTTCGGCAAGGAAAGCGTCACCGTCCCCGGCGGCCTGGTCGTCCACTTCAGCCCCGACAGCGACTGGATCCGCGTCGCCTACCTCACCCTCGCCCCCTTGCTGGGCGCCACCGCCGCGAGCACGCTGTTCGCCGTCGCCCTGCTGGCCAGCGGACAGAGCAGCACCATCACCGGCACCCTGGCCGGCCAGGTCGTGATGGAAGGCTTCATGAACTGGCGCATCAAGCCCTGGGTGCGGCGCCTCATCACGCGCACGCTGGCCATTCTGCCGGCGGTCATCATCATCGGACTGCGCGGCGACAGCAGCGTCACCGACCTGCTCACCCTCAGCCAGGTGGTGCTGGCCTTGCAGTTGCCGTTCGCCATGTTCCCGCTGCTGCAATTCACCAGTTCGCGCAAGCGCATGGGCAAGTGGCGCAACGGCTGGTTTCTGCTGGCCACCGGATGGGCGAGTGCTATCCTGATCACCGCCATGGACATCTACGGCCTGCCCGACTCGCTGAAAACGGCGTGGCACGTGATCGCCGGCGGATAGCGGCAATTGATGTTGTTGGGTGAATCGGTTTTGAAAGGGCACGACTTTACAGTTTGCGGAAAGAGTCATTTTCAACGCGATTTTGAAGGGGCGCAGCTTTAGCTGCGCCGTACAAGTCCTTTATTTTTGTCATCCCTCGCGGACTTTAGTCCGCGGGGGATCTGCTGTATCACAACTCTGAAACTGTTTCGCGCCGCGCTTGGGAAAAAGACACACCATGTACAACACCATTCTGGTCACGCTCGACGGCACGCCCACCGACCGGGCCATCATCGAGCACGTAAAGAAGCTGGCCCACCTGGCGCACAGCCGCCTCGTCCTGCTGCACGTGGCCGACGGATGGGCCGCGCGCACCTACGGGCCCGACGCCGTCAGTCCCGAAATCTCCGCCGACCTCGCCTACCTGCAAAGCGTGCAAGCCGAGTTCCAGGCCGCCGGCATTCCCGCCGAGTCCGAGCTGGCTTACGGCGACGCTCCCACCGAGATCATCAAGTGGGTCGAGCAGAAGGGCTGCGACCTGGTCGCCATGAGCACCCACGGACACCGCTTCATCAAAGACATCTTCCTCGGCACCACCGCCACCCGCGTCCAGCACAACATCAGCGTTCCGGTGCTGCTCCTGCGCGCGAAGTAGTCAGCTCGTGACTTGTCATCACGAGCGAAGCGAGGGATCTGCTTTTTCTATCCACTAACCACTAGCCACTATCCACTAACTTGTCATCCTGAGCGGAGGTGGCCTTGCCGCCGGAGTCGAAGGACCTGCTGTTTCTTCGGCCGTTACCCTTGAACGCAGCGAAAGAGCGTTGTAAAACTCGACTCCGACTCCACGTCGAGAGCACACAGAAGACGGTAAGGGTGCGCGTAGAAAGAGAATAGGACGGCTTTCTATTCAGCGAGATGGAGCACTCAGTGATGCCCTCGTGTATGATTTCATCGTATAACGTCGTTACTATATATCTGAGGCATTCTGTTGCATAGGTCGACTTATCTATGAGCAATGGACCGTTGCCCGTATTTGACAATCCTCCCGTTCTCGAAGTCGTAACCGGGGTTCAGTTCGACAGGCTGCGCTCGATGCAGACAAGTCACTTCGGTAAATTCTGGGAGACTGTTCGCGAGGAGTTCCCGACTTCGCAAGATGCTCCGCCGCTTCCCGATGTCAGTGAGCCCTTCACAGTTGAACTGCTAACGCTCCCGCCACTACGGCGGATGATGCTAATTTCTGCAGACAATCACTATGTAATACAAGTGCAGGATTCCCGTTTCCACGTAAATTGGCGAAAGACGAAGAGCTCTGACGTATATCCTCGATTCGACGTCATCTTTTCGAAGTTCAAGGAGTTCTGGACAGAATTTACTGAATTCGTCTCCGCCGCCGGGATTGCCCCACTGAAGATCACGGCATATGAGTTGACGTACGTCAACCATATTGACGCGAATGCTCAAGAATTCGGAACGAGCGTCGCGCAACGAGTAAAGATGTATAACTGGGGCGGCGTTCAGCCCGAATTTCTGCCCCAACCTAGTTCTGTATCAGCCGTGTGGCAATTCACCCTCCCGGACGGGAAGGGGAACCTAAATGCCAACTTGAGCCATGCCCGACGGGAGAAGGAAGATGTATTGGTCCTTAACATGGGCTGCCAGGGGCAGGCCTCGGAGACATTCACGCTGGACAGCTGGTTTGAGACGGCGCACGAGTGGATTGTGAGAGGATTCACGGACTTGACAACCGATGAAGCACATAAGCTCTGGGGGAGAAAAGAGTGAGCACACTAGCGCGGCAACAGAGTCTTACGAGCGACGAACTGCTCTCGCACGAGTTGGCTGCTAATCTATCCGCTGCAGCAACCTTCCAATATGAGACACGAATCGTGGCGTCGGAGCTAGCATCTGAAACGGCTGAACCGCTTGTGCCGAGCGTCACTGTGGGTTTGAAATCCTTACCTCTGCTTAGTATTGCCTTGCTAGCCGGGGGACTTACGGTGGCTAGTCCTTTTGCAAGCCCAGTCGTAATGTCTTATAACACGCTCGTACTAGGGAGGCCCGCTGGACTCGCGACTGATATCGGCGAAGCCTTGCAAATTGGCCGGCTTCACTGGGCATCGATGTTGCGGCAAAAGATCGATGACTACCGAACTCTGGATGAGAACTGGGACGGGGAGCGTGCTTTAAGACCTACCGAGCACACGCTCCAAGCCGCGAGGAAAGTCTTTGAGAGCCTAGTTGGAAGCGCAATCCGCTCTGAGATCAGGTCGGCCCCCACCACTGTTCCTCTGCCCGATGGCGCGGTTCGCTTCGAATGGGCAGTTGGCAACAGAGAGCTATTTCTCACGGTTCTAGAAGGGAAAGTCGAGGCTCAGCGTTGGGAACCCCGCGACTCTATCGACTCGATTTATTACGCGGAGTTATCACCCCAGCAGGTTGAAACCGAACTGGAGTGGCTTCGGGCGTGAGCGCGGCTCCCTGCGATATTGGACGGCAAGAGGGCCTTTATCGGTTTGTTCATCCTTTGAACTCGAACCCAGATGGCACCCTCAATAGCGGGACCTTCAGCCTTCGCCGGGACTCGGAGATATCGCTAGGCGTCGAGTCCATCGTTCGAAGCATATCTTTTGCGCGCTTCTGCGATCTGAAGCCCGCTCAGGGAGTAGCAAGAGTCTTGGTCGGCGATGTCTTGGATCTGCAGCTGTCAGTCATTCTTGCGGCCGAGCCCGAGTGGATTGAATTCGCGGATGCCCACGCTGTGCTCACCGGATATTCGGCCTGGCCGAACAGAAGGAAGGACGAGATTGCAAGGCGCTTAAGAGACTTGGCCAATCAAGAGATTGTGAAGCCTGCCCCACGAGCAGATCCCAATATATAACCTAAGGGTAACTAAAGAGGGGGTGCTAGGTGCCCGTAGGCCTCGTTGCTCCTCAGCGTTACCGGCCAGATGCCTAGTCCAAGCTTCTCTGCGGCGTGGAGATCGAGTCGGAACGAACAATAGCCACGCGTCGATACGCTGGTGACCCACAATTGCCTGTGTTGGCAATTTTGGGTGCTGGTTACCCACCCCCCACCTTCGTAACCCCACCGACGTAACGTCGATCCCGCGCTAAATCACAGACTTTCCCCTTGACATCTCCCTACCTTCAAAGCTGGAGAACTATGCCCGGGCGGTCGCCAACTTGTGGTTTGGCGTTCACTCGAAACTTGAAACTCGAAACTGTTCTTGGCAACTTTTTAAGGGGAGACTCATGAAGGAATACAAAACTTGCACCCACATTCACGACAACGGACACTACTGCCAATCGGCCGCCGTCTCGGGCCGCAACTTCTGCGTCTATCATCTCCGCCATCGCGGACTCGGCATGCGCATGGCCCAGTCCCGCGCTCGCTGTGAGCAATTCAATCTTCGCCTGCCGCCTCTCGAGAACATGCACGCCGTGCAGTCCGCGCTCTCGCAGGTCGCCGAAGCCCTGGCCGCTGACATGATCGAACTCAAGCGCGCGCGTGCCCTCCTCGCCGCTCTGCATCAGGCCGCCGACAACTTCAAACATCCCGACGCCTGGCAGGCCAGCGCCTACGCCAGCGATCAGTCCCAACCCCACGCCGAAAGCTACGACAACTTCGAAGCCGAATACGGCCTGCCCGAGCAACTCGACCTGAACCTTCTGCCCGAAGTCGCCTTCCCGCCACCTGATACGAACACCCAAGTCGGGTGCCCCGTACAAGCCGGGGTTGCTTGTGCGGGGGTTTCACCGCACGGGGCCACCATCGACCGTCCTCCCCTCATCCCCGTGATCCCTCCCCCGGTTCTTCGCGACTACGTCGCCGAAGCCGAGATCGCCATGACCGAGGTCACGCCGCAGGACTTGGAACTGAACGAAATCATGAGAACCGAGGGCCTCAAGGCCATGGAGAGTCGCGCCCTCGAGCATGAGCGCGATGCCAATCGCAAACGGCGGCGCAAGCTCTACCGCGCTAACTACGAGCGCTACGTCGCCGAAGCCAAGCTGAAAAACATCCAGCGCGCTGCCGAAAAACTCCTCGCCCAACGCCAGGCCGCCGAGCAGGCAGCGGCCGCGCAGGAAGTCGGGTGCCCCATCCCGCCTTCCGTTGGCGGGGTGGGTCTTTTCCCCGACACCACGAAAAAACCGCCAGTGTCCGCCGCGCGCGACAACATCGCTGAGAAGAAGGAGGAAGCCATTGCCTAATTGATTTGTCGAATTGGAGTCGTTGTATTCGCGGTCCAGTAGAGCTGCGCCTTGCGAAGGCTGGAGTATGTCTCGCCAAGGGCGGAGTATGCAGTCGGAAGGCTGGAGGGCGCTTTCCTAAGGGTGGAGTACGCCTTCAGGCGTACATCTTCCGCCCCTGCTCCTAGGTTTGCGCTTTAGCGCCTGAGGTAATTGTTTTCCTTACCTCAGCGGCTGAAGCCGGCTGCCATGGTGGACATGGAATGCACCGCTGAAGCGGTGCTCCACCCAGACAAAACCGCCTCTAACTCCCACGCCCAGACATGGATAGCTATAACTACTAATAAAATCAATGAGATGCGAACAATTTCTGCCTAACCCGATGAAAACAAAGGAGGCCTGAACAGCAAATCTGACAAATTCGGCGACCTCACAAGCAAGGAACTATTGCCATAAAATCGCCAAACACGAAGCTCCATTTCTACACCCCAACACGCGCGAATGAAGACGCGCCTTAGGGGCTCATGCTCAACCTCCGTCTAAGCGGAACACTCGGCATACATTGTCCCTATCCTCTGCCCCATCCCGCAATTTAAGATAGATAGTTTCACGCTCCGCCCAGGCGCGCTCCATCATTCCTCTGTCCAAGAGCATCAATAAAGAAGGGACTCATTCATGAACAGTTTTGGCAGTCGCTCTACCCTCCGTGTCGGTTCCAAACAATATGAGATTTACCGGCTGAGTGCCGTTGAGGCGCATGGCTGCGTGATTAAGCATCTGCCGTACTCGTTGCGCATTCTGCTGGAGAACCTGTTGCGCCGCGAAGATGGCAAAGCCGTGAAGGCCGACGATATACGCGCGCTGACCGGGTGGAACAGCAAGAGCGTTCCGTCACAGGAGATCGCGTTCATGCCCAGCCGTGTGCTGCTACAGGACTTCACCGGCGTGCCCGCCGTGGTGGACCTGGCTGCGATGCGGGACGCGATGAAGGCGTTGGGAGGCGACCCGGGGCTGATCAATCCGCTGCAACCGGCCGAGCTAGTGATTGACCACTCGGTGCAGGTGGATGAGTTCGGCACACCGCAGGCGTTTCAGCTGAATGCGGAGTTGGAGTTCTCGCGCAACAAAGAGCGCTATGCGTTCTTGCGCTGGGGACAGGGCGCGTTCAAGAATTTCGCGATTGTGCCTCCGGACACGGGCATCGTGCACCAGATCAACCTGGAGTACCTGGCGCGGGTGGTGTTCGTGGGAGCGAATGGGGAGAGCGGGAATCCAATGGCGTATCCGGACACGCTGGTGGGAACGGACTCGCACACTACGATGATTAACGGCGTGGGCGTGCTGGGCTGGGGCGTGGGCGGAATCGAAGCCGAGGCGGCGATGCTGGGTCAGCCGGTGTCGATGCTGATTCCGCAGGTGGTGGGCGTGCGGCTGAAGAACCAGTTGAGGGAAGGTTCGACTGCGACCGACCTGGTGCTGACGGTGACCGAGATGTTGCGCAAGAAGGGTGTCGTCGGAAAATTCGTCGAGTTCTTCGGGCCGGGACTGCATGCGCTTCCGCTGGCCGATCGGGCGACCATCAGCAACATGGCTCCGGAATACGGGGCGACATGCGGTATCTTCCCGGTGGACGACGAGACGCTGCGCTATCTGCGGCTGAGTGGGCGGAGCGAAGAGCTGGTCACGCTTGTCGAGGCTTACTACAAGGAGCAGGGGCTGTTTCACACGGTTGATACGCCCGAGGCTGAGTACACCGATGTAATGGATCTCGATCTGGCGACTATTGAGCCGAGTATTGCGGGACCGAAGCGTCCGCAGGATAGGGTCGCGTTGTCTGCGGCGGCGGAGTCGTTCGAGAAGGCGCTGCCGAGCTTGCTGAAGCCCGGGCAGCACGTTCCTCCGAAGCAAGAAGCGCGATGGGAGGGTGAAGGCGGACATCCGGCCGGAATGGATTCGCAACATGACTCTGTAGAAGAGCACGTGGTGCTGGACAAGGCGCTGAAGCACGGCAGCGTGGTGATTGCGGCGATTACTAGTTGCACGAACACGTCGAATCCGTCGGTGCTGGTGGCCGCGGGATTGGTGGCGAAGAAAGCGGTGGAAAAGGGACTGAAGGTTCCGTCGTGGGTGAAGACCTCGCTGGCGCCGGGATCGATGGTGGTGACGGAGTATCTAACGCGGTCGGGGCTGTTGCCGTACCTGGAGAAGCTGAAGTTTCACGTGGTTGGCTATGGCTGCACGACGTGTATCGGAAACTCGGGGCCGCTGCCGCAAGAGGTCTCGAACGTAATCACAGACAAGGACCTGGTGGTGGCATCGGTGCTGAGCGGCAATCGAAACTTTGAGGGCCGTATCAATTCAGAAGTTCGTGCCAACTACTTGATGTCGCCGCCGCTGGTGGTGGCGTTTGCGCTGGCGGGACGGGCTGACATCGACATGTATAAAGAGCCGCTGGGCTTCAGTGGGAACGGCAATCGCAAGCCGGTGTTTCTGAAAGATATTTGGCCGACGGCGAAAGAAGTGGATGACGTGCTGAAGCAGTACATCACTGGCGATCTGTTCAAGTCCGCATACAAAGACGTGTTCCGCGGCGACGAACGCTGGCAGGGGCTGAAGGTTCCCGAGGGTGAGACGTTTACTTGGGACGACAAGTCGACGTACGTGAAGAACCCTCCGTACTTCGAGAACATGCCGAAGACGCCGGCGGCGGTGGGCGATATTTCGGGCGCGCGGGTGCTGTGCTACCTGGGCAACAGCGTGACGACGGACCACATCTCGCCAGCGGGATCGATCAAGCACAACAGTCCTGCCGGACAGTACCTGATCGAGCACGGTGTGCAGCCGGTGGACTTCAACTCGTACGGATCACGACGCGGCAATCATGAAGTCATGATGCGCGGGACGTTCGCTAACGTGCGGCTGCGCAACAAGCTCACCCCGGAGCGCGAAGGAGCGTACACGCGGCACCTGCCGGATGGGAAAGAGATGTTCATCTATGACGCGTCGGTGCAGTACCGCAGAGAGGGCACGCCGCTGATGGTGCTGGCGGGCAAGGAGTATGGTTCGGGATCGTCGCGCGACTGGGCGGCGAAGGGGCCAAGGCTGCTGGGTGTGCGGGTGGCGCTGGCGGAGAGTTTCGAGCGCATCCATCGCTCTAACCTGGTGGGCATGGGCATCCTGCCGCTGCAGTTCCTCGACGACGAGAACGCCGAGACCAGCGGCCTGACCGGCGAAGAGGTGTACGACATTGTGGGACTTACGAATGTACTGGCGAATTTCGCTCCGGGAAAGACGGTGAAAGTTCGGGCGAAGAAGGCAGACGGCACGGTCACGGAGTTCGATGCGACGGTGAGAATCGATACTCCGCAGGAAGTGCAGTATTACCAGCATGGCGGAATTTTGCAGTATGTGCTGAGGCAGTTGTTGCAGAACAACTAACTTCCAGGCGAGATATATTTCAGGGGTTGGACGCGGAGTCCAATCCCTTTATTATTGCCGCGAGTATGGTGCGATAGTGCCGGCCTATTGTGGTGAGACTTAGTGGGTCAACTTTCGATGGAGAACGCCGAACAATGCCAACGCGCCAGTGCCGAACAAAATCACGCTGCTGGGCTCGGGAGTGGTAGGGTTGCTGCCGCCGGAGAGGATCCACAAGAATTCCTGATCGCCGGTCGGAGGTGCATCGATGTCGACGGGTGTACCGATCTCGACGAGGTAGAAGTCGACGCCGGGGAAGCCTAGCTGGGCTTCCTGCTGGGCGGCGTAAATCCACTGCTGCGCCAGCGTGTCGATAGGAACCGTAGGATTGAATATGTGCCACACCGCGTAGTTCATATCGGGCCACTGCGGCGTCGGTGTCGTTGGTGTTTGCAGAAGAATCCAGCCGGCCTCCTGGTAGGCGACGAGGCCGCTTGAGGCAAATCGCAAATAGGTGAGGTTGCCAGTTCCGAGATTGGTCAGATTTGCCAGCCATATGTCGCCCGGCGTGCCGTCGTGGTAGTAGTCGTCGCACATTGCCCAGAAAGGAACCGAACCGGCGGCCACCAGCGTGTACGGATAAGTTGGAATACCGTTCACGAATGGGCCATCGAATGACACTAAACGGAGGGTAACCTGGGATGCGGAGAGAGCTACGGCCCAAAACAACAGGCTTCCGAGAATGAGGCGTCGTATCACTCCATTGCAGAAATCTGCAACTTAGCGGCCAGACGGTCAAATCCCGTGTCGGATGAAAACAAACCCCTCAGTAGTTGGGTCGTGAGACACGACAGACAAATAGTGCAATGTTTTGCATATTGCAGGGGCAAGTTTGTGAAAACTGCTTCCGCCTTTCCCATTTGAGGAATCGGGTCGACAGAGGTTGAGTGCCCGAATGCCGCGAAAGGACCCGATTACTAATGGTTAACGTGAGAGGTTACTATCGGGCTACGAGCGGCTTAGACGAAACGGGCAGAAGAGTATCTTCTGCCCAATACCACTTCATACTCACTGCGAACGGCTCCGGGGCTATTCTTTGCCGGAATAATAACCGTCGCGCGCCTGCACGGTCATATCTTTCTGCGTGGTCGTGACCGTGATCTTGTGGAAGCCGGGTTCGGCGTCGGCCTTCTCGGGGGTAAATCCGAGGTTGTACTGATTGCGCAGTTCTTCGCCAATGGTCTTGTAAATGTCGTCGATGGATTCCTTCTTCGAGACTTCGAAGAAACGGCCACCCGTCTGTTGCGCAAGTTGTTGCATCACGACCTTGCCGTTGGTGTGACCACCCTGCGAGCCACGTCCTCCCCCACCGGGAGATCCGCCACGTCCTCCGCCGGGATAACCACCTCCGGGATAACCGCCGCCGGGATAGCCTCCACCCGGATAGCCGCCGCGCCCACCGGGATAGCCTCCGCCGGGGAAGCCTCCGCCATGGCGTCCGCCGGGATTTCCATTGGCCATGTTGTTGTAGGCGTCGGGATCGGCGAACAAGATGGTGTAGACCAAGGTGTCGGCGCGCTGAGCGGATTCAATGGCACGGCTCAAGCTGACTTTGCTGCCCTGGTCAACGCCATCGGAGAGGATAATGAGCGCCTTGCGGCCTTGCAGTTTGCTGGTGATTTCGTCGGATGCCAGAAATACTGCGTCGTAAAGCTTAGTGGTGCCGCCATGCGGAGACTGCCCAGGGTCGGAGCCGGTCTGTACCTGGTGCGGTTCGGGGACTTGCAGTTTCTGGAGTGCTGACTCGAGTTTGGGACGCGAACTGGTCAGATCCTGTAATAGCTCAATGTCGAAATCAAAATGTACGACGAATGCTTTGTCGCGGGTCTCATTGAGCAAGTCGTTCAGGAAGGTATAGCTGGCAGTACGTTCCTTATCGAGCAAGCGACGCTGGCTTAAGCTGGTGTCAACGAGGAGGCCAAGGGACAGCGGCATGTCGGTGACGCGAGAAAAGTAGCGAATGGTTTGCGGTCGGCCTTCGACGTCGAGCTTGAAATCGTTTTGCGTGAGCGTGGTGACGATTTGCCCATTCTTGTTGCGCACTGTGGCCAGCACGTTGACGACGTTGACGTCTTTCTTGATGGTGGTGGTTTCCTGCTGCTCTTGCGGCTGTGAGGTCGGCTGCGCCTGTTGGGCCAGCGCCGAGCCGATGAGAAGCAGGCACAGCGAGATCAGGAGCGGTCGAAGGATGACGGAGGGGCCTGAGTTGTGCGCGAGCTGGTTCGTCGCGCGATTGGCAAAATGCATGGGTCTTCCCTGGTTAGATTGAGTCTTGCGCTGAAATGACTGAACAAGTCTAAACCCCTGAAGAACCCCAAAGTTGCAGCGGATTCTTGGCGTCGAGCCGGGTTTCCCGCCAACTTTTCGCAGTCGAACCTGGAGATCGAGCGCGAAGCGACCACTACAGGGTTGCTGTAAACTTCGGGGCATGATCCACGCCATGCATATTTGCAGTTACCTGTGGCTGATATTTTATGCACTCTGGATAGTCGCCGCGTTCCGTACCAAGCGCTCCGTGGAACGGGTCGATTGGGTACGAAGTCTTAGCTACAACATCCCGGTACTGCTGGGATGCTACCTAATGTTCGGTCTCGACTTCGACGTACCGTGGTTGCAACACCGCATCATTCCGCGCACGCAGGCGATGGGAATCGCAGCCATAATCATCACGCTGGCGGGAATGGCTTTCGCGTTTTGGGCGAGAGTGTATCTGGGACGTAACTGGAGTAGCGTGCCGACGATCAAGGAACAACACCAGCTCATCCGTGGCGGTCCGTACCGGCTGGTACGACATCCGATTTATACCGGGATTCTGCTGGCGATGGTCGGCACATTTCTGGCGAACGGAAAAATTCGCGGGGCGTTGGCAGTAGTGGTGCTTTATATCGGCTGGATCATCAAGAGCCGGATGGAGGAAGAGTTTATGGTGCGCACGTTCGGCGCGGAGTATGAAGAATACCGGCGCACCACCGGAGCGCTGATTCCGAAATTCCTGGGGTAGCCTGCGAGGTAGCTACGGATTGACGCTGGCCAGCGGGCAGTTCGGATTCGATGCGAGCTGTACAGCGCCGTTACGCAGAGCCCACGACAGAAAACCGTCTGGAGCGTTCTTCACACCTGCAAGATTGGTCTTCTTCACGCTTTTGATTTCTTCCCACTTGATCGCGCCGAGGTCGGAGTTGCCCAGGTCCGCCTCATCAAGGGTTGCATCGGAAAGGTTGGCGCCATTCAAGCGCGCGCCGCAGAAGTCGCCTTCCGACAGGTCCGCCGAAACCAGGGAGACATGCCGTAGGTTGCTGAGGCGGAAATTCGCTCCATTGAGCGAGGCGTAAGAAAGGTCAGCCGACTCGAGGTTGCTGTTGCGCACATCGGCATTGCTGAAGTTGGCGCGTAGCAATCGCGCCTTGGGCAGCTGTATGCCTTGCAGGAAGGCGGAGGAAACGTCGACACCAACGAGCGGCACACTATCAGCATTGAGTTCGCTGAGTGCGTCGATTCGACCGCCGCTGCCGCCCATGTGCTGCGCGGTGTTGATGACTTGCCAGGCCTGATAGTGCTTCTGCTTGAGACGATCGCCGGCTTCACTGAAATAGAAAATCACGGCCACTAACACGGAAAAGCTGCCGAGATATTGCAATACCTCCAGGAACGACCAGCGGCTGAGGGCGAAGGCGAGCCAGTCGAATGGCCACTCCAGGGCGAGGAACGGGATTAGCCAAGCGGGTTTGCCGGCGACGTAAGTTTTCCATCCGCCTGGCACATCACGCTTCTCTGGTGGAGTCATGGCCACTACAGTAGCATCGCAAACTTAAGCAAAGGGAGCGATCGCGCGGAATGCGAAAATCTCGTTTATAGGAGGCGCGACCGCGTCCGAAGTTACAGCCCCATGAAATCGCTGTGACCGACTTGCTAGACAAGCGCAGCCACCTCTAGAATCGCCTATTGCCACGGAGGTAAGAAATGGCGCCCCTGAATGTTGGTGATGTGGCCCCGGACTTCGACTTGCCCGCGGTGGTGGGCAACATCAAGCAACGGGTGAAGTTGAGCGACTATCGGGGTAGGAAGAATGTCGTCCTGGTGTTCTATCCAGCCGACTGGACCCCGGTGTGCTCGGCCGAACTACCTGCGTTCAATGCGGAGCTGGAGAAGTTCGAAGGATATGGCGCGGAGGTGGTGGGCATCAGCGTGGATTCCATCCCCAGCCATATCGCGTGGCAAAAGAAGGAAATTGGAATTCTGAGCCTGCCGCTTGCCAGCGACTTCTATCCCCACGGTGATACGGCCCGTAAGTATGGGATCTTGCGCGAGGGCGATCCGGTTCCGGGAATCAGCGAACGCGCAGTGTTTGTGATCGACAAGAAGGGAAGAGTGGCTTATTCGAAGATCCATCCCATCGACAGGCAGCCGGAGACGGAAGAGGTGTTCGAGGTGCTGCGAAAGCTCTGACGCCCGCGCAGCGCGAGACAATTCAGGACGCAGACCGGCCAAGCGTAAACCCCGCATGATTGCGGGGTTTTTATCGCTCGGTCAGAAAAGGGTCAACTTGCCTTAGCGTGCCGTAAAGGGTCCTGGAATGCCAGCACCATGATCTCGAGGACCTTCTGCACATCGTCAAAGTTGTACTCGGCACGCAGTTCGGAGCGTCCTGCGACGACCTGATCGCGCCACATGCCTTCGCACATGCCGACGATCGCCGAGCGGACGGCGTCGAGATTGACGTCGTGGCGAATCTGTCCTTCGGTGCGCATATCGAGCAGAATGCGATCGAGGAGATCGCGATACTGCCGCCATCCGCGCGTAAGCACGATTTCGTTGCTGTCCTTGCGAATACGACGGGCTTCCAGTGCGGCCAGAACCTTGAATTCCGGATCGTTCTCGAACTCGATGGTCAGGGCTTTCAACACTGAAAGGAGTCGGTCGGAGGGAGACGGGGAATGATTAAGATTGGCGATACGTTCGCCGATGCTGATCCATCCTCGCTCCAATATGGCGACTAGCAGGCCCTGTTTGCTGCCGAAGTGTTTCATCAACTGCGATTCGCTGGTGCCGGCATCACGCGCAATCGCAACTGTACTGGTGTTTTCGTACCCATTCTGCGCAAAGAGGTGCTTGGCGGCGCGCAGAATCCGATCGTGCGAAGAGAGTTCGCTATTGCTTTTCATCAACTCAACCTGCTTCCCGACGGCGTGGCGGAGTTCCACCCGATAGTAACACCCCTGTGTGAGGTGAGTTTCGCCAAAACCACGGCGAACCCCCACAGAAGTGGGCTTGATAGTAGTTATTCTGTCTAGCCAGTGAAACAGTTCCGTAAAAAAGTGTAAAGTTCACCTGACCGGCGGACATTATGTGTGTAACTGGTAGCAATTACTGCGCGGTAGCGGGTTTTTTAGCAACCGAGGCCGACTTCGGTGCAGGAGCTGCAGGCCCGGCTTCCTTGATGACCTGGTCGATCAACTGGTAAAGCTGCGTCCGATCCACGACTTCGACAAACGGCTTGCCGCGGGTGGTATCGCTGACCACGTAGATGGTGGGTGTGTGATCGATGCCGACCCGCTGGCCGATAGCGTAGTCCGCTTTGACCTTGGCCGCGAGTTCACCAGACGGATCGACGACGAAGGGCAAAGTGACGTGGTGGTCTGTGGCGAAGCGCTCCGTAATGCCGCGCAAGTTCTGCGGGGTGATCTGAGGCTGGTTGGCGAAGATGAAGAGCCGATATTCGTCGCCGAGGTTCTTGTCAACCGGTGGCGGCGCTGGCGTCTTGGCGGCGCCTGACTTCGATTTCGACGTGGTTTGAGGGTTAGAGGCTGGCTTCGCCAGGGAGTCGAAATAGCGCGCGTTCACTGCCGCCTCAAAGGACCAGTTATGCATGGGCAGCGGGAAATCGTATTGCACCAGCGGAATGCTGTATTTCTTGGCCGCCTCGTGCAGAAGCGGCGCAGCGCGAGCGCAGTCGGGACACTGCAGGTCTTCGAACACCAGGAGAGCGACTTTCGAGCCTTTGGGTGGGCGAAGCACCGAGGTGTCGCCGCCCCATGCCAGTGAGGCCATCATGCAAACCGCTATAGCGAGTACCGATAGTAGGTTTCGTTTCATTCCGAGTGTTCCTTCAGATGCCAAGAAGTTGGGCCGAACTGGCAAGACACAGGATTCATAGTAACGGAATTGACGGGCGAGAGTCTCGGCGGGAAGCGGAAAAACGCCGGAGTCCCCAACCCCGGCGTGTAGAGATAAGCAGTGTTTACGCCATGAACTTGCGGCGAAGCGCTCCCGCCGCCGCGAGAACACCGCTGCCGAGCATCGCGAGCGAACCGGGCTCGGGCACGGACGATGCAGTCACAACCACATTGTCGAATTGGTAAGCGGACACCTGGTTCTGGAAAAATCCCGAATTCGTTCCCTGGGCATAACTCACACTTACCAGATTGGTGAAGCCCGAGAATGAGAACGTTTGTAACGAAGGAGGAGAAGTATCGTTGACCGTGAAAGTTTGCGAGACGGTTGTCGCGTCTGGGTGCGTACCTGTGAAGGTGACGGTGAAGGTCCCGCTGCCTCCAGTGAGTAGCGCCGCCAGGTCGATGGAACTGAGGGTGAACGGATTGCCACTGTCGGTGAGGGTGGTGGTGGAAAAGGCGTAATACTCGAACAGCGAGGTATTAGCCGGGGCCAGACTTGGCAAGTTAGGGCTGGAGGCCTGCCACACATAGAAAGCCGCGTCTGCGCTGGTGAAGGTGAAGCCCTGTTGGGTGATGCTACCGCCAACACTGGCGAAGCTGCTACCCGCTTGCGACAGAGAGCTGAAGTTGATGGTTGTAGCGCCCGCTGAGACTGATCCGGCAGTCCACAGCAGCACCAGAAAGAACGATGTCCATCGAATACTCATACAGACGGTCCTTAATCGGTGAAGTTGTTGCGATCGTTCATGGGGACTCCCACTCGGCTCAACCACGATTCTCATTAACCGCCGACGGGGAGCGCTCGGGCCGCTTACAGGCGGTCATTGTTGGCCAGCACCGAGTTGATTGTCAACTCAACTTTCGGCACGACTACCGGCAGTTGGTGCCGGGACATTTCTGTTAGTGCAGAAACAGAAATCGCTGGCCCGCCAGGATGGCGATCCCGACACCGACCTGCAGTGTGGTCGAAAACGCAATCCTGATCCAGACGGGTCGGTCCAAGCGCTTGAAGACCAAGGGCAGGTTGGTCAGGGCGCTGGCCATGGAAGCGATGACGGCTGCCGTCCCCGCGAGGGCGGGAGAGATCATTGTGCCAGCGGCGAGATTGGCGGCGGCAGCGGTCGCGCTGGCGCTACTGGCTATTCCTCCGATGGCGCTTGCAGCCATAAAGCCGGAGGCCCCGAACATGCGTTGAGACAGCGTCCCCAGAACCTGAATGGCGAGGAACAGGAGTCCATAGGAAAGAACCCGGCGCAAGGAAATCGGGGAAGTCAAAGCCAGTTCGCAACCGGGTTCGTCGTCCTTGTCGCCGGTACGAAGCAGCAGAGAGACAACGGCCATGGCGAACAGCGGCCCGATCGCAGTGAAGAGGGCCTTCGGGGCGAACACAGCCAGGATTGCGATATTGCGGACGAACATGGCCAGGGTCGCCAACAGAACCACACTGACGATCCTTGGGCCCGAAACAACGTTCATCAGTTCTGCGATGGCAGCCCGGTTATTGACGAGCCCGCCGAGAATAGCGGTCCAGTACAAACCACGACTGCCGTACAGCCTGAGCAGGACGTAGTTGACAAAGGCAATTCCCGCGATCACCACGACGGTGATCCAAGCCTGGCGCAGATTAACCAGTTGCCAGCGATCGACAAACGAGTCAGGCAAGATGGGGTAGATGACCAGACCGATGAGGCCGAGGAGCACCGCACTGCGCAACTCGTCAATGGTGACTCCGCCGGCGAACCTGCGCAGCTCGACTTTCCAAGCCAGTAGGAGCGTCATCAAAATTGCGGCAGCTACTGGAGTGAAGGTGTGGCCGAGGCCCACCAGCACTCCCAGGGAATAGGTCACAAGCAATGCCGCCGAGGTGGTGACTTCGAGGGAACGATTGGCGACCAGGCTGCGTGCATTGAGCAGCGCGATCAGGACAATCACGCCGACCATGGCCGTGAGGCCGTAAGCGGGCGAGATCAATACTGCCAAGGTGCCGAGTAAGGAAGTCAGACCGAAAGTCCGTATCCCAACGTCTTTGCTGGCGGACTCGCGCTCGAAGCCTACCAACATGCCCGCCGCGAGTGATATCGCGATCTTGAACGCAACCGCATTGGGAGGGAAACGGACGACACCGTCAACGATCAATGTTTATCTCCTCGCAGCTGTTTGACGCGCGAGCAACTTTCAAAGGCGCATTATTATGGCGATCGCGGAAGGTGATCGGGAAGCCTTGGGCTGCGGCGATGATTGCGGAGTGTTGTGGGCCATCGCCGAATGCCTACTGTGCAAATACACGGCGGCGCGCAAGTAGATAGACGATCATGGCGACGCCGATGGGTAGTCCGATGAGAGTGCGCCGGTCGTGGGTAAGGAACGCATTGGCGGTATCTCCCGCCAGGTTGATGACGAGTATCGCGATGGCTGTTAAGAGGCCCGATCGTTTGAGATGCCACAGGCCGAACGCAGCCGTAGCGCAGGCGACACACACAGCTGCCATCAATAACACGGCCAACATTCCGAGCGTGGCAAAGCCTTTATGCGCGTGTGGGTTCAGGCGCCACAGCGAGTCGAGCGGGCCGCCCGGAAATAACAGCATTACGGCTGCCAGGCCACTCATGATTGCGCCGAACATAAAGAAAAGGCTTATGGCCAAAACGCCGAGAGGGCGGATTCGCGAAGTCATTTGAATTGCGAGACCTACTTTATTTCGTTCGACTTGGGTGATTTGTGAAACAAGAATGGCTGTAATCTTGATTCGTTTACGGCCCGGCAGGTTCGTTGCTGGTGATGTGGGCGGCGTCCTGACATTCGCGCGCGGCTTCGAGCAGCTTATCGAATCCCGGAGTGGTGCGTACCTTGCGCAACATGGGATCGAGTTGCAGGTTCGAGTAAGAGCAGTAATTTCCTTCGATGGCGGCCTGCAACATGCGTAACGAAGCCTGTCGCTTGCCGCAGTCAGCTAACAGCGCGCCCTCGTAGTAAAGCAATTCGGAGTCGGGCGCGGCCGGAGGCGTGGTTTCCGCCTCGTGCGCGATCTGGTCGGCTTCTTCGGGAGGCCGCAGGCCGAGGCAGGCCTCGAGCAGATCACGATGGTAGCGCGGAGCAGTCGGCATCTTGGTCACAGCGTCGCGGGCTTTCTCGATTTCGCCTTCGCGCAACAAAAGTGAAGGTCTGACATAGGCAGCCCATTCAGAATTGGCGTCGAGCTTAATGAAATCGGCGGCGCGCTTGGTGTTTCCCATATCGAGGAAGGCCCATGCGCAGGAGCGGAACTTGTAGTTCCCGGGAGAGAGCGCGAGGGCCTTGTCGCATTCTTGAGTGGCCTGTGGCAGCATGCCCGCATAGCGATAAACGTAACCCAGGACAAAATGAGCTTCGGCAGCGTCGGGACGGCGACGGACCAGCTCTTGTGCTTCCTGATATGCCTTGCCTAATTCGCCTCGCTCGACGCGGTTGGTAATGAGCTGTCCGGCAGCCGAGGTGCGATTGGGATCCAGGCTCAGAGCTCGTTGATATGCGTTCGTGGCGTGCTGGAACGCGTCCTCGCCGCCGTCGGAGTAGCTGTAATCGAAGTAATACCGCCAACCCAACTCCTCCCAGGCGGGAGCGTAGTTGGGATCACTTTGCACCGCGTGCTCGAGCACAATGATGGCGTCTTTGTTGGGCACGGGATCACGGGACAGAGCCAAGCTGTGAAGATATAGATCGTAGGCTGCAGGGTCGGTCGGGCGAGTGCCGCCTGCAACTTGTGCGGCCGCTAAACCGATGGCCGGAAGCAGACCCTGCGCTACCTGCGATGTCATGGTGGACTGCAGCTTGGTAAGGTCATCAGCCGGAGCGGTGAACGTGGTTTGCCATAAAACCTTGTCATTGACCCCGTCGATCGCTTCGAGCGTCACCATCAGGTTGTCGCCCTGCTTCAGGAAGTGTCCAGTCACGACAGACGCCACGTGCAGCTCGGTTGCGACTTTGCGGGGATCGACGTCGGCGGCGGTGAATTTGCTCGTCATCGAGGAAGGGCGAACATCGAGGGTCCGCGTGCTGGCGAGCGCATTGGAAATTTCGTCGGCCAGGGCGTAGCGCAGGAAGTCGACGCTCACATCACCGTTCACGTTTCGCAGCGGCAGCACAGCGATGGTGTTTCTGGCTTGCACCGCCTCGCGCTGCTTGAAGAACCACGCTCCCATGGGGACGAGCAACGTGATGAGCAGGGCGATGACGCCGATGAGGATGTAGGTTTGACGCTTGCTGTCTTTTTGAAACGTTGAGGTGGCGATGCGGTAGGGCAAGGCGGGACGCAGCTTGCCCGAGGTCGTCATGCCGGGTTCGGTCTCACGTTTCAGGGAGAGCAGATCGCCTTTCAGCGCGAGCGCGTCGGGATAACGATTGCCGCGCTCCTTCTCCATGGCGCGGCCGATGATGCCTTCGAGTTCAGGCGGAAGGTGGGGGTTGAGTTTCAACGGCGAGATCGGCTTGCGGTTCATCACCGCTTCTAGCGTGGTAACGGCGTTGGCGCCAGCGAAGGGCTTCTGGCCGGTCGCCATCTGGTAGAGCACGACTCCGAAAGAGAAGAGATCGGTGCGGGGGTCGAGTTCTTCGCCGCGCGCCTGCTCGGGCGACATGTACACGGCAGTGCCGAATATGTCGCCTGCCATAGTGAGCGGATCGTCGAGCGACATGTCGCCGCGAACGCCAGGAGAGAGCTTGGCCACGCCGAAGTCGAGGATCTTTACCTGCCCACTGGTCGTGATGAAGATGTTGGCGGGCTTGATGTCGCGATGAATGATGCCCTTGGCGTGGCAGGCCGCGAGTGCGTCGGAGACGGCGATGCCGATGTCGAGGATCGCTTCCAGGTCCATCGGCTTGCCCATCATGCGCTCTTTGAGGCTGACGCCTTCGAGGCGCTCCATGACGATGAAGGGATGACCGTCGGAGTCTTCGATGTCGTGGATGGTGCAGATGCCGGGATGGTTGAGCTGCGAGGCGGCGCGGGCCTCCCAGAAGAAACGGTCGAGCGCCTTGCGGTCGTGGACCATCTCTTCGGGAATGAACTTCAGGGCGACGTGGCGGCCCAGCCGCGTATCTTCCGCGTCGTAGACGGCGCCCATGCCTCCACCACCAAGTTTCGAAACAATGTGGTAGTGGGAGATGGTCTGGCCGATCAAGCTGGCGGCCGCAGTTGCCATTGGCGGTTATGTTAGGCCGGTCGCTGAGGCGGGTCAACTGAATGTGGGGAAGAGGGACTGAATGTGATGGATGGCATCTTGCAAAGAAGAGGCCGGGGAAGCCCGGCCTGCCTTATCAACTTGCTTTGATCTCGCGCAATTAACGCAAGGACGCAACGATCGTAATGGTGTCCTTGTTCTTTGCCATCCCGACGGCGGTTTTCGGTTCGGCAAAGCCGACTGCATGGCCCGGGGCCTTGAGATCGGCAAGGGTGTGTTGTCCACCGACAACATCGAACACCGCCGCTGGATTTCCTGCCCTCTCGTCGTCAACCCGGACCGAAAACGCCATCGCGGTTTGACCAGTTGCGGTGTTGCGCACCGTGACTACAGGATCACCGTAGTCGACCGCGAACACGTACGGGCCGGCGGCAAAATGCTGATTGCCGACATTGAAGTCGAATGGGATGTCAAGGGCTAACCGACAATTCGGTTGCTGCGCCAGCGACAGTCCGGTCAGCGCCATCGTGAAGACAGCCAGCACCGCGAATATGCGAACGGTTTTCATCATCACATGCTCCTTTTCTTTATCGCCATCATCGGCCTCGAACATCGGGCTCATTGTCCTGCGTCGTGGCTGCGTGCGTACGATGGTGCTGCAATAGACGCGAGCCAGATGGGAAAGTTCTCGTGATGGGATGAGCGCACTGGAATCGAGAGCGAGGAGAAACAATGCGCGTGTTAATGACTGCTCAGGTTAAGCTACGGCAAATTCAGGCGAGAAATTTTGCGACTGAGGGCAGAATGCGCACGCTACGGGACGGCCGTATGAATAGCGGCGATGGGCAACATTGCGGGGGATGAATCGACGGCTGCGAGGGACGAATGATGCGGCAATCGATAGTGCCGCGAATGCCGATGACGCGGTGCCGGTTCGGCGATGATGCGCGACGTTGTTCGCAGAAGGCGTCAGCGGGGCGACCTAGCGTACACCGTCCCGCGATCCTTCTCACTTGGAAAGCGCGCGAACGTAATTGACGAGATTCCGCAACTCGCTGTCGTTGACGCGAACGCGCTCCAGTGGCATGTGCCCTTGCCGGTCTTCGGCGAACAAAGTGGTGCTGTAGCGAAATCCCCTTATTGCGTAATAACCCGTCAACTGAATGTATTGATGCGAAAGGATGAGTGGCGCGTCGCGACGGTTGCGGGCTAAGATGTCAGTCTTCAACTTTGATGGCGGGGTGGGAATGTCCATGCCAAGAATTGAGCGGTGGTTCGTGTCTTCGCTGGTAGCGATTGTGGTTGTGGGATGCATCGCAGGTGTGGCGCAGGTGCCGGCGAGTGAGAAAGTGGAACGAGTGCCAATGGCGAATTCGGATTTTCCGATTTCCGCCGCGGTCATAGTTCCCGCGGGCTACGACACTATCTACGTGAGCGGGCATATTCCGAAGGTTGCGAACCCCAACGCACCCAAGGGCAGCACAGAAGCCTACGGCGACACCAAGACACAGACCGTTTCGGTGTTGAAGCAAATTGAAGATGAGCTGGCTGCGCAGCAGCTCTCGATGGCCGACGTGGTGATGATGCATGTGTTCCTGGTGGGCGATCCAGCGAATGGGGGCAAGATGGATTTCGCCGGGATGATGGCGGGGTACACGCAGTTTTTTGCGACCAAGCAGCAACCGAACAAGCCAGCCCGAAGTGCAGTGCAGGTCGCGGCGACTGGCCGCTCCGGGAGCGCTGGTGGAGATTGAAGTGATCGCGGTGCGGAAGCATGAAGCGCACCTGATGCACTAAATCGAATAGAAACCCCGGGACGAGGAGAAAGCATTGGACGAGACGCGTCGCACATTTCTGGCCCAGGCCGCGGCATCGCTGGGACTGCTGTATCTGAGCGGACTGACGCCCGAGGTACTAGCGCAGGCGCATCAACATGCGAAGACCGCGCCACGCAATCTGGATGGGCAGCCGTTCCGCTTTTTTACTGCGCAGCAGGCGGCCGATTACGAAGCGTTCGCGTCGCAGATTATCCCAACGGACGAGACGCCGGGTGCCAAAGAAGCCAACGTGGTGCGGTTTGTCGATTTTGCGCTGAGCGAGATCGAGCCGCAGAACAAGCAGGATTTCGCCAACGCCTTGAAGGCGCTCGATGAGCAGGCCAAGAAGACCGCACCGCAAACGGCGTCGTTTGCGGCCCTCACCTCGGAGCAGCAAGTTGAGACGATGAAGGCAATCGAGAAGTCCAACGATTTCGGCACGCTGAAGTACTACACACTCGTCGGATTCTTGGGCGATCCGGCCGATGGAGGAAACAAAGACGAAATCGGCTGGAAGCTCATCGGATTTGAAGACAAGTACTATTACGCTCCGCCGTTCGGGTACTACGACGCGCAAGCCGCGAAGGAGAAGGCGTGAGCGCTACTCCGCAGCAGCCCAAGTACAAACTGACAGACCAGGTGGATTTTCTCATCGTGGGTTGTGGAGCGTCGGGCAGCGTGCTGGCGCGCGAGCTCTCGCGGAACGGCTTCACGGTGGTCGCGCTGGAGCAGGGGCCGTGGCTCGATCGCAGCCAGTTCACACATGACGAATACCGGGTGCAGGCGCAGTCGCTTCTGACCAACAATCCGCAGAAGCAGCCGATGACGTTTCGCAAGACGCCGCAGGACAAAGCGGTGAAGCAGCCGGCGCTGATGTATGGCCGGCTGGTTGGCGGTGGTACGGTGCATTTCACCGCGAACTACTGGCGCTTCCACGAGATTGATTTCATCGAGGCCAGCCAGAAAGGCACAATTGCCGGGACTGGCTTTACTGACTGGCCTATCACGTACGCCGACCTGGAGCCGTACTACACCAAGGCGGAGTGGGACCTGGGCGTATCGGGACAGGCGGGTGTGAGTCCATTCGACCCGCCGCGCTCGAAGCCGTATCCGTTGCCGCCGATGCCGGTGAAGTCGAGCGGCGTGCTGTTCGAACAGGGCGCGCGCAAGCTCGGCTACCATCCGTTTCCAGCTCCGGTCGCGGTAATCTCGCAGGCCTATCAGGGACGCCTGCCCTGTGCCCACTGCGGCTTCTGCATGGGCTTCGGCTGTGAGATGGGAGCCAAGTCGAGCCCGCTGCCCAGCATGATTCCCCAGGCCGTTGCGACGGGGCGGTGCGAGATCAGGCCGCATAGTTACGTGCGCAAGATCGAACTCGATGCCAAGGGGCGTGCAATCGGCGCGATCTATTTCGACCACAGCGGCAAGGAAAACCTGCAACATGCCAAGGCGGTCATCGTCGCCAGCAACGGGGCCGAGACGCCACGTCTGCTGCTGCAGTCGAAGTCCAACCGCTTCCCCAACGGCCTGGCGAACTCCAGCGGCATCGTGGGCAAATACCTGATGTTCAACACCGACACGATTGCCCAGGGAACGTTTGAGCACGAGCTAAACGAGTATAAGAGCATCGAGGTCACACGCATCGTGCAAGACTTCTACGAGGTCGATCCCAAGCTGGGCTTCTACGGCGGCGGTGGTCTCAGTGCGCGTTTCCTGTGGGAACCGATTTCGTTTGCTCTTGCCGGAATTTCGCCCGACACACCGCAGTGGGGCAGCGAATACAAGAAAGCGCTACAGAAGAATTTCAACCGCACCATGATGGTGATGGGACACGGCACGTCGCTACCGCTCGCGGACAACAGCATCTCGCTGGACGAAACCCTGAAAGATGCGTGGGGGCTTCCGGCCATACGGGTGACCTACAAAGACCATCCTGACGATCTCAAATTCGCTCAGTACCAGCTCGACCGCGGGATGGAAATCCTCGAGGCTGCCGGCGCGCAGACCCATTGGGCCTTTCCGGTAACGGAGAACACGAACGCCGTCCACCTGCTGGGCACGTGCCGCATGGGCAACGATCCGAAGACGTCCGTGATCAATGCCGACCATCGCACGCACGATGTTGCGAACCTGTTTCTGTGTGACGGATCGAGCTTCGTCACCAGCGGGCGCGGGCAGCCGACGGAGACTATTCAAGCGTTGGCGTTCCGCGCCTCCGACCGGATTACGGCACTGGCGAAGAAGGGCGAGATTTGAGCGATGAACGTGCGCACGGATATTGAGGGTCGCAGGCTGCTACCATCGTCTTGATCGTCGTTCGCATGAGGAAGCCTGTGTTGCGCTACACGCGCACGGCCGTTGCCGTCGCATTTCTGGTCATCTCGATTACCGCATGGGGACAGCAATCCCACCGGGGACATACCGCCAATCAGCCGGCGGAAGCCGCGCCCGATGGCGGCGTGGATCCCGCGCTGACGACGTTGACGCGTGCTGTCGCCATCCAGGCCCGTCCCGACCAGTTGGATTATTTTCACTCCATCCTCGACAGCACCGACGAGGCGCTGGAACAGTCACGCGAATTGCAGACGCTAGGCCCGACAGTGAACAGCATTCCCACGATGAACGCCAAATCGCTGCAATTGCGTGACGCCCTCGATGATGTCGATCATTACAACCGGCGCTTCCTGGCGACGTTCAGCAAGTTGCAGATGAATGAGCTGAAACCGCTGACCAAACGCGCGCACAAGTCCTATTCCTTTGTGGAAAAGGAATCGAAGACGGTTGCGGAACGGATGGAACCGGGCAAAATCGTGCCGAACCGGCTGGCCAGCGCCGCCGCCAACCTGGAAAAAGCGCTCTCTGACTTTCGTACGGACCAGGTGCGCCTGGGCCGGGAGATGGGTATCCAAAGCAAGTGATATTTTTTAGGATGGACGACTGGTTATGAATCGAACGCTTACTTTTTTTTCGCTACTTCTGGGAATTGTCGCGTGCACGGTCGCAGCAGCAGGCCAGGCCAGCGGCCCGGTCATCTTTCAGGTAGGGCCGGATGTGCAGAAGAGGTACCTGTTTCCTACGCCGGGACCGGGCGCGACCAAGCAGACCAAGCAAGCCGTCATCGGCCACGGAAAAGCGTCGATCGATACCGGCGATCCGAAGAATACGTTCTGGAGCGAGCCGGTAGATCTGGCCGGCACCGGCACCGTGGTGCCGACTGACATGCTATGGGACGCATCGTCGAAGATTTTCTACATATCCTCGCATACCGCTTTGCGGTGCGCGCATGGCAAAGCCACCGAGGCGGACGTGCTGGTTGGCATGTATGCCAAGCGCAATGTTCTCAGCAAGACGCCGGGGACGGGATGGTGGGTGGTCGAGTTGGCGCAGAACCAGTGCCAGGCTCCGTTGGCCGGACTGTATGGCTGCAAGTTTGATGCACAGGGAAATAACCTGGCGTGCGGACGGGCAGAACTCGATCCCCGGCTCAACGACATGTCCATCGTGGAAGCCACGCAGTTCTAGCCTGACGATTTCGCGAAGTAACAATCGGTCAAGAAACAGCCCCTCTACTGCTCGCGGCAGTGGAGGGGCTTCTTTCAGCCGAGGCCAGATTCGGCTTAGAACACCGTTGGGATCGTGGTGCCGCCGTGCATTTCGTTGGCTTCGCCACCATGGCACTGACGGCAGAACTGCGCCGTTTGGTTGGTTGAAGTGTTCTGGTCAGCAGGGTTGTAGGGTGCGCGCACGAAGAACATCGTCATGTAGTTTCCACTTGGCAAACCGCTCTTAGAGCCCTGGGTGACTGATACGACGTTCATCAGGTGCTGGTTGTGGCAGGTGGTGCACATAACGGTTGGGTTACCGTTATAGGCCGCCGGGGAGACGAACCAGCCGTAGTTCTGGACGAACTTATACATGTTGGTGCCGGAAGGATAGGTGACCACGCCACCGACGATGGTGCAATCCCAGTCATAACTGCCCCCGCAGGTAATCACAGCGTTCAGGCCCACTGGGTGGTCGTTGAGGTAGTTGCCCACGGTGGTGCCTTCGTTTCCGAGCAGGGTCGGAATGTTGTTCGAGGCATAAGAAGAGGGAACGGTCTCATACACCTTGTTCTGCATCATCGCGCCCTTGGCCCAGTTGCCATCGTGGCAGCTCAGGCATGTCAGGATGCCAGCGGTGTCCGGAGTTCCGGTATTCCAAGAAGCCGGAAGCGTCTCGGAATAGCTGCCATGCTCGCTTTGACCGGTGATGATGGTCTTGCCGAACAGGGGAGCAACGTCCTGGCCCCAGAGGGCGATATTGCCAGTGGTGGTGTCGGTGGTCGCAATGCCGTTGCCGCGCGCGCCGCTATGCGGAGCGTGGCAGGCAGCGCAGCCGCGACCATAGTTGAGGTGAGCGCCCAATACGTCGGACGTGGGATTACCCATTTGCGCCGCAGCTGAAATTGCCAGGGCGAAAAGTGAAGCAATTAGAAGAAAATGACGAAGTTTCAAAAGAGTCTCCTTACACAAAGTGGTGACTTCCCGGCGCAGCTATTATCAAAAATAGCGCTACTACCGCACCGTGACCTGCATCACCGACCAATGGTCATGTCGGGCGCGGCCGCAGTGGTTGCGTCTCGAGAAGAGGAGTGGGTGCGCTAGGGCTGGGTGTACACCGGACTGTTGGGCGAGGGCGGCTCGTAATCCTGGCCGTACTTGTTTTTGTGCTGCGATTTGGCGGCGTCGGTCTCACGCACGCGCAGCGTCCCCAACGAGTGAGTGGTGCCACCGATCTCAACTTCGCGGGTCATGGCGGCGAGCGTTTCGGGCAGGGAGTTCTCGCTCCACACGTGAAGCACGTAGCGGCCGGGTGGGACGTCTGGAATCGAAAACTCTCCGGTTGTGGCGGCCACGGAGTAATACGAACTGGCGACGACGATCACGACCGCACTCATTTCAGGATGAATGTTGCAGAAGATGTAGGAGACTCCCTCGCGGTCGAAGTGCACGGTGCGCGTAGTGCCGGCTTCGTAGAGTCCGAGGTCGAACTTCTTGCCGTTGAACAGCGAAAACACGTTGTGAAACCAGGGATCAAGGTTGGGAAAATCTACCGTCGAACCTTTGGTCACGACGAGCAGGTGGGGCTCGAAGGTCTTGTTCTTCTGGCGCAGCACGCTGTGCAACGGCTTCACGTCGGGAGGATCGCCGGGCGGTAGGCCGACAGGCATGAGCCACACCACGGCGGAAACGCCGGTTCCAGGGCTGGCTGCGCCGAAGGGAACTACACGTCCGGTAACCGTAACGCCTTGCGCCGACGAGTGCACCGCCAGCGCACATAGCGTGACGATGATCAGCGCAGCGAATTTTGTGCGTGCAACCACATCGCTCCTTAGAACAGAATTCCCATGCCCAGGTTCACTTGCCCGGCCGAGGCATTGGTGTCGTAAATGTTGAACGTTTTGAGGCGGCGATACTCCAGCGAAAAGAGCACGTCGGACCGTGGCCGGTAAATCACATTGCCGAACACGGCCTGGTTGCGGGTGAGCGTGGGATCGCCGTAACTCTGCGCGTCATCGAATGCGCCTACGTCCGAGGCGAAAGGATTGTCCTGGCCGAATGCGGCGTTGAACTCGAGCTTGGCGGTCGCGCGGTACTTCAGTTGTGCCCAGCCGCCGACGGTGTTGAGGGGAATCACGCTGGTAGTGGGATCGTTCAGCGGGCCGTCGTACAACGCGCTTCGTCCGATGCCGCCGCCTAGTCCGCCGATGGCCTGGCCGCGGTAAAACGATCCGCTCAACAGGAACTTCTGGCTCAGAGGAAGGCTCCAATCGGCGAGGGCGGCGTAACCGTTTATGTCGCGGCCATAGCCCCAGTTTTCGCGGCTGTAATAACCGGCGGCGCCGATGGTGAAGGGGTGTCCGAACAGCGGATGCGAATACGAAATGCGCGCCGCGTATGCCGGCTGCCGCGAGGCCTCGCCCGCCTGCGGTTGGCGATACCACGTGTACGAATAATAAGGAGGCTCGCCGGTGAGGGAATCGAGAATGCCGCCCTGCACGGTCAAGGTGGATTTCTCGCTCAACGCGAAGCGATGATCGACGTGGACCTGCGGCGTCCATGCCCACAGGTCGCCGGCATACGACAGCGCTGGCACGATCAGCGAGGCGAACGAAGTCGGCGAGTTAGGCTGGAAGAAGAGTTGGTCCTGTCCCACCACGACGTCAGTGTCTTTCCAGTCGAGCCGCAGGGTTGCCGTGCGCAGGCGAACCAGCGGCGAGTTCACGCCGTTAGAGATGTCGGGGAAGCCTCCGCCAGCATCGAAATTCAGGCTGCCGCTCGTCTTTGCGCCCATGAGTTCGGGCCCAAACACCTCGAAGCCGAAGATCGACTGCCGCAGCGTGCCGCCGAACGATCCGTCTGACGCCCCATAGCCCTGCTGGTAAGCCAGAGTCGGCACGTCAATGTTGTCCACCTTGCCCTGGTTGCTGAACAGGTTGAACAGCGCAATGCCGGAGAAGCGCACGCGATATTTCGATGCGCTCTCAAGTTTCGTCTGATATTGCTCGTCCACCTTGCCGGTGAGCAGTTGCTGTTCTTCTTCGAGATGGCCGATGCGCTCGTCTACCTGGGGCGAGAACTCCGCGGTCGAAGTCGACTGTGCAGCGCGCTCCGACTCCAGTTCCTGCCGCAGACGAGTGATTTCGGCGCGGCTGGCGCGAGTCTCCTGCGCCAGTTGCTGCACCAGGTCCTTCAAGTCGTGAACCTCGGACTGCAGCTCGTTCAGCGAGGCGTTCACATTTCCCGGATGCGGCGCAGCATCAGGGTTGGCGTCTTGCGCGGCTGAACTGGCTGCCAGTAATAGCGCGATCGCGCTGACTTGCGCCACATGCGGAAATCGCGGTCCTCGACGAAATTTCATTTCGCACCTCTGGGCAAGGAGTTTAGGGGCCTCGATCTGTATAGGCCTGTTCGGCAGCCGCAGCGACCGCAGCTACACTCGGCAGGGTGATGAGCATTACGGTGCATCCGGGCGCTGACTGCTCTACCTGCAGCTGGCCGGAGTGGTCCTGAACGATTTTCTGGGCGATGGTCAGCCCCAAGCCGGTGCCATTTTCTTTTCCATGGCTGACGAAGGGATGAAAGACCTGGTCGCGGATGGAGGCATCAAGGCCAGGGCCATCGTCGATAACGCGTACCGCGAGCTGGTTGCTGCTGTTCTGCACGGTAACGGAGACGTGTCCGCCGCGAGCTTGCACTGACTGGCACGAGTTGAGCAGCAGGTTGTAAAACACGCGTTCCATTTTTCTCGGATCGCACATCGCGTAGTGCACGCCGCTGGAAGCGATTCCGACGGTGACCTTTTGGAACTCAGGATGAGCACGGATCAACTCGATGGCGCGGCTCGCTGAATGTTCGACTGCCGTCTCGGTCAAACTCAGCGACGCCGCGGGGCGGGAAAGTTCGAGTAGGGAATCGATCAGATCGGTCAGACGGTGCACGGCGACGCGGATTTCCAAATACAACTCTTCGCGCTGCCGCGCCGGCAGATCGGGTTCAGCCAGAAATTCCGCATTCGCCAGCACTGCCGTCAGGGGATGCCGCAAGTCGTGCGAGATGGAACTGGCCATGGTGCCTATGGTCGCCAACCGTTCGGAGTGCAGCAGTCGTTGCTGCGCCTGCTGCAGGCTCTCGCGCATGCCCGCGAACGCCTTAGTTACTTCGCCGACCTCGCCGTCCTGCGCGGTTTCAAGCGGAAATGCGTAGTCTCCCTTTTCCAGGGCGCGCACGCCGTCCACCAAGCGCTCGAGGGGACGAGTGAAAGTGCGAGCGAGAAGATAGACCAGCAGGCTTCCCAGCAGCACTGCACCCAACCCAACACCCAGCAGCAGTTGGCGCAGGTGGCTGAGGAACTGGGCGGCCTGGTCGTAGGACTTCATGACATAAATGGTGACAGGTGGATCGCCGCGGCTAAGTTCCAGCGAGGCGACCGTAAAACTCTCGTTGCCGAGCTTTACATCGAGGCGGCTCGTTGGCTCCGCTGCCCGTAGTCAGAGCCTGCTGCAGCTTCTGCACTTCGGAGGAACCAATGGTGCTGGCGACTTCCTGGTCGGCACAAACCACTGCAACCTGCCCGGCCGCCACGCGCGCCAGTTCCTGCGCGACGTTCTGGTTGATCTCGTAGCCGATGGCGACCGTGCCCAACACCGAGTTGGAGGATTGTGGACCGAAATAAATCGGCGCGAGAAACACTTCGTAGAGATGTCCGCCGGCGAACCACCACTGCTGGGAGGAATCCACGGCCGTCTTGCGATCGCGAAGCGACTGCGCCTGCTCCAGGGTGAGGCCGGGCGTGCGAGTGTGAAACCCAACCACCTGGTTGCTCTGGTCCACCAGCGCCAACAGGTCACCGCCCGACAGCCGGAACAATTCGCCGGAAGCGTCCTGGATGGTGGGAGCGTGGCGCGAAGTCATGAGCGCCTTGAGCACAGGCAGGTCGGCCATGAGTTCGGCCGAACGGGTCAGCGACTCTTCCCGTTCCTTCTGAAAGTTGCGAAAGGTCTCAACCGAGTTGGCCAGATCGAGGCGGAGGTTGCGGCGCACCTGGTTTTCGACATTGCGCTGCACGATGAACAGCGACGCCGCCGTCAGCCCGGCCGAGGTCAGCAGCATCGCAATCAGGAATTTGGTCCGAAGCCGGATGGCTGCTCTCCTCGCCGCTGTGAAATCGGGCTAGCGCACGAACTTGTATCCCGTGCCGTGGACCGTGCGGAAATGCACCGGCTCGCCCGGGTCCGTCTCCAGTTTCTGCCGCAGCCGCAGAATGTGGGTATCCACGGTACGGGTCGTGGGGTAGCTATTGTATCCCCACACTTCGTTCAATAGCTCGGCGCGCGACACCACGCGCTCCTCATTGTTGAGGAAGAAGCGCAGCATCTTGAACTCCTGCGGGGTCAGCGGCACCAGCTTGCCGGCCTTCGACAGTTCCATCTTGGAGAAATTCACTTCCACGTCGTCAAAGCTGAACTGCTCGCGCTTGTCGGGATTCTGGTTTAGTCGCCGGATGGCGGCGCGCACTCGGGCCAGCAATTCGCGCGGACTAAAAGGCTTGGTCACGTAGTCGTCAGCGCCCAGTTCGAGGAGCAACACTTTGTCCACCACGTCGCTGGCCGCGCTCAACACCAGGATCGGGACCGTTGCCGCCTGGCGCTTGATCTCGCGACACAGGTCTTGTCCCGAGCGGCCGGGGAGGCGCAGGTCGAGTATCACCACCCGCGGCGTGGTCGCGTGGAACACGTCCATAGCCGACGTTCCATCGGGAGCAATCGTGATGTCGAACCCGGCAGTTTCGAACGTGCGGCGCAACGCGCGCTGCACGGCAGGATCGTCTTCGATTGCCAGCACCTTATCCATCGCTCCTCTTCCTCACCTGGAAATAGATCCGATGATTCAAGAGCTATATCAGTTGATGGTGGCGGTCAACGCGGCGTTAACAAATTTGTGACATCGCGCGTATGCGCTGGATGACGTTGCATCTGCGCCGTCACATTCTCTTGACAACTCTTCTACAGCGCCATGACAACCGGAAGTAGCGGCCGCAACTACATTCGCGAGGACGATCAATCTAGGAGGTCGCTCCATGCGTATCAGGAAGTGGGCCCAAAGTCTGTGGATGCTGCCGCTGGCCGCGTCCATGGTAGTTGCAACTCCGGCAATGCTGTCTGCCGCACCGACGCCCGGCAACAGCTTCGACCAGCACAACCTCGTTTCTGACTTGCCCGGGATGGCGTCCTATCTGGACCCCGATCTCGTGAATCCCTGGGGGATCGCACTGTCGGGGACCAGTCCGTTCTGGGTCGCTGACAATGGCACTGGGCTGGCTACACTCTACAACGGTTTTGGTGTGAAGCAGGGGCTGGTGGTGACGATTCCTCCACCCGCCAGTCAGACGGGACCGGCTGCACCAGACGGTCAGGTCTTTAACCCCAACAGCGCCAATTTCGGAGGCGCGCATTTTATTTTCTCCACCGAAGACGGCACCATCTCCGCCTGGAACGGAGGCACTAATGCCGCCCTCAAAGTGGACGACTCGACACAGAACGCGGTGTTCAAAGGGCTGGCACTCGCAGCTAATGGCTCCAACACCTATCTTTACGCGACCGACTTTCATAACAATGCGGTTGATGTTTTCGACACCAACTTCAACAAGGTGACGCTAGGTGGCTCGTTCACCGACCCATCGCTACCCACCGGTTACGCGCCGTTTGGCATCCAGGCATCCGGCGGACTGTTGTATGTGACTTACGCCCTGCAAGATGCCCAGAAGCACGACGATGTTGCCGGTCCCGGACACGGATTCATCGATGTCTTCGACACAAATGGCAACCTTATTCAGCGGCTGGTTTCCATGGGCGCGCTCAATTCGCCGTGGGGACTGGCCTGGGCCCCGACGGGCTTCGGAAAATTCGGCGGCGACTTGCTGGTTGGAAACTTTGGAGACGGGACGATCAACGTGTTTAACCCCACGAACGGAACCTGGCTCGCTCAGTTAGATGATCCCAACGGCAATCCCATCGTGAACCAGGGCTTGTGGGGCATCACATTCGGAAATGGTGGAAACGGGGGATACACGAACACCCTGTATTTCGGCGCCGGCATTCCGGGTCCTGACATGGTGGAAGACCATGGTCTGTTCGGCAGCATCTCGTCGGTTCCCGAGCCGGGCACCCTCAGCTTGCTGGGAACCGGATTGATGGGCCTGATCGGCTATGGTTGGCGCAAGGCGAAGCGCACGGTCTGAGCTGCAACAAAAAACCCCGCGGAGCGGCCGCGGGGAATACTGCACGATCAACTCTCCTGATTACTTCCACGAAGCCGGGGCCAAAATCCCGGCTTCCATTTCGTTTCCCAATTACTTGCCTGATGGTTGCCCGCTGGCGGGGAGCCCCTGGAACTCCTGGTTCATCCAGCCCTTGAAGGCGTCCAGTGCCTGCGGACGTCCCAGGAAGCTCTTCACCAGATCGTTGGCCGGCATCGAGCCGGTCTTATCCAGCACCGTCGAGCGATAGCGCAGAGCCACCTCCGGCGCCAGCAAATCATTGCGATTGAACTGACTGAAGAAATCCTCGGCAATGACCTTGTCCCAAAGGTAGGTGTAATAAGCCGACGAGTAACCCGTCAGGTGCGTGAAGGAAGCGATCTGGTTGTCGCCCTCCAGCGGCTTGAAGGGCACGAAGCGCTTGATGTTCTGCGGGAACACGGTTCCGATGTTGGCCTGCTCCGGAGGCATATTGTGCAGGTCGAACGAGACGCTGGTGTACACCAGTTGGAAACGCGCCCAGAGGCCGCGACCGAAAGCGTCGGCACGGTTGGCGCGGGCTACCAGTTCCGCAGGAATCGGTTCGTTGGTCTGGTAGTTGCGCGCAAAAGTGGCCAGCACTTTGGGATCGTGCATCCACTCTTCCAGCATCTGCGACGGAGCTTCAACGAAGTCGCTTTCCAGGTTGTTCCCGTACCCGGCCCACTGTTGCTGTCCCTGGAAGATCCAGTGCATCAGGTGACCGAACTCGTGGAAAAACGTGGTGACCTCGCTGTACTCCATCAGTCCCGGTTCACCTGGCTTGCCGCCGGAGAAATTACAGACCAGCGCTGCCTCGGGCAGCTGCTTGCCCTTTTTTCCATCGAGGAGCTGGTTCGAGCTGAACCACTGGTCCTTGCCCGGTCGGGGATGCATGTCGAGATAAATGCGACCAAGCTGCTTGTCGCCTTCGAAGACGTCAAAGGTGGTGACCGACGGGTCCCACACAGGCGCGTCCGGGACCGGTTTGAACGTAACGTGGAAGAGCTTGGACGCGACCTCGAGGATTCCAGCTTGCACGCGATCGTAGGGGAAATACGGTCGCGCGGCCTGTGAGTTGAAGTCGAACTCGCTCCGACGAAGTTGCTCGAAGTAATAGCTGCGGTCTTGCAGGCCGATCTGTTGCAGCGACGGGTCCTGCTTTTGCGCGCTGGCCAGCAACATCTTGTATTCGCGCTCGGCTGCAGTCTTTGAGGCGGCGTCAATTTCTCCGATGAACTTGGCGATGTTTTGCGAATTCTCAGCCATCTTGTCGGCCGCATTCATGTCGGCCCAGTGTTTGTAGCCCAACAGATTGGCCAACTCTTCGCGCTTTTGCAGCAGGTCGGCGAGCACCGCGATGTTCTGCGGATAGGCGCGGTTATTGTAGGCGAGGAAGATGCGCTTGCGCAGGTCGGCGTTCTTGCAGAACTTCAACACCGGAGTGACATCGGGCGAGTCACTGGTCAGCGTGATGGTGCCGTCCGCCGCGGGCTTGTGCGCCTTAATAAAGTCTTCGGGAAGGCCTTCGAGTTCCTTCGGATCTTTGACCACGACCTTGAGTTGCGACTCCGCCAGATTGCGTTGGAACTGGGAAGCGTACTTGGTGATTTCATCGTTCAGGGTCTTGATGCGGGCGCGTGTGGCATCGTCTTTGTCCACGCCAGCGAGGCGGAACTCCAGCAACGTGCGCTGCACGTAGTACTGGGTGGCAGAGTCGGCCTTCGACACGTCGAGCGCCGCCAAAGCGTGATAGAGAGACTGGTTCAAGGCCAGCGTGGTCGCCGCTGCGCTCACTTTCTGCAGCATTGCCTGCGCGCGGTCGCGAATGGCAGCCTCGGGATTCACGATCTGCATGGCATACGACTGGTAAGCGCCAGTATCCAGGGCTTCAACCGCTTGATCGTAGGGTTCCAGCGTGTTCTGTATGGTGCGAGCGCCCTTAACTGCGAGCAGCTGATCGATTGACTTCTGCGCCAAATCCAATTGCTCGTTGATGCGCTTTTCGAAAACCGCTGGATCAACCGGCTTGTCCCACACGTGCGGACCGTAAGGAGTTGTCTGAGCCTGGGCGTGAAACATAGCGGCCATCATTATCAGCAGGCACGCGATCGCGCGCCCCGTGTGTATTGGATATGTCATGAGTTGAGGTTCTCCGAAATCGTTTGCCCATCGGCTGGGCCCTTCGCGCAGGGGAAAACGCGGCGGCGCAGTTGTAAGAATGAGCGCTATGGCAGCATAACCCCAACTCCGGATTTGCGAAAGCCGCGCGGGACGGGATGCGCGAACGTGGGATGAATCGCTCTGGCTACTCCGCTTCGCGTTTCCCGAATCGGGGCGCGATCACGTAATTCAACTGCACCAGCACGATGAACCCGATGCTCCAATACGGGTTGATCACGCACAGCAAAGCTCCAAACGCGTATAGCGACTGCGCGATAACGATGCGTCGCCGAATCGCGTCCGACACGTGCGGTGGCATCTCGCTCTTGACCAGGTGGCTGCCTTCAGCGCACACCCAACTCCAATATAGCGTCGCGCCCAACAGAAATATGTTGAACCAATAAAGGAGAAGGGCCGTGCGGTATTGAATGTGCTCGGCCAGCAGCGCCGTGGAGAAGGGCGTGACAGTGACGACAAACAGAAAAGTCAGATGGATCCAAGTGAGGCTGCGGCTGGAGCGCTGCAGGTGATTGAGTTGCGTCTGCTGGCCAACCCAGAAGATGCCCAGGGTCATGAAGCTCATCATGTACATGAGCAGGCGCGGTGCCAGCGGAAGCAGCGCGTGCCATAGGTCGTGCTCACTGTGAATGACATCGGCAGCAGGAGCACGTAGATCCAGCACAAGCAGCGTCATGGCCACGGCGAACACGCCGTCGCTTAGCGCCGCTAGTCGCTCCGCGCTCTGGCCAGCGATCTGGTTGTAGCCCGTTGTCATAGACGATGACTTCGGAATGCTTTCATTGCGGTCCCAGTGGCAAAGAATTCATGGGCAACGGTTGTACATGATACGGCTTGCGTGGGCAAGCCAGCGTGTTCTTTCGCGGTGGATGGAGTATGCTCGTGAAGTCCCGGCTGGCTTTGCGAGCGGCTGCGAGTATGTGCCAGCCTTCACGCGGCGCAGGAAAGGTACCTCATGTCATTTCGCAATGGAGACCGGTCGCGCGAAAACCGCCTACGCCGCGCCCGCATCCTTCGCCGACTCAAGACACAGCAGTTGCGCGAGTCGTCGGCGAAGCCGGCTGCCCCGGCCAAGTCGGCCGCGCCCGCCAAGCCCGCCGCGCCAGCCAAGCCCGCCAAGTAGCTCGCCCGGGCAACTCATCGCTTTGCCACCACCGCTGCTGGAGCCAGTTCAATCGGCGTCTCTTCCTCGAAGCGGACACTGGTTTTGGGCATACTGCTCAATCCCGCAGTGTCGGGAGCGATCCACGTCCACACCAGCAGCAACTTGCGGTGGCGCGTGACGTACATGGCCTCGTTACGCCGCTGTCCCAATGGCTCGCCCTCGCGATGTTCACCTACTACACCGCTGTACTCGGCAAACACGTGTTCATCATGCAGGGACAAGTTGGTTGAGCGTAGCTCGCCAAACGCGCCCAGCATCTGGAGATACGCGCCCAATTCTTCCGCTCCGAACTGGTCGGTCGCTGACATCGGTGCGGGCAGGTCCAGGCACGTCTGGTCGATGGCGCGCAGTACGATCATCTTCCCGTTGGCGTCGGATGGAGCCAATCGCAGCAGTACGAGCGAACAAGCGTCGAGCACATCGCGCGTGCGTTGCGCAATCTCGTCCTTGGCAGGGGGATCCGACTGGTCTCTCGCTGGCACCGTCTCCCACGTTGTGGGATAGGTGTAGGTCAGTCCCAATTCGTCATTCCGGTACGTGCCCGCGGCAACTTCGCCATGCTCGATCTGCTCCAGTGCGGGCTTCTCGTCCAGGGCAGCGTTCACGACCGACGTCGGAATCGTCGGCCCCTGGTAGCCTTCACCGGGTGTGGGCACAGTATCCCCTTGTTCGGTGATGAGCGTGCCGTCTTCCTGCGCACAGTAGAACTTCACGCTGTCGACCGACTCTTTCGCCTTGCGCAGGAAACTCGCGTCGTTCGATTCGACTTTGACCCTGATCAGGTAGTTCTTGATGAACGTCCAATACTGCGCGGTGGTCACGTCGCCGGTGTGCTTGGTGATGTGATAGAACCGGCCGGTGCGCGTCATCCAGTCCGGAGGCGTGATCTGGTGGCGCGGCTCTCCTTTCGCCCAGGCCTGAAACTCCGCCTTGCGCTCCTCATCGGTCATTTCGTGTATCGGATTGTTTGGCTCCGACGCCGTAATGAGCAATGTCCCCGAATGGTGGCCTTGCTGAAAACCCATAGCCAGCAATGCGTGCTGGCCGGGCGGCATGAGCGGCATCATGATGCGATGGCCCTCCAGCGGGATCGGCAGCGGCATTACGAAACCAAAATAGGTGCTGGCGTACGAGGTGTTGGAAAGGTATCCCGACTCGGGAATGCGCGGCTCGCCATGGCGCGTCGAGGAAGTGACGGTCGGCAATTCGGGCGGCAGATCCTCATCGGGATTGTTGACCGGACACTGCGCCGCGGCCATGCTCCCAAGCAACAGCGCGCAGAGCAGCGCAAGCAGCAAGCGCTGGACCACTGTGCCGCTCATGGGATTCCGAATCATGGCTGGCTGAAACCGCCGTCGCGGCTTCGAGTTGCGCCATCATGGCACCATGGGCCCTATTGGAGCAAGCTACGGACAGATGGGCTCGGCTGCTGTTCACTTTAGTCACACTGCGTTAATATTCTTTGGCCTACCATTTGCCCGCCGATACGCGCGTCGCAATTTTCCCGTGGCCGGTCGTAGTTAGAAAGGTCCTCATATGAGTCCCCGCGCCAAAAAGACTCCCCCAAAGTCGAAAGCAGAAAAACCCAGTTCGTCCAAGAGCGTGCCCAAAACCTCGAAGAAACCTCATGCGAGTCTGCACTCGGTGCTTGAGGGACTGCGCACGCCGGGCGACCGATCGGGCAAATTCGATTTACGGAGCGTCAACGACCCCTGGCAGAAGCGGCGCGACATCGGTAAGGGACTGCGGGTGGGCACACCGCGCGAGAGCCATGCCGACACCAAACCGGTGGCCAACCGTCCCGACCCGCTCGACCTGCTTGCGGCCGACAATGTGGGGCGGCAGGAGAACCTGATTCCGCTGCGCATGGGACGCATGGCAGCTTCGCCGTTCACGTTCCTGCGTGGGGCGGCTTGTGTCATGGCGTGGGACCTTTCCCGCACCCCGACCTCGGGCATCCATGTGGTCATGTGTGGCGACGCGCACATCAACAACTTTGGGATGTACGGTACGCCGCAGCGCGATGTCATCTTTGACCTGAACGATTTCGATGAGGTAACGATCGGTCCCTGGGAGTGGGACTTGAAACGCCTGGTGGCCAGCGTCAATGTGGCTGCGCGCGAGAACGGACTCAATAAGAAGGAGCGCGCCGAAGCGGTCATGCGCGCCGTCGAAGGCTATCGCTTTAATATCGATCGCCTGAAGGATATGGGAGTCCTCGACATCTGGTATCTGCACGCGTATCCCGACCGCGAAAATCCGCTTGTCAAGATGGACGCCAAGTCGAAGGCCGTGATCGGGAAGTGTGTAGCCAAGGCGAGACAGACAACCAATGCCACCCTCCTGACCAAGATTTCGGAGCGCGGAGTGGCCGGTGGTTGGCGATTAGCGGAGGATCCTCCGGTGCTGACGCACCTGGACGGGGCGACCAGCGACAAGGTCATCGCGGGACTCAACGAATATGCTCAGTCGCTGCCTCTGGAACGCCGCTACATGCTCAGCCGCTACCACGTGGTAGATGTAGCCCATCGCGTCGTCGGCGTGGGCAGCGTGGGCACCCGGGCGTACCTGGCGTTGCTGTTTGGCAGCGATGACAACGACCCACTTTTCTTGCAAATCAAGGAGTGCGTGCCTCCGGCGCATGCTCCCTACGTTCCGCCGCTCTCGAAAGAGTACGTCGACCATGAGGGCAAGCGCGTGGTGGTCGGTCAACGAGCATTGCAGGCTTCCAGCGACATTATGCTTGGCGTCACCCGGATCGATGGTCGACCGTATTTCGTGCGGCAGATGAAGAACATGAAGGCATCGATTCCGGTGGAATGGTTGACTGGCGACTCTTTTAACTTCTATGCCTGGGCCTGCGGAACTCTACTGGCCCGTGCCCACGCCCGCGCCGGCGACGCGGCGGCCATCGCCGGTTATTGTGGAGGCTCCGCGGTGCTCGACAGGGCACTGGCGACTTGGGCTGAAGCTTACGGCGACCAGACTGAGCGTGACCATGAGCAACTAGTCAAGGCCATCAAGTCTGGCAAGGTGAAGGCCACCATAGAACCGTAGGGGACCGACCACTTCTCTGGCGAAAGGAATCGCGATGATCTTCCCGCAACTGGGCCGGTTCACCGATTTCGGCTTACTGGTGCTTCGCGTGATGGTTGCGATCGTGTTTTTCGACAGTGGTCGACGGAGCTTTTTTCAGGCCGAGGAGCGCAGTAAGAGCATAGGGATGAGCGAGGGTTTGACTCGATTCCTCGGGTTGGCCGAAATGGCCGGGGCATTGGGCGTCGCCTTCGGCGTGCTGACGCAGCTCGCCGCTGTTGGTCTCATCGTTATTATGCTGGGCGCAATCTACAAGAAGCTTTTTGTATGGCACTCCGGATTCTGGGGCAAGGACGGCTTGGGCTGGAATTACGAACTTCTATTCGTGGCGATGGACCTGGTGATTCTCTTCACTGCTGGAGGCCGCTACGTGTTATTAGGGTGAGCGATCTTCTGGCAAAATTTTCTTCGACTGCAGTCGAAAATATCCTTAATCGCCCACCAGTTGCCGAGGTACAATCTCGGTTTATCAAACTGCAATACAGCAGAGTCCGATTCCGCATAAGCGCGGCTGCACGACTCTTGGAGGGCACTCGTGGCGAAAGACAAGAAGGACAAGAAAGACAAGAAGCACAAAAACAAAAACAAAGATAAAGATAAAGACAAGAGTAAGAAAAAGGGGAAGGCAACCCAGGCGGCTCCCGCTCCTGTCGCAACGGACGGATCCTACGCCGACGGCGCGCCGCTCGACCAGGTGACCTACCTCGAGGCCAAGCTGATCCTGAAGCCTGACCGTTTCACCTCAGTGCAGGCCTTCCGCGACTTCGGCAAACTCGTCCAGAAAACGGCGAAGGAAGTTGGAGTTGGTTTTATCCCCGACCCCGAGGCCGGCCTTCGCCCGCAGATCCGCGAGATTACATTCGGCGACACCGAAGACTTCCGTCTCTACAACAATGCGTTCATCCTCCGCAGGCGTATTGCTTACGTCGATGGTTTCCCGGTGGGCGATCCCGAGATCGTATTCAAGTTCCGGCATCCGGATGAAAAGTCTGCGACGGAGGTTGACGTCCGTCCCAAGATTGCCGGTGCTTATCGCATCAAGTTCAAGGCCGAAGCGCTTCCGTTGAAGAACGAGGTCGGCGGATACCGCATCCTGTATTCGCACAACTGTCAGTTCGGCGCGAGCCAGATGCACGACGCAGACAAGACCTCGATGGCCACGCTCGTAAAGGTCTTTCCTGCGCTCGCCAAATTGCAGAAAGTGGAGGGCGAGAAGATCAGCCTGGTGAACGGAGGCATCGTGGAAGAAGTGCTGCTTCCGCTTGGCATGTTGGACTTCGGTAAGGGACTGGTCGGTAAATGCGACATCGGGTTGTGGCGCACCCGCGGCGAGCATAAGTCGCTGGTCGGCGAATTCGCCTTCCAGGTCAAGTTCGCTCGCAAAGAAGAGGTTGCGGAGAAGCAGAAGAAGCTGGCGGCGCAGTTCTACATCAGCCTGCAACAAGCGGTTGAGGATTGGCTTGCTTTGGGTGTAACCAAGACGGCCATGGTGTACCGCCTGAACGGCAACGAACCACAAAGCCATGAGTGAAGTAGCGCTGAATTCCGCAACCGAGAAGGAGTTGGTGGCCGCGGCTCGAGCCAAGGCCACGGTCTTCGACGTCTTCTTGCAATTCCTCATCATCGGCGCCACCAGCTTCGGCGGGGTGGTGCCGTACCTGCGCGAAAACCTGATCACCAAGAACCACTGGGTCGATGACAAGGAGTTCGTCGAACTCCTCTCCATTAGCCAGAGCCTTCCCGGCCTGAATGCCACCAACATGGCTGTCTTGCTGGGGGACCGGTTGAAGGGTTGGATGGGCGCGGTTGCTGGCATTGTGGGTGTCTGCCTGCCCGGTGGTGCGCTGATGCTGGCCATAGGCATCTTTTATCGCGCGCACGGGGACCACAATTTCGTCACGTCAATTCTCAAGGGCGTCGCTGCCGCTGCGGCTGGATTGCTTCTGGCCACCGTCATCCAACTCGGCAAGAAATCGCTGTCCGGTCGATTCGACCTGGTATTTGTGCTCATCACCGTTCTGGCGGTGAATCGACTGCACCAGTCGGTGCCCCGCACCCTGATCGCCGTCGGATTGCTGGCGATCTTCTGGCACTACCCCAGAAAAACGGAACAGGAGGGTGCAAAGCAATGAACCAGGTTCCCGCACTGATTCGCGTTTTCGCCTATCTCTCTCTTCTGACGGTGGGTGGAGGTATGGCTGCCTTCCCCGAGATGAAGATCCTCACCGTAGACGTCCACAAGTGGCTGGACTTTCACCAACTCATTCACCTGTACAGCGTCGGCCAGATGGCGCCCGGGCCCAACATGATGATGATCGTCTCCATCGGCGATTGGGCGGGCGGAATCCTTGGCGCGATTGTCGTAGTGATTGCGTTCTTCGGGCCCACCGGCCTTCTGGCACTCATCGTTGGCCGAGCCTGGACCAAGCTGGAGAAATGGCCGTGGCGTATGTCGATTCAACAGGGACTAGCGCCGGTATCGATCGGCTTGCTTCTGGCTGGCACCCTCAGCATGGCCAAAGGGGCGGTGACAGGTTGGACCACCGGTGGCATCGCACTCGGCGTATTGCTGATCATGCTGTGGCGCAAGGTCAATCCTGCTCTGTTGGTGCTTGGGGGCGCCATCATCGGCGGCATCGTTTTCCGATAAAACCATCTCTGTAGGGTAGAGCTGCGCTTCAGCGCAGCGTCAACGGTTCCTTTTCTTGACTTGAGCCGGGTTTCAACCCGCGGTACCTCCTGCCAGCACTAGAGCCGCTTTGGCGTGGCGGCTCGGCCCCGGAGGGACGATAGATCCTAGCCCAGCGCTCAGAGGCTGTTACAAAACTCGGCCCCGCTTCGGAGCGGTCGAACAAGAATCACGAGATCACAGTGCCGGAGGCACGCCATAATCTAGCCCAGCGTGAAGCCGAAGGCGAAACGCTGGGTTCCGTGGGATATTTCATCCGAGTCGCGGAGCGACGGCAGAGTTCTTTCCCGTTTTGGTCCGCACTGGCTACTTAGTTTCCCCGCATTACCGATTCTTCTAGCATTCCCGCTCGCCGCCCGCTACAACTGTTCCGTGGGCCAGGGGATTGGTGTCCCTACCCATGCCGCGTCCAGCACGCAGCGGAAGCGCTTCTTTGACAAATCCTCAGAACGCAACGCCTAGCCGCCAGCCATACTTGTATGACTTGTATGTCAGGCATCTGTATGAGTTGTATGTAAAGTATGACAAAGGTGTCGCCAAAATAGCCGAATTTTAGTGCCTAAGTCCTACTGGTACTAATGGATACGTATAAGTAGTTTAAGAATCATTCACTTGCGAACAATTTTCCGCTAACACGCTGATTCTAAAAGATCGTGCACTTTTCTCTGTATTTAGCGTTGTAGTTGGCTATATCACACCAGTGAGCCTTGGCTCGAACTAAGCAGCTAAAGGAAAAAGGCTGCTGGTGGCTGCTGTAAGATACCTTTCACAGAGGCTGCCCATGTCACCCAATGCTGGTCTTTTGCCCTTCTCCCGACGATCGTTTTTGCAGGCGTCATCCGCCCTTCTAGCCTGTCAGATCCTGAGCGAGTCCATGCTTGCCCAGGTCGCCATCGAGCGAGGCGAATATCCCAAGGGCGCCATTCGTATCAATTCCAACGAAAATCCGCTCGGGCCGTGCGAGGCGGCGCGTAAGGCCATCACCTCCGGCCTGCCCAACAGCGGGCGCTACGAGTTTCATTTGACGGAGCAACTGGTCAAGACCTTTGCCCAGCAACAAGGCCTTAAAACTGAATATCTGCTGCCGCTCGCAGGATCGACTCCCGCACTCAACTTCATCGTAGCGGCCTTCACCTCACCTAAGGCCAGTTACGTTGCCGCTGAACCCAGCTATGATGCCGTGGCCCATGTCGCGCAGGCGCTAGGCACACGTGCTGTGGGAGTCCCACTCACCAAGACGTGGTCGCATGATGTGCGCGGCATGCTGGCCGCAGGTCCCGATGCCGGTGTCTTTTATGTGTGCTCGCCGAATAATCCCACCGGAACGCTGACCAGTCACGATGACATCGAATACCTGGTCGAGCACAAGCCGGCCGGTTCAGTCGTGGTAGTCGATGAGGCTTACATTCACTTCTGTGATGCGCCGTCGGCGATCGATCTCGTCAAGGCCGATAAGGACATCATCGTCCTGCGCACCTTCTCCAAGATTTATGGAATGGCCGGATTGCGCTGCGGCTTCGCGATCGCCCGGCCAGACCTCCTTAAGAAGATAACGACCTATGGTGGATGGAACCCGATGCCAGTTACAGCCTGCGCCGCCGCGACCGCCAGCCTCGACCAGGCCAACCTGGTGCAGGAACGCAAGGCCATCAACACAGGGATACGCCAGTCAACTTTTGCCTGGCTCGATGCCAATGGATATCAGTATTCGCCCTCGGTTTCGAACTGCTTCATGCTCAAGGCGGGGAAGCCGGCGAAAGAAGTCATCGGAGCCATGGCCAAGCAAAATGTCTTCATCGGACGACCTTGGCCTTCCATGCCTGACTGGGTACGCATCACGGTTGGAACGCAGTCTGAGATGGAGCAGTTCCAGGTGGCATTTCACAACGTCATGGCTGGCAAGACGGTAGGACAGATCTCCGATCCCATGCTCGAACGCAACCTCGACGGATTCGTGCTGCCGGCGTAAATCCGAACCCAAGGAGTATTCATGTCGCGCCCTGACCCGTTTCTGAACTTGTTGCAAGGTATCGGCTATCTTCCCTTGAAACTGCCGCGGGCCGATGTTGCGCCGCTGCAACTGCTTAGCCTTGACGGTAAGAAGTTCAGCCTGCTGGGCGATCTCGAGGACGCCATGACGGCAGGAACGGCCAAGCTGCCTGCCATCAAGAGCGACATAGCCACTGCCGGACAAATTCAGGGCACGCGCTCATCGACCGTGAAGCTGAGCCTCGGCCTCGACATTCTGGGGAACATCCTGGGCGCACTGGCTGGCACCAAGCTCGATGTATCTGCGGGCTTTCAAAACGCCTCCACCCTGACCTTTGAGTTCGGTGATGTTACCGTGAGCACCGTGAGCATCATTCTTCTCGACAAGTATCTGAACGTCGCAGCCATTGACGCTACGGCCAAGCAGATCAAACAGCTCATGCAATCCGGCAAGGTCGCCGTCACCACTGCGGTCGCGCGCACCAAGAAATACATCGTCTCGGCGCAGGATGACAGCGGCACCGACATCAAGGCCGACGTGCCGGTCATCAAAGGGATCGCCAGCGGCAACCTGAGTGTCAGCACGACCGGCAAAACCAGCCAGAAGGTCGTCTTTGAGGGGCCGAATGCCATTACTTTTGGCGTGCAGGCAGCCCAACTCCGCTATGACAAGGCGGGACAAATCTCCGCGCTAAATCAGATGGCCGTCGGATCAGGGGCAGTTCTAGGCATGAGTGCGAAGCCGAAAGCCGCCGGCCAACCCAAGCCAAACCTGGTTAAGGTCCAGAGCCGCTTCATCGAGATTGAATAGTCGCGGACATCCCCACCCCGTGGTGTTCAGGGCGGGGATCGCAGTGCGTGGCGACACAGTCGATTACATTTTCGGCTTGAACAAGGCCAACGCCGCTCCAGTAGGATCGCTGAAGATGCTGAACCATCCGACGCCGGGAATCTCCGTGACGTCTTTCAATATGGTTGCGCCCAACGACTTCGCTTTGGCCGTTTCCGCATTGATGTCGTCCACCATGACATACGCCAGCCACATCGACGGAGCGCCGGGTACCGGATGCTTCATCATGCCGCCGCCGGTGCCCTCGCCGACCTTGATCATGGTGTACTCCATGTTCGGCACGTCTTCCAGCGTCCAGCTGAACAGCTTGCCGTAAAACTCTTTCGCTTTGCCTAGGTCTGTGGTGTTCAATTCAACGTGTACAAAAGGGTTTGCCATCTTCTTTTTCCTCTCGAGATGTTTAGGAGTGACTCTGGCCCGCGGCGATCTTCCGCCGGTTTGGCATTTGTATCATTTTGACGTTTAAACAAGACGAAAATCGAGCGAAGGAATGAAATATCTTTGTCCGGCGGTCGTCCCTCATTGCGGTTCGGCAGTGTAAAATTAGGCGTTTGGCGGCGAACTATGGCGCCGTGAGTCCTCGGCCGGCGCGGGACATCTATAGGTATTACACGCTCGCCAGTATCAATCCTGATCTTCCGAAAGGACGCACTTATGGCAACCCTTACCCATCCTGCGCGCGAGGCCAATCGCGCCGACGCTAACCGCACCTACGTTACAGCTCCTGACGCCTTCGTCAATGAGCCCATGATCGACTGGACGAACCCCGAGAACCTGCGGCGCATGCAGGCCGCCATCGAAAAGGTACGCGGCGAGCTGGGCCGCGAGTACGACGTGGTGATTGGCGGACGCCGCATCAAGACCGGCGATACCTCTCCCTCACTCAATCCCGCGAAGCCTTCAGAAGTCGTCGGCGTGCATCATCAAGCCGGCCCGGCCGAGGTTGAGCCCGCTATGCAGGCTGCGCTCAAGGCATTTGAAACCTGGAGCCGCACCTCGGTCGAAGAGCGCACCCAACTGCTTTTCCGCGTGGGTCAGATTCTTCAGCAGCGCAAGTTTGAGCTCGAAGCCTGGTTGGTGTTCGAAGTGGGCAAGAATTATTTCGAAGCCGACGGCGACATCGCGGAGCTCATCGATTTCTGCCACTTGTATGCCATCGAGGCGCTGCGTCTCGACACGGCAAAGACCGTTGTGCAGTTACCGGGCGAGCACGACCAGTTCCGCTACATCCCACTGGGTGTGGGTGCGGTGATTTCGCCATGGAATTTTCCCGCAGCAATCATGGGAGGCATGACGCTGGCTTCGGTCGTCAGCGGCAATACGGTGATCCTCAAGCCCTCGGGTGACTCGCCAACGATCGCCGCAAAATTCATGGAGATCCTGGAAGAGGCAGGTCTGCCTGACGGCGTGGTGAACTACTGTCCTGGACACGGTGTGGACTTCGGCAGCGCTGTTGTCGCCCATCCCAAGACGCGCTACATTGCGTTCACCGGATCGAAGGAAGTTGGCCTGCACATCAACCTGACCGCGGCCACACAGCAACCCGGCCAGGTCTGGATCAAGCGAACCGTTCTCGAGATGGGTGGCAAGGACTCCATGGTGGTCGACGCCGATGGCGATTTCGATTCGGCCGTGGAAGGCACTGCGCAGGCCGCGTTTGGTTTCAGCGGACAGAAGTGCTCGGCCTGTTCGCGCGTCATCGTTGACGAGCGCATCTACGACCGGTTTTTGCAGGCGCTGAAAGCGCGCGTGGAAAAAATCACTGTCGGCGACCCCACGACGAACCCCGGCATGGGTCCGGTCATCAACCAGAAGTCGATGAAATCCATCCTCGGGTACATCGAGAAGGGAATCGCAGAAGGTGGACGCCTCATCACCGGCGGTAGCGCTGTGAAAGATGCCGGCGATGGATACTTCGTGCAGCCGACCGTAATCGCCGACGTCGATCCTAAGGCAACGATCTCGCAGGAAGAAATCTTTGGACCGGTGCTGGCGGTCATTAAGTCGCGAAACTTCGAAGAAGGCATCGCCATCGCCAACAATACTGAGTTCGGACTCACGGGCGCTGCGTACACGTCATCCCCTGACAAGATTGAATACGCCAAACGCGAATTACATGTCGGCAACCTGTACATCAATCGCAAGTGCACCGGAGCGATCGTGGGTGCGCATCCCTTCGGTGGATTCAACATGTCGGGTACCGACTCCAAAGCTGGCGGCCAGGATTATCTTCTACTCTTCACGCAAGGCAAATCGATTGGCGAGAAGATCACCAAGTAACAAAGGTGTAAGATTGGCAGCAATTCCCCCTGTCCGGCACTCCGGACGGGGATTTTTTTTTGGCGTCGAAATTAAGCGCTTACTGTTGCATCCGGTTGCAATAGCTTTGCGACTAAATCTACTGACTACGATTGAAGCCGTAGATAACACCCCCTAGACTCCATTGCACTGCAGGGGCGGCGCCACCGCAACTGTAGAACGAATCAGGGGACACAATGAAAAAAACTCTGGCCACTGCTGGACTGCTTTTTGCTGCGTCGTGTTTGTTCGTCGCATTACCTTCTTTCGCATCTGCGCCCAAGAGCGCTGCCGCTGCAACAGCCAGTACCAGCCCGTGTCCTCGTTACAACCCAGGCAGCGTGGTACTGGAGCCCAAGAGCCTATACAGCAGCAACGGCGCATTGCAGGCGACGTTCACCTATCAGACCGCCGTCGATGCCAACGGCAATACCCTCTATTGCTTCATCAGCCAGGACGGCACAGAGTCCCCAACCCTGCATCTGAAGCCGGGCGACACGCTTGTCCTGACTCTGAAGAATTTACTTCCAGCGCCGTCGAAAGCGTCGATGAGAATGGCGCTGCCCAAGGGATCGACGATTTGCGCCAACCCCGAAATGAATCCATCGTCGGTGAATGTGCACTATCACGGCACGAACACGTCGCCCACGTGCGGCGCCGACGAGGTAATCCATACCATCATCAATTCCGGCGAAACATTCATCTACACCGTTGCATTTCCCTCTGATGAATCGCCCGGACTGTATTGGTATCACCCCCACATCCATGGAATAGCTGAGGCCGCGGTGCAAGGCGGAGCTTCCGGAGCGATTATCGTCGATGGAATTGAGAACATTCAGCCTGCCGTAGTGGGATTGCCGGAGCGCACGCTGTTGATTCGCGACAATCCGACCCCCGTGCAGGGCAACAATCCTCCAGCGTGGGACATTTCAGTCAACTACATTCCTATCCCGTATCCGGCCTATCCGCCCGCCCTGATTCCCGTCAACACGCTGAAGAAACAATTCTGGAGAGTGGGCAATCTCGCCGCCGACACCGTTCTCGACGTACAACTCCTGTACGACGGCGTTCCTCAGGTATTACAGCTGGTAGCTCTCGACGGTGTGCCTACCGGCTCGCAGGACGGAACCCAGCAGGGTCAACTTGTTCCGGTCACGCATATTTTGATTCCGCCGGCAGGACGCGCCGAATTCATCATGACAGCGCCTGCCTCTTCGGTGAAGACAGCCAGGTTCGTGACGCAAAATATCGACACCGGTCCGGACGGCGACAATGATCCCGCGCGTCCCATTGCTGCTCTGTTGCCAGTGGCTGCCATTTTGCCGGCTTTACCGCAGCTGCCTTCGGTCGCAGGTCCAGCCTGGAAACAGCGCTTTGAAGGACTCAAGACGGCGCCGGTGACCGGGCACCATCTTGTGTACTTCTCCGAAAACAATCCTCTGTCGCAGTTTTTCATTACCGCTGACAACGAAACTCCCGCTCTCTTCGATCCCAATGTCCCGCCTGCAATCACCACCACGCAGGGCTCGGTAGAGGACTGGCTCGTAGAAAACCGCACGCTCGAAAATCATGAGTTCCATATTCACCAGATCCACTTTCTGCTGATGGAACGCGATGGCGTGCCGGTTCCGCCGGAAGAGCAGCAGTTCTTGGACACTATCGACGTTCCGTATTGGTCAGGCAGCGGACCGTATCCAAGCGTCAAGGTGCGCATGGACTTCCGCGGACCGGACATCGGCGACTTTGTGTTCCACTGCCATATTCTGGAGCATGAAGACGGGGGCATGATGCAGATTATCCGCGTGTTGCCTGCCCGTGTATTCAACGCTGTCGATTCCGCCAAGGTGAGTTCCAAGCCCGGCGGTGGCCGCTAGCCTTCTCTAGGGGAGATTTCTCAACGCCGGAGCCGCACGCTCCGGCTTTTTTGCGTTCAGGAATGACCTACCCCCGGGAATCTCCCACCGTTCACCGCGCACTGCGGCAATGTTCATACCTCACAGATTCGTTCGGCAGACAGTCATAGAATGAAGAGCTACTCGAGAGATCCACCAGAGTGGCAGGTCATCATTCTTGGAGGCCGCCATGCGTAAACTTTGTACGCTTGCAACCGTGTTCATCTTAGTTTTTTCCGCTGCCGTGCTATTCGGCCAGGCCCCGTCCAACTCCTGTTCCAATCCGGCAGACGTCGCGAAGATGGTCAACCCTGTAAGGCCCACCGGCGAGTCGCTGGCACAAGGCAAGAAATATTACGGTTACGACTGCGCCATGTGCCACGGTGCAACCGGAAATGGCAAGGGCGAGGTCGATAATGGAGACAAGATGCCCGACTTCTCCGACGCAGCAGGTATGAAAGACGTAACCGATGGACAGATGTTCTGCGCGCTGAAAACAGGTCACGGCAAGATGCCGCGGGAGAACATTCGCCAGACTCCCAACGAACTGTGGAACCTGGTGAACTACGTTCGCTCGCTGGCGAAGTAGCTGCAGCATTTGTTGAAATGCGGGACACGGCTCCGCGTTCGTCCCGCATTATCTGCGTCTCACCCCGCATCACGATGTCACTCCGAACAGCGAATCACAGCTGTCAGGCTTGGCGTAGGATGCCGTGTTTTTCTCGCAGTTTCCCCTAACTGATTCCCACTCATTCGTCACCATAACATCCGCACTTCGACGCTCGTACTACCACTCCTCAATAGGAATTCGTAACGTTTGCATCAGACTTCACGCCGCTTCCTACAGCGCACGTCACAACTGCTCACGACATGCCATAACTTCGTCAGCGGAGGCACATCTATACATGCATACTCGTTGCTCGCAGAGCCAGGACGCACGATAACGAGCCGGATGTTCGAGGCCGATGTTGGCAACACTGAGGAAGAGGAGAACACCATGAAACACACTAGCCGCTATCTAGCAGTGCTGGCCATACTCGCAATGGCCCTGACTGGAGTCGCCTTGGCTCAGCAGTTCGCCTACCGTGTGGCCGCCAGCGTGCCCTATGACTTCAACATTGGAGACCAGCATTTTGCTGCTGGAAATTACCTGTTCATCGTGAACTATGGTGACCATGCGGTGACCATCCGGAATCAGGCTACCGGACGCAGCTCCGTGGCGCTGGCCGAGCCTATTGTGTATGCATCGCCGGGCTATGACATGAGAGACAAGGGGCCCATGGTGCAGCTGGATTCCGTCAGTGGACAATACGTACTTTCGGCGATCCAGGTCCGCGATGAGGGTGTGACCTTCGCAGGGGCCAGCCCGAACCGCTCGTTGGCCAGGAACGAAGGAACCGTCACAATCGCTGCCGCACTACGCTAGTTCAGCGGTTGCGCACTGATCGACGGTGAACAAAGGCCGGGAATTCCCCCTCCCGGCTTTTTGTTTTTTCACCGGGTGTCTCCTCGCATCCTTTCGGTCAACCCGGCAGGCTAGCACAATGCCCCGCTCCACAGTAGTCTGTTACGTAGTGTTCATGTTGCGTGGTTTCGTCATATTTCTATTCGCGTTTGGGTCAGTGATCGGCTCCGCCGCCGCCGAATCAGCAGTCCTATCCAACGTGGCTTGGCAGCCGCAAATTCTGGTGAACGGCGCCGTCTGCTTGTTCACGGCCGAAGTTGCAGGCTCACCACAGAAGATCACCGGGAAATGGCTGGGCCGCGAGTTGATCTTCTCGCCTGCATTCGGCAAGACGTGGTATTCCCTGGCCGGCGTCCCCTACGAAACCAAGCCGGGAACCTATGATCTCGCGCTCGAAGTCGTTACGCGTGACGGACACGTGTTGCGTGCAGTCAGGCCGGTTACGGTTCACGCCGCGAAGTACAAATCCTCGCGACTCACGGTTCCGCAAAAATACGTCACCCCTGATCCCGAGACGCTCAAGCGTATCGAAGCCGAAAGGGAAATCAAAAACCAGGCCTTCGCCCACTCCATTCCATCTCCAGAGTGGTCGGGGAATTTCATTGCCCCTGTCTCAACCGAAATTTCGGAAGCGTACGGTACCAGTCGCACCTTTAACGGAAAGCTCGCCAGCGTGCATCGTGGCCTGGATTTTCACGCGCCCATGGGAACCCCTGTTCACGCCTCCAACGCCGGCGAAGTAGTGCTGGCCCGCGAACTATTCTACGAGGGCAATTGCATTGTCATCGATCACGGCTTGGGCTTCATGACCATGTACATGCACTTGTCTGAGTTCAAGGTGAAGGAGGGCGACAAGGTGGACAAGGACCAGGTCATCGCGCTGAGCGGGGGCACCGGACGGGCTACCGGCCCACACCTGCACCTGTCCGTGCGCTGGAGTGGCGAGTATCTCGATCCGGCGAAGTTGCTGGCACTCAGACTTCCCCAACAACCGTAATGCCTGGCGGCGCTCACCCGCGGTCTTCACGCCGGGCGAAGGTCGGTTCCGTAGTATCGCCGCTGAAAATAAAACGCCACGTTCACCAGCGCAATCATCACCGGCACTTCTACCAGAGGCCCTATAACAGCCGCAAACGCTGCGCCGGAGTTGATGCCGAATACTGACACCGCGACTGCAATGGCCAGTTCGAAATTATTAGACGCCGCAGTGAACGCCAGCGTTGTGGTCTTCGAGTAGTCTGCCCCCAGCTTGCGCCCCATATAGAACGACACGAGGAACATCACCACAAAATAAATCAGCAGTGGAACAGCGATGCGCAGCACGTCGAGCGGCAGCCGCACGATGTACTCACCTTTCAGCGAGAACATCACCACGATGGTGAACAACAGGGCGATGAGCGTTAGCGGACTGATGCGTGGCACAAAGTGCTGCTGGTACCATTCACGGCCCTTCAATCGCATTAACACAGTGCGCGTTAGAAACCCCGCGAGGAATGGTACTCCGAGATAGATGAACACGCTCTTCGCAATCTCGCCAATAGAGACGTGCACTACCGTGCCATTCAGTCCCAACTTCGCGGGCAACACCGTGATGAATACCCAGGCATACAGCGAATAGAAGAACACCTGAAACAGGGAATTGAACGCTACTAGTCCTGCGGCATATTCGGTGTCGCCCTTGGCCAGTTCGTTCCACACGATCACCATCGCAATGCACCGCGCCAACCCGATCATGATCAGCCCGGCCATATACTCCGGATAGCCGCGCAGGAAGACGATCGCCAGCACGAACATCAGGACTGGCCCTACCACCCAGTTCTGCACCAGCGATAAGCCGAGCACGCGCTTGTTGCGAAACACTTCCGGCAATTCTTCATAGCGCACCTTGGTGAACGGCGGGTACATCATGACGATCAGCCCGACTGCGATCGGAATCGAGGTCGTGCCCACGCTGAAGCGATTGAGGAAGGGCACGATTCCGGGCACAAGCCATCCCACCAGCACGCCCAGCGCCATCGCGCCGAAGATCCACGCGGTCAGGTAGCGATCGAGGAAGCTGAGACGGCGTGTAGGTCTGACCGCAACAGCGGGAATCGTGGCGGTTCTTGCGCTACTGTTTGCCAATGCGGTTGATCTCCCTCTGGATCGCCAAGCGATCCAGCGCCCGTATCGGCAGGCTAAGGAACAGCCCAATGCGCCGGTCGAGCGAAACAAATGCCTCGCGGAATGCGCGTTGCACTTCGTCCGCACTGCCCTGAGCGGCCGCTGGATCGGCAATTCCCCAATGTGCCGTCATGGGTTGGCCTGGCCAGATCGGGCACACTTCGTGTGCTGCGTTGTCGCAGACCGTGAACACAAAGTCCATTACGGGGGCGCCCGGTTGTGCGAACTCGTCCCAGCTCTTGCTGCGCAACCCGGCAGTCGGAAGATTCGCAGCCTCCAGTTCCCGCATCGCCTCAGGCCGCACTTTGCCCGACGGATGGCTGCCCGCGCTATAAGCCTTGAATCGTGGCTTGCCTCGATAGTTCAAAATGGCTTCCGCCATAATCGAGCGTGCGGAATTTCCCGTGCAAAGAAAGAGAACGTTGTAGGTATCCTTCATGTCAGTTCCGCTTCCCCGAACTATTTACGCCCGTGCAGCTTGATCGACGCCACCGCCGCTGCCGCCTCGCGCGCCAGGGTGTCAGGGTTCTTCAGCGACGCCACCGACACCGTCGATCCGCAGCATGAGCTGCTTTTCGCGCTGGTGAGGCCTTCCGGTGCAAGCGTCGCTACCAGATCGCAACCATGCGCAATCCGTGGAATGCTAAGGTCGCGCAATCCTGCCGCCAGCACGGCGCTGAGATACTCCGTCAGCAGGCTTGCTCCCGAGATACAGCCCACGTAGGCGCTGATGTCGCGCACCAGTGCTTCCGGCAGCGTCTTCAACAGCACGATGTCGCTTACTGCGAAATGTCCGCCCGGCTTCAGTACTCGCGCGACTTCACGAAAGACCGCCGGCTTGTCAGCCGAGAGATTGATCACGCAATTGCTGATCACGTAATCCACCGTGCCACTCTTCACCGGCAGTTCTTCGATAAATCCCTTGCGAAACTCGACATTCGTCGCGCTCCGTTTCGCGGCATTATCGCGCGCCAATGCGAGCATATCGTCGGTCATATCGACGCCGATGACACTTCCTGTCGGACCAACGCGGTGCAAGGCCAGAAAGGCGTCAAAGCCCGCGCCTGAGCCCAGGTCCAACACGGTCATGCCGGGGTGGATTTCCGTCAGTGCGAATGGATTGCCACACCCCAGGCCCAGGTTTGCATCGCCCGCCAGTGCCAGCTCTTCGTCGCTATATCCAATCGAGCGGGCCACGTCCTCGACCGGCGCTCCACACGCCGAGGCTTCGCCGCGCGCTACGGCTGCGTAGTGTTGCTCTACCGCAGTGGTAATTACTTCGTTCTTCATTTCTGCTCCTTGATTTGAGTCAGTCTCTCGACCGGTGCATTCAGCGCGCAGCAGCCCGCGTTTTCAATTGCGTTATTCAGGAGTTGCAGTGCGCGCAGCACCTCCGCGCGCTCCTTCAGTGGGATCGCTCCCATGATGGTTCGCGTGCGGTCACGCATCAGTTCGTCCAGCAGCTTCCGCGTGCGCCGTCCGGCTGGTGTGACCCGCACCATGGCCGCCCGGCCGTCGTCGTGGCCGCCCCGGACGCGCTCCACTAGCCCACGGGCCTCCAGCTTTTCCAGCACGCGGGTCATGGCGCTGGGCGTGATCCCCGACAGCGCCGCCAGGTCCGTCAGCCGCGCTCCCTCGCTCGCTACCAGCACTCTGAGGATGGCGGTCTGCCGCTGGCTCAGCCCGTCGCAGCACACTTCGTCGGGGCCGATCTGCCCCAAAATGCGCGCCAGCCTCTCCAACTCGTCCCACCATTTCTGGGTTGCATCGCCGTTGCTTCTGGTCTTCATACGGCAAGAGTATGTTAAAGTACTTGCATGCGTCAAGCAAATAATATATGGGCCGGTAGCAGTCGGCTATGCCGATATGACTCGTTTGACATCTGCGGTTGCGTGCTGAACAATGAGCACTACCGCACTAGGTAGTCCGATACTATTTCCGGTGCCTGAGAAGGCGCTCGAGTAGCGTTCCTGGAAGTTGGTATGGCAAGAATTCTCTGTGTGGACGACGAGCAGCACGCCGCCAAGCTCAAATGCATCATCCTGGAAACGGCTGGCCATCACGCCACTCCGGCCACCTCAGCGCGTGAGGCGGTCGCACTCCTCGAGTCAAATCCCTACGACGTGATAGTCACGGACTGGCGGTTGGGCGACGCCGATGGACGCGACATTGTCGTTGCCGCACGCAAGCTCACCGACACGCCGGTTGTGGTGATTTCTGGGTATGTCAATGAGGCCTTTCAGGCGCCCGATCCATTGGCGGATTTTTACCTGGAAAAGCCCGTCAACCCCGAAGAACTGATTCGCGTGGTGAATGACCTGGTAAAGTCCGGCCAATAGCCCGAGTACTACTGTGGTGGAAGTGGTCGCATTGCAACCCTGTCCGGAGTGAGACGCTTGGGACGTGGCGAATCGCTGGCGATGTGTACCGAGGCAGTGGCGTGCGCCAGGATGCGATGATGCAATACAAAAAGCGCCAGCTCCAGGCGATCGGATACTCCGATTTTGTCGAAGATCGATCGCAGCGCGTTCTTCACTACTTGCTCCGTTGTGTACATCTGGTGGGCGATTTCCTTGTTCTTATATCCGCGCACGACCGCCGCTATGATGCGCAATTCCTTTTCCGAAAGCCGGTCACGGACCCGCATTCCGACTAGATCTTCGCTGATTTCATCGGCCGTCGAACTTGGCGTGTGCACGAATGTTTCGCCCCGCGCCAGGCGGCGCACCGCTTCCACGATCGCCAGCCCGTTGATGGAGCGAAATACTACCCCAGGCACCCCCATGGCGATGAAGGCTGAAACCTCGTCGCTGTTTTCGGCCAGTACCATGATGGCCGCAGAGTTACGCGCCGACAACGCCTGGATCTCGGGAAACTGTGGCAGGAACTGCGTTGACACCATCAGCACATGCGCTCGCAAGTGCTCCAGCGCATTCAGCATCTGCTCGGCGGTTTGTGGCTGCCCGACGATGCGCAAATCGTCTTCCACCGCCAACACCTTGGCCACGCCTGCGCGAAAGATTGCTTGGTGGTCCGCGATGATCACATTGATCATGCCCGCGACCCCTTGTATTGAATGTTCAATTCATATCTCTTCGGATTTACTTGCAATCCGTTGCCTCCCGTTGAGGCGCTCCACAGGCTCCCGACTTATCCTTGATTCAGAGCAGCTTGATAGCGTCACTACCAACGTTAGTGTTATGAATTGTCGAGCTTCGGTGTTGTTATAGCATGAGTTAACAATCTAGTTGGATAATTTTGCGATTAACCTGGCAAAATGTTGCAACTAAAGTTGCACTCTCGTACCCCACCTTACACGGTACTGGGGCCCTCGTTGCTCACTGGTATCCAAATCCGACAACGGTACGCCCGGTCAGACAAACTGAAAAATTGCTATCATCGTGCCTTGCCGTCCACGTCGACATCAGTGCGCGCCTCCACTCGTCCCAACTGGGCTGAAGTTTCACTCTCCGCGCTGCGTGGCAATTTCCGCACCCTGCAACAACATGTCGGCGCTGGTGTCACCATCTGCGCAGTGGTCAAGTGCGATGCCTACGGGCACGGCTCCGAAGCCTGCGCGCTTGCGCTTGAACAAGTCGGCGCCCGTTGGTTTGGCGTAACTTCAACCGACGAGGGTGTTGCGCTGCGCGATGCGGGAGTTCGCAGCCGCATCCTTGTTATGGTTGGAGTGTTTCGCGGCGAAGAAGAAGATGCCCTTCGCTACGACCTTACGCCCACGGTTCACCGTATTGAAGACGTCGAGGCCGTTGCCGCCGCGGCCGCACGGATCGGACGCCGCGATCCAGTATCCGTGCACCTTAAGCTCGACACGGGTATGGCGCGTCTCGGGTTGTCGCTTTCGGAACTCGACAGTTTTGTTGAGCGTCTAAGATCGTTGCCGCAGATCGAACTCGAAGGCGTCTTCAGTCACCTTGCTTCTTCCGAGGTGCTCGATGCCGCCGATGCCGAGCGCCAACAGGAGCGCTTTGTCGAGGCCGTACGCACGCTGGAACGGAATGGTCTGCGTCCGACCTTCCGACACCTTGCGAACAGTAGCGCTACGCTCGGACGTCCCAACACCTGGTTCAACTTTGTGCGTCCGGGCATGGCTATCTACGGATACGAACTTCCTCTCGTACACCGCGACGGCACGACCGCCGAATATCGTCCGCTTGGTCTTACCCCTGCCATGTCGTGGAAGACCCGGGTTCTGTCGTTGCGCAATGTTTCCGCCGGACAGGCATTAGGTTACAACGGAGTTTATGTCACGCCGTCGCCGGCGCGCATTGCTGTCATTGCCGCGGGTTACGGCGACGGTCTGTATCGTCGGCTCTCGCCCGGAGGCTACGCGCTGCTTCGTGGCCAACGCGCCCCCATACTCGGGCGCATCTCGATGGACCTCACCATCGTCGATGTCACACAGATTCCTGGCGTTGAGATCGGCGACGAGGTTGTGATCATCGGCAGCAGCGGCAACCAGCGCATTACCGCTGTCGATCACGCGCGCTGGTCTGGCACCATCCCCTACGAGATCCTGTGCAATCTGTCCGAGCGAGTCATGCGCCACCACATGGAGTAGTCCCGGCGCTTCGTGCTACGATGCAAATTCAAAACATCTAAGCGTTACACGGATAAAACTATGCCTCGCATCGCCATCATCGCTCTGCTGCTTTCCACGTTTGCACTCGCCCAAGCCCCTCAACAGGCTTCGCCCATAGGCATAACGGCTGCGCACCAGCGCATGGGTTACTTTGTCGGTGACTGGACAGCCACCGGCACGTCAAGAATCAGCCCCAAGACGCCTCCTGCGCCATTCACGTTGAAAGAGCACGGCGACTGGGTCACGGATGGCTACTTCCTCGAAACCAAGACGTCGATGAAAGGGGCACTGGGCACGGTTAACAGCCAGCGTGTCATGGGCTACAACGTCGAGGACAAGGTTTACACCTACAACGTGTACAACAGCCTGGGCGAGCACCAGGTCGCGCTCGGCCATCTTAACGGCAACACTTGGATGTGGAACTCCGAAGAGAAGCTCAACGGCATCGTTATCAAAGGACGCTATACGATCGTCGAAACTGGCCCGAATAGCTTCACCTTCAAGTCTGAAGTTGCCGACCCGAAGGGTGGATGGGCGACGGTCATGGAGGGCACTGCCACGCGCGTGCCACCATCCAACAACAACTAGGTTCCCCTGGCGGAATCGCCATCACAGCCGGGACGGAAATGTTGCACGCCCTGGCGGCCCATTGCTAGATACCAATTACCCGATACAAGCTCAACCCCGCATCGCCCTGCGCAATCTTTCGATAACGCACCAGCGTACCGAAAGTCTCAGCCAGCTCATACCTCTTCTCGTGCTCGGCGATCACGATCGTTGACTGTCCCACTAGTCGCGACTCTCCCAGAAACTCCAGAGTGCGCTCGTACGCTCCACGCATTTGGTACGGCGGATCGAGAAAGCAGAAATCGCAGGTTTCGCCCGAAGCATCGAGCGAGCGCAGCGCCGCCGAGGCTTCGCTCTCGTACACGTCGAATCCTTCGCTGATCTTCAGCGAGTGCAGGTTCTCCCGCAGCAACCTTGCATGCTTGCGCTCCGACTCGACGAAGTACACCTGCCGTGCGCCGCGGCTCAGCGCCTCAATGCCTACAGCGCCGGTGCCGGCGAAGAGGTCAAGCCACACGCTGCCCTCCAGCGTGCCCGCTGCGGCCAACACGTTGAACAGTGTTTCGCGCAGCCGGTCGCTGGTAGGACGCAAGTCCAGCCCCGGCAGCGATTTCAGCGGGCGGCTGCGATATTGTCCGGCAATGATGCGCATAGCTTCGTCCTCGGTAAACCGAGTGTATAAAATAAAGATAGAGGCTTGCAGTCTTCATGCGTGGTTGGTCATTTCCAGCGGGACGCCTGTTCGGCGTCGACATTCGCATTCACGTCACGTTCCTGTTTCTACTCGGCTTCGTCTGGTTCTCTGAGTCGCTGACCATGGGTGTCTCCGGCCCTGGCCGCGGACTGGCGCTCGTCGCCATCATCTTCGGATGCGTGGTGCTGCACGAACTGGCGCACGCAATTGCGGCCAAACGCAGCGGCATCACCGTGCGCTCGATCATTCTGCTGCCCATCGGCGGCGTTACTCTCATGGAAGATCCGGGCCTCAGCAAGCCCGATCCCGCGCGCGACATTCGCGTGGCTGTCGCCGGACCGCTGCTCAATCTTATTGTTGCCGCTATCGCCGGCGCTGTCATCCTCAGTTTCTTTCCTCAGGTAAAGCTTTGGGCGCAGCCTTACGTGCACGCCACCAACCTGCCGCGCAGCCTCTTTTGGGGCAACCTCTTTCTCGGTGCCTTCAACCTGCTGCCCGCCTATCCTATGGATGGCGGCCGCATTCTACGTGCTCTTCTAGCCGAGCGCATGGACTACGTCCGCGCCACCCGTCGCGCCGTCACCATCGGCCAGGTTTTCGCCATGCTGCTTATGATGATCGGCCTGGTGTGGAACGTGTGGCTGGTGCTCATCGGCTTCTTCCTCTTCCTCGGCGCGCAAATGGAGGACCGCTCGGTCGTCTTCCAGTCAGTCTTGGAATCGGTGCACATGGAAGACGTGATGCTCACCCACTTCTCCATCCTCTCGCCTGCCGACACTCTCGAAGACGCACTCAGCAAGGCCGTGCACACCCTGCAGGACGATTTCCCCGTCGTCCGCGGCATGGAGATGGTCGGTGTCATCAACAAGTCACGCATCGTCGACGCTCTGCGCCGTGACGGCAACGGCTATGTGCAGCCTGCCATGGTGCGTGGTTTCGAAGTTGCCAAACGCACCGACTCGCTCGCCGAAGCTTTCCGCAAGCTTCACGGCCGCGGCCTGAGCATGATCCCGGTGGTCGATACCGGGCGCCTGGTCGGCATAGTCACACTGCAGAACCTCACCCACTCCATGGCCCTGCTGGCCGAGTCGCGCCGCCTCAAGCGCGCGGAAGAGAACAGCGAGTAGAACTAATCTAAGGGACCCGCCTGTCCAGAATTCTGCTACCCCAATCGGCGGTTTTTCTTGACTTCCCGCCGCCTCGTGCTGATAATCGCCCAATCCACGCAAGAATCGTAGTGCTATTACTCATTGAAGTGAGTTTGAGAGTAATAGCAATCCGGGAGACTCGCATGAGCCATCGTGCTGTCGTCTTCATTTTTTGCCTCTCTCTCCTGCTATCGGCGGGGGCGTTCGCGGAGTGCGAGGGCAAGGTTCTCATGCGGTCCAACTTTCAGCCCGGCGATGCCAAGTGGCCCATCGCCAGCACCACCTGGACGGACCAGGCTGTGAGCGATGGCGCTCTGACCCTCACGTACCGCAAAGACGTCGCTTCCCAGCTCCTATATCGCGGCGACGTTTACGACGACGTGCAGATCTGCGTCAAAGTGAAACTGGTCGAATCGGTTTCTGCCGAAAAGGAATACGCCTCCGTCGTCTTCTGGGCCAAAGACTATTCGTCCTACTACGTGCTGTGGTTCGATCCCTCAGGGGCGGTGGGAGTACTACGCAAGGCCGGTGATCGCTGGCTCTACCCGTTGCCGCCGCAGAACCACGTTGCAGTGAATAAGGGCGTCGGCCAGACCAATACTTTGCGCGTTGCTCTGCACGGCAACGCCGCTGATCTCTATGTGAACGAACGTCGCGTCGGCTCTATCACCGGGCAACCAGTCGCCGGGGGAAGCCAGGTTGGCCTGCGGGCCGAGGGCGCCATTCCCAATCGCACCAGCACTGTTTGGGAATTCTCAGACTATGTCGTCTCGAAGCCCTGAGATTGACTTCCTGCGATGCGTGCGGCACGTCCTCCTCATCCTCCACCCAATGTGAAGTTCACATTCACTTGCGTGTCCACTTCGACCGGTTCGTTGTTCAGCAGATAAGGCCGATAGCGCCACCGCTTCACCGCCTCAATCGCCGCCGGCGCCAGCAGCGGATGCCCACTGATGACATGCAGATCGTGCACCGTGCCGTCTTTTCCGATCACGGCCTGCAACACTACTGTTCCTTGCACCCGCGCCTGCACTGCCAATCGCGGATATTGCGGCTTGATTTGCAGCACGAGCATTCCCGCAGCCACTCCTGACGAAATGCGCAGCTTCTGTGGCGAAGTTGGTTTCACGATGGTCGGCGGTACAGCGCGAGCAATTTCTGTCAGCACTGCGTTGGGCACGCCATTCGGAATACCTCCCGGCACAAGTCCATCCATGCTCGGTGGTCCTTCCGCAGCTGGTTCGTCCTTCGCCACTGAGATTGTTCGCGGAATATATCCCGGTTCACGTAATACGCTCTCGTCGTGTTCGCGAATGTGAGGCTCCACGCGCGGCTGACTCTGCGCTGTCTGCACCGGTGCGCGCCCCGGCGGCGGCGCCGGAGCTTCCAGTAGGTTCAGCAGTTGTTGTTTGGGCAACGCTTGGGTGTAAATCAGGGGCAGCAACACCAGCACGCAAATTGCGCACGCTTCGACGACAAACGAAATCACCTTGGGCCACGTTTTGCGCGTACGAGTTCCCGCGCCTGAGTCGAACATGCTGTCTTCGAACATGATTGCCGCTCCCTTCCGGTGTAACTACAGACACCGCCGCGACAACATTTGCTCCGCAAAAAATGCCCGGCGCCCGACTCACTCACAATCGTCGAACAAGTTGGGCCCGCTGATTGATCGTTCGTTTTACTCTCTACCGTCCGCGTTCCGTGCAACTCCCCGAGTTCTTCGCCAATCTAAGTTCGCAGCGCCCATCCCCGCAGGTCGCGGAGTTCGCATGCGAGACAAGTCTCGCAACCCTTCTTCACTTAAAACCAGAGTGAACAATCTCCAACAGTCGCGACAACGCAGCCTGCGCGCAGTGGAATGGCTCAACTTTTTCCTGGCGGACGTGCAGACTGGGCTCGGGCCGTTTCTCGCAGCGTACCTCACCGCAGGCGGATGGAACCCGGCTTCGGTCGGATACATTCTGACCTTTGGAGGACTGACTACCGTGGCCATGCAGACTCCCGCAGGTGCGGCGGTCGACGCCGTTCATCGCAAGCGCGTTCTCTTGGCCGCTGCTTTGGGCGTACTGGTTGCTGGCGCGTTGCTGCTCCTGCGCCCACCCAGTGTCGCTTCCGTCTATCTGTCGCAATTCCTCATCGGCGGCGCCGCACCCTTTCTCGGACCCACGGTTGCCGCCATTACGTTAGGCATTGTTGGTGCTCGCGCATTCGACCGGCAGTTCGGGAAGAATCAATCGTTCAACTCCGCCGGCAACGTGATTACCGCGCTGCTGATTGGCTGGGTCAGTTACCGATTCGGCTACCGAAGCATCTTCGTACTCGCGGCGCTCATGGCCATCCCCGCCCTCCTGTCGCTGTTTGCGATCGATGCCAACCAGATCGACTATGCGCGCGCTCGCGGAGGCATGCGCGACAACGATACCTCGCACCCCGGTTTCGTCGCACTGCTGCATGATCGCGTGCTGCTCTGTTTCTTAGGCGCGGTATTTCTATTCCACCTGGCAAACGCCGCCATGCTGCCGCAGTTAGGTGAGCTCCTGGCACAGCGCAACCTGAAAGCTGCGGGTCCTTTCATGTCTGCGTGCATCATCGTGACCCAATTAGTGATCGCGGTCTCGGCTACATGGATCGGCCGCATCGCTCACGAAAAAGGACGTCGCCCGCTCCTGTTGCTCGGCTTCGGCGTGCTTCCGATTCGCGGCGTGCTCTACACCCTGACGCACGCAGCCGGACTGTTGATCGCCATTCAGTTGTTAGACGGCGTCGCCAACTGTGTCTTTGTTGTGGTTTCGGTGTTGGTGATTGCCGACCGCACACGCGGCACCGGACATTTCAATTTGGCTGCCGGAGCTCTGGCCACGACTGTGGGAATCGGAGCGGCCCTGAGCAACGCAATCGGCGGGACCGTTGCCCAGCATTATGGATTCGCCGCGTCGTTTCTTTTCTTGGCCGCCATCGCTCTGCTTGCTTTTGCAGTGATGTGGTTCGCCGTGCCCGAAACACGGCGTGAAGGTGGAGCAGCCGACGATTCAGAACAACCGGTTCTCCCGAAACGTGCCACGTAGACGGCCTGCGCGCTCATGCTTGTTGTTGGTCTTACTTTACCCTCTGCAACTCGCGGTAGGCCTCGCTCTTCGATACGCCAAATTCTTTTGCTGCTTGTTTCAGCGCGGCTTTTTCGTCGAGTGAATCCCCGCTCATCAGTTCGCGCACGCGCTTCCCAACGGTCTTCCCATCCGGTTGCGGATGCTCCGTGCCATCGTGCTTGCCGATCAGCAGCGTGATCTCGCCTTTCACTTCGACGCGCCGGTTCAGGGTCGCGAGCACGTCTTCCACGCTGCCGCGAAGAAATTCCTCGTGCAGTTTGGTGACTTCTCGCGCTACCACCACATGGCGCTCCGGGCCCAGCAGCTCGACAATGTCTTCCAGCGTTTCCAGAATGCGGTGTGGCGCTTCATAAAAAATCTGCGTTCGCGGCGAATCCCGGATGGCCTCCAGTACGGTGCGGCGAGCGCCTTGTTTTGCGGGCAGAAAGCCGCTGAACCGGAACGAGTCCGTCGGGAGACCGCTGGCCACCAGAGCCGACAAAAACGCCGACGCCCCCGGCACCGGCACGATCTTGATATGGTGCCGCACTGCCAACGCAATCAAGCGATATCCCGGGTCGCTCACTCCCGGCATGCCCGCGTCACTCACCATAGCGACGTTCTCGCCCTTTTCTAAATGCAGGATCAGCTCGGCCGCGCGCGTGAGCTCGTTGTGCTCGTGGTAACTCACCGTCAACTTCTCGATTCCGTAATGATCGAGCAACTGCACGGTGTGGCGCGTGTCTTCGCACGCCACCAGGTCCACTTCCTTCAGGATGCGCAGTGCTCGCAGGGTAATGTCTTCCATGTTCCCGATGGGCGTGCCCACCAGATACAACGTCCCCGCTCCGGGAGCGCCGCCGTCTTGCACTACACGCACTGCTGATTTCGCCTTCGCCATACGTGGCAAGTCTACACCTGTCGCTCGCTGCAGGTATCGTCGGCAGTCCCCCTGACTTTCGCTAATTGGGACTTCTCATTCCTACTACGAAACGTTCTTTTTTGGCAGCCGCTGTACAATGCCGTGACGCCATGAATCGTTCTTTTTTTCACCACCGTGCATCGGTCTGTGCAATCTTCATGCTGCTGATTGCCTTGGTTGTTGCGTCTGTCGCTAAGAATCGCAGCGAGAAGGCCAGCCCTCGCCCACAACCTCTTTATTGGGCTTACTGTCCCAACCCTCCTGCCGATGCCCCCTCTCCGACCGATCCGCCCAACACGCTGCAACACGTGCCAAACAGCACGGCGGTCTTCACCCTCGCGCAAATTGACGACCTGTTCTCCGTGCCTGACTGGCATCCCGCGTCGCATCCGCCGATGCCTGACATTGTGGGACAGGGCAGCAAGCCCGACGTGTACGCCTGCGGCTACTGCCATCTGCCCAACGGCTTGGGGCGCCCCGAAAACTCCGGCATCGCAGGACTCCCCGCCGACTACATCATTCAGCAGATGGCCGACTTCAAGAGCGGCGCACGCAAGAGTGCTGAGCCATCGCACCTGCCTGTTACCGCGATGGTTGGCGTCGCCACTCACGCCACCGACCAGCAAACTCGCACTGCCGCGGCCTATTTCGCCTCGCTCCAGCCAAAGCCCTGGATTCGCGTGGTCGAGGTTGCCAAAGTTCCCAAAACCCACGTCGCGGGTTGGATGCTGGTTGTCTCCCAGCCGCCGGCAGATGAGCCGATCGGGCATCGCATCATCGAGATTCCCGAGAACCTCGAGCGCACCGAATTGCGCGACGACACCTCAGGATTCATCGCTTACGTGCCGCCCGGCAGCCTCAAGAAAGGGCAGTCACTGGTCGCGACCGGCGGTAAAGGCAAGACCGTGCCCTGCGCCTCATGCCACGGCCCCGATCTGAAAGGATTGAACAACGTGCCGTCAATTGCTGGCCGCTCGCCCAGCTACATCGTGCGGCAACTCTATGATTTGCAAAAAGGATTTCGTGCCGGCGCCGGCGCTCAACTCATGAAGTCACCAGTTGAGAACTTGACTCTCGACGACATCATCGCGATCGCTGCGTATACGTCGTCCTTGCATCCTTAGTTCGCAGCTCGGAGAGCCGTCACTCCGCGCGCATCACTTCCGTCGGATCGACCCGCGTAGCCCGCAGCGCCGGAACCAGCGTACCCAGCATTGTGGTCGCAAGGCACAGCACCGCAGCGACGGAGAACGTCACTCCATCGGCCGGCTTCACTCCAGCCAACAAGCTTTGCAGCAGCCGGGCCGCGAAATACGCGAGCGCTAAGCCGGGTATGAGTCCAGCAACCGCCAATTTTGCACCTTGCCGCAGCACCATCCTGAAAATATCTCCATGGCCCGCGCCCAGCGCGATACGGATGCCGAACTCCTGCTGGCGCAGTGAGACGGTAAATGACAGCAGCCCGTAAATTCCCAATCCCGCCAACAGAATCGCAACTCCAGTGAAGATGATGAGCACACGCATTTGTATCGTTCGCGACTCGGTCTCCCCGGCGACAATTTCTTCCATCGTCCTGATGTTCGAGATCGGTTGCTCGGGATCGGCGGCCGCAATGATTCGCCGCACTTCCGGGATCAGCGCCGTTGGCGGTTGCGTGGAGCGGATTGCCAGGTCCTTCGGCGTGTAGCCGATCAGCCATCCATCTTGCACCTGCTGATACGAGAGATACACTTGTGGCTCGCTGGTTTTTTCCAACCCGCGCACGTGAACGTCGCCGACCACGCCAATGATTTCGCGATCGTGGAACCCGAAACTAAAGTGCCGTCCAATCGGCTCTTGATCGGGCCAATATCGCTTCACAAACGATTCACTCACCACCGCCACAAATGGACGGTCGAACGTATCGCTTTCGCTCACATCCCGGCCCGACAACACCGGAACACCCAGCGTCGCGAAAAAGCCCGGCGTCACATAACGCAAGCTGGCGGAATTTCCCGCCGTACGATTTTGCGATCGTCCGTCCACCAAAACCGGCCAGATGCCTCCCCGCCACACCATCGGAAGCGCGCTGATATACGCTGCGTCGGTCACGCCGGGTAGCCTTTGCACCTCCGTCAGCACCTTGTTATAGAAGTCCTTCCGCACGTTGACTTTGTCATATTTGGGCAACGGCAACGCCGTCCTGAGCGTCAGTACACCCTCGGTCCTGAACCCCGGGTTGATGGCCTGCACCTTCCACAGCGCGCGAATCAGCAGGCCTGACAAAATCAGCAGCACGACCGACACCACCACTTCCGCGATCACCAGCGCCGACCGCGACCGATGATGGCCCGTGCCTCCCGTGCGCACGCCTTCGCGCAGTCCGCTGAAACCCGCATTTCTGCACACCCGAATCGCCGGAGCAACTCCGAACGCAATCACCGTAATCGCGGTCAGCCCCAGCGCAAGCAGCACCATCCGGATGTCCAACGGAGGAACCTCCTGGATCGGAAGTCCATGCGGCGTCAACCGCGAGAGCAACGGCAATGCGCCGGCAGCAAGGCCGATCGCGCCCGCGCCTCCCGCCAATCCGAGGAGGGCGCTCTCCGTCAGCAGTTGCCGCAGAAGGGTACGCCGGTTCGCTCCCAGTGACACGCGGATGGAGAATTCTTTTTGCCGCGCCAGCGACCGCGCAAGTAAAAGGTTGGCCAAATTGGCGCAGGTGATTACCAACACGCATAGCGCCGCTCCGCACAGCGCCATCAAGAGCATTCGCGACTGCGTAGAGAGATCGTCGCGCAAACCAATGATGGTCGCGCCCACTCCTTCATTCTCTTTTGGATACTGCTGCCGCACCCGGTCAGCGACCAGCGTCAGCTCAGTCCGCGCTTGCGTCAGCGTAACGCCCGGCTTCAACCGGCCAATGCCCGAAAGATAGTTATCATCGCGCTCTTTATAACTGTCTTCCGTAAACTGATAAGCCTTCCAGAACTGCGTCTCGCGCGTCGGGAACTGAAAATCCGGAGGCATAATGCCAATGATCGTGTAGGCTTTATCGTCGAGAATCACCGACTTTCCCAAGACACTCGCATCGCCCCCGAAATTGGTCTGCCACAAGGCGTAGCTCAACACGATCGCGCCCGGAGCGCCTGCCTCGTCATCATGCTCATTCAAGTAGCGGCCAAGCAGCGCTGGCCTTCCCAGCGTGGAGAAAAGGTTCCCGGTCACCCAGGTTCCCTGCAACCGCTGCGGCTCGCCGTGGCCCACCAGGTTCATGGCGAAATCGGAAGATGCCGCCAGCGATTCGAACGACGTACTGGCTGCCTTGAAGTCCCGGTAATTCGCCGGCGACAGCTCCATCTCCGGGTATCCGGAATGTCTCTCATACACCTTCACCAGTCGCTCAGGTTGGGAGAAGGGAAGCGGCCGCACCAACACGAAATCCGCGAGCGTAAAGATGGCTGCGTTCGCCCCGATCCCGATCGTCACCAGCAGTAGCGCGGTAATCGCAAACCCCGGCGACTTCACCAGCGATCGAACCGCACTGCGCAAGTCACGTCGCGCAATCTCCCAATGCACCGCAGCCGCGTTGGAGAACACTTCCACAAACGCCGCCAGCCATAACCCGCACCGCGCCAGCCAGCCGCCGCTCTCGCGCAACTCCTGCGCGAAAACGCCGCTCATCTCGTCCCCATATTCCGCCCGATACGACGACGGATAAAGATGGAGCAACAGTCGATAAAGCTTCATTACGTTGTCCTCGGCGCCACGCCGCACAAGCGCGCCATCTTCAGCAGGTCCCGAAGTCGCCCCGCTTCGGCCCGCGCCACCGCCGTCCCAAACGGCGTGATGTGGTAATACCGACGCCGCTCGTCATCCAACTCAGGTGCGGGCCTGGTTTTGGTTTCCGTGATCAGTCCGGCTTCGAGCATGCGCTGAATCGAACGGTAGAGCGTGCCAGCACTGAGTTTGAGCTCGCCATTCGTTCGCCGCGCGACATCGAGAATGATGGCGTAACCGTGCCGGTCTTCATCGGCAAGCGAAAGCAGGATGTGGAAGGTCATCGGCTGAAGAGGCAGCAGGGACTCAGGTACATCGCTCATGGAGGCAACTATATGCGCTGTGGATATATGTGTCAAGCATGTACTCACATCGAACAGATGGCAGCGGCAACTGGCTAGTTCACTACTGCTACCATGTCTCGTCGTACCAGCGAAATCTCATGTCTCTCCTTCGCCGTCTGATGAACCGCAACATGACGCTCTACGACCAGCTCGATACGCTGGCCGAGTGCGGCATTGCGCCTCGCGCCGGCATCACTCCCGCTGAGTTGCTGGTCGTGCATCCAGAGCGCGAATACGAGACTTCACCGTTTAAGCTCCTGCTGGCGACCCTCGGAACTGAATCACCCGATCCTCCGCATCTGACAATGTCAGACAACATCTGGCTCATGCGTGCCGAGTGCGCCTCTCGCGGAGGCGACTACGTAAAGGTGGCGTATCGCATGGCCACCCTCGCTGCCGACGTCCTGCCCCTCGAGTCCATTCACGACCAATTTGATCTCCGCCGTGGCGTAGCCTGGCTCACCTTCACCCTGCGCGGAGAAGAATTCCGCTGGCCCGCCAAAATCGAGGAACGTTGGATCGACCCCGTGATTCTCAGCCGATTTGCCGCCCTTCTCGAAGCCCAGGACGTCGGCGTCCGCTACACTTGTCTCGACCTCGGTGGGCAGGATTGTCTCCTGGGTTGCGCGACCGACGACCAGTTTGCCGCCCTGCGCAAGCGCACCGGCCTGGCCTTCGAGTGGCTGGGCTGACCAGCGGCCAATCGGCTCGGGGGCCTGCGCGACGTCCAGAACTTAACAATCCGTGCACCTCTTTTGTGGCACAATATCTCCGCCGCGGAGGCCGCCTATGAAGCGCACCGTTCTCCTTCTCTCCCTGGCAACGCTCGCAGTTGCATTCGTCCCCTATATTGTGGCGCAAAGCCCGCAAGACGCTTTGCACGCGCCCGACGGCAACTCCTTCACTCGCATCGTCAGCATCTTTATCCCGTCGTTGCCCAACGCGCCCTTCACTGCGACCGTCAGTACTGAATGGACGCGCCAGACTATCGACGGAGCGTCCGTCATCGTCAAGAACCGCCGCATGGTTGCGCGCGACAGCCAGGGACGCGTCTTCCAGGAGCGGCGCCGCTTCGTGCCCGCCGACAGCAACTCGCCCTCTGTCCTGACTCAGCTTGACTACTACGATCCTGTACGCCACACCCGCACATCGTGCTTCCCCGGCAGCAACGTGTGCGACATGTACGCGTATTCCGCGTCAGTCAGCGAAGCCACGCTCCCGGTGGGCCCATTGCCCGGCGGCAAGCGCTACCTCAGCCGCGAAGATTTAGGCAAAGGCGAAGTCGAAGGACTCGAAACGATTGGCACGCGCGAGACTATTACCACTAATCCCGGAACCGTCGGCAACGACCGCGAAGTCGCGCTCACCAAGGAGTTCTGGTATTCGCCCAAGCTCGGCGTGAACCTAATCGTCAAGCGTTACGACCCATTGCAGGGAACCCAAGTGTTCACCGTCAGCAACATCAGCCTCGCTGAACCCGACGCGCGCCTGTTCGTCGTTCCCGCAAAATTCAAGGTCGTCGACCAGCGCGACCCGGCAGCGCCCGCCGCCAAATAACGTCGCCACCAGCGAACGCTCTACCGCGGCATTACCAATACCAGCAGTCGGCTTCCGGCGTCGATATACACCGATCCCGCCGTCGAAACCAGGATGGTCCCCGGACTCGCGGTCGAATACGACGCCATCGTTATGTCGGGCAGGTACGAAATTCCCGGCTTCATCTGGCCTTCGCTGACGTTGGTAGTCGGCGCTCGCGCACCCAGTCCCCGGCTCAGTGCTTCGCCTTCGTTGGTGGAGTTGTTCAGCGTATTGCTTCCGCTACCGCCCGCCATTCGCCCGCCCGACGAATACGGATTGCCCGCCGTCAGCAAATCAGCCTCGCCCGGGCGATAGTGTGGGGCGACACTCACCACCGCAGCCTGGATCGGGATTGTCGTTCCGTCTTTCGTCGCGACGCTGGTAAACAACAGCCCCAGTTTCGATGGCCCTTCCTTATCGGCCTTCACCTTAACGTCGGTAATCTGGCCGTTCAGCTTGCTGCCCTTGGGAAGCTCAGTGCCGTTCGGCAGTACGACCGCAGCCACCACGTGTGCCGTCACGGCATCGCCCACCTTTACGCGCTTTACGTGCACCAGCTTGTCCAACTCCGCCGTGACGCTGGTACTGGCCGATGTCGTGGCGGCAGCTGTGGCTTTCTGCGGAGGAGCTTGCCCGCTCGCCAATGCGGTTGCGAATACGACAACACTTAACGCAATGAAAATGACCCGATGAATCCCACTGTGCCGCATAACTCAATCCCTTCTACACTCAGATACGATATAGCCGCCGACACGGTTCCCGCGCTCTGCTGCAGCCGTTAAGCCAAATGTTAGTTCATCCTTGCCGTGAATCGTGAGTCGTTACTTCCCGCCGTCTCATCCATTTCCTGGGCGTCACCACACAATCAATCGATTCAAACTTGTTCCTGAGGATGAGGAATGGACAGCTCACCCACCGGTCACAAAGCCGCTGTGGCCGACTATCTCGCGGCCGAACGAACACTTCTGGCTTGGGTCCGCACCGGGCTTGCGCTGATGGGTTTCGGCTTCGTCGTCGCTCGTTTCGGGCTCTTCCTGCAACAACTAGCCGCCATCCAGCACACGCCGGCACAGCAGTCCTACGGTCTGTCGCTCTGGTTCGGGACCGCGCTTATCGCTGCCGGCGTCGTCGTCACTCTCGCCTCTGCCCTGCGTCACATACGTATGGTGTACGAGTTCGACCACGGCAGTGACGACTCTGTTCACTCCGTGATACAGGCCGTTGCGATCGCCGTATTTCTGGGCCTGGTGGGAATCGCGATGGCGATTTATCTTCTCTCCGTTCGCAACTCAACCAACTCACATTCCGAGATCACCCAGGAGGTCATCATGGCAACCGCCGCCAACACTACTAAAGTAAACAACGGCATCGTCACCCTGCCAAGCCTTCATTCGGTCGACGAAACCGTGCAAAAGCTCACTGCGATCCTGGAATCCAAAGGAGTCACTCTGTTCGCGCTGGTCGATCACAGCGGTGAAGCCGAAAAAGTCGGACTGAAGATGCCGAATACCAAGTTGCTGATTTTCGGCAGTCCCAAGGCGGGCACTCCGCTCATGCTGGCCGCTCCCAGCATTGCGATCGACTTGCCGTTAAAGATCCTGGTGTCGGAAGACACCCAGGGCATGGTCTGGATTTCCTACAATAATCCCGAGTACCTACAGCAGCGTCACGGGCTGCCGCCTAATCTGTTGTCGAACATCGCCGTTGTAGGCGCATTGGCCTCGGCCGCTGCACAGTAACAAGTAGTAGCGGCGGATTCATGGCCGTCAACGGCTTCTGACGGCCTCGGCTGGCCCAAGAAAAAAGAAAACTGTTTTGCGCAGCGATCATCTCTCTCTTAATACGGCGTCGGGAAGTCGGGGTCGGGTGAAAAAGGTTGTCCCGCAAGCCCGGTCCGAACCAAAGGTCACGTCGTTGCCTGGCGGGCCCTTACTCCCATACAATCGCAAGCCGCAAGGAGGCTGATTATGCGCAAGACACTCATGCTGATTCTGGTGCTTCTGGTTTCTGCCCTTTGGGTGCAGGCCCAGGACGCTACTCAGGCACCCACCGCGTCCGGACCGACCACCATTCAAGGCTGCCTGACCTACGCCAAAGGTCATTACTGGTTGACCGAGGACAATGGAACTGCCCATCAACTGCAGAGTCAAGCCAACAAGCTCGCAAAAGCATGTTGGCCACGAAGTTGCCATCACTGGCAAGCCCGCCATCCGGAGCGTCGGCACGACCATCCAGGGACAGGGCTCTTCCGTAAAAGAAGAACCCGTGTTTAAGGTGTCGGATGTGCAGCACGTCGCCGATGCCTGCACATCGGCGGGCCACTGAGCAACCGAACAATCTGGAGTCGGGAGCGGCCCCCTGACTTTCGAAGGCGGTCCAGATGGTTCTCGGCCAATGAAAAAATCCCCACTCGAGCAAGCACTCGGGTGGGGAACCAATACTCAGGCAACCGAAAGCTGGCAGAGAATTACCGCGACAGCTTGCGCCGCAGGAATCCCATTCCCGCCAGCATTCCCGATCCGAGAAGCATCAGGCTTCCCGGCTCCGGAACCGGAGTGGCCACAAAGCCGATCACGTTGTCATTGGCATCGGCGTAGAAGCCAACCAGCTGTCCTAGGTCGTTCACTCCGTTAATCACCGTGGAACCCGGCACTGCTGCTGGGTCATCGACCGTGTAAAACACCCCGCCGATATACACGAACCCATGCATCGTCCCCGATGCATCCGTGTAGTCGCCCACAATTTCGCCCGCGCTGTTAATTCCGAATGCCTGGGTACCCATTCCGCCTGCATAGTCGAGCGTCGTCGCTGATGTACCGTTGAAGATATACCCGTGGAATTCTCCCGAGGCGTCTTGGTAGAACCCGACGACGATACCGGCACCGTTGATTCCCACCGCCTGGTTGTTAAGTGCCCCCGAGGGCAGGAAGCCGTCGAGATACGTGAAGGTTCCGCCCGACTCCATATACGACCTCTGCAACGTCATTCCGGTCGGATCGAGCGACGAATACCCGACGGCCGTTAGGCCATTGTTGATTCCCAGCAGCTGGTTAAACGCCGTCCCTGGCGCATCCACCGTAGTGAAGGTACCGGCATTGAACGTAAAGCCGTGAGTCACACCCGACGGATCCACATAGAAGCCGTCGTTCCACCCACTGTTGTTGATACCGATGACCTGTGTCTGAGTCGAACTCGGATAGTTTTCCGCCGTGTAGGCGAAACCTGGATACGTCAGGGTGAACCCATTATTCGGAACCACCGTCCCATCGCCGAAATACCCGGCGATGAGGGAGGAGTTATTGATGCCCAGCAGTTGCGTGAACGCTGGGTCGCCTGGGCTGGCGACGGACACAAAGTTGTAACTGGCTGGGGCCGCTACCGCTGTAGAAACCAGAGCCGCACACAGCATGGCTCCCAGCAGGACGTGCGCAAGGGTACGTACCATCGTCGGTGCTCCTTGAGTCGAATGCATCTGGATCTTTCGATCCATGTCGGTTTATTGGTTGGTTTACCGGAGTCAGCGCAAACAGGGGCCGCGGCCAGCCACGAAATCGCCAGGACACACGCGTCGTTCCTGGACCGATTCCTGTCGAGAAGTTATGAGCGAAGCGGCTCATTGGGCGCATTACGTAACTTCCCCTACATCAAAGGCCTAGAAATTCTATATCGGCTGTACTACTTTGGTCGTAAATTTGCGCAGAAAATAGTGATTACCACGCAAATTATTCATAGCACGACAGTAGTGCTACGTCCCGACCATCTAGACCCCTCAGTCCTCGGAAGAGAATTGCGCTCCGCGTTCATCCGCGTAAATCCGTGGTTGCTTTTGGTCTTTGGCGCCTTCCGCACAATGCGCGGTTGCTGTTGACTCGCCCGGTGGAAGCACCACGCTTTTTGCGTGGTGATGTGACAGACTCTTTGGCCCAGGCCTATGTGTCGCGGCCCATTCTGTCTCGTCCTTTGGGAATAGAGGATGGGATCGGAAACCGACAACCGACAACTGTTTCCCGTCACCTGCCCTAGTGACCGCCGTCCTTGTTCCGGCCGATTGGCTCGACAATCCTCGAGATGTGCATCGGCAAACATCGGCGAAGAGCGATACGTCGCCCGTTTCGCTTGGCGGGCAAAGCCTCGTCCGTTTGCCTGCCCCATTACGGTTGAGGTTGGAGGTCGCCCATGATTGGCGATAGCCAGGCTCAGGCCAAATTCATCGGCGAAGTGATCAACCTCATCACCGGCACCGCTTTCATTGTCATCGGGATCGTGGCTCTGGTCGTCGCCACCATCCGCCGTCGAGCCAGCGGAGTGAGGTTGGTCTTCTTCCTTGGTGTCTGGATCGCCATCTACGGCATTCAGCGACTCAACGACACCTCATTCCTCATCGAACTCCTGCCTCGCTGGATGCAGGTCTCCGTCCCCTACTCGCATGCTCTGATTACCTACCTGACGCTGGTTGCGGCTGCGCTCACGTTCCGTGAACTCGCGGTCGGCAAACTACGTCAGTTCGTCACTCTGCAAGCCCTCGCCGCTTTTCTCATCGCTGTGTTCGGCATCGGGCGTTTCGTGTTGACCGGCGAAGAATACTCGCTTCTCCGATTGAACAATTTGGTCGCTGCTGCCGGTTCGGTCGTCTTGTTGATCATCTTTGTGTTTCCGAGCCTCAGCCGGCAATATCTCGTCGTGAAAGATCGTCGCGTCATGCTGGCCGGCACGATCTTTTTTGGTGCCGAGGCCCTCGTGACTAACCTGCTCCACCCCCTCGGCTACCACCCCGACAGCATCTGGGACGACATCGGCTTCTTCGTCTTCCTCTCGTCTCTGGGCTACGTCGCTCTGCAGCAGGTTTACACCGGCGAGCGCCGTCTGCTCTCCATCGAGAACGAACTCGCCGTCGCGCGTCAGTTGCAGTTCTCCATCCTGCCCACTACCACTCCCCAACTGCGCAACCTGCGCATCGCCGCCGTCTACGAACCCATGACCGAAGTGGCTGGCGACTTCTACGAATATCTTCCCGTCGACGAATACCGCACCGGCTTCCTCGTCGCCGACGTCTCCGGACACGGCGTGCCCGCCGCCCTCATCGCTTCCATGATCAAGGTCGCCGTGCAATCGGTCGTGTCCTTCGCCAGCGATCCGTCCGAACTCTTGCGCCGCCTCCGCGACATCCTCACCGCCCAGTTGCAAGGCCAGTTCGTCTCCGTCGCCTATCTCTGGATCGACACCGAACGCCGCACCGCCCGTTACTCCGCTGCCGGACATCCGCCGCTCCTCTGCTGGTGTGCCGCGTGCGGCAAGCTGGCCCGCGTCGAAAGCAACGGCCTTCTCTTCGGAGCGCCCTTCGACGGCGACTATCCCGTCCGCGACATTCCCTTCGCCCGCGGCGACCGCTTCCTGCTTTACACCGACGGCCTAAGCGAGCCTGAAAACACGCAGGGCGACGCCTTCGGCGATCGCAAACTCGAACAGATCCTGATCGACCACTCCTCGCGTCCCGCCGCCGAACTCTCGCTGCTTCTTCTTAACGAAGTCCGCGCCTGGCAGCCTCCTTTCACCTCGCAGCAAGACGACATCACCTTCCTCGTGATTGACGTACTGTGAGCAAGCAAAGGGCTGGAGCTCTTCGCCCCAGCCCCAACCATCGTCAGCTGCCTGCTTGCCTCTAGTGCCACGACTGGAACGTCCAATCGATCTGGCTCCCCGAGGCGGCTCGTTTTACTTGCACGAAGTACGTCCCCTCCGGCCCGGTGGCCCATTCGTCGTTCGCCCCATCCGGCTGGCCGTCGCCCCCGCAGAACCACTCGAACCGCTGGTTGTCCAACTCGATCACCGCGCTGCCTCCCTTGGCCACCGGAACGAACGTACCTTTCTGGTAGTCCCAGACCCAGATCTGCGCGGCGCTGCACTGGTCGTGTGATGTGTCCAGTGTCTTCCGTGACACTACCGACGGCACCTTCGGCCGCGGGAAGCTGCAAACGTCGCTCGGCGTAAGTTTGACGCACGCCTGGATCGTTCCCATCGCTGCGTCCAGGACCAGCGGAGTGCCCGCCGGAACTGGCAACTGTCCTGACACCGCGTTCAACGCGTCGTTCACTCGCTTCTTCACGTTCTCCGTGAAGTTGTTGGTGTTGGTCTCCTCCGCATGGATCCTCGATTTCGCAAACGCCGCCAGCAAGTCGTCGCCCGCGCTTGAGCCATGCAACTCGAAATGATGCACAAACGCTGTCGCCTTCGTCGCCTGCACCGGAAACTTCTCCTGCCTCGCCAGGAACATCACCAGCTCGATGTCGAACACCGCATTGAAATTCACATCACTCTTGCTGACCGCGGCCGTGTTCTCGTGGACCACGTACTTCACCAGCACGTTGTCCGGGCTTTCCCCCACCCGCAGCTCCGCCTTTGCCGACGGCGCCAGTGTCAGGTTCGATATCTGATACCGCTTGTCTCCTTGCAGCGACTTCAAGATCTCCGCCTGGATGTCCTTCACGTTCCCGTCCCAGAACGTGTCCAGCTGCGTCTTCAGGAACCCCGGCATCGGCAACGTCTTCTTTAGCGCCGGCGCCTGCACGATGAAGTCTCCGTCCACCATGTCCACATAGTCGCCGGTACTGTCGTCCGTCACCGTCAACTGGCGATAGAAATACCATTGCAGAGCCCCGTTCCCGGCGCGCTCCAGTTGGACGAAGTTAAACTCATTCGGGTTCGCCACTCGCTCATCGCTCTTGCCGCATTGCCACGACAACTCCCGCGTCATTTTCGGCAATTCCTTCACTACGGATTGCCCCGCCTTCACCGTGACCGGCCCGTCCTTCGCCTTGAACGTCACCGCCTCCGACCCATCGCACGCGTCCTTGCTATTGCCCAACTGCGTCTGCGGGTTCGCCGCGGCGTCCACCGTTACCTGCACAAACGTCCATTGGATGGCGCCGTTCTTGGCCCGCGAGATCTCCACTTTGTTGAAGTCCGTGTCGTTGGCGCTGCGCTCCCGGCTTCCGCCGCAATACCAGGTGATCTCTCGCGTCATTCCCGGCAGATCAAAGCCCTTCGTCCCGGAGTTCGCTTTGACCTCTACCTGCCCTGAACTCGTCTGAAACTTCACCGGATTGCTCTTGTCGCAGGCATCCTTCGTGTCGCCCACCTTTTTCTCTGAAGCCAATAGCAACGACGCCGCCACCGTCAATACCCCCAACAGCAGCATTCCTGAGCGCATCTTCATTGGTTCTCCTTGTGCGAATGGTCGCGCGACTGTGCGCGTCGGTAGTAGCCGAACGACTGTAGTGACGCGACACCACCGCTATTTCTCCCGGCATCTGCCACAAGCCTTGGGCCTGAGAAACTACTTTCCTGTCCGAAGTGTGCGGAATCATGCCACCACTCTAGTGCTAAGTCAATCGCAAACTTGGCACCTTAGCGTTACTACTGCCCTCGGACTCGCCATCTGCCGCCTACCGGAAGCGCAGCTCACACTCTCCTCGGTTCTTTGCCTCTCCTTCGATCCGTTTTCATCCATGCAAATCCGCGGTTGATCTTGCTTTTTCTTGAAACTCGAAACTTGAAACTGACTCTTGCTATCATCCTCTCCGGACTCACCCATGACCCGCCGACACGCATTCCCCATCACTGTCGTTCTCCTTATACTGTTCACAGGCTGCGCCCAAAAACCCGAACCCGCGGCCAAGCCCGACCCGTATCAGCCCGTGCCTTACGTCAAGCTCAAACATCCCGACTGGAGCAAGAACGCCTCCATCTACCAGATCAACACCCGTCAGTTCACGCCCGAAGGAACCTTCCGCGCCGCCGAAGCCCAACTCCCGCGCCTGAAAGGCCTCGGCGTCGAAATCCTCTGGCTCATGCCCATCAACCCCATAGGCGTCAAGAACCGTAAGGGCACTCTCGGCAGCCCTTACGCTGTGCAGGACTACCTCAAGGTCAATCCCGAGCTCGGCACGCTCGACGACCTCAAGCACTTCGTCGTCGCCGCCCACCAGCAGGGCATGTACGTCATCGTCGATTGGGTCGCCAATCACACCGCGTGGGACAACGTCCTCGTCACCCAGCATCCCGAGTGGTACGCGCGCAACTGGAAGGGCGACTTCCGCCCCACCGCCTGGACCGACTGGGCCGACATCATCGACCTCGACTACTCCCATCCTGAGTTGCGCAAGTACATGACTGATGCGCTCAAGTACTGGGTCCGCGAGGCCGACATCGACGGCTACCGCTGCGACGTCGCCGGCTTCGTGCCTCTCGACTTCTGGACCAACGCCCGCCGCGAGCTCGACGCGATCAAGCCCGTCTTCATGCTCGCCGAGTGGGAATCGCGCGACATGCACGCCGACGCCTTCGACATGACCTACGCCTGGACCTGGTACGACGACGTGCGCGAGATCACCACCGGACGCAAGCACGATCTCGGCGGCCTACGTAATTACTATTCCTGGAACGAAGGTTATTATCCGCAAGACATCATGCGCATGACCTTCGTCTCCAACCACGACAAGAACGCCTGGGACGGCACCGAGTTCGAGCAGTTCGGTCCCGGCCTCAACGCCGCCATCGTGCTGTCGTGTGTGGGCGAAGGCATGCCGCTCATCTATAACGGACAGGAAGCCGGCAACCGCAAGCGGCTGAAGTTTTTCGAGAAGGATCCCATTGTCTGGAAGCAGGACCCCGAAGGCGACCTCTATAAGAAGTTAATCGCGCTAAAGACGAAGAACACCGCGCTATGGAATGCGCATTGGGGCGCGCGCATGATCGACGTGACGAACTCAGTTCCCGACGCGGTCTTCAGCTTCGTCCGCCAGAACGATCACGACAAGGTCTTTACGGTCATCAACTTCTCCGCGAAGCCGCAGACCGTGACCTTCAAAGACAATCTTTACTACGGCCACTACACCGAACACCTTTCCGGCCAACCCGCCGACCTCGACGCCAATAGCAAGCTGACCCTGAAGCCCTGGGAGTCGAAGATCTTCGTGAAGTGAGACCCGATCTCGGCGGTTTGCGAAGAGACTTTCTTTCCCAAAATGGGTTGCATTCGTGGCCGAGTACCCCCCTCCCCCCTGTGTGCAAAATCCTTGTTTTGATGAGGATGCAGAGTTCGGCATGCAAATCGATGAGTGCGTGGGAGTTAAAGGCAAAGTCGTCTTAACAAAAGACTTAGGCGGGATTTTCCGAGGACGTGCGGGGACACTGACGGGCAGACTGGGGGAAAATCGAGAGCGAGCAAGACCCATCACAGGTCGAAGCACCTTCCGAGAACGGGGTGAATGTCAGACTGCCGCCTCGTGGGACGACAACTTTCCCATTCCTCTTGAGGAAGGTAGGTGCATTGGGGGTAGAGCGCTAGGACGTGGGTCACGGCGGCGTGTGATAAGGCGAGTCGATGGTGAATGGTGGATAGTCGATCGAAGACGGCGAAGGTAACCAGATTTCTCCCGTTTTGGGACGGAGAGTGTTCACCACAGAGGACACGGAGGACACGGAGGAAAGCAACGCGGAAAAGCAGCCGCGGATTTACACAGATTTTCACGGATCGGATAAACCAAAGAGCCAGTGCGGATCGAACGTCAAAGGACTCACCCACCCCGCCAAAACCAGGCGGGGTGTGGCACCCGACGCTTTTTTTCTTTTCGCGTTGCAATCTTCTGGCTTGTGGGCCACCTAGGCGGGGCGCGGGCACCAGCCTACAGCGGGTCCCGCCAGAACGGATGGGTCTGCAGCGCTTCCAGAATGGTGCAGCTCTCTCGTATGGCAGCAAGGCACTTTTCGCGGTCCGGGTCCTGGGTATAGTCCTCGCCTAGCGGAGTCACATCGGTCAGTTCCTCCAGCCGCGTATAGGCCGCCTGCGCCTCCCGCAAAGCCGCCAGCAGTGAGGCATCCGCCACCGCGCCAAGCTCGACGATCAGCGACCGGAACCTTCTCCCCTTGTATTCCGGGTAGATGGAGAAATCGACTGGCTTCCCGTTGTCGTCGGTGATGCGATTATTGAGGTAACGAAGGGCTTCACTGTACATCACACTTGCCCAATACTTCGTGCCGTTTGTAACTCGCTTATGCTCTAGGCGCAACGCCACCACGGCGTCCGCGATCCGGCTGCTGATCTCGGTATTCAGGTGGTCCCGCGTAGTCGTCTTCTTCGTGCGTTCCGTCTGCGACTTTTGGTACTTGGCATAGGCTGCCGTTATGCCGGCCACGACGACTGACGAAAGAAACCACAGGACGATCGATGAGTTGAGGAAAGTCCACAGAGGGCTACTTCCGGCGGCCGGCGCATCGACGCCCGCGCCCAACCGTGAAGCTACGCTCATGCCCAGTGCGGAATTGCTCGCCCAGGCCGAAGGCGCGATCAGCGCTGCGCACAACATCGCGAGCGGACGAACCAATCTCTTCATCGCGAATCACCCTCTTCCTATCGTCGCCCAGACCTTACGTCTATGCCAAGCCTTAGCGTTCTGCGCCATATTCTCCCACGACACAACTGACGACGCCCCAGGTAAAAGCTTCCGTCACGAACTCGGGTGGCCCACACATTCCGTGGCCTACGTTTGGCTTGTTTTGGCGAATGTGGGGGCTTTTACTGTTCTTCGCTTCGCCCAACTATCCTCGCGCTCTCATGATGCGGTCCGCCTGTGGCGGACGAAAGAAGAGAGCCCACGGCTTTCAGAGGTTGTTACGAAACTCTGCCGTCGCTCTGCGACTCGCATGAAATATCCCACTGAACCCAGCGTTTCGCCTTCGGCTCCACGCTGGGCTAGATTATGGGCGTGCCTCCGGCACTCGAATTTCTTTGCCTTTGTTCCAGCGCATAGGACGGACATAGAGTTTCGTAACAGCCTCTTCAGCGCCTGGGTAGGCGTTTGTTGAATCCCGGAGTCGGCTTCAGCCCGAGAGCCGGAGTCCCATAAACGACCCAGAGAACCACGGTTTGGGTTTCCTAGTCGTCCGGAGCGCCTTTCGCTTTGACAATCCATGGCAATCAGCGTGACCAGCGTGCGCCGGGTGCGTTGCAGATAGGGCAAGTGGGAACTGACTCCCCTAATATGTGCAAGGTACTGCGCATGCAGCAGGAAGCATGAATGCTATCCCTTTTAGATTCAATGTTGGTGATGGCCTGTGAATTGCCGTGGTACTGCTGGGAAGGAATCGGGTAATGCCGATTGAAGGAGGAAAAAATATCTTGAGGAAAATCCTAGTAGCAGTTTTCGTGTGCTGCCTTGTGGCCGCATTTGCCCCGAGTCTTTACGCTGCCCCCACTTTCGGCCAGGCTTTTAGCTTTGCTGGAACTGGGCAGTCCTTGGGCAATGGACCCTTTGTACTCGGGTGGTCGTTTCAGGTACTTAACCCCATCACTGTTACCGCTCTGGCGGTATATGAAAACAATGGTGCTGGTATTGCGGAAGAGCATGACGTAGGAATTTGGAATTCCGCCGGGACGCTGGTTGAGTTTCAGTTTATCCAACCCGGTGACCCGAACGTATTCGACCAACTAGGCCAGCAGGAGTGGGTTACTTTCGGCGTCAACAGCCCAGCCACTCTTATGCCGGGAACCTACACGATCGGTGCCGTGTGGCTCGACGGGACCGACGCGCTGATTTTCCCCGGAACACCGGGCCTAAATGTAAACGGCCCCAGCGTAAGGTTCATTCAAAATGAGTACGGAGCGGGAACAGACTTGACCACCGAGCCAACCAACACCACAGGTGACCTGAATTCGTATTTCGGCCCCAATTTCACCTACGTACCAGCGACGGTGCCGGAACCCGGGACACTCGCGTTGCTGGGTAGCGGACTGCTCGGAGCGGTCGCAGTGACGCGTCGCAAGCTCAACATGTAAAGTTTTTGGTGTTTCCACCAGGACCGGGGCTCCGTCCCGGTCCTTTTTATTTGCGGGATTAGCTTCAGCCGCGTCGTCAGTGGGCCGCCCCAAACAGGGGTTTTGTCCGAACCACCAAACGTACGGATCAGTACGTTTCCGTCTCAGTCTTCCGGAGCGCCTTCGCTTTGGCAACCCATATCAATCAGCGTGGCCAGCGTGCGCCGAGTGGCTTCGATGGCCTCGGGTCCGACTGCGGCCAGCAGTTCGGCATCGACGTTCTCCCGCGCCGCACCCTGGACTGCAGCCGCCTCGCGTCCGCGCTCGGTGAGAGTCACGGTCAGCTTGCGGCGATCCTCTTTGTCCATGGCCCGCTCGAGATAGCCGCGGGTGACCAGCGTGTCGACGAGCTGGCCCGCCGCCTGCTTGGAAATACGAAGGTTTCGAATCAGTTGGCCGAGGGGAATGTCGTCGCGCTCGAGCGCCAGGCCGCCGATCAGATACAAGCCGTTGCCGGGAATGTCATCGTATCCCGCCTCCGCCAGCGCCCGCCGCATGGCCGCTCCGTAAGTGGTGCGAGCGTGCCGAAGGAGCGCCGGCATTACTAGTTCATCGGAAACCGCTGTTGTGGTCGTCATGCAGGCACATTACTATCATCTATATAGACAGTCAAGTTAATTGATAGTAAAAGTCATCGATTCGTCCGGTACCCCTAAGCAATGAGTTTTGTCCAAGTGGAATTCTCATTTCCCCATCGCTTCCAGCAACCCAATCAGGGCCCGCGCCGCATGGCTGAGGTGGGCGTTCTTGCGCCACACGTACAGGAACTCGATCTTCGCATCCATGCCCACCAGCTTGATCGCGCGTAGCGAACCCGCCGCGACCTCGCGCTTCACCACGCTTCTCGCCTGGATCGAAATCCCCAGACCCGCTTCGACGGCATGCTTCACGCCCTCAAGGTTGCCGAATTCCAAAATGTTCGGCAGCACGATTCCCAGCGATCGCAGCCGCTCTTCCACTACGGTCCGGGTTCCAGCGCCGCGCGCCGCCACGATGAAGGTCTCGCTGGTCAACTCCTGCGGCTTGATGCGCGTCTTCGCCGCCCAGCGCTGCTTACGCCCGACGATGACGACCAACTCATCGGTCATGAATGTTCGCGAAACCAGCCTCGCATCGCGCGGCTCGTAGGTAACCAGCCCCAGATCAATTTCGTTCGCCACCAGCTTCGGCCCAATCGTGTCGCTCAGCGCGATGTCCAGCGTGACTTCGACTGCCGGATACCGTTTGCGAAACCGTGCCAGCACCGCGGGCAGCAGGTACACGCCGATAGGGAAACTGGTTCCCAGGCGCAGCTTCCCGCCGCGCAATCCCTTGAGATCATCGATCCGCCGCTCGGCCGCATCGATGGTCGCCATGATCTCCTGGGTCGCGTCGAACAGCACTTGCCCCGACTCGGTGAGCGTAACTTTCCTGCCCGAGCGGTCAAACAGCGGGACTCCGAAATACTCCTCCATCTGCCGGATGTGCTTGCTGATGCCGGGCTGGGTCAGGTGTACGAGATTTGCTGCACGGGTGAAGCTGCGGCTCTGCGCGACCGCCTGAAAGATGCGCAACTGGTCCAGATTAACCATAACTGCCAGTTATGGATTCTATCAAAACAAGTCATTGGATTTATGGTAATTTGCGCCGTAATGTGGATGCACATCAGCAAGTAAGGAGTACATCATGAGCCGTTCACAACATGTAGTTATCGAAACCGAACAGAGCGATTTCATTCTGGAAGCGGAAGTGATTGAAGCCTTAGCCAAGCCGTACCTGGTGTCCAATGCCGCCCAGAACAGCGACAACGCGATCACTCGCCGAGTGGAAGCCGTCCTCGACGCGCAGTTTGCTAACGGCGGCATGCCAGCGTAAGTCGTCACCGCGCTTTAGGCGCGTGCTTCGCTGCTTCTTTCGACAAGATGGCCGCCTTCACCAGTTTCTTGATGAGCGCGGCCGGAAGCGGCTTATCAATCGGGAAGCGGATGGTGCCTTTGGAGGTCGAGTATTTCTTCAACTCTTCCTGCATCGGCCCGAGCAGGGTGGAACTCATGCCGAACAATGAGCAATGGTCGGCGAACGCCGCATAGCCGACCAGCATACCTTTGTACTTCACGACCGGCATGCGATAGCTGATGACCTCCGTCGCATCTTCCGGCAGCACCGACTGAATCACCGCACGAACTTTCTTCAGCGTGGTGCGCTGCGGCTCGGGAACGCGGGCAAAATATTCCTCCACGGTCTTCGGGATTGCTTCGTCTTTCTGCAACTTCTTCATCACTTCGCATCCTCACTGAGTATTGGGTGTGGCGCAGTTTGAAATGCGCGGATCGAAGAAAAGGCGAATACGACCGTTATCCTTTTCCAACGTCTAATGAAGTGTAAATACGTAGCGAAACGTGTTTATGTGATGGAACACGCAGCGAGCGATTGACAGGTGAGGTATATTGTATGGACACGAATCGGAGGAACCACAAACATATGGCAACTACGACTACGAGGCCAGCGTCGGCATTTGAGAGGCTGACGGAGAAGCTCGGGGAATTGATTGGCAGGCGCTACGATCACATGACCGCGAAGGAGATCGACGATTCCCACGAACGATTGGATGCAATGCTTACCCGAGTCCGCGCTTCTCGCGCACGGACTGGTGAAACAGCGCGATAAGATTTGCCAGTTCTTCGCCTGAAATGTCGGGGTCTACCTCTTTCACCAGTTTCACAAAATCTTGCTCATCCGCAGTAAATTCCAAGATTTCTCGGATCTTCGCCAAGGCTTCTCTTTTCTTCTTGAGCTTCTGTTCGTCTGTATAATTTCGCCGCCCAAACCACCAAGGTTTCATTCGAAAGTGGCCTCCGTGTGCGCGTTCCACTAGTAAACCAATAAGTTCCTTTAACGTCCACACCTGATTTGATATGCCCGCCTCCATTGCTGAGGCTGAATACCTGCCACGGTCGCCAGCGTAGTACGTGACGCAGAGCTTCGTATCCGCATCAATAGCCGTCCAAGTATTCGGTTGGCTTCCCATCCTAGTGCATTTCGAGTATTGTCCGGACGACTTCGTCCACATACATTCCTTCCAACCGTAGTTGCTGTTTGGGGGGACGCCGCAGGGTAGCGGCTTGGATCTGCGCATCGCGAAGGTCCGCGAGGTCCGCAAGGTATTGCTTCTAAAATGACCGATCCAGCCACAGCAGCGGTTTCGCGGAGCAGGGGACTGCGACGCGAGCTGGGATTGGGATCGGCCGCGGCGGCGGTGGCCGGGGAAGCCATCGCCGTCGGGATTTTTCTGACGCCGGCGGGAATGGCCAAGTCGCTGGGCTCGCCCTTTTGGCTGCTGATGGTGTGGCTGGTGATGGGTGGCATCACGATCAGCGGGGCGCTGTGCTTCGGGGAACTCGCAGGCCGGTATCCCCAGGCCGGTGGACTCTATGTGTACCTGCGAGAGGCGTTTGGCGAGCGCGTCGCTTTTCTTTACGGCTGGATGAGTCTGCTGGTCATGGATCCGGGCGTGACCGCCGCGCTCGCAGTCGGAGGGGCAGGCTATGGCGCATACATCTTCGGATGGAGTCCATTAGTTACGAAACTGATGGCCATTGCCACCGTCGCAGGGTTGTGCGCGATCAACATGGTGAACACTCGCGCGGGAGCTGGGTTTCTGCGATATGTGACCTGGCTGAAGCTTGGCGTGCTCGCGTTGATTGTGGTGTGGGCGTTGGTCTTCCGATTGGGATCGTGGTCGCACTTTGTGCCGTTTGTGGCACAACGGCCCGGGTCGGCGCCGTTGCTGCCGGCCATTGCCGGTGCTTTGGTGGCGGCATTCTATAGTTATGGTGGATGGTGGGACGTCAGCAAAATCGCTGGCGAAGTCAAAGACCCGGCCCGCACTTTACCGCGCGCCCTCGTGTTGGGAGTGCTTGCCGTCGTAGCCGCCTACGTTCTGGTGAGCGCGGTCTTTGTTTATCTCATCCCGCCAGAGAGTGTTACCTCCGATCACACCTTCGTTGCTCAAGCGGGGGCCATCTTGTTTGGCCGCTCCGGCGCGAATCTGCTGGCGGGCGCCGTGGTGCTATGCATTGTCGGCGGCATGGCTGCGATGATCATGCTTTGTCCGCGGGTGTATTACGCAATGGCGCGCGATGGCGTGTTCCTGCCGGCAGTGGCCAAACTGCATCCTGTATTCGGCACCCCTTGGCGGGCCATCGGTATTCAAGGCATCATGACTTCGCTCTTGATCGCGCTCGGCGCGTTTGAGCAGATCATCGCCTACTTTCTGTTTGTCGCGGTCTTCTTCATCGGGCTCACGGTGTGCGCGCTGTTTGTCTTCCGGAGGCGCGAAGCGCCTGGCCCGGTTCTGACTCCTGGCTATCCGGTGACACCTTTGATCTTTCTGGCGCAGGTGGTTGTCCTGCTGGCGCTGGTGCTGATGAACACCCCACGCCAGGCGCTGTTGGGCTGTGCCGTGGTGCTGCTCGGAGTTCCCGTGTACATGTTCTTGCAGCGGGAGCACATCGTGCCTGAGCGCACCGACACGCTTCCCGATAACATAGTGAATGGAAATGAGTGACCAGAAAAAGACCACCGACACTGCCGAGCCTGTGATTCCTCCACACGTCGACGGCGAATCGGTGCTGCCCACCAAGATCCGCATCATCGAAGACGCCGAAGCCACGGGCGACACGCTCGCCGCTTACGACTATTGGCGCGCGGGCTCAGGACGCCAGCAGGTCCCAGGCATCATCAAGTGCTTTGGCTCACGTCCGGACTTTCTCCGCCAGGTCGTGGATTTCTCCAACACCGTGCATTTCTCCGAAGGCCATCTCCAACGCCGCCATAAGGAGATGATTGCCAGCTATGTCTCCTATCTGAACCGCTGTCCGTATTGACTCGACAGCCATGCTTACTTCCTGCGTGTTCAGGGAGCCAATGATCAATGCGTAGCAGCGATTCTGGAAGGCAAGCTCGACGAGGCCGGGCTTACGGCCGCCGAGCGCGCGCTCATGGACTACGCCAAGCTGATCACGGAAGCAGCGCCTCGATCGACTGCTGAGGATGTGCAGAAACTACGCGATCACGGCTGGAGCGAAGACCAGATCTCCGAAGCGGTTTACATCATCGCGATGTTCGCATTCTTCAACCGGGTTGCCGATGCGTTCGGAGTGCCGGCTCAGCACTATCTCGAACTCGGCAAGATGACGCCGTAGCGGGTGCAAACGCCGCTTCCCCGATCTCGCTGCACCAATCGGCAAAAAATCGGGGAGCCCGCAGGCTCCCCAAGTGGAACAGTTTCGAACAGCAAGCTGGCAGTTAGAAGTTGAGCTTCAGGCCGAACTGGATGTTACGGCGCTCCAGCGGGATGGAGAGGATTCCACCGCCAGGTTCTCCCTTGACCACCTGAATGGCCGTCACGCCCGTGCCCTGTTCGACATCCAGATTGCCGGCGTTGATGTAGTAGTTGCTGTGATTGAGGGCGTCATAGAACTCGGAACGGAATTGCAGATTAAACCGCTCCGTAAGTTTGAACGTCTTGGCAACCACAAAGTTGAGGTTAATGTAGCCCGGTCCAGTGTAAGCATTGCGGTGGCCTTGCGGCAGCCCGCTGATGCTGTACTGGCAGCCGCCTCCGCCGTAAAGGTCTGCGCACACGGGGACCGAGAGCGCATCCCCCGCACCCACTGGAGTACCGGTCGCAGGGTTGATGGGCAGCTGCAAATAGTTGAACAGGTTGGGGCCGACCGCTGCTAGCGAGGAATTGCCGACTCCTCCGCGCTGGTTAATTGGCTGGCCCGGGATATAGAACGGTTCGCTGTATCCCAAGCCGGTGTCACTAATCTCGGTGCCGTCATAGATCGAATACGGCAGCCCCGAGCGGATGTTGAGAATGGGCGAGAAGCTCCAGCCGCCGAATGTCTGGCGCTCCCATCCCTGGCTCATGCTACTGCCCCAAGGGATGTTCCAGGTTCCGCTGAGCACGAACCGGTTGCGGATGTCGTAGTCAGCGTTGCCCTTGTTCAGGGCGGCGTCAAAGGGGTTGAGGTAGCCCAGCGAGTAGTCGCCGGCGGTGCCGTCAGAAAATGCCGACGACAGGTTGTCGATCGCGTGCGACCAGGTGTAGTTCGCAGTCAGGTACAGCCCCTTGTTGAAGAGGTTGGTTGTCTGGAACTTCAGATTCAAACCGTTGTAGCTGTTGAATCCATCGCTGCCACGGTAGTTGATGTTGCTGTACTGGTAGTTGATCCGGTTGGTCGTGACCGCGTCACCCATGAACGCCGAGCCGTAACCGGCAGCATTCAGGTTGGCGATGTCGTACTCGTGCGTTCCCTTTGAACCCACGTACTCAACGGAGAACACCGAGTTCCGCATGATCTGGTAGTCGATTGCGCCCGACCAGAACTGCACGTAGGCAGTAGGAATGTTCTGCTGCACAGCGCGCAAGCTGGTAGTGGGGAAGCACGAGGTGCCGGGTACGACGCTCGGATTGCCACCGCAGGTGCTGCCCGCGCCGCCCAGCGGTCCCAGGTTGTTGGTGTAGATCGGCAAGGTTCCTTGCGGAACGTCAACTCCGTTGGTCACGCTGATGACCCCGTAGTTCGGCGGATTCTGAATGACGTTGAAGGTCACGTTGCCAAAGTTGCGCTCGTAGCCGATGCCGTAGCCGCCACGGATAGCCATTGTGCCGTTTCCGAAGACGTCCCAGGCAAAGCCCACGCGCGGGGCCCAGTTATTTTTGTCCGGAGCCCACAGTCCGCCCACCGGGCTTTGGTTAGCGATCTGCACGGTTCCGGTTCGTATCTGTTGATACAAATTCTGTCCTGCCCCGAGGTAGAAGTTCGAGTCGAGCGCCGGATCAGAGTTGTGCTGTACGCCGTAGTATTCCCAGCGCACGCCGAGATTCAAGGTCAATCGCGACGAGGCCTTCCACGAATCCTGCAGGTAGAAGTTGCCGTCGTTGTAAAGGTTGTTGCGGCCGAAGTCGGGCTGCGTCACCGGAAGGTTGAGCAGGCAGGACGAGGTCACAATGTAGCTCCCCTGCGCGTTACGCGAACAAGGGTACTGTCCCTGGGGGTAGACCGCGCCCTGGAACTGGAACAACTGGCCAGTCGCCAGAGCTGCCGCAGCATCGGAAATGGCCGCACTGCCGGTCAGCGATTCGACTGCATTCTGGTAGGCACCAAACACGCGGTTGTCGCGAGTATTGATGTAGGAGCCGCCGAACTTGAACTGGTGACTTCCCTTGGTCCACGACAGATCGTCGTAAATCTGGTACACGTTCTGCGGACCACCGAACGGAATGGCGCTGCCCGGGGTGGTTTCCGAGTACCCCGGAAACACCAGCGAGCCATTCGTGCCCGGCAACGGCGGCAGGGCAAAGCTCGAGGTGTAGAGCGTCGGGGCGACCGGAGCGGTGCTCAGGGGATCCAGAAGATTCAGCCGGTTGTAAGTGAACTTCAGCGAGTTCACGATATTCGGCGTGAACACGTGCGTCAGGTTGAGGGTCACGCTCTGGTTGAATTGCGTTTGCCCGGTGTCATAGCCCTGGTACGGGCTGAAGTTGATGAAACCGGCAAAATCGTCTTCGTTGTAGCCCGCATAGCGACCGTAGAGCGTGGTCTTGTCGGTAATGTTGTAATCCATGCGAGCGACGGTCATCCACGTATTCTGCGGCGGACCAGCGCCGGAATCCTGCGGTACCGAGTACGCCACGTACTCACCAAACGGCGAGTTGCACGGCAACGGCGCTGGACAGGCTCCAGCGTTGGCCTGCTGCCAGTTGACCTTGCTCAGCACTTGCAAGCTGGGAACCGTGTTGGCTCCGTAGGCTGAGAAGAACGCCTGCGTGTTGGGCGAAACACCCGGCTGAGTCAGGAACGCCGGATCAAGAATGCTTTGCGTTTCAGTCTGTTCGCTACGCACCCGGATCCATTCGCTGCTGCTGAAGAAGAACAGCTTGTCCTTGATGACCGGCCCGCCGACGGCGTATCCGAACTGGTTCCGGACGAAGGGGTCCTTGGGCAGGTCGTTGGCGTCGTTGTTATAGGTGTTGGCCGCCAAGGCCGACACGCGGTTGAATTCGTATAGGGAGCCGTGGAACTGGTTGGTTCCCGACTTGGTGCTCACGTTGACCACGCCTCCACCAGCGCGCCCGTAATCCGCGGTGAAGTTCGAGGTCGATACGCGGAACTCCTGCACGGAGTCGAGTGGAACCGTCTGGCCCACGCTGGCGGTAAACAGGTCCACGTTTTCTCCACCGTCCAGCAGAACGTCTGTATCCGACGAGCGCTGGCCGTTGATGGCATAACCCGCGCCGCGTCCGCTCTGCATGTCCTCGGTCACGTTGCCGGAAGTGCCGACCAGGTCATAGGGATCGCGGGTGAGCGTAGGCAGGTCGGTAATTTGCTGCGAGGTGATGACCTGCGAGAGTGTCTGGTTTTCCGTATTCACAACAGCGGTTTCAGAGGCAGCCGAAACCTCAACTGTGGTCGATGTGCCGGTCACCGATAGCTGTGCCGACACCGACATGGCTGAACCGACGTCGACGATCACCTGCCGGGTGTATTTCTGGAAGCCGGAGTGGTCGACCGTCAAGTTGTAAGTAGTCGGTGGCAGGTTGGTAATTGAGTATTCCCCACGTGACCCTGTGGTCACGGTTCGGGTCAGCCCGGTAGTGGTCGCAACCACTGTTACGGTTGCGCCTGGCACCACGGCGTTGCTCGGGTCGGTGATGATGCCCGAGATTGTTCCCGTCTCCGCCTGGCCAAATAGCCACACGGACGCGAGTAGCACAACACCGAGCAGGGCAAGCAATTTCTGAGCGCTTTGTTGCATCTTCCTTCTCCACATCCCCTGGGAAGGGGGATGATTCAGGGACGAGACCTGCCCCGTCCAGATTTCTGCTGGAGAAGAAAGCACGCGATTAGCCAATTCGTGGTGTACGCAATTTCAATGGGATACTGACAGTTGCGCAACATTGCATATATGTTTTTGTATCCGCGGGTCGGTTTCGGTATTGAAATTCATACGTCGTAGCAAAATTACTGCCACCATATTGTCAGACGCTCAGCAACGTGTAGTCGTACGACTGTAGTTCGCTGCGGGAGGGTAGGTATGCCTGTAATGCAGAACGTTCGTCGGCTCGATGTCTGACAATGTAAGACATCATCTCACAGCAGGTGGCCTTTGACTAACCACCACTCGCAAGGAGCAGGTGGGCAAGAAACGGCGGCGCATGGCGATCGTGTTGCGGCTATGACGAAGCGGAATAAGCAGGCAACCTCAACCGCGCCAGACGCTTCTAACCTTGAGAATGGCGAACCGCGCACGCAGCGGAGGAGGGAACTTGGTGATGCTTCGGGAGCCCGCATCGGCCACAATGGCGCACCGTACCTCTGTCGCGGTCACGGTCGTTGGGTTTTTGCGGGTTGCGTTGTGCGCCGCATTGTTTTGCAGATCTCGTCCAGGCCCAGGAATCGGGAACTACGAGCGTGCTGCCCGATGCGCCTTCGGCGACCGTCCAAGCCCAGTCCGAAAACAAGCCTGACGTGGTAGGGGCGGTCCCCGTGGTCAACCTACTGGCTGGCAGGTCCCGGGTCTTTCCGAACTTGGCCGTCAACACTACGCCACTTTCGAAGCGAGAGAAATTTGAGTTGGCGGCCAACAACAGCGTATCGGGATACGCGGTTTTCGGCTCCGCCATCTCTGCTGGAGTCAGCCAGGCCCGCGACACCTACGCCGGGTACGGCCAGGGAGCCGAAGGCTACTTCAAGCGTTTCGGTGCGTCCATGGCGTTCGGCGCTTCGAATAACCTGTTCGGAACTTTCATGATCGCGTCGGCCCTGCACGAGGACCCTCGCTACTTTGTCGAGAATTCCGGCAGGATTGGCGAGTCGATCCGGTACGCCACCAGTCGGGTGTTTCTCTGTCGCATGGACGATGGTACTCAGGGCGTGAACTGGGCCGGCATTCTCGGTCCCTTAGGAGCATCGGCGCTGGCGAACGTCTATGTACCCGCGGGCTCCCAAGGCGTAGGACCCACGTTTACGCGTTGGGGAACTTCGCTGGCGATCGCGGCCGGGAGCAACCTGCTGCGCGAGTACTGGCCTCACATCAACAAGAAGCTGCGCATGCCTGATTTCGGCCTCGAATCGTCGCAAGGCGCCGTCAAGTCCAACGTACAGCCGACACCACCGCCGCCGCAACACTAGACGAATGCCCCTCCCGAAGTCGCAAAAGAAACGGCAGGGAGCGCCGTGTAAGCGTTCCCTGCCGTTGAGTGTCGAACAGGTGTTAAGTTGTGAGAACGCCGCCTAGTAAGCCATCACCAGATTATAGGCGTTCACGCTGCCGATACCGGTGGCGAAGTCCCAACCGCGGCTGTCAGTCTGGAAAGGCGCTGCCGGTCCGGTCGGATACGCCGGCTGATACGCGCTGTTGCTGGTTGAGAGCACGCCAGTAGTGGTTCCCGGGTGGTAGCAGTTGTAATAGTTGCCATTGCGATTGGCGATGCAATAGCCATCGATGTCGCCCATGGTGACGTCGTAAAAGATGCAAGAGCCGGCTACGCCGTTACCCTTGGCCGAGTCACAGGCCGTGCTGCCAGTTGGCCCGTACTCAGTATTGGCAAGTGCGTAGTAGCGTGGGTTCGGGTTGCCCTGCAGGCTTCCCTTGTGCTGTACCACTAGGGCCTGGATGGAGGCCATGATGGGTGACGAGACGGAGGTTCCACCGTAGCCCGGCCAATTAACCGGCGCGGTCGCGGTGCAAGAAGGAATTCCGCCGTTGGTTAGGCCGGAGCTGGTAGTGTCCGTATAGCAAATGATGTAATAGTGTCCCCACAGGCCGTTAGCGGCCATCAGAGACACATCGGGGGTGTCGCGAACGTTGTCGTTCACCAGGCCAGCCATGGTCCCGAGATATGCGCTCTGGTAAGAGGGTTTCGCATAACCCGCGCAGGTGCCGCTGACCACGCCGGAGACGCTCGGCGTACCCGTAGCGCAACCGCTCGGTCCGCCGCTGCCTCCGGTAGCATTGCGGTAACTGCTATTGGTCTGGCAGAAGCTGCCTGCACCGTACGTGATGTACGAGCCGGTGGCATAATGCGACAACAGCGTGCCGGCGCAAGAATCGTTCCATGGCTGTTCCATGATGTACGACTTGGCGGAGCCATAGAAAGCGTTGTTGTTGGCATTCCAGTAGGTGCTGTTGACACCGAGGTAGGTATCGGCGAAGTCCAGGCCGCCCACCGAAACGTCATACTGCGAAGACATCCAGCCACTGACGCCGATGCCGTCTCTGGTGCCCGCGCTGGCCGCCAGCTCGTCACCGGAGGAAACGAAGATACCGATGCCTGCCGCTACAGCTTGCTGGAAGGTGGTATTGAAAGCGGCATTCAGCGTTGCACCGCTTTGTGCCTCAGACTCGCCATAGCTCATGCTGATGACGTCCACATTGTCAGCGTTGGGGTGCTGGAGAATGTTCTGAATAGCGGTCAGTCCGCCAAATCCTCCACTCGGGTTCGCGCACGCAGCATTGACGACGGACGCGTTGGGTGCGGCTCCCGAAGCCCACTGCACGTCGATCGATGCTTCGACGTCATCACTGTTGATGCCCGATCCGGCTGGGTACCCGCGTCCTGTGCTCGGCGCGTTGCAATTGGTATTCACCGTCGGCCCTGGGTTGGTTTGCGACAGATTGCCACCGGTGTACTTGCCCAGGCCAAACGTGTTACGGAAAATGGCCCAGTCACTGGTCGTCGGACTGCACACGCCCAGCGTGTTGCCTGGGTTGCAGTTCCATTGATTGGTGTCTTCGACTACGACAATCTTCATACCCTGTCCGGAAATGCCGGCGGTGTACAACGGCGCGATGTTGTAGATCTTCTGCAAATCGTAAGGCACGATGGAATAGTTACCGCCGCCATTCGTGTAGTCGGATGAGACCGATTCAACTTTCTCGCCCGACTGCGTGGAGTGCGCCAGCACATGCATGGCCAGCGGCTTGAAGTTGTTGAAATAGAGGGGACCGGCCACTACCTGCGCCAGCGCCGCGGGGACCTGGGGGTTCCTGTCATTGGCAATGTGCATCTCGCCGTTGACGTCGTAATTGTGGAGTTGCGTGTGGAAGGCGGTCTCGATCTGGGCGCTGGTGCCCGAGTAATCGATAAACATGTTGTTGGCATACACCAGGTTGACTTTGAAGCCCTGCGATTCCAGCCAGGAAGTCACTGCGGCGATGTCGCTCGACGACGGTCCGAACATTTGTCCGTACTGCGCCGCGCTGATCCACTTGTGGAAGTTGGCTGACTTGGGATTGTGCAGGCCATCCACGTACTGCGCGGCCGCCGCCTCGAGTTCCGCGGGGCGTTTCAGCATCAGTAGCAGATGGTTCAGTTGCAGATCGGCCGACACCGGGCCGCGATCGCTTAATGCGGTGACTTCGGGACGGACGTTGCCCACGAGGGTTACACGGACGTTGTCATCAACTTTCTGGGTGACGAGTTGACGTTTGCCTTGGGCTTGCGATGCAAGGCTAAAGGTGAAGACGAACACAGCTACCGCAAAGACGAGGGCAGCAGAAGTAATTCTTCGATTCATAATCTCTCCTTGTGCAGAGAAGGGTTATTGGCCAGATCCTAGGAAGGCCCTTACTCGCGATGAGGGTTGACGGACTACCGAACCAGTTTGCGACGCAGAAGTCCGGCCATGCCCAGGACCCCCGATCCAAGCAGCGCGAGCGAACCTGGCTCAGGCGCTACGGTGTAACTCACGTCGTCCACGGTTTCGCTATCCGCGCCATCGTTGGCACTAATCGTGATCCATGAGACATACCCCGGCATAACAATTTGCAGGTTCGAACCATCCACACCGGCCCCGTCAACCACAGCGCCGTTGCTTCCGGTCGCGACGATTCCGTCAGGCGCTGCGTACCAGAAGCTGACCAATTGCATGGGCGTGCTGAAGCTGATCGTGATGGGATCGTTGGGATCGTTGGTGATTACGCCGCTGCCGGAATGTGGCGGATAATCGAAGTAGTTATAGAAAGGAACCACCAACTGCAGAGCGTTGTTGAAAGTGGCATCCTGCGCGGCGTACTGGTTGGTGATCTGGGTATACGCGGCATATTGTTCGAAGTCGATCGTGAACGTCGCGTTAGCCATAGCAAGCGACGACAACGATAACAGGCAGACGAGCAGCAAAAGTTTCTTCATGAAGGTTCTCCAGTGGTTGACACTAATTCAATTGACAACTGTTAATGGGAATCCCCAGATGGGATGGGTCTTTTCATCTCACGACTTGCGGGGACTAAAACATTACGTCGCGCTTGCACGCAATGCAATGGCCTTTAGGTGGTGACTAAGCGCTAAGTGTCGTTGTGGTGGTATTCTAGTAGGACAACTACGATAGAACTATGGTGTCAGTAGTCTAGAACTACACGGATAGTTTTATCTTTCAGCGAGTCTGATCAAGCTGGCGTGCAATAGCTTTAAGAGCACCTTATCATTCAGGTGAACGTGCATCATTCGCGGGAAGGTCGCAGCGTTAGTGCGTGGATGAGTGCAGCAACCTCCTCAGGAGTTTTCCCCGAAGCTCACAGGAGATATTCTTATTGCACTGCGCAGCGCAACTCTCATGCCAGCGGCGAGACGAGACGAAGACGGTGCCGAGGATCCGGTTTGAACCTGTGATCGAAGCCGACTGCGCCCTGCGTGGCAGGGTTGCCCGAAGTGCCCTATCCCGGTATAATCAGAGTTTCGCCCCGCACATCGGGAATCTTCTGGAGTAAGTCATGGCACAAGTTTGTGAAGTTTGCGGCAAAGGGCCGCAGTCGGGAAACAACATCAGTCACGCCCACAACGTCACCAAGCGGCGCTGGAACGTCAATCTGCGCCCGGTGCACGCCAAGACCGCCAAAGGCAACAAGCGCATGCGCGTGTGCACCTCCTGCCTCCGCAGTGGCAAAGTCGTTAAGGCGTAAGTATCTTAGATTCATCAGTTACAAGTAAGAACCCTCCCATCCAGGGAGGGTTTGTTGTGTCACCGGAATCAGTTCCGAACGCTTACGGCACCTTCTTCGGCGAGGGGTGTTTCGGAATGTCGCTGGGCCGCCCGAACTCGACCCAACGCTCATTCACCACGCACCCCGGTGCTTTCACGCAGTCAGTCGATTTAGTGGAGTCGACCAAATCGGTTTCATATCCCATGGTCCCGAACAAGCCGCTGTTGGTTCCGACGCGTCGCAGCGACAGGAAATCACCGGACCGGGTGCAGTGCCCGCTCACCTTCCCGCCCGAGGCATCATCGCAACCGGTTGCGCCGACCGGATTTACCGTGAATGTCACAGTGCTCCCCGTTGTGATGTAGAGCAGGTAGTCGAGCGGGAATCCAACAACGTGGTTCATGTAGTACTTGTCGTTGCCCCCATAAAACATCGAGGTCGCCACCTCACCCGTCGAGCTGTTCACCGCCAGCGCGGGATACGAGAACACGTAGTCCGAGTTCCACGTCTCGAATTCGCCGACGTTGTTGAACTTTTGATCGTCAACCCACAGCATCATCACGTACGGCTGCTTGAAGTTGCTGTCGCGCGCGGCGTCCCAGGCAAACCAGATCTGGTTGCTGCCTTGCTGGCGACCTGTGCCCGGTTTGAATGCTGCACCGATGATGGCGTCGCCCTTCGGTCGCGGATCGAACCAGTATTGCCCATCGGGTGCTTCCGAGGTGTAGTCCGAATTCGCGTAGCTGGAGTGGGACACGTCGGTCCAACTGTAAGAGCCTGACGTATCACCCCAGGCGAAAATCCGCGCTTGCTTCGTGCTGTTGTGTCCAGCCCAATACATCGTTCCGGCGGCGTTCTGCGTCAGGTGCGAACCTACTGCCGCGGTTGATTTGGTCGGATCGGTGAAGCCCCAGGAGACGTTGCTGCCGCCCGGCAATTGCATATCCGAAAAGCTGATGCGTGCCACCACCAGCCCGGACTTTGTTACATCGTCGGTAGAAACGTAAAGGTTGCCGTTGGCATATGCGAGGTCGGGATAATCCAGCCAGTCATTCCCCAGCCCAAGGAACGTCGAGCTCACGTCGAACCATGTCCACGCCGTGTAGAAGTTGCTGACGATGTCGGCCGGCTTGGCCCAGGCCACGCGCTGGCTGTTGGGGCCGGTGACATTGCCCTTCGAGTCTTTCTTTTGGTTGGTCTGAATCAGCCACACAATGCGATCAATGCTGGGAATGTATTGCAGCACCTGGTCGCAGCAATAGCCGCCATCGGGCTGGTCGCCGAACACGGTGGACAGATTGTTGATCGTGGTAAACGTGGTGCCGCCGTCGGTCGAATACTTGATGTACAGGTTGCCACTGCCCAACACCAGGCCGTTGGTCCCGGCCGAAGACGAAACACCGCTGGGATCGGTGGGAAAGCTGTTGATGACACCATTGGTCTGCGAGTTGATCACAAATCCGACCGACGCGCCGCCGCTGGAATAATCCATCACCTTCATCGCGGTCGGTGTCGGCGGATGGATCTGTTGTGGCGGAGTCGATTCCGGCGTCGGCGGAAGCTTCTCGTTATTCTCCGTTTGCGGTGGCTGCGGCAGCGCGGGATACGGTCCCTTGGTCTGGTGCGTCGTGCCCTGCTTGGTCGTAGACGTGGCTGTGCCCGGGCCAATCGGCGGGATCAGCAACTCGGCGCGATAGTGAAACTCGCGCTCGCGGTCGCCATCGCGGTGCGAGCGGTAGTGGCCGTCGACTTCCAGTTCGTATTTGTGCGAGGGATCGAGTCCGGGCACATCGAAACGCAATTGCACCACGGCTCGACCGTCAGGAGCGATGTTGCCCACCAACAATGGCAACGATGGCGGCAACTCCCGTGTTGCTCCCGGCACTCGCGCTTCGCGAATCGTCACCTCGCGTGCTTCGTCTTTGCCATTGTTGTCGAGCGGCAACGCGATCAGCAGCTTGGTGTTGTTCTCCACCGCGACGCCCGGCGATCCGACTGCCACTTCTACCGGACCTTCTTCTCTGCGGCACGAGGTCATGAATGCCGCAGAAAACAGCGCTGCCGCAAGCAGCATGGAACTGAGCTTTCCCGCACGGGAAAGCCCGAGGTTGCTGGATTGCATTCGGATTCCTCTGTTTTCGCGCCGGATACTTTCGGCAAAAGTGTTTGCTAAGTACTTCCTGGCACGTCGCCCCGGTATGCGGCTGCGGACCGCCGCATACTATCGGAAATAGTAGGCGAGATTATGCACTCGATTCGCGGGAAAAACAATCGGGATGTATCAACAATGCTGTGCTTGCCGCGTCCGGCTCACGGGACATACTTTCCCTTCTCGCCGTTCGTCCACGGATCATACGTGGCGACGAAGTGTACCCTCTCCGGACGCGTCGGGTGATCGTAGAACCAGATTTTCACCCACTCGCTGGGATTCGCCTCGTTCAGGTTGATTTCGCCGCTCTTCTCGAAATAATGCGCGGCCACCTGGTTGGCGTTGGGCACGATGCCGTGGATCACTTCGATCCCATAGCGGTCGGCTTCGTGTTCGTAATGGCGGCCGATGGCGTTGAACACCGGAGTCGCCAGGAACGCAAGCACCGACAGCAGCAGCATCAGCAGCGGCAGCGACGCCCAGTCATCGATGCTGCGGATCTTCCACGCTGCTCCCCAGCGCGCCAATATCCCCCCGACCAATTTGTAACTGATAAAGAACAGCACCAGCAGGATCAGCGAAATGATCGCGATCAACTGCGGCACGTGCAGCAGGACGTAGTGCCCCATCTCATGGCCAAAGACGAACAGCGCCTCCTGCGGCGTGGCCTTCAACAGGAGGGTGTCCCACAGGACCGCCCGCTTTGATGCTCCGAAACCCGTGACGTAGGCGTTCAACTCCGTCGTTTTTGTGCTGGCGTTCATTTCGAAGATGCGATCGGGCGGAATGTCCATGCCGCCGTGATGCACCACCTGCTCTACTTGCTCGACGAGCTGTGGATGGTTTTCCGCCAACGGCTTGAACTTGAAGAACAGCGGATCGACAATCAGCGGCTGAAGGAAGAACGTCAGCGCAATCAACGGTACCGACGTCAACCAGAAATAAAACCACCAGCGGCGCGGATTGCGGCGAATCACGGCGTAGAGGATCCACACCACCAGCGTTCCGACGATCAGCATCACGATCTGGCTGGTGAGCCAGTCACTCCACCAAGCTGCCCAGTGCTGCACCGAACGGCCGAAGTTCAGCTCGAGCATCTGGTCCCAGATGGAAGTCGGCAAGCTGAGCACCGACACGGTCAGCAGCATCAGCGGTGCGTAGATCAGCACTTGCACGAATCGGCGCGACGAAGCGCGCTCGGCCCAGTCACGATACTTCGGTCCCAGCCCCCAGAACAGAACCACCAGCAACACGAGCCAGGCGTACAAGGTTCCCGCGAAAAAGTGGGTGTGCAGCGCGCCGCGATAGGCTTCCGCCTTAGCAGCCAACGCAGGGGGCGGCGAATATTCGGTAATGATGGTTTCGCCAGAAGGAGCGGCGGCGGCAGTATCGGTCGAAGCTGGCACAGGCTGGGCGTTTGTCACAATCCCGGCAAACAAAACCACGGCGAAGATGGCCGTCACAAACAATAGCGGGTTGCGTCGCGTCCAATTGCGCTTCGTATGTAAGCGGAGAAGTGAAATCACGGCGTACCTCGCGTGTGCAGCGTTAAGCCCGCCCACAAGAATGCCAGAGAGTACGCCCTGTGGGAAGGCGGATGCCACTAGTTACTTACTGCTTATTGCCAATTGCTGGTTGGGTGCGCGCAACGAATACAGCTCCCACCGCAACTCCCAACAGCGCTCCGGCCATTACGTCAATCGCATAGTGGTACCCGTCGTAAACTGCGCCGACGCACATGAGAAGTACGCAGACGAGTAGCGCCACGGCAAGGCGGGGAAAATAGCGAAACGCGAACACCAAAACCCCGCAGGCCAGCATGATGTGGCTGCTCGGAAAGGCATTGCCGTGGACCCCGGCGCGCGCCTGTACCAGCGTCACCAGAAAGTGAAACGGGCCGCCGGATTTCGTTGAAGCTCCCGCATCGAGCCCCACATTGTGGGATGGACTGCATACCGGAAATAACAGGTAGGTCGCGTAGCAGACCGCATATGCCACGCTCAGTGCATCGGTCATGTGGCGGAATCCCCCGGCATAGGGCACACGCCGCCGCCACTTCCACAACATTCCCGCGGCCAGGGGATAGAACAGGTAGAAGCTCAAGTAGCCAAACTGCAGCAGCTCGCTGCCCCACCCCGGCACGTACGTTCGCAACCATTCACCCGGAGGCACCGCGAACAATGCTGACTCCCACCCGATCACCACCGGGTTTTGCCACGCCTCTCGCAGGCTCAGCGACAGGAACGACACTTCCTCAAACATGGTGACGAAAAACAGCGCCGGCAGCCAGTCGTGGGCGAACTCCCACCACGAGCCTTCATATTGCTTGCGCGCCGCGTAGAGGATCGCAGCCACAGCCACGAGGTTCCAGACGACATACCTGGGCCAATGCGCAACCTCCGCGAAGCGCGCGCACACCAGCAGTGTCAGCGCCAGATGCACCGCGAGATAGATTCGGTCAGTGAGGTTCGTAGAGATGGGCTTGAGTGTAGCAGCCGCCGTGTTCCAAGCGAATCACCAAGAAAAAAGGCCGGAGCTGTTTGCTCCGGCCTTATGTCCCACGATGTGGGAGATGTGGTTTACAGGTTGAACTTGCGACGAGCGATGCCGGCCAAGCCAAGCAGGCCAGAACCGAACATCACCAGCGTGCCAGGCTCAGGAACTGCGCTCTGGCCTCCGAAGGTGGTTACCAGGGCGCCCGTGGTTGCGCCAACGCAACTGAAGCCGGTGACGCAATACGCACGAGTGGTGACAGCACCGGTGTAGTCGGCCCACATGTAGCCGTTCGCGCCGGTGTTGGGTACGTTATCCTGCGTATCGACAACGATTTCCAGAATCAGATCACCCAACCCCGGGTTGTAGGTGAAGTTCACTCCCGTCAGGGTCAGGGTCGTGCCAAAGTTCGTTCCGCCCGCGGGAATGCTGGCGGTGCCGAGCAGATTGGCCGCACCGTTATAGTTGCTCGCCAAGTTGCCACTCAAGCCGAGGCCGACTGCGGAATAGCCCCAGGAAAATGTGTAGTTTCCGCCGAGGGCGATGGCCGGACCTGCGAACGGCCAATAGTCCCACGAGATCGAGGTGATGTTGAATGGGCCGCTAAAGGCGCTGGAAATAAACGCCTGCTGGTAGTCGATGGACACACCGGTGCTGGTGCCCGAATCGTTACACATGAACGGATAGCAGTTGCCGCTATCCATGCTGCCGACGGTGACGCTGGTGGCGTGAAGCATAAGCGTCATCGACAACAGGGCGATAAGAGTGAGCAATTTCAAAGTGGCCTTCATTCATCCTCCGAGAAGTTGGGTACGCGAAACGATTGGTGGGTGCCTATCCGAGAACGCATCGAACTGACCAGAAGGCCAGAATCACTCTTTTGACCCCACCCCACAGACTGTGGAGCAGGTCGAGTTCCAGCTTAACTACTTGCTAATTCATTGTTTATCTGTCACTTACAAGAGGTACCTTGCGACGTGTGTGCAAAAGTCTGCACCGTAGTGGTACTAGGCTACCATTTTAGGTAACTTATGAACCGGATCCAGTCACCATCCGGAGGATCACTCGGACGCCAGGGCAACCACGTCGATCTCGACCAACACGTCTTTGGGCAGGCGCGCGACCTCGACCGTAGACCGGGCGGGAGGTTCGTCGGTAAAGTGGCGTCCATAGACTTCATTCATTGCGGCGAAGTCGTTCATGTTTTTGAGAAATACGGTGGTCTTCACCACCTGCGCGATCGAGCTTCCTGCGGCGCGCAGGATGCCGGTGATGTTCTGAAGCACACGCTCGGTCTGGACGGCAACGTCTCCGGCAATGAGTTGCTGCGTCGCTGGGTCAAGCGGGATCTGCCCCGATAGAAACACCAGTCCGTTGGCCTTGATGGCCTGTGAGTAGGGTCCGATAGCCTTGGGTCCGTCATCCGTGGAAATCGTCTGACGCATGAATCCTCCTTAACTGTGAGCAGAGGGATTGTCGCACATCGAGCGCTATGGGGTGGCGAATCCGCTGCTTCACGTTATTCTTTGCGATTGCGGTTGACTTCTTTAACATTGCTCGGCATGCGTGTATCAAGTCGGGCACCAATAGAAAGTAGTTATACTACTGTCTACATCTACCGTGTATTCCTTGCATGTCAACTAGGTGAAACACAACAGTTGTTTCGAAGTCACTGAGAATTAAGGAAGAAGCCAATTCCTAAAAGTGGTGTATAAATCCCGCCTTAACGTGCTATAGTCAGGACAGAATTCAAAAACGGGAATGTGCCTTTGGACGTATTCCAGGAAATGCACCCGGCCAAGCGCTGGGCTTTTGTGTTTTTGGACATACATGTCCCACGATGGGATTGACACGGTACTAGATGCAATGGTTTGCACAGGAGTCTAAGAGTTTACCTCATCGTAGAGCTATGACGTATATGGCCTTAGGAGCGACGCACCGATGCTGGTCGGAATCCTGCCTGTAGAATGGCGGGTGAGGCTGGGGACGCGGCTTCACAGGGGGCGCAAGCGGGCATGGACATGACCTGGGTGACCGACCAGATTGCGGTCGGCGGGGGAATCTGGAACGAGAGCAATATGATCGCAGTGGTGGCCGCCGGGATCACTCACATCATTGACATGCAGATCGAGTTCGACGATTCCAAGCTGGCTGAACCGTACGGAGTGCGAGTTTTGTGGAACCCGACCGATGACGATTTCCGGCCGAAATCGCCCGAGTTGTTCCAGCGAGGCGTGGACTTCGCTCTGAATGCGCTGGAGGACCCGGAGTCGAAGTTATTCATTCATTGCGCGGCGGGGGTGCATCGCGCACCGATGATGACGCTGGCGGTGCTGCGAGCGCAAGGTTGGTCGCTGCTCGATGCGGTGAAGGAAATGGAAGAGAAGCGCGACGTGGTAGATTTCGCGGATGTTTACGTCCAGAGCGTGCAGGATTTTATGCGAAGCTACGAAGGGGTGAGGAAGTAACTGGACCACCCACGTAGATCCTTTCGACTTCGCTGACAAGGTCACTACATTGGTTTAATGCCTGGTACAGCGTGACGAGACATAAAGGAAAGGCACAGGATATGCGCAACGCATGCCGCCCGATGGGGCGGTTTTTTTGTCTGCTGGCGGTGGCGGCGATGCTGCCAGTCTCGCTGGTGCATGCACAAACGAACGGTCCCGCGATGACACAGGTGGTTGACACCGTCTACCGAGCGGACGGGACGGCAGCCAGGGGAATGGTGCTGATTTCGTGGCCCGCATTCACCACGGCGGACGGCAAGGCGGTGGCCGCGGGATCTTTGAACGTGCAGTTGGGCAATGGCGGTGCGTTCACCGCGAGCCTGGCGCCGAACACCGGAGCGCAGCCGGCGGGCGTGTACTACAAAGTGATATTTCAGCTTGCGGGCCAGGAGCCTTCGACTGAGTACTGGGTGGTTCCGGCGACGAATTCGACCAGCATCGGCGCGGTGCGGGCGAAGCTGATGCCGCCGACAATCGCGGCCCAGGTGCTGACGCGTGACGTCGCCGATACCAACTACGTGCACGTGAGTGATGACCAGACGGTGGGCGGGGTGAAGACGTTCAGCAATTCGCCGTCGGTACCGACGCCACAAAATGCGGGCGATGCCGCCAATAAAGGATACGTAGACTCAACTGCCGCTAACCTGAACCTGGCATCGCCGGCGCCGATTGGCAGTGTGGCTCCGAATAGCGGAGCGTTTACCGCCCTCTATATAAAGAACGGCCAACCGTGGTATGACGCGATTGCCAATGGGGCATTCGGTGACTGTAACCGTGCGGGAGCGGGCGGAGCCGGAACGTGCGCTCACGATGATACCGAGGCGATCCAAAGCATCATCAATGCGGCGTGTGGACCGAGCGGGAGCGGCGTAGCGTACATACCGCAGGGGGTTTACAACATCACTTCTTCACTGACCGTTCCGGCTTACACGAACCCGATTTTAGGTTCTCGTTCCTGCAAGGTCGTAGGCTCGTGCGCAGACAACGCCTATCCATCGATTGACCAGTCAGGTTACGGGTACGCACAACAGGCGTGGGCCTGCACAACCCTGGCGAACTACACAGCGGGCGACACATTGTTAATCGACTCGACGGCCAATGAGTCCGGCAATGTGGAGATCAGCGGCATCCGTTTCTGGGGGAACACGCAAACGGGCAACCATATTCATATGACGGCACGCAGCAGCCACGGTATCCATAACGTCTCGATTCACGGCAACAGCTTTGTCGGCAAGCTCAGTGCGGTCACGGCTGACACGGACAGCAACAGCAGGTTCTGGTGGGTGAAGATTGAAGACAATTGGATGACCGCTCAATTCGGTAATCCAGTGCAATTGCGGTCGGCCCTAGGCACCGGCCCACTTACCATCCGGCATAACTGGATCGTGTTTTTCGGCAACATGGGAACACAGTGCGAAGGAACCTATAACGCTTGTGGCATTGACCTCTACAACCTCAACAATGTGGAAGTAAGCGGCAACGAGGTCAGTAACCAGGCAAGGGCCAATGAGGCGGGAATAGTTTGCCGTAGCTGCTATGCGACTAAGCTCGATTCCAATGACATCGAGGCCATGGATGTTGCGACAGACTTGAACGGTTATTCACTCAGCCTGACCAACACGACGACGTGGTGCATCGCTAATGGTGCGATCCTGAACGCGGTGAATCGTGCAACCATCGGGCAAAACCGATGGCTGTCGGGTGCGGGTTGCCCATCTCCTCTGAGCAGCGCCGGAAACTATGCGGTCCAGCTTCTGAATACTTCCGATGTCACGGTCACCACAGCGCAGGAATCGACGTTTGCCGATGATGTGTATGACCAGCCGGCTTCAGGCAGCACGGATGTCCTGATTGGACACAATGGAAGTGTGAGAGCCGGAAATGCGACGGTACAGAACCTGACGGTGAATGGGACATGCACGGGATGCGGGACGGGGACGGTGAACCTGGCTTCACCCCCGGCGATTGGTACAACCACACCGAATGCGGGCGCGTTCACGACGCTGGCAGCGACAGACTTGAAGTCGAAGACGTGGCCGGTGGTGGACCTGCGGGCGAACGGGCTGGTGGGCGATCTGGTAACGCTGTCCAATTGCGGGATGACGGCAGCGGCCAACACATTGACTTGCGTGGGTTCGAACTTCGCGGCTGCCGACGTGGGCAAGTCAATCTCGGTTGCGGGTGCAGGGAGCGTTGCGGGTTCGAACTACATCCTTAATGCAACAATTTCGGGATACACGAGCACCACCGTAGTCACCATCAGTACGAGTGCCACGCACACGGTGAGTGGACAGCAGGCCTGGTACGGAACCGACAATTACGCCGCAATGTGCGCGGTGACGAACTGCAGCAACGCGGCGCTTCCGAACCGGTACATCAACGGAGCCAGCACGGGTCAGAGGCTGGTTTTACCGTATGGCTCCTACTATACGAGCCATCCTTTTTATATTCGCAATGGACAGTACTTGCAGGGTGCGAGTGAAATCGCAGCGGCGGTCCTGCTGTTCGACTCGGCGGCCAACGCTCCCACCATCTGCGCCAATGGAAACGCTTCCGGAGGCACCGATAGCTGTGTTGGAGATGCGACGGGAACGCTGGACGTAGGAGTCAGCGATGTATATGTGGGCACTCCAATTACGGGGACGCAACCCGGAGTAGAAATCACCAATGCTTCGGGATGGTTTGCCGACCGGATCTGGACGCAGTCGGCGGTCGGTATCCTGGTGAACGCCTCAAACCTTGGTTCCATACGAGACATGACGTGTGATGCCGGGACGGGGCAGTGCATCGAGCTGTTGGGCGCGGGGCAGACGGCGGGTGCGGACTACCAGAGTACGACGCACTCGATTGTGATTGATGGGTTGAAGGCCTATGCGCCGACTTATTCCTGTGTGTGGGTGGACGGCGCGGACGGAGTGGAAATCTCGAACATGCAGTGTGATTACGCCAAGCAGTACGGCGTGTATCTGTATTCGCCTGAGGGCATGACCAGCCACCGACTGCACATCCAGAACAGCCACCTGACATCGTCGTTGGTGTCCGGTTATTACACGCAGAGCCAGAACTGTTTCGCGATCACCGGCAACGCGACCGATGTTTTATTCGAGGGCAATACGTGCGCCCACTGGCAGTCGGACGATATCGCGATTAACGATCCATACGCCGCCAGGAACATCGTGATCAAGGGGAACGTTTTTAAGGATTCGGGGGCGGGCGGGGGAGCAGGCGGAAACAGTGCGACATCGATTGTTGCCGGCAGCCACGTAACAGGATTGACGATCGAGGGGAACACGTTCGACCACGCCGGGGGCGTGGCGGTGTACTCGGGCTCTCCGACGTACGCAGTGAACAATCGATGTTTCAGTCCGTTCAGCACGGTGGCGGCGGCGGGGCCGGATTACAACAACGGATGCCTTAATTTTGTTGGCGCCAGCGCAGCGGGATCGATTGCCATGAACAATACGACGGACAGCGCGTTGTATCCGGCGGTTTCTTACAGCGGGGGAGCGGACTCGACGACGAATTCCAATCACTCCGGGTATTCGTTTGATGTGGCGACGAATTCCAGCAATGCCGGATGCTGCACTACGGGGAACGAGCGGACGGAAAATGCCGCAACAATCGGAGTAGGAGCGTTCAGAGACCCGGGCCTTCCGGGCAACGGCTTTTTGGTGAGTAAGTATCCGAGCATCCAGGCGGCCATTGATGCGGCCTATAACAATGGTACGGTGCGAGGCGCGGGCTTGGTGATCGATGACCGGACCGCGCCCTACAGCGGGCCGGGGTTTATCGTGCGGGATTCGGTGACGCTGAAGCTAGCGGCGACGACTTACACGATTACCGGCACGGTGAGCAATAACAATGGTGTCGCAAATGTGACAGCGGGGGTCATTTCGATGCCGGGCTCCCACATTGTGGGAGCAGGGACATCGCCCAACCACGGAACGAATGTGAATGCGGGCGCCGGGCTGAACGCGGACCTGATTGCGACGTCGACCGTGGGAACGGGGACGGGCGCGAATGCGCAATGGTGGCATTGGGCGTCGATTGAAAACTTCCACATCGACGGCAACAAGGCGAATGAGACGGCGGGCAATTGCATCAATGTAGAAAACATGGGCGAGACGGCGGTGCTGCGGTCGCTGGAACTGGGCAATTGCCTTAACGATGACATTAGGCTGGAAGGGAATTTCGCGACCCAGTCGGAGATTTCGAACGTCACGACGAACAGCGCGGGGCAGTTCGGCGTGGACCTGGACAACTTGCAGGGCGTGGCTGTGCTGCGCGGGCTGAGCGGCGACAGCAATGCGACGTCAATCATCCGGTTTAACGGCAGCCAGTCGGCGACGCTGACGGTGCTGGGACTGAAGTCGGAGGAGGAGATCAGCGGGCACGATCCGCTGATCACGATTGACATGCCGGCGGACGGATCGCAGCCGGGATTCTACCTGGTGGGCGGCTACACATATGCGCGACCGGGCGTGCACGACGTAATCAAGATCATTAATGGAAAAGCAGGCGTGGCTCCGTTTGTGACAGTGAACAACTTTTATGTAGACGCGAATTTTGTGAACGCGGTGAACGATACGATCAACAGCCGGACGTTTGCGGCAGCCAACATGAATAAGGTGCCGTTTTCGTACTTGCCAACGGGGTCGTACCAGAGCGGGCAGGCGTTTACGTTTGCACCGGGGACATTTATTCAGGGCGGAAGTTCGGCGCTGACGGAGATTTTTGGGTCGAGCACCGACGGCAGCAGCATGATTGCGTCACAAGGGAATGGTGACGGGACGAGCTACTACACGGGCGGATTGAAGATCGGGATCCCGAATAGGACGCAGTTCGGGCAGCCTCCAGAGATGATGGCGAGGATGGGGTCGCGTTTTTTGGGCGCGGGCAATGGATACGACGCGAACACGTGGGTGTTTGTGCCCATCTGGAGGACGGGCGATGCGAGCAACCGTTGGATTGGCGAGCCGAACCAGCGCTGGCCGGAGGTTTACGCCGCGGATGTGAACTCGACGACCGCGACGGTGGGAACGCTGAACGTGACGAATTGCGTAGGATGCGGCGGCGCGAGTACCTGGGGCAGTATCAGTGGCACGCTTGGCAGCCAGGCGGACCTGCAAAGTGCGCTGAATGCGAAGCAGAACGCGCTGGGTTATACGCCGCCGCACAGTGTGTCGATCCAGGGGCCGACGTCGGCAGTGACGGGCACGGGAGCGATGACGGCGCTATACAGCGTGACCATTCCGGCAGGAACATTTTCGGTGGGGACGGGGATTCGATGTGTGGCGCGATCGCGGCATACGACGGGAAGCGCGAGCGTGAGCATGGGATGGAAGCTGGGAGGCACGACCTACACGTATCCGACTCCGTACGCGACGGGGACGACGGGCGGAGATGCGTCGATCGAGATCTTCACGTTCGCGTCGCTGACGGCGGAGACAGTGAATGTTCCGTGGGCGTCGTTTGGGGGCACGACGGAGGCTCCGTATTCGGGGCTGGCGTGGAGTGAGAATGTGTCGGGGGCGACGACGCTGCAGTTCCTGTTCAACGTGGGGAGTGGAGATAAGTTGACGGGGGATGGGTTTTATTGCAGCACGATTCAGTGAAAATAGTGGCTAGTGGCTAGTGGGTAGTGGATAGAAAAGGCGGGATTTACCACTGAGGCACGGAGGACACGGAGAAGAATCAGGCAAAAAGCAAAAGCAAAATCGACCACAGATTAGCACGGACTAGACGGATCGGAATCAGGTATGAGGAGAGTCGCCGGTGCATAGATAGGGCGCGGATCGAATGAGACCGAAAGTCAAAGGATAGTGGATATAAAAGACGAATTCACCACGGAGGCACGGAGGACGCGGAAAAGGGTTGGTCTAGAGACCCGCACGGGGTAATTCGTGGTTAAAAGAAGCAGGTCCTTCGACCGCGGCGGCGAAGCGCCGCCTTCGCTCAGGATGACAAGGCAGTGGTTAGTGGTTAGAAAAAACGGAATCATAGAAGTGTGGTAAAACGGCGCGCGTGACGGAGAGTTTCGCGGATCTGACACTGTCAGACAGAGTGAGACCCAGAGTAGATTGCGCGTGCACTTGGCCGTTGGAGACTTCTGATCCCACCCTTTCCCAAAAGAAGGGAAAGGATGGGGCACCCAGTGGGTTTGGGTTCACAGAAGGATCCGGCGGTTTTGTTGTATTGGCGGGGCGCCCGGTGGGGTGCTGCCGGACTTTCGAACAGGCCCACTTCGTCCGAATGAGGGGCGGGATGGTGCTCCAAAGGGATGCAGAATCCCACATATCCCACAACCGGGGATATGTCGGCCACCCATCAACATGGATGGGGCACCCAGTTCGCAGGGAAGGCCAGTCCCCGCATTGTGGCGCCCGTTTTTCAGGGGTGAACCATGAGCGCGACAGAAGTGGGAAAACAGTTGTCAGCCGCCAGTCGCCAGTTGTCAGTTGGAAGCTGTCAGGAAACAATCGAAGAAAGCTGTCAGCCGTCAGCTATCAGCTTTCAGTTGGACTCGCAGGACGAGGAAGATGACGGGGCAGAAGCGGGACCCTCGGAAGAACAAATTAGCAGGCTTATTGCATTCATAACGGAGGAACCGGAAGCCGAGGCCGCACAGACAGCGCGAGAAAAACGGATCGCGAAGCATCGAGAGAAGATCGAGGACCAGCTTGATTTTATGCGGCAGTGGGGGAAGTTACTAGACTTCACGAAACAGTGTTGCTGGATCAAGGAAGGTGGACGAAGGCGTTGGGTCGCACCGCGAGAGTTCCTGATGATGGAACGAATGAAGATCAGGAACAAAAGGGCACGGCTGGAATCGTTGAAGGTTAACGCGGTGCAGCGGGACTACGCGACGACGGCGGCAAAGCGCAGCATCGTATTGAAGGCGCGGCAACTGGGGATAACGACCTATGTGGCCGCGCGCTTCTTTTTGAACTGCATCACGCGGCCGGGAACGATGTGTGTGCAGGTGGCGCACGATCAGCGATCCGCGGAAGAGATTTTCCGGATCGTGCACCGGCTGCTGTCGAACATGCCGGAGCACTTCCGCAAGGGTGTGCTGGCGACGTCGCACGTGAACAAACGGCAGATCATCTTTCCGCACCTGGACAGCCAGTACCGGGTGGAAGCGGCCGACGAGAATGCCGGGCGCGGGTTGACGATCCAGTACCTGCACTGCTCGGAGGTGTCGCGATGGCCGGGAGACGCGGAGGCGACACTAGCGGCGCTGCGGGCGGCGGTGCCTCCGGACGGGGAGATCGTGCTGGAGTCAACGGCGAACGGAGCGGCGGGTTGCTTCTACGAGGAGTGGCAGCGAGCGGAACAGATGGGCTACTCGCGGCACTTCTATCCGTGGTGGTGGGAGCCGAATTATAAGCGGCCGGTGGTGGAGGAGTTGGAGCTTACGGAAGAAGAAGCCGAGCTCATGCAGAAACACGAGCTGACGGCGGAACAGATCGCGTTTCCGCCGTGAGATTCGGGCGAACTTCGGACGGCGCGCGAAGGAAGAGTACGCGGAGGATGCGGAGAGCTGCTTCCTGGCGTCGGGCGATTGCATCTTCGACGTGGATGTGATCGAGCAGCGGCTGAAGGAGATCCCGGACATCGTCACCGGTCAAACGGATGCTGGAAGGCTGATCACGTTTCTGCCGGTGAAGAAGGGCAAGGAGTACATCATCGGAGTGGATCCGGCGGGAGGCGGAGCGGACGGTGACTATGCGGTGGCACAGGTAATCGACCGTTCGGGAGGCATGCAGTGCGCCGAGCTGCGCGGACACTTGACGCCGCAGCAATTGGCGGCGCGAGTAGCGATCCTGGCGCGGGAATACAACCAGGCGGAGGTGGCGGTGGAGCGGAACAACCACGGCCATGAAGTGCTGGCCCACATGGGATTCACCCACGCGGACGTTCGGCTCTATCACCAGAAAGGTGATGGGGGATGGCTGACGTCGGCAGCATCGCGTCCGCGAATGCTGGACAACCTGGCAGCAGTGCTGGCGGCAGCACCGTTCGTCTTGAACAGCCGGAGGCTGCTGGAAGAGTGCAAGACGTTTGTGCGGCGTCCGGATGGTACGACGGCGGCGGCGAATGGAGCGCATGACGACACGGTGATGGCGATGGCCATCGCGCTGGCGGTACGAGCGGAGGAGGCCGGACAGTGCTCGGCGGCGAGGGCGCAGGTGGAAGTGGGAGTGCTGTAGAAGTGGCTAGTGGTTAGTGGCTGGTGGCTAGTAAAGGCGGGGAGCAGGTAGGCGCTCCCCGTTCCATTTTGAGATTGGGTCGGTGGTGATGTCACATGCTGGTGTGATGGATGGTGGTGAAAGAGGAAGTGGGAGTGGGTAGGCTGGATGAGTGAGTCGTCCGTGATCGATGGTTAGCTGAGGCGATGTTACGAGCAAAGAGATGAAGGGTACAAACAGTTTGTTCCCACCCTTTCCCAAAAGAAGGGAAAGGATGGGGCACCCGGCGGCTAGCAACTAGCGAAAGCCCACGCGAATTCTGGCGAGAATAGGGGTCCTTCGACTTCGCTCCCTGCGGTCGCTCCGCTCAGGATGACAGAAAAATTATCGACAGGATTGAGCATTGCTGATTAATGCGGTGCAACACGTACGGAGGATGCGGGGCGGAGCGCAGAGCCACATGATGCGCTGCGCGGACGGTCATTATTATGTGGTGAAGTTTCAGGACAACCCCCAGCACACGCGGGTGCTGGTGAATGACTGGCTAGGCACGCGGCTGGGCGAGATGATTGGGCTGCCGATGCCGGCGGTGGCGGTAGTGGATGTGCATCCGTGGCTGGTGGAGCACACTCCGGAGTTGCGGTGGGAGCTGTGCGGGCAGCGGAAGATGATGACGGCGGGGCTGTCGTTTGGGTCGCGGTACGTGGTGGCTCCGACGGAAGGGCAGGTTTATGACTACCTGCCGGAGCCGATGATGGCGCAAGTACGCAACATGCGCGATTTTGCGGGCGCGCTGGCGCTGGATAAATGGACTTGCAACGCGAATGGGCGGCAGGTGGCGTTCTGGAAGAAGGGACGTGAGCGCAAGTTTACGGCGAGTTTTATCGACCAAGGATATTGCTTTAATGCAGGGGAGTGGAGTTTTCCGGATTCGCCGCTACGCGGCGTGTTTGGGCGGAATGATGTTTACGCGTGTGTCACAGGGTGGGAGTCGTTTGAACCGTGGCTGAGCAGGATTGAGACGTTTCCGGAGAGTTCAGTGTGGCCGCTGGCAGAGGAGATTCCACCGGAGTGGTATGGAAGTGAAGCGGGAGAGCTGGAGAAGTTGCTCTGCAAGTTGCTGGAGCGGAGGGCAAGAGTGAGGGAGTTGATTGAGTCGTTTCGGAAGTCGTCGAGGAATCCGTTTCCCGAGTGGCGGGAGGCGGTGAACTAGGTAACTGGTAGCTGGTAACTGGTGAAGACATGGGAATGAGAGATTTTCGGCAATTGAAAGTTTGGGAAGTCGCACATCATCTGGTTCTAGCGACATACAAGGTAACGGCGGACTTTCCGAAGCATGAACTCTACGGGCTGACCCGTCAGATGAGGAGGTGCAGCGCGTCCATAGCCGCCAACATCGCGGAAGGATGTGGACGTTCCGGAAATGGGGACTTGCATCGATTCCTAGATATAGCGATGGGCTCCGCGTTCGAGCTGGAGTATTTCTTGGTGTTGTCGCGGGATCTAGGGCTCGTCAGTGACTCATACGACGGTTTGAATTTGCAGACGAGACGGGTCCAACGGATGTTGGGGTCGCTGATACGGAAAGTGGAGGCGGGTCGCACGCGAAACTGATTAAAGGATCGTGATGGTCGGCTGGGTTACGCCAGTTACCAGTCACCAGTAACCGGCGAGAGCATTGCGACTCACTTGAATGGCAGAGTATAGACAGTGCGAGTTTTATCTGCTGCGGTATGTGCCGGACGCGGTGAAGGATGAGTTCGTCAATTTGGGCGTGGTGCTCCTGGAGACGGGCGACGGCGAGGCGGCGTTTACCGATGTACGGTTTACGCGCGACTGGCGGCGGGTGCGGTGTTTGGACCCCGAAGTTGATGTGGAGTTGCTGGAGTCGTTCGAGGGCGAACTGCGGCGGATGCTCCAGTCGCGGGCGACGGAGGTCATTAATTATAGGGGGCCGATGTCGCGGCGGGATTGGTTGCTGCGGCTACTGGAAGAAGGGCTATCCAACACGTTGCAGATTACTGAGGCGAAGGCAGTGCTGACGGAGAATCCGTCGGTAGAGTTGGGTAAGTTGGCGCAGATGTACTTGGAGTCGTCGCGGCACGAACGGCGGGCGCAGAGCGGCCGGCGCGTGATTTATGCGGCGATGCGAGAGGCGTTTGAGGGCGCTGGAGTTTGGGCGCTGGGGCGGCGCGATATTGCGCTGGCGAATTATGGAGCGAAAGGCGATCCGCTGAAGATTGATTTCGGGTACAGGCCGAATGGAGTAATAAAGATGTTCCAGGCGGTGTCGCTGGAAACGGATGTGGATGCGGCGAAGGTGCTGGCATTCAGCTATCCGGCGCTGCGGGAGGGATTGCGGCGGGCGGAGAATGCGGGCAGCGAGTTGACGGCGGTAATCGAAGACGGATTGAAGCGCGAGGACGACGCTATTGGGTTTGCGCTGGCGACGCTGGCGGCGAGTGAAATTCGTGTAGCGGCGGTGAGCGAGATGGCGGGGATTGCGGAGAGGGCGAGAGTGGAACTCAGTGGCTAGTGGCTAGAAAAACCAACTAGCAGCTAGCGATTAGCAATAAGCTAAGGCGAGCGCGGCGAGCGGTTACCGGTGGCGAAAACGAGACGGTTGAAGAATCGCGGCGGGTTGTTGGAGGGTAGGGGTCCTTCGACTGCGCGCTCGCCCGAACCGCAAAAGGCGCGGTTCGCAAAGAGTAGGCGAGCGCTTCGCTCAGGATGACAAGGGATAAATAATGCTATCCCACAGAGTGGGATAGCAGGAATCGACGATTGGCAGGTAAGTTCAACGGCGCTCCGAGAGGGGCGCTTTTCTATTGGAAGCGAGAACTCATGAACATGCGAAATGGTTGGCACGGCGCGATGCGCCGGGTGGCGAAAGTGTCAAAGATCGTTGTGGGAACGGGAAAGCAGATCCCTCGCGGGCTGAAGCCCGCTCGGGAGGACAACTATAAGACGCTTAACGGCACGCCTGAAGGCGTGCCCCTTCAAAACGAAGCGGACAGCATCCAGGCGGCTGCGAGCGGGACTGGGAGCGAGACTGCACGTCGGACGGTGCCCCTGCCTTCCATACTGACTTCGGGGGCACCCACGCTACTGCGTGCCGGAGTCATGCCCAAACCGACGCCGGCGAATCTGCGGCGGTTTGCGGAGACGCCGATTGCGAGGCGCGCGATCAACATCGTGAAAGATCGCGTGGCGGGGATGCAGTGGAGGATTGAACCAAGAAAAAGTTTCAGGTTTCAAGTTTCGAGTTTCGAGTCGGGAAGTCAAAAGACCCACTCAAGCAAAACCGGTTTGAGTGGGGCACCCGGCCCGGATGGGCCACCCGAATCCGGTTTCCACATATCCCAAAAGAAGGGATATGCGGGCCACCCATACGACGACATTGACGAACGGATTGCGGTGCTAACGGAGAACTTCGAGCAGCCGAATCCGGAGGACTCGTTTCGGTCGATGATCGAGCAGGTGCTGGAAGACGTGCTGGTGGGGGGCTTCGGCGCGATTGAGCTGGATTTGACCGGGGACGAGCGGCGTCCGCTAGTGCTGTGGCCGGTGGATGGAGCGAGCATTCGCATCAAGAGCGATTGGGACGGGAACCCTGCGTCGCCGCGTTATGTGCAGGCGACGGGGCAGTTCATGCCGAATGCGGAGATCACGCTGGCGGATGAGGAATTGGCGTACATACGGTTGAATCCGCGGACGCACACACCGTTTGGGTTGGGCAAGCTGGAAGTCGCGTTCGAGACGATCCACGAGTTCCTGGGCGCGCACCGTTATGCAGCGCGGCTGGCGAGCAACACGGTGGTGCAGTACGCGCTATGGCTGCAGAATTTGACGCCGCAACATCATGAGCGGCTGATTCGATGGTGGCAGGACGAGATTGAGGGCACAGGCAAGGTCCCGATTTTGTCGGCGGAGTCGAAGCCGGAGGTGCTGCGTTTTGGTGCGGGCACGGACGCGGACCTCCGGCTGCAGTGGCAGGAGTTTTTGATTCGCATGATTGCGGATGCGTTCGATTTGCCTCCGATGATGCTGGGGCTGGTGAGTGACGTGAACCGCAACACGGCGACGACCCAGTCAGATGACGCGTTTCGCACGGCGGTGGTTCCGGTGGCGCGGTTGGTTGCTGAGCACCTGACGCGCGACGTCATCAGCAAGCGGCTGGGATGGAACGATCTGCAATTTGTGTTCACGGACGTGGACGCGCCGAATGAGCTGGAGCAGGCGCAGATCCAGCAGATCCTAATTGAATGTGGGGTGCTGACGGTGAACGAAGTGCGGCGGATGAAGGGTCTGCCTCCGCTGGCGGAGAAGACGGATGGCATGGCGGATGCGCCGCAGATGGAATGAGGCAGTTGTCAGTTGCCAGTGGTCAGTGAAAAGGCGAAGAACAGCAGGTCCTTCGACTTCGGCGGCAAGGCCCCCTTCGCTCAGGATGACCGACGAAAAAAGCAGATCCCTCGGTCGCCACGGCGACCTCGTGATGACAAGTCGTAAGAGGGATGGAAGAGGCGAGAAACATGATGAACCTGGAAATGGAAGCGATGGCGCTGGAGATGCCGGAAGTGGAGGGGCATCCGAACCGCCTGGAATTTCACGGGGTGCTCACGCTGGTGGGAAGTCCATCGCGGCGAGCGCCGAGCGGGGCGAAGGGGCATCGGGTGATGTTGACGCGAAAGGCGACGGAGGCGGCGCTGCCGTCGCTGCTAGGGATGGCGCTGGATTACGCTCCCGCGCTGGATGCGCACGATGCGCGCAGAAAGATTGGAGTCATCACGGCGGCGGAGATCGTGCCGCTGAAGGCGGAAGTCGCAAAGAGCGAGGTCCCGCAGGGGCTAAAGCCCGATTCCGAGAAGCTTCATACGGCACGCCTAAAGGCGTGCCCCTTCAAGGCTGCTAGGGAAGTTACGAACTGGCAGGCTTCGGCGGGAAAGATTGCGATCAGCGGGTATTTGTATGCGCACGATTTTTCGGACGTGGTCGCGGAATTGCGCGCGGGAAGTGGGACGCTGGGGATGTCATACGAAATCACGGATGCGATTGTCGTAAGTCCGTCGTCTCCGATATGGACGGTCACGTCGTTCACGTTCACGGGGGCGGCGGTGCTGCGACGCGAGAGGGCGGCGTATCCGGAGACGTGGATTGCGGTGGCGTGAAAGGTAACTGGTGACTGGTAGCTGGCAATTAGCTATTAGCTCTTAGCAATAAGGAGTAGGTCACACCCACTGGGGGCGTCGATACGTACGCGGTTTTGCAAGGCCCGCTCTTCCATGACAGGAAGTCGGCCAGGGTGAAGGAGAAAACAGCATGGAGCAGGGAAACGAGACGAACCAGGCGGCGGTTCCGGACATTGCCGGGAAGTTGGCGGAAGCCACACAGGCAATGGCGGACGCGCTGCACAACATTAATGCGCAGTTTGATGCGCTACACGCCAAGATCGATCGCATCGTGGCGGCAGTGGAAGATGACGACGTTCACGAGGACGCGAAAGACGCGCCGATGCACAAGAAGCTGGCGGATGCGGAAAAGGCGAACCACGACCTGAAGGCGCAAGCCGCGCAGGCGCGACGCAAGACGCTGTCTCCGCTGGTGACGACGCTGCTGGCGAAAGAAGGCGTGGAGGGCGACGCGCTGATCGAGGCCCCGGTGCTGGAAAAGGCATTAAGTGGGTTGAGCATCGAGCAGCGGATTGCGGTGAAGGCGGAGATGGCGAGGGCGGGAATATTGGTCTAGCAACTAGCGACCAGCAACTAGCAATCAGCTACGACAGGTGGCTGGTAACCGGTAACTCGTGGCCGCGGCGATATCGTCGGTCTGACAGTGTAAGACACAACATTCTTAACTAAACGGCGGCCGAGGCCGCTTTTCTTTTTGAAAGGACAACATGAAAGCACAATTCGTAAATCTGCAGGCGGCCGCCGACTACATGGGGCCAGGTGCGGTGGAGATCGACCGCTACCAGACGGAAATCACCGACATCGTGCGGCGACGCGGGGTGTTCGGACAACGCATTAAGAACGTGCCGGCCACGGGGCATCCATCGCGCTTCTTCGAAGAGACAGCGATTGCATCGCCGACAGCGGCCAACGGTTTCGTAGATCCGCGCACCATCGCGCCGACGCTGGTTTCGCCGACCCGAGTGGAGCGTAGCGTCCCGCTGAAATGCCTGGTGAGCCAGATCAACTACAACCTGTTCGACATTGAGGTGGGCGCGCAACAGAGCCAGTTTGCGTACCTGCAGGCGAAGGACCTGGCGGACTCGGTAGAAGGTCTGATGCGCACGCATGATGTTTCTCTATGGAACGGCAATGACACTTCTCTGAGCTCGCCTACCACAACGCAGTACTACGGTGCGGCACAGCAGATCAATGACGGCGGCAACGTCGTGACGATCACGACCAGCGAGAGCATTGTGGACTACCTGAAGTCGACGGTGGCGCAGATGGTGTCGAACTCAAGCTTCGAAGTGCGGCCGACGGCGATCTACGCCAATCCGGTGCTCTGGATTTGATCGATCGGGAGATGAAACAGGACTTCAACGTGGTGCTCTCGACCACCGATGTGGGCGCTGGGCTGCGGGTGAAGACGCTGTCGACGCAGGCCGGCGATTTGCCGCTGATTCCGGAATGGTCCCTGCCGTATACGGGCGTGCCGGGAAGCGGGACGGCAGTGCTGCCGTGCTACATCGTGCAGGAAGACATGATCGAGTACCACTGGCTGACCAGCCCGACACCGCGCGTGTTCCAGTTGGGCACGCCGAGCTCGCTGGCGTCGCAGATGGTCGTCGTGAAGTTTGGCGGCGTAGTGGTGAAGGGCGCGAATTACGCACACTACAAGGTGGTGGTGAACCGGTAACTGCAGTTGCCAGTGATCGGTTGTCAGTTGTCAGTGCCACCCCATCGCCAAAACAGGGCGGTGAGGGTTGGACCACCCAAGGGCGCGGACGCGAGCGACCAGGTTGCGAATGATCCCTGTTTTCGCGCCGTTCGCGCTCAGGAATGACATCGAGGTAGAGGGCAAAACAACCATGAACTATTTGGATCCGACGGAATACGAAAACTATGGGATTGAGGCGAGCACGCCGGCGTCGTGGGTGGCGGCCGCGTCGTCGATGATCGATGCGCACTGCCGGCGTCCAACGCTGGGAGCGTCACAGTACACGGAACGGCTGCGGCTGACGCCGGGACGCAACACGGTCCAACTTGCCTACCTGCCACTGGCGACGCCGCAGGGGCAGACATCTCCGTTGGTATCGGCGCGCGGGCGGTATGCGACGCCGCGGCGGGGCGATGATCTGACAACGTGGGAGATGACCCTGGAGGTGGCGACAGCGTTTGCGCTGCCAGGGACGTGGATCAACGTTGATGTGACGCAGATGGATTACTTCGCGGACACGGGCGAGGTGTCGTGGCTGGGGAACCCGCTGGGATTGCAGTTCCAGGAGATAGAGATCACGTATAACGCGGGGTTTGCCACGATTCCCGATCCGGTGAAGTTTGCGTGCGCGCAGATCGTGCGGAATGCGCAGGCGACGCCGGCGCTGAATGTGCGCGCCAACACGCTGAATTCGATGCACCTGGAATACTTCGCGGACACGCTGGTGGATTCGAGCGTGCAGACGATGCTGGCGCCTTACGTGGCGCAGAAGGTTGGTTGATATGGCAACAGTTTCAGCTCCTGTGGGGCCGATTGCGGGACGCGCACACATGGCGCAACGAGCGGCGGAGGCGATGCTGCGATCGCTGGGTGCGACACATATCACGGTGCGCGTGGCTCAGCCGGCGGTCGACAGCACGAGCGCCCAATTGGGCATGGCGTGCGGCGGATTCGAGGATGTGTCGCTGTTTCCGGTAGTCGTGCGAAGCACGGCGATGGCGGCCAACGAGACGCGGAAGGTCGAGGTACTGGTGAGCGCGACGGCGGCGATTGCGGCGGCGACAGCGCACGGGGTTGAAGATGTCGCTACCTGGCTGCTGGAGGCGCACGGCCTGCTGTTCCACAACAAGCTGCTGCACATCGACAGCGTGGTGGTGGACCACTTTGCGGGATCGGAATACCTGTACCACATTCTGGCGTCGGAGTAACACACATGCAGGCAACCAAGGACAGCTTCTATCTGACATTGCGGGACAGGCTGGCGCAGGCGTATCCGGCGCGAACGATCACAGTGGATGGAATCACGCGGCCGGCGATCGTGGTGGTGGAAAACGACAAGCCCAGCGTAACGGCGCGGCAGCACGATGCGTTTTACGTGGAGTGGGGCGAGGCGCATGCGGTGCGTCCGGCGATCAGCACGCTGATGGCGATGGAGTGCACGGTGTCGTACGCGAGCGCGGGGACGGAGCAGAACGGCGGCCTCGATCGCGGACGCATGCTGAGCGAACTGGAATCGGAACTGCTGGGCGTGTGCGCGCCGGCAGTGACGCGGAAGAACGATTACACCGGCGCGAATCCGGTGGATCTGGGCTCCAACGTTTGTCTGGAGCCAGCCCGCGTTTCGTGCGACGAAAGCGGCGCCGGAGTGCGTGGCGGGTGAGGCAAGCCTCACGGTCTATTTCTATCCCGAGGTGAACCAGGTATGAGTGGCAATCCGTATGCGAAGGAGTCGCAGATGTGGCCGCTGGCGGAGGCAGTGCGAGCGTATGTGCTGCCGATCGACCGCAACGCTGGGACGAGCGTGCCGTTCGATCCGTCAGACCAGGGAGAGTTCGATCTGGATGCAGCGCCGTCGCCGTTTCAAGACCTCGGGTGGGTGGAAAATTTTCAGCGGACGTCGGGAACGAAGTACGAGACGCTGCGAACGGGCCCGCAGAGCACGCTGACAGCGCAGTATCGCGCGCAGTTTGATGCGGGTGTGGAATTCGATTTGCCGAACTGGGGAAAGCTGCAAATGGCGCTGGCCGGAGGCGGACAGCAGATCAACGTGCTGGCGACGCCGATGACGAGCCTGCCGCGCGGTTCGGGGGGAATCGCAACACCTGCGGTGTATGTGCAGGACGGAGCGACGATGTACGAATTGCCGCTGGCGGCGGCGGACCTGGCGAACTTCCAAATTGGCGACGTGGTAGCTGTGGATGCTGATTACACCGGGCAAGCGGGATACCTCGGGGCCGGCGCTCCAGGCACGTACCTGGCGACGGCGCTGGATGCGGCATCACATGTCGACCTGGTACGACGCGTTACTTTCAATGTTGCGCGAGTGTCGAACAAAACACCGACGTCGCTAATCCTGAGCCAACGGCTGATTGGCGGCGCGCAGACTGGCATGGGCGTACAGAAAGTCGTGGCGCTGATGGACCGTGAAGGAGACAGCTACTTCCAGGAATGGGCGGCGCTGTTTGTGGTAGCGGGAGGGAGCGGAGGACGGGCGTGCTTTTATTATCCGCGACTGCAAGCGGCGGCGAGCACGAGCGAAGTGCAACGAGAGATTGCTGCACCGCTGTTTGGCAACATGTTGCACGCGAAGTTGCGGGCGATGCCGAGCGTCGATCCGAATGATGGGGAGACGGTGCTGTGCTATCGCAGCTATTTTCCGGCGAAGAATGCGGCGGTGTGAAGCAGTGGCCAGCTGGCTGGCTGGCTAGTGGCCAGAACAAAGCTACTGGCAACTAGAAGCTATCTCACAAATCCGGTGGCTGGGAAGAAACGAATTCCCTCAGTGGCTAAAGCCAGCGTCCATGAAGTTGGGCGCGCACGGCTGAAACGAGCACATTTCAAGTCAGGCTTTATCACAGTGCGAAATTATGAAACTACTTATCGATAATAACGACGGGTTGGGGCAGCAGGATTACAGCGCGTATCTCGACGCCGAAAACTTACCCAAGATAAAGCGCGAGTTAAACCGCGCGGCGAAGATGCAGGTGGGGCTGGCGTCGGGAGATGCGACGTTTCGAGTTCCGGCGAGCGGAGCGCGGGTGGTTCTGCAGCGAGACGATGGATACAAGCTGTTTACAGGCTATCTAACGATAGCGCCGCAGCTGGAATATCTCGGAGCAGCGCAGGCGGGGCGGGTGTGGCGATATGCGCTGACGGCCACGGACGACAGTTGGCTGCTCGATCATAATGCGCCGACGGCGCGGACTCCGTTTGTGTATCGCATGGTGGGTGACGCACTGCGCACGATTACGAACGACGTGTTGCCGGGAGTACTAGATGTTACCGGCGTACAGGACCTGGGCTATGTGAACCAGTATGTCGCGAGTTCGCAGAAATCATGGAGCGAGCATGCGCAGGCGCTGGCGACGATGGAGCGCGCGTGCTACCGGGTCAGCGATGGAAAGCTCATATTTCAGCCGGTGGGGCAGCAGAGCTTCAGCGTTAGCGAGAGCGATGCGAAGTTTTCGCCGGATGGGCTGACGGTGGTGCAGCCCGACTGCCTAAACAATGACGCGACGATCGTGGGCGAGCTGGAACCGACGGCCTATGTACGGGACTATTTCATCGGGGACGGCACGACGCTGGGCTTTTACCTGTCGCGGTCACCGTTTGCGCGAGCGACAGTAACGGTATTTGAGGAAGACTATGCCGGGTCCGGGCTGAGTCCCACATTGTGGTATGTAACAGATCCGAACAGCAAAGTGGGAGTCGCCAGTGGGCAGTTGCAGATCAATGGCGGCCCAGCCACGGTCGAACTGGTGGAGCAGGTCGAGCTGGCGGGAGGATTGCGCATCCAGCATGGGCAGGTGACGTTCAGCGCGAGCGTCGACGCGGGACGCTGGGCGGGATTTACAACGGCAGCATCGCGGATGCAAATTGCGTGGCGGGGTTCAGCATTACGCCGAATGGGAGCAACTGCAACATTCACTGCGCTCATCAACGGGGCGGGTGCAGGGGCGGCGCTGGCCACGCAGCCGGGACATGAATATGAATTGGTGACGCAATTGTTTGCTAACGAAGCGCACCGGGTGCGGCAGACGTATTGCTCGTCGGCGCATGGCGGCGGCGAGTGGGCGCGGCGGGGACACGATTGCAGCAGCGATGCGCGTCGTGCTGTCGGTACACGACGTGGACCCGAACAATCCGGGGACGATGGCAGCGGCGGCGACGGTGTTGTACGACGGAGTGCTGGGCTCGGCCCCGGCGTTTGCGAGTTACGCGGTAGTGAATGGACCGGGGTTGTTTGCGCAAGTGGTGTACACGCGGCTGCAGCAGATGGTGAATGCCGAGGTGCGGAGCATGATTCCGGGACAAGCATTTCGCACTCGGCTGACAGGCGCGTTGGGTGATGGAGGCGAATGTTATATCTCGACCGCCGGCGAGTTGCATTTCTATCCGCCGTATCCTCCACAGGCGAATGAACAGATTGTGGTGTCGTACCGGGCGAGCGCGCGGGCGATTGCGCGAGTGCAGGATGCGAACAGTATTGCATCCCACAGTGTGGGAGCAGACCACGGACGGCGAAGCTGGGTGCGGCATATGGCGGTGCCACCGGCGCCGACGTCGATTGACTGTGAGAATGCAGCGCTGGCACTGCTGGACGACACGGTACAGCCTGCCTGGGCCGGAGAGTACCGGACCATCAGCGATTGCCTGCCGGCCAACGACGTGTTGCCGGGCGATGCGGTGCAGGTGATAGCACCGTCGCGGCAGGCGAATTTCGGGGCGATCGTACGCGAGGTAGATGTGCAGGTGACGTCGGCGGCGTGGGACCGGTCGGAGTACGCCATCAAGTTTGCCAACGACGCGGCGGAGTTGCTGAGTTGCAAGTTTGCGAAAGCGACGCTGCCCGATCCGCTGCCGGTGCCATTCACGACGAACGGGCCGTCGTCGGCACTATTTATCGCCGATTTGACGGCAGTGCAGGTGACGAACGTGATTGCGACGCAGGTCACGGTGGATACAGGGACCGCGCCTCCGACGGGAGGAGGGTTCGAAGTGCGCAGTTCTGACGGAGGGTGGGGACCGACGAACGATGGCAACCTGGTGGGCCGATACACCACAGAGACGATCGTGCTGCCACGGTTGTCGCGTTCGCAGGATTACCTGGTGCGACAGTATGACGGGTCGTCACCGGCGAAGTACTCGCGACAGTCGGCGCTGGTGCACGTGGATTATCCGTTGTAAGAGCACTTGTCGGTTGTCGGTCGTCAGTTGTCAGTCCCTGCCCTATCGGAGAAGACGGGCAGCAGAAGTGGATGTCGGGGTTCTTGGGAGCGCAGGGAAAGCGGATCCCTCGCGGACTAAAGTCCGCTCGGGATGACAGAAATGGAGAGCTTGTACGGCACGGCTAAAGCCGTGCCCCTTCAAAGCGGTCGTGAAGCAAGGTGCTCCGCGACGGTTGACGCGGCGTCCTCCTCTTAAACAACTCGTTTTCAGATCGAAAAGCAGCAAATCAACTAACTACCAAAGGAGCGGGAAATGAACTTTCTTAACAAGCTACTGCAAGGAATCGCATTTGCGCCGGCCATCGTGAACGGAGTCGAAGGACTGCTGGGCCACAAGACGGGCGCAGCCAAGAAAAACGCGGCCATGACGCTGGTGCAGAGCACTATTTCTGCGACCGACGCTGTTGCCGGCAAGGACGTTGTTGATCCGGCCAAGTTTCAAGCGGGACTCGGACAGGTCATCGACGGGGTCGTGGCTTGCCTGAATTCGTCAGCGTGGTCGAAGACGAAGTCGGCATGAAGGCGGCGCTCCCGCGGCTGCGAGTTGAGGGCGGCGGGAGCGATGCCGTATCGTGAAGAAGAGGTCGCAAGAAGGATGAGACGGATTGTGATAATCGCGGCGTGCGCGGTAGCGATGAGCTGGAACGTCACGGCACAAGAGACCGCGCAGCCCGCATCGGGCGCGAAAGGCACGACGCTGATTGGGTGCCTGGCGGGACCGGATGCCGATGATCTTTACACCTTGACGAGCATGCAGCATCGGCTGGGCGTGGAGGTGGTGGGCATCGACGAGTTGAAGCAAGGCGCAGGTGCGAAGGTGAAACTGACGGGATCGTGGGAGCCGCTGCCGGCCCCCGCGGGCAAGAAGGGCGATTCAACACGGCGCTTTAAGGCGACGGCGGTCGAGGTGATGGAAGACAAATGCCAGCCGCCGGCTCCGGTGACGCCGGTGAGCAAGAAGAAGCAGGAACAAGAGGAGCAGCAGAAGCAACAGCAAGCGCAGCCGCCGAAGTAGTAATCAGTGACTCGTGGCTAGTGGATAGTGGTCAGAAACAGCAGGTCCTTCGGCTGCGCTCCCTGCGGTCGCTCCGCTCAGGATGACAAACTGGAAGCAGATCCCTCGGCTCGTCGCTGTGCTCCTCGCTCAGGATGAGGATCGAGAGAAGTGACGGATGGTGAGCGAGATGGGCAGGCCGACGCAAATCATGTGAGTGATGATGGCGATGATGGTCGCGTTGAGGGAGTGGGGGCGGCGATGGAGACGAGAGAGCGGCACCACGATCCAGTACATGACTACGTAGACGCAGACGCCGTAAAACACGCCGGAAATGATGGGGTGGGCCGTCAGAAAACTAAGCTGCCGGCTGGCGAGATAGAAAACCGTCGCGGCGGAATAGGCGATGAGAAAGTGGCAGGCGAGGCCGAGGACTGCGACTGGCCATCCGGCGGTATAGGCTTGCGGGCCGAGAAGGCCGCCGGCGATTCCCTTTAGTAGACGGGCGGGCGCGACGCCCTGCGGCCACCAGGTAATGAAGGCGGCGGTGATGTCCATGACGCCGCAGATGAGACCGGCCCAGAAGATGGCAGTGAGGGCGTGGGATTCGTTCGTGAGGTATTGAGGATTCATTGTGAAGGTCGTCTCATACGACGGTCGATGGAGAACGATTTTCCTCGGGGGCTAAAGCCCGTCGTTTATTATGCTCCGGCGCACGGCTGAAGCCGTGCCCTTTCAAAGCCATTTATAGACGCCGGTTGTGAACGTATCGCATTTCTATTTCTTCAGCGGAAGGGCGACGGATTTGCCAGTGGCGGCGGAGGTGCGAGCGGCGTCGAGAATCTCCATCGCGACCAGGTTGGTTTCGAGCGAAGTGAGGCCGTCGGGCTTGGCGCCGTTGAGAACCACCGCACGCAACTCGGTGAGCGGATCGTCGTAGGGCGCGGCCACATCCTTCGCTTTCACATTTTGTTCCTGCTGGTCGGGGAGCCGCACGCGCAGATCGTCATGCAGGACAGTAATGACGTATCCCTTCTGACCGTACACTTCCATGTCCTTGCGATCGAAAGGCCAGTTCCACGAGGCTTGAATGATCGCAACGGCCTTCGGGTATTTCAAGATAATCACGGCCTCGTCATCGACTTTAGGATAGATATCGGGCTTGATGGTGTTGGTCACCGCGGTCACTGAGAGCGGTGGCTGACCATTCATGAGCCAAGTGGAAAGATCGGCTCCGTAGCAGCCAAAATCGAAGAGCGCGCCCGCGCCATTGAGCTTGGGATCGGTGAGCCAGGTGAGGAATTCCGGTTGCACGTTGATTTCTTTGGGGCCGCGGTGGCCGTCGTGCACGACGATTTTGCGGATGTCGCCGAGCGAACCGCCTCGCACCAGATCGTCGGCGGCATGATTGCTGCGATACCAGGTGGTCTCATAATTCACCAGGACATGGATTTTGCCGCGCTGGGCTGCTGCGGCCATCGCTTGCGCGTCGGCATAGCTTACGGCGAGCGGCTTTTCCATCATGACGTGGATCCCACGGCGCGCACAGGCTTCCACGACGGCGCGATGGTCGTAGGTTGAGGTGTAAACCAGCACAGCCTGAGGATGCGTCTTCTCGAGCATGTCGTCGAGGCTGGCGTAATAGAGCTTGGGATCGAGATTGAATTGCTTGGCGTAACGCGAGAAGAGCGGCTGGCTGGGGTCGGAGACGCCGACGATCTCGATATCAGTGCGATGCAGGTTGTGCTGGAAGAACCCTTCGACATGGCCGTGGACGAGTCCGACGACCGCGACACGGAGTGGGGGCGCGGGTTGGGCGGGGGAGACGCCGACAGCGAACAGGAGCGCAGCGAACGAGAGGAATAAGCGGGACAAGGCGGAACCTCCGGAATCGTCGTTCTACGATACGACAATTGGCTCAAAGGGACTCGAAATGCAGATCCCTCGGAGGCTAGAGCCTCCGAGGGATGACAATATTAATGGCTTGAATGGCACAGCTAAAGCTGTGCCCCTTCAAAATCGCCGCAAAGTAGCTCTTCGCATTTGTGAGACCGGCCCTCGCGCTCCTCGCAGCGCAATAAAAAGGCCGGAGGGTTTAGCTCCGGCTCGACAGAAATCAAAAAACGGAATTGGTTAGGCGCTGAATTTGCGGCGCAGCAGGCCCGCGAGTCCGATGACGCCCGAACCGAACATCATAAGCGAACCCGGCTCAGGAACGGGCGAGCCAAACGAGCCGCTTACCAACGGGTCATCGTAATTGACGTTGTTGCCGCCCTCAGCACCCAGGATTGGGCCCGGGGTGACGACCAGCAGATTCGGCGCGGCGCTGTAATCCCAGGTGAGGGTGATGAAATAGGTGTAGCTGCCGCATTCGTTACCGCAGGTGGTCCCATCCATAAGGAAGTTGCCACCGAAGTTCGGCGTGTAGCCGCCGGCAGCGGCGAAGTTAATGGTCGGGTCCCAGATCCAGTTGATGGAGTCGGTTCCGTAAGGGCCACCCGACAATGTTCCGGTTACGGCGGTCAGGTTGCTGTAGTCGGACAAAAAGGTAAGCGTACCGGAAAAGGTGCCACCGGACGCGAAGGTCTCATTCAGGTTTAGCGTGGGCAGAGGTACGGCATAACTGGCCAGAGCCATACTTAGAACGAGTACTACGAGCAGCGCAATTTTCTTCACTTTCAATTCCTCCGTGAAACTAGGTAACCGTAGAGTTAGCCTAGGGGAGCCTGTAAGGTAACACGGTTTGGTGACCGACAAGACAAAATAATCCAAACTTGCCGGTAAGTGCTATTACCTACCGGCACTAATGGGTCTCTCGTATCACCCAAACTACAGGGGGCTTAGGACGTGTGGTGAGTCCCTAGCCTTTCGGTTGGGGCACGATGCGCAGGTAGGGACGCGGAGCCTTCCAGCCATCGGGATACTTCTGTTTCGCCGCTTCATCGGAGACGGAGCCGAGGATGATCACGTCGTCGCCCTGCTTCCAGTTTACGGGCGTGGCTACCTGATGCTTGGCCGTAAGTTGCAACGAGTCGAGCACGCGAAGGACTTCGTCGAAGTTGCGGCCAGTCGACATGGGGTAAACGAGGATGAGCTTGATCTTCTTGTCGGGGCCGATGACGAACACGTTGCGCACAGTCATGTTGTCGGCAGCGGTGCGGCCTTTCGAGCTGCCTTCGAGGGCGGCAGGCAACATCTCATAGAGCTTGGCGACGTTGAGGTCGGAGTCGCCGATCATGGGATAGTTGGGCGCGTGGCCCTGGGTTTCCTTGATGTCGGCGGCCCAGCGGGCGTGGTCGTCAACGGGATCGACACTGAGGCCGATGATCTTAGTATTGCGCTTGTCGAATTCGGGCTTGAGTTTGGCCATGTAGCCGAGCTCGGTGGTGCAGACGGGCGTGAAATCTTTGGGGTGCGAGAAGAGCACGGCCCAGGAATCGCCGAGCCAGTCGTGAAATTTAATGCGGCCTTCGGTAGTTTCGGCCATGAAGTCAGGTGCAGTATCACCAATCTTCAGTCCCATTCATCGTCTCCATTTTTCAGTTTTAGGTATCGGCGAGAAATTGTATCCCGAGACGAGTCTGCTTCGAAAGTCCTGCCGTTGATTTTCCCCTCCATTGCTGTATTCTTCTCCGCTGTCTATTTTCCGCGCTTATCACAGGCAAGTGTGGCAAGCTGTCGGGACGAGGGTTTGCATGGCACAATTCACGGTCAACGCGCAGCGGGCCGATCCTTATAAGAATTTCAAGTTCCGTTTGAAGTGGGACGGCAAGTACGTGGCAGGTGTGTCGAAAGTCAGTCCGCTGAAACGGAGCACGGAAGTCATTGAGCACCGCGAGGGCGGAGACCCGAGCACGACGCGCAAATCGCCGGGCCGCACGAAGTACGATGCGATCACGCTGGAACGCGGCATTACGTTCGACGTGGCGTTCGAGCAGTGGGCGAACAAAGTGTGGGACTTGGGAGCGGGACTGGGCACGGAAGTTTCGCTGAAGGATTTTCGCAAGGACATCATTCTCGATCTGTACAACGAAGCCGGACAACTGGTGATGTCGTACAAGATTTATCGCTGCTGGGTGTCGGAGTATCAGGCGATGCCGGAACTGGACGCCAACGCGGCGGCCGTGGCGATTGAGCACATCAAGCTGGAGAACGAAGGCTGGGAGCGTGACCTGTCGGTGGTTGAGCCGGCGGAGCCGTCGTTCACGATACCGCCGGGCTAGGGAGAGGCTTCTCAAGAGTCAGAAAAAATGCCGCTCGCGGGCTGAAGCCCGCTCGCGATGACAAAATCAAGGGCTTAACGGCACGACTGAACAGGCTGCGGAAAAAGTCCGAAATGCTCACGCCTCGCGGACTAAAGTCCGCTCGGCGGGTCAAATATAAAGGGTTTAGACGCTGACCTAAAGGTCAGCTCTACCAAAAACCGCTTTTTCCGCAGCCTGTGAAGTCGTGCCCTGATACGAAGCCGTCGCGAAGGCAGTTTGTTTCCGCACCCTGTAAGCTGCGGGCTGACACGCGGGCGTTGCGAGTCGCGTTTTTTGTAAGCTTTGGATGACAACACATGGGAATAGCTGGGTCGGAAAAACTCGTGAAGGCGGGGTTCGTCGTGTTGGATGCGACGACGGGCGTCATCCTGAAGGTCGTCGTGTTTCAGTACAACCCTGAGACGCTGGTGCGGCGTCTGGATGCGGCCGTGCCCGTCGCTCAACTGCCGGCGACCCACGTGCCGGGCGTAACGGTTGCTTCGGGAACGGCGGCAGCTGGGCCGATGCCGGAGCCGGCCGAGACGGTCAACTTCACCCTCGCGCTCGACGCGACCGACAAACTGGAGACGGGTGACGCGGTCACGCAGCAAGATGGACTCTTGCCCGCCATTTCCGCGCTGGAGCTTCTGCTTTATCCCCAAGCTAATACTCTGACAGTGTGGGTGTCAGGCAGCAAGCGCGTTTTGCCGGTACGCATTACCGAGATGCAGGTGGTCGAGCAAATGTTCGATCCGGCGCTGAACCCGATTCGCGCCGAGGTGTCGGTATCGCTGCAAGTGTTGAAGGACGCGGATCTCGCCAGCAATTCTCGCGGACGCGCGATCTGGGACGCGCATTACGCGGTGCTGCAACAGCTGTCGCAGTTAGACGCGGGTTCGCTGGCAGCATTGGGAATTACAGGCATCTAAAAGCCATTCCAGAAATCATGGCGAAAGGAAAGTCGAATTTCCTCAGGGGCTAAAGCCCAATTCTCATGGGGCCCGGAACGGCACGGCTGAACAGGCTGCGGAAAAAGTCCCGAAATGCTCACGCCTCGCGGACTAAAGTCCGCTCGGCGGGTCAAATATAAAGGGCTTAGACGCTGGCCTAAAGGCCAGCTCTACCAAAAACTGCTTTTTTCCGCATCCTGTGAAGTCGTGCCCCTTCAAAGAATCTGGGAGATCAGTTCCGCGCGCATTCTTCATGACATGTTGGAAAATCTGGCCTGACACTTCCGGGACTACACTGTCATCGAATCCGAGAGGCGATTTATGAAACACGCAATCCTGGGAGCGGGCGCGATTGGCGGGCTGATGGCGACGGCGCTGAGTTCTATCGGCGAAGACGTTACGCTGATCGTCAGAGCTGACAAGCTGGCGGAGCATCCATCGACGTTGTCAGTAGAACACCCGGGGGGAAAGATTACGGCTCCGGTCAAGATTGCGGCGCGACTGACCGAGCCGGTGGACGTGCTGTGGATTGCGACCAAGACTTACCAGCTCGAAGACGCGCTGGCTTCGATCGGGGCGACGCCCGGTATCGTCGTACCGCTGCTCAACGGAGTGGACCACGTGGCGGTGTTGCGTGCGCGTTTCGGACACGATCGCGTCGTGCCCGGCACCATCGCGGTTGAAGCCGAGCGTACTGCGCCTGGAAAGTTTGTGCATCGCTCGCCGGTGCGACTGAACATTGCGGCTAGTGGTGAGCCGGTACTGAAAGACACGATCGAACGGCTGCGCGGCTTGGGCTGGAATTGCCAGTTCATCGCCAGCGAGGCGACGCTGCTGTGGAGCAAGCTGTGTTTCCTGGAGCCGTTTGCGCTGGTGACGTCGGCGTCAGGAAAGAACAACGGCGAAATCATGGCCGACGCAGAATGGAAGGCCCGATTCGAATCGGCCATTGGCGAGGCCTGTGCGGTAGCAGCGAAAGAGGGAGCGCAGGTGGATGGCGCGAAAGGAGCAGCCGCCTTTGTAAATTTTCCACCGACCATGCGCGCGTCGATGGCAAAAGACCTGGCCGCAGGACGAAAGCTGGAACTCGACGGCATCGCGGGGCCGGTGCTAAGGGGCGGAGAGCAGTACGGAGTGCCGACGCCGACGACGAAGAGTCTGGTGGAAACAATTCAAAAGCTAGAGCGGACACAATGATTCCGGATGAAGCAGGCCAATGCCCCCAGGGGCTAAAGCCCGTCTCCTTTTGAACACTTTGCGGCATGACTGAAGAGGCTGCTGAAAAAGTCATTTTCGCTGCTGAAGAAAAACCTCAGGGGCTAAAGCCCTACCGTATTTTCAGTGTCTTACGGCATGACTGAAGTCATGCCCTGATACGAAACTGTCGCGGAAGTCGCTCTTTCAGCAGCTTGTGAAGCTGTGCCCCTTCAAGGCGAAAGGCGGACTACACCAACTATGAAAATGAAACAGTTCTAATTCACCGGCTTGGATGGATAAAGCACGCCTACATTGTTGTCGAAATCCTGCAACTGAATCAGGTCGGTATTCGAGTGACTGCTGTCGAGGTCAGACCCGAAGCGAACGACTCTGCTGGAAAACCATGGCTGGCTGCTGTCCGCATTCGCACACGATTGACTGAGCAACAGGTGACTGCCCTGAAAAACGATGAGTCCGCCGCGATGGGCGCAGTCGCCACCGACGCATGAGGTGACGATGTACTTCTTGTCTTTCGACTCGAACCAAACCTGGCGCACGGATGCCTTCGGGCTGACTGGACTCACCGTGCCGAGAAATCGGTTGTGGGTCTCGGCGCTGGCAACGTAAGTCAGTTCATTCTTGGTTTCGGTGCCGTAACGATACGTGATCGATGCAAAGGGCGATGTTTTCGGGGAGGAGCACAGCGCGACGGTCCGACCATTGCCGCTGAGCCGGCAAGAGAACACGACGCCCTCATCCGGCAGACAACCGGACGGCTTTGCTGTTTGCGCCGATGACCAGGCTGACAAAAACAGAACAGCGCTAAGAACCAGCAGACTGGTCCACAGCTTGCTGAAAGACCTGGTAAGCCTTCTGGAAGTTTTCACGACGCTCAGCATACGAATTTGTGCCCTTGTTGATTACAGCGGTGATGGCATCGACGTTTAAGTCTGTGCTGCCCAAGTCCGCAAGCGTGGGCAAGCCATGCTGGAGCCAGAAGCAAACGGCGGAGCGGACGCTATCAGGGAAGCTCGCGACCAGATCGGGATTCCCGACAAAGTCTGCGCCGTCTGCGCCGTAGACGTTTCCATATTGCGCATTGAGGGTTGCGTAATTCGCCCGGCCCGTAACCTGAATGAAGCCACGGCCGCGAAACAGATAACCGTCGCCGCTGGCAACGTCTCCATTGCCGATGCGATTGGCATAAGCCTTGTTGCCGATGTTTGGTTGGTTGGCTGGACGAACGATTCTCCCGGTGGCTGGATCTTTCGCGTAGCCGTCTTGCACGGCTTCATCCGGATGGTTTACGTAGTAACTGAAGAGGGTCAACGCTTTGGGACTGTAGTTCAGGCTTTCCACCTGCGCTTGCAGGCCGGGTCCTGCCTCTTGCATGACCTGCGCGAAGAAGTGGGCCTGGCGGAGAGCGGTATCGAGCCCGTACGCCGACAGATTGGTATTCAGTTCGGTAGCTACTTGTTCAAGGTAGTCGTTGTCAGCATCCGGAAAAAGTTGGCTTAATTGTGCTGCGGTGATAGCGCCCATGGGGTCCCGTCCTGTGGCGGATCGTGATTTTGCTGTTTGGGGAAGTCGAGTAACAGTATGGCAGTGGTGGTTTCAGTGTCAACGGGATTTCCAGGGCTGTGCCGCGCGGCGCGAACCAGAATTATTGCTAACTGTTTGATTCTACGGACCTTTGCTGTGAATCACCGCTACGGTTTGGGAGGCTTGGCGCCGAAGGCTTCGAAGAAACTGCGCAGCGATTCGCGCCAGCCTTTCGCCTCAGCGGGCGGCGTGACTTCAGCTACGAGATGCCCTGATTTGCGGACTTGCTGCACGATCTCAGAGACATCGTGCCCGCAGTTAGGACATTTTGTGTCGTACACGGAGACGTATCCCTGATTGCACTGAGGACAGCGAATTTTCAAGTATTGCAGGTATGCCCAGGCCGCTTTCCAGCGTTCTGCTTCGCCCGGCGAGAGGTCGGACATGCCGATCACGCCTCCGCGATAAAGGTCGAACAGTGACTTAAAAACCTCGCCGTTGTTGCGATGAAAAGGCAGCGACAGACGGTAAAAGAAATACGCCACGACGAGCCAGCCGAGTACTGCGAGATACGACATTCGGACGCTGTTGGCGATGGGCATATAACGGGCAGTGTGAAATCCCACCGCATACGCCGTGGTTTCAACTGCCCATATCACGCCGGCGAGCAGGCTGACGGCCGAGAGGTTCAGTAGGCCATCCGCGACGGACCACGATTTCGAGATTTCCTCTCGGTTGTCTTTGCTGATGGTCAACCACAGGCGCGGCCAGTAGAAGATCGAGTCCATGCCATAGCGGTCTTTGGGATAGTCTTCGTAGCCGAACAGAATGTTGCCCATCAGCGTGGGGTAGTTCGCGTATCGCCGGCCGTTGGTATTGATGGGATACACGCGCAACTTGTACCAGGTCTCGTCGTACGTCCGCTGCTTGGCGTCTAGCGCCTCCAACTCGCCGTTGATGCGCAGCCGTTCCTGCTTTTCTTTCTCTCCATCGCCCTTGATGCTTTCCAGCGTCGTTCCCAGAGCCGCTTTCTCTTTCTCGTTGACTTTGGTCGCGTCGGCTTTCGCGTAAAGACGGTCGACCCGCTTTTGCTGTCGAGCAATGGCCCACTTCTTCGCCCAACGAGGCCAGAAGGTGCGTCCTTCGTAGATTTTGTAGAACTCCGAATTGAGAGAAGAGACCAGTCCGCCGAGCGCGACCACCACCACGGCGTAGAGCACGAGTTTCGGCCAGATTTTCTCGATCTCCAGCGAGAAGATAGCCGGGATACTGACGGCGACGCGAGGAAACAGAGCCGCGGCGGCCATGGCGCCGGGCAGGATAGCATTGAGGAGAATCGGGAAGTTGACTCCCGGCAGAAACTTCTCCACCATGCTTCCCGCGGCTTCAAATCCGAATTGCGGCATCAGTCGGTCTCCTCATGCAGAGTGAATCACCACGGTTCTCCGCCGCCGCTACCGTGCGTATCAGGATCGGAGTCGTCTACGTCAGACAGCCCGGAATCCTCATCTTCATCTTCGCCGTCATCTAATTCGGGCAGATCGTCCTCAGTGTCTTTGTCGATGAGGATATCGACAGACTCGTCCGCTGCTGGGGTTTCCGGAATGTCGTGCGGCTTAATCAAGTCTTCCGCGAGGACCGTCGCGATTACCGGGGGTTGCTGACTCGCGACTGATGAGCTGGGCTTTTGCTTTTTCGGCACAGCGCGTTTGGCGCTCGTCTTCGGACGCACGGACGCTGCACGTTTCTGGGCAGTCTTTCGTGCGGCGGGCTGTTTCTTGGCTGCGGTCCGTCGGCTAGCCTTCTTGGCGGGCGGCGTTTTGCGGGCTTTCGCGGCCGGCTTGGCTGCCACTTTACGCTTGGCCTTCTTCGTCGCATTCTTGCTGGATGTCTGAGCGCTCTTTTTTGCCATGTTCACTCCTTCGCCAAAACTTTGTGGCGCGATGGCCGGCCATTCTACGGCTCGCCGTCACCGGAACCGTGTGTGTCAGCAGAGAAAAACGCTCCGAACGATTCGCGGACCTGCCCTAGATTCTGAAGCAAGTCCTGCGGGTTGCCCGAGACGTTGGCGGTGCGACTGGCAGAACTGGAGCGATCCAGCAGGTCGACGAGGTTTTGCAGACGCCCGAGGGCAGTACTGCTTAAGTTCCCCGTATCGACCGCGACCAACTTCACTTGGTAGATGCGGAGGTCGCGGAACATGTTTTGCAGGAACTCACGCTGGTCCGGCGGCAGCTCTATCTTTTCAACTACCCCGACAAGATGGTCCTGCGCATTCGATAGGGATTCCAGTGCTTTCGCCTTAAGCTCGTCGCTCATGTTGTTCGGGCTCCTTTCCGGGACCGTTTGGCGCGGACCGTCAGTCGAGGCGTGCTCGGTTACTTATGGCTCTCCATCGCCGCCGCCGTGGGTGTCGGGGCCGCGGAAGGAGGAGCGCTTACTGGCCGCCTTCTTGTAGTGAACAGACGACACTTTTTTCTTGGCGGCCGACTTCCCGCTGCTCTTGCGCGCACCGGAGTGCTTCTCGGATTTCTTTGCCATGAGGCTTCTCCGTGATATGCGATATCCCGTGGACGAATAGCAACGAATTTACACCTATTTCAGCCGTTGGCGGGAAAATCGCGCTGACCGTTTCGCCGTATAATAATGAGATGCCTACTCGCCGAAATTGCATTCTGTGCGGCCCGCGAACAACTTCGTTCGCGAAACGGAGTAGGTCGAGCCATCCATGGATTTCAAGTTAGCCAGTCCTTATCAGCCCGCTGGAGACCAGGGCCGGGCCATTGAGTCGCTCAGTCGCGGCCTGTATGACGGCGAGAAGCATCAGGTGCTGCTCGGCGTTACGGGATCGGGCAAGACGTACACGATGGCGAAGGTCATCGAGCAGATGAACCGGCCGGCGCTGATCCTGGCGCACAACAAGACGCTGGCCGCACAGCTCTATCACGAGTTCAAACAGTTCTTTCCGCACAATGCGGTGGAATACTTCGTTTCGTATTACGACTACTACCAGCCCGAGGCCTACATTCCGGCGGGCGACATCTACATCGAGAAAGAATCGACGGTCAACGACGAGCTCGACAAGCTGCGGCTGGCGGCGACGCGATCGTTGTTCGAGCGGCGCGACTGCATCATTGTCGCATCGGTAAGCTGCATTTACGGCCTGGGCTCGCCGGAAGCGTATTACGGCATGCTGCTGTTCCTGGAAAAGGGACAGAAGATCAAGCGCCAGGACGTTGTGCGCAAGCTGGTGGAGATTCTCTACGAGCGAACCGAGGGCGACTTCCGGCGCGGCACATTTCGCGTGCGCGGCGATGTGATCGAACTCTTTCCGACCTACGACGACAACGCGTACCGCATCGAGATGTTCGGCGACGAGGTAGAGTCGCTAGCGCAGATAGATCCTTTGTTCGGAACAGTGAAGCAGAAATATGCGCGACTGCCCATTTATCCCAAGTCGCATTACGTGATGCAGCCCGAGCGCAAGACCTCAGCGGTGGACAGCATCCTGGAAGAGCTGAAGTGGTGGGAAGCTGAGCTGGAGAAGCAGGGCCGGATGATGGAGGCGGCGCGCATCCATCAGCGCACGCGTTTCGATCTGGAGATGATCAAGGAGATGGGCTACTGCCACGGCATCGAGAATTACTCGCGGCACTTCACGGGACGGCTACCGGGCGAGCCTCCACCGACGCTGCTGGATTATGTGCCGCGCGACTACCTGCTGTTCATCGATGAGGCGCACCAGACGGTTCCGCAAGTGCGCGGCATGTGGCACGGTGACCGTTCGCGCAAGCAGAACCTCATCGAGTATGGGTTCCGGCTGCCGAGCGCGCTGGACAATCGTCCCCTGACGTTTGAAGAGTTCGAACACCGGGTGAACCAGGCGATTTATGTTTCGGCGACGCCCGGGCCGTATGAGCTGACCAAGGCGGCGGGCGTGGTTGTCGAGCAGATTATTCGGCCGACGGGGTTGATCGATCCCGAGGTTGAGGTCAGGCCGGTGAAAGGGCAGATCGACGACCTGCTGAAAGAAATCCGCGAGCGCTCCAAAAAGAATGAACGGGTGCTGGTGACGACGCTCACCAAGCGCATGGCCGAAGACCTGGCTGAGTACTACAGCGAAGTCGGTGTGCGTTGCCGGTATATGCATTCGGAGATCGAGACGCTGGAACGCATCAAAATCCTGCGCGATTTGCGCAGAGGCGAGTTCGACGTGCTGATCGGGATTAACTTGTTGCGCGAGGGGCTGGACTTGCCGGAAGTTTCGCTGGTGGCCATTCTCGATGCCGACAAGGAAGGCTTTCTGCGCTCGGCGGGTTCGCTGATCCAGACGATTGGGCGATGTGCCCGCAACCTGGAAGGACGCGCCATTCTCTACGCCGACAAAATGACCGACTCGATGAGACAGGCCATCGATGAAACCTATCGGCGGCGGGCGATCCAGACGGCCTACAACGAAGAGCACGGGATTACGCCGGAGTCGATCGTGCGTCCGCTGGATATGTCGCTAGTGGCGGTGGCGGCGGCCGATTATGTGGACCTGACCAGTGAGACGGAGGGAGTGCCGGAGTTCACGTCGCAAGCCGAGCTGGATGCGTATATTGCGAAGCTGGAGAGCGATATGCGCGAGGCCGCTAAGCGGTTTGAGTTCGAACAGGCGGCGAAGTTGCGCGACCGGATTAAGGAACTGCGCAGTCGGGAGTTCCTGGTCACGTGATCCCTCGCGGACTGCAGTCCGCTCGGGATGGCAAAAATAAAGGGCTTGTACGGCACGGCTGAAGCCGTGCCCCTTCAAAACCAAGGCAGAAGGTCATTGAAGAGCAAATAGAAGCCGGAGCAAAGCAGGCTCCGGCTGTTTGCTTTTGGGTCCGAGCTAGTTCGTCATGATCATCATGGGCTGTTGGGGAGCGCAGGTACTGACTTGCGGGTCGCAGTTGGGGTTCTGCTGCGGCGCAGGCATGGTAAGTGCCACGGTGTTGTTTGAGGTCTGAATGATGCTGACATTGCCGCTGCCGGAATTCGCGGTATACACCTTGGTCGATGACGGTTCGCTGGCGATAAAGACCGGGGTGTTTCCAACCGGCACTGTGCCGACAACGCTGAAACTGCTGGAACTCACCACGCTGACATTGTTGGAGCCTGAGTTCGCGACGTAAAAGCTCAGTCCGTTGGGCAATGCCGCGACCGATACGGGCCGGGACCCGACGGTAACCGTTGCCAAGGTTGGTATCGGCGGGTTCACGCCGAGGGCTACGTCGGCCGCGTTGAGCACGGTGACTGTGTTGTCGCCCGTGTTCGCCACATACAGGCGGTTGAGGAACGTATCAAGGTAGATAGCGGTAGGCCCAACGCCGACCTGCACGGAACCGCCGATGGTGTTGGTGGCGGTATTGATAATGTCGAGCCAGCCCGGAGTACTGCCGTTGCCCTGCGAAACCACGTAGATATAAAGCCCGTCGGAGCTGGATACCATCGCAACCGGATTTTGGTGAAGTCCACTTGCCTGGGTAAGGGTGGTAGTGATGCTGATGCTGACCGGGTTGTACACCGAGATGGAGCTGTCTCCCAAGTTCGCCACGTACACATAACCACCACTGGGCTGCTGCACGATGGCGACCGGGTTGACGCCCACGCAGGTCGTGTTGGTCGCTACCAAAGCTGCTGTACTGATGAGGCTGACTGAGCCGGTGTAAGGACAGAACGAGTTGGTGCCGGAGTTGGCAGTGTAAATCGAGGTGGAAGCAGTGCCAGTCATCGCAACCGGACGGGAGCCGGGGGCGAGCGCTATGTTGGTCACCGAAGCGGTGCCGATCAGGCTGAACTCGCTGACCGAGTCGCTATCACGGTTGGCTACGAAGATTGCGCCCGACACGGAGCCCTGGAAGGCCTCATACACCGAGCCGTAGCCGGTCGCCTGCACCTGAAGGTTGGTATCGCCCGAGACGTCAATCAGAGTCGTCGAGCCAAAGCCTGTGGGGTTGTAATTCAGGACGTACGCGGAATAGGCATTTTGCGGTTGGCCGCCCGGAGAGACGATGGGGTTGGCAATGGGACGATATTGGTCACCACAACCAAGCTCGAATACCAGAAATAAAAGACAGGGAACGATGACGGTAAATCTTCGCAAAAACCTCATCCACACTTCCTAACGGGAATTCGTCCAACCATAGAGCTCAACAGGAATCTCCCATTGTATAGGCACGATGCGTTCGAGGTATAGCAGCCGAGGCAACCCGAAAGCGTCTATTGAAACCCCGATTGCGGCGCTGCGTTGCGCGGGCCGGCGGGCATGACAAAGCCCTGTCCCGTCGGGACAGGGCTTTCAGATTCAGGAGCATTTTTAGAAATCTTGCGAGGTTCGCTTCATTTGCCTCAGTGGCTAAAGCCGACCTGTTCTTTCCGACAGCTTTAATGCACGCCTGAAGGCGTGCTCCACCCGCTTAAACGTTAAAAGACGAGCCGCAGCCGCAGGTGCTCTTGACGTTCGGGTTTTCGAACTTGAAGCCCGCGCCTTCCAGGGTCTCGATGTAATCCACGGTGACGCCCTTAAGATACATAAGCGAGGTGGCATCCACGAACACCTTGAGGTCGTCGAAGCTGAAAGTCTTGTCCATCATGCCGGCGCCGTTTTCGAACGACATGGAGTACTGGAAGCCGGAGCAGCCTCCGCCGACCACGCCCACGCGTAATCCGGCGGGAACGGGGTTCTGTTGCGCCATCACTTCCTTGACCTTGGTAATGGCCGTATTGGTGAAGTTGATGGGCATAATGTCGACGGCTGGGCGTCGTGGTCGTCGGGGTGGTTGTGGTGGTCGCCATTGTGGTTTATCTCCTGAAGGACTGGGCAGGATTATAACAAACTGCCGAATTGAACATGCGCATCCCACCGACTCGATCTGCGGGTAAGTGAGGCACACATCCAAATATATAGATGCTCGGGAGACGTCCGGAGGTGCAGCGTGCAACGGCGTCTGACAGCCGCTCGGGTCACCAGATTGAGTACTCGCAGGTCGCTGAAAAACTTGCCATTTGACGTTCCGGTAAGGCATATAATGTTGGGCGTGTGAGGGCCCCCTTACTGGTGGGCGATGCCAAGAACCCACTTGGACGCGAGGGCCGGTTCGCTGGAACCGAGGTGGCGTATGTCCCCGATCATGATGTTGAGTGTCGTCTGGGCCGTGATTACCGCGGCGCTGATTATCGTGTTGATCTACCGCAGCACTCTCAGCATGCACGAAGATGATCAGCTATTTCTGGATGAGTCCACAGCTAACCTACGCGCCGAGCAAGAACAACTGCTTCGGAAGATGGGAAAGATTACTCCGATTGTGCGCATCCTGGGTGCGGCCTCGGGGCTGCTCATTCTGGTGATTGCCGGGATGGCGATCTGGGCCCAGATGAACCGGGTCTACTAGGAGCTTCGACCTCGGGCTGGTAAGCGAAGGCCGCGCTGCCGGTTGAGCCGCCGAACCGGAAGCGTTACGGGCCGTCGAGAGAAGACTTTGGTACGTTCGCCAGGGCCCGCTATTCCGCTGTAGGCGCGAGATCTGCATAACGCGCACCTCTAGTGGTTCTTTCCAGTACTTTTACGGGTAATTCATTGGGCTGCGGCGCCGGAATTCTGCTACTCTCAACTCCGCTTCACCGACGGCGGATAAACTGCCCGTAAGCCGCAACCGCGGCCCAATTCATTCAGGAGTGAAAGAGACATGGCTAACGAAGAAACGAAACAGTGCGCACACGAGCCCTGCCTATGCATGGTGGCGGAAGGCGAAAAGTACTGCAGCGACTATTGCAAGACCGCGGGAAGTGAAGAAGTCGAGATTGCCTGCGACTGCGATCACCCGGAGTGCCAGTAGCAAAAGACGCCCGCCCCGAGGAGGAACGGCCGACGGCCAAGAATCGCCTCCTCAGCTGCCGCCTAAGCCCGTAGTGTCTGCTAAACTTGAAGCACTCATTTGTTAGCACCTGGTTTCGTGGGGAACCAGTCCTGAGCGGCAATCGAAGCAAAGGTAGTGAAAAAGAAGCCGTGGCTCCGCCGCCGCATCAGTTTAAGTACGACGTAGTTATACAAAACCGATTCTTTAGCTGAGATATTCGCGAAGTCCGTGTTCCCGTTCCGGTAAGACGCGGCAAATTTTCGAGGTCACCATGGCGCTGCACAAGTCCCTGAATTCTCTGATTGAGTTTCCCGTGAAACCAGAAGTTGACTCCGAACAGGAAGTTGCGGAGTGGCTCGAGGCGTTCGACCAGGTCGTCGACGACGAAGGTCCGAACCGTGGGGCCGAACTGATTGGCGCGCTGGTGGAACGTGCGCGTACGACCGGTGTCGATGTTCCGGTGCAGCTGAACACGCCATACTTCAATACTATTCCCGCCGAAGAGGAAGTTCCATACCCGGGTGACCGCAAGCTCGAGCGCCGCATCAAGAGCCTGATCCGCTGGAACGCGATGGCCATGGTGCATCGCCAGAACAAGAAAGACCCCGGCATCGGCGGACATATCTCGACCTACTCTTCGCTGGCGACGCTGCTGGAAGTCGGCTTCAACCATTTCTTCCACGCATCCTACGGCAACGAACCGGGTGACCTGATTTATTTCCAGGGACACGCTTCTCCCGGCGTCTATTCCCGCGCGTTTTTAGAAGGACGCTTAAGCGAGGAGCGGGTGAAAAACTTCCGCCACGAATTGCGCGATACACCGGGACTGTCGTCGTATCCGCATCCATGGCTGATGCCTGATTTCTGGCGCTTCCCGACGGTGTCGATGGGACTGGGCCCGCTGAATGCGCTCTATCAAGCGCGATTCATGCGCTATCTGGAGAACCGCGGCCTGATTGCCAAGACTCCGCGCAAGGTGTGGGCGTTCGTAGGCGATGGGGAGACGGACGAACCGGAGACGCTGGGCTCGCTGAACTTGGGTTCGCGCGAAAAGCTCGACAACCTGATCTTCGTGGTGAACTGCAATTTGCAGCGGCTGGACGGTCCGGTGCGCGGCAACGGCAAGATCGTGAACGAACTGGAAGCGGCTTTCCGCGGCGCTCGCTGGAACGTGATCAAAGTAATGTGGGGCTCGGATTGGGACCCGCTGTTTGCCGCCGACAAGACCGGATTGCTGCTCAAGCGGATGGAAGAGGTCGTCGACGGCGAATTACAGAGCTTCAAAGCCAAGGGCGGAGCGTATATTCGCAAGGAATTTTTCGGCAAGTATCCAGAATTGCTCGCGCTTGTGGAGCACATGAGTGACGACGAACTGCACCGGTTGACGCGTGGCGGCCACGATCCGCAAAAGGTGTACAACGCATACCTGCGGGCGGTGGAGCACACTGGTTCGCCTACCGTAATCCTGGCGCAGACCGTGAAGGGCTACGGCCTCGGCTCGGCGGAAGCGCGCAACGCGACACACTCGGAGAAAAAGTTGGCCGACCAGGCACTGTCGGCGTTTCGCACGCGGTTCGACATTCCGATACCGGAGTCGGCGGCGCGCGACGGATCGTTGTACCGTCCCGCGGACGATAGCGACGAATTGAAGTACATGCGCGAGCGGCGCCGCCTGCTGGGCGGGTTCATGCCAACGCGCGAGAACAAGGCCATTTCGTTCGAAGGGCCGGCGCTGGATGAGTTTTCTGAGTCGCTAGCGGGATCGAAGGGGCGCGCTGTCTCGACCACCATGGGTTACGTCAGCATGTTGCGCCAGTTGCTGAAAGATCCGAAGATCGGCAAGCTCATCGTGCCGATTATTCCCGACGAGGGCCGCACGTTCGGCATGGAATCGATTATCCGGCAGGTGGGCATCTACGCCAGCCAGGGACAACTGTATAAACCGCACGACCAGGAAATGCTGCTGTACTACCGCGAAGAGAAGAGCGGTCAGATTCTCGAAGAGGGCATCACTGAAGCCGGCTCGATGGCATCGTTCACGGCCGCGGGTACGTCGTATTCGAATTACGACGTCATCACCATTCCGTTCTTCACCTACTACTCGATGTTCGGTTTTCAGCGTATCGGCGACATGGTGTGGGCGTTCGCGGATGCGCGCGGTAAGGGCTTCCTGATGGGCGGAACTGCCGGACGCACGACGCTGTCTGGAGAAGGATTGCAACACCAGGACGGACACAGCCTGGTGTTGGCCAGCACCGTGCCGACGTGCCACGCCTACGATCCGACGTTCGTGTATGAGATCGCGGTGATCGTGAAAAATGGCATTCACCGCATGTACGAGTTGAACGAAGCCCGCTTCTACTACATCACGCTGTACAACGAGGACTATCCGATGCCGGAGATGCCGGCGGGATGCGAAGAAGGCATTCTGCGTGGCATCTACAAATACCGCGCGGCTGCTAACGGGAAGGCCGTGGTGCAGTTGTTCGGTAGCGGACCGATTTTGAATGAAGCTCTGCGCGCGCAGGAAATTCTCGCTGAAAAGTACGGCGTTGCCGCCGATGTCTGGAGCGTGACCAGCTACAACGAACTGCGGCGCGATGCGCTGGCAACGGAACGCTGGAACCGTCTGCATCCTGGAGAGGCCGAGAAGAAGCCGTACATCGTGAGCGCGATCGAGGGTGCGGATGGGCCGATTGTGGCCGCAACCGACTACATGAAGATCGTCCCCGACCAGCTTTCTCCGTGGCTGACCGACCGGCTTGAAACACTGGGAACGGACGGCTTTGGACGCAGCGACAACCGCCAGTATCTGCGGCGGCACTTTGAAGTGAATGCCGAGTCGATTGCGACGGCGGCTTTGTCGCGCCTGGCGCGTGATGGAAAGTTCGACGCCAAGAAAGCGCAGCAGGCGTTCGAAGAGCTAGGGGTCGCGACGGAGAAGCAAGACCCGGCGACGGCGTAGGGGATGGTTCGAGGCTAAATGCTGATCAGCGTCCACTGAAAAGTGCGAAATTCGGCGAGCCGTTGATAGTCCCGCTGGTTGGCAGTGCACACTTGCATGCCAGATCGAGCAGCGCTCATCGCAATGAGCGCATCATTAGTCAGTCGACCCTGCCCGATTTGCTCGTAGCCGTACTTAGTCGCGAGGCGAGCGAGCACTCTGCCGGTTTGAGTCCAGTCGCTGAGATTGGGTACCAGAATCCGGCGCACACGTTCAAAGTCTCTTTCCATTCGCTCAACAACTCGCCGCTCTCGTTCGCCGGCCCCGGCGTATAGCTCCTCGAGAACCACCGAGCTCAACCACAGTGGTGCATGACTCGCTATTCGCCGAACCGCGAGCGTGGTTTCGTTTCCGCGGCGAAGCGCCGTGATATAGACGGACGTGTCGAACAGTGTGGGCTGCATCTAGCGCGTCAGCGTGCCGTAGACGTCCTTGATTTCTATGCCACTGTTCAGGAAACGGTCGGTTGCCAGGGCGGTCACGCGGTTCTTCTCGTGCTCCGCAATGGCGAAATCGAGTGCCCGCTCTATGGTCTCGGTCTCGGTTTTCGCACGCAGCGCGCGTTGCGCCTTCTTGATCTTGGAAGCGTCCAACTGAAAATGTTTGTGAGTTCGCTTACTTGCGACGGACATACAGCTCTCCCGTGTGCAGGCAGTATATCAGGGATGTACAAAGAACGCATCCGTATGTACATGCGGATGCCGTCGCAGTTACACGACAATCACTGCAGCGCCGTCGATTGCGTCGCGCTTGACCGCCAGCAGCGCTTCGTTGGCCTGGTCGAGCGAAAAAGACGTCACCCTGGGACGCATACCAATCTCAGCGGCAATCTGCAGGAAGTCGCGCGCATCGGCGCGCGTCATATTGGTTACGCTGCGAAGCTGGCGCTCTCCCCACAACAGCCGGTCATAGTCGAATTCGGGAACGTGGTCGAGGTGGATGGCGTTGATGGCCACCACGCCTCCCTTGCGCAAGCTGCTCAGCGCGGCAACGACCACGTCGCCGCTGGGCGCGAAGGTGATGGCGCGATCGAGTTCGCAAGGCGGTTTGTCGGTTTCGGCGCCGACCCAGGTCGCTCCCATCGACTGCGCCAACTTGCGATGCGACTCGCCGCGCGTCGAGACATAAACCTCGCACTTCCACGCATGCAGTACGTCAATCGCCAGGTGCGCGGACGCTCCGAAACCGAAGAGGCCGACTCTTTCGCCGCCTTGTACGCCAGCCACCCGCAAACTACGAAAGCCGATGATGCCCGCGCACAACAGCGGGGCGGCGTGCAGGTCGTCGAGCGCAGAAGGAAGCGGGAAGACGAAGTCGGCGCGGGCTGCGGTGAACTCGGCATAGCCGCCGTCGACCGAATAACCCGTGAACGTTGGTGAGTCGCAGAGATTCTCTTTGTCGTTGCGACAGTACCAGCAGGTGCCGTCAGTGCCGCCGACCCAGGAGACGCCGACGCGGGTCCCGATGGGCAAGTCTGCGGTCGCTCCAGCCACGATGTCACCAACGATCTGGTGTCCAGGAATCAGCGGCGTGCGCTTACGCGGCAACTCGCCTTCAGTAATGTGAAGATCAGTGCGGCAGACGCCGCAGGCACGCACTTTGAGTAGCACCTGCCCTGCGGCGGGCTGCGGTTGCGGAACGTCTTCGATGTGCAGAGGACGATCGGCAATCGGTGCAGGCTTGGTAAGGACAGCGGCTTTCATGATGCCCTCCGTGACGATTGTAGAAGAACACGATCAATGGGTGCCGTTGCTACAACCAGCCCTTGGAGCGGGCGATCCGGGCGGCTTCGGTGCGGTTCGCTGCTCCCAGCTTGTTGATGGCTTCCGACAAATAGTTGCGCACGGTGCCCTCGGAGAGGTTCAATTCGGTCGCGATGTCGGAGCTGGCGACCCCTTCGCCCGCCAGGCGCAGCACTTGCCGCTCGCGATCGGTGAGCGGGTCGGGTTCGTTGGTCCAGGCTTCGGCCGCAAGTTGCGGATCGATGACGCGCAATCCAGTGCGGACGCGACGCACCGCATCGGCCAGTTGTTCAGCGGGCATGTCTTTCAGCAGGTAGCCCGACGCTCCGGCTTCAAGGGCGCGGCGCAGATATCCGGCACGCGCGAATGTGGTCAGGATGATGACGCGCACCAAGACGCCACGGCGCTTGAGTTCGGCGGCCACTTCGAGACCGGTCTTGCCGGGCATCTCGATGTCAGTGATGAAGACATCGGGGCGATGCTGTTGTACGAGTCGAAGGGCTTCGTCGCCGGTACGGGCGCGGGCGACGACCTCGATGTCGTCTTCCATTTCGAGCAGGGCAGCCAGCGCGCCCAAGACCATGGCCTGGTCTTCGGCAATGACCACGCGGATCTTGTCGCGCCGGGCGCCTGTCATGCCCTCAGTTTCGCAGAGCAGGGGCGACTGAGGCGAGTGGCAAATCGATAATCAGGCGGGTTCCGTTGGAACTCAGCAGGCGAAGCGAGCCGCCAAGGGCCTCGAGGCGCTCGCGCATGCCACGCAATCCGTTACCTTCCGGGCCGGCGGCGCCGCATCCGTCATCGGCGACTTCGAGAGTGCACAGCAAATCATTCCGCTTAAGAGTCACATTGCAGCGGCTGGCTTCAGCGTGACGGACGACGTTGGTCACAGCCTCGCGCAGAGCGAGCGCCAGTACGGATTCCTGGGCTGGACTGAGGACCACAGGGTCGGTATCGCACTCCACGGCGACGCCAGCGGTTTCCAGTGCGGTCCGCGCGCGCGCCAGCTCGGCGAAGATGCCGTCACTGCGGTATCCGCGAATCGCCTCGCGCACGTCGGTCAGGGCGGCGCGGGAAGCGTTCTCCACATCGTGCATCTCCTGCTTGGCGCGTTCGGGATCGCGGTCGACCAGCTTGCGGGCCAACTCAGACTTCAGAGTGATGAGCGACAGCGTATGGCCAAGAACATCATGCAAGTCGCGGGCGATACGTTCGCGCTCGGCGACTTTGGCGAGGTGCTCGAGTTCCTCATGGGCAAGGCGCATTTTCTCGTCGTGACAATGAGCGATTGCCCAGTGGTGGTTCCCAAAGCCCACGAGTACGATCAGCAGGAGCATGGAGCCCCAGTAACCGAGATCAAAATGCAACCGCACCGAATAGAACAGCAGGACGCCGAGTTCGATAACAAGCAACGACGCCACCCAGCGGAATTTAGTGCTGAAACCACCGGCCGCTGCGGTGTAGATCAGCAGGCCCACGCCTCCTGAGTTGAAAGGAATGAAGACCGCCGCCATCAACAACATCAGTACGATGGAAATCTTTCTGACGCGGCCGGGACGTGAAAATGCCTGCAGGTAGAAAAAGATGAAGAAAAGACCGGCTGCGGTGTTCCATATCCAGTGAAAGACGCTGGCGTGCTTCCAATAGGGATCGACGAAAAACCAGGCCATGAAGGGCAGCCACAGGAGTGGCATCCACTTATGCGAGTGGTCGGCTGGGTAAATCTTGTGCCAGATGGACTGCAGTATGTTCATGGCTTTCCTTATTATGGCTCCGCCGATTGCATTATTGTCTGCCGGAACGGGGTCTCGGCACAATCCCATACCAGAACACAGCCGTGACAGTGAGGGCCAGTGCCAGGTCCGTCCAATGTGCCGTGAGCGTCAACACCGAGAAGACGGCCATCAGCATTGCCCAGATGATCCATTGTGTCGTTTTGCTGGTCATGACGAACTCCCATACACCCGCCCGTTGAAACGGTTGCTTCTTGTCTGGCTGCACGTCCCGAAGCCTAGCGTTTCAAGCGGGTGGGAAGTTGAAACACTGGCTTCGGTTCGTGCCACCCCAAATCGCGAACGAGCACGCGGCTTGGGAACCCTTGGAGCTTGTCCGTCATCGGGGCGACAGGTGATGGCGGACAAGCCTCGCCGGGCAAACTGACGATCATCCGTACGACGCTCCTTCATCACGCCAATACCCGTAGGCGGCGATGCCGAGGAACAGGAGCGTCACTCCGATCAGCGCCTCGATGTGTCCCCACGCCGGTGACGGATGCGGATTAACACCGATAGCGTTCAGTGCCAACTGGCTCATGTGATAAGGCGGCAGAATCAGCGCCACTTTTTGCAGCACGCGCGGCAGCATGAAAATGGGAATCCACAGTCCCGAGCAGAACGACATCGGCAGGTACACCAGGTTCACCATCGCGGGCGCCGAGTTTGGCTTGGCAAAATATCCCAGTGCCAGGCCCATCGCGCTGAACGGGATCGAACCTGCCACGAGAATTGCGATCAGCTCGGCGGCTTTGACGAAACTCAGTCGAACTCCACCGAAAGCAGATCCCACGGCCAGCAGCACCAGTGAAATTAAGGTCGCGAACACGACTGCATTCGCGATCTTGGCGAGGAAGTAGGCCGGAAGCGGCATCGGGGATGCGCGCTTTACCTGCAGCCAGCCTTGCCCGCGCTCCATCGCGATGCCAACGCCGAAGCTGAACATGGCCACGCCCATGACTCCGTAGCACGCCATGGTGGCGAGCAGGTAGGTTGCGGTTTCGGTCCTACGAGCGCCGGCGGGAACCATCACGATCCCGAACAGCACGTAAAACATAACCGGGAAGAGAATGGTCGAAACCGAGAAGATTGGAAGCCGAAAGTACTTCAGGATTTCGTACTTCGCCTCTTTTGCGTACAGAGTGATCATCTGTCCGAGCGAGCGCTGCGGTACGGCGTAGGTTGCGGGAAACGTGGTGGTTGCCATTTCAATTGCTCCGTTCCGAATGCGTTGAATGGTTCTGGGTCAGCGCCAGGAAAGCTTCTTCCAATCCAGCGTTGGTGACTTCGAGGTCCGAGAGCCACGAGTCGCGCTGCAACAACTCACGCACCACCGGTTCGGCAACGCTCACTTGCAGCTCAAACGCGTTGCGGTCTTCTTTCAGGCTGATGACGCCGGGGATCTGGCGAATCTCGTGCGCCGACAACCGGCTGACGCAGCGCACCTGCTTGCCGATGGCGCGTGCCTTGATCTCGGCTGGGGTGCCTTCGGCGACAATCGAGCCCTGCTGGAGGACCAAAATGCGGTCGGCCAGCGCGTCGGCCTCATTCAGATAATGCGTCGTCAAAAGGACGGTCTTACCGCGTGCTACTAATGCCCGGATCCGCGACCACATGAGGCGGCGGGCTTCGACGTCGAGGCCGACGGTCGGCTCGTCAAGAAACAGCAGGTCGGGATCGCCGCAAATCGAAATGCCGAACAGTACGCGCTGTTTCTGCCCACCGGAAAGCTCGCCGAATGGACGGTCTTTGAACTCTTCCAGCCCGGCGATCTTGAAGGTTTCTTCCAGCGGCAGCGGTCGCGGGTAATAAGAAGAGAACAGGTCGATGTGTTCGCGGACCTTTAAGGTCTCGGGAACGCGGCCGACCTGCAGCATGGCGCCGCAACGCGTCGCCACGTGCGATTCGCGGGGATTCTCGCCAAATACCGACACACCGCCCGCATCGGGAGCGGCCAGTCCCAGCAGCATGCGGACCAGCGTGGTTTTACCCGCGCCGTTAGGCCCCAGCAGCGCCAGCAGCTCTCCTGCGCGCAGGTCCATGGTCACGTTGTGGAGCGCGGTGACGTCACCATATTTCTTGGTGAGGCCCTTGGTCCTGGCCACACAGAAGTTTCGGGTCGGCACGGTGTTGGGTAATTCTGCAAGTACGGTGGACATCGTTCACTCCTGTTTTGGCTTTCCCCGTCTTGAGTACGATGTTCGCCGAAAGCGAGAACGGCTGTTAGTGCCGATTGTCAGGCGGGACGAGTGACAAATGTCATGGGGGCTGCGAAGCGCATAAAAAGGCCGCCCGGCTGAAACTTGCTCTTCCAGCGCGGGCGGCTTGCAAGACTGACGTTAGAGGGCTAGCGCCGCTTGAGCACCTCCTCCAGCAATTTCGTCTGCTGGTTAATGGCACGCAACAACTTGTCGCAGCAATCCTTGTCGCCGCCTCGTTTCCTCCTCCACCCGTGGTTGTCTTCTGCTGCACAACCTTGTCGCGCATGGCTTCGCGCACAACCGGCTGGCCATCGCGGCTGTAGCCGGTTGCGTGGAAGAGGAAGTGATACGTTCCGGCTTCGTATGCGTGGGTGAAGTTGTCGGCATACTCGCCGTCGTTGGCTCCACTATCGGAATGCGCTCCGTCGTCGAAGAGCTTCATCGTCCAAACGTCATTGGTCGGTGAGGTTGCTGTCACGGTGACCTGGCACCCAATGACCGGCAGACCGGCTTCAGTCATGACGGCGGTCAGCAGTATGGGGTCCCCGACATACACGTCGCCGGGTTGCACGTAAGGCTGCATGCGGAAATTACTTCCAACGCCAATCGCGATGCCGTAAAGGACTGGGTCGCGGTTAGCCTCACATTTCCGCGGCAGGAACCCCAGGGTGGTTGTGTCATTTTGCTTTCTGGTTTGAGGTGAGCCGTAGCACACCTTGCCCTGGTGCTGGATGACGACCGTCCAGGTACCGGCATAGCGATTGGGCTGATTCGGCGGCATCTTGAATTCCAGGAAGCGTGCCTCGCTGGCGAAGCCAGACCGCAACTGGAAGCCGGGTGGAACCACCGATGCGTCGACAATCTCTCCTTTGGGAGAGACGCACCAGAAAGGAAGCCGCATGCCCTGATAGTCATAGATCACGATCAGCGCGTCCACGTCTCCCTGTAGCACTTCGAACTGAATCTTCTGGGTCTGACCAGGGAAGATCCAGTACATCGGGTCGCTGATCGGCGAGGTGCCGACAACGTCCATGAAGATCTGCGTGTAGTACTTCTCCAACGAGAAATACTGGGTGCCCGTCAAGTCCTGGTTCACGCGGAACACATCTTGCGGTGCCTGCGTGGCCAGTGCATTGAGTTGCGACATATCGATGTCGCTGTCTTTGCCGATGCCGATGGTGTAGATGGTGATGTCCGATGGCTTGTTGAGATGCGTGCTGGTCACAGTCCCCGTCTGTGGAATCGGCTTCACCATCGTGGTGCTGTCTTGGATGCTGATCCAGTTGCCGCTGTTTGGCGGGTCCTCGAAGGCGGTATTTTCCTCTCCGTCTGTAAGGACGATGACGGCTTTGGTCAACAGCGGCGGCGTAGTCGTTCTCGGCTTCTGGACTTCGCGAATGCCAGTCAGGGTACCGCCCGCAATTGCCGTGTTTCCTCCAGGAGGCGGCAGTCCCGTGTCTACCTGAGACCGGATTTGCGCTTGTGTGGGCGCGATCGTGGAGGACACCGGCGTCATCGGCACCACCACTTCCGGCAGTTGGTTGAACCGGACGATTGCAGTCCGGTCGTCGAGATCGGGGCGTAGCAGCTCCACGAACAACTCGCTAGCCGAAACCGCAGCGTCCATCTTCACGCGGGAACCGAGTGAATCGCTCATGCTGCCGGAGTGGTCCACCACCAACGCGACATCCAGGGCTACACCGGGCACGATGGTAGCGCTCAGCGGGAAGACCCAGGTCTGCCCAGCAGTGGCATTCACCGCGTTCGAATTGCTCAGCGTTAGCGTCGCCGACTTCGGCGCTGCATTCGGTGTGCTGTTGGCAAAGAACGAGATGGCCACTACAGCTTGTCCATTGCCGGCGGCGATGTTGCCGCACGGAGTTACCGGATCGGCACTGTACGACTGGGTCTGCGGCGCGTTGACGACCGAGCCGTTGGGATCGGGCAGTCCGAACAATAGCTTGTCGGGTCCACTGAGTGCTCCCTGGAACTTCAGCGGACCTTGCCCGGTGTTCTGCACGAGGATGAATTGAACGGTGCGGAAGCCCTGCTGCACCTGTCCCAAGTCGATGGGATTGGTAGGCGGTACGCTGATCATGGCCTGTGCCAGGCAACCGGTGCCGCTTAGCGAGATGGCATGTGGACTCCCTGGAGCCTGGCTGGTGATGCTCAACGTCGCAGTTTGCAGTCCGGTGGCCTGTGGCGTGAATGCAACCGGAATGTTCTGTGTCTGGCCGCAATCCAATGTGCCTGCCCAGGGCCCGCAACTGAAGCCATTCGCGTTGAGAGCGGGGACGCTCACGTTGTTTGGCTTCGAGCCGTTATTGGTGATGATGAGGTTCCATCCGGGCGCCGCCTGTCCAACAGGAGACGTCCCGAAGTTATGGCCGGTAGCGTTGAACTGGATGCCGAACGCCGCGGCCAAGGCCTGACCCTTGCAAGAAAGGTTATGGGTTCCGTCGCCGGCGTTCACCACCAGGTTCGCTGGGTTCCAACTGCCCACTGCATTCGGGTTGAACGCCACGGTGACGACGACGGTCTGGTTAGCAGTCAACGTAGCGGGAAGGGCCGGATTCGTAGTCTGGACTGTAAATGGGGGATTGTCGGTAATGCTGTTTATCGCCAGGCAATCGTTGCCGGTGTTCTTCAGAGTGAACTGCTTGGTGACTGGAGTGAAGGCACACCCACCCACGTGCAGCGTTCCGAAATCCTGCGGCTGCGGAGTGGTTACGGTGCAAACTCCTGCCGGTAGAGGACAGGTCTGCGTGTGGTTCGAGTTGCCGGTGTTGAAGTGAATGATGAGCGAAGTAGCGGTAGCTTCGCCGAGAGTCTGGCCCGTAGGAACAATACTACCCACAGAGCACAGAACTGCCCCATTGTCGCTGCGGTAAATGGCGAGTGCGGTTTGCTGCGTGCCGTCTTGGCCGAATGCGAGAAAGGCGCTCGCATTCCCCATACTGGGATTCACGATGGGCAGCGGAACCGTAGAGTCAGCCGACACCGAAAGGATGTTGACTTCCGTAAACGTCGAGAAGTCCACCAGGCTGAGGAAGCGCGTCTGGAGTCCGGGATCGGTCGGAACATCCACGATGACCAGGAACTGGCCGCCGAGGATCATATAGAGGATGTTGTGGTTCAGCCCGCGGGGATGAAACACGCTGTTCGCGCCCTGTTGGACGGTCAATCCCGCAGTGTTGAGAGTTAGCGTCTTGCCCCCAAAATTATTGCTGGGGGAGTTGTCCCACGGTTGGGTGTTGATGAAAAAACCCGTCTGAATCGACAGCGGTGTGCATGCCATAAGTCGCCCCTTAGACAGTCTGAGAATGGACTACGTGGCCCTTTTGCCTGAGAAAGTTAGGGCACTATAGTGCTATTCGTTGGCGGAGTCAAGCGCAATCCGAAGCGGCCGAATTCTCCCGTGTCGCACATAAAATGGTGCAACATCGGTGTGAATCATTTGTTTCACTTTGGAGCTTGCGTGATTCCAATCACCTTCGGTGGTGACTTGAATCACGGATGAAATCAGGGGAAGAGCCCACACTTAGGTGTAACAAAAGTGAGGATTCCGCTCGTGCCATGTCTTCCTCTCCTCGGCATTTGCGGTGGAAAAGAGGTCAGCCATGATGCTCGCATATCGGCTGGTAAAGCTGATCGAGACCCATTCCGACGGATTGGCGCGTAGCCTGCATGATCGTTACCGCACCGATCCCAAGTGTTCGGCTTATGCCAACGTGCCCGACGCTGAACTGACCGCAAAGGTCTACGAGGTGTACCGGCATCTGGGCGAATGGCTGATGGGAAAAACCGAGGCCGAGGTGGAACGCCGGTATCTGGAAATCGGCGCCCGCCGATTCGAGCAGGGAGTGCCCGCCAGTCAGGTGGTGTGGATGATCTCCCTGGTACGCGAGAACCTGTGGGACTACCTCCAGAAGTTTGCCGAGTTGGAGAAGCCGGCGGAGATTTTCGGTGAAGTGGAGTTGCTGGAGATGCTCGACCAGTTCTTCAACCGCGCCATCTATTACGCCACGCTGGGACATGAGCGTGCACAAAATGGGGATGAAGTTTTTCAAGAGGCAGTGACGCACTGAACGAGGGCCACTTCATGTCGTGGATCGATCCTTATCGAAGCAAACTAATGACCCCGCACGAGGCTGTACGCTGTGTCGAGTCGGGTATGCGGGTGTATATCCATCCTGGCTGCGCAGAACCCGAGGCCCTGGTGGAAGCGCTGATGGACCGTGCCCCATTCGTGAAGGGCGTAGAAGTTGTCCACCTGCTGACACTGGGAACGTCGCCGTATTGCGCTCCTGAAATGTCCGAGAGCTTTCGCCACAACGCCTTGTTCGTCGGCGGCAACGTGCGCGAGGCCGTGCGCGCCGGGCGTGCCGACTACACGCCAATCTTTCTGTCGGAAGTGGAGATGTCTCTTCGAAAGCGGTGAGATGCCCATCGATGTGGCCTTCATCCAAGTGTCGCCACCCGATTCGCACGGCTATTGCAGCTTTGGAGTCGGAGTGGAAACCACGCTGACGGCGGCGAAGTTCGCACGCCGCGTAGTGGCACAGGTGAATGCCCAGATGCCGCGCACGTATGGCGACAGCTTCATTCACGTGAGCGAACTGGATGCGATTGTCGAAGTGTCGCGCCCGCTCTGCGAAATAAAGGAAAACCAGCTTACCGACCTGCACCGTTTGATTGGCGCGCATGTTTCGACGCTGATCGAAGACGGCTCTGTATTGCAGTTGGGCATCGGTGGCATCCCCGACGCAATCCTGCCCAACTTGATGGACCGCAAAGATCTGGGCGTGCATACCGAGCTGATCTCCGACAACGCCATCCCCCTGATCGATGCCGGAGTCATTAACGGCCAGCGCAAGAATTTCAAGCCGCGGAAAATCATCCTCGGGTTCGTCCTTGGCACGAAACAATTGTTTGACTTTGTGGACGAGAACCCCATTTTCGAGTTCCATCCCTCGGCCTACACCAACGATCCGTTCCGCATCGCGCAGAACAACCGGATGGTGGCCATCAACTCGGCCATCGAAGTCGATCTCACGGGTCAGGTCTGCGCCGAGTCGATCGGTTCGTGGTTCTATAGCGGCTTCGGCGGACAGCTCGATTTCATCCGCGGAGCGGCGCGCTCCAAAGGGGGTAAGCCGATCATCGCGCTGCCCTCTACTGCGAAAGATGGGGCGGTTTCGCGCATCGTGCCGCGCTTGGCGCATGGCGCAGGCGTGTTGACCGGGCGCGCCGACGTGCACTACGTGGTCACGGAATACGGCGTCGCCTATTTGCACGGAAAGACGATCCGGCAACGCGCCGAAGCGCTTATCCAAATTGCCCATCCCAGCTTCCGGAACCATCTGGCAGAGTATTGCGAGAAACAGCTGTGGTTCCGGCGCAACGAGTTAGAGACTGTCGAAATGCGAGGAGAACATGGCATCACAATCGCGCGGTGACGTCACCATTGATGTCGAAGAATGTAAAGGATGCGGGCTGTGCGTGGAGTCGTGCCCGCCCGAGTGCCTGGTACTTGCGCCCGAGCTGAGTAAATATGGCGTGCATCCGGCAACCTATACCGGCGAAGGCTGCACGGGCTGCGGAGCTTGCTTCTACTGCTGCCCCGAGCCCGGAGCGATAACCGTTTACCGGCTGGTGCCTCCGCCCAAGGTGGCAGGCGCCGTGGTCGGCGGAAACAAGGAGGCGGCCCATGCGGCAACTCTGTAAAGGAAACGTCGCGGTCGTGAAGGCCGCGGTGCTGGCAGGCTGCCGGGCGTACTACGGATACCCAATTACGCCGGCCAGCGAAATCGCAGAATATGCCGCCCTCCTCATTCCAGAAGTGGGCGGTACTTTCTTGCAGGCGGAAAGCGAAGTCGCGGCCATCAACATGGTGTACGGCGCGTCATCGGCAGGCATGCGTGTCATGTCAGCGTCTTCGGGACCCGGCATGAGTCTGATGCAGGAAGGCATGTCGTATATCGCCGGAGCCGAGCTGCCCTGCGTGATCGTCGATGTAGTGCGCGGCGGACCGGGGCTGGGCAACATCGCTCCCGAACAGAGCGACTACTTCTGCGTGGTGAAGGGCGGCGGCCACGGCTGCTATCGCAACATCGTGTTGGCGCCTGCCTCGGTACAGGAAATGTTCGACCTCACCGTGCTGGCGTTCGAGTTGGCCGACCGTTACCGCAATCCGGTAGTCATCATGACTGACGGCTACGTCGGCCAGATGCAGGAGCCCTTGGAAATCAAGCTGCGCGATGTCGAATTGCCCGAGAAAGAGTGGGCGGTGAAGGGTAATCACGAGACCCGCAAGAATGTCATCAGCTCGATCTTCCTGGAGCCCGACGAACTCGAAGCGCACATCCGCAAGCTGGAAGCGAAATATGCGCTGGCGCAAGAACTCGAGAGCCGTAGCGAGAATTACCTGACCGAAGACGCGGACGTGCTGCTGGTCGGCTTCGGCATCGTCTCGCGCATCCTGCGGTCTACTGTCGACCAGCTGCGCGCCCAGGGCGTGAAGGCAGGATTGTTCCGGCCCGTTACGTTATGGCCGTTCCCGTCGCGTGAGCTGCGGGAGACCGCACAGCACGTGAAGTCGGTAATGGCAGTCGAGCTGAGCACCGGAATGATGGTGGAAGACGTGAAGCTGACGCTCAACGGTCGCGTGCCGGTTGAGTTCTACGGACGCGCGGGCGGAAACGTCCCGACGCCCGAAGAGATTACCGCGCAGGTGACGTCGCACATGGCAGCTGCGGTCTAGCCCGTGGGGAGGAATCTGTGACTGAATACGAAGTGGTACACGAGAAGTCGCCGGCGTTCTACGACAAGTACGAGCGCAAGGCGGAACTGCAGCAGCAGACCCACTACTGTCCGGGATGCGGGCACGGCGTCGCCCACAAACTGATTGCCGAGGCGCTGACAGAACTCGGCGTCCAGGATCGAGCCATTCTGGTGAGCCCTGTGGGCTGTTCGGTATTCGCCTACTACTATTTCGACGTGGGCAACGTTCAGGCGGCGCATGGCCGCGCGTCGGCGGTGGCGACAGCGCTGAAGCGCGCTCATCCCGAGTCGATCGTGATGTCATACCAGGGCGACGGCGACTTGGCCGCTATTGGTACGGCGGAGATCATCCATGCCGCCAACCGCGGCGAAAATATTTGCGTATTCTTCGTCAACAACTCGATCTACGGCATGACCGGCGGCCAGATGGCCCCCACCACGCTGGTTGGGCAAGTCAGCACCACATCGCCGTGGGGACGTCGGCCGAACAATGAAGGTCTGCCGCTGCACGTCGCCGAGTTGCTGGCTTCGCTCGACACGCCCACCTACATTGAGCGGGTCGCGCTCAATGACATGAAGAACATCATGAAGGCCAAGAAGGCCATCAAGAAGGCGCTCGAGATCCAGAAGAATGGCGGCGGCTTCTCGCTGGTCGAGATTCTCTCGCCCTGCCCGACCATCCTGAAAATGGATCCATTGGTGGCGCGTAAGTGGGTCGGCGAAACCCTGATGAAGACCTTCCCGCTGGGCGTATTCCGCGACCACAAGCCGGACCTGCCCGATTCGGCCAAAGTCCCGCATAAGACCGTGGCTGAGGCATTGGGAGTGGATGGCGAGGAAGGTGATGCTGCACCGTCACGCCGTCACCACACCCGCGAGATCACCGTAAACTTTGCCGGCTTTGGCGGCCAGGGCATCCTGCTGATGGGCCAGTTGCTCGCCGAGATGGGCCTGCGCGAGCAGATGGAAGTCAGCTGGTTGCCGTCGTATGGGCCGGAGATGCGCTCCGGCAGCGCGCACTGTTACGTCACGTTGTCGCATGAACGCATCGGTTCGCCGCTCACCTCGCATCCGGATGTACTCGTAGCGATGAACGAAATCTCGCTGCGTAAGTTCGCCGCGAGCGTGGCTCCCGGCGGACTGGTCCTCTATAACGCGGACAAGTTACCGTCCGATTTCAGCCTGACTCACGCGCGTGTGATCTGTATTCCGGTGTCGCAGATGGCCGACCAGATCGGCACCGCCAAGGTGGCCAATGTCGTGATGCTGGGTGCGCTGCTGGAAGAGACCGGCTGTCTGCCGACCGACACTGCCATCTCCGTACTGGAGAGTTCGGTGAAGAATAAGAAGCTGCTCGAACTGGATAAGCAGGCGATTGTCGCCGGACGCGACTACGTGGACACGACCATCGAAGTCGGCGCCGTGTCGCAGCCTGACGGCTTCTCCGACTGAGTTTTGACCCCTTGCCCGGCCCATCCCACGGCTGTCACGCCAACCAGCGCCGCAGTGCGGGAAGCCGGGCTTCCTGTCTCTACGCCGTAATCAAGTAGGGCGTCCCCTTGGTGATGACGACCGTGTGCTCATAGTGGGCGGCGAGGCTATGGTCCGAGGTACGCACCGTCCAGCCATCGCTACCGACGAAGCTGCGGCCTGAACCGGTGGCGATGATGGGCTCCAGGGCCAGCACCAACCCGGGATGCAGGAGCGCACGCTGCGTCAGGTCCGGATAGTTTGGCACGTGCGGAAGTTCGTGGATGGTGCGGCCGATACCATGTCCGCCGTATTCGGGGAGTACGTTGAATCCGTGGCTGCGCACTTCGCGCTGCACGGCGCGGCCAATCTCATAAACGCGTGCACCGGCCTTCGCCGCGCGCATGGCTTGGCGAAACGCGCTCTCTGCGCAGCGCATCAGCGCCGAGGCAGTGTCACTCACCGTGCCGACCCGTAACGTGACCGCCGCGTCAGCATAGTAGCCGTCTTTTTCTGCTGTAACGTCGAGTTTCACCAGGTCGCCATCAGCCAGCAGTCGGCTGCCCGGGACGCCATGGATCGCTTCATCATTTACGCTGATGCAGCATGCACCGGGAAAGTTATAGACCTTCCGTGGAGCCGATGACGCACCATTGTCAGCCAGCACCCGCGCGCAGATTGCGTCGAGCTCCGCCGTAGTAATACCAGGCTCAACCGCGGCGGTCATGGCGTTCAGCGCCTGCCGCACGATCATCCCGGCCACGCGCAGTTGCCGAAGCTCTTCTTCCGTCTGGATCGACATCAGCTACCTCACACTACAAATTCCGTAGATGATGGCACAGCGCACCGTTTTTCCCAAGTAATGGGGTGGCTCAGAGAAGCACTGCTGCTAAGATGCGGACGGAGAGTGCTCAGAGGAAATGCCGTCGAAGCCTCGCAAGCCCAAGCCATTCAAAGCCGCGTCGGCGGTGAAGGCCGCCGCGCGCGAGAAAATCGGCACGCCTCCGCCGACCCGCGCCGAGCCTTCCACCAAAAAGCCCAAGTCGAAATCACCCAAGCACAAACCAACGCTGGGGAAGTTGCTGGGCGAAGAGAACTAGAGCCCTTCGGCCATTAACTACGCCGACAGCGGCTGCACCTGCACTCCCGCCTTCTTGAGCGCCTCATTCACCGCGCGCGCAATCAGCACGCTGCCCGGCGTGTCGGAATGAATACAGATAGTCCCGGCGTCGATCTTAAGCTCCGTACCATCCGTGGCGGTCACGATGTTTCTCGTAGCAATGTCGAGCGCTTGCTTGGCTGCTTTGGCTGGGTCGTCGAGCAGCGCACCAGCCAGGGTGCGTTTGCGCAGAATGCCGTCGGGCTCGTAGGCGCGATCGGCAAAGGCTTCGGCGGCGCAGGTCAGTCCCATCGACTCCCACAATGTCAGAGTCGATGATCCTGCTTGTCCTACCATAACCAACTGTTCGTCGCTCTCCAGCACGGCACGCCCGATGGCCGCTGCAACTTCCGTGCTCCTGTTGGCGGCGTGATAGAGCGCTCCGTGCGGCTTGCAGTGCACCAGGTGGACGTCCAGGGAATCCGCAACTTCCGCCAATGCCGCAATCTGGTCGCGTACCGTGGCCTCAATCTCCGCCGAAGCCATGGGTGACTCGATGCGTCCAAAGTTGGCGCGATCGGGATAGCCGGGATGCGCTCCGACCGCGACGCCCAGTTCCTTGGCAAAGCGAACAGTCTCGCGCATAGTGCACTCATCGCCCGCATGCCCGCCGCAGGCAACGTTGGCCGACGTGATGTAGCGCATCAGTTCGAAGTCGGTACCGTTTGCCAGCGACTCCTCTGACTCGCCCAGGTCAGAGTTGATGTCCATCGAAACTTCAGTCATCTTCCGTTCCTCTCAATCCTGCCAAATCGTTTTGAGCCACCGCTCCTGCGCGCGCAACTCATCCACCGCTTCGGCGATGGACACTTCAGTAAAACGAACCTCGTCGCGGGGCCGCAGTTGCCCGACACGATGCACGTCCGCGGCGATCACGTTTGCAATTTTAGGATAACCGCCGGTGGTCTGCTGATCGACGAACAGCAGGATCGGCTGGCCGTCTTGAGGTACCTGGATGGCGCCCAGCGGAATGCCGTCAGTCAGCAATTGTTTCTGCTCTCGCGGCGTGATCGCTTCGCCTTTCAGTCGCAGTCCGGCGCGGTCCGACTGCTCGCTGACCGTGTATGGTGTTGCCAGAAATCTCGCGTAGGTTTCAAAGCTGAACCAATCATGCTGTGCCCCGCGGGTCACGCGAATCGGGCCTTCGCGGTGCAATGCTTCCAGCTCCCCCGCACGCAGCCGTCGCGGACGCAATCCGCTCGCTGCACCTATCCCCAACACATCCCCGGCTTGCAGCCTCCGCCCTTCGACTCCGCCGAACCGCCCGCGAATGTCCGTCGAAGCGCTGCCCATGACCAGCGGAACGTCGAATCCTCCCTGGACTGCCAGGTAGCACCGGGCCCCATCTGTGGTACTCCCACATTGTAAGACAGAACCGGCCGCCACCTTGACCGCCATGTTCGCCGTAAGCCGCTCCCCGCCCAGCTTGCACTCGCAATTTGCTCCGCAAACGGCTATTACCGCAGCGTCGTCGACCTTCAGCGTTGCGCCCAGCAGCGTCATCTCCAGCGCGGGAGCGTTCTCGTCGTTGCCAACAAGCAGATTGGCGATACGCAGCGACAGAGCATCGGCAGCACCTGCAGGCGAGATTCCGAGATGCGCATAACCATATCGCCCGCGGTCTTGCAGCGTGGTGAAGAGTCCGGGCTTGACGACGCGAATTGTCATGCGTGCTCCCGCAGTCTCTCGAACTGGGCGCGATCAACCGCTAGAAACCGTACCCGGTCGCCCGCCTGCAACCTTGTTGGCTGCAAAGACCGCGGATCGAACATGCGCAGCGGGGTGCGTCCAATCAGGCGCCACCCGCCGGGAGTTTCGGCGGGATAGATGCCGGTCTGCGGGCCCGCAATGCCCACGCTGCCGGGTGCAACAGTGCGCCGCGGCGTGGCCAGACGCGGCATTTGTAGCACTTCGGGCATACCGCCGAGATAGGCAAAGCCCGCTGTGAATCCCAAGAAACAGACACGATACGTCGCCCCCGAATGCAACCGAATCACTTCTTCAGTGGATACTCCGGTATGAGCAGCGACGTCGGCGAGATCTGGCCCAAATTCCGCGTCATAGCAGACGGGAATCTCGACAACTTCGCTGAGATTCTCCCGAGCAGACGTCCCGCCGCGCGCCAACGACCCGGCGATCACCGCGACCTCTTCATGGCTCACGGCCAACGGATCGAAGTCCATCAGCAGCGACGTATATCCGGGATGCAAATTGCGGATCCGCTTGTCGCTCATGGCCCGCAAAGCGTGAAACAACCCCAGTACGCGCTCGCTTGTTTCCGAGGAGATGGCATCGCCGAACGTTACCATCAGTGACGAATCGCTTGCCGGAATGATCTTCATCCGCGCCTTCCCACCAAGGCTGACCAGGTCTTTCGCCGCATTTCTTCGATGAATAGTGCAACCAGGCGCGAGTGTCAAACGAAACCCGCATCGTATGCGAAACGCTCAGCCGCGAAATACACCTGTCTTCATCGGCCAACCTTGCTATATGATGCGCAATCAGTCCGGCATACGCCCATGCACCCGACCGTGCCCGCTCAAACCGTCACCCGCCCCTGGATCCGCGATCTAACGCGCGACGAGCGCGCCACACTCGTCGCCACCTTCGGCGGCTGGGCCCTTGATGGCATGGACGTGATGATCTACAGCTTTGTGATTCCCACATTGATCGCCGCCTGGCACATGAGCCGCGGCCAAGCGGGCATGTTGAGCACCGTGGCCCTGCTGATTTCCGCCGTTGGAGGCTGGCTGGCTGGCCTTCTCGCCGACCGCTTTGGTCGCACTCGCGTGCTGCAACTCACTATTTTATGGTTCGCTGTTTTCACTTTTCTTAGCGGCTTCACGAATTCCTTCTGGCAGCTTCTCATCGTTCGCGGCCTGCAAGGCCTCGGCTTCGGCGGTGAATGGGCGGTGGGCTCCGTGCTGATGGGCGAAGCCATCCGCGCGCAGTATCGCGGTAAGGCGGTCGGCACGGTACAGGGCGGATGGGCCGTCGGATGGGGCGTCACCGCCATCTCTTACACTGTGCTGTTCTCGCTACTGCCTCCCGCGACCGCTTGGCGCGCCATGTTCTGGATCGGTATCCTCCCAGCGCTGCTGGTTTTTTACATACGGGGTTACGTTCCCGAGCCCGAAGTCTTCCAGCGGACGCGCGCCCGCGAAGTCAGTCTCGGAAGGGGTAGCAATTTTCTTGAGATCTTCGGCCCCGCAGTGCTGCGAACAACCTTGCTGACTGCCCTTCTCGCCGTCGGTGCACAGGGCGGATACTACGCCATCACCACCTGGCTGCCGACGTACTTGAAAACGACGCGCGGACTTTCGGTGCTCAACACCGGCGCTTATCTGTTCGTGGTGATCGTGGGCTCGTTCATCGGTTACATGGTGAGCGCTTGGCTGGCCGACCAACTGGGGCGCAAACGCACGCTAGTATTATTCGCGGCCTGCTCGTTTCTAGCGATTGTCGCTTATACCTTCTTGCCCATCAGCAACTCTGTGATGCTGGTGCTGGGCTTTCCCCTCGGCTTTTTCGCATCGGGGGTATTCAGTCCCATTGGCGCCTTCTTCACTGAGCTGTTTCCCAGCCGCGTGCGAGGCTCAGGCCAGGGATTCTCCTACAATGTGGGACGTGGCATAGGGGCGCTGTTTCCTACGCTGGTCGGCTACCTGAGCGCGCGCATGGGGCTCGGGCATGCTATCTCCGCTTTCGCCGTCGTCGCGTATCTGACCATGATTCTGGCCACTCTATTGCTGCCGGAAACGCGAGGCCGTGAGCTGCAAGCGTACGAATAGTCATACATTGTGGGAGTGAGAAATGGCCGCAACCTAACCTGCGGATTCGGCTACTCGTAACGCAAGAAACGTGGCCCCGGAAACTGTGACGGCCAGGTAAATTTTGCGAACCGGGTACTGTTTCGAAGGCACGATTGGGCAAGTCGGCCTCTTTCACACTACAATGGACGATCGGACGCTAACCCGCCCGATTCACGCCTTACGAATTTATGGCAACTTCTGCAAAAGCAGCACCTGCCAAAACGCGCCGGTCTCCGCGGCGTGTCGCGACACCTGCCAAGCAGGTCGCACTGCATCACCGCATTTCTCTCGACGATCCCAGCCTGTTTATCAATCGCGAGTTGAGTCTGCTCGACTTTCAGCGGCGCGTCCTCGAAGAAGCTCAGGACAACACTAACCCGCTGCTCGACCGTGTCATGTTCCTGTCGTTCGTAGGCTCGAACGTGGACGAGTTCTTCATGGTGCGGGTCGCCGGTCTAAAGCGGCAAATCGAAAAAGGCGTCATGGACAGTGGCCCCGACGCCATGACTCCTGCCGAGCAGTTGCGTGCCATTCGCGCGTCTGTGATCCGCCTGAACCGTGCTTCGCACGAATGCTGGGCGAAAGAGCTTGTGCCCGCTCTGCGCAAGGCCGGATTGCGTATCGAGAATTTCGCCGACCTCAGCGAAGAGCATCAAGTGTTGGCCAATAGTTATTTTCAGGAAACCATCTTTCCCACTCTTACGCCGCTGGCGTTCGACCCCGGGCGGCCGTTCCCGCACATTTCAAACCTCAGCCTGAACCTGGCTGTGGTATTGCGCGACGAGGCTGGAATCGAACACTTCGCCCGCGTCAAGATCCCCGATTCGCTGCCCCAGTTAGTTCCCGTCACGGGAGCTTCCAAGCCCAAGAGCCGCACCAAGGTCGTGGTCAAAGAACAGGTGTTCGTGTGGATCGAACAGCTGGTGACCGCGAATTTAGGAGCGCTGTTCCCCGGCATGGAGATCGTTGAGGCGCATCCTTTCCACGTCACCCGCGATGCCGATTCCGACATTCAGGACCTCGAGGCCGGTGACCTGATGGAGTCGGTGGAAGAAGGTGTGTTCCAGCGGCGCTTTGCCGACGTGGTGCGCGTGGAGATCACCGAGGCCATGTCGCCCTCGGTGCTTGAGATATTGGTGACCAACCTCGAACTCGATCGCGATGACATCTACAAAATTTCCGGCCCGCTTTCGCTGGTACGGGTACGCGGCCTCGCCAAGTTTGACCGTCCCGACCTGAAGTACGCGCCGTTTGTGCCGGCTCTACCGGCGCCCCTGCTCAAAGACGAGGAAGAGGACATCTTCGCCACCATCCGCCGTGGCGATATTCTGTTTCATCAGCCCTTCGACTCGTTCCAGCCTATCGTCGGCATGCTGCAGAAGGCTGCGAACGATCCCAACGTGCTGGCCATCAAAATCACCCTGTATCGCGTGGGACGAAACGCACCCGTGGTGGACGCTCTGCTGGAAGCGGCGGAAAACGGCAAGCAAGTCGCCGTGCTGCTGGAGTTGAAGGCGCGCTTTGACGAAGAGAGCAACATTGGCTGGGCGCGCAAGCTGGAAGAATACGGCGTGCACGTGGTGTACGGCTTGCTGGGTCTGAAGGTGCACTGTAAGGCGGCGCTCATCGTGCGCAAGGAAGGCGACGTCATTCGCCGCTACGCTCATCTATCCACCGGCAACTACAACAGCATCACCGCGCAGCTCTACACCGACATAGGCATGCTCACGTGCGATCCCGACATCGGCGCCGATTGTTCCGACCTGTTTAACTTCCTCACCGGATATTCCGCGAAGTCAAAATATCGCAAGCTGCTGGTGGCCCCCAACTCGCTACGCAACCGCTTTGAGGAGCTTCTGCAGCGCGAGATCAACCACCAGAAAGCCGGCCGTCCGGCGCACCTCATTCTGAAAATGAATTCGCTGGTCGACCGCAAGATGATTCAGCTGCTCTACCAGGCTTCACAGGCGGGAGTAAGAGTTGACTTGCTGGTACGCGGCATCTGCTGCCTGCGCGTCGGCGTACCCGGCGTTAGCGACAACATCCAGGTCACCAGCATCGTAGGCCGCTTCCTCGAGCACAGCCGGATCTATTACTTCCGCAACGGAGGCGACGAAGAGATTTATTTGGGCAGCGCCGACCTGATGCCGCGCAACCTGAATCGCCGTGTCGAAGTGCTGTTCCCTGTCGAAAACAAAGGCCTGATCCGCGTGATCAAAGACGAAATCCTGGGCACATATATGAAGGAGCAGGCCAAGGCGCGTCACATGCTTCCCGACGGCAAATATGTGCGCGATCCCAACGCGGGCAAGAAGAACGCCCTGAATAGTCAGGAGACTTTCATCGCGCGCGCCATGAAGCGTTCGGGCAAGTAGCCCACGGTTTCGCAACTCCCGACACAATTACGGTGTCTATAGTGTCTGGTAGGGCAGTTTGCCCTCAAAACTATCGATGCCCATCCGGCGCCCCATTCAGTTCTTCCCTAGCTCGCACAGGATCCGCGTTCTGCTCCGCCCGTATTGGCAGTTGATCGCCATGACCGTCCTGGCTGCACTATGTTTCGCGCAAGTTCCCGCCGCGACAGTCGGGAACGGACCAGGTCCGTCTCCCACTCAGCGCCCCGCTCTGGAATTCACTCTCACCGGCACGGTGGTTGACGATGTGACCGGCGAGCCCATTCGCAAGGCGTTGGTGAACTTGAACGGCATGCAGCGACGCTCGGTGTTTAGTGACGGCGGTGGCCGCTTTCAATTCGACGGCGTTCCCGGCGGCATGGTTTCGTTGTCCGCGCAAAAGCCCGGCTACTTCAACCAGCAGGATATGTCGCGCGGCGCAGTTCCTTCGGTGGAAGTCGGCCCCAACGCGACCTCCGTCGTGGTCAAGCTAACACCCGAGTCCGTCATCACTGGCAAAGTCACCGATGCCAACGGAGTTCCTCTAGAGCATGTGTCGCTCAGCCTGACTTACATCGACATTCGCGATGGCCGCCGGCGTTGGGAGTCCAAGGGTTCGGCCAACACCGACGAAGATGGGGTTTTCCGCTTCGCCGGTTTGCGCCCCGGGAGCTACTACGTCAGCGCCGCGCCGTTTACGCCGGTGGCGGACACCACGCTCGACGCTGAGCAGCCTCCGAAGTCCGGCTATGCTGGCGTCTACTACCCCGGCGTGCCCGATCTGGCCTCTGCCTCGCCCGTTCAGCTGGTTGCTGGTCAGCAAGCCGAGACAAATCTCTCACTCAACCAGGTGCCCATGTACGCCGTTTCCGGCACCGTTAGTGGCTACGAGCCCAATCAGGGTGTCGGGTTGCAGGTGTTCGATCAGTCGGGAGTGCAGGTTCCGGCCGGCATCGACTTCAGCGCCGAGAATGGGCGCTTCGATGTGCATTCACTGCCGGCGGGCGCCTACGTTCTCAAGGCGTATTCGTCCACCGGACCGAACCAGCCGGTTCGTGCCGAGTCGCGATTCAATCTCGCGGCTGACTTACACAACTTGCGTCTTGCCCTCGCGCCCGCTCCCACCATTCAGGTTGTGGTGAACCAGGTGTCGAACGGCCAATCCAATCAGGCGAAAAGAGCACGCTTCGTTCCGAATTCGGCTGGCCCTCCCGTCACCGTTCGCCTCATTGGCAGCGCTCCGGGAACCGGCGAATCGTACGCCGAATTCGATCCAGCGTCAGGCAACCAGAACCTCGTTCTGCGCAATGTCGAACCTGGTCGATATACCCCCGTCATCGATGCGCGCGAGTCCTGGTACGTCTCCTCTGCCGAGTACGGGCAAACCAACTTGCTCACCGACGATCTCGTAGTCACTGCCGGCGCTCCCGCTCAAACGCTGGCCATCGAGCTGCGCAACGACAGTGCCACCCTCACCGGAACCGTCACTGTTCCCGACGGCGTTACTACTCCCGTGACCGTCGTGGCTGTTCCCGACAAGTTCGTCAAGTCCTCGCTGCGCGCTTATTACTATCCGCCGCGCGGCAAGAGCGAGCCCAACGGCGGTTTCGTCCTCGACTCCATCGCGCCCGGCGATTACACCATCTTTGCCTTCGATCACGCCGACGGCATCGAGTACGCCAATCCCGATGTTCTGCAGAAGTACGTTTCCCAATCGACCCACGTAACGCTCTCGCCGAACCAGCGCGCCAAGGTCACGCTGGAACTCATCCGCACCGCGGAGGAAACAAATTGATCCCCCGCCTCGCGTGCGCGTTGCTGTTAGCCGTAGCGATGTCCGCTCAAACCGCGCAACCTCCCACAAGCGCGAAATCCGCGGCCGCTTACGCAATCACAGGGACCGTCGTAAGTTCCGTCACCCGCCAGCCGCTCGACGGCGTGAAAGTGAGCATCGCTACCGGCGATAACAATGAGTTCTCCCAGCAGGTCATCGCCGCAGCCGACGGACGCTTCGCCTTCACCGGTATTCCCGCCGGCAAGTATTCGCTCGTGGGCAGCGCGCGCGGTTACCGCTCGCAAGGATTTCACCAGCACGGCGACTTCTTTATCGGGATCGCCGTGGGCCCCGGTCTCGACTCCCAGAACCTGGTCTTTCCTCTCGTTCCTGACGCACGCATCGAAGGCACCGTCACCGACGACGACAGCGAGCCGGTGCGCAACTCAAGCGTCGCTCTCTATCAGCGCAAGAACGACGCCGGACGCCAGCAGACGCGAGCAAGTCGCCAACGCCACGACCGACGACCGCGGGCATTATCAGTTCGGCCATCTCGAGCCCGGAACCTACTACGTGGCCGTTTCGGCCCGGCCGTGGTACGCGCAGTATTCAACTCACGGCCCGGCCCCATCCGATCCCGAGAACGCCGCCAGCGCAGCCGAAGAGAAAGCGCAACTCGATGTCGCCTACCCCATGACGTTCTATCCGGCTGCCGAGGACTCATCGGGAGCGACCGCCATCGTCTTGCATCCCGGTGATCGCGACACCGCCGATATCAGCGTCCGCGCGCTGCCTGCCGTGCATCTGCGCGTACGCTTCGCCGAGACCAACGACAAGAACTCCGGCAATACTGCGGCGCGCGGCTTTCCTCGCGTCTCCCAGCGCATCTTCGACGGAACTGTGGTACCGGTCATGTCCGCGCAAGCCCAGAACTGGCGCAATGGGGCGACCTTTGAGTACACCGGCATCGCTCCCGGCCACTACGTCATCGAAATGCCCGACCCCGGCCTGAAACGCAATGGTGGCGGCTGGTACAAAGAAATGGACCTATCCGGCACGGTCGAGCTCGATGCCCGCGAGAGTCCGGCGCTCGCCTCGGTCACCGGCGCGCTCATGCTCGAAGGCGGTGCGCACCCGCCCGGAAAAATCTACGTCGTCCTCGTCAACCGCATCACGAGCGAAAACTTTTCCGCCGAGGTGACGCCCAAAGGCACGTTCGATTTCAGCGACACCGAAGTGCGCCCCGGAACCTACGATGTGGTGCTGAACAACGCTCCGGGATTTCAGATCAAGGGCCTGCTGAGCAAAGGCGCCCGCGTTACTGGACAAACATTGGAGATCAGCGGTGCCAGCGTACAACTGGTAGTCACAGCAACTCACGCGGTGGCCAACATCGACGGCACGGTACTGCGCGACGACAAGCCCTACGCAGGAGCGATGGTAGTACTCGTCCCGCACAATCCGGCCTACAACCTCACGCTCTTCCGCCGCGACCAGAGCGACAGCGACGGGACTTTTACGCTCCACGAAGCCTTGCCCGGCACTTACACCGTGATTGCGCTCGACAATGCTTGGGACATCGACTGGGCCACTCCCGCTGTGCTCCAGCCCTATCTGAAAAACGGCACGCCCGTCGAGGTCACCGGCGAAGGCAAACTCAACGTGAAGGTGCAGTTGCAATAAACCGAATGGCCAACCCAAACTGCCGCTTCGGTGGGGCCTGGCGTTCACGATTATCCGCGCTTTTCTGCCCGACTTCCTCTGTGTCTCTGTGGCTCTGTGGTGATAGGCTCTTTTCCTGCCCCGAGGACCTTCAACCGACCGTCCAGATGCACCCATAGTTGCTCGGAATTGTCAGCGTCTGTGCCTCTCCCGCAACCACGCCCGCCAGGTTCTGCGAGCCCTCGATCTGCTCGACATAATTCCCACTGACAGGGAAAGCGAAGCTCGCTGTCTGCTGCTGGTCCGTAAAGTTGACGACGATCAGGCTGAACGTATTTCCCAGTCTGCCGTGAAAACGCCAACAGTCCCTTTGAGTTGAAATTGTCATCGTCGTTGTAGAAGTAATGGGTGCCATCGCTGAACTGCGTTCCGCCCCGGCGAATTTTCGTCAGCTTTCGAATCAGCCGGATGATCGGCTTACCGTCGTTGTCGTAGAAATAGTTCCAGCGCACTGGCCGATAGAGCATCACCCGCCCGTAGCCGCTATCCGGAATCCAGTAATTCTCACAGAACTCCTGTCCCTCCGACAAAAGCGGCGTGCCTTTGCACGTCAGCAGCGCAATCAGATACGGCTGCACCTTGGGCCAGTTGTTGTCCCGGTCTCCTTGCTGCAGCAAGACGTCAGCCGGAGTATTGTCCATCGGGATCGTCCCGAAGTTGCAGATGAAACGCTGATGATCGTGATTCTCAATGTATTGCAGCGCGGTCTTGGGAATGGTGTCGGCATTGGCTGTAACCGAATCCGGATATCCGTTCAGCCCGAGTTGGAATCCGAATTGTTCGATCGCGCCGGGACTGCCTGCGGCGCAGTTGGCGGCCGCGCCTAACGTCCCGTCCTGCCATGTGCCCGTGCTGTAGCTCCCGGAAAGAATCGCCGGAGGGTCCGGCAGATACTCGGCGATCTGGATCAGGTTGATGGCCCCGGCCGCATCAAAGAACCGCTGGTAATGATCCGTTGTTCCCGCCTTCGATTTGACGTACTGGTACGTGGAATACACGAGGTTGGCATAGCCCGACCCTAGCGGTCCGTCCCAATACTCGGGCACATCGTCGAATCGAAACCCATCAATGTGAAACGTGTCCAGCCAGTACTGGTTCACGGAGTAGTAATAATCTTGCGTGAGCCGCTTCGAGAAGTCGTTCAATATTCCGTAGTCGCCGTTGGCGCCGTTGAACGGATTGGGCAGATCATTCTGCAGCGCGCTGTAAAGCTGGGTGTACGCAAAATCTCCGCCGGTGTGGCCGTAGACCGAATCGACGATGACGGCAATTCCGTTCTGATGGCAAGAATCAACGAAATGCTGAAAATCAGCAGTCCTGCCAAAGCGCTCGGCCACGCAGAAATAGCCGATTGGGTCGTATCCCCAGTCGATGGTGCTCAGAACGTTCGACACCGGCATGACTTCGATGCAGTTGATTCCCAGGTCCGCCAGGTAAGGCAGCTCCCGGATGGTGCGATCGAGGTCGTCGCGAAACTCGGTGATCATCAACTCGTAAATGATCGCGTTCTTAAGCGGCGGCGTTTTCCATTTCGTTTCATTGGCGGAGAAGGTGTACGGCGCACCTCCAACCGTGATCGCCGACAGGCGGCCCACGCCGACTTCGCGAGAAAACGGATCGATGATGAAATCGATGTCGCCTCGCGTCGGGCTGTGAATGATATAGCGATAAACATAGCGTCCGGGTTGCCCGAACGCGGTGGACCCCGGTGGCGGCGCTGCGGTGTTGAGATCGATCTGACCTGACCAGTAATCGCCGTAGGTCGGATCCACCGAGTGTGTCTGCGCTACCACTGCCGGCTGAACGGCCTGGAGATATTGGTCGGTCTCGTGAATGATCTTGACGGAAACAGCGTATCCGGCGCCTGAGTCGACGCCAGGCAGAAATATTCCGAAATGCACCACCTTGGGCGATGTCTCGACCGCGCCTAAGCTATTCATCGAAAGGTAGTTCATAAATACCCCCTGAGCTACGCGCCCGAAGGGTCGGGCCGTAATTTGCGTTGGGTGAATCGGGTCCCGGGACTCCTGCCCGTTTTCAATGGATGACTGGGGTTGACGTTAGCGATGCGAGCGGCTGGCTGCCACTATCCGTCGGAATGGCCTCATGAAGCAAGTAAATAAAATGGCCGGCAGGTGCCCTGTTCCGGCCCGATTTTGGCAAGGGTCGGGTCCGCCTTCCTGAAACTGGGAGTAGGCTTCGGCCGCGACCCCGCAGTGCCGGCAAGGACGGCAGACGGTTGGATGCCTGTTGCCTCACTCACTGGCGCCGGGTGCTCCGGGTTCGCGCCCGTCATTTAGGCGCCCACTGCTAGAATTGAACTTCGCCATGCCTTCCAGCTCTTCACCTGCGCCTGTTCTCCCCGTCTCGACCGCCAAGCTCGAGCCGGTCCCCATGCTCGACCTCAAGCGGCAGTACGAGTCGATCAAGGACGAAGTTGCCGCCGCCATCGAGCAAGTGCTGGCCACTCAGTACTTCATTGGCGGTCCGGAGCTGGACGCCTTCGAACGTGAATCCGCGGCCTACCTCGGTGCGCATGACTGCGTAGGATGCGCCTCCGGTACCGATGCATTGTGGTTGGCGCTCGATGCTTGCGGAGTTCAGCCGGGTGATCGTGTCATCACGCCGCCTTTCACGTTCTTCGCCTCCGCGAGCTCTATCACGCGCTGCGGAGCCATGCCGGTCTTTGCTGACATAGATCCGGCGACCTTCAATCTCGATCCCTCCGCAGTCGAAAAGGTCATGAACGGGTCGCAGCCCATGCGCGCCGTCATGCCTGTTCACCTCTACGGACAATGTGCCGACATGGACGCCTTCACCGCACTGGCAAAGCAACACCGCTTCGCCATTGTCGAAGATGCCGCCCAGGCCTTCGGCGCAACTTGGCAGGGTAAGAAGGCGGGCACGTTGGGTAAAGTGGCTGCTTTCAGTTTCTATCCCACCAAGAACCTCAGCGCCTATGGCGATGGTGGCGCGGTCTCCACCGACGACGAAGATCTGGCAGCGCACGTTCGTCGCATGCGCAACCACGGCAGCCGTCAGCGCTACTATCACGAAGAGATCGGCTGGAACAGCCGTCTCGATGCCCTCCAGGCCGCTGTGCTCCGCATCAAGCTGAGGCACATCGACCGCTGGAATGCTCAGCGTCGATCGATCGCCGCCAAGTACGACGAGCTTTTCCGCGCTACGGGCCTGGTGAAGAACGGGGTGACAACGATAGACGCGCAGGCTCCCATCGCGTTACTGCAAACGCGCCACGAGGCCTTCCACATCTACCATCAGTATGTGGTTCGTGCCCATCGGCGCGACGAACTTCGCGCCTTCCTCACTGAGCGGGGAATCGGTACCGAGATTTACTATCCCGTACCGCTGCACTTGCAGGAGAGCTTTGCCTACCTCGGATGCCAGCCGGGAGACTTTCCCGAGTCCGAGCGCGCCGCAAGGGAATCGCTGGCGCTTCCCATCTTCCCCGAGTTACGCGAGGACGAGCAGCAGCGTGTAGTGTCCGCTATCGCAGACTTCTACACCCGCTAGCTCCCGAAGTTATTGATGCTTCTTCTTTTTCTTCGCTGGCTGTTTCTGATGAGAGGAAGGGTTCTGTGCTCTAGACTTTTGCCGCGCGGCTAGTTCGGCTTCATGTTTGGCTTTCTGCTCCGCCAATTGCTCCGGAGTCAGCACCCGCCGCACGATCGGACCGTTCATCTTGTAGGTGACATCGACAATCTGCCCGCTGTCATTCATCTTGCGAATGGTGAAGGTCGGCAAGTCGCCTTCCTTATCGAACACAGCGTGCCCCGTCTTTGCGGGAAGGTACCCTTCCATGTCGCGTTCGCGATAAGCGGTTTCGTAACGATGCTTGTTGCGATTGCGAGTGAAGACGCGAATCTGGTTGTAATCGTAAGGCAGGCCGTCTTTCGGCTGATTCAACAGCACTAGGTATTGCGGCTCTTCTTTTGGCAGGTCGTCGATGGTCTCTTGCACCGTATTCAAGATGAAGTAGCCCACGATGCGCTGCCCCTCGGCATATTGCGCGATGTCGAGCGGCACATCGAGATCGACCATGCGCAGGAGCACCCATCCTGCTTGGCCCGACGAATTACGAACCAGGTACCAGTCCTCCATCACCGGCTTGGGCGGCTCAGCCTCTTTTGTTTTGTCAGCCGTAGCGTTCGGCTTGGCTTGCGGAGTCGCAGATGTCGTTGTCGCTGGCGGGGTTGGCGCAGCCGGCTTCTGCTGCTTCGCGCTCGACTGAATCTTTGCGCTACTCGTGGAGGGTTTCGGCGGCGCAGGCGGCTTCGGGGCATTCTTGTCACTAGTCGCTCGCTTCAGGATCTCGACCTTCTCGCCTTCTTTGAGCTGGTAGAGGTGTTCGCCATCGCGCGAGGGCGTAAGGTGCATGTTCAATTCGGCGCGCGTGGTGCCGTGTCCCTGTACGTCCATCGCCTTAGCGTCCTGCGCCAGCTTCTGGAAGCCGTCGAACACCTCCTGCGTGATCAGACTGCGCTGCTCGATCCAGCCCTCAGCACCGCTGTCGGTGCGTACCCGGTAGAAGCGCTTCTGCCGTTCCAGCACGTCCACGCGTTCGCCGTTGTGCACCGTGCCAAGTTTGTTGTACATGGTGGCAACGCGATCGCGCAGGCTGGTCTCCGGGGCGGAGACATACATGTAGTCATGCTTGGTAATGGAGGCGCGCTTACACGCAGGGGCCAACGCAAGCAGCAAAAGCGCCGCGAAAACCGCCAGTGTTCTCAAATAATGAGGCCGGAAGAAATGCACCTGTAACACAGCCCACTATAACGCAGCCCGGCACGGTGCAGGACGCCTTACCCTAGTAGCAAGGCTGGTGCGAACGCCGCCCAAACATCCAATCACGAAAAAGAAAAAGACGCTGGAATACGCGCCTTCCAGCGTCTGAGCTTGCAACCGGACAGCTCTACCAAACCCGACATACCGGCTTGCGGATCATGGGCGAACCCTCCTTGCAACCGAACGCCTTGGCGAAATCTGGCGAGTTCGACACTACGCCGTTCACCCGATACTGAGGCGCCGAGTGTTCATTCGTCAGGGCCTGCAACCGAAGCGTCTCGGGCGTCTGGTTAGCACACCAGATTTGCGCATAGCCGAGGAAGAAGCGCTGGTCCGGGGTGAATCCCTCGACCGTGCCTTCGGGCGTTGCAGCCAGAACGTCCAGCAACGCCATGTGAGAAATGCGCAGCCCGCCGTTATCGGCGGTGTTCTCGCCCAGTGTCAGCTTGCCCTTGATGTGCACGTCATCAACCGGGACGAAGCCATCGTATTCGTTGACGAAGCATTGCTCCAGCTTGTCGAACTGTTCCTTATCCTGAGGAGTCCACCAGTTGCGCAGATTGCCGTCGGCATCGAACTGGCTGCCTTCGTCGTCGAAGCCATGTGTGAGTTCATGACCGATGACCACCCCGATGCTGCCGAAGTTCGTGGCGTCGTCCGCTTTGTAGTCATAGAACGGCGGCTGCAGGATCCCGGCCGGGAAATTGACGTTGTTCTCCAGTGGGTTGTAATACGCGTTCACCGTGGGAGGAGTCATCCCCCACTCGGTGCGGTCGACCGGCTTCCCGATCTTGGCAAGCTGGCGATTGAACTCGAACTGATTGGCCCGTGCCGAGTTGCCCATGGCGTCGCCGCGCACGATGTTAAGCGAGCTGTAATCGCGCCACTTGTCGGGATAGCCGATTTTATTGTCGATCCGCGACAGCTTTTCCAATGCCTGCTTCTTGGTGTCGGGAGACATCCACGAAAGCTCAGTGATGTCGGTTTTGAGTGCGGCCTCCAACTCATGCACCATCTGCAGAGTGTGGGCCTTGGCTTCGGGCGGGAACGTCTCCGCCACGTAGGCCTGACCCAGGGCCTCGCCGAGATCGTTGTCGGTGTACTGTACGCAGCGCTTCCACCGCGGCCGCAACTCCTTGGCGCCGCGCAGGGTCTTGCCATAAAAATCAAAGTCCTCTTCGACAAACGCCTTGGGCAACATCGGAGACGCACCGTGCAAGGTCTGCCAGCGCAAATAGGTCTTGATCGTGTCGAGATCATTGTCCGCAATGAGCTGGTTCATGCCCTTCACGAAGTCAGGTTCGCTTACATTCAGGCTGTCGAACTTTGGCGACTCGACGGTCGTGAAGTACTGGTTCCAGGAGAATGCCGGGGACAGCTTCTGCAGATCGGTGACGCTCATCTTGTGGTAAATGTTGGTTGGATCACGCTGCTGGGTGCGGTCGAGCGAGACCTTTGCCAGGTCGGTTTCCACCTTCATTACTATCTTGGCATCGGCCGCCGCCTTGGCGGCCGGCTCGCCGTAGAGCTCGAGGGTCTTGGCAATGTGCTTCTCGAGCTTCTCGCGGGTTTCCACCGACTTCGCATCGGTCTTGAAGTAGTAGTCGCGATCGGGCAACGACAAGCCACCCTGATCGGCACTGGCGATGTCGATCTTCGAGTCCTTGAAGTCGGGCTCGGAGCTGAATCCGAAGAACGCATTTGCCCCTGCGCGATGCAGTCCGCCCAGCACAGTCGGAATCTCCGACTTGTTCTTCATGGCGTCGATTTTGTCGATGTAGGGCTTCACCGGAGCAGTGCCTTTAGCCTCAATGGCGGCTTCGTCCATGCAGGAGTAGTAATAGTCGCCAATCTTCTGGTTGACCGGGCTGCGGCTGGAATTGTCCGCCGACTGCTTGTCCAGGATCGAGCGCAGAACCATCTGGTTGCGTTCGTGCAATTCGTTGAAGCGTCCCCAGCTCGACTGGTCGGGCGGGATAGGATTGTTCTTGAGCCAGGTCCCGCAGGCGTAGTGGTAGAAGTCGTTGCAGGGCTCGACCGACTTGTCGATGGCGGTCAGGTCGAAGCTGCGAATGTCCGCCGGCTTCGCCGTTGGCGTCGCGGCATTCTGTGCCACCACAAAATTTGCAGCCAGCAACACAACGCCGGCCGTTAGCAGATAACGTCTCATGATTCCCTCGCTTGGAATGAAACTGCACTTATCGAACCGCACACAAAGGCAATACGCTGGCGAAGTCCCCGCAGTTCACTAGCCGAACGACCCGCGACCGAAACTGCCTGCCACATCTCCACATTCACTACCAGACCCGACAAGCATTCTCGCTGACCATAGGTTGGCCGGCCTTGCATCCCCAAGCCTGCTGGAACGCCGCGGAATTCTGCACCGCGCCGTTTACCCGCCATTCTCCCGGCGAGTGCGGATCGGTGAGCGCGCGCTTACGCGCTTCCTGGTCAGTCACGTTCTGACACCAGATCTGGCCATACGCCAGGAAGAAGCGCTGCTGCGGAGTGTAGCCGTCAATCGGAGCCACCTTCGTATTGCCGATAATTTCGGTCAGCGCCATGTAGGCCAGCTTCAGTCCGCCGTTGTCGGCTGTGTTCTCGCCCAGCGTCAGCTTGCCGTTGAGCTTCACCACGCCCTTGTCGTCCTTCGCCGCGACGAAGCTCGAATACTCGTTGGCTGTGCAATCGGCGCGCTGTTCAAACTCCTTGCCGTCTTGCGGAGTCCACCAGTCACGGAAGTTGCCTTGCGCGTCATACTTGCGTCCCTGGTCGTCAAAACCGTGCGTCAGTTCGTGTCCGATCACCACGCCAATGCCGCCGTAGTTCACGGCATCGTCCATCAGCTTGCCGTAGAAGGGTGGTTGCAGGATTCCCGCCGGGAAATTGATGTCGTTCATCGGCGGCCGATAATACGCGTTGACTGTCGGCGGAGTCATGCTCCAATCTTTCCGGTCGGTAGGCTTGTCGATTTTGTTGTACAGCCGCTTTACCTCGAACGAGCCGGCACGCGTCGTGTCGCCGTAATAGTCGTCGGAGGTGATGACCACGCTACTGTAGTCGCGCCATTGGTCGGGATACCCGATGTTATTCACGATCGTGTTCAGCTTCACGTAGGCCTGTTGTTTGGTCGTGTCCGACATCCAAGTGAGCTGGCCGATGTCCTGGTGCATGGCGCTCTCGATGGCCTGCACCATCTTCAGCGTGCGCGCCTTGCCCTCGGGGCCGAACGTCTTGTCTACGTAGAGTTGGCCGAGCGCCATCCCGAGGTTCCGGTCGGTGGCTTTTACGCAGCGCTTCCAGCGCGGTTCCATCTCCTGCTGGCCCGACATGAACTTGCCATTGAACTGGAAGTCTTCTTCCACAAACGCTTTGGTCAACAACTGCGCGTGGTCATTGATGGCCTTCCAGCGCAGATACGTCTTCCAGTCGGCGATAGAGACGCCGTCGAGCTGTCCGTTGACCTGCTTGAAGAAGTCAGGATTGCCAACGTTCAACGAACTGAATTTGGGCGAACCATTGCCGGCGAAGTAAGCGGTGAGATCAAAGTTTGGCGCTGCTGCGCTGATCTCGGCCACTGTCATTTTGTGGTCGCGTGTCTTCGGATCGCGCCGCTGCGTCCGGTCCATGGAGGCCTGCGCCAGTCCGCTCTCAACAGACAGCACCGTCTTGGCCTCTGCAGCCGCAACGTCGGGTTTATCGCCCGCCAGTTCAAATACTTTCTGCACGTGCTCGACATACTTTTGCCGCGTCTCGACCGACCGGGGGTCGTCCTTAATGTAGTAGTCGCGGTCCGGTAAAGTGATGCCGCCCTGGTCGATGAAGGCAATGGTCGCGTTCGAATCGTGCATGTCAGGCTGGGGATAGAAAGCAAACAATGCCGGCGTCGCATTCTGGTGCATATAAGCGACAACTTTGATTACGTCCGCCTTCGTTTTGATGGCGTTGATGCGCGCCAACATCGGAGCCAGCGGAGCCGTGCCCTTCGTTTCTATGGTCGCCTCATCCATGCATGACGTATAGAAGTCGCCCACCATCTTCTGCGCGGCGCTGTGCTGGCCCGGGGCCTGCGCCTGCACCAGGATGTCGCGCAGAACGTACAGGTTTTGTTCGGCCAACTCGTCGAAGCGGCCCCAGCGCGATTTGTCGGCGGGGATGGGATTGTTCTTCATCCAGGTCCCGCAGGAGTACTGATAAAAATCCACGCAGGGATCGACAGACTTGTCGATCGCGTTCACATCAAAGCTGGGAATCTGCTTGGGAGCTCCGGAATCGGTTGCGGGTGTTTGGGAGAAACAGAAGATTGCTGAACACAACAGGAAGACCACCAGAAGACTACGCATCGGCCTGAATGCCTCGCATGATGAATTGTCGTCCCGCGCATACGCCGAAGTCGGCGCAGGACTTGGTAAAACTGGGCTGGTTGCGCCCGAATGGAGAGGGAAGAGCTGCCATTCTCCAACCAGACACACTACTACAAACGCTGGGGACAGGGAAATTCGTGCCCGGCGGCCACTTGACCAAAGTGAATGCAAGTCTCGACTGCGCCTACTGCAAAAAAAAAGCCGGAGCAATCGCTCCGGCTAAATGCGACAGTCGAATGCGATGAGATTACACGTTGAATTTGCGGCGCAGCAGTCCGGCCAATCCGATCGCGCCAGAGCCGAACATCACCAGCGTGCCGGGTTCGGGGACCGTGGACTGGGAAGAGTAGCTCACGTCGTCCTGGCCCCAGGCGTCGTCGCTCAAGTTCGTGATCGTGATGGAGCTAAACGAAGCTGAGTCGGTGAAGCCATAGTAGCTGGCACCGCCGTTAACATTGATCGGCAGGTTGAGGGTCTGGGCGGTACCGTCGTTGAACGTCAAGGTGAAGGAACTGGTGAAGACCGTCTGCACGCCCGTCAGCCAAAGACCGAAGGCAGTAATCGGAGTTGCAAACGAATACGTCGTTGTTCCGATAGGAGCGCCCAGCCACTGGGAGCCGCCCGGGGTCACGTTAAACCCGTAGAGGTTACCCAAGGTGGTATTGCAGATGCCGGAGTAGGCACAACCATCATTTACGGCGTTGAGCGTAATGGTGACGCCCGGCGCCGCGGCTATTGGAGTGTAATAGCCAAGCGCCAGACTCTCGAATGTGAGTGTGCTGGTGGGGCCGGCTGCGGCCAGGAAAGCGGTCTGCGCCGCTGCAGACAGTGGCCACGGTCCGCTGGTTGAGGCGCCGTCGTCCGATCCAGTGTAGGGAGTGATAGTTCCCGCAGTTGCGTAGCTGGCAGCAAGCAACACAGTTGCGGCGAGCAAAAGCACGCGGGAAACGCTTGAAGTCTGGGACATCTTCATCTTGTGTTCTCCATGGGCCGCCTGAACAGGCGGAATCGAATCAGATTGGTGGGTCACCGAGGGCTTCGGATGTAGTAGCACTATCCGCCAGTGACTGGCTGCCAACACATCTCCGCTTGGTGGAAATGACCGCAATCTGAGTTCCGTCCATGGGGCACGTAAGTCGTGGTTTCTAAATCGTGCAACTATGCAGGCAGTAGCCCAGAGTGCAATCGCTTGCACAAATGGCTAAGAGTTTACCGTCTCGTAGGAGGACTACGGCTTCAGCTCCGCTCGTATTGAAGTACGAACTTGCCCTTGGTTATGGGTGCGGGAGGAAGTCCACTGGCCTCAAAACAGCTTCAGGTGGATGGTGAGGTACGTCTTGGGGTCTTTCTTGATCGCTTCGATCAGCTCATGGGTCGAGGCCAGGGTAGCGTCGGCGTTGTTATAGAGCGACGGGTCCTTGAGGAACTTGCCCGCACTCCCTTCACCTTTATCAAGCCGGTCGAGTATGGAATCCAGGTGCGCGATGGTGTCGTCAAGCTTTTTGGCCAGGGCTTCGTCCTTGGCCAGTTTGCCGATAGTGCCCTTGCCGGCATTGATGTCGGTGATCAGTTGGTTGGCTTTCGCCAGCGTCTGGTTGGCGTTGTCATAGAGCGCCGGGTCTTTGATGAATTTGCCTGCGGTGCCCTGGCCGCTGTTGATCTGGTCGATGATCTTATTCAGGTTATCGACTGCGTTGTTGGCTTTGTTGTAGAGCTCGTCGCTGTTCAACAGCTTGCCGATGCTGCCCTGCGTGGAATTCGCCTGCGCCACGATGTGTTGCAATTGCGCGAGCATGTCATTGGCGCGATTGAAGAGCGACGGATCGTAAATCACCTTGCCAATCGAACCCTGCCCGCTCTGGATGTACGTCAAAATGTTGTCCAGACGCTTCACCAGCGTGTCCACATTTTCCAGCGTGCCTTGGCTGGCGCGCACCACGTCCTGTAATTGCGCCACGTCGCGGGTGCGCAATTCAGTATTGTTTTGTATCCCACCGCCTTTAGATTGGCGGCAATCCAGATCGACGAAGACTTCGCCCAGCACTCCCGCGGTGTCCAATGATGCTTCACAATCCGGGCCCATGGTGTTCTGGTACTTGGTGGTGATCTTCATCAGGACCTCCACCGGCGCGACCTGGCGGCTCGGATCGCGCACCACTCGGATTCCGATGACGTTCCCGATGTCCACGCCTTCGAGTCGTACGGGTGCTCCCACCCGCAGGCCGCCGGCGTTGTCCACGTAGGCACGAATTCTGATTTTTTTAGTGAATAGACCTGTGGTGCCCGTCATCAGGAAGATGAGGATCGCCAGTGCAACGCTGGCAATGATCACCGTCAGGCCAACCCGGAGTTGTGACCATCTCACCTGTTTTTCGCTCGGCACGTTCTGACGGTCGCCCCTTTTGACGCCGAGCGGCAGCTGGGCCGCTCCGCGGGTTATACCTGCGTGTCCCGAATCATAACATCGTAACCCATGCCTGATGGAAGCGCGCCCCCACCATTCGTGTCGGCTTCGCTATAAACTCCTGCCTACGCCTCACAAATCCAGTTCCGCCCGGATCATGTTGTCTTCCAGGTTCGAGTGCATCTTAAACCCCAGCTTGACGCACAAAGCCCGCATTTCGCGGTTTTCCGGCAGCATATTCGAGATTAGCTTCTTCAGGCCAGACTCTCTCGCGACCGCGATCAGCCGCTTGTAAAGTTCAGTGCCCAGGCCCTTGTGCTGGGCCGCATCGATGGCCACCGCGGCCAACTCGGCCTCGTCGCGTCCGTGAATCTTGCTTAGCCGCCCGATGGCCAGCAACTCCGGCTCGCCGGCTTCGTTCTTGCGCTCCGCCACCAGCGCCATCTCCCGGTTGTAATCGATAAAGCAGATGCGCGTCAGCCGTTCATGTGCGGTGCGCTGCGTTAACTTCAGCGGCTGGAAGTATCGCAGATATACGCTGCGTTCCGATAGTTTTTCGTGGAACGGAATCATCAGTGGCTCGTCTTCTGGCCGAATAGGACGGATAACCACTTCATTGCCATCCTTCATCGTCCACGACGACACCAGCTTCACCGGATACGGCCGAATCGCGGACTGAGGCAATTGCTCGGCCGTCATCTCCGGACCATGCAACACTACTCGTGCATCCAGGGCCAGCAGCCGCTCCGGCGAAGCCAGCAATGGATTGATGTCGATCTCCTTCACCCACCGCTGCTCCACCACCAGCTGGCTGAAACGCACCAGCAACTCTTCCAGCGCCCCAATGTCCACCGGCCGCCTGCCGCGCACGCCGTGCAGCGCTTTGAAAATCCGGGTCTGCTCCATCATTCGCCGCGCCAGTGTCGAATTCAGCGGAGGCAGCGCCAAGGCGCGATCGCGGAAGACCTCCACCAACTGGCCGCCCGTGCCGAACAGCATTACCGGGCCGAACTGCGAATCGATGCTGCTGCCAACGATCAGTTCATAGCCATCGAGCTTGATCATCGGCTGAACCGTAACGCCGAGGAAGTGCCCGTCACCGTGTTTTTGGGAAACGAGGAGCTGGATCAGGCGGAAGGCCCGGCCAACCGCCTCGGCGTCGTGCAGATTGAGCTGCACCCCACCCACATCGGTCTTGTGCGTAACTGTGTAGGAATGCAATTTGACGACGACGGGGTAGCCAATGTCCTTCGCAGCCTGAACTGCTTCTTCCTCCGTCACAGCTAGCCTGGTTTCCACCGTTGGAATACCGTAAGCCTTTAGGAGCTGCTTCGAGTCGAGTTCCGTCAAGATGGTGCGGCCTTGTTCGCGGGCTTCGCGCAGAATCCTGCCCGCTTTCCCGCGCTGTACTTCCGCATCCGCGTGTTGCGGCAGCGTCGGCGTCTCGTACAGCCCCTTCAGGTTGTAGGTGTAGCGCCACATATAGTTGAACGCCCGCACCGCGCTGTCGGGAAACTGAAACGTCGGAATCCCGGCATGATTCAGGATCTGCTCGCCGGCAGCGACCTCCGTCCCGCCCATCCAGCTAGCCAGTACCGGCTTGCCGAATCCCTTGGCATACGGCTTCAGCTTTTCCGCAATCTGCGTCGGGTTCGTCATGTCCTGCGGAGTAAGGATCACCAGCATTCCGTCGATGGCGGGATCTTTCGCCGCAATCTCCAGCGACTTCGCGTAGCGCTCGGGCTCGGCATCGCCCAGAATGTCCACCGGATTGTTGTGGCTCCACTGCGCTGGCAGAATTTCGTCAAACGCCTGCATGGTCTGTGGAGACAAGTCTGCGAGCTCGCCTCCACCTGCGACCAGCGCGTCCGTCGCCAATACTCCAGGGCCGCCCGCATTAGTAAGAATGCACAGCCGGTTGCCGCGCGGACGCGGCTGCTTGGCCAGCACATCTGACATGAAGAAGATGTCCGAAATGCTGTTGACCCGCAGCACGCCGCTGCGGCGAAACGCCGCATCCAGCACTTCGTCGCTGCCGGTGAGCGAACCGGTGTGCGAAGCCGCGGCCTTGGCAGCTTGAGCCGTACGCCCCGCTTTGATCACGATGATGGGCTTCGCCAGCGAAACCTCGCGCGCCGCCGAAAGAAAAGCGCTCGCGTCGCCGATCGACTCCATATAAATGACGATGCTGTTGGTCCGCGGATCGCTGCCGAAGTAATCGATCAGGTCGCCCCAGGTCACGTCGAGCATCGAACCGGTCGACACAAACGAGCTGAAGCCAACATTTTCGCGCAAGCTCCAGTCGAGAATGGCTGTAAGCAACGCGCCGCTCTGGCTGATGAACGCGACATTGCCCGGCCGCGCGATCGAATGCGCGAACGTCGCATTCAAACCGCGCACTGGATTCATGACGCCCAGGCAGTTCGGCCCGATCAGCCGCATCTTTCCGCGGATGATCTTTGAGATGTGCGCTTCCAGCTCTTTCCCGTGCTCGCCCGACTCCTTGAAGCCCGCTGAAATTACGATGCCTGCCGGAATTCCTGCCGCAACCGACTCCGCCAGTACATCGGGAACCGTGTCGGCCGGCGTTGTCACCACCACCAGGTCCACCTTGTCGGGCAGCGCAGAAACACTCGGGTACGCTTTGATTCCCAATACGCTCGGGCGCTTGGAATTGACTGGGAAGACCGTCCCGCCAAAAGGGTTGCTGAGCAGGTTCCACAACACGGACCGCCCGACGCTTCCCATTCGCTCGGTCGCGCCAACCACCGCGACACTTCGCGGAGAGAATAGCGGGTCGAGCGGATGGCTTTCCGAGCGATAAACGTCCGACGAAGGGTCGGCCTTCGCCCACGGCTTGGTGCTCTGCACTGCAGTCGTCATAGAAGGGCCTCGCAGTCTGCTATGAAACTCCAGTTTAGTCCGTCCGCATCGCCCAACTCCTTCCAGAAGTCACTTTTTCCAGTGACCGTGCTCACATTTCATCCCCGGACTGTGCCTTGGTCTATAACGCTGCAATGGTACAATCGTGACTTCCTACACGAGACCTGCGGCGACGCGCCCTCTGGATGGATTTCCGACCCTTGGCACAAACGACCGAAGACCGCGCCATTACTTACGCCGACGCTGGTGTCGATATTGAGCGCTCCAATCGCACCAAGCAGCGCATCAAGTATCTTGCCCACAAGACCTTCAACCGCGGCGTCCTCAGCGAGATCGGCGGCTTTGGCGGTCTGTTTGCCATCGACAAGAAGCGCTATCTCGATCCTGTCCTCGTCTCCAGCGTTGACGGTGTCGGCACCAAGCTGAAAATCGCCTTCGAGATGAACCTGCACCACACCATCGGCGCCGACTTGGTGAATCACTGCGTCAACGACATCGCCGTGCAGGGTGCCGCTCCCATGTTTTTTATGGACTACTTCGCCACCGGCAAGCTCAAGCCTGAGATCGCCGAAAAGGTCGTCAGTGGCATAGCCGACGCCTGCAAGCAGAACGGTTGCGCGCTGATCGGCGGCGAGACCGCCGAGATGCCCGGTTTCTACACCGACGGCGAATACGATCTCGCGGGATTCATCGTTGGCGTGGTCGACCGTCCCAAAATCATCACCGGCAAAGATGTCCAGCCGGGCGATGTGTTGATCGGGCTGCCCTCTACCGGGCTGCACACCAACGGATACTCCTTGGCCCGCAAGCTCTTCTTCGAAGTGGCTCGCTACACGCCGGATTCGTACGTCAACGAAATCAAGGGCAAGGTGGGCACCGAACTGATGCGCACCCACAAGAGCTACTGGCCCATCGTGCGCCGCATGATCGACGCCGAGGCCGTTACCGCCTTGGCGCACATCACCGGCGGAGGCATCACCGAAAATCTGCCGCGTGTGCTGCCCAAGGGTACCGGCGCGATTGTCGAATTCCACTCCTGGCCGGTGCTGCCCATCTTCCAGCACATGCAGGCCATCGGCAACGTTCCGCAAGACGACATGCTGCGTACCTTCAACATGGGCATCGGCATGATCCTGGTGGTTCCGTCCGCCAAGTTCAAGAAGGCGCAGACCATCCTCGAGCGCTGCGGCGAAAAGGGCTACACCATCGGCCGCATCGTCAAGGGCGACCGCCGCGTCACCTACCAGTAACTCCTTCCCAACGGATAAGAATCTGGGAAATTGAACGATGGGTGCCCCATCCTTTCGCCTGCCTTTGGCGAAAGGGTGGGAACTGTGCTGTCGGTCAGGTTTTGAAGGGGCACGGCTTCACAGGCTGCGGGGGAAAGCGGTTTCTTGGTAGAGCTGACCTTTAGGTCAGCGTCTAAGCCCTTTATATTTGACCCGCCGCGCGGACTTCAGTCCGCGCGGCACAATGGATTGCCACTTTTCAGCAAACTGTTCAGCCGGCAGCACTTTTTTTGCAAGGGCGCGGGTGCCCCACCCTTATCGCCCGTTTTTGGCGATAGGGCGGGAATTGCGCTGTTCGGCGCCAACCGGGGTCCTCGAAACTTGAAACTCGAAACTTGAAACTGCCGTCCATGCGGTATCTTTATCCCCATGAAACATCTGCTCCTCATACTTCTCTTTGCTCCTACACTCTATGCCGCCGATCTGACCGGCATCTGGTTGAACTCCGCCAAGCAGCCCGACGGTCACACCAGCCAAACGGTTCTCGCCCTGCAGCAGTCCGGCGATACCCTTACCGGCAAGATCGAACATCCCTGGGGCGCGCTCGTCATCAAGCAGGGCAAAGTTGACGGCCAACACTTTTCCGTCTCCGCCGTAACCAACGAAGGACGCGCCTATGTCTGCGAAGGCACCTTGCAAGGCGACAAGCTTCACTTCACCGTGCATGACGGCGAAGGCAAGCCCTATGACGTGGTTGCCGCGCGCGCAAAATCCGATCCGTTTACGGTCACCAATCTCATTCCGCCGCCCGCACTCCACAATGTTTCCTATAACGGCCTCGCCAAGACTCCTCCCATGGGATGGAACAGTTGGAACCTCTTCGCCGGACGCATCGACGACCGGACCGTTCGCGAAATGGCCGACGCCCTCGTCTCCAGCGGCATGCGCGATGCCGGCTACATCTACCTCAACATCGACGACACTTGGGAAGGGGATCGCGACGCCAGCGGCGTCATCCACAGCAACAACAAGTTTCCCGACATGAAGGCGCTCGCCGACTACGTCCACTCCAAGGGACTGAAGTTCGGCATCTATTCGGGACCGGGCCCCTACACCTGTGCAGGCTACGCTGGCAGTTATGGCCACGAAGCGCAGGACGCTAAGACCTACGCCGCATGGGGCGTTGACTACCTCAAGTACGACTGGTGCAGCGCCAGCAATCTTTATCCCGACTCCGCCATGCAAGCCGTCTATCAGAAAATGGGCGATGCCTTGCAGGCTACCCATCGCCCCATCGTCTACAGCCTCTGCCAGTATGGCCGCGAGAACGTGTGGGAATGGGGCCCCAAGGTCGGCGGCAACCTCTGGCGTACCACTGGCGACATCGACGACACCTACAAACGCATGATGGAGATCGTGGACACGCAGTCTGCTATCGCGAGATACGCAGGGCCGGGCCACTGGAACGATCCCGACATGCTCGAGATCGGCAACGGTGGCATGACCCCGACGAATACCGCACCCACATGAGCCTCTGGGCGATTTTCGCCGCGCCTCTGCTGGCGGGCAACGACGTCCGCACGATGTCAGCCGACACCCGTTCGATCCTGATGAACAAAGACGCAATCGCCATCGACCAGGACCCGCTCGGCCAGCAGGGGCAACTGGCTTTCAAACGCGATGACGTGGAGTACTGGAAGCGTACGCTCTGTGGCAACGGCGTAGCCATTGTCGCAGTCAATCGCGGCAACGCACCCGTGTCAGTAAAGATTCCCTGGAAAGATCTCGGCATAGAGAGCACGGTCGTCTTCAAGGACGTGTGGAGCGGCCTTGATGTGAAGGCTCCTTCCGACTCAGCTTTCACCATCCCCCCGCACGGCTCGCTGCTGTTCCGCATGAAGGCGAAGATGGAGTGAAGGGGGTGCGGTCGACGTTTTGGTGGAAGCGCCGGGCTTTAGCCCGGCGAAAAAGTGCGACAACACGAATAGGCTTTAGCCTCGGCGCACTTCGCTTGCGGAAAAGCTCGAAGGGATGGAAGAGTGATAGACCCAACATTTCTCCAACTTGCGATCGCCGTGTTACTACTTTTGATTTTTTTTCGACTGGGAGACATTGCAAAGCGCTTGCGCGAACGGATGCCTACTGCAAAGGAACAGGATTCCGATTGGGCGAAGAGTGATCCCGCTGGTTATCGGGAAGCGCACAAGAACGATAAATCTAGGTAAACAGGTGCCCCGTCCTTTGCGCCCGCAGCTGGCCCAAAGATGGATTCAGTGCGTCTCTTCAGCAACGTCCCTGAGCCCATAGGGCGATATCTGTTTTAGCCGCGGCGCGTAAGCCCGCAGAGAACGTCCCGATTACCACACGCGAGTCGGCTTTAGCCGACGACACCGTCCTGCGCGGCAACCTGACATACGGAGTGCCCACCATCGACGTCCCTGGCAGATCGTGCCTTCCCCCTTATCACACCGCACTGTGTCCTACGCACTTTCGCCTCCACCCCTCAACCAGCTAAAAAAGACAACGTGTGAGGCAAGGGGTTTGTGTCTCTTGCCGGCCCTGCGCCCAGGCTGCCGGGCTTTCTCGGTTCTTTGATACCTCGACGCCCCCATCATACTTGTATGACTTGTATGACACCCGACATACATACTTTACATACTTGTATGCAGCCAATTGGCGAATAAATGGCGAAACGATAAGAGCTAACTCCCACGGGCACAAATGGATACGTACAACTATATTTAGAATCAATTGTTTGCGAGCAATTTTCTCCCAAACCATTGATTCTAAACAACCGTGAAAATGTTTTTTTGTGTGTTATACACGAGTAGAGCACTTACTTTACGTCGTTTCAAGATGACTGAACGGGCTGCTGAAAAACTCGCTTTACCGACGGTTTTGTATCAGGGCACGGCTTCACAGGCTGCGGAAAGAGTCGGTTTTCTGGTAGAGCTGGCCTTCAGGCCAGCGTCTAAGTCGTTTATTTTTGGATCCCGAGCGGGCTTTAGCCCGCGAGGAATCTGCTTTCTCCACTTTTTCCGCAGCCTCTTCAGCCGTGCCGCTAGAGCCGTATAAAGACCGGGCTTTAGCCCCTGTGGTCCTCTCCACCGGCAGAAAGGACTTTTTCAGTTGCCTCTGAGTTGCCCTTCCGCCAAAACAATAAGCCCGGCACGCGCCGGGCTCGGCTTGAGGCGCGGACTATGTGGCTAGTCGTTGCGGTAGTTAATCAGCGGCTTCTGCTGCGCTGGAATCGCTGTGTAATAGCTCTTCCCGGCAAGCTGCTTCTCGAAGTCGTCCTTCGCCGCCTGTACCAGCGCCGGATCGGTGAACAGATCGAGCACCGTGAGAGCGATGGCCTTCGCCGCAACCACCATGCCCTCCTGCCCGATGCTCATGCCGGAGGCAGCGGCCGCCTGCCACGTATGGGCTGCGGTGCCCGCGGGCCACGTTGCCGCCGAGAACCCGATGGTCGGCACGTTCCAGCTAATGTCGCCTACGTCGGTCGAAGCGGCCGGCTGGTTGGGATCGAACTTGCGCAGCGGTTCAATCTCCTTCGTCGCATCCAGGCTCGGCGGAGTGTCCATCCCAAAGCTCTTCTGCAACTCCAGCGCAAACTTCGTCTGCTCCGCGTTCAGCGAGTAGCCGCCGACTTCTTGCAGATTCTTCTGCGCCAGCGCGGCCAGCGGGTCGTTCGGGATGATGTTGGCGTCGCTTCCAATGTCCTTGATCTCCAGCGTCGTGCCGGTCATCAGCGCCGCTCCTTGCGCGATCTTTTCGATGCGGTCCCACACGTCTTTCAAGGTTGTATTCGACGGGCTTCGCGCCATCAGGTCCATCTGCGCGAGGTCGGGAACGATGTTCGGCGCCACGCCGCCCTTCGAAATGATGTAGTGCATGCGCGTGTTGCTGGGCACGTGCTCACGCAGGAACTCAATCCCGTTGCCCATCAGCATCACGGCATCCAGCGCCGAGCGGCCGCGGTCCGGCGACATCGCTGCATGCGCGGCCACGCCGTGAAACGTGAACTTCGCCGACACCACCGCCAGCATGCCGCCGTTGGCCACCTCATTGCTGTTTCCCGGATGCCAGTGCAGCACCACGTCCACATCCTTGAACGCACCTTCACGGACCAGGTACACTTTGCCCGACCCTCCCTCTTCGGCCGGAGTGCCGTAATAGCGCAGCGTTCCCGCTACGTGGTGCGCCTCCATGTACTGCTTCAGCGATACGGCAGCCAGCGCCGCGCCTGAGCCCAGCAGGTTGTGCCCACATCCGTGTCCCGGCGCGCCCGCTTTCACCGGGTCTCTCGTCGGCTCAGGCTGCTGCGAGAGACCGGGCAGCGCGTCAAACTCACCGAGGATCGCGACGACCGGTTTGCCCTCGCCATAGCTCGCGATGAACGCCGTCGGCTCGTCGGCCACGCCCGCCTGTACGCGGAAGCCAGCCGCCTTCAACTGCTCCTGCAGCAGGTCCGAGCTTTTCGATTCGTGATAGCCAAGTTCGGCATAATCCCAGATTTGTTTGGAAACCTGTTGCCAGTGGGCGGCGTCCTGCTCCACCAGCTTGAGCAATTGCGCATGGGCGTCCGAAGCCGCCTGTGCTGTTGCCGCTCCGGTCAACAGCGCCGCAACCGCGACAGTCCACAATAGCGTCGGGATCTTCGAAGAGAAAGACAACGAAAGCGGGGAACACTTCTCCATGGGCAGACTCCTCACCTGATCGACTGGGCTGTCGAATTGAACAGAGTGGAAATCATGCCACACAGGTAGCGATCTATGCGAACTGGCTTCGGAGCGGTTATTCCTCTTCTTCCACCACTTCACCGCGCTCGGCCTTGGCAGCTGCGATGATCTTCTCCTGTTGCAACGCGGGTACAAAGTCGTAATGGTCCATCTCCATGGAGAAGCTGCCGCGCCCTTGCGTCATCGAGGTCAGGTCCGTGCCATATGTGAGCATTTCGGCCATGGGTACCACGGCCTTTACCACCGTCTTGCCCGCCTTGTTGTCCATGCCCTGGATGCGTCCGCGCCGGCTATTGAGGTCGCCCATGATCGATCCCGCGAACTCATCGGGAATCGTGATCTCCACGTTCATGATGGGTTCGAGAAGCGTGGGTTTGGCCTGCTCCATGGCCTTGCGGAAGGCGATGCGCCCCGCCGTCTTGAACGACAACTCGTTCGAATCGACGTCGTGATACGAACCGTCGTACAACACGACCTTGAAGTCCACCACCGGGAAGCCCGCCAGATATCCGCGTGCTGCCGCTTCCACAATTCCCTTCTCGACCGCGGGAATGTAGTTCTTCGGAATCGCGCCACCGAAGATCTCATTGACGAACTCGAAGTTTGCGCCGTGCGGCAACGGTTCCATCTTGATCTTGCAGTCGCCAAATTGCCCGTGACCGCCTGACTGCTTCTTGTGGCGCCCCTGCACATCGGCGCGCCCGCGAATCGTCTCGCGGTAGGGCACCTTAGGCGCCTTCAAGATGACTTCGGTGTGGTAACGGTTCTTCAGCTTCGAAACCACGACTTCGATGTGCTGCTGCCCGGTCCCCGCGATCAGGAACTCCTTGGTCTGCGGATCGCGAAAGAACCGCAGCATGGCATCTTCTTCCATCAGTTTGTGGATGCCGTTGCTCAGCTTGTCTTCATCGGCGCGCGTCTTGGGCTCGATGGCAAAGGTGATCGCCGGCTCGGCAAACGTCACCTGCGGATACTGAATCGCCGAACCCTTGTCGCCCAGCGTGTCGCCGGTCAGTGTGTCCCTAAGCTTGGCGACTGCGCCGATGTCACCCGCGTGCAGCTCGTTCACCGGTATCGCCGTCTTGCCCTGCATGGTAGAAAGATGGGCAAATTTTTCGGAGCTGCTGCGAGTGAAGTTCTGTACCGTCGCGTCGTTCTTCAGCACTCCTGAGACGACCTTGAAGAACGAGATGCGGCCCGAGAACGGATCGCTGATCGACTTGAACACGTAGAGCGACAGCGGCTCGGTATCGCTTACCTTGCGCACCGCGGGCTCGCCATTGTTGGCGGTAGTCGCCGCCGTCACCGTGCTGCGCTCCACTGCTGTCGGCATGTAATCGACGAGGAAGTCCAGCACCTCGTCGGTGCCCATGTTGCCCAGCCCCGAGGCGAACAGCACGGGAAAGATCTTGTCTTCGCGGATCGCATTGTGCAAGCCAGCGATAATGTGTTCTTCGTCGATCGTGCCTTTCTCGAAGAACTCTTCCATCAGCGAGTCGTCGCCTTCGGCCACCAACTCCACCAGGCGCTCGTGCGCGGCCTTGGCCTCGGCCTCCATGTTCGCGGGAATCGGCCCCACCGTCGCCTTGCCGTTTCCGCCCATGTCGTAGGTGTAGGCGTGCATCTTCACCAGGTCGACGACCCCGGTGAAGCTCTTCTCCGAACCCACAGGCAGTTGCACCGGAACCACTGTGCGCCCGAACGCCGTGGTCAGCGACTCCATCACGCGCGTAAAGTCAGCGCGTTCGCGGTCCATACGCGTACACACAATGGCACGCGGCAGCAAGAACTTGTCGGCGTAGTGCCAGATGCGCTCGGTCACCACCTCGACGCCGCTCACCGCATCCACCACGACCAGCGCACTATCCACCGCCGGCAGTACCATCTCGGCCTCGTGGATAAACATGCTGAATCCCGGCGTATCCACCAGGTTGATCTTCGTCTTGCCCCACTCGATGATCGCCGTGGCGGCCGCGATCGACATGCCGCGCGAGATCTCTTCCTCGTCGTAGTCGGTGACGGTGGTGCCTTCGTCCACGCGCCCGAAGCGCTGCGTTGCTCCCGCGGTGAACAGCATGGCCGATGCCAGTGAGGTCTTGCCTGAATGTGAATGCCCAACCAGGGCGACGTTGCGGATGTTAGCGCCTTCGTACGTTTTCACGTAGCACTCCCCAAACAATAGATAGAAGCTAGATGAGAGCTTCCGGTATCGCCACACGACAGGTCGGGACTCCGCTGGTCTCAGAGGCGTTCTTCCCCGGTGGCACGAACATCGCTGTGCCCGAAACCCCGAGGCTGCCGATGAGGCAAAAAGGCGGGGCACCATGCCGCCTGCGCATGGTGATGCTGTAACAAACTAATGATGCTAGCACACGGGGTTTTGTAGGCTCAATGAGCCGGTAAACAAGCTCGGTTCAACGGGCCGAAGCCTGCTACTGCGCAGCCAGCAATCCGGCCTGGCGCATCGCGGACAGCATATCGAACACGCTCCACTCTTCCACGATTTTCCCATCGTGCAAGCGAAACAGGGTCATGCCGTTGATCGTGATTCGCCTGCCGGTAGCGGGGAAACCCATGCCCGCATGGGTGTTGGTTCCCGTCGCCGTCCAGAACACGGAGACGAGGTCACGCTCGGCGACCATGTCGTTGACCTTCATGCGCATATCGGGCAGGGCGGTCCGCTCCTCTTTGGCGGCGGCCATATCTTCTGCGAGGGTGTAGTCGTGACCGTCTCCGTGGGCGACGAACGTGCTGGCGTGGGAGTCGGCGTAATGGTCAAGTTGACCCTTGTCCAACACTTGCTCGAAAAAGCTATAGGCCACGGCCTTGTTGGTTTCCTGAATGTTGGGTTGCTGCCCGGCGAGTACGGAAGCAACCAACAATATGGTGATCGAAATTGCCAGCTTGCGCATGGGTGCCCCAGTCGAGTAAATTAACGTAACAGTCGTTACACTAATAGGAGTCTACCGCTGAATGGCCAGACCGTCAAATCCGGAGATTCGCACCCAACTGCGTGAACGGGCGATCGATTATGTGCTGCAACATGGTTTTGCTGCGGTCTCGCTACGGCCGATGGCGAAAGAACTAAAGACCAATGCTCGTATGTTGGTCTACCACTTCGGATCGCGAGAAGGCCTGATGCGGGAAATCCTGGTGGGGCTGCGTGAACGCGAGGACATTGTGATTCACCGGTGGTTTCGGAAGAAGAAAACGCCGCCTACTCTGGCGGAGTTTGTGCGCTGGTACTGGAGGAGGTTGAGCGTCCGCGAGGCACGTCCGGCGGCATTGCTGATCTTCGAGCTCTATGCGCTCGCTTTGCGCGACCCCAAGTCTTACCCAGGTGTGCTCACAGATCCGCTTGCGTACTGGCGTGGGCTGGCCGCCAACACGAGAGTACGCACGAAGATCGACGCGGAAGCGACACTGCTCCTGGCTGCTACGCGGGGACTGCTGCTCGATGTGACCGCGACGGGCGACCGCGTCCGTGTGAACAAGGCCGTTCGCTTGCTTGCGGACTGTATGAGCAAAAAGCACGCGCCGGGAGCACAATAAGCCCCCCGGCGCTCGCTTAATCCACCATCGTTACCGCCGCGTTTTCTTGGCGGCTTTCTTGGTAGCCTTCTTGGGAGCGGCCTTCTTTTTGGCCGCGGTTTTCTTTGCGGCGGCCTTCTTCGGTGCAGCCTTCTTCTTCGCAGCCGTTTTCTTTGCCGCAGTCTTCTTCGCTGCCTTCTTGGGAGCGGCCTTCTTCTTTGCTGCCGTTTTCTTGGCAGCTACCTTCTTCTTCGGTGCGGCTTTCTTCTTTGCGGGCTTTGCCTTTGCTGCCGTCTTCGTGCCCTTCTTCGCCGCAGACTTGGCCTTCGCGGGCGCTTTCTTCGCAGCTTTCGCGGGAGCCGTCGTTGCGGCTGGAGGTGTCGTCGCGGCAGTAGCCGGAGCTGTCGCAGTGGCTGCCGACCCAGCCTTCTTCTTGCCCGTGGACTTCGCTGCTTTCGCCGGAGCAGGAGTCCCACTCGACGAATCCGAAATGCCCGCCGGAATGGTCGTTACCGCGGAAGGCCCATCAGCAAACAGTAGCCGCTGCACGTTCCGCATGTTCTGCGGATCGTAATCGCGTTGCCACCAGCTCTGCGTGCCCGAACCGCAAGCGCTCAGCACCAGCGGCGATACCGTCGTCGCTTTGCTCACCGCTGCGCGGAAGTAGTAATGATCGACCAGCCGCACCGCTTCGGTCGCGAAGATGCGCGCGATGGCCGGATCGTAAATCGCTAGCAGGTTGTCACCGTTCTGGGTTTCGCCGCCTTCGGCCAGGTTCGATGAGCCGGTAAACACCACCGGGTTCGTATCGTTGAAGTCGATCACGATGAACTTGTCGTGGATCACTTGTCCCGCACCGCCGGTGAACTCCTTGTCGAACGGCGGAGGCACCTGTTTCACCAGGGCGGAGAAGGGAACCAGCTGTCCCGGCTGGCCAGGCTTGTAAAGCGAGAATCCAGCGTCGGTTTGCGTCATGCCGTAGGAGAAAACTTTGCCGCTGAGGTGCAAGTTCTGCAACGTTTGCAGTGTCTCGCCGCTGCCACCGAGTTCCATGATGGCGAACATCACCGAGGACTTGGCACTCTTCAGGGCCTCGACGACGGTCTGCATCGACATCGGTGGCTTGGGATGCGGAGCGAAGCTGACTTGGAAGTTCGGAACGCCGGCGCCTTCGTTCGGGAACTTGAACCACTGTGTGGCCAGCGGCGTCTTGATATAGCCGCTCATGTTGGAGAAGACAGACTCGAAAATCTGCTCGTAGGTATCGGCGACCTTCGGATCGTCGAACAGTAAGACGTTGTTGGCTTGTACGTAGAGTCCGCGAACCGAGAAGTTGGCTGATCCAGTCAGCACTTTGGTCGCCTTGCCATCTTTCTTCTGGATGATGATCTTGTCGTGCGCGAAACGCTGGAAGTGTCCCTGCTTCACGTTGGCCGCGCCCGCGGATTTCAGCAGTCGCGTGTGAACCTGTACTTCCAGCGCGGTTCCCGTGTGCAGCGGAGCGTTATCCAGGAATATGCGCAGCCGCGATCCCAGCGACTCGCACATCTTCAGAATGTCGGGTTCGTCGAAGTCGTAAGCGAACATGTCCACTGTGATCGACTTGTCGTTGACGCACTCGGTCAGCAGATCGAACACCAGCTTGCGTGCATGCCATCCCAGCCACTCGTACGCCGGCTGGAAGGACTTGGTGTCGTAGTCCAGGCTCTTGGGATCGGGACGGATGGGCGCATTCTTGAACTGAGTTGCGTATGCCTGCGAGCTGACGTAGCCGCGGGTAAGTCCGAGCTGGAAGTTGCCCGCCTGCGGCGGCATGAGTTGAATGCAAACTTCCGCCGAAGGCCCATCCACCAGCGTGGTTCCCTGGCAATAGCGCGCCGTCACTTTGTACTTGTAGTCGCCAGGTACGACATTCTGCGGAAAATGCACCCAGTGAAATTTCTGGAACGGTGCATCCTGCGACGTGGTCCACTGTTGTTGCTGTTGCTGAGGGGTGGTTCCCGCGGTGACCGGCTGGGTGAAGTTCAGCCGGTTCGACAGAAACTGCGGCTGCCCGTTGGGAGGCGTAAGTTGAATCGAGAAACCTGCCAGACTATTTTGTTTGAGCACGCTGTCGTCAAGGCTGAAGGCGAGCAGCACATCGCCATCGCCGGCATAGGCCGCGACAGTCAATCCATTATTCGACACCCGATCGCTGGGAGCAGTGGGCATGACAACCTCCTGGGGAATCCTGAATGCATAACTTCGTGGGCACAAAATTTTTGCCGGATCGATTGGCTGGAATGAGAGAGGATTTCAGGCTCTGGCTTCCGTGCTCAATGCGGTTCCGAACGACGCTGGAGTTGCAACCAGACCGAGTGCTCCAGTTTGCTAGGGAAAACGGCACGATTGTACACCCGTTTTGTTGTGGGCTAGCTGGCCCATAAAGAGCCACTGCCCAGCAGACCTTTGTGTTTCGATTGCGCCAGAACGTGCCAAACGCTCATTATCCCCTTGACTCGACACGGAAGTGGTGAGAATATCCGCGAGTCCTAAAGAACATTTCTAGTCCAAACGCCGCCTCTCTCCCAGCTTCTTTGGCGGTAAGGCATTCGGAATCATTGAATTGCAAGGATCGCGGCCACCAGTCGTAAAACACGGCTATGCCGCGCCCTCATTCTGCGACAGTGCCTTTTTATTCAGGTCCGGCGTTTTAGCTAAATCGCAGGAATGTCCCAGCTCAGGAGGCTTGGAAACTATGAAAAGAAATCTTGGATTTTGTCTGGTTCTCGCATTACTCGCCGCTACTGCGGCAACCGTGGTTGCGCAAGACTACTCGATGGCGCCACCCAAAGTACTCGTCACTCAACTCGAGATGCTTAAGCCGGGCGTGAGCGGCGCTCCCCACATGAAGACCGAAAGCGCATTTGTGCAGGCGATGACGGCAGCCAAGTGGCCAACCCACTATCTGGGAATGGATTCGATGTCGGGTGCATCCCGCGCGCTGTTCCTGGTGGGCTACGACTCGTTTGCCGCCTGGGAGAAGGACAATCTTGCGACGCAAAAGAACGCCACGCTCTCGGCGGCCTTTGATCGCGCCAGCGTTGCGGACGGCCAACTCCTCAGCGCCTTTACCGCGGGTGTGTTTGTCTATCGCGAAGATATGAGCCTGCGTCCTAACACTACCAATCCGGCTCAGTCGCGCTACTTCGAGATCTTGCGCTTCAAGATCCGCGCGGGCCACGACCACGAGTGGGAGGACCTGGTGAAGCTGTATATGGACGCCTATGGTAAGGCCGTTCCCGACGAGCACTGGGCGACGTACCAGTCCGAGTACGGCACCGACAACGGTGGCGTTTACATCGTGTTCATTTCGATGAAATCGCTCGCGGAAGTGGACAACGGCTTCGGCAACGCCAAGAAATTCGCAGCGCAACTGGGCGAAGACGGCTTGAAGAAGCTGGCAGAACTGAGCGCGGCATGCATACAGGAGAGCCAGACCAACTTGTTCGCCTTCAATCCGAAGATGAGCTACGTTGCCGACGCCTGGGTCAAGGCCGACCCGACGTTCTGGAAGCCCGCTGCGCCTGCGCCAAAGGCCGCAGCCAAACCGGAAGCAAAACCGGCTCAGTAGTTAGAAAAGCAGAGGGGAATTAGCCATAAGGGGCAGTTCACCACCCGACTGCCCCTTGCAGGAATCTGCTAGAACACCGGATCGGGCACTCAGTGGTGAATCATGGCTGCACCTGAACGATCGTCGTCGCCAGATCATCTCCAGTCTGAGGATCAGGCAAGTCACTGCCCGCCGCGAAGACGTTGGAGAGCGGGCCAGGCGCGCTGGGCGTTACTACCACCTGGATCAAGGCGCTCGCTCCTATGGCCAATTTACCTACATCACATGCCAAGGTGCGAGGCAGCAAACTGAAGTCTGTCTGGTCGTTCGGCGAATCGAACTGACACTGCCCTGTGCTGGGCGTAGCCGAGACAAACCCGACCGTTTCAGGCAAGGAATCGAACACAAATCCGCTTGCGGCTTCTGGGCCCTGATTTTTGATCACGACGTTGTAGGTCAGGTTTTGACCCACCTCAACCACAGTGTTCAAGGGATAAGCGGTAATCGCGAGGTCGGCCATGCCCACTACGACCTGGGCTCTCGTGATGTCCTCAACGGCGTCGTGGGTCTGGCTCAGCGCAGTCAGAACAACCGTGCTCGAGTCGTCCAATTGCGCGTTGCTTGGCACTTGAACCGGCACGGTGAACCGCGCCGATGTCGAGGCCGGCAGCGCCAGGCTGGTAGGCAATCCGTTGAAGTTGGCCCACGACTGATCGGATGTCCAGGTCAAGTCGTATACATCGTCCTGGGTTCCGGAGTTCCTGATTTGGAAGTTCAGGTAGTTCAGTTGTCCTGGAAGACTCGAGAAGACACTGTACTCGGTACTGACCTGAGGAGGCGGGAAACCGCCGGGCAGCGAGCCGGCAACCACGCTGGTTAGTGCAGTCGCGACGCCGTAGAGGGTGACCAGTTGCGAATCATCGGCAAGGGTTATTTCAGCCGCGAATACCCTTGCCGGCAGGGCACGTGGCCGAACCAGATCGGCAATGGATCCGCCCACAACAACCAGGTGCTCCCAGTCGTTGTAATTTCCCGCTAGTGCCCCAAGTTGTCCGTTGACCCCGACCATGTTAATCAGCGATGCCACGGGGGCGGCATCGATTCTCCGATTGCAGTTCCAATCTAAAGCGTTCCAGCCAGTCGGCTGCAACGAAATCTTCATCGCATTGGGACAGAAATAAGCCGTTCCATAGGCGCCGGCCTGCAAAGCCTGCTGCACAAGGGCATTTCCACCGTTGATTCCATTACCTTCGACGAGTTGATTTTCATTGAGATTGTCGAGATCTCCGAAGCTTGAGTAATCGAAGGTGCCTTGCGCGCCTCTCACCAAAAGCCCCCTGTTGCTGAAGGAGTAATTCATGATGCTCAAGTAGTTCGGCTTGAAGTTGATGCTGTCAGGGCCACCGTGACGAAGGCCGAGGTTGTGACCCAACTCATGCATAGGAACACCGACCTGGGCCCACAACGGCACGCTGTTCGCCACAAGCAGCGGTACGGCGATAAAATCGCTGGCCAAAACTCCCCGTGATATTCCACCCATCGATTGCGGACCAGTCTGGAGCTCTCCGCCCAGCCTGTGGGCAAAAATGCCATAGTGAAATGCAGCCGAGCGACCGGTCGGCAGAAATCTCGCCGCCTTGATCGCGTCAAAGAATGGAGGTGGTCCATCAAGAAAGTCGCTTTGACAAGTCGCGGGATTTTCCAGAAGGCCTCTGCGGAACACGTAGAATAACCGGTTTCCGCCCCGCTCCGTGTCGCCGATACAGGCGTTGTGCAGGAGCCGGATATTTGCCTGCGAGTAAATAGGCTGTGCCGCACTTTTTCCCCACGTGCAGTAGGTTCGTCCGCCAAGCTGTACCTGTTTGGTGTCGCAGGCTTGGTTCGCTCCCTTCGGCTTCATGACGCAATCCCAGCCACAATCCGCGTGAAGGTCGATACCGGTCTTGTTGTCGGGGTTCATAATCGGCGAATTGGCGAAAGCGTGCACCATAACTTCTTCTGCCTCGACGCTGGTCCTGTGGCTGTGCCCGGGAGTTAAGATCTGAAACGGCTTCAGGCCCGGCGGCGGAGGCACGGGAAATGTTCTCCATACCGCGTCCTGTTGCATGGAGTCTTCCTGGACGAAAATGTCCATATGATCGGGATGGGCTCCCATGCTCGGTAAGTCGATGAACTTCCCGTTCACCATCATCCCGCCGGTCTCCCAGTCGTCGCAAAGGCCATCGCCATCCATGTCAGGACATCCCTCGGCATCCGCACCCGACATGAATACTCCAAGGATTGCATTGCTGGTGCCGAGTAATGACTGAATGTTCCTGGGCATACCTGTGGGGTCATTTGGAAATGTGAAGCTGAGGTTTACGCGCCCACCCACCCCAACCGTCTGGTTCTTCGCTAAGGCCTCGGCCGAGTAGAAGCCTGCGTCCGTACCGCGCAGCGCTGTGAGATTCACGCCTTTGGCCTGGTTTGCCTGGCCATTGGCGTTTCCCGGTGGCTGAACGAAGCTGCTCAACTGCAGATCGCCGGCAAGAAGCGTCCTTCCGTTCAAGTAAAAGTCAAACGACACAGGGTTCGGCTGGCTGACAGACCAGGTTCCGGCTGCGGCATTCTGCAGCGTAAGCGTCGCAACCGAAGTTCCCGTAGTAAGAAGATAGGTCCCGCTTTGCGATTCAAGTCCGCCGCTTCCTTTTGCGGGCCCCGAGATGGAACATTGGGAGTTGCTGCAATTGTTAAACACCATGAGGACTTCTTTGGGGCGACCTTTTCCCAAGCCAACAAAGTAAATGTCGCTGCTGGTCTTCTCCACGTTTCGACCGAGTGTGACCATAGTTGGGATTTGTGAAGCTGCTGGTACGGTGATTACAAACGAAATGGCGATCCACGTCAGGAGGCGTGCAAGCCTTTGTGAGTGGCGGGTAGCGTGCGTTTTCATAGCAACCTCCTTCTGTTCATGATTGTGGCGGCGATGACGAGTGGGCGCAAGGGGCAGCTGTACTGCTCAGCTGCCCCTGGGGTGAAGACGGCTTCCCACCATCGGCCAGATCGAGCCGTCTTCTAGTCGCGCGGCAGCAATCGCCGCTTGCGCGCGATCTGTGCTAATCCCAGCAATCCCGAGCCCAGCAGCATCAGCGTTGATGGCTCGGGCGCGGCGGTACTTTCCGCAAAGGCCTGCGTGTCGACGAACAGCACGCTCTGCGAACTGGTTCCCGGGACGCCGACGGTCAGCGAGTAGGGAACCGCGAACTGGATCGTTCCATTCACCAGGGTCAGGTCGCCCAGCAGTCCGGCGGCAACGTTCGGCAGGCCCACGTCGCCGAGGCTGTCGCTGATGGCGCCCGCCGCCCCAATTTCGAACGCAGCGAGGTTGATTGTCGGTGCTTGCCCATCGACGTCGTTAAACGGCAGCAACAAACTGAAAATCGGAGTCGCCGACCCCTCCGGCAATGTGATGTCGGTTGTCCCATCGATCACTCCAGCATTGATCGCATAGAAGGCGCTGGCGGCGGCACCCGGCCCAGTTGTCGACACGTTGACCTGCAGCTGCGAGATGTCCAGCGTGAAGCTGCGATTGCTGGGAGAGTTCCAATAAACCGCCATCGGGTCGTGGTTGGCGGTGTACGCAACCGCGACCGGAGCCGGTAGTCCTCTGGCGGCGTCCACTTGGGTCGCAGGATTGTCGATGATACGAAACATTCCGTTGTTAAGTGTCCTTTGGCTGGCACTCGCGGTCGCGAACTCGTAGTTGTTGTTTCCCACCGTACGCTGCACTACTCCGGTGTCGGAAGAAATCCCGTTGCCTCCTTTGTTGACCAGCGGAAAGCTGCCTGTTCCGGCTACCACTCGGCAAGGACGATTGGGGCCGGCGACCGTGTCCGTCACCGTGCAGTTCGTGATGCGGTTTCTGGTTCCGGTGATGAAGGGCGCCTGCGCTATGGGATTGCGCGCGTTGGTCGCGATAGGCTGTGCCAGGTCCGCAATGGTATCGAGGATCGGCGCCTCCGTCGTGGCATTAGCCGCCGCGCCATTCACCTGGTAACTGCTGCTGGGTGGATGGAAGATCTTCGCGGCCGCGGTGGCCGATCCAGTGGCGTTTGGAACTGCTGCATTCACCGGCACAGTGATGGCCTGTCCGTTGACACTCGCTGCAGCTCCGACCAGCGCCTGTCCGAAAGAGTGGCTCGGGAACGCGATGGCAAGCGCGACGGCGCAGGCTGCCAGTACCGCGATGCGCCGTCCGCGCCGTGGAGACCGCGTACGGCCCACGAGCAGCGTTTCAGCTTGTTTCGAAAGAGTTGACGGAAGTATTGGCAGTGTTCAAGTGAATCATCTTGTCCTGCATGGCGATCTCCTCTCGCTCAGGTTGTGGCGGCGGTTAATGTTTGGTGCGAGGAGCAGCTTCACCGCGGTAGCTGCCCCTGCGCCAACAGTCCCCACTACGCAGTGGCCCGGGACATCCGCTTTCATGGATAAATCGGGCCGTCTCCGTCTCCTTCTCCAAAGTCGCCACCGTCCTCGATGTCGGGGCCTCCCTCTCCGCCGCCGGAGGTCGCTTGGAAGGCGTTGTTACATCCGTGATCGACGGCCATAAAGTCGAAGAAGAAGTTGCTGGGTTGCTTCGGGCCGGCAGGAAATGCCCAATTCCGCATCGCGATGTCGAGCTGTTTTTCGGTCGCGGCCCGCAGGTGGGTTGCGCCGTTCATGCCTTTGGGATTATTCGGGTTCCATACGGCTTGGATGATGCTCGCCAAAGCACTGTTTTTCGGCATGCCGCTGCCGAACAGGGCAACAATGTTCTCTTTGGCGTATCCCGCCTGAAGCAGCAGGAAATAGATGTTGGCAAGCTCCAGGTCATCTTGCTGCTTCGGCCGCCCGGCCCACAGAATGACTTTCGCTTCTCCCTTGGCGTAGGGCGTCACCAGCACCACGTTGTCACCAAAGTTTTGCGAGTAGTATTCGGCGGTCTCGGAGCCTCTTGTTTCTCCTTTGCGAGCCGGTGAGGGATTGGTAAACCATCCGAATGGGCTGTTCCTGCCAGCCTGGACCGCAGCACCAAGAGCGGTGAGATTCGGAATGGTGAGGGCTTGTGTGTACGCCCACACGAAGTCAAAACCGTTCCCGTTCTTGATGGGGTACGACGCGGTCTGATTGAAGAATGACGCCGACACCATGCTCATCGGATTGGGCAGGCCGGTGCGGACCAGGTCGTCGATCATTCCCCCGCCGTAGCATTCCCCAAACATGAACACCAACGGAACGTTCCCATACGGGCCGGACGCCACCGAAACGAGCACGTATTGCGAGAACAGCTCGTCGTCGATGTTGGCATTCCATCCCACCAGCCCGGAGTGTTGACCCGGGCACACCGGGCACGGCCGCACGATTCCCTGGTCGCCCGGGCCAAGAGCTTTCCACGGGTAGTAATATGGCCACGCCGCCGAAACCGCTGGAGGCGGTATGGGCCCTTTCATGATCGTGGCGTCAAACTTGCACAGGTCTACTGCATCAGCTTGGCCCATCGCCATCGGAGCCAGAGTCAAGCCGACCAGCACTACGAGCACGCCGAACCAACGTATTTTCATCAGGGAAGTCATACATACCTCTTTTCAGGGGACGTTGTGGCGGCGATGACGGGTGAACGCGAGGGGCAGCTTCACCGATGAGCTGCCCCTGACGGGGGACGACTGGCGTACACCGGCCAGAGCAAGCCGTCTCCGCACTTAGGTTATCAATCGACGCCGCAGCACGGCGCCGAACCCGAGAAGACCGGAGCCAAAGAACAGCAGGGTGCTGGGCTCGGGAGCACCGGTCGTCGACAACTGCAGGTTGAAGTCGATCCCTGTATCCGTGTCTCCCATGTAGAACGTGTCTTGGTTGAAAAGCGTGGCGCAACTGATCAAAGACTCAGCGTGTCGGTGGCGGAGTTGAAGTCCGCCGTAAAACCCGACTGGCGATACGACGAGTCTGAACTCCAGGGCCAGCGCAGAAAGGATCTGGCTGAATCCATCATGCCAGGTAGCCCCCGTTCAGTAGGTCGCCTTGACGTCAAGCGTCTGGCCGTCGTCTGGAATAGAACCCGAACGAAAAGAGAGACATGATCGCCCAAGGGATCGACTCCCGACGCCATACCGGACGCCGGTCCCGTTCATGCTGCCCCTATACATCGAACCGCCGCCACCGGAGCCGCCTTGCAGTACGCACGTTGCCGCCGGTACCTTCCCGCGTTGGATCTCTGAGCTGTCGAAATGGTGAGTTCGATTGTTTCTGTCGATCACCATTCCGCTGACGGTGATCATCTCAAAACGGGCCCTGGGAACCACCTGCCATTGACGGGCGATCTGAACAGTCCACCCCATTTGCGCTGCGCCGTAGCCGCCGTGAATTTCCACTTAGATATTGATAGCAGTGATGTCCGTCGAGATCGCTCGCCATCTCGAGCCTTGCGGTGTATTGGGCCTGAAAAATGGTTTCCGGATGTTGGGGTTCCATGCGCCGACCTGAATGGTCGTCGTGGCCCTTCCAGGTGTCATTCCTCCGATGTCATACTGGATGTTGTACCGCTAACTGTTGACCCGCTCGGTATGGGCGAACTGTCCACGGGAACGCCCGGCGTGAAGGTGCCCTGAACCACTGTAGTTGTGCAAAACCAGAGTTGATACATCCACGGCGATAACGACGCAAAGTGCGCATATTGCTCAGGTGCCTGATCGATATCAGCTTGAGTTTTCATAACGAGTCTCCTTTTAGGTCCTCGGTTGTCGCGGTGAGTGACGCGTAGCGTGCAAGGGCAGCTTCACCGCTGAGCTGCCCCGCCGCTTTCACCAACTATCGTCACGCTTACGCAACCGGCTTCCGTTCCCGCCCAACCGCTGTTGGAGAGCTTCTCCGCCGTTGTAGCGGAAGCCAGCGATCAGTACGGGCAGTGAGGGAAGCAACCGTTCGTCCTCGGTAGCTACCTCCAGGTTGGCCAGACAGCTTCGGTTCGCGATCGTGACGAGCAGGTGAAACAACTGGATGAACGACATGCAGTGAAGCTGGTCATAGGCGAATTCCTGATGTGCCTGACTCATCTCGTCCTCCTCTTCTCGTGTCTCGTGGGTTTCGAACCCCGGAGGCGGAAACTGCTGACCCACCTCCGGGAGCTCCTCCCCTTCAAGCGCTTCATCGAGTCGCCTCGATTCCGCCGCTCTTGAGCGTGGACATTACCGCCACTGCCGCCTCGGGTTCAATGGATAACGGCTGACTTCACGATGGATACGGCATGACTGCCAGATTCGCCACGCCTGACCGTCTCAGCCGCTGTAACTGCGGAGGTTAGCTGGTCACCTGACTGCAAATTAAGGCTTCGCGATCCGCTTCGAGGAGGTATAATCCGCACCAATACCGGGGCAAATGTAGGGGAAAGCATTGAGCGACACTTACCGTCTTCTGCGCTTCGGAGTCTTCGAGCTCAACCTCGATCTCGAAGAACTACGTAAAAACGGCACGCTCCTCAAGCTCCCGCCGCAGCCGTTCAAGCTGCTAGCGTTACTAGCCAGCCGCTCTGGCCAGGTGGTGACGCGGGATGAGATTCAGGAACAACTGTGGGGAAACGACACCTTCATTGATTTTGAACAAGGTGTGAATAAATGCATCAAGCAGATTCGCACTGCACTCAGCGACAATCCCGACAATCCCCTTTACCTTGAGACCATTCCCCGGCGCGGGTATCGCTTTCTTGCGCCCGTACGCACCAAAACTATTCCCGCCCCACCGCCCCAGGTGAAAGAGGCCAGCTCAGGACTATTGGCGAATGTCGTCGGCCAAGTTCGCGACCGGGTGGCAGCCGCTACCCCGGGTGCGACACCGACTCCACATGCGGCATCCGACGATCTGACACCACTGCCAGTGTCTGAACCCGCACCCACTCCCACATCACCGCCGCAACGAACCAGCAACCGCCTGATCTGGATATTGATTCCGTTCCTGCTCGTACTCGCTGCCGTCGTGTTTTGGCTTGTGACGCACTCCGCGCACTAGATGACGCGAATTGGCTGGCCCTTCTAACTTTCCATTCCATGAATCTGGGTATCCCATCCTTTCGCCGTTTTTGCGAAAGGGAGGGAATACTGACAAATGACAACTGCCCACTGACAACTTCTTTCTAATCCGCCGTCGCTGCTTCTGCACTGGCGCCTGCGCTGTCTTTCGCCCGCAGCGGCAGCACCACCATCAGCGCAATCACTGCGCTCACTACCGCTACAATCGCCGGCCACCGGAAGTCGTGCGTGCTGTCCACCAGCACCCCTCCCAGTGGAGGCCCCACTAGGCACGACACGCCGAACCCCGTGAACAGAAATCCCAGCAGCTCGCCCAGGCCTTCAATACCAAACCTCGCTGCCGCCACCGCCGGAGTCATCGCCGCGATTCCGCCATACCCTACTCCCATGATGATCGCGAACCCAACCAGCGCCGCGTAGCTGTGCACCATCACCCACACCACACAACTCAGCAACAGGAGCCAATAACTCACCTTGTACATATTCAGCAGGCCAAAGCGCGGAGCCAGCCCATTCAATCCCAGCCTGCCGACCACGCTCGCCGCGCCGACGTATCCAATCAGCGTCGCTCCCGCCACATGGCTCGCGCCCACATCCATGGCGAACGCGGGCAGAAACACGAATGCGGTGAAGATGGCAGTCCCCGAAAACGCCAGGCTCGCGTACAAATGGACAAAGGTCCGCGTCCGCATCATGCCCATCACGTTCGCCGTATCTTTCGCGCGCAGCACCGGAGGTCGCGTCAACAGCGCCGCGCAACCCAGCAGAATGATGAGGCTCGTCCACCCGAAGATCTCAAACGCCATGCGCCAGCCGAAGCGTCCCGTCAATCGCGCCGCCAGCGGCGCGGCTACCAGCGTGCCGCAGCCAATCCCGCTAATCGCGATTCCCAGCGCAATATCGCGCCGCTCTTTGAACCACTCGCCCACCGCCGCAATCGCGGGAACATAAATGCACGCCAATGCCGTGCCCACGCCGACCCCATAAGTCACATACAGCATCGCAAACGCATGGACGCGCGCCGTCAGCAGCAGGCCAGCCCCCATCAGCAACGCGCCCGCTGCCACCACGTAGCGCGGCCCGATACGGTCGGCCACCTCGCCCGTAATTGGCGCTAGGAAGAACGACAACACCGTGAGCGTAGAGAAAATCGTCGACATCGACGCGTGGTTTGCGCCGAACGCGATACCCAGCGGCTTCAGAAAAACTCCAAAGCTGTACGTCACCCCGAACCCTACGAACGAGACGAAGAACGCCGCCACCACGATGAGCCACGCGCGCGGCGAATCGATTCCGGAATTTGAATTGGCGGGCGCAGTCATTGGCTGTTAACGGTCTGTGGGAAGTTCGTGATCTCGGTGGCGAAAGCATACTGCGGAAGCAGCCTTGTGCCAAGCGACTTTACACGGGATGACAAATCCAAAATCAACTCCGTGTCCTCCGTGCCTCCGTGGTGAAGACCAGGAGTCTACGCTTCGAAATGCGTGAACAAATTATTCAGCGACTCGGCCAATGTGGGATGCGCGAATATACCCTCGCGCAGCGTCGTGTAGGGCAGCTTTCCCATCATCGCCACCTCCAGCACCGACATGATCTCCCCACCCTCGATGCCCAACACCGCCGCGCCCAAAATCTGTCCCGAGTCGCCGTCCACCACGGCCTTCATGAAGCCGCGAGTCTCGTCCACTTCCAGGGCGCGCGCCACGCTCGTCATGGCCATCTTGGCGACTCGCACGTTCTTGTTCTTCGTTCGAGCTTCGGTTTCCGTCATCCCGATCCGGCCGAGCTGGGGATCGATGAACACCGTGTACGGCACCAGCCGCCCCGCGATCGTGGCGTTGCCCTTCTCGATGACGTTGGTGCGAATAATCCGATAGTCATCGTACGAAATATGGGTGAACGCCGGTCCGCCCTTAATGTCTCCCAGTGCGTAGATGCCCGGTGCACTCGTCTCCAACCGGTCGTTCACCCGGATGAAGCCGAACCCCTTCGCGGCGGTCTGTATTCCCGCAGCCGCCAGGTTCAACGTATCCGAGTTAGGCACACGTCCAGTCGCGACCAGTAAATGGGAACCGGAGACCGCAACCTTCTGTCCTTGTTGTTCAATCTCGACCATGATGGCCGCGCCCGTCTTGCCCACTCCTGTTGCTTTCGCGTTCAACAAGACCTTTATTCCATCCTCTTCGAGGATGCGTGCGACTTCTTGCGCAACATCGGGGTCTTCTCTCGTGAGTAGTTGTCCTCCAGATTGAACGATGGTGACTTGGCTGCCGAAGCGCCGGAACATTTGCCCGAACTCAAGCCCGACATAACCTCCGCCCAGCACCAGTAGGTGCTCCGGCACAAAGTCGAGTTCCATGATTGATGTGCTGTCGAGGAACGGCACGTCGTTCAGGCCTGTCAGTGCCGGAACGGACGGTCGAGCGCCGGCATTGATAAAGAACTTCTCCGCCGTCAGTTCGCGCTCGCTTCCATCCTTGAGTCGGACGGTAATTGACGTCGGACCGGTAAAACGCGCCTCTCCAAAAATCAGCTCGAGGTTCGGAGTCTTTTCGATGCGTCCTTGGTTGCCATTGCGAAACTTCGCGACAATGTCGCGCTTCCGCTGGCGAACCCGCTCCATGTCGATGCTCAACTCGCCGGTGTGGACACCGTAGTCAGCGCCACGTCGCGCCAGGTAAGCGACCCGGGCACTGGCGACCATAGTTTTGGTTGGCGTGCAACCTTCGTTGATGCACGTTCCGCCGACATGCTCGCGCTCCACCAGCGCGGTTCGCAAACCTGCATTCGCCAGCGCCGTGCACAAGGGAGTTCCCGCCTGTCCGGAGCCAACAACAATCGCGTCATATTCTTGCGCTGTAGACATAAGTTTGCAGTGCCTCGTCTAAGGGCACGACTTTATAGGCTGCTTAAAAAAGCGATTTTGGGTAGAGCTGGCCTTTAGGCCAGCGTCTAAGCCCTTTATATTTGACCCGCCGAGCGGACTTTAGTCCGCGAGGCGTGAGCATTTCGGACTTCTCCCGCAGCCCGCTCAGTCGTGCCGTAAGACGCTTCCACTCTGATTTTTAGTCCGCCGCTCACGCCCCGCCCCCCTGGCTCAAAGCCTCGACACAACAAACAGACCCAGCGCGATCGCAATTAGATCTTCCGGGACTCCCACCGCAATGTCGGGCACCTTGAGCGAGCGTACCAGCGCCACTCGAGCGTTGTAGCCGCCATACGTTCCGACCAGCACCCCGACGACAGCGCAAATCGCTCCCAGCAGAAGCGACGCGCCCCCTGCGGCGGCCAAGGATATGCCGGCCAGCACTCCCAGCACCAGCCGCGCACCCAACTGCATGGGCGAAGTACGCGCGGGCGTGCTGGGCAACTGGTCTCCGACGTACTCCAGCAGTGCCAGGATGGTGAACAACACCAGCGCCCACGTCGAACCCATGAAGGCCAATGGCGTACCCGAGAGATTGATCCAGCCCAGATGCGCAGCCCACACCACGGCGGCGGGCCCGGTAAAGGTTCGCAGTCCAGAAACTACTCCGATACCGAAGGTCAGTAACAGCACGAATCCGATACTCATGCAGCGTCCTCCAACCAAACCGCGGATTGAATTTGGGGGCCCGGCAGACCACGAAATGGATGACCGCATGATGCGGCCGATTCAATAAAATCGCTTTACGCAGATGAGGTGTTGAAGGGGCGCAGCTTGAGCTGCGCCGTGCAAGTCCTTTAATCTGCTTTTTCGACTTTCTCAGCAGCGGGTGCCCCATCCTTTCCCTTCCTTTGGGAAAGGGTGGGCACGAACGGCGCCTCCTAACCGTATCGCCGTAGCCCCAGGGCGGAATTTGTGTGAGCCGTAGGCGTAAGCCCTGGTCTCCTGTCGGTTTTGATCGAGGAGCTGGTTTCAGCCGGCGGTACAAAACTCTGTGATGGGTATACGAAGTCAGGCCCGGAGGGCCGACATATCAAAGCCCAGCGCTTCTGAGGCTGTTACGAAGCTCTATGCTCGTCCTATGCGGTGGAACGAAGGCAATGAAATGCGAGTGCCGGAGGCACGCCATAATCTAGCCCAGCGTGAAGCCGAAGGCGAAACGCTGGGACAAGTGGGACATTTCATGCGAGTCGCGGAGCGACGGCAGAGTTTCGTAACAGCCTCTTCAGCACTGGGTAGGCCGCCACGTAATCCGCCAGTCCCGGAGCCGGCTAGCCGGCGAAGGGACGCCACATCCTCGCGAAGGCTTCGGCCCGAGCAGTTGTGGTTACCAAAGTTCATCCCCCTTGGGTACTTTCGTAAGTTGACGACCCTCCCGACTCGTGCCACTCTCCTATCGTGGGCGGACTCTGCCCGCTGGGACGCTGCTGTACTTCGCTGCCGATTCGTCGGCAGCTTGGCACGATTGACTGACGGCGGACGGCTGATAGCCGAAAGCTGGATTGGAGGCTCTTATGTCCTGCCCTTCCCACTCCGTTTTCCCGTGCGAACCCCTCTCCACCCGAAAACCCAGCCCGCAACTCCTTACGACACAGGACTTTACGTATAACTCTTTTGACTGCACGCTTTTGCGCGGAGATCCTGCTATCTCCATGAAAACGAGGAATTTGCAACATGGGGGGAGGGGGTGTGTCATGCGTCACATACCCGAAACGGGAATGGCCGTATGCTGACCAGTCTGTAGCTACCATGAGCGACCTCATCCAAATAGCCGACCTTACGCCCATGCCTCGCCTGCCGGGCGCTACCCGCGCTTATCACGCCATGGTCAAGCCGGTGGGGGCCATCTGCAACATCGACTGCACTTATTGTTATTACCTGCACAAAGAAAAGCTGTTGGGTAGCCAGAGCAAGTTCCAGATCACCGACGAGATCCTCGAAACCCACATCCGCCAGTACATCGAAGGCCAGGACCGCGATGAAGTCGTCTTCTCCTGGCAGGGCGGAGAGCCAACCTTATTGGGACTGGAGTTCTTCCACAAAGTCGTTGACCTCGAGCAAAAGTACAAGAAGCCTAACCAGCGGGTTGAAAACGACCTACAGACCAATGGCACGCTACTCAATGACGACTGGGGCGCATTTCTCAAGCAACACAATTTTCTGGTGGGCCTAAGCATCGATGGGCCGAAAGAACTACATGACCATTTCCGGGTCACCAAGGAAGGGAAGCCCACCTTCGACAAAGTGTTCGCCGCCTCGCAGATGCTGCATCGTCACGGCGTGCCTTTCAACACCCTCAGCGTCATCAACCGCGTTAACGCCAAGAAGCCACTCGATGTCTACCGCTTCCTGAAGAACGAAGTCCGCCCGCGGCAGATGCAGTTCATTCCCTGCGTTGAGCCCAAGGTCTTTCGCAATGTCGCACCGCAGATGTGGGACCCCGCATCGCTGCCGCTGTTCGATTCCTCCGCTGCGCATCCCGGCAATCCCGACTCCGTCGTTACCGACTGGTCTATCGATCCCGACGACTGGGGCTACTTCCTCACCAAGATCTGGGACGACTGGTATCGCCGCGACATCGGCAAAGTGTTTATCAATTTGTTCGAGACGGCTGTCGGACAGTGGATGGGCAAGGAATCGCAAGTTTGCATCTATCACGAATTCTGCGGCAAGGGCGTTGCCATGGAACACGACGGCAGCCTGTATTCCTGCGACCACTACGTCTATCCGGAATATGTGCTGGGCAACATCATGCGGACCTCGAGCTCACGCATGGTGTTCTCCGACCGCCAGAAGGAATTCGGCTACGCCAAGTTCAATACGCTTCCCAAGCGCTGCCGCGAGTGCAAGTTCCTCTTCGCCTGCAACGGAGAATGCCCGAAGAACCGCTTGACCCGCACGCCTGAAGGCGAAGTTGGATTGAATTATCTGTGCAGTGGACTGCAGAGATTCTGGTACCACATTGATCGCGACGTGCACGACATCTGCCGCCGCATCGCGCGCGGCGAGGCGCTCAAGCCGCAGTAATATAGTTAAGAGATTTCGAAACTATCGCATGTTTCCCGTGTGCCCCAAAGAATAGCGTCCCGGCTGCGGCCACACCGTGAGTCCGTGCGGTTCTTTTCCGACGGGTATTTGTTTCACCGCTCCTGTCGTCGTGTCGAACACATAAACGACGCCATCAAATCGTCCGGAAACCCAGAACCTTTTTCCATCTGCACTGACGTTGCCCATGTCAGGACTTCCGCCGCCCGCAATCGGCCAGGTCGCAACGATCTTGCGCGTCGCGAAATCCAGCACCGAAACGTTTCCCGGTCCATGCGGCTTGCCATGAACCCTATTCGATCCCCGATTGGTGATGTAGAGCTTCGTCGCATCACGGCTCGGATACAATCCATGCGTTCCAACACCCGTGGGAATAAACCCTATCTCCCTGAAACTGGCACCGTCCACCAGAAACACACCATCGGCCATCATGTCGGCGACGTAGAACACTTTGCCGTCAGGCGCAATGCGTATGTCCTGCGGCATTCCACCTTTGGAGAGCTTCAGGTATCCGACCACTTCGCGCTTGGTGAAATCAACCTTCGCCAGCGTGCCATCAAACTCGCAGGTGAAGATCGCATAACTGCCGTCAATGGCGAAGTCGGAGTGATTGATCCCGCGGCAATCAGGCGTCTTGATGGTGTACTTGAACGCCATGGTGTGCGGATCACGCAGGTCGAGCCGCCTGTCGGCCTCAGCCACCACGATCGCCGACTTGCCGTCAGGCGTGAAGTACATGTTGTAAGGATCGATCACCTTAACGTCCTTGCCGGGTTTCCCAGTCTTCGGATCGATGGGCGTCAAGCTGCCCTTGCCGCGCTTCTCGGAGTTGTTCGCCACCCACAATGTCTTCAGATCGTAAGAGGGCACGACGTGCTGCGGGTTCTTACCCACTTTGAAATGGTCGACTACCTTGTCAGTCGCAGGATCGATGACATACACGTCATTCGACTTGACGTTAGGTACGTAAACACGCGACAGATCACCTGATACTGCGGGACTCAACATGTTTGGCCCGGCTTCGCTGTACAGGTTCGACGGGTTCACCACCGCAGGCATTCCGGGAACCGTTGCGATATGCTGCGGAGGAACGGCCGCGCCGGCGGCGGATTTCGAGCCGCAACCCGTCGCGACAGCAAGTAAACCTAGAGCGAGGCAAAAGGTGATGGCGAGATGTCCGCGAGATTTCATGACCTTCCCATACGAATTGGTTGAGGGTTATTGTCGTGGGGGAAGTAATTAGCGTTGCACTGTGTACTTCCGAATGGCCGCGACCGAACTGCTGACGATCTCGGTCACACCCAACTCTCCTAGCGCACTGCTCGACTTTCGCGGATCACCCTCAACTCCATCACTGTTCGGGGCGACGCTGCTGAGTCGATCCGTGCGAACTGTGGCAGGCGCGACCGCCATCTGCAGCGACGTATCCATCAATCCGGCGTGCTTGCCGGTTTGAGCGAGTGTGTAACCGTGGGCGAGAAGAATCGCCTCGAACGTGTCGGTCGCGGCCTTGTAATACTCATCGAGCGCAATCACCCGCACACCGGAGCCGCTCCACTCCCGCTCCAGCTTGGCGGCGGCGTTCTTCTCCAACGCCTGATAGCCGCCGTGGTCGCCGAGAAACACGATGTTCTGAAACCCCGCCTGCTTCATGCTTCGCGCGGCGTACTCCAGGGTCTTCGAGAATGCGTCGTCGGGAATCGTAATCGTCCCCGGATAACGCATATGTTGTGTGGGGGGATTGATTGCACCTTCGGGCACGTAGGCGATCACAGGAGCTACGATTGCATTCCCCAACTCCTGCGCAATCTTGCCGGCAAGCACCTTGACGCGGATATTATGCTTTCCCAGTGCAATAGCTGGGCCGCTTTGTTCTGTTCCGCCAATCGGGACGAGCACGGTGGTTTTCCCTGACCGTATCGCATCCCGCAGTTCGGTCCAAGTGAGGTCCTCGAGATAGACGCTGGGTTGCGGTGGCTGAGCCGCCGGATGAAGTTGACCTGTCGTCAACACAACTCCCAACAGCAGCACAGCCGACATCCAGCCTGTTTTCACGTCCCGCGCCCCCGCACTTCATTGCTCGACGGACCCACATATGAAGCGCACTAGTCGAAGAGTATCAAAGCAGCGGCGTGGATGCGGCGGGGCGGAATCCCGAACGACACCCCGTCCTCACCAGCCGACGCCCACGCTGTTTGGCCAACACTCACATCTTATCGTGACGGCACTCACAGTCAGACAGGTCGCCACGTCCCATACTGCAAGTAGTGTCCCAGGCGATCTCTTGGCCTGTGGTTAGCGCCTCCACTCGCGGCCAACTCCGGGGAACTCACGCGAAGGACGGACGTATGAGCGATAACAGCCCAACCCTCTCAGAAGAACGAATTGCCTATCTCGAAGGACTGGTGCGTCAGGCGCGCACCGCAGCCGCTGTCTTCAGCCAGTTCACACAAGAAGATGTGGACCGCATCGTCAAACCGATGGTATTGGCAGGATTGAAACAGGCGCAGTACCTGGCCCGGCTGGCGGTGGAAGAGACCAAGATCGGCGTCATGGAAGACAAGGCCATCAAGAACATGGTGGCTACGGAGTTTGTCTACAACTACGTCCGAGACAAGCGCACGGTTGGCGTTATCCGCGAATATCCCGAACGCGGGCTAGTGGAGGTCGCGGAACCGATTGGCGTCATCTTTTCGCTGCTTCCAATCACTAACCCCACATCGACCGTGTTGTTCAAGTGCATCATGGCGATCAAGACGCGCAATGCGGCCATCTTCAGCCCGCATCCCAGCGCGTGGCGTTGCTGCTTCGAGGCGGTCCGGATCATGTACGAGACAGCCGTTGAGCACGGCGCTCCCGAGGGGGTCTTCACCTGCCTGGAATCCCACAACCTAGAAGACAACAAGTACTTAATGCGCCACAAGGACATCGGCCTGATCGACGCAACCGGTGGTCCGGGTGCCGTGAAGGCGGCGTACAGTTCCGGCAAACCCGCGTTAGGCGTTGGCCCGGGCAACACACCGGTGTATCTGGAGAAATCCGCCGACCTCGATATGGCGGTGGTAGATATCATCACCTCGAAGACCTTCGACAACGGTACCATCTGCGCGTCAGAGCAGACGATCGTGATCGACGACGAGATCTACGATCAAGTGCTCGACAAATTCGCCGGGCTGGGAGCGCACATTTGTACTGAGAAAGAAACGGAGATTCTGGCGCGCACGGTAATCGATCCCAAGACCGGCTACATGCAGCCGATGGCGGTAGGACAGAAAGCCACTACCATCGCAAAATTCGTGGGCATCAACGTCAAGCCGAAAACCAAGCTGCTGGTCACGCCGATAAAGGGCGTCGGGCCGGAACATCCGCTGTCTTACGAGAAGCTGTTTCCGGTGTTGTCAGTGTATAGGGCGAAGTCAGTGGAAGAGGCGCTGAAAGTTTGCGTGGACGTAAATCACAATGGCGGCCTAGGGCATACCGCGGTGGTGTTCAGTAACAACGAGACAGTCATCCAGAAATTCGGCGATGTGATCAACGCTGGGCGCATCATCGTGAACTCGCCAGGATCGATCGGTGCGCTCGGCGGCGTGTACAACGACATGGTGCCGACGTTCTCGTTCGGTTGCGGCACCGGCGGTGGCAACAGCACGACCGATAACGTCAACGTCTATCACTACCTCAACATCAAGCGCGTAGCGCGAAGGACACAGGCGCATATGTGGTTTCGTGTTCCCAACCAGATTTACTTCAACATGAATGCGACGGAAAATCTGAGGAATTTCCAGTCGAAGTCGACCCTTATCATCACCAACGCGGCGCTGGAACAGATCGGCCATGTGGATGCGGTCAAACGCTGCATCCCTTCCGAAACGCAGGTGCGGGTGACCATCATTCCTGACGCCGAGCCCGACATCAAGATCGTCAAACAAGGCGTCGAGGCGCTGAATTTCTACAAGGCCGACCAGATCATCGCGCTGGGCGGAGGCTCGGTGATTGACGCGGCGAAGATCATGAAGTTGCAGTATGAATTTCCCGAGGCCGACTTGGAGGAACTGGCTGCGCCGTTCCTCGATATTCGCAAGCGCGTCGTGCAATATCCGACCGTGAAGACGAATCAGGCGCGGATGATCGCGATCTCGACCACCAGCGGTACGGGCAGCGAAGTCACACCCTTCGCCGTGCTTACCGACAAAGAGCGTGGCTTCAAGGTGACACTGGCCGACTACTCGCTGACGCCGGACGTGGCGATTGTCGATCCGCAGTTCGTGATGTCGATGCCGAGAGGATTAACCGTCGATACCGGCGTGGATTGTCTGACGCATGCGTTGGAGGCAGGCGTTTCGATTTTTGCGTCGCCGTATACCGATTCCAACGCCATGCAAGCGGTGCGGATGGTGTTCAAGTATCTGCCGATCGCGTATGAGAACCCGAACGACGAAGAGGCGCGCACCATGATGCACAATGCGGCGTGCATCGCGGCGATTGCGTTCTCGAATGCGTCGGTGGGCGTGAACCATGCTCTGGCGCACGCGTTTGGCGCGCGTTTCCACGTGCCACACGGGCGCGCCAATGCTGTGATGCTGCCGCACGTGATTGCCTATAACGCGGCAGTACCGACGAAGTTCATGCCTTCGCCCAACACGCGGGCCTATGTGGCGCACAAGAAATACGCGATGATGGCCGACCTGCTGGGCCTTGGGGGGCACACGGTTGAAGAGAAAGTGCAGAACCTGGTGACAGCGACCGAGCAACTGCTCGACCTGCTGGGGGTGCCGCGTTCGATCGCGGAGATGGGAATCTCGAGAGAAGAGTTCGAGGCTGCGATGCCCGATCTGGCGAAGATTGCGTTCGACGATCCTTCGTGGCGCTCGAATCCGCGCATGCCGCTGGTCAGTGAACTTATCGAGCTTTTCTGGAGCGCGTACAACGGACGTAGTACGAAAGCGGGAGCGAAGAAGGCAACCAAGAAGTCGGCAGAAGAGATGGTGACGGTATGACGATGATCGCGGATTTGTACAAGGTGGACAGCGAGAAGGTAGCACAAGCGCTGGCAGACGCGCGTGAGAACCTTAACAATACTGAGGGCGAAGTGACGCTCGACTTTTCCGGAGTGCGGCGAATCGATCCCAAGGGCTTGGCAGCGATGGAGGACCTTGCATCCGCAGCCGACGCAAAGTCAGTCAAAATCGTGCTTCGAGGCGTCAACGTTGATGTTTACAAGGTGCTAAAGCTAGCGAGGGTGGCGCCACGATTCACGATTGAGAACTAACACTGGTCCTGAGCGTCCCATTCGTTCGGGCGGTTACGAACTACATGGAAAGAACACGAGCCTGGCGATCGAATCGCGCAGGCTCGTTGCTTTTGCAGAGCTAACCCTTTGGCTTGCCACCATGCGGAGGTGGCGCGGCATGCGGCGCCGGTGCCGCGTGGGGCGGAAACTCCTGGTCGCGCATTGGTCCGGCGGGTTGACCCATGCGTAGGTTCTGCTTCTGCTGCGGCTCCAGCGGCCGTCCCGGATGCTCTTCCATCGCCGGCGCTTTCTGCGAATACGGCATCTTCTCTGCCGGCGGAGGAGTGCGTGCGACCAGAGGCGGTCGAGTCGTGGGCGGACCGGCGCGATTGGCCTCGGCTGGTGGCGGAGTTCGCGCCGCACTTTCATTTGCCGGGGCTCGTCCTGGCGCGACGGCTGCGTGCTGCATGATCGCCGGCCGTGCGGCTGACACAGGAGGATGGGTGGCCGCGGTTCCCGCGCTGATGGCACGCGCTGTGGGATTGATCTCCGGATGCGGAATGACCTGCGCCCGCGCGAACTGCTGGGAATCAACCTTCACCATGTTGCGGTCTACCGGCTCGGAGTTGCGAAACGCGTTGGCAGACATCGCGGTGGCAGCGACCGACTGATAGCGGTAGTGGACGTTGTTGATGTTCGTGACGTTGATGTTGGTGATGTTGATGTTGCGGACGTTAGTAACGTTAATCTGCCGGAAATATACGTCGCTGTGGTGATACCACGGGTAGAAAGGTTCTCCGGGGCCAAGCGGAAACCACGCCGCGACTCCGACGCCGACGGAGAAGCCGGCGCCGCCAACAAACGCGACGAATGCGGGAGCATAGACCGGCGCCACCACAATCGGGCCAGGTAGCCAACCCCAGCGAGGACCGATCTGCACCCAGCGGCCATAGTGATACGGTGCGAAACCCCAAGCCTCTTGTCCAAGCCAGGTCCATCCCCAAGGCTCGACCCAGACCCAGCGCCCGTAACGATAGGGGCACCAACCACCCGGCAAACCCGCGGGATACCAGACGGGGCCGTACTCGGCCACTACCTCCCAGCTACCGTAAGGATCGAGGTCGTAGTATCCGGGGACATACGTGCTCAAGTATTGCCGCGACTTGGCGTTCAAGTATTTCGGGTCGCGGCTAGCACACCACTGGTCGAAACTGTCAGGCGCGGGGAGGGCCACGGAATCAAAGGCCACCGGATTTGTGCCGGTCAGTTTGAATGCCTGGCCGCTCGATACCGTCTGATTCAGTCCGTTTCCAGTGATCTGCAACTCGCCCTGGTTCACCGTCACCATAGTCACGTTCTGGTCAGGGAAGGTGTCGACGCGATAATCCCCGGGACGCACGATGGTGAGCGCGGCGTTAGGAGTATCGATCTCGATTTCGTGTCCGGCCTGCATGTCGAACGAGCGGACACGTAGAGTTCCCTGTGCAAGCCCAAGTTGAATGAGTTCGTCGGCGAGACTGGTGGTAGTGAGATCGGTCTCTGCCGACATGCGAATGGCGACGTTGCCGGTTTCCAATTCGGCGCGAGCGTCTTTGTCGGTCCACAGGCGATCGCCCGACGTGAGCGGATAGTTCAGGGATGCCTGGCTCCAGTCGTTTTCGCCAGCCGGTTCGAAAGACACCGCGCCCTCCATGTAGCTGAGGCGCGCGGTGCGATCGGGCGGGTCGCCGGTCAGAGTTTGGGCGACTAGCGGGCCGCCCGCAAGCAAGCATAGGACGGATGCGGCGATCAGAATCCGGGTGGTCACGCGCATGTCTTACGTCTTTCCGCGCTGAGCTAAGCCGTTTTCTTGTGGCGACGGCCCGCGTAGCGCTTTGCCGTTTCGGCAAGAACAGCTTCGCGCTTCAAACCCGGGTCGCTGGAATGAGTTGCCTTTTCGAGCTTGGATTCAGGGATGGGCTCTCCCTCGGGAACATGCAGTCGCTGATGCAGCTTGCCAGGATGCTTGCTGAATGCCTTCGCCATCCACTTGCGTTTCGTAGTAGTTTTCGCCGCCTTCTTCTTTGTCGGCATGGATCCTCCGTCGTCATGGGTCTTCCGACTCGTAACTGAAATATGTGATGTCAGTGGGAGGCGAGGCGATGCCTGAAATTGCGGGCATTTATGGGACGCGAGTGAGGTGAACGCGTCAGCGTCACTGACAAACCTTGGCTGGCGGTGTTCCAATTACCTTGTCGAGATTCCGAGCCACTTGCTCGAAAGAAGGGAGCCGGGCGATGCAACTCCACTTGGAAGTGAACGAACTCAATCTGCTGGCGAACCTGTTGATGGAGCGGAGTGCGGCACAATCATCAGCGACGGTCGACGATCTACTGGAGATGGTGCTGGCGCGCAACCTCAGCTTTGACACCTACGAATTTCAGCGACTCGCCGACGTTCTTGCGGCCGAGGAGCGGAGACTGAAAGAAGAAGTCTCGCGCCAGCCGAGCGTCGCGCAGAAAGCTGGGATCGAAGAAACACTGGTACTGCTGGAGCGGATATTGGAGAAAGTCGACGAGGCTTGCGTGATGTTCTGACGCGCCGGTGGAGGCATGAACGCCGGACCTACCCCGGATAGTTGCGTCCTTGCTGGATCCAAGCCTTGATTTGGTCTTCAGTAGCTCCTGCTTCGTGCAGATGGACCCGCAGCTCGTCTTCTGACATGGTTTTAGAAGTGCTCTTGACGATGTGTTCGCCGAAATCGATTCCTATCACGATGAACCCTTCCGGTTCCGAACCTTTCACCTTGATTACTCGGTATCTTGTCGACATGTTTCTCCTGGGATGACCGCCGATGAGGCGGTCTCAGATTACCAGATTCAGTTTCACGAGCAGCTGCGCGGGGCCAACGCAGATGCGATAGCACGGAGAGAAACTGCCGCTTAGACGGCAACCGGCACGCGCGATGGATCAGCCCAGCAGATCAAGCCGGGAATGAACTCGACCGGCATGTCGGGATGATAGGGGCGCACTCGCACGGTAAAGCCGCGCAATCCGCTGCGCGAAGTCGAGGTGGCGACGACATAGTCGTACATTCCATTGTGCGGCTGTCCCTCAGGCTGCATAGCGATGGACTCGCCCTCCACCAGCTCTCCCTTCATGTCGACGCGGCCGGAATAAAGCTCGACGACGACATCCTGCGGATCGATACGTCCCAGATGTACTTCTGCACGCACCTTTATGGAAGAACCAACTGGAACGGACTGGCCCGTTTCTTCTTCGACGGTGCCCACCCACACGTCAGGCCAGCTGCCGCGAATTCGCTGGAGAGAGGCGGTAAGCTTGCGCGCCCGGCAGGAGTCGTCGCGCTCGAGAGTGCGGAAATGGGAGTGCGCTTTCGCGTAGTATTCCTCGACATAATCACTCACCATGCGATGGGTGTTGACGAAGTGGCAGAGCGAGTCCACGTCAGCTTTCATCCGGTCAACCCACTTGCGGGGGATGCGATCGGCGCCGCGGTTGTCGTAGTAAGTCGGAACAACATCGTGTTCGAGCAGGTCGTACAGAGCTTCGGCTTCGATCTGATTCTGATAGTTGGGGTCGGAATATTCCTCGCCCTTGCCGATTGCCCAGCCCATCAGCCGCGAATTATGGGAATTGTTCCACACTTCGTCCCACCAGCCGTCGGGCACGCTAAGGTTCAGCACGGCGTTGGCTGCGGCTTTCATGCCGCTGGTACCGGAGGCCTCATTAGGGCGAAGCGGCGTATTCAGCCACACGTCCACGCCCTGCACCAGAGAGCGGGCGACAGCCATGTCGTAGTCTTCGAGGAAAACAACGTGTCGGCCGAGCACAGGATCGCGGCTCACTTCGGTGATCTTGCGAATGAGTTCCTTCCCCGCATCATCGGCGGGATGGGCTTTTCCAGCGAAGATCACCTGCACTGGGCGGATGGGATCCGTCAGGAGGCGGCGCAGGCGGTCCATGTCATGCAAGATCAGCGTAGCGCGCTTGTAGGTAGCGAAGCGGCGCGCGAAACCGATGGTGAGCGTGTCAGGATCGAGCACCTCCGCGGCCGCATCGATCTCAGCTTGCGACGCGGCACGGCGAACTCGTTGGTCGCGCACACGACGACGGGTCCAGGCCACCAGGCGTTCGCGGCGGCGTTCGTGGGTGCGCCACAACTCCTCGGCGGGAATGGACCTGACGCGGTTCCAAACATCGCTGTTGGCTGGTTCTTCGCGCCAGTTCGGGCCAAGGTAACGATCATAGAGTTGGTTGAATTCGGCGGAAATCCAACTTCGGAAATGCACGCCGTTGGTGACGTGGCGAATCGGTACTTCATCTACCGGTACGCGCGGCCATAAGGACTGCCACATCTTGCGGCTGACTTCGCCGTGCAGCTTGCTGACACCATTAGCGCGCGCCGCGGTGCGCAGAGCAAGCACCGTCATGCAAAATTCCGGGCTCTTCTCGCTGCGTCCGAGGTCTATGAATTCCTCCACCGAGAGACCGAAGTCGCGGGCCATTTCGCCAAAGTAGCGGTTAATGAGATCGGCAGAGAAGTAGTCGTGACCGGCTTCGACGGGAGTGTGCGTCGTAAAGACCAGGCTAGATGAAGCCAATTCGCGCGCCTCGGCGAAACTGAGCCCGCGAGTGTGCATAAGGTGACGGATGTGTTCGAGCGCCAGGAACGCGGAGTGGCCTTCGTTCATATGGAAGACCATGGATTGCAGGCCGAGCTTTTGCAGCGCGCGGTAGCCGCCGATTCCCAGCAGGATTTCCTGGCGGATGCGAGTTTCGCGATTACCCCCATACAACTGGTCGGTGACGTCGCGATCCTCGGAACGCGAATTGGCATCGATGTTGGTGTCGAGCAGATAGAGCGACACGCGCCCGACGTGCACCCTCCATACTTGCGCGAAGACGGAGTGCCCAGCCAGGTCGACATCGATGATTACGGGCTGTCCATCAGAGGAATATACGGTCTCGACGGGCAGGTTGTGGAAGTCGTTGTTCACATAGGCTTCCTGCTGCCATCCTGACTGGTTCAGATATTGGCGGAAGTATCCCTGCTGATAGAGCAGCCCAACACCGACCAGCGGCACGCCCAGGTCACTGGCCGATTTCAAGTGATCGCCTGCCAGGATTCCCAGACCGCCGGCGAAAATCGAAAGACATTCCGTCAGGCCGAATTCAGCGGAGAAATATGCGATCAGAGGGATATCGTCTTTGTGGGTGCGGCGGAACCACGTGCTATCGGCCCCGAGGTAGCTCGCCAGGTCACTTTCAACCCGGTGGAGATGCGCGAGGAAGGCGTCATCGGTGGCGGCTTCTTCGAGTTTCGCTTGTTCAATCGTGCCCAGCAAGATTACCGGATTGTGTTCGACTGTTTCCCACAAATCACGGTCGAGGCGGCGGAACAACTCTATGGTCTCGTGGCTCCAGCACCAGCGGAGATTGAAGGCGATCTTGCGCAAGGCTTCGATGGGCTGCGGCAATGACGGAATGACACTGAAGGTGCGGACGGGCTTCATGATAGCGAGACTCCTGACGCTCTAGGGACGTTTTAGGCTCCGAGCGAATCCGGTCAATTAGAACGGTCGGGGCAATTCTCCAGAAAGACTAATCGGCAGTTTGGCGCGGAAGATTAATGAAAGCGGCGCAAGGTCAATTATTGGAGCATTACGTGGCTACCGATGCTGCTTGTCCGAATGTGGAAAAGAACATCCCTCGCCCGCCACGGCGGACGAGGGATGATGCGAACGAAAATGCAGCGCAGGTGGTGGCTACTGATTCGGTTTCGAGCAGAAGTGGCTGCTCGGCAATGTTGTATACACGCATCCGCCGCTATTCTTGGTGCCGGCAGCAAACCCCACGTTCCAATCAGGGGTGTTGGGGAAGCACGCCGGCGTCGGCGGCGTGACGTGAGTTGCATTGCTGAACGCGGAGGGCATCGTCACGCCAAACCCATAGCACCCGGCGTCGGGACAGGCGATGTCCTTCACCGCCCATTCGCTACAGGCGGTCGAACACTGTGCGGCGATGCTGGGCGTGTAAGTAGGGTCGGTGGTCTTCAAGTTGCAGCTGCACGATCCAGGCTGCGCCCCTGGTTTGCAGAAGGTAATCGGCTGACATTCGGTCGCGGTGAAGTCGGCGGCCGTCATGTTCATAGTGACGGTCAGAATGCCGGTGGTTGCGTCATAATTCTTCGTCCAGTTTGCCGGCCACGTGCTCCCGGTGGTCACGCCGTATGGCGGACTGGAAATGATGCTGACCTGGACCGGAAAAATTATGGTTGAGCCGCCGGTGATGAGCGTCGGATCCAGGCCTTTTCCGATGAACATCTGGTAGGTCTGAATGGTGGTGGGCTTGGCATAGAGCAGGAACGTGTAATAGGTCTGTCCCGCACCGAATGCTGTGGCGTTGCTGAAGCCGGCCGAGTTCTGGGCCGACTGGGAAACGGTGGTGTCGATGTAATACGTGCCGTTATTGACCGTCATGGTGTTGCGCTGGTAGTTGGCTGCACCCATCATGAGAATAAACGGGTTCTGGCCCAATTCCTGGTTGGTAACGTCGAGACGGTACAGAGGCACGCCGTAACAGGTTTGGTCGGTACACGGCGCGGCCCAAGCGCTGCACGAATGACCCGGCTCCGCGCATTCCGGAAACTCCACAGTGTTTACGTACTCGTACGGGCTGCTGATGGCTGTGCCGGTGGTCGATAAAGGCGGAGTGTTGATATCGGATCCGCACTCTATGTCCTGAAAGGGAGCGCGGAAGAAGTTGTCCTCATTGACCACCACAACTTCTTCGGCGTTCTTGTACTCGGCCTGCTTGCTGATCAGCCCGGTAAGCGTACCGTCATCGTCGGTCAGTTCGGTCTGGCGATCAATGTCCGTCCACGAACCGCTGAACATTGCAGAATTCCATGTGCAGTAGTGGTCCTTGGCGCTGGTTGAGTCGAACTTGAAAGGATCCAAGTAGCCGGAGGGTACGAACAAAGGCCTAATAACGAAGTGGCGGATGTCCACATTCTCGAAGTACAGGTTGGAGGTATGGAAAGCCGGCGGATAGAAGAACCCATTAGGTTGCTTCCAGGCAATTGCGGCATTGGGCATGTAACAGCCTTTATCCGCGTCTTTGGTGGGATCCAGCAGTAGCCCTGTTTGCAGACCATACATCCAGCCGTTGGTTCCGGAACACCCAGTTCCTGAATTTTGTGTGCACCCATCCAGGTAGGTTGGGGTTATGTCGAGAAACGCATTCGAATCCTGGTAGGAGGGACCGTCATAGATGCTGAACATGCGCTGATTGACGGCAAATCCCGACAGCGGCATGCTCATGCCTTCGCTGACATTGAGACAGTAGCCGCCGATGCCTCCTCCCCCTGCGCACACCAGCGTCGGATCGGCTTGCTTGGACAGCTTATTGAACGGCCCGGCGTTCATCGCGAAGTAGTGGCTATTGTCCTGGGTGCTGCCGACGAAAACATCATTGCTCGACAGTCCCCAGTATCCCGGAATCACCTGGGTGTAATCGCCGCCGGTAATCATGGTGAGGCCGGCGGTCTGAGTGTCCGTAATGGCGCTGTTGGAAACCAGGTACCATTCCGGCCGCAGCCAAATGGCAGCGAAGCCTTGCTGTGCCCAGTTGAAGGATGTGAGGTAGTGATCAAGGACCGTTACCATGCACGTGCTCAGCGATGCGATGCTCGCGCAAGGTTGCAGGTTCGCGCTACAGTCTCCGGTGTCGGGGCACTTGGTGGCGAAGCGCGATCCATTCACGTCGATCTTGGGATAGTAATAGTCCTGATCGGTGGTAAGTGGCACACCCGGGGCAGCGGTGGGCGGAATGCCGCTGTTGGCAATCAGCGGCATGTAATCCTGGGGGACCGGTTGGGGCGAGTTGACGCCTGTGCATGCAGTAGTCTGGCCGACGGTCAGGAACGAGGTCATCGCAGTCGAGCAGGAGTTCCCCACAAATTTCATCAGTGGAGTTGTTCCCGCGTCGGCATAAACGTCAACGCCCGGGGACGTCTGTGTCATTTTCTGTTCCGAGGCGTATGACTCCCAAGATTGCAGGCGAGAAAACCCGCTGTTGCCAGCAGGCTGGAGCCAATAGCAGACACCGCACGTATTGGCGCCCACTGCCTTGTTGTACTCAAAGTCGTTCCAGCCGTTGGTGATCCAGAACAAGGTCGGGTGATCCACATCGCTGGTGTAGGGAACGGAATCGGTGGTGGTATCGAGATAGCCGCCGGCCAGAATACCGGGGATGTCGCGCGGGTTCTGCGGATTCTCGACTGCAGCGCGGGCGAAGATGCCAAGGTTGGAATACAACCGATTGTCGGTCTCGGTTGCGTCCTCGAGGTAGTAGCCGTGCCCAATGGACAGATACCCGACGTTGCGCGCCATGTAGACGCCCTGTGTTGCGTGCAACGTGTACCAGCGGGTCATCGAATCCCAGACGGTGGAGTCCTTGATGAAAGTGACCGGCAACGGGTTAGTGCTCGGCTTGGCCGTGGGCTGCGGTGTCTTGCGCGCCATGTGAAAGTGGACGGGATAATGCATAATGCGTCCACCCTGGCCCAGTTGATGAAACTCCACGCCCTGGATCTGAAGACTCTTGAAGCCTTGGCGGACCAGAGTGTGCCCACCGAAGTAATAGCTGGTTCCAGGGGTATTCGAGCAGGTCATGCCGGGGTCGGGGAACTTTTGTCCGGCGTTGTCGCACCCAGAGACGATACTGATGCTGCGTGACAAAAGGCCGACGGCGGCGCGCGTGTCCACAATGCGTCCGTTGCCCTTGGGCAGATTCGGATCGTCCTGCGGACCCACGTTGGCAGGGACTCCGCTGGCACCTAAGTTGAGTGTCGTGCCACTGTGCGGGTACTGAAACGCCTTGGTGACGTGAATCGTTTGCTTGTCTGAGTCGACGGACGCGATGGTCATCTGCTCGGAATGGCCAGGCAGGTAGTCGGTGGTGGTAACGACGATCTGGTCGCCCGCTTTCCAATCCACCGGGCGCTCCACGATCAGCGTGCTGTTCTTCATCGCGTCTTTCGGATCAATGTCCTGGCCTTGTTTCAGATGAACCCAACTTGTGCCGGTGTACCAGGGGGCGAGCGGAACGTCCGCCGCCGGGAAGGAGGCGCCCTTTGTGCCGAAAAGCTGAAGCGTACCGCCATAGGACAGAGCCAGTACCTTGTATCCGAAGTACGCGTTGGGGTCCCCATCGTCGTACACCAACGGTTCGTACTGGTAGAAGCAATCGTCCACATTCCCGGGCAGCAGTGTGCCGAGCTTCGATGCTTTCGTACATGAGGGCGGGTTCATGGCGCTCATGTCCATTTTGTTGGAGCCCCAGATGTTGCTCGGGACTCCACAGGCGGGATCAGTTGTGTATCCGCCTTTCCCATCCGACATGAGACAATCGATGCCTTTGCCACCGCTACCGGACGGGCCGGTCGCGGTGCCTCCCTGGTTGGCTCCCCAAAGATGAATCGTAATGTGCCCGCCTGCCGACCCTATCGGAGCGGCCGTGGTTCCGGCGCTCAGACTACCGTTGTTCTGAATCAGAATCGATTCCGCCCAAAAGTCAGTGATGGCGTCGGTAAACTGCAATTTGCCGCCACCAAGGATGTTGATGTTGTGAAAGTAGTAGGTACCGGCGCCGACCAAGCACGTTCCTGTAGTGACGACGAGGTCGGGAGGGCTGGTCATACTTCCGTGCGGCAGCGCGCCCGTCATGCACACCAGAGGAGCAGCGGCGAAACTCTGCGCCGGCAGAACCAACAACGTTACGAGCAGAGTGGCCAAGAGCGCATTGGGTAGAACAACAGAAGCGACGACGCGAGCGAAAGTTGTGCAACGACGCGAGGGCATGACGCGGGCTCCTAGATTTGTGCGGAGGTGTGGCGCTCCGGATGGGGAATGGGTCTCGGCCGAACCGGACCGTCCTTCACTCTGATATGGCAAAGCGTCTGACAGAGACGGCTGGACTTGCGCGGCCAGTTGCGCGTGCTTGGCGGGTTCGGTGACCGGGCGTACCTTAACGCGCTGCAGTAGTTCTACACACCGCAGTAACTCTACGGATAAGAATAATGATGAGTGAATGAGTCCCGGAAATCCTATTCCAAACCCGAGAGAAGTCAAGTAATCGATCGACTATTGTCCAAACAGTACCGGGCCACGAGTTTGCGCGATACGCGTCTGGGAAGGAATATTCCTACCCGACAGGCCGAGCCTTGCAGTTTGCAGCTGGGCTCCCCGCAAAATGCACTCTAGTTCAATCGACTTACAAATCGCGGTGACAATTCAACCCGGAGCGTCACGCTCCGGCTTTTTGTCGTCCATACTGACTTATCTTCGCGCTCTCCGTGAAAGGTCAAACCGCCGAGGCCACATCCATCAGGGTTTTCCCTTAAACTCTCTCTTACCTATTCTGGTTGGAGGCGTCTTTGGCCGGTGGTCTTAAAATTTCACCCGCACTCAAGAAGCGCGCGGCGCAAATCAAAGTATTACTCATGGACGTCGACGGCACCATGACGGACGGCGGTGTCACTCTGCTCTCGCAAAACGACGGCACCGCTCTCGAGATCAAGACATTTGACGCGCACGACGGCCAGGGCCTGACGCTGGCCCAAACTGCAGGCCTTCGTACGGGCTGCATTACAGGCCGTGAAAGTGCTGCGCTCCTACGGCGCGCCCATGAAATGAATATGGAATTCATCTACATGAAACAGCCGCAGAAAGTACCGGCATATGAAGAAATCCTGCGCAAAGCCGGCGTGTCCGATGGCGCCGTCGCTTATATTGGCGATGATCTGCCGGATATTCCATTAATGCGTCGTGTGGGTCTCGCTGTTGCCGTCGGCGATGCGGTCCCCGAGGTGAAGGACGCTGCACACTACACCACGAAAGCTCTGGCAGGTCACGGCGCAGTTCGCGAAACCGTTGAACTCATTCTCAAATCCAAAGGTATCTGGACAGAAATGCTCGATAAAGCGCGAGCCTGATGGACAGTCTGAAGTGCCTCTCATCCTGCTAGCTCGTACAACAGAGAATCTCTACGCTGGAGTTCACTATGTCGATCCGACCTGTAAAGCGGCTGATCAAAGCGAAGCCGACTCTCGAAGGTGCAGGCGTGCATCTTCGCCGCGCGTTCGGCTTTGGAAACACAAAAGACTTCGATCCGTTTCTCCTGCTGGACGATTTCCGCAACGATGTTCCAGAGGATTACCTGGCGGGATTTCCCTGGCATCCTCACCGCGGAATCGAAACCATCACCTATGTACTTGCCGGAACCGTCGCGCACGGCGACAGCATGGGTAACAGCGGCGTCATCTCGTCCGGCGAAGTGCAATGGATGACCGCCGGCAGCGGCATCATTCACCAGGAGATGCCAAAGGGTGACCATGCAGGACGGATGCATGGATTTCAGTTATGGGGCAACCTTCCGTCGTCGCTCAAAATGACTGCGCCGCGCTATCAGGAAGTCAAAGCTGCCGAGATACCTGAAATCACCGATGACGACGGTACTCATGTGCGAGTTGTCTGCGGAAGTCTCTGGGGAAAGACCGGCCCCGTCGTCGGAGTGGCTGCTGATCCTGTTTATTTGGACGTGTCCATTGGTCCCGGCAGACGAAAGACACTTCCCGTGGAGACAACTCGTCATGCTTTTGCCTACGTTTTTGCAGGCAGTGGGAAGTTCTGCAACGCATCGGGTCCGCTCGCTGTCCCAACTGAATCGATCAAGTGGCTTGACACCACTCCTCCCGTGGACGCGGACAACCGTTCGCTGGTGCTCTTTGACCGTGGGGACGAAGTGTCAGTGCAAGCCGGGGAAGATGGAATCCGATTCTTGTTGGTCTCAGGAAAACCACTCGAGGAACCTGTTGCCTGGTATGGTCCGATCGTGATGAATACCCAGGAGCAGCTCCAGCAGGCATTCACCGAACTGCAGGAAGGGACTTTCCTGAAAGAAGGTCGACGCCAGTAGGAAGCGGCAAAAAGGCTCCTGCACATTATGTATCGTCGAGCGGGCGTTTTGGCGATTTTCCGGGGGAAGCGCCGCGCTTCTCTGTCTTGAGTATTGGAGAGCCGCGCGCAATACGGCAACTGCGACCCGCTCAAGGGTCATGGTTCCAATTCGCCCCCGCGAACGAATACAAACAGCAGATTTCTTGCAAGATAGATGTCACCCAACGTCGCACTTAGAACGTGGCCTAGCGGGTCGGGGCGCTTGCATTCTCCAATTCTTGCGCCAATACTTCATCGATCATCAGGTGGTTGATGAGACCACGCTTGATCAGCTCGCAAATCACGGCGGCCCGTCCGGCACCGCCGCTGATCACCACCACGCCGGGAGGTCCCTTCAAGAGATCACTGCCACGTTGAGCGCATGCTTCGAGGTGCTCCTTGCGCAAGCCGGTCCAGCTGGTTTGGATTCTTTTGAACTGTCTGATTTTGTCGGAAGTCAAATTGGGTCGCCGGATACAGACCCCGCCTACCTCGGCGACTACCAGCGCCTTCAGGTCCTCGTAGCTTACTGTCATTTCGTCGAAGAGGACGCCGCGGCCAAAACCGAGTGGTCTGTCATGAGAACCAACCGAAGTGAGGATCATGTCAAGGTGGAGAGCCGTAGGCGTCGTGTGTCCGGCAGCGTGTAGAGCTCCGTGGCCATTATTGTGCAGGCCGAATATTGTCTTGTATGACTTGACCAGCTCAATGAGCTTCCACACACCATCTCGTTCGTAATCGCGAAATCGGTCAGGAACGAAGGCCGGAACCATAGCTAGCGAGGGGGCATCGTAGGCTTCGCCGTTGACCACGATCCCCAACTCCCTTGCCAAGCTGGAGGAAGAGAAAGTCGAGCGCTCGCGCGCAAGTGGCTCTCCACTGAGCGGAACAAACTGAATTATTTTTTTAGTCCACGGCGAGGGGTATGGAAGACTGCGCAGCGCAGCGACTACCGCTTCCAATGTGCCTCCCCAAGTCAATCCACATGATTTCGCCCTCCGTAGCAGCGTCCTAACGAGAGGCGCCGCCAACGCACCCAATTTCCTCATCCGTTCCCGGTCATCGCGACACGCGCCGCAGGTGAAGACGCGCAGCGCGATCTCGCGATCCTGTCCGTTAGCTTTTGCCAAACTGTTGAGTTGCTCCTGCAGGGGCAGGCAGGAGAGTCGACGGCGAGCGTCATCAACGAGCGCGCGCGGCAACTTGCGAGTCAATCGGAAACAATGTCAACGTCACAACCGGAAGCTTGCAGTAGCAAACGACTGTCGTTTCCGTGTAGCGCGATTCAAACCAGGATCGCGCTACTTTCTTGTCCGCCGGCTGCCAAGTCTTTCCTCACCCATTTCGGGAGGAAGCCGAGGACCCACGTCGACACTGGTCAATTCTGCTCAGAAACTGGAACGCCACAAGACTACAAAAGGGGCAGCCTCGAAAGGGCCCTGAAGTGCCGCAATCCGAGCCTCACGACGGCCAAGGAGAAATATGAAGCCCAGTACAAAAGACAAGCTCAAAGGCAGCTTCCACGAAGTTAAGGGAACCATAAAGGAGGAGGTCGGAAAAGCCACGAATGACCGCGAGTTGAAAGCCGAGGGAAAAGCCGAAAAAAATGCCGGCAAAGTGCAACAGCGGATTGGTGATGCCAAGGAATCCGTCGCAAAGCTGAGAGGCAAGCTGGCGGATCTGACAGCCAAGTAGTCCTGTGGGCGTCGATCGACGTATTTGAAACTGCAGGATCGCAGAGATACCGTACCGCTATTAATCCCCCTAACGAATTTTGTAGATACTAAGGCGAGCACAGGCGGCATGTGCCCGCCTTGCTTACACGGGATACCTGGACGTATCTGAAATGAATACGCACCAGGTGCCGAAGGACGATGTCCTGAAAGTGCTGGAACCGCGACTAGCACTTAGACTTAGCCAGACCGGTTATTAGCAAACACGCGGCCAGGAGAACAGCAATGCCACAGAGCACCCATAATCGACTTGCCGAGTTGCACAACCTTGCGGCCCACTACCACACGGCCGCGGCGGCCGCCCATGGTAAAGAAGATCACCTGACCGCTCACGAACTCAGCAAGCAGGCACACGAGCATTCCGTGAACGCACACAAGCTCGCGGAAGAGCTTAGGAACGCAAGCGCAAACACAGACCGCGCCACACGCTTAGACGGCAGTGGTGCCGTTATGCCCCCTATCCGGAAGTGATGGCGGATTGCGGGATCGCGATGAAGCCTTTGGCTTTACTCGTGATGGGCGGAAGGCTTGTCGGGGTAGCGATTTGTACATTCGCGGTGGACATTGCCAAAGTCCCTGTATCGCGTTAAATGACTATGGATGAACTCGACCACGGAGGCCGATGCAGCCGAGTCCGAAAAATGCGTTACCGCCCGATCCAAGCAAGGCACCGTCTTCGCAACCTTCGCCGTCTGCTTCCAGCAGGAGGCTGGTGCCGTGGCTGATCGCGGTGGCGTTTTTTATGGAGTCGCTCGACACCACGATTCTCAATACCGCGGTGCCGACGATCGCGGCAGCGCTCCATGTTGCTCCGCTTAGCATGAAGTCGGTGCTGGCAAGTTACACTCTGAGCCTCGCGGTATTTATTCCGATCAGCGGCTGGATGGCCGACCGGTTCGGAACGCGCCGCGTGTTCGCCTCCGCAATCGGAATCTTCACGCTGGGTTCGTTTCTCTGCGGCATATCGAGCAACATTCATGTGCTGGTTGCCTGCCGCATTCTGCAGGGCTGCGGCGGCTCTATGATGGTGCCCGTCGGCCGACTCACCATAGTGCGGACGTTCGCCAAATCCGAACTGGTCCGCGCCATGAGCTTCGTAGCCATCCCAGCTTTGATTGGCCCTATGCTCGGACCCATCGCTGGCGGACTGATCGTCGGATACTTTCATTGGAGATTGATCTTCTTCGTGAATATTCCGATTGGCCTCGCTGGTTTGATGATGGTTTACCTGCGCCTGCCGGACTATCGCGAAGAACACACCGATCCTCTCGATGTGGCCGGGCTGATTTTGTTCGGCTCGGGCATCGCGTTGCTTTCGTACGTACTGGAAGTGTTTGGCGAGCACACGCTGAGTGCGCGAGAAATTCTGGGCCTTCTGGCGATTTCGTTCCTCCTCTTGGCGGGCTATGCATTTCACGCGACAAGGACAGCGTATCCGATGCTGAATCTCATCCTGTTTCGCATTCGTACGTTTCGCGCGGCAGTGAGTGGCAGCTTCCTGACCCGCCTTGGCATTGGCGGCATTCCGTTTCTCTTTCCACTCTTGTATCAGGTGGGCCTGGGGTTCACGCCGATTCAATCCGGACTGCTCATGATGCCGCAGGCAATCGCCGCTATGAGCCTGAAGCCCACGATGCCGCGGATTTTGGCGCGCTTCGGATACCGTACTGTGCTGGTTTCCAACACAATCATCATCGGCCTGTTCATCTTGCTCTTCGCCACCATCGGGAAGGGCACGCCGTTGTGGCTGGTAGTGGCGGAGGTGTTCTTCTATGGGTTCTTCACATCGCTGCAATATACGTGCATGAACACGCTGGTCTACGCGGACGTCAGCGAGAAACAGGAGAGCAGCGCCAGCTCAATCGCCAGCACTATGCAGCAGATGGCTATCAGTTTTGGGGTGGCCTCGGCATCACTGGTAACTGCGTTCTTTCTTCCCGATCGCTATCGCTCCAATCCTGTGCAATTCATTCACGGCATCCACCGTGCATTCTTTGTGCTCGGCGGGATGACCCTCCTCTCCACACTCGTTTTCAGCGGATTGAAAAGAGGCGATGGTGACGCAGTGAGCCAGGGGAAGGAGCTGCACGCAGGATAGGGCACGGAATATCTCAGGATGTAATGATCAACTCCTGAATCGCTTGACGGTCAAAGTGGAAGAGGGATAACTCGCTTGACCATCGGGGATATCAGAGGTGTTCTTTATTGAACAGACTGCTCAAGCTTCAACCTGTCAGACTCTTAGTTGGAGGACTTCAACATGAGTGTCGAGACGATTCTAGTTATTGTTCTGATTGTGTTCCTGCTTGGTGGAGGCGGTTGGTACTGGGGCCGCGGTCGCGCTTAACGCGAACGGTCTGTAGCCCAGATAGCGGATGAGATACCGCGAACCGGGCTCTCGCTACTAGAGACGGGCCAAGTACCGGCTGGCGGCATGGCTCGTCGCTTCAAACGACGGGGTCTAGGAGTTTGTTTGATTTCGTCTTCGGTTGCTGGCGCAAACGTTAGCTTCCCGATTACCGTGCGCGGCAAGGTCCGACGCGGCACAGCCGTAGCATCGGTGACAGGGACCTATTGGCGGTCGAGAGCTCCCGTACGACTGGTCACAGATGAAGATGCTCGCGGCATATCCACGCTGCAGAGCCGTCCCCAACGTTCCCGCGAACCCGCTCGGGCGCTGCGGTCGTCCAGCGAACTTTCCCCTACTGCGACGAACTGGCTTTCTGATTCCTGACCTGCAGATCGTTCACAACCTGCTTCACATTGGGCACGCTTGAGGCCACCCTCTCGGCTTGGTCGCGCTTAGACTGCGAGTTCACTTCGCCGGTCAGCGTAACTACGTTACTTTTCACGTCGTATTTCACGTCGTCGTGCATGTTGTTCTGGATCAGGGCAGCGTCAAGGTTCTTCTCGATGCCATCGTCGAGATCGGAGTTCACAGCCCTTGCATCCTTCTCTATGCCCACCGGAATCACGGCGATCTGGTCGGCAACAACCTGGCCACTCGCCAGGGCTCTGGGCGAGCGAATCCGCTTGTGACTTGTCGTTCTCGCTGGCAACTTGTCCGCCGAGCGTCACAACGCCCTTGTCGCGATCTTGACTGACGGAGACGTTCTTGAAACCCGCCTGATCGAGTGATTTGCGGATACTGCTGGAAACATCAGCGGATTTCGTTGTCGATGAGCATCCGGCAAGAACCCCTAAGGCAAGCAGCGAGACCGTGACTACTGACAACTTGAGCTTTTTCATGTTTCTCTCCTTTGTGGAGGTTGCCACTTGAGGACGGGTTCGTCTGGTCAAAATTGCTCGCTGAGCAACGTTACCTCGGGGCTAGATTGAACTGCGTGATATAAGGTGGGTGTGGTTCCGTTCCAACCAGTCGCGGTTGGAACAGAACCACCTCATATCGCCGCGATCTTGCGGTACGCCTTGTCTAGAGTCAGCAGCGCACCTCTAAGGCGGTATCGACATGCCACCTACGCCGTCGCCATTCAGGACATGCCTTTAGTTCCAATAGGGCTTGGCGCCGTAATACGTATAGACTTTCGCACCCCAGACGTGGTCAGCCATGTTCGGCCAATGCGCCTTGTCGAAACCGGGAGCGGCTTTGAGCAACTCCTTATCGACGTTCAGAATGAACCGATGTTCAACCGTGTCGACTGTAAGGGAACTCCATGGAATGGCAAACAACTTGTCACCCATGCCCAGGAATCCGCCGAACGAAAGAACAGCATAAGCAACTCGGCCTGACTCCAGGTCGATCATCAAATGTTCGATTTTTCCGAGATCTTCTTTTTGAAAATTTACGACCTTATCGCCCGTTAGCGTATCGGCTGCGATTACTGTGGGTGTTCTTTCCATTGTCGCTGTCATTGTGTCTCCTCTATTTCTGCGTATTCACAGTTGTGAATTCCGGGTATTACCTATCTAGATATAAGCCGCCGGCGATCCCAAGTCCGGTCAAGATTGAACACGTCTCTTGGCACTTGCCACTTGTCCCATTGGCCCTTTGCCGTCCGTCGATTTGGGAAGAGTGCCCGATGATAGGACAGTCTGCGTCTGCGTCAAAGCGAGAGATCGCTAGGCCATTGCGGACGACGTGAAATGCATCGGACTGACCGTCGATGAATCCAAGAGTGGATTCAGAATGCATGGATTTGCCGGATGAACATCGCCCTGTCGTCGGAACGCCTTTTGACTAAGTCACATTCGTCGAACAGTGAAGTTGTAATCGCATTGCATTCGCCTGATGGGGGTCCGCAAACCGGACTGCCTGTCAGGCCTCTGGAGAAAACCGCCGCAACGCTGGCCTTCAAGGTCCAGTCGGCCGTTTTCTCCGAGTCCGGTCTAAACAGAAAACATGCGGAATAGCGGGCATTTTCGAAGATTTTCGGAGCCAAGGCGCAGAGTTTCTCTGCGGTTGAGACTAGATGGCGGAGGACGCAGTCTGAAGCGAACCCTTCTCCGGCCAAATTCCCTGCTAACAGGGAAAAATAAGGGAATTCCGCCAATTCTGGGAGCCTAATTCGACTGTCGTCTCTGTAAGCGGCTCACTTTACCAGGTTTCCGGGACCAGTCGCCAGATTTGGCGCTGCAACGAACAGGGAATTTTCACAGACGTATCAGGGAATATCGAGCCGCTTATCAGTGAATCACTGCCGTCCATCCATCGCGTGAACCGCGAGGAATAGGCTCTTGAGGATTCCCTGTGGGTTTTACCATTTTTCGATGATGCGAGGGCGATCCTCCGTCAACTGGTCTGTCAGAGCACCGGAAACTACATCGAATCAAGTTAATAGAGGGGCTTCATCGATCGCTGCTATGAATTCCCGATCAGTATCCCAGTCGCAAATACGAGGGCACCGCCCAATGCCACTTGCAAGGCGGCCGAGAGCGGCGGTGTGTCCATGAAACGATGACGCACCCAAGTGATGGTTGCCAGCTCGACAAGAACCACCACGATCGCAACCGTCGTCGCGACGTTAAAGTCGTGCATAAGATAAGGCAGCGTATGCCCGATGCCGCCGAGCGCCGTCATCGATCCGGTG
>CAVSQO010000007.1:0-185078 GCA_963730105.1 uncultured Acidobacteriaceae bacterium
GTCGCGATTATAGGGAGATAAAAACGGCGATCAATACTAGGAAAGAACTAATTCGGCGGCAGTTTCCCTGGATGACGAAGCGCGTAACAATCCGGCAACACAGCTACTCGCCATTTGCAAATCGCGTCACGAAATGATGGCAATCGTCGGAAAGTCTTTGCCGATTCATTCCGGTTTAAAGGTCACTTCCACCTGCATTTGCACAGCTACCGTGTGGCCGTCTTTCATCGCGGGAACGAACTCCCACCGCCCGACCGCAGCAATTGCGCTCTGGTCAAACTCCGGCTTCAAGGAGCGCGCTAGCCTGACCGCGTCCACCGTCCCCTTGCTATTGATTGCTACTGCCAGGACAACGACTCCCCATATCCCACTTTGTCTTGCGAGTTCGGGATACTCGGGGTTAGGCGCGAACCGGGCTTTCGGAGCTGGAAATCCTGGTCTCGGAACCCTCAAGTACCTACAGGGGTCGAAGGCGATTGACTGACCAGCGCCTGTACCGGGGGGCGGGCAGGATGGGTCCCGTGATTCAGAAGCGCGAGCAGCCTCTTGCGCTTGGCTGGTCCCTGGGGACGTAACTGTAACCAACAATATGAGTACGGTCCCGATGTTCGCGTACTTCATGACCACCAGTTTATGCCGAAACTGCCGGGAGCCCGAGCGCGCACTCCGCTTATCACAGCGCAATGTGTCCTGCGTCCTTTCGCCACACCTCTCCCGCTTGTAAAAAAGGTAACCTGAGGCAAGGGATTGGTGTCTCTGCCCGTTCGCGCACCGGCTGCGAACCATTACGGCTCTTTGACAATTCCCGAAATCCGGTCCCAGCCGAGCGACGTTTTGGCGGTTCGCAACCTTTACAAGACGAGAATGTTGTCATACTTGTATGACAAACTGCCAGTATGACTTGTATGACAAGTATGACAAGACGGCTCGCAAAACCCCCCGATTTTAGCACTTAAGTCCTACGGCCACTAATGGATACGCATAAGTAGTCTATTTATCAATGGCTTGCGAACAAATTACCGCTAACCCACTGATTTCAAAGAGGGCGCACAAAAAAATTGTAGGGTGTTATAGCGGACTACAGCACGCTGGCAAAGCGGTTCTGGATTGGAAGGAGCTAAACGGGTGAAGCTATTCGCTCTCCTGCTCCCGCAGCTCGTCTTTCATCTCCAGATTCCGGATGAGCCGGTGCAGGTAGTTGGGATGGACCCCCAGCGCCTTCGCCGCGTCGGTATAGCTACCCTTGGCGTCGGCAAGGGCCTCGCGAATCAGCCGCTTCTTCAGCTCGCTGATGGCGAAGTGGTACTTGGTTCCTGCCGGCTTGTCAGCCTGCCGCTCCAGCAATGACTCAGGCAGGTCTTCCGGTCGAATTTCGTCGGACGCGCCCAGCACGATGGCGTGCTCGATCGCGTTCTCGAGCTCGCGAACGTTTCCTGGCCAGTCGTAGTTGAGCAGCATGCCTCGCGCTTCCGCCGTGATTCCCTTAAAGGGTCGATTGCACTTTTGCGCGTAGCGGGTGGCGAAATAGATGGCCAGCAGGGGAATGTCTTCGCGCCGCTTGCGCAACGGCGGGACCGAGACCGAAACGACATTCAGGCGGTAGAACAAGTCCTGGCGAAATTCGCTGCTCTTGATCGCCTCTTCGAGGTCCTTGTTGGTCGCCGCCAGCACGCGAGCGTGCAGCTTGATAGGGCGTGTGCCGCCGATGCGGTCGAACTCCTTCTGCTGCAGGACGCGCAACAACTTGGCCTGCATGGTCGGCGGCATTTCACCGATTTCGTCGAGCAAGACGGTCCCATCTTCGGCGACCTCGAGCTTGCCTTTCTTGGTGGCGATGGCTCCGGTGAACGAGCCTTTCTCGTGGCCGAAGAGTTCGCTCTCCAGCAGCGTGTCAGGGATGGCGGCGCAGTTGATAGCCACAAATGGCTTGTCGCAACGAGCGCTGCTGGCATGGATGGCGCGCGCCACGAGTTCCTTGCCAGTCCCGCTCTCACCGCGGATGAGCACGGTGCTATCGCCCAGCGCCACCTTGGCGATCATTCCGGCAAGATGTCGCATGGATTTGCCCTCGCCCACGATATCGCTATCGGGATCGAGTTCAGCACGCAGGCGCCGATTCTCCGCCCGCAGCGATTCGAGCGCCAGCACATTCTCCAGCGTCACGGCTGCGATGCCGGCCACGGAGTTCAGGAAGTGCACATGGTCATCTTCAAACTTTCGCTCGGGAGATGAGGAAACCAGATAGAGAACTCCGATGGTCCGTTGCACTCCGACCAGGGCCACGCACATCGCGTTGCCCGCGGTCTGCGAGTTTCCACCATCTTCAGCAACAACAGCCGACTGCTCCCACAGGGTGCGCTGCACCAGTTCGCGGCTGACGGAGACCTGCTTCGAGTCACCGCCTTCGCGGTCGTAGGAGCAGATTGAAGTAGGTTCTTCCTCGGCCTGGTCCATGAGGAGAATCGCTCCGAAGTCGGCCGGAACGACCTCGAAGATGCATTCCAACAGGTTTCGCTGGAGCTCCTGCGGATCGCGAGTGGAGTTGATGGTGCGCGAGATCTTCACCAGAGCATTCAGGTCGCGGGCCATGCGCCCAAGTTCAGGCGGCAAAGGAGACTTGGTGCGGGAATCGTGAAGCTTGACGGTCTTCAGAATGTCCGTCGTGGTTTCATCGCTATACAGAACGCGGGGCGGCAACTCCGGGGCGCTGGCTTCCGTAAGGAACAGCAGCTCACTTTGCCCGACCCGCAGGACGTCTCCGTGATGGAGCGTGCGCTTGTTGACGGGAATGCCGTTGACGAAGGTGCCGTTGTGGCTCTCGAGGTCGGTGACCTCTATCAGCCCGTCGTGCATCTCGATAACGCAGTGCTGGCGGGAAACGGTGACGTCGCGCACCGGCACACGGTTCGACGGTTCGCGGCCAACCGAGACACGTCCGTCCGCCAGACGGAACACCTGGTCTTTGAGAGGTCCTGAAACGGCGATGATCCGGGGATCCATTGCGGCTCCGGAGTAGTAGTGTAGCCCACCGTGCGTCACCTGTGGACTGGATTGGAGTCGAATTCGATTGTGGTGAACTGTTTTGGCACCGCTTGGAAAAGTCAGCGCGCCTTCTTAACCAGGAGATGCTCTCCCAGTGGGACCGATGTCAGTACGCTTACGATTTTCTCAGACGCGTGGCCATCGCCGTAGGGATTTTGCATACCTTGCAGCGAAACTTTGAAGTCTGCGCTGCGAGCGAGCGCAACTTTGGCCAGGATTTCCGTTTTGTCAGGCGCGGCGTCCAGGATATTGCGGGCGCGCTCCCTCCCCTGTTGCCGCATGCCGACGTTTACTGTGGGCAGGGCGAAAGACGGAGTCTCCATAATGCCGCTACTGGAGTTGCCGATCATCAAGTCGGCGTGGCGCAACAAGCTCCAGTAGGTCAACGCAGGGAGATTGACGAACATTTGTGCATCGCTATTGCGCTCCAGGAACTGCCTGGTGCGTTCGCTCAGCTCGCGGCTGCCCGCATCGGCGTTGGGGTAGCAGAACAGAATCTGACCGGGCAATTCCTGTAACGCGGCGAAGAGTTCATCGGCTTCACGGGTCGTGTCGCGTGCGATGGTGACTGGGTGATACGCCACCACGACTGACGGGTGTTTCAGTTCCGTATGCAGCAGTTTCTCGAGTTGTTCGCGCGTGTATAGCGTGTCGCGAGACAGGTGATCAATCGAAGGCGCGCCTGCACGATGGACCCGCCATTCCTCTTCACCCATGGCGATGACTCGATCGCGCGCAGCGCAAGTCGAGGTGAAGTGCACGTGGCTCATCTTGGTGAGCGCGTTGCGAACGGCGTCGTCAATCGCACCTTCGCTGACTTCGCCGCCCTCGATGTGCGCGATGGGAATGCGCAACGCCAGCGCAACCGAGGCCGGCGCCAGCATCTCATAGCGGTCGGCGATCAGCAGCAACAAGTCGGGACGAATCTCTCCGAGACAGTCGGCGAGACTGAGTGTCGCGAGGCCAATCGTCTTCGCCATGCCAACATCAGTGTCAGAACTGAGCAGGCATTCGATGCGAGCGGCGATTTGCAGGCCGTCGTGCTCAATTTCGTGAATGGTATGGCCGAACTCAGGCGACAAGTGTGGGCCCATGACAATGAGCTTGAGGTCCACCTCCGGATGGCGGGAGAGATCGTGCAGCGGCCAGTAAAGATGGCTGTAATCGGCGCGCGAGGTGGTGACCACAGCAATTGTGCGCTGCATTTAGTGGGCCGCCACGGCCGCCGCCTGCTGTTGCAAGAAAGTGCTGGGCTGATATTCGGGAACCAATCGCGTCAGCGTCGCCAGCAGCTTGGTGATGTTCATCTCCGTCCATCGCTTCGTTCAGTTCGGCGAGGCCTACGGTGAGATCGGCTTGGGAGAGATGCGGACTGTTGATCCACTGCGATCCCGTCGGCAGGCAAACCTGACGGCGTCTCGTCTTGGGCAACGAATTCTTCCTGCAATTTGTCGCCCGGCCGAAGACCCGTGTAAGTGATGCCTACACCATTCGCTGAAGCCTGCTCAATCAGGTATCGCGCCAGAGCAGCAATCTTTATTGGCTCTCCCATCACCGGAACATTCACCGAACCCCCGGGAGGACAGGCAACGCAGGCGTTCAGGATGCGATGTACCGTTTCCTCCATAGTCAGGAAGTACCTCACCACTTCCGGGTCAGTAACGGTCAGCGGGCCTCCTCGCGCGATCTGCTCCAGAAATAGCGGTACGACGCTGCCTTCGGACGCAAGAACGTTTCCCAGACGAATCGAAGTCATGCGGGTCTCTTCATTTCCTGCTGCCAGCAGAACAATCTCGGCCAACCGTTTTGAGGCACCCATGATGCTGCGCGAGTTCACTGCCTTGTCGGTGGAGATCATGATGAGACGTTTCGCAACGAAGTGGCGTGCCATCATTGCCAGAATCGAAGTTCCGAACACGTTGTTCTGAACTACGGCGAATGGATTCATCTCGCCGAGCGGAACATGCTTGAGGGCTGCGGCGTGATAGATGGTTTCAGGCTGGTACCGTTCGAACAGATTGCGAAGGCAGCGCTCGTCCGCGACCGATCCCAATACAGGTACGTGCCGCTCGCGTCCCGATAACGATGAAAGCTTGCTGTGGATCCGGTACAGGTTTTGTTCGGACGAATCCAGCAGCACCAGGGTGCGAGGATTCAGCGAGTAGATAGCCTCTGCCAAAGCCGAACCGATCGATCCGCCGGCACCGGTGACAAGAATGTCTGTCCCGACATGAGTGCGGGCAAAATCGGATGCGTTACCGCTCGCGGCATTCCGTGGGAACAGTCCGTCCCAACAAATACTCTCGAGATTCAAGTTCATTGCGCGACTGACGTCATTATATGAACGCAGAGCGAGCTATTCCCAGCGAACCAGCCGCTTGTTTGAAATTGAAGCGGCGCGGGCCCGGTTATCGAGGATCCAATTCGAGGTGGGATGCCTCTTCTCGAATGCGCTGCCAAGCACGTTCCACGTGCCGCAGGGTCGTATTCGTTTGCCCGACGCAGAATCGCAACACAAACCGATCGGCCAAGCGGGTGTGAGTAAAGTAGAGGTCTCCACTCTGATTAAGCCGGTCCATCAGTAGTTTATTTTGCTCATCGCTGCCGCGATAGCGGAAGCAAACCAGATTGAGCGGTGCGGGCGCGACCACTTCAAAACGGTCGTCGTTCCGCACCCAGTCGGCGAATTGCTGTGCCAGCGCAACGTGCTGGCGAACGTGGAATTGGAGCCCCTCTACGCCATAGTGACGAATGACAAACCACAGCTTCAGCGATCGAAATCGTCGGCCCAGCGGCACCTGCCAGTCGCGATAATCAATCACCGCACCCGACTCTGTGGCCTGGTTCCGCAAATACTCCGGCAGGATGCTAAGAGTGTTGATCAGCGCCTTACGGTCAGCCACGTAAAAACAATCGCAATCGAAGTTGGTAAACATCCATTTGTGCGGATTGAAGCAATAGCTGTCGGCGAGCTCGACACCCTGCTGGTAGCGCCTGAACTCCGGACACAACGCCGCCGTCCCCGACATGGCCGCGTCAACGTGGAACCATAAGTTGTACTCGCGGCAGATCGCAGCTATAGCCGGCAGAGGATCCATCGCGTTCGAAGAGGTCGTCCCAACGGTTCCGCATACAAAGAAAGGTATTAGTCCGGCTTTACGATCTTTATCAATCTGGGCGCGAAGCGATTCCGGGTTCATCGCAAACTCGGCATCGACTTCAACCAGGCGCAAATTGTCTAGCCCGATCCCAGCTATCATGGCCGCCTTCTCGAGCGAAGAGTGTGCCTGTGTCGACGTATAGGCTACTAACTTGCCGTTTGCGCCTCGCAAATTGGTGGTGTAACTACTGGCACGCTCGCGCCCCGCCAACATGGCACAAAGCGCCGAGCTGGACGCCGTATCCTGAATTACGCCTCCGCCGGTGCTCGAGGATAAGAACTTTTCCGGCAATCCGAGCATTGGTACCAGCCAATCCAACACATGGGTCTCTAGTTCTGTGCAGGCCGGACTGGTGGCCCATAGCATTCCCTGGACTCCTAACGCCGATGACAATAGGTCGCCCAAAATGGCTGGTCCAGAGGCATTTGCGGGAAAATAAGCAAAGAAGTTGGGCGACTGCCAGTGAGTTACGCCTGGAAGAATGACCTCCGAGACGTCCCTTAGCAGCGATTCGAATGACTCACCATGCACAGGAGCAGCGGTGGGCAGGAGCTCACGAACTTCTCCCGGATGGACGCGGGACAGTACGGGCAGCGTCTCGACGCGCTCATAGTAGTCAGCCACCCAATCTACTACTTGCTTTCCATGCCGGCGGAATTGATCCGGCGTCATGTGGAAGCTTTGCTCTTGTTCCACCTCGTCCTCCCTGCCTTTGCATTTAAGCTGCTGCTAGAGACACATCTAGTGTGCCGGTCGAGAGCTCCGGCGTGACGGAGGCCCTGCCAGCTTCAGCAACCGACCGATTCGTCATTATCCCACGTGCCAAGCAGGACGACTCAGAGCCGACAAATCGCGGACGCGCAACTCATACTACCTATTAATTCCGCATTAAGTGTATGCAAGTATCTTTTACCAGACTATAATTCTTGCCGTTAGACTAAAAAGCTGGCCAATCAAAACTGAAAGGTGACACATGGATATTCAACAAATCCTGGCGGATCTCAGGAGTGAACGTGAACGGATTGATGCTGCCATCCGAGCGCTGGAAGGCGGTAAGACAGGTCGAGGACCTGGAAGACCAGCAGGTTCCAGTAACTACGGAGGCCGGAAGCGCCGCACCATGAGCGCAGCCGCCCGCAAGCGGATCTCTGAGATGATGAAGTTACGCTGGGCCGAGAGAAAAAAGAAAGCTAAGTCGAAAGCTGCGTAGTCAGGCCGGTCTCGCAGCAAGCAATCAAGTGTCGCCACTCGTGCTAGACACGAGTGGCATGTTTTTTTGCTTTTGCGAACTGACCAGAGGGCAGACGGATGGCTGAAGCCTAGGACGCGAAACGTCCGACCGAGTAGTTGTTGGTGACCGCCGGTTTTGGCCCGCGCTTTCGGATCAGCGCCATGCGGACATGGTCAAGCAACTGGGCAGCGCTGCAATTCGATTTAGAAAGAAACACGTCGGCGAGAGTGTCATCCGAGCATGCCCGAGCCGCTCCAGAAAATACGATGGCCGGCGTAAGTGGCGAAATAGCCTTGAGTTGATCTACCAGTTTGTCGCTGCCCAGCCGGGGTGTCGTAATTTCAGCGAGCACAAGATCGATCCCTCCGACCTTCATTACGTCGATCGCATGCCCGGCGTCGGAGCACGCCACGACGCGGTAGCCCCGCGTTTCCAACATCACCTTGCGAATGGAGAGAGCGCGTTCGTCTTCATCAACGCAGAGAATCGTGCGTTTCGGCTTCATGGACCTACCTACTGCGCCTTTGAAAGTAGCTGCGCGACCGCGCTTGAGCAAACCTGTCGGAAAAAGCGTTTGCGGCAGTTACTTGAGGAGCTGTTTAATTTTTTCGCGCCAGAGCAAGAGCGCTAACGGATAGTACGGCTGTGCAAGCTGGCTGTAAAGTATCGCCGAGGTTAAATCGTGAGTGCGATTTTGCTCGCACTCTGGCACCGTCGCCGATGCATACTGCTGATGCGAAGAGCACAACGACTGCAGAAAACTCCACCACACGCAACAGCTTCCGGCGTGCACAGAATATCCGCAGATTATTCACATCGTTACTTTACCGTCAATGATCTGCACCACGTGTCCGCCGACACGCACATTCGTGATGTCGTCGCCACTCTTTTCGGCACGAATGTAGATCGAACTCGGTCGTCGCGTCTCCATACCCTGCTCGATCAGGCCTTGTTGTCCAGCGCCAAGCACGCCATTTCGCACGGCCCACGCAGAGCAGCAGCCTGCCGCCGATCCGGTTGCCGGGTCTTCGCCGTTGTAGAAGATCATGCGCGCATGTAGCGTGGCGTCGGGAGACACCGTCTCGCGGCAGACCAAGTAGAAGAAGCTGTTGTCCCCTATCTTTCGCAGGTATGGCGCCATCTGGCTCCAGTTGACGGTGAGTTTCTGCAATGTCGCCAGCGTCCGAAATGGCACAATGGTGAACCACATTCCCGTCGACACCGACTGGATTGGCAGTTTCTCATCCAACTCCGACACCGGAACCCCCAAGACCGAGGCTATGTCGGCATGAGAATGCGTCGGCCCGAATTTGGGATCGACTTGCTTCATTTCGCCAAACAACACGCCATCGCGGTGTTCAAAACGCACCGGCACCTTGCCGACCTTGAGATCGAGCACGATTTCGCCAGCCAGCGAATGTTGGCGAAGGTACCACGCCGTACCCAGCGTAGGGTGCCCGGCAAACGGCAGTTCTTCATTGACCGTGAAAATACGCACCTTGACGCCTTCGCGCTGTTCGACGGCTTTGTCGCGCGGCAGAATAAACGTCGTCTCACAGAGGTTTGTCTCGCGCGCCAGCTTCTGCATCTCGTCGTCGCTAAGACCGCGCGCATCGGTGAACACCGCCAGTTGATTGCCTTCCAGCGGCCGGGTGGTGAACACATCGAGCTGGACAAATGAAAACGTGCGGTTGGACATGGATGGCACTCTCTGGACAATCTATCAGGAATCCGGCGGGAGTCGTTCGGATAGAATTGGCTGGCGCAGCGGTGCTTGCGGCGCAATGCGGAAGCGAAGGGGGTCCGGTGACTCTCCCGGTCTTCAAAACCGGCGATTGGCATCTTCGATGTCAATGGTGCGTTCGACTCGCACACGCTTCCGCCAAATTTGCCCCACGGCTTGCCGCGGAGTGACAATCCATAACGCGAGTACCGTCATAGTTGCGGGAGTTACGGATGGCAGGTTGCACGCGACGCGATTTCCTGGTGCGCTCCGGCGCATTGATGGTGTCCAGTGGCTTTGGGCGCGGCCTACCAATGATCTTCGCCGCCGATAAAGCAAGCTCGCCTGCTTGGTCCTCGCCCTTCCGCGTGGCTGTCATCACCGACGAAATCTCGCAGGACTTTGACCACGCCTGTTTTGTGGCTTCGCGTGAATTCGGAATGCAATGGGTCGAAGTGCGTGGCTTGTGGAACAAGAACCTGATGAATCTGACGTCCACGGAGATTTCGCAAGCGCAGGGAATCCTGAAGAAATACCAATTGCGGGTTACCGATATCGCGAGCCCGTTGTTCAAGGTCGATTGGCCCGGTGCGCCAGTCTCGAAGTACAGCCCCAAGCGGGACCAGTTCAATGCGAACTTTGGCTATGAGCAACAGCAGGAAGTTCTCGACAGGTGCATTGAGGTAGCGAAGGCGTTTCAAACCGATCGGGTGCGCGGATTTGATTTCTGGCGGCTGGAAGACCAGGCGCCGTTTCGCAAAGCGATTAACGCGAAGCTGCAGGACGCGGCTGCCCAACTGGGCAAACATGGCATCATCTTCTTGCTGGAAAATGAGTTTGAGTGCAACACGGCGACCGGGGCGGAAGCCGCGAAAACATTGGCGGCAATCACTGCTCCGAATTTCATGCTGAATTGGGACCCGGGTAATGCTGCCGCGCGCGGCGAGACGCCCTATCCGAATGGATGGGAGCTGCTGCCCAAGAACCGCGTCGGCCATTGCCACTGCAAGGACATCGTAATGAAGCAGGGTGGCGAGGGGTTCGAATGGATGCCGGTCGGCAAAGGCATCATCGACTGGGTTGGGCAATTCGAAGCGCTGAAAAAAGCCGGATACAATCTGGGCGTCTCGCTGGAAACCCACTGGCGCGGTGCGACTACTCCGGAAGAGTCCTCACGACAAAGCTGGGCAGGCATGAAAGCCGACCTGCAGAAAGCGGGAGCGCTTACATGAAGAAAGAAAAAGTTGGAACGATCAATCGCCGCGAATTCGTCGGCATGGCGGCTGGCGCTGTAGCGCTGGCCGCGTTCCCGTATTCTCGCGTTCTGGGCGCGAATGATCGCATTCGCATCGGAATTATCGGCCCCGGCGACCGCGGGATGCAGGACCTGAAGGACGCGCTGGCTCAGCCCAATGTCGAGTGCGTTGCCGCCGCCGATGTTTATTCGCTGCGGCGGGAGCAAGTGAAGGCGCTCGTGCCGTCAGCCGACACCTACGATGATCCGCGCCGCCTGCTCGATCGCAAGGACATTGACGCGGTCATCATCGCTCTGCCGCTGCATTTGCACGCGAAGTATTTTCTCGATTCGCTGGCCGCGGGCAAGGACCTTTACTGCGAGAAAACGATGACCTGGGACATTCCTGAGGCGGTGGAATGTCTGCAGTGCCGCGCAGAAGTCGAAGCAGGTGGTGCAGATCGGATTGCAACACGAAAGCTCCGGCGAGTTGGCCGATGCGCGCAAGTGGTACGAGGCCGGGCTGCTCGGCAAGGTCACCATGGTTGAATCGTGGATGAGCCGCAACACGCCGCACGGTCACGGACAGTGGTATCGCGCGATCCCTGAGGACTGCAATCCGCAACACGTGAATTGGGACCTGTTTCTCGTCAACCGTCCGAAGATGGCCTTCGACGCCAACAAATACATGAACTGGCGCTTGTTCTGGGAGTTCTCGGGCGGCAACGTCACCGAGAACATGGTGCACCAGATTGCGTGGATCATGACGGCAATGAATCTGCCGGTCCCGGATGCGGCTGACATGATGGGTGGCGTCTATTCCGAAAAGGATGGGCGTCAGGTGCCCGACACCATCGCGGTGACCTTCGAATTTCCCAACGATCTCACCGTGCTGTGGCAATCGACTTTCAGCAACAGCCGCTATCGGACTAGGCGAACGCTTTCTCGGCTCCGACGGCACGGTTGAACACGTCACCGGCGCAACTGACATGGTGACGGGCAAATACCAGGGCGGAGTCAGCTACTACCCAGAGAAAACCAATCGTCCCGACGGCGCCGCCATGACCGGATCGTCGAAGGGTCAGAACCACATGGCCAACTGGATGGAGTGCATTCGCGCGCGCAATCAGAAGACGAATGCCCCCGTCGAGATTGGCTACAAGTCAGCCGTCGCGGCCCACATGGCGAACCTCGCCTACCGGCAGAAACGACGCATTACGCAGCAGGAAGCCATGGCGGCGAAGCCGGAATACTGAGCAGCTTCAGCTCCAGCGGAACCACTTCAGCGCAAGCAAGAATGAGAGCCCACCCCAGAGCACCAACACGGCCAGTTGCATCCATTGCGAACTCAGACTTGCGCCTTGCAGGATGATCGCACGCAAGGCATCGTTCAGCGCGGTGAGCGGCAGCGCTTTGATCAGTGGCAGAACGATCTTCGGGAAACGTTCGTAGGAAAAGAACACGCCGGAGAAGATCCACATGGGCATCATCACGAGGTTGATCAGCCCGCTGACGCTTTCGATCTTCTGCGCGCGGCTGGCAGTGAGCAGCCCGACGCCGCCGAACGAAACCGCTCCCAGTCCCGCCACCAAGAGAATCGCCAGCAGCGAGCCTTCTACCTTCATGTGAAAGACCAGCACGCCGAAGCCGAGCAACAACGCCACTTCGATAATCATCAGCACCAACCGGCTGCTGCCCAGCGCGAGCAGAAAGTCGGTGCGGCGCATGGGCGACGCGATGAAGCGCTTGAGCAGTTTGCGCTGCCGCATGTCCACCACGGCGAACCCGATGCCCCACATTCCCGAGTTCATCAGGTTCATGCCCAGCAGGCCCGGGATCAGGAAGTCGATGTAGCGCGCGCCGGGCTCGCTGCTCTGAGTCATTTCCTCTTTTACTGGATTCGTCCGCCCCAGGGCGGTCTGTAGCGCGTCGTCCACCTGCGAGAGAGCTAGCACGCTCTCCGGTCGTGCGGGATCATAGCGGTAGTGCAGCCCATCGTCGTCATAAGTGACGACCAACGCGTACTGGCCGAGGCGGAATCGATCGAGCGCAACCTGGGCATCGAGCACATCGGCGTGAATGGCGTTCGATGCCAGCGAATGTTGCAGCAGCTCCACCGTCTGCTGCGCGCGAGCGTTATTCACCACTGCGATGACAGTCACGTCGGCAGGCTTGTTGCGGAAGGCGATTCCCAATCCCAGCGCTAGTAGCAGGGGAAATACGAAGACCCAGAAAATGACTTCCGGCTCGCGCCACAGTTCTTTCATGCGCGCGCCGAGTATCGCGCGGTAGCCAGCCCATCGGCCATTCATCACGATCGACGGCTGGAGCTTTTCTTCCGGCGGAGTTTGAATCTCGAGGTCGGCCATTATTCTTCCCTCAGGTGGCGACCGGTCAATGCCACAAATACATCTTCCAAGCTCGCCTGGCGCGTAGTGAGGTGGGCCAATTGCGCGCCCTTCTGTTGAACAGCAGACAGCAGGGCGGGAATCGTGTGGTGCGGCTCATCCACTTGCAAACAGAAAAATCCGTCTTCGCTGCGTACCGATTGCACGCCCGGGAGCTGGGCCCAGGTATCGTCGCCCGTGCCGTTGCTACCGCTGATGGCGAACTCCACGACGTGGTGCCCGCTAAGGCCCGCGATCAGTTCGGCCGGAGTTCCCTCCGCAATGATCTTTCCCTGATCGATGATGGCGAGCCGGTCGCACAATCGTTCGGCTTCGTCCATGTAGTGCGTGGTCAAGAGCACGGTGCCGCGGCGCTGTTGAAACTGGCGCACGATGTCCCACAACTGTCGCCGGCTCTGAGGATCGAGTCCTGTGGTCGGTTCGTCAAGAAACAAGATCTTAGGATTGCCCACCAGTGCCGTAGCCACGGCGAGACGCTGTTTCTGCCCGCCCGACAACTTCCCCACCATGGCGTCGGCCTTTTCATTGAGCGACAGCTCGTCCAGAACACCCGAAACCGAGGTTGGATATTTATAGAAGCTGGCGAAGAGATGCAGCGTTTCGCGAACGGTCAGTTTTTCTGACAGCCGCGTCTCCTGCAGAGAAATGCCAAGCAGTTCACGCAGTTCGCGCTCGTGGCCTTGCCAAGTCATGCCGAGAATTTCGACGTCGCCCTCTGTGGGCTGCAGCAACCCTTCCAGAACCTCAATGGTCGTGGTCTTGCCGGCGCCATTCGGGCCCAGCAGCCCGAAGCACTCGCCGGTCTCGATCGCAAGATCGAGTCCGCGGACTGCTTCGACCTTTCCGTCGTAGGTCTTGGTGAGGCCGCTACATCGGATGGCGGGTTGCATACAGAAGAATGATATCGGAGAAGGCCGCTTCCCGAGAAAGTGCTGACGCCGCCCTCGCTCGTGTTCACTTCCGGACAAGAGGGTCCCGAAGCGAACGGCCACGGCAGTAAACTGCAGCCTAACATCGCCACATTGTCCAGCATTCTCAACTGTTTGCGAGTTGGAGAATCAAGTGCATAGATCAATGTGGATACGAGTCTGCCAGGAGTCACCGAATGCGCGCCTTGCTGCAGGATTTTCGCTTTGCTATTCGCCAGTTCAGGAAATACCCGGGCTTTGCGCTGACGACGGTCTTGACGATCGCCTTGGGAATCGGCGGCACTGCCGCCATCTTCAGTCTGGTGAATGCCGTCCTGTTGCGGCCACTGCCGTTTCCGGAACCCGAGCGTCTCATGGCGGTCGGGGGGCGCAACGACCGCAACCCGATCGCTAGCCTCAACGCGGAATGAGTTATCCCGACTTCTTCGACTGGCGCTCACAGAACAAGTCGTTCTCGGGACTGGCCAGCTTTCACGACAACGACTTCACTCTCACTGGCGTTGGCGAACCCAAACATCTGACCGGCAACATTGTGTCCGGCGACTTCTTTCGCGTTCTCGGAGTCAGTCCCGCGTTAGGCCGCGGCTTCACCATCGACGACGAAAAGCCCGGCACGCATGTCGTGGTGTTGAGCCATAGCTTGTGGGAGTCTGCATTTGGTTCCGCCGGCGACGTTGTTGGCCGCGCCGTCACGCTCGATAACAAGAGTTACACCGTTGTCGGCGTAATGCCGAAGGGCTTCGAGTTTCCTGTTCAGACTCCTACGTCCATGCTGTGGACTTCGCTGAGTGACGATACCTACGATCCCAACGGCGAGCCGATGACAACCCAACGTGGTGCCCATTTACTCGACGTAGTCGGCAGGTTGAAACCCGGCATATCCGCCGATCAGGCGCAAGCTGACCTGAATGTGATCGCACAAAATCTGAAGCGGCAGTATCCCCAGACGAACCTGCACTTCGGGGGAGCGCTGGTGACTACGGAGCTAGAGAGCCTGGTGGGCGACACTCGGCCCGCCCTTCGCATTCTGTTCGGCGCCGTGATGTTCGTGCTGCTCATCGCATGCGCCAACGTAGCAGGGCTCTTGTTGGCGCGGTCTTCGCGACGCAAAGGGGAGTTCGCGGTGCGCGCCGCATTGGGCGCCAGCCGCCATCAAATCGTCCGCCAGATGCTGGTGGAGTCGGTCGCCTTGGGCTTGTTCGGCGGAGTGGTTGGAATTGCGCTGGCATCGGGCTTGCTGTGCGTGTTGCTGCGGCTGGTGCCGTCCGACGTGCCGCGACTGGGTCAAGTCTCGGTCGACGGAAACGTGCTGGCATTCGCGACGTTGATCTCCGTAGTTACCGGACTGCTATTCGGCGTGGTACCGGCATGGCGGACCTCGCGAGTGAATCCTTCGTCGGCCATGCGCGACGGCAACCGTACTTCCACTACGGGACGAGGGCAGCATCGCCTGCAGAACTCGCTGGTGGTCGCGGAAACAGCAGTAGGCCTCGTGCTTCTGGTCGCCTCCGGATTGCTCATTCATAGCTTCGTCCGCGTGTTGCAGGTCGATCCCGGCTTCGATCGCAAGAACGTGCTGATTGCCAGCATTTCGTTGCCGGAGAGCCGCTACACCGGCGCCCAGCAAACCCAGCTCTACGAACATCTGCTCGCCCGGGTGCGGGCGTTACCCGGCGTTCTGTCGGCGTCAGCGGGATGGCCGCTTCCGTTGTCAACCAGTGGAATGCGAATTTCGTTCGACATTGAAGGCCACCCCTTACCCGAGGGCGACCGGAATACTGCGCTGGTTTCGATCGTCGAGCCAACCTACTTCCAGACGATGCGAATCCCGCTACTGCGGGGGCGCGAGTTCCAGGATACAGACGACGCCAAGGCCACTCCGGTCGTCATCGTGAACCAAAGCTTCGCCCGCAAATTCTTCAGCGATACAGATCCGGTCGGCAAACACATCACGCCAGGAATCTCCGACGGCGGCGTTAAGGAGGTCCCCCGCGAGATCATCGCCGTGGTCGGCGACGTGAAAGCAAGCGGGCTGAAAAAGGACATCCGTCCCCAGTACTATCTCCCGCTCGCACAGGCTGTCGTACTTTCGCCAACGCTCGTGGTTCGCACTGCCGTGGATCCCGTCACCCTGACTGTTCCACTGCGCGGGCAGTTGGCCGAGATCGACAAGAACCTGCCACTCTACGATGTGAAGACCTTCGACGACATGTTTGCGCGATCCGCAGCCCAGCCGCGATTCCAGGCGCTCCTGCTGACCTGTTTCGCGGCTATAGCGCTGTTGCTCTCAGCCATCGGATTGTACGGATTACTCTCTTACCTGGTGGTGCAGCGCACGCTCGAAATCGGCGTGCGCATCGCGCTCGGCGCACAACGGAGCAGCGTGCTGGGCATGATTCTGCGCAAGGGCTTGACCCTGGCTGCGATTGGGCTGGCGATCGGTGTGGCCATGTCGTTGGCCCTTACAAGGCTCATGAGCGGTCTGCTGTTTGGAGTGCGTCCGACCGATCCGGTAACGTTCGTCCTGGTATCGCTGGTTCTGTTGCTGGTGTCAGTTTTGGCCAGCGGACTGCCGGCGTACCGCGCGTCAACGCTGGATCCAATGACGACACTGCGCGATCAGTAGGTTTTGCCGGCTATCGTCGCTTTTGCAACGCGATCGCGGTTAGAAGAGTTTCTTGGAGTCGAGCAAGATGGTCACGGGGCCCTGGTTGACCAGATCGACTTCCATGGTTTCCTGGAAGCGTCCGGTTTCGCAGCGCAGCCCGAGGGCGCGGACACGCTCGACGAAGTGTCGATAGAGAGAGTTGGCGAGCTCAGGCCGCGCGGCGCCGTCAAACGATGGCCGCTTGCCTTTGCGTGCGTCGCCAAACAAGGTGAATTGAGACACAGCCAGCACCGCGCCATCGATGTCGGCGACGCTGCGATTCATCTTCCCGGCGTCGTCTTCGAAGATTCGCAATCCTGCGACTTTATCGGCCAGATAGTCGGCGTCGGATTCGGTGTCGTCGGGCGCGACTCCCAGAAGGACAAGCAGGCCGTCGGCAATTTTGCCAGTGAGTTCGCCATCGACCTTGACCGACGCACGGCTCACGCGTTGTACGACAGCGCGCATGACAGCGTTGTATCACACGGCGGAAGGCTTGGCGGTTACCGCCTTCGACGGCGTTTTCCATGTTGCGAAAGATGTTCTCTTCGCCGAGAACACTGAGCAACGATGCGCGAGCCAAGGTATCGCGAACCGGATCGCGTACTCCTGCGAGCACCAGGCGACGGCCGTGTCTAACAGAGCTGTCATGCAACTGGGCCAGCGCATCGACCGCAGTAACATCAATGAGGGGAACCGGTGCGAGATTGACGATTATGGTTTTCAGCGGACCGGGCGCCTGGCGGATCAGTTCCTTGGCGTGTTCGCGAATGCCGTCAGCATTGGCGAAAAACCAGATGCGATCGACACGCAGCATGAGGACTCCAGGAAACTGCTCGGCTTCAGGGTGGCGCGCGACATCGACATATTCGCCGGTGCCCGGCAGACGCCCCAGCACGTCCACCTGAGGCATCGAAAGAAATCGCATCAGAGCAATCAAGCTAAGGATGACGGCGAGAACCAGCCCGTCGAGAATGCCAAACGCCAGTACTCCGACGATGGCCACCACCCCGCCACGAAAATCCATGCGATGGATGAGCCTGTAACGCAGCAATTCTTTGAGATTGAGCAGGTGCCAGACGGCATGCACCACGATAGCTGCGAGAACGGCTTCGGGCAGGTCGTAGAACCAGCGGGTCAGGAACAGGAGAACCAGGAGAACTGTCGTCGACGCGGCGACGGAGGAAAGCTGTGACTTGGCTCCGTTGGTGTCATTGGCCGCTGTTCCGGAGGTCCCTCCGCCAACCTGCATGCCGTGGAAAATGGCAGAGACGGCGTTCGCCATTCCGAGCGCGCGGAGCTCCTGGTTGGCGTCTATGTCGTATCCGTACTTGTCAGCAAAAGTTCGTGCGGCGCCCACTGATTCGGCAAACAGCACGAGGACAAGACCGACGGCAGCCGGCGCGGCTTGCAGCCAGTCAGCCCAACTGAGCATAGGGAATTCAGGGCTGGGCAGTCCGGACGGAATCGTGCCGACAATCTCCACCCCGTGGGCGTGCAAACCGAGCTCTCTGGAAATCACAATGCCCGCGATGAGCACGACCAAAACGCCGGGGACGCGTGGAAAGCGTTTATCAATCGAAAAGAGCACGGCCAGCGCCACCGCACCGGTCACATAAGTCCATAGATTTGCGTTGCTGACATGCCTCAGGATGTGCCAGACCTGGCTGTAGGTGTGGGTACCACCCGGCTCGATCCCCAGCAATTTCGGCAACTGCTTGATGATGATGTTCAGCGCCACTCCGAAGACGAAGCCCTTCAGCACGGGCTTGGAGATAAAGTCGGAGATGAAGCCGAGTTTCAGAATTCCTGCCAGCAGGAAAAGGCCGCCCAACACTAGGGCGACGGCCGAAGCAAGGACCGCAAATTTTTCTGGGTGAGAGGCCGCAAGAGGTGCAAGGGTTGCCGCTAAGACGGCAGACGACGCCGACGTCGGCGACACCGCCAGTTGGCGGCTCGATCCGAAAATCGCATAGGCCAGCAGACCGAAGGCTGTGGCGTACAGGCCGGCCTGCGGCGGCAGACCGGCAATTCCGGCATAGCCCATCGACTCCGGGATGAGCAATCCGGCGAGAGCGATGCCGGCGATAATGTCGCCACGCAGATAATTGCTGGGATATCGTGGCAACCACTCAGTGATAGGAACGAACTTCATCGTCTTTGTGGGGCTCAGCGGCGTTACGAACGCAGTATAGGTGAGCGAACCCGAATCGCAGCGTGGAAAAACCGAGGAGGGTCACGCGGGTACACCATCTCGTGTCGTACAATTCTGCAATTCTTGGTTTCTGCCGTCGGGGGACTGCATGAAGACAAATTATGGCTTGGCGAGGGTATGGCCTCGACTGCTTACGTACGCCATGCTGCTGATGGCTGGCGTTTGCGCGTTTGCCCAACCGTCCGCCAGCATCTCGGCCACACACAGCGGAAAGAACGAATTCGTCATCAAGAATGCGACTCTGCTCACGGCGACGCACGGCCGCATCGATCACGGCAGCGTCTACGTGAAAGACGGCAAGATCGCCGCCTTCGGGGCAAACGTTTCGGCACCGGCAACCGTGACCGTGATCGACGCCGACGGCAAGTACGTGACACCGGGCATCATCGATCCGCACTCTCACATGGCCCTCGATGGTGACGTCAACGAGGCCACCAACCCGGTCGTCCCACAGATGATGATGAAAGACGCCTTCGAGTACACCGACAAGGCAATCTACCGGGCGCTGGCGGGAGGCGTGACTACGTCACTGCTGCTGCACGGCTCGGCCGACATGATCGGCGGCCAGGCCGTCGTGATCAAGACCAAGTACGGACTCGACCGCGACCAGATGTTGTTTCCCGGAGCGCCGCAATCCATCAAGTTCGCCAGCGGCGAAAATCCCAAGCGCGTGTTCGGTGACAAGAAGCAACTGCCCTCGACCCGCATGGGCAACTTCGAGGTCATGCGCGAGGCGTTCACCCAAGCCAAGGACTATCAGCGTCAGTGGGACGAGTACAACGCGAAGGTCACGAAGGGCGACAAGAACGCGACTCCACCGAAGAAGGACCTCAAGATGGAAGCCCTGGTGCAAGTGTTGCAGGGCAAGATGCTGGTGCAGATCCACTGCTACCGCGCCGACGAGTTCCTCACTGAGATCGCCATCGCCAACGAATTCGGCTACAAGATTCGCGCGTTCCATCATGCGCTCGAGGCCTATAAGGTGCCGCAGGCTCTGGCCCAGAACAACATTGCCATCGCGACCTTCTCCGACTGGTGGGGCTTCAAATACGAGGCGTGGGACGCGATCCCGTGGAACGCGGTCATGGCCATGCGCGCGGGCGTGCGGGTTGCGGTGAAGAGCGACAGCGACGACTATATGCGCCGGCTAAATCAGGAGGCCGCCAAGACCATGCGCTACGGCGGTGCAACCGAAGACGAAGCGGTGCAGATGATGACGATTAATCCCGCGTGGATTATCGGGGTCGATGACAAGACCGGCTCGATCGACGTGGGCAAGGACGCAGACCTGGTGTTGTGGGACGGGTATCCGCTGTCGACCTATGGCATTCCTCAGAAGGTGTGGATCGACGGTGACGTGTACTTCGATCGCGCGCTGCCCGGGTTTGGTATGCCGCAATACCAGGAGGGACAGTGATGAGAAGAACCGCTCTTCGCCTTTCGCTCATCGCGATGTTGTTTGCCGGCACTGTGGCGGCACAACAGAAAACAGCAGCTACAGCGAAGTCTCCCGCGCCTGCGGCGCTTGATCCGAGCAAGCCCGTCGCCATCACTGGCGGCAAGCTTCTTACCATCACGCACGGCACCATCGAAAATGGCGTGCTGATCATCGAGAACGGCAAGATTGCCGCTGTCGGAGCGGCTGGATCGGTCAAGGTTCCAGCTAACGCGCAGGTCATCGACGCCAAGGGTATGACCGTGTATCCCGGTCTCATCGATTCGGAGACCCACCTTGGGCTGACCGAGATCGAAGCCGAAAAGATGACCAACGATCTGGTCGAGCCCAGCGACGAGATCATGCCGAACATGCACGTCTCCGACGCCTTCCACGCCGAGACCGCGTTGATTCCGGTGACCCGGTACAACGGCATCACCAACGCCATCGTCGCGCCCGAAAGCCGCGACACGCTGCCCGGACAGGACTCGTTCATCCAGTTGGCGGGGGCCGACGCTACGCAGATGTTGATGATTCGCGACCTCGCCATGCCGCTTAACTTCACGGGCAAACAGCGGCGCAATGAGTCGTTCGCCACGGCCTCCTATCCGCAGACGCGAATGGGCATGGCGGCGCAAATGCGACAGGCTTTCACCGACGCGCAGGGCTACGCCGCAAAATGGGACGAGTACAACAAGAAGAAGGCGGCCGCCAAGTCCGGCGATGCTGCACCGACTCCGCCGTCACGTGACCTGAAGCTCGAGGCGCTGCTGCCGTACCTTTCGGGCAAGAAGCCCGTGGTGGTAAAAGCCGAGGAACCCAGCGACGCGGAAACCGCTTACGCGTTGGCCCAGGAATTCAAGCTGCGAATCATCTTGAACGGCCTGACCCAGTGCCAGCCGATTTACGACAAGATCGCAGAGTGGCACGTGCCGGTGATTCTGGGTTCCATCTACGATGAACCGAAAGAATGGGAACGCTACGACACTGTCTACAAAATGCCCAGTGAGCTGGCGAAGCGCGGCGTGAAGATCGCTTTCGCGTCGTTCGATGCCCATCAAGTGCGCAACCTGCCCTACGCTGCCGGATTCGCAGTGGCGTTTGGCCTGCCCTATGACGAGGCTATGAAGGCGTTAACCCTGTATCCCGCGCAAATCTGGGGCGTGGACGACCAGCTAGGCTCGCTCGACGTTGGAAAAACCGCCAACGTCGTGATCGCTACCGGCGACCCCTTGGACGTGAAGACCGACGTTAAGTACGTGTTCATCCAGGGACGGTCGATTCCGATGGTTGACCGCCAGACCGAACTGCGGGATCGATATTCGAACCGTCAGTAAACCTCGGTTTCAGGCCGGACGGCGGCATGCGTCCTCGACCGTTCGGCTATCCCTGAAAACAGTGCTTCTGGGCTCTTCCGGTGACCACCCGATGAATATTTCCCTGGCTTGGCCAAACCTTTCCCCGGCTTGCGTTGACCAGCGCAAACGGGTGCGTTTAGGATGAAGCGGGCATCTTAAATCCCCATCCTCCGGACGTGTGCGCGGGCGCTGCAATCCGAGGTGGAATTGTCTTTCTTTACAGGGATTCCCATCAGCACGTAGACTTACGAGTTTGCGTTGCGTCAGACGCGCAATAGGAGAAAGAATTCATGGCATCGGTAGAAGAACGCGTAAAGCAGATTATCGTGGAGCAACTGGGCGTGGACGAAGCGGAAGTCACCCCCAAGGCTTCGTTCGTAGACGACCTCGGCGCCGACTCGCTCGACACAGTGGAGTTGGTCATGGCCTTCGAAGAAGCCTTCGACGTCGAAATTCCGGACGAAGACGCAGAGAAGATCCGCACCGTGCAGGATGCGGTTTCCTACATCGAAGCGCACGCCAAGGCGAAGTCCTAACCGAATCGATCCAGGCAGGCCGGATGGATAGGCATCTCGCCGCGCGTAACGGCGGGGCGAAAAGGAGCTTGCAGGTCTCATGGCATCGGTTGAAGAACGCGTAAAACAAATCATCGTAGAGCAACTCGGCGTGGATGAAGGCGAGGTCACGGCCAGCGCGTCGTTTGTCGACGACCTGGGCGCTGACTCGCTCGACACCGTCGAGTTGGTCATGGCCTTCGAAGAGGCTTTCGACCTCGAGATCCCCGACGAGCAGGCGGAAAAAATTCGCACCGTGAAAGACGCGGTCGATTACATCAACGCCCACGCGAAAGGAAAATCCGCTTGACTCGTCGCGTAGTCGTAACGGGAGTCGGGCTGATTTGCGGGGTCGGCAACAACACGGGCGACGTGTGGCAGGCGCTGCAGGCCGGCAAGAGCGGCGTCGAGCGCATTACCGGCTTCGACGCGTCCTTGTTTGCTTGCCAGATCGCAGCAGAAGTTAAGAACTTCGATCCTCTGCAATTCATCGATAAGAAAGAGGCGCGCAAGATGGCGCGCTTTATTCATCTGGCGATCGCGGCGGCCGACGAGGCGCTGCAAATGGCCAACTACAAGGTCGAAAACGAAGAGCAGGCGGAGCGCACCGGCGTCGATATCGGTTCGGGGATCGGCGGATTCGACATCATCGAACGTGAGCACTCGAACCTGCTGAACGGTGGTCCGCGCAAAATCTCGCCCTTCTTTATTCCTGCCGCAATCGTGAACCTGGCCGCCGGTCAGGTCAGTATTCGCCACAACGCCAAGGGGCCAAACGAGGCCACCTGTACGGCCTGTACCACCAGCGCACATTCGATTGGCGATGCCGCCCGCATCATCAAGTACGGCGATGCGGACGTGATGATCGCCGGCGGTGCTGAAGCCGCGATCACACCCATGGGGGTCGGCGGATTCGCGGCCATGCGCGCGCTGTCCACTCGCAATGACGATCCCCACCGCGCCAGCCGCCCGTGGGACAAGGACCGCGACGGGTTCGTTATCGGCGAAGGCGCCGGCATCCTGATTCTGGAAGAACTGGAGCATGCCAAGGCGCGCGGTGCGAAGATCATCGCCGAGGTCTCAGGTTACGGCATGGGAGCCGACGCCAACCACATCACCCAGCCGGCGGAAAACGGAGAAGGCGGGTACCGCGTGATGCGCAATGCCATGCGCGACGCGGGCATCACGCCGGACGTCGTGGGCTATGTCAATGCCCACGGTACATCGACGCCTCTGGGCGACGAGTTGGAAGCCATGGCCATCAAGCGCGCCTTCGGCGACCACGCCTACAAAATGCTGGTGAGCTCAACCAAGTCGATGACCGGACACCTTCTGGGCGGCGCCGGCGGCCTGGAAGCCGGCATTACCGTTCTGGCGCTGCGCGACCAGATTGTGCCGCCAACCATGAACCTCGACCATCCCGGCGAAGGCTGTGATTTGGACTTCGTACCCAACACGCCCCGCAAGGTCGAAATGGAGTACGCAATTTCTAACTCTTTTGGCTTTGGTGGCACTAATGGGTGTCTTGTTTTCCGGCGCTGGTCGGAGTAGAGTTCCGCCAGTGTTTCTGGTGTGAAAAGCGGTCCGCTGCGGCGGGCCGCTTCTTGTTAGAGCTCTAGCCCTCTTTTGGCGGCTCCCACAGCTCGATGCGGTTGCCTTCCGGATCGGTGATCCAAGCAAACTTGCCGTACTCGTGCTCTTCTACCTTGGGGTCAATCGCGACGCCTTCCTCGCGCAATAGTTTGAGCAACTCCGTCAAGTCTTCCACGCAAAAGTTCATCATGAACGGAGCGGTGCTGGGATCGAAATACTTTGTGTTCTCCGGGAATATCGACCACACGGTCATCCCGGCTTTCTCCGGGTCCTCCGGCTTCACGCCACTGAAACATTGCGCCTTGGCCAGGTTTGCCCTGAATCCCCAGGTGTTTCTCATACCACGCGTACATGGCATTAGGATCTTTCGCCTTGAAGAAGAGACCGCCGAGTCCGGTGACGCGTTTCATTCTGCCTCCAATGGTCTTGGCATTTTACCTCCATTGTGACTTGCGCGGCACCGTTGGCGGGTCTATTTTGATTGCAGCAGTGGGGTAGCGAGCCATGTTCAGCCTCAGTTTTGTTCTCATTGTGGCGGGCTTGATGTTTGGCGGAGCCACGGCCTTGATCGGCTTCGTGGGTCTGCTGGGAGCATGGTTTCACCGCTCGCTGGGCGCGCCTTTGCCCCTGCCAACGCTCAGCCGCGCAGCCGACCGTCGCATCACGCTTTGGGTCGGTATAGCTGGATTTCTCCTCTGGGCCACCGTTTTCGTCATAAGCATACGGATCAGTTCATAGCTGGATACCCGTCACATCCCATTTCGGAAAAAAAGTGGTTACTTTAGTTTCTTTGACCCCCACAATTTAAGTGACTTTGCCAAGTCGCGTCGGGTATGAATCATGCTGGCTGTTTTTGCCCTGAAGGGCCCGGCTCGCAGCTTCGGCGGTCGGCTAAGTTATTTGAAATCTATTAAGTACGCGTAAGTGTAATGGAATCTCGAACCTGCATTCATTTCCTCACGCAAGTCGCTGATTCTACAAGTGGGCAATGGGAGGGGTATGAAATCACAACTCCCCGGAAAGCTGCTTCATTTGTCGGATGTAGCGCTCGGCGTCAAACTTTTTTCGCGCCGCGTCACCCGACATCCAGCGAATCGTGCCGAAAATCGGGCGGTCGAACCACGGACGGTCGAACTTTCCGCCTATCGCCCACGCCACCCCGGCATAGCCATCGGGATCGCGTCCATCGAGAAAGTACTTGTCGTTGAGATACAGCGCAGTTTGCCATGCAACCGCGGGCGAAGGACTCCACTCCAGGATTTTTTTCGCCCAGTACATGCGCATGTAGTTGTGCATCCATCCGGCATGCAGCATCTGCAGTTGCGCGGCGTTCCACAACTCGTCGTGAGTTTGGGCGGCCTCGAACTGCTCGCGCGTGTAAAGAACCGGTCGCGGATCTCTGGCATGCGCCGCCAGCGTTTTGTGCGCCCAATCGGGCGCACACTCGATGGAGTCATACACCGGGTTGAAGTGCACAAAGTTGATCGACAGCTCTCGCCAGGTTACAAACTGGTTGATGTAGTCGTCTTTTGGAGCTTGCGGAGCTCTCGATTTCCGAACCGCGTTCATTATGGTATGCGGACCGATGTGCCCGAAATGCAGGTACGGCGACAGGCGCGATGTGCCGTCGATTTCCGGCTTACCGTGATTTTCGGGATAGCGCGCGAGCTTATGCTTCACGAATTCGTCGAGCAAGCACAGCGCCTCGCCAGTTCCGCCGCGAAATGAATCGACCGGCTTCACCGAGCGATCGAGTTCCTTCCATCCTGCTGTGATATCGAGTGAGCCGTCATCAGGCAGCGTCCGCAGACCGCGAGGTTTCTGCCACTCGACTTTGGCAGATGGATTTCCGGCAAGCGTAAGAAACTGCTCAAGTCGTTGCTGTAGTCGCGGACGGATGATGCGCGCAGCGTACTGCTCTTTTTCCAGCAGCTTCGAAGGCACAATTACGTCCGCATCCACGGTCCACAGCGGCATGTTGAGCTTCTTCGCGGCCAATTCCCGCCAGCGCCGAGGCTCGCGCAACGGGTTCTCGTCGCCGATCACCAGCGAGGCCTTCACCTCATCGCAAAATCTGGCCAGCGAATGTTCTGGATAGGTGCGCAACACAAATCCGATGCCGCGTTTACGGGCGCGCTCGGCGATATCCGGAATGCCTTGCGCCAGAAATGCATAATGTCGCAGGTTGGCATGCGGATAAAACGGCACCGGCGCAAAGAAGATGACGACGGGCTGCCCAAGCACGTTGGCAGCTTCGACCGCAACGTCGAGCGCGGGATTATCGAGGGCGCGCTGGGTGCGTTGCATCCAGTACACGACACAACCCCGAGAGTTGGGCGCGCCAAGCCGCCGCACGGTCACGCGAGGATCGGCTGCAAGTGTTTCGAGAGTACGCATGTGGTCTGGAAGCCAAGCCCGCCGGCGCTGCGAGCGGCTGCATTCTCGGGCCGTAGGGGCGACCCGCTTGTTTCATCCTAGCAGAGCGCGTTCGATAGCAAGCGCTCGTCACTCCATCATCGCGGCCAGCACTTCGTCGGCGACGGCTGCCGCTTCCACCGCCGGGCGTACCTCGTGCACTCGCACGATGTGTGCTCCGCCTAGGATGCTAGCGACCATCGCAGCCAGCGAGCCGTACAGTCGCTCATTCGCAGGCGCGTCTTCCGTGCCCCGCCTTTTCCCCACGGTGCGGCCCACAAACGACTTGCGCGAGGTTCCGGCCAGCAGAGGGAAGCCCAGATGCTGCAAGCTTTCGAATCGCGCCAGCAGCGGATAGTTCTCCTCGTATTTCTTGCCAAAACCAAAGCCCGGGTCGAGCACGATGCGCTCACGCGCCACGCCGCTATTCAGAGCGATTTGTGCACGGTTGGCAAGGTCGCCCGCCACCAGCGCGGTGACGTCTGCATGCGACGGCAAATCGCGCCACTCACGAGGACGACCGCGCGTGTGCATCATCACCACTCCGCATTGCAAGTCGGCGCAGGTTTGGGCCATCGCGTCGTCCCAAGCGAACGCGCTTACATCGTTGACGATTTCTGCTCCACAGCCGACTGCCTGCTTCGCCACACCTGCCTTGTAGGTATCGATGGAAATGACCGTATCGGGCCGCGCCTTCAGCACGCTTTCGATCACCGGCATCACCCGGCGCAACTCTTCTTCTTCGGTCACCACCGATTTGTGGCTGGTCCCGTCAGGCTGCACGCGCGTGCCGGGCCGCGTCGATTCGCCTCCGACGTCGAGGATGTCAGCTCCCTCGTCCAGCAACTCCAGGGCGTGCCCAATCGCCCGTTCCGGCTCGTAATACTTACCGCCGTCGGAAAACGAGTCAGGCGTCACGTTGACGACGCCCATTACGAGCGTGCGGCGACCGAGTTCCAGCGAGCGCGAACGCAGCCGCCACACGTAAGGAGCACGCATTCTCTGATTGTAATTTGCGCCGTTCGTCGTCACGCGAAACGAAACGGCCTGACAAAGGGAACCGCGACCGGTGCTAGAATCTTGGCATCGTGCCCAGCCGTTCTATGTACCGGGTCCGCCGTGTTATTTCCTTCGCCCTGTTGCTCCTGCTTACTGCGCCCGCCATCGCCGCTGAGGGCGCGAGAAATCCGCCGAAAAAGAACGAGGACGACAAGCGGCTCACTCGGGCAATCGAGCAGATCCTCAGCGATCCAGAAGTCGCGCGCGGCTTCTGGGGCATCGATGTGGTTTCGCTCGACTCCGGCCGCCATCTTGCCGCGCTGAATCAGGACAAGCTCTTCACTCCGGCATCGAACACCAAGCTGTTCACCACGGCTGCGGTATTCGCGCTGATCGGCCCGGACTATCGCTTTAAGACGACTGTCGAAAGCCTTGGCACGGTGGACAAATACGGCCGGCTGAATTCTGACCTCGTGGTGGTGGGGCGCGGCGACCCCAATCTTTCGGGCCGAACGCTGCCGTACTACCTGCACACCGAGCGCAAGGCGCTGCCGATTCAGGTGCTGATCGACCTAGCCGACCAACTCGTGGCGAAGGGCCTGAAATTTGTCGACGGCGACGTTGTGGCCGACGACTCGTATTATGTCTTCGAGCGCTACGGCGAGGGCTGGTCGCAGGACGACCTGGTCTGGGAGTGGGGCGCGCCTGTTTCCGCGCTCACCGTCAACGACAACGTGCTGTTCGTCAGCATCATGCCCGCCGACCGTCCCGGCGAGCGCGCATTCCTCAGCATCACTCCGTTTCCCCGAGTATTACCGCATCGACAACCGCGTCATGACCACTCCTCAGGGCACCGGTCCGCGCAAGATCTACATCAACCGTGAGCCGGGCTCCAACCAGATCACGTTCTGGGGCAATATGCCGCAGGACGATGCCGGAACTGGCGAAGCACTCGCCATAGAAGACCCGGCAGATTTCACCGCCAAGCTGTTTCGCGAATTGCTCGAGCAACGCGGCGTGACGGTGTACGGACGTCCGCGCACCCGCCATACCGAGCTCGCGTCAATGCAGACCTTCACCGTAACCTCGATCGCATCCGGAGGTGGCGGCGAAATGGCAGGCCATCCCAACCCGGTGCCGCTCGTCCTCGCCAGCCATGAATCGCAGCCACTTGCCGAAGATCTGCAGGTCATTAACAAAGTCAGTCAGAATCTGCACGCCGAACTGATGCTGAGGTTGCTAGGAAAAGAAAAAGGGACGTCAGGCTCCATCGAGGGTGGACTGGAAGTCTTGCGCGGCTTCCTCACATCCGCCGGCATCAAGCCCGATCAGTTTGTGTTTTACGACGGCTCCGGCTTGTCTCGCGAAAACCTGGTCACTCCAGAAGCAATCGTCGAATTGTTGCGATACGCGCACCAGCAACCCTGGGGCAAGCTTTATGAAGACACGTTCCCGGTGTCAGGAGTAGACGGGTCGCTCAGCGACCGAATGAAGACCGCGCCAGTAAAAGGGGCGGTGCACGGAAAGACCGGCTCGCTCGGGCACGTCAACGCTTTGTCCGGTTATGCCACTACCGCGAAGGGCGAGCGTGTGGCGTTCTCAATCCTGAGCAACAACCACAACTTGGCCAACCGCAAGGCCCTCGACACGATTGACCGCATCGTGGAGAAGATCGTCACCGACGGCAGCTAGGTCGCCACCCGAAATTTCGATACATCAACCGAGCGCTGCTCTTAGCGCCAGCGACCGGGTCCCCAGTATCCCCTGCCGTAATAGAACGACACTGACGGGTAGAAGCCCCAGTACGGAGTCGCGGCATAAGGGTAAGGATAGGCGTAGGGATACGGATACGGATACGGGTAAGCGTACCGATACATCCCCGGAGGAGGTGGATACGGCGGCGGGCCCGGCGGACGCCTCTGAAGTTGCGGCCCGGCACTGGCATAGTCCTGCTGATTGACTGGCCGGAACGCCATTGCGCTATTTTCGGTATTAATGGTGACGGGCTCCTGTAAGCGGAACGTGAGCAGCGTTTCCGGAGGCATCACAGTGGGCCTGCCGGGTGTGAGCAGCACGCCAGCAACTCCGGCAACAACTCCTGCCGCAGCACCTATGCCCGCGCCCGCTCCTCCATCGACCGCTCCGCCAATGGCCGCGCCGAGACCGGTCGTGGTGGCCACGCCGAGTGCGTCACGCCCTTTCGAGGTACCTGCCGAGGTCTGTATCAACTGCGATGCCACCGGCAATTGACGCCCGTTCACCACTGGAAGTTCGCTCAACGCGATGCCCAGGGACGACACACCCTTAACACGTCCGGCCTTCTGCACGGAGACGACTTTCCCAACGGCAATCTGTCCGGGGCGACCGACTACCCATCCGTCGACAACAATCGGTTGCTCGAGCGTTGCGCTGAAGCTATCGCCCTGCTGGTTTACGTCGCTGGAAAGGCCGCCCATCAGCCGAACCGTCACCAGCGTCCCCGCTGGGATGGTGAGCGAGGGCGGAACAGCGGCATTCGGCGCGGGCGGGAGCGGAGCGCTAGTCGTGGGCGGAAGGTTCCCATTTTGGGGTGGCGGGACAGACTCATTTGGCAATGGCGGCAGGTTGTCCTGCGTCCCGCTGCTATAGGGCACTGCGGCCTCCTGACTGGATTGGCCGGAAGGAGGATTCGGCGGCCCTTGCTGTGCAAACCCTGAGGTACTGAGTACAAATGCTGCGGCCAACGCGCAAATGACTCCGATCCGGCGTACTCCAGATCGGGGAACCAGCCAGAAACTCCAGCGTTGACTCATGGTGTCGGCCTCCTCTTCAGCAAACTTGCCGCCTCAAGCCCCGTCGGCCGGGCGCCTGCATCTGCTGATGTAAACCCGAAGTTGCGAAAATCGTCGCGGAACGGCGGTGGCGGCTATATGACCATAAGGACTTACCTGATTAATTGTTTCAACAGCCATTCGGGCGAGCGCAGTTAGCGCCGCCGCACAGCCCGAGCGCGTCCAGCAGAGGCGGTTCCTGCGGCCCCAGTGCCGGTAGGAGGCTTCCGATCGCCATCGAGCAATTGCTTCAGAACCAGCGCATTGTTTTGCTCTGTGTTCCTGGAACCGAACAGCAGCGTAAGGCCGCGTTTCTTTTTCGCCAAGTCGTACAGCTCATTGAGGGCCGCGTGCGCGGCATCGGTCGTCAGTTCGGCCAGATACTTCTCGCGAAACTTCGCCCACTGTATGGGATGCGCGTGATACCACTTGCGCAATTCGTTCGACGGTGCGACATCTTTCAGCCACACATCCAGCGCGGCCGCCTCTTTCGTCAAACCGCGAGGCCACAACCGGTCAACCAGCACGCGCTCTCCGTCGTGCAGCGAAGGCGGGTCGTACACTCGTTTGAGGCGGACTGCCATGCGAGGTGTATTCTAACTCCGTTGCAGTCCCACCCTCGGCCCGCGCCTCATTCTGGCCGATTCTTCGGGGAAGGTCCGGTTGATCTCGAGACAGGCCATTCGCTTTGTTCCGTTTGTAGTTGTCGTACTTGCTTTGTTCGCAATGTTTGCCTGCGAGGCTGAGCCTCGCAAGACCGACGCCGAGCTTGGGCTCACGCCTCAACAGGCGAGAGGCCGGCGAGTCTACGATGCACGTTGCGCCGAATGTCACTATGCGTACAGCACCCGCGATCTGCGCGGGCCAAGCCTGCACGGACTGTTCAAGAAGCAGTTCATGAGTAGCGGAATTCCCGCCAACGATGAGCGAGTAATCGATATCATCGAAATGGGACGCGCCAAAATGCCGGGTTTCCAGAACAAATTGACCATCAACCAGATCGCCGACCTGATGACGTATCTGCATACGCTGTGAGCTCTGCCGCCTCCGCTGGACCGCCCCAGCAAAGTTGCCGGCATCGTACAATAGTTATGTCGTATGGCTACCGCGCCCGAACTGATTCAGATCGATGTTGCCCCGCGCAAACCGGCCTCTAAGCCGTCGTGGCTGAAGGCGCCCGCGCCCATGGGCGAGAACTACCACAACCTCAAGACTCTGGCGCGTAGCCTCGACTTGCACACTGTATGCGAGTCGGCGCATTGTCCCAATATCGGCGAGTGCTGGAACCACCACACAGCGACTTTCATGCTGCTGGGCAATCTTTGTACTCGGCGCTGCGGTTTCTGCGCCGTGCCGAAGGGGCGTCCGCAGCCGATCGACTTCGACGAGCCGCAACGCGTGGCCGAGGCCGTCGAAAAGCTCGGGCTTAAGTTCGCGGTCGTCACCAGCGTCAACCGCGACGACGACAATGTGGGTGGGGCGACGGTCTTCGCCAATACCATCACCGAAATTCGCAGGCGCATGCCTGATTGCCGAGTGGAAGTGCTCATCCCAGATTTTCAGGGGCTCGAAGAGCCGCTACAGATCGTAATGGATGCCAGACCTGACATCCTGAACCACAACACCGAGACCGTGCCACGCCTGTACCGCGTTGCCCGCTCGGGGGCACGCTATGAACGCACACTGCGCCTGCTCGAACGGGCCAAAGAAATGAATCCTGCGATTCCGACCAAGACCGGAGTCATGGTCGGCTTGGGCGAAAGCACCGACGAGCTGCTTGCGGTCTTCCGCGATCTCTCGGCGCGCGCGGTGGACATTCTCACAATCGGCCAGTACCTGCGGCCGTCCAAAGACCATCTGCCGGTTGCAAGACTGTACACGCCCGATGAGTTCCGAATGCTCAAAGAAGAATCGCTGAAGATGGGTTTCAAGCATGTGGAGTCGGGCCCACTGGTGCGATCCAGCTACCATGCCCACGAGCAGGCCGACGCCGGCACTGCCATCCGAGCGAACTAAGGACGTCCCGGTCAGGAAAGATGCGGTCCTATATCCTGTCACTTCCGGCGAAACTGCAGCCCGTGGTCATCATCGGATCGACGGTGGTCGCCGCGTTCATCGTTTCGTTCCTCACCCGCACACTCTTCAGCGACCAGCAACTGGCACTCGACAACGGCCTGACGACTTCGGTCTATGGCACGCTTGGTACTACCTACGCTGTGCTGATCGCCTTCGTGGTGTCCGGCGTGTGGCAAACCTTCAGTGACGCCGGTAGTGCTGTCAGGCGCGAGGCCAATGCACTGACCGACCTGACATTCGTCGTTGGGAGTTTTTCCAGCGAAACGAGCGCCAGAGTTCGCGAATCGGCGAAAGCCTATGCGAAAGGAGTCGTCGAGCGCTGGGATTTACTGGCCCTCGCGGCACAGAACAACGTGCCGACCGAAGAAATCAATCTGGATACCTCTTGTGCTCTCGCCGCCGCGATTCTGGACATCACCCCCGCAGACGCCCGCGAGGCCGAACTGTACGGACAGGTTCTGGACTTGTTGGGGCTCTGGCTCGATGCCCGTCGCAGCCGCCTGCGTAGCGCCGAAGGAAACACCGCCGGCGCCTTGTGGGGTCTGCTAATTGCGGGAGCATTCGTGCTCTTCGCCTTTCATGGAATGTTCGTCACCCACGCATGGGCAATCTGGGCAGTGTTGCTGTTGGGGTTTTCCTTTGTGCTGGGGCTTGCCTTTTATCTCATATTCTCGCTCGACAGCCCCTTCACCGGGAGACTCAGCGCCGGGCCAGGACCTTTCCTGTGGCTTCTCAAGGAATTCGAACGATCAGATATATTCGGCATTACTGCGGTCGGGTTTCAGCGCGGCTCGAGCCTACGGAAGTAATTCACTCGCGCACAAAAGCCTTGAGACTTCGAAGCACTGACTCCGGTGCCTGCACCTCTAAGTCAACGTAGCCCTCGCGGTACTTGCGCGACAGCACTACTGCTTTAGCATCCACCGTCGCCAGCGCCTTACCTTCCGCTTGTGGCACTTGCAGCCTCACCTGCCGAACCGGGTCCTGCTCGATCAGCTCGTCAATGCGCTGCAGCAGCTTGTCCATCCTGATGCCTTTGGCAGCCGACACATGCACTACGTTGGCGGAGTCAATCAAGCTCTCACGCTTCAGCTCCGGCAGCAGGTCCAACTTGTTCATCACGTAGAGACGTGGCTTGTCCTGCACCTCGAGCTCGCGCAACACGTCTTCCACTTGTGTCTGCTGCTCGTCAGCAGTCGGACTGGTAACGTCAGCGACATGCAGCAACAGGGTCGCGCGCTGCACTTCCTCCAGCGTCGCGCGGAACGCCGACACCAGCGTGTGTGGCAAATGGCGAATGAATCCTACAGTGTCAGACAGCAAGACTTCGCGCTTTGATGGCAGTTTGATATGCCGCAATGTGGGATCGAGCGTGGCAAACATGCGCGGGCTTTCCAGCACTCCGGCGCGGGTCAGCGCATTGAATAGCGTAGACTTCCCCGCATTGGTGTATCCCACCAGCGCAACTACCGCGACCGGCACGGACTCGCGTCGTTGCCGCTGCTGCCTGCGGATACGGCGCACACTTTCCAACTGCTCTTTCACATGACGAACGCGACGATAGATCTTGCGGCGATCGGTCTCGAGTTGCGTTTCGCCCGGTCCACGCGTTCCGATGCCGCCTCCCAGCTGCGACATTTCCACGCCGCGTCCGGCCAGTCGAGGCAAGAGATATTCCAGCTGCGCCAGTTCCACTTGTAGTTGACCCTCACGGGTTCGCGCATGACGGGCAAAGATGTCGAGAATTAGTTGCGTTCGGTCGATGACCCGCACATGCAGCTCGCGCTCCAGATTGCGCTGCTGCGATGGCGTCAGCTCATAGTCAAAAATAACGAGATCAGGAGCAACTGATGCTACCGCACCCTGCAACTCCAGGACTTTGCCGCTGCCGATCAGTGTGGCCGAATCAGGCCGCTGCCGGCGCTGCTGCATTTCTCCGGCGATGCTGCCGCCCGCGCTGGTAGCCAGTTCGCGTAACTCGGCCATCGACTCTTCCGCCGAGAACGCCTTGTGCTCGACGTCCGTCGCATGCAGATGGGAATCGGCGACCGTCCGCGCGGCCCGTGCGCCCGACGGAACTTTACCTAGCGGCTGCTGTCGCGCATGAGTAAGCGGAGTTTCGTAGCTCTCCCCAGCACTCGATTCAGACGCTCGCCGCGGGTTGTTCCTGCCCCGCGCAAGGAACTCCACTCCCACCAGGAACACACGCTCGGGCTCGCTCCCGCGGTTCCGCCAGGAGCGGTCATCCGATCTGGTGTTCATTCCACCGGGGTGAGGAATACGTCAGCTCTCCGGGGTGTGCGCAGCTGCCGAGGGCGCCGCCGTAGCAGGTGCGTCCCCTGCACCCTTGGGCTCAGCATGACGCTCGAAGGCGTGTGGCGCACGCGACATCACGACCGTCGAAATCGCGTGCTTGAAGATCAACTGCTCCTGGTTGTTGGTGTCCAGGACCACTGAGTACTTGTCGAATGAGCGAATGCGGCCTGAAAGTTTCACTCCGCTGAGAAGATAGATCGTAATGACGGACTTGTCTTTGCGAGCCGTATTGAGAAAGGAATCTTGAATGTTCTGTGCTGGTTTGTTTTCCATGGTGATCCTCCTTGCAACCGGCAAAAAACAGCCAGCCCCAGATACCGTGGCCCCTACGTTTCCGGGTCTGTAAATCAAAGCCTCTCCCGAGCAAGGCTGTCTTTGCCAGGCGCGGGAGGGTAAAATCCAGCAAGTTTACGATAAGTCCCCGCTGGCGTAATTTCAACTAAAACCAGCACATTTCGGGCTCATGTAGAATGCCCGCGGCCACCCGAACGTGCCCAAATGGGCCTTAATTGTCTCCGCTCCCGAGGTGAAAAGATGACATTCGCGCCGATCGCTACGTTGATGGCTCCCCAAATCGAATTCCCGGGAGGCGAGCTAACCGCCCTGATGCTCCTGCGCTGGGTGCACTTCGTCGCTGGGATAACCTGGGTCGGGCTGCTCTATTTCTTCAACCTGGTGAACGTCCCCTTCCAACGGGAATTAGACGCCCAAACCAGAGTAGCGGTTGTCCCCAACCTGATGCCCAAGGCACTGTGGTGGTTCCGCTGGAGCTCCGTCGTCACTGTGCTGGTCGGTATTGCCTACTGGATGCACATCGTGGGAACGGATGTGCGAAATGCGGTCGCCACTGGCCAGCCTGGGTCAGGCGGCGAGATGTTCGGTAGTTTCTTCGCGATCTGGACGCTGGCGTTCGTCATCGAGATGGGCGTTCTCATGTCGCCGGCCGAGGCGCTCAAAAACGGGATTGTATTGGGCGGGATCATGGCGATCGTAATGTTCGGTGCGGCTTGGCTTTTCGTAGGCTTGAACCAACATGGCTGGGAGAGCAATCGCGCTCTTGCTATTGGCGTCGGTGGAGGGCTGGGTTGGTTCATGATGCTGAACGTGTGGGGCATTATCTGGCGCATGCAAAAGAAGATCATCCGCTGGACCGAGGGTGCCGCAAAGGGCGAAGCGATGCCTCCCGAGGCGGCCAAACTCGCGCGCCTTACATTCCTGGCTTCGCGCCTGAACTTCTGGCTGTCATTTCCCATGTTGTTTTTCATGGGAGCCGCCAGCCACTACATCATGTTCTCGGCCAGGTAATATCTAGCGGGCGGATCCCAGCAAAAACGCGCCCGCGAAGATCAGAATCAATAGCAGGCGCAGACGGTTGCCGCTGGATTTGGGACCGGTCTGTGGTGGAACCCAGAACAGAGCCAACACAGCCATAACCAGCGCCGGGAGAAACAGAAAAGCGACCAATTCGTAATTCGCTCGTCCCATGTGCAACAGTTGCCCTGCGCGGGTTGGCCCAGCGAGTACTCCCCCCAGGAACCAGAGCAGAATCGCGCTGCCTAGTCCGGCCAGTGCACCAAGCCAGCGCAAAATGCGAGAGGCCATTCTTGTCCTTGTCTGAAAGTTTGTTCAAAGTGTATCAGCCGCTGTCTGCCCCGGCTTTATATGCGGTGACACAAAGCACTTAACGTCCTATTGATTTAAAGGTAAACTGCTCTCGCCACTTCCGGAAGCGAGACTGACCATGAGTTCCAAGGCAGATTGGATGGTAGTTGCCGGATTTTTGCTGGCTGCATTCGGAGTGACCCTTCGCATCATTATGATGATGCGCTCAAGCGACGGCCACCCGGCCAATGCAACGCCAAAAAGCGGGCGTAATCTCTTGCGCTCCTATAACTCAACGTACCCCAGCAGCCGGCTGCCGATAACCATGTGGTTGGCCCTCTCCGGCGGTTTGATTCTGCTCATTGCTGGATTTCTACTCGAGTTCCGCTAGCAACCGTCACCGTGTCGTCGGGGTCGGGCCGGCCGCCGCGGCACCTGACTTCACCAATCGCCATGGCTTGGGCTTGGGCATCCCGGGTGGCATTACCTCGCCAATCATCTTCAGGTCGGCGGTTTCTTTCGCGGGCAAAACCAGCCGCATCGTGTAATGGTCGGTTGCCTTTGATTCCACATCCTTGACCGTTAAGACGAGCCCATCAGGGTTGAGCACCGCTTCTGCGATCGTTCCCCCTGATTGCTCATCGCTGACCGACTTTATGTCCCCGTTGTCGTTGACATCGATTTTGCGCGCGTGCAGCAGGGCGCCGATGATCTGTTCGCCGCGCAGTTCAAGCTGCAATCTCAGCCAGACCTTGCCGTTGAAGCTCGAGGTCCACTCGCCCGCGTAATCGGCCAGTGGAGATACTTTCTTTTTCGGCGCGTGCTGCGCGGTCCCAGGCGCAGGAGTTTGACACCAGCCTGTGGTCGCTACCGCTAGCAAGACTATGCAGATAAGCGCGCTCTTCATGCTCGCTCCAGTGTATCCGCCCGAGGCTCCGCATTACAGGGGTTTCCTAGACGCAACTACTCTCCCACCGCCGAGTCAAACCCGCTGCGATCGCCTTTCAACTTGCGTGGCGGCTCAGTCTGGCGGGCGCGCTCCTCCTGATGGCAGTTCCAGCAAAGTGGCGCCATCTGGTCTAAGGCGGACGGGATCTGGTCGAGGTGCATGTGGCGTAGCTCGAAGAGTTTTTGCTTTTCGTTGAGCAATGCCAGACGGCTGCGCCGCCAGTCGGCGGGAGTCAACGGCCGCTCGCAGATGGCGCACGTCTTGCCCTGATACCACTTCTGCAGCAACCGTTCCAGATTTTCTGGCGAGGGATTGACCTGCGCCAGACACTCCTGACCGCAATCGCCCTTTTCCGGCCAACGCGAGCAAGTGTCTAACCGCTCGTGCTCTTGGCCTCGCAGGGCGGTCGAAAATGCGAACTTGCTGTCAACTTCGACGGTCGCCGGCTGCTGGTTGTCGGGACAAATCACCTTCTGGCGGCCGCGATTGCGGAAGTATGATTGCAGGCTAACGCCAATCGGAAGAGCTATCAGGAGAATCGCGCCGATGAAGAACAGGATGAGGGGAAACGTCGCAAACATAGAACTACCTCCGCCGGAGGCCGGAGCACGGACAGTTACTTTGTAGCTCTGCTTGTCACCGTACCGCAGTGATTGGGAGCACTCGAACTTGTGATGTTTGGCCTAAAGCGGCCCTTCTCACGGCAGTCCACCCACGCCCCAGCGGCTTGGTTGGCCTTGGTTTGGCTATTTATAATCGGCGAACCAGCACCCTAACTTTCAGGTGAACATGTCCCATTTAAAGTTGGCGACTGCAGTGGTAGCAGCGTCGTCGAACCAGCATCGCGCCCCAGTCGCGTCTCTTTTTAGTCGTCTTACTCGATTCTGTTTGTTACTGCTGCTGATAGGAACGGCACTTCCTCTCATCGCGGTACCGCCTTCGGCCAGCAAACCGGGCCTCAGTCTCGATGAGTTTTTCAACGCAGTGGACATCAACAAGGTAGCGCTTTCGCCTGACGGCCACATGGTGGCCATCGCCACCGAACGCGCAGACTGGGATGCGGAACGATTTCGCGACGACCTATGGCTGTGGCGCGATAGCGACAGCGTCCTGATTCCTCTGACGCAGTCCGGACATGACTCCGACCCGATGTGGTCTCCGGACGGCAAATGGATCGCGTTCCTTTCAGACCGCAGCGAAGAGAGCGACGATTCCGACAAGTCCGACGACGAGAAGGGTGCGACGCATCTGTACCTGATCCCGGTGGGCGGCGGCGAGGCTTTTCCTGTGACGCGAGGGGTGGAAGACATTCGCACGTTTGCGTGGAGTCCGGATTCCACGGTCCTGTATTTCTCGACACGAATCCCCTGGTCGCAAAAACAGAAGGACGAATACAAAGAACAGTGGAAAGACGTCATTCGCTACCGCGAGCAGGAACGCGGCGACGTAATCTCGCGCATCAGCGTGGCCGACGCACTGGCACGCCAGATCGCAATGGGTACACAGGAAAACAAGAAGACGAAGAAAGACAAGAAAAAGAAAGAGGCCGACCAAGAGACCGGTGAGACTCCAGGGGCGCAAACCGTGGTGACCTCACCATACCGCGTGAAAAGCGTGGCGATCTCACCGGACGGCAGTCAAGTCGCGTTTCTGACAGACAGTGTTTCGCAACGCTTCGAGAGCCTGAAGGAAATCGAGGTGTACGTCGCCGACACCAGCAAAGCGGGTCCGCAGAACATTGCGCGCCAACTGACCAACAATCAGGCAATCGAGGAAGATCTTCAATGGTCGCCTGACGGAAAGAACGTGTTCTTCGAAGTCGAGCAGGGCTCCATCGAAGGCGCGTTATACCGACGTGCAGCCCCGCATCTATTCGGTCGATGTCGTCACCGGTAAACCCGCGCGCTGGGCGGCGAGCTTCGATGGAGCAATCACACACTATGCCCTTGAGGCGAACGGTGCTCTTCTGGCTCCGGGAATGCTCGGCACCGCGACCGCGCTGTATCTGCAAGCATCGCCAACGGCTGCTTTCCAGAAACTCGAAGGCTGGCCCGGGACTTATTCGCATTCCGTAACCGCGGCAAGCTCACCACGTATCGCCTTCACCTATTCTGAAGTAGATAAGCCCACCGAGGTCTACATCGCCGAGAGTGCAGACAGACTCAGCTCTGCACGGCCGATTACCTCATTCAACAAGCTCTTCACCGAGCGCGACTTGCCCAAAGGTAAGCCATTCCGCTGGACTTCCGACGACGGCACTCCTGTTGAGGGCATGCTGCTCTATCCCCCCGGCAAGTTCGAAGCCAAGAACCTGCGGCTCTTCGTTCTCATTCACGGCGGCCCGATGGACGCCGATGGCAACTATTTCGGTGCTGATTGGGACAACTGGAGCATGTATGCCGCAAGTCAGGGATGGCTGGTATTTCGTCCCAACTATCGCGGGTCGGCTGGCTACGGCGATAAGTTCGCACTGGCCATTGTGCCGAAAATCGTTTCTGCTCCGGGACGCGACATCCTCAGCGGCGTCGAGGCGCTGGTCAAGGCAGGTATCGCCAATCCCAATCAGATGACGATTGGCGGCTACAGCTACGGCGGCTACATGACCAATTGGCTCATCACCCAGACCACTGAATTTAAAGCCGCCGTCACCGGCGCGGGGGCGGTGGAGCACATCGTCAACTGGGGCAACGACGACACCACGTACGACGATGCATTCTTCCTCAGCGGGCTCCCATGGGACACCAAGGCACGCCAGTACTACATCGACGAGGCGGCCATCCTCCAGTTCGACAAGGTGAAGACCCCAACCCACATTGTTGCGGGCGAGAACGATATTCGCGTCGCCGTCGCTGAAGATTACTTGCTAGAGCACGCGCTGCATACCCTTGGTGTTCCCAGTTCCCTGTTGATTTTCCCTGATGAAGGCCACTCGCTCGAACAGAATCCCTGGCACGGCAAGATCAAGGTCCGCGAAGAATCCAACTGGATCGAAAAATATTGCGCGTGCCCGGCGAAATGACCGGAGCTTGACATTCAGCGGGCCGCTGACCATACTTGCGCCGTTTGCTGCTTAGAACACATGGCGGTGACGCATGAAGAAGAAACCGGCTAAAACAGTAGCCCGTAAAACTAGCCCTCGAAAGCCCGCGAAACGCGCGCCTGTCAAATCGGCCCAACCAGCGAAGTCTGCCAAAGCGAAGAAGCTCGCGAAACCGCTGCCCAAAAAACCTGCACCTGCGAAACCGGCAGCGGCTTCCTCAGCTGCGCCAGCCAGCGACGGCAAACTCACCTTCAATCACGCCATGATTTACTGCAAGGACGTGGAGCGCGCGATGCGCTTCTACCGCGACCTCATGGGTTTCAAGTTGATTGAAGATTTTCGCTATGAGGGCACACCCGTCTATGCGCGGCTGCGCGCTCCGGGCGGCGACGGAACCATCGCCCTGCATCAGGCCGGGCCAGGGGCGTCGTTGGTCAGCGACGGGGTGCGGCTGTATTTCGAGGTCCGCGAGCTAGACGAGTTTTGCCGCAAGCTCATGCAGAAAGGCTTTTACATTACCCAGATGCCACGCATGATGCCCTGGGGCTGGCGCCATGCCTACCTCAACGATCCCGATGGACACGAGATCAGCCTGTATTGGGCAGGCGAAAACCGATGGAAGAAGAGCGTAATGCAGGCCGTGCGCCAGGTCGCCAAGGGATGATCGGCGGATTGGCCGAATCCGGATCGACGCAGCACCCGCCTAGACTAATGCGCTCTAGGCGGGCACCGTTTTCTTTATGCAAACGGGTTTTCGTCCGCCGTTGGTCCGTAGACGACCGGGACCGGAACATCTAGCAGCCGCAGGTAAACCGATAGCTGTCCGCGATGGTGATACCAGTGGTTGAGCATGATCGACCGCAGGACGCCGATGCGTGGCTGGGTGAAAATCTCCGTATTGCCACGTTTAAGAGTCCAACTTCCCGGCGCCGCTTCGTCCGTCATTCCGTTCAAGACCGTCTCAGCATTGCGGACGCTTTCGTCGAACGCCGTCTGAATTTCCTGGACATCCTTCGGCTGCGGCGGCACAAACTTCGCCTGCAAAACATCGAGTCCCTCTCCCTGCGCCAGACTCGCCACCGAACCCGGAACCGACGCGATATGAATTGCCAGCTGCCCCAACGTCATTGACTTCGGATGCGGCCTCCAGCCAAGCTTGTCGGCGGGAACGCTTTGCAGGATTCGCTTAGTCACACCAGCTTCCGTGCGGAACTCGGCCAGCATCGGATCGATCACGCGGTCCGCTTTCGCCGCCTCGCCCGAGCAGCAACTCGCAGCTTCTCCGCCGGCATAGCGGTCATGATGCCGCACCCATGCCATGGCATGCGGCACCATGCCCTCTTCGTCGCGCCCCTTCGGCGTCATGTCGAGCAAGTTGTACGCGGTCAGCAGAATGTCGAGCCCGCGCGCATAGGTCGAGTAGGTATGAAATATTTCGCCGTTCTCGTCCTTGCAGAAGACACTCAGGCCGGGCCCTTCTTCCGAGGGAAAATCCATCGTGCCGAAGTTATAGGGACGCTTGCCAACCTGTTGCTGCTCCTTCGAGAACGAGACACCATAATCAAAGTTGAAGTCGCTGCCGTTCGACGACACCCACGGAAAGCGCCATCCCATGCGCTTCTTGAATGTCTCAATCTCCGGCGAGGTGGCCCGCGAAACTACCGCAAACGCCGCATCCCGTTGTGCGATGTGGACCCTCGCACCGTCAAAATGATCGGCCAGGAACGAGCAGCTCGGGCAGCCCTCTTTCCAGCCTGGACCCAGCATGAAGTGATACACAATGAGCTGGCTGTGGCCGTCGAACAGGTCGGCTAGCGTTTGCTTTCCGTTCGGCCCATCGAAGACGTACTCCTTCTCAACCTTTTTCCATGGCATCTCGCGGCGCTGACGGCTCAACTCGTCGCGCAGCCGCGTGAATTCCTTTTCCTTAGCCAGCAGATTCTTGCGTGCTTCCAGCCACTCCGGTTGACGTACAACTTTTGTTTTCGGTTTCTCGCTCGTTGCTGTAGCCATTCTCAGAACTCCTTTGCTCTAAGTGAACCGTTGTCTTCCTGTTGTTGCGAAGTTTGGTGCGAATTGTTCTTACGAGCAAGGCGCTGGACCCGCCCGTCGAGATCGCGCCGCTTACCAGCCATGCCGCCGTTGCCACGCATGCAGGACACATGACCGGCCTCTTATTTCGAGGCGGCTTCGGCCCGCTCACGAATGCCCTCTAACATGTGCGTCCAACCCCTGCCGACTCCCTGCCGGTGGTCGTCAGGGATCGCTCCCAACGCCAGATGATGAAACGTAATCAGGGTTCCACCATCAGACTCGCTCAACCGGTACTGCACGTTCGAGACCACCGCGTACGACATAAACAGCGGGCCAGAAATCTCCAGCAGCGTCGGACGCTTGATCGCCTGGACGTGTCCCCAGAAATGTCCGTTGTTATTGCCGAGGTCGCGCCACCACCTTCCGCCCGGCCACGCCTCGAGCTTCATCTGCATATTCACGCCCTCAGGCGTCGTATTCTGCGGCCCGAGTTGTTCGAGCAGCGCGGCGAAGGTGTCTTCCAGTGACGCTTGCACATGCATTTCCTTGGTCACAATCAACGTCAAACTTTCGAGCCCTGGGGCCGTGGGAATCGTGCTCATGTGTGTTCCTCCTCGGTTATTTTTCGGCGTTTTGCCGTTCCTTGGTTTTGGCTTCGGCCAGCTCTTTCACGCGATTTAACTGATGCGTCCAGAAGCGTTCAAAGGTCTTCGTCCACTCATGCAAAGGACGGATCGCCTCGGGATTAGTTCGGTACAACATGTGTCTCCCGTTCCGGCGCGCCCGCACCAGTCCGACATTGTGCAGCACCTTCAGATGCTTCGACACCGACGGCTGTTCGAACCCCAGCGCAATCACGATGTCACCTACCGTCCGTTCTTCATCCGCCAGGTGAATCAGGATCTGCCTGCGCCGTGGCTCCGCCACCGCGTTAAAAGCGTCGGAAGTTGTCGCCGCTCGTGCCATGGGGAGGACTATATATTCCTATATAGGAATATGTCAAGAGGCGTGGGACGAGTGGCGGGTTTTTCGACAAATTCCCCCTTGGAGAGTGGGGCCGTCGATTGAAACTGCCGAAGAGTACAGCATGAGCGCCGATACTGAATTGCATACAGACTGGTTGAGTGAGGTGCGTAAAGCGCTCGACTCGATCAACATGCCGATGGACCAATGGCAGGCCGTTTGGCCATTCGACTTCGACCGTGAGTTCGGGAACGGCACCGCTCCCGGCTTGGCGGCCTTGAAGGCGAACAGGTTTTGGTGGTCGAAGCAGAATCAGCGAGTAGATCAGGGTTGGATCTTGCGATGGATTGCGGGTGGACGCGTAGCCGCCGGGGATACAGCGAACCCGCGAGTAGTGACGGGGAGTGGGCAAGACTTGAATGCACTAACTACGTTCACTAAAGCAGAGAACTTTTCGCGAGCCCTGCTTCACAACGCAGTCGCCATTTCGGCGCTTATCCACCGCTCCTCCGAGTACTCGGCGTTCTACCTGAGAGTTCCCGGCCTTCCCGGAATCTGGAGTTTGTGCGTTCATGCTGCGGAGGAATTCACGAAGCAAGAGCTGCGAATCAGCAGCCAAGAAGGGACCGAAGACAATTCCTCGTTTGAATGGCTGGTCGCAATCGAAAAGTATACTGACGCGATCTTGAAGTTGCAGAATGGAGAATTAGACCGGCTGAACCTCGAACGCCTCGCCCATCTAGTTGTATGGGGCGGCTACGGCAACCAGTGTCCTTTGAAGTGTGACGCCTGTCAGCCCTCGATGGAAGCTCTCTAGCGGTGCAATTAGAACTATGTCTTGCAACCACACGCCTATGGCTCTACCGCACCGCACTTGACCAAGAATTCCGCAGTCAAATCCAGGCCGTCGTGAAGACGCGACGAGTCCGACCTGTTTGGTTTGGGGACATAAATGATCATCCCCTGCCTCGCGCGAGTAAGCAAAACTCGATACCCATTTATGCGGAACTTGTACTTCTGATCGTCGGTGCGTGGCTTCCAGGTCTTTCCGCTAAAGTTGAAGCTCCGCCACTCCTTGCCGTTCCAAAGAAGATCTTCGCCCCAACAGAGCCCAATCCAATCAAGTTCTAAGCCCTGAATTTCGAACTGGGTTGCAGCTACTTCGAGTTTGGACGAAGAGCGAACGTCGTTACAGTATTTGTGGTCACAATCGGGCTCTTCGCAAGAATCGCGATCCAGAAACCATCTCTCCCATTCGAACCGTTGGTGAAAATCAAATGCTGTTTCCAGTCCATCTGCTCTGAGCCTGGCCGTTCCAGAACTTGCAACCAAGCCAGCCCTCGTCAAGCCTCTACGCCTCTCTCGCAGCCACTGGCGAACTACTGAAAGGTCTCTTGAGAGCATGGGGGTATTCGAGGTCTCTTTGAAAATATTCCTCGCCGACAACCAGTCACCCCGAAGAACGGCATCGACCCAGTCGGAAATATTCTTTGATCGAATAGAACGATTGCAAACTCTCAGGTGAAAATCCTCGACCATCGTTATTCGATCGGGCTTCGGGTCATTCTCTTTGAATAGCGAAAATGGTCCGCCTGATTTGTCGTTTAGTACTTCGGGAGATGCGTATACGTTCCAGTCTTCGAAGTTTCTGAGAGCCACACCCCATTCTGATAAGCCCGCCTCGCCGCGGTTGATTTCCTGCCCGCCGCCAACCAAACAAACCAGCACGACCCACCCATCATGTCGGTTCATTACGTCTATCATCATGTGCGCTTCGGAAACTGCTGGACGTTTTGCACGTTCGTTCTGCTTTGCATCCCAAGCTCGCTGAGCCTCGTCGAAAACAAGCACCCTCTGTGCTGGTGCTGGAGATTGGCCTTTGTAGTGAGCGTCGGCAAATCGGTGAACGCTCTGTATGAATGCTTGCACTGTTGTTTCCGCTGCCCTTCGCGTCCGTCGCGCACCGTTTTCTCTAGGCCGGCGAATGTCGTCTCGAATCAATGCCTCTCGAAGTATCTTCACTAATGGCCCGTTTCCGGACAGGAATGATGCCGAGTCTCGAAGGTCCTTATGATGGACAGCATTGAGCCCAACGAGAGTCTTGCCAGAACCGGGCACTCCAGTGATGAAGCAGATGGCTTTGTGGTCGGCATCTCGAGCGTCACGCACGATTTCAGTCAGAGAGTTTGTCGCTTTGTTAAGGTCTTCTCTGGCTGCAGATGCGTGGCCAATTTCGAAGACCTCGTTATCGGAATAGAGTCTGACGGCAGCATCAATGATCGGCGGGATTGGACGGAAGATGCCCTCGTCCCATGCTGCAGCGTCAATGCGTGGCAAAGCGAATTGGCACTCGTCGCGAGCGATTTTGATCAACGCTTCGCCTACCGCCTCCGTCGTGGCCACTCGGCATGTCCGTATAACATCCTCAGCAAACGGGCGTACGCCAGCACTCGCGACGTAACCATCCGAAACTACCAGCGGTACGATCGGACGCTTGGCGCTAGGCTCGTGGAAGCAAGCCAGGTTAATTGCGTAATCATCGACTTGCCTCTCTGCCGTGGTGGCGGAGAAGCCCGTCTTCGTTTCGATAGCGACAATCACGTCGTGCATGAGCAGCACTGCATCAATGCGTTTGCCAACGCGTGGGATCGGATACTCGAGAAGGATTTCGAAGCTCGCTGCTTCGGGCACCGCTGCGATCAGTTGATTGCATCCAGAAACCAGAGCTGGAAGCTGAAGCCTCCAAGCTTCAACTGCCTCGGGCATCAAGGGAAACCGCGCTCTGCCATTCTGAACTGACAGCTCCCCAATGATCGACGAGGCGGTATCGCTGACGAACCTCGAGAGTGGCGCTCGATAGTATGCAGGCACTGCAAGCCAGGATGCCAGGTCAGAGTCCCCTGGTCCAGAACGAATTGCATCGCATCGATAAGGGTTGTGTTAGCTGCTGGGCCGGGCGGTCGGCTGTGCAGTCTGCGGACGCTGGACGCGAAGTCCGCAAGGCGTCTGTCGGTAGCTCTAATCTGCGAGGGCTCTCATCGGCGCTCCCATTTTGGGAAATTCCGGCTACTTTCTTTCTTCTCTGCCTTAATATTTCTTGCACTCCCGTTGTCGCCGTTTTATACCTCATGGCGGGGAAGGGATTTGTGTCCCTGCTCCGTCCGCATCGAGCGTGCGGATCTTCGGCTCTTTCCAATTTGACTGGCCAGCGCGCAGCGCACGCCCGAAGTGGCAAAACCGCGCCGCTAAGTACCAATGGAATGAAATGGATAGCTATAACACTATTTAGTTTCTGTGACTTGCGAACAATTTCCTCCCAAACCATTGATTCTAAACGAGCGTGAAACAGCGTTTTTGCCTAATCACACGCCTTTGTGACGTGAAATTTCCCGAACTGGTTCGCCGCGAACGCACTTGTCTGGGTGACTCTCGGGAACATCTATAATGGTTCTGTTAGCTGCTGGGCCGGGTGATCGCTGCCGGCTTGCGGACGACGGGCGCAAGTCCGGGCTGCGCAGGCTGGGAGAGGAAAGTCCGAACTCCATAGAGCAGTGTGCCGGATAACGTCCGGGGGGCGGCCTTCAAGGGCCGTCTACGGAGAGTGCCACAGAAAAGATACCGCCTCGAGCAATCGGGGTAAGGGTGAAAAGGTGCGGTAAGAGCGCACCGCGCTGCCAGTAATGGCGGTGGCAGGGAAAACCCCACACGGAGCAAGACCAAATAGGGGAGGACGGTCCTTCGGGGCCGGCGTGCCGGCTCGGTGCGCCACAACTTCCGGGTAGGTCGCTGGAGCCGCGCAGCAATGCACGGCCTAGAGGAATGATCGCCCTGCCGCTCTTTGTCTTCACGTTACGAGACGCGGAGACTAAGAGCGGCAGACAGAATTCGGCTTACAGGTCCGGCAGCTATCTGAAATTGGAAACGGGGGCATTTTGCCCCCGTTTTTGTTCTCTCCGTCAATTTCAGGACTACGACGCGGTTCTTCGCCTGATGAAGTGGTAGATAGCCAGCAGGACGATAGCGCCCACGAACGACGCAATCCATCCGGCGGACTGGCCTTCGTCATAGTGGCCAACAAACTGCAGAAACCAGGTCGCGATCAGCGAACCGGCGATACCAATTAACATCGTGATCCAGATCCCGCCGGGGTCTTTCCCAGGCATTACGAGTTTGGCCAGTGCGCCGATGACTAGTCCAAAAATAGCGAACTTAATCAGGCCCCACAGCGAGAACGCAATCAGGTAGAGCGGCATTCAGCCTCCTTCGACGTTGAGCGCGGCAATTGTAACGAAACGGAAGCGCGGGGGTGGCTCCCAGGTCAAATCCGGTTGCAAGCGATTGCAACTCCTGCGGCCAACAGTAGGGGTTAGCCCTTGTTAAACAGGCCTCCCGCCAGGCCCTTGAACTTATCCATCAGGCCTTCCGCCTCGGTTCCTCCCGCCAGCAGTCCATCGACGTGCTGCGAAATGCCTTCGGGCAGCTTGCCCTTGACCTGCGTGACGACGAAATCGACCAACTGCTGGGCGACTTCGGGAGATAGGTTGAACTTCTGTGCAACGGCTTGGGCGATTTCGTTCATGGGACGGCTCCTTAAGATGTGTGAGTGATTAGTTTGTGCGCGCAATCCCGGCGCAGCGGTAGGCAGCTACGGGGTTGCGAAAACCTGGGGGGAACCAAGTCTAACGATTCGGGCGCGTCACGCAATGGCACGAACGTGCTGGGCGGTCAGCTGGCGCGTTGCCCGGAAACTTAGTGCTGCACGACCTCATGATAGACCTTCATCATGTGGCGGACGCTGTTGTCCCAGGAGAACTTCTGCGCCTGCTCAAGGCCTCGCGCCTTCAGCTTCTCGCGCACAGCCCGGTCGAGCAAAACACGATGCAGTGCGTGCATGATTTCAAAAACATTTTCCGGATTGACCATGACCGCCGCGTTGCCGACGACCTCAGGGATTGACGAGGTGTTGCTGGTCACCACCGGCGTTCCGTGTGCCATGGCTTCCAACGGGGGCAGGCCGAATCCTTCGTACAGTGACGGGAAGACGAAAATCTTGGCCAAGTCGTAGAAGATGCGCAGGACGCCGATGGGAACGAACCCGAGGAATCGGACATCGTTCTGCACGCGGCTCTTGATGACCGCGCGCCGCAGGTCAGGATGCTTGGATAGCTCGTCGCCAATGATGATGAGCTTCAGGTCGGGATATTCGCCCTCTTTATGCAGCTCGGCCTTGAGTGCTGAGAAGGCCTCGATGATGCGGACGACATTCTTGTGCGGGCTGATGCGTCCCGCGTACAGCAGGAACGGATAAGTGACCTGGTACCGCTCAGCGATCAGCTTGCGGTCGGCATCGGTGGCGTGACCCAGGCGGAAGCGATCGTCAAGCGCGTTGTAGATGACCTCGATTTTGTCGCCCGGCACCTGAAACAACCGCTCCGTGTCTTTCTTGGAGAAATTAGAAACGGCGAAGATGCGCGCTGCATGATGCAAAACCCGCTTGGTGAACTCGAAATGCAGTGAACGCTTCACCCAGGAAGCACTGTTTACGCGGTACAGGTGGTCGAGCAGGTCGTGCACCGTGACGACGTAAGGACACGGAACCGATTGCGGCTTCCAGAACAGGTGCGGGACATGCAGTAGGTCGCAGCGGTAGAGCTTGAGAATACGATTCAATTCCAAGTAGCTGTTGAGCGAGAACTCGTTGGGATGTGTGGGAACGGTGATGAAGTTTTCGGGAAGGGATTCGATGTCGCCCAGCCTGCCGGGAATGCCGAGCAGGAAGTACTCGTTGAAATTGTCGAGGCGCGCGAGGGTACGGATGGCGTTGCGAGTATAAGTCCCCACGCCGAATTCGTTGATCCGCCGGATGTCGATGGCGACGCGCACAGTCTAGTGTAAACTGCGTGCCAAAGCCCGAAGGCCTTCTTGTCTTTGTGTACCACCATTCCACACTGCTGAACTTAGGAATCTTATTTTGGATCTGACTATGAAGACCGTAAGAGTTGTTTCGCACATTGTGTTCTGGTTCGTTCTTCCGTGCTTGTCCGCGCAAATTCAAAGCGCGGACCTCTACAAACTGCACGGCGTGGGCGGCGCGCAGTTTTCGCCCGACGGCAAGCACATTGCTTACACGGTAGGAAACGCCGACCGTCCGGGGCGGCAATGGCGACAGGTGTGGATCATGGAAGTCAGTACCGGAAAAACCATGCATCTGGGTGGGCCCGACGAACCAAGCAGCGGCCTCAAGTGGTCGCCTGATGGCAATTGGATCGTGTATCACGGAAAACTTGGAGAGAAATCGGGACTACTCATTGCGCATTCCGACGGCAGTGGCGTTCGCTTCCTGGCTGAGACTGGGGGAACCAACGCGCCGCTTCCGAATGAGGGTAGCGACCTCAGTTGGTCGCCCGACAGCAAGTCCCTGGCGTATGTATCCACGACACCCGGGCCAGAGACGCAAGAGGCAAGCGGCGATCCGGTGGTGATTCGCCGCTATATGTATAAGCCCGGTGCTGGCGAGGGGATGACGCGCTTTAACGACAATCTTCGCACTCACATCTTCATCGCCGATATCGCAACCGGACAGACTCGCCAGCTTATCAAGAGTGACACATACGAGCATTCTGTCGAGTGGTCTCCAAAAGGCGACGAGATCGTATTTGTCTCCGAAGGCGAGCCTGACGCGGACATGTTCTACGACGACGACCTTTTCACGGTCCGCGTATCCGATGGCAAGATTCGGCGGCTGACTGCGACCGAAGGTAGCGAGTTTGAGCCGCACTGGTCGCCCGACGGAACGAAGATCGCCTACCTGGCCACCAAGCGCGGGCTCACTGATCGCGAAACTAACATGGAAGATTCGCACCTCTGGGCCATGAACGCCGACGGGAGCGATCGCCGCGAAATCGGCGCAGTAATCGACAATCGGCAGCACGGGCCGCAATGGTCGCCTGACGGAAAGTCGATTTACATCCGGGTGCAGGAGCGCGGCAGCATGAAACTGGTGCGCTTGCCCGCTGCCGGAGGCGAACCAGAAGTAGAGTTCAACGACACTGGAGTGGTGACCTCGTTCTCACTGAATGCCGGCGGCGACCTTGCCTACACTTTCACTTCCCCGTCGGATGCCAGCGAGTTGTTTTTGAAGCCCGCGTCTGGCGCTGTCCGCAAGCTGACCGATGTGAATCATGATTTACTCGCTGGCAAAAAACTCGCGCCCGTCGAATCGTTCACCTTTATCAGCAACGATTTCAAGTACAACGTGGAGGCGTTTCTTACCCTTCCCTTGAACTTCGACTCTTCGAAGAAATATCCGCTGATCGTAAATATCCACGGCGGGCCACATGGGCAACAAGGCCCGGCACTGAACTTTCACAATCAGGTGTATGCCGCGCACGGTTTTGCCACGCTTATGGTGAACTACCGTGGCTCGACGGGATATGGGCAGAAGTTCGCTGACGCAGTGTTTCGCGACCAGAACGGCGATGAAGGCAACGATGTTCTTTACGCGGTCAGTGCAGCCATACGCCGCTACCCGTGGATCGATCGTGATCGCACGGGCATTGAGGGCGTCAGCTACGGCGGCCAGCTCACCGACTGGTTGATCACCCAGACCGGCATGTTCAAGGCGGCGATACCGCTGGCCGGCATCAGCAATCTCATCAGCTACAACTACATGACGTACTACAACCAGTACGAAGCGATGGAGTGGGGCGCATATCCGCACCAGGACGACCTGATGAACATTCTCTGGGAACGCTCGGCACTGAAGCACGTAGCCGCGGCGCACACACCAACTCTGATCCTGCATGGCGAGAACGACAACGACGTCCCGATCGCCGAGGCGGAACAGTTTTACATCGCGCTAAAGGACGTAGGGACTGAGGCCGTCTTGGTTCGCTACCCGCGCGAGGGACACGGTCTGCAGGAAACCAAACACGTCGTCGATGCGCTCGACCGTTCACTCGCCTGGTACGATCAGCACTTCGTCAACGCCAAGCCAACTGCTGTAATTCCGTAGACTGCTGTGCCTAAGCCTTCACAGGCTCTGGATGCTTCGCCCTGCGCGATGCATACAGCGGGAATTGCTCGGCCAGCTCCAGTACCTGCCGGCGAATCTTTTCAAGCATCGCCTTGTCGGTGCGGTCGTGCAGCGCTTCGGAGATCCATTTGCCCACTTGCCGCATCTCGGGTTCTTTCATTCCGCGTGTAGTGAGCGCGGGAGTGCCGATGCGAATGCCGCTGGGCTTCATCGGCGGATTGGTATCGAACGGGATGGCGTTCTTGTTCACCGTGATACCAGCATCGTGCAGCGCGTTCTCGGCTTCGCTGCCCAACATGCCCTTAGCGAACACATCGATCAACATGAGGTGCGTGTCGGTTCCTCCGGAGACGACGCGGAAGCCCTCCTCGGCCAGCGTCTGCGCCAGGGCCTTGGCATTGGCTACGATCTGTGCCGCGTAAACCTTAAAGCTGGGCTGAAGGGCTTCATTGAAACAAACCGCCTTGGCGGCAATGATGTGGACCAGCGGGCCGCCCTGCATTCCGGGGAAGACGACCTTGTCTATTGCGGCCGCATGCTCCTGCTTGGAAAGGATCAGTCCAGCGCGCGGGCCGCGCAGCGTCTTATGCGTGGTGGTGGTCACGACGTGACAGTGCGGTATCGGTGATGGATGCGCGCCGCCAGCAACCAATCCTGCGAAGTGAGCCATGTCGACCAGATAGAAGGCGCCGACCTTGTCGGCGATCTGTCGCATGCGGGCGAAGTCGATGATGCGCGGGTACGCGCTGCCTCCACCGATGATGAGATTAGGCCGCTCGCGTTCCGCCAGTCGCTCGACCTCATCGTAGTCGATAGTCTCAGTATCTTTGGTCACGCCATAAGGAATGATCTTGTACGTCTTGCCGGAGAAGTTCAGCGGATGGCCGTGCGTGAGGTGTCCACCGTGTGCGAGGTTCAGGCCGAGAACAGTGTCGCCGGGCTGAATGAGCGCGGCGTAAGCCGCCATGTTGGCGGTCGAACCGGAATGAGGTTGCACATTGGCGTGATCGGCGCCGAAGAGCTGCTTGGCGCGGTCACGCGCCAGGTTCTCGACCACGTCGGTGAATTCGCACCCGCCGTAATAGCGCTTGCCGGGATAACCCTCCGCGTACTTGTTGGTGAAGACGGAGCCCGCGGCTTCAAGCACGGCCTCGCTGACGAAGTTCTCTGAGGCGATGAGTTCGAGCCCTTCGTGCTGGCGGCGCTCTTCGTTCTCGATGGCCTGCGCAACCTGCGGATCAGCTTCTGACAGCGGAAGTTCCATAGGATTGATCGGCATAATGGCGTCCTCGTGAGGTGCTAAGCCAACATTGTAGCGCGGGCACGGAAGAAGCTGCGCACTTGAGATTTGTGCGAGATAGCAATCAAGATTTGACCACAGAGAACACGGAGAATTTAATTCAAAAAAATTCCGTGTCCTCTGGGCCTCCGTGGTGAATGATCTTAAGAATTATCCGGCAAAGGCTTTCGCCAAAAAGCGCGAGATGTGCCACGCGTCCATGTACTTGTAGGGAGTCTCGCCCAGCGAATAGTGCCCGCACGGCAGCGCCTTGACCGTGGTGTCGATGCCACGCTTCACGAATTCCCCCGCCGCCTGCATGGAGAACTCGGGCAGGAAGGTAAGGTCGTAGCGACCGTAGATCATCAGCGACTTCTTGGGCCAGCGTTGGAACTTGTCGAAGTACACGATGGGGCTGATCGACAGCCACACATTGCGTAGCTCGTCGTGCGTCAGAACGCTCTCGATGCTCTCGCGGATATGGCGCGTGGACTGTCCAGTCCACACGACATCGCCGAACGCGGTGGACGCGTGGTTGAAGACGTTGACGCTGATGCGCGGGTCGTGGGCTGCGGCGATGAACGCGTAACAGGAGCCGAGGCTGGTGCCGACCAGGCCGAGGCGGGTATAGCCGCGCTGCTGCAGCCAGTCGAGGCAGGAGCGAATGTCAACGATGGCCTGCCGCACCGAATCGATGGTACGGCCAACGTTGGCCGAGACCGCGTAGTCGGCGCGGGTGAATCCGGCCGGACGGCGAATGTCGTGATAGGGCATGCTCATGCGCAACGCCGAGATGCCCAGCATGTTGAAAATCTGGCAAAGTCCGTTTTGACTGACGCCGTCGGCGTTCCACTGCGGCAGCACGATGACGGCGCGGCGGCCACGCGCGGGAAACCAACGCGCGTTCATCAGGTTGTTTTCCGGATACGGGGACGCCACCGGCGAAGTGAAGCGCAGAAACGACCCGTAAGACTCTTTGAGCTGCTTCTTGGGCGGCTCGCTGCCGGTATGGAATAGCTCGACCTTGCGGTGCTCGAGACGAAAGTCCTTGGGTGTCTCGTACGCATAGAAATCGTCGCTGTGGGCGACGATGCGGTCGTTGACCGCCGTCCAGAAGTCGAGCATGGCGCGGCTGTCACTTTGGTTCTGCGGCGGCTGCATGTCCGCGACGACCGGCCACCGGCTGACGAACTCGGAGCCCCACTCGAACGGGCGCACGATGCGGTTGTTGTCCCGCGACGTCATGCGGGTCTCCCAGTCGTGCATCCAGCGGCGGTAGGTGTCCTTCATCGGTATCTCGATGATAGCGGACGGAGGCGCGCAGGCAGGAGTCGAACGCAATGAGAGCGGGAGGGTTGGCAGTGAATGGTAGTGATGGCGGGGTGAGCGGGACGAGGGTTGGGGAGACCCCAATCCCTATTCGTGAGCGGCCAGGTATTCGCCCACTGACGCAGCGCTGTGGGCGGCAACTCCGCTGCCCAAGCCTCTGCCTCGAATAAATACCAGGACAATGTACCGGGCAGCGTGGGGATCACTGACGATGCTGGCGAACCAACCGTCGCAGTGGTCGCCGCAATCGCCCGGTCCGGTGCCGGTCTTGCCTCCGATGGTCCAACCGGTGTTCACGAGGACGTTGTTGATAGACGTCGCGGTGCCGCGTTGCACCACGCCATCGAGGGCCTTTGTCAGCCGGCTGGCTGTCGGGGGCGAAACCAAGTTCGCGCCGTCCTGGCCAATTGCTTGCAAGAAGGCCGAGAGTTGTCGCGGCGTCGCCGGAACCTCTTCTTCGCCCAGTGACAGCACGCGGCCCCACTCGGTGTCGCTCGCATCAGGCTTGAGGGTCAGATCCTCGAGACCATAGCGGCGCAGGTCGCCTAAAACGACAGCGGCGCTGAGTTCACGGCGCAAGATGGTCGCCATTTCCGCAGCGGCGGAGTCGCATCCGGAAATCAGCACGTCCTCAACGAGCATGCGAATCGGCTTTGAGGCACTCGCGGCGCAGGCCACTGGATTGCTACCGTACCCGTGCTCCAGCCAGACGGCTGCCAAGTAGACCTTGATCACCGATAGAGGTGCAAGAGGAGAATCGACCCCGAGAGTCGCGTCGCTTGATGTGCTTACGTGGGCGAGCACGCGGCCTGATTTCACATCACGGACATGGATGAAGCCTATGGCGTTGGAATCACGCAAGATACCGCGGGCAACGCCCGCCAGAGCCGTGTCGGACGTGACTTGTTGCGGCGCGGTAAATGGTTGGCCGAAAGCAGAAAGGGCAACCGCGAAAGCAAGCAGACGGGCAAGGTGCACAGATGGATGATAGGGCACCCGGCCCGGATCAGTTCAGTGCGTTGACCGAGCCATCAGCCCAAGTTATAACATTTGTTATAACTGCATTTGATGGTCAAATTGTCGACCTTCGGTTTTCTGGGGACGGGCGACTGCAATTGGTTGTAGACGTCGGGCGGATTCCGGAGTCTAAGAGGGCAATCGTCCGCGATGTGCGCCATTGCGCTCTTGCGGATTTCAGATCTTGGCAGGTCGGGGGGGACAACATGAACGGTCTCATTCAGGAGATCCAATACGGCGTGCGGGTGCTGCTGCGCCGCCCGAGCTTCACCATCATGGCGGTAATGGTGCTCACCTTGGCCATTGGAGCCAACGTCACCATGTTCACGTTCATCGACGCGGCCCTGCTACGGCCGCTCCCCTATCGTGACCCGCAGCAACTGGTGAAGATTTGGGACTCGCGCCAGTCGGAAGTCTCTTCTCGCTTTGAAGCTTCCTACCCTGATTACCTCGACTGGAAGCAACAGAACGAGGCGTTCTCATCTCTGGCAGCCTACAGCGGCGGTGGCAATGCCATCCTGGCTGAATTCGATGGGCCTCAGATGGTCCCGGCTGGGAGAGTGAGTGATAACTTCTTCCAGACTCTCGGCGTTGCCCCGCTCATCGGACGCGTGTTTCAGCCCGGCGAAGACCTCGCATCCGCGCCGTCTTACGTGATTCTGTCTTACGGATTCTGGCAGCGCCACTACGGTGGCAGGCGCGACGTTCTCGGCCAGTCCATGACGCTTAACAGCACGCCCCGGACCATCGTCGGAGTATTGCCGAAGCACTTTCACTTCGCTCCCATGGGTGACGTGGACGTGTATGTCACGCTGCGCGCCACCGGAGGCATGCAGACGCGCCGCAACCTGCACTGGCTGCATCCAGTCGGACGCCTCAAGCCCGGCGTCACGCTCGATCAGTCGCAGGTCATGATGAACGCGCTTGCCGCCAACCTGGAGAAGCAGTATCCGGATTCGAACAAGGAATTGCGCACGGTTGTCGTTCCCCTGAGCGAGTTAATCACCGGACAGGTCAAGCCAATCCTCATGGTGCTGCTCGCGGCGGTCGGGCTGCTTCTTCTGATTGCCTGCGCTAACATTGCGAATCTGCTGCTGGCCCGCTCGGCGACACGCGCCAAAGAGTTCGCTATTCGCTCGGCATTGGGTGCGCGACGATGGAGAATGGTCCGGCAGCTACTAGTCGAAGGAACACTGCTGGCGTTGGTCGGCACGCTGGCGGGCATTGTCTTCGCAATGCTCGCCACCCGCGGGATGATTCACACGCTGCCGGCGGAGATGCTGCAGAATGTGCCATACCTCAGGGACGCATCCATCGACCCGCGAATTCTCCTATTCGCCGCTGGCCTGGGCCTGCTGACGGCGTTGCTGTTCTCGTTGCCACCGGCCATCGGTTTGTCCGCTCCCGCCAACAACGCGCTCAAGGAAGGCGGCCAGCAATCCGTTTCAGGCTCGTGGAGAAAGGTCGGCTCGTTGCTGGTCATCGCCGAGGTGGCGATCTCCGCGGTCTTGCTGGTCGGGTCGGGGCTGCTGTTGAAGAGCCTCTACCGCCTGCTCAAGGTCGATACCGGATTCAACGTGAGCCGCTTGACGACGTTCTATGTGTTTCCCGACAGCAAGCGTTATGACGAGGACGCGCAGGCGAACCTGCTGCATGACAAGCTGATGGATGCCCTGCGCGCCGTGCCGGGGGTTTCGTCAGTCGGTATAACCAGCACTCCGCCGGTGGTCGGAGGCAATACCAGCCTGTTTCGCGTGGTCGGTGCGCCCCTGACGCCGTTGCCTTACGAAGCCAACAGTCGCGACATCGATCCCGGATATTTCTCGACTTTGCAGGCAAGACTCAAGGCAGGGCGTTACTTCAACGAACGGGATGATGCCAATGCACCCAAGGTCGTGATTCTTAATCAGACAGCGGCGAAGATTGCCTTCGGCGACCAGGACCCGGTCGGCAAAGAAATCATTTTCACTTACAGCCCGAAAGAGAAGCCGCGCCAGGTGGTCGGCGTGGTGGCGGATGTGCACGAGGGCGAGCTTACCGATGCCGACAAGCCTGCGATTTACACGCCCTTCGCACAGGGCCCAGACAATATCTTTGCCGTCGTTGTCCGCTCCGATCTGGACCGAGCGGCGCTCCGGCCGGCGTTGGAACAAGCGGTGCATCAGGTTGATCCCGGCATTGTGCTGTTCCAGATGCAGACTGTGGAAGACTTGATCGCCCAATCTCCGGCGGCCATGATGCATCGCTACCCGGCGCGACTGGTCAGCATTTTTGCCCTATCGGCGCTCCTGCTCGGCGTGGTTGGTTTGTACGGCGTAGTGTCGTACTCGGTGAGCCAGCGCACCCGCGAGATCGGCGTTCGCATGGCTCTGGGAGCGCCTCGCGGAGATGTGCTCCGGCTCGTTCTCAGCAACGGCATGCGACTGGCGGCAATCGGCATCGCTGCGGGTGTTGCCGGAGCAGTTTTGGCGGGATACTTCTTGCGCAGCGTACTCTTCGGCGTGAAGCCTTGGGACACGGCGACGCTGGTGTTGGTGGCCGCGGTTCTCCTGGCGATCAATGCGCTTGCCAGCTACCTGCCGGCGCGGCGCGCCGCGCAACTCGACCCATGCAGGCGCTGCGGTACGAGTAAGGTTATTCGTTGCCCAGGTTAGCGCCCAAAAGAGGGGCGCGAACCTGGGGTACCTGGCGATTTCTTTTTCTTGATGGCGAGCATCGCTCCGAAGCCGCTGCTGAGGAGCAGCAGCGTCGAGGGTTCTGGCGTGCCAACAATCGCTATTGGCGTGACCGTAACGTATCGCTGGCCATTAGCATCGATCTGGATCAAAGGGCTTTGCAGGATCTGCGCGACCTGATCTTCGAAGAGTTCCGTGCCACCAAACTCGAGTTGCGGGGTCATCAGGCCGAGGGTCGTGTGCTCCAAGCCGAAATTATGGCCGAGCTCGTGGGCGAGCAGCTTCGCGGGAAACTCTGCTGCCTTGGCGGAATTCAATACCTGAAAATTCCCAGGCAACTGCGCGCACCCGAAATACCTTCCGTCGGCCGAAACGTCCACGGTCCCGCACGCATCGATGGTATCCACGAAAAATACCACCACAGTTGGCGCAGGGTTCGGCACCAAGCTATAGAGCCCTTGCAAATCTGCGAGGGTATTGATCACAAGGTACTGGGGAGCAACGATTGTTTGGGGCGGGTTGAAGCGAATGCTGACGGGCGTGTCGCCAAAGCTCTCTTGTGAGAAGATCGCATTCACTCCAGCCTCATCAATCGTAATAGCCCCGGCTTTGGCGATGGCCGGTGCCAGGAGAATTGCGAGCGCCATAGAAAGACGGACGAGCGCAGATGCGGCGATACGAGACTTCTCAAAGAACATTCCGGTCGATCCTTTCAAATCGTTATTAACTTTCCGGATGGAGATAAAGCCTACCACACGCTCCGTCGCGAGGAGGGACGTGGTACAAGCCCGCCCCACTTAAACAGGCGAACACAAAGCAAATGAACGCGCGTGCAATTTCGCTCATGGGATAAACGCGTGATTCGTGGTTGTTTAGAATCAATAGCTTGGGCGGAAATTGTTCGCAAGTTATCATTCTAAAGGAGTTATACGTATCCATGTCTGCCCGTAGGACTTAGCTGGGAAGAATGGCGGTTTGAGCCCAAAAATTTGTCATACTTTTCATACTTTACATACAGCGATTTGCCATACTTGTCATACTTATATGACTGCAAATTGACATACTTTCAATACAAGTCATACTCATTTTCGGCGCCACCGGGCGATGTCAAAGAACAGATTCTCGGGCGCGCTGGGCGCGGATGGAGGCAGAGACACGTCTCCCCTTGCGTCACGGTACATTTCTTACAGCATGGGAGATGAGGTGGGAAAGGACAGAGGTCACGCCGCCGTGTGATAACGGAGTGGGCGAAACGGGCATCCAAATTAGGCCTACCCAGTGCTGAAGAGGTTGTTACGAAACTCTGCCGTCGCTCCGCGACTCGCATGAAATCTTCCACTGAACCCCAGCGTTTCGCCTTCGGCTTCACGCTGGGCTAGATTATGGCGTGCCTCCGGCACTCGGATTTCATTGTCTTCGTTCCACCGCATAGGACGAGCATAGAGTTCCGTAACAGGCTCTGAAGCACTGGGCTTTGATATGTCGGCCCTCCGGGCCTGTCTTCGGTGGCCGTCGTGGAATCGAGCAAAACCAATGGTTCGTTTCCTTTGGCGCTTCGCCACAATTCCAAGGAAGGCAATTTTGGGCCGACACCCCGAATATCCAAAAGTTTGTCGCCTTGGCGACGGAACGAGGCTATGATTCGTCGCTGGAAGGGGATAAGCGATGAATGGTTATCGGGGTATTTTCAATGGAATATCCATTGTCCTTTTGATGCTACTTGGCGTCTCACCCATGGCCTTGGCAGATACTGTGACCGTTAGTATTTTGAATAGCCAGGCGGTTCCGATCTATGTCAGCTTTACCACGCTGACCCACGCCCCGGGTGTTATCACGTGGAATTCATCCGGGAACGGGTGCCTGAACACCGGCAAGGGCGCAAACTCTGCATATACTCAAATTAACGCGAACCAGACCTGTACCGCGTCGGTTGACACGTCCAGCAGTTCCTCACGCTTTTGTGCCGCGTTGAACGCTGCGCCTGCGGATTGCATGAATGCCCAGACGCAACATCTGACTATGGTCGAAACAAACTTTGAGGCGGCCAGCAATCCCGGATGTTTCAATTCCGGGGCTGCCTGTGTCTGGTATGACATCAGCGTCATCCCCTCGACCTGCACCGATACTCTTTGGAAACAAAATCAGTGTGCCAACACCGGGGGTGCTTCCTACAATCTGCCGGTGACCCTAGCTTGCAGTGGCAATCCGTCAGAGCCTGTCTATACCTGCCAGGGACCAACCAGCAGCGCATACGGCCCGGAAAATTACCCCAGCAAGTGTGGGAACCCGAATGCAACGTGCGCGACCGGAACACCGAATTGCGCGAATGGAGTCAGCACCTATTTCTATCCCATGTTCGATCCGCCGGAAAACACGTATCAGCCGAATGCGGTTTGCGTGAAAGGCAGCCTGTCGATCAGCTTTCTTTCGGGATCTTGAGCAGGTGCAGACGGGATATAGGGCGCCTTGAAAAGGGCTGTATGCCGTCCCTTCGCCGCTAAAGCGGCTCCGGGACCCGAGGTTTTTTGGTGGCCACCCCAGTCCGCCGCGGCGGGCTGGGCTTTGATATGTCCGCAATGGGCGAGTCCCGGAGGTGCGCCGCGGCGAGCGAAGGGACGGCACATGAACATTCGCGCGTGCCGAACATCACAGCCACTAAACTCATTTAGAGCTTAGATTGCAGACATGTCGCACACCCATGCATGGGTCCTGACGCATTGCGTCTTCAGCACGCAAGGCCGTCGTGATCTGATCCCAGACGTTGACGAGATGTGTAAATACCTGACCGTCATTGCGCAGGCGAAGGGCATCACCCTGCTGGCGGCAGGAGTGCACCCCGAACCACATTCACCTGCTGATTGCACTCCCTCCTGCCGTGGCGTTGTCCAAAGTCATGCAGGATTTCAAGGGCAATAACTCGCATTGGCAGAACAAACGCGGGACGAAGTTCGCATAGCAAGGAAGGATTGTGGGGAAAACAATTCGCGCGCAAATCTTTTCTGGAGGAAGGAAGTCGTCTCCATTCGGTGAGGCATTCATGCGCCATCAGATCGAGCGGTGCAGGTAAGAAGTGGACGTATTCGAGGATATCCCTGAACGCTATAGAAGCATGTCGGAGCAATCCGATCTGATCAAAGTACGGTCACTTGATGCCCAACCCCTTGAATACTCCCTCGGCGCCGACATGGCGTCGGTCGAAGAGACGATATATGGGGGATGTTCCGCGTTATTTCCGTACCGCTTCGCCAGCCATACTTTAACGAATTCCATGCGGTCTCCTCCGCTGCGATGGATGGCAAGCCTACCGAGTGAACTTGCCATTAGTCTTACTGGCCTTCGAAGTATGTCTTTAGCGCAGCCAAGTTGACTCCATGCTAGATTTCCAATGCCGCGTCATGTTGAAGCAAGGACACCGCGGATTCGTCTCATTACCCAGCTTCCCAATAGCGGAATGGCACCGAGTGGGTCACGTGAGCATCCAGCTACTGGATGTAGTCGCTCTCGGCGGCGCGGTTTTCGAAGCGCGTACAGGAATGCAGGAACGCCAGCTTGATCACACCGACGGGGCCGTTGCGCTGTTTCGCAACGATGATCTCGGCGAGGCCGTCGAGGTCGGGATCGTCCTTCTTGTAGACCTCTTCGCGGAAGATGAAGGCAACGACGTCGGCGTCCTGCTCGATGGAGCCGGACTCGCGCAGGTCGGAGAGCTGGGGACGATGGTCGCCTCCGCGGCTTTCGGGAGCGCGGCTGAGCTGCGAGAGCGCGACCACCGGCACCTTCAATTCCTTGGCGACGGCTTTCAGTCCGCGCGAGATGGCCGACACTTCCTGGGTGCGGTTTTCGAAGCGCTTGCCGCCAATGGCCACGGCCGACATGAGCTGGAGGTAGTCGACGATGATGAGGTCGAGGCGGCCTTCCTGCTGCATGAGGCGGCGCGACTTGGAGCGCATCTCGGTGACCGAGATGGCGGGCGTGTCGTCGATGAACAGGCGCGCCTGCATGAGGCTTTCGGTGGCGAAGGTCAGCTTCTCGCGATCTTCTTTGGGGATGAAGCCGGTGCGCAGGCGGTGCGAGTCAACCCGCGAGTGCGAGGCGAGCATGCGCATGAGCAGCGCTTCCTTCGACATTTCGAGCGAGAAGACGCCGACCACCTTGTTGTCGAGGACGGCGGCGTTTTCGGCGATGTTCATGGCGAACGCGGTTTTGCCCATCGAGGGACGCGCGGCGATGACGACGAGGTCGGAGGGCTGGAAGCCGGCGGTCATCTTGTCGAGCTGCGTGTAATGGGTGGCGAGGCCGGTGATCTCCTGGCCGCGGGCGTAGAGCGCATCGAGCGAGCCGAAGGAGTTCTTGATGATGGTGGGGATGTCAGTGAGGCCCTGGCCGAGACGGCCCTCGGAGAGCTGGAAGATGCCCTGCTCGGCGCGGTTGATGACCTCTTCGGCTTCGTCGGAGTGCTCGATGGCTTCGGCGATGGCGTTCTGCGCGATGTTGATGAGGCCGCGCAACTGCGACTTGTTGCGCACGATGCGCACGTAGTGCTCGATGCTAGGGGCGCTCGGGCAGGCCGTCGATGAGCGAGGAGAGATAGGCGACGCCGCCGATGGCTTCGACCTCCTTGCGGCGGTCGAGCTCCTCGGCGAGGGTGATCATGTCAACCGGGCGGCCTGCGTCTTGCAGGTCGCGCATGCGGGAGAAGATGCGGCGATGCGCGTCGAGAGAGAAGTCGTCGGGCTTGAGTTCGGCAGCCTGGTCGAAGAGCAGAGTCTCCATCAGGATGGCGCCGAGGATGGAGCGCTCAGCGTCGATGCTGGCAGGAAGACCGCGTTCCAGACTGTAATCGGTGGTGGCCATGGGAGAGTGAAGTTAGATTAGTGCCGAGCGAAGTTGCCGCGCAATGATTCTTCGGGTGCAAATTTCTGTTTGCGGGAAGATTTCTTCCGAAAAGCTGTGAGCGGCTGTGCATAACGCGCAGGTCCGCTGAATCGCGATTCAGTTGTTGGCACCCATAAAATGCAATGCGACCCGCAGGCCAGCCACCCGCGGGTCGCACATTGAGGCACAGCTCCAGCGTTGGCAAAACGCAGGGCCCCCGCTCTCGTGGCTCGAGAAGAGCGCATCGGTAAGTTGAGCCCGGCGCCAGGCGCGCAGTGCGCTGGTTGCCGCGCGAACAGGGGAATAACCGCGCGGCATGGCCGCCGCGGATTGTCCGCACAGACGCACACATGGCTCGAACTGTCCCGACCGGCGACGCGGTTCCGCGAGACATGTCCAACCGCCGAGGATCTTGCGGTGGAGCGTTGGCTGCAAACTGCCTTGTCCCGGAGTTGACCGCGCATTGCCGCGAAAACGGAATGCAAATGGCTCGTGCCTAATTGCGGCCAACGATAATTGCAGGGCCGCGGGAGTCTCAAGGGGAAAACGCGGGCGGCTGTGCAATTCGTGTGCAGGACCGAAAATAGCTGTGAAAAAGAAAGGTGAAACTCGGGTGCGCGCTATTGCGTATGTGAAAGTTACCAGGTTGTTACTACCAACGGATTGGCGGTGGGTTTATTCTCGCGGCTATGGCAGTTTCAGTCACGGTGCTGGCGAGCGGGAGCAAGGGGAATTGCACGCTTGTCTGCAGCAACGGAACGCGCGTGCTGGTGGACGCGGGCCTGTCGTGCCGGGAGCTGCTGCGGAGGATGGCGGCATGCGGCGAGGATCCGAGCGAAATCAGCGCCATCATCGTGACTCACGAGCATAGTGACCATGTGAGCGGACTGCGTGTGCTGGCCAAGAGACTGAAAGTTCCGGTGTACATGACGGGCGCGACGCACGATGCGTATCGGAAGGTTACGCGCGATAGCGCGGGCAATCGCGTCAAATTGGAGCGGCTGGAGGTGTTTCAGGCGGGGCGTTCGTTTGCGATAGGCACGGTGACGGTGACTCCGTTCACCATCCCGCACGATGCGGTCGATCCGGTGGGATTCACGTTCGTGAGTGAGGGCATCAAGATCGGCGTGTGCACGGACCTGGGCTACATGCCGGCCAGCGTTCGCCATCATATTCGCGGATGCCAGGTGCTGATGATCGAGTCAAACCACGATTTGGAGATGCTGCGCGGAGGGCCATATCCATGGTCGGTAAAGCAGCGAGTGATGAGCCGGGTGGGACACTTGTCGAACGACGCACTCGCGGATTTTTTGACGACGGACTATGATGGAGGTGCGGAATACCTCATCCTGGCGCACCTTTCGGAACAGAATAACCATCCCGAAATCGCGCGGGTGACGGCTGAGCGTGCGTTGGGCGAGCAGCGCAACTTTGTGCGTAATCAGTTGGTGCTTGCGGCACAACATGAACCGCTACCGGCAATTCGGTTGTAGCGAAATCCGCGACGGCTCCTTTCGGGAGCAGGGCTTCTTTCATGGCAGAGTGTACTGATCGCGTCATCGGCAAGATTCTTGCCGGGTGGCGCTATGACATCTCGGGACTGGCTCCGGAAATGCGCGGCGACTATGAAGCGCATCTGGCGGAGTGCGAGCATTGCCGCTCACGACAGCGGCTGCATCGCGGCATCGATATCGGTCTGATGGTGCTGGCGTCGGCATCGATGATCGTCTTCCTGCTGGCTTACGGAGTAATTCGCCACTACCGGCCTAGCCATGCGTTCTGGCTGGAGATCGGTGCGCTGGGCGGGTTCCTGCTCTCGATGCTGCTGTGGCTGTTGGTGGCGATCGCGACGCCTGCTCCCATGGTGGTGAAGGATGCGGCCATGACGGGGGCGCGGATCGGACTGGACAAACTGCCGGAAGAGATTCGCGACCGCATTCCCGAAGAGCTGCGAGTGAAGATTACCGGCGAATAGGCGTGATGCGGTCCGCTCCCATGTAGGGCCGCAAAGCTTCAGGAACCAGAACGCTTCCGTCGGCCTGCTGATAGTTCTCAACAATCGCAACCCATGTGCGGCCGATAGCGAGACCGCTGCCATTGAGCGTGTGCACGAATTCGCTCTTCTTCGCGCCTTCGGGACGATAGCGGATGTTGGCGCGACGCGCCTGGAACGCCTCGAAGTTCGAGCAGGAAGAAATCTCGCGATAGAGTCCCTGCCCCGGGAGCCAGACTTCAATGTCGTAGGTCTTGGCTGACGAGAATCCCATGTCGCCAGTGCAGAGAACGACGGTGCGATAGTGCAGTCCGAGTTTCTGCAGTACCTCCTCGGCGTTGGCGGTCAGCTTTTCGTGCTCTTCGTAAGACTGCTCGGGCTTGGTGAACTTCACCAGCTCGACCTTTTGAAACTGATGCTGGCGGATGATGCCGCGCACGTCTTTGCCATAGGAGCCGGCTTCACTGCGGAAACAAGGCGTGTAGGCGGTAAGGGAAATTGGCAGGCGCGCGCCGTCGAGGGTTTCGTCGCGATAGAGGTTGGTGACCGGAACTTCGGCGGTGGGAATCAGGTAGAGGTTCTTGTCGTTGTACGGAACCTTGAACAGGTCGGCCTCGAACTTGGGAAGCTGGCCGGTGCCGTACATGGATTCGGCGTTGACCATGAAGGGCGGCAGAACTTCAGTGTATCCATGCTCGCGGGTGTGCAGGTCGAGCATGAAGTTCATTAGGGCGCGCTCGAGGCGGGCGCCGAGGTCCCAATAGACGGCGAAGCGCGCGCCGGTGATCTTGGCAGCGCGCTCGAGATCGAGGATGCCGAGGCTTTCGCCGAGTTCCCAATGCGGCTTGGGAGTGAAGTCGAATTGCGGCGGCGTTCCCCAGCGCCGGACTTCGACGTTATCGTCGGCGCTGTGGCCGACGGGCACGGTGGCGTCAGGAAGGTTGGGGATGCCGGTTAAGATGTCGCGCAATCGAGCATCCGCCTCTTCCGCGATCTTTTCGGCTTCGGCGATCTTTTCCTTAAGTTCCTTCTGCTCCTGGAGGTTGGCGGCGGTGTCGAGTTTCTCTTTCCGGAGGCGCTGAAATTCTTCCGTCAGTTTGTTGCGCTGCGCCTTCATGGTCTCGGCTTTGGTGATGGCGGCGCGGCGATCGAGATCGATAACGCGGAAATCCCCGAGGACGAGTGCGGGATCCATGCCGCGCTGACGCAGCTTTTCTTCGACGATGGGAAGATGATCGCGGACAAAGGCTAGATCGAGCATAAGAGAACAGGGTACTTGATACGGGCGTCTGCTACAAAGCGGATGGAGTTGTTTCGGGGCGTACGTGGACCGGGTATCCTCAGGGGCTAAAGAGGCTGCTGAAAGAGTCGGAAAAGCAGATTCCCCGCGGGCTGAAGCCCGCGAGGAATGACAAAATAAAGGACTTCTACGGCGCAGCTAAAGCTGCGCCCCTTCAAAACCCTGCCGAAAGCGACTTTTTCAGTAGCCTCTAAAGCCCAATGTTTATGGCGGCCAGAACGGCACGGCTAAAGCCGTGCCCTTTCAAATCGCCCTCGATGCGACAGGCTCAGTGTTTGCTGGGCATGGATTCGAAGTCCTGCTGCTTCAGAGGAAGTTTCTTGTGCCACTCGGCGGCAGCGCGGATGAACGCCTGAAATAACGCGCTCGAGGCCGCGTCACTCTCGTAGGTGCGCTCGGGATGCCATTGCACGCACAACACGAAGTGATCGTCGGCGGTACCTTCGAATGCTTCCTTGACGTTGTCGGTTGGGCTCCATGCAGTGAGGCGCAAGCCGTCGCCCAGGATGTCGGCAGCCTGATGATGGCTGGAGTTAACGGCGATGGTCGGCGATGGGTCTGCGGGCAGCGCTCCAGCGGTGCTCAAGATTGACGCGAGCTTTGACGAGGGATCGATCTGCACATCATGCGCTTGGGCCACGGTTCGGCCAGCCTCGTGGTTTATGCCCTGCGGCAAATCCTGATCGAGGGTGCCGGTGCGCCAGACGTTGAGTGACTGCAGGCCGTAACAAATGCCAAAGATCGGCTTGCGCATGTTGTAGGCATCCTGCAACAGCAGTTCGTCGGTGTTGTCGCGCACTGGATCTGCCGCCGCGGTCTGGGGATGGCGGGCAGCGCCGTACTTTTCCGGATCGACATCAGCCGGACTGCCGGGAAGAAGGACCCCATCGCATGTCTTCACCTTCTGCGCAATGGCTGACGGTTCCGCGTTCACATCGATAATGACAGGCTCGCCTCCGGCGGCGCGGATGGCGTCTTCGTACTGCGGCAAAGCCCGCATGGCGTAATTTGGGTCGGCAGAGTTGGGAATCGGAATGGCGATGCGAGGCTTCATGAGACCTTCGTTGGCTCACCTGAGGTGCTTTCGCGAGATAGGGGTCCCTTCGGCGGGCTCAGGGCAGGCTCTTCGACTCCGCTCCCTTCGGTCGCTTCGCTCAGGATGACAGCGGCGGAACTTGAGCCTTCAGGCGGAGCTGGCACTTTAGATCGCGAGTAGTATATGTCGGCCATCACTTCTCTGACGCGCGCCGCCAGTTTGTCCATCTCGCGCGGGACCATGCCCGTGGTTGAAATCGGTTCGCCGATAATCATGTCAACGCGACCGGGATGCAGATGAAAGCTGTTCATGGGCAGCAGTTCGTAAGTCCCGACCAGCACGATGGGAACAACCGGCGCTTGTGCCTTGATGGCCATATAAAATGCGCCTCCCATGAAGTCCTGCAAGCGTCCATCGCGAGAGCGACCGCCTTCGGGGAAGATCACCAGCGGCATTCCCTTGCGTAGCGATTCGCTGGCGCGATTAAGGCTGCGCAGCGAGGTGCGGGCATCGCCCTGGTCGATGGGAATCTGCCCGGAGCGCGTGAGGTGCCATCCCATGAATGGATAACGAAACAATTCGCTCTTGGCGAGGATGCGGAATTGCGTAGGCAGGCTGGCGTAGAGCACCGGAATATCGAGCGCGGAGAGATGGTTCGCGGCATAGACGGCGGCTTGCGCGGGATCGATGTGCTCGAGGCCCTCGATGTTGACGTGAACGAAGGTGGTCTTCAGAATCATGCGCGACCAGGTGCGCGCAAACCAGTGCTGCATGCGGCCGTCGCGATCCAAGAACGACGACAACAGCGACAGGCTGCCCATGATCGCGGTGTAGAGATAGATCAGAGGCACGAAGATGCAGTAGGAACGCAGACGGCTGAAGAGACCGCTCTTCGCTCTTCGCTTTTCGCTCTGATCGATGTAAGCCATGTTTAGGCCGCGATTCCCAACATCTTCATCGTATCGCCAACCAGGAAGATGGAACCGGTCACGACTACCATTCCGTCGGAAGGAGTAACTTCGAAGCCGCGCGCTAGGGCGGCTGCTACAGTTTCTTCGGCAACCATTGCGGCTCCGGTACGCGACCCAGCGTGCAGTAATTGCGCGGTGCTCGCTGCTCGCGGATTTTCGATGTGGGTCACGATGACGCGTTCGGCAACGGGAAAGAGGATGTCTGCCATCTCCTGAATTGCCTTGTCTTGCATGGCGCCGAAGACGAGAGTGAAGGGGTGGTCGGGAAAGGTTTCGGATAGTGCGGATCGGAGTGCCCAGGCTCCGGCGGGATTGTGGGCGACATCGAGGACGAGAGTGCGCTGATGCGTCGCGGCCGACGGCGGAATGACCTGGAAACGCCCGGGCCAGTGAGTTTCGCGAATCCCTCGCTCGATTTGTTGGGGCGTGACCTTGAAGCCGAACTTCGCGAGTTCTTCTGCCGTCGCGATAGCTAATGCAATGTTGCGAAACTGATGGCGGCCAGTGAGTGGCGAGTCGATGAGAATCTCTTCGCTCAGCACACTCAATGGATAACGGTTGCGGCGAGGCGCCGGTGTGACCTGTGCGGCGAGGAATTCGGCGGCGCCGGGCGAGACAGGCGGGGTGTACTTCACCGCGCTTACACCAGTGGCGTGGCGGTCGAGAATCGAGTGCCCGATGACGTCGTTAGCCTCAGGATGCTGCGGCAGCGTAACCACCAAGCCGTTTTCGCGAATGATTCCGGCCTTCTCGCGGGCAATTTCACCAATGGTGTTGCCCAGGTATTTCTGGTGGTCGAGCGAAATGTCGGCGATAACGGAGATGAGCGGGTCAACAACGTTGGTGGCGTCGAGGCGGCCGCCCATGCCAACTTCAAGGACGGCGATTTCGACGCCGACGCTGGCGAAGTACTCGAACGCCATGACCGTGAGCATCTCGAAAAAACTGGGGTGCCAGGGTAGCTTTTCAGCATGGAGCAATTGTTGCGCGGTGCGTTCGACGCGGTCGTAGATTGCGCTGAACTCGACGTCGGAGATGGGTTCGCCATTGACGCGCATGCGCTCGTTGATGCGTACAAGATGCGGCGAGGTGTAGAGCGCGGTCTTGTATCCCGCGACACGCAAGATGGACGAAAGGGTTGCGGCCGTCGAGCCTTTGCCGTTGGTGCCTGCGATGAGCACGCTGGGAAAACGGCGCTCGGGATTGCCGAGCGCGGACGACATCTCGCGCACATAGGCCAGGTCGAACTTGTGCGAGGGAGTGGCGGCGAGCTCGTGTCCCAGGGCGTAGAGCTGCTCGACTGTGGCTTGATAAGTCATGCGGAAGAATCAGATTACAACAGGCAGCGTTAGGCGGCGGAGCGACTCACAGCATATTCCAGAGCTTCGCGTATCAGACGAGTGTAGGGAATGCCGCGCTCCTTCGCCTTCGCCTTCAGCGCAGCCAGCAACGGTGCAGGTAGACGCATATTGATTTGCTTGTCTTTCTTCGCAAACTCGAAGTGGACGCGCCGGAATTGCGAATAATCCAAGTCTGAGAGATCTTGGGCCAGGAACTGTTCCGCAGCCTCGTCGGTCAAGAGTTTAGGCACTTTCTTCTTCTTGGCTTTGCTCATGAAAAGCGATCTCCTTTGCATGCATGTAACGAGCCGAAACCGGCCGAATCAGCCGCTGACGATCTCCGGTACGCAGGGTAAACGCCACGTACACGTAACGCCCGGCGTGAGTCCGGCCTATGGCGATCAGCCTCTCCTCGGCATGGGAGTGCTTGAGGTCCGGTGCAACCAACGGATCGTTCTCAAACACGGCCTCGATTTCCGGGATAGAGACGCCATGCTTCTGGCACTTCGCGCGGTTCCCAGTATCCCAATCGAATCCGTCGTCCGTTCGAGTCATCGTATCAGATAGCTATGCAAATGTATATACAAACGGCCGGGATGGTCTCTCGCCAGTGGCTCCTTGTCCTACTTCCCTGCCAACTCTTTCTTCACCGTCTCGCTGACGAGCTTGCCGTCGACGCGCGCGCCGGCGAATTTCGCCATGACATTCTTCATCACCGTGCCCATGTCTTTCATCGTGGGAGAGCCCATTTCTGCGATAGTGGACTTCACGGCAGCGACGATGTCGGCCTCGTCCAGCGCCTTGGGCATGTAGGCTTCGATGATGGTGATCTCCTCGGCCTCTTTCTTGGCGAGCTCGGGGCGATTGCCCTTTTCGAAGGCTTCGATGGAGTCTTTACGCTGGTTGATGAGCATGCTGAAGACTTGCAGTTCCTCTTTTTCGTCGAGAGCGGCGCGCTTGTCGATCTCCTTATTTTTCAGGGCACTTTTCATCATGCGCAGGGTGGAGAGGCGCAGCTCCTCTCTCTTGCGCATGGCGTCAATCATGTCTTTCTGCACTTGCTCGGTCAAACTCATGCGGCAATTATAGTGGCTTGTCCACAGGCTGGGGCTATATCATAGGTATCCGGCGCATCTTCGAGTCGTAGCCGGATACTCTACGAGCAAAGGTGGCAGCCATGCTACGTAAAACCAGGCTTTTTACTCCCGGTCCTACTCCTCTTCTTCCAGCAGCCCAGCAGGCCATGGCCGCGGCGGACATGCATCACCGCACGGCGGAATTCCGCGAGATCTTTACCCGCTCGCTGGCCGACCTGAAGACTTTCATGGATACGCAAAATGACGTGCTGATCCTGGCTGCGTCGGGTAGCGGCGCGATGGAAGCGTCAGTCTCGAACCTCACGTCGCCCGGCGACAAGGTCGTCGTGCTGACGGCGGGCAAGTTCGGCGAACGGTGGCGCGACATCGCCAAAGCTTTCGGTTGCCAGGTGGAACTGGTCTCGGCACCGTACGGAGAGACATTTGATCTCAACGAAGTGAAGTCGAAGATCGAGGGCGCGCGCGTGCTCTACATGCAGGCCACCGAGACTTCGACAGGTGCGCGGCATGACGTAAGAGGCGTGGCTTCGTTGCTGAAGGGCACCGACACGCTGCTGGTGGTGGACGCCATCACCGGGCTGGGCACGACGAAGTTCGACGTGGACGGATGGGGCATCGACATTATCATCGGCGGCTCGCAGAAGGCAGTGATGATTCCTCCGGGACTGGCGTTTCTGGCCGTGAGCGAGCGCGCGTGGCAGCGCATGGAGCAGACCAAGAATCCGCGGTACTACTTTGACCTGCGCAAGGAGCGCAAAGCGGCGGCGAAGGGCGAGTCGGCGTTTACCCCGGCGACTGCGCTGATTGCGGGACTGCTGGCGTCGCTGGATTACATTCGCAAATCGGGTAAGGGCGATCTGGCGGCGGGACGTGATGCACTTATCCACAACGCGGAGACTTCGGCGGAAATGGTACGTGCTGGAGCAAAGGCGTTGGGGCTTGAACTATTCGCTCCGACGTGTCCGGCGGCAGCGGTGACCGCCGTGTTACCGCCGGCCGGTGTAGATTCGAGCGCGCTGGTGAAAGAGTTCCGCGAGCGCTTTGCGATGGTCGTGGCCAACGGACAGGGCGAGATGAAGGGCAAGATGATCCGCATCGCGCATCTGGGCTATTACGATTACCTCGATGCTATCGGCGTGATCGGCGCGCTGGAGCAGGTGCTGCTGCAGGTGGCTCCGTCGCACCGGTTTGAGCTGGGTGCGGGCGTGCGCGCAGTGCAGGAGACATATGCGGAGGAGTTCGCGGCGGTGAAAGCGTAAGCAGTTGTCGGTTGGCAGAAGAAAACGAGATGGCCGCGCGGACTGAAGTCCGCGCGGCTCATTCAAAAAGAAGCGGCTTTTCGGCACGACTCAAAGTCGTGCCCTGATACAAGACAATTCCACATAATTTGCCGGGCACCGCAAAAGCCGGTACGCCATCGTTCAAAGCTTCATACTTCTCACCCAGGGGCCTCATCATGAAGATCGTAGTTGCTGAAAAAGTTGCACCCTCCGCTCTGGCGGTATTCAAAGAGCAATCTGACTGGACTGTTGCGATTCCCGAAAAAGATGCGCTCACAGCCGAGTTGGCCGACGCCGATGGACTGCTGGTGCGCTCGGCGGTATTTGTTGACGCCGCCATGATGGACAAGGCTCCGAAGCTGCGCGTGATCGGGCGCGCGGGCGTGGGCGTGGACAACATCGACCTGGAGGCGGCTACCAAGCGTGGCATCGTGGTGATGAATACGCCGGGCGGAAATGCTATCGCAGTGGCCGAGCATACTCTGGCATTGATGCTGGCGCTGGCGCGTCATTTAACGCGCGCCGACTCGACTACACACGCCGGTAAGTGGGAGAAGAAGTCACTGCAAGGCACGGAACTTCGTGCCAAGACGCTGGGCATCGTGGGCCTGGGCAAGGTCGGCATGGAAGTGGCCAAGCGGGCGCAAGCGTTCGGCATGAAGGTCATCGCGCACGATCCGTACGTCGCGGCGAGCCTGGCGCAGCAGTTGCAGATCACGCTGGTTCCGCTGGACGAGTTGTTTGCGAGTGCGAACTACATCACGCTGCATGTGGGCTTGACTCCGCAGACGCAAGGCATGATTAATGCCGCGAGTCTTGCCCAGATGAAAAAAGGCACGCGGCTGGTGAACTGCGCACGCGGCGAGTTGCTTGACGATGGTGCGGTGGTGGCGGCACTGCAATCGGGACAACTAGGCGGCGCGGCACTGGATGTGTTCCGTGATGAGCCACTGAAAGACTCGCCATACCATAACGCGCCGAACGTCATTTTGACGCCGCACATCGCCGGTTCGACCAACGAAGCGCAGGATGCCGTGGGCGTGCAAATCGCGATGCAGGTGCGCGAGTACCTGCTGAAGGGTGTGATCCAGAACGCCGTGAACGTGCCTTCGGTAACGTTTGAGGAATACGAAGAGATGCTGCCCTACATCGGGCTGGCAGAGCGGTTGGGGACCTTCCTCGCGCAGTCAGGCGAGAACGGAGTGGAAGAGATCAGCATCGGCTACGGCGGGAACATCTCGGAATGGAAGACAGACCTGATTCGCAACGCCGCTGTTGCGGGCGTGCTGAACCAGATGGCGCATGAGAAAGCCAACCTGGTGAATGCGGCGTCGATCGCGGGCGAACGCGGAATTCGGCTGAACGAGCGCAAGAATCCACCTTCCTCGCACGGATCGGCGGTGAATGTACTGACGGTGAGCTTGAAGACCACCCATCAAGATCGCACCGTGCTGGGAACTGTCCTGCGCGGAACGTCACCGCGGCTGCTCCGTATCGATGAAATCGACGTCGAGGCGCCGCTGCAGGGCAACATCATCTACCTAAGGAACCGCGACGTTCCGGGCGTGATTGGCCGCGTGGGAACCGTACTCGGTCAGCACAACGTGAACATCGCGAACTTCTCGCTGGGTCGCGCCGAGCAGGCGAAAGAACCGCGAGGAGCTGTCGCCGTCGTGCAGGTGGACAGCGATGTAAGCGAAGCGGTGCTGCAGGACTTGCGCAAGATCGAAGCGGTTGAGGTAGCGAAGGCGATACGGTTCTAGCGTAGTTGTTAGTGGTCAGTTCTCGGTTGTCAGAAACAGCGAAAATAAAAAACCAAGCGCGCCGAAGGCATCCGGCGCGTTGTTTCTTGTACGAGAATGCTAGTGGGCAGTCGCAATCGAACCGGCTTTTGCGGCGACCGCAAGGCGCACCTCGGCCCGCTTGAGCGCGTTCAGGGTGGCATCGTAGTCGAGATCCGGAGCAGGATTATTCAAGGCCGCTTCGGCCCGGGCCTTGGCTTCCTGCGCCCGCTTTACATCGATGTCCTGCGCGCGCTCGGCGGTTTGGGCGAGAATGGTCACCTTGTCGGACAGAACCTCGGCAAATCCCCAAGCGACGGAAAGATGCTCGGTCGTGCCGCCGTGCTTGTAGGTGATTTCGCCGATCATCAGTTCAGTGATCAGCGGCGCATGGCCGGGTAACACTTCGAGGTAACCGGCTTTGCCCGGAATCTCCACATCATCGGCACGTTCGCGCACCAGCAGCTTTTCGGGCGTGACAATCTCGAGTTCGATCGTGTCTGCCATGACGGTTATGCCGTGGCCTTCATCTTCTCAGCCGCTTCGAGCACTTCGTCGATGCCGCCCTTGAGGAAGAACGCCTGCTCGGGAACGTCGTCGTACTTGCCGTCGACAATTTCCTGGAAGCCGCGGACAGTGTCTTCCACCTTCACGTACTTTCCTTTGAGGCCCGTGAACTGCTCGGCCACGAAGAAGGGCTGCGAGAAGAAGCGCTGGATTTTGCGGGCGCGCGAAACGGTGAGCTTCTGGTCTTCGCTGAGTTCGTCGATACCCAGAATGGCGATGATGTCCTGCAGGTCCTTGTAGCTCTGCAGAATCTCTTTCACCGCCTGCGCGGTGTTGTAATGCTTTTCGCCTACGATGCGCGGATCGAGAATGCGTGAGGTGGATGCCAGCGGATCGACCGCGGGATAGATGCCCAACTCGGCGATCTGGCGCGACAGCACCGTGGTGGCGTCGAGGTGAGCGAACGTGGTCGCCGGAGCGGGATCGGTCAAGTCGTCGGCGGGCACGTAAACGGCCTGCACCGAGGTGACGGAACCCTTCTTAGTGGAGGTGATGCGCTCCTGCAACTCGCCCATTTCGCTGGCGAGGTTGGGCTGGTAGCCCACGGCTGAAGGCATGCGGCCCAGCAGCGTGGAGACTTCCGAACCCGCCTGGGTGAAGCGGAAGATGTTGTCGATGAAGAGCAGCGTGTCGGAGCCTTCTTCGTCGCGGAAGTATTCGGCGACGGTGAGGCCGGTCAGCGCCACGCGCAGGCGCGCTCCGGGGGGCTCGGTCATCTGGCCGTAGATCAGCGCGGCCTTGGACTTCCCGGGCTCCTTAATGTTGACGACGCCCGACTCCTGCATTTCGAGCCAGAGGTCGTTGCCTTCACGGGTGCGCTCGCCGACACCGGCAAACACGGAGAATCCACCGTGCTGCAGCGCAACGTTGTTGATGAGCTCCATGATGACGACGGTCTTGCCCACGCCAGCGCCGCCGAACAGGCCGATCTTGCCGCCCTTCAAGAAGGGCTGGATGAGGTCGATGACCTTCACGCCGGTCTCGAACATCTCGGCCGTGGTGGACTGCTCGTCGAAAGCAGGCGCGGCACGATGGATGGGCATGCGCTTTTCCGCGTTCACCGGGCCCAGGTTGTCCACCGGCTCGCCAATCACGTTGAGCACGCGACCGAGCGTCGCTTTGCCCACCGGAACCGTGATGGGGCCACCGAGGTCGATGGCCTTCATGCCACGCACCATGCCGTCGGTGGGCTCCATGGCAACGCAGCGTACGCGGCCTTCGCCGAGCTGCTGCTCGACTTCGAGGATTACGTTAATGGGGAAGGGCGTGGTGAATCCGTCGCCCACCACGCGCAGCGCGGAGTAGATGGGCGGCAGCTTGTGCTCAGCGAACTGCACATCTACCGCGGGGCCAGCAATTTGAATGACGTGTCCGATATTTTCAGGCATAAATTCGCTCTTCGCTATTCGCTTCTCGCTCTTCGCCAGAAGCCTTCGGTTAGTAATTGCAATTACGCAAAATCTCTTTACAAAGCAGCCGCGCCGCTGACGATCTCGATAATTTCCTTGGTGATGGCCGCCTGGCGGACCCGGTTCAGGGTCAGCGTGAGCGAGTCAATCACATCGTTCGCGTTGTTGGTGGCCGAATCCATGGCAGTCATGCGCGCTGCATTCTCGGCAGCCACCGATTCCAACAAGCTCTGATAAATCTGGACGGTGACATAGCGCGGCAGCAGATCAGTCAGCAGCTCTTCCGGCGGCTGTTCGTAGATGTAATCCACCGGCGCGGTCGCGAACTTCACGGCCTCGCGGTCCATTTCTGTCGTCTCAGGAGCATGTAGGCTCACGCCCGCGGTGCGGGCCGCTTCGCCCATGCGCTCGCGCGCTTCCGCCGAGAAGTCTTCTGCCTGGGTCACGACACGCCGGCCGATGTCCTGCACCGGCAGGATGCGCTGCACGATCACGCGCTGGGAAATGACGGACTTGAACTCATTGAAAATCAGGTACACGCCGTCGATCTCTTCGTTGCAGTAGCGCTTGATGATCTTGTGAGCGACTTCCTCGACCGCATCGAACTCGATCTTGCCCAGGATGTTCACATACTCGCCAACGATCTGCACTCGTCCCGCACGCGCTGGAGACTCTGGGTCGGTCACGGGAAAACGGCGGCGCAGGAAGTCGCGACCCTTGCGTCCGATGGCCACCACATCGATGTTCTTGTCTTTGAGGTATTCCACAAAGCGCAAGGGCGCTTTCAGGACGTTGGTATTGAAAGCTCCGGCGAGTCCGCGATCACCGGTGACGATGATGATCAGGACAGTCTTCTCTGGTCGCGTCTCGCGCAGTAGCGGATGGAGCGGCATGCCGGTTTCGGAATCAACTAACTCGGTGCGGCTAACCAGCGACTGCAAGACGTTGGTCAGCATCTGCGCAAAGGGACGCGCCGCCAACGCGCGCTCCTGAGCGCGGCGCAGTTTGGCGGCCGAAACCATCTTCATGGCCTTGGTGATCTGCCGCGTGTTCTTCACGCTGCGGATACGTCGCCGAAGATCGAGTACGTTTGCCATGGGACTTAGGCGCTCGCCTTGGCCATCGCTGCCCGCTCGCTGGCGAAACGTTCTTTGTAGTCCTTGATGGTCTTGGTCATGTCGGCGCGAAGATCGTCGTCGAGGATTTTCTTCTCTTCGATCGCCCGCAGAACGCCCGGATTTGCGGTGTCCACGTAGGCGTACAAGCCTTTTTCGAAGTCGCGTAACTGGTCGACTTCCATGTCGTCGAGCAGGCCCTGCGTGCCGGCGAAGAGGATAAGAATCTGCTTGGAGAACGGTAGCGGCGAGTACTGTCCCTGCTTCAGGATTTCAGTAAGGCGCTTACCGCGGGCCAACTGGTTCTGCGTCGCTTTATCCAGGTCGCTGCCGAACTGCGAGAACGCTGCCAGTTCGCGATACTGCGCGAGATCGAGACGAAGAGTTCCGGCAACCTGGCGCATGGCTTTGATCTGGGCGCTGCCGCCTACACGGCTGACCGACAATCCGACGTTGACAGCGGGGCGAACACCGGAGTTAAACAAGTCCGTCTCGAGGTAAATCTGGCCGTCAGTAATCGAAATCACATTGGTCGGAATGTATGCGGAAACGTCGCCGGCCTGGGTTTCGATGATGGGCAGCGCAGTGAGCGAGCCTCCGCCGAGTTCGTTGCTTAGTTTTGCCGCCCGCTCCAGCAGGCGCGAGTGGAGATAAAACACGTCTCCGGGATAAGCTTCGCGTCCCGGAGGACGACGCAGCAGCAGCGAGATTTCGCGGTACGCGACGGCGTGCTTCGACAAGTCGTCGTAAATGCACAGCGCGTGCCGCTTGGTGTCGCGGAAGTACTCGCCGATAGCACACGCAGCGTAGGGCGCGATGTACTGCATCGGAGCCGGATCGGACGCCGAAGCGGAAACGACGATCGTGTACTCCATCGCGCCGTAATCTTCCAGCGTCTTGACCACCTGCGCGACCGACGAACGCTTCTGCCCGATGGCGCAGTAGATGCAGATCAGGTCGCGGCCCTTGCTGTTGATGATGGTGTCGAGCGCAACGGCAGTTTTGCCGGTCTGGCGGTCGCCGATGATCAGTTCGCGCTGGCCGCGACCGATGGGAATCATGGAGTCGATGGCCTTCAACCCGGTGGCCATGGGCTCTTTCACTGGCTGGCGGTTGATGACGCCCGGCGCGAGGCGCTCCACTTCATTGAATTGATCGGTTGCGATAGGCCCCTTGTCGTCGATGGGTTGGCCAAGACCGTTGACCACGCGGCCGATCATCGCGTCGCCGACCGGCACGCTCATAATTCTGCCGGTGCGCTTGACCTCGTCACCTTCCTGGATCTCGGTGTAGTCGCCCAGCAACACGGTGCCTACCTGGTCTTCTTCGAGGTTCATGGCGAGACCCGCTACGTTGTGCGGAAAGGCGAGCAATTCGCCGGCCATGACTTTTTCCAGTCCATACACGCGAGCGATACCGTCGCCAACAGACATGACCGTGCCGACTTCATCGACAGCAATTTTTGTTTCGTAATTGTCGATCTGCTCGCGGATGAGCTTGGTGATCTCGTCTGCTTTGATCTGCGCCATATAAATCCAGTGGTCAGTGGCTAGTGGCTGGTGGTCAGTAACGCTTGAAAGGCCATGCCGCCGACAGGTTAATTGATGAAAACTGTGAAACCAACTTCACTGCTAAGAATTCGAGAGCTGTTCTTTCAACTTCTGCAACTGCCCCCGGATGGAGCCGTCATAAATCGTGCTGCCTACGCGTACCAGCGCTCCTCCGAGAAGCTCTGGATTTGTGTTGTAACGAGCCCGCACTTTTTTGCCGGTTATGTTTGCGACCTTCGACTCCAGCCCCTGCTTTTCTTCCGTAGAGAGCTGACGCGAGCTGGTGATGTCGGCCTCCACAAATCCAAGCTGGGTGTTGAGTTCCGTCTCGAACTGGCGGGCAATCTGCGCCAGCATCGGGATGCGTCCGTGGTCAATCAGTATCGCGAAAAAATTGCGAAAGGGACGCAGAATGCCGGACTGACTGGCGATCGCGTCCAGCAACTTGCGCTTCTGTTCCGCCGGAATCGCGGGTGATTCCCACACCATGCGCAGCTGGTCACTCTCCGCGACGGCGGCGACCATGTCATTCACCTGCTGAACTGCCGTCGCAGGCTCGATCTTCTGCTCGAGAACGACTTCCACCAGGGCGCGTGCGTACCGGCTGGCAATTGCGGCCATGGTTACTCACCGTCCTTTCCCAGGCTCCCCACAAATTGGCGGACTAGCACCTGGTCGGTGTTGTCGTCGACCTTGATCTTGCGGGCGGCGATGTCAACTGCGAGTGACGCGGCAAAACTCTTCAGATCGTGGCGGGCGCTGCGGGCGATAGCCGCAATCTCGGCCTCAGCCGCATCGACCACCTTGTGCTTGTCTTCTTCCGCGGCCGCCCGGATGTGCTCCTCTTCGGTAGCGGCCTGACGCTCTGCCTCGGCGCGAATCTGGCTGACTTCGGTATCGAGCTTCGCCAGGCGCGATTCAATATCACCCAGCCGGCGCGATGCTTCAGCGCTGGCAGCCTGAGCTTCCATAAGGGCTTTTTTGATCGTGTTGGTGCGCTCGCGGAAGATCTGCGGCAGCCGCGACTTCAGCAGCATCCAGACGAAGAGTGCGAGGAAAGCGAAATTCACAGCCATCGAGACCCAGTACATGCCGTGGGGCCCGATTCCAATGATCCGTCCCAGCTTCTCGACCATCGAAGAGTATTTGAGCTCAGCATTCTCTTCGTGGTGTTCGCCCTCTTCGGAGCGCACAGCTGCTTCGGACGCCTTCGTGAGGTCGTTGCTGACAGCGGTGTCAGGATTGACCGGCTGCTCTGGTTTCGGCTGGTTGGCCGATTGCGGCGCGGCAGGTTCCGCAGGCTTTGCACTGTCTTGGGCAGAGATGACGCCCAAAGAAATCGAAACAGCAAACAGTACAACGAAAGCAACTTGGCGAAACCTTCTAGCCGTCATGACTGCCCCACTGCGGAGGCCATGCCTGCGGGTTTCAAAACCGTGCGAATGATTTCCATAGCCAGCCGGTCGGCCTCGGACTGAAGCGACTCGCGTGCCTCAACCATGTCTTTTTCCATTGCGACACGGGCCTCGCGAATTTGCTGCTGGGCGCGCTCGCGGGCTTCGGCCACGGCGGCCGCACGTGCCTTCTGCGCAGCTTGCCGGCGGGCATCCTGCGCTTTGAATACCACCAAGCGCGCTTCGCGCAGACGATTCTCGTATTCCTCGGTCTTGGCCTCGGCGGCGGCGATATCGGCGCGCGCCTTAAGGACGGCACCCTCGGTCCGCTCGCGCCTCTGTTCGAGGACGCGCTTCAGCGGGTTGCCGACCAGAGCGCTATAAAGGGCATAAAGCAGCAGGAATAGGGTCGCTGTCGGGACTGCCCCGAGCAGTAAATCGCCCACTTGTCTGAGTAGAGGGTCCATTTCTGGTTCGTGAATTCCCGCGGCTGAAGGCGTACAGAGGGCCTAGGAAAACTGTGGAACTAAAAACGGTAACAGACGCTGTAAGGCAAAGTCAACGAAGGTTCTTGCTTGTGCCCCAAAGGTTGCAGAATCGCCGTTTTGGAACTCGAAAAGACGGGAAAAGCCTGCCTGACCGGGACGTTCGAAACCGCGAAACCGATGATTTTGGCCTTGGGCTCCTGCGAAGGTAAGTCCGAAGCGAACCAGAGAAGACTGGAGGGAGTGGGTTTGGACGAAGCAACCGGGCAGAGAACCCGCGGAAGACGTTGCTCGACCGCATGTCGCCTGTTTTCAGCGAGTTGTAAATCTGTCGCGTGACAGCCACAACTCTAAGAAAATCAGCAGTTTAACGGGATTAATCCTTGACATTTCCACAGGCGGAGTTACGATTAGGTATCACCTCCGATCCGTTTCAGGATCGAGTGGGCCCGAAGCCAAGGAATCGTCACCGCTCTTTGGCATTGGGCCCATTTTATTTGCCCCAGCTTCCGCTCGGCTTGATTCGCGTAACCAGCCTGTAGAATGACGGATTGCAGTCCTGAATCCGATACATGCGATCAAAAATACTGTTTGTTCTGGGGCTGGCGTTTTGTCTAACGCCGTGGGCTTCGCCTCCGCTAGCGCTGGTCGCGGGGTTGGTTTTCGGCGCCATCGCCAGCCATCCCTATCCGGGCGAATCGAGACAGATCTCGAAGTACCTCCTGCAGGCCGCGGTCGTTGGACTCGGCTTCGGCATGAACCTCCAGCAGGTGTTGCGTGCCGGCCGCAGCGGGTTTCTGTACACCGCAGTGGGCATAGCCTTCGCCCTGATAGTCGGAACCACGATCGCCACACTGGTGGGGGTCGAACGCCGCGCCGCTTTTCTAATCTCGACCGGCACCGCGATCTGTGGTGGCAGTGCCATCGCAGCCGTCGGTCCGGTGGTTGGCGCGACCGAAGACGAAATGTCGGTATCGCTGGGTACGATCTTCCTGCTGAATTCGGTGGCGCTGCTGACCTTTCCCGCCATCGGGGCCGCGTTGAAGCTATCGCAGTCACAATTCGGCTTGTGGGCGGCGCTGGCGATTCACGACACTAGTTCGGTGGTCGGCGCCTGCGCGAAGTATGGTGCGGCGGCGCTTGCCGTAGGGACCACCGTGAAATTGGCGCGCGCCCTGTGGATCGTGCCAATCACGGTTGCGACCGCCATCAGAAAGGGCAGCAAGACGCGCATCCAGTGGCCCTGGTTCATCCTGTTCTTTTGTCTGGCCGCGATGGCCAATACCTATCTGTTGGCCGGATTGCCCGTCTATCACTTGCTAAGCAGCCTGGGAAAATTGATGCTGATCTTCACGTTGTTTCTGATCGGCGCAACCTTGTCGCCGGCAGCCCTGCGAAAAGTCGGCCCGCGGCCGCTGATTCAGGGCGTCCTATTGTGGATCATCGTGGGAGTCGCCAGCCTGATGGCGATTCGTGCAGGGTGGATCAGCATCTAAATCAAATTAGTAAATCCGAAGAGTCCAATCCTTGAATTCCAAGAAACTGTTTACCGCCGTTACCGTCAATCTATCGCTGGCGCTTCTGTTGACGCTGTGGGGAATGGCGCAAACCGCCGCTCCCACTCAGGCTGAACCGCAAGTTTCGCGTCCCGCGGTGCACTCGCATCGGCCACTGGTCCGTGAATCTGGAGCCACTGCCGAGTTTTGCGCGAGCTGCGTGCAAAGCAACTTAACCTACCTCGCTGGGCCCGCGCTCCACGGACGCGGCAGCGGCACGGAAGACGAACATCGGGCTGCTCAATTCATCGCCGGCAAGTTGAAGGCCTATGGATTGGCGCCCGCAGCGGACGATGGACAGTTCATCCAGACAGGCAGTTTGCGGTCGAGAGAAGTAATCGGCAACCCCACGCTGACTGTCGTAGCAAACGATGGCGGCGCAAAAGCGGTGGTGCTGACGCACGGTAAACAGATCGCGCTCTCGGGTCTTCCCGGCGTGCCGCTTTCAGCGCCGTTGCAAAAGCTTGATTTGAGTGGAGAGAACCACGTGACCCCGAGCGTCATGCCCGGCGCTGCTGTGCTGGTGAAGCTGAAACCCGGCCTCACCATGGTAGTGGCTCGGCAGGTCCTTGAGCCGTATCGGAATGGAAAAGCGGCGCTGGTCATCGTGGAATCGTCTCCCGAGTGGCAACAGGTGTTCGACATGCTCGCGAAGCATCCGCCGCAGATACCGGAACAGATTGGCGACAAGCAACCGGAGGAGCAAATCCAGATCCCGCAACAGATTGGTGAGGAGCACCAGAAGAAGCAAATCCGCGTCCCGCTTGTTTTGGTGAAGCCGGAAAGTTTCGACCAGCTTTGGTCAGAGCCCGAGGGCTCGGTGGTCAAACTGCAAGCGAAGCTGACTGCGTGGAAAATCACGAACACCTGGAATGTACTTGCGAAGATCGAAGGCACGGACGAAAAAGACCAGGTCGTCCTGCTGAGCGCACACCTCGATCATCTCGGCATCGTCAACGGAGAGACGTATCCCGGTGCGGATGACGACGCCTCGGGAACCGCGGCGGTGATGGAGCTGGCGCGCGTGCTGGCCAAGGAACCCAAGCCCAAGCGGACCGTCATCGTGGCGCTGTGGGGCAGTGAAGAAAAGGGGCTGCTGGGATCACGCTATTTCCTGCAGAATCCGACTTTCCCTCTGACAGACATCGTCGCCAACCTGGAGTTCGAGATGATTGGCCGTCCCGACCCAAAGCTGAAACCGGATGAACTTTGGTTGACGGGATGGGACCGCACCAATCTCGGACCCGAGTTGGCACAGCAGGGCGCGAAACTTGCCGCCGACCCTCATCCCGAGCAGAAGTTCTTCACGCGGTCGGACAACTATGCGCTAGCGACAGACGGTATCATCGCGCAGACCGTGTCGAGCTTCGGCCTGCACAAGGACTACCATCAACCGACCGACACCGTGGGCAAAATTAATTTCCCGCACATGGACCAAGCCATCTCGTCGATGATCGGACCGGTGACGTGGTTAGCGAATAGCGACTTCAAACCGGAGTGGGTGGAGGGCAAGAAACCATAGGTGGCATAAACGCATGAAGAATCTTATTCTCCGGCGTCCGCGATTCCTGGCTTTCGTCATGCTCCTCGTGGCGCTGCCCGCAATTGCAGCTGCGCAGGAGCTGGCTCTCACCTTCGACGATTTGCCATCGCACGGCCTACTGCCGCCAGGGATGACACGGCTCGACGTGGCAAAGAGCATCATTGCCACGCTGAAAGCGGCGAACGCGCCGCAGGTTTACGGTTTCATTAACGCGGTGAAACTCGAGCAGGTTCCGGAAGACATGGCAGTGCTGAAAGAGTGGCGGTCCGCCGGCTACATGCTGGGAAACCATACGTATTCGCACATGAGCCTGAACGACAACACGGTTGAGTCATTTGAGAAAGACATTGCGAAGAACGAGCCGCTGTTGCAGTCGTTGATGGGCAAAGAAAATTGGCATTGGTTTCGCTACCCATTCTTGTGGGAAGGCGACACGCTGGAGAAACGGAATGAGGTACGCGCGTATCTGAAAGAACATGGCTACCGGGTGGCCCAGGTGACTCTGGATTTTGAAGACTACGCATGGAATGCACCTTATGCGCGATGCGTCGCAAAGAACGACCAGAAGTCTATCGAGTGGCTGAAAGCGAGTTACTTGAGCACCGCCGGCGAGTACATCGAAGCGGACCAGAAGATGTCGCAGGTGGTATTCGGGCGGGATGTAAAGCACGTGATGCTGCTACACCTCGGCGGATTCGACGCTGTGATGCTGCCGCAGTTGCTCGATTTGCTGAAGCAAAAAGGATTCAAGCTGGTGACGCTACAAGAGGCAGAAAGCGACCCGGCTTACCAGAGCAATCCGAATGCGGCGCTGAAATACGGTGGCACACTTCTTGAGCAGACGATCGAGGCGCAACACTTGAAGTACCCGCCAGTGGCGCCGAAGCCGATGAAGGAATTAGCTGCGATCTGCCAGTGAGCAGGCGTCAGGTCTCCAACACAGTGGAGAGTTCTTCCCACTCCTCGATCATCTTCGCAAGATCGATACGGCATTGGGCAAGCAGTTCAACCTGCCGTTGCGTCTCTTCGGAGCTGACGAAGGATTGCAAAGCGAGCTCGCAGTTGGCAATCTGTGCTTCTAAGTCTGCAATTTCGCTCTCCAGCTGCTGGCAGCGCTCCTGCAGTTGCTTCATCTTGATGGGATTCAGCCGCTTGCGAGGCTCGTCTTTCAGCGCAGTGTAGCCGGGCACGTCTGACAATGTAGGAGCGCTGGCTGCCTTGGCGATCTCGCTGTCATCCCCCTCGGCCGCCCGCTGCTTGCGCCAGAGATAATCCTCGTAGTTGCCGGGGAAAACTTCAACCCTTCCGTCGCCGATTTCGAACACGCGCGTGGCCAGCTTGTCGATGAAGTAGCGATCGTGCGAGACGAACACCACCGTGCCGTTGTATTTTTCCAGCGACTCCAACAACACATCTTTCGCCCGCATGTCGAGGTGATTTGTCGGCTCGTCGAGCAGCAGGAAGTTCGACGGATGCAGCAGCATACGCGCCAGCGCGTAACGGTTGCGTTCTCCGCCAGAAAGCACGCCAATGGGCTTGAACACGTCGTCTTCGGAAAACAAAAAGCAGCCCAGCAAACCGCGCAGTTCGGTCATGGTCTTCTGCGGAGCAACGTCCGATAGGTCGTCAAGCATGCGGCTCGCGGGGTCCAGTTCCTTGTACTGATCCTGGGCGAAGTAATCGGGCTCGACGTTATGGCCTAACTTCAGCGAACCTTCAGACAGAGGCTCGATTCCCGTCAGCAGCTTAATGAGCGTCGATTTGCCGGCGCCATTCACGCCCACTAATGCGACGCGATCTCCGCGCTGAATCGTGAAATTGACATCGCGAAAAACCTCTTTCGGACCGTAGCTCTTGGCGACGTCCGATACATTCGACAACAGTGCGCCCGCTCGGGTTCGGCTGCGGAAACGAGAAGTGGATGGTCTTCTCGTCCGGCGGAATCTCGATGCGCTCGATCTTTTCCAGCTCCTTGATGCGGCTTTGCACCTGCTTCGCTTTGGTCGCCTGGTAACGAAAGCGATTGATGAAGGCCTCAAGCTGTTCGATGCGCTCCCGCTGGTTCTTGTAGGCGGCGACCAGCTGATCGCGGCGCTCCTGTTTTTGCTGCAGGTATTTCTCATAGTTCCCGCTATAGAAGTGAACACCCTTGTTCCAGATCTCGATGATGCGATCGACCGTTACATCGAGAAAGTAGCGGTCATGCGAGATGAGCACATACGCGTGCGGATACTGCAATAGGTAGCCCTCAAGCCAATTGCGGGTTTCGAGGTCGAGATGGTTGGTGGGCTCGTCGAGCAACAGCAGGTTCGGCTTCGACAGCAGAAGCTTGGCCAGCGCGATGCGCATCTGCCATCCGCCGGAGAACTCTTCGGTATAACGCGTCCAGTCTTCCTTGCGAAAGCCCAGACCGTCCAGCACCGTGCCTACCTGCGCATCAAGCGCATACCCGTCGTGCACGCGGAAATGGCTGGAGATTTCGTGGTAGCGATCGGAAACCTGCTCGTACTCACGCGACGCCGGATCGAGCTCGCCCATCTTGTGGGCAAGCTCCTCCATCTCCGTTTCCATCGCCTGCAAGTCGCTGAAGACGGACATGCACTCATCGAAAACGGTGCGACCTTCCAGCCGCAAACCGTCCTGCGGCAGATACCCGAACGTTGTGTGCTTGGCCGAGGTGATCGCACCGTAATCGAGCGACTCGATGCCGCCCAGAATCTTGAGCAGCGTGGATTTGCCGGTACCATTGGCACCCACCAAGCCGACTTTGTCATTCGGCGTGATGAGCCAGTTAAGATTTTCGAAAAGCAGTTTGGGGCCGAAGCGTTTTCCGGCAGAGGAAAGCTGGATCATGAGGAGCCGCTAGTTGGACTTCTTCTGGCCCCGGATGATCCGCTCATCGATGGGCTTGCGCCCGGCAAATCCCTCGGTCGTGTTGTGCCAGTGGGTGATTTCCTTCTCGCCGAGTTTCCAGCACAGCAGGACCACCTCGTCACCAACCACGCACGGGAAATCGAGCAGGCCGATGTCGAGGTCTTTGACTTGTACGCCGGCCGCGTCGATCTCAGCGACCGCGTCTTTGGCGCGCTGGATTGCTCGTTCGCGTTCGCCTTTGCGGTGATTGACCGCGACGACGTTGACGAAGGTTCCGCCATTCACGAAGATGCGGCCCCGCAGCGCCTCGAGTTCGGCGTCTACTTCTTCGATGAGCGCCTTGGCCTGCATCGCCGAGCGTAGCAGCGACTCAAGGACAGGCAATAGAACCTGGGCTTCCGAAAGTGTAAAAGTGCGCGACATGTCATCGCCTGACTGGCCGATTTCTTCCTGGTCGGCGGCCTTCTGGCGTCCGACCGCGCGGCGGCGGTATTCCCGCAAATCGGACCAATAGCGCGGAATGCGCCGCAAATACTTTTCCCGGGGACGCCTGCGTTGGCGGGTGCGAATAATCACTGGATTTCTAACATTCTATCAAGAGCCACCCGCGCCCACATCTTGACGCTGTCTTTTACCCTGATCGGATTCACCACGTTTCCCTCCACCAGGTTTTCCAGCGCCCAGCATAGGTGCTGCGGCGAGATGCGGAACATGGTAGTACAAAGACAACCCGAATCGTCCAAAGTAATGACGTGCTTATCCGGATACTCCCTCGCCACGCGGTTGATCAGGTGAATTTCTGTACCGATGGCGAAGGCGCTGCCAGCGGGCGCTTCCTTCACACGCCGAATGAGGTAATCGGTCGAACCGATGCCGTCGGCTTTCTGGCACACTTCCCAGCGGCACTCTGGATGCACAATGACTTGCATGCCTGGATACGTCGCTCGGACCTTGTCCACGTGCTCAGGTAGAAAACGCTGGTGCACCGAGCAGTGGCCCTTCCACAAGATGACTTTCGCCTTGCGCAGGCGATCGGCGGTGAGACCTCCCTGAAGCTGGTATGGGTCCCACACCACCATTTCATCGAGCGGAATACCGCGAGCAAAACCTGTATTGCGACCCAGATGCTGGTCAGGCAGGAAGAACAGCTTCTCATTGCGTCGGAACGCCCAATCGAACGCGCCTGTTGCGTTGGACGAGGTGCACACCATCCCGCCGCGCTCGCCGCAAAACGCTTTGATCGCGGCCGTGGAGTTCATGTAGGTGATCGGCGTGATGCCGTGGCCTTCGTCGTCAGTCAGGCCGAGATTGACGAACTGCTCCCACGCGTCCTCGACCTGGCCGATCTCAGCCATGTCGGCCATCGAGCATCCGGCATTGAGGTCGGGGAGCACGACCGATTGCCCCTCGTGCGCCAGAATGTCGGCGCTCTCCGCCATGAAATGCACGCCACAGAAGACGATATAGCGGCCTTCGGCCTGCGCTGCCACCTGTGAAAGGCGGTAAGAATCGCCGCGATAGTCAGCAAACCGCACGACTTCGTCGCGTTGATAGTGATGTCCCAGGATGACGCACTCGCGTCCAAGGATGTTTTTCGCTTCCCGGATCCGTTCGTCCATCGAGTGGTCGGGGAGTACGAGATAGTTTTCAAGCGAACACGATGCCGCTTCCGTAATCGGTGCTGTTGCCACGTTAATGTCTCTGCCTTCAGTTCCGGCCGCGCGCTTCTCAATTGAGGGAAACCACGCCCCGAAACGGGGATGTTGAAAGCTAACCTGCTGCTCCAGTAGATCCACTACCCGCGACGGCGGGCCCGACCTACGGGGATGTTGAAGCTGCAGTTGACGCTTCTTTTACCACCTATACAGATGCACCTGCGACAGCGTTTGTTACAAAATCGAGAACTGTGTCACCGAACGCTGCAACAAGGCATCCACTGTTATTTTCACGCGCCGTTCAAGATTGTGCAAGTCGATGAGCACCCGTTCACACTACGGCGCGAGGTGTGCTGTATCTACATCGGTATCTACATTTCGTGCTATGCTGTTGAGGGAGGGAGTCATGCGTGCACGAAAAATCGTGAAGTGGGGCAACAGCATGGCGGTTCGCCTGCCCAAGGTGGTTTTGCGAGATGCCGGCCTGCAAGAAGGAGATACCCTCGTGTTCGGTACCAGGAACGGCACCATCGTTGCAAAGCCGGTCAAGAAGAAGCCAACCCTAAAGGAACTGTTAACCAGAGTCACTCCCGAGAATGTGCACGAAGAAATTGATTGGGGCAAACCGAGAGGCAGGGAAGATTGGTGAAACGCGGCTACGTCCCGGACTCAGGCGACCTGGTTTGGGCTTCATTCGATCCGCAGTCTGGGCATGAGCAGGCCGGTCGCCGTCCAGCTTTGGTGCTAAGTCCACGCGAATACAACGAAAAGGTTGGACTTGCCCTATCCTGTCCCATTACTTCGAAATTGAAAGGGTACCCTTTCGAGGTTCCTGTGCATGCGAGCCGGACTCAAGGAGTCGTCTTGGCCGACCAGGTGCGAAGTCTTGATTGGCGATCTCGTCAATTTATGTTCATTGAAAGAGCACACGCCGACACCCTAATCGCAGTGGTTCAAACCTTGCAAACTTTGCTTCCGGCCACTGAGTGATTTGGCGCAAGCTTAGCCCCCGATGTGCACCATGGTTCGGGACGCCGGAACGAATCCCGGCTCCCCGATGTGGTGGCGGGCTTCCTTCTGGCCCACAGCCTGCACGATAAACTCAGCCAATTGGTCATCATTCGCGCCGTTGGCCATCAGTCCAGCGAGATCGTGTTCGCGTACCGAGAAAAGGCACGTGCGAATCTTGCCGTCCGAGGTGACGCGAATCCGGCTGCATTGTCCGCAGAACGGATGCGACACAGGCGCGATGATCCCGATCTCTCCGATGCCGTCCTCGAACCGGTAGCGCCGCGCGGTTTCGCTGCGTTGATGCTCGATCTCGCGCAGCGGCATAAACTCCGCCATGCGCCGAATAATCTCGTCGAGGGTGATGACGATCTCCGGCGACCAGACGCGATCTTCTTCCAGCGGCATGAACTCGATGAAACGAACAACCACCCCTTCTTCGCGAGCAAAACGACCGAAACCTGTGATCTGGTCGTCGTTGAAGCCGCGCATCAACACGCAATTCACTTTTACCGGATTCAGTCCGGCACGCTGGGCGGCTCGAATCCCCGCCAGTACCCGCTCATAACCGTTCGGCACGCGCGTGATGCGCGCAAAGGGTTCGGGTTCCACGGCGTCCATCGAGACAGTCACACGGGAGAGTCCAGCGTCGGCCAACGGCTGCGCTAGCTCCGCCAACAGATGTCCATTTGTGGTGATCGCGATATCGAGTGGCTTGCCCGCCAGCGTCTTCATGCGGCCCAACTCGCCCACCATCTCGACCAGTCCTCTGCGCAGCAGTGGCTCGCCACCGGTCAGGCGGACCTTCGTAATACCGAGGCCGACAAACACCCGCACCATTCGCAGGTAATCGGCAATCGACATCTCCGGAAATGCTGGGCCATCGTTCCCCGACCGACAGTAGACACACTTGTAGTTACATCGGTCGGTGATGGAGATCCGCAGATCGTGAATGTCGCGCCCGTATTTGTCGGTTAAGAACACGCTTCTCGCAATTCGCCCTTCGCTTTTCGCTGGAACTGTCTCGGCCTTAAGCGAAGGGCGAAAGGCGAACAGCGAAAAGCCGCTTCAGTTCGGAGTGCCGGAAGGGAGTAAAAACCGCAAGACGAGAAGAGTCTGTGCGGATTTTTTGTTTCCTTTCCAAGCACGGGAGGCGTGGACGTTTCCCTCCACACCCTCGGCCCCACTCACGTGAGGCACCGCCGCCGCGGCCGTAGGAAGTCCGGTAGGCCTCGGAGGTCGGAAACAGTAGTTGCCATTATAGATGCAAGCCCGGCCGGCAGCAGATCAAACAAAAACGCATCCTGGGGTTCGCTGCTACATGCCCTCGTAATTCGGCCCACCGCCGCCCTCGGGCGGTACCCAGGTGATGATCTCGTACGGGTCCATGATGTCGCAGGTCTTGCAATGCACGCAGTTTGAGGCGTTCAGGTGAATCTGCAGCCCGCTGGGAGTGTCGGTAGCTTCGACCATCTCATAGACGCTGGCCGGACAGAAGTTCTTGCATGGATTGCCAAACTCACGCACGCACCGCTCATTGCAGATATCGGTGTCATGGATGACCAGGTGCGCCGGCTGGTCTTCTTCATGCTTCGTGCCTGAATAATAGACATCGGTGAGCTTGTCGAACGTGAGCTTCCCGTCGCCCTTCGCGGCATTGATGATATGGGCTTCGGCTCCGCCATTCGCCGGAAGCTGCGATAGATGCTTCATGCGCTGGTGACCGGCGCGGTTGGCATAGCGAGCACGCAACCCACGGCCGCCGGTCGCCCGTTGGAGACCTGCGTGGAACATCCCCGACAGAAACCCGTGCTCAAATCCCTGATGGAAGTTGCGCACCGGCCAGAGTTCCTCCTTGATCCAGCTTGAATCCACCCGCTCCTGGAACTTCGCCAGAACTTCCAGCGAAAAATCATCCTTCCCCATAGCGTCGAAAGCCGTCTCGGCCGCGAGCATACCGCTCTTGATCGCCAGGTGAATACCTTTCAGCCGCTGCGAATTCAAGAAGCCGGCCGAGTCGCCAAGAATCATCCACCCGTCTCCCGCCACCGGCGGAATGCACCACCATCCACCATACGGCAGCGACTTGGCGCCATACCGCACCATCTTGCCGCCTTCCAGAAGTTTCGCGATGAAGGGATGCTTCTTGAATTCCTGCAAGACGCGCTGCGGATCAATGCGCGGATCAGCATAATCCAGGCCGGTCACAAACCCCAGCGACACCAGGTTTTCCCGCGAGCCGTAAATCCACGCTCCGCCGTATTCGTGAAAGGTCAGCGGATAACCCATGGTATAGATCACTTCGCCGGACGCAATACGGCCCGGCGGCAGTTCCCACAATTCCTTCACGCCGATGCCATACGTTTGCGGATTGCGCTCGTGGTCCAGTAAAAAGCGCCCGATCAACTGCTTCGTCAGCGATCCGCGGCTGCCTTCGGCGAGAATTACCACCTTGGCCTTCAGGTCATAGCCCGGCTCAAAGTTCGATTTCTGCTGACCGCTCTTATCGACGCCTTTGTCGTCAGTTCGGATCCCGCACACGCGTCCCTTTTCAAACAGCAACTCCGTGCCGGCAAATCCAGTAAACACGGTGATGCCAGCAGCCTCCACCTTGCTGCCCAGCCACTTCACAAATCGATTGATCGAGATGACATAGTTTCCGTGATCGCGTAATGGAGGAGGCGTCACCGGAAGCTTGAATTTCCCGGTCGGCGTGAGATAGTAAACCGCTTCTTTGACCACTGCCGCGTCGAGCGGCGCTTCGTTCTCAAAGTCAGGCAGCAGCTCCAGCATCGAGCGCGGATCCAGCAGCGCCCCGGAAAGACAGTGCGCGCCGACCTCGCGCGCTTTTTCCAACACATAGATGTTGTCTTTCGACATCGGCGCGTCCGGATGCTTCTCGTTGTGCTCATCGATCAACTGCGACAGGCGCAGCGCGCACGCCATCCCTGCCGGGCCGCCGCCGACGATGACTACATCCGCCTCCATGGTCGGACGCTCAACATTTTCCAGTGGCTTGCGGAATACGATCATGCGCCCTTCGCCTTCTTCACTTCCTCAATCAGCGGCGGCACGATGTCAAACAGGTTGCCCACAACGGCGATATCCGCGATCTCGAAAATCGGTGCTTCGGCGTCCTTATTGATGGCGATGATGCTGCGCGCACCCTTCATTCCCACAACATGCTGAATGGCACCGCTGATACCCAGCGCGAGATACAGCTTCGGCGCGACCGTCTGTCCTGACGAACCCACCTGCCGGTCCATCGGCAACCAGCCGGAGTCGCAAATGGGACGCGACGCCGCAATCTCACCTCCCAGCGCGGCGGCCAGCTGCTGTGCCAGCTCGATGTTCTTCTGCTCCTTAATTCCGCGACCCACGGAAACGATGATCTCCGCCTGCGTGAGATCAACCGCCTGCTTGGCTTCTTTGAACGGGGCCTCAGGCTTGTTGCGAATCACGCCGTCGCCGATCTCGACTTTCACCGTCTCGACTGGAGCCGCAGCGCTGCCTTCTTCCACTCTGTCTCCGCGATAAGCCCCCGCTTGGAACGTGGCGAAGTACGGAGCATCCCCCGCGAACGACACATCCGCGACGAACTTGCCCTGGAACATTGGCCGCGTGAAAAGCAATTTGCCGCCTTCATACTTGTATCCGATCGCATCGCTGATGAGAGCACGGCCGAGCGCAGTCGCCAGCTTGGGAGCGAAATCGCGCACCTGATAGGTGTGCGGCATCAACACCAGTTTCGGCTGTAGTTTCTCGATGAAGCCCTTCAAACCCGCAACGAAACCGTCGGGAGTATAAGGCTCCAGTTTCGGCGACTCAATGTCGTACACCTTGGCGACTTTCTTCGCAGCAACTTCACTGGCCACGTCGCCAACGCCGCTGCCCACCACCGCAGCTTCCAGAGCCCAACCAGTTTCCGCCGCCAAAGCTTGCGCTCCGGTAAGCGTCTCCCACGAAGCCCGATTTAACTTGCCTTCCCGCTGTTCCACCACTACCAGGATTGTGTCTGCCATTTCACTCCGTTTCTTCGCACCGTATTGCGCCGCTGGCGAAGTCTCCCCCGCTAGTCACACTTCTCTTTCACGCGCTGCTTCACTCATGCACGTGGCAGCAGCTCAGACTAAAACTTCAGGAAATGTGCCTCCATAGTCGATGGCCATAGATGTTCAGCAGCAAGCCGGCCACGAACAATACAGCCGCAATGCCCGGGATCCATTTCCTTCCGTTTTGAATCGACGATGGTTCGAAAAACAAAATGAGGAACGCGAAGGCCACCAAAACCCAGCCTACTACCATGAATCCTCGTGCGCGCTCCCTGACTTCTTCTTTGGATGGCATCACCGCCTCCTGCTTGCGAGATACCGTGTTCTTCTTTCCACCCGCCAGTTACAGTACATGTACTTCGTTCCTTAGCCTGTCCACCAGCTTCTTCGCCACTTCTGCCGGAGGCCCTTCGATGACTTCCGTCTTCTTCGTCTTCTGCGGAATGTATAGCTTCTCGATCTTCTGCAGGTTCTCGGCCAGCGCCGCCTTCACTTCGTCGAACGACACTTTCTTCAGCGGCTTGTTCTTCGCCTGCTTGATACCAATCAAAGTCGCATAGCGTAGCTTGTTAATGCCCGACTGGATCGTCAGTACCGCCGGCAGCGGCATATCGACGAACTGGAAGTATCCCGCTTCCAACTCGCGCTTCACGCGAATGCCCGCGTCGGTTTTCTCGATCTGCATAATGATCGTTGCGTGCGTCCACCCCAGCTGTTCCGCCAGCACCACCCCGGTCTGCGCAAATCCGTAGTCATCGGATTGCAGCCCAGTGAACACTAGATCGAAGTTCTCGTCTTTCACCACCGACGCGAACGCCTTCGCCGTATTGAACGCGTCCAGCCCGACAAACCCGTCGCCTTCCAGGTGAATCGCCCGGTCCGCGCCCTTGGCCAGCGCCTCGCGCAACACCTGCTGCGCCCGGGCCGGGCCGCTGGTGATCACCACCACCTCGCCGCCGTGCTTTTCCTTCTGTCGCAGTGCCTCTTCCAACGCGTAGGCGTCCGGCTCATTCACTTCGTAGGAAACGTCATCGCGAATCCATGTTCCGCTCTCGTTCAGCTTGAGCGGAGCGTCCTTCTGCGGGACCTGCTTCATGCACACCAGGATCTTCACCCTGCACTCCTTCGATAGCCCATTTTCACTGCACAGCATCGGACACGTGCCTGCGCTCAGACAGCGACTCCACGCTCTCCGGGGAAACAGGCGAGTATAAATGACCAGCTTGAGGATAAGAAAGAAATGGCAAGCGCAGATTCCAGAACGGGAACTCATGCTCGCGCGACTTGCAGTTAATTTGTCATCCTGAGCGAAGGCGGCCTTGCGCCGAAGTCGAAGGACCCCTATCGTCACACTAGATTTTCATGGTGGATCCTTAGCGGAGTAGCGCCCTGTGCTACGCCCGCCGCTCTTGTTCCAGCAGCTTCTTCTTACGCTCCACACCCCAACGATATCCCGACGACTCCCCGGACTTACTTACCACCCGATGACACGGCACCACCACCGCGACGGGATTGCTTGCACACGCCCGCGCTACCGCTCGGACCGCCTTGGGATTGCCGATCGTCCGCGCGACATCCGTGTAGCTTCTCGTTTCGCCCGCCGGGATCGTGCGCAATGCTTCCCAAACTCTCTTCTGAAAGGCCGTGGCGCGAATATCCAGCGGCAGATCGATGGTCGTATCTTCGCCCCGTAAGCTGGCCAGCAAGGGCTGAACATACGGCTGCAAAGCCGCATCATCCCGACGGACTTCCGCCGCGCTGAACTCCTCGCGCAACTCGCGCTCCAACTCACTCGCACTCTCGCCAAACCTTACGGCGCAAAGCCCGCGCGGGGTCGCCGCCACCAACACCCGCCCCAGCGGCGAAGCGACCATCGCGTACTGAATCGTCATTCCCGCACCGCCTCGCCGATACGTTCCCGGCGTCATGCCAAAGTGCTCACTCGATTTCTCATACAACCGGCTAGGCGAGCCGAAGCCCGCATCGTACAGTGCTGTGGTCACGTCATCTCCTTTGCGCAATCCGTGTTTCACACTCTGCATGCGCCGCGCCGACTGGTACTCTCTCGGACTCAGCCCGGTCGCCCGCTTAAACAGCCGCTGCAAATGAAACGGACTGACTCCCACCCGCTTGCTCAGATCCGCCAGCGTCAGCACGCCTTCGGCTTCATCGAGCAGTCGTCGCGCGTGCATCACTGCCCTGGCCTGCGCGGAGATTTCCGTCGGCTTGCAGCGTAAGCACGCGCGATAACCCGCGCGCTCCGCCTGCTGCGGATCGGCAAAGAACTCCACCGAATCCCGTCGCGGACGCCGGCTGGGACACGACGGCCGGCAATAAATCCCGGTCGTCCGTACGGCAAAGACGAACCGTCCGTCCTGTCGCGCGTCGCGCGCCATCACTTGTTGCCACTGTGTCTCGGATTGCATGTTGCAAAGGTAGCGCCGCTCATTTCAGCGCGCTATCCGGCCCTTGCGGGCAAACTCACTTCTCGCGACTGCAATTTTACTGCTTGCGCCAGCTGACGATCTGCAGCGTTGGCAGCTCAGACCCAGAATCGGGCTCGAATCTGCGTCACTTAGGTCGATTACTTCTGAGTATGGCGATTTGCCAACAATCACAAGTGTGCAATGTTGCTCAGACCTCACCGTCACCCTGTGGGACGATGGCTGCTCGTGAGAGTTAAGTTCACGGGATCGGGAACCGACGTACGTTGTGCCGTGCAGCGTGACCGGTGGATTGGGAATGTCCACGGGTGCGCAACAAAGAATGTCGTCCACGCGCCACGGACGGCTAAAGAGAGTCCTACTAAGAGTCGAAAGGAACATTGAAATATGCTGATGGCAAGTGAGGGCGGTAAATCTCAATCCGCCAAACTCGTTGTACTGCTGGCATTCGCGCTAATGTGCTTGCCGAGTGCGCAAGCGTCAATACTTAGCGTCGGGGGAACCGCTCCTCCGACTCCGCTTTTCCCGTCTGGGCCGACGCTGGCGTCAACTTCAGGCACGATCACGACGCCGACGTTCTCAGACACCTACAGCACCTGGGTGGTACGAGACCCAGGCAACACGTTTTGTGCAAATTGTCTGGATTTCATCTACGTGTACACGGACAACGGACCTGACGTTAACCAGCGCTACTCTATGTCGAGTTTCGCCGGCTTCATGATCGATGCCGGCACGAACCCGTTCGGAGTGCACGATCCAATTACGGTCGATCGCAGCGCGGGAATCGGAGGCGTAATTGGCTTCAACTTCGACCAGTTCGGCGACGAAATGCTGCCGGGTCAGACGACGGTTGACCTCGTCATCGAGACCAACGCCGTAACATTCACTACTGGCTACTTGTCCGCTCAGGACGGCACAGCGGGCAGCGGGGTTGGATTTGCTCCGCAGACTCCGGTTCCGGAACCTTCATCGCTCATGCTGATGGGCGGAGGCCTGCTTGCGTTGGGAGGATTCCTGCGCAGGTCGCGGAACAAATAGATCGACTGACGACAATTGACGGGACAACACCGGCGATCGAGGTTGTCCCGTCTTTTTTCCTTCCACGCCTGTAATATCTCCAGCCCCGCAAAAGACAAGTTTACCGCCGAAATAGTGACCCGGTGAAACTGGAACCGGGCCGCTCAGCCGGACTTCGTGTGACACGGCGATTTCTCAACACTTTCGGATTCCGGGCCAGGGCCTCTTCGCGTCACTCAGGATTGAAAGGCCCACTCAAGCAAAAAATGCCTGAGTGGGTATTGGGCGGTTTTAGGATTGCAGAGTTTCGAGGGGATTGCAGGAGAATACCGCGAAGACGTGCCACTGACGGCAGCGATATAAGAGCGCTGGAGAGATGATTCTGGTGCTCGAGGCGTGTCGGGCAACCAGTTCTACACCCGAGACTGGTTCGAGCATGTTATCCCAGCACTTGGGACACATCGTGGGCTGTTCTGGCATGCCCTACGGTAATTTGTGCTCGCGTCAGTGTCTGTTCAATTTTGCACATTAGGAATTTCGCGCATCCGGACGCCGACCACTCGGGCCTGGTCGTCAAGAGGCCGTTCCCTCTGACGAATCAAGTGCTAGAGTTTGTTCCAGGCATGAAGTAACTCCAACAGAGCTTGCGTCTTACCTTCGGCATCCCCAAGCGGCATGTTGGACAGACAGATGACCGTGAGATGTTGTTCCGGGAAACGGACCATATACGTTGATGCGTCTGTGTCGCCGCCAGAGTAGTCGAGCATCGGATGGCCATAACGTGAGCGCCACACCAGACCAAACGCGTCATTATCCTTATCGTGCTGGAACTTCTCGCGACGATTCATGAGATCGGTGAATTTCTGGCCCGCGAGGGTTCCCGTGTACCAGTTGTTGTCCCAATCGAGCAGATCGTTCAACGTCGTGAAGACACCACTACCTCCGAAGTGTGGGGATACACGGACAAGTCGGACCCAGCCATCGCCGGGCTTGATGGCCACGCCTACGGCAGCCAGTTCCTTGACCACTCTGGGATCGGAGCGCGATGCATAGCCGGTTGCGCGGTGCGGAATGATCTCCGTGGTGTCGTCATCGATCTCCGTGTGGGACATTCCCAGCGGAGTGAAGATCCGCTCCTTCATGAATGCGGAGAAGGACTGGTGGCTCACCACCTCAACGATCTTGGTCAGAAGCATGTAATTGATGTTTCGGTACTCCCACCGCGTCCCCGGAGCAAACTCCAAATGGTCGGGCCCCAGTGCGGTCGCAATCGCTTCGTCGCGCGTGAAGCAATAGAACGTCATCCAGGGGTCTCCGCTGGCCCGGGGCAGGTCGGTGTATTCGTGCAGCCCGCTGGTCATATACACCAGATGCACGATTCGCAATCCATCGCCGTACTTGGCCGTCTCCGGGATGTACTTGGATACGGGATCGGTGAGTGCGATCTTATGTTCGAGGGTCAGGAGCGCAATCGCGGCACCGGTAAACTGCTTGGACAAAGACGCGAGATGAAACGCGGTCTCCGGCGTGATCGGAATACCGTCGTCCAGGTTCGCAAGCCCATAGCCCCGGGACAGAGCAAAGTCACCGTCCTTAATGACGGCTACGGCGTATCCCGGGGATGCTGGTGGGCGAGCAAAAAGCCCATCGATCTCCGCCTGCTGCGATGCGTTCAGCCATGAACTCCCACTGTGCTCGGAGGAGGCCGGCGCACGGTTCTGCGCGGCAGCGGTCCGCGGGCAAAGGCCCGTGGCGACAAGGAGAAGCAAGGAAAATGTCAGGACCTTCCGCCGATCTACCATTTGGCCAATGGTACAGCGTCGTCCTTTATCCATCTTGTTCGCTTTTGCTCCTGGCCACTGGCAATCTCGTCAGAAATACAATCGCTGTTCTGAGCCCAGCAAACCGGACGTGACCCTTCGACAATCGCTGTTGTAATTAGGCCGTCTGTCAGAACCAATCTCAGGACGGGTACAGCCAGCGGCCCGCAATTGCCTGACGTTGGCAGTTTGTGGGATCGCGGAACCTCCTCTGTGTCCTCCGCGCCTCCGTAGTGAAAACGGGTCTTGAGACTTGTCACACAGCAACGTGTCCTGCGTCCTTTCGCGACACGTCTCTTGCCTGTAAAAAAAGTAATGTGAGGCAAGGGATTGGTGTCTCTGGCCTGTTCGCGCCTCGGCGTCGAACGACATTTGGCTCTTTCACAATTCCCCAACATGGTCCCAGGGCGACGTTTTGGCCGGCTCGCAGCTTTTTACCGGGCGAGAAATTGCTGTCATACTTGTATGATTTGTATGACGAACCTGAGTATGACTTATATGACAAGTATGACAAAATGCCACGCCAAAACGCCCAGTTTTGGTATCTAAGTACTACGGCCACTAATGGATACGTGTAACTCTCTATTTATCATTGGCTTGCGAACAATTTCCGGCTAACCCACTGATTCTAAACAACCGTGAATCACGCAATTTGCTCACTGGCGGTCCGCTGCTTCTCGATCTCGACGTTGAGCTCGGCGCCCAGCAGGATGGCCATCGCCGTCAACTGCAGCCAGATGGCGAAGATGATCAAAGACCCCAGCGTCCCATACATCGCGTTCGTGTACGAGAACGTGCGGAAATAGACTCCCATGACTCCCGAACTCACGATCCAGACGGCCACCGCAAATACCGAACCGGGCAGCTGGTGCCGCAGCGAATGCTTGTGGGTCACCCCCAGGTAGTACAGCGCCTCCATCGAAGCCAGCCCGAATGTGACCGCCAGCACCCACCGCAGGGTCGGCCACACGATTGTGAAGGTATGGCTCACGCCGAAGACGCGCTCCACCTCCCTGGCAAAATGCGGGCCCAGGAGCATGGCGCCCAGCGCGACCATCGTCATCGCGCCAACCACCAGCGTCGTGCCGATGGCGCCCAGTCGGTTCTTCCAGAATCCGTTCGCTTCCTTCACACCGTAGATCACGTTGAGCAAAGTAGCCATCACGGCGAACGCATTGGAGGCCGCAATCAGGGTCAGAACGAAGCCGACCGACAACACCCCGTGACTGGGATGCATGGTCGACGTCAGCATGCTCTCCACCATCGGCATCGTGGTTTCCGGCACGAAGTGCGAGGCCAACTGGGTCATCCCCGCCGTCAGGTGTCGGATCGGCAGCAAGGCGAGGGCGCTGGCCAGGAAGATCAGGAACGGTAGCAGGGATAGGAGAAAGTTGAACGCCAGGGCGGCGGACGTAGTGAAGCCATTGTGGGCTAGGAACCCGCGTGCGGTGGCGATCGCCAATCTGCGGACGTACTGCGTCCAGAAGGCCAGGTCTGGCACTGACCCAACGCGCTCGCCCGCTGGAATCGTTGGCATGGGCTAAGAGTGCCATCGGAACCCGATGCCCGCAACCGTCATTATGGGGGCGACGGTGCTATCGCAGATTCAGGCCGCGTTCCACGATAGCCCGCGCCTGTGAGGCTGACTCGAAAACGTGCGCTTCCATACCGACCTGCCTGGCTCCTTCGACATTTCGCGGACGGTCGTCGAAGAACAGTGTTCGTTGCGGTTCACAACCCAATGCGGTCAGGCAGGCATGATAGATTCCCGGATCGGGTTTAATGACTCCCAGATCGCACGACCAGATCTGCACCTCGAATTCGTCGAGCCAATCGAACTTCCGGCGCAGTTCCGCCAGCAGATCGAAGGGCATATTGGAGAGGATGGCGGTCTTGAGTCCGAGTGCTTTGATCTCGCGCGCTAGATCGATGGTCTCGTTATTGGGCTTTGTCCAAATCACCGATTCCATCGCGACGATCCGCTGGACAGCCTCGGGAGGGATTTTGACCTTTCCCACCTCCGCGAACCGCTGCCAGTGCTGCCTGCAGTCCGCATGGCCGCGGTCGTAGTGGTCTCGAGTGTTCGAGTAGAGCTCGAAGAATGTGCCTTCATTCACTCCGGAAAGCGTCGCGAGCACCGCCAGTTCCTCGCGGCTGGGCGAGGCGCTCAACACGCGGCCATAGTCGAAGATGACCGCATCCCAGGAGGTGGATTTTAGCTTGTTCATTGCGCGCAAACGATCAGGTCGCTTTCACCAGCATGCACGTAACGTCGTCATGCTGCGGAGCACCTGCAACGAAGCGGTCGAGGTCAGTCATCAGACTCTGCAGAAGCTGAGCGGGGGGCAAAGTCGCGCCCATGTGGACAACATACAGCAGCCGAGGCTCGCCGTACTCGTCGGCCTTGTCGTTTTCGGCTTCAACCACGCCGTCAGTGAAGACTATGAGGTAATCGCCGCTTTGCAACTCTACCGATCCGGCATCGTATTTAGCGGTTTCGAGAATGCCGAGCGGAATGCCTCCACGTTCCAGCCTCTCGATACCACCGGACGCGCGGCGCACAATCGGCGCATTGTGTCCGGCATTCACGTAGGTCAGCGTATGCGTTGCGGTGTCGTATTCGGCAAGGAATGCGGTAGTGAAGCGGCGGCCGTTCTGGCTATTGCCGCAGGCGTACAGGTTCATGCGGCCGACCAGATCAGGCAGGCTCGACGGGGTCGCCGCCAGGGTCTTCAGGCTGGCTTGGATCGTCGCCATCAGCAGCGCAGCCGGAATGCTCTTGCCCGCCACATCCGCCATGGCGAACACCCAATTCGGAGCTGTCGAAGCGGGTCCGCCTCGAGGAAACACGTCGTAGTAATCGCCCGCAACCGTGTTCGCTGGCCGGGTCGCAAAGGCAATTTCCAAGCCGGGAACTGTCGGTGGGCTCGCAGGCAACAACCAAGTCTGGATTTCCTTGGCGATCTGCAAGTCGCGCTTCATTACTACGCGATCGCCGACTTCGAGGACCAGCAGAAACAGCATGAGCAGCGCGCCCCAGAAGTGGCCATCGAATACAAAAAACCTCATCTCCCCGTTGCTGCTTTGCCAAGTGGCTTGGCCGCTGGGCCCAAACATCAGCACAAGCGCGACCAGCAGCAGCACGCGACGCGCAGGCGTCAGCTTTTCCAGCACCGCCCAGAAAAACTGGCCCACGAGCCGCAGGATGTGTTTGCCTTTCGACATCCCCGCCACGCGCTCGGCGTCTACGTCTTTGGAGTAGAGCCGGTAGCTGGTGCGCGCGTCGGTGACGAACTGCTTCCACAGTTCGTCGACGTGTCTGCCTTCGGTGACGCGAGCCCAGAAGCGGTCGACCCGCTCGACGACCGGCGCGACCTTGGCGGTCAACTCATCCGGTGGACGTTGCGGCCATCCGGCAGGTTGGTTGGGAGTGGGCATGCGAACGTAATTAAAATTATAGGGATTTTCGAAGCTGAGTTTGAGTCTTCACCAATCGCCACCACGGCAGAGCAAACTGGAACCAGCGTATTAGGGACCTACTCCAGGAACGCGACTGACTGCACGCCGGTGACTTCGAAGCGCTTGCGACAGCGCAGGTTCTTGCAGGCCACCAGGTCGTCGCGCCGCACCATGTAGGAACGCGCCTTGGCGAACTTGGCGCGATCGCGTTCGTCAGCCCTACCCGGAAGCTGCTTCTTCTTCATGCGGACGAACCAACCCAGTTCGTACTCCGCCGCCTGCTGACAATGCGGACAGGTCATCATGGCTTTCCTGGTCTCCTGCCGCTCATCAAAAAAATCGCGCTCTTCCATCGGGCCCTCCACGCATCACGGCGGATCAAGCACCGCGGCGACAACGCTGTCATTAGACCACAGGTGAACCGGTTTTTCGGTGATTTAGCTTCGACCCGCTCGCGCAAGGACTATCCGATGGGACTCATCCCAAATTCACTGGAGCCCGTCAAAATGGTGCTAATATTCGCTTTCAGGAGGCCCTGATGATCCGCCTTCTCATCTTTTCGCTAGTCCTCTCGGCGCCTTTAGTCGCGGCGCAGACCGCTACCGTTCCTGATGGTTCGCACGCCGTGGAACTCCCGCTCCTGACGCTCATGCCCCACGGAACGCCAGTACAAATGGCTGAGGAACAGCACACCAGTTCCAACTCATTTGACGCCGTGGAAGTTCGGCCTGAGTCTGATATTTGTTACAAGATTCGTGCCTACATATTTTCTCAAGGCTCACATCCGAAGCTCCTACGCGAAACTACCTGTGGTCCGAAAGCTCCCGAGGACCGGCAAACGGGGGGCTTTAAACCTCAGCTAGTCCCGTTGGATATCACGGTCAAACCGACGGCGAAGCAATAGACCTTCGTTACACGCCCCCAGCTGGCTTCGTCGCGTACGGATTGTCGTCCTGCACCTGCCAGACCGTATCGAGCACCGTGCCATCCACCCACTTCACGATTGCAACGGGACGATCACCAAGCGTGGGCTTGGCGGGCCTTCCGCCGCAAATCCGCTCGACTTCCGCCTTGATCTCTTCGATAGCCCGGATCGGCAGGTCTTTGCCCTTCACCGCATCCAGCAGGTCTTGTCTCTTTGGATTGATGGCAATGCCCCGCTCGGTGACGATCACGTCGATCAACTCGCCCGGCCCGGTCAGCGTTGTGACTTGGTCCACGATCACAGGGATGCGGTCGCGGAATGACGGCACTGCAAGGATGGTGCACCCCGCAAACAAACAATTCTGCCAGCCGCCGATGCCGTGGAGCAGCCGACCATCAGAGTGGGTCACGACGTTCGCATTGAAGTTAACGTCAACCTCGGTCGCTCCCAGTACACAGACATCGACGATCGACGCAAAATTGCCCTTGCCGTGAAAGTTGTACGAAGTGAACGGACTAGTTGGCACATGCCGCGGGTCGCTGGCAATCGAGCGCACTGCATCGAGATCGAACGTTTGCCCGTCGAGGATGTAGCCCGTCAATCCTTCCTTGAGCATGTCGACCAGGTACTTGGTCGAGCCGCCCCGTACGAAGCTGGCTTTGACGTTGGCTTCTTTCATCATGCGCGCCAGGTAATCGACCAAGGCCAGCGCGATGCCACCCGCTCCGGCTTGGAACGAGAATCCGTTGCGCATGATGCCGCTGCCGCGCAGGAAGCGCGCCACTAATTCCGAAATTCTCAGCCGGTCTGGACTGCGTGTGATCTGGGTCGTGCCACTAACTATCTTCTCTGGGTCGCCGATCGAATCCACTTCAACCACGTAGTCCACGTTGTTGCCCTGGATTTGCCATGGGATACACGGAAAAGGCACCAGGTTATCAGTCACTACGATTACCCGGTCGGCATATACCGAATCGGTGAGCGCAAAGCCCAGCGAGCCGCAGGCCGATTTGCCGTGCGAACCGTCGGCGTTGCCGAAAGAGTCGGCGGTTGGTGCGGCAATCACGGCGATATCGATGTGGACTTCGCCGTCCTGCACTGCCTGCCAGCGTCCGCCGTGCGACCGAAGTACGCCTATGCCGCGCATCTGGCCATGGGAGCAGTAGTCGCCCAATGGGCCGTTCATGCTGCCTTCGATGTGATGAACGGCTCCCGACTTCATCAGCTCGATCACCGGCTCGTGACACGGGAATGAAGCGCTGGGAAACCACACCAGGTCCTTGGCTCCGATGCCGGCAGCGGTTTGCAGCGCAGTGAGCGCGACGCGGTCTCCGTTGCGCAGGTGATGATGACTGCTGATGGTCATGCCATCACGGAGGCCGCAACGACGTAACGCAGTCTCTAGATCAGGCACGCGCTTATCGCCATTCGCTGGATAGTCGCTGTTGGTGCGAATTGAAGGAGCATACTTGTTGCCGCTCGGCCGGTAGCCGTCGACACCCGCGTAGGGAAGCTGCTCGCGCCCGTTTACGACGGTCGGCACTCGCCTTCCTGCTGCGTTGGTCACCAAATCGGAGGTCAGTACGGAACTCATGCTTCGCCTTCCTTGGTGGCGGTAGGTTCGCTGATCGGCAGTCCCATCTGTCTCGCACGCGCCACCAACCTCAGCGCCCGCTGAACCACCGGAGCATCGATCATCTTCGATCCCAAGCTGACGACACCCAAACCCTTCGCCTCCGCCTCTTCGAAGGCAGCGACAATCTTCAGCGCCTTCTCCAACTCGGCTGCGGAAGGTGCAAATGCGCGATGAATCACTTCAATCTGCATAGGATGGATGCATCCCATGCCTTCGAATCCCATGGCGCGGGACGCTTCTCCCCAGCGCAGCAACCCCTCCAAGTCGGACACATCGCCATACACCGAATCGATGGCCTGCACATGAGCGGCGTGAGCGGCATTCATCACTCGCTGGCGCGCGTAAAGCGATTCACTACCCGTCCCTGTCTTCACCACGCCCAGGTCTGCCGTGAAATCCTCAAGCCCGATGGTGAGGCCAGCGATCCGGTCTGAAGCTGTAGCAATCGCATAAGCGTTCTCGATGCCGAGCGCCGACTCGAGGATCGGCATCAGCCAGATGGGGCGAGTCACGCCAGACTCGGTTGCGATGCGTGTGATCGCTGTGTCCACTTCGACGACCTGTGCAGCTGTCTCTACCTTGGGAACCAGGACGAGGTCGGGCGCCTGTGGAATGATTTCCTGCAAGTCGGCGATTCCGAGCGGCAATTGGTTGATTCGTACCATCCGTTCAGCGGCGCGGAAATCGACGGACCGCAGCGCATTGCGCACCAGAAGCCGCGCAGTGTCTTTCTCGGCATGATGAACCGAGTCCTCCAGATCGAGAATGACCGCGTCGGGCCCGTGCAGTCCCGCGTTGATGAAATATTTCGGCTCATTGCCCGGTAGGTAAAGCCGTGAACGGCGCAAACGATCTCGGCTGGAAAGCGCAGGCAGTGGAACCGGGTCGGACAGCGCCGATTTCTTGCTGCCCAGACCGGCACGCCGGACCGCCGATTCCACTCGCGCCGTAATCACAAAGGGAAGCGCACCTTCGTCCACAAGGCTGATGTGCGCATGTTCGACACTGAGCGTGCGCAACACGTCGCGCACCTGCTGGCGGATGTTCTCGCCGTAATACAAGGCCACGCGAGACTGGAGCTCAATCTCGATGCCGCCGCTTGAGCGTTCCTCGACAGTGACACGCACATCGGAACGAACGTCTCCACCCGCCCGGCCCGCTTCACCCCGTTTCAGTTGACTAGCTTCGGCTGCTGCCGGCATATTCCTTCTCCACCGCGACGCCCAGCTTGGCGAGAATGGCGTCGGTCATCTCCGTCGTTGACGCCGCGCCCTGTGCGATCGACCGTGGTCCGCCGGAGATGCGCATCATGTCATAGGTCCGCACATTGCCCTCTGCGACGACCGCTGCGATCGCTCCGCGAATGTTGGTCGCTTTTTCATTCTCGCCGAGGTGATCCAACATCATCGCTGCCGACAGAATCATCGCGATGGGATTCACGATCGGCGGGTCCAGTTCCGCGTACTTCGGGGCCGATCCATGCGTGGGTTCAAATACCGCGACTTCATCGCCAATGTTGCCTGAGGCAGCGAAACCCAGTCCGCCCACCAACCCTGCGAAGGCGTCGCTGATCACGTCGCCAAACAAGTTACTAGCGACGATCACGCCGTAGTCCTCGGGGTTCTTGGTCAGCCACATGGTCTGCGCGTCGATGTTGGTGGACCACAAGGCAATATCGGAGAACTGCTTCTGCACTTCCTTGGCGACTTCTTCCATCATCCCGGAAGTCTCGCGCAAGACGTTGGGCTTCTCGCAGATCGTTACCGACTTGTAGCCGAACTTGCTGGCGTGGCGGAACGCAGCCTCACAAATGCGGCGTGCTGCCGGACGAGTGATGATGCGTACCGAAACCGCGAGGTCCGTCCCAGGTACGCCGGCAAAAGGCTTGAACTTCGGATGCGTCGCCAGCGCATCGCGCACCTGCTGCGGCGGATTCGTCCACTCCACGCCGGCATAGAGGCCTTCGGTGTTCTGGCGGAAGACCACCACGTCCACTTTCGGCTCTTCATAGCTACCATCGGGTTTCTTGCGGATGAAGTTCAGGGGATTCCCGGGAAACGACAGGCATGGACGCATGCAAATATCGAGGTTGAAAATCTGCCGCATCGACACGATGGGGCTGAAGTATTGCAGGTCCTTGCCTTTCAATGCTGCGACGAGGTCAGCCTCGGTTTCTTTCTTCGGCTTCGACGTAATCGCGCCGAACAGTCCCACTTTGTGCTCGTGCAAAAGGTCAATGGTGCGTTGCGGCAGCGCATTGCCTTCGTTGCGCCAGCACTCCCAACCGATATTGGCGTGGACGTAATTTGCTTCGAAGCCCACGGCATCGAGCACGCGGATCGCCTCGGGCAGGACCTGGTTTCCTATACCATCGCCCGGCATGGTTACTACGGAATGTTTTGCCATGAATACCAACTCCTAAGATGATGGTCTCCCACAGCGTGGGAGCTCCTAAATTTCTACCAGCGCTGTGTTCAGGCCCAGTTTCGTGCCTACCAAATTCTCTATCCCACCGGCGATTACCAGCGACTGCGGCACCGAGCCCAGCGCCGGAAAACTGAACTCCTCGGCTGCATAACGAATGACGCTGGCCGCAAAATCCACCTCAATCTTGTCGTCGGGAATGATGGTCTTCTCCTTACGCCTGAGGGCCCCGGCGCACTTCGTGCGGAGCCATTTCACCAGCTCCGGAGTTTCAATGCACAAAAAAATCCGTTGTTGAACGCGTTGCGCAGATAGGTTTGCGAGAAGCTGCCGGCGATCACCAGCGGAATGCCCGCACACTTGAGCGCAGTGACGGCTTGCTCGCGACTGGAGCCCATGCCGAAATTGAATCCGCCGACCAACACATCGCCCGCCCGCGAGCGCTGGGCAAAGGTCGGATCGTAATTTTCCATAACGACCTTGGCCATCATCTCGGGGGTCATATCTTCGCGATAGGTGTAGTCTTTGCCGTAAATGCCGTCCGTATTCAGGTTGTCGTGCGGCAAGAACACAAGGCGTCCGCTCACCCGATGCGGGAAGCCCGGCAGAATCTCTACTCTTTCAGCCTCTGAAGGCACGGCAAGCGACTCGAAGCGTTTTGTGATCTCGTGGTACACCGCAGGATGAGGCCCGCATATGTAGCCGGCGACGGCCGAAGCCGCTACGACTTCCGGGCTGCCGAGATAGCACTGCGCATCACGCGATCCCATGCGTCCCCTGAAGTTGCGGTTGGTGGCCGAGATGCCGACCTCACCCGCCTCGAGCAGTCCCGTACCGAGTCCGATGCACGGTCCACATCCGGGTGGAAGCGCCTGCGCCCCAGCCGACGTCAGTGTCTGCCAGATGCCGCGCTTCTCTGCCTCCTCCTGAACCGAGCGGCTCGCCGCCGCCAGATAGAACTTCACAACCGTCGCGACTTTCTTGCCTTCGAGAACTTTCGCCGCTGCCGCCAGGTCTTCCAGCCGCGAATTCACGCACGAAACCAGGTAGGCCTTCTGGATCGCGACTTTCTTCTTCTCGATCTCCGCTACTGATTGCATCACCTGCACCGAATCCGGACCGGAGACATGCGGCGTGACCTCAGCCAGGTCTAGAACGATTCGCCCAGCGTAAACGGCATCCCCGTCGGGCACAGGTGGATTGGTGCGAATCTGCTCTAGTCGTCGCTCGGAGATGCGTTCAACTCCGTGCGCACGCAATTCGAGACTAAGTCTTTCAATGTAAGACACGGTCACTGCATCCGCTGGGAACCAGCCCACCAGCGCGCCCCATTCGGTCGTCATATTGGCGATGCTCAGGCGCGCGTCCATGCCGAGCGACGCCACGCCCGGTCCTGCAAACTCCACTGATGCGTTCAGCACCTCCTCCTGGTTGTAAAGGCCGCAAAGCGTAATGATCACGTCTTTACCGGTAGCGCCCGGCGCGAGTCTGCCGTTCAGCACCACTTGGATCGTCCGCGGAATTTGCCACCAGAATTCGCCTGTCGCCCAAATTGCAGCCGCATCCGTCCGGACCACCGGCGTTCCAATCGCGCCCAGCGCGCCGTACATGTTGGAGTGTGAATCCGACGCCACCACGAAGTCGCCGGGCAGCACGTAGCCCTTCTCCACCATGATCTGATGGCCGATTCCTGTACCTGGCGGGTAAAAGTCAATTCCATGCTGCGCAGCGAAGGCTTCCATGCTGCGATACTTCGCCAGGTTCGACTCTTCTGTGTTCTGGATGTCGTGATCGGCTGTGAACACCGGTTGCGCTGGATCGTAGATTGCCGTCGCGCCGATCGTCTTGAACTTCTTCATCACCGCCGAAGTATTGTCATGCGTCATCACATGATCGGGCCGGATCGACAGGAAATCGCCTGCGCGCAACGGACGGCTCGGCCCTTCGGCCTTGTGAATCTGCGAAATTTTCTCGACTATCGTCTGTCCCATATTCGCCACCTCCGCCGACTAGCGATCGGCGCGGAACAACTTCATCAATTCCGTAACACTAGCTTGTCTATCTAGGTTCCAGATCGCATCGATGGCTCGGCGTTGTGCTACGGGTGTCATTACCGGCCCCGCCAGCGCTTCGAACTTTTCTTCCACTTCGTTATCGGTCAACGGATTCCGCGGATCACCCTTCGGGTAGTCAAGTTGCTTGCAGAACTCGTGTCCATCGGATGTGTGGATCGTCACCACCACGCGCTGCAACGCGGGAAAGAGCTTCTCGATCCCCGAATCGGCCACTACTACGATCTTGTTGAGTTGCGTCCGGATCGCCGGATCCATGATCTTTTCCATGGTGAACTGGAGCGGCGTTACCTGCCGTTCGGCGATGGCTGCGGCGACTACGTAGGGCAGGGAATGGTCCGCCGTCTCCTTGGTGTGCGGATCGTATTTGCTGGGATCACTGAGGATGTCAGCCCCTCGCGTGGTCGTGCGAATGTGCACCTTGGCAACGTCGTCCGGCTTCAGGTCATTGTCCTTCACCAGCGCCAGCACCGCCGAAATCGGCGTGTGGGTCAGCGCCTCAGTGGGAAACGCCTTCATCCCACATTGTGTGATGCGCCACGATTCACCTAGCCCATCGGTCAGTACGTTCAATTTCCACTCCGGCCCAAAGCAGTGGGTCAGCCCTTCTTTGCCTTCGAGAACGTGCTCTGGCCCGCTGTAACCCTTCTCCGCCAACAGCGCAGCAAATACGCCGCTCTGCGTAGCGAAGGGATCGACGGTGTTTTTCATCATGGTCAGTTTGCCCGCCGTGACCGCCCCAAGCGTGGCACGTGCGCTGGCGCTGATGCCGATGGCATGCTGCATCTTCGTCCAATCGAGGTGCAGCATGCGGCTGGCAACGATTGGCGACACAAACGCCGTCAACGTGGCATGGTGCCATCCACGCTCGCGGATTCCCGGAAATGCGGCCTCGCATAAGCGCATTTCGAACTCGTGCCCCAGCACGAGGCCGACGATTAGCTCGCGCCCGTCACCACCCGCGCGCTCGCAGCACGCCATCGCCGCCGGGAAGATATCTGACGGGTGCGATGGGTCCTGCTTCCAGTAGATGTCGTTGTAGTCCATGCAGCGGATCATCAGAGCGTTAGCCAACGATGCTGACACCGCATCCATCTGCTGACCCGTACCAACGACGGTCGCTCTTCCCGGCCCGGCGATCTCGTCCAATACTTCAAGCGCGATAACTACGTCGTGTTGCTGGTATCCGCCCAAGGCACATCCAATACTGTCGAGCAGGAAACGCTTTGCCTGATAGACCGATTCCCCCGAAAGATCCTCGAACTTCACGCCCGCCGCCCACTGCGACATCAGCGCCGTCACCGTCGGTTTTGTGCTGGCTTTCATTGGCGCGGGCATTGTTGTGGTTGCCATCGGAATCCTCTTTTCTCAGCTGCCCAGGTTCTTGAAGGGCAGAAATGCCATGAAATCGGCGTGGTGCACGATGTACGCTTCCGTCGTACGCTTCACCAGGTCACCTTCGGCCGCATGGGCGGCGATGATGTGGCACACCGCGTCAGGCATACCGCATTCCATCGCCAGCGCCACGCCCGTAAACGGATGCCGCAGCATTTCGCCGCGCCTGCTTTGGCGCGCCTTGCCGTCCACCTTCTCGTACTCCAGGAGCTTGCCCACGTCCGCTAGAATCGCCCCTGCAATCACCGTGTCGTGGTCGATAGGCAGAGCGTTTCCCATGAACTCAGTCATGCTCTCGGCGGCCTTGCGTGCGATATGCACCACGCAACGCTTGTGCTCCATGAACGTGGTCAGACAGTTCGGCACGAGGAGGGTGAACGGAATGTGGTTCAGGTCGTCTGCAGTGAGCGGGCTGCGCTCCAGCGCTAATTCCCAAGTCTTCGTCACCTTTTCGCGCAAGCCGGGATCTTTGATCCACGTCAGTTCCGGCCACAGCCTCAGTACCGATTCGCGCATGGACCTCCTTCCGCACCAAACCAGCAGAACTTGCCCGAATAACACTGGGCGAAATTACATATTTGGCAAAACTAATACTGGTATCACTTGGCGCTAGCGGAGTGCTATGAGGCGCGTCACAAATCCCAAGTGACGTTCTCCAGTTGGCGGGTAATTTCTTCGGCAGGAGTTTCCGGGTCGAAACGTAAAGGCTTTCCAATCATCACTCTAAGCTCGCCACGCCGGGCAATCTTGCGGCCGGAAAGTTTCATGTCATATAAGCCATCAATTCGCAAAGGCACGACAGGAATGTCGAGTTTTTGCGCCAGCATGCCGACTCCCGAACGGAACGGCGACGGTTTCCCATCCTCGGTTCGACGGCCTTCTGGAAAGACAACTACGCTGTATCCGCGATCTACAGATTCGCCGGCGTAGGCGAAGCTTTCCCGCACTCCGGATTGTTGCGGCAAAGGAAAAACGTTGAACAATGCAACCACGAGGTAATATCCGGCCTGTTGCCACCATCGAGCAACAAGATTCATACTCGCCGGTGGCCGCCACATGGCCCACAGGCGCTCACCCAGCATTCCGACCGCAAGCTTGTGCCGGATGTGCGGCGGCATCGCAATCAGCACAAACCCCAAATCAATATATGTAACGTGATTGCACGTGATCAGGACTGGCCCATTCAAATCGTCGAGATGCTCGCGCCCCACAATTTTCGGGTGCGCCATGATGAGTGTGGCGGGCAGCGTCAGCAGGTAATAGATGAACGTACGAATCCACGTGATTGGCCAGTGCTGCGCCCAACGCGGATACTTATATCCGCTTTGTTGAGCGCGTTGCGGCTCGTGCAGCATACGCTCCAGCTCGCCGACCGTGCTCACTTGCGCAAAATTCGCTTCGCCCAAATCCACCTGGTAGCGATCTTCGAGCGCGCTCATCAGCTCCACTCGGTCCATCGAACTCAAGTTGAGGTCACCCTCTAATTTCGCATCGGGCGCCAAGGCTCCCGTCGATCTCCCGGTGATACGGCTGATCAATTCCGCCAGTCCGCCTTGCGACCCGGCTGAAGCCGGTGTTGACGAAAACTGCTGCTGGACCGCCTGCTGAATCAAGTTGAGCTTCGGCTTCTGCGTAGGGGTGCGGGGAAAATCCTGGTCCGGCCACACGAGCCAGCGGCGCATCCGCTGGAACTCTGCCAAGTGCTGGTTGGCGCGCCCAACCACCGCATTGGGATCTGCAGCATCCTGCAGCAAAAGTGCAGCAACCGGTTCTGCATTCCCACCCTGCTCCAGCCCGACGACCACGCAATCACGTATCTCTGGCTGCTGCCGCAACACGGCCTCAAGGTCCTCAGGATAAATATTCATCCCCTCGCGCGTGACGATCACGTTCTTCTTGCGTCCCTTGAAGTAGAGATTGCCCTCGTCATCAATCGCACCGAGGTCCCCGGTGCGAAACCATCCATCCTCACCCAGCACGGGCTTTAGTTCATTGCCCTGCCAGTAGCCGGCAGCCACGTTGGCTCCGCGGACAAGAATTTCGCCGTTTTCGTCGAGCTTCATCTCGCGGCCCTCCAGGACCTTGCCGATCGAGCGCTTGCCGGTGTGGAAAGGATGGTTCAGCGAAATCAGTGACGTAGTCTCTGTCAGCCCGTAGCCCTGGATCACTACGAAACTGAGTCGCCGCCAGAATTCTTCCGTCTCGGCATTCAGTGCTGCACCGCCCGAGATGAATGCCCAAAACTTCCATCCGAACTGGTTGTGAATCCTGCGGAATCGCCACCATCGGCGTACGAAGTGCTCGTCTTTCGCGGCATTGAATGTCCGAAGAAACCACTTCGTCCGGCCTTCCGCTTCGATGTCGCGCTCGATCTTCTCTTTCAGCGACTCCATCAGCCGTGGAACCGCAACTACCACCGACACACGCTCTGTCCTGATAGTGCGCATTACTTCGGTCGGGTTCAGCGTGTCCTGAAAAAGGACTGTTCCCGCCAATAGTTGTGGCAGAAAGATTCCCAGAAACTGCCCGAACACGTGGCTGAGCGGCAGGAGATTGAGAAATCGTAGCGGATGGAAGATCCGCTCATATTTCAGATATGGCGCGATTTGCCGTTCCAGCGGTTCCAGGTTGGCGAGAATGTTGCCGTGCGTGATCACCACGCCGCGCGGTTCGGCCGTCGTGCCTGAAGTGAAAACGATCTCGACGATGTCGTCGCGGGTTATTCCGCCGTAGGCGACCGGCTCGTCCGAGAACTCCGCGACTGCCTCGCGCAGCGACTCCAATTCGAAGCGAGGCACGCCCGGCACTTCGTGATGCAAGGCTCCGACGCACAGCTTCGCATCTACCTGCTGGGCCACTCGCGCCGCAAAGTCGGGTGCAGCAATCTTGTCAATGGGAACGACGATCGCCCCGCGCAGCAGGCAACCGAAAAATGCCACGACCCATTCGGCGCAGTTTTCGCCCCAGACCAGGACCTTATCGCCGTGGCCGATTCCTCGGGATTCCAGCATCCGGGCGAACCGGTAGGCATTCCCCAGCACTTCGCCGTAGCTCCACCGTTGCACCCGATAACCGCGGCGGAAGACGTAGGCGGGTTCGTCGGCATGCAGGCGAAAATTGTCGAGGTATTCCAGGATGCTGGCGCGTGCCATCGTTCATCAGTGTAACTGGAAGGATATTCGTGTCCCGACGAGCAGCCCTGGAATGGGAAAAACGTGGATATTGAGGGTACCCCCTCCCCCTGCCTCATCTTGAAAACAAAGGGTTTGCAGCACGAGTCTGCGTAAGTTTGGGCAAACAATAGAAGTTACGGGTACAGTCGCAGAAACAAAGAAGTTAGCGGATCGAGTCTGTTGCAGAGCCCTAACGACTTTAGTTTACTTTGCGTTATCTTACGTTTTATCAAAGAACGACGGTAGGGCCGGACCGGCCACGAGAGACACCAATCCCTCGCCTCACGCAGGTAGATTTACAGACGCCGGATCAGAAGAGAAAGGGCGTGCGACACAGGGGAGTGTGATAAGGCATGCGCCTCGGAGCCAAGTAGATCACCGTCGTTGCGCCAACTAACGGTAGCTTGTTGTAGCCGCCCGCACACCACCAAACGGCTCGGTTCTGCGATTGCGAGTGAGATGGCGATTTCACAACCTCTATGGAAGCGGGTCTGGTGGTCTTACGCTCCGATCGTCCGCAAGATGCTACAGCGTTTTCCAAAGTGCGCTACACAATCCAAAGTGGGAAGGTCATCTACTTGGAGAAGTGAAATCCCTAAGAAACCGAAGTCCGTATTGATGTGATTACACTTTTCAGCAACGACACACCAACTGCTCAATCTCTGAGCCTTCACCGATACGTTCGATGACTGAGAGCGCACCTTTGTTGTTCTTGAAAATCGTTCCGTTGTTACGTCCTGAACTAGTGTTCGTCCGACAAATAATTAGAATGCCCTGCTCCTTCAGCCTCGCTCGCAGGTTCGCAACCATGATGCGGAGAGTTGCTTCTGGAAAGTACAAAGGGTTGAGGATGTTGGCAGCGCGAATAACGTCAAAAGCGCATACAAACTCAGGCGGATTGGGGCAGCTTAAATCGTCTTCGCGCACTGTCGCAGATCGTTTCAGACTGGGAAGGACGAGCGGCACGATTTCCTTTGTCATTAAATGCCCGTTTGAACGCCTGAGTAAAATGAACACAGCTTCAATAACTCTTATCAGCAGGCCTAATGGGTGCGGTAACTGGATGTGGGTGTGAGGAAAGAATCCTTCGCTCAAGATGTCTACGTGTAACACTTCACCTTTGCAGTCCGCCAATACCGAGATCTTCGGAGCAAACTTAAACGTGTAAAGGAAGGCCTCAAGGGCTATGTCCGTCGCAGTTATCTTCGCCGTGACGCCTCGGGCTCCTAGGAAATCAACCCACTCAATCGTGCTGACACCGGAAGAAACAGCAACATCAAGAATCGAACAGATCCTGGGCATTTGTGGCATGACTGCAATATTCACATCATCAAGCCTGTGCGCATAGGTCGTTCTCCGTACGCCGTTCGGCAGCCTGACCCGAAAGTGACGCTCTATGTCTGATTGAAAGCTCGAAACAAACTCTCTCGTGGTGGGCCTAAGAACCGACATACGTCTTCGCTCGTTGACGAAGATACCGCGTTAATTCTTGTCCAGCCTTCTGACGCCAGGTCCGATACCGCAAACGGTTCGCATTTTTTGTGAGCACGAAACCAAGATAGATTTCGGCTCGGTCCAGCGCCGAGAGTCGCTTCGGGCTCCATCGCTGCGCGTATTCAGCCAGACGCGCCTGCTTTGACAAGCTCGCTAGCACCTCCAGAAGAAGGCAATGCTGGTTGTGATAGGCAGGTGGGCTCAGATACGCGCCATCATACCAACTCCACTTGCTCCTGTAGTCCCAGCGCGGCAGCGCATAGTTGAGCCCAGCAATTCCTTCTTCAAATAAGCGACCCACAACGGGCTCTGCGGTCTCGAGATGCAAGTCATAAAGACCGATAAGCGAGGTCATGAAACCGTCGAGTATGCCGGGAAGCGGGCCACCTGGAATCTCCGTGTATAGAGTGTGGCCTTCCAGCAAAACCCGGACTCCGGAGTCCTTGACACCGAGTTCAAATACTTTCGCTGAATTCTTGAGAAGCTCCAGCAATTCGGGCCGCTTCGTCAGACGCCACGCGCGAACCAAGGCGCTGATCACCAGGCCCTGATTGTATGCCGAGATCCAGGGCGCCTTGAGCACCAGTGCGCCGTGGGGGTAATCGAAGTTCATCGGCCAAACAACCGCGCCGTCACTGCGCAAGATCGCATTCTCCTCCAGCCAGGAAACCTGTTTAAGGAAAGCCCGCAGGTTCGCTTCGTCTCCGCGCCGGAGGTAGTGCCCTAACTGGACGAGCCCGTACCAAGCAATGTAGGCGGGCCAGTAAACGGTACCTGTCACTCGACACCAAGCCTGGGCAACGCCGCTGGGATCCAAGCGCAGCGCTTCCCAGGCCAGCGCATCACTATACAGGTAATAGTGCAGAGAACCTTTTGCCAAGCCTTCCGGGACAGTGTAAAGGGGGTAGTCGAAGCTGAATTCGAAGATTTCCTTCTTCAACGCGCGGACAGCGCATTTGACGGCATCGGGAGTTCTTGCTTTCCAATGCATAGAACAATAGCAGTGTTACTGTGTCGGTGACGAGGGGACTTTATCCCTGGTAAATGACTTGTGCAAGTATTTTTTGCGTAAAGTTGGCCTTTCGCAGGTAGGTGTTGATAACAGGCCTTTACATAACCAATTCCAAAGGCGAATACGATCCTAAAGCTCCGGCTACGCCGACAGACCCAGGCTCAACTTAAGCTGCTCAGGACCAGCGGCGGGTTTCTTTCCCTTGTGCCTTCAGCATATTGCGGAAAGCTGTCGTGGCCTGCTTCACCTCCGGCAGAGCAATTCCACAATGCAGCTGCTTACCTTGCCGCCGCGTCGCGACCACTCCGGCGGACTTCAGAATTGCCAGGTGTTGCGACAGGTTGGCCTTTGAGATGCCCAATCCCTCTTGCAGTTCCGACGCCCAACGGTCACTGCGGGCCAGCATCTCGATCAGGTGCAGGCGAGTTGGATTGGCAAAAGCCTTGCAGATCACCGCCTGCCGTTCGTAGATTTCCGTTTCTCCGTTTGACTTACGTTTCGTTCCCACAGGCTCCCCCGAGAGCATCAAGGATTTTACTTCTGCGCACTCACCAGCATGCCGATGTATCGGTGCACCGCGGGTACGGAACTGACGAGTGGCGCTGGGCTGGCTAGTTTTGGGCGCCAGCCATGGTGGCCCGTCGGGTCCTGACCCGGAACTCCGTATTAGGTTCAAGCTGCACGCAAACTGGCGGCCATTGGCCGCAATCTCGCCTGTACCACAGCGTGAGCCGCTTGAAATCTCCCTCCAATACTGTTTTGGATGTGACGAATTTATATCACATCGCGCTTCGCAAACCACCGATAAACAATCGCTAGATTTAGAAATTGTCGTGTCGCGACAATTAAGACTATCGCCTAGCCGGGGGACTAAGTCGAGATCCGTTTATCTCTTTTCCAATGCCGTTCCCTTTTTGGATTTTGGAGAGCTTTTTCGGTGTTTGCCGCGCGGACTAAAGTCCGCGCGGAATGGCAAAAAAATAAACGGCTTTGCGGCACGACTAAAGTCGTGCCCTGACACGAAGCCATCGCGGAAAGGAATTTTCTCGCAAGTTAAAGACCGACTCTAGATCACGCCGCACCAAATGGATGTTCCAGCGACGGACTGCGTGGAGCCTCTAACTCTGCACCGTCAGCTGTAATTTGCATGTCATCCTCAATCCGCACGCCAAATTCGCCTGGAATATAGATGCCGGGCTCATCGCTGAACGTCATGTGGGCCTGTATCGGGGTCTTATTTCCCGGCACCAGATACGGCCATTCGTGCCCGTCCAGCCCCATGCCGTGACCCAGGCGGTGGGTAAAGTACTTGAAGCCCGGCCCGTACCCCGCATCAATGATGACTTTGCGGGCGGCGGCATCGACCGACTGGCATTCCACGCCCGGGCGGGCTTGCGCCAGCGCGGCGCTTTGCGCCTTGAACACAATGTCGAAGATCTGGTTCATCTTCGCCGTAGGTTTTCCCAAGACAAAGGTCCGGCTGATATCTGATGCGTAGCCTTCGACACTGCAACCGCCGTCCATCAGAACGATCTGTCCTTCGCGAATCTTCTGCGGCGCTATCGATCCGTGGGGCGTCGCGGAGTATGGCCCCACTTGGGCGTCGGCGCTGCCGTGGAAACCCAGCTGGCTGTGTGCTGTTTCCACCAGCGTCTGGAACTCCTGCTGCGTCATACCGGGCTGCAACGCATGATAGGCGGCTTCATAGGCCGTGATGGATACCTTCGAGGCCAGTCGCATCAGGGCGAGTTCGTGCTCGCTCTTGATCATCCGGCATCCGGCAGTGACCGGGGTCGCGCTGGCCATCTGGAGGGCGGGAACATGCAACGCGATTCCGTTGCTGAAGACGTATGGGGTCTTCTCTTCAATCCCAACCACGCCTGAACTTATCCCCAAGTCACGCAGTCCCTCTGCGACGCGTTGGTAGGGATCTTCATCCTCCTGCCAGGTTCGCACTTCGACCTTGGCGCCGAAAGGCCCGACTTCCAATTGTTCACGCGCTCTGCCCTCTTCAAACGCCGGACAAACAAAGAACGCGTCGCCTTTGGCCGGCAGCACCATGGCGAAGAACCTTTCGCTGAGCCACCAATGAACGGCGCTGTAGTAGGGGAGCGAGCTGCCGGTGGCCACCACGATGGCTTGCAGCTTGTTCTGCGCCATCAGCTCGCGGGCACGCTCTATTCGCGCCTTTCGCTCTTCTACAGTGATCGGGACTGCCTGGTCCTTCATCGATTTCAGACTGGCTATCGAAGGTGGCAGGCTGGAATTGTCTTTGGCAGATGAGGTCACAGGTAGCGCGGCGGCAGCCGCTGCTGTGGCCCCGGTTTGCAGGAAACGACGGCGTGAGAATCGAGTCATGGCAGTCGAGTGTATCGCGACTGCCATAATCAGGGAAGATATGCCTTAATGACTGAAGCAGAAATCCTTGACAGTAGATACATGCGCCGCTGCAGAGGCTGTGGAAAAAGTTCTTTTCGCTCTCGAGAAACTCGCTCAGGGGCTAAAGCCCGAGGCTTTTTCAGTGGGTTGGGGCACGACTGAACAGGCTACTGAAAAAGTCCGGAAGGCGGGTTCCTCGCGGACTGAAGTCCGCTCGGAATGGCAAAAAATAAACGACTTCGACGCTGGCCTAAAGGCCAGCTCTACCCAAAATCGCTTTTTTCAGCAGCCTGTGAAGTCATGCCCTGATACAAAACCGCGACGAAAGGTGGTTTTTCCGCAAGCTGTGAAGCGGTGCTCTAACCGGCGCAGCAAAAGTGAGTTTGGCCTAAACTTCTGCGTCGTCCTGCCGATAAGTAAGGTAGCTGTCTCCTGAATCGTTCCTTCGGCTGCTCCCAGCCGCTCCTGCGCGAGCGGCTGGGACTTTTTGTCCAGTGCGAAAATGCGCTGTGGGGACTCTGCCGGTGCATAGAGCGGCTTGAGGGCTGGGGGATGCGGGGTGCCGCAGGGGCTAAAGCCCGCACGTATTTTCATCAGATTACGGCACGACTGAAGTCGTGCCCTGACACAAAACCGTCGCCGCTTCTTCCAAAAGGTGACACGGGACGCGGCGCTGAAGCGGCGCTCTACCGTGCGTCAGGCGCGGTAGTGCGCTCCGCCGTGACGAACGTCCGCTCCGCGCACCCAGAAGATTACGTCTTCCGCAATGTTGGTGGCGTGGTCGGCGATACGCTCGAGATTGCGGGCGATTAATAGCACATTGAGCGCCGGCCGCGTCGTAGTTGGGTCGCTAATCATCTTCTGCACCAACACTACGAACGCTTCATCCTTCATTCGGTCCACAATGTGGTCCATCTGCAAGACCGACTCGGCGACTTCTGCGCGTCCGTCGAGAAACGACTCCAATGCCCGCTGCACCATGTCCGTCACGCTTGCGGCCATGCGCGGGATGTCCACCGGCAATTGCACTTCGGGCTCGCTGATCAGGTCCAATACTCGCTGGGCAATATTGACAGCCTGGTCGCCGACGCGCTCCAGGTCGGCATTGATCTTCACGACCGCCAGAATGAAGCGCAGGTCCACCGCCATAGGCTGCTGCATGGCGAGCAAGTCCAACGCCAGCTCGTCGATTTCGCGCTCCGCCTGGTTGATGTCGGCCTCGTTGGTCAGGACCATCTGGCAATATTTCGCGTCGCGCGTGCGATAGGCCTCGGTGGCGCGATCGATGGCCTGCTCAGCTAAACCACCCATGCGCAAAAGCTTTTCCTTGAGTTCGTCCAATCCCTGCTGAAAGCGGCTTCGCGTCATCCAAACCTGCCTGTGATGTAGTCTTCCGTCCGCTTGTCAGCGGGCGTCGTGAATATTTTCTCTGTCTTGTCGTACTCGATCAGGCTGCCCATAAGGAAAAATCCGGTGAACTCGGCCACGCGCGCCGCCTGCTGCATGTTATGGGTGACAATCACTACAGTGTAGTGCTGTTTGAGCTGAAAAATCAGTTCCTCGATCTTGCTGGTGGAAATCGGATCCAGAGCTGACGCCGGCTCGTCCATGAGCAGAACTTCCGGTTCCACCGCCAGCGAACGCGCGATGCACAAGCGCTGTTGCTGTCCGCCTGAAAGGCTGGCTCCCGATTTCTTATGCAGCGAATCCTTGACTTCGTCCCATAGCGCAGCCAGCTTTAGCGACCGCTCCACCAGCTCGTCGGTCTGCTTACGGTTGCGAAAGCCGTTGAGCTTCAGACCGGCCGCGACGTTACCGTAAATCGACATAGTGGGAAACGGGTTGGGCTTTTGAAACACCATGCCGATGCGCCGCCGGACTTCCACCGGGTCGGTGCCATCGCCGTATACCTCGATGTCTCCAACCCTCACATCTCCTTCGGCGCGGGCCTCGGGGATAGTCTCGTGCATCCGGTTCAGGCAGCGCACAAACGTGCTCTTGCCGCAGCCAGACGGTCCAATCACTGCGGTAACATGGTTGGCCGGTACGGTCATGTCGATGGACTTCAACGCCAGGTTCTTGCCATACCACGCATTCAGTCCGCGAACTTCGATTCCTACACCCATACTGGCTAGGACGCTCCCTTCAACATTCCACGGCTGGTAACGATGCGCACCGCCGCCACTGCAGCCACGATCAGGGCTATCAGAATCAATGCGCCCGCCCAAGCCTGTCGATGCCAGTCATCATAGGGCGAGAGACCGTAGACGTACACTTGCAGCGACAACGCAGCCATCGGCTGATTCAATTTCAAATTCCAAAACTGATTTCCGAAGGCGGTAAACAGCAGGGGGGCGGTCTCGCCCGCGACGCGCGCAAAGGCGAGCATGCAGCCGGTGATCACTCCCGCCGACGCGGAGCGCAATGACACTGACAGGGTCGTGCGCCATTTGGGAATTCCCAGGCCGAGGGCGGCTTCGCGCACTACGTTCGGCACCATCAATAGCATCTCTTCGGTGGCACGCGCGATGGTGGGGATCATCATGATTCCCAGCGCTACGCCTCCGGAAAATGCGGAGAAGTGTTTTTGCCGAATTACGATCAGGCCGTACACCGCCATGCCGATTACGATCGAAGGCACTCCGTTGAGCACGTCGGCGGTGAAACGAACCAAGTCCCCGAGCCGGCCGCGTCCGTATTCCGCGAGATAGATGCCACAGCCGATGCCCAAGGGTAAGCCGAAAGCACTGGCAACCATGAGGATGAGCCCGGTGCCGACGATGGCGTTAGCCATACCTCCGCCCAATTCGCCTGGGGGTTTCGGTGTTTGGGTCAGGAAATCGATGTTGATGGAACCTATTCCCTTAATCAGCACGTAGGTGAAGATGGCAAGCAGAGGAGCAAGCACGAGGGCCGCAGCAGCAATCGCGAACCCTGTCGCGGCCTGATTCTTGGCTCGCCGCCAGAGGCTCAGTTTCCGCATGCCCGAGTTGCCAGGTTGGTTAAGCACGCACCCTCCCTGCGGCACCGCCGGTGATGCTCCAAACCAGAAGCCGGGCCAGCGCGTTGACTATCAGTGTCACGAGAAACAGGGCCAATCCAATCTCAACCAATGCGCTGAGGTAGAGGTCGCCGGTCGCTTCCGTAAACTCATTGGCGATGACGCTGGCCATGGTGTAGCCGGGAGCAAATAACGATTTGGAGACCTCGGGGCGATTTCCGATAACCATGGTTACCGCGATGGTTTCGCCCAGCGCGCGACCCAGACCCAGGATGATCCCGCCCACAATGCCGATGCGCGCGTTGCGCAGCACGCCGGTGCGGATCATCTCCCAGCGTGTCGCGCCCAGGGCCAGCACGGCTTCCCGCTGGTTCTGCGGCACCGCCGTCAACACCTCACGCGTGATCGACGCAATGATAGGAATGACCATGATGGACACGATGATGCCCGCGGCCAGCATTCCTATTCCATACATCGGACCGCCAAAGAACCCAGTCCAACCCAGCGTTTTGGCCAGCAAGGGCTCCACGTATACGCGCAACAGAGGCGCCAACACGAAGATGCCCCACAGCCCATAGATCACGCTCGGGATGGCCGCCAGCAACTCCACGAGAAACGAGATGATGGCTCGAAGACGAACCGGACACATCTCGGTGACGAACACAGCGACGCCCACCGAAAGTGGAACGGCAATTAACAGTCCCAGGAACGACGAAACCAGCGTGCCGTAGATAAACGGCACGGCTCCGTACTGGTCGTTGACCGGGTCCCAATCATGTCCGTAGAAAAAGCTGAGCCCGAACTGGTGCAGCGAAAGTTTCGAATTGTCGATCAGCTCCCAGGCCACAAACACGACGATGGCAAAAACCGAAACCGCAGTTAGCAGGATCAGTACCGCGAACACCGCATCAGGAATACGGCTGCTGCGAGGACGTGTGTGCCGGATTCGCTGCAACACTGAGGAGAAAGAGATTTCCTTTCGCTCGGTGGCGGTATGCGCCAAGGTCGGGATCACCATCGGCGGCTTCTCACTCGGTTTGAAATCCTCAGGCGAGTTCGTCTCGTTCACGTTACCCGACATCCTTAATTAACGACTCTTCAGCGTGGCTGCTACGACACAGCCAACTCCCGGTATCACGGAGAGTTGGCCGTAGTACTCACAAGCAACTCCCATCAATGAATCTGCTTGGTAATGGCCGCCTTTTCCATCTCCACTACTGGCTTGGGCAGCGGAGCATAGGAGAGTGCTTCGGTCATCGATTGCCCCGGGCCGAGCATCCAGAAAAGAAAATCCTTCAAGATCTTCCCTTTGTTCGCATCCGTAGGGTTCGTCGGAATCAGCAACCAGGTAAAGCTGGCTATCGGGTAGGCATCTTTGGCCGGCGAGTTGGTGATCGAGATCCGGAAATCTGCCGGCATTTTCACCCCGGTTGCAGCCGCCGTCGTGCTCTGCAAACTTGCCTTGATGAAGGCACCCGACGAGTTCCTCACGACGCCGTAAGGAATCTTGTTTTGCACCGCGTAGATTAGCTCGATGTAACCGAGCGAGCCGGGCAACTGGCGAATCATGCCGGCTACGCCTTCATTTCCCTTGCCGCCTACGCCGACCGGCCACTTGACCGAGGTGCCCTTGCCGACCGCGCTCTGCCAATCCTGACTTATCTTCGATAGGTAGTCCGTCCAGACGTAAGTTGTGCCGCTACCATCGGAGCGATGCACGACCGTGATGCTCTGGTTGGGGAACTTGATGTCAGGATTCACCTTGGCGATCGCCGGATCGCTCCAATTGGAAATCTTTCCCAAGAAAATTCCTGCCAGCAGATCAGGGGTGAACTTCACCTCCTGGTTAACACCGGGAATGTTGTAGGCCGGTACGACTGAGCCCAGCACCGTCGGAACGTGCAATAGCTTGACCTTCGATGCTGCGATTTGCTCATCGGTCATCGGGCCGTCGCTCGCGCCAAAGTCCACGGTGCCTGCCGTGACCTGACGAATTCCGCCGCCGCTGCCGATCGACTGGTAATTAATTGCGATATCCGAATGCAGGTTGTGGTACTCGTTGAACCACTTGGAATACATCGGGTAAGGGAAGGTGGCGCCAGCCCCGTTTAACTGCGTCTGCGCGAGAGCGCAGCACGTAAGCAAGAAAATGCAAACAATCACCCTGAGTGATCGAATCACGTAGATCCTCCTCACAGCTTCTATTGGCGGTTCTACGCTGTAATTGTTACGCGCTTGTTACAGAAGGGTGAAAAGAGGTTAAAGTCCACAAAAGTGCTGGGATTTGTCGGTTTGCGCCGCGCGGCTTGACCGCAATGCGAACTGGACGGCGCTTCTCAACGTTACGGCAAGGATTCGACCTACGCCTTGTGCTTACGCTTGAGATCGTCGATGAACATCTGCTCCACGGGCTTGTCGTACGAGCGAAGCACGTGGCGAACCGTGTGGCCGCTCACCAGGTGACACACTTCCTCGGCCAGATTTTTGGCGTGATCGCCGGCCCGCTCCAGCGATTGCGTCATAAACAGCACGTGAAAACTCTCGGCGCGGGGAGACGTATCATGCTGGTCCAGGTGGCGTATAAACACCAGGTTACGCAGTCGGTCCATCTCCGCATCGGCCCGCAATACCGCCAGGGCGAGGTTCAATTCGCGGTTCTTGAGCGCGTCGTGCACGTCGCCCAGCATCTTTTCCAATCGAGAGGCCATCAGTGTGAGGTCGCGAATGTCTTGCAGGTCAATACGGCTACCCACCGCCGCTGCCCGGTTGCTGCAGTTCAACAGCAGGTCACCTACGCGCTCCAGTCCGATGATGAACTTCAAGCACGCCAGCAGTTCACGGGCATGCATTTCGCTCACCTTGGTGATGATCGATGTAACTCCCTGGTCAATCTCCCGATCCAGTGAATCCAGTTCCTTTTCGCGTACCCTCACGCCATCCAGTAATGCCGGCACGCCGGTGGCAATGCCTTCCGCGACAATGCCTGCCGCCATGCGTGCCACCTGGCAGGCTTGCAAAGTCTGCCGCTGCAGGTGCGCGCATACTTCTTCCGGCTTGGGGGATTCTTCTTCGGCCGCGCTCATGGTCTCTCCAACTAGCCCGCTTTCGCACTTCCAATTTTGCTATACGATACGATCCGACACGTCGATTACGCCCTCACCGCGACTTCCTCGCGAGGCAGAGTGAAGTAAAACGTCGAGCCGTGGTTCAGCTCGCTTTCCGCCTTGATGGCGCCTCCATGGGCCCGCACCACGTGCTTGGCGATCGCCAAGCCCAAGCCTGTTCCGCCTGACTCCCGTGAGCGTGCCTTGTCCACCCGGTAGAACCGCTCGAACAGCCGGGGCAGATGCTCGCTGGGGATTCCCCCACCGAAGTCGCGAACATAAAATTGCACGCCCGTTTCCGTTTCGCACGCCCCGACCAGGATTTTTCGTCCTTCTTCGCCGTACTTCATCGCGTTGTCGATAAGGTTTCCGAACACCTGGTGAATGGCGTCCCGGTCCACCATGACCGACGAGGTCGCTGTGTTCATCACCGCCAACTCGATGCCCCGGCTGTCTGCAATCTCCTGAAACGTTTGCACCGCTTCGTCCAGCAATTCCTGCGGGGTCGCCGGTTGCAGTTTGAAATCGCGTTCGCCCGACTCCACCCTGGCCAGCACGAGCAGGTCTTCCGTCAACCGCGACATGCGCAGCGCGTTCTTCCGAACGATCTCGATGAATTCCCGTGCGCTGTCGCTCAGTTTCTCGCTCTCGAGTACGGTCTCGGCGTACCCCTGGATCGAGGTCAGCGGTGTCCGTAACTCGTGTGACACATTGGCGATGAAGTCGCGGCGGGTCTTCTCCACCCGCTCGATTTCAGTCTGGTCGTGCATCACCGCCACCACTCCACCTCCCGGCATGGGAGCTGCAGTCAAGTCGAAGATTCGTCCCGAGAAGATTTTGGCAGCGCGTGCCACTACAATGTCGCGTGTCTCCAGGGCTGCTTGCACTGCCCGCAAAATCTCCGGGTCGCGCGCCGATCGCACCAGCGGCTCGCCCAATCGGACGCCGTTAGGCAGCAAACGCTCCATGCGCTGGTTGGCCCATAGAACTCGACCGTCTTCGGCCACGGCAATCACCGGCTCCTGCATCGAGTTCAGCAGCGTCTCCAGCGTTTGCCGGCTCGCTTCCACTGACCGGAAGCCCTCTTCCAGTTTTCGTGCAGTCTTATCCAGCGCCGATGCGACATGTGCAATCTCGTCGCCCGACTCTTCCTCAATGCGCGCCGACAGGTCACCTGAAGCAACTCGCTCCGCGAAATCTGTGATACGGCCAAGTCGCCTTCCGATCGACTGTGTCGCGACGAATGCCAGTACCAGAGCAATTAGTGCCGCCACCAGCGAGCTTTTCAGCAGATTGCTTCGCACTTGCCGGTTGACCTCGTCGATCGCCGACAAGCGGTAAGCCAAGCGCACCACGCCGCCGGGAATGGGAGCTGCTTCGTATAAGAACGGCACTCCGACAGTTTTGCTGGAACGGGTGGAAGATCCCACTTGCCCCTGCAGGGCGGCGATGACCTCCGGACGGTCGGCGTGATTATCCATCTGTTCCGGATTGGCTTCGGAATCGGCGAGCACCTTACCGCTGCGGTCGATGAGGGTCGCCCGCGCACCAGCTAATGCGGCCGCCTGTTGAATTGCTTGGGCGCGTTGGTCGATAGGGGTGCTGGCGATGCGCGACGCCAGCATCAGCGTCTTTTCGCGCAGCGAGCTTTCGATCTCGGTGCGCAACATTCCGACCCAGGCTTTTTGGATGAGCACATTCATCGTAAGCATGCACGCTGCGATCAATACCAGGGCGGCAGCGAACAGCTTAAGAAAAATGCGGCTCTTCACGGTTTCGGAACCTCGAAGCGGTATCCGGCCCCCCGTACCGTCTTCAGATAGCGGGGCTCATCGGGATTCGCTTCGATCTTCTCACGAATGCGGCGGACATACACGTCCACCGAGCGCGGTGTCACGTAGTGTGTGTCGCGCCATACGGCGTCTAGTAACTGGTCGCGCGTAAACACCCGGCCGGGATGGCGGGCCAGGTATTCCAGAAGTCTGAACTCAGTCGCAGTGGTCTGGGTCAACGCACCACGCACGGTGAGCGTCATCCCGCCGCTGTCGATCTCGATGTCGCCCGCTTTGACCACCGCGGGCGCCAGCGGCCGCTCAAAGCGGCGCAATACCGCGCGCACCCGCGCTACCAATTCGCGCGGACTGAACGGCTTGGGAATGTAGTCATCCGCCCCCAGTTCGAGCCCGATGACCTTATCCGATTCCGTGGTCTTCGCCGTCAGAAAGATGACCGGAATCATCGCCAGCGACGGCGTTTGCCGAATGCGCCTGCACAGTTCCAGTCCGTCTCCGCCGGGCAACATGATGTCCAACAGAAACAGTAGCGGCGCCTGCTTTTCCGCCTCTGTGATGACTCCGGTCGCGGTCGGGAACGAACGTACTCCGTACCCGGCCGCCTCCAAGTGATGGCGAACCAGGCGGGAAATGTCCGTGTCATCTTCCACGGCAAAAATGGTTTGTTTCACGGCTGTATTGTAGCCGACGGGATTGGCTGTACTCTCGTGTCCTAGCATCTCACGATTACGTTACATCGCAGGTTGTTACAGCATGATGAAAGTACGATGAACGGTTTTCGACGATTGTTACCTCTTGGGGTGAGACAAATTCTCCTCAGAGTAGACACAAATCGCTCTTGAAATCGATGTATCTTATCCCGCATGCCTTGGCGCGTCCTCAAGCCCGACACTGGGCTGGCCGATAAGCCAAGTGTGTGCAGGCAGCTTCAATCCAGAAAACTCTCGATCGTCATCGCAGCACTTGCCGTTGCAATCTGGTGCAGGCCATCCGCCGCTTCCTGTGGCCCTTCCTCGTCCGGCGGATCCATCAGCGACAACACCCAGGTTTCCGCACCAAATTTGCAGACCAATCCGACATCACCTGCGCTTGGAACTGAATCCTCATCGGTCGCCAGGTCCGTTGTTCCTGGATACACGATCCGCCACGTCGTTCCCGAGGTTCGGGTTCAATTCAGCGTGACTGATGAACAGCGACGGCTGGTGGACAGTCTCTCGGCCACTGATTTGCGCATCTTCGACGATCAGTTAGCGGTAGAGCGGCTTCGCAATTTCTCGCGAATGAACGACTTGCCCTTGCAGATCGGTATCCTGCTCGACGTCAGCGATTCCGTGGAGAAAACTGCCTCGCGCGAGAAACTGGCCACGCAGTTCTTTGTCCGGCAGGTGTTGCGTCCGCAGACCGATCGCGCGTTTCTGCTGGCATTCGGCCAGGAGATCCAGTTGTGGCAGACCTCAACCGGCGATCCCCATGCGCTGGAAGCGGCCCTGGAGCGGGTCCATCAACTCGGCCACGCTACCAACCTGTATGACGGTTTGTTCTACGCGTCGCTCAATCAGTTTTCGCGATCTGCGGAGAACGAAACCGTGCAGCGCATCATCCTCTTGTTCAGCGATGGCGACGACACCGGTAGCCTTCACGCACTGGTTGACACGATCGCCCTCGCTCAGCGCCGCGAGATCCAAATTTATGCGCTCTCCGTTCATCCCCAACGCAAGTACTCACCGGGCGATGCCGTCCTCCGTCGTCTGGCCGAAGAAACCGGCGGACAGTTCTACGTCGCCGCCTCTGAAAAGGACTTTGCCGCCGTCTTCGCTGCCATGGACGAGCAAATGCGCACCCAGTATTACGTCTCTTTTCGGCCCGAACGTGAGACTCCGGGCTTTCACGAATTGCGACTGGTAATGACAGGCCCCAGCAAGCTCCGTGTCCACGCCCGCCAGGGCTATTATTACGATGCCCCTTAGTTCGCAACGTTGACGCAAATAAAAACGCTCCGCACACGGCGGAGCGTTCCCACAAAACTCTTTGAGTTAATGCAGTGGATTGGTCGGCCAGGCGCGCGTCAGATAGTCGGTCATACTCAATGCCAGCAGCAGAAACAGGAAAAAGACCGCCGCGATCATCGTGACCTTGGTCAGCTTGGAGCTGTAGTACAGGTGCATAAAGAACAGCATCACCAGCGTCGCCTTGATGGTGGCAATCACCAGCGCCAGTACGATGTTCCAGTCATGCAACTCGATGAACGACACGAAGACGGTCAGTCCCGTCAGGAACATCAGGATCGCCCAGATGCCCACATAAATACTCGCCGGTATAACGTGCTGCCGATGTTCTTCCGATGACATGCTTCCTCGCTTAGCCGCCATGTTTCTTGCTGATCAGGTAGAGCAGCGGGAAAAGGTAAATCCACACCAAGTCGACAAAGTGCCAATACAAGCCGACATTCTCGACCGGAGAGTAGTAGTCCGCGCTATAGTGGCCGCGCGCGCCCGCGATCACGATCCACGTCACCAGCCCGATCCCAATTATCATGTGCAGCGCGTGCAGTCCGGTCATAGCCCAGTACAGCGAGAAGTAAATCTGAACGTTCTGCGGATTGACGCCCGCCGCTTCCGCACCCTCGAACTGGAAGTTCGGCCCCGGGAACTGGTGATTGGTCCAGTGCTCGTGGTACTCAATTCCTTTGATTCCCAAAAAGCCGAAGCCAAAGAGAATGGTGATCAGCAGCAGCACGACCATCATCTGCCGCTTGTCGGTCTGGGCGCAGCGAACCGCCAACGCCATGCTTAGGGAGCTGCAAATCAGCACCGCCGTGTTGGTCGCTCCCAGCCAGATGTTCATAGTCTGGCTACCCGCGACAAAGGCCTGGTAATACGTCGCGCGATAAATCAAATAAGCGCAGAACAGCCCGCCGAAGAACATGATCTCGGTGACCAGGAACAGCCACATGCCAAACGTGGACGTTTCCTTCTGCTGGTCCATGTCGGCGAAGTGGTGCTGCAGCGCGTGTTCAGCGATTTCGATATCGCTAGTGGCCAACGGGGACCTCCTCGTCCGGCTGATGCTCGTAGTCGTAGGCTTCCCAGGTCACGACCGGCGTCTCTTCAAAATTCTGCGTGGGCGGCGGCGACGGGGTCATCCACTCCAGGCCCACTGCATTCCACGGATTAGGTCCCGCCAGCTTGCCGTAGCGTAGCGACCACACGAAGTAGATCATAGGGAGCACATAGCCTAACGCCAGTACCGAAGCGCCGGCAGTAGACAGCACATTCAGCACTTGGAACTCCGGCGGATAAGCATGATAGCGGCGTGGCATGCCCATGTAACCCAGAATGAACTGCGGAAAGAACGTCAGGTTGAATCCCACGAACACCAGCAAGGCTGAAAGTTTGGCCCATCCTTCCGGATACATTCGGCCGGTCATCTTCGGCCACCAGAAGTGCAAGCCTCCCATGTAGGCCAGCACCATGCCACCGACCATCACGTAGTGGAAGTGCGCCACCACGAAGTAGGTGTCGGTCACGTGGACATCGACTCCTATCGACGCAAGGAAAACTCCGGTCAATCCGCCGATCGTGAACAACCCCATGAAGCCGAACGCGTAGAGCATTGGAGTGTCATAGCGTATCGAGCCTTTGTAGAGCGTGGCTGTCCAGTTAAAGATTTTCACCGCCGACGGAATCGCGACCAGGTAGCTCAGCAGTGAGAAGACCAGCGCCGCATAAACCGATATACCGGCGACGAACATGTGGTGCGCCCACACCAGGAACCCGAGCACCGCAATCGCAATCGATGCCAGCGCGACAAACTCGTATCCGAACACGCGCTTGCGCGAGAAGCAGGTCACGATCTCGCTGATCACGCCCATGCCCGGCAAGATCATGATGTAAACCGCCGGATGCGAATAGAACCAGAACAAGTGCTGAAACAGCAGCGGATCGCCGCCCAGAGCGGGATTGAACACGCCGATGTGGAACAGGCGTTCCAGCGCGACCAGCAGGATCGTGATCGCGATGACCGGAGTACCCAGCACCATAATGAGGCTGGCTGCGTAGTTCGACCAGCAAAACAGCGGCAAGCGATTCCATGTCAATCCCGGCGCGCGCATGCGATGGATCGTGACGATGAAGTTCAGTCCGGTGAAGATGGACGAGAATCCAGCGATAAAAATGCCCAGCGCCGTCCCGACGACGTGGGTGTTGGAGTACGTGGTGCTAAACGGAGTGTAGAAGGTCCAGCCCGTGTCCACTCCACCCATGACCATCGATACCAGGGCAAATGTTGCGCCGATGATGTACAGGTACCAGCTCAGCAGATTGATTCTGGGAAACGCCAGGTCCTTGGCTCCGACCATCAGCGGGATCAGGAAATTCCCCAGCACCGCCGGAACCGACGGAATCAGAAAGAAGAAAACCATCGTGATTCCGTGCATCGTGAACAGCTTGTTATACGTGTCCGACGAAACCAGGTCCCCCGCCGGGGTCAGCAGTTCCAGCCGGATCAGCATGGCGAAGAACCCGCCAACGAAGAACATCCCGGTGATCGATATCAAATACAGGATCGCGATCCGCTTATGGTCCCTGGTCAACAGCCATGACTTCAATCCATAGCCGTTGTTCAGGTAAGTCTCGCGCTCCACTGTCTGTACTGCAGTTGCCATGTCACGCACCTTCAGGGTTGAACACTTAGTTGCTCTCGCTCGCCTTGGCCGTCGGAGCTCCGCCCTCGGCCTTCTGCTGCGGTTGTGACAGCGACTTCACATAACTGACCAACGCTCCCAGGCTCTCTTCCGTCACCTGTCCCTGGAACGTCGGCATGATGGGCTTAAAGCCAGCCACAATCTTGGCCTGCGGGTTCAGGATCGACTCGCGAATGTAATTCTCATCGGCCGTCACCGTGCGCCCGTCCTCCAGTTGTACTGGCTTGCCATAAATTCCCACCAAGTTCGGCCCGCGGCCCTGTGTGTCGCTGCGATGGCAGGTCGCGCATCCCAACTGGCCAAACAATTCCTTGCCATTCGTCGCCATGGTAGTCGTCGCCCCGCCACTCGCCAGCCAAGCCTGGTACGCCGCCGGTTCCATCACCACCACTTCGCCGATCATTCCCGAATGCTCAGTGCCGCAGTATTCCGCACAGAACAGGTGATAGGTGCCGACCTTCGTGGTATGAAACCACGTCGAGGTAAAGCGGCCCGGCAGCACATCCTGCTTGATCCGGAATGCCGGCACGAAGAACGAGTGGATGGTGTCCTGCGAACTCATGATCATCTTGATGTCGCGGCCCACGGGGATGTGCAACGCGTCGATCTCCCGCTGCCCTGTCTCGTGCTCAAACTTCCACATCCACTGTTTGCCTACCGCATAGATTTCCATCGCGCCGCGTGGCGGCCGCGCTTCCTGAAAGTAAATCAGCGCTCCCCATGCGAAGAAGATCATCGAGATGCCCAGCGGGATGAGCGTCCACGTCAGCTCCAGCGGCAGCGAGCCGTCAATATGCTCTGGCCGAGGATGGGCCGTGTGCCGGTATTTCACCGCAAACACGAACACCAATGCAAAAATGAGTAGCGTAAAGAACGCCGACACCGCGATCAGGAGGAAGTACAGTCCATCCACCTGCGACGCCATCGACGACGCTTGCTCAGGAAACAGTGGCAAGTTCTTCCACATATCGTTCAGGCCCGTCCTGCTCCCTTCCGGGAATCATGAGGTTCACGTCGGTACATCACGATCAGGAATCCGCCCAGCAGCAGCACCGTCGCCGCGCCGCCCAATCGCAGGATGTTGGTGACCACCGCGCCATATCGCCCGCTCGTCGGGTCGTAATGAAAGCAGTACAGCGTGACTTGGTCCACCAGATTGCCAATCTTGTTGCGTGACGCCTCGATCAGGCCAAGGCGCAAATCCTTGGGCGAAAACTCCACCCCGTAGTAATACTGGGCCAGCTTGCCCTGCGGCGTCGCAATCATGATCGCCGCCGAATGAATGAACTGTCCCGTGCGCGCATCGCGCTTGTAGTGAAATCCGACAGCATCCGCCAACTGCTGGATCTCCGGCTGCTGCCCGGTCAGGAAATGCCAGCCCGAACCGTCCGATTTTTTCTCCAGCCGTTCGTTCATGCGATCGATGTAAATCTTCTTTTTCTCCGACGCAATTTCCGGCGTGTCATCCGGATTAAAGCTCACCGTTACCACTTCGTACTCGTTGCCCGGCGTGAACCGCAGCACGCCTAGCGCGCTCGACAGTCCAGCCAACTCTTCGCCGCACAACATCGGGCAGGTGTAATACACCAGGTTCAGGATCACCGGCCGCCCTGACTGAAAGTAGTCGCCGAGCTTCACCGTCTTGCCCGTCTCATCCTTGAACTGCAAATCCAGCGGCAACTCCTGATCGAGCCGTTGGTCGATTCCCACATTCTTCAGATCGTCGGGACTCATCTGCGAAGCTGGCTGGCTCGCATCCCGCTGAAACGCCGACGGCGGTTGCGCCATCGCCACCAGCCCGGCCAGTAGTACGGTACCTAACACCAACTTGTTAACTGCAAACTTCATAATCGCGTTGTCATCCTGAGCGGAGGTGCGCCTCCTCTGCGCGCCGGAGTCGAAGGACCCCTATTTCCGCTACTGCGCTCCCGGCGCCGCCACAGCCTTCGCCGGCGCCGCCTTTTGCGTTACGTCTGTCGCCGGCTTCACCGGCAATCCGCGTTCTGCGATCAGTTTCATGGCCTCATTAATCGGAAGATGCACCGTGCCGTTCGAGTCCACAAATGGTTGTGCCGCGTAAAGAATCTTGTGTTCCGACTGCAGCAACTGGTTCATATCGACAACGTCATCCGTTTGCAGCCGCGGCTCAGGAAACACGTCCGGATTCACGTTCGTGGTGTTCTCGAAATCCTTGCCCTCCGCCGTCAACGGCTGCGCTTTCTGCGAGGTAACCATCGGACTCGGATTTCCTTGCGCGAAGTATGGACTGTGCGACAAGAAGCGGAACATTCCCCAGATGACCAGTTCGATGAAAATCCCAGCCACCAGCAGCCCAAAAAGAAACACCAGGATTCCCCGCGGACTCAAATCGGTGCGGTCGTAATCCACCGCCGGATTTCTCAGCAGATCGTAATCGTCGTGATTAGTGGCCATGTCCCGACCCCTGGTGCAACAAGCTCGGCATCTGCGGTTCGTACGCGGGCAAAATCGGCCGCTGCCGCAGGTTATAGAAGAAGTACCCCAGCCACAGTCCACCCAGTGCCGCCGGCGCTACCAGGTACCAGATGCTGAAGTAGAAATGCCCACGCGCGTGCGCAAAGTTCGGCACTACGTACCAATAGATATCCACCAGCCGCATGAACATCAGCAGCACCGCTAGCCCGATCATTCGCCGCCCATCTCGCTTGAGGTTCCGCGAAAGCAGGAGCGCGAACGGCAGCGCGAAATGGAACAGGATGATGGCCAGCGCCACCATGCCCCACCCACCGTGGATGCGATTCAGGAACCAGCTGATTTCTTCCGGCAGGTTGCCCGCCCAGATAATCAGCCACTGCGAGAACGAGAAGTAGGCGAATAGCATCACGAATGCCAGCATCAGCTTGGCAATGTCGTGAAACTGTTCTGCCTTGATGATCTCGCGCATCGGGCTGTATCCCGTCAGCACTGTCAACATGATGATGCTGAACGCCAGGGCTGATAGGCCCTCGCCCGCCATGAAAATCATGCCGTAGATGGTCGAGCCCCAATGCGGATCGAGCGACATCACCCAGTCCACCGCGGCGAACGAAATGGTTAGCGAATAGAGCAACAATCCGATGCCGCTGAACAGTTGGAAGCGCGGCTGATGCCCGACCGCCGCCGGCTCGTCCTGCAACGCCGAGCGCTGATTGAGCACGTACATCAAGCCAAGCCACACGGCGAAGTAAATCAACTGCCGCAGCCACCAGAACGGCATGTTCAGGTACCAGGCATTGTGCTCGGTCAGCGACGAATCGCTCATCCACGCATACAAATAGTGACGCCCCAGCACAAGCGGCAGGAAGAGCACCAGCATCAGAGGGATGCCCTTGCTGGCTGCTTCCAGAATTCGCCGGATCGACAATCCCCACAGTCCGCCCGACAGGTGCTGCACCATCACCAGCGCCATGCAGCCCAGGCTCAAGCCCAGCCAAAGCATGAAGCCGATGAGGTAGCCGCGCATCAACTGCTCCGGCTGCATCACAAAGCCGATGATGCACGCCAGCGCGCCCAGAACCCCGATGCTGAGATAGAGCCTTTGCCAGCTTGCTGCTTCTGCGGGCACCGCGTAATTTGTTTGGCCGACTTGCAGATTCGGTTGGCTCATGGTTGCTGCCCCCCTCCCTGCGCAGTCGTTCCCGGCTGGCTCGCCCCTTGGGTGTCATACGGAGGCGCGATCACTACGCCCGCCGGAGGTGCATTCGCGATCTGCTGTCCCGCCGGAACATCCGCTCGCGTCGCTCCCTGGCTCAACTGCAGCGCCCGAATGTAGGCTGCAATCGCCCAGCGGTCCTGAGGGGAAACCTGTTGCGAGTAGTCCAGCATTTTGCCAAACCCGTTGGTCATCACGTCGAAGAAGTACCCGATCGGCTCTTTACGCAGGCGCTCGCTGTGATAGGAAGGCGGCCGTGAAAGCCCGCGCTGCACGATCATGCCCTGTCCGTCGCCGGTTTCGCCGTGGCATGGCGAGCAGTAAATATTGAACCGCTGCTGTCCGCGTTGCAGCACTTCGGCCGTCACCGGAAACGGCATGTAGTTGCCATCTTCACTGCCGATCTTACCGGTGTACAAGTACGTGTCGGCGCGCAGGTATCCACGCGCCACCGTGCCTTCCACCAGCGGACGCGCCGAACGATGGTCGGCATAAAAATCGCTCTCTGCCAAAGGACGCTTGTACGGCTGGTTCTGCATGTCGGCGCGGCATCCCGCGAGTATCAACAATGCCGTCGACGCCAGCAGCAACTTCACCAAAGTTAGAGATGTCCGATTAATGCGGCACCTCCGAAATCGATAGCGGCTTCAGTCGTTCCATGAATTGTTGGGTGCCCGTCAAATCAAACTTGGGATCCGTCGCTTCCACGCACAGGAAGAAGCGGTTGCGCGTCACCTTCGAAAACTGGTCCACGTTGAACACCGGATGGTAGGGCTGCGGCAATCCATTCAGCGCGAACATGCCGAACATCCCCACCAATCCCGCAAACAGGATCGTCATCTCAAACGTCGGCACGATGAACGCCGGCCACGAGTCGTACGGCTTTCCGCCAATGTTCAGCGGATACGCAATCACGTTGATCCAGTACTGCAGCGCAAATCCCGAGGTCCCGCCGAGAATACCTCCGACCAGCGTTATCAGCGGTACCGCCGACTTGTGGAAGCCGATGGCCTCGCTCGCCTCCTCAATCGGGAACGGACTGTAGGCGTCCATCTCGCGATAGCCTTCGGCGTAGGCGGCCTTGCATGCATGCACCAGGTCGGTGGGAGTTTCAAACTCAGCCATCAGCCCGTAAAGCGTTGGCGCGGTCGCAGCGTGGCTCATTCCTTCACCTCCGCCTGCGGCAGCAGCATCCGAATTTCAAAGATCGAAATCGCCGGCACAATCCGGATAAAGATAAAGATCGCCGTTGTGAACAATCCTATCGTTCCCGCATACGTCGCCCAGTCCCAACGTGTCGGCACGTAATGGCCCCACGACGACGGCAGGAAGTCCCGGTGCAAGCTGGTCACGATGATGACGAAGCGCTCCAGCCACATGCCGACCAGCACGATCAGTGAAATTCCAAACAGCCACTTAATGTTGGAACGCACCTTCGGCCACCACAGGACCTGCGGGATCAGGATGTTGAGCAGAATCAGCGACCAGTAAAGTGGTGCGTACGGCCCGAACCAGCGGTTGTGCGTCATGAAACGCTCGTAGGTCGAACCGCTGTACAGCGAGATAAATGTCTCGAAAAAATATCCATAGGCGACGATCAGCCCGGTTGCCAGCATGATCTTGGCTGAATTCTGCAGGTGCCGCATGGTGATCATGTCTTCCAACCCGTAGTACTTGCGGATGGGAATCGCCAGCACCAGCACCATCGCGAATCCAGAGTAGATCGCGCCCGCTACAAAGTACGGTGGGAAAATCGTCGTGTGCCATCCGGGCAGGATGGCGATTGCAAAATCGAAGCTCACGACCGTGTGCACCGAGAGCACCAGCGGTGTTGAAATGCCGGCCAGCAAAATGTACAGGGCCTCGTAACGCGTCCAGTGTCGCGCCGATCCGCGCCAGCCCAGCGACAGCATTCCGTAAATCTTCTTTGCCAGCGGATGTGTCGCCTCTTCGCGCATGGTCGCGAAGTCCGGCACCAGTCCCACAAACCAGAACACCGCTGAAATCGTCGCGTACGTCGAAACCGCGAACACGTCCCACACCAGCGGGCTGCGGAACTGCGGCCACACTCCCATCGAGTTCGGGTAAGGGAACATCCAGTAGCCCAGCCACGGACGCCCCATGTGCAGCAGCGGGAACATTCCGGCGCAAGCCACCGCGAACAGCGTCATCGCTTCGGCAAAGCGATTGATCGAATTGCGCCACGTTTGTTTGAAGAGCAACAGGATGGCCGAGATCAGCGTGCCCGCGTGGCCGATACCAATCCACCACACGAAGTTGATGATGGCGAAGCCCCAGGCCACCGGAATTTCGATGCCCCAGATGCCGACGCCGCGCAGCAACAGGTACGTCACCGTCACGCCCAGCAGCCCCAGCAGTCCCATCCCTACAGCCAGTCCTGCCAGCCAGCCCAGCCCGATCGGCCGCTTGAGTACGACGTCGGTGATCGTGTCGGTGACCGAGTCGAACGTCTGGCCCGGCGCTAATACCGGCGGCTCATCCAGCAATGCCACGTTCTTTTCCTCTACTCCCGCCATCTAGCTCTGCTCCGACTGTTCAAGTTCAGGATTCGGGTTCAACACCACCGCCATATAGGTGGTGCGAGGACGCGTGTTCAGGTCTTCCAGCAATCCGTAATTGCGCTGATCGGCCCGCAGTTTCGCAACCTTGCTGTTCGCATCGTTCAGGTCGCCGAAGGTGATCGCGCCTGCCGGACACGCCTGCTGGCAGGCGGTAATGATCTCGCCGTCCTTCACCTTGCGATTTTCTTTCTCCGCCGTGATGCGCCCGTGCGTGATGCGCTGGATGCAGTACGTGCACTTTTCCATCACGCCGCGGCTGCGGATACTCACTTCCGGATTGCGCATCATCTTGTACTGCGGCGTCTCAAAGTCCTGGAACAGCAGGAAATTAAACCGGCGAACCTTATACGGGCAGTTGTTCGAGCAGTAGCGCGTGCCTACGCAGCGGTTGTAGACCATATCGTTCAGGCCTTCGGTCGAGTGCACCGTCGCGCCCACCGGACACACCACTTCGCACGGCGCGTTCTCGCACTGCTGGCACGGAATCGGCTGGTAATACGCCGACGGATTCTCCGTCCCGCCTTCGTAGTACACATCCACGCGCAGCCAATTCATGTGCCGGCCGCGCATCACCTGCTCCTTGCCCACCACCGGAATATTGTTCTCTGCCTGACAGGCCACCACGCACGTCTTGCAACCAATGCAAGAGTTCATGTCGATGGCCATGCCCCACTTGGCTTCCGTGTATTGATACAACGGGCCGTTGTGAACATCGGTGTAAAGCGTGAACTCTGGCGACGGGGATTCGATCCCCTCATGCGCGAAGTTGGGGTTCTTAATGAAATCTTCCAGTGTCGCCTTGCGCACGATGTGCCGGTCGCTCATGTCTTCCGCGCCCGGAATCCCCGACTGGTCGATGTATTGCCAGCCCTGCGGATTCGCGAACCCGTAACCGTCGCCGACCTTGCTGATCTTTCCCGCGGCGTAATACAGTCCGTCGCTGCTGCGCAGCGCATACCCATTGAAGCCCACATCGGTGCCAACGTGTCCACTCTTGGTGCGGCCATAGCCCAGGAACACCGTGACCGCATCGTCCGGATGCCCCGGCGTGCGCCACAATCCACCCTTCACCTTGCTGCCGTTGACCTCGATCTCGACTACGTCTTCGCTCTTCAGTCCGAGCTTCTCGGCCGTCTTGACGCTCATCTGCACGGCATTGTCCCAGCAGATCTGCGTCATTGGCTTGGGAGTTTCCTGCAGCCACGCATTGTTCGAAAACGTTCCGTCGTAAATCGTGGGATCGCGCCGGAACATCACCTCCAGCGTTCCCGTACCGTTCGTACTCGCCGCCGGCACGCCGCCTTTCGCCGCAACCGACTTCGCCGGAAACGCCGTGCCCGCCACGAATCCGTCGTTCAGCGCCTTACGCCACGCGGTCTCGAAGTCCCCCGTCATCTGACTTTGCCAGTACCGGCGAACAATCTCGTACCCCGTCGTGGCCTGCGAGCCCGTGATCGCCTCGATGAACTCGTACTCGCTCTTGCCGTCATACAGCGGAGCAATCAGCGGTTGAATCAGCGTCGCCGTCCCATCAATGGTGCGCACATCGCCCCACTGCTCCAGGTAATGCGCAGCATTGATGTGCCAGTGGACGAAGTCCGAAGTCTCGTTCTGGAAGACGCTATGCTGCACCCGCAACTGGACTTTGCCCATTGCGTCGCCGAACTTCAAGTCCGCCGGAGCGTCGTATACCGGATTGCCGCCCACGACCAACAGCAAGTCCACCTTGCCGCCGTTCATCTCATCGACCAGTTCCTTCAGCGCTGCGGTCTGGTCCTGCGGCTTCGCTTCCACCGGATCGGTGTAGTACACCGTCGTGCCCACCGCTCCCAGCGCAGCATTCATCGCATGCGCTAGCGCATGTACCGCCGCAGGCTGGTTGTCGCCCGCGATCACTACCGCCGCGCCCTTGTGTGCCTGCAGGTCCTTCACCAGTGCGGCCACGAACTTCACCTGCTCTGGCTTGGCGCTTCCGCTTCCCACTCCGAGCCCGGCGGCGATGGCCCTCGCCACCTGCTCCACTTCCGACGCCCGCACCGGCAGACGGTGGTCAGCCTTGCCGCCCGTGTTGGTCGGCGTGCTCTCCACCATGTAGAAGCGCGACATTTTCTCTTTCAGTTCCGGGTTGCGCCGCGACGCAAACTGTCGCGCATACAGTACGAACCCGGGATACCCGCTGGAAAGAAAATCTCCGTCCAGCGACAGAATCGTGTCCGCCTTGTCCAGGTTGTAATGCGTCTCCGCGTACTGGCCGAACGCCATCTGCGCACCCGCTCGTGCGTTATCGCGGGTCAGCGGGTCGTATTGCACCCACTTCGCCTGTGGATACGCCGCCAGCACAGCCTTCATCTGCGACGCCAGCGTCGGCGAGCTCACCGTGCGTGTGAGAATTCGCAGTCCCGATCCCTGCACCGCATTCTGCGAATTCAGCGCTCCCTTGAGCGCCGTTGTGTAATCGCTCCACGACCGGATGTTGCCCGTGTACGTAATCGACTGCGAGCGGTCGGGGTCGTACATGTCCAGAATCGACGCCTGCGCGAACACATCGCTGCCCACGCCCGCCGGATGGTCAGGATTGCCCTCAACCTTAGTGGGCCGTCCCTCGTGGCTCTCCACCAGCACCGGCGTGGCGTATCCGCCAAACGGCATCGCACTGGCAAAGTACAAAGGAAGCCCCAGCACAATCGGTTCCGGCTGACGCACGTAGGGAACGATGGGCTCAATCGGCTGCTTCACGCACGCCGACAATCCGGCCAGCGCCATCGAAGCCGTCATCAGCTTCATGAAGTCGCGCCGCGACGCTCCCTCCGGCCACACCGAAGCCTGCCGCGGAAACTCGCGGTGCACCATCTCGAAGAAGCCATCGGTCTGGGCCAGCTCTTCCAGGCTCCGCCAATACTGCGGGCCGTTCTTGGCGCGCGCCAGCTTGTCGCGCACCTCCGCCAGCTCCAGCTTGCTGGGACAAACCGCTTCGGACTTCTGTTGGCTCTCTTTATCCATCTTGTCGCTCTGACAACCGGCAACTGGCCACTGACAACTCCTCTACCGATGGCACGTGCTGCAACTTGTGATGTCCTGCACAGTCCGGACGTTATATTGCGAGTGCAACGCCGTCCCCAATTCAACCTGGTCCGTAAACTTCGACCCATCCGCCAATTGCACCGGATGCGCCTCCGACGGCTGCTCATAATTCATGTTGAACACCTGGTCCCGCGGCCTCAGGTACTTCTCTGTCGCCCGATGGCACTCCAGGCACCATTCCATCCGCATGGATGATTCCTGGTACATAAAAGGCATCTTGTTGACCGGCCCGTGGCAGGTCGCGCACCCGACACCTTTATTCACGTGAATGCTGTGGTTGAAGTAAACATAGTCAGGCAGGTAATTGACCTTGGTCCACTGGATCGACTGGCCCGTCCGGTAGCTCTCCCGTACCGGCTCCAGCAGCGCCGCGTTCGTCCAGATCTGCGAGTGGCAGTTCATGCACGTCTTGGTAGGCGGAATCCCCGCGTAGCTCGACTGCTCAACCGAGGTATGGCAGTAGCGGCAGTCGATCCCCAGCCCGGCATTATGGTGCTGGTGGCTGAACGGCACCGGCTGCGCCTGGCGCACACCCTGGTACGTAACATACGGCGCACGTTGCATTTCCCACGCCACCGTCAACAGGCCGGTTACCACCACTACCGCCGCGAGCATCGACAGCCGCGAAAGGCTGTTCGCACTACGATGAAAAATTTGTGCCATGTACGAAGCTATCCAGTTTTGCGGGCATGAAGCCGATCACCCCTTACGGCTTCCAGATCCATGCAGTTGTGTAGCTAACGAACTGATCCGGTGTGACGAAGATCACCCAAGTCGGTGATTATAACAAGTCGGGTTGTGTGCTTTGCAAGCAATCATTTGAGTCGACATGCACCTCGATTTCATTTTGTGCAAATCGCCCCACTCATGGTGCAACTGTTGTTGTGTTCCTCAACAAAATTAGCGGAGAAGCAGCGCATACGGCTGTCACGACAGATGTGTTGAGCAGTCCCACTTAATCGACAACCGTTAACTGACCACTGACAACTTTCCTACTCGCTCTCCAGAATCACCACCGCCATCGCATATTGCTCCGTGTGGGTCAGCGACAAATGTGCCCGCACCGCACCCAGCTTGGAAAAGAACTCACCGGCTCTACCATGAAACGTCATTGTCGGACGCGATCCCGCCAGTCGTCGCACTTCTACACTTTGCCACGTCACTCCCCGGCTCCATCCGGTCCCGATCGCCTTCATGGCCGCTTCTTTCGCCGCAAACCGCGCCGCATACCGCTCTATCTTGTTGGCCTTCGACTCGCAGTACGAAATCTCGTCGGCGGTAAATACACGCTCGGTAAAGCGTCTCCCAAACCGCGCAATCGTCTTCGCCACTCGGTCCACTTCGGCGATATCAATGCCCGTCCCTACAATCATGGCACCACCATACATCATCCCGATCTATGCGATATACGTCCGAAATGTTGCACTACTACTGAGGTTGGATGGTATCTAACTAGGTAATTCTTTAATGTCTTAGGAGGCGTACTCGGATAGTGGTCAGGCTTGCAGTCATAATACTGCTTGGGCTTTCACTGATCCGCTGCTATGATAAAAATGCTCGATTGATCGACGTTGTACGCAGCAGTTCCTGCCTAGCAGCATCCCTGCCTGCTTCACAATCCGTTCGAATCGTAGCTACATCAATTTCGAAGGAACGAGCAACACAATGGAACAAGGAACAGTTAAGTGGTTCAATGACGCGAAGGGCTACGGCTTCATCAGCCGTCAGAACGGCGAAGATGTATTCGTCCATTACTCTGCCATCCAGGCCGGCGGCTTCCGCAGCCTGCAGGAAGGTCAGACCGTTCAGTTCACGGTTGTCAAAGGACCGAAGGGCTGGCAGGCCGAGAACGTACAGCCTGTATAAACATTCGAGCGCAAGTTCATGAACAGGCGGTCCGCTCCGGCGGGCCGCTTTTCTTATTGCGGTCGTCGGATGCGAGTCCCGTCGCAGCATCACATTTTTAATGGATTCACGCCAGGCCCACGGTTCACCAGTTAACAGTTACGCCCGCTGTGCTCTTCGCTGATTGGCTAGTTGCTAGTCGCTAGTTGCTTCTTCACACCCCTGCCGCGGCCACTCCCGAGTAGTACCTCTGCGTCCTCGGTAACTTCGCTGTGTACCCCAGGAGGAAAAAGAATGCCGTCGACAGCAGGCAGATCACCAGCCGCGTCCTCGCCAGAGGCAGCGGTTCGAGTCCCATGTACTTGCCCATCCGCCACGCCGCCCAGTTGACCACCTGCGTCGGAACCACCGTCCAGATCGCAATATAAAACCACGCCCGCTCAGCACCCTCGCCAAACGTGTCGCGCTTGGCCCGCGGAGTCAGGTCGAGCGCCGTCGCCGCCACCACCGCCAGCGCCAGCGGATAGTACGCATACTGGTACATCTGCTTCAGCATCCACGTGCCAGTGACCGACGCGACTACCAACCCGGCCACATTCAACGCGAACGGAACCAAAATGTCGATCCATGCTGCGGTGTAGCACACCACCCGGTACCACAGGTTTGGTTGATGTACGCCATAGTAATGAATGTACGGACGCTCCTCGCACCCCGGCATGCGTCCCAGCCATCCCCGCCACGCCACCACGACGGCTACGACGACCAACCAAATCCAATGCCGCCGGTCCGGCCCATGCGTGTAGAGGTCATAGGTGAGCGGCCATCCCGGCAGCACCCAGAAGACCCAAATCCATATCGGAGTGTGCAGAACGCGGTAGTACCCTTTATTGCGCTCGCGGAAAACGGCCTGTTTCATAAGCGTTTTTCGAGAATAGCGAGGCGCGCACCCACAATGCAAACTCAACAGCTGGCGTTCTCCTCAGGGTTGTCATCCTGAGCGCAGTGAGCGAAGCGAACGGAGTCGAAGGACCCCTATAGCCGCAATGCTCTTCACAACAGCCTTCCGCCGTCGTAGACCAACTTCCCCTCGACCAGCCGCGCTTCGGCCATCAGCTTGTGTTCGCGCACCGGCCGCTTCTCATCGTCGATGTGCAGCACCGTATGTCCATGCGCTGTCAGGTAGTCGCTCACCAGCATGCGATGGCACTGGAAGTACACCCGCTCGGCACACATGATGGCCGTATTCTCGCGATCAGCAATCTCCAGCAATCTCCCGATTCCCGCCGCAAACTCTTCCGTCATCATGTAATCGGCGTAATTGCGAAACGAGTCATTGCGTAATGCCGTGTTCGGCGAATCATCGCGCATTTTCTTTCGCCGTCCACCCAGTCCTTTCAACCACACATACGCAATGCCGTGTTTCGGCAATTCCTGTTCCAGCGATTCGCGATTGAAGTGCGGCAATCGCCGCGACATGGGAAACGACCGAATATCGACCAGCGTCTTGACGCCATGTCCTTGCAGCGCCGCCACCAGTTCATCCAGCGTGCGTGTCGAATGTCCAATGGTGTAAACCGTGGCCACAATGTTCCTGCCAGCTACCAGTTACCATTTACCGCTTCCACCGCCGTCACCACCACCGCATCCTGTTCCGGCTCCACCGTCCGCAAATCCAGCAGCACGCGCCCATCTTCCACTCTAGCAATCACCGGCGTCATCCACTGCCGCAACGTCCGCGCAATCACGTCCGCGCCCATCTCTGCCGACGACACCGCCACTGCCCGGCTCGGTAGCGTCGCCCCTGGAGCCGACCCTCCCCCAATCACCGACCGCGTCGCCACCACGGCAACGTCCAACCGCGGACAACTGGCGTGCAGCTTGCGCATCATGTGTTCTGCCCGCTCGTCAATCTGCTCTTCCGTCAGTCGCATCATACGCAGCGCCGGAATCGAGTCATAATCCTCGCGCAGATACGCCACTAGTGTCGCTTCCAGCGCTGCATAAAACATTTTGTCCACTCGCAGCGCGCGAAACAGAGGATTCTTCCGCACCTTCGCTATCAGTTCTCCGCTGCCCGTAATCAGCCCCGCCTGCGGACCGCCCAGCAGCTTGTCGCCGCTGAACGTCACCACGTCCACGCCCGCGCCCAGGCTGGCCGCAATCGTCGGCTCGCCGCGCACTCCAACCGACGGCAAATCGAAAATGTCTCCGCTGCCCAAATCCTCCATCACCGGGACGTTGTGTTTCCGACCCAGCGTCGCCAGCTCTTCCAGCGAAGGCTGCTCGGTGAAACCAGTTATCTCAAAGTTCGAACGATGAACCCGCAGCAACAACTTCGTCCGTTCATTGATCGCCTGCTCGTAATCGCCAATACGCGTACGGTTCGTCGTCCCTACTTCTCGTAGCACCGCGCCCGACTTCGCCATCACGTCGGGAATGCGGAACGACCCGCCAATTTCCACCAGCTCCCCGCGCGACACGATGACCTCGCCACCTTCAGCCAACGCATTCAGCGTGAGCAGTACCGCCGCGGCGTTGTTGTTGACCACGATCGTCGCGATGTCATGTGACGCCGAATTTGGGTGCCCCATCCCGCCTTCTTTTGGCGGGGTGGGGTTGTTCAGTAACTTCGCCAGCAACCGGCTCACATGGACATCGCGCTTTCCGCGCTCCCCCGTCGCCAAATCCAGCTCGATATTCGAGTACCCCTGCGCCACCTCGACCACATGCCGCAGCGCCTCTACACTCAGTGGCGCTCGCCCCAGGTTCGTATGCAGAATCACACCTGTCGCATTGATCACCGGACGCAGCGAGTACGACACAATGCTCGAGACCCTGTGCTCAATGGCCCTCTCAGCTAGCCCAAGAGCCATTGGTAAGTGTATTGGGTCCAAGCTGCCTGCTACGAGCTTGAGTCTCAATTCACTGAGAAAACCTCGCGTCGCTTCCACCACGTTGACGTGGCCTGCCCGCGCTGCAAGCTGTCGCAATCCTTCCTTGCGCAGCAATTCATCCACGCTTGGCAGCAGCCGAAACAACTCGGAATTCGTTTTCTCGCTCAACTTCGCCTCATCTCTGTGTCTGGGTGCCCCGTCCTTATCGCCCTTTCTTGCCGATAGGGTGGGAAAGCTGACTGCTGATTGCTCATCGTTTATTGCTCTTCGCCAGTTGCCAGCAACCAGTCACCAGTTACCCAACCTCCACCAACCCATACCTTCTATTCCAATGTGCCCGTAGATGCATCACCGCGTTCGCGATCTCCTGCTGCGTGATCTGCTCATTCGGCCCTTCCATCACAAATCGTGCCTGCTTGCGCGCCAATTCCAGCACGTCTCGATCGCGCAGCAAATTGGCCACTCGAAAATTCGGCATCCCGGCTTGCTTCGTCCCGAAAAACTCTCCGGGCCCACGCAGCCGCAGGTCCAGCTCGGCAATCTCGAAACCGTTCTGCGTACGCACCATCGCGTCCAGCCGTTCCTGCGCTTCTGGAGAAACCTTCCCACCCGTCATCAACACGCAATACGACTGCGCCGCCCCGCGCCCAATCCGTCCGCGCAACTGATGCAATTGCGACAGCCCAAACCGCTCCGCGTGCTCCACCACCATGACCGTCGCGTTGGGAACATCCACGCCAACCTCAATCACCGTGGTCGCTACCAGCACGTCAATCGCACCTCGCTGGAAGCTCGCCATAGTGGCGTCTTTATCCTCGGCGCTCATGCGTCCATGCAGCAGCCCCACGCGCAACCCCGCCAGCTCACGCTCCCGCAGCTGGCCATACATCTTAATGGCGGCCTTGAGCTCTCCCGCCATGGCCCCTTCTTCGATCACCGGATACACCACATATGCCTGCCGTCCGGCTTTTACCTGCTTATGCACGAAGTCCCACACTGTGTGTGCCACATCGTCAGACACCCGTTTCGTCTGGATCGGCGTCCGCCCCGGCGGCAGCTCATCTAGCACGCTGGTATCCAGGTCGCCATACAAGGTCAGCGCGAGCGTTCGCGGAATCGGCGTCGCCGTCATCACCAGCACATCCGGCTCCGCCTGACCGGTCTTCTTCATGAGCCGGAAGCGCTGCATCACCCCGAAACGGTGCTGCTCGTCCACAATCACCAGCCCCAACTTGTCGAACTCCACCGACTCCTGAATCAGCGCGTGCGTCCCAATCACCAGTTGCGCGTTGCCCTGCGCGATGTGGTGCCGCACATGTTTCTTATGGCTCGATTCCTGCGACCCGGTCAGCAGCACGATGCGGTAGCCGGCCTTCTCCAGAATCCTCCGTGCGGACAAATAATGTTGCGTCGCCAGAATCTCCGTCGGGGCCATCAGCGCCACCTGGTAACCGTTCTCGATGGCGATCACCGCCGCCTCAAATGCCACGATCGTCTTGCCCGACCCCACGTCGCCTTGCAGCAGCCGCCGCATCGGTGCCGGCTGCTTCATGTCCTCGACAATCTCTTTCAGCACTTTCTTCTGCGCGTTCGTGGGATGGAACGGTAGAATTCGCTTCACTGCCGCGCGCACCTGGTCGTTGATCTGGAAGCTCACGCCGCTTTGCGCCCGCATTTTGCGCCGCTTCAATTCCAGCCCGAGCTCGAGAAAAAACAGCTCTTCGAAAATCAGCCGAAACAGCGCCGGTGTCCGCGCCGCCTGCAAGTTCGCCAGGCTCTCGCCGACCTCGGGCCAGTGCGCCTGCCAAAACGCCGACTTGCGATCGATCAACCCCGTCTGCCCGCGCACCACCGCCGGAATCGCGTCCGGCAGGTCCTGGTCAATCTTCTCCAGCATCCCGTGAATGATGCGCCGGAACCACCGCGCCGTCAGCTTGCCCTTGCCCGCAGACTCATAAATCGGCACGATGCGTCCGACTTCGAGCGACTGCCACTTGCTGTTTTCTTCAGCGCCCTCGGCGCCGTCTTCCAGCGGATCGTGCAGAATTTCGAACTGCGGCTGCATGATCTGCAACCGGTCGTACCCGCGCGTCGCCGCTTCCACCTTGCCGTACAGCGCCACCAGTTGCCCGGCACGAAACTTGTCTTGCAGATACGTCGCGTTGAACCAGATGCACTTCAGCGTGCTGCGCCCCTCGCCCACCGTCATCTCGAAGATGGGCATGCGCCGCGTGCGAAACAGTCCCGACGTGCGCACCTCGGCAATCACGCTGGCCATCTCTCCCGGCCGCAGTTCGCTGATGCCCCGCGGATTCAGCCGGTCTTCGTAGCGAAAGGGCAGATAATACAGCAGGTCCTCGACTGTCGAAATGCCCTTCTCCAGCAGCATCGCGGCATACCGCGGGCCGATGCCCTTCACATATTGGACGCTGGTGGCAAGATCGAGCACACTGCGATGGTAAATCAGAGGGTTGGGGATGAGCAGTTGGGTGCCCTACCCAAGCTTCCTTTGCTTGGGTGGGTCTTTTGACGTTCGACTACGACAAGTCGGGGCCCCCATCCTATCGCCTCTCCGTGAAAGGTGGGACTAAGCTTTTCTGGGCGACACAATCGGTAAGGTTGAGCGAGAATCAATCGTTCTGAATTTCACCCACCCTATCCGTGTCATCCGTGTAAATCCGCGGCTGCTCTTGCTTTTGCTTGACAACTCGAAACTTGAAACTGTCTTCCGATGCTCCCCCGCCTTCTCAAACAATCCGCCGCCGTCATCCTCGGCAGCCTCTTCTACTTCTTCGTTCTCATGCCGAATCTTCCACCGGCCGCGCGCCACGAACCGTACCGTCTCGACTGGGGACTGTTAATCGATGCCTGGATCTGCCTCGTTCTCTACGGCGTCATCGAACTCATCTTTCGCCGCAAACCCTAGCCCAAGCAAAAAATCGGGGAGCCCGCAGGCTCCCCAATGCGCCACTGTCTGCTGTCCTGCTTACATCTGATACGGATTGCTTTCCTTAAACATCTTCTGCCACTCGCGCTCTTGCTGCTCAAACTGCTTCTTGAACTCGTCCATCTGTTTCTGCAACTGCGGCTGCATTGCTTTCCACTGCTCGGTGATGTCGCGCTGCATGTCGGACAATTCTTTGGCGGTCGGCTTCATGCTGTCCGCCATCTCGCGCGCGTTCTTCGCCATCTCCGGGGCCATCTTCTCGATTTCCTTGCTCATCTGTTCGGCCTGCTTGCTCATCTCTTCTGCTTGCTTCTGAATCTCCGGAGTCATGCTCTTGGCTGCTTTCTCAGCCTGCTTGCGCATTTCGGCGGCCTGCTTGGTCATCTCTTCTGTCTGCTTCTTGATCTCCGGGGTCATCGCCTTCGCCATCGACTCCGCTTGGCGTTGCAGCTCTTTCATCTCGTCGCTGTTGAGCACCGCCAAGGTCGACTCATCGACCCTAAACCCATCCCAGTCCTGCCCCTTCCATTCCGACGTGTTGCCCGGCGTCGTCATCTGTACGGTCTGCTCGTGCTTGTCGCGCACAATGACCATCGTCACCTTGCCGCCATGTGCTTTCAGCGCGCGCCGCCAGTCGGCCGTGTCGTGGATGGTTTCGTTGTCCACCTTCACGATAACGTCACCCGCCCGCAACCCCGCCGCGGCGCCCGGACTACCCTTTTCCACCGTCCGTACCAGCACGCCCTTGTTCTCTCCCACGCCGAAAAAGTCGCAAAGCTGCGGACTCAGCGGCTCTACCTGGATACCTTGGCGGGCTGAAATTGGCGTGCTGCCCATCATGTCTATGTCGGGATACGCTCGCGGCGGCAGCGGCGGACGCTCAGGCGCGGCAAACGGCATCGTTCCCACCGGGCTTAGCGGCGCCCGGGGCATTCCTGCCATCTGTCGCCAGTCGCCCAGCTTCACCTTAATGTCTTTGCTCTGCCCGTTGCGGATCACCGTCATCATCACCGTGCTACCTGCGGCGCTGTCATGGATCAGCCCGGCGAATTGCTCCGACCCGGTGACTGGTTTCCCGTTGTACTCCACCACTACATCGCCGCTCTGCAAGCCGGCATGGCACGCCGGACCGTCCTGGTCAACATTCGCTATGAAAGCTCCGCCGTTCTTCAGGTGCAATGCTTCCGCTGTTGCCGCTGGGACGGCATCGACCATCACTCCCAGATAGGCGCTGGCATGGCTGTCGCCGGGATTCCCCGCCGCCAAAGCTGCGGGCGCAACTCCGGCCGCGCATAGTGCCAGCACCGTAAACATTATGACGTTCGATACTTTATGAATTGCCATATTGTCATCCTGAGCGGAGCGAAGCGGAGTCGAAGGACCTCTATTATCACGATGAATGGTTGGGTCGCTGCTCATGCTCTCTCTCTGCAATTTTCACATTTACTGCGAATGGATATCGATCGTTCCGATCGTCGTGCGCAACCGCAAAATCGGACCTCCGCCATTCACATTCCCTTCTCCAAACATCGACTTTGGCCCGTATTGCCCGCCTTCTGACGTGATGGCCACTCCCGGAAAGTCCGACTTGATGCCGTATCCATTAGCCAGTTCCGTCGAAGCATGCACACTGACTCCCAGGTCGTGCGGCAGGTACACCACCACATTCCCCATCGCCGTGTGCAAATACGACTCGCGAAATTGTCCTCGTCCGCCCACAAACTGCACCGTGATCGGGCCGCCTCCGGTCTCCACGTGGGCGCCCTGCGTCACTTTCATCAATTCAACCGCGCCACCGCCGGTCACCACCTTCACATCGCCCTGCGCGCTGCCCAGCTTGACCGTGCCTCCACCGGTTTCAGCCGTCACGTTGCCCTCGACGTCGCCGAGATTCATGTTCCCGCCGCCGGAATTCGCCCGCAGGTCGCCGTTGCACTTGCCAATCTCGATGTTCCCCGCCGCAGTATCCACGGTGGTTGCGCCGGCCGTTCCAATCTTCACCTTGCCGCCGCCGGTTTTGACGAACAATTGGCCGGTCACCCGCTCCACCGACACCGTTCCACCGCCGCTTTGCAGGAACAGGTCCGAAGTCACATTGCCGGCTTCCAGGTTTCCTCCGGCGCTCATGATCTTAACCGGCCCCGCCATGTCATCCACTTTCACGTTGCCGCCGCCGGTCGTGCCCACCACGGTTCCCGCGATCGAACTCAGCGCGAGGTTGCCGCCGTGCGTCTCCGCTTTCACCAATTGCGTGATGTGCGGAATCTGCACCATGAAATCCGCCGCCAGCCGATTGACGTTACGGCCCATCAACCTGCCTTCCAGCACTACCGCATCACCCACACGACTCGCGGTGATCCGCAGTTGCTCGAATTGCTTCTTCGCCGCTTCTTCGCTCCCGGCGTTCGAGCGCTTGCGCACCACATACGTCACCTGCGACGAGTTGCCCTGCACCTGCAACGAGCCCACATCCGTGAACGTCCGGAACTCGCGTCCTGCGGGCAGCGTTCCCGTCGTCTCCTCCACCCACGAATTTCCGTCACGATAAACCCGCGACGTCTGCGCCCACAGCGGCACCGAGAACACTAGTGCTATGACCGCAGCACTCCAGCGGCGACGCGCCACCGCGCCGAATTGGGGTCCTATTTTCATGGAGTCGTTAGTACACCGTTGGCATCGATGCCAGCACGCGCTTCGACTCCGCGCGAATGTAATCGCTGGGATCTTCCTTCGCCAGTTGCTGCAGCGCCATGCGCACACTACTGTCGGTCTTCACCGATTCCAGCGAGTGCAGCGCGCCACTGCGCACGCCCAGGTTGCTGTCGTTCAGCAGCGCTTCCAGCACCGCATTGCGTACTCGAATGTCCTGCTTCACAAACGGCGTCAGCCCGTCCAGCGAATGCAACCGCACTCCTGGATTACTGTCATACCGCAGCGCATACGTCAGCGTCTCGCGCACTCGTGGATCGTCGGTTTTGCCCACCATATCCACCAGCGCATCCACTGAGTTCAACCGCACGCCCGAATTTTCATTGCTCTTGGCCGCATACAGCACCAGGTCCTGCACCTTAGGATCGCTCACCGAGCCCTGCACCGTTCCCGGCGTCACTCGGTCATACTGCACTTTCACCTCGTTCGTCGTGGGGTCCCTTTCGATCGAAGTAATTCCGCCAATCGACGCTTCCTGCGCCGTCGATTCCGCCCCTGCCGGCGGCAAAATCGTCGTGTGCCGCGTGGACTTGTACATCGCGCCTAATCCACCGCCAAAGCCGACCATGAAGATCGCCATGGCCAGCGCGGGCGAGAAGCGTACCTGCCGCAACCACGCCGCAGGATCGAACGCAAACCGGTGATACCACGCGCGGTTCTGCGTCGTCTGCTCCAGCGCTTCCTGCAACCGCATGCGTGACGCCGCCAGAAAACTAGCCGACGGCTCTTCCACCGGCAACGCGCTCATCTGTGTCTGAAACTCTCGCTGTTCGGTCAGCTCCGCCGCGCACGCCTGGCAGCGCTCCACGTGCTGCTCCAGTTCATGCCGCGCGTCGTCGGCCAGCTCACCGTACAGGTAGAGCGTGATGTTTTGTTGGACCCATTCGCAATTCATAAGTGCATCTCTCTATCCACTGACCACTAACTTACTGCGGGTGCCCCATCCTGTCCCTTCCTTTGGGACAGGGTGGGATCACTATCTCGCATCTCTCAACGCCGCTCTCAACTTCTGTGTCCCGCGAAACAGCGTGTTCTTCGCCGTCTCTTCCGTCGTATTCAAAATCTCGCCAATCGTGCGCAACTTCAATCCCTGGTAGTGCTTCATCTCGAAAACCATGCGTTCGCGCGGAGTCAGCTTTTCCAGCGCCTTGGCAATCCGGCTGCCCAATTCGCGCCGCATCAAATCTTTCTCCGGACTCGCACCCGACCGCACATCCGCCACCTGGTCGAGCATATCGAAGCTCTCGCCATCCGAGTCCGTAATCACACCCGAGTCTTCCTTCCGCACCTGCCGTTTGCGCAGGTGGTCCAGACACAGGTTGGTCACGATGCGGTAAATCCAGGTGTAGAACGAGCACTCGAAGCGGAAGCTGCCGATATTGCGGTACGCCTTAAGGAACGCTTCCTGATAAATGTCCTGCGCGTCCTGCTCCGAGCGCGTCATGTGATACGCCAGGCGCAGCACCGGCCCGTCGTATTGACGCACCAGTTCCTCGAACGCAGCATGGTTGCCGCGCTGTGCCTCCCGGATCAGCTCCGCATCGTTCATTTGGCTCTGGGTCCGCTCCGCTGTGCCTCGTCGTTCCGAGGGAGTGATGGACGGCTTCGCGCTCGCCCCCTGCGGTGTGCCGACAAGGCCAGGACCCGGGCCTACCGTAAGAGCTATCGCTGCTGCCTCGGCCGGCATGCTGGTTCCCGCCCGTCTCCAGATTGCAGCCCAATCTTCGAGCCTGCAATTACATAGACGGTCTTGCGGAGCAAGCGTGAGCGGCCATTATAGTTAGTTGGGACGAGTTGCCAACCACATTGCGGCCCATTCGCCGCCGCGCGGACGCAACTCTCTCCCACCTCAATGTACGTTATTGCCAGCCTTGAGGTTCTGCCTCCCGCTGCTATTAGATTAGAACCCGCCTTCGCCGCTTTCGGCTTGGGCTCGACCCCCCGCCTCGAGTGAGAAACCAGATGTATGCCCTTTGTGGTGAGTTACTTAGCCAAGACTATTGCGTTTTGGAGGGATAGACCTACACAAAACCACACTCTTGCTTGTTCCTTGAACCCCTTGCGCCTGCCACTCAAGCGCCTAGGTGTTAGACTGCACCCGTCCCACACCCCGCGTCTTTGACCGCGATGATCACGATCTCCAAGGAAGACTATCTCAAGGCCATTGCTGAGGCGGAAGCCGAGGGCTTGTCGGTTATTCCCGCTACGTTGGCGCACTGGCTTTCGGTGACCAGGCCCGCAGTAACGTTCGCCCTAAAGCGCCTCACCAAAGACGGCCTCGTCTCCATCAAGACCGATGGCCACGTCCGGCTTACTCCACAGGGCCGCGAAATTGCCGAACGTACCATCGTCCGTCATCACCTCATCGAGCGCATGTTGTCGGAGATATTCGGCATGGCCTGGTACGAAGTCCACGACGAAGCCGAGAGGCTCGAGCATGCGGTGTCTCCGGCGTTCGAGGCCAAACTGGTCGAACGGCTGGGACACAAAGCCACCTGCCCGCACGGCAACGGCCTCGCCCTGCGCAGTCCCGCTGAACGCCGCAAGCGTGGCATGTGCCTGCTGTCTGAAGCTGACCCGGGCTCAAAATACGCTGTCGCTAGTGTTTACGAGCGCGACCGGAAGCTCCTCGAATTCTTCGAGCAGGAAGGCATCCGACCCGGAGTCCGTCTTTTGGTGGAAGCGCGAAATTACGACGGTACCGTCTCGCTCACCGTGGGCAAGCGCGCGATTCGCCTCGGCGCAGCGGCGGCGGAGAAAATCTGGCTCTGCAAAGCATAATATTCCTTGTTTGTTAATCATAGTTAACATGCTGTAGTGTATTCTGCTTTTGGCGCGGCAAACCGGCTGGGTTGGCGCTGCGCTGAAGTTCCGGGGATACCACGCAGTGAAACGAAGTATTGCACCCGCCCTGCACGAACTGCTTCGCCTCCCGCTTTTGGCGACAGTCATCATTCTGTTGGCTGCCGCCGTGGCTTGGGCACAGGGGGAAACCACCAGCGCTATTCTCGGTCAGGTCACGGACTCCACCAACGCAGCCCTCCCTGGTGCCACAGTTACCGCCATCAATCGCGACACTGGTCTGAAACGCACGGGGAAGACCGACGACGCCGGCCGCTTCAATTTCCCGCAACTCCCGCCTGGCGACTACCTGGTCAGGGCGGAGGCGCAAGGCTTCGAGCCCTCACAGGCCAGCAACGTTTTTGCCGGTCTGGGTCAAAAGCAAACCGTCAACCTCACACTAAAAGTCGCGCAAGCCAAGCAGTCAGTGGACGTCACCGCCGAAGCGGCCGTCATTAACACCGATAACGCCAACACCACCACGACTCTGAGCGCGCCGGCGCTGGAGAACCTGCCCAATCCAGGTGGCGACCTCACCTACCCGTTGCAGTTCGCTCCGGGAGCGCTCATCAACACCGCGGGCAGCGGCAACGACTTCGTTGGCGGCACTAACGGTTACGGCAACGTGGAGTTCAACGGTCTGCCCGCGCTTTCCAATGGCTACATTGTCGATGGTCTGGAGACCAACGACCCGCTGACCAATCTCAACAGCGGACTTTCCACGAACCTGGTGCTCGGCCTCAACTCAATCTCCGAGGTGACGGTCAACACGCTCTCTTATTCCGTGGACCAGGGCCGCTACGGAGCGGCGCAAGTCAATTACGTCACCAAGTCCGGCACCAACCAGTTCCACGGCAATCTCTACGAGCTTTGGAATGGCGCAGTGCTGAACGCCTCCGACTACTTCCTCAACGCCGCGTCCGGCAATCAGAAGCCGGGGTCGGTGGTCAATCACTTCGGAGGCAGCCTCGGCGGTCCCATCATTCACGACAAGTTGTTCTTCTTTTTTGACAGCGAGTGGGTGCGCATTGCGCTGCCCATCTTCTCTACCGTGACAGTGCCGACTCCAGCTTTCCAGCAGTACGTGCTACAACAACTTCCGTTGGGCGGCACCGACTCGGTGACGGGGTCTCACTACGCCCCCTCGCCACAGCAGGTGCCCTTCTACCAGAAGATGTTTTCGCTCTACTCCGACACCAGCGGAACCCCGCTGGCGGTGCTCGGCTGCCCGTTCAACTCCAATGGCTCGCTCGCTTCCGGCAGCCCTCCCAACGGCAACGGCTGCGCCAATCGCAAAGGAGTTTCACATTCCAGCGACGATCACGAGCAGGTGCAGACTGCTCGCATCGATTACAACATCAGCCCTGACAACACCGCGTGGCTTCGTTTTCAGGCTGACACCGGATTGCAAGCGGCCTATACCGACCCCATCAATCCGCTATTCAACTCCATCTCGTCGCAACCTCTTTATTCTTTTGCGGCGGGATACACGCATGTCTTCTCGCAGAACCTGGTGAACTACTTCAATCCCGCGTTCTCCTGGTACGAAAGCCTTTTCGCCCCCAGCAATTTTCAGCAGACTCTGGCGGCCTTTCCGATCGTGCTGCAGGGAATTGGTGCCAACGCGCCCTTCACCACCATCGGTGGACTCGACAACACTTGGCTTCAGGGCCGCCGCGCCACGCGCTTCTTCATCAACGACAATCTCGCCTGGAGTCACGGCGCACACGAGCTGCGTTTCGGCACCAACATCCGCATCTTCCGTCTGAATGATTACGACTTCGGCGAGGGAACCGTTCCTACGGTGAGCTACACCACCCTGCCTCAGTTCATTTACGGCGTGGCCTCGACCGCTAGCAAGACGTTCCCGACGTCCGCGAACGAACCATTCAACTTTCTCAACCTCGATTTCTACGCCCAGGACACCTGGAGGCTCACCCCAACTCTGACCTGGACCTTCGGCCTGCGCGACACCTATAACTCCAACCCGCTGAATCCGCACAATCAGGTCGCTCGCCTCGATGGCTCGTTCTATTCCATCCCGCACGATGTTAATGAACCGTTGAATCAGGTGATCCAGACCGGCCTCAGCAATCTGTTTGCTTCCACGCCGCTGGCGATTTTGCAGCCGAGAATGGCATTTGCCTGGCAGTTCGAGCGGAACACAGTTCTGCGGACTGGCTTCGGCATTTTCAGTGACATACTCCCGGGCAGCGTGGCCGATTTGGTCGGAATGAATCCGCCCTACGTGCAGACATATCAAGGCGGCCTGTTGGGCAGCGTCGGTGGCACCGCCATCGCTCCCGGTGTTCCTAACAGTGCCGTCGACGCCACCATTGCGGCCAACCAGAGATTCACCACTGGGTTCGCGCAAGGGCAGCTCTCCTGCGCATCGCCACTCTCGAATCCCGCGACCTGCCTTCCGCCGGTCGCCATCACCGCCGTGCCGGACAGCGAACTTCACGCCCCGTACTTCATGCAGTGGAGCCTCGGTATCGAGCACCAGATTGGCGCCAACGGCAGCGTGCAGGCGCAGTACGTCGGCACGCGCGCTGGGAACCAGCCCTACTCCACGCAGGTCAACGGATATCAGACGGTCTGCCCCGGCTGTTTCGCGCCGTTTCCCTATGGCCAGCCAACCGATCCAAGATTCGGAGCGGTGACCCAGTTCGAGACGGGCGCCAACAGCCACTACAACGGCCTGCAATTGACCGCCATGAAACGCATGAGTCACGGCTTTCAAGGCCAGATCAACTACACCTGGAGCCACTGTCTCGACACCGTTTCCAATGGCGGCTTTCTGCAATTTTCCGCGGGCGGAATTATCTCGCCTTTGCCCGGAGAGTTGGCGCGCGATTACGGCAACTGCGATTACGACATCCGCCACAACCTCACCGCTCAATACACCTACCAACTACCCTTTAAGGTCCAGGACCGCGCGCTGAGTTATTTCGTGAATGGTTGGCAGATCTCCGGCAGCGTGTTCTGGCACAGCGGAGTGCCGTTCTCCGTGCTGAGCACTCCCTACGCCGCAAACGGCAGCGGCATCGTACAAGGCAGCGGGCCGCAGTTCGCCAGCATCGTGCCCGGCGTCGACCCCTATTGCCGCAACTGCAACATCCCCGGCGTCACACAACCCGGAACGATTCAGTGGCTCAATCCGAACGCGTTCGTTTCGGCGGTCAATCCTGCCACTGGAACTTGTAACGGTGGCGACAGCCCACAAAATTGCCAGTTCGGAAACCTCGCGCGCAATGCTCTGCGAGGGCCCGACTTCTTCTGGAGCGATCTCTACATCACGAAATGGTTCCCGCTGACAGAGCGATTGAAACTGCGTTTCGATGCGCAGTTCTTCAATGTCCTCAACCATCCGAACTTCGGACTCCCCAGCAACGTACTGGCGGGTGTGCCCGGCAACCCGTCTACCCAGACGGGCTTCGGCGCGCTCACCTACACTACATCGCCTCCCACCGGGCTGCTCGGCGTCGGACTGGGAGGCGACAGCAGCCCGCGCATGATCGCCTTCCAGGCGAGACTCGAGTTTTAGGCCACTCTGACCCATGGACGGGTGCCGCCGGGTGCCCAACTCCGCCTTCCTTTGGCGGGGTGGGGGTTTTCGGCGGTTTCATCCCCTATGGCCGACCGCCTCCAATGGTCACCCATCACGTTGAACCGTGACCAACTCTCTTGCTGTTTCCGCCCCTTTGGGCCTACACTCCCGACTGAAGGATGAGGGAGAGCCGTCTTCCATCGAGTCAACAGCTTGAGGCGTTTTGCGGGCGTCTGAGCCCGCAGCCGAAATCCTGAGCGACCCTGAGCGAAGTCGAAGGGGGTCAAGGCCCCGTACCGCTCCACTCCTCAGTAGGTGCTTCGACCCACAACGATGACGGGTCCTGTTTACTCTCGGTTTTCCGTCCACCCGCCCACCAAGACCCCAGTCCACCCCCAGAAAACTTCACCTAAGTCCTTATTTCGTAATCTTTTACCCGTAACTCCTTTGTCTCCGATATTTTGCGCGGACTTTCGCCTTTCGCCCCTTATGTTTTCAATATTTTACGAGCAGGTGGGGAGGGGGAGGGGGTGTCTCTCGCACGGTGCTTTCCCAAAATGGGAAAAGGCCAGCTCGCCGTGGCGAGCCAGCCTTCTGTACCCGACAAAACTGGTTTGCCGGAGATTGGGATTGTGGAATCGAAACTTACGCTTCCGCGGGAGCTTCTTCGGTCGCCGCAGGCGCTGCTGCTTCTTCGGCGACGGCTTCTTTCTTCACCACGGCCTTCACTGTCACCGTCACTTCGCGGTGCAGCTTGACCGGCACGTTGAACTCGCCCACGGTTTTCAGCGGCACGTCGAGATCGATCTTGCGGCGGTCGATGGTGAAGCCCTTGGCTTCCAGCGCGTGCGCGATGTCGGACGAAGTGACCGAGCCGAACAACTGGTCATGCTCGCCCGACTTGCGGGTGAACTCGACCACAGTGCCGTTGAGCTGCTTGCCCAGGTCCTCGGCGCTGCCCTTTTCTTTGGCCGACTTGCGCACCGCAGAGGCCTTCATCTGTTCAATGACGGCCTTGTTGCCGGCAGTCGCCTCGATGGCCAGCTTGTGCGGAATGAGGTAGTTGCGGCCATAGCCTTCGGCGACCTTCACCACGTCTCCGCGATGGCCCAGCTTATTGATGTCTTCCTTCAGAATGACTTCCATGTTTCGAACTCCATAAACTTAGAAAGTGCGGGCGCATTCGCATCGCGCGCGATGCGAAATGACAGCCAGTTACCAGTTACCAGTCGCCGTTTACCTGGTCGAGAACGGCAGCAGCGCGATGTTGCGTGCCTGCTTGATCGCGTCGGCCAGACGCCGCTGGTGCGGCGTGCAAACGCCGGTCAACCGCCGCGGCACGATCTTGCCCGACTCAGCCACGAACTGCCCGAGCAGCCGCACGTCCTTGTAGTTCACGCTGTCGATCTTCTCGACGCAGAACTTGCAAACCTTCTTGCGGCGGAAGAACTTCCGTCCGCCTTCGCGCGGTCCACCAGGTCCGCCGCCGGGACGTCCCGCAGGACGCGGGCCGCGCGGGCCGCGATCGCCGCCGCCCTCTGGACGTGAGCTCGGCGCGGAGCTGCTGCTGCTCCCGCCTTCGGTCGCGGCCGCCGGGGCCGCTGTATTCGTCGTATCGTCTGCCATGTTTCTCCTTCGGGCCGTTGAAGCCCACAATCTCCATCAAAACTTGTCGCGAGGTAACGGTTTTACGCGTTGGCTGGAGCCGACTCCGCTGCTGCCGGCGCGGCAGGCTCGGCTGTCGCGTGCTGCTGCTGCAGTTGCGGCCGCTGCCGCTTCTGCCGCTGCGGCGCGCGTGCCCTTGCCGCGAACCTTGGCGTCGCGCAGGGCCTTCACTTTGGCCATGCGCTTCTGCTCTTCGTCTACGCGCACAGTGATGAATTTGATCACCGGCTCGGTGACGCGCAGGCGGCGCTCCACTTCCTTCACCATGGCGCCGTCGCCTTCCAGGGTCATCAGCACATAAATGCCGTCCTGGAACTTGCGCACTACGTACGCCAGCCGGCGTTTGCCCATGCGTTCCACACTCTTTACCGTACCGCCCGCGGTGCCGACTTGGCCTTCCAGGTTGGCGACCAGCTTGTCCTGATCTTCTTCCGTCATGTCGGGACGCACGATGAACATCAATTCGTAAATACGTTGCATTTTTCTCTCCTGGCAAGAAGCCGTCAGCTTTCAGCTCTAAGCCTCTAGCTATTAGCTTCGCGACTCCTGCCGATTTCCATTCAATTCTCTCGAGCTACTCGCTCGCTGCTTCTTCCGCCTTGCGGTTGAACCGGTTCATCGCCGCTTGCACACCTTCTGCGAGAATGACCTTCACCGCTTCGGCTGCTAAATCCAGTACCTGGTCAACCACCGGATACTGCGCCTTCCTGAACTGCGACAACACATACTTTGCGCCGTCGCCTACCGGATAATCCGGCCCAACTCCCATGCGGATGCGCGTGAACTCCTGCGTATCCAGCGCGCCGATCACCGACTCGACGCCGTTGTGTCCTGCCGAGCGGCCCCGTGGCCGAACTCGCAACGTGCCGAACGGTAGGTCGAGCTCGTCGTAGAGCAGCACCAGATCGCGTTCGGGCTGGGCTTCGTACTTCTCCACCAACTCGCGCACCGACTGGCCGCTCAAGTTCATGAAGGTTTCCGGCTTGGCCAGCACGACATCTTCGTTGCCGATGCGGGCCCGCGCCGTTTGTGCGCGGCAATGGCGGTTGTTCACCACCACTCCGCACTCCTCGGCGATTCGATCGATCGCCAGAAACCCCAAGTTGTGCGGCGTGAACTGGTACTCGATGCCCGGATTGCCGAGCCCGACGATCAGTTTCACGCTGCCTACTTCTTCTTCTCGGACTTCTCTGCCTTCTCGGCTTTGTCGCCCTTTTCGCCGGCGGCAGCTTCGCCCTCGGTTTCCTGCTTGCCCTTCTTGATGACTTCGGGCTCGGCAGTCGTCGCCACAGCCTCGGCTCCCTCGACAGGAGTCTCGACCACGACTTCCTTCACCGCAGTCACGTGGGCTATCGCCTGGTTCTCGTCGGTGATGAACTTGACCTTGTCGTTGTGCGGCAAGTCGGAAACGCGAATGGTCTGGCCGAATTCCAGCTTGCTGACATCGGCATCGATGTGGCTGGGGATGTCGGCCGGCAGACACTCGACTTCGACCTCGCGCATCATCTGTTCGAGGATGCCGCCCTGCAGCTTGACGCCCGGCGCTTCGCCCTTCAGGGTGACCGGAACGCTTACTCGCAGCAGCTTGTCCATGGCGATGCGTTTGAGGTCGACGTGCAGCAACGCGCCCTTGACGGGATCGGCTTGCCAGTCAACGATCATCGCTTTGCCCGAGTCACCGCCTGCGCTCAGGTCGAAAATGGAGTTGTGTCCCGACTCGGAGCCCAGGATGCGTTTCATCTGCCGAGGATCGACGGAAATGTTCAGCGGCTCCAAGCCGGCGCCGTACAACACGGCCGGGATGAGCCCGTCTTTGCGAAGGCGGCGCGCTTCGTTCTTGTTGCCGCTCTGCCGCGGCCTTGCTTCGATGTTCTTTTCTTGAGTTGCTGTAGCCATAATTTCGTTTTCCTTTACAAAAACAGTCTGCTGACGGACGACTCTTCATGAATCGACTCAATGGCTGCGGCGATCAAGCCCGCGATCGACAACTGCTCGATCTTGGGCTCCTTGCGCCCTGCCTCCGTCAACGGGATGGTGTTGGTCACTACCACTTTGACCAACCCCGATTGAGAAATCCTCTCGATGGCCGGACCTGACAAGACAGGATGTGTGGCGCAGGCATAGACCTGCTTGGCACCCGCGTCGAGCAAAGCGTCACAAGTCTTCACCAGCGTTCCGGCGGTATCGATAATGTCGTCAAGAATGACGCAGGTCCGGCCTTCCACATCGCCGATGACGTGCATCACCTCGGTCACGTTAATGTTCGTCCGGCGTTTGTCCACAATGGCCAGCGCCGATTCCATCTTCTTGGCGAAGAAGCGCGCACGCTCCACACCGCCAGCGTCTGGAGAAACCACCGTTAGTTCGGGTAGATTTAGTTCCCTGAAATGCCCTACCAGCACGGGTGACGCGAACAAGTGGTCCACCGGAATATTGAAAAAACCCTGGATCTGCGGCGCATGCAGATCAACCACCAGCGCCCGGTCGGCACCAGCCGTCGTAAGCAGATCAGCAACCAGCTTCGAACTGATGGGCACGCGCGGCTTGTCCTTACGGTCTTGCCGGGCGTAGCCGAAATACGGAACTACCACCGTGATGCGGCGCGCCGAAGCGCGCTTGAGAGCATCGATCAGCAGCAGCAGTTGCATCAGGTGCAGGTCGACGGGGTCGCACGTCGGCTGCAGCAAGAAAACATCGGCACCGCGAACGTTCTCCAAAATCTGCACATAGGTCTCGCCGTCGGAGAAGCGCTTGATGTCCGTCTGCCCGAGCGGCAAGCCAAGTTTTTCGCAGACCTCTTTGGCGAGCGCGTCATTGGCGGTGCCGGAGAATATCTTCCACTTGTCCGAACCGCGTGGCTGCATTTGCTTCGGCTTGGCGTCGGGATTGGCCTGCTGCTTTTTTTCAGAAGGCTGCGTCACCGCTGTAACCGTTTCGGTTGTAGCGGCAGCCGCTTGCATCGGCGCTGATTTTGTTCCTGCTGCTTCCATCGTCTCCACACCCCGCTAAACCTGGTTGGATTTAGGACCTGGGTTGAAACTAGCAATCAGCCTTCAGCTATCGCTGTCAGCTTTCAGCAAAACCTGATCTTCCATCGACTACTAAACTGGCTGGGCGGCTAGGATTCGAACCTAGACAAGTGCCTCCAAAGGGCACTGTCCTACCATTAGACGACCGCCCAATCGGTAACTGGTAGCTGGTAATTGGTAACCGGAAAAACGCTCGCTCCTGCCAGTTACCAGTTACCAGTTGCCAGTTGCCAGTTGCCTCTTCCAATACTCCGCCCGCATCAACGTCCGCGTCGCTACCGCTGCATGCCCCGCAGCTCTCATACGCTCGGCTGCGGCTTCCGCGTCGCTCGACGAATCGAACATGCCGTACAAGGTCGAGCCAGAGCCCGAAAGCGACGCATACCGCGCGCCTTCGCGCCGCAAAACACTCTTAACCTCACGCAACTCGGGATATTCAGGAAAGACGACGCGTTCGAAGTCGTTTTCGATCCCGGTTCGGACAAGGTCGAGAAGAGGTGTCTCGGCCCGGTCCCCGCCCAAAGCGGGAACACCGGATGCTGGCCCTTTCGCAGGCACCGCCTGCGAAAGCAATCTCTCGCTCAACCAGGCGTCATCCGCCTGATCGCGCTTTTTTATTGTACCTGTAGCATCTGGGACGGTCAACGCACTTTGTGCTATTTGAGCAGCGGCGATTTCGATAGCCTCATCGGTTTCTGCCCGTTCCACCAGCGCGTCCCATTGCGCGAACGCCTTGGGCGTCGAGACTCCGACGGCTGGCGTGACAACGACCAGCGGCGTCTCCGGAAGGTCCTGCAGCGCATGGACTTCCTGTCCGCGATCGACGCCAAGCACGGTGCCGCCGATGAGGAACAGAGGCAGGTCGCTGCCGACTTCGGCGGCGATGCGCAGTTTGTCCTGCTGGGAAAGTTCGATGCCCACCGCGCGCTCGAGGCCGAGCATCGCCGCTACTGCGTTGGACGACGCGGCGCCCATGCCTCCCTGCACCGGCAGTTGCTTCTCGATCTCGATGATGACCTTGCTGCGCTTGCCCGCGGTTCTTAGCACCTGTTCGGCGATCCTGTAGCAGGTGTTGGTCGCGTCGCACGGCACGCGGGGATCGTCGCAACGAATCTCGATGTCGTCACCCGCCTCGACCTCGACGCGCACAACATCATGCAGCGCGATGGTCTGATAGATGGTGCGCAACTCGTGAAAACCGTCCGCTCGCAGCGGTCCGATCTTCAGTCCGAGATTGATTTTGGCAAATGAGCGTAGGGCGATGGACACGGGGAGTGGTCGGTGGCTGGTGGCCAGTGGCTAGTGTAAAGCAGAAGAAGTTTCAAGTTTCGAGTTTCAAGCAACAACCTTCGGGAATGAGGAGGTTTCCTACTTCAGCGGCCAAAGCCGATCGCGAAAGTCAGCCCAGAATGCACCGCTAAAGCGGTGCTCCACCCAATTCGCTCAGCTCATTATTAGCTATGCTTGGCCACCCACAGCAGCAGTCCGAACACCACAATCGGAATCAGCGCCATCGCCACATAGAAGGCGATTTTGCGCGGCCAGGGGCTGCGCTTCACCTTCCAGTTGTGCAGTTCGTCGCGATCGGCGACGCCAACCTCTTCGGGATGATCAAGGTCGTGGGCAAATTCGCTGGCGCGCTGGTAACGGTTCCTCGGCTCGCGCTCCATGGCGCGGTAGATGATTTCCTGCAGCTGCGGCGTAATGGTGGGATTGAGCTCACGCGGTGGTGTGGGATTGTTGAGCAGCCGGTCATTCATCACGATGAACGGGTTTGGGCCGGAGTACGGCACCTTGCCGGTGAGCATCTCGTAGAGCATAACGCCGGTGGAATAGATGTCGCTGCGTGCGTCGCCGCGGCCTCCGCGGACCTGCTCGGGTGAGATGTAGTCGGGCGTGCCCATGGTCTGCGAGAGCTTGGCGAAAGTCAGGCGACGCGCACTGGCACTGGACGCGATGCCGAAGTCGATGAGCTTGATGTTGTCGTTGCCATCGACCATCACATTTTCGGGTTTCATGTCTCGATGCGCTACGCCGTGATCATGAATGTATTGAAGTGCGTCGAGAATGTTGCGCGTAATCTTGACGGCGCGCTCATGCGAAAGCGGGCGTTCCTCGTTGATGATTTGCCGGAGTAGGCGGCCGTCGACCCATTCCATGACCATGTACATGCGGCTGCGATCATCGTCGGCGAAGACGCGCATCACGCCGGGGTGGTCCATGTTCTGGCCGATCTCTTCTTCGCGGCGGAAGCGATCGAAGAGCACGGGGTCGCTTTCCATCTCGGGATGCGGGACCTTGATGGCGACGGCACGTTCGTTGCGCGTGTCGGTGGCGCGATAGATGGACGCCATGCCGCTGCGTGCGATCAGCTTGTCGATGCGGTAATGGTCGAGCAGTTCGTCGGTGTGAATAGCGTTCATGGTCGACCAGGCTGATGAAAAACGGCTTTCGGGAGATGCCCGGGCCAGATCAGCATTGTGTCTTCTTCGTTACGAGCCAGAAATTATGATGCCAGAAAAGCGAGTCTAGCAGCATAAAGAGTGCATAAAGCCCATGAGGCGTTAACCCGCGCTCATCTCAGGCTGTAGGGGCGGCCGCGGTAGATGCCGGTGCGCTCCACGTCATGCACGCGAATCAGCTGCACGCTGATGTTGTCTTTGCCGTCGCGTTCATTGGCCATTGCAACCAACATCTCCGCTGCGGCGTGCAGGTTGTCGCTGCGCGTTACTACAGATGCAATGTCCTCGGGCAGGACGGAAACATGCAGACCGTCGGAACATTGCAGCAGCAGGTCGCCCTTTTGCACCTGGACCTCGTCGATTTCGACATTGACCACTATGTCATTGCCCATCGAGCGGCTGAGCAGGTGGCGATTGGGAGACTCAGCGGCGTCGGCTGCCGACAGGACTCCTAGCCGCACCTGTTCGGCGGCGATGGTGTGATCGCGGGTAATGATGCGGGCGCGGCCATCGCGCACCAGGTAGCAACGCGAATCGCCCACGTGTGCAATGACAGCGCGGTCGGCCTTCAACGCACAGGCTACGATGGTCGTGGCCATGCCGGCCTTGGCGGGCGAGGCGCTGCCCTCCTCATAGACTTGCAGGTTCGCGGATTGAACGAGGCGCGATAGCAGCGCTTTGTGCGCCTCTCCGCTCTTCGCCTTGGTGAACCCCGCCAGCACGGTCTCGACCGCGAGTTGCGAGGCCACTTCCCCTTTGGCCTGTCCGCCGACGCCGTCGGCGAGGGCGAATACGCAACCATGCGAGCGCAACTGCTCGGGCGTATAAGGCAGCAGGTATCCCAGGTAATCCTCGTTGAGTTCGCGTGTGCGACCCTGGTCCGAGAGTTGGGTGAATTCGACGTCGAGCATTTAAGTGTTTGATTGCTGCGCGAACCAGCCTGCGAAGTTTCAATCAGTTATAGGCGATGGATTATGCAAGGTAAAGGGCGGGTCGAAACCCGCCCTCGTCTATCACCTCCGACAGGGATTTCGAGTTAGGCAACGACCTCACCGCGAGAATTGACCAGCGTAGTACGCCCCTTGGCTTTACTGGAGCGCAAGAAGTAAATGCCGCCGTAGAGACCCCAGACCAGCGCGATGCCCAGCGCAAGCAGTGGCTCCTTCTTCGTGCCGTATCCCATGAAAGGTCCGACCACGTAGAAGAGCATGCAGGCCAGGTTGGCGAGCAATCCGAAGACAGGAATCAACAGGTGCTTGACCACGCTGAACTTGGGATGCCCGTGATACGCCACGATGCAAATGATGCAACTCAGCATATACAGCAGGAAGGTCCCGAAGTTCGAGGCCAGCGTAACGGTCAGCAACGAGTTCGGTAACGCCGCCATCTTGTCGTGCGTGGTGTAACCCAAGCTCGACCAGAAGCCGTGCGGCAGGGCCTGAATGGCGGCGTCGGTCGGTGCGCCGGCATCACCGAAAGCAGCGAGGACTGCAACGCAGCCGACCACGGCTGAGATGATCGCCAGCGTCCAGATGGCGCGGTGCGGGGTCAGGTTCTTGGAGTGCAGCATGCCGAAGTGCTCCGGGGCTTCGTCGTCTTTGCCCATGGCGTAGGTGACGCGGGCGCCGGTGTTGATGCAGGAGAGCGTGGTGCCAATCAGCGCGAGAAAGACGGTGAAGGCCTCGGCTTCCATGAAATAGCGGCCGCGGCCCTGTCCGAACAGAGCGTCGCCGACCACGACCATCATGTCGCCGATGGGCGCAGCGGAACTGTTGGCGCTCTGCATGGTATAGCCGCTATTGAGAAAGTAGTTGGCGGCAAAATACTCGAACAGGTAGCAAACCAGTCCCTGAACCAGCAACGAAAGAATGACCGCGATGGGGATGTCGCGCTTGGCGTTTTTGGCCTCGCCTCCCATGGAGGTCACCGATTCGAAGCCGACCAGGATGAGGATGGCGACCGTGGCCTGCACGAATACCCAGCCCCAGTTGTGCGGGCTGATGACGGAGAGCTTGTTGGGGTGCGTCAGAAAACGCGCCGCTGCTGTCGGTGGTTGGATAGCTGATCTTGAACGGCACCGGATTGCCCGCTGCGTCGAGCTTGGGTTGCGGTACTACACCGGCGGAGTCGCGAACGATGGTGTCGGTCGGTTTACCGTCGACCATTGTCGTGGTGGTTGCGAACTCGTAGGTGTAGGCCTCGCCGGAGACTGAATCGAACTGGTAGGCGATGGTTCCCGGCGGATGGTTCATGCGGTAGCCCAGCGCCAGCACCGCGAAGATCACCAGCGCCGTGATCTGAATCACGTTGATGGCGATGTTGACCGAGGTTGATCCGTTGACGCCGCGATGGGCGATGTACGCCACGGCGAAAGAGAACACGATGGCGACCAGCATCATGAAGGCCACGCCCGGGATTGGACGCGCTCATGAAGTTGGGCCAGATGGTGCCCACCAGGTAGCCGCACAGGATGCCCATGACGCCGACCATCACGCCGGGATAGATCCAGTAATAAAGATGCGACGCCCAGCCCACGATGAACTTCGACAGGCGCGCATATTTCCACGCTTTATCGTGGTTCAGGAACGACTGTTCCGCAAAGTAGTAGGAGCTGCCGGTGCCGGGATACAGCTTTGCCATTTCGGCATAGCAGACCGCGGTGGCCAGACAAAGCAACAGAGCGAGCACGATGCCCAGCCACATGGCCGGGGCGGTCACACCCGTAGTTGCCTGGATGTAGAAGGTCAGCCAAAGAAAGGCGCCGGGCGCAATGAGCGCCATGGCGTTCATCGTTAGGCCAGTAAGGCCTAAGGTTGCTTTCATTTCAACTGGGGCATTTTCAGCCATCTTCATTCTCCTTAAAAAGTCTGCGTGCTGTCGTCGTTCGATACCTTGGTGCGGGGGCGAAAGGTTTGCTTATCTCCGTGTGGGCAGTAGACGTACTCCCCTTCCGCCCTCCCCGCGTAGCTAACTCAAAACAGGAAACCCAACTCAACCACACCGCGCGTCTGGCTCGGTTTCAGTCCGAAAGATCCAAAGGCGCTCCCCGGGGTGATATTGCCGGCGCCAACATATGAGATATCCGTCCGCGTGAAGAACTTCTTGTACTGGTACGTGGGGGTCGCGGTGATCGACCACGCGGTGCTGCCGGGGCCGTACATCAGATTTGCCGAACTGGACGCCAGGTTCCCGCTGCTGCCGATGTACTCCCAGCGCCCGGTGACCGAGAATCCTTTCTTCAAAATGCGGCTGACCAGGATCGCGCCGCCCATGGTGTGCGCACCCTGCGGGATGCCGGCCTTCAGGTTCGTCGGCACGTCGCTGTATTGCAGGTACGGCTGGATGACCCACGCCCCCTTGGTGTAGGTGTAGATCAGGTTGAAGATCATGCTGTTGTTCTGGATGGGCGTGGCCAGGTTCTGCCAGTTCGACTGTCCCATGTTGCCGCCGCCAATGAACGCCACGCTATGTGGGCCATTCGTGTAGGTGAGCGAACCGGTCAGCCAGTTGTAGCGGTTGGAATAGAAACCATCGTTGTAGCTCAGCGAGGCGGTGAACTTTCCCATCGTCTGATTGATCTGCACCCCGCGGTTGATGGCGTTTTCCTGGTTCCATAGCAGTCCGCGCTCGATGTTCATGTTCTGAAAATCAAAGGTGGACTCAGCGCCGATCAGCGTCGGCAGAATGCCAAACATAATGTTGGTATTTTTCGCCACGGTGAGCTTCACGAAAGCTACGGGAACCGGGCCGTACAGATCACTATTGGTGGTTGAGTTGGAGACGAATGGCGAACCTAACGCGACGATGTCGTACGCGCCGGCCTGGACATAGAACTGAAACCAGCCAGTCGGCTTCTGAAAGAAAATCATCGCGTTACTGAAGGCGCCTTCCTGCGGATTGTTGCCCGGCACGGCGTTGTTCTGAAACACTCCGATTCCACTCACCGCGCCGTTCAATGCGTATTTGCCGAGAGGCCCGGCTTCGATATTGATCGGCAGCGCCATCTGAAGCGGACCAACCGTCGACGGTGTCGGCAACGGAGTCGGCGCAGCGGGCGCGGCATCCGCGGAGGCAGCAGGTTTGGCATCTGGTGCCGGCGAGGCGGCAGGAGTCGATGCTTGCGCCGTATCAGATGGCTTGGCGGCGGGTGTGTCCTGGCCCATACAAGCCGAAGAACTAAGAACCATAAGGCTCGCTCCGAGAACGGCTGTACACATCCGGGAGGCAAGTTTCATGTCGATGGCTCGCTTTCTCCAATCTTCCGCGCGGGTCAGTGCAAGGCGCGGTCCGTTGGTTAGAGACTACGAACCTAAAGAAGCTTCCTCCGACAGTCCAACGCATAGTTCTGCTACGGCCAATCGAAATTTCTGCGACAGCAGTTTTTTTATGCGCGTGATAACGAGCGATTATTGCGACGTTCGTGAATACTCGTGCCGATGCTTGGCGCGTCTGAATCTTCAGTGGGTTACGAGATCCGAGACTCGCGTATGGGACGAAGGTGTGCGTTGACGGAGATGACGAGCACGAAGCAAACGAACCGCGCTTGTTCCACGTTTGTGTCATTCGAAATGGCATGCGCGGTCGCGAAAAATGCGATTACGTCCCCAGGTACGGTTCATCGAAACTTCCTGCCTCGAACAGTTCCTGATCGTCGGCATCCACCGCATTCAGGGACGTGAACGATTGCACTCCGTTGCGCACCATCTCGATGAATGCGACTGCTGAACGCGGCAAAGTGCGGTCCTGGTGATACACCAGCGCCAGTTCGCGCGAGAGGTTGGCGTCAGAAAGCGGAATCAGGCGCAGATCGCCAGCGTGACATTCCTGGCGGGCGAATCTCTCGCTGATGATCGAGATGCCCAGGCCCGAGGCGACGAATGCTTTGATCATCGCGATACTGGGCAACTCCATGGCAACGCGCAATTGCGCCTGGTAGGGACGGAAGAGCTTGTCCATGGTCTTGCGGGTGTGTCCCGCCTTCGGAAGGATGATGGGATAGTCCACCATCGCCTCGACGGAAACCGAGTCCATCGCTGCCAGCGGATGGCCGGGACCAGTCATCAGCATCAGGCGATCATGAAAGATGCGCTTGACCACCAGGCGCGGGGCCTTGACCGGCATGGTGACGATGGCAACATCGATGAGGCCGTCTTGCAGGCGCTCCAGGATTTTGTGGCTGAAGTTACGATAGATGCTGATCTGCACATCGGAGTAGCGGCGACGATATTCGCTGAAGGTTTCCGGCAAAACATAGAGACAGGTGGCCTCGTTGGCGCCGATGGCCAACACGCCGCGCGGAGTGCGGTCCTGGTCGGCCACCGCGCGCAGCGATTCTCCGCGCAAGGCCAGCAACCGATTGGCGTACTCAAATAGAACTTCTCCCGCAGGAGTGAGCGCGACGCGTTTCCCCGAGCGGTCCAGTAACTTGGTGCCGTAGTCCTGCTCAAGCTGGCGAATCTGAGCGCTGACGGCTGATTGCGAGCGAAACACCTTGTCGCCGGCGCGCGAGAAATTGCCCTGCTTTACCACCTCGAGAAATGTCGTCAGTTGGTCGAAGTCCACGGGGGAAGCTCCACCTGAAACACGTTTCTTGGCGCTCTGCGGAGGCGCGATTCAGCAAAGATTGCAAACTGTCCCGAAAGCACGTTTCCGCCAGTCTTGCTGCTGGCTCGGTGATCCCGACGGTCAATCCGTCGCGTGCCTGTGCGGGTCTCGCGTGCGGTTAGAAATTCGATTACGATCGATCACTCGTAGCGAGTGCCTGAAGTGTAGAAGTCAGCGAGACGTTGAGGAAATCGATTGTTTTTATGGTGCGCATAAGAACGGATAATCCGCCGCGCTAACACCCTGCTATTGCAAGCTTTCCACCCGGAATCGCTGACGCGGCGCTTACGTGAAACTTGCATGAACAGCGAAAATGGAGCGTTTGCCGGAGTTCGTTGACGCAGTGTACAGTCTCAGTTCGTTGGACTCATGCTTCCGGGGGCGATCCGGTATCGCGGCCCGCGCAAACTCGATAAGGAGAAGACACGATGGCGAAGTCGATCAGTTGCAAAGATGTGGGAATGGATTGTGATTTCACGGCCAAAGCAGACACGCTGGAAGAATTGATGCAGGCCGCCGCAGCTCATGCCAAAGAAGCCCACGGGTTCGACTCCATTCCGGCGGAGTTGCTGCCGGCGGTACAGGCCGCAGTGCGTGACGAATAACTGGCGCGCTTAGGGACTGATAGAGGGATGCCGCAAGCGGCATCCCTCTATTCGTGGTACTGAAACCGATTTACTTTACGGCGTCAACCGTGGCCTTACTGGCGCTCTTCACAGCAACGGCAGTCTTTTCGCCGCCCTTTTCGGTGTACTTCACGGTAACCTTGGTTCCTTCTTTGGCTCCGTCGTAGGTGGCCTTGCCGGCGTCGGCGGTACCCTTGCCGGCGTCCTTTGCACCCTCAACGGTGGTCTTGTCGGTCCACTTGATGGTCTGCTCGGTACCGTCCTTGGTCTTCACCACCATGGTCTTGCTGTCCTTGTCGACGCTCTTCACGACCCCACTCACTGCGTGGACAACATCTTCCGCGAACAGCGCGCACGCGAAGGCGAGAGTTACCGCCAATACTGCAATGCCAAACTTCTTCATCTTCAATCTCCCGGCTCAGTGGAGCCATTGAATTTTGAGTCTTCCTCCGTCGTAAGATCTTCGCCTGCCGGACGGAAGTACCGGCCCATGAGGACGTTGTTCTCTTCTCGGGAAGGTGAATCAAGGATAACAAAACGGGCCTTTTCCTGCCTAGATCTCCACATTTACGCTTGTGGTAGATTGTGGCGTTCGTAAGTGAGGGTTTTCATGAACCGAATCGCGTTGTGGTCCGTTCTCCTATTCATTAGTGTGCCGTCCTTCTTGCTCGCGCAATCGCCACAGCGGTGGTCGGAGGAAAAAGCAAACGCCTGGTATCAGCAGCAACCGTGGCTGGTGGGAGCGAATTACATTCCCGCTGACGCCATCAATGAGCTCGAGATGTGGCAGGCCGAGACGTTTGACCCCAAGCAGATTGACAAGGAACTGAGCTGGGCGGAAGGGTTGGGCATGAATACCATGAGGGTCTTCCTGCACGATCTGCTGTGGCAGCAGGACCCGAAGGGATTCCAGCAGCGTATCGATCAGTTTCTGACGATCGCCGCAAAGCACCACATTCGACCGCTGCTAGTCCTGTTCGATTCGTGCTGGGACCCGCTGCCCAAGCTGGGTCCGCAGCGCGCGCCAATGCAGGGAGTCCATAACTCCGGGTGGGTGCAGAGCCCCGGCGCCAAGGCGCTGGAAGAGCTATCGCAGTATCCGCGGCTGAAGTCCTACGTTGTAGGAGTTGTGGGCGCGTTCGCCAACGACCAGAGGATTCTCGCCTGGGACATATGGAACGAGCCGGGCGGCTTCCAATACGGCTATTACGAACAACAGGAGCCCAAGAACAAGATCGAGCTGGTGAAGGCGCTACTGCCGCAGGCGTTCGCGTGGGCGCGCTCGGCAAATCCTTCTCAACCGTTGACCAGCGGGTTGTGGGAGGGCGATTGGCCGAAGTCGGGACCGACCGATATGGAGAAAATTCAGCTGGCTGAGTCCGACATCATCACGTTCCACAATTACAGTTGGCCGGAGAACTTCGAGCGCCGGGTGGTGTGGCTGGAGAAGCAGCACCGCCCGATCATCTGCACGGAATACATGGCGCGCTCGGCCGGCAGCACTTTTGACGGGGTGTTGCCTATTGCCAAAAAGCACCACGTCGGGGCCATCAACTGGGGATTGGTGAACGGCAAGACGCAGACCAATTTCCCCTGGGAGTCGTGGGACCATCCGTACGTTCTCCAGCAGCCTCCGGTGTGGTTTCACGACGTGTTCAAGACGGACGGGACGCCGTATCGAGAACACGAAGTGGAGCTGATCCGGCAGTTGACCGGGAAAGACGGCTTCGGTCGTGGCTAATTGAATCAATGAGTTAGACAGAGCGTCAGACAACGCGACGAACGGTTGATAAGAACGAAAATCACGCTCCTTTGAAATCAATGGTTTAGGGGAAAATTGTTCATAACTCATTGATTTCATGGATAGTTATACGTATCCATGTCTGCCCGTAGGACTTAGCGGCACAAAATGCCGCTTTCTTGCCCCGAAATAGTCATACTTTACATACTTCACATACAAATCGTTGTCATATTTTTCATATAAGTCATACAACTCATACAAGCCATATACGCCAGATTGTCAAAGAGCATCAAAAACAGCCCGCTAGGGCGGGCAGCTGGGCAAGAGACACTGATCCCTTTGCGTCACTAGGCATGTTTAGCGGATTGGAGTCTGACGGGCTAGGACGCAGGACACAGAGGAGTGTGACAAGGGGAGAGGAGCTCAGAGGTGCAGAGCGCCCCTACCTCGGATTACATGTGAGATGGCGATTTCACGGAGGTAATCCTCTGAAGGTTCCGAGCATGTCGCCGCCCAAAACCCGCGTGCCACCACTGCGTGGCCGTTCGCGGTTTAGACTCAGTACAACGGGGAGGCTACGATGCAACGACGTCGCGTGGCAATACTGCTTGCGTCCGCCATCATTGGCAGTGCTACGGCCCTAAGAGCGGAGTCCTCTGCAGACCAAGAACAACCCTGCCAGGCGCACTTGGATTGGTTCACCGGCATACTCAACCGTATGGTGACAGTGAAGCCCGGCAGCACACGGAAAGCACTGCTCGAAGTGTTCACAACTGAAGGCGGGCTATCCACCGGATTGCAACGCACCTACATCAGTCGCGACTGTCCCAGTTTCAAGGTCGATGTCGAATTCGACGCTGTCGGACGCCCAAACCGAGACGGGGACGGGCGGGTGACGCTGGTCGAAGACGACCGGGACATCATTGTCAAAATCTCTCCGCCGTACTTGGGAAATTCCATAAAGGACTGAGCCGGGACATCCCGGCGGTGTGCCGACCAGTCCCTGGTTGTGTTGGGAGCTACGACTGGGCCGTGCCGCTCAGGATTACGTATCAGTTGGCGATTTCACGCCAGCTATCGCGTGGAGCTGACTGCAAAGACGTTGTACAAGACGTAAATCGCAAAGGCAGTTAGGATTGCGCCAACGATGCGAATTCCGAACCGATTCCAGTCAGTAAGCATTTCGCCGCCCCGATGCCACGGTCTCATGAAACGGTCTGGGTTCACCACATGAGCCACGCCGATTATGGCGAAGAATACGAGGACGGCCGCTCCCAGTAGCTCTTTCCAAAGATTGGTGTGGGTCATAGCTGTAGCTGTCATGGTAGGCGCAGAGATAGCTGGCGTAAACAGATGGGATGAGAAGGCCGGTCTCCCGGCGGGATGCTGTACGCTCCCAAGCTATCGACGCGCTCGAAGCGCAAACAGATAAAGGAGACCGGCAATGAAAAAGAGTAGCACTGCGAAGGCTGCGAGCAACAAGAATTTCGAGCGGAAGCTGACAGTCGGTTTGGATCTGGGTGATCGGTCAAGTTGGTACTGCGTGCTGGACGAAACTGGCGAAGTCGTGGGCGAGAAGAAGTTGGGCACGACTCCGAAGGCAATGAAGGAAGTCTTCGCGGCGATACCACGCAGCCGCGTAGCCCTGGAGACCGGAATGCACTCGCCGTGGGTGAGTCGGTTGTTAAGCGAGTTGGGCCACGAAGTGATCGTGGCGCACGCCCGCAATGTACGTCTGATCGGGGAGAGCCGACGCAAAGATGATCGGCTGGATGCCAGGATGCTGGCGCGGCTGGCCCGGATCGACCCGCAGTTGCTTTCTCCGGTGAAGCATCGCAGTGCCCAGGCTCAGGCCGACCTGACAGTGATTCGAGCGCGAGCCAGCCTGGTGCGGGCCCGAACGGCGCTGGTGAACACAGCACGCGGGCTGACGAAGTCGTACGGCGAGCGGCTGCGGGGGTGTAACCCACGCAATATGGATACCGAGAAAGCTCAGACTCTAAGTCCCGAACTACAAGCCGCGCTGGGACCACTGCTGCAGGCGCTGGAATCGTTGAGTGAACGCATTACCGAATACAACCAGCGTATCGAAACCATCGCCCAGCAGAGCTATCCGCAGACCGCAGTGCTGAAGCAGATCAAGGGAGTAGGCACGCTGATCGCGCTGACCTACATGCTGACTCTGGAAGATCCACATCGTTTCCGCAAGAGCCGGGACGCGGGTTGCTACATCGGACTGCAACCGGGGCGCAGAAACTCGGGGCAGAGCGAACCGCAGATGCACATCAGCAAAGAGGGTGATCCCTACCTGCGAACCTTGCTGGTGCAGGGAGCACACCACATACTGGGCCCGTTTGGAGCTGATAGCGATCTGCGAAGATGGGGACTGAAGCTGGCCGAGCGCGGTGGCAAGAACGGAAAGAAACGAGCCATCATTGCGACGGCTCGCAAGCTGGCGGTCCTACTGCATCGGCTGTGGGTCAGCGGAGAAGTGTATGAACCGTTACGCAATACGAAACGGACGAGGTTAGCAGCAGCATAGTGACTGAGGTACAACAGCAGCCCAAAGCCGAGTTCCGGTGACTGCGCAAATGGCCTGGCCCAACTTCTATCCGCAAGGACGGAAGCCAAGGTCGCCGAACAGGTGGCAGCACCGACTGAAACGAGAACACCCAACTTGCACCGAGCGAGAATCGCTCACCAAAGAGTGCGGATGGAAGGGTAGCGACAGGGCTTAACTCGGCGGAGAAAAACCTTGCTTATAAGTATGGATGGATAAAGGTTCTGCTTGACGACGACCGGCCTTCTCATGGAAGGCCATATCGTAGCCAATCCTGTTGAGCGTCGGGTAGCGGAACAGTGTCGCCGGCTGAAGCCGGCTCGGAGACTTCAGCGAGACGTTGACCGCGGGCTGACGCCCACGGCTCAAACAAATTCCGCCCTGCGGGCTGGAGGGCGAAGAGGTCGGAGGTCCGTCCTGAGCCCACATTTGCCAGAGTCAGGCAAATATGGGCCACCAGCGGGCTCGGAATGAATTCCTCGCGGAAGGATGCCGTCCCCGGGGGACTTGGGACACTTATTTCACGCTCACCCACCGTTGAAACGGTGGGCTTTCTTGTTCCGTCCCGCAGGGCGGGACTGGAGTAACCGAATCGCGCTACAATGTTGCGTCATGACGCGCCCGCGCTTGATCTTTGCGGTCTTTCTGGCGTTCTACGCATTGTCTTTGAGCGGACAAAACAAGAACACCTGTGACTACGTCGTGAAGAATGTGTGGTTCGAAAGCACGAACGGACTCTCCTCCGAACAACTTCAGAAACTGCACAATCTGGTCGAGGGGCGATGCTACGACTCAGTGGATTCGGTTTCCGTCAGCAAATACGTATATGACCAGTTGCGTCAGTGGGGATATCGCAAGGTCGAGGTCTATGATCCCGCGAAGCTCCAAGTCTTAGACGACAGCGTTCATCCTGCGCTCATTAGTTTTGTCATCGATTTCCGAGTTAATGACCTGACGATCTGTCCAGCCGTACAACCCAGAGATACGGGGTACGGGGATGCACTGGCACTGCGTGAGAATCTTGAGCGAAACGGTGTCGAGGTGTGGTGCGTAGGCCACTCCAAGATGGCGCGGTCTTTCGATGGGCAAAGGGATGCTGCGCTCTTTATTACGTCGCAAGGGCGGTTCCAGGCTTTGTTCTTTGCGCCGGAGGAGGGACTCCAGAAGTTGGTGATAACGTCGAATTACCACGATGGCTGGTACGCGTACACCTTCTCGGGAACGCCGAGATGGCAGTCCCAAGGAACTGTCACCATGAAACGCCCTTGGTACTTCATGTGCTCAGGGAACAGGCTTTTTATAACGGGAAGCATGCAATTGGCAGCTCACCTAGAGAGCATCTTCGGTCCGGCAGGGGCGCAATCACGCCTTTGCAAGCGTCCGTGAAGTCGTGGTCATCGTCCCGCTGGGTATTCGCTATTGATAACAGGGTCAGCGCTGCACCGCGATTATTTGGCTGGATTCTCCTCTTTTGCCACATTATGGTAACCAGTCTCACCGGAGTGTGTGCATGAAAACCTATTCGCAAGCGATTCTAAGAGCCTCACTTCTTTTGGCAGCTAGCATGGCATACGGGCAGACAGGTGGAGTGGTTGCGTCGCCGACTGTTGCAGGAAGTCGCGCACAACTTGGAGTCGTGAAGACCGTGACCACCTCAAGCACGGAAGACGATGATTTCGAGCTGCCCGTGAATTGCGACGAAACGGGTAACGTCTACATGAAATCGCGAAGCGATGGCATCTCTGCGATTCACAAATACAACCCTGCGGGCGAGCGGATCGCATCTTTCATGGCGAGCACTTGCCCTGACACCAAGGTGCAAATCGCCGGCACGTTCTTTGTCGCACAGGATGGACGTGTTTCCCAGGTGGTTTTCCCGCCGAATGAGCCGCAGACTTCCATTCTTGTGTTTGAGGATGACGGCTCTTGCCACGCAAAGATTAAACTCGATACACCTTTCTCCTTCCAACCCTATCAACTTGCGGTGCTTCCTTCGGGTGCAATGCTGATATCAGGGCTACGGTGGTTTCCACGGGGCAAGGCGTACCTCCCCTACGTCAGCCTGTTCTCCGCGAGCGGCTCCGTCTTGAAAGAAGTTGATCTTAGCGACGAATCTTCCCTTGAGGAGTCTGTGGATGGCAAAACACCACGACCCGTCGCGCAAGACAAGTCGAAGCCTGACTCCAGCGTGACCCACGGCAACATGCTAGTAGCCGCTGATGGCAACGTGTACCTGATGCGAAGCGGATCCGAGGCGGAGATTTATGCGATTTCCCAAGGGGGCGTTGTTGTGCGACGGTTCACCATTGATCCCGGTGATTCTGACTTCACCCCCAGGGAGATGCACGCCGATGGGACTCGTCTCGCAGTGTTGTTCTCGGACTCACGAACGAAACGAGACCTGATGAAAGTTGTCGATCTACACGGAAATCTAATCGCGGAGTATACGACTATCCTGAGGGATGGCAAGCCTAGTCTATTTCCGACTTTCGCGTGCTACTCGTTGTTAGGGGATAAGTTTACCTTTCTGACTATCTCTAAAGACAACAAGCTACTCATCGAAATTGCTCAGCCGCGTTGAGCAGGGGCTGTAGATTCTGCCACTCATCGTCCCTCCCACCCGCGTTTAAATCCGCCCGGGAGTATAGCTGTTGTAATCAGGCCATATCGAACCCTAACCCCAAGTCGTGCCATGATACGAAGCGGTCGATAGCGCAAAATACGCGGCTCCGCGGGTGAGGGTGAAGTCAGCAGAAGGAAAAAGCCCCACATATCCCAAAACCGGGGATATGTGGGCCACCGGCGGCTCACAGCGAAGGCCAGCTTTAGTCGGCTACTGATCTACTGAGTCTCGATACTGCTCGCAGAACGGGGCGCCTGGGCCCCGATCAGAGCGCAGCCGCGCCTGATTTCGTTACGAATCATGGAGCAGGAGTTGTCCGTATTGCATGGCGGATGCGTGGCCGGCGAAACCTTGAGGCAGCGCCGTACCAGTTCGTTGGCGCGAACTGCACCCACAGCCTGCAAGCAGCTGCCGGTCCCTCCACCGACCGCGAGGTCATCGCCGTAGGCGCGGTCCTTCCCGGCGGGAGTGGTTTCGTGGTTGGCAGTCGCGGGTGCCTGAGCCGCTGGGCCAGCCGCGGCGGCCGGCGCCGAAACGACGACGGCGGCAACGGCATCTCCATAGGTACGTTTCCCGTTCTTGCCGCACCAGTCGCGGACTCTCTTGGCATCATCGGCCAACGCGGCGTCGCTCAAGGTAAATCGGGGATCGGGACTATGGGCGTCGGCGTAAGCCTGAAGATACGCAGCATACAACGCCTGCTGGCTCGAATCGGTCGTCTTCCGGTAATCCGAGCAGCTTGTAGATCCGACGGAGGACTGGGCTGTCACTACGGGAACCAAAGCCGCGGCTGCACAAATCAGACCTATCAGGAAATAACTACGTCGCATACCTTCTCCCATAAACAAACTGCGCGAGGGTGCGGGCGTCGATTGGACGGCGAGCCAAGACCACGGCCGCCGATACGAGCCATGCGACGCAGCAGCCTATTTCTTTTTCCTCGGCTGCTTACAGAAGCACCAAGCGGGTACGGCGCATTCCGGAGTGCCGTCGTCGTTCTTAATCCCCGAGTCGCGGGGCTCATTGCACTGTGCCTGGGCTCCGCCGGTGCAGGTGACGGAGCAGCCCGCACAACCCCTGGTCGCGCCTACCTTGCAAGAGGTCGGTTCCGGAGGAGGAGGTGGTGGAGCAGCAGGCGCTGCTGCGGCTGCCGGTGCACCTGCACCGCTGGACGCCGGGCCCACGATCGTGGCCACGGCTTCGCCGTAGGTGCGCGTACCGTTCTTGCTGCACCAGTCGCTCACCTTCTTGGCATCCTCGGCCAGGGCAGCGGGACTTTTTACATAGCGCGGATCGGGGCTGGTGGCGTTGGAGTAGGCCTGCAGATACGTGGCGAACTGGGCCTGCTTGGCCGGATCGGTGGTATTGCGGTAATCCGAGCAACTCGTCGAGGCAACTGACGACTGCGCAATGGCTGTAGATCCAGTGCCCGCGATCACGCCCATTGTGATAGTGATGGCCCAACAAATGCGTCGCATATTGTATCCTCTGTGCGTTCGCGTACTGGGAAGGTACTTCTCGAATGTGTGCACGTAATTTTACAGAATGGTGAGCGAGATCGTAAAACGAAAACAGGCGAGATTTGAAAATTAACAGCACCCGAGGTGATGGGAAACCCCTTCGTTACCCTCGTCGAGGCGGGTAAAGAATTTCGTGGTATGGAATTCAGCAGTGCCGCGAGCCCACTTGGGGAGGATTCCAGACAATCCGGAATTCGGCTGTTCGGCGATAGCTGACGTGATCAGGCCATATCGAACCCTAACCCCAAGTCGTGCCGTGATGCGGAGTGGTCGATAGAGCAAAGTACGCCGCTCCGCGGCTGAAGGTGAAGGCTCGTCCAGCGCGGGCTGACGCCCACGCCTAACAGCACCCTTCGACAAGCTCAGGGCAGGCTTTGCGGCTCCGCCGCTTGAAGATAGCGAACCGTCGATCGTCAGTTGAAAACACCCCACATATCCCAGAAGCAGGGATATGTGGGCCACCGGCCCACTCACCGCGTAGGTCCTAGCGAGTCGTCTGGCAAAGATCAGTTGCCCAACAGGGCGGTGAGACACCGAGAAGGTTCCAGAGACAATCTGCATTCCTCCTGCCCTTGATGCCAGCGCCATAAGCCTTGCCGGCTCGCCCTGCTGCGCAGAGTATCCATGAGCGCAGGTGTCAGGGTTAAGAGACTCGGGACGGAAATCAGGAATCGCAAAATTCACATTTGACATCGGCCGAAAATCCACTACCATATGGTTGTGGATAAATTAGGTACAACATTTGCGGCTTTGTCTGATCCAACCCGGCGAGCAATGATCCAACGACTCTCGCATGGGCCTGCCTCTGTGCATGGATTGACGGAACCGTTTGCACTCTCGCAGCAGATGATTTCAAAACATATCGCCTACCTGGTGCGGGCGCGGATTGTAATCAAGACGAAGCGTGGACGAGAGAGTGTGTGCACGCTTAGGCCAGAGGCGATCAAGACGGTCAGCGACTGGGCGTTTAGTTATCGCCGATTCTGGGAAGAGAGTTTCGACAAGCTAGATGAGGTTGTGAAGCAAATGAAAAAAGAGGAGGTCAGAGATGACAAAAAACACGGTTAACGAAATTGAGCGAATGGTTATTACAAGAATTTTTGATGCCCCACGCGAGTTGGTTTGGAAGGCGTGGACAGACCCGAAGTACGTGATGCAGTGGTGGGGACCGAAGGGCTTTACTGCGCCCGTTTGCCAAATGGATTTTCGCGTTGGGGGGAAATTCCTCTGCTGCATGAAGACGCCGGATGGGCAGGAGTTCTGGAATGCTGGTGAATACCACGAGATTATTCTGCACGAGAAGATCGTTTCCTCCATGTACTTTTCGGACTCGAAGGGAAACAAGATCGAGCCTGCGCAATTAGGAATAGAACATGAGGCTATAGACGGTGCGTACGACGTGACCATCTTTGAGGACCTCGGAAACGGCCAGACGAAACTTACCTTCATTGGAAATGAACCCATGGAGAGCGCGAAAAATAGCGGTCAAATGGAGGGCTGGAACCAGATACTCGATAAAGTTGCTGCTGTTATTGCGGGGCTAGTGCAGGCGAAATAGGAGTTTGACGTTTTGACGATCGTCATGCGCGAGATACGGCTGAGGCTGGCGGCGAAGGCTTGGTTAGAACAGGCTGCTCGCCGCTCGGCCGAATAGTCGTCTCTCGGGATAAGTGACCCTCGCGCAGGGCAGGCTCTATCCCAAAAGATGGGAAATGATGGGACACATGCTCTAGACGGCCAGCTTTTGAAGGGCGGCCACGTTTTGTATGAGCAGGGTTGAACCGTGAAGCGCGGCAAAGCGCTGCCTGCGAAAATCGGCGAGGGTACGACTGACAGTCTCACGCGACATGCCGATGATTTGTCCGATCTCTTCGTGGGTCAGGGCTACTTTGATTCCGCGACCGGTGACTGTCTTGCCACCCTCGTGCGACCAATCCAGCATCAGGCGGGCGATGCGCTGCGGCGCCGAGTGATTGATGAAGGAACGAAGATGTTGGTACGCCTCCTGGCAATCGCGACTTAGGTGGATCGCCGCCTGCATGTTGGCCTCAGGATGTTGCTCCACGAACGCAAGAAAGTCGTCCCGTTTTACGAAGTTGAGCTGGCACGGTTGGCCAGTTTCGGCAGTCGTTTGGTGGGAGACCTTAGAGATACTTGCGTTCAGCCCGAGTACCTCACCCGGCTGTGCGATCTTGAGAATGAGGGTCTGGCCCTGGCTCGAAGTTGTCGACAATTTCACCCTGCCCTTGCACAGGATGTAAATTCCCCGGCACGCCTGGCCTTCTGCGAACAGGGTTGCGCCTGCCGGATACGAGAGCGTGAATTTAATTTTCTGAAAGGCTTCCATTACTGGGATGGGCAACCGGCAGAAAAAGCCCTCGGAACAAAGGTTGCAGGAGAGACAGTCTTCGACCAGTTCCATTCCGTACGGTGAGTGCATTGCCTTCCTCGCAGTCGGCATATTTGGGTAGAGTCCTCGGCAGTGGAATTGGGGAATTACCTTCGCTCTCGGGTGGCCGACTGCCGAGGAACTCTACACCTATGATTGTCCATGACGGTACGGTGCCCAGCCGGAGCAGGTCTGTTCAATATTGCTCATACTTCTGCCTATCTATGGTGTCTGATCTTGAGAGGGGCAGAGGGTAGTCTCGCTTTTCGAGAACGGCGATCGCGGATTTGCACGGGATCGGCGGGTCAACTACACGCTTGAGGATTTTCGTTTCCCACGGGCTCCCAAAATATAGAAGCCGGGCTGCCAATATTCTGACAGCTCGAACGAGCCTACTCTTCGATAACTTTGGGCCCACCGGCGTGGCACGTCGGTTGCGTCGTCGATTGTTGAGAGGGATAATTGAACCCACTTGGGGAAGCCCGAACGGCCACCGACGTCCAGCACCACAATGGTGATGCCTTGAACATGCCTGGACACAGTACAGCTCGGTTGAAGGCGCCGCAGTCCTTCCTGCTGATTGTTGGGCTTGCATTGTTGTTGAGAGCTCCAACGCTGGCACAAGACGCTCCAACCCCGGAAGCCCGGCCCGCCACTATTGCTGCGACTGTAACCAACCCGAACAATGAGTCCGTTCCGGGCGCCACCGTGGTCCTCCAAGGCCCTGGACCCGGCGACCGCGCTACCACTGTGGCAAACGAGAATGGCTTCTTTGAATTCCCCGATGTCAGGTCAGGAATCCCCTACCAGGTCACGATCCATGCCAAAGGATTTGCGGAATGGACCTCTCCCTCGATTGTGCTTGAGCCGAGCGAGTACAAAATCCTAACGGGCTGCAAACTTCAGTTGGAAGCGGTACAGACCAGCGTGAATGTTCATTACTCGTCGGTAGAGGTTGCTACCGAACAGGTGGCAGCGCAGGAAAAGCAGCGCGTCTTGGGCGTCATTCCCAATTTCTATGTTACGTATGACCGCCATCCCGCGCCGCTCACTCCCAAGCTCAAATTCCAGCTTGCAATGAAACTCTCAATTGATCCAATCACCATCCTCGGGGTGGGGGCTGTTGCCGGCATACGCCAGGCGGCAGAGACCCCAGACTTCGAGCAGGGCGCCAAGGGGTACGGCCAGCGGCTTGGAGTCACTGCTGCCAACAGCTTTATCGGCATTATGATTGGCGGGGCGATCCTGCCATCGGTTCTGCACCAGGATCCACGTTACTTTTATCAAGGCACGGGGACGACGAAATCTCGCCTGTTCCACGCGCTGTCCTACCCGTTTATCTGCCCGGGAGACAACGGGCATCTGCAGTTCAATTACTCAAGCCTGGGCGGCGACCTGATATCGGCTGGCATTTCGAACACCTATTATCCCCAGTCGAATCGCGGCGCAAGCCTCGTGTTCGGGAACTTCGCCATTAGTACCGTCGAACACGTTATGTACTCCTTGGCGCAGGAATTCCTTCTGCGCAGGTTTACGTCCAACATCCAAAAATAGTCATGCAAAGTATCGGCGCTCCTTGCTGGTTTCCTGCGGAAGTCGCCTGCTTCACAAGCAGTTAGGCCGATGCGACGCGCTGGATGAGGTTGTCTTGCTCGCCCTTGCTTTCCGCGCCGATGGTGAAGGCGTCGAGCAGATTGAGAGACAGTGCATACTTGATGGCTTCGCTTTGTCGGTTGCGCAAGTCGCCCTGTCCGAGGACCTTCATTCCGACTATGCCTTTGCCGGACGACTTCATCTGGCGGATGACGCTAATGACAGTGTCGGGATCGGCGTCCATGTGCGAGCCAATGGGATTGATGCGCACCAGGTCTACTTCGACCCATGGCGATTTGGCTGCAGCGCGCAGTGCCTCAATGGTGTGGCAGGAGCAGCCGTGGGCGCGGATGATGCCCTTCTGCTTCGCTTCGGAGAGCACGTCCATCGTGGCTTTGTATTGCTCGGTCCAGTCACCTTCGGTCATGCAGTGCATGAGCACGATGTCGATGTAGTCGGTGCCCAGCTCGCGGCGGTAGCGGTCGAGGTTGGCGCGCATCTGCTGGGGATCGCGGGTGTCGCTCTTGGTCATGATCGTGACCTTGTCGCGCGGAAGTTGTTTGAGCGCGGCGGCGACGTGCGGGTGGCTGCCATAGGAATCGGCAGCGTCGAAGAAACGCAGTCCGTGATCGTAGCCGTTGAGCAGAAGCGCGGAGAGACCGGAGACACCGAGCGCGGTTTGATTGGAGTGTTTGGCGAAGCCAACAGTACCGGTTCCCATGGCGAGACGGCTGGTCTTGATGCCGGTCTTGCCGAGGGTAACGGTGTCGGTGGCGGCGTACTTGCGGGGAAGTTGGGTATCGGCGAGCGCGTTGAGGATGGACTGGCGCGCCAGCCAGGCGGTCCCGAGTCCCAGGGAAGTGTTGACGATGAACTCTCTGCGCTGCATGGGGTGCCTCCTCGCAGACGGTGGCTCGATCGATGCTTCCTTAGACGACTATTCTAGGCACTTGGCACCACCGGAAGTTGTGAAAAGTTGGGAACTCGTCCCAATTTTGATTTTTTGCTGAGGCGTGAGACCCTTGCGCGGTGCGCGCCGTTGCCATGCTGGCACCTTTCGCGAAAGAGCACGACGTCCGGCCGTTTGAGCTGCCGGGCGCGAATATTTTTACCGGCAACGAGCTCGATCCCACCGACAAACCGGACGCGGCATTGATTTTTGGCGGCGATGGCACGCTACACCGTCATCTGGGCACACTGGCGCTGCACAAGACGCCGACGCTGACGGTGCCTATGGGCAGTGCTAACGATTTTGCGGCGACCCTCGGGATCGAGAGCGTCGAGCAGGCGCTGGCGGCGTGGAAGCGATTTTGCGAGACGCGCAGTAACGCGCGGCTCACCGACCTCGGTACCATACAGCCGCTGCATGCATATGAGGCGGCTGAGATGCTGCCGGCCACGGACGAAATTGACGTCGATGAGCCATGGGAGGGCGAATCGCTGGAGACGTTGCACTTTGTCCCCGACGGCCCGCGCCGCGACTTGCCGCAACTGGGGCCGCGCATTGAACACTCGCAGGCGCGCCGCTGGCTTGACGCCGAGCGCGAAGCATCGCGCACCAGCTATTTCGCGGGCATCGCCGGAACGGGGCTCGATGCCGTCATCTGCAGGCAGACGATGGAGCATCCGCGCTGGCTGCGCTCGCATGGCGGGTACGTGTTCGCGTTGGTACAGACGCTGCCGGGCTTTCGGCCGCCGCAAGTCACCCTGTCGTTGGAAATTGACGGCCACTGGCGGACCCCAGTGCGCGAGCCCGGCATGCTTATTGCTGTGGGAAACGGGCCGCGCTACGGCAGCGGCATGCGGCTCACTCATCGGGCGGACCTGCACGACGGCCTGCTCGATACGTGCTTCGTTCGCCAGCTTGGAAAGCTGAGGCTGCTGCGGCTGTTTCATGTGGTGTTCAGCGGACGGCACATCGGCATGAAAGAAGTGGATTATTGGAAGGCGACGCGGGTGCGCATCCAGACCGATCCGGTGATGGAAATTTTCGCCGACGGAGAATATGTGTGCCCGACGCCGGTGGAAATCGGGGTGAAGCGGGATGCGCTGCGGGTGATTGTGCCGGGGTAAGGCGGTTATCGCAGATGCTTGAAAGCAGATCCCCCGCGGACTAAAGTCCGCGAGGGATGACAAATATAAAGAACTTGTACGGCACAGCTAAAGCTGTGCCCTTTCAAAACGTCGTCCAAAGCGAGTTTTTCAGCAGCCTGTGAAGTCGTGCCCTGACGCAAAACCGGTCTACTACCGAACCTGTGTCGCGGCTTGTTCGTAGCGGGCGAGATTGCTTGCCAGGTGCTGCTCTAGTTTTTCGTTGTGTTGCTGAGCAGCCAGATCGAGCGCCCGCTTCTCAGTACGAACTGCGTCGGCGGTACGGCCGACCTGAGCATAGACGCCAGCAAGCATGTCGAGGCAGCGCCAGTCTTTGCCTTCGCTCAACTCAACAGCTTTCTCGAACACCGGCACCGCGCCGGCGAAGTCGCCGCGCATGGCGAGCACGTAGCCAAGATTGACGCGATATTCGACCGAACTTGGGCGGAGTTGAATGGCCTCGTTCAGTTGAGTGACGGCTTCGCTGGTTTGCCCAGCCTTGGCCAGCTCCCAACCTAGATGGTTGTAGGCCTCGGGGTAGTCGGAAGCCATGGCGATGGCTTTGCGCAGGTGCTCGAATCCTTCGTCGGTTTGTCCCATCTCGCAGAGCACGGTGCCGAGATTGTCTTCCGTACCCGCGTCGGAGGGGTCGAGTTTCAGTGATGCACGCAGGTTCTCCGCTGCGCCGGGCAGATCGCCGGTGCGGGTGAGCGAGACGGCGAGGTGGTCGTACCACGCGGCGGGAGGATTCGAGTTGAGTGCGAGGGCCTTGCGATATTCGTCCACCGACTCACGATCTTCACCGGTTTGCGCGAGCGCGGTAGCCAGCGCATAGTGCCCGATGGGATCGTCGGAACCGCTGGCCACGGCCTGCCGCAACAGCGGAACGGCTTCGTTGATACGGTTGTTCTCCATCAGTTCGTATGCCTGATTGAAGTAGCGGAAAAAGTTGGTGGCCTCGGGGTCGATGTGCGCCAGGCCGTCGGACGGCACGTTGAGGAACTCGGGGATATTCACCGCGCGATTCGCGGCGGTGGTGTTGTCCACGATGATGGCGGGCGTGTCGTTGCCGTTGGCGTCGATGTGGGTCAGCATCAGCCGCGTGTAAGGCGAGCGTGCTTTCGACGAGAACGCCATCCAGCGGCCGTTCGGCGAAAATGTGTGCCACGAATTCATCAGCGCGGTGTTGCAGTTCATCAGGCGGGCTTTGCCGCCGGTGAAGGGCACGATGTAGAGGTGGCTGTCGGGACGCATGA
>CAVSQO010000008.1:0-183879 GCA_963730105.1 uncultured Acidobacteriaceae bacterium
ACGGTTTTGCACGAAGACAATCCAGCGGCCATCGGGCGTGACCTTGGGAAAGTTGTTGCTCATGCCGTTGTTGGAAGCGCCGACTACGGGCTCGGCCTTGCCGCCTTTACCGTCGTTGAAGGGAATCTTGTACAAGTCGTACTGGATCTGGGTTTCGTTCGCGTCGTTAGCGTACTCGGCCTTCGCGACGTTGTCCGGATAGGGATCGCGCGCCGTCGCGCGACTGAAGATCAGGTACTTGCCGTCCGGTGACCAGAATGCGCTGGTCTGCACAAAGCGTGGGTCGTCGGCGCCGGGAAGCGGACGCAGCTTCTGTTCGGTGCGGTCGTAGAACGCCAGGATGCCGCGGGTGGGATAGAACACCTGGTTGAACGGCGGCCCTTGAAAATTCATGCTGTACAGGCGATCGGCGAGGCCCGGCGCGAAGTCGGGCAGCTCATTTTTATGCTTGTTGCCGAGGCCCGGAGGCCCGATCGATGTCACCACGTAGCGGCCGTCGGGCGAGATCTGCGACATGAATCCGAAGCGCTTCACCACCGGGTCCGAGCTGCGGGCGTCAGGGTTTTCCTGGAACGAGCTCCAGCGAATGACATCCTGATTGCGGATGGTCATGTTCTTCGAGATCGGAGCGATGGCGTAGAGGCCCTTGTCGTTCTTTGGCCCGTCGAGGTCCATGCCGAGCGTCTTGCCGTCGCGCGAAAACGAGTGGCAGTTACCACAGGTCGGCAGATTCTCCATCACGGTGTGGCTCTGCGGCTCGCCGATGTTGCGGAGCTTCCACTTGATCAGCGGAATGGCGAACGGCGGCAGCGGCTGGATGGAGCCTTTCTGTCCTCTGGGCCAGATCATGAGCGGCACGTCGCGATAGAAAACGGGAGCGCCCACGGGATCGGTCGATGTCGTGATGTCAACGCTGCCGCCTGACACTGCTTGTTGTGGGTTGCCGTCGGTGAATCCGGTGATAGTGATTGTGGCCGGCGATTTCACCGATTGCTGCTTGATCTTCTCCCACGTAGCAGTGTCGGGAGTCCACGTGCGTGTAACCTTTTGCTGCGGAGTCAGCGCGGTCAGCTCATTCGCCGCCCCCGCCTGGGGATCGAGCTCGCCGGGTTGCATTAGGTCGCCAGAAACTTCGAGACGGATATCGCCGGCGTGGCCGGCAAACGAGACTTCGACCACCCAACGCTTCGCTGATTCCGCGGCATCGCGCCACAGAAACGTGGGCGGCGTGATCTCGGGAGGAAACACCGAGCCTTCGAGCGGGTAGTCGATGGTGATCTTCGCGGAGGGGTTCGCGGACTGCGCGTGGCCAGTATCAGAGGCGGCGGACAGCAGGGATTTGCCCACCATCAACAGCGAGCCACTGATTACAAGTCCTGCAAGCAACAGTTTTACGAACGGCAACTTCTTCATACGCCAGCACTTTCATACGGCATCTGGCCATCCCTCTCAGCATCAGCCGTAATTCGAAATTAGCGGAATACAACCAATCTTGCTGTGACACTCATCACGTATAAGAAAGGAAAGGAATTGCGGTATGTGCGCGGCGCGAAAGGCAGATAGCGCGCACCATGGTGCGAATGGTTGACATTCGTCCCTGGGAATCGTCTGAACAGAACGGGGGACCCGCGTCAGGCGTACTACTTTTTAAGCATCTTTTTCTGCGTCTTTTTCTGCAACCCAGGGTTTCTGGCTGGGTCTATACTTAGAGACAGATAGGTTGAAATGTCGAGCCCGGTTCTGACCAAAAAGGAGGTCCCCAAACCTCCAAATGTCGAGCAAAAGCACGATATCCTTCCCACCCTGTTTGGCGAGGGTGAGGGGTTATATCCGCAGCGTAAGGACACGTTTCTCTATTCGTTCGTCCTACACTTGATCGCGGCGGGGCTGATCATCTGGTCAGGACATTGGGCCTTTGAACACCAGGATGAGATCAAGCAAAAGGTGGTGGGACTGGTAACGGACATCAGTCCGTACGTGCCTCTGCCGGTTTCGAAGACCAAGGCGGGAGGCGGCGGTGGCGGCGGCGATCGCGACAAGCTGCAGGCCCCCAAGGGCACACTCCCCAAGCTTTCGAAGGACCAGATCGTTCCTCCGGCGATCGTGGTGCGCAATGAGAACCCCAAGCTGGTGGTCGATCCTTCTGTGGTTGTGCCGCCGCAAATCAAGCTGCCGACGAATGGAGACCTGGGCGATCCGCTCTCCAAAGTGCTGGGTCCTCCCTCGAATGGCACGGGTGCCGGTGGAGGCATAGGCAGCGGTTATGGCGGTGGCGTGGGTTCTGGAACCGGCCCGGGTGTAGGACCTGGTCACGGCGGCGGATATGGCGGAGGGGCCTATCGCGTGGGTGGCGGCGTGAGCGCACCCAAAGCGCTTTTTGCGCCTGATCCGGAGTACTCGGAAGAAGCCCGCAAGGCCAAATATCAGGGCACCGTCGTACTATGGCTGGTGGTGGATGCCAATGGGCGTCCGCAGCAGATTCGCGTGCAGCGTGCGCTGGGCATGGGCCTCGACGAGAAGGCCATCGAAGCGGTGAAGCAGTGGAAGTTCGATCCCGCGCGCAAAGACGGACAGGCCGTTCCGGTCATGATCAACGTCGAAGTAAACTTCCGGCTGTACTGAAATAGCAGTTAGCCATTAGCGTTTAGCCCTTAGTTTCTAGGCCTTCCCTCGTAGCGGATGCCGGAGTAACACTCGTACCCTGAAGAGAATCGTTGTACAATCACTCCGCTTTGGGAACTCTCCCTCCGGGGCCTCCCAGGTCAATCCACTCACAAAGAGGACTTCCCATGCTTCAACGTAAGATTTCATTGGCGCTGGCACTTGTACTGGTAGCGGCGCTGGTAGTGCCGGCCATCGCTCAGGACACAACAAAAACGCCCAGCCCGGCACAGGCTGCCCAGCAACAGAAGATGAAGGACTGCAATGCGCAGGCCAAGACCAAGGGCCTGACTGGCGACGACCGTCAGAAGTTCATGTCGCAGTGTCTGAGCGCGGCAGGAGTGCCGCAGTCGCAGCAGGACAAGATGAAGTCGTGCAACAAGGAAGCCACCGCGAAGAACCTGAAGGGTGACGATCGCAAGGCTTTCATGTCGACTTGCCTGAGCGGTTCAACCAAGTAGACGACGACCGCGCAAGAATTGAGACCCGGGCGCGCGCTGGAAAGACCGGCGAGGGGCCCGGGTATTTCTTTGCCTCCGGCGGCTTGAGCAAATCTGGCGATGCGTATCCTCGCACGGTAACCCGAGGACGTGCCGCCGGGTTGAAACCCGGCTCAAGTCAAATTAAAGGGCTGCTAGACGCTGCGCTGAAGCGCAGCTCTACCCTTTTCATGCTGAATTCAGCAACTGCTGAAGCAACTAGCTGCGGAACTTCTTGGCGATAGGGCCGACTTTTTCCTTGGCCGCGTCGGCCCAGTCGGAGGCTTTGCCGGCGAAATCAGAGCCTTTGTTAACCAGGTCGCCGGCCTGCTCGCTCCAGTCGTCGACGGTGTCGCGGAGGTTGTCGACGGTGCGCTTCAGGCTGCGGCGCATCTGTTTGCCGGTCTTGGGCGTCATCAGCGCAGCGGCAATGGCTCCGGCCGCGAAGCCGATCAACAGTATCGCCAGGCCAAAGGCCACGGTGTTGCGGCCGGAGGCCTCGTATTCGCCCTCGGTCACAAACTCATTCTCATCATCGCTCATGGAAAAATCCTCCAGCACAGATGGTAACTCGAATTGCTGGAAGATTGGGCGATGAGTCGGTGCGGATGGGCCGTTTCACGACCGTCGCCGCTACCTCGTTCCCAGGTATTATCCCTTCCTCAGGCGCTTATCGAGACCGTGCTTGCGCCGCTCTGCGACGCACTGGTTTGAGCGTACTGCTGGATGTCTTGCTGCAGGGTGGCATAGGCCTGCTGCGCGGTGGACAGGTTGCCCGACTGCAGCGCCGAGCCTAACTGGCTGAATAACTGCCCAATCTCGCTGTTGCTGCTGCTGCCGGACCCTCCGCCATGGTGATGATGATGGTGTTGGGTGGTTGGCGGTTGGGATTGCAGGTCCTTCTGGAGTTGGGTGTAATCGTTCTGTGCGGCCGTCGTGTTCCCGGCCTTGAGGTCGGCGGCAAGCTGGGTGAAGTCCTGGGTAATCGGGCTGGTGCTCTGGGTCGACGAAGTGGAAGAAGTGGAACTGGATTGGGGCTGCATTTGCTGGAGCGTGGCGAAGTCGGTTTGCGCGGCGGCGAGGTTGCCCGACTGCAGGTCCTGACCGAGTTGCTGAAATTCCTTGCGCGCCGTCTGCATGCGGTTCTGCATGCTGTGGGCGCCGAGATTAAGAAGACTGCTGCTCATTATGCCTAACACTGACATCACTGCCTCCTTGGCTGAACTTCTGCGAGCTGCGGCAATGTATCGGCATTTCTCTACCGAGCATTAGCCGGAGTTAACGATCATCCAAAAGAGCAAGCAGGGTGCCAAAGGCGAGGAGCAGAATCTACGCAGCTTAGTCGGTCCTGCGAGACCAAATGTGGAATGCCTGGGCAAAGCTTGCCGACTTAACCGGCAGAGTTTGCCGACTGCGCGATTTCCCAAACTTCCTGCTAAGCAGATAGAATCAAGTGTTTACCCCTTGAGCTGCACGTGTTCCGCCAGCGGCTCTTCCAAGCCCCAGAAGGAGTTTTACGAATGGCAATTCCAGCCACACAAATGCGTCCCGGCATGGTCATTAAGCACAATAATGACCTGCACACGGTATTCAGCGTCGAGCATCGCACGCCGGGCAATCTTCGCGCCTTCATCCAGGCCAAGCTGCGCAATCTGCGCACGGGAGCCATGTTCGAGCACCGCTTCCGCTCCAGTGACCCGATCGACAAGATCACGGTGGACCAGGTACAGATGGAATACCTTTACCAGGACGGCGAAAACCACGTGTTCATGAACACCGAGAACTATGAGCAGCTCCACCTGGGCAAGGACGTGCTGGGGGATGCGGTCGATTACCTGACGGCAAATCTGCAAATCTCCGTTGAGTTCTATGACGATAAGCCCGTGGGTGTCGAGCTGCCGCAGACCGTGGACCTTAAGATCGTCGAGACTGAGCCGGGCTTAAAGTCCGCAACTGCCAGCAGCGTAACGAAGCCAGCGAAGACCGAAACTGGGCTAGTGGTTCAGGTGCCGCCCTTCATCAACGAGGGCGAAACTATCCGTGTGGATACCTCGGAGGGCGCCTACCTTTCGCGCGCCTAGGAAAAACGTCTTCGAAGCCGAGTAGGTAGGCTCCTATTTTGCTGTCAATTTGGTGGCCATCGCGTTAGAATTCGCGCGCTAACTCCCTGCCCGCACAAACCAAGTCCCAATCGACTCCGGTCGTGCGCACTGGATTGGCTATCAGAAGACATCCGCTCCAAGAAAGGGTCCCGACATGAAGAAGTTGGTGCTAGTTGCAATGTGCCTCGCCCTGGTGCTTACCGCTTTTGCGCAAACCAAAGTGGACAAGCGTATAGCCGAATCAACCACGGTTCTCGCGAATCTGATCGACAAGCCGAACGGAATCTCCAGAAGTCTTCTCGACAAGTCAGTGTGTGTCCTTGTGTATCCCGGGGTAAAGAAAGTGGGGGTTGGATTAGGTATGAGTTACGGCCATGGCGTACTTCTTTGCCGCAGCGGTAAGACCATGGATGGCAATTGGGGCGCCCCGGTCCTGTACATCCTCGACACCGGCAGTCTTGGCCCACAACTGGGCAGTACTTCAACCGACTACGTGTTGCTGGTGATGAGCCAGAATGGTGCGGACAAGGTCCTGAATGGCAAGGTAAAGCTGGGCACAGATGCGACCGCCGCCGCGGGACCGACCGGGGCCCAAGCCAACGCAGTGGATCAGAAGGTCGATATCCTGACTTTTTCGCAGACAAAAGGGTTGTTCGCGGGCGCGTCGTTGGGTACCGCGGACATGCTGGCTGACAACACGGCCGACCAACAACTGTATGGCAAGACCATTGATGCTGCGGAAATCATCCGCGGCGATGTCCCAGTGCCGGCTACGGCCAAATTGTTAGTCGATATGCTGAATAAGGTTTCGCCGAAACGAAGCTAATCGGTAGAAGCAAGAATGGCAGGAGGCCGAGGCCTCCTGCCTGATTTTGAGGTCGGGTTCTACTCTTCAAACTACGAGGACAGAGGAATTCCTACCTCGCTAACTTGCTGTCGAGCAGGGTCATCAGAGACTGTCCCGCGGGTGTCGCCTTGACCGCGTTGTCCCGTACGATCGCATGGACGCTAGTCGGTTGGTCATAAAGACGCTGGTTGGCGTCAGAATCCGGATCCAAAGTCGATCCGTCGAGTGAAACGCCGGCGAAGAGCCCCTTGGCCCGGGAATAGGTCAAAACATCAGCAGAACCCGTCATGGCCGAAGCCCCACTCGGTCCAGCTGCCGCGGTCACATCGCTGCCAATCTTAGACTTGCCCTTTACGATGGCTTCGACCGCCTTGGGTGCCATCAGCAGGAGAACGTAGTCGGTGGACGAGCCGCCAATCTGAAGACCAGCGCTGGCGCCGGCGATGGAATACATGGCGGGCGGTGACCATTTGCCGTTAAAGTTGTCGCCGCTGCGGCACGACATGGGGCCCCGACCGCCGGAACCGCCAACGCCTACGGCGAACTTCTTGACGCTAGGCAGAACGATGACGCAGTCAGCCTTGGAAAGCACGCTGGCGGGAACGTCTTTGCTTTCAAGCATGGCCCGCAATACGTTGGTGGCATTTCTAATGCTTTCTTCATCGTCGGTCTTGGTGGCGCCCCACATGGGCAGACTCACGAGGACCAAAAATAAAGATGCGAGCAAGCACGGCACTACTTTCTTGGTGTGCGACATCGATAACACTCTCCGTTTCCAGGCGATGACGTAGATTCCGTCTCGCCTCTTCCGAGGGCACCAAGCATACCATCCTCCATCGAGACTGGAAACGCTTTTCCGCTGACAAATCAGTGTGCAGGCTTATCGATAAGGCTTCAGGCGAGAGCCATTCGGCATGACAGCGTTCGGAAGTCTGTAGTGGGGGCGCGCGGACAGGGTTCTATGGCCTTACCGCTCTGAGGAAGGGTGGTAAGGCCGGGTTCCGGCTGAGGCCGATAAAGGGCGAGAAATCGGAGTCGCTACGTCGGGGGTGTGCACCTACCGGGGCACAACCCTCCGACGTGAACCGCGGGAAGCTACCGCAAGCTGCTCGGCCTATTACTCGATGTGGCTTCCAGCCTTGCTATCAAGGAGAGAAGCCAGAGCCGAACCAGCTGGCGTGGGCTTCACGCTGCCGGAGACGATCTCCTTCGCGCTCACCTCTTTCCCGTATAGCCGTTGGTTAGCACTGCTGTCGGGCTGAAGCGAGGCGCCGTCGATCGAAGCACCCGCAAAGGCGCCCGAGGAGCGGGAATAGGTCAGCATGTCGGCCGTATTGCCAATGGTGCCGGCTGATGCGCCCGGGCCGGCGGCCGCACTGACATCGGTGCCGACCTTTACCTTGCTGTTCAAAACTTTGTCCACGGCACTGGTTGCGATGACGGCAATCACGATGTCGCTGGCCTTGCCACCGACCTGAAAACCGGCACTGGCTCCGCCAATTTCGTACATGGCGGGTGGCGACCACCTACCGGTATGGCCAGCGCCCTCGCGGCAGGAGATGGGACCCCGGCCACCGGTTCCGCCGATGCCAACAGCAAATTTCTTCACGCTGGGCAGAATGATGATGCAATCGGCTTTTTGCAGCACGCTGCGGGGAACCTGGTCACTGGAAAGCATGGCCTGTAAGACTGTGGCGGCATTGCGCAGGGTTTCTTCGTCGTCGGCCTTGGAGGCCCCCCACACGGGCATGGTAACGAGAACCATGAACAGGGATGCGAGCAGACAAACAATTCTCTTGGTGTGCAACATGGCGTTTTGTCCTCCGTCCTTTCGGCAAGTCACTTAGGGTATCCCCTTCGGGCTAGAAGGGGCAAAGAGCGCATGAAAACCATATCATCGTTCGGGCCCAATACGAAAGTGCCGCCCCCCTTCGTCGCTTGCGTGCCGTGGTTGCGGTGACCTGCTTCGCCGTTTATCTTAAATCTTGCCCCTAATGAGCGAAAATCGCGAAACCCGGCGTTACCTGGTGTCTGGACGGGTGCAGGGCGTCGGCTTCCGCTGGTTCGTGGAGCGCGAAGCTGCGACGCTGGGCGTCACCGGCTGGGTGCGTAACCGCGAAGACGGCCGGGTGGAAGTGATGGCGACCGGAACGCGCGAGCAACTGAGTACGCTGCACGGTCGCTTGCGTGAAGGGCCGCGCGCGTCGCGCGTGGATGAAGTAGCTGTGTCACCCGCACCATTTCTCGAAGCAAAATCATTCGGCATTGAAGGAGCCTGGTAGCCCATGTCCTCGGCAGCGGCGAACTGCAACGACCTGAAGAAGCTCATCCGCGAAGTCCCCGATTTTCCCAAACCCGGGATTCTGTTTTACGACATTACGACGCTGCTAAAGGACCGGCAGGGATTTGCGCGGCTCATCGACTCGCTCACCGAGTACTACATCAACAAAGACATCGACCTGGTGCTGGGCGTCGAGGCGCGCGGCTTCATCTTTGGCCCGGCGCTGGCCTATCGCCTGAACGCCGGATTTGTGCCGGTGCGCAAGCCGAAGAAACTTCCGGCTGAGACCTTGAAGTGGACCTACGACCTGGAGTATGGCAGCGACACGCTGGAGATCCACAAAGACGCCATCGCTCCGGGACAGCGGGTGCTCATCTGCGACGACCTGTTGGCCACCGGCGGTACCGCCCGCGCCGCGGCCGAAATGGTGAAGTCGCTTGGCGGGATGATCTGCGGGCTAGGCTTTGTGGTGGAACTCGATGGACTGAAAGGCCGCGACAAACTGAAGGACTACGACGTGTTCTCACTGCTGCACTATGAGATGTGATGGGATTCACAGAACCCACGTCAACTCGTAATGCCTGTTCCCGGACAGAACTAGCGTTTCTTCTTCTTTCGGTTGGGTGACTTGTCCTGCAGCGAATCTAACGGCTCAAGAGGGACGACTTTGATTACGCCTCGTCCGTTACGGGTGATCAGATACTTGCATCCGGTCTCGTGAACCTCGTCGAATACTTCCAGGCATTCGTCGCAGAATCTCTTCACTGACATCCGCTTCGTGGGCATATTCGACTCAAATTGATTATCGGCAGGTACGCAGCAAACTTGCTTTGCTACTTAATAGGATTCGGCCTCGAACCAGTTACTTCGCGTCTACAATTCTTCGCCCAACAATGTGGTACCTGCCCTCCAGCACGATCCGGATGGCCTCGCTGTAGGCGATGTGTTCCTGCTCCAAGATTCGGGCGGCCAGTGTGTGGTCGTCGTCGGTGTCGAGCACGGGCACGGTCTTCTGCAAGATGATGGCCCCATGGTCAAGGTCGGCGTCCACAAAGTGCACCGTACAACCCGAGACTTTCACGCCGTAATCGAACGCCTGTTTCTGCGCGTCGAGGCCGGGAAATGCGGGCAGCAGCGATGGATGGATGTTGAGGACACGGTTGGGAAACTGCTGCACGAACCACGGCGAAAGCAGGCGCATGTATCCGGCGAGACAGACTAGGTCGATCTTGTTGTCTTCCAGGGCAGCAACGACCAAGCGATCGTGCTCTTCGCGCGGTACGCCCTTCGAAGGGATAACCAGCGCCTTCAACCCACGCCGCCGCGCCGAGTCAACACCCGGCGCGTCTGTGCGGTTAGAGATGACGACGGCGATGTTGGCGTCGAGTTCCCCCGAAGCGACATTGTCGGCGATAGCCTCGAAGTTCGAGCCGCGCCCGGAGAGCAGGATGCCGAGGTTTCTCATGCTGATGACGAAATGATACTTGCGGACGGTCTGAATGTCAGGACACAGTGTGGCTCAAGGCTCACATGAGGGCGGCGATCTCCTGCCGTGGAGTCTGCCGCCCTAACGACTCGTCATGCGTGAAGACCCGTCACGCTGCGGCGCTAATCGTTTCTCCCTTAATGAACGCGAGCAGGTCGGCATTGATCCGGTCCGCGTTAGTTGTAGGCATCCCATGCGGATAGCCCGGATACACCTTCAGCTTAGCGCCCTTCACAATCTTCGCGGACTGTAGAGCGGCCGCGGCGATGGGCACGATCTGATCGTCGTCGCCGTGCAGGATAAGAGTTGGCACGTCGAATTTCTTCAGGTCCTCAGTGAAATCCGTCTCCGAGAAGGCCTTGATGCAGTCATAGCCGGCCTTCATTCCTCCCATGATGCCTTGCCACCACCAATGCTTCCGGATGCCCTCCGAGATTTTGGCGCCCGGACGGTTGTAACCATAGAACGGGAGCGTGATGTCCCAGTAGAACTGGGGCCGGTTGGCTACGTATTGCGTGCGTAGGTCGTCGAAAACGGAGATCGGCGCGCCGAGAGGATTCTTGTCCGTCTTCAGCATCAGCGGCGGCACGGAGCTGATCAGGACGGCCATTCCGACACGCTTTGAGCCATGGCGCCCGATGTAGCGGGCAACTTCGCCTCCGCCGGTGGAGTGGCCGATATGAATTGCGTTCTTCAGGTCCAGCTTTTCAGTGAGGGCCGCGAGGTCGTCAGCGTAGGTGTCCATGTCGTTGCCGTCCCACGTTTGCGTGGAACGGCCGTGACCGCGGCGATCGTGCGCGATGACCCGAAAACCACGCTCGCCGAAGAAGAGCATTTGTGAGTCCCAGTCGTCCGCGGTGAGCGGCCAGCCATGGCTGAAGACGATGGGCTGGCCGCTGCTCCAGTCCTTGTAGAAAATCTCCGTTCCGTCTTTGGTGGTGATGGTAGGCATTGTTTTTCTCCTCGTGATTTGGTCGACTTCAGTTCGATCACAGGATTGCGGCACAGCAATTATGGGCGGGTCGAATGACCACTGCGGGCGTGCGCCCGGCCACAATCCACGGGTTAGAACTATGCGGTGCGAACGGGCACGGCATGAAACCGCTTTGCCGCAAGCCAGGTCAGCCAAACGAAGATCGCCAACACGACGGTCTGCGCGATCAGGAACGGCGGCTCGCTTCCGGTGGGAGCCAGAGCGTGCAGGGCGGGTATCTTCAAGAACGCCTGCACCACGGCCACGAAGCAATTGAGATAGAGTGCCACGGCAGCGGATACCACGTAGATCCAGCGCGAGGCGCCAGCGAGGCGGCCTCCGTAGCGTGCCCAGATTGCGATGGCCAGCACGACCAGCGAAATGCCACCTACGATGTATGAGGGCTTCAGGCCTTCGAACGGGAACAGGAACCCGGTCAGGCTGGTGAGCACGGTGGTAGTGAGGAAAATCGCGGTCCAACCATCAAGCCGCTTGTCGTTGAGCAGTCCGAACAGAACGATGAATCCCGAGCCGATCCCCACAAGACTGATGATCACGTGCAGCAAAGTGAAGGTCGAAAGTGACATGCCGAGAACCATGATGTACTCCCTTTCTTTCGCTTGAATTTTCTTTGGGCCGTGAGGTAAGGAGCGACAGAATTTCCGTATACAGAGTTCGCGGCGAGTGGCCCGGATGCAGATTTTTTACGACGCTCGCGGTTTACGAGGCTAATGGGCGCGGCGTTTGGCCCTGATCAGCACATCCACTTCATCGGGTCGATCATTCCAGAAATCCAGCCGGATGCGCCCGTCAGGCATCTGCGTGACCTTCGCCGGAATTGAGCTCGCGGTCAGGTACCATCCTTCGGGCAGAACCACGGCGTTGCGCGGACGCCCCAGGCTGCGATCAAACACCAGTTCGTCTCCCTGCAAGCCGTAGCTCGCTGGCGCGGTGTAGGTTTCAGAGATTCGCAGACGAACACTCTGACCGGGCTTCACCGGAGTGAAGGGAATCACCACCACCTCCGCCGTTGGATCAACTGGCTCGCCGACGTCGATTTTTGCCGACTTCAGCTCGGCACCCGTCATGGTTTTGGTCGCGAGTTTCTCTCCCGTGTCGAGTATGTACGCTGACGGATCGGATGCCTTGCTGCCGGTGCGTACCACGTTGAAGTATTTGTCCGCCCCCGGGTGCGACTCGGTGTAGTCGTGATAGAGGCGAAAGCTGTGTGTCTCCGGCTGCTGCAGGAAGTAAACAATGTCGCGATCCTGGTGCGCCCGTTCGGTCAAACGCTCCTGTTCGGTCGCTCCCTCGAATGGAGATTCCCAGCTCTTGGTGGAACCCGGCTTCAGGGGAGCGGCCGCGGCGCCGGTTTGCGCGTCGAGTTTGGCCTTTACTACCAGCGGCGCTGCCACTCCGGTGTCGTTCATGAAGCTGATGGCAATCCGTCCGTCCGGTTGGCTCAAAACCTGCGACGGAATATTGCACGACACTAATTCATATCCCGCGGGAAGTACGACAGCATTCCGCGGAATGCCCAGTGGACGGCTGAAGACGATCGCATCGCCCTCGCGGTAGTAGCTTTTCGCATCCTTGTAGGTTTTTAGGATCAGCAACCGCGCTTGCCCGTCGGGCGGCACCGGGCGCGCGAGAGACACCTTGATGTAATTTTCCGACGCATCTTCGCCCTTCATCAGCGGGTCCTTCACGGCCTCTTCGCCGCTGACGACTTCGAACCGTAGCGGCTGCCCGGTCATCAAGTCGATCACTGACTCGTCGCTGGCCACACTGCCTTTGCGGATTGGATTGAAAAAATATTTGGCTCCAGCAGTAGTGGCTGTGACCTCATAGTGGATCGCGAAGCTTGCGCTCTCCGGCGATAGCAGTTCATAGCGCGTGTATTCGTCGGTCTCGGTTTGCAGCGTCGAAAGCGCTACTTGCCCGCATGCGGACACCACCGCGCACAACAAAACAATCATCTGCGCAATCGCCTTGAGCACTTCGGGCCTCCATTTCATCGCAAGGACTCTATCATCGTTTGCGAGGATACGAAGCGTCATTGCATCCTGCTCCCCTTTCGCTTTACCATCGCCCCATCGTGGTTTTTCCCAAAGACAGCCTGGATCGGGAACGCATAGTCTCGGCCGCACCGGTCGATGATGACGCATCGTTCGAACTCAAGCTGCGGCCGCAGCGGCTACGCGAGTTCATTGGGCAGGACAAAGTCAAGAACAACCTCGAGATAGCCATCCAAGCGGCGAAATCGCGCGGCGAAGCGCTCGACCACGTGCTCTTGTATGGGCCGCCGGGGCTGGGTAAGACGACGCTGGCCAACATCATCGCCAACGAGCTGGGCGCGGCGTTTCAGCAGACTTCGGGGCCGACACTGCAAATCAAAGGCGACCTGACAGCGGTACTCACCAACCTGCGCGAGAAGCAGGTGCTCTTCATCGACGAAGTGCACCGCATGCAGCCGGTGCTGGAAGAACTGCTCTACTCGGCGCTGGAAGACTACAAGCTCGACATCGTCATCGGGCAAGGGCCGTCGGCGCGCACCCACACCATGGATGTGAAGCCGTTCACCTTCATCGGCGCGACAACGCGCGCCGGACTGCTGTCGGCGCCGCTGCGCTCGCGCTTCGGCATCGTTCTGCGGCTGGAGTTCTACACCCATGCGGACCTGAAGGTCATCCTTGAACGTTCGGCGGAAATTCTCGGCGTGGAGATCGACGAGCCTGCCGCGATCGAGATCGCCTCACGCTGTCGCGGCACACCGCGCATCGCCAACCGCCTGCTGCGGCGTGTGCGCGACTACGCACAAGTGAAGGGCACGGGAAAGATCGACAAGCCCACAGCGCAGAAGGCACTCGAGATGCTCGAGGTCGATCGCCACGGCTTCGACGAAATCGACCGTAAGCTGCTGCTGACTATCATCGAGAAATACCAGGGCGGGCCGGTAGGCGTGAACACGCTGGCGGCGTCACTGGCCGAGGAAGCTGACGCCATCGAGGAAATCTACGAGCCGTTCCTCATCCAGATTGGCTTTCTGGATCGCACACCGCGCGGGCGAGTGGCGACACACCTCGCATATCAGCATTTCGGCATCAAGCGGCCCGGGACGACGACCACCGGCGGCCAGGAGACGTTGTTTTAGTCACCCTGCCGTACCGCGTACAATAGTCAAAACATCGAACAACCAAACTCCCTCATCTAATAACGAAACCCAAGGAGAACTTTGTATGGCGGACCTGATGAAGACCTCGAACCCTGCGCTGGGCGAGAACACCTTCCGCGAGGTGTCCGGCATTGCCGGCGACACCATGACGATTTCCGGCACGGTGAACAAGGCCGGCGTCCTGCTGCTGCTGTGCGTGGCTTCGGCGGCCTGGACGTGGAACCGCTTCTTCGCCACCGGCGACCCGTCGTCGGTCGCACCCATGATGCTGATCGGCGGCATTGGCGGCTTCATTCTGGCGATGGTCACAATCTTTAAGAAGCAGTGGGCGGGCATCACCGCGCCGCTCTACGCGGTTGCCGAAGGCGCGCTGCTCGGCGGCATCTCGGCCATGTTCGAGCTCAAGTACAAGGGCATCGCGATTCAAGCCGTCATGCTGACCTTTGGGACACTGGTGGCCATGCTGCTGGTTTACCGCTCCGGACTGATCAAGGTGAATGACAAGTTCCGCATCGGCGTGGTGGCAGCCACGGGCGGCATTGCGCTGTTTTATCTCGCGCAGTTTGTGCTCGGCTTTTTCGGGATCACGTTTCACACCATCAATAGCGGCAGCCCCATCGGCATCGGATTCAGCCTGCTGGTGGTGGGCATTGCCGCGCTGAACCTGGTGCTCGACTTCGACCTCATCGAGCAGGGCGCGCGCTACAACGCTCCCAAGTACATGGAGTGGTATAGCGCGTTCGCGCTGATGGTCACGCTAGTGTGGTTGTATCTGGAAGTCCTGCGGCTGCTGTCGAAGTTCAGAAGCCGCAACTAGTACGCTCGAGATCAAGAACAAACGCAGCCGCGGATTTGCACGGATGACACGGATGGCATTCCGGTTAATTGTGTAGATTCGCGGTTTTCTTGTTATTGGCGAGCGGGCGACCGGTTCAACGTGGCGGGGCGCTACCTCTGGATGAAGTCGTCGCTGTGCACCACGAATTCCGGATAGGCGCCTGCGCCGAGTTCATGCAGGTCCATGCCCTGGCGCTCGCCGTCGGATTCGACACGGTACGGCAGGATGCGATTGAGCACCCAGTTCAGCCCATAGGTGAGCGGCAAGACAAATCCAATCAACGTTGCGATGCCCACAAGCTGCGCAACCCACTGACCGGGCGCGCTCGCTGATCCCATGCCGGCAAAGATGCCAGCTGCGAACAGTCCCCATATTCCGGCGACCGCGTGCGCCGAAACTGCGCCGCCGGGATCATCTACCTTCAGCCACAACTCCAGCCACTCGACCGACAGCGCCACCAGCGCGCCAGTGATGAGACCAATCAGGATCGCTGCTGCCGGACGCAGCATGGCCGTCGCCGCGCTGCTGGCGACCAGTCCTCCAACCCATCCATTCGCGCTGATCGAAGCGTCGGGACGCCCGAAGCGCAGCCGCGTGACCACCAGCGCGACCAGCGCCGAGGCCGAGGCGCACAGCGTGGTATTGATTTCGACCACTATCAGTCCGGATGGCGGCACGCCGCCAAACAGGAATGCGCCCGCGGAGTTAAGCCCGAGCCATCCAGCCCACGCCAGCAGGCAGCCGAAAACCACGTTCACCAGGTTGTGTCCGGGAATGCCGATGGGCAGGCCTTCTGACGTGTACTTGCCCTCGCGCGGCCCCAGGATCCACACCATCGACAGCGCCGTCAGCCCGCCGACCACGTGGATGGTGCTTGCGCCGCCGGTGTCGAGAAACCCCCTGCCCAATCCATAAATCGCGCCGAGTTGCGCCAGCCAGCCTCCGCCCCACACCCAGTGTGCGAACAGCGGGTAGGTCCATCCCGCAAGCACCGCCGTAGATGCGCAGATGGGGCCCAGCCGCCAGCGGTCCGCCGCGGCGTTTAGCGGAATCATGGCCGCTATGCCCACGGTGAACATTTGCAGCACCACCGAGAGCGACACAGGCGAGCCGTTCAGCTCAAGCCCGCGCAGAAAAAACGGCTGCTGTGCGATCCAGTCCCATGGCTTGCCGCCGACGGTGATAACGTGCGCAGCGCGACCGGCGAAGCCTTCCCACGAATAGCCAATCGCGATATAAACGATCGCGGCAACCGCAATCGCGCACATAGCCGCCAGCATGGCGTGCGCTGCGCTGCGCGACTTGCCCATTCCGTTGTTGATCAGGGCGATTCCGGCGGCAGCCAACGGAACCAGCAGAATCGAAACCAGGCAGAGCGCGGTCGTAATCTCGGAAATCCAGGGCGAAGGCTGCGGCATCAGGATTCAACCTCTGGCGGAGCGAGGTTGGCGCGAAACACCAGCGCCAAGCCGACCACTTCCACCGCAAATCCTGCCAACACAAACAACGTGCGCGGAGTGGCTGCGCTCAGCATCTCCAGCGCAGCGAGCACGAGGAACCATCCTGCCAGCATTAATAGGAAACCCACACTTTTCATGATAGGACCTTGCCGGAAACTGCGTAAGACGAATTGAACTCAGCGATGCACTCGCGCGAAACACCGCGATCTGCGGCAGACACACCCCTCCCGTCCAGCGTGTAAGGCTAATTGTTGGCGGCGCGAGCGTCCAATCGAATTTTTTAATGAGCACTAGAAACAGGATCGTCTCAGAAAATCGCCGCGTCCCTGCTAGTATTTCGAGACGAATCCGCCCGCATCGACAGGACTGCATTGATGAGAGAGATCCTGAACCAACTTGTGGCTACGCGCATCGGTACGTTCGCTGTGCTGCTGCTCGCCGCTTTTCTCGAAGCCTACGGAGATTCCTGCTTTCAGTCGGGACTCTATCGCAGTACTGGCGTCGCTCGCTATGTTGCCTTCGCCGGCGGAGCATTGACCCTCGCGCTTTATGGGTTGGTGGTGAACACGCCCCCGTGGGATTTCGGCAAACTGCTGGGAGTGTATGTCGTGCTGTTCTTCCTGGTGGCGCAAGTGCTGGCCAAGGTGCGATTTCAGCAGACACCCACCACGCCCATTCTGGTAGGCGGATCACTGATCGTTGCCGGCGGAGCCGTGATGACATTCTGGAAGGGATAGCGCAGACCAACCCGAGATTAGGAGAGCAACGCATGACCAAAGTGGAAGCCATCATTCAACCCTCGCGCTTTGAAGCGGTGAAGGACGCACTGATCGAAGTAGGAGTTGACGGCATGACCGTCTTCGAAGTGCGCGGCCACGGCCGGCAGAAGGGACACACCGAGTCCTATCGCGGCCGCGAATACAACGTGGACCTGCTGCCCAAGATCAAAATCGAGATGGTGCTTGACGACAGCGTGGTTGAGCGCGCGGTCGACACCATCCTCAAAGTCGCTTCGACCGGCAAAATCGGCGACGGCAAGATTTTCCTCTCCAAGATCGACGAGGCCATACGCATCCGCAATCAGGAGCGCGGCGTGGTCGCGCTGTAGCGGAAACGCTGCGCCGCCGACTTTACGAGTTGCTGCGTATAGGTAGCTTCGAGGACTCTCCGGAGCTTGTCGCGTCGCGTCCAAGTCCGGCAACTTCCGCATAGCCGTCCATCGGTCTTCGCGTTAAGCTGGAACTCATGCTGATACCTGAGTCTTTGTTGAATTATCCACGCGCTTTCTTCTGGGTCGTCCTGATCGTCCTGTGGCTCGCGGCGATGGGTGGGGCGGCGTTGCGTAAGCGGCGCCCTCTCAAAGATGAAGAGCGTGACGACTTCAACCTGGTCGAGACTGCCACCCTCACCCTGCTTGCTCTCATCATCGGATTCAGTTTTTCGATGGCCACCAGCCGTTACGATCTGCGCAAGAACTACGAGGAAGGCGAGGCCAACGCGATCGGCACCGAGTATGTCCGGGCAGGACTTCTTCCCACCAGCGACGCGGCGACCGTCCGCACCCAACTTCGCAAATACACCGAATTGCGAATTGCGTTCTACCGCACTCGCCATTACGAGGAACTCCTGAAGATCGACGCAGACACCACACAACTCCAGAACCAGATGTGGGCGGCGGTGCAAGCTCCGGCGTTGGCGCAACCTTCGCCAGTGATTGCCCTCGCGGTCTCAGGCATGAACGACGTACTCAACTCGCAGGGATACACCCAGGCAGCGTGGTGGAATCGCATTCCGTCGTCAGCCTGGTCACTCATGCTTGCGATCGCTGTGTGCTGTAACTTGCTGGTCGGCTACGGTGCGCGCAGTGTAAGGGCGAAAGGCGTCCTGCTTTTCGTATTGCCGCTGGTGGTCTCTATCTCCTTTTTGCTCATCGCCGACATCGACAGTCCGCGTGGCGGATTCATCCACGTGGTGCCGCAAAACCTGGTGAGCGTGTTGCAATCTATGCCTGCACAATAAGCTCGGCTAGTCAGCCCAGGGGCCAGCTTGCGGTTGTTAGAATGGCGGCGGGAGCGGATTGATGAGACCTCTTATTTGGTTCGCGCTACTGTTCTTGAGCGCGCTGGCATGGGCGCAGACTGCCGGCGACGTCGCTGGGTCGACGGATCGCCGCGAGGCGACGGAGATTCGCGCGGCCGCGGATAAATTGATCGCGAGCGGGTCCCCTGACGACGTGATCAAGGGTGCGGCCTTGCTGGAAAAGGCCGCGGAACTGGAACAGCAGGCGTCGAACGCCGAGCGGCAGGCGATGGAGATCGAGAAGTTGAAGCGGGACCTCGACGAATCGCAGCGAGGCCATTGGAGGGATGCTCTAGTGAGCTTGATACCGCTGGCGAGCACCGTGATCCTGGCCGGCACGCTGATCTTCCAGATTTCACAGGCGAGGGTTGAACGGAAAGAGAAGCGTGAGGAACAAGCGGCGGAGGCCAGACAGAAAGAGCAGCAGCGATTTATGGATGCGCTGAAAGAGATTCAGACCTCCGAGAAGATATCCACCGCAGCAGCCATAATTAACACGTTTCAGGAGGAACCCTATCGGTCTCAGGTTCTGGATATGGCAGTTAAGTTGCTCCTGATGCGCGAGTCCATGGAGGAATTTCAGACCCTATTCATGGCGGTCATGAATCCCCTGACTTATGACCAGTTGCCCCAGATGCAAAGGCTGTGTAAAGAGGTGGATAAGTCATACTTCACCATTGCCACGCCGATCTGGAACGACGATACCTCGTCCACCGACGTCACTAAGCTGAACAATGCCGACCGCAAGAGCTTCGAGTTGTATAGCCAGGAGCAGTTGTTTTTGTCCAACAAGTTGTCGGGATTGCTGCGGACGACTCCTCCTGCAGGTATGACCGTGGACCTGTCGCAGTTGAATCTCCGGGAAATGGACCTGTCCGGGGTGGACTTAGGAACGGCGAATATCGCGGCCACAAACTGGACCTATGTCAATTTGGACGGGTGCGACATGAGCCGCGTAATGGAATTCGATAACTGCTTGCTGCGTTCAACGGCGTGGTGGCACGCGGCCAGGGTGAGCAAACCTCTTCTGAATTGGCTGTCCAAGAGCTGCGCCTACTCGGCGAAACAGCAGTACAACACCAAGTTGCCGGTCGGTCCGGAAGAGTATGCGGCCTGTGTTGCCAAGCTCGAGGCTGGCGGAAGTGACGTTGGTGGGAGCAGGGCCTGGGGAAGCAACAGCCCTGCGAACGGCGGTTGACATGTTAGGCTGCGACTTCAATTTCCACAGCAGGAATTGAAACAGACTACACCCCCGGATACTTCCCCAGGTACATCAGCAAAATGTCCACTGTGTCGGTCACGCCGTGTGCGATGATGGCCGCCCACATGTTGCATCCGGTAGCCAGGAAGATAACGCCGAGCAGAAGCCCATCAATCATGTTCTCCACTTGCCCGGTTACGCCTTGATCGATGTGGCCCAGCCCGAACACGAAGCTGACGACCACCAGGCTGATCGTCCACGCCACCTTCGGCTTACGAAACAAGCCCGCCACCCGGTTCATCAGGTAGCCGCGATAGACCATCTCTTCGCCGAACGCAGCCAGCGTCCAGCTCAGCGCGATAAACAACAGTGTCAGCTTCCAGTTACCGTGTAATTCGCCCAAATCCGAGAAGTCGGGCATCTTGCCAGTCAATTTCACCAGCAGCGGTTGAGTGACGAACAGCTCCAGGAGTTCCATACCAACGCCGCACACAACTCCGATGGCGATGGTGCGCCGCCAGTTGGCCGGACGCGCGAGGCCGACATCGCGCCAGCCCAGCCCGCGCCAGCGCAGCGAAATCCAACCCAGCAGAAACAGAAACGGCGTCTTGCTGAAGTAAACGTGATGCTTGAAGTCAGCCACAAACAGTGCGACGACAATCGCGAACTCGACAGCCACCAGCCAGGGGCTGTCGCGCCGGCCCTGGCGGGGTAGGGGGAGTTCGTCCATGATTCCCTCTTTGAAAAAGCGAATAATTTCGACGCGATGGGTTACTGCACACTACGGTACGCTGCCATTAAACTGAATGTTCCATGTCGTCCTTCAAGCAACAACTAATGCTGCGCCTGGTGAATATCTGGCCGCCCATCGCGGGCGCCGGAATCCGCATTCATTGGGGTGCCGACATGAAGTCGGCTGACGTCGAAATGAAGCTCCGCGCCTGGAACCAGAATTTCGTCGGCACCCATTACGGCGGCTCGCTCTACTCGATGGCTGATCCTATCTACATGCTGATGCTCATCAAGAATCTCGGCCCCGAATACATCGTGTGGGACAAGGCAGCCAGCATCCGCTTCCGCAAGCCCGGCCGAGGCAAGGTGCGCGCGGAGTTTCGTCTCACCGACGCGCAACTCGACGACATCCGCGAGCAGTTGAAGACTCTGCCCAAGTACGAGCCCACCTTCACTATCGAAGTGAAAGATGAGTCTGGCGAAGTCGTCGCAGAAGTGCAGAAGATCCTGCACGTCCGCAAGAAGTAGCTACGGGGCTGGTTCAACGGCTGGTTTGCTCCAGCCAGTTCCGCTACGGGGTTACAACAATCGTCGCCATCATGCCCCCATCTTCGTGATCGAGAATGTGGCAGTGGTACACGAATGTACCTACGATGTTTGGATCACGGAAATCCATTCGCACGGTAACGCTGGGATAGGCGCCAGTACCGCTCCAATTCGGAACCGTAATCGTGTCAGCCATGTAAGGATTTGTGAGGGTCACTCCGTTAATCGCTTCCACCAGGAAATGAAGTTGATGAATGTGGAACGCGTGCGATTCACCGGTTTGATTTGCGATGGTCCAGTCTTCCACCGTTCCTGACTTGGAGGTGATGGCTGCACCATTAGTGGCAGAGAAGAGCGTTTGTTTATGTCCGACTTCAGTTATGAAGAATTGACCGGGGCCGTTGGTTCCGACATTCAGCTCGGAAAAGTACAGCGAATGCGTAGCGGCCGGTGTGACCGAGGCCAATCCTGAGAAGCGCGGTGCCTGAGTCGGCGCGGGGATAGGGTGGGCGGGCGCGGCGGTATGAGCCCCATCATAGTTTCCCGGAGCAACGATAATAGAGGCCAATGTTGTCGCGGGCATCGGGTCGCCAATCGGACCAGTGTCGAAACCCTGGGTGGCTAAGGTTGAAGCGGTATTTGCGACTAGCGCTGGAACGATGAATTCAGCGCGACCGGCCGGTGGCAGGTAGATTCTCGTCATGTTGGTTGGCGACGTAAGGGGGATGCCATCGATTGAAATCACTTGTAGTTGCTGCACTGTGCCAGAAATGAGCTGAAGTGCAAGAAAACCGTTGGTAGAGGCGTTGAGTACCCGCCAGTATTCACTTTGTCCGCCAGTCATATTGATGATGGGTAGCCGAACGTGCGGGGGATTAACGGTTTCGAAGTTGAGCGTAAATTGACCGTCATCGTCGGTCACGGCATCCACATTCCTACGGACTATCAGCACTCGCTCCGGCAATCCCTGAGTCAGCGAGTTTGTGCCTTCGATAATCAGCGCGCCGGCGGCGCCGCCGTAGACTTGCGGGGCCGAGAAACCGTGCGGATGAGGATGATACCAATACAACCCCGGAGGGTCGTTTGCCGGGATTTGAATCGAATACTGAAACGGTACACCATTGTTTGGGATGATGGTCTTGACCACTTCATCCTGATGACAGACAGGGGGGACATTCAGGCCGTGGAAATGGATGTTTGTTGTCGTGGCACTCACCATTCCGCCGAGGCATGGATTGTTCTGAGCTGCGGCCGCGTGCACGTCGCCCATCTCCATCGGGGCCATTAGCGCATGCCTCGATTTCGGAAGATGGCCCGTGACCGTGATGTTGTTGGTGAAGTTCAAGACCAGCCGGTCTCCGGGATTCAGGCGAAGCGTCGGCGCCTCCACCGGCGTTCCATTGTTCAAGTAAACGTAGCAATAATGGGTGAAACCGGTGGGCCCCACCTGGCTCTGCAGAGACAGGTTGAGTGTGAGCGTCCCGTTTTGACTGTAAAGATCCAACGGATTACTTATCGCTGTCCCTGCCGCCGGACGGGGAGGGCAGATCTGCTGCGCTGCGGCACCCAAGGAAATCCCACACACCAGTACTATCTGCAATAGATGAATCTTACAGCGCATATCTACCACCCTCCTCCGATTTCGAGTCCACATTGATTGCGAGACATTACGAACTCATCCAGACGCGTCTAGAATGGCCGCGGCGGATAGACACCAATCGACAGAGCTCCCGGAAAAGTCAGCGGAAGCGGGGAGTTAGTAGCCTCCCTCAAAGTGCACGAGCTTCCATTGGAAGTCACCGAGATGATGCCAATTTGTGACGCCGGCCCGTGGTTAACCTCGACGAAGTCGCGGCCGAACTCGGCAACGTAGAGTACGCTCCCGGTGCCAGTGGTGTCCCTGGTCGCCAACGATCCTAGCCAGGGCTGGAAATTGAACCCCAGTAGAGTCGGAGAGTTACAGCCGTGAGTAAGCTTGCCCGTCGTTTTGTTAAAAAACGCACCGATTACCGTGCCGCTCTCGCTGTTAGCGATATAAAGCAGGCTCTCGTCCGGACTAAGCCGGATGGCTCCCGCGTCGACCCCCGCTCCCTGAACGGCCGACATCGGGTAAGCGACAGTGGTCGCCAGTTTACCCGAGCTTAAACTCGACACTTCCACGGTTGAAGTCGCAGATATGTCACCGAATATGGCAAATTTGCCGTCTTGTGTAATGTCGACGCCACTCGGCATGCTGGGACCGGCGAAATAGCAGCACGAGTTCGCGACAGCGTAACCGGTTGAATTCTGTCGGTCGTTATTTGGGACCGGAATACCGCTGGCGACGTTAAAAGACTGGATCGAACCGTCGCCATACGCGACCACCAGGATGCTTCCGTTGACTGCCATGCCGGTCACCGATCCGCCCTGCAAACCAATTGCAGGTATGTCACCCAGAAAAGTCAGGCCACAACCGCTTTGCAGCGAGAAAGTTCCGATGGTGTTGGACGCCGAGTAACTGGCATACACGTAGTTCGCGTTGACCGCCAGACCTATGCCGTTGGCGCTGCCGTCATCCGTCTGTGACCCCGAAAAATTGCCCACTACTTGCTGGCTCGCCAGGGAGACCGAAGCAATGTCATTGGTAGCGGAGTCAGAAACATACAGACACGGAGCCGAAAGGCTGGGAACCGAGTTCACTCGCGATGTGCCGAAGAATCCACCCTGGATGCCGTAGCCACCAGTGTAAACGTCGTTCTCAGAGGTCAGCTGTGTCCCAGAAGCCACGAAGAAGCTGACTGTGTTCGGCGTCGGAAATGCGAGGTCCAGATTCACTACCAGGCTAATCGAACTTGTCTGTTGAGACTGGCTACCCTGAACAGCCGGATCAGCGGCATTGCAAAACAACGACAGTGCAATCGGCATTAGTGCCGACAAAAGACCCACGGTCCACGTCTTCATTCGATTAGTCCTCTTTAGCAATTCCGGTTGGGCGGGATAAGCGGACACACAAGCAAGCAATTACGGCCCTGCGCAGTAGCACCCACGTTCCGACAAAGTATGGTGCCGCAGAATATCGAAGTCAATAAGGCGACGCAAAAGTTGTTGCAACTTGTTAGCAGCAGCCGCAACAAGTGTAACTGTGGTTTCCAACCACGAGTGCCGTAACTATCTCCCTAGTTGATGTATATGCATAAAAAATGCCATGCTCCGAAGAGCATGGCGGGTTCAGTTTCAGAGCTACAGGACGTGCGAAAGACCTAGTGGACCGACACCACGAACGAATTCGATCCGATTCCATTGGCGACAGACTGTAACGAGTACAGCCCTGCCGGAATGGTAGCGGGTAGATCGAACTTGGTGTACATGATGATTCCCGGCTTGATGCTATGCGTGCTCTCGTCGTGGGTGAGCGCATAGTAAACGTTACCGGTCGATTGGCTGGTCAGGCGCACCAGCGGGAAGTTGGTATCTCCCTGGTAGTCGTCGCCGTAAAAGCCGCCCTGCGACAGGCCGTTGAGGTTGGTGCCGTACAGAACATTGTTGGTAGATCCAATGGCCAGGGTATTGGACGACGCCAGAATCGTGGGTGCCACTCCAGCGACGACTCCTGGTACGGGGTTGTAAACCGCAACCGGACTGGTACCGAAGTCCGTAAACATGATCTGTCCAGTGGGTATTACCATCATGTGACCGTAGTATGAGGAATCCTGCGGGCAGGCAGGATTGCTCGCAACGCCAGGCGAGGTGTAGCTCAGGGAGTTGCTGCTCGGGTCGTACTCCATGAACGCGCAGTTCGTATTGAACAGGCCGGGGCTGTACATGGCCAGAACCTTGCCGTTCGGCTCCAGCGCTGACGGACCGTCTGCCTGGTCCAAACCGGCGGGAGGCGTGGGGCCGGCCGTCCAGGTGCCGGCAGCTACGTTATAAATTGCCGTAGCCACCACATTGCCGCCCGATTGGAAGACGTTGCCGTTGTACATCAGGACACCGGCTCCTAGTTCTTCGTCGCGGGAGTTATACAGACGGACGGGGGTTGAGCCCGTACATGCCCAAGTCCCAACGCCAGTCAGCGAATTGGAGATCGTGTAAAGTTCCGCACCCCCGTGAGGTGAGGCAGCGCAGGTGGTGTTGTTCTTTGCGTCTACGGTCAGGACCTTGTCGGTCGGCAACAGCGTGAACCCCGACTCATCGTTGTTGGATTGAATCACGTTGCCGGTTGAAACCCAGGTATTCGGACCAGTGTAGATAGCAATCTTCTTGCTGCAGCAGTCGGCCTGCATATACTGTCCCGTGGGAAGCAGGATGCTCTCGGCGTCGCCGATGGTCGTCCAGCCCACCGGAGGAGCGTTGTTAACCCAGGTAAACGAGTTGCCCGAGTAAGTGAGGCGGGCGCCCAGGGTCGTCCATACTCCGTTGGTTTCGCTTTGGGAGAAGTTGTACTCGCCACCCTGGATCACGACGGTGTGGCCGTCCATAAATACCTGGGAGCCGAAATACAGTGGCTGGTAGCCCGACGGCAACCCTCCACCATAGCTCCATGTGCCGTTGACATAGCTGCCGGTGGCATCGGGGGTAAGCACCCACCAGTCTGTCGCTACAGTGCCGCCCTCGTCGTGCATGATGACTCTGCCGTCGCGCAGCAGCAGCATGGCGCCGGGCAGGAAAGTGGAAGGCTGATTGGTGATCGCCGTCCATGTCTGAGCGCTGGCAATCCCGGCCAGGGCCAAAAGTAAGGTAACTGCTATTCCGATCCTTGCGAATTGCTTCATCTCATCTCCTCCATGGGAGTGGTTGACCGTACGGGGCGCGCTAAAGCCGATGACCCAAATCACGCCGCCCCGGGGCGGTGTCGCTGACGTTGACAGCCACGGCGCATGGCTGCAGTGAAATCTCATGCTGCGTTCGCTAAGTCGGGATTAAGTGCCCAACCCCTGACGCAACACTGCTACGACGCCAGAAATCCCGCCGCCAACCAGCATCAAACTGCCTGGCTCCGGAACAACCCGCGTCCCCTCCAGTGCGAACGATAAAGCGCTGGAATTCTGGAAACGATCCCCGAGGAAACTACCCGTGTAAGACACCCCGTATCTCTGCGACGGCTTCCCCCATCCCCACTGTGGCGGAAGGAAGTGGAGGGCACGACGGACAACCTAAGACGAGCGCATATCTCGGTCTTTGGCAGTCAGCCATAGATCCTCCTGGAAGTTGTCTCTTGCTGAAGCAGAACCGCGGCGAAGGCACACTTTCGCCCTCAGGAAAGTCCGTGCCAACAGGTGCACGAAAGTTACCATTTTTAGTTTTGCCAATTTGCTGAATATAAATACGTTATCTATGCACCTCTTAGGTGCTGTGTGCAGGATTGTGCAGCTTAGTGGTCTACTACTGCCACTAATAGGCGATAGGAGTAGAACTCTTTCGGACCATCTCTCCGACGCAGATCCACGTGGGCAGGGCATTGACATCCATTAGGTTCCTTTCCGCGGTGGGCCTTACTGTCAGCTTCGCGCAGGCGCAAATCAACCTTACGCGGGATGGTCGGCCCAAAAAATGCCATGCTCCGAAGAGCATGGCAGGTTCAGTTTCAGAGTTACTGGCGTGCGAAAGACTCAGTGGACCGACACCACGATCGAATTCGACCCGATGCCATTGGCGACGGACTGTAACGAGTACTTACCGGCCGGAATGGTAGTAGGCAGATCGAAATACGTGTACATGATGGTACCGGGAGCGATGCTATGCGTGCTGTCGTCGTGGGTGAACGCATAGTAAACGTTTCCGGTTTGCGTGTTGGTCAAGCGGACTAGCGGGTAATCCGTATCGCTCTGATTGTCGTCTCCGTAGCCATTGTTCTGCGTTAAGCCGTTCAATTGCTTGCCGTAGAGAATGTTGTTGACGGAGCCGATGCCCAGACTGGTGGACGCCGCCAAAATGGTCGGTACCGCTGCGGCGACGACACCCGACGCAGGGTTGTAGACCGCCACTGGGCTATTCCCGAAGTCCGTGAACAGGACTTGACCGGTGGGTAGGATCATCAGGTGGCCGTAGAACGAAGAGCCACTCGGACAGCCAAGCCCATTCGGGGCAAAGCTCAATGAGTTGAGCGACGGGTTGTACTCCATGAACTGGCAGCCGGCCTGAAACAGCCCGGGACTGTAGTCGTTCAGCACGTTCCCGTTCGGCAGCAGCGCTGAGGGACCGTCGGCCTGATCCAAGCCGTTTGGAGGAGTGGGACCGGCAGTCCATGTGCCAGAAGCTACGTTGTAAACCGCGGTCGCAACGATATTGCCGCCGGACTGGAAGACCTTGTTGTTGTACATCAGAACCGCAGCGCCCAGTTCCTCATCCGCGGGGTTATAGAGATGAACCGGAGTCTGTCCGGTACACGTCCAGGCACCCGTGCCCTGGTTGTAAAGCTCTGCGCCGCCATTGGTACCGTTGCCGCAAGCACTGTTCTTTGCGTCCACGGTTAGGACCTCGTTATTGGTCAGCAATGTAAATCCGGATTCATCGTTGTTACCCTGAATGACGTTACCGGTCGCGAGCCAGGAATTCGGCCCCTGGTAGATTGCATTCTGCGCCGTGCAGCAGTTGGCCTGCATGTAGTGTCCATTGGCCAGGGTGATACTCTCGGCGTCGCCGATCGTGCCCCATCCGGTTGGAGGGCTGTTCGGAACCCAAGAGACATTGCCCCACGGCGTGATGGTCCCGAGTGCGCCCAGCGTGGTCCAGACCGCGGTGCCATTGTTGTATTCGCCACCCTCGATGACAACCTGTCGGCCGTTGAGCAGCACCTGCGAGCCGAAATAGACCGGTGCGTAGCCGGCAGGAAGGTGTCCGGTGACGCTCCAAGTGCCGTTGACGTAGCTGCCATGGACATCGGGCGTCAGGATAAACCATACGCCGGGATCCGGGCCCTGTGATTCGTTGACCAGGATTCTGCCGTCTCGTAATTGCAGTAGGGGACCGGTGGCCGCGCTGGGCTGGTTTGTGAGCGTCGTCCACGACTGTGCGCCGGCGATTCCGGCCAGAGCCAGTAGGACACTAAGTGCGATTGCTAATCTTACAAATGGCTTCATCTCGTGTGTTCTCCTCTACGGAACCGCTCGACCGTACGGGATGCGCTCTCGACGACTGCGCAAAACCGACGCCCCTGAGCGGTGCTGCTAAAGTTCGCGGCCACGTTTGTGGCCGCAGTAATACTTCAGACCGCGTACGGCAACGGTCGGCTACGATCCCAACTTGCGGCGCAGCGTGGCGGCGATGCCCACGATCCCGCTACCCAACAGCATCAGGCTGCCTGGTTCTGGCACACCAGTCTGCTGCGTCTTGTAAAGCGCGAACGCCAGATCGCTGGGAATCTGCGACCCGGATCCGAAGTAATCCTGCCAAGCTACGCCATCGCCTTGCGAGGAAGTGCCCCAGCCCCACTGTGGCGGGAAGGCCACATCGGGCACGACAGACAACCAGTAGGTCGTGCCGGCGGCCGCGGCGAAGCTCAACGATCCCGAGGTGTAGAGGTAGTTCGGATCTCCTAAGCTGTCGTTCTGCAGGAAGGTCTCACTACCGTTGCCGGCGAAGGTAAAGCTGGAAAGCAATGCGCCAGGCTGGCCCGCGTTGTCTGCGTAAAAGCCAACCGTCCAGCCAGTGATGGTGCCTGCGCTCTGCGGGTTGTAGTACCCTCCTACCCACTGCGCTTCGGTGACGGTGGTCGCAGATGCCAGCGTGAAATTGTCGTACGACTGGGCGAATAACCCGAACGTCGAGGGGTCATTTTGCGAGGCGTAGAGACCGATGTAATTCGGGTTTTGAGCGTAAACGAGTACCTGCGCTCCCCAACTGGGTGCGGCGAACATCAACAACATCGCCGTCACAGCGACGAGCGCAAGTCTGTGTCTGAAGCTATCAGCCATGTGTCCTCCTGAAATTGTCGGTTGTACTGGGCCGTCGAGAAGGCGGTCTTCGCCTTCAGGGAAATTCTTTTCTAACACCCGCACGAAAGTGGCCATCTAACAAATTATGTAACATGTTTATTTTTAATAGATTAGATTTATAGCTCTTAGGTGCTATATGCAGAGGTATGCAGTCAAATGAACTACTACTACCGTTAGTTAGTAATACAAGCGCCGCATGGGTGCCATCAGAGCGTTGCGCCAACTCGCCCATATATACTTCGCTCGTCACTGATCAATGCCATGACAATACTCTTGCCTGTTAATGCGACTTCCTGCGAGTTTCCATGTTGCGCATAGGTCTGACCGGCGGAGTCGCCTGCGGCAAGTCGACCGTTGGCAAGATGCTGGCTGAGCACGGCGCACATTATCTTCAGGCCGATACCCTTGCGCATCAGCTCTATGCGCCAGGAGAACCGACGTACTACGCCGTCGTCGAGCGCTTTGGGCGCGAAATTCTGAACTGCAATGGCACCATTGATCGCAAGCGGCTGGCCAATGCCGCGTTTCCCGATCGCATTGGCGAACTGAATGCCCTCGTGCATCCGGCTGTCGTTGCCGCACAAAATCGCTGGATGGCTGACGTTGCACAAAACGATCCGGAAGGCATCGCGGTCGTCGAGGCTGCGCTGATTCTCGAAGCCGGAGCCGCCAAAGACTTCGATAAGCTTATTGTTGTGACCTGTGACTTCGAGCAGAAGGTCGCGCGTTATGCGCAGCGCGCGAAGATCTCGCTGGATGACGCCCGCGCCGAAGTTCTGCGCCGCAGCGCCGCGCAAATGAGCGACGACGAGAAAGCTCGCCACGCCGATTACCTGATCGACAACTCCGGTCCACTCGAGGACACCAAATACTATGTCGATGTTCTGTGGGATACTCTGCAATATCTTGTCGCCAACCCGGAACCCCCTCGCGGACGGCCAAATTAGGCACTTTCCCGCCAATCCCGGTACATTATGAGGAGGCATTCGCCGAATCCATACTCGAACCGCAGGTCCACGGGAACCGTACTAAAGCCATGAAACTGGGACGTCCTCTTCTTCTCGGTGTGCTGATCGCCGCCGCATTCTACTGGTACACCACCCATCACTCCGGCGTGAATCCGTCGCAGTACATCTCGCGCCCGACTCAAGTCGAGCTCACCGAGGCCGCCGGACCTACGACGCCCGACGCCGAAGAGCAGACCAACATCGAGGTCTACAAGAAGGGCATTTCTTCCGTGGTTAACATCACCTCGACCGCGGTGGCGTACGACTTCTTTTACGGACCGGTGCCCCAGGAAGGTCAGGGCTCGGGTTTCATCATCGACAAGGACGGTCACATCCTGACCAATTACCACGTCATCGCCAACGCGCGCGAGGTTGAGGTCACGCTGCACAACAAAAAGAAGTACAAGGCCACGGTAATCGGGCGCGACCGCTCGCACGATCTGGCGGTCATCCAGATCAAGGCGCCCGGCCTCGTGCCCGCCACGCTGGGCGATTCCAAGTCGCTTTCCGTCGGACAGTTTGTTTATGCCATCGGCAATCCATTCGGCCTGAGCGGCACGATGACGCGCGGCATCATTAGCTCGCTGCGGCCGATCCGCACCCCCGAGGGCGCCGAGATCGACGAGGCCATACAGACCGACGCCGCTATTAATCCTGGCAACTCCGGCGGCCCACTACTCAACTCGCGCGGCGAAGTGATTGGCATCAACAGCCTCATCGCCACCGGAGGCTCCAACCAGAGTGCCGGCATCGGATTCGCTATCCCCATCGACACTGCCAAATCCGTGCTCAACGATCTCATCACCATCGGGCGCGTGCGCCGGCCGTCGCTGGGCATTCGCACCATTCCGGTCGGTCCTGAGTTGGCACAGGAACTGAGCCTGCCCGCTGACTACGGTGTTTTGATCGTTGAGGCTACCCCCGGCGGCTCAGCCGACCGCGCCGGCCTTCATGGAGGTAATCAGCGCGCCTACATCGGCAATGTCCCCATCATGCTCGGCGGAGACCTGATCATCTCCATCGATGGCGAAGAGATCGCCGACCAGCAGGACCTGCTCAACTCCCTGACCAAGCACAAGGCTGGCGATACCGTGACCATCACCATTTTCCGCGGTAAGAAGAAGATGGACGTGAAGGTTACGCTGAGCGAGATGCGCGAGCAGACCTGAGATCGCGCCAAGGTTTTGAAGGGGCGCAGCTTTAGCTGCGCCGCTCAAGTCCTTTAATTTTGTCATTCCTCGCGGACTTTAGTCCGCGGGGAGTCTGCTTCTCGACTTTTTCCGCAGGCTCTCAGCGCTTCTTCTTCGTCGCTTTTGGTTTCAGCGTCTTGGCATACGCGAAACTCAGCGCAAAATACTTCTGCAGTTCCTTGGTCTTCGCGAGCAGCGCATCAGGAACCACAACGTACTCCTGCATCACCGCCCCATACGCTTCAAACAGCGCAGTTTTGTACTTCTTCAGGAACTGTTCGCGCTCCTCTTTTGGAAGCCGCAGCGCCATCCTGCCCTCGGGACTGAGGAGCAGGGAGAACATATTCCCGTTGACGGCAGTGTAAGGATTGTCAGCGCCTTTGCGTTCGGCCTCGGGCTGGGTCGCGAGCAACTTTTCATACAGCGCGACTTTCTCTGCACGTATCGGACTCTTCTTCTGAGTATTCATAGCTTGAACCTTTCCGCAATCGGGAATCCGCTGTCATGCAGCGTTCACAGCCTATAACACGTGCCGCGATGCAGTTCGCGGCATTCGCTGCTGGCCGCGGTTCCATACATAACCGGTTCTCTGGCTCGACCGGGTACCACCCAAGCTGTGTCATTGCTCTAACCTATGCCCTCGTCTATAGTTTTAGGGTTATGTACGACGACTTTCAGGCAATCGATAAGTGGACGGGCAAGCCGCTGCACTGCCAGTATCAGGCGCTCATTGTTGCGATTTCGACGCGCCATGCCGACGCCGTCGACATCAAGTTCATGGTCGACGACCGGCCAGTGTGGATCGCTCTCCCGCATCCTGCGTGGGTGGAGTTCAACCGCCAGACGGGCAAGGTGATCTCCGATCCCATGGCCGTCCAGATTGCGGGACATTATCTGAAATGGGCCATTGAGTCCGGCGAAGAAAGTGGACGCGAGATGTACTCCCTAACCGTACAGGAGACGCTTGATCACCTGAACGAGCTCATCGAAGAGACGCAAACGTCTGCCGTCGCCGGCTAGTGCCCGGTTAATAGGCTTTTTTATTCTGCGCGGGGAACTCTGATCTGCTCCCCAACATTTTTCTTGTCCTGGTTATAACCGCCGGTTCCGTGGCGGAACTACGCATTGTTAAGGAGTCATCTATGTCCTCCATCGCTCGTCCCGAACTCGCTGATCTGCTGACGCAGAAAAACGTGCAGCGCAACCTGTCCACGCCGAAACTCGTCGAGGCTGCCGTTCGCAACGGCGAAGGTATGTTGAGCGCCCGTGGCGCGCTGGTGTCGGAGACCGGCAAGCGCACCGGCCGCTCCCCCAAAGACAAGTTCACGGTGAAGGACCCGATCACCGAAAACAAAGTCGCCTGGGGCTCAGTGAATCTTCCGTTTTCGGCCGACAAGTTCGATGCCCTCTACGACCGTGTGCTCGAGCACCTGCAAGGCAAACAGGTCTATGTGCAGGACCTGTTCTGCGGCGCCGACCCGCGCTATCAGCTACCGATCCAGGTCATTAGCGAATATGCCTGGCACAGCCTGTTTGTGCGCCAGCTCTTTATCCGTCCCACGGCCGAAGAGTTGAAGACCCATAAGCCCGAGTTCACCATCGTCAGCGCCCCAGGCTTCCTCGCCGATCCCAAGCGCGACGGCACCAACTCCGAAGTCTTCGTGATCGTCAATTTCACCCGCCGCATTGTCATCATCGGTGGCACCGAGTATGCCGGCGAAATGAAGAAGTCCATCTTCGGCGTGATGAACTTCGTGCTGCCCCCGCGCAATGTCTTTCCCATGCACTGCTCCGCTAACATCGGCGAAGACGGTGTCACCGCGCTCTTTTTCGGATTGTCCGGCACCGGCAAGACCACGCTCTCGGCTGATCCTACGCGCCGCCTCATCGGTGACGACGAGCATGGCTGGAGCGAAGACGGCGTCTTCAACTTCGAGGGCGGATGCTACGCCAAGTGCATCAAGCTGTCGGAACAGAATGAGCCCCAGATCTGGAACGCGCTCGACTTTGGAGCGGTGTTGGAGAACGTGGTGCTCGATCCCGTGACCCGCGTCCCCAACTACGACGACGACAGCAAGACTGAGAATACTCGCGCGGCGTATCCCGTGGAACACATCGACAACGCCGTAATTCCCGGCTTCGGCGGACACCCCAAGAACGTCGTTTTCCTCACTGCCGACGCTTTCGGCGTGCTGCCTCCGGTGTCGAAGCTTACACCTGAACAGGCGATGTTCCACTTCATGTCGGGCTATACCGCCAAGGTCGCAGGAACGGAAGCCGGAGTGACCGAGCCGCAGGCGACGTTCTCCACCTGCTTCGGTGCGCCGTTTATGCCACTACCTCCCAAGGTTTACGCCGAGATGCTGGGCAGTCGCTTGCGCGAGCACAACGCGCAATGCTGGCTGGTCAACACTGGCTGGCAGGGAGGACCGTACGGCATCGGCAAGCGCATGAGTCTCCCCTACACCCGCGCCATGGTCAACGCGCTGGTTGAGGGCCAGTTGAATGATGTTTCATTTGAAATTGAGCCGGCGTTTGGCCTGAGCGTTCCCACGTTCGTTCCGGGAGTCCCGGCGGATATTCTCAAGCCTCGCAATTCGTGGAAAGACACGGCAGCCTACGACAAGATGGCAGCGGATTTGTCCGCGCGCTTCGCCAAGAACTTCGAGCAGTTCGATGCCCCGCGCGAGATCAAAGAAGCGGGACCTAAGCCGGTCGCGAAGTAGGCGTCAAGTACTAGGACGTACCACAAAGTGGCACGGCTGCGGCCGTGCCACTCTCGTCTTTGCATCTGCTCTCTAGGTGGAAGCGCCAGGCTTCAGCCTGGCGAATCAGCGTCGGCAGCCAACACGGGCTTTAGCCCTGGCTACACTCGGCGATTTGTCACCGGAGCACCCACGCGAATCCCAGAGCCCGCTGCAGCGGGCTCTGGGACGCCATATGTGAGCCCCGCCACGCCTCTCTTGCATCCAAACACCGCGAAACAATCGATGGTCTTGGAGGTCAATATGGTCAAACTCGCATTACTCGCCCGCATGGACGCCAAACCCGGCAAGGAAGAAGATGCCGCGGCATTCCTCACTAGCGCTCTGCCCCTCGCGCAACAGGAATCGGGAACGACGGTGTGGTTCGCGTGGCGCATGGGCAAATCTACCTTCGGCATTTTCGACGCATTCGCCGACGAGGCAGGCCGTCAGGCGCATCTTACCGGTCAGATCGCCGCCGCGCTGATGGCGAAGGCGCCTGACTTGTTCGTCGGCACTCCGAACATCGAAAAGCTCGACGTGCTGGCCGCGAAATTGAAGGAGTAGCCGCACACGTCGGACACGTGCACGTGGACTTGCGAAGGATCTCTTCCCGTGTCCCAAGCTAACTACTGGCTACCGACAACTGCTTCAGTACAGCCGCTGCACGTGTTGTCCGCCGATGACCTTGCCCTCGGCGTTGAACCATACGACTTCGTACTGCGGCTGGAAAATTGTGTAGTAGTACTTGTAGACGTACTCGTCGGTGCAAGCCTTCGGCGCGACGGTCAGCGAACCACACGAGCCTTCACTCGACGGCTCGCCCAGGAGTTCGCGCACCATCTCGTTCGGGTCGCCGATCTCGACCTGTGCGGCTCGCGTCCGCAACTCGACATCGTGATGGTAGGCCCACGCGAACCCTCCCACGATGCCAAGCGCGAAACAAAAGAAAACGATACGGGTGACCATCTATCCACTATTCACTAACCACTAATCTCGCGTCCTTTGGCAGATAGCTTTTCCGCCGGAACCAGTCTTCCATTGCCGCTCGCAGCCGCTCGAGCGGTACGCGCGTGCCGATCTCCAGCATGCCGTCGCCCGCCGGAATCGTGTCGTCAAACACCCGGTCGTTGGTGAAGTTGCGCATGCTGAAGCTGTCCAGCCACTTCAGCGGACACGCATGACGCTGCCCATTCTCTTCGTACTCCACGCGAATCTTGCGCGCAAACATAAGTCGATTGTGCCACGCACCAGATTGGATTGCATTACGCCACAGCCGGTTGCACCGCAGCCTCGCCATGGTGAAACCACTTCGACGTTGCTGCCATTACCAGCGGAGCGATCAGCGCGTACGCAGCCACCGCCGGCAGGGCCCGCTCCGCCCGGAGAAAGTGTCCAGCCAGCAGTAGCGCCAATCCGACATGGCGGTTCGCGTTGCAGATGGCCAGAGTGCGATCCGTGAGAACGTCGGCCCGTAATAAAAACCGGATGGCCAGCACCGATCCTACCGCCAATACCAGCGCCGACAGGGGAAGCCAGATGGTAAGCGATTTCAACACCGTCGGGCCGAGCTTGAACAGAAACGCAATAATCGCCACCGTCAGCACCACGTTGCCGATCATGGTCATGATGGGCTGCAGTTTCGCAGAAATTGCAGGCCAGAAGTGCGCCACCGCCATTCCTAGCAGCAACGGGAGGAACTGTTTTTCCGCAATGTCGAGCAGCAGTTCGTGGGGCGGGATCCAGATCGTGCGGTCGTAAAGCTTACCAGCGGCGAAGACGATCAGCGGAATCATCACCGGCGTCAGCATCGCTCCCCACAACTGATACCCCGCCGCCATGTGCATATCGAAACCTCGCTTGGCGATGTTGCGCGTCATCAGCGGAGCTCCCGGCGCCACCCCGACTAAAAACAGCCCGCCCATCTCCGGTAAGCTCAGAGGAAAGATGTGCGGCAGCAGCAAGACAATCGCCGGAGGCACGATGAACGTCGCCAGCAGCAAGCGCATCCACACCGACCACGTCATGCGCCGGTAGCCGGCGATGATTCTGCCGTATTGCAGGCTCATGCCGATCGACAGCATCAGCACGAACACCGCCGCTGGAAGTACGAGTTTCATCGTGTGCCATTACAACAGACTTAGTTTCGAGTTTCGAGTTTCGAGTTTCAAGTTTCAAGTCCGGCCCGTCTTGCGGATTCCCTGTCCACTATCCACTAGCCACCAGCCAATGTTTTCTGATCCGCGTCATCCGCGCAGATCCGCGGTCGCCTTTGCTTTATCTCGAAACTCGAAACCCGAAACTTGAAACTTCTATAATGACCGCTTATGCCTTCATTCCCGTCCGTTGACGAGCAACTGGCCTACCTGCGCAAGGGCGCAGCCGAAATCATTCGCGAGAGCGACCTGCGCGAGCGCATCGAGCGCTCCCTCGCCACCGGCAAGCCCATGCGCGTCAAAGCCGGATTCGATCCCACCGCGCCCGACCTTCACGTCGGACACACCGTGCTCATCCGCAAGCTGAAACATTTTCAAGACATGGGCCACACTGTCATCTTCTTGATCGGCGACTTCACCGGCCTCATCGGAGATCCCTCGGGCCGCATCACCACGCGCCCGCCGCTCACCCGCGAGCAAATCGACGCCAACGCCGAAACCTACAAGGCGCAGGTGTTCAAGATCCTCGACCGCGACAAGACTGAAGTCCGCTTCAACAGCGAGTGGCTGGGCAAGCTCGGCTATGAAGGCTTCGTGCGGCTGGCGGCCAAGTTCACCGTCTCGCAGATGCTGGAGCGCGAAGACTTCCACAAGCGCTTCACCGAAGAGAAGCCCATCGCCATGCACGAGCTGCTCTATCCCATCGCGCAGGGCTACGACTCGGTCGCGCTCGAGGCCGACGTCGAACTCGGCGGCACCGACCAGAAGTTCAACCTACTCATGGGACGCCAACTGCAGCGCGACTACAACCAGCCGCCGCAGATCGTGCTCACCATGCCGCTGCTCGAAGGCACCGACGGCATCCAGAAGATGTCGAAGTCCTACGGCAACTACATCGGCATCACCGAAGCGCCCACTGAAATGTTCGGCAAGGTGATGTCGATTTCAGACGAGCTCATGTGGCGCTATTACGAGCTACTCACCGACGTGACCGTGCGCGAGATCGACGAGTTGAAGCGCGACGTGGCCAAGGGCGCGGCGCATCCCATGAAGCTCAAGCAGGAGCTGGGCATGCGCATCGTCGCCGACTTCCACGGCCCCGCCGCCGCCGACCACGCCGCCCAAGACTGGTCGCGCATGTTCCAGAAGGACGAGACTCCCGACGATCTGCCGCTCGTCACCATTCACTTCGCCGATGTCGCCGCCCCAAACGCAGCCGCATCTGCGGATGGCATCGTCCAAGTCCGCCTCGACAAACTCCTCGCCGCCGCCGGCCTGGCAACGTCCGTCTCTGACGGCTCCCGCAAGGTCAAACAAAACGCTGTGAAGATCGATGGCGAACTCAAGAACGACCTCGTCGCGTCGGTCAGACTCGGCTCCGAGTTCACCCTCCGCGCGGGGAAAAAGATGGTGAGGGTGAGCGTCGACGGCTAGGCAGCCGTGTCTTTAGGAATCAAGAAACACGCCACCGCCGAACTCCCCACTGACAGGCCAGCGCACATCACCATTACAATTCGGAAACCAAATACGAAGGCTTCAGCCACCGACTTTTGAATGGCGACTTTCATATCAGGACTGACGTCCGCAGGAATCGGCAATCCGGCAAGCTTGATTTCATTCGACCGAACCGCCTCTAAAATGGCGGGAGGCGGCGAGAGCTGAACCAGTCTGCGATTGAGGCAAGAGCTGAAAGCATTCACCATAACCACTCCCAGGACGGCAATCGCTAGTACGCTGGCGACGCGCGCGACGGCATTGTTGATTCCCGAAGCCGCTCCCACGCGGTCTTCAGCAACCGAATTCATAACCACCGTGGTAAGTGGTGCCACCGTGATCGCCATGCCAAAACCGAGAACGATCACCGCAGGAAAAAATGCCTTCCAATAGCTACTTCCCACCGACGGCACAGAGAACAGAACGAACCCCAGCGCGATAACCAGCGGACCAAGAATCATCGGAAGTCTTGCGCCGTAACGAGCGACTAATCCTCCCGACCAGCGCGAAAGAAGGAAGACCAGCAGAATCAGTGGCAGCATCGCTCCGCCCGCAGCGGTAGCCGAATAGCCCTGCACTTGGATCAGATTCAACGGAAACAGAAAAAAGAAAATTCCGATGGCCGCATAAAGGAACAGCGTCAGCAGGTTGGCCCCGCTAAAGCTGCGCGACGCAAATAGCGTCAGCGGAACCATCGGCGACGTCACCATGGATTCCACCACCACGAACAAGACGAGGCAGACGCAGCCCACGATCAGCCCGCCTATCACGAGAGGATTTTCCCAACCCAGGCTGACTGATTCGATGAAACTGCTAACCAGGCCGCTTAATCCCAAGGTCACGACCGTGGCCCCAAGCCAATCAATGCGTCCTCCAGCAGAGCCACGGCTGTTCGGAACCCGCCACAGCGAGATCGCAATGACCGCTACCGCCATCGGAATGTTGATGAAAAATACCCAGCGCCAGGACGCGTGCTCAACCAGCCAGCCGCCGACAACTGGCCCTACCGCCGAAGTGATCGCCGTGAATCCTGACCATGTGCCGATCGCCTGCCCACGGCTCTCCTCGTCGAACGATGTACTGATGATTGCCAGGCTACCCGGCACCAGAAGTGCAGCCCCCAGGCCTTGAACGCTCCTGGCGAAGATCAGCTGATGAATGCTCGAAGCCACTCCGCAAGCCACCGAAGCCGCGGCGAAAATCACCACACCCAACAGAAACATCGAACGGCGTCCAAATAAATCGCCTAGCGAACCCCCTACCAGGATCAGCGCCGCCAGAATCAGCCCGTACGACTCAACCACCCATTGGACATCGGTTACGTCGACGTGGAAACTCGCTTGCAGCGCAGGCAGAGCGACATTCACCACCGTGCTGTCGATGAAGGCCATGCTCGAGCCGAGAATGGTGGCTGCAAGTATCCACCTCCTCGCTTCCGCCGAGCAGGGAGCGTCAGCCCTTCCACTACGGATCACCGCTTCATCGCAAGGCGGTCTCATGAGCAGTATTGGATGTCAGATGATACGGATGTGGTCCTGAAGGCCAAGCGTTAATCTGAGTAACGGACTATTTTCAGCGGATGCCCCAGAACCTGCGCTGAGGTCGTCGAAGAGTTAGCCATGTTTTTCAGCGCTGACCTCGGACTCCCGTCCCCTCGATCGCGCCTTTCGAATGAGTGGGAGGCACGACCCCTCGCTGGCTGAGCCTCTTCGGCCGCTCGCGCCCGAACTCGAGCCCGCTGCCACGTTTACGCCTCGCGCTGGTTTTGCGCGAGGCGTGTGGCGAGGGCGGCATATCATAGCCCAGCACGTAGCGCAGCGGAGTGCTGGGTAGGCTCTCCTAAAAACCACGAGCCCCTTCAGGGGCGACACTCTTCCGCGAGGGCGTTAGCCCGGGCGCCATTTACTTGGGTGTTTTCTTCCCGACGATGTTCAGATCCACGACCTGACCATTAGGACTCTTCACCTGCAGCACTTTGTCATTCAGTTTGGCGGGAAATTCCTTCCCCGGGCTCCAGCCGAGAAATACCGCGGGGTTGCCGCTGGCGTGGCAAGAATAAATCGTGTTTCCCAGCCGCATGGAGATCTTGTAGCGGTCTGCATTTTCCGGATGCTGGGCGTCAGCCGGAACCCTGTCGATCGAGACCACAGTCGCCATCTGGTACCCTTCGTCCGCACTTTGCGCATAGGCGAGCATCGCGGCCATCATTACGAAGCACAACAACGCCATCCCAAATCTCTTCATGGGCCCTCCTCTCCCGCAATCGAGAAGCAAGTATAGACCCGCGAGGGCGCGAGCCCGAGCGACCTCTTCTGCCACGAACGCGCGTAACATGGATGCGCCATGACTGCATCAAATACACCCACGCGCTCCCAGATTCTGCTCCGCTTCATCATCGGTGCACTTTGCAGCGTGACGATTACGCTCGTGTTGGCCACAAACATCCACGCCCAGGTGGACGCCAACGCCCCTGCATCCACCGTCAAGGTTGACCCCGACGGCACCGTGCACATCCCGCCGCAGATCGTGCCGCTTTCCAGCTTTCTCAGTCCTGAAGCTCGCGCTTATGTCACGTATCGGTTGCTGCATCCCGATCCGGCGCCCGATCCCGACATCGCTAAGGAGCGAGCCCGCATCGACGCGCACCTGGCACCTCTCATCGACAAACAGAAAGCGCGGTACCCCGTCGACATACAGCCCGCGACGATTGCCGGAGTTCCCACGCTGATCATCGTCCCTAAAGCCGGAATCGCGCCGCGCAACCAGCATCGCGTGCTCATCAACCTCCACGGCGGAGGCTTCAGCGTGTGCGCACCCACCTGCGGCATTATCGAGTCCATTCCCATCGCCGGGCTCGGCAAGATCAAGGTGATCACAGTGAACTACCGGCAGGGACCAGAGTTCAAGTTTCCCGCGGCCAGCGAAGATGTCGCTAAGGTTTACGCCGAGTTGCTCAAGCAATACAAGCCCGAGAGCATTGGCATCTTCGGCTGCTCCGCCGGAGGAATGTTGACGGCGGAATCGGTGGCCTGGTTCCAGACGCATCATCTGCCGCGCCCGGGCGCCGTCGGCATTTTCTGTGCCTCCGCCGGAAACTTCGGCGGCGACTCCGAGTTCACTACGCCGCCCCTCGACGGGCGCATGCCTCCTCCACCCCGCGCTGGCGATGCGCGCATGCACCTGGGTTATTTCAGCGACGCCAACATGCACGATCCCATGGTGTCGCCAGTGGAATCCGACGAAGTGCTGCGCCAGTTTCCGCCGACGCTGATCGTCAGCGGCACACGTGCCTTCGATTACAGCTCGGGAATTAACACTGCTAATCAGCTCACGAAACTGGGGGTCGACGCCGAACTGCACTTATGGGATGGGTTGTTCCATGGCTTCTTCTATGATCCCGATGTACCGGAGTCGCGCGAGACCTACGACGTGACGGTGAAGTTCTTCGACACGCACCTTCAGCCTTGAGCTGTGGCCCGGCTTGCCATCAGCTTTTGGCGCGTGCTCTAGCCACGTGCATGGGATAGAACTCGAAGCGGTTCAAGCCGCCGCGGACGGATGGATCATTCTCGCCGAACTGCCGTGCCTCAGCTTCGTCCGCGACCTCGAGAATCGCGACGCCAAAGGCTCCCCCAGGCGCCATCACCGGTCCATACGCCAGCAGTTTGCCGGCGGCAAATTGCTCTTCGCAGTAAACGCCATGCTCGCCCATCAAGGCCTTCTCCTGCTCGGTTATGTCCGCAGGAAATGTCGGTCGAGGCGGAATCAGCTTGAGGTAGTAATGCCGCTTGTCCATGGTCAGAGCATGATATCGTACGAGTCCAACACGCGCCTTCGTCCAATGCAGAGTCTTCGACTATCATTGGCATCCACATGAATCCTTATTTCCTCGAGACCTGGACGGACTTCTTCGTCGCCGCTGCGGGCGCAGCCGCTGCCCTCGCCGGGCTGGTCATCGTCGCCATATCGGTGAACATCCAGCAGATTCTCAAGTTCAAGCATCTGCCGGCGCGCGCGGCCGCTACCATCAGCACCCTGGTTCTGATTCTGGTTTCCTGTATGGCCGGGCTGATTCGCCAGGATCCAACGTTCTTCGCGTGGGAGATTCTAGCCTTCGGCATCGGCGCCTGGATCATGCAGTTGCGCTCCAACCGCCAGGCGTTCGCGGTCGGCCAGGAGTTCCAGCGGCCGCCCTGGGAGTCGGCGTTGGAAACAGTTGTCGGCCAGATCCAGACGCTGCCCTTTATCGTTGCCAGCATTCTGCTGCTGCAAGGCAATCTGCGCGGCATCTACTGGATGGCGGCAGGCGTCATTGCCATCTTCATCTTTTCCGTAATGAACGTTTGGGTGCTGCTGGTGGAAATCCTGCGCTGAGCGATTCTTGGGAGAGTTGCAAGAATCTGCACATATAAATCCTTATGGCTGACATGGATGGCCATAACTAGTTTAAAAATCAGTCACATGCGAACAATTTCACGCCCAACCTCATGAAAACAAAGGGCACGTGATTCGCAATCGTAAAGATTTATTCCAGATGTCCTCAATTGCAACCCTGAGCTTCATGGTCAAACCCTCGGGACTTTCGACGTGAGATATGACCTCGAGTGAGGGCACCTGACCCGGTGCCCCAATCCCCAAGGTCAATACCGCTAGCAACCCAAATGGCTATTTCCTGGGCGCGCAGAAACAGAGGTTGTTGCCGTCCGGATCGGTCATCGCAAACTCGCGGAGTCCCCAGGTCTGATCAACTGGCGCAGTGTGAATGGGAGACTCGGGACGCTGGGTTGTATTCAGACCCCGCGAGCGAAACGTCGCGTAGCGCTCATCAACGTCGTCCACAAAGACGCGGTTGACCGAGCCGAAGACACCGTCACCCGAATGGCGTGAAAGCTGTAGCTCTGCTCCATCGCGAACCAGGTCAATGACTCCGTTGGTCATCTCCTGCTCTTCGTATCCTGGCCACTTGCGTTCGAAGTCGAGAATCTCGGTGTAGAAATGTAAGGATCGTCGCAAATCACTCGACTTGATCACCGGCACAATCTTCATGACACACCGTCCGAACAGCAGCCCATAGAATACTCTCGTGCGTGAACCGGCGGGAACGAGTGGTAACGATGCGGCACGCGCGTTTGTTGTCGAAATGAGGAATGAGATGTCTACACTGGCAAATCATCGCGCTACGCACCTTACTGCTTGGCTTTGAGCTCGACTTTAAGTACGAGTCGTTCTACGCGGCCGTGACGCGGGACGGAATCGCGATACATCTCAAGTGTGCGCCGAAATCTGCCGCAGACAGGGAGAAGCGAAAACAGAACGAACACTTGGATGCGTACATTACCGTGCGAGGCATCCGGGGCTTGTTCAGCGAGATGAAAATGGGTGGGGCCCAAGTGATCAAGCCGCTCGAAGAAAGACCATGGGTATGCCTCGATTTTTATGTCGAAGATCTTGACGGCTACATTCTGTGCTTTAGTGAACAGAGCGCGACGCTGACTGGCGAGTGATAGGTCGGCATCTCATACGTTTAGATTAGTGTTGTGGAACGGCCGTGACTTCAAGCTCGAAGCGATGACGGCTGGCGGGGTCGTCCACCGTGAAGAGCATCGTTGGTTTGTTCAGGGGAACGATGGCCAGCGCGTTGGTTCGCACCTGGTGAATCGCCGGAGACACGCTGCTGGCTGACTGTTCCGCCGCAGGAGACGAAATATCTGCAGTGACATCTACAGCTAGGCCATCAGGTTCATCTTCGAGGTGGCTGTCGAGGTTGATCCCAAGATCGATATAGCTGAATTTGTCGGGCACCCCGACCGGAATCCTCGAACCGGCGCGCATGCGTGACGTGTAGCGGTCGCCGGTGCTGCAGGCGAGCACGAAGTCGCGCTGGTTGACCACTTTGCCTTCGTCGAACTCCTTGAGCACGTAGGTCAGCTTGTAGAAGTGGCGCGGCGGCGTGGGAGGCTTGGGTGCGGCTTCCTGGGCCAACAGCGGGACGGCAGCGACGATAAGAGTTGCGAACAGCAAAAGACGCTTCATTGCTTATCTCCTGAGGTTTCGCCGCCGATCGAGAGCGGCTTGATTTCGATCTTGGCAATGGTGATGGCGGTGTCGGCGTCCGACGCAGCGGGCATAGCCAGCGGATCTCTATGCAAGGCCGCCATGAAGGTGCGCTCTTCCGCCGTCAACGGAGTCGGCGACGGGAAGACCGCCGGCATGACGTGTGCTAAGTGTGCGGGTTGCGCTATCGCCGATGCGATGTGCCTCGCGGACTTGGGCCGATCGCTGGTATTCGCTCCGGTATCGGCAACGGATGGTGCCTGCACGGGAGCGGGTGGAACAGATCCAGTGGTGGCTACAGCAGACGGTGGGGTCGTTTGCGGAGCGCGCCGCTCTAGGCCGAGCCACACGGCGAATGCGAGCGCGGCGGCACACCCAAAAGGAATGGCCCAGCGCAATCCTCTGGTCTGCCGGATAGCCTTTTGTTCATGAATGCGCTGCAAGACCCGATCTTCCAGTCCCGCAAGCGGTCCGGCGTCGCGGTACTCGGACAGCGCCTCGTCGAGAATGTTGTCGAGATGTTCGTTGGGGTTCATCGTTTCGCTTCCGTAATTGCCAGTTTCTCTTTTAGGATTTGCCGCGCGCGGAGGATGCGTCCACGCACCGAGGATTCGGGAATGCGGAGCACTTCGCCGATCTGGCGCGAGTTCAGTTCTTCGATGGCGCTGAGTACCAGCGGATAGCGCAGGTCTTCGGAGAGGGACGCGATCAGGCGGTGCACGCGATCGATTTGCTGCCTGTGCATGGCGACGTGTTCGGCATCGGGGGCAGAGGCTGCCAGTTCGAAGTCTGCGATGTCGAGCGCTACCGGTTTACGTTGGCGGTCGATTGCGAGGCGGAACGCGATGGTTGCCAGCCAACCGGACAGATCGCGTACGCCGCGCGTTCCGCCGCGATGCACCCGCAGAAACACATCTTGCACTATGTCTTCGGCATCGTGCGAATTGCGCAGGACTCCATAGGCGACTTTGAAGATCAGATGCGCGTGCTGGCGAACCGTGAGTTCGAGTCCTGAGAACTCGTGTGTGCCATCGAGCACCGTGCTGGTCTCCTGCGGGAGGATCGCGAAGCTGGTTGGATTCGCCGCCATTGTTGTGTGAGCGGCCGAGTTCGCCGTTCTCATCTGTTAAGACGGATGATTGGGGGAAAGTGTTTGGATTTCTTTTTGGGCAGCCCGGCTTCTGCTTGCCAAGTCCGCTGCAACGCGATAAAACGGAGGCTCGCAACTCGGGCACCCTCGGCCCAGCGTTACCAGAGCAACCAGCAGCGGAGAAGACAACCGTGGGCACTCTAGTCCCGTTATCCGACGCATCGCGACGTCCCCAGCATTTTCCTGCCATGACGGCGTTGATCATCGTGGTCAATGTCGCGGTATTTATCGTCGAACTAATGCGTGGTGACGCGTTTGTCCTGCAATGGTCGGTCATTCCCGCCAATATCGTGGCGGGACATGGCTGGATCACCATTCTGACGGCCATGTTCCTGCATGGCAGCTGGTCGCACATCATCGGCAACATGGTGTTCCTGTGGGCCTTCGCCCCCGAAATCGAGGACGCCATGAATCCGCTGCGCTTCCTAGGGTTCTATCTTGCCGGAGGCGTGGTCGCCATGCTGGCGCAGATTGCAGTCTCCCCCAGTTCCACCGTGCCAAATCTGGGCGCTAGCGGAGCGATTGCTGCGGTGATGGGCGCGTTTCTGGTCACGTACCCGCGCGATCGCATGCGCTCCCTGCTCGTTATCTTCGTTTTCGTGCGTATCACCTTCATCCCGGCGGCGCTGTTGGTCGTCGTATGGTTTCTGTTGCAGCTGATCAATGCCGGAGCGGTAGCCACCGCACAGAACGGCGGCGTTGCCTACGTGGCGCACATTGCGGGATGCATTTTCGGCGCGCTCACGGCGCGCTTGTTCGAGGACCCGCAGCGCATCGCCGAACGAGGCTGAAGCGACTAACCCATCGCTGCTTTGAGATTCCTCATCATCTCCGGAATGGTGACGAACTCGTACGCTTCCGCCTTGTAGCGAGCGATGAGGCGGTCCGTGGCTTTGACCGTGTGTTTGCGGTCGGCACCCATCGCCCGTTGATCGCCATCGTGCAACAAGATCACATCTCCGCCGCGAATCTGCCTCTGGGCGTGCGCGAGGACTTTATCGGCCGACGTGGGCTTCCAGTCATAACACGTGACATTCCACATCACAGGTTCAAGGCCGAGCGCGCGGACGGCATTGAGTGTGCCGGGGCGGCGTCCTCCGTAGGGCGGACGGAAGAGTGTCGGGGTCACTCCGCATGCGTCGAATATGGCTTTCTGCGTGCGCTCGATCTGGCTCCGGAGTTCGGCGTCAGAGGCGAAGATCAGACGAGGATGGTCCCAACTGTGATTTCCGATGGTGTGTCCGGCGGAGGCGAGTGCGCGAACAATCTCAGGTTTCTGCTGGACGAACTTGCCCAACACGAAGAACGTTGCATTTACTTCGTGCCGGGCGAGGACTTCGAGCAGGCGCAGGGTGTCGGGATCATTAGGGCCGTCATCGTAGGTGAGTGCGAGCTTGCGCGAACCGGGCCCGAGTCCGATGAACGACCGGCCGTAGGCGTGCAGCGTCGGCCACATGCTCTCGAGTCCAGCCCAGGTCGCCAGACCGGTTAAGGCGACGCCACCTGCGATCTCCGCAATCATTGCGACTGATTCTAAACAGTGGATAGTGAATTGTGGGTAGTGGATAGAAAAATCCACCGCTCAAGCCTTCGCAATGACTCAGAAGCGCCGGAGGGCGAGGTTCAAGGACTTTCCACAGGAGTGCACTTCGGAGTCATTGCCACGAGTGCGCGGGAGAGATATTCTGCGGAACGTAACGTAACGTCTCATCATGGCAAACCTGTTCGAACCGCCCCGCTATATTGCCGTTGAAGGTCCCATCCGAGTGGGCAAGAGCACCTTGAGCCGGGTGATCGCCGAGACCCTGCATGCGCAACGCATCAGCGAGCCGGAGAGCAATCCGTTTCTCAAGGGGTTTTATAACGGAGACAAGGGCGCGGCGTTTCAGGCGCAGTTCGCATTCCTGATCGCGCGCTACGAACAACTGGCCCCGCTCGACGTGAAGCGTAACCCCAACAAGACTGTGGTGGCCGACTACATCTTCGAGAAAGACAAGCTGTTCGCCTGCTTGAACCTGACTGACCAAGAGCTGGACGTTTATAACCGCTATTACGATCTGTTCCGGCAGAATGTCCCTGCGCCGGACCTCGTGATTTACCTGCAAGCGTCGCCCGAGGTGCTGAAAAAGCGCCTGAAGAAGAAGAATGCTCCCGGCGAGAAGGCCATCAACGACGATTATCTGGAAGAAGTGGTAAAGGCGTATGAGCACTTCTTCTTTCACTACACATCGTCGGATCTGCTGGTGGTGAACACATCGGAGATCGATTTCGTGGAGCGAAGCGAAGACCTTCAGGCGCTGCTGCGGCGGGTTAGCGAACCGATTCGCGGTACCCAGTACTTCTTGCCGTTAGGGAGCGACGAGGATGGCAGGAAGTAACTAGTCGCCAGTCGTCGGTCGCCAGTAACCAGTTTCAAGCCAGGGACTTGATCAGGCCGTTCAGGATTCGTCCCAGTTCGCCGGTTTCGTGCAGTAGCGTTTGGGCTGAATCCGGCTTCAGGTAGCCGAGCCGTTCGGAGATCATGATTTGGGTCTCGACTTCCATCAGGGAGCCGAGTGAGCCGCAGGAAGTGCCTGAATTCTCCATCGCCTTTTCGGCCTTGCCCCTCAGCAATATTGCTGGGAACTGATACAGCCGCCCGCCGCAATTGCGAGGTGAGTCCGTAGACCTCCTTTTTCGGAAAAGCGCCGCTAACTTTGTATACCTCAGTTACCAAGTCCATCGCCTTTTGCCAGGCGACGAGGTCTTGGTACGACTTGCCCATGTTGCGCTCCCTTGTTAAAGCGAGTTGTCTTTGCTGGCGACCGGCTACTGGCGACTGATCACTGGCTCGGAGGCACGTAGTCTGCGGGTTTTTCGGCGCCTTCGCCGAAGAAGTAGGCTTCCATTTGCTGGACGATGAACTCCTGATGTTCTTTCTTCCAGGGTTGCAGGCGGTACTCGTTGAGCAGCATTTTCATGTGCTCCTGCCACTGCTCCCACGCGAGCTTGGAAACGTTGTCGTAGATGCGCTGTCCCAAAGGTCCGTCGAAGGGCGGCTCGTCGAGACCCTCCATTTCGCGACCCATTTTTACGCAATTCACCATCCGTGCCATGAAGAACTCCTGTCACCCGTTTCGCGGGATCAATGCCAACCGACGATTCTACGGGAATTGGCCTGCGGAACGAAGCGGGGTTGGCCAAGGAACGTGGGACGGGATGGGAGGCCATGGCCCCTGCTAGACAGAATGAAACCTCAGTCCGGGTCCGAGTCCCAGGACGAATCCTATCGCCAGGACGGCTGCAGCGAGGATCCATCCCCGACTGCGTTGAATTTCGGGCATCTGGAATTCGCTGCTGGGGAAGCGGGGGCCATACAGCAGGGCCCACATCCACGCCAGCCCGGAGTTGCCACCGAATGACGCAGCCGCGGCAGAGATGAGGATCAAGAGCGGCCCCACTGGATTTAGCGCGCCCGCCGCGCAGGAGAGGACACCACCAGTGAGATAAGGCACGAGTGTGAGTTGGCGCGCCCGCCGCACGCGGATATTCGCGTCGTTCCCTAAGAACGGACGCAGCTCGCGTACGGACAGAGGCACAAACAGAAAGAAATAGGTAACGATACCTAGCGCAGCCGGCCCACGCGCCACGCCCAGGCTGATTGCCATCCTGCCACGACTGCCGCCCAGTCGCCAATGTTGCCGATGCCGGAGAAAAGGAAATATCCGCCTACGCCGAACAGATTGAAAGTCATCAGCAGCCACAAGAAATAGCGCCAAGGCGCGGACTGCTTAACGGCACGCATAGCCACCCAGGACAGAGCTCCAAAGATCAGATTGGCAAGTGTCCCGCCCGCTGCAACCAGACGCGTGTCTGCGCTACATTCGAAATGCACCGTGGAGAGCACCAGCGGCTGCCCGCCGGTGGCTACGCACATGCCTCCATGACCAAGCCCCTCGTGGATAAAGTTTGCGATCACTGTGGCAGCGATGGCGATCGCGGCGATGGTCAATAGGTCGGGCTTGGATGCTTGGCGCGCGGGCGGGCGGCTGGACTCGGCCGTGGCGTCCTTTGCAGGATGGGCGGACATGCGCTGGATTGTAGCAGCGGACTGAAGCCGTGAGCTGCAGGCACTACAGAGCTTAAGTACTGTAAGTTCGAACCGAAGGCCAGCAAACGGCTGTCGCGCGCGATGGCAATTTGTCGCCAGTGATCACGCAACAACCTAAGGCACCGGCCCTGCGCACAATCACCGAACTCTTGTCACTTCCCCAGAGTCCAGCGAGTAGTAAGCCTCGATAATGGTCAGCTTGTGTTCTTGGGAAGCCTTCCTCAGAACCTGGCTGCGAGACAGCGCCTCTTGTGCGACCTGATGCACATGGTCACGGATTGCGCTATCGAGCGCCTCGGGGTGCTTCGGATCAACCTTCTTACAAGAGGATAGGATGGGCCTGAGGACCGCATCGAGATTGACGGATTCCGATTTCCCGTGTGAACAGGCGGCTGTAACCGCGCCGCAACCCTGATGTCCCATGACGACAATCACGCTGGTGCCCAGGTGCTCAACAGCATATTCCAAGCTGCCGAGTTCAATAGGGCCGTCATCTTCCCCAGCCGACCGGACGACGAATAGCTCGCCGAGCTCGGCGTCAAAAACGAGTTCTGGAGGAACCCGGCTATCCGAGCAACTCATCACGGCGACCAGCGGGTGCTGAGTCTCTGTCAAAGACTTCCGCTGCTCCGGCAGGTCGTGGTGAGCCATCTTCCCCGTCACAAATCGCTGGTTGCCGGCTACAAGACCACGCCAAATGTTATCCGCTGAAGGTGAGGTGGAGTCTTGGGATACAGCAGGAGTACACAGTAGAACCAGCACTCCGATAAATGCAGACATCGGCTTCGCCCAAACCATAACGTCTCCTTTCGTAGTAAGACTTTACTCAGCAATCTCTGTCTTGGGCAATTATGAACTTAATGTGTCAGCAGATCGCACATAGTCGACGATGTGACCAATCTGGCTGGAACGTGCAGTCTGAAAGCGAAGAGGTCGCGGCGCTAGATCCGGTGCGGTCAGTCGAGAAATCGGACGAGGCCGGAGGTGATCTTGTACACAGCGCCGACCAACTTTGCGCGGTCTTCTTCGATGGCGCGGCGGCCTTCGGGGGACTCCGCCAGTTGCCGCATGGACCAGCGCACGTTGGCCTCTACGGCGGCCGCCAGTTGTTCTTCGCTAGCGGTATCGGAAAGATCTGGCAAACCCGGCAAGATGTTGTCCACGAGCAACTGAATGCGTGAACGGTGCTGCACGTCGTAGAGTTTGCTTTCGAGGGCGGCCTTCACAGCGCCGCACCCTTCATGCCCGAGCACTAGAAACAAAGGCGTGCGGAGGTGGGCTCCGGCATACTGAAGGCTACCCATGACCTCTGGCGAAACTACGTTTCCGGCGACGCGGACGATGAAAAGCTCGCCGAAGTTGGCGTCGAAGATCAGCTCAGGAGGAACCCGAGAATCGCTGCAACCCAGAATGGTGGCGTACGGTCGCTGACCGCGGGCGAGATCGGCCAGGGTCTCCTTGCAGACGGTGGGAAAGTGAGCCTGTCCAGCGAGAAACCGCTGGTTGCCGGCGATGAGCCGGTGCAGCGCTTCGTCAGCGGAATAGACAGCATTCTGCGAATCTTCCGATGCCATAGGGTTTCAAGCGGAAACAACCTATCGGCACGATTGACGTCGTGCCCTGACACAACTCTTACGCCAATGCGTACAGGTACTCTACAAAAGATCCCACAGCGCCATCCAGTCCCGAGACCTTAGGATTGGTGGAATCGATGAGGTAGTACTCATTGGGTGCGTGCGCGCCGGTTCCGTGGCCCAGTCCGAAGTGGCCTGCCGGAAGACTTAGCGGCGGATTGGTGAAGATGTATCCCGGCCATGAACCGGCAGAACGCGGCCACATCAGCGGATCCTGTCCCAGCTTCTTATAGGTTGCGACTTGTGCCTGGATGAGTTTGGTGTCGGGCGAGGTTTGGTTGGGATCGTAGCCTCCGCTCATGTTGACTTCGATATCGCCAAAGCCTTTCTTCGCCAAATAGTCTTTCAGCAATGCCAAGGTGCCGGAGGCCGTCATATCGGGCACGAGCCGCATGTCGATCTTGGCAACGGCGCGATGCCCTAGAACCGTCTTACCTCCCGGTCCCGTGTAACCAGCGACCAGGCCTTCGATGTTGATGGTGGGTTGCGATTCGAGAGCGATCATGGCGTCGAGGTAATTCTTGTCACCTGCCCAGTGCTGCACCCCAAGCTGTTTCTTCATCATCTCTTCGCTGCGCCGGGCGGCAACCGCTTTAACCATTGCAACCTGCGCGGGAGTCAGCGGCTTTGCCTTGTCGAAGAAGCCTGTCACCGCAGGTGTGTGACCGTCGGGCTGGATCAGCGTGTTCAAGGCCTGCACCAGGTGCCACGTAGGACTGTCCACGGTTGCTTCCAGGCTGGAGTGGACGTCGTGCGATGGACCGCGTCCCCACTTCTCACCGGTGGAAACCAACTCCAGTTCGACCACGCCTTTGGCGCCGAGATCGATTTCGACGTTGCCGTCGGCCTCTTGTCCTGCCGAAGGCATGAAGATGCCCATGGATTTCTGCAGAGCGGCCATGACTTTCGGACTCTTCACAATCTCGGGGAAGTGCGGGGAGCCGATTTCCTCCTCCCCTTCGCAGACCAGCACAAGATTGACCGGAAGCTTGACGTGGGTCGCCTTAAACGCCCGCAGAGCGGCGAGAAAAGAATTCTCCGGCCCCTTCTGGTTCACGGCGCCGCGGCCAACGCAGATTTTGCCGAGACCTTCCTTGTCGACGATCTTTCCTTCCAGCGGAGGCGACGACCACTCGGCAGGATCGAACTGCTTTACGTCGTACATGAAATAAATGCCGACCGTGGTGGGCGCGCCGGCGTTGATGACTCCGAAGACGCCCGGCTTGCCCGAGGTGGGGACGATTTCGACGTCAGTGAACCCAGCCTCGCGCGCCAGCTTCGCCATGTACTCAGGACCCTGCGGATAGTTGCGGTTTTCGGCCGCAATGGAAGGCAGCGCGATCCATTCCTGGAGGTGCTTCACGTTCTCGTCGTGCATCTTTGGGACCTGGCTCAACACGGCTTGCATGTCGGCATTGTTAGCGGCGAATGACGGGACCGGAAGGGTGGCAAGGGCGGCGCCTGCCAGCGCGCCCTGGATGAATTCACGACGATTGAGACTGCTATTAGTGGAGTCGCTCATAAGGTCTCCTTCGGAAATTTCACAGCAGTGATATGTGAGGCAGTCAAACGTGCGCGAGCTTCTACTGTTGGCCCGCCTTCTATTCACCCATCCAGGCGCCGTAAGGCCGCAAGGGCGAGATGTTATCGCAGATGATCTTCAATGCGCCGGTCAGCGGTACAGCCAGCATCAGGCCCATGGCTCCCCACAGCCATCCCCAGAACAACACCGAAATGGTGACGGCCAGGGGGTTCAACTGAAGCCGCTTACCCAGGACCATGGGATAGAGGACATTCATGGCGAACAAGTGCAGTCCCACCACCACGCAACAGGTGAGGACGAAGGTCGTAGTCGTCAGGTATCCGAGGCCCACAATGACGGGCGGCAAGAGTGCGAGCATCACTCCGAGATAGGGGATCAGGCTGAGGAAGCCGCTCATGACGCCGAGGAAATAAAAGTATGGCAGCCCCATCAAACCGAATGCCGCCATGCTGGCGGCGCTGAGGAACACACCGATCATGAAATTCCCGACGATAAACGAGCGGATCATGGCAGCGATGAGGCCCAGCGTTACGTACGCGGTATTGCGGTTCTCCATGCGGAAGAGCATGACGGATGAAGCCCGCACGTGGTCCTGCCAACTGAGCATGAAATAGGTGAGGAACGGGATAAACGAGATTGCCAGCAGAATCTCTGAGAACGAACTCATGTTGTTGCTGATGAAATTGCCCAGGCCATTTCGTTCCCGTACAGTAACTGAGTTCTTTTCCTCAGGCTCGGGAGGTAGCACTGTTTCGGTAGTTTTTTCGAACTGCTCGGCCCGTTGCCGGAGATCGTTGACGATGTGCTGGACCCGGACCCGGTATTCGGGCATCTGCGACAAGAAGTCCAGAGCGCGGGAGTAGGAAAGATAGGCGACAGTTCCGACGACCGCCAGTAAGAGCGATACGGCCAAGAGGGCGCCTAACTGGCGTGGGATGCGAAAATTTGCCAACCCATCGACCACAGGAGCGAGCACAAACGCCATAAGTACGGCGGTGAGGATTACGACCAGGATCAGTTTGGCGACCCACATAAGGCTCAGTACCGCGGCGGTGGCGAGGATGACCAGGGAAGCCGTCTGGATGTTCTCGATGCGGCTCCGTTCGCGAAGTGGGTCAGGGGTCGGCTCTGGCGCATGATGAGGAACCGGTGTGTGCAAGCCCGGACCGGGAAACTCCCCAGCTTCTTCCGGCATACGTATATCGTCGATAAGTGGGTCCGCCATTGGGCCTATCCTACTCGCACATCACTAAAGTGGGAATTAGGATACCCTTGCGGGCATCAATATGGAATACGTTCCTCCTGCCAACCCCGAAAAGCCGCTGACCGTGCGCATCATGGCGATTGATTACGGCTCGCGGCGCATCGGACTGGCAGTCAGCGACGAATTAGGCATCACTGCGCAGGGGCTGCCGACTTTGCATCGCACCAACAAACGGAACGACTTCGACCAATTGCGTCGCACGATCAAGCAGCATGCGATCGGAGAAATTGTAGTCGGATTGCCGCTGCGCATGAGCGGCGAAACCGGCATTCAGTCCGACAAAGTAGAGGAATTTGCGGAGGAGTTACGCAAACGCTTCAAGCTGCCGGTGCATCTATTCGACGAGCGGCTGACTTCGGTAGAAGCCAATCGCCTGCTCGATGAAACCTCGATCAGCGACCGACGGAGGAAGGAAGTCGTTGACCAGATTGCCGCGGTGCTGATCCTCGAGGCGTTCCTAGGATTTCGCGCGGCGCAGCGGAACTGAGCCGCTGTAAGCTCGAGCATCGTCTAAACTGCTTAGATTAAAGGTCAAGTAACCCAGCCGTGCGAACTTTCCTGATACTCATCCTGGTGGTTGTCTTGGCGGCGGGCGGATGGTTCGCCTGGGCTGCGCTCATTCCTGTCAATCCCAGAGGCACGAAGTTCGTGTTGCTACACCAGGGCTGGGGGGCGCGGCACATTGCCCAGACGCTCCAGCGCGAGAGCGTGATCCGCAGCGCTGATGCTTTTCTGTTGGTTCATTATGCGATGGGGAAAGGTGCCCTGAAGGCCGGCGAGTACAAATTTGACACTCCCGCGAGCGCACTGGAAGTGCGCGACCGAATCCTGCGGGGAGACGTGTTCGCCCGTTATGTGGTGGTTCCGGAGGGGTACAACCTCTACGACATCGCGGCGGTGGTGGAACACGCTGGCTTGGGCGGCGCTGCCGATTTCGTCGCGGTGGCGAACCATGATGTGGCTCTCGTCCGCGACATCGATCCCGCGGCGCAAACGCTGGAGGGGTACTTGTTTCCCGATACCTATCAGTTCACGCGCATCGATACGCCGCACGATATCGCGGCTGCCATGGTGCACCGCTTCCGCCAGACGGCACAGAAGATCGGCCTGCTGGGCAAGCCGGACATCCATCGCATCGTAACCATGGCGTCGATCGTCGAGAAGGAGACGGCGGTTCCGGAAGAGCGGCCCTTGGTGGCCAGCATCTATTACAACCGCCTTGACCGGAACATGTTGCTCGGAGCTGATCCAACTGTGATCTATGCCGCTTTAATCTCAGGACGATATCGCGGCACGATTTACCAGTCTGACTTGCAGTTCGACTCTCCGTACAACACCTACAAGTTTCCTGGTCTGCCGCCGGGGCCTATTGCCAACCCTGGCGCGGGTTCGCTGGAAGCGGCCATGCATCCTGCTACCAGTGACTTTCTGTACTTTGTCAGCGACAACAACGGACACCATCGATTTTCGCGCACTGCGGCTGAGCATGATCGCAATGTGGCTGCCTATCGCAAGGCTGTGGCGGCCCAGCATTGAGGTTTTCTTTGCAAAACTTAACCTGAAACGGACGCCCAAGTAAGCGGACAAACCGTTGAACGGACGATATACTGTTAGGTTTGGTATGCAGTAATATCCCTTCCTTTATGAAGCCATCCCGCGCCGTCCTTGCGGCAGTCGTCGGTCTCTTGCTCAGCGCTACCGGGTGTCTCTTCCATACCCGCACAGTCGAGGTGCGCGTGAGCAGCGCCAAGCTGCAGACGGCAACCCAGCAGGAGCTGATCGACCGCCTGAACCGGGCTGCGGCGCAGGTGAAGACTCTGAACGCGACCGTAGACATCGACACTTCCGTGGGGGGCGCAAAGCGAGGAAAGGTCACCGAGTTCAAGGAGATCCGCGGCTACATCCTCGTCCGCAAGCCCGAGATGTTGCGCATGATCGGGCTTTATCCCATCGTTCGTAACAAGGCCTTCGACATGGTGAGTGACGGGAAAGAGTTCAAGCTGTCGGCTGCAGCAACGAACAAGTTCTACATTGGCCACAATCAGGTGATGATCACAGACTCTTCCAGTCCTCTTGACACGCTGCGTCCGGAGGCAATTTACGACGCGTTACTGTTGCAGGGGATCGATCCCCAGAACGAAATCGCGGTGTTGGAGAGCAGCCACGAATTGGTGGTTGACGCGCAGACCCACAAGCAAGTGCAACAACCGGACTATGTGCTGGATGTGGTGCGAAAAACTGGCACAGGCTGGACCCTGGCGCGCAAAGTTGTCTTCGATCGGACCAACCTTGTCGCTCACCGGCAGATCGTCTTTGACGAGCGTGGTAACCCCGTTACCGACGCCAGCTATCAGAAATTCAAGGATTATGATGGCGTCCGGTTCCCCAGTTTCATCGACATCATTCGGCCACAGGAGGAATACAACATCATCCTCAACATGGTGAAGCTCACCATCAATCAGCCGATCAGCGACGACCAGTTTGACCTGCAGCAGCCGCCGGGATCGCTGCTGGTGAATCTCGACAATCGCGCTGCCGCAGCCACGACTGCCAAGTAAGATTCTCGGACGGCGGGCCGGGTCCGCTGGCGTAGCAGCTTGAGAAAAGCTAAGGCTCCAGCCCGGTGACGGACTGGAGCCTTTCGAGTTTGCGCGGCGTTAGCGTGAATTAACGCTTCGACTGGCCCCGTGCCATCTTTTTGACTTTGCGCTTGGCCGATCCGCGTGCGTGGGTGCGGGCCGCCTTGGGCGCGGCTTTCTTGCGTGCTGCCCGCTTTACTTTCTTGCGCTCTGTCTTGTCTTCGATGCTCTTGGTATTTGCCATGTATGCTGCGTTCCTTTTGATCTTGGGGTGGCCCGAGAGGCTTATGCCTTTTCCAGTTGGGCGTACTTCTCTACCAGCTTTTTCAAGCCGAACTTAGCAAATTGTACCGTAAGCTTGGCATTTTCTCCGTCTCCCTCGCGCTGGTACACCAATCCTTCGCCGTACTTCGGATGACGAACGCGCTGTCCGGGACGGAATCCAGTGCGTCCGCTGGCTTCGGCCAGCTCCTTCTTGGGCAACGAGAATTTCTTGCCGCGCGAGGCGAAAAACTCCGCGATATTGTCGATCGAGTTGTAAGAGGTGCCGCCATAGGAGCTACGGGGCTTCGAGGATGGCTTCGTATATTGCGGGCGCTGGTCTTCGTCTTCGTACGAGTAATGCGACGGGCCGGCGTCTTCGCTGCTGGTTCTAGATGAGGCGCGGCGGGCGGTCCCAAGTTCCTGCAGCAGTTCCTGCGGGACCTCTTCCAGAAAGCGCGAAGGAATGCTGGCCTCCGGCATGTCGGTGCCGTAGCGGCGACGATAGCGGGCGTTGGTCAGGATGAGCGTGTCCATGGCGCGGGTCATGCCGACGTAACACAAGCGTCGCTCTTCCTCGATGTCGTCGGGCGCCATCAGCGTGCGGGAGTGGGGGAACAGGCCTTCCTCCAGCCCTGCCAGGATTACGAGCGGGAACTCCAGTCCCTTGGCGGCGTGCAGAGTCATCAAGGTGATACGCGAGTTCTCGTCGTAATCGTCGGCATCGCTGACCAGCGCCGCGTGGTCCAGGAATTCGTTCAGCGTCTCGCCGCGGTCGCGCGAATCCATGGCGGCGTTCACCAGTTCGCGCAGGTTCTCGATGCGGGCCAGCGCGTCGGGAGTATCTTCTGCCTCAAGCTGCTTGATGTATCCGGTTCGGTCGATGAGGAACTTCAGCAACTCGGCGGTGGAAGCAGCGTCGCCGGGAGCGCGGAAGCCTTCCACAGCTTGCTCTGCTGTGGAATCAGAAGGCGTTCCGGCGTCGCTCGGCGACGACAATGAAGCCGGATCAAAATCTGTCGCGGCGTCAGTCGCAAACGACTCCGGTGAGAACTCGATGGCGTGCTGGAAGTCGGCTTCGTCCTCTTCGGAAGCGGGAACTGCGGTTTCTTGCAGATGCTCGACGAACGCGCCCAGATACATCGCACGGGCGTCATCGATCAGTTGCTTGAAGCTCTTCAACGCTGCCAACGCTCGCGGCGGCAGCAACTCCCGACTGATCGTTTGCTGAATGGCGCCCCACAGTGACAGGTTGGTTTCCAGTGCAATGCGCTCCAGTGTCTCTGTCGTGTTCTTGCCAATGCCGCGGGTCGGAGTGTTAATAATGCGCTGCATGGCGATCGAGTCGTCCCGGTTCTGGATGGCCTTGAGATACGAAATCAGGTCCTTGATCTCGGCGCGCTCGTAGAAGCTGAAGCCTCCCACAACGTGGTACTTCAACTGGTAGCGGCGCATGGCCTCTTCCAGAAGGCGCGACTGTGAATTGGTGCGATACAACACAGCCGCTTTGGGGGCGTGGCCGCCGTCGGCACCGGCTTGCGCAAGGTATTTTGCCACGTAATCCGCGGCGAACAGCGCTTCGTTCTCGCCGTCGGGCGCCTCGTAGTAGCCGATCTTCGGTCCACCGATTCGTTCGGTCCAGAGGTTCTTGCCCTTGCGTCTGACATTGTGGGATACTACGGAGGATGCCGCCTGCAGGATGTTCTGGGTCGAGCGGTAGTTTTGCTCCAAGCGAATGAGGCGGGCGTTGGGAAAATCCTTCTCGAATTCGAGAATGTTGCGGATATCTGCGCCTCGCCAGGAGTAGATACTCTGGTCCTCGTCCCCGACGGCGCAGACGTCGTGCTCGGTACCCGCCAGCATGCGCATCAGTTCGTATTGCGGTCGATTGGTGTCCTGGTACTCATCCACCAAGATGTGACGGTAGCGGCGGTTGTATTTTTCGCGGATCTCGCCCGAAGCCTTCAGCACGCGGACGGCATACAGCAGCAGGTCATCGAAGTCGAGTGCATTCGACTTGGCCAGCTCCTGCTTATACACCTCGTAAACTTGCGCGACGCGCTCGGTCTTGGGGTCAGCGGACTCGAGATAAACCTCTTGGGGATCGAGCATGTGGTTCTTGGCCCAGGAAATCCGCGACAGCACATTGCGCGGCGTCAGTTGCTTATCGTCGATACCAAGCCGCCGCATCGCAGCCTTGACTACGTTCTGCTGGTCGCTCTCGTCGTAGATGACGAAATCCTTGCGATAACCTTTGCCGCCAATTTGCAATGCCTCGATGTCCCGCCTCAGCAGACGTACGCAGAACGAATGGAAGGTCGCGATCAGCGGCTTGGACAGTGTCCGAGCGCCTACCAGCGATTCCACGCGGCTGGCCATCTCGCTCGCCGCCTTGTTGGTAAAGGTGACCGCGAGGATCGAGTCGGGCGCCACACCAACGTTGTCGATGAGGTGAGCGATGCGATACGTGATGACGCGCGTCTTGCCGCTGCCGGCGCCGGCCAGGATCAGTACCGGCCCGCTGACCGTTTCTACGGCTTCACGCTGCTGGGGATTTAGCTTCGAAAGGTACGACAAATCTTGCTTCCTGAACCTAGTCTGGGCGCGTTCAATTCGGCTTGCTGCCGCTGCCCGCTTTTTCCATCAACCGGTTGGCCTTGCAGTCCTGGCACGGGCAGTGCTCGCGCAGAAACTCCCACGAATAAATTCCATGCTGGTGGCCATCGTTCCAGGTGAAGCGGATGCCATATTTACCAACCGGCTCCACTTCCGTCGGTCGGGCCAGAGCCTTGAACATCGGCAACGAACCCGCGACGGGCTTCAACGGATCGCCCGGTTGGCGGCCGTCCCCATCGCGCTCTTCCTGGCACAGCGCGCACGGGCAGGCATCGCGCAAAAACACAAAGCTATACGAACTGCGATGGCCATCCTTCCACTCGATGTCCATGCCGTTGCCCGTGGTCTTGTTGACTTTGACCGATTTGGGGTCTGCTACCAAGTCCATGATTTCGCCGCGTTCCGCACTGCTCTGCATGTCAGCTGACACTCTAGTATCGCAGAAAACAGACCGCCCGTTTGGCAGCAGAGCCACCGCTGGACGCGCGCGAACTGCTAAGCTGGTAGCTTCGCGCCAACCGCAATTTGCAGGAGAACCATTCGATGTCAGACGTGCGCCGAGGACTCATCATCGTGAACACCGGCCCGGGCAAGGGCAAGACCACCGCCGCCATGGGCACCGCCTTGCGCGCCGTCGGCAACGGCATGAAGGTACTGATGCTGCAGTTCCTCAAGGGCTCCTGGCACTATGGCGAACTCGATGCCGTGAAGGCCTTCGGCGATAACTTCGTGATCAAGCAGATGGGACGCGGCTTTGTGAAGGTGGGCGGAGCCGAAACCGATCCCGAAGACGTTCGCCTGGTAGAGGAAGCTTGGGCCGAGGCCGAGCAAGCTATCCTCTCGGGCGCATGGGACCTCATCATCCTCGACGAAATCAACTACGCCATCAGCTACAAGATGCTCGATCCCGAAAAAGTCGTCGTGACGCTGAAGAAAAAGCCGGAGATGGTCCACGTCATCCTTACCGGTCGCAATGCACATCCCGCCATCGTCGAAGTCGCCGATACGGTCACGGAGATGAAGGAAATCAAGCACGCCTATACCAAAGGCGTCGAGGCGCAGCGCGGCATCGAGTACTGAGCGGCGACAACTCCCGCACCCGTCAGCTACACTGAAGACCTACTTATGGCATGGTTTAAGCGCGAGCAGGCAGAACTCGACACTTCGGGAGAGAAGCGGGTCAAGACCGAAGGACTCTGGGTGAAATGCGATCAGTGCCGCCAGATTATCTGGAAGAAAGACCTAGACCAGAACCTGAACGTCTGCCCCAAGTGCGACCGCCATTTCCGCATCGATGCCCGCACGCGGCTTGGCCTCCTGCTGGACGATGACAAGTACCAGACCGAAGACGGAAACCTGGTTTCGACCGATCCGCTGAAGTTCACCGATTTGAAGCCGTACGCCGATCGCTTGAAGCGCGCGAAGATCGAGACCGGGCTGAACGACGCTGTCATCAACGCACGCGGCAAGCTGAACGGCAAGCCTGTGATCGTGAGTGCGATGGAGTACGCCTTCATCGGTGGCTCGATGGGCGCGGTCGTCGGAGAGGCCATCACTCGGGCGGTCGAGAAGGCAACGGAGGAAAAACTGCCGCTGATTGTGGTTTCGGCCTCGGGCGGAGCGCGCATGATGGAAGGCGTGGTCAGCCTGATGCAACTGGCGAAAATCTCAGCCGCGTTGGCGCGCATGGACGACGCGAAGGTTCCTTATATCTCCGTCCTCACCGATCCCACCACAGGCGGCGTGACCGCATCCTTCGCTATGCTGGGCGATCTAAACATCGCCGAGCCGGGCGCGCTGATTGGCTTTGCCGGGCCGCGCGTCATCGAGCAGACCATCCGCCAGAAATTGCCCGACGGTTTCCAGCGAAGCGAATTCCTGCTGGAGCACGGCATGCTCGACGCCGTAGTCCACCGCCGCGAGCTGAAGAACTACATCTCCCGCGCGCTGGACTTCATGCAGACCCCTAAGCCCGCATCAAACTAATTCGCCACAGGGACGCAGAGGCACAGAGTTTTCCTGTTTCTATTTCTCTCGGTGTCTCTGCGCCGTTGTGGTGAAAAATCGCTTGATGTGCGCGGCGTCACCGAGCCCTTGAGCCGGATGCTTTACACTCGCAACGGGAGCAAGCCATGAAAGCTGTCGTCGTTGCACGTGCGGGCGGACCGGAAGTGCTCGAAGTCCGCGACGTGCCGGAACCAGTTGCTCAGCCCGGCGAAGTGATCGTCCGGGTCGAAGCCGTGGGAGTGAATTTTGCCGATACCATGTCCACCCGCGGCACCTACAAGGGCACTCCGCCGCCACCGTTTATCACGGGCCGTGAATTTGCCGGCGTGGTGGAAGGCACCGGAGAGCGCGTGATGGGGTACATGCAGTACGGCGCGGCTGCGGAGAAAATTGCCGTGTCGAAGAAGATGATCTGGCCGCAGCCAAAGGGCTGGACTTCGGAGCAGTCGGCGGCCTTTCCGGTGAACTTCTTCACCGCCTACCTGGCCTATTGGAAGGCCGGCATCACCTCCGACGCCATCGAGCCGGTTTATGTCGAGGGCGACCGCCAGCGTCGCGTGCTCATTCACGCCGTGGCCGGCGGAGTCGGCACCGCGGCCGTGCAAATTGGCAAGCTACTTCGCCTTGAAACGTACGGCACTGCGTCGTCGGACGAGAAGCTGGAGCGCGTCAAGAAGTTGGGGCTCGACCACGGCATCAACTACCGCGAGGTGGACTACGAGCAAAGCATCAAGGAGCTTACCAACCGAGAAGGCGTGGACGCCGTTTTCGAAATGCTCGGCGGTGAACATACCGCCAAAAGTCTGCGCTGCTGTCGCGAATTCGGGCGAGTGATTATCTACGGCTCGGCCACCGGAGAGCGGCAGAAGTTCGATGTCGGCACGATGATGTCGCGTAGTTTAAGTGCACACGGATTGTGGCTGAGCGTTCTGGCGGACGACCACCGGCTGATGAGCGATTGCTTGAAAGCGATGCAACCGTGGGTTGAGCAGGGCAAGCTGCATCCCGAGATTGGTCACACACTGCCGATGGAGCAGGCCGGCGAAGCCCATCGCCTGCTGTTGGAACGGGCCAACTATGGGAAGATCGTGCTGCTGATCCAATAGCGGATCGCGTGTGCACGACGCGCGCTCGAACTGAAGGTACGATATCTCGGTGGACGCCAAGCCCTGGTTGATGCTCATCCTTTTCCTGTTTATTTGTCTCGGAGCGGGAAGCCTCGCGTCATGGCTTACCATTCGAGGCGTCAAAGAGTGGTATCCCCAGCTTCGAAAGCCGCCGGGCACGCCGCCCAGTTGGGTCTTCGGACCGGTGTGGACGACGCTCTACGTTTTGATGGCCATGTCTGCATGGCTGGTGTGGCGAGATTATGGCTGGCGTGGCGGAGGCTCGGCGCTGCTTCTGTTCTTTGCGCAGCTCGGACTTAACATGGCGTGGTCAGGAATCTTCTTCGGTGCGCGCCTTCCCGGAGTGGCGTTTGCAGAAATCGTGATCCTCTGGCTCGCCATTCTCTTCAACATCGTAGTGTTCGACTGGCTCACGCCGATGGCTGCTCTCCTGCTTCTCCCGTACCTGTTATGGGTGACCTATGCGAGCTACCTGAACTTCGGAATCTGGCGGCTGAATCGTCCGTCGTTGTAACAGCCGTTCAACCATTAGCACCGCCGAAGAATGCTAAGCTGACGTATGAGTTTCGTGTCCCTTGTAGGCTTCGGCGCGGGCACTCTATGCACCCTGGCTTACCTGCCGCAGGCGCTGCATTCCTTCCGCACCAAGTCAGTCCGCGACCTCTCGCTCGTCATGCTGCTCAGCCTGAATGTAGGGCTGTTGCTGTGGGTGGCCTACGGATTCCTAATCCACTCCCTACCCATTATTTTGCCGAACGCAGTCACCTTTTTCCTGGCGTTTCCGCTGCTGATCATGAAACTGCGCTACCATGGCGAAGCCGCCGCTGATGGGGTGAGTGACCACGGTGGAACTTCCAGCCCCGGCTATTAGTGCCAGATTTGGCGGGTGAAGAAGTAGATCGACAGGGTGAACCCGATCGCGATCACGATGGCGCGCACGTGTTCCGGCTTGGTCTTCTGCGCGAAGTGAGCGCCGAAATACCCGCCCAGCATTGATGCCACCACCATCAGGATCGTCTCTGGCCAGTACACCGCGTGCGAAAAGATGAATAGCAGCATGGCCACGCCGTTCGATACGGTCGTCAGCAACGCTTTCAGGGCGTTCATGGTGTGGATCTCGTCCATGCCCAAGAGCGCCAGCATGGCCAGGATGAGGATGCCCGCTCCCGCGCCGAAGTATCCGATGTAAAAGGCAATAAAGATCTGGATCGATACGGCGCGCCAAGTGGCAAACTCGTGATGCTCGCCGCTGGCCGATCGCCGGCGCACCCATTGCGTCACCCGTCCGCTCATCATGAAGATGAGGGTGGCAGCCAGCATCAGCCACGGCACCAGCCGCATGAACGTTGTCTGGGGTGTCTTCAGCAGCGTCCAGCCGCCGACGATGCCGCCTAAAACGCCGGTCACCAGCAGCGGCATCATGGTTTTCAGCGACAGGTTACGGAGTTGTTTTCGGTATGCGCCGATACTGGCAACTTGCCCCGGCCACAACGCGACAGTGTTGCTGGCATTCGCGTTCACCGGCGGAATACCCACAAATAACATCGCGGGAAAGCTGACAAAGCTGCCGCCACCAGCGACCGAGTTGATGGCTCCCCCGGCAAGCGCGGCGAAGAAGAGGATAGTGGCGTGGGAGAGGTTCATGCGACCAAACAGCGATGGTAACAGGTGAGGAATCGCCGGCGCGGTTAGGCTGTCAGGCCGCCATCCGCCAGATATAGGGCGTCGCCGCGGATCGGCTGTGTTGCCTAACTAGGAACCCTCCCGAAGGTGCATAGATACAGGCTATCCGAGGTGGGGGCTGTGGAAAACCCGCATAAAATATGGCGGAAACGCTTCCCTCTATTTCGCCATTGTTATAAGATACGGTCGATTGAGCACTTTTACCGCTCAATGATTCAAGGAGGAATTAACCAATGGCAGCAGGAATGACCAAGACACAGCTCGTCCGGCACGTCGCCGAGAAGCACTCACTCAGCAATAAGCAGGTAGCGGCGTTAATCGAATATCTCGCTGAAGTCGCAATCCGCGAGACCAAGAAGAATGGCGTATTTGTCGTGCCCGGATTGGGCCGTCTGGTGAAGTCGAACCGCAAGGCGCGCATCGGTCGCAACCCGCAGACCGGCGAAGCCATCAAGATTCCCGCCAAGACCGTCGTGAAGTTCCGCGTGGCCAAGGCCGTGAAAGACACCATCGCGCCCGCCAAGAAGTAACTGGGCATACTGGATGTTGGCAGAGGCCGGCAATCGCCGGCCTTTTGCTTTGTCCCGCGAATTATTTTTTCGTCGCCGCCGTGTCACTCGCGCCCGCGTCTCGAAACACCTGCCCGTTTTTCATCACGAAAGTCACACGTCCCAGCTCTGTGATGTCGGCTAGCGGATTTCCCCGCATTGCGATAACGTCGGCATACGCGCCGGGGGCGATGACCCCGATCTCGCCCTGCATGTCGAGCATCTGGGCCGGACGAGTAGTCGCCGAACGAATCGCTTCCATCGGCGACATGCCGAACTTGGTCATGTAACCGAATTCCTGGGCTATGGGTTCCGTCCACGGAAACCCTCCAACGTCGGTGCCAAAGACAATCGCCAATCCCGCCTGCAGGGCCTTCTTGAACGACTGCTCATGCACCGATGCGCGTACGCGGTCGCGCATGCCCTCAGGCGTGTTCTCCGGCCCCCAATCGGTGTAATAAACGGTGAGCGTCGGACAATACCAGGTTCCCTGCCGTTTCATCTGCGCGATCGCGGCGTCATCGAGCAGCAAGCCATGCTCGATCGAATCGCATCCGCCGTCGAGAGCGCGATGCAGGCCTTCGCCGTTGTAGGCATGGCAAGCAACCTTGCGCTTCCAGCCATGCGCCTCGTCCACGATCGCTTTGAGCTCTGCGACCGTCAGGGTTGGCTGCGAAACCAGGTTGCCGTCTTTATCGACCCACGAGCGGTGCGTCATGTACACCTTGATCCAGTCCGCTCCGTAATTGAGCTGCTCGCGCGCCGCTTTTCGCGCTTCGACTGGACCATCAATGATCTGCACTCCCTTCGGTACGTCAACTCCCGGAGCGTAGCCTTCGAGCGGATAGCCGCCTGTCGTGGAAATTCCGCGCGTAGTGGTGAAGATGCGCGGCCCCGGGATGTATCCCTCGTTGATCGCGCGCTTGATGCCCACATCGCCGTAGCCCGCGCCCTCGGTTTCCATGTCGCGAATGGTGGTGAAGCCCTGCTCCAGCGCGCGTCGCGCCGACACGGTCGCCCGCGCAGCGCGGTACGAGGGATAGAACTTCAGCAACTGGATATCGTAGCCGCCTTTGGCCGGGTCCTCGCCCTGCAGAAAGATGTGAGTGTGCGATTCGATCATCCCCGGAAGCACTGTGGCGTTCGACAAGTCGATGACACTTGCTCCGGCAGGAATCCTCACCGAAGCCGCATCGCCGACGGCCTCGATGCGCTCGCCCCGAATCACGATGACCTGGTTGTGCTTCGGCTCGTCCGTCCGCGGATCGATCAGCGTGCCAACGCGGATGACGGTCACCTGCGGTTGCGGCATCGAAGTAGTTTGGGCGCTGACTCCGGCCCATGACGCCATCAGCACGAACAGCAGCGCATATTTTGTTTTCATGTCGTTTAAGCTCCTTTGCGCCCGGGCCTCACTTCAGTTCCGCTGCGATAATCGCGTCGGCTTCGATCTCAACCAACATCTCGGGCGAGACCATCGCTACCACCTGCACCATGGTTGCTGCCGGACGAATGTCGCGAAACACCTCGCCATGTGCGCGCCCCACTTCTTCCCAGCGGCTGATGTCGGTGACGAACATCCGAGTGCGCACCACATCACGCAAGCTCCCTCCGGCATCAGCCAGTGCGCGCTCGATGTTCTTGAGCGTTTGCACAGCCTGAGCATACATATCATTGCCGCCAACAATCCTTCCGTCGGCGCCCGTGGCCACCGTTCCCGCCACCGACACAAACGGTCCGACTTTCACGGCGCGCGAGAATCCCACTCTTGGCTCGTACAGCGAGTTGCCAGAAATGTTCTGTCGTTCCATAGGGCGCCTCCCGATGAATGCGAAGAATTGTCCCACAAGCGGAGAGTCTCAGCTGCAATTGCATCTCGGGCTAATTTTGGCAGCCAGTCGCTGATGCTGCTAACACCACCGGTCGTGGCGCACATGCAATCCGAGGTTCACCCTATAAACCGAACTTCATATCCTCAAAAGAAAAATCAATGAGACTCAAACCGCGCGGCGTGCGACTATCGACACCACACGAGGATGCACCATAAGAGTTAAGAGCGGCGCCGGAAACGCTTGCGTTGGCGACCGAAACGCGTTATCACCCATCCAACGAGTGTGCGGGCAGACAGACGAAATCCCGCTCAACTGTGGGGAACGAGCAGAAGACAATGATTCCTGAATCACATTCGTTACACGCTCTTTTCGGTGAACTGATTCAACACCATTTCGACCACGACATCGCCCTGCGCGACCCCGAGGTGCAGGACTACGTCGTTAACATGCTTACGGAATTCTGCGATGTCGACCAGGTGTTCAAAATTCGCGATGCCGCCGAGCGCCCGCTGGATGACGTGGGTGAGATCCTGCTGGAGGCTGATCCCGTTTACGGTCCTGCGCCGTCATTCGATCGCGAGCGGCAGGTGCGCAAGCACATTGGCGACTACACGCTGTTTCTCGCGGGCATGTTCCCTGAGAGCATTAACCATTTCCGTTTGCGGCGACAGCGGTTGGAGAATTTTGTCGATTTCATCAAGGCGGGCAAGGAGAGCTACTTCATCGTCTCCAAGTTCGATCAGTTCGAGTACGCGCGGCTGGCGCCTCTCTTTGGCAAGCTATCGCACGAATTTGAGTCGTGCGTTTACGGACTCAACCTGGTGAAGGGCGATCTCGACGAGATGCAGCACCCTATTACTCGTCAGGCCCGGCAAATTGTGATGTAGACGCCGTCAGCGAGTCTGCTGCGTCTCGCCTGCGTTTACGGTCTGCAACAGGGCGTTGGCTGCATTCGTGCCTTCGCGAATGCAATCCGGAACGCCGATCCCGTGGTAGGCGTTGCCGGCGAGTTCTAGACCGGGAATCTCCTTCACCCTGTTTTCGATCCGCGCAATTCGCGCAATGTGTCCTGATTCGTACTGCGCCATCGCTCCCCGCCAGCGATACACTCGCTCAAACATCGGGCGCTGATCCAGCTTGACTGTCTCCTTCAACTCCGACCGCACAACAGCAACGATCTCTTCATCGGTCAGGTTGAGCACAGCCTCGTCGCGCGCGCCTCCCAGAAAACAGCGCAGAATCCCTTTCTTCGGGGGAGCCCGGTGGGGAAACTTGTTGTGCACAAACGTGCACGCCAGCATGCGTCGGCCTTCACTGCGCGGCACCAGGAAGCCGAAGCCCGGCGGCAGTTGCTTGAGTTGGTCCATGTGATATCCGAGTGTGACAGTCACCGATGAGCTATATGTGATCCCCAGTAAGTCATCGGCAAGCTCGCGGTCGACTCCCTCCAGCAGGGCGCCTCCGATATTGGCCGGCGTCGCGACAATCACGGCGTCATACATCTCGCTGCCGCCCATGTCGAGGGCCACGCGCCACTGGTCACCTTCGGAGTAAATGCCGCGGACCCGGCTGCGCAAGCGAATCGACGCCGGATCGAGTCGCGCCACCACAGCATCGACCATCTGCTGCATGCCGTCTTTCAGCGAGCTGAACAGCGGTCGCGGGGACGTCTTGCCCGCCATCGCTTTCATCTTGTTGTGCGCCGCCAGCATGGCCTTGCTCAGGCTGCCGTACTTCTCTTCCATCTCCACGAAGCGGGGCAGCACCGCGCGCGCGCTGAGCTTGTTGGCATCGCCGCCGTACACGCCCGAGAGCAGAGGATCGGCCAGCCGGTCCACGACCTCGGCGCCGAAATGCCGCTCCACCATCTCGCCTACCGTCTCGTCGTCTTCCATCGGCCGGGGAGGATGTAGCAGTTCTCTCGCCATCCGCAGCTTGGTCTCCCACGAGAACAGAGGCGACAGCGCCGTTGGAACCAGCTTGGTGGGCACCATGAACATCAGCCCGTCAGGCATTGCGACTAATCGGCCATTGACGACGATGTACGTCTTGCGCTGCGCGTCATTGGAGCCGATGAGCTGATCGTCGATACCAAGCTCTTTGCACAATGTGAGCGCCCAGGGCTTTTCGGTGAGAAACGAATCGGGGCCGGCCTCGACGAGGCATCCGTCCACACGGTCGGAACTCATCGACCCGCCCAGCCGGTTGCTACTTTCGATGAGTGTGTAAGAAAGCTGCGAGCCGGCGGCACGGGCTTTTTCCAGGTGAAATGCTGCACTGAGTCCCGAGATGCCGCCGCCAATGATCGCAATTCGCTTCATAAGGAACTAAGGCAACTTCTCCGCAGCGACCGCTCTCTCGCTTGAAACCGCAGCCGCTAAGCGTGTCCGCACGAGGTCAGCGACCGCCTTGGCAAACGTCGGAGAGCCGTTGAGCGACTCGGCACGATACAGCTTCATCCCGCGCTCAGCCGCAAAATCGCGGAACAGAATGTCGATGTCGAAAAGGATTTCGACATGATCGCACACAAACCCGATGGGCTGCACGAAGAAACCGGTGTGTCCGGCCTCACGAAGTTTCACAATCGTATCTTCGACCGTCGGCCCCAGCCACTCGCCGCCTGACATTCCCTGGCTCTGGAAGGCGAAGCTCCAGTCGCCAATCTCCGGCAGGCGCGCAGCTACCAGCGCCGCTGTTTCGCGCGTTTGAGCCTCGTACGGATCGCCTTCCGCGATGGTCCGCGCAGGCACGCTGTGCGCAGTGAACAGCACGGGCAGCTTCGAACCATGTGCAGCGCATGCGGCCGTCCATCCCTCACGCAGTTTTTCCGCGAAGGCATCGATCAGCAGAGGACTATCATGCCACTCTTCCACAAAGTCGATAGGAAACGGCGCGCCTTCACCCAGCAGCACCTGCTTGTACAGGCCAACGCTGGTGCGGGAGTTGTGCGGAGCCAGGCAGACCGCCACCGCATGTCCCACATTGTCCGATGCCATCTGCCGCACTGTGTCGGCGATGAACGGATGCCAGTTGCGCATGCCGACGTAGACCGGCATGCCCAACTCGCGCGCTGCGCCGTCCGCCTGCTCGCGGGTCAGCCTGGTGAGCGGCGAGCTGCCAATCAGCGAGTAGCGATGCTGCACCTCGCGCACCACCGCCTCCGGCATCGGACGCCCGCGCGAAATATTCTGCAAGAACTCAGGAATGTCCTCGACCCGCTCCGGGCTGCCATGCGCGATCAGCAGGACTGCGCTTCCGGCCATCACTTCCTCACTGCATTGGCCGACGTGCTGAACTCGTGCACGAAGTCGGCGAGGTTCTTCACATTGTCTACCGGGGTATGAGGCAAAATACCGTGCCCAAGATTGAAAATGTGCCCGGGGCGTCCGTCCGCCAGCCGCAGAATGTTCTCCGCTCGTTGCCGTACTTCATGCCACGATGCGAAGAGCGTCACCGGATCCAGATTTCCCTGCACGGCGTGCCTGTGCCCGACGATATTCCACCCTTCGTCGAGCGGCACGCGCCAATCAAGCCCGATCACCTCGGCTCCAGTCTCTGACATCGACGGCAAGAGCGTCGTGCTGTCGGTGCCGAAATAAATGATAGGCACTCCCGTCTCTTTTTGCAGCCGATTCACCAGCCGCTTTGTCGGCTCCAGCGCGTAGCGGCGATAGTCTTCCACGCTCAGGCAACCCACCCAGCTATCGAAAATCTGGATCACGTCCGCGCCGTGCCTCACCTGTTCGGCCGAATATTGCACCAGCACTTCCACCAGCTTGTCGACTAACTCCTCCCAAACTTCAGGCGAGTTGTACATCAGCTTCTTCACTTCGACGTAGTGGCGCGAACCGCCGCCCTCCACCATGTAGCTGGCGAGCGTGAACGGCGCGCCGCAAAATCCGATGACCGGCAGCTTGGCGCCGAAATGCTGTACGACCTTGCCTACCGCCTCAGCGACGTAGCACAGTTCAGCGGCGCGATCGGTGCGAAGCGCGCTCACCTCCGCGGCAGCGCGGATCGGCTTCTCGATCACCGGGCCTTCGCCGGGCGAGAAGTGGAACGGCATGCCCATCACTTCCAGAGGCAGCAGCAGGTCGGCAAATATGATGGCGGCATCTACGCCCAGGTATTCCGCCGCAGTGATCGTCACTTCCGCGGCGACTTCGGGCTTTTTGCAGATTTCCACCAGCGAGTATTTCTTGCGCACGTCACGGTACTCTTGCATGTACCGGCCGGCCTGGCGCATGAACCAAACCGGAGTGGTAGCTACAGGGAGGCCCTTGCAGGCTTTTACAAACAGGGAGTCAGGGGCGGACATAAAGATTTACTCTAACATTCCATCTCACGCTGCCCTGTGATTCCAGTCACAAGGTCACCAATGGATGGCCTGAGCGGTAAATCTGACAGGTATTTTTCACCACAGAGACACTGAGACTCAGAGGTTTTTGATTATTTGCTTTCCATTTTGCTTTTCTCCGTGTCTCTGTGCCTCTGTGGTGAATTCACCTTTTGTGTCCCCTGTCACTTCATTTGCCCGCCCGCGTTTTTATAATCGCTCGTTGGGTCGCGTCATGAACCCCATCGAACCCCGGCGCACCATCAATCCGTGGATCGTGACCGCCGCCGTCATGCTGGCGACGTTCATGGAGATCCTCGACACCACGGTGGTCAACGTCTCCGTTCCCTACCTCGCCGGGAACATGGGCGCCACCGTCGAAGAAGGCACCTGGGTCGTGACCTCCTATCTGGTGTCGAACGCCATCATCCTCCCTATGTCCGGATGGCTGGCCAATCGCCTGGGCCGCCGCAACATGCTGCTCGCCTGTGTCACCGGGTTCACCATCACCTCAGTGATGTGCGGCATGGCGACCAGCCTCGAGTCGCTCATCTTTTTCCGTGTGCTCCAAGGCTTCACTGGCGGCGGACTCCAGCCCCTCGCGCAGGCCGTTCTGCTGGAGACCTTTCCGCCCAAACAGCATGGCAGTGCCATGGCCGCATTCGGGCTGGGAATCATCCTCGCTCCCATCCTAGGCCCCACCCTCGGCGGCTGGATCACTGACAACTATTGCTGGCGCTGGATTTTCTATCTCAACCTGCCGGTGGGCGTGATTTCCATCCTGATGATCAGCGCCTTTGTCCACGATCCACATTACATCGGCAAGAACAAGACCGGCGGCATCGATCTCTGGGGCATCGGTTTTCTCGCCCTCGGCTTCGGCACGTTACAAGTCGTGCTCGACACCGGCCAGCGCAAAGACTGGTTCGGCAGCACACAAATCCGCGTCTTCACCGCGCTGTGCGTCTTCGGACTGGTCGCGCTGGTGGTGCGCGAGCTGACCACCGCACATCCCATCGTTGATCTGCGTGTGCTCAAGGACCGAACGTTCACCGCGGGCGTCACCATCATGACCATGCTGGGCTTCGTGCTTTACGCCAGCCTGATGCTGCTGCCCATCTTCCTGCAAACGCTGCTGAACTATCCCGCGCTGCAATCGGGACTCGCCCTGTCTCCGCGCGGCATCGGCTCGCTGTTCATGATGCCGATCGCCGGCCAACTCACCAACCGCTACGATCCGCGCAAACTCATCGGTTTCGGCATCGTCATCGGCGGCTGGACCATGTTCAGTCTCTCGCACCTCAATCTCAACGCCGGATACTGGGATATCTTCTGGCCGCAGGTGATCCAGGGCGGGGCCATGGCGTTTCTGTTCATTCCGCTGATGGCCACCAGCATGTCGGGCATCGCCACGAGAGAAGATGGGTAACGCCACCAGCATTTATAACCTGATGCGCAACATCGGCGGCAGCTTCGGCATCGCCACCATGACCACCTTTCTCGCCCGCCGCGGCCAGGTGCACCAGAACCAACTCGTCTCGCACATCACGCCCTACGATCACGGTGCGCAGATGACCTTCCGTGGAATGCAGGCCTGGTTCCAGATGCACGGCTCGAACTCCGTGGAAGCCTCCAGAAAGGCGATGGGAGCCATGTACGGCATGGTGCAGCAGCAGGCCGCGCTGCTCTCGTTCGTCGAAGCCTTCTGGGTCATGGGTGTGATCTTCCTATGCATGCTGCCGTTAGTCTTCCTGCTGCGCAACGCGCGCGATCTGCACCCGCATGAGAAGAAGCCGAGCGCAGCAAATGAAAACGGCAAGCAGTCCGAAGCCGCGGCGTCCGAGCCAGAATTGCTCGGCGCCTACCACTAGCGCCGAATTCTCGCTCTACAATCACCTCCGTGCCCTCTGAGCCACCTACCTACCGTGGCCGCATCGCGCCTTCGCCCACCGGGCTATTGCACGTCGGCCACGCCTGCACCTTCTGGATGGCCTATCAACGCACGCTCCAGCACGACGGCATATTAGTTTTCCGCGACGAAGATCTGGATCCCCAGCGCTCCAAGCCCGAATTTGCCACAGCCATGTTGGACGACTTGCGCTGGCTGGGTATTCGCTGGCAGGAAGGCCCCGACATCGAGGGCCCCTTCGCGCCTTATCGCCAAAGTCTCCGCCGCGAGTTCTACCTCGACGCATGGCGCAAGCTGCGCGACATCGGAGCCATTTACCCCTGCACATGCTCCCGCAAAGACCTCGCACTCGCCGCGTCCGCTCCGAATGATAGCGATGACGAGCCGATGTACAACGGCCGCTGCCGCGGCAAAATTAATGAGGCCGCAAACTACGCAGAGCCGAAAGGCGTGAACTGGCGTTTGTGCGTTCCTGATGGCGAGACGGTTCAATTTCGCGACGAGCATCTCGGCTCGCAGTCCTACATTGTGGGACGTGACTTCGGCGACTTCGTTATCTGGCGTCGCGACGACGTTCCCGCCTACCAGCTCGCGGTGATAGTTGACGATGCGGCTATGCAAGTCACCGAGGTGGTAAGAGGCGCAGACCTGCTCAAGTCCACGGCACGCCAGTTGCTGTTGCACCGCGCTCTCGGCTTGGCGCCGCCTGCATATTTTCACTGCGATCTGGTTCGCGACGAGACCGGCACTCGCCTTGCCAAGCGTCATGACTCGCTCAGCCTGCGCACGCTGCGCGAATCGGGCAGGACGCCGACTCACGTGCTGTCGATGTGCCCTAGTTACCAACCATGAAACACGTTGCGTTGCGCCTGCTTAGCGCGTATTGTTTCGCCGACACCGGAGGACAGCCATGAAAGTGAACTGGGGCGCAATCGCGCTAGCGGCCGTCGTGCATTTTGGTTTCGGAGCGTTCTGGTTCACAACCTTCTCGAAGCCCTGGCAGGCAGGCACTCGCATGACGCCGGGAGAGCTGCAAACGTACACGTCTCATCCCGACTTCTGGCCTTACATCATCTCGCTCTCCTGCAGTTTAGGAATGGCATTGGTAATCTCCTGGGTGATGGGCGGGTTCCACAAGTACAACCTGTTCCGCGGAATCGTGACCGGATTGATGGTGGGCATTGTCGCGGCATTGGCCATGATCACCGAGATGGCGTTCGAGTATCGCTCCGGCACCTTCATGTTCATTTGCGCTGCGTATCCGTTAATCGGCTCGGTTCTTATGGGCATGGTCATCGGCGTCTGGAAGCCCAAGCATCACACGGAAGCGCCTGTCGTCTGAGCACGACCCCTCCAACGCACGGCGGCCTCGCTATAATCGTTAGATATGGCGACCACGCCTGAGGCTCCCGTTGCGACGCAGATCCGCTACGAACCGGTCATCGGACTGGAAGTCCATGTCCAGCTTCTGACCAAAACCAAGATTTTCTGCGGCTGTTCGACCCAGTTTGGCAATCCTCCAAACACGAATGTCTGTCCAGTGTGTCTCGGACTGCCCGGGGCGCTGCCTGTGCTCAACCGTCAGGCGGTCGAGTTCGCCGTCCTGGCTGGCATGGCTTTGAACTGCGACATTCGCGAGAACTCCATCTTCGCCCGCAAGAACTACTTTTATCCCGACCTTCCCAAGGGCTACCAGATTTCGCAGTACGACAAACCGCTGGCGGAAAACGGCTACATCGAAATCGCCGCTGCCGGCGGTGGCCGCAAGCGTATCGGAATCACCCGCGTCCACATGGAAGAAGACGCCGGCAAGAGCCTGCATGATGGTCTGCCTGACAGCAGCGAATGGACTTCGATCGACCTGAATCGCTCCGGCGTGCCGTTGATCGAAATCGTCAGCGAGCCTGACATTTCCTCGCCCGACGAAGCCTGGGAATACCTGACACGCCTGAAGGAAATCATCCTGTACACCAGGGTCAGCGATTGCAACATGGAAGAAGGGTCGCTGCGTTGTGATGCCAACATCAGCGTCCGTCCCGTCGGACAGCAGAAGTTCGGCACCAAGACCGAAATCAAGAATGTGAATTCGTTCCGCTTCATCCGTCAGGCGCTGGAATACGAAATCGCGCGCCACGAGCAGGTACTGCGTTCCGGGGGAACCATCACCCAGGAGACGCGCCTCTACAACGCAGGCGAAGGCCGCACCTACAGCATGCGCTCCAAAGAGCAGGCGCACGATTACCGCTACTTTCCCTGAGCCCGACTTGCTCCCTCTGGTCGTCGATGAAGCTTGGCGCACGCAAATCGCCGCGAAACTGCCCGAACTCCCCGAGGCCAAGCGCAAGCGCCTGGTCGAGCATTACGGAATCACCGAAGCCGACGCTGCGACGCTCACCCGCACGCAGTCGATGGCCGACCAGTTTGAAGAAGCTGCCTCGGCCGCCAAGAACCCCAAGCGTGTCGCCAACCTGGTACAGGCAGAGCTGCTGGGCCGCCTGAAGGCCAAGGGACTGGAGATCGAACAGTCGCCCATCTCCATGAAAGGCGTTGCTCTTTCGGCTGATCTGGTCGAAACCGGCGCCATCAGCGGCAAGCAGCTCAAAGAACTCTACGACCTTGCCTTCGAGCGCAACGAAGATTTCCCGGCGATCTACGAAAAAGAAAAGCCGCAGCAGATCACCGATATATCCGCGATCGACAAGCTGATCGACGACGTCATCGCCGCCAACCCAAAGCAGCTTGAGCAGTACCGAGCCGGCAAGAAGACCGTGGCCGGCTTCTTCGTCGGACAGATCATGAAGGCCTCCAAAGGACAGGCCAACCCTGTGCTGGTCAACGAACTGCTCGCCAAGAAGCTCGACGGCTAATGCCTCACCCAGCCCGATTTGTTAGGCTGGAAGTCCGCATGCGGCCACTCCTGTCATATCTGTTCGGGTGCCTTCTGTTGGGAGTAACTCTCACCGGCTGCGGCACTCCCGGTGCTCCGCAGTTGCCGTCGCTGCAACTCGCCCGGCCGGTCGACGACCTTACCGCGTCGCGCAAGGGCAACAAAGTTCAGCTTGACTGGACGCTTCCCCGCAAGAACACGGACCGCACGCTGGTGAAAAGCATTCCCCAGACGCGAATCTGCCGCCACGAGGGCACTGGTCTCATGAGCGGATGCGCGGTAGTCGGTACTGTGCAGAACACCAAGCCAATCGATGTGCGCAAAGGCGAAGAGCCTCCAGCGGTGCACATGAAGTATGTGGACGAACTTCCCACGCAATTGGGCGAGCAGCATCCCGCCGGATTCGTCCGCTACGCCGTCGAGGTCCTCAATACGCGCGAACGCAGTGCCGGCCTATCGAACCAGGTCCTGATCCCGGTGGCGCCCACCATCACGCCTCCGGAGCAATTCACGGTGACAGTCGAAGCCGACGGTGTGCTGATTTCATGGACCGGAGCCGACGTTCCCGTCGCGCCTCAGGGACTCACCTACCGCTACCGCATCGAGCGCGGTCCCGCGGGCGCCAATGCGTATATTGCGGTCGCGGATGTCGAGCCTGCATCAGAGGGTTTTTATCTGGACAAGACTTTCGCCTGGGAGACCAAGTACGATTACCGCATCACCTCGGTGACGCTGGTGCACTCAGAAGGCGTAAACATGGCAGTGGAAGGCGCCGACTCCAAGCCGGTGGTGACCTTCACTCGTGACATCTATCCCCCAGCCGAGCCGAGTGGGTTGCAAGCGGTCTTCTCCAGCGTTGGACAGAAGCCGTTTGTCGATCTCAATTGGGCGCCCAACATGGAAACCGACCTCGCCGGCTACAACGTCTTCCGCAGTGTCGAGGGCGGCGGGGCGGTGAAACTCAACCAGCAACTCGTGCGCGTGCCTTCGTACCGCGACGACACCGTACTCCCCGGCAAGACCTATATCTATTCGATCTCGGCGGTAGATTTGCGCGGCAATGAAAGCCCACGCTCGGCCGAGACGAGTGAAACCGTGCCCGACAAACAGTAACGGAGCCTGCCATGCGATTCTGCCGATTCAATTCTCAAGATGGAGCCCGCTACGGTTTCATCGAAACCACCGGCGGACAAGACACCATCCGCCGCACACTCACTGACCTTCCCACTCGAACGTCTGATTTCGATCGCGGCCAGCCCGTAGAAATTCCGCTCGCCTCCGTCCGCCTGCTTGCGCCGGTCAGTCCCTCGAAGATTGTCTGCATCGGCCGCAACTATCGCGAGCATGCCAAGGAACTCAACCACCCCATACCCAGCGAGCCATTGATCTTCCTCAAGCCACCCTCAGCCGTGCTCGCGCCGGGCGGCACGATCCTCCGGCCGACTGCGCTATCGCAGCGCGTCGATCACGAAGGAGAACTCGGAGTAGTCATCGGCAAACGTTGTCACAACCTCCGCGACGGCGACGAAGTGCGCGACTACATTCTTGGGTACACCTGCGTCAACGACGTCACTGCTCGCGACTTGCAGAACAAAGACGGACAATGGTCGCGCGCTAAAGGTTTCGACACCTTCTGTCCGATTGGCCCTGTCGTAGTTTCAGATCTCGACCCCTGGAAAGGCGTTCGCGTCCAAACGCGCGTCGACGGCCAGATCCGCCAGGACGGAACCACCGTGGACTTCCTTTTCCCGCTCGATGTCATCATGCGATTCATCTCGCAGGTCATGACTCTCGAGCCGGGGGACGTGATCGCTACCGGAACGCCTGCCGGCGTCAGCCCGCTACAAGTCGGGGATGTGGTTGAAATAACAGTCGAAGGCGTCGGCGCTCTCGCCAACCCGGTCGCCGATGCATCGTAATTCGCGCTATCCTAGGCACTACTAGCCATGAGTTCTCTGGGCTATTACCCGATGCTCGCTCTCGGCACTGCGGCTGCCATCGTAGGCTACGCCTTGCTGTCGCGCAATCCGAAGCGCTCCGGAGAGAATTTGGAGGTCGAGCGCCGCACCCAGCTCACCCAGGGCGGCCGCATTATCGAAGGCACCGTCATCGATGTGCAGGAGATCGACGAGTCTCCCACCCAGCGCCAGATGATCCTGCTCATCTACACCTACGATGTCGCCGGGGTTTCCTACGAGGCTTCGCAAGACGTCACCCACTTGCGGCAATTTATTGACCTATATTCCTGCCGGCTGGGTTTGCATGCCTCGGTCAAATACGATCCTCACAACCCGGGCGATTCCATCGTCATATCTGAAACCTGGTCGGGCTTGCGCAAATCGCCGATTCGGCCCCGAGTCCACCCTGTCGCCAGCTAGACCGTCACCTTTGTGCAGCTCGTGCGTCTGAATTAGCGTCTAACTAAGCGCGTCACTAGAACTCCCAGGAAGTGACGCTTTAGATAACTTAGAAGCGTTGCTACAATTAGCTTTTATGCACAGTCTTCCTCTTCCCCTTGCAGCATTCCTGGCAGGAATCCTATCGTTCCTGTCGCCGTGTGTGCTGCCCCTGGTTCCCGGCTACGTCTCGCTCATCTCCGGCGCGACGGTGGAAGACCTGCAATCCGACAATCGCCGCCTGCTGGGAACGGTCATGTTGCACTCCCTGACGTTTATTCTCGGCTTCAGCGTCGTGTTTATCGCGCTCGGAGCGGTAGCCACCAGCATCGGCCAATTGGCCAACGAGTACCACCATATCCTGGCCAGGATCGCCGGCGTCATCGTCATCATCTTTGGACTGCATCTGACGGGCTTGCTGAAGATCAAGGCACTCTATGCCGATAAGCGCCTCCACGAGGTCAAAGGCGGCTCCAGCGCGTGGGGATCCTTCGCTGTGGGCTTCGCTTTCGCCTTCGGCTGGACCCCCTGTATCGGACCCATTCTTGCGACCATCCTCGTCTTCGCCGGCGCCCAGGAAACTCTCTTCAAGGGAGTCTTCCTCTTGGCGGTATATTCCCTCGGCTTGGCCGTGCCGTTTCTGTTGACCTCGCTCGGCGTCGATCGCTTCCTGGGTTTCTACGGCAAGTTCCGTCGCCACCTTCATACCGTCGAAGTCATCAGCGGCGTCCTACTGATCGCGGTCGGCGTGCTCATTTTCATGAACAACCTGAAGCTGCTTTCAGGCTATCTGGCATTTCTCAATCGATTTGCGCTTTAGAGAACGGACAACTGTGAAACGTAATGCACTAGTCTTCGTGGCCCTGCTCGTTGCCATCCTCGCGATGCTGGCGACTGGCAAATATTTAGTCCGGCCCCGTCAGCACGGCGCAGTCACTCTGGTGGGCGACGTTCGCGGAGTGTCTGCCCCTGACTTCGCACTCACTTCTCTGGATGGCAGAATCGTTAAGCTCTCCGACTATCGCGGCAAGGCCATACTGTTGAATTTCTGGGCGACCTGGTGTTCTCCCTGTAAGGTCGAAATGCCCTGGTTCGTGGACCTTCAGAAAAAATATGGTGGCGACGGACTGGTCGTCCTCGGCATCGCCATGGACGACACTGAAACCGACAAGATCGCCAAGTTCGCCAGCGAGATGGGAGTCAACTATCCCGTCCTCTTGGGCACGGACAAGGTTTCGGAACAGTACGGTAATGTCGAATACCTGCCGACCAGTTTTTATATCGATCGCGAAGGCAAGATCGTCGGCAAGGGCACCGGACTTCTCGGTCGCGCCGAGATCGAAGAAAACGTGCAAAAGGCGCTGGCTTCCCACGTAGTCGGCATCAACAAAGCCGACACCTCCACGCCCGCGTCCGCCGAGACGACGAAGACGGCTGTGCAATGAGACGGGTGTTACTGCCGCTCGCGGTGCTGCTTGCCGCAGTCGCGTTTGCTCAGGAGCCGGGTACCCGAGTTCCGTCGGTTGAGTTGGCGCCGGTTGGCAAGGTGCAAGTCAAAGCCGGCGGTTCGGCAGCCGTGCAACTCGACTTTCGCGTGGGCAGCGAGTTCCACATCAACTCCAACAAGCCGCACTCCGAGCTGCTGATTCCCACCGTGCTGAAACTCAGTCCAACGAATCCAGTCGCGGTCGCCGGCGTGAAGTACCCCGACGGACAGGACATGTCGTTTCCCTTCGCGCCTGACGAAAAGCTGAGCGTCTACAGCGGCGACTTCACCATCGCGGCGGTGATTAAGGCCCCGGCGAACGCGCCGAGCGGCAACTTCCCGGTCACTGGCACACTGCGCTTCCAGGCCTGCGACCGCAGTGCGTGCTACCCTCCGCGCTCGATTCCCGTGAATTTTAATGTTTCGGTTGTCGGTCGCTGATTCGCGTCAGGGCACGACTCTCAGTCGTGCCGTTACGGCCTTCATTTTTCATGGGCCGCGCGGACTTCAGTCCGAGCGGCTCACGCCGTCTTGCTCTTGAGAACGCGATAGAGCGCCAGAATCATAATTGCGCCGACGACAGAAAGAACGAACCCCGGGGCGTCGCCCGGATGCCACCAGCCTGCGAACCGGCCGATAACGGCGGCGATTAGCGCGCCTCCTACACCAATACCGGTGGTCGCCCAAAAGCCATCCGGGCCCTTGCCCGGCATCAGAACACGGGCCGACAGACCGACAATCCATCCGATGGCGACCAGCACAATCATCCGCAACATGGCGGTTCTCTCCCGCGTGGAGTCAATTAACGCCCTGGGACCTCGACGCCTCTATTTTCCTTGCGCTTCCTGCCGCCCTTGGACGAACAAATCGACGTTCACTTTGTCCACCAGGGACACGCCAGTATCGACAAAGCGCGGGAACGGCGAGAACGAGTCGGTTGAGAAGTCTTTCTTCAGGTCCACCGGATAGTGATGAATATCGTCCAGTTGCTTCAGTCCGTAGTACGCCATGGTGTAGGGCTTTTGCGCGATGGTCGCATCGATGAGACCGCTCTTGACCAGGCCCAGCGTGGCTTCATCAGTATCCATGGCGATAATCAGGCGATCGGTGGCATTGTTGCGCCGGACCGCTTCGGCGACATCTTTTCCAGCCGACGCCTCCAGGCAAACGAAGGCGTCGATGTGGTCCACACCCTTTTCGGTCAACCAATGCTGTGTTCGGTCAAACGCGTTGCCGGAATCACCTTTAATGTTGAACACTTCCACGATCTTGATTCCGGGATGATCGGCAAACACGTCTTTGTAGCCCTTAAGGCGCTCGTCCAGGTTGGTCTGCGGCATGGTGTAAAACACGACGTTGCCCTTGCCATGCAGCTTTTCCAGCACCCGCTCACCACCCAGGCGTCCGGCCTGCAGATTGTTGGTGCCGATGAAGTACAGGCGCCTACTCGCGGGAGCATCCGAATCGATGGTGATGACCGGGACGCCGGCATCCATGGCATCGTTGATTGCGGGCTGCATCAACGCCGTGTCGGCAACGGATACCAGAATTCCAGCCGGCTTTAACGCAACCGCGTCGCGAAATTCCTTCACTTCTGCCTGCGGGTCGTATGTGTCGGGCCCGCGGACATCCATCTTCACCCCGTACACAGAGGCGGCCTTGGCCAGCCCGGCAGCAGCAGTCTGCCAATAAGGCAACTTCGAATTCACCGTAACCAGGACGTAGCGTTCATTGGTATCGTGGCGGGAACAAGCTGAGAGGAGAGAAATTGCAACGGCCACTGATGCGAGAAGCACAACTCGCGCGAGCGGTTTCATGGCCAACCTCCAATGGAACATTAAGATCCACAGCGACTGGGCGGTGGTTGCAGCAAAGCAACTATATAGCAGCGCCAGCGCGTGACGTGGGGATTTTACTCCCGGCGTCAATGGCGGGTTCAGTCAATTCCTCAGAAGGGACGCACCCGCCGTTCGGTCCTCTTTGTGCCGCGGCCCTAACTCCCGACGGTCGTCGGCCATTTCAGAGAATCGCGCGTAAATCATAGTAACTAGTCGATTAACAAAGAATGCTGTGGCGAGGTAGGCGTCTGTACGTTACAATTTTGTCTCGCGGTGCCGACTTGATTCTGACATAAGCCGGCTAGGGTTGCGACGGAATCGATTTTGCCGCAGTCATTACTCGTGCGGCATGGATTAAGCCAACCGGAACTGCTGCTGTGCGGTTGACAAGAAGCAAAGCGGCCGTGGGTCGAAGACACGCGCTTCGGCAGACGACCGAGCCAATTTCAGTGCGATTTGCAACAAAGACAGGCTTGGAGGCCAATCTATTATGCGCAACAGTTTAGCTACAAAGATCCTGAGCATTGCGATGATGTTGCTGACTCCGGCGGCAATGCTTATGGCTGAGACCGGCAACACCACTCTGTATGCATCAGGGAACGTAACGCTGAACGGAACCGAAGTTGCCCGCTCGGCCTCCGTCGCACCCGGCGACAAGATCGAGACCGCTGGCGCCACTGCGACCACGATTAACCAGGACGGATCCAAAGTCACCGTCAATCCCTACTCGGCCATCCGTTATGAGGCCCAGGGCGTGAAGGTAGTTCGCGGCACCGCCGCCGTCAGCACCACCGATGGCATGCCCGCGCAGGCGGCTCAGATCACGGTAGCGCCGAAAGACAAGGCTGCCACCTATGAAATCGCCCGCCTCAACGATCAGGTTGTCATCACCAGCCACACAGGCGCGCTGATGATCACCGAAGCCGGCAAGACGACTGAACTGGATGCTGGCGGCTCAAGCTCGCGGACTGCCGATCCGACCCCCGCTCCAGCCCCTGCTCCCCAGGCTGCCCCGGTTTTCCCGGGTAGCGAACTGACGGGCCGCCAGGTATTTGCCATTGCGGCTGTGGTCGCAGGCGCCGCTGTGGCGACTGGATTGTGGGCTGGCATGTCGGCAGCCGGCGTACCTCCCGGAGGCTTCGGCAACCAGTTGTCGAGCACCTCGCATCAGGGGCGCGGACTGAACCGAGTGGTTCAGGTCGCCCAGCATTCGGCCGTTCGACCAGTGCTCACCAGTGTTGCCAACGGCGCACGTAATAGCGCTGCCCAGCGCGCTTCGCAGCAGCACCGGAACATTCGATACACCGGCCGCTAAACTGCACGGCGCAGGTTGCAGAAAAGCCCAAAAGACCCGTCGCATGGCGGGTCTTTTGTCTTTTTGGTGACAACAGGTCGATAATGAGTGCGTTGCCCAACGGAGCAACGGTCCAAGCAATGGTCCACAACGCTCAAGCCATCGGACGCAAGCTGTTGCTGGCATGCTCCAGCTTGATTTTTCTTTTTGGTCTGACCACCACCTGCCTGGCCGATAACGTTACTTTCCTCCGCATCGACCGCTCCATCGTTCAACAGCGTATACAACAGGCGCCCCAGACTCCCGAACAACGCGTACAAACCTTGCGCACGATGTTTGAAAAGGCCGGCTGCGCTAAGGACAAAATCCAGGTGCAGAACGTCCCCGACCAGACTTTTCCAAATGTGGTTTGCACGTTGCCCGGCAGCGAGTACGGAACCATTCTGGTTGCAGCGCGCCTCGACTACGACAGCCGCGGCGACGAAGGAGTGGTAGGGTGGGGCGGCGTGACGATGCTCCCGCTGCTGGCCGAGTCGCTTACCTCGACAAACCATCGACACACCCTGGTCTTCGCCGCATTCTCCGGAGCCAATGCCGCGGGAGCAACCTGGTACTGGAAGAACCTTTCTGATGCGCAGCGGCGCGAGTTTCGCGGCGTGGTTGATCTTGATCACCTCGGGCGCACCGCGGCGTCCTACTCGACGAACACCAGCGGAGCTGTGATGGCAAGCCTTCTGCCCGCGGCCGCCCGAGCCTTGCGCATCGATCCCGATCCACGGCCTATCGCTGACGTGCCAGAAGGCTTTGCCGCATTCTTCCAGCGTGCCCACGTTCCGGCGATCACGATTTACTCCGCTGGTTATCTCTCAAATGACGCCAGTGGCTCACAATCGCCATCCACTGTGAATCCGTTGCTACCCACCGACGTGCACCAGGTAGCTCCCAGTACGCCGCCTTCTTTCGTCTTGAAAACATCGCTCGATCCGGCAACTTACAACCAGACGTACAACTTGCTGTGCGTGTACGTTCTGTTTCTCGATCGCGGCCTGAGCGCCAGCAAACATCCCGCGCCGGAAACGCAAGTCGCCAACGCCGAGCCTAAACCGATTCCGATCGACGATGCGCCTCCTACGGTTTCTGCCGCTGCGCCGGTGCCCTTGCCTGACGTTTTGCGGCCGGCCAAGGCGAGCATGCCATCGACAGGAACGGAGATAGCCTCGATTGCTCCAGGAACTTCTGCGCCAAACACTTCCGCAGGGGCGACGATTCATGTGAACGCTCGTCTGGTGCAGTTTGACGTCGTGGTCACCGACAGTCAGGGGCGTCCGGTGAAAGACCTCACGGCTGCGGACTTCACAGTGCTTCAGGACGGCAAGCCGCAAGCTATACGCGCTTTTGAGCTTCACTCGCCCGCAGTCGACCAGGCGAGTACGTCAGTCGCGCCGGGAATCAAGCCGACGGCTACGGCTACTGCGGCTAACACCTACACCAACGTCCCCGCGAAGGCGCCTCAAAACAGCTGGACGGTCGTGCTCTTCGATGTCCTGAACACCGCAACCTCCGACCAGGCTTACGCGCGAAGTCAGTTGCTGCAATTACTGAAGGGGATTCCCGCCGGAAAGCCGGTCGCGCTGTTCGTGCTCACCCAGCGTCTGGAGATGTTGCAAGGTTTCACTGAGGATCCCAAGCAACTGATGCAGATGGCCGAGTTACTGGACCCGGCGAAATCGCAGATTCTGACCACCATGGTGGAACGGGAACGCACCGTCGCCAACATCACTGCTACCGCGCAACAAGCCGCGCCGGCTGTCAATACGGGCGCCGGGGGGGCGGCTTTAGCTCGGATTCTATGGTCTATAACCAGGCCTCGCGAATCGAACAGAGTTACAACGATTACGAGGCTTTCCGCACCACCGACCGCGTGCGCTTCACGCTGGAGGCCATGCAGGGCCTGGCGCGCGCCGTCTCCGGATATCCCGGCCGCAAGAACCTCATCTGGCTGTCGGGCAGCTTTCCCGTACAGATCGAGCCCGACCCCGCTTCGCCCGACGAGTTCCGCAACGTGCGCCGACTTTCAGGATGCGATACGCGCAGACCGGGTCGTTACTCGCCACTTCGCGCGTAGCGGTGTATCCCGTCGATGTGCGCGGACTGCAGATCGAAGGGCATCGATATCAGCGTGGCCACTGCCGAGAACCAGGTCATGAGTGACGTTGCGCCGGGATCTGCACACGGAGTGATCTCGACTTCTTCCAGCAACGCAGGCGCCACCATCAATGCCGAGACCGTCGCGCTCTCTAATGATCGCATCACCATGAAGAGCATGGCCGAGCAAACCGGAGGCGAAGCCTTCGTAAACACCAACGACCTGAAGCGGGTCATCAATCGCAGTCTGGAAGACGGCTCAACTTATTACACCCTCGCCTATACCCCACCCAAGGAAGACGCGGGCGGCGGCTATCATCGTGTCGTGGTGAAGCTGCCCAACAAGGGACTCAAGCTGGCCTATCGGCGGGGATACTACAGCATTCCTCAGCAGGTAACCGGAGGACCAGAGGGTACGGCTGCGCTGCGCGCCGCGCTGCAACCCGGCATGCCTCCCGCCACCTCGATGCTGCTGACCACTTCCATTGAGCCGCCTGATGCGACTCGCTCCGACGTGAAGATCAACTACGTCATTAACAGCGACGGCGTAGTATTTGCCGATGCGCCCGACAACAAGAAGCGCGCCCAACTCGACTGCATGGTGATTGCCTTCGATAGTTCGGGTAAGGAAGTCGCGCACGCCTCCGACACGCTCGACGCAACCATCCCTCTGAATGCCTATGCCGCGGTACAACAGTACGGCCTGCCCGCCCACCAGCTGATTTCCTTGCCTCCCGGCAAATACAATCTGCGCATCGGCGTGATGGACCGCACCACGCAACAGATCGGCAGCGTCGACGCTCCGCTCGTTGTGCCTAATACAGCCGTCGCCCAGCGCTAGCCCGGCTCCAACCTCGTCGCGCACTGGTGGAAGCACCGGGCTTTAGCCCGGCGACCACGGCATTCGCAATCTTCTGGGCTTTTAGCCCTGGCCACTCTCTGCGAATCTAATCTAGAGAAATTGTGAGTCAGGATATAATCCTGCGTACTCCTCATGCCCCTCGCTCCCGGAACAATCCTCGGGCAGTATGAAATTCGTTCGCCGCTTGGCGCGGGCGGCATGGGCGAAGTGTATCGTGCGCACGACACGCGGCTGGACCGCGAAGTCGCCATCAAAGTTCTGCCCGAGTCGCTGACCGCCGACCCGGAGCGCATGCGCCGCTTCGAGCAGGAAGCGCGGGCAACTGCGGCGCTGAACCATCCCAACATTATCGCCGTGTTCCAGATGGCTACTCAAGGTGACGTTTCGTACCTGGTGGAGGAGCTACTCGAAGGCGAGACGCTGCGCGAGCGGCTGAGGCGCGGGCCGATACCGCTGCGCAAAGCAATTGACTATGCCGTGCAGGTCGCCCACGGCCTCGCGGCAGCGCACGATAAGGGCATCACCCATCGCGACCTTAAGCCGGAGAACCTCTTCATCACCAGAGATGGACGGGTCAAGATTCTCGACTTCGGGTTGGCCAAGCTGCCGCAGCCCAAGGAAGTATCCGAAGTAGATGCCACGGTTGACCAAGGCACAGAACCGGGCATGGTGATGGGAACCGCGGGCTACATGTCTCCGGAGCAGGTGCGTGGGAGGATCGCCGACCACCGCTCCGACATCTTCGCCTTTGGCACGATTCTGTATGAGATGGTGACGGGCAAGCAGACCTTTCGCAAGCCGACCTCTGCGGAGACCATGGCGGCAATTCTGAATGAGGACCCACCGTCGATCTCGCAGATCACCGCAACTGCGCCACCGGGGTTGCAGCGCGTGGTGCATCGCTGCCTGGAGAAGAGTCCCGAACAACGTTTTCAATCGGCCTCTGATATGGCGTTTGCACTGGAGGCGCTGTCAGATTCGGGGATGACGACACCTAGCGGCGGCCATGCGCACTTGGGTGAGCCTGCCAGTCGGCGGGGAATCGCGATCGCTGGAGCGGCCCTGCTCGCGCTGCTCGTCGCGGGCGCGCTCGCCTATTTCTGGATGCGCCCCGCGCCCGCGCCCAAAGTCTCCAATTTCATCCAGCTTACGCATGACGGCCAGCAGAAATTCTTGATCGGAACGGAAGGTTCGAGGCTCTATTTGTACCTGCAAGGCCGCGATTACCAGGGCATGGCTGAGATGTCCACCTCCGGCGGCGAGCCCCGGAAGTTGTCTGATTTCCCATTCACCAACATGACGAACGCGTTCCTGTCGCCCGATGGGTCTGAACTTCTTTTAATCGATGGCCACGGAGTGCCCCCCGCGGGGCCATTGTGGACTGTGCCCATGCTGGGCGGTTCGCCACGACAGTTGGAAGACATCGTCGCGCAGGACGCCGCTTGGTCGGCCGACGGCAAATTGATCGCCTACAGCAACGGTAACAGTTTGTTCGCGGCGAAGGCTGACGGGAGCGATGCAAGGAAGGTAATCACGGTTGGAGACTCCGGTTTCGTCTTCGGTCCAGCATGGTCACCCGACAGTACCCATTTTCGGTTCGCATATCAAACGACCTATGCTACCCCGTCTTATTTCATGGAAGTCTCGCTCGACGGCACCGGCTTGCATCGCTTGCTGCCCGGCTTCACCAGTCCTCCCGACTTCGAGTGTTGCGGCGAGTGGACTATGGATGGGAAGTACTTCCTCTTCTTGAAGCGCGACCAAATATGGGCGTTACCGCGAAAGGCCGGCTTTCTTCGCTCGGAACCAAAACCGATTCAGTTGACTTCCAGCCCGATGCCTTTGTCTGCCCCGCTGCAGAGCACCGACGGTAAGAAGTTGTTCGTCGTAGGCCGTACTGTCCGCGGTGAATTGACCCGCTATGACGTGAAGTCCGGCCGCTTTGAGCCTTACCTCGGAGGTATTTCCGCTGAATACGTCTCCTTCTCGAAAGACGGACAGTGGATGGCGTATGTGTCTTTTCCGGAAGGCACCCTGTGGCGGAGCAAAACCGACGGGAGTGAGCGCTTGCAACTGACGTACGCCCCCGCGCAAGCTCTGATGCCTCGCTGGTCCCCTGACGGCAAGACCATCTTGTTCTTTGAGACGGATGCCAACAGGCGCTTCAAGGTCTACGAGGTTTTACGGGAGGGCGGAAGCGTACGGCAGCTGATGCCTGACAACCCTGCGGCCCAAGCCGACCCGAACTGGTCAAGCGACGGTAGCAAAGTCGTGTTCGCAGGCGAATCCGCTGATCCATCCTCCACAATCCAGATCCTCGATTTGGCAACCCATCAAATCTCCACGCTTCCCGGATCGCGGGGTATGTACTCACCACGATGGTCTTCGGACGGCCGATATATTCCCGCTCTCTCGACTGACGCAAGGCGATTGGTAGTCTTTGATTTCCAGACGCAGAAATGGACGGAACTGGCCACTGGCACCATGGGCTGGCTGGAATGGTCAAAGGACGGACAGTACCTTCAGGCAGCCGACGGCAGTGGAACGGGCGCTATCATCAGGATCCGCCTCAGCGACCATAGGACGGAACGGGTCGTTGACCTGAAGAATATTGCCACTGTGGGCTATTACAACGCTTGGTTCGCCGTTGCCCCTGACGATTCGCCGATCATGCTGCGCAACGCCGGAACCCAGGATGTTTACGCGCTGGACTGGGAAGAGCCGTAGCCCTCGAACTACTCTCAGGAGAGTGATTTGCAAGGGCACGACTTTAAAGGCTGCCCTGAGCGAAGTCTAAGGGTGCCGTTGCGGGCACCGTAGACACCGGGCTTTAACCCCGAGGGAATTCGACTTCTCTAGTGTCCACCCCCGTTTTCGAAAAGAAATTCGGATCTATGGATTGCACTCTTCTCAGAGAGACCGCGATACTGGATGTTGGAGTCCTGGCGACAGATGGCGGCGGGGTAGGAAGAGTGAGCTGCTGCGCTGCGGCGTTGACCTTGAGCAGGGAACACAGGCTGAGTTTCGGGAACATGAAGGTCCTCCCGTGACGCTGGGTGAATTCTCGAGCAAAACAAAAGCCGCCGCGGATCGACACGGATTAGCGATAAGCAATAAGCAATAGGCAATAGGCAGTAAAAAGTAAGCGGCGAACTCGAACTTACGATGGAGTTGCAAGGAGTAGGGATTGCTTAGAACGACAATCGGCGATTTCGAAGTGACGGTGCTCAGCGACGGGACTTACGAGCTCGACGGTGGCGCGTTCTTTGGCGTCGTGCCCAAGGTGATGTGGGAGAAGCGCGTGCAGCCCGATGCGCGCAACATGCTGAAGGTGGGCACCAACTCATTGCTGGTACGCGACGGGAAACAGACGGTGCTGGTCGAGACCGGCATTGGACCGAAGCTGACGGAGAAGAGCCAGGCGATCTACAAGAACCAGGCGCTACTGATGAAGAGCCTGGAAGAGACTGGTGTCGCGCCGGATGAGATCGACATCGTCATCAACACCCACTTGCACTTCGACCATTGCGGATGGAACACGTACTATCGCGACGGCACGCCGGTGGCCACGTTCCAGAGGGCGCACTACTATGCGCAAAAAGGTGAGTTGGAGCACGCGCACGAACAGCACGAACGCGATCGGGTGAGCTATATGACCGACAATTACGATCCTCTCGTGGCCAGCGGACAGATGACGCTGCTGGAAGGCGATGCCGAGATCGCGCCCGGCATTGCTGTGCGGGTGTTTCCCGGTCACACGCGCGACATGCAGGCAGTGGTGATACGCAGCGGTGGAGCGACGTTGTGCTATCCCAGCGACCTGATTCCAACGGCGAATCATCTCGACCCGACCTGGGTGTTGGGATACGATCTATACCCGCTCACCACCATCGAGAATCGACATAAGTTCTATGCCGAGGCGATTCCGCAGAAGTGGCTGGTGGCGTTCACGCACGACCACGAGACTCCACTGGCGTACGTCGCGATGGGAGACAAAGGGCGACCGGTGGCGCGGGCGTTGGGGCTGTAGCCAAGGTCAGGATTCACCGCGGAGGCACAGAGGACACGGAGAAGGATCGGACAAAAGTCAAATGCAAATCAGCCGCGGATTTACACGGATCGACACGGATACGGCCTGGATCAAGGGCACGGGCAGCCGCGGATTGCACGGAGGACGCGGATCGGATTAAGGCATTAAGAAAGACAGGATCCACACAGAGACACAGAGACACAGAGAGCACGGAGAAGAATCAGGCAAGAAGCGAAGGCAGATTCAGCCGCGGGTTTTCGCGGAAACCGTAAGGAATTATACCGTTTGAGTGGGCAGTAAGGTGGTGGGTGGGCCAGGCGCTTTTGGGCCATTTACGAGAGAGAGGCAAAGTCCTACATTGTGGCACTACCACAATGTGGCAGGGGAGGGCGAGACGTGGGGAAAAAAGACAAGAAGAAGGATAAAAAGAAACGCAGCCAGCAGCCAACGGCCAAGAGCGCGAAGGGTGGACTCGACCTGCGTACCGCAGAGTTGCCGGCGCGGCCCAAACCGTTGAAGCCGGCTGATATCCGCGCCCTGCGCGCCAGCCTGAATGCCAGCCAGGCACTACTGGCGCGGCTGCTCAACGTCAGTTCAAATGCGGTGGAGAGCTGGGAGCAGGGGATCCGTGAGCCGCGGCAGGCAACGCTGAAGTTGCTGCATATCGCGAAGAAGAATCCCAGCGTGCTGCTGGACTAGCTCTGCCGCGGATTTCCGCGGATTGGCTCGAATCAGAATTAAGGCAAAAAGCAACCACGGATTAACACGGACGACACGGATCAGGCTTGGTCTCAAAGACAACCGCGGAATTCGCGGAACGCCGCCGATAATCCTTTGATCCACCATCGACGTTTTATCATCACGCTAAAGCGTGGTGCTTCCACCAGAAAGCGCAAAACCAACCAACGCGAGCACTCGGAATTAGCTCTACGACGCTCGCTGCAAGAGCGCTGTTCCGACACCGGCGATGGTTCCTAACGCCGCGACTGAGATGAACAACTTGACCGCGGTGCGCCAGGAAAGGCTGCGGCCCATAATCAGCATGGGATAGATGCTGAACGCTCCCAAGGTGCAAAGCAGCGTCACCACGTAGGGTAGTGGGACGCCACGGGACATCAGAACAAAAGCTGCGGCCACGTCGAAGGCCATTGGGACGGGCAGGAACGTTCCGATCAAGGCGGCGATGATGATGCCCAGCAAACTGGCGGTGGCCGGGATGTCGTGCGCTGGAAGCAACTCGGCGACTACAGCTCCGAGAAGGGCAGCCAGAACCATCAAGGGCACGGTGATGGCGGCAAGACGAGCGAGGTTCTTCAGGAATGTGAGGAGCGTGGCAGCGATGTCGTGGGTCCAACTCGCGCTGTCATCAGCAGGAAGTGCGAGTTCGATACCGGTAGTTTGGCGTCCGGCGATGAGAGGAACTAGAGCCAGAAGAAGGATGGGAATCGCGAGGCGGGTGAGTGCAATCGGGAGCGGAAAAAGCGTGAAGGCCATGGCTAGTACCACGACGTTGAGCAGCGGTGAGCTGATCATGGTAGCGAGTGCGGTATAGCGGCTGGCTCCGGCGCTGATGAGTCCTTGACCGATGGGAGCGACGCAGTTGGCGCAGACGCCGAGTGGCGTACCGAGAGCGGCGCCCATGAGCGTGTTACCGGCAGCACTGCTGAAGCGGCGGCGCGAGAACAAAGGCAGCAGGGTGAGAGCGGCTGCGCCGAAGCAGATGCCAAAGGTCATGCCGATGCGGTTGGTCCACATCCAGTTGAGAGTGGTGCGCCCCACGCGGGTGGCGAGCGGTATCTCGGGCGACTTTTACCGCGCTACCGGAATGCAGTTTCTTCAGCAGCGCGGGATAGCGCGAGTCGGTCCAGAAATAGAGGGCCATCGATAGGGCCAACAGGGCCGCGACAGTGATTTGCACAGCTAAGTGTTTCCGCACGGATGTTGACGGAGCGGGACAGACGCCCGCGTAGGTAGAACTCATGATGGAGCACCCCAAAAAGTGTTGAGGAAGCGTAAGCGGCGTGAGGGTGAGGGGCAATACTCGAAAAAGATTAGCGGGTAGTCGAAAGCGGAATTCACCACGGAGGCACGGAGGACACGGAGAGGAAGAATAGGCAAAAGACAAAGAAAGCGGCCGCGGATTTTCACGGATCGGCACGGGTAGAAGTTGGGTAAAACTAAAGGCAACCGCGGATTGCGCGGAGGACGCGGATCTATCCAAATCGAGAAACAAAACCAACCACGGATTTACACGGACTACACGGATCGGAATTAAGGCATAAGGGCAAAGCACCCGGCGGTTGGCGGGCATCGGAGTGGATACTCCCGTCAAGCAATTTGAGGATTCGGATGGGGGCGTGGGTCTGCGAGAATGCCTGCAGCGGGAGCCACCTGGACGATCCGCTTGCGGTGGTGAGGAGTCGCGTATGGACTGGATGAAAATCATCGATAAGTTCTTCGGCTTCCTGTGTGCGCTGATTCCTGGATCGATGGTGCTGCTGGTGATGGCGCTGCATCGTCCGGAATTGTGGACGACGTTTTGGAAGGTCGAGCATCTGGGGGACCAGACCAGACTTTCGATCCTGCTTGCGGCTGCGTTCGTGGCGGGGAGTACGGTGAACTCCGTGCTGGGAGCGCTCATCGGGGGCATCGCGAATTACGTGGCGGGCCGCGAGGCCGAAAAGCGGCAGAAAGAAGCGCAAGAACGCGAAGCAGCAGCGAAGGCATGGGAAGCGGCCAAGCCGGCGTGGATGAAGGAACCGCATCAGGGCCCGCGGGCTGGGCCTCCGCCGATGCCGACGCCGGAAGGTGAGGCGGCACCGCAGGCGCCCGAGCCTCCTCCGCCGGAAATGGCGTACTGGCGCGATCCGAATTGGCGGAGCCTAGTGACAGCGTATCTGGGAAAGGCGGCCCCGGAGAACCTGGAGGGCTACCATGACCAGGCCGAGTTTGAGCGCGCGCTGGAAATCATCGACCATCTGCCGGCATCGGAGCAGAGCAAGGAACTGAACCGGATCGCGCGGCGGAGTGATCCGCTTCATCTGCAAAATAACGATGAGTTGTGGCGAGAGCACTGGTTCCGACTCAATGGGGTGATGGGGAAGGCCAACGATCCGCAGATGAAGATGGCTCTGATCCTGGTAAGTGCGTATGGCGGCGCAAGTATCATATTGGTGTTGGCGGCGCCGTTTACTCCCGCGCTGCGCCATTGGTGGATTCTGGTGCCCTGCGTGTACTACATCTTCGTGGTTACGGGACAGGCGATTCTGAACTTCGTGAAGTCGCAGGACCCGGAGCAGTTGTTCACTCAGCAGTGGCAGTATATGCAGACCCACGTAGGTAAGGGCGAGCAGGTGAGTGACAATTCGTGAGGCAAAGCGAAAGCGGCCGCCGATTTCGTTAGAAGCGAAAGTCAAAGACAAAAGCAGCCACGGATTTACACGGATGAACACGGATAAGGCGAGAGCGAAAAAGCAGGCGCTCAGCTCGCTCAGGATGACAATGTTAGAGACTCGGTCTGTTGTGGGGTCGCGGACGTAGCTAGCTGCGCTCGAAGAAGCGGTCAACGGCGGCGATAATTTCTATCTCATTGTGGGACTCATAGACGGCCTTGCGGAGGTTCGCGCCGTGCGCGACGCCGTGGGTGAACCAGGCGGCGAACTGCTTCATCTTGCCGGCGGCGCCTTGGATCTTTTCGTCGGCCAGCATGGTGAAATAAGTGCGGATCATGTCGTAGCGGTCGGCCTCGGTAGGCGTATCGTAGCGGCCGGTCGCGGTGTATTGCTCGATCTGGCGGAAGATCCACGGATTGCTGGCGGCGGTGCGGCCGATCATGACGGCGTCGCAGCGGGTCTCGGCGACCATGGCGGCGGCATCTTCGGGCGAACGGATATCGCCATTTCCGATAACAGGAATCTTGACTGCGTCTTTGAGGGCGGCGATCCACTCCCAGCGCGCCTGTCCGCTGTAGCCCTGCTCGCGAGTGCGGGCGTGGAGGGCGACGGCAGCGAGTCCGCAGTCTTGCGCCATCTTCGCCAGTTGCACGTGGACGACCTCTTTGTCGCTCCATCCGGCGCGAAACTTCACGGTGAACGGGATGGTGACGGCGGCGCGGACCGACTCGAAAATGTTCTGGATGAGCGGCAAGTTGCGCAGCAGGCCGGAGCCTCCATTGCAGGTGACGACTTTGCGCGCAGGACAGCCGAGGTTGAGATCAACGAGATCAAAGCCGAGGTCTTCGACGATCTTAGCGGCTTCCGACAGCGTGGCCGGATCGCTGCCGAAGAGCTGCGCCGAGATCGGGTGTTCGTCGCCGTAGAAGGTGAGGTAGCGCTTGGCCTTCTTGTCTTTGTGGCGGATGATGCCGTCGGCCGAGGTGAACTCGGTCATCATGAGGCCGCATCCGCTGAGATTGCGAATGAAGCGGCGGAAGACGGTGTCGGTGATGCCAGCCATGGGCGCGAGGACGGTGGCGGGACGGATCTCGACAGTGCCGAGAGTTACGGACGCGGGGACGTGGGCGCCCGGAGGGGCGGTGCGCTGGGCCGGGTTGTCGAAAAACTTGGGCACGTATTGATTCTAACTGGAAAGCCAGATTCACCACAGAGGCACAAAGACACAGAGAAGAACTGGGTAAGAAACAGCGGCAAAGACTAACCACGGATTTGGACGGATGGCACGGATAAGATTCAGGGCTCGAGAACAAAAGCAACCGCGGATTGCGCGGATGACGCGGATCAATAATCAACAAGCTCGAAATACAGGTGCCTCGACTCGGTCGCCGTGGTGACCTCGCCGTGGATGACAAAGCAGAGGACGTAAACGTCGCTTCGTTATCAGTGTGAGTTTACGAGTTTTTGCAGGTCTTTCCACTTGGCCAGCACAATGTGGTTGTCGCGCAGCGCCTTCTTGAACTCGTCACTGTTGACGATGTCGAAGTCGCGCTGACGCCAGGCTGCTCCGAACGCGTCGTGATCAACCATGATGGCCTGGAGCTCGGCGTCGTCGTGACCGAGATGCACGATCATCTCGGTGATGCCGGGCTTTAGGTTCTTGATGGCGTCGAGATAAAAAGACTTCGTTTGATCGGGACGCACATTTTCGCCGGCAATGACTACGGCGTCGATGATGACGTCGTCGGGCGAAAGCAAATTCAAAAACGCGGAGCGCGCATCGCCGACCTTTATGACGAGAAATGGAAGGTGATACTCGTGCGCTACCTTGACGTACACAGCAAAAAGCTCAGGCGTAGAGAACAGTGAGCCCATGTGGCTGTCGAGGTGAGTCGGATGGATTCCCACGGCGAGGGCGCGTTCGATCTGGGCGCGAATTTCGCTTTCGGCTTCCTCGGGATCGGCCTTGGCTGCGACTTGCTCAGAGGTGAACCAGAAGGTTTCGGCGGGATCGAGCAGGCTGGAGACGTCGTCGTTGGGGGCGACGCTACCCCAGCGATAGGTTTTCCATTCGCTGGTGAGGGTGAGATGTAGGCCGAGATCGGCGTCGGGGTGGGTCTTGGCGTAGTCGGCGACTTCGGTGAGCCACGAACAAGGCACCATGATGCTGGCGGAAGTGACAGCGCCGTGGTTGAGCGAATCGAAGCTGGCGGTGTCGACGGAGTGGGCGACGGCGAGATCGTCGGCGTGAAGGATGAGGAGCTTGGCGTCGGCGGGATAGCCGAGCCGTTCGGCGATGGTCTTGGTCTGGGAGTGAAGACTGAGGGCGAGGAGAAGGATTAAGGCGAAAAGCCATTTCAGTGATGGCATGCGGGGCTCCTGAATACTTGGCGGAGTCAGCGTAGCAGAAAGTCAAAAACTAATCAGGCACGGATTTACACGGATGAACACGGATCGGAATTGGGTCACAAGGGCAAAGGCAACCGCGGATTTGCGCGGAGGACGCGGATCGGATTGAGGCGAAAGTCAAAAGCAAATTCAACCTCGGATTTGCACGGATCACACGGATAAGAGTTAGCAAAATACAAAAGCGATCACAATCTACTTCATCGCCTCGAGGGCGGACATGGTGACGATGCCGTCCCATAAGTTCTGCAGGCGGATGTTTTCATTGAACGAGTGTTGGTTGTTGTCGTAATTAGCGATAGGCACGGTGATGGTGTGCGTGCCGAGGGCGTGCTCGATGACTTCGAGGGGAACGCTGCCACCCATGGTAGGCAGCTTGACGACTGGGCCGCGCGCACTTTCGACGGCAGCGATGACGTCTTTCGCGATGGGCAGGTCCATGGGAGTGCGCACCGCGTTGTAGCCGACGGTGTCAAGCATGACGAAGGCGACGCGAGGATGCGCGAGCAGCATGGTCTTATCGGGCGGCACGTTGGTGATGAAGTATCCCTGCGAGGCAACGTAGTCGACGACACGCTGTTGCTGCGTCTTCCAGTCGAGACCTTTCACCAGGCGCATGTCTATATCGGCCGTCGCGGTGGAGGGCACAACATTGTTGGCCTTGGCTCCCGTGCGGGCGGAGGCGAAGCCGTCGATGTTGAGAGTGGGTTCGTTAAGAAGCTCGAGCAGGGGCTTGCCTCCGCCGTTGGCGTGACCGAGACCGAACTCGCGCATCAACATGGCTTCGTTGCGTGGGGCTTCGGCGATGGCTTGTTGCTCGAGCGGACTGAGCGGCACGATTCCGTCGTAATAATGAGGTACGAGAACATGGCCGGTGGCGTCTTCCATGCTACCCAGCAGTTGCGCCAGCATCATGGCGGGATTGGGCGCCCAGTTGCCATAGTGTCCGCTGTGGAGCTCGCGGTTGGGGCCGTAGAGTGTGATGGCGAGATGAGTGACGCCGCGCGCGCCGAAGACCACGCTCTGGTGGCCGCTCTGGTCGACCGGGCCATCGCAGATGAGCCAGACGTCTCCGCCGAGCTGGTCGCGATATTTCTCGAGTACGGCACCGAGATTCGTGGAACCGGCTTCTTCTTCGCCTTCCCAGACGAAGCGCAGATTGGCTTTGAACGGAATGTGCGCGGCCTGCAAGGCGTCAAGCGCGCTGAGCTGCGCGAGGATGGCGGCTTTGTCGTCGGAAGCCGAGCGTGCATAGATGCGGGGCTCGCCGTTGACCATTCTTGTTTCCGGCGTGAATGGTTTTCCGCTTTCCCATTCGCTCGGAGTGACGGGCTGTCCATCGTAGTGGGCATAGAAGACGATGGTGTGCTTTGCGCCGGGGGTTTTGATTTCGCCAAAGACGACGGGATTCGAGCCGGCCGCCGTCAGCAGCTTGGCGTCAACATGGCGGCGGGCAAGGGACGCGGCCAGGACTTCGGCGTTGCGCTGGATATTGGTGGTGTCGCTGGCAACGTTGGGAATCGAGAGCAGCGCCGTAAATTCCTGCAGGATTTGCTGTTCGTGCGCGGCGCGCCACTGGTCGGCGGCTTGCTTGGGGGATTGTGCGAAGAGTACTGCTGCGGACAGGATGATGACGGCGAGAGCTCGCGGAAGCATGGGACGAATATACGCGAGGACACGCTGCTCGACGCAAAAAGCAAAAGCGAAACCAACCACCGATGAACAGGGATGACACGGATCAGAAACGGGCAAAAGACGATCTCACCACGTAGACAGGGAGGAGACGGAGAAGAATTGGGTCATAAAAACAAGGGCAACCGCGGAGAGCGCGGGTCGGAGTTGGGATCAAGATAAACCAGGTCCCACTCTTTCGCAAAGGAAGGGAAAGGACGGGGCACCCACAGCGTGGTGTTGCCGATCGAATCGAACTCAAAATGCCAAAATTCGCCGCAATTCTAGTGGCCGAAATGGAATGGCTCGTCTTGTAGTACCGTCTGGTTATCCTTGTCCTTATCTTTGTCTTTTCCCCAGGTCCAGTACATGCCCACGTAGGCGTAGTTCTCAGTTTGGCCAGCGACGGAGTGACCGTAGCAGAAAAGGAACTGCTGGCCCGGGTGCTGCTTGAAGTGGTAGTAGCCCCCGACGTCGATCAAGGTGGAAGACTGGCTCTGGGGCGTGGCGCTTCCTTCCGCGCCGTGCGCGAACACCTCGGCGCCCAGTTCGAGCCGCTCGTTGAGTTGCTTCTTCACCAGCCATCCGGTGTAGAGAAAGTTGCGGTAGCCGGTTTGCGGCACCACCTGATAGCCAACGCCGCCGTCCAAGGTCCATTTGCCAACGTTTTTTTGCAGCCAGATGGGTAGTTTGTACCAGACCTTGCCCACTCCGAGGCCTTTGTTAGCGTTGCCTGTGGGCAACTCGAACATGGTGAAGCTGCCAATCTGGGGAACGTGTTTACTCTCTTTGATAAAGGCAATCTTCACGCCCAACTCCATGTCCGTCAGGCCGAACTCCGTAGGTCCGGTGCCGCTCGGTAGATAGATAGGATTGTTGGACGGAGCCACCACGCCCCACGGCAATATCGCGTGCACTTGTACCCTGGGCAACGCACCCCAGTTGAACTCGAAGGCTGGGCCCGAAGAGTCCATCTCCACGGGTGTCCCGTCGGCCGAGCCAAAGATGTAGAACTCGTAGTGGTGCAGGTCCACGGGGACGGGATCGTCGGTCTGGTAGGGGGGGCCCTGCGCCCACAATTGCGACCCGGTCAGGATGAGGAGAAAGAGAAGTGCCGCGATGACGCCATTGCGGCGAAGCCTCGTCAGGGCAGGTCGCGGCATGAAATGGGTTGAGCAGGCGCGGATCGAATTTGAGCGAAAAGCGAAATCGACCACGGATCTCCACGGATCGACAACGGACTACACGGATAAAGATTAACTGAAGAATCAATCGAGCATTTTGATGCGGGCTGTGGCGATTTCGTCACGCGAAGATAGAACGAGCGGCGCCGATTAGTCCCGCGGCCGCGATCAGCCACGCGGAATTGAGACGCGGGAAACGGAACAACAGCGCGGCGCTGGCGATTGCTAGGGCCACGGTGATCCAATCGACGACGGCGGAGCGCGCCAATTCCCATGTGACCAAGGCCATAAGGGCCACGGAGGCGACATTGACGCCATCGAGGGCGGCGCCGGCGATGCGCGATGCGCGAATTTTCGGAATGAGCGGCGCGCTGATGGCTACCAGCACAAACGCCGGCAGAAAAATGCCAACGGTGGCGGCGATTGCGCCGGTGGTGCCGTGCAACAGGTAGCCGAGGAACGTTGCAGTAGTGAAGACTGGACCGGGCGTGACCTGGCCGACAGCGACCGCGTCTAGCAGTTGCTGCTGCGTAAGCCAGGCGTGGCGCTCGATGAGTTCGGAATGAAGAAACACAAGGAGCACGTATCCGCTGCCGAAGACCATGGCTCCGATTTTGACGAAGGTTAGGAAGATGGGCCACGAGCCGATCGAAGCTGCGGCGGCTGTGGCCGTGGCGACTTCGGGCTGGAACATTGCCAAGAACATGGCTTTGCGGCGCGACGCGTCAAGGGATACCACCACTCCTAAGAATCCACCAACGATCAGTACCACCAACGGGCTGACGCCGACGATGGCCAAAAAAAGCGTGACCAGGGCGACGATAGCCAGCCACGTACTTTTGATGGCAGTGCGACCGAGCTTCCACAGGGCTTGCAAGATGATTGCGATGACGACCGGCTTGACGCCATACAGCAAGCCGGAGACGGCGGGCAGAGACCCATAGCGGACGTAAGCCCAGGCGATGACTCCGACCATGAACGCGGCCGGAAGGATGAAGCACGTGCCCGCGATCAGCAATCCGGGCCAGCCGCCGCGTTTCCGGCCAATGTGGATCACCAGTTCGGTTGAGGTGGGTCCAGGGATGAGGTTGCTGGCGCCGAGGTGATCGAGGAACTCTTCCTGGCTGATCCAGTGGCGGCGTTCGACGACCTCCTGCTGGAGCATGGCGATGTGGGCGGCGGGGCCTCCGAAGGCGGTGGTGCCGAGCTTGAGGAAGAGCTCGGCTATGTCCCACAATGTGGTACTTTGTCCGGCGGTGACGAGCCCGGCTTCAGGCACGAGGCTTACCCGGTTCGTCGAGGCGCGCGTCGAGCGAGAGCCTGCCCGCTCCGGTGATCAGCAAGAAGATCAGGCCCAGCAGCATGCAGTAGTCGGTGCGGGCCTCGTGCATCGTGGCCCAGAAACCGGACTTGGCGAGCATGGGAATTTTGGTCGTCAGAATCGCGACGGAGATGTCGATGATTAGGGGAATCGTGGCGAGGCGTGTCAGCAGGCCGACGATCAGGAGCGTTCCGCAGACGATTTCGACCACGCCGACAAATAGGGCGGAGAAAGCAGGAGCGGGGATGCCGATTTTTTCGAAGCGGCCCACGCCGAGCGCTGCGGGGTAGAGGAATTTCTGGATTCCCTCGGACAGGAAAACCCAGCCGACAAGGAGGCGGATTAACAAGACGGCGGATGGCGCGCGCGAATTGAAGAGCCATTGACGCGACAACATGTAAATCCTCCTGCGAATGCATTCCGACTACGGTCGTCAGGATTTTATCGTGGCTGGCGAGCCTTCGACCCTGCGGGAGCGGCACGCAAATACTGCAGCGGCCATTCAGCTGGAAGACTCAGCTCGGCGGCGGCGTGAACGGGCCAGTAAGGATCGCGGAGCATCTCACGCGCCAACAGCACTATATCGGCCTGCCCGTTGCGCACGATCTGGTCGGCCTGCTGAGGAGCAACGATCATGCCAACGGCACCGGTTGCGATGTCGGCCTCGTGGCGGATGCGATCGGCGAAAGGAACCTGGTAGCCGGGGCCGACCGGGATGGTGGCGTAGGGAACCAATCCGCCGGAAGAGCAATCGATGAGGTCAACGCCCTCTCTCTCCAGCAGGCGGGCAAGCTCGACGGATTCGTCGAGGGTCCAGCCGCCGTCGACCCAGTCGGTGGCAGAGATGCGAACGAACAGTGGGAGCTGCTCGGGCCATACAGCGCGCACTGCGGCGGCCATCTGCAAGGTGAAGCGGAGACGGTTGGCGAGGCTGCCGCCATACTCGTCGGTGCGCTGGTTGCTAAGCGGCGAGAGGAATTGATGCGCGAGGTATCCGTGGGCGGCGTGCAGCTCGACGACTTCGAAGCCGGCTCGCAGGGCGCGTTGCGCGGCAGCGGCAAAATCGGCGACGGCTTGGCGAATGTCGTCATGGGTCATGGCGCGCGGCGTGTGGTAGTCGGGCGCGAAGGCGATGGCCGAAGGCGCAAGCGGCACCCAGCCGCCGTCGGCAAGCTCGACACGACCGCGGCCTTTGAACGGGGAGGGGGTCGAGGCCTTGCGTCCGGCATGGGCCAATTGGATTCCAGCAAACGCTCCCTGCGAACGGACAAAGCGGGTGATGCGGGCGAGTGGCTCGATGTGGGCGTCGCTCCAGATGCCGAGGTCGTCGGGACTGATGCGGCCCTCGGGCGAAACGGCGGAGGCCTCGGTGAGAATCAGCCCGGCCCCGCCAACAGCGCGGCTGCCGAGGTGGACAAGATGCCAGTCGTTGGCTAGTCCATCGACGGAAGAGTACTCACACATGGGCGAAACGGCGATGCGGTTGGGCAGAGTAAGCGAGCGCAGGGTGAGCGGTTCGAAGAGGTGGGGCAATAGAAGTCCTTTCGAGAAACGGAGTAAACAGTAATGATGCCGCAAGCAGCGGCTGGGTCGCGGACGGGATTTGTGCTAATCAATAATAGACAGCTTTGACAACGTTGCGCCGCGCCTGGCGCTGATTAGGATTCACATGGAAACTAGTAAGACGTATCAGGGAATGACGCTGCACGGATTGCCCGTGCGCATCGAATTGCAGTGGCCGTTTCATCGCTCCGAGGGCGGCAGCGACTGGCACGTGCTGCATGGGCGGCTGTGGTTGGCCGATGGCGGCGAGTTGAATGCCGACCTCGCACTCAACCTTTCACAGAGCATCAACGAAGTGCTGCCTTCGCGCGACGGCGAGTTGGCATTCTGGGTCGCAGTCAACACCGCACGCAAGGCGCTCGACGACAAGCAACTGCAACTGCTGAAGTCGGGCAAGCGTCAGCCGGTTCCGGTGTCGAGCCGGTGCTACAGTTTGCGGCAGCAACAGTTCACCTTCTGGCATGTACAGCCGGAGGAGCTGGAAGAGTTTGTGGCACGCAAGGTTTTTTGGGCGGGCGGTCTGGAGCGGCAGCCGGTGCTGATCGCCGATCCGGTGGATGCGCTGTACCTCGAAGCGGCTGACGAGCAGATGAAGGAGAAGCTGCTGGCTGCGGCGAAGAAACTCGCTGACCAGGGTCAGGTCGAATTGTCGGGGGACTCGGCGCGGGCAACAGACGCGCTGGTAGCGCGGGCAGAAGAATTTCATGCAGCGAAAGAGAAGGCGCTGGATGAGTTGCATGCCAAACATGCGTTCGAGCGGGCATAAGAACGGTCAGCCGTCGAGGACTGGAAAGTCAAAGCAAAACCAACCACCGATGAACACGGATTACACGGATAAAACCTAGGTCACAAGATCATCCGCGGACTTCTCACCGTTCAAGACTCTCTGCTTTGTGCCGATGTAGCCGGTATGAAGACGCACGTGCTCGTGATTGCCGTGCTGAGCTGCGCCATGGTGTTGAGCGGCGTGGCTTGCGCGGATGCGATACCGTTTTCGTACAGCGGGCCGGGAGTTTCGGTGACGGGAACTCTCTTCGGCACAGACAATGCCGACGGCTCGTGGAGCATCTTCGGTATCGATGCAACTTACAACCAGATCGAAGTGTCGGGCATTGTGGCGACAGGCCTCGATCCGCACTTCGCCTACAACAACCTGTACTACAACTCCAGCCATGCGCCGTATGCCGTGGACTATTACGGCATTGTGTTCAACGTGCCGGGGCTGGGCGATGTCAATCTGTGCAGCTACACAGCGGCGGGCGGCTGCGGCAACGGTGGCTACGCTTCCATTCTTTGGAATGACGGCCGCTACCAGTTCACGCAGGTCAGCCAGTCAAGCTTTGGTCCGGCAGTACCGGAGCCGGCCACATTAGCCCTATTGGGCGGAGGACTGGTGGCAGCGGGAGCCGCAGCGCGCCGTCATTTGTCAGGCTAGAAAAGATTGCCGCGTCGGGCGGTGAAGGCGCGGCAATCTTCGCTGATGTATTTTGCAACCGGAGCACGACGCTCCGGTCTTTTGTATTGCGTAGTACTGGTGTCAGTGAAAAGTCATGGGATGGTGCTGCTCGCCGGCTCTCGGTACGAGCTGAAAGTACACTTGCTGGGGAAGCTGGGTGTTCCAGTGTCCGCTGAGCTTGGCGTAGCCAACAAGGCTAAAGAAGATGATGGCGATAGCGGCGGCCATGGACCACGCAGGGATGGCGCGGGTTCGCGGAGCGGCGATGACGAGCGCGTCTTTCGCGGGACAAACGGCCACACATTCCAGGCATCCGGTGCATTCGGCGGAGCGGATCTGGATGAGCTTGTCGACCGGCAGCAATGACGGGCAGGCTTTCGCGCATTTGGCGCAATCGATACAGGCGGGCTCGCGGCGAGTGATGCGCAGGGGGCTGGCCAGTGCCGCCAGTCCAAGGAGTGCTCCGTAGGGACAGAGATAGCGGCACCAGAAGTTCTGGACAAAAATGGACGCGATAATCAGGCCGAGGACGACGAACGCAGAGACTCCTCCGAGGTAACGGAAGAAGTTGAGCATGCGCACGTCGACGATGAGGCCGTACGGGGTCGCCAGGAATTCAGCGATGGCGGCGGCCGACATGCTGAACACTGCGAAGGCGAAGAAGCCAAACAGCAGGTATTTCAGGCCGCGGAGCGGAATGTCGAGCCAGCGCGGCAGGGTGAAGTTGCGGCGAAAGGTGGAGCGGCCGAGCTTCCAGAGATATTCCGACATGGTCCCAACGGGGCAAAGCCACGAGCAGAACGATTTGCGCAGGAGGAACGACATCAGGAGGAAAGAGGTGAACAGAAAGAACCCGGCGGGATGGATGCGCGGCATTTCGCGAGTAAGCAAGACGTATTTGAACTGCATGAGGCCGGCGATGGGCAGCCATCCTTCGACGCCAGCAGGGCGTGCGACTTCGCGGGTTGCCCCGGAGGTCTCGGCCCAGCGCACCCAGTGGTAGAACTGCACGCTGATCCAACCGTTGAGGGCCAGGAATGCGAGTTGGAAGCCCAGGCGTAGGGGTTGCGAGTAGTCCCGAGCGGTGCGGCGGACCAGTTGCTTGCGGGGCGTGGCGATGGGTGCTATGCGAGGTGACGAGGCGGGAGGAACATCCTGCGCGGGTGAGGCACTGACGGCTCGTGGGGTGGCAATCATTCCTCCTCAAGGCTAAGTGCCGGGCGTCGGCTGAACTATGACTTCAGTCACAAAAGCCGAACTTTCCCGCGGTCCTGACGCTGGCTGGAACCAGGGCCGGGTCGGGCGCAAGCGCGAAAACAGGTTGGTTCCGCGTCCACGGGCGTGTAAGATTCGGCTCAATCGCACCCGGACAGTTCCCCCGCCCCCTGGGGTGTGGGCTTGCGGCAAATTCAAAATGCGGAGAATGCCCGGGAGATGGACTCGAGGGCACAAGGAGAGACATCGATGAGCAGGAAATTGTTGCTGGTGTTCGCAATCGTTGGAGTTATGGTTTCGCTTGGGGTGGGCCAGGTGATGGCGCAGGCGACGACCCCCTCGACTTCAACGACATCCGACACAAGCTCTACCACCAAGAAGACAACGAAGAAGGCGAAGTCGGACGCGGCAAAGGCCACGGACGCTACCGTGGACACCACGAAGAAGGCGGCCAGCGAGACGAAGAAGGGTACGGAAAAGGCTGCGACCGCTACGGCTGACACGACCAAAAAGGCAGCGACGGCCACGGCTGACACGACCAAGAAGGCTGCGACCGCTACCGCCGACACCACCAAGAAGGCAGCCAGCGAGACGAAGAAGGGCACGGAAAAAGCTGCCACTGCTACCGCTGACACGACGAAGAAAGCCGCGGACGCTACTGCCGACACCACCAAGAAGACGGCCAAGAAAGTGACCGGCGACAGCAGCAAGCCGGCCCCGCCTTCGACACCAGCACCTGTGGCCAGCAATCCGGCTCCGGCAGCGGCGGCCACATCGAACGCGGCTCCGGCGGCAAAGCCGGCAGCAGCCAAGGCGGCGACGACTGCTTCGGCAGGTCCCCCTCCGCAGAAGGGCATGGTGTGGGTCAACACTGACAGCGGCGTTTACCACAAGGAAGGCAGCAAATATTACGGCAACACCAAGCAGGGTAAATATATGACCGAGGCCGATGCACAGAAGGCCGGCTATCACGTCTCCAAGTCAAACAACTAGACGCAGTACGAACTGCGAAGTCCAACAATGTAAGAGCTCCCCAGGGAATCGGGGAGCTTTTTTCGCGCGCGAAAATCAAGGACCAGATGAGGAGTGAACTGCGACTTGGTGGAAGCAGTGTTTGAGGCGGCGTTCGCAGCATTGACCTCGGCGGGCGCAACCGTCATCGAAGCAGATGCGGCTGGTTTCACCGGATTCGGCAACGATGGGTGTCCGGGCGGGTCGCTACTTCTCATCCGTGGTGGTTGCTCTAGCCCTTGTTTTCGCTTTATGTTTCTCCGTCCCTCCGTGGTGAATACGCCCTTCCTTGCAACCTAGGGGCAGCCTCTCTAAACTTGAACCAGCGATGGGCAAAGTCTCTCAAACCATCAAGGGCTACATCTGGTGGATGTATCCGCGCGGCAGCGTCCACTATGACGTGATGGTGACGCTCATCCTCGCCTTTATTTTCCTAGCCCCCCTGTGGATCAACTTTCGCGACAAGCCGGTCGAGCGTTCGCCTTATCAGACCGAGGTCGTGGTAAAGCCTGAAGGCAACGGCTTCCTGTATAAGGTTGATGCCGCGGCAATACAGCCCGGCAGCGACGACCAGGTCCGCGATCAACTATTGCGTGCCATTGAGCCGATCGCTGGCGAAATCCGCATCGACCGTTACGAAGCTGTTCGCGACAGCAAGCACAACATCGTCGCCTACAACGTCTGGGGACACCGATAGACTATTGCGGTGTTAAGGAACGAACCGTGATGAAGAAGATTCCCGCCGTTGCATTGCTCTTGTTCGCCGCAACCCTCGCCGCGTACGCCCAGAACCTGGAGGCCGTGCTCAACTCCATGGACAAGGCAGCTGCCGACTTTAAGACCGCCCAAACCGACTTTGTCTGGGACCAATATCAGAAGGTAGTGGACGAGCACGACATTCAAAAGGGCACGATGTACTTCCGCCGACAGGGCGGCGACGTGCAGATGGCCGCCGACATCACTTCGCCCGACAAGAAGTACGTACTGTTCAGCGACGGTAAGGTGAGTGTTTACCTTCCCAAGGCCGCACAGGTCACGGAATACAACGCGGGCAAGAACAAGGCCGATTTCGAAACATTTCTGGTACTGGGATTCGGCGGACGCGGCCACGATCTTACAAACTCGTTTGACGTGAAATATGCCGGTATGGAGCAGGTGCAGGGCATCAACGCGGCAAAGCTCGAGCTGGCGCCCAAGTCGCAAAAGGTCTCCAACATGTTCCAGATCATCACCCTCTGGATCGACATGGCGCGCGGGGTGAGCGTGCAGCAGTTGTTCAACGAACGCTCCGGCGACTATCGGCTGGCGAAGTACAACAACATCAAGCTGAACGAGAAGCTCTCAAACGACGTCTTTAAGCTGAAGACCAGCGGCAAAGTCACCTACGTTAAGCCGAACAGCTAGAACTTCCCTACTGACCTGTCGGCTGCGCCGCTGGAGTTGCGGGCGCGCTCTTCATCTGCGACGAGTTCTTGACGAACAGCACGGCTTTCCAAATGTCGTCGTCGGAGAGCACGCCGTCCCAGCCCGGCATTCCGGTCAACTTGGCGCCGTACTTGGTCACGTAGAAGAGATTGGCGTCGGGATCGTCGGGCGTATGGTTCATGAGTTGCGGTACGGGAGGATAGAACTTGGTCTTCATGGGCGAGATTGGCTCTTTCAGCGTGCCATGGCAGAGAGCGCAATGCTTGTCATAGATCATTGAACCGTCCATGACGTTCTCCATGGTCGGCTTGAACGGGTTCTCCTGCTTGGGAGCATGCGCGTCCACCCACTCATCCATGGAATGGTTGGCAGTCCGCCGCTCAAATTGACCGGGGCCGTTGGGGACGGCACGGGTGTCCATTTGTCCCGTGTAGATGTACCAATAAGCACCACCGAAAACCACCAGCAGCGTGAGAATCACACCTAAAAGAAATCCGCGCATGTTTCTCCTTCAAACTCCGAAAAGTAAGAGACTCAAGGTGTACAGATTAAATCACGGCCAAATTACCAACGTTAAGAAAAGTGACGTTTTGCGCACCGGTTTTGCTGCGCCAAAGTCCGCTAGTAGCTTCGCAGCCTCCGCGCTTCGCGCACTACGTCTTCGACCTTGGGCAGAAAAGCCGCTTCCAGCGGAGGCGAGAACGGCACCGGCGTATCGGCCGAGGCGATGCGCACGATAGGAGCGTCGAGCGCGTCAAAGCATTCTTCGTTGATGACGGCCGCGACCTCACCCGCGATGCCGCCCGTCTTGGTGTCTTCGTGCAGCACGATCACGCGGTTGGTTTTCTCCACGGTTTGACGGATGGCATCGCGATCGAGCGGCAGCACCGTGCGCAGATCGACGACCTCCAGCTCGATGCCTTCTTTCGCCAGGATTTCCGCGGCTTCCAATGCGACATAGACCATCGCGGCGTAGGTAATCACGCTGACATCGCGACCTTCTCGCGCGATACGGGCCTTGCCGATCGGGACAGTGTAATCGTCGGCGGGAAGCTCTTGCTTGATGCGGCGGTACAAAAACTTGTGCTCGAAAAAGAGCACGGGGTTATTGTCGCGAATGGCTGACTTGATCAGCCCCTTGGCGTCGTAAGCCGTAGCCGGACAGACGACCTTCAGCCCCGGCGTGTGCGCGAAGTACGTCTCGGGATTTTGTGAGTGAAACGGGCCGCCATGAACTCCGCCGCCCGACGGCCCACGCAAGACGACCGGAACGGGTGCGCCCCAGCGATAATGCGCCTTAGCCAACAAATTGACGATCTGGTTGAAGGCGCAACTGATGAAGTCCATGAACTGAAATTCGGCGACGGGACGCATGCCAGTGAGCGCGGCCCCAAAGCTGGCGTTGACAATCGCCATTTCGGAGATAGGGGTATCGATGACCCGCTCGGGACCGAAGCGGTCGATGAACCCCTCGGTAACCTTGAAAGCGCCGCCATAAATGCCGATGTCTTCGCCGATGCAGAAGACAGAGGCATCGCGCTCCATTTCTTCCCAGATGCCCTGGCGGATCGCTTCGAGATAGGTGACAGGTGCCATGGTTGTCCTATGCAACTGCGCTTGACGATTCTATCCGCAAAACTCGTTAGTTCGGCTTATTCGGCGACTTGTCGGCCGGTTTCTGCGCCGGAGCGGCCGCTGTCGGCTTCTTGGCGGGCGATGGCGCGGGCCGCGCGTTTCCTCCGTCAAACGGAACAGGACGGAAGCGCTCCAGGTCCGGGTCCCACGTCCAAACGACATAACGAGTGATCGTGGTCTTGTTGTCGGTCACGACCTGCTTTTCCAGAATGCGGAACTGTGCCACTGAGTTGGGCGCGGACTTCAGCTCAGAAAACGTCGAGGTCTGCGTCTGCAGCAAATTGTCGGTCTCAGAGGGAGTGCCATTGGTAAGGGTGATCTCGCTTTTTTCTGTTGTGTCGAGGACGACGGCAACCCGGTCGTGCAGCATCTTGAGCACCACGAAGTCTTGCTGCTGCGCGGCGCCGCTGTCGCGTGTGGCCTCGTGGTGCACCAGGATTTCGGAGACTCCGGGTTGAATCAGCTCGGCGAAGGTGATCTCCGGCTGCTGGTCGCGCGAGGGCAGTCGAACGGTTTGCACGTGCCGCCACTCGGCTTTGGGCGCCTTGTCGAAAATCGCGACGTAAAAGGAATCGCACTCGGTGGAGTCGGCCAGCAGGACAACGTTATCCGCACCCGCTCGAAGCTTCACCGGGCGCTCCTCGACTTTATGAAAGGTGACGCATGGCGAGTTCGAGTCGGTCCCCGGCTTCGACGGATTGGGCGCGAGAATGCCGAGCTCGAGAGCGAGATCATTGCGCTGCACGGGCGTCCCATTGCGCAGCGTATTGGCCACGTCGTCAGGTCTGTGGGTGGTGAACTCCTGAGGCTTCTTCTTGAACGGAAGCTCAGCGAGCGCCGTTGCAGCCAGGCTCACAAGCAGGATGGACGTGAAGAGAATCTTCATTGCCACAAAGGGAAACCGTAACAATGACTGGCGACTCGGAAGCGGTGTGACTGACCTGCGATGCGGACAAAGGTAATCATTTCAGGTGCACCGCAGCTTCACCCGATTTGAGACCCGATGGCGCGGCCTTGCGGACCGCGACCTTCGGCGTCCCGTAAATGGGCTTGATGGTGTGGCACGTCGAATCGCAGTAGACATCCTGATGGGTCTTGTCAGTTTCGGGGTCGGGCATAGGCGATGCAACCGCAGCTTCGCGCTCGATCTCCAACTCTCGTTCGACATCGTCGACTAGTTTGCGGTTCTGGTCCGCAGTCAGCCAGCGCTTTACGTTGACGAGATAATTTTCGAAGCGGGCGATAGGATCGCGGGCACGCCAGTACTCGAATAGCTTCGCGGGGACATATTGTGCGGCGTCGTGGATGGCGTGTCCCTTCATGCGCATCATCTTGGCTTCGATCAGCGTTGGGCCTTCGCCGCGACGGGCGCGCTCGCAGGCCTCGTGCGTAGCATCGTAGACCTGGCAGGGATCGGTGCCGTCGACGATGACGCCGGGAATTCCGTACGCGATGGCGCGCTCGGCCAGGTCTTTCACGCAGAACTGCATTTCGCTGGGAGTGGAATAGCCCCAAAGATTATTCTCAACGATCAGCACCAGCCCGAGCTTCTGCACGGCGGCAAAGTTGAGGCTCTCATAGGTGACGCCCGTGGATTGGCCGCCGTCTCCGATGTACGTCAGCCCGGCGATGTTGCGCCCTTGCAGGCGCGCGCCCAGGCAAACGCCGGCCATGATGCCGATCGACTCGCCCAGCATCGAGATGGGCCCGCAGACATGGCGACGTTCAACGTCACCGAAGTGTGAGGATGCATCTCGCCCGAAGGTCGGCGAGTCGGCCTTGGCCATATACTGCCGCATGATGTCGCGGGGGCTGAAGCCGCGTACGAGCATGGCGCCCTGGTTGCGAATCATCGGGGCAAGCCAGTCCTCGTCGCGCAGCGCGAATGCCGACGCACAGGAGCATCCTTCCTGGCCTAGTCCGAAGTACACGCCACCGACGACCAGGCTTTGCTTGTACAGGTTCTCCAGCACGGCTTCCATGCGGCGGTTGAGCAGCATCCAGCGGTAGATGGCAATGCATTGCTCGCGCGTGAGGTACTTCGAGTCGCGAATGGGCGGCGCTGCGGCACTCAGGTCGCCTTCGACCTTGTATTCAACGCTCGAGCCTTCGCCCGACTGGTACACGCGGAACTGAGGGTGCTCTAGGCGATAGTCGGGGATAGAGTAAGTGCGAACAGAAGGCGGAGCAGCCTTTTCGGCCGATCGCGTCGTTGCAACAACAGGCTTGGTCCCTGCGGCTGGCGAGGTTTTGCGCTGGTCGGCTCTCGGTTGCGGCTTCTTCGTGTGCTTCTTTTTCGCCATACCGTGCATGGGTACGATAAACGGCTCACCGAATCACTTGCAAGTTGAGGCGTTTGCGAGGCGTCCGAGCCGAGCGCCGAGACCCTGAGCGAGCTCGCTGTAGCGACCGAGTCGAAGGGCGCCGCACCATCTTCTGCTCCCCCACTACTGCTTCGTGTCCAGCGGGTGCTGCGTCTTCTCGAAGAACTCGTTTTGCAGCTTCAGGGCTTGCTGGTCAGCCTTCACGCCTTTGATGGCGTCGGCAATCTGGCTTGACCACGTCTTCTGATCGAACTCGCCGAGCTCCTTGGTGGCTGCTGAGCCGACCCCGGAGTAGTGATCGGGAAACTTTGCGTACCACCAGATGCCGGTGTAGACGTTTTCAGGCAGCTGCAGGCGGTTCTGATCCGCGCCGGACTCGCTGTCGGCGCGATCGAGGTGCACCAGGTCGGGGCGGGCGACCATCATGGCCGAGGTTTCAGTCTCGCCGGCGTGCATGCCACCCGAGGTTTTCAGCGGCGGACGTCCGGGGACGTTTTCGCGTGGAAGTCCGAACACGTAGACCACGTAATCGCGCGGCGTGGCAAGTTGCGCCTGCGCGAACAGAGGCAGGAGGCTCTCGTTGCCGCCGTGGCCGTTGACGATGAGGACTTTCTTGCAGCCGTTGCGCGCCATCTCTTTCACCGTCTCCTGCAGGAGCGTCAGTTGCGTGCTGAGGCTGTAGGCAACGGTTCCGGGCTCCTGTTGCGCTTCGAAGATCTGGCCGAAGTAGTACTCGGGAAAAACCACGGCATACTCCTGCTTCACGGCGTTGAACACGGCGAAGCGGACGTCGAGCAGGTCGGTGCCCAGCGGAAGATGCGGGCCGTGCTTCTCGATGATGCCGATGGGCAGCACGCAGACACCCTGGGATTGGTGGACGGCCTGGACGAAGTCGGGGGCCGTGAGCTCCTCCCATTTGGGCGAGAGCTTGGTTTGCGCGAGTGCAGGAAGTGCCAGTGCGAGGAGAAGGACGACGCGTGTTGTCGAACGGCGGATAGCGGACATGAAGCCTCCGGATCGCGGAACAGGTGATTCTATCTGAGGTTCGACCGCGATCGATTACGCCAGTTCACTGCCGTCGCCGTGCAACTCGCGCAACTCTTTGGGTGGGCGGGCCGGAGTGTCCTGATTGGTCTGGCTCTCAGGCGTTGAGGCAACTGCTGCCGCCTGGGCCAGCAGATCGTCGAGCGACTCCAGCCACAGCATCTGCGAGTTGAAGACGCGACCGAAATTGCGCGACGCCGAGGTTGCGACTTCTTCCAGTGCGACCATCTTCTGCAACTCGCGCTCCATCGAGGTGACCGGTTTACCTGTGATGCCGCAGGGCACGATCAGCGAAAAGAAGTCGAGATCGGTAGAGATGTTTAACGCGAATCCGTGGGTAGTGACCGCGCGCGAGATGTGCACACCGATGGCGGCAATCTTGGCTTCCGGCTTGTTGCGCAGAGCGTAAGTCCAGACGCCGGTGAGGCCCTTGATGCGCTGAGCGCCGATGCCGAAGTCGCTACAAGTCCGGATCAGCACTTCCTCGAGGCGACGCACATATTCCACTGCTCCCACCTTGGGATCGAAACTACGCAGGTCGACGATCGGATACGCGACCAGTTGACCGGGGCCATGAAACGTCACATCGCCGCCACGATCGATCTCGAACAGCTCGACTCCGCGCTGGGCGAGAAACTCGGCAGGCGCCAAAACATTAGCCAGTCGAGCATTGCGTCCTAAGGTGATGACCGGCGGATGTTCGAGCAACAGCAGCGTGTTCTGGATGCGATCGGACTTGCGCATCTCGAGCAGCGTGCGTTGCAGACTTAACGCTGTGGCATAAGCGACGCGGCCGAGATAGAGGACGTTGGTGACCATCATGCTTGAACTTGGACAGTATTACTAACATTGGATGAGATAGCACGTCGATTCGAAGCAGAGGCATCACGTCAGCAACGGGGTGGCCGCTTTTCCGGTGCTATCCTGAACTCGTATTTCCCCCATGAACCGCGACGTCCAAGAGCCTTTCGTTACCTCTCAACCTGCGACCGATGCCGGAGGCGGGGTTAAGTACGTTAAAGGCTTCCTGTTTGGACTGCTGGTGTTGCTCGCCGCCGCTGCCGGAGCCATCTCAGGCATGGTGCTGGTGTATTCCACCGACCTGCCGCAGGTCACCGAGCTGGAGCAATACCGGCCCAGCACGATCACCGAGCTATATGACGACCAGAACCGCGTAATCGGCCAGTTCGCGCTGCAGCGGCGCGTGATCGACAAGTACGACGATTTCCCCAAGGTGCTGCGCGACGCGATCATCTCTACCGAAGACAAAGATTTCGAGAGCCACTGGGGCGTGGACGTGTGGCGTGTGTTTGGTGCCGCCTATCGCGACGTCTCGGTCGGAGGCCGCGCGCAGGGCGCCTCGACGCTCACCATGCAGCTTTCGCGCAACCTGTTTCTGTCGCCCGACCGCAACTTCCGCCGCAAGATGCAGGAAGTGATGCTGGCCATCCAGATCGAGCGGCGCTTCACCAAGCCGCAGATTTTCACCCTGTACGCCAACCAGATTTATCTCGGGCACGGCGTTTACGGATTTGAGGCGGGCGCGAATTACTACTTCGGCAAGAAGGCCAAGGACCTGACGCTGGAGGAAGCAGCGGTGCTTGCGGGCCTGCCCAAAGCGCCGAATGCGTACTCGCCGATCAACAATCCCGAGCGCGCATTGCATCGCCGCAACCTGGTGATCAACAACATGCTGGAAGACGGCAAGATCACGGCCGAAGAAGCGGAGCGCGCCAAGAATTCGCCGATCCGTCTGAATGTGCAGGGTGAGCCGAACAGCGTGGCTCCGTATTTCGTCGAAGAGGTTCGTCAATACTTGGAAAAGAAATACGGCAGTGAAGAGGTGCACGAAAAGGGCCTGCGGGTATACACCTCGCTGAACCTGGAGTTGCAGAAGACCGCGAACCAGGCGGTGCTCGATGGGTTGGCGGCGTATGAGCACCGTCATGGATGGAAGGGCAGCCTGCTGAACGTAGTGGCCAACGGCGAGTCGCTGACGGACTATCGGCATGTGGATTGGGATGGCGACATGGTGCCGGGTAGTTACGTGCACGCGCTGGTGACCAGTGTCAGTCCGCAGTACGCGACGCTCAAATTTGGACCGTACGGCGCGGAGCTCGGCCCGGCAGAAATCAAGTGGACGCACTACACCTCGCCGCAACAGTTCCTCACGCGCGGCGACCTGGTGTACGTGAAGATCGTGGAGCTGAATGGCACACAGAGCCGGGTTTCGCTGGAGCAGGAATCGGGCGTGCAGGGAGCACTACTGGCGCTGGACAATTCCACCGGCGACGTAAAAGCCATGGTGGGCGGGCGGAGCTTTGAGGAATCGAAGTTCAACCGCGCGACCCAAGCATTGCGCCAGGTGGGCTCGTCGTTCAAGCCGTATATCTACACCGCGGCGATCGACGAAGGCATGACACCCGACGACACCGTGCTGGACGCGCCGGTGAGCTTTCCCGGAGGCCCCAATGGGCCGTACACCCCGCATAACTACGACGGCAAGTTCGAGGGGCTAATCACGTTTCGCCACGCACTAGCGGAGTCCCGTAACATTCCCGCGCTCAAGGTCACCGAACGTGTGGGCGGGATCAAGACGGTCATCGAGTATGCACGCAAGTTCGGCATCACGTCGCCAATGCCAGCGTACTTGCCGGTGGCACTCGGCGCCGCCGACATCACGCTATGGGAACAGACTGCTGCCTTCGCCGTTTTTCCCAATGACGGCGTGCGGGTGGCGCCGCGCATGATCCGCAAAGTCGAGGATTACGACGGCCGCGTGCTGGAGGAGAACTATCCGGAAGTGAAAGATGTGGTCAGTGCGCGCACGGCGCGCATCATGGTTGGCATGTTGCGTGAGGTGGTGTTGCATGGGACGGGCGCGGCGGCCGCCAAACTCAATCATCCGCTGGGAGGCAAGACAGGCACGACGAACGACTTCACCGACGCGTGGTTCGTGGGCTTCTCGCCATCGATTACGTGTGGTGTCTGGGTCGGCTTCGACGAGAAAAAGACGCTGGGCAACAAAGAAACGGGCGCAGTCGCCGCCCTTCCGATTTGGATGGACTTCATGCGCGTGGCATTGCAGGGACGCGAGTCGGAAGACTTCGCCGCTCCTCCGCCCGTTGCACCCAACGCGGTCGCGCGCAAGCTGGATACGCCTGACCAATCGGCCGGCGACGGAGAGACGCACTGATGCGCGGCTTTTTTCGTTGGGTGGTGCGGGCGCTGATACTGGCCGTCGTCTTCATGGCGTCGCTCCTGACCGCGATGCGTTTCGCGATCCATGGACGCCAGACGGCAGTACCGAAGATTATTGGCATGACTCCACGCGACGCGGAAACCGCGCTCGAGGCCCACGGATTGATTCTAGATAGCACCGATCGGTTCTTTAGCGCGGAGATACCGGCGGGGCGAATCGTTTCCCAGGCGCCATCACCGGGCGAGCAAGTGCGCCGCGGTTGGCGGGTGCGCGCGGCCGAGAGCATGGGTCCGCAGCGGGTCACGATTCCTGATCTCACGGGCGACAGCGAACGGTCGGCGGAGATCAACATCAAGCGACGGGGCCTTGAGATGGGGACGATGGCGGTGGCCGATATTCCCGACGCAACGCCCGACCAGATTGTGGCGCAGAGTCCGCCCGCAAATGCGACGAATGTTTCCGCGCCCAAAGTCAGTGTGCTGATTGCGGCCAGCGAAGAGCGCAAGTCGTACGTGATGCCCGACCTGCGGGGGAAGACGGAGGACGATGCCGTTAGCGCAATCGTGGGAGCCGGGCTAAAGGTGGGCAGCGTTAGCAGCCAGCCTGCGTTTGGTGCAGATGAGAATTCGCCGGAGACGTTGCCCGCGGGAACGAGGATTGTCACCAAGACGGTTCCAGGGGCGGGGCAGAGAGTCTGGGACGGGCAAGGGATCGCGCTGGAAGTGACGCGATAGCGATTAGCTGTCAGCCATTAGCTCTTAGCCTTTAGAGCAGTTCCTCAGTTGCTGAATACCGCACGGAAAAAGGGTAGAGCTGCGCTTCAGCGCAGCGTCAATGTCCGTCTTCTTGACTTGAGCCGGGTTTCAACCCGGCGGCACCTCGATTTTCTTTAGGGGACACACCAACCCCGAGATTGCTCTACCTATTAATCTCGGCGCTCCAATACCGCCGCAAAAAATCCATCGCACGGCTGCACTCCCGGGATGGTACGCAGGCAGCTTCCTTCCAGCAACGAACCGAGATCACTCACGGCGAGTTCTCCTTCGCTGCGCAGACGTTCGAGTTCGGGGCGGCAATCCAGCAGAGTGAATTGCGAATCGCCCGCCAGGACTTCATCGACTACCGCTTGATTTTCTTCCGGCTCCAGCGAGCAGGTGGAGTAGACCGCGCGGCCTCCGGGTGCGACATGTTTCAGCGCCGCGCCGAGGATTGCAACTTGCTTGGTGTGCAACTCGCTCAAGTCTCCCGGCTTGAGTCGCCACTTGATTTCTGGATTGCGGGCCAGCGTGCCGGTGCCGGAGCAGGGAACATCGGCGAGAATGCGATCGAAGCCACCTTGCAGCGGCAAGTCCAGTGCGTCGGCGGTGATCACCTGAACATTCGCCGCACGAACCCGCCGTCGCAACAACTCTGCACGATGAGGATGAAGCTCAACCGCGACAATTTCCGCGGACGGATTGCGCGAGGCAATCGCCGCTGTCTTGCTTCCCGGCGCGGCACAGCAATCGAGCAGCCGCGAACCCTTGCCGACCAGCGCGGCGACGAGTTGCGAAGCTTCGTCCTGGATGAACACCCGGCCTTCGCGATAAGCGCGAGTCTGCGTGACATCGCCGCCCGTGACAGTTCGGCCGGAAGTCAGCAACGCGCCGGGCGCGAGTTCGATGCCTTCTCCCCGCAATTCGCTTGCAACTTGATCGCTGTCGAGGCGAATCGACGTCGGAGGAACTTGCTGATCGTGGCGGCAGATCGCCTCGGTGCGCGCCAGCCCGAAGTGATTGACCCACCGCTGCACCAGCCACTCCGGATGGGCAAACTCGGCCGAAAGATCCGCAGCCGTCAAAGTCTCACGTCGTGCTACAGGCTCGACATTCGCCAGCTTCCGCAGCACTGCATTCGCGAACGGCGCAGCCGAGGTCTTCCGCGCACGCTTCACCAGCTCGACGCTCTCGTTGATGGCGGCGCGCGCTGGGACACGCGTCAAAAACAGCAGCTGATAGGCAGCGATACGCAGCGCGACAAGCACCTGCGGGTCAAGCTTGACCAGTGCACGCGACGAGTTCCCGGCGATAGCGCCATCGAGACGCGATCGCCATCGCAACACGCCCATCACGATTTCGGTAGTGAGCCCGCGGTCAGCAGGACTGAGCTTGGCGAGTCGCTCGGAATGTAGAAGCTCGCTGGCGTAGGCGTCCTGCTCCTCGACGCGAAGCAGGATGTCGAAGGCGGCGGCACGAGCGGCAGAGACCGGCATCGACGCTACGCCGTTGACCCGACGGATTCGTCGCTGCGCGGGCGATAGCCGTTGATGAAGTCGCCGGCAGTCATACGCTTCTTGCCTTCGACTTGCAGTTCGGTGATCTCGAGCGCAGTGCCATGGACGAATCCTAGCAGTAGACGGCCGTTCTCGACCGTGAAATATCCCGCTTGGACGAGCGCAACTTCGGGGGCCGGCACAGCGGCATACAGGTTGAGTGTCTTGCCGCGAAACGCGGTGAATGCGCCCGGCCAAGGTTGAAATCCGCGGAGACGGTTCCAGGTCTCCGTCGCGGTGCGCGAGAAATTGATGAGGCCGTCTTCGCGCTTGAGGATTGGCGCTAGAGTCGCTCGTGAATTGTCTTGCGGCTGAGCTTGGAGCGTGCCTTCCGCCAGCCCTGCGAGGGTGCGAATCATCAACTCCGCGCCAGTGTGCGCCAAGCGCGGACCGAGTGTGACTGCAGTGTCTTCCGGCCCAATCGGTTCCTCGGCTTGCAGCAGAATGTCGCCGGTATCCAGTCCGGCGTCAATACGCATAGTCGTAACGCCGGTGATCGACTCGCCATTCGCAATCGCCCACTGGATTGGCGCGGCCCCGCGATATTTCGGCAGCAAGGATGCATGCAGATTGAGATTGCCTAACTTCGGCAAGTCGATCATCCATTGCGGAATGATGCGGCCATAGCCGACGACGATGATGGCTTCCGGCGCGATGCTTTCGAGGCCAGCGCGAAATTCGTCGTTGTTCTTGATTTTGTCAGGTTGAACGATAGGGAGCCCAAGCTCCAGCGCCGCGTGTTTGACGGGAGAGGCCGCGAGTTCCATGTGGCGTCCGCTGGGGCGGTCGGGTTGGGTCACCACCTCTCGCACGCGGAAGCCGGCGGCTACGAGCCTTTCGAGCGTGGGCACCGCGAACTGCGGCGTGCCGCAAAACACCAGGTCCATCATAAGAACCAGCGATTAGCAACTAGCAATTAGCAAAACCGTGGAACGGCATAACGTCAGTTTCCGAACGGCCTGTACATTTTTCAGATCTCGTACTTCTCCGTGTCCTCTGTGTCTCCGTGGTGAAGGGCTTACCATTCGCCCGCTTTCATCAGCTTGCGGATCTTGCGCTTCATCAAATCACGCTTCAGCGCGCTGATGTGGCTGATATACAGCTTGCCGTTCAGGTGGTCGGTTTCGTGTAGCAGGGCACGCGCCAGCAGGTCCTCGCCGGTTACTTCGAAGGTATCTCCCTTCAGGTTTTGCGCGCGGGCCGTGACTTTTCGCGCGCGGGTCACCTTCTCACGAAACTCAGGCAGGCTCAGACAACCTTCATTGGAGGTGATGCGGCCCTCGACGTGAATGATCTCCGGATTGACCAGCACGATCTTGGCCTCGGGGTCTTCCTTGAAGGTGACATCGATGACGGCGATGCGCTTGCTGATACCGATTTGCGTCGCCGCAAGGCCGACTCCGTGCGCGGCGTACATACTCTCGAACATGTCGTCGGCGAGTTGGCGGAGTTCGGCATCGAACTTGGTAATGGGGGCCGCAAGCTTCTCCAGGACCGGGTCACCGAACTTGACGATGGGGTAGATCATTTAGAAATTTCGCAACTGTTGGCAATAGCCTTCGAAATTACGACGCAGCTCTAGCAGCGAATCGCCGCCGAATTTTTCCAGAGCGAAGCGGGCCAGCGTGAGCGCGACCATGGCTTCCGCCGCAACACCCGCTGCCGGGACCACGCACACATCCGAGCGCTCATAGGCGGCCTTGACCGGCTCGCGCGTGGCGAAATCCACCGAACCCAGAGGCCGCCGCAGCGTTGAAATCGGTTTCAAATAACCGCGGACGCGAATGTCCTCGCCGTTCGACACGCCGCCTTCCAAGCCGCCAGCGTGATTGGACGCCCGGGTGAATCCGGTAAACGAGCTGCCCGAAGAATAACCAATCTCATCGTGCACAGTGGAGCCGAGCGAAGTAGACGCGGCGACCGCGTCACCAATCTCCACGCCCTTCACCGCTTGCAGCGACATCACGGCGGCGGCGAGATGCGTATCGAGTCGCTCGTCCCAGTTAACATAGGTGCCCAGCCCAGGCGGAACGTTGTGCGCCACGACTTCGAAAATGCCGCCTACCGAGTCGCCCGTGCGCAGGGCGAGATCCACCTGCTCTTTCATGCGGGCCTCGGAAGCAGCGTCGATGCAACTCAGCAGAATCTCTTCTTTTGTTGCGACCGCCTGAATCGCCTCCCAAGTCACGGGGACATCGAGACGGGCGCTGCCGACCGCGATGACGTGACTGAGGACTTCGATGCCCAGTTCGCGCAATAGCAATTTGGCTAGTGCTCCGCCGGCGACGCGAGCGGCGGATTCGCGGGCGGAAGCACGCTCGAGCACGTACCGCGCTTCAGTGAAGTTGTACTTCACCGCTCCGGCAAGATCGGCGTGACCGGGCCGCGGCGAAGCAACACGCTTGTGCTTGGCCGGATCGCCCTCCTCGACTGGCAGAGCCTCGGTCCAATTCTGCCAGTCGTTGTTGGCCAGCAGCATGGCGATGGGCGAGCCGATAGTGTGCCCGTGACGGACGCCGCTCAGGATGTGCGCAACGTCGCGCTCGATGCGCATGCGTCCGCCGCGTCCGTAGCCTTGCTGCCGCCGCCACAGCTCGCGGTTGACGAACTCGATATCGACGGCCAGGCCCGCAGGCATGCCGGAAAGCAGCGCCACCAGCGCTTCTCCGTGGGATTCACCGGCAGTGGAGAACCGTAGCATAGGGAATTTTCGATTGTAGCTGATGACGCTGTGAACAAGGTCGTCCACGCCGCAATCGAGGGCTATTCGACCACGATCTCTTCGTCCACCAGCGCCTTGTCTTCTTCCGTCGCGCCGGTCAGCGCGAACGAATTCGTGACCGCCGCCTTGCCCTGCTCGACGCTGGTGATGACGTAGGAGCAGCCAATCCAGTGGGCTTCCTGGAAGTCGGTAGGCGACCAGCGGGCCGGATGGTCAGGGTGCGAGTGATAGAAGCCGACGATATCCAGGTCGCGCTCGCGGGCCTCACGCTGCACGCGAACCAATTCGCGCGGGTCGATGTTGTAACGGTTCTGCGGCGAGTCGATGCGGGTATTGCCGCAGCGGACCGTCGCACGCACCTCGCGCGTGTCGTCGTCGATAGCTCCCAGCAATACTCCACAGCACTCGTGGGGATAGGTTTCCTCGCCGTGGCGGCGGATTTCGTCCAAATCTGCGTGTCGTAACTTCAACATCGGTGTGTGGGTTATATAGCAACCCATCTCGTAAATCGGGCTTTGAAAGGGCACGGCTTCAGCCGTGCCGCTCGAGGCCTAAGACAACGCTGGGCTTTAGCCCCTGAGGCGGAGATTCGGATTCATTACTGGCACTCGCATTTCTGAGATACGCTCTACCTCTAAATCTCATACTCCGGCTTCGAGCCTTCGTCCCAGAAGCGCTCGCTCAGGTACTTGTCGGCACCATCGCAGAAGATACATACCACAACCGAATGTTCCAATTCGCTCTCGCGGGCGACGCGCAGAGCCCCGACCAGCGAAGCCGCTGACGACGTCCCTACGAGCAGACCTTCTTCGCGGGCCAGCCGCCGCGCCATGGAATAGCATGCTTCCGTGCTGATTTCGAGGTTGCGATCGGCCAATGCGGGGTCGTAGATCTTGGGCACGATGGACGTCGGCATATATTTCGCTCCCTCGATACCGTGGAAGGGCGAATCGGGTTGGAGCGAAACGGACTGGATCGCTGGATTCAGCTCTTTGAGGCGGCGGGTGGTTCCCATAAACGTCCCGGTAGTGCCCAACACGGTCACGAAATGGGTGACGCGTCCGTGGGTCTGCTCCCAGATTTCGTTGCCGGTACCGTGGTAGTGCGCCAGCCAGTTCGCGTCGTTGGAGTACTGGTCGGCGTAGAAGTAGCGGCTGGGATGCTGCGCGACCATCTCCTGCGCCCTCAGAATGGCACCATCGGAGCCCTCGCCCGGATCGGTGTAAATGATCTCGGCGCCGTAAGCCTGGAGAATGCGTTTGCGCTCGACCGATACATTGGCGGGCACGCAGAGGGTGACTCCGAAATTGCAAGCCGCGCCCAGCATGGCGTAAGCGATGCCTGTGTTGCCGCTGGTGGAGTCAAGCAGCCGCTTGCCGCCCGACATCTTGCCGCTCCGGAACGCCTCCTGCACGATGCCTGACGCCGCCCGATCTTTCACCGAGCCGCCGGGATTGGTCCATTCGGCCTTGCCGTAAACCTCAGCGCGAGGCAAATCGGCCGAAATTCTTTCCAGGCGCACAAGCGGCGTGTTGCCAATGCGATCCATGATGGAGAGACCGATTTTTGTCAGCGCGCCGGCGGTGTTCATCATGAATTCAAGGGTGGTTCGGTTGCCCGTTAGCCAGACAGTGTGCGACAGTGGTGCTTTCCGGACCCGACGGCGAGACGTCCACGTTTCCACGCAAATCGTGGAAAGCTACCAACTCCCGCCCAAGGGCATGCAGTCATACTAAAAGCAATTCGATGCCAAGGCGGAAGTTTCGATTCCGCCCCGACGGAAGAGAGGCGGCCGCGAGCGGCCGAAAAGCTGAGTCAATGGCGAAGAAAATCAAGTCCAAGAGTTTTGAAGATGCAGGGAGCTGGTTCCGCGAAAATGGCTTCGACCTAACCGAGGCCCCCGGCACCAACGGCCGCGTGTTCCTGAAGAAATACAACGTCTCAGCGGCGATCGAGCGCGCGCCGGACGGCGGAGTGAAGATATTCGCGTATCCGGGATACCTGTTGGGCGGCGAGATCTCGAAGCTGGTCGATGAGGGATATCAGAAGAAGTTGAAGACCACCAAGACTGAAATTGCTGCCACCGCCGACCACCTGAAGGCGCTGCATCAGTTCGCAGAGGAGATGAAAGAGGGCACCGGCGGCATCAGCTTGTATAACGAGTCGCTGGGCACGGTGAGCTCGGAGTACAAATACGACCGGGTGCGCAACCGTGATTTGCCTGAGGCCGAGCGTCCCAAACGGCCGTGGCAAAAGCCGGCCGCGGCGAAGCGTCCGGCATAGCTGAGAGCCCCAGACGGGCGAAATAGTCTAGGCCACCACGCAGCCGAAGGCGGAGTGGTGGGTAAAGTGGGAAGTTATCCAGAGTCCCGGCAGGGACGGCAGACGTAGATTTCCAGGAATTCAGATCCACAGGCTGCTGAAAAAGTCGCTCTGGGCCGCGTGTTGAAGGGGCACAGCTTCAGCTGCGCCGTATAAGTCCTTTAAATTTGTCACCCCTCGGCGGCTTTTGTAGGCCGCGGAAAAACTCGGTCTTGAGGTAGAGCTGGCCTTTAGGCCAGCGTCTAGATCGTTTGTTCTTGTCATTCCGAGCGGGCTTTAGCCCGCGAGGAGCCGTTTTCGGTGAAAGCGCCAGGCTTTAGCCTGGCGACAAGTCTCCCAACATCAGACGGGCTTTAAGCCCCGGGGGAATTTTTCAAGAGCGAAAAACCCTTGAAGTGCCGTCGCGCCTTCCATTTTTTTCACCATTGGGCGGCTTTTAGCCGCGCGTATCTGCTTTTCGACTCTTGCCGCAACGCCTTGAGCGTGCCGATTCGACTCGGTCTTATCACTGCCCGCTGTGTCCTACGTCCTATCGCCGTCCTAATTCTCTCGCGTATTCATTACTGGGTGAGGTCGAGGGATTTGTGTCCCCGCTCACACGGTGCCTAGCGCGCGGGAATACTCGTTCTTTGACAATCTTGGCCTCCCCTGGCATCCCGTATGTAAAGTATGTAAAGTATGCCGTGCGCAAGACATACAAGTATGTAAAGTATGTCGCAATTGGAGCTCAAAACTCTCCATTTCCCTATCTAAGTCCTACGCGCACTGATGGATACGTATAACTCTATTTATAATCAATGTGTTACGAGCAATTTTCTCCCAAACCATTGATTCTAAACAACCGCGTGTTATTAATATGTTTTTGTGTTGTAGTTGACTAAGCCACATCGGTTCCTACGAGTAGAAAGAGGCGGTATGAGAGAGTCTTCCCGAAACATCGCCATGCTGCTGATCTTGGCGGCAGGACTTTACCCGTCGTGTCAGGCTCAATCGTCACCCGCGCAGACCCAGCAGTCCGCGATTCGGGCGGTGCTGACGTCACAGGTCAAAGCGTGGAACCAGCACGACCTGGAAGGCTTCATGGCGGGTTACTGGAACTCGCCGGATCTGACCTTCTTTTCCGGCGCAACCGAGACCCAGGGCTGGCAAGCCACGCTGGAACGCTACCGCAAGAAATACCAGACTGCCGACGCGGAGATGGGCAAGCTGGAGTTCAAAGACTTGCAGGTTGAGATGCTGGGACCTGATGCTGCATTCGTCCGGGGAAAGTTTCTACTCACCTTGTCTAACGGCAAACAGCCTCATGGCTTGTTCACGCTGATTTTTCGCCAGTTTCCCGAGGGCTGGAGGATCATTCACGATCACAGCAGCGGGGAGTGATGTAATTCCTGGCAAGCCATGGACCCACGGGTGTAAGATGCAATCGGCCCACAGCGGCTATCACACGACCCTGTGATAAGGCCAACAGGCGGTATCCGCAGACGCGGAACTGCACTGGAGGACATCGTGAGCATCACCAGCGGCGACTTCCGCTCTAAAGTCACATCTTCCACTCTCCTGGAGAAGAAGCAGAAACACGAACCCATCACGTGTTTGACGGCGTACGACTACGCCAGCGCGCGACTCGTCGACGAAGCCGGCATCGACATTGTCCTGGTGGGCGACTCGCTCGGCATGGTCATGCTGGGCTACGAAAACACCCTGCCAGTGACCATTGAAGAAATGCTGCACCACACCCGCGCGGTGAGGCGAGGAGTGAAGCACGCATTCTTGGTCGTAGACATGCCCTTTGCGTCATACCACGTCAGCGGCAAAGAGACCGTTCGCAATGCGGCGCGCTTCATCAAGGCGGGCGCCGAGGCGGTCAAGATCGAGGGCGGCGAGAAGCGCTCGCGGCTCGTGGAGCGGCTGGTGGATGCCGAAATCCCGGTTGTCGGACACATCGGATTGACTCCCCAGTCGCTGCACTCAATGGGCGGATACAGGGTGCAGGGAAAGACGCTGGCGGCGGTGGAGCAACTGGTTCACGATGCGCTGGCACTGGAGCGCTGCGGCGCATGCTGCGTGGTGCTGGAAGGGATTCCGCGGGAAGTGGCGGCGCTCATCACCCAGGAGATCGAAACTCCTACCATCGGAATCGGCGCGGGACCCGATTGTGACGGGCAAGTGCTCGTGTACCACGATTTGCTGGGACTGACGTTCGCGCCTCCAGCCAAGTTCGTACGGCGATATGCCGACTTGGGAGCGGGGGTCACAAACGCGGTGCAGGCCTACAAGGACGATGTGAAGTCGGGTAGCTATCCGTCGGACGCCGAGTCGTATCACCTTCCGAAAGATACGCTTTCGGCGCTGCAAGCCATTGCGGAACGCAAGCGCGCCATGACAGTCTAGGGGCATGCGGGTTTCCTGGCGGATTTGGTGGGTGGTCGGGCTGTGGGTGGCATTCGCCACGATGGCCGTTGCACAAACTGCAAACCGGCCGGCACCCAAACAGCTTCCGGCGAAAAAATATTGTCAGTCGCAGGGCGGCTTCTGCTTCCGCTATCCGGCTGCGTGGGAGATGTTGGGCGAGATCCTGGGCGGCAACGGCATCGTGGTTGCGCCTACGCAAGCCCAGGCGCGCGAGAACTGGGATGAGGTCACGGTCGCGCTGGTGGTGCCGGCCCCGCAAGGTGACGAGGCCCCGGTCAGCATCGATCAGGCCATTGCACGGGCAGTTTCGCGAGTGCGCGAGAGCGGGCAGGACCTCGAAACCGTGCAGCGCCAGCAACGCCGCGTGGACGACAAACCCGCGGAACTGATGAAGGTGCGGTACACCGACAAGAACAGCGGGCAGCAGTGGGTTGAAGAGTTGGTGTTTATCGAAGGGCCGGACTCGGAAATCTACTCAGTCGGTCTGAAGTGCACTCCGTCGTCTGTGGCGCGCATGGAGCCGCAGTTTTCCAAGATCGTCGAGAGCTGGACCTTGCCGGAGGCAAAGCCGGTTCCGCCGGATGAGAAGTCGCAGAACCCAATCCCTCCAAAATCCTAGTCTGAGAGAGACAAGCTTGCGACAAATCGAAACCATTGCGGAAATGAAAGCCGCGTGCCGCAGCGTGACGCATGCGGGTAAGAGGCTTGGACTTGTCCCGACCATGGGCGCTCTGCACGAGGGGCATCTGTCGCTGGTGCGCGCGGCCGCAGCCGAGTGTGAGGTGGTGTCGGCGTCGATCTTCGTCAACCCGCTGCAATTCGGGCCGACCGAGGATTTTGAGAAGTATCCGCGCAGTCTGCAGCGCGATGCGGAATTGCTGGAGAAAGCTGGAGTGACGCTGCTCTTCGTGCCGTCGGTCGCGGAGATGTATCCGGCGGGAGCCACGACCTACGTCGAAGTCAGCGACCTAAGCAGCAAACTTGACGGCGGCTCGCGGCCGGGACACTTTCGCGGCGTCGCAACTGTAGTAAGTAAGCTGTTCGAGATCGTCCGGCCCGACCGCGCCTACTTCGGCCAGAAAGATGCCGCGCAGGTAGCGCTCTTGCGCAAGATGGTCCGCGATCTCGATATGGACGTCGAGGTCGTGGTGTGTCCGATCGTGCGGGAGTCAGACGGCCTGGCGATGAGTTCGCGCAACGCGTATCTCAGCCCGGAACAACGGCGGCAAGCGCTGGTGCTGAGCCGGTCGCTACGTAGAAGTGAAGTCGGCGGTGGATGCGGGCGAGCACGATGCGCGGCAAGCTGGCTGAGATTGGAATGCGTGTGATCGCCGCTGAGCCAGGCGCCAAGCTCGACTACTTCGTAGTGGTTGATGCGCGACACACTGGAGCCGGTGAAGAATGTGTCTCAAGGGACGCTGGTTGCGGTGGCGGCGTGGGTGGGGACGACGCGGCTGATCGACAACCTCGTGCTGTAATTGCTGCTAGAGTTCCGTCCGGCGCCATCGCTTCCATCCGGAGATCCATGCGCCACCCAGCAACAAGACAATTGGGAAACACTCCAGCGTGTACCGAGGCTCGGGGTTCTCCATGGTTCCCAGGAAGGCAGAACGCAACAGCACGAACAGCACCATCATCCCAAGGTAAAGAGGTCGCGGACCGCGAATCACTCCCATGCCCGCTGCCAGCAGAAATGCGAGGTTCAGCGCGCCCCACAGCGTTGCCAGCACGCAGTCCTGGGTGTCATCGGCATATTCCCACCATCGCGAATCGAGAGGCAGCATTTCGGTACGCGGACGCAGCCACATGTCGGCACTGCGCAGCACGGGCAACCAGACGTAATAGCGGAGTGGGTTTCGACGAATGCGTGTCTCGGCCAGTTGGTCAAAGCGCTCATTCAATTCTGGTCCCACAAAGTGGGACTTGGCATAGTCGTCGAAGATGGCCTGGGTTTGCTGCCGCTCCTGTTGGCTGTCGAAGGCGCGCGAAGGCAAGAGGCTGAAGTCAACATCGCTGCCCGGGACCTGCCAGTAAACTTCTTCGGTCGAAACGTAATCCACGATCCAGGTGCGCATCCAGCGATCGAAACCGGAGGGAACGAATTCTTCGGGATCACTGGCGTAACGGGGCGCGAGCGGCTCAAAGCGACGGAAGTCGCGCCAGTTGCGAACAGTCCAGGGGACCAGCGGCGCGAGCGAAATGACGAGCACCAGCGCTCCTGCCCAGAAAAGCGCGACCCGCTCGGAAGGTTGCCGAAACATGCGCCATAACAGGTACAAGCCTATGGCTCGCGAGTAGAATGCCGCCGTCGGGACGCAAGAGAATTCCCGCCGATACTGCTAGCGCCGCAACAAGTCCAGGCTTTCCATGACGAAGAGCCATCTTCGAGAGCCATGAACCCAGCGATCGCGGCGTCGAGGGCGACGGCAGTGAAGAAGATGCTCAGTGTCTCAGCCAGCGGCGCGACTGTGTAGTTCGCGGTGAAAGGGCAAAGTGCCGCCAGAGCGAAGGCGAACTGAGCAGCCCGGGGGGAGACGGTGCGCCTCGCCAGGTCGGCAATGACAAAACAACCAGCGATGTCGATGGCGATCTGGACCAGCAAAACAGCGTTGTAGTGCTCGCGTCCAAACAGCTTGAAACACAACACCAGGAAGGCCGGATAGCCGGGAAGGCGGATCCAAGTGGGATGAATGCCGTCGTCGTGGGTTAGTCCAAAGATGCCATGATCGAGCCAGTTCTTGGCGATATCGCCATAGATGAGCGAATCGCCCGTGACGTGCGGAAATTTGAAATAGAAGACCAGCCGCAGCGCAAGTGCAGCTAAGGCAAACAGAAAAAACCACTGGCGATGCTCCAGCAGCAGCCGCCAGAAAGGTAGCGGCTCGAACGTAACTGCCACGTTGCGTTCAGGTTCGGGCACGAGGCGAATATAGCATCCAGCTACGAAATGCCGGTTCAGCGGTTGGCGAGTCTTTATCGTGCAATATGGGTTAGATTTAGAGAGAGATGAGAGTTTAGTTTAGCGCCGCTCCCGCCCGGTTGCCCCTGACCTCTACATACAGCTACGATAAGTTCGCTCCCGCACCATGCCTGGCAATAAACCCATATTCTTCGACCCGGACGGCAAGCGCTGGCGCCGCCTGCGACTGATACTCGATGTCAGCGTGATTTTGGTCACGCTGCTGGTGGTGTTCTTTGTCATCACCGTGGTTCGCGGATCGTCGGTGCCGGGGATGAACCTTCCCGACGTTAAGAAGCCCTACCACGCCCTAAAGGACAATCAGAAGCATAAGACGGTTCATCGTGCGACGCAAACAGCCACCTACGCAAGTCGTGTTGAACTCGCTGGAAGGCATTCGCGGCGCGTTTTATGTGCAGTGGGACGCCGCCAGCTTTGCGTCGCTGAAAGAATATTTCCCGCAGATCGACCTTCTGTTTCCCGAGTGGCTGCACGTGCTGACCGCAGACGGCCGACTTCAGTCGGTCACCGAAACCAACGTTTTGTTTGACCTGCTGGATGACAAGGGCAAGCCGCGTCCGGTGGACGACAAGGTCATGCCGTTCCTGAAGTCCGAAAAGGCTCAGATGGAAGTGCTGCCGCTGGTCAACAACTTCGACCCCATCAGCAATCAGTGGCGGCCAGATTTGACCGCTAAGTTTCTGGCCGATCCGGCAGCGCGTAAGCGTTTTCGCGATGAGCTGATGACTTTTCTCGATACCGACCAGTACCGCGGCATCACCCTCGACATCGAGGCTTTTCCCGACAGCTCGCGCGGCGATTACAAGCAGCTGGTGCAGGAGCTTTACGGGGACCTACAGTCGCGGGGACTCAAGCTCTACATCGCTGTCCCGGTAAACGACAAACAATTTGATTATGCCGGCATCGCGCAATTTTCCGACGGCGTGATCCTGATGAACTACGACGAGCACTATCCCGGCGGAATACCAGGAGCAGTCGCCAGCCAGGATTGGTTCGTCAAGAACCTGGAAGACGCGCTGGCGGTGATGCCGCGCGAGAAGATCATCGCCGCCATCGGCAACTACGGGTACGACTGGGCGAACAAGCCGGGCCAGAAGAAGGGCACGCCGCCCGAAGCGGTGCATAACGTGTCGGTCCAGGATGCTTGGCTCGAGGCCGAGGAAGCCGAGTCCGATGTGGACTTTGACGGCGATGCGATGAATCCGCATATCGCCTATCTCGACGAGAAGAACATCCGCCACGATGTGTGGTTCCTCGATGGCGTGACCGCGCTGAACCAGATGCGCGCCGCACAGTCACTCGGGATCGACACCTTCGCATTGTGGCGCCTCGGATCGGAAGATCGCTCGCTGTGGGCGATCTGGGACAAGCCCGGCGAAGCCGGAGCGACCACCAAGTTGAACGTCGTGCCACCGGGTCAGGATGTGGACATCGAAGGCCAGGGAGAAATCCTGCACATCCAATCGAAGCCAACGGCGGGCGAGCGCCAGATCGTCGTCGATCGTGACACGAACCTGGTCACCGACGAGATCTTCAAGAAGCTGCCGGCACCGTACACGGTGGACATGTATGGCAGCTCCCCCAATAAGATTGCCATTACCTTTGACGACGGCCCCGACCCCGTGTGGACGCCGAAGATACTCGATGTATTGAAAGAAAAAAACGCCAAGGCAACATTTTTCCTCATAGGAGTGGAGGCCGAGAAATATTCCAGCATCACCAAGCGAATCTATGCCGAAGGTCACGAAATCGGGAACCACACCTTCACTCATCCCGACATCAGCGATATTTCCAAGCGCCACTTTGAGGTTGAACTGAGCCTCACGGAACGTTTTTTCGAGGGCAAGCTTGGAGTCAAGACGGTACTGTTCCGGCCGCCGTACTCGATTGATCAGGAACCCGATACGGCCGATCAGGTGCGACCCCTGGAGCTGGCCCAGGACCTGGGATACATCACAGTCGGCGACAAGATTGACCCCAATGACTGGCGCGATGATCCCCGGCGACCGGCCGATGAGCTTGTGGCTGATGTCTTGAAGAACCTGCCGCCCTGCGAGCCTGGCAACCTGGCCTGCGGTAACGTGCTTCTGTTGCATTCCGCCGGAGGCGATCGCAGCGAGACCGTGAAGGCCTTGCCCCGGATCATCGATGGTATCCGGCAACGTGGCTACGAAATCGTTCTGGTTTCCGCTCTGCTCGGTAAAACCCGCGCCGATGTCATGCCGCCGATTTCCGCCAACGAGCAGTGGGCGTCTTGGATCGATGGCCTCAATTTTTCGCTCTTCGGGCTGATCTCGTCGTTCATTATTTTTGTGTTCTTCGTGGGCGACGTTCTAATGAGCGCGCGCCTGATCCTGGTTGGCGCGCTGGCTGTGTTTGATCGATTCCGGCGGCGCAATGACGTGGTCGATCCCAGCTACCGGCCCAGCGTCGCAGTGTTGATTCCTGCCTACAACGAAGAGAAAGTGATCGAGCGAACGGTGCAGTCAGTACTCGAGTCCGACTACCCGAATTTGCGGGTGATCGTCATCGACGACGGATCGAAAGATCAGACAGCCGCAGTAACGCGCAACGCGTTTCGACGCGAAATTGCCGACGGCCGCGTGGTTTTGCTGACCAAGCCTAATTCCGGCAAGGCCGCTGCGCTGAATTACGCGCTCGAACACGTGACCGAAGAACTGTTCGTCGGTATTGATGCCGACACCATCATCGCGCCCGACGCAATTTCCAAGCTGGTGCCGCACTTCCGCGACTCGCGTGTGGCCGCCATGGCTGGTAACGCAAAGGTCGGCAACCGGGTAAACCTTTGGACGCGCTGGCAGGCGCTGGAGTACATCACCAGCCAGAACTTCGAGCGTCGCGCGCTCAATACGCTGAACGCGGTGAGCGTGGTTCCCGGCGCGATTGGCGCATGGCGTACAGCTGACGTGCGCGCCGCCGGTGGCTATCACCATGACACGGTGGCGGAAGATGCTGACCTCACCATGGCGCTGTTGCAGGCGGGATATCACGTGAACTACGAAGACCGCGCGCTTGCTTACACCGAGGCACCCACGACCCCGAATGGCCTGATGCGCCAGCGCTTCCGCTGGTCGTTCGGCATCATGCAGGCAGTGTGGAAGCACAAGGCCGCGATCAAGCAGAAAGGCGCGTTGGGCTGGGTTGCGTTGCCCAATGTCATCATCTTTCAAATCCTGTTGCCGCTGGTGTCACCGTTTATCGACATCATGTTTGTGATCGGTGCCGTTTCGTACTTCGTTAACAAGCACTACCATCCAGATTCCGCGAACCCGGCTGACTTCCAGCGTCTGGTCATTTACTTCGCACTGTTCATGGTCATCGACTTCATCGCCTCGACGATCGCATTCGCCCTGGAGCGCCAGCAGCCGGGACGCAAGCGCGACTTCCTGCTGTTGGGGCACGTCTGGCTACAGCGCTTCGCCTATCGCCAGCTTTTCTCGATTGTGCTGTTCAAGACGGTGAAGCGTGCGATCGAGGGCGGTTCCTTTGCGTGGGACAAACTGGAGCGAACAGCGACGGTCCGACAACCAGTCGCAGCAGGACGACAGGCCGACTAAGCTCGTTCGTCACCGGGTTCTCTCAGCGCATGTTGGTAAACTGTTCCCGACATGCTCCGCAATCATCTTGCAAGGCTTTTCGCTGTCCTGCTGATGGCGACGGCGGCTTTCGGAGCCGCTTACCAGGCTTCACCCAAACTGGTCGTGATCCTGGTGATCGACCAGTTTCGCGGAGATTATCTGGAACGCTACCACGACGAGTTTGGTCCCAACGGATTTCGCACGTTTACTGATCGCGGAGCCTACTTCCCAGCCTGCTACTACGATTACGCCAACACCCGAACTGCTCCGGGACACGCCACCATCGGCACCGGCACGTACACTTCCGGCCACGGCATTCTCGCCAACGAGTGGTACGTGGGCAAACGAGTTGTAAGCAGTGTGGACGATGAATCGACCAAAATCGTCGGCATCGAAAGCGCCGAGACCGGCGCGTCGCCGCACAACCTGCTGGCCGACACCATCGGCGATGAATTGCGGCTGGCGACCCAAGGCAATTCCCGTGTGTTCGGAATCGCGCTGAAGGACCGCGCCGCAATCTTGCCCAGCGGTTTCAGTGCCAACGGCGCGTACTGGATCGACCAAGCCAGCGGCGCCTGGGTGACTTCAACCTACTACGTCACCGAGGCACCGCGCTGGTTGACCACCTTCAATAGCCAGAGTCACGCGCAGAAGTACCTTAACCTCGACTGGAAAGATGCCAATGGCGAAGTGCTCGGCTCGACTGCGCCACATGATGGTTCCGACGGCAAGCCCATCAATTATTACGAGCTCATCGGACGCACTCCCTACGGGAATGATTACGAGTTTGAGTTCACTCGCGAGCTGATTCAGCAGGAAAAACTCGGCCAGGGCACAGTGACCGATCTGCTGGTGCTCAGCTTGTCGGCCAATGATCTGACGGGACACGCCTACGGGCCCGATTCTCCGCAGATGCACGCCATGGCGCTGGCGCTGGACCGCCAGATCGGCGAATTCCTGACGTTTCTTCAGCAGCAGTACGGCAACCGCTTCTGGATCGCGCTAACTGCGGATCACGGGGTTGCGCCCACCAATGCCACCAGCGTAAGCCTGAAGATTCCCGCCGCCCTGTTTGCGAACAAAGACCTGAAAAGCGATCTGAACAAGGTGTTGGGAACCATGCTGCACAAGCCAGGCGAATATGTTCGCTCGGCTTCCTTCCCAATCATCTTCGTAAACAGCGACGCATTTGAAGAAAAGGTCAGCGAGAGTGACGCCGAAGGATATGTGGCTGAAGCGATGCGGAGAGAGGGCTTCATAACGGCGTATACCAAGGACCAGTTGGCCACTGGTGAAGTTGCACCCAGTGCCATGGGCCGTATGTACGCCAATAGCTATTCTCCGTACGGAGGCTGGTGGGTCATGGGACTGCCGCGGCCGTTCTCCCTTTCGAGCAAAGACGTCGCCGACCACGGTGAGCCTTACAGCTACGACCAGCACGTGCCCCTGGCTTTCTACGGTTCGGCATTCAAGCCTGGGGTGTATCGCGATCAGGTCGAGCCCATCGACCTTGCACCCACGCTTTCGGTTGTGCTCGGCATCAATAAGCCGACGAATTCCACCGGCCATGTGTTGACCCAGGCGCTGAGTTCGCGCAGCGACGCGCCCAATTCGGCGCCGGTGGGTGCAAGGCCGCATAACGCGCCTGAGAGCCATCCATGACGCCAACTGCCAAATCCGCACTCGACATGAGCGTGTCGGTGGCTGGCATTCAGCTGAAGAATCCGATCATGGCCGCTAGTGGAACCTTCGGCTACGGTGTGGAGTTTGAAGATGTCGTGACGTTGGACCGGCTTGGCGGATTCGTGACGAAAGGCTTGTCGCGCGAGCCGATGCCGGGAAACCCGCCTCCGCGGTTGTTTGAAACCTCGGCTGGCATGTTGAATGCGATTGGCCTGCAAAACATCGGAGCCGCGGCGTTTCTGAGCGAAAAGCTCCCCCTGCTGCGGAAGATCAGCAACATCGTTTTCCTATGCAACGTCTTTGGGCATTCGCAGGACGAGTACGAAGACGTGGTGCGGATGTTAAACGACGGAGAAGGCATCCACGGCTACGAGTTGAACGTCTCGTGCCCGAACACTAAATGCGGCGGCATCGCGTTCGGCACCGATGCCAAGATGCTGTTCGACGTCGTCAGCGCTGTGAAGAAGATTGCCGCCCGTCCGGTGATCGTGAAGCTTTCTCCCAACGTGACCAGCATTCCGCAAATGGCCAAGGTTGCCGAAGAAGCCGGCGCAGACGCAATTTCGCTGGTGAACACCTTTGTCGGCATGGCCATCGATGCCGAGACGCGTCGGCCGAGAATTTCCAATATCACCGCCGGTCTCTCCGGTCCCGCAATCAAGCCGATTGCGCTGCGTATGGTCTGGGAAGCGGCGAAAAGCGTCAAGATCCCGGTCATCGGAATTGGCGGCATCAGCACCGCAGAAGACGTGATCGAGTTTATGCTGGCAGGCGCGAGCGCCATCGAAGTCGGCACCGTCAACTTCTGGGACCCCTGCGCCTGCGAGACGCTGGTGGATTCGCTCACCAAGTGGTGCCTGGAACATCGCATCGAAAAGCTGAGCGAATTGACCGGCGGGCTGCAACTGGAGCAAGTGACGGATGCTCCCTAGCCCTTGAGATTCTTCACGGCGGTCATCAAGTCGGGGTCGAGCGCAAGAATCCCGTTGGTGTGGGTGACGTGAAATAGGTTGGCGACGCGATCGTTCGCACCGGCCACTCGCATCGTCCCTCCCAGTTGCTCCATCTCGCCGAACACATGCATGAGAACTCCGAGTCCTGCGCTGTCTACGATTTCGGCGTGCGTGAGGTCCACCACCAGCTTGCGCACGCCCTTCTGGATGAGGGTATTGATCATCGACTCGGTGAGTCGCAATTGTGTTCCCAGCGTGAAACGCCCTGCGCAGGAGACTACGGTGATATCCGGATCGATCTCGAAGACTTCGGTTTCCAGCATCATGACGAGCGTCCCCAGTTGAATGGTTGAAAATGGAAGTGACCTAAGCTAGCACGAATCCGCGAGATTTGTGCCAAAGAATCGCCGCCGCGCTACGTTCTGCTTCTTGGTAGCATCGACGTGTCCCGTTCTCAGGACGCATCCACTTCTCTTATGGGATCGAGAAAAGCTTCCACCCGCCCTTCTGGTAGTTAAAGATGAAATCGATCAGCACTTGCCCTGGGCACTTCTGATTGTGCACTTCAGCCACCAGGATGGCCTGCCGCACACCGTTGCGCATGGTCTCGGTCGAGGCCGTGCGCACCTTTTCTGACTGGGTCAGCAGCTCGCGGTCCGAACACTGGGGTGCAGGGTCACTCTTGCCATTCTGCGAGATACACGATGAATCGAACAGTCGGCAGTAAAGGCCGGTACGATGGGTCAATTGGTCCGCGATTTCGTCGCGCGTGCTGTGCTCGGCGTCGCGGCCGAGGTTAACGCCATCCTCCGGAACATAAGCCAAAAACTGCCGCCCGTCTCCGTTGCGGAGGATAGCGAAAAAGTCGCGCTCCAGAGTTGCCGCAGTAGGAGCAGCGCTCGCCGCCTTACTGGCTGATTCGGGAGTCGGGTTTTCTGCGGTTTTTCCCGCGCCAGTTTGGCCGCGCGAGAAAGCGGATGTGAAGAGCAGCAGGCACAGCCAAGGGCCGCGACGTGCAGCTTCATTTGCGGCGTCCGGGTGTAGGCTTTTTGGCCTTCGAAGCCGGCTTCCTTCCACGCGTACTCGCGGATTTCTTCTTGCCCTCAACCGAGCCGGTGCCCGCAAGTTCCTCTCGCCGTTTCTTCGGCAGCCTCTCCCACACCAGGCGATACGATTCCGCAAGAAGCTCACGTAACTCGTCATCGGCAATCGCATTCAGTGATTGCAAGGCTACCCATTGTGCTCGCGCCATATAAGGAGCAGGTATGACGTCGGGCCGCTCACACAATTCCGCAAAGCTCTCCGGCGTGCACTTGAACGACAGGCACACCGGCGCAACTTCCAGCGGAGCGACGGCAAACAACTTGCCATCGACTTTGAAACAGAGGTCGCAACCCCACTGCACGTTTTCCGCGGCGTGGGGGAATCCGAGACAATGCTGACGAATCGCATCAATATCCATTGTGAGACGTTGCTCTCAGTTATTAGTTTTTAGCTCTTAGCCTGGAACGCGGCACTCGCTGCTTAAAGCTAATGGCTGAAAGCTGATGGCTGACAGCTCTTTCAGTTCTTCGTGAGTGTAAACCAGCCCACGAAGCCGCCAAACCCAAATGTGCTAAGTTGTGTTTTCGCCATGGCATCGGACGTTACGTTATCGCTGGAAGGAAAGGTCGCCCTCGTCACGGGGGGCTCGCGCGGCATCGGGGCCGCGACCGTGCGCCTGTTCGTGCGCGCCGGGGCGAAGGTCGTCTTCAACTATCGAAACGCCGCATCCGAAGCAGAGCAACTGGTCGACGAATGCGGTCCGGCGGTTTGCCACGCTGTTCGCGCTGACCTAACAGGTACCGCGACCGCCGAGGCGCTAGTGAAAGCGACGGTTGAACGCTTCGGCGCCCTCGATGTGCTGATAGGCAATCACGGCATCTGGCCCGCGACTGATGTCGCCATCGACGCGATGCCCGACCAGCAATGGCTGACAACCGTCGCCGTGAATCTTGACAGCATCTTCGCCTTGGTAAAGCACGCGGTCTCTCAGATGAAGCAACAGCAACGCGGCGGCCACATTGTGTTGGTCAGCTCCACCGCCGGTCAGCGCGGCGAAGCCGGCCATGCCGATTACGCCGCCACCAAGGGCGCGCTGATCAGCATGGTGAAGGGACTCTCCACCGAGCTGGCCCCATTCGGCATTCGTGTGAATTGCGTCGCGCCCGGCTGGGTAGAGACTGATATGTCGGCAGAGGCACTACAAGATTCGCAACGAAGCCAACGGATCTTCGCTACCATCCCGCTGGGCCGCGTCGGCACGCCCGAAGAAATCGCCGGACCGATCCTGTTCCTGTGCAGCCACTATGCAGGTTTCATCACAGGAGAGGTCTTCAACGTGAACGGCGGTGCAGTGCTGGCGGGCTAGACAGGCTGCTGAAAACTCGCCTTGGACGGCGTTTTGAAAGGGCACAGCTTTGGCTGTGACGCTAAGACTTTTTCTTTGTCATTCCTCGCGGACTTCAGTCCGCGGAGGATCTGCTTTCTCGACTTTTTCAGCAGCCTCTAGAAGCGATTGGAGATTGACCTAGCGATGAAGCCCTTGATTCTTGCTTTCTCTGTTGTGTTTGCGTTTGGCTGCCTGAGCGCGCAGACACCCGTCTGGCAGCCATCGCCGGGGCATACTCAAGTGCCGATATGGCCGGGGGCGGTGCCTGATGCTCAGCCTGTCACCGAGCTGGAGAATGTAGCAACGGACACTAAGGAACTAGTCGCCGGCAGGTCATGGATTTATGTGGGCCATGTCTCGCAACCCACGATGACGATCTATTCGCCAAAGGGAAAGAATACGAGGCGCTGCGGTGGTGGTGTTTCCCGGCGGGGGCTATCAGATTCTGGCCATCGATCTTGAAGGCACAGAGGTCTGCGAGTGGCTGACGTCCAAGGGGATTACCTGTGTGTTGTTGAAGTACCGCGTGCCAGGTGAGGGCCAATATCCGAAATCGGGACCCTATCCGCGCTCACCGATGGCGTTGGAAGATGCGCAGAGGACGGTCGGGCTTGTCCGCTTTCACGCCGCCGAGTGGCACGTCGATCCCCACAAGATTGGAGTGCTTGGATTTTCGGCAGGCGGGCATATGGTAGCAGCGACAAGCACACACTTCGGACATCGCTTGTACCCGGCTGTAGATGCGGCCGACAAAGAAAGTTGCCGTCCGGATTTTGCGGTTGCCATTTATCCCGGGCATCTCTCGCTTGAGCCTAATATTTTTGTGTTGAATCCGGATATTCATGTCACCAACCAGACCCCGCCTACGTTCTTGTTGCAAGCGGAGGATGATCCGGTAGACCGCGTAGAGAACTCGCTGGTTTACTATGCCGCGCTCAGGAAGGCCAAGGTTCCCGTCGAGATGCATTTGTATGCGCACGGCGGACATGCGTTTGGACTGCGGCGCACCGAGCGTCCGATAACGGCATGGCCTCAGTTAGTGGAGACGTGGCTGGGTACGATCGGAATGATTTCGGAGTAGGTGCCCCGGTCGCGCTAGGACTTGGATTGGTCTGTGTCGTCCGTGCAAATCCGCGGTTGGTCTTGTTCTTCTAGACCGCGACTGCGGAAGCTTCGGGGAAGCGCAGCTTGCTTTTCGATAGCGCACGATCCAGCAGATCTTCGATCACGGGTTCTTCCGTGTTTTTCGACATCGCCAACTCGCTCACTAGCAGATACCGCGAGCGTTCGAGCATTTTCTTTTCACGGAAGCTGAGCGGTTTGGCTTGGGCCAGAAGCAGAAGACCTTTGAGTACGATGGCGACATCGAGGAGGGAACCGGTTCGCATCTTATCGGAGTTTTCTTTGAACCGGTCTTTCCAGTCGGCAGCATTCTCACACTTGCCGTCACTGAGGAAATCGATGATCTTCAGCACCTCGCCATTTCGTACCACGCGCCGTAGACCGACGGTTTCCACGTTGTGGAATGGCACCATCACTTTCAGGCTGCTGGCTTTAATTTTGAGGAGGTAGAACTTTTCGACTTGTGAGCCGATCGTTCGACTGCTGATCTGCTCGATTATGCCGACCCCATGGTTCGGGTAGACGACTTTGTCACCGATGCTAAAGCTTAGATTGTTCATGAGGGCCGTACCGCTTCCCCAGCGGCCAAGACGAAGCTGAAGCCTATGACAGGTCCCACACCAACTCTAGCTGGAGTATACCCCCGATGGCTGAAAACCGTCAATTGGCGCGGATTTCGGAGGAATGGACAATTGCGCCGATCGCCGCTGGACGTTGAGCTGCCCAGCTTTCGCGTATAATCGACCGGATGTCTTCGGGGTGCTGCGATGCCCACGAAGTCTGCTTTGAAGTATGCCTGAACACATCAAAAAGAAGCTCGAACAGGAAATTCAAGTCCTCGAACACGAGCTCAACCACGAATTACCGAAAGAACTGAAGAAGGCTGTGGCCATGGGCGATCTCAGCGAGAACGCCGAATACCACATGGCCAAGCAGCGGCAGGAGTTTGTTCGCGCGCGCCTTGGCCAGCTCAAGAAGCGCATGGCTGAGTTGTCGTTGGTCAACATGGCCAACATCCCCAAAGACAAGGCCGCAATCGGGTCGACCATTCTTGTTTTCGACTCCTCCAAGGGCGAGGAGATCGAGTACAAGCTGGTGACCAGCGAAGAATCCGACGTTACCCAGGGGCTTATCTCCACCACATCGCCGATCGGCCGCGCCCTGCTCGGCAAAAAAGTCGGCGACACCAGTGAAGTGGTCACTCCCAACGGCAAGCGCGAACTCGAAGTGCTGAAGCTGGTCACCATCCACGACGAGGTGTAATGACCTGGACGAGTGCAGTCGGGCGTTCAAGTAAGTGGCTGTTGTACAAAATTGTGCACGGCCTGGCCCTGACCCGCATTTCGCCCAACGCCCTCACCTTTATCGGGCTCCTGATCAATGTTGTCGCGGGATTCCTCTTTGGTTACGCTAACGCCGAAAACCAGCGCCGCATGTTTCTCTATGCCGGACTGGTCATCATTGGCGCAGGCATCTTCGACATGGTGGACGGCCGCGTAGCGCGCGCCACCAATCAGGTCACTCAGTTCGGTGGGTTCTTCGACTCGGTCATCGACCGCTACAGCGATGTCGCGCTGTTTTTCGGACTGCTGGTGTACTACGCTCGCGGCAACCGTTTCTTCTACGTGGTGATGGTCGCCTTCGTGATGGTCAGCTCGGTGATGGTCAGCTACACCCGCGCGCGCGCCGAGTCGCTCATCCCCAGTTGCAAGGCCGGATTCATGGAGCGTCCCGAGCGCATCGTGCTGGTGATTATCGGCGCACTCTTCAACCGCATGGGGCCCGTACTGTGGGTCATCGCCGTGCTGAGCACCATCACCGTCATTCACCGCATTCGCTACACCTACCAGCAGCTAAGCCTCATCGAACCGCGGCCGATCCCGGTCGCTCCCGATCCCCTTAAGTTCGAAGAAATCGTCGGCTAGGCGACTGAGCGATTTTGGCTGAGAAAATCGGCGACAATCCACGCGGCTCCGGTGATCGCCAGATTCTGCGCATTGCCGGCCCAATTGATCAGCTTATGCGGATCGGCAAAGGCCGCCGGCAGCCATATCAGCAACCCGAAGCCGACGATCATGGCGGTGAGTAATCGAGATGCTAGCAGGGCAGAACGTCCGGAAAGCAATGCGATGGCCGCTAGGGCAAACGCAATCGTGGTCGCAATCGCCCAGAACATTTGTCCCGGAGGAATCCACTTTGGAACGAAACCCGCCGTTCCAGAAAGATAAAAAAGTTGCTCGAGCGTAAAGGAGACAACACAGATTCCAAAGCAAATGTACCCAATCCGAGCCACCCTCGCGGCTCGTTCCGAGTTGCGCTGACCAACCGTCGCGTAAACGATCAGCGCGCCCGAGACCAGAGAAAACTGCTCGAAGAAGTTTCCCCAGCGATCGTAGACCAGCGGCTCTGCAACGATGTACGGTACCCAGAGCAACGCAAATATGAGATAAATCGCGCCCAGCGCGATAGCTCCGGCTCGCGCCGTTCTACGCCATTGAATCGCCATGCCCCCCAAGATCTCGATCGCAGCCGCTAGGTATACGAGAATCTCGCGGTGAGGAACATTCCCCAGCGCTCGGATTTGTTGCCAGGTGTTGAAGTCATGCCAGACCAGGGTGATGATGCCAAAAGCCACGGCCGCCAATCCAAATACATGACGTCCCCAAGAGACTCTCATAACCCCATCTTAAACGCGCGGGATTTTCGAGCGTTGAGTATCACGCCGACACTGTTGGCGCTGGCGGTTTCATCCCGATACCGCAGATCCAACCTTTGCTCGGCTCTTCAATGATCTGAACATCGGAGTAACCCGCACTTGCGAAAAGCTCGTGATGCTCGCTCACGCTCAGGAGCGTCATACCCGGTGGATGAAGCTTTTCGGCCAGCTTTGCCACTCTCGTATTCGCTCCTTTGTAGATTTCCGCGATCACGACGAGCTTGCTGCCCGGTTTCAGGACTCGCAAAACTTCGCACATGCCGCCCGGCAAGTCCGGCCACCAGAAATGCGTCTCCACCGCTGTGACGACGTCGAAAACGTCCGCTGAAAACGGCAACTGAGACACCGAGCCTTCCACGACTTCGACTCGGCCCATCGCGATCCACTTCTCGTTGGTTCGCTTGGCGACCGCGACGCTTTCCTTCGAAAAATCGACACCCCACACTTTTCCCTCGGTGGCGATGGCCGCCAACTTACTCACCGTTCTGCCCCCGCCGCAACCTACGTCGAGGACCGCATTGTGCGGCCGTATCGAAATGTGAGATAACCCCCAGTCGGTGAGCTTGGAATGGCCGGAATTCATCCTCCGCAAAATCAATCGCCCTAGCCACCCGGTCGGCTTCTGGCATTGATTGACGCGCGAAGCGCGCATGGTCACTACCGGTCTCTCCGTCACACCGTGGGCGCCCCTAGCGTCTTCCCGCAATATGGGCACACCACAAAATTCCGATCCACGGCCTGTCCGCAGGACCCGCAAGTAGGCGCGAGCTCACATCCGCACTTCGCGCAGAAGTGAAACCCCTTCTCCACCCGGTCTCCGCACTTCGGGCAATACTGGATCAGCGGCTTGCGCAACAGAAAATACGCCAGAAAGCCAAGACAGTTGGGGACGAGGATCACCAGCAGCGTCCACAGCACCTGCCCCATGTCGCGCCGCTTCGCGTCCTGGTTGACATAGCCGACCAACAGAACGTAGATCGACAAAACGACGCTCATCAGCACGGTCAGCAACACGCGCACCGGAAACGGTGGCGCATGGTGGTCGTGCTCTGGCATGTAAACAATAAACAGGCAGAACATTGCGATGAATGCCACGGGCACAAACAGGTACAGAAACTTCGGAATGATCGCGAACTCTTCGCTAAACGTCGTCCTACGCTGGGTCATCGGGTCCCTCTCTGACGGTCCTTCATAAACAACTGCACTACGCTTCCCTCGAACTTCGATTCTGGAAATGCCACCACCATCACTCCGAGGAAGATGGCCGGCAACAGCCACGACACCACCAGTCCTGGCCCCACGATGATCGATGGCAAGCTGAATCGCTCCACCATCCACCCGCCCACCTGCCACCAAATCCAAGCGGACATCGTGGAGAACGCTACTCCCATGGCAAACGAGATCGCGATCAGGAACCGGCGCGAATCGCGCTCTCGCAATTGCTCAGCCCGCGCATGCACTCTCGACCGGGTCGATTCGACCAGCGAGGCCGAGGCCATCACGGTGACCGAGCGCAAGGCATGTTCCGCGCCGCTCAGCGCTCGATCGAAGCTGGCGCACTGCTCGCACTCCTGCAGATGAATCTCCAGCCAGCGAGAATCGTCGTCGGCGATTCCCTCCACATCGCGGCGGGTCAGCAGGTCAATCGCACGTTCGTGTTCGTGGCCGTTCATTGAATGTCTCCCGTGAATGCCGGACGCAGGGCCATCACTCCCCGGTACAGCCGGGTCTTCACCGTCGCTACCGGGATACCAATCAGCTTCGAAATCTCTTCCAACTTCAATTGCTCCTGAAACCGCAACACCAGCACCTCACGAAAAATTGGGGGAAGCTGCTCGAGGGCCGCCTCGATCCGCGCCTTGTCTTCTCCCGCCGCCGCCTGTTCAAATGGTGACGGACCCACCGCCACGGGTTCGAACGGCGCAGCGTCCGCTTCCGGGTCGCGCATTTCGTCCAGGCTGGCCGGGGTTTTCTTGCGCAGATGGTCGATGGCGACGTTGTGAGCAATCGTCATCAGCCACGTCGCGAAGCGGCTCCTGCCGTCGTACTGATGGCCCTTCTCCAGCACCCGTATCCAGGTTTCCTGAAACAGGTCTTCCGCCGTAGCCCGATTGCCCGTCATATGTGCCAGGTAGCGCAGCAGGCGATGCTGATACTGCTCGATGAGCGCATCCAGCACCTCCGGATCGCGCCGGCGCAGGCCGCTGGCGATTTGGGCCTCTTCGGTTTCCATCGTTGCTAACGCACTGAACGCGGAGACGACCATACTATCGGGATATACGGATCAGGGCGGCAAAAAGACTCAGGCGGGGTTACTCGTAGACTAGCAATGACTTATCGGATGGCAGGCCGGTCCGGATTATGCGAGTGTAATGGCGATTTTGCGTCAATCGCTACGGCTTCTTCTGCTTCTTCTGCTGCTGCGCGAGCTCTTTCTCGGTTTCCTCAATCACTTTCTGAAATTGAGCTACGGCGGGAACGGAGGGCGAACTGAGAGCGTCTTTTGCGACATAACGCCAAACCGCCGGGCTATCGAGGGGATACTCGACCTTTCCGCGATACAAGATGAACGTGTCCTGCGTGGGTCCAATCTCGGCCTGCGGACGCGGACCGGGCGGCGGCGAACCTTCCGTGACCGGAGTAGGCACCCCTTCCTGGGCGCCGAGGCGTATGCCAGAGTTGATCGGCTCGATGATTACGGGACGATCATCGGGAACACCACCAGTCGTGTTGCTTACTGCCTTACCATGAGCGCGCCGGACAGAGATGACCAGGTCCGCATCAATCGCATCCAGGGTCGGTGTGAATCGTCCCCAATTCATGAGAGCTTTTTCGACGTCCTCTCGAGCGGTCCGATTTTCGTTGGGGTTCGAAGGAGAAACGCCGGCGTCCGGGTCAATCACGACCAGCACAGTCCTCGCTTGGAGAACGTATGCGGGCAGAATCTCTTTCTTGTCTTTCGCGGGTGCGAACGGAATCGCAATCAGGAACAGCAGGATGAGTGGAGACCAGCGACGCGCCAAGACTACCTCCTAGGCAGGTCAGATCAGCTCAAATGATAAGCCGCAGTCTGTGGAACTGTCGAACGCGATCATTCCAAGGGTTAGCCCAACAAAAGGGTGAACCCCGCCGCGGCGGGCGCAGGGCAGGCTCTGGTAAGAGAAATGTCGGGTGCCCTCGCTCAACGGCCTGCACGTCCGGATCGCGTCGGCGTCGGGTGCCCGTCGTTGAGAAGCCCCAGTGCACGAATCTCGTGTACACTATATCCGCATGAAAAACGTTACTCTAAGCGCCGACGAAGACCTGATCGAGCAGGCGCGGCAGATGGCGCGCGCGCAACGCAAAACGCTGAATGCCGTGTTCCGGGAATGGCTGGTGCAATTCACCGCGCAATCGGGCAACAGCGAGGAAGTGGACGCCCTGATGCGGCGGCTGCGTCACGTCAACGCGGGTCGCCGTTTCAGCCGGGACGAAATGAATGAGCGCTAGGTTCTTTCTGGATACGAACATTTTCGTCTATTCTTTCGACCGGACCGCCGCTGCCAAAAACCGGCGCGCCGCCCAACTCATTCGAGAGGCAGTGTCCACCCGCAAAGGCATTGTCAGCTACCAGGTGGTACAGGAATTCTTTAACCTGGCGCTGCGACGATTTGCGGAACCGATGAGCGTGCCGGAAGCGGAACAGTATCTCGGCGCCGTTTTTCGGCCTTTGCTGGCTGTCCAATCTTCGCCGGCGCTGGTGTCCGAAGCGCTCCGCCTGACGGATCGCCACCGGCTGTCATGGTACGACTCGCTGATTGTGGCTGCGGCCCTCGAAGGTGGCTGCGGAGTCCTCTACAGCGAGGACTTGCAGCATGGACACCGATTTGGGCAGCTCAAGGTTGAGAATCCTTTTGTTGAACGCTAAGCCCGTGGCCTTCTGGTATAAAGTGCCAAACCGCAGATCTCGAAACCAGAGAGTGATCCGATGATGAGAACGGAACTGTTTCGACTCAACAGCGCTGTCGAGCGCGATCCCGCCATCGATGCTTGGATGAAACAGCACGCAGGTGAATTGGGAGCCATCGCGCACCACTGGTTCGAGGTGATGCGGAAATGCGGAGACGAAGTCCGGGAGCTTTTGCATGACGGCTGCCCGGTTGCCTGTCTGGGAGATGTGCCCTTCGGTTACGTCAATGTATTCACCTCGCACGTAAACGTGGGGTTCTTTCAGGGCGCAGCGCTGCCGGATCCGGCCCGCTTGTTGCAAGGCACCGGCAAGTTCATGCGCCATGTGAAGCTGAGACCGGGACCGGCAACATACACCGCAGCCCTCAGCAGGCTCATCGAAGCGGCCTACTCGGACATCAAGGCGCGCGTCGAACACGGCTAGCCGGGCCGGTGGGAGCCGATCGAGAGCGCCCCATTGTCTTCCCCCTTAAAATCGATCCGTGAAGATCCGTGTAAATCCGTGGCTGCTCTCGATTTGCTTTTTGCCCGGTCCTTCTCCGTGCGCTCCGTGTCCTCCGTGGTGAGTCCACCCCCGCTTCCTTCCTGATTTACAATCATCTATTCGTCTAGGGAACTCATAACTCACAATAGAACGGAGCAACACTCGTGGCTGACACTATCTACGATGTAGCCATCATCGGTAGCGGGCCCGCAGGATACACTGCGGCCATCCGCGCCGGCCAACTGGGCCTGAAAGCCGCCCTCATCGAGAAAGACCCCTACCTGGGAGGCACCTGCCTGCACGTCGGCTGCATCCCGACTAAGTCCTTGCTGTTCAACGCCGAAGTCTATGACCACGTGAAAGACGGCGACGCCATGGGGCTGAACAACGCCGCCGGCGTCACCGTGAACTGGCCAACTGTCCAGAAGCGCAAGCAGGGCATCGTCGACAAGCACGCCAAGGGCCTGCAATTCCTGATGAAGAAAAACAAAGTCACGGTGATCACTGGCTATGGCAAGCTGACGGGCCCGGCGAAGGATGGCATCCTCACCGTCGATGTCGAGAGCAAAGACGGCAAGTCCACTATCAGCGCGAAGAACGTGATCCTCTCGACCGGCTCCGTCGCCCGCGTTCTGCCCGGCCTCACGCCCGACGACCGCATCCTCACCAACATCGAGGTTCTCAGCCTTAACGACATTCCCAAGTCGCTGATCGTGATCGGCTCCGGAGCGGTAGGAGTCGAGTTCGCGAGCATCTACAAGTCGTTCGGCGCTGACGTGACCATTCTCGAGATGCTCCCGCGCTACGTGCCCGTCGAGGACGAGGACATCTCCAAGGAACTGGCCCGCGTGTACCGCAAGCGCGGCATCAACGGCTTCGTCAACGCCAAGGTCGAAAAAGTCGAGCGCACCAAAGACGGTGTGGCCGTGACCTTCACCGTCGATGGCAAGCAGCAGAAGATCGAAGCCGACAAGGTTCTGATCGCCGTAGGGCGCGCTCCTCGCACTGAGAACGTCGGCATCGAGAAGACGAAAGTCGAGCTCGAACGAGGTTTCGTGAAGACCGACGAATACATGCGCACCGCCGAACCCGGCATCTACGCCATCGGCGACATCGCCATGGGATACCCGCAACTGGCCCACGCTGGAGCGATGGAAGGCATCGTCGCCGTCACCCACATCGCGGGCAAGCCGGCTAAACCGATCAACAAGTCGCGCATTCCCAACGCGACGTACTGCCATCCGGAAATCGGCAGCGTCGGCCTCACCGAAGCCAAGGCCAAAGAACTCGGCTATGACGTGAAGGTCGGCAAGTTCCCCTTCACCGCGAACTCGCGCGCCAGCATCGTCGGCTCGCACGACGGCTTCGTGAAGATCGTCACCGACGCCAAGCACGGCGAGATCCTCGGGGTCCACATCATCGGCCCCACTGCGACTGAACTGATTGCTGAATCGGTAGTGGCTTTGGAGATGGAGTGCACAGCCGAAGACTTGGCGAACATCATCCACGCGCATCCCACATTGTCAGAGGCGATGCTCGACGCCGCGAACGCCGTCTTCGGCATGCCAATAAATACATAGCGAAAGCAACAAAGGTCGAACGGAAGGGGCGCGGCTTCAGCCGCGCCGTACAAGCCCCTTATTCTTGTCATCCCTCGGCGGCTTTTAGCCGCCGGGGGATCTGCTTTTCGCACTTGCTCCCCGGCCTGTTTACCGGCCAGGGGGACGTTCAGAGGCTTGCCCGAAGTCGAAGACGGAGCCCGAGGAAAGGATAGGCCTTTTAGATTGTTACTGCCAACCGACAACTGCCAACCGACAACTGCTTATCACACTCCTCTGTGACCCACGTCCTATTCACCACTGCTCGACCTGTACTACTCTGCCCACGGCAGGATGAGGGAGTACTGTCGACACCGATCGACAGCCCTGGCGTTTCCTTCGTCCCCATAACACTGTGAGCATTGACCTGTGACTGGTCCTGTTCGTTGCCGTATTGCCTCTTCTTCGCCCGCCTCGGCCTTCCTCCGTCCTCGGAAAAATCCAGCTAAGTCCTTATTTTCAGATATTTTGCCTACAACTCCCTTGTTTCTGATGTTTTGCACCGGAAATACATCGTATCCTCAACAAAACAAAGATTCGAGGGGGAGGGGGGAGGGGTACCCTGTTACACTCCTCCACTTGGCAGGAGAACCCATGAATAACCGAAAGCTCGTCACACTGATAGCACTCGTCATCTGCATCTCCCTCTGTGGTTTCCCGGCGGTAGCGCAGGACAGCAGCTGCAAATGCTCCCCTCCCCAGTCCAACACCAGCTTCGTCGACGAACACGGCACGACCCACGTCACACGTGTGGTCCCGGTGCCCGACGACGTCAGCCCTGAGGCGCAGAAGTCGCTTTCGGAGCCCCGATCCGACATCCCGGAGCCGTACATTGTGGCGAAAGACCGCGCCCAGGCCGATGACTGGCAGAAGAAGGGTGGCGAGCAGATGCGCAAGGTGTACCCGGTCAACATGGCCAATGACACGATTGCGGGCGTTCCCGTGCGCATCGTCACTCCGCTGACCATTCCCGCCGACAAGCAGAAACGCGTGCTCATCAACATTCACGGCGGAGGCTTCAGCGCTGACTGGGGCTCGGAGATCGAAACTATCCCCATCGCCAACCTCACCCAAACGAAAGTCGTCGCGGTTCTCTATTCGCTCGCGCCCGAGCATCCGTTTCCCACTGCGGTCAACGAAACGGTCGCGGTGTACAAAGAGCTGCTGAAGACCTACAAGCCGCAGAACGTCGCGATCTACGGAACTTCCGCCGGAGCCATCCTGACCAGTGAAGTTGCCGCGCGCATTTGCCAGCTTGGGCTGCCTATGCCTGCTGCGTTAGGCATCTTCTCCGGCGGTGGCGACTTCAGCAAGTTTGGAGACTCGAGTTTCATCTTCGGGTTGTGGGGCCTATCGGGACCGCTGTTTCACTGGACCGGCAAACATGACACGGAATACAGCGGCACTGCTGACTTAAAGGACCCGGTGTTGTCGCCGATCTATTCCGACCTGAAGGGCTTTCCGCCCACTTTGTTCCTCACTAGCGGACGCGACATGTTGCTGAGCAACACCGTCAACCTGCAGCGGGCGTTTGTACACGCGGGGGTCAATGCGCAGTTGATCGTCTTTGACAGCCTTCCCCACGCTTTTTGGAACGAATGGGAACTGCCGGAGTCGCAGGAAACCTACAAGCTCATCACCGACTTCTTCAATCAGCAGCTGGGGAAATAATCACTCACACCAAAACAAAACCGCGGACCTGTCGTCCGCGGTTTCCGCAAGCTTGCAAAACTGATTAAGTACTACGCAGGCTTCTGCGCCGGGTTCTTCAGCACATCGATAGCTTTCTGCAGCTGATTGTCAGGCGCAGCCTTCTTGTCCTTCTCAAGCTGCTTCTCGTCTGGCTGCGCATTCTCGTCCTCATCAGGGACCTGGAAGTCGTCGCTGCTATCGGCGACCAGGATGTTCGGCGTGACTGCGGTATCCTGCAGCGCCTTGCCCGAAGGCGAATAGTACTTCGCTACCGAAAGCATCAGGGCTGCGCCGTCTGGCAGGTCGATGACTTTCTGGATCGAGCCTGACCCGAACGTCTTGTCGCCTACCACGTCACCGCGAGCATTCTCCATGATCGCGGCGGCTACGATTTCGGCGGGTCCCGCGGTTCCGCGGTTCACCAGCACTACCAGCGGAAGCGTGGGTGCAATTGCTTTCTGCGGGTCGGCGTTGAAAGTCTGCTTGGGGTATTTCTGTCCCTGCAGGGACGAGATTGCTCCGTGATTCAGGAACAGGTTCGCGGTCGCGATGCCCTCGGTCTCGTCTCCATCACCCGAGTTGCGCAGGTCGAGGACCAGCTTCTTGGCGCCGCCCTTCTCCAACTCCTTAACCTTGATAGCAACATCCTGCGAGCGTCCTTTGGGGAAGTCGTCGATCTTGATGTAGCCGATGCCGTCTTCCAGCATCTTGTCGCTCACCGGAGGATCGGTCACGACTTCGCGAGTAATGGGCGTCTTGGTTGGTTCGGCCTTGCGCGGACGCACCACCGAAATATTGACGACCGAACCGGGCTGGCCGGTGAGGATGCCGTCAATCTCAGCCAGCGACATGTCGCGGGTGCTCTTGCCCTCGATCGCTTCGATGATGTCGCCGCTATCGATGCCAGCCTTGTCCGACGGGCCTCCGGGGATCACCGACACTACAGCCGCATACCCAAAGCGCTTCGACAGAGTTGCCCCGATGGTGGCCTTGCCATCGTTCTTGCGCTGCTTGTACTCCTTGTACTCGGCGGGATCGAGGTAGCTGGAGTTAGCGTCCAGCGATTCGAGTAAACCATGCAGCGCGCCGTTGGTGACGGCCTGAACATTGGGCTCCTCGACGTACTCAGTGCGAATGCGCTGCAATACTTCGCTGTACACGCCAATCTGGCGGTAGGAGTCGTCGTTGCTGGTGGCGGCCTTAACGCCTAATCCGCCAGCCACAACCAGCGTGGCTAACAGAAACGAAAGGCCGAGGACGATGAGCTTGGTAGATTTCGACATGGGTAAAACGCTGTGGATCCCTTGAACATCAGGCGGTTGCGGCCACCGCCCGGAGCTGAGTGTCTCAATTATACATCTGCTTGGATGCCGGTTCCGTTGACGAGATGCTGGAATTCCGTGCCCCTCAAGCGCACCGATTTCCCACTTCCTGTCAGTCACTTGGACGCCTGTGGCCCGAGAAAGTCACCGGGGCCAAAATGGTTGTGATGCCTCTCATTTCAGCAGCGTCGGAGCGCCTGATATATTCCAATGTTTGCCGCTCGACTTCGGCACCAGCTCGAAGTGCTTGCACAGAAGGAACTTGTCATCATGGCCCGTAACCTCGATCAGTCCCGCGCGCTGCAAAAGCGTGCCGAAAAACTTATTCCCGGAGGCGTCAACTCGCCCGTCCGGGCCTTCCGTTCCGTCGGGGGCGACCCGCCGTTCCTGGTGCGTGGCGAGGGCGCCTACGTCTGGGACGCCGATGGCAACCGCTACCTCGACTATGTCGGCTCATGGGGACCGCTTATTCTTGGTCATTCGGTTCCCGACGTGATCGATGCCGTCATTCATGCCGCGCGCAGCGGAACGAGTTTTGGAGCCTCGACTCCGGCCGAGGCTGACCTGGCCGAGCTAGTCATCGAGGCTTTTCCGGCAGTCGAAAAAGTACGCTTCGTCAGTTCAGGAACCGAAGCGACGATGTCGGCCATACGTCTTGCACGCGCATTCACCAATCGCAAGTACATCGTGAAGTTCGAGGGCTGCTATCACGGACACAGCGATGCGTTGCTGGTAAAGGCCGGCTCGGGCGTAGCGACGCTCGGAATTCCCGGCTCGGCCGGGGTGCCCGAAGAGTTCGTGCAGTTCACCCTGGCGCTTCCCTACAACAATCTCAAGGCGGTCGAAGAGGCGTTCGCCAAGTACAAGAACCAGATCGCGTGTGTCATCGTGGAGCCGGTGGTCGGCAACATGGGGTGCGTGCCGCCCCATTACGGCTACCTCGAAGGCCTGCGCTCGATTACCGAACGCGAAGGCACGCTGCTCATCTTCGATGAAGTCATGACCGGCTTTCGCCTGGCCTTCGGCGGGGCTTCCGAGCTCTACAACATCAAGGCCGACCTGGTGACCATGGGCAAGATCATCGGTGGCGGCCTGCCGGTCGGAGCTTACGGTGGACCGGCGAAGATCATGGATCTCATCGCGCCATTGGGCCCGGTCTATCAGGCGGGCACGCTCAGCGGGAATCCGTTGGCCATGGCGGCCGGCGTCACGATGCTGTTGCAGCTCAAGCAGAACCGCCGCCAGTATTACCGCCAGCTCGAGGAATACACGCTGGATCTAGTGGCCGGAGTTCTCGCTGCCGCGAAATCGCTGGGGGTCGCGATGACGGCCAATCGGGTCGGCTCCATGTTCACGTTCTTCTTCACCGACAAGGAAGTGACCGATTGGGACAGCGCGGCGACCTGCGACACCGCGAAGTTCGGCCGCTTTCACAACGCTATGCTGAACGCGGGAATCTGGCTGCCACCGTCGCAGTTCGAAGCAGCGTTTCTCAGTGTGGCCCATACGCAGCATGACGTCGAAAAAACAATCGCCGCTGCCGAAGAAGCGTTGAAGCAGGTTTAGGATTAGCCGGAAATTGTCACCACCGATTTCCTGCAACCTCATGAGAACAAGGGCACGTGATTCGCAAGTGTAAAAATTTCTCCAAAAATGGCCCCACTTGATGTGATATATCCGTCGAAGATCAGGAGGGTTGACTATGAAGCTTAGGGTTGCGACCGGATTGCTGGCAGTATTGACGTTGGGAGCTGGGGCGATGGGCCAGACGGCCTCGAATCCCGCAAAACAAGTGCGAGACCAGTTCATCGACGTTGACCGTAGGATCCTCGATATGGCGAAGGACTGGCCGGCTGACCGCTACGATTACAAGCTTCGCGTCGAGATGCGGACGTTTGGCGCAGTGATGGTCCACATCGCCTCGGGCAACGTCTATGCTGCCAAGGCGGGCAAGGGCGAGAAGGCGAAATGGGACGAGCTCGATCCCAAGAATTATCCCGACAAGGCGTCTGTAGTCGCTCTGCTGGAGAAATCGTTTGCCGACTCGGAAGCGGTCCTGAAGAGCTGGCCCGACGCTCAGTTCAGCAAGACGGTCGAGCCGTGGCTCGATGTTCTGGAACACAGCGGCGAACATTATGGCCTGCTGGTAGCGTATTACCGGGCCAACGGGATGGTGCCTCCGGAATCGCGCCCGAAGAAGTAGAAAAGTTATTCGTATCGCAGGGCTTCGATGGGTTGCAGGCGTGAGGCTTTCAGCGCCGGCCAGAAGCCGCTAGTGATTCCTACGATTGACAACACGATGAAGGAAACCAGCATCACGTTGACCGAGGCCTGCAGGAAGATGTCGCCCTGGTGGTTGGCGGTCTTGTAGAACTCGCTGTAGAGCGGCATCGGCGGAATGATAACGGTCAGCAGCCACGAAGCGAGCACACCTAGTACTCCACCGATAAACGTGAGTACGAGCGCCTCGATCAGGAACTGCATCAGGATATGACGGGGGCGCGCTCCGATCGCCTTGAGCAGGCCGATCTCGCGGGTACGCTCGGTGACGCTGACTAGCATGATGTTCATCACGCCCACCCCGCCGACCCCGAGGGTGAGCGCGCCGATAATGCCGAGCAGCGCGTCAAGGCCGTAGGTGAACGCGCGCAGCATCTGGCCGCTCTCCACAGTGTCCCACTCAGGAGTGGCTTTCGTGTCTTTTGGCTCGAAATGATGACGCCGGCCGATCACGTTTCTCGCAGCAATGAGGGCCTCGCTATGCAGGTCGGCGGAAATCGGCTGAAAGACGATGATCTGCGGGTCCTTGGCGTTAGTCAGTTCGTTGAAGACCTCATACGGGATGAAAGCCTGCTCGTTGTCAGGGCCTTCGTACATCGAGTCCTGGATCTTGGTGTCCATTACGCCGACAACTTCGAAGCTGCGCCCCTGAATCAAGACGGTTTGGCCTACGGCAGGGGCACCCTGAAAGATGCGTTTCGCGGCCGCATGTCCCAGTAAGACCACAGACTTGCGGCTGGCGAACTCGCCCTCCTCGATGTTCCGGCCTTCCGCGGCAACCAGCTTGCGCATGGAGGCGTAGGGAAACTCAACCCCGCGCGTTTGGATGGAGACCACGCGGGTTCCGGCTTTGAATCCGAAATCCGTGTCCGACTCGGCACTAACAGCGCGGATGATAGGTACTTCAGCACGAAGTGCCTGAATGTCTTCGTATTCGTAATGGATTTTGCGGCCGGCACGCTGGCCTCCCGCTTGCATGCTGGTCTGGCCCGGCCAGACGACAATGACGTTGTTGCCCAGCGAGCCTGTCGCTTTCAGGATGCCGCCGCCCAGTCCTTCACCGAAGGCGAGCAGCAGTACGAGGGAGACGACACCCCAACTGATACCCAGCATGGTGAGGACGGAGCGCATGCGATTGCGCCGCAACGCCGTCCAACTCTGCTGAATCAGTTCCTTCAGATACACGTTCCACCTCGGCTCATTCGTAGCGCAGACACTCGATCGGATCCATGTCGGCCGCGCGTTGCGCAGGATACATGCCCGCACTCACCGTGATCAGCGAGAGCGTAAACAGTGAGCCCACGATAGCGATGGCCGAAATGATTGGCTTGGGAACGAAATCGGGCAAGGGCGCAACCGCCAGCAGCAGGCAAATTCCCACACCCACCACATAACCAATGGTTCCGCTAAGAACTGTGAGCGCAACCGACTCACTGAAAAATTGTTTCAGAATGTCGGCCTTGGTGGCGCCAATCGCTTTTAGTATGCCGATCTCGCGGGTTCGCTCAGTAACCGCCACCAGCATGATGTTCATTACTCCGATTCCGCCAAGCGCGAGCGTTGTGACCGCCACGCAGGCAAAGAAAATAGTGATGACGGTGAAGATGCGCGCCAGGACTTTGGCGAACTCCATGGTGTCCCAAATGAAAAGCGCGTCTTTGTCGGTCGCTTCGAAGTGATGCATGCGCCCCAGGGCGCGCCGGACTTGCAACACGGCCGCGTCGTGCGACTCGGGATCGGCGACTTCGAGCACAATGTCAGAGACGTAGCCTTTGTTGATGATCTCTCCCTTGGCTGGAGGAGGTGGATAATCCCGGGCCATAGCGGAATATGGCACGTAAATCTTGTCGTTGTCGGGGCCGCTGTAGTTGGAATTCTGCTTTTTCTCCGCCAGCACTCCAATGACGGTGTACGGGTATCGCGCCATGGTCAGCGTCGCTCCAATTGCGGGTTGACCGGGAAAAAGCTGCCGCGCCGCATTGGATCCAAGTATGACCACGCGTCGCGCTTCCGTTTCGTCTTCATCGGTCATCAGCCGCCCTTCGGAGAGAATCAGCGAGCGAAAATCCTGATAAGACGGCCATACTCCCGAGACCTGCCGGGCGGCGGAGTTGAACTGGCTCACCTCGGTCACCGTGCGCTGAAGCTCAGGGCTTACCGCTTTCACGAAGTAGCACTCGTCGCGGATGAGCCGGGCGTCGTCGATGCTGAGAGTGATCTGCCGACCGGCGGCGAGACCTCCGACCTGCGAGCTTGTGCGCCCTCCCCAGATGATCACCAGGTCCTTACCCAGTGTTTCCATCCTCTTCTTCTGGTCTTTGCTGAAACCCAGACCCAATCCAACCAGCAGAATGACCGACGCAATGCCCCAGATAATCCCGAACATAGTCAGGAAGCTGCGCATTTTATGAGCGCGAAGGGTGGCGAGGGTCTGTTTGAAGATGTCCCGCAGGTTCATACGTCAGTCCCGACAGCAAGAGGTACCGCGGCCGAAATGCTTCGGCCTTCACCACTTAAGTACGGCAGTACGGGCCAACTTGTTCCCACGTGTGGGACGGATAACAGACGGGATGGGAGCGTTTCCCAAGCTGGGAATCCAAGCGCCCGGGCTGACAGCAAACATGGCCGCACAGATCCCACTTGCAAAGTTGCGAAGAATTTGAACTGCACGATGGAGCATTTTGGTGTACAGTCGTTGACGTTTCTTAGTGCTATCAGCGTAATCTCTCGTCTGGTACTAAAGTGCTAACCGCCTTTCGCCTCCGCTTGCGGATCGAGACCGACCTTCTGATTCCTGGCCTGCTGCGCCAGAGAACACCGAGGATGTTTATGCATCGCCTAATTTCTCTGAAGCTCGTTTTCCTGTTTGCGTTCAGTCTTATGATCGCGGCGCCGATCTGGGCACAGTGGGCCACACCCACCATCGATGGATACATCGCCACCGGTGAGTACGGCACAAATAACCAGCTCAACAACGCCGGCAACACCGGGCAGACCTGGTACATGACGTGGGACGCTAACAACCTGTACGTAGGCATCGTGAACGCCAATATCTCTGAAGCTCTCGTGCTTTACGTGGCCGATCCGACTAACAACGCAAACGGCAATACGACGGGATTCAACTATGACGGAGCGAGTTTCTCGTCGCTACCATTCAAGGCGACGTTTGTGACGTACGTGAAGAACGGGTATCGCGAATATCGCAATGCGGACGGTAGCGGTGGATGGACAGGATCGACCGCGAACTACGGCCAGTACGCCGACAACGCCAATAATCAAAACACTCGCGAGGTTGCGATTCCGTGGACCGCGATCAGCGCCAGCGGAATTCCTTCGCAGTTCGTTTTCTTTGGCTACCTGGTGTCGAGCGGCGGATACGTTTACGGACAGGCGCCGACTGACAACAACATCGGCGGTTTCATCGGCCTGAACGCCACGGCCACGCAATACTATGCCGTCGTGAACACAGGCAATGGCACCAGCACGCCGCCCTTCTCCGACGAACAACCCGCCGGTTTCGACGCGCAGGACAAGGCGGGTTTCTATCACAACACCTTCGATCCGTTCTATCGCGACCAGGAAGGTGCAGTGACCGAGAACACGCCCGTCACCCTGCGTTTCCGCACACTGCACTCCAGTGGTATCTGGAGCCTGACCGCGCGCGCCTACATCTTCGACACCGCGAGTGGCACGACCACCGGTCCAGTCGATACTGGAATGCCGTTCGAACAGAACATCACAATTAACGGCACGGAATATGACGTGTGGAAGACGACGCTTACCATGCCGTCGGCTACCAGCGTCTATTACTACAAGTTCCACATCAACCGCGACCAGACCAACGGCTGGTACAGCGATGACTACCTCGACGACAACGACAACGTCCACAAGGACGGTACCGGCGCAGCCAGTGACGGCGAGCCGTTCCCATCCTTCCAGGTCACGGTTTACGATCCCAACTTCCAGACGCCGGTGTGGCTGCAGAATGCCAACGTGTACCACATCATGCCCGACCGCTTCCGCAACGGCGACCAGACCAACGACTATTGCCGTACCGGATCGACGACTGGCTGTCCGACGTTCTACGGTGGCGGCGGTACAAACACTGTAATTCACTACGACATCTGGAACACGCAGATGTGCGACCCGCGCAACACCAGTTCGCCGTGCTACAACAACTTCACTCAGTTCTATAACGGCGACCTGGCGGGCGTGCAGAGCGAGCTGGACTACATTCAGTCGCTCGGGTTCGACACTATTTATATGAACCCGATTTTCATGGCGCGCTCCTACCACCGGTACGATACTGACCAGTATCTGCACATCGATCCCGCCTTGGGCGGCGATGCGGCGTTTGCGTCGCTGGAGAGCGAGATGAGCAAACGCGGCATGTCGGTAATTCTGGATGGCGTGTTCAATCACGCCTCATCCGATGGGCTCTACTTCGACCGCTACCATCGCTACCCAACCGATGGCGCATGCGAATCGCTCACCTCGATCTGGCGGAGCTGGTTCCACTTCAACGACAACAACGTTCCGTGCAACTCCTCCGACTACAACGGCTGGGATGGATTCGACAGCCTTCCGACGTTCGATCACACCAACCCTGCGGTGCAGAATTTCTTCTATAAAGGCGCAGGCAACGTGACGCAGTACTGGTACAGTCAGGGCGCAAACGGCTGGCGCTTCGACGTAGCCGACGATGGCAACTTCCCCCACGCATGGTGGGTTGACTATCGCACCTACGCTAAGAGCTACAACCTCAATGGTCCATTGATCGGCGAGATTTGGCCCAATGCGAGCCAATGGCTGGCGGGCGACCAGATGGACTCGGTCATGAATTACCGCTTCCGCAAGAACATCACGGGCTTCGTACGTAACGCGGAATGGCACGACGACAACAATAACGGCACAAACGACATTCCGGGTCTTACGCCGAGCCAGTTTGACAATGCCATACGCGCAGTGCGTGACGATTATCCGCCGATGGCCACGGCCGCCATGCTCAACTTGCTGGATTCGCATGACGTGAATCGCGCTCTCTTCGTTATGACGGAGACGGGCGACACCGGCCTGGTACAGGCCAAGCAGCGGCTGAAGCTCGCGGCGCTCTTCCAGTTCACATACATTGGCGCGCCGATGGTGTACTACGGCGACGAGATAGCGGTGAACTCACCGTCACTCAGCAGCAGTGCAAACGGGCCGATTGGCGATCCGTACACCCGGCCGCCGTATCCATGGCTCGATCAGGCCGGCGACCCCACCATCTACGGACCGCCGGACACTAACGTGCAGGCTTATTACACGAAGCTGGCGCACATTCGGAAGCTTTATCAGGTATTGCGCCAGGGCAGCTTCGTCACGCTACTGACCGGCGACACCCAGCAGCAAAATACTGCTCCCAATACCTACGCCTTCGCCCGTACCATGCAAGGACAAGCTGCGGTGGTGGTGGCACTCAACAACGCGTCGGCCACAAACCAGGCAGCTATTCCCATGACGGGCATCTACCCGGACGGAACACTGCTCTATGACGTCCTGGGCAACCAGAGTTACATCGTCGCTTCCGGAGCGGTACAGGTAACGCTGCCGCCGTTGACTGGCGTACTTCTGGTGCAGGGCCCGATCCGCAACAACTTGCAGGCTCCAACAGCGATCATCTCGCTCAGTTCATCGCTGAACGGCAGCGGTTGGACCAACTCTGCTGTAACTGTCGAACTGCGTGGGAACGACAGCGGCAGCGGAATCAACCAGCTTCGCTACTGGATCGACGATGGCCCAGTCAATGTCGCTGAAGGCAATTCTGCTGCATTGCAGCTCTCGAGCGAGGGCTCCTACGTTGTGGGACTACGGGCGATTGACGACGCCGGCTATGTCAGCCGCCAGGCGACACAGGCCGTGAAGATCGACCTGCACTCGCCGGTGGTCACCGTCACCGGAGTTCGGCAAGGCGCAACCTATGCGGGCAATGCTCCCGCAGCGGGCTGCGTCACCACTGACTCGCTCTCCGGCGTCGCTCTGAATGCGTCGGTGTCCGTCACCGGAGGAAATGGTCACGGCGCGGGCCAATTCACCGCGACTTGCTCGGGAGGCAAGGACAATGCCGGCAACATCGCTCGACCTGTCAGCGTCACTTATACCGTCAGTGCCAATTGAAGCCAATCCTGACCATCGAAAAATGCCGCCCTACCGGGGCGGCATTTTTTTGGTCTGATATTCGAGCTCGGGCACACGAGCCGCGGCTGAAGTCTGTCAATTTAGGCACGACCGATCAGGCAGTCTTCCGGCCACGCGCAGCAGTGTTTGCAAGTTCGTTGGCTTCCGTGTTTTGCTCGCGACGTATGTGGGCGATGGAGAAGTCGAGCGAGCGCGCCAACTTGCGGCAAGTCCAGTTGAGGGAGTAAAGCCGCGGGCTACGACAGGCGTACAGGCCAGTCATTTGCTTGACTACGATCTCGGAGTCGGAATACACACGCAGGGCGCTGGCCTTGACGGCAACAGCGTGCTGCAGGGCTTCGAGGAGCGCCAGGTACTCGGCTACATTATTGTCCTGGCGTCCGACCGACTTGGCGATTACGACTCTCTCACCACCTAGGTGCTCGATGACCACACCAATGCCCGACGGTCCCGGACTGCCGTGGGAACCACCGTCAACATAGGCTATGAGATTGGGCATCCAAGTCCTTCCTGCACAATGCCGCAGTTGGAGCCGCACGTCAAGAGCTAGAGGGGTTCGGCGATGTGCAAAATTGCCGCGCTGCTTCTGTGAAAAACATGTGAACATCTGCAGTGACCGTCGTAACCAGAATTTCAAGTGCAAACAGATGAGGAACTTGCGACTGAATTTTCGCGGCGAAAAATATACATCGTTTGCACCAACCTTGGGCGTTGACAATTGCGGTTTGTATATTAGGATTCGACACGTCGACGGCCGAAAAGGCTGGCAACTATAAAACGTAGCCAGAGCGAAGTAGGCTGAGTGACCCGGCTCAGCGAGGCGACTCGGTGAGCGGCCAGACCCGAAAAAATCGACTGCGCTGCGAGGCGTCAGTCGAGGTCAGGAAGCCGCGAAAGCGGTGGTCACATCAAGGGCTGTGACGGTACATGCGTCCACGCCGGGGGCTCCCTCGCAGGAGTTGCCGGCTAGAGCATAACCAAAGTCACAGCCTTTTTACTTTGCTCGGCGCATTCCGCGCCGGCTTCCCGCAAGAATCCGGTTCATCTATCGCGGTGATCGCGTCTCCGCGTTATGTTTTGTGTGCACCCATAATCATCGTTTATTAACAGGATGGTGGAAAAGCCTGTGAAAGATGCGGGAATTGTTGCGATGACAAGTTTCTTTTCGGCAACTTACACAGATTGCACTCGTAGCAGTGCGACCAACGGTTGACGGCTTGCGGAGAATGCGACGATCTGCCTTTCACTCGTTAGGTTCGTCTAGGACGCGAGTTCGTCGGCCGACCCGGGCTTCTGGTTACGCTTTATATCGTTGGTGACGAGAATGGCCTCGGCGATTTCCTTCATCGATTTTCGCCGGCTGCGCGCCTGCTTCTTGATGAGGCTGTAGGCCTCTTCTTCGCTAAGGTTGAATTCGCTCTGCACGATTCCCTTCGCGCGCTCGATAATCTTGCGCACCGCGAGCTTGTCGGCGAGCTGGACGACCTCGTTCTCCAGCCTTGCCATCTCGATGGCTGCGCCCACCAGGTGACCGATCATCGAGATCATCTTGACTTCGCGCGGCTGAAACGCATGTGGCTCCTTGTGCTGCACGTTGATGACGCTGACAACGCGGCCGCGTGAGATCACCGGGATCGAGAGCAGGGCTTCGTAATGGTCTTCGGGAAGCTCGGCGAAGGAGCGGAAGCGGCCGTCTTGCGAGGCATTACGCTCGAGGAAAACAGGCTCGCGATGTTCCGCCACCCATCCGGTAATGCCCTGTCCGACGCGCATGGTGAGGCGGTCGATTTCCTCTGGGTGCGGATTCTTCGACGCCCGCAGCACCAGATCGTTGCCTTCGAGCACATAGATGAGGCACGAGTCGCAGCTCACCAGGTCGGTGACAAACTCGACGATGCGATCCAGCACCTCGTGCAGAGGATCAGCAGCCGCCAGCCGGGTGCCGACGTCATGGAGAAAATCCAGCGCGGTATTGGATGCCAGAGGATCCATACAGATCGATTCTATCGGCGTATCAGAGCACCACTGATTGATAGTTGCTATGGCGCTGATTCCGATTATTTATTGCCTGCAACACGTTTGTAGCAATGTGCTTTCCGGACTGCCTCGCGTCAGGGCACGATTCCACAGGCTGCGGAAGGAGTCGGTTTTCTGGTAGAGCTGGCCTTCAGGCCAGCGTCCAAGTCGCTTCTTTTTTCATCCCTCGCGGGGTTCAGCCCGCGAGGGAGATGGCTAGGGGGTTAGCGCCCAGCCGACATCGGCTCAGCGTGTGAAGGCAGCGCAGCGACCGCTGCCTCAGTCGGAACTGTCGGGAAGTACAGCGCCATTTGCAGCTCACCGAAGCACAGCGAGCGGACATTCCAGTTGCGTCCGCTGCGCTGCAAGGTCACCGAAGACTTCGCGCACGCTTCGCTGACTTCCGTGATCTCGGGAACAGCGATAAACGCCACCTTGGATCCACCCTCGGAAGCCACGTACGCCTTCGGGATCCCGTCAAGGTCGACGGAAACCGAATAAGTGCCCGCTGGGAGGACAGTCTTACCCCAGATGGCATCGTGAGGAAGCGTGAATTTAGTGTGAGCATCCTGGGCCGCTGCAGCCATACTCGCAGCCAGGGACAAAACGAGCAGAAAGATGGTCTTCTTCGCGTAGGTCATTTTCGTCTCCAATCGAAAGTTGGGAGATCGGGCGCTGATGACCAGAGAGACCACTACGCAGACGGTCAGCGACGCTCGATATCGTTGAGGTCCCGGATCTTTGCCACCGCGTTACTGCTCATCGGGGAGACGGCGGTTGTGTAAGCAACGATCAACGGTACCGGGGAAGCCGAACGCGCACTTCTGAAGCGACTCGGCCTGCGGTTTCGGATCAGCCTGGATTGGAAGCGAATGCGCGACGAGGAGCACTCACTGAAAACAGCGTAGCTGTATTACAGCGTGAGCGCCAATTCAAAATCGCTATGAGAGCGATAGCGAAAATCGTTCAGAATTTTGAATCCTTCGCACCTCATCAAAACTGAGTTGCAAGGTTGCAGAAGCGTGAAAGGTCGGTGAGGAGCAGCTTCACCGCACTAGCTACTCCTCACCGGGGAACAGCGTTGATTATTCGGCCAGAGAGCGCGCCGTCCCCTAACTTCGCGTGAGAAACTGTTTGCGAAGTAAGCCGCTCAGCCCCACTACACCCGATCCCACAAGCAGAAGCGACGACGGTTCAGGAGTCGCCTCAAGCGAGCCGGTCGCAGTCAGCCCCAAATCAGTGTTGCCACTCGTCACGCTTCCGTCCAGTTCAGTGCTGGGGAAGGCAAAGTCAATCGTGTCGTTGTTGAGGTTCAGTACCAGGTCTCCTGCAAGGCCCGGAGCCTGCGCCAGAAGTTGGGCATCCAGGGCGTTGTACTCGGCGGTGAGCAACGCCACGATAGTTGGCGCTGACAGGTCGGAGAAATCTACGCTTGTCGACAAATTAATGTTGCCGTACACCGAATCGACCAGGCCGAAGCCAGCGGTGTAGTTTGCCGGCATGCCATCTCCGTTTAAGCCAGTGAGCGCAAAGTAACCCTGGTTGAGGTCGTATCCCAGCGACGCGTAATAGGGCCCGTTGTAGTCGTCCACTTGCGGGCCGAGTTGCAGCGAGCTTGTTTCCATGCTGCTGCTCCAGTAAGAAATCTGTTCGTAGCCGATAAACTTCACGTCATTCCCCGACAGAGTGTTCGGGACGCCCTGGCTCGTGGCCTGCGCGGAAATGAGGCTTGCCTTAGCTGCCGCAGTAATCCCTGGTGGGATAAATGTTCGGATCGTTACGGGCGGACAGTTAGGACAGAGTTGCTTCTTAAGCACAAGCGTGTCCTGCGACTGCACCGGGTTTGTCGGTGTGCCGGCAGTGAACTCGGCCGCACGGACACGGGTGGCCGCGCCCGTGAGGAGCATTGCAACAAGTGCAACTATCATCCCATACGACATGGTTCCACGATGTTGAAGTTGGCCGAACTGACTACTTTGCGTTTTCATATTGACCTCCTTTAGGTCTTGGTTATGGCGGCGGCCGAAGCTGGCGCGCTACCTGGTTGGATCTGCGGCTACATCGCTCACCGCTCGAACCCTTTCGAACTCACTCAACATCCCTGGAGCTATCCGATCCGCAACGCGCGACCGCTCGGGGTGGCGTATCCGGCCGGCTTCAGGTTCAGGATCTCGATCACGAACCGTGCGAAGAGCAGGCTGTCCACGACCGCTGCCCGCGACGGATGAATAACGTTGTCGGTGCCGTTTCTCTTGGCCGTCATCGTCAGGATGAGAGTCATCCACGGTCCCAGCGCGCATCTTGTTGTCATGCTTGCCTCCTTCTGCCCGGTTTCGAGTGGTTAATCGATTTCTGATTTCCCCGCTCATGGGTCGCACAATGCGCCGCATGGCACGGGCTTTCAATATTTGCCGGCGGGTTTCTGGATGGACGGCGCCTGATTGGCCAAGCTGCTGGCAATGCGAGGGTTAGTCGCGTGTGTCATTAAGTTGTCAGGAGGTCGCAGGGCAAGATGGAGATATAATCGCTGCCACTATCGCCAACACTGAGGCGGTCATCCTTGAGCGCCACCCAGCAGCTACTCCGCTTCGGAGTTTTCGAGCTCAATCTCACCAGCGAAGAACTGCGTAAGTCGGGCGTCATCCTCAAACTGGCGCCCCAACCCTTTCGGCTTCTGGCGCTGCTCGCCAGCCACTCCGGCCAGGTCGTCTCCCGCGACACCATTGAAAAACAGCTGTGGGGCGAGGAAACCGAGGTCGACTCTGAACACGGAATGCGACAGTGCATCAACCAGATCAGAACTGCACTGGGCGATGACTCGGAAAACCCCGTCTACGTAGAAACCATTCCTCGCCAGGGGTACCGATTCCTCGCACCGGTCATGTCGCAAACCGTCGCAGCACCGCGACCACAGGTGAAAGAGGCACACGACTCGGGTATGGTTGACGCCATCGCGTCGCGAGTGCTGGCCAAAGTCGCCGAATCGGTGGCAGCGACACCTCTCGGGCCATCCGCTGCAGCACCAACGACTGTGTCGCCGGCGTCTGAGAGCCATGCGGTTTCCTCCGAGTTGAAGTGGCGGCTGACGCGCGTCCGTCTGGCTGTAGCATTCCTGTTGCTCCTGGCATTGCTGGCAGGGGCCCTCTACTGGCGCCCACGGAAAGCAAGCGCACTCACCGAGAAAGACACCATCGTGCTGGCCGACTTCGAGAACACCACTGGAGACCCAGTATTCGATGACACCTTGAAGCAGGGTTTGGTCATCCAGTTGGAACAATCACCATTCCTCAATGTGCTCTCCGACCGCAAGGTCGCCGGAACCCTGAAGTTGATGAATCGCTCCGCGACGGAACCATTGACCGAGGAAGTCGGCCGCGAGGTTTGCCTGCGGACAAATAGCAAAGCCATACTCACTGGCTCAATTGCTCAATTGGGACGTCAGTACGTGATTGGCGTGAAAGCGGTGGACTGCAATACCGGGGACGTTCTGGCCGAGGCACAACAGCAGGCCGCGGGCAAGGAAAGTTTGCTCAAAGCTCTCGACGCGGCAGCGGCCAGCTTGCGCGGCAAGCTCGGTGAGTCGCTCAGCTCGGTGCAGAAATACGCGACACCATTGGAGGAAGCAAGCACGCCGTCACTGGAGGCTCTGAAAGCATATAGCCTCGGACGCAAGGCGAAGATCGCAACCGGGCAAACCCAGTCTCTCCCCTTCTTCAAGCGGGCGGTTGAACTCGACGCGAATTTCGCCATGGCCTACGTCGGCATGGCAGGCGCCTATATCAATCTCAATCAGCCCGATCGAGCCGCGGAAAACGCGCGCAGGGCTTATGAACTGCGGGAGAAACTGAGCGAACGCGAACGGTTCTACATCGAAACTACCTACTATGTTGCGACGACCGGAGAACTGGAGAAGGCGGCGGAGGTATCCGAATTGTGGCAGCAGACGTATCCCAGAGACGAGGTGCCTTACCATAACCTGGGATTCATCTTCACTACCCTGGGTAACTGGGAAGGGGGATTAGAGGAAGCTCGAGAGGCAAGTCGACTGGAACCGATTGATCTGGGCAACCTCGGCCAATCCTATCTGGCCCTCAACCGCCTGGATGAGGCGGAGGCAGTGTACAAGCAAGCTAAACAGCGCAAGGTGGAGAACGAGTCGTTTCTGGTGGCGCGATACGTGGTAGCTTTTCTGAAGAACGACACTACACAAATGGAACAGTTGCTAGCGAGCAACGTGGGAAAGCCCGGTGCCGAGGACTTACTGTTGGCTTTACAGGCGGACACTGAGGCCTGGTACGGGAAGTTGAAAAATGCACGCGAGCTGACCCGCCGGGCGATGGATTCGGCCCAACGCAACGATGCCAATGAGACAGCAGCAGCCTATAAGGCAGAGGCGGCGCTACGCGAAGTGGAAGCCGGGAACCGTGAACAGGCGCGTACCGATGCCCATGCGGCCGTGACGCTGGCCCCGAACCGCGATGTGCGCTCAATGGCGGCCCTCGCCCTGGCCCGCACCGGCGATACCGCTGCGGCGGAGAAGCTGGCCGCCGAACTTGACCAGGCCTTCCCGCTCGACACGCTGGCGCAAAAGTATTGGCTGCCCACCACCGGTGCGGCCGTCGCCTTGCAGAAAAACGACCCGAATCGGGCCATCGAGCTACTCAAACAGACCAGCGCCATCGAACTCGGTCAGCCCAGCCAACTCAACCTTTACCTGTGCCCGGTTTATTTGCGGGGCGAAGCCTATCTCATGTTGCACGACGGCGCGGCAGCGGCGGCAGAATTTCAGAAATTCATTGACCGCTATGGCTTGGTCGGGAACTTCCCGTGGGGATCACTGGCCCGCCTCGGCCTGGCCCGCGCGTACGCTTTGCAAGGCGATACAGTCAAAGCCCGGGCCGCATATCAGGAATTTCTCACCCTCTGGAAAGACGCCGACTCTGACCTCCCCATTTACCAGCAAGCCAAGGCAGAATACGCCAAGCTTCGGTAAAGTCTCTCGCCCCGCGCCTCCGGGTTCGGCATCGGACGCCCGTGCTTATCACACTGCACCGTGACCTGCGTCCTTTTCCCGCCTGTTCCTTTTCCCTAGAATCCCGTCCAGTAAGGGTGAAGGGGATTCTTGTCCCCAACTCATCCCGACCGGGGCAACTACCGAGCGAGTGCCCTAAGTTCTTTGATTAGACGATTTTACCCGCAAGTCTCACGGGCTCAGCGCGTTACGCAATAAACATGCGCTAAGTCGTTGATTCTCAGGATTTGAGGGGGGAGGGGGTACCCCCTCCCTAGCCCTTAATCGTGCTGGTGGCTTCGTCCCAGGTGACTGTTGCCTTGCGGAAGTAGGCTTGGTTGGCCATGTGGCAGGCGGCGGCGGCGTGGTGTCCGAAGACGGCGTCCTCGACCACCGGCTTGCGGGTGCGCACGGCCTCCATGAAGGCCCACATGTGGGGCGCTTCGTCGTCATAGGACGGGCCGCTGTAGGTGACGGCTTCGGCGACGAACTCGTGTCCGGGCTCGGGATCGTGCTGCTTGTGCCAGTCGGTCTCGTAGGTGGCGCGCATGGCCTTGGGGAATCCCTGATCGTAGTAGCTGGGAGCGGTGTCGATCCCACGTTGTGGGATATAGGTAAAATCGCGCTCGCGGATTTCGAGCATGCCCTTGGGGCCCATGAGGCGGGTCATCTCGGTGGTCTCGGTGCCGAGGGTGAGACGCACGTAGGCGGGCACGCTGCCGTATTCGAAGATGGCGGCCTGCAGGTCGGGCATGTTGCGGCCGTCTTTCCAGCGGACGATGCCTCCGGTGGCGAAGGCGCGCGTGGGCGCCTGGTTGATGCCGGTGACGAACATCATGCCGCTGACGAGATGCACCATGAGATCGCCGGCGACGCCGGTGCCGTATTCCTTCCAGCAGCGCCAGCGCGCGTAGGTGATGGGGTCGAAGGGCTTCTTGGGCGCGGTGCCGAGCCAGGTGTCCCAGTCGAAGTTGTCGGGCGAGAGGCCGGGAGGCGGGGGATACTCCCACGCGCCGGTGGGATCGTTGCGGCCGAGGGAGAGCTCGACGGAGAGCAGCTCGCCGATGGCTCCTGCGTCGTAGAGTTGCTTGGCTTTGGCGAGCAGGGCGGAGCTGACGCGCTGCGAGCCGATTTGCACGATGCGTCCGGATTTTTTGGCGGCGGCGACCATGGCGGCTCCGTCTGCCACAGTGTGGGACATCGGCTTCTCGCAGTAAACGTCTTTGCCGGCGGTGACGGCGTCAACGACGATCTGTTTGTGCCAGTGGTCGGGCACGGCGACGATGAGCGCCTGGATGTCTTTGTTGGCGAGGAGCTCCTGATACTTGCGCGTGGTCATGATGTCGGTGCCGACGATTTCTTTGGCGAGGAGCTGGCGGCCGTCCCATAGATCGCAGGCGGCGACGCACTTGGTGCCGGGGAGCTCGACGGCGGTCTTAAGGAGTCCGGAGCCTTGCATGCCGATGCCGATGATTCCGAACTGGACGGTCGCGCCGTTGGGGCCGGAAGCCCATTCCTGCGCGTAGGAGGGTTCGGGAAGAGCGATGGCTTTGGTGGCGAGGGCGAGCCCGGCGGCTCCGGCGGCGGTCTGAAGGAAGTTGCGGCGGGTGAAGTTGCGTTTCATGGCGGTGTCATGTCCTCGTATCACGATGAAAGAACAGTTGTAAGTTCGAATTCGCTCCGAAAGTCCGAGGCTAAAGCCTCTCGTCTTTGGCAGACCGCTATTCGCTGGGCTGAAGCCGAGCGCTTCCGCCTATTTCGCCAGCGGCTTCATGGCGACTTCCTTGAAGATGACGACGTCTGCGTTCTCGTCCTCGTATTTGCCTGTTTGGTCGTTGTAGTTGCCGTGGTTCTGCAGGCCGAACCATCCGAAGTTGGGACGCGGACCGCGCGTGCCCTCGAACCAGAACTTTCTCGGCGGCACGGGGTCGCCTTCGGTGTAGTCGGTGACCTTAATGCCATTGAGCATGACGACGGTGTGCGGGCCGTCGAGGGTGATCTCCATGGTGTTCCACTCTGGGCCGGGCTTGCCAGGCTTGGCGAGGGGTTTGGTCAAGGAATACAGCGTGCCTGTGACGTGATATTCATCTTCGCCCGAGGTTTCGGGATGATTGTCGATCTGGACTTCGTAGCCGTAGTGCACGGGCATCCAGGGCTCACGCGGCTCGATGGGGATGCGGATGAAGACGCCGGAGTTGTCATTCTCGTCGCGCATCTTGTACACGACGCGGATGGTGCAGTTGCCGATGGGACCAGCGGTCCAGTAGAGCAGGCCCATGCCGCCGTGGGTGCGCATGAGTCCGTTCTCGACAATCATTTCGCCGGGGCCGACATGCTTCCAGCCGGTGAGGTCCTTGCCGTTGAAGAGCTGGATCCAGTCGCCTTGAGCGAGGAGTGGAAGAGTGAAGAGTAGAACGAATGCAAGTAGCGAGAGTCGCTTCACAGTGAAGCCTCCGATGAGTACGTGGACAAGGGCGAATTGTCCGCAGCGGAGAATGATGCGCCGAGGGAAGGGATGTTGGCAAGAGAGTAAAGCGAACGACCCCCCTTCGGCTGCGCTCAGGATGATGACGATCCGGTGGAGAGATTACGAGCCCAACTCCAGCACGATTACCTGGTCGATTTCGCCGGAGGCGGGTTTCGGAAGTTGGAGCACGACACTGCCTTCGGAGACGGCGAAGTCGACCTTGGCTCCGCCGTTCATCAGGTTCGCGGCGCGCACGGGTTTGGCGAGCGGTAATGCGAGTACTTTCAGCGTCGGATCAAGAACGTGGACGTAGATGGTGTTGCCGCGTTGCGTGGTGACGCCCCAGCCGCCGGGCTTCACGGGACCGCCGCGAGTGTCGTAGATGGAATCGCCGTAGGTCTGCAACCACGCGCCCATCTGGCGCAGGCGATTGGCGAAGGCGGGTTGAATTTCGCCGTTCGCCATTGGGCCGACGTTAAGCAGAAAGTTGGCGTCGTTGCCGGCGGCACGGACCATGTATTGAATGAGATCGTGAAGACTCTTGGGTTGCACGTCGGTCAGCTTGAAACCCCAGGAGCCACTGGGATACATGGTGTCGTTGGTTTCGAGCGGAAGCTGGCCGATGGGCGCGCCGCCCCATCCCGTGGTGTTGTCTCCCGGCAGATCTTTCTCGAAGGTCTGGTAGTCCTCGCCTGGGAACGGCAGCTTGTGATGGTTGGAGACGATGAGCGCGCCGGGCTGAAGTTGGTGGATCAGCGCGTAGGTGCGAGGGAGTTGCCAGTCGGCGTTGGGCTTGTCCCACATGCCGTCGAACCACACGCCACCAATCTCGCCGTAGTTGGTGAATAGCTCGGTGAGTTGCGCGTTCATGAAATCGAGGTAGCGAGGCCACTGGCCGTTGGTGGGGCGGCCTTCCCAGTGACCGGTGCCTCCGAGCGGGTAGTAGTCGGGATGGTGCCAGTCAAGTTGCGAATAGTACACGAACAGCTTGATGCCCTGGCGATGACATTCGTCGGCAAGCTGGCGGATGACATCTTTGCCATAAGGCGTTGCATCGACGATGTTGTACTTGTTTTGTTTGGTGGCGAACATGGAGAAGCCGTCGTGATGGCGCGAGGTCACGACGATGTAGCGCATGCGGGCCTGCTTGGCGAGCGAGACCCATTGTGCGGCGTCAAACCGGGTGGGATTGAACTCGGCCGCGAGCTGTTCGTACTGCGGTCCGGTGAGGCCATGGTTCTGCATTACCCACTCACCGTCGCCGAGCTCGCTGTAGATACCCCAGTGGATAAACATGCCAAAGCGCGCCTGCTCGAACCATTCGCGAGACTTCAGATTTTCCGGAGACGGCTGGTAGGCTGGCTGGGCGGAGAGCGCGATGCTCGACAGGACGAGAGTGGCGATGATGGTTGCAAAGCAGCAGAGTCGCGCGCGGGACAGGTTCGACATGGGGAATAGGGTAAATGACTGGTGACAAAATGGAGGGCTTATACGCGGCGCTGAAGTGCCGCCAAATCGTCTGCCGTCCCTGCCGGGACTCACGAGTTTTTTATGCAGCGTACCCATCGCCGAAAAGACTGTTACGAAACGCTGCCGTCGCTCCGCGACTCGCATGAAATATCCCACTGAACCCAGCGTTTCGCCTTCGGCTTCACGCTGGGCTAGATTATGGCGTGCCTCCGGCACTTGCATTTCGTTGTCTTTGTTCCACCGCATGGGACGAGTGTCGAGTTTCGTAACAGCCCCTGAAGCGCTAGGGCTATGATCTACCGCCCCTCCGGGGCTGCCGTTGCCGCTCCGACCAGGCTCTCGCGGTACCACTTCAAGGTGCGACGCAAACCCTCTTCGATGGTGAAGCGGGGAGCGTGGCCGAGGTCGCGGACGGCGGCGGTAGTGTCGGCCTGCGAGTCGCGCACGTCGCCGGCGCGCGAGGGTCCGTATTTTGCGGGAATCTCGACGCCCTCGATCTTCTGCACCAGATCCCAAATTTGATTGAGGGAATAGCGGTTGCCGTTGCCGGCGTTGAAGACCTTGCCGGCGACGCTGGGGGCTTTCGATGTCTTGATGACCAGATCGACCACATCATCGATATAGGTGAAGTCGCGGGTCTGTTCGCCGTCTCCGTGGATAGTTGGCGAAGTGCGGTTGAGAACGCAGGTCATGAAGACGGAGATGACGCCCGAATAGGGGCTGCCGGGATCTTGCCGCGAACCATAGACGTTAAAGAAGCGAAGCGAGGTCGCGTCGATCCCGTAGCAGGACGAGAACGCACTGCAGTAGTACTCGCCCATCAACTTTTGAGCGGCGTAAGGCGATTTGGGATTGGTCGGCATGGTCTCGACTTTGGGGAGAACTTCTGTGTCTCCATAGGCGGAGGACGACGCCGCGTAAACCACCTTGCGGACTTTGCCTTCGACGCAGGAGCGCAGAACGTTGAAGGTCCCGTCAATGTTGGACTCATGCGACGGGACGGGATCGACGATGGATTTGGGCACCGAGGGAATGGCTGCGATGTGAAAGACGGTGTCCGCTCCGGCGATGATCGGGCTGACAGCACCGAAATCGCGGATGTCGGCGCGATGGAAAGCGATTTGCGAAGAAATCTCTTCGAGATTGTCCTGGCGCCCAGTCGATAGGTTATCGATGACTTGTACGGAGCCATCGTCCAAAGCAAGCAAACCACGAACCAAAGCTGAACCGATAAATCCCGCGCCGCCGGTAACCACGTACTTTTTCATGAGTGCCTGAATAGTCCCTTCGATGATTTTGCTGCCTATCATCATTTTACTTTGTGGGTTTGGGGCCGGAGCGCACGGCGGGTGCAAAGGCTGCGGAAAAACCGCAATCCAGTGCATAACTCAAACCAAAGTCCGCGCGGGCCTATGTCGTCCAAGCGCTGGGCTAAGATCTAACGCTCCTCCAGGGCTGTTTGGCCGTGATATTCTTTAAGCTGCCACTTTTGTGGTGAATCCGTAAGTTTGTAACGATCCGGGCGCGTGTCGATGATACCTTAGACACGAAGCCTGCGCGCATAGAGCGCGTGGGTTGCGGATCGGGCAAATCGCGCCAGTTAGCATAAGGTGCTCATCGTCTTAATTCGACGCCCTCACACCGGCTTACGGCCGAGAGGGTGTAGTGTGCGGCGCTCATCATGCTTCCTGAGATGTGACGTTGAGCCGATAAGCGAATGCCTGACAGTACGCGTCGTCGAACACCAACGCGAACGGAGTAACGAGCTAGAGTGATGCTTGTACCCACGAAGTCGACGGAGTCTGCCGCGGCCATAAGCCCGGAGAGCAGAGCCATCACACAGAAAGCGTCAAGCCAGGCAGCCCTGGGACTGGGCGAGTTGCTGCGCAAGTTCGGCTGGCAAGGCGCAGTGATCGTTGCAGCAATGCTGCTGCTTTACGGCCCGGTGTTGTGGCGATTGATGCAGCAGTGGTACAGCGATCCGGATTACTCACATGGATTCCTAGTACCGTTTCTTTCGGCCTATCTGATCTGGCAACGGCGCGACAAGCTGGCCGAGATCGTGCGCAAACCGTCTAACTGGGGAATGCTGGTGGTGCTGGGTTCGCTGGGCCTGCTGTTTCTGGGCAGCCTGGGCGCGGAACTATTTCTCGCCCGCATCTCGATTATTGGAACAATCTGCGGGCTGATCATTTATTTCGCAGGATGGGCCCTGCTGCGGGCCATTTCGTTCCCACTGGCGTTTCTGCTGTTCGCGATACCGCTTCCGGCGCTGATCTACAACGAGATCGTGTTCCCGCTGCAAGGCATCGCGTCACGCTTTGCCACGGGATTCCTGGAGATGCTGAATCTCTTTCCCATCATGCGTGAAGGCAACGTGCTGATCATGCCGGGCATGAGGCTGGAAGTGGTGGAGGCGTGCAGCGGAATTCGCTCGCTGATGTCGCTGCTGGCACTGGCAGCAGGTTATGGATATCTGGCAGAGAAGAGCGTTCCAGTGCGGTGGTTCCTGTTTTTGGCAATGGTGCCGCTGGCGATTGTCAGCAATGGAACACGCGTGATGATTACCGCGTTGATGACGAACTATATCGGCCCCAAGGCGGCAGAAGGATTCATGCACGAGTTCTCGGGCTGGGTGATATTTGTCGTGGCGACGGCGTTGTTCCTGGGATTGCACAGCTTGACCGTGGTGGTGCGCAAGAAACTGGGATGGATGCCGGCGGAAACACCGAAGGCGCAGGTGCAGGGATGAGTAACACAGCGAGATATTGGACGATGATTGCGGTGCTACTGGCCGCGACGGCTGGAATGGGCTTCCTGTCGCATGGTGAAGCGACCCCGCCGGCACGGCCGTTGAACGAATTTCCGAAAGACATAGGGAACTACAGGACGGTAGCAGACCTTCCGTTCGACCAGGACACGCTGAAGGTGCTGGGCGTGACGGACTACCTTAACCGTGTGTACTTTTCCCCAACGCAGGGCGATTTGGGTTTGTACGTCGGATACTTTCGCACCCAGCGCACGGGAGCGACGATCCATTCCCCGAAAAACTGCCTGCCCGGCGCGGGATGGCAGCCAACGGTGTCGGAAATCTACTCGCTTCCGCTCGCGGATGGTCGCAAGGTCCCGGTCAACCTTTATGTAATCCGCAAAGACCTGGACCAGCAGATTGTTTTGTATTGGTATCAGTCCCACGGCCGGGTAGTGGCCAGCGAATATTGGGGCAAGTTTTATATGGTGTATGACGCGTTGCGGCTGAATCGGACGGACGCGGCGTTGGTGCGCATTACGTCCCCTGTGCGAAACGGCGATACGGAAGCAGCACGCGAACAGGCAATTGCGTTCGCCAAACAGGTTGCAGTTGATGTGGAACAGATCATTCCCCGGTGATCCAGGAGAATTCATGCGGAATCGTTATTTTATTACGGTAGCGACGGCGCTGATGGCAGTGCTGCTGGTCGGCGCAACCGGATGTAAGGGCAATCCTGAAAAGGCCAAGAAAAAATATCTGGAAAGCGGCCTGAGTTATCTGGACAAAAAGCAGTACGACGCGGCGGTGATCCAGTTCAAGAAGGCGCTCCAAGTCGACCCCAACTACGCCGAGGCCCATTACGAACTGGGAGTGACCTACCTGCGGCAGGGCAATGATCAGCAGCACGTACGAGACGGCTATATCGAACTGAACCAGGCGGCCAAGCTGGATCCGAAGAACATTAAGGCCCGTCTGGAAATGGGGAACCTACTGTGGGCCACGAAGCAGTACAAGCAGGCGGAGGACAAGGCCCGCGAGGTGATCCAGATCGATCCCAACAGCTCGGAGGGATACGCGCTGTTGGGCACTTCGCTGTTTGCCCAGCGAGAGCCTGACGAAGCGCTCGAGGCCTACAACAAGGTCATCGAACTCAAACCGAATGACGCGGGCGGCTACCTGAATCGGGGCGTGCTGTACGCGAGCATGAAGAAGGACATCGAAGCGGAAGCCGATTTTAACAAGGCAATCAGCCTGAATCCCAAGAACCAAGAAGGGTACGCGAACCTTTCACGCTTTTATCAGTACAAGCAGGAACCGGCGAAAGCCGAGGAGGTCCTGCAACGGGGAATCAAGAACGATCCGGATACGCCGGCGAACTATTTGCGGCTGGCTGCCATGCTGCTGCAGGAAAAGCGCACCGCGGATGCAGAGACTGTGATCCAGAACCTGCGCAATCAGCTGCCCAAGAACACTGACGTGGCAGGTGCGATCGCCGAGTTCTACCTGGCGGCAAGGAATCCGGACGCGGCGATCAAAGAATACCAACGCGGACTCACAATCGATCCCAAGAACGAGCGTTTGCAAATCTCACTCGCCGAAACGTATTTGCTGTCGGGCCACGTTGACGAAGCAACCAAGCTGGACGACCAGATCCTGAAGAATAAGCCCAATGATGTACCAGGGCGAATCATCCAGGGACGCTTGCAAGCCGGTAAAGGCGACTTTCCGGCCGCGGTTACTACTTTTCGCGGAGTGGTGAAGGACTCGCCGGAGAACCCGCAGGCCCATTTCCTGCTGGGTGAGGCGCTAATGAAGACTGGCGACCTGGCGGGAGCGAAGAATGAGTTCCAGGAAGCGATCAAGCGCAACCCGGAAAATCCGTTGTATCTGCAGGCGCAAGCCGAGGCGTATCGCGACTCTCGCGATTACGCGACGGCGAAGGAATTCGCGAATCGGATACTGAAGCTGAACGACAAGAACCCCCAGGGGCACATGCTGATGGCTAGCATCGACCTGGGCGCGAAGGATTACCAGGCAGCGCTCAACGAATTGACAGTGGTAGCGCAAGTCGTACCCAACGATCCGACGGTCCATATGAACATGGCATTCGCCTACGGTGGGCTAAAGAAGTTTCCTGAGGCGGAGCGCGAATTTCAGACGGCGCTCAAGTTGAACCCGCAGTTCGACACGGCGGTCGGCGAGTACGTGGGGATGCTTTTCGCGACCAACCAGGCACCGAAGGGATTGCAGATTGCCAGCCAGTACGCAAACGCAAATCCCAACCGGGCGATGGCGCAATTCATTTACGCCTCGGCGCTAGCTAACTCGAGGAAATTGGATGAGGCCATTGCGGAGTATCAGAAGGCCATCCAGTTGGAGCCAAAGGTGCTGATTTCTTACATGCAACTGGCCCGGGTGTATGAGATCCAGGGAAAACTGGACGACGCGCTCGGTACCTACCAGAAAGCGTTATCGGTGTCTCCGGATAATGCGGGCCTGATCAGCGCGATCGGGAACGTGTATCTTGCCAAGAACGACATGAAGGATGCTCAACAGTCGTTCGAAAAGGCAAATACGCTGGCACCGCATGACCCGTTGATCCAGAACAACCTGGCGTGGATTTACGCGACACAGGGCCAGAACCTCGATGTGGCGTTATCGCTGGCAACACAAGCCAAACAGACTGCGCCCGATATGATTGCCATCAACGACACGCTGGGCTGGATTCAATACAAGAAAGGGAACTACGCGACGTCCGTCGGATTACTGTCGGAAGTAGTGCAGAAGGTGCCCCAAAGCGCGGAATACCGCTACCATCTGGGCATGGCGCTAAATGGCGCCGGACAGAAGGACCGCGCAAAAGAAGAACTGAGCAAGGCGCTACAAATGGCGCCTCCGCTTGCCCAAGGCGACGCGAAGCAGGCACAGGACACCCTGGCCAAACTGTAGGCAAGTCTTCGGCGAGCAGCAACATTGCGGCCTGACGGTTTCCCGTCAGGCCATTGCATTTTGGGAAGCAAGAACGGACGGCAATGTCACTGACATGCGTACCCATCGGACCTATGCTGAAATCGTGCAAGCTGGGTTGAGGAGGAGGGGTCGAAAGATGAAAGCTTATATTGTGGTCACCGCGAAAGCTGGAACGGCACGAAACATTGCTGACGCAATGGCCGCGCTTCCCGGCGTGCTGATGGCGGATGCATGCTGGGGCGGCGGAGATGTCTATGGCGTCGTCGAGTTTCCGGCGTGGCCAGAGCTGAACAACCTGGTGCTGGACAAGGTGCACTCGATGCCTGGAGTTATTCGTACCGAGACGCATGTCGCTGTGGAACGGTGATTGGGCGGCGTGGAGCTCGGCCAAGATCCGCGAATTTGTTCTGGAAATCACCCAGGTCTGCGAGCCGACAAAAATTCCAAATAAGTTGCGCTCGGTCCGCGAGTCGGATGTATGTTATCTGCTGCTCATGAAATGACCACAGGGGGTGATTTCGATGGCTGACCTAACCAAACTTCCGCAAGCGTCGAAGACGTGCCGGCCAGCGGGTGTAATCGACCAGCATGGCAAAGATGTATTCGAGTGTCGCTTCGGCACGGCGACCGAGGAGGCCACTCCGACCGGCAGCGTGAAACACCCGACCAACGGGGATGAAACGCTCTACGCCGACAAGTCTGGTACCTACACGAAATGCCTGAAGCAGAAGAGCTATGGGGTCGTCGATCCGAATGCGTTCCAGCTGTTTCGAACAGCCTTGGGCAGCGCCGATGGATCGATAGCAGGAACTGCGGATTTCGAGGTCGCCGGATTGCTGGGCTCAGGGCGGAAGTTGAACGGACCGCTCGGGGCATTTGCGCTGACCCTGGTTGGCGCGGACTCGCAACATTTCGGAGTCCCGTTAGTTCCTCCCGCGCCGAAGTTGGCCAGCCCTGAATACGCCACGGAACTGGTCGAGTTGTATTGGGCGTCGTTGTTGAGAGACGTTCCGTTTACCTCGTACGAAACCAACGCAACGGCCATTGCGGCAGCCAACGAGTTGACCCAGCTTGCCGCCACCTACGCCGGCCCAACGGACAACGGCAAGGTCGACGCCACGCCTGCTGTTTCGCGGAGGACTGACTTTGGCGGGCAAGAAGGGCAAGAGTCCGGTAACGTATTTTGCTGGAGAAGACGTCGGTCCGTATGTTTCGCAGTTGTGCATCCGGCCGACCAGCCTCGGCGCGCAGTCGATCGACCAGAAGATGCAAACCTACATCGCTGGGACGGATTATCTAACCGACCTGAATACGTGGCAGGCCGTGCAGAATGGCGCGACTCCTTCCATTTCGGACGTACCCGACCCGCAGCGCCGCTATCTGCACGATGGCCGCGGTTTCTCTGCCTTTACCCATGTGGACGAGCTATACCAGGCATACCTGATGGCCTATCTCGTGTTGGACACGCTAGGGATCAAATCGAATCCAAGCAGTCCATACAATAGTTTCAAGAATCAGCAACCGTTCGGCACATTTGGCGGACCCGACATCGCGGCAACCCTGGGTGCAGTTGCGCGAGCGGCGATCAATGCGGTGTGGTATCAGAAGTGGATTGTTCATCTCCGCCATCGTCCAGAGTCGGGCGGTGGCATCGTACATCTCATGGAGACAGGCCTGGGAGCTACCGACGGGAAGGTCGATCCGTTGGTACTGAACTCGGCGGCACTGCAATTGAGCTACATGCGCAATGGCAGCTACCTGCTTTCGCAGACGTTTCCGGAAGGATCGCCCGCCCATCCGGCTTATCCGACCGGACACGGAACGGTCGCAGGAGCGTGCATCACCGTCCTGAAGTTTTTCTATGACGGAGATGCAGTGGTTCCGAATCCGATGGCCCCGTCGGCTGACGGCCTCTCGTTGGAGCCGTACAACGGCGCGGACAGCGGACAGATGACGGTGAATGGCGAGTTGCACAAGCTGGCACACAACATCTCGTTTGGGCACGGCATTCACGCCGGCATCCATTGGCGTAGCGATACAGACTATTCGATCCTGTTGGGAGAAGCGGTGGCGCTGAGTTTTCTGCACGACCAGGCGTTCACCTACGAGGAAGATTTTGCGGTGGCGCTGACGAAGCTGGATGGGACGTCGGTTACGATTAAGAACTATTAATCGACGCTAGTTTGGTGGGCCGGTACTCCATCCTGGCTTATGGGTACAAATGTGCGAGCGCGGATCTGTGAACACAGGCAGAGACATGATGATCGATGAGCAAAGGCTCGGAAGGACCTATGGCCGCCGACGAATCCAAGAAAAAAAGCCGTAAAGAGAAAGCCAAGCACGAACTCAAAGAGTTGATGACGATTTTTGTCTACCTGGCTTTTTTCTTTTGTGCCCTCGTCACCTATTCCATGCTGCTGCTCAATGAGTATCACATCAAGCACTGGGACTATGCCTTTGCCTTGATCAATGCACTGGTGATCACGAAGGTCATCATGATCGGCGAATATGCCAAGGTGGGAAAAAGATACGAAGCGGGTACGCTGTTCTTCTCTGCCATCTGGAAGGCCTTTATATTCACGTTATTGGTTTTTGCCTTTCACGTAGTTGAGGAAATCATCAAGCGGCTGATTCATGGAGACGATGTGGCAGCCGCCTCGCGAAATATTCGCTTCGACAAGTTAGCCGGCGCCAGCATAGTGATATTTTGCACCTTTATTCCGCTGTTTGCCTTTCGGGAATTTCGTCGCGTGATGGGCGAAAGAGAGTTCCAGACTTTGCTTTTCGGAAAAGGGGACGAAAAGGACCCGGCGCATCCGACTTCAGACTGAACCCCGACCGAGGGACAAATAGTCTTCGGGGTGAGCATGTCTGACGATCATTGCTTCACTCGCGCAGATTGGACGGAACACATAAGTATTTCTATACTGCCAGTGCCTCGAGATTCCCGAAGCTAGGACTGCATGCGACGTCGCGAGTTTCTTACCTCCCTTGCCACAGCGACCGGGAGCGCCTGGCTGACTTGGCCGCGCTCCTCTTTTGCCCGCTCCAGCTTCTTGGCCGATCCGTCGCCTGATGCGCAGGTGAAGCGCGTCCTGGTGATGTTCAAGTGCCACTTTGACGCGGGCTTCATCGACACGCAAGCCGCCGTCGTACAGAAGTACTTCACGGCTTATTTTCCTCGGGCCATCGAGGTCGCCAGCCGCATGCGCGAGTCCGGCGATGAACGCTATGTGTGGACGACTGGCTCGTGGTTGCTTTACGAATACCTGGAGCAGGCCACGCCGCAGGACCGCAAGCGCATGGAGCAGGCGATCGCGAAGGGCGACATCGCGTGGCATGCTTTGCCCTTCACTTGGCAAACGGAGATGATGCCTCCGTCGATGATCGCGGGCGGTGTCGGCCTGTCGCAGTCGTTGGACCAACGTTTTGGACGCACTACGACTGGCGCGAAGATGACCGACGTCCCGGGACATACCCGCGGTATTATTACCCCTCTCGCTTCGCACGGTGTGACGTTTCTCGATATCGGCGTGAACGACGCGAGCACGCCGGCGCAACTTCCTCCGTGGTTTGTGTGGAAAGCTCCAGCCGGCGAGACGCTGGTGGTGATGTATCACCACGGCTACGGGGCGGTCCGGCGCGTGCCGGATTCAGACCTTGCGGTTGCGATTGTGGTGCGCGATGACAATAGTGGGCCGCATACGCCGGAAGAAATTGCCGCGACTTATGCGGCATTACATCGCCAGTTTCCGAACGCTCAGGTCGTCCCCACGAGTTTGACCGATATTGCCAACGCGGTTGCGCCGCACAAGAACGCCATGCCGGTTGTGACGCAGGAGATCGGCGACACCTGGATTCACGGCTGTGCCAGCGATCCATTGAAGGTGGCACGCTACCGTGAGGTGACGCGGCTGCGCGAGACATGGCTTTCGCAAGGACAGCTCCGCGTCGGTGATGCCACGGACCTGGCCCTGCTACGCAATTTGCTTCTGGAGGTCGAGCACACATGGGGCACCGACACGAAAACGTGGCTCGACTTTGACCACTACACGCCAGCCCAGCTTGCGCCCATGCTCGACACCAAAAACTACAAGGTCGTCGAGTTCAGTTGGGAAGAAAAACGTCAGGACCTCTTCGCGGGAGTCTCTGCGCTGCCTGCGTCTCTTCGCGACGAGGCGCAAAATGCGGTCCGTGGACTTGCAGCGCAGGAACCTCACGTGTCGCCGGCGTCGCTGCATCCGGCGAATAAGACGATCGAGACGCGCTACTTCCTTCTGGGCATCGATCCAAAGTCTGGAGCCATAACGCGGCTGCGCAATAAGGAATCGGGGCGCGAGTGGGCGAGCCCAACGCATTCTCTTGCGCTGTTCAGCTATCAGACTTTGTCGCAGAAGGACTACACAAGGTTCTTCGCCAACTATGTGGTGAGCGACGCAGACTGGGCCAAGAAGGATTTTGGCAAGCCCAACATTGAGCGCTATGGAGCTGAAAGCCGCGGGTGGCAGCCCACGTTGCGCGAGCTGCACGTCGAAGGGAGCGCCTCAGGCCATCGCGTGCTGGCAATCCTGGCGATTGAGGATGCGGAAGCTCTCAATTCAGGGCGCGCCGCGTTTCCAGCAAAGCTGTATCTTGAGCTGATTTTGCCGACTGCATCGCCAGTCGTCGAGTTGAACTTCTACTGGTTTCAAAAGCCGGCGACGCGCATGCCGGAAGCATTGTGGCTCAGCTTCAACCCGATCGTGTCCGATCCGCAGTGGTGGATGTTGGATAAATCTGGTGAGCAGGTTTCGCCTTTTGACGTGGTGACAGCCGGCAATCGTCACATGCACGCGCTAGACAAGGGCTTCAGCTATCACGACGGAAGCGCGTCGTTTGCTGTTGAGACGCTGGATGCTCCAGTGGTAGCGTTGGGCGAGAAATCTCCATTGAATTTTTCTGTCAGCCAGCCCGATCTCGCGGGCGGAATCCACTGCAACCTCTTCAACAACGCCTGGGGCACGAACTACATTATGTGGTTCGCTGAGGACATGCGCTTCCGTTTCATCCTGCGCGCTTAGAGCCGAGCGACGCCTAGCGTCCCTGGCCGGCGGCCACCACGAATCGGTTGAAGAAGCTGTCGCTGTTCCATTGCGGACGTTGCGGATCGTTCGCGACCTTGATCGCCAGCGCCTGCACGATGTCCTCGAACTTTCCCGCAGCGGCCAAATCGACTGGCTGGTCCAGGTCGTCGGAGGGCGCGTGATAGCGCTCGGTCAGCCATTTCTTCTCGGTCGCAGCTTCCGGCGAATCCGGCGCAAACCCAACCTTCATCGCCACCGACGGAACTCCCTGCCGGATGAAACTGTACTGATCGCTGCGAATGAACGCGTTGCGCAGCGGTTGCGGATCGGCTTGCACCTGCACTCCTTGAGCCTGTCCGACCTGTCGCGCCATCGCGCCGAGCGTCGATTCGTCGAGCCCATACACGGTGAGGATCTTAAGCGGGAAGATCGGCAGGAACATGTCGGTGTTGATGTCGGCAACGATAGAGTCTTTCGGCACCGTGGGCTTGGTAGCAAAATACTTCGAGCCTAGGAGCCCCTTTTCCTCTCCGGTAACGAAGAGAAACAGCACCGAGCGTTTGAGCTTGGCGTGCGAGCGATGCAGCGAGTTCGCTATGTCGAGCACTAGTGCCGACCCCGAGCCGTTGTCCATGGCACCGTTGTAGATCTTGTCGCCATTGATGGGCTCGCCGATGCCGAGATGATCCATGTGCGCCGAGAGCACGACGTACTCATTCTTCAGCTTGGGATCGGTACCCGGGAACTTGGCTACCACATTGTCAGAGTCGACGTTCGTGACGATCACCTGGGCGTGTGCCTTGATGCTGGCCGTCAGCGGGAAAGTGGGAATCGGTTTACGATCTTTCGCGAGTGATGCGATCTCCTCAAAGCTGTGGCCCGAACCCTGGAACAGCTTCTCTGCCTCTGCCGGATTGAAGGTGACGAGCAGCTGGATACCTGCTGATTCGTTCATGCTGGGGTCGGCCAGCGCCATGCTTGGGCGCGTACGGGCGAGCTTCATCCGGCTCCAGGGAATATCCATCGAAGCAGGATTAGGAATCGAAACGATTCCTATCGCTCCGGCCGCTCGCAAAGCGTGTGCACGTTCGCTGAGCGACTGATAGTGCGACGCCAACGGTGAAGGCATCTCCGACGGCGAGCCGGAGATAATCACCACCACCTTCCCCTTCAGATCGAGTCCCGCGAAATCGTTGTACTTTTTCTCTGGAACGTTCAGTCCGTAGCCCACGAAAACCAGAGGAGCGTCAACTTCTGGAGCAAGGTCGGCGCGCGTGCTGAACATCGCGTCCTCGCCCAGCACAAGCGGTTCCGTCGCGCCGTTACGCACCAGCGCAAGGCTCGAGCCGGATTCGTCAATCTGGCGGCTGATGAGCTTCACCGGCTGGTAATACCCATTGACGCCGGCGGGTTCGAGGCCATCGTTCTTAAGTTGCTCGACAATGTATGCTGCAGCCCTCTGCAGGCCTGGACTCCCGGTCTCGCGGCCTTCCATATTGTCATCGGCCAGCACCTTCACGTAGCCCCACCAACTCTTGCCGTCAAACGGCGATGCCGCAGGTGAACTCTGGGCGAAGGTGGGAATCGCGATGAGCAGCAGCAGGATCAGTGCGCAGCGTTTCATAAGAAACTCCTCGAAAATCGAATTTGCCATTTTCGCACAATCGACTTCGCAGCGATTTTGCGGCGCGGCCTAACACTCGTCGAACTTTCGTGATCAACGGCGAGGATTTGCCTGAATCGGCGCAACTGGAATATCTACACTTGACGCGCCTACCCGCGACGCGAGATTATTATTGCCCCGTTTTAGGTGCACGGATTGGTGTGTGCCGAAAAAGGGGTATCTGGCGGCGCGGTCTGCTCCAGCCAGTGCAAAGAATTACTGGAGTTGGGCCCATCTTTGTACCGCGCGGCATGTCCTTGGGTAGATTGCCGCGCAGACATTTGTTTGGAGAATTTCCAATGGCGCGACCCTTCTGGACAGGTCAGATACAGATTTCTCTCGTTTCGTTTAGTGTGAGTCTCTTCCCTGCTACCGAAACGAAGAGCGAGATTCGCTTCCACCAGCTCAGCCGATCGACCGGCGAGCGTATCCGGCACCAGAAGGTCACCGGCGAAGGTGAAGAGGGCCCGGTCGAGAAGAACGACATCGTCAAAGGGTACGAGTATCGCAAGGGCGAATACGTCATGATCGAGCCCGATGAGATCAAGAACCTGCGTATCCCGTCGAAGCACACGATCGAAGTCACGCAGTTCGTCGATGTCAGCGAAATCAATCCCGAATACTACGAGAAGCCATACTTTGTGGTACCCGAGGACGACACCCAGGCCGAAGCCTTCACAGTGGTGCGCAAAGCGCTGCAGACCACGCATAAAGTGGCGTTGGGAAAGATCGCTTTCAGCGGCCGCGAGCATCTCATTGCCGTCACGGCTCCATCCGACGACAAGCAGCCGGGCATGATCGCCTACACTCTGCGTTATGCCGAAGAGCTGCGTAAGCCCGCCAGCTACTTCGCTGACATCAAGAAGACCACGGTTGAAGCTGATCAGCTTTCGCTGGCCAAGGAACTTATCAAACGCAAGACTGCTAAGTTCGACCCGGAAAAATTCACCGATCAATACGAAGCCGCGCTGCGTGAGATGGTCGAAGCCAAGATCCAGCACCTTCCCGTGCCGCAGGATGAGCCAGCGCCACGGTCTGCCAAAGTCATCAACCTGATGGACGCGCTGCGCAAGAGCGTGCAGAGTGACAAGGGGCCTGCGCTGGGAAAGAAGACCCCGCAGAAGGCTGGGGCAGCAACCTCGAAAGAGGGACTCGCACTGGTGAAAGCAGGCAAAGGCGCAAAGCGCAAATCTGCATAGCAGATGGCAATCAAACCCAAGGCGGCCTGGAAGTCCCGGGCCACCGCGTCAGACGCCATCGATGGCCAGCTCGCGCGTTATCGCGAGATGCGGAACTTCAAGGTCACTGCCGAACCCAGCGGGAAGAAATCCGCGGCGAAATCGAAGCAGCAGGCCCTTCCTTTCGTTGTTCAGAAGCACGCTGCGTCGCATCTGCACTACGATTTTCGTCTGGGATGGAACGGCGTCCTCAAAAGCTGGGCCGTCACCAAGGGCCCGAGCTACGTTGTGGCTGACAAGCGGCTCGCTGTTCAGGTGGAAGACCACCCCATGGAATACGGCGGCTTCGAAGGCATCATCCCCAAAGGCCAGTACGGCGGCGGCACCGTCATGGTGTGGGACCAGGGTACGTGGGAGCCGCAAGCGATTAGCAACGACGTGGACGCGGCTCTGCGTGCCGGCTCGCTCAAGTTCATCCTGCATGGCGAAAAACTGAAGGGGAAATGGGCGCTGATTCGCATGGGCGGAAAGGCAGCCAACGAAAAGAAGCCCAACTGGCTGCTTATCAAAGAACACGACGAATTCGAACGCACGAGTGACGATGCCGCGATCACCGAGGCCGAGCCGAACAGCGCAGTAACCGGCCGCGATCTCGACCAGATCGCTCACAGCGAGGACCACGTCTGGAACTCCAAGGACACCGCTAAGGGCAAGGCGTGGTATCGCAACGACAATCTTCCAGCCGCTGAAGAAAAGTCTGGCGCAAAAAAGAGTGGAGCGAAACCTCAGCCGAAATTTTCTGCTCGGCTGACGACAGCACTCAGCGCGGCACCAAACGAGATGCTGCCGACTTTCATCCCTCCGGAGCTCGCCTTGTCGGCCAGTAATGCTCCCAGGACTGCCGGCTGGCTGCACGAGTTGAAGCTCGATGGTTACCGCGTTCAGGTCCGGAAAGACGGTGCCCGTGTGCGGCTGCTTACCCGGACCGGGCTGGACTGGACGCACCGCATGCGGCCGATCGCGCAACAGCTTAAAGACATTCCCGCCGAGAGCGCAATCCTCGATGGCGAAGTGGTCGTCATGAACGAGGACGGCACCACCAGCTTTGCCGAGCTGCAGGCTGCATTTCAAGAAGGCGCCCCGAAGCCACTCACCTACTTTGCGTTCGATCTGCTCCACCTGAATGGTCGCAATGTGCGTGGGCTCCCGCTCATCGATCGTAAGGAGATCCTCGCTCAGATCGTCAAAGATGTCGATGGTGCTGTCCAGTTCAGCGGGCATCTTGAATCCGATGGCGAGGTGATCTTCCGCAAGGCCTGCGAATTGCACGCTGAGGGCATCGTCTCCAAGCGCGCCAGCAGCCCGTACCACTCGGGACGCGGCGGAGATTGGCTCAAGCTGAAGTGCGTCCACGAGCAAGAGTTCGTGGTAGGCGGCTTTACCGAGCTCGCCAACAAAAGCCATGGTGTTGGCGCGCTGCTGCTGGGCTATTACGAGGACGGCAAGCTCATCTATGCGGGACGCGCCGGCACCGGCTTTACACAGAAAACCCATCGTATTCTGCGTGACCAGTTGGACAAACTCCGGCAACCTGCCACGTCTTTCGACCATCCGCCGCCAGAAGCCCGCAACGGCGCAGTCTGGGTCAAGCCCAGCTTGGTGGCGCAGGTAAATTTTGCCAGTTGGACCTCCGATGGTTTGGTCCGCCAAGCCGCCTTTAAAGGTCTGCGCGAAGACCAACCAGCCCGTGAAGTTCATCGCGAGGAACCGACGGCCTCACCTAAGCCGCCTACAGCGAAGCACGCTGTCCTCGATGCGCCGCCAAGCGTTGCTGCACGGACAACTCGTCCCGCTAAATCGTCAAAATCAACGAAGCCTGTGAGTTCAGGGAACGAACACGCGCCCATCCGCCTGACCCATCCGGATAAGGTTCTCGACGCCGAGTCGCAACTCACCAAGCAGCAACTAGCGGATTATTACTGGGCGATCGCGCCGCACATGCTCCCCTACATCGCAGATCGGCCGCTTTCGCTGGTGCGCTGCCCCGAAGGCAGCGGCCATCCCTGTTTTTTCCAGAAGCACGCAACTGGCACTCTTCCCGCAGGTGTGGAATCGGTCGACGTTCCCGACAAGAAGACCGGCACGATCGAGCCCTATATCACGCTCTCGACTCCTGAAGCGCTGGCCGGACTGGCCCAGATGGGAGTTCTCGAAATTCATCCCTGGGGATCGAAGAATGACGACCTTGAACATCCCGACCTCATCATCTTCGACCTCGACCCCGACGCCGCTATTTCCTGGCACACCCTCGCCGACAGCGCCGCCGATTTTCGCCGGCAACTCAAGTCATTGGGCTACGAGAGTTTCCTGAAAACCACTGGCGGCAAGGGGCTGCACGTCGTCATCCCAATTGAGCCGAAACGCAAGTGGCCGGAAGTGAAGCAGTTTGCCCATGACTTTGCGCTGGCGATGGAACAGCAACGACCTAACTTGTACCTGACGAAGATGAGTAAGGCTGCGCGTAAAGACCGCGTCTTCATCGACTATTTACGCAACGAACGCGGGGCCACGGCCATTGGCCCGTACTCTCCTCGTGCTCGCGCGGGTGCGGCAGTCGCTCTGCCGCTAAGCTGGAGCGAGCTCAAACTCCCACAGCGTCCCGTGTTCCGGGCCGCCGATTTCAATGAATGGAAGAGTCGATTGGGTTCCGATCCCTGGAAGGGAATCCTGAAAACCCGCTAGGGTCCTGCGAT
>CAVSQO010000009.1:0-470878 GCA_963730105.1 uncultured Acidobacteriaceae bacterium
AATCCTTAGTTTCCGATAGTGGGTCTTCACCGGTACGGTCGTCGCGGGCGAATTTGGGAAGGCACCGTGCGCAATGATCTCCCAAGTGTCAGAGCCGTCAGGCAACCCCATTACCTCCCAAGAGTTAATGTAAATGGCATTCTGACCAAAATAGCCCCAAACCGCTCGAATGGAATCAACATAAATCGTTTTCCCAGGATTCTATCGTATAATCGAATTGTCTTCCCGCCTGGGTATGCCAGCGTGGACTCATTTTGGTCAACTAAGTTGGAGGCCTGATACCCCCGCGCCAAGCAATAAATAGGATCTTCCGGAACATTCGATGTGGCAGTAAGATTTGTCAGCACAGGAACGCTGCCGACGGGAAGTCCATAGAGCTGAAATTCATAGCTGCCAATATTGTTTTGAGCCGAATGCGCCACCAATCTGAGGTCCGTAGCGACCGTCTCTAGACCCATTGACGAGCTGGCTGCGTTGGGAAAGCCTCCCTGCGCCACGGTCGTCCAAGGCTGGTTCGCGCCGTTTCTGCCGAGCACCGACCAGTTGTCTACGTATATGGGATTTGTTCCGAAATATCCCCAAGTAATCGAAGCTGACGACAGTTGAGTCTGCGCCACCCAATGATATCTGGTAGTCCAAGTTGTCGTTGGCTGGATAAGCGAGGGTCTGCAGGTTTCCATCGATAAGTTTCGCGGCCTGATAGCCACGAGCCAGGGAATAAATCGGGTTCTCCAGAATATTCGAAACCACTGACAGGCTTGACTGAGGCAGATTCGGAATTACCGTCCCAAAAACTCTCACTTCATATGCGCCGATTGAGTTAAGACCGTCAGCCATCAGACGCAGATCGGTCGCGGTTGACTGCACAGCCACATCGAGAGTGCTCTTCCCAGGGAATCCGCCACTTGCCAACACCTGCCAATTCTGGCCACCATTGCTGCCCAGCAAAGTCCAGTTGGTGAGGTAACGAGCGTCGCTACCGACTTAGTCGATGGAAACACCGCTGACAACATGCGGCCCGTTGAGATGAATGGCATAATCAATATGCCGAGCGCTTGGATATGCCAAGCTATCCATATCGCCGTCCACTAGATTTGCCGCGCCATAGTCGCGCGCCAGGCTATATACGGGATCTTCTGGAACGAGCGACTGAGCCTGCAGCCCGCGGATCTGAGGACTCCCAGCCGGAACTTCGGTTGTAATTGTCATTTCCCTGACGCGGTTGACAGGAGATGCATCGTCATAGACAAATTGATTGGCTGAACCTGCCGTTAGGACGGGGAAGATCCACTTGGCCGTCTGGACGATAGGGCTTATCCGGATCTTATGGAGACGCATACCTCCAGTCAATTCAATCTTGACGTAATAAGAATACTGTCCCTGAGCTAGGTTACTCAAGTCGGCATTCAGTTGATAGCGACGAAATGTTTGTTGTCGGCTGAAACTGCACCGGTGCAGACCAGTAAACTCCATCGCTGGAGATATAGGCTCGCAAACCGCCGGAGCCAGGATTCGCCTGAGCCGCAACCGACAGGGCTAGCACGGGAAAAACAGTAGACTCACGGTAGATAACATTGCCAGGAGAAGTGGACAAGTTTTGAAGATCGCTAGTCCCCGAGGAATCGGAAACAGCTCCACGCCCGTCACAGAGTACGCCCACACGCGCCAATAGCTCTGGCGAAAACTGATGTCCCAAGTGAGTTGGCCAGAGTTAACGGAATCCAAAGAAAGTGGGGTGCCGTAATCGTACTTTTGATCGGCTTCTTCGAGGATTTGTGAACGTAGAACCAGCTCTTCATGGGGCCGAAGATAGAGCGAAAGCCCTTGGTTTATAAGGTAACCGGAAGTCAAATATCGAAGATTGGACGCATTTTGAGCATACAGCAGGGCCATTTCTTCCGCTGGGAACCCAACTGGGTCCAAACCATTTACAGACTGGTTGACTATCATCTGAGGGTCAGCCAGAATGTCCGCCACCGAAGCAATAGTCACTCCGTCATTCAACAGATAATACGCTTGATGGTCGGAGTCCAGCATATGCCAAGCATTGCCGTAAAAAATCTCGGGAACTGTGTGGAAATCAAATACCGCAAGTCGGGCCCGGTACCCAAACTGTTTCCAGATCCAGGCAAGCGTACGAGCTCCTGGTCACAGCAACCGAAACCAAATCCGTTGAGAATCAGTACTGGGTCCTGTGCGTAAAGCTGTTGAGTGCCGACCTGGGTTCCGGCGGAACAATAATGGAAGATATGTTTTATCACGAACTGCCATGAAGCAATCGCAAAGTCTTCATCGGTGTACGTGGTTGGGAGATCCTTCTGAATGTCCGCGGCGGTGTATGGCCAGCGAGCGGCCGGGCTGAATAACTGAGGACCGCTCACTCCCCCTCCCGACGAATTACGTATGGTTACTGAACTCCCAACTAGGTCCGAGACACTAGACAGATCGACACTCACTGCCGATCCGGCTGAACTGATAACGGTACTGCTTCTGAATTCTTGTGCGGATATCAGTTGGGAAACACCAAGATACACAATGACGAAGGCGATTTGCTTCACGTAAAGTCCTCGATTGCTAGCTTTTAGTTGAATCGTAGGCACGGCCCGGCACTGCGCCCGGTAGCAAAGCACGGGAACCTCTGGTGCCTCAGCTAGACTCTCGCTCGCAATATTTGTTGTGGTCCTACCCTAAGTATTCGATCATGCCGATTATATCTCCATCGAATACACAGTAGAAATCGTATCAAACGGCTTTCAAGGACGGCAAGAAGATTCAACCGATTTCATGGATTTGGACCGATCTGGTTACCCTGGAGGAGGGTAACAAACATATGAATTACGCGATAGCCCAAAGTCATTCAATATCGAATCCCCTTTCGTCGCACCGTCGGTGCAAGGCATTAACGCCTGAGAATCCGCTCGACGGTTAGCACAGCATCAGTCGTGGATTGCCTCGCAATCGATCGTCGCCCACGAAGCAGCAGCCGCAGAAGTGGCAAAATAGTTGACCGTGACACTTCCTGCAGCCTTCGCCGAAACATAGGGCGTACCTGGCAAGTTAGTTGGCTTGCCGCTAGGGGCACAGGTGACGGAGTAATTGGTGTCTGCAAACGCAGCGGGCCAAGTGACGGTCACCGGTGTCGAACATACCCCACCGATCGACGCGGCCGTGGTACATCCTGCGACGGCCCGCTTTGACGCGTAAATCGCACTTCCCGTGTTTAGCCATTTGGCTCCCGACGTTAGAGGGGGGCCGCCGCCACTATTACCTAAGACGGCCACATCCGCCCCGGCAGCTGCATTCATAAAGGGCTGAGAGCCGCCTTGTTCAAAACTGTTCCCAATGACTCTAATATGGTCACCTGTGCCTTTTGCGAGTTGCAAGGAGCACTGCTGCGATATTTTGGGTTTTCCAACATTGTGAAAGGAATTTCCGATTATCTTGACGCCACCGACATTCGGTCCCACATACATATCGCAGTACGTACCCGGCGACCCCAGGCTTCCGTCACCAATTAGCATATTGTTAAAGTTAAGAGCCGACGGAGATCCAGACGTACCTGGAATATAGATGACCTCCTTATTCCCGTAGAGCGCAAAACCAGTGCTGAACGTCACACCATTGACGTAACGGCCATCAATAATGATCGCGTGGTCTGCACTTTCCACAGCCGCTGATACATTGGTAAAAGTAGCGCTTTTGGCGCCAGTAATTCTTATTGCAGCACCTGATCCAGATCCCTCTACGCTAAAGTTAGAAAATCTCGCCCATTCCGGAGCGAGATCAATGCCTAAGGTATTATCCATAACCAGGCCTGTGAAGTTTGTTTTCGACGTGTGGCCGAAGTCGACATTAGAGAACTCCCACGTATCCAGTCCGGTATCCATCACAATCCCAGCCTCTGACGGAGGCGTGCTCCCACCATTTCCTAAAATATTCGCAAATTGAAAGCTGGCACTACAGCAAGAGGGGACTGGGCCACCTTGAATCCATGCTCTAATATTGTTGTAGTTAAGTCCACCTATACCGAATGTTACATTGCTGAACCGATCGCCGCCGTTCTTGATTACATGGGCCCATATACCATAATATCCAACATTGATGAGAAGGTCGTGAGCCAATAAATGACCAGCCCAGGTATGCGTCGCTGTTTCGTCCAGGTCGATTCCTGCACCCCCAGTTCGCGTTAAGCCAACCGCCTGCTCCAGGTCAAAGATTTCCTACTTCCTGAAATAGGTTAGTGACATGAATGCTGGCACCAGAAGCGGTATTATTGATTAGCCGAGTCTGTCCATAGGTGACGCCCAGCAACTTGGCTCCGTAGCCCGACAATTCAAAATTGGGTGAGCCATTCAGTGTCCATTGGGAGGGTCCGAGCAGAAGCTGTTGATTCTTGCCCAGCGTAATTGTTGAGCTTGCTTTTTGTGCACCTGTCAGTTCTGAAGCGTCAACAACGACACAGGACGCATCTGCAAGGGCCGCATTGATCTTCGCCCCGCCGTCAGTACCCGCATAACGGTTGGCGAAACATCTACCATTGATTTGAGTCAACGATTCAGGTGACTGGGTTTGAGCACTTGATGAGCCCAGACACAACATTATAAATGCAGCCAATATTGAAAGGGTTCGCGAGAACGTGTTCATTGGGCTTTCCTTTAGGCATTACCGGCATGGCGTTGTGGCGCACACGGACCTGAATATCGGACGATCCTGACCTCGCCTCACACAATGAGGCAATATAACACTCCGAAGATTTACGGGCAAAGCTTTTGACCGCGTGCGCGCTCGGAGCGGCAACGTGTACCTGTTTTGGAGGAAGCTCAAACAAATTTATCGAAACACGCACAAGTTTTTCATGGGTTATGAGTAGGATGGGCGCAGCATCCATGTCGAGGTCAAACGAGTCGCGACCAGGGGGATCCCGGCGCTTCCTCCATCAGGCGAGCGTAGATATCTTCGTGAGTGCGGACCATGCGATCGATAGAAAATAGTTCTTCAGCGCGACGACGGGCATTCGTTGAGAACTGGCGCATTCGGTCTGGGTCTTGGGCGAGATCGATTGACGCCTTTGCGATCGACTCGGGTGAATGTTGAGGCACAAGTAGGCCGCAGCTGTCTTCACCGATCGCCTCCCGGTTGCCACCTACGTCTGTTGCGACCACCGGTAGGCCCGTGGCCATTGCCTCTAGTAGTACATTGGAGAAACCTTCGGTCTCAGACGTGCAAATATAGACATCCATAGCGGCAAAAGCGAGCTCTGGTGCGCTTGTACTACCCAATATCTCTATGTGCGCAGTCAGTCCCGCCTCCTGCAACGCGGTTTTCACCGGCGCCATTTCACCCCGGTCTTCTCCCACGAGCAGGAAGCGAGCCCTGGGGACAGCCGCCTTGATGATCGCCGCAGATCGCACGAAATCAATGTGTCGCTTGTACGGGATGAAGTTGGCAACCATCCCGAATATGACATCATCGCTGATCCACCCGAGTTCACCCCTTAAGCTTTTGCTCCGCGAGGGCGAAAAGCGATGTGTGTCAACTCCGTTATAGATCACTTTGGTCCGGCATGGGCTGATACCATCAAGACTTGTTACCTCGTTTATGACGGCTTGACTGTTTCCCAATACCAGATCGGCTGCACGTGTGGCGACCAGGTCGGCGAGAGAGCCCAGACGTTGCTTGGGCCTATAGCAATCCACTAACGACCTACGGCTAGCTACAAGACAGCGGGCGCTCCCCAGTAAGCGCGCGCTGGCACCCAAGATACACGGAACTGGAAGAGAGGCGTGGACAATATGTGGACCGACCTCGGACAAGTATTTGCAGAAGCGCATTAACGCCGTCAGTCCGTTGTAAACACGCCTTGGTGTCGAGTTGATTGAGCGCGAGTCGCTGTGCAAGACAGCAATACGGACAGGCAGCCCATCCGCCCGCCCGCAATCGTTATCGCGCTCCAGGATCAGCGAAGCCTCGAACCGCTCACGATCCAGACCCCTTATTAACTCAAGAACCTGGCCCTCTGCGCCGCCGTATTGCAGACTGCCGAGGACGTAGCAAATCTTTATTCTTGTGGGGACGCTCATGGGAGGGTGCGAGAGCGTGCTGTGTCACAGGGTGGAAATGTCATCTTTGCGCGTCCCAACCTTCATTCGGGCAGCCGCATGACGCAGATCGCCTAGAATACGCATTCCGAGGCGTTTTCTCGGATTGTCCGGATCCATTCCATCCCAGTCACTTCGTGCAAAGATGGCTATGACCCCGGCAACAAAGCAGAATAGCGTGCACATTATGCCCAAAATACTCAGCCGAGGACTGGATCGCCGGGCGGGGACCTTGCCCGGATCGATTACTCGCACCCTCGGAGTCGCCTTTACTTCTTCGACTTTCGAAATCTCGTAGCTTTAGTAGGGCCTCGTAAATTGCCTCCTGCACCTTGACCTCGCGGAACAGATCGGCATAGGTCACACCGATCATAGGCAGACGCGAGATAGAGAGATACTTCAAGTCGTCGCCACTATCTGTCGTAGTCGTCCCCAACTGGTCGGCGGCAGCACGCAGTTGTGACACACGCGCCTCTGCACTCTTAACCCGGGGATGGTCGGGTCCGTAGATCTGGCGCAAGGCTTGCAGCTCCGATTGGGCAACGATAAGTTCGCCTTGGACTTTACCGGCAACCTCAAACGCCGCTCTCCCCTGTTCCTTGATGTCCAGTGCGGAGTTCTTACTGGAGAATTGCCCCAGCAACTTCTCGGCCGTAGTCAGGTTTTGACGAACGACTTCAATCCGCTGCTCGAGGAATTCCCGTTCGCGGTGAGCCGAGGAAGTATTTAAGCCCTGGAGAGTCCGGTCGAGTTCCTCGGCGTAGGTGTTGGCGATCTCTGCCGCGCGACTGGGATCACGGTCAGTAACCGTTAGCGTAACAATACCGCTCTTCTTGTCGTCGCTAATGACGGTGCGTTCGGCGAGCTTCTCGCGCGCTTTGTCATAGGTCTTGACGTAGTACACCTTACGCAGATCGAGGCGATTGATCACCCCATCCAAAACCGTGTCACTACGTAGAACGGCCGCGCACAAAGCGCCTGGCGTCTTCATCCCAAGTAAGTCCGACATTATACCGACGTTCGGCAGGGCGGCGGCTCCTGCCGCAGCTCCACCGGCCATCATCATTGCCGCCTCAGACGTTGTCTCCGAAGGCAAAAACCGAGTCGTGGACTCATACTTGGACGGGAGCAAAAGCAAGAGCAGCAGCGCCAGCACAGCGCCTGCGATTATCGAGTAAAGCAGCAGTCGCCGCTGATCCCAAAGCAACTCGACTGACCGATAGAAGCCGCTGTCTTCTGGTCTAGGCAATGACGACTCGTCGATGGAGTATTGCGGCTCGAGCGAGGGAGCCTGCGATTTGTGAGTGCCGGTCAGCAAAACGGCTCCTTCAAAAACTGTGAATAGCAGCGGCGGCGAGCGCCAGCGAAGTTATGAACTGCGCAGTGCTGAGCACATTCTTCCACGTCTGCGATTCCACCATGATCTTGTCGGGCACAACGATCGTATCCCCTGGCGATACCAAGACATCCTGAACCGATCGGAAGATACCTCCACCGTCGTTTCCGATGACTCTGCCACTTGCCTGGATCACGTAGAGCTTCTTGGTATCAGCGGACCGTGTCGGTCCGCCCGCTTGCTTCAGGTATGACCCAACACTCTTACCGGGCGTGTAAATCAAGGCAGTGTCATTTGCCACCTGCCCGGTCACCATGACGAAGCCGGGCTGCTTGGGAATGAATAGACCGTCTCCGGCACGCAATTGCAAATCGTAAGGAGTATTTTCCCATTCTGAAATGTCGGCTGAGATTCGGATTACCAATCGGCCCGTCGCCGGTTGACTCCGCAGAGCGGTCAGCATTGCCTTCTTTTGTTCCTCGAAGGCAATTTCCTGGTTTGCGCCGGACGTTTCAGACACCTTCACCGGGCTAGGAGTTGTTTCAATCTTCCGGATAATTGCGAGCCGGGACGCCTCATTGAGTTCGCGGATCTGCGCGCGTTCAAACACCGCAGCGCGAGGATAAGCCTCCGGTAGGAACCCGCCCGCGCGGCGAATGACCGAACTCAAGTGTTCTCCGGGCTCGATGCCATATGAACCAGGAAATCGGACTTCGCCGCCAAGCGTTACCGCCGCGCCGATGTCCTTCCAGCCGGACATTTGCCGTATGCTCACCTGATCGCCTGGCTTCAATACTGGGTCAGCAGCCTCGTCACCAGCAGCAATCTCGCGCAGGTTCACCCGCTTTTGTTCAATTTGGACCGAATCGCCGTTCTGGATTTCATAGCTGGCCAGCAGCGCGTCCTCGCGGTAAGCGCTCCGCCTGAAGCCGCCAGACAGGCGAATCAGGTCGCTGACTTTCATGCCAGCACCCAATGGATACACGCCAGGCCTGAGTACCTCGCCAGCGATTGTGACCTTGGGAGGATCGACCGTGTATCTCCCATAGACCTTCACCACGTCAAAGGGCTGCAGACTGGGGGGCGGTTCCTTTCCGTCTAGAACACCAACCAAGTCAAAACTAATCGCAGAGGGACGCAGATCAGGGCCGCTCAGGCGAATGATCTCGGCGTGATTTCCAGGTTCAGGGAGCAGGTCGGAATATGACCGAACTAAGTCGGTCACCTTCATTCCCGGGTGGAATGCGTACTTCCCCGTTCGGAAGGCATGACCTTCCAGATAAACACTCTGTTCGGTAAACGGGCTGATGAGAGCCACATAAACTCGGTCGCCGTCCTCGACCGCGCACGCAGCCAGCGCCGCTTTCACGGTAGCTGCGTCCGCGTCGGGCTGAATCGGTACGGTGCGGGTCACATGCCGTTCGTGGGCCTCGACCCGGTCGATTGAGATCTGCCAAAGCGACGCCTCGGGCAGCATGCCGCCGGCCAAATCCAGGACTTGGGCGAGTGTCTGCTCATTACGCAGTTCGTACATTGCCGGGCGGCGGACTGCTCCGTCGACCACGACCTGCGTTCCGGAAGTAGGAACCAGTATCGAATCCCCGGACTGCAGTCGTTGCGTGTCCGTCCGCACGCCTCGTAGTAAGAGGTCGTACAGGTCGATTGTGGCGATCAGTTTCTCGCCACGGTAGTGACGTACAACGCGCAGTGATCCCCGGCTGGTTGGGCCACCTGCCGCATACAGTCCATTGATCACTGTAGAAAGCGAGCTGATGTCATATGCGCCGGGACGCTCGACATCTCCCACGACGTAGATCCGAACCGTCCGCAGTCGAGCCAGGGAAAGCTCGACCTTCGCATCATTGAAGCGGCGGACCATCACCTGCTCGATGGCCTGGTCGGCAGCCTGCATGGTCATTCCGCTCACCAGCAACGTGCCGCCACCGGGCAGGTTGAGTCTGCCCTCTGGGTCCACTGTTGCTCGCACTCTTTGCGGAGAGCCTCCAGAAACATCAAGCATGACCGTATCGCCCGGCCCAAGAACGTAGTCTGGGCCAACGGGAATGTCCATCACCAGCTTGTCAGTGTTCCCCGATCCGTTTTTAAAGATGCTGGCACCGAATCTTTCGATGTTCCGGCTGCCCTGCATCGAGTATTGCCGGTAGAGATCTCGCAAGGCCGGATTATCCGGATAGGGATTGTCAGCTCTCTTCGGCTGAGGCAATGTGGGCGGCAGCGCAGGAGTCGTCGCGGGTAGAGTTGCCCGCTTTTGTGTCTGGGTTGGCTGACCGCGCTTCGGCTCGGTCGTCGATCCCTCGGGTTGTTGAGCTTCCTCTTTGGACCCGGTGACCTGACCCGAGTTGTCCTGTTTGGGCGTGGTGACCTGACCTGAGTTGTCCTGGCCCGAAGTTTGCCGGTCCGTGTCCGTCGCATCGGGCTGGGCCGGGGTCCTTTGGACTTGCTGCTGGGACTCGGTACTTTGATCGGGGGACTGGTCATCGCTAGCTTGGGGGGCTGGTTGCGGCTCCGACGACTGCTTCTCGTCGGTTTGCTGGTCGTTCTGCTGTTGGGTCTGCCGTTGTTGATCTGACTGAGCGTGTACCAAAACAGGCAGTAGCAAACCGATTATGAGGCAGGCAAGGATCGAAACAAACCGTCCCTGCAACTGTCTCGACAAGCGGCGCCGTGCGGCGCCCCTACTCTGTTCGAAACCGTACCGGCCAAGGACTTTGACGTTCGCCTCATTGCGTTCGAACCGTCCCGCTGAGTTGATCATTTCAATACGTATCATCGATGAGTGTGGCCTAGGAATTGAGCTTCCTGCGAACGGGACTCGCCAGCATCTTTTCCGGCTCAGATGCCTCAGAATACCGCAACAATTCCTCATAGAGATGGGTTATTTCGGTTCCGAGCCTTTGCTGGCTGTAATTTGCGAGGGCGAGATCCCGGCCCTGCATCCCCATTTCTTCCAGCAGGTCGGGACAAAGTGCCAGTCTTTCGAGACATGAGACGATGACGTCGGGGTCGCTTGTGGTGAGAAACCCGTTAGCCGCTTGCGTGCAACCTAGAGAGATATGTCGAATCGGCTCCTTCGCGAGATCGACCACACCGCCGACTGACGTGGCCACGAATGGCTTTCCGGCGATCATGGCCTCAATGAGAGAAGTAGGAGTTCCCTCGTTCTTCGAAGTGAGCAACGCAATGTCGGAGGCGGTCCAGATTGGCGACATGTCCTGTTGCCACCCGATGAACATCAGGTTATCAGTAGCTTGAGCCGCGGTCACCACGACTTCCCGATTCGCGCCGTCGCCGGCAACTAAGAATTTGATCGTGGGAAGACGCGTGCATCGGTTCGCCACCTCCAGCAGCAGGGGCAAATTCTTGATCGGCGCGATACGGCCGGCCCAAACGACCAATATGTCCGCATCATCGACACCGAGAGAACGCCGGACTTCGGTCCGCGTTCGCTCTGGAACCGCCGTGGCGCTGAGATCGAAACCGTTACGAACGATTACAACCTTCCGCCGATCAGCCACCCGAAATCGCTCCACGATTTCTTCAGCCTGCGACGCAGAGATCGCGATGACACGCGTGGTGACCCGGTTTAGCACGCGCTCGATGGCGGCAATCAGACGCGACGTGCGCTTTCCGAAATAGCCCTGAAAAACATTTCCATGGTAGGTATGCACTCGAATTGGAACGCCCGCTACGAGCGCCGCAATTCGCCCCAGGACCCCGGCTTTCGCAGTGTGGGTGTGCACAATGTCGGGTTTTTCTCGCCACAGAAGCCGTGTGATCTTGACTAGGCTGATCAGGTCCGACCAACCCTTAACAGAACGCGACATGGTCGAAACCTCGATTACACCGATCGAATCCTGGAGGAGATATCGCATGTCTTGTTCGCCTGGTTCAATGGCGCCGATCACCAAAATGGTTTCGAACGAACTTCGCAGAGCGTGGTGCAGGTAAGCGACCTGGCGGGCGGGTCCTCCACCGTTCATGCGCCCTATGATTCGAACCACCTTTTTCATAGTCTACGTTCCGCGGACAGTTTGGTCGCTACACGAGGCTTTGGCGTGAGCGCGATCGCAAAATGCGGCGCCACTTCTCGAATTGCAAAGTTAATCTCGAAGTGCTTCAGCCCGTACGAGGCTGATAGCATGGCGACGTGGTCGCGGGCCGTGACATCACAGTCAGGACCGCAATAAATCGCTTGAATGTGGTTGCGCTCGATGCGTTTCTCCAATTCTTTCGGCCATCCTGGATGTTCAGGTCCAACAAGGATCACCTCTGCAAGCTCGTGCTTTACGGCTACATCGTCAAAATACGCCAAAAGAAGTCGCGATTGAGCATTGTTGACAAGCAGGCAACGGGGTCGAGTGCCAGAGCGCAAAGCATGATCAAACACCCAGCCTGATGCGCGCACTCCAGCCAGCATCAGGATGGTCAAGACCAGATCGATCCCGAAGACAGCTCGCGATAGCCCGTCAAAACGGTTCCAGAACACCGCCGCTGATATGAAAGCCAGCGATCCAACCACGGCTGACTTTACTAACAGGTAGACGAGCTGGAACGATATCGCCGGTTGCGGGCGGTAAGCTCCAAACAGAGCCAGCGGAGGAAGCTTCACCATCAAGGCGATACAGAACAGAGCAAGATACTCGGAGAGTTGAACTCCGCCGAAGTGTTCAAAGCGGAGCAAGAAAGCCAGATACAGCGATAGTCCGATTACGCATGCGTCCAGAACGACCGCACTCGCTTTGCCCACAACCGACTGGAGTAGAGCGGGAAGAGCCAGCACCAACGCGTTCGTCCGCGACAGGTATTCTTCGGGCAGCCTCATTCTTACTAGGTGCAGCCAAAAGAGGCAGGCGACCAGGAGAAACACCCCTAACGCGCCCCAACCGAGTTCAGGCCAGACTCTCTTCCAGAGAACCGCAACTGCTCCGCTCACCCCCGCCAGGCCATAAAGAACCAGGACAGCCTTTCTTTCGCTCACCCCCATCAAAACCAGTCTGTGCGACGTGTGGTCGCGCGCCCCCGCCGATATGGCTCGGCCGCTTAGGCGTCGAGTTACACTCACGAGTACCGTGTCGAACACGGGTATAAACAGCACCAGCACCGGAACAAACAAGATGGATGACACCGTACTGATGTGCTCGGTCGCAAGCACTGAAGCACAAGCGAGGTAGTAGCCGATCGCCAGGCTTCCCGTGTCTCCCATGAAGATTTTCGCCGGCTTAAAGTTAAAGAGCAAAAATCCGCAAAGCGCTGCAACGAAACTCAGAGTCAATAGTTGGAGGCTGGGGTTAGACGTCAAGAACGACAGCGTGAGACCCGCAATTATGGCAATCCCCGCCGCCAGCCCGTCCATGTTGTCAAGCAAGTTAAAAGCATTGGTAATTCCAACAATCCAGACGACGGTAAAGCAGATGTTGACCCAGTTAGCACTACGAAGCGGATAAATGACGCCCAACGATACAGTTGCAATCGCGATCGCGAGTTCGGCGGCGAGCTTCGCACTTGGCTTCCATGATCGTAGATCGTCAGCCAGACCCAATGCAGCGATGACAACCGTCAACAAGACCACGCCAAAGAGCCTGGCGCTAGCGTGGACGAAGCTGGCCGCCAGCAGGAAGCTCACAATGATCGCGATACCGCCAAATTGTGCTACTGGCTTCCGGTGCCATCGGTCCGGACGTGTCTGTACGACCCACCCGCCTCGCTTGCAGATTTGTATAATGATGCAGGTAAGAAACAGGGACGCGAGCCCCGCGACAATCGGCAGAAGTACTTGACTAGTGGCTATCGTAACGGCTCTCCCAGTAGACGACGCTGGAGTTTACAGCTTCCAGTTGGCTGAGTTGAGTCGGGCAAACCTTGTTATGCCCTGCAACGAACTCGCCTGCGACAATCAGCGACCCGGCGCCTAGATGACCACGGACCGGGCTTAATATGAACGAAGGGCTTGCAATCGTTACAGTTACAGCAGTTGTGTCGGTGCTACCTGGGAGTGGGGCAGACCACAGTTTACAGATTTAACCGGCCAGATCGCGCGTTCAAGCGCGAGTTATGTTCTCATGAATTTGCTTGATCCCGGAGTACCTAGGGCAACAAAAATACCACAAAGGTATCAGTTTTGTGAATCGAAATAGTTCTTCCAATGATGATCAATGTCGATATAGCGGAGCCGCAGCTATATCAGCACATATACTATTAATGTAGTAACCAGCCGATGCACTCCTCATTGTTACGAGATTGTTACGAGCATTTTTCCAATCTCGGGTATGTGCCTGATTTGCGGCGGACAGTAACGCCCATCTTGCGCATTTTGTGTAACTTCCATATCCCAGCAATGACACCATTACGACGGTGCCAATGTTGCGATTCCGCTGGCTTGGTTCAACGCCTTTACTACTTGCCTTTCGATCTCCCTTGCTTTCGGAGGTTAGAAATAGCCGCAAGATGTTATCCTCCGAGAACGGCCCAGTCGCGGCACTCGGGAGCCGAAGTTTTCGATCAGTGAGGAACACCTAATGCGGTGTTTGATTACGGGTGGCGCAGGATTCATCGGTTCGCATCTCTCCGAGCGGCTGCTTTCGTTGGGCCATGAGGTGATTGCGATCGACGATCTTTCCACAGGCAGCATTGAGAACATATTGTCGTTTCGCTCGCATCCCTCGTACGAGTTCCACGGAGATTCGATCTTCAACCGTCGGCTAATGGCGGAGTTGGTGGATCTCGCCGGCATTGTTTTCCACCTTGCCGCCGCGGTTGGGGTAAAGCGGATTGTTGACTTCCCCGTTCAGACGATTGAAACCAACGTTGGCGGGACCGAACTGATACTTCAGCTTGCCGCCAAGAAGCAACGCCGCCTCATATTGGTCTCGACCTCGGAGGTGTACGGTAAGTCGACCAAGCTGCCATTTACGGAAACCGACGACTTGGTCCTGGGCAGCTCCAACAACAGCCGATGGGCCTATGCCTGCTCAAAAGCCATCGACGAGTTCCTAGCACTGGCTTACCTCCGTGAGCGGAAGCTACCCGTCAGCATTGTTCGTCTGTTTAATACCGTCGGGCCGCGGCAAACCGGCCGATACGGCATGGTTGTACCAACCTTTGTCACCCAAGCACTCCGCCGCGAGCCACTCACTGTCTACGGGAGCGGGCAACAATCCCGCTGTTTCGGGCACGTTGACGACGTAATCGACGGGTTTCTGGCGGTTGCGGCCGACGATAGCACTGTGGGCGAGATTTTCAACCTGGGTAACACCGAAGAGATCAGCATCGCCGACTTGGCTCGTCGCGTCATAAAGATCACGGGTTCGGACAGTACGATCCGCCATATTCCTTACACCGAGGCGTACGGCCCGGGCTTTGAAGACATGGCCCGCCGGGTTCCGGACATCTCCAAAGCTGAGCGGTGGCTTAACTTTCGGCCAAAACACTCGCTGGACGACATACTCCGCGATGTGACTGCCTTTGTTAGATTGAAAGTGGAAAACAGACAGGCCGCATTCGTCGCAGCGGAGAAGTCCTAGACCAACGCTCGGAGAGCGTTGCGACTCTTTCCCCATGGCCCAGAGTGGCTAGTGCCGTAGTTCTAGTTTCGGGAACCAGGTCACCTGCACCGAAGCCGTAAAGTCGCGCTGTCGGGTAGGGTTTAGCACCGGCACCAGCCATGACTCGTACTGCATAAAGCCTTTCAACTCCGTTTGTTTACGAATCCGAAGGGTGGCCGCCACGCTTCCCATCTGCTGGGTCGTTCCCCTCGGGATGTAGTCCTGCGCAATTTTCATGGTGCGATAGGCGAATTGAATGCTAGTCATGGGGGTCATCGAATAGGTGGCCCATGCCTGGGCGCCCGTGGCCTCGCGGCCAATCCAGCTTCCCATCAGGTTGTCGTTATTCAGGTAGACATTGCGGTAAAGAATTTCGTAGTAGAAGAAGTAGCCTCCGAGTGCAGGGGAAACAAAACGATTCGTGGTGAGCCCTTCCACACGAAAATCCAGCTTGGGGATTCGTGGAAAGTGCGTGAGATAAATACCTGGATTGAGTCCCGCCCGTCGAGGAGCCGCCAATGGGGTGATCTCGTCATGGGTGAGTAAGTCGGTGTAGATAGTGACCCAACTCCCTAATCTCCACGAGAAATCGAAAGTCGCAAAGCGAGCGCCAGGGTCGTTGCGCGAGAACTTCACGTCGGCCGGGACACTTCCAAAACTCGTGAAGCTGTTCCAGAAAGACCCAAAAGTCAAGGGCACATGGTTTTGACCGGCAAAGACCACCGTCCGGCTGAAGCCGATTTCGATGCCTTTGAATGGCCTGACCTTGTTGTGCGTGCCCACTTCAATTCCCGCGAACGGCTTGAAACTGAACTTCTGCCCAAACATGTAGGGTCCTTGCGGAAATTGCGTATGTCCAGACAGCTGCCCGAAGAAGTTATCGAAGCGGACTGGGCCGAACAGGCGCGAGACTCCCGGGACCCACAACGGTTCCGTCTGATTGATTCGCAGCATCCAGAAGGGCTCGGCGTTGTTGCTCATAGCCATCGAGCCGCTTTGCGTGGGACCCCAATCCAGGCTCTGTTTTCCGACCGAGATGTCCTGACCCAAGAACTTCGCCGTCACATACGTGTCAAGGAGTCGGAATTGGTTGATGGTCGGAAACGGAACGTCGGGCTGTACGGGGTCGTTATTGACCGAAGCGATCACCTGCCTTGTAAGCAGTGGGTAGGCCGGCGCCGACGGCGCGTGTTGATATTCCCCGTCGACATAGAAAGCGAATCGCCCATCCTCGGCACGAGCAGTGAACCCGGTCACATTGTTAACGCCCTCCTGATACGGTCGGCCGTAGTCGTTGACGATGGTTTGCCCAAGGTTGTTGTCGTTGAGGGGCTGGCCCGCAATCGCCGTGATGCGGGTATAAACCGACGACAACTGGATCGACTTAATCGGCTTGCCATCGATAGCTGAGAGTTCTTCGGCAAACTCCCCGTGAAGATACTTCATAATCTCCGAAATGTCGGAGGGTAAGGCCGGATTGCCCTCGATTTCTTCATCCAGGTTTGACAACATGCGTGCGCAGTTCATCCTCGTCCACGGACGCAGGCCCATGAAGGCCGTGTCGATGTATCCGCGCGAGATCAGGCGGTCCATCGCCGGATAAATCCAACTATCGAGCGGGATGTAGGTACTGCCTAAATGTTAGGATTTGGAGCCATTTCGACCGGAAGATCGTCAAGATTGGCATTGTGCCGGGTCTTGTAGATGTGTCGCCCAACCTGGTACCCGATCAGGCCGCCGACAAAAACATCCGACAGAAAATGTTGACCAGCGGCAACCCGGGCCAGGCTCACCCCGGTTGCCAGTCCGTATGCACCGATTTGGACAAAGGGATTCGGATATTCCTGCGCCACCACGGAAGCAAAAGCCCACGTCAGAGCGGCATGGTTGGAGGGGAACGACGTACCACCCTGGAAGAACGCATTTTGGTAATTCGATTGAATCGGAGTCAGGCGCCCGATGCTGTACTGCAGCGCATACTGCACCCCGAGGACGTCAATCATTGCCTCGGTCGCCAGAACGCCGGTTTCGCGCATGCGCTCGTTCTTGGTAAGCCGACCCCAAAGATACGCCGAGCCGGAGAGACCGCCCGCGACGGCTAGCCCCGCGTTCGACGCTGTGTTGTAAGTGCTCGGATGGTAGCTGGCCATTCCAAACGAGCTGGCCGGATCGGTGACGAAGAGTCCGGTCGCAATGCCACCCATTGGTATGAGCCATGTGGCGTCTTTAGGTTCCAGCCGCATCGGACTGGTCCAAATGCCCAGTTGGTCCGCTGCCAAGTGCTTCAAGAACTGGGTTTCATTGGGATGCGGGGGCGTTGTATCGTCGGGTGCGATTGAGCCGGGACCACTCGGGGGATCGGGCTGCTGGCCCACAACCGGAAGGCTCAAGCAAACACTTACCAGCGCCAGGCGAATGAGGAACTTCTTCAGCCCGACTCTCAACATGTGCTCCGGTCGATGATCTCCAATCAACACCCACTAACTTGGTCGAAACTCTGCTCTCGGACCGCTTCGAGCAGTGCGCGACCACAGCGGCCCTAAGACTCACCTGTCCGGTCAGAAATAGCTGGCGTAATTCCTTGGATTGTACTGGCAAAATGCGAGCCGAGTCGACCCTCCGCCAATCCGTTGTGCGTCGCACAGTTCGCTGGCCCTGAACGTCGAACTTTAGAAACTCGAGCTAGGTTGCGCCCGATCGCGTCTTCGAAGCCGCTACACTCGCAACCAATTGGCGAGCAACCTTGCTACCCGGACGCTTCTCTCACTCGTGACTTGCAGGCCTCACAACAGAACCGGTTCCATCTCCTCTCGCGCTAGCCTGCAGGCCGCGGGAAATGGCAGTGCGTGGTCAGAATCTCCCTGAATAATCTGCACGGGCATTGTTGCCGATATCAGTGCCAGCGGCGAAAGGCATCCAGCCGTTTAATGCAAGCACGCCGCATCGGTGTTCGCACCACCGATACGGCGCTGACCCAAGAAAGCCTGATAAGGAGGCTCTCGATGGACTTGGGAAAGAATACTGCACTCTTTCTTTTAGCGGCAATCGCCGTGTTTCTTATGTCCACCTGTTCCGCCCAAGACAATCTGGCCGTTGTCGGTTCCTTTCAGTACACCAAGGACTCTACCGGGTTTGGATATGGTCTTGTGGAGAACCAATCATCCCGGCCGTCGCTCGGTGGCGGAGCCGAGTATCGCAGAATATGGCGCACAAACGGATTCTCGGTAGCCTATAACCTCGCCACCACGGACGCTAAGTTCACCGCTCAGGGCGGTAAGATTCAGTGGGGAATGCTGCGTCACGAAATCAACGGCGGGTACGTTCGCACCTGGCGCAGGAACGAGTCGCCAATCACGTCCTACGCAAAGGTTGGAGCTGGGGTATTTATCACCGACGGCGGTTGGGCACCGGGAGGAGTTGTCGGCTTGGACGACCAGTTTGAGATTGTGACGGAGGGCGGGACGGAGCTGAAGCTGCGGAAAGGGCTGGCACTACGATCAGGATGCTCATTCCACTTCTTCCGCGCGCCGAACTTCTCGGACTCCCAGTATCGCGGCGGCCGAACTGTGATGGTCGAGCCTAGGCTGGGGATTGTGTGGGCTTGGGGTTCACTCCCCCTCCCACGGCGGCGGTAAGACACGAACCAACGACCTACGGATAGCGGTGACTGCGATGCAAAGACTTGCTGCTGGTTCGAGATTTGGATGAGCTATCGGAGTGGTCGACTGCCCACTCTCATGCGCGGGATCGGGGTGTTTTGTGGCAACTTCCTCAACCATCGTCTCGAAATCGTGATATTGCCCACGGTAACATTGCTCCATGTAGCGTGGGGACAAAGACAAATTGCGAGGAGAAGACATGGGTACCGGAGAACAGAGAGGTACGGGCGAGCCAGACGGCCGCCCATTGTAGATAGTCCGAGCCGAAGCCCCTGGTTGAGATTGATTTCCTGCTCCGACCAAGGGCTCGCCGCTGGATACCCGTCGTCTTGGAAATGACGGCGTTCGCGCTGATAGCAGCAAGATTGATCTGGATACAGCTCGTGGTTCCGGGCCGCGCGGCCAAAAGGGGCTCGCGCTGAAGTTTGGGTGGGCTGCAGGTTTGTCGCGCAGGCATCCGCACTGTCGGAGCTTGTGCGATTGCAACCGCTTACCGCATACAGCGGTTGCAGGTGGTGGTTTGTGTTCCCGATGCACCGACGGGCTCAGCTTCGGCCGTGGATTTTAATATGCGTTCCTGCCGAACATACCAGACCATGCGGTCAACAAGATGATTCGTATGTCGAACCTGAAGCTCCAATTCTGGAGGTAGTAAAGGTCGAACTCGAAGCGCTTCTGGACCGACGTGTCACCGCGCCAGCCGTTGACCTGCGCCCACCCGGTAATGCCGACCTTGAGTCGATGGCGGCTGTCATAGTGATGGACTTCGTTCAGGAAGCGGCTGACGAAGTGGGGACGTTCCGGGCGGGGACCAACCACGCTCATGTCGCCCCGCAGGACGTTGAAGAATTGGGGAAGTTCGTCGAGGCTAGTGCGGCGGAGCCAAGTGCCGAGGTGCGTACGGCGGGGGTCATCCTTTACCGTCCACTGTGTGTCAGTTTGACTGGGCTCAGCGACGCACATGGTGCGGAACTTGTACATCTGAAAGCGTTGCCCGTTGAGGCCCACTCTTTCCTGCCTGAACAGGATCGGGCCGGGTGAAGTCAACCTGATGGCGATCGCGATCAGCACGATAAACGGCGCCAGGGCCAGGAGGACCAGCGAGGAAAATGCAATGTCGAAGGCACGCTTCAGGAAGAAGTACGCGGGCGATTCCAGCGGCGTGGTTTCCAAGTCGAGCATCTGGAGGTCACCCAATTGAAAGAGCCGCTCGCGCACGACAGGGAGCTTTCCCAGATCAAGCACCGCGCGGACCGGCACACAGAGCATGCCGATTCGGGTCAGCAGGTCATCGAGCTCGGACAATTGCTGCGGGGAGGCGGCGATGACTACCTCCTCAAACGAGGGCACCCGGCCCAATCCGATGTCGTCAAACTGGAAGATGGGTGCGTCGGTGACGTAGACATGTTCGTCGCCGATCTTCAAGTACCCGACGATTTGCGATCTGACGGATGTAACGCTAGCGAGTCGACTGGCAACGCGTCGAGCGTGGAGGCCGGCGCCCACCATGATCACAGGGATCGAGCGCCGCGTGCGTCGCGTTACTTTATAAATGCGGCGCAACACGACACGACTTCCCAACGTGACGACAAGCAGAGCCAGAGCGCTGGCAGCGAAGAAGATACGGGAGAAGTTCTGCTGGCGATAGAAGAATAGGACTGCGAGCAGAACCGTATATGTGGCCAGGCAGGCAGTCAGTGATTTGCGAATACCGGTATTCTCGCGGAAGAGCTCATCGATGTCACACAGTCTCTGATGCTCGGCGGCGATCGCCCACACCAAGGTGATGAAGGTCAGGACGGCGAGATAAAATCTGGGGTCGATTTCGCCGGGATGGCCGTCGAAGCGTATCGCGAGGAGCCGCACTAATGCTGCGATTCCAAACGCCGCCGCCGGCAAGAGGAACTGCCAGAGGCGAATGTAGAAACCGAACGACTTCTGGCGGAGTGACATGTCGCTACCTCACGGAAGAACTATTGCGGTCGGGTCTTCGGGGGCCGAGGGTCGGGTGAATTGGGGAACGGCGGGATCAGAAATGAAGCCAACGGGGAGACCGACCGGCTGCGGGCGGCCAGCCAATCAGGCCGGGTGCGGTACGGCCAAGATCTTGTCTACAGCGTCCGCCAAGCTCGAAGCCTTGCCGTCGGCCTCCGAGCAATCGCCGGCGCCAATGAAAAATGTCCTGCAGCCGGCGGCGCGACCAGCCTCGATATCCGATCGACTGTCACCGACCATCCAACATTCGGAAAGGTCGAGATCGAAGTCAGATGCGGCCTGGAGCAACATTCCTGGTTTTGGCTTGCGGCACGAGCAGACGTCTGCGTCGTCGTGCGGACACACAAAGATCCGGTCGATAGCGGCGTGACCAACAGCGAGCAACTGCAGGAGCCAGTCGTGAATTTGGGCAACGACGTCGGCGGAAGCGATACCGCGCGCGATACAACGCTGATTGGTCACGATGAACACTCGATATCCCGCGTGGTTCAGCCGTGCGATGGCGTCAAAAACTCCGGGCAGAAGATGCAGCTCTTCCGTTGACGTGATGTAAAGCCCCTCGGGAGGCCGCTGGTTGATGACGCCGTCGCGGTCAAGAAATACCGCCTTACTTGCAGAGCTCATGCTCGACAATCTCGCAAAGGATGTGGCCCACGAGGATGTGGCACTCTTGAATGCGGGGCGTGACGGCGGAAGGCACGCGGAGGCAGACTTCCACTTCGTTCTTCAGCAGGCCGCCGGAGGAACCCGTCAGCGCCACGGTCAGGAGATTTCGCACACGCGCGGTCTGCATAGCCAGAACTACGTTGTCAGAGTTTCCGCTGGTGCTCAAGCCAATGGCAACGTCACCCGGCTGACCCAAGGCCTCAATCTGGCGGGCAAAGATACGGTCGAAGGAATAATCGTTCGCGATGGCGGTGATCTCCGAAGCGTTGGCATTCAGCGCGATGGCAGGCAGTGCGCGGCGCTCCATCATGTAGCGGCCAGTGAATTCAGCGGCAAGGTGCTGGGCATCGGCCGCGCTGCCGCCGTTGCCCATGAACAGGACCTTGCGACCGGCCCTAACTGCCGCCGAAACGCGCAGGGCGGTCGCTTCCAGCAATTCGAGAAAGGAACTGTCCTGAAGCAATTGCTGCTCCACAGCAATGCACTCGGCGATGCGCCTGGAGGCCATGCCATTAGCCAAAGATGGAATCATGTTTCGAATCGTCCTGGGAGAGGTTTAGCCAATTCGCGCGTCGGCGGCCCTCATAAACCTGCATTGGAGCGTCACGAGCATTTTCGTGCAATTACCCAAAAGTAGTTTTGGGCAAGTTGTTCCGGCGTAAACTTCTTAAATTCTTCCGCCAGTCTCATTCGCGGTATCTTCTCGAGGGATGCCTGGTCTACATTGAACCAAGTTTTCACAATTTCAAAACCTACAGAGCGGAGAAGATCGATGTGCTCCACGGCACGCAGCCGGTTTTCGTGTGCCAGCGGACTGGTTATCCATTTCTCCCATGTGCGCTCCGAGAAGACTAGGTAATCTACGCTTGATTCCCGCCCTTTCCATGAGTGCATCGCCGGCTGTACGTAGTGGTAACAGTAGCCGCCAGGCTTCAAAATACGGAACGATTCTTCGAGCAGGCCCCGAAGAATATCAGCAGGTATGTGCTCCAAGGTGGCAAGTGAGTAGTAGAAATCCACACTACCACTTGCGAAGCCGGTCTCCCGGGCGTCTTGCGGGGCGTGATAATGAACCTCTGCTCGGGGCTCTCCCATCAACTTAGTGAGCTCTGCAAATGGCGGCTCGAACGGTAAATCAGCGTCAGTCGGGATTGAACGGGAATTGATCATTTGCAGTGCCCGCGCTTGGAGCTCCGGCACCGCATGGCGAACATGGTCGAACGTATGGACTTCCTTAGCGCCAGTGCGGACCAGGGTCATGGCGCTCGACATGTCCCAACCCGTGCCCAACTCGACACAGACCGCATCGCCGATAGAAACGCCAGCTTGAGCCAGCAACCAATGCATCGTAAGCGTGCGGGGATACCCGTAAATAACCGGATTGCGGAGTCCGCCCACCGAGTATTGCAAGACCGAATTCAATTCAATGCTGTACGGCAGGCTTGATAGCACCCGCTGTATCCCGTATTTTGCCATCCACAAATAACCCATCTTTGTCCGCTCCCTAGTTAGACCTTTTGCAATACAGCGCTTCCCCACTCATCTGGAAGCTCCAGCACCTTTTCTGGCTTCCCCGGGAGAAAACCTCCTAGGGCACGCTGCATGGCGTTGTCGGATTCGGGGGAGTCGTAATCGTGGACGAAAAGATAACCTCCGCTCGACAACCGCGGATAGAAGGATTCACGAGCGGCAACGGTAGGGACATAAATGTCGACATCGAGCATCGCAAGTGCGAAGAATTCTTGCTCAAGACCAACGGCGGTATCGGGAAATATCCCAGGGCGAATCTTTGCGTTGGAGCTCGGTCCGACCAAGAGTGAAGCGCACAGTAGACGGCGCCCTTGAACGTCAGCGCGCCGTACCCGTGCGGAGGCGCCCATGTTTCGTCATGCCGTTTCGGACAGTTGGTTTGAACGATTAGCTTCGGTGGACGCTGGATCCGACGTGTTCTGATAGACGCTGACAAGGTACAGCAGCAAACCGGAAAACACTCCGATCAATGATGAGGCCGTCCTGTCGGCAAACTGATTGGCAGTAACGGACTCAAAGAGTATTGCAATAGTGAATCCGACAAACGCGGCGAAGTAGCCAGAGAAGGGACGATTGCGAAACCGAAAGAAGCTGCGAAGAGCGGTCCGGATGGCCGACGCGAAATAGCCGAGTACAACGACAAAGCCCACCGCGCCAAGTTTGGCCAGCAGGTAAACGTACATGTTATGAATGAAGTACATCTCTATCACGACCGGGACGTGTCCCACAATGTAGGTGGTGCCCGTCTGATAACCCAATCCTTTGCCTACCAGCGGTCCTTCCTGGAAGGCTTCCCACGCGTCCAGTGTTTCGGTGATGCGGTTGGTAACGGTCTGGTCTTCGACAATGTCGCTTTGGGTCGCTGCCAGGAAACGATCAGCAATGTCTCCCATGTCGATGGAGCCGGACATTGACAATGCAACGATTGCCACAACTGCGATGAGTGCGGCCGCCGTTGCAAATTTGAACGCCACGCCTGCCGCCAATTCTCCGCGACGCCAGAATAAGAACGCCACAATCGCGACGCCGAGAATTGCGCTGGCAGACTCCATGCGACTCCCGGTGATGAGCATGCAGCCCACGAAGAATGTACCTGCCGCCGTATAGAGCTTGAGATTTTGTTTGTCCTCGGACGCAAGAGTGATCGCCAGAAACAGCCCGCCCATAAAAACGCTGGGCGAAGCGTTGGTCAGCGACATGACGGCATTCGATTCCGAGAGGAAGCCGCGAAACCACATCCAGGTGGCGGCGGCGGGCACGGACAATAGAAACATAACCAGAAGGAACCATCGAAGATAGCGCCTGAGGTCCGGTTCGCGAGAAAAGGCGAAGATACCCAGGAACGCGAACCCATAGTTCAATAGAGGCGAAACCTCGCGGAACCAGTCGACGGCAGCGAGACCATGGGAAATTCCGACGACCCTGGAAACCACAAATAACGTGAACATCGCCGCCAGCCACTTGGCAAACGGAACGCGGATGGTTTGGCGAAGCGTGGCAAAGAAGCCGGGCATCCAGATCAACATCAGAACCGCGAAATAGCCGGCATACAAAACCTTGGACAGCGATACATCCCGGCTGCCGCCGAAAATCACGGCCTGCAAGAAGACCTGCAGCAGCAAGCCGGCAGCCGGCCGCTTCCAATAAAGCGGCAGAGCCAGCACGGCCAGCAGCAGGAGGAGGTCCATCAGTTACTCAGGTCTTGTGTGCACGAAGATGCGCTTGAAGAACGCGAAATCCACGCCTATGCCGGTGCGACGCCTGCGCTCGTCCAAGATCAGCACCATCAGCCCAAGTGCGAGCGCGAGCACGGTCCCAGAGAGGAGCACGATTCCACGATGCGGCCGCGAGTGCTTCTCAGGAAGATTCGGAGGATCGAGAACTTGTACTGGAGGGACCGCTTTCGCCTCCTCGACCTTGGCCAGTTCGAGTCGACGCGCCAGCGTCGTGTAAATGATCTCGGCGACGGTTGCGTCGCGATAGAGCTCCTGGTATCGCACGCCCAACAGTGGCAGCTCGCGAAGCGACGGGTACGGTGACCCTTCCGGTGACTCCATATTGGTGCCCGCGACTTTGTTGAGCTGGTGGCGAAGCTCGCCCACGCGTGCCTCGGCGGCCTTGACGCGGTAATTCCCGGCACCGTAAATCTGGCGGAGTCCCTGCAGTTCGGACTCGGCGACAATGACCTGGCCCTCCAAGGTCGCGGCTCCAGTGAGTTCCGCCGTCGCCTGCTCCTTTGGGCTGAACGTGCCGCGCGAGCTAGAGTATTCGCTGAGGTCCTGGATGGCTTTGTCGAGCCCGCGCTTATACATCTCCAACCGGCTCTCGAGGAAGACGCGCTCCTGGTGGGCCGACGAAGTATTGAGTTCAACGACCCGTTTGTTCAGCTGTGCGACGTATTCACCGGCCAGTTCCCGCGCGCGTTCCTTGTCTTTGTCATTCACGGAAATCGTGATGATGCCACTCTTGCGGTCCTCAGAGACTCCGGTGTTGTCCGCCAGCTCTCGCCGCGCCTGGAAATAAAACTTGTCGCGGTAAGCCTTGCGAAGGTCATATTTGTCGATTAGAGCGTCAGCCACTACGCGACTTTGCAGCACGCCTACGAACATCGCACCGGTACTCTTGGCGCCAAGCAATTCACCGGCATAGTTTTCCAGGGCCGGATTGTTGCTCAATTCACCGACGGCGGACGTGAGCCCCGCCGGCAACTGGGTCTGCGGCGGCATGAGGGAAACCGTGGACGTGTACCAGCGAGGCAACGAAAAAGCCAGAATGGCAGCCAAAACGGTACCAACAGCGGTCAGCCGCCAGAGGAATGTGCGCTCCGCCTTGATGATTTCAATCCACCGCAGCCATTCGGCGGGTAAGCCCTGTCGAAGCGGATTGGCAGTGGAGTCGTTTGGACGGAGAGTTTCAGTGCCGTGTGCGGTCATGATTGCTGTTTTGTGTGGTGCTGGGTGCGGGTGGTGGCGACAACCGAATCACACAACGGTTGGTTGCGGCATGCCTTTCGTTCCGCAGCCAACTGGCGCGCATAGCATTCGTGCAGCGCGATCTTGTTGGTTAGTTGCTCGCGCCGCCGGGACGGAAACACCCAGCGCATCAAAAGTAGGAGCTTGCCCCAGCCGGCATAGAACAACCACTTCAGTGCGACATAGCGGGCGTAATAGGTTTCGTCATAGTGCTTGAGTATCAGTTGGCGATTGGCGCGCACAAGGAGCTCGACGTGGCGCTCAGCCGACATGGTGGACTGCGTGGAACTGCCGCCGCGGCGGTGAACAATTGTTACTTGTGGAACAGCAACGATCCGCCAACCCGCATGGCGCACTCGCATGCAAAAGTCGGATTCCTCGGCATAGAACTCGAACGACTCATCGAAGCCCGACACCGCGTCAAATGCACTGCGCGAAACGACGAGGACCGCGCCGTCGAGGTAGCCGACATCCCTGGGTACTCGATTCAAGCGCCGGGGCCAGAGCGCGCGACGCAGTTCGCCCCAGATTGTCGTGATGCCAAACAGTTCGAGCAGCGCCTCGGGTATGCCCGGCGTCACGCCCCAACTGCGCTGCCATGCTCCGTCGGGAAACACTTGCTGCGGGCCGGCAACTCCGACGGACGGATTTCGTTCCACGAAACGAGTCAACGCCAGCAACGATCCGGGAGGAAATACGACGTCAGCGTTGCTGAAGGCCATAAAGTCTCCTGAGCAACGTTGCGCGCCTAGGTTGATGGCCCGAGCATAGCCATTCGCAGGACTCGACACGATGACGCAGCTGGGACATTCGCGGCGAACCAGCGCCAGCGTGTCGTCGGTGGACCCGTTATCGACCACTACCGGAACAGCGCCGTTTTGTCCGATGCTTCGCAGGCATGGAACGATGTCGGCAGCGCTGTTGTACGTGACCACGACGACATGGATAGGTAAGGACATGCTCTCGTTATGCCTGGAAGCGGATTTGCAAGGTGCGGCGGACGGTGTGTCCGATGAAGGATCGATCGCCCTCCGTCAGGCCATAGGCCCAGTTGAAGCCGACGAGTTCGGTCATGGCCAGCACCCAGACTGCGATTTGTGCTGGGCGTGAAACGAGGGGCGCCATGGCGCACGTGAGGATGGCCGGGAGGCTCGTCAGCAAGGGACGTAACAATCCGTCGCGAACATAGGCGGCGCGAGTAAAGCGGATGCCAGCGGTTCTTGGCATGTTGTAAAAGAGGTGCCCCAGCAAGCAAACGAGTGAACCGACCAGCGTTCCGAATGCGACGCCGAGCGCGCCAAAATATCGACCGGCGACGAGACTGGCGACGAGGTTGACGATGCCCTCCGCGAGTGGTGTCAGAATCACAAGTTTCTGTTGACCCGTTCCGATGAGGATTGCGGAGAACGGCGTGGTGGAGAGGCGAACGACAGTAGCGACAACCAGAACCACCAGCAATGGCGTCGCAGGTTGCGCGTAAGACGCACCGACCCACAGTGTCAGCAGTGGCTTCGCCGCGAAACACAGTGGCACGGCGGCTACGAGCAGAAGGATCATCCCGTACCGCGTGCTGTGCAGGAGCGCTAGACCCAGTTCCCTTTCGTTCTGGCGTGCATGGTGCACAGCGACGGGAGAGACCAGCGCGCCGAAAAGGGCATTCTGCGTCCCGTTCATGAATGTCACGACGCTGGCGGCTACTGAATAGTAAGCGACAGACCGGAAGTCATACCAGGCGACGATTGTCAGGTCGAGACCGGTCACGAGCAACATGCCGAACGTCCACACCGCTAGGCTCAGGCAATAGCTCGACAGTTCGCGCGCCGCACTCCAGGATGCCAGCTTGGGATTCACCCGTATCTGAGAGGCCTCGTGCACATACACCACGTATTGGATCGCGTAGGTGACAACATTTGTACATGCCACGATCGCAGCCATGACGACGAGGGAACGGCTGTATTCGGCGGCCAAGAGCAACGCCGTAGCACCGAGGAATTTTGACGCCGCGACGATGATTGCGGGAACCTCGTTCCTCTGCAATCCAATGAAGACCGCGCTCAGAACGGACGCAGGCAGGCCCAACGCCAATGAAGCTCCCACCAACAAGACGGCAACGCGCGTGCCAAAAACCAGGCTCGACGGCATTTGTCGGAACAGCATTGGCAGAATCCCTACAAGGATCAACAATCCGGCGAATGCGAGGAGCGCCGCAGTGGCGAGCATAACCAGCGCAGTACTGACGATCGCATCGCGCCGAGGACGATCGCCAGTTTCGGTCGAGTGGGCCACGAAGCGACCCACAGCGGTCTGCAGGCCGAGGTCGAGGTAGCTGACGTACGCGCTCAGTTGCAGCACCAGCGACCAGGCACCATAGACCTCGACGGGAAGCATTCTCGTCAGAAACGGCGGCAGCACCAAAGTAAGGATCGCGACCGAGGCTCCGCGAAATAAGTTTGCGGCGGCGTTTTTGACAGCGACCAAAACCTCGCGCTGCTTCATCGCATTGTCACCTGACCTTGCAGCGCCCTGCTCCGCGTTATGCAGCGCGTAGCCTACTTCCTGCACGCGATCTCTGCCAATGTGGCTTCGAAGATTTTCATACAAGGTTCTGCGGAATGATTGCGCTCGAAATACTCGCGGGCCCTGTGTCCCTCGTCGCGGATGCGAGCGGGATCTTTGCAATATTGCAGCAGCGCGTCGGACAATCTCTTCCCATCGCCTGGAGGCACGAAAGTTCCGCAACTTGCTTCCTGCAAGAGATGCGCCGTGTCGCTGTCGGCTTCGCACATCGCAACAATGGGCTTGCCCGCAGCCAACAGGCTGTAGGTCTTGCTCGGCACCGAGGCCATGGTGCCTTCCCGTGACAACAGCACCAGGCCGACATCCGCGGTGGCGAGCAAATGGGGATAACGTTCCGTGGGCTGAATCGGCAGGAAAAGCACGTTGGGCAGTCCTTCGGCCCGTTTCATGACGCTCTCCCTGCGAACGCCGTCGCCCGCGAGGACGAAACGGATTTCCGACTTGTCTGCAAGTTGACGCGCCGCGTCCACGACGGTTTCCAGGTCGGCCATGGTGTAGCCCATATTTCCCGAGTACAGTGCTACGAGTTCTCCGTTGAGCGAAACCTCGGAGCGGAGCGAGGCATCGCGCGCCATGGGAACGATCTGGTTTCCATCCGCCCACAACGGCGTCACCTTCACCTTCTCGATGGGCACTCCCTTCTTTGCCAGCCATCGGCGCGTGGATTGCGACAGGACACAGACGAGGTCGGCATGACAATAAGCAAAGCGCTCCATCACACGTAACATCGCGATGAGATAGCGGTTGGTAAACAATCCGATGGCGATCGACCGCTCGGGCTCCAGGTCGGAAAGGAACAGCGCATACCTTGCGCGGTTGAGGCGGGCCATCCACCAAGCCGTTATCGCTCCGGGAAGCGGCGGACTTGCACACCAAATCACATCGGGACTCCGGAGCGTCATTGTGGCCATCAACAATGAGCAGCTAAAGGACGCCTGCCCCAGAACCCGCTGCCAAATGTTGGTGGTCCTCGGGGTAGCGTAGATCCATGTCCGTATGATGCGAACGCCGTTATGGCGCTCCTCTTGCATCACCCGGCCACGATACTCCGGATGAACTTCGCCCTCTGGATAGTTGGGGAATGCCGTGACTACGGTTACCTCATGGCCCCGGCGGGCAAGCCATTCTGCAACCTCGGCCGTCCACTTGCCGGCGCCAAACGTCTCAGGCCAGTAATACTGCGAAACCAGGACAATCTTCATTTCTGCAGTCGCGCCAAAGAGTGGTGTGGGGTTAGTGGGCGACCCCGGACGAATTCACTCGCCAAGTTTGTAGTCCGCGCGGCTCGAACGGGAGGTCGACGGTCACGGCGCCAAGCTGGTTCAGGGCAGCGGCGACCTTGTGGCGCCGTTCAAACTGGCAATAAAAAATCATGTAGCCGCCGCCGCCAGCGCCGGTGATCTTGCCCCCCAGGGCGCCGTTGGCACGGGCCGTCTCGTAGAGTTCTTCGATAAAGGGATTGCTGATGCGCTCGGACATGCGCTTCTTGGCAAGCCAAGCGCAATGCAGGAGTTCGCCGAACTCAGTCAGGTTTCTGCGCATCAGGGCGTCCTTCATGTCGTAGGCGAGTTTTTTTTGCGCATGGAGGCCTGCCAGGGCCTCAGCGTTGCCAGACTCGAAACGATTCACCTGGTCGGCAATAATAAGTTCCGACCGCCTGGTGCTTCCGGTGTAGCAGAGCAGCAGATTGTGCTCGAGTTCGTTGATCGCTCCGTCGGGAATTCGCAATGGATTGACGACGACTCTGTCTCCCATAAACTCGGTGTAGTTGAAGCCACCGAAGGCGCAGGCGTACTGGTCCTGGCGGCCGCCTCGAACGCCGAGGTCTTCGCGCTCGATCTGATAGGCCAGATGCGCCACTTCGTATTCGCTGAGCGGCAGTTTCTTGAACTCCTTGATGAGTCCGACAAGGGCCACCACCAATGCTGATGACGATCCGAGTCCGGATCCCGGCGGGGCGTCGGTCTGCAGGAAGATGTCGAACCCGCCCTCGTGCGCGTCGAGCCGCCGGATGGCCGCCTTGGCGAGGTCCAGTTCTCCGTTAAAGCCGAGGTGGTCGCGGTCGTAGCAGACCGATATTCCGAGGTCGGTCGACTCGATGTGGATCTTGTTATCGTCGCGCGACCGCAGACTGCCCCATGCATACCGTCCGATAGTAGCGTTCAGCACACAGCCGCCCTCTCGCTCAGGATAGGGCGAGACATCGGTTCCTCCGCCGGCAAAACTGATACGAAGAGGGGCTTTAGCGCGAATGATCATGAGATGGCTGTCCAAGCCACTCCGGCAGGAGTTGCTGTGCTCTTTCGTAGTCGGCAGGAATGCCGATGTCGATGAAATGGCCTTCCGTCACGTAGCCATATAGTCCCTTTCCAATGAGGACCGGCAAGACGTCAGTCTCCATCGAGATAACATCACCCTTCATCACCGGCATGTCCAGGATGTCCCTGCGAAAGCAGTACACGCCTGCATTGATGAGCTGGCGGTCGCCGGCAGCATACCGCGAAGGCGACTTCTCTGTGAACTCGCGAACTTCTCGATCAGCGTTGAGAGAAACCGAGCCGTAGCGCGAAGTATTCGGCACTCCCGCCAGTGCGATCGTCGCCACGGCAGCTCGATCCAGGTGAATCGCACGCATCGCGCTGAGATCGATATTGCAAAAGGTGTCGCCGTTCAGCACCCAAAAGCATTCGGATTGGAGTAGTGGCGATGCCTGGGCAACGGCGCCACCGGTTCCGCGGAGAGTCGTTTCAATCGAATACTGAATAGCGAGTCCGAGCGTGTGGCCGTCTCCGAAGTGGCTCATGATGGATTCGCGCGCATGCCCAACGCAGAGGATTACGTGTTCGATCTTCCATGCGCGCAGGTACCTCAGCAGGTACTGTAAAAATGGCAACCTGCCGATCGGAGCCATTGCTTTGGGTCCGGAGTATACAGACCGAAGTCGTGTTCCAAGTCCGCCTGCGAGAATCACAGCCGGATAGCTTTGCGGGCGGGATATGTGCGTATCGCTGCCAGGCATGGGAGGCTAGTCGGCGGCAATTTGTCGCGAGTGCGTCACAGAGTGCAACACGCGCTCCCAATCGTCCGCGACAGCGGCCCAGCTATAGTGGCGACACACCAGTTCACGCCCAGCGCGCTCGAGTTTCCGGCGAAGATTGGCGTCGTTCATGACTTGCAGCACAGCATCGGCAAACGCACTCGGCTCATCACGGACAAGTGCAGCGTCTCCCGCCTCCAAGCCGGGAATACCTTCTGCCCCGGCCTTGGTGGTGACCACTGCTTTGCCGCAGGCGAATGCGGTCAGGATTTTCAGCTTTACTCCACCGCCCAATCGCATCGGGACAACCATGACGTCAGCCTTGCCGATCACATCGCGCTCGTCAGGCACGAAGCCGGTGAATTCCAACTTGCCGGGTTGGGCCCACTTCTTCATTTCGGGAGTTACGTTCCTGCCTGTGAGGTATACGCGGGCTTGCGGAGCGTCCTTCCAAACCAGCGGCAGAATTTCTTCGTACAGCCACTTCGCAGCATCATAGTTAGGGTGCCAGCCGTAGTCGCTTGCCAGCAGGACGATACTGTTCGGCTCACGCGATTCGTCCCTCGGAGTGTAATGATTCACGTCAATGCCCGGGGGCACTAACTCGACGCGAGCACCCGGCACCAACTGCCGCAGCAGCTCCGTGTCGCGGGCACCAACGGTCAGACAAGCGTCGCTGATCCCCGCAAGTTCCTGCTCAAACCGCCGGACAAAATCGAGCTGTACCCTTCCCATTGCGCGCCGCACGGCACTGCGCTGGGTGTTTACCCAGCGCTCCCAGATGAGGGTGTCGACATTGTGCCAGCGTGTAATGACGGGAATGTCGAACCGCCGCTTGATCTCGAAGGCGTACCAGCCCATGGCCGAATAGTCGACGACCACAACGTCGTAGCGCCGGGCGGCGAGAAGTTCGTCGCACAGTTCTTGGAGCTCGGGACGGCGATACTTGACATAGTTCACCGGACGGCGCTGCATTATGCCGCGCAGCCAGTTTGCCGGCGAGTTCTTGCCATTAAACGGAACCGCATGAAGTTCGCACCACGACTTGAGTACGGAAATGTCCCGGTGTCCCTTCAGAAAGCCGACGATCGTGATTTCATATCCGCGCTCAGCCAGCAGCCGCGAGCTATGAAATGGATCAATCCTTACCCCGTCGTCGGGAGGGAACGGTACGTCCTGACAGATTCGTAGAATTCTCAAGGGAAAAACTGGGACGTTTTGCTAGAGGACTGCGGCATGCTCAATCGGTTTGCCGGCGGAGCATGCCGCTACCTGCGCTTCGATCCAAGGGTAAGTCTGTGCCAGGCCTTCCCACAGCGACTGATTGGGCGCCCAACCGAGTTCCTGCCATATCAGCGCATTGTCGGAGTTTCTGCCCCGCACTCCGAGTGGTCCACTGATGTGCTTTATGCTGAGCTGCTTTCCAGCGATATCCATGATCAGTTCGGCCATCTGGTTGATGGTCACCATCTCTTGGGAGCCGATGTTCACGGGCCCGCGGAAATGTTCACTCTCCATCAACCGGCGAACAGCTTCGACACACTCGTCGATGAACAGGAACGAACGAGTCTGTTCGCCATCGCCCCAGATTTCGATTTCGCCTCCATCAGGTTGCTCGGCAACCTTCCGGCACAGCGCTGCGGGTGCTTTTTCGCGGCCACCGGTCCAGGTGCCTTCGGGACCAAAGATGTTGTGAAAGCGCGCCACGCGAACATCCAGTCCATGATTGCGGAAGTAGGCAAAGTACAGGCGCTCGCTGAAGAGCTTTTCCCAGCCGTATTCACTGTCGGGCGAAGCTGGATACGCGCTCGACTCCGAGCATTTGGGGTTCCGGGGATCTAGCTGGTTGTACTCCGGATAGATGCAAGCAGACGAGGAGTAGAAGACCTTGCCGACTTTGCTTTTGACTCCAAACTCCACCATGTGGAGGTTGATCATCGCCGAATTGTGCATGACATGGGCGTCGTTTTCGCCAGTGAAGATGTACCCGGCGCCCCCCATATCGGCTGCCAACTGGTAGGCCTCATCGAATTGGCGATCGAGAGCGGCTTGCCACGTTTCCACATCTCGTAGATCGCCGACCACGAAGGAGTCGGCCGCCGAGCGGCTGAACTCTGGATTCTTGACATCTACTCCCCGCACCCAATAGCCCTCCGCTTTCAGCCTCTTCACCAGGTGGCTGCCGATAAATCCGCCTGCACCGCACACCAAAGCGCACTTGTTGGTCATTCTTTCTCCCGAAGATCTCCCACTGGACATCTAAGGCACAGCTGCGGACGCTCCAACACGAGCCGCGCCGTGCCTGGGCCAGTAAGTTACCTGGCACTGAAAGCTGACATTACTCATTGGCTTATCCGACAAGAGCGGAAAGACCCATCGTTCGTATTGCACCGTGCTCGCCAGCAGCAGGTCCTTGTGGAACTCCCAATTCCACGTCGCCGAAAAATCGTTCAGGCCGCCGCCCTCGAGAACGACCTTGTCCACATATTGCCGTCGCCACGCTAGCTGAAGTTTGTTGGTCGCCGACCACCAGTACGTGCTCGTAGCCTGCCATCCGTCTCCCTGCCTCCCGACCCAATCGCCCATCAATTGCCCATAGCTTGTATACCCCTGTGCATAGTGGACATTGGAGTAATACGGCGCCGTGCCTGGATATCCGACGATGTTCGTGTACACGCCCTCGAGGCGGAGGTCGACGTTTTGCAGCTTGGGCAATTTCGGAAAATATAAGCCGGGATTAAAGGCTGAGTCGAGCGGGTAGGCGATCGGATTGGGCTCATCGTTGGCTATCCCGTCCACATAAAACACCATCCAGTCGCGCAGCTTCGGGACTCGGTAAGAAACATTGATGCCGGTATAGCGCTTTCCGGGATCCAGAGTTTGCGCGTTCCCCTGGGTAGAGAACGTGTGCAGCCAGGTTTTGGCGGTGGCAGGCCTACTGTATCCCGCCCATATCACCGTCAGGCCGACCCCCACCTCAAGATTTTCCGTCATCTTGAGTGCCAGTTTGTCTCCCCACGTATAAGGTATGGGGTTGATGTTCTGGTACGGGTTGCCGTAAAGCGGTTGGAAGGTTGGATATGGACCGCGAACATAGTTGTAATTCGGAAGCGCTCCCACAAAAATCGTGTTGCGAATCTTGCCTAGCCATGAGAATGGCTCAGGCAGTTCATACGGTACGGTGCGTGAAAGCCTGAGCATCACCCCCGCCTGCGCGTTGTTCGACAGCAGTAGAGAACCGCCAAAGTCTGGCGAAAGGAACAAGCTTTGCTGGCCGAACGAGAGCTGCCAGTTGTGAACATCGAGGGCCATGTAAGCCTCGATGGTGCGGAATTGGCTTTGTTGCGGGAACGTGGGAACCGAATTGACTGGTAGATCGTTGAAGTTAGCAATCTGCTGGCTTACATACGGAGAGTAGGGCGCCATGCCGTTGGAATACTCGTACTCACCTCGAAAATAAAAGGCTAGCGGGCCGGTTTCAGCACGGGTTGACACGCCGGCAATAGCGTTAAAGCCTTGCCCATAGGGGCGTCCGAAGTCGTCGTACAGAGTCTGGGAAAAATCGAAGCTGTCTCGCAACGGTTTGCCGGCTATCGGAGTTACTCGGACATAGGCGGACTCAAGCTGCGCGCCGACATTGCTGTGTCCTTCCAGGGTTTGCAGTTCGAAAGCAAACTCGTTCCGAAGTTCTGCCAGAGTTTTCTGCACCACAGCGTCTGGCTCGAGATCGCCCTCGGAAATATGCGCCTGCGCTTCCAGCACAAGGCGGGCGCCCTCCGATCTCGCCCAGGGCCGGATAGCGATGATCTCAGTCGGAATGTAACCCAAGGCTGCCAGACGATCGAATGCGGGATAGATCCAGCTGTCTAAAGGAATGTAGGTCGACGCCATGTAGGCTGGGTCGCGCTGCTTATCTTCGGAACTCTTCTCGAACAGACCCCAATTCGTAGCATCAATCTCCGGGCCCTGCGAGCGCGCTCGGTAGATCTGGCGTCCCATGTACCAACCGAGGGCACTTCCGATCACCGCGTCCGACGTCCAGTGTTTTTCTCCGATCACACGTCCGGCGCTCACCCCTGCGGCAACCCCATAGGCAAACAACTTGGTGAAGATACCTGGATATTCGTGCGCCAGTACGCTCGCCGCGGCCCAACTCACCGCGGCCGTATTGGACGGAAACGAATTACCGCCATCGAAAAACTGTCCCTTGCCGTTGCCGGTGAACGGACGCTCGCGCTGGGTCATGTATTGCATGGAGGTCGAGGCCACGTAAGCGTCAAGGGCAGCTTCGCCAATCAAGTATCCGGTCTCAAGCTGGTGCGGATTTTGATTGACCTTACCGAAGAGATAGAGTCCACCACCCAGGCCAACCAGGGCGGCCATTCCGGCGGTTGAGCCGTTGGCGGCCATCTTCACCGTGTTAGGTGAAGTCGGCAGATGGCTCTCGATGTCAGTGTCGCTTCCGATCAGAGCCGCTGTGGCAAACGAAGCAGGAACCCAGAAACTGAGAGACTGCACATCGGAGTGCAGAGGCTGCGTCCAGAAAGCCAATTGGTCCTGGGCGAAGAACTTCGGAAAGTTCCGGACAGTCAAATCGGTCTGCGCCAGATACGGGTCGGGCTGATTGGACTGAGTCACCGGACTCGGTCCCGCCGGATCACGAGTGCTGGCCGGTACAACAGGCTGAGCGTCGGCGGCCTGTGTTGGGAGTTGCGCCGCTGAGCCAGCCTTCTCATCCGCTGATGTCTGTTCTGCGCGTGCGTCAGTATCAAGCGGCTTACTTGTTGCGTCACGAGATGCCGCTTGAGACGGTTCAGATGATCGCAGGCTTGTCGACGCTTGGGCGGCAAGTTCAAGCAGCCACTGCGAGGCCGCCCGGGCGAAAGCCGGATCAGTGCGGATGCGTTCCGCCACGGCTTGATCCGTTATCGTTCCAGGCGCGGGCGCCTCGCCGCCTGCGGGCAAATAATAGTAAGTCTTCAGCAGCAACATCCATTCCGGTCGGGTGCGTAAGAGTTGCAGCAGGCGTGCACTGTCGGCATCTTGAGCGGGCTCCGCATTTCGCTCAGACTTCAGACCGCCATGCGCTACCTCGCCCTGATTTCGCCGGATTCTCCTGGGCCCGTGAGACGCTAGAGATCGAAATAATGCCACCAACTACCGACACCAGAACCCAGCCTCTAATTCGGCGTCGAGTCAAACGGTCCATTCCTTCTCGCGAGACAGAAACGCCTCAGGTAAGACGCGTCCGAATTACAGGTGAGCGACCGCAGCGGCAGCGATGGCCAGTGATGCCATGAACTGCGCGGTCTCCAACGTGGTCTGCCAGGCAGAGGACCCGGTCACGAACTTCTCAGGCACGACGAGCACGTCGCCTGGATGCATCTTCGTGTTCAGCACCCCGCCTGAGAAGAGGTCCGAGGTTCCGCCTGACGAAACCACCGAACCGTTGGCGCGAATGATGTAGATGCCTTTCTTGTTCGCCAATTGAGTTGGCCCACCAGCCTGCTTCAGGTACCATTCCGCCGTTTTGCCTGGTTTATAGGTGATTGCATTGGCGTTATAAACCTGCCCATACGACAAGACAAAGGTCGGTCTTTTGGGGACCGTTATGGAGTCGCCCGCACGAAGCTGAATATCGCTGGGGGTGTTTTCCCAGGTCGCGATGTCGTCGGTGATCGTTATGACCAATCGTCCGGGAACCGGGCGGCTGCGAAGACGCGAGATGGCTTGTGCCTGTTGCTGCTCCACCGCCTGCATCACGTCGGCCTGGTCCTTTCCGGTCGTGTTTGGCGAAATACGAATCGAAGCGCTGGTAGTTTCTATCCGCTGAATCAGCTCCTGGCGTCCCTGTTCCTCCAGTTTGCGGACGTCGTCGCGCTCCAAGACGATTCCTGCGGGATAGGCTGACGAACGGAAGCCGCCAACCCGCCTGAGAAACGAACTGAGTCTCTCACCTTCATTGATGCCATAGCTACCCGGGTACACCACCTCACCCTGAATCGTCACCGAGCGGCCAATGTCGCTCCAGCCGGGAATTTGCAGGACCGTAAGTACGTCTCCGGGCTTGAGCCGGACGTCTGCAGAAGCCTCGCCGGCAACCGCGGCGCCGATCCGCACCGTTGACTGATCGGTTGAGACACGCTGTCCGTTCTCCACAACATAGCTAGCCAAACTGGCAGAATCGCGATACGCACTACGCCTGAACCCGCCCGCCATCTTGACGAGAGCAGCCGCGGTCATACCAGCACTCATCGGATACACGCCCGGACGCAGGACATCTCCATAGACGGCAACTTTGGGCGCATCGACCTCATAGCGGCCAAACACCCTGACGGTGTCGAACTGCTGCAGCGTTACGCTTTCGTCTCCCGCCAGCACACTCGCAAGGTTGAACTCAATTGTCACCGGATGAAAATCCGGCGGTTGCAGACGAACGATCTCCGCATGGGTCGCCGGCTCAGGTAGAACATCCTCGTAGGAATGCAACAGGTCGGTTACCTGCATTCCGTCACGATAGGGGTAGTTTCCGGGCCGGTAAACGTGTCCTTCCATGTAAATCGTGCTGTCGCTATAGGGCAGGATGGGTAATACCGACACTCTGTCGCCGTCCTTGACCCAAAACGCTCCAACCATCTCCCGCAACGGACGCTCGCCCGTGCCTGCCGGCAACTTCACATTCAGCATCACGCGCTTGGTGTGAGCTTCAATCCGCTCGACCTTGATATCATCCATGCTCGCTGACACTGTCACGCCTCCGGCCATTTCCAGCACATCCACCAGTTGCGTGTCCGCCAGCAGTTCGTATATGGCAGGTCGGCGAACACTCCCCGAAATCGCGACCAGCGGACCAACTGGCGGCACTAGAATCGTGTCACCCGGCTCCAGATGTTCAATCCCTTGTCGAACGCCGCGCAGCAGCAAATCGTAAAGGTCCATCTGTCCCAACATCCGCGAGCCCCGCATGTGCCTGATGACACGTAGCGATCCAGTCGGTGTCGGTCCGCCGGCCGCGTATAGCGCATTCAGCGGAGTCGAGAGTGCACTGATGTCATAGGCACCCGGACGTTGGACATCTCCCACTACATAGATCCGCACCGTGCGTACCCGGCCTATCGCGACATCCACGTTCGCATTGTGAAATTGGGGTTCCAGTTTCGCCTGGATCAACTTCTGCGCTTGCTCAAGCGAGAGCCCCGCCACCACTACCGGACCCGCTTCCGGAAGCGATATACGGCCCTGCCGGTCCACGGTTCGGGTAATCTTTTGTGTTACCCCTCCCCAGACGTCCAAGATTAGATCGTCGCCTGGTCCCAGTACGTACTCCGGGCCGGCAGGAAGATCCATTGGAAACTCACTTAGTCCTACTACATCTGGGCGAAAGATCTCGGACCCGAACCGCGTTAGCGTCTTCCCCCCCTCGGGGAACTGCGTATAGAGCGCCGTGGTGGAGGGCAGACTCGGGTAAGGGTTGGGCTGCCGGACCGTTTGCGGATTCAGTGAGGAATCGTCGAATGGCTGTTCGGCGGTATTCGGCATGGCCGCCATCTTTCCTTTTTGTGGCCCTTTCGTCTCGGTGCCACGGGCCGCGCTCAATTGCGGCCGCTCGCCTCGAGCCGATTGCGTAGAAGCAGCTTCCTGGCCCGTCGTTTCCTGGCCTCCGTTTTCGCCTGCTCCCAAGTTCGACTCGTTGCCTCCTCCGGTCTGCGCAGTCAGCTCTTTCGCCTGATCTTCCGTAAGTGTGCCATGCTCCACCAGATAACGAATCGCCGCCGCTCGGAAGTCGGCATCCGACTGCAAACGCGCCACCAGCATCTCGTCCGTAATCGCTTGCTCCTCAACGGCACTGCCTTCCTGCTGCAATCGCTGGGCAAGCAATGTCTTGAGTTGTGGCCCTACTTCGGGATGGTGCTGGAGGAATACTTTGATTTGAGATTGCGTGTCTGGGTTATCGGTTTGCGCCGCAGCATGCATGCAGAACGCACAAGCGAGCAAAAGGAAAACGGCTACGTTAGTTTTCAGGTTTGGCATGTGATTGGAAGGTTCCGCCGACGCCGCGACGGTCCCACTTACACTTCGGGAGTTACGCGTCGTTCAGTGATATTGATTCCGGGTGAGCTAATGCATTCAAAAGGAAATCCGTGTAAAACGGGGCTGTCATTTTCGCATTCCACTTCGGTTTGTCGCCCGTGAACAGCCGGTACAGGTTCTGGTGGGCGCTCACGATCCCCGCCAAACTAAGTGTTGCTATTAAAGGTTCGATCTTTCGTATCGTTCCCTTGGCCGAACACCGCTCAAAGTATCCATGGATGACGTCGAAAAACGGTCCCAGATACTCGCGAACATACCGGTCCGCACCCGGCACCTCGAAGCCTGCAACATAGAGAAGTCGAACCACATCTGGCTGGTCGAAGAAGTTCTCCGATAGAAACTCAGTTAACATTGGCACAACCACCTGAATCGTGGCGTCTTTTGCCAAATGGTTTTGCAGCTCTCTTCCCATCCGAATCCGGCTTAAGCGAGACTCGGCAGCAGCCGAAAACAGATCTGACTTGCGCGGAAAGTAGCGGAATAATGTCACCTCATTCACTTTGGCCAAGCGGGCAATGTCCCGCGTCCTGGTCCCCTTGTAGCCTTGCCGGGCAAACAGCTGCATTGCGGCTTCAACGATCCGCACCTCTGTGAGTGTGGCGCTACCTTTTTTTTTCGCTGGCTTCATGTTCGAATGAACAGCTAACCACCAACGGTGAGAATTATGCTCGGATCGGATCGATCTCGCGAGCATCCACTTCTACCGCTACACTCTGCTGAATCAATTCCACCGAGATCACGACCCTCAGCCCGCCCTTCTTGCGAAGAAGGATTCCGCTCGTTCCCATCAGTGGGCCAGACTTGATCCGGACTTTATTGCCCACCACCAGATACGGATGCGGCTCGAACTTTCGCAGCGGCAACTCGTTGCGGAGCCATTCAATCTCGCTGTCCGACATGGCCGCCGCAGATTTCCATGAGCCGGCAAACGCCAACACCCCTGGCACTTCGCGGACAATACCCGAACGGAGGCGGGTCGTGCGAACGAATACGTAGTTAGGGAAGACGGGTGATTCGACAGCCACGTTGCAGCCGTTCTTCCATCGGCGAACCGACTTTATCAACGGCAGAAAATACTCAACGTCACGTGCGACCAAATGCCGTGCGACCGCCTTCTCATGGCGCGCCGTCGTATAAGCCGCTAGCCAGACTAAGTTCGAGTCGGCGGATTGACAGTCACCGCTCGCCTTTTCCGCCGCGCGGCGCAGGGGATCAGAAGCAGTTATCTCAATTGAAGACAAGGCTTCGCCTTCCTCACTTAGATAAGGCGTTTTCCACATCTGGCTAGACTTAAAGATAGGGTGGTTCTAGCCGGCTGCAATCATTTTTGTCGGGGGAACCGAATGCCTATTTACTTGCTACGCTATAGATCTTTGGCGATCATCTCGAGTATTCATCGGCAAATTGCAAGCGTTAACTTGCCCACAATCTGCGATAAATTCTGCGAAACAGATGCCAAGATTCGCTTGAGAATAGGTGTAAGCCTGCCGTCTCGTCAAGCTAAAACACTGTTGCGTACATCAAAAGTTTTTATGGAATGCGATTGCGATTAACCGGACTGCAAGAATGTAAGTGCGCACACACATGCCGGCCAAACCCGATTTCCGAGGGACCGGCTCGGGCCTGATAAATAACAGGCTAATCATGCGATATGACGAACCGAATCGGCAGCGACCGCCGGCTTTTATCAGACCGGAGGTATTGCGGTGTCGAGTCTTCCGGCCAACCGACTCCTTTTCATGGTTTGGGAATGCTGCACGTCTTCGCATTGTTATCGATTAGCGGAAATGACATCACGCCCGTCATATATCTGGACTGGTTAGAACTCTCTCTTCGCGAGCCAAGACCAAACGCAGTCAGGATTCATCGCCCCGGAAAATTGGCATTCACCAATCCGGGAGGTGCCACTGCCATCCCAATCGGTTCCTGAAGGGTAAACTTGACTTCCAGCACATTACCCCTAAAATGCCTCTTACGGTAGCAACCATCGTCCGGGCAGCGGGCTCGAGGCGTCTGGCCGCCGAAAGTGGGGGAATTGCAGTGAGACACCATAGTAGGTTGCTCGTGGTCCTGGCCGTTCTGGCCGTGGCGGTCTCGGATATTTCCGCCCAAAACAATTGCAAGACGGTTACTGGAGTCAGCGGTGTCACTCCGTGTCTGCTCTCCGGCACCTACGTAAGTGCGGTCACTTGCCCCAACGGTACAACTTGCGGTTCGGCAGCCAAGGCCAGCGCACTCAACCTGACGCCCTTTAACGGAACCACGGGCTGGCACAGCTACGCTTCGGGAAGTGCCGCAACCTATCTGAACAATTTGTCGACCAGTATCGGCGCGGGAGTGACGTTCGCATTGTCGGGCACTTCGTCCCTCCGCCTTGGCAATGGAACAACCAACAATCTTCCCTGGCTGAATCCGACCAACGATAACGGCTATTACTTGGCGGCCTCCAGTAACTCACCGACCATAACCATGACCTTCGACGACAGCGGTTGCGACAATTCGAACTGCATTGCGCAATTCTCTCTCTACTGGGGCAGCGTGGATAGTTGGAATACCATTACGTTTACCCCCACCAGCGGCTCGCCGATTTCCCTGACCGGCGCACAACTCGCGACCACTTTTGGCTGGACACTCGGGCAAAACGACACGGCCTCGTACGTTTTGAACTTTGAGGTCCCGACCGGCGACGCTTTGTGGTACGAAGTAACGCTTTCGTCGAGCTATCCGGCATTCGAGTTCGACAATCTCGGGTGGGAGAGCGTGCTTGGAACTACGAATGGGCCGGTATCGATCCCGTCGGGAACAACTCCCGAACCGAGTGGCATGTTGCTGTTGGCTACAGCGAGTGCTGCCGTGGCCGAACGACTCAGGCGCACGCTTCGTTCCAGAAGTTGAACACGGAAAAGCGATTCATTCATAGAGTTGGCGCTCCGGTCAGAGCCGAATTCCGCTTCTCAGGCGATTCGGAATGAATAGGCGTTCTGCCTGCTCCGACGATCTCGCCCTCATTTCACTGGAACTCTGTCAGCCGCCTATCGGAAATCATGATATTGTGCCCAATGTGACAAAACTCCGCACATTCCGGAGCTAACTAAACATTACGAGGAGAAAGATATGGGGATCGGAGAACAGCGGGGCACCGGGGAACAGTCTCGTAACCCGTTTGCCAAAGTAAAGAAGGGGTCTGGGGAGCAGGCAGGCAAACCGACGGCCAAGAAGGCCGCCAAGAAGAAAAAGAAATAGAGAACCTGTCCGACCGTTTCGCGGCGAGAAACGGCTTTTGATCCACTTCGGCGGGCAGCAGCTTGCTTCGCACACTGACGTGAACGCGATTCCATGGCTGTTATTGCCGTGTAAAGCCGGTTTTAATATAGGCGACGGGATTCCGTCGCCTTTTCAAATTTCGCCACTTGGTCAGTGACGCGACTCACAGAAGAGCCCAGTGAATCTTCGATACACTACAGGCCTATGCTGAGTGAAAAGCAATTTCGTGACCGGGCTGTCCGCGAACTCCGTGAGATCGGCAAGCAGGTCCAGAGCCTGGCGATCGACCGTGACCTGTACCGCAAGCTCGAGATCGAGATCCTGCCCTCCAATCCACGCTTGTCGAGCAACGGCGCCGCATTCCTCACCATGCTACGGGGCGCCTATACCGACGCGACTACCATGCGTTTGCGTCGCCTCTTCGCACCCGACGCCAACCTTTCCATGCGGCGCTTGCTGACGCAGATCTCCGACTACCCTGAACTGCTGCACGACAAACTCACCGCGAAGGAACTCTCCTCGGACATCGCCGAGTTCGACCAGATCGGCACAACTCTCAAGGAGCGCATCGATCCGCATTTCTCCAACCACGAACGCACGCCGGCAGCGGTGGCGACCACCATCCGTGAATTGGACCGCGCGACCGATTTCTTGATCGACTGCGTCAAGCGCTATTACTGGATCGTGTCGGACTCATACATCGACGTTGATGTCAGCTACGCCGAAGATCCTCTGGCTATCTTTCGCTTTGCCTGGGTTGAGACGCCGCAATCGGACGCGCTGGAGGGCGGCAGAACGCGCGCCCCCTAGTCCGGTTCTCTCGATACTAGTCACTTCCCTACCAGACTCTGCAGACTTTGTCGGCGGACTTGACCATGGGCTGTCCTGCTTTGCAACCAAACGCCGTACCGAATTCCGGCATATTCACCACCACGCCGTTGATCCGGTATTTTCCCGGCGAATGCGGATTGGTCAAAGCGCTGACCCGCAGATTTTCCGGCCGCTGATTTTCACACGCCCACTGGGCGAATCCCACAAAGTAGCGTTGATCGGGCGTCAGACCATCTCGGGTCTCCAGCGTCTGGCCCTTGGTGTCATCTTTCCACGCCACATACGCCAGGATGGTACCGCCTAAGTCGGCCACGTCCTCGCCCTCTGTCAGTTTCGAATTGATGTGGATGTCGTCCACCACGATGTACTGCGAGTACTGATCGACGACGCAGTTGGCGTGCTTTACGAACTGGTCGGCATCCTGCTGGGTCCACCAGTCTTTGAGGTTACCCTTAGCGTCGAATTGCCTGCCTTCATCATCGAATGCGTGCGTGAGTTCGTGTCCAATCGTTGAACCGGTGTTGCCATAGTTGGGGGCCGCGTCCATCTTTGCGTCATACAGCGGAGGCTGCAGAACTCCCGCCGGAAAGTTGATATCGTTCATCTGCGGATTGTAATAAGCATTCACCGTCGGCGGAGTCATGTCCCATTCGGTGCGGTCCACCGGCTGCCCGACTTTTGCCAGTTCCCGCTTCTCTTCGAACTCGGTGGCGCGAACATCGTTCCCATAGAAGTCGTCAGCAACAATCTTCACCGAGCTGTAATCACGCCATTTGTCGGGATAACCCACCTTGTTGCGCACCGCCTTCAGCTTCACCAATGCCTGCTGTTTGGTCGTGGGGCTCATCCAATCGAGTTGCTGGATGCGTACCGCCATCGCGTCTTCAATCTGCTGGGTCATCTCAACGGTTGAAGCTTTCAAATCCGGTCCAAACGTCTTGCGCACGTAAGCCTGTCCCAACGCCTCACCTAGATTGTTGTCGGTGTATTGCACGCACCGCTTCCAGCGCGGCTGGAGCTCTGTCGCTCCCCGCAAATACTTCCGGTAGAACTCGAAGTTTGCATTGACGAAGGCCGACGACAAAAACGGAGCACGTGAATGCGCCACGTGCCAGCGCATGTAGGTCTTCCAGTCTTCGAGCGACGCCGACTTCATCTGCGAACTGACGTCTTTGAAGAAATCGGGCCACGAGACGTTCAGAATCTCGAACTTCGGCACCCCCGAAGCGCTGAAGAACGCATTCCAGTCGAAATCCGGAGCCACCTTATAAAGGTCCGGAACCGTCATTTTGTGCTTTTGCTTATACGGATCACGGCGCTCCACCCGCGTCAGCGACGCCTTCGCCAGGCTGGTTTCCATTCGCATGACGGTGGCGGCGTTTTTCTTGGCTGCGTCGGGTGAGTCGCCCATCAACTCAAACATATTTTGGACATGTTGCAGGTAGTGCTCGCGCGTTTCCTTCGACTTCGCATCGTCTTTCAGGTAATAGTCGCGATCAGGAAGTCCCAATCCGCCTTGCTCGATCCCCACGATCATTTTGTCGGAGTCGTCAGGGTCTTGCGTCGGACCAAAATCGAAAAGCACACCGACGCCCTGCATTTGCAACTTTGCGATCAGCGGTGCGACTTCCTTTACGGTCTTCAACTCCTGTATGGCCGCCAGGTCGGGCTGCATCGGCTTGGCTCCCAACTTCTCGACCAGGGTTTCATTCATGCAAGACGCGTAGAAATCGCCGATCTTCTGCGTTACTGCATCACGGTCCTTTGCGGTGGCCGCCTGCTCCAGGATTCCTCGCAGGTACAACAGGTTGTCCTGATAGAGCTTCCCATACACGCTCCACGACGTCTGGTCGGGCGGAATCGGGTTCTTCTTCTCCCAGCCGCCACATGAGTAACTGTAAAAATCCACGCAAGGATCAACCGAGCGATCCATGGCCGTTACGTCCAGGCTGGGCGTGTAGGGCAGTTCCGGACCTGAGGTGGAGTTTGCCGACGCGGCTTGGCTGTCGGGCGTTGCGCGAGTCGAATAGGGTGTTTGTGCCACGCACGCGACACCCAACAGTGCCAGCACAAGAGAGATTCGGATTGATGGCATCGAAGAGGCCTCCGGGAGAACCGATGAGAATAGCAGAGCTGTTACGGGCGAGGCATCCGCAATGTGACAATGGCTCGTTTTGCGCGTCTTTCCAGCCATCTGACGGTCATTCTCGCTTCACAATTCTTTACTGCCCCTGATCCAACCGGAACATCTTATGAAACGAAACACATAGGACGACATAGGGTTTAAAGTAGTGGCGCTGCTCATCGAGTTCCATGGCAGCGTGCTTTTTCAGATGTAGTTGGGAAGCCGGGAATCGAGGAAGCAAGATGATGAATTCAAAGCGGCAGTTGGGATGGGTCGTCGTGGCGCTGATGTTGATGGCGCTCGGTACCGGAAATCTGCTCGCTCAGTCCGGGGAAAATTCCGGCATTCCGACCAATATTGGCTATCCAAGCAATCCTCCCGGCCCGAACAATCCGGGCGGCCCGGCCAACGCCGGAAGTCCGACCTATGATCCGCCGGCCCGCGTGGCCCGTATTCAATACATCTCTGGCGAAGTGTCGCTGCAGCCCGGTGGTGTCAACGACTGGGTGGCGGCGAACCTGAATCGTCCACTGACAACGTCAGACCGCGTCTGGACCGACAAGAACTCGAAGGTCGAATTGAACGTCGGCAACGCCTTCCTCCGCATGGATTCCGAGAGCAGCCTGACCTTCACCAATGTTGGTGACAACACCATCCAGGCGGAATTGGATCAAGGCGTTGTCGAACTCACCGTTCTGCACCTTGAGCCCGGCGAAATCTTCGAGATCGACACACCCAATCTCGCCTTCACTGTGATGAAGTCCGGTGTGTACGTCATCACCGTACGGCCGAACGACGACCAGACTTGGGTCACGGTCCGTAAAGGAAGCGGTCAAGCCACTGGGAACGGTCCTGCGGTGAAAGTGAACAGCGGCGACCAAGTACGCTTCACCGGGCAGAATTCCCTGCAGCACGACGCCTACGCGGCTCCTGCTCCGGACGGCTTCGAAGACTGGGCCCAGGTTCGCGATAAGCGCCTCGACGGCTCACAATCCGCGCGCTATGTCGCCCCCGGAACCATCGGATATCAGGACCTCGATTATTACGGCCGCTGGCAGGTCGTCCCACAATACGGCGCTGTTTGGGTTCCCACCAGCGTGCCCGCTGGCTGGGCCCCTTATCGCTACGGCCACTGGGTGTGGGTCGCCCCATGGGGCTGGACTTGGGTCGATGACGCGCCTTGGGGCTTCGCTCCGTTCCACTATGGCCGCTGGGTATCGTTCGGCGGCTACTGGGGCTGGGCCCCTGGTCCGCTGTACGTAGGCTGGCGTCCTTACTATGCTCCTGCCTTGGTGGGCTGGGTTGGCGGCGCTGGATGGGGCTTCGGCATTTCCTTCGGCGTCGGATTCGGCGTTGGCGGAGGCTGCGGCTGGTTCCCGTTGGGATGGGGTGAAGCTTACTATCCCTGGTACCACGGGTATCGCGGAGGCTACGTCAGCCAGGCGTACATCCGCAACGTCAACATCACCAACACGCACATCACGAACATTACCAACGTAACCAACAACTACTACAACAACTCAGTCAACAATGCGCATTACGCCAACCGGTCGGTCGCAGGCGCCGTTACCGCTGCGCCCAAGTCAGCTCTGGCGAACGGACAGAACATCGCCAAGGTCGGCATGGCCGTGCCGCAGTCGGATCTGGCCAAGGGACAGGTAATGCGCGGTGTTGATGTGACTCCAACCAAAGCAGCAATGTTGGGTGGACACACGGCGACCGGGTCGGCTGTTCCCCCGCGGTCCGCGATTGATCGCCAGGTCGTGACCAACGCGACTCCGCCGGTCCACACTTCTTCACAGACCATGGAAGCGCACAACGTGCCGCAATCGCCTGCCTCATTGGGAGTTCACAACCCTGCCAGCAACAGTGCGCCTGTTTCGCACAATGTGCCGCGGCCGCCCGAGCGCAACAGCTCAGTCGCGACACCGTCAGCTTCCACGTACAACTCGCAGACCGGATCGCATACGGTTCCGAAGCCGCCTTACGCAGGCAGTCCCGCTCCCCGAACCAACACCGCCGCGGAGCAGCACAACACCTCTGCCGCGCCGTATGGACACAGCGCTCCGGCACAACAACAGCCTTCGCACACTTCGCAGCCGCCGGCGTCGTCAAACCACAGCACGCCGTCAGGCAATTCCAAGGAGAAGGAGAGCAAGCCGAAAGACCCGCCTAAATCAGGATCGGGGATGGCATCGGCCAATGCTCCAAGGCCGCCAGCCAGTTATAGCTATCATGCAACGCCTGCCTACGGTGCCTCCTCCTATACCGGACGTAATGGCTCTAACGGTGGGAACTCCAGCAGCTACGGCGCCTCGTCTTCGCCTTATGCCAGCCGCGGCTCTTATGCGGCTCCGACAACAGCTTATCGGGCGCCCGGCACTTACAACGCAGCTCCCACCTACACCGCACGTGCCACTGCGCCCGCCGCTCCGCACTACTCTGCACCCTCCGCCTCGCACTATTCGACAGGAGGCGGTGGCGGACACTATTCCAGCAGCGGCGGAGGCAACGGCGGAAGATCTTCCTCTTCTGGGGGCCATAGCGGAGGTCATTCGCGGTAATGCTTTTTCTCAACGATTGAGCGCGATGGGCGGCCCTCTCGGCCGCCCGTTCTTTTCTCCCACTACCTGTCCTCCACCCGAAAGTGCTGCCGTGAATCCGCAGAATCGGCTTACAATGTGACAGTTTCCTACAAGCTCTCTCCTTATCGGTTTTGAAAGGGCACGGCTTCACAGGCTGCTGAAAAAAGCGTTTTGGGGTAGAGCCGGCCTTCAGGCCGGCGTCTAAGCTGTTTATTTTTGATTCCCCTCGCGGACTTTAGTCCGCGAGGGCCGCACGTCTTCGACTTTTTCAGCAGCCTCTTCAGCCCTGCCAACAACGGCCAATGAGAATACGGGGCTTTAGCCCCTGAGGGACCTCGATTTGCACAGGGTTCTTCGTTTAATGAGATGCGCCTTCGTGGCTTTGTAGCGTAAATTTACAGGCCTCCTGCGCCAGGAGATTGTCCGTGCCGACCGACGTGCCGAGCAGTGCGCCGTCCGCATTCTTTAGCTACTGCCGCGCCGACTCCGCCCTCAAGCTCGCCGAAGATCTGAAGACCGCGGGGGCCAACGTCTGGATCGACCAGCTCGACATCGAGTTCGGCACTCCCTGGGATCGCGCGGTCGAGGATGCTCTCCGAAACGCACCCCGCATGAGAAGCGAAGGACGCTCTCAAACGCCTCGGCGAGAACCCGTAGCCTCACCCCTTCCCGAACCACCCTTCCATGTCCTCTTCCCTCGCGCTCCTCGGAGACAACCGCGAATTTCTAATCGCTAATTACCAATCACCAGTTACCAGTTACGTCTTTTTTCTCCCATCGCGCAAGGTCCCGACGCGTCCGAAATATGGACAGGCGCCAACCGATCACTCTGCCATGTGACCCATGCCCTTTCACAACATCTTGCGCCGACGTAAACCATGAATCGTGAGGCAAGGGATGAGTGTTACTTTTGCCGGCCTGCGTCCAGCGCGCTAGCCTGGTGGCCCTTTGACAAGTTGCCTATGAGCGAGCCCTGAGCTTGCAGAATCCTCTAACACTATGAAAAGGCGGCAGATCGAACATGGCCCACATACTTGTATGCTTTGTATGTATCCAGTCGATCATACAAATCATACTTGTCATACTATTGTGGCGGCCAAAATCGAACAATCGGCGAAAATCGACCGGGCTAAGTGCAGTCGCATCACATGGATAGCTATAACCAGCATTCCTTTCAATCACTTACGAATAATTTTCCCCTAACCCATTGATTCTAAACAATCGCGATAACGCAAGCATGTTGCATTGCGGCTGTTCTTTGTACAGTCCCGGCCCGCGCCTCGACCCCTGTGCTCGCCGTCACAAATGCAAATCTCGATAGCCCTTATAATCGAAACGTGACCACTCATCAGATCAAGAAGGTCGCCGAGGCCAACTTCCCCACTCGTTGGGGGCAGTTCCGCATTTACGGCTTCGAGGCGGAACTCGAGTCTCTCCCCGACGGCCTGCCTGCGAGTGAAGCTGACCAACTGGCGCGAGCAGGCAAGCTTGACCGCCGGAAGGAAGAAGCGGTCGCTTTAGTCATGGGCGATATCCAATCTGCCCCCGCGTTGGTACGCATTCACTCCCAGTGCCTGACCGGCGACGTGTTCGCATCCATGCGTTGCGATTGCCGCCAGCAGCTCGAACTGGCCCTTTCCATGATCGCCGATGCCGGCGCTGGGGTTCTGATCTACGAGCAGCAGGAAGGCCGCGGAATTGGCTTAATGGCAAAAATCCAGGCCTACGAATTGCAGGACAGAGGACTCGACACCATCGAGGCCAACGAAAAGCTTGGCTTCGATGCCGATTACCGCCAGTACACGCTGCCTGCCGAGATGCTGAAGCAATTGGGAGTTCGGGCGGTGCGCCTCATCTCAAACAATCCCGACAAGGTCGCCGCTCTGGAAAATGCCGGCATCGAGGTGGTCGAGCGCGTGCCCGCTGAAGTCGAGCCTTATGAGCACGCTGAAAAGTACTTGCAGACCAAAAAAGATCGCATGGGACATCTGTTCACCAGCTTGTAGACGCTCCGCTTCCCCGCCAAGCATTCACTAACGCAGCGCCTTCCTGAGCGCCACGCGATTCTTTACCGGCAATTGCTCGATCGCAACTCTGGCGACCGCCCGGTACGCGTCACCCGCCTTCGGAATCTTCTTTAACGCGTCTAGATGTCTGCGCACTGTCGCCACGTCTCCCCGAATCAACGCCCCACTGAATGCCGCCGCAGCTCCGTGTTCCAGATAGTTGTTGATCGTCTGGCGAAGCAGCGGGCCCGCCATCTTCCTGACCTGCGACTTCGAGATGCCCGCCACCTTGCCAACTTGTTCCAAGGTAGCCATGAGCCCAATCAGCAGTGGCGACGCAAAGGTGTCGAAAGCGTGGTAAAGAACTTTGTTCTCTTTGCGGATCGTGTGCGCACTACCGCCGAGGTCGGCCACAATCTTTCTTGCCAAGCGTAGTGCGGCGGCATCTCCCTCGACTCCGAACGGCACGCCGGTAAAGCTCGGCGTGACCTTGTGAACAAACGTCATTCCAGGATGCACGGATGCCACGTGCGCTCCCCGGTCGCGCAACGGCGAAAGTACGTCACTGGTCAGCGCCCCGCTGGAATGAAAGACCGTTGCGTTCTTCCAACTCTGCGCTTGCGCCAATCGAGAAGCGACGGAAGCAATCCGATCATCGGGAACAGTAATCCAAACCAAGCCTGACCGAAGCATCTCCTCGCCCAACCGCACCACTTGGGCGTTCAGCAGCCGAGCCAGTTGGGTCGTTGCCTGCCGCACGCGGGCGCCCGGTCGCACCACAAGGCACTCGACCTTCCACCCCGCCTGTCGCAGATTGAGCGCCAGCGCGGTTCCCAGACGGCCCGGACCCACGATCGACACGCTCAACTGATTCGCTCCCGCACGCGCCATGGCCGCAGCATAGCAGAGCGGGCGTACCACTCGACGAATGCCCGCTGAGCTGTTCTATATTGAAGGGCTATGCCAACTCCAGATCAATCGACGCCCATCAAAACCGCACCCGCCAAGAAGCCCAAATCGCTTCCACTCAAGAAGCTGTCGTCCAAAATCGTCTTCCGCGGACGCGTTTTCGAAATCACTCGCGATCGAGTACGCGAACCCAACGGCGTCACCGCCGTCCGCGAGGTAATTCGACACTCCGGCTCGGTCGTGGTTCTCGCGGTAGACGATTCCGCCGAAGAGCCACGCGTTCTCATGGAGACGCAATATCGGTATGCCGCGCAGTCCTATATGTTCGAGCTTCCTGCTGGCCGAATTGATCCCGGCGAAGATGCGCTTACTGCGGGCAAACGCGAATTGCGGGAAGAGACCGGATATACCGCGCGCCGTTGGAAGCGAGCACTCTTTTTCTACCCCAGTCCAGGCTTCTTAGAGGAAACCATGACGGTATTTCTGGCGCAAGGCCTCAAACCCGGAATCGCCCAACCGGAATCCGACGAACGGATCGAGCACCGTTTGATACCGCTGTCTGAAGTTCTACGGCAGATTATGTCCAGCCGAATTCGCGATGGAAAAACCATCGCCAGCGTTCTCTGGTTTGTTCAGTCGCAAAAGTTGAGATAGTTCACGGCGTCTTGGTGGCAACATCCCCACTTGCGTTGCAGATTGCGCCGCCGAAACCATTAATTCCGCATTAAGTGACGCTACTATCAGCTGTTCTCATGTACAAAAGACCCCTGTATACTCTATTGACAACACCACGAAATTCCTAAACAATCATTCCACGCCGTTGAACAGGCGAGGCCTCGATTCGCCAGCGCCCAAGATAAAGAGAACGTCCAACTGGATACTGGCTGACTCGTTCCAACCTGCTTGACGCTAATCAGCGACTGCGCCCGCACATGTGCCTGTGGGTTGGGCCGCCCCCCCGGGAGGATTGGAACGTGAAATTGAAAGGAACCGTAAAGTGGTTCAACAACGCCAAAGGTTTTGGATTTATCGGGCGCGATGACGGACCAGACGTCTTCGTACACTACAGTGCTCTGATTGCGGACGGCTACAAAAGCTTGCAGGAGGGCGATGCTGTCGAGTTCGAGATTGTCGACGGGCAGAAAGGTCCCCAGGCCGCGAACGTGACGAAAGTTCAGTAGAAACCATCCCGACCCAGCCCAAAAGGCTGGGTTCTTCATTGCGCATCCCCTCCGCCGCCAACGACCTTAGCTCCCGGGTTGCTCGGTTACCTCGCGATACAATTCCTTCGGGACGCAACTGTTGGACAACAAAACTATTGCGAATGTTTTTTACGAGACCGCCGACCTCATGGAGGTCAATGGCGACGATCCATTCCGCATTCGCTCCTATCGCCGCGCCGCCGAGACTATCGAAAGCTTCCCCGGACAGATCGCTTCCCTCACCGACGACGTAAAAAAGCTGCTCGAAATTCCCGGCATTGGCAAAGGCATGGCCGCCAATATCCAGGAATTGACTCAAACTGGCAAGCTCCAGCTCAACCAGGAGCTTCTACAGAAATACCGGCCGTCCATGCTGGAACTGATGAAGATTCAGGGCCTCGGGCCGAAAACGATTGCCCTGATCTGGAGCGCATTTCAAGTCAGCGACTTGAACGGAGTCGAGAAGCTGGCCAAGGAAGGCAAGCTGCAAACCCTGCCTCGCATGAGCGAAAAGAGCGAGCAGAAGCTCCTAAAAGCCATTGAGGATTATCGCCGCATCTCTGGCCGCTTTCTCATCGACGAAGCTGATCGCACTGCGGAACGCCTCACCGAACACCTGAAGCACATAAAAGGCATCGATGCGATTACTCCCGCTGGCTCCTTGCGGCGCGGCCGCGAGACTGTCGGCGATCTCGACGTCCTCATCACCGGTCCCTGTTGTGCCGCCGACACCACGCGCTTGGCGCTGATTGAGGAGATCGTTCGCTTCCCCGGCATCGACCAGCTCCTCGCCAAGGGAGACAACAAGGTCAGCTTCAAACTTCGCAACGGATTGCAGGTCGATGTTCGAACCTTGTCCCCTGACTCCTACGGCGCCGGCCTGCAATACTTCACCGGATCGAAGAGTCACTCCGTGGCTCTTCGCCAGCGCGCGCTCAAAATGGGCCTCACCCTCAACGAGTACGGCTTGTGCCAAGTGACTGACAACAAGCGCGTGGCCAGCAAGACCGAAGAGGACATCTACCACACGCTCAAACTTGATTGGATACCCCCCGAACTCCGCGAAAATACCGGCGAAATTGAGGCCGCCGAAAAACACCAACTGCCTGACCTCATCACCGTAAAGGACATCCAGGGTGAAGTGCACATGCACACCGTCGAGACTGACGGCCGATGCACCATCGAAGAAATGGCTGAGGCGGCCAAGCAGCGCGGCTATAAATATATCGCCATCACTGACCACTCCAAGAACCTCGCGATGTCGAACGGGCTCGACGATAAACGTGCGCTGCAGCACATTGCGCGAATCAACGCTGCGAACGAGCAGATCGAAGGCATCACCATCATGTCCGGGATAGAAGTTGATATCCTGGCTGACGGTTCACTCGACCTGTCCGACTCCGTCCTCGAACAGATGGATGTGGTGGTTGCCAGTGTCCACTCCGCCTTTAATCAGGAAAAAGACCAAATGACTGATCGCCTCCTGCGCGCAATCAGCAACAAGAACGTGTCCATTCTCGGTCATCCCACTGGACGCCTGCAGTTACGCCGCGAAGCCTATCCGTTTGATTTCGAGGCCGTGTTGAAGACGGCCCGCGAGAACCAAGTCGCTATGGAATTGAACGCGTACCCTGATCGGCTCGATCTAAATGATGTGCATCTTCGCCTGGCGCGTGACCGTGGCGTCAAGATTGTGGTCAACACCGACGCTCATCACACCTCTCACTTCGAAAAGATCAAGTACGGAATTCTGCAAGCGCGCCGCGCGTGGCTGACGCCGAAAGACGTCCTTAACACCCTTCCCGAAAAAGAATTTCGGCGCGCCATCAAGCACCACTGGCCATCAAATTAAGTGAAAGCGGTGGCTCTGGAGCGTAAGCTGGACTTATCGCTTTGACCAGGAGGCGCCTTATGCCCGACACAAACTTTCCCAAACCGGGCGCCGGTTTTGACGCCGGGCACGTTCCGATCACCGAGGAATTCGATAGCGCCAAGCGAACGCTTCCTCCTGTCGCACCTCTCGTCGCGGCACTTGTCGTGGTAGTAGTGTTCATCATTGGAGTCGCGTACGTCTTTCGCTCCAAGCCGGTTGCGCAGGGCCAAATCGACCGCGCTTTCGCCATGCAGCAGCAAGACAATTCCTACTCCATGGTTTTGATGCAGGTAACGCTGCGCAACATCGGCGAGAAGCCGCTCTTCGTCAAGGAGATCAAGGCAACGATTGTCACTGACCAAGGCGAGTCGAATGACGACGCTGCCTCCGCTGTGGATTACGGCCGCTATTTGCAAGCGTTTCCGGACTTGCAGATGTATGCAACCGACCCGCTGAAAGTCGAAACCAAGATCCTGCCCGGCGGAGAGGTCAAGGGCAGCGTGATGGTGGCTTTCCCCATCACCAAGGATCAGTTCTATGCCCGCAAGGACCTGAGCGTCACCATCTACCCTTACGATCAGAAGTCGATCGTGCTGCATGAAAAGACCAGCGCGCCCGCAAAGTAACCGAGCGCCGATTATTCGTTCCGAAATAAAAGCCAGAGCACGCGCTCTGGCTTTCGTTTGCAAATCGTACCACGTCGCCTTACGGAGTCACAGGCTTGGGTGCGTTCTTCGGCGTGCTCAAGTAACCCGTGATGCTGTCTTTGCCAGCCGAGAATGCCACAATTTCATACAACAGGTGGTCGCGCCCGGTGTAGAACTGCAGCGGCTCGCCCACGTTGCGGTCTTTCTTCTCGATCGTCTTATCGTCCGCAATCACATTCAGCGTAAACCGGCTCTTCTTCGGATCGACTTTCTTGAGTTGAAGGCTCACAGTAGAGATCGGTGTCTTCGCGTTCTTCTTCAGCGTGAACTCGTAGTAGTTGCGATCACCCTTATGTTTCAAGACGTCCAGCTCTGACGAGGTATGTGCAATCAATCCGCTCTGCACACCCAAGTCGCCGATGGTGTGTTCCAGTTTGGTGTTGGTCGCTTGTAAATCGGACTGGGTCTTGGCGATTTCGGTCTTGGTCGCTCCAACTTCTGTCTTCACGCCGCTGACTTCGCCGCTGACGGCGGCAATCTGCTGCCCCTGCTGGCTCTGCGCAGCTTTCAGCTGGGCGGATGCGCTCTTCTGTTCCTGTTCCAGCTCGGCAGCACGCTTGGCGATTTCCTGCTTGGTCGAACCCACTTCCGTAGTCAGCGCTTCTTTCAACTCTGACCGGGTGCTGTGGATCCGGGCTGTCAATTCGCTCTGTGCGGCTTCCATCGTCTGCTGCTTCTGGTCCAGCACATCGAGGCGGCCCTTCAGCGTGTACATGAAGTACAGCGAGGCCAGCACATAGATCAGCGCCACTCCCAGTAGCACATATCGCACAATTGCGCCGTGGTCCCCACCGCTGGCCTGCGGGTGGGTTTCCACTTGATTCGTCACATCTTCTTCGTACATCCGTTGTCCCTTTCGTGTTCTTGATCGAAAATTCGGAGAAACCGGTACTGCTTCGACCAGAGGTCTGAAAACTTTCGAGCGGCGCTGCGTGCAGGGCCTCACGGTCCAAACATTCACCACCTTCGCACGCTAAGTCTTTCGCAATACGGCGGGAAATAAGCAGTTTGCCAATGCAGCCATTATAAATTGTTACAAACCCCAAATGGCGTCTTGAGTTGCATTTACCCCTTCTGCCTGCCCTTTGAGACCCGCTCGCTGCTCTACAATCGCAAGGTGAAGAGTTGGGATGTTGTCATCGTCGGAGGAGGCGTGATCGGCCTCTCACTGGCGTGGCGACTAAAATCCGCCGGAATTTCCATTCTGGTCGCCGAGAAGCACGAGCCCGCCCGCGAAGCCTCCGCTGCCGCTGGAGGCATGATCGCCCACTGCGACCCCCACACGCCGGATGTCCTTCTGCCCCTGGCACGCGCCAGCGCGGAGATGTATCCCGATTTCGTCCGCGAACTCGAGATTGAATCTGGCGAAGCCGCCGACTTCCGCGGTGCCGGAACTATTGCACATTTCGATGGCACCGCTACGCCACCCTGCGCTGACAGTCACCAAATCACTCCTGAGGAAGTCTCTCACCTCGAGCCATCGCTGCGAATCGCCGAACCTGCGTGGTTCCTGCCAGAACCGTCCGTCGATCCTCGCGGGTTAGGCCATGCTCTGCTCAAGGGCGCCAAGCGTCGAGGCATCGACTTCATCACCGGGTCGCCGGTTACCGAGGTCCTAATTGCCAACGGACGCGCAGCCGGCGTGCGGACGGCGCACTCGACGTACCCAACCGGAATCGTCGTTAACTGTGCGGGCGCCTGGGCAGCGCAACTATCACCGTTCCCTGTTCCGACGCGCCCCGTGAAAGGCCAGATGGTTTGCCTTGTGCCCGAAGATGGCGGTCAGCACACCGGGCCGCTAATCAAGCACGTCGTACGCACTCCGGAGATTTACATCATTCCCCGCTCCGATGGCCGAATCCTGCTGGGCGCTACAGTCGAAGAAGCGGGATTCGACAAAAGTGTCGATCCGGAAATCATTCAGCGACTCTACCGTGCCGGAATCAACGCCGCCCCCGCACTGGCGTCAATGAAAATTCACGATGCATGGGCGGGATTGCGTCCCGGAACTCCCGACAATCTGCCAATACTCGGAGAGACGTCGTTGCCGGGCTATTACGCGGCAACCGGACACTATCGCGATGGCATCATGCTCGCGCCCATCACCGCTCATGTGATGATGCAGTTGATCACAGCGAACTGCACGACTGACTTCGATCTGCGGCCATTTTCGCCTATGCGCTTTGCTTCCGATTGAAACACCCGCGCCGGCTGCCGCACCCGAGGTCGCTATTCCAGCGCTTCCGGCTCGATGGCGATTCCCTTCTCGCCGGCGGCTTTTTTCTCCCAATATTTCCGTACCCAGGCTTCCCAACTCTTACCCGCAGCCGTGTCGCGGCCGCTAAACTCCAAGCTCGCAATATCGGAATATCGAACTGCCACCTTCTCGCGCGAATTCTGCGGAATCACCCGAACCATAGACTCCGCCAACGACACGCCGCTACGTCGATCAAAAATGTATCCTTCGACTCGTGTCCCACTTTTCGTCGTGATGGTCACGTCGCCACGGTAATCAAACGCCTCTTCGAGCGCGGCTCGCAGATCGTTTTCTGTAGCTAGCTGCGGCACCCAGCCTTCGACCTTATGATGTTCCTGTCCTTCGACCACTTCCAGTTCATCCACGGTCAGATTGCGTTGCGGTTCGCTCATGCGTGCGTCTCCTCGAAACGGTTCGAATCGCCCGCAATCTGGACCAGCGGGTTATACGAATGCACGGGCCGAACCTCTTCCTTCAACATGGCTGCTGCTTCGTCGTCCTTGTAACTGGTCGAGAATGTCGCCCGCACGGTTGCCCAGAAGCCGCCCAGCGATCCGAACGTGTCATGCACTGCCGAGGCCTCATAACCACTGTGCACCATGCAATTCGCGCACTTGGGATTCCCCGATTCGGTGCCGTACTTCTCCCATTCCGTCGCCTGCATCAATTCTTCAAACGTGTCGGCGTATCCGTCCTGCAGCAGATAACACGGTTTCTGCCAGCCGAACAGGTTGAACGTCGGCATACCCCACGCCGTGCACGGATAATCGCGCTTCCCCATCAGGAACTCGAGAAAAAGCGGCGACTGGTTAAACACCCACCGCTTGCTGCGGTTCGACAGCATGGCGCGGAAGAGCCGACGGGTGCGGGCGCGTCCCAGAAAATGACTTTGATCGGGCGCCTTGTCATACGAATATCCCGGCGATAGCATCATCCCTTCCACGCCTAAGTCCATCATCTCGTCGAAGAACGCGCGCACGCTATTGGGATCGGCGCCGTCGAACAGCGTTGTGTTGGTCGTCACCCGGAAGCCGCGCCGCACCGCCTCGCGCATCCCGTCGAGCGCGATGTCGTATCCGCCTTCGCGGCACACTGAAAAGTCATGATGCTCGCGCTGCCCGTCCACGTGAACCGAGAACGTCAGATACTTGCTCGGCTTGAACAGGTCAATCTTTTCCTTGAGCAGCAGCGCATTCGTGCACAGGTAGATGTACTTCTTCCGCGCGACCAGCCCCTCGACAATCTCCGCAATTTGCGGATGCATGAGCGGCTCGCCGCCTGGAATCGAAACCATCGGCGCGCCGCACTCTTCCACCGCGCGGAAGCACTCCTCCGGCGTGAGGTTCTGCTTCAACACGTGGGCCGGATACTGGATCTTCCCACAACCAGCGCATGCCAAGTTGCACCGGAACAACGGCTCCAGCATCAGCACTAGCGGATATCGCCTACGTCCCTTAATCTTCTGTTTCAGGACATAGCTGGCCACCGTCCACATCTGCGAGATTGGAACACCCATGGGGCAGATTCCTCGAATGAAAGAATACGAACGCGAACTCTCTTTCTCTTTTATGCTATTTGTGTCATGATGTCAATGGGTTCCCGACCCGGTCCTCACTCATGGCGCAATTAAATCAATCAGATAGCAGCGTACCCGCCACCGCAATGTCACGCCGCGTTCCCGTCCAGTCGCGCAGCCAGCAGACCGTTCGGCGCGTGCTCGATGCCGCCAGCGCCCTCCTTGCGCAAATGCCGCTTGAAGACCTGACAACCACGCGGATTGCCTCCGAGGCCGGATTATCGATTGGGGCCCTGTATCGTTTCTTCCCTGACAAGCAGTCGATCATCGATGCAATCGCCGTGCGCCACGTCGAGCAGTTTCGCGATTCCCTGGAGCACACCGTGATCCAGAAGCTCGAGCGCGACTTGGCCGATCTCTCCAGCTTCAACCCGGCAACGCTTCTCAACGATGTCGTGGATGCCTATGTCTTGTACCTCGATGGGCATCCAGCCTTTCGCGCCATTTCGTTCGGGCGGCACATCAGCGCTGCGACCAAAGAACGCGAAGCGTCTCCCAATGTTGGACTGCCTGCACTGCTGAAGAACTTCATGCTCGAGCGGCTGGGAATTCCCAACGTACCGGAGCTGGACCGGATGCTCCGCGTGGTCAGCGAAGCCGGCGAACGGCTGATCGCCTTCGCCTATGAACAGCCCACGCGCGAGGAACGTGACCGCATCATCGCTGAAATGAAGCGCATGCTGTCGGGCTACCTCTTCCCTGCTGCCGCTCTCCGCTAACCGAACGCCGCCACATCTGGTTACTAGCCCTTACAAATTGCTTACGTTTCACTTATTCACGGCTTATCGCGCGTGGCGTCCAATGAACGTGTGCGCAAAAAGCGCACGAGGTGATGACCACGATGTCGACCCAGGAAGTATTTGTTCAGCAGTTTGCCAAGCTATTCGTCCATTACCAGGAAGCGTTGACTTTGAACCCCAAGGATCCTGCCGACCTGAATCCGGAATCGTGGCAAGACATGCCCGAGATCGAGCGTGACCGCATGGTCGCTGCCGCGCGCCTGGCGCTGCTCGAACTCGAGTGCAACCAGCGCGACGAATCGCGCCGCTGGTATGCGCGTCCAGGACAAGCGGAGTGGGGCTGCTGACCGAACATTCCGGCGCGGTGGAAAGGTCGGGCATTTGGCGATAAACTGCTACGCCATGCCTGTTGCTGGAACTTGCGGTTTCGTCTCTCGGCTGCACGCTCGACATTTTTTCGGGTTGCTCTGCCTTTCGTTTTTGTTCGCAATATCGTCTGCCGCGCTCGCTCAGGAAAAGCCGCAATGCACGCTTCCAGATTGCGATCAGGCCAAGGCGTTCTTCCAGAAGTTCCAGCAGGCCGTCGATGCAGACCAGAAGCAGGCAGTCGTCGGCATGATTCGCTATCCGCTGCACTCCTATCGCAACGGCAAGGCGACGATACTCAAAACCAAAACTCAGTTGCTGGCCAGCTATGACACGGTGTTTACCTCCGGTGTCCGCTGCGCTATCAAGACCGCAACCCTCGACGACGTCTGGGGAAATTGGCGCGGCTTCACCATAAGTGCCGGCGCCATCTGGTGGGACCGAATCATTCCCAACTCGGCCGCTAACCCTCAGCCTTCCGAGCTTTCGAAATATCCCTTCGGCGTCTACGGTGTGAACCATTCGCCGGAGACGGACAAGCATTGTCCGGAAAATCAAGACGCTCCGCTGCAACAATAATCATCGGCGTTCTCGAAGTTATGATCCTTCAGGACGGTCGGCTACGCCTCGCAGAAATGTCGTCCAACAGCGATTCACTCCAAACCAGTAAGGAATTTCGCGGTAGTCTCCTGCGTTGAAAATCGCAATGTCGGCGTCTTTTCCAACTTCGAGACTGCCTTTGCGATCTTGCAAATTTAAGGCGCACGCTCCATTGATGGTGGCAGCCGTAATCGTCTCGGCCGGCCACATCTTCATGTGGGTACAGGCGACGGAGAGCACAAACGGCATCGAGGTCGTGGGCGAGGTTCCGGGATTGTAGTCGGTGGCGAGGGCGACGGCGACTCCGGCATCGATGAGTTCGCGGGCCGGCGGGAAGGTTTCGAGGCCGAGGAAATAGTTGGCTGCGGGGAGGAGCGTCGCGACGGTGTTGGTGCGGGCGAGCCAGGCAATGTCGGCGTCAGTGAGGTGGTCAAGGTGGTCGACGCTAGCAGGTTTGAATTCGGCGAAAAGGGCGAGTTCCGTACGGGTAAGTTGGCCCACGTGGATGCGGGTTTGGAGACCGTGGGCGACGGCGGCCTTCAGGATGCGGATTGATTGCGCGGGGTTGAATGCGCCGCGTTCGCAGAAGACGTCGACGTATTCGGCGAGCTTATAGTTCCCTGCCGTTCCATCGAAGTGCTCTTCGGCCACGTAAGGGATCATCTGATCGCAGACGATGTCGACATATTTTTCAGGATCCTCGCGATATTCGGGTGGAACTACATGGGCACCTAGAAATGTGGGAACCACGGTACCGTTCCACTGCTCCGCGGCAAGTCTTACCGCTTCGAGAGAATTGATCTCATCTTCGAGGCTTAGTCCGTAACCAGACTTCGCCTCCACAGTCGTGGTTCCATGCGCGGCCATTTCGTCGAGGGCCTTCAAAACGTGGGCCGTGAGCTGGTCTTCCGATGATTCACGAACGCCGCGAAGGCTGGCGCGAATGCCGCCTCCCGCGGCGGCGATTTCTTCGTAGCTGACTCCGGCGATGCGCTTTTCGAAGTCGATGAGACGGGGGAGAGCGAATACGGGATGAGTGTGGGAGTCGACGAAGCCAGGGAGAACGACCTTGTGGCGGCAATCGATTTCGTCGACGTTCTTTGATTTCTCGCGGAGTTCGTCTGTGGTGCCGACGGCGGCAATTTTGCCGTCCGCGATGAGGACCGCACCGTCCTCGATGATCCCGAGGTTTTCCATGTGAGAGCCGCGGCGCGGAATGCTAGGGCCGCGCAGCGTCAAAAGCTGCGATGCATGGGTCAGAAGGATGGGCTTTGGCGTGACGCTCATTTTGTGTTGTGCCGCCGCTACGCGGCTCGATCATCTTATACGCGCGCTGTCCGCGGGTTTACGTCCACGGCTAACACATCTTCCGCCCTGTGGGCTTAGGCACTTTCTCCAAGTCGAGAGTGATGTTTACCCCCTCCCCTCGCCCCGCTGTGTTTTCAGGCACTTGTGAGTGGTTTTCGGCACAGCTTCGCGTAAACAAATGGTTTACAGGTACGTGATAGAAAACATTGAATTTATTCGAGCGGCGCGGACTTGAGACCCGCTCGGCGGGGAGGGCGGCAGCGGCGAGGTCTATTGCCCAGAGCATCGTCCGGGCAGAGTCGAAATCGAGATTGCCGGTGCCCACGACGCGGGTTATCTCAGCACGGTTCAAGGCGAGGTCGCGCGGGTTCATGGGCACGCGAAGCCGAGGAATGCAGGCGAGGCGGCGGGCTCGGGCCATATTGTGCAGGCGAGTGCGCGCGTCGAGGTGGTGGCGACAGCAGGCGCGTCCTCGAACCGCTGCGCCGCGGCAATGGCGGCCGTCGGGCAGGATGTGACGGCAGGCGCGGATAATCAAGGTCATTCCATTAGAGTAGGGCCGGCGGTGGAGTGGTTGGAGAAAAAAACGTCCACGACGTTACGAAGGTAACCTGATTTTTTCCAGAAATGGGAAAACAACCTCACATATCCCAAACAAAGGGGGTATGTGGGCCACCGTCCGGGGTTATCTAATCAGGCTAATTGCTCTTATAATGTTCCCAGTATGCCGACGACTACTGTCAAATCGGGGAAGGCTCCAGAGGCCCTTGTATCCGAAGCCGACGCTGTCAGAGATTTTGGCGGCGTGCTAACCCTCGTACGCGCTGGCGTCAACGTAGTCATCTATGGTGAGGACCGAAGTTCGCTTGTGGCAGTGATCTCCCCAGCTGACCTACCTACCGGCGCCTTCCTGCCGAAGCCGCCAACCCGCACTCTTTCGGAGTGCATTGCGCTGTTGCCAGAGGACTCGACGGCGGTGATGGATGCCGATTTCGCCAATGATATTGAAACAGCGATCAATAACCGCCGCGAGCCCCTCAAGTCCGCATGGGACTAATCCTCGATTCCACCGTTTTCATCAGGACTGAACGTCAGGGCGAGACTGTAAGGCAGATGCTCACCCACGTTTTCCACATTCTTGCGGAAGACCAAGAGGTCGGCGTCTCGGTGATTACCCTAATGGAACTAGCCCACGGTGTCATCCGCGCCGATTCCTTGGAGAGACAGGCGCCCCGGATGCGGTTTGTGGCAGACGTGGGACGCTCAATGCCGATTTACCCGGTCACCCACTCGATAGCGCTTCTTGCTGGATTTATCGATGGGAAGCTCGCGTCACAAGGAATTCGCGTCGCGCTATCTGACTTACTAATCGGCGCAACTGCGCTCGAGCTTGGCTATGCAGTGGCTACTTCCAATCAGCGCCATTTCAGCATGATTCCGGATCTAAAGGTGTTTGTTCTGTAGGAGCCGAAGTCCAGATTCCATAGCGTTGTACTTACGCCTCTGAACAGCGAACGCGACATGTTTACCCTTCGGGCGTCGTTTTGCGCGATCTCGCTCAGGCTGAACCCGTTGAATATTACTCGGTTTCGGCCATCGGGATCTTGATGCCCTTCTCTTGCGGCGAAGTGTTTGGCCTCGTCGTAGCCCGCGTCGACGTGGCGGGCGACGCCGATGCCGGGATCGTTGGTGAGGACGCGCTCGATGCGCTTCGCCATCTCGTCGGTGCCGTCGGCGACGGTGACTTGTCCGGCATGCTGCGAGTAGCCGATGCCGACGCCGCCACCGTTGTGGATCGAAACCCACGACGCGCCGCTTGCCGTATTCAGCAACGCGTTGAGCAGCGGCCAATCGGCGATGGCGTCACTGCCGTCCTTCATCGATTCGGTCTCGCGATAAGGCGAGGCGACCGAGCCGGTGTCGAGATGGTCGCGGCCCATGACGATGGGCGACTTCAGCTTGCCGCGCTTCACCATGTCGTTCATGGCGAGTCCGAATTCGGCGCGCTCGCCGTAGCCGAGCCAGCAGATGCGCGAGGGGAATCCCTGGAACTTGATGCGCTTGCGGGCGAGGTCGATCCAGCGGCTGAGCACGCGGTCCTGCGGGAACATCTGCAGCACAAGATCGTCGGTTGCGTGAATATCGGCTGGATCGCCCGAAAGCGCTGCCCAGCGGAACGGGCCGCGGCCTTCACAAAAGAGTGGGCGGATGTAGGCGGGCACGAATCCGGGGAAATCAAAGGCGTCTTTCACGCCGTGGTCGAAGGCGAACTTGCGGATGTTGTTGCCGTAGTCGAAGGTGACGGAGCCCATCTTTTGGAGCTTGAGCATGCCTTCAACGTGGCGCGCCATGGTGTCGAGCGATTTTTCGAGGTACGCCTTGGGATCCCTCTTGCGCAGCTCGTTGGCCTGTTCGAGGGTCATGCCGCTGGGGACGTATCCGTTGAGTGGGTCGTGGGCGGAGGTCTGGTCGGTGAGGATGTCAGGCACGACGCCGCGTTCGGCCAACTCAGGAATGACGTCGCCGCAATTGCCAATGAGGCCGACGGAGATATTCTCTTTCTTCCGCACGGCGTTCTTCAGAATGCGCAGCGCCTCGTCGAGCGAGTTGACCATGAAGTCGCAGTAAGCAGTGCGAAGGCGCTTCTTGATGTGCTCGGGATCGACTTCGATGCCGAGATAGCAGGCGCCCGTCATGGTCGCCGCGAGCGGTTGCGCGCCACTCATTCCACCCATTCCGCCGGAGACGATGAGTTTCCCGGCGAGGTCGCCGCCAAGGTGCTTGTCGGCGGCAGCGGAGAAGGTTTCATAGGTTCCCTGGATGATGCCCTGCGAGCCGATATAAATCCACGAACCGGCGGTCATCTGGCCGTACATGATGAGGCCGAGCTTTTCGAGCTCGTTGAACTGCTCCCAGTTGGACCAGTGGCCGACGAGGTTTGAGTTGCAGATGAGCACACGCGGCGCGTATTCGTGCGTGCGAAACACCGCTACTGGCTTGCCGGATTGCACGAGCAGAGTCTCGTCGTTCTCGAGCTCGCGCAAGGAGCGGACGATGGCGTGATAGCACTCCCAATTGCGGGCAGCGCGGCCGGTTCCGCCATAGACGACGAGGTCCTGCGGCCGTTCCGCGACCTCTTCGTCGAGGTTGTTCATCAGCATGCGCATGGCGGCTTCCTGCGCCCATCCTTTGCAGGAAAGCTGGTTGCCGCGTGGCGCGTGGATTGGGACGTAGGTTGTAGATGAGTCCGTGGCTACAGGCATAACAGGAGAATGGTAGTGGGGGTGAGGGGAAAGGTCAAAATAACCACGGATGAACACGGATCACACGGATAAAAACAAGATCAACAATCGATCTGTGGAGAGTCAGCAGCAACTGGATAGAAAAACAGCACCACGTCGGTTCGAGAATTCAGCCAGCAGCTGTAGTACTTGTTTGTGGGAGTAGCGAACAGAAAAATCGGGGAGCGGCTGTTTGACCGTCTCCCCACTCTCTCCGATCAGGTTTGCTATTGCGGCTACTTTAGCTGGGCGGCGCGGTGAATGTGTCAACGCATCGTGAAATGTGCATGAAGAAATTGTGACAGGGCGATTAAGTGCTCAGGCTCACGCACGAATTCGACTAGCGACCGCACAGGAACTCCCGAGGGGCCTTTAGCGATCCAGGGCTTGGCGTCCTCCATCCAGGCGACGCCGGCGATGTCGAGGTGGATCCACGGAGTGTCGCCGACGAACTCCTTCAGGAACATGGCAGCCGTCACGGCTCCGCCCCAGCGACCGCCACTGTTGACGATGTCGGCGATGTTGGACTTGATCATGTCGCGGTACTCGTCGTCGACGGGCAAGCGCCACATCTTTTCGCCTGAAGCTTTCAGCGAGGCGTTGAAGCGCTCGTAGAACTCGTCGTCGTTGGAGAAAATGCCCACATTGATCATGCCGAGGGCAACGACTACGGCACCTGTGAGAGTGGCGGCGTCGATCAGGTGAGTCGCGCCTAACTGCTTGGCGTAGTGCAAGCCGTCGGCCAGTACCAGGCGGCCTTCGGCGTCGGTGTTGATGATCTCAATTGATTTGCCTGACATGGCAATCTGCACGTCGCCAGGCTTTTGCGCGGTGCCGGAGGGCATGTTTTCGGTCGCACAAACGATTCCAATAACTCGGACGTTGGGCTTCAGTTGCGCGATGGCGCGCATAGCGCCGATCATGGCCGCGCCTCCGGCCATGTCGTACTTCATCTTTTCCATGCCGTCGGAGGGCTTGATGGAGATACCGCCGCTATCGAAGGTGATTCCCTTCCCGACCAGGCCAAGAACGGGCTTCTCAGGAGCACTTTTCGGCTCATAGCGCATGACGATGAGGCGGGCAGGCTCTTCTTGCGAACCCTGGGCGACGCTCCAGAAGGCGCCCATCTTCAGCTCTTTGATTTTGTCGGGACCGTAGATCTCACACTGTAGTCCTACTTCGTCAGACATCTTCTTGGCGCGGTCGGCGAGAATGGTTGGTGTCATGCGATTGCCGGGCTCGTTCACAAGGTCGCGAGTGAAGTTCTGGGCTTCGCCAATGATCGTGCCAACGTCGATCGCGGCCTGCAGCGCCTTGGCGTCTGACTTCGTGGGAGCGACGATGGTCACTTCGTCGATCTTTTGCTCTTTGCGGTCACTCTTATAGTAATCAGCATCGAAGCCGCCAACGTAAGCGCCCTCGACGATGGCTTTCGCGGCGGCATCGGCCGTCAGTCCGTCGGTTGTCGGCACTGCAATGGCGAAACTCGTCAGATCTTTTCCCTTAACCGAACGGACCGCAGCGCCGGCAATTTTGCGCAGCTCGGAGATAGAAAACTTGCTGCCTTTTCCGCCGCCGATCAACAGCAGACGCCTGGCTTTGAGACCGGCGGGCTTGTGCAGCAGCGTAGTTTCCAGAGCCTTACCGGTGACTTCGCCAGTGGAGAGCAAATCAGCGGCAGCGCTCAGGACAGCCGCGTCGTCGGTCAGGATTTGGGGTTTGGGTTTGTCATCGGCGCCGTTGTCATTCTTCTCGGCAGCGTCGACGACGGCGACCACCAGACATTCGGTATCGATTTGCGAAGGAACAGCAGTGCTAAGTTTGATATTCATGATGTCGTCCAGTACTTTCTACGATTTTCTGTTGCGCGCGATCGCTTCGCGGGCTTCTTTGTCGGCGGTCTTGCGGCGTTCGGTCTCCCGCTTGTCCCACATTTGTTTGCCCTTGGCCAACGCTATCTCCACTTTCACCCTGCCGTTGCGGAAATACAAACGCGTGGGGATAAGCGTCAGCCCTTTTTGTTGGGCTTTGCCGATGAGCTTGTTCAGTTCGCTGCGATGGACCAGCAGCTTTCGTGTGCGCAAAGGTTCGTGATTGAAGATGTTGCCGTGGTCGTATTCACCGATGTGCGCGTTGATGAGCCACAGTTCGCCATCCTTGACCAGGCCGTAGGCGTCTTTCAGGTTGGCGCGCCCGTTGCGGATGGATTTGACTTCCGTGCCGCGCAGAGCGATTCCGGCCTCGAATTTCTCGAGCAGGAAGTAATTATGCGAAGCAGAGCGATTGACCGCTGCGTCGCGCAGTCCGCTCGCTGTCGGATCGCGCCGGCCTGGCTTATTTTCTTTTTCCGGACGGGCTGTGGACTGCGGGGGACGGGCCATGGCGAGAAACTCACGCGAGGTACGAAACTCGTATGCTAACACACGGTTACATCACATATACGCAGCGAGCGAGGTGCTATAATCGCGCCAATCCTGGCTTGCTGCGGTGGATGTGAACATGCCCGATTCAGGCGAACATCGGGTGCTCACGTTTTCGTCCAGCGGAAGTCAGAACTGCGTACCGGAGCCCATTTCTGGCCTGTTGCAGGGGTACTCCGGCAAAAACCGGTCTTAAGGAAACTGATGAAACGGCTTCCCCGTCTCCTGGCGCTGCTCCTCATATTTGCCTCATTGCCCGCAGTAGCCGCCGACAAAGCCAAGGCGTTTTACAAGCAGGGTCTCGACGCGGAAGTTCGCGGAGACTACGAAACAGCGTACAACGACTATCACCAGGCCTATCAGATCAAACCGGACGATATTCAATATCGCGCGTCATTCGAACGCGTTCGATTCCTTGCGTCTGCGTCGCACGTACATAAGGGGCAACTGCTAGAGAAGGCCGGAAAGTTGCAGGAGGCCTTGACCGAGTTTGAGCGGGCCATGGCCATCGACCCTTCCAGTTTTATCGCGCAGCAGGAAGTCAACAAGATCACGCGGGAGCTGAAGCAAGCGACGGAACCCACGGCACCCTCAGCAAGCTCGACGGCGCAGACTGCCCTGCACAAGCGCATGGAAGAGGCTGGCGGTCCGGTAGAACTGGCGACGATCGCCAACACTCCCATCACGCTCAAGATGAGCGCCGATTCTAAGACGATTTACGAGACGATTGGAAAACTGGCCGGAATTAACGTTCTGTTCGATCCCGATTACACGTCACGAGTGATTCGCGTTGAATTGAACGGTGTAACGCTCCAAGAAGCGTTGGAAATCGCCGCTCTGGAGTCGAAAACGTTCTGGCGTCCGGTAACGCCCAACACAATTTTCATCGCCGCCGACACGCCGGCAAAGCGCAAAGAGTTGGAGCAGAGCGTTATCCGTACGTTCTACCTGACCAACCTATCGCAGCCTAACGAACTACAGGACCTGGTCAATATCCTTCGCACGCTGCTCGACACGCAGCGGCTGCAGCAGTTCCCTTCGCAGCAGGCCATTGTGGTGCGCGGCACTCCTGACCAGATTGCACTGGCTGAGAAACTCATCGACGACCTCGACAAATCGCGCCCCGAAGTTGTTGTCGATGTGGTGATCATGCAGGTGCAGCGCAACAAGCTGCGCGACTTGGGAATTACGCCCCCGACTAGCATATCGGTGGCACTGATCGATAACACCACATCCTCGACTACGACTTCGGGAACCAACGTCGGCACGGGAAACGGGTCGGCTACCACGACAACCGGCAGTACCGCGGGCACGATCAACCTGAACAGCCTTGCCCACATCAATGCGACCAATTTTCAGGTGACGATTCCGCCCGCCACTGCGTCGTTCCTCTATAACGACAGCACTACCAAGATTCTGCAACAGCCGCAGATTCGCGCATTGGATGGCCAAAAAGCATCGCTGAAAATCGGGCAACGAGTTCCGGTGGCCACTGGCTCGTTCCAGCCAGGGATCGGCGGCGTCGGCATCAACCCGCTGGTCAATACCCAGTTCAATTACATCGACGTTGGCGTGAACATCGACGTAACGCCGCGGGTGCACGGCACCGACGAAGTGACCCTGAAGCTCGCCATGGACATCTCGGCGGTCGATTCTTACCAGAACATCGGCGGAATTCAGCAGCCGGTGATCGGACAACGCAAAATCGAGCACGAGATCCGCATGCGCGAGGGCGAAGCCAATATCATGGGCGGAATCCTGGAGGAGACGGAGAGCAAGTCGATTAACGGAATTCCGGGACTGGCATCGATTCCGTTCTTCAAGTATTTCTTCGCCACTGAGAACAAGCAGCGCCAGGACAACGAACTGGTGTTCATGTTGATTCCGCACATTGTTCGGGCACAGGATGTGTTCGACTCCAACACTCGCGCCATCGATGTTGGTACGGCAAATTCCATCTCGCTGCATCGCTCGAATGCTGCTGCGCCGGAACAGCCTGCTGCGGCACCAGGGAATCAGCCCACGTCGGCCCAACCGGGTGCTGCTTCGTCCGACACGTCTGCCGCGACCGCGCCTGCCGGGAGTGCGATTATCAGCTTCGATCCACCCTCGTTGAGCCAGGCTGTCGGCACTACGTTTACCGTGAACGTGAATCTGGCGGGAGGGCAAAACGTTTATTCGGTGCCGCTGCAAATTCTGTACAACCCGAACGTGTTACAGCTGGTGAATGTCTCGAACGGGCCGATGCTTTCGCAGGATGGACAGGCGGTGGCTCTGGTGAACCGCGATGACAGCATGATGGGAATCCTGCAGGTTACCGCGTCGCGGCCGCCAGGAAGCAACGGAATCAGCGGCGACGGACAGGTCTTCACCTTGACGTTCCAGGCCAAGGCCCCCGGCCAAGCAACGCTAAGCATCAATCGCGCCATGCTGAAGAATGCCAGTATGCAAAGCATTCCGGCGAGTGGCTCGCAGGCCATCATTACGATCCACTGATCCGCGCAGTCAGATTTCGCAGTTATGCCACTACGTTTCAATTTGTGTTCGACATGGCGAACGGAGATCGTCGCTGCGAACACGGAGCCGAGGAATAAGATTGAAGGAGTGAAGTCTCCTCAGGCCAGGATGGACGTTCTCGCAGAGCGCCGCTCACACCGCAGAGGATTTACTGTTGTCGAGTTGATCGTCGCCATGACGATCCTCATGATTCTGACGGCGGTCGCGGTGCCCATTGTGAGGGTCACGATCCAACGCAACAAAGAGCGTGAGCTGCGGCGCGATTTGTGGGAAATGCGTGACGCCATCGATCGCTACAAAGACGCTGCCGATCGCGGCGCATTTCAGGTCAAGGTCGATAGCCAGGGCTATCCGCCAGACCTGGAGACGCTGGTCAAGGGGGTGGACACCAACGGGAAGAAGATTCGCTTCCTGCGGCGTATTCCGGTCGATCCGATGACCGGCAAGACCGAGTGGGGCTTACGCTCGATGCAGGATGATATTGATTCTGACTCGTGGGGAGGACAGAGCGTCTTTGACGTCTATACCAAGTCGGAGGGTACCGCGCTCGACGGCTCGAAATATAAGACGTGGTAGTTTTGTGCCTTGAACCGCAGATTGAAACTATGAACCGGCGCTTGCGACAACGCGGATTCACCCTGATCGAGCTGATGGTGGTGATCAGCATCATCGTCATTTTGATGTCGGTGGCCATTCCCCGATATCAATCGTCGATCCTGCGGGCGCGCGAAACCGTGCTTCGCGACGACCTATATACCCTGCGCTCGGTGATTGACCAATACACGCTCGATAAGCAGAAGGCACCGCAATCGCTGCAGGAATTGGTCGATGCGGGATACATCAAGCAGCTTCCCAGGGATCCCTTCACGAACACGCGCGACAGTTGGGTGCCTGTGACCGACGACAGCATCATGTCGCCCGACCAGTCGCAGGCCGGCATTATCGATGTGCACAGCGGCAGCGACCAAACGTCGAGCGAGGGCACGGCGTACAGCACGTGGTAGTTCACCCTTGATTTTTGCGTGCTTCTGCTTCCGCCAGCCAGCCTCGGCGCAGTTTCTCTTCGGGAATACTCGACAGGTAGGGCTTGATGTCGAGGATGGGTGTGCCGTCGAGCATATCGACGCCTCGGACGCGCAACCTACGGCCTTCGCGGCCGAGCAGTTCCACGACACTGAGCGCGATCGGATTGGGGCGCCGGGGAGACCGAGTAGCGAACACGCCGTGCGGACGGTCATCGGTAGGCGGTTTGCCGGTCAGGTCATAGCCCTCAGATCGGTCGAAAGCCCAAATGACGAACAGGTGCGAGAAGCCTTCGATGTCCAGTAGTCCGGCCTCGAATTCGGGAAGGATTTCCAGCTCGCCTTCGACGTCATGTTTGGCGCCGAGACCTTTGGGAATCTCGCTGGTCGCCGAGTAGGGGCTGTGCACGTAACCTATGGGCTTTGGCGTAAACATACAGCGATGCCTCCTACATTACCGGCGGAACGGTGATGCCCATTGCCGACAGCAGGGCGATCAGTTCGCGACGCACCACCGCGGCCGTTGCTAGAAGAAACTTCTTCCGGCCTTCGTCGGCTTCGGTGAGGACGTGATGGCGGTGGTAGAAGTTGTTGAACTGCTGCGCCAATTGGAATGCGTGTTTGGCGGCGTAGGCCGGCTCGGTCGTCCCAATACACTGCTCGATCACCGCTGAGGTCTTCCCTGCCAGCAGCCAAAGCTCCCAGATTTCGGTGCCGCTGTCGTCACCGAAGAAGCGCGCGTAGTCGATTTCGGCGGCTAGGGCTTGGTCAGGTTCGACACCCGCTTTGCGAAGAATGTTGCTGGCGCGCACCACAGCGTATTGGGCATAGGGGCCGGTTTCACCCTCGAAGGCCAGGGCTTCCTTGAAGTCAAAGGCAATCACGGACTGCTTGGTGAACTTCAGCATGAAATAGCGGAGTGCGCCGATGGCAATCTGTTCGCTGATAGCGCGACGCTCGGCGTCGTCAAGTTCGGCGTGACGGCTGTCCACTTCTTTCTGGGCTGCTGCGATGAGCGAGTCAAGCAAATCATCCGCCTTGACTCCGAATCCCTTGCGGCCCGATACCTCGATGTAGGCCTTGCTGCGGTCCTCTTCGCTCACCTCATAGCCCAGATCTATTGCACAACGAGGGGTGAGCGCCACCATTTCGTACGAAAAATGGGTATAGTGCGCCGCCTTATCGGGATAGCCGAGAAGACGGATCGCTTCGACCACCGTGTTCTGGGGATCGCTCTGGCGAGAATCGATGACGTTATAGATAGCCTCGACGTTGCCGAAGTGGGGATGGTCGGCCTCGCCGTGCTCGGCGGAAATCCAGCACTCGTGGCCGTCGGCATAGTGGAAGAACTTCTGATATCCGAAGTCGCGACCCAGCAGGCCGAACTTCCACAGGTGATAGGCGATGTCCTTGCCGACGTAGCCGACGGTTCCGTTGGAGCGGACGATCACCTTGGCGTCTTCATCGGGGCCAATGTTTTCGTCGGATTCGGACGGCTCCTCGGCGCTCTTGGCGGCATTGGCTTTAGTTGACGCCGCCGGTCGCGTCATGACCCAGCACCCCTTGTTCTTGCCCTCGGCTTCGAAATACAGAACACCCTTCTCTTTGAGCTGTTGGAAGGCCAGGTCCCAGAAGTGCAGCCGGAGAATCTCGCTCTCGCGGGGCAGGAAGTCGTACTCGATATCGAGGCGGTCCATGGTCTCCAGATGCCGCCGCAAGACGGCCGTGGACACCAGGTCGGCTATCTCAACCATCTCATTGTTTCCCTGCTCGATAGCATGTAGAGCTTCAAGTCTCGCTTTAAGGTTTTCTTTGTCTTGCTCGTACCACTGCGAGACGCGGGCATAAAGGTCCCAGCAGAGATAATCGAAGCGCGGAGTAGAGGCGATTAAGGCCTCGATCTGCGCTTTGCTCTGCTTCTCCAGCTGCGTGAATCCGACCACCACGTCAGCCACTTGCACGCCGGTGTTGTCGATGTAGTTCTGGATGTCGACGGTGTGTCCGGCCGAGCGCAGCAAGCGGACGAACGTGTCGCCCAGGATGGCGTTGCGGAGATGACCGATGTGTGCCGCTTTGTTGGGATTGATGCTGGTGTGCTCGACCAGGATCTTTCCCTTGACGTCAGCTGCGCCCTCGCCTGCGTGGTCGTCGATCTCGACAGCGGGTTCGGTCGCAAGCTCCTGCGCGGCCGTCGCTCGTTGCAGCCTGGCGTTAATGTAGCCGCCCCCGGCGACTTCGAACCTCTCGAAGCCCTCGGGCACGGGCATCTCGACGACGATTTCTTCTGCAATTTTGCGCGGGGCTGTGCGGAGCTGTTTTGCCAGTTCGAACGGGAACGGCATGGCGAACTCGCCCATTTCGACTTTTGGCGGCTGGTCGATCACGATCTTGGGCAAGTCGAGCTGGTACTTCGTGCGTAGGAATTCGCGGACGTGGCTCGCCAGTTGCTTCTGTCTCTTCAGGTACACGATGGCTCTCGGTCTTTCCTGTAGCTCTGAGGCTGTTCGTCGCGGGCAATGCGTGACGGGACGTTGACTCGCAAATAGCTGAGGAAAAAGGCGATTATAGCAAACTGTTTTGCCTGCTCCCGGTTTGACGCTACTAGCAGCGTTACCTATGATGAAAGTTCCCACCACGCATCCGGCGAAGCGCTGGTGCGGTGTACCAGCGAGCGACTTCCATGCGCATTGCTTACCTCGACTGCTTTTCCGGCATCAGCGGCGACATGTTCCTTGGCGCGCTGGTGGATGCCGGAGTTCCGTTCGAGTTGCTGCAGCAGACGGTCGCTGGGCTACACGTAGGTGCCACGCTGGAGATGTCTCGGTTGGACCGCAACGGGATTTCCGCAACCAAGATCGATGTGGTTGTGAATGGGCGAAAGGACCTGCCGCGGGAGGAATTCTGGGCGGCTCGCACGATCATGGTACGAAGACCAGCGAGTCCGATGGCGGACACGAGCGAGGACATGCCCAGGGGCTAAAGCCCGGGGTTTAAGGAGTTCGAACGGCACGGCTGAAGCCGTGCCCCTTAAAGACGAGGGACTCATGGGCGGCATCTTGGAGGGATTCTGAAGATCATAGGGGCCGCCCCTATCAGTGAGCACGCTCGAAAGGCGGCTAGCGCCATCTTCACTGCCCTGGGAGAAGCCGAGGCAAAGGTCCACAACGTTCCGGTCGAGGCGGTGCACTTCCACGAAGTCGGCGCGGCGGATGCGATCGTAGACATCGTGTGCGCGGCTGTCGGCGCGGAGGCCTTGCAGGTCGAGCGCATTCTGGCGTCGCCGCTGAATGTCGGAGGCGGAACGGTGAAATGTGCCCACGGAGAGATGCCTGTGCCGGCTCCGGCTACATTGGAACTGCTGAAAGGAATCCCGGTTTATTCGGGCGAAGTGCAGAAGGAACTGGTCACACCAACTGGAGCGGCAATTGTGAAGGTATTGGCTGCCGAATTCGGCCCGCGGCCAACCATGACCACGGAACAGATCGGCTATGGGGCGGGCACGCGCGATTTTCCGCAGCACTCCAATGTGCTGCGAATCACGGTAGGGGACACCGTTGATCATGGAGAAGGAACGGACGAAGAGATCGTCGTGCTCGAAGCCAACCTGGACGATCTGAGTCCCCAGATTATTGGCTACATCGCGGACCAGGTCCTGACGGAGGGTGCCTTGGACGTGTTCGCGACTCCTGTTCAGATGAAGAAGGGGCGGCCCGGCACGCTGCTGACGATACTCGTCAAGCCACAGGACGAACCGAAGCTACGGGACTTGTTGTTTCGCGAGAGCAGCACGCTGGGCATACGCAGCCGTCGCGAACAGCGTCACATTCTCGCGCGGCGACATGAGAGCGTGCAGACCCAATGGGGAGCGGTACGCATTAAGATCGGAAGTAGAGGAGACACTGACTCGCAATTTGCGCCGGAATACGAGGATTGCCGGATCATTGCCGCGGAGCAGCGAGTACCGCTGAAGCAAGTTATGCAGGAGGCGCTCCGCCTGTACCTGGACAAGAAGAATGGATAACCCTGGAAAGTTCTACATCACGACGCCGATCTACTACGTCAACGCGCACCCGCACATCGGCCACACTTATACCACGGTGGCGTGCGATACCGTGGCGCGCCGCCAGCGCATGATGGGCTTCGATACCTGGTTTCTTACCGGCACCGACGAGCACGGACAGAAGATCGAGCGTTCGGCCATCGCTGCCGGATGTTCGCCCCAGGAGTTTGCCGATCGAGTGTCGAGCGAGTTCCGTCAGCTTTGGGACCGGATGAAGCTGACCTATGACGACTTCATCCGCACCACCGAGCCGCGCCACATCCGCGGTATGCAGGCGTTGTTCAAGCGTCTACAGGAGCGTGGTTACATTTACAAAGGCTCGTACAGCGGGCAGTACTGCGTATTCGACGAGTTGTATGTGGATGTGACCGAGCCGGGTGCTCCTTGCCCTGAGTGCGGACGTCCGACGGAAACCGTTCGGGAAGAGAATTACTTCTTCAAGCTCTCGGCGATGGAAGAGCCGTTGCTGAAGCTCTACGCCGAACATCCGGAGTTCATCCGCCCTGAAACGCGGCGCAACGAAGTGATCTCCTTTGTGCGGAGCGGACTGCGCGATCTCTCGGTCAGCCGCACTACGTTCAGCTGGGGAATCCCAGTGCCGGGTGACGAGAAGCATGTGATCTATGTCTGGCTCGATGCTCTGGCGAATTACCTCACTGCGATTGGTTTCGGCTCAGACGATCCGAAAGACCAGGCAAAACTAAAGCGCTATTGGCCTGCGGACGTTCACATGATCGGCAAGGAGATCGTGCGCTTCCATTGTGTCTATTGGCCGGCGTTCCTGCTTGCGGCGGACCTGCCGCTGCCGAAGTCGATCGTTGCTCACGGCTGGTTGCTGTTTGAAGAGAGCAAGATGTCGAAGTCACTGGGTAACATCGTGCGTACCGAAACCATTCTCGACACGCTGGGCGCCGACGCCCTGCGATATTTTCTGCTGCGCGAAATCGTGTTTGGCAGCGACGGCTCGTTCAGCTTTGATGCGCTGGTACAACGGTTCAATGCCGACCTGGCGAACGGCTTGGGAAATCTATCGAGCCGAACGCTGAGCATGATCACGCGCTATTTCGAGGGAGAAATACCTTACCCCTCGCCCGGGGCGCGAACCGCCGCCGATGACGCCGTCGCCGAACTGGCACAACAAACGATTGCCGACTATCACGCGCAATTTGAGCAGTTTCAATTTTCGCGCGCTCTGGAAACCGCCTGGGGGCTGGTGGCTGCGGTCAACAAGTACATCGTCGAGAACGAGCCATGGGCAGTCGCGGAGAAGGAAGATCAGGACTCCCGCGCCCGGCTGGCGACCATTCTGCACACTTCGGCCGAGGCGTTGCGCATCGTAACGGCGCTGGTGCATCCCGTCATTCCCGAGTCCACCGCGCGCATTTGGGAGCAACTGGGGTTGGGCGACATCACCAAGCTTGACCTGCGCAATCTGGCCTGGGGACAGCTACCGTTACATACCAAACTCGGTAAAGTTGAGGCGGCTTTTCCGCGCGCCGACAAAGGCACGATCGAAAGGATGCAGCAGATGGAACAGGAACGGTCTGCACAGGCTGCACAGCCGGCAGTCGTCGAATCGAGTGTAGAGGGCAAACCGGTCGAAACAGCGCCACTTCCTGCGCCTGCAGTCGCTGCGGCGCCTGCGGCGACTCCTGCAAACAACACCATCACCATTGACGATTTCGCAAAGGTGGAACTGCGGGTCGCCCAGGTGCTGGTTGCTGAAAAGATCAAAGGAGCTGACAAGTTGTTGCGTCTGGAAGTCGATCTCGGCACCGAGAAACGCCAGATTGTCGCCGGCATTGCCAAGGCCTACGATCCCGAAAAGTTGGTAGGACGCAAAGTAGTGATCGTCGCTAATCTCGCGCCGCGGAAGCTCCGCGGACTGGAGTCGCAAGGCATGATTGTCGCCGCGTCATTGGGCGACGAGGGCGTACCGGTTCTGGCGGGATTTCTGGAGGATGTGCCAGTGGGGGCAAGATTGAAGTAAACGGCAAACGTCCCAAGCCCCTATGCCAACCAAGAAAGTTCGGGAGATAATTAGAATGCTCGAGGCGGATGGTTGGTACCTCGTACGAGTAACAGGCAGCCATAGGCAGTTCCACCATCCCACGAAGATCGGAACTGTGACTGTAGCGGGCAAGCCGTCTCAAGATATGGCGCCCGGCACTTTCAACAATATCTTGAAGCAAGCAGGGCTAAAGTAGATGCGATTTGCGGCTGTGTACGAAAAAACCCCCAACGGCTGGAGCGCTTATGCACCCGACGTGCCTGGCCTTGGAGTTGCCGGAGCGACCAAAGTGGAAACGCGCCGACTATTGCGCGAGGCAATCGTTCTTCATCTGGAAGACCTGCGTGCCTCGGGTCAACCTACGCCCAAGCCGAGATCACAGACCGATTATCTAGATGTTCCGCTGAAGTCTTAGGGAAGCCTCCGTTCGGTACCCGTCTATTGCGCGAACATCACGCAGACTCTCTATGTACACCGATTCCCACTGCCATCCGGAAAACAAACGCTTCGACGCTGATCGGCCGGACATTTTTGCTCGTGCTCAAGAGGCGGGCGTTACGACGATGCTGGCCATCGGTAATGGCGATGGCCCGGGGACTGGGACGTTTGATTGCGCGATTAAGCTGGCCGAGCAATACGACGGCGTTTATGCCACTGTGGGCATTCACCCGCACGAAGCAGCACTCGCCAAGCAAGCAGACTTCGACGAACTGGTCGCACTGTCGCGCCACCCCAAAGTTGTCGGATGGGGTGAAATCGGTCTTGACTACTTCTACGATCACTCGCCACGCGACGTGCAGCAGAGAGTGTTCGTGCAGCAGTTGGAACTGGCGAAGGCGGAGAAGCTTCCCATTATCATTCACTGCCGTCCTTCGGATAACAGCGAGAACGCGTGGGATGACCTGCTGCGTCTGGTTCGCGAGCACTGGGCGGCTACCGGTCTCGGCGGAGTGATGCACTGCTTCACCGGTACGGTTGAAAATGCACGGGCTTCGCTCGATCTCGGGTTCGTCATTTCGTTTGCCGGTAACATTACTTACCCCAAGGCGCAGAACATACGTGATGCTGCGAGCATGGTGCCGCTGGGTTCCATGTTCATCGAGACCGACTCACCCTACTTGGCGCCTGTTCCAAACCGCGGCAAGCGAAATGAACCGGCGTTCGTCGTCGAAGTGGCGCGAGAGATCGGGCGCTTGCGGGGTGTCTCGGCGGAAGAGATTGGGCGGGTGACTACGGAGAATTTCTATCGCTTCCTTCAGCAGCGCCAAGACCGGCTACAGCCCTGAGATGGGCCGATACGCGATAGAGACGCCTTCAGAACCAACAGCCCCTTCGGTCGCTCCGCTCGGTCAGGTCTCGGCTGCGGGCTCAGACGCCCGCAAGATGCCTCGACTTGTTACACTAATTGTTCATGGCTGAGAACTCGTTCGACATCGTCAGCAAGGTGGACATGCAGGAGGTCTCGAACGCCCTGCAGCAGGCGTTGAAGGAGATCCATACCCGGTACGACCTGAAGGATTCGAAGTCCGACATTCATTTGGACGATAAACAAGCCCTCATTTTGAGTTCGGCCGATGAGTACAAGTTGAAGGCCGTCAATGATGTACTGCAGAGCAAACTGGTCAAACGCGGAGTCTCGCTGAAGTCTCTGACCTACGGAGCGATCGAACCCGCGGCGGGTTCATCCGTGCGGCAGAAGGTCGAGTTGCAGCAAGGCATCCCGATCGAAAAAGCTCGCGAAGTTGTGAAACTGGTGAAGAATTCGAAGCTCAAAGTACAGGCTTCGATACAGGGAGATTTCGTCCGAGTGAGCAGCAAGGACCGCGACACGTTGCAGCAAGTCATCGCACTTATCAAGCAATCCGATTTCGGTATCGACATGCAGTTTACGAATTACCGATCTAACTGACAGGGCTGGCTGACTTGAATACGACCGTAACCCGCAACGCCAAGGAAGTGTTTGACCTGCTGCACGACGACCTCGCCGCCATCGAGCGCGAGTTCGGCCGCGACACGGTCTCGGGCGTTCGCGCGATCACGGAGATCGGCGAATATCTGCGTGCCGGCGGCGGTAAGCGGCTGCGTCCTGCCCTGCTGCTTCTGTCGTGCAAGCTGATGAACTATACCGGCCAGGGCGCGATAAAGCTGGGCGCGGTGGTCGAGATCATCCACACTGCCACGCTGGTCCACGACGACATTATTGACGAAGCGAAGACCCGGCGGGGACGTCCGGCGGCCAACACTCAGTGGGGCAACTCCAAGTGCGTATTGGCGGGTGACTGGCTCTACATGCAGGCCTTCAAGATCGCCGTGCAAGAGCGCAACTTCCATATCCTCGATGCGCTGATCGACCTCACGCAGGCCATGGTGGAGGGCGAACTGCTGCAGATCGAGCGGCTTGGCAAAGCGATCACCATCGAGGAACATTTCGAGTTGATCCACCGCAAGACTGCATGCTTGTTCTCGGTGTGCATGAAGCTGGGCGGGATTCTGGCGAGCGCCAGCGACGCCGACCAACAGCGTCTGGCGGAGTACGGACGCAACCTCGGCATGGCTTTCCAGATCGTGGATGACGTGCTCGACCTCACGGCATCGGAAGAAGTCTTGGGAAAGCCGGTGGCCAGCGATCTGCGCGAAGGCAAAGCGACACTTGCAGTGTTGCACGGACTGGAGCGTTGCACGCCCGAGGAACGGACAACCATTGAGTCGGTGTTGGGGAATGGTGGATTCAACGGCATTACGCCTGGCTGACATCGTTGCGATTCTGAATCGTCACGGTTCGATCGACGCCGCCTACGCACGAGCTGCCGAGTTCACCGCCGCCGCGCGCGAAGCGATTTGCACCTTCCCCGATTCCGAGATCAAGCGTGTACTGCTTTGGGTTCCAGAGTTTGTGATCGAGCGGCAGAGCTAGCTTTTCGAGCGCACGGCACTCACTGATTTACACTGCCTCTCATGGCGGCCCCGCAAGAAATCGAAGTCAAATTCCTTGTACCAGATCCCCAATCTTTAGAGACGCGGCTCGCGGCAGCGGGCTTCAGCTGCGTCACACCATCGACTCACGAAGTGAACACGCTGTACGACCTTCCCGGACAGAAGCTGCGTCGCAAAGGTGAACTGCTGCGCCTGCGAAGGTATGGCGATGCCTGGCGACTGACCCACAAGGCCCGCGCCAAGGCCGGCAAATATAAGTCTCGGGCGGAGCTGGAGGCGGCGGTGTCTGACGGCCCGCAAATGGATCAGATTCTGCAGACCCTCGGCTATCGTCCGGTATTCACCTACGAGAAATTCCGCTCCGAGTGGAGCGACGGCAAGGGCCACGTTGTGGTGGACCACACCCCGATTGGAGACGTTGCGGAAATCGAAGGCCCCGCGCGCTGGATCGACCAAACCGCCAACACCCTCGGCGTGACACCCGCCAGCTACATCACGAAATCGTACGCTGAACTTTTCTTCGACTGGAAGCGTAAATACAAACGGAAGGCGATGAACATGACGTTCCGCGAGATTGGTGGCCGCGCAAAGAGCCGCCAGTCGAGCACTCGCCAGAGTTCCGCGGAAGCCGAAGCCGGCTCCGGAGTTTAGACCTCGCCGGGCCTGAACCGGAGCCGGCGGCTGGACCAATGTTTCTGTATCGGAACTACTTCTTAATCCGCTCCAACACCGCACCGGCAATCAGCGGCAATCCCACCGTTGCATCGAGCAGTACCTCGGCGAACCTTCCGCCTTCCTCAGTGGGTACAAACTTGCCCCACGACACGGCCTCGCTGTAAGTGCAGCCCGACAGCCCGCCCCAATTAACCGGCTCGGGACAAATGCGAACTCCGTAATGGAAGCGCTTCAGGATCATCTCTTCCCCACCGCGCCTGTGCCGTAAATCGATGTACGGGCCGAATTGCTGCGCCCAGTTGCGTGGGACTCCGCCTCCAATGGTGAAGATGCCCAGCCTGGTTTGCTTGAGGAGAGTCTCTGCGTAGTGCTCGAGGTCCTCGAAAGGATCGTAGCGCAGCGTAGGAATGTTGTTCCTCCGGCGGACGCGATTGTGCACGGCAAAGTCGAGACCGATCTCGGAATCACTGAAAGCTGGCACGAATACCGGCACGCCCTTCTCATACGCCGACTTGAGAATGCCGCGGTCCGTTACGTTCTCGCTCAGGTACTTGCCAATATCGCGATTCAGCTTGTACGAGCACAGCACTTCGTTGTGGTCCCAGCCTTTTAGAATACGGGCAACGATGGTCTCGACGAAATCGAGGTTGGTCTCCGGCTCCAGCGTGTCGTACACGCGGTTGTAACCGGCGTCATATAACTCGGTGTCGTCCATGCGCGGGTCATAGCGGAAATGAGAGCGGCCAGCGGCCTCCACCAGGCCGTGCGCCATGAGTGCGCCGGTGGAAATCACGGCTTTGACGATGCCTGCGTCGATCAGGTCGGTGACAATCAATCCTTGCTTGGCGACGGTCATCGCACCAGCAAGTGTCATCACTACGAAGCAGTCCTTGTCACGCGCCATCGCCTCCAGCACGTCGGCGCCCTCGCCCACCTGCCGGCCGGTGAAAGCAGTGTTCCCCATTGCCCTGACCAGATCATCGACACTTTTGATTTTGGAAAGGTCCAGCGGAGCAAGTGGCACCAACTTGTCGCTGATTGGATCATGCAGGTTACGTTCTTTGCCGTCTGCGTGTTGCGCGGAATGATCGGTCACAGGCACCTCAAGAGAGCGATAGGAGTGAATTCTCCGGCGCCGGAATGAACAGCTGTAAGATGACGCCGAACTATCGAAGCTACAGGCTCGCCGCGTCTCGCGTCAATCGTCAGTGGCACCGGAGACGCTCTCGACTATCCCGTTTTCATCGACGATTAACATTCGCCCGCTCGCAAGCCATCCTCGATGAAGTGAAATGCTATTCTTTCTCTTCGTCCGCTACTGAGGGAGTCGCGCGTTGGCAGAACGCAATTTCACCATTGGAATCGTACAGATGTCGTGCACGTCCGATCCGGAACAGAACCTGGATCGCGCAATAGCCCGTGTTCGCGAGGCCGCGAAACAGGGCGCCGAACTCATCTGTCTTCCTGAACTGTTTCAGACCCAATACTTTTGCCAGCGTGAAGACGTTGCGTTATTCGAGCTTGCTGAGCCGATTCCCGGGCCGGCGACGAAACGCCTCGGTGCAATGACCCGCGAGCTTAAGGTCACCCTCATCGCTTCCCTGTTTGAGCGGCGCGCGCCCGGCGTGTATCACAACACGGCAGCGATCCTTGACCCGAGCGGCGAACTCGCGGGCATCTACCGCAAGATGCACATTCCCGACGATCCGCTCTACTACGAAAAGTTTTATTTCACGCCCGGTGATCTGGGCTTCAAAACGTTCCAGGGCGACTTCGGCAAGTTTGGCACGCTGGTGTGCTGGGACCAGTGGTATCCCGAGGGTGCGCGACTGACGGCGGCACAGGGGGCCAGCGTTCTCTTTTACCCGACCGCGATTGGCTGGCACCCCGACGAGAAGGCCCAATACGGCGAGGCGCAGTATGACGCCTGGCGCACCATCCAGCGCTCGCACGCCATCGCAAACGGGGTGTATGTCGCGGCTGTGAATCGCGTGGGTTTTGAAACCGGGAACGTTCGCGGCAACGAAGCTCCCGGCAAAGGCCTGGAATTCTGGGGCGGCTCGTTTATTGCCGATCCGTTCGGCCAGGTTGTCGCCCAAGCGCCGCACGACAAAGAAGCAATCCTACTCGCCGAAGTCGATTTGCACCGTATCGAGGACGTCCGCCGCAACTGGCCATTCTGGCGCGATCGCCGCATCGACGCCTACGGTCCCATGACCCAACGGTTCCTGGTGTAAGCCTTGGCCAAGACATCGATACTTCTCTCGCAGACGCCCGCCTCGCTGGGCTATCGCATGCCCGGCGAATGGGAACTGCACGCCGCGACGTGGATCGCGTGGCCTCACAACCGTACCGACTGGCCCGGCAAGTTTGCCACCGTCCCTTGGGTTTACGCAGAAATCGTGCGTAACCTGGCGCGGGTTGAGCTGGTGAATATCCTGGTCAACCACGAGGCAGCAGAGGCTATTGCCCGCGAGGTGCTGGTAACGGCCGAAGTGCTGCCGAAGAGGTCTTTGGATCCCGGCTCAAGTAGCGGCAACATAAAGTTCTGGCACATCCCGACCAACCGCGGATGGCTACGCGATACCGGCCCAACCTTCGTCCGCCGCAACGCTCGCCCCAAAACGAATTTGCCCTCCGTGGCCGCGGTGTCATGGCGTTTCAATGCGTGGGCCAAGTACAACGACTGGAAGCTCGACGCGCCCGTCTCGGCCGAACTAGGGGGCCGTTTGAACTTCCCAATCTGGCAGCCGGAAGTCGACGTCAATGGCAAGTTGCGGCGAGTGGTCCTCGAAGGCGGCAGCATCGACGTAAACGGTCGCGGAACACTGATCACCACAGAAGAATGCCTGCTGAGCGACGTGCAGCAACGAAATCCCGGCGTCAGCCGCGACCAATTAGAGCAACTCCTCGCCGACTACCTTGGCGTCACAAAGGTGATCTGGCTGGGACGCGGCATTGCCGGTGACGACACACACGGTCATGTGGATGACATTTCTCGATTTGTCGCGCCGAATGTGGTCATAACCGCGTACGAATCCGACAGCGGCGAAGCGAATCACGAACCACTTCGCGAGAACTATCGCCAGCTGAAGAAAGCTACTGACCAGTCGGGGAAACCGCTGCGCGTGATTAAGCTTCCCATGCCGGCTCCAATCTACTTTGACGGGCAGCGGCTCCCCGCCAGTTATGCGAATTTCTATATCGCGAACCGGTTAGTATTGGTTCCGGTGTTCAACGACCGCAATGATCGCGTCGCACTCAATATCATTGCCGACGCTTTGCCCGGGCGTACGGTGGTCGGAATCTATTGTGGTGATTTCGTTTTGGGTCTCGGCACGCTGCACTGCATGACGCAGCAACAGCCTGCCGGTTAAGCGGAACGCTACCTGCCTACCTACCGCTTCGCGGCAAGAAAGTCACTACAGCCCAATACACGAACGCCGCCAGCCCCGCATAGAGCACACCATTGGCGAAGACGATTGTGCCTCCGGTAAGCACGAGCGCCAGCGTGCTGTCGCTCGCGCTGCCGACTGCGCCTACCAAGATGAATGGCGGACACAGCATCACGGCGGCGTGATACGCAACACCCTGTATCATGGCCGCCGCGTGGTTTCGCCATAGCAGAAACAGCGTCACCGCAATCGCCATTCCCGCAACAAACATCACCGACAGTACAGTTACCAACGTGTCATTGCGGCTTTTCGCGCTGTATGGCAAGTCTTCCCTTTCGCGGAATCACGCTACCAGCTTACTAAACTCCCAACCACAGTTGCCGATAGGTTCTAATGATGGCGAGCGGCGTCAACATCCGCTCGCCACGTCGCTATTCATCGTTTGGGTCTGGGAAAGGAGGCATAATGTCTCGAGCGCTGGTGTTGATCTCTGCAATCGTTTTCTTTCGTGAGTTTGTGCTGCGCCCCGCGCGGCGTTCACCGACCGCAATCTCTCCCTATATGAACTCTCTGGATGGGCTGCTCTCGGCGGAAGAAGTTAGTCGGATCGTCGATGAAGTGCGGCCTCGTGAATTGCAGAGGAAGGACCAACTGACATTCGCCGCGCCGGAGTCTCAGGTGGATAATCAGCATCTGGCCCACCGGCACTTCGCATGATCGGCGGATCTGCCGCCACGTAACCGCGCTAGTCCGTGCTATCCTTCGGGCAAAGTAGCATTGGAGGCCTTATGAGCAGCACTTATACAGCCCCTGCGTCGGGCACAGTTCCTGCCATTCCGCACCACATGGTTACTACCGCTTTTACGCTCGACGGCTATGACATCACGAGAAACCTCGGCCTGGTGCGCGGCATCATCGTGCGATCACGCTCGATCGTCGGCACTATCGGCGCCACACTACAGACGATCGTCGGCGGCAATATCACGTTGCTCACAAATCTCTGTGAGCAAACTCGCGAGCATGCCTTCGACCTGATGTTGCAACATGCGGCTGAACTGGGCGGCAACGCGGTCATCGGCATGCGTTATGACGCCACCGAAGTCATGCAGGGAGTGACCGAGGTGCTGGCTTACGGAACAGCGGTGTATGTGGAGAAAAAGCGGTAGAGAATTTTCGAGGGACAACCCGCGCTTGTGACATGGTGAGCCCGGCAGGAATCGAACCTGCGACCCACGCATTAAAAGTGCGTTGCTCTACCAACTGAGCTACGGGCCCACACTCTTAATCTAACACACGAAAACCGGTGCCCCGATGGCTCGGAACGCGCGAAAGCGCGACGAAATGCACTTGCGGTCTCGCTTAAGTGTGTAGGTATTTTGGTTCTCAGTTGACGGCTGTGGAGCCCGAATCCCGGCGCCATTCCGAATGAGATGTCCCGATCGACCCCAGGCCGGGCATCGGATGCACATCAGTCATCGCGAATTTCAACACTCGGTGATGCATCACATACAACGCCAACTCGAGGCGATCGCAGACGCCGGTCTTGTCGAAAATTCTGCGTAGCGAATTTTTCACGCCCGGCTCGGTCGAGTTCATGCGCATGGCGATTTCTCGATTCCGGTAGCCCTGGACAACCAATGCAATCACTTTGAGCTCGTGGGGCGTCAAGCGTTGGTGGACTCGAAGTCCGACCAGGTCCTCCCATGCATCACCCGCATAGCCAGGTCCCCATTCGCAGAACTGTTCCTCCACGCACTACATGACGAATGCACCGGACTACCGTTCCCGGGTCGGAGGAACGTCGTATGACCCCGTGCACGTCGGACGAGAACTGCTGCACAATGGCGTCGCCTGGGTCCTCGAGCAGGATGATAGCCGTCATCTGTCGGCCAGATATTCTTTTGATCTCATCGATTCGAACCAGGAAGGCCGACGACAGAATTAGAACGTGAGGTCGAAAACTCTCCAGTCCGTGCTCAAGCTGCTCAATCGAGCGAGGCTGTCCAACAATGCGAATATCGTCTTCCGAAGCCAGCGCACTTGCCATTCCAACCCGGAACACGATCTGATGATCAGCTAATATGACCTTTATCATGCCCTAACTTCTGCAATTTGCTGGCCGCTCTCGTCATCCGAGACAGCGCAGTTAAGATGGTGTCCAGCAATGACTTGTCGTCGTGTGCAGTCTGCAAATATCTATTTGCTAAGCACTTTTTACCCGTACCCAACAATTTCTGCTTCATTCGTACGCGAGCCATCGGCATCCAATAAATTGGGCAACCTGGTTGACCGAGCGAGCGGCGGATTTCCACAGCTCTGGCTGACATGGTCAGACTGCCGTTCCGGTCCGGAGGCCACGCAACGGTAGAATTCATCCATTCTGATATGGGGTCTTCATGAACATGACTGGCAAGCGGGTGGTGATCATCGGGGGAGGCTTTGGCGGGCTGAAAGCGGCCGAATCGCTGGCCCGGCTGCCGGTGCGGATCACGCTTGTAGATCGCAAGAACCACCATACGTTTCAGCCCCTGCTCTACCAGGTCGCCACGGCCGGCCTCTCACCTGCCGAGATAGCCGCTCCGATACGCGAAATCCTGGCTCGCCACGAAAACGTTGAGGTCCTGCTCGGCGAGGTGGTGAATTTCGACTTGGAACGCCGCATCGTCAAGTTGCACGGCTTTGAGCTCCCTTATGACTACTTGGTGGTCGCCGCCGGAGCCAGCCACGCTTACTTCGGCCACGACGAATGGGAAGCTCTGGCCCCGGGTCTCAAGACCATTGAAGATGCCCTGGAGATTCGCCGGCGCGTTTTGCTCGCTTTCGAAATGGCGGAACGCCATGCTGCCACCACCGGCCAGCACATGCCTCTGACCTTCGTTGTGGTGGGAGGCGGACCAACCGGCGTTGAGTTGGCCGGCACTCTGGCGGAAATTACACATCGGTCGTTGTCGGACGACTTTCGTAATATCGACCCGAAGAAAACTCGGATCATTCTGCTCGAGGCAGGAGCTTCGGTACTCGCCTCATATCCTCAAGACCTGCGTGAAAGCGCCAAGCGTCAACTGGAACGGCTTGGAGTGGACGTGCGCCTCAACTCAGCTGTGACTGACGTTCGTCTGGGCGAAATTCACGTCGGCAGCGACATTGTTCAAGCCACCCTCGTTCTCTGGGCGGCCGGTGTGTCTGCGTCTCCGCTGGGCCGCGCCTTAGGAGCTCCCACAGACAGAGCAGGGCGCGTGATGGTCGAAGCCGACCTCAGCTTGCCCGGACATCCAGAAGTCTTTGTCATCGGCGATCTCGCATCACTGACGCGGGCTGAAGGAACTCAGTTGCCGGGAGTGGCTCCGGTCGCCATGCAGGAAGGCAAGTGGGTGGCGCGCCAGATTGCCGCCGACCTTGCAGGCAATCCTCGCGCTCCGTTTCGCTACGACGACAAAGGAAGCCTCGCCACCATTGGCCGTGCTGCCGCGGTGGCGCAGTTCGGCAAGGTCCATATTTCCGGCTTCCTCGCGTGGCTGTCATGGCTGTTCATCCACATCTTTTTCCTCATCGGCTTCCGCAATCGGATCATCGTGATGATCCAGTGGGCGTGGAGCTACTTCACGTATGACCGTTCTGCCCGGCTCATCACAGGAGAATCCCGGACCGTCGCAGTCCCTACTGTTGAGCTCGCTGAGGAGTTGGAGGCCTTGCGGACTCAGGCTGCTTCGCCGGACGCGGCGACGAGCGACACTTCACCGCGCGCACAACCTGGCACCCAGCCGGTCCGGCCCGCGTAGGTCTAAATTCGAGTCTCTGACAAAATGAAAAGGCCATCCCATCGGGATGGCCTTCGAAATCTCCGTCAACCGCAAAAGGTCAGGTTCGCTTGACGATCGGGTTGTAGCCCTCTCCCGTCAATTTGGCCTTCATCGCGTCGGCATCCTGCAACGTCGCAAACGGCCCGACCTGCACGTGATAAAACTTGTCGTGGATGGCCGGATTATTCACCACGAACACACTGTAGTTTTTCTTGCGCAGCGCACCCGCCAGCGCAGCAGCGTCTTCCTCGCGCGTGACTGCAGCAATTTGCACCACAAACGAACCGCTCGCTGATGGCTTGACATCCGGACTCTGCGGCGCACTTGCCTTGACGCTCGGCTGCGCAGCCGACGTCACTTCCGGTGCCGAAGCAGCCGGGATGCTGGCCGCCACCGTCTTCTGCTCCGCCGGCTTCTCTTGTGCTGTCTTAGAGGGCGCGGGGGCATCGGATCCTGCCGCCTTCTTATCGGCCTTTACCGCATTGAAAAAGGTGAGGTCCGGCTCCGTCTTGCCCTGCGTCTGTTCGTCCTTGGCACTTGGTTCGGGCTCGCTCTTCGCAGCCCCGGCTGCGGAGGGCTTCGCAGCGTTGGAATCACCTATCACTGGTGCAGACAATGACGCACTCAGCGGCGACTTGTCGTTCATCGCCTGCTCGTGGGCAGACGTCTTGCCCAATGAGTACCCAATTGCAAAGAACACTCCGCAAATGACTACCAACATAAAAAACAGGCCGAGTAACTTACCCGGCCCTATCGTGACATCGCCGTCTTCATTCGACATATTCTTGCTTCTCCGAGTTTATTGTCCCGGCAGCGTCGGTGGTGCCGCCGCCTTCGCTGCGTCCACCTTCACCAGTTGCTGCAAACCCGTCAAAAGATCAACCGGAACCGGGAAAATGATAGTGGTGTTCTTTTCTACGCCAATTTCTGTCAGCGTCTGCAAATAACGCAACTGAATACTCGTCGGTTCGGTAGCCAGCAGGTGTGCGGCATCGGTCAAGCGCTGAGCCGCCGCGAATTCGCCTTCGGCATGGATGATCTTCGACCGCTTCTCTCGCTCCGCCTCCGCCTGTTTGGCCATGGCGCGCATCATGGTTTCCGGCAGATCAACCTGCTTGACCTCGACACTCGTCACCTTTACACCCCACGGGCCGGTGTGCTGGTCCAGAATGGATTGCAGTCGCGTATTGATTTTGTCGCGGTGCGCCAAAAGCTCGTCCAGATCAACTTCGCCTAGCACCGAGCGCAGAGTAGTCTGCGCAAACTGCGACGTCTGGTAGAGGTAATTTTCAACCGCGACCACCGCCTGGTTAGGATCAATCACGCGCAGAAAAATCACCGCGTTCACTTTCAGTGTGACGTTGTCGCGAGTGATGATGTCTTGCGGAGGAACCTCCAGCACAACCTGCCGCAACGAAACTCGTACGATCCGGTCAATGGGAGCGAAGACCAAGATGATGCCCGGCCCTTTCGCACTGCCCAACAGCCGGCCCAACCGGAAAATGACCCCCCGCTCGTACTCCGCCAATATCTTGATGGAGTTCAAGATGTACAGCACGACGATGACAACGGGAATGATGACAAACAGATTCATCCGAAGCCTCCGCGGGCTACACTAGAGTTTAGAACTTGCAGCCCAGACGATTGTAGGCTTATCTCAGGGCGTAACCCAATTCGGCAACAGCTAAAAGCCCCAGCAGAAATGCCGGGGCTGAGATGAATGATGGTTGGGAACTGGCTACGTAACTTTCTCCACTTCTAACTCCAACCCCTCGACCTTCCGCACCACTACTTGCTCACCCATCTGCACCCGCACTGGAGCATGGGCGTTCCACAATTCGCCCAACACGAACACTTTTCCTTCGGGATCGATGTCAGTGCGTGCTTCGCCCACGGTGCCAATCATTCCCTGCTGACCGGTAACGACCTTGTTGCGGCGCGCCTTCAGCGCGATGCTCATCAGGAAGACCGTAATTGCTCCCAGCGGAATGCTCACCGAAAGTGCAGTCCAAAGCTTCACCCGCATTTCGGGAATTGGCCCGTCGACCAGCAGCAACCCGCCAACGGTCATCAGCGCAATGCCCGCGATGCCAAGAATTCCATGCGTTGCGAACTTCGCTTCCAAGGCGAACATCACAAACGCCGCCATGATGAGCGTGAACGCCGCATAGCGCGTGGGCAGCAGGTTCAGCGCAAACAGTGCCAGCAGGATGAAGACGATTCCCACCACGCCCGGAACAATCGCTCCCGGATGGTTGAACTCCGCGTAAAGTGCCAGCGCTCCAATGGCCAGCACGATGAAGGCAATATTAGGGTCGAGCAGGAAATCGAGAATGCGCTGCTTCACCGTCATCTGCAAGTCAATGACTTGTGCACCCACCAGATTCAACGTCACGGTCTTGCCGTTGAAGCGCTTAATGGGCTTGCCATCCATCTGCTTGAACAGGTCGTTCTGGTCGGGGGCAATGTAATCGATCAGGTGGTTATCGAGCGCTTCCTTGTCCGTCCACGACTTCGACTCGCGCACTGCGGACTCCGCCAACGTCACGTTTCTTCCTCGCGGCCCGACGAACGAACGCATAAACGCCGCTGCGTCATTCTCGACCTTCTGCTTCATCACGTCGTCCATCTTCTCGCCACCGAGGTTAACGGGATGCGCGGCTCCCGTGTTTGTCCCCGGAGCCATCGCCGCCACATCGGCCGCTTCCAGGATGAAGAACCCCGCCGACGCCGCGCGTGCTCCCGCCGGCGCGACATATACGATCACCGGCACAGGCGATGCCAGCATTTTTTCCACAATGGAACGGGTCGAATCGACTAGTCCGCCGGGGGTGCTTAGCTCAATCAGCACAGCGTCGGCATTGGTTTGCCGTGCCTGCTCAATCGCCCGCCCAATGTATTCATCACTGATCGGCTGGATCGTGTCGTCTAAGCGGATCTTGATGACAGTGCTGGCAGACGCTATTCCTGTGGTGAGGATTACGAGAACGGATACGGCGAGAAACGCGCGAAGTCTCGACATACGGCCTCCTTCCGGAGCGCTGTCTCTATTCTACTTGGGAGGCCGCTGCTGGTTGAGATTATTGATCTCCATTTGCAATTGCCGGTACGAGGTTTCGTCGTAGTTGCGCTTGATACGCTCGATCGGAATCCTCGGCTGGTTTGGCTGGCCAGGTGACGCCGTGCCACCCGCCGTAGTACTCGCGTTGGATGGCGCCGTAACCCCGCGACTAATCATTTCCAGCAGCGATTTGGCTTCCGCATCCGTTGGGCGGCGCTGCAACTCTTCCCTCAGTTGCCGTGCCGCACCCGTCGAGTCCCCGTTCTTGAACAGCGCCAGGGCGTAGTTAAACCGATAATCCGCATCATTGGGATCGGCATTGACCGCCTTCAAGAGGTATTCGATCGCCGCTGCGCGATGTCCAAGCCTTGCATCTACCACGCCGAGATTGTTGTACACCTCGGTCAGCGGCAGCCGTGTCAGCAGCGAATTGAACGCGACGTAGGCACGCTCAAGGCTTCCCCGGTAATACTCCGTCATTCCGAGCAGAAACGTGGCTTCTCCCGCCGAGGGATCGTCCTTGGGTATCTTGCTGAACCACAAGCCCGCCTGCTCATAGTCGTGACCGTCGTAATACGTCTTACCCAGTTGCAGCGCCGCTGCCGTGTATCCCGGGTTCAGCCGCACGGCTTCCTTAAAGTAGTGGACCTTTTGTTGCCGCCCAGTAGCGACCACGCCGCGGACGTAATTCTCAAACGCATCCAACCGAATCGGCGCTGCTGCTTTGACGAATTCCTGCTGCGCCACTTGAGGCGGGTTCGGCATCTCGTGCAGTAATTGCCATGCCAAAGACGTTTGCAGGTCGACAAACCCGCTGAGCGGTCCCTTAGTCTGAATCACAGGATCGAGACGCAGTCCCTTCACGTCGAGGAGTTGCGCGGTCGCCTGAAAGCTGCTGTCGGTCACTTCGTAGCTTCCCAACACCACAAAATCCGCCCCCATTTGCTCGGCCACCCGGAAGATCGTGGCGCGTGAAGGACGCGCGACAGCCGGCACTCCAGCATGGTCAAAAGCAAACAGACGGTCGTCGCGGCTCACGATGTAAACATGCGCCGAAGACATGCGTTGCGACAGCACTTCTGCACAGGCCTCGCTGATCCAATCGGCACCCACCACTTTCGAATGGTTGTCGAACGGCATGATCAACACCGTGTTCATCGTCGGAGCAGTCTGGGCAGCAGACGTCGCTGCCCATATGGTCAGCGACAATAGGCAAACGATTTGTATTGGAAAATGAGCCCGGGTTCTTAGCAAAGTGTGATGATTCTACTCACAATGCAAACCCGCCCAGTCGGGCGGGTTGCGCGAGAATGGACAACGCTTAGTGCGAAACGGAAGCGAACAGGTCCGACTTCAACAACGCTTGAAAGCGCTGGTCGTCGGTCTTGAAATTCATTTTCAGCAGATCGTGCGAATTGTCGACCGTCATACTCTCCAGCGCCGTCTTCTCTGTAGGAGTGGCATTGATCTTGCGATAGAGCACTCCCGCCTTCAGCAGTGACGCCAGGCTAGCGGCCGTCATGTTGTCAGACGTTTTCACGTTTAGGTCAAACGTCACGCCGTTGTCGAAATTCATCGTGTAATCCGACGCCAGCAGCCGCTTCTTTACCACGTCGTAGTCCGCCAGCGATGAGGCCTGCCCCAGCGCTGACTTCATCATATTCTGCGTTCCCAGCTGGTCCAGGACGCTCCAGATCGGTGCGCTGTCGCTATCGGTAATCAAGTCGTTCATCGAATTGTTCGACGCCAACGAATCGGCGTTCTTGTCGCGTACGTCGATCGCGCCCTTCAGCGCAGCGCTTTCACCAAACACAATCGTTGAAGGGTCGAGGAACACCACTTGCATACCCGAACCCATGGGGTACAGGTACGAAAGCAGGTATTTCTCCGGCTTGATTCCCTTAACTTTCGCCTTTTGCAGGAACTCCTTTTGTTTGAACGGGCCCTGGGCGATGCCAATGGCATTCAGTGTGTTAGCCGAATTGCGATAGGTTACGAACGTAATCTGCTCGACATCTTTGGCGGGATCGATGCCAAATCCACGAAGCGCGGTCTCGAACTGCTTCAGGTTAGTCGGCAGGACCCGGTTCTTCAACGCCATCGCCGTATCCGAGCCACGCAACGCGCGGTAATCCACGGAAATGACCTGTTGGATGGCCGAGGGAATTACCGTCCTTGCGTTGCTGCTCAGTGGAGCTGCGAACGCCGGTAAACACAGCAAAAATGTCAGGAGGAGTCGAGGAAATAACTTCTTCATTAGCACTATTCTACCTGAGACTTAGACGCACAAACCCGCCGAGGGTTATACAGTTGCTCTCCTCCCGATGATTTTCTCGGCTGCTTTCTAATTGACGGCGATGAACCCGCTCTTGAGATGCCCGCAAATCAGGCACTTGACGATAGTCAGTTCCTCCAGTGTATTGCCGCAGTCCGGACACACGTAATAGGTGTGGCTCTCACCCTTGGGGTTCTCCAGGTTGTCCAGTGCATCCTGATACAGAAACGCGTGCACCGCCTCTACCTTCAACGCAAAGGTAAAGGTCCGCACCGCTGCGGTTGCATTCCGCCGCCTGGCCGCATCGATGAACTCGGGATACATGACATCCCGCTCATACTTTTCGCCCTCGATCGCGACTTGCAAATTTTCGCGTGTCGATCGAACTTCGGTGGGCTGAATCTTGAAAACGGCGACCCCGCCCATCTTTTCGATTACCGCGGCGTGGTTGTGTGCGTGAATTTCCTCGGCTTTGGCAGCCGCACGGAAAAGGCTGGCGATCTGGCCGTATCCTTCTTCGTCGGCTTTTCGGGCGAATGCCAAATAGCGCGCGTGAGCGTTGCTCTCGCCGTTGTAGGCGGCTTGCAGATTATCAAGAGTACTGGTGGATTCGCTCACCGCGGTGCTGCCGGCAGCAACGGCACCCGGCACGATTAGGGACAGAATTGCGCTTAACGTATGCAGCATGGCCTTGTCCTCCCGCTTATTGATAGGCCAGATTTCCGTTGCGCGCAGTGACCGCGGATACCTCGGATGGTGATGCTGTTCTCTGAACCTATGTTTTTACGGCCGTTAGACGCTTGCGGACATCCGCCGCAAAAGCTGCGTCCTGCAGATCTGCCAAGTTGATTTCCACGTTGGCCAATGCGCCGTCCACCGCCGAGCGCGCAAGTGCCACGCCCACAGTAAGATCCGACGCCATTTTAGGATTGGTGATGGGCCGGAGGGATTCCAAGATTTTGCCAACTTCGTTCGCACGCTCCGCAACCGTAAGTGGAATGCTCGTAGCCTTTTTCATCGCCGAATCGACTTCGTGTTGGGCGTCAGGATTGTCCTTAAGCTTCTTGAATGCAGCCATAACTTCAGTGAACGATGTGGCGTCGGCGTCGATGGCGGCCTTGAGTTCTTCGCGGATTTCGGTCAGGCGCGCAATCGCTTCGCTCAGCTGTAATTCACACTGAACAAAGGCTTTCTTGCCGCGCGACATGCCCGCGACCATGCTGCCCAAGGCTGCCGCCATCGCTCCGGCTGCAGCCGCTGCACTGCCGCCGCCGGGAGCGGCAGTGGGAGCCGCAAGTTGCTCAATAAAAGGCTCTATCCCAGCCCGAAGTCCGCCAACAGCCATCTTCCCACTCATAACGCCGGCCAGTCGGTTTTCCAGGATTAGGGACGAGTCAAAGTTCTCAACTTGTAGAAACCATTCGGCTGCGTCCTCGAGTGCCTTTTTGGGAATCAGGCCGACGATCTCGCTCGAGAGCGGCAAAACGCCATAGCGAGCGGCTTCCCGTTTTACGTATTCGAAGACTCGGGCAATTGGAGTCTGGTCTGTATCTGTAAGATTCATCGAGACTTGCGCGAGGCCGCGGACGCTGACGCCCATGCCCTTTACGTATCGTAATCCGCCGTTCGAGAAGCGTATAGCCTTGCCGATTTTCTTGGCGATTTCGACGTCCGGAGTATTGAGGTAGACGTTGTAGGCAACCAGGAACTTGCGGGCGCCCACAACTGTAGCGCCTGCAGTAGGATGTAGAGCGGCGTCTCCAAAATCGGGCTTGCGCGCAGGATTGGTTTTTACGTCCTCGCGAATGCCCTCGAACTGTCCGCGGCGAACGTTTTCCAGGTTCTGGCGCTCGGGTCTTTGTGCCGCGGATTCATAGAGATAGACGGGGACTTTGAAGCGTTTCCAGATTTCCTCGCCGACGCGACGGGCGATGGCGACGCAATCCTCCAGGGTCACGCCCTCGATTGGAATGAAGGGGATTACGTCAGCCGCGCCGAGGCGAGGGTGCGCTCCGGTATGTTTCGTCAAGTCAATGAGTTCGGCGGCTTTGCCGACGCCGCGAATGGCCGCTTCGGCAATGTTGAAGGGATCGCCTACCAGCGTGATAACACAGCGGTTATGGTCGGCGTCCATCTCGCGATCCAGAAGATAGACTCCGTCCATTTTCATAGCTTCGAGGATAGCGTCAACTTTGGATTTGTCGCGACCTTCAGAGAAGTTGGGAACACATTCGACGAGCGCTGGCATAAGTTTCGAGGATACCCGAATTCGACGGAATCGCCTCCAGAAAAGGCTGAGTTATAACAATTGTTATAACCCATCTCGGAAACCACCCGTTACCCAAACTCGACTGCCAAGGACGGATTACGATATGTCGATTTCACACTCAGTGCATCCCAGTGGAGGTGTCGGCAAAGCTGTAGATGGCGGGCTGACTCTGCCTACTGAGCTGGACCATCTGGATAGTTCACGTTAACCGTGGCTCGGTTTTCTTGGCCCCCCATCACTGAAGTTACGCCGACCAGTGCATTGATTTGATCGTAATCAGGGAACATTTCCGCCAGCTGTTTTTTTACAGCGTCGATGAATACTCCCACTTCGTGGGAGCCGACAAATGACTGAGCGAGAGCTTGTAGTTTTGCTGCTTTATCTTCAGGCCAGCCCTGTTTACCTTCCAGGGTGAGACCGTTGACAGTGAACTGCGGGCCTTGTTGCATAGCGACATGTACCGATAGCGTGCGCGCCTCATCATCGAGGCTCTTGCTGGTGTCTAACGTCGGCTGCATATAGCCCTTGGTGGCATATAGATCGCGGAGCGTTCGCTCTCCTTCCTGGAGTTTGACCTCGCTGACGATTTCGCCGTCATTAATCGGGAACGCCTGCCTGAGTTGAGCTTCCGGGAAGAGCACGCTCTTTTCAAAGGTAATCTGCCTCAGCCGATACTGTTCGCTTCGCGAATCCGCAGCGTGACGGCGACGGTGCGCAATAGAGCGCTCTCATTCAGAACATCCGTTGCGGTTACTTCGGCCTGAGCCCTCCAATAGCCTTCCGTGTTCAACTTTTCCATCGCCGCCTGTGCGATCTGCTGGGTCCCGAAAAAGCGAGACAACAGTATCCGTTTTTCAATCAACTGAAGATGCTCGGACGAAATGCTGCTGTCATTGCTGAGGCTGACGCTCTGCACCTTCATGGGTAGGTGGCGAGTTGGAGGAGCGGTTTGGGCGTGTGCTGCGGGGCCGAGCGATGCAACCAGGGATATCAGGCTTGAACAGACGAAGGTCCTGAATTTCATGTTGTCCTCCGAATATTGCACATGATCGTTACTGTAACAACTAAAGACCGTCATCGTCACCGATCCGGTTGCCGGATTGCTTGGATAAGGCGATTTAGCGCCAACGATCAGGAAACCAGACCTTGACGCCGAGGACGGACCGCCCCAAGACCCTGCGGTGTTAGTTCGAATTGATCGAAGCCGAATTCGGCGAGTGCATCTTCGACTCTATCGCTGATCCCCATTCCGATTACCTCGACAATTGTATACGGCGGATTTGCGGAATACATTTGCCACTCGTGTACCATGTGATATAGTACACACGTGATAGCTTTCCGGTTGACCTTCCAGCCCGGATTACCCGTCTATCAGCAAATCGTGTACGCGGCCAAGAAGGCGATCATCGCCGGCCAGATGCGCCCGGGCGACCGCTTTCCTTCCGTCCGAACCCTCAGCCAGGAATTGAAAATCAATCCCAACACTGCCCATAAAGTGGTGACGCAGCTCATTTCCGACGGTCTGCTTGAGGTGCACCCGGGACGCGGCACGCTGGTTGTAGAGCTGCCCGCATCCACAGCGCGTGAACGCGCCCAACTGCTGAAGGGCCAGCTCGAGTCGCTGGTGGTGGAAGCCAAGCGGCTACAGATGGATTTGGGAGACGTGCAGGCAGCGCTTTCCGAGCACTGGGAACGCCTCGGTTACGACGCCCGCTCTGCGGGTGAGCGCAAGGGAGAGAGGTCATGAGCTCTGTCATTTCGACCGTACATCTCAGCAAGAAGTATCTGTCGTCAGAAGCGGTCCTCGACCTCAACCTCGAGGTGCCTGCGGGTTCCGTCTTCGGCTACATCGGGCCCAACGGCGCGGGCAAGACGACCACCATCAAGACCCTGATGAATATCTTTGTGCCGTCTTCCGGCTCGGCCACCGTGCTGGGCCTCGACTCCCGCCGCCTGAGCCCCGCGCGTTTGCAGCAGATCGGATATGTCTCAGAGAACCAGGAGTTGCCGGGATGGATGTCCGTTGACTACTACCTCGATTACTGCCGGGCGTTTTATCCCACCTGGGACGCCGCTCTCTGCGACGCGCTGGTGAAGCAGTTCGACCTGCCGCGAAAGCGAAGTCTCAAACAACTCTCGCGCGGCATGAGGATGAAAGCGGCGCTGGTTTCCGCCATCGCCTACCGCCCGCAGCTTCTTATCCTCGACGAGCCTTTTAGCGGACTCGATCCGCTGGTCCGCGACGAACTGGTGGAGGGGATATTGGGAATCTCTGCCGACCACGGCTGGACGGTTTTCGTCAGCTCGCACGACCTCGCCGAGATCGAGAACCTGGTGACGCATGTCGCGTACCTTGACCGCGGCCGCCTTCAGTTCAGCGAGGAACTGGCTTCGCTGCAAGACCGATTTCGCGAAGTCGAGGTCACCTGTGACGGTCCGGCAATTGCGCCGGCGTCATGGCCCGAAGCATGGCTGAAGGCGGAAACGTCAGACGCTGTAGCTCGTTTCGTCGTCACCGACTACGCCGAAGACAGGACCCCGCAGCGGGTTCGGTCCCTCTTCCCTGCCTGCCGCGATCTGTCGATGCAGCCCATGTCGCTGCGTTCCATCTTTATCAGTTTGGCGAAAGCGCGTCGTTGACTCGTATGCACGGAGGCCCCATGAACCAGGTCGTCCACATCTTCCGCAAAGACTGCCGCAGCCTCTGGTCCTACATCGCCGCGGTGCTAGTGCTTACCGCGCTGCACGGCTACGGAGCAGTCATCGATCCTGGCGGCGGCGGTCGTGCCATTGTTTTGTCGCCGTCTACGCTCCTTTTCGTTTTAGCCGGGCTCAGCGTGTTCCTCCTACCTATCGCGCTCTTTCTGCTGGTCGTCTCCGTGATACAGGAAGAGAGTCTGGTCGGCAGCGACCAGTTCTGGCTCACCCGTCCGTATAGCCGTCTCACCCTCTCATTCGAGAAGCTGTTGTTTGTGGTCGTATGGGCGGTATTGCCCATGCTCCTGCACGATGTCGTACTGATTCGCTATTTCGGCTTTTCTTTGACCTCCGCCTTCGGCATGCTGTTCTGGAAGACCGCCCAATTCGGCTTGTTCCTGCTGGTTGCCGCGTCGGTCGCTGTTCTCAGCGCGAGCTTCGGGCGCGCGGTTGTGCTCGGCATCGTCGCGGTATTTGTTACCCTTTTGACTTTCTTTGTCGGCTGGAACAACGCCGGAGGCCCACCCGTGGACGAGACGGCCGCCACCTATCTTCTCCGGGCGCTGCTCGTGGTTGCTGCTGTCGGCGCACTCGCCGTCGTCGCGTTTCAGTATCGTTTTCGGATTACCGCGGTCGCAGCCGTGATCGGAGTGATAGCCATAGTTGCTTGCGCGTTGCTGGTGCGGTTCTGGCCCCAGTCGCTGACGAATTACTTTGCCAGACGGAACGCTTCATCGGTCCTGCAGTCCGTGCAGGTCCGCCCCGACGCGAACCTGAAAGACCTGCCGCCGCCTCGGCCGGCTCAAGATGCTGCCGCCCAATCGCACACCGTCTACTATCCTTTTCAAGCGACGGGTCTATCTGACAGTGTGGGATTTGATCTTAGCCTGTCCGCTAAGTTTGATTCTCCCGGACAAGAACCGGCTCGTGTGAGTGGTGGGCCGGTTCGCATTCAGCCGCAGGCCGCAGGTTCGCCGCGCTTTGCAGATGCAGGCGGGCCTGACCAGTTGGTCCCTTTCGATCTGTATTTCGCAGGCGACTTTGAGCGCGTGAAGAATGCCGACGGCACAATGTCAGGCACGCTGTTCCTGGAAGGTTTCCGAACGGCGGTAGCCAGGGTGCCAGTGCCTGTACCAGGAAAGCGGCAGGAATTTGCCATCGCCGACCGAAAGTGCACGGTTCTGTCGTTCACGCGAGAGCACAAGGTTGCTTTGGTGTTTGACTGTGCAGAACTTGAGCCGGGGAATACGGCCCGGTTCCAGGTGCGCCTGGTGCAAGACAATCAGACGATAATGCCGTCGCAGAGCCAGGGCGATTCTTCGAGCGCGGGAAGCTGGCCTGCATTTCTCAGCCCCATCACCAGGACCAACTATCAATGTGAGTTCACTTTGCCGGAGTGGGCGCCAGACTCGTCCGCCGCATCCATCCAAGGCCGCGAGATAATGGTCTTTGCCGAGCAGAGTGTGGGAAGGCAGCAACGCGACTTCCGTATCGAACACTTTCGGCCTGCCGAGCTCAGCCTCCAAGCGTGGGAACAGCCTTAGCAATCCGGAAAACCTGCATCGATCCGAAGTAGGCGCTGCGCTCTGAGTGAGCCAGTACGCAATTGCCCGGTCTCGGAGGGGGGGCACCCGACCTGTCTTAACATACCTATTTTGTAAATAGGTATTTTGCAGTATACTCCACGAATGGCGAAGAACTCCGAACATCGCGATCTTTTCCCCGGCGCGCTGGAGATCATGATTCTCCAGTCGCTGCGGCTGAAGCCCATGCATGGCTATGCGCTGGTGAAGCACATCAAGCAGGTTTCTGACGACCTGCTGCAGGTGGAAGAGGGCTCGCTCTATCCGGCGCTGCAGCGAATGCTGAAGGAGGGCTGGCTCGCAGTCGAAGCTGGAACCTCGGCCAAGGGCCGACCGACGCGGATTTATCGGCTCACGAACGCAGGCATCGAACACCTCGAACGAGAGGTCGGCAGCTTCGAGAAGATGTTCGCCGGTATCACGCGCGTGCTGGCCGCAGCCAAAGCGTAGGAGGTGTCGCTTGTCACCGTTTAGTCGCTTGTTCTTCAGAAAACGCCGGTATGACGACATCTCTGTTTCCATCCAGGAGCACATCGACGAGCGGGTCGACGAACTGATGGAAGAGGGCATGTCGCGCGATGAGGCCGAACAAACCGCGCGTCGCAGTTTCGGGAATGTGACGCTCCTGCGGGAGCGGAGCCGCGAAGTGTGGCAGTGGCAGAGAGTCGAATCGTTATTCACGGACCTGAAGCATGTATTCCGGCGGTTAGGGCGGTCGCCGGGGTTCGCGATCACGGTAGTGCTCACGCTGGCGATTGGCATCGGTGCGAATACGGCAGTGTTCAGTGTGCTCAACAGCGTGCTGCTCCGGCCTCTGCCCTACCCTGAGCCGGAGCAACTGGTTACGCTGCGTTTGCACGCTCCCGGCGCGCCCGGGCTGGCCGAGTTCCGGGATGAACTGCGCCTGTCGGCCTCGATGTATCTCACCTTTTCCGCGCATAACAAAAGCTTCCAATCGATGGGCGTGTGGTTCCCTGGGACTGCAAGCATCACGGGAATTGCACAACCGGAGCAGGTCAAGACGGCGTTGATTAGCGACGGTGTTCTGCAGACGTTCAATGTGCCTGCCGTCGCCGGGCAGTGGCTTACTGCTGCCGACCAGGACCCACGCGGAGCGCAGCGGGTGATGCTCAGCTATGGATACTGGCAGCGGCGTTTCGGCGGCGATCCCAGCGTGGTGGGCCGCACCATTCATGTCGACTCCCAGCCGCGTGAGATTGCCGGTGTCATGCCGCGTGGATTCAAAGTGCTCAGTTACGACTTCGATCTGCTGGTGCCGCTGGCCTTCGATCCGGTGAAGCAGCCGCTGGCTGGCTTTGCGTTCAGCGGCATCGCGCGGCTCCGGCCGGACGTTACTATTTCGCAGGCTGACGCCGATGTGGCGCGTCTGCTCAACGTTTGGATGGACTCGTGGACCAACGGTCCCGGCAACGATCCGCACTTTTACCTGACCTGGAAAATTACGCCGGCGTTTCGACCTTTGAAGGAGCAAGTGGTTGGCAGCGTGGGTAACGTGTTGTGGGTGGTGATGGCAACCATCGGCTTGGTGATGCTGATCGTTTGTACCAACGTGGCCAATCTACTGCTGGTGCGCGCCGATTCGCGCCAGCACGAGCTCGCGGTGCGCTCGGCGCTTGGCGCCGGCAGATGGCGGATTGCCCGCGAGCTGCTGCTGGAGAGCGTAACGCTTGGCCTGCTAGGCGGCGCGGCTGGCGTGGGGGTTGCGTATGCAGGACTCAGGCTGTTGACGGCGATAGGGCCGGAGAACCTGCCGCGCCTGAGCGAGATCTCGCTCGACGGCCGGGCGTTGGCATTCACTTTAATACTGTCTGTGCTATCCGGGCTGCTGTTCGGCTCGATTGCGGTGCTCCGTTACGGTCCTTCACAGCAAGCCGCGCCGCTGCTGGGTACAGTGCGAACGGCAAGCGTTAGCCGCGAGCGGCAGCGCGGCCGCAACCTACTGGTCGTGGCGCAGGTGGCCATGGCGTTGGTGTTGCTGATCAGCGCAGTCCTGATGATCCGCACCTTCCGTGCGATGCACAACGTCGACCCGGGCTTCTCGGAGTCCGCGTCGCTGCAGGTAACACAAATTTCGATTCCTGAGACCCTGGTTCGCGATCCGCAGGCAGTCCTGCGGACTCAAAACAACATTCTGGACAAGCTCGCCGCGATTCCCGGGGTTTCCTCCACGGGCTTCGCTGTTTCCGTTCCCATGAGTGGAGGCGAACCAGCGTGGGATGAAATCATGGTCGAAGGAAAGAGCTACGCGGGCGAAGAACCTCCGTTGCGCCTGTACAACTTCGTTTCGCCCGGTTATTTCCATACCGCTGGCACCAGAATTGTTGCGGGGCGAGATTTTACGTGGACAGACATCTACGGCCAGAGACCGGCGGGCATTGTGTCGGAGGGCCTGGCCCGCGAGCTGTGGGGATCGCCCGAAGCGGCCATCGGCAAGCGGTTCCGCGAATTTCCCAGCATGCCGTGGCATGAAGTCGTCGGGGTGGTGCAGGATGTGCGCGAGAACGGTGTCGATCAGACCGCGCCTGCAACGGTGTACTGGCCTTCGATGATGAGCGATCTCTACGGTCCGGGGGCCTTGGACGCAAAGCGTACCGTTTACTTTGCGATACGCAGCAATCGCGCGGGAACCGCGGCCTTCATCAACGAAATGCAGCAGGCCGTCTGGTCGGTGAATTCGAACCTGCCCGTGGCGGCCGTCAGCACCATGCAGGATATCTACAGCCAATCCATGGCGCGCACTTCGTTCACGCTGGTGATGCTGGCCATTGCGGGAGCGATGGCGCTCGCTCTCGGCATCCTGGGCATCTACGGCGTGATCTCGTATGCCGTGGCGCAGCGCACACGCGAGATCGGCATCCGCGTGGCGCTGGGCGCGAAGAAGAGCGAACTGGTGTGGATGTTTGTTCGCTCAGCGTTGGTGCTTACCGGCATTGGTACGGCTGTTGGCCTGGGCGCAGCAGCTGCACTCATGCGCCTGATGCGAACGCTGCTGTTTGGCATCAGTCCGCTGGATCCGGTTACGTTCATGGCCGTACCTGTTGCCCTGATCGCGGCAGCGGCACTGGCAAGCTATGTGCCAGCGCGCCGCACGGCTGCGGTCGATCCGGTGGAAGCACTTCGAGCAGAGTGATTGCATGCCGGAGTGAAAGACACGCTCAAGCGAAAGAGTGGAGCACTAACGGGAAGGCGCTTTAGCCAAAGATGAAAAGTCTGTGAATATGCGCGAATCTTGGATTATCGGATATATAATTCGGCGCACATTTTGCCAACGTCATAGAGGAGTCCAAAATGCTCGCGCCAAAGTCCAAAGCAGCGCTATCTTTCTTGCTCACTTCCCTGCTCCTGATCTGGACGGTGCCGGCGTGGAGCGTCGATAAGAGCAAAGACGAAGAGACCATCAAAAACGCCACCACCGTGTTACAGGCAATGCTCAACAGCAAGGTCGTTCCAGACAGCCTGCTGGTGACCGCTGACTGCATCATTGTTCTGCCCGGCGTGAAGAAGTTTGCGGTTGGTGTTGGAGGAACCGGCGGTCGCGGCCCAATGAGTTGCCGTGACAAGAATTTTACCGGCGACAAATGGTCGGCGCCTGCAATGTTTACCATCGGCGGCGCCAGCGCGGGTGTGCAGATCGGTGGTTCATCCAGCGACTTCGTTCTTCTTATCATGGCACCCGCGGCGGTGAACAAGGTTCTGGCGGGCAAGACCAAGATTGGCGCTGACCTGACCGCTGCAGCGGGCCCAAGCAGCGCCTCCGCTACCGGAGCGGTCGGCGGCGCCGACATTGTGACCTATCGTCGTGCCGAGGGACTTTTTGCCGGCGTGTCACTGAACGGTGCGAGTCTGGAGCCGGACTCTAGTGCCGACCAGCGCCTTTATGACAAAGCTGTCAGCGCACGTGATGTCGTGCTCGATAGCGGGGTTCAGGCTACGCCCGCGGGCCAGTCGTTGGTTACGCTGCTGGACAGCAGAGACTGGCACTAAAACTGCGCCAGCGCCGGCTCGAGAACACCAAGTTGATCGGACGAAGATAAACGCTGCGCGGCGTATCGATGGCTGTTCGCGCGCCGCTCCCCAAAGCGGACCTGACGCGTCGGCGCAGTTCGTCGGGCGAGTTGCGCGATTAAGCGGGAACGTACGTCAACCGAATCACGTCCTCGCCGATTCGATCGCTGGCCACAAGACGGAGCGGCGGCCTAGCGCCGATGAAGAATGGCTTGCCGCTACCAAGCACGACGGGGTGCAGGTAGAGTCGATACTCATCAATAAGACCAAGGTCGGTTAGGCTTCCTGCCAAGACTGTTCCGGCAACGTCAATCTCACCATCGTGCTGGGCCTTCAGCCCACGTATCACCGCCTCAAGGTCATCCTCGACAAGTGTGGCGTTGGGCCCGACCGACTTCAACGTGCGCGACACCACCCACTTCGGCTGGCTCCGCCACCACGCCGCGAAGTCGTGTTCCTCCGCGTCCCAGCCTGCTTGGTCTTCGTCCCAATAACGCATTACCTCGTACATGCCGCGGCCGTACACACTGCCCGTCACGTCGCGCGTATGCTCCAGGAAGTGACGAAACAGCGCCGGGCTTGGCCTAAATTTCAGATGGTCGACGTAGCCATCCAAGGACTGGTTCAATCCATACACAAGCTTTGCCATGGTAGAAACCCTCCACGGGAACCGGGACTACCTATTCGGATTACGTACGAGATGGCGATTTGTCAACACTAAGAACACCGATCGCCCTTGACTCAATTTCCGATGACCCACTCTTCGGGGTGTATGAACTCTTGCGATGACAATCAAACCAAATGTCTCCACAAACTGACGGTCCATAGGATGCCCGCGACAACCACCAAAGTTACCACCACAGCTTCTGCACCGAACACCAACCGTTTTCTCCTGCGGGACAGTTTGGATAGCTCGACGGATATCGCCAATACCGCTGCTAACGCCAGCAGAGCAATTGCTGCGTCAAGCTGCAAGTGCAGATCTGTATCCCGCTCGATCGATCCCCCCAATTCCGGATCGTGGTAATAGGACTCGGATCTGGATTGTCCGGTAAGTGGGTCGGAGTAGGAAATGAACAAGTTCGTCTTCTGATACGCGTGGTATCCGAAGTCGATGATGCTCGCAACGCAGAGTGAGATCGCAAGGACCAGCGCCAACCGAGTGCCACGCCGTCTTCTGCGGTGACTCGCTCGTAGCATGACGCCATTATTTCACTTGGGCGTTCGTTTGTACCAGACTGATACGCAGCATTCCGGAGTGAAAGACCGACTCAAACCAAAGACGCTTGAGTACGGTAGCCGACTGCAAAGAAATGTCGGTTCGCTGCTGCAAATACCCACACAATCCAAAATCAGGATTGTGTGGGGCACCCAGGGGCTCATCTTTCTATCTAGTCCCCAGATTATCGCTGCTACGGATAAAGGCCGCGACGTTTGCATGGATTTCTTTCAGCGAGGCTTCGTGGGCGTAGACCATGTGTCCTGATTCGTAAAACTTGAATTCGATATTTTTCTGCAAACTCGGTGGGATTGGCAGATGCTGCATTTCATAGACACCTTCGTAGAACGGGGTCGCGAGATCGAAATATCCGGCGTTCAGAAGGACTTTGAGTTGCGGGTTGTATTTCATGGCGACGGCGAGGTCGGGCATCACGTTGGTCGCGCCCGGCAAGGGGAACGGCACCCCAGGCGGCTGGTGCTTGAAACTCCACCATTTGAATACGTTAATTTCCGGCTTGTATTCCTTGTTCTCGCCGTATTTCAGGTCTCTTCGTACGTATTCGTTGAAGGCGGAAACATATGCGGAAGAGATGGCCGCTGACTGCGGATCGTAGTCAGCCTCTTTGCTGAGCGGATCAAACGTTGGTCCGGAAAAGCGGGTGTCGAGGCGGCCGGTGGTGAGATCGCTTTCGTCCTGCAGGTTTTTCGAAAATTCTCCGCCGTTGATGCGCAGATTGGCTTTCAGGATGTAGGCCACCGGAAGGCCGGTGTAGTCATGAAGCTTGGCGGCGATGGCCTGGCGTTGGTCCGGTGGAAGAGACGAGCCGGCCAAAAGTGCCAGAGCGTAATCGTTCATGGCGAAATGCTCGACTTCGGTGAGGAGGGCCGCGAGATCGGGGTACGAACCTGGAAGTTTGTGGTGATACCAAGCGGTGGCGGCGTAAGTCGGTAGGTTGAGTTGGTACGCCACATCGACTCCAGGATTGATATCAGGAAGATCTGAGTCGAGCGAGAAGTTCAAGATCTGCGAGAGAAGGATCACGCCATTGAAATCGATGTCGCGTTCGGTCTCGAGAATATTGCTGAGGACCGCGGACCGCGTTGTGCCATAGCTTTCGCCAAACAGATACTTGGGCGAATTCCAGCGCCCATACTTGGAAAGGAATTGTGAAATGAAATCGCCAAACGCCCACGCATCCTGATCGACACCGTAGAAAGCTTTCTCCTTGTCCTTTCCGGCGATGCGGCTAAAGCCGGTGCCGGGCGCATCCACGAAAACGAGATCGGTCACGTCAAGCAGGCTGTATTCGTTGTTGACCACGGAATAAGGCGCGGCGGGAGTGTGGGTGTTGTCGGCGGTGACCACACGCCTCGGCCCGAATGCTCCCATGTGAAGCCATACGGTGGAGGAGCCGGGCCCGCCGTTGAAGAGGAAAGTGACCGGACGCGGCGCGCCTTTGTTGTCAGACTTGAAATACGCCACGTAGAACATACTGGCTTCGGTAGGCTTGCTCTTCTCATCTTTGTCGGCGTTCTGGGGAACGTCGTCCCAGTCCTTGGGATGCACAACGAGCGTGCCGGCGAATGCGTCGTAGTTGATGACATTGCCGCCGATGGTGACGGTTCCCTTGCTGGCCTGCTGCTCTGGCTTAAATTGTTCGGAGGCGGGCTGCTCGGGCTTAGCGGGTTCGGTCTTGGCAGACTCGGGCTTGGCTTTTGGCGTTTCCTGCTTTTCCTGGGCGAGAACGGTGGTGAACGGAAGCACGAAGATTGCGATGGCAAGAGCGACGAGCTGCTGTCTGGTGATCCTGAAGATGGACGTGCTCATCGAGCGTTTCTCCAATGAGTGGAAATGGACTCGGACTTTCTCTTAGGGCGAGAGTCAATTTATCACGTTAGTGCCAAGTGTAGCCGACCATGAATTGCACGGCGCCGTTGATTCCGGGGTTGTAGCGTCCTAAGGAAGCGTTGGAGAGGTGGTAAATCTTCACTGCGAAATCCCAGGAGCGCTTGGGGCGGTGAAACCATTGCAATCCTAATTCGGCTCCGCTAGTGAAGTTGACTTGCGAAGTATCGGGCGCGGGGAGCTGGTGCGAACTGAAGACGATGCCGCCCACAGCCGCTACATAGGGCGAGACAGTCTGGCCGCCGGTGAAGTTCCACTTGGCAATGAAGGGATTGATTGCGCCAGCGTACTGCGGGTGACCGCCGATCCAGAATTCGTTGATGGGAATGAGGTCGAGGTCCATCTCGAAGCTGCCGCGCAAGGCGTTGCTGCCGAGTTCGTGGGTCAGCACACGACCCAAGCGTCCGGCGACGAGAAAGGTTTGCGCGCTGGGGGTATTGGCGAAGGACTCGCTGCCGCCAATGTAAAAGCCCTTATTCCATCCGGGCGCTGCGAAGGGCGTTGACCGGATCGGATGGGTTTGGTTGGGCGAACAGTGGCATGCCGGCAAGGAAAATGGCGAACAAAAGTCGGGCTGTGATTTTCATGGTCTGAGAATGAGTCAAGAAACACTAGCAGTTTCATGCTGGCGCGGGCAAATGCGTGAGGTGCGCTACACAACGAAGACCCCGCGATCGAGAACCGGGATTGTGCGGGGGGCCGGGAGGTCAGTGGGTCGCGTGAGCAGCGGACGTGCCATCAGACCATTTCCCCACCACGACCATCATGATGGTGGCCCGTTCTTCTGGGTCATTCGCCGCGATAACCGGAGAACCCGGCAGATCGGCTCCCCAGCTTTTGGCTGCGTCGCCCTGAACAAAAAACATCAGGTGGGGATGCCAGTTCATGCCTTCGTCGTTCAAATATTGCTGTTTCGACATCATGTAGCACATCGCTCCCGGCTCGAGCGCGGGCAGTTCCTTCTTGTCCAATGCCGATGTGGTCGCCGCGAGGATCTCTGCCTTGGATTTTCCGGCCAACACCAGTTTGGTTTTCATCAGGAAAATGGGCAGAAACGTTCTTGCGGCAGCCTGATTGAAACAGTGGGGAGCGCGCACTTTAGGATTCCAGAACTCGGGAACATCCGTCGCGGCGCCCCAAGATCGTTCCACGATGCAGACAAAATCATTCGTGCCCTTCACCGCGGTGGTGTAGCCTTTCGGTCCGAGCACCATCACTTCGGCTGCGTCCGAGATGGAGGCTGGGGCAGCACTGCGAGCTAACGCGATTTCGGAATTCGCGTCAGCTATTAAGTACTGATCGAGCGGAGCCATGGCGGGATAGGAAGTCTTTTCGGCTTGCGCTTGTGCCTGACAGGCCGCGGCGAGTAAGAGAGCCTGCACGAGGAATGCTAAAGCGATTAGCTGGATGGTCTTCTTCCGCTGCATGGAGCTCTCCTTCCTGAGAGGCCAATCTAACCCATCCCGAAGGGAAATGTCGTGGGCGGACGGCGGTTAGCCCTCGGTTATGACGGGACTTCTTGGTATCGCCCCTCCGGGGCTCGATGATTGTATGCGAAACTGTCCGCGCGCTTACGCCCACGGCTAACACAAATTGCGCCCTTCGGGCTCAGAACATTCCGGTTTGTGGAAGGGTAAGCACCACCCGGGTTAGCGTGCGGCGGAAGAGCGCGAAATTGGGGCACCGGGCAGGTTCATAGGCGCGGCGAAGATGCACATGGAAAGGAAAGGAATTGTCCACAAGACGCAAGCCCTTGCACACACGAAGTCGATTTCTCCGGAGGGTACACTCTAAGCAATTGATAGTAATAGGCTGACTCCGTGGGGCTTTGGTAATGGAATTGCGCCTCGTCGTGCGGGGAATAGGTTTTAAGGGCGGGGTAAGCATGCCACTTTCGAGCAAGCCGCCCACCCAGTCGCACTAAGCAACAAACAGCCAAATCACCCACTTTGCAGCCGATACTCGGTTCTTCCCTGAAATGAGGTAAGGCATGAAGAAATGTTTGCTGATGTTGGGCCTCTGCGTTTTGCTGTCACTGTCCACGTCGGCGTTTGCGGGCATGCTCTGCACTACCATCGCTTGCCTAGCCCCGAATGACAACATCAATTGGGGTGCCCAAGGCTACGGAGCCCCGGGCACAAGCCTGGTCACCCCGCAGTCCTGGGTTTCGACTCTCGGTTTGTATGACGGGTTGGTGGGAGTTTTCGGACCTACGAATTTCACCCTGATGCAGCAGAGCGTTACTTGGAACGGGAACTTCGATCCAGGTGACTATCTGATCTGGAACCAGGACATCGACAACTTTGTGGGTAACGCCGGGCAGATTCGCCTGGTATTTGCCTCAGGTCTCCCTGTGTATGACGCCGGTGCCGCGATTCAGGCTGATTTCTATGGTCCGTTCGAGGCCACGATCTGCGCCACCTCTTTCACAGGCGTCCAGGATTGCTGGAATGAAGCCGGTGTCTCCAACGCGAATGCCGATAGCAGCGCGATCATCATCGGGGTCACAGAGCCATGGGCGATCGAGCTTCTTGACTTCTATGTAGTTGACGTTAACGGTAACAACGACGAAGCCATTGACACCGTGTACCTCAGCACCAGCACCGTTCCCGAACCGGGGACGTTGATGCTGTTGGGATCAGGCGTCCTCGGACTCGCCGGGATGCTGCGTCGCAAGATCAACCTGTAGTTAGTGTTCGCTTTAATCGAAGATGCCGGGGATATGTCCCCGGCTTTCTTCTGCTCAGCAACGGTTAGCCTTCTGTGTTCCCGGACTTCTCGGCGCGCTTGCGGCGCTGGGCGGGATGCACAAACCATGCGATTCCGATGCTCGCCAGGTACAGCACGATCATCGGTGCCGCAAATATACACATGTTCATGATGTCGGTGGTAGGCGTGATGACCGCGGCGATGATGAAGATGATGAGGATGGAATAGCGCAAATTCCGCCACATCCAACCGGCCGTCAGGATTCCCATGAGTGACAGGAAGAAGACCAGGATCGGCATCTCAAAGACGATGCCGAGGCCAAGGATGATGGTGAGAAACAGGTCGGTATATTCGCCGATGGTGATCATCGGCTTGAATTGGGCGCTCCAGCCGATCAGGAAGTCGAGCGCCGCGGGATAGACCATCTTGTAGGCAAACAGTCCGCCGGCCAGAAACAGCCCTACGGTGCTGAACATGAACGGCATCACATAGCGCCGCTCGTTGCGGTACAGGCCCGGCGAGATAAACAGCCAAATCTGATAGAGCACGAACGGCGAAGCCACGAAGACCCCGGCGATGAACGCGATCTTCAAATACATATTGAAGGGGTCGGTGGGGTTCAGGTAGACGAGCTTCTGCTCCATGTTGTGGGCGGCGAGGGCCGTCATGATGGGCTTCTGCATGAGCGCGAAAATCTGCTCGTGAAACCACCAGCAGACGCAGAATCCGCCAACGATGTAGAGGAAGCTATAGATGATGCGGCGACGGAGTTCCTCGAGATGCTCGAGGAAGCTCATGCCCGTCATTTCTTCTGAACCGCGCTGGGCGGCCTTCTCGACGAGCGGGCTAGGCATTTTGTCCGTGGGCGTCCGTGGTCAATGGGGAGAGCGGCGCGGGTTCCGTGCTGGCTTCGGAATCAGAAGACGAAGGCAGTTCAGGAGTTGCAGCCTCGGCGGCCAGCGGAAGCGGTGCGCGGGGAATGGACTCCATGGGCGGCACGCTAACGGTATCGAAGAGCTTTTCCGCAGGCAAAATCATTGGGCTGGGAGCAGGCGGCGGCTGTTTGGCTCGGTCCTCCAGCTCGATGTTCATCATTTCCATCTCAAGCTGGTTTTTGAACTCGTTGCTCGCCTTCTTGAACTCGGCCATCGCCTTTCCCAATTGCCGTGCCAATTCGGGAAGTTTCTTGGGCCCAAACAAGACAAGGGCCATCAAGACGATGAAAATCATTTCGGGCATGCCGAGGTTCATAGCTTCATGATAATGCCCGACTGCGTTGGCAGCAAACGGAGGCGGATTTCACCACGGAGGCACGGAGGACACGGAGGACACGGAGAAGAATTGGGCAAAAGGCAAAGGCAACAGCAGCCACCGATTTACACGGACGACGCGGATCAGAAAAGTGGCGCACCGCCTGAAGCTCGAGAAGATCTAATTCCCACCCTTTCCCAAAGGCGGGGAAAGGATGGGGTACCCCAACGTCCCGCTCACCAAGTGCCTGTCTGTCCGTCTGTTATCGGTGGTGGTGTTGATTCGGTGAACCTTTTCGCGCTTCGATGCACCTAATTAGACAGCACGTTGCGGGATTGGCTGTCCTCGCAAAATGTTATACTTACGAACACAACGAGTCTCGTCGGCTCACACCATGACGTTGAGTTTTCTCCCCTCTCGAAGGAATAGATAATGTCCAGCAGTCCCCGTCGCACCGCCGTATTGATTGTTTGCGTCATCCTGGCCTGTGGCTGTGTCGGCATGGTCTTTGGCCAGCGCATGACTACCGCGCCGTCGTCGAATGACACCGACATTCGCGACAGCGTTAAAAGCTTCACCGAGGTTTACGAGGTGGTGCAGCAGAACTACGCCGAGCCGGTCAATCCAGACAAGGCCATTTATAACGGCGCGATTCCCGGGATGCTGCGGGTACTCGATCCGCACTCTAATTTCTTTGACCCGAAGTCGTACGCCGCCCTGCGCGAAGAGCAGCGCGGCAAGTACTACGGCGTAGGCATGCAGGTTGGACCGCGCAATAACAAAGTCATCGTGATCGCTCCGTTTACGGGAGCGCCCGCGTACCGGGCCGGCATTCGTCCGGGCGACATCATCATCGCGGTTGACGGCAAGCCGACCGACAACATGAGCACGAGCGACGTCGCCGACCTGCTCAAAGGGCCCAAGGGCACGACCGTCAAGATCACTGTTCTGCGCGAAGGCACGGACAAGCCGATCGACTTTAACGTGGTGCGTGACGAGATTCCTCGCTACAGCGTTGATGTGCACTTCATGATTCGCCCGGGTATTGGATACATCCACGTATCGGGTTTCCAGGAAACGACCGAGCACGAAGTCGCACAGGCGCTGGATCAGTTGCAGCAGCAAGGCGAGTTGAAGGGACTGATCCTTGATCTGCGGCAGAATCCCGGCGGCCTGCTGAGTGAAGGCGTTGGCGTGGCTGACAAGTTCCTGAAGAAGGGACAGGTCATTGTGTCGCACCATGGCCGCTCGTCACCGGAGAAGGTTTATCGCGCGGCGCATGGGAATGGCGGGAAAGATTACCCGCTGGTTGTGCTGGTGAATCGCGGAACTGCGTCGGCGGCGGAGATCGTTGCGGGCGCCATTCAGGACCACGATCGCGGCTTGATCGTCGGCGAAACCACGTTTGGCAAGGGACTGGTGCAGACGGTCTATCCGCTATCGGAGAACACCGGACTCGCGCTAACCACGGCCAAGTATTACACGCCCAGCGGACGCCTGATTCAGCGGGATTACAACGGCGTTTCGCTCTACGACTACTACTACAACAGCCGCGATAGCGGCGATGGCACGCCTCCGGCGCCAAGCCGCGAAGTGAAGATGACCGACAGCGGCCGGACGGTTTACGGTGGCGGCGGCATCAATCCGGACGTCGTCATTCCGCCGATCAAGAGCAACAAGTTCCAGGACGAGCTGCTGCAGAAGTACGCGTTCTTCAACTTCGCCAAGCACTACGTGATCAACCACAAGGTCACGGAGAGTTTCCAAGTCGATGATGCGGTGATGCAGGAGTTCCGCAAGTTCCTCGAGTCGCAGCAGATTCCTTATACCGAGGCCGAGCTGGTTGAGAATAACGACTGGGTGCGCTCAAACATCAAGGCGGAGTTGTTCGTGAATGAGTTTGGCCAGCAGGAAGGGCTGATCGTTCATACCGAAAACGATCCGGCGGTAGAGAAGGCGCTGGAGCTTCTGCCCAAGGCGAAGGAATTGGCCGACAACGCCAAGAAGACCATCGCGCAGAAGAGTAATGCCCGGTTGACCGCACAGCAGGACCCGACGCCGGCGAATGCGGCCCAGCAGTAACTAACGTTTTTTGATCGACTTTCAAAGCCCGCCACGCGCGGGCTTTTTCTTTGCGCGCTCTCATTCGGAGGCCAGGGCTAAAGCCCACAAAATTGCGTACAGTATTCACCGGACTAAAGTCCGGTGCTTCCATCCGGAGTCGTGCCCCTGACGCGAATCGCTCGCCGGACGTTGGCGTTCCCACAAAGGGAAACGCGGCAACTAACATCATCGATTCTTCTTGCCACCGACCATACGCGGCGATATAGTACGTGGCGTACTATGAGTAATAGTTCCGTTCTCGGCTATGCTCTGCTGGGACTGATCCAGCAGCGGCCCAGTTCCGGCTACGACCTGCGCAAGATCTTTGCGGAGACCGCCATGGGCAACTACTCGAGCAGTCCCGGAGCTATCTATCCTGCGTTGGAACGCCTGGAATCCCAAGGGCTGATTTACGGCGTGGTGAAAGACTCGGCGGGACTACGCCGCCGTCGCCTCTATCGCCTGACGCCGACAGGCACTGCCGAGCTGAGGAAGTGGCTGACTCGCCCGATTGAGCAGAGTGACGTGAAGCGCGGAATGGCTGAGTTGATGCTGCGATTTGCGTTCATGGAACGAACCCTGGGCGCCGATTCGTCGGTCGCGTTTCTGCAGAACCTGCGCGCGGCGGTGCGCGCCTACACTTCTGGGCTGGAGACCTATTTCCGGGCCAATGCGGAGCACAGGCCGCTTTCCGGCCGTCTAGCGCTGGAGTGCGGCATTCGAGGATTCCGCAGCATACATCTCTGGACCGGCCACGCGATTCGTATGTATCGCAAACCGCCATCATCACTAACCTCTGGCCCCGCCAAGACCCGCAAAGGAGGTCCCCGATGAGTGTTACTAAGATCGCCGCCCGTCTCGTTCTTGCCTGGATTGCGATGCTCGCTGCCCAAGCTTTATCGGGCATACTGATTCACCCCAAGAGCCCTCCCAATCCGCACCCATTGCTGTTCCTGATCGTGTATGACGCTTGCATCGTCGCGGCGGTGGGAGCCGCTGCCTTGCGCAGTGATTGGCGTAACCGCAGGCTGGTGCTCGCTCTGTTCCTGGTTCCCACGGCCGTCGGCGTGGCGAATTGGATTGAGGGCGCCTGGTACCTGCCCAACGTAGGCATCGATTGGCGCGGCACACTCGTCTTCGACGTGGTGTCGGCGGCCGTGGCTGCCCTGCTTTGGTATGTCATATTCCGCTCAGCCGACGTGCTGGAATCCTCTGTCAGTTCCGCGCTGCCCGAGCGGCCTTACGCGCAAAAGCTCTGGCGCTTCGTATTGTGTTCTGCCAGTTATGTGTTCCTTTACTTTCTGGCTGGGACAATCATCTTTCCGTTTGTTCGCGATTACTACGCTACACAGCACCTTCCCAGTTTCGGCCATATCGTCTCCATGCAGTTCTTTGTGCGTGGGCCTGTCTTCATTCTGGTATGCCTGACGCTTCTACGCATGTTTCGACTTCCCCATTGGTCCGGCGCGGTCGCGGTTGGATTGGCGTTCACCTTCATCAGCGGAGTCGCCGCGTTGATCATGCCTAATGGAATCTTCCCGGAACAGGTCCGCTGGGCACACTTTTGCGAAGTTACCAGCTCGAACTTCGTATTCGGCTTTATCGTGGGATGGGTGTGGGGACAGCCGCAAAGGGTCGGACATCTCGCGCATGTGGCGGCGTAAAGTTGGTGCGGTGGAGCAGCATTCGGAGCGCAGCCAAGACGGAAAACACGTCCCCCGGCGACTGAAGCCGCCGAGGGATGACAATTCAAAAGCGTCGTACGGCAGGGCTGAACAGGCTGCGGAAAAAGCCCGAAATGCTTACGCCTCGGGGACTAAAGTCCCCTCGGCGAGTCAAATACAAAGGGCCTAGACGCTGACCTAAAGGTCAGCTCTACCGTGTCGGCTTTACCAAAAACCACTTTTTTCCCAGCGTGTGAAGCCGTGCCCTTTCAAAACCCTGCTCCTGGCATGAACAAATGGTCCCGCCGGGACGTTGCTCCATCGGGTGGCTTCGTCCGATGGTTGGATTGGCAGCGTCCCTGCGAGACCAAGCTTGAATTGCCCTCGCGGGGCCTAGAGCACCAGCGCGGGCTCCCGGTCGAGCAGACCACTATGCCGCGCGGAAAATTCCAGCACCTCGGGCTGTACTAGCCGCTCGAAGTCTGCAAACGCCATGCGGATCAACTCCAAGTGAGTGCCGGCGTTGAAGGCGATGTCGGTGTCGCGCGTCAGCGTCTCGTCCACGTAAACCGGGACGTTGTAAAGATTCCCAAATGGCGACATGGCTCCGGTTTCACAGTCGGGAAACGCCTGCTTGAATTCCCTTTCGGTGGCCAGCGCTGCGTCTTTAACACCGACAACTTTTTTCAACGCCAGAAGGTCGACCTGGTAAGACGCCGGCAGCACTGCCATCGCCAGCGCGCCGTCGAGCTTGACGATCACCGTCTTGGCGAGCTCCTGCCCCGGAATGTGCGCGATGGCGGCGATTCCCTGTGCGGTGAACGCCTTCGAGTGGGAAATGACCACGTACTGGATGTGGTGTTTGTCGAGGAAGGTCCTGACTTTGCTGAGTGGCATGGCGACCCCCTGTAATCCGTGCGGCGGGTCACAAGCTGACGAGTATGACCCGTCGATGGCCCCAGTCTAGTCCGGCCAAGAGAGATTACAAGTCCACGCGTCACAGAGCAGATGTGACAAGGGGCGTTGCACAGGATGGGAAAGAGTCACAACGGACACTCCTCGCGGACTAAAGTCCGCTCGGACCAACAAAAAGGAGGGCGTGTACGGCACGGCTGAAGCCGTGCCCCTTCAAACCGGTTTGGAATGTAGTGTTTCGTCTCCCGCTGGATGGTGAGTGACGACGCTCCGTGCGGCCTCGATCCTGTCCATGGCTTGCAGGATCGTCTCGGTCACAAAGTCGATGCCCGTGTCGGAGTTCAGCATGAGGTGATAGAGCTTTCGACAGGGCCACTCGGCGTTGTAGTACTTACGAACGAACAGCGACCGCTCACGGTCGATGGTGTCGACCATTTCTTCGGCTTCAGTCTGCTGCATTTTCAAGCCGATGAGGCGTCGGAGCTTCTCCTCGCGCGAGGCGAAGACAAATACACGGAACGTGTCGTGCCGATTGCGCAAGATATACGGACCGCCGCGGCCGACGATCACGCAGTGTCCGTGCTTGGCCTTCTCTTCGATCACGCGGTGGGCCAGTTGAACCATGTTGTCGGCGTCGAAGATTTTGTCGTCGGCGACGGGCAACGAGCGCTCGTAGCTGCCGCGCCAGAATACTTTTGCCAGCCGATGCAGCAGCGGGTCAACCTTTTCTTCGCAGCGCGCGACCACACGCGGCGAGACCGAAGCGAGCTTGGCAATCTCGGCAGTGAGTTGCTGGTCGAGCAGCTCCCATCCTTTGCGGCGCGCTAATTCCGCAGCGACCAGGCTGCCTCCTGCACCGTATTCACGCTCGACGGTAATGATCCGGAACATCTTCTGTTCTGCCCCCGCTATTAATATCGTATCGCCGCGCTACGGTGTTGTACCGCGAAATCGGCTCCTCTGGCAAGCAAGCTTGCAACCCTTCGTGGACGCGAAAGTTGTGGTTTTCGCCCGATATCGCAACGCGCAAGGCCACAAATAGAGCCGCTACGATGCGCGGTCGGCTGTGACCTCATCGACGCTTCCTGCGTCTAATACGTAGGTGAGGAGCTAGTAATATGCGAAAACTATTGATCGCTGGATTGTTTGTGGCCCTGAGTGCCGGCGCATTCGGCCAGGTTTCCAGCAACGGGCCCGTTAACGCCGACTATGGCAAGAAGATCACGGCCAGTGACCCGGTGGAAGCCAGGATCGCCAAGGACGTACGCCACCAACTGCTGTTGCTGCCGTGGTATTCCATGTTTGACGATCTCGAATTCACGGTGGACGGCCGTACTGTCACCCTGAACGGCTACGTAACCAGTCTCCATGCAGTCACGAAGTCTGACGCGGAAGGCGTGGTCAAGCGCATCGAGGGCGTCGACAAGGTCGTCAACAACATTAAGGTTTTACCGCCTTCTTCGCTCGATGATCAGGTGCGCCGCGAAACCTACTATGCGATTGCCGAGACCGGAGGGCTTTCACGTTACTTCTGGCCGACAGCGCCCGACATGCGCATTATCGTGGACAACCAGCGCGTGACGCTGGTCGGCCTGGTGAATAGCGAAGGCGACAAGAACATGGCGACTATCGCTGCCAACACCGTGCCGGGTGTGTTCCAGGTGACGAATGACTTGCGAGTGGCGAAATAAGTTCGGCCACATAGTGGCCGTCTAAGAAATGAGCCTCGGAGGGGCGACCAATGTGTCGCCCCGACCCTGCCGTCAATTCAGTAGAATTGTTCATTCACGCGCGGGGTCATCATTGAAGGCTGTCCTCTCGGTTGCTCTAAGTCTGGTGAGCGTAGCTGTGGGTCTGCGCGCCCAACAGCCCATCGACAGCCCCGATTCCAATCCTCCTCCGACGCCCGTCGCTACCGCCGCACCGAGCGACAAGCTTCCCCATCCCGACGAACGGTATTTTTTCAAGCACCTCGCACAAGATCAGCTCGCTATCTGGACCAGCCCCGCGCACGTACAGCCTGCGGACCTGAAATGGCTGCTGCCGTCCTCAGGAATCGCCGCTGGATTATTCGTCACCGATCCGGACAGCTCGTTCGGCATGGCCAGCTATCACCCCAACACGTGGCGAGAGGTTTCCAACTACGGACTCGGAGCGGCGCTGGGAACAACCGCCGTGATGTACGCCTGGGGACACCTTTCTAATAACGATCGTGCCCGCGAAACGGGAGTGCTGGCGACGGAAGCCATGCTCGACGTGCTGCCTGTGCAGTACGCTCTGCGTGGCGCTATGGGCCGGCTGCGCCCTTACCAATCGAATTATCAGAACGATTTCTTTGACGGCGGTAACTCGTTTCCTTCGAACCACGCCGCCGTGGCGTTTGCGTTTGCGTCGGTGATCGCCCGCGAATACCCCAATATTTATGCCGAGCTGGGAGCTTACGGACTCGCCACCGGTATAAGCTTGGCGCGCGTTGCGGCCAGTCAGCACTTTCTCTCCGACGCATTCATCGGAGCCCTGATTGGCTATCAGACGGGCCGCCAGATTTACAAGACGCGCCATGATCCGCGGATCGACGATGACCTTACTATCGTTGCCAAGCAGACATCGGCGCCGTTGCCTGGGCGGCTTGCCAGCACGTACGTTCCGCTGGATAGCTGGATCTATTCCGCGATTGAGCGCCTTGCGGTTGCGCGTTCTATCCCCATGCCGTTCATCGGATTGCGTCCCTGGACGCGCATGAATTGTGCCCGCATGCTGGAAGGACTCAACGAGCGCCTTCAATTCAGCGCCGAACTTCCCGGCGAATTGAATGCTATTCGCCTTGCGCTCAACCAGGAGTTCGCTGACGAGTTGAGCGCGCTCGACGGCAAGCCGTACGAGTTAATCAGTCTCGATACGATTTACACGGCGCTAACCGGAATTGCGGGCCAGCCGCTCAACGACAACAATCTCGGCCAGACACTGATCAACAATTACGGGCGTCCGTACCAGGAGGGATTTAATAACTACACGGGATTCAGCGCCCGCGCGGACGATGGACGTTTCTCGTATTACGTCAGTGGCGAGTATCAACACTCCCCCTCGGCGCCGGCGTATCCGCTGTCGGCGCGCGTTGCCATCGCGGCCGTCAACGGCGATCCGCTTCAACCGGCTGTGCCGTTCCCGGAAATTAATCAGTTCCGCCTGCTCGACACCTACGTATCTACCAAGTGGCTCGGCCAGGATATTTCGGTCGGCAAGCAGAGTCTTGATTGGGGACCGAGCGAATCGGGTTCGATGCTTTTCAGCGACAACGCTGAACCGATCTGGATGCTGCGCATCAACCAGACTGAGCCGCTCTACATTCCCGGCGTGTCCAAGGTCTTCGGCTCGTTTCGCTGGGACAATTTTTTCGGCAAGCTCGGCGGCCACGACCAGTACCCGGTTGGCGCCGTATATCTACGGCAACAAGCTCAGCTTCAAGCCGTTCGCGCGATACTCCGTACGGGATAGGCGGCCATCATCCGTTTCAGGGCATCGAGATTTCGTTCGCGCGCACCAACGTTTTCGCCGGCGAGAACCATGTGCCTCTGACTTTCGGCTCGTTCTGGAACAGCTTTACCAGCTTCGGCGCCGTGCCCGCCGACGTTAAGTTTTCGCGCAACGATCCCGGGGCACGCTTCGCCAGCTTCGATTTTTCGTGGCAGTTCACGCCGTGGGTCAATATCTACATCGATATGCTCACGCACGATGAAATCACGCCGCTGGCGGCGCCACGACGTGCAGGCTTCAATCCGGGTTTGTATCTGGCGCGACTGCCCGGGATCCCGAAGCTCGACCTGCGGCTCGAAGGGGTCACGACTGATCGCTTCGTCTCGCCGGCGACGGGCGGCTATTTCTTCTATTACGAAGTCGTCTACCGCAACGTGTATGTGAACAACGGTAATCTCTTTGGCAGCTGGATCGGCCGCGATGCCAATGGCTATCAGGCCTGGAGCACTTATCACCTCGGGCCCAAGACCAGCCTGCAGGCGGCCTATCGCAACGTGAAAATCGCCAAGGAATACATTCCGCAAGGCAGCACGCAGCAGATCGCAAGCTTGTCGGCGATTCTGCGTCCGCGAGCGCAAGTCGAATTTCGTGGACTGTTGCAGTACGAAAGCTGGCTGGAACCAGTGCTCGCGCCGACTCGTCAACGCGACGTGACTGCGTCGGTACAGTTCACGTGGTGGCCGGGCCTAGTCGCCAAGCGGCCTTACGGCTGGACGCCGCGTTAGGGGGCGTAATAGCGCAAAATCCGTCCGAACGCCTGGCAGACATCAGCGACATCTTCTTCGGTCATGCCCGCGCTTAATGGCAAAGAAATCGTCCGCTCGCCGATGTACGTCGCGTTGGGAAAATCACCATCATGCTTGCCAAATCGCTCGATCCAGAATGGCTGCACATGCACCGGCTCGTAATGGATGCCGACACCGATGTTCTCCGCCTCCATCGCGGCGACGATCTGTTGCCGTCCGACGGTCAGCTTTTCTAATTCCAACAACGGAGTGTAGAGGTGATAGGCGTGCCGATTCTGGCCGTCGCCGAGCGAAGGCAGAATCATTGGTAATCCCCTGAGGCCGTCGTCATACGCTATCCACAGATGCTCGCGCTTCGCTCGACGTTCCTCTAAGAACGGTAATTGCGGAAGGCCCAGCGATGCTTCCATGTCGGTCATGTTGTATTTGAAGCCCGCTGCGAGAACTTCGTAGCCCGCGACATCGCCCGCGAAACGCGTCCACGCGCTGGTGGCCACGCCGTTATAGGAAAGCAGCTTGATTCGTTCGATCAGTTCCCTGTTGCGGCTGATGACCATGCCGCCGTCTCCGGTCGTGATGCTCTTGGTCGGGTAGAAGCTGAAGCAGCCTGCATCGCCGGTCAATCCAGACCCCACATTGTGGTACTTGGTCTCGATCGCGTGCGCGCAATCCTCCACGACCTTTAGATTGTGCATTTGGGCAACCGCGAGGATGGCATCCATGTCGCAACTGCGACCGCACATGTGGACCACCATTACGGCCTTGGTGCGGGGTGTGACCTTCGCTTCGATGAGCGAGGGATCGATGTTCATCGACGACCGTTCGCAATCCGCGAGAACGGGTGTCGCGCCGGTGTGCAGAATGGCGTGGATGGTCGAGCAGAAGGTGAGAGTTGGGGCAATCACTTCGTCGCTTGGGCCAATCCCTAACGCCGCGAGAACGAGGTGCAGACCGGCGCTGCAACTGCTCACTGCCGCTGCATAAGGCGCCTGCTTGTAAGCCGCAAATTCCTGCTCGAAACGGCCCACGCGCTCGCCGAGCCCGATCCAGCGGCTACGGATGCACTCGGACACGGCTGCTGCTTCGGCCTCGCCCAGCAGCGGCTCGCCGAAAATGATGCGCTTCTCCCGTGAGCGCACAGGCATCCCACCTGCGATTGCAGGCAAATCATTTTTCGCGTGTTTGGTGTGGGAAATTCCGCTCTTAGGCGGCTCGGAATCCATGAAGCGTTCTCGACTAACCGGATTCTACAGGATTCTGCGCACCGTCCATCAACGCCTCAGGCTATTGTGGGCCATGAGCTCATCTATACTTCGTGCTGGAAATGCCCACGGTCTCCGTCATCGTCAATCTCTTTAACGGCAGAGTCACCTTAGCTGAGGCGATCAACTCTGTCCTTGCCCAGACGTTTACAGACTGGGAACTCATCGTGTGGGACGATTGTTCCAGCGACGGCGGGGCATCCATTCTCGACCGCTACCATGACGAGCGAATTCGCTACTGCCGCTCCGAGACGCAGGTCCCTCTCGGACAGGCACGCCAGCGCGCGATCGAGATGGCACAAGGCGAATGGATTGCCTTCCTTGACCAGGACGACCTGTGGCTTCCCGACAAACTCGAGCATCAACTCGCGCTGGCCCACGATAAACCCGATGCCGCGCTCATTTACGGCCGTACGGTTCGCTTCTACGCAAACGGGACCGAGCGCGACTATGACCAGGCGCACGAATACTGCGATCTTCCGGAGGGCGACATCTTCGCCGAGCTGTTCGCGAATTCATGCTTCATCGCAATGAGCTCGGCGATGTTCCGCCGTTCGGCGATCGAAGCCATCGGCGGCATTCCTGACACAATCACCATCATTCCCGACTACTATCTCTACACGTCGCTCGCTCGCCGCTTCCCCGCCGCGGCGGTGCAGGAAGTTGTCTGCCGTTACCGCATGCATGACGCCAACACCTCGCAGACCACGGCACTTTTCGTACACGAAGAAGCGCTTCGGCTCATGGAGATATGGAGGAGTGACGTCGATTCTACGATTCTCGCGAAGTGCAAGCGTCACCATTCCACCCAAATTGCGCTCGCCGAGATGCGCGCACCCGACACATTCCTTCAAGGACTTCGGCGGCTAACGACAGACGGATCCGTTGGCTCGCAGCTCGCGCGCCCTTTCTATTACGTCTTTCATCTCGGGCGGCGGAGCATTGTTGCTCCCTACTGGAAAAAAGTGACCCGGCAATCGTCCGGCTATACTGTCTGATCGTTCTAGCTCTGCGTTCAATCATGCCTGCCGTCAGCATCATCATGAATGTTCGCAACGGGGCGGCCACGCTGCGCGCGGCCCTCGACAGCGCACTGGCGCAGACATTCTCTGACTGGGAACTGATTGTGTGGGACGACTGCTCCACCGACAACAGCGCCGCGATCGTCGCGGAATTTACGGATGCGCGGATTCACTACCTTCCCGCGCCGCAGCAGACAGCGCTCGGGCAGGCGCGAGACGCCGCTATTCGCCGCGCGAAGGGCGAATGGCTGGCCTTCCTCGATCAGGATGATCTTTGGCTGCCTCGCAAACTCGAACTGCAACTCGCGCTCGCCGATTCGCGCGATATCGGATTGATTTACGGCCGGACCATTTGCTTCTCACCTGGCGGCGGTCAGCACGAGTACGATCCGTTCCACGAGTTCGGCGCGCTGCCAGAAGGCGACATCACCGCAGAGTTGCTGGGTAAAGGTTGCTTCATCGCCATGAGTTCGGCGCTGCTGCGGCGCACGGCGTTCGATGGGACCGGCGGAATACCGGAGCACATTCACATCACACCGGACTACTTCCTTTATCTTGCGGCATGCAACAAGTACTCGGCACGCGCTGTGCAGGAGGTAGTTTGCCGCTACCGTGTGCACGCGGGCAGCATGACCAGTGTCTATCGGCACGAATCGCTGGAAGAAACATTACAACTAGTGGACGACTGGCGCTGCCAAGTTTCTCCGCGGGAATTCTCCCGTCGCCGTGCACACATCTGCACCGCGCTTGCACTGGAAGAATTGCGTCATTGCAACTCGTTTTTGCGGGGAATGCGGCGGCTGATGCAGGAAGGGTCGCTGCTATGGCTGGCTGGCCGCCCCTTCGTTCACTTTTGGAGAATTGTGAGAAGAAAATTGCGAAAGCCGTACTGGAAGGAGTCCAAATAAGCCGCCAGGGAGGCTTTGAACCAGCATTGCTTTTAAGATAGCGGGCTCATCTCCACGTTATGCAGCGGGCAGTAACACCGATTCCGCAAGTTCAAGCCGACTGATTACAATGGGACGCAGCGTTAGCACAGCCTCTCAAGAAAACCAGGCTATGAGCATTAGCGTCTGCCCCTTTGCCACCATACACGCCCCGATCGAGCGCATTTGGAGTTTGCTCTCTGAACCCGCTAATTATGCCCTGTGGTGGGATGCCCAAACGCATTGGAGTTTCTTCTCCGGGCCCACTCATGATGCTCGCGTGCCAGAAGGCCCAGCGTCGCCCGGACAGAAAATTTACGCCCAGACCACTGCGCTGGGAAAGCGCTGGACTGTGACGGTCACGGTCGGGGACGTCGACGAAGCAAGCCGCCAAATTCGTTTGATCACCGTGTTGCCTTGGGGGATTACCGTCCACAATCACATAACCTGTGTCCCGCTCAACGCTACCCATTGCCGTGTTTCATTTGGCTGAGACTTTGTCTTCTCACCTGGATGGTGGGGCTGGTTTCTGGAACGATTTGGCTCCAAGCAATTGCACGAGGGAGTAACGGAATCATTGGCGCGGTTGAAGCAGGCGGCGGAAAGTAGACAGGGCGATGAGCCAGGTACGTAAACCTAATCAGAGTCTGCCGAGCACGACCGCGGTTAGAACTCTTCACCCGACTGGACAGCAATCGATTTCGCGGGCCGCCGGCTGTAGGTTGTCACCACCTCAGGCTCGCGGCGTTGATAGGCTGCGACTGGCCCTTTCACCAGCGTCTTGTCGGCGCGCAGGCGGAGTTCCAACAAGCGGACATACAGTCGTGCGTGCAACGCGCCTCGCACCAGCCATTTGAAGAGCCAATTCTGGCGGAAATATCCATAGGCTTCGTTGAACAGAACGAACGCCTCAGTCTCCTGGCGCAACGCGGCTTCGGGATTCTGTCCGATGCTGCGGCTGCCGTAGTGGATCACTTCAGCGCAGGGGGTGTACCACACGCTGTAGCCGCGACGGTTCAGGGTGAAGTTATAGGCCAGGTCCACCATGAACTGCCCGAAGCGTTCGTCGAACATGCCTGCGCTTTCCCAGGTCGAGCGGCGCACCACGTAGGCTGAAGTGCCGATGCTTTGCACCTGTTGCCCGCGCGAGTAGTCGAAGTCAGCGTTGTAGTACTGATTCATCACACGGCTGTTGGGAAACAGCTTGTGCCAGTTCAAGGCTTGCAGCAAAAACGTTCCTGCGCCTGCAAACCCGCGGATACAGTGCTGCACCGAGCCGTCGCCGTTCAGCAGCTTGGGCCCGCAGGCAGCGACGTCGGGATGTTCGTCCATGAATTGGACCATTGCTGCCAATGCATTGCCGGTCAGCAAGGTGTCGCTGTCGAGATGGCAGGCATAGCGGCCGCGCGCGATGCGCATTCCCGCGTTGTGGTTGCGGGCGTAGAGCCGCCGCTCAGGATTGCGCACCAGAATGACTTGCGGAAACAGCGTTGCCACCATATCAGCGCTGCCGTCGGGCGAGGCGTCATCGACGCAGATGACCTCGAAGCTAATGCCTTCGGTGTACTGATACACGGAATCGAGGCAGCTTCGCAGCAGCTCACGAGTGTTGTAGCTAGCTATGATGACAGTTAAATCGATCAACGGTCCGGTTCCACTCCCAGCCTTGTACATCGGCCCAGTCGGCAAAAATATTCGTGCTAAGGCCAGAGTCGTCCAGAAGACCCGTTGAATCGAGTGTTGCGACGAAGCTTAGCACAACGTACGAACTCACCTGTCGCACGTCACCCGGCGCAATCCAATTCGAACTGTCGGCGTTTCCACCGATTCAAGTGGCGATACAAGCGTAACCAAGACCGCGATCTGCTACGAACTCGTGCTGTGGTGCAAAACCGTTGACGGGTACCGCACGGGCACGCCGGCTAACCTGATCTTCCAGAATGTAAGCAGTTTAAAGGCGGGGTTGCCGCCCGCCAATAGCTCATTAGTAACCGTCCGGGTGGTGCCTAGGTGGCTGGCGGAGCTTGACCTGTTCTGGGAAGCGTTGTACGTTCGGCTAAATCGCGAAAGCGAGTCTGGATCGGAAGAGAGGGCTAACTTTGCCTGGCATTTTTATCAGTTATCGTCGCGAAGATTCGGAAGACTCCACCCGCGCCATTTACGAGAGCCTGGTTCCGCGGTTCGGCAGAGAGCGGTTATTCCTCGATGTCGAGGCCATCAAGCCGGGAGCGGACTTTCGTAACTCCATTGAAGAGTCGCTGGCCGACTGCGGAGTGTTCCTGGTGGTCATCGGGCCGAACTGGGCCAACATCAAGCCCGACAATGATCCTTCCGGGCCGCGACGGCTCGATATTCCTAGCGACTTCGTGCGCCAGGAAGTGGCGACCGCGCTGAGGAAGGGCGAAAGCCTGCCGGTCATTCCGGTGCTGGTGCGTGGAGCGTCGATGCCCGCGGCGGAGCAGCTTCCTGACGATCTGCGCGACCTGGCGTACCGGAATGCGATTGCGTTCAACAACCTGAATTGGGACGCCAATGTCTCGAAGCTGATCGATACCATTCGTCCACACGTAGGTGAGCCCGCGGATGCGCAGCAGCCGGCTGGGATTTCGCCGTCGGCCCGCGCCGCGATTCAGCGCGGGGCTTCGGACGCAGCGGCTGCGAGTAGGACCGCATCGGCGGGAATCAGCAAAGGGCTAATCATCGGCATCGTAGCCGCAGTGATTGTCGCCGCGGTGATTGGATATTTCCTTTTCGCGCGTCCGTCGGGAAACACGGTGACGGTGACGCTGGTGCGGAATCCGCGACTGACGAGCCTTGCAGGGCCCATCGACGTCAGCATCGACGACCAAGCCGTGGGCCAGATACGGGCGAGCGCCATCGGCACGAATCCGCTGCAGTTTCACGTCACGGCGGGCGAACATCGCTTCAAGTTCTCCGATGCGGCGGCAAAGAGCAGCTGTGATGGGACGTTCAGTGTCACGGCGACGCAAACGAAGTTTACGCCTCGCATGCGCGACGGCGGCACGGCCTGCGGACTGGATGCCGTGCTAGGCGGCTCGTAGGCAAAGGACTGTGGCGAGCCACATTGCACGTCGCAGTAGCACTTTGGTTTCGTGAAAGCCCCCCACTTTACGAGTGCATTAGTACCAAAGGCACTATTGCGTTTTCACAGCTCGATAGGACAAAATCCTGAAGGGATTCAGACAGGTAGAATCCTCGGTTCAGGCTGGTCTCGGCGACCAAGCGCTTTTGTTACTACGTCCACAAGATTGGCTGTGGGGACTGATCGCCATGAAGGCTGTTCTTTTCCTTTGTATTCTTGGCATTTCTGCCATAACTTCCGTCGCGCAGACCGATCCAGCATCGGCATCGCTCCCTGATACCCCGAGCATCTCAGCGCTGATAAACGGAAGAGCCACGCCCGACAACAGCCTCGAGAGCGGTGCCGCGATACGAGATCCAGTCCCGATCCCCAACGCACCCAGCGCTTCACTGCCTCAATTCACCGTTAAGCTCGCCTTTGGAGATAATCCCGATCAGCCCTTCAGCCCATCGCAGACAGCACTCTACGATTTTTTCGTCGACACGGGCACTCCGAGTGGTCCGGCGATCGACCTGCCGCACGCGGACGACTCGAGTTCCAGCAAGACTCTAGCGTTGCAGCCGGTGGAACCGCCGCATCCCGACACAAAAGTTCACTGGGCAAAGGCCAATGGGGAAGCCCTGCTATCGACCGGGATCATGCACACGTTCAACCTGTGGACAGAGGCGGGCACGCGTGACGCGCTATATGGGCCGTGGGCGAAGGACTGGCTGCGTTCGGTGAGCGAACTGCGCGGCTGGAGCGACAGCGATCAGTTCATGGCTCCGTATGTCGGGCATCCGATTCAAGGATCGATCTTCGGCTTTATTCTGCGCCAGAACGATCCGCTGTACCGCGATGTTCAGTGGGGCGATGGCCGCGATTACTTCATGAGCTTGCTGCGCTCGATGGCTTTCTCGGCGGTATGGCATACGCAATGGAAGATTGGCATAGCGAGCGAGGCCTCGATTGGCAACGTGATGCTGCACGCCTCGCCGGGATTTATCACCCTGGTGGACACCCCGACGCTGGGTGCAATCACCATGATCGGGGAGGACGCGCTAGACCGGTACCTGATCATGGGGCTGGAGAACCGCACCGCCAACCGTCCGCTGATTGCCCTGACGCGATGCTTTCTGAATCCCGGCCGGTCGTTCGCCAACCTGATGGCGTTCAGGGTGCCGTGGCACCGCGATACGCGAATGGGGATCGTTGGCCAGAACTTTATCGTTCGCAAGGAGCTGTTGGCCGACTATCGAGCAGGAGGACCGAAGCCGTTCGAGTTTGTGAGGCGCCCGAACGATTCGGGTGACACGGACCCTAACCACATGTATCCGAAAGAAGCCCCGATTGAGTTGGCGGCGTATCCGAACTTCGAGCATTTTTCGGGACGGAATTGCATTGGCGGAGGAGGGTCCGGCGCCACGCGGTTCAGTCCGACGTTGCAGATCGTGGCAGAAGTGAACGGCTGCCTGATCATGGGGTTCTCGCACTACACGCAGAGCGGCGATTCGTTGTTCTACGGTGCCGGGCCACGATGGACTCCGCTAGCTTCGCGGCGCGTTTCACCGTTTGCCGAGGTGCTGTTCGGCGGGCGGAAAGTCACCTACGAAGTAGACAACCCGCAACTGGAGAAGACGCTGCTCGATGCGTGGAACGACGGCAGCGGCACGCTGCCGCATTATCCCAAGCGCAGTGATTGGTCCACTGAAGTCGCTAGCAACGGCCCCAGCCTCGCTGCCGGCGGCGGCGTCGATGTGGTGGTCACGCGACCGTTCACGTGGAGGTTGGTCAACGTGCAGTACACCCACTCGTGGATGGGCGGTGTCGACAACATTCACCCCGAAAACGGAATTCGCATAACCACGGAAGCGGTGCTGCGCATCGGGACGTGGTGAGTGCTCGTCGTCCCGTCAGCGATTCCTGCCGGTCGTCCAGCGGCGCAGGGCAGCGGTCAGCAATCCTCCGCCGAGGAGCAACACGGAGGACGGTTCCGGAGCGCTTGACTGCGAGGAGCTGGCGGAAAAGTTCCAATCCAGGTCGAAGCTGCTTATTGATGGACATACGGAAGGGCAAAGGCTGTAGTCCAGGCTCAAAGGAACACTGGTAGTACCAATCAGGAATATGTAGGCGGTGTTGGGAAGATTGGTGATGTAGCTGGAGCTCAACCCCGAGACAGGGAATTCGACGGTCGCCGAGGAAGAACCCAGGACCCCATCTGTAAAACCAGCACCGACCCCGAAACCAGTGAGCACATTGCTGCCGTCGGCTGCCAAGGTGACATAGAGGCCCGGTTCCGCGATGTAATCCTGCGTGACGACAGTGCCGTTTACTGTCGCGCTCTGAGGATAGATGAAGGTCGTAAGGCTGAAGTTGACGGCCGTACCGATGGGCAAGCTTCCCGCGGCAGCCGTCAAAGTTCCGGAGCCGTCCCCCACTATATAAGTACCGCCGGGAGAATATGTAACCGGGCTGGTTGCGTTAAATTGAAGAATGGAAAATATTTGGCTGGCGTTGGCAAGCGTGGCAAACAGCAACACTGAAATCGTGGCAACATACATCAGATAGCTTTTCACTGGAGTTCTCCTTGGCCATGCCCCGGCCGAACGAAATAAGAAGCTCATCAACCTCCGCAGCTCGCCGGAGCTTGCCGCTTACCTTGTGAGATAGAGCACGCACGAAACCATACCCCGTCATGTCCACTCCGGCGGGCGAAGCAGTCATTGCGTGTTTGCTTTCAGTGAAGTGCGAATTCTGGATGAAGCCCGTCCTGGTCGTCATGGTGGCGCGTGCCACCACGTCTAACCGAATGGATAGTGTGAGGGTATCCGTTTGTATAGCCGAGAGTGATTTCGGCGGTTGAATTCAGTCGCGCAAATCCATGCTCGCCCGGAGCCCAGGGCCGTTTACCCCCTTCGTGTAATCTGTGACGGGGTGAGTCCGAATGAAGCTGCTGACCAAGTTCAATCTAGTGCTACTGGTGTTTTTCGGCGCGAGCGGGATCATCATCGCGCACCTCGCCTACCAGTTCCTGATGGGAAACGCCCGCGACCAGGTCCTGCAACAGGCCGAGCTGATGATGGCCAGCGCCAGCTCCACCCGTACTTACACGTCGGAGCAAATAAAGCCGCTGTTGCTAAAGAACCCCGAACATGAAATTACCTTCCTGCCGCAGACTGTGCCGGCGTTCGCCGCGACCACGATTTTCAACTCCATGCGCAAGTCGTATCCGGACTATTCGTATCGCGAGGCGACGCTCAACCCCACCAATCTGATCGATCGTGCGGACGACTGGGAGACGGACATCATCCGTTATTTTGCCGACCATCCTAACGAGAAGAAAGTAGTGGGCGAGCGCGAGACGCCAACCGGTCGTCAGCTCTACCTGGCGAGACCGCTGGCCGTGCAAGCCAGTTGCCTGGAGTGTCACAGCACACCGGATGTCGCGCCGGCGGCGATGATTAAGACCTACGGCAACCAGAACGGCTTCGGCTGGAAGCTGAACCAGATCATCGCCGCACAGGTGGTGTCGGTGCCGATGTCGCTGCCGATACAAGTCGCGGATAGCGCGTATAAGCGGCTGATCATGTTCCTGATTGTGACGTTCCTGGTCACGATTGCGGCCTTGGACACGGCGCTGTATCTGATCGTGATACGGCCGCTGCATCGGGTTTCGCAGGCTGCGGACCGCATCAGCAAAGGTGAGACTGATCTGCCGGAGCTGGAGGCCAAAGGACGGGACGAGATCGCCAACGTAACGAGTTCGTTCAACCGCATGCACGTGAGCCTGGCGAAGGCATTGAAGATGCTGGAGCAGTGAGTTTAGGTCCCACCCTTTCGCAACAGACGCGAAAGGATGGGGCACCCAGTTTCAGGACGCAGAGCGGGAGGTCAGCGCTTCTTGGTGGCCAGGAACTTCGAACGGTCTTTCTCGGTACCGATCTCGCCAACGACCGCAGCGTAGAGTTCATCGACAGACGAGCAGCGGTCGGCGGCGCGCTTCACCACGACTTTGGCGATGGGGCCGATGAAGGCCGCCAGTTCCCTGCTCACCGAATCGAGCTCCGCAGGCTGAAACTTCGACGGTCGCGCCGGGTCGCTTCCTGACTTGGGCGCGGGAGTATTCGTCGCAGGCTTATCGCTCGGGGTCACGGTCGCAGACGCCGGAGGAATGATGGAAAGCCGCTCGATGGTCTGCGCTTCCTCGAACGAAATGTCACTGAGGCCGGCAAGAAATTCAGTAGCGCTCTGGTAGCGCGCGGCCGGATCCTTTGCCATCGCTTTCAGAATCGTGCTGCAAATTCCGGTGGTCAGGGCGGGATTCAACTCGGCCGGGTAGCGCGGCTCGTTATTGACGTGGCAGCGCATGATCTCGTAATCGGTGCCTTTGAAGGGCGTTTTGCCGGTCAGGATCTCGTACAACATCGCTCCGGTCGAGTAGATGTCGGAGCGCGCATCGACGCGCTCGCCGCGTACCTGCTCTGGAGACATGTAGTGCAACGTTCCAAGCACGTGGCCGGGGCGGGTAGACGTGGCATCGGCAGTGCGCATGGCGAGGCCGAAGTCGAGAAGCTTGGCTTGTCCGTCGGGCGTGATGACGATGTTCGAAGGCTTGATGTCGCGGTGAATCACGCCGCGGGCGTGGGCGTATTCCTGCGCCGAGAGCACCTGGCGCACGTAGTCGATGCCTTCCAGCGGCCGGCGCGGCCAGGGCGAGCGCATCTTCCACTGCAAATCTTCGCCCTCGACGAATTCCATGACCATGGCGACCTGTTCGTTCACCTGGAACGCTGTATGCAACCGCGCGATGTGGGGGTGCGACAGGCTGGCAAGCACGCGAATTTCGCGCAGGAAGCGCTCGGACAACTCGCTGCCGCTGCGATCGGAACGCAATAGCTTGAGCGCCTCGACGCGCTGCGAGATCACATGGCGTACTTTGTAGACTTCGCCGATACCACCCGAGCCCAGCGCGCTCAGTATTTCGTAATCGCCCAGCTTTTCTCCAGCCTTCAACGGCAAACCAATCCCTCCTGGTAGCGCGACAGAATCAACTAAATTGAGAATTTCCCACGTTGGTCAGTCTATTCTGCGGTGCGCGGAGTGCGAATGCAAGAGTGTTGGGACGCCGCCTCTATTCAAACACCCACTTGGTGACGGCGGTGGCGATCTGCTTTAGGGGGAAGGCGAAGACCACACGCGGAACCAGCTTGAAGACCGATCCGTCGGACCGCGACGGGAGCGGCCAGCCATACTTGGACTTGCTGGCGTCGGATAAGCCTTTGGGCACCTGACTGTATTTGACTTTCTCGGCCACACCTTCCACGATCACCAACTCCTTCATGTCTTCGGTGATGAGTATGCAGTTTGGATTCGCGGCCAGGTTTTTGGCTTTGCGAGTTGCTGGGTCGGTACCGAAGTAATAAGCGTCGTCGTGCCACAGTCCGTGCATACCCATGGCGTGAGGGCGCCCGTCGGGACGCACCGTAACAATCACATAGTTGTACGAGCCGCTCAGGCGCTCGGTTGCCCAACTCCAGTCGAGCATGCCCTCGGGCGACCTGGGAAAGCGGTATCCAGAGGGAACGATGGGACGCGTGGCCCGCGGAGAATTCTGCTTCCCGCGATGCAGGAGGTTTCTGAGAAGCAGTCTTAGGCGAAGTTTGTTTCTTCCCGGACTTGGTGGCCACCTCTTCCTCCTTTCCGCTGTCCAGCTGGAGGCTGGGACGCGTCCCGCTTACCGACGGTGCTGAATAAAGTAAGTGCGCAACTGATTAACCCATTTTCCAAAAGTGCGGAACATCACAATTCGTTGTGATTGCACTCACCGGGATTTCGACGGGGAAGCGGCCACCCTTGTCTCATCAAGGAGAACCGGCCATGGCAACTACCTATCCGACCCCCTGGTTTCATAGCAACCGTTACACGGCCGACGCCGTCTGCGATTTCTGCGACGGCCTGGTCCGCCACGAAGCGTGGTGCATCACCCGCAATCCGGAAGTGCTCAACGCATGGGAGGCGATCAGCGAACCCGACAAGCTCAGCATCCATGATCAGCTCATCCTGCACGCGCTGGGCGTCGCCTGGAGCGGCAAGTGCAAAGACAAATGCAAAGGCAACTCGACCACCCGGTAGCCGGCACAGTCGAACCTTGCGAAGCATGGTAGCGCTGTCGCAGCCCTCCACGCCCAAAAAACTAACTGCGCCCGATCACACTTTCTTTGGCCTGATCTCGGCATCGCGTCATCATCAACGACCCTAACGCTTTCCTGGCCCGAGCAGCACTTTTCCGGGGAACGTGTTGGGCACCAACTTGCCCTGGTCAATCAGGACTGTTCCGCCGACAATCACGAACTGCATTCCTGAACTCGGCTCCATGGGTGATTGGTAGGTCGCGCGATCAGTGACGGTCTGCTGGTCGAACACGATGATATCGGCGTCGGCGCCTTCCTGCAGGCGTCCTTTGGCACGCGCGGCGGGAGTGGATTTCTCCAGTCGTTGCGCAGGCATCAGGCTCATCTTCCGAATCGCGTCCATCAGGGTGATGCTTCCCTTCTCGCGGACATACTGGGCCAGCACGCGCGAGTAAGTTCCGGCATTGCGCGGATGCCCGGGCGCGCCATCGCTGGCTATCATCACCAGTGGATTCGGAATCACCTTGTCGACCACTTCCTGCGTGTTCGCGAACATCAGCACCGATTGCGGCTGGGAAGAATTGTGCAGCGCCTCGAAGCGTTCCTTGGTCAGGCGTTCTCCGGTGTCGGGAAGCTGCAGCGCGCTGTAGTCAATGCCGAGCTTCTCGCGCCAGCCGGGATTAAACAGGGCGGAGTTGATCGTGGTCATGCCGGCAATGTAGGGATAGGCTTCGGTGGTTACGTCGAGGCCGCGGGCGCGTGCTCCGGCTACCAGCGAAAGGCACTCCAACGAGTCACGCAGGCAGGTGCTGTTGATATGGACGATGTGCAACGATGCGCCTGAGATTGCCGAAGCTCCGATGACCTCGCTGATGGACTCAATGTCGGAGCCGGGCTCGCTGGAGCCGAAGCTGCGGACGTGAGTAAACACCGGCACGCCGCGCTTGGCAGCCAGACGAAACATGTCGATGACTTCGAGGCGAGTCGCGCCAGGGGTGTACTGGATGCCCATGCCGATGGCCAACGCTCCGGCGTCGAGCTCGGTGTTCAGGCGTTGTCGGATGGCTTCAATTTGCTGAGGCGTGGCCGGTTGATTGGTGGCTGGTCCGCTCTTGGGCAGGATCTCGGGAATGCCCGCGTGCGAGTCGATGACTTCGGGAGGCAGTGGTGCACCGAACACAAAGGCGCGCGCCGCCACATGGCTGGCCGCGCTGCCGTAGTTGATGAGCGAATGACCGTTTTTCTGCTGAAGAAAGCTGGCTACGTCGGGAGCACCGATCTCCAGTTCGAGCGCGGTGGTCACACCGTCGAAGGCTTTCACCCGGCCACTGTCATTGTCCTGTCCATGCTGGTGAAGGTCGATGAAGCCGGGCGCGACGATCAGGCCTTTCGCGCTCAGCACACGCTTGCCCGCCAGCGGATCGACGGAAATGCGGGCAATTTTCCCGCTACTGATGCCGACGTTGCGGACAGCATCGAGGCCGGACTCGGGGTCCATCACGCGCCCGCCTTCGATGACCAGGTCGTAGTGCTGCGCGACTGCTGCGGTGGCAACTATTACCGCCAGAAAAAGGATCAACTTTCGCATGGGAGGGGATGTTACCTGAGTCCGCGGAAACTCTCCACATCCTACTTGAAGGCGACTCGGTTTTAGCGACTGTAGTACCCTGTCCAACAATTATCGTCATGCCACCGCATAGCGAAATCTTCAAAGAACTTTCTTACGTGTTCATTGCCGCGATCGCCGGCGGTACGCTGGCGTGGAAGCTGCGCCAGCCGCTGATTCTGGGCTACGTGGTCGCGGGAATCGCTATCAGTCCGTTTACTCCCGGACCGCAGATTCACGATCCTCACACGTTTCAGGTCATCGCCGAAGTCGGCGTCGTATTTCTAATGTTCTCCATCGGGCTGGAGTTCTCGCTCGAGGAGCTGGCAACAGTGAAGTGGGTGGCGCTCATCGGCGCACCCCTGGGAATCGTCCTGTTGGGTCTGCTGGGTTGCGGCATGGGCTGGCTGCTCGGTTGGGGCGCCATGACCGGACTGGTCGTCGGGCTCATCATTTCCGTTGCGAGCACTATGGTTTTGTCGCGACTGCTTATCGACCGCGGCGAACTTCAGTCGCAACACGGCCACATCATGGTCGGTATCACGCTGGTCGAAGACCTCGCGGTGGTGGTCCTCACCATTCTTATGCCTGTGCTGGCGAACCTGAGCCCCCATCACCTCTTGGGCGTTGCAGCAGCACTAGGAAAGGCCGCCCTTGTGCTGGTGCCCGTCGGACTTGGCGCGACATACTTGGTACCGCGACTGCTGGCGCGCATCGCACGTTCCTGCAGCGACGAACTGTTCTTGCTGGTATTACTTGCGGTGTGTCTGGGCACAGCCGCGCTGACCGAAGCGGTGGGACTCTCGCTGGCGTTGGGGGCTTTCGCAGCCGGACTGATGGTGAGCGCGTCGCCGTTCGCGCACCGGGCGCTCGCTCAGATGCTGCCGCTACGTGATGCCTTCGTGGCACTCTTCTTCGTCACGGTGGGCGTGTTGATCAATCCGCGGGCCGTGGTCGGATACCCAGGACTGTTGTTGGCGATACTTCTGCTCGTCGTGGTGGGGAAGTTCGTGGTGTGGACGGCAGTGGTGAAACTGTTTCACTACCCTTGGACGACTTCCTTCCTGGTGGGCACCGGACTAACCCAGATCGGCGAATTCTCGTTCGTTCTCATCCAAGTTGCCCATGCTAACCGGTTGGTCGGCGACCCGTTTTATTACGCGACATTGGCTGCCTCGCTGATGTCGATTCTGATTAATGCTGCCCTGGTTCGCACGGTTCCGCGGGCACTACCTATACTCTTGCCCCGTTTATCACTCAAGTAACCCTTGCCGATTGCGCTTGAATCTGGCCCTTGAGGCTCCTAGACTGGAATTGCTCTAGTGGTTCTTTCCCTCCTTGACGTGAGTACGCCCGTCGATGGTTCCGCGACCTCCTTTCGTCATAGGGCACCGCCATTTCGACCGATTGCTGCAATAGCGGTGCAATATGGTGTGGTTTTTGCCAGATAGACACAAAATATTGGGTTTTCTAAGTTGACGCCTGCCCCATACGTGGATAAAGTTGCACAGGTGCAGCCACTCGATCCCTGCCCGGGGGTTTGATTGGACGAGGGCGAAGCGCCTATCGGGCTGAAGCGTCACACGCAAGAAGGAGTACAAGTTGCTCAAACTAAAAAAGTTACAGATCCTGGGATTCAAGTCGTTCTGTGACCGCACCGAACTGAAATTCCAGGGAGACGGCGTCGCCGCGATCGTGGGGCCGAACGGCTGCGGCAAGTCGAACATCTCGGATGCGATTTCGTGGGTTCTGGGCGAGCAATCGGCGCGGTCGCTGCGCGGCGTGAACATGCAGGACGTGATTTTTGCGGGCACGCGCGAACGCAAGCCCACCGGCATGGCCGAGGTGACGCTGACCCTGATCGATCCCGTCGTGTACGGTGAGCCGGGCGAACCTGAAATCGAAATTCAAGATGAGGTTCCGGAAGAAGACTGGGACGAGTCGGCGGTACGGACGGCCAAGTCGGAAGACGCCGAGCGCTACATGGAAGAGGTGCGTCCGGGACAGGGCGATGATGAGGCGCTCGAAGCTGCGGACGGGCAACCTGCAGCGCAGACTGAAACGACGAGCCCGGAAGTGGCAGCGACAACAGGCGCGGCTGCTCAGCACGTGGTGCTGAAGATCCGCCGGCGGAAATTTAAGCGCACCTTTAAAGCAGGAGAGATCGCGGTCACGCGGAGGCTGTTCCGCTCGGGCGAGAGCGAGTACCTGCTGAACGGCAAGCTCTGCCGGTTGCGCGACATTCAAGACATCTTTATGGGCACCGGGCTGGGACCCGAGTCGTACGCGATCATCGAGCAAGGACGCATCGGCCAGATCCTGAGCAGCAAGCCGACGGACCGGCGCGCCATCATCGAAGAGGCCGCGGGCATCACCAAGTTCAAAACGCGCAAACGACTGGCGGAAGCGCGACTGGAAGACGCTAAGCTGAACCTGGCGCGCATCAACGACATCTTCGACGAAGTGACGCGGCAGATGAACTCGCTGAAACGCCAGGCGAGCAAGGCTGAGCGCTACGCGAAGCTGCGCGACGAAATGCGCGCCAAATTACGCATTGTCTTGTCCAGCAAGTTCGCGCAACTCGATGCCGAGGCCGAAGCCCTGGAGCGGTTGTTGACGGAAATCGGCGAAGCGATGCGAGTGAAGGGCGAGGCCGTGCAGACGATGGAAGGCGAGCACGGGGAGCGCACGCAGCGTGGTTACGCCATCGAGCGCGAAGGCAATGAGAACCGCGACAAGCTGAACGCGGTGGTGATGGAAATCGATCGCGCCATTGCCAGGCGGCGCACAAACGAAGAGCGTTGCGCGGAGTTGGATGCGCGTTCCGCGGGAGCGCAGGCCGAGTTGGGCAACGCGGAAGCGCAACTTGCCCGGCTTCAACAGGAGTTGGAAGAGAACCGCGACATTCTGCAGTCGGCCAATGCCGATGTCGCGCAGGCGCAGGACGAGCTGCAGCAACGACAGCATGAAGCCACACTGGCCTCCGGCACGCTGATGGACGTGGAGCGGCAGCAGGAACTGCGGCGTAGCTCGATTCTGCAAGCGGTTTCGGCGGCTTCGTCGGTACGGAACCGCATCACGCAGGCCGAGGAACGCATTGCGGCGCTCGACCGCGAGGCGCGGCGACTGGAAGAGGAGACTGCGACCGCGCACCAGCAACTCGAGTCGTTTGGCGGGCAGCGCGGACAATTGGGCTTAGAGTTCGAGTCCGCCTCGCAGCGAGTGGAAGCTCTGACGACGCAGATCGACCAGAACCGTTTGCTGCTGGAGCAGAAACGCGCGGCCGAGTCGCACGGCAAGCAGCACCTCGATTCCCTGCGCGCGGAATATGCCGGGCTGATCGGCAAGAAGGGCTCGCTGGAAGCGGTCATCACCGAGCATGGATATTCGACCGAGTCGGTGCGCCGGCTGTTCAAGTCGGGCGCGATGAACGGCGGGATGGCTCCGGTGGGCGTGCTGGCTGATTTTCTCGAGGTCGAAGACCGCTACGAGAACGTAGTGGACGATTTTCTGCGCGACGAGCTGAACTTTATCGTGGTGAAATCGTGGGACGCTGCCGATGAAGGGTTGCGCCTGCTGCGCAGCGATGTGGATGGACGGGCGACGTTCCTGGTGCATCCCGAAGATTCGCAGGCGAAGTTCTCGTTCGCGGCGGAGGAAGCCAGCTATCACGGCGTTCAACGCGATACCGTGGTTCCGCTGAAGCATTGCATTCGGGTGCTGGATGGATTTGGCAAGTCTCTGGAAGTGATTCTCCCCAAGCTCGGCAACGGCTACATCGTGCCCGACGCCGAAGTTGGCCGCGACCTGGCATTGCAGAATCCCGACGCGTTCTTTTTGTCGCGCTCGGGCGAATGCTTCCACAACGTCACGGTGACGGGCGGTAAGCAGCGCAGCGAAGGTCCATTGGCCATGAAGCGCGAGTTGCGCGAAGTGTTGCGGCTGGCGGCGGACATCGAACGCACGATCGCCGAAGAACAGACCCGCGTGGCTGGGTTGACGCGCGAGATTGGCGAACTTACCGGTCTATTGCAGCGACTGGAAGACGACAAGCGCGAAGCTGAGCGGCAGGCGATGACGTCAGGGCATACACTGCAGCAGCTTGACGGCGAAATGGTTCGATTGCGCGAGCGCCTCTCGACGTATGAGCGCGAAATGCAGCGCCTGGTAATCGAGTGCGGCGAAAGTGAAGTCACGATTGCGGCGCAGCTCACCGAGTTGGCCAAGCACGAAGAGCAGAAGACAAGTCTCGAAAGCGAAATGCAAGCGGCGCAAAGCAGTCTGGATGAATTGCGCCAGCGTCGCGATGAAGCGGCGCAGCAGTCCAGTGATGCGCGCGCGCGGCTGGCCACGCTGGAAGAGCGGCGGCGCGGTGCCGCAGCGACCGTCGATCGTCTCGACGCGATGGTGACGGAGGTCGGGTCACGGCTCGACAAACTAAAAGGGCAGATCGAGGCGGCAGCGGCCGAGAAAGAACAACGCGAACAGGAGAACGCTAGGCTCGCCGAGCAGGAGATCGAGTGGACGGCGGAACGCGAGATGGCGCAGCTGCGCGATCGCGAATTGCAAGACGAGTTGCAGGCCGTGCGCGTGCGCCTCGGCGAGCTGGAAGAGACGCTGAAAACAGCGCGTCACGAACTCGATGCAGCCCGCGACCGTCGCGGCGAACTTGCGGCTGAACAAGCGCGTTTGCAGTCAGACGCGCAGCACATGGCCGAGACGTGCATCCAGGAACTGAGCCAGCCGCGCGAAGAGCTACTGGCTGACGAGTCGCTGCCGCGCTTGCAGGGCGAAGAGCTTGGCAACGAAGACGCGCTCTATAAAGAGATGCGCACCCGGCTGGAAAACATGGGCCCGGTGAACATGATGGCGCTGGAAGAATACCAGGAGACAGCGCAGCGCCACGAGTTCCTGGAGACGCAGCGTCAGGACCTGCTGCAAGCCATCGAGAACACGCTGAATACGATCAGAGAAATCGATGCCATCTCGCGGCAAAAGTTCGAAGAGGCGTTCAACCGCATCAACGAAAACTTCGCGCTCGCGTTTAGCAAGCTGTTTGGCGGCGGGCAGGCATTCATGCGCCTCACCGACCTAGAGAATGCGGCGGAGAGCGGCATCGACGTGGTCGCGTCGCCTCCCGGCAAAAAGCTACAGAATGTACTTCTGCTTTCGGGTGGCGAGAAGGCACTCACGGCACTGTCGCTGCTCATGGGCATCTTCCAGTATCAGCCAAGTCCGTTCTGCATCCTCGATGAGGTGGATGCTCCACTCGACGAAGCGAACATCGGCCGGTTCACGACGCTGGTGCAGGAGATGAGCGGACAAACGCAGTTCATCATCATCACGCATAGCAAGAAGACCATGGGCATCGCGCCGGTGATGTACGGCGTCACCATGCAAGAACCGGGCGTCTCGAAGCTGGTGTCGGTGCGCTTCCACGAGGAACCAGCGCGGATGACGGCGTAACCGAGCAACTAGCTCTTAGCTGTTAGCTATTCGCAACTAGCCGCCCTGGTCCGGGCCCTGGGCGGCATTATCATTGACAGCAACTCGCGACCACTGGCACCTGAGCAGCATCTGTAGTCCATGGCTGAAACCACAGCTGCACCCGACAACGGACCAGCCGGCGGTACAGCAGTTGCGGAAGCCTCGCCACCTGCGGTCCAGGCCCCATGGCGCCCCAAGTTCAACCCGTGGCTGATTGGCGTGGTGGTGGCCGTCGCGGCGTTCATGGAGGTGCTCGACACCAGCATCGCCAACGTCGCGCTTCCCTACATCGGCGGTAACCTTGGCGCAAGCACCGACCAGAGCACATGGGTGCTGACTTCGTATCTGGTGTCGAACGCCGTGGTGCTGCCTATCAGCGGATGGCTGGCCAACCTGGTCGGCCGCAAACGCTTCTTCATGACGTGCCTGGCGATTTTCACCGTGAGTTCCCTGTTGTGCGGGTTTGCGCCGAGCCTGGGAGCGATCATCGTGTTCCGCATCCTGCAAGGTGCAGGCGGAGGTGGGTTGCAACCCATGGCTCAGGCAATCCTGGCCGACACTTTCCCTCCCGAGAAACGTGGACTGGCATTCGCGCTCTACGGTGTCACCGTCATCGTCGCGCCGACCATCGGGCCGACGCTCGGCGGCTGGATCACCGACAACTACACCTGGCGCTGGATCTTCTTCATCAATCTGCCGATTGGGATCCTGGCGCTGTTTCTCGTCTATCGCTTGATCGAAGACCCGCCATGGGCAAAGCTTAGAGCGGGCATAGCGTCACGCATCGACTACATCGGCATGTCGCTGCTCGTCCTCGGCGTTGGCGCGCTGCAGATCATGCTCGACAAGGGGCAGGAGGATGATTGGTTCGGGTCACATTTCATTGTGACGCTGGCGGTTCTCGCCGTGGTAGGCCTGGTTTCACTGGTCATCTGGGAATGGTTCAATGACCATCCTGTCATCGAGGTGCGCCTGTTCAAGAACCTGAACTTCCTGGCGGCCAACGGTATGATGTTCATCCTGGGCCTGATGCTGTTCGCCAGCCTGGTAATGATGCCCCTCTTCCTGCAATCGCTCTTAGGTTATACGGCGGAGTCGGCCGGGCTGGTGCTTTCCGGAGGCGGCCTTCTGCTGCTGTTCATGATGCCCGTGGTCGGCGTGCTCTCGTCGAAAGTGCAGGCGCGCTATCTGATTGCGTTTGGCTGGCTGACGCTGTCGATCGGGATGTATTATTCCAGCCGGCAACTTGACCTCGACATCAGCTTCCGCAGCGCTGCCATGCTGCGAATGGTGCAGGTGTTTGGCCTGGGCTTCCTGTTCGTCCCCATCAATCTGGCTTCGTATATCGGAATGCCGACCGAGAAGAGCGGTAGTGTCGCCGGCCTGGTCAACTTCATGCGCAATATCGGCAGCAGCGTAGGAACATCGATGGTCACCACGGTGATTGCGCGGCGAGCGCAGGTTCATCAGGTGTACTTGGTGGCGAATGTGACCCCGGGGAGGACAACTCTGGCCGAAGCCACTGCTGCCCTATCAGCACGAGTCGTTGCGTCTGGTGTAGACGCCACCCGCGCTGCTAAAGTGGCCTACGCGCTGATCTATCAGTCGGTCATCATCCAGGCGACAACCCTTGCCTATGTCGATACGTTCCTGCTGTTGGCAGTTATGGCGGCAATCATGTTTGTGCTTTCCTTTGCATTGAGGAAAAATGATCCCGGCGGGCGCCGCGTGGTGATGGAGTAGCGGCGTTGCGTGCGAGAATCGAAACACGCAACGATTGCGCGGGTTGATGTAAAACGGGCGCGGGTTGCGTGAGAGTTAGCCATGATCCGAGTGATTACTGTTGAACGCGAGTATGGAAGCGGTGCCGCCGACATCGCCAAGCGAATCGCCAATCGCCTCGGCTGGACGCTTTGGGACCAGCGGCTGACCAACGAAATCGCCCGCCAGATGGAATGCGAGTGCCGGGTGGTCGAGGAACACGAGGAAAAGCGCGACCCCCTGTACCACCGGCTTCTCATGGCCTTCATGCGCGGCAGTTTTGAGGGGAGCCTGAACGCTCCGCGGCTGAAAATGGCAGATACCGATTGCGTCAGGGAGGTCGCCGAGCGGGTGGTGAAACATGCCGCCGAGGCTGGCGAATGCGTCATCGTAGGTCGCGGCTCGGCTTACTATCTCCAGAGCCGGAAGGACGCGTTTCACGTATTTGTTTTCGCGCCGCAGAACGAGAAGATACGGCGACTGCAGGCGAGCGGCAAGAGCGAGAGCGAAGCCATTCACCTTGCCGAGACGGTGGACCGCGACCGTGCGGCCTTCATCAAGCAATACTTCGGCGTCGAGTGGCCAGACCGGCAGCGCTTCGACTTGATGATCAACTCGACGATCGGCGAAGAAGCTGCGGTAGACATCATCCTCAACAGTGTCGAGCTGTTTCAGAAGGCAAAGACGGAGACGAAGGCTCCGGTCCGTCAGTAAGACACTTACAAATACGAAACGCAACCAACTAGTTGCTTGTCTTCTCGGATTGCACTAATATGCAACCTTGAGGTTGCATTTCTTATGGCTGACCGAATTGAAAAACGTATCGAACTGAAGGCCCCGGTTTCGCGCGTGTGGCGCGCGCTCACCGATTATCGCGAATTTGGCGAGTGGTTCAAGGTAAAGCTGGAAGGCCCGTTTGTGCCGGGCCAAGTTTCGCGCGGCCAGATCACTTATCCGGGTTACGAGCACATTAAGTGGCAGGCCATTGTGCAGAAGATGGAGCCCGAAAAGCTCTTTTCCTACACTTGGCATCATTCCTTTGAGCCCGATGCCGACATCCTTAAAGAACCGACGACCCTGGTTGAGTTCAGGCTGGACAGGATCGACGGCGGTACGCTGTTGACGCTCACGGAATCGGGCTTTGACAATCTGCCGGCCAACACCCGGGACGAGTCCTTCCGCAGAAACGACGGCGGCTGGACCGAGCAGATGAAGAACATCGAGAGCTATGTCGCGCAGAAGCCATAGGCGGAGCTTTGCCCCTGTTCGCGCCCACGCGCCGGTGTTCGCTGCACTAGGGGACCCGACACGCCTCGCATTGCTGGCACAGCTCGCGGATGGGACGCCGCGGTCCATTTCCGAGCTCACGTCCGGCTCAAGACTGACGCGCCAGGCGATCACCAAGCATCTGCAGGTCCTGGAGAACGCGGGAGTGGTGCGACATGCACGACGGGGACGGGAGAGTCAGTTCGCCTTCGATCCGCGGCCGTTGGGAGGTATAAGAGAATACCTCGAGGAGGTCTCCGCGCAATGGGACGATGCGCTATCGAGACTGAAGTCGTTTGTGGAACGCTGAGTGGGCCGCACCAGGTTCGCGCTGTTTCGCGGACGCGAACCTGGGAGACCACATTCAGGCGGTCACTTCCCTGCTGATGAGCCGCCGGATGCGAAGCTGATGGCAGTGTCTTTGCCACCGAAATCAATCTCGCTGATCGTCCGCGAATTTCCCGCGGTATCCACCACCACTTGGTTGCTGTCTGGCTTCTTGGTGAGGGTCTTCACCTGGCCGCTGGCGCTGGCCACTTCCTTGCTGCCCTTCATGAACTTGACCTGCGCATTGTTCCCGTCAACGTCGTACTTCACCACGTACTCGCCCGCGGGAAGAGTAGTGCCGTTGATGGAGGCGTCCTGATACAGAACAACGCTTTCGCTCCTGGGCTTGGCGAATGCGCTCACCGACAGGGTCAGGGCAAGAACGAGTAGAGCGAAACGTACTGGGACTTTTGTCATTCGAATTCTCCTTGGTTTAAGTCGGTTCCGGCGGCCCCACCTGGTTGCGCGACGCGCGACGTCGCCGAAATGCAACAGGAACCATACTTTCCGATTCAGGTTTCGCCGGAGCCACCTCTTCACGAGCGAAACGCGCTGCATCATTTCGTCGGACAACGAGATTGCGTGTCACCCATTGCCCTAGTCCGATACGTAAATAGACGACGGCAGTTCACGAAGAGAAGCAGCGCGCTTTCACTTAGTAAAGATGCAGTTTGTGCCGTGGCTGTTGCGATTGGCCGCGCAGATTTGTGCGCTCGTCACATAATTGCCCGTTTCGCGTTCCGTCTCTGTGGGACGAGCTGGTCGGAAACCGAGATGAGGCGCTAGCTAGATGAGTGGGACGCTGTGCAGCGGCGAGTCGTCGTGGTGCAACTGCGCCCCAAGGACAACCCAGAAGAGCGAATCAGCTCTTCGCGGCCTTGCTGAAATCCATCTTCGACAGTGGTAACTCGCGCACGCGTTTACCGGTGGCTGCAAAGATTGCGTTGCAGAACGCGGGAACAAACGGCGGCACGCCTGGTTCGCCGATACCGGCTGGCGGAGCGTCGCTTTCTACGATCGTCACATTGGTTTGCCGTGGTGCGTCGGGCAGGCGGGCCACCTGATAGTCGTTGAAGTTCGACTGCTCGATGGCGCCGTTCTTGGCGGTGATTTCTCCGTAGCGCGCGATGCTGGTTCCGAACACTGCCGCGCCTTCGAACTGCGACTTGGCGCGATCAGGATTGACCACGGTTCCAGCGTCGACGACGTAGTCCACGCGCGGAATGCTGATGTCGCCGTCTGCGTTGACCTCAACCTTGACGACACATGCGACGTAAGTCAGGAAGCTGCGGTGGGCGGCGAAACCGTAGCCCATGCCGCTGCCGGATTTCTCCTTGCCCCACCCGGAAGTCTGGGCGACCCGCTCGATGACGTGGCGCAGCCGCGCAGTATCAACCGGATACTCGGCAAGGGAGGCACCATAATTGGGATAGTCCACGCCCATCGCCTTCAGGTCGATCTTGCGCGGCGGTCCAATGAGTTCAAGCTCGTACTGGATGCGGTCGGCATTGGCGTTGGCAGCAAGTTCGTCGGTAAAGGTCTGCACCGCGAACGCCTGATAAATGTTAGCGACGGAGCGCAACCAGCCGATACGGACATGCGCCGCCGCAGGACCGTTTTCCGCCCGTAGGTTGGGAATGTCGTAGGGAATATCAGTCCAGCCTTGCTGCATTTCGCCGGCACTCGCAAGTTCCACGCCGGATTGAAACGTCGATCCTATAGACGGAAATACCGAGCGCTGCAACCATGCCGTCGGCTTACCCTTGGCGTCAATCGCCGCCTTCATGTGCGTGGCTGACACAGTATGGTAATAGTCGAACTTGATGTCGTCTTCGCGGCTCCAGACAACCCTGACTGGCTTGCCTGCCTTGCGCGACAGCACCGCGGCCTCGACGGCATTGTCGGGCTTCGACTTGCGACCGAAGCCTCCGCCCAGCAGGGTGACGTGGCAAATAATGTTTTCCTTCGGAATATCCAATTCCGAGGCAATGGACTCTTGCACCGCCTGGGGGTTTTGCGTGCAGGTCCACACCTCAACCCGATTGCCGCGCACGTCGGCCAGAGCCATGGGAGGCTCCATGGAAGCGTGAGCAAGATGTGGAATGTAATAGTCCGCCTCGAGCACCTTATTGCCAGCGGCAAATTCCTTGTCGACGTCGCCCTGGTTGCGCCAGACCTTGCCCGGCTTCCGCGCCGTCTCCTGCAACTGACGTTTGAACGCATTGGAGTCGTAGCTGACGTTAGCGCCGTTGTTCCACTCGATCTTGAGTTGCTTGCGGCCTTGGAACGCAGCCCAGGTGTTATCGGCGAGCACGGCAACTCCACCTAGCGGCTGGAAGTGACAGGGCGGTTTAAATGTATCGATGGTGATGGTCTGGCGCACGCCTTTCACCGCGAGTGCGGACTTGTCGTCGAGTGCCTTCACCGTTCCGCCAAGCACGGGAGGATGTGCGATCGCCGCGTAAAGCATCCCGTCTTGTTTGGCGTCGATACCGAAGCCGGCTTTGCCCGTGCAGTAGTCGCGCAAGTCGTAGGGATTTTCCCCTTTGCCGATGTAGCGCCACTGATCGCGCGGCTTGAACTTCACCTCTCTTTTGTCTGGAACTGGCAGCTTGGCTGCAACTGCGACGAGCTGGCCATAGTCGGCCTTGTGTCCACTCGGACCGTGAATGACCTGATGCAGACCGGTGGTGCACTCAGCGGGCGAAACGCCCCACTGCTGGCTGGCGGCGCGAATAAGCATGAGGCGTGCGGTGGCTCCGCCTTCGCGCATGGGATTGAAGAATTCGCGTACCGACTTGGAGCCATCGGTGTCTTGTGACCCATAACGCGGGTCGCCGATGGCCTGCACAATTTTCACCCGTGCCCAGTCGGCGTCGAGCTCGTCGGCAAGAATCAGAGGTAGCGAGGTGCGGCTGCTGGTACCCATCTCAGACCGATGAGCGACGATGTAAACCGTTCCATCGGTTTCGAGGCCAACGTACACACTGGGATGCAGCGGCGCGTGGTCGACGATGTCGCGCGCAATTTCCTGCTCGGCCCAGGCCACATCGGGCAAATAGCGAACGGCGAGCACAAACGCGCCGGCCGAGAATATTCCCTTCAGCATCTGGCGCCGGCTGACATTCTGAATTGTGGCGCTCATGCCTTCACCCCCGCGGCCTGCTTGATGGCGGCACGAATACGCTGATAGGTTCCGCAGCGGCAGATGTTTCCCGCCATCGCATTTTCAATTTCCGTGTCGCTGGGCTTGGGGGTCTCGGCGAGCAGCGCCACTGCCTGCATGATCTGTCCCGACTGGCAGTAGCCGCATTGCGGAACGGAGTTCTCGATCCAGGCGACTTGCACAGGATGGAGCCCGTGCGGCCCGGCGATCGCCTCAATGGTAACAATTGCCTGTCCGGCGACAGCGCTCATCGGCACCGAACACGAGCGCACCGCTTTGCCGTTGCGGTGTACCGTGCAGGCTCCGCAAAAGCCCATGCCGCATCCAAATTTCGTGCCACTCAGTCCGGCGATGTCGCGCACGTACCACAACAGCGGCATGGTTGGGTCGCCGTCGAAGGATTGCTGCTTCCCGTTGAGTTTGAACTGGATCATCAGGGAGCCTCCGAGAAATTGATATTTGGATGCAAGCAGGTTGGCGCCGGTTTCGCTTCCTACCGTTCAGCCGGATCAAAAACTGGAACCGTCAGTTCCAGCCCATGCGTTTGCGCAACGACGTCACATGCGCCGTGTGATGAGCGGAGTGCCAGGCATAAAGCGCGAGCATGCGGTTGAGATCGACGACGCCGATCTCCGGATGTCGCAGCGGGCGCGCAAAGTCAGACGAGTCCATAGACCGGAGGATCGCCACCCAACGCACATGGATCGCGCTGAGCATTTGCAGCGACACCTCGACGGGAGTGTTCGCCGTATCAGCCAGCTTGGCCCACATATCTTCCTTGTAGGTCTTGATTGCCGGCTCGTATTCTGTGAGCGCGAGCTTAAAGCGGATGTAAGCGTTGGCGTGGCTATCGGGAACATGGTGCGCGAGCTGGCGCACGGTCCATCCCTCGGGGCGATACGGAGTGTCGAGCTGCGCGGGCGAGAGCCCCGCCACCGCGTTGCCAAAGTTGGTCGGCAGTTGTACGATAACGTCGATGTAGTGCGCGCGACGCTTCGCCATTTGCGGCTCGTTCTCGGGCGGGACCCACTCAAACATACCGATTGGATAGCGCAGGTCTTCCATGGTTCCTCCCCTTCACGCGCAGATGAGTCTCCGCAACAGTTTAATCGATGGAACGTACGGCGTCGGAGTACAGCAGCACCACCGAGCACGGTCCCGGCAGTAATTCGGGCTTCGCCGGCGGCTCGGCTGCCGCTGCGGCACCGGAAGGCTGGCTGGCCTTCGCGCCCTTCTTCGGCGCAGCCTTCGCTTTGGATGCCGGAGGCGGCGGAACCGTACCACACGTAACGGTGCCGCGACGCAACGCCCGCACCGATGCTGGATCGGGAAACTTCATACCGAGGTCGCTCGACTTGACGAGGTCGCCGAGGGCCTTGACGTCGGTGTCTCCGCTCACGAACTTCACCTGCTCAGTCTTTGACGGAGAGGCCAGCACAAAAAAGTCGCCAGTTCCCTTGCCCGTCGTATTGAGCTTGTGAGTCCGCTGCGATTCCTGTTCCGCAATCGCCTTCTTAGTCCGGGCATCGAGGTCTCCAGTCACGCCAAGCGCGGCCAGTTTCGCGGAGGCATCGGGGCTGGGCGACGATCCGGTGAGGGCCAGCACGTAGTAGCGGATAGCCTCGTCCTTGTTGCCGCGTTTCTCAGCAATTTCCCCAAGATGCAGGCCGGTTTCACCGTTGCCGATGGCCTCCCACGCGGCACTGATGTAGTGCTCGGCAACATCGAGGTTGCCGCGCTTGAATTCGACCCAGCCCTTGGTGTCCCAGACGTCGTAGAGCAACTTAGCGGTGGCGATGTCTTGCAGGCGAAGGCTATCGAGGTTGAGGTCGCGAAGCTGCGTCTCGATGGCATTGATGGCGGCGTCAGCGTACTGGCTGGCGCGCTCAAGTTGGATATTCTCCTCGGCCAGCGAATACGCGATGTTGTTCCACACCACGGCATTGGGAGCTTCGGCGATAGCGCGATCGAATGCAGCCATGCCCTTATCAGTCTGTCCTGAAGCGATATAGGCCTGGCCGAGCGAAACCTGCATCAGCGGATTCTTGTCCTGGAGCGATGCTGCTTTCTCGAGTTCGGGAACGGCCTCGTTCCAGCGCTTGAGCTTGCTGTATAGCAGCCCGAGATTGCCGTGAGCATAGGGATCGAGTGGATTGACTTCGATCTGCTTCTGATAATCCGCGATGGCTTGATCGTACTGTTGCATCGCCTCGTAGGCCATGCCCAGGCCGCGATAGGAGAAGTCATCGTAAGGATTAATCTCGATCTGCTTCTTGAATGCGTCAACCGCCTGCTGGTTCTGGTTGACGGAGAGATAGGCCGTGCCCAGTCCGTTCCACAAGCCTTTGTGCTTGGGGTCAACCTTGGCCAGGCTCTGGAAGAGATTGATAGCCAGTTCAAAATTGTTGGTGGCTCCCGCCTGCATCGCCGAGTCAAACAAGTCGTCGGGCGACTGGTTGGTGCCCAAGCCGGCCGTGCCCGGCGATTTGTTGTCGAGCGAGATCACCTGCGCCTGGTCCGCATCGACCGTGCGTTTGAAGGCGGCATAGTCATCGCGACGGTCATAGGGAATTTCCGTCATCAGAATCTGCAGCTTGCGAGTGGCTGTCAGTTGACCCGCATCGAATTTGTAGCTGGAGTGGTACTCCGCATAGTCCCGCTTCAAGTCCACCCCAATCGGCAGGTGGACGCCGTACTTCGCAGGAATGCCCAGCTTCACTTCGCCTGACGCTTCCGTCGTTGGGCCCAGTTTGATGGGCTTCGGGTTCTTGCTGTCGTCCTCCGGCGGAGGTGGCACCTGGATGCCGATCACCGGCAACGCAAGCTTTGGATCGGTCGCTGACCAGTCGAAGTAATTACTGACCGCAAGATCGAAATCGACCTCGAGCGGATTTTCGGTCGCCGCTGGGTCGCCAACCTTCAGGTTAGTGATCTCGCCTCCCTTCATAGGCGAGCCATTCAGCATCATTTGGAAGGCGTTCTTCCACTTGTTATTCGGAATCTCACGCAGCCCAAAGCGCAGACCGAGTTCGGCATCGCCTCGCGCCGAAGCCGTAAAGTGAGCAGTCAGCTTGCCGGTATCGCTCAGCGACCCCTCCATGCGGCTGCGATCAAAGCTCGCAAACGGCAGATCTGCCGGTGTGCGCACCAGGCCGGGTGTTCCGCCCGGAGGCATGGCTAGCGCCTCTTTGTCGCGAATCGGGTACGAAAGCATGCGGAACGGCGCAACACCGTTGGTGCTGTCGAGCCAGATCTCCTGGCCATCAACCGGAACGCGGGTGATGACGTGGTCAAACTGCAGCGGCGAAGGAATGTCGGGATCGAGCTTGTGTTGCGATCCGATCAGAACGGAAGTTGACTCGAAACCCTGCGCCGCCAGCAAAGCCGCGAGCAACGTATTCTTGTCTTTGCAATCGCCGTAGCCGTTGGCAAGAACTTCCGAAGCGGCATGCGGCTGATAGCGTCCCAGTCCAAACGACAAGCTCACATAGCGGAAGTCGCGCGAAACGTAATCGTAAAGCGCCTTCACCTTGTCCATGTCGGTGGTCTTGCCCTGCACCAGTTCGGCCGCCTTGGCTTTGATGGCGTCGGTGGGTTGGCGCCGGTCCTTCTCCAGGCCCTCGTACCAATCCCCCAACTGCTGCCAGCTTTCGTAGGTGGTCAGTTGCACCGAGGGCGGTGTGTCTTCGTCGCGCCACCGCCGGGGATGCTTCTTGTTCTTGGTGGCGTCCTCATCGTCTTCCAGGTTTGAATGCTTCCACCGGTAAATGCGGCGATCGCCCTCTTCGGTGATCTTCGGGTCGGCGCCTTGCTCGTTCTTTAGCTTAATTTGGCGCGCCTTCGGCACGTTGATTTCGAGTTGCTCATCCAGCACGATGCCGCGGTCGTGGAAGTCGTAACTGGTCCAGAATTGTCCAGGTGTCAGCGGATTAACGATGGTGCGCACGAACTGGTACTCGAGCACGTCACCTGGACGCAGCGACGGAACGCTAATGTGCTTCTCGTGATAGTCGCTATACATCAGCGCATTCGGATAGGTAACGTCCTGGATGGCCGACTCCTGGGCGGTGATCGTCGTGCCATCGGGTTTGATGACGCGCACATAGGCAACGTCCAGCTTGTCGCTGAGCGCGCTGTAGCCGACTTTGAGCTGTCCGAGGGCCTGCACACCGCTGTCGCTGTTGATTTTGATGCGCGCATCAATCTGCTCGCTCCCAGTGCCATCGTTCTCGAAACGAAACGACTCGATGTAGCGCTCGGTAACGAAGGCTTCCTGCGAATAGTCGAACGGTTTGGGGAGAGTGGGTGTGGGGGTCTGGGCCCAACCGAGCGAAGCCACGACGAACAGGGCGAAAGAAAAGAGCCGAATTGTGCGCATAAGGGTGCTAAAACCTATGGTACGCGAGATGAAGAAGTATAGGAATGCGACGCTAATCGTCTCTTTCTTGGCAACCGTTTTGTCAGGGCGCAACTTTTACAGGCTGCGGACAAACTCATAGGCCGCCCAATATCTTTCTTTCAAACAGCTCTCTCTCACGACTGGTTTGTATCAGGGCGCGACTTCAGTCGTGCCGATAGGACCTTTATTATTCTTGTCGTTCCTCGCGGGCTTCAGCCCGCGGGGAATCGGCTTTGAGCTATCACTTCTCTACGCTCTCACAAACTCGTTCGGAGGCCAGGGCCCGCTGAGCCGCAGACGGACTCCTTCCGACGGCCCGGCGCTGCGCAAAGCAGCGATGAATCGCTCGCGATCGTCGCGGCCGATCAGGGCAAACCAGAGATGCCGGCGTCGGTCTTGCCGCGAACGCCATTCGCGGACGATGCCGCTAGTCACGGACTTCAATTTCGCGTCGATGGCAGCCACGCGCGCTTCGGCTTCCTGACGCCGCTTGAGATATTCGCGCCCGCTCACCGGAGTCGCAAGATCCGTTTGTTGTTCAGCAGCCCAGGTAGCGGTCAGGTCGTACTGCACTTTATCGGCTAGACGGACAAGAGCTTCTTCGTAGACGCCGCGTTCGTCGGCGATGAGCTTATCCAGCGATTCGACATCAGCAACAATGGCGGGAAATGGAAACGCAATGGCCGTCGTGTAGCCGACGACTTCGCGCAGTACCTGCTGGTATTTCTGCTCCGCTGTTTTGCGGACTCGAGGTTCATCCACAGTTTCTGGGTTGGCCACCTCGCTCCAATAAACGCGAAGTCCTCCGCTATCGTGCGCAAGCACGGGCTGCTCGCCAACGCCGATCGTCGTCACCGCCGGTTCACCGCCGGATTGTGTCACGCAATAGAGAAAACAGGGCAATTTCCAGCGTAACACGAAGGGGAGAGCATCTCTGCCCTCCCCGTGTCCTGATCACCACGCCACCTACCGGCTCATCGCGGTAGTGTCCGCATTCACGCGATCAACCGGCCAAAGGCGATTTCTGACAACCGACAACTGGCCACTGACCACTCTTTGTCTACCGGCGCGGACCACGCCCCGGCCGCCACGATCGCCGCCGCGTCCACCACCGGGACCACCCCGGCGAGGACCGCGATCACCACCGCCATCACGGCGCGGCGGACGGCTTCCTTCTCGGTTGAAGTTGGGCTCGTCGGCCGCTTCGTGCCCGCCTTCGAACGCCACCGGAACCGCTGCGCCCTCGGGAGCATCGGCACCTTCCGGCAAATCTCCGCCACCCATCTTGGCGCGCTGCTCTTTCAGAATGGCTTTGCGCGACAACTTGATGCGGTTGCCTTCGACGGCCAGAACCTTCACCAGGATCTGATCGCCTTCCTTCAGCTCGTCACGCACATCATTAATGCGATGTTCCGCAACTTCGCTGATGTGCAACAGTCCGTCGGTACCGGGAATGATCTCGACGAACGCGCCGAAGTCCGCCAGGCGCGTCACCTTGCCGAGGTAGGTCTTCCCTACTTCGGCGGTCGCGGTAATGTCGGAGATCATCTGCAGTGCTTTGGCCGCCGCTTCTTGATCGCTCGAGGAGACGTTGACTTTGCCGCTGTCGTCCACGTCGATCTTGACGCCGGTCTGCTCGATGATGCCTCGAATCACCTTGCCACCCGGCCCGATGAGGTCGCGAATCTTGTCCGTCGGTATCTGCACCGTGTAGAAGCGCGGCGCAAACTCGCTGATGGTCGTGCGCGGCTCGCCAATCACCTCGTTCATTTTGTCGAGAATGTAGAGGCGTCCGTGCCGTGCCTGCTCTAGCGCTTCGCGCATGATCTGCGCCGTGATGCCCATCACCTTGATGTCCATCTGCAGCGCTGTGATGCCCGCACGCGTGCCGGCAACCTTGAAGTCCATGTCGCCATAATGATCTTCGGCGCCCGCGATGTCGGTCAGGATGGCATATGCATCGCCTTCCTTCACCAAACCCATCGCAACTCCAGCCACCGACGCCTTCAACGGAACGCCGGCGTCCATCATGCTCAATGAGCCGCCGCACACCGTCGCCATCGACGACGAACCATTTGACTCGAGAATGTCCGACACCACGCGCATCGCGTAGGGCCAATCCGTCTCGTCCGGCAGTACGGCTGACAACGCGCGTTCCGCCAGTGCTCCGTGACCAATCTCGCGACGGCCAGCGCCACGCAGAAACGCCACTTCGCCCACCGAGAACGGCGGGAAATTGTAATGCAGCATGAAGCGCTTCTTGGCTTCGCCTTCGAACGCTTCCAGCCGCTGCATGTCTTCGCCGGTGCCCAGCGTGGTGGTGACCAGTGCCTGGGTTTCGCCGCGCGTGAAGATCGAAGACCCGTGCGTCCGCGGCAGCACTCCGACCTCGATCCAAATGTCGCGGATCTGGTCGAACTTGCGTCCATCCGGACGCCGCTTCTCTTTGATTACTTGCTCGCGGAAGATCTCCTCACGCAGCATGTCGAAGTACTTGCCGGCCTTCTTGCGGCCGTCTTCGTCTTCTTCCGGAATCGCTTCTTTGACTTCGGTCTTCAGGGCCTTGATCAGACCATAGCTTTCGTTCTTGCCATACTTCTCGGTGTTGACCGCATCCACCAGCCGCGCCCCAAACTTCGACCGCAGTTCGCTGAGGTACGCTTCGTCAACCACGACCGGCTCGACGGTGCGCTTCGCGTTGCCAACTTTCTGTGCCAGCTCGTTGATGGCCGCACAAATCTTCTTGATTTCCTGGTGGCCGAACTCAATCGCCTCGACAACCGTCTCTTCCGAAACTTCCTTCGCACCTGACTCAATCATCACGATGCCGTCCATGGTGCCGACGACCATCAGGTTGAGCTTGCCCGCGCGCTGTTCGTCGTAAGTCGGATTGATGACGAACTCGCCGTTCGCCTGGCCGACGCGCACCGCGCCAATCGGGCCGTGGAACGGAATGTTCGAAACGCTCAACGCCACCGATGCGCCGTTGATGCCGGCAACATCAGGATCGTTCGTCGTGTCCGCCGACAGCACCATCGCGATGACCTGGGTCTCGCAGCGGAAGCCTTCGGGAAACAGCGGGCGGATGGGGCGATCGATCTGCCGGCTGGTAAGAATCTCGCGCTCGCTCGGCCGTCCTTCGCGTTTGATGAACCCGCCCGGGATGCGTCCCGCGGCGTAGGTGTACTCGCGGTAGTCAACCGTGAGCGGGAAAAAGTCGATGCCCTCGCGGGGGTCGGCGTTAGCGCAGGCGGTGGCGAGAACCACGTTATCGCCAATGCGGACAATGCAGGAGCCGTGTGCCTGCTTGGCCAGTTTCCCTGTTTCGAAATGAATGGATTTACCGCCGTGGAGCTGAACTGTTACTTCGTGTTTCATTTTTCTTCCTTCTGTGGAGCACGCAACCGAAGACTGGGTGCCCCATCCCGCCTTCCTTTGGCGGGGTGGGTCCTCATCGTCGCTCGAAATTCGAATTTGATGTTGAAGTCATGTCAGCCGAGAGTGGCTGAAAAATCAGGTAACGGGTGCCCCATCCGGCCTTCCTTTGGCGGGGTGGGGTTTTCGCGACCACCAATTCGGGACTCCGCCACGGCACCATGGGCGATGGCAGGGGAAAATTGACGCACAATCTGCGCAAAGACTGGTTTTTCAGTGGCTGGCCAGCTTACTTGCGGATGCCAAGTTTCTGAATGACCTCTTTGTAACGCTCGGGATCGGACTTCCTGAGGTAGTCGAGCAAGCTGCGACGCCTGCTGACCATCATGAGAAGACCGCGCCGGGAGGCATGGTCCTTCTTATGCGTTTTGAAATGCTCCGTCAGTTCACCAATGCGCGTGCTCAGAATCGCAATCTGGACTTCCGGCGAACCGGTATCCGTGTCGTGAGTACGGTACTGGTCAATCAGGGCGGTTTTTTTCTCTCGGGCTAACACTGCTTCGGGTGCACTCCTACTCTGTTTTTGTCGTATGTTGTTACGCCATAAAGAATAACATGCTTCCGGCCAACCGCCAAACCGGCGTCGGATGCTCAGCTCAAGTTCCACTGGCGAGAGTGGAGGTTTTGCTTTTCGGTCGGAATTCGTCAAACGCCAACCGATCCCTCGATCGATCGCCAATCCTCTACAAATTAGTTGCATTCCAAGCCCAGTCCAGCGATACTCTCTCACCGCTTACTGAGCTGGGATTTGCGGCAACCTGCCGCACGAGGGTCTTCGCGCACGACTATGAGTACTCCCACGAGATGGATCCCGTTACTCATTCTCATGTCTCTGCTGTTGCCCCTCACTGCCTGCCAGAGGCTGCAAGAGGTGCAGACGCTGTTCGTCACCCGGCCTACCGAAAAGATGCCTGAATACAAGCCCGTCGAGCAGCTCCAGGTCGCCAGCCAGAACTGGACGCCCTATCAGCGCCAGTGGTTCTACCACACCTCACAGGGGACCGTGTTGCTTCCCTACAAGTGGTTTCTGGCGCTCGAACAGCCTCACATCAAGGTCATCGGAGAGGTCCCGCTCTTTCGTGATTCCCAATACCTCGCGCGCTTCGGATTCCTGCCCGACGACGCCAGCGAGCAGAACCCCGACGGGCTCCCGGTCGGGCTCGCCAAAGGCACCGTTATCGATCCGCAGACCAAGCAAAACGAGGAAGTCGTGGGTCTGACGTGTGCCGCCTGCCACACCGGCCAGTTGGAGTACAAGGGCAAGGGCGTCCGCATCGACGGCGGCTCGGCGACCGTGCAGCTTGCGGCCTTTCAGACCGAGCTCGGATATGCCGTCGGCTACACCGACAAAGTACCGTTCCGCTTTGATCGCTTCGCCAAACGGGTTTTAGGCGAGAACGCCTCGGAAGAGGACAAGCAACAGTTGCGCCTTCAGCTCGAAGCAGTGCTTGCCAAAGGTCTCGCCGAGCAAAACCTCGCCGACGCGAAGAAGCTCTACGAGGCCCAGGGTGGATTCGGCCGCACCGACGCCTTGGGTCGCATAGGCAATCTGGTTTTCGGCACCGAACTCGACAACGACAATCTCCGCGTCGCCGATGCTCCTGTAAACTTTCCGCCGGTCTGGTACACCAGTTGGTTCGATTGGGTTCAGTACAACGGTTCCATCCAGCAACCCATGGTGCGCAACATCGGCGAAGCCCTCGGCGTGCGCGCTGCCGTCAACCTTAGCAATCCTCAAGCCGGACTTTACTCCTCCACCGTAAACGTTAAGAACCTCCGGGACATGGAGGCGCAGCTCGCCGGTCCCGAACCCTTTTCCGGTCTGCATGCGCCGGCATGGCCCGAATCGTTGTTCGGCGCAATCGACCAGACCAAGGCAGCGGCCGGCCAGAAGCTCTACGAACAGCGTTGTCAGGGATGTCACTTGCCACCCGTGAATTCCGCCGCGATCCAGGACCAGCAATCGAAATACTGGGCCCCCGGTCTGGAGAACAAACGCTTTCTGAAGATGACGCTGATCCCCATCACCGAGATCGGTACCGACCCCAAAGCCGCCGTGAACTGGCAGCAGCGCACCGCCGACACCGGCGACCTCGGGCTCGGCACCGTGTCGGCTTCCAAGGGACTTCAGGTGGTAACCGATAAGATTGCTAGCCTCAACTATGCCGAGCTCGGCCTGTCCCCCGACCAGCAAACCGAATGGAACGGCTTTCGCAACTCCGGCGTGCAGGCCCCGCTGGCTTACAAGGCCCGTCCTCTTGCTGGAATCTGGGCGACGCCCCCGTTCCTCCATAACGGCTCAGTCCCCAACCTCTATCAACTTCTGCTGCCCGCCGCCCAGCGCGACAAGACGTTCTACACCGGCAGTCGCGAGTTCGATCCGAAATATGTCGGCTACTCCACCGCACTCTTCGAAGGTGGATTCGAGTTCCGCACCACCGATGTCGGAAACTCCAACGCGGGACACGAATTCCGCAACGCACCCCTCGGTAACGGAGTCATCGGCCCCGAACTAACCGACGACGAGCGCTGGGCCATCATCGAGTATCTGAAGACGCTGTAGCAGGCTTCGCAACAGTCAACTTTCGGCGGGCTTTGAAGGGGTACAGCTTTTCAGGCTGAAGGAAACCAGTTTCCAGGCAGCTTTGTATCAGGGCATGACTTCACAGGCTGCGGAAAAAAGCGGTTTTTGGTAGAGCTGACCTTTAGGTCAGCGTCTAAGCCCTTTATATTTGACCCGCCGAGCGGACTTTAGTCCGCGAGGCGCGAGCATTTCGGACTTTTTCCGCAGCCTGTTCAGTCGTGCCGCCCCAGGCGTCGATGACGTTGGGCTTCAGCCCCTGAGGAAATTCGGTTTTCGTCGGTTCCAAGACTTAAGCTCAAACAAATCGCCGCGTCAGCAATCTTTCCCGATCACCCACGAGCGGTAGCCTTCAGTTCTTCGGCCACAGTCTTCAGGATTTCCCGCGAAAGCTTCTCCTCGGGTACGGCACGTGCCAGCGACATCGCTCCGACCATCGCACTGAACGTCAAGATCGCCTTCGCTCTCGCCGCAAGCCTGTCTTTTCCGGGAATCAGATCGGCGATCAACTGAAAGTTCTTCTGAATCTGCTCGGAAGCAATCGCGCGCGTTCGCTTGTTACCGCGCGCAATCTCTGCGGCCAGCGCGCTGAACGCACACCCTGTGCCGGGATAGTCACGGTGTTCTTCCGTGAGATAGTCGTCAACTAACTTCCCATACAAAGGTGGCCGCCCGGCCTTTATGTCATCGTCCAGTCTTCGCTTCATGCCCCCGAACGCCGACTGAACGGCCTCCCTCACTAAGTCATCCCGCGAGCGAAAATGCTTATAAAATCCGCCCACCGTGAGGCCGGCTTCCTTCATCAGTTCTGCGATACCGACTCCCTCAAGCCCGTGTTCCCTCATCCGCTTGGCAGCAATTCTGACAATGCGCTTGTGAGTCTCTGTTTTCTCGGCCCTGGAATGTCCCATTGGCCCTCCTCAAAAAAACCCGCAACCAAATCAGGATTACGCATCTAATCCTGTATACATGGATTATAAGCATAATCCACAATGAATTACAAGGAGTTTCAGTATGTACAAGGCTCAGAACGAACTCTTCTCGAACACATCACGAATCCTTAACTTTGTAACCGGCGGCGCCGCCCTCACGCTCGTATTGTTCCTGGCCTTCACTTTCTGTTTTGCGTCTATTCCGGCAGCGGCTCAAAATCCCACTTGGCAGGTTGACCCGCAATATTCCTTTGCCCGGGTGTCCCTTGGCTGGGAAGCGCAATCGCAGCAGATCGACATCGCTCCTGTCAGCGGAACAGTAGTTTTCGACTCGAACGATCCCTCTGATCCAGTGGTCGATATCAACATCAAGCCGGGCATCGGTTTGGCCTCGGAATACTCGAAGATCACCTTTAAGTCGAAGCAGACCGAAGTCACGCGCGACGGCAAACTGGCGGTCGTCGGCGACTTGTCTGTGACCGGCATGCAGCCCAGCGCAACCTGGAACCCAGGCGAGGCCTATAGCGGCCCTGAGTATGGCGCACCGGTGGTCCGCACTGAGACTCGCGAAGTTATTTTCGTGTTCACCAGTACGAGCCTGCCCGCAGAACAGAACGGAGAAATCCGTCTCTCGGCATCGACTACCATCGGCCGCGAGGACTTCCCCGAGCTGTTGGCGCAATTGCAATCAGACAACACCCTTCGCGCGGGGTCTAACGAGAACTGCACGGTGCCATCGACGACGGGCGAAGACTATTCCGGCCTGATCTGCACCGGAACTTCTGTCCCGACTGCAAACGGCAATTTAGCAACCATCACCCTGTCTCTCAAACTGACCCATCCGGCGACGGCACCATACGCGGCGTCAGCAGCCGGTGAATCGGCTGGACACTGAACTGTAAAAACCACTTCCCCCGGTTCGCGTTCGTCCGTTGGACGCTAGCTTAGGGCACGTGGCTCAGAACTGCCCTCTTTGGGACTGGCGGCCCAGAATTGCCCTCCGTTGGCAATTCTGGGTTCACGCCAATCTCCACGCCATCCGCGTAAATCCTTGGTCGCTTTTGCCTTATCTCGAAACTGGAAACTCGAAACTTGAAACTACTTGTCCATTGGTACATGTACCTTCGTAACTTGACAGCTTCCCGCACGGCGCTACACTGCGGCTCGAGGGACTGGTGTCTTACATCGTCCCAGAGCGCTCACCCGGCGTAGCGGCAGTCCGAGGTCTTTGACAAGTCGAGTTACCTTCTCGTCACCTCCGACCCGCCCAAATTGCGCTTGCTACCCGCAAAATTGGCCTAAATGGCCCTCTAACTCCTTTGGGAGTGCGACTTTACCTGTAACCCCATTAGATAGACAATCTTGCGCGGAACTTGTGCACAAGTCATTGATTCCAAGGATCTCGTGGGGGGAGGGGGTAGGGGTACCAACACCGAACCGCGAAATTCGCCCTACCAGTTATTCACTAGTAAATACTCAGCCCAACTTTCCCGCCAATTAAACACGCGAACGCCGACTCTGTTAGTGTACCGAGAGCATTGCACTCAAGGCGGACACCGAACGGATGCGGACGACTCTTCGCAGGATCTTCAAGGCGTTTCAGTACCGCGATTTCCGCCTCATGTGGTTTGGTGCATGCGCTTCCAGCATCGGTACCTGGATGCAGATCGTCGCGCAAGGCTGGTTGATTTATAGACTTAGCCACTCCGCCTTTCTCCTGGCGCTCGACCAGTTCCTGGGCGGCATTCCTATCTTCTTACTGTCGCTGGTTGGTGGCGTCATCGCCGACCGGGTGGAGCGGCGCAAGATCCTGCTGGGCTCGCAGTATTTACAGTTGGCCAGCGCCGCCACGCTCACCATTCTCGTAGCAACGAATATGGTTCACGTCTGGCAGATTCTCTGCCTCTCGCTGGTGTCAGGATTCGCGCAGGCGTTCGGCGGACCAGCTTACTCGGCGCTGATTCCCACGCTGGTCGATCGCGACGACATGCCAAATGCCATTGCACTGAATTCCATCCAGTTCAACCTGGCTGTGACGATTGGCCCAGCGCTCGGCGGGATAACGCTGGCGCGACTAGGCGAGAAATGGTGCTTCGGATTGAACGCGCTCTCGTTTGTCGCTCCGATCATCACCTTATCGCTGATAACGACTCGGTTCCTGCCGCAGAAGACTACCGACTCCATGCTCAGCAGCCTCAAGCAGGGCATTCAGTTTGTCCGCAAGCAAGGCTCGATGGAAGCGCTCATTGTGCTGGCGTTTTGCATGACCGCGCTGAGCATGCCGCTACGCACGTATTTCCCCGTGTTCGTGAAAGACATATTCCGCCGCGGCCCTGAAACCTACGGCCAGTTGATGTCGATGATGGGAATCGGATCGATCTGCGGCTCGCTGTTCATCGCGAGCCTGGGGAACTTCAAGCATAAAGGCCGCATAGCACTCACCATGCTGATGGTTCTTGGCGCTACGATTTCCGGCTTCGCGTTTTCGAAATCGCTCCCCATCAGCTACGCCGTCGTGGTGCTGGCGGGCTTCGCCATGATGACCGTCTTCGCTACCGTGACTTCTCTAGTGCAACTCATCACCACCGAAGAGATGCGTGGCCGCGTAATGAGCGTCTATAACTGCGCCTTCCGCGGCGGCATGCCGATGGGAAACCTCATCTCCGGATGGCTCGTGCCCGTATTCACCGCGCCAGTAGTTCTGGGAGTGAACGGCGCGGTGCTGGTTCTCCTTGCTGCCTACTTCATTGTGACGCGGTCGCGGGTTACGACCCTGTAGCGGCTTGACGCGTCGCCCGTTCCAATAAGTAAAGGTACGAGCGATAGATTTGCCCTGTCGCGCGCGTCATGCCGACTTCGCAGGTGCGGCTACTGGAGTAACAAGCCTCGGGTTGTTTCCTCTTCACTTCGGCGGCTTCGAGGCGCGTCGCGGAGGCAGTAAGTTCCGGCACCAAGAATCCGCGATCTCCAGCGAAGGCGCAGCAGCCTGCGTCGAGTGGAACCAGCACGCTGTCGCTGCAAGCTTTGGCGATAGCTTCAAGCTTGGGAGCGAGCCCGAGTTTAGTGACGGAACAGACGGGATGCAGCGCGACCGAGTCGGTCTTCGCGCTAACGTGGAGCTTCGGCAATAGCGTGTCGTGCACAAACTCGATGGAATCGAGAAACGTCATCTTGTCGAAGCGCTGCTGGTTTTCTTCGCTCAGGTAGCCACGCGCAGTGCGGAAGCCGTAGGTGCATGGACTGGTGTCGATAATGATCGGGAGACTTCCCTGCTCCGACCATTCCCAGCAGCGTTCGATGGCTGCATTGATGGCGATTTTATGCGCATCGCTGAGGCCCTTGGAAGAGAATGGCGTGCCGCAGCAGATGCCGGCGACATCGTTGGGAATGTACACAGGAACGCCTGCGCGACGGGCCACTTCCACCGTGACTTCCATCAGGGAGCGATCGTGGGGCTCGCTAGGAAGTCGTCCCATGGTGCGCGAGATGCATGAGGGAAAATAGACGGCTTGCGCGCCTGTCCGCGAGGTCGAAGGAATAGCACCAGCAGCGTGAGGCGTGTCGGGCATCCACTCCGGAAGATTATCGCCGGCGAAGCGCTTCATCAGGCGCGAGATCGCTTGCACCCCGGACGCGCCGATCACGGATTGTGTGCCATGTGCGAAACGCAGCATCCAGCGCACGGCAGATTCCGTGGCGGCGAAGTGATTTGCAATCCGAATCGCCCATTCCTGCGCCGATGGCGTCTGGCGAATGCGCCGGAAACGCTTGACCAGTTGTCCAGTGTCGATGCTCACTGGACATGCGGTTGCGCAGAGTCCGTCCGTCGCGCATGTATCAAGCGCAGAGTAAGGGAATTCGCGATCGAGCGCGGAGAATAGCTCAGAAGGCGCTTTGCCGTCCTGCTCTCGCGCCATCTCGCGGCGAACTACAATGCGCTGCCGCGGTGTGAGCGTTAACTCGCGGCTGGGACACTTGGACTCGCAATAGCCGCACTCGATGCACTTGTCCACTTCGGGCTCGATGGTGGGAATGCGCTTGAGGTTTTCCAGATGTGCGAGGCGATCCGAGTTAATGATGACACCAGGATTAAGCAGGTTATGCGGGTCGGCTAGTTCTTTCAGCCGACGCATGATGGCGTAACCTTCGCCTCCCCACTCGGTTTCGACGAAGGGCGCCATGTTGCGTCCGGTGCCGTGCTCGGCCTTGAGTGCCCCATCGTAACGATTGACCACTACGTCAACCACGTCGTCGATGAAGCGCGCGTATTGATCGATCGCCGCCTGATCGTTGAAGCCCTGGGTGATGACGAAGTGCAGGTTGCCATCTTTCGCGTGGCCGAAGATGATGGCGTTGTTGTAGTCGTGTTTTCGGAACAGTTTCGTCGAGGTCGAGCGCACCGTCGGCAAGCCGCTCGATGGGAAACGCCACGTCTTCAATGATGACCGTGGTGCCCGTCTTGCGCACGGAACCGACCGACGGAAACATGCCGGCACGAATCTTCCAGAGCAACGCTTGCTCGGCGGAGACGTGGGTGAACATCGCGGGCTCGATAAGTTTGAGGTCGCCGACGGCGTCTGCCGCTTGCTCTTCCAGTTGATGACGTTCTGCTTCCTGCGCTGATTGAAATTCCGCCAGCAAACCTGCCGCGCCCTCAGGCAGTGTGCGGATCGACGCCGGAATGCCCGCTTGCGTTTCGACCGAACGCAACGAAGCACGATCCATTACTTCGAGAGCCTTGGCACCAGCCTGCCGCAGTGGAACGATGGAATCCGCGGCGGCGTATAGATCCGGAAACAGCAACAGGCCGGTGTACTTCACCGGCAAGTCGGGCACGGTGTTGAGCACCGCTTCGGCAATGAACGCGAGCGTGCCTTCGGCGCCGATGAGCACGTGCTGGAAGATGTTCACTGCCGTGTCGAAATCGAGGAAAGCGTTGAGCGAGTACCCGGTCGTGTTCTTCATGCGGTACTTGCTGCGCACGCGCTCGCGCAAGACAGAATCGCTTTCGAGCCGTGCCTTCAAATCAAGAATGCCACGCGCGAGTTCGGGTTCGCGGAAATGAAATTGCTCATCGGCGTCAGGGTTAGCGGTGTCGATGATGGTGCCCGACGGCAACACGAACTTCAACGAGTGCAGTGTGTGATAAGCGTTCTGCTGTACGCCGCAGCACATGCCGCTCGAGTTGTTGGAGAGAATTCCACCAATCGTGCAGGTCGCGATGGAGGCTGGATCAGGGCCGATCTTCGCGCCGTAGGCCGCGAGCAGTTGGTTAGCACGCGCTCCGATTACACCCGGCTGAAGCCGAATCTTCTTGCCACCATCTTCAACCTTCAGGTCCCGCCAGTGCCGGGCGACTTCGACCAGCAAGCCGTCAGAGATCGACTGGCCAGACAGGCTCGAACCCGCCGCGCGAAAGGTCATGGGGATGCCTTCGCGCTGGCTGAATGCAAAGAGCTTGGCTATTTCGTCTTCGTCCTTCGCCAGCACCACAGCCTTGGGAATCAGGCGATAAAAACTAGCGTCCGAAGCAAAGGCGATGAGATCGATGGGGCGGATAAGAATTCGGTCAGCGTCGATTTCCGCGGCCAGCGAAGACTTGATGGTGGTGGACGAAGCCGGGGCCGAAGCTAAAACAGTTGCAGCCATGATGAAATCTCCCGGTGATTGCATTGACCCGCGCCACCGGGAGAATTAGACGAAGGTACAACTCGAAATGACGTACGTTCGCCGATCTACTGCACCACGAGGTGCGTAAACGGAGCGACATACGCCATGAGAAACACCAGAATTCCCACCAGACACGCCAACGCAATACTGTGGAAAAACACGTAGCGCAGAATGTCGCCCTCGTGTCCGTACCATTCGGTCGCGGTACTGGCGACGACGATGCTCTGCGCGTCGATCATCTTGCCCATAACGCCGCCGCAGCTGTTGGCCGCCGACATCAGGATGGGCGAGACGCCTACCTGTTGTGCGGAAATCTTCTGCAGGCTACCGAACAACACATTGGACGAAGTATCAGAACCGGTCAGCGCGACGCCCAACCAGCCCAGCAACGTCCCGAAGAACGGATAGAGGTGCCCGGTACGTGCGAATGCCAGACCCATAGTCGCGTCGAGACCTCCGTAACGAGTCAGGAAGCCGATCGCCATCATTGCCGATATGGTGAGCAGTGAAAACCTGACGCGCACTATGGTCTTGAGGTAGATCTTGAAGATCTGGCTTGCCGGGAAGCCCATGATGAATCCGGAAATCACCGCCGACAGGAAGATTCCCGTTCCGGTGGCGCTAAGCCAGTTGAAGCTAAAGACCGCCGGCTCCTTCGTATTCTTGACAACAACGGGCGGCACACGCTCAATCAGCTTGTTCAAGCCATGAACCGGGAATTGTGGATTGGTAATTTTGCTAGGGGGCGTGCTCCAAGTCGCCATCGAGGTAAAGACCTTTTCCGGCGTGTTCATAATCTTTTTTCCGGTGACAGTGCCCCACGTGAAGACGATCACACTGAGAATCAGCCAGGGCAGCCACGCACGCACAACTTCGCCACGGCTGTAGCCGTGGTCGGCGCGGTGGCTTGTCTTCGCCGCTTCGCCTTCAAACGTCCAGACCCGCTTGGGATGCCAAACCATCAGGAATGCGATCAGGCAGATCATCGAAACCACTGCCGAGATCACATCCACCAGCCACGGTCCGTGATGGTTGGAAATGTAGTACTGCGAAGAGGCGAACGAAACTCCGGCCACGAGAACGGCAGGCCAGATCTCAATCATTTCGGAAAATCCGACAAACGCCCAGATCAACCAGAACGGCACTAGCACAGAGAACCACGGCAAGATGCGTCCTGCCATTGCGCCCAGGGTGATCTCGCTGAAACCGGTGACACCGGCGAGAGCGATGATAGGCGTACCCAGCGCGCCGTAGGCGACAGGAGCGGTATTGGCAATGAGTGACAATCCCGAAGCCTGCAACGGACGGAAGCCCAAGCCAATCAGAAGCGCGGCGGTGACTGCGACCGGCGTGCCAAACCCTGCGGCGCCCTCGAAGAACGCACCGAAACTGAATGCGATGAGAAGAAGCTGCAAGCGGCGGTCCTGGGTAATGCCCGTCAAGCTATGCTTCAACACTTCAAAGCGTCCGGCTTCGACCGTGAGCTGGTAGAGGAAGATGACGTTCAGCACGATCCAGCCGATGGGAAACAATCCATAGGCCAGGCCGTAAACCGTAGTGGTAGCCGCCATGCGCGCGGGCATGCCGAAGCCCAAGACGGCCGTCAGCAACGCGGTGATCAGTCCGGCAAGGGCCGCATAGTGGGCCTTGACATGGCCGAAGGCGAGAGCGCCGAGCAGCACGATAACCGGCAGCGACGCGATGATCGTGGACAACCACCAGTGTCCCATCGGGTCGTATCGTTGCAGCCAGCCTGTAGTGAGTTCAGGCAGTCGCAGAATGATGATGGCTACGACGATTGCCGCCAGAGTGAAAACGATACCCACCCAACCAACCGAAGCCGGTGGGGGCGCGGTGTGAGACGGCTTTGCGGTTGAGGAAGTGCCTGCCATGCGTGCATCTCCTGGACGAAGTAACGGAGTGGGTGAAGTGAGTGTCGCCGAAATACCGCCAGAATCTTACGCGTCAAACTCTAAGTTAGCCACACATTTGTAGGGACGGACTTGGCTCACTGTTCGCTGTGATGCAGGACACAACCGCGGGTCAGCGAGTCTGGCGCAGGTGGGTAATCAGGACGACGCGTCAGCTCAGTTAGCGGCTGGGGATGGAGTGTCAATCGGGGCCGCCACCACCCGTAAGAGCCAGCCGCTGCCTCCCCGAACCTGGATCGGGCCGGATGAGGTCAGTTCGATGGTCCCAACCGGAGGCGTGGTCCCGTGATGAGCAATTTTCAGGTCGTCGAGGCCGTAGGTACCGCAGGCCCACGGGGAGAACACCCACAAGGACTGTTCGCGCTCGCTCGCGGATCGAATGCCGGGACAGCCTTGCTTCGGGGCTGGCACAAGCTTGGCGGTAACGATGCCATACCCGGGCGCCCGGCCGACGACGTCCATGGCGTCGCGCACCGTGCCATCACCGAGGTAAACAGCCGCACCTCCGACCTGGACGGTAGTCCAGTCGCTGATGGAGGTACCGTACTCGTCGAAGTTACTGGTTGGAAGCTGGGCGGAAAACACGTCTTGCGTTGAGGCCAGAGAGCGAAGACTGACGGTGACGGGAAACTCCTTCTTGTCGAAGACCAGCCGATCGAAGCGAATGATGAGCCGCGAACCGCTCTTGGCTGACGTGGCAGTCGTCTCGACTACTCGCCCATCGACTTTTGCGCCGGCGCGGATCCGTTCACCAGAAGGAAGAGTGACGTCCTGCATCAGACGCGCTGAAATCCTGTCGCCCGGCCTGGACCTTCGGCTATCCACACTTCGGTTGGTCATAACGGGAAGCACCGTTCCCACGGGGATTTCCTGGGCAAACCCTGTCGCCGCAAGCAGCAACAGAACGACACAAGCAGGAACCGGCCGGCGCATAATCACCTACTCTTTCTAGCTAGTAGATGCACCGCCGCGAAGCGCCGCACATGAATTTCTCTGGCCATCGGCACGGCAAAGTGGAATGACAGAATCATCGGAAATTTGAGGATAGTATCGGAACGACACTGCGGTCCCACGAAAAATCGTGCGCTCATAACCGCGAGGAGTATATATTCGTGTCGAGAATTGGCGACGCCCACCGTGTTCCGCGTCTGTGCGAAAGCGGCTTCATCGCTGGCTCGCCTTGCAGTCGACGGGACGTCTATCCGTCATGAGTGCTGTGAAACAACGAAGAGCCGGATCATCACACCAGACTGTCAGTCTTGCCGGCGGTGTCGCAACGAGTCAGTATGCGAGTCCCACACAGAATTGGTGCAATCGTTTGTGAGTTTTGGGCGAACGCTCTACGATTTGACCGCTTGCGTTCTCTCCCGCATCGAGGAGGCAGCCAATGAATACTTTTCCGATCATGCTGGGCACGCTATGCGTTTTTGCGCTGGCGTATCGCTATTACAGCGCTTTTATCGCAGCCAAGGTTTTGGTGCTCGACGACCGTCGAATAACCCCTTCGCATAAGTACGAAGACGGCCACAACTATGTGCCCTCGCCGAAGTGGGTACTGTTCGGCCATCACTTCGCAGCCATTGCCGGAGCCGGTCCGTTAGTGGGCCCCACCCTGGCGGCACAGTTCGGCTTCGCACCCGGTTTCTTGTGGATCCTGATCGGCGCGGTGCTGGCCGGTTGCGTGCACGACTTCACGGTGCTGGGCGCTTCCATTCGTCATAAGGGACGCTCGCTCGCTGAAATCGCGCGCACCGAGGTCAGTCCGTGGGCGGGCTTGGTTACTATGATCGCCCTGCTGTTTATTCTGCTGGTTACGCTGGCCGGACTTGGCATCGTGGTAGTCAACGCGTTGGCCAACAGTCCGTGGGGCGTGTTCACCATCGGCATGACGATCCCCATCGCGATCCTGATGGGACTACTGATGTTCAAGAGCTCGCCGGGGCAAATTAAGATCGCAGGACCGAGCGCGTTGGGAGTGGTTTTGCTGCTCGCCAGCGTTGTCGGTGGCCGCTGGTTCGCGATGTCCTCGTGGGCCAGTGCCCTCACCTTCACGCCCCACGAGATCACGTACCTGATGTGTTTCTACGGATTCGTGGCATCGGTGCTGCCGGTCTGGTTCCTGCTGGAACCGCGCGACTACCTTTCGACCTACATGAAGCTCGGAACGATCGCACTGCTCATCATTGGAGTTCTGGTGGTTCACCCCGACATCCAGTTCCCTGCCGTGACGCAGTTCATCCACGGCGGTGGGCCGATCATTCCCGGCAAGCTGTATCCCTTCCTGTTCGTGACCATAGCCTGCGGCGCAATCTCCGGCTTCCATTCGCTGATTTCGTCGGGCACAACGCCGAAGATGCTCGACAAAGAGACGGACGCTCGCACCATCGGCTACGGAGCCATGTTGTGTGAGGGCATGGTCGCGGTGCTGGCGCTGATTGCGGCATGCTCCATGTATCCCGGGGACTACTTCGCTATCAACACCACACCTGAGGTCTTCCATAAGCTGGGGATGAGCACGGTGAACCTCGACATCATGTCGCAACAGGTAGGCGAAAAACTTGCGGGCCGGACCGGCGGAGCTGTTTCGCTCGCCATCGGTATGGCGGAGATCTTCCGCGGCCTACCCGGCATGAGCACCCTCATTAGCTACTGGTATCACTACGCGATCATGTTTGAGGCGTTATTTATCTTGACGACTGTCGATACCGGTACCCGAGTGGCACGATACGTCATGCAGGAATTGTTGGGAAGAATCCATAAGCCATTTGCCAACACAGCGTGGCTTCCCGCGAACCTGCTCGTCAGTGCAATCGTAGTGATGGCCTGGGGGTACATGATTTACACCGGTTCGATCTCGACGATATGGCCACTGTTTGGTACCGGCAATCAGTTACTGGCTACCATCGCTCTGGCCGTCGTGACAACGTTCCTGGTCAACATGGGCAAGGCGAAGTATGCCTTGCTGACAGCGATTCCCATGCTCTTTGTCGGCGTAACGACACTGACCGCGGGCGTGCTCTCGATCAAGAACATCTTCCTGCCACTGGCACAGAAGCCCGGCAAGATGTTCCAAGGCTACCTCGACTCGACGTTGATGGTGATCTTCATCGTCGGCGTGGTGCTGGTTTTAATTGAAGTCGCCAGGCGTTGCTGGAAGACCTTGCATGGCGAAAGAGTTCCAGAGGAGGCATTCGGCGCGGTGGCCGAGCTCGAAGAACTGAACGTAACCTGTTGAGAGGCTGGCGACCGCAGACCTGGCGAGCAGACTAGGGACTACCACTATCCCCGTAGCGGCAGAGAGCATGCGTCCTCATACGCTGGTGGGGATTTTTGCCTCTTTTGCTTCCTGTAATGGCCATATTTCATAGCCGGAAACCTGCAAGTAAGCCTCAACCGACTATCAGTCTTACACGCGCAAATGCGACTACCCGCCTCAGCTAGAATCCATCTGCCTGTGCCCATCGCAAAGTGGACTCGATCGTTAAAAATCATTCACTAGATTGTTAAAAGCTTGTTAAGCTTTCTCCGCTTCGCCGGGCAACCTGGTGTGAGCGGGTTGTGAGCCTAGTCACAAGAAAGGGTGACCGATGCCACAGCCAGCAACTATCCGTTCACATACGTTCGACTTCCAAGGCAATTTTGCGGATGGGAACGGAGCGACTCGATGTCCGGTGAGACTTAGGGCATTCCTGTCCGACAGCAAATGCCCCATCTTTGGAGGCAACGATGCATCACTCTTTCCGATCAAGGGTACGATCTGTAGCAGCCGCTTCGATCATCTTGATTTTGGCATTTGTATTCATGCCAAGTTCAAGAGCCGCTACGCCGCCGCAGGGCGATGATCAAACCCCCAAGAAAACCACCACGTCAAAATCAACCCATTCGTCAAAATCATCCGGCTCAAGTGAGCTGCAGCAGTTGAAGGATGCGATCGCTGCCCAACAACAGCAGATCGAGCAAATGCAGAAAGAGATTGACAGTCGCGACGCTGCCTTGCGACAGGTCAAGCAAGAGACGGACCAGAATGCTGCCGCAGCAAGAGAAGCAGCAGCGAGTGCACAACAGGCGGCCGCGCAAGCCAACAAGGCCAACGAATACGATACCCAGGATGCGAGTGCGATGGGCTCTCTGCATACCTCCGTGGTCGATCTGGAGAGCGCAACCAAAGCCAACACTGATGCGCTCGACCAGGCAAAGAAGTCACTGGTGAAGCTGGAGAAACCGTATCAGATCCCAGCTCCTCCGACGGTCGTTCCTGCTATCGCTCCGGTCCGCGTACTTTCGCTAGACCCGCCGAAGAAGGAAGGGCTGATGCCCGGCATTATGCTCGGTGGAGTGACGGTGACGCCGTACGGCTTCATCAAGGCTACTGCAGCCTACGACTCACTGGATCCGACGGGCGATGATTTCCCCAGACCGGCCTTCACGGCCGCCGATACGGGCCCGAACAACAACCCTGAATTTCATATGAAGGCGCGCTCTACTCGCTTCGGTTCCAAGATCGAGTGGCCTGATGCTTCAAAAAACATTGTGGTCACCGGACAAATCGAAGCCGATTTCGAAGGTAACTTCAGCGCCGCCGACAACCGCAACGTCTCGTCCATTCGCAGCAACATGTTGTCGTTGCGCTTGGCTTACGGACGAATTGACTGGAACGTAAGACCGAACACGGACATCTTCTTCGAAGGCGGACAAGACTGGACCATCTTCGGCTCCAGCGCGATGATGAACCTGTTCGAGACCACGTTCTACGGCGCGTACTGGGGCAACTTGTACGAGCGTTCGCCACAGATGCGCGTGGGCCTGGTCGAGAAGCTGGGCGGCTCCCGTAACTGGAGGCTGTCTCCCGAGTTTGCGATCATGATGCCGTCGGAAGGCGACCTTCCGGCAAATGCGGTTACGTGTACCGCAACCAACATCACCGCAGGCAGTTCCTGCACCGTCGTCAACGGGTTGGCCAGCCAACTTGGATATGGCGAGCGGCAGGGTGCTGACTGGGGCAAACCTGAAGTCGAATCCCGCGTAGTCTTGCAATTCCAACTCGACAAGGCACCTGGCGTCGTTCCCGCACAGCTTCTGTGGAGCGGTTTCTACAGCGGTCGTCAGGCAACGGTACTGGCTTCCGCCATTCCATTGGATACGGCCAATACCGCCAATCCCGACTTCTACAAGGCGGCTTTCCCGAGAGGGTATGACGCCACCAGTAACGGGTACGGCAACCAGTTGGCGATCTCACTTCCAACTCGCTGGTTTACAGTCGTGGCCAGTGGATATCAGGGCGCCGACCTGCGGTTCTTCTTCGGTGGCGAAACGCTGTCCAACTACAACCAGGCGGGTGGTCTCACCTCCATCGCAGACGGGTTCTCCGTGGACCGCGCCTCGACCGTGCTGTTTGGGACCAACTCTGCCGGTGCGGCAGTTGCGGCTCCGCAGCTTCCCGTGCGCGGTTACGGCGGATTCGTTCAGCTTGGAATGCCGCTCTCGCGCTGGTTCAACGCCGATCCTAAAGGCAGAAATGCCGGCTGGCAGGCGTACCTCGAATACGGCATCGATGCGGCTAATGCTAATGACTTCAGATTGGCCAAAGGCATTAACGCAACCACCGGCGCCGGCCCCATCAAGGACACCTTAAAGGGAGTAACCATTTTCTATAAGATGAATCCTTGGGTCCAGTTCGGCTTTGAAGAAGGCAAGTACCAGGGCTTTGCTCTTCCCGACACCAAGGGCGTCTGCACCACCAAGGTCGCCGGTGTCCCAACTTGCACATCAACTGATTGGCGTTCGGAGTTCGGCCCGATCTTCACCTTCTAACAATCGGAAACCGTTTAACCCTACGAGGCAGCTGCACAAGCGGCTGCCTCTTCTTCTTGGCTGTCAAGACACATCAGAACGTTGCAGTGCCGCGCACACTGTGCGGTGATTTCAAGAAGCTCTGTGCCCTAGTGATCCGGTGACTTGCACTCAGCCCCGAGATCCTTCACCGTCTTCACTTCGAACACGATATGCTCGGTCACGCTCGATGCGCCGCCCGCATCGGTTGCATCCGAAGTCCTCACTCCGGTTCTACCTCCGAGTTCGACTTCATGATGTACCACGCGGCCCAACTGTCTAGCCGCGCCGGAAAGTAAGTGGCTCTTCCCGTCAGGCTCGGTGAGGATGTACTGACTCTGGTCCATATGGAGGCAGCCCTGCATCGTGTCGGGGTCGGCGGACTGGTGGTTTTTATCCGATGCCGACGCCGCCCGTTCCGCTTGCAATAAGACGAAAGAAATGAAAAGCAAGAGCGTCAGCTTTAGTATCGTGCGCATGCGTACCTCCTCGCAGCCACTTACGCAGCCATTCTAATGCACGGCGCATGTTGACTTGCGGCAGAGGTTCGCGGGCGCACTGAACAGGTTTCCGGAAAAAGCGTTCTTGGGTAGAGCTGACCTTTAGGTCAGCGTCTACGCCCTTTATATTTGTCCCGGCGAGCGGACTTTAGTCCGCGAGACGGAACGTTTCGGACTTTTTCCGCAGCCCGTGAGAGTCGTGGTCTCGAAGCCCGACCGGCCATCTTCCACCTAGGTGCCGAACCTTTGGTCGAGTGTCTAGCGGTGCGTCCGGTGAACTTTCCGGAACTCTTTACCTCTTGCGCTGGAAATCCCAACAGAGAACAGCGAGCCATGCGTCAGTTGATGCGCTCGGTTGGAGCCTCAGAATTACGCTTGGGGTGTCGCAGATTGCCACAAATCTTTACGCCGTGTTACCAGACTTTACCGTCAAGTGCACGGGGCCGGTGTTCACACGATTGACAGACAAACTGTCAAGACCACGAGGAGTTGAGAGCATGAAGACGAAGTTGATGGTTGTTGTAAGTGTGATGGCGCTGCTTCTGTGTAGCGCTTCGATGATTGCTTACGCTCAGGGACCGGGAGGTCCTGGCGGCAAAGGTCATGGCTGGGGTGGACCCGGCGGCATGGGATTGGCACTGCATGAGCTGAACCTGACCGACACGCAGAAGGCGCAAGTGAAAACGATCATGCAGGCGAACCACGCCAGCATGAAGGCGGTCATGACGCAGATGGAGCAGAACCACGCTGCCATGTTGGCCGCGACCGCCAATGGCGCTTATGATGCGGCGAAGATCCAGACCCTGGCCAATCAGCGAGCGCAGTTGGACGCCGTGATGACGGTGAATCGTCAGTCCGTTGAGCATCAGATCTACACCCAGGTGCTTACCGCCGACCAGCAGGCCAAGGCCGAGCAGTTGCGCACGCAGGCGATCTCGCGCATCAACGAGCACCTGCAGAAGATGGCGAGCGGAACTGACACCGCGGCGCCTCCGGAGAACTAAGACACACTCAGCGCATTCGAACAGGCAGGGCTTCGGCCCTGCTTTTTTTTATTCGATAGCCTTGCGTCAGGGCACGACTTCAGTCCTGCCGATAAGTCTTCACTCTTCCCATTCTTCGCAGGCTTCAGCCCGCGCGCGGAATCTCACTTTTCTTCCCTTTCCGCGCCTTTGTAATACTTCTGTCATTTCGACCGCGAAATGCGCCATATCACATACTTAACTGTGTCGTAATTCCTACGATGGAGTCATGGATTCAAACGGCCCTGATTGCACCCCTGCACATCCCAAAGGAAACCAAGCCCGAGTTCTTCTCACTTCGGTTTTCGGACCCTACGCGCAAGACGACGAATTCGGTAGCCGCGCCATCAATCCGATGGAGCTGTACCACAACCAGGTCACCCGCGAGCAGGGCAGCTTCTCACTGCGCATGTTTCATCGCTCGTGGGGACTGATGATGATCCAGCAGAACATCTCCGCGCCCAGCACGCTGCTCGACTTCCCTACCCTGGATGCGTTTGAGCGCGAGTTGACGGCGCATCAGTACGACATCGTTGGCATCTCCGGCATCATTCCCAACCTTGGGAAAGTCCGTGAGATGTGCCGACGAGTGCGTCGGCTTTCGCCGCAGAGCGTGATCGTTGTCGGCGGACACGTAGCGGGGATTCCGGGCGTCGAGAACATGATTGACGCCGACCACATTGTGCGCGGCGAAGGCATCGCCTGGATGCGGCGCTATCTGGGAGAGGATTCGACCGTGCCGGTGGTGCATCCCGAGATCCTCTCCGGATTCGGCTTTCGCATTCTCGGCATGAAGGTTCCGGACAACACACGTGACACGGCAGCCACCATAGTCCCGTCCGTTGGGTGTCCGATGGGGTGCAACTTCTGCACCACGTCGGCGTTCTTCGGCGGCAAAGGCAAGACCCACCACTTTTACGAGTCGGGCGCCCAACTGTTCGAAGTGATGCAGCACATGGAACAGAGTATGGGAGTGCAATCGTTCTTCGTGATGGACGAAAACTTCCTGCTCAACCGGCCGCGCGCATTGCAACTGCTTAAATTCATGCAGGAACACAACAAAAGCTGGGCACTCTACGTTTTCTCGTCGATTAACGCAATCCGCAAGTACTCAATGGAAGAACTGGTACAGCTTGGTATTTCATGGATCTGGGTTGGACTCGAATCGCCCAAGTCGAGCTACGCCAAGCTGAAGGACTCCGACACCCTCGCCATCGTTGCCCAGTTGCGCAGCCATGGAATCAAGCTGCTGGGCTCGACCATCATCGGGCTGGAGCACCACACGCCGGAAAACATTCACGAAGACATCGACTATGCGATATCGCATGGCACGGACTTTCATCAGTTCATGCTGTACACACCGGTACCGGGAACTCCGCTGTATCACCAGATGAAGGCGGAAGGACGGATGCTGGAAGACGTGGAACTGGCCGACATCCACGGGCAGTTCAAGTTCAACTTTCAGCACGCCGCCATCTCACGCGACCAGTCGCAGCAGTTTCTGGACGGCGCTTTCCGCCAGGATTTCGAGCGGAATGGTCCCAGCCTGTTCCGCATTTGCCAGACGCTGTTCAATGGCTGGAAGCGATACAAAGACCATCCGGAGCCGCGCATACGCGCGCGCTTCGCGCACGAGGCGGGCAAACTCCGCACCACCTACAACGCTTCGCTGTGGGCGATGGAGAAGCGGCTGAAGCAGAGTAATCCTGAAGTGTCAGCCCGAATCCGGGCGCTCCGCCAGGAGGTCGAGACGGCCTTTGGTTTGTCGACGCGGTTGCTAAGGCAACTTCTTGGCCCGGTCTTGCTGTGGACCTCGAAGCGGGAAGACCGCCGACTCGCTAGCGGCGTGACCTACGAACCGCAGACATTTATCGAGCGCCACAACTGGGTCCAAGAATCGGGCGCAGGCGAGAAGTCGAATCTGGCAGTCATGGCCCAGCGCGGTTTCAAGCCCTCCTTGGAGAACATCGCCGCGCGCGTCCGCATTCCGGAAGAGGCCGCACTGACCGTGATTAGCGACTAGCGGCTAATCAGAAATCGCTGTTTCAAGTTGGATCAACGTTTTGAAAGGGCACGGCTTCAGCCGTGCCGTATAGCTCCTCAATCGTTGTCATCCCGAGGCGACTCTAGTCGCCGAGGGATCTGCTTTTTCGAATCGTTCCGCAGGTTGCTTACCCCAACCACAAGGTCGTTTCTTCCCGGTGGAAGCGCCAGGCTTTAGCCTGGCGAATAATGTCCACTTACGATTCGGGCTTTAGCCCTGGACGCGGTATAGGTTCCTGTCACACGCCGACGTGACCTACGTCCTTTCGCGCCCTCTTCTCCTGTCCTACAAACGTACCTGTGAGGCGAGGGAGAGTTGTCTCTCGCCTTCGCCGCGTCAAAACCGCGGCCGGAATGGGCTCTTTGAAAATCTGGAGAGACAGGATCTCTCACAACCACCGGACAGTCATGCGGTCAAAAGTAGCGAAGAAACAGCCACATTTTGCGCGCTAAGTCCAACGGGCAGAATTGGATACGTATAACTCCATGGTTTATCAATGGCTTGCGAACAATTTTCTCCCAAACCATTGATTCTAAACAACCGCGTATCAGCAATTTTAAGTGTGATAGCGCACTACATCACCACTGCAGCAGCGGTAGAGTAGACAGAAAAATCGCGGTACCGTCAGCAGTGAAGCATTGCCGCCAGTACCGCGAAATGTCTTAGATCGCCGCGCAGATGGCTTTCACTTCCGTGTACATCTCCAGCGCTTCGTGGCCCATCTCGCGTCCCCAGCCGGACTGCTTGTATCCGCCGAACGGCAGCGCCGCGTCGAACACGTTGTAGCAGTTGATCCAGACGGTTCCGGCACGCAGCTTGTTGGCCACGCGGTGGGCCTTGCTGATGTCCTTGGTCCAGACCCCCGCAGCCAGCCCGTACTCGCTGTTGTTGGCCTCAGCAACAATCTGGTCGATGTCGCTGAACGGCGAGGCAACCACCACCGGTCCAAAGATTTCTTCGCGCACGACCTTCATGTTCGGATTGGTTTTGACCATGACAGTCGGCTCGACAAAGTATCCTGCGCCTTCTTTCTTTTTGCCGCCAACTACGGCCTCAGCGCCTTCGCTGAGTCCCGACTCGAGATAGCTGCAAACACGATTCAGCTGCTCGCTCGAGACCAGCGGCCCCATGTTGGTGTCGGGCTCGAATCCCGGGCCGACCTTGATCTTCTTGGCCTGGTTCGCAACCCCTTCGACCACCTCGTCGAACATATCTTTCTCGACATAGAGGCGCGAGCCGGCGCAGCAGCACTGCCCGTGGTTGAAGAAGATGGCGCTGGCCGCGCCGGGAATGGTGGTGCGTGGGTCGGCATCGTCGAAGATGATGTTCGGCGACTTGCCGCCCAATTCGAGCGAGACTTTCTTCAGGTTTCCGGCAGCAGCCTGCACGATCAGCTTCCCTACTTCGGTTGAGCCGGTGAAGGCAATCTTGTCGACATCGGGATGAGCTGCGAGCGCCGCACCGGCGGTTTCGCCGTATCCAGTCACCACGTTGACCACGCCCTCGGGGAATCCAGCTTCTGCGAACAGTTCGGCCAGCAGTAGCGCCGACAGCGGAGTCTGCTCCGCAGGCTTCAGCACCACGGTGCACCCGGTTGCGAGCGCAGGACCGAGCTTCCAGGCAGCCATCAGCAACGGAAAGTTCCACGGAATGATCTGCCCGACCACACCAACCGGCTCGCGGCGAGTGTAGGCCAGGTACTGGGTGCGCTTGGTTCCTGCTGAAATCGGAATGGTGTTGCCTTCGATCTTGGTCGCCCAACCCGCCATGTACCGGAACAGATCGACGGCGAGAGGCACGTCGGCCACACGCGCTACTGCTAGCGGCTTTCCGTTATCGAGGCTCTCGATCTGCGCGAACTCTTCCGTGCGGGCCTCAATCAGGTCGCCAAGCTTCCAGATGAGGCGTCCTCGCTGCGAGGCCGGCATGTCAGCCCACGCAGAACCTTCGAAGGCCTTGCGTGCCGCCTTCACCGCGCGGTCGATGTCTTCGCGGTCGCCTTCCGCTACCTGCGCCAGCACTTCGCCGGTCGCCGGGTTGTAGGTCGGGAAGGTCTTGCCCGACGCGGCGGATACGAACTGGTTGTTGATGAACATCGGCCGCGGCTTGCTGATGAAATCTTCGACACGGCTGTGCATCGGTGCTGCGCTTACTGCTGTGGACATCGTGATCCTCCGTGGCAAAGCGCGCGAACAGGGAGCGCTTCGCCGGTAATGAGATAAATTTCTGCGTATCGCGAACGAGCCGCGTGCCGTCTCCCATCTGAATAGAGGCGCTCAGAGGCAGACAGTCGAGTCAGAAGTACGAGAGGTCTGGCGAATCCTGGCCGGGCCTCACCCCGCGCAAGAGTTTATCAGAGAATGCGGCCGTCGGTTTTGGGAAGCAGACTCACGCCGGAACAGGTTCCGGGCGGAGTTTTTCTTTGAGATCGGCTGCGATGGCCTGCCCGTGAAACCGGCCATTTTCGATAAAGATCTCGCTGGTACGCATACCGGCCACGATGACGCCTGCAAGGTAAATGCCCGGCACGCTGCTTTCCAGCGTCTTCGGATTAACCACGGGCTTCTTGTCATCATCGCCGCGAAGTCTGCATCCCAGGCTGCATATGAACTCAAAATCCGGATGATAGCCGGTCAATGCGAATACCCAATCGTTCGCCAGCGTGACTTCGCCCTCGGGCGTGTCGAGCACCACGTGGTCGGGCGCAATCTCCTTCACGGTACTGTTGAAATAGGCCTTCACCTGTCCCGCTTTAATCCGGTTCTCGATGTCGGGCTTGATCCAGTACTTCACCGAGGGCCTCAGTCCTTCCCCGCGATGCACAAGGGTGACGCGAGCGCCGTGTCGCCAAAGCTCCAACGCAGCAATCGCTGCCGAGTTCTTGCCGCCGACCACTATCACATCCAGATTGAAGAACGGATGGGGCTCACGGTAGTAATGCAGGACCTTCGGAAGATCTTCGCCGGGAACGTTGATGAAGTTCGGGCGGTCGTAGTAACCCGTCGCCAGAATCAGCTTGCGTGCATGGTAGATGCGGGGCTGACCATGGCGGTCAATTGTGTGAACGACGAAGTCGCCGTCACTGCCCTCGATTTTCTGTACGGGTTCGTACTGACGGACATCGAGTTGGTAGTGCTCGGTCACCTTGCGGTAATACTCCAGCGCCTCCCCTCGGGTCGGCTTTTGGTTCGGGCTCGAGAATGGGATGTCACCGATCTCCAAGAGCTCTGGCGTGGTAAAGAAGGTCATGTTACTGGGGTAGTTGTACAGCGAATTGACCAGGCAACCTTTATCGATATTGGTTACCGTGAATCCGGCGCGCTTGGCGTCGATGCCGCACGCCAGGCCAGTCGGTCCGGCGCCGACTACGATCACATCGAAGTGTTCAGGACTACCTTCCCTGCCAGCACCATCTTGTCCCATGCAGAAAGAATAACCTGTTTTTGCAATCGGCTCGGGCGTGACCGTCGGGGACCCGCCTGTGCTTAGCGGTCGCGATTCACGACGTACAGAATCATCTCGAGGATGAATTGCTTCTCCTCGGAATCCGGGAGGCCGCGAAACGTTGCCAAACCTTCCAGCAGCGCCGCACCAGCCAATTGACGGGCAGCGCGGCGGGCGTACTCAACACTCTTGTTGCGCAGGATTAAGCGGTACACCCATTCGACTTCCGCAGCAGTTCTATCCGGACGCCGAAGTGCAAGAAAGCGCTGTAACCGTGATTTTTCACGAGCGCTGCTCTGCTTCAGAGAGTGGATTAACATGAGCGTCCGCTTGCCTTCCCACAGATCGCCCGTGATTTCCTTGCCGTACTTTTGATAGTCGGCGGTAAGGTTGAGAATGTCGTCCTGAATTTGGAACGCCGCGCCAAAATACCAGCCCAAGCGGCAAAACTGCTCCGCCCCGAGTTGACTGGGCCGCGCAACCAACGCTGCAACCCGCATCGGATAGATGAATGAGTACCACGACGTCTTCTTCAGACACATCTGCATGTAATCGCGCACTTCGAGGTCGCAGCGATTGTCGCGAATCCATGCGAGCTCGATAGCCTGCCCTTCGAGCGAATGCGTCATCATCCGCTCAGTCTCTTCCATGAGGTGCCAACTCACCTGGGGACCAAGAATGCCGCGATTTTCCATCAGCCGGCGCAACGCGAGCAGATTGGTGGCATTGCCGACATTCACGGCGATCGGGATGCCATGCTGCTTGTAGAGCGTTGGACGGCCGCGGCGAAACTCGCTCCCATCCTGCACGTCGTCGTGAATCAGGAACGCGTTGTGCAGTAACTCAATGGCGACCGCCGAGTTCTGGGCCTGGCGACGGCTGCCTCCGAGGGCTGCGCACGTCGCAAAACACAGCGCAGCGCGCAGGCCCTTTCCCTGACGGCGCGGATAGGCAGACGCCAGTTCGTAAAGATAGGGCGGGCCATTCTCCGGTATCGAATCGAGCAGGTCACGGGTCACAGCATCGCGATAGTCAGCTAACAGGCGTTCGAAATTCCGGCCCGGGCGCGGGTGCTTCGCGTGGCGCTGCCTAGTCCGTTTAGCGCTTGCGGCTGGCACGGCGTCCTGTGGTTTGCTTCACGATGGGCGAGTTCGCCAGTTGGTTCGCCATTTCGGCGCTGCTGTTGACCAGTTCGACCGCAACATCGACCATGTCATGGCTGCGGTTAACCAGCTTCTTCACCACGTCGAAGTTCTCTTGCGAGCGCATCTCATTGAGACGCTCGTTGAGCAGTGTAATCACTTCATGGGCGTCGGCCTGAAACCTCTGCAAGGCGTTGCTGAAGTCCCTGGGATCGACCCGCCCTTCCGTGCGCAAGCGCTGCTGCACCTGGTTGGCAGCCACAATGCCCGCAGCCAACTCTTCATCCAACAATGCCGCTGCATCCTTCACGATTTGGGCCGTGCTTTTGCTTACTTCTTCGAAGCGCCCGGTAGCCGCACTTTTACCTTTGCGGTCTGCCTGCGGACGCTGGGATGTTTTCTGCGCTCTCGATTTCGGCATTGAAGGCCTCCTTTTGCTCGGCACATCGTACCTGCAAGGGTCGTACTCTGATCGACGTGCAGGTGCGGTATTATAACCAACCCCAATCGTCATACAAAGGTTCGCGATGTGCATTCGTCACAAATTCAACACTGGCTCGAGGGTTATACTTTCAGGTTCGCAAGGCACGGGCGCGGTTTCCACATCCTAGCCTTGGCAGCGCGAGACGTGCGGACGAATCTCCAGATGGCAGGCCGATATGTCAGTTATCAAGCAAGACGATCTCATCAATAGCGTCGCCGACGCGCTGCAATTCATTTCCTACTATCACCCCGTTGATTTCATCCGCGCGCTGACTCGCGCCTACGAGAAAGAGCAATCGCCCGCCGCGCGCGATGCCATCGCGCAGTTGCTGATCAACTCGCGCATGTGTGCCGAGGGGCATCGCCCCATCTGCCAGGACACCGGCATCGTGACCGTCTTTCTCAAAGTCGGCATGAATGTGCAATGGGATGCGACCATGAGCGTCGAAGACATGGTCAACGAAGGTGTGCGCCGCGCTTATTTGCATCCGGACAATAAGTTGCGTGCCAGCCTGCTGAGCGATCCTGCCGGTGGACGCAAGAACACCAAAGACAACACGCCCGCGGTCATCAACATGACGATCGTTCCCGGCGACAAGCTCGAGGTTATCGTGGCCGCCAAGGGTGGAGGCTCCGAGGCCAAATCGAAGTTCGTCATGCTGAATCCGTCCGACTCGATCGTGGAATGGGTGCTCAAGACCGTACCGACCATGGGCGCGGGTTGGTGCCCGCCGGGGATTCTCGGCATCGGCATCGGCGGCACGGCCGAGAAAGCGATGCTGCTGGCGAAAGAAGCCTTGATGGAGCCGATCGATATTCAAGAGTTGATGGAGCGCGGCCCGTCCACCCGCGCCGAAGAGTTGCGGCTTGAGCTCTACAAGAAGGTGAACGCGCTGGGCATAGGCGCGCAGGGCCTGGGCGGACTAACCACGGTCCTTGACGTGAAGGTTGCAGAGTATCCCACTCATGCCGCCAATCTGCCCGTCGCGCTGATTCCGAATTGCGCCGCCACGCGCCATGCGCACTTCGTACTCGACGGCTCCGGTCCTGTGGCACTTGAGCCACCCTCGCTCGACGAATGGCCGAAGCTTACATACGACCCGATGGGCAGCGGGGCGCGGCGAGTCAACCTCGACACCGTTACGCATGAAGAGGTCGCAACCTGGAAGCCCGGCGAGGTGCTACTGCTAAACGGCAAGCTGCTCACCGGACGTGATGCTGCGCACAAGCGCATGACTGACATGCTCAACCGCGGCGAGAAGCTACCTGTCGACTTCACCAATCGTTTCATTTATTACGTCGGACCGGTCGATCCGGTACGCGAAGAAGTCATGGGCCCGGCCGGTCCGACAACCGCCACGCGTATGGACAAGTTCACCCGCCAGATGCTCGAACAAACCGGGCTGCTAGGCATGGTGGGCAAAGCTGAGCGCGGACCAACGGCGATCGAAGCCATTCGCGATCACAAGGCGGTTTACCTGATGGCTGTGGGTGGCGCGGCGTATCTCGTCTCGAAGGCTATCAAGAAATCGCGCGTGCTGGGCTTCGACGACCTAGGCATGGAAGCCATCTATGAATTCGAAGTCGAGGACATGCCCGTAACGGTCGCCGTCGATGCGAACGGCAACGCGGTGCACCAGTCCGGGCCGAAAGAGTGGCAGGCGAAGATCGCGGAGTTGGTGGAGATCACCGCGTAATCAGCCGCCAAAAGCATCGGTCAAAATGACGGAGTGCCCCATCCTACCGCCCGCAGTTGGCGATACGGTGGGACTGAACAGACCACGCACCTTTCCCGCCTCCGCTATCATCATCTCTGCTGGAGGCAGCGCTTATGTCCGATCCGTCCACTCGCACGGAAAAAGATTCCCTCGGATTGAAAGAAATCCCGGCCGACGTGTATTACGGCATTCAAACGGCGCGCGCGGTCGAGAACTATCCCATCAGCGGATTGCGTGCCCACACTGCTCTCATCCGCGCCATTGCCATGGTGAAGGAAGCCGCTGCTGAGGCCAATCGCGAACTCGGGCTGGTCGATGCGAAGACTGCGGACGCCATCATTCAAGCGGCGCAGGAAGTCCAGACCGGCAAGTGGAACCATGCGTTTGTGGTGGACGTTTTTCAGGCGGGCGCAGGCGTCAGCTTCCACATGAATACCAATGAGGTCATCGCCAATCGCGCCTCCGAAATTCTCGGGGGCAACCTCGGCGAGTACAAACATGCGCATCCCAACGATCACGTCAACTATGGCCAATCGACCAACGACGTGTTCCCTACCGCGATGCGGCTGGCGACGCTGCTCGAACTGGAAAGGTTGTACGCTGCGCTCGACGCGCTGACCGTCGAGCTGAACAACAAAGGCGAAGAGTTCCATGGCATCCTCAAGTCAGGCCGGACCCACCTGATGGACGCCGTCCCGATGCGCCTGGGCCAGGAATTCACGGCATACGCGGGAGCCATTCGTCGAGCTCAGCACTCCATTCAGGAGCAGGGAGAACTCCTGCGCGAAGTCGGGCTCGGAGGCTCGGCGGTCGGCACCGGCATCAATACCCATCCTGACTACCGCGAGAAAGCCGTCGCCAATCTCGCTCGCATTTCCGGCGAGAAGCTCACTCCCATTGACGACATGCGCTACGCCATGCAGTCGAACCTCGCGATGTCGTCAGTCAGCTCGGCGCTACGCAATCTTGCGCTGGAGATCATTCGCATCTCGAATGACCTGCGACTGCTTTCCTCAGGCCCCAATACCGGTCTCGCGGAGATCACTCTACCCGCGCTGCAACCAGGCTCTTCCATTATGCCGGGAAAGATCAACCCGGTGATGGCGGAACTCGCCGCGATGGTTTCGTTCCAAGTCGTCGGTTATGACACAGCCGTCGCGCTCGCCGTGCAGGCCGGACAGCTCGAGCTGAACGTCATGATGCCCACTATGGCGCACAGCGTGCTCACGTCGATCACCATCATGACCAACATGCTGCGGCAGTTGACCGATTTCTGCATCAAAGGCATCACCGCCAACCAGCAAGCGCTGCGAGTTCTACGCTCAAAGTACGGTATCACTGGCTACCGCGCTCAATCCTTATGTCGGGTACACCAAGGCGGCGGAGATTGTGAAGGAATCGATCGCGACCGGGAAAACGATCATCGAGGTCGCGCGCGCAAAGAACTACCTGAGCGAGGAGCAAATCAAGGAAATCCTCGATCCAGCGCACATGACCGAACCGCAGCGGCCGCTGGATGCTGCAAAAGACCGCGATAAGATCAAAGGAAACGCTTAGCGTTCGAGCGACCTAGTAAGCCCACTTCAGCAGCGTCGCGCCCGACGTAAACCCTGCCCCGACTGCAGCCAGCAATACTGTGTTTCCCTTCTTCAGCTTGCCGTTCTCCAGCGCCGTCTGCATTGCCAGAGGAATCGTCCCCGCCGTGGTGTTGCCAAAGCGGTCGATGTTAACGATGACTTTGTCTTCCGGCATCTTCAGCCGGTCGGCCGTGGCCATGATGATGCGCCGGTTGGCCTGGTGGGCAATGAAGCAGTCGATGTCGGAGCCGGTCAGTTTGTTGCGCTCCAAAATGCGCTGGGTCATCTCCGCCATTTTCTTCACGGCATACTTGAAGACTTGCTGCCCATCCTGATGAATATAATGCATCTTCTTATCGACCGTTTCGTGCGACGCGGGATTCAAGCTGCCGCCAGCAGGCATGTATAAATACTGACCGCCTGCGCCCTCAACTTGGGCGACGTGGTCGATGATCCCCTCCTCGCCTTCTTCGGTCGGCTCCAACAGAACTGCTCCCGCTCCGTCGCCAAAGATGATGCACACCGCGCGGTCCTGATAATTCACCATGGCTGAATTCACGTCGCTGCCGATCACCAGCACCCTTTTGTACTGGCCCGACTCGATGAACTTCACACCCGTATTCAGCGAGAACAGAAAACCCGAGCATCCGGCCGAGACATCGAAGCCCCACGTGTTGGTGATGCCGAGCTTGTGCTGCACCAGGCATGCGGTCGAGGGATACATCATGTCAGGCGTCACCGTACCAACCACGATGAGGTCCACGGTCTGCAGGTCGAAGGGATGGCTCTTGACCAGGTTCCCTACCGCCTCGACCGCAAGGTCGCTGGCGGCAACGCCTTTGTCGGCAATATGGCGCTCGCGTATACCGGTACGCTCCAGGATCCACTGGTCGGTGGTCTCGACCATGGTTTCGAGATCTTTATTGCTCAGTACGCGCGGCGGAACGTAGGTTCCCAGTGCGGTGATCTTGGCGCGACAACAAGTCGGCAACGAACTCTCCTCAATTACGACTGCAGGATGAATAACGGTTCATTTTCAACGATGCGTTTCAGAATGTCCATGCGGAGTAACGGAATGGTAAGCTGTCCGGCCCAAACGGGAGTTCCGGACCATGAACGGCCGCGGATTCCGTTCGATCTACGTATCCGGCAGGCAACGCGCAAAAAGTCAGGCGCCAGTTGACCGCTGCACACGAAGATACCTGTTACCGTTGCTTCCTTCCGGACCTGGCGGGGTTCACAGGGCTACGTTGCGCGGGACCAGCGCCCGACCTACTGCATCATACCATCTCAAAACGCCGCGCCGCCGACGAGGCGGGACTCCGTCCAAAGATGCTAAAATCAAGGGATTCCATGCCTCTGAGAGACGAATCTGTAGCTGTGCTGAACCCGCCCGAGGAGGCTGTTTCGCCCGTGGTTCCCAAACCCGTCGTTACGAAGAAGGTTGGCTTCGTCAGTCTCGGTTGTCCCAAGAACCTGGTGGACAGCGAGGTGATGATGGGCCTGCTCGCGCACGGCGGCGCCGAAATCACGCCGCGGGCTGAAGACGCCGACATCATCGTCGTCAATACCTGCTCCTTTATCGACAAAGCCCAGCAAGAGTCGGTAGATGCCATCCTCGAAATGGCTCAGCACAAAATCGCCGGCAAGGCGCAGAAGTTGATTGTTGCTGGATGCTTGGTTGAGCGCTACCGCAACGAGATCCAAAAGAACATTCCCGAGGTTGATGCCGTGGTAGGCACCGGCGAGTTGCAGCAGATCCTCTTCGCCGCTGGAATCACGCCCGCGCCGAGCGATGCCGTACCGTTCGTCATCCTGAATTCGCGGCCGGAAGGCGATGCCCGCGAAGCAACCGGGCGCTTCTCCAAAGACGGCTGGGACGGCGCGATCGCAGACCTGCCGAATTATCTGTACGACGAGAACACGCCGCGACTATTGGCTACGCCGAAGTATTCTGCCTATATCAAGATCGCCGAGGGGTGTGACCATCCCTGCTCGTTTTGTATCATTCCGCAGTTGCGGGGCAAGTTTCGCTCGCGCCGATTCGAGTCGGTCATCGCCGAAGCACAGCGTCTGGCAAAACAAGGCGTTCGCGAAATTACCCTCATCGGGCAGGACACCACCTGCTACGGCGAAGACCTCGGCCTGAAAGACGGCCTGGCGCTGCTGCTGGAGCGGTTGGCTCAAATCGATGAACTCTACTGGGTGCGCTTCCTTTACGCATATCCCAACAAGATCACCGGCAAGCTGCTGGAGACAATCGCCGCCAACGACAAAATCTGTTCCTACATTGACGTGCCGTTGCAGCACGCATCACCTGCGGTCTTGAAGTCGATGAAGCGCGGAGCCGGCGCCGACATTTTCCTGAAGTCGATCGAGAAGATGCGCCGCGAGATTCCGAACCTCACTCTGCGCACGTCGTTCATCGTGGGCTTCCCCGGTGAGACGCTGGAAGATTTTGAGATTCTCTGCAGCTTTGTGAAAGAAGCGCAGTTCGATTGGTTGGGCGTGTTTGGATACTCTGACGAAGAAGGCGCCCGCTCTCACGAGCTGGGCGAAAAAGTCGCTCCCAAAGAGGTCGAGCGGCGGCGCAAGAAGCTGATGTCGATGCAGAAGCAGATCAGCCGCAAGAAAAAGCGCGGGCTAATTGGCCAGCAGTTTGACGTGGTGCTCGAAGGCCCGTCGGAAGAGACCGATTTACTTTGGCAGGGACGCACATCCATGCACGCCCCAGAGATTGACGGTACGGTGTATGTCAACGATTTCGGTGATCACCAGGACCTGCGCGAAGGGCAGTTCGTCCGCTGCGAGATCACCGAAGCCCACGATTACGACCTCGTGGCGCGTATTCTTTAGGTACTGCGATGCCCAAGAAACGCGTTGTCAGTTTGCGATGTCCGACCTGCCGGAAGATTGTTCTGGCCAAAGATCCCTACTTCCCTTTTTGCAGCGATCGCTGCCGCCTGATTGACCTTGGTAAATGGGCAAGCGGCGCCTATGTCATCTCAGCCCCGTTGAACGACTCGGAAACCGACAACTCCGTCTATTCCAATGACCCTGAGCAAGAACCCGACTGAGATCGCCGCCACCGCAACGTCTGCTCCGCGGTGGGCAACGCTGGTGGCGACTTTCTTTGGCGCTGGCCGTCTCCGCCCCGGGCCGGGTACATGGGGATCCCTGGCCGCATCGCTCTTGTGGTGGGCGCTGGCAGTGCGACTGCCGGCTGCAGCGCAAATCCCAGCAATTCTGCTGTTGATTGTTGTGGCCACAGCGATTGGCATTCCCGCCGCCACGCTGGAAGCGCGCGGGTGCGGCAAGAAGGACCCCTCGCACGTGGTTATCGACGAAGTCGCCGGCCAACTGGTAACGCTCATCGCCTGTCCCCTTCATTGGAAAGCGTTGCTCGCGGGCTTTATACTTTTTCGTGCGTTCGACATCGTGAAGCCGCCGCCGATCCGTAACCTCGAAAAACTGCCGGAAGGTATGGGCATCGTGGTAGACGACTTGGGCGCCGGCATCTATGGTTTGATAGTGCTGCAGTTGCTGTTGCACTTCGGTTGGCTTGGCTGAAGAAAGTCACGGGGCCAGAAATGTCTGTACTCAACGTAAACGGCAATCCCCATATCGATGCCATTGAGCCCGCGTGCGCCATGCCGGGAGGCGAAGTGCGCATCACGGGCCACGGCCTGGGGCCGCGCGAATTGCGTCGCCCCGAGGTGCATTTCGGAGACGTCGACGGCTCCATCGTCATCAGTTCCAACCAATTTATCGTGGCTCGAGTCCCTGAAGGCGCTGCTACGGGCAGCGTGGTGGTAGCCACCAATGGGCATCGCAGCAATCCGCGCGAGGTGCGAGTGGCGGCGCCTATCGCCGACAATCTTCATCCTGTTGCGAATCCCACGATCGATGCCGAGGGCAACGTTTACGTCACGTTTTCCGGATCGCGCGGGCAGAAAGTTCCGGTCGCGATTTATCGTATCGATGATAGCTTCACGGCGATACCATTCGTCACCGATATGATGAATCCGACGGGCATGGCGTTTGGACACGACGGCCACCTGTATGTCTCCTCGCGGCATGACGGCACGGTTTACCGCGTATCGCGCGATGGCGCGGTGAGCTCGTATGCTGAAGGCATGGGCGTCGCCACTGGAATCGCCTTCGACAAAGATGGCAACCTCTATGTAGGCGATCGCAGCGGGACCATTTTCAAGATCGGCCGCGACCGCCAGATCTTCGTCTTCGCCACCATGGAGCCGAGTGTCGCCGCCTATCATCTCGCCTTCGACGACGCCGGGAACCTTTACGTGTCGGGGCCGACGACCTCCAGCTTTGACGCCGTTTATAAGGTTGATCCGCACGGGCATGTCGAGGTGTTTTATCGTGGCCTGGGACGCCCGCAAGGACTGGCTTTCGACGCTAAGGGAAACCTGTACGTTGCGGCTTCGCTGCACGGCCGGCGCGGCATCGTGAAGATCACACCCGATGCGAAGGCGTCGCTGGCGGTTTCCGGGCAGAACCTTGTCGGCCTCGCGTTCGCTCCGGCCAAGTCAGTCGTGCTGTCTACCAACAGCGGTCTCCATCACCTCGCATGGGACATCGCGGGCCGCAACATCGTTCCCTCGCATTAGCGCGTTCGAGCGCAATTTTCGCCAGTGCTAGACTGAAATCGTGATCGCTGAAATCATTGCGGTCGGCTCGGAGATGCTCACTCCGTTCCGTCAAGACACCAATTCCCTTTTTCTTACTCAGCAGCTCAACGAATTGGGCGTCGCCGTCGCCTTTAAGACCATCGTCGGCGACAACTTCGACCATTTGGTGGGAGTCGCCCGCCAAGCACTCGGCCGTTCTGACATCGTCATCTTTACCGGTGGCCTGGGTCCCACCGAAGACGATCTGACCCGCGAGTGTGTCGCTGCGGCGCTTGGCGTCGAGCTTAAGCGCGATCACGACATGGTCGCCGCCATGTACAAGCGATTTGCCGAGCGGCGCATCCCGATGCCCCCAAACAACGCCAAACAGGCCGACGTCATCGAGGGTGCAACGGTTCTGCCGAATTCGCGCGGCACCGCTCCCGGGCAGTATCTTGATGCCGCAGTCAACGGTGCAATGCGCATCGTCATCGTGCTTCCTGGTCCCCCGCACGAACTCGAAGCGTTGTGGAAGAGAGAGTGTGAAACCCGCTTGCAGGAGAAGCTGCCACCTGCGGCTATCGCAACCAAAGTGTTGAAGACCGCCATGCTGCCCGAGTCGGCTGCGGACATGCGCACCGCCCCAATCTACAAGCGATATCCCAATGTCGAAACAACGGTTCTGGCCGGTCAGGGGCAGGTCGAATTTCATTTGCGTGCCACCGCCCGTACCATCGACGAGGCACAGGCTGAGGTTGATAAGCTCGCGGGCGAATTGGAAGACGAGCTCGACGACGCCGTCTTCTCTACCTGCGGCGAGTCGCTGGAAGAAATCGTCGGCTATTTCCTGCAGATGCGCAATCTCAAGCTCGCCGTAGCTGAGTCGTGCACAGGCGGCATGGTGTCGGAGCGCATCACGTCGGTCCCCGGAAGCTCGCGTTTTTTTCTCGGAGGAGCGGTCGTGTATTCCAACGATCTGAAGACTCTGTTCGCCGACGTGCCTCCCTTGCTGATCGAGACGCACGGAGCAGTCAGCAAAGAAGTCGCCGTCGCCCTTGCGGAAAATATTCGCGAAATCTGTAATGCCGACATCGGGGTCGGGATTACCGGCATCGCCGGCCCGACCGGCGGCACCGAAGAAAAACCCGTCGGCCTCGTATGGGTCGCCGTCACTGACGGCACGAATCACGAGGCCGTGCAGCGCCGTTTTCCCGGCGACCGCGAACGCATCCGTCGCTGGGCGAGCCAACAGGCCCTCGACCTGGTGCGCCGCATCTTGATGTAAACCATGCGCCTGTTCATCGCACTCGACATCGACCCTGCCATTCGCGAACGAATCGCCGCCTTTCGCGATCAGATGCGCGCGCTCGCACCCGATGTACGCTGGGTGGGACCGGAAACATTTCATGTCACGCTGCAATTCCTGGGGGAAACGAAAAAGCTCGACGAAATCCGTCACGCCTTGCAGCGGGTAAATTGCGCGCCAACACAGTTGGCGTTTCGCGGCTCCGGATTCTTCCCGAACTCCAAAGCGCCACGGGTGTTCTGGGTCGGCATCGATGGCGATGCACACCTGCAAACGCTCGCGACCGAAGTCACGACGGCGATGCATCCGCTCGGATTCAAAAGCGACGCGACATCCTACATGCCGCACCTCACGCTGGCCCGCTCCGGCAGCGGGCGTCCCCGCCCAGTACCCGGTGAGCGTCCCGCACCCGGTTTGCAACGCATTCGCGACGCAATCGAGAAGATACCTGCAGCCGACTTCGGTACAATGACGGCGCACCAATTCTTTCTGTACGAAAGCTACTTGTCGCCCGCGGGGGCGCGCTATGAGAAACGCGCGACGTTCCCGCTGCGCCGGTCGCTCACTGATTTAGCCGCCTCCGAAGAGAAGCCTTGAACCATAGCGTTCTAGTCATCGTCGTGGTGTCGTATCTGCTCGGCTCGATACCATTCGGCTACCTGCTGGTGCGGATCTTTCGCGGGCAGGATATTCGCGAGACCGGCAGCGGCAATATCGGCGCCACCAACGTAGCACGCACCGGATCGAAGGTATTGGCCATCGCCACGCTGCTACTCGACGCTGCGAAGGGATACGTGGCCGTGGCCCATGTGTTCTTTCTGGCGCGGCATCATCCGGGTCACTTGCCGCAATGGGGCACTTACACCGTTTACACGTTGGCCGCTTTGGCCGGGCTCTACGCTCTCATCGGCCACATGTTTCCCGTGTGGCTTCGCTTTAAAGGTGGCAAAGGCGTAGCAACAGCGCTCGGAGCCTTCCTCGCGCTCGCTCCAGTGGCAGTCGCGGCAGCGCTCGTGGTATTCCTCGCGGTTGTCGCCGTCACGCGCTACGTTTCTTTGGGCAGCATCCTGGCCGCGGTTGTCTTTCCCTTTGCTGCTTGGTGGCTGTGCCCGCCTACGCGCGCGGCCTCCGTTATGCTGCTCATGGCCGCCTCTTCCCTGCTCATCATCGTTCGTCACAAAGACAACATTCGCCGCCTACTGGCTGGCACAGAGAACCGTTTTGGCGGAAGAAAGTCAGGTACCGCTTGAGCAAGATCGCTGTCATCGGAGCAGGCGCGTGGGGCACCGCCATCGCCATCGTCCTTGGTCGCCGCGGCGGGCACGACGTTCGCCTCTGGGCACACGAAACCGAGGTCTGCGAAAGCATCAACTCGCGTCATGTGAATGAGCTGTTCCTCGCCGGATGCACCATTCCAGATGCCGTCGTCGCGTCGAACAATCTCGAGCAGGCGTTACGCGCCGCCGAGATCGTGGTCAGCGTGATGCCGTCGCACCACACTCGTCGCCTTTTTCTGGCGATGCTGCCGCACCTGCATGCGGACATGCTGTTCGTAAGCGCCACCAAGGGCATTGAGAACGACACCTATCTGCGAATGACCGAGGTCATCACCGAAGTCCTCCGCCAATCGCCGCAACCATTCTCCGCTCGTATCGGCGCGCTCAGCGGACCCACGTTTGCGAAAGAGGTGGCACTGAACCAGCCCACCGCGCTGGCCGTAGCCTCAACCGACAAAGAGCTAGGCTCGGTGATTCAAAAAGAATTCAGTGATCCTCGCTTTCGCGTTTACACCAATTACGACGTGGTCGGTGTTGAACTCGGCGGCTCGCTGAAGAACATCGTCGCCATTGCCGCCGGCGTCTGCGACGGGCTCGGACTTGGCCACAACAGTGTGGCCGCGCTCATCACTCGCGGACTTGCGGAGATTATGCGGCTGGTCGTCGCCTGCGGCGGCCGTCCTGAAACCATGGCAGGACTCGCCGGCCTTGGCGACCTCGTGCTCACCTGCACTGGCGGCCTTTCGCGCAACCGCACCGTCGGCGTAGAACTAGGACACGGGCGCAACCTGAATGACATCATTGCCGGCATGCATGGCATGGTCGCCGAAGGTGTGCTGACCACCAATGCGGCGGTTGGACTGGCACGCAAGATGGGAGTGGAGATGCCCATTACCGAGCAGATGCACGCGATTCTGCAGCAGGGCAAGTCGCCTCAGGAAGCTATCCGCGATCTGATGGCGCGCCCTTCCACTAGCGAGTTGGGACTCACGCGCAACCGCTAGGCAGAGCGATCGGTTACTTTGTGCTTCTTTTGCGCGGCGTCGAAGTAAGACTGTCAAAGAAATTCGACATGATCGGACGAACATCCTTTTCATCCATCAGCGACGGATCGAGCATGTGTTCGAGGGTGAGTGAGTTGCCCAGGGCCGCCAGTGACACACCCATCGCATAGGCGGAAGCCGGAAGTTCGCGGCCGAGAGCGCTCATGACTTCTTCCAGAAACCCTACGCGTGGCTCGACAAAGCGGCGATGCATGGCCGCCAGCCGCCGCTTGACCTCGGGATGGCGCACGGCAAACAACTTGAACTCCAGCGACAGCAGGCTCCAGCGCCGATCGAGAGTCTTATTGAGGAAGAAATCGCGCATCGCCTTCAGCTTCGCCTCGGGCTCGCGCAGCTTCTCCATTTCTCGTTCCAGCGAGGCTATGCGCGTCGAGATCTCCCTCTCCAGTAACGCAAAAAACAGGTCTTCCTTGCTCTCGAAGTTGGCGTAAACTGCGCCCCGCGTGTATCCGGCGTCGGCGGCGATCTCTTCCAGTTTCGCCGCTTCGAATCCGTCGCGCGCAAACACCTTTTCCGCCGACTGGATCAAGCGAGCCCGGGTAATCTCGGTGCGCTCCTGGCGCCGCGACAGTGTGGCCGTTTTGCTCATATCATTTCATTCCGCGGTGCGGTGCCCTGCCTCGGCGGCCAAAGAATTGACCTCGATTTTGCAACCGATTTACTGGCCAGCACATCTAAGGCACGTGTAACATCGAATACATGCATGTATGTATTAGATATATCATGGAACGCATGCGACTCAAGATTTCCTCTCCTGCTTGGCCGAGACGACGCGACGGGCTCTTCGCCGCCACGGTCCTCCTGTTGTGGAGCAGCGCTGGCATGGCGCAGGTCACTGCACCCTCCGGGTTGGCGCCCTTGCCCACGCCAGAGTCGGTGATCAATCGCAACACCGACAACTACGCCGGCTCGATTCCCCAAGGCAAGCCGACCGCCGAACCCATCGAACTGACGCTCGAAGACGCGTTGGACCTCGGCCTGAAGTACAACCTCGGCCTTTATCTCAGCAACCAGACCACTGCTGAGGCCCGCGCCGCGCGCCTTCAATCCTTGAGCCAGATGCTGCCCAACATCAACGGCGCGTTCGCCGAGGAAGTACAGCGTCTCAACCTCAAATCGTTCGGTCTCACGTTTCCCGGCTTTCCCACTTCGGTTGGCCCCTTCGGTCTGACCGCAACCCAGGCCACTGGGTCCTGGGATGCCCTCGACTTTTCGTCGATCGACAAGTACCGCGCCAGCGGCGAAACCGTAAGGGCCGCGCAGTTCAGTTATCAAGACGCCCGCGACACGGTGGTACTCGCCGTCGGCGCGAACTATCTGTTGGTTATCGCTCAGGAATCGCGACTGGAAGCTGCGCAAGCCGAGTTGAATACGGCACAAGCTCTTTACGACTTGGCCAAAGATCAGGAAACCGCTGGCCTGGCGCCCAACATCGACACGCTGCGCGCCAAGGTCCAGTTGCAGGCGCAACAGGAATCGCTGATCCAGGTGCAGAACGATCTGGAGAAGCAGCGCATTTCACTCGCTCGCGTGATTGGCTTGCCGGTTCGTCAAAAGTTTCACCTGGTAAATCGTGTGCCTTACGCTTCGGTACCTGACATCGCTCTGACGGGTGCCTATGATCTAGCACTGGCCACACGGCCTGACTTCAAAGCAGTGCAGGCGCAACTGCGCGCGGCTGAACTGCGAAGGTCGGCGGCGTGGAAGGGACGTCTCCCCTCCGTCGGGCTTTCGGGAACTTACGGAGTTCTCGGCTACCATCCCGATGCCATGGCACCGAACTACTCTGCCGCAGCTACTCTCAACATTCCGGTATTTCAAGGCGGACGCATAGAAGCCGACATTAAGGAAGCCGATGCCGTGTTCAAGGAGCGGCAGGCGCAGGCCGACAACATGAAGGGACGCATTGAGCAGGAGGTCGAAGACTCCATCCTCGATCTAAAGGCCGCGGCACAACAGGTCGACGTCGCGAAAATCGGCCTCGACTTCGCTCAGCAGGCGCTGGCCCAGTCGCAAGACCGGTTCGCCGCCGGTGTCACCAACAACGTTGAGGTCGTCCAGGCACAGCAGCAACTGGCTTCGGCTAATGACCAGTACATTGCCAGTCTGTTTGCGCATAACATCGCCAAAGTCCTGCTGGCGCGTTCGATCGGCAATGCTGAGCAGATGGTGAAACAGTATCTCGCAGGAAATCCCGCGCTGCCTCCAGCGGTTGTCGCACCCCCAGGAGCTGCGCAGCCCACTGCGCCGCCGCCCGCGCCTGGCAGTACACCGCCGCCCACCCCCAACCCAAATCAACCTAACAGGTGAAACGAAGATGAGCCCTGCGAGCACTGAGCAAAACGAACGGCAGTCGCCCGAAGTTCATGAACTGAATCATGAGGGAAACCACGATAACGGCGAGACCGTATCGCGCCGCAGCCTGTTTCAACGGAATCCCAAGGCACGGGCAGCAGCGATCGTCGGCATCATTCTGGTGCTACTGCTCGTCGGCTGGTACTGGTGGGACAGCCGTCGCTGGGAAAGTACCGACGATGCTGAAATCGACGGTCACATTTATCCCATCAGCGCGCGTGTCGGCGGCCAGGTGACCAAAGTCAACTTCGACGACGGGCAATTTGTTCACCAGGGCGACGTGCTGGTGCAGATTGATCCGACCGACTACAAGGTCGCGGTCGAGCGCGCCCAAGCTGATTACCACGATTCGCAGGCTGCCGCGGACGCGGCGAAATATGGCGTCCCCGTTTCCAGTGTGGGTTCGTTCTCGCAAATTCGTTCCGCTTCTGCCGACATGGCAAATGCACATGCCGGTGTGTTAGCGGCGCAGAAGCAGGTGGAAGCGGCACAGGCACAGGTTGCCGAAGCCCAAGCTACGGCAAAGAAACTTAACGACGATGTCGAACGATATCGCTTGCTCCTCGACAAGCGCGAGATTTCGCAGCAGCAGTTTGATCAGGCCACTTCTTCCGCGATCGCGGCCAACGCTACTGTGAGCGCCCGAGAAGCGTCACTCCTTGCCGCCCGCGCCCAAGTGCAGCAGGCCGAATCGCGCATCGAACAGGCCAACGCCGAAGAACAGAACGCCAAGGTCACCCCTAAGCAAGTGCAAGCCACCGAAGCCCGGGCGCAATCCGCTGATGCACAGGTGCTCCGCTATAAAGCCGCGCTCGATCAGGCGCAACTCAACTTGGGATATGCCACCATCGTCGCGCCCGTGGATGGGATCGTGGGAAAGCGCTCGGTACAGGTCGGTCAGAATGTCTCACCTGGACAGGACCTGATGGCCATCGTGCCCTTGCGTGAAATCTGGGTCACCGCCAACTTCAAAGAGACGCAATTGTCGCACATGCAACCCGGCCAGCCAGTAAAGGTGAAAGTCGACACCTACGGCGGACGCAAGTGGGATGCCCACGTCAGCAGCATTGGCGGCGCTACCGGTGCAAAGTACAGTCTCCTGCCTCCGGAGAACGCCACTGGCAACTATGTGAAGGTGGTGCAGCGCATTCCCGTACGCATCGATTTTGACAACAACGACAAGCCCGATTTCAACAAGGATGGGCTGTTGCGTCCAGGCATGTCCGTCGAACCGGATGTCAAGGTCTCGGTCCAGCCGGAGGGCAACCAGAAGTAATCAGCGCCCGACGAGTCTGGGACCATCATGGCCGACACCTCAACCTACAGCGCTTCCACTTGGAAGCCCCGCTACAACCCGTGGATCATCGCCCTCACGGTAACGCTGGCAACCTTCATGGAGGTGCTCGACACCTCCATTGCCAACGTCGCCCTGCCGCACATAGCCGGCGGCCTGAGCGCCGGGCAGGACGAATCCACCTGGGTGCTGACCAGCTACCTGGTCTCCAACGCGATTGTGTTGCCCATGTCGGGCTGGCTCACTACAGTCATCGGACGCAAGCGCTTCTACATGACATGCGTCGCGCTGTTCACCATCTCATCCATTCTTTGCGGTTTCGCGCCGTCGCTACCGTTGCTGATTTTCTTCCGCATTCTGCAAGGCGCGGGCGGCGGCGGAATGGGACCGAGCGAGCAGGCGATTCTCGCCGACACCTTTCCTCCCGAAAAACGCGGACTCGCCTTCTCGGTTTACGGCATGGCGGTCGTCGTTGCACCCGCCATTGGCCCGACCCTCGGCGGTTGGATCACCGACAACTACGACTGGCGCTGGATCTTCTTCATCAACGTGCCCGTCGGATTGCTATCGCTCTTCCTGACCTCGCAAGTCGTCGAAGATCCGCCCTGGCTCCGCGGACACGGCGGCAAGGGCATCAAGATCGATTACATCGGCCTCTCGTTGATTGTCGTCGGACTCGGCCTGCTCCAGGTAGTCCTAGACAAAGGCCAGCAGGACGACTGGTTTGGATCAACCTATATTGCGGTCTTCTTCACGCTCGCGGTCATCGCCTTGATCACCCTCATCGTTCATGAGTGGCGACATCCGCACCCCATTCTGGAGTTAAAGCTACTGAAGAACCGCAATTTTGCGGCCACGGTGCTCTTCAATTTTGTTCTTGGTGCCGTGCTCTTCGGCAGCACGGTTTTAATTCCGCAATTCCTACAGCTCATGTTGGGATACACCGCGGAAAAAGCGGGAGAAGTATTGTCGCCGGCGGGATTCATGCTAATGCTCCTCTTCCCCATCGCCGGAATTCTTTCGACCAAAGTCGATCCGCGATATATGATCGCCTGCGGCTTCGCCATTACCGCCGCCGGCCTGTATCACATTACGAATCTCAACCTGAGTGTTGACTTCCGCACGTTGATTTTCTGGCGCATGTACCAAATGGCTGGACTCGCCTTCATTTTTATTCCCATCAGCATTCTCAGCTACGTTGGCGTGCCGCGTGACAAGAGCAACCAGGTGTCGGGCATTAGCAACTTCATCCGCAACCTCGGCGGAAGCGTGGGAATTTCCATGCTCACCACTTTCCTTGCCCGCCAGAGTCAGGTGCACCAGACCGACCTGGTTGCGCACGCCACAGCGGCCAATCCGCAGTTCAACAGCATGTTGAATGGCACCGCCGCCAGCATGGCGAAATCGGGCTCAGGTCCAGTGCTAGCGATGCAACAGGCTTACAACCAGATCATGGGACTGATTGAGCAACAAGCCGCTCTGCTGTCCTATGTCAATGCCTTCTGGCTAGTGTCGGTGATTGTGGCCTGCCTCATTCCGCTTCCATTTCTGCTCAAGAAGCCGCGTCCGGGCGAAGCCCCCGAAGCCGGCGCGCACTAAGTCGGGTGCCCTACTCAAGCCGGTCTTGCTTGAGTGGGTCTTTTCTTGCCCTGATTCAGCTGTGGGTGCCCCATCCTTTCCCCGACTTTGGGAAAGGGTAGGAGTCATGATCACTGACAACCGACAACCGCCCACTGACAACTGTTCTCTAACGATGCGATACTGGAATAGCCCACCGAAATTGCCGGGATGGCGAAACTGGCAGACGCAGCGGACTTAAAATCCGCAGACCCGAAAGGGTTGTGGGGGTTCAAGTCCCCCTCCCGGCACCACGTTCCACGTTCAGCTATTTCGCCGGCAGTCCTTCCGCCTTCCGCCGCAGATCCCGTTGTTCCACCGCCAATTTGTAAGCCACGTAATATTTGTAGATGTTCGAAACGTAAGTGACCGTTTCCTGCCCAATGTCTTTGGCCGCGACCAGTTCCACGTTGTTGAACCAGACGTTGGGATCGAGGCCCATATCGGGCGCCTCTTTACGCAGCCGCGCGATCCGATTCGGCCCGGCGTTGTAGCTGGCGAAGACGAACAGCGTCTTGTTCAACTGATCGATCCCGGGGTCGTTGAAGTACCGGTCATCGATATCACGCAACATCTTCACGCCGGCATGGATATTGCCATCAGCCGTATTGACGTTCGAAATGTTGATGGGATTCGCCGCCGCGTACTTGGGGATCACCTGCATGATGCCCACCGCGCCGCTCGGGTTCTTCTTGCTTTGATCCAGCAGAGACTCCTGGTAGCCCTGGGCAGCGATCATCAGGTAATCGAAGCTGTACTCCCCGGAATATTTCTGGAAAAGGTCGAGGTTTGTCTGAAACTTCTTCATCTCTTCCGCAGAAGTGGAATCCTTCACCCACTTGGTATTTTGCAAGTAGCGGCGCAATAAAGTGTTACCGAACGACGTTCCCACCGCGTGCGACGAAACAAATTCATCGACCAGCTGTTTCAGTTGCGGGTTATTCTTCCGCATTACCCAGGCCTGCTGCTCTCCAGTCGCAATCGCCAGGTCCGGATGGGGCTCAATCTTGGGGAGCACCTGCGACCAGAGGGCCGCGCGTTGCTTCGTCGTCACTGTCGCCGGCAGCAATCCAGCGTTCACCATCTGCACCAGATCGTCGTCCACCAAGTTCTTGTCTGCCGCCTTGATCACGATCGGCGCCTTTCCTGCTTTTTGCAGGTCTTCATTGGCCTTCTGCAGGTTTCCGTAATACGTTGTCAGCGGATTAACGTAAACTTCCTTGCCGCCCATGTCAGCAAGGCTCGAAACTGCGCCGTAATTCTTTCCTGTCACGATGATTTGCGACACGTCTGTCATGATCGGCGTCGAGAAGGCGACTCGCTGTTCGCGCTCCGGCGTGACCACAACTCCGTAGGCAATCAGGTCTCCCACGCCCTGGTTTAGGGCCGCTTCTATCTGATCAACCCGCATCGGAAGGAATGTGACTTTAATGTTCAGCGTGCCAGTCTTCAGCTTCTGGTTTACAAACTTCTGGAATTCTTCCAGCGCCTCATACATCACGCCTCTGGGCTGCCCCTTGTCGTAGAAAAAACTAACGGGGCTGATTATGACGAGGGCCCGGATGTTCCGGGCCTTCGCCATCTCATCGAGATCACCGGTGCGCCGCCCAAACGCCTTCGGAAAGTCGATGCTGCCCGACGCTGCAGGTGGCTCTTCGGGTGAAGATACCGGAGCGGCCGAAGCCGCCTGCTGTTTCGCTTGCTCCGTAGCGGCCGGGGTCGCCGTTTCCTTCTTGCCGCAGCCACCCATGAAAAACAGGCCAAACACAGACACCGCGAGCACCAGAGCCTGGCGGGACAGAGCCGAGTGTGTAGACATGACCTTCTCCGCTATGTAGACGAACTTCGGGGGTATGCAATTGTCGCATACCCCCGTTGGTGTTATACCGGCAGCTCCGAGCTAGTCGCTCGAAGGCACGGCCTTCGGCATGTTCTTAGGATCTAACAGCGGCAGCGGGTTCTTCGGATGCTGCAAGTCTGGTATCAAATCGTTCGACGCTCCCCCCGGGTACCGCTGGATACTCGGATACTTCATGAGCGACTTGTCGAACTCCAGCAGTGCGTCCGAAAACAGCGCCGCCGCCCAGCCATTATCTTCACCCGCGTACCGTCCCGGCGAGGTTCGTAGTCCATTCATTTCACCTTCGGCTCCATTGAAGATCATGTCGTATCTCTCAAACGGATCCATACTGAGGTTGTATACCGCAGGAATTGATCCTAGCGGTTGACTGGGCCCGAGCCACGAGTCCTTTGCAGTCCAGATGAACTTCCATGCGATGTTTACCCAGGGCTCGTTGGGATCTCCGCCGATGTCTGTGCGGATGGCGTTGAGATATTCGCCATTGACGTAGATCCACGACCGACGCGCCGAGTGCGGCGACTTGCCAAGGATATAGGCGCTGTTGTCGATGCTGTCGAAGTAGATCGGCTTGCCGTTGTTGTCCTTCATTTCCCCAGTGGGCGGCGGAGTGATGCCCGCCATCGCCGCCAAAGTCGACCAGCAATCGATGTGCGACATCATTTCGCCGTACTGAACCCCCGCCGGAATGTGTCCCGGCCACGTCATGATAGCGGGCACGCGCCAGCCGCCCTCGAACGCCGATCCTTTCTCGCCCCGGAACGGCGTGGTTCCAGCATCCGGATAAGCATCCAGCCATGCCCCGTTGTCTGCTGTCAGAATGACAATGGTGTTGGGCGCGTATTGACGTATCGCATCCAGCACTCTACCGATATCGGCGTCCATTTCCATCAACGAATCGGAATAGTCGCCCAAGTGCGACTTGCCGCGGAAGTCGGGTGCCGCGTTGGTCGGGTTATGCATCTTGATCCAGTTCACGTCCATGAAGAACGGCTTGCCGCTCTTCGCGTGGTTCTTGATGTAGTCGACGGCGTAGTCGGCCTGCCGTTCGTCCATCGTCGCCATGTAGTCGTAAGTGATCTTGGCGACCTGCTTGGCAGGCTGACCGGCCACTCCTTCCCACTCGTACAGGTTCACCACCGAGTCGAACATCTTTTCGAAGTCCGGGTTGTACGACGGGAACCACGGATGGAACCACTTGTCGGTATCGGGATAGGAATAGACGCCGGCGTAATAGGCGGCGAACTCTTTCATCTCGTCAAAGCCATGATTGATCGGGTACGCCACTGGCTTGTCTCCCAGGTGCCACTTGCCTGAGAAGTACGTCGTGTACCCGTTCTTCTTGAAAAATTCGGCAATAGTCGGAGTCTCGGGACGCAGGTAATTCTCGTCGCCGGGGGCCACCACGATCGACAGTGCCGAGCGAATCGGAATGCGTCCCGTCATGAACGACGCGCGGCCCGCCGTGCAGCTCGCCTGTCCGTACCAACTGGTAAAGACGGCGCCTTCCTTAGCCATTTTGTCGATATTGGGTGTGGGATGGCCGAGCGTCATGCCTCCTCCGGAATAGGCACCGAAATCGTTCCATCCGGTGTCGTCGGTCATGAGCATCACGATGTTAGGTTTGGTATCTTGTGCTGCGACGGGAACTGCACCGCCAGCGAGAAAAATGCTGGAGATGGCGAGCGCTCCCAGCGATAGTCTGCGAACTCCTGCACCGAAATCCATATTCGATCTCCTGTTGCATGTGGTTGCGACGAGTGGCGTAAAAAGTCGCCAGTCTTGCGAAACTGGCTTTCTTGAAACCGCAGAAGAATAGTACCCAAGTTCGGCGCTGTGGCACCGAAAAATTCGGGTCATTGCAGCAAGAAACTGCGGAATCACGAAAAACGGGCGGCCCTTTTCGAACCGCCCGCTGGATTGAAGGTTTAACTACTCGGCTGCGTGCGCCGCAATCTTCTTGTCAAGTTCCGCTTTCAGTTGCGACAAATTGAAGCTCGCGCCCTCCTGCATTGGCGGGAAATCGATCGCAGTCTGTGCGAGTTTCCCGACGACCTGCTGCACGAACACAAAGCGCCAGAACTCGTAAACGAACCAGTCCTTGAAGAACAGGGACCCGCCCGTCGCGGTCGGCATTCCGGTGCGCTCGAATGGATCGAGCCGCAGGTTGACCAGAATCGGCCAATCTACTTTGACGGTTGCGCCCAACCAGCCATTCGGCTGATCGGTGAAGCGGTACTTGAAGTCGTTAATGCGCACCGCCGAAAGCGTGCTCTCTGTGAAGTAGAAGATCTCATGCCGGGCTGACGGAGCTTTTCCGGTAATGAGGTCCATCTGGTTGTAACCGTCGAGGTACACCTTGTAGTTGGTGCCGCCGATCGCTTTGCCCTTCTGCAATTCGGCGCCGATGTTAGGGTCGCCAGCCGCGGCAACGAACGTGGGAAACCAGTCGAGCCCGGAGAAGATCCCGTTCTCAACCTTTCCGGCGGGCACTTTGCCCGGCCAGCGAAGAATCGCGGGCGAGCGGAAGCCACCTTCCAGCGCCGTACCCTTCCCGCCGGCAAACGGAGTCTGTCCGCCGTCCGGCCAGGAGAAGTTCTCGGTTCCGTTGTCGGTGGTGAAGACGAGTATGGTGTTGTCGTCAACGCCCATATCCTTAAGCTTCTGCATGGTTGCGCCCACGATGTCGTCGAGTTGTGCCATGCCTGCTTCTTCAATGGACCAGCCATTCTCAGAAGTTCGCAAGGCCTCGTACTTCGGCGACAAGTGCGTCACCACGTGCATGCGCGTGGGATTGAGCCACAGGAAGAACGGCTTGCCGTCGGCCTTGGCTTTGTCGAGGAACGTGAAGGCATTGGCCTGGATTTCGTCGTCGATAGTTTCCATGCGCTTCGGACAAAGTTCTCCATCGTCCTGGATCTTCTGCTTGCCGATCTTTCCCCAGCGTGGCTGGTCAGTAGGGTCATCCACATTCGTCGCCCAGGTATGCAACATGTGCCGAGGTCCCACTGTGTCCTTCAGCGCAGGAGGATAGTTCGGATGGCAAGGGTCTTCCATCGCATCCAGGTGATAGAGGTAGCCGTAAAATTCGTCGAACCCGTGAACGGTTGGCAGGTACTCATTGCGATCGCCCAGGTGGTTCTTGCCAAACTGCCCGGTGGCGTATCCCATTCCCTTGAGGACGGTCGCAATCGTTACCGCTTGCGCAGGGATGCCAATCTTGGCGCCCGCCTGGCCGACAGTAGTCATTCCCGTGCGAATCGGCAGTTCTCCGGTGATAAAGTTCGCGCGGCCTGCCGTGCAACTCGCCTCCGCGTAGTAGTCGGTGAAGAGCATGCCTTCAGCGGCCATCTTGTCGAGATTCGGGGTGCGCCCGGCCATCATGCCACGGCTGTAAGCGCCTATGTTCCAAATGCCAATGTCATCGCCCATAATCACGACGATGTTGGGCTTTTGAGCGGTTTGCGCCGCGACCGGGGTTGCACCACCCGCCAGCATAAAGCTGGAGATGGCAAGTGCGCCCAGTGTCAGTTTTCGAACTCCTGCACCAAAATCCATACTGTTTCTCCGATTGTAAGTATTGCGGGTTGGCCTCCGCGCGGGGAGGGTCGCGACGGGCAGGGTTCTACCCATCGCCAAAGGATGCGACTGCTCGCAAACTGTCTTTTCAGATATAGGAAGCATACTCCGCAACCTTGCTTTTCGCCTACCTATAGCCCAAGGTCACACTGCAAGAATCTTTCGCACGCAAAAAAAAGGCGGCCCTTTGCGGACCGCCGACTGCGCCTCGTTCGGCTCACTTTTCCCAGCTAAAAATCTGCTCCCAGTCGTTCTTCATGTTCGTCGGAACCACGGGACAGTCCGCGCGACGCCAGGGCCGCGAACACATAGGCTCCGGTGAGTGCACCGAAGCCTTTCCAAATGTGCGTCCACTGGATGTCGCCGCCGAACAATGCCGAGAGATGGCCGTAGCTGAGGTAAACATGCACGACGGCGATCACCAGTGCAGTGAACGGATGCAGCACGAACCGCGGCAACGGCAGCGGGTTATTCAGCTTCATTTGAATAGCTCCACCGTCGCGAATGGCTCCGCCGATCCCGGACGGAAGCGATTCAGGGTAAACGCCGTCGGCTTCCCCGGCTTCACATCCACCAGTACATAGTTGTATTCCTCGATCGGACTGGCGCCCTTCCAATACAAATCCGGCGGGTAGCCCTCGGGAACTGTAATGTGGGTTCGTCCAGGAAGAATCGGGTCCTGTTCCGCGCCGCCGCCGCCCAGCAGCAAGTACTTCACGCCGTCGACCTGATAAAGCTCGGTAGTATGCACGTGTCCGTTGAAGACGACGATGTCGAGGTCCTTGGCGTATGCGGCAATCGTTTTGTGGGGATTCTGTGCTTCGGGAATGGCTCCCATGCCAGAGCGGCAGAAAACCGGGTTGTGAAACGCAATGAAGATCTTCTTGGTGCCTTTCGCTTTCGCTTCATCCAGCCACTGCTGCAATTGCTTCATCTGCGCTTCGTAGGTGGGACGGGTAGCGAGCCACGAGGTTGGTGCCCGATAGTCGTAGGCGCCGGTCCACAGGAAGATGAAGCGAGCGTCCTGGTAATCAAACTTGTAGATGAGGTCCTTGTCGGTGACTCCAAACTTCTTGAGATACGGAAAAAACGTCAGCAAGCCTTCGACGTCGGTATCGCCCCATACCTCGTGGTTTCCCACAGCGGGGAAAACACGCCCGTCGAGTCCCGCCGCCTTCATTTCCTTGTCCGGCGGAGGCAGTTGGCTCAACACTTCATGGTTCACCAGTTTCCAGTACGGGCTGTCCGATGGTTGTTTCCCTTGGTTGCCCCACCAGACCAGGTCCCCGGTGCTGAGAATGAATTCGGCCCGTCCCTGCTTGACGTCTCTCACCATCTCGCGAGTAACCTAATCGCCACCTTCCAGCCGAAACATCTGGCGGCTCACCCCCGGGAGTAGTTTCACGTCCTCGACCGAGGCCTCCGTGACCCAGCCTTTGTCGAATTTGAGCGTGGTCACTTCGCTGGCAGTCATAAACGGCATGACCATCTCCACCAACTCTTGGGTCGACGGGTCATAGATCAGCTTGACGTCCTTCGCGACCACTTCCGGAGCAACTTTCGCGGGCAGCACCAGCTCGAACATATCAACCATGAGCTTGCGGGCTTCCGCCTCCTGGTCTTGTTTGTATGGGAGATACATCATCGAGCGAGAGTCTCCGTAAACGGCGAACGAAAAGCCTTTGTCGGCCGAGCCTGGTTTTTGCTGCGCGGCGGCCGTGAACGCTTGAAGAGCAAGCACTACGATTAGGGCGAAAAAGTTACAGCGAGCTTTCGTCGCATTCATCATTTGGGTTGCCTCCATTGCCTTGAACCTCAAATTGGAAAGTGCGGGAGTTCCCCCTTCCGACCTCAGTTGCGCGGACTTGTCTACGCCTACGTTCTCTCGCGCTACTTGTCGGCGTAACTCATTGCCGGGTCTTCCTGGAGTTGTTCGACTTACGGAGCGTCCATTACGCACACCCCTTTTGTGTTCTGACTGCGCAAACGGGCGGCCCTTTACGTACCGCCCGCTTGGTCTTGTTGTTTGACTATTGGCCTTCGTGCGCCTTCATCAACTCAGTGATTTTGGCTTTGATGGCCGACAGGTTGAAGGTAGCTGGGTCTTGCATCGGAGGATAATCGACCGCCGTCAACGCCATTTTGCCCACGTATTGTTGGACGAGGACGAAGCGCCAGAATTCGCGCGCATAGAATTCGTTCATGTAGCCCCCGCCCATTTCGTTTAGGTTCTCGCCCCGAATAGACGGCGTACGCTCGAACGGGTCCTGCCGAATATTCACGATGGTAGGCATGTCGGTGGTAACCTTTTCTCCCGGCCAGCCGTAGGGCTGCTGGTAGAACTGGAACTTGAAATCATCGATGCGAATGGCGCCCAGGTGGGGGCCACCGAAATAGAAGATTTCATGACGAGCCGATGGTCCCTTTCCCGTAATTAGGTCCATTTGATCGTAGCCGTCGAGGTGATTCTTATAGGTGCGATCACCCAACTTCGCACCCTTGAGCAGCTGATTGGTGATGTCAGGATTTCCTGCCGCGTGTGCGAGGGTGGGCAACCAGTCGAGGCCGGAAATGATGCCGTTCTCGACCACTCCCGCCTTGACGTGTCCCGGCCAACGAATGATCGCAGGCACGCGGAATCCTCCTTCGAAGACCGTGCCCTTGGTGGCGCGGAATGGAGTCATACCGCCATCCGGCCAGGTGAAGACTTCCGCGCCGTTGTCGGTGGTGAAGATCACGATAGTGTTATCAGCCTCGCCGATATCATCCAGGTGCTTCAGGATTTCGCCGATGCTGTCGTCCATCTGCGCCATGCCCGCTTCTTCCAGGTTGTAGTTGTTCTTGGCATTCATCATCGCCTGGTACTGCGGCGGCAGGTAGGTAAAGACGTGCATGCGGGTAGTGTTGTGCCAGATGAAGAACGGCTTGCCGTCCTTCTTGGCCTGGTCCATAAACCCATTCGTATGCTGGACCAGAACCGAGTCAAACGTCTCCATGTCGTACTTGGCCGGCTGTCCCTTCTGCCAGTTCTGCATGTCAGTCATGTTGGGGAACGGCGCGAGCGGACCCTCATCAACAATTTTCTGTTTCCCTATCGCGCCCCAGCGCGCCTGCACCGTTGCGTCGTCCTTGTCCGTCGCCCAACAATGGGTCAGATTACGTGGGCCAGTCTTGTCGATCCAATCCTGCGGATAGTCAAACCAGTAGGGGTCTGACATGGCATCGAGGTGGTAGAGGTAGCCGAAGAACTCATCGAAGCCGTGAACGCACGGCAGAAACTTATTCAAGTCGCCAAGGTGGTTCTTGCCGAATTGCCCAGTCTCGTAACCCTGCGCCTTGAGAACAGTGGCGAGGGTGACAGCCTGTGCCGGCATGCCTACGTCCGCTCCCGCCTGACCGACCGTGGTTAGACCCGTGCGGATGGGCAGCTCACCAGTGATAAAGTTGGCGCGGCCCGCCGTGCAGCTCGCTTCCGCGTAATAGTCGGTGAAGCGCATACCCTGCGACGCCAACTTGTCGAGGTTCGGCGTCTTGCCCGACATGATGCCCTGGTGATAAGCGCCGATGTTGAACCAACCCACATCGTCGCCCATGATGACGAGAATGTTAGGCGGTTTCGTTGCTTGCGCTGCGCCTGGAGTCGCTCCACCCGCCAGCAAAAAGCTGGAAATGGCGAGCGCTCCCAGTGTCAATTTTCGTATTCCGGCACCAAAGTCCATACAAAATCTCCTGTTGCAGTGCTACTGGTTGACCTCCGCAAGGGAGGGATGTGATGGGCGGAGGGTCCCATCAGAGGCAGTGAGTCGGCAGGCAATACATTAGCCTGCTCCCAGATTCACTCTTCGCGGGTACTCGGAAGCATAGTTGCTGGCGCCGGTTTTAGGCTAGCGAAAACCGTGGCTCCTACAAGAAGTCTTGGAATGACGGAAGTGACGGCGATCGCGCGATCGTCTCGCGTCTTCGACTAAATCACTTCTCCCAGGCGAAGATCTGCTTCCAGTCGTTCTTCATGCTGATGACGGTCCAGCCCTTCGCCTTGGCTTCGTCATACAGCGCCTGCGTGAACGTGCCGACCTTGGAGTCCGGTAGCCCAGTTGCTGGGCCATATGCATATTCGCGAGTCGAGTCGTCGTGCAGCACAAGCATCTCCAGCGAAGCTCCCCCACCCGCCTGCGTGTACTCCAGCATCTGCTGGTCGCCAGTCGAATTGCCAAACGCCGCCTTGGGATGCTTCCCGATAAACAGGTAAATATCTTCCGCCTTGCCCGCAAAATTGTTGTTCAACAATAGCTTCGGGTCGCGCATCAGCACGCCCTGTCCATCTCTGTTGTATTCGTACTTGGTATCGAGCGCCGACCCGACGATCTCCTCCGGCGCGATGCCATATACCGGCTGCGCGTACGCACGCACAAAGTCCTGTCCGCCGCCCGTCACGATGTACGTCCGGTATCCGTTGTCCCGCAGGTACTTCATCACCTCCAGCATCGGCTGGTACACCATCTGCGGATACGGCTTGTCGAACTTGGGATGCTTCGCCGTCGCCATCCAGTCCTTCACAATCGGCGGAAACTCGTCTGCCGTCATGCCCGTTGAGGTCACCGCGAACAGGGCTTCGATGTCCTTCATCGTGAACTTCGCCATGGCCTCTTTGTCGCCGGTGACGATGGCCTTGAACGGCATCTTGGTCTTCCACTCCGGATGCTGCGGAGCCATCTCGGCCACCCGATCGAAAGCAAACAACACCTGCGAGTAGATGGGCTGCTCGACCCACATCGTGCCGTCCTGATCGAACGTTGCGATGCGGTCTTCCGGAGCCACGAACTTTGGGCTGCTCTTGTCCGTCGTGGTTTTAACGAAGTCGAGGATCGCCTGCTTCGCCGGCCCATCGTTCCACGACGGAAGCGGATCGACAGCAGCGGTCGCGGCCGGTTGGCCCGCGGTAGGGGCAGGTGTGGGGTTGTTAGTGCAACCGGCGAACGTAAGAACCAACCAAAGCGACAGCGCTGAAAGCAACGCCACACGGGTTTTCATGTCTGTATCTCCTGACTCCGTAGCAGAGTTCGTTCCGGCTCCTACTCAATTAGGTTGAGGGGCAGCAGACCATCCTCGCCCGTTATTCAGAACTGCTCCGTGACCGGACTCACATTCCAGGCTGACAGCGACGAGGCTGCTCGTCGCCCGGGCCCTGATGGGTGGGCTCTGCTTTCCTGCGAAAAAGTTGAAGTGGCATCTGACGCAAGTGCTCCGACTGCAAGACCGATTTTGGAACCTCCGGGCGCCGATTTCCGAATGATACGATAGAGAACGTGCAGAACCTTCGGCCGATTACCCGGATCTCCTTCATACTAGCCTTGCTGGCAACTGCGGTCGGCTGCGGACAGTTCTTCCCCGGTGCAAACTCGATCACCGCGCTGAGCGTTGCTCCCGCCAGTACAACCGTCCAACCGGGCGTCACCCAGCAGTACACCGCCACAGCGACCTACGGCAACAACACCACGGGAGATGTGACGTCCTCTGTCACCTGGAGTACAACTCCCACCAACGTGGCTACCATTACCAGCGGTGGCTTACTGACTGCGGTGTCATTGGGCGTGGCGACCGTGCAGGCGCAAAGCGGCGGCGTGATCGCCAATACTCCGGTGACGGTGACCCAGAAGACCGTCTCCAGCATCACCATCGCCCCGCCGAATCCCACACCGCTCAGCTTGTCGCTCGGGCCCACCACGGTACAGTTCACCGCAACCGCGACCTACAGCGACGGCACGACCGCCAATGTTACAAGTATTGCCACTTGGACCTCTGTTCCGACCACGACAGCCACCATTTCATCGACCGGCCTGGTCACTGCGGTGGCAGTCGGCAACGCCAATATCACGGCTACCTCCGGCGGAGTCACCTCCAACACCGCAACCGTCACCGTCACCCAGTAGGGTCGACCCGGCTAGTTGGCGCGGCAGTCGACCAAATCACAACGGATTTTTCGAGACTATTGACTGTTGGTCATAGCGGGACCACCGGCATACCACAGCATTGATCCTGTCCAGTGCAACTTTTGTTGCAGTTTCGTGAACATCTCCTACCGTTTCTGCTAACCAAATGCTCTCCCAAACGTCCAAGAATGAGTTAGATAGCGCCGAATTAACGTGGATTAATGGCGGGTTTGGCAGGTAGTCAACAGGCATTCATTTTTCCTTGAGTTTGCGGGTAAAACCGGGGTACACTAATAGGCGTCTTTAGGCCTTGGTTTCACCAGGTCCCCGCACCCAGAAAGATATGCGCCTGATTCGTCCATGAAGCACTTCGGGCGCTATTGAATCCAATGAGTTAGGTACGATTTCGTCCGGTTGTAACCTCCCGGTCAAGTGTGACCGGGAAGTGATCATCTCGACAGGCAGGATGTGAACTAAAAATATGGCAAAGCGACGTGGCAATCCGAACTGGGGAAAACCCGAGCCGATCGGGCCGGTGGTTCCCACAATTACTGAATTTGAGCAGGTGGTCAAAGAATTCAAGCTGGCCCCTGATCAATACATTCGTTCGACCCGCCTTCGCGAGTGGGCGCGTAAGAACAAGAACTCGAAGTACATTCCCGAGCCGCTTTTGGAAGCGTGGGGCTTCGAGATCGAGTCGACGCTCTAAGCCTGATACGGTGGTCAGCGGGCCGCTGCACGCGGCCCGTTTTTTTTGTCAAAAATTTTCAGTTCCTCTTAAGCACCCGGAAACGGAATCGTTGTCTTATGGCCCCGTTCGAAAAACACATCTTTGTTTGTACCAATCAACGGCCTGCCGGGCATCCTCGTGGATGCTGCGACCCAACCGCCACCGCCGAGTTACAGCGCGCGTTCAAGACCGAACTGGCGAAGGCCGGTATTCAGGCCACGGTCCGTGCGAACAAGTCCGGCTGTCTCGATCAGTGTGAACATGGTCCTACGGTGGTGGTGTATCCCGAAGGCGTTTGGTACGGGAAGGTGGCCATCGCCGATGTAGCCGAGATCGTCGAATCGCACATACTCGGCAATCATCCGGTTGAGCGCTTACGCCTGGCCGACGGTTGCGTCAATACAGCAGAGTGCGAGCACCGTCTGCGTCGAAAAGAATAGGCCGTACAGAATCCTGTGTGAAAGAGCTGTCGGACAAAACCGATTATTCACTGTGCAACATGATGCTCGCCGATGTACACTGGCGCCCATCTCAACTTACGATTTGGCTCGGCGCGTCCGGTCGATGGATGCGTGTTGCAAGCCCACATGCTGGGAAAGTCTTGCTTGATGAATAGGCCCTCTCATAATTCGCACTCTTACCGGGTCCTCGCCATTGGCTGTGACGTCTCGCAGTTGAGTTCAGGCGCGAACCTCCTGACCCAGGCGGGCTACTCAACCGATCTAGTCGTTAAAGTTGACCAGGCAGTGCGACGAGCTTCTACTGGCCGCTATCACCTTGCCATCGTGAGCGCGACGTTTCCCTATGACGAGCAGATCGCCATTCGTGCGCGGCTGAAGCAAGTTCGCCCGAACCTCCCCGTTCTCCTGCTCGACACCCAACATGACACGCCGGACGCTTTTCTGGCAGTCGTTGCTGACTGTTTGCAACAGAAAAAGAGTTTTCGCTTCGGCACCCGCCGCGACCGGATTCATGTTGATCCCGACACCCTGTAACAAGCACAACTAACTTATTTTCAATAATATGCTGCGATATCAATAAGGTTGGCAACTCCGGCCGTGAACTCGATTGACCCCGCCACAGCCTGCGTGCCATAGTTGTTAGTTCATCAATTTGTAACCATTCTCTTAACCCGGCTCAACCCGTTAATGGGTGATGTCCAATCTCTGTGCAACACAAGAGCACTCTTTCATGGCCCGCCTGATACCGCGCGATCCCAAGTTCCTCGTGATGTTCGCTGAAATCGCTAACAATGTAACCGAAGGTGCCAAGGCGTTGTCGGACCTGCTGCATCACTACGATTACGCCGAAATGCCCGCTGCCGTGGCTCGCATCGCTGAAATTGAGCACCGCGGCGACGAGATGACGCACCGCATCCTGATCAAACTCAACCAGACCTTTATCACCCCATTCGACCGCGAAGACATTCACCTCCTGGTTTCGTCTTTGGACGACGTCCTCGACTTCATCTTCGCCGCCGCCGACCGGCTGCAGACCTACAAGATCACCCAGCCTTCTCCATCGGCCAAAGTGCTGGCGGGAATCATCCAGAAGCAGGCCGAAGAGTTGGCGAAAGCAGTGGTATTACTCGACAAGGATTCTCGTCTCTTGCCTCACTGCGTCGAAGTGAATCGTCTGGAAAACGAAGCCGACAAAGTCAGCCGTGAGGCCATTGGCCGCCTGTTCGACGGTGAGCACGATCCCATCACGCTGATCAAGCTCAAGGAGTTGCTCGAGGTCCTCGAAGAAGCCAGCGACAAGGCCGAAGACGTGGCCGACGTGCTTGAGACCGTCGTCCTCAAGGGCACCTAAGGCGTCTCCCGTGCGTTTACCCCAACTGCCGACGAGGAGCGAATAATCGTGAACAGCGCAATGGTCCTTCTGATCATTACTGTTCTTACCGCGCTCATCTTTGATTTTCTGAACGGTTTTCACGACGCCGCCAACAGCATCGCCACCGTCGTCTCGACGCGCGTACTCTCACCGCGTCTGGCAGTGATCTGGGCCGCGGCATTCAATTTTCTCGCGGCATTCCTCCTGGGTACGGCTGTCGCCAAAACCATCGGCCAGGGCATGATCCGTCTCGACATTGTTACTCAGTATGTCGTGCTCGCCGGCCTCGTCGGCGCCATCATCTGGGACGTACTCACCTGGTGGTGGGGCCTCCCCACATCCTCCTCACACGCTCTCATCGGCGGCTATGCCGGAGCAGCGCTCGCGCGCGCCGCTATCCTTCATGGCTGGAGAACCGCTCCCTCGGCAATCATTCCCGGCGGCTGGACCAAGACCCTCATCTTCATCGTGGTCGCTCCCTTGATGGGCTTCGTCCTCGGCTTTGGCATGATGGTCGCCGTCTCCTGGATTTTCCAGAAAGACTCTCCCCGCCACGTGGACAAGCTATTTCGCAAGCTTCAACTGGTCTCGGCCGCGGCCTACAGCCTCGGACACGGCGGCAACGACGCGCAGAAAACCATGGGCATCGTCGCCGGCGCCCTCTACACCGCGGGAGTGATGAACAAAGCCGATTTCGCCGCCAACTGGGGAAAGTGGCACTGGCCCATCATTCTTGCTGCCAACGCTGCCATCGCCCTGGGAACTTATCTCGGCGGCTGGCGCATCGTGCATACCATGGGCTCCAAGATCACCAAGCTGAAACCCGTCGGCGGATTCTGCGCCGAGACCGCCGGCGCGATCACGCTTTTCGGCACTGCCCTCGCCGGAATCCCCGTCAGCACCACTCACACCATCACCGGCGCCATCGTGGGTGTCGGCACCACCCATCGCCTCTCGGCCGTGCGCTGGGGAGTCGCCACCCGCATCGTCTGGGCCTGGGTATTTACCATCCCCGCTTCCGCCGTCGTTGCTATGGCAACCTTTTGGCTCATCCGCTTCTTCAACCCCGCAGCGTAACTTTGAAAGGTGTCATCTTCTCCGTGCCCTCCGTGCCTCCGTGGTGAATCGTCCCACGGCCCCTGCTAGAATCGCAACTGTCAGCCATGCCGAACCCTTCCCTCTTTTGCGACGTCGAGACCGCGCTAGAGGAGATCCGCGCCGGTCGCATGATCGTGGTCATCGACGACGAAGACCGCGAAAATGAAGGCGATCTCACCTTGGCCGCCGAAAAGATCACGCCCGAAGCCATCAACTTCATGGCCAAATACGGACGCGGCCTGGTCTGTCTCGCCATGACCGAGGAGCGCCTCGACTACCTTCGCCTGCTTCCCATGTCGGCCGAGAACACCTCGAACTTCGGCACCGCCTTCACCGAGTCCATCGATGCGCGCGACGGCGTGACCACCGGAATCTCCGCCTACGATCGCGCTCACACCATCAAGGTCGCCATCGATCCAGCGACTCGTCCCAACGATCTCGCGCGTCCCGGCCACACGTTTCCTCTTCGCGCTCGCAAAGGTGGAGTCCTCGTCCGCGCCGGACAAACCGAAGCCTCTGTCGATCTCGCGCGTCTCGCCGGACTGGTTCCCGCAGGCGTCATCTGCGAGATCATGAACGACGACGGCACCATGGCCCGCGTTCCGCAGCTTGCCGAGTTCTGTCGCGAACACGACCTGAAGATGCTCACCGTCGCCGAACTCATCCGCTATCGCATGGCGCATGAGCGCTACGTGCGACGCCTCGCCGAAACCGTTGTTCCCACTGCTTACGGCGAATTTCGCATGATCGTCTACGAGTCCGAGATCAACGGCGACTCGCATATCGCCATGGTCAAAGGTGATGTCGAAAACGCCGGCGACGACCCGGTGCTGGTGCGCATGCACGCTCATTGCTTAGTCGGAGACGTCTTCGGAGCAACCTGGTGCGGATGCCACGAGGCCATCGAAGGCTCCATGCGGCGCATCGCCGACGAAGGCCGCGGAGCGCTCATCTATCTGCACCAGACTTCGAAGGGCTACTCCGTCGAGAAGCTCGGCGAAAAACTCACGCTGCAGTTTCATCACGAACAGCGCCTGCCAACGCTTCCCGAAAGCCAGCGCCGCACCCAGCGGGAGATCGGCATCGGCGCGCAAATTCTTCAGCGACCTGAACCTCAAGCGCATCCGCCTGCTCACCAATCATCCGCGCAAAGTCGCCGGCCTCGAAGGCTTCGGCATCGAGATCGTCGAACAGGTTCCAGTCTCGCCGACCGGCAACGTCATCGGGCGATAATGCGTCTCCTTTGTTTTCAGCGACTTGGGCAGAAATTGTTCGTATCCTATTCATTTCATTAGTAGTTATGGCTATCCATTTGCCCCATAAGGACTTAGCAGACATTCGATCAAGGGTGGAGCACCGCTTCAGCGGTGCATCTCAACTCCACCGTGACGCTCGGCTTCAGCCGCTGAAGTAAAGCGGCAATTACCTCAGGCGCTAAAGCGCAAGTTCAAAAACCGCGGGCAGGAAATGTACGCCTGAAGGCGTACTCCACCCCTTTTCGCGAGCGTATGTCAACCCTTGGCAAGCGCAGCTTCGCTACTGCGTGCTTGACACCACTTCGATCCGAGACATCATTTAGGCGATGAACTGAGCCTCCTTTTCTTCGGCCGCAGGCGCGCTTTCTTGCGGGGCGGTGGTGGGCGGCTTTTTGGTTTCGACCGATTCCGCCTCGACCTTCAGAGCAGCGGCCTTCCGGGCGGCGAGCTTTTCGGCCGCTTGCCGAATGTTGTGCTGGACGGCGATCGCGGCATAGCGCTTGCGGTCGGCGCGCTGCCGGCGGCGGCGGCGGTTGAGCTCCAGTTGATTGCCGCGAAGAGCAGCGGCGTCGGATCCTTCGGTCCGAGCGATCTCGATGACCTCGACCATCTCCGGAGTGACAGGAGAGTCGGGGCGGAATTCGATTTCGGGGAGACGACCCACTTCGGCAACGGAAGCCAGGACGGGGCGGTCAAGGGAAAGCGGAAGGGGGTGTACCGCACGGTGAGGGAAACCCCCCGCACAAGCAAAAGAGGCTTGTACGGGGCACCCGCCTTGAGCGTGCGTATCAGTCGGCGGAAAAGCGACTTCGGGAGGAGTGTTGGGGTCGAGGTCGGCGGGGAGGCCGTATTCGGCGGCGAGATCGATGGCGGGGGCGGCGACGTCAGAGTGGTAGACGCTGGGCAGCCATTTGTCGGCAGACTTAAGAGCTTGCGCGGCAAAGCGCAAGGACTTGAGCAGGAAGTCGGCGCGCTTGAGGTCGATCATGTCGGCGGCGACGGCCTCGACGAGTTGATTGACTGCCGACAGCACGCTGGCCATCGACTCTATCGGTGGCAGGTGCAGGTCGAAGCGTTGCATGCGGGCGCGGGCCTGCGCCGAGCGAAGTTGGCGGGCGCGATAACCCAGGTGAAAGGCGCAATAGTCGCGGTCGGTGACGGCGGCGGAGTTGCAGGTGCCGCCGGTGTCGTAAAGATGATTGCAAGTTTTGTAGGTCATAGGTCTCCCTTAAAAGTGGTCAGTGGCTAGTGGCCAGTGGCCAGAAAACAGTTTCGAGTTTCAAGTTTCGAGTTTCGCGTGAACGCCAAAGCACAAGTTCGCGGTCGCCCGGACATAGGTCTCCAGTTTCGAAAGTAGGGAGAGGGAAAGGAGGAAGTCGAGAAAATTCGACGCCGCGATGTTACGAAGGTAACCGGAAAATTCCCGTAATGGGAAAGAGGATTTCACCACGGAGGCGCGGAGGGCACGGGGGAATTAGAAAACACAATTGCCAAAGAAGGCGATTGTGGGCCAGCGGCCGGCATGGGAGTTAATATTTATCTGTGTTCCTCACACCTAATCAAGCCTCGCTCGTCGGTGCTCTCGGTGGCGCTGCCCTCGGTGCCGGTATGGGGGGTGTTGTTTCGTTCCTCATCGCTAAATACGTGATTCGTCACGGTCCGAATTATGAAGACAAGATCCAGTCGGTCTACGAGGTGCTGGCATCACTCGCTAAGACGCAAGAAGCGTTGAGGGAGCAGCATGAAAGATTCGCTATCACCGAGAAGAGCCAACGTGAGGTAGAGGAGAAAAAAGCTGCGGCGATACGGTGGAAACCCGCGGCTCGAGTCACTTCGGAGATCGAGGGAAGCGAGCAGGTCAACAAACTTATCCTTCAATCGAAACAGGAGTTTTGCGTCAATGAAGTCGCTCTAATTTCTTCAACGGGAACAAAGCTGCACGAATATCCCGTGATGGGCCCAAAAGTGTTTTCGACCGGTTTCAGCATTCCGATCAGTCACGCGTCCCTGATACTGATTGCGAATAGCAGCGAATCATTTTTTCAGCGCAGCACCTTTGAGGGAAGACTTCGCTATAGCGTCGAACGACAGGACTCGGCCTTGTTTGAGGGAGAGCTTCCGTTCCATGCCGAAACGGTTTATGTACACAACACGTTATGGTTCAAGTTGGCGGGGTAAGGTTTCCCAGTGGGGAATGTGGGCCACCGGCCAAAGGAAGGCGCGAATCTCGGGCACCCGCCGATGTTAGAATGCGGCCACAAAGAAGCGCAGCATCCGGCGACTCGTTGCCCACTTGTGTAGCAAACCCCAACAAGTCGTTAGTTTGTGGACCAATGCGAATACTCTTGAGGGGCAGGCAAACCTTTCTCGTAGATAGTCTGGCCGAAGCCGCCCAAAAACGCGGACATGCGGTAACGCGACTGCTGTCGGAAGCCCTCGCATTTGGACAGGGAGCAGGGATCGAGCGGACTCCCGCTCTTCCCCCGAAGGGGAGCCTCGATGAAGGACACTGGGACGTAGTTATCGTGGCAGAAATCGGCCAGCCACAAACTGAAAGTTGGAATCTTGAACAGCTGTACGGCCTGGCTTCGCAAGTTGTCCTCGTCACGTCGGCGCAGCATAGCTTAACGATTCCGTCTACGCACCCCACCTTATTTGTTAGTACAGGCGTGCTGGTTGGACCGGGCGACCCGAATGGAAGTCTAACTTACTGGGTTAATCGGATGGCCCGTGGCGGAACCGTCATGGCCTTCGGGAAGCCCGGGCGAACTATCAAGTCTTTTCTTGACGTTCGCGATGCAGCCGATTGGATCATACAAAGCGCAGAGACAAACAGGATTGGTAGCTTTGCGGCCCTGGGCGAACAGGTCACGATCGGCGAGTTTCTTGAGACAGTCCGTTCCATCACTGGCGCGGACGCCCAAATTGTTTACGTCAACGATGAATTCTTGACGAGTAACCGGGTTGAGCCTGCTAGGGAACTTCCTCTCTGGACACCCGAGAAGGTGATGGAAGTGGACCTACCTACGCCGGGTTGGACAGAAGTCCACATACCGAGTCGGCCACTGAAACAGACTATTCAAGATGCGCTCGCTTCGGAGGCCGCCGGGAGTAGGGGAGCATCCGGTGCGGAAGTCGGCCTCTCAGATCAGCGGGAACAACAGCTATTGGCAAACTGGTCAAAGCATGCTTCCGGGTCGCGCAAGCACCACGGTCGCGCCATCGAGTTTCTAATGGCAGCGCTAGGCGCAATTCTCGTAACGGCGGCCTTGATTACATTCTTAGAACATCGAGGCTGGCTCGATCCAGCAATAGATGCCGTGCGGCGGATGGACCGCAGCATATTAACATTGCTGGGGACTTTTCAGCCCTCGATGCTGGTGAACTTCTACGGGGAACGCAGTCGAGAAGTATACGCCCAACAGAGAGTTAAACCTGAGGGGTGGATGCAGATGGTAACTATCATTTTTATTTTGGTAGGTGCGACGCCCTGGGTACTGAAACAGCTTTACTTACAAGGGGGTGTGGTTAACCTCGCTGGCGGCCTGATAACTCTCGCGTTCGGAATTGGTTTTTGGCCAATCGCGGCCCGTAGTCTCGGTTGGATCGGTAAACACACGTCAGGCATTTTCCCGGAACTGGAACGTAACGCGAAATTAGTCCCGGGCCTTGTCGTTGGCCGTTCGGTAATAGTGGGCCTGATTCTTTTCATGATTCCTGTCGTTATCCTCTCGCCCGACACCTCAATGGCTACAAAAGTGATATGGGCAATCGCCAGTTGTGCTGGGTCCTTGTACATGGCGTCTACTGTCGTTCGCCAGAGGTATGAAAAGGAAGAAAACTTCCAGATATTTGGTTCAGCTGGGATAGCACAGATCGGCGGCCTGCTTGTCGTCTTGATCATCACGGGGTATGCGGGAACGCTTATTAGCGCGGGCCTGCAGTGGGGTTTACAGAGGGCAATTGCGAGTGCTGATCTGCTGATTCTCCAGTTGAGATCGACCACATTTCTACTGATTCTCGGGATTCTAGATATGCTGCACATCGGGAAAAGTGCCCGGGAAGCGATCTTGGAATTCATCCGACTGCGGAGGTAGGGTCGAAGAACCCCTCGCGGAGGCGTGCCGCCCCTGAAGGGGCTCGGGCTTGTAATTCATGCTTTCCCACGGTTAAAACGGTGGGCTTTCTTCTGTCGTCCCGCAGGGCGGGACTGGGCCGGGGCGAGCGTGACGGTTGATATCCCACCCTTTCGCAAAAACGGCGAAAGGATGGGGCACCCACATCCTCGTTATCGCAGCGAAAAGCGGATCCCTCGCTGCGCTCGTGATGACAAATCGGAAGAAACATCAGGTCCTTCGACTCGGATGGCGATCGTTCTCGCCATCCTCGCTCAAGATGACGAAGAAAAAAAGCAGATCCCTCGGTCGCCACGGCGACCTCGTGATGACAACCGCGCTGAACAGCGGCTACTTCGATGGTTCCCCCAGCCTGTTGTACTTCTTCAGCACCTGTTGCAACTCGGCGTGGGGAATCGCGTCCACCTCGAAGTCGTTGATGCCTTTCATGGTCTTGGCGGCGATGAGGGCGTTGACTACCGCTTCCTCGACGCTCTGCGACGGTGGCGAGAAAGAGCGGGTTCATGTCGTCATTGGGAAGCATGGCGACGCGCTTGGTGCCTCCTTCGCTGCCCCACGAGCCGGGATTGGCGGTGGAGAAGGCGATGAAGATGTCGCCGGAGCCGTCGCCGGAGTAGCTGCCCAGGCGTCCGAGGCCGAGAGGAACGCGGCGCGCCAGGCGCTTGAGTTGGTTCGGAAGAAGCGGAGCGTCGGTGGCGACGACCACGATGATCGAGCCGGTGTCGTCTTTGTGCGGAATGCCCGGAGGAAGTTCGCGTCCGACGGGAACTCCGGCGATGCGCAACTCGGATTGCACTCCGTAGTTGCATTGCACCAGCACGCCGACGGTGTAGCCTCCCTGTTTGGCGTCGAGTTTGCGCGAGGCGGTTCCGGTGCCGCCTTTGAAGCCGTGGCAGACCATTCCGGTGCCGCCGCCGACGTTGCCTTCGGCGACGGGCCGCTGACGCGGCGGTGTTGAGCGCGTGGAAGGTGTCGTCGGGCGTGACGTGAAAGCCGTTGATGTCGTTGAGGCGGCCGTCCCAGGTTTCGGCGACCACGGGCAGCGACCACCAGTAGCCGCTGGCGTCGGCAGCGCCGTGCTCGATGCGCCAGTGGATGACGGCGTCGCGCACGACTCCCACACTGTGGGTGTTGGTGATCATGACGGGGCCTTCGAGGAAGCCGGACTCCTCGACCCAGGTGGTTCCGGTCATCTCGCCATTGCCGTTGAGCGAGTACCAGCCGGCGAAGACGGGATCGTTCACGCTTCCCTTCCCGCGAGGCAGGACGGCGGTGACTCCGGTGCGCACCGGGCCCTGGCCGACAACGAGTTTGCCGGAGCCGGAGATGAGCGTGGTGAATCCGACTTCGACTCCGGCAACGTCGGTGATGGCGTTGAGAGGACCGGGGGCGCCGTCGAAGGGGATGCCGAGATCACGGGCGCGCGGGCCGTTCTGCGCGACGACGGAAACCGATGCGAGCATGACTAGAGATAGTAGAGCGGCAGCGTGGTGCATGAATCGTCTCCTGCGCAAGATGAGATTCACCACGGAGAACACAGAGAACACGGAGAATGCGAAATCAGAAAATCGAGTCCGTGAGCTGCGTACGTCCTTCGCGAATCCATCGAGCGGGTGCGAGAGCAGTGTAGCAATACCTCGAGGTTAGTCGGCGGTGACGATCATCGCCTGGCAGGGCGACTTGCCGAGGCGGCGGTAGGTGTGGGGCACGCTGGGATCGAAGTAGATGGAGTCTCCGGCATCGAGCTCGTAGTCGTCGAGACCAATCTTGAGGCCGAGCTTGCCTTTGGTGACGTGGAGGAATTCGGAGCCGGGATGCTGGTGAGGCTTCGCCTTCTCGAGGTCGACGGCCTCAAATTCGGCAAGATAGGAATTGGTGCGGCGCTCATTGCATTTGTAGTCGAGGCTCTCGAAATGGTAAGCAACCTCGGGAATGCCAGGACGCTCGGGCAACTTAATGCGCTCGTCTTTGCGGACGACGGAGACGATGTGGCGCTTGCGCTCGTCGGTGAAGAAGTAGTCGAGGCCGACGCTGAAGACCATGGAGATGCGCAGAAGGGTCGGCAAGGTGGGATAGAGCTTGTCGCGCTCGAGCTTGGAGAGCAGTGCGGGGGAGAGGCCGGTGTGCTTGCCGAGCTCGACCAGTCCCATGCTTTTCTTGAGGCGGAGGGCGCGGAGTTTCGGGCCAATCTGGTAGGGGCGAAGGTTGTCGTCGATTGTCTTGTTGACCATGGTGGACCTCGATTTTTCAAATCGTGCAAAGGAAGCGTGCGAGATTTTCGCGGAGTGCAAATTACGTTGGACTCGGGCCGAATTCTCCACATAGTCAAATATATTTTAGCTATAGTCAATAGCGTAATCGTGAGTTGTGATTTGCAGCTCGCGATTACATGGACCGCAGTGTGGCGCATCGAGTTAACGCGGTCCGATTGCGGTGGCTGGCTTGGGGGAGACAGCCGCCGCCTGTTTTTGCATCTCGAAATTTCGCTCGATCGTTCGCCGTGATGGCCCTTCGATGCCAGCAGACTCAAGCCTCGCGTAAACTTGATGGGTATGAATCCTGATGTTCTGGTAGTGGGCGCAGGCGTCTCCGGGCTGGTGGCGGCGGTCGAGCTCAAGCGGCGCGGATTTTCGGTGCAGGTTCTGGAGGCCTCTGACAATGTGGGAGGCCGAGTGCGCACCGATGAGTTTGAAGGCTTCCTGCTGGACCGTGGGTTTCAGGTCCTACTGACGGCGTATCCAGAGGCGCGACGGTGCCTGGACTTCAAGGCGCTCGACCTGCGCGAATTTGAGCCAGGGGCCATCGTTTACTGCCGGGGGAAGTTCCACACGATTTCCGATCCGATGCGGCGTCCGGGGAAAGCGGTGCCGTCGGCGGTCGCGCCGATCGGAACACTGCACGACAAGCTGCTGATCGCCAAGCTGCGCGGCGAGTTGCTGGAGCGAGAAATCGACCAGGTGCTGAGCGCACCGGAAGTATCGACGCTGAGCGCACTGCGGGAGTACGGATTCTCGCCGAAGATCATCGAGCGATTCTATCGGCCGTTCCTGGGCGGAATCTTTCTAGACCCTGAGCTGGCGACGTCGAGCCGGATGTTTCAGTTTGTCTACCGGATGTTCGCGCAGGGGAAGGCAGCAATCCCGAATGGGGGCATGCAGGCGATTCCGACACAATTGGCGTCGCACTTGAACGGGGGCAGCATCCGATTTAGCGCGCCGGTGCAGCACGTTTGGGAAGGCGGCGTGCGGCTGGAGAGTGGCGAGGAACTGTTTGCGGCGGCGGTGGTGGTGGCGTGCGATCCGGTGAGGGCGGCGCGACTGCTGCCGGAGGCGGGAATCCGCACGGCGATGCGCGGCGTGCGTTGCTTGTATTTTGCCGCGGCGGATCCACCCGTCGGCGGGCACTACCTGGTGTTGAATGGGGACGGCGAAGGGCCAATCAATAATTTGTGTGTGCCCAGCGTGGTCGCCCCTGGTTATGCGCCGAGGGGATGTCACCTAGTTTCGGTGACGGTGCTGCATGCTCCGTTGAGCGAAGACCATTTGATCCGCGATGTGCGCGAGCAGTTGCTGGACTGGTTTGGCGAGCAGGCGAATGGCTGGGAGTATCTGCGGTCGTATCACATTGAGCATGCTTTGCTAGACCAGTCTCTGGAGCAGGGTGGAGTGAAGATGTCTGGAGTGACGGCAAAGCCGGGACTCTACTACTGCGGAGATCATTGCGGGACGGCGTCGCTCAACAGCGCGATGCTGGCGGGAAGACGCGCCGCTGAAGCGGTGTGCGGAGAGTTGGGACGGTCGAGTGAGTTGCTGTGATGGGTGGAAAAGAAGAACCCCCTCGGAATGACGATAACGAAGGATTTGTGGGCGCGACTGAGTCGTCCCCTGATACAAACGGATGGCGCATTTTTGAGTGGATTGTAAGGGCCGAGGCGAAAGACACATGTCATCCCTGCCGGGACTCGAAGATTTTTGTGATGCAACCCAGCGCTGAAGGCGCTGGGCTTTGATATTTCGCCCCTCCGGGGCCGCATTCGGGATGATAAGAATTAAAACCGCTTACGGCGCAGCGACTGCAACGGCGACGCTGGTTTGCATAATGCTCGCGTTGCTGCTGGTGGGGTGCGCGAAGAAGCCTGCTGGGAAGCGCTATGAGTTGCAGGGGCGGGTCGTGGCGGTGGATTCCGGCAGCCGCGAGATCACCGTTGCGCATGAGGATATTCCCGGGCTGATGCCAGGGATGACGATGCCATTCCAAGTGGCACATGACGAGGACTGGATTTTCGGGAAGATCGCGCCCGGCGATCATATTCTTGCCACGTTAGTGATCAGCGACCATGCTGAACTGCAAGATATCTCGTTCACCAAAACCAGTGACACGGAAAGCGATGGCACGTCGAAGGTGCGGATTCCACAGCCGGGCGATCCAGTCCCCGATTTCACGTTTGTGAACCAGTCAGGAAAAACGGTGGGCTTGAGCCAATTCCGCGGCAGGCCCCTGCTGCTGACGTTTATTTATACACGGTGTCCCATGCCGGATTTTTGCCTGCTGATGAGCAACAACTTCAGTGAGGTGTTGCGGGAACTGCAGGCAACACCGGCGTTCGAGAAGGCGCAGTTGCTGAGTATCAGCATCGATCCGGAATATGACCGACCCCCGGTTCTGCGCGAGTATGGGAAGCGGTACGTGGGCAGAGTGGACCCGGACTTCCAGCACTGGGAGTTTGTGACCGGCACACCGCAGGAGGTTCGCAGCGCTGCGGACTTCTTTGGGCTTTCGTATAACCAGAACCAAGGGCAGATCGTGCACACGCTTCGCACGGTGCTGATCGGAAGCGATGGCAAGATCGTGAGAGTGTATTCGGGGAACCAGTGGAAGCCGAGTGAGGTGGTGAGGGATTACGTGGCCGCGGGCGGGAGTGGATAGTGGTTAGGAAAAACTTCCGTTCAAGCGTCCAAAGGAAGGACGCTTGAACGGGCATCTACTCAACCAGGGCTGAACGGGCTGCGGAAAAAGTCCGAAATGCTCACACCTCGCGGACTAAAGTCCGCTCGGCGGGTCAAATATAAAGGGCTTAGACGCTGACCTAAAGGTCAGCTCTACCAAAAACCGCTTTTTCCCGCAGCCTGTAAAAGCCCGAGTTATCCGCCGACGTTAATTCGCCGGGGTAAAGCCTGGCGCTTTCATCTCAGTGAGGAAACTTTCACTAAAGCCCGCGCATCTTAGTAGCTAAGGTTGTTGTTCCCATCCCATGACTGAGACCCTTCAATTCGTCGTGCAGCACGGCTATGTGCTGCTGTTTTTCTGGGTGATGGCGGAGCAGGCGGGATTGCCGATTCCTGCGGCACCATTGCTACTGGCCGCGGGAGCGTTGGCGGGGCAGCACCAACTGAAGTTCGCACTAGTTCTTCTGGTGGCGGCGACTGGATCGCTAGTGAGCGACCTGTTCTGGTACCACTTCGGCAAGCGGAAGGGCACGGTCGTACTGAGCTGGCTGTGCAAGATTGCCTTGGAGCCTGATTCGTGCGTGCGGCGCACGGAGTCGACATTTACGCGACTGGGCTACCGGACGCTGCTGATTTGCAAGTTCATTCCCGGCCTGAATACTGCCGCGCCGGCGCTGGCGGCAACGGCGGGGATTGGTCTGCCGCAGTTTATATTGTTCGACTGGCTGGGCGCGCTGCTGTGGGCGAGCGCTTTTGCCGGACTTGGTCTGGCGTTCAGCAAGCAACTCGATCGCGTTGCGGACGACGTTGCACGGTTCGGTTCGTGGACAGTACTGCTCGTTGTGGCATCGATTGCAGGATATATTGCGTACAAGTTCTATCAGCGGGGACGCTTCCTCAAACAAGTGGCGGGAGCGCGCATTGCTCCGGAGGAGCTGCGCGAACAAATGGAAGCAGGACAGCCAGTAACGATTATCGATCTGCGGCATCCGCTGGATTTGCTGCCCGATCCGCGCACGCTACCTGGAGCGCTGCGGATTTCTCCGGAAGAATTGCAGCTGCGGCACAGCGAAATTACGCGCGACGGCGAGATCGTGCTGTTCTGTACTTGACCCAACGAAGCCACCAGCGCCCGTGCGGCGCTGCAATTGCGTAGGCTTGGCATCCGAAACGTGCGGCCGCTGCTAGGCGGATATCACGCGTGGAAAGAGCTGGGTTATCCGCTGGAAGAGGTGCCGCCTCCGGTGGAGGCAGCGGGGACAGAAGGGACGCTGGCGGGAGGCGTGGCGTAGTAGTGGCTAGGGGTTAGTGGCTCGGTGGTTAGAAAAGCGGATACCTCGGCGGCTGAAGCCGCCTCGTGATGACAAGAATAAGAGCTTGTGCGGCACGACTGAACAGGCTGCGGAAAAAGTCCAAAATGCTCACGCCTCGCGGACTAAAGTCCGTTCGGCGAGTCAAATATAAAGGGCTTAGACGCTGACCTAAAGGTCAGCTCTACCAAAAACCGCTTTTTCCCGCAGCCTGTAAAGTCGTGCCCTGACGCAAGTCCGTTGTCTAACCCGTTTTTCGGGGTTTGGTGACTGTTCCGCACTACTCAGGAACAGGTTTGGGTTCGGGTTCCGGCTTGAGCTCGGCGATCGGGATCGCTTCTCCGTTCAAAACCGGTTGTTGGGCCGGCGCAGCGACATGGTTCTTGTTTGCCGCCTTCGCTCCGGGAGCCGACTTCTCATACGGACCGATGTGCCAGATGTCGCGGGCATACTCCATCACCGTGCGGTCGCTGGAGAACTTGCCGATGCGCGCGACGTTGAGGATGGACTTGCGACACCAGACCTCGTCGTTCTTGTACTCGGCGGACACCTGCTTCTGAGTCTCGACGTAGCTGGGGAAATCGGCGATGTGATAGTACTTGTCGCCGCGGTGGACGAGTTCGTCGAAGATCCAGCGGAAAAGGCCGTGCTCATTGGGGCAGAAGCGATCGGAGGCCAGGGCGTCCATGACTTCCTTCACCACCGGATCGTTGTCGTAGCGCTCGCGGGGATTGTAGGTCCCCTTTTGCTGCATCTCGAGGATCTCTTCCGCGCGCAGGCCAAAGATGAAGATGTTGTCGAGGCCTACTTCTTCGGCGATCTCGATGTTGGCGCCGTCCCAAGTACCGACGGTCAGCGCGCCATTCATCGACAACTTCATATTGCCGGTGCCGGAGGCTTCCATGCCGGCGGTGGAAATCTGCTCGCTGACATCTGCGCCGGGAATGATGAGCGTCGCGAGCGAGACGCGGTAGTCGGGCAGGAACGTGACTTTGATGGCGTCTTTGACGCGGGCGTCGTTGTTCACCACGTCGGCGACGTTGTGAATCAATTTGATGATCTGCTTAGCAGCCCAGTATCCGGGAGCGGCCTTGCCGGCGAAGACGTAGGTGCGGCCGACGACCGGCGTCTCACCGTGGTCAACGATTTGCAGATAGTCGTGAATGACATGCATCACGGCCAGCAACTGGCGCTTGTACTCGTGGATGCGCTTGATCTGCACGTCGAAGATCGAGTCGGGATCGACGGTGATGTCGAGTTGCTTTTGAATCGATTCGGCAAGGCGAAGCTTGTTCTGCCGCTTAACTTCCTTGAAGGCGGCGCGGAAGTCTGGCTTGTCGGCGAAGAGTTCAAGATCACGCAGGCGGCCGAGATCGGTGATCCATTTCTGCTCGTCGAGCGCCTGGCTGATCAGATCAGTGAGACCCGGATTGGCTTCCATCAGCCAGCGACGCGGGGCGACACCATTGGTCTTATTATTGAACTTCTCTGGCCACAGCTCGGCAAATTCGGGAACCAGTCTCTTCACCAGCAGATCGCTGTGCAAGGCCGACACGCCGTTGACCGAGTGGCTGCCGACGATGCACAGGTTCGCCATGCGCACGTGCTTTTCGTAGCCTTCCTCGATGATCGACATCTTGCGCAGCTTCTCGGCGTCCATGAAGGGCAGGTCGGTAATCTGGTGCAGAAAACGTTCGTTGATGCTGAAGATGATCTGCACATGGCGCGGCAGCACCTTTTCCATCAGCGGGACTGACCACTTCTCGAGCGCTTCGGGCAGCAGCGTGTGATTGGTATAGGCCAGGGTCTTGACGGTGATGTCCCACGCTTTCTCGAAAGGCAGGCCGTTCTGATCGATGAGCACGCGCATCAACTCGGCAACAGCCAGGCTGGGATGAGTGTCGTTCATCTGAATGGCGGCCTTGGCGGGCAGCAGTTCGAAATTGTCGTGCTGTTGGCGGAAGCGGCGCATGAGATCGCCGATGGCGCAGGCGACGAGGAAGTATTCCTGCACCAGGCGAAGCTCTTTGCCTGCGATGGCGGAGTCGGACGGGTAGAGGACGCGCGAAATGTTTTCACTGGCGATCTTCTGCTCGACCGCATTGATGTAATCGCCGCGGTTGAAGATATCGATGTCGAAGTCTTCTGAGGCGCGGGCAGTGAATAAGCGCAGCCAGTTCACGGTGTGCCCGAGATAGCCAACGATGGGCATATCGGTCGGGATGCCGAGGACAACTTTGTAGTTGATCCAGGTCTGTTTGAGTTTGCCGTCGGCATCGCGTTGCGAATCAAGCTTGCCGTACATCGGAATGCTGACGGCTTCTTCAGGGTGCTCAATCTGAAATGGCGTGCCGTTGGCCTTCCAGCGGTCGGGCTTCTCGCGCTGAAAGCCGCCTACGATTTCCTGCTTGAAGAGTCCGTATTCGTAATCGATGCCATAGCCGTAACCAGGCATGCCCAGCGTCGCGAGCGACTCAAGGAAGCAGGCCGCGAGGCGGCCGAGGCCGCCATTGCCAAGGCCCGTGTCGGATTCGCTGTCGAGGACTTCGTCGAGGCTGACGCCGAATCCGGCGAGGACTTCTCCGCAGAGCTCTTCGATGCGCAGGTTCGACAGGTTGTCGCCGAGCGAGCGGCCCATGAGGAATTCCATGGAGAGGTAGTAGAGGCGCTTGGCATCTTTGTGGCGGAAGCGGGACTCGGTATCGAGCATGCGATCGACAATGCGATCGCGAATGGCGAGTGAAACGGGCTTGAGATAGTCAACTGGCTTGAGATCGGACGTAGGGCGAACGAGAGTATAGCGAACGTGACGCAGGATGGCTTCGCGCAGCATTTCCGCGCTCCGAACCTGGGCCAGGAACGCGGGGGTCTGCGCAGAAAAGGTATGTGAAGCCGGGGGGCGCTCGTCTTGCTCCGGCGACGCAATAGACTGGTCTGCCCGCGAAGGCTCGGAGGTCACGTCATCCATGGGCGACGGCGCGCTGGCCGTGTCATTACTTTTCGTTTGATGGTCGTTGCTGATGGCGCGATACCCCGAGGCGTCGTCGAATGCCACTATTCTAATCCAGAATGACAATGTGCCATCACCCAAGAGGGGCATGCGAGAGTGCACTTCCTTGCTACTGCGCGCGGTTAACTGCGCCGAATCAATGAGATCGAAAGAGAGGACGGATGAGCGATAATCGGTGACCCAAAGTGATCGATGAACTACTTGTCTGATTCGGCTGCGGGAATCACGGTGTGGCGCGGTTCGGGCATGGGGACGTTGCCCTTGGCGGCACGCCAGAGAATCGCGTTGAGCGTTTCAGTATCGGCGGCATCGGCGACGGAGAAGTCGAGGGAGGCCGACTCCTTGGCGCCGGGAGAAGCCTTGGTGTTGGCCTGATAGATCATGCTGTTGTCGCGATTGCGATAGTCGGCCTTGAACGCGGGTTGGTCGCCGGGACCGGTGAACAACGGAGCCATTACGGCAGCGCGGGCGTCGTTGTTGTTCATCGGCGGCAGGCCAAGCAGCGTCTCCAGGGTGTGAATCAGGTTCACCGTGGTGTAGAAGTTGTGGTCCACAAAGGTCTGTGGCGCGCGCGGCGAATACTTGCTTATCACCAGCGCGATGCTGCGATGAGCGTCTACGTGGTCGGCGCCGTTCTGAGCGTCGTCTTCGAGGACGAATATGGCGGTGTCGTCCCAGTATGGGCTATTGGAAATGGCCTCGGCGACGCGGCCGACTGCGAGGTCGTTGTCGGCGACGGCGGCATTGGGAGTGGGCGAGCCAACTTTGGTTCCCGCGGTATGGTCGTTGGGCAAGCGAACCATGGCGAAGCTGGGTAACTGCTCTCCCTTGCCGGTCTTTCGCGCATCGACAAAGCCAGCGAACTCGCGCAGGAATTCGTCCACGCGGAACTGATCGGGAAACTCAACCTTGAAGTCGGGAAAGTGTGGATCAAAATGGCCGCGCAGATCGGCCTTGGTGGGAATGTTTTGCGCCATCAGCGGAATGACGTAGTGATAAGGACTCTTGCCGCCACCCATTGCGGCGGGCAAGTCCTCTCCCGGCTTGATGTCGTTACGCGCGCACTTGGGTGGGGCCCCGGTGGGCGCGCCGGTCGTGGCCGGCGTGTACGTCTGCTCGAGATCCTCGCACCACAGCGTCTCGATGTACTCGCCGTAGTGCCGGTAGGTCATTTTGTGGCGCGCCAGATTGTCGAAAATGTAACCCGTGGCCGGCTCGTTGACATCGGGGACGCCTTCGTCGAACGGCACTGCGTCGCCGACGGTGCCTTCGGAGTCGTACTCGCGCTCGCCACCTCGGTACGCGATGGGCCACGCCTTCTCGTTGTAATCGGTGGTGATGGCCGCCATGGACCAGGGATGGCCATCGCCGGAGACCTCACCGCTGTCGTAGAAATTGTCGAGCACGCCGAACTGGCGGGCGAGGGCGTGCTGGTTGGGGGTGATGTCTTCGCCGTACATCACGAGCGAGGCATCGCCGTTGGCCTCTTTGAGGTCGCCGAAGAGCTGATCGTAGGTACGGTTTTCCTTGATGATGTAAATCACGTGGCGAATGGGATTGCCGGATTTCGCAAAGGCAATCTCGTCGGTGCGACCTTCCATGAGATTGCTGCTGAGGACTTCGGCGGTCAGGGTTTCATGGTCGCGCTCAGCCTGCTGGAGGTCGATGCGGGCGAGAGAGCCACGGACCATTGACGCGATGTAGGGATGCTGCTGCTTGTTACCGGGTAACGGAACAGTTTGAGCGCCAGAGTTCGGGCCAGTGCCGATTCCCTTACCCGTGGCAACGAACAGGTCGGTGCCGTGAAGGGCCAGCGCTGTCGGATACCACTCGGTGGGAATGTAGTAATAAGCGCGGTCGGCGTTGGCTTGGGAATGAGTGCCGCGCGATTCGCGGAGGTCGAAGACGGTTACCGCGTCGGATGTGGAGTCGGCGACATAGAGCGTCTTGCCATCAGTGGACTGCGCGAGGGCGATGGGATAATTTCCGCCGTACATCTGGTGAGGCAGGCGGGCGTCGAGGTAGCGATCGAGCTTTCCGTCGGCGGTGTTAATAATAGCGACACGGTCGCGGTTGGCCAGCGTGACGTAGAGCTTGCCTTCATCGGGACTGAGCAGCAGTGCTGTCGGATGCGACGAGGCTTCCGTTTCCTCTTTGGGGGGCAGGAGCGAAATCTCACGTACAACTTTTCCCGATTGGAGATCGAGTTCAGCGACAGAAGAACCGTTCCATAGCGAGCACCATCCACGAGTACCCGCGCGATTCACAACGACGGTGTAGGGAAAGGTGTTAGGTACGGACTTGCCGCGTCCCAGGTCGAAGCGCTGCAGGATGTGGCCGTCGTGCGCATCAATCAGCACGGCGCCGTCGGCTAAATTCTCAGCGACCAGCAGTGCATCTCCACCAGAGCGCTTCACCAGCGATATGCCGGCAGGATAGGAAATACTTTGCCCCGCCGGAACGTACTTCGCTCCATAGGTGATCTTGCGGCCATGGACAATCGGGACCAGCGACAATTTCAGGAATCGCGCCGGCGCCAGATTCCCATCGACAAAGCGGTACACAGCAATCCCATTGCCGGTGCTGCTGGGCTTCTTCGCTTCGGGATCGGTGAGCGACGCGATCGAGGCGTAGAGTTCGGCGCCATCGGCGCTCCAAGCCAGTCCGATGAAGTAGGTCTGCTTTGCGCCCGTGGACAATCGCGAATCAGGAAAGTCGTGCAACTGATTGGTGGCCAGATCGAGTACGGCGATGGACTGCTGATAGTTCGATTGGGCAGAACCGAAGCCGTTATTCAGCAAGGCGAGGTACTTGCCGTCGGGGCTCAGCGCAGCGGTGACGGGCAGGCTGTTGGTGTCTTGCGGGCTGCCCAGGGCAGGCTCGCGGAGGACCTTGCTGGTGGACAGGTCGGTGTCTTTTTCCTTCTCGTGGCGCTTGGCCGGACCGGTTTGCGCGGTTGCGGAAGAAATCAAGATGCCAAGCGACAACAGGAGAAAATAGCGGCCGAGTTTCATCGCACTCCTCATCGAGAGCGTACGGTAACGAGCGACCGTGGGCGGTCAGCGGCGCGAGTGCCGGATTGGTGACGGTGCTGTTTGACGTGTTCGAGCACGCGGGCGACGGAGTCGGCGATCGGCTCGGCACCGCAGACCAGAACACGGGCATGATCGCGAGTTGGCCGCACGTAGCGCTGGGCCATGGGAGCGACGGTCGTGCGGAACTGTTCGATAACCGACTCAGGGGTGCGACCGCGCTCGCGAACGTCGCGCTCCAGGCGGCGCCGGAGACAGATGTCATCCGTCGAATCAACAAAGACCGGAGTGCCCAAGAGGTCGCGCAGTTCTGGCCAGTGCAAGGTGAAGAGTCCTTCAAGAATTACGAAGTCCCCGGGTTCGAATACGTCTGCGGCAGGGGTGCGGGTATGGGTAGAAAAGTCGTAGATCGGAACCTCGATGGCCTTGCCTTCGCTCAGCGCGGCTGCTTGCTCGATGAGCAAGTCGTGCTCGATCGCAGCTGGTTCATCAAAGTTGAAACGCGCGCGTGCTTCCAACGGAAGATGAAACAGGTCGCGGTAGTAGCGGTCGAGCGAAAGCACGGGGGCGTGCAGGCGCTCAGCAAGGTGGCAGGCAAGATAGCTCTTCCCTGCTCCTGAGGGCCCGGCGATGCCGATGAGGTAGGAGTGCCGTGACATGCGGCACCAGTTTAAACCCAGTGGCCAGTGGCTGGTGGCTAGTGGTCAGTAAAACCTGCCAGAGAGGCTATGAGGCAAGATGCTGGTCGACGAGCAGCAGGACTGCGCGCAGAAGCGCTATGAACTTACTGCGTACGCGCTCGCCGGTCTCCAGCACTTCATCATGGTCGATCTTTTCGCCGCTCATGCCCGCGGCCATGTTGGTGACACAAGAAATCGCAAGCACCTTCATGTTCATGTGGCGCGCGGCGATGACCTCGGGCACAGTGGACATCCCAACCAGATCAGCGCCAATGGCGCGGAGATAGCGGATCTCCGCGGGAGTCTCATAACTTGGACCCGCTAACGCTGCATAAACGCCCTCGTAGATGCCGCCGCCGAGGCTCGCGGCCTCGTCGAGCGCGATTTCGCGAAACTGAGGATCGTAGGCGTCGGTCATGTCGGGAAAACGAGGGCCGAAGCGCTCGTCGTTCGGACCGGTGAGAGGGTTCTGTCCCTGAAGATTGATGTGATCGCGAATGACGACCAAGGCTCCTCGTCCGAAGCTGGGATTAATGCCGCCAGCGGCGTTGGTGAGAATGGCGGCTTTGATCCCCATACGGGCGAAGACGCGCATCGGGAACGCGACTTGCTGTGCGGAGTAGCCCTCATAGAGATGAACGCGGCCTTGCATGGCGGCAACGGCGACACCCTCCACCGAGCCGACGACGAGGTTCCCGGCATGGCCGACGGCGGTGCTATGGGGGAATGAAGGTATGTCCGCATAAAGGATGCGGGTAGGGTTGTCGAGTTCGTCGGCAAAGCCGCCCAGGCCGGAGCCGAGGACGAGAGCGATCCGTGGACGCAGAGTGGTGCGCGAGAGGATGAATTCGGCGGCTTGTTGTGCTCGCGCGAATTCATCGCTATCGGATTGGGGCGCAGACGAAGTCGACATTTTTATCAGAAGACTTTGCGCGGGTACATCTGCCGTCCCTACCGGCCAGCAGCGGCTGGCTTCGTGGTGGGCTAGATTCGGCCCGTAAGAAACTGCGTGGTTCCCGCGGACTAAAGTCCGCGAGGAGAACAATAGAAATGGGTCGCTTGGACGCTGGCCTGAAGGCCAGCTCTACCCAAAACCGCGTCAAGCGTCACTTCCCGATCTCCTCCAAGTACTTCTCAGCTTCGAGGGCAGCCATGCAGCCGGTTCCCGCCGCAGTGACAGCCTGACGGTAACGGCGGTCGGCGACATCGCCGGAGACGAAGACTCCGGGGACGCGAGTGCAGACATGTCCGTCGCTGGGGACAATGTAGCCTTCGCCGTCACGCACGAGCTGGTCGCCAACAAAATCGGCGTTGGGCGTGTGGCCTATGCCGAGAAACATAGCACTGGTCGGGAGGTCCCACTCCTCGCCGGTTTTGGTGTTACGAAGGCGGAGGCCAGTGACTTCCTTTTTTCCGACATCGAGTACGTCCTCGACCACGGTGTCGGTGAGAAACTCGATTTTGTCATTCGCACGAGCGCGGTCGAGCATGATCTTGGAGGCGCGGAACTCGCCGCGGCGATGAATGAGGGTGACCTTGGTCGCGAACCGGGTCAGGAAGATCGCCTCTTCCATGGCGGAGTCGCCGCCGCCGATGACGGCGATTTCCTTGCCGGAGAAGAAGAAGCCGTCGCAGGTGGCGCAGGACGAGACACCGTGTCCGATGAGCGCCTTTTCACTGGGCAGACCAAGCCACCGCGCAGAGGCGCCGCTGGCGACGATCAACGCGCGGGCGAAGAGGGTCTCGCGCCCCAAGTTCACGGCGATAGGTTTTGCGCCGAGGCCTTCAGTCTTCTGGCTGAGGTCGACACTGACCACGTGGCCGGTCTTGAACTCGGCGCCGAAGCGGGCTCCCTGCTTGCGCATGTTGTCGATGAGTTCGGGGCCCTGGATGCCGTCGGGGAATCCGGGAAAGTTTTCGACCAGGGTAGTGAGGGCCAACTGGCCGCCCGGTTCATGTCCTTCGATGACGAGGGGTGTGAGATTGGCGCGGGCGGCATAGATTGCTGCAGTGAGTCCGGAACAGCCCGATCCGATGATAATTACGTTGCGGACATTTTCTGTCATAGAGATAGGAATAGATTCTCAAACGGCGTGAAAGATGCGACGCGGTCAAAACGGCAATGTGCCACGTCGGTAAATGTTGGTTTGACAGACGGCGAATCGAAACGCCACCTTCCGGATTCTAACAAGTGGAAGCGGTTTGGGAAATCAAGCGGATTTGTGCGCCGTTCAGGTTGCGGAAAAAGTCGGAGAAGCAGATTTCCCGCGGACTGAAGTCCGCGGAAGACGACAACAAATAAGGACTTGGTTTGGCACGGCTGAAGCCGTGCCCCTTCCGTGGCCTTAAACGACTTTCCCGCAAACTGTGCAGCGGTGCGTTATCCGCCTTGCTGGCGTGACCACGCGGTGCCGGAATGAGCGGTAAAATCGACCTATGGCAAAGCTCACGTTGGTGTATGGAATGCGTCTCCTGCCTTCCGACGATATCGAGGAGGTGGGCGAGGCACCGGTAAAGCTGAAGAACGGCCGCACCGCGAATGTAACGCTTCACATCGTGGAAGGCTCAAAAGAGGACATAGAGAAGCAGTTGCGGCAAAGCATCGACGCTTTTTTCGATTTGTATCCGGAAATCTGAAGCTAGAGGGCTTTGCGTCCGCTGGGGAGGGCCGGTGGTTTCGCGCGAAGTCTGCCTGTGGGAACGTTGCACTCGCCGGAACCGTACAACAACATAGTTCGTTGCGCCGCCGAGTCATCACTATAATCCGCTAACGACTGATAAGGATGGTTGATGGCCTTCATCGAGCTTCCCAATCCGACTGAGGTGAAACAGGCACTGCGGGGCATGCTGCGCCCCACGAGTCGATTGGGAAAGATCACGCTGTGGTTCGGCGGACTGGCACTGCTGCTGCAACTTTGGGCATGGATGGCGCGGTCGGCTAGCGGCAGCATGCTGAGCGTGTGGACCGGGCTGGTGACGTACGTCTTTATCGGGTGCCTGCTGTTGCAAGGTTTGCGATGGGCGCGCCAACGGCTGCTGTGGCGGTTGCGTAATCGACTGATCGTCACTTACATATTCATCGGCGTCATCCCCATCGTGTTGCTGATCGCGATGGCGCTGATCGCTGCATACCTTTTTGCCGGGCAGTTTGCCACTTACGTTGCACTCGCCGACCTGGAGACCGAACTTCAGCATCTGAGCGCGACCAACGACGCGTTAGCCGCGCAGTTCCGCAGTTTGACCCTGTCCGGGAGTTTGACGCCGAAGTTGGCGGCGGAAATCGCCAACGCTACCGACGAGAACTTCAGCAAGCGGTCGGTGACAGTGCTGGAGGGCGACAAGGGGTTTGTCATTGAGCCGGGCGGAACGACTGCCGAAGTCCACGGCATGCTGCCCGACATGGTGAAGAATAACCTGAGCAGCTTTGTCATGGACGGCGGACGGCTGCACCTGCGAGCCATCAGGCACATCGATGCCGGGCCACGTCGGCTGACTGTAATCTCGAACGTGCCGATGACGCCGGAATTACTACAGCGCGCATCGCGCGTGGGCTCCGTCGAGCTTTATCCGCCGGATCAAGAGGTGAATAGCGAATCAAGCGCGACTGGCACCACTGCCGAGAAAAAGACGGCGCCGGCAAAGAACGCGCCTGAGTCGGTCACTATCGACCTGGGCGGCGCCAAGTCGAAGGTCACGATCTCGGGCAACGACGTTTCCGGCGCGTCGCAAAATGTCGAAGCCGGCCAGGTGCTGGCCGCAGTTAATCGCTTCGACAAAGAATTCCGCTGGTGGTCGTTCTTTACCGCGGCGGATTGGAAAACCGGGAAAGAGCTGACGGGCGCCATCGTGGTCCGGTCGCGACCGTCGATGCTGTACAACGTGCTGTTCAGTACACTGGGCACGAAGGCCCCTATCTTTGCCCAGGTACTGCTGGCTATCGGAATCGTTTTCGGCATCATTGAACTCATCGCGTTGTACATCGGCGTCAAGCTTACCCGCAGCATGACTAAGTCAGTGGCGGAGTTGTATTCCGCGACTCAACACGTGAATAAGGGAGACTTTTCTCACCGCATTCAGATACGAACTCGCGATCAGATGGCGGCGCTGGAATCGTCGTTTAACTCCATGTCAGCGTCTTTGTCGAAGTTGATCGCAGAACAGAAAGAGAAGCACCGGCTGGAAAGCGAACTCGCCATTGCGCATGAAGTGCAGGCACTGCTGTTCCCACGGCAAATTTCGGAACTAACGGCCTTGGAAGTGCATGGCGTGTGCCGTCCCGCGCGTACCGTGAGCGGCGATTACTATGACTTCATTCCGCTGCACGATGACCGCATGGTCCTGGCCGTGGGCGACATCAGCGGCAAAGGAATCTCAGCCGCACTGTTGATGGCGACGGTGCATGCTTTCGTGCGCGCGTATTCGCTGGAGCCTCAGCTTGCGCTGGCGGCGGTGGCAACGGCAGGCGGCGAATCGACGGGCGATCTGCAGATGTACTATCGCGGAAACGGCGATCGCGACTCGCAGGTTTCGCCGGGAATGTTAATGGCCACGCTGAATTATCAGCTCTACCGCAGCACTCCTCCGGAAAAATACGCGACGATGTTTCTGGCGAGCTACGATGCTGGCGGGCGGTTGTTGACCTACTCGAATGCCGGGCATTTGCCTCCGTATGTGATTGCCGGCGATGGCAGCGTCACCCAACTGGACACTTCCGGAACTGTGGTTGGCCTGTTTGACGCCATGAGTTATGAAGAGTCACGCATTCCCATGCATCCGGGAGACATCTTCGTCGCCTTCAGTGACGGCGTGACCGAGCCGGAGAACGAGTTCGGTGAGTTTGGCGAAGAGCGGCTACTGGAGTTGATCCGCGTTCATCGGGATCAGCCGTTGTCGCGGATCAGCGATGTCGTGACCGGCGCGGTAGCCGATTGGATCGGCGGCAACGAGCAGCCTGACGACGTCACGCTGGTGTTGGCCAGGGCGCGATAGTACGGAGCCGTCTTACTTCACGGTCAGCGGAAAGACCAAGCTGCTTCATCGACCGCGGTCGGGTTCGGGCAGAAAGCGATAACCAACGCCCCGCACAGTGATTAAATGCCGCGGCTTTGCTGGATCCTTTTCAATGTACTTGCGCAAGCGGACGATGAAGTTATCGATGGCGCGAGTGTCAGTGTCTTCGTGCAGTCCCCACACCTCTTCGAGAATTTGCTTTCGGGAGACGATCTTTCCGCTGTTGCGGATGAGGTGGCGTAGCAGTTCGGCTTCCATCAGCGTCAGGCGAAAGATCTTGCCGTTGGCGCGCAACTCCAAGGTGCCGAAGTCAACCTGCTTCCCGGCAAACTCGTAGACGTCGAACTCGCGCAGTCCATCGGAGCCTTTGGTTTCGGTTACGCGCGCCTCGATAGGCGGGTCGTTGACCAGCACCCGGCTCCATTCCTTGCGCCTCAGGAGGCTCTGTATGCGAGCCAGCAGGATGTTCAGATCGAAGGGCTTGGGAAGATAGTCGTCCGCGCCGGCCGCGAAACCCTTGAGGACGTCTTCGGGACGACCACGCGCTGTAAGCATGAGGAGTGGAATGAAGTAATTGGCCTTGCGCAGCTCGGCGGCAACCGTGAAGCCGTCTTTGCCGGGAAGCATCACGTCAAGTACGAGCAAATCAAATGGAACATGCTGCTTGAGCATGAGATCGAGCGCGGTCTCGCCGTCGCCTGCAACCTGAGTGGAGTAGCCCTCGGCTTCGAGATTAAACTTCAGGCCCCTCGCCAGATGCTCTTCGTCTTCCACCAACAGAATTTGCGCAGTCATTGCTGATACCTGGGCAGTTCGATGGTCACGGTGGTTCCCTTGCCAGCGCCTTCGCTCTCGACCCAGGCTTTGCCACCATGCCGCTTGGCGATAGCGCGGACAATAAACAGCCCTAGCCCGCTTCCCTTCACTTGCGTCGAACCAGGCGTCACTACGCGGTAAAAACGCTTGAACACACGCTTTAGTTCGCTGTTGGGGATGCCAATGCCGTTGTCCTGAACCTTGATTTGTACATGTTCTAAGTCGGGTGTAACGACCTCGACGCGAATCTTTGGTTCCTGCGGAGAATATTTCACCGCGTTGTCGAGAACGTTCGACAACACCGCGGAAAGCTCTTCGCGATCTCCGGACACGCTGAGGGGCTCGGCGGGGCGGCCATCGAGGTCCCACGCGACCGACTCAGACGGAAGATGATGTCGCACGCGTGCCAGTTCGACGGCATCCTGAACCAGCGGCCCCACCTCGATTCGCGCCTTGTTCAACGCGGCGTTTTTCTGGGTGACGCGCGCGGCGCGCAAAACCTGCTCCACGGTACCCATCAGCCGCTGGGTGTCATCGAGCATGACCTGATAGAACTCGCGGCGCTGGGTTTCGTCGACCTCGCGCTGTTGCAGGGTTTCGAGGTAAAGGCGGATGGAAGTGATGGGGGTCTTCAGCTCGTGCGTGACGGCGTTGAGAAAGCTGTCCTGCTGCTCATTGCGGCGGACTTCACGCACCAGGAAGATGGTGTTCAGGATGACGCCGGCGATGATGAATCCAAAGAAGAGGACCCCCAGGATGAGCGGAACGACTTCGCGCCAGTTGAGCACGATCCAACTGACGTTGAGCACCAGCGCTACAACGGCGACGAGCACGCCGAGCGTGATGGCGAAGGCGATCGTCTTTTTGCGGCTGGTAATACGCATGGAGAGCGGCTGTCGGCAGTTGGCCGCAAGCTGTCGATTAAGACATTATGACGCTGCAAAGAAGAAGGATAGCACCTGCCAACGGCCCACCGTCTGCATTCGGCAGCCGGATATTTACTGCAATCCAGCCTGGGCCAGCATCTCCAGAAATTGCTGCTGCGTTCGCATGTCGATGGATTGCGCGACCAACTTTCCTTGCCGATCGTAAACGAAGCTCTTGGGGATGCCGTCGACCTGGAACGACTCGGTCACTTTGCGGCCCGGATCGAGCAGAATCGGATAGGTGACGCCGCGTCCTTCGATAAAGGGCTTCACCTTGCCGACGTCTTCGTCGGAGATCGCAAGGACCACGAAGCCCTGTTCGGCGAAACGCTGATAGAGACTCTCGAGGTCGGGCATCTCCTTACGACAGGGCGGGCACCAAGTGGCCCAGAAATTAACCAGTACAACTTTGCCCTGGAGTTCCTTTAGCGACCACTTCTTGCCCTTGAGGTCGGTGAGAGTGAAGTTGATCTTCTGCCGGAGCGCGTCGTCCGCTTCGAGCTTCGCCATGGCAGCCTTGAATTGCGGAACATCCAAGGTGGCCTCTACGTGCTCGTAACGCACAAGCTGTGCGAGCTCCGCGTACGAAGCGGCAGGCTGTCCCTTCACGTCTGGCTGCGGTTGTTCACGGAGAGTATCGGCAAGAGTGGTTGCGACTTCCTGCAGGGTCTGATGGCCGAAATCACCTTCGGTGGAGAGATTCGCGAGGCCGACGGCAAGCACGACTTTGTTGGGCACGATTGGGAGCTGGCGAATTTGCAGCGCAAGCTCTTTTGTGACGGTCGCTCGAGTATCGTCTGGAAGCTTGCGCAGGTTTTTCAGTTGATCGACGATCGGCTTTTCCTGGTCGCTCCAAACGATTTTCGACTGCTGCGCAACCATGCGATACGACAGGAAGAGAAGTGAGCTGACCGCGAGAAGGCACACTCCGAGATGACGAACTCGAACCATGTTATGAGGCCTCGGTCGCCATTGTAGCCTCTCTTCCCGTGAGGTCGAAAAACTGACAGCAAATGAAAAGACGGCGCGCGATGCGCCGTCCGTTTGAGTAACTTTTTTTTTGATTGTCAGTCGCCGCTGTAGGCTGGCGCGAGCTGCTCTTCGGCCGCGACGGGCGTTTCGTCGACTGCCTTGATGCGCGCTTCACGCAACTTGGGCAGCTTCACGTCCCATATCAGCCCGACCGACTTCAGGGCGCTGATCAGATACCAGTTGAAGTCCACTTCGTACCACGCGAGGCCGTGACGCGCTGACTGCGGATGCGCGTGGTGGTTGTTGTGCCAGCCTTCACCGAAGCTCAACAGTGCGACCCACCAAAGGTTGCGAGAATCGTCGTCGGTAGCGAAACGCTTCGAGCCCCACATGTGGGTGGCGGAGTTCACAAACCACGTGCTGTGCAGAAGGAACACGGTCCGCAGGAAGATGCCCCAGAAAACAACCTTCCAGCCGCCGATGGCAAGAAGCAAGAGGCCGACCACAACCATCGGAACCCAATGCCACTCACTGATCCATGCATGAAATTTGTCTTTGCGAAGATCAGGCACGTAAGGCAGCAACCCTTGCAGTTTGTTGTGCAACGATTCGCCGCTCATAATCCATCCCATGTGCGCCCAGTAGCCGCCGTCACGCGGGCTGTGGGGATCGCCAGGCTTGTCGGTGAGCTGGTGATGAACACGATGTGTGGCCACCCAGAAGATCGGCCCGCCCTCGAGCGCAAGAGTCGCACAGACGGTGAGGAAATACTCAAACCACTTCGGACACTTGAAGCCGCGATGGGTGAGCAAACGATGATAGCCGAGGCCGATGCCGAAACTGCCCGCAACCCAGTACAGGAAGAGTGCCGTAAAGAAGGCCGGCCAGGTGAACATAAATAATGCCGCGACGGCGCCAATGTGGAACGCAATCATGAAAGAAGAGGTGATCCAATTCACCTTTTTGTTTACCCGGACCATGTGACCTCGTGAGTGGTATTGATCGCCGCGCGGGACTGAACCGCAGGGCCATTTCAAGACTACCAAGGCTGGAGGAAACGCATTGTAATACTTATGTCACAGCGGGTTGTGACGTGGAACACAGGACCACGGTCGTCGAGCTTTCTGCGTTTGGGCAGCGTTTTTAGCGGTGATGACGCATGTATACTCGGCGGCTACCTGGCGGATTGCAAGCCCGGAAGCAGGGCCTCGGACGTACGTTTCCCGGTGGCGTCGTCGAGGCCTTCGAGTACCAGCACGTCGTTTCCATGAACTTGAATGACCACTTTTCCCTGCTGTCCGGCATCCCACGTTATCGTTTGATTTCCTGATCCGGCACTACTAACCATTCCGGCCTGATCCAAGTGATAGCGCGTGGGAACATAGCTGCTGTAGAGCTTCGCGAATGCTTCCGCCGCCTCTGGTGAGTCCCAACGCGAAAGATAGATGAGTGCAATCTGGTCCTTGGGCGCCGTCTTGGCGCGTGCGGCCAGGTAATATCCTCCGCGCCAGTGGGAGTAATAATCCTTGGCATCGGTCTTCGGCGCATATTGGCGGGCGAGCAGGAAAACATCGAATGCGCCCATGCCGCCGAAATCATAGCGCTCATAGCTGGGAGCGATGAGCTTGTCGAGATCGGGGATCGTTGGCGGCGGCGCAACCTTACTCTGCAGGTAGGCCTCGGGCTCCATTATCTGAAGAGTGTCAACCGGCGGGTGCTCCAACATGCCTACATAGGCTGCGGCCTTGCCTCCCGTCGTCAATACGGCACGCACGAAGTCCAAGCCGAACGTATAGGGCATCATGAGCGACTCGCGCAGAAACACCGGTGCAGCTTCCAGGACGGGCGAGCCCTTGGGATCGGTCATGTCGGCGCGCATGGCATTCACGATGTCAGGCGCCTTGAGGACACTCAAGCCAGCCGGGGCAAGCGTGTAGTCGAGCATGGTCATCATGGCCTGGCCTTCGGTGACGTTCTGGCGCGCAGCCTGGGCCTCTTCGACAACTTGCTCCTGCTGATCGGGCTGCGGATTGTCATTGGGAGCGCCGGCGAGCGACCACTTTTGCAGGTTGAAGGACTGGTCTTGAAGAGCGTGCGTCAATTCGTGCGCCAGCACGGGACGTTGCAATTCGGGCTGCACCCAGTCGAGCAGGTTCACGGTTTTCGTCTTGGAGTCGTAGTAGGCGGCTACCTGCTCGCTGAGCAGCTTGAGAAATTCAGCGTGCAGGTCGTAATTCTCTGGAATCAGGCCAAATTTTTTCAGGACGAGCTGCGAACGTTCCAATCGCTGGGCATCCTTGTCATCCTTCATTCGTTTGTCGACATATTTCTCAACCTGACTGCGAGTGATGAGCTTGCGCTTGACCTTGTGCTTGATAGGAAGACCCGTGTCCTGGCTGACGAACTGAAGAATGCTGTCGACCGAACGGAAAAGCTCTTTGGCCTGCGCCTTGGTGATCGGCTTGGATTCTTCCTCCGAGTCGGCCTGCGATTGGGGAGGATGCTCCTGTACGGTCGTGCCGATACCGGGAACCGGTTTGGGCGGTTCGCTGGATTGCGAAGCTGTTTGTGCGGCGGCGGAAGCCAGCAGTAGTGACAGGAGAAGAACCAGTGTGGCTAGCGGCCAGCGACGAGAGATGCGTAGGGCAGGATTGGTCAACATGCAGGAGTTTTCAGAATACATGAGAGGTGGGATTACCGCCGCCGCTCAGTCGCGGCTCATGTCGGCTAGTGCAGATCCCGGCTGCCGACGGCCTGGCGCAGTTGCTCCAATGCAGTCATGTAGGTCGCCAGTGCCTGGCGATAACTCAGTTCGGTCGAACGGTAGCTGCGCTCGGCGTCGAGAAAGTCGAGAAGCGACGCCGCTCCGTGCTCGTAAGAAAAGCGTGTAATGTCGAGCGACTGCGTAGCCTGACCGAGGTAGCCCTTGTCGTACAACTGGACCACTTGTTCGCTGCTGCGCAGTCCTTCGTAAGCGTTCTTCACGTCAGTAAGCACCTGCTGCTCGGCAGCTTTCTGCTGGAATTGTGACTGCGTAAGAGCGTATTGCGTGCGGGCAATCTCGCCCTGGTTCTTGTTGAAGACGGGCAGTGGAACACTGAAGTAGAAAGCTCCCAGATTGCTTTGATTAAGGCGGGTGTAATCGAAACTCACGTCCACGTCGACCTTGCCGTTCGCCTTGGCCAGCCCCACCAGGCTCTCAGACGCAACCACGCCGCGCTGCGCCGACAGCAAGTCGGGACGATTGGCGAAGGCGCGAGCTTGCACATCCTCCAGGCGCAGTGGAACCGATTCGTATGCCAGATTCCCGGCGATATCGTAGTCCGCGGGAACCGAATCGAATCCAAGAAACTGGCGCAGCGAGGCCAGCGCCTGTGTCTTAGCCAGCCCGGCAGTGTTGACGTCGGTCTCGAACTGCAATTGCTGCAACTGGATCTTGAGTAGATCGTTGCGGCTCATCGCGCCAGCGTTGAAGCGGTCTTCGCTGATCTTGACCGTCTTCTTGTAACTGTCGAGCAGGGTTTGAGCAAATTCAAGATTGGATTTCGCGAACAGAGCGCCGATAAATAGCTGCGCAGCGCTGGCCAGGACCGTGCGCTGCGCATCGGTCACTTGCGCTTCGGTGACGGCAGTCGCTGTCTTGGCGGCGTCGAGCCGATGCTGGCGCTTCTTGCCGCGCTCGAAGAGATAGCCAATGCCGACATCGTATTGCGCCTGAGTTTCCCAATAGTTGGAGTCGGTGAAAAGGCTGGGCGAAAAGATGGGGAGATATTGCGTGTCCCACGAAAGCACTGGGTTGGGGCGCAGATTGGCCGTAATCTCTTGCGCCTTGTTCTGCAGAATTAGTGTCTGGTTCGCCTGCAGCGTGGGATTGTTGCGCTTAGCGAGATCGAGTGCCTGTTCGAGCGTGATGGCCTGCCCGGAAGGCATGGGCGCAGGCGTCGGAACCTGTTGAGTTCCGGGCACAGGCGGGGTCTGAACCTGTGCGGTCAGAACGCGATGCGGTTGCGGTGCATCCGGCAGCGGCACAGGCTGCTGAGCACGCGCGACAAATGGAAGAGCAAGAGCGAGCAGTCCCGCAAAGACGGTGTAACGGCGAAGGCCGGAGATTGAGTTGATTCGAAACATTATTCGGTGACCTCCTCAGCCTCTTCCGGCAGAACATCGTTCGGGCCGGCCATCCATGCATAGAAAGCGGGCAGTAGGACGAGGCTCAAGAACAGCTCCGTCAGCAGTCCGCCGACAATCACGATGGCGAAGGGACGTTGCGAGTCGGAACCAATGCCGTGCGACGTGGCGGCAGGCAACAGCCCCAGACTGGCAACCAGCATCGTCATCATGATGGGTCGCAAGCGGCGCGTCGATCCGAGCACGACTGCTTCATGCACCGGCAGGCCACGGGCACGAAGCTGATTGATGTACTCAATCAGCACCACACCCGTCTGCACGGAGACGCCAAACAATGCCAGGAAGCCGACACCGGTGGAGACGCTGAAGTGCTCGCCGGTCATCAGCAGCGCAATCAGGCCTCCGATGGGCGCGAGCCCGAGATTGAGCAGCACCAGAAAGCCCCACTTGAACGACCGGAACATGGAGTACAAAACCAGCATGATGACCAGAATGGTCAGAGGAATCACGATCGCCAGCCGATGATTCGCACGTTTCTGACTCTCGTATTCTCCCGCCCATTCCAGCGTGTAGCCCTGGGGCAGTTTCACTTCACGATTGACCTTCATCATGGCTTGTTCGACGGTGGTGCCGAGGTCGCTGCCGCGCACGCTGTACTTGATGGCAATGTAGCGCTGGTTCCCTTCTCGATTGATCATCGACGCGCCGTCTTCGATCTTGATGTCGGTAACTTCGCCCAACGAAACTCGCTCACCGCTCGGCGCCACGATGCGAACATTGCGAATGTCGTCCACTGACCTGCGAAATTGCTCCTGGTAGCGAGGAACCAGGTCGAAGCGCTGCTCGCCGATAAGGATTTGGCTCACGGGATTGCCGCCAACTGCCGTCTGGATGGCGTCCTGAATGTCGGAGGCATTGATGCCGAAGCGGTCGGCCTTCTGGCGATTCACAGTTATGTTTACGTTGGGCTGGCCGAGCACGCGAAACAGTCCCAGATCGGCGACGCCCGGTACGGTCCGCATCACCGCCATGATCTCTTCGCCCTTTTGCTCAAGGTCTTTCAAGTCGGAGCCGAAGATTTTTACGGCGAGTTCACCTTTCACTCCGCTGACCGCTTCTTCCATGTTGTCGGCAATGGGCTGGGAGAAGCCCCAGGTTACGCCGGGAATCTTCTCCACTTCCTTGTCCATGGCTTCGATGAGCAGCTCTTTGCGTCCATGGAACTGGGGCCTCCACTGGTCGCGTGGCTTGAGATCGACGAAGTATTCGGTGTTGAAGAACCCGGTGGCATCGGTACCGTCGTCTGAGCGGCCCACCTGCGACACGACCTGCGTCACTTCCGGAAAGCTGGCGAAGATGACGCGGGCCTGATCCATCACCTGACCGCCTGTGGATGGGCCGGTGCTGGGCGCTAGCGTTCCGCGGGCCCAGATCGAGCCCTCATCCAGATGAGGCAAAAACTCGGAACCGATCAAGCCGCCAAACGCAAGATATGCTGTCACCGCAAAAATCACGATTGCCGATACCAGCACGACGCGACGACGAATGAGGATCCAGTTCAGAGTCTTTTCATAATTTACGGTGATCCACTTCACGATGGGGTTGTCCCACGCGTGAACGCCTTTGCGAAACACGTAGGCTGACAGCACCGGCGCCATAATGATAGAAAACAGCAGCGCCCCCAGCAGCGCGAACGTGACCGTCCAAGCCATCGGCTTGAAGAGACGGCCTTCGACCCGCTGCAACGTGAAGATTGGCAGGTAGGTAATGATGATAATGGCGATGGCGTAAAAGACGGGACGCTGCACTTCGTGAGCCGCGGAACGGATGGTCTCGTCCATCGTGACATGACTATCTTTCGATCCTTCCAGACGGCGCTGAATGTTCTCCACCATCACGGCGGCGCCCTCCACGATCATTCCGAAATCGAGCGCGCCCAAAGAAAGCAGGTTGGCGGGAATGTGTCGCAAATCGAGCAAAATCGAGGCGAAGAACAATGAGAACGGTATGGTGAGCGCGACGATGAGAGCCGAGCGAAGGTTTCCGAGAAAGAAGAACAACACCAACACCACTAGCAGAATGCCTTCAGTAAGGTTGTGCAGAACGGTGTGTGTTGTCAGGTGCACGAGATCGTCACGATCGATGTGCGGGACTATCTTCACTCCCTTGGGAAGTACGCGCTCGTTCAGAAACTTGACCTTTGCATCGATGTCCCGAAGCACAGCCTCCGCTTCCGCTCCCTTGCGCATCTGCACGATGCCTTCCACCACATCGGTGTTGTCGGTAACGCGGCCGTCATTGTGACGAATCGCCTTGCCTAACCGGCCGAGACGGATTTTTGGTCCCTGGCTCACCACCGCTACATCGCGGATGCGCACCGGAGTACCGTTTTTGGCGGCGATTACGGTGGCGCCAATGTCGTCTGTGTTTTGCATCAGGCCGACGGCACGGACGTTGTAGGCCTGCTGCCCCTGCTCGATGAAGCTGCCGCCACCATTGACGTTGTTGTTGGTCAGCGCCTGCTCTACTTGCGCCATGGTCAGGCCGTAGGCAACCAGCTTGTCAGGATCGATCTGCACCTGGTACTCGCGCGTCTGGCCGCCGAAGATCGAAACCGCGGCGACATTCGGGACCGACATCAGGTGCTTGTATACGACCCAGTCCTGAAGCGCCTTGAGGTCCATGATGTCGTAGCGTGGATCGGTACTTTGCAGCGTGTAGAAGTAGATTTGCCCGGCCGGACTGAAGTCAGGGCCGATTTGCGGATTCAAGCCTGGCGGAAGACTAACCAGTGTCAATTTTTCCAGCACCTGCTGACGGTTCTGCTGGTTGTCTGACTCGTCGTCGAAGAGCACGGTAATGAACGACAGTCCGGAAATCGAAGTCGAACGGAGGTGAGTCAGGTGGGCCACGCCGTTCAACTGCGTTTCAATGGGGATGGTGACCTGCTGCTCGACTTCCTCAGCAGCGCGCCCTGGCCATTGGGTAATGACCCAGACATACTTGTCGGCAACATCGGGGTAGGCTTCGACCGGCAGGTTGTGGAACGAGATGATGCCCCAAATCAGCAGCAACACGCCCAATGCGAGTACAAGCATCCGATTGCGCAGGGCAAAATTGACCAAAGCTCCGATCATGCGCTGCTACTCCTCGGCCTCGGCTGAAAACTGCAGCGCGTTGGTCACGACCTTGTCTTGCGGCTTGAGGCCACTCAGGACCTGCACGGAGCCGTCGGTGTCTTGCGGGCCAAGTTGGAGCGCGAGACGCCGGAAGCGCTTGTCACCGGCAGGGACGAAGACCCAGTCCTTATCATGCAGATGGACCACAGCAGTCGAAGGAATAACGATTCGGTCAACCATTTGTCGTGCCTTGAAGGTTGCCGTCACAAACATTCCTGGACGCATGATTCCCTGGGGGTTCGCCAACTCGATGCGGACTTTCGCGGTGCGCGTTGCCGGATCCAGTACTGCGCTGATATTGACTACCTTCCCTGGGAACATCTTGTCCGGATAAGCGTTCAAAGTGATCTGCGCGGTGTCTCCTACCTGCACACGCGAGAGCATGTCTTCGTACACGTCGCACAGAACCCAAACCGTCGAGAGGTCGGCGATGGTGAAAAGGTTCGGTGAGTTGTCGAGTGACTTTACGCCGGTGCCCCCGGTGATCTGCTGATCGACAATGGTTCCAGAGATGGGTGCAACTACCGGCAACAGCGGCGACGGGTTGTTGAGGTTCCCCCCGAGTACCCTGACATGCTGGGCTGCAGCTTGAGTATCAACCTTGGCCTTTGCATCCGCATCCTGCGCTGTCTCCAGGTCGGCGAGCGCTATGGCACCCTTGTCGTAGAGCAGTTGGGCGCGCGCTACTTGCTTGGCCGCCAGTTGCTCGTCAGCCTTAAACTTCTGGTAGTCCGAGAAGGCTTGTGACAAGTCGGGGCTGTTGATCAGCAGGAGCGTCTCGCCCTTCCTGACGTTGTCACCGAGCTTGGCTCTTATCTCCACCACCCGGCCGCCGCCCAACGAGACAACCGGTATCGAGCGAGTGATGTCGGGGGCAATCACGCCGTTGACGTGTACCTCGTCCGTGACCTTGCGAAGCTGAACTTCGACCAGGGGAAACTCTTCGGGGTGCTGCAGCGTAAAAACGTTCGGGTCCGAGTTGGTCTCCACTGTAGTTTCGCCGGGGTCGCTTTTCGAGCGCGAACATCCCACTGCAATCGACACCAGCACCAGAGCCATTGCAAACTTGCCGAGGCACAGGCGTACCCGGAAATGCCGACCGGTATCCATGTTTATAGCCATTGTTTTCATCCGATAACCGGCTTGACGGAACTCCGTGCGGGCAATCCCCGAGAGATTCCTGCATTCAAGCCCAAAACCCTAGGATTCTGTGATCGCTAATATGGGAACTGCGAGATCGGACTAGAACGACGGAGGAGAACGGCCAGCGCGGGGGAGTCGCTCGCGATGGAGGACTTTGGCTTCTTGGGCAATCGGTTTCCAGACCCGCAACGCTATCAGGGAAAACAACAGATAGCTTGCAAACAACACAGGAATCACGCCCGTGTGGGGAACGCCCTGAACGTGTTGCATAGGAGCGGCAAACTGCTGAATGCGCTTGGTTGCTTCCTCCAGCACCGCCTGGGCCGGATGCAGATCGTCACTGGCGGAGACCACTGGAAACAGCAGGACCAGCACACAGGTCAGCGCGAACAATGCCTTCCCATATGGAAGCTGGGGGCGTTGAGACGTAGCGCTGCGGCTCCTTAAGAGCGCGCTGAACGCAGCGAGCGCCAAGGCCACCCACGCCAGATTGAGCAGAAGTTCCATTGGCCGGTATAACGAGTTTACCACCGCCAGCCGACCTCTCTTGCAAACCGCATTGCCAGTGAGGCTGCAAGGACATTGAACCATCTCTCATATAAAAATCGCGTAAATTCAACGCTATCGTGGTTTCGCGACGCTTCGAGTGTTGCCTGCCAGTTGCCCAGGTGGCGCAATGCGAGTGGCTACCGCTATCATGAGAACCTTTGCAGTTTCGTTAAGGATGGTGCAATGACTCGACTTCACCGTCCGCTGAAGCACATCGCATTGTCGATGGCTTTGTGCGGACTGATTACGGCACAAGCCCCACAGCGCACAACTGAAGAGCAGCGCGGCTACCGCCAAGCTATGGAAGTTGCCGACCAGAACATCGCTGATGAAGTGAAAGCGCATTCCGAGCTGATGAAGAACCTGGAATACCTGACCACCCAAATTGGTCCGCGGCTGACCGGCTCGCCGCAAATGCAGGCGGCCAGCGATTGGACCCTGAAGCGTTTCCAGGACTACGGGGTGGAGGCGCATCTCGAGACCGCCACCATAGCGCACGCTTGGACACGAGGGGTCGAGACCGCCGAAATTACAAGCCCGATCCAGCGCCGCATAGGGATTCGCGCGCTGGGCTGGAGTAAAGCCACTGCCGGCGAGGTGTCCGGCAAAGTCATTGCGATCGAAGTACATCAACCTTCTGACTTCGATGCGTACAAGGGCAAATTGAAAGGCGCGGTGGTATTGGCGAATAAACCTGCGGACCTTTCTAAGGCCGAACCGAATCCTGAAAATGCCTACGATGCGGTGATTTCGCCCGGTCATGGAGTAAAGCCCAGCGGGATGTCATGGCGGGAACGGGCGCAGCTCATGCGCGAAATCAGTGAGCAGGAACCGGCGCTCATATTGCTGGACAGCGGCAAGACCGACAACCTGTTCAACATGACGGGCAGTCACCCGGCGTATGAGCCGAGCGTAGCGCCGATCGCGTTCGTTCCGCATGAGGACTACGACCTGATTTGGCGGCTGCTGCAGTCTGGTCCGGTAACCTTGAAGGCCGATCTGCAAGATACCTTCAGCAAGAAATCAGCGCCTGCGTCGATAACGGTAGCAGAGATCAAGGGGACGGAACTGCCCGACGAGCGTGTGATCGTTGGCGGTCACCTCGATTCGTGGGACCTTGGGCAGGGCGCGCTCGACAACGGCACCGGTGCAATGGCCGTGCTGGAAGCCGCGCGCACGCTGAAGGCACTGGGATGGAAGCCGAAACGCACCATTACTTTTGTATTGTTTACGGGTGAAGAAGAAGGCGGACTGGGCGCCGACACCTACGTTAAGAACCATTCGGCAGAACTCGCAAAGACCGACGCAGTACTGATTCACGATACCGGCACAGGCAAGGTGTTCAGCATCGCGCTGGAAAATCTATGGGAGACCGCGCCGCTGATGTCGGAAATTTACCGACCTCTGCAAGAGGTCTTCGACCTGCAACCGCTCAGCACTCGGTATTTCGGGGCATCGGACCATGTTGAGTTCCTGGATAAGGGCGTGCCAGCTTATTTTTGTATTCAACTTCCGGACCATTATCGCGAAGCGCATCACAGCCAGACCGATACCTTCGATAAGGTAATTCCTGATCAGATCAACGAAGGAGCGGCGTTTCTCGCGGCTTGGGCGTGGAATGTATCGGAGATGCCGCAGCCGCTGCCGCATCATGCGGTAGCAACAGAACCATCGGAATAGAGCCGTCGATTAGACAGCCTCCGATTTTCCGCTCTTCACGCTGCGGAAAATAGCGTCGAGGATTATCTGGTTCTGAAGTCCTTCCTCCCCGGGGATCTCGAACGGCTTACCTGACTCGATGGCCTCGGCGAACGCCTCGACCTGAGCTGTGTACGCGCGCTCGTTTAGGACTTCCTTTTTCTCGATGAGATCGAACCCGCGGTGCAGTTCTAGCGTTACTGGGTGTTCGACATTCATCGCGTTGACGGCAGAAAGCACGCCGTCTTCACCGATAACCTCAAGCAGCGTCTGATAGGGCGCTCGTGCCGAAACTGACATCGTTGCCAGCGCGCCTCCCGCGAACTGGAACAGCGCCGTGCCGGACGCTTCCACGACCCAATGCGCATCGTACTGGGCCTGCGCCATAACCGACTGAACCTCGTCACCCAGCACGTAGCGCAGCGTGTCGAAACAATGCACGCCGATGTCGGCCAGTGGCCCTCCGGTAGCTAGGTGAGGATCGTTGATCCAGGTGCGTGCACTGTTCAGCAACGGCGCAACAAATGCCGCGCGAGCTAATACGGGCTTGCCGATGGCACCGGTCGCAACCCGCTCGCGAAACCAGCGCACACTGTCTTCGAAACGCATGACGTGCGCCACCCCAAGGGGTACGTTGGCTGCACGCGCCGCTTCGACCATCTGCCGGGCTTCGGCAGCATTCATCGCCATCGGTTTCTCGACTAGAGCAGGCTTCCTGTAGCGCACGCAGTCCAGGACGTCGGCCAGATGCAGCGCATCGGGCGTTGCGATGAACACAGCATCAACGTCGGGGCATTCGCATAAATCCGCGGTCGAAGTGAACGCGTGTTCAATGCCGAACTCTCGCGCCGATTCGCGAGCGCGTTCCGGGTCGCGACGAGAGAGCGCCGTCACCCGGCAATTCCGGGCGTTCGTAAATCCAGGCATCAAACGCCTGACTGCATGTAGACCGAAACCCGCAATGCCAAATCGAATCATGAGTGCTCCGATCTCCGAACTCGTCGGTGGCCGGCGACCGGGATTCGTTCGCGCCAACCCAGCCAGCTATCAAGATAGCGTGGAATATGATGATCGTCTGCATCCTTGCGCGGAGATTGTTCAATTGCCCGCTTCACACACAGCCATCCGCACGCTGTTTCTCGACGGCCCAGCCGGACGGCTTGAGGCGCTGCTCAACGTCGGCGCGGCCGACGCGACCTACGCCGGACTGGTCTGCCATCCACACCCGATGTTTGGCGGAACGATGCATAACAAGGTGGTCTTTCATGCCATGAAGGCGCTCCATTCCTTCGGGTTTCCCGTGTTGCGTTTCAACTTTCGTGGCACTGGATTAAGCGGCGGAACCCACGATGGGAGAGCGGAAGTTGAGGACGTTCAGGCCGCCTTGCAATGGCTGAAGAACGAGTTTGCCCTGCCCATCGTTTTTGCCGGATTTTCGTTCGGTGCCGCACGCGGGCTTCGCGCCTGCTGTCCCGACCCTGACGTCCGGCTGTTGATTTCGCTCGGAACCCCGGTCGAAGCGGAAGGGCGGCTCTACAGCTACAAGTTTTTGCGCGACTGTCGCAAACCGAAATTATTCCTCAGCGGCGATCACGATCAGTTCGGGCCCCACGAGGCGCTGGAGTCAGTCGTCGCCGAAGCCGCGGAACCCAAGGAACTCGCGTTCATTTCTGGCGACCATTTCTTCGAAGGGCACCTGAACGAAATGCGTATGACGGTGGAAAGTTGGCTCCAGGAACAATTGGGTTCGGGCGCCAACTCCTGAAGTGGGCCCGCATATAATCGTGCCGCATGCCACCCTCACCACCGCAGCCACCGCTTTCGCCCAAAAGTGCTTTAGTTCAGGCGATGCGCCAGCGCGCTCGCAACATCTTCGACCAAGCGTTGGCCGAATGTAGCATCCCCAGGGCCTTTGCGAAGACGGCTCGGAGCATCGATGGGCTTTTCTATGCCGGCGCAAACCGGTACGACCTCGCGGCGTTCTCTGGTGTTGTTGTTATTTCCATCGGCAAAGCCGGCCACAGCATGGTCGAAGCGCTCTCGGGAATCATACCCTCGGAGATTCGAGGAATCGTTGCCTGTCCTGACGAGCCGTCAACTCCGGTTGCGGGTTTTCGATATTTTTACGGCGGCCATCCTCTACCCAACGAAGACTCCCTGCGGGCCGGCAGCGCCATCCTGGAACTCCTGTACGCTCTTCCCAAACGGTCTCTCGTGGTGTTTCTCATCAGTGGCGGCGCATCTGCTATCGCGGAGAACCCGATTCGTCCTGATCTGACATTATCGGATGTCATTGAAACCAACCGTGTGCTCGTGCACTCGGGCGCTCCAATCGCGGAGATCAATGCCATCCGCAAACACTTGTCCGCCATCAAGGGTGGACGCATGGCGCAAGCGGCCGCGCCGGCTACACAAGTGTCGCTGCTGGTCTCCGACGTACCGGACAATGCTCTCGACGCGCTGGCTTCCGGTCCAACCATGCCCGACAGCAGCACGGTCGCAGATTGCTATGCGCTTGCCGCGCGCTACGAGATGCTGCCTCGATTTACCCAACCAGTACGCTCGCTGTTTGAGAATTTGCAATTGCTGGAGACGCCCAAAGCGGGCGATGTGGTGTTCGCCAATAGCAATTACGTGACAGCGTTGTCGAACCAGACTGCGATCGATGCCGCAGTCCAATGCGCCAACTCGATGGGATTCGTGGTCGAGGTCGACAACTCGTGCGATGACTGGGACTATGCCCGTGCCGCTGACCACCTGCTGGATCGGCTGCGCACATTACGCAAGTCGTCGGCTGTATGTCTGATTTCCGGCGGCGAAGTCACAGTCACCGTAGACGACTCCTCGGGCAAGGGAGGGCGCAATCAACAGTTCGCGCTGTATTGCGCAGGAAAGATTGCCGGTGAAACCATCACCGTTCTGAGTGCAGGGACAGACGGCATTGATGGAAACAGTCCAGCGGCAGGTGCATTGGTTGACGGGACGACTATGAATCGGGCTGCGCAACGAAGTCTGAGCGTTGAAACAGCGTTATCGCACTTTGACGCGTTTCCGCTGTTCGATGCCATTGGCGACGCCGTCGTCATCGGGCCGACAGGAAACAATGTGCGCGACCTGCGAATCTTGCTGGCCTACTGACTCGCGTCGCGCGCAACCTGTGCAGCAAGCCACTCAAGGTAGCCTTCACTTCCTCCGTCGATGAAGAGTTCAACGTGTTCCGGCACTTCGTATTCGTGCAACTCAGCGAATACCGCGGCCAGCTCAGTGGCGCGCTCGGCAGTGGTCTTGATCAGCAGCAAGTATTCCTGCTCGCGCTCGATGGCGCCCTGCCATCGATAAATGGAACGAATTGGCCCTACGATGTTGACGCAGGCGGCCAAGCGGCGCTCCATCAGTGCCTCCGCGATTTCCTCTGCCTTTTCCATGAGTCCGACCGTCGTGAGTACGATTTTCGCCTTAAGCATTCCAGTACCCCTTTTTTCAGTCGTCGCTATGCATTTGACTCCATCTCAGAATCTAGCACCACAGGGAAAACCACTGCGGGTTGATAACAGATGGCGAGCGACCAAATATATGCTGTTGGTGAAGTTGGTTCCCTGCGGACTTTCGCCTGCCCTTCGCTAGACAGAGAAACGAATCCGAAGTCCACTAGCAATGTTGCTCTTGAACACGCTCGACTTAATGTTTCGAGTAGTGGTTTAGGGTTTTGGCGCAAGCAGCAGTTTTCGAGGGGCCTTCAGGACAGCGGACGAGAGTATGGCAAACGCGAGCAAAATCGGCCGATGGTTTTTCCATATGCGTCGCATTCTGGCGACCCTGTGCATCGCCATGCTCGCTGTGCTGATTGGCTACAAGGTTGTGTTGGGGGCAAACGGTACCGTTGAGTGGCGCGCCAAGCGCGCAGAATATCAGCGCCTGCGACAGGAAATCGGAAAGGATTTCACGGAACATCAGGAACTGGAACAACGCGTCAAGAAATTGCAAAGCGATCCCGACGCAATTGTGAAAGAGGCTCGTGAGAAGCTAGGATTCGTCATGCCCGGTGAAGTGGTACTGGTGCAGCCACAACCCAAGCCAGACTTGCGAACCGCATCGGCAGTGGCCGAAAACGTTCCCGCGCCAAGCTCCAATAGAAAGTAGCCTTCGTCCCGAGTGGCTCACTGCCCAAATTCAGTTCTGACTCTATTTGCGCTATAGTTAGCATCCTCAAGTTCCCCAGGTCTGGGCGATCAGAAAAAGCATCGCCAAGCTGAGCGAACATATCCAAACCGGCTGGACAATCTTACGGGCAGTCCGCAGCCACATGCGGACAGGAGACGAGCGATGAAGAAGAGCGCATTGTTAGTAGTCGGGCTGCTGATGTGCAGCTTGTGGGCTCTGGCCAGTCCAAATCAAAGCATGGAAGGATGGATCAGTGACTCCAAGTGCGGAGCCAAGGGCGCCAACGCGGCACATGCGCAGTGTGCCCAGAAATGCATCGCGAGCGGCGAGAAGCCGGTCCTCGTCACCGATAAAGATCAGAAGGTGGTCGCTATCGACAATCCCGATGCAGTATCAGGGCATGAAGGCCAGCACGTGAAAGTAACAGGAACCATGACTGCCAGCGGCTCGCTTCACGTCGACAAAGTCGCGATGGCCGCCGCGCAGTAACGTCTGATCCAACAAATCCGCCAAACGAAGATGCGGGCACGGAATGAATCCGTGCCCGTTTTTTCAGGAGGAACAAGCTTACGCGCCGCTAGTGGCGTGGAGCACACGGAACGTACTGCCGCCGTTGCCCCAGACCAGGACCATTGCATCCTGCCCTTTGGGAACGCTGGAGAGCGCCTTCTGCACGTCGGCTGCGGTAGGCGTCGGCTTGCGATCTACGCTCTGGATCACATCACCGGGCTGGAGTCCGGCTTCCTCGGCAGGACTTCCGGGCTGAACGCGCTGAATCACAGCGCCCTTAAGGGTTGAAGGTGCCTGCAACTGCTCGCGCACATCAGACGTAAGATCGGCGATGCCGACTCCCCAGCGCGGCTTGCCGTTATCGGCGCTGGCGTTGAGCTCTTCTGTCTTGTCCTTGGAGCCGAGTTCTTCGAGGGTCACTGGCACATTCATGCTCTTGCCGTCGCGCAGAACGTCGAGCGTGACCTTGGTTCCGGGACGCATCTCGCTGACCTGCGCCTGAAGTTCTCCGGCTCCGGCGACTTTCTTGCCGTCGAGTCCGACGATGACGTCGCCGACCTTCAAGCCGGCGCGCGCGCCAGGCGAGTCAGGCTGCACTTCGCTAATGACTGCGCCATTGGCGTCTTTCAAGTCGAAGAACTTCGAGTTCTCGGGGGTGACATCGGTAATGCCGACTCCAATATAGGAGTGGCTGACTTTGCCGTAACGTACCAGCGAATCAACTGTGGGCTGCACGATCTGCGTGGGGATGGCGAATCCCATGCCGCTGAAGCTGCCCGAAGGCGAGATCAGGAAGGTGTTGATGCCAATGACTTCGCCGCGAGCATTTACTAGCGGGCCACCAGAGTTGCCCTGGTTGATGGCCGCGTCAGTCTGAATGTACTGGCCGGGCTTGCGTGGATCGTCGTTGTAGGGGTTGGGGCGATTCAATGCGCTGACGATGCCGCGGGTCACGGTGAAACGGAAACCGAACGGATTGCCAAACGCGAGCACGGTCTGTCCGGGACGAAGCTGCGTGGAGTCGCCCAGCGGAATATTGGGGAAGTTGCTGCCCTCGATCTTGATGACGGCGAGATCCGTCAGCGGGTCGGTGCCAATAAGTTTCGCAGACAGAATGCGGCGGTCGCCTAGGGTGACTTTGATGTCAGTGGCGCCGTCAACCACGTGATTGTTGGTGATGATGTACCCATCGGGCGAGATGATCACGCCGCTGCCAATACCGTGCTGGAACTGTGGCTGCTGCGGTTGCATCTGGCCACGTCCGCCAAACTGGCGCTCGAAGAACTGCTGCGTGTCATCAGGCATGCCTTCCGGCATTCCCTGCTGCTGCATCATTGCCTTCTGGTTCACCTTCGCGGTAACCGCTACGTTGACTATGGCGGGAGTGACGCGCGCTGCGACGGTCTCCATGTCCTGGTCGAGCGAGAGCAGAGTCGAGACTTTACTTTCGTCGATCGGGCCCGTGCTGGAAGAGAGTGCAGCACGCGCTCCTGTGGGCTGTAAGAAGTGATAGGCGCCAAGGCCGGCGACCAATGCGGTCGCCAGTACGACCGCTCCGATGCGGCGCTTGGCGGAGGGTATGTGCGGGTTGATCATGGTTGTTAGCTCCTATTTGGTCTCTCGTGTTACTTGAGTATCTCTGCAACTAACGAATTAGTTGGTTAAATTAGAGCGCTGGCTACGCTGATATAGGTCCTGCTAAATCTTTTTAGGGGATCCTCCGGAGAGGGTGCGTTGCTGTGCAGGCGTCAAGCGAAATACGGTCACCTGCCATATGACTGGACCGTTCACGCCGAACTGCTCGCTATGGAAAACGACCAGCATCGGCGCAGGTCCTGCAATCAGATCGCTCGGAAAGCTGGATAAGGCCAATACCGGTGGCGGAACTTCGTCGTTCAGATCACTGAACATCGCATCATTTCGCGCAAGCAATCTGTCTGGCTTCGGCGCCAAACGATGCCTGACACTCAGCCGAACAGATAACTTCTTCTGGGCGGATGTCGCCGGTGCCAGAGCATGACCAGAATAACTAAGATTCACCGGCTGAAGCTGGGTACTCGCGTGCTGGAAATCGATATGCTCATCGACGTTGGCCGAGGCGATCTGCGACGTGCCGGAGGTGAAGGCCACCATGCGAGGCGCGCGTGCGATACCGTACATCGAGGCCATGCCAACTAGCGACATCAGCGCAATAGCCGGCTTCCAGCCATGGACACTTCCCTGCCGGTCTTTGTCCTTGCGCAGGATTTCGATAAGCCGGGTCTTCAACTGCTGAACCTGACCAACAGCGGCTTGGGCCAGCTGAACTCCACGGCGGAGAAAACTGCGCTCGGCGAGGCCGACCAGCGACTCGGCGTAGGCGCGCGGGCTAAAATCGGCGGCAAGCACGGCATCGTCACAGGCCATCTCGCGTTCGAGCGTCAGGCGCGATTCGATAAACCAAACTGCCGGATGAAAAAAGAAAATCGCCTTCACGATTTTCTGCGCGAGGTTGGTCCAGTCGTCGTAGCGATGCAGGTGAGCAAGCTCGTGCAATAGGATGGCGTCTCAGCTCCGCGGGTGGAATCTCCGCCAGAGCCCACGACGGGAAAACTACGACGGGGCGGAAATAACCGATTGCTGCGGGAACGCGAACCGCATCGGACGTGCAGAGCGTTACTTGGCGCTTCGCCAGAGCTGCAACAAGGCTGGTGCGCAAACTTTCATCGAGACGCTCGGGGTCAACTGGCGCACAAGTAGCGCGGAGGCGCTGCAGGCGGTAAAGACCAAGCGCAACATGTGCCAACCCGAGTCCGGCGCCAATGGCCCATATGAGGAATACGTAGAACGCGAACGATTCCGGCAAGGTAAACGCGCCAGCCGCGACTGCGGAAGTCGTGTGTCCCAAACTGGCGTTGACCCACGGTAGAACGACAATGGCTGCAAGCCCGAAGAACCACACAGCGAAACGCGTGCCTGACCCTTCGCGGCGGAATAAGCGTGTAACCGTCCAGGCGAGCAGGGCGACAGCGATCCCCGTGAGCAGGCTATTGAGAACGCCGGCTGCGGCGATGCGAACTAAAGCGTGAAAATCGAAGAGGTTCGTGGCCATGTTCGCTATTCCCTCTCCTTCAGGTACTGCTTCAGGCGCTGCAGCTCATCTTCAGCCAGACCGGAATCTTCCAGGATGTTCAGGACCAGCAGCTCGTGCGAGTTGTTAAACAGCCGCTGGACGAGATGACGGACTTCGGAGCGGGTAGCCTCGGAGCGCTCAACCATCGGCGCGTAGACGTAAGCTCGGGCGTCTATTGATTTGGCATGGGCGACGTAGCCCTTCTTCTCCAGAATGCGGATGGTGGTGAGCACCGAGTTGTAGGCCAGCAGCTTCTCACCTTGAAGATCGTCGAGCACTTGTTGAACGGTCGAGGGGCCACGCTGCCAGAAAACCTCCATGAGCCTGAGTTCGGCTTCGGTGAGCGTGGCTGAGCGCTTCGGGGGCACGTTTTCTTGGACGCAGGAGGTGGAAAAAGGTAACTAAGGAATTAGTTGGTGGGCATTGGACTTTGCGGTCCAGAAGCGGTATTTCAGTGCTGTAATCGACGATCATAATAAAATTGCGTATGTGCGGTTGTTTAGAATCAGTAACTTGGGAGTAAATTGGCCGCAAACCATTGATACAATAGATAGTTATACGTATCCATTTCTGCCCGTGGGACTTAGCGGACATTTGCCAGCGCTCTAGGGGGTAGCCGAGTCCCAAAATGGGAATTGTCAAAGAGCTCACCAGGGTCGGCTGTAGCCGTGGCTGCGCGACGCAAGCGACACCGACGATCTCAGGATAGAGCGCACAGGCAGCTCTCGAAGGAAGAAAATTGGTCCCGACATTACGTTAGTAACCCAGAAAATCCCAAAATGGAACTGAAGGTGAGCGGGCGGCCAGGAGCAAGCCCGCCTGCAAACTAACCCGATAGGCACTAGAATCACGCAGGCGTTCCCGCATAACAAGGCGCGGGTGAGGGCTACCGAGGGACAGTTTGAAAACCAGCATCTTTGAGATCTTCAAGATCGGGGTAGGACCGTCGAGTTCGCATACCGTGGGGCCGATGCGGGCCGCGCGGCAGTTTGCGCTGGATTTGCAGGAGCGCAGATTGTTGGAAGACCCGCGCGGACTGAAGTCCGCGCGAGAAGTAATAAAAGAGGGACTCAACGGCGCACCTAAAGGTGCTCCCCTTCAAAACGAAGCAGCTGTGGCGCGGGTGAAGGTGGAGTTGTTCGGGTCGCTGGCGCTCACGGGACACGGCCACCAAACGGATCGGGCGGTGCTGCTGGGGCTATCAGGTGAGGCTCCGGACACGATTGACCCGGCGACCATCTATGAAAAAGTGGGTCGACATTCGACAGCTGCGGCAGTTGAAGTTGTTGGGCAGCGTCACGATTCCCTTCCATGAAGATGACCGATCTGCTGTTCCTCAAGACGCAGACGCTGCCGGGACACTCCAATGGCATGCGCTACACCGCCTTCGACGCTGCGGGTGGGGAGCTGTATTCCGCCATCTTCTATTCGGTTGGCGGCGGATTCGTTATGCGCGAAGGTGAAGATGCTGGCAAGTCAGCGCTGAAATTGCCTCCCTTCCCTTTTGCAAGTGCTGATACGTTGCTCGAGATCGGCGAGCGCCAGAAATTGCCAATTTGGCAAATCATGCTGGAGAACGAGAAGACATGGCGCACGGAAGCGGAGATACGCAGCGGCATCACTCGCATATGGAAAGTGATGCAGGCGTGCGTGAATCGCGGACTGGAAACTGAGGGCATTTTGCCGGGTGGACTAAATGTGCGGCGGCGTGCTCCGCGGCTGGCGCGCAAGCTGAATGAGCAGGGTTCCGCTGATCCACTGGCGCCGATGGATTGGGTCAACGTTTACGCGATGGCGGTGAACGAGGAAAACGCCGCCGGAGGACGCGTGGTGACTGCGCCCACAAACGGGGCGGCGGGAATCATTCCGGCAGTGGCGCATTACTACATGCGGTTTGTCGATGGTGCGTCGGACGAGGGGCTGTTTCGATACTTTCTGACGGCGGGCGCAATTGGCATCCTTTATAAGGAGAACGCTTCGATCTCGGGCGCAGAGGTGGGATGCCAGGGTGAGGTAGGCGTCGCATGCTCGATGGCGGCTGGTGGACTCGTGGCAGCACAGGATGGCTCAAACTTGCAGGTGGAGTACGCCGCCGAGATCGGGATGGAGCACAACCTGGGAATGACGTGCGATCCGATTGGCGGGCTGGTGCAGATTCCGTGCATCGAACGCAATGCGATGGGATCGGTGAAGGCGATTAACGCAAGCCGCATCGCGATGCGGGAAACGGGTGAACACAAGGTGTCGCTGGACCAGGTGATTGCAACCATGTATCAGACCGGGTTGGACATGCAGTCGCGTTACAAGGAAACGTCGCTGGCAGGGCTGGCGTTGAACGTGATTGAGTGCTGAGGGGAGCTGTTAGCTGTTAGCTCTTAGCTTTAGCCCGCGAGTATTATTTCATTGTTTACCGGGCGTTAACCCTTCGTAACAAAACGACACATTACCCATCCTCGTCCAATAAGAGAATTAAATGCGTGGGGTTAAGTCAATGAGGTTTAGCCGCGTGGCTGTTCCAGGGATTACAAGCGGTCTCATAAGTGGTCGGCCTGGGGAGTTCGATTTCCCTCAGGGGCTAAAGCCCAGTGTTTACGGTACCCGGAGCGGCACGGCTGAAGCCGTGCCCCTTCAAATCACATTTATGAGACCAGTTCTAGTCTTCCCACCCTTTGCCAGAGGAGATGAAGGGTTGAACACCGATATGATGGATAGAAGTTGGTTCGAGGAACGTAAGGCATGACGCAAGGGAATTCTAGAGTGAGCACGCCCCGAGTTGGGGTAATGGTGTTGATGATCGCGCTGGCAGCGGGCGCGATGGCGCAGACTGCGCCGCAAACGCCAGCGGCCCAAGCCAAGGCGGTGGGCCAAATCAAATCGATCAGCGGCAACACGCTAACGCTAACCACAGATGACGGGAAGAACGTCAGCGTTTCGCTCGCCGACGGAGTTCGTGTGGTGCGGATTGCCCCGGGCCAGACAGACTTGAAGAACGCCACAGCGATCACTCCACAGGATTTGCAGGTAGGCGACAGGGTGCTGGTGCGCGGCAAGGCCTCGGATGACGCAAAGTCGTTGACCGCATCGGCGGTCATCGTGATGAAGGGATCGGACGTCGCGGCCAAGCAGCAACAGGAAAAAGACGATTGGCAGAAACGCGGCATCGGAGGTCTGGTCAGTGAGGTCGATCCTGCGGCAGGAACGGTGACGATTTCAGTAACCACACTCGCGGGATCAAAGAAGGTACTGATTCAGACGAACAAGAAGACCGTGATACGGCGATACGCGCCGAACTCGGTGAAGTTCGATGATGCCAAGGCGAGTAAGTTGGCGGACATCCATCCGGGTGACCAGGTGCGAGCGCGGGGCAACAAGAACGCCGATGGGACAGAGTTTGCCGCGGAAGAGATCGTCAGCGGAAATTTCCGCAATATCGCGGGTACGATCACGGCGGTGAATGCAGGCGACAATTCTCTGACGGTGATGGACCTGCTGACCAAGAAGCCGGTCGTGGTGCAGGTGTCGGCAGATTCGCAACTGCGCAAGCTGCCGCAGATGATGGCGCAGCGAATTGCGATGAGATTGAAGGGCCAGACCCCCGAAGGACAACAGGCGGCGGGCGGTACGCCGGCCAATGCCACTGGGGGCGGTGCACCGGCGAATGCTGCGGCGGCCAATCCGGCAGGTGGCGCCCCTCCGGGAGCACCCGGCGGAGCAAGTGGCTACGGTGGTGCTGCGGGGCGCGGCGGTGGCGGCGACCTGCAGCAGATGTTGAGCCGATTGCCGGCGATGAAGGTCGATGATTTCCAGAAGGGCGACGCGGTGATCCTGGTTTCGACGGAAGGCACGGATTCAGCCGTCACAGCGATCACGCTCGTCGGAGGCGTGGAGCCGATTCTTACCGCCGCTCCGAAGGGCGGTCAAGCGATGGTTCTGTCCCCTTGGAGTTTGGGCGGCGGAGCTGCAGAGGCAGCGCAGTAGGTTAGGGTTAGTGGTCAGTTGAGGCATTCGTCAGGAAGGTTCATGAAGGTATTGTTGCGTAACAGATTTATCCAACGGGCATTATTGCTATCGCTCGGATTATGGCTAAGCAGTGGATTGGCCTGGGCGCAAGCGCCCTTGGGATCGATGCATGGAACGGTCACGGACCCGTCCGGCGCGGCGGTTACCAAAGCGGATGTCCAGATCGTGGGTCCTGATGGAAAGACAATCGCAGCTACAACCAATCAGACCGGAGCCTACGAAGTCAAAGGGCTGGCTGCGGGCAAGTATGGAATCAAGGTAACGGCCAAGGGATTTTCGTTATACGAGGTCGATGGAATCGACGTAGGTCCGGGTCAGTCGCAAAAGATGGACGTTACGCTGTCGATCGAGGTGCAGCAACAGAACGTCAATGTGTCGGAAAACGCGGTGGGGCTGGATACATCGGCAGAGAGCAACGCCACGCAGATGGTGCTGACTGGCAAGGACCTGGATGCTCTATCGGACGATCCGGACGAACTGGCGGACGATTTGCAGGCGTTGGCTGGGCCGTCGGCGGGGCCGAACGGCGGACAAATCTACATCGATGGATTTACCGGCGGACAGCTTCCGCCGAAGTCGTCGATCCGGGAAATCCGCATCAATCAGAACCCGTTCTCGGCGGAATACGACAAGCTGGGTTACGGGCGAATCGAAATTTTCACCAAGCCAGGGACGGACCAGTACCACGGGCAGATCTCGGTGCTGGGAAATTCGTCGTACTTCAATTCAACCAGTCCATTCGCTACGGAAAATCCGGCGTATGACACGACGCAGTACTCGGCCAACTTCGGCGGCCCGATTGGGAAGAAGACGTCGTTCTTTATCAACTTTGAGCGGCGCAATATAGGCGACAACGCGGTCGTAAATGCCTTTGTGCTGGATCCGACGACGCTCGTACCGACTCCTTACAACACCTCGGTACCGATTCCGCAGACACGCACGGTGGTGAGCCCGCGCGTGGACTTTCAACTCACGCCGACCAACACGCTCAGCGTGAGGTATCAATATTGGGACAACACCCAAACCGCGCAGGGTGTTGGACAGTTCTCGCTGCCTTCGCAGGCCTACAACGTTGCCCACCGGGAGCAGACGTTGCAGATCAGCGATACACAGTTGTTCGGAACGAAGGTGGTCAACGAGACGCGCTTTGAGTATGAGCATGAACCGAACGACGAGACGCCGGATACCACGGATGCCACGCTCAATGTGCAGGGTGCGTTCGTGGGAGGCGGAAACAGTATCCAGTACAACCACGACGACCAGAATTATTTCGAGGTACAAAATTACACCTCGTGGCTGCTGGGTAAACATATGTTGAAGTTCGGCGGAAGATTGCGGGCATTGCACGATTCAAGCTACGCAGACTCGAACTTCAACGGGACGTTTACGTTCGATTCGCTCGATGCGTACCAGATTACGGAGCAAGGAATCGCCAATGGATGGACGCCGGCGCAGATCAGGGCGGCCGGAGGCGGCGCGGGACAGTTTTCCATCACGTATGGGACGCCGACCTCGGTGGTCACGTATTACGACGTGGGCCTATATGTTTCCGACGATTGGCGGTGGAAACCGAATTTCACAATCAGCTATGGATTGCGCTTTGAGACCCAAGACGACATCCATGACAATGGCGATGTTGCGCCACGCGTATCGTTCGCCTGGGGACTGGGAAAAGGCACAACACCCAAGACGGTGTTGCGCGCCGGCTGGGGCATGTTTTACGACCGCTTCGACGAGCAGTATGTGTTGCAGGCTGACAGGCTTAACGGGACAACCCAGCAGCAGTTCGTGGTGAACCAACCTGATTTTTATCCGTACGTTCCGCCGGAAGGCAGCCCGCTGCTGAATACTGGCAAGTCGTTTCCTACGACCTATCAGCTCGCGCCCAACCTACGGGCGGCCTACACCATGCAGACGGCGGTCAGCGTGGAGCGGCAGATCTCGAAGAACGCGAATATCGCAATCTCGTATTTGAATTCGAAGGGTGTGCATCAGTTCCTGACGCGGAATATCAATGCGCCTCTCCCCGGGACATACAACCCAAATGATCCGACCAGCGGCGTGCGGCCGTTGGGGAATGCAGCGGGAAATATATACCAGTATGAATCGGACGGAGAGTTTGAACAGAACCAGCTCATCGTGAACGCCAATGTGCGGGTCGGTTCGAAGGTGTCGCTATTTGGCTGGTACACGCTGAACAAGGTTGACGCAAACACCAATGGCGCCAGCAGCTTTCCGAATAACCAGTACGACCTGGCGGAAAACTACGGGCCGACTGCCTACGACGTGCGCAATCGCGCGTTCATCGGAGGAACCGTTGCCCTGCCCCGCGGATTTCGGCTGAATCCATTCCTGGTAGTGAGTTCGGCGGTTCCGTTCAACATCACGCTGGGGCAGGATTACAACGGCGACTCGATCTTCAACGACCGGCCTACGTTCGCCACTCCCAACCTGGCAGGGCAGGACATCGTAGTGACGAAGTGGGGCACGTTCAACTTGACGCCATTACCGGGACAGACGGTGATCCCACCGTACCTTGGGATGGGACCGGGACGGTTCTCGTTGAATCTGCGACTCAGTAAGACAATTGGGTTTGGTCCGGAAACCAAAGGCGCCGGGACGATGGACGGTGGACCGGGCGGAGGACGTGGTCCGCGCGGCCACTTTGGCGGCGCGATGGGTGGGCCGATGAGTGTTGGCAGCGCAACCAATCGACGCTACAACCTGACTTTCAGCATCAACGCAAGAAACGTATTCAACAACATCAATTTCGCTCCTCTGGTCGGAAATCTGAGTTCGCCACTGTTCGGGCAAGCGAACGCCATCGCGGGCGGGCCTTACGGTGCGGCGTCGGCGCCCCGCAAGATCGAATTGGGGGCGACGTTTACGTTCTAGCCGTCAGCTCTTAGCCATTGGCTGTTAGCTGCCGGGCGGTTTCCGCTCCTCGCCGCCTTGCTCCCCTAGAGCTATGACGCCCTTGCGCAACCGCGATGAGGGTTGCTCAAACCCGCATCGGCTGGTAATCTCTGCGTGCCAAGAAACATAGTGACGGGCCTGTCGGGGGCCCGATAACACCACGTCATTCTGCTCCGTAAGAGAGGCCGGATTAGCTCTGGTACGACTGGGCCTATAGGTCCAGACAGCTACTACAAACGAGCGTCCCGGAGCACGCTGGAAGTTTGGACGCTTTGCTGCGGGTGTGCCCTTAGAGGCTGGAGACGCTCGATGATGCGGGGGTTGGGGAACGGACGGTTTCTGATTGCAGCCGTGTGGTGCGGACTGCTGGCAGCCGTGCTGTCGGCGCAGGAGCAGTCGGATGTTCTCACCGTAGACCAGGCGGTCAGCATGGCGCTGGCGAACAACCGGGCACTGAAGATCGTGTCGCTGAATCTCGACGTGCACTTGCAGAAGCTGGCGGCCGATAAAACCAAGCGGCTGCCCTCGTTTAGTACTTACGTGTTCGGCTCGCAATTGCTTACGCCAATTTCGTATACCGTGCCGGCTGGGCAATGGGGCACATACGCCGCAACCGGTCCGATTCCGGCAACCACTTCGAACATCACGACCCCGGCGCATCCCACGGCGCTGGTGATGGCCAGTGCGTCGCAGCCGCTGCTGTCGCTGTATCGGATCAACCTGTTCGTGCACGGCCAGGAACTCTCAGTCGAACAGGCCAAAGAACAACTTCGGGAAGAACGGCAAACCGTGGCTGACAACGTTCGGCAAAACTATTACAAGGTGATGCAGATCGAGAATGAGATTGACTCGATCCAGGCGAGCATCAAGCAATACAAGGAGCTCGACCGCATCTCGCAGCAATACCTTACCGAGCAGGTGGCGCTGAAGTCGGAAACGCTGGATGTGAAGGCGAAGCTAGCGCGCGAAGAACTCAATCTACTGAAGGCCGAAGACAAGCTGCTGACTGCGAAAGAAACGCTGAACGACCTGCTGGGACGCGATATCAAGACGGACTTTCATACTGCTGCGGTGGCTCCGGTGACACCGGCGGAAGAGAGCCTCGAGTTGGCTGAGACGAAAGCGCTCGATCAGAACCCGAAGGTTGCGGAAGCAGCCATCGAAGTGAAACAGGCGACGAACGCACGTCAACTGGCTAAGTCGCAGTATCTCCCCGATCTGAATCTCTCCATCCAGTACTCGTCGCCATTTGGCTACGAATTTGTTCCGCTGAACGTTGCCAATGCAGGGTTCGAGTTTCGCTGGGAACCCTTCGATTGGGGACGGCGCAAGCACGAAGTGGATGAGAAGACCATCAACATCGAGCAGAGCAAGTTGAAACTCACCAGTACCAAGTCGCAGATCCTGATCGATGTGGGCGATAAGTTCCGTTCGCTGCAGGAGGCTCGGACCTCGGTGGTGGTGGCCCAAGCCAAGCAGGAGGCGTCGCGCGAGAAGTTGCGCGAGGTGACGTTGCAGTATGAACAGAAGACGGCGCTGCTGCGCGATGTGTTGCAACAGCAGGCTTCGGCGGAGAGCGCGGATGCGGAGTACAACAATGCCGTGGATGAGTTCTGGAGTGCGAAGGCGAGTTTCCAGAAAGCGATAGGTGAGGAATGATTCAGCAGGAAACAAAGAGCTGGAATTCCTGGACGGCTTCTGTGCTGGCGGTCTTACTCGCGGGCGTGACGATAACGAGCGGCTGCCGGAGTAATCCAACCGCGCCACAACCGTTGACTCCTGTGCGTACCGCCGCGGTGCAACCGATTGACGCCGGGACCTCGAATACTTATTCCGCGAACATCCAGCCCTACCAGCAGGTCGATCTGGCATTCAAATCGAACGGATACCTGGTCAGCATTCGGCAGGTGAAAGACGCGACTGGCCGCATGCGCAACATCGATCAGGGTGACTGGGTAGCCAAAGGCACGGTGCTGGCGACCGTGGATGAGGGCGATTACAAAGAGAAGCTGCAACAAGCAAAGGCCCAGTTGGATCGGGCACAAGCTAATTACGATCGCGCCAAGTTGTCATTCGATCGCATGTCGGTGCTCTACCAGAACGGCGCGGCGACCAAGCCCGATTACGACAACGCTAACGCCCAGATGCTGGATGGACTCGCTTCCATCCAGAGCGCGAAGGCCAGCATCGCGGAACAACAGATTGCCCTGGGCTATTGCGAGCTGCGCGCACCGTTCGACGGCTGGCTGGTGAAGCGTAACGTCGATGTCGGACAACTGGTAGGACCGGCGACCAACGGCTTCACTATCTCGGACGTGCGGTCGGTGAAGGCAGTTTTCGGCGTACCGGATACGTCGATGGAGCACATTCGGCTGGGCAGTCCTGAGACGATTACGACCGACGCGCTGCCGGGCAACTTCAATGGCCATGTAACGTCGATCTCTCCGTCGGCCGATCCGAAAAGCCGAGTGTATTCCGTGGAGGTGACTATTCCCAACGGCGACAACCGCCTCAAGGCGGGAATGATTGCCTCAATCTCCATTGGCGGAGGAAAGGCGAATACTCGAGTTGACGTTGTGCCGCTGACCGCGGTCGTACGCAGTCCGGGGAATCCGAATGGCTTTGCTGTGTTCGTCACAGAGGGAGCAGGCGACACGGTGAAAGTGCATACCCAGGACGTGACGTTGGGCGACACGTACGGAAACAATATCGCGGTCTTGAGTGGACTCGGCGTGAAGGACAGGGTTGTCACGTCGGGAACGAACATGATCAGGAACGGCGATCAAGTGAGGGTGATTCCGTGAGTAGTGGTCAGTGGCTAGTGGCTGGTGGATAGTGGATAGAAAATCAGTGCTGCACGGCTATTAGGAGGCATCTCGTAAATGGTGTGGGCCAAGAACATCGAATTCCCTCAGGGGCTAAAGCCCAGTGTTCCTGAGGCCCGGAGCGGCACGGCTGAAGCCGTGCCCTTTCAAATCCAACTTATTAGATAGGTTCCAGCAACACCCATGGCGACGATGCACAAGTCGGACGCGGAGTACATCGCGACCACCCATAACATGGCGCGGTTCTTCACCGAGCACCGCCAAGTAGGACTGGTGTTGTTGTTGGCGGCCTTTGTGTGGGGCTTCTTCGGCTACCAGAACATGCCGAAGCGAAAGGACCCGAACATTCCCGTGCGGGTGGCTTCCGCGCAGTGTCCGTGGCCCGGCGCAACTGCGGAGCAAGTCGAGCAACTGATCACGCGGCCTATCGAACAAGTCGTCGCGCTGAACTCAAACCTGAAACCGAACAGCCCGTCGGACTTTGGAATCCGTTCGCTCAGCTTTCCCGGTATGTCGGTGGTTTACGTCCAACTCGACGATAGCGTAAAGGACAAGCAAAAAGAATTCTCTGACATGAACCTGAAGCTGAACCAGCTCCAGCTGCCCAGGGGAGCAGGGCCGATTCAGTTCAATAGCAGTTTCGGAGACACCGCGGCGCTGATGCTGACCGTGGCGAGTCCGAAGGTGACGCCGACGGAGGTGGCGCTGCGGGGGATTGCGATCCGGAAGGCGATCGAGAAGACGCGCGCCGAGTTGGGCAAGAACGCTCCGCAGCCCAGGGTGAGCGTCATCTATGCATTTCCTCTGTCGATCGCGCCGGGACCAGTGCGAGCGGACTTTGAGAACATCGCGGCCATCGCCAGCCGCAACAAGACGCTCAGCGACCTTCATTTCTTCCAAGGGCCGGGATACGTCGGGCTGGACGCCAGCACCGCGTTTGACGATACCACGATTCGCCAGCGCGGAGAACAACTCATCCGCACGACTCTCCATCGCTCGGAGATCCATCCTGATGCGTGGGAGCCGGCCATCATTCGCGATCCGAATGAAACGGAAGCCAAGCTCCTGGAGGTTGCGGGGGCGAAATATTCGTATCACGATCTCGACGACTACACCGACCTGCTGCAGCGCACGCTGCAAGGTGTACCGGAGACGTCGAAGGTGTCGCGCTCAGGCGTGCTGCAGGAACAAATCTTCCTGGATTACTCGCAACAGCGGCTGGCGCAGTACGGATACGATCCGTCGAAGCTTAAAGACGTGCTGGGAGCACAAAATATCACGCTTCCGGCGGGATCGCTCGAAGTCGGGCCGAAGGACCTGATGATCAATCCGTCAGGGCTGTTCCCTGACGCGCAGGCCATCGGCAACGTGGTGATCGGAGTTTCGGCTTCCAACAGCCCGGTGTATTTGCGCGATCTGGTGGACATCTCACGCGGTTATCAGAGCCCGCCTACCTACCTCAACTTCCTGACATGGCGCGACCCGCAGGGCAAGTGGACGCGGAGCCGCGCGGTGACGCTGGCGATTTACATGCGCGATGGCCAGCAGATCGACCAGTTCGGCAAGCACGTTACCGAGAAGCTGAACGCGGTGCGACCATACCTGCCAGACGATCTGATCATGGTCCACACGTCCGATCAGCCAGTGCAAGTGAAGGAGCAGATCGACCTGTTCATGGATGCACTGTATGAGGCGATCGGGCTGGTGGTGATCGTTTCGCTAATCGGCTTCTGGGAGTGGCGTTCCGCGCTGCTCATGGCACTGTCGATTCCGGTTACGCTTTCACTCACCTTTGGCATGATTTACCTGCTGGGCATCGATATTCAGCAGGTATCGGTGGCGTCGCTGATCATTGCACTTGGCCTGCTGGTGGACGATCCGGTAGTGGCGGGCGATTCCATCAAGCGAATGCTGGCCGAAGGACAGCCGCGCATCGTCGCCCCGTGGCTGGGACCGACCAAGATCGCGACGGCAATACTCTACGCAACGATCACCAATATCGTGGCGTACTTGCCGTTCATGCTGGTGACGGGAAACACTGGCGAATTTCTGTTCAGCTTGCCCATTGTGATGACGTGCGCATTGGTCGCGTCACGGCTGGCCTCGGTCACCTTTATTCCGCTGCTGGCTTATTACATCTTGCGGCCCGACAAGAAGCCGGAGGCGCCCATCGAAGAGCGGCGGACAAAGGGATTTACCGGTCGATACGCGAGCGTGGCGAAGTTTGCCATCGAGCATCGCTGGAAAGTCGCCATCGGATCGTTGTCGTTCCTGCTGTTGGCCGGGGTGCTGTTCAAGCAGCTGAAGTCGTCATTCTTCCCAGATGATGTGCAGTACTGGTCGTACGCCGATGTGTGGCTGCCGAATGACGCGAACTTCGAGGCTACCAACCAGGCATCGCAGCAGGTGGAGAAAATCATCCGGCAGCAGGCTGAGCTGTGGGACAAGCAGCATCCGGGCAAGGACAGCAAACCAACCGACATCCTGCGCTACGTCACGACGTGGGTTGGTGGAGGGAGTCCGCGATTCTGGTTCTCATTGTCGCCGCAGGCGCAACAACTGAACTATGCGGAAGTGCTGGTTGAGCTGACGGAGAAGGAAGCCACACCGGAGTTTGTCAATCAAGTGCAGCCAGTGCTTTCGGCCACGGTACCGGGAGCGCGCATCGATCTTCGGCAACTGCAGACCAACCCGGTGAACTATCCGGTGGAGATTCGTGTGACCAGCCGCGCCGACGTAGGTACGGCGGGCAGCGCGCAAGACATTCAGATGATGCGGCACATTGCGTCGCAAGCGGCCGATATCCTGCGGTCGGCGCCGATGGCAGCGCGAGTGCGCAACGAGTGGGACACGGAAAGCGCGAATGTCAGCCTCAATGTCGATCCAGATCGCGCGAACCTGGCCGGGATAACGAACATGGATGTGGCGAACTCAGCGACGAGTGCGATGAGCGGAGTGGCCGTGACAGCACTGCAGGATGGCGACCGCAACATTCCCGTGATGGCGCGGCTGAAGATGGATGAGCGCGCCAGCCTTTCGGACATCCAGAACCTCTACGTGTTCGGTTCACAAAGCTCGACCAAGATTCCGCTGGTGCAGATCTCGAGCATTGAGAACAGCATGTCCACCGACCGAATCATCCGGCTCGATCATTTCCGGACGATGTCGCTGTATGCCTTCCCTGCTCCGGGACACCTGGCGTCGGAGATCATGACGATTGCAGTGCCCAAGCTCAAAGACTTGGAAAAGACGCTTCCCCCGGGTTATGGCCTGAGCATCGGCGGCGAGTACGACAAACAGAAAGTGGGATTCAAGAACCTGGGTGTCGTACTGGCGGTGTCGATTACATCGATCTATCTCGCGTTGCTGTTCCAGTTCAACAACGCGATCAAACCGTTCCTGGTGTTTGCTGCGGCGCCGTACGGTGTGGCGGGAGCGCTGATCGCGTTGTGGATCATGAATACCTCGTTCGGCTTCATGGCGTTCCTGGGGATCGCGAGCCTCATCGGAGTCATCGTCAGCCATGTTATTGTGCTGTTCGACTTCATCGAAGAGATGCACGCCAAGGGCGAGCCGTTCGAGCAGGCCGTGATCGACGCCGGCATTATCCGGCTCCGCCCGGTGCTGATCACAGTTGGCGCAACAGTGCTGGCGCTGTTTCCGCTGGCGATGCATGGCGGGCCTCTGTGGCAGCCACTTTGTTATGCGCAAATCGGCGGATTGACGGTGGCGACGTTTATTACGCTGCTGATGGTGCCGGTTTTGTATTCGATTATGGTGCTCGATTTGAAGTGGTCTAAGGTGGGATGAGAAACCTAAAGCGTCACATGATGAAGTCGCGGTAAATGACGGTGATATTGGAACTAATCAGCCGCTGACTTCTGGGGCCTAAACACGAATTCAAGAAGGGGAGAAATGATGACAGCAGAAAATCGGGTCGCGCAGGGGAGATCGAAGACAGCGGTCGCACGTTGGATGGCGTTGGGTGTGATAACGCTTTTCGTGAGCGTCAACGTATTGGCGCAGGCCGGAGGCGCTGAACTCCAACAGAAACTGGCAGCGCTGAAGCAGTCGGCAGCAGCGAACCAGCAGCGGCTGCACAAGTATCAGTGGACCGAGGTCCAGCAAGTCACGTACAAGGGCGATACTAAGCCGCAACAACAGTTCATGTGCCAGTATGGGCCGGACGGAAAGGTGCAGAAATTTCCAATGGGCCCGCAACAGCAACCCTCGGGCGGCAAGTTGAAGCAGCGCATGGTTGAAAAGAAGAAAGATGAAATGGCGCAGTACATGGATCAGGTGAAATCGCTGCTGGCTATGTACGTCCCGCCGAATCCGCAGAAGATGCAGCAGGCCATGCAGGCGGGTAATGTCTCGCTGAGCCGTGATGCAGGAGCTGGACTGGTCAATTTGACATTCAAGAACTACGAGCAACCCGGCGACCAGATGGTGGTTGCGTTCGATCCCACCGCGAAGAAAATTGCCAATCTCAATATCAATACCTATATGGGACAAGCGAAGGACACAGTGACGCTGATCGTGGATTTCTCAAACCTGCCCGACGGCACGAACTATGCCGAGAAAACCGTGCTAAACGTGGCGGCAAAACAGATTGTAGTGACAACACTGAATATGAACTACCATCTGTTTGGCGCTGCGCAGTAGGACTACCAAACGCCCGTGCGAGTGCGGATCGCCATCGGCGCGAGATGTGATCCGCAACCTGGACGGCGATTACGGGTTCAGTTACCGTGATGTATCGCGTGTCACCCTCGAGTCACAGTGCAATGTCGCGCATCCTGGACCAAATCGACTCTCCTGCAGATGTGAAGCAGCTGTCCATGTCTCAGCTAGAGCAGCTGGCGGCGGAGATCCGAGAAGAGCTGATTACCGTGCTGGCGCGCACAGGCGGGCACCTCGGACCGAACCTCGGCGTCGTCGAACTCACCATCGCGATGCACTACGTCTTCAAGACACCGGAAGATCACTTCGTATTCGATGTGAGCCACCAGGCTTATGTACACAAACTGCTCACCGGCAGGCGGAAGCAGTTCCACACCATTCGAACGGCGGGCGGCCTGAACGGCTTCATGCTGCGAACCGAGAGTCCGCACGATTGTTACGGCGCAGGACACGCGGGGACAGCGCTCTCCGCAGCGCTGGGCATGGCCGTAGGGCGCGACAAGCTGGGCGGCACCGAGCACGTGGTGGCTTTGGCAGGCGATGCCGCGTTTACCTGCGGGATCACCTATGAAGCGCTCAACAATATCGCGCAGCAGACGAAACGCATGATTGTCGTGCTGAACGACAATGAGTGGTCCATCGACAGGAATGTGGGCGCGATTGCCAGCTACCTGAACACGATTGTCACCAACCCGCGATTCGATTACCTGCACGAACGGGCAGGTCGATTCGTCGCAAGGATCGGCGGAAAGCGGGCCTTGAAAATGGCCCGCAAGGCGGAAGAAGCCGCCAAGAGCATGTTGTGGCCGAGCGTGATCTTCGAAGAGCTGGGCCTGAAGTATTACGGGCCCATCGACGGTCACGACGTAGCCACGCTGATCAAGACATTTGAATTTCTGAAGCGGCAGGACCGTCCGGTACTGCTGCATGTGCTTACACAAAAAGGTAAAGGCTTCGAGCCGGCAGTGCAGAAGCAGAAGAAGTTTCACGGTCTCGGCCCCTACGATCCCGAGACGGGCGAGACCAAGGCGGTCGGCCAGCGGACCTACTCCGAGGTCTTTGCGGACACGCTGGTCAAGCTTGCCACGATGAACGACAAGGTGGTTGCCATTACGGCGGCCATGCCTAACGGGACGGCGCTCGATCGTTTTCGCACCCATCATCCTGATAAGTATTTTGATGTCGGCATCGCGGAAGAACACGCGGTGTTGTTTGCCGCCGGGCTCGCAGCCCGTGGATTGAAGCCATTCTGCGCCATCTATTCGACATTCTTGCAGCGGGCCTTCGATCAGGTGGTGCACGACGTGTGCCTGCAAAAGTTGCCAGTGGTCTTCTGCCTTGACCGAGGTGGACTGTCAGGTGACGACGGGCCAACGCATCACGGGCTGTTTGACATCTCGTATTTGCGCGGCATCCCCAACATCGTGCACATGGATCCCAAGGATGAAGACGAGTTGGCCGACATGCTTTTCACCGCAATGCAATACGACGGTCCGAGCGCCGTGCGCTATCCCAGGGGAGTCGGCCCGGGCAAGGCAGTAAAAGACATCCCGCGGGCAATTCCAATTGGCAAGGCAGAGCTGCTGCAACATGGCGAGAACGATCGAGTAGCGATTTTCGCGCTGGGCTGCATGGTTCCGATGGCGTGTGAAATAGCCAGCAAATTAGAGGGCGAAGGCGTGTCTGCTGCGGTGATCAACGCGCGTTTTGCCAAACCGATTGACACCGAAATGGTTGCATTCTACGCGCGGCATGTAGATGTCGTACTGACCCTAGAAGACCATGTGTTAGCCGGAGGATTCGGCAGCGCTGTACTCGAGACAGTCAGTAGCGCGGGGATCGATACTCCTGTAGTGAGGATTGGCTGGCCCGATCGCTTCATCGAGCACGGCAAGCCAGACGATTTGCGTGCGAAGTACGGCATCAGCGTGGCCGCCGCGCTCGAAAAGCTTCGACCGTATCTTGAAAGGCCCGTCACTCCGACGGTACTCTTCCGCGACAACTAGCGCCTCTTGGGAGCGATGGCGGTTCCCCACGAGTGTAATTACAATCGCACGGGAGCCATCATGCCTACCAAGACCATCATTGAACCTTTTCGCATTAAAAGTGTCGAACCGATTCGCTGGACCACTCGCGAGCAGCGCGAAGAGCTGCTGCGCGCGGCGCACTACAACCTATTTTTACTTCCGGCGGATGATGTACTGATCGATCTGCTGACTGATTCCGGCACGGGTGCGATGTCGACGCACCAATGGGCCGCGTTGATGGAAGGCGACGAGAGTTACGCCGGCAGCAAGAGTTTCGAGCGCTTTCGCCGCTCGGTGCAGGACATCTTTGGATATAAGCACGTCATTCCCACGCACCAGGGCCGCGCTGCCGAGCGAATTCTGTTTAACGTGATGTGCAAGAAGGGTGACGTGGTGCCCAACAATACGCACTTCGACACGACGCGAGCCAATGTGGAGTACGTGGGCGCAGAGGCCGTGGACATTCCGATTCCCGAAGCACGACAACCCTCGACCAAGTTGCCATTCAAGGGCAACATGGACGTCGATGCGCTGGAGAAGCTGATTACGCGGGTCGGCAAGCAGCGGGTTCCGCTCGTGATGCTAACCGTGACGAACAACTCCGGCGGCGGACAGCCCGTTTCCATGGAGAACGCACGCGCCGTGAGCGCGGTGTGCAAGAAACACGCTATTCCGCTCTACTTCGATGCATGCCGCTTCGCGGAGAACGCGTATTTCATCAAGCTTCGCGAGAAGGGTTTTGAGCATAAGACGCCCAAGCAGATTGCCCAAGAGATGTTTGCGCTGGGCGATGGATGCACCATGTCAGCCAAGAAAGACGGGATGGCCAACATCGGCGGCTTTCTTTGCACGAACGACGAAGTGCTGGCGCGGCAGGAAAAGGACTTGCTGATATTGACCGAAGGCTATCCGACCTACGGAGGCTTGGCAGGACGCGATCTGGAAGCGATTGCAGTGGGAGTGCAAGAATCTCTGGAAGAAGACTATTTGCGATATCGGATCGCCTCTACCGCTTATCTTGGCGATCACCTGTCGGAGCATGGCGTCCCCATCGTTGAGCCACCGGGAGGACACGCGATTTATCTCGACGCGAGAGCGTTCCTGTCCCATGTTCCGCAGAGTCAATTCCCCGGAGTCGCGCTGGCGGCGGAGCTCTACCTGGAAGGTGGGATACGGTCAGTGGAGATCGGCACTCTGATGTTTGCCGATGCGGCCAAGATGGATCTGGTGCGATTGGCCATTCCACGGCGCGTTTACACGCAGAGCCACATCGACTACGTGGTGGAGATCATTTTGCGTGTCTGGGAGCGGCGCCAGCAGATCAAGGGAATGCGGATAACCTATGAGGCGCCTTTCCTGCGCCATTTCACCGCCCATCTGGAACCAATGCACTGATTTCCCGGTCACAGTGAAACAACTGCGGGCTTATTCTACGATTGTGAAACAAACGTTTCACGCTACCTCGGTCTAGCGCACCCTGTCCGCTAATGGGTCATGCCCGGCAATGCTGGCGACCGGCGACATCGCGCGACCACGTCACTTCCCCTTTATCAGTAAGGCCTTCCGCGTCCACAATTCAATAATCCAAAAATACTAGTTCTTATTTGTGACCCTATATCACATTCGGAATGTACATAGGTCACCGACTGAGGTTCGCTCTGGCAGATAGGGTACAGGCACGAACTGAAACGGTTGCTGTCAACGTGAATCAACGCTGGAACGGGCAATACTCATGTTTTGACCTGGTCGCCAGGACTGACGGGCGGCGTAGCACTGTCGTGCGCGTGGGCGACATTGCGATCGGCGGCGACGAGTTTGTCGTCATGGCCGGCCCCTGCGCCGTGGAGTCGGAGCGCCAGGTGCTCGACACCGCAGTGTCGGTGGCGCAGGCTGGAGCGCGTATTCTGCGCGGCGGCGCATACAAGCCGCGGTCGTCTCCGTATTCCTTTCAAGGGATGGGCGTCGAAGGGCTCAAGATTCTGAGCAAGGCACGAGAGTGCACAGGGCTGGCAATTATCACCGAAGTCATGTCTGAGACCGACGTCGAGCTTGTCGCCGAATATGCCGACATCATGCAGGTGGGCGCGCGCAGCATGGAGAACTTCTCGCTGCTCGAACGATTGGGTGCGTGTGGACGCCCGGTACTGCTGAAACGCGGGATGACGGCAACTCTCGAAGACTTGCTGCGGTCGGCCCAGTTTCTCGTCGCTTGCGGGAACCCCAATGTGATTCTTTGCGAGCGCGGGATTCGGACCTTTGAGACAGCAACACGAAACACGTTCGATGTCGCGGCGGTTCCGGTGCTCAAGACGGTCAGCCATCTTCCCGTCATCGTCGATCCTAGTCACGCGGCCGGAGTGAGGGTGTTGGTGCCGATCCTGGCTCGCGCAGCGGTGGTCGTCGGCGCCGACGGATTACTGGTGGAAGTGCATCCTCATCCCGACAAGGCAGCCAGCGACGGCGAGCAGTCGCTGACGTTCGAACAGTTCGATGCCATGATGGCAGACCTTTCTCCGCTTCTGCATCTTCGCCTGGAAGCCTCACATGCCTGCGCGGCCGCCGGGGGGCTCACGTAGTGCGGAGACTCGTTCTTGCCCTTATTTTTCTAGTTCTCGTCGCGTGCGGCGTGTGGGTTGGCGTTTCAGCCCAATCTCCTTCGAGCGAGGTAACCGCGCCGCTGGTGTATACCTCGGCAACCACCTACGAACGTGCGGCGTGGCTTAGCGGCGGAGAGCGCTTCCCTGCCGGCGCGCAGATCATGATCCAGGACGCGAAAGCACTGCGGCAATTGATGCCGGGCTTTGCAGCGTCTGCTGATCCAATCGTCTCGTTCGATGGCACGAAGGTTTTGTTCTCAGGGAAACGCGACGCCAAAGATACGTGGCAGGTATGGGAGGTCGCGATAGGCGGTGGCGAAGCGAAACGCATCACAAAGTGCTCAATCGGCTGCATTCGCCCCTTTTATCTTCCCGCAAACCAATTGGTCTATGCGCGCAAGGTGGACGGCCAGTTCGTTCTGGAGACGGCGCCGTTGGATGGCGGGCCCTCGCTGCAACTGACACATACGCCGGGAAGTGCGCTGCCTACTGATGTTCTGCGCGACGGCCGGATCTTGTTCGAAGCGGGATATCCACTTGGCAAGGGACAATCACCTGAGATTTACACGGTGTATTCAGACGGCAGCGGGGTTGAGGCTTACCGCTGCGATCACGGCACACCTCGACAAGCCGGCAAACAATCCGATACAGGCGACATTGTTTTTGCCAGCGAACATGGATTGGGAAGGTTCACTTCGCCGCTCGCGCATGCGATTGACCTGAACGCACCTGCTGGAGAGTTCGCGGGTGACGTTTTGTCGACGTCGAGCGACGACAACGTAGTTGCCTGGCGTCCTGACTCGAAGACGCATTATTCGCTGCAAGTCTGGAACTCCAGGACTGGGGCCATCGCAACCCTGGTTGCTGCGAGTGAATCCGACCTGGTGCAGCCGACGCTGATTGCGCCACGGCGAGTTCCGAATCAGCATCCCTCGGGCTTGCACGAATGGAACTACGCCAACCTGCTCTGTCTCAATGCCTACACATCGAAATACTCGTTCGCGCCCGGCACGATTGCGATGATGAAGCTCTACACAACGAACGAAGCCGGCAAACCGAAGTTCCTGGGAAGTTCGAGTGTCGAGCCGGATGGCTCGTTCTTTATCCAAGTTCCAGCAGATAGGCCGCTCCAGATCGAGTTGCTCTCCCGCCAAGGAAAGACGCTGAAGCGCGAACAGGGATGGTGGTGGATGAGAAAAGGCGAACAGCGCATTTGTGTTGGCTGTCACACCGGGCCAGAGCGGGCGCCGGAGAACGCCGTGCCGGCTGTTCTGCTGAAGACTACGACGCCGGTCGATCTTACAGGCGCGATCGCAGCGTCGCACAAAGGGGGCCGTTAGTGTTAGGGCGCGCACTCAGCATCTTGTTTCTTTCGTCAGCCGTGTTGGCGCAGGCGCCATCAAGCTCGACGATTCGGTTTGAAGATGCCACGGCGGCGTCTGGGATTAACTTCACGCACAGTTTCGGTGCGCAGAAGCTTGGTTCTCTGCTGGAGGGCACAGGCGGCGGGTGCGTGTGGTTCGACTACAACAACGATGGACGCCCCGACCTTTATGTCACCAGCGGAAAGCCGCTGGAAGACGGGATGCACCCGTATCCGCTGAAGCAACGGCCGGCAAATCCTCCGCACAACCATCTTTATCGCAACGACGGCAACGGTAAGTTTACGGACGTCACCGACCAGGCTGGAGTGGCGGCCAATATCTACGGGATGGCGGCCATCGCCGCGGATTACGACAACGATGGGCACGAAGATTTGTTCGTCACCGGCTACGGCAAAGCGATTCTCTACCGCAATAAAGGTGACGGCACCTTCGAAGACGTTACAGAAAAAGCCGGGATCAAGGTCGACGGCTGGTCGATCAGCTCGGTCTGGCTGGATTACGACCGCGACGGCTGCGTCGACCTGTTCGTCGGCAGGTATGTGAAGTTCGATCCGAAATATCGGGCTTATTACGCCGGCGATAACTATCCGGGGCCGCTCGACTACGAAGGCACGACCAATCTCCTGTTTCACAACAACTGCGATGGCACGTTCACCGACGTATCGGAGAAGTCGGGGATCAACTCGGTAATCGGCCGCACCATGGGCGTCACCGCAGCCGATTTCGACAACGATGGATACCCCGACATCTATGTCGCGAACGACCGGACGGAGAACTTCCTGTTCCACAACAAGAAGGACGGCACCTTCGAAGAGATCGCGGTAGATGCGGGCGTCGCCTACGGGGAGAACGGGGATTCTACTTCAGCAATGGCTCCGGTCTTCGCGGACGTTTCCGGCAATGGGCTGCTCGATCTGTGGGTGACGGACGCGAAATATAACCGCCTGATGCAGCAACATAGGGTAATAAGACAATTCGAAGACATCGGTGCGGCGTCGGGTATTTCGCCGATCACAGCGCAGTACGTGAGTTGGGGAACCGGGATTTACGACTTCGACAACGACGGACTGCTGGACATCCTGACGTTTCATGGCGGCCTGATTCACCTAATTCCAGAAGAGCACTCGGTCTATCGCGGGCTGGGCAACGCGAAGTTTGCTGATGTGTCGAAGCAGGCCGGGCCGGTGTTCGATGTGAAGACGGTGGCACGTGGGGCATGCTTCGGAGATTACGACAATGACGGCAAGGTCGACGCGTTCCTGAACAACCTCGGCGCGCAAGGCACTCTTTTTCATAACGTATCGACCGGTACAGGCCACTGGCTGACGATTCAGCTCAAGGGAACCAAGAGCAATCGTGATGGCATTGGGGCTCGGCTGGAATTGACTGCGGGCGGGAAGAAACAAACTGCCGAACGCGCGGCGGGCTCGGGATACCTCTCACAAGACGACGGAAGAATGCACTTCGGACTGGGCCCGGCAATAAAGGTCGAGAAACTGACCGTAAAGTGGCCCAGCGGACGCGAGCAAGTGCTGGAGAACCTGGCCGTCGATCGGATCCTCACGGTGGAGGAGCCGAAGTGATGCACCGCTTCAAGATGAGAAGTTGCCGCTCGGCTCTGCTCGCGTTTACAAGCGCGGTGACCGTCGTCCTGGGTTTCCTCATTTTCGCGGGAGCGGCTAGGGCGAAGCCCGATTCTGACGAAGCACGTTATCTGTCGCCACGCGAGATGGTGCTTTCTCCCGATGGAGTTTGGCTGTACGTGATGTGCGAAGGCAGCGACGAAGTGCGCGTGGTCGATACTCGGACAGGAAGAGTGTTGAAGGCTATCGGCGTAGGTCATGTGCCACGCGGAATCGTGTTGTCTCCTGACGGAAAGCAGATCTTCGTAGCCAATTCGTGGGACGACACCGTTTCGGTGATCGACACTAGCTCGTTTAAAGTGGTCCGAACGCTGACGACGGGATTCGAGCCTAACGGCGTCGTCGTCGATCGCGAAAACAAAACACTCTACGTCGCGAACCGACTCAGTAATGACATCTCCGTAATTGACTTAGCCAGCGGCCAGGAAACAAAGCGGCTGGCAGCGGGACGCGGAGCGAGTTACCTGCTGTTGTCGCCGGATGGAACACGGCTGTACTGCACGCATGTCTATCCGAAGATCGGTGCGCACCGTACGCCACCCGAGTCGGAAATTACGGTCATCGACACCCAGCGTCAGGTGGTCATTGATCGCAAGCCTCTGCACAATGTCGCCGGAGTGTTTCACCTGGCGGCCTCGAGCGACGGCAAGCTGACCGTAGCCGCTCAACTGCGCCCGAAGAATTTGGTGCCTCTGGCTCACGTCGAGCATGGCTGGGCATTTGGGGACTCGCTGGCGATCTTCGGTGACGATGTGAACGGCGTAGTGCAAGTCCCCATCGACGAGTTGGAGCGCTACTTCGCCATGCCATACGCGGTGGCGATCACACCCGACAAGCACAAACTGTACGTGAGCAGCTCGGGGTCGGAAGTGATCACCGTCATCGACATCCCGAAACTGCTGAGCTATGTGAAATCGGCGAACGCTCCAATTGCAAACGATCTGTCAGCATCGGCGAATTACGTGGTTACGCGAATTCCGGTAGGCCGTAATCCGAAGGGCCTGTTGCTCTCCCGCGACGGAACCAGGCTCTTCGTGGCCAACCGGCTCGATGACAACATTAGCGTCATCGACACCAGCAACGACGTTGTCGTGTCCTCGATCGACTTAGGTGGGAAGAAGGACATGACGTCCCTGCGGCGAGGTGAGCGTGTTTTCTATTCCGCTCGCTTCGCCTTCCAGGGCCAATTCGGTTGCGCCAACTGCCATATTGACTCGACGTTCGACGGACTGCAATGGGACCTCGAGCCAGACGGCTTCGGCAAAGATATTGTGGACAACCGCTCCATCGAAGACCTGTCTGGCACCGAGCCGTTCAAATGGAACGGCGGCAATCCTAATATGGCAACCGAATGCGGACCTCGTACGGAGAAGTATTTCTATCGGTCGCAAAGTTATAACAGTGCCGAATTGGCCGACCTGGTCACATACGTGATGGCGCTTCCCTATCGCCCGAACCGTTATCGGCTGCCCGGAGGCGAGCTGACTCCGGCACAAGAGCGCGGCAAGGCGATCTTCGAACGTACGGACAACAAGTTTGGCAAGCCGATTCCCGAGAGTAATCGGTGCGCATATTGCCATAGCGGTCCGAAGTACACAAACCAGAAACTCTTCGATGTAGGCACCGGAAAGAAAACCGATCGCTCGCCGCTGATCGACGTGCCCCAACTTCCGAACGTCGCCTACTCGGGCCCTTACTTGCACGACGGCTCAGCGCGATCCTTGGAAGAGATCTGGACGATCTTCAATCCCAACGACAAGCACGGCTTTACCAACGATTTAACCAAAGACGAACTCAACGACTTGATTGAGTACTTGAGGACGCTATGAAACGGGTCCGTGCACTCTCGCTGTTTGTGTTGATCTCCATAGCTTCATTCGGCGCCGCGCCCGATATGCCGCGCTTCCGGTTTGAGAACTTCACCACGGCCAACGGGCTTCCCGACAATCACGTATTCACCGTGCTGGTCGATGGAGACCGCGTGTGGGCCGGCACCGAGAATGGTCTCGCGCTGTACGAAGCCGGCAAGTGGAAGGTCTTCACCACGGCTGACGGACTGGCGCATCGCGCGGTGCTTTCGTTGGCGTTAGACAAGAACACCGGCGACCTGTGGGTCGGCACTATGGGCGGGTTGAGTCGCGTCTCCGGCGGACGAATCGACACTTACACTCAGCTCAATTCTGGGCTCTCCAATGACGTGGTGTACGGCGTGGGAGTCCAGGGCGAGTTCGTATGGACGGCAACGGCGGCCGGTGCGAGTCGGCTGAACACGCGCACCGGTGAGTGGTCGCTCTTTAACGAACGCAACGCGCCCATGGACGAAATTTGGGCCTACGCCGTCAGCACGGGTGCGGACAAGGTGTATTACGCGGTATGGGGCGGCGGCGTCCTCGAGTACACCATCGCCACCGGACGCTGGAAGAACTACACCGACCCCGACGGCGAGAACGAGCTGGTTCTGTTCAAGGACCAGGGCCTCATCCACAAGATCACCACCTCGGTCAGTTACGTGGACAAGGTTCTCTGGGTAGCGACGTACTTCGGCGACAGCCATTACGACGGGCGCAACTGGCATAACTTCATGGCCAAAGATAGCGGGCTGCCCTCCAACTTCACCAATCAGGTTAGGGGGCTCGATGCCAGGCGCGCATGGTTCTGTACCGACAAGGGACTCGCGTACTACGACGGCGTGAACTGGGCTGTCTATCGGCCTGCGCTCGATACCGGCAAGCCTGAGATGTACGTGCGCGACGTAGCCGGAACAATCACGCCTATAACAGTTAGCACCGCGCCGGCCCACAACTATATCCTCGCGCTCGATTTTCAGGGGGACGACATCTGGGTGGCGACAGCCAAGGGTCTAAGTCATGGAATTCGACAAAAGTAAGGGACACAATTTGAAGGGGAAACGTCATGAATGTTGCTGAGCTTTTATCCGAAGTGGCGACTACAACGGCAGTCGAGAAGCGTGCCATTACCAACCTAAACGTGCTCAACGAGGCCTACGACTATGCCAAGCCCAGTTCTTTCGTGCGCGGCATGAGACTCGATCTGGGCAACCTGGTCATCCTGCTGATTTCCGGCACGGCCAGCATCGACGAAAAAGGCGATACGGTGCATGTCGGCGATTTTCGGTTGCAGTGCCGCCGCACCTTCGCCAACATTACTGGACTCCTCGAGGCCGAAGGCGCAACCTGGCACGACATCGTGCGGACGACTTGCTACATGCGCGATATCGACCGCGACTACGCCGCCTTCAATGAAGAGCGCACCGCGTTCTACAAACAGCAGAAGCTCGACCCAGTTCCAGCCTCGACCGGCATCCAGGCCAAGCTGTGCCGTCCGGAGTTGTTGGTCGAGATAGAAGCCATCGCGATGTTCAAGAACGCGGAGAAATAGCGCCTCGGGAATCACGGCGATGCTACAGGGCCTCTAAGGATGAGCTTATGAAGACGGAAGTACGGACGCTCGGCGTTCTTGCCTATGCGGCGCTGCTTGCTGCCGTGCTCGTGCCGATTACGGGTGGTACAGCGGCGCTGGCGCAGGACACTGCCCTGTCGCCGGGCAATCCATGTACGTGCGGGAGCCATCCGCCTAAGCCCCGGCCTCAACGCACCGTAACGCCCTACGCCAATGAGCCAAAGGACTTGCAACCGTATTCGAAGTTCGCCGAACCCTACGACCATCATTACGTCGAGACAAATGTCTATTCCGGCGCGGCGCGGGATATTCCCGATCCAGACCTTAAGAACCTCGACGAGATTCGCATCGGCTTTCTAGGGCCGATCGACAAGAACCCTGACCAGGTATTCGGCCAGCGAATGTTGAATGGGGCTCAGCTTGCAGTGGATCAGGCGAATCTGCGCGGCGGGTACTGTGGCAAGCCCTTCAAGTTGATGCCACGCAACGACTACGACAACTGGCAGGCGAATCAGGTATACGGAGACAACCGTCCCACCGGCCAGGACATCTGGGGATCAGCGTCCAACCAGACGGTGAAGATGGTTTACGACGACAAAGACTGGGCCATCTTCGGCTCCATCAGTTCGGAATCCACGCATATTTTGCTGCGGGTCGCACTGCGCGCAGAAATCCCGATCGTCAATTCCGCCTCGACCGATCCAACCATCCCCGAGACGTACATCCCGTGGTACTTCACCGATCTGCAGGACGACCGCGTGCAGGCGAACACGCTGGCGCGCTACATCTACGATGATCTGAAGCTAAAACGCGTCGCAGTGCTGCGAATCAACAGCCGCTACGGCCGCTTCGGTTCACCGAAATTCAAAGACGCCTCGCAGCGACTCGGGCATCCGGTGGTTCTGGAGCAACGGTATCCAGCCGGGACAACGGATTTCCGCCGCTACCTGAACGCGATTCAGGACTCGCGCGTGGATGGCATCGTGCTGTGGAACGATCAGGAACAGACCGCGATGATCCTGAAGCAAATGCACGAACTGGGCATGAAGCAGCGGGTTTTCGGCAGCTATCGCACCATCGGTGACGATCTCATCGCGCAGGCTGGCGACCAGGCCGAGGGGTTTGAGGCAGTCTTCCCCTATGACGCCGCGCGCAAGGATCCGCGTTGGCAGAAATTCAACGCCGACTATGCTGCGACGTACCACCAGAAGCCTGAGCAGTTCGCCTCTTTGGCGTACGACGCGATGAATGTGTTGCTCGGTTCCGTCTGCGAAGCCGGCCTCAACAAGGGCCGCATCATGGACGCGCTGGCACAGGTCTACGAATATAACGGTGTAACCGGCCAAATGGTCTTTGACACCAACAGCAAGAACATCGCGCCCATGTACATGGCTCGCGTACATAACGGAACCATCGAGTATCGTCCGGCCACCATGGAACCCACAGCCACGCAAGCGGAACCGAAGCCATCCTCCCCTGCGGCTAAACCGGTTTCCGAGGCCACTCCGGCGAACGCTAATCCCATGCCCTACGCGCGTGTAGGCGAAGACGGGGTTCAGTATGCCGGGCCTCAGGTCGCTGATGCTCCCGGAGAAATTCTGAATGTCGCAGTGTTCGGGCCCGGGGCAGAGAAATTGCTGCAATCGCAAGATGTCGTTAACACCGTCCGCGCGTTGGACGCTAATGGCAAGAAATGGCAACTGGTCGGCGTGTCGTCGGACCAGGCTTGGGGAAAGGCGTCCAGCGAATTGGTGCGCTCGGTATTCGATCAGAATGTAATCGCGGTGATTGCCTTGGATCGCGCGTCCAGCCATCTGGCCGAACAGATCGGAGTAAAGGCGTTTGTTCCAGTGATCGCTGTGTCGTCGGATCGTGCGCTGACATCGACAAATATCCCCTGGATCTTTCGACTGCCAGAAGGCACTTCGTTGCAGCAGGTGCTGCAAACGCTGGCAGCGGCAGAGCGGCTCTCTGGACCGAACCGGGCGAAACTGCGTGCCGTACTGGCCTCAGGGAAACAAGTCGCCGGCGTGCAGTTCTATCCCACGGGAGAGGCTCAGTAATCCCGTTGGAGAAATCTAGCAGCCTTATTGGCGCGTCCTCATCTACTATCTGAACCTGTGAGGAGCGCCCATGGCATCATCCGACGTAAAACCAGCTTCATCGCCCAGTCTGCCGGAGCTATCCCTCCCCGATTGGCAAGCCACTTACGACACCCTGCACATGTGGACGCAGATAGTCGGCAAGGTGCGTCTGGAACAGTGTCCCGACATCAATCATTGGTGGGGCATTGCTTTCTACGTCACCGCGAGTGGATTGACGACTTCGCCCATTCCTTACGGAAATCGCTCCTTTGAAATACGGTTCGACTTCATCGACCACAAGCTACTGATCGAAACCAGCGGCGGAGACGTCAGCGAATTGAAACTCGAACCGCAGTCGGTGGCCGAGTTCTATCGAAAGTTCATGGCTGCGATGCGCGAACTGGGAATCAACGTACACATCTATACGATGCCGGTCGAATTCCCTAATCCCATTCCATTCGAGAAGGACGAGGTTCACGCATCCTACGACGCAGAGGCTGTGGGACGATTTTGGCGAATCCTGCAATGGAGCGACGCCGTGTTCAAGGAGTTTCGCGCTGGGTTTATCGGCAAAGCAAGCCCGGTTCATTTTTTCTGGGGAAGCTTTGACCTGGCCGTTACTCGGTTCAGTGGACGTCCCGCGCCGCCGCGCCCGGGCGCAGATCCGGTTACGGCCGAAGCTTATTCGCACGAGGTGAGCAGCGCAGGTTTCTGGCCGGGCGGGAACGGCGTAGACGGCGCGGCGTACTATGCTTACGCGGCACCACAGCCGCCCGGCTTCGCAGAATACAAAGTGAAGCCCGGAGCGGCATTCTATCATCCGCAATTGGGCGAGTATCTGCTCATGTATGATGACGTTCGCCGCGCAGACTCGCCAAAAGAATTTCTCATGCAATTTCTGCAGACGACTTATGACGCAGCGGCAACACTCGGCAAGTGGGACCGCAAGGCGCTAGAGCGCTCAGTCGCCTAAAGGAGGACTCGGATGACTACCAGTTGCACTCATCTTGATGAGATCAAAGTCACGACGACCACTACACATGTTTGCCCCGAGTGCGTGAAATTGGGCGATCGGTGGGTCCATCTGCGCCTGTGCCTGATTTGCGGACACGTAGGCTGCTGCGATTCATCCAAGAACAAGCACGCTACCAAGCACTTTCACCACATCGGGCATCCGCTCGTCCGCTCGATTGAGCCCGGAGAGCGATGGATGTGGTGCTACGTGGATGAGTTGGAGCCGGGCGAGTTGGAAGCCTGACATTTCACGCCGAGGCCTGGCCTTTTATCGCATGCCAGACCACCCATCCAATGGCGAGGAGCGTGATCATCGCGATGATTCCTTGCGAAATCACGCAATAAAGGCACCACACGCCCAGAACTTTCGCCTCGATGTGGGTGAGGTAGAGCGCAAACGCCATTCCCGCCAGCGCGGCTGCCAGCACAAGGCCCCGGCGGCGAAACAGCGCGAGGATTCCGATCACCAAGTATCCCGCAATACCGATGGCGGCAACCGGTATGCCCTCAATTACGGCGTATGGGCTGCGGTTCACGATGCCGCAATCCCATTTCTCGTTGATGCTGCAGGGCGCGGTCTCCGTGCTGTAATGCACGCGCAAGGCGAGAACGGAGACGATGACTCCAGCGACGGCGAGAATAGCAAGCAGGTAGCGCAACGATTGCCTCCACCCTGTGTGTTTATCACAACAGCAACCGATGTGCTAGAATCCGCCTACTCATGAGGCGTGGCATTTCCGTTGCGATGCTGATGGTCTTGTTGACTGGCGTGTTCGCGCCAGTGGCACTGGCCAGTCCTGCCTCAGTACCGGCTTGTTGCAGGGTCGGCGCCAAGCACCATTGCGAAATGTCAATGGGCGACTCCGACCTCACCGGCTTCAAGTCCGCAGTTCAGTCTTGCCCCTATCGCATTGCCGCTGCCGTGACGTCCCAATTGGTGGCGTTGACGACAAACCGTCAGGCTCTCGCTGCATTCGTTGTTCAGCGTGAAGCCGCTCAGTCCACCCGGATAGCTCTCCACGCGAGCCAAAGCGACGACGCCCATAAACGCGGACCTCCGACCGCTTAATCCTCCCGTCTTCCTCCAGTTTTGTTGTTTCATCGATTCGGCAACGGCGATAGCGGTCTCGGCTAGGCGCATGTTTGTCCTTCGCGGGTTTGGATGTTCGGAGATTATTTCGATGCACCAGTTTCTTGGTCGCGCGCTACGATTTGCTTTGTTCCCCCTGATTCTGTCCCTGGGAACTCCCTGCGCCGCCACAGTATTCGGCAACATTCGCGGCGTCGTGCACGATCCGCAACACCGTCCCATTCAGGGTGCGCGCATTACCTTGAAGGCTCAGACCTCAGACTGGAAGCAGGCTCAAGAATCCAACGATAACGGAGAGTTTGCCTTCACTTCGGTTCCCATCGGGACATATACGGTAGCAGTCTCGTCGAAGGGTTTCCTGCAAACGCAACAAGACGTAATTGTTCAGTCCGACACCAGCCCCGTGTTGCATTTCAGATTAGCGATCGCGGGCGCGAACGAAACCGTAGTCGTCTCGGAAACCCCGGTAGCGGCGACGATGGACAGTGTCACGCCAACAACCATGCTGAACCGTCAAGATATCCAGGAAACGCCCGGAGCGGACCGCACCAACGGACTGGAAATGATCACCGACTATGTGCCCGGTACTTACGTGACGCACGACATGCTGCACATGAACGGAGGCCATCAGGTGCAGTGGATGATTGACGGCGTCCCTATTCCCAACACCAACATCGCCAGCAATCTGGGGCCGCAGATTGACCCCAAGGACATCGATTATCTGGAAGTTTTGCAAGGCAGCTATGACGCCACCTATGGCGACCGCACGTACGGAATGTTCAACATCGCTCCCCGAACCGGCTTTGAACGCGACCGGCAATGCGATCTCGTGATTACCGCTGGAAATTTCTACCAAACGGACGACCAAATCAGTTGCGGAGGACACACAGAGAAGTTTGCCTACTACGCCAGTTTGAATGGAAACCGAAGCAATTACGGACTTCAGACTCCCATCCCGCAAGTGGTTCACGACGCAGAAAACGGGTACGGAGGATTCGCCTCGTTCATCTACAATCGCGATTCCAAAAACCAATTTCGGGTGGTTACATCCCTGCGTCAGGACTATTACCAGATCCCCATCGACCCTGATCCCAACTCAACGGGAAATCAGATCCTGGAATCATCAGGATCGGTCCCCAGTTACGGTCTAAACGATTCTGAACGAGAGCCCGATGGCTACGTCACGTTCTCCTGGATTCACACCTTTAACGCCACGACGCTACTTACCCTATCTCCCTTTTATCATTACAACGCCGCTGACTATCAGGGCGGTCCGAACGACTATCCTGTCAGCACGACCGTAAATCAGGCTGCCAATTATGTTGGCGGGCAGGCAATCGTCAACAAGAGCTTCTGGAGAAACGACCTCGAAGCCGGAGTGTACGGATTTTGGCAGCACCAGCATAACTACTTCGATAACCAATACACCGACGGTACGCCGAACTATCCTCCTTCTTCCATCAGCGTAAATGGAGGAGTTGCCGAGGAATTCATTAACGACCGGTTCAATGTAACCCCGTGGTTGACCATCATCGCCGGACTTCGCCAAACCGAATTCCGGTCGTCCATCGCGGAGAACGCGACCGATCCGCGCATCGGCGTCGCAATCAGGATTCCGCACCTCAATTGGGTGGTGCGCGGATTTTATGGCCACTACTACCAACCGCCGCCACTTGTCACAGCCACCGGCGAGCTCATTGGTTTTGCCAACAGTCAAAACATTACGTTCGCTCCCTTACAAGGTGAGCGCGATAAACAATGGGAGTGGGGCGTAATCATTCCCTATCGCGGCTGGAGTCTTGAGGTCGATAATTATCAGACCAATGCCAGCAATTGGCTAGACCATAACAACATTGGCGAATCCAATCTCTTCTGGCCGATTACCTGGTATGGGGCCTTGATCCAGGGATGGGACCTCACCCTGCGCTCACCCATCCTGTGGCATCGTGCCCAATTTCACCTTGTCTATGCCAACCAGATTGCACAGGCAACCTCGCCGATTACGGGAGGTTTGATCTGCCCCGCACCCGTTACTGAGGATTGTCCCCTCTACATACCGCCGGGCTACTCCCCGGTCGACCATGATCAAAGAAACACGTTGAACATCGGAGGCAATACCAGCCTGCCATGGCACAGCTACGCTTCGGGCAACGTCTACTACGGCTCGGGATTCGTGAATGGGTTGGATGGGACGCCGCAATCGCAATATCCCGGGCCCTATCTGCCCAGCCACACCACATTTGATCTTGCTGTGGGAAAAAGCTTCTCCGAGGGGAAATATTCGGTTTCCGTGACCGCGCTCAACGTGGCCAACCTCCGCGTCCAACTGGATAACAGCCTGACGTTTGGTGGGTTTCATTGGAACGAGCCGCGGCAAATTTATGCCACATTTCGTTGGCGATTCAACTACTGAAGGCAAAAGAGGACGCTAAAGACAGTCCCGGTTAATTGAGACGAAGGCCTCCCTTCAAGCCAATGGCATCGCGGAACAGCTGGCAGAAAAACTATCGTTCGCGCTGTTTTGAAGGGGCGCAGCTTTAGCTGCGCCGTATAAGTCGTTTATTTTTGCCATCCCTCGGAGGCGCGGGCGAGTAACTACTTTGCTGATGCCATGGTGGCTTTAGAATAGCGCCCGGGTGGCTGGCCTACATAGCGGCTGAATGCCGTACTAAACGTGCTCGCCGATCCGTACCCAACGCGCTCGGCTACACGGGCAATGTCGACCTCGCGGTGCCGAAGCAGATCTTTTGCGAGCGCCATGCGCCAACCCAGAAGGTATTCCATAGGCGGAATCCCGACGTTGCGGGTGAAACGATCAAAGAACGCTGAGCGCGACAGCGCAGCCTCTTTCGCGAGTTGAGCCATTGTCCAGGAACGAGCGGGGTCGGCGTGTATCTTCCGGATTGCTTCCGCCAACCGCACATCGCCTAAACCGCGCAACAGTCCTGCGGGGGCGTCAGGAGTTGGTGTCAGCCGCAACGACTCGACGAGCAAAACCTCAATGAGACGGCTCAACACCAATTCGCGTCCTGGCCGTTGCTCCGCTGCCTCGTTGGTCAGAAGCTTCACCAGAATCGACAGCCGTTCGACACCGCGAATATGAACTTGCACAGGCAACAGAGGAACCAGCAGGCCGGAGTCTTCGCTGTCGAAGATAAAGTAGCCGCCCAGCATGCGGACGCTCGGTGGGCCTTCCTGCTCCCCGTGACGAACTTCTCCGTCCGCTAGCGCGGCCACATGCGGATCGATGAACTGCGGAATGACGGGCTCGAACCCCGACATGGTGAAACCCGGGGTAGTCGACAGCAATACAAAGTCGCCCGCCTCCAGCGTCAACTCTTTTTGTCCGTCCACAGCCAGACGGCACGACCCTTCAATCACGATACAGAAGCTCGGGTGGCCAAAATCCGCATAGCGGACGCCCCAGCGTCCCGCCCCGCTGATGCCCTTCGTGAATACTGCCCGGGGCCGGAGCAGACCGATGACTTCGGAGAGCGGATCAACCATATTCTGGACTATTGCAAATCAAATACGGACTGTCAATTGTAGATAGTCCTAAAGCGTCCGCGTAGATTGGATTCAGCAAAGGAGACGTACCATGAAAACCATCATGATCACCGGGGCCTCTTCCGGCTACGGCCTTGAAACGGCCCGCCATTTCCTCTCCAAAGACTGGAATGTCATCGCAACCATGCGTACCCCCCGTGAGGGCATCCTGCCACCATCGCCGGCGCTGCGCATCCTGCCGTTGGACGTGACGGATGAAAAGAGCATCGCGGCGGCCGTCCAAGCGGCTGGTCCGATCGATGTCCTCGTCAACAATGCGGGCATCGGCGTCGTCGGTGCTTTTGAAGCGACGCCCCTGTCGCACATTCGCAAGGTCTTCGAGACCAATACCTTCGGCGTTATGGCGATGACGCAGGCCGCGATCCCGCAGATGCGCGAGCGGCGCTGCGGTGTGATTGTCAACGTCACCTCGAGCACAACCTTGGCGCCCTTCCCGTTGGCGGCAGCCTATACCGCAAGCAAGCAGGCCATCGAGGGCTTCACCGGTTCGCTGGCTCACGAGCTTGGGCATTTCAACATTCATGCCAAGCTGGTCGAACCCGGATACGCTCCGACAACGAGGTTCGCACAGAATACCGAGGTTCGCGTTGAAGACCTCATTCCGAAAGCCTACGCCGGCTTCGCCGCTCCGATCTTCGCGGAGTTCGCAAGACCGGCTCTGACCACGAAGGAAAGCGATGTGGCCGAGGCCGTATGGATGGCCGTGAACGACGCCAGCGGCAAGCTTCGTTTCCCGGCGGGAGCGGACGCGGTAGCGCTTGCAGGTGCCGTGCGATAAATGCGGTCTATGCTGTCGCGCCAGATGGCCTGCCGTTTACGCGGCGGGCCGTCGGGTGTGTCAATCAGTTCGGCCTGCCGGCCGGCTGCCCCAGAGCCTGCCCTGAGCCCGCCGCGGCGGGGGTTCGCGTCCTTCTTTTGGCAGCTAACCTGGGAACGAGAATTCCCGAGCGCGTCCTGTCGGACCCCTTAGCACGAATGACTGCCCACTAAGACCGGACGCCTGGACAGGGATGGCTGCGCATAGTAAACCTTTTGCAACACGATGGCCTGAGAGGATGCGGAGGTGCAAATGCCAAATCTCGAACTTGGTGATCGAATTGAACTGTCCTATGAAGACTCCCCTGCCATGACGATTCGCGCAACAGTCTGCCGTTTAGCGACTGATTGGGATGAAGGGATGGGCATCGAGGTTGAAGATTATGTTGCTTGTTGGATCGAGATCACCGTGGATAACCCGGGCGACAGGGGCGCCAGACAGTTTGTATTGCTTGGCACGGATTCCCAGTATCGGCTAAACGGCCGCCGGGTAATGGTTCGTAAGGACTGACCTGGGGACCGGTGTGTGGTTCGTTGTTATCACACTCGAGCGTGACCTGGGTCCTAGCGCATCCCCAATCCCGAACCTACAGTGTCTTACGGAACGATGAGGGAGAGTTGTGTCCTCCGAGAGAAGAGACGCAGCCGGATTTTCACCTCGTCGTCAAAGGCGGTTCGACCTGTGATGGGTCATGTTCGCTCTCGATTTTTTGCCCATCGGCCTGCCAAAGCCTCTTTGCGTCTTCCCGAAATCCCGCCTAACTCCTTTATTCGCAGGACTTTGCCTATAACTCTTACGCGCTCTATCGTTTGCGCGTGTTTCTCCGTATCTGCAAGAAAACAAGGATTTTGCAAGGTGGGGGGGGAGGGGGGTACCCCGTGTCAAAATGCAAGTCCTAACGAGGTCAGTGCTTATGCTCGCCGTGGGAATGCACATGCGGATGGGAGTGAATGACCTCGCCGTGCTTATGACGGTGCGCGTGGACCAGGTTGGCGCGCAGCAGCAGTTCGCCGTTGGAGAGAATCTCCTGCGGCGTACCCGTAGCGGTGACGCTTCCCTGCTCGAGAACGAATACGCGGTCAGCGATGTCTTCGATGATTTCGAGCTGATGGGTCGCAGTAACGACAGTTTTAGAAGTGCCGCGCCAGTTCTGAATGAGATCGATGAGCTGGCTTTGGCTGCGGGGATCGAGCATCGCAGTCGGCTCATCGAGCAGCAGCACTTCGGGATCGAGAACGATGACCGAAGCCAGAGCGACCCGTTTCTTCTCTCCTCCGGAAAGACGATAAGGAGCACGGTCGCGCAAATGTGCGATGCCCATGGTGTCGAGCGTTTGATCGACTCGACTGATGACATCGGCGCTCGACCAGCCCATTTGCAGCGGCCCGAATGCGATTTCATCGAAGACCGTCGGATTGAAGAGCTGAACGTCAGGATTCTGGAAGACCAGCGCCACGCGGCGACGAAACGAGAGCGCGACGCCATTGTTGCGCAGGCGTTCGGGAGTGAGAGGTTCGCCACAAAAGGTGATTGATCCGGCAGACGGGAAACACAGTGCGTCGAGCAGGCGAAGCAGCGTCGATTTCCCCGAGCCGTTGGCGCCCACGAGAGCGACGGACTGTCCGCGCTCGATTGTCAGAGAGAGCCCGCGCAGCGCGGGAATCTGCTCGTACTCAAAGTTGACACCTTTGACTTCGAAGACAGGGCTATCGCTCATGACCTTCCCATCCACACAACGGCAACGGCTGTCAGCAGAAAACCGGCAAGAGCAACGTAATCCCAAGCGCGCATGCGGAATTGCGAAAGTATCTTCACGTTTCCATCGAATCCTCTCGACTGCATGGCAAGAAAGACTTCGCTGCTCAGGTCGACACTCTTGCTGAGCAGCACTCCGGCAGTGCGCGCGGCCACGCGACGCTGCGAAGCGCGATCCAATACGCCGACCGTGCGGCTCTGGCGCGATTCGAACATCTGGCTCGCAGTCTCAGCCAACAGAAACACGTAGCGATGCGTCATGGCCAGCATCATCACGACTTCCTGCGGAACATGGAAGGCGCGAAGAGCTTTTAAGACCTGCATCCACGGAGTTGTGAGAACCAGGACAGTGGTGAGAGTAACTGCCGTCTCCACGCGAGCAATCAGCAGCACCGCTGCGGCCAAGCCCTGAGCTGTGATGTGAAGAGCACCATCCGGTGAAGAAAGAATCGCATCGCCCGGAGTGAGGAACAGCGCGGGGATTGCGATTACTCCGGTGAAAAAGAGAACCACCAGCCACACGCGGACGGCGAGGGTCGCAAGGCTGACCCTCGACAAGAGCGCGAGAAGAGCAGCGGTAGCGAAGAGAGCGAGGACTACGTCGATGCGATGTGCGAGCGTCGTTGCCGCCACGAGCGACAGCATGCCCACGACCCGCACGCGAGGATCGAGAGATTGCAGCAGTCCTGGCTGGCGCGCCACCGTCTCCGAAACCAACGCATGTCCTAACGCGCGGGTGATGCCCACTAGTGTGGAAGGAGTCGCGCTGTTACCAATCATCCTGGCTGCCCTGCGGCGCGCCGCCAGTGAAGAAAACTTTGAATAGCCAACGACGACGCCATGAGCAGGCCCACGCCAAACATGGCAGAAAGCAGGTAGCCAAACGGCCGGCTCTTCACAAACTGCGGAGCGTAGGCCGGAATGGGCGCAGTCCAAGCGGATGAGAGCCTCTGTAATCCAGCAGGCACACTCGCAGGTGCCGACACGTCTTGTGAGGCCGCTGCAATGCGGGCCTGTCCTGCGGCGTTGGAGAACTCCGATGCAGACCATTCTCCCCACGCTTTTCCCGCGGCGAAAATGCCGAGCGGAGTGAGCAGCATGAGTAAGGCAACTGCCGTCCAAAGCGTGCGAAGTGACCTTTGCGGAGTTGCTGGCTCGACGAGGGCGGTTTCTGCGAGTCCGGAGGTGCTACGGAGTAGCGCAGGATCTGCGGCCTGAAGGTAGGCCACTAAGCCGGCTGCTATAGCGGCCTCGGCCACTCCAGCAACGGCCAGGTGGCCAATCATCATCGCGGGCACAGCAACTCGGAGCGAGTACGGCGCATACAGCGGAACACCGCGAGCGTCGTGAAAGAAAATCGGTTGAATTCCAAACTCAATGGCGGCGACTAAAGCCGCAGCATTGGTCGCGAGGTAGCCCGCAATACCAGCGGCTATCACCCGGCGGCGCGAAGTAAGGACATGCGCCGGCCGCGATCGCACGGTAAACCGTATAAGCGACGAACGAGCCGACAATCGCCATGTTGAAACAGTTCGCGCCCAGCGTCGTGATACCGCCGTCGCCGAAGAACAGTGCCTGAATGGCGAGAGCGATCGAGATTGCGAGGATGGCTCCTGAAGGACCGAGCACGATGGCGGCGATGGTCACTCCGAGCGCATGACCCGTGGTGCCTCCCGGGAGCGGTAGATTGAACATCATCAGGACGAAGGAAAACGCCGCGAAGACGGAAATCATGGGAACCATGCGAGTCGTGAGCGTGCGCTTAATGCGCCGCAGAGCTCCGTACCATCCGACGCCCGCGCCAGCGTACAGCACCGCACAGGTCGAAGGGCTGAGGTATCCGTCGGGGATATGCATGCTCGAGAGGTCCGAAGGCGATTGTAACCGAGGTGATGGAGACGGGCGCCGCGCGGGTATCAACGGTGGGCGGATCACGGTTGAGATTCGGAGCCTCCCAGGTTAGCGCCCAAAAGATGGGCGCGAACCTGGGCACCCTACGTACGAAACTACTTCCGGCTGGCGGGAGGAACGATGTTGTTGTCGCGGAGGTATTCGACCATCTGGCCGTAGTGGTCGAAGGGATGGCTGCACAGGCTGATCGCCAACGCCAGACGGGTGGTGGTGTTGGGACCGCGGGGAGCCTTGATCGGCTCGAGAACGTTGGCCTCAGTAATGCTGTTGATGGCTTTATGGGCATAGACAAACGAGTCGTTGAGGAACTTCATGATCTCAGCTTTTGACTTGATGTTGTCTGGCCCATCGGGACCGCCACCCAAGTCAACGGGAGGCTTTTCGCCGAGAATGGTAGAAGCGTAGAAGTAATTGGCCACCGCCATGTGCTTAATCTCAGCGCCAAAGGTGCGCACGCCCTTGAAGTCGCCCTGGGTGGGAGCGAAGTCATACTTGTCGGCGGGCATGGCGTCGGCAGCGGGAACTACTGTCTTCTCCGTACCCGTAAACTGGTGATCGAGCACAGAGGCGAATGTCGGCTTGGCATCGGACTTGGCTTGCGCGTTGGCAGCGAGTGCCATGGCCGAAACGATCACCGTGAAAAGCAAACAACGGATTGCAATGCGCAACTTCATGGGGAGCTCCTTGATGGTTTGAATAGCAAAGAATTGCGGGCCGACGTGCCCAAGCATTCTAGTCCATGCCGATGATATTTGGCTCTACCGGGACTGGGTGCAATCGAAACCACCCGGTGGCAACGATCCCAGCCAACATTCCCAGAGCCGCGTATCGCAACGACCGTTGCATTCCGACCCGCTCGGCGACGGCGCCCCAGAGAGCGGCGCCGCCCGCGAACCCACCCTGCAAGACCAACAAGTACATGGAGATAGCACGAGCACGCATAGGATGCGGGGACATCGTCTGGGCGCACACGTTCAGGCTGGCAAGAATCTGGATCCACGAGGCGCCTGCCAGCAGCATGATAAGGGCAAATGCGGAAAACCCAAGTCGTTGTCCAGCGGCATAGGTGGCAAATGCGAAAACAGCAGTCGAGACTGCGACGAGAGCGTCTACCGACACCATGCGGCGAAAGAAGGGGAGGCTGGCTGCCCCAACCAACGAGCCGACGCCGAAGATTCCCAGCATCAGGCCGTAGCCTTCGCAACCGAAAGCGTGCGAGAGCAGCGGCAGCAATGCCAGAAGTGCACCTGCGGGAATGCTGAATACTGCACTGCGCACCAGGACGCAATGCATTGTGTGAGAGCTGCGACAGTGACGCAGGCCGTCGAGCATGGCTTCGAACATATGGCGTGTGCGAAGCGAGGAACGTCCGGGTGTCCGTTTCCAGCGATAAAGAAAAAAGATCACTCCAAAGAACGACGCTGCATTGAGCAGGAATGCGATGCCCGACCCCGCGGCGACGATCACTATGCCCCCGAGCGCCGGGCCGATGGCGCGGGCGACGTTAAAACCGGCGGAGTTGAGGGCAATGCCAGCGGCGAAATTCTCACGAGAGACGACCTCGGGCGTGATGGCTTGCCATGCCGGATCGTTCAACACGGCACCAAAACCCATCAGAAAAGTGAAGAGCAATAGCAGCGCGGGGGTCACAAGTCCCAGAAGAGTGAGCACTCCTAAGGCAGCGGCTGCGAGCACCATCCAAAGCTGAGTCAACAGGAGAAATTTGCGCCGATCGACGACGTCGGCGATAGCTCCGGCGGGGAGAACGACCAGGAAGACGGCAATGCTGTTGGCAGCCTGCACCAGCCCCACCATCAGAGGGGACATGGTGAGCGAGGTCATCAGCCAGCCGGCGCCGACGTTTTGCATCCAAGTGCCGGTATAGCTAACAACGGCTGAGATCCAAAGAGTGCGAAATAAAGGTTCCTGCAATGGCCCAAGCAAGGTGCGGCCGCGTGGAGGAGCAACAGGTAACGGAGAGATTGCGCCAAGCTCAGACATTGAAAACCTTGCGGAATGCTTCAGGGCCGATAACGTTGGTGGGTGCGCGGCGCCATTTGCCGGTCGAGGCCATCGGGAATCAGACTGGGTCGCACTGAAAAGGTAAGCTCAGCGGGCAAGGTGGTAAACGGCAGTGGTTCCAAGTGCCGACAATCAGTGACCGGATGCAGTTGGCAGATGAGCGGCACCAGCAGGTCTGCGACTAGACGAGACTGGACTAAAGCATGTTCACAGAGGGGATACCGAAGTTCCTCAGCGGCTAAAGCCGGACTGCTGGAAGTCGGTGAGCGGCACGGCTAAAGCCGTGCCCTTTCAAAACCGCGAAGCTCGGAATACCGTAGCTTCATGGGTGCACACTGGCGGGAACCTCGGTGCTGAAAGGCCATTCCTTGCGGTTCCACGAGCGGATGAAATAAATCAGCAATCCCAGGGCCAGGATCACCAGCGCGTACTTGATTTCGCGCTGGAAGTTTTTACGGGAAACCAAAATGAAAACAAAGCCGGCAATGGCCAGGAGCGCGGGCAGCGGGTAGAGCCACATTCGAAACGGCCGCGGCATGTCCGGCTGGCGATGCCGCAGTACCATGACTCCAACGGCCTGCACGATGAACTGTAGCAAGATACGAATCACCACGAGTGCGGCAATCACGTCCGCCAGACGTAGAAGGCAGAAGAGGATCGCGACTGCACCCAGAGCCAAAAGCGAAACCGTCGGAAAGCGCTTTTCAGGATGCACGCGCGCAAACGCCTTGAAGTAGTTGCCGTCGAGCGCAGCCGCGAACGGAACACGGGAATACCCCAGCAAGAGAGAGAACACTGAGGCGAAGGCAGTCCAAATAATCAAGACAGCGATAGCGCGCCCCGCCCAACTGCCGTAAATGCGCTCCATGAAAACGGAGACGATGTAGTTGTTCTGCTCGCCGTTGTGGGCGGCCATCTCGCGCCACGGAATGACGCCGAGCACACTGATGTTCATCACGATGTAGATGGCGGCCACTGCAACGATCGAAAGGATAAGCGCTCGCGGGATGTTGCGACCGGGGTCCTTCACTTCTCCGCCCAAAAAGCAGACGTTGTAATAGCCCCAATAGTCGTAGGTGGCGATGAGCATCGCGGCGCCCATACCGGTAAGAAACCCACTGGAAAGTGTGAACGCGCCCGCCGGAAAATCGAACGCCCGAGCCGCGCTGAAGTGGGTCAGACCGGCAAAGATGATCCACGCAATCGCGATTGCGACGCCTACCCAGAGCAGTTCGGCAAGTTTCGCGATGGCAGTGATACGCCGGAAGAGTAGAAACACGACGAACGCACAACTGGCCATGGCGACTAGCGTTCCTGACATCAGAACAGTGCTGACTTCAAGAGTGCCGAGCAGTGGAAGCCCAACGTGAAAGGTGTGCGTAAACCAGATGTGTTCCAATCCCGGCCAGATGTATCCGGCGTAGTGCGCAAGACCGATGCATCCGGAGGCGATGGAGAGCGGAGCGCTGAAGGACAACTGCCAGATAAATAAAAACGACAGCAGCCGTCCCAGTGAGTTTGGACCGTAGATTTGTTTGAGGTACTGATACGAGCCGCCCGCTTTGGGCATGGCCGCGCCCAGTTCGGCCCACACCAGGCCGTCGCAGAAGGCGAAGATGGCGCCGGCAATCCAGCCCAGCATTGCCTGGGGGCCTCCGGCGGCGACCACGATGAGAGGAATGGTGATGAACGGCCCGACGCCGATCATGTCAATCATGTTCAGCGCGGTGGCGCCGCCGAGGCCGACTCCACGAATTAGTTCAGGTTGCTCTGGTGGCTCACTTGGGCTCATGTCCCACGCTTAGCAGGTTGACATAGAGTCGAATCGCGCCCGGAACACCGAATGGCAGTTGGCGGAAAAATGCGTAGGCGTTGTAGATGTAATATCCTTTGCCGTAGGCCGCAACGAGCAATCCCCCCTTTTGCGGAGCTTCGCCCGGATCGTTGCAAGCCAGTAGCGGCTGATAATGGTCGTCCCACTTGTCCATGAAGTAGAGGCCGCGTTCCTGCACCCAACCTGAGAAATCTTTTTCCGAGATTGGATTGGGAGAATGGAAAACCGCACTCTTGGGATCGAGCACCGTAATCGCTGCCTCTTCGACGGAGACGCGGGCGCGGCTCAGGTCCGCGGGATAAGGCATGTAGTTGCCGGCGTTGAAGCTGGCGGGATCGGTGTTGTACTGCACCATCAGCGTGCCGCCGTTACGCGCGTAATCGAGCAACCGTTGGTTGTTTTTCTTCACATCGTCGCGCGTATCGTAAGCGCGTATGCCCAGAACGATGGTGCCGAAGCGTTGCAGGTTGCCGCGCTCGACATCATCGGGAGTCAGCAAGGTAACGTCGAGGCCTACCTGCCGCAAGACGGTGGGAATATCGTCGCCGGCGCCCATGATGTAGCCGACTTTGAGTCCCGCCGGAACCTTCACATCCACGACAGCCGCACGCTGGGTAGCCGGCTGAAAGTAGAAGAACCCGCCAATATCAGGACGCGTCACCAGGCTGTAGCCGTCATGGTATTCGCGGCCCTCCGAACTGGCCGAAGCGCGCACGAGATATCGGCCTTCGCTGGCACCGTCGGGCAATACCTTGAACTCGGAGGCATGTTCACCGCTGTGGGCGAACTCAACCACGGCGGACTGCGGTTGAATCTTCCAGGCCGCAGGGCCTTGAGGATGGACTGTGGCCGAGACGTGTTCCGCGTTCGCCCGCACTACAACACTCAATTCGGCGGAAGGGTTGGGACCGCTTGGAATGATTTGTGTCGTGGGCGACGTCATGACAGAAAACGGCGGCACCACGGCGAGCGGCATGGACCATGCCTCTCCCTTCGTGTCGTGGATGGGTGTTCGCGCCACGCTGCTGAGCTCGCCCTCTTGACCTTCGATGGAGTAGACCACACGAGCCGTAACTGGCGGAGGAGGTAGAGCAAGCGTTTCGTATTGGGGCTCATCGATCTGGTACACCGAATCGGTTTCAGGATCGTTGCGATGGAAGTAGGCCTTGGTAATTTGCGCGTCGATCGGGGGTGAAACACGGAAAGTCAGCGCACAGCCGTCGCCCGGTGCGATACGGCTCGGCACCTTGTCCATGAACAGCTCGTAGTGCCAGCCGCGCGGAACATCAAGAACGAACTGCTTGATATCGATGGGCACCGTACTGCCATTGTGGAACTTGGCCAAGAGCAGGAAGGACTTCCCTGCCGTAATCACGGCCGCGAGAACCTTGCCGTTTCCGGTGTCGAACTCCTCGGCCATGGGACGGCCATCTGGCGTACCGGGCCCAATGCCCATATCGAGTGAATAAGCGAGATTGGCGGCCTGCTCGAACTGCTGCTGCTTGGTGTGAAGTTCGGCGAGCAGGTCCGCTTTTTCTATCGCGCTGAGGCTCGATGCCTCGATCTTCGCGATAAGCGACTGCGTGAGGTTCAGGCCCCGCAGCAGCGGCTTGCCGGCGGATTGGGGATTTTTGTCGGCAGCGGCCGTCGCTTCGTCCACTTGCTTGGCGAGTTCTTCCAGCGACTGACGAAGCCAGGGCACTTTATTGGCGTCCGAGCCAAGGCGTGATGCTAAGGCCGGTAACGACGTATCGATGCCGTCGAAGAAGTCCTTCTCGTGGGTCGTGCTGACAGGGTTAGCGGGCAACACCGAATCGATGAGCTTGTAATAGCTGGTACGGCGGCCCTCGGACAGCGTCCATCCGCCGGCGCCCTGCGAGAGCTGGTGTTGCAGTCCCTTCCAGGCAAACTTTACGTACGACTCGCCGAGCAGTGGGTCGTCCTGCGAGGTATCCAGTTCAACGTTCCACTCTTCCGTGGCCCGAACGTTGTCCATGTAAAGCTTTTTCGCCTGCCAAGGTTGCAGACCTTCGCGAATCTGCTCGGGGAACTTCGTTGGATCGGCCGCCGCGCGAAAGGCTTCGCGGGTGAGGATGCCGGAAGCCTGGTGGTTTCCGTGACCGTCGCGCGACGCTCCCTGGAAGCGCGTACAGATTACATCAGGCCGAAAGGTCCGGATGATTCGCACCATGTCGGCCAGTGCGACGTCGTGACCTCCCCACTTGGCGAATGTCTCTTCCGGCGTTTTCGAGAAGCCGAAATCGGCGACGCGGGTGAAGCGCTGCTCCACGCCGTAGTAGCGATCAGCCCCCAGCAACTCGAGGGTGCGAAGAATACCAAGCTCGTCGAGAAGATTGCTGCCGACTTTGTTTTGTCCGCCCTCGCCGCGGTTGAGGGTCAACTGCAGCGCGGTGTCTCCATGTCCCCGGGATTCCAGCGTCAGCATGCCGCCATCCTCGTCATCTGGGTGGGCGGTGGTATGCATCAGCCGGGCGGTGGTGTGCAAACGGCGAAGCGTCAGCTTCAGCCCCGTCACACCGGTGTCAATCGCAAGAGGTTTGGTGTCGACCCAGGGAGACGGGATCTGGGCGCTGACGCCGGCGCAGAGCGACAAAAGTGAAAGCAGCGCCAGTAAGCGCCGCACGCAAAACCGAGCTTTCAATTCCTGGGAAATCGCCATCAATCGTCAAGACGGCCGGTGAAGGGAAACCCGGCGCTGTTGTACAGAGTACACAATTCGGCCAATCGTGTGCCGCGTGCGACAGCGGAGAACCAGCTGGTCGACGGCCATCACATATACGACTGGTGCACGTAACACCAAATCCAGTCGCCTGACTTGTACGGCTTCATGATGGCATGTCCGGTCTCTTGAAAATGCTTGTTGGCGTGTCGTCCGGGCGAGGAATCGCAGCACGCTACGTTGCCGCAGATCAGACAGATGCGTAGCTCGACCGGCTTCTGACCGGCGGCCTTACACGCCTCGCAAGTCTTGCTACTAGGCTTTGCCTTGTGATTGGCATGTGCAAGGTGGTCGCATTTCGCCATCGTCCACTCCTGTCGAACACGCATTGGATGAATAACTTACAGAGTGAAGATTCTCTGAGGAACGACTGTGGCAATGCGGTTATGACCATTCGCTATGTTGACTATAATGTAAGATTCGCGGCTCCACGAGCTTTCGCGTGCGGCTACCTATCCGCCCTGCGCAATTCTGATAGCACGCGACGGACCCATCGATGATTCAGACCCTGTTCGGCAGCACCGACGAAAAACCGAGTTTTCTGGAACGTATGAAAGAGGCGGTCACGCGCACGCGTGAGAGCCTCAGTGAGCGCATTGAAGACCTGGCATCGATCGGCAAGGAGATCGACCGTAGCACCCTGGACGACCTGGAAGCCACCCTGATTAGCGCCGATCTCGGAACGGCTACGACCGCAGCGGTGCTGGAATCCTTACGTGCGAAAGTCGATCGCAAGCAGATCGGCGATGTGGAAGAACTTAAGCGCGTGCTGAAAGAAGAGTTGCTGAAGATTTTGAATGACGCCGAAAAGCGTCCCGTTCAAAAGGTGGACGGCGAGCCGGAAGTGATTCTTGTCGTAGGCGTGAACGGGACGGGCAAGACCACCTCGACAGGAAAGCTGGCTTACGCTCTACGCGCCCAGGGCAAGAGCGTGCTGCTGGCAGCGGCCGACACGTTCCGCGCGGCGGCGATCGAACAGCTGGAAATCTGGGGCGATCGTTCCGGGGTGGAAGTCATCAAGAACAAACCCGGCGGTGACCCGTCCGCAGTGCTGTTCGATGCGCTGCAGGCAGCCAAGGCGCGCAATATTGACTACGTAATCGTGGATACTGCGGGCCGGTTGCACACCAAGAGCAACCTGATGACGGAACTGGAGAAGATGCGGCGTACTGCTCAGCGTTTTATCCCTACGGCCCCGCACGAGACGCTCCTGGTAATGGACGCGACCACAGGACAGAACGGGTTACAGCAGGCTCGTTTGTTCACGCAGTCGGCGGGAGTTACGGGCATCGTGCTAAGCAAGCTCGACGGGACGGCCAAGGGCGGCGTAGTTGTCGCGATCTCGAAGGAACTTGGTCTGCCGGTTCGCTACGTTGGGGTCGGCGAAAAGGCGGGCGATCTATTGCCTTTTAACGCCAAGGACTTTGTGGACTCGCTGTTCAACTGACCATGGCACCGAAGGCCAATGACGCGCGGTACATGCAGCAAGCCCTGGAGTTGGCCCGCCGAGGGATTGCGCTGGCTTCTCCGAACCCTCGTGTGGGAGCAGTGCTGGTTTCGGCAGAAGGCAAGGTCGTGGGACGCGGTAGCCACACTTACGACGGGGTAAAGCACGCCGAGGTGATCGCTCTGGAGGCGGCCGGTGAGCGGGCCAACGGCAGCACCCTCTACCTGAATCTGGAGCCCTGCTCTCATGTTGGCCGGACCGGGCCCTGCGTAGAGGCCATTATCGCGGCCGGCGCGAAGCGCGTGGTAGCGGCGATGCGCGATCCGAACCCACTAGTCGCGGGGCGAGGCTTCGAGAGGCTGATCGCTGCCGGAATCGAAGTCCAGGAAGGGCTCTGCGAGCCGGAGGCGCGCAAACTTAACGAGGCATTTGCCCGGTACATCCGATATAAGACGCCTTTCATCACGCTCAAGACTGCGATGACCCTGGACGGCAAGATTGCTCCCCCGCCGGGCGACACCATCAGTCCCAGCACCATGAGTTCGATGGCCGCCACGGGAGGCTGGATCACTAGCGAGGTGGCCCGCGCCCATGTACACGAGATGCGCCACGCCAACGACGCCATCATGGTCGGCGTGGGCACCATCATCGCCGATGATCCTTTACTGACCGACCGAACTGGCTTGTCGAGGCGGCGACCGCTTTTGCGGGTGATTCTCGATTCGCGTCTGCGGTTGCCGTTAGACTCTCGCGTAGTGCGCACAGCCGACTACGACGTTGTTGTGTTCTGCTGCTTTGCCGAGGAGCGCAAGCGACGGGAGTTGGAAGAACGGGGAATCATGGTGGAGCAGGTTCCCATGCGCCAGCCCCTGGAAGATGGGACGATTCCCTTCCCGAGCGGTTCGCAAACGTCCGACGGCCGGCCCGACTTGGAGCGGGTCACCGCCAGGCTCGGAGAGCGCGAGATCACCAGCATGATTATTGAAGGTGGCGCGATGGTGAATTGGGCCGCTCTGTCTGCCGGAATCGTGGACAAGATTTTCTTTTATTACGCGCCCAAAATATTGGCCGGCACGGGATCGATTCCTCTGGCACTCGGTACGGGCTACCGCCGCTTCAGCGAGGCTGCCTATGTCCGTTCCCTTACCTTGCACCGCTTTGGCGAGGATTTTGCTGTCGAAGGGTACTTACGCGATCCCTATGCCGACGTAATTCATGTTGTTCCTGATCCTTCATGATCGGCCTGCGTTTGCAGGCAATTCTTCGAGGTCGCTCTCATGTTCACCGGTCTAGTAGAAGAAGTTGGAACCATCGTCAGCATTGCTGAAAGAGGCGGCAACCACCGCATTACCATTGAGGCTCAGTCGTCCGCGAAAGAGCTTAAGGAGGGCGATAGCATCGCGGTCAGCGGAGTTTGCCTGACCGCCCTCGACATCCAGCCAAGCACGTTTTGCGCGGACCTGGCCAAAGAGACCTGGACGCGAACCTCTTTTTCGCGAATCTCCGAGGGCGCAGAGGTGAACCTCGAGTTACCCCTCAAAGCCGATGCGCGCATGGGAGGTCACATCGTCCAGGGTCATGTGGACGGAACCGGCCGGCTGGCTGGACTCGAGCCGATCGCCAATGCTGACGATTTCTGGCTGCATATCGATATCCCGGAAGACCTGGAAAGGTATGTAGTGTTCAAGGGATCGATTGCCATTGAGGGAATCAGTCTTACTGTCGCCAACCTCGAAGGCTTGCGGCTCACAATCGCCATCATTCCCCACACGGTCAAAATGACCAATCTAAAATCGCTCAGGCCGGGCGACCCGGTGAATATCGAGACTGACATCGTCGCCAAGTACCTCGAAAAATGGACCCATCGGGACAAGCAGTCCGGCAGGCTTACCATCGATCGCTTGGTTGCTCAGGGATTTTAGTTTCAACGAAGGTGTCGGATCAGACTTGCGCGGAGTGCGGTGGGCGCTGGGCGCCAAAGTAGCGCTCGAAGTCGAGTGAGTCGAGTTCGAGGAACTCCTGCACAATGGGCTCGTTGCACTTCTGCATTTCCTCGAACGTGCCGAAGAAAATGGCACGCGCTTCGTGCAGAAACAGCAGGCGGTCAGCCAGCTTTTTCGCCAGCGCCATATCGTGGGTCACCACGATGCTGGTCAGTTTCAGTTGCCGCTTCAGCTTCTTGATCAGGTCTCCCAGCAGGTGCGCCATCAGAGGATCGACCATGGTGGTGGGCTCGTCGTACAGCACCGCATCGGGTTGCGCGGCCAGAGCGCGGGCGATGGCCACGGAACGCTTCATGCCGGTGGATAGGTCTGATGGCAGCAGATCGCGGAACTCGCGTACACCAACCATGTCGAGCAGTCCGTCGATAATCTGGTAAATCTGCTCTTCTTCGAGCCCGCCCCGCTCGCGCAGCGGAAACGCGACATTCTCGCCAACGGTGAGTGAATCGAAGAGCGCTCCGTTCTGAAAGACCATGGTGACTTTCTTGCGAATCTCCTCCATCCGTTCTTCGCCAAACTCGGTCACGTTTTCGTGTGCCACCCACACGTTTCCGCTGTCGGCCTTGAGAAAGCCCATGATCATCTGCAGCGAAACCGACTTACCGACGCCGCTGCGACCGAGGATGCAGACGGTTTCTCCCGGCATTACATCGAAGCTGACGTCATGAATGACGACCTTGCTGCCGAAGGCCTTATACACGTGCTCGAATTCGATATATGGCTTCTGGCCGTTCATGAGTTTGTGCCCGCGGTTGATGCACGAGGACTGTCGGCGACGACACCGGCTACTGCTTCATAATCCTCAGGTGTGTTGATATTGCGAAAAATGCTGGGCGAGAATCCGGCAGACACCCATTCGCTTTCCGCTACAAATCGGGTCGGAATAATCTTGAAAAGGCGGTCCACCCTGTACTCGCCTGCCCGCAGGGCCTGCTCGACGACGCCTTGTGCCGTGCGCCGGTAAACCGCGCACAGCGGCTGGTTGCGTCCTTCTGCCTGTGGCACTGTCACGGTCGCGTCAGTCGCCGACGCGAGTTGCAACAACCAACGCAGGAACTCCGTCGTCATAAGCGGCATGTCCACTGACACAATCAGGTTCCGATCATACGACGTTGTGCGAAGCGCTGCGTGAATACCGCTGAGCGGGCCACATCCGGGAATCGCGTCCTCGATAACTTCGCCGTATTGCGCATACTTGTTCCGGTCGCCGACAATGACTGGCCGCGTCGTGAGAGCACTTGTCTTCTCAAGCGTGAGTTGCAACAGGTTTTGCCCACCGAGCACTAGCAGGGCCTTGTCCTGTCCCATGCGTGAGCTGCGACCGCCCGCAAGTACGAATACGGATACATCTTCCACGTCGTCATGATAAATGACGGCGTGGGGGCGAACGCCGTAACTTGCCAGATGTTACGCCCGCGCGGGACGAAAAGTTGTGGTGTGCGGAATACAGCCGTTGATCTCGATAGCGACGATGCGTCCAGCGTTGTCGAGCTCGACGGTTCCCGGCGCATTGAGAACTGCGTCTCCGCTGAGGCCGGGTAGCGAGACAAACACGCGGTTTTCCACGCAGATTGCCGTGGGGTCTTTCTTGATATAGGTCAGAGCGTAGTCGGTGCGGCAGGCCTTGGGAAGCACGAAGCTCAGATCAGCAATGTCGCCCGTTTCGGAGACCGAGACGGCGACCTCGATCGAGATGCGGGCAGTGACTTCGTCGCCCTCCACTTGGCTGGGCGGCTTAAAACAGATGTAGTACTCAAAACCCGAATCGGGGTCGAATGCACTCCGATCCACCTGGAACGCCATGCTCTGGCCTCCTGTGTTTACTGCTAACCACATCAGGCTTTCGATACTAAATCACGCGGCGGAGGTGTGCAATTGATAAACCCTGCATTTGACGAATCAAGCCCGTTAATATGAGCGATTTTGGGAACCGGCGGCCTCAATGACCGGGGCGCCAGACACATTCCGGGGCATAACCGCGTTGCTCTGTTATATTTTCGTTCTGGAGCACACGCGGACTCGAGCATGCCAATCAACTCTCTGAACGACATCGCCAAAGACAAGGTCGAAGCCGTACAGGACTATTCGTTGCTCGCCGGCCGGTCGCTCTCCAACATCTTTGCCCACCCCCGGTATATCTCCGACACCTTACTGCAGGCCGACTCCATTGGCGTCGGATCGCTGCCGATCGTAGTGCTGATCGGTTTCTTTACCGGTGCGGTGCTCGCCTTGCAGACCGCCACTACGTTGCAGCAGTTCGGTTCATTGTCACTGACTGGACAACTGGTCAGCCTATCCATGGTTCGCGAGTTAGGACCGGTATTGACCGGCATCCTGGTAGCGGGCCGTAACGCCAGCGGCATGGCCAGCGAACTTGGGTCGATGAAGGTGACCGAACAAATCGATGCGATGCGGGCGATGGGAGTGGACCCGACCAAGAAACTTGTGACTCCTCGCGTGATGGCCACCATCATCATGCAGTTCTTCCTGAGCATCATTTCTGACTTGATGGGTCTGACCGGCGGCTTCGTGGTTTCGTATCTCCTGCTAGGGCTCGATGGCAAGCAGTACTGGACAACTGCTTATCAGTCGCTCCGTTTCGGGGACGTGTTTATGGGGCTGGCAAAACCCGTGTTCTTCGGCTTCATCATCTCTTCTGTCGGCTGCTATTACGGAATGACGGCCAAGGGCGGTACGGAAGGCGTGGGGCGGGCCACAACCCAGGCCGTGGTCGCAGCATCGGTGCTGATCGTGGTCAGCGATTTCTTTATCACTAAGTTCCTGCTTATGTTTTTCCACTATTAACCATGGCAACCCCCACTGCCCCAGTCTCGCAGCCAGAGCCCAAACATACCGAACCTTCAGGGATCCTGCTGCGCTTTGAGGACGTCTCGATCGCCTTCGAAAATCCCGTTCTCGATGGCATTTCGTTTGAACTCAAGCACGGCGAAACCAAAGTGCTGCTGGGCGAAGCAGGAACAGGCAAGACTCTGATCCTCAAGCTGGCTCTCGGTCTGCTAAAGCCCGACAGCGGGCGCATCACCGTGCTGGGGGAAGAAATATCAGCGATGCGGGAGCAGGACATGTACTCCTTCCGCCGGAAGATTGGCATGGTATTCCAGGAGAGCGCTTTGTTCGACTCGCTCACGGTCGAGGAGAACGTCGCCTATCGCTTAATTGAGGAAACCGGACAAATTACTGACGAGATCCACGCACGCGTCGTCGAGGTGCTTGAGTTCGTCGAACTGGCACACACCTATAACATGTTTCCGTCAGAGCTTTCAGGTGGCATGCGTCGGCGCGTGGCCATTGCTCGAGCGATCATCACACAACCAGAAGTGCTGCTCTACGACTCGCCTACCGGCGGACTCGACCCGGTAACTTCAAACACGATTATTGAGCTGGTGGTAAAGCAGCGTGATGTGTATCAGACCAGTTCCCTGCTGGTCACCCATCGATTGCAGGATGCTTTCACGATGGCGAGCCATTACTTCGATCGCAAACTCAATAAAATGGTGCCACTGGAGGACGGTTCCAGGCGGAACGTCCACACAACGTTTCTGATCTTGCGCGACCACAAGATTATCTTCGAAGGCACAGCACCGGACCTGCTGCGCTGCCGCGATCCCTATATCCGCGAGTACCTCAGCTAACGAGCTGACAGCGCCGCTTCTTCTCTCCGACGGGCCATTTCAGCCTGCATCCGCTGCATGGCCGCAGTGCGCTCGCGGGTTTCCGCCGAACTCTCGGCGAGCTGCTGCACCTGTCGCAGGAACTGCGGCGTCCCCATCTTTTGGCGATACTCTTCGAGGTAGGGCTGTATTTTGGCGTACACAAAAAACAATTCCTGGAAGTTGTCCAGCGCAAGTTCACGATTGAGCGCTCCGCGGTTTACCAGGGATGCTGCCATTTCCCAATATCCCGCCACTTGGCGAAGATAAGCCTGCTCCTTGGTGCCGAACGCGCCGGCAAGCTTCATCAAATCATCGAGCGACTTGGGTGAGAACTGTCCGAAAAACGTTCGCGCCTCGCGCATTACCGGCTCACGACGAAGGTCGTAAAGTTTGAGAATGAGATCAGCATCGTGGTGCGTTGGCTGTGATTCGCTCATGGTCATCTCCTAGGCTACCGCCTCTGGCGTAGCAATTTGCCGAGAGTAATCGCATTTCACGGTGCTCTCTACCGTTTCGATCTTCTTTTTCTTGCCGCGGCGCTTGGGTTCTTCCGCCGTCGTGCGCTTATTGTTCGGACACACCAGGTAGACGCCGTCTTTCAGCGTCTTCTCCAGCAGGTACGGGCTCTTGCATACTGGGCATTCTTCCGCCACGGGCTTGAATGCCGAGGTGAACTCGCACTTGGGATAGTTGGTGCATCCGTAGAAGTAGTTGCCGCGGCGCGCCTTCTTCTCAGCGATGTCGCCGTCCTTACAATCCGGACACTTTACGCCGATCAGGTTTTGCTTGACGTACTTGCAGTCCGGGTAACCGCTGCAGGAAACGAACTCGCCGAAACGCCCGTGCCGGATCAAAAGGTTCCGACCGCACTGCGGGCACTTCTCGTCGAGCGGAATGTCGGGCACTTTCTTGGCCTGGTCGAGGCGACGGGTGGTTTTACAATCCGGATAACCCGTGCACGCCATGAATTGTCCGAACCGTCCGCGCTTGAGCACCATGGGACGGCCGCAGTTTTCGCAATACTCTTCCTGGGTTGTCTCTTGCAGGTCAGCCGAGTCGAGATCCGGTAGGTCAATGGGGTTTTCTTTGGTAAATGTGCAGCTGTTGGGATCGGTCTTGTCGTACGAGCTGCAAGCGAAGAACGAGCCGTGTTTGCCCCACTTAATGACCAGCGGCGAGCCGCAGCGCTCGCAAATCTGGTCGGTGGGTTTCTCCATCCGCTTCACGTTCTCCATGTGCTTTTCGGCGTAATGGAGGTCCTTTTCGAACTTCTTGTAGAACTCCGCCAGTGCGTCGGTCCAAGACTCCTTGCCCTCTTCGATCTCGTCGAGTTCTTCCTCCAGACGGGCCGTGTACTGGAAGTCAAAAATATCCTTGAAGTTGACCACCAAAAGGTCGGTGACTACGAAACCGATTTCCGTAGGGATAAACTTGCCCCCCACCTTCTGTACATATTGCCGCTCCTGGATGGTGCTGATAATGGCGGAGTAGGTGGAAGGGCGGCCAATTCCCCGCTCTTCCAGTTCCTTGACCAGCGATGCCTCATTAAACCGCGGCGGCGGTTCGGTGAAGTGCTGCTCGGAACTGAGTGACTTAAGAGTAAGTTTCTGCCCTTCCGTCAGCTCGGGCAGCTTGTGCTTCAAGTTCTCATCTTCTTCGTCCTTGTTGTCTTTGGACTCCTCGTAAACCTTCAGGAAACCCTCGAACTTGAGGACTGAACCGCTCACACGGAAGCGATGGGCTTCTCCCTTGCTGGCGGCGTCGATATCGACCGTCGTCTGGTCGAAAACGGCCGGGTTCATTTGCGAGGCCACAAAACGTTGCCAGATGAGCTTGTAAACCTTGAATTCGTCTTCCTGCAGGTACTGCTTGATGGTGTCGGGATGCCGACCAGCCGACGACGGACGAATTGCTTCGTGCGCGTCCTGCGTATCTTTCTTCGACTTGAAGGTGTTCGGCGATTCCGGCAGAAATTGCGGACCGTACTCCTTGCCAATCAGCTCACGCACCTCGGCGATCGCATCGTTCGATACGCGCGTGGAGTCGGTACGCATGTAGGTGATCAGACCCACCGTACCTTCTTCACCCAGATCGACACCCTCGTAAAGGCGCTGGGCGATCATCATGGCGCGCTTTACGCTGAAGCGAAGCTTGCGCGAGGCATCCTGCTGGAACTTGCTCGTCGTAAAGGGAGCGGCAGTGTTCTGGCGACGCTCTTTCTTCTCGACCGAGCGCACGGTCCAGGTCGCACTCTTGAGCTCCTCTTCCAGCTTCTTGGCGGTCTCCTCATTGGGGAGAACGTTTTGCTTTGGGTTCGTTCCCACCAGCCGCGCGTCGAAAGCAGGAGGCTTGGTCCCCGCAAGATGGGCGTCCAAGGTCCAGTATTCGGTCGGGACGAACGCCTTAATGTCGCGTTCACGCTCCACGATGAGCCGCAAGGCGACCGTTTGCACGCGGCCAGCAGACAGGCCACGACGGACCTTGTCCCACAACAGCGGTGACACCTGATAACCAACCAGGCGATCCAGGACACGGCGTGTCTGCTGTGCGTCTACCAGGTTGCGATCGATATCGCGAGCGTGCTGAAAGGCGTCTTGGACGGCCTTCTTGGTAATCTCGTTGAACGTGACGCGCCAGATAGGCGTAGCGGTTTTCTTCGACTTCTTGCCGTCCACGCGCTCTCCGCCCAGTTCCTCGGCGAGGTGCGCGGCGATGGCTTCGCCTTCGCGGTCCGGGTCAGGCGCCAGGTAGATGGTGTCGGCTGACTTGGCCATCTTTTTCAGCTTCGCGATGACCTTTTCTTTACCAGGAATCACCTCATAATCGGTCGCGAAATCGTTCTCCAGATCCACCCCCAGGGACTTCTTGGGCAGATCTTTGATGTGGCCGAACGAGGCTTCAACCTCGTATCCGGCGCCAAGATATTTCTGGATCGTCTTCGCCTTGGTGGGCGATTCGACGATAACTAGACCCTTTGCCAATGGAACCTCTTATGTCTGCTCAACAGTAAATATGATTTCAGGGATACGAATACGACACTAGCACGAGTGCCGAGCAAAACCGAAATCGCAGCCGTCAGCTATCAGCTATCAGTTCTCAGCTAAGTCTCGTAATCCCCGCAGGTTCGCGCATTTCACAAACTGGATCAATGCGAGACTACATCCTCTTTGTCGACACCCTTACTCTGCTCAGAAGCGCACTTAGCATTTTCTTAATCTCGCACACATCCCGTGTGTTCCGCTCGTAAATGGCCACATCCAGAAAACCTAAATCGCGAGCCAAGAGCAAGTGGTACTCCAGCTCGCTAGCCGACCCGAAGGCAATCTGAACATAGTGCGCAAACTCTGATTGAGTGCGCCCACAGCCTTCAGCCAAATTTGCTGTGATGGATGATGCAGCGCGGCGCAACTGGCTCGTCAGACCGAACATCTCGCGGCGCGGAACCCCTGGCTGACTCGATAAATCTCCAGTACTAATTCATGTGCCTTTTTCCAGACGTTCAGATTGCGAAAATCTTGCATTAGACACTCTCCGCTGACGGCTGATAGCTTCAGATAACCCTCACGTAGTATTTCCCTGGCAGCGTGCGGATTCGGCCGCTCATTTCTAGCTCAAACAGCGCGGCGAAAATCTGGGAGGAAGACAGGTCCGCAACCAGGCGCTCAATCAGCTGGTCGATGTGCGTGGGCTCATCTGCCCGCAATACCGCAAAAATCTTCTTTTCGTCCGGCCCTAAATCCGGACCGCCAAACAGAGATGCTGTCTGGGGCCCCTCGGATGCAGAGCGTTCAGGAGGAGTAAGAGCCAGGCGGGTGTCCGCGGGCAGCGCTTCCCAGACGTCTTCCCAAGTCGCAACCAACGCAGCGCCCTGCTTTATCAATGTGTTAGGACCCCATGACAGTTTATTGGTTACGTTGCCCGGCACCGCGTAAACATCTCGTCCTTGCTCCAGCGCACAGCGGGCCGTCACGCGCGTGCCGCTGTATTCTCCAGCTTCGATCACCAATACTCCGATCGACATTCCGCTGATAATGCGGTTGCGGATGGGGAAATTCTGAGGAGCCGGGAAGGTACCCAAGGGAAATTCGCTGACAACGGCGCCGCCAGTAGCCAGAATCTGGTCCGCAAGCTTCTGATTCTCCTTAGGATAGGTGACATCGACGCCTGTTCCCCACACCGCGACCGTGGGGCCGTGGGCATTTAACGCCCCGCGGTGGGCGGCACTATCGATTCCTCGCGCCATTCCACTGATAATGATGAGCCCACGAGCGGCAAGGTCGCATGCTAGCCGCTCGGCCATTCCGGTGCCGTAGGGGGTAGGATGCCTAGTCCCGATTACCGCAACTCCTTGCTGATTAATGATTTCCGAGTTTCCTCTGAGGTAGAGTACGAGCGGGGGGTCGTAGATTTCATAAAGTCGCTTGGGATAGCAGGGATCGTCGAGCGCGATAACCTCGGCCCCCAGTGCCTTAACACGATCCATCTCGTCCGCTGCGAGTTCGAGCGACTTGCCGAGTGCCAAGCTCTGAGCCGAAGCGGCTGCCAAGCCTGCCGCCTCCAGTTCGGTCAAAGAGGCGTGTGACAGGCGGTCGATGCCGTCGAACAGCTCGACTAGCTTACGTCCTCTGCCAGCACCTATGCCGGGCGTGAGGGACAGCGCGAGCCATTGTAGAGTGCTCGTGACTTCCGGTGGGCACTTCGCGAACGCCAACTCCGATTTGGCCATAGCGGCTCCTGAAACGACAGATTCCCGTGACGCTCAGGGTAATCACCGATAAAGTTACCGTCAATGACAACCGTCACAGAGTTTCGTGCGTTGGCAGGGGCAGCTAACAGGGGACGGTGACGATCACGAACCGCGCTACCGGTCGCTCGTTTGTTAGACTCGGATGTTCATGCCCCGCCTGCGAGTCTCGGCCATATCGTTCCTAAACACGGCCCCCCTGATGTGGGATTTCGAGCACGCCGATGTCGCGAAGGACTTTGACATCTCGTACACCATCCCCTCGGAGTGCGCTGCCGCATTAGCCGATGGCAAAGCAGACATCGGCATCATTCCGGCCGTGACGTATGCTCAAATCCCCGGTCTGGTGATCCTGCCCAACATCGCCATCGCAGCCAGAGATAAGGTTCGTTCGATCCTTCTGATCAGCAAGAAGCCCATCGAAGACGTAAAGACGGTAGCGACCGATACGTCTTCGCGAACGTCTGTCGCGTTGACGCAAATTCTGTTCGCGAAGTTTCTGGGAGGTCACCGGAAGTTCGAGCCTCACCCTCCTAACTTAAAGGAGATGCTCAAGCAGAACGATGCGGCCCTCCTGATTGGCGATTCGGCCCTGCAGATCTCGCTGCATGACTCGCCTTATCACGTTTACGACTTGGGGCACGACTGGAAGAGATTGACGGGGAAGCCGTTTGTGTTCGCGTTCTGGGCGGTGCGGTTGGATGCCCTAAATCAGCAGCCGGAAGGGATGAATCTCATTCGTACCTTTCAGGAGTCCCGCGATCATGGGTTGCTACCGGAGAATGTCGCAACTCTAGCAGCACAATGGTCCCGCAAACTGGGCCTTACTGAAACTGAGGTGACGACCTATCTCACCGAGAACATCCACTATTATCTCGACCGCGAAAATCATGCTGGATTGGATCTCTTCCTGAATTACGCGCACGAAGTCGGGCTGATACCGTCGGTGCCGGAACTTCGCTTCCTGGGGCCCGTCGCATTTGGCAGTGCGCGGAAGTAAGCAGCACTCTCAACAATTTACTTAAACAGCCAGCGGGTCGCGCCTTTGGGGAATAGCTTCTCCGGCATGGCGATCACTTTTCGAGGCGTGACCTTGAAGATTGGGCCCATCTTGGGATCGAGCTTCCAGCCGTACTTCTTGAAGTAGCTCTCGAACGCCTCTTTGGGGACTTTCTCGACCTCCATAGGACGCGCTTCACCCTCGACGATTACGGCTTCCTCGATGTTCTCGTTGCAAATCACGCAATGAGGATTGGCAGCGAGGTTCTTCGCCTTGCGGGTGTCCGCGCCGGTACTGAAGTAGTACGCGTTCTCCAGCCAGATTCCCCAGATCACCATGGTGTGCGGACGCCCATCAGGGCGGACAGTGGTGATGAGGTAGTTGTGCGAGGAGGTCAGGCGCTCTTGGGCCCAGTCCCAGGAGACACTTCCCTTTAGGGCCTTGGGGACCCCGTACACCTTGGGAAGAACCGGGCGAGTGGCTTTTGGCGCCTTGGTCTCGGTCGATTTCATTGATCTAGGCTGGCAGCAAGAATCAATAAGTTACCGCGAATTTGCGAAATCGCGGTTGTTTGTTTTCAATGGGTTGGGGGAAAATTGCTCCCAACCCATTGGTTCTACATGTACTTATAGCTATCCATATCAGCCATAAGGACTTAGCTCGCTCAAAAAGTCAAAAAAAGCGCTCCCGAGGAGGCTAAAGCCTCCTCGGGATGACAAAAAATAAACGGCCTAGACGCTGGCCTGAAGGCCAGCTCTACCGCTAGTAAGCCCAGAAGGGTCCCACGACAGTCGTGCCAGTCACAGGCTGCTGCTCGATGCCCGTGAATACACCGTTTGGCTTCCCGTAGAAGAAGGAGAGGCCCCAATCGAACGACGACCCGCAGCCGGAGACTGGCGAATTCGGCCCGCCGAGCTCCTGAATGCGTTATTTGCGTCACCGTTGTTGGTAAATAAGGTGTTCGCATTACCCACGTTAAACGACACCGTTCCCGTTGCGCCGTTTGTATTAGCCGCACTCTGATTGATGGCATTGAGCGCCAGAAGGGTCGGTTGTCCATAGCTTGTCGGGCAGTAGAACGGCGCGTTGGTGCCTGCCGCACGCTATCAGTCCCGGATACCCAGCAGATGGGAAAAAGTAAGCGTTCGAGCCGCTGTCAATGTAGCTGCAGCTGTTGGTCTGACCGTTGAAGACAGTAGTGAAGAAGGTGTACGTGGTGTCGGACGGATTGTTGTCTATGTCGAAGACTGTCGCCGCACCCAGACCATTGTTGGTTTGCGTACCGATTCCAAAGATCAGATTGCCGTTCACAAGCGCCTGACCGCCGGAAGGAACGGAAGGCAACTGGATCAGCACACCGTTATTGTCGGCTGGGAGTGCCCAATCGGGATTGGTGACCTGCTGCGCGAGGCCCACGACGATTGGGTTGCAGCCGCTGCTGGGACAGGAGTAGTAGAGGTCCGGAGGCGGGCTGTTAGTGACACATGCCGGACCGCAATCCTGCTCGTAGTTGCCTACGCCGAGGACGCCATATGCGCCGAATGAGGCCAAGGTACTCTCGTCGGTGCCTTGAGAAGTGCAAGTGGAAGGAATCGATGGAACGCGAGGATCACCAATAATCTGGATCGGGAAGCCCTGCCACGGTCGGTGGTGGGGTTACGTTCAATGGAGTCGAGGCGGTCTCGCCGGCCTGACCATTCATGGGCTGAGTCAATTGCACGGTGGCAAGGGCAACAGATCCCCACGTAACTCCATCGACGAATGCGTTGCACTGACCTATGGGGTTGCCGCTGGAGTCAGTCTGGAGCGGGAATGGCGTTGGATTCAGTTCTCCGCCGGACTGCTCCCTGGGCGAGCAGCCGCAAACCAACCGAGCCGGTATCGATCAAAACATGGTCGATGGTTTGGCAATTCGAAGTTCCCGGGGCACAAACTGTGACTGTGGCAAAAGCACCATTGACGTACACCTGGGGCGGGTTCAACGCTACCAAGGCAGGAGGACCGCCATCGACCGTGATCGGCAGCGTGTTGCTCGACGCTGCTGACGACGGTGACGGTAGCAGTTCCCGTCACTGCCGTGTTCTGCTGCGAGCTGGCAGTGATGGTGTAGGTGCCCGGCGTGGTGTTGCTATACACACCGGTAATCGGATTGATAGTGCCAGAGCTGGCGGTCCAGGTGACATTGGGACTGAAATTGCCACTCCCGTTGACGACCGCGCTGCAAGCCGTCTGCTGGCCGCTCTGAATCGTCGTCGGAGAACACGTTGCAACCACCGAAGTCACCGTTCCCGATGTCTGGACGGTGATTACGGTAGAACCTGTCTTGGTGCTGTCCTGGGTCGAGGTAGCAGTGATCGTTACCTGGGTGGTGAACGGAACCGTCTCGGCGGTAAATACTCCGCCTGCCGGAGTGATGGTTCCGTTGCCGCTGGCGGTCCAGGTGACTACCGAACTAAAATTCCCTGTACCGGAAACTGAGGACGTACATTGGCTGGTTTGCCCGGAGGTGATGGAAGTTGGGTTGCAGCTCGCACCGACCAGGGTGATCGTCGAGGTCGTGCTGCTGCTTCCACCACACGCTACCAGAGCTACAAGGCAGCAAACTGCTGCAAGAATTCCTATGAGTCGCACGCTTGCTCCTTTACTGGATCTCGGTGACATCCACGCCCTGTGGAATCATGGCAGGCACATAGGCGCGGCCATGGAAATCGCGTGCGTGTCCACTTTGCTGAAACACAAAACCTGAATTCTCGATCGAAACCGGGCCATGTCCATGGCGAACCTGGGCTGCGACTGCCTGATTGATGGTGTCGAAATAAGAACCCAGCACCTGTTGCAGGTCAGGCCGAAACGGCCCTTGCCAAGCCACACCGAAGACGTTTCCTTCGGGCGAAACGTACTCGCGCACCACCTGGCCGGTAGGAACTTGAATTTCGTGGGTGACATAGCGCTGGCTGGCAACGCTGCGCAGCGTGCCCTTCATGTGAGCGCTGTCGGTCTGCACTGACGTAACGTTGTCGCCTAACGAGGCCCACGCCGGAAACGCCAGCGCCAGCAGTACGCTGGGGATAAGCAGCCGCAAGGTCCTACCATTGGGGAATCCAAAGGGAGTAGTTCGATTCATTCTATTTTCCTTTGACAGCTATGCCCTCGAATTGTCGCATAGGCCGCGCGAGCCGGGGCAGTTCGTGAAACCTGGTGCCGTTGAATACCCTATCATTCTACAAGGTTTGCCATGACGACCAGCGCTGGTATAAACGCAAACGGTGGGCATTTGTTTCGTAAACGACGAGAGGGGTTGTCAGCTGTCAGTTATCAGTTGTCAGTTATCAGACAAGCGCGTCGGACGGCTTATCGACGTTCGCTATTGGTATTCAGCTGCGAGGCCAGTGAGAGTTCCAGTTTCAAGTGTTGGCTAATGTCTCGCCTGAACTCATGCACGCATTTTTCGCAAATCGGCCAGCATCCGCTCTCGAAGGATACGGTTGGCCCGTGTCTGATATCCCTTGCCAGCCTTCTTCAGCCAAGCAACGATATCCGCATCCAAGCGGAGCGAAACGGATTGTTTCACGGGACGATAGAAGCGGCCGCGTACGGCGTCTTTCCATGCACCGGGCGGGAGTTCCGGTGCATCCGAAGTGTCAACCTCGTCATCCGGCAAAGCGGCGAGGGCCGCCAATTCGCGATTGTGTTTGGCAGCGAGGGTCTGATCGAGTGCATGCTTCGGGCGAGCAGTATTAGTTTGCTTGCGCATAGATACTCCGTTCCAGCGGTGTCGCCTTACGCGCTGAGATGATGTGGACGACTTCTTCGCTTCCAAATTCTGAGACGGTATGCGCCACCAGTAGAACTTGTAAGCCCTTCACCATTCCGATGGTCTGCCACCGCATCTCGCCTTCGACTTCGCGGTCCTGAACCGAGATGTGACCGGGATCATCAAAAACCAGCATCGCGGTTTCAAAGCTGATCCTGTGTTTTTTCTGGTTCGCACGGTTCTTTCGCTCGTCCCATGTCAATCGCAATTGGCGACCTATGTCACGACAATTTTGTATATACACTGTAACGTAGTTTGGGCATCAAATGCAATCCGGGCCGAAGGCTGGCACGGGACCGACGAGAGCTCGACCTGATAGGCCATGCTTGAAGCTGAGGCCTCTCAAATCGGCGAAACGCACGGTTGCTTCAGGTTAGAATGGTTTGGTATGTCCCTGAGCAAAGCCGAAGCACTCGAATTGTTCCGTTCCGACGATCTGGTCGGCATTGGTATGGAAGCCGATGCCTTGCGGCGCCGACTGCATCCCGACGGAGTGGTCACCTACATCATTGACCGCAACATCAATTACACCAACTTCTGTACGGAGTATTGCACCTTCTGCGCGTTTTACCGTCCGCTGAAGGGCAAACTCGCGGCGGAGGGCTACATCCTCGACTTCGACACCATTTACGACAAGGTGCGCGAGACGGAGGAATTGGGCGGAACAGGAGTGCTGCTACAGGGAGGGCTGCATCCCGATCTCAAGATCGAATGGTACGAGGCCATGCTCAGTGGTCTTAAGCAGCGCTTTCCACGCGTACATCTGCATTGCTTCTCGGCGTCGGAGGTCATCTGCATCGCCGAAGTCAGCGGCCTGACCATCGAGGACACCATCAGGCGGCTGCGCGATGCCGGGCTGGACTCGATACCCGGAGGTGGGGCCGAAATTCTGGACGACGAAGTGCGTTACAAGATTGCGCGCCTGAAGTGCCTGACCGATGACTGGCTGAATGTGCATCGCACGGCGCACAAGCTGGGCATGCGCACTACGGCCACCATGATGTTCGGCGTGGGCGAGAGCTACGAGAACCGTGTCAACCACTTCCAGGTGCTTTATGACTTGCAGGAAGAGACCGGCGGATTTACGGCCTTCATCCCATGGTCGTTCCAGCCACAGAACACAGCGCTGGGCGGGCGTGGTTGGGAGGAAGCGACGGCCGTCGAGTATCTGAAGACGCTGGCTATCGCGCGGTTGTATCTCTCGAACTTCGAGAATGTGCAATCGAGCTGGGTGACGCAAGGGCTAAAGGTCTGCCAGATGGGACTGCGTTTTGGCGGCAACGACGTGGGCTCGGTGATGATCGAGGAAAACGTCGTGCGCGCGGCCGGAGTACGTAATTGCACGACTGAAGAGGAACTGCGGCGGATTATTCGCGATGCCGGATTCCGTCCGGCGCAACGCGACACGCTGTATACGAAGTTCTTCCTGAATTAGGGCAGATCCCTCGCGGGCTAAAGCCCACTCGGGATGACAAAAAAAAGGCTTAACGGCACGGCTGAAGCCGTGCCCTGACGCGAAACTGTCACGAAAGTCACTTTTCCAGAAGACTGCGAAGCTGTGCCCTTTCAAAGCAAATACACGAGACTTGTTCTACGGGAGTGAAGCTGTCATGGAAACACAGATGCAGTACAAGGCGCGCATTTTGGGTCTGATGGAAGGCAAGGACCCAATTGCCGTGCAGCGCGAAACTGCCCTGCACCTGGCTCAGTTGATCGAGGGAGTTCCTACGGAAAGACTCCGTGCACGGCCTGCACCGGACAAGTGGTCGGTAGCCGAAGTTCTTGCACACCTGTCGGAAGCGGAGATCACCAGTTCCTGGCGCTACCGCCAGATGCTGGAACATGACGGTTGTTCCCTTCCCGGTTACGACCAGGAGTTATGGGCAAGGCTAGGTGGGTACGCTACACGCAAGCCGGAAACCTCGTTGCATCTGTTCCGCTTGCTCCGCGAGGAGAATCTGCAGATGTTCGACAAGCTCACGCCAGAAGAATGGCAACGTCATGGCGTCCACACGGAGCGTGGCGAGATGAGCGTGAGAGATCTCGCGGTGCAGATCGCCGGCCACGATATCAACCACGTGGCGCAGATCCGGAAGATTCTGAACCCGTAGCCGAACGGCTGTTTCAAATCAATTTGGTTTCTTTTGAGGTAGAGGCTGGCCTTGCATCTGCTGGCTCTGCATTGACTCGCCATCACGCAACAACGAGGGAGGCGCATAAGCCTGCGAGTTCGCGGCAGGATCCGTGGTGGGCAATGAACTCGTCGCTCCCGTAGCGCTTGCAGATGGGCTAGGGGCAGGAGCGGAAGGATCTGGCGTCTGGACTTTAGCCTCCGGCGCCGCGCCACCTGCTCCCTGATTGCGATTCGAGGCTTCGCCGCTCGCCGTATCCGCATCGAACCCGACCTTGGCGGTCAACAACTGCCTGAGTTCCGCATCGTGAGGCGCGGCGAGCACCCAGATGAGCAGATACCCGCGGTGCGCAGTTAAGGCCATCGCCACTGAAACCCGGCGTGAGAGTTCATCGCCCTCTTCTCGGTAGGCGATGGTTCCATGGCTCAACACGAAAGGCTTGCCACCCGCCTCGTAGGAGCGCACGTCGGTCATGTCGCGCTGCAGCGGCTCGGTGAGACTAAGACCGACGATGAAGCGGCGAATCGCACTAGAGTCCCTGGGGTCGTCGGGAAACTCGATGTTGGGAAAACAGGAGAGCGGCATGGCCGAGAGCGTCACCTCGCCAAAATCGTCGTAAGGGACTTCTCCGTCTGCGGCCGGCTTAGTACGCCAGGCCGATAGCAAGGTGCGACGGCACGCCTTTACTGCAGCGCGCTCACGCGGGCCAAGGCTAGGCTCACCGCTGACTTTTTCGCGGTAACGCTCTACTGCGGGAGCGATGGCGCCTTGAGGCTCGATGCTCCAACCTTTGGGAAATTCGTACTCCAACCCGATTTGCGTGTTGCGGTAAACGTTGCCGTCGATCTTTCCCGGGTCCATATGTTCCGCGGGCGCGGCAGCTTTGATCTCCTGCAAGCGTTGTGACGAGATCGCAGGCCCCTCGTAGGCAATTGCGCCGACACCACAATGCTTCGAGGCTTCCTGCGGAGGAAAGAAATTCGCCTGGTTGAAGGCGGAAACCAACTCCTTCACCATGTTCGCGTCGTTTGCTTTCACGGCCACTACCAAAATGTAGCCGTTCATTTCTCCGGCCAGTTCGGTGAGCTGCTCGACTCCGCGGCGAACTTCAAAGTAATAGAACTGATGGCCGCCGATGGTAGTTTTGGCCAGACCGTGGAGCTCTTCCACTCCGACGAAGAGGTCCTGATCCAATTCCCGCCGCAGAATTCCCTTGGCGTCGGTGTAGTTCTTGTTCTTGTATTCGTAAGCGCTGATGGATACGACGGCGTGCTGCGGCGCTGCTCCGACCATCTCCAGCAGTTGTATGCGGCGGTCCGTGGACGTGGGCATGGCCACCGGCTTCAGGTTGGCGTCCTGCGGAAAATCGAACTCGAAGCCGAAATAGGCGTTGGCGTAGACGGTCGGCGAGAGATAAGCGTCTTCGGGATTTTGTCCAGTAACTGGGCTGGCGGCAGGGAGAGACGAGGATTGCTGGCTCTGCGATTGCGCAAAAGCCCGTGCCTGCACCACCAGGCAAATCAGCACTGCCACCCACAATGCTCTTCGCAAACCCATCCCGTAACCCGCACACTATTGTTCGCCTGCGAAGCGTAGGAGTCAATGCTGTCGGGACACTAATGTGCGATTTGACGAGGGCTCTCGGGTAATTCCGGCGAGAGCGTCAGGTACAATCATCGCGTTGTCGAAGACACCCGCGCCTGTTTTCCACGGCGGAGCGCGGCCTACGGGGAGAAGCCACTGAACGCTGTCCCGATGCTGCTGTGCACATTTTTCGCGGAGCCCCACGGACTCCGGCACTACCTGCGCACGCATTTTCTGGACACGACCTTCAGGGGGCTGTATCACGCCAATGCATTCGACATGGCGCTGTTGATCCCCTACTTCATCGTATTAATACTGCTCGCGTTTTACGGGATGCACCGGTACCAGTTGGTGTACATGTATTTCAAGTACCGCAAAAACAAGACAACCGATCCTCCGTCGCGATTTACGGAGTTGCCTAAGGTCACGATCCAGCTGCCTATCTTCAATGAGCAGTTCGTCATCGACCGGCTGGTGGAGTGCGTCTGCAAAATGGAATACCCGGCGGACAAGCTCGAAATCCAGGTGCTCGACGACTCGACCGATGAAACCGTCGAGGTGGCTCGGGCGGTGGTCGAGCGCTATGCGGCCAAGGGACACAACATTACTTATCACCACCGCACCAATCGCGAGGGTTACAAAGCGGGAGCTCTCGATGCAGGATTAAAGGTCTCTACCGGCGAATTCGTCGCCATCTTCGACGCGGATTTCACTCCTTACCCGGACTGGCTGATGCGAGTGATTCATCATTTCGCCGATCCGCAGGTCGGCATGGTGCAAACGCGGTGGACGCATCTCAATCGCAATTATTCGTTTCTGACGGAAGTGGAAGCGATCCTGCTCGACGGCCACTTCGTGCTGGAGCATGGCGGACGGTCACGCGCGGGAGTGTTTTTCAACTTCAATGGCACGGCCGGCATGTGGCGGCGCAAAGCCATCGACGACGCCGGTGGATGGGAACATGACACCCTGACCGAAGACACCGATCTCAGCTACCGCTCGCAACTCAAGGGATGGAAGTTTAAGTACCTGCAAGATGTCGAGTGCCCTGCGGAGCTGCCGATCGAGATGACGGCGTTCAAGACCCAGCAAGCGCGCTGGGCTAAGGGGTTGATTCAGTGCTCCAAGAAGGACCTGCCCAAGGTGTTGGGCGCTGACGTTTCGCGGCGCGAAAAGATGGAGGCCTGGTATCACCTGACGGCCAACCTCAGCTATCCGCTGATGATTGTCTTGAGCACGTTGCTGCTGCCGGCGATGGTCATCCGCTTTTATCAGGGCTGGTTCCAGATGCTGTATATCGACCTGCCCTTGTTTCTAGCCTCGACGTTCTCGATCTCCAGCTTTTATCTGATGTCGCAGAAGGAATTGTTTCCCAAGTCGTGGCTGAGGACGTTTTTGTATTTGCCGCCGCTCATGGCGCTGGGCATCGGACTCACCATTACGAATTCGAAGGCCGTAATTGAGGCACTCATGGGAAAGCAGACAGCGTTTGCGCGCACGCCCAAATATCGTGTGCTCACTAAGCAGGACAAGACAGCCGCGGCGAAGAAATACCGCAAACGGCTGGGCTGGATTCCGTACATCGAGTTGCTGGTGGGGACGTATTTCGCCCTTACCGTCTGGTACGCCATCGCGAACGAGAACTACTTCACCGTGCCGTTTCTATTTCTCTTCGTCTTCGGCTACTGGTACACCGGACTGATGTCGCTGTTGCAGGGCCGGTTCGATAGCCTGGTGGCGGCGCGGGGCGAAGAGCACAGCACAAAGCCATTTCCCGTGGGAGTATAGAGTTTGCCAACTCCAATGAAATCAGCTATTCACAGCCAATTGCTCAAGTATCTGATGGTATCTTATCTGGCGCTGCTGACGGCCTACAGTTGCTTTGCCCTCGACCGCCAGCCGAATGCCGATTACCACGCCCGGCGTGTGGCGCTGTCACAGAAGATGAAAGATGGAGTGGCGATTCTGTTCGCGGGAACCGAGGCGGATGGGCCGAACGCCGTGTACGGATTTCGGCAGGACAACAACTTCTTTTATCTCACCGGATGGGCCGAGCCCGGCGCAGCGTTAATCATCTCGTCGCAAGTGACCGGTCACGACCTCACCCCCGGACGTCCGTACAGCGAAATTCTGTTTCTTCCAGTGCACAACGTGGCCCAGGAAAAATGGACCGGCCCTAAGTTGGGCGCCGACAGTCCGAAGGCTGCAGCGGTTACGGGCTTCGACCGGGTGGCAAACCTCGACCAGATGCCGGCTGAATTAGCGAGGATTCTGGGGAATGTCTCTGCAACGGTCTATGCGGATCTCGCCGCTGACAACGAAGTATCGGCCGCGGCCAGTTCCATCGAGTGGCTGAAACGTACCAACTCATTTCCGTTGCGCACTTCCATGCACGATGTGAAGCCGCTGATGGCTCAATTGCGCGTGGTGAAAGATCCGGGCGAGGTGGAACGCATTCGGCATGCCACAAATGCATCGATGGCGGCGCATATGGCGGCTTTGCGCATGATCAAGCCGGGGATTAATGAGCACGACATCGATGCGCGCATGACGTACGAATTCATGAAGGACGGATGTGAGCGCCCTGCCTATGCGCCAATCGTAGGGGCGGGCGCCAACTCGACTGTTCTGCACTATTCAGCAGACGACGGCCCGGTCAACGCTGGCGATGTGGTGGTCATGGATGTGGCGGGCGAGTACGCGATGTACGCATCCGACATTACGCGCACGGCACCGGCCAATGGTAAGTTCACCGACCGCCAGCGTGAGATTTACAACATCGTGCTCGGCGCCCAGCGGGCGGTTATGGAGGCGTTCAGACCGGGCAGGAGCAAATTGGTTGGACGTGGGTCGGATGTGCTGATGCAGGTTGCCTACGACTACATCAATTCGCACGGCAAGGACCTGCACGGACAACCCCTGGGGCAATATTTCATTCACGGCGTAAGCCATTATGTGGGCCTTGAAGTACACGACGTCGGAGACCTTTCGCTGCCCGTTCCTCGGGGTGCGGTGTTCACGGTTGAGCCGGGAATTTACATTCCCGAAGAGAAAATCGGAATCCGGATTGAAGATATTGTGTGGATTTCGCCGGAAGGCACCCTCGTCAACTTGACCGAAGCTCTGCCGCATACGGCGGAAGAAATCGAAGCAGCCATGGCGGGAAAATTCACGCTGAAGCAATGACTGACGGTAAATCAGTTCCAATTCGGGTCTGGTACGCCCTGCTGCAGCACGAGCCAAACACTACTGCACGATTCGAACGACCCCATCTGATATCCTGACTATCTGTGGTGATCAAGATTCTGTTTGTGCTCCTGATCCTGTGCACTGCAGCGCTTATTGCGGTGGGAATAGGAATCCTGCTGCGAGTGCGGCGTCACTTAGGTGAGGGGCATGCAGATGGACAGGTGGCGCGTCCGCCGGACGAGACACCTCCCGTCGCTGAAAAGAAAGAAGATGACGAGAGTTCATGATTGGTTCATGGGCCTGTCATCTTGGTTGGAGGTGCTTCGATGGCGCAAGTTGAGGTTCGCACTCATGAAACGATCAGCGAACAGTCGCTGGGTCTAGTCAAACAAGCAGGAATCGTGATCGGCGCAAGCGCCGTCATCGCGGTTTGCGCGCGTCTAGTGCTGCCATTGCCGTTCACCCCGGTGCCCTTGACTTTGGCCAATTTCGGCGTGTTGCTGGTGGGTTTGGCCCTGGGCAGCAAGCGCGGAGCGGCCGCCGCAGCGCTTTACCTGGCATGGGGTGCAATCGGGCTGCCAGTGTTCAGTCCGTCCGGAATCGGCGGCATGGCTCAGTTGCTCGGACCGACTGGCGGCTACCTGCTGGCATACCCGCTGGTGGCATTTGTTGCGGGATGGATCTCGGAACGCGGCCCGGCATCGTTTGGCCGAAACTTGATCGCCGGTGTGACGGCTGAATTTGTGCTTTTCGCTTCCGGAATCACATGGCTGGCGGTGATGACGGGTAGCTGGCAGCGGGCCGTGGCCTTTGGACTCGCTCCATTCTTTTTCGCCGAAGTTATGAAAGTGATGGCTGCTGCGGCTTTGTCGCGGCGACTCCAACGGGCGCTGTAAATTGGCCGATTTGCGATGGCGTCCAAATTTCGCCGAGCTTTCACTGTTTAATTGGCAAGGGACCTATGAGTAGTTCGACGAGCAAAACCCGCGAGATTAAGGTAGCGCACAGCCCGGACTCGGACGACGCGTTCATGTTCTACGGCATGGCCACGAACAAGATACGTGTTCCTGGGGTGAAATTCACGCATACGCTTTGTGACATAGAAACCTTGAATCGTAAGGCGCTCGAAGGGTATTACGACATTACCGCGATCTCGTTTCACGCGTACCCATATATTCAGGACAAGTACGCCGTGATGCCCAGCGGTGGCAGCGTGGGTGAAGGTTACGGCCCGATGATCGTCGCCACACGCAACATTCCGATCGAGGAAATCAGCAAGATTAAGATTGCCGTACCGGGTACGATGACGACTGCCTACCTGGCGCTCAAATTGTTTGCGCCTGATGCTGTGACCGAGGTGGTTCCGTTCGACGAAATCATTCCCAAGGTACTGGAAGGCAAATACGAGGCCGGATTGATCATCCACGAGGGGCAACTCACCTTCAACAAGGTTGGCCTGCAGCGCATCGTGGACATGGGCAAATGGTGGCGCGATCTGACGGGCATGCCGCTGCCTCTGGGCGGCAATGCGATCAAGCGCGACCTCGGCCCGGCGCTGACGACGTCCTGTTGTAACGCACTTCGCGACAGCATTCAGTATGCCTTGGACCATCGCGAAGAGGCTTTGCAATACGCGATGCAATTTGCCCGCGACCTCGACGTGCAGCAGGCGGACAAGTTTGTCGGGATGTATGTGAACGAGCGCACCCTCGACTACGGTAAAGACGGTCGTGAAGCTATCGTGAAACTGCTCGACATGGGCTACGAGCGCGGGATCATTCCCAACAAGCCGAACGTTGATTTTGTCGGAGACGCCGCGGTTACCGCGTAATCGGCGAATTGTTTTGTCTTGCGAGATGGCCGGCTTCCATGCTGGCCATTTTGATTACATCCATTCCTTGGCTGCAGTGGCAGCCCTCCAGCCTCCGATAAGATAAAGACTATGCCTGCTGAGATTGGGGGAAGGTTCCCCGCTGGCCAGAACCTGCTGATCGACGCCGACGATACGCTGTGGGAAAACAACATCTATTTCGAGCGGGCGATTGCCGATTTCATTTCGTTCCTCAATCACCATGAGTACAGGCCTGACGAAGTTCGGCATGTGCTGTACGACGTCGAACGCGAGAACATACGCCGGCACGGCTATGGCATGCACAGCTTTGCCAATGCGCTGGTGATTTGCTTCGAAAAGCTGTCGGCGGAGCCGGTCACCCCTGAATTACACGCAACGATCAAGAACATAGCCTTCAAGATCGCGGACCATCCCATGGAATTTCTTCCGGCAGTGCCGGAGACGCTGGCCGACCTGTCGCTGCGTCACCGACTCTTCATGGTGACGAAGGGCCACATCACCGAGCAGATGGGCAAGGTGGAGCGTTCCGGGCTCAGTGAATACTTCACGGCTATTGAAGTCGTGGCCGAAAAAGACGAGGCCACTTACCGCGGAGTCGTCGAGAAGTTCGGCTTGGTGCCCGACATCACTTGGATGATTGGAAACAGCCCGAAGTCCGACATCAATCCCGCGCTGGAAGCTGGTCTACACGCCGTATTCGTCCCTCACGACAACACTTGGATGTTAGAGCGCGATGAACTGAGGCGCCACGAATCCGATGGGCGCCTTCTGCAAGTGAAAAATTTCGCGGCGCTGAGTGAAATTTTCTAACTGATTCGAAGCATCCCACTGGTGCCAGCAACTTTCCTGTCCGCGAAGGTTTAAAGAGTGCAGCCATGCAGAGTGTAAGGAAAAAGCGGTGAGGATGTGCATTCGGTCGTGGGCAGCGGTGGCAAGCATCCTGACCCTGTCGATCGCAGCGGTAGTCGCAGCCAAGAACAAGCCCAAGGAGTCGAGCGCTGCCGACGTACATCGTCGCGCGGTGCATGCGCTCGATAGGTTGACGTTCGGGCCCCGTCCTGGAGACGTCGATAACGTCTCGAACATGGGTGTCGATGAGTGGATCGACCTGCAACTGTATCCGGAGAGAATCGATAACAGCGCAATGCAGGCGCGGCTAGCGCAATATCGCACGCTGCAGATGAGCACGCGAGAGATGATTGTGGACTTTCCTCCTAATCCGCTGTTGAAGGCGGCGATGGAAGGAAAGATTGTAATTCCCAATGATCCGGACCGGCGCGCCATCTACATGGCTGGCATCGCGCGCCTGCAAACGCAACAAGCGGAAAAGCAGAATGCGGCGGCTGCCCCCACGCCGACGGCCAACAATTCCGCAATGCTGAAGCCAGCGAGTGAGACTGGCGCCATGAGTCCTGCCGGGACACAACGCCAGGCAGAGCGGCGTGAGGCGCACGGCCAAGTGGATTCGCTGATCCTGCTTGCGCCGGACGTCAGAATGCAGCGCATCTTGAGCCTGCTTGCGAGTGAGCAGTCGGTGCTGCTCAAAGGTTTGCCGGGGCCAAAGAAGTTGGCGCTACTGGCGGGTCTTACCCCACAACAACGCGAGACGGTGATTGCACTCGACAGTCCGCAGGGGCTGATCAACTACGAGGTGCAATCGGGCAAGCTGTTGCGTGCGGTGTACAGCGATCGTCAACTGGAAGAAGTGCTGACCGACTTTTGGTTCAACCACTTTAACGTGTACATCGGCAAGGGCGCGGACCGCTACCTGGTCACATCATATGAACGCGATGTCATTCGTCCGCACGTCCTAGGTAAATTCAAAGACCTGCTGGTGGCAACCGCGCAAAGTCCGGCGATGCTGTTCTATCTCGACAACTGGCAAAGTGAAGGTCCCGATTCGCAGGCAGCGACCGGGCGACCGCAAGCTGCCGCGCATCGCGGTTGGGTCAACGGACCGTTTGGGCCGAGGCCGGTCGCTGGCTATCCGAATCCATATCCGCAGCAACCGGCGGGGCAGGCCAAGCAGGCGCAGCAAAAACGGCGTAACGGCTTGAACGAAAACTACGCACGCGAACTGATGGAGCTGCACACCCTGGGCGTAAACGGTGGCTACACGCAGCAGGACGTGACGGAAGTAGCGCGAGTGTTCACCGGTTGGACGCTGCAGGAGCCGCGCGAGGGTGGCGGATTCGTCTTTAGGGAAAAGTTACACGAGCCCGGTACGAAGACTGTGCTGGGTCACAAGATCAAAGAGAATGGCGAGAAAGAAGGACTGCAGGTGCTCGATATTCTGGCACACAATCCATCGACTGCGCACTTCATCTCGCTGAAACTGGCGCAACGGTTTGTGGCCGACGATCCTCCGCCTGCGCTGGTGGACCAGATGGCGAAGACATTTCTGAAGTCCGATGGCGACTTGCGCGAAGTGATGCGAACCATGCTGACGTCGCAGCAATTCTGGGCTCCAGAGGCATACCGGGCGAAGGTCAAGACGCCGTTCGAATACGTGGTCTCGGCGCTTCGCGCAACCGACACCGACATTACGGAGACACAGCCGCTGTTGAACACGCTCAACAAGATGGGCATGCAGATTTATGGTATGCAGCCGCCTACTGGCTACTCCACCAACGCGGACACGTGGGTCAACTCCGCGGCGTTGCTCGACCGTATGAATTTTGCACTGGCGCTGGTGAACAACCGGGTTGGCGGAACGCACTTCGACGAGGCGAATCTGCTTCCGGCGGTGTCAGGTGACAATGGATTCGTTGATCCGTACGCGAACCAGGCGCGATTGGAGCAGTTGCTGCTCTCCGGTGATGTCTCGCCGCAGACCCACCAAACGATTGAGCACGAGATCGACACTGTGCATGGTCTTCCGGGCAACGCGAATCGACCGACCGGCGCCAATACAACCGTGGCGCTGCTTTTGGGATCGCCGGAATTTCAGCGACGCTGACAGCAACACTTGGTCCAGAAGGCGCGAGAAGTAATGAGCATTACCAGACGAGCATTTCTACAAGGTGGAGCGATGGCGGTGGTTGGCACTGCGGCCATTCCGTCGTTCTTGACGCGTGCCGCCTTCGGCGCTGTTGCGCCAGGCTTTGCCAACAAGCGCTTGGTGGTGGTCTTTCAGCGCGGGGCCGCCGATGGTCTCAATATCGTCGTGCCGCACGGCGAGCAGGCATATTACTCGTTGCGTCCTAGCATTAATATTCCGCGGCAGCAGGTGCTCGACCTGAATGGATTCTTCGGACTGCATCCTTCGCTGGCGCCGCTGAAGCCGCTGTGGGACCAGGAGCACCTCGCGATCGTGCATGCGGCCGGCTCTCCCGATGAGACACGCTCGCACTTTGACGCACAGGACTACATGGAGTCTGGCACGCCGGGAGTGAAGAGTACGCAGGATGGCTGGCTCAACCGCACAGTGCAGACCGAACCTGTTGGCGGAGACAGCCCATTTCGAGCGGTGGCGCTCGGCACTTCCCTGCCGCGCATTCTCGCCGGTAAAGCGCCTGCTGTCGCGGTGAGCAACGTAAACGGATTTAACATCGCGGGCGGCAACCCTGCGTCTGGGCCCATCGGGACCACCTTCGAAGCCATGTACGCGCAATCGGTGGACTCGGTCTTGCACGGCACGGGACGAGAAACATTTGAAGCCGTGAAAATGCTGAAGTCCGCCGATCCGCAGCACTACGTACCTGCAGCCGGCGCTAACTATCCCAAAGGTCGTTTCGGCGACGCCATGCGGCAGACGGCGCAACTCATCAAGTCGAACGTCGGCGTGCAGATCGCCTTCACTGACATTGGCGGCTGGGACCACCACGTCAACGAAGGCGCGGTGGATGGACAACTGGGCAACGTGCTGCGCGATTTCGGGCAATCGATTGCCGCGTTCTGGGTCGATCTCGGTACCATGGCGGAGGACACGCTGCTGATCACGATGTCGGAGTTCGGGCGAACTGCGCGCGAGAACGGCAATCGCGGCACCGACCACGGTCACGCTAATGTGATGTTCGTTCTGGGTGGGCCGGTAAAAGGTGGCCGGGTTTACGGACGCTGGCCGGGACTCAATCCATCGCAATTGCATGAAGGCCGCGATCTGGCGCTAACCACCGACTTCCGCGCCGTGGTCGGCGAGAGCGTGGCCCGTCACCTGGGCAATCACGACCTGAACGCGGTGTTTCCTGGGTTTAACAACTCTTCCCAATCGTTCCTACACTACCTAGGCTAGCGGCGGCCGCGGCGGGAATATAATCCTGCCATGGATGATCAGGAATTCCGCCGCTTGTCGGATACGGCTCTTGAGACGCTGAAGCGTAGCCTGTACGAGGCCGAAGGCGAGGCTGACTTCGAAGTTGAAGACAACTCCGGAGCTTTGCATATCAGCTTCGACGACCCGCCCGGGAAGTTCGTCATTTCGCCCAATTCGCCGGTGCGGCAGATCTGGATTTCGGCGCTCTCCACCAGCTTTAAACTCGACTGGTCAGCGCCGGCGAAAGACTTTGTCCTGACCAAGACGGGCGAAGGACTGAAGCAACTAATGAATCGCCTGATCAATGAACAGCTCGGCGAGCAGGCGATTACGTTGAAGTAGCTGTCAGCTATCAGCCGTCAGCTCTTAGTTTTTCGCTCGTGGTGAATCGGACGAACGGTCCGTTCTGCTCTTGCCAGTTTTGCGCATCGTCTATGATCACTGCGAGACCCTCCCACATGCCCAATCGATTGAGTCGTCGAATCGCTCTTTGCTTTATTATCGCGGCATTTCTCGCCACATGCGCACAAGCGCAGTGGACCGCACCAAATCCCGTCACTGATTTTCAGAAGCAACCCGATGGCGTGGTAGTACACATGAAGGTCGGCACGCTGCGCCTTCTCGTATGTTCGCCGGCAATCATCCATCTTGAGTATTCGCCGACTACGTCGTTCCCCAACCAGCCAAATCCCGTCGTGATCAAGACGAACTGGCCAGAGACTCCGTGGACCGTGCAGGAGAGCGCGGACACGATTACGTTGGCGACGTCGTCACTTAAGGTTGTCGTCGATCGAAAAACTGGCGCGATCACCTACTCCGACTCTTCCGGACACACCTTGCTGCACGACGATTCGAAAACCATGACGCCAGTGACGGTCAACGGCGAACATACCTATCGCGCGGAAGACTACATGACGCTCCAAGGATACGGCTCGACGGAGGCGATCTACGGGCTCGGCCAGCACCAGGCCGGAGTGTGGAACTACCGCGGAGAGTCAGTCGATCTGTCGCAGGACAACACCAGCATTGCGGTTCCGCTCATGGTTTCCAGTGCGGGCTACGGTCTGTTCTGGAACAATGCGTCGCGCAGCCGTTTCAACAACCGCTTTGTGCATGCGCTTTACGTGAGTTCCGAAGTCGCCGATACCATTGACTACTACTTCCTGTACGGTCCAGAACTCGACCAAGTGGTAGCGGATTATCGCGAGCTCACTGGTGCTGCTCCCATGTTCGGCAAATGGGCGTACGGATTCTGGCAGTGCAAGAACCGCTATAAATCGCAGGCAGAGTTGCTGGGTGTAGCAGCGAAATACCGCGAGTTGCAAATCCCCATCGACAACATTGTGCAGGACTGGTTCTGGTGGAACCGCAAGGGCGAACATGTATTCAACCAGAATTATCCCGATCCCAAGGGGATGATCGATCAATTGCACCGCGAAAACTTTCACCTGATGATTTCGGTGTGGCCCTTCTTCGAGCCAGGCTCAACCGCCTACGACACAATGGACAAGAATGGCTGGTTCATCGACAAGACTGTGGTGGCGAAACCTCCGTATCATAAAGCGGAAATGGCGGTGTATGACCCGAGCAACCCCGCAGCGCGCAAGTATTACTGGCAACTCATGGATGACGCGCTGTTCAAGATTGGCGTCGATGCGTGGTGGCTCGACACGACGGAGCCTGAGACCGAAGGCCGTGAGGAAAATATCCAACTTAATCACAAGCTGGCCATTGGTAGCGGCAATCGCTATGTCAATCTCTTCCCGCTGATGACGACGACCGCCGTGTATGAAGGACAGCGCGCAGCCTCGGAACAGAAGCGCGTTTTCATACTCTCGCGCTCGGCATTTGCCGGCAGCCAGCGCAACGCCGTCACTGCGTGGTCAGGCGACATCAATTCCGATTGGTTCACCTTCCGTCGGCAAATTCCTGCCGGACTGAATTTCGAGCTTTCGGGTCTTCCCTACTGGACCACCGACATCGGTGGGTTCGTTAGCGGCAATCCTGACGATCCTGCGTATCGGGAGCTGTTCATTCGCTGGTTCGAGTTCGGTACATTCAGCCCGATTCTCCGCGTACATGGCACGCGCAGCAACGACCAGAACGAGTTGTGGTCATACGGAGCGGACGCGCAGAAAGTCTTGACCAGTTACGACCGCCTGCGTTATCGCCTGATGCCCTACATCTATTCGATGGCGTGGATGGTCACAAATTCCAGCTACACGCCGATGCGCGCTCTGGCGATGGATTTCCGCTCCGATCCGCGTGCCCTTGATGTCGGAGATCAGTTCATGTTTGGCCCCGCGTTGTTGGTCAGCCCAGTAACTGAGCCCGGGGCGGACACGCGGCGCATGTATCTTCCTAAGGCAAACTGGTACGACTTCTGGACGGGGCGCAAACAGGACGGCGCAAAAATGATTGACGCTTCCTCTCCGCTAGACCGCATCCCCCTGTTCGTCCGCGCAGGCTCGATCGTTCCTATGGGTCCCGACTTGCAGTATGCCGCCGAGAAGTCTCCGGATCCGATTGAGTTGCGGGTCTATCGCGGAGCCAATGGGACGTTCTCACTCTACGAAGACGAGAACGATGGCTATAACTACGAGAAGGGAGCGTATGCCACCATCCAAATTCGCTGGGACGAAGCATCACAGGCGCTCACTATCGGCGAGCGCAAGGGTAAGTTTCCCGGGATGTTGGAGAGCCGGACATTCCGCGTCGTGTTCGTAGGCGAGAACCACGGCACAGGCATCGACATCACGGCTCAGGCCGACAAATCAGTGAGCTACACCGGCCAAGCCGTCTCCGTGAAACCGTAACCCAGGCGGATATTTGTCGTCTGGTACTATCCACAAAATGCCAATCAACACGATCGATGACGTTCTGTCCGCAATGGATGGGATCATCCAGCGGGCTTGGGATGAGAACTCTCGCTTGGGATACTTTGCCGCGCTTTATCGGCGAGTCACACGCGCGGTTCGCAACGGCGTGAGCAACGGGAGCTTTCAGAATGGCCCATTGATGGAACGGTTGGACGTGGTATTTGCCTCGCGCTACCTTGACGCACTAGCCGCATATCAGTCGGGCACAAAACTGAGTCGCGGTTGGAAAGTGGCGTTCGACGCTTGCAACGATGATAGCCGGCTGATCTTGCAGCACCTTCTGGCGGGCATGAACGCACACATCAACCTCGACCTCGGCATTGCCAGCGCTCAAGTCAGTCCCGGCGACCAATTGCCCCAGCTCAAGACGGACTTCGATCAAATCAACGATTTGCTCGCGGCCCAGGTGGGAGCCGTCGAAACCGAGATGTCGACTCTGTCACCGCTCATCAAGAACCTGTCCACCTTCGGTCTCAGCAGCGAGACCACAATGATCAATTTCAACATCGGGCTGGCACGGGACACCGCGTGGTTCATCGCGCAGCGGCTGGCAAGCGAGCCGTCATTTCTCCACGACGTCACGATTGATGGACTCGATCTGGCAGCGTCACTGGAAGGGCGGGCGATTCTCTACCCGCCGTTTAAGACGGAAGAAATTGCACAGATCCTGGCCGCTGAAGTAAAGGACGTGCGGAACGTGATCGATATCCTGGCGGCTGACGTCACCCAGTCATCCACGGCCGGCGGCAGTCAATAGAGTCACCAGGACGCCGCGCCGAAAACTGGTTGAGCAGAAGCTATGTTTTGGCTCGCGCCTCTTCCACAGTCGGTGCAAGGTTGAACAGTTGGTCCACCTTGGTGGCCTTCAGCATGTTGAGCAATCGCTCAGACGCTCCCGCAACGATGAGTTTGCGTCCCGAGTTCTCCCGCGACACGTGAGCACCCACCAGGCAACCGATACCGGCAGAATCAATGTAGGGTACATCGGTCGCGTCGACAATCAGCAGGTTCGATTGGTCACTGCGCACCATGGACTGAAAGCTGAAGAAGTTGCCCAAAAGAAGCGGACCGTGCAGGCGAAATACGACCCCAGATCCGCTTCCATCGTCGATGCGTTCAATCTCCAAAGGCTTTTCTTGCATACGGTTTTATCTTACAAGCGCGGCTCGCGGCAGAAGTGTGAATTTTTGATTACGTGGCGGAACTCGGCGGCATGTGCCGTCAGGTTACAACGACTATCTACGGACGAGGAGTGCTTTCAGCGGTGGTAACACCCCTCGACGAAGCCGTTGACTGGCTCAATTCCGAGTCGGGATGAGTTTGCAGGGCCGCATGCGGAACCGGCTGCGATGTTGTGCTGGACGGCGCGGTCTTTTGGGGAGTTTTCGTAGTGGTGGACGCCGACGGCGCCTGACGCTTCGTGGTCGCCGGCGGTGCAGGCGAACGATGGAACACGGCGTGGTCATGCCCCGTGTACCGCTGCGCCGAAAGGCCAGAGGTCAACAAAAGCATCGCCAGCATGATTCGAGTAACTCTTGCGACGAACGAAACCATAGATTCGATACTGATATACAACCCCACTCAATTCTAGGCCAGCGCCAACCCAATTGGGAAGTAGATTTGCTGACTCGTCCTATGCCACTTTCGGGGAATCCGACTGTTATCGCTTACCAGTGCAGACTGACCGTCGCATCCGCGGAAAGCAGTACTCAAACGCCGCCAAATCGACCCGTTTGCCCCTGAAGCGCACGCCTTCGGCTTGCAACAGGAAGCGCTGTTCCATACCGTATTCACCGGACAGGGAGATTCGTCCTCCAGCCCCCAGTACCCGCTGCCACGGCAGGCCGGGTACCTGCTTCAAAACCTTCGCAACGTGTCGCGCACAACGGGGATATCCCGCAGCTTCGGCCACCGCGCCGTAAGTGCTGACCTTCCCACGCGGAATCCCGCGAATCGCAGCGGCAATGGCGATCGACATCGGCAGCTTGGTGGATTTTCCATGCATCGCTCACGATAAGATACACCCATGTCTGTGACGAAATCCGACCCCACCGAGCGCTTTTCCGACCGCGTTGATGACTACGTCAAGTATCGTCCTCACTATTCGCCCGACGTTGTGAGGGCGCTGCGCGAGGCATGCGGCCTAAATCCCGAGCACGTAATCGCGGACGTCGGCTGCGGCACTGGCCTGTTGGCAAAAGTATTTCTGGAGAACCGAAATCGCGTGATCGGAGTAGAGCCCAACGCCAACATGCGGCTCGCGGGCGAACAATTCCTCTCGGAATTTTCGAAGTTCTCCACGGTCGCCGGCAGCGCTGAAGAAACAACTCTGCCGGATCGCAGCGTCGACTTTGTCGTCGCCGGTCAGGCATTTCACTGGTTCCGGCCCGAACCGACTCGCACAGAGTTCGCTCGAATCGTAAAACCCAACGGCTGGGTCGTGCTGATCTGGCACGACCGCGACATGGAATCGACGCCCTTTCTGCGCGCGTACGAGGACTTTCTGCAGCGCCACGCTACCGATTACGCCGTGGTGGCCCACAACAAGGTGGCCAACTATGGCGCTCTGGAACGTTTCTATTCGCCCGACCGCATGCAGGTCATTACCCAGTCAACCCAGCAACACTTCGATTTCGAGGGACTGCGCGGACGTCTGCTCTCGTCGTCGTATGCTCCGCGCGAGGGGCCGCGTGCCGAAGCTATGTTGCAAGAGCTCCCACAGCTCTTCGAAGAGCATGCCGAGAACGGTCAGGTCACGTTCGAGTACTACACCAGGATTTATTACGGGCACCTGACCGCATGAGCGAACCCGATCGGCAATCACAAGCCCCTGTCGTTCTGCGCGCAGAAAACCTCAGCCGCGAGGTCGCGGACAAAAGCATAGTCAAAGACGTTTCCTTCGATGTCAGAACTGGTGACTTGTTGGGCATCGTCGGAGCGAGTGGCTCAGGCAAGAGCTCCCTGCTAAGGCTGCTCAATCGTCTGGATGAGCCCACCCAGGGCACCGTCTATCTCGACGGACAAGACTACCGGCAACTTCCTCCGCAAGAACTACGGCGAAGAGTTGGCATGGTCACGCAGCGGCCTTATCTTTTTCCCGGCGACGTGGCGTCCAATTTGCGATTTGGTCCCGCGCAACGTGGAGAAGCGATGTCCGACTATCAAATTCGGCACCTGCTCGAACAAGTCGGACTTGCCGGGTTCACCGCGCAGGACGTGTCGGTGCTTTCGGGTGGCGAACAGCAACGAGTCTCCTTGGCGCGAACGCTGGCCAACCGCCCGGAGGTGCTCCTCCTCGACGAGCCGACGTCTGCGCTCGACGAGCAATCGAAATTGGGAATCGAAGATTTGGTCACAGCGTTGGTTCGCGATCACGGACTCACCTGCGTCCTGGTGACGCATGACCGCGACCAGGCCCGGCGCGTATGTCCGCGGGTGATCGTGCTCGAGGCAGGACGCCTGGTGCGAAGTGGAACCGCCATGGAGGTGTTAGGTGCTTAAGTCGCTGTTCGGCTCAGAAATTACGTTGGGATTGGCGCAGGCGGCCCTCGCATCGCTCATGGCGCTGGCGGTTGTGCTGCTGGCGCGCAAACGTAAGATCCATCTCGAGAGCGATGCGGCGATTGCGCTGTTGCGAGGTATCCTGCAAATCGTCGCCGTCGGCTCCATCCTCGCCCTGCTGCTCAAAGCGCCGCGCTGGACCAGTGTCTTTCTGCTGGCAGGCATGGTCATCGCGGCCGGCTCGATTTCAGCCAAGCGCGCAAAAAACATTCCGGGAGCAGTCCAGGTTTCGACCTACTCGATTGCCGCCGGAGCCGGACTGGTGACTGCGATCATGACGTGGGCGGGAGTGATCGATACTGCTATTACATCGCTGATCCCCGTCGGGAGCATGATCATCGCCAACGCCATGAACACCAACGGACTGGCGCTGAACCGCTTCCGCTCCGAAGTGCTGGCGCATACTGGAGAGATTGAAACTGCTCTGGCCCTCGGCGCCACTCCACGAGCGACGATCGAACGCTATGCCGAGACCAGCATTCATTCGTCACTCATACCGGCAATCGACAATCTCAGGTCGCTCGGCATTGTGTGGATCCCCGGACTGATGACCGGAATGTTGCTCTCCGGCGCAAAGCCTCTCTATGCCGCCATCTACCAATTCGTTGTCATAGCGATGATTCTTGCTTCCTCGGGGCTCACTTCCCTGCTGAGCACGACGATGATCCAGGCAAAAGTGTTTTCGCCCGCAGAGCAACTAGTGTTGAAGGGTGCAGAGTAACCGGGCTATACATCCATGGTGTAGCGTGACGCAGCCAGCCGGTACAACCGCCGCCACACCAGGCGGTTGATCGTCACCACCACCATCGCCATCACGATCGTCGATGCCAGCAGCAGCGCGAAATTGCCCGCGTCAGTGGCTCGCGAGATCACTGCGCCCAGGCCGACGGTCGTGTAGGTCTGGTCTTTCAGGCGGAAGTATTCGGCCACGATGCTGGCGTTCCATGCGCCACCTGAGGCCGTAACCAAACCTGTGATGAGGTAGGGGAAGATTCCCGGCAAGATGACCGTCCGCCACCGCTGGGCCGAAGTAAACTGAAAGAGCTCGGAAGCTTCCTTCAAATCAGTTGGAATTGCCATTGCTCCGGCAATGACGTTGAACAGGATGTACCACTGAGTGCCGAGCAGCAGGAGCAGGACCGAACCGATTCCCATGCCGCCACCGATTCTGATCAGCAACAACAGGACAATCGGAAACAACGCGGTCGCCGGCACGGAAGCAGCAATTTGCGCCAGTGGCTGCGCGATGCGGGCCAGCTTGGGATTAAACCCGATAGCCACTCCCACCGGAATCGTCCACAGCGAGCCAATCACCAACGCCGCGACGACGCGGAGAAAAGTTGCGAAGGCGCCGGTCAACATCTCCTTATATTCTTCGCGCGACAGTTGGCTGACCATGCCGGTAGCGCGCACTACAGCATAAAGGACAGCGCATACTGCTACCGCTAGAATGATTCGCCCTACCCACACTTTCCAGGTTGGCGTCGGCGCATCGGTTTGGGTTTCATGAAGCTGACGGGCGAAGCGCATGGCGAGCCACTCCCGCATCGGCCTGAAAACTTTTTTTCGTAGGCTCACCAGCCCGCGGGAATGTTCAACCAGGTTCAGGAACCACGATTGTGGCGCATTCGCGCTTTCCACCTGCTCCATCTTGAATTTCTCAGCCCAGGCGATCACGGGACGCCACACCACCTGGTCCATCAGCACGATGACCAGAACCATCGTGGCCACGCCCCACAAAATTCCTTTCGTGTCTCCCGCGCTGGCGGCGGTCTGCAGGTACGACCCCAGCCCCGGAAGCCGAAAGTCCTTATCGCCCAGCACAAACATTTCGCACGCCATCAGGAAAAACCAGCCGCCCGCGACCGACATCATCGAGTTCCACACCAGGCCAATTGCCGAGTAAGGCAGCTCGATGTTGGTGAACCGCTGGTACCAGTTGAACTGGTAGATCTTGGCCGCTTCGCGCATGTCACGCGGAATACTTTTCAGCGACGAGTAGAAGCTGAATGCCATGTTCCACACCTGCCCGGTAAAAATCAGCAGGATGGCTCCCAATTCAACGCCCAGTTGATGATGCGGAAACAGCGCCACCATGGCCAGCATGACGCCCGGAAGAAAGCTGAGCACGGGAATCGACTGCAGTATGTCGAGCAGTGGAATCATGAAGCGCTCGGCCCTCGCGTTGTAGGCCGCGACATAGCCGTACACCAGCGTGAAAGCCAACGAAAGCACATAGGCCACCATGATGCGCAGCAGTGAATAGGCTGCGTAAACAGGAAGCATAATTGGGTTACGCGAGATCTCTACGTGAGGGTTGAAGGGACCGAACCAGCTCCCCGCCAGGACCACAATGAAGTACAAAAGCGAGAGCCCGAGACCGAAGATAAACACGTCGGTCAGGAAAGACCATGTCTTTGTCGACAGCAGCGACCACGGTCCTTTCCCAAGGATGGGAATGGGCTGATCGGAACCCTTCGCCATCAACTCTCGCCTTCGACAGGGGCAGTATCTGCCGCCTCGCTATGGTAGAGCCGTCCGTTTTCCGAATCGTAGTTGAAGATTTCGGCGTACCGTCCCCAGTTCAGTGCCGTATCGAATTGGCGCTCGACTTCATCGGCGCTGAAATGCTCATCAAGGATGTCGCGGAAAAACTCTTCGCCAATGGCATGGTCGCGCTTGGCGTGAAGCGTATTTTCGATGAGCCTGAGGATCGCGACATGCTTCAGGGCAGCGTCACGGAAGATCTGTTTCTGCGTCTGAATGTCGGCCTCGCCAAACTGCCGGCCTTCAGGCGTGATCTCCACATCGCCTTCGTTCACCACCGCGAAGCCCAGCATCACCGAGGCGTCGACAATCGGCAAGATGTCATCCACATCCATCGCCAGCTCGTCCGCAAGTTTGTACAAATCGTCGCGGCCACCGCGGTCGACTAACAACTCCATGAATCCTGCGATTCCGCCGGGACGGGCGTGCGGCAGCATCTGGAACTTGGTTCGCTCACGCTCCTTGCCATTCCCGGCCGTGGCAGCAGCCGCGTGCGGCGACGCCAGCTCGTCAGTGGGCTTGGTCAGCGCCTTGTAGATGAAGTCCACATACGCCAGGAACCGCGGCGATTTGCGATCGCGATATTGGGGAATGTCGATTTCGAAATCTGAACGGATGCGCGCCGGATTGCGGCCGAGCACAATCACACGGTCGGCCAGCAGGACCGCCTCTTCAATATTGTGCGTTACGATGAAGATGCACTTGGTGGGCATCTTGTGGCTGAGCCACAACTCCAGCAGTTCTGAACGCAGATTCTCAGCGGTAAGAACATCGAGCGCCGAGAATGGCTCATCCATGAAGAGCACTTCCGGCTCAACCACCAGCGCGCGGGCAAAGCCCACGCGCTGCTTCATGCCGCCAGAGAGTTCCTTCGGGTAGGCCGTTTCGAATCCATCGAGCCCGACCGTGTCGATCATGCGCAACGCGCGTTTGTGCCGGTCGATTGCGCCGGCACCGCGGGCCACGAGCGGGGCCTCGACGTTTTCCAGTACGGTCAACCAGGGGAACAGTGCGAAGCTCTGAAAGACAATGGAAACGCTCGGAATCTGTCCTGCGAGCGGCTTGCCGTGCCACAACACTTGGCCGGAAGACGGTTGGGAGAGCCCGGTCAAGATCCGCAACAGCGTCGACTTCCCCGACCCCGACGGACCGAGCAGGGCGATGATCTTCCCCGGGGTCACGTCGATATCGGTCGGCGCTATGACCTGAATTCGGTTGCCGTCCGGCTGGGGGTAGTACTTCTCGACCCCGCGTGCTTCGATGATCGCGTCTGACAACTTCAAGCTCCTGAACTGGTTCCATCACAGTCTATGGGGTGGGGCCAGTTGAAACAATCCGTTACCTTTACGGCAAGATGAAAGGAAGATGAATTTGTCTCGTCGGGCCACGCGCTATTGTGCGACGGAGCTCCTACCACGCCCCCTGCTTACGCCCAAACCACCAGATGAGTCCCAGCGTGGCCGTGCTCTGGTCCTTGCTGTAAACATTCTGCGTACTGGTGAGGAAAACGGGGACATTCGACCAGTCGTATCGGTACTCGGTCTTCACTTGCAGCCCGTCCGCGACGTTGTATCCGTATGTCACCGTAAACTCCTTCAGCGCCTCGGTGACGTTGCTGAACAGTCCTCCGGTGAAATACGCGCCGCGGTCTGAGAGATACTCGCCGCGCCCGGCCAGCCACCCTTTCGGCGATAGCTGATACTGCACATAACCGGCGCCGCCTGTGGTATGGGCGGGGGCTGAATTCCGTCCCGGACCACTGCTCGCCCACATGCGGTTGATGACGTAATCGCCCTCCAATGCTAGCAGCCACTTAGGACTGACCTGCAAGTTCACATAGCTGTCAAAAATGTGCAGTTTTCCTTTGGGGTCAGGCTCGACCGGCACGAAGCACAGTCCCGGTTGGACCGGCACCGGCGGACAATCCGTAGTCGGGGTAGCATCAGGATTCTCCTGGCCGAAGTAGTAATTGGTTGTCCAGGTGATCCGCTTGGTCGGCGTCAAAACGAAGCCGAACATTTCGTCTTTGAAGCCATTGGTCGGCTCCGTTTGGTTCGTACCGTTGACAAGCCAGTAATTCAGTCCCAGCTTGTCATTGACCTGATACTTCACGCGAAATCCCATGTGATAAAAGGGCAGGAAGTCAAACCAATAGGCGCGCGAGTAGTTCAGCTGGTCTTTGGTGTAATTGCCTTCGTATCCCAGCGAGCTGGCCCACTTGCCGAAATCTACCGTCAAGCCGCTCCCCACAGGGACAATGTAGGTGCCGTAAGCCTGAAAGATGTTGCGATAGATGTCAGGACGATGCTCGTTTGAGGGACTGCCCTGCGTCGTTGCCGTCGCCTGTCCGAATTGCAGGTCGACGCGCGTTCCCCAGCGTCGGCCCTCGTCCACGTCGGCCGCCCGGTCGAACACGATGGCCGCCTGATTCAAACTGAATGCATTGCTGAGCACGTCGTAGGCGCGCAACACATTCACCCGGCCAACCGGATCGTTGAAGTTGTACTCGTAGTACCCATCGACCATCACGTTGATGGTCGAGCCCTTCAAATAATCAAGAATCCCGCGGTCTCCCTGTGTGAGCACCAGGGACTTTCCTGCTGGGGTCGCTTGCCCCGACACTGCATCTTGTTCCGGTTGCGCTGCGTAGCTGAGGCCGCCGCCCGGCTCTTCGATGTCGGCCAACGTGTGCGATGGGTCGCTTATCGTTCCCGCAATCGCCGGCTTCGATGCAGCGATGGCCGACTTCATCACCGTCATCTCCGCCTTGAGCTCCGACACCTCGGCCTTCAAGTCAGAGACCGCCTTTTGCAGCTCTTCGACACGGCCCGAAGCCGCGGTCGCAGTCGAAGTGTCAGTGCCAGCCTGTTGTGCTGCCGCGTTCCAGCCGCACGTTAGTACCGCTCCGATCACGATTAGTATTCTGTAGCGATTTAGCAAGGCGAGTCTTGACGGCATGTTCGATCAACCTCCCGATGCCGACCACTGTACATCCGGACACTGGTTGATCGAACTTTAAAGTGGGATGGAGTTACGCAACCTGAGTCTGTGACTAAGTCGCTGTCGCTAGTGAGTTGTCACATGCGGCCCGCTCGGCATCACAAGACCTTCCGCGAACCTCTCTTGCAGGAACGCTCGCCGATCGTCGGCGAGCGCTTCATCTCGCGCCTCGTCAGCCATTTGTTCGTAACGCCCCTGCGAGGGGGTATTTCGATAGGAGTCAACCCGAGGCGGATGCAGCCGATAGGTATTTACCACTTCCAGATAGTATTGCTCTTTGTCCCGCTTCTGCTGAGCCTGTTGGCGAAAGTACTGCGCCAGTGCAAGATGTTGTTCCGGCGTGTTGGCGGTGTCGATCAGGCGTGCCGCCTGCTTTCGACTCAACTGTTTTGTCGAGGCGGAAGCTCTAAAACTTGCTTCAGAAACTTGTGCTCCGGCTGTCCCGATCGACCCGACCAGAATCAAGGCTGCGAATACTGCTGTTTTCATATGTCCTCCTTTCACGACATCGATTAGCCACAAAATGTGTCGCCGGCGGGCTTATTTCCCACCGCCCCTGCCTGATTCGATCACTCCTCTCATAAGCCTTACTCCAATAGTTCGTCAAGTTCGCATAAAGGCAGGAACTGAGAAATCAGCCGCGGGCGAAGCGACCTATTGCTTGCCAAAACCTTTATTTCACAGCGGGATGGGCAAGTGGGACTTATGGAGTTCTTACGTTTTGTTTGCAAAATCCTTACTGGCGTCGTGAATAAATCACAACCGGCCTTGTGTCTTCGCAAGCCGGGTAGAACGCAGGCGGGTGGTTCGCTGGGCCAGCGTCGTTAATTTACGCAGTGGATCGCAAATGGCGAACCAGAAGAGGATCGCGACGTGAAAACCATAAATACGCTCTTGCACAAGAGCATCGCAATTGCCATTGGCTCGTTGCTGCTTGCCTTGATCGTCCCCGTGAAGCAAGGTTGCGCCCAAGCCCAACCGGGACAATCTGAAGCTCAGGCGAACGTGGCAAAGCTGAATGCGGCGAGCACCGACGCGCCCGCTGCTGACCTTGGGGGCAGCACAGTGGCGCCACCGACCCAGACATCGTCTGCTGTAGCCGCAGAATCGACCGCCGCCATCGCGAAAGAGCTAGAGGTCATGAAGTTGCGTATCCAACAGCTTGAATCGCAACTCAGCGACCGCACGGCGGCAGAACACGCACCCATGGCAGATCTGGTCGCATCGCCGCCCGATCCCGTGCCAAACGTTGCACCAGCTCCAAAAACAATCCTCGGGTTCTATTCGCCGGCATCGCGGCAGCAAAATGAGTCCGCCTCGCAAGGCGCTGCTCCAGCACCTCAAGACCCAACCGAGCCCTTCGCCTACGCCGACTGGACCTGGCTCAACGGCAACTCCCGCGAAAAGGACAAGCCTTGGGATTCTAAATTCTTCACTCCAGAAATCAGGTTCGACACTAACTATATTTTCGATTTCAATCACCCGCGCGATGACACCGTAGGCGGGTCGACGGAAGTCTTTCGATCGATGGAAGTCCAGGTCGAACAAATCAGCTTCGGCGGAGACTTTCACTGGAACAATGTTCGCGGCCGGGTATTGACCATGAATGGGATGTTCGCTGTCACCACGCCTCGGAATGACGCGAGCACGGCACGCGGCCAATGGTTTCTTGCGGGCGCTTACCGTTACGTCTCAGAAGCCTGGGGCGGATACCATTTCGATGTAAATCACGGCCTCAATATCGACGCGGGAATTTTTGTCTCCTACATCGGCCTATTCAGCTATTACAACTTTGACAATTGGGCTTATCAGCCGTCGTACGTGTCATCGAACACACCCTGGTTCTTCAACGGAATACGTATCCAGTGGTTTCCAACCGACAAGCTCAAGATTGAGCCCTGGATCATCAATGGGTGGCAATCTTATGGCAGGTACGGCAGCAAGCCCGGTCTGGGTGGACAGATTTTGTGGCGGCCGAAACCGTGGATTTCGTTGGTCTTCAACAATTACGGCATGGGTGAGGACACGCTGGGTACTGGCAATGGCCAATTTGGCCGGTCTCGCATCCATACCGACGACAGCGTCCAAGTCAAGTACTACGATCGCCCAGGGAACTTCCTCGACAAGATGGCTTTCTCTTTTACGGGCGATCTGGGATGCGAGTACGGCGGACCCCCAGGACAAAACGTAAACTGCCACCACAACACCGCTACCAGTTACAAACAGTCGTTTGCCGGATGGATGGCGTACAACCGCTGGTGGTTTAAGAATGACCACTACGCATTCACACTCGGCGGCGGCGCAATGGACAACCCAGGGCGCTATCTGACACTGCTACCACCCATTAATGGTGCGGTTGCTTACACCGGTACACCTTACTTTACAGAGAACCCCGGAGACCCATTCAAAGCATGGGACGTTTCCGCCACGTTTGACTACATGCCCAAACAGTGGATCACCTTCCTCTGGGAGTATGGCTATCGTCACGCGAATGTGCCGTATTGGACGGGCCGTGGAGGGATCACACCCCCGGACGGAAACACCGGCGGACAAGGAGTATTCGGGGGCGAGAACAGTGGTGGCGGCGCACTTGTGCCGGGAACCACGTTTGTCCCAGGCCCGACTCTATCAGCTACTCCCGGCTATACCTGCGTGGCCGGAGCAACTGGCTGGTGCCCGGACCTTCGAAAGGATGAACAAAGCCTCAGGATGGCCATCATGGTCATGTTCTAGTTTTTTCGGGCAGAGGCAAACAATGAACAGCGGGCGAGCACTTGCGTGGCTCGCTCGCCGACATCGCCGCGCCGTCCTAAGGGAAACATAAAACCCCTTTAAAGCGAGTTTGGCGCGTGGTCGCAGAAAGCATTGAATCGCTTCACTTTGCGAACTGACTTCAGTAGACTGTCGAACCAGCGCCAGGCGCGCAGCAATGGCCGACCTGATTCAACTTGCGATACCCGCCTTCATTCTGCTGATGGTGGCCGAAGCCGTCTTCGACGCGCTAATGCGCCGCGACCTCTATGAGCCGAAAGACACCGCTGCCAGCCTTACCATGGGCATGGGAAACGTGTTGGTCGGGCTGGTTTCGAAGGGGATGGTGTTCCTCATTTTTAGCGGCCTCCACCGCTTCGCGATCTTTTCCATCGGATATCAATGGTGGGCCTGGGTGCTGGCGTTCTTCGCCGACGATTTCAGCTACTACTGGTTCCACCGCACCAGCCACGAGTGCCGCTTCTTCTGGGCCTCTCACGTGGTGCATCACTCTTCGCAGCGCTATAACCTCTCAACCGCGCTGCGTCAGACCTGGACCGGCGGTTTTTTCGGTTTCGTGTTCTGGCTGTGGATGCCGCTCGTTGGTTTCCAGCCCATTATGATCTTCACCATGCAGGCCATCAGTCTGCTGTACCAGTTCTGGATCCACACGGAAGTCGTCAAGCATATGGGGCCGTTCGAGTTGGTGATGAATACTCCGTCGCACCACCGCGTCCACCACGCTACCAACCCCAGTACATCGACCGCAATCACGCGGGAACGCTGATCATCTGGGACCGGATTTTCGGGAGCTTTGAACCGGAACAGGAGTCCTGCGTCTACGGCCTGACGGCAAACATCAACACCTACAATCCGGTTCGGATCGCCTTTCACGAATGGATCGACATCGGGCGGGACTTGCAGGCAGCCCGCACCTGGCGGGAAAGACTGGTTGCCGTGTTTGGCAACCCTGGGGCCACGAAACGCCGCGAATCACCGGCTCCCGCGTTCGACGTGGCCAGCGCCTGACTCGAAACTCACCGCATCGGCGCGCTTCCCCGAATTGTCAGCACTGGGCATTCTGCTTCACGCACCAATTCATAGGCAATCGGCCACATGAAACGATCGAGCACCCCCGCCGACTGCCGGACTCCGACCACAATCAGATTCGCGGCGGCTTCGGATGCGACCCTGAGTATGGTGGCCGCTACGTTGCCAAACTCAACCCGGTAGTCAACCGCCACTCCTTCCGGGATTTTTCCTACGATGTCTGCCAACTTCCCCCTGATCTCTTGCTTCACGCGATGCAGATCGAGGTTGGTTACTTCCCGAAGCCGCTCGACGACGTGCAGCACGGTAAGCCGCGAACCGTGCGCTTCCGCCAGAGTACATGCATATTGAACGGCCGGATGCGATTTTGGAGTCAAGTCGCACGGCGCTAGTATGTGACGCGTAAGAGTGATCTCGCGCGGCTGGTGAATGTTGGGCCCGATGGTGAGTACCGGCACAGACGAATGACGAAACACTTTTTCAGCCACCGAGCCGAGGATAAACTTCCCCAGTCCCCGACGCCCATGGGTTCCGACCACCAGCAGATCGATCTTCTTTTCACGCGCGCATTGCAGAAGACAGTCAGCAACTGACCCCTCCATCATCGTCAGGTGGTAATCGACGTCCTCAACCAGCGAGCCTGCACGGCGTAGCCGAGCCTTGAACTCCAGCAGGTCGCGGCGCGCTGCCTCTCGTGCAGCATGCAATGCTTCGGGACCTGCCAGAACAAATTCCTCGGTCGGCACCACATAAGCGATCTCCGCCTGTGCTCCGTAAAGATGCGCGAACTCGAGTCCGTAATGGAGGGCGGTGTCAGAATGGTGGGAAAAATCGGTAGCAATGAGCACGTTCTTGATGCCCACGCTTTTGGAAGCTAATTGTGCTGTGGCCATGATCCGCGACCAATTCTCCCCACGACGTGGGGCAGTCAGCGAGCGGCGCTCCGTCGCGCCAGAATTATGGATTCACAGTTCAGCTGGTGCGGCGGTCACTACTCAGATTCATGCTGCTCATTTTGTATCGCGTTACGCGCACTAATTCAGTGACGCAGATCACTGGTCAGTGACGTCTGATAATGGAGGTGGGCCATCCTCTTAAGCGCGTCGGGCAGGTTTCATTCTGTTTGCTGCGATAATACTGGGACTTCTTCGTCTCTTTCCAGCAGCGACTTCACGATCACGTAAAGCACTGGAATGAAGAACAAATTCAGCACCGTAGAGACGATCATCCCGCCGAAGACCGTTGTGCCAACCGAGTTCCGGCTGGCTGAACCTGCGCCGGTAGCGAACACCAGCGGCAGCACGCCCAGAATAAAGGAAAACGACGTCATGAGGATCGGGCGAAGCCGTATGCGCGCCGCCTGTACTGCCGCATCGACGATCGGAAGACCTTTGGCACGCAACTGTTCCGCGAACTCCACAATCAAAATGCCATTCTTGCTGGCCAACCCGATCAGCATCACCAGCCCTATCTGGCAGTAAACGTCATTCAGCAGTCCTCGACTCGATTGTGCAATCAGGGCGCCGAGCATCGCCATGGGCACGCTCAACAGAATGATGAACGGCAACACGAAGCTTTCATATTGGGCCGAGAGCGTGAGATACACCAGCAGCAGTCCAAGGCCAAACAACAGAGCGGACTGGCTGCCCGACTTGATCTCTTCCAGCGCAAGACCCGACCATTCGTAGCTGAATCCGACCGGAAGGACTTTTTGGGCGACCGTATCCATCGCAAGAATCGCTTGCCCCGAACTGTAGCCCGGAGCAGCCGCGCCGTTGATTTCCGCCGAGCGAAACAGATTGTAGTGGCTAATGGTCTGCGGCGCCGATGTCTCGGACACATGGACGACATTGTCCAGCGGAATCATCGTCCCGCCATCGGAGCGCACATAGTAATTGCGGATGTCTCCCGGCTGGCTGCGAAATTCCTGGTCCGCCTGAACATACACACGGTAAGCGCGGTTGTTGAAATCAAAATCATTGACGTAGGCCGATCCCATATACACCTGCAGCGTGTCGGTAATCTGCTGCAGTTGCACTTGCAGGCTGCGCGCCTTTTCACGGTCAATGGTCACCACGAATTGCGGATCATTGGCCGTGAATGAGCTGAACAGCCCAGCAACGTCGTGCCGTTCGTTCCCCGATCGCACCACGTGCTGCGCTGTGTCGTACAGCTCTTGCAGCGAGTGGCCGCCCTCATCCAGCACTTCGAAGGTGAAACCCCCGAAATTGCCGATGCCATTGATTGCCGGAGGAAGAAATGGAAATGCCTGCACATCGCTGATCTGGCTCAAAGGCCCGCGCAATGAATTTACGATGGCCGCCGCCGAGTGTTCATCTCCCTTGCGGTCCTTTGAGTCCTTCAGGTTTAGAAAGATGATCCCCTTGTTCGGGCCGTTGCCGGTGAAGCTGAAGCCCATCACCGAGAAAGCTCCAATGACATCAGGTATCTTGCTGACCACCTGCTCGACCTGCCGCATTGCGGTCGAGGTGTATTCCAGCGATGCCCCCTGCGGCGCTTGCACGTTGATGATGAACCAGCCCTGGTCCTCGTCGGGAACAAAGCCTGTGGGCACTCGCTTGTAGATAACGTACGTGGCCGCCAAGCCCAGGAAGAAAACGACCAGCACAATGTAGCGGAAGCGAATCGCCGTCCGCGCCGATGCCGTGTACACCGACGTCGTTTTGTGGATCAGCGTCTCAATCCCGCGAAAGACAATGTTCTTTTCTTCATGCCGCCGCTCAGGACGCAATAACAACGCAGACAGCGACGGTGTGAAGGTCAGCGAATTGAAAGCCGAAATCGCGATCGAGAAAGCAATAGTGAGCGAAAACTGCTGGTACAAGAGTCCGGTTGTGCCCGGGAAGAACGCCACTGGTACGAACACTGCCACCAGCACCAGTGACGTCGCCACCACCGCGCCCGTGACTTCGCCCATGGCCTCTGACGCCGCGGAGTGAGAGTCGGTGTTCTCCTCGCCCATGTGCCGCTGAATGTTCTCGATGACAACGATGGCGTCATCCACCACCAGTCCAGTCGCCAGCACAATGCCGAACAGCGTTAACGTGTTGATCGAAAAGCCGAGCAGCTTGATGAATGCGAACGTCCCAATGAGCGAAACCGGAATCGTGACTGCCGGAATCAGCGTGCTGCGCCAGTCTTGCAGGAACAGGAACATCACCAGCATCACAAACAGAATCGCTTCCATCAGAGTGCGCAACACTTCGCGAATCGAATCACCCACAAACGTCGTGGAATCAAACGCGACGCGGTAATCCAACCCGGGCGGAAACCGCTTGGAGAGCCGCTCCATCTCCACCCGCACGGCCTTGTCCACGTCGAGCGCATTGGCGGTCGGCAGTTGCAACACGCCAATACCGATGGCCTCGTAGCCGTTGAAGCGCAGCACCGAGCTGTAATCTTCGGCGCCCAGCTCGGCCCGGCCAACGTCTTTCAACCGAACCAGGGCACCGTTTCCGCCCGGCTTGAGGATGATGTCGTCGAACTGCGATGCCTCAGTGAGCCGCCCGACGGCGCGAACGCTGATCTGGAACATCTGGCCTTGCGGTGCGGGAGCTTGTCCGACCTGGCCGGCAGCGATCTGAACATTCTGCTGCGACAGCGCAGTTACCACATCCGACGCGGTCAGCCCGCGGGCTGCCATCCGCGCAGGATCAAGCCATAAGCGCATCGAGTACTTGCGTTCACCAAAGATGATGACGTCGGCCACTCCGTGAATACGCTTCAGCGCATCTTTCACATAGATGTCGAGATAGTTGCTGATGAATTTCTGGCTGTAGCGGTTGTCGGGTGTGAAAAAACCGATGGCCAGGATGAACGAGCTGGCATTCTTGGTGATCACCACGCCGGTAGTTTTTACTTCGTTGGGAAGCCGTCCGTTCACCGCCGAGACGCGGTTCTGCACGTCAACTGCGGCGATGTCCAAGCTGCGGGTTAGCTCGAAAGTAATCGTGATTGAGCTGCTACCGTCATTGCCGCTGCTCGAGGTCATGTAGCGCATGCCTTCCACGCCGTTGATGGCCTGTTCCAGTGGCGTGGTCACAGCCGATTCGACAGTCTGCGCGTTGGCGCCCGTGTAAAAGCAGTTGACCGAGACCTGCGGAGGAGCAAGTTGTGGAAACTGTGCGATCGGCAGAAAAGGAATGCAGACGGCGCCCGCGATCACGATAAACAATGAGGTCACGGTCGAGAAGACCGGACGCTTAATGAAGAAATCCGCAAACAATGCGAGAGCCCCTTCCCCCAGGAAGTCGCGAGCTACTGCTGAATCTTGATTGGCATTCCGTCTGCCAGGTTTTGTCCGCCTGACACGATAACCTCGTCGCCGGCTTTCAGACCGCTCAGCACGGTGTAGTCATTCCCCGAAATCTCACCCAGCGTCAGCGGAATCTGCCTTGCAACTTCCTTCCCGTCTTTTCTGTCGGCCACGAATGCGAAGAACTGTCCGCTCACGCGTGAAACCGCGACCACCGGAATCGTAATCCCTGCTTGCGTGCTCCACGTGATGCGCGCCCGCACGAGTTGCTGGGAACGAAGCTTATCTGCCGCCTCATCCACCGGGGCCTTCGCCAGCACCGATTGCGTCGAAGTATCCACTTGCGGAGATATGAAATTAACTCGCGTGCTGAGGATCACCTTGCCGCTGCCATCGAGAATCTGCACGGGTGCGCCTACCTTCAGATCCCTGGCACGATCTGCGGGTATCGACAAGTACACTTCAAGGCCGCGCCGCTCGTCGATGGTGGTCAGCATCGTGGTATTGGTGACACGGTCGCCTACGTGTACCGGAACGTCACCGATAATGCCCGCCACCGGAGCAAATACACTGAAATAACGGAGCTGGACCTGCTGCTGGTTGATCTGTGCCTCCATCGACTTCACGTCAGCGTTCGCGGCGTCATACGCAGACTGGGCCTGGTCAAGTTCCTGCTTGCTCACGACGCCCGACGCGAACAGACCTTTGGTCCTCTCGAGTTGGACCTTCGCGAGCCGCAAATTCGCCTCTTTCGAAGCCCTCTGGGCTTCCCAATTGGAAACTGTAGCGGCCTGGCGTCGTGGATCGATCTCCATCAGCGTCTGGCCCTTTTTCACCAGATCACCTGATTTCACATTAATCTCAAAAATCCACCCCTCGACGTCCGACATGATGGTCGCGGAGTTCCGCGACTTGATAGTGGCAACGTATTCCGAAGCGTTGCCGATTTCCTGGTTTCCGATTTGCTGCACTTTTACGGGCATCACCGGCAGGCCCTGTGGCCCTTCCGCCGTGCTGCGGTTGCAACTCGTCAGTATTGCCAACAGACTCAAAGACCAGATCAGGAGCACACTGGTCCGCGCGATTACTTGCAAACGGCTGTATGGATGGCGTTGATGACGGGGCATAGGAATTCCGCGGCCGTTCTCTCGGCAGTTGTGAATTGCTGCGGCGGCACGGCTCAGGTCGACAGATCCGCTCAGAAACTTCGATTCTAGTCTAGACGACGATTAGTCGCATCCATTCCAGACACAAATGAGACCGAGCGCATCCAACATGGCGCGGAACGCGCAAGGTTGTGCTCAGTCTGCAAATCCACCAACGGTAATCTTAAAAGGAGGGCCGTCCACCCACGGACGGCCACTCCGTTCCTTGCTGCGAACTGACTCAGGCCGTCGCCCTACCGGCAACCCGCCGGACTGCCATCGACAGCATGAGGCGCGACACGCCTGACACGATAAAGCTGATGCCAACCAGCGTTCCCACAACCCACTCGCTGTTGATCGGCCAGTGCGCCCAGATGAGAGCACCCAGCAAGATGGTGACGATAGCGTCGAAAAGGATCCATCCCCATCCCGCGGCCGGACGCATCTGAAATGCCAGCACGAGCGCAAATACACCGTAAACCAGCAGGAAACACGCGATGATAAGCGTCAGCGCCAGCAGACCTCCAGCCGGATGCATCAGGATGAATACGCCGGCAATGATGTACAGCAAGCCTAAAAGGATTTCCAGGATCATCCTGCCACCCGTGTGGGCACGGAAAGCGTAAACCAACTGAAAGCCGCCATTAAAGATCGCGGTCCATGCCACCACATAAACAATCACCACACCCGCAATCAGTGGCGCGCCGATTGCGACTATGCCCGCCAGGATCATCAGGATTCCCAGGGCGATGGACCAACCCGAGGCACGTTTTACCGTATCCAGCACCGTATCGGCCATACATCCTCCATTCGGTTATGCGCTGACCCATTTCATAGTCAGCAGCTGTAGTTAGACAACCGTCTCGAATCCGGCAAGCCGTTTCGCACAGAACCGGACCTCGCCGGTCATTCTTTCAGAGTGCGCGACCGCTATCAACGATTAAGTGCAAGCTGCACCGGTTCCACCTTGTCAAACTGACGCATATCCACCGCTACCTTCTTGCCGGCGGAGCTGCTGATGACGAAGGCATTCGCGAAGCGGTAACCGAATAAAATCTCGTCCGGGATGAAGGATGTGCGCGTTTGGACGGTCGTAGAAAATATCTCATCAAAGCCGCTGATCAGAACCAGCAACTCGGATTGTGACTCGCGCAGCGACTCTGGCGTTTCGCGAAACAGCGGACTCGATTCGTTAATCGGATGCACTACCGTCCAGGTAAGAGGAAGAAACACTACGCCGTTTCGCTCCAACTGCAACGGGTAATAACGACGCGTACGCTCGCCGTCAACTTGTTCGAAGCGGCTCAGCAGCACTTTCGCCGAGACTTCGATGAGTTCGTTCGATCGAGCGTTGGCTATTCGGAATTCCAGTGCGGTGATGTTTTGATAAGGAGCGATTAATCCGTGACGGCTGAACAATACTTTGGCGGTAGGACGCGAGAACCTGGCAAACATTAATCCTGTGACGATGCCAAAACCCATCAATCCCACCAGAGACTCAAGTGTCACCAGTGAATTAGCAGGAGTTCCGATCGGTACAACCTGACCATAGCCAATAGTCGACAGGGTTTGCACGCTGAAAAAGAAAGCCCTCAGATAGGTATGGTTCTCCATGCCGGTGGTCGAACTACCCAAAGCTCCGGGTCCGCACGCCAGGTATGCCGCAGCGAACGCGGCATTTACCGTCAGGTAGACAATGGCCGTCGCGCCAAAAAACTGCCACCATGGCATGGTGAGCATGGCGTGGTACGCGCTGAATGACGACCAGAAGCGCAGTCCCGTACGCCGGACGTTAAAGCTGCCGTCCCGGTTCAACAGGCGCTCATGGCTCTCGCGAGAAACCACTGCACCGAAACCCAGGTCGCGCAGGTCCTGATCGCTCATCGGAGTTGCTGTGGATTGCGTCGCCATTATAATTTCGCCTGTACTGCGGGAATCGTAGCGTTCTGCGAGTATAACTGCCTCGCGCTTACGGCTACCCACTCCCGAGTATCGTTATTGGATGGCGCAATCCGCTCTCCGGTCGCTGTGCCCCGGCATTTTCCGTGTTTGCACTCCTGGCCGTTCGCATCGGCTGCGGAGCGCGATTCTGCTCCTACGCACCGGCCTACTGTGCGGAATATCACAGCGACCATGGCCATCGCTCGTGTCTAATAGATAGTTATCTTCGGGAGGCTAGCAATCATCATGGCTGCTGCTGGTAAAAAGGGTGTCATCGGGATTTTGACGGGAGGTGGCGACGTTCCGGGCCTCAATCCGGCGATTCGCGCCGTAACTATTAGGGCCCTGCGCGAGGGCTACAGCGTCATCGGCCTGCGCCGGGGATGGGCCAGTCTGGTCGATACCGTCCGCGACGCCGAATACGACAATAGCGACAATTATCAGGTGCTCACGGAAGAGTTGGTCAACCGCGCCGGACGTACGGGCGGCACGTTTCTCCACAGCTCACGCACCAACCCCAGCAAAGTCAGCAAGGCTTCCGTGCCGAAACATCTGCAGGACACCTTCTCGGCCGAGAAGAACGACCTCACCGCCGAGGTTCTAAAGAACCTCGAATGGCTGGGCATTGAGAGCCTCATCCCGATTGGCGGCGATGACACCTTGAGCTACGGAGTCCGCCTCTATCAGGAGGGCGTCAAGGTCGTCGCCATCCCCAAGACGATGGACAACGACGTCCCCGGCACCGACTACTGCATCGGCTTCAGCACCTGCGTCACTCGCACCATCGAAATGACCAATCGCCTCCGCACTTCAGCTGGCTCCCATGAGCGGTTCATGGTGCTAGAGGTCTTCGGCCGGTACGCTGGCTTCACTGCCATGTTGCCGACCATGGCCGGATCGGCGAATCGCTGCGTGATTCCCGAGCACAAGTTCAACATTGAACGTCTGACCGAACTCTTGAGCGAAGACCGCCGCCGCAATCCCAGCCGCTATTCAGTAGTGCTGGTTTCGGAGGGCGCTATGTTCGAAGGTGGCGAAATGGTCTTCGAGCACGACGCCGCTGACGCGTTTGGTCACAAAAAGCTGGGCGGCATCGGCGACCTGGTCTCCGACAAGATCAAGGACATCTCTCCCAAGTTCAACAACGGAAAGACAATCGACACCATCACTCAGAAGCTCGGCTACCTCGTGCGCTGCGGTGATCCTGATGCCATCGACTCCATCGTTCCGATGGCATATGGCAACCTGGCGCTTGATCTGCTGCTCAACAAGATCCACGGCCGCCTGGTGGTGCTCAAAAACGGACGCTACGACAACACTCCTATCGAAGTGGTCACCGCCACCAACAAGGTCGTGAACGTCAAGGAGCATTACAACATTGACCGCCTGCGTCCGTACTTCAAGAGCTTCGAGATGAAGCCGCTATTCATCATGACCAGCGAATCGATGTAGAACCTGGGTAGTGCTGGCCTTTAGGCCAGCATAGGAGCCCTTTTATTGTTGTCATCCCTCGCGGGCTTCAGCCCGCGGGGGATCTGCTTTTCGACTCGTTTGAGCAGCCTCTTACGCTAGTTCAATCTGCAGCGTACTGACCGACGCCGGCGGGAACGTCGTTACCAATGCCGAACCCGTCACTTTCAACTCGCCCGTTCTCGGTACCACGACCTCGCGATGCTCAAACGAGTTGTAGGCGTGTATGTCGGGGTTGGATAGAACCGTACTCGTTCCCGACTTTGCCGTCGCACCAGCGAATGAGATTGCAGTCTCTCGCGGTTCGCTGACGCTCGGATTCACGACCGTAAGCAGCAACGTTTTCCCATGGATCGATGCCGCCCCCTGCAGTCCCCAGAACTCGGCGGGCTTGCCGTCACGGTCATATTGAATCGGAGGAGCGCTGAAGACCGCACGCAATGCCTTTCCTCCCTGATGCGGAACGTACATTTCAAACACGTGTCCAACCGGGGTCACCACGAACTTGTCTTCGTGCGCCAGATACAGGCTGTTGAGACAATTAATCAGCTGCGCGCAGTTGGCCATCGCAACCTTGTCTGGATTGCGGTTGAAGATGTCCAGAGTCATTCCGCTGAATACGGCATCGCGCAAGGTCGGGGTCTGCTCCAAAGCGTCCCCCGAAGTCTGTTCACTGCCGGGCTTGTACCACGGACCCCACTCGTCCACTACAAGCTTTATCTGGTGCTCGGTGTCGATCTCTCCCATCACCTTCCAATGGCCATTGATCAGGTCCTCGATCCTCTGACCTTCGCGCAATAACTCGTACCAGTCCGCCGCATCGAATTTCAACGCGTCGCCCTTGGCCAGGTCCCAGTCGTTCGTCTTGCCACGCGCCAGGTTCCACGCGTAGTGATGAAGGGCCAGACCATACACGCTCTTGATCTGGTCTTTTCCCTTGCGAGCCAGCGCTTCGAGGAAGCCCCGCGTCCAACTCCAGTCGTCCGAGTTTGGCCCTGACGCGATCAGCGAAAGTGGCTTGCCATAACCCGGCACCCACGCTGCGTATCGCCGAAACTCCATGGCATACTCCTGCGGCAGAAAGTTTCCGCCACAGCCCCACGATTCGTTTCCCACGCCCCAATAACGGACGTCGAACGGCTCGGTGGATCCGCCCGCAGCGCGCATCTCCGCCAACGTAGTCGACCCTGCCGGAGAGTTGCAATACTCCACCCAGCGATAAAACTCCTCCGCGGGAAGGCTGCGCACGTTCGCTGCAAGATAAGGCTGGCCGCCCGTCAATCGGCAGAAATGCACGAACTCGTCAGTCCCGAATTGGTTGGGATCATAGCGATGGTTGGCGGGTGCATTTGCGGCCTCAACTCCCTCCCAGAAATTCGTTCGTCGCGGGCGCTTATCCGCCGGACCAATGCCATCGCGCCAATCGTAGCTGTCGGCGAAACATCCTCCGGGAAAGCGAATCACCGCCGGCTTGATCTTACGCATGTGCTCTATGAGCTCGCCGCGGATGCCATCGACGTTCGCTACCTTTGAGTCTTTCCCCACCCAGATACCGTCATAGATAACGCCACTCAGGTTCTCCGTGAAGTGCCCATAGATGTTGGGCGAGATCGTGCCCAGATCTTCTCCAAGTAACACCTCGATGCGGCACTGATTTGCAGCATCTGCAGCCAATGCCGATTTCGCGCTGCGAAACAGCAGCAGGCCACATGTCGCCAAAGAACTCTTCCGCACAAAATCTCGTCGGTCCATCAAGGCAACCCCTTTCCCACGGGATTCAGCAGCGGCCCATTGTAAACGCCGTGGCACGCCGATCTTCACAACTTGGCAGGTTGGCTCAGCTGTTGGACAATGACAACGTGTCGACCGAAACCCTGGGTGAGCCAAACTCCCTGCGTCAAATCCCGCCATCCTCTCCGGGCGCTCCCGGTGCTGGATTGGAACCCACCCACATTGCCCCGCAAGAGTTGGTCCGGCTGGTCAATGACTTCTGCGAAGCGAAGACCCTCCGCAAGCGCATCGCCTCTCTCGTCGGCCTGGTTACCTGGATGCGCAAATCCAGTTCTTCTGTCGCCGACCTGTCCGGACTTTTGGGCTTCGTCGAATACCTCGAGAGCAACGCCGAACCTCGCGCCCGTTTCCAAGCTGCATTCGCTGAACTGCTCTCCGAAATGAACTGTGTTCCCCTGTTCGCCGAAGCCGGCATTCCGTCCGACCACAGCTTCGTCTCCGAGATCGGACACCGCATCTCGGCCCGTGTCCTTCCCTCCGCTCGCGAGCAGTCCGACGCCGCGAAGGTCCTGGTTACGCTCTATCCCAACGAGCGAAGCGCGCGGCGCTTTCTCGCCAACCCGCCCGAGCTGTTTCAACGGCTCATTGTCGTATTGACACCCCCCACTGACGCGCTCTTCGCCAGCCACGAGTACCACGACTTGCAGGAAGCGATGCGCCTACTCAGTTCCCGTGTCAGCGCTCTCGGACTCAATCCGGAGGTCCGGGCACGCGCTTCGTCTTCCGGCATCTCCGACTCACCCTTTTACCAGATCCTTTCCGCCACCGAGCAGTTACTCGCCGCCTCGCAGCCCGACGAGCTTCATACTGCTCAGGCGCGCTGGAGTGGCGTTGTGCAGCGCTGTCGCACCGAGATGGTGCAGGTCCACCAGCACATGGAGAACGAGGGTGTCAGCGTCGAGCTGATTTTCGACATGCGAAAAATCTCTACCTGCTTGGCCCGCATGGAGTCCATCGTCGACGTCCTCACCGCCGATAGTCATGGCGCCCAACTCCTGGCGGTGCACGGATTGCTCGGTCAACTGATGGAAGGCCGCCTCTCTGATTTGAGCTTCAGGGCTCTGTTGCGTGAGAACCTCAACCTCATCGCCCGCAAGATGGTGGAGCGCACCGGGCACAGTGGCGAGCATTACATCGCCCACAATCGCCGTGAGTATAGGCTCATGTGGGCCGCAGCCATCGGTGGAGGCCTGCTCACCGTCGTTACCGCCGCGATAAAACTGCGCATCGTCGATTCCCACGCTCCGCCCTTCGTCGAGGGCTTTGCCGCAGGCACCAATTACGCGGTCAGCTTCGTGCTTTTGCAAATCCTGGGACTGGTTCTTGCTACCAAACAGCCCGCCGCCACGGCTGCGACCTTCGCCGGCATCATTCGCGAGAACCGCGGCGTCGAGCGCGAAAACAAGCTGACCGACTTCGTCTCGCGCATCACCAGCACCCAATTGGCAGCCGCTCTGGGCAACGTCTTCGCCGTCAGCATCGGCGCGATTTTCTTCGAGCGCCTCTGGTTGCTCGTCTTCTCTCAGTCATACCTGGCGCACGAATCCGCCACCCATGTTTACGAAACGCTCAGTCCAACAGCCTCGGGCACCGCGTTTTACGCCATCGTCACCGGCGTCATCTTGTGGATGGCCGCACTCGCCGGCGGCTGGTGCGAGAACTTCGCCGTCTACTACCGGCTGACCGACGCCGTCGCTCAGCATCCCTTAGGGCTACGCGTCGGCCAGGTCCGGATGAAGCGCATCTCGCGCTCCCTGCAGCGCAACCTGGGCGGCTGGAGCACTAGTATCGTGCTGGGCTACCTGCTCGGCTTCACCCCCGTGATCGGACACTTCTTCGGACTGCCTCTCGACGTGCGTCACGTCACCCTCTCCACCGGCATGTTGGCTCTCGCCGTCGCACATTTCGGCGCCGCGAGCATGGGCCGTACATGGTTTTACCAGGCCATCGCCGGAATCGGCGTCATCTTCATCCTCAACTTGTTTGTGAGTTTCAGCATCGCCGCGTACGTCGGACTCCGCGCCTATGATGTCAGCGGTCGCGAGCAGTTGGAGATCCTGCGCTATCTGATCGTGAACGGCCTGAAGTCGCCCCTGCGCTTTCTCTGGCCCAGTTATATGCGCCACCGGAAAGATGCCGCCGCAATTCCAACCGAAGATCAGAACTAAGCGGGTGCCCCATTCAAGGCCCTCTTTTGGCCTTGGGTGGGGGTTTTCCTTCCTCCAAATCGGGTACCACGTTCGAGCGCAGCTTGAGCGGCTATTTCTCCCTTGACATGCCAACGACGCAGGCGATAAAGTTTCTCCCCAAAATCGGGCGAGATGGTGAACTCCGCAGTGTGGACACGGGGGTGAAATGGTCTACGAGAAACCTACGGTAACCACGGAACTGGTTGCGACTGACGCCCAGCCACAGCAAGCCATAGGATTTTTCTTCGTTGCTGCAGTGGCAGCCGCTGATGTAGGCGTCTGGGTCATCGCGACACGCCGCATTACACGGGCGACTCACAGCGTATCGGGACTTAGTCCCTCACGCCCTCCGCTTCGGGTGGTGGTGCTTCCCGCCGCAAGCGTACCGCGGCCTCAGCGTTCCAGTCTGATTCAACTCAAATAATCTGGGGGTGACGCTGTGCCCGGCCCCGATGTTCTCTTTGTTAACCTTCCGCCGCACGAGTCGTATTATGCCGACGGCGTTCCGCATCTCGGAATGTTGTACGTGCTCACCTCGCTGCGCGAGCATGGATACTCGGCCGGATACCTCGACTGCGCGCAACGAGGCACCCGCCGCGATGACGTGCTTCGCCTCATCCGCGAATCCAATCCTCGCATGGTCGGCTTTTCGGTTGACACCGATAATCTCTACAACATCGCCGGGTTCACCCGCTTTGTGCGGGACAGCCTGGGACCGGCGGTGCCGATTATTCTTGGAGGCCCGGCCAGCCAATCACAGGCGGAACAGATGATTTCCTTGAGCGCGGCCGACGTGGTCGTGATCGGCGAGGGCGAGCACTCGGCCTGCGAAGTCGCGGACGCGCTTCTCGGCGGCAAGGGCGGCCTCGAAGACGTGGCAGGCCTTTGCTATCGGGACGCCGATGGCCAGCCCCGGCGCACCCGCGATCGCGACCCTATCGAAGATCTGGATGCACTTCCGTTTCCCGACCGCGGATTTCTGCCCGACGACCGGCGTTACGAAGTTTGCCTCATCTCCGGGCGTGGCTGCCCGTTCCGCTGCACGTTTTGCTTCGAAGGACGCATGGGCAACACTTATCGCCATCGGTCGGCAGCTAACCTCGTGGCTGAGATCGAACAGTTAGTGGAGCGTTATAAGCGCCCGTTCGTCATGATCAATGACGATACGTTCACCGCGGACGTGGAGCACACCCGCGAGTTCTGCCGCCTCATGCGCGAGCGTTTCACGCCGTGGAAGGACCTGCTGTTTTTCTGCGAAGTGCGCGCCGACATTCTGAACCGCCATCCGGACTTGATTGATGAGCTGGTTGGTGCGGGAGTGGCCCGCATTCAGGTCGGTGTCGAATCGGCCAGCCGCTCGATGCTCAAAGACTACAAGCGGCTCAACGTCAAACCCGAAGTGGTCGAATCGATGGTTCGACGCTTTTATCAAGCCGGCATTGCCAGCATCTATTGCGGATTCATTGCCGGCGGCCCGCGCGAGACCCGCGAAACCATGCAGGAGACGCTCGACTTCGCGCGTCACCTCATGACCGACGTTGCGCCCGGCACTTTTGAATGCAATATGTCGTTTCTGACACCTTTGCCGGGTACTGATGTTTACGAGCATCCGGACGCCTATGGTTTGCGTCTCCTCGACACCGACCTTAAGAAGTCAACCAACTTCAATCTCTGCATCGCTGAGACCGAGACGCTGTCGTCCGATGATGTCACCAATCTCCGGCAGGAATTTCTCGAGCGTATCGACCGCGACATGGACGCCGTAGTACAGGGTCTTCCGCGTTCGGTGATCCAACGCCACATGACGCTCAAGAAAGATTTCGGAATCAGCACCCGCTATGCCGACAAGATTATGCGCGTCCAGGGATGGGCCGAGTATTGGGAGATTGTTGGCGCAACCGGCGGATTGGAGCCCGCCGACGCGCTCTCCGACGACGCCATCCTCGATCGCTTCCCCACGCGCCTGGGTATACAGGCCCGCATGGAGGACGGCTGCGCCCGCATTCCGATGGGCCCGCGGACCGTGACCCTGAATCGCACTGGCACGGAGATCTATAAGCGCGCCAGCGGCAAAGTCAGTACGCGGGAAATCGTTGACGACCTGGAGCGCTGCCTGAATGGTACGGCACCCCCGCGACCTGAGCTCCAGGCCGATGTGATCGCCGTGATACGTTCTTTGGATGAACAGTGCGGACTATTCCTGAAAGATTATTGAGAGGATGCCATGGACATGCAATTCGTTTTCGGATTTGTCAGCGGTATTGGCTTCGTAGGCCTGGTATTCGCCGCCTTCCCAAACCTGCTGAAGTCCAGGAGTTGAGGCAGCTGGTAGGATTTGCAAACCGCGGGGCCCATCCCGCCTTCCTTTGGCGGGTTGGGGTTTTTCCTCACGAATCCCCGATGACCGCTCGAGTTGGCGAATCGGGTGGAGCACCGCTTCAGCGCATAAAACCAGCCCGACCGACCGACCGACCGCCTACATCCGTTCAATTTCGAGAAATTCAGGACTCCGTCACAACTTCAAGATTGTCCCCGCCCAATTGATCCACACGTTCGTCACCGCCAGTCTCGCCGCTGCGACCGTAACCAGGACCAAGACGGCGTAACCTGTGGCGAACTCGCGGTCCACACTGCGGGTCATGACCGCGCGCACGAGCAGAAGAATCGCTCCCAGGGCGACGACCGGCCCGAACAGTGCCATCCAGCCGTGAAGCCCGAAGATCGAACCGACTAGCGGTATGCGGCCCGTGGCTCCGGTGAGAATCACCAGGCTGGCCAGAAGCATCATGGGACGGTGTATGCGGGGCCGCTTGCGATTGAGCACACCGATCGCAACGAACGTCACGAATAGCGCAATCTCCGTATACATGATCAACAGAAACTGAGGGCCGGGCCAGTCGAAAACATTCTGCTGCGGAACCAGACGTATCGAGCGGGTAGCCACCAGCGGCCCAGTCACGGCGATCGCCGAGGCGATGACCAGCACGCTCCAACCGAGTTTCATGTGCAGGCGGCGGTTCCGGGTGGAAATGAGCAGAGCCTGAACGAAAAACAGCACGAACCAGGCGAAGATCGCCGAGCTGTGCGCCACCACCGTCGCCAGCATCGACGGATCGATGGGACTGCCGTCAAAGTGCCTGCCCTCAAAGATGTAATGACGGAACCCGAGGACGGTCAGAACCAGGAAAATCGCCCCAGCGGCGGTATAGAAAAGTCGTTCAGGTTTCATGGATTTTCGCGAGAGCTTATCACAGTTCCGCGATTTTCCTAGGCCCGTTCCGTGTCATGTTCCTGTGGCACGTTGGCGCTCGGTGTAAAGGCCAGTGAGTGAAGGTGAGTTTGCGGACGGGGGTGAGCGTCCGTTTCGGCCCTCGGCGGCGCCGAGTGCCCCATTCAAGGCGATCTCTTGGCCTTGAGTGGGGGTTTTCATTCCTGCGAGCGACCAACGATCACGTTCACCCATCACGCTGATGTGTGACCAATTCGCTTGGTATTTCCGCCGACTACTCGTACACTACCGCACGAAGGATGAGGAAGAGTTGCCGTCCTCGGAGTCGGCAGCTGGATACTACCCTCTCCTCAGTAGGTGCTTCGACCTGTGGCAGGTCCTGTTTCCTGTCGGTTTTCTATCCACTCTCCCGCCAAGGCCTCTGTCCACCCTCCGAAAATCCTGCGTAACTCCTTTGCGTACAGGACTTTGCCTGTAACTCTCACGCGCTCAAGCGTTTGTGCGTGCTTCCGCCTATCTCCATCAAAACAAGGATTTTGCGGGGCGGGGGGGAGGGGGGTACCCCTCGTGACGGTTTCCCAAAATGGAAAAGGCTGGCCGAGAAAGCCAGCACTTCCGCTGCCTGTTCAGGATGGGACCAGGTCTACGCAATCCGTCGCGCGAGGATGCGCATGACGGCGCTATCGATGACCTGGATCACTTCCCCGGCCAGCTCGGGCGTGCGGTTTTCGCGGAGCCGCCGCCGCGCCTTGTCGGCTTTGAACCACGTCGGTTTTCGATACTCTTCTTTGGGAGGCACCAATCTCTCGACTTCGCACAAATGCGCGTGTACGGGCACTACCGACCGATGCGGCCGCATCTGGTTGCGCTTGGAGTGGTAGTACGAATGGAACGGCTGGTGCTCAATCCGCCCTTTGACGCCCGCCTCTTCGTAGGCTTCGCGCGCCGCAGCCTCGGCATGGGTGTCATCGCCGTCAACACCGCCCTTGGGAAACGTCCAGCGTCCGCTGCGCGTACGCACCAGCAGAAATTCCGGCTCATCATCTTTCAGCCGATAGCAAACTGCCGCAACATGAATACGTTTCGCTGTGGAATTATTGTGGATATCCGTCAGCCACCGCAGGGCACGGTAGCCGTTCGCGAGAGCGCTTTTGGCCAGTTCGGGCATCGGGGTTCCCCGCCGCAAGCCGGGTCAGGTTTCGGCTTGCTAACTACTTAGTATCCCCCGAAGTAGAAGGGTTCGTAGATTAAATGTCAATGAATGGCTCGCGGACGTATCCGCTTAGTGAATATCCGGCTAACGGCGATTTCTCTACTTCGCCGAGAAACGATAGATGGTCATCGAGTGAAACGTCTCGCCCGGCTTCAGTTCGGTCGTAGGGAACTTCGGATGGTTCGGCGAATCCGGATAATGTTGCGTCTCCAGGCAAAACGCGAAGCGCCGGTTGTACACCTTGCCGTCGGTGCCGGTCACCGTTCCGTCGAGGAAGTTGCCGGTATAGAACTGCACTCCCGGCTGGTCGGTCAGAACCTGAAGTACGCGGCCGGCGGTTGGCTCGTAAGCCTCAGCCGCCAGTTCGACTTTCTTTCCGCCGCCGGCGTCGAGCACCCAGTTCTGGTCGTAGCCGTGGGCCAGTTTCAATTGCTCGTTGTCGGCGTCGATGCGGGCTCCGATGGCCGTCGACTTGAGGAAGTCAAACGGCGTGCCTTCAACCGGCGCCAGTTCACCAGTGGGAATCAGGTTCGCGTTCGCCGGCGTATAACGATGCGCGTAGATCTTCATCTCGGTGCCGAGGATGTCTCCGCTTCCCTGCCCCTTCAGATTGAAGTAGGAGTGATTGGTGAGGTTCAACACCGTATCCGCGTCCGTCGTAGCGGAATACTCGATTCGCAGTTCGTTTCCGACCAGGGTGTAGCGCACTGTCGTGGTCAGCGTGCCGGGAAATCCCTCTTCGCCACTCGGGCTGATGTAGGTCAGCTCGACGCCATCTTTGATCTCTTTGCCGGTCCAGACTTTCTTGTTGAAACCGACGAGGCCGCCATGCAACGCGTTGTCGCCGTCATTCTTGGGGACGTGATACGTCTTGCCATCGAGTTGGAACGTGCCGCCCGCAATGCGGTTGGCGTAGCGCCCGATGATGGCGCCCATATACGGCTTGTTGCCCGTCTTGACATAGCCGTCAAGCGAGTCAAAACCCTGGACGATGTCTGCCGGCTTGCCAGTGCGGTCGGGCGTCGACAGCGACATTACGATGCCGCCGTAGGTCAGGATTTTGACCGTGATTTTGCTGTCCTGCAGCGTGAAGAGATCGACCGCTTTGCCATCGACCGTGCCGGCAGGCTGTTTGGAAACTTTGGCGTACGACTGCGCTGTCATTGCGAGTAGCACCAATACGAGGAATATGGATTTCATCGAATCTCCGATTGCGCAGTATACCGCTCGCCTCTGTCAACTGCTAGGAAGCGCGCTTGGGCGAGAACTTCAGGCTGTAGAGAATTCCCAACAACAGCAGCACGGCTCCCCACCAGAGATTGGCATGGAGGCGAAAAAGCACCACGGGATTCGGCGGAGGATAGAACACTTCCCACAATCCCGCGCCCAGAATCAGCGCGCCGTTCACCAGGAGCGAAATGCCCACGAAAAACCAGATCGAGATGCCGCCGCCTTTTCGCATGATCGCTCCTTACCACACCCAAATGTTGAACAGCACGAAAACCACAAACACCACCGCGCCCCAGAAGATAGGACGCTGCCATATCGCAAGGTCCCCTTCCCGTGGAATCGGCGTCACGCCGTATACCAGCCCGACCAATTCGGCGTCGGGCTTGGGCTTGGTCAGCATGCTGACGACCACTGTAACCACGACGCACACGATCCACGACCACAGCGCGCGATACATGTTCTCTGCCATGTCGCGGGCATCGGGAGACAACGCTACGTATCTCAGCGCGGTGGGATCGACTTTCACCCACGCCCACATACCGATCGAAGACACTGTACCCGCCAGCAATCCCCAGAATCCTCCCTGGGGCGACGTGCGCTTCCACAGCATGCCCAGCACGACTGTACCGAAGAGTGGCGCGATGAAGAAACTAAACAGCGCTTGCACGTAGTCCATGATGCTGAGGAACGACATGACCAGATACGCCGTGCCCACCGAAATCAGCACTCCGACAATGGTGGTCCAGCGCCCCATCTTCACGTAGTGCTCGTCGCTGGCGTTCTTGTTGATCAGCGCGCGATAGATGTCGTAGGTCCAAACGGTTGTGAAGGCACTGACATTGCCCGCCATGCCGGACATGAATCCTGCAATCAGCGCAGTGATGCCGAGCCCCAGCAGCCCGGGTCCAGCGTAGCGCGCCAGCATCAGCGGCAGCACTTCGTTGTAACTGTGCCCACCGGATGCGACGGCCGCGCCTTCGCCCATCAGCTTCTGCGGCAGGACGGCGAGTGCGAGCAGTCCAGGAAGAATGACGATGAACGGGACAAACATCTTGAATGCCGCGCCGATGATCGGGGCCATCTTGGCCGCGCGCAGGTCTTTCGCAGACAGCACGCGCTGCACCACCAGAAAATCGGTGGTCCAGTAGCCAAACGAGATGACGAAGCCCAGCCCGAACACGATCCCTGTCCAATGGATGCCCATGGGATTGTCTTTGAACGTGCCCATCGTGGACCACAGGTGGGTGTACTCGGACGAGGCCCGCACGGCGATCTGCGCTTTCAGATTCGTCCAGCCACCGGCTTCGATCAGACCCATCACGGGAATGACCAAGGCGCCCGCCCAGATCAGGATGAACTGCAATACTTCATTGAAGATGGCAGAGCGCAGTCCGCCCAGGGCGACGTAAATTGCCACCGTGATCGACGACACCCAGATGCTGAAGTTGATGTCCCAGCCCAGCACGACCTTCATTACCAGCGCCATCGAGTACATGTTGATGCCACTCATCAGCACTGTCATGAACGCAAACGAGACCGAGGACAGCGTGCGTGCCGCTTCTCCGTAACGCAACTTCAGGTAGCCGGGCACCGAGTGGGTCTTGGAGATGTAGTAGAACGGCATCATGACCAACGCGAGAAACAGCATCGCCGGGATTGCGCCGATCCAATACCAGTGCGTTGCCAGGATTCCATACTGATAGGCCGCCGCCGCCCACCCCATGAGTTCGAGCGAGCCCAGGTTGGCGGACAGGAAGCTCAGGCCGGCAATCCAGGCGGTCATCTCGCGACCGGCCATGAAGAAGTCTTCGCCCGTGCCGGACTGGCCTTTCAGGTACCACCCAATGGCCAGTACGAGGGCAAAATAGAACGCGATAATCACCACATCCACCGCGGACAGGTGCACCAATCGCTCCGCGGCAAACACTGCCACTGCTTGCATCATTTGTGGTTCCTGAGTTTCACCTGGAAGATGTGCGCTACACCCTTATCGTGTACGTACACGAACACGCTAGAGAAGGCATTGGAATTTGTCAACCGCGTTCTTTCGCGAGTTCCACAGCTCGTCATCCTAGGCTACGTTATCATGCCAACATGGTCCTGACCGCCAGTGCCCTGCTCTTCGATCTCGATGGTGTATTAGTCGACTCTACGCCGGCGATTACCCGAGTTTGGACGAAGTGGGCCATCAAGCACGGCCTCGAGCCGGAGAATACCGTGCGCGAAGCTCACGGCCGCCCCAGCATCGAGGCGGTTCGAGAGTTCCTGCCCTCCGTGGACTACGAAGCTGAGAACATGGAAATCGAGCGTGGCGAAATCGAGGACCTGGATGGCGTTGTACCTTTGGCAGGGGCGTTCGATTTGCTCACTTCCCTGCCACCGAAGCGTTGGACGATCGTTACCTCGTGTACCCGAGATCTGGCGACGGTACGAATTCGCGCCGCCGGGCTGCCGGTGCCCCCTACGATTATCACCTCCAGCGATATCACCAATGGCAAGCCACATCCGGAGCCGTATTTGAAGGGCGCGCAAGCGCTCGGCGTCCCGGCCGCCGACTGCATCGTGATCGAAGACGTTCCGGCAGGAATTCGTTCGGGTAAAGCGGCAGGTGCACGGGTTATAGCCGTACGCACCACCGCACCCGATGATGAATTGGTCGCGGCCGGCGCCGACTGGGTGGTCGACAATTGCGGTGCAATCTCAGCAGTGGTCGACTCCGCTTCCGGCGTGCTTCGCCTCACAGTCTCGTAACCGACGCTTCGCTTGATTGAGTCACTTGCGCGCTTCTGCTAGCTTGGACAGTCCTCTCTAATCGCAGGAGCGTTCATGTTCTCTATTCGGTGGTCGGCAATTCTAGTGTGGACTTGTTTAAGTGTTCCGCTCGGCGCGCAGAACCAGTCCCGCATGTTTGCTCCTTACGTCGACATGAGTAAGATGGCCGACCGGCTGCCACAAATTCAGGCCGAGTCAGGAATTAAGACGCTGACGCTGGCGTTTATTGTCTCGGGCAACGGCTGCGTGCCCGCGTGGGGAGGGACAGCGCCGATCTCCAGCGACACGAGCATCGCCGCCGGAATCACAAAAGTGAGAGCGAACGGTGGAGATGTCATCGTCGCTTTTGGCGGGTACGACGGCATCGACTTGGCGCAGTCTTGCGCCGATCCAACGAGTCTGCAGGGTGGATATCAGGCCGTAATCGACAAGTACAAAGTGACGATCCTCGACTTCGATGTGGAGCACACCGCTATCGAAGATCCTGCGTCCATCGACCGCCGCAGCCAGGCGCTGAAAGCGCTCGCCGACGCCAACCCTGGCCTTCAGATCAACTACACGCTGCCCGCTACTCCGGCGGGATTGACCGAGCTGTCGATGAATGTCATCAAGAGTGCGGTGAAGTATTGGACTCCCGTCGCAGTCGTAAACCTGATGACCATGGACTACGGCTCACCCGTCATCGCGGGAGCGATGGGACCGAATGCGGTCGCTGCTGCCTCAGGCGCGGCCTGTCAGCTGAAGGAGCTGGGGATGAAAGCGCGTGTAGGAATCACGCCGATGATAGGGGTCAATGATACCGAGGGCGAGACCTTTACCTTGGACGACGCGCGGATGGTGGTGAACTACGCTCTAGCCAACGGCAACAGCGTCGCGCTGCTGGCCTTCTGGTCGGTGGGACGCGACAATGGCGGCTGTTCCGCGACCGTGTCGCCTTCATGCAGCGGTATCGCCCAATCAGACTGGGCGTTCACGCGCATCTTCCAGAAGTTTCAGTAGCACTAAGAAAGCGGGCGTCCCATCGTGACCACCACTTCATTCATCGACCCTGATGCCTGTGCCGCGATCGTCGTTGTGACGGGATTGCCGTTCAGGGTGAGTGATTTCACGCCCTTCTCGACGCCGTCAGGATTCTCTACCATAATGTGGTATGTTGCTCCCCGCCATTGCCGCGTAACCTCAAACTCCTTCCAGTCTGGCGGCACGCAGGGATCGATGACTAGCCCATCGAACGTCAGCCGAACCCCCAGAATCCAGCGAGTGACCGCGGTGTAATTCCATCCGCCACTTCCCGTCAGCCAGGGATGGCGCGCGCGGCCGAATGCAGTGTGGTCCTTGCCCATGACGAATTGGCAGTACGAGTACGGTTCGGCTTCACGCACCTCGATCTTGTCGTTCTGGTTACAGGGCAGCAGCGAGTTGTAGAACTTCATGGCGCGCTGGCCGCGTCCGAGCTTGCACTCGGCAATCACTGCCCATGGGTTGGGATGGCTAAAGATCGCCGCATTTTCCTTGATGCCCTTGTACACGCGGCCCACGAAGCCGATGTCGTCATTCGGCTTAGAGAACGCCGGCCAGAGCAAGTGGATCCCGTACTCCGAGTAGAGATACTTGTCCACTGCGTCCATCGCCGACTTGCCGCGATTCGGAGAGGCAACATCTGATACGACCGCCCATGTATTGCTCTCGATGAAGACCTTGCCTTCTTCGTTCTCGTGGCTGCCGACCTTCAAGCCTTTCGCCGTGATACCGCGCAGATACCAGTCGCCGTCCCACAGTTCGCGCTCGCAAGACGCCCTAACCTTGTCAGCTGTCGCCGAGTATTTCGCGGCATCATCAGCGCGGTCCAGATGTGTCGCGGCCTCTACGAACGCCCGCAACGCCCAGTGATGCATGAACGACACCATGGCGCTCTCACCACCGCCCAGGTTGAGGCAATCGTTCCAGTCAGCACGCAGCCCTTTACAGATCCCCGTCGCACCTATTTGTTCAGCCGAGAAATCGAGCGCGCGCTTCAGGTGCTCGTAGACCGTCGCGTCCCCTTGATCGGCGAAGGGCACGACTTCATCGAACAAAGCCAACTCGCCGGTTTCTTTCACGTACTCGCAAACGGTGACCACTTGCCATAGAGCGTCGTCTGAGCACGTGTGCTCCAATCCATGAATGATCTGGTCGCGCGAAGGTGCGTGCGCAATCGTCGGGGACTTGAACGTGGGCGCTTTCTGCTTTTCCGGGTCAAACCAGTCAGGATCGAAGAGGTGTAGTCCGTATCCTGCACTCACCTGGCCATTCAGCAGTTCAATGATACGTTGCCGGCACTTCGCAGGGTTCGTGTGCACTACGCTCATCACGTCCTGCGATGTGTCGCGATAGCCGAGTCCAGTGCGTCCGCCGACTTCAATGAACGACGCAAACCTTGACCACACTACGCAGGTCTCGGCCTGGTAGAGCGTCCAGATGTTGGTCATAGTGTCGAGGCCCGCATTCGGGGTCTTGCACTGGAAGACATCCAGCTTCTTCTGCCAGTATTCGCCCAGAGCCGCGAATGCCGCATCGACCGCGGCAGGCTCGGAGTACTTACCTTTGATCTGCCTTCCCGTCGCGCGTGGGCCTACGCCAAGCATGAAAACGACTTGCTTTTCTTCGCCGGGCGCGATGGTCAGCTGCTTGTGCAGCGCTCCACAGTGGTTGCCGCCGAGTTCGGAGCTGTTCTGGCATTCTCCTCGCTCGACGGCAATTGGATTCGTTTCCGTTCGGTAGTTGCCCAGGAAATGATCGCGGACGCAGTCGTAGCTGTCAGGCTCAAAACTGGCTGCCATGTAGTGAAAGGTCGACGGCTCATAGAAGAAGTCGTACTCAATGATGCCGTCGGCATAGCTTGCGCCAGCCGCGTACAAGCTCATCTGCAGGTTCTGATTGTCGATCTCGATGTGATGAAAGGAAAACTCGACGTACGAGTACACGCTTAGCTTGCGGGGCTTGTCGCCTGTGTTTCGTATCCAAACGTTCCAGAGTTCGACGTCGTCATCAAGGGGGATAAACAGTGTTTGTTCAGCTTTGATGCCGTTGTAGTCGCAGGAGAATTTCGAGTACGACAATCCGTGCCGGCACTCGTACTCTGCCTTGGCCAGGTCTTTGCCAACGGGTTGCCATGAGATGGACCAATACTGTCCTGTCTCGTCGTCGCGCAGATAGACGTAATGACCAGGACGATCGAGTGGCACGCCGTTTTGGCGAAATCGCGTGATTCGATGGTGCTCGGCATTCTTGTAGAACGAGTAGCCGCCCGCATTGTGCGAGATCACCGTGCACATGTCGCGCACGCCCAGATAATTGGTCCACGACGCCGGGGCGTCCACCCGATCGATCACGTACTCCCGGTTCACATTGTCAAAGTACCCGTATCGCAAACGTTCCTCCGCGCATCCCCATGGCCATGCTCACTTACTTTCCGTCCGTCGCCGTCACAAATTGGCGCAGCCACTGCAACAGATCTTTCGCTTTCTCCGGAGTATCAGCCTCCACGGTCAATCGCAGCACCGGTTCCGTCCCGGAAAAACGCAGTAATGCCCAGTTGTCGTTGTCGAGCAGTAACTTGGTACCATCCATGTGCGAGACACTGACGACCTTGTATGGCCCGATGTGGCTGCTGGGCGTCTCTTTCATGCGCTTCGGTACGGCGATTCGCATTTCGGGAGTAGCCGGCAGGCTCTCTTCCACGTAATACAGCCTTCCAGTCAGCCCGTACACTCGCTCCAACAGTTGCGAAACTTTCAGGCCCGTCTTCGCCAGCATTTCAACGACCAAGGCGCACGCGAAAATTCCGTCCTTGCCGAGGATGTGACCGCGAATCGTCAATCCGCCCGACGACTCGCCGCCCAGCACCGCGTTGTGCTCGACCATCGTGGACACGATGTGTTTGAAACCCACCGGAGTTTCGTAGCATGTTTCGCCGAGTTTCTTCGCCAGCCTGTCGAGCAAGTGCGAGGTTGACAGATTTCGCACCACACCGCCGTGCTCGCCACGCACCTCGTGCAGATACCAGTACAACAAGAGCAATACATCGTTGATGGAAACGTACTGTCCGCGCTCATCCAGGATGGCCACGCGATCGGCATCGCCGTCCATTGCGAGACCCAGGTCGTAGCTCCCTTCCTGCATCTCTGAACTTAGCAGCCGCAGCGCTTCTTCATTTGGCGCAGGAGACCGTCCGCCAAACAGCGGATTATGCCGCTCGTGGATGAACGTCACCCGACAACGCGCCTCAGTCAGCACTGTGCCCAGCGTCAACTGGCCCACACCATACATCGGATCAACGATGACCTTAAGCCCAGCCTCGCGAATCTTCTCGAGATCGATCAGCGCTTCTACGGCATCGATGTACTGGTTGGTGAAGTCGCGCCGCTCGACGATGCCCGCTGCCAACGCTAAATCAAGCTCGAGCTTGATAACGTCGTGCTGCGACAGAGCGTTTGCTTCCTTCTCGATTTGCCGCGTCTCGTCGTCGAGCAGTAACGAACCATCGCCGCGAAAAACCTTAAGCCCATTCCACTCCGGAGGATTGTGGCTCGCCGTAAACGCCAGCCCATACGCCGAATCCTTAATCGCGGTCGCATAGGTAATCAATGGAGTTGGAGCGTCCTCCGCCAACAGAATCGCAGGAATATCATTGCCACCGAACACCTCGGCTGCTGCCTCTGCCGCTTGTTTTGACAAGAAGCGGCGGTCATATCCGATGATGACGCCTCTCTTTTCCACGGACTGCCGCGTGACTTCGTTGGCCAGCGCTTGCGACAGCCGCCGCACATTATGCAGCGTGAAGCCCTCGCCAATCAGCGCCCGCCAACCTCCGGTGCCGAACGCGATCAGGTTTTGCTCTTCCTGCCGACGCGGACGATACAGTCGCTTCTCCAAAATGAATTCAGCACGCGCGAAGTCGGCATCGGAATTGATGCCTTGCACCTCGTCCTGATCGTAGAGTTGATAGCTTTCGACTTTCAGTCCCGAACGAATGAGCGCATGCACGCTGTCCGTCAAGCGGTAATCACCATCGACTGGCGACGGTGAAAGAGTGCTTAGCGCCGCCGCAATCGCCTTCGCGTCCACCACATACGCACCCACATTGATCTCGCGGATGGCACGCACTTCAGGCGACGCTTCCGTGTCTTCGATGATGTCGATGATTTGCCCGCCTGAGTCGCGAATGATTCGGCCGTAGGGCAGCGGTTTATCCACGACGGCGGTCAGCAGCGTCAGGTGCGCCCGCTTCAGGCGGTGACGATTGAGCAGTCCCAATATCGACGCCTGGCGAAACAGCGGCGTGTCTCCATAGAGGATGAGCAGATTTCCGTCGAAGTCGGGGATTGTCTCGCACACCCGGCGCACCGCGTCTCCCGTACCGAGCGGCTTGTCCTGCTCTACAAAGTGAAACTTCGGCCCCAGGTGATCGCGCACTTCCTGCTGGCGATACCCCACTACCACGTAAATGTCTTCCGGTCGCACGACCTGCAGTGCATTCTGCAATACGTATTGCACGACTGAATAGTCGCCCAGCTTCTTCAGCACCAGCGAATGGCCTTCAGCGGTCGTCGCGTCTTTACCACCGGCAAGAATCACGGCCTTCAACGGCTTCAACTTGTTAGTATCGAGATCATTCATGACGAAGCTACCCGTTCAATTTCTAGATAAGAAACTCGTACGAAACACTGCCCGGCAACTCAGACTTCCGCCGATTCAAGGATCTCCTGCTGTGCTTGCGTCCCATGAATCGGCACAAATCGCGCCAGAATCATCGCCGGAATTGCAGAGATCAATACCCACAGAAAAAAGTGCCGATACCCGATCTTCGTCTGGATCAACCCGCTTACCGCGCCGGGCACGATCAGTCCGAGGTTCATCAGCGAATTCGCGAAAGCGTAGTGCGCAGTCTGATAATTTCCGGGCGCGATTTCCTGCATCATCAGCAGCATCACACCCACGAAACCAAAGCCGTAGCCGAACATCTCCAGTGACATGGCGGTCGCGATGAGCACGTGGCTCGTGGGTTGTTCCGTACTGAGGTAGAAATACGTAAGCATCGGTAAGTTCATCACCAGGATCAGCGGCAGCAGGGCGCGCTTTAAACCAAGCCACGCCGCGAAATATCCGCCGAGAATGCTGCCCAAGATGAAGGCTGCCGTACCGAACGTGCCGTAGATTGTCCCAAACTGTGCAGTCGTGAGCCCAATGCCGCCCTGCGCGCGGGCTGCTTTGAGGAACAGTGGGCCGATCTTTACCACTTGCCCCTCACCGGCGCGATAGAGAAACACAAAGAGGAGTAAGAACCAGATATTCGGCTTGCGGAAAAAGCTCACTACCACGTCCCAAAACGTGGCCAGCATTTGATGGAGGTTGTCGGAATGGCGCTCTACGCCGCCCGTAGGCAGCACTCGCGCATGAAACAGGCTCAGCACGACCATTGTTATGCCGACGCTGGCGAAGATCATCATCCAAGCCCGGGCTACTGGCATGCGGTTTTCCAGATAACCCGCCAGAATCAGCAAGCCGCCTTGCGAAACGAACCGCGCGATATTGAAGAACCCGCCCTGCCACCCGGCATAGGCTGCCTGCTGTTTGCGAGTGAGGCTGGCGATGTAGAGGCCATCTGCCGCGATGTCGTGCGTGGACGAACAAAAAGCAATCACTGCCAGCAGAGCCACGCTGTAGCGAAAGTAGCCAGGCAGCGGGAGGCACAGCGCCAGCACGCCCAGGCTGAGCCCGCCCACAAACTCCATCAGCACGACGAAGAACTTCTTCGTCTTGTACATCTCGAGAAATGGGCTCCACAGCGGTTTCAGTGACCACGGCAGTCCAAGCAGGCTCACGGTGGCTGTGATGGTCACATTTGACACACCCATGCGCGAATAAAAAATGAGCGCCATCATGTTGACGGCGTAAAAAGGTAGGCCTTCCGCGAAGTACAGCGTGGGCACCCATAGGCTCGGACTGAAGCCGCTGCGTCGGGTTGCGCTACTCATTCCTTCCTTTCGGGCTACCCGCAGGATCACAGACGACTCGTTTCATCTCGCGGAGACTCTGCCACCATACAAGAGGTCGCTCGCCCACTCAATTGCACCGTGGCGCCAAACTCGAACATAAACAATCATATTCGAAAGTACCCTATCCCAACCGGCGCTGGCAAGCATTGTCGCTAGTATCCGATGCCACCCTGCTATCCTCAGATAACAACAAGACAGAGCCACGCAAAGGAATTGCCAGAGTATTGCCGCCCATTCTCAACGCCCAAGGACTATCGAAGCGCTTTGGGGCCGTCCCTCTTTTTGAAGGCATCTCGTTCGTTATAGGCGAGCGCGACCGCATTGGGCTCATCGGGCCAAACGGTTCCGGCAAATCGACTCTGCTCCGTGTCCTCGCGGGACTTATGTCACCCGATAGCGGCGAAGTAGCGTTACGCAAGCGCACCCGGCTCAGTTACGTGGAACAGGAGTCACAGTTCAACGTAGGGCTTTCCATTCGCGAGATAATCCAAATCACCCTGAAGCAAACCCAGGTACCCGAATCCGAATGGGAAGCGCGCATCGGCGAAACGCTTGGCCGCACTGGCTTCGAAGACTTCGAGCAGGAGGCCTCAGCGTTATCAGGCGGATGGCGTAAGCGGCTAGCTATCGCGCAGGCGCTGGTGCAACAACCCGACATCCTGCTATTGGACGAGCCGACCAACCATCTCGACTTGGCCGGCATTGAGTGGCTGGAAGAGTTACTGAAGAGAGGTTCTTTTGCCTCTGTGATTGTCAGCCATGATCGCTACTTCCTGGAGAATGTCGCCACAGAAATGGTCGAGCTGAGCCGTGTCTACCCCGAAGGCTTTTTGCGCACCAGCGGCAGCTACACCATGTTTCTGGAGAAGAAAGAGGAGTTCTTGCATGCGCAAGGCAAGCGGCAGGAAGCGTTGGAGAACCTGGTCAAGAACGAGATCGCATGGCTCCGTCGGGGCGCGAAAGCCCGCACTCGCAAGTCCAAGGCCCGCATTGGCAAGGCTCATGAGTTGATGGGTGAGCTTGCCGACCTGAACAATCGCACGCGGAGCGGGAGTGCGGCCATTGATTTCTCGGCCAGCGAGCGTCAGACCAAGCGTCTCATCGAGTTGGAGAATGTTGCCTACAGCATCGCTGATCGGTCTTTATTTTCCGACCTCAACTTCGCCATCACCGCCGGGATGCGTGTGGGATTAGTCGGCGCCAACGGAAGCGGCAAGTCTACGCTACTGCGTCTGCTGCAGGGCGAACTCACCCCGACCAGTGGAACGATCAAGCGGGCGGAATCGCTACAGATCGTTTATTTCGACCAGAACCGCGAACTCGATTCCGGCGACACTTTGCGGCGTGCGCTTGCTCCCGAAAGCGACTCGGTTATTTACCAGGACCGCGTGATTCATGTAGCTTCTTGGGCCGCACGCTTCCTGTTCAGCGGCGAACAACTCAACCAGCCGGTGGCCAACCTTTCCGGAGGAGAGCGTGCCCGCGTCCTCATTGCCCGCCTGATGCTGCAGCCCGCCGACGTCCTTTTGCTCGACGAGCCGACCAACGATCTCGACATTCCCACGCTCGAGATTCTGGAAGAAAGTTTGCTTGAATATCGCGGGGCGCTGGTGCTGGTCACTCACGACCGCTACATGTTGGACCGGGTTTCGACCGTGGTCATCGGCCTCGATGGACTCGGCACTGCAGACCGCTTCGCCGACTACTCACAGTGGGAGCTATGGCAGGCCGAACAGATCGAGAACTTCAAGCGCCCATCCTTCAGCGCCGGAATTGCCAATGACCAGCCTGCGGTCTCCGCTCCGAAGAAAAAGCTTTCGTACCTGGAAGCCCGCGAATACGCCACCCTCGAGCAGCGCGTCGCCGAGGCAGAAGCCATCCTAAGCGCGAAACGAGAAGCGATGGAAGATCCCGCAATCGCAAGCGATGCAGCTCGGATCATTACCGCGCATGCCGAATTCGATGCGGCCCAGAAGGCAGTCGATGATCTGTACGCCCGCTGGAGCGAGCTGGAAAGCAAGATTGGCTAAGTAATGTGCAACCGTTCTCGACGAACTTTGGCAGGCAGTACACAGCGCAAGTCAGTTCAGCGAGAGGCGATCTACTGGACCAGGTGCTCCAGCAGGCGATGAATGCTGCCCAGGCTCTCGGGCCACAACAATAAAGTAGTTCCGATTCCGGCTAGCACGAGCGCAGCGTTGCGGGTAAATGCCACGACGGGCTGGAGAGGTTTCTCTGCGTACGCGGGCTCGCGCAGCAGACGGTCTACACGGGTCTCGAGGTCGCAATCGTCGTCCACCAGTGTTGACAGCAGATATGCAGGCGCCGGCCGCACTCCCAGCTTAGCGACACGTACCAGTGCCGAGGCCAGAGAAAGCGCGCGTTCCTGGTTGCCGTCAACCGCCTCGTCGTCCGCGGCCCATTCGGTGAATCGCGCCCAGCCGCGCTCCAGTCCTGAAAGACCGGAAACGAATGGCAGCACGTCGGGCGACAGTAAGAACAGCAGCTTCTTCAAATTGTCCCGCGAAGTCCGGTGCGCCGCTTCATGCCGGAACGCCGCTTGCTTCTGCTCTTCACTCAGGGCATTCATCACAGTTTGCGAAACCACCAACTGTGGATGCCAGGCACCCGCTACCGCCATCACGACAGCGTTGTTGCTTACCACCAAGCAGTCTGCACTTTCGCTGACAGTCTCGCCACCCGTTCCAAACTTGCGGCAGCGGCGCAGGTAACTCTGCGTACGAACAATCGACACCAGACCCCGCAGCGACGAAACGATCCAGATGCTCGCACCTAAAACGGCCGCCAGCAGGCACGCAAAACCGACCCGCTCGCCCGAGATATCAGGCTCCAGCCACACGTAGCTGGGCACGCAGAATCCCACTACCAGGAACAATGTGACTGCCACTGGGGCTACCCGCAAGGCAAATAGTAGCCGCGACGACGCCCGTGGCCGCATGGTGTCGGCGATTCTCACTGCCGCCGCCGATAGGCTGCGCACCACGAGCCAGCTGAGGGCATGCACCACGAAAAACGTGGCGAAGCACAGACACAGCAGCCGCATGTAGTACGGAAGGATCATTTCCCGGCCAGTTCCTCGCGCTTGCGCTGGATCTTCTTCTCCAGCTCGTCAAGGAGCATGGCATCGTGGGTGCCAACTGCATCCACCAGGCACGACAGCAGCATCTCGCGGGATTCGTTCGGTCCCGTCAAGAAACCAGCCATCATTTCTCCTGCCCGCTGACGGTCCCAATCTTCGCGCGAAACTTTGGGAGAATACATAAACGCCCGATCCGTCATCTCCCGCGCCAGCATGCCCTTCTTGAACAGACGGTCGAGCGTGGTCATTACGGTTGTGTAAGCAAGTTTCCGGTCCAGTCGTCCGACCACATCCCGCACGAAACTCGGCCCAAAAGACCACATCGCTTCCATCACGACGAGCTCCAGCGGCCCTAAATGTACTCGCTGGAATGACGCGAGGTCTGCGCCGCTCTCCAGCTTCACGACTGAATCCATTGGACGAACTCCTATAAAAAGTGGCAGTGCCTGGCTGGCATTGTATCGTTCGCGTTGCCGAATCTCCAAGGATAATCTCAAAGTGGCCAAGACGCTGGTCGTCATTGAGCCACTAACGAATCTGTCTCCATTTCGACCGCCGCAACGTCGATCGCCGGCAAACCCGCCTTCTTTATCGCGTTGTTGAACTCCGCCAACCCACTGCTCTTGAGTGTCTTCCACTCGGCGATTCGGCTCTTCGCTGCGTCATCCGAAAGCTTGTACACGTCGAGGGCCTGCTGAGGAGTGGTGCGATCGCCACCTTCCACCACGCGCAGCACCGATTGCAAGCCGCCGCTCGCTGCGGCCAGTCCCATCGCGTCCGGTGTCGCCTTGCTCCCAGCGTCGATGGCGTCCATGGCAGCCTCAAGCTTTTCCGCCTGGGCCAGCAACTGAGTTTGTCCCTTCAAATGCTGCTTCCGTTCCTCGAGGCTCCTTCTGACCGACGCCATTTCTGCCAGCGTCTGGCGAGTGCGCCGTACCTCACCAAATATCTCTAGACCCAGTGTCTGTTGCTGTTCCAACTCCGCCGCGGTCGCTCTGGACCGCGGATCCATCTGCACTTGCAGCGGCTCGGTGAACGTCACGCCATCGACCGTGAGCTTCACCTGGTAGGAACCCGGCTTCACCCTCGGTCCGCGCGGCGCGCCATAGCCTTCGTCTTCGAATTCCTCACCAGTCCCTGAGCTGTTCCAGCGCAGATCCCAAACGAACCGATGCATGCCCGCGCTGTCCTCCAACACGATTGGTTTCGGAAACCAGCGCTCGGCAATGGGCATCGGAGGCATCTTCGCCTCTTTCGTCTGGCCACTTACGTAGCGCCGTACCGGCGTTCCCTTCGCATCGAAAATCTCGAGCTTTACAGCCGTTGCCGTTGCGGGGAGGTAGTAGTCGATGATCGCCCCGTCCGGTGGATTCTTCGCCATCGGCTCTTCCGGCGGAAAGGGGCTGCCGAGGAAAATATCATTGTCCACGCGTACTGCGGTCGCCGGACGGTACAGGCCTGCCTTTGCCGCTTGTACGTCCGCCCCGGCTTGCCGCAGCGGCGTGATGTTGTCGAGAATCCAGAAGGCACGCCCATTGGTCGCGATCACAAGGTCCTCGCCGTGGACCTTGAGGTCTCTGATCGATGTGACGGGCAGGTTGAGTTGCAGCGGTTGCCAATGATCCCCATCGTCGAACGAGACGTACATGCCGAGTTCCGTGCCGGCGAATAGCAGTCCCTGTCGCTGAGTGTCTTCACGAATCGCGTTTAGAAACGATGACGGGCCAATCCCGGTGGTGATCGGTTGCCACGTCTTTCCGAAGTCGCGCGTGCGGTACAAGTACGGGGCCTGATCGTCCAGTCGATGCCTGTCGACCGCGGCGTAAGCTACGGCTGGATCAAAGTGCGAGGCCTCGATCATCGAGACCTTGCTCCAGTCGCCCACTCCCTTCGGCGTCACGTCGTTCCATGTCTTTCCGCCATCGGTCGTGAGATGCACCAGACCGGTGTCGCTTCCCGCCCAAATCACGTCGGCATTCTTGGGCGACGGAGCGATCGAAAACACCACGCCGAATCCGCGCTCCTTTGCGTTCTGAACCGTAGTGGGAGTTTTCTCGTCCGGCGGGTTGGCGGCTGCGCCTGTCAGGTCCGCACTGATCTTCTCCCAGTGCAGTCCGCCGTCCGTGGTCTTCATCACGTACTGCGTTCCCAGGTAGAGCGTTTTCTTGTCGATCGGCGACATCACCAACATCGGCGACCACGTGGCACGATACTTTCGTCCGTTGATCTCGGTTCCCCAAGCCGGCATCGGCCATGGACTGATGTCCTGACTCAGCGAAGTCCGCCGGTCGTAACGCACCACCCCGCCGTATGCTCCGGTTGCATAGAAAATGTTGGAATCGTCTGGATCGACGACAATCCATCCGCTCTCGCCGCCGCCAATCAGGAACCAATCCGTCGCGGTGATGTGCCCGTGGTCCGTGCGGCTCATCACGCCTGCACTGCCGCTGTCCTGCTGAGCACCGTACACCGCATAGGGAAAGTTGTTGTCCGTCGCCACGTGATAGAACTGCCCAATCGGCTGGTTAAACCACGACGACCAGGTCTCTCCTCGATCGAGGCTGACACTCGTGCCCTGGTCCGTGCCCAGCACCATGTGCGACGAGTTCGCCGGATCGATCCACAGTTGATGATAGTCATCGCCGCCAGGCGCACCGCGGACAATACTAACCGTCTTGCCGCCGTCATTGATGCGATACAGCGCCACGTTGGGCACATACACCACGTCGGGATTGCTCGGATCGATCGTCGGCTGCATGAAGTACCACGAACGACTGGTCAGCCGCGAATCGCCATTCGCCAGTGTCCACGTGTCCCCACCGTCGTCCGAGCGATACAGCCCCGACTTTTTGCCTGCGTCAATCAACGCGTACACGCGCCGCCCATTCGGCGAGACGGTTACGCCCACTCGGCCCCATTCGCCCTCTGGCAGCCCATTTGCTTTAAGTTGCGTCCACGTCGCGCCGGAATCGGTGGTGCGGAACAAGCCACTATGGCTGCCATCAATCGGCGCATAGGTGCTCCACGGAGGTCGGTGTGACTGCCACGTTCCCGCAAACAGCGTTGCTGGGTTCCCGGTCGCAATCGCGAGATCGCTAACTCCAATCTCTGGTCCCTGGTCGAGGACATGTGTCCACGTCTTTCCTCCGTCACTCGACTTGAAAACTCCGCGCTCAGGATTCGGTCCGTACGCATGCCCCAGTGCAGCGACGTACACCACATCCGCATTCTTCGGATCGACTACGATGCGACTGATCTGCCGCGTGTCGCGCAGCCCGACATTCGTCCAAGTCTTTCCGCCATCGGTGGACTTGTACACTCCGTCACCCGAAGACAAGTAGCTGCGAATGTCCGACTCTCCCGTACCTGCGTAAATGACTTGGGGATTCGACGGAGCGACAGCTAGCGCTCCAATTGAGGCAATCGGCTGCCCGTCGAATAGCGGAACCCAGGTCACTCCGGCATTGTCGGTTTTCCAAACGCCGCCATCGACGGACCCAAAGAAGTACGTCGCACCGTCGCCCGGAATTCCGGAGACGGCGACGGCTCGCCCTCCACGAAACGGCCCGATGAGGCGCCATTCCAGGTCGGTGAACATTGCGGGCGGGACCGACTGCGCGTAGAACGGCGTACCGAGAACAATCAAAAGAGATAAGAGAGCTGTGCCAACGAGAAAGCGCCGCAGAATTGAATCCGTCAATTTCGAAGTTTCCTCACACCTGCAGATTGGGTTCAATTAGACTACACTTCGCCGTGCCTGCGCACGAAGCTGCAGGGCTGATTGCCCAAATCAAATTATGTGGATGTCCATGCGTACAAAACTTGCCGTACTCTGTGTGTTGTTTTCTCTCCCCGTCGTCGCTCCCTCGCAAACTCAAAACGTCGACACCAAGGCGCTCACCGAAATGCGCTGGCGCAACGTTGGCCCGTTTCGTGGCGGACGCACTCGCGCCCTGAGCGGTGTCCCCAGCCAGCCCAATGTCTTCTACGTCGGCGCGGTGAACGGGGGTGTGTGGAAGTCGACCGACTACGGCCGCACCTGGCAGCCTATCTTCGATCAGCAGCCAACCGGGTCCATTGGCGCGATTGTTGTGGCGCCCTCTGATCCGCAGGTTGTTTACGTAGGCAGCGGCGAAGGGCTGCATCGTCCTGACCTCTCCGTTGGCGACGGCATCTACAAGTCCACCGATGGCGGTGCGACATGGACGCATCTCGGCCTGCGCGACGGCCAGCAAATTTCTCAGATGGCCGTCGATCCGCGCGATCCCAACCGGCTGTTCGTCGCAGTCGCTGGACATCCGTACGGCCCTAATCCCGAGCGCGGCATTTACCGCTCGACCGATGGCGCCAAAACGTTCGAGAAGGTGCTGTACAAGAACGAGAACATCGGCGCTGCCGGAGTCACCATCGATCCTTCCGATCCGAACACCGTCTACGCGACATTGTGGGAGGCCCGCGAAGGTCCATGGGAAAACGGCGGGTGGAACGGAAACGGCGGCGGCATCTTTAAGTCCACTGACGGCGGCCAGACGTGGAACCAGCTGGCCGGAGGACTGCCTGACGGTATCGTCGAGGCCTACGTCAGCGTTGGCGTCAGCGATCCCAAGCGCCTTTTCGCTTCGGTGGCGACAAAAGACGATGTCAACCTTTACGCTTCCTCCGACGCTGGAGCGAGCTGGCACGTGGCGACCACCGATCCGCGCCCCAAGGGCCGCATCGGCGGAGGCGACTTGCCGGTGCCGATTCTCGATCCCAAAAACCCTGACATCGTTTACATGACCTCGACGGTCACCTGGAAGTCCACCGACGGCGGGAAGACTTGGACCGGCTTCCGCGGTGCTCCTGGCGGGGACGATTACCAGAACATCTGGATCAACCCCAACAACCCAAGCATCATCCTCATCACCAGCGATCAGGGCGCGATCGTCAGCGTCAACGGCGGCGAATCGTGGAGCTCCTGGTACAACCAGCCCACCGCGCAGATGTACCACGTGGTCGCTGATAATGCCTTTCCGTATCGCCTGTGCAGCGGGCAGCAGGAGAGCGGCTCGGCCTGCATTTTCAGCCGCGGCAACGATGGCGAGATTACTTTTCGCGACTGGCATCCTGTTGCTCTCGAAGAGTACGGTTATGCAGCCCCCGATCCGCTCGATCCTGACATCGTGTACGGCGGCAAACTGACCCGTTACGATCGCCGCACGGGGCAGGCGCAGTACGTGCTGCCGCTGGCTCTGCGTACACCGGACTTCCGCGTCGTACGCACAGCTCCTGTGCAGTTCTCGCCCATTGATCCGCACCTCCTTTATTTCGCGGCCAACACTCTATGGTCCACGCGAGATGGCGGGCGCAACTGGAAGCAGATCAGTCCCGACCTCACCCGCAAGACCTGGGACGTTCCCGCCAGCGTCGGCATCTTCGCTTCTGAGGTCAAGCCGACCCAGAGGGGCGTAATCTACGCGCTGGCACCGTCACCGCTCGACATCAATCGCATCTGGGCGGGCACCGATGACGGACTTATCTGGCTCACCACTGATGGTGGCGCAAACTGGAACAACGTCACCCCGCCGACCCTCACGGCGTGGCAGAAAGTTTCCATCCTTGAAGCCAGCCACTCGGATCCCAACACGGCATATGCCGCCATTAACACGCTGCGGCTCGACGATCTGCGTCCGCATATTCTTCGCACGCGCGATGGCGGCAAGACCTGGACCGAAATCACGACAGGTATTCCCGACAACGAGAACGTAAACGCCGTCCGCGAAGACACCAAGCGCAAGGGACTCTTGTTTGCCGGCACGGAACGCACCGTCTACGTTTCCTTCGACGATGGTGATCACTGGCAATCACTTCGACTCAACCTCCCTGCTACTTCGGTGCGCGATCTCATCATCAAGGACGACGACCTAGCGATCGGCACTCATGGACGCGGTTTCTGGATCCTTGACGACATTACCCCGTTGCGGCAGATCGACGATAAGGCCCTCGCGGCCAACGCGTATTTGTTCGCGCCCGAGCTGGCGTACCGCGTGCGCTGGAACACGAACAGCGACACTCCGCTTCCGCCTGACGTCCCTGCAGGACAGAATCCTCCCGATGGAGCCATCCTGAACTACTATCTCGGCTCCGGAACCTCGGGAGACGTGACTCTCGAGGTTCTCGACAGCAGCGGGAAAGTGGTGCGTCGATACTCGAGTGCAGATCCCCTGCCGCCACCCGATCCGGAGCTTTCGATCCCGACGTACTGGGTGCGCCCGCTGCAGAAGCTCTCCAACCAGCCCGGCTTCCATCGGTTTGTGTGGGACCTGCACTATGCGCCCATTCCCGGTGTGAAGCCCGAGTATCCGATAGCGGCGGTGTATGAGAACACGGCTCCGGCGTACACCTCGCCGTGGGCGATGCCCGGGAAGTACCAGGTCGTGTTGACTGCGAACGGCAAGCAGTACAAGCAGGATTTCACTATCCAGATGGATCCGCGGGTGAAGACGCCTGTTACGGACTTGCAGCAGCAGTTCAATCTTTCACAACAGGTTTACCAGGACCTCCTTGTCTTGCAGCCCATCAACGATCAGGTGGAGAAGCTGCGAGCTCAAATTAAAGCCCAACGCGCCAAGTCCCAATCGGATGCTGACAAGGCGAAGCTCGATGCCTTCACGCAGAAGCTCGACGCGCTTGCGGGTGCAGGAGGCCGACGCAGACGCGGCACTCAGCAGGCGGCGACTCTCTCCAGCGTGCGGGGCAGCCTGTTCGAGATGTTCTCGGTGCTACAGGATGCGGACGCTGCACCTACCCCTCAAGCTACGCAGGCGGTCCCGGTGCTCCACAACTCGACGCAAGAGCTGGTGAAGCAGTGGGAGGAGATCCAGAAAACCGACCTACCCCAAATGAAATCGCAGCTCGGAATTCTCGCGCTGCCGGTCCTCCCCAGTGGGTCAGTCGCATCATCGGAAGGCATCACAACGAACCGGGACGAAGACTAGAGCCGACTCGACTACTCGCCCTGGTCGCCGAATTTTGGCGATGAGGGCGGGCAGTCGGTTGCTATTTTCCTTCCGCTCGCAGCAGCGAAACCACGATGGCTTCCCACTCTTTTTCGAAGTCACCGTAGGCGGCTGCGCGGTCGGCGCGGCGATACCAATATTTCGCGTTCGACAGGTCGCCCTGTTTGCGGTGGAGGTAGCCATGAACCCACGAACCGTCGGGCCCCTCGTCTTGCTGGGAGGATTCGTGGGCCCTCGACCAGTCGCCCTTGGCGTCCCACCACAACCCCTGCAGCGCGGCGCTCAGGCCGTTGGGAGGAGCAGCGTTGTTCAACGACTCGCGAAATCCGGCGATATCCATACAACCCTCGCGGCGCAATCGATCTGACTTCAGGTAAGTCCACTTCCCGCGCTTCCACAAGGACACGTGGCACCTAGCGCCGTGCCGTAAGTCACCATAGCTGTGTACATGGTTTTCGCTGACATCTCCATTTTTCGATGGTATGTTCCTGAAATGCTGCGCACAATTTTTCGCCTGCTCCTCTCTTTGTGCATATTTTCGAGCATTGTCTTTTCCCAACAATCCTCTGATGACGCGGTCAAAGCCGTCCAGAACCTGGAGCAATACCGCGAAGGCCTGATTAAGCTCTGGATGAACGACTTTGGCAACCTCGGTCGCTATCGAGAGGCCAATGGCAAACTCACTGCACCTTCGGCCAGCGAGAGTCGCGTGGTGTTTATGGGCGACTCGATCACCGACATCTGGAAACTCGACAAATACTTTCCGGGCAAGCCTTACGTCAATCGCGGCATCGGGGGACAAACCACTCCGCAGATGTTGATTCGCTTTCGGCTTGACGTCATCAACCTGGAACCAAAGGTTGTCGTCATCCTGGCGGGCACCAATGACATTGCGGGCAACACTGGCCCGATGACCCTGGCGGAGATCGAAGGCAACTTGCAGACGATGGCGGAACTGGCGCGCGTTCACGGCATTCATGTTGTGCTTTCTTCGGTGCTTCCGGTGAACGACTATACCGAGCGCTCGAAGATGTTTTTCCCGCTGCGTTCGCCTGCGCAGATTCTCGAACTCAATCGCTGGATCAAGGACTATGCCACGCGGAATGGCTGTATCTATCTCGACTACTTCAGCGCCATGGTGGATGACAAAGGGTTGCTGAAGCGCGAGCTTGCGGACGACGGGCTTCACCCCAACGACAAGGGTTTCGCCGTGATGGCTCCGCTGGCGCAGGAGGCGGTTGATCAGGCGCTGGCGTTGCATTGAGGATCGTAGAAGCCGCCTCATAAAAGTCAGAAAAGCAGATCCCTCGCGGGCTGTAAAGGCGTGCCCTTTCAAATCGCACTGCTGGAGTTGTGCCTTTTCCAATTGCATTTATGCAACCTGTCCTACAGCTTGTTGAGTCCGTCCAACGCGGCCACCTTGAAGGCTTCGGCGAGCGTCGGGTGGGCATTTTGAGCGCACCTTTCCCTTCGGGCTAACGGCTCAAGCTGGACCTCACGGAGAGTGAGTTGAACCTAGCACCATTCTGAGGGGAACGGAAGCGATTTGCGGAAATGCGTGATTGCGCGTCCTTTGTTTTCAGCGAGTTGGGCGTAAATCGTGCGTAAGTAGTTGATTTCATATGTAGTTATACGTATCCATATCCAGCGTAAGGAGTTAGCGACTGTTTTCTGGGTGGTGCCAACCGCCGCGCGAGCTCCGTCGCGGAACCTGGGCGACCTCCGCGGGCTTACGTCCACGGCTAAAACAGATTTCGCCGCAAGCGGCTGGGCAATGTCGTCGATCGCGCATAGTTTCCACCTCTCGGGACCCGTAAAGCGCGCTTAAAGGTCCGCGGGCTGAAGCCCGCTAGAAAATGAAGACACCACAGCTGTCGGCATGACTAAAGAGGCTGCTGAAAAAGTCCGAAATACTCGTGCCTCGCGGACTAAAGTCCGCTCGGCGGGGCAAATATAAAGGGCTTAGACGCTGACCTGAAGGTCAGCTCTACCAAAAACTGCTTTTTTTCCGCAGCCTGTAAAGTCATGCCCTGATACAAAGCCGTGCCAAGCGAGTCTTCAGTAGTTCCGTAATCTCGCGCCCAATCGGACGGACGCTGATTGCAATTCAGGCGGTGGTGGCCTCCTTTCGGGGGGCGAAAGTTTCGCCAGTCGTGGCGACCGAGCCTGCGGGCTTCTTGGTGGTGTCAGGGGAAATCCCCACCCCACCAACCGAAGGCGGGATGGGGCACCCGACTTCAGAATTCTGAGTGGACGCATCCCCACAATTGCCAACGGCAGGCAATTGTGGGCCACCCATGGTTTTCCGGGCGGCGAGCTTTTCGGCGGCTTGCCGGATGTTCTGCTGGACGGCGATCGCGGCATAGCGCTTGCGGTCGGCGCGCTGCCGGCGGCGGCGGCGGTTGAGCTCCAGTTGATTGCCGCGAAGAGCAGCGGCGTCGGCCCCTTCGGTCCGACTGATCTCGATGACCTCGACCATATCCGGAGTGACAGGAGAGTCGGGGCGGAATTCGATTTCGGGAAGACGACCCACTTCGGCAACGGAAGCCAGGGTGGGGCAGTCGATGGAAAGCGGAAGGGAGTGTATCGCACCGTGAGGGAAAACCCCCGCACAAGCAACCCCGGCTTGTACGGGGCACCCGTCCTTAGTCCTCGCGTCAGTCGGCGGGAAAGCGACTTCGGGAGGAGTGTTGGGGTCGAGGTCGTCGGGGAGGCCGTATTCGGCGGCGAGATCGATGGCGGGTGCGGCGACGTCAGAGTGGTAGACGCTGGGCAGCCATTTGTCGGCGGACTTAAGAGCTTGCGCGGCAAAGCGCAAGGACTTGAGCAGGAAGTCAGCGCGCTTGAGATCGATCATGTCGGCGGCGACGGCCTCAACGAGTTGATTGATTGCCGAGAGAACGCTGGCCATGGACTCAATCGGAGGCAGGCGCAGGTCGAAGCGTTCCATGCGGGCGCGGGCCTGGGCCGAGCGAAGCTGACGGGCGCGATAACGCAGGTGAAAAGCGCAGTAGTCGCGGTCGGTGACAGCGGCAGAGTTGCAAACGCCGCCGGTGTCGTAGAGATGATTGCAAGTGCGAAGTGGCATAAGTGCTCCTTGTGCGAGAAGCCATTAGCCATTAGCTTTCAGCCATTAGCTAAAGCCCGCGCGAAAGTGTCGAGAACGCTGAGCACGCAATGAGTCGAGCGTGCGGCAAAGTTCTCCAGTGAATATTGGGAGCGAGGGGGAGATGTTTTGTCAGTGATTTGTTGCACCCCCGACGTTACGAAGGTAACCAGATTTTTTCCCAATTTGGGAAAAGGCGTTTCACCACTGAGGAAGAAAAGCAGAAAAACAACCACGGATTTACACGGATCACACGGACAAGACGAATGCGAAAACAACCGCGGATGGCGCAGAGGACGCGAATGGTTCTTTCAAGTGTGAGCGCTCGGGCTCACGCCCCGCGAAAGAGTGTCGCCGGTTGAAACCGGCTCTGCCATTCCTTAGACGCGGCTAACCAGCGCTGAAGAGCCTTTTACGAAACTCTGCCGTCGCTCCGCGACTCGCATGAAATATCCCTCTCAACCCAGCGTTTCGCCTTCGGCTTCACGCTGGGCTAGATTATGGCGTGCCTCCGGCACTCGAATTTCTTTGTCTTTGTTCCACCGCATAGGACGAGCATAGAGTTTCGTAACAGCCTCCGTAGGTGTGGGCTTTCTTATGGCGTCCCGCAGGGCGGGACTGGAGCGATGCTGGGAGAAATAACGGCGCGGTCCTTCGACTCCGGCGGCAAGACCGCCTCCGCTCAGGATGACAAGAAAATGAACGGACCGCCCTGGAGCACTCGTCTATACTTCGGGTGGCGGTGGCTCAAGTTGGCAACCGATTCCGAAGAAAAGTTACGCGCGCTGGAAGCACAACTGGCCCAATTGACGGGGCGCGTACATCGGATTGAGCAGGCGCTGGGAACGGCGGAAACGCCGCTACCACTTCCGATCTATCAGGCACCTTCGACCGCATCCGCTCCACCGAACGCGGTCGTGGCGGAGCGTTCGGCTCCGGTGGCACCTTCGGCTGCTGCGGCTTCCACCTCACGCAGCGATTCTTCAATCCCCACGCGTCCTCCGACATTTACAACTTTATTCCCCGCGCAGGATGGTTCACGGATTGACGCGTCGTCGTCGCTGGAGAGCGTGATCGGCGGGCAATGGCTGAACCGGTTGGGCATCCTCGCGGTGCTGGTGGGGCTGTCGTATTTCCTGAAGCTGGCGATCGAGAACAACTGGATTGGCCCGGCGACGCGAGTGCTGATTGGGCTGGCCGCGGGCGCGGGACTGCTGCTGTGGAGTGAGCGTTTCCGTAAGCGGGGATTCGGCGGGTTTTCGTACTCGCTGAAGGCGCTGGGCATCGGCGCGCTGTACTTGTCGTTATGGGCGTCGTTCCAGCTCTACCACCTAGTTTCGTCGGTGACGGCGTTCGGAGCAATGGTGCTGGTGACGCTAATGTCGGCCGGGCTGTCGATGGCGCAGGACTCGGAGTTGCTGGCGGCATTTGCGCTGGTGGGAGGATTTCTGACGCCGGTGCTGGTGTCGACGGGCGAGAACCACGAAGTTGCGCTGCTCGCCTACCTGCTGCTGCTGGATCTGGGAGCGGTGTGGGTGGTCGCTGTAAAAGGATGGAAGCGGCTGCTGGCAGGCGCGTTCGTGGGCACTGTGTTGCTGTCCGGCGGATGGGCGTTGGGGTATTACTCGGACGCCCAGTTAACGACGACAACGATCTTCGCGACGCTGTTCTTTCTACTGTTTGCGGCGACTCCGTTTGTGGGGCGGGATGAGGCGGGCGAGACGGATTCACATCGCGAGATAACGTGGTGGTTGCTGGTGCTGAATGCCGCCGTCTATTTCGGGACGTTGTGGTGGATGATGGCAGGGCGCCATCAAGAACTGCTGGCGTGGATGGCGTTCGCGGTGGGGGCGTTCTATTTCGCAGTGAGCCGCGCGGTGTTGCGGGGACCGCACACCAGAGACCTGGAAGCCCTGCACCTGGTGCTGGCGATTGCGTTCTTCACCGCGGGAATTCCCTTCCTGCTGAACGGACGCTGGATTACTTTCGCGTGGGACGTGGAAGCGGCAGGGTTGTTGATACTCGCGCTTTGGATAGGACGGCAACTCTGGCGCAATGCCGCTGCCGTGGTGCTGGGGCTGGCGATCGTACGACTGCTGGGCACGGGCACGGGGTTCCAGACGGTGCTGCTGTTTAATCCGCGGTTCGGGCTGTTCGTGATGACCATTGCGGTGGCGGCGCTGCTCGTCTTTGTGTCATTGCAATGGAACGATGTGGATTCGCGATATTGGGCGGGCGGAGCGGTGATTGCGATCAATCTGCTGGCGCTGTTCGCGCTGAGTCTGGAAGTGCAGGATTATTTCCGTCCGCAACTGCAGTACGACGTCTGGACCGAATCTTGGCGTGCGGCGCACACTGCGGAAATGTTCACTTACTCGGCGCTGTGGATGGTATATGGAACGGCGCTGATGGTGGTGGGGTTCTGGAAGCGAGAGGCATTTCTGCGGTGGCAAGCCATCCTGTTGCTGGCCATTACCGCGGTTAAGGTTTTCTTCTTCGACATTGCGACGCTGCAACGCGGCTACCGCATTACCGCGTTTATCGTGCTGGGAGTGATTCTGCTGGCGGTGTCGTTCTTCTATCAGCGAGTACGAGTGAGCGTGACGGAGCAGTAAGCGATCGGCGATTGCCATCTCCGGCATGGAAGTTATTCACCACGGAGGCGCGGAGGATACGAAGGAAAATTTGCAGAAAGAGTTGGTGATGGTCAAGACGCGCAGTCGTCACAGGCGTTGCCTTGCAGCGCCTCAAGGCCTTCGCGGGCGATGATGGGAACCATGATCAAGGCCGCCACGGGATCGGCCCACCACCAGCCGAATAACGCATTCAACAGTAGTCCTGCCAGAAGGATTGCCGAGAGGTAAGCGCACAGCGACGATTGGGTGGCGTCTGCATGCATAGCGGCGCTGCGCAGGCCGCTGCCAACTTTGCGCTTGGCACGGGCGAGCAATGGCATGACCAACAACGCAGCGCAGGCGAGAACGATTCCAGCGAGGCTGGGGTGTGGAGCGGTGCGCTGCCAGAGGTCGCGGAGGGACTGGAAAGCAATGTAGGCGGCAAGGACAAGGAAGCAGGCTCCGACGATGCGGAGGGCGATGTGCTCGTTGCGTTCGCGGTGATGGATGGCGGCGTCGACGTTCATCCGCCAGAGGAGCGCGGCGCCGGAAATCATTTCCACGAGGCTGTCGAGGCCGAATCCGACGAGCGAGATGCTGCCGGCGATGATTCCGGCAACGAGAGCGACGATGGCTTCGAGGCTGTTCCAGGCGAGGGTGAGGTATTCGAGACGGCGGCCTCGGCGGACCAGGAGAGCGCGGTCGGTGGCGGAGGCGTAGGTCATGAGGGGATATGTTAATCGATAGGCGGGGCTCGGGCTCGCGCCCTCGCAAAAGAGTGTCGCCGGTTGAAACCGGCTCGGGAGTTATAACAGCCTACCCAGCACTGAGGAGACTGTTACGAAACTCTGCCGTCGCTCCGCGACTCGCATGAAATATCCCCCTAAACCCAGCGTTTCGCCTTCGGCTCCACGCTGGGCTAGATTATGGCGTGCCTCCGGCACTCGAATTTCGTTGTCTTTGTTCCACTGCATAGGACAAATGACGAGTTTCGTAACAGGCTCTGAGGGGCTGGGCTTAGATATAGCGTCCCTGACGGGACGGTTATGTAGCTAGTAAGGCAGCCGGGTTCGCATCCTTAGCGTTGGCAAAAGGATGGGGCACCCACAATCGGGCTGCGATATACTTTTGGGTTTGCTGCAATGCTTTTTTCCAACAAGGAGTACGGGTATGGCGACTACAGCTGTTTCCTCCGCAGTTACGTATGCACGTGAAAATCAGCAACGGTTTCTTAACGAACTGAAAGACCTGCTGCGCATTCCCAGCGTGAGCACGGCAGAAGAACACAAAAGCGACATTCTGAAGGCCGCCGATATGGTGGCTGATGACCTGAAGCGCATCGGGTTTGAACACGTGGAGATCATTCCCACGTCAAGGGCACCCATTGGTGTATGGCGACTGGCTGCATGCGGCGGGCAAGCCGACGGCACTGTGCTATGCGCACTATGATGTGCAGCCGGCGGAGCCGTTGGATGAGTGGGTGACTCCTCCGTTTGAGCCGACAGAGCGCAATAACAATGTTTATGCGCGCGGAGCGGTGGACGACAAAGGACAGCTCTGGATGCAGCTCAAGGCATTGGAGTCGTTGTTCAAGGCAGGCGGCGGCAAGTTGCCGATCAATGTGCGGGTGCTCATCGAAGGCGAAGAGGAAGTCGGCGGCGAGGGCATCGAGAATTACGTGAAGGCCAACGCCAAGTCAGACAAACTGAAGGCAGATTTCGCGCTGGTGACCGACACCGAGCTGTTTGCGCCGGAGATTCCGACGTTGTGCGTGGGGCTGCGCGGGTTGTTGTACACGGAGATCGAAGTGCGGGGCGCGAAGGTCGATTTGCACTCGGGAGTGTATGGGGGAGCGGCGCCGAATGCGATTTTCGGGCTGGTCGAGATCCTCAGCAAGCTGAAGGACGCCGATGGCAAGGTGCTGATCCCCGGATTCTATGACGACGTGAAGAAGCCGACGGATGACGAACTGAAGGCATGGGCGAGTCTGCCGTTCAACGAAGAAGACTATCGCAAGGCGGAAGTCGGGTCGGATGTGTTGACCGGCGAGCCGGGATATTCGGTGCTGTATCGCACATGGGCGCGGCCGACGCTGGAAGTGCACGGCATTGTCGGTGGATTCATTGCGCCGGGAGCAAAGACGGTGATTCCGGCGAAGGGTTCGGCGAAGGTGTCGATGCGGCTGGTGCCCGACCAGGATGCGGACGACATTCTGAAGAAGTTCAAGGCATACGTGGCGCAGGTCACGCCGAAGGGGATCACGTCCACGATCAAGGTGCACAGCAAGGGGCCGGCGTGCGTGGTGAATACGGACAATCCGTATGCGAGGGCGTCAGTCGCGGCGATGCATGAAGTGTTTGGCAAGGACACGGTGTACATCCGGTGCGGCGGGTCGATTCCGATTGTGACGCAGTTCGATAAGGACTTGAAGATTCCCAGCATCATGATGGGGATGGGGCTGCCCGACGACAATCTGCATGCGCCGAATGAGAAGTTTCACATCCCGAATTTTTATCGCGGGATCGAGTCAATCATAAGGTTCTTCCAGATATTGGGGGAATAGAAGGACAGTTGTCGGTGGGCAGTTGTCGGTTGTCGGAGAAAGTCAAAAGCCCCACCCCGCCAAAAGAAGGCGGGACGGGCCACCCGGCAGAAAAGCGGCCGCGGATTCACACGGATCACACGGATAAGACTGAGGCAAAGGCGTTGCGGGCGAAATGCAGGTTCCCTTCGACTTCGCTCAGGGCAGGCTCTGGGGCACTGAGCCCCCGCTAGTTTCTCTGTGTGCGATGTCGGACATAACTCGTGGCCGATGGACTCTCGTCATTGATTTGGGCTAGCATAGTAGAATTCCGGGCTTTAAATCTGTGATGGGGGCGATGGCGTGTCTTGTGATTTGTTGAGACACGGATTCCGCGGGAGGGTACTGCGGAAACTGTGGGGGCCTGCACTTTTAATTCTTAGCTGTTCGTCCTTCCTCATTGCCCAATCTTCGCAGCTGGCTGACAGCGAGGTGACGACCGCGACCGCCGATGTGGGCGGCGGCAGCGATATCACGTCCGATTCGAACGCAACATCCGACAATCCCAGCGATGGGGCGAAAGCGACGGGAGCTGCGCTGCCGGACGCGCCGTCAGCGGAGTCGTCGAGCCAGAACAACCTGGTGCCCCTCAAGCCTGCTCAGTATTCGCTCACTCCTACAGGAAAGTTCGACCTGAAGGGTGCGTTCTGGCAGTCGTTTGGAGTGATTGTTTTCTTCGAAGGGTGGCGGGCGGCGTTCGATCCGGGACTGCGGTGGAACCTGGTACACAAGCCGTTCTTTTATGACTGGTTCCGGTCGTATCCGCAGTACAACATGCATCGCTGGGGCGATGGCGACGATTTCGTGGTGAATGACGTGGGGCATCCGCTGGAAGGCGCGGTATTTGGGCGGGTGTATTTACAGAACGACCCCAAGAGCAATGTCGTGATTGGAAAGCACCGGGCGTACTGGATGAGCCGGTTAAAGGCGCTGGGGTGGGCGGCGGCATGGTCGACGGAATCGGAGATCGGGCCAATCAGCGAAACCAACCTGGGCAACCAGGGCGGCTTCACGTATGTACCGGACTGCGGGACGTATTTGTTTTGCCTGAACAATCCGAAGTATCCGAAGCCGCCGACGAACAACACGGGATGGACGGACTTTGTGGTGACTCCGCTGGTGGGAATGGCGTGGGTGCTGGGCGAAGACACGATCGACAAGTACATTGTGAGCCCAATCGCAGTGAACCATCGAATTATTGGCGGGCGCATTTTGCGTTCAGCGTTGGAGCCGAGCCGGAGCTTCGCGGCGATATTTGCCGGCAAGTTCCCGTGGGACCTGCCGTCGCCGGAAACGAATTTCATGGTGAGCACGCCATCGCATTTTCCGCAGTCGTATGGCGATTTAGAGCGGCCTGCGCTGGAACGCTGGGAGATTGGCACGCAGTACAGCAATATCAGCCTGCCGGTGGTGAGTAACACGTGCGCAGAGCTGGCGTGCCGCAAGAATTTGTCGGGGCTGGGCGGCAACTTTGACTACAACTTCACCCGCGGGGTGGCCTTCGACAGCACGCTGAACTTCATTCCCGGACAGCAGGGCTCGAAGCCGATGATGGAAGGGTTGTTCGGTGTCCGCATGGGAGTGCGGCTGCCACATTGGGGGATTTACGCCAAGGTGCGGCCGGGCTTCATCTATTACGAGAACGCGGTGCCGGTGCAGGGCGAGAGCGGTACCGGGAGCCTGACGCGCTTTGCCGCCGACGTGGGCGGAATCGTGGAGTATTACCCGGAACGAAATTCGACGCTGCGCTTCGATGTGGGCACGACGCTGGTGCGGTATTTGACGAACCGTACGGACCCGCATCCGTATGAGCTGGGGACGCAGTTGTCGCCGGATTACATCGTGACCCAGGGCAACTTTCAGATATCGACGTCGTATGTGTATAGGTTCTAGCCGAGCTGCATTGACAGACCATTCCTGAAGCGATTCCGCGGCTATAGCGATTGCCAAGAGGATGCAGCTTCGCTTCTTGTTGTGCGATGGCGGGAACGAGTAATCATTCCGAGTCGTATGAAGCCGAAAATCGTGCTTTCGGGCGTGAACCTGCGAGAATCTGGGACGCTGGTGATTTTTCGCGAGGCCCTAGCATCGCTGGAGCGCGAGTATGGCGACCGCTTTGACATCGTAGCACTGGTGAAGAGCCGAGAATTATTCGATACGCCGGGTGTGACGTATATCGAATTTCCTCACATCGTTGGCTCGTGGCTGGCACGATTACGGTTCGAATACTGGTCTGCACGAGCAATAAGCGCTCAACTAAAACCGAAACTGTGGCTGTCTCTGCACGAGACCACGCCCAGCGTGCGCGCCGACATTCGAGCCGTGTACTGCCATAATGTCTCGGAGTTCTACCGCATCACGCCGTCAGAATTCCTCCTAGACTGGCGTTTTGGAATGTTCACTCTGTTCTTCCGATTGGTCCACCGGATCAATATCCACAAGAACCAGTTCGTGATTGTGCAGGGCGATTGGATCCGCAAGATTTTCGAGTCCAGCTACGGAATTAGCAACGTCATAGTAGCGCCGCCCGAGTTAACGGTAAGTGAGGCTCCTCGGGAAGCCAGTGCTCCGAGAAGAGAGGGGCCGTACCGATTCTTCTATCCGTTCGTGCCGCGACCGTATAAGAATGTGGAGCTATGTTTGGAGGCTGTACGAACTCTTGAGCGCGACGGTGTCAACAATTTCGAGCTGTGGCTAACCTTGGATTGCCACACAAATAAGTACGCTGCCCATGTGGCGAAAAAGTATTCGGACCTGCGGTGTGTGCGCTGGCTGGGGATCATACCGCGCGAAAGCGTGATGGAGCTTTACGGCGACGCCGACTGCCTGCTGTTCCCTTCTCGTTTAGAAGCTGCCGCGCTTCCGATTACCGAATTCAAGGGACTGGGAAAGCCAATGCTTCTCGCCGATCTGCCGTATGCGCGTGAATGCGCTGCCGGTCACCCACGAACCTGCTTCTTTGATCCACGGGATGCGGGTAACCTGACACTGCTGATGAAGCAGGCGATCCGCGGCGAGCCGATTTTTCGGGAAATACCGAGCCTCATCATCGCGGAACCGTACGCTCGCAATTGGGCGGAGCTTTGGGGGATCGTTCTCGGTCTGGACAAACGCGCGACTGGGCCTGAGTAGTCACACGCTGACGTCTGCGGTTGAGCTTTCCGGCGCTCCGACTGCTTGGCGTCCGGTCCACACGAGGGCGCAGAAGTAGACCACGTAGGAGACGAGCGTATTCACCGCAGCGGCCATGGCGCCGTAGTGTGGGATGGTGGCGAGGTTGAGTGCGATGTTCACGGCTGCAGCCACCGCGGCCGAAAGAAGCACCTTCCGCTCCATGCCCCATGCAAAGTAGGCGACGCTGAGGTAGGAAACCAGGAAGTCGAGGGGTATTGAGAAGGACAGTAGAAGCAGCAGCGGCGCAGCAGCGGCGAAAGGGCGTCCAAAGATGATCGTAAGCAGCGGGTGCCGGAATAGGGCCGGCAGCATAGCCAGCGCCAGTCCCGATGCGAAGAGGAGCAAGAAGATGCGAGGCCGTAACATACGGCGGCGTTGGGCAAGATCGTGGCGGGCGAACCGAGGGTATAAGACGGTCGTAAAGAGGTAGTAGGTCAAAAGAGCCTGATTAATGATGCGGTATGACGCGTTATAAAGCCCTAACTGCTGGGGGTCGGAAAGCACCCCCAGAATCAGCATGTCGGAGGTGTTAAAGGCCATATTGCCCAACCAAGCCAATCCCATGATGCTGGTGCGGTGCCACTGCAAGGCATCACCAATATCGGCCACGTCGCCTTGCTGTACGCCGAGCTCCGGGCGATAGCGCCTCCACCAAATACGGAAAACAAGAGCAATAGCGGTGTAACCGACGAGATTGCCAAGGACCATGCAGGCAAGCACGTGGTGTCCACGAAAGGAGAGCAGGAGACTGACCAATACGCTGGCAGGGACAATCGCCTTTGCCAGGCCAACCAGGCGAAGCTGTTCGCGGCCCCATGCGGCCCACTCCAGAGAGAGGGCATACATCGCACCGATTCCGGCAAACAGGAAGACAAACACCTTCATGTTGAGAGGCAAGTGGGCGAAGGAGACATAGAAGAGAACCAAGGGGAGGACGGCAGCGCCCATGGCCATGCGCCGCCGCTGTACCCGGCGCATGATTTCCGAGACGGAACAGGGAAAGCGCGCAACCAGGCGCGCGCCAATGTGACGGAGCCCAAAGTCAATGAGGGCCCCGAGATAGCCCAGAATGCTCTGAGCGAGGGCATAGACGCCTACGATAACGACGCCGTACTTATGGCCAAGAAGAATGACAATTGAGACGCCGAGGACCCTTGCCAGCAGTTCCCCCGAGCCCAAATGGACAACGCTGTGCAGGAAGCCGGTAAGGTAGGACCTGCGCGTTATGCCAGATTCCAATTGGTTTCTCCCGGCTTTCAATCGTGCTACGTGCGCTAGCGGTCACACCCGTTCCGACGAGGTCCGAATGGTAGTGGCGAGGAAGCTGTACAACACCCACCCCAGGAAAAGAGGCAGCAGCAAGACTAAAGATCGCGCTAAGGCAGACGCCGGGCCCAGCAGGTATCCTCTGGGCATCAACAAAACCTCGGTGAATGACAGTCCTATCAAGACAAGTAATTCGGCGTTACCGCTATAGAGGTACATAAAGCGCAGTGCTATGCCGACTAGCAAGGAAATAGCAACCACACCAAAGACGCCTCCTATGACATAGGCCTCCGCAACATAGGCACCACCGGTAGCGAGTCCCTGTCCAAACGTCGATGGACTCAAAAAAGCCGAGACATCATATCCGAGCTGACGACCCCGGTAATACGTCGAAACATCGCTGGCAACAAACTCAAGCTCCATCTCATGCAGGAGGTAAGAAAGGCTGTACGGCTGAAACTGCGCCCGATGCTGAACTGCCACTTCGGTAACGGCGAGAGAGATACCCTGCATGCCGATAAACTTGACTGGATCGAGCAGGGAAAGTTGGTTGACGTCTTCGTTAGAGCGCAGGAGATTAATGAGAATCGCCACCGGAACCAGCACGGCAATCAAGACTGCAAGGCGCCAAATCCTGCTTGCTCTCGTGGATTTCATTCTGGCGAGATACCATAACATCAGAATCGTTCCGAAGAATGCCATGCGGGCCCCGGTGAGCAAGAACAAGACACTGCCAGACAGGTAAAGAAATACTACGGGGTAAAGAAATTTCTTTTTGGTCTCAACAACGAAAATCATCACAAGTACAGGAAGGGGCAGCAAAGCGACCAACCGGACAAGTAACGGCACATTGGCGGCCAGATTTCCGTAGTTCGTATAGAAGACGACATAGCCACCATGTGCCTGGATATAGGTAAGATACAGGTAGTTCTTGTAGATAAGGAATGGAAGAGCAGAATAGAAAACGAAGTACAAATACGGCAGATACTTGCGCTCGCGAGTAACATCTGGAGGAGCGACATAGCGATAATTCCACCGGCAGGGTGCATAAATACAAATAGCCGCCAGTGAGATACACAGCAAGACAGTGCCTGCAACAGATTTAGGGATGGCGAAAGGAGCACCCACCAGCAAATCAATTTGCAACGGGTCGGAGAAGCTGCCTAAGCAGTATGCGATCAAGCGTCCACCTTGAAAAAGTGTCAGCGTGCAGAGGAACAAAAAGCACGGATGGCGGCCGTGGCCGAGGTTGACCCACGAAAGAACGATGAGCGAGGTCAGCAAAAGCACGGTCAGGACGACGGCGCCGTTGACGGTGAGCCATCCGGCGACGAAGGCGAGCGAGGCGACGGCGACCACGGCGAGGCAGGCGAGGATTTCGAAGGCGGCCGCGGGGATGCGCATGCGGTCGTAAGCGAGCGGCGGGAAGGTTGGGGCCGCAGCGTGCATCGTTATGGGCCTCCGGGCGATTCGAGGACGCCGCGGAGATACTTGCCGTATCCGCTGTTGTCGAGGGCAACGGCGAGGCGCTCGAGTTGGGCGGCGTCGATGTATCCGGCGCGAAAGGCGATTTCTTCAGGACAGGCGATCTTGAGGCCCTGGCGCTTCTCGATGGTCTGGATGAAGGTGGCGGCTTCGAGCAGCGAGTCGTGGGTGCCGGTATCGAGCCAGGCCATGCCGCGTCCCATGAGTTCGGCGTGGAGACTTCCCTGCTGGAGATAAACGCGGTTGAGGTCGGTGATTTCGAGCTCGCCGCGGGCAGAAGGCTTGAGTCCGCGGGTGAGCTCGACGACACGGTTGTCATAGAAATAAAGACCGGTAACGGCGAAGCGCGACTTGGGCTTCTGGGGCTTTTCTTCGAGGCTGAGGGCGCGGCCTTGGGCGTCCATCTCGACGACGCCGTAACGTTCGGGATCGTGGACGGGATAGGCGAAGACGGTGGCACCGTCCTCGCGCTGGGCAGCGGCCTGCATCATGTGCGAGAGGTTGTGTCCGTAGAAAATGTTGTCGCCGAGCACAAGAGCGCAACGTTGACCGGCGATGAAGTCGGCGCCCACCAGAAAAGCTTGGGCGATGCCCTCGGGCTTAGGCTGCACGGCGTACTGAAAATGCATGCCCCAGCGGGAGCCGTCGCTGAGTAGCTGCTGAAAGCGCGGTGTGTCGAGTGGCGTAGAGATGATGAGGACATCGCGAATGCCCGCCAGCATGAGCACGCTGAGGGGGTAGTAAATCATGGGCTTGTCGTAGACCGGCAGAAGCTGCTTGCTGACGCTTTGCGTGGCGGGATAGAGGCGCGTGCCGGAACCTCCGGCGAGAATGATGCCTTTGAGCGGAGATGACATGGCTAGGCTCCTCCCCGCTTGGCGTACTGGGTTTCGATCCAGTCGCGATAGCTGCCGCTGGTGATGGCGGCGACCCAGTCCTGATGATCGAGGTACCAGGCGACGGTGCTGCGGATGCCGGACTCGAAGGTAATTTGGGGCTGCCAGTGCAGCTCGCGCTCGATGCGCGAGGAGTCGATGGCGTAGCGGCGATCGTGGCCGGGGCGGTCGGTGACGTAAGTGATGAGCCGGGCGTGCGGCGCGAAGGGCGAAGCGGGACGAAGCTCATCGAGCACGGCGCAGATGGTTTGGACGACGTCGATGTTGCGACGCTCGCTGCGGCCTCCGATGTTGTAGGTTTCGCCGGGACGGCCATTGTGCAGCACGCAGCGGATGGCCGCGCAGTGGTCTTCAACGTACATCCAGTCGCGGACGTTCTGGCCGTCACCGTAAACGGGCAGAGGTTTGCCGCGTAGCGCGTTGTGGATCATCAGGGGGATGAGCTTCTCGGGAAACTGAAAAGGGCCGTAGTTGTTGGAACAGTTGGTGGTGAGCGTCGGCAACTTAAAGGTGTGGAACCAGGCGCGCACGAGGTGATCGGAAGCGGCCTTCGACGCGGCGTAGGGGCTGTTGGGCGCGTAAGGCGTGGTCTCGCAGAAGGCGGGATCGTTCTCGCCGAGCGAGCCGTAAACTTCGTCGGTGGAAACGTGGAGGAAGCGGAAGCGCGGCTTGTCCTCTGGGGGTAGAGCGTCAAAATAGCTGCGGGCTTCTTCGAGGAGCGAGAACGTGCCGTGAACATTGGTGCGGACAAACTCTTCCGGACCGAGGATGGAGCGATCGACGTGGCTCTCGGCGGCGAAGTGCACGATGGCGGCCGGTTGATGCTCGCGACAGAGGCGCGCAACGAGTTCCCGATCGTTGATGTCGCCGTGGACGAAGGTGTAGCGCGAGTTGTCGGCAGCGGATGAGAGGTTGGCAGGATTGCCGGCGTAGGTGAGGCAATCGAGGTTGATGAGTGGCGCGGACTCATGCGCCAGCCACTGCAAGATGAAGTTGGAGCCGATGAATCCGGCGCCACCGGTGACGATGATCGTATCCGTCATAAGGTCCTAGAGTGAACTCCGTAAATAATGATTGAGTTGAGCGAGGCGTGCGGCCTCGACCGGGTCCTGCTGTTTGCGGCGAATGGCCTCGCGGACGAGGACTGCAAAACACACTAGTAGAAATGCGGCGATGGCAGTGATAGCGACGATTAGCAAGCGCTTGGGACTGGACTTCTTCTCCGGCTCGACGGCACGATCGACCACCTGCACGACGACCGCGTTCTTGGCTTCGTCGATACGCGCAGCTTCGAGCTGGCGAGCGAGGAAGTCGTAGAGGGACTCGTGATAGCGCATATCGCGGGCGACGCGGAGGTACTCGACGCTGGCGGAGGCGACGCGGGGGGTCGGGACGTCGAGGTTGCTCTCGGCGGGTTCACTGCCGCTGCGCTGAGTTTGCGAAATTTGGGCGGACTGGGCGCGCAGCTCGGTCAGTTCCCTTTCGACGCGCTTGACGTCTGGATTGTTTTCGGTGCCGTAGGTGCGCAGCGACTGGAGCTGGACTTCCTTGGCGGCAATCTGGGCGCGAACGTCGGCCACCGCGCCAATCAGCGCCTTAGTCTGCGCGTCGGGCTGGAGCAAACCGGTCTTCTGCTCGATCTGCTGCATGGCGAGTTCGGCCTTGGCGAGATCGTCACGCTCCTGTGCGAGTTTCTGCTCGAAAAACACGCGGCGCTGGGCGGCCTCGGTAAGGGCAAGGGACTGGTTGAGGGTGCGCAGCTCGTCGACCCATGCGTTGGCGATGTCGGCAGCGCGCTTGGGAAGCCGGTCCGTGACTGCGATGGAGATCAGGCCTTCTTTTTCGGGGTCGATCTCGCTGCGCTTCTCGAGGACCTTACGGGCATCCTCATAGGTCTTCTTGCTGTATGCCTTGCGCAGATCGAAGCGGTTGATCAGCGCGTCTTCGACAGTGCGGCTCTTGAGCATGGCGACGAAGACGTCGGACGGGTTCTTGAGTCCGAGGTCGCGAAGATCGACATTGTTGCCGCCAGCCACCTGTCCCACGAGAGTACTGAGGATGGATTGATTCTGCTGTGGCGGAAGGATGGTGGCGGTGGCGGTGTACATCTTGGGGACGAGGAAGACGATAATGGTCGCCAGAATGGCCGCACCGAAAGTAACTTGCAGGATGAGTTTTTTCTCGCGCGCCAGGACGAGGAGGAGTTCGAGGACGTCGGCGGTACCACGGTCGTTGGGGGCGACGATGTCGTTGACCGGTATGGAGGGCGATTGGGGCATGAGGTCGTTTTCAGAAGCTGTCGTTCCTACGGACTCGAATCGTTATCCTTACTCCACCCAGCACTCCGCCGCCGGCTAGGTGCTGGGCTAGACTATTTCGCCTCCATGAGGCTGCGGTCGACAAATCGAAAGCAGATTCCCCGCGGACTAAAGTCCGCGAGGAATGACAAAAATATGCAGCCCATCGGCACGACTAAACAGGCTGCGGAAAGAGTCCAAAATGCTCACACCTCGCGGACTAAAGTCCGCTCGGCGAGTCAAATATAAAGGGCTTAGACGCTGACCTAAAGGTCAGCTCTACCAAAAACCGCTTTTTTCCGCAGCCTGTAAAGTCGTGCCCTGATACAAACCCTCTCCGCGAACCATTTCTCATGTGCGAAGTCGTGCCCTGACGCAAGTCTATGGGCTTAGCACCTTGACCGCCGCAGCAGCTAAGCCGAAGTTAAACAGAATCGTTGACCAGTCTTTGAGGCCACGCACAAAGGAGCCACGATCGGTTTGTTCGGGAACGATGACGGCGTCGCCGGGCATCAGCACCATGCTGTCGAATCCACCCGACCAGAACGTGGTCGAGGCATCCTTGTTGACTACACCACCGTTAGCGCGAACCACAAAAATGCGTCCCTTGTCGGCGTCGCGCGTGGGGCCACCGGCATTGCGCAAGTATGAGTTCACGGTCTTGCCGGGCTCGCGCAGAAACGATCCTTGATTGTAAACATCGCCGATGACCGTAACGGTGGCCGGGGAGGTGGGAACGTAGAATTCGTCGCCGTCCTCAAGCGCGATGTCAGGAATGCTGTCGACGGTCGTGTCGTCAGGATGCATGTTCAGGACAATGCGGCCGTCGGGCTGAATGCGGCGCAGAAGATCCAGGCTGGCGCGCTCGGCCTCGAGATTGGCACGCACGGAGGCCAAATCAGCATTGCTGGTGGAGGTGGTCAACATTTGCGCAGCGCGGCGGTTCAGATCATGCTCCGATTCGGCGATCATCTGGTCAAGCCGTCTTTGCTGCTCGGCACGCACCGACGCGCGACCGAACTGCGCGCCGTAGAGATATGCAGAAGGAGTGAGTCCACCAGCTTCGCGGACCATTTCGCGCAGGCGCTGGCCGGGCTTCACGCGATAGACACCCGAGGCACCGAACTCTCCCGTGAGCCGAACAAATTTGGTCTGCTTCAATTCGGGCACGCGCAAGTCGGATTGCGAAAAGATAGTGACGATGTCGCCGGGCTGAAGCGGAATGTTGTTGGCGCTGTCGTGTTCCAGGATCGCCAGGCCTAGGTTGAAAGGGATAAGCCGGGTGGACAGGTCCTGCGGATCCATGCGCTGCACGACAGCGTAGTCCCAGTTGATGTCGGGCGCGTTGCGGCGAACTTCGTTTTGCGCTCCGGAGGGACGGGCCCCGGGAGCCTGCGATTCCAACGTGAGCTGGTTCTGCGTCTTCCAGTAGTCGCGGGTGATGAGGAACTCGCGGCTGGGAATCAGGTCGCCGATGCGCATGCCTTCATGCCAGGGATAACGCCCCGGACTGGCGACGTTGCCACGCAACGTAATCGCATTTTCGAAACGCGGCGAAAGCGAGGTCACGTTGACCAGATCGCCGTCTTTCACGGGATGCGCGAGACCTGCGGTGTCGAGCGTGACGTCTTCGACACGGCGCGAATTGCGATTGAGAATCTCCTCGACAAGAACTTTGCCACCATAGGCGGTATTGGTCAGGCCTCCCGCCAGGTCGAAGACGTCGGCCAGCGTGGTTTCGCCTTTCAGCTCGTAAATCGCCGGCGTGTTGACCTGGCCTCCGACGGCAACTTGCGGACCGACGGGGGGAAAGTAGAGCACGTCTTCGGGCTGCAGCAGGACGTCGTGCGACTTGTCGCCCTTGATGAGGAGATCGTAGAGATCGAATTCGGTGACGACTTTGGCTCCGCGCTTCAATTGAATGCGACGCATTGAGCCAGTAGGCAGCGGGCCGCCTGAAGCGAAGATAGCGTTGGTGAGCGTGCTGAGAGAACTGACGGTATATCGCCCGGGCTGGCTGGCCTGACCCACGACGTAAATATCGATGGAGCGCAGGTCGCCCATGGTGACGGTGAGGTCGAAGTTCTGGTAGATGCGGCCAATGTGCGAGGTCAGAAAACCTTGCAGTTGTTCGAACCGCAGACCGGAGACATTGAGCTGTCCGACTTTGGGAATGAAGATGGTTCCGTTGCGATCAACGCGAGCGTGAATGTCGAGGTCGATCTGTCCCCAGGCACGGATGAGAAGCTCATCGCCAGGACCAATGACGTAGTTGGACGTAACTGGGATACGATCTACGGGCGCAAACGTCGCAGGGGCGTTAAACAGGCCGGCCCCATAGATGGGCAATGGATAACCGAGAGACTGCGCCACGAACTGCTGAAAATCGGTCAGCTCCAACGTCTTCGGCGCAGGCTGCGCGGTGGCGGGGTGCGTGGCCTGGGGCGTTTCAGCCGGAAGTTTGGTCTGCGGCGACGACGCAGCTTGTGAAGAGGCGTCTGGAGTCGCGGTAGCTCCGGATCGCGCGGAGGGAGATACCGGTGCTGGAGGTGCGGGCGCCGTGGGATTTTGCGCCATCGCGGCGGCAGCCCAACATCCCGCCAAAAGCAAAACCGAGCACGCTATCAACCGCGACCGGAGAACCAAGCTCCTCACAAATCCCTTTGAGCCACACATGTCTTTTGGCAATAGGGTAACACTCCGTTCATGCGAAGCGGACGCCGACGGACCAGTGGCGGCTAGTGTCTGGAGTAAGCGAGCGCGGTGGCGACCCGTTGCTTGAAACTCCGATTGGCGCGTGCCATAGCACTTACGTTCGCGACCGATGCACGTAGGTGGGTATATAACACTTATCGTTGACGCCCACAAACTCCCGAAAAACCGCAGTAACTTCTTGCGTGCGCATTTTGATGCGCCGATAATGAAGAGAAGCCGCTACAAGTCTTATTCCCCGTATGGCTTGTCGGGCGTGTGAGCAGCCCGGTGTATAGGAAGTAATGTGCAGCGATTCCCGCAAGGTGACACGCGGCCGAGCCCAGGAGTCATCCACGTTCTCGGATCATAATTAGTCGGAGTTTACTCTGGGACTGCATCTATTGAGCAGTAGCTGTTCGCGGATTTGGGACCCACTGGCCACGGTGCCCAATAAGAGGAGTTTGCGATGAGAAGGTCTCCCTTTGTACTAGCGCTGTTGCTGGCGGCCGCGTCGGCATATGCCTCCCCGGTCAACATGACGTTCATAAACTTCCAATCTGGTGGGTGGCAGGTTGGGTATCCCTATTACGCCACCGTCAATGGAACTCCGACCGACGTAATGTGTGACGATTGGGCGCACGGCGGAGGACCAGGCGACTTTTGGCAGGCCAATCTCACTAACCTCGGCACGGGCAATATCAGCCTGCTGCGCTTCAATCAATTGAACAACGCGCTGACGCTTTACAAGGAAGCGGGCTGGCTGCTGCTGGAAACGCAAGTGACCCCTCAGCGCCAGTGGATGGAGATGAATTTTGCGGTGTGGCACATTTTTGATTCCTCGACTCCGCTGAACGGAAGTGTGCAGTACTGGCTAATCGCCGCTCAGCTGGAAGCCCAAAATGGCTTTCCGGGAGTCGACTTCAGCACTGTCGGGATCTACACTCCGCTCAACCAGTACGATCCGAATCTTGCCGACCCTCAGGAATTTATGACGATCGTTCGTAAACAGAGGACGGTCGTTCCGGAACCGGGCACCCTGCTGCTGATCGGATCGGGACTGGTGGGACTGATCGCGCGTAAGCGGCTGAGTTAAGAGTCCGCTCAACGTTGTGAATTGCGGGTCTAAGAGATTGCGCTGCCCTCGTCCGGCACCTATTACCAAAGAAATTGAAGCTTGAACGGCGGCAGTGTCCGATGAAGCCTGCGCCGCCGGGTGGCATCGGCAAGCCGCCTTGCTGATTGTATGATTGCGTCCGTATCGGGAGGATTGAATGGTCAGGCGCTGTATTGCGATCAATAAACGCAATGCCGTTTTGCTTGCGGCCTTGAATTGCGCGTTTTTGGTTCTCTTGACTAATGCCGGGGCGCAGAACGCGTACCCGAAAGATGAGGTCTTCGGCGGATACTCTGCGCTGATCCCTAATGGGTGGGGCGACCTGGATTACAAGATCAATACCATCCCAAATGCCTTTGACGCCTCGAACACATACTACCTTCCGAATATTCATAACTTAGGACTGCTGATCGACGGCAGCGGACACTTCAAGGGAAGCACCACGCCACCGAACTTGCAGAACGGATCCAATGACAGCACCGGAGTCGGTTATGCGCTGGGTGGGTTGCAGTACAAGTTTCATCGCGACAAACTGTCGCCGTTTTTCCGCGGATTTGTCGGCGCGGCGAATATTTCTCCGGATTGCTGCCACGGCACGCAATGGAGTCTTGCAGCCGGAGGCGGCGGCGGACTGGACCTTACCGTAACGCCGCGGTTTTCCATTCGGCTCATACAGGCCGATTACATTTATTCGCACTATAGTCACGAAGTGCTATATGTCCCAATGCTTTCCCAGTTTCAGCAGGACACTGTGGACCCTCACCCAACGCAGTGGAACAGCGTGCGGCTGGCTGCAGGCGTCGTATTCAGCTTCGGCAACTACTCGACCCCGCAGCTCGCCTCGTGTACCGCGTCAGCTTCGCCAAGCGAAGTGAACGCGGGTGAGCCGGTGAGGCTCAGCAGCACGGGCAATAACTTCATCCCAAAACATTCACTGACCTACGGGTGGACGACCACGGGAGGCAAGCTGTCGAGTTCGACCACGGAGGCGTCGCAACTCGATACGACAGGTCTGGCGCCAGGAAGTTATACGGTGACGTCGTCGGTCGGGGATCCGAAAGCGAAGAAGATGAATGGCGCGACGTGTACGACGACGTTTGTGGTGAAGACGCCTCCGCCGATGCACCCGCCGGTGGTGACATGTTCGATCAATCCGGCGATGATCGATGTGGGACAGTCCGCAACAGTCACGATGACGGCCACGAGTCCTGACGGACGTCCGCTGACTTATGCCTGGACATCGACGGGCGGCCAGTTGACGGGCAACGGAAGCACCGCGACGGTCATAGCCGGTACGAGCGACGCCGGCAAGACCATCACGGTAACGGGAACAGCCACTGACGACCGCACTTTGAGCGCTAGCTGTTCCGCGCAGGTCAGCGTTCCGAAGCTCCCCGAACCGTGCGTGAAGATACTGGATTGGGGCGAGTGTAGGTTTGACAAGGATCCGCGGCGTCCGTCGCGCGTGGATAACGACTGCAAGGATGTCCTCGACAAGCTCGCACTGAGCGTGCAGCAGACGTCAGGCGGGAAATTGGTGATCGTCGGTTATACCGACCCGAAGGAAGCGGCCAAGTATCCGAACATGGGCGCGCAGCGGGCGGAAAACGTCGTGTACTACCTCACAACCGATGGGTCAAACAAGATTGATGCGGCACGTATGGAAGCGCACCAGGGCGGGACGCAGGGGCAGACTGCTCACTTCTATTTCGTACCGGATGGCAAGGTTTGCGAGGGCCAGGTGGACATGGGCGCTGCGGTGGATGAAGCCAAAGTGAAAGGGCAGACCCGAACGCTGCCGCAACACAAGAAGGCGACGGCGGCGACACCTCCGACACAGTAAGACCGTGATGTGGAGGAAAGATTGGTGGACCTGAGCGGGATCGAACCGCTGGCCTCCTCGTTGCGAATTATGAAACGCGACCGAGAGGACGAGACACCGTTGCGGTATATCGGGACGGCACTAGCAGTCCGTGGTTAATGTCAACCCGCGCTGGCAGGCGACTCAGAGCTCAGATACTTGGCGACGGCAATCTCCAGGTTGAAATGCATGGCATCGGGTCCGAGTGCTTCACCGAGCGGCGACTTCTGGATGACTTCAAGCACTTGCGGGTTCATTCCGACCAGCCACAGTCTGACGCCACGTTCGCGCTGTCGCTTCTCGCCTTCAGTCAACATTTTGAGGGCTGTGTACTCCAGATCGGGAACGCCTCGAAGATGAAGGGCAACGACCTTGGGCTGTACTTCGTCAATGAAGTATCTTATTTTCTCGGCGATGTGCTCAGCATTCACGAAGAAAACCCGGCCCTCCAGTCTCAGCAGCAGTAAGCCGGCAAAAGTCTCATCCTCGGGATGTTCCTTTGAGCGCGGCCGGAATACGTTCGTACCGGGCTTGCGTCCAAGTACATACACCGGCGGATCAGCGACCTGATAGGCGAGTGCCACCATAGAGACAACGATCGCGACAACGATTCCCTGCAATGTCCCAACCAGCACCACTCCTGCAAAGGCGATGAGAGCCCACGTGAACTCGGTTCGTCGAACGCTGAGAATTTCACGAAATTCCATCGGCTTGATCAGTCCGATTGAATAAACAATGACCACACCCGCGAGAGTGGCTTGCGGCATCAAGCCGATAAGCGGCGCGAGAAACATCATGGTTACTAGAGTCATGGCCGCGGTTACGATTTCCGACAACTGTGTGCGTGCTCCTGCTAGACGATTCACAGCTGTCTGGGTTGTGCCGCCGCCACCGGGCATTGCACCGAGGAGCGCACCGCCTGCATTGGCAAGTCCGGTAGCTAGTAACTCCCGGTTCGCTTTCGGCGAGGGCTCGTCGCTGCGTGCAAAAGCACGCCCGGCCGCGATGGTCTCGGTAAAGCTCATGAGTGCGATGCCCAGAGCGCCGGGCCAGAGTTGAGTTGCAAGCGATAAGACCGGAGGAGTGAACGATGGCAAGCCCCGTGGAATGTGGCCAACTAATTCAACTCCGTGCGCATGCAAGTTCAGGAAGTAAGCGCCGGCGATGCCTGCCGCCACTGCGATCAGCGGAGCTGGCGCCTTGGGCGCGAAATGCTCCATCGCAACCAGCAAGAGGATCATGGAGACTCCGACGGCAAGTGTCGCCAGCGAGGTCTGGGGAATGTCGTGGAGCGTCGAAAGCAGATTCTGGACGAACGTGCCTCTGGCAAAATGGATCCCAAGAATTTTCGGGACCTGGTCCAGCACGATGACGACTCCGATGCCAGCTTTGAAGCCAATCAAGACTGGCTCGGAGATGAAATTGGCAACGAAGCCTAGTCGCAGGATCGAAGCCAGCACTAGCATGACTCCAACCAACAGCGTGAGTGTGGCGGAGGCAGCCAATAGAGAAGCTGGGTCTCCGTTCGGGATGACCTCACCCAGTTCGGCGGCAGCCAGGATGGCGATCGTCGTCGTCGTGCTTACGCTGAGTACGCGCGAGGTGCCCAGCACGGCGTAGATCACCATCGGCAGAAAGGCCGTGTACAGTCCGACTTGCACCGGGAGGCCGGCGATGGTCGCATACGCCATGGCTTTGGGGATGACCACTGCAGCCGTGGTCAAACCGGCGACTACATCGGGCCGCAGCCACGCTTTTCGGTATGAAGTCAGCCCGAGCGCCATGTCCGCCTTAGGGTAGTCTGGCTCAATGTCCGGTGCCGCCACTGCGCTGTCGATTCACAGTGACCGGAGCGGTCAGTTTGAACACTAATCCAGACTCGGCCGATGCTCCTGTTTCGTCACTCGTAGTCGTCGTTGTGCTTTTGCTCTTGCCTTGAGCTTTCGTCGTGACCAGCTTTGTCTGAATCGCGTACGTCGTGCCGTCGATGGTGAGGATGGTTGACGCGAGCTTCAATAGGGAAATCCCTAACTGTTCGTGTGGCGGGGAGAGGATACGAAGCAGCGACCCGACAGTGCCACGTTAATGGCAGGAATCAAGTCTGTCTTCATATTTGATTTCAGTACAAACCCAAGTGCTCCCTCCGCCAAACAAGCTTCCACAAGCTCGGGGCTCTCATGGATCGTCAGGAAGACTATCGTTGCTCCGGATCCCATTTCTCGCAGTTGACGGGCCGCTCCAAGTCCGTCCAATCCCGGCATCGATATGTCAGCCACAATCACATCCGGACTCAGCCGCATCGCCTCCAAGACCAGTTCGAGACCGTTGTGCGCCACTCCCACCACGTCGAATGTCGGCTGCAAGAACCTTGTCACCCGCTCCAGCACGAGGGGATGATCATCGGCCAGCAAGATGCGGCGACGATTGCCAGAATCTTCTTGCGTTCCGATTTCAGACATAGGCCCTTCCGATGGCCACAGATGGTCGCCGAGACACATTCACAACAACACCCCGATGGTAGGTTCGGGACTGAGGCGCGACAACTAGGGGAATTCCTAGTCGCGGAAGTAGGACACCGCATCGATGGAAATCAGGAGAGGGGGTTTTGTTTTTGAGGAATGGGATCGAGGGAGACCAGTCCCTCTTTGACGGCGAAAAGTACGAGGTCGGCATTGCTCTTCAGGTTGAAGGTTTCCATGATGTGGTATTTGTGAAACTGAATCGTCTTCTCGCTTAGATCTAGCCGTCCAGCGATTTCCTTGAGCGGACGTCCTTCCGCACACATCTGCACAATTTCACGTTGCCTTGCAGTTAAGTGCGCCGAGTAATGGCGTGCCCGGGACTTTTGCTTAACCCAATCTTCCGGTCTGAGTTTGGGCGTCACGTACGACTTGCCATGCAGCGCCTGGTCGATAGCCTTCAACAGCTCAGAGCCTGCGGAATGCTTGAGGACAAACCCGGCCGACCCCAACTCAAGCGTGGCGGCAGCCAGATTGGGATCATCCTGCATCGTCAGGAATACGAGCTTTACTTTTGGATGTTGCTGGCGTACCCGCCTGGCAGCATCCAATCCGTTTAACAGCGGCATTCCGATGTCTACGACGATTAGGTCCGGCTTAAGCCTCCGAGCTTCGGTGATGAGTGCTTGTCCGTCGGCAACCGTGCCCACAACGGTGTAGTGCTTCTCCAACAGAAGACGGAGGCTTTCAGCAAAGACGAGATGATCGTCGGCAATCAGGATTTGTGGCCGAGATCCCATTTTGTCAGTCCAGTCCATCGGTTCCAGTGGCGCCGAGTCTCAGACGGCCAGCATTGCGACTAACGGCCGGTTCCGAAGTCGCGGCGGTTTCGGTGGCTTGCCCGGCTACCGAGTCCGTAGAGTCCAGTTTGATCGGTGTCCAAATCTCAATCGTTGTTCCCTTTTGCTTCTCCGAGTAAATCTCGTATCGGCCACCTACAAGACGGACACGCCTACGCATGCTCCAGAGACCGAGCCCTTGGTGATCGACTTCGTCGTTAACATCGAAGCCAGCCCCATCATCGGAGATAGACAAATGAAGGATGTCACCCATCGTCTCGATTCTCACCTGCGCATGAGCTGCTCCGCTGTGCTTCTGCACATTCCTGAGTGCTTCTTGGACGATACGAAACAGACACAGCGCAATCTCAGGAGACACGGAGCGCGGCAGATCCTGCTGGGAAAATGCAACCTGTAGGCCTTGTTGCGCGCTGAATTCTTTGCAGAACGATGCCACTCCTGCAGCGAGGCCAAGCCTCTCGAGTGTCGTGGAATGCAGCCGGTGTGAGAGGGTATGGAGATCGGCGCCAAGCTCGCTGACTGATTCCATGAGCTCCTGCATCTGCCGTTTGGTTTCCTGCAGAGGCTCGGGAATGCCTTCCGCTGCAGTCTCCAGTCCGAGCGACAGCACGGCCAGTCTCTGGCTGAAGTCATCGTGAATCTCGCCTGCGAGCCGGCTACGCTCCTGATCATGGGCATTAATCAGCAGGCCGCTGAGGTGCATCTGCTCGTTTCGTGCAGCATGGAGCTGCTTCCGCTCGAACAGGAGATAGACGGTCAGCAGGACCAGACTCGCAAGAGCCAGCAATCCAATGAGCAAGGTCTGCCTGTATTGGTCCCACAGAGTCGGCCGGCGAAACAGAACGGTGCTTCCGGCAGGGAGCCTGCCTTCATCCAGTTTCCATCGTTGCAACTCGCGCCAGTCGAACTGGTAAAGACTGGGACCACCCACGATGGGAATATCCTGCGGAGGCTTGCCCGCTAAGATCTCAAGCGCATCGCGGCCCACGATCTTGCCCTGTTCCTCGAAGCTGACCACAAATCCACCGACAACGCCGTGGCCCAGTTGCGTGTCGACTATGCCAAAGACCGGAGCATTCGCGGCGCCGGCGATCATGGGAAGGGCCTCGGCGATGTTGAGAAACTCTCGCCCCTGCGCGTCCTTGAAGAAGGAGAGATAAAGAACCATGGAGTGGGCAGGAAGATGCCTCAACCTTTCCAGCAGCTTGCTCATCGGCAGGTCGGTCAGGTAGGTGACGTCGAGCTTGTTCTCATAAGAGGCAAGCGCCGTCTTTACTAGCGCGGTGAGACGTCGGTCATAATCGGATTGCCCCCCGACCACGAAGAGGTGGCGGGTTTCCGGTAGCAAACCCAGCGCAGCCTCCACCGTTTTCGCTGGCTCCAATTGAAACCACGAGCCCGTTGCTTGGTAGCCGGATCTCAATGGGTCGATCTGACCTGGAGCGGCGCAACAGAACACGACCGGGACATTAGGGAATATCGGTTTCGGCTCTTGTAGGATTCGGATCGCGTCTGGGCCTACCAACACAATCAGATCCAGTTTGAGGTGGCGATATTGCCCGACAAGGAAATCAAGCTGTTCCTGCCACTCTTCCGGGTGATAAATGGCATCCAGGTTCTCCGAATAGAATTCGACCTGGAACCGCGGGTCTGAGTGCAGCGCCGAAACGATCTGATTGCTAACAATCACCGGACCAGGATGGGACGGTCCGATAATGCTGATCATGAGAACGTTCTTGCGGACTGGGCTTTGCGCCAACGCGATTGACGAACCCAGGAAGACAACCAGGCACAGCGAGAGGGTACCGGACCAGCTGCCACGGACCGCTGATGCACAACGCGGGCGAGCTATACCGACTGCCATGTTGGTGGACGCCCTCTTCTTTGTCGGCCATCAGTGGCGCGCTCGCGGGGATCCCCGCGCAGTACCGCAAAGCACTGCAACGATAAGTGCCGCAATCATAAAACTTTAGCTATGGCGATACAAGCTTTCTCCGCACTTGAAGTCTGGGCGGACATATTGCTGCCATCGGGGGCATATCGAAGCTGATCAAGTCAGTGACTAGGAATACTCCCAGTATCCGACATCTCTAATCAGTTAGAGAATGGCTGACGTTGTCTCGTACGGCGACTTAGTCGAAGGCAACAGCACCACTTCGCGGACCCGGCATCGGGTAGCAGAGAGTACACACTTCAACAAGTAGGAGGTACAAAGCCGTGACAATCACAACAAGTAAAAGTATCGCGATTCTGAAGTTCATCTTCCTAACGCTGGCTTGCTCACTGGCGATTGTGGCGAACGCAGCCGACGACAAGAAAGCCGAGGAGCAACAGGCAGTCCGGAAAATGGCCCAAGATACTCTGCAACGTCTTTATAAGGCTGAGCCGAAAGCCAAAGGCGCAGTCCAGGGAGCGGCAGGGTATGCGGTGTTCAGCAATACGGGCGTAAAGATCCTCATGCTTGGATCCGGCAAAGGCGAAGGCATCGCCGTGAACAAGAGCAAGCAGGAGACGTTCATGAAGGTGGTGGAACTCCAGGCCGGCCTCGGATTTGGGGTGAAGAAATTTAGCGTGATCTTCGTCTTCGACAACGATACGGCGTTCAACAACTTTGTTAACTCCGGATGGGAATTCGGCGGACAAACCACAGCCGCTGCCACAACGGGGGACAAGGGCGGAGCGATGACTGGAGCGGCTTCGGTCTCGCCCGGTGTCTGGATGTACCAATTGACGGACAAGGGCGTGGCGCTGGAGATCACCGCCAAGGGCACCAAGTACTACAAAGACGATGACCTGAATTGAAAACTTAGCCACTGACTTCAACCGAAAACCAGAGCCGGAAGCTTCGCCGATACCGCCGCCAAGGTGATTCGGCGAGGTTGGTTGCCGTGGTGTTGTCAAAATTGGTGAGATTCGCCGGAGGAAATAATGAAGAAGTTAGCAGTTGTCCTTGTTATAGGAACGTCATTGCTGCTGGTCCAGAGTGGCGCCTTCGCTCAGAAATCCGAAACACCGGCATCGGGGGCGACAGTTAGTGAGCAAGACATAGAGCTGATTGCGATCCGACATACGCTCCACGAAAAAGCAAATCATTGCGGATAACATGAAGCTGACCGGTGCCCAAGCCGAAAAGTTTTGGCCGGTCTACGATGCGTATGCTCAAGAGACCACGAAGCTAGGTGACGCTCGTTACGCTCTCATCAAGGAATACGCGAACAACTACGAGGACATGACGGACGCTCAAGCCGAAAGCCTCGTCAACAAAATGGCAACGTTGGACGAGCAAACTGCGACCGTGCGCCAGCAGTGGATTCCGAAGTTCGCGAAGGTGCTTACCGGAAAACAGAATGCATTGTTCTTTCAGTTGGACCGGCGCATCACTCTGCTACTCGATCTGCAGTTTGCCGCAAACATTCCGCTTGTCAAGTAGCGCCCGGCAGTGTCTGCCGAACTACGCATACGGCGATCGCTCCGAGCGACAGTAATTAGCATGGCAAGCCCTTCGGAGCGTTCTACGGCTTCGAAGGCGTACTGCGTCACGAGACGCCCACATTAAGAGCGCACCGGCGGCGGTCACAAGCGTCCGAGTTCAACTAGGGAAACTCCTAGTAGCCCATGAATGGCGCAGGGGTTTAGCGTTGCCCACCAGCGAAGAACATCTGTGCCGCACTATGGCGGAATGCCACCTGCGAGGGATCCCGAGCCCAGGCTTAACACCGCTGAGAAAGGTGTCTGGGATCGGATACGGCCTAGTTGTTGTCCGCTGGGGGAGGCAGTTTATGGATCATCCCATCAGGTTCAAGAGACTCGCTTGCTTTTCAATTCTAGTGTCAATTCTGACCGTCTCACCGACAGCCTACGGACAGACTCCGCCGACTGCGAGCGCTGAACAAATCCAGGCACTGCAAAACAAACTGGACGCCCTGCAGAGCCAGATGTCTGAAGTGCAGGGCGAGATACAGAGGCTGTCAGGTGGCAGCGGTCCACAGCATCCGGAACCAACTGATCTGAATGCTGCAATTCAGGCCGAGCAAAAGACCGAGGAGTCGAAAGCCGAGGTGGAAGTGACTCCGAAGACAATAGAACTCGGCAAGGCCACGGTGACCTACAGAATATTCTCGCAAGACCCATTCGCGGCGCCGCGTATCAACAACGAACCGCTCGATCCCCGGTTCCCGGGATATTTTCGCCTTCCCGGTACAAATACGCTCATGCGTATCGGTGGATACGCCAAGACAGACTTCATCTACGATCTGAAGCCTGCCGGGGATACCGACGCCTTCATTCCAGCGACCATCCCCATCCCTGCACCCACGAGCATCAACAACTCGACCATATCCGTACGGGCAACCCGTTTTAACTTGGACTTCCTCGTTCCTACGAAATCGGGCGACAGCTACAGGTTCTTCTTTGAGATGGACTTCTTCGGTACCAACTCAACCACGCCAAAGCTGCGTCATGCCTACGGCCAGGCGAAGAACTTCCTGCTTGGCCAAACTTTCTCGAACTTCATGGATCCTGACGCCGGGGCGGACACCCTGGACTACCAGGGACCAAACGCCATGGTCTCTATCCGTAACCCACAGTTCCGCTACACCTGGCTTGTGGCAGAGAAGACCACCTTTAGCATCTCGGCCGAGAAGCCGACTTCGGACGTACTTTTTACGACCCCGGAGTTCAACGCAGAGCCGAATAGCCCTTCTCCTGATGGGACCCTGAGGTTGCGGCGGGAATGGGAGGGCGGACATGCACAACTATCCGCCTTGTTCCGAAGCGTTGCGGCATTTCTACCGGATGGCCGGCACGAGGCGGTGTTCGGCTGGGGCTTCAACTTCGCTGGCGCCGAGCGTTTTTGGGGAAATAATACCGTGGTGTACCAAGCTGCCTACGGGAACGGAATCGAGCGCTACATCAATGACACGTCTGGCCTGGGCCTCGATGCCGCCGTGAGCAGCCTGCAGAACCCTCACATTCAGGCATTGCCGGTGGTGGCGACGTACGGATCATTGCAGCACTTCTGGTCGCAGCGGGTGCGTTCCAGCGCCTTCTACAGCTTCGTGCAGGTGCAGAACACGGAAGCGCAGCCCGGTGCAGCGTACCACCAAGGAAATTACACAGGAGGCAACCTGATCTGGAACCCCTTCGGTTCACTCACCGTGGGCGGCGAATTCCTATACGGCTGGAGAGACAACAAAGACGGCTCAACGGGCAATGCACCCAGGATTCAAATCAGCGCCAAGTATAACTTCGTACGAAACGAATACGCGGGGGAGGGGCATTAGAACGCTAGGTTGGCGAAGACATCGAGGCAAGAGGGCGTTTCGCATTCTGTATTTGGAATCCAAAAGGAGCTTAGTGTATGCGGATAGAACATGATCTTTTAGGCGAAAAACTAATACCTGACGATGCTTATTACGGCGTGCAGTCGGCGCGCGCAATGGAAAATTTTCATATTTCAGGCGTCCTGTTATCGCAGTATCCCGAGTTGATTCGCGCACTGGCAATGGTAAAGCTTGCGGCAGCGCGCGGTAACTACGATTGCAAGCAGTTCAGCAAGGAAATCCTGACGGGAATTGAAAAAGCCTGCGAAGAGCTAATGGACGGCAAGCTGCACGACCAGTTCGCAGTCGATATGATCCAGGGCGGCGCCGGCACATCGACTAACATGGCGGCCAACGAAGTCATCGCGAACCGCGCACTCGAACTGATGGGCCACAAGAAGGGGCAGTATGAGTTCTGTGACCCGCACAATCATGTCAACTGCGCGCAGTCCACGAACGACGCCTATCCGACCGCGTTACACGTTGCGGTCTTCCTGCTGAACGACAAGCTGGTGGCTGAACTGCACAAACTGGTGGCGGCTTTTCGCAAGAAGGCTACTGAGTTTGGCGACGTCATCAAAATGGGGCGCACCCAGTTACAGGATGCGGTTCCCATGACGCTAGGGCAGGAGTTCAACGCGTTCGGCGAGAGCCTGGAGAACGAAGTCACGGCTCTGGAGCGCATAGAAAACATCCTTTACGAAGTGAATATGGGCGGCACCGCGATCGGAACTGGCCTCAACGCGCCCAAGGGATATGCCGAGCGGTGTACGGCACACCTGGCCCAGGTCACAGGCAAGCCCATCGTGTTGGCACCGGACCTCGTCGAAGCCACACAGGACACGCAGCCGTTCGTGCTGTACTCCTCGGTTCTTAAAAGCCTGGCGATCAAGCTCTCAAAGATCTGCAATGACCTCAGGCTGCTCGCCTCCGGTCCGCGGGCCGGTCTGAACGAGATCAACCTCCCTGCCATGCAGCCGGGCTCGAGCATCATGCCTGGGAAAGTCAATCCCGTTATCCCCGAAGTGGTGAACCAAGTCTGTTTCAAGGCGATTGGGAACGACCTGGCAGTGACGCTCGCTGCTGAAGCCGGTCAATTGCAGCTTAACGTGATGGAACCGATCATTGCCTATTGCATCCTCGAGTCGCAGACGATGTTCATGAACGCCGCCAGCACGCTGCGGATCCACTGCGTTGAAGGGATTACCGCGAATGTGGACATCTGCCGCAGGTACGTGGAACACAGCATCGGCGTCGTAACCGCCCTTAATCCCCTGCTCGGCTACGAGACTGCTACTCAGTTGGCCGCCGAGGCGATGAAAACCGGCAAGGGCATCGTGGAACTCGTGCGAGAGAAGAAGCTGCTGACGGAAGAGCAGATTCGAACCGTGCTGGATCCGAAAGCGATGGCTGGAACGGTTGGCCGTTAGAAAGCGGTGCGATGATGATCTGGCTTGAACTGCTGGTTGTTCTTGCGTGCATCTTTGTGGGGGCCCGCCTGAGTGGCATTGGTCTCGGCACAGTAGCCGGTCTCGGGCTGGTTGTCCTCGTGTTCATTTTTGGCCTGCCACCGGGCATGCCGCCCCGCACCGTGCTAGGCATGATCTTGTGCGTGGTAACCGCCGCGGCCACGATGCAGGCTGCCGGTGGTCTCGACTATCTGGTAGTGATAGCAGACCGAGCACTGCGCATATGGCCTGCCGGCATCACTATCGTGGCTCCGATTGTGGCTTATCTGTTCACGCTGGCAGCGGGCACTGGCCACATTGTTTACGCGCTGCTGCCGGTCATCGCAGAGGTCTCGCGCAGCGCGGGCGTTCGGCCTGAACGTCCGCTTTCTATATCAGTTATCGCCTCACAGCAAGCAATTACGGCCTCTCCCATATCGGCAGCAACGGTCGCGCTACTAGGACTGCTGGGTCCATCGGGGGTGCAACTGTACCAGATTCTGCTGATCTGCATCCCTTCCACGTTGTTGGGAAGTTTGCTGGGTGCGTTCGCCGTCATGTGGAAAGGGCCGGAGCTGAAAGATGATCCGGCCTATCAGGACCGTGTAGCAAAAGGGCTGGTTGCACCGCCCGCTTCGACCACGGCTTTGGAGGGTGCGAGCCTGATGCGGGCTCGCGGCTCAGTGATCGTATTTATGCTGGCAGCGGTGTTGGTTGTAGTCCTTGGTCTGTTCCCGCCTTTACGGCCTGACTACACCGTCGTGTCGCGGGGCCAGGAAAGCATCGAGACACTCGATATGGCGCCGGCCATCATGATGCTGATGCTCGCTGCAGCCGGTATCAACATGCTGGTATTCAAGGCGTCGGCGACCGCGACCGTGAAGGGCAGCATCATGAACGCGGGCATGGTCGCTCTCATTTCAATTGCTGGACTCGGTTGGCTGGGATCGTCATTCTTTGAGGGCAATCGCCAATTCATCATCGGGGGCATTTCGGGAGTGGTGCAGCAGCATCCGTGGGTGTTCGCCATCGGATTGTTTGCCCTGTCGATCCTGCTGTCCAGCCAGGCCGCGACCGTGGTGACACTTATGCCGGCGGGAGTTGCGCTCGGGTTGGGAGCTCCAGCGATGATTGCTATGTTCCCTGCTGTGAACGGCTATTTCTTCCTGCCGACCTACGCCACGCTGCTTGCTGCGATTTCATTTGATCAAACGGGTACGACCAAGATTGGCAAGTACGTGCTCAACCACAGCTTCATGCTTCCAGGCATGGTGGCTACTGTGTCGTCGGTGCTCATCGGGTTCGTGCTGGCGAAGTTGGTTGTTTAATCGATCGATGAACTGACGTACACTGCTCGACGTTGATTACAGGGGAGAAGAGCGGCGGGTTGGTACAACGAGTTCAGGATTCACCCAGACGAGTGTTTTGAGGATCACCCAAGGGCTTCAGGGTTTTTGCAAGGGGCTCGCGATGAATCTGACGTACATTCGAGTGCACGGTAAGTGCCGGCTCGCGCTCCCGCAGTCGATCAGCGGAAGAAAACCCATTTCGCCCACGCAATCCTCTTCTGCGCTACGTCTCTCGTCGGTCCTTACAATTGCACTTGCGGGCCTGCTGGTGATGACCGGATGCAATCGCTCTCGGCAAACCTCGGAGTTACCTTCAACTGATAGCGAGTGGCACGAATTCCAAGGAACCTGGACTGCTGCGGGCAGCCGCATCAGCATTCCTTTGGGTGATGGCCGGCGAGCGTCCACATCGAAATTCGAAGGCTCACTGGTGCTCGCAGGACCTTCACGACCCGCCGTTGGATTTCGAGCGGAGGCCCTCGTTCTCAACGACACTGCCACGGGCCTGATTGGCCGCGCGGTCTGGACAGATGACCGCGGTGACCAAGTATTCAGCGAGCTCACGGGCAACGGCACCTCAACCGGCAACAAGCTCGTTGGAACATTTGTCGGGGGCACCGGGCGCTACGCAGGAGCGACCGGCAGTTACGAATTCTCGTGGCGATTCGTACTGGAGACCGAAGACGGACAAGTACAGGGGCAATCGATGGGTTTGAGTGGAAAGATCCACGTGGGCTCCGCGCAAGCTGCGCTCGATGCAGGGGGCGTGCGATGAAGATCAGTGTCGGCCTACTGATCAAGCGCGCGGTGCCCTTTGCGGTGGCACTTGGGATTTGGTTCACGCCTGTGCCCGCTGGGCTGACCGCCCCAGCCTGGCATTTGTTCGCTGTGTTTGTGGCCGCAATCTTGTCTGTGCTGGTCGGTGCATTTCCCTTGTTGACCTCGACCATGATTGCGGTGGCTGCGGTGGTCATGACCGGCACGATTACTCCGGCGCAAGCCTTCGGCGGGTTTGCCAACAGCAGTGTTCTCTTGGTCGTGATTGCCTTCCTGGTCGCCCAGGCAGTCGTGAAGTCCGGACTGGGCCGCCGCATCAGCCTCTTCATGGTGAGCCGGTTCGGCCGCTCATCGATGGGACTCGCTTACAGCATCGTGCTCACCGATGCGGTGATCGCACCGGCTTTCCCCAGCAACACCGCGCGCGGTGGAGTTCTGTTTCCCATTGTGCTGTCCGTCGCAGAGGGATCGGGGTCGAAGCCGGACAATCCTGAGGGGCGACGCCTCGGCGGCTATCTGATGTTCTGCGCCATGGCGAGCCTGGCTGTGTCGTCCGCTCTCTGGATGACGGCGACCTCGGCGAATCCGATCGGGATACAACTGGTCCGGGAGTATGGAATCCAGATTGGCTTCGGAAAGTGGCTGGTTGCCTCCTGCGTACCAGCGCTGACCGCAATCCTGGCTTTGCCATGGGTGATCGCCCGCCTGTTTCCGCCACGAGTGGGCAAAACGCCGGAGGCTCCGATCGCCGCCCGCAAAGCCCTTGCAGCACTAGGACCGTTTTCACGTGACGAACGAATTACCGCGGTCGCATTCGTGCTAATGGTGTCGGGCTGGATTTTTGCCGACACGCTGCACATGAACGTGACCAGCATTGCGTTCGCTGGGCTCGGCGTGCTCCTGATGGCTGGTGTGCTCACGCTGGAGGACATTGCGCACCAGGGCGACACGCTGACTACGTTTCTCTGGCTCGCCGTGCTATTCGCCTTGAGTGGGGCGCTTAACGAGCTGGGGTTCATGGGTTACGCAGGCCAGATCCTGGCGAGGCACATGGGTGGCCTCTCCTGGCCGGTGACCTATGTCGGGCTGATCGTCATCTATGTCGCGATCCACTACATGTTCGTGAGTCAGTCCTCCCAGGTCCTTGCTCTTTTGGGAGTCTTTCTGGACGTCGGCGTCCGGGGCGGCGTTCCCGCACCACTGATGGCATTCGGGCTGCTCTTCGCGAGCAGCTACTTTTCCGTGATTACCCCGCAGGGCGGAAGTCAGAACGTGATTTTCGTGGGTAGCGGCTATCTCACACAACGCGAACTCTACAGGCTTGGGCTGTTGACGACCCTGTTCTTCATGGCCGTGTTCCTGGTGATCGGAACGGGGTGGATCCTCATGGTGACCAGGTGAATCGTCCTAAGTTAGAACGTTTTCTCACGGCAAAAGGATTAAATCGCCGGCATAAGTCCGTGCGACGGAGCCTGCATTGCAATTTGGAGCGAACTGCATTATTCACCGAAAGGAGAAATGGCGATGAACATAGTAGGTAGGAAATGTGCGTGGTCGGTTATTGTGACGGCCACGGCTTGCTTGGCCCTTAGCCTGAGCCTGAGCGCGCAGGTGGAGACAACAACTAAGACAACGGCAGGGAACGCTAACGTTGTAACCAAGGTCGAACGAGGTGAAGTCGTCACCGTCTCGGGCAACGACCTCGTAGTCAAGATGGCGGATGGCACTCTCCGCAATTTTGAGAATGTGCCCGCGAGCGCCAAAGTGACGGTAGATGGCAAGCAACTCGGCATCCACGATCTGAAGCCGGGGATGAAACTCCAGCGGACCATCACCACCACCTCAACTCCCATGACGATCACGACCGTAGAGACGGTTAAAGGGAAGGTTTGGGCAATCACCCCGCCAGTGAGCATCATCTTGACGCTTGAGGACGGCAAGAACCAGCAGTTCAAGATTCCCGAGGACCAAAAGTTCGAAGTGGATGGACAGATGGTCGATGCTTTCGCAATTCGCAAGGGCATGAACATCACCGCCACGAAGATCACGGAGCAGCCCGCCGTTGAAGTCACGCAATCGCAGACTGTGACGGGCCAGGCTGCGCCCCCCGCGGATGTACCGATTCTGGTCGCGGAGGGGAGCGAAGAGGCGGTGCCGGCTCCTGCAGCAGAACCAGCTACAGCACCGGCAGCGGCGCCAGAGGCTGCGAGTGGCCTGCCGACGTGGGTGATCTGGTTGGTGGTTCTTGTGGTATTGGCTGCAATCATCTGGTGGTATATGAGCCGGAAAAACCGCTCGGCTTGATGATCGTCAAACGCACTTCACCGGGGTCGCCCGTTTCTTGTGGGCGACTCCTCGGTTTGGAAGTGATCGCAACCGTGCTTCAGACTGTCGTCGGCCCGCATGAGAGCCTTGCCGCGAACTTCTGACAGACTGAGGGACATCCAATCCCACTGCTTCATTTGCCGCTGGCGTGTGATCGAGCCACTCTGGCACCAGCACTTCGACATTTGCGCGTAGGAGGATCGGGCAATACGGGGCTAGGGATTTTCCTAGTTGATCACAAGATAGCCGGTTCAGATAATTTCCTCTCGTGGGAATTCTTGGGCTCTTATTAATTTCGACTTCGCATGGGAATGGCATGGCTCCGCAGGAGTTTGGGGCTTCGAGGTTAGAAGCCCGCTCCGCCCGGATCCGATTCAAAGAAACCACTTCGGCCCAGACTGTGAAAGGTGGTAGCATTCGGACCTCGCCCCGCGCCAATCTAGCGCGATGAGGTGGGATCGTGGCGAGGTCCCTGTTGTACTTACTCGGCCATCGGATCGGGCTCCGGTGTTCCGTGATTGTGGCGAAAACTAGCAGCCTGTAGGAGAAGATATGTCGATTACGAAGCGTGCGACCGCTGAGTTCTTTGGAACCTTTTGGCTGGTGTTTGGAGGCTGTGGGAGCGCCGTGTTGGCAGCGGCGTTTCCAAGCTTGGGAATAGGCTTCGTGGGCGTCGCGTTCGCGTTTGGCCTCACCGTGCTGACGATGGCCTACGCCATCGGCCCTGTCTCCGGATGCCATCTCAATCCTGCGGTTTCCGTCGGATTGGTTGCCGGCAAGAAATTTCCAGCTTCAGAGTTGCCAGCCTACATCATTGCCCAAGTGCTGGGCGGCATCGCGGGGGCGGGTGTCCTCTATGTAATCGCCAGCGGGAAGGCGGACTTCTCGCTAGCTGGAGGATTCGCCTCCAATGGGTATGGGGAACACTCGCCGGGTGGCTATTCACTTCTCGCCTGCCTGGTGGCCGAAGTGGTCCTCACCATGTTCTTCCTCTTCATTATTATGGGATCCACTGAAGAACGAACGCCCAAAGGCTTTGCTCCCATCGCGATTGGGCTAGGTCTCACCCTCATTCACCTCATTTCCATTCCGGTAACCAACACCTCGGTGAACCCCGCGCGTAGCACGGGACCAGCTCTGTTTGTTGGTGGATGGGCACTGGGACAGTTGTGGCTGTTCTGGGTAGCTCCGATTGTGGGCGGCGCCTTGGGGGGCTTTATCTATCACACATTGTTCGGCGAGACTCCGGAACAAACAGTTCGCGCCGCGGAGAGCGCGCGCTAACTCTAGAACAGCATTCCTAACTCTGGCTGTACTGTGTGCGGATCTGGCTTTGAGGTTGGCGTTCATAAGCTGTGGCGCCGACTTGGCACTTTTCCCGTGTGGTACTTGAACAACTGTGGCACCTTCGGTAATTCCGGGCCTGCAAGACGATGAGCGCTGCTTCCTCTGGCGAAAATTTGATTGTCCCAACGACTCCGAGAGCGAAAGCAGAGAAGGCTATGTTCACGCAGCCTGGGGTATCGGGCGAACCTCGCTGGCGCCAGATGATGGAGCTTGAGTTGCGTAAGGAAGTGATTGAACGCTGGCTGTCTAGTCCCGACACTCCCTCTCAGCTAGTTGAAGTCCTGCAGGAGATGCTGTCAACGACGGACCGCCAGTTACAGGCGGCCAGAAGTGAGGGTATCGATAGCACAGGTTCACCCAATCGCCATGAGGCGGGGTAAATCTAATTGCCTAGACTTACTTGTACCGTCAAGGTGGCAAGGTGGATTGCCGCCTCCATCGATTTCGCCGACTCCCTGGGAGGGTCACGATGAAACAAATGGCCCGACTGATCGTTCTCATCGTTTTCTTACTCTTCCCGCTCGACTTGGTTATTGCTCAAACGCAACCGAATCAGAACAAGGCGGCGACTTCCCAAAAGCCAAAAAGCGAAAGCCTGGAGCTTGGCAAGTCCTATGCTGCGTTGCGCCCTGAGCAAAAACGACTGATAGACGACTTCATTCGCCACTACAACGCCACCACCGGGAGTGAGCTTGTCGCTGAACAGGCCTACGACAACGCTCGACTGTCCACCCGTACAACATTCGACGCTGTCACCCATGCGCTTCTGAACGCTAAGATGACCGATGCGCAAGGCAAGAGCCTGGGGCGTGCGATTGACTTAGTGGAAGCCGTTGACCAAGTGATGGGAGAGGAATCTGGTGTGGGCGGCGACCTTCAGTTCCGCCTCTATGTGTATCTGAAGCCTGACGCATTGGACATCCTGAGCCGCAGCCAGGAGTTCTCTCACGATAAAGACAACAGCGTGTATCACAAGGGCTTTCCCATTTGCTACAGGCTGAAGAAGGGACCTCCGTCGATTCAGTTTTCCATTTCGCGCGACCATAAATTGTCCGATATTGATGTCGATTACCGCTCTTCTACGTTTCCTAAAGGGCTGGTCAATGGGCACTTGTCCGCCTCCAACTCGGACGTCCGCGCAGGAAACAACCTTGACCGCCATGACCGCCGCTGGTCGGGCCTGAATGGCTGGTGGCGCGACGTCTTTGGACAACTCGGAAGTGGCGGAAAGCCGCCAAAGGAGAACGCCACTGCGCGCCTCGGGAACATTCCCTTGAATCCCGGCGTGAAAGCCGATCAGGGCGTCGATAAGAGCGCACACGATTTCCTGCAAAGCTGGGTAGTGGGGAAAGAACCAAATAAGTCAGTCGCCTATTTCTCGCGCCTCAGCTATCCGTGCTTGGAGGTCGTGGCACAGAAGAGCGGACAATCCGTGCCGCCAGGCATGATTCGGCTGCGCTCCATGATGGCGATGCAGAAGTTTAGCGATAGCACTGGCACGGTAAATTCCGTTGCCGATGTGTTCGAACCTGCCGACAAATGGTCGCAAGCATTGAAACCTGCAAAGAATGCGTATGCGTCCGAATTCCTGCTGGTGAGCGTGCCAGAAGACATGGGACCAGACGAGGAATGCCTTGCCACACCGAACAACGATACGGGTAAGGGCTCTAGCGGGAAATACTTCGCCACTGCGTTTCGCGGAAAACAAGGAGACAGCCGGAACAAGGTTATGTCCCTGCTTTGGGCTCAGGAGGGCGACTACTGGAAAATCGTTGCCATCCGCATCGAAGACAGCAGTAATGCAGGCATCGTCCCAAACAACGCTGCAGAGACCGTACCTAAGGTGGAAGAACCGCGGAGCATTACCGGTGATCCCGCCGCCGTAAAAGAGGTCACGGAGTTTTACCAGACTTGGATTGTGAAACGGAATGTTATCCAGGCTTCCGCCTTTGCGTCACCGCGCTCGTATGCGTGTCTCGCGGCGCCCTCAGAAGACCAAAAGAAATTGACGCCTATCGCCAGAATCCAGTCGGGCCTGCAACAGCCGCTCGCGAGAATCCCATCCGGCGCGAATCTCTCGGACATGATGTCGAGTCTGCAGCCCAGCAATGATCTGCTGCGGCCGGTCCAGCAAGAAAACTCCAACGCTTTCGCGATGATGGCAGTGCCAGACCAGAAGGCCGATAGCTTTCTGTGCCAACGCCGTCAGTTGCCCGAAGGCTCTCGGGACTTGAAGCCCTCTGATGCAAAATACGGCACCTACTATTTGAGCGCGAGCAGACTGAACTATGGGGAGGAACAATCACCCGCTCTCCTGCTGTTGTGGACCAAAGAGAACGCGAGTTGGAAGGTCGTCGCTTGGGCTGTAGAGCTTCCGTAACTCCCTCGAAAGCGCGAAAGGATAGGAGTAAGCCGATGCAAATCAGCAAACGTACTCTGAAGATCGCTGGAATCGTTGTCGCGGCAGTGGTGGTAATCCTCATCGCGCTTCCGCTGTTCATCAATGTCAACAGCTTCCGTCCGAAAATCGAGTCGGAGTTGACCGATGCCTTGGGGCGACCCGTGACTTTAGGAGACCTGAGTCTTTCGCTCTTCGGCGGCAAAGTTGGCGTGGAGAATGTCAGCATTGCTGACGATCCGGCCTTCAGTAAGTCGCCGTTCATCACGGCGAAGTCGTTGGAAGTCGGCGTCGAGTTGATGCCGCTCATCTTCTCCAAGCAACTCAACGTAACCGGGATCGTGCTGGACGAGCCTCAGATCACGTTGCTCAAAGGCCCCAACGGAACCTGGAACTTTTCCAGCCTCGGCGGGGCCAGTAAAAGCAACGCCGCTGAACCAGGAAAGTCGGGCGCGCCCCAGGGCCTCTCGATCGCCAAGCTGGAGATCAAAGATGGAAAGCTGGCAGTCGGCAAAGCCAACTCCACTGCGAAGCCGCAGGTTTACGACAAGTTAAACGCGGAGGTCAAGGAGTTCTCGTTCACGTCTCAATTCCCGTTCGAGTTGACTGTCGACCTGCCCGGCGGCGGCAATGCAGTCCTCACCGGCAAAGCAGGACCGATCAATCCGCAGGATTCGGCCAAGACTCCTTTCGACGCCTCAATAAAAGTGAAGAACCTGGACCTCGCGGCCTCGGGCTTCATCGATCCAGCGAGCGGCATTGGCGGCTCCGCCGATATTGAGGGAACGTTAAACTCAACCGGCACTCAGGCCAAGGCAGCGGGCACAATCACCTGCGAAAAGCTCAAGCTTTCACCTAAGGGGTCACCGGCCCCGAAGGCGGTGACGATCAAGTACGCAGTCGACGAGGACCTTGACCGACAGTCTGGCACCATCACTCAAGGCGACATCGCTATCGGCAAGTCCGTCGCTCGACTCACGGGCGGATTTCAGACCCAGGGTGAAACGGACGTGATGAACCTGAAGCTCAACGCCCCGGATATGTCCGTCGACGAACTCGAATCGATGCTCCCAGCCCTTGGCATAGTGCTTCCTTCAGGGTCGAAGTTGAATGGTGGAACACTGTCAGCCGACTTGGCGATCAGCGGTCCGTTCGACAAACTCGTGATCGCCGGTCCGGTGCGGATGTCCAACACGAGATTGGCTGGTTTCGATATGGGTGCGAAGTTGGGAGCTTTGTCAGCCTTCACAGGAAAGGCTCCCTCGAACCCCGACACCACCATTCAGAATGCCAGCTTGAATGCGCGCATTGCTCCTGAGATGACCAGGGCCGACGCTATCAACGTGACGATTCCATCCCTCGGCGTCGTGACCGGCGCAGGCACGATCAGCCCCAACGGGGCGCTCGACTTCCAGATGGTTGCCGAACTGCAGGGCAACAAGGCCGGGGCACTGTCGGCTGTGACTGGGCGGGGCGGTGGTGGAGGAGGTGTGCCTTTCAGAATTCAAGGGACGACATCTAACCCAAGCTTTGTTCCCGACGTAGGCGGTATGGCTGCTAGCGCAGCCAAGGGGGCAATACAGCAGTCTGTCTCTGGAGTGACCGGTGGCAAGACGGGTTTAGGTGGAATCTTGCCGAAGAAGAAGCCGAAATAATGCTGCGCACATCCCTCTTCTCGGCTAAGCGTAAAAGGCCAATAGCTTTCGGTACACCGCTGAACGTGAGGCAAACGACTTGCTGTTTTCAGGTCTGACGATACGTTTCTCAACCATGACGGGCATTCTGATTGCGGTGGCAGTCCACGCAGGCTCCGTGGCTCTCGCCGTGCACGATGCCGCAGCGAATGCTCGATAGTTCCCATGTGTGCGCGGTTTTCCGATTTGCTTGTTCCGTTAGTGCGCGCGCAACACTCGATTCTTCGGGAGGACTCAGACAATGACGACCGAAACATCTGCAACGGAAAATGCTTACATCGCTCGGGCGGTCGAGGCGTCCATTAACATCGGCTTGGTTGCCTTGCTCGCCGCCGTGTGTCTCCTGATATTGGCCCCCTTTGTTCCTATCGTTGCTTGGGGCATCATCATCGCTGTGGCTTCTTATCCTGTCTTTCTTAAGCTACAGCACGCAACAGGGCGTGGAGGTTGGGCCGCCGCCATCTGGACCATTCTCCTGCTGGCCGTGCTGATCGTCCCCGTTGTTCTGTTGGCCAAGAGTACGGTTGAGGGCGTCCAAAGTTTAATGGACCACCTGGACGCAGGAACGTTTGTCGTTCCGCCACCCCCGCCCAACCTCGAGGGTTGGCCTCTTATCGGTGCTCCTTTGAACCGAATCTGGAGCATGGCCTCGAACAACTTGACGGAGGCTGTGAAACTCCTCGCGCCTCAGATCAAGACTTTCCTTCCGAAGCTGCTGTCTGCGTCTGCGGGCATCGGCCTAACCGTGCTGCAATTCTTCTTTTCGATTCTCATTGCGGGAGCATTGCTAGCGAAAGCCCAAAGCGCCGCAGAAGTAACGCGCGCGTTCGCCAACCGCCTTTTTGGCGAGCGAGGCGCTGAGTTCCAGAACCTGGTGGGTTCCACCATCCGCAGCGTGACCTCTGGCATTCTCGGGGTAGCACTCATTCAAACCGTGCTGGCTGCAATTGGTTTTCTCGTCGTGGGGTTGCCGGGAGCGGGCTTGTGGGCCGTGATCTTTCTCGTTGCCGCTGTCCTGCAGGTTGGGATCCTTGTACTCATCCCCGCAGTCGCCTTCGCCTTCGCTACCTCCACAACCACCGCGGCCGTTGTCTTCCTGATTTGGTGCGCGTTCGTCGGTTTATTGGACAACGTACTGAAGCCCATATTGCTGGGCCGTGGAGCCTCGGTTCCAACCGCCGTGGTCTTCCTCGGTGCCATCGGAGGGTTCGTTCTGATGGGGATTATTGGCCTGTTCGTCGGCGCAATCGTCTTGTCGGTGGGTTACAAACTGTTTCTCGCCTGGATCGAGCCCAACAGCGTCGGATCAACCAATATAGCGGGTGCGTAGAAGGCAAAGGCTGGTGACTCCGTTTCGAGGGAAGTTCCAAAATACACGCTTGTCATCCCTCGGTCGCTTTGCGACCGGGGGATCCGTTCCTTCTCCCACTCGTCATCCCGCGCGAGGTCGTGCTTCAGCAATAACGGACGCACTAGAGCGGATTAGCAAATGCCGTGCCCGCTCTGCTTTCGGGTAGAGCCTAGCCTCAGCTCGGCGTTCCGAGGCCCTATTAATGTCGTGAACCGGCTCTAGCCGGCGACACAAAGCCCGGTCGCGGACACACAAACAAGTAAACCGCTTTAGCGGCTGCTGGCAAACCGTCCTTTCGCCGAGGGCAACAAACGGATGGCACTGGCGGCGATGGTGACTTACCTGGAGATGAACGGCTTCACGTGGAATTGCGGCGAGGTGAAAGAGACGGCCATGGTGCTGCGAGCCACCGCGAAAGAAATGCAGGAAGGCTGTCGTCGCGACGGCATCGTTTACCGGCCATCGCGGGGCGAGCGACAGCACGATCATCGCGATTGCCGGACACGTCTCTCCCAAGATGCTCCGGCACTATTCGCACATTCGGATTCACGCGAAGCGCACGGCGCTCGACAGTATCTCGACTCGGCGGGCGGATTCGGTCAACTTAGAGAGTCTTGCGGGGGTTACGACACAAACAACGACACAAAACAGCGCAGTGAGGCAGAGGGCTTCGCGCAAGTGGTTGAAAAGATGGTGGACCTGAGCGGGATCGAACCGCTGGCCTCCTCGTTGCGAACGAGGCGCTCTCCCAGCTGAGCTACAGGCCCACGTAGAAGGAGAAACGGGACGGTAACGCCTCGCTTCCTTCACCCATTATACAAGTTACGCTGTTCGGTGAGTACACGGCTTCATCGCGCTTGCCCATACTCATCGAGCGCGGCAGCCAGCTGCTCAAATCCGACGCGCGTCACCTCGGTGTCGCCTCCGATGCCGACGCGAAAATGTCGCGGCATGTCGAAGAAATGGCCGGGCACGGCGCTGGTCTCATACTTCTCACGCAGCAGTCGCAGAAAATCGTCGACACGTCCTGATCGTAATTTGGGAAAGACGATGGTCCCGTGATGCGGGCGAATAAATTCAATATCCTTCCGCGAATCGAGGAAACTGTTCATCGTTTTGCGATTCGTATCAAGCAACAGCTTGGCGCGACTGGCGACCTTCTCCAGATTATCGAATGCAATGACGCTGATCATCTCAGCGGGATGCGCGGGAGTGGCGGCAAAAAGATCATTCATTCGCCACATGCGCTCGGCGAGGTCAGGGCTGGCCAGCACCCATCCGCAACGGACCCCACTGAGCCCGAAGGCCTTGGTCAGACTGCTGGTGACGAGAAAATGGTCGCCGAATTCAGATGCGGGGCGAGGACGATGCCCGTAGAAGGTCTCCAGATAAACCTCGTCGACGAGCACGCGCGCGCCGTGGGCTTTGGCGATGTCGCCGACGGCGCGAATGTTAGTTTCGTCTGCATACGCTCCGCTGGGATTATGCAGATTGGTGAGAATGACGAGCCGGGTGCGCGACGTGATGTTGCGCTCAACTTCGGCGGGATCGATGCGGAAGCCATCTTCGAATCGGCGCTCAAAACGGCGAAGGTCAGCGCCGAGGAAGAGAGCGGTCGATTCCAACAACTCGTACGTCGGATGTTCGATGAGAACTTCATCGCCGGGATCGAAGGTGGCCGCCATGGCGAGATGGTTCGACATCGACGTACCGGCCGAGGTGACGACGCAGTCGGGCGAGACGCCGATGTAGCGGGCAATGCGCTCTATCAGCGGAAAGTATCCGTAATTGCCTCCATGGACGTTCGGGCCGTTAATCTCAAGGTCTTCGATGTGGACGGGCAGCCCAGAGAGCGGGTAGCTCATGATTCCGCTGGTGGCGAGGTTGTACTTGGCTGCGGAACGCAGCTTGGCGAACTCCATGTACGGCGAAGACATATGCGAGCGTGAGGGCATTGTGATCCTTATAGTGCGCGGACTAAAGTCCGCCGGAACAAAATAACGTCTTGGACGCTGGCCTAAAGGCCAGCTCTACCTGAGCGATGTGCCCAGAATGCATAAACCGGCACGCCGAGCGCAAGTATGACCATTCCCAGTAGGGTGTTGGCCGGGTATTTGTAGATGGTATTGATTACGACCAGCCAGCAGCTAACCACGAACAACGCGGTGGTGTAAGGGTGGCCGGGGACACGGTAACCCTCTCGGGGATGAGGCGGACCAGAGGCCAGGCGAGCCTCGCGGCGGCGAAATACGAAAATGCTGGCGCCGGTGAGTCCAAAGAAGATGAAGTCCATGGAGACGACGTAGTTCAATATTTTCTCGTAGCTGCCGGAGAGCGCGATGACGAGCGTCAATGCGCTTTGGAGAATGATAGCCACTACCGGAACGTGCGTCTTGGCATCGATGCGCGCAACGGCGCGGAAGAAGAGTCCGTCGCGGGCCATGGCGAAATAAACGCGCGGCGCAGTGAGCACGGACTGGCTGAGAAAGCCGAGGGTCGAGACGGCAATTCCCAAGGCGATCAGCCGCGCACCGGTATTGCCCATCGCCAGTCGCATGACCGACGACGCCGGCACAGTGCTCTCTGCCAGACCTGCCGCGCCTAGAGCGCGTACGCAAACGAAGTTCACTCCGAGATAGAGCGCGATCACTCCCGCTACTCCCATCAGTAATGCTCGCGATAGATTGCGCGTCGGGTCCTTGATTTCCGCGGCGATGAAGTTGGCCGTCTGCCAGCCCCCGAAGGCAAACAGCACGGGAACCATCGCAGCTCCTATCGCGGTGACCAGGTCGAGCGACGGCGGGCGGTCAAGAATGGGATGCGAGACCGGAAAGGGCGCACGGATCAGGAATAGGCCGGCAAAGATGAGCGTCGCAATGGCGCCGATCTTGAGCAGCATCAGGATGCTTTGCACTCGACTGCCTGCGCGCACGCCGAGGCAGTTGACGAGGGTCAGCAGCACGATGGTTACCACGGCAACGAGGCGTTCGGAGACGGACCAGTTTGTCAGCTCGAGGAAATAGCGCGCGAAGGTGACCGTAACCGCAGCCATGCCTCCGGTTTGGATGACGAGCAGCAGAACCCATCCATACAGAAAGCCTGCGATCGGGTGAAACGCGTCGCGAAGGTAAGCATATTGGCCGCCGACATCGGGCATGCGCGCTGCGAGTTCCGCATAGACGAATGCGCCGAGCAGCGCGATGACCCCGCCGGCGCTCCACGCGGCGAGAATCAGCACCGGGGTGTGAACTGCACGCGCGACGACGTAGGGATTGATGAAGATGCCCGCCCCGACAATGCCGCCCATCACGATCATGGTGGCATCGAAGAGGCCCACCTGGCGCAGGAGTTGGGCCGAAGCGTGCGCGGGCGGCGCAAAGGTTGTTGTCGGTTCGGGAGTCATTCTTTCGGTCGGCTGTGCGAATGTAACACGGACGCACGTAGGCGCCGTGATCGCGCCAAATTCACAGTGACGACGCCGCGCGGCGCAAGCGATCGAGCACCGCTTCCCACTCGGCGCCGGGGCCGGGAGTCTCGACGGCGATCCAGTCGTAACCGCGAGCGTCGAGCGCATGCAGGACGCTGTAGAGGCGGGCCGCGTACTCCGCGGCGATACCGGGCATGACGATGATTTCGCTTACCGCCTCAAGCGGCGAGTGAGTGAGCTGGAGGTAGGCGCCCTTACCGTCGATGGGTACGTTTCCGTTTTCGACCAGCACCAGCGGCGTGCGCGGACTGTAGTGGCGGGGATGCATTCCCGGCGAAGGGTGTGCCCCTGCACTCGCGGGTTGTACGCTGGCGATTTCGCCAATCACTGCTTCGATCTGCTGGCGCGAGATGCCGCCGGGACGCAGCAAGACCGGCACGTCCTCCACGAGCGAAAGTACGGTGGATTCGATACCGACTGCGCACGGGCCGCCGTCAAGGATGAAGTCCACGCGATCCCCAAGTCCTTGCCGCACGTGTTCGGCGGTGGTGGGCGAAACTTGCCCGAAGCGGTTGGCGCTAGGAGCTGCGACGGGGACCTGCGCGGCCGCGATCAGAGCCAGCGCGATCGGATGAGCGGGCATGCGCACGCCGACGGTCGTCAGGCCAGCAGTAACGATGTTGGGGACTGCGGGCGCTTTAGGTACGACAAGCGTGAGCGGACCGGGCCAGAAATGCTCCGCCAGAATTTGCGCTTTGTCCGGCCATGCAGCAGCGACGGTCGCCACCATTTCATGATCGCTAACGTGCACGATCACTGGGCTGGTGTTGGGTCTTCCCTTCACCTCGAAGATGCGCGCAACGGCGACGGCATCGAGTGCGTCGGCGCCCAATCCGTAAACCGTTTCGGTGGGGAAGGCGACTAGCTTGCCACTGCGCAAAAGCTCGGCAGCATGGGCGATCTCGTCATTCGATACAGCGACTGAGCGATTCTGCTTCACCGGTTCGAACCCATTTCATTACCTCGTTCGGCCATTCGAAGGATCAGGCGAATCGGCCGAGTCAACGTCGATGTGGAGACCTGAACTCGGAGGCTTTCCCGGCGGATAACAGTTGCCGTCGGGCGCATAGGTTTGGCGGCAAGAGTTAGTCAACTCAGAACGGCGCGGCGATTGCGCATACTGCCAGACTTCGGCGAACTGGACGCCGCTCCCCGCAGGACGCGGCGGAGCGCCCGGAAAAACGCAGCCCGGCGACGGACCGCATTGATCGTTGCTGATGAAGAAATGAATTTCGCGTCCGCCTGCGTTGTCGCGAATGTCGTTGGCCGTGACAACTGAGACCTTACTCGACTCGCGAACGGCAATGCCCGAACAATAGATGCCCGCGCGATAGCCGCCTTTGACGACACCATCGACCCAGGCATGAATGTAGGCGCGCTGCTCGGGAAGCATGCGACCTCCCTGCTCCTGATCAAGGAAAATGATGGCCTTCTTGGGAAAGTCGTCTGCGGTCGCGGCCTGCACCGCGGCAGCCGCGTCGCGCGATCCGACGCCCGCGGCATCGCCTGAGGCTTTCAGCTCTTTGTACTCGCGGCCATTGAAGAGCAGCAAGAAGCCGTAGCCCATCGACTGCAACTGAGACCGCTTCCCTTTCCAGGTGTTGCGGTCCTCGCCGGGAGGATTGTTGAGCCAATATCCGGTGAAGGCGAAGTTCTTGCGCAAGGATTGCATCGCAGCATCGCCGGGATAGTCGTTGCGATCGAGGCCGAGGTAGGTCTGGGCGCTCGCCATAGATCCAAATCCCACCAACAGCACGCAGAGCACGACAATTCGCATTCGACTGACGAGAGCCATACGTCGAATATCGCTTTCCGGAAAAACAAAAGCAACCACGGATTTCGAAGGATGACGCGGATCAGAATTAGACGAAGAAACAACCCGCTCAAGCTTGTGGCGCTTGCCTGGACGGGCACCGATGTACCAACCAGCACAGAAGATTTAATACGGCCCGATAATTCCACCGATATTGCGCGACTTGGGCAGCTCGATCGCGGGTGGATTGACCCCCCAATAGTCGGCAAACGTGTCGAGATATTTGTAACCCGAGCCGGTGTTAAACAGCACGACCTCGTCGTTTTGCTTCAGGAATCCATTCTTCAGCAGCTCGAGATACGCAGCCATGGCCGCTCCGCCTTCTGGTGCGGCGAAGATGCCTTCGTTCGCGGCGAGGTCTTTGACTCCGGTCATAATCGCGTCATCATCGACAGCTATCGCTGTACCGCCGCTCTGGCGAATGATGTCGAGAATGATGAAGTCTCCGTAGGCTTTAGGGACTCGCAGACCGGCTGCCAGGGTGTGTGCATTGGGCCACACTTCCGACGCAGATTTTTCCTCATGTAACGCTTTAATAATAGGCGCGCAACCGCTGGCCTGAATGCAGATCATCTTAGGTCGTTTTCCGGCATTGATCCAGCCTAGCTGCTCCATTTCGTCGAAGGCTTTCCACATTCCGATGAGGCCGACGCCGCCGCCAGTCGGGTAAAGGATGGCGTCGGGCAGCTGCCAGCCAAGTTGCTCGGCGACTTCGTAGCCCATGGTCTTCTTGCCTTCGACGCGGAACGGTTCTTTCAGCGTCGAGACATCAAACCAGCCTTCCTTATCCTTGCGCTCGGCGACGATTCGTCCGCAATCGCTGATCAGTCCATCGACCAGCGTCAGGTGCGCGCCACTAGCTTCGACTTCCAGACGGTTGGCCAGCGGGACATCTTGGGGCATGAAGACGTAAGCCTCGAGCCCGGCGGCGGCTGAATACGCGGCAAGCGCTCCTCCCGCATTACCGGCGGAAGGTGCGGCAAGTTTCTTGAGACCGTAATGGCGCGCCATGGTGAGGGCCGCGCTCATGCCACGAGCTTTGAAAGAACCTGTGGGGTTCAGGCCCTCGTCCTTAATTAAAAGGCCGGAATGTTTGCGGCTGGGTAACATCGGCGTCATGCCCTCGCCGAGCGTTACGGGCTCCGCATCGGGTAGAACCGCAGAGTAACGCCACATGCTCGACGGTCCGGCGGCGACCGATTGGCGCGGCGACTTTGCACGTATCGCTGCGAGATCGTAACGCACGTAGAGCGGGCCGCCATCTTTCGTGACAGACATTGCGAGCGACTTCGGCGGAGAGATGATCGCCGCATTTGGAGCATTCGAAATAAAGTATTTTGGCCATGATGTGTGATCCAGGAAACCTCGCAGTGTAGCACTGAAACCAGTTGTCAGATGTCAGTTGCCAGTTGTCAGTAAGAATAAAAGCAAGTGAGTTCGCCGAAGACGCGGACCAGGCTCGGTGGTATAGACTTTTTTCTTCGATGAGCGAACCCACCACTCCGTTGATGCGGCAGTACGCCGCGATCAAAAAAGAGCATCCCAGTGCGCTGCTGTTCTTTCGCCTCGGAGACTTCTACGAACTGTTTTTCGAGGACGCCGTGGTGGCGGCCAAAGAACTGCAAATCACACTGACCTCGCGCAACAAGGAAAAAGGCATCGCGATTCCGATGTGCGGCGTTCCCTACCACGCCGCGGAAGGATACATCGGCAAGCTCATCCGCAAGGGCTTCAAGGTCGCGATCTGCGAGCAGATGGAAGACCCGCGCCTGACCAAGACGCTGGTGAAGCGTGAAGTGACCCGCGTGGTCACGCCCGGCACAGCGGCGGACGCGCAACTGGGTGCAGAGGAAAACAACTTTCTCGCCTGCGTGGCGCGCAGCAAAGATGCGTTCGGGTTCGCCGCGCTCGATCTCTCGACCGGCGAATTTCGCGCAACAGAGTTCACTGGTGTCGACGGCGAGCGGCGAGTGGCTGAAGAGTTGCTGGTGCTGCGTCCGCGCGAAGTTCTGTATGCCGCGACGATGCCGCTGTTCGATCAGCCGAGGCAGCAAGCTGTGGTCTCAATGGCAGGCGCTGCGCCGAGAATCGCCCGCATCGAGAATGCGAGCTGGGCGGAGACGCCGCTCGACGATTGGGTGTTCGCGCCGGATTACGCAATTCCGCAGGTCGAGAACCATTTCGGTGTGCTGTCCCTCGAGGGTTTTGGACTTGCGAATCGCTCGGCCGCAGCGACGGCAGCGGGCGCGATCCTGCACTATATTCGCTCGACGCAGCGCGGCTCGCTCGATCACGTCGATCGCATCGGCTACTACGAGCGGCAGGATTGCCTGGTGCTCGATGCGGTGACCGTCCGCAACCTCGAATTGATCGAGCCGCTGTTCTCCGGCAGCGGCGATACCCTGACGCTTTTCCGCTCCCTCGATTGCACGGTCACGCCGATGGGCAAGCGGCTGCTGCGCGCGTGGATGCTGCGGCCGTCGATCGATCGCAAGCAGATCGAGAATCGCCTGGATGCAGTCGAGGCAATGGTCAAAGACCTGGTTACGCGTGAGGAATTGCGCCGCTCCATGGAGGGCATTCTCGATCTTGAACGTCTGCTCAGCCGGGTGACGCTGGAGGCCGCGAATCCCCGCGACTTGCTGGCGCTGGCAGCATCGTTCGCGAAATTGCCGGCAGTGCGTACGACGCTCGCACGGTTTGCTGCCGAGCGACTACACGAGTTACAGAACCAGTGCGACGAACTGACTGACTTGCGCGAGCGCATTACCTCGACGCTGGAAGATGAGCCGCCGCTAACGCTGAGTGATGGAGGCGTTATTCGCAATGGAGTTGACGCTTCTCTCGATGAACTGCGCAGTCTCAGCCGCAACAGCAAGCAATACATCGCCGAGATCGAGCAGCGGGAACGTGCACGCACTGGAATTGGCTCGCTCAAGGTCAAGTTCAACAGCGTGTTTGGCTACTATCTTGAGATTTCCAAAGCCAATCTTCACCACGCGCCGCCCGATTATGAACGCAAGCAGACGCTGGTCAACGCCGAGCGCTTCACCACTCCGAAGCTGAAGGAATACGAAGCGAAGGTGCTCGACGCGCAGGAAAAGATGGTCGAGATCGAGCGGCGGCTGTTTGCGGAGTTGCGGGTAGCGATAGCCGCGGAGTCGAGGCGCATTCGGCAAACGGCACTGGCGCTGGCGGAAATCGATGTGCTGGCGAACTTCGCGTCGCAGGCCGCAAACCGAAACTATTGCCGTCCACGGTTGGACGACTCGAGAGACATCGAAATTGTTGACGGCCGGCATCCGGTCATCGAACAGCAGGATTTGTCGGGCGTCGCGGACCGATTCGTGTCGAATGATCTTTTCCTGAACGCGACAACCAACGCGGTGCTGGTCATCACCGGCCCGAACATGGGGGGCAAGTCGACCTACCTGCGGCAGGCTGCGCTGATTGTGCTGATGGCGCAGATGGGTTCGTTTGTTCCCGCGCGTTCAGCGAGGCTGGGGCTGGTTGATCGCATTTTCACGCGCATTGGCGCGTCCGACAACCTGGCGCGGGGACGCTCGACATTCATGGTCGAGATGACCGAGACCGCTGCCATCTTGAATACCGCCACGCCGCGATCGCTGATCCTCCTCGACGAGGTCGGGCGCGGCACTTCGACCTACGACGGACTGGCCATCGCATGGGCGGCGATCGAGTACATTCATGCCAAGACGCGCGCCAAGACGCTGTTTGCCACGCACTATCACGAGCTCACCGAATTGGCGGAGCGTTTGAGCGGCGTGAAGAACTTTCACGTGACGGTCAAAGAGAGTGGAGGCGGCATCGTCTTCCTGCGCAAAGTCACCGAGGGCTCAGCCGACAAGAGTTACGGAATCGAAGTGGCGAAGTTGGCAGGGCTCCCGTCTGACGTCGTTCATCGCGCGCGCGAGGTGCTGGCCGAGCACGAGACCGCGGAGCGGAACGCGGTGACCCATCTGGCCAAAGACGAAGCGAAGGCTGGCGGCCCAATGCAGTTGACCATCTTCACGCCGTTGTCGCAGAAGATCGTGGACCGCATCAAAGAGACGGACCTGAACTCGATCAGTCCGCTGGAAGCGTTGAACCTGCTGCATGAGTTGAAGAGGCAGATCGACTAGCGAGAACCTCATTGCACACTGAATCGGCACTTGCAGGCGCGATACACTCGACGTAAGTCTCCCATGTCCACGAAATCCAGTTCCGATCTGCGCGCGCGAGTCGGGCAATTGATGATCATGGGCTTCGACGGGACACACATCTCCGCGCGCCTGCGCACCATGCTGGCGACGTTTCAGCCCGCCGGCATCATCCTCTTCAAGCGCAACATCGCCGAGGCAGTGCAGACGCATGCGCTGCTGCGCGATGCGCAGAGGGCCGTCGCGACGCCGATGTTCTGTTGCGCGGACATGGAGGGCGGCACGGTTGATCGCTTTCGCGATGCAATCGCACGCGTACCGTCGGCAGCAGAGGTTGCCGAGTCGGGATCGACGAAGCTGTTCCGCAAACATGGCAAGCTGATCGGCCAGCAATTACGCGCGCTGGGCTTCAACACAGATTTTGCGCCCTGCGTCGATCTGCGGCTGGACCAGTCGCTGAGCGTGCTCGGCTCGCGCACCGTATCGGCTGATCCGGGCGAAGACAGTGCGTTATGCGCGGGCGTTTCTGGCTGCATTGCAAGACGCGCACGTTCTCGGCTGCGGCAAGCACTTCCCCGGATTGGGTGGCGCGAACCTCGACAGCCACCGCAATCTGCCATGCATCGACACTACCTGGGGCGAATTGTGGAATAACGACTTGGTTCCCTATCGCGAGCTGCGCGAGGAGTTTCCCTTCGTGATGGTGGCACACGTTGCGTATCCCAGGATCACCGGGAACACGACTCCTGCGTCGCTCTCGAGAGAATGGATCACGGGGATTTTGCGAAAAAAGATCGGCTATCGAGGGCTGGTCATCTCGGACGATCTTGATATGGGCGGCGTGCTGAACGGCGCGTCCATTGAAGAAGCGGCGGTGGAGACGCTGCGTGCCGGCTCGGATATGTTTCTCGTCTGCCAGAAGGAAGAGCATGTGTGGCGCGCATATGAGTCGGTATTCAAGCGCGCAGAACGTGATGCACGGTTCGCCAAGTTGGTTTCCGAGAAGGTGCGACGCGTGACCGCGTTCAAGGCGAAGTCAGTCGAGGTTCGCGCTCGAATGGCAGCGACACCCACGGCAAAGACTGTCGAGACACTACGCCGCCGGGTGTGGGAGTTCACGGAAGAGTTGCGCCTCAGCACGCCAGGTTTGCCTGAGCATCGCGAAAAGGAGCTCGCCCGATGATCGTCGCCGGCGTCATGAGCGGCACCTCCGCCGATGGCATCAACGTCGCGCTGGTGCGCATTCAGGGGAGAGGCTTCCGCTCGCGACTGGAGCTTCTAGCCAACTATGAGTTTCCCTACCCTGCAGAAGTGCGCAAGGCGGTGCTCGCGGCCATGAACGCGTCGTCGGCCAAGGTTGCCGATCTCGCCCGTCTCAACTTCGTACTTGGCGAGTTGTACGCCAAGGCTGTACAGGCCGCGCAGCGGCGAGCGCGACTCGACTGCGAACTGGTCGGCTGCCACGGGCAGACGATCTACCATCAGGGAGCGGCGAGCAACTATCTCGGCCGTGCGGTTGCATGCACATGGCAAACCGGCGAAGGCGCGGTGATCGCAGCCAAGCTCGGAGTTCCGGTGGTGTCGGATTTTCGTCCCGCAGACTTCGCGGCCGGCGGAAAAGGCGCTCCGCTGGTACCGTTCCTCGATTACGTTCTGTTCCGCCATCGCCGGTTCGGGCGGATTGTGCAGAACATTGGCGGCATCGGAAACCTGACGGCGATTCCGCCACGTGCCACTCCGGAAGATGTTTTCGCGTTTGACACCGGTCCGGGCAACATGGTGATGGACGCGGTGGCGGCGCGGCTGTTCGAGCGTCCCTACGACCGCAACGGCCGACTTGCCGCGAAGGGCGAGCCGATTGAGTCGGTGCTCCGACAGATGCTAAGGCGCGCGTTTTTTCAGCAGAAGCCACCCAAGACCGCGGGCAGGGAGCAGTTTGGACGCGCGTTCGTACAGGAGTTTCTGGCCCTTTGCCGCCGCGCCGATGATTACGACGCCATGGCAACAGCAACCGCTCTCACTGCGCGATCCATCGGGTTGGCAGTGCGCAAATTCGTTTTGCCTCCCGACGCCGAAAACGTCGCACCAACTTCGCGATGGCCGTCGCGCTATCGCGAGTTCGTGGTCTCCGGAGGCGGTACGCGCAACGCCACACTGATGCGCATAATACGCGAAGATCTTGCACCGCTGAAAATCCGGGTGCTCACCGCCGACGATTTCGGACTCCCGTCGGAGGCCAAAGAGGCTGTCGCCTTTGCGTTGATGGCCTATCAAACGTGGCGGCGAGTGCCCTCGAACGTTCCTTCGGCAACTGGGGCGAAGCGCCCGGCTATCCTCGGCAAGGTAAGCTACCCGTAGTGTCGCTCATGGCAACTCCGGTCTCTCAGCACCGTCGCTGGTTTCGGATCGCACGTCTCATTGCTATGTGCGGGTTGCTGTTGTTAGCACTCGCGTGTGCGCGAAAGCCCGACCCGAACACCGTGGTGGTGATGATCGAGAACAGTCCCACGAATCTCGATCCGCGTGTGGGGCTGGACGCGCAGTCAGAACGAATCGGCGAGTTACTGTTTGATTCGCTAGTGCGCCGCGACGAGCATTTTGAGCTACAACCGGCGTTGGCGGACCGCTGGGAGATTCCCGACCCGCAAACGTATGTGTTCCATTTGCACCGCGGGGTGAAGTTCCACGACGGACAGCCGCTGACTGCGCGCGACGTGAAATGGACGTTCGACTCCCTGCTCACCGGCAAGATTCGCAGCTCGAAGACAGCGGCCTATAACAAGATCGACCACATTGACGCCCCCGACGACTTCACAGTCATTTTTCACCTGAAGGAACCCACGGCCTCGCTGTTGTGGAACCTGTCGGATGGCGCGATCGGCATCGTGCCCTATGGAAGTGGAGAGAACTTCAATCAGCACCCCATCGGCTCGGGGCCATTCCGCTTTGTGAGTGCGCAACAGGACAAAGACGTCGTGATTGAGCGCAACCCGGATTACTGGGGAGCTCCCGCCAATATTGAGCGGGTCGAGTTCAAAGTCATTCCCGACGCGACCACGCGGGCGCTCGAGCTGCGCAAGCATAGTGCCGACGTGGCGATCAATTCGCTGACGGCTGACACCGTTCTAGCACTAAAGAAAGATACTGGCCTGACGGTGATTCAGGATCCCGGCACCATCTACGCGTACGTCGCACTGAACCTGCGAGATCCGATTCTGAAGGATGTCCGCGTGCGTCATGCACTGGCATATGCCATCGATGTGCACCCGATCATTCAGTATCTGTTACGCAACCAGGCACAACCGGCATACAGCATTCTTCCGCCCGAACACTGGGCGTACGACGCGGATGTTCGACGCTATAACTACGACCCGCAACAGGCGCGGCAAATTCTTGACGACGCTGGATACTCGGCGAAAGACGGCGTGCGCTTCCGTATCGCTATGAAGGCTTCGACCGACGACGCAACCCGCCTGATGACCGTGGTGTTGCAACAACAGCTTCGCGAGGTGGGCATCGCGCTCGACATTCGGACTTACGAGTTTGCGACCTTCTTCAGCGACATCACCAAAGGCGCGTACCAGATGTATTCCATGCGCTGGATCGGCGGCAACCAGGACCCCGACATCTTTGAATATGTGTTCGACTCGGCCAGCTTTCCACCCAAGCGCGCCAATCGGACGTTCTACTCCAACCCTCGCGTCGATGAACTGATCCGCGAGGGCCGCACCACGCTGGACCAGGAGAAGCGCAAGGACATCTACGCTGAGATCCAGCGCATCCTCGCCGAAGAACTTCCTTACATCAACCTGTGGTATCTCGACAATGTGCTGGTGCACACCAACCGCGTCCGCGGGATCACGGTGAATCCCGCTGGAAATTACGACTTCCTGAAGACGGCGGAACTGGCGCAGTGAATGCCATTGGAGGGTTCGAAAATCGCGCGTGACTGCGTGTTACCATCGAATTTCGGTACGTACTCCAGGTAAATTCGGGAAGACAGGTCAGCGTTGCGCATACTTTTCGTCGGTGACATTTTCGCCAGGCCGGGCCGTGCTATCGTCCACGAGCGGCTTCCCGAATTACAGAAGCAATACGGCGTCGAGCTCACGGTGGCCAACGGCGAAAACGCGGCGGGCGGATTCGGCATCACTCCACAAATTGCCGAGGAACTCTTTGAGCTGGGCATCGACGTCATCACCACCGGCAACCACGTGTGGGACAAGCGCGAGATCATCGACTACATGAACTCCGCCAACGGAAACGATGCATCGCTCGCTCGGCGCGTGTTGCGTCCGGCGAATTATCCGGCCGGCAGCCCCGGTTTCGGCTGGTACCAGGGACGCACCCGCAGCGGCGTCACTTATGCCGTCATCAATCTCCAGGGGCGCGTGTTCATGGCCAACAACGATGACCCGTTCCGCGTCGCCGATGAATTGCTGAAACAGATCACCGCCAAGGTAATCGTGGTGGATCTGCATGCCGAAGCAACATCGGAAAAAGTTGCGCTCGGCTGGCATCTCGACGGACGCGTGACTGCGGTGCTCGGCACACATACGCACGTACCCACCGCCGATGAGCAGGTGTTGCCGCAAGGTACTGCGGTGCAAACCGACGTGGGCATGACTGGTCCTTACGCCAGCGTGATTGGCGTGCAGAAGGAACTGATCGTGCAGAAGTTCCTCAGCAACATGCCGTCGCGCTTTGAGCCCGCGAGTGACGATGTGCGACTGTGCGGCGCAGTTATCGAGTGCGATCCAGTCACCGGCCGGGCGAGCAGCATTGAACGAATTATGCTGAAGCAGCAATAAGCCGTTAGCTCTTAGCTATTGGCTCTTAGTATTTTCGGAAGACGTTTCGCCACCACGAGGGCAACCGCCAAGGTTGAAACTAAGAGCTTAAAGCTAATGGCTAAAGCAAGCTACTAACATGTCCCACACCGACGAACTCTTCATGGACGAAGCTTTGCGCGAGGCGCAGCGCGCCCAGGCGCTGGGCGAGGTTCCGGTCGGCGCAGTCGTGGTACAGGACGGTCACATCGTGGGACGCGGTTGCAATCGCCCGGTCACGAACCACGACCCAACAGCGCACGCTGAAGTCCAGGCCTTGCGCGAAGCTGGGCTGGTAGTCGGTAACTATCGCCTCATCGACTGCGACCTCTACGTCACTGTGGAACCTTGCGCGATGTGCGCCGGCGCGATTACTCACGCGCGCATTCGGCGGCTCATTTATGGAGCCGAAGACCCCAAGGCGGGCGCAGTCCACTCCATGGTGCAGGTGCTCAACCATCCCAGCGCCAACCACCAGGTCGAGGTGACCGGCGGAGTGCTGGCCGCGCGCTGCATGGACCTGCTCCAGACCTTCTTCCGCAACAAGCGATAGGCTGCCCAGCTCGCAGCATTTTGTTAAACTGAAAGGGCTGGCAAATTCTGCCAGTTCCAATGGCGCGGAGAGGTGCGTGAGCGGTTGAAACGATCCGCCTCGAAAGCGGACATACCTTAACGGGTATCGGGGGTTCAAATCCCTCCCTCTCCGCCATAATTTTCTGGATTTCTAGTTCCCGCTCGACCCAAACCCTTTCGCGCCCCTGGCCGCCTCGCTCAACTCGTCTTCCACAACTTCCCCAGCCAGAAACGGATGCTCCAGCAACTGCGCGATCTTGTCGCCTTTCCGAATTACATACGGCTCGTCACCAAGGTTCTCCATCAAGACGATCACCTCGCCGCGATAGCCTGCATCGATCACTCCTGCATTGCACATCAAACGTTTCTTCGCCATCCCGGACCGGGTCTTAACGATTCCGCCCGCTGTGGGTGCGAACTCGATGGCGATTCCGGTGTGTACTCCCGCGGCCCCTCGCCCGGGCAACGTGATGTCTTCGGCAGAATAGAGATCGTAGCCAATGTCTTCGCCCGGGTGTGCTACTGTGGGCAACACGGCATCGGGTGAGAGTCGTTTCACTTTGAGCATGTCGGTTCATTCTGCCAGATGACACACAACTCCGATAGTCTGCCCCAACCCAACCCGCCGATCCGCTTCCTCGACGAGAACGCGGTCGCCGAAGTTTTGCGCTACGAAGATCTGATTCCCGCCATGGAGCGCGCGCTGATCGACTTCTCCACCGGCAAGGTCTTGCAGCCCGTCCGCAGCATTCTGCCGTCGGCAGCGCATCGCGGCTTCTTCGGCATCATGCCGGCGGTGTACGGCGATCTGATGGGCGCGAAGTTGGTTACGCTTTTCCCGCTGAATGCCGGAACCGCGCTGCCAACGCACCAGGGCATCATCGTCCTGCTTAGCGCCGCAACCGGAGAGCCGCTCGCCGTACTCGATGGCCGGCTCATCACCGAGATGCGCACCGCGGCCGTCACTGCGGTCGCAACCAATCTTCTCGCAAGTCGCGACGCCAGCGTTTTGGCCATCCTCGGCAGCGGCGTGCAGGCGCGAGCACACTTCGAAGCACTTCGATTGGTGAGAAACTTCACCCAGGTTCGCATCTGGAGCCGCGACTCCTCCCGCGCGAAAGCGCTTGCGGCAGAGATCGGCGGCACAGCGATGTCCATCGAAGATGCGGTTCACGGAGCGGACGTCGTGGTCACCGTCACCGGCGCCGCCGAGCCGATTCTGCAAGGCAAGTGGCTGAAGGCAGGAGCGCTGGTGAACGCAGTCGGTGCCGTCGGACCGGCCCGGCGTGAGCTAGATACCGAAGCAATGCAAGGCGCCGTGGTGGTCGATTCCCGCGACGCCGCTGCCCTAGAGTCCGGCGACATCTTGCTCGCCGGCGCCACGATTTATGCCGAACTTGGGGAAATCCTCGCGGGCAAAAAACCCAAACCCACAGCCGAAATCGCGGTATTCAAATCGCTAGGATTGGCGGTCGAAGACCTCGCCGCCGGGAAACTCGTTCTCGAGAAAAGCGCGCGATAGAACGAGTTCCACTGACCCGTAGGTGACAGACCTCAGCGTGCTCCACCGGCGAAACTCGTTAGCACCGCCCAGCCGACGCCAAGAATAATCGCAATCATCACAAAGAAAGCCGCCACCCAGACGAGGGCGACGGTCTTTTCCTGCTCCGGCGTTGGCAAGGTAATGCCGATCGCCATCATGATCCCTTTGGTAAACGAAATCAGAAATCGCATCAACATGGAAGTCGGCAACCTGCCAAAACAATCGCAAATTCGGTTGACCTTGCATTATGCCTTGTCGGCGAAGCAATGCACAGTGCTGCTGGTGCGCAACAAATGACGGCGCCATTCCGGCAGAAAGAAAACAGGGTGGCCGTGATGGCCACCCTGGGTGAGTGTCAGGTTGTCCGTCCGCTTACGGCAGGTAATAGCGGAACGAGGTGAACCACATGTTCTCGATGCCCTTCGGCGCGATCGTGGAAGAACCCGGCAGGTTCGTGTACGGCGGCAGACCGTAGCCTACCCACGCAGTCCGAACCAGGTACGAGTACTGCATGCCGATCTGCAAGCGGCCTTTCGGACCGTTGTACGGCTTGTACCAGAACCCAGTCGTGCCTTCGACAACGCTCTTGTTCTGGCCGACGCAATTGGACGCGAGTCCAGGCTGATATCCGCCTCCGGTTGCATAGTACGTCGAGCCGCTTCCCTGTCCGCTGCCCGGGACAGTTTCGGTCTGGCATCCGGTGTTGTTGAACAACGGTGAACCGTAGCCTACCGGCTTGCCCGCGGAGTTGAGGTACCAGGTCTTGCCCACATAGTCCCCGCCGCCGTAGCCATACAGATCCCAGTGCGGCGAGTGCCATTCGAGGGAAGCCAGGGCCTGATAGTTCTGCAAGGCCTTCAGGTGGCCGCTTGGATCCACGGTCACGTCGGCCAGGGTTGCATCGCCGTAGCGGCCGACGCCCTTGCCACCCAGGAAGTGCAAACCAATTTCGATGTGCTTCTGATCGGTCAGCCAGCGCGCATTTGCGCCCCAACCGCCGCCCCAGACGCTGTTGTTATAAGCTCCCGCCGCCGATGGCTTGGTCGCAGTGGCGTTGGGATAAATACGATCGCGGAAATCGCTGCCCAAGCCGAAGATTTCGTAGTGTCCGAATCCGGGCTGGAACGCGATCTTCGCAATGTAGTCAGGAGAAACGTTCGATGAATAGTTGGCGAACTGGTTGTACAGACCGGCGCCTGTGCCCGGACCACCCAGCACAAACAGGTTCGGAGCACCTGAAGCGGTGTACAGGACCTGCGGGTTTTCCACCGAGAACCCAAACCAAACTTTGTTGTTCATGTTCTTGACGACGCGGAATCCGTATTGACGGTCCCAACTGAATCCCGCCGTATACTGCGCGTCTATCTGCAGCGGCGTCGCCTCAGTGCGGTTATCTAGACCAACCTTTGTTTCTGTGACAAGGCTCCACATCTGGCCGCCAGTGAATGACCAGCCGTTGTGCAGTGCCGCCTGGGCCCACAGTTGACGGTCGCGGAACGCGTAACTGTTGCTCTGGTTGTTGTTGGAAGTGACAGCCGCGCCCAGGAAGTCAGCCTCGAAATATCCAGACAGCTTCGTCGTGCCCGCCGTACCTTGCGCCAGCAACGAAATACGCGACTGACGGCCTGACCCGTAGAACTCCGAGAAGCGCGCCTGCGCCGCGCCGGAGAACGGTATCGCGTTCAACGGGGTGTTGATGTCTGAGAAAGTGGCATGCGGACGCCAAACTGTTTCACCAGCGAAGAAGCCACCCGGTGTCAGGGTGATTCCCTTGTAGTGAATGGCCAGCGGGCTCTCCAGATCGCTCACCCGCTTCTGCGTGTCCTGCAGGCCATCGACCGTGTTTGCCGATACCGCCTTCAGGTCCGTGACTTCATGCTGCAGCGCGTCCAAATCCTGAGTGGTGAGTGCGCCTTCCTTCTTTTCGCCCCCGACTGCTGATTGCGCCGTAGACTGCGCCTGGTTGGCCGTCGCCTGCGCCTCGCCAACCTGCTGTTCCAACTTCTGAATGGCAGCGTCGCGCGACTGAACCTGTTGTTGGAGTTGTTGAATCTGCTGCTGTTGAGCAGCGATCGCGTCCTTCAATTCCTTAAGTTCCGACGAGGTGCTCTGCGCAAATGCGCTCGCCGTCACCAAGAGGGACAGAGCTAGAGCTAGAACTGTAGTACGTTTCATCTTCTCTCCTGAAAAAGCAGTGGCACGATGAACTTCAAACAAGTGCAGAAACGTCGCTAAGTACAGCAACAACCGAACCCCGACCGATGTGACATTCCTCCGAATCGTAGGCGACGCATATTAAGGAATTGTGACTAGCCGGTTAAAATCGTGCGAAGAACCCCGGCACGTGCCGAATCACCAAACACCTGCATTTACAGCCTTTTCACTAGGCAAAGTGCAGAGTTCGGGGCTATGCTGGAGGCTACTGCTGTACTGAGTGGTCAAACTGCACGATCTGGGAGCTATCCCGGGAAGGATGCTAACTATGGGAAATATTGCACGCCGCAGAAATACTACTTTATTGATTCGCGCCACGGTCGGGGTGGCTGTGGTGCTGGCTTGCTTGGCGCCGATGGCAGTGGGCCAAGCGGTTTCTGCCCAGGCACAGGCCGTTACTCAAAATGTGAAGGAAGTCTACTTCCCATTCAACATCTACAACCGGGTCATCGATCCCAAGGTGCTGGACGCCAATGCTACGTGGCTCAAGCAGAATCCCGACGGCAAACTTTGGATCCAGGGATATGCAGATCCTCGCGGCGACATCGTTTATAACCTCGTGCTGTCGTATCATCGCGCGCAGTGGGTCAAGGACCAACTCGTAAAACGCGGTGTGGACGGATCGCAAATCGAGTACGCTACCGGATGGGGCAAGCTCTATCAGGTCTGCCAAGCGAATGATGATTCATGCTTCCAGCAGAATCGCCGCACTGACGTGGTGGCCGCCGAAACCCAGATGTTCCACTGGGGCCAGTAGCGCTCCAGCCGTCAAAGAAGCAAAGGCAGATCGCCGCTGATATCGTCAGCTGATCTGCCTTTTGTTTTTGTGATGCCGCGATTACAGCCCTACATTATTCCTGAGCTCATCTCGTTGCGCGCGGGCCTTCACCAATTGGCGGGACACAGATTCGATTGTTATAATTCAAAGACAGCAATACTCCTCAAGCGCGTCTTCTGCGCATGTGGCCAGGTAGCTCAGCTGGTAGAGCGCAGCCCTGAAAAGGCTGGCGTCGGCGGTTCAACTCCGTCCCTGGCCACCATATTCTAAAGAAGTTAGCTCACCTTTGAACAAAACTTCCCAGTCCGCTCTCAGTCCGCTTTTTTCGACGAGATCCGGTTCGGTTCCTGGCCACGATGATGGTGAAGGACTTAAGTTCGAATTGTCTCTCGCTCAGTCCGCTTTCAGTCCGCTTCTGCCTGCGGCGTGGCTGAAAATCGCAGTCAGCATTGCCCCTGCCGCAGCCATGCGATCATCGCTGACACTGTGGGAATAACATTGCAGGGTCAATTTAACATCACTGTGGCGAAGCAAGGTCTGTACAGTTTTTGGGTCAGTTCTAATGCGGACCAGAAACGATGCCAGGCTGTGACGCAGATTATGGAAACCAAATCGCCGTGGATCATCGTCTACCAGTCTGCCTTCGTCGTCTCGGTGCGATGAAAGGATGCCCACCTTAACTGCCGCTGGCCGCAGATAATCTTCCACGAGCATGTTAGCCATACGCGGCTGGTGGCCCTTGAGCTTGAACGAGGGAAACACCCAATCCCCCGGCCGAGAATATGGCGTCTTCCGTTTCCAGCGAAACATGAATTCAGCCAGCAAAGGATGCAGCGGAACCGGGCCCTTCGAGGCTTTGCTTTTCGGCCAGCCCACTTGGCCGCATGTCCATGTGCGGCGCACCTGGATGACGGCTTCCGCAAAACTCACGTCTTGCCATTGCAGCCCGAGGCACTCTGAGATACGCAGACCTGTGCCAGCGGCTAGGAGCGTCAGCGTACGTTCCGGCTCTCGTAGGTTGAGCAATACTGCGTATGCTTGTTCAGGAGTGAGAATCATCGCTTCGTACTCGCTGGTGGTCTTGCAACGGACGAAGCGCATCGGGTTCGACTCCTGAGTTCGTGGAATCAGCCCGTAACGTTGGCTGTGCTTGTAGACGAGCGACATAACACGGCGCGTCCTGTCGAGCGTTGGATTTGCAAGCCCCTCTTTGCGCTTTAGAGCTTTCAACCATTCCTCCACTTCCAGCGGTTCGAGGCTCAGCGCGACTCGGTTCCCCCAGCGTGGCAGCAGCCGATTGCGGAGCACTCGCTCGTAAGCTCGGATTGTCGTGTGTGCCTTCGGATGGATGGATTCGGTGGGTTCGACGAGCTCATGTTCCGCGTAGTGATGTGCCAGATCAGCAAATGTTGCACATCCGCGGAAATCCACCTGGTTGATGTGGAGATGTTGTCTTTCGACCTCCCCCCATGCACAGCTTTTGCTGGAGAAGTCCTTGACAAGGCCAATTGGAATTTTGTTCTCCACTCGCTTACCGTCGGATTCCCGAATCGTACGAAAGAACAACACCCAAGTTTCACCTTGGCTGCGTTTTTCTTTCTTTAGCCAACCTCGCTGATGTCTGTGCGTCATTAAGTCCTCTCCTTTGAGCAAGTCAGATGCCCTAATAAATAATGATGATCCTTAAATGCCGACAGACAAATGTGAGCTTTAAATGACTTTAAAAATCTGTCACGACTTTCCCTGGGCCGGGCGATGTCGTCGCTTCGTTGCAGCTATAACGGAGTCGAGTGGGATGCCTAAACCCAATGATTCAAAACCCGAAGTGACAATTCCAGGCAGAGGTTGCTGCCCTGCCAAGTGCGGAGATCATTTCCTACAGGAAGACTCCGGGGAGTCAGGGGTTACACTTCTACGAGTAGGGCGTTTTACGGCCAGATGAAAGGCGTTTGTAAACACTGGCCGACTTGTCGTTCCTGATCTCTTCGGTATACGCTCTGGACTCATCGGGGCCTAGAAGGGGGCGACTTCGCGTGAGTGGCGCATGAAGGAAAATGACGGCTGCGAGCGGTTCCGAACCGGTGTGGCGAAGTACGCCGCATACCTTGAGACGCCGGAAGGCCGATTGCGGCTCGATCTCACCTTTGCCAATTTGCAGGACTTTCTTCCGAAGGCCACACAGTCTTTGGTCGCTCTCGATCTTGGGTGTGGTACGGGCGCCGTTGCGGTGCGACTCGCGCGCCTTGGTTTTCACGTCACGTTGCTGGATGCGTCTGAACCGATGCTGGATTTCGCGAAGCGGACCGCGCGGGAAGCAGGAGTTACGGAGAGAGTTGCGCTGAAACACGGCGATGCCACCCAACTCGCAAATTTGTTCAACGCCGAGTCGTTTGATGTGATTCTTTGCCACAACATCCTGGAATATGTTGAAGACCCGCTTGCTGTGCTGCGCAGTGCTGCTCGCACCTTACGAGGCCCGTCCAGCATAATCTCGATCTTGGTGCGTAACCAGGCGGGTGAGGTGTTGAAGGCCGCAATACAACAGGGCGACTTTGCCGCGACCGAGCATAATCTCACCGCCGAGTGGGGACATGAGTCCCTGTACGGGGGAGTGGCGCGGGTGTTTACGGCGGAGAGCTTGCAAGCCATGCTGTCTGAATCGTCACTCGCGGTAACTGCGGAGCGTGGCGTACGGGTCGTTTCGGATTACTTGCCGCCGAGGGTTTCACGAAATGACGAGTACGAGCGGATTCTGAAGCTAGAGCGCAAGCTGGGCAGGCGACAGGAGTTTGCCGCAGTCGCCCGCTACACACATTGCCTTGCACGTCGTGCAGGTCCAATCATGAAGGAAGGTGCATGAACGACGCCTTAGTTCGGTCTTCGTCGTCCCGATCTCGCATGACACCCGATGTCGGTATTGCTCTTGGGCTCGGCCTTACCAATGAGTGTAATCTCGCTTGCGCCTTCTGCTACCGCGATCCGACTCGCGCGGATCGTCTCTCCCTGGATCAAGTAAAGGCAGTCATGGAACGCTTGCCCGTGCGGTCGGTGAACCTCGGCACCGGCGAGAACGGCATGCATCCCGACTTCAAAGCCATACTTGCCTACCTGAAGACAAAACCGGTCAAGCTCACCATCACTTCCAACGGTCATAGTGTTGCCGTTCTGGAAGACAAGGAACTGCGAGCTTTCCATGACATCGAGTTCTCTCTCGATTACCCAACACAAGCCGAACAGGATGCACAGCGTGGGCAGGGCAATTGGGCACTCATCCAGCAGCAGGCAGAGCGGTGTCTCAGTTTGCGTATTCCTGTAACCATCGTCACAGTCATGATGAAGTCGAATTACTTGCGTTTACCGGATGTAGCGCGAGCTGCTAAACAGTTTGACGCTCCTCTGCGAGTGAATGTTTACCAAGCCGTGCGATCGGATCTTTATGCCCTGAGCTACGAAGAGTACTGGGAGGGATTCCGGCACCTCTTTGAGGAGACGGATGTAATCGCTATTGGCGAGCCGCTGGTGCGCGCGATGGCAGGGCTACCGCCGCTGCGAGGAGGTTGTGGCGTAGGCACAGTGCGGGTGACGCCGCGCGCCACCACGCAGCCTTGTGTTTATTGGCCAGGGTCGGGGGAGCCGCTGTCGGATTTGATCTCGATGGGGCCCGGCATTCTGAGCTCAACACCCTTCGAGCAGGCGCGGACGCTTCCACGAGCTTGTGAACCATGCGAGTTGCGCGAGTCGTGCCACGGCGGGTGTGCCGGACGACGGCGCCTGCAAGGCGCGCTGCTACAGCCCGACCACTATTGTCCGATTATTCGCGGACAACGCCCAACGTTGCAGATCCGCATGGCTGCCAACCGCGATCTGCCGAAGCTGAGCAGTTCCTGCACAACCGTGGTAATCGCCCGATAGAGACCCGCCGCCTATTGTGCGGGCATCCATTTGTCGGAACCAACCAGCTTGACGGCTACATTCGTCATGAAGATGTGGAGCGGCTTACCGTCAGCAGTGCCGCGGTGCTCGGTCGAGAACAGCAGAGGACCTGCCTTCTTGTAGCCTGTCCAGGTTGCTATGACGAGGCTCGGCTTCACGTCCCCGCCATGGTGGAACTCAAGCACCTCGACACGGTTGTCTTTTCCAACGTAGAGATTCCAGGTATCGCCGGGCGTGTAACCGCCGGATTCCGAGGGATACTTGACCGAAACCAGGTCAGCCGAGCCGGTGCCCATCGGCAGTTTCTGCATGCCTTGATCGGTCACGGTGGCGGTGGTGTCCCAATAAGCATGGAAGGGGAACAGAAGCCAATAGTTATCGTTGATGAAACCAGAGTCGACCTTCTTGACGGCGTCGGACTGGGTGCTGAGCTCAGAGCGCAGGTAGGTAACGTTCACCGGCTTGCCGTCCTGATCTTTGCCCTCGAACGTGACCTTGTTGGTCTTGGGCTCCCAAGTCCACGCGCGACTAGCTTTGAAAAGTCCGGTGATTTCGCCGTTCCAGGTGTAGCGGATGGCCTCGATCTTGTCCCACGAATCGATGCCGTAGGTTTTGGCGATCTGGTCGAGAATTGGCGGGCGCGCCTGCGCGGCCAGGGTCGCAGGGAGGATTAACAGCATACTGACGGCTAAAAGACGGATCACATCGAGTCGGCCCGAATTTCTCATGGAGGTCCCTCCTCGGTGAAATGAACAGATGTTGCGTTGGATGAGGCGTCCGGATTTTCGGATACAGAAGTTGTGGGATGAGCCGGAGTCACCGGCCGAATGAGGTAGCGCCATGCGATCACGGCACCGGCTGCCGCCAGGCATCCGTATTCCAGCAGCATCACCCAAACCGGAAGCGATGCCCACGGACGTCCGAGAGTGCGCAAGTGCCACATAACGTAAGTGGGAATGATGCTCACAGTCCAGATGACGAGCAGCAGCGTCGAGGGCGAGGTTAGAAACGGCAGCAGCCAGAGCAGATACCACGGGAATACGACGGGCGCGCACAAAAGAGAAGCTGCCATTGGCCACGCACATGCGCCGGGAGACCACTGGGGCTGTGTACTTCTCAGCCAGGTTGCGGTCGCCAGCCCGACGAGCACTGCGAGTACGACCAGGAACTGCGGAGGTACTACGTGATCAAGCGCCGCAAACACCGGACCATTAAAGCGGAAAGCTTGCACATACGTATCTAGTGAGCCGATCGGAATGCGGCCGTGATCAAGAAATGGCAGGTACAGAAGCGCGACGACCGCCGCGGCGAGGGCCGCATCGCGAATACGAACCCGCTTCCAATAGAGGGGCAAGAGTACGACCGGCAGAAATTTCACGGATACAGCCAAGCCCAGTGCAAGGGCTGCGATCGTCCGCCATCGGCGCAGCAGCGCAGCGGCGGACACCACCAGCAAGAGCGCGCCCACAATGTCAATGTGACCGCTTCCAGCCACTTCAATGGCCAATAATGGGTTCCAGGCATACACCAGAACCAGGTGCGATGCCCGGCCCGTAAAACGCAGGATATCGAGCAACACGAATACAATGGCGAATTCGCAAGCTACAAATGCTACTTTCAGCGCAAATGTCGATTCGTGAATGGCGGTTACTGCGCGGAAGAATAACTGCGCCCCTGCCGGATATGGGCTCGGCAGATCTGGGTTGTTCAAGTTGCGAGTTTCCGGGGTATGCAGGTACTGAGCGGCAGGATCGCTAGGAACGACAAGATAGGGGTTGTAGCCTTCCCCCTGCAGACGGCCATCCCAAACATAGCGATGGATGTCGTCATCGGCTCCCGAGGGCCGTCGAAGAAATGCAATGTTCCACGCAGCAGCCAGAACGAGTCCAATGACGATGACGCGTTGGGAAAATATTGGCGTAGCGAACAACTCGCGGACCGCTAAGAGGTACGCGATACCCGCAAGCATCAAGGAGGCCATGAAGTATGGACCGCCTCTATCGCTGAAGTTGCGTGAGCAGATGGTCAGAGCCAGGCACAATGTGACGCCGAGGACGTACACTCTGCACTCGGGAGTGAGCTTCACAACTCTCCCGTGCCGGTCTTTGATTGCGCTGTGACAAGCTCCCACCCTTTCAGCCACTCGGCCGTGCGAGGCGCTCTTTCCGGAGCCAGACGTAACTCCGCAGCCAAGCAAGTGAGGTCGTCGGCTACATCGATATCGTAGAAGGGATCCGCGAAACCTACGCATAGCTCAAGAGTTCGTGCACGCGAGAGGAGCCGTTCCAGCGCGTTGCTAGTGCCCATTCCGTCGCCCGCGAAAAGTGCGGAATGGGAAGCGTTTGTCCCGACGAGATAGTAGCCTCCGTCGTGGGTTGGTCCCACGACCATGTCATACGTGGCCAGGGCTTCGAACGCGTCTTCGAGAACGGAACGCGGCAGGTGTGGACTGTCGCTGTTGAAGGCAATGGTGCGTCGTGGGTGGTCTCCTGTGAAGTGCGCAAACACCGACGTGAGGCCTGCGGCGAGGCCTTCACCTTTCTGGGCAACGACAATCGCTTGGTCGCCTGCCAACTGCGCCAGCTCGTTTACGTCGGCGACAGGGCACATGATGGCAACATCCACATCGTCCAATGAGTGGGCCAGCGCCAGCGTGTCCTCCAAGAGACAGCAATAGAGAGCAGTGACAGCCGCGGGAGAAAGGCTGGACGCGAGGCGGGTCTTGACCGTGCCCGGCCGCGGTGCTTTCGCCATGATTACCAGTACACAGTCGCTACGCACCGCTGTCTCACTGGCGGACTTCATAGACTCTTCAAGCGACCTACGCAGGACGAGGTGTCCCGGCCCTTCGATTTCGGAAATAATAGCGCACTATCAAGCTGAGAATGAACCACCCGGCGCCGACTGTGCCCTTCAACGTACCGCTGATCTTCGACTTTCCGATCCGCGGGTAATAGCTCACCGGCACTTCGACGACGCGGTATCCGGCGAGCGCACCTTTGAGGATCATCTCAACTGCCCAGCCGTAGGTGGGCTCTTCGAGGGCGAGCGCGCGTAGTACATCCGCGCGGGCAGCCCGAAATGGGCCGAGATCGGTGATGTCCAGTCGATAGAGAAGCCTGATCAGGCTGGCGGCGAGACGGTTCCCGAACACCTGATGCCAAGGCAACGCCCCAGCCGATCTCCGTTCGCGGAGGCGGGATCCAAGCGTGATGTCCGCACGGCCCTCAATGATTGGCGCTAAGAGAATGGGCAGTTCAGAGGGCCGATCGCTGTAGTCGCCGTCAAGGAACACAACCAGGTCAGGGGAATTTGCCGCGGCCAGACCCGCGAGGCACGCTCGTCCGTAGCCGCGGCGAGGCTCCCGAATTACGCGGGCACCCATTCTTGCGGCGATGTCGGGCGTCCCGTCAGTCGAGTTGCTATCGACAACGATGACCTCCGTCGCGAGGGCGGACGGGAGGTCCGCTAGGACGAGGCCGATGGATTGCGCTTCGTTATGGGTCGGGATGATGACGGACACTCGCACTGCAGGCGGCTCAGATCAACCACAACGGAGCATTCGGCCACCGTCGCGCCAGCCATGCATCAACGCCCCATCTCCGGCCGGCGCTTCCGATGGCGAGCCCGAGCGATGCGAGTACGGGAACCAGTAGTTCCCAGATCCACGAGGTGCCCCACTCTGAAATCCAAAGGCTGCCGAGATATAGAAAAGCCACAAATGCGGCCGGTCGCGTAAGCAGACCGATGAGGAGCAGGATACCGAGAGAGATCTCAGTCATAGCCTGCAGGGGAGCGGCCATCGCGGCGTGACTTGCCGCCAGGCCCATCACCGCTTTCCACGCATCCGGCGAGTGGCTGTGCTGGATGTAGTAGTTAATAAGGCCCGCATAGCCCGCCGGCGTATAGAGGCCTTTCCCTAGATTCTCGAAGAAGACCCAAACGAACATTGCGCCGATTGTCAATCGCACGATTGCCAGACCGTTTGCCGCTTGCGGTTGATGGGCCACGGTGGTTACGTCACTTCGCAGTGATGCGGTCATCATCAATGTGAACCTCGTCCAGTGGATGCTTTGAAATATTCGGCAGGCTCAAATCTTGTCGCACCGAACTATAGGTAAGAATTATCGCCAAAAAAGCCTTCCTCCGCATCCTGACGACCCGCGTTGACTGCTGATAAAATCTTCATCCATGTCCGCCGATTGAGGAGTGTCTCCATGAGGCTGCGTATTCTCCCGTTGTTGCTGCTGCTCATTTTTCCGGCATGCCAGTTGGCCGCCCAAGCCACGTCGAGTTCCCAGAAATTCAGTCCGTCGTCGCGCACTTTTCGCTTCACCTACAGCTTTACCGTAAAGGACATTCCGCCGGGCACAAAGATGGTGCGGGTTTGGGTCCCGGTGGCGCAGACTGACGAGCATCAGACCGTTCGCCTGATCGAGACCAAGGCTGCCGCAAAAACACAGATTGCTCGAGAGCCAGAGTACGGCAACAAGATTCTGTATGCGGAGTTACAGAATCCCACGCAAGGTGCTGCTAGCTTCACCTTGGTTTACGAGGTAACACGCAAGGAATTCTCGCGCGGCGACTATGCGCAGTTGGAGCGCCAAGACAGCAAGCCTGGCTTGGTGCCGGCGTCGATGACGCGCTTCGTCGAGCCCGACCAACTGATTCCCACCGACGGAAAGATGAAGGCACTTGCCGACCAAGTCACGGGCAACGCAACTGGGACCGTCGCCAAGGCTAAGGCTGCGTATGACTACCTCTTCACCACCATGAAGTACGACAAATCCGGGACGGGATGGGGGCGTGGCGATGCGGTCTGGGCGTGCGATGCCAAGCATGGCAACTGTACCGACTTTCACTCGCCATTCATCGCGATGATGCGTGCGGACGGAATTCCTGCCCAGTTCGACATCGGATTTCCACTGCCCGAAGGCAAGACTTCCGGAGACATTTCCGGATACCACTGCTGGGCCCAGTTTTACAGCAAGAACATCGGATGGATTCCGGTCGATATATCGGAAGCGTGGAAAGCGCAGCAAAAGCGCGATTATTTCTTTGGCACGATTGATGCAAACCGGGTGAAGTTCTCGACCGGGCGCGACATTGCGCTGGTTCCCAAACAAGACGGGCCACCGCTCAATTACTTTGTCTACCCGTACGTCGAGGTCGACGGCAAGCCCTACGACAAGCTCGACAAGCAGTTCAGCTTTGAGGAAATAAAATCTTCCAAGTAAAGCCGCGAGTTCGAATCGCCCAGCGTTCGCCTCGGCGAAACGATCCGACACTACTAGCCTGCGTATTAGTAACCAATCTCGAGTAGTGCGATCACTTGGCAACCTGCCCAGTATGTGCGTTAACTATCTCTTGGACAGGAGCCTCTCTCTCTCTCACGTTGACGAGGAGTGACCATTTAAGTTCATTGCAGCTTCGCATACTCAGCATTAGCTTGCTGCAGGACCGGTATGTCGGGGTCGGCGTCTTTCCAGAGGGTGAGGAAATCCTGATAAGCGGCCTTGGCTTTCGCAATGTCGCCCTGCATGGCATAGGCCCGGGCTAACTGCAGGCGCGCAGCAGCACCCACCGGATCGCTGATCACGATGCCAGGGTGGTCGAGGACCTTCCGAAACTCCTCCGCGGCCTCGGCGCCCTGATGCAACGCGAGATGCGCCAGTCCGCGCACATACACCGGATAGAGCGCACCGAAATTTCCGTGAATCCAACTGCGCTGCGTACCCAGTTCATTAGGAACCGCAACCTGCAGAATTTCGATCGCGCGCGAAGGTTCCCCGTGGTTGAGTGCCAGCAGCGCTTGCAGGGACGGCAGGTAACTGAAGCGGACCGAGGTGTCCTCTGGAAAGCGCTTTTCTAGATCATCGGCCAGCGCCTGCGCGCGAACCGAATCTCCCGACAGAGCCAGTGCGAAGGCTGCACCATACTCGGCTTCCTTGTCGTTGGAAATCTTGAGCGCAGCCGCCGCGCTCGTCCGTGCTGGCGTGGAGTTCCCGAAGAAACCTTCCCACACAGCACTCCCAGCCTGAAAGATAGCGGCTCTCTCGCTCTGGCCCGCCTGTTGTGCCAGGTCCGAAGCGCGTTTCACCAGCATTCCGGCCTGCCGCAAGCGGCCGGAATAGGCCGCGGCAAAAGCCTCGTGATCGGCGATCCAGTCTTCAAAGACAGACTTCTCCCGGGACAAAGCCGACTCCCGCTCCATCGCCACCCTGTCACCTTTTAGGAAAGCGATGTCGAAGCGCAAAATCGCGAAGTAGGGAAACTCCAGCTTGCGTTCGGTGGCCGTCCGGACGACGCTCTCGGCTTCTGCGAGACGGCCGACATTCAGGTCGCCGTAGCCCAGGTTGAGATACCCGACCCCAAAGTCCGGATCAAGTTCAATGGCCTTGCGAGCTTCGTCAATCGTCGGTTCATACTTGCCGAAGGCGGGATAAATAAATCCCGACAAATAGGTATAGGGAATGATCTCGGCCGGATAAACCTGCACCCAAGTTTCACAGGTCTGCTGTGCCTTTTCCAGGTTTCCCGTCACCCAGGAATAGTAGGACGCGCTGATAAAGAACCTCTCCCGGTCACTGGCGCGCTCGCGCAGTTGATAGGCTTTGCTGGTGTTCTCCGCGGACAAGGCCGATTCGCCCGTGGCGCCGTACATGAGCCCGAGTGCCGCATAGGCCATGGCGAATTGCGGGTCGTCTTTCACGGCCTGCGCGAAGAATGGGATGGCGCCGTTTTCGCCCCTCGCATACAGCGTCTTCCATCCCAGGCTGTAGGCTTTCAAGGCCTCGAGCGACGGCGTCGTGGCCTCAGCCAGTGGAGTGGAGTGCTGTTCCACCGTGGCCAGAGACTCGCCGAGCATCGTTCTGAGCTTGCTGGCCATCTGTCCCAACGCATTCAAAACGTCGTCTTTTCTGGCAGCCTGCACCTGCTCGTCGGCGATGACCTCCCCGGTGCTGCAACTTTTGGCGCGCAATCCCAGGACATATTGGCTTCCCAGCGTCGTGATCGAGCCGTCCAGTACGGCGCCACTTCCTACACGTTCGCAGAGCTCGCGCGCGAGTTCCGGAGTGAGCCGCGCGTCCGCCGGCTGGCCCATCAGACGAAGCGCGTGCTGGATGCGTTCCTCGGAGACGAGGACAATGGATGGCGACTGTTCCAGCTGCACCGCCAACCCTTGACGCAGGGTTTCATCGAACACGGGATCACCCGTGTTGTTCGTGAAATCGGCAATGAGCACCGAGCCCTTCTCACCCAGGGCCAACCGCTGGCGCTTGTAGACAAAGAGAACAATGCCAATCGTCATTAGAACCACTGCCAAACCAATCGCAACTGCGTATTTCCAACTGAATCGGCGGTCCGAGAGTGCGGGGAGGGCCAGTGAAGCGGCCGGGACGTTGGTCGCATGCTGCACTACCAACTGTTCGCGAGAATGGCTGGCGATGATCACATCCTCGGCGTCCTGGGTGATGGTACGCACCTCTGCCACGAACCGGTAGCCCTTGCCCGGCAGGGTCACGATGAAGCGCCGGTCCTCCGGAGTTTCCCCCAGCGCCTTGCGAAGCATAAAGATGTTCTGGCTGAGGTTCGATTCCTCGACGAACGAATCCGGCCACAGCTCCTTCATCAGGTCGTCTTTCGAGACAACCTCGCGGCTATGACGCACCAGGATCAGGAGGGTTTCAAAGGTCTTGGGGGTGACGGCCACTGGCTGGTTGTCACGGAGCAGAACCTGCTTCTCAGGATCGACCCGGAAGGACCCGAACTCGTACAAGACCTTGGGACCCGCAGGCATTTTCAGTCCGAACGTACAAAGCTGCCCCTGTGAGGAGTAGCGCTGGGCGATTTTCCGGCAATCTATCACGATTACTTCCCCCCAGCAACCAACAGAAAGGCTTCGGGCCCGGATCCACTCCGTAATTCTCACTGTTCGCAAGTGCTGGCTTTCCAACAACAAACGCCGTATTGAGACCTTTTGAGAAATTCTGAGCCGCGCTTTAAAGACTTTCGATTCCTTCCGCCTGCAGGATGCGCTCGTACCAAGCGGAACGCAGCATCGACAAACGCAAGGGAGCGCGCCATGGTGCAGAGAACGATCAGGATCACTGTCGAGACCGACACGATGATGGTCGTTCGCCACGCTAAAGCAGCTCTCGCCTGGTGCCCGAATTGTTGCGCCGAGGTGGACGTCATCACTCTCACCAAGGACAGCTTCCTTGAGCCAGCGACCGCAGCGCAAGTGGAAGCGTGGCTTCGCACCGGCAAGCTACATCTTTGGCGGTCCGACGAAGGCGCAGTCCAGATTTGCGTGACATCACTGCTGCAGAGCTCCGCATAAGGAAAGGCCGATACTGCCGTCCTTCCTGAGACGTCCAGCAGATCCATGACGGAGGAAAAGAAAATGAAACTCAATCGTTTGACAGCAAATGCGATCCGCCTGGGACACATACTCCTGGCGCTTGTGTTCCTCGGCGCACCGATGTCGGCTCAAGAAGGCGCATCCGTGCAGGCCAACACTCCCGCGCCTGCTCACTACACCATCCTCGACCTAGGCACACTGGGAGGTAGCTTCAGCCTCGCCTATGGCATCAACGACAACGGACAGATCGACGGCTTCTCCACGTTGCCCGGCGACACTGTTCAACATTCCTTTGTAATCGAGAAAGGGGTAATGACCGACCTGGGTACGCTAGGGGGCGCGAACAGCGAATCGTTTGCCAACCTGAACAACGCGATACAGGTTGCAGGTACGGCCGAAACTGCCGTGACCGATCCCAACAACGAGAATTTTTGCTCGTTCGGCACCAACCTCATCTGCCTCGGCTTCATCTGGCAGAACGGGATCATGACGCCGCTGAGAACGCTGGGTGGCACCAACGGCCAGGCCGCTGCCATCAATGATAGCGGCCAGGTTGCCGGCTACTCGGAAACCTCCACCGCCGACCCCAGCTGTCCAGCGCCCCAGGTGCTGCAATTCCGGCCAACGGTCTGGACAGCGGGACATGCCAAGGCACTTCCTCTGTACCCGGGCGACACCGAGGGAGCTGCCTTTTGGATGAACAACTCAGGGGAAGTGGTGGGCGCATCCGGCGTTTGTGCGCCCTACGACCCGCGCTACGCCTTACCTTTGCAACCGCGGCACGCCGTGGTGTGGCGCGACGGCAAGCCGGTTGACCTCGGCAATCTCGGCGGACAATTTCAAAACGCTGCCTTCGCCATCAACGACCTCGGCCAGATCGTCGGCGGATCCGACATTGCAGGCGAAACCTACCAGCACGCCTTCCTGTGGCAGAACGGCCGTATGACCGACCTGGGCACGCTGCCCGGAGACGTAGTAAGCGCTGCCGTCGCGATCAACAACAAGGGACAGGTGACCGGCGTCTCGGTCGATGCCAGCGGGCAGAACTTGACCGCATTCCTTTGGCAAAACGGGGTGATGTACGACCTCAACAACCTCGTATACGGCAACACTCCGTTGTACCTGCTCCACGGATTCGGCATCAATTCCGCTGGAGAGATCGTGGGCTTTGCCGTCAACACGAACACGGGAGAGGTCCATGGCTTCTTTGCGACCCCGTTGCACTTCAGCGTTCAATCCGAGGACGGCCCGGTAGTAGCTGGGGAGAACAACAACGGTAGCGCGAAGTTTGCGTTGCCGGAAAGTGCTCGCAGGCTGCTTCTGCAGCAACTACACTCCCTCCGACTCGGCGCCAGCCCGTCGCAGTTGGTTCAGTAATTTGCAATGCAGCGGCGGATGCGATGCGACTAGTCGCCTCACATCCGCCGCCATGAGGCCGGGTGCAGCCCGACCGTGCGGCATGAGGGCTCGGACATCGTCATCAAGTTTATCCGAAGGCCCTATGCCATGCTGTTTGGCAGCAAGCAAGAAGCTTCGGACTTGTCCGGCGGGTTCGCGGTTCTGCGAGGTTGTCCAGAAGCCTTCTTGTGGGGAGTTTCACCACATAGGTAACGAGAAACGCCCCAGGGTCTACGAATGCGATTGGGGCGCATTTCGCGGCGGAAATCCACTTGAGCGAATAGTCGCCATGTCGTCGAAGTGCTGCGGTGAGATTAGTCCCCAGAAGTCTTAGGGCTGTATCTGAAGCGCCCATCAGGTAACAGTCCGCGGTTGCATGATCTTGGACAGGGCGCTTCGGATACAGCGACTTGAAGGAAGCCGCCCCGGGTGATGGAAGCCTATGGGACTTGAATGGAAGTGATCGGTGGCCAGGAGTCTACGAACCTGCTGATTTGGATTGGGGTTCCTGTTGGCTGGGCCGGAAGACGCGGAATAGCAGCGCGTGCAGGTGTAGGGCAGCGGTTGAAAGGATCAACTAGCAAGCCTGCCAAGCCTGATAAGACAGGGGATCTCCGTGCGTGCTGGAGCACGAGCAGAGGCCGCGGATGTGGATCGAAGGTCATGCTGCACATTGTTCGAGTTCAGGTGGAGAGCGGAGCAAGAGTTGAGCGGCAGAGAGCCGTTCTACGACGTGCATGGTTCCGCCGCAGGCTGGACAGTTCCAGAGTGAGCGAGGCTGGTCAGTAGAGGGCAGTGGCGCCGAAGTGGGTCTGCTCTCGGAGTTACCGAGCAGTTGAAAGCAGAGCGGCAGGAGGGTAGCGCGTTGCCTGTTGGCGAGGAAGCCGAAGTTGCGGATGCGCACGAACCCACGCGGGAGCAGGTGAGGGAGGAAGCGGCGCAAGAACTCCTCGACGGGCAGCGTCATGATCCTCTTCTTGTTGCCATGGGCGGAATCTCGCCAGCGGAAGGTCACGTCGTTCTCGGTGAGCGCGACCAGCCTGCTATTGGAGATAGCCACGCGATGGGTGTAGGCGCCCAGATAGTGCAGCGCGTGTTCAGGTCCTCGGAATGGCCGCTTGGAATAGACAACCCAGTCGTAGCGGAACAGGACTCGCAGCCAGGCAGCAAAGGCGCGTGGCTCAGCCAGGGGCAGAAGTCTGCCGTGGAACTGAAGCGTGCCGGTAAGGAAAGCACTGCGGAGTCCGGCGACGAACTTGCCGCGGAAGACGCGGCTGAGTACCTTGATGGGAAGAAAGAAGGATCTGCGTGAGGAGATCCAGCGAGAGTGATCCGGAGCGAGACCGCCGGCGGCGAGCACGCAGTGGACGTGAGGATGATGTTGCAGTCGCTGGTTCCAGGTGTGCAGCACACTAAAGAAGCCAATCTCGGCACCGAGATGCCGGGGATCGTGGGCGATCTCGAGCAAAGTCTCAGCACTGGCATGAAACAGCAGGTCATAAATCAGCCTCTTGTTCTGCAATGCGAGTGGGGCTAGTTCCCGCGGCAAGGTGAAGACGGCGTGTACATAGCGAGTGGGCAATAGTTCCTGTTCCCGCGCCTTGAGCCAGCGCAGCAGTGCGGCAGCGTGCAATGGCCAGCAACACTTTTTGGTGTTGCCAGTTGATCCACTTGCGACTGTGTTCAAGAAATGCTTGTCCAGCACAGCGAACGATGTCGGCCACCTCCAGCGGCGGCTGGCTCATGAACTGTGCTTGTGTCCTCCTTATGCAGCGAAGGTGAGTGCATCGAGCGGGCTGGCGGTTGCGCTGAGATGCCGTTGGGAGAGATGCAGATAGACGGTAGTTACTTCGAGGTCGCGATGACCGAGCAGTATCTGGATGCCGAGCCGCTGCAGTTTTATGCCGGGCGCGATCACCTCTTGTACGAAGTTGTGATCTGGACTACCGAGAACAATAGGGTCACTGGGTATTTGAGCACGCCGAAGTCGGTAACCATTGCGGCATCGAACTAGCTGCTTCTCAGCTATGAAGCAAATAGTACTGTCGGTGAACTAGGACCCCACGCCGCCCAACACCAGGGGCGGGATGGGGCACCCGCATGTAGGTTTTCGGAACGTGTGCGGCGCGGGCCCCAGGGCTTTAGAAGAAGCGTAGGGCAGCCAGCCGCAGCGTTACGGTGTTTGGGCTGAACTTCAACTTGGTGAAGAGCATCGCTTGATACTGACGAATGTGCTCGGGACCCAGCTGGTCGGGTGGACGATGGAAATATCGGCTGAAGTGCTCAACCCCATGAAGGTGTGAGCGAATCGTTGTCTCGGCGAAATTACGGCGCCTCAACTCCTCAAGCATGATCTGGCGTAGATGTGTCACAGAGCGTTCCTCCTCTGCGACACAAACTAGCTCACATCATCGCGAGACTGCCGGCTCAACAACACGCGAATGCGTCCGCCGCAAAGCGGCTTCGTTCAAGTCGGCTACGCGTTAGCTTTCGTCAGGATCTGGAGCCGCGCCCGACGAGAACGATGGGCCTACGCTGTCGCCGACTCCAATCTCACCAGCTCCGATTGCTGGGCCGCTCATCGTTTAGCTACCCTGGTCAGAAATCCACGCTCCTGGGGAACAAACGGCGCCCAGACGGTGTGCATGTCATATCATGTTGGGGCAAAGGAGCAGTATCAATCCCAATCTATGCTTATCCCGAATCAGAGTGTGTCTTCTCTTGGCCCTGATCTCGGCCCGAGCCTGTTCGGCGCCGATTTTGCCATGAAGGTGACCGACAAGAATTACCTCGATACTCAAGGTTTTAGCGTATTTCTCTACGACAGCACGTACCATCCCGTTTTCGTAGACCAAAAGAACACGGCCATGGAGATGATTCTCCACGGCCAGCGCATCGCCACGAACGGCGACGTGCGCCTGATGCCAACGCCCGAGCAGTGGGACCTGGTGGCGACCCTCAAAGGGCGCCACGCCGATAAGGCGAACAATCGGCTCACCGCCGACCTCGCTTTTCCGACCTTCGATTTGAGCTACACACTGGAAGTCGCAGCGGAACCAGGCGGCGTGAAGGTCAGCATCAATCTCGACAAGCCGCTACCGCAGAAACTGGCCGGGCGAGCGGGCTTCAACTTGGAGTTCCTGCCCTCGATCTACATGGGCAAGACTTACCTGGTGGACGGAACCAAAGCCGGCATCTTCCCGCGAACGCCTAACGATCCGATGATGAAGGTTTTGCCGCTGCCTGATGAACCGAAGAAGGCGTACTACCTGGAGGACTGGGACAAGGCCAAGGGATACACTCAGCCGCTGCCGTTCGCCGAGGGCAAGAGCATCACCCTGGGGGTCGACGACGCGCTGGCCCGGGTCAACGTCACGTCGGATACGGCCGACCTCATGCTGTTCGATGGACGCAACCGCGCGCAGAACGGCTGGTTCGTGTTGCGTTCGCTGATCCCTTCCGGCAAGACCACCGGCGCGATCGTATGGCACATCAGGCCGGACGTGATTCCGAACTGGACGCGGCCGCCGATGATCGCGCACAGCCAGGTCGGTTATGCGCCGGGTTTCTCCAAGGTGGCGGTACTCGAACTCGACCCGAAGTACAACGGCCCGAAAACGGCCAAAGTGCTGCGCCTGATGGAGGACGGATCTTACAAGCAGGCGTTCGAGGGCCCGATCACGCCTTCAACGCCCTGGCTGCGTTACGTCTATTCGAAATTCGACTTCACCCCGGTCAAGGACCCCGGCCTTTATGTGATCGAGTACGCAGACCAGCGTACGGCGCCCTTCCCCATCTCCAAGGACGCTTACGCGAACATCTGGCAGGACAGCCTGGACCATCACCTCGCGGAGCAGATGGATCACGTTTCCGTTCGCGAAGGCTACCGCGTGTGGCACGGCGCTTCGCACCTGGATGATGGCCGTCTGGCGCCCGTGGTCGGGGAGCAATTCGACGGCTGGAATCAGGCTACGGCGACGGACGGGAAGTACAAAGGCGGCGATCACATTCCTGGGATGAACGTGGGCGGCTGGTATGATGCCGGCGACTTCGACCTCGAGGAGCCTGCGCAACTGAGCGTGATTCAGAGTCTGGCTCTGGCGTATCGCGAATTCGATCTCAAGTACGACGAGCTTACGGTGGATGAAGTCGCGCGTGAGGTTGAGATGCACCGTCCCGATGGCGTGCCCGATACGGTGCAGCAAGTCAAGCACGGCGCACTGCTCATCCTGGCGCAGTTCCACAATATCGGCCACGCGATCCGCGGCACTCACGAACCAGATCTGCGCCAATACACGCAGGTGGGGGATGGAGCGTCGAAAACCGACGGCCGCATCTATGACCCGAAGCTCGGTCCGAACGAAGTGAAGGGCGACTACTCCGGCAAGCCGGACGACCGCTGGATATTCTCCACGACGAACCCGTTTTTCCAGTGGAACGCCATCGCAGCGCTGGCGGCAGCGGCCGATGTGCTGAAAGGCTGGGACGACGCATTAGCGAAAGACTGCCTCGAGACCGCGATCAAAGCATGGAACGACGAGAAGGCTCACCCGACGCCGAGTCAGGCGGGGCGCCGCTTCGACGAAGGCTGCTCCGACAGGTGATCGCCGGAGTCGGCGTGCTGGCTGCGTCTCAGGGTGTGGTGTCCGGCGCTCAAGGCGGTCAGCGCGGGAGCGGCGACAAGTTCTGGCACGACGAGCGCACCAATCAGTTCCTCCGGCCGGCTTCGGCCGTCGCGGTTTGGGCATTGGACAGGACTGGGCTGCGGCTCTGGAATTGACCATTGCCACCAATGGCGCCGAGCCCTACAAGTCGCGTCTGAAGGAGTTGTTCCCGCAGATGATCACCCCGCAGCAGATGGAGTTCCGTGGTTGGACGGCAGTCCGGGCATTGCCTTATCTGGACGCGGGCGCGAAAGATCAAATGCGCGAAGCGGTGAAGACCTACATGGCGGGTCTGGACAAGCAACTGGACGCCACCCCGTTCGGCGTACCCCCGAGCCTGGGCACCTGGGGCGGATCGGGCGCCGTGGTTGACATGGCCATCCGGATGTACTTTCCTGCACAAGGCGTTTCCGGATCTGGTGAGCCCCGAATATACACTTCGCGCCGTCAATTACATTCTCGGCACGCACCCCGTATCCAGCACTTCGTATGTAGCTGGCGTCGGTACGGTCTCGAAGACGAAGACGTACAGCAACAACCGCGCCGACAACGCTTACATTCCGGGCGCCGTCATTCCGGGATACATCATCATCAAGCCGGATTTTCCGGAGTGCATCGACGACTTCGGATTCCTTTGGTTCGAGGATGAAGCCGTCGTGGCCGGGTCGGCAAGCTGGGTCGTGGCCGGCAACGCTGCGGACGCGATCACCAAGGGAATCGAAGTAGAGCCACGTACTAGAAGCGCCCGGTGGCCCCGTAAGGTGCCGAGCGCTTTTTTGTTTTGGAGAAATCCTTCGCGGCGCGGCCTTCAATTGCATTTACGAGAGGGCGACATCCAGGGGGCCGGATTCTGGGCGCATGTGCGCGCAAGTCTTACGACCTGCAGCAGGCGCATGCGTCGCAAGAGCGCCGAAGCCATCTGGCCGCGCTCGGAGGAAACATTGAGAGCAGCCGACTGTCGCCCCGCTACCACCGGTCATGGTTGTTTACTTTCTTTCACTTGAAACCAAGACTCCCAGCTTCTAAACTTGCCATTCGGACAACGGGGACCGATCTTGATGCGATATGCCTTTCTGCTTCTTCCGTTGTTCCTCACCGTCCTTCTCTTTTCACAGACCGCCCCGACGTCCAACTCACAAGCGCTAGCTACCTTCCAGTCGAACGTGCGTGTAGTTCTGTTGGACGTTATTGTCACCGATTCCAACGGGAACCCTGTTACCGGCCTGACGCAAAATGATTTTCGCGTCTTTGAAGACGACAAACCGCAGAACATCGCCTCCTTCAAGGAACACAATGGCGCTCCCATCACCACGGCCGATCTGCCGCCGATGCCGCCGAATGTTTATACGAACTACACCGGAGTGAAGACCGCGGATTCCATCAACGTGCTCCTGATGGACTCTCTCAACACGCAAATGCCGGACCAGCAGTTCGTGCACCAGCAGACCGTCAAGTACCTGAAAACACTTCCGGCGGGAGCACGGGTTGCGATATTTACTCTGTCATCGCGCTTGCGGATGGTCCAGGAGTTCACCAGCGACTCCTCGCGGCTCCTGGAAGCATTGAATGATCCCGCCCTCTCTTTGCCACGGCATTCGCCTCTGCTGAAATCGCAGGCGGAGTCACAAGCGGACAGCGACTTGATCAATCAAACCACAGTGAATCAAATGAGTCAGGGCGTGACTCCACCCACTCTCGCGCAGGATGCTGTCGACCCGGTAAATGCCCTCAAATCATTGATAGATGAGAAAGACGCCGCAATGACGGAAGCCAGAATTGGCATCACCCTATCCGCCTTTCAGCAACTGGCGCGTTATCTCTCCGGATATCCGGGACGCAAGAATGTGATATGGGTCTCCGGCAGCTTTCCCATCGTCCTCTTTCCGGATGCGAATTTCCTAAATCCGGCGGTTACTCCACAGATGTACATGCATGAGATTCAAAGAACTGCTGACTTGTGTATCGCCGCCCAGATAGCGATTTATCCGGTCACAGCGGAAGGGTTGATGATTCACTCGGTTTATCAGGCCGATAACAGCGCTATCAGCGAGGTAAGACCCAGCACGATGAGCCAGAACAACGTCGGTCAGATGAATAGCGAATTGCAGAATGTTTCTTCGACACGTCTTACGGCGGAATCACTGGCGAAGAGCACAGGAGGGCAGGCTTTCTTTAATTCGAACGGCATAACAGACATTCTGACTCGGGTCACAAACCAGGGCATGCACTATTACACCTTGAGCTACAGTCCAACGAACACCAAGATCGACAACCGTTATCGTCGCACGCGCGTCGAATTGACGAACCCCAAATACGCTCTCTCCTATCGCCGCGGTTACTACGCCACTGACAGTAAAACTGGTTCGGGGTCGGCCGACGCGCAAGACCCCCTGCTGCCCCTGATGGGCTTTGGCCTGCCTGACATGGCGCAGCTCATCTACAAGTTGAGCGTCACACCCTCGAGTGCAAGATCCTCGGCGAGTTCCGGTAATGCTGTCAGCAACCCGAAGGGACCGACTACACACTACACGCTGGACTTCGCTGTCTCGCTCAACCAGGTTAAGCTGGATGTCCAACCGGATGGGAGTCGACATGCTCAACTTGAAGTGAAGGCTGTCGCCTACGATGACGCCGGAAAGCCACTTAACATGACGGGGCAGCGTGGGCTCCTGAACATCACGTCCGAGGGTTTCCAGGAGGCGCGAGAATCCGGGGTTCACTTCCAAGAAGAGCTCGATCTCCCTTCCAATACGGACGTCCACCTCCGCACTGGTGTTTACGATCTGAACTCAGGGAATGCTGGAACTCTGGGCGTGAGAGTGCGCACTCAGGCTACCGGCTCAAACTAGCAGGCGATGCCCGCACAGTCTCGATTGGGAACAGATGGCGTCATTGGCCGTGCTTGTCGGGGAAATTGGCTACGTGAACTGGGTCTGGCACGAGTGCGAGCCGAGGGGTCGGCGGTACAAATTAGCAACGCACAAAGAACCTTCTGGAAAGGGAAAGTGAGGCGAACTTGCATTCGGTAATCTTGCGCGCCATCGTGTATCCCTTACTCGCATTGACTGCATTTGGATACGCCCAGCAAAAGGACTCATGCAGCCGTCTGATCGACTACAAGGCCCCGGGTGTCGAAATCACCAAGGCCGTTCACGTAGAGTCGGGAAGCACGGAGCCGAATCCTTATGGGCCTGGCCACAGTGATCCACTTCCTGCATATTGCCGAGTCGAAGGCGTCATCAATCGCCGAACCGGAATAGGCGGCGAAGAGTTCGGGATCAACTTTGCGCTCGCCTTGCCTGATAAGTGGATCGGCGATTTCCTGATGCAGGGAGGCGGCGGTGGAAATGGATTCGTAATGCCGCCGCTCGGTTTGGTTGCCGCCGGGGATACTCCCGCGCTCATGCGTGGGTTCGCGGTGGTGAGCACGGATACGGGCCACAAGAGCCATGGAGGCGGTTTCGATTTCGGCTTCATGAAGGACCAGCAGGCCTACCTGGACTTCGCGTACGCGGCGAATATCCAGGTGGCGGCACTCGCAAAGCAACTCATCGCGCAGCATTACGGAAAGCCGGCAGCTTTCTCGTATTTCGCCGGATGCTCCACGGGGGGCCGCGAAGGCATGATTCTTTCGCAGCGCTATCCAACGGCCTTCAACGGAATTATCTCCGGAGATCCGGCCATGCGCACTGGGCTTTCCAATCTGGCAATCGGCAGGTGGATTCCCATCGCGTTCAACCAGATTGCTCCGAAGGATGCGAATGGAAAGCCAATCATCGAGCAGGCCATCAGTGACAATGACCGCAAGCTGGTCATGGACGGGCTGATGAACCGGTGCGACGCGAAAGACGGAATAGCCGACGGCATGATCTCTGATCCTCTGGCGTGCGATTTCGATCCTGAGATGCTGGCGTGCGAGGGCAAAAGGGACGACTCCTGCTTGGCTCCAAATAAAGCTGCCGCCATCAAGAAGGCACTTGCCGGCCCAAGGACCTCAGGAGGAACGCAAGTTTATCCTGGATTCCTTTACGACACGGGGATCACGGCCGGTGCGCCGTTTCGAGGATTGCTCTCGCCGGGCCCCGGCCTTTTCGGGCCCGCGCCGACAGACATGACCATGGATGTCGCGAAGGAAGCGCTGGCGGCCATTCAGCCGCTCACGGACTCGATGTCCACCAACTTGACGACTTTCTCTGCGAACGGAGGAAAGCTGATTTTCTATCACGGTGACAGCGACGCCTGGTTCTCGCCGCTCGATACATTCGGCTACTACAAGGACATGGCGGCCGCTAACGGAGGACTCGATACCGTGTCCAAGTGGAGCCAGTTCTATTTTGTTCCGGGGATGGGCCACTGTGGAGGAGGCCAGTCGCTTGATCAGTTTGATCTGTTAGGCGCGATGGTCAACTGGGTTGAGAAAGGGACGGTGCCCGCGTCGGTGACCGCGACCGGCAAGGCATTCCCAGGGCGGCGGCGCCCGCTGTGCGCCTATCCCAAGCATGCCCAATACAAGGGACAGGGAGACCCGCAAGACGCGAACAGTTTCGAGTGTCGTTGATTCCAGGAGACTGAACTTTACCCGCCTATCGGCAACCTAGCTGAGAACAGAGATTCTTGCTGAAGAACGGTATGACGTGGTTGAAC
>CAVSQO010000010.1:0-1018305 GCA_963730105.1 uncultured Acidobacteriaceae bacterium
GGCTTGACCGTTGTCAAAAAGGTCCGGAGGAAGTTGCCGATTCCGTGATTGCATCTGATGTCGAAGACGAAGAAGGCTCCTTTTGCTGGCTGTAACCGACTCATCGGACGTCCTCCTTGAAGATGCCGGACTGCAGCTTCTGGATCATGGATTCCTTAGACCAGTCACCGCAACCGCCAGCTACGCAGGGCCAGGAGCCTTCGGATCGCCCCCGAAGGTGACACCGCCGGCACATCGAGAAATCCCAGATGCTCGTCTGTAGAGAGTCCGTAGCCTGTGCACCCTGATAAGAGTACGTGCTCTGTCTCAGTGCGTCCACATTGACACGATTGGGGGTACGCCAACCAGAGAGTATTTGGTCAAAGAAAGGCTTGCCGGAATCCAAGAAGATGGCTGCAATGGCTGAATAACCCTGTGCAAGAAACGCCTGCCAGTGATGCCAGAGGAGTCCCGTGGCGATCATCGCGAACAATTTGTTCTAGCGAACGTGGTCGAGCGGTATTGCCGTACAATCACTGCGCTCGAAACCAGCCTTCAGTTCCAGTCGAAGCTTAGCGTTTTTCCCCACCCGCCTCCGCACCAGCGTGTCGAGATTCAATGTTGAGCGTCTGGATGCCGTCCGCCGAAAACTGAGAACCACCATTAAATAGACTCTTCCAGCCGCGCCTTCTCCCGGTTGCATCGCTGGCAGGCTGGCGACGATCGGCAGTTTGTCACGGCGACTAGCAAGAAAGAATTTCCTGCCAGTGACGTGATCAGCTGTCGTCGCTGTTGCCTCGACGCAGTACACGCATGGTCATCTTTTAATTTCTTGCTCACATTCCGAAGTGGCGCAACCGCTTCGGCATGTCGGCGTTGGGCTTGAAAATAGGAGCCGCTGACCTTGGCATGTAGTGCCGATTTTTTACATCGAATTCAGCAGGTACTTTTGCATTTCTCAGCAATTAAGCATGGGTGTCCGATTCGAGCCGTACTTAGATTCCGAGCGAGCCGCGGAGTTCCTTCCCTAATGTCGTATCTTGAAAGCTACTGCGGGCCAGATGATTCTGCGAGCCGGTGATGAGGTGTGCAAGTGGGCCATTTTCGTGCGGCCGATGCTCCGGCCAGCGCAGCCAATCCCTTGAAGGAGTAGCGTCGTGTCATCGGTTCCCTTGTGAATCGAAACGAGGCGTCGTGAAGTGGCGTTATGCATCGCTAGTTGTTAGGCTGTGATTATGGGGAAGCGGACTCAGAAGTTGCTGGTCTACCTCGACCAGAACTTCCTCAGCGAGATGTCGAAAGGGGACGTCAACGAGAAGGTGCGCCCGGAGTTCAAGGAGATATATGAACTTCTTCACCAGGGATTCGTGGATGAAAAGCTCGTGGTGCCCCGTTCATTGCTGCACGACATTGAATCTAGCCTCGCGACGCACCTGAAGGAACGGATCGTCACGTACCAGCACTATTTGGGGCAGGTGTGTCTGTATCGTCCGGACGAGATCAGGGACAAGCAAACCTTTGCAGCGTTCAGCTGCTTCATGGGCTGTACTCCTGAAGACCCCCTCCAACCCGCAACCGCGTTTCTGGACCACCCGGATCAGCGCGTTACGCGTTTCGGCATTAGAGTTGATTCGCATCTGGAAAGGCACAACTTCAGGCAGAGCCGGCACAGGACAGCCAAAGAACTTGAGAAATTGCGTGAGCGACTTTTAACAGGCAAGGTCACATACGACCAGCAGCTAAAGGTCGAGCAAGAAACGCAGCGAGGCGAGTTCGTTCAAGCCTATTGCAGTTCTTGCAGACCGGTTTCTGAGGAACAGCAAAAGGACCTTACGGCGTTCACGGAAAGCACCAATTTTACGAGTATTCCGCTTCTCAGGATCGAGGCTCACCTCTTTTCCTCCATCCTCACCCGAAAACCGGACAGGCGGATCAAACCCAGCGACGGGACGGACATCGATGCGCTCAGTGCCTATGCGCCTTATATGGATGTGGTCTGCACGGACGCATTCATGGCGGATCAGTTGCGGGACATCGCCAAGGAATATGGCACCACTCTGTTCCACGCAAAAACTGGTAGCCTGCGCGAGCTGAAGGCGTTTCTGAAAAGCCATCTGAGCGACGCTCCGCCCGTACGCTGTCCCTCGATGACGGCATTCGTCCTGCCGCCAAAGGAGCGGCGGGATGAGTCCTTTCAATTCTTCTGTTCAACTCGGCTCCGCGCTGCAGTCAATGGGCATGAACGAATACGGGGAACTCTATGCCTTCGACGACGGGGCCATGCCAAAATATGAATTGCCGCAGTTGCCGGGAGCACTAGTTCCTTTTTTCGGGCTGCAGGATGTCACGAGAATCGAGCTTCCCCACGGAGCGTCCGAAGACGTAATCCTGAACATCTGCCGCGAACGCTGCCGTTCTGATCATTTCATCCTCATTGATGAGTACAAAGAAATCCCGGATACGTTCATGTTGGGCGCGGCGGTGTGCGCCGAAGGCAATATGGAATTCGCGCATGGCTACCGCATTTTCAAGAAGCGCTCCTGAGTGGTCCGAGCCTCTCTAGTGCAACCGCCGTAAAATCAACATGTGCTGAGGCAGGCGCGAATCGCGAGCGAAGACAACGAATCGGACATGACGAGGGAAGAAGGCATCGAGACCGTCTACGACGGGCCCAGCCATGTGGTCATTCTAGGTGCAGGGGCAAGTATTGCTTCGACGATTCACAGCCCCGAGCCGTCAGGAAAGAAGCTACCGTCGATGGACAACTTCATTGACGTTGTGGGCTTGAGAGAGATTCTGGATTCCGTGGACGCCGATTGCCAGACGGGTAACTTTGAGGAGATTTATAGCTGCCTCTACACCCAAAACCCAGAATCGAGAACGATAGAGGACATTGGACAGAAGGTTTCCGACTACTTCAGCGACCTTCAGCTCCCCGACACGCCGACGATCTACGATTATTTGCTTTTGGCGCTGAGGCCCAAGGATCTGATCGCCACCTTTAATTGGGACCCATTCCTCTTCCAGGCGTTCGTTCGGAACCGGCGCTTTACTGACGCCTTGCCACGGCTGTCCTTCTTGCATGGCAACGTAGCTGTTGGGTACTCGGCGAAAGACCAAAGAGCAGGTCCGGTGGGAATGCGATCAAGGGCCACCGGCGATGAGTTCGTGCCTACGCCGCTACTCTATCCGGTGACTCACAAAGATTACAACCAGAGCGAATTCATCACGCACGAGTGGGAACGGCTTAAGGCTTGGCTTGAAAAGGCACAACGATTCACGATCTTTGGCTATGGCGCTCCGGTGACGGACGTTGAGGCAGTCGATCTCATGAGCAATGCGTGGGGCGGCCCCAGCCAGCGAAACATGGAACAAATCGAGATAATCGACATCCAGCCTAGAGAAACATTGGTGGATCGGTGGGGGCGGTTTATTCACACTCATCACTACGAGTGCTTTAGCAGCTACTTCCAGTCCTCATTGGCCTTCTTCCCGCGCCGTACGGGGGAGCGTTTCATGCATCAATTCGTCGCGATGACACCCGGAGAGGTCTTTCAAGAACCGAATCCAGTGCCGCAACGCTTTGAGACGCTTGACGCGCTGTGGGAGTGGCATACGCCGCTGCTTGATGCGGAGAATAGGAAAATCGCTTCCATGCCCAGGAATACTCCATTGGACGAGGCGGAGATCAAGAGACTTGGCAGTTACGGCGCCGGGCTTCTGACGATGTTCCATGAGGAGTACGCCAAGAATCCGACCGGCCGAGAAACGGAATTCCGCCGCGGCCATGTTGCAGAATGGCGACATCTTCTCGCCTTCATCTATGGCGCTCATACGACGGAGCGGATCGTGGATGCAGCGCGCGCCGAGTCAGGCTACACGATTCCGCATGCCGGCCCAATGACAGAGGATGGCGAAGGTTACTACGGTTTTGATTCTGGCGCTGATATGTATATCGGAAAGATTCCACACTGATCATGTGACGCGGGCTGCGCGGCCAAGCGACCAGGTTTAAGCAGATATCGGAGATGTGAATGGCGAATGTGATTGAAGAGCGAGGTCAGTTTTGGTGGTTCGGCGAAGAGGGACAGACTTCTTCACTCGAACAGTCGGTTCATGGCCTATTTACGGTCAGTGAAGAGGGCCAGATCACGCTACAGTTGGAAGGCCCTCTGTGGCTCGCAGAGCCCAATGTGAGTTGGGAGTGGGATGCCTCACGTCGGTTGGCTCCGGGAAAGCGGATCATTGGTCGTCTGGGAAAGTCCGGCGACGTAGGGTACGTTTTACTGCACGAGCTTCTGAGAACCGACTTCTCTCTGGGGGATGAGCCTGCCCGCCAGAGCTATGAAGCTGGCTTCTGCTTCGAACACGATCATGCTTTTCCTGCCAATTTCGCCCTTGATCGTTTCTCCGCACTACGAATTGATTTGGAAGGTCTGGAAGAATGGCTTCGGCTCGAAGCGATCGACCTTGGCGAAGAGGTCCGCCGTGGGAACCAGATCGAGTTCACCGTCAGGTACGACAGAGTCGAGATTGACTATGACACACCACGGGCTAAGGTTTCTATCGAGAATATAGTTCTCGGTAATCTGCCCTTTCGTTTGTTTCACAGCCTTGTCGCGAGTGCCCATATTCGACAGACGAACTGGGTCGTCTACGAACCAAAAGAAACACTCGACCTCGCACAGCTCCAAACGAGCTTTCGCCGCATCGAGGAGGTGATCGCGCTTTTGCTGGGCCAGTACTTTCGTCTTGATTGGCCGAAGCTGGTGGCGAAGTTCGGGGAATTCGCCGATTGGTTCACGATGTACTGGAAGCGAGGTCCCCGGCACGAGACCGTACCGTCGGTCTACTTCATGATGACGACGTTTCCCTCGATCCGCGAGGACTTGGGGAAGATGCTCGATCGGTGGGAGACAGGCGCCACCAAGTATGGATCTGGCTACGACCTCTACATGGCTTCGATGCAGCAGCCTCTTCCATACCCGGAGCACCAGTTTGTGAATCTGGTCTGGGCGATCGAGTCGTTGCACCGCGGCTGGCAACGCGACGCTGGAGAATCATCGAAGGTCGCGCGAAGGAAGAAAAGAATCGAGGACATTCTGTCGCGCTTCTTGGCGGAAGGCGACAAGAAGCTGCGGGAATGGCTGGCAGGAAAACTCAAATACGCGTATGAACCAACACTGGAAAACCGTATCGTCGAATCGTTTGCACGTCTCCCCTTCGAGCTTGATCCTCTCACTTTGCGGGCCTTCGCTGAGCGGTGCGCGCGACGCCGAAACGATATCTCCCATGAGGGCGGGAACCGTCCGGGCGAGGATGCTGAGAGCTTTCGCGCCGAACTGCGCACACTAGCCGGAGCTCTCCGCCATCTGTTTCACGCTCTTTTGCTGCATGAAATCGGCTTGAGCCGGGATCTTCTGTTGAAGGCTCTAACTCGCGGCGGTATCGGTTCGATGAGCATTGTACCCGTATTGCGAGCTGTCGGCATCGAGTTGCCAGTTACACCCGAGGAGAAGGCGTGAACCAATCTACAATCCTCCTCATGAGGACTAGGCATGAACCAGAGGCTGGGCGATAAGAGAGAGATGCCGGATGTCCCGAAGCCGGACTTCCTGGATGCGTTGGCAGAGATCTGGTCTCAGATCAACTTCGCGGCCTATCACTTGGCCTACGTACGTGTGTATTCTGAATCGGACGCGCTGCGTACCAACGCGGACGTGCTGAGAGATCAGGAGCAGCTGGTGCGGGATCATGCCCAGGTGGACATCGTGATCTGCCGCACTCATCTGGCCGCCTTCTTCTGGCACCTCGAACACGTCTTTGAGGCCTTGCGCACTGCAATCACACGCGGACAAAAAGAACATCCTGGACAGAAATACTTCTGGGCTTACGGAAAGCGGCTGGACGAGATCGAACAATGGACGATCCGTCAGGAGATCAACGACTACCGAAATATGGGGCACCAGACTCCCGCGATTATTGGCAGCAAGTGGGACGGCGAAGGACATTTCCTTCATCACTTTCTCCCGACGATCACTGGTCACCGACCCCAAGAGGACGTTGAGATGAATGTCCGCCTCCAGCAGTATTTCGAGTTCGCCGCGAATGTATGGCTCGAGTTTGCACCGGGAGACTATGAGGAGAAGTTCCCGCGAGATTTCCGGTTTCCTGTGACCGTACCGTACCTGTTCGCTGGAGAGATACCGAAGGAGTTGAAGGGCGTTCCGCACCTAGAGGTTTGCGTGCAGTCGTACAATCGGGATAAGGGTAACGCGAAAGTCGTCAAAGATGCCGAGTAGCTTCGAGTTCGAGGGTTTGACCGCTTGGCCACAAGTCGGAACCCCGTGATAAGTTGTTACCGCCGATAGGCTTCTCTAGCTATTCTTACCGTTTACCCCCTTGATTGGACTCCACACTCACCGAGCGTCTTCCACCGCGGTCAGTCTACAGCACACAATAACTAGCGAGAAACGCGCTAGCATCTAGAGATCCTCGCCCAGAATCAACTTGCAGAGTTCCCGCCGCCATGCCGACAAGCATTCAGCCGTAACAGATTACTTGACTGCATTGGCAGCCAGATTGTCGCGGGAAACCTGCTTTCCATGAACCCAGATCGTGACGATGCTGTCGTACGCGTTAATACTTTCCAGCGGAGATTTCTTCAGCAGGACGAGATTCGCTACCTTGCCCGGCTCAATGGTTCCGACCAGCGAATCGATCTTGAATTGTCGTGCATTGTTGATGGTGGCAGACCTGAAAATCTGTTCGAGAGACAGACCAGCCTTTTTGAGTTGCTGCATCTCCAGATAGCCGTTCAGTCCGGGTAAATTGCCGTAGGTCGGCGCCGAGGGAGTGTCCGTGCCAAAGAGAAAGTTGGCGTCTTTCGACGCCAGGTAGCCAACTGTCTGGCGCACGCGCCGGAGAGGGCCGCCGTCCAATCCTTCGAGCACAGCTGGGTCCGGCACATCGCCCTCAGAGATTTCTTTCTTGAACCACTTGCCCTGGGGAGAGTTGAACCACTCCAGCATTTCTACAGGAATAACCTTTGGAACCGCTTCCATTGTGAGGTATTGGGGATCGAAATATGCGCGCAGTCCTCCCATGACCTGAATCGTCGGTTGGTAGCCGATCCTCTTGGCCACGATACGATCCAGGAGGCTCTTGATTTCGGCCGAGAGTTCAGACTTCTTATCGAGATCCCCCCAATTCCACATGCCATGCGCGATGACGTCCACGTCCCCGTCTACCGCAAATCTCTGGGCCTCAAATGAGTTGGCGTGCATCACCAGCACCAGGCCGGCTTGGGTCGCATCCTTACGAATCTCTGCGAGATTATCGGCGCTAATAACAGGCAAGTTCCTGTCCCGCCCAAAGCCGCGCTCGAAGTAGGTTTTGACGCAAATCCCACCGGAATTCTTGACCTTGGCGACCGCCGCCGCAGGAGTGCGATTCTCCGGCTTGTACTCAGAAGGGATACTGGAGGCTTGCTTCGAATCGTAGATGAAGTTGGGAAAGACTTGGAAGCGTGTTGCCGGGGGCGCAAACGACATCGGATATCCATTGGCAATTGGCAAAGACTGCCCGCAGTCATACAAATCAGGATGCAGTGGGGCTTTTCTGAATTCATCCAACACTCGGCGCTCGACCACTGCCAAATCAACCAGCGTGGTGTAACCGAAGTACAGATAGGAACGCGGAAGTTGCTTGAGGTATTCGCTGATCATCACTGGCTGGGCTGAATCCGCACCAAAGCTCATCTCGAATTGCACGCCGGGAATAGAAGCAAGATGGACGTGCGAGTCAATGAGGCCTGGAATAAGAAATTGTCCCTTTCCGGAAACGATGGTTGCGCCGGCTGGCTTATTTGTCCCTTTCTTCCTCTCGACGCTGACAATCCGTCCGTCTTCGATCAACACGTTACCCTCTCCGATGTGATCGAGATTCTCAGGCGAGATGATGGTGACGTCAGTGATCCAGATTCGGCTCGCCGCCTGGTTTGAAGCTGAACCAGCAAAGGCTGCAACCGAGGAAAGCAGCATAAACACAACGGCGAACAACTTCATACCGACTCCTTATCAAGATGATTCATCGCCGCCGCGACTCAGACCGCGCCGAGCGGCAAGGCCGTTATCGCGCCTGCCTCGTCCGGCGCCGAGATAAACAAGTACCTACATAGTTACGCACATCTCGGGGGCTGCATATTTCTCAGGGCGAGCAGGCTTGTGTCAAAGCTGCTTGATCCACTCGCCTGTCTTCATGACGCGGCTGAATCGCATCTGCTGGGTGACCAGGATCGCCCGGTGCAACTCTTCGTCGGAAACCGCTCCCGCGTCGTTCTTGATGGCCACTGTGCCGGTTCCGTCGGATAGAAACTCCACTCCGAAGCCGAGGTGCATGGCCTGGCGCGCAGTCGTGTCGCAGCACATCTGGGTCATGTAGCCGGCGATGACGACCGTTTCCACTCCGCGCTCGCGCAGCCAGGTCTCAAGTTCCGTGCCGGTAAAACTGCCCGGTAGCGACTTGTGGATGAGTACATCATGCGACCTCGTCGCCACCTCCGGATGCAGTTCCCATTCCTTGCTTCCTTTACGGAAGACCGGGGCGTCAGGCTGGGGTGACGCGTGCTGAATCACGACCACCGGCATCCCGTGTTCGCGCGCCGCATCCATGGCGGACAACACGTTCGCGAGACTCCCTGCGGGATATGTAATGGGCAGCTTGCCGGTGAAGTACTCATTCTGGACGTCGATAACCAAGAGTGCGCGTTTCGGCTTCTCAGTCATAAAGTTCATTGTAGGACAGCGCAAGAAGTGGCAGATTTTGGCGGTGGTTCGAAATACCAGCAATCAAGAAATGCCCCCAACGGTTCGAAGCGTTGAGGGCGGAGATACATATGGATTTTGGGTGATTAAATCATAGCACCGGCGGAACCAATTTCGTTCTCTTATCCCTTGATGGAGAACAGGCTTGGCTTGAAGTACTTGGCTTGGCCGACTCGCCGCATCCAGTCCATTTCTTCTGGAGTCATTGGGCCCTTCTCCAGCGCGTCAAGCGCTGCAGTTAGATCAGAGACTGATCTGGGTCCCGTCAGGCAGAGGTCAACCGCCGGGTTCGTCAAATTGAACCGATAACAATCACTCGCCGAGGGAACCTTGTCTCCGGCGGGAACTTTGTCCGGTTTCATCAGGTCGCCCCAGCAGGTAGCCGTGAACGCCACGATTCCGGGCCTGACCTCAGGCACTGGCAGTTTGGGGAAGATATCCCGTTCCGCGCCCGGATGCACAGCGTTGTAGCGCACATGAAGGACATCAACATTGCCATTATGGTTGGCAATTGCCGCTGCCTGTGACCGATTGTGGTTCGAGATAGCGATAGCGCGTATCAGACTGCGCTCGCGAAGCCGCAGCGCCTGGTCGAAGATTGCAGGACTGACGTCTTTGTTCCACATCCCTAGCAGGAGAATGTCAGCGTGATCCATGCCAAGCGACTTAAGGGCGCGCTCCAGACTCCACGGAACCAGTGCCGCGACACGCGAATAAGACTGGATGACGAGGCGGAACTCATCCCGATGTGATCTCAGGAGGCGCAGGCCGGCGCCGAACTTGGCAGTACGCATCGAGCCCCAATACAGGTAGTTGACGCCTCGCTCAAACGCCATCTGCACACAACGCTCGTCGGCACCATAACTGGATGCCAGACCGAGACGGCCTACTTTCCAGCCTGTCTTACCTAACGTTGTGGTCTTCCAGTCGGTCATCCCTTGTTCACCGAAGCCTAGAACTCAGAACCTGCACATCAGGAATTACTATGGAACAGTTATACGCGAGCCAGTCTCCGCCGGTTTGTAAGGCAACCCTATGCGTCGCCCGTGATCGCATCAAAGTCCAGATCCGACGCAAGTACGTATTCACCGACCAGATCGACCAGCTCATCCGAGCGGTTTATCTCAACCACCGAGACGCGAAGACGCGACCCGGCATCCGGCCACTGGCCAAGAAGGTCGGTATGCCGCATTGGGCGCTGAAGAAGCGTGCCCGCGAATTGGGGTTAGCGCGAACCAAAGAGCTGCCATGGAGCGAGGCGGAGTTAAGCATTCTGGCGCGGTATGCGTGGATGAGCGATGAGCGAATCCGCCTCAAGCTGAAGGCTGCCGGATACCCTCGCACGGTAACCGGAATCCACCTCAAGCTGAAGCGGATGCGGTTCAAGCATGACGGGAGCTTCTACTCCGCCTACAGCCTTGCGCAAGCGCTGGGCATCGACCCTCACGCCGTGACGCGCTGGATCAAGAGCGGCCATTTGAAGGCCAAATTCCGAGGCACAGCACGAGGTCCGCAGCAGAACGGCGACAGCTACCTCATCCAAGAGAAGGATGTCCGCCGCTTCATCCTGGAACATCCTACCGACATTGACCTGCGCAAAGTGGACCAGCTCTGGTTCCTGGATCTTTTAACCAACGGATTAGTGCGCGCCGCCTGAGATCTCTCGTTCGTAAGTTGCTTGACCGCGAAGACGAACCCGTCTGTTGCGGACGGGCGCCGCGCCGCCGGAAGCGGCACAACCAACTCGGGAGAGTCGCAGACGCAGCCGTCTGCTGGCTCTCCCGATCTCTTTTCCAGGAGGAAATACGATGCAAGAAACAACCCTTATCGAGCAGGATCAGCCAGTTGGGGCAATTCTCAGTCCCGTACCTGCCCCAGCTCCGACCATGACTCTGTGCTCCTACGGCACCAAGCTGACCCGGGAGGAACTTGCCCGGGTGGCAACGCCGGCGGCCACAGCAACCCACAAACCCATTCCCCACATCGCGGTAGTGGAAAAGCTGATCGAAGCGCTCGGCTTTCGCCAGATTGGCGTGGTGCGGGAGGAGTACGCCGTGTCATCCGATGGGATGCGTATGTTCGGGGTGATGGACCTAAGCTCCGGCTTCGAGGGATGCCGGTTCGCGATCGGCCTACGGAACAGCCATGATAAGTCCTTCCGGCTGAGCTGCACCGTCGGCCTGAGGGTCTTTGTGTGCGAGAACCTCGCGTTTCACGGGGAGTACACTCCCGTTCTCGCGAAGCATTCGAAGCACTTCTCACTCGAAGACAGCCTGGCCATCGGCGTCGATCGGATGCAGAGGAACTTCGGGCCGCTGAAGCAACAGGTCGAGGAATGGCAGGCGCTTCAGTTGTCAACAGCTTCAGCAAAGCTGCTGATCTACCAGGCGTTCATCGAGGACGAATTGGGGTTTCCGAAGCATTTGGCGCGGCGGGTTCACGAACTGTACTTTCAGCCGGTCCATGAGGAGTTCCAGGCGCGCACCATGTGGAGCCTGTCCAACGCCTTCACCAGTGCGTTCAAAGAATTGGAGCCAATTCCGCAGTACAAGGCGACGGCGAAACTGGCGGGCTTTCTGCAATCGGTTCATCCCTCGTAGTGCCCACCAGAAATATCGGCGTGCGGTCCCGGAGTTGCATAGCCCGCCTCAGTTGGTTGGAAAACTAAGCAAACGAACGGACCGTGCGTCACGCATTTCGCTATTTACAATGAAATTCATTTCATTGTACTGCTTAGTCTCCAGTCGCCGGTTGGCGACTGCTTGTGCACCGGCTACAGCCAAAAACTGAAAACGAATCCACCGATCATGGCAGTGTCAAGGATGTGTGCCACAAGCTTGGGTTTCCAGGAACCACCGATGAAATCGATTTCCCAGGGCCTTAGGTCTTCATATTCCGGGACGGTCACAGAAGTTCCTCGCTTCGCTGAGCGCAGTCTGAACCACTGCAGCTCGATATAGTACCTAGGGAACCTCTGAACTACCACCTGTTTTTCGAGCGGGAATGCCTTGAAAGCTGAAATTCAGATCGATGAGTTCATTCCTGTTGGCTCTTTGAGCCCTTCGGCTACCCCGTTCCGGTAGTCGGGCGTCGTGGAAAGACACTACGCCGCTGAGTACAACAGCTTCTTGCGCACCAAGAACAGGTTGACCAGGGCGCAGGTGGCGAACAGCCGGTTGGCGTTCTTTTTCAATCCTCGATAGCGCACTTTCACAAATCCGAACTTCAGCTTCATTACCGCAAACACGTGCTCCACTTTCGAGCGCACTCGCGACTTCGTTCGATTTTTGGCCCGTTGTATTTCGTCGACGCGGTCCTTATAGCGATACTGCTTGTGGGTCATGTCTTGTGCCCTGGGCGCAACTTCCTGCATGACTTCCGTCTGCCCCCGATAGGCCTGATCACCCCAAACCTTCGTTTCTTCCCCGTGCAGTAACTCCGGCAATACCGTGCTGTCCGCCACGTTGGCCGCCGTCGCCACCACGCTGTGAATCATCTTCGTCTTACTATCCACCCCTACGTGCGCCTTCATCCCGAAGTACCACTGCTTGCCCTTCCTCGTTTGGTGCATCGCAGGGTCGCGCTTCTGCTCCCGGTTCTTGGTCGAACTGGGAGCATGAATAATGGTCGCATCGACGATGGTGCCGGTCGTGATCCGCACTCCCCGGCTCTGTAAATACAGATTCACCGTCTGCAGAATCTCCCCGCCCAGGCCGTGCTCTTCCAGCAGGTGACGGAACTTGCACACCTGTGGTCTCGTCCGGCACCGGCTCCCGCCCCAGATCGATGCCCACAAATTGCCGCATCACCACCGAGTCGTACAGCGCCTCTTCCAGCCCCGGGTCTGACAGGTTGAACCATTGCTGCAGAAAGTACACTCGCAGCATCCGCTCCAGCCCCACCGGGGGCCGCCCGTTGCCTGCTTTCGGATAGTGAGGCTCGATCAACCGGCACAACTGGGCCCACGGCACCACCTGTTCCATCTCTTCCAGAAACAAAGCCCGCCGTGTCTTCTTCGCGTACTGCTCGAACCCGTTCGCCATCGCCAGTGTCTGCTGCTTCATCGCTCCACAGCCACCTCCGCCAAATTTCCTCTCACTCTAGCCTGCTAGATCGGTGGAAATCGGAGTGCTTGTTCAGAGTCTCCCTAGGAAAGGAGAGAAACACTACACCGAAGAACGTTAACGCGCCCCCCAAGACCACGAGATCGGTCGAATGTCGCGCTTGGGAAGTCTTCCAGACCAGTGCGTTAGCCATATAAAACGCAACCGCAAGCTTCCCGGCAAGATAAACCTGCGTGAATGTCGTCAACTTCTTTCGTAGCACCTCAGTAGTCATGGACTGCTTGGTCTTCAGGCGGTCGAGCGACTCGGCGATTTGGACCAGTAAACGAAACTCCGACACAAAGGCTGCGGCAACCAAAAGTGAAAAGAGAAGGAGGCAGAAATTCAGAAGCCCATAATAGAATCCGAACGCCCCGATCACCCTGCTGCCGTCAGGCCTGAGATGATCTATGAACCAATAATTGCGAAGGTAGATCGAAGAATTCATATTCTCGGTCATGAATCTCGCGTTTGCAAAGAACGCTGCCATTAGGATGACCAGCATGAGCAGAAACATGCTGCCGTAGCTGCCGACAGAGCGCCGTTCGCGCCGATCTGGCGGAGCCATCTCTTTCAGTTCGGCCGAACCCCGGATTGTCGTGGCAATAAGAACGGCGCCGAAGCCGATGTACAGTGGGCACAGTAAGCCGTAATTGAGAAGGTTGACCCAGTCCTTGAGAAAGTAGAGGCGCGAAGGGTCCGTGCCTATGAGCGTGCCAACCATTGCGCTCCAAGCGAACACGACCACGAAGCACATAATGAAAGTTAGCGAAGCAGCGATCGTGAATACTGCGTTGAGACTTGCGTCCCGCCATGCGCTTGTCAGTGACTCTGGAACATCCGGAGAGATTTGGAACAACAAGAGCTTCATGAAGCTGCGTAATGATCGTGGAAACATGGCGTTAGACAGTCGAAGTGCCTGGTCGAAGAACCAAGCCTTGGGGTCTTGTGGCGTCGGGGGTGGGTGAGTAGTTGACATGTGGATGCCTACCTGTGGGCCGGCTGGCCGGCGCTCTTTGGAGCGGCTGCCTCTATCATTTATACCTCTCTCGCCGCTTAGCGGCCTCTCAACTGTCGTTCAGAGCCCTACGCCGCCGGTGGCCAATCCTCCTGCCAGCATGGCTCGGACCTTCGGTCCCACTGCAACGACCGCGTGTTAGACTCTGAGGCCGGCTGCCCCTAAAGAGGACATCGGTCATTGGTTGAAGGAGGAATCGCTTGAACTACTATGGAGCTAAGGAATTAGCCGAGAGTTTTCGCACCGTTCGGAAGAACACGGTTATGATTGCTGAAGAACTTCCCGAAGAACAATACAGTTTTCGGCCAGCCCCCAACACGCGCACTGTCGGTGAATTATTGGCGCATATTTCGCTGGCGTACACCTTTCAATACCAAATTCACGGCCAGGAGCACCGGACCTCGCTTGAGGGATTCGACTTTCCATCGCTGATGCAGCGCTTGGTGGCTGAAGAAAAGATACCGCGGAGCAAGGAGCAGACCCTTGAGATGCTTCGCAGCTCTGGCGAGAAATGGGCTGGTTGGCTCGAGGGACTTACGGAGAGTTTCCTGGGCGAGCGGGTCGAGATGCGTGCGGGGATGACCCCATCATCCAAAAGCCGTTTCGAAATGATCCTTTCAGTCAAGGAACATGAAATGCACCACCGAGGCCAGTTGATGTTGATAGAGCGGATGGTGGGTGTGGTGCCGCATCTAACCCGCGAGCTGCAAGCCCGCATGGCGGCAGTTGCCGGGAAGAGCTGACACGCAAGAGGACCCTGTACCCGGCCAGATACTACGGCTCGTTTAGAATGCCAATCCGAATTCCCAGTTGGGAGTCGATGGCATCAACTTCCTCGATCTGGTCGGTGATGTCCTTTCCCTCGCGATACGCAGCCCATGGCAGCCTCGACTCCGTACCACCTTTGCAGCCCCGATTCCAGACGCACACCACCGTATGCGCCGCTCTTGCCAATGCCTGCCGCTTGAGCGGCATTTCGTAGCGGCGCATATAGTTGTGAATTGGGTTCAGGATGAGCCGGACTTGGGTGTCGCGAAGGCGATCGAGAAATCCATAATGATCCACAATTGTCCGCTTTTCGTGTCTCTTGGTCTCAATGATGTTGGTCTCTCCGCAAAGAACAATCAGCGCAGAGCCGAACTGACGAGCAGAAGCGTCGGCGAGGAACGCTTCTTTCTTTGCGTCGCGATCAGACGATTTCCCGAACTGCTGCCGCAGCTTGACTGGTGACCTGCGGGATCGGAAGTGAACTTCTACGTCCTCCCTTTCTGGTCCTCTGTTGACCCCCAGAATGACAGCTTTGTGTCTTGTGCCCTGAGGAAAGAACATCTTTCGCGAGAGCTCGCCCAGCTTTTGTTCGTTGTGGCTCCACAGGCAGAAGAGAATAACATCGGCTTTGTGACGGCTCGCGATACGCGCGATCTCGGCGAAGTGCGGCGCAAACCCCATGTCGCTGTCAAGGAACTTGCCTGGGCTGTGTGTGGTTTGCTTGAGCCAGTCGCGAGCGACAACTGCAATTTTCCCAACTGCGAGCCGTGGTTGGCCGTCTGTGGGGACAGTCGATATCCGTTGAGCATGACCCCGTTGGTACATGATTCCTCGCTTTCAACCGACCAAGCGCGTCGCAGGACACCGATCAGTTCATCGCCTGTATTGACGCCTTCAGGAATTTCCTGCAGGACCTACGGTCGGCAACGCAACGCGAATCGCTGCGCATTCGATCGCGTGCTTGTCTCTCATTTTTCTCCAGGGCGAGGCACTGATATCTGGTGCTGCAACGAGGCAGCGAACCTCCGACACAGATCGTTCCCGAAGAATGCTCCACAAGAGCCGATACTTAGCCGCCTGGGCAAACGGTGTTAGATCGTCGGGTTGCAGAAGAGGTTTGACCTCGACTAGCAAGACATTCCCTGAGCCATCAATGAGCACAACATCGACCCTGTCGCCAGTCGGAAAAGCGTACTCCATGGCAACCCGCTGGTACGGTCCCGACTGCAGTGCCGCAAGCGCTACGTCGGGCTCGTTGTAAATAAACTCCTTAAGATTTCGATGAACTTCACCCTCACCGCCCGCGAAGCCCGTCCCGCTATCGCACGCAGCTGCCATCCTACGCTGTTTACGCTCGAGCACCGAGGGAGCATGCTGCAACACCAAGTCGCCATCCATGTCTTCGACGATTCCTGGTAATGCGGCAAGGACGAGCGCCTTCGTGAAGTAAAGGTAGGAAGAACCCTTCCCTTCGCCTCGGAGCTCTGACCAAAGGCTGTCAACCATCGCCCTGGTGACTCTGGACGAATTCGTGGTGCCTTGTGCTGAGCGGCGTCCGATGCTGCTCGACTTTACGTCTGTTATGCGATTCTCTACGCGGCGCGCGACGGTAAAGACGGGCCGGTCATTCCTGAGGCAGTCTTGGGCGTATGCAAACACTCTTTGCCAAACTTCATCAGATCGAGGAATCTTGGACATAGCGGTAATTCAACCAGATGAATGCCACAGGTCCTGACAAGGCGAGCACCGAGGAAGTCTCTCAGTCCTCCCGAAGTATCCTACCCGATATCCCGGCGTTTGCCCGCCGGTACATCATCATGAAGGCGGCTTGGAGAACTTCGATGAACGATGGCGATCTTCATCGCGGATGCGGCGCAGGCCCTCAAGGAGGGTCTTTTCGGCTTCGATCTCAGTCCGCATCTCCGCAGGCGGCCATTTGCCTTGGCACAGGAAGTGTTCCGCCCGGCGGGTGCCATCCGCATCATACGCAAAGAGCCGCTCGGCCTCCGCTTCGTATGGGCATGCGCCGCTCTGAATTCTCGCGAGTTCTCTTTGAATGAATGGTAGCAGTTCCCGGGATACGCCGGCCGTCGAGAGAAGAGTCGCAATATAAGCTTCCGGGCCTGCTTCCGAAAGGATTCCACACCGCGCCGATAAGTGGGGAGAGAAGTGCACGCGGCACTCCGAGGAACCGTTAAGCCGGATCGCGAGTGTCAGGAATTGGGACGGATCTTCATCACCGGTTCGTTGATTCGGCACGTAACCCGTAATCAGTGTGGTGGCGAGCGGAACATCGAGGCCGAACTTGAGGAGCGTGTAGGCAGCCAGGTCAAGAGCCGCGATTGGGTAGCGGTACCGTCGCGCCCCGGACAGCAAGGCCAGCGACAAGTCCAGCACGTCTTCCTCGCCGTACTTCAGGAAGGCAAGCCATTGCTCCCGCTTGTACGTCTCCCAACACCGGTATTCGGACACTGCCTGGGAATAAGCCGAAGATAGAAGCCTTTTTCGCAACTCAGGCTGCTGCATAAGTGTGTTCTCCCGGGTTACGGTTTCCCCGCCATTATACGGAGAGCCGCCACAACTCCCGCTGAATCGCCAGGATCTTTGCCCCATATTCACGAAATCCGTGTTTATTACAAAGAACCATGGCCTCCAACAGGAAAGGCCTTGCTTCGTCTGGTCTTCCCAGCACAATACCAAGTACTTTGGCGAGGTTTGCGAGCGCCCTTAGAAGCCCTTCGTCATATCCTGTCTGCTGGCAGATTCTCGCCTGCTCCTTGAGCATCGGAACGGCGGATTCGGGCCTACCAAGGTCCTCGGCAATAGCCGCCCGATTCCCGAGGCAAACCGACAGTCCTTCGAGTTCGCCCCAGTCTTGGAAGACCCGCTGTGCATCGGCGAATGACCTTTCGGCAATAGCATGCAGTCCTAGCCTTCGTAGAACCCATCCTTGGTTGCACATGGTTTGAGCGAGTGCAACATCGTCCCCGAATGCCCTATCGATCTCTTCGCATTCCCGCAACAGGTCCATAGCGGTCTCCGTATTACCACGCTCGGTTTCGAATTTGACGCGGTTGTTGAGGCAGACGTTGATGCCCAAGAGGTCTTTTCGGGTTCGAAAGTACGGCTCCTGCTCGCAATAGATCCGGTAAGCTTCTGCCGGTTGCCCGGCTGACCCCAGCACATGAGCTCGGTTGAGCAGGCAATAACGCAAACCGTCCTCATCGCCCAGCTGACGCCAGATCTCAGCCTCCTGTTCGAGCAGCTTCAATGCCATATGCCCGTCGTGTTGGAGATACAAGGACTCGACGCGACGATGAAGGGCCCAAGCAAGTTCCCGGACTTGCCCGGCGCGCCGGAAGCGATCTGCTAAGTGGCTGAGCAACCGGTCAGACGGTTGTGCCATGTTGCGCCGGAGGAGCAGCACCGCGACCCTTTGCACCACCTCATCCGAATAACTCTCCGGCGATTCCAGCACATGTTGGACGCTCTTGAGAAAAGTAAATCGGGAAGACTCTTCGATGCGTGCCCAATACCGGATGACTTCGTTCTCGTGGAGAAACGGCTCCGAAGGCTCCTGTGCGGCTTTCCCCGATGCCGATAAGAGCAGGCTGGTTAAGGTTGGAGCCAGGGTTTCCCAGTCGTTCGCCTCGCACAGGTGCCAGAGCATCTCCGCTTGGATCATGCGCCTCTGCGCGTCGAATGGCCGCGCGCTTTGAATAGAATCCTGCCTTTTGAAGTGCGCGGCAAGACTTGCATGGATCGCCAGTAGGCCAATTTTCTCTGCGCGGGCCTTCGCCGCGGCTGTCACCGCTGCGTTTTGGGGCGCTAGGAGCTCGAACCCGTTCGCCTTTCGGGATGACAGCAGCGGACTGATGTCCTCGTAGAAGCGAATCCAAGGCGCCAACGGCAGATGGTCAACGTTTGGAGATTGAGGCGAACGCCGACGAAAATCAGAAAGCACAGTTTCGTCGGCGGAGACCATTTCGACAAGGTCGCTTTCAGACAGTCCATGCCGCGATGTGATCAGGTAAGCCAGCGTCCGAGAGACCATGCTTTCGGCATGGTGTCCAGAGGACTCTAGGCGCGAGAACGTCGCCGCGACCATAGCCGGTACATCGGGTTCTAAGCTAATACCGTCCTCGATTGGCTGGTACGATTTCCAGGTACGCGCCATCTCAAAGGCAAGCCGAAGATACAAAGGGGTTGCGCACCCGGCGAATCGAGCCATGACGTAATCGGACTGAGTGTTTTGGAGCGTCCGGTTCACCCCTGCAAGCCAAGATTGCAGAAGATCTCTTGCGACACTGGTCTCCAGCGGCGGGACGGGTTGGATATTCGATTCGGGCAGCTTCTGTTCGATAGCCCGAATGCACTCGCCGCCGTCATCTCCGCCCATCACCGAAACCACGAGTCGAACGTTCGGCCTTAAATCCGCTGGCAGCCAGTTCAGTGCATGGGAATTCCCCGTAGGCTCCAACCCATCCAATCCGTCGAGAAACACGACTAGGGTTTTGGTTTCGGGGACGCGAGCGAGAAGCGACCGAAAACGTGCGTACGCTTCCTCCCCGTACGGAGCTTGTCGGGTTACAATCCCCTGCGGCGCCGCGAATCCGAGATCGGCCCGATGGGCATCAATCGGTATCCCCAGCGCGCCCGCAACTTCCTCGCACAGGCCGGATAAGAGCGATTCGGCCTCACATGACTCCGGAGTGGCGCCGATAAAGCGGGCTGCGACGACCACGTCAGAGGCTGACAGTTCGGCACCCGGCAATGAGTGTTGGATCAGGCTCAGACTCCGCGCCATGATGGCGGATTTGCCGGCACCCAGCCGTCCACAGATTGCGAATGGCTGGGTGGCAGTCGCGTCACCGCGTCCGCGAACGTATGACTCAATCCGGGTTACGATTCTTGTTTGTCCACGAAAACCCGCGGACTTCTCGGCGCAAAACTGTTCGTGTCTTTCGATCTCCCGCACCAGTGCGGGCGCTCGGTCGAGCGGCGCCGCCTCTTGAATGCTCTTCGCAAGCGAGCGGAAGACATGCCGTCCGAACGTGTACAGGTCAGTATCCAGATGTCCGTTAGTCCAGGTGGCACCGAATTCAAACGCAGCGACATGTGGTTTGCTTCGCAGCTCTTCTTTCAGCTTTTCCACCTTCTCGTGCGCGGCAGAGTCAAACGAGCCAGTCTCGTTCGTGTCAACCAGATCGCGTGCGGCAGGCTGCGGAAGATCTCCGAGTAGATTATCGAAATTGTGAATCTGTCGGAAGAAAGCGAGTACACCCGCCCCGCCGGCCGGAGGTGCCATGGCGCCCGCAAGAATCTCGTGGTGCGTCGCTGAAAGCTCGTATTTGAACCGTCTAGGGTCGTCCCGCTCCCATCGCAACTTCTCAACGCAACGCGCCAGAATGCCTCCGATAGTCGCCTCGATTCGCCGCCACGACTCGTGACTGACTTCATCGACTTCGGCCGTTGACCTGGCGCGCAGATCATGTTGCGCGGGAACGGCGTTTCGATCCAAGCGATACCAGCCGCGTTTCCGTTGGCAATCAGACTCGTCCCAGTTAAGCACCCGCCGCTCCTCCGGCGTCGCAACGTCGAGCAGCATTGCGAACTCCGCAGCATCGATCTGCTGGGGTAATGGCTTCCAACCGTAACGGTTGCCAAGCAGGAGGAGAAAATTTGGAGGCGGGTTATGTTCTCTGCATCGCGCAATCTCCGCGAGACAGATCCTCATCGTCTGCTGATCCAGCGCGGCATCTTCGCTCACTCCCCAGCGCAGGTCGATGTCTTGGAACCTGCAGCCTCTCTTTTGGGCGAACGTCCGCAACCTGGGAAAGACCTTCTTTTGAAGCCAATCCCTCTCTGCGACCATATCGCCGAACGTGGAGCTGATGAAAACACGAAAAGTTTTAGTCTCTGGCTCCAAAGAGGTGAGTCCTTTCGACTCGGCCTGCCCCGCGTCGTTCGCGCAGCCGCGTATCGCGTGTTCTGCAATTCCTGATGCTATCCGATATCAAGGTCCGGCGACTTGCCAACATGCGGCCAACTGCGGAGGCGGGCGGTCGGCCCAGTCAAGCGAATTCTAGCCGAGACCCTTAGCGGAAGATAATTACTGTGATGACTCGAAGTAAGTAGGACGCGGGCCTTCTCCTCAACGCAAGACAAAGCATCCGTGGGAAAATGAATCCCCAACCAGATGAATGCCAAAGGTCCTGACAAGGCGAGCACCGAGGAAATCTCCGGCCTGATCGAGCGCGTCACTTTCCACAACGACGAAAACGGCTTCTGTGTGCTTCGGGTAAAAGTCAGAGGGCAGCGGGACGAGATAACGGTCATTGGATCGCTGCCTTCCGTGACTGCCGGGGAGTGGCTGGAGGCGGAGGGCTGGTGGGTTAGGGACAAAGAGCACGGACTCCAATTCAAGGCCAGGATGATGAAGACCGTGCCGCCGACGACGGTGGAAGGGATCGAGCGGTACCTCGGCAGCGGCTTGGTCAAAGGCATCGGGCCGATTCTGGCGAAGAAGCTGGTCGGGCGGTTCGGAGCCGAAGTTCTGGCCGTGATCGAGAACCGGGCCGCGGAACTGCAATCCGTTGATGGGATCGGGCCCAAGCGCCGGGAGCGGATTGCGCAGGCATGGCAGGAGGCGAAACAAGTCCGCGAAATCATGCTGTTCCTGCATAGCCATGGCGTGAGCACCAGCCGGGCGGTGCGAATCTTCAAGACCTATGGCGAGCAGGCTATCGAGAAAGTGCGGAGCAATCCGTACATGTTGGCGAAGGACATCTACGGGATCGGCTTCGCGACCGCCGACCAGATCGCCCAGAAAATTGGAATTCCTCGGGATTCGCTTAATCGGGCGCGGGCGGGCATCGACCATGTCCTGCTGGAAGCGACTTCAGACGGACATTGTGCGCTGCCGCTAGAAAAACTCAAACTGACGGCGGTCAAGCTGCTGGAGATCCCGGAAGCGACGATCGAGCAGGCGCTTTCCCAGATGCTCACCAGCGGCTCCCTGCTGCTGGAAGAGATCGACGGGGATGCCCTGATCTTCCTGCCCCATCTGAGGAAGGCGGAAGAGGGCATCGCGGCCAAAATCAAGGCGCTGACGCAGGCGCCGATGATCTACCCTCCGATCGATTTCGAGAAAGCCGTCACCTGGTGCCAGCAGCGAACAGGCAAGACGCTGGCCCCCAGCCAGCGCGAGGCATTGAAAACGGTCCTGGAAAATCGGGTCGTAATCATCACCGGTGGGCCAGGCGTCGGCAAGACGACGTTGGTCAACTCCATCTTGACGATCCTGAGGGCAAAGAAGGTGAAGTGCCTGCTGTGCGCGCCGACGGGTCGGGCGGCGAAGAGGCTCACGGAAACCACAGGCATGGAAGCAAAGACGATCCATCGCCTGCTGGAAATCGATCCCGGAACGGGCAGGTTTACTCGCAATGAGTCCAATCCGTTGGCCTGCGGATTGCTGGTGGTCGATGAGACCTCCATGGTGGATGTGCTGCTGATGCATTCGCTGCTTCGAGCTGTCCCGCACCGCTCCGGGCTGGTTCTGGTAGGCGACGTGGATCAGCTTCCCTCGGTGGGGCCGGGAACGGTACTGCATGATCTGATCGAGAGCGGCGTCGTGCCGGTGGTTCGCCTCACCGAAGTCTTCCGGCAAGCGGCCAACAGCCGGATCATCACCAACGCGCACCGGATTCGCCGAGGGCAAATGCCGGACATGAGTGCAGCAGACCCGAACTCCGATTTCCATTTTGTGGAGCGGGAAGATCCGGAGAAGATTGCGGCAACCCTGGTCAAGCTGGTGCAGGAGAGGATTCCGGAGCGATTTGCTCTCGATCCGATCCGCGACGTTCAGGTTCTTTGTCCGATGAACCGGGGATCACTCGGCGTGCGGGAGCTGAACACTGCTTTACAGCAGGTGTTGAACCCGGCCAGACCCGGCCAAGCCAGCGTCGAGCGATTTGGATGGCGGTTCCAGATCGGCGATAAGGTCATCCAGACCGAGAACGACTACGACAAGGACGTGTTCAACGGCGACATCGGGATTGTCGAGCGGATTGATTCAGTTGAGCACGAGGTTACGATCCGCTTCGATGATCGGCTCGTGAAGTACGACTTCGGGGAGTTGGATGAAGTTGCATTGGCCTACGCCATTACGATTCATAAGTCGCAGGGCTCGGAATTCCCGGCAGTGGTGATTCCGGTGGCGACCCAGCATTACATGCTGCTACAACGCAACCTGGTTTACACGGGGATCACGCGGGGAAAGCGGCTGCTCGTGCTGATCGGGCAGCGGAAGGCGCTCGCCATCGCGGTCCATAATGACCGTCCGCAACGGCGGTATTCGGGGCTGCTCACCAGCTTGAAGAGGGCCAGGTGAGGACGGCGAAGGAGGGGGCAGCGGGCATTGGGGAAGCGCCCCCACATAATATGCGCCAAATCTGCCATCCAAGCCGACCAAGAGCCATTGCAACGTCCATACTGCTTCAGTATGGCGGCTGCGCGTTCCTCTAATACTGCCCGTAGCGGCCGCGCACCGAGTCGAACAGTTTCTGTGAGTCGTAGCCCACGCCGTCCTTGAAGACGATCTCGACCTTTTCGATCTCTTCAACTTTGCTTGCTGGATTGCCTTTGACCACAACCAAGTCGGCGTTCTTGCCGGGCGCAATTGAGCCGATCTGGTCTTGCCTTCCCATGTAGGTTGCACCGTTCAGGGTCGCGACTTTGATGGCTTCCACCGGAGTGAATCCGGCTTCGACCAGCAACTCAATCTCGCGTTGATCGCCGAATCCTGGCAGCGTGCCGCCGTTGCCGGTCGGATCGGGACCCGCGAGCAGCAACCCGCCAGCCTGCGCGAAGGCGTACTCCAGTTGCATGTCACGCTGAAACATCTCGGCGGAATTGCCTGCCGGTGAAACGGCGCGCCGGTTCCGGGCATATAGAAACGCCGTGCGCGCTTCCGGCGACATGGCGTCGAGCATGTCGGGCCGCAGCGGTGGGCGTCCCGGCACTGAGTGCTCGAAGACCGGCAGCGTCGAGGTTATTGCCACGTGGGCTTTGACCAGTGTCGCGATCAGGTCTTTGGCCTCAGGCGAGTCAGGGGCCATCTTTTCCATCGTCGGCTTACCGCCGCTCTTGGGACATTGGTCGGGCTGCTTGTCGGGATCGAGCTGCGTGTTCACAAAGAATCCGTGCTCCAGATCGTCGATGCCCAGTGCCGCCGCCTCCGGATACGTTACCGAACAGAGGTGGCCGGTGACCTTCAGTCCGCGGTTGTGCGCCTCTTCAATCGCGGCCTTGAGCTGGTCGCGGGTAATGTCCATGTATGCCTTAAAGGACGTGACGCCCTGGTCGGCCCAGTAGTTCACTAGCCTGCGCGCATCTTCGGGACTGGTGAGCTGGTGCATCTGCATGAAAAGGTAGGAATTCGGCCCTTCCAGATAGGGCCCAGTGACATCGAGGTGCGGGCCTGGGACCAGGCCGGAGTCGATCATTTTCTTGAGGTTGAGGTCGGCGTAGGTTTCGACGCTCCCGGTCGTGCGCATGGTGGTGACGCCCGCCGCCAGGTACATGCGGGGCGAGGAGAACGTCATCTGCGGCACCAGCAGCGGTGCTTCCCAGTCACCATTCGCTTCCAAGTCGGGCCGCGCGATGTGAAACAAGTGATTGTGCATACCCACGATGCCGGGCATCACGGTGTATCCGCGCAGGTCGAGCACGGTTATGCCGTTGCCTGAGGCGACGTCTGCGCCGGGCTGGACAGCGACGATCTGGCCGCCTTCGATCACCACGTTCTGGTCGTCAACTGCCGGCTTGCCCGTGCCATCGATCACGCGGACATGAGCCAGCAGCACTCGCGGCGAATTCACCCGAACGTACTTCTGTGTGAGCGGTGACAGCGTGACGGGAGGCTGCGCATTCAGCGCAACGGCGGACAAAACGACCAGGACAAACAGCAAAAGCAAGCGGCAACGATTCATGGCGTCTCCGGATATTCACGACATTGTACTGGTTTAGCCGCTGCGGACAGCTACCCGTCTCAGACGGGAATTCAGGCTCCTCAACCAAAGACTCAATGGCAGTTCTGAGCCGCGCCGTCAGTAGCGGTGCCCGCTGCAGGCCGACGAGCCGAGATCAATGCAAATCACACTGGAGCAATTCCATGAAACTCCGCAGGAATGAATTCTGCCCAATCCATCGTTCTCTGTTCTGCTGCGGTCGCCAGCAGGCGCGGAAAGAACGCAGATTTCAGCTTGGTGTTCAGCGCATCGAAGATCCGCATCACCCGAGGGGGTACCGTGAACTCCGGTCGCCAGGAGAGATGCGGAAGCTGCTGAACCGGAAGATCGTCGAGCAGGCTGGGAAATGTGCCATTTGCCGCCACGAATTTGCCGACTGCAGCGACGTCGTACCGGACCACAGACAGCCAAAAGGAATGGGAGGCGCCCGCCGAGACGACCATTCGGACAATATCCAAGCCGTGCATTGGTGGTGCAACTCCGAAAAGGGATCGAGCAGACCGCGCGACTGAAGGCCGGTCTCTTAGTGCCCTGGCTACATCACTTGCGCAATATGCGGTCTTGAAGCAGGGAAGCTCGCAGAACGAGTGCAGCAAAATGCACGTTCAATGGTCGCAAGTTCTAGCGTCCCTTTGAGCCGGCCCAAAAGGGTCCTGATTTTCAACATTCGCGGAGAACCCTTTTGAAACCAGATGGAGACACACCGATCTCGTTTCTTCGGCTCAAAAGGCATTAGGCTGAAGGGAGTGTAAGCTGCTGAAAAAAAACTGCGAAAACAATTGATTTCTGCTGTCCTAAAATCTATGGGTGTACGACAGCACAGATAAACCTTAACGCAAATTCTTCGATGTACACCGAGTACCTTTCAGCCAGTCAAAAAGGAATCAATCAGGCTGAAGAGATGAGAACCACGCAGTTGCCGTATCGCCGGCAGATACCGGAGGCCTGAGAACGCAGGAGGCATTGATATTGCATATTCGGCTGGGACAAGCAAAGGCGAACTGGCGTTCCGCGGCTTGCCCAATTACCCGCGGATTGCCCGCTAAGCGCGTGATGTTGCGGCGCGCGCCAGATCGACCGGCCATGCTGCCCGTAAACAGAAGATTTCGGGCAGCCTCATCGGGAGGACCATTTGCATTCTTGCAATCCTTCTTGATTCAGGTGCAGTGTCGGCAACCTTGCTTCACGGGCTGTCACCGCCACCGAGCAGCGAATCTCGGGGGTGATGAAACCATCCTCATCAGCCTCGATGCCCAGGCTCGAAGTCGCGGGGGAAACGCATCTCTATTCCTGACGAGTATGCAACATCATCCTGATGCCCAACTGCCTGTCGAGATGCGTCCCAGTTGTCCAGCTCGGCATCGATTTTGCTAAGAATGCGGGAAGCCTCAAAAGGGTTCACGATGCGTCGCAGTATCCTTGCCCATTCGATGAGCGGCGCTGCGATCTGCACCGTCACACTACCCCGCTCCGTATCCAGCGATAACTTGGCTCCGGTGCCAGCGCCGACTTGACCGTTTTCTTGCTGCGTGCGCATCAGCAGCTCTTGTTCAGCACGATCTGACGCTTGCTGAATATGCTCATCAAGCCGCTTATTAGTGATGCCGTTCGTCCTCGCACTTACGGCGAGAGCAATTGCTGCAGCGTTGCTCGGCAAACGAAGACCTTTAAATATTCCGAACAAATGAGCTGCGGAGATCAGAACCGCGGCCTCAGCAGGGAGTTCTGGCATCTCGGTCTCTTCTCGCTTATTCCAAGCGCGCAGTTGAATCCGCCGAGTTTTCACATTCGTGGCATTCGGGTTAACACGAGTGGCAATTACAATGTGCCTCGGGATATTGACTTTCTTTGTGTTTAGCTTCAACACTACATTTCGCACCTGCGCTGACCATTCGCTTGGACATGCCGAGCGATTGGAGAGGCTCAACGAAGTACCTTTTGCTTCGGCGACGGCCCATTCATAGGCTTGGGCGCCTCTCGCGGCCGAGGTGGAACGCAACGCCACGTAATCAGGACGCACCAGTGAACTGTTTTGACTGTTTGCTTCGGCAGTGAGGGAGCTGCGCGGGAATAAGCCGTTCCATCTTGTGAGGTCCACCTCTTCAACAGCGTCTGGATAAAAAGCGCTCAGGGGCGCGATCCAACGATATCCTTCGTCCCGAAGAATATGTCGTGCTCCGGCAACGCCCAACATCCATGAAAGGAAACTCTTCCACTGCCGCTCGCTGCGGCCCGCCTCCGCGCACAAAGCAAGCGTGTCCCGGCGTCCGACTCTCACACTCTCGAGAAGGAACGATGGCCAACCGATGAATGAAGCGCCGGTTTCAGCAGGGAGCGACGGCACCCAATCGGCGACGAGATGACCTGAAATACTTGCGGCAGTCATTCGCAAGAACTCAGCTGATTCACTTCCGACTCTCCATACTTCTACCTGGGTGGCGATACAGTCCTCCTGACAACAGCCCAGTATATGGTCTTCAGTTCCAAGGTGAACGTTAGCTGGAGGGTCAGGATCATCAGTTCCTCTACGTCATGCCCAACGCCTTCATCGCCGCCGTCATCGGATCGGAGAAGAACACGGGGTCAACCCGCTCCACGATGTCGCCGGAGACTTCGAGAAAGTTCCGTTTGTTTTCCAGCGGGATCAGCGCCTTGCGTGCGCCGTTGTCCATCGCAACCTGCAACGGCTCGGCCAGGGACCGCATCGGCTTGATGTTCCCCTGGATGCTCAGGTCGCCGAGGATGACGAGGCCCGCCTGGACTGGCAGTCTCTTCAGCGCCGAGTAGATGGCGACGACCAAGGCAATCCCGGCTTCGCAAGGGACGTGATTGCTGAGTAGATCGATGGCTTCAACGTGGAAATCGGTCGTATCGACCTGCTGGCCGACGCCCATCTTGACCTTCTGGCCCATCAGATATGCAAAGGCCCGGTTGATCGACTCCCGCATCAGCCCTTCGACCCCACCGGCGATCTTGAGCTTACCAGTACCCGGCGAGCAGCCGACTTCAAGACGGTAGAGGCCGACCTTGGCGTGATCGTCCACCGAAGACGTGTACACCGATCCCGGAGCCAGAGGGTCGAGCGAGATCATGTCCCGTCCGCCCTGTTCGGGGACGCCGACGAACTTCTCTTCTCGTGTTTCGTTGTCGATCAGCGAAAACGACGTTTGATGAAACTCGAAGGAACCCATCTTCTTGAGTTGTTCCTTCACCCGGCGACGGCCTTCGAGGGACAACTCGACCAGTTCGGCTAGCTCTTCCTTGGAAAGTTCCCGTTCGGGTAGATCAGTTTGACCAAACCCGAAACGGTCTTCCGCACCGCTTTGACATCACGTGATTTTAGGTGCGCTCCCAGCGAAAAATTCCGGTCGAGGACTTCGGTGAAGGTGTGCTTCCTTAGCTCTCGCAGGGCCTCCGCCAGATAATCCACAACGAAGCCGTAATGATTGGTGAAGAACTCCACCTTCATCTTTGGCATCTCCCAGCCGGGGATGTAGAAGTGGATTCGGTCGAGGAACGCCATGTCCTCTCGGATCACGTCGGGCATCGGCATAAACAGGTGCGACGACCGCACCATCACTTCGACCGGCTGGTTCGTGTTCCCGAACATGGCGATAGAAGCCATGCCGGACAGCGAGTCCTTTCCACGGGCGAATGTCCCCGACTCGCAGTAGGTCTTGAGCGTCGTCACGACTTCCTTGGGCATCTTTTGGAGGTCGGCCACTTCATCGAAGCCGATGGCATCCCAGATTCCGACCAATCCCATCTTGCCGCTGGCCATGTTGAAGAACAGATTGGCCACGGTCGTTGGTCCAGTGAGCAGGATGGTGTACGGCGACAACTCCTGATAGCCGTAGCTCTTCCCCGTCTCACGTGGGCCAAGTTCCACCAGGTTATAGTTGGCCTCGGCCAGCGGTATCAGCCGCACCAAGTAATGCAATTTCTGGCGGCGATTGAAGTGCGACGGTTCGAGGCCGATGGTGCGCAGCAGCAGGTCGATCCATTCGTCGGTGGTGAATTGGCTGCGGCACGCCCGGTACTCTTCGAGGTCGAATGTCGCAAGCTGGATCGGTTTCAGGCTGTCGATCCAGAACGGGCTGCGCTTGCCCTTCTGCTCTTCGTCGTATTGAGTGCCGAATATCCACTTGCGCCCAAATCCCGCCCATCAGCAGGCGGTCGTACTCCCGCAGGAAGTGTTCGGGGATGTGGACGTACTTGTTGCCGAAGTTCTTCAGTTCGGCCCAGTGCTTGTCGTCCTCGGAAACGTACCGCACCTGCACCTTGTCGATGAAGGTGTGCTTCCCCTTGTCCTTGACCATCGACTGCGCCTTGTTGGCTTCATCGGGGCGGACGAAGTTCGAGGACAGCGTGTTGTTGACCACCTTCAGCCCGGCATCGATGGCCACGGGGTCATCGGTGGCGCAATACTTCCCCAGCAGGTACTCAAGGACGAAGACCGGGACATTGGCCCCGACCTTCACTTTGCGAACCAAGTCCTTGCGAACCACTTTGCCCGCAAACACGGAAGCCGCTTTTCGATCTAGTTCAGGCATAGCTTATCCTCACATCGAAATGGCGACATCGACCGTCAGCGGAGCCGCCAGTTCTGCCCCCGTGGTGGCATCGAGCAGATAGACTCCCACCGTCTTCTGGGAAATCTCCTCGGACAGCATCACGGTGACGGTATTCGGTTCGATTCGCTTGTTGTCGTTCTCCGCAATCTTCAGCTTCACTTCGCCGGTCGCATCCTCGAATCCGTACGAGGCGCTCACGGGGACGCGAAACGCACTTCTTGTTGGCTCGCAGTTCGATCCGCACTTTGGGCGGTTCAAATCCGAACAGGCTCGACTCGCTCTGGCTCCCGGCAATCTGCACGGAAAAGAACCTCGTGGTCAGTTTCGCCGTGCCGGGAGTCAGCGTCCATTGAATGCCGGTCGAGGGGGCCGAGGACTTCACCGCCGAGTGCATCACGACCACGGGAACGATCAGTTCTTGCGGAGACAGTCCGCCGTGGAAATACGCTCGCGCCGCCACCCTTCGACTTGAAGACAGCGAAGGTCCACGGGGTCGCAATGTCGAACTCGCTGTCCACTCCCAACGAGGCCAGCGAGGTCCGCAGATACGACGGTTCCGAATTTCCCCCAACGCCCACCCATACCCGGCGATGCAGGTCTTCAACCTTGCCACCGGGGGCCTCGATCTTCATGTCCTCCCCGATCTCGTCGGCAAACAGATGGCCGTGGTCGGCCACCAACACAATGGTCTTGATGCCGTGATCGGCCAGCACCCTGCACGCCTCGCCGCAAGTGACTCAGCACGCCGTCGATCTGAAGCCGGGCTTGGGCCATGTTGTCGGCCTCGCCCAGTTCATCGATCTCCTGCGACGTAATCAGGATCAACTCAGCGCTCTGAATGCCTTCCTTGACCTTCTTGGCTGGCTTGGGAAGCAGGTCGTCCAGCTTGGCATCGAAGACCGACACGCCCGCATTTTCTTTCAGGAACGCCACCCGATCCTTGCGATCCTTGATGACCTTGCCGCCGATCTCCAGCGCCAGTTTGCCGCCACCCACGGCCACCACCTTGGCGGACTCGTTGAGCCTTCGGCAACAACGCCGCCATGCCGATTTCGGTGATCGTGGGTATCGTGCCGATGGCAGGCTGAATCTCCAGCTTGAAGTCGTCCTTGAGCAACCGGCACAACTCACGAGCCATCTCGAATCGAAGGGCGTCCACCCACACGTAGGCGACCTTGCCTTCACCCAGGAGCGGCTTCACCTGCTTCTCGAAAATATCCCGCTGCCGCAGCAGCCCTTTGATCGGATGCTTGGCCTTCTGGAAGCTGGGTGATGAAGTGCTTGGCCAATTCCGAGCCGACTTCGGTGTAGCGTTGCTCGGCCTTCGTGATGAGCTTTTCCAGCCCGTGATGATCGTCGCTGGCGGCGAACTCGAAGTTGTACTTGCGGCTCTCCATGTGCCGGTGATGCGTGTCGAGCAAGCACCACGGCTCGTCATCATCGGCGTACGCTTTGACGAGAGCGGGAACTGTGGTCGGAGCCTTCTTGAGCGCCTTGCCCACCCGGTCGGCTTCGATCAAGACCTCGGCAGCGGAAGAGATCAGCGCCCACCGAGCCTGAATCGCTGGAATCACGTCGGCCCAGAATCGGGACAGGCGATACTCGGCCAGTTGCAGCAAGGCCGGGGTCGCCGCCTTGAGCAGTTCGCTTTCCACATGCACCAGCAAGGCCCGTTCGACGCACAAGAAGGTTTCGTTTTCCTTGAGCGGTTCCACGGGCAGTTCAAGCTGGTCGAGGCCAAGTTCCTGTTCGACCTTGTTGGCCACGGTCACGTAGCTGTCCCGCACGTCCCGGCTGTTTCGCCATGTTCGAGCCAATCGCACGCAGGCATCGATGCCACCCGTGCTGGTGGCCACGGGGACCGACGAGAGCGACGATGGCACTTGCTTCTTGAGGGCGGCGAACAAATCGGTCAGCAGGACATGCCGCCCCAACCTGACCCGCCAATTCGACAGGGCTTCGGCGGCGGGGAGTTCGATGTCGAAGCTGACTTGCAGCAGGTGACGCAGTTCCTTCTCGGCTTCTTTCTTGCCGATCTCCTCGTCGTACTGGTCGCTGTGCAGGAATGCCAAGGCGACTTCTTGCGGGTTGGCCGAGCCGAAGATCAGCGTCAGTACGCCGGTCGAAATGTCCTTTCCCTTGTTCGGCCAGGGAATTCAGATCGGCCAGCGACAGCTTGCCCGCCTCCACCTGCCGTTCGATTTCGGCAACCTGATCCTCGCCCAGAATCGGCTTCAGGGCATTGCGGGCCACGACCGACAGCCGGGTATTGCAGGCCGGGGGTTGTTGCCGGGGTTGCATGATGACCCCGGCGCAATCGAGTTCGATCAGGGCGCTGTCGGTTTCGGTTCGCTCAATCGGCACGTACACGACCAGCCGAGGCGGTTGCCCGTCGTTGAGCAGATGGTCGATCTCTTTTCGCAGCTTGAGGAAGCTGCCGTCGTAGCGGGCCACGGTCGTGTTCGGCAGGGAAAGTTCCGCAGCCGCCGTACCGTAGGCTTGCTCCGGGTCGTACCAGACCACCAGCCCCTTCTCATCGACCTGCTTGGCGATCAGTTGAACGAGAGATTCGGTGACGACGGCCATTACTTCACCAGTCCTTTCTGGCGAAGTTGCTTGCCGATGGAGGACCACTCGTACTTGCCTTCGAGGAGTTCTTCCCAGTAGTTCTTGGCCTCTTTCCACGGGACGAGTTCGTGGAGCGGGGCGATGTTCAGGACAACGCCATCGTTGAGGTCGGGTTCGAGATGCAGGTTCGCCGCCCGACGCAGCTTGTCCTCGAAGTCCCGCAGTTCGGAGAGGAAGTCTTCCTGCCGTTCAAGTTCCTTGGCGAGCCGCTTGGCTTCCTTGCCCGAATCACCCGCTGCGGCCTTTTGGCTGCGAAGAGTTTCGAGGCGGCTGGTTTCCAAGCGAATCTTCGGTTCGACGTAGTTCACCAGCGCCTTGAAGAGCAGGTCTTTGTCGAGTCGGTGGTAGTAGAGCCAGAGGGCATAGTTCTTCTTCGAGGACTGGAGCAGCCAGTAGATCGGGGCCTTGCGGCGGCTCTTGGAGTAGCGGGACACGTGATCGTCCCAGAACCCGCCCTTGCCCGGCTTGCGGAAGTAGTCCCGCAGTTCCTTCACGCCGAGGATCTCGCAGGCTTCCTTCTCGATGGCTTCGGCCTCGGTCCTTCCAGATGACTTCGAGAACTTCCCGGACCCGGCGCACGATGTCGTCTGAATGGTCAGGATCATCGACGAGGGTCCCACCCCAGCGAATGCGGAACGGATAGCTGTCTGGCGCCTCAATCGCAGGCAGTCCATTCTCACTTTGAAGCGAACCCGGCGCACAGATTGGTACAGGCGAGAATGGATCTTGCAACTTCGGAAGCGGCCGTTGTCCTGTAGCGAGACGAACATCCCACCTGCCAAATATCACGCCCGCTGCATACTGTAGAACGCGTCCAGCGCTTTGTGATGAGGACTCATCACAAAGTATCTCAACGGAATCAACCAAACCTGCCCGACGATCTGACACGAGCGGAGGAACCGATCCTCTAAAAATCGCCCCCTCTACTCCTCGATCCAATGTGTTGTACAGACTCCCAAGCTGTTCCCGCAAGCCAGCATGAAACCGATCCTGCAGACGATGGCCGCCATGCGATGCAGGATGGAGTTGTCGGGATCGAAGCACTTGCGGCAGGATGAACTGAGGCGACGTTTCTACGACCGACTCCGCCTCGAACATCAGCTCGACCCCTTGTCGAGCGATGGTTCCAGGAGAAGTTCCTGCCGTGTCGATGTCGCCCGCAATAATTGGAAGATTGGCGACTGCACTGATTTCATATGCGCGATGTCGTCCAAACGCACACAACAGATCCTCAATCCAGGATGAACTTAATACACCCATTAGGCCGTATACGTTTTGGCCCGGAACAGGGAAGATCGCCATTCCCTTGTGTGAAAACATGTGCCCTTCTGGGAGTACCCGTGGACTGAACCCAACACTGCTGATATTTGGATAAGCCAAGCCGGGCTTGTACCACCAGATCTTGCTTTGCATGACTTGCGCATCGGTGCCATACCTTGCAATTTGGTTCTGACGCATTTCCTGCCCGTCATCTTTCCAATCCACGAGCAAGTTTGTGGGCGAGTAGAATGGCTGAAAAACCCCGCCCTTCGCGTAAGGAATCCACCGAGTACGGATCTGTGCTGAAGGAACCTCATAGTGGACACGGATGAATCTCTCATCGTCAAATGTGTTATTGCCTGCAACCACAGTAGCAAGTTCCGGCTCCAGTCGTCCCTTTCTCTTCCAGAGCGCAAGCAGCCAAGGATGGACGTGGTAGCAGAGCGGCCAGTTTGGAAGGGACAAAAATGTGCTTAGCGGGATTTGGTGGAACCTCGAATCACCTGTGAGCGAGACGCTTGTGAGAAGCTCGTGCTTCTCGGACACCGACGTAAGATCGCAGAAGAGAGCCGAATGCCCGTGGTGTCGGGAGAGTACGGACATAGCTGTATCAACTGTAGCGGTGTCAAGAACGCCGCTGCCGAGTTCTACGAGAATCTCCAAAAGCGGGATCGTCAGAAGTTCGTGCCGAAGTTGCTTTAGTTGTTTTGTGTAAAGGAATAAAGAGGAAGTGATAGCACCGACCTTGCCACCGGTCACAACTGCTGAGAGTGCTCGCTCAATGAAACACGCGTAGGCGTCTTTCCAGCTGTCGGCATACCTCATCTCGATGTATTTGTCCGACCTTGCCGTAGACTTGCCAAACGGCGGATTCATCAGCACAACGTCGTATCGCTTGTGGCAGAGGTCCACGAAGGCGAAGCCTCGCACGGCGTCATCCGTGAATAGCCGCCGCTGAAGCCGGTGACCGTTCTGGGCTTTTTCAGCGTATTGACGAAGGGCCTCGATCACTTTGGCTTCGGCCTGCTCGAAGAACTGATCGTCGGTGATGTCGCCTAAGTCGAACAACCCCGGCTGCTCCGGCTTGCCAGCAAGTCGGTCCATCGTTGCTTTCGTGAACAAGAGCGGCTGTCCTTTGCGGTCCGTGGCGCGGGTGGTCTCCTCGAACCATTGCTTCTTCGCCGCGGCCACGGCCTCCCGAATCTCCTCTTCGATCTTGAGGAGCGAACCGGCTTCCCCGGCCAGCTTCATCTTGTCGAAGACGACCTCGACCAGTTGGCCCAGGAGCTTCGGCTCAAGTTGGCCAACGAACTCCTTGAGCATCTGCTCTTCGCCGGGCATCGGCTCGGCACAGACGAAGTTCGAGCGGGTGATCTTGGGCCGGTCCTTCTTCAGCCCCATCTCCTGATAGGCCCGCTGGCAGCGGAGCCATAGGGCGAGGGCCGCAATCTGGCTGGCCCGCAGGTCAATGTCGATGCCGTGCAGGTTGTGGGCGAGGATCAACCGGGGAACATCCCGCCGCAAATCTTCCAGCGTCGGGTAGTCCTTCTGGAGTGCCGGGCCGAGGTCGGGGTCGGCGTAGGCTTCCTCGTAAATCGTCAGCAGCAGGTCGAAGCAGTACAGCAGGAAGTGGCCGCTGCCGCAGGCCGGGTCGAGAATCTTCAGTTCCCGTGGGTCTTTCTTCGGGCGGTGCGGGATGTGGACCGGGAGCTTGAGCAGTTCTTCTTGCGAAAGATCGTCCCGTCCCTCGGCAGCGTCCTTGGGCGGCTGTTCCCCTTCCTTCAGAAAGATCTCGGTCGGGCGACGGACCATGTACCGGCACTGGTCCTTGAGCTTGGTGTCGCCCTTCCGCATCTCGTACCAGATGCGGCCCAGCGTGTTGTCGGTGAGGAACTCGACCACGTAGCGAGGCGTGAAGAACTGGTTGCGGAAGGCCAGTTCGTAGGAATTGCGAGGAGCTTGGCTTTCCTTGCGGGCCTGATCCCGCAGTTCCTTGGGCGTGAAATACTGGTAGACCCAGCCGATGGTCTCGTCCTGCGACCAAATCTTCGGCCATTCCTCCCGCAGTTCCGTTTCTTCGGGCTTGATGCCGCCGCCGTTCAGCAGGTCCAGCACTTCATCGAGCGTCTTCTGCCGAGGATAGAGGCGGTTGGCCGGGTCGTTGGGGTTGAACAGCACGCCGATTTCGTCGGAGAGCAAGCCGCCCAGCCAGTCCAGAAAATGCCGATAGGCGACATCCTGATGGCCGGTGTTGAACAGCCGCTCCTCTTCCGGGTGGTCCGCCAGATAGAACTTCACGCCGTTGGAGTTGACGCCCCGGCTCACCGCCTCACGGAACTTCTGCCCGCCGACGTAGACCTCCCGTGCCTCCATCATCTTGTAGGCGCAGAGCCGGTTCAGATGCGTGAAGGCGATTTCCCGCACCAACTGGTCGAGGGCTTCCTTCGGCTTGAAGCCACGGGCCTTGATGTGGCCGAAGTGATCGAGAATATCCTTGCGTGCCGCCTGCTCCTCTTCGGTCAGGTGGGTCATCTTGGCGTTCGGATCGGCGGTGACCTGATCCTTCTTGGCGAAGATGCCGTACTTGCCCTCAAGCTCCTGCGAAACGGAGTCTTCGAGCAGCTTGCGGCACTGCGTCACGACGTTGCGGAGCTTGTTGCGAATCTCTTGGTCCATGTCACGCCGTCCCCTGCGGCTGCGATGCCGCCGCTTGCTGCTTCAGTTCCTTGAGCCGACTCGTCACGAGGTCATCCAGTGCAAGGCAAACGACCCGAATCGTTTCGACAGCCTGCTTCGCCCACGGAAAGCCGATCTCCTGGGCGGCGCCAGCGGGATCGTCCTGCGAACGGTCGGCCCGATGCACGATGTCGTTGCGACGTTTCACCGTGGCATCGAGCGTCTTCTTGATTTCGTCTTCGTCCCGGCCAGTTGCTGGGCGATCTGCTCCCACGGGTTGTCCAGTGCCGAGCAACACGCCCGTGACGTGGATACCTCGTTTGCCGCTGAGGTAGCTGAAGTTCAGGCTGCTGATCATCTTGTTGGCGACGAACAGCGGGTCGGGATCAACCAGAATGCGCAACGACTTCATCGAGGTCGAACGTCAGATTCTTGAACTGGTTCTTGAACTCCTCGTCCTTCTTCGGCACGAAGTCTCGTCCTCGAAGCCGAATGACTTCGGGCAGATTGTCCCGCAACAGGATCGGCAGGTACGTTTCCAGTGCCGTGCTGGCGGTAACAACGGCTTGCCGCAACAGATTGCACAAGGCACTGCGTTTGATTGCTGACGGCGGAACTTCGGCCAGTTCTCGGATCAGTCCCAAGAAGATGCCGTTGGAAATGACCAGCAGGCTTTCATCCTTCTCTGCTTTCACAAGTTCTCGCAGCGAACGAAGTAATGCTTCCTCGGTGTTGAGGGCATCATGCTCCAGCAGCCGAAAGACCTTCAGCAGCAGGTCCGCAGGCCGGATGTTGTCTTCAAAGATTTGTCGTGGACTGAGCATGGTTCACTCCAGAATGATGATTGCGCCTTCATCGATGCACTTCTGAAGTGAGTCCCGTATGAGATCGAGGGCTTTGTCCAGTTCCTCTTGGGTCTGAATGGGGCGATTGAAGAACTCCGAAACTCGAACCCTTCGCACGGGTGCTTTCTTCTCGCCGCCAATCGACAATTCTTGCAGCTTGACCAGGACCGACGACTTCAGCCCATCCACGGCGGCAAGGTCCGACTCCATCTCGGTCAGACTGGCTTTGCCCAGCGACGTGCCGCTTGGCCACCGCTTCCTTGTCTTCATCAGTGCCGACCCGTCCCAGTAGCGGCGACAACAGCGAAGCGGCCATGCTGGAGTTCGTTGGCTTCCAGCGGCCCCCATTCGGTGCGGTTCTTGATCTCCCCGATCGCCGACTCGTAGGCCTTCTTGCGGCGGTCGAACAGATCGCAGTAGGCGTGCTTGTAGGCGTCCAGCACCGTCTTGGTGCTGTTGAGCGATCTCGTCCCACGAGTCGATGAACTGCTCGGAACCAAGCAGTGTCTTCAGTTCTTCGACACTGCTGGCGATTTCCGGCGACGGGCAATGTGGCTGCAAGCCGCTGCCAGACTTGCTCGGTTGCTAGTCGGGCTTGCCGCAAGAACGCCAATGGCCTCGTCGTTCAGCGATTCCCGGAGCTTCCGCACCTTGTCTCTGGTTTCGCCGAAGTCGCTTCCGTTCTCAGTGAGGATGCGAACGCAGTCGTCGGAAGCGGACGATTGAATGCCCACGAGGGTCTGCTGGTACTCGGACAGCATGGACAGGATCGGGAGCGGTGGGCCTCGGCGGTGGCTTTCAGCGGGTAGAGCTTTTCCAGTTCCTCCGCGGCCACCTTCTTGAACGCCGTGGCGATGGCTCCTTCTTCGACATCGACTTCTTCTCCGGTCAGGTCTTCAAGCTGCTGCACCGCCTGGGTGAGCGTCTTGAGGCCGACCGATTGCCGGGGAGAGAACAGCGACGACCGGAAAGCCGGATTGTTGGTGAAGGGCGTGCGGGATGCCGGGTCTTGGTAATTGTGGAAGCGGTTGCCCTGGTAGGTGACTTCGATCTCGCCCGCCCGGAACAACGTGGCGAGGATCAGCCGCAGCATGTCACGTTCCCAACCGTACGGCGTGCCGCCGAATCGCTTTTCCAGCGCCTTGCCCATGCGACTGTCTTTGTTGCCGTAGCTGTGTTCGCTCTTCAGGTAATCGAGGACTTCCTTGGCGACATCGGCGTTCGTGTTGACGATGTTCTTGGGGCCATCCTTGACGACCAGCCCCAGCCCGTGATCGCCGACGTAGAAGACGTTGGGCAGTGCCTTGAGGTCAGCCGCCTTGAGGATCTGTTCGGCTTCATCGCCCTTGAGGGGCCGAGAACCCATTTGCAACTTCGGGTACAAGTCGGGCACGACCTGCCCGAAGAGCTTCTTCAGGATTTCGCCCAGGCCCTTGCCCAAGGCGGACGCATCTTTCTGCACGCCCCGGAACATGCCGGTTCCACGTTCCATCGCCTCGGTCAGCTTGTCCCGCAAGCGGGTTTCGTAGCCGTTCTTGGAGTTCTTCTCATCCTGAAGGCAGGTTGCCTCGTCCGGGCTGATCTTCTGCTGGGCGCTGAGTTGGTTGTACTTGTCCACCATCTTGCGTGAGGCGTGAAGCTGGCCGACCAACTCATCGATTTCGGGCGTCAGGCAGAAGAGCCAGTAAAGATCGTTCTCGTGGGACTTCTGCTGGCTTTCGGTGCGAATTTCTTCAATGCGTTTGGTGAGTTCGTCGGCATCCTCGGCCACGCACAGGGTCAGCGGAAGTTCGCCCTCATCGCCAATGCTCGTGCCATCGACGCTGATGCCGATGCGGAACGAGCGGTTCTGGTAGCGGAAGGTCTTGAATTCCGGCTCATCAAAGATTTGCTGGAGCGCGGTACGTGCCAGTTCATTCCGCTCACGGGGTTTCGGTTCGAGATGGCCCCGCCGTTCGGTTTCCCAGTTCTTTTCCTGGGCGGTCTGGAGCTTCCAGCCTTCCTCGGTGTTGCGAATGAACTGGGCGGTATTCAACCGCTTGACGGCAGCTTGAACTTCACTCAGGGGCGTTGCCTTGCCCACTTCATCGACCAGCACAGCGGCGAGATTGGCTTCCGTGCGGGGCAGGTCACGAATGAATTCCAGAAGGCAGATGGCCTTGGCCACCCGCAATGCCCAACCGTGATCTTCGGGATCGTTCTTGAATCGCTCGGCAATTTGGTAAATGTCGGTGCGCTTCTCGTTCGAGAGGTTGCCCTCCACCAACTCGAACACCTTGTCGAGCGTCACGAGCGCCCCAATGGGCTTCTTGGCGAATGCCGTACGATCCGACACCAGCATCTCGTACGCCTGCTTGATGATCGTACGGTTGCTGCCACCGTAATGCCGTGGAGCGCCCGGCTGAAGTCGAATGCCCGACATGATCCCGATGCAGAGATCGATGTAATGCGGCGGGTAGGGGTAAAAGTGAATGAAATCACTTTCGTTGATGTCGGTGCGACGGGTCGTGCGTTCGAGCCGCAGCGCAGCGTTCAACTGGCCTTGGTTCTCGGAGAAGAGTTTCTTCAGCGGCTTCTCGGCTTCGGTCTTCTTCGCCAAGACACGCTTGGTGGCCACTTCCCGAATGTCGGAGGGGGCGAGGTCAACACGGTAGCGGAAGCGGTCCTGCAACTTGGCCAGTTCGACCCGCTTGGAATCGATGGCGGCAACCACTTCATCCAGCTTTTCTTGGGACGTGACCACGATCCAGCAAGGAGCGATGATCTTGCGCTCCTTCAGCAAGTTCTTGCCGACCTTGCCGAACTCTTCGATGGTCGCCCGCAGGTCTTCGATCTTGTCGCCGCTGCGAGCGACGTGTTGGCCTACTTCATCAATGATGAAGACAAGGGCTTTGCCCTTACGCCGGCGTCCCCAGAGCTCAAACGTGCGCTTGACGACCTTGCTGACGGAGATCGATGCGTCTCGATTGCGTTGGGAGTGCGACCACGAATCCGCAGAAGGATAGAGCTTCGGATCAAGCTGATGCAGAATGGCGCTCGCACGTGACAATTTCTGCGCCCCGGCCCGGACTGTTTCCCAGTCTTTGTTCAGCAGAGTCTTGCAGGTGGCGATGAACTCAGGCAGTTTGCCTTCGGCTTCAAGTTCGATTTCCAGTTCTGCAATGTCAAAGTCTTCCGAGTACCCAAGCTCACGCAAGAGGACGGTGTACATCAACTCGGCAATTCGTTGCGTGACCTTCCGTGTGTCGGCCTCCTTCGCCACTTCAAAGAGGATGACCTCGGTTGGCGTCTTGGCGTTAATGAGGTCGAGCAAGTCGCTGGTGCGGGTATCGCCCAGTTGTTGCTTGAAGAGATCGGCGAATTTGCTGCCGAGAACCGTGCGGTTTTCCAGTGCGTAGCCGAGGTTCTTGGCGAACGAACTTTTGCCGGACCCGAAGAAGCCCGACACCCAGACGCCCACGCTTTCGTGAGGATCGCTGGGAGCCTCGGCGATGGCTTTGAGGAGATCGTGGTACTGTTCACGGATGCTATCGGTGGCGACGTATTCCGTGATTTCATCATGGACCGATTGCTCGTCCGCCTGATCGACTTGGATGATCTCCTCGATCTTGCGGCTGAGATCACGTGTCAGCAGATCGCCAATTGTCTTCATTTGGTTACCCTTTCCTCAGCCATAGATTTTGACTCGATAGTTGCCCAGTGCATCCCGGTCTTTCAGGTCCATGAAACGCAGGCCCGTCGTGCCTTCGATGGAGCCGGGATAGAACAGGATCGTCGCCACCTTGGTTTTGCCGTGCATCTTGTCGAGGAGCATCGACATGTGGAAAATCCCTGGCGACATCGCTGCCACACGGGTCAGGAAGACGACCGAATTCTCCGGGCTGATTGAGGCGAGTCGCTCTGCGAGCAAATCCCACAGCGGAATCCAGACCTTGCTCGACAAGTACGTGGTCACCTGCTGCTGGGCCTCAACGTAGCCTCGCTCTTTTTCCAATTCGATGACGGCTTCCAACCCTTCGTCATCGTCCTTTTGATGAACCTTCTCTAACGCCGACCAAAGCAGTTCCGACATCGGGATGATGTGAACCTCTTTGCCGACAGCTTCCAGGCGAGTGGCCAGCAACTTGATCTCCCGCCGAAGCTCCCATTCATCGGTCGGGTCGTACCGCATGATCGCAAAGGGCAGATCATGGTAGACGTTGATCCTCGGCGGCACGGCCTTCAGGTCGCTTTCCAGAGGAGCGATGCTATCTTTGAGCGAGGACATTCGCATACTCCTCAAGGGTTTCGGCGGGGAAGGTCAGCCGGGTGACGCTGCCCGCAACGTGGTACTCCAGCAAGTCACGCTGGTGGGCTTCAAACAGGAATCGCTCGACTCCTTCTCTTCGCAAGAAGAACAGCTTCCAGTCTGGCAACTCGATCAGCTTCGCTCCTGATGGTTGGTGCTGTTTCAGATAGAACACGACGTACGCAAACGACTCGATGGGAAGGTAGGCGGGAGCGATCTTCTTGTTGACTGCCCCCTGAAGCACACCGAAGTCCCGAAGAGCCGAGAGCAATCCTTGGGCAATGCGGGTGATCGTGGGTTCGGACCAATGGCCGGTCGTCTTCCCTTCATCCACCCACTTTGCCAAGGACCGCTGGAAATCCTGCACGTTGATGTCCACCAAGCCCCGTGCTCTGCATCGGAACAAGAATTTCAGTGACGGCATCGTGAAGCAACTGGTCTGCACGAGCGGAGTGGAAATACAACAACCGCTCCAGAGCGGCGGTCGGGAACTTTCTCTCGGACAAGGGTGACAAGTGCTCTCGTGACTGATTCTTCGGTGAGGTAGCGCTGCCGGAAGATCGCCAGGATGTCCTCGACACGAGAACGGGACGCCTTCCCAAAGACGTTATCCCGCTGCACCCGGTTGATGTTCTCGTCTACCGATGCATCGACATCCCAGTGGGAAAGCAGCGTCTTCGTGTCCCCGATCAAGGCTCCCGCTTTGATGATTTTGGACGAGTACGGAGCCGAAGACCGAATCCGATTGCGAGGTTCGCCAGTAGGCATGGACTCCCAGTATGCAGTGGCTCTGAAGATCGATATCAGCAGCGTCGATCCCCAGCCGGCCAGTCTGTATTGAGTGCGTTAAACCCACCAGAATACCCCCATAGAGGCCAAATTGAACGCCCAACTTTCGGGGCACTCCAGTAAAATTGCTCATTCCATGAACTGATGTGTAAGGTGCCAGTCACCTGTTGCGGAGGCGATATGCTGACAATCTTTTCGTGGGGATATTGGGGTTGGGGAAGTACGACCAGGCACCTGCTGGATGCTGTTGACAATGCCGAGAAGGCGAGGGGGTTCAAGCCGCCGTTGTTCGTCGATGTTCGGGTGCGGCGAAGCGTTCGCGCCGTCGGGTTTTCTGGTGATGCATTCGCAAAGGTGGCAGGAAGCGAACGCTATCTCTGGATGCAGCGCCTCGGCAATGATTGCGTAGCGGCGCACGAGCAAGGAATCCGAATCAAGGACCCGCGAGCCGCGGCAGAGCTCTTGGAATTGGCCGAGGATCGTCTCCGCAACAGGCAGCGCGTTCTGTTTTTCTGTTCCTGCGAAGACGTGAATGTCCTGAATTGCCACCGCCTCGCCGTGGCTGAGCTTGTATTGAACGAGGCGAGGAACTTGGGCAGGCATCTGGAGATGGTCGAATGGCCCGGTGGCAAGCCTGAGAAAAGGGATGTCCATGCTCCTGGCTCAATCATCCGGGAGGTACTGAACGGCCGAAAAAGAGTGCCTGCCGGGAATGGGGCAATAGCCGACGGACTGGCAGTGCTGCCGTGGGGCTCAATTGCCAACCTTACGGACGGCGAACACAATCTTCCGATCGTCACAGGACCATGCAAATATCAAGCTACGTGGTGCTTGCCTGTTTGGGGCGTGGGGAAACTCGACAGCGACCCTAGGAGTCTCCAGGCAGCGGGGCGGGACTTCCGCAAAGAGAGGGGTCTGAATGCCTACCAGGTCTAGGAGTGGGCCCACACTGCGAAAGAATGCCGAGGAACTGGAGATACGGGCCCTCACCATCGGCCAGCCGTGGGCGGAACTCATTCTGCGGCGTCGCAAGTCATTTGAGGTCCGTAGCTGGATGACAACGTACCGGGGCCTGATTCTGATTCACGCAGGTCTGAAGTGGGATGCGGCCGGCGCTGAGGCATTGGCCATCGCGAAGGCGGAGGCCACACGTGGGGCGTTCGTGGGCATCGCTAAGCTAAAGGACGTGCGACGCTTTACGAGAGCTGACGCGAAGCTGTTAAGGGAGAAGCGAGGCGGTCTGGGCGGATGGGGACCAGGCGAATACGCCTGGGTGCTGGCGGCCGTTCATCGAATTAAGCCCATTCCCGCTAAAGGACAGCTCGGGCTGTATCGGCCACCAGGACGGATACTGCGGCGGGTTGAAAAAGACCTCGAAGCGCGGAAGAAAATGGGGTGGCGGCATGGATAAAGGCACGACTGAAACCGGCTACGTCAATCCAAACGGCCAGGTGACGATTCGAGACACCGGCTTGCCAGGCACCGACAAATATCAGCGCATCTATCAACTGGCATGCTCGAAGTGTGGCCACAACTACGGTGCTAACGGCGCCGACATTCACGATCGCCGCTGTCCGTCATGTGGAGGCGGTAAGCCGGGACTTAAATATGCCTGATATGCCGTCGGTCTCTCTCGCAGCAGACGTGTGGCTTTCGACACGAGTTCGTGTCAAGAGATACCGCAGTATGGAGCAGGCTGAGGACCGCGCCGGCATCGCTAAGTTTCTGTATGACCGGTTTATGGAACGGTACATCTCGCCACTGAAAGCGGTGAAAGAGGGAGAAGAAAACGGATTCTTAATAATGGCTAGCTGTTGTTTACTAATCGAGGGGCTAACGGCTTTCCGAGAAGGTTGGTGTTCAACTGCAGGACTGAGCGAACGAGCGTTCCAGTTGTTCTTCAACCAAGAGGACCGGTTCGCGCTGTTTCGCGGACACGAACATGATTTTTGGAAAAGCGTGCGCTGCGGAATCCTGCACCAGGGGGAAACGGGAGGCGGATGGACGTTGAACTTCACCGACCGGTTCGGTGAACTATTTGTCGCAAACGCTAAGCGAGTGAACTGCTTTAAGTTCATGGAGCAGTTGGAGGCTGCTCTCGGTGACTACCGTGAGTCGCTGTCACGGACGCCCTGGAAATACGAACTGTGGCGCAACGTTCGCCGTAAGATGGCAGCGACCATCAAAGATTGCGAGCCATAACCGTAGCGGAATCGTTCATAAACTCTGGAACTATTGCAACGGCGTGCGCGACGACGGTCTCGGCTACGGCGACTACGTCGAGCAGCTCGTGTACCTCAATTTCCTCGAAGATGGCGGATGAGCAGGCGAAACCGCCATTCAATCGGCCCGCGATCATCCCCAAAGACCTTCACGGGGCCAGCCTGTCGCGCTTGGATGGCGACCCTCTGGCCCATCGGCCCAAAATCTTGTGTTTCTGGGCAGAGTGAAACCGCCAGCGCTGCTTTCGTCGAATCAGGCCCATAGCGAGAAGGATTTCCCGGGCGGATTGGGCAAGCCCTGAAATGGAAACACTGTCGTAAACCCATGAATTTCGAGACGATCGGGGAGCCTCTCCAGCACCGTCCCGAGAGCAGTTAACGCACCCGGTACCTCAGTGGAATCCTGCACCTTGGGGCAGGATTAGGTCTGCACTGCCGACGAGACAAGACAGCGCAGATTTACGATTTGTCGGGACGGACATGCTGGCCGCGGGCGCGGGCCTGGGCCATGCGCAGGAGGCGTCCGCGATAACGAAGGTGGTAGCCGCAGAATTCGCGGCCCCTGACAGCGGCGGATTTACAAGCGCGTCCGCTGTCGTAGGTGGGGGTACAGGTTTTGTAGTTCATGTAGCTCTCCCCCTCAGGAGTGGCCAGTGGCTCGTGGCTAGTGGCCAGAAAAACAGTTTCAAGTTTCTAGTTGCCAGTGAAGGCGCCGACAAGCTGGCGACCGTCCGGGCATAGTTCTCCAGTTTTCAGGGTAGGGAGCGGGGAGGGGAGAGTCTGTGATTTAGAGGGTGGCGATGTTACGAAGGTGGGGGTGGGTAACCTCAGAACTACAAGATGCGGGGAATCGCGGGTCACCGACCGGATCACATGAAGAGCCGATAATCGTACGATACCGACCCAAAACGGTCTAGCAGGGCGCCAATCCGAGCAATCTGCCTCGACGATTCGACGGTCGCTGGAACTTGCGTGTATAGATCGAAACTGTTCCAGTTCATTTTAGACAGGCCAAGGATCTCATCGCCGACAGTCGAAAGGTCGGAGCGCCCGGAATGACGGCGAATCACAAGAGGTGCCGGGATGCGGCGCTTCCCTTGATAGTAGCGCGGACCTACCGCGAGTGAGACGCCATGTACCCACAGAAGTGCCGAATCGCGATCGAGCTTTAGTAGCGTGCCACGTTTTACTGGGTAACCGTCCACCCTGAACGTCCCATCCTGCTGGGGAATTGAAGACAAATACCTCAATGCATCGTCTTCATTGATCTCCAACAAGTCAATCTCCCTGACGCCGCTCAGGCCAGCTTGTAACCCCCTTCTCTCGTCATCGAGAAATGGCGTGAGTTTGTGGATCACCACGCGTCCGGGAAGTTTGAAACGAGATTCCCAGAAGAGTTGCCGGATAGTCTCCCCGACGCGCCTGGCGTCGTCATATGACATAAAGGCATTTTTTCTTCGACCGCGAAAGACCGGGTTTTCTATCTTGCTGAGACGGAACTGGAGGCCCTGCCCTTGCGCATTGTACAGGTGGCTGCAACCAAGAATTACGTGGCGACCCTTCTCTGCTTTCCGGTCGAGACTAATCCCGAGTCCCACGAACGCCGAATCACTGTCTAGCGAGGAGAGCACCCAGGGTGTGCGCATACTCTTCACATACAGAGCAAGCGACAACCACCATCGGATACGGCACTGAAGGGGATTCTCAAGTGTGTCTTCTTCTAGAAATTGCGTCGCGAGCCCTTGCGGAACACAGAACGCCTTCACGAAATTGTGAAGGTCAAACTGCTCAGACTGTGTTTCGAACGAGCGCCAGTTAGCCCATCTCGTCGGAATGAAGATGACAATGACGTTGGGTAATGCAGACGCTTTTAGGGCGTTCAGGCAGGCTGTGATGTTGTGGCTAAGTTGAAGTGCTCCTCTTTGAGCGTCAAGGTTTTGATCGATTTCGGGGCATGTCACCCACAAGTTGTCTCCCGGAGTCGGCACCTGCAACCCAGTGGCGAAGGCGTTTTGGAATCCATTGAAGCGAAGCAAGTAATCCTGCTCGTATTTGCCCGGATTGAGGGTTTGATGAAGACCCCGAAGATAGTCGCTAAGCTTCCTCGATTCTTTTGCCGGGCAGATCACGGCAAGTTGTATTGATGACGCGAGATTGCGAGAAGTCAGCGCGTAGTCATACGGGCGGTTCTGAACGATGCCTCGCACCGGGTGGGGATCAGAGACAGTCGCCGCCCCTGAGCGGTTTGAGAATACAAGATCTGGCTCCTTCAGTTCCACAGCCGCGTAAGCGATGTTCCGCCGGAATCCATCCCTGACTTGGATCTGTCGACTGCGCTCGGCACTCATCACCTTTGCGAGCACAGGTGCGTGCTTCACATGAAACTTGAAACTAGAAGCGCAGCCTTCCGGAAATTCGAACGATTCATTTGTCAATAGACGAGCACGCCAGTAGTCCAGCGCCTGATTGAACTCCTTGTTATGCTGCCAGCCTAGGATCGCCATTTTCAGGTTTCGCTCAGAGTCTCTCGGAACGTCTTCGCCCGTTGGGCTCGCGATCCTCACTGTCGGCTTTAGGACGACAAAGTTCCGCCCGGCCACCCTGCGGAGGAAAACGAGAACGGCCTCATGAATCAGGTATTCTTTGACGCCATCCTTCCGACGTTCCCTTGGCGTGCTTTCCCATAACAGTTTTTTGCCATCACTGCTCACACCTGCTCGTGTGGCCATTGCTCGAATTAGCGCGCTTCTGACAAGTGCAGTCAGAGCGCCGTCTTCGTAACGAAGGTCAACTTCATTTATCGGAACTCGTTCGATCTTGCCGGCGATGCGATCGGAAAAAGCTGCACGAATATCGTCAATCGTCCCGAATGCGTATGCCTTCTTGAACGGCACTGCCACAAGGCGCCTGCCTTGTGTGCAAGCATCGAAATAGTCCCACACCTTTTCGGTCGGCCATTCTTTCAGGTCGAATTCGTAAACTTCTCCAGGCGGAGTGAAGGGAAAGGCATTACTCTTAATGATTCCGCAGGTCGGTAGCTCCACAAGCGTGAAATCTGCGCGATCTTCGATCGGCTCGGGGACTTGGGCCATGACAATGGCGCGGGCCTCGTCTACTGCATCATCTTTGAGACAATGCAGGGCGATTCGGAGCATCAAATCGTCGAATCCGGCGGCCTGAACGTAATATGCGGCCCGGCCGCTTGAACGAGCGACGTCAAGAAGCCGTCGAACCGGCTTCGGAATTTCGCTATCCCCGAAGCCGCACCAATACAAAACGCCGGTTCCTGGTGCGCTGTAGCTATCTTCAAGCGCAGCCATGAGTGAGGCATCTCGTCCACTGCAGCCAACTGTCACGAAAGGAGCGTGCAGGAGATGATCGACCAATTCGGCTCGGAGCAACTTCTCCTGCTCCTGTAACTCAGTAGGCGTATTTTTCAATTGGTCGTAGCGGTAATCGCCGTGCAGAGATACGCAGACCAGCTCATTCTTTTTGGGCTTTCGGGGTAGCCGTTCTTGGCAATCGATCCCAACTTCGATTGCCGAAAGCGATTTGGAATTAGCTGCGGCTTTGGCCGTTAGGCCGTCAAAATTCGTTGTCCAAACGGACTGGATTATCCCGGCTTCAGCGAGCTTAATGAGGAGGCGATAGCCGATGTGCGGAGAAGCTTGCCGCACTCTTTCCTGAAAGTAGGCTCGCCGATCATCGGCGATTGGATAGCACTCCTTAATATAGATTCCGTACTCCTCCGGGCTGGCGTCAGACGGAAAAATGTGCTGCGCATCGAGCCAGCGCTGGATCTTGGCGCGGATCGTCGGTAGGGAGAGTTCGGCAAATTGCTCTTCGAGCCCGACATTCTTTGTAAGAAATAAGGAACGTTTCCACTCCCAAATGCAACTCGCGGCAGATGGGACGCCCGAACTGATTGACGCCCCAGCGCCAAGCAACAGGGTGTGGGGGGAAGACCTGTTGATGCCAACCGAACGGATAAATGCATCGAGTCCCAGAATCAGGTCGTCTGACATGGCTCCCCAGCACTGCTGCAAAATGATCGTATTGCTAACCCACAACAGTAATACCTTTAGCGCAATGGCGAAAGTTGGCTCTTGAGATGCCGTTCCGAACTGTGGCGGGTAGGGCGGGCTTGGGTACTACATGGTCGGAATGTGGGGCGCCAAGAGTCAGCAGGAACAAGTTGGTCTCAGGCAAGCGCCAGAAGATCGGTGTAAATATGGCACACCGGCCTACGGCCCTTTGCTGAGATCGTTCAGTATCCGTGCGATGTTGTTCCGTGGGTTGTGAAGTCCGCCAGAATCAAACGTCACAGCCAAAACCCGAGGACGGTGATAATCTTCTGCACGGGTTCATCTCGCTGACGGCGGGACTTAAGGTGATGCGCCATGTTAACTTTTGAATCCTTGCGGACTTTGAACCGCGGAAGAGCGCTGCGGGTTCTACCTACAGAAATCACAAACGAGCATTCCAAGTTTCGGCCCGATATTCATTGGAGAAGCTGTGACCAGGCTTCTTGGTGGTTTGGGCGATGCGGGCTTCACGATTGTGAACAGTGGGGATACTGATTGTGAATTGACGATGAAACTCAAGTACATGGATCCCTATGAGTCAGCTTGGCCGGGATACAGCTGCAATGTTGACGTTTCCGATAGATCGGGACGGGTTGTTCTATCCGAGGCTACGACCTCATTTCCGGGCACCATACGCGGACATGAAATCTACGACTGGCTGCCTCTTGTCCCGATCCTGTTGACGTCAGCCGTCAACAACGACCCACAGCCACTCATTGATGCAATGTGGGGTGCGTTCGGGGAATCAGACTCCGGAGCCGCACTTACGTTAAAGCATTTTCCAAACGCTACGGTGATCCAGAATCTTGTGGATGTCTCTCGCGAGAGGGTTCGTATCGAACTGCGCTTTGAGAAGGACTCTGCGCGGGTGATACACGTCACGGATGGAGGAGATCGTGGATTAGACGCACGTCAATACCAACAGTTGCAGCCGATCGCGGCCACAAAGGACGGCGCCTTTCACAGCATTGTTGAAATAGTCAGCGCTACAGAGGACAGTTCTCTCATCTCACTGGTTGCGCACGACAAAGAGTGGGTGTCAGACAATACGGAGAAGCTGGTGATGGCGTTGAAAACTTATCGCTATGCTTCGGGGGCCTCCACACGATGCGGAATACTATTGCTGTTAGGGGCAATACGCGATCCAGCAACCCGCAAGGCAATTAGGAAGTGCACCAAAGATCAAGATGCCCGCGTGAGAAAGACCGCAAAGGAAGCACTTTCGGCGTTCCCGTTCTCGTTTTGGCCTTTCTAAAATGGGAGATAAGTGCCCGGTCCGAAGTTCGCGCTGGGCTACCGAGCGAGACGGCTGGGGGCAAAGGTGTCCTTCGACTGCACTCCCTGCGGTCGCTACGTGCAGGATGACACGCGAAAAGATCAAGCGTCCCTCAAGACTTGTTTATTTCGATCCGGAGCGGCGGGTTGTGATCTAAATCCATGGATATGGGTATCCGCTTGACTCACCAGACCACTACAGGTTGTGGTTTCGCCTTTAGTTCGCATGGTCACTTGGTTAACTCCCTTGTAATCTAAAGCATGGCTGAGACCCAGCCGCTCAAAGTTTCCCTTGCTTTCCGGCCTTCGATGTATTCTGTTTTCATGTTCCCACTTTAACCAAACCAACACCTGTGCGCGAGTGCAACATGGATAATCTTCCAACACAACCCGACGAAAATGATGCTTCCGACCCAATAGCTGAGCCTCCTACAAACAGAGAGTTCATCGGAAACGCCAGCATAAACAAAGAGGAAGATCGCAAGCGCAGAAAAGCCCAATGCCGCCGCAAGCTCCGCAAGGCACCACCATACATTGAGGCAACGTGTGCCATCCTCCTCGTCTTCATCACTGGGTTCTACACTTTCTATGCCGCTCGACAGGCAAATGCCGCTAAGAAAGCGGCCATGGCTGCACAGGGAGCTAATGATGTGGCCCGCGACGCCTTGGTAAGGAGTAATCGTCCTTGGCTGACCGACGAGGGTTCCCCAAAGCTGACTTTTAAGATGCTGCCCAATGACACGGTAGCTGGCAATCTTGTATTCCCCGTTAGAAACCTTGGCCCTTCCCCGGCACTGGAAGTAGGGGTTGGGGCTATCCCTTTCATTCGCCGTAGTGGGGACGACAGCGACTTCGTTAGTGCGAGAAAAGAATCCTGTCAGTGGGCCGAAACCAATGCTCGCGTGAGTGGCGATTCCTTGTTTCCGCAACAAGCTAAGCGGTATGACGCAATACTTCTCAAGGCCGTTCCAGATTTCGGCAGCAGAGTGACAAGATTCTTGATTTCCGGCTGTATTGCCTATCGGGATCAATTCGACACAACCCGTACCACCCATCACACTTCCTTTTGTGTGATGGGAAACATCTCTCGCCCCGATCTTCTCTACAACTGCAACAATGGAGAAATAGCAGACTAGCCCTATCACGGCAAGCCAAAACCACAACCTATTGGGGCGTGGTGAGTCAAGGGGATACCCACCTCCATGGATTTCGAGACGATCGGAGAGGCCTCTCCGGCACCGTCCCTATGGCGTGAACGTTTGCACACGACCCTCCGGGTGACCGTTGACTTTCAGCGGATCCGCCCCTGGGCCAGCCAGCACCACCTCGACGCCGCCTACGTCGTCCACATCGGACACGGCCGCCCCACCGTCGAGACCGTGCGCCTGGTCGCGTCCCACCTCGACGCCCCTCACCAGGCCGAACTCATCGAGCAAGCCGAAATCGCCGACGTCGCCGGCCTCGCGCTCCTCCCCGGAGCCCGCGCCCTGCTCGCCGCTCTCCCGCCCGACCGCTACACCATCGTCACTTCCGGCGGACGCCGCCTCGCCACCACCCGCCTCCACGCCGTCGGACTCCCCATCCCTCCCACCATGATCACCGCCAGCGACATCACCCGCGGCAAGCCCGATCCCCAGCCTTATCTCGCCGGAGCCGCCGCCCTCGGCTTCGATCCCCGCACCTGTCTGGTCTTCGAGGACTCCCCTTCCGGCATCCGCGCCGCCCAAGCGGCCGGAGCCACCGTCATCGCCCTCCCCACCACCTATCCGCAGGACGAGCTCTCCAACGCCAACGCCATCGCCCCCTCCCTGGCCGCCGTCTCAGCAACTCTGGATATGAATCACAACCCGGCGCTGAGGATTGACGTTGCGAGTGGCACGTGAACTCGTCCCTTTGCCAGCGGATGCTGGTGAAGAGTGACCTATTTAAGCTTGTCGCACGTCGCGCAGTCCATCGCTCGTACACATTCCAACGAACCACGTCTCGCAGCTCGGGACTGAGCCAACTATCACAAGTAAGAATGCGTCTAGCTGATGCGTAGACTTCGCAAAACACTGCGAGATAGACATTCTGTCACGATCAGAGGGAACTGGTGCGCTCGAAGGATGAGTATGCCAGTCCCCAACGTATATAAGCCCTTGTTGAAATCGATCGTTGATTTCCCGCTGCTCTGCCTTGCGATCTGGTATATATCTGAATCTCGTACGAACATCTGATCTTCGAGGCCCTGTGGCCTCAATTATGAAAATTTCGTAGCGGCTTATTCTCGCGAACAGCTGCCCTCCAGCTTCCTTCCTGAATCGAGTTGACTGCCGGCAACTCAGCATGTGCTTCAATGCTTCTGTGGAAAAGACGAGGACCTGGTCAGTGCGACCGATTCTGAATTGGATCATGGGGTAGTCTAGAAGGTTCGCGTTCTGATTGCGACTGCCAAGCCTCGGTGATGACCATCGCGCCTGAATCGCGAAATTCTGAATGGCGTTGCCAGTACGAACTCCATCTTCCACCAGCCGCCGAGATGCGGGTCTTAGATCCCACCCAGAACCTGTGTGCGCATCCTGCCGATCGCCCGCATAAAAGATCAATGGCAAACTCCGTTAGGAGAGAGGCACAGTGCGCAACCTCGGAGCTTCCATACGGATCGAATACTGCGCCGCATTCTGGTTCTTGAATGACTTTTGCCTCATCCCAATCGGTAATGGGGTTTGAAAGCACACCCGTATCACTGAATCCAGACTCGATAGAACCGCTTCCTTTACGGACATGCACCGCGTGTCCCACGGAAGCATGTTTCTCCATCCATCCATACAAAAGATTTGTGTTGAACGACATTGTTCGCGCGGCGGTGCTCAAACATGTCATCGCACCCCAGTACCCAGTTGCATCAATGATCAAATCCGAGCCGCTTAGAACTTCAGGGATGTCTAGGAGCGCATGCTGAATCGTGTAAGGGTGCGCAGTGAATCGAAGATGCGGAAAATGCTGGCGGAGTGAGTCACACAGCGCATTTGCTTTGTTCTCTCCGACGTGTTCGGCGCCAAGAGGGTGGCGGCTGACGTTTGCCCATTCGAGCTTGTCTGGATCTACCATTGTTACTGAACCGACACCCGCTTCCGCAAGCTGAACTATTACAGGTGCACCCAGCGATCCACAGCCAGCTACTACCACTCTCGTTTTCTCGAGCAGCACTCCATCTATATTTTCGTCCCGGCCATGAATCCAACTGTGGTCGCAACGCCTCACACGAAATCGTGAGACATTCGTGTCAGGGCTGAAGTATCGGGTTGAACAATACGCTTGCAGGCACGTGACCCGTCCGGAATCCCTTTGTGAGTAAACTAGGACTCCTTCCGAGCACATTCTTGTGCGTTGGTGCTGAAATCGTCATTCCAGCCAATGCAACGCCGTTTGCAGTTGTGGAAGCGATCAAGATCGTGATGGATCTTGGCTCGTTCTTCAGAATCTCGGCGACAACAGGCGGGAGAGGGACAATCAGTTGAAGAATATCGCTTGCTCGTGAGGGGTAATCCTTCGGTTGCGGTAGTCTGCTAATCCAGATCAAAGCGGCGGATTGCGACAAAACCTCATGATCTCGACCGAACCTATTTGTAAGCCAAGAGCTTATCTCTGTCTCCGATTCGGCGATGATGTCAAAAGTCTTACCCTTCCACAGTGCAATTCTTCTGCTTGAACGATTCTGCAGGTTGACGAGGCTTAGGCAATCATTGATTCCAGGCGAGAGTTGCCAGATCCAATACGTGTTGAACTCTGAGGCGAAGTCCGGGGCATTCGTGCCAGTGACGGTCGCCTCAATTAGCTCAACAGACTCTGCGATCAGACTCCGCAGCACCTCAACTGGACGGCCGGCGGCTACTGTCGCGCCCTTTGGCAGCAAGCAAAGCACTCCGTCCACTTCTACATGTGGCCATGTTAGGAATTCCGGCCTGTCAACCAAAGCAATACGCGGCGGTGCGAAAGGAAATTCAGAATCGACGAGAACCTGCAACCGTCTAGTCGCATCCCCAAATCCAATTGGGATCTCCCATCCGTACCGAAAATCACGTTCGCCATAAGCCGCCAACTCCCTACGAGACATCTCCCGTCCCACTGAAAGCCCATCGATGTACGAACCGATCGCGAGTATGGCCTCCCTGCGGAACTGCGCCAAAGCGGCCAGTTCAGGCATAAGTTCCGCCGCCCTCCTTACGCACAGGAGTTGTTGAGGCATCTCTGGCAGACTTGAACAACCCAGTACTTAATGCCTTCTTGCCTCCCCCTCCACCGTCGCCATTGCTTCCTCGATTGGAGAAAAAATCGGTGTTGTAAACTTTGTCCCAACACGCAAGAGCGTCCTCCTTAGTGCAGTCGTTTTTCGTCGTCGGTTCTAACCAGCGGATTGCATCGGACAGCTTCTCGCGAAGGAACTTTGCTTTAGGATCATCAGTGCCTTTTGTGATGGTATCGTTCGGAGTCACAGGGTGTTTCACGACCAGATCCATTTCCAGTCGGTCTCGGATCGCCTTCATGGTGCCGTACAGCGCTTCGTCTTCGCGACTTGCGTTTGCGTTGTAACGCTCCGTAACTAGCTTCGTTATCATGAACCCGCTAGCAATGCATCCCTGCCAACTAAGGCGACTCTTTGCGAACTTCTTAATCAGTCTGCAGATTCGTCTCATTTGACGACCGTTTTCCTCGTCGGGGCTCTTGTTTTTGTTTTCCGTCTTGAACCAAGCCGTAACGTCACGAGCGTCTGAACGTTTCCAGTTCGCACTAGCAAGTTCGTAAAATTCCTCCGTGCCAACGATAGCCTTCTGTGTCACGTGGCGATAAGCGGGAATGTCAACGTGGTATCCGGCATCGTAATAGACGCGGACACAGTTTGGCAGAACCTCTGGGCTCGTTTTGAACCCACCGTCATCGACCGCGTCACGGACCATTTGCCGCACGTCAAGGGACGACATTTCGCCACCCCGTTCGCCTTTTAGATCTGCTTTCTCGAAGTAGACACCATCATCGATGTCGTAATTGTCGTCAAGTTCTTGCACCATTGTTTTCATTGCGTAAGAACCCTGCGTGCAGAACTCGATCGGGGTTGGTTTGTTCTTATCGGCCAGTCCGCTCCTTAGTCTTTTCCGGTTCGCATCCCGACGTTGTCTCATGCTAGTTTGTTCGGATAGCGGCAATGTGACTTCATCATCGTGGTACCGAAAAATGTCCGCGGCGCAATCGTGCATGTCAGTACCTCCTATAGTGTCGGCATGTTCATGAAGAGCCGCTTTATAAGGGACCCTTCGTAATCCTTATCATCGTTTGACCTGCTGTTGGTCATTTCGGCGTCTTTTTGAGCCTGTGCCATGAGTGCGCGACCAGCCTCGTCGCGCGTGTCGTCCAAGTCAAGATACTGAAGCATTTCGCCTGGGACTTGTCCCCGAGGAAACCTCATAATGTGGCAGTCCCGAGCGAGGTGGGGTTTTAGCATCCGCACAATGTTGTCATAGGCGAATTCTTGAGCGTCCATTCCCAAACTTGCAACAGCTCCGCCAAATTTCCATTCTTGCAGCCCACGGTGGACATCGGCCTTCCCAATAAACTCACCGGAAGGTCGTGGGCAAGTTCCCATGCAGTAAATCTCAATACGATCACCTTCAGTCGTCATGTCCATAGCGTCAACCAGTGCGACTAGGACGGGATTGTTAGCCCAGAGGCCTCCATCTACGAAGACACGGAACGCGCCTTGCTGTCCAGGCGTATCGAGCGCCGCGAGGGACCGATAAATAGGCGCTGCGCTCGACGCCATGCATACCTCGACGAGAGTGTAATCATCATCCCTACGCATAGATCCAGGGATGTGGGGGGTTTTAAAGACGAAGCCGTGGTGGTGCTCGAGCTCAACCGCCGGAATGGCAAGGGCAATGCCTCTCGCTCGGTACAGCTGGCCGAGAGTCGCGTCACCGAGACAGGAGTTCAGCGCAGTCTGAAGCGCGTCATTGCCCGCCTGAAGCGCGTCACTGCGATTCTTGAGATCTGACCTAATCTGAATCCACATCCCAATCGTGCCCTCGTCAGATGGTAGGGGGCGAGGGAATATGGCCTTTCCGTGTTGCCGGTAAAGTTCGATTCCTGTCGATAGAGGGACACCGTTAGCGATTGCACATGCAAGAATTGCGCCGGTGCTCGTGCCCACGATGAGATCAAACGCCTTCCCAAAATCCAGCTCCGCGACGTTTCGTCGCTTGGAAAATGCTTTACACAAGCAATCAAGATACGTGGCCGTGTACAAACCTCGCATGCCACCACCGTCAAGGCTTAACACCCGTAGTGTTTTCATCACTACCTAGATTAACTCTGGAAGGCCGCATTGGCGAACAAAAATCGAAAGGTGAGCGGGCTGTTAGCCTAGGGTTTCCCATATTGGGAAATTACGAAGTTACCCACCCCCCCCACCTTCGTAACGTCGCCGCCCTCTATTTCCTAGACCCTCCCCACCCCATTCCCGACCCTGGACACCGGAGAACTATGTCTGGACGGTCGCTAACTGACCTCTGTTTTTCTGGCAACTGGCAACTGACTACCGACAACTGCTTTTCCGGCAACTCTTCAGGGAGACTTATGAGCGCATACAAAACCTGCACACACATTCACGACACCGGATGCTTCTGCCAATCCGCCGCCGTCACCGGTCGCGACTAGTGCTGCTACCACCTCCGCTATCGGACGCCTCATGCGCATGGCCTAGCCGGCGCACGCAACCAGCATTGTCGCTCGACAAATCGTAAATCCGCGCCGTCTGGAATCGTCGGCAGTGCGGACGTAATGCTACCCAAAAACATCGGATTCCACGTATCCATAGGTCGCGTTTTTCCCTGTCGGGTCGGCGCTTAAATGGGGCTCTGCGATCGTGTCGAAATCCATAGATTTTGAGATAGCGAGGCGATTGGATTATGCCCCTTCGTTTGTTTCACGTAGGCGCTCCCATCCACGAGGCCTTTTGGCCAAGATCATTGATGCCTAGGCGCCCGCTCTCTGATTGATCGACTGCGGATCTGCAGATCCATCATTTCCCCCTCAGACCAGACCCTTAGCGCTCCCCCGGCGAGCTCGCGAGGTTCAGTCGGTTACGTCGGGGTGCCTACCGGTTTTCAGTATCTTTACCGATCACGTGCGCAATCTTGCCCCTAAGTCATTTGTTTTGGAGGAAACCCATGTTCACAGAACTGATGCCCTTACTGCGCAAACGCAGGCTGCTCCTGACCATCTCCCTTGTTGAGGGCGACACGATCAGGGCTACCGTCGTTCCGCAGAAGGCGTCTGACACCGAAGACAACGCACTCACAACCCCACTGGCAATCACCGGCACAGCCGAGGAACTCGATCGTGACCTTCCTCAGCAGCTGGTGGAATTCACTGGGTCGCACATCCAACTGCAATCCACCCTGGCCTCTGCCAAAGCCGAAATGGACGCAGCCGCCAAAGCGGCTCGCGAAGAGGCACGCAAGAAGACCTCAAAGCCATCCAGCGCTACGAGCCCGACAACTCCGGCGACATCGGTGGCGGCACCCGTCCAGAGGGAACCAGAGCCACCGTCACTGTTTGCGCCGTTGGCGCAACCGGAAACGACAGCCGCACAAGAAGATGCAGGTGAAACATCATGAAAGTCAACCTGGTCGAACGAGAATTTGTCTACCACGGAACTACGTTCCCATGCCCGAACCCCAAGTTCTCGATTGAGGACGTCCGTTCGTTCTATGCCGCTCAGTTTCCCGAGCTCGTCAACGCAGCTATTACCGGGCCTGAAACGGTCGGCGACCGCCTGCGTTACACCTTCGAGCGCGCCATCGGATCGAAGGGGTGATGGGATGGCGGATGCCAGCCAAAAGTCGCTATTACAGGAAATCCGCGAATCAGAGGGTCGGCAGGACAGCGCCAACCCTCTGACCGACCTGATCCACAGGTGGCTCGAATGCCCAGACTCGCAAGAAGCAAGCAGTGCTCTCGCACGGGCTCTCTCACTGCAAGGAAATGGAGATCCCGTCTTCCCCGGACCGGGCATCTGGCCAATCCCGCCAGCCTGATCGGAATTCCGAGGTTGGAATCGGCTCACGCCGGAAACCGGATCACCTTTGGTTGTTCTGATCTGAATGCCTTGGCTCAAACCCTGGTCGAAATCGGGCTCGCCACGGAATCCGACTGGATAGGGGCAGGAAAGACGCCTGCCGCACTGGTTGATTCCGTACTTCGCCGCTTTCTCCGCGACCACGGCCAGGAAACCATCGCAGAGCACTTTGAGCTGTACCTGACTCTCGGAGAATCCATCGTCGATACCAGTTATTCGGATTCTGGCGTCGATTCCAATGGCCAGCTCTTTCTGGTCCTCAACACCGAGTCATCGTTTCCGCTAGGCATTGGCACAGTGACTGAGGAACTGGAACGGTGTCATCCCGGTATGGGAGTGGCTTTCTATGACACTCTCCGGCAAGCCCTCTATCGCTGGATCCGGGTCTACGACGACTGCGACGCCCGCAACCGGATCGAGCAGATGGTCGAATGGGCGGAAGGGGAGGAAGACCCCGATTCCTACGAGATCCCCAAGCTTGACCAGGACCTTCCGGAGTGCCTCAGAAGCCGCGAATCGGCAGAGTCCCCACAGACCTTGGATTCCTTCCCGCCACCGACTGAACCGTCGCTAAAGGAATTGGTTGAAACTTCCCTAGAACTGCACCGCGTCTCCCACTCGACGGAAAGACCTCGCCTCGATGAAGACTGGCTCGAATCCCAGCGCAGCTACCACTCCCTGGATCTTCCTCTGCCCCCCGTCCTGCTGTATTTCAGACCTGGCGATGCCGTCATGGCCTGTTTCGATGACGAATGCGAATACTGGGGCCAGGAAACACCGGAACCCAACCTCATCGTCCCCCTTCGTCCGAACGATCCAGCCAGCGTGCGTCAGGCATTGGCCGTTATCGAGACGCTCATGCGGGTACTGTCACTCACGGTGCGAATCAAAAACATCATCGAGAGCCGGGAGAAATCAACATGCGATTCAGCATCGATGTCGGCAGCGAACTTGAACTAAAGCTGTACCAAGCGGTACTGCTTTACCGAAATGACCACGGAAACCGCTTCATGGCGACCGTCCACGGCGTGGTGCAGCAAAACGGCGATGGAAGTCCCGTTCTTGGCGCCGGACAACTGCTCAGTACAGCCAGCTTGCGGGAACTGGCGCGGCAGATGGGGACTGGTTGCTCGGTGGAGTTCTTGCCCGACCAGGTGATCGCGCGAACTCCAGACCTGCTGGCATGGTGGACGCCGGCGGCGGTACGGCCAATGTTCTTCCGCGCCGGATCGGAACTCGAAGGCATGTCCGGCAAACGATTTCCTCACCCGGCCTTGCTGTTCGCCGTGCGCAGTAATGTTTTGTGCGTTCGCGCGCTTTTTGCCACCCAAAGGCCGCGTTCAGACAGCAAACTGGCCGCAGCGCCCTACTGGAACATAGATAGTAACGGGGCGGTCTGCGCCGGCACGATGCGGGCGCCGAAGTCGTTGACCGTGAGTTCCATAGCCGCATGGCAGCAAGCCTTCTTCCAGAGCGAATTCACCCACCCGGGCGGCGGTGGACGCTTAACGAAGCGTCGTGGCGGAACGGCCGCACTTTGGAAAAGCCTGGCAGGGAAGGGACGGTTCCCGAAATCGACACTGGTTGAGATGGAGACGTTAAACCAGTACTTGAAGAGACTGGAGGCTGGACGACGATGACCCACACTCTCGATCCTCAACTGCTGGAACGGCCGATTCGAATCCTAGTAGTCGGCTGCGGCGGAAATGGCAGCGCCATCGCTTCCGGCCTCCCCTACCTCCACCAGGCCATGCTGGCCTTCGGCCATCCTGGCGGCCTGCACGTGACATTGATCGATCCCGATACGGTCAGCGAAACGAACTGTGTGCGCCAGCCGTTTTGCCGAACCGAAATCGGTTTTCCGAAGGCCATCGTGCTGGCGCATCGGATCAACCTCTTCTGGGGACTGAACTGGCAGGGCATGCAAGCGACTATTCAACAGCTGAAGAAAAGCTCAGAGGTTGATTTCGTCATCGGATGTGTTGACACCCGAAAGGCGCGCCGCGCCATCGATAAATGGGTCTTGAACTCGCGGGTACTGTATTGGTTGGATCTCGGCAACAACGCGTCCACCGGGCAATTCGTTCTCGGACAGCCGAAGAACTCCGCCAACAGGAAGAAAAAGGGCGCCTGCCCACGGTGGCCGAGTTATACCCAGAGATTCTCAGGAGAGACAAGAAAGAAGATTCCCAGCCCTCGTGCAGTGCGGCCGAGGCCTTAACCCGACAGGAACCCTTCATCAACCAGAATCTCGCCTACCAGGCTTTGGGCATGCTGACACAATTGCTGCGCCATGGCTCTCTGTCGTATCTAGGTGGGTTCTGCAACTTGGCAACCGGGCAGCTTGTGCCGTTGCCGATTCGGCCGGTTACCTCCGCGGTTCGAATAAGATGCCGGCAGTAAGACTTCGGCTGCCGATTTTCCAAGCGGATTGAGGCTGGCACTTTAGGGTCGAGAACCTAATCCCGATCTAGATTTTAGACTCTTGGTCCTCACTCCAACCGTCGGTATTCCCTTACTGCGTTCGCGATGTGCCTACCTAGTACTCGCCGTCTGGCGTCGGTCCAGTTCGGCATTCGCGGCGTCAAGCAGGCACCGATGCGCTTCAATCCGCGCGCGGTCATCGGCCGCCTGCACCTATTCATAGCCCTCGTCATCCCAGCCGCTTGGTGGCGGTTGGAAGTGGACAATCGTCTTCCGGGTCTTGTCGTCTACCGCCGCGCCTTGCTCCCGGACGATAGCTGCGAGGAATTCATAAGCTGCCACATATGAGTACTTAGCCTCAGAAACTTGGCTGGCAATGAACTCAGCAACACGACGGCATCGATCCGCGCTGCCAAGGACGCGAAGTTTCTGTTGGGGCCGAGCCCATAGTAGCGTCCACGCCTTTTCCTCGACTAAAAAGTCACTCGCAGCTTCGGCGTCAAGAAGGCTGATCTTTCCCACGAAATCCATGCCGTGCCTAGTTGCGGCGTCGGCAGACCTAGCGTAATTGAGAAGAGCTGTAAGGGCGGCGGCTGCGCAACGACGCGTTCGTTGATCGGGACTCTTCAGCGCGAAGACCAAAGCATCAGTAGCATCCGTAGCGCCGTAGCTCCCGAGAATTTCCGCGGCTGCGGCAGTCAGAGAAGGGTCGGAGAGCGCTCAAATCAGGTGAGGAACTGCAATCCCTTTCAGTTCGCTCCGCATGATCAGTTCCCACCTTGCGTCGCGCCGAAGGTCTCGGTCGCTACCCGCCAGGAGGCGAACGAAGCCGACAACATCTCTTTTCCCGGCCATCTTCTTTGGGTTCAGCTTGAAGAACGGCATGTTTGCCCCGGTGAAACTCGGTGATTCTAAGTAATTGCTGTGGTGCCAGTTGCAGCTGCCTTGTTGATCTCGATTGAAACCTGGTGAAGTTTGGAGGCGCGACCGCTACAAAATAGACTGCAGCTCGAATGGCGAATACAAGACGAAAGTCAAGATGCTTGCGGTCATTCCACTCAGACAATACTGCTGGCTCATGGCCGTTCGAGCTGAGCTACCAATGTGGCAATAGTCTGGTCTGCCTGCTCGTAGCGCACTATCCGCAGATCTTGCCGTTGCACTCCCGGCATCGGCAAAATGCGGTCCAGGATCGGTGCAGTCTCATCTGGCGGGGTTAGGAACAGGCACTTCCGCCACAGGTCAACTCCCAAGATGTACCGGGCCTCTCGTAAGACGCCCGTTGTCTCCGCTGCTGTGTCGATAACAAGGATTGGCGTGACCTCCATCAATTTGGCTATCACCAGCCACCAGTCTTCGTCGTTGATCGTCCGGAAGGAGTCGAGACCCAGCTCGCACGCTAGACTCGAGTCCCAAGGCACTTCAACATCTAATAGGCTCACGACACGAAGCGGACTCAACCTGTACTTAATGGCGCGTTGCCGGCGGATGCTGGAGTGCGTTGACGTGCCGAGGATCAAAGCAACCGGAGGCGTGGTTGTGCGGACATCGATCCACCAAATCAGGACGAATGGAGCTACGGCCACGATTACGCCCGGCCATTCTCTCGCCACGGCTGCAGCGACCAACACGCTGAGACCACCGTAGAAAAGGGTGAGGCGGGTCAATGTCAGGCGGTTTCCCTGCCGAGAAACGGCGAGAAGCCTGCGGAGTGTCTCGCGTGTGTCAGGAAGTGTCGGGCCAAGCACTAACCGCGATCGAACCCAACGACGTGTCGCGAGCACGCCGTAGTAGGCAGCAATAACTGAAGTGGTCGCCGCTGAGCCGAGCCACAACCCTTGGGACAGACTCATGGCTTTACTTGAGAACAACTAACCGTCTTGACCATATGAGATGCGCTTGATTTCTGCATCACAAGCGTTAATCAACGCACGCTTCTCCTCCGCCGAAGTCGCCGCCTGAATCCGGACGCATGTGTTGTCCCACACCTTTGTGATCGCCGCGCACTGCGCTTGGGTGAACGGCCGATGGCGAACTCTCTCAATCAGGGTCTCAAGAGTTCCACGGCGTCCGCCGTTCGCCCGTTCCTTCATTCTAATGAAGAAGCCGTCGTTGGGGTTCGTTCCCCGCACTCCCATACTGTGTCGCATCCAAGTCCGTACCAACCAGCCGACTACGAGACCTATGGCGGCGCCGGGCCAGCCGCGCAGCACGCCTCCCAAGACCGGACACAGCAAGAGAAGCATGGACGAGACAATCTGGAGGTGAAGAAACAGCCGGTCTCCCCTGCGTTCGGTGTCCGTCAAGTGGCGTGGCATCCGCTCGATACCATCGGACAGGTTTGCGTGATGCGCGGTCTCTGTTGGCGGGGTACCGTTCGTCACCAGGAACGTGGGGCTTGCTGGGGGAGGCACAACCTCTCCAGAAGAAATGTATTCTGCTAGCTCTGGGTCATCTGTAGCCAGTTCAGTCCGAACGAGAGAGCGCATGGCGCCACATGATTTCATAACAACGACGGCTCCTCACGAAGTCCGAGTAAGCTTGATTTTGCAAAAGACCAAGACTCGGACGAAAGGAGCCGCCATGAAGATTATAGGTTGTGATTTCCATCCGAGTTTCCAACAAATTGCCATGGTCGATAGCGAAACTGGCGAGTATACAGAACGCAGGCTGACGCCGGACGAGGCGCGGCAGTTTTATGCCGAGCTGAAAGGGCCGGTGCTGGTGGGCATGGAGGCCTGCGGCAACACCCTGTGGTTCGAGCGCTTGCTGGCCTGGCTGGGCATTGAGCTGCGGCTGGGCGATGCGGCCAAGATCCGGGCCATGGAAGTGCGCAAGCAGAAGACCGATCGGCGCGATGCCGCAGTTGTTGCTGCGCTTGCTGCTGGAGGATCGCTTTCCCCAGGTGTGGGTGCCGAGTCTGGAGCAGCGCGATCTGCGGCAGTTGCTGTTGCATCGCCACAAGCTGGTGGGGATGCGGCGGCAGGTGAAGAACGAGTTGCAGCATCTGGCGCTGAATCAGGGAGTGCAGCAGAAGCGCAAGCTGTGGAGCGAGGCGGGACGCCAGCGGCTGGAAGAGTTGCCGCTGGACGGGCTGGACGGCACGGCGGCGCGAGGATTCGCTGCAACTGCTGGATGAACTGGACGGCCGCATCGCCAAGCTGGATGTCGCGGCGCAGCAGGAGGCGAATCGACGATGCGGTGGCACGGTTGTTGCAGACGCATCCTGGAGTCGGTCCGATTACGGCGCTGGCGTTTTCGCTGACGCTGGGCACCATCGAGCGCTTCGCCCGCAGCCGCCAGGTGGTCAGCTACCTGGGACTGAATCCGGCGGAGCATTCCAGCGGAGGGCGGCAGCGGCTGGGCGGGATCAGCAAGCAAGGCAATCCCATGCTGCGCAGTTTGTTGGTGGAAGCGGGACAGAGCGCGGCGCGTTGTGTTCCAGAGTTAAAGCGTGCCTATCAGCGGCTGAAGCACAGGAAACATTCTGGAGTCGCCAAGGTCATGGTGGCACGCAAATTGGCGGTGCGGCTGTATTGGATGTGGAAGACGCAGCAGCCCTATGCCGCCGCTCGCACGCAGGGCAGCCCGAGTCATCCTGTGGTAGCGGTTGAGACCGGCCGCTTGAGTGGGCACCCTGCCTCCCAGAAGAGTCTGGGAGTTCGAAGACAAGAATCATGGTCGCCGCGGCTGGCGATCGAATAGATGGTTGGTGGAGTCGAAAGGCTGCCATCCCGTGATTCAGCAAGAGCGCGAGTCTTGGTCTTTATGCAAAGTGGACGATTTCAATAGAGCGAAATGGCGCTACGGAAAAAACCTCCGGCGTCGACGCTGTACTTCGCCCTTGACACCGCCGTCGTTGTTATAGACGGGATGACGCCGAATGCGAGTTGTGCGGTCTCCACTCGCGGGAAATTACGGAAGGCACATCCGATCCAACGGGCAGCACCTTCGCCACCCCTTGCCTCCAACGCTCGCATAATTTGCCCGATGGGAGGATAGCCAAGTCGTGGTTCCAACTGCTCGTTAATCTGAACGGAGACGAAGTACGCCAATTCGGGTGGATAGCGGTTCAAGAGGTAGTCAGCGACCTCAGCGTACTCGGACGCGGATCGCTTCCTCCGTGCCAAATCGAAACGCTGCGCCAAGGAATCTGCTTCGCCTGCCAGGTCCAGGCCACTGGCGGCCTCGGAGGACTGCTCCTTGAGTCGCCTTTGTGACGCTTCATATCGTGGTTGCAGTCTGTGCATTGCTGAGTTGTCCGTCGATCATGGAGATACACCGTTGCAGCGTCGAATCAGGACATCCCGCAGGCGCTATCTTAGGACCAAAAGGCCTGCAATTGCACCTCCGATTGCAGTGAGCATAATCAGCAGAGCGCTCATACACCCGCTCGAATTGCTCATGTTTGGAAGTCCAACGTGAAGCTGCCTACCGCATACGCCGCATTTCGAGCCAGGCACTGGTCCAGGTGGCAGGCTGTCAAGATCGGGTCCTGCCGACCTACGCGTAATCGTCGTCCGAATCGGTCCGCAGTTCGGACAATTCAGTTTCGCCATGGTGAAGCACCCCCCTTCTTCGTTTGCTCGCAAACTGATGATGGCTTATCTCTCGGCTTGTCCAGCAGTGTTTGGAGCTGCCGAAGATTCATTGGAGTGAGACCTAGAATCTTCTCCTCTTCTCTACCTCTTGTTCAACCGCGATAGCTATGCCCGTGATGCCGACAAGCACCCAAACAACAATTGAAGATAGACCCCATCTAGGAAGAAGGATCAGAGCGATTCCACCCGAAAGTCCCATCATGCCACGTGATGCTGACAATACTGTCTCTTCATCATTCACTACGCCCTTTAATCTAATTGTCTCGAAAAGAAGAACAATACCACCTGCCAAGAATATATAGCCAACAATGGGTGTATATTTGCGTACACTGCTGTCCGGTTAACTGAAAGGGTCGTGGTTGCAAGTAATAGCTGCGCAATAAGTTAAAGCCATTTCGGGCTTGCCGCGATTTGAATTCCGGGAGAGCCGACAATGGCTCAATGAATCAGGGCCGCACCGTCTTCTCGCAATTGATCAGTTTTCTTCCCGACCGGGAGTTCCGCCGTTGCGTCGAGCGTTATCAGGACGACCTCCGGCTGCGAGGTTTCACCTGCTGGGACCAGTATCTGGCGATGGCCTTCGCCCAGTTGACCTATCGCGAGAGTCTGCGCGACATCGAAGCTTGTTTGGGTTCGTTGCAGGGCAAACTGTATCACCTGGGATTCCGTGCCAAGGTGGCGCGCTCCACGCTGGCGGATGCGAATGAATCGCGAGACTGGCGCATCTTCGCCGACTTCGCGCAGAGGCTGATTGCCACTGCACGCCGACTGTATGTCCGAGAGCCCATGGGCGTCGCTTTGGAGCAGAGCCTGTATGCCCTGGATTCGACAACCATCGATCTGTGTCTGGCGCTGTTTCCCTGGGCCCGGTTTCGGCGACGCAAGGCCGCGGTCAAGATGCACACCCTGCTGGATCTGCACGGCAACATTCCCACGTTTATCCGCGTCACCAGCGGGGCCGTGCATGATGTGAACCTCCTCGACGAGATCATGCCGGAGGCCGGAGCCTTCTACGTGATGGACCGGGCCTACATTGATTTTCAGAGGCTCTTCGTCTTTACGCTCAGCTCGGCCTTCTTTGTGGTGCGCACCAAGTCGAACATGTTGCTGCAGCGGCGCTACTCGCATCCGGTGGACAAGAGCACCGGCGTCTGCTCGGACCAGACCGTGATTCTGTCGTCCTTCGAGTCGGCCTCCGTGTACCCAGACGCGTTACGAAAGGTGAGCTACTGCGATGCTGCAACCGGCAAGCGGCTGAAGTTTCTGACCAACAACTTCACCCTTCCCGCACTGACGATCGCGCAGATCTACAAGCAGCGTTGGCAGGTGGAACTGTTCTTCAAATGGATCAAACAGCACCTGCGAATCAAAGCCTTCTACGGCACCAGCGAGAACGCGGTGAAGACCCAGATCTGGATTGCGGTGTCGGTCTACGTGCTGGTAGCGATTGTGCGCAAGCGATTGGGACTGGAGGCCAGCCTGTACCAGATTCTACAGATTCTCAGCCTCACGCTTTTCGAGAAAACCCCCATTCTATGCGCCCTTCAGGGCATCGAAGAGGATGCCAATTTCACCGGAAACGCCAACCAACTGATTCTGTTCGACTTTTAACCGGACAGCAGTGATTTGCGTACTATCTCATTGTCATTCATTATCATCGTCGTCACTCACTACTGAGATCACGTGTGCGCAGGTGCTTTGTTCGCGTATATCCCATGTAGCAGAAGATCGACTGCCGACCACCCACTGGATTGAGGCTTAGAATCTCCGTCTCGATTGAGGCCAAACGCTATTCCAACTCCTCAAAGGGCTACTGGTATATCTTCGTGCAGCTACAAAACCTATGCCAGCCACCCCGAATAACACCCACGCAACAATCGATGAGACACCTCGTCTAGCAAGGAGAATCCAAGCGATTCCTCCCGGAACCCACATTGCGGCACGTAAGGCGCACTGGATCTTGTCTTCTCTACCCCTTATGTGATGGAGTCGCAACGCTTCGGAAAGAAACACACCTCCAATTACCAAGAATATAGCGCCCACGATTGTTTCGAACACGTTCATCGTCATGTCGCCTCAATTCTGTTGGCCTCAGTCACGATGACCAATTGTGCACAGTAGCTTTTCCCGACCAAAGTCCTATAGTTAAAGCAAATGGAGGCCATTCAAGCGCTTGAACTCCATCATGTTCCGCATTCCCCCGACGTCGAAAACCCGGTGATTTTACATTCGTTCGCAAGCGAGAACTCTTGCGAGAAATCACCCGAACTCCTATAGACCCGCCAGCAGGATTTTGCAAGCGTGCGCCTCGCCAAAATCTTGCACATCTGCAGAATCAATGACTTGGAGGCGCACCTTCCAGGCGCGCTTTTCGCTATGATTCCCTGATGTTTGCGCGCCTTCGGCATCTACTCGGTTGGATTCTTTCTGTCTTTCGCCGTCGGGAAGACCTCGTGCTTGAGAACCTCGCCCTGCGCCGACAACTACTGGCGCTTCACGCCAAACGGCTACGCCCACGGCTCTTCTGCACTGCAACGTGACCCGTCAGCCGATTGCCTTCTGGATCGTACTGCAGCTGCGCCAAGCCTGGGGATACGATCAACCGCACCGATTCTTGATCTTTGATCGCGACGCGAAGTTCTCCGCGGAGGTCATCTCGACCGTCAAACAGAACGGCATGGAACCTATCCGAACCGCTTTTCGAAGTCCCTGGCAGAACCGCATCGCTGAGCGCTGGGTTGGGACTTTGCGTCGGAACTTGCTCGACCACGTGATCGTTCTGAACCAGCGACACTTGAGACGGCTGCTGAAGGAGTATATCCGGGACTACCACGAAGACCGGACTCATCTCGGACTGGGGAAGGACACTCCCGGCGGTCGAGTTGCGGCGTCGGTGCCGCCACGCGCGAACCAAATCATCTCGTTACCGCGACAGGGTGGACTGCACCACCGCTACGCAATAGCCGCCTGAATCACTTTTGGCGATCAACGTAGGCCACTCCATGCTATATGCGCGGAACGTAACCAAACCACGGCGCAGATGTGCTTAACTTACTACATTACTCAATAATACGTAGGGATAATTTCGTCTTCCACAATTTCAGATCGCGTGTTTTCGCATACACGTTTCCCATGCAAGTACTACCCTGAGCGAGTTCCGTCAGTCGGGGCTCATCCTTCGCCATCTCGCGGAAATCGAGTTGTGCCAGTTCACCCAATAACCCGTTCTGCCCACAAATCTCCACCAAGCTTTGCTCCCGCACATTGCCGCAACGATACTCTGACCGCGTCAACACATGACAGGGAAACACGTCGCCATTCGGCATAATATTTAAGAACTGTCCCACGCCACAGTGGCGTTGGGTGTGCGACTCCGCCGCTTGTGGCAGCACGTTTCTTTCTGGATAAAGCTGACCCGACGCTCTCTCAACCACCTTAGAGGCGGCCAGCAAATCCGGCCGCCACTCCTCGCGTCCTTTGCCGCGACCGATTGGGCGAAATCCATTGACATTAATCCGCGTGATCTTTCGTTTCAAGAGGAAACAGATCAGTTCCTCCAAATCTGGCAGGCTTACGGATGTCAGAGTGACTAGCACTTTGGGTTCAAAACCTGCGGCATAGAAAATATCTAGCGCTCTAACTGCCGCCTCGAAGTTGCCGGAGCCTCGCATAACATCATTCCGGGCGGGCATCGCGTCTAGGCTAACCCTGATTTCGTTGACCAGTCCGACGAGGTCTCGTGCAAACGCTGGTGTTACCAAGTGTCCATTAGTATTTAGGCAGCGCGCGACTCGGTGCTCGGGATCCGCGTCGCGCAGAGCGGAGAATAGCTGTAGAAGGTCCGGGCGTAGCAGGGGCTCACCGCCGGTAAACACAACACTCTGCGGACGAATTGATACAAGCTCTGGCCATAATCCGAGAAGTTCTGCTGTACTCATCTCGTTGGGCAATGGCTTACGAGCAGAGAAATAGCAGTAGTTGCATCGCAAGTTGCAGGCCTTCGTCAGATGCAGGAAGACAGTTCGTATTGCGATCGAAAAGGGCGTTGTGGCAACCGATTTGTCGGTATTGAGCTTAACCATTAAAGGCGCCAGAATGTTCAGAGCGCTTCCACGCGTTGGCCAGAAAACACTAAATCGCGATGCCTCGTCTGATCAGTTCTTGTCTCGCGATCTGTCGAATTTGAGCACTGTCCGCTGGCCCCCGCAGTTCACCCTTCTGCATAGTGGGCGCGCACCGATCGTACTGTAGTGCAATTTCAGCGTGCACTAATTCACTGCGTGATGCCCAAGCTCGAAGTTCGCCGTCTGTTGCGTCCTTGGCACAACGACGCAACAACTTAACCGCCGCATCAATCGGAACGCCTTGACGTCGCGCTAACCGAAGCATCGCGCCCAAGGCGCGGTGGTCTCCGATCTCACCCAAGACCCTGGATGCACCTATGCGTATTCCCCATTGTTCGTCTTCCAAGGCAACAATTAACGGCATCACAGCCTCACCGTCCATTTTTCCCAAAGCACGAATGGCTGTCTGATGTACGTATTGCACCCTGCTGTCCAGTACACGGATCAATGGGAGAATCGACTGTGGATCCTTAATCTCCGCCAACGCCATTGCCGCTGCCGCCACCACCTCGTCGTAATTGTCCTGCAGCGCTTTGACGAGTGGTTCCACCGCACGTCTATCCTGAAGGCGTCCCAACGCAACTGCCGTCGAAGCCCGAACTGCATCGCTTCTGTCCCATAGCAAGGGCACCAGCGATCCGACAATGGCAGGACCTTCAGCAATGACCTCATTCATCCACTCGTTTTCGTTCCCACCGATTCGCGCCAGAAGATCTTGTATCCGCTGCTGAGGATCGCTGGGCTGCCAGCCTAATGCCGACAATGCTGCAGAGGCGTGTAGGCGTACCCGCGCAATCGAGTCGCTCAATAAGGGGGAAATCGCACAAATTGCCCGTGAATCCCCGATCATCTGAAGCGCATCAACCGCGCTAACACGCAAATCGGGATCGTCATCTTTCAATGCTTCAATCAAAGGTTCTACCGCTCGGTGATCGCCGTGGCTCCCCAACGCACGGGCGAGATCACGCCTTAAGTACTTGTCGCCCGATCGAAGCCCGTGATGAGGGCGACTACAGATTGAGGGTCTTTAGTTAAGGCGAGGATATCGGCCACCAGGCGCGATGGCTTATCGCCGAAATCCTGGATTAGCGCCTCTGTCGATTTGAATCCCAACGCAACCAATGCATCTCTAGCCGATTCAGATACGCGAGGATCATAGCTCTTGAGAGCTTCGGTCAGCGGCTTGGCAGCCCGTGCCTCTCCGATCCTGCCTAATGCTTCAGCACAATGCGCCCGCACGTATCTATCCTTAGTGGCCCGCAGGATACCTATCAGCGCATCGACGGCTGGGCTCCCGATGAGCGTGAGGGCATCAATCGCTTGCTTGGCATCTCTGTAGCGGCGGTCCTCCATTGCCAGGGACGCCAAAGGTGTCACAGCATCTTCACCAAGGCTTATAGCAACGGCAAAATTCCTTTTCGCAACAGCAAAACTCGCCTGAAACGCACGATTAGGCGACTGCTTCAAGAGCGCATCCAGCGCTCTGCTCAAACGAACATCCTCAATGACATCGGAATAACCACCAAGCTTAGAATACGCATCGAGCAGAGGTTGTATCGCCCGCGGGTCGCCAATCTTCTCAGGGCCAGTGCCGCCAACCCTCTCACGTCACGGCTGCGGTCCTTAAGAGCCGCCACCAGTGGATCCAGTGCGGAAAGATCGGCAATTCTAGTCAATATCTCGACCATACTCACGCGCACTGACTCTTCGCTGTCGCTGAGGAACCCCGTGAGCTGCGCGACAATTTGTGTGTCGTCCGATTTTATGAGATGAAAGCGGAGCGAATCCGCGGCGGCAATGCGTACCGCTGCTACTCGATCTTGCAGGGCTTTAAGGAGGGGGTCTAGCCCGCGGCGGTCCTCTAACTGGCCGAGCGATGCTGCGGCTGCCATTCGTACATTCGCGTCAACGTCCTCAAGGGTTGCAACCAGCGGTAACACGGCGCGAGTATCCGTCATTTTTCCTAACGTCATCGCCGCGCCGCTGCGGACTAAGGGATTCTCCTGACGAAGAGCAGAGATGAGGGGCTCGACGGTCCTTGCCCCCATTCTCACAAATACCTTAGTTATTCCGTCGCGCAGCCGCCTGTCCTCTAATGAGGCGATTAGTTGTCTCATTGCCCACTCGCGCACGTCCGAGTTGTCATTCTGCATGGCGATCTTGGAAATGGCTACCTTGTCCTCTGAATCTTTGACAATCCTGTCGATCGCTTTCATTGCCGCATGGCGATAGCTGCTGTCGGCATGGTCTAACATTGCCACGATCTTAGCTGCGTAGCCCGTTGCTCGCCAGAAAGCGACCAACATCTTTGGCTTTCACCCCAAAAAAGCCTCCTCCGTTCAAAAGCTTTGAGACGTTAATACAATGCAATCTCAAACGAAGTTCATTGTTCCTAATGCCCTCGACGCCCTGCTATGCAACAGCAGAGTCTGCAACCGAGGCCGAAATGAGGGGCTATAATGCCTCGGCACCATCCTTCAGTTACTCCATCGCGTAGGCGTATGTCCTCTAGTGAGCTCATGCAGGTATTCCTCGGCGGATCAGCTCTTGGCGTGCGAGCTGACGCCACTCGGAGAAATCGGTATTGACTTTACAACTTCCACTGCAATCGCTATGCAAGGTGATCGTAGAATCTGCTCGTTGGGTCACCAAGCGCAGTGCTCCCGACGTGAAGGGAATGGAGTCGGCACAGAGCTTGTTCACAGCGGTACGGCCCTCGTCCATGCTCAGAACATCGTGGTAATACTTTCCTCCCCCCGTCTCCGCGATTTTAGTAGGTTCTCGACGGACAACCAGCACTGCCGCGTCAACTAGCTCGGGCTTTATTCCAACACTGCTGGCTAGCTTTCTGGCGTCCTTCGAGTTGAGATCCGGCCCTTGCTTAACGTACTCAACTAGTAGATCTGTTAACACGGTTGCGGGTAGTTGAACGCCCAATAATGATAGCGCCACCGCAATGTGGAGGCGAACCGCGATCGATTTGTCCTCCGTCAGAGATGTGGTTACGGCATCTCTAGTGTCGAAGTCATCCAACTTTGCAAGGCAATCGACGGCAGCCGAGCGGATCTCGTCAGATGGATCTTCTCTTAACGCCTTCATTAGGGAACGTCGAGCAGACTTGTTGTTTAATTGGCCCAGCGCCAGGATTCCTACGCGACGAACGTTAAGGTCATTGTCGGCGCTCAACATTTGATCGAGCGAATCCGCCGCTCCATCATCGCGGACCTCGGCTAGCAGTCGGGCGGCTCTGACTCGCATCCAGCTGCTTCCGTCTCGGACTGCTCGTCGTAGGGACTCCAGAGCTCGGTTATTCCCAATCCGCAAAAGTTCGTGGGCAGCTGCCTCCTGAAGGTCCAGTTGGCCCCGGTCCGGAGACTCTTGGGCTTCCATGAGTACCTCTGTAAGCGCATCTACCACCCTCGGGTCGTTAACCTGTCCAAGCTGGCGAATCGCGGATATCCCCCCCTTTTTCTTCAACCTACTTATTAATGGCCCAACACTGTCAGCCCCAAGCGCTGCCAGACAGTTCCTGGCCTGAATTATGTGCGTCTCACACAATTGAGCCTCGGCGATCAAAGTTGTCAGGGCGCGAACCATGCTGGAGTTATCCTTTGCATCAGGTTTCTTGGGTAACATTCTGGCGACGCTCAGAAGGACGCGGGAAGCCGGCTCGTAGCCACCTACCGCAAGATCCAAAATGGAGCTAAGAATAACGCGGATGTGCGTAAGTCCGGTGCCCTCCAATAAGGACTCGGCGGCCGCGAGTAAGACCGAGGGTGGGTACAACTTGGCCGGAGGAAGAGATGGAAAGAGAGTAGAGGTATCCGAGTTAAGAAACTCGACAATGGCAGTCGCGACGGACGATGGCTGGTCCCGCAGCCAGTCTTTGTCCAGTTGGGAAATCGACCGGTATCGGAACAGCGAAATGATAGGATCAAGATTGCCAGCGCCCGCGAGAGCTCGGACGGCGGCGACCCGCACACTCTCGTCCGGATCGTGCAACAGCAACCTCACCACAGGCTCAAATTGGCAAGTCGCGGTCAGCTCCCGGACCGCGGCTATGCGAACACTTGGTCGATCCTCTGTTTGCAATAGTGCGACCAACGGCGCGGTAGCACCAGCGATGCCGAGCTCGCGGACCGCTTCCTCACGCTTCGCCACATTGGCGGATTTCAGCTTGCGCATTGTCCACCACAGCACGGTTGCTCCTAATTCTCTTTTTGATCTATCCAAGAGCTGATCATATCGCGCGCGATTTTGGCTTTTTCACTCCAGGTGCGATCAGTATTCTCAAGAAAGACGTAACCGAGGGTGGCCACTCCAAGCCAGAGCGCAGAGTCGATCGATCTCTGCCGCTTCCGCCAAGTTTTCCTGGCGATGTGAATCCGGCCATTGGCGATAGTGCGATTGTGCCCCGATTGCCGATGTTTCGAGGTGAAGGACTCCAAAGTAACGTCGAAAATGATCGTCTTGTGTCATACCCACATACTCAAAGAACTCTGCTTCCCGCCACCTATTGCGTAACCAATAGGCAAGTGGGTCCAGGGTACCTCGGTGGCAAATTAGATCCCGCTGGGCGGTATCTGCAACAGCGCAGAGATCTTCTAACGCTATCTCAAGCCGAACAACCGCCTGCTGAAACTGTTTTTGCTTTGCGTCTAATCCTGCTTGAAACAAGAGTGGGGCCGCTTCCGGCACGAACAGCCACCGCTTGGCTTCAGGATCGCCCTCCCGAAGCTCCCTCATTAAAGTCGATTTTCCCCCTCCGGGTCCGCCTGTCAACACTATCCGCCTGCAGGTGGCCATGCATAGAGCTCCCAGCTACAAGACCGCGGAAGCAAGGGTAACAATATGAAATTGCTTTTTCAAGAAGGGCCTGGGACCGAAGGATTTTGCGTTCTAGAGCACCTGTGTTGATACCAGAAGTGCCGCGGCGAGCGCAAGTTTACCGCCAGCTTCATTGACCAGGGCTACTGCTTCAATGCCGGGGAATGGAGCTTCCCGGATGCGCCACTACGAGGCGTCTTTGGACGCAATGACGTGTACGCAGGTATCACCGGATTGGAGAGCTTTGAACCCTGGCTGGGCCGAATCGAATGCTTTCCGGAGAGTTCGCTCTGGCCGCTCGTCGATCAAATTCCGCACGAATGGTATGACTCTGCTACGGACGAGCTCGGACAATTGCTGTCGAGGCTGTTGGAGCGCCGCACCAAAGTGCGGGACCTGATCCTGTCGTTCAAGAACTCATCCCGCAATCCCTTTCCCAACTGGTCTCGACTAGCGGCTTTGGCCCACGAAACAACCGCCCTCACAACTGTCTGTTACACTCTCTGCCAACTCAAATACTCAGGTCAGGAAAGGGTGCCATGGACATCGCAAACGTAGTGGAAGCCCTTAGGGAGCAGCGCACTCGCATCGACCATGCCATTGCTGCTCTCGAAGGACTGGGTTCTCCTGCTCGGCGGGGCCGCCCGCCGAAGACCAGTTCAACCTCCGGTCAACACATGAGCGCGGCAGCCCGTAAGCGGATCTCAGAAGCCATGAAGCAAAGATGGGCAAAGCAGAAGGGCAAGTCTGCCCCCAAAAAGTCTGCCCCCGCGAAGACGAAGGCCCGTCCAACGATGAGCGCTGCAGCCAGGAAGAAGTTGTCAGACTTGATGAAAGCTCGTTGGGCTGCGAAGAAGAAGCCCGCCTAGTGCGGTTGCTGATAGTCAACCATTGGCGCTCATGCCAAAAGATTCAACTAAAATCAGCCTTTAAACTGCTTTGCCGCAACTGGTATCATTTTGCTCAAACGAAAGGATCTCTCTCTATGTCAACCAAGATTAGAGTGCTTGTGGACGATCCCCCGTTGGCAGAGACGGCATCTCGTAGCGCCCGGCCGTCGATTGAGGAACTGTTTCGTTCGGTCGCGGGCAAGACCGTCGAAATGGAAGTGGGTACGCTCGCGGAACAGTTGTCCAATGTCTACGCCAAAGTACTCAGCGCACTTTCATCGATACCAGCAAGCGAGTCGTTTCATTTACAGAGCGTTGCTTTTACTTTGGCCGTCGATTCCACTGGCGGCGTATCTCTGGCCTCTGCAATGTCCGGAACCGTTAAAACCCAGGCGGGGCTCACCTTCGTGATTACCAAAAGTGATGCTGGGGGACAGTGATGCCACGATCCCCAAAGCTCGAGCAGGTGTACCGCTCCTTTCATGACAGTTTCAACCTACCCAAACTCGGTGAAGGCCTCGATTCTTTAATCGACGAGATGGGCGGACGCGAAGACCTCCAGGCGCTGCTCGTTCCTGGCACGACAGTCGAAGACGTGATCAATGAAGTCCGGAATACTCGTGGGATGCAGCATGTAGTTGACCAAATATCGGAGGACGTCGAGCGCGCTATCAAAAAGTTCGGCTTGCCGTTGAATGTCGATTTCTATGTAGGAGAGTTTCCGACCGGCTCGTTCAATGCCCAAGCACGTGTTGTGAGTGACGGCATTCTGCTCCTGCTGAACACTGGACTGATGATTTTCATCAACAAGGTTTCGAAACTGATCATGCAGGCCGTTCAGTTTGCAGTTGACGTTCATGATGCCAAGCGCTCTTCCCCAGCCGAGTCTGGAGCGTTGCCATACGAGGATCAGATAGAGGCTTTTGCCGAGTTGATTTTGGGTTACCTATCAAGTGAGGAGGATTGGCCTCAGCGGGTGCGACGAATACCGCCCATGACCGGTCGAAGGAGCATTGCGCTACACGCAAAAGTCGTCAACTCCTGTGAGACGTTCGTACTCGCCCATGAATACGGCCATGCGATTGCAGGTCACTTAAGCAAACCTCGCACTATGACCAGCAGAACTCCCGTCGGTGATGTGGAGTTGGCCTACAAGGGCCAAGCCGAAGAATTCGAGGCTGATCGAATCGCAGCGATGCTACTACTTGGCGAGACACGCGTGATAGATACCCGAAAGCAATTGTTTGACGTCCAGTGCGACGTAGCGGGGCCGTTCCTCTTCTTTGCATTAGATCAATTGATCACGAGGGTCGCGATGGAGATCAAAGGATTGGCATCGACCTCAATCGTGACGGACCACCCACCTTCGAAACAGCGGATGCAGGCGGTGCGTGAATACTATCACCGCATCGCGCGCCCGGAGGTTACGGAAATAGGGGATGTGTATGCTCAGTGGGTGGATAAGGTCGGGGATGATGTTATGAAGAGCATCGAGCATCTGCTTCCGAGAAACTCTGGCAAGAGCGCGAGCCTTGTCGGGAAGTCGCGATTACGTGATTCGTTATCGCCCCGCGTTTGGCTAAGCAAATTGCGTAAGAAGTTGGGTTCGGATCAGCGAGAGCATAATCTTTCGATGGAAGGTTGCGCGAGCGATTCGCGTTCCGCGGAGGAGAAGCTTAGTGCGTATCTATACGAGTATGATATCAGCAAGTCTTCCATCGTAGCAGATCTGATTAATCAGTTACTTCTGGAGTCCGCCACGTTCGACGACGGAGTGACGCCCCATAGGATTGAAGACAAAGCGGCAGCAATTATTGAATTAACAAGAAGGTCTTCTGCTTTTTGCAAATTTGTCTTTGAATGCGAAATATGTCCCCCTGCATTGCGAATCGCGATTCCGTTGACTCCGTCTCAATTGAAATACGTCTGCCTAAGGGTTGGTTTCGAGCAAACCGCAGAAATTGCCATAGGACTTAAGCAGTGGGCTATCAAATCTCGCTATATTGCTATGAGTAAGCAGTATCTTAATGCTATCGGAAGCCGCGACTGCGACGATGCGTTCAAAAAGGTAATTAATATCCTAGAGCACGATCCTAAATCGTGCGTTGACCGTTTTCTAAAAGATGCGGGGATGGGAGGGCTGCAAACCGTTCTCAATCTCATTGACAAGAAGCAGATACTGGAGATGCCTGCTGGTATGGAGCGGGTGCCTTATACTAACTATGAAGGCACCTGGTTTGTAGACGGGCGTCTTGATGCAAAAGAAACGGCGAAAGCGCTGTCGTGTTTGGCTTGCAGAGAATTGATGGTGCCGGACGGTCTGATCGACGATTTTCTTCTCCAACTTGAGATCGACGGCAGATCCGGTAGCCCATGTTCGAAGGGGGCCACGTAACAGAGTTGGAGCCGCGCTGTACAGGATTTGGTCGATTATAGTGTGCTCGATCACCAAGGGAATCGTGGCTGGCAGATATCGGAAGACGCGACAAAGGTAGTAGTAACTACTCTCACTGCGCAATTCGGTCCGACTCCCTCCGCGCGCCAACGCTTCAATGTCGCCGCTGAACGCCCGAGGATTTCAGCGGCCTGATGCGTGTTGATCAGCTGCGGCATGGCTGTTTTTTTCATTTCAAGAGTTCTCTCAGGTTGCGACGATCGCGTGGGCGTTGAGCAAGCGCGACCGGGCACTTACGTCTTGGTTCTCTCATCGAGGTCGAACTGACGTGCTCCAGGTAGGAAGGCTCGGCGCTTTACAGCTTGAGTCGGGCTTCTATATTTATGTTGGCAGCGCGCTTGGACCGGGAGGCGTTCGTGACCGACTCGCCCACCATCTCAAGCTCTCGCGCCGGCCTCACTGGCACATCGACTACCTGAGAGCTCACACCAGGGTCGAGGACATCTGGTACCGTCTCGATACTCGGCGTTTGGAGCATGTCTGGGCGGAACACATCGGATTGGCTGAGGGAGCCTCCGTTCCCCTTGTCGGCTTTGGATCCTCCGATTGCGGATGCGAGGGGCACCTCTTTTTCTTCCGGCAACGACCGTCACGTGAGCGATTCAGGCAAGTGTTGGGGACGGGTATCAGGACCGTTTCTTGCTAGCACCGTAGAATGTGACCTCTCCGTCAACAACGACCGCCACGAACCTGTTGCTTTCTGCGTCCTTGAATTGCACGACCTGACGGCCACTCCGCGCCAACTGCCCCCATCGGCTCGGCTTCTCCGGATTCTGCTCGATTGCTTGGTATTGGTGGCCCTCAACGCTGAATGCGGCGGTTTTCAAATGCTGTCAACTTGTGCGGCGGACGGGTGTGGATATCCCGCCCACGCTAACCGAAGTACCGGTCATCAGCTGCGTGGCGATCGACTTAAGGGTCTCGGCCTCTATCATTGGTTCACGCCTCGCTAGAACTTCAGCCCCAAAGCCTTGGTGGTGAACTCCACCAATGGCGACATCTTTCGGCATGCGGATACGAAATCCCGCATCAGTTTTGCGCTGCAGACTTGCTCCTCGCTGAGCGGAACCGACGTGACATAGTCCTTCATCTTCAGGTCGTAAATAAAGGGGTGACTGGCATCGAATCCACGCGGCGGCCGCGATAGTTTGTCTCCCTCAAGAATCAGCTTCTTCCGGACTTTGGCCCACTGCTCCATGTCGTGCGCAATAGCCGTCCGCACTCTGGTCAGAGCTCGGTTGTCCGGATGCCAGATGCCTGCCGCAACGAAGCAACTGTCTGGCTCAAGGTGCAGATAGAAAACCGGCGCATGAGCATCCTTGCCGCTGGCATGAGAAAAGTGAATGCCGACGTGAGTTTTGAATGGAGGCCCGTCAGGTGAGAAGCGAGTGTCGCGATAGATGCGAAACAGGGAGCCGCGGGTAGGCCGCGCATCGGCGACGAAGTGGGGACTGATCCTGCCCAGGTAGGGCGCAAACCCGCAGATGAATGACAGCGCTGGTTCGACAATCAACGTTTGGTATCGCGCCTTGTTCTTTGCGAACCACTCGCGGTCGTTGTGCCGCTTTAGCTGCCGCAGAAATACGAAGACTTCTGGGCTGAAGTAAGCCGTGCCAGCCATCAAAATTCCCCCGGTGCAAACGTCAGTTTACCGGCTTGGTTCCGCGTGCCTGTATCTCTCGCCAGACCAGCACTGCAAGCTGCACGGAATCGTAAATGGTTGCCTTCAACTTTGGGCTTGGCTGGATGGGCTCTCCCCGCAGGCGAATGGCTGCAATCAGGCAGGCGGCTATGAGCAGTGCACCACGTTCACGTTCTTCCGGCATGCCAGTCAGTGTAGGCGAACAAAAAGCGAATAGTCAACCGCTGCGCTGAATTGCATAACACCATGCCGCTGAACGTCAGCGCTTTCCACTATTCCGGTGTCGCCGTTCGGCAGATCTGAGTATGGCGGAAACATTCTACTGAGAAGGCCTTGGCGAGATCGGCGAGGGTTCTAAGCGTTGGGCTTTTGGTGCCGCGTTCCAGTTGGCCGATGTAGCGCTCGGTATATCCCAGATCATGTGCTAATTTCGCCTGGCTCCATGCCCGATCGACACGCAACCGGGTAATCTCAGCGCCGACAGCCTCACCTAACGTGCGGGATTCACGCCGTTTATCAGCACCAATCTGTTTGGGCACACCCCCATAGTTGTCGTTTGACGCTAAATGATTGAGGAACTATAGTTCGTGGTTACTTGAGGGCAAGATTTTTCGATCTGGAAATGAGGGGTCGGCTCGCGCCGGTTCGGCAGAAACTGGAGGTCAAATTCGGTGGAAATGCAGATGACAAGTTGCTTCCGGCATCGTCGAAATCGACTAAAATAGGGCGGCAGGCAGCGGGCTCCGAAACGACGATCGACGACACTCAGCCCTGCGTCCCCATCCCAGGTACTCCGGTGTGAAGGAATCCAAAAGGCAATCCGTGCGCGACTCGACCGCCCGCCTTCAGCGGGCCGCCCGCGAGCGCGCCGATGAAGAGGCCCGTCGGATCCCGTGGCAGCGTCTCTACGAGGTTCGCAATCAATACATCGACTGGCAGGAGTTTAATTTCTGGGCTCGCTCGATCCTCGAAGTCGAGGAGCGAATCATTGACTGGCTAGCCGAGATTCTCCAGAACCGCTGTCCGGGATTTCTTGAAACGGAGAAAGCGCTCACACCCAAAGCAGCCAAGACCCGGCCTCTGGTCCTCCGTCTGGAAGATTGGATCGAGGATCACGTCTTTGGCTTGGCCAAGCACGAAGGCTCGTTCTTCGCAAGTACGTATTACGCAGTGCGAGACCCGCGCTACCAGCGAGCCGAGGTGTGCTGGTCGGAGTGCACCGAGAAGTGGAAGAAAGCCAAGCCGGCCCAGTATCCGTCGTTCGAAGAGTGGAAAGGCATGGCGGCGCAATGTGACGAGACTGCCCATCTTGTGGCCAGAGAGCGGAAAGCAAGATCATCGTTGAAGCTGGTGCATCCTGACCGCCTCACCGAGGCTGCTACTCGTTACATGGATTGTGAGGCTCTTGCCTACTGGGCACGACAGGCGCTGGAGCGGGGATCAGAACCGCCCGCAGAGGTTGTACATGAACTGGAACGTCGTTGCCCAGGGTACATGGACGCCGGGATTAAGGCGCCAGCACAGGAGTCCAGTGCTGCTACCCAAGAATGGCAGCGACTGATGCTTTGGATCGCTGACCATTACTTCCAGGACGCGCAAACCGAGGGCTGGTTCGATGCCATTCTCATTCAAGTGCGGAGCCATCCGCGGGCCATTCGGACCATGGAATACGCCGACCACTGCGATGAGGTCTGGATTTCGGAGTTGCCGAGCCCTTACCCCTCTTTTGAAGACTGGCGCAGAGAAGCCGATTCTTACGTTGACCTGGACGACTGAACGCTCGTGGAAGTTCGACTGCTGGACTCCATCTGATTGGATGGACATCCACTAGCCGCTGCGCCTGCGGACGGGCAGGCGCGGAGATGCCGAAAGTATGGGTTTCCGGCTATCTTCCTTCCGCACTTGCATGTTCTGATCACCAACGCATGCTTTCTAGCGCGCGAGACGCTCCCGTCGTTCGCGGCGGCCTCTGAAACGCCGTACTCGCTCACCAACCATTTCGCGATGGGCGCATCAATCAGCGAAGCCTTAAGCTCCTCCCCATGATTCTTGCAGAACTCCTCAAACGACCTGTCGGTGACAAACGTGTCCATGACTCGAAGTCGGCCAGTAGAAATCCAAGCTTGTATTTGGGTCACGGGTACGCCAAGAAGATTCGCTGCGCGTTCCCAGGAGTATGCGTCATCCCCATTTGCCAAGGCCGCGATTCGTTCGACTGTGGAAGAGTCCAACGATGTACGAATCTTGTCGCAGAGTACAGCCAGGGAGCGCGCAGATATGCGCGGATCGCGCACTCGGAGCATGGCGTTTCCGACGAGATACCTCAGTCTGGCAGGGCTTACACGTAACATCTTCCGCAATTCCCGCAGCGACCACCCGTCGGTGACCTTGGCACTAATTCCGAGCGCCCCAAGCCGGAAGCGTATGGCACGTTCGGTACGCCCCAGGCGCTGAGCAATCTTCTTCACTGGATCGGACCCAGCCAATTTGAACAAATTGTCATCGTCCTCCGGCGTCCACGGCACGGAAGGCGATCTTCGGACTGTGCACGTTTCCCCCGAACTCTTTGCTCTGTCGGGATGGCCCTCTGCGACACGCGCGCATTCAGGGGTCTTACGCAACTCCTTAATGCGCCGCCAACAATCCTCACGCGTCCATCCCGGGACAAGCTCAAGGATTTTCTTAATTGCATCGCGCTTCTTGGCAGGCCCCAGGATAATCCCAGCGATCAGAAGTTGATCGATGGCTGCCAACTGTTTGCTGCCCGAATTGCCTGATCGGCGCAGAGTCCCGCGCATGACTGGGTCCCGTTATATCGCGTAGCCTGAGTTGCGGGTCTCGAAACACCCCTTCGCGAAATGTGGCCACACAAGTCAAGTTTCAGCGATTTCAGACGTTGTTTCCCCGTGGAACTGATCTGGTTTGAGCTCCGCAAACGCCAGCACTTGCGGAGCAAGTTAGCTTGCGGCCAGCCTACGGGACGAAGGGACAATCTTCTGAAGGACACCTTCTACTGCGCTCTACAACGCACCATTTACAGGTTTCTTTTGGGCACAGAAAAAAGATGTCACCGATAGATGCTGGCCCCGCGATTTCGGATTCAGCAAGAAATTGTTTTTCGATAAATATTTATACTTCCGACGGCGCGAGGATAGCCCCGCCATCCTGCGTGTGAAGGCACGTGACGGCGGACTGCGCCTTAAGCGCTGGAGGATCCGGGCCGTGACCGTTACAGGCGTGTTCGACCTTTTGAAGAAACCCGGCTACACTGCCTGCCGAGTATGGCTGCCACGCCACCCATTCCGATCTGTCGTGAGCGGGTAGTGAGTATTAATTCGCAGGACGATCCTGCCGGTTTCGTGTTGGCTAATCAGGCGAAGATTCTCTTACGGCCCTTTCTGACAAGTTACATCGGCATTGGCGACGAGATCGCCTTTCCCGTTCCCGCCAAGGATACGATTCGCGCAGAAATCTTGATCACCAAGAACTCAGGTTCCGGTCCGAACCGTTATCTCTACCACGTGCCGATTGGATACGTCAGCCAGCCCAAGCAGGACAAACGAAATCAGCACTTCGTTTCTGCCGAGGTTCAACGGGGAAGCCTTGGCATCGGCAAGATTTTTCTGCCTTGCGAGGTCCTCCGCGAGTACTTCTATCGCCTGCCGCGTACGGCCGACAGCGTCGATCATCCCACTCTGTACGAGGTCTTGCGTATCCCGGCCAGCGCTTCGCCCTCCGAGCTTCGCGTCGCTTTCAAACTGCGCGATTTGGAGCTAAGGACGGCGGGCGTGCGGCAGCGCGAACGAGTGGCGCTGGAGCGGGCATTTAACATCGTCGGCCAGCCCGAACTGCGCGCTTGCTATGACGCGCTGCTGGCCGATCCCGAAGGCCCTGCCTTATTTCCGTATGGTGGATTCGGGTCTCTTCTTGTGGCCGGCGAGCCTTCCCGTGACGGAGCGACGTTCTTTGCCCGCCGCATCCTCGCGTTTTCACCCGATCTCCGGCGACGGCGGTTCCATGTGCCACTGCGCAGATGTGATTTCTACGACGACCGGGCGCTCTGCCGCGACATGCGCCGCAAGCTGGAGTTCTGGCTCGACCCAGCCGCCCTACATACAATCTGGGACCGTACCTGGAATCAGTGGAAGCATCTGTTGGGAAGCAAGATCGAAGTCAAGGGCACGTTCGTACAGAGCGGCAAGTACCGCAAACGCCGTGCGGAGTGGGAGCTCGTCACCTGGGAAACTGCATTGCCGAGCCGGTTGGAGGTGAAACTGCCGTCCGATTTCCATCTGCAAATGGAATCTGCCAAAACTACCTATCACCGCTTTGGCCAGTACTCGCGGGCTTTGGATCAGATCCGGTTGTGCTTGCAGCGTCGGGCGGTCGAGCGCGCGGAGTTGCAGCGAATGTGTTCCGAGATGCGGATTCCCGGTGACTTTGATGTGGCCCAGATCAGCTGGCGCCCGGATTACGACCCGTTCTTCTATCGCCAGCTCGCAAGCCGGGCACGCCGGATCTATCTCTTTCGAGAGGAATACATCTTCGACGTGGAGAAAGCGGTGGTCGTCGAAACCCCACAGCTTGGCCACGCGACTTACGTGTTTGCCAAACCCCGCAGCATGGATACCTTTCTTGCCCTGTACACCAAGATCACGAAGGACGACATCCGGCGAAACCGCAACAATTCCGCCGAACGGCTGGGCTTTCTCGGCCGCGTGATTCACGGTACGAATCCACGAGCGTGGCTCAGGGAAGTCAGGCAGCGCGTAGGGGAGGGAATCGACTTCGCGGCGGGCATGGCGGAGTGAAGCACGGACCAATGGGCCCACACTTTTGTGGTATTGGATTTGGCTGCGATCTGGTGCGTCCCTGCTGCTTTGTCCAGTCAAAGTGTGATTGGTGAAATAAATCTATTGGCGACCGTGGTTCCGGCGCAAGGCCGCGCCGTCGCAGACGGAGTACCTCCGCTTTGCGGTAAGAAGGGTTTCGGCAAGAAATTCCTGCCAACTGCGCCAAATTACAAGCCAATCCCAACGGACGCCCACGGTGCCTGGACAGCACTTGCCTGATCAGGTCGTTTGACTACCACTCGGTTTGAAGCTAATAAGAGCGCTGGCGAAGCCGTTTTCGCGCCCGTCCGCATTGACCGAAAAGGGCACCTGCGAACGCCAATTGGTACTCGCGAAAAGGAGATAAAACCCATGACCCCCGAACCCTTTGTATCTGCGGAGACAGCTGCGCAGTTTTTGTCGATCAGTCGCCGCCACCTGCTCGCCTTGGCACGCCAAGGTATCGCCGGGGCCTACTCATTGGGAAAGGGGAACAAGCGCACACTATGGGTCTTTCGCCTCACCGAACTTTCGGCCGCAGTCGCAAGCCGAAATAGCCTGGTCACAACAGGCCCAAAATACGTTACGATCCCACTCAGGCAGTCTCCGCGCTGAAAAGAGGAAAGCATGAGCTATCAGCGAGGAGCCTTACGCAAAGTACACCGCAAGGCAGGAGAGATGTGGGTGTTGCGCTATCGTCTCACACAACCGGATGGCAGGAGGTCCGAACATACTCTGCCGATCGGTCTCAGTCAGGATTTTCCCAAGGAGAAAGACGCATGGCGTGAGGTGGATCGGCTTGGTTTGCTTGTCCGCATCAATGACGAATCCACCAACACCCACATCCGATTCAACGCTCTTGCCGAGCATTACCTCAAGGCTGATTTCGGGACTGACGCAGTTCGACCGAAATCCGTTAACACTATACCCATCGTCGAGCACTATGTCCGCGACTACCTCACTGCCCGCTGGGGCACGGAAGTCGCAGAGGACATCAAACCCCTTGAGTTGCAACGTTGGCTCAAGTCGCTTCACGATGACGCAGGCCTCGCCTGGACGACGATCTCGAAGATCCGAGGCATTATGCACCGGGTCTACAAGGTCGGCATCCTGCACGAGTGTGTATCGACCAACCCCGTCGAGCGCGTCGAGACACGCTCGAAGACCAACTACCGGGCCATCGTCATCACGCCAGCCCAAACCCTGTCCATTCTCAAATGCCTCACCAGCGCGCTGCATTTCGCGCTGGTGTTGACCTGTGCAGCCACGGCGCTGCGTTCGTCGGAGATTCTGTCGCTACGCTGGGCTGACATCTTGTGGGAGGAGGGAAAGATTCGCGTATCAAAACGCTGGGCGAAGGGAGAAGACGGAGAAACCAAGACCAAGGCATCTGACGGCTACGTTCCCATGCATCCGGTCTTGGCGCTGCATCTGCGTGAATGGCACGCGCATACGCCCTACGCGAAGCCAACGGACTTCGTATTTCCATCGATCAGGGAGCAGGGCAGAAAACCGCTCTATTCTTCGACGTTCGTCGCCGACTATCTGCGGCCCGCCGCCATTACGGCTGGCGTTTCCATCGCAGAAGGCCAGCGCTTCGGTCTGCATAACCTTCGGCACTCGCTCAGTAATTGGCTGGTGAACAAGGCTAAGGTAGAGCCGAAAACGGTGCAGGGAATCCTCCGCCACTCGAAGATTCAGACGACGCTGGATCTTTATACGCAGGAGGACGGTGACGAAACACGGGCGGCGCAGGGTGAGTTCCTGGCAGCCCTGGGAATGAAAACGGAGGCAATCCAATGAATTGTGGATTGGATTGTGGATCGGGATTTTCAAGCCATCATCCCATAAGTTCTTTGGAATGATGGCGGGGTCGACGGGACTCGAACCCGCGGCCTCTGCCGTGACAGGGCAGCGTTCTAACCAACTGAACTACGACCCCGCTTGCGCGGATGGCGACATGCATCGCCGGTGCCCGGCCTTCCGGGCGCATCACCATTATAAATGTTCGGTGACGGATCTGGTGGGCAGTGCAGGACTCGAACCTGCGACCTTCTCGGTGTAAGCGAGACGCTCTAACCAACTGAGCTAACCGCCCGTCGCACGTGCCTCGGCGACGAGTGCTCGAGCGGATGCAACGTTTCAAGTCTACAAGAGGAGACGGTACGGGTCAATCGCGTCGAGGGCAGGCCGAATCGCCCTGCCGACGGACGCGACGGCATTCTCGAAACAACTTTTCCACCTGCCGACGGGCGGTTGAACGTTCCATTCATGGGACCGTCACGTGTCCGTCAACGCTGACCGGAGTTCATTCGTTTCGTCAGCGTGGGCGAGCGGTTTGTCCCAGTGCTGCGTTACAAAATGTTAAGACGCGCGAAATCCCGCAGCGAACCCACGAAATCCTTATGTCCACGATAGATATTTCGCATATGTGTTCTCACACATTATCGAGCTTCGCATGCTTCTTCATGGAGTGCGACCGCGTCTAATTGAGCAACACCGAAATACCTGCGCAGGTAGATCGAAAACGAAAACGCGATGGGGAGTTGCGAATCGCAGTTGCTGGCAGCCAATGTTCCCGTCGTATTTAGCCTAGATCACACCAGGAGCACACGGATGAAACGTCTTTCGAGTTTGTTGATTCTTTCAACTATGATTTCAATCGCGGCCTTCGCAGTTGACGGAGGTTCAGGCAAACTGCACCTCGATAATTCTGTGAAAGTTGGTTCGACCGAACTACCAGCCGGAGACTATAAGGTGACGTGGACGGGTTCGGGTGACGCCGCCCAGGTCACGCTGAAACAGGGCAAGACAACCGCGACTACAACGGCGCAAGTCGTGGACGTTCGCCGGAAGAGTGATGCGATTGCCACCAAAACCGAGAATGGATCGAGCGTTCTTACGGAGATTCAATTCCGCGACAAGACATTGGTGTTGCACGAAGGTACAAGTCAAGCCGTCGGACAGTAATCTGTTAAACTCGCAGCCTGAGCAGCGCGCCCAGGCTGCGGGATTTTATTTCCGAAAGTGGGAGACGAAGAGTGTCGAAGGTTCTTGCGTTTTTGAGCGCTGTTTTACTGCTTGCGGTTTCGGCAGCTGCCGAAGTTCAAACTTGGCAAATTGACCCTAACCATACGGCCGCCCAATTCTCCGTGCGGCACATGGGTATCTCAACCGTCCGTGGAGCCTTTACGAAAGTCAGTGGGTCGGCTCAGTATGACCCGTCTGATCCTTCCAAGACGTCAGTCGAAGCCGTCATCGACGCCGCTTCAGTGGATACTCGGGTGTCGATGCGTGACGATGATTTGCGCAGCCCTAACTATTTCGAAGTGACAAAGTATCCGACCATCACCTTCAAGTCGAAGTCCGTGCAGGATGCGGGTGCCGGGAAACTGAAGATTGTCGGCGATCTGACTATCCATGGCGTTACCAAAGAAGTCGCATTGGATGTCGATGGTCCGAGTGCCCCGGTCACCGATCCGAAAGGAAACAGTCACGTGGGGGCATCGGCAAGCACCACCGTCAAGCGCACCGACTTCGGCGTTGGCAGTTCGAATCCCATGATCGGCGAAGACATCACGATTACCATCGACGTCGAACTCGTTCGCAAGGCACCCAGCAAGTAAGTTCAAGTAATTCTGGCGAAATTGTCGCTAACACCGGGCCGCACTCGCGGCCCTTTTTCTTGCTTGTTAGACTGAAGCCGCGCGCAGATTAACCGTCGACGCCGATGACTGTGTATGACCGCGGGGGTCAATCGGGCAATCGTCGAGGGCTGCGAAAAGGGAATGATCGCGTCGGCCGCACTGCAGCACCGGGGCATCGACTTAATCTGCTATCACGATCTCTAGCTGCTGCACTTTCTCGGCCCGCAACAAGCTACAATAACTGTCCTGCCAAATCGATCTGGACACGAACTGCATGAACCCACTTATCCTGCCAACTGAGGAATACCGCGACGCGTTCGAGCGAGTCACGCACCTAGCTCTCGGGTTGCTGAAAGATATCGATCAGCGACCCTGCTTTCCGAATATCACGGGCGCGGAGTCAGTAAGCTTGTTTGCCGAACCGCTTCCCGAGCAAGGCATGGGACTAGGAGCGCTCGACGCCTTGGAAAAAGTCATCGACGCCTCGCGTACACCAAACCCAAGATTCTTCGGATACGTCCTCGGTTCTGGCGAGCCCATCGCGGCTGCTGCTGACTTACTGGCCAGCGTGCTCAACCAGAACGCGACGGCCTGGCGTTCAGGGCCGGCCGCAGCGGTTATCGAGCAACTGGTGACTGAGTGGCTGGCGCAAGCCATTTCATGCCCGAAATTGAGCGGAATCCTGACCGGCGGTGGCTCGTCTGCGAACCTGACGGCCCTGGCTATGGCTCGTGAGGCACGATTGCCAGCGAACGAGCACGGAATTCGCGAACTGGGAACGGTTTACGCATCGGAGCAGGTTCACATGTCGATCCCCAAGGCAATTGCCCTGCTGGGCATCGGACGCGAACAGCTTCGGCTGATCCATTGTGACGATGGCTTTCGGATGCGAGTCGACTTACTGCGTCAGTCAGTCGAAGCAGATGTCCGGGCAGGGAAGACCCCGATTGCGATTGTCGGCACGGCGGGAAGTGTTGCCACCGGGAGCATAGACCCGCTATCGGAAATCGCTGTAGTCGCGAAGGATACCGGCGCGTGGTTCCACATCGATGGTGCCTACGGAGCACTTGCCGCAATCGCTCGGCCTGCACTTTTTTCCGGCATGGAACTGGCAGACTCGATCGCTCTTGATCCCCACAAGTGGCTATACCAGCCGCTTGACGTAGGCTGTCTCCTGTTTCGCGATCGGGCGCAGGCGCGCCGCACGTTTTCTTTCACCGGAGATTATGCCAAGTCGCTCCTGGAAACGCCGGTGGAGAGCTTTGCGTTTTTCGAGCACTCGGTGGAGTTGTCCCGTCGTTTCCGTGCGCTGAAGCTTTGGCTGTCACTCCGATATCACGGATTGGCAAATTTTCGGCAGCAGATCGAGAACGATTTGAATTGCGCTCAGATCCTCGCCAAGCTGGTCGAATCGAACGCGGAACTTGAGTTGCTTGCCCCCGTGCCGCTCAGCGCTGTCTGTTTTCGTTACGTTCCCCGGTCGCATAACGTCGGCGATTCCCAACTCGACGAGCTGAACCTCCGAATTCTCACCAGCGTTCAACGTCGGGGGAGGGTTTATATCTCCAACGCGACCATCCACGAACGTTTTGCCCTTCGAGCGTGCATTGTGAACCATCGGACAACTCCTGCCGACGTGGAGGCAGTGGTCCAAGAGATTGTAGAAGTTGGTAGAGAACTTCGTTCAGGGACCTAGTCTAAGAATGCCCATCAAAACTTCGATTACATTGCCGACGAGCACCGACCAGATTTTTGCCCAAGCTCCATGCCGCGCCGATTTGGCCGGTTCCACATTGGATTTATGGCCACTTTACCTCTTCCATCCGGGATCGGTCACGGTGAACATGGCGCTGAGCATCCTCACCAGCTGCAAGATCACGCCCCGGCGCGGGAAGGGAATTCATCTGAAATCGCTCGACACCGGTCGCGAAGACCGATTCGCCAATCTCAACGGATTAATGAAGGCGAAAAAGTACCACCACGCGCTCGCCGCATACTTGGTTCGTTTCTTCCAGCCAAAGCAGGGATTCCTCCTGGAATCGCATTCCGAATCGCCTGCGGGCGCGGGGATTTCAGGATCATCGGCGATGATGATTTGTACGACGGCTGCACTGGCGAGACTCGTCGGCCGCGAAATCGACATCGAGCAGATTCGAGTGATCGCGCAAAATGTCGAAGCGCAACTGATCCGGGTGCCTACCGGCTGCCAGGACTACTATCCAGCTATGTACGGCGGTGTTAACGCTATTCACCTCGATCCCGACGGTATCCACTGCGAGCCAATCGCGATCCCGGCTGACGAAATGAACCGCCGCTTCGTGCTGTTTTACACCGGAGCGCCCCGGCAGTCTGGCATCAACAACTGGGAAGTGTTCAAGCAACACATTAACGGTGACCGCCATGTGGTCCGAAATTTCGGGGAGATTTCGCGCATCGCGCAGGCAATGCGGATCGCTCTACAACAGGCGAACTGGGATAACGTCGAACGGCTGCTGCATGAAGAGTGGAAACTTCGTCGTACTAACGCTCCTGGCATCACCACGCCCCTGATCGATAAACTGATCGCCGAGGCCCGCAAGCAAGGCGCACTGGCGGCGAAGGTATGTGGAGCGGGAGGCGGAGGTTGTGTGATTGCCCTCGTTGAGGAAGGCGCACGCGACAGCGTCAATGAGGCCATCCGCAAGAACGGCGGTCAGCCGTTGGATTTTCAGGTCGCACGCTTTGGGCTTCGATTTCACCCACCTGCCCGAGTAGGAACACGAGCGTGATCGCGTTTACCTGGAGCGACGGGCGGCTACGTCCATTATGGGCCTTCGTGCTCTCCGCGCTTCTGTCATGTGGTGCGTTCGTGACTGTCGGATTCGTCGCTGCCATGCTCGCTGGCGACCACGTACTGCGGTTTGAAGCAATCTTCCGACCCCTGTTGGCCGCTCTACTGCTGACAGTCTTCAGCTGGCTGCTAATGGTCGGAAATCATGTGGAATCGCACCGGATTGCCGCGCAGGGACTGCCACGCTTGCCGGGTTGGGGCAGGCAGTTTGCCATCGGATGCGGGTTGGGTTGCGTGCTTGTTCTTGTCGCGATCTGCCCTGTTGCGGTTCTGGGACACATGAGTTTTCGCAGCATTCTGAACGCCTATGGCATGCGACGGGTGTTGATCGTCTTCCTCATCCTCATCACTGGTTCGCTGGCGGAAGAGCTCATGTTCCGCGGATATCCGTTTCAACGTTTGGTTGAGGCGATCGGGCCCTCCGGCGCGATCATGGTTTTTGCCGTGATGTTCGGCCTAGTGCATCTGTCAAACCCAGGCTCCAACGTGTGGGGACTGCTGAACACCGTGGCCATCGGGGTCTTCCTGTCCTTGGCCTTCCTGCAAACTCGGGCATTGTGGCTGCCTTGGGGGCTTCACTTCGGTTGGAATGCGACGATGGGCCTGCTGCTAGGGTTACCCGTTAGCGGTCTGCGGCTGTTCAATGTAGCGGTCCGCACCACGGCTGCTGGCCCCAAGTGGCTTACCGGCGGTAACTACGGAATCGAGGCGAGCGTCTCTGGGGCATTCGCCATTGTCGCTGGACTTCTCATCATCTGGCGCTTCCCCTTCAAGCCTTTGCCCGGCGCTACAGCATTTTTGCCTCCTCCTGAACAGCAGGTGCCAGATTTGTCAAAACTGTCTGCCTGACTTAGAAATTATTGGGAGTATGGGCTTATAATCTGGCCAACGGGGTTCCGGATGAAGGGCCAACGCTTTCCGCGGTTCGTGTTTGCAGGTTTGCTGCTTTCTGTGGCGTGTGTCTTCGCCGTCCCCCTTTTCGCGCAAGCTCCTAAGCCGTCCAATTCCAGCCAGCCGGAAAAGATGACGCCGCAGACCCGGATGTTGGTGATCCGTAGTTTGCAATCAGAGCGAGTTTTCGCCCGGATCCTCTTCCCACAGGGCGACAAGGGAATCAAGATCAAGAACGGCGTCGTCAGCCCCAACGATATGGTTATCGCCCAGCAGGTTGCCGAGTATGGTGCGGCCGCCAAGGCGGGCGACCGGTGCGTGATCACCGACGTGAAGGTCACCGAAAAGGAAATAATCCTTGATCTGAACGGCGGTTCGAAGAAGCACCAGAAGTGGTACCAACATATCGAGGTAGTCGGCATGGGTGGCGGTTCAACTCCGGTCCCCGGCGGTCCGAGTCCGCAAAGCCTCGACGCTCACGGCACCACCGTCACCCTCGAGTTCGATAAGTACGTACCTGAGCTCACAGGCGATCAGGTACGCGCGCTGCTGGCGCCCGTCATAGACTTTAAGGCGCTGACGCCGGCCGAGGCATATCAGAAGACACTTCCGCCTAAGGTGCAAGAGGCCATCAAGGACCACCAAATCCTGGTTGGGATGGACAAGGAGATGGTCCAGTACGCCAAGGGCCGGCCGCAACAGCGTATCCGCGACAAGGATGAGCAGGGCAACGATTATGAGGAATGGATCTACGGCAAGCCTCCTGAGGAGGTCGATTTCGTTCGCTTCAAAGGCAACGAAGTGGCTCGGCTCGAAGTTATGACCGTGGACGGCCAAAAGATCGTGCGCACTGAGAAAGAAGTCGACTTGCAAGCGAAGGAGACTGAAGTCGCCGAGCAGAAGGCGCCTGCTAAGCCTTCGCAGCCCGCGCCAACATTACGGCGTCCGGGCGAGGAACCCGAATTTCCGACAACGACGTCTGATCACCGCACCTCGCGGCCGCAGGACCAGAACGTGCCTGCCGATGGTGGGGCCTACCCAGATCCGACGGGGACAAACCCGCCAGGAAGTACTCCTACCACCCCCACTGGTGGTCCGCCATTGTCCCCGACCGGCACACCTCCGCATGCCCTACCAGCTTCGTGAGGTCCAGATAGGGAACGCAACACAGTGCCTCATTTGGCGTGAGTGTAACCGCACCGTTACACTATTAGGGTGAGGATCGCACTCGCGCAAATCAATCCAACAGTTGGCGATTTCCAGGGCAATTCCGCGAAAATCATTGATTACGCGGTGCGTGCCAGGAGCGGCGGCGCCGACGTCGTATTGTTTCCCGAGCTCAGTGTCTGCGGGTATCCACCGCGAGACTTGGTAGAGCGCCCGTGGTTCGTAGAACGTAATCGGCAAACCGCAGAACGGATTGCGGAAAAGACGGTCGGGATTTCTGTAATCTGTGGGCTAGTCACACCGGCGAAGTCGACTACCGGCAAAGCCGTGATGAACTCCGCCGCGCTGCTTCAGGACGGAACAATAGCTGCGATTCAGTCGAAGCGGTTGCTGCCGACGTATGATGTTTTCGATGAAGTACGAAATTTCGCACCTGCCGACAAACAATCACTACTTACTCTTGGCGACACTCCGTGTGCGCTGACCATTTGCGAAGACGCGTGGAATGACAAGAATTTCTGGGACCGTCGCCTTTACGGCGTAGATCCAGTCGAGGAACTTATCGGAGCTGGCGGCAAGATACTGCTGAATATCTCGGCTTCGCCATTCTATCTACGCAAGCGCGAGTTGCGACAGGATATGCTCTCGGCCATCGCCCGGCATTATCGTGTCCCGGTGGCCATGGTGAATCAGGTCGGTGGGAACGACAGCCTGGTGTTCGACGGTTCAAGTCTTGCGCTCGGTCCCGACGGCGAGGTCATAGCACAAGCGAAGTCTTTCGAGGAAGATTTAGTCTGCTTCGATACCGTCACGCTGGCGGGCAATATGCACAATCGCGACGAAGGCCTTGAAGCCAGCGCCTACGCGGCACTGGTGCTGGGGACCCGTGATTACGTGCACAAATGCGGCTTTCATAAGGTGGTGCTCGGCCTCAGCGGCGGCATCGATTCTGCACTTACGGCTGCCATTGCAGTCGATGCAGTAGGACGAGAGAACGTGATTGGAGTTGGTATGCCCGGTCCCTACTCGTCGCAAGGCAGCGTAGACGACTCAGCTACACTGGCAAAGAACCTCGGCATCCGCTTTGAGCTGGTTAGGATCGGGGAAGTCTTTGGCACCTACTTGCAGGCACTAAGTCCGATCTTCGCTGATCTACCGCCCGATGTCACCGAGGAGAATATCCAAGCCCGCATCCGCGGCTCATTGCTGATGGCGCTCTCGAACAAGTTTGGTGCGCTGGTTCTGAGCACGGGAAATAAGTCGGAGATCGGAGTGGGGTACTGCACGCTCTACGGAGACATGTGCGGCGGTCTCGCCGTAATCTCCGACGTGCCCAAAACGCTGGTTTACCGCCTGGCCCGCTACGTTAATTCACGTGCGCCAGTTATTCCCGAGGCCACCCTCGAGAAACCGCCTTCAGCTGAGCTGCGTCCTGATCAAAAGGATAGCGATTCGCTGCCCCCATACGACGTTCTCGATACAATTCTGGAAGCCTACGTCGAGGACAATCAGTCGCCCGAGGCTATCGCCTCGCAGAACGGATTTGACCCGGCACTCGTGCGCCAGGTGGCGCGCATGGTGGACCGCAATGAGTACAAGCGGCAGCAGGCTGCTCCGGGATTGAAGGTTTCGCCGAAGGCATTCGGTTTCGGACGCCGCTATCCGATCGCCGCCAAGTTGGATTTCTGACCCAAACTTAAGCCATGACAAATCGGCCAACTATGAAAGGAATAAATGAGGTTTCATCGTAAAGTACTTAACATTGCGTTACTTATCGGTCTGCTGATGCCGTTCTGCGTGGCTCAGACGAAGACGCCTTCCGGCAGTTCGAGCGCGACCACTCCGGGCGCTGCCGGACTTCCGAGTGAAGCCACGGTTGAGGGTTTCCTGAAGCAGATGTTTGGCTGGAACCAGGACCTCACGTGGAAGATTGCCGAGATCAAGCCGGCCGAAGATCACGGATTCTCAGAGGTCACCGCGATTTTCAATACCCCGCAGGGTCAACAAGTTTTCCGCATTTATGTAACTCCTGACCAGAAATTTGCGCTCACTGGCGATATGGTTCCCTTTGGCGCTGATCCGTTTTCTGTTGCCCGCGCTGACCTGAAGGCGGCCAATGGGCCATCGCATGGCCCAGCGGATGCGCCGGTAACGGTTGTGGAATTTGGCGACTTGGAATGTCCTGCATGCAAAGCGGCGCAACCCAACGTCACCAAACTCATGGAGGAGGAGCCCAAGGCGCGTCTGATATTCGAGAACTTTCCGCTCGAGACGATCCACAAATGGGCGATGCTAGGGGCCAAGTACGTCGAGTGTGTCAACAGCGTCGACCATGATGCCCTCTGGAAGTTCATCAGCACGGTATACGAGCATCAGGCGGAAATAACCCCAGAGAATGCCGACACCATGCTGAAGGGTTACGCCAAGGAGGTAGGAGCCAATCCGGATGCGGTCTCGGCATGCACGGCAAAGCCCGAAACAGAAAAGCGGATCCGCGAGTCGATGGCTTTGGGAGACAAGCTGGGCGTTACCAGCACGCCGACCTTCTTTATCAATGGACGAAAGGTAATTGGGTTTGGAAACAGCACTCCCTACGAAGTGGTAAAGGCAATCGTGGAGTTCAACCTCAACGCGGCAGCCAAGTAAGCGCGGTCATTTTCCAGTCAGGAGCCGGAGCATCACGCTCCGGCCTTTATCTGTCCGGTTTGCTGCTCGTCAGTGTCCCACCGGCAGTTGGATCGCAAAGCCCTCGGAGGGAGCCATCCGCACGATGTGGGGTGTCATCACCACCAGCAGTTCGTCATTGTTCACGTTCTTGCTGTGCAGGCTGGAAGCATAGGTAAGCCCCGGCACGCGGCTTAGGAAAGGATAGCCAGCCAGACTGTTGGCATCTGACTTCGAAATCAGTCCCGCCACAACCCCAGATTCCTCGTTCTTCAAAGTGATGCTCCCCACGTATTCCTGGTTCAGGATGATGGGAATACCGTTGACGGTTTGGTCGCCTAGCGTCCGAATATTCAGGTCGATCTTCAGGCTCACGTCGGCATTGGAATGGATGATGGGAGTGGCTTTTAGGTTGAGTCCAAGGTCTTCAAAATTAAACGACGGAAACGGAGCAACATAGGTGCTGTTCCCAAGCACCTGGGAGATCGATGAGCTGTTATAAATCGGGGCGAACGTGGCGTTGACAATAGGGTAGCGCTCGCCGATTCGCATCAGCGCCGGCGTGTTCTGCGACGCCAACAGTTCAACGTGTTCCAGACTTTTCACATCCGACTCGTTGACTTGGAGGTTCGCGGTTATGGGCGGCGTTCCGGACACTCCCGTCAGAGTCAGGCCTCCACCGAACGTCGCGAACGGGGTTGAGAAGATGGGATTCTGCGTCGACTGCGACAGCTGAGCAAGCAAAGCCTGTATCCCCTGGGAGTTCGCCTGATTGATACCGCCGGAAGCAATCAGCTGATTGATCAAGTCCTGTGCCCCCACTCCTAACGAGGCGACCAACGAAGGACTGATGTTAAAGATATTGAATTGGCTGGGCAGTTGCATCCCGAGCTGTCGTACTAAGCTGGAACTGATTTGGTACACACGGACATCAAGCATCACTTCCGGACGGCCGCCGACCAGACTCTCGATCATCTGGCTAGCCGCGTCCACCATGGGGAGCGGAGCACGGATCGTGATTGTCGATTCCGAGGCATCCTGTAATACAAACTTTATGTCGAGAATGACGCGGAGCGCATTGACGATCTCCGTCAACTCTTGAGGCGTCATGATGTCAGGCAGGTAAAACGTTCGAATCGCCAGGCGCTCAAAGTTTTTTCGATTTTCCGGAGTGTCTGAGACGAGATACATCTGCGATCCCGAAAGAGCTATCCAAAACGTCTTCGTGATCTGCGTCGCTGCGCCCATTGCTTCGGCAAAGGTTACGTGGTCTATGTCGAACCGAATGGAACGCGTCTGTACGGAATCGTCGATCGTCGCGGTAATGCCATAGGCCCGCGCAACTTGCGTGAGTAAGGTGCGCGAGTCGCCGCGGAAATGGAAGTCTCTGGGTGTGGCGTCAGGGGACAAGGCCACCTCGATCGACTTTTGAACGACCTGTAATTTGCGGCTCGGGGCAGGGCTCTGCTCCCAGATCGCGTCATGCAAGCGCTGGCGGGCAAAGTCGTTCGTTGGGTCGAAGTCGAGGGCCTGTTGAAACTCGGCCTCGGCGGCTACTTCGTTATTGGCCAGCAGTGCCTTGTTGCCACGATCGATTGCGGCCATCACCAGTTGTTGCCGTGTAAATTCGCGCGCAGTCGCGTATTCGACATTCCGGGGGCTTAATTGTGACGCCTGTTTGAACTTGTCGAACGCAGCATCCGTCTGTCCGGCAGATTCCAGATGCTTTCCGGCAGCGAATTCCTTCTTTGCTTTGGCAAGGTCGCTCTTACTGGGTAGCCCGGGAACGATAACCGCACTCGAATCGACCGCACCAGCCGGCGATGGAGTTTGCGTTGGTGCGTCAGGTTTCGCTGCAACTGGAACGCTCGACACGGGATCCTGTGACCACACTAGTGGTAACAGCGTCAACGCGACGAAGATCCCGACAGCGATTCGCATAAGCAATCAAATTCTATGCCACCACAACGGCAGTTGTCCGCCTTGAGTGCCAGTGAGTTGAGGAACAGGCAGGGAATCGCTGTGCTAGACTGCTGCCAGCAGGGAGTGAGGATGAAGCAATTCTTACGCAAGATGCTGTTCGTCGACCTGGTCAAGGGACTGGGAGTGACGTTTCGCAATCAGTCTCCCAAAGAACTGATCACGGAACAGTATCCTTTGCAGCGTCCGCAGGTTGCCGAACGGTTTCGGGGCGCACCCCGGCTCGGCGTAAACCCGGAAACCAACGAGTCGCTGTGCATCGCCTGCGATCTTTGTGCGGTTGTCTGTCCGGAGCACTTGATTGTTGTCGGTAGCGAGAGAAACCCCGTCACCCGCCGTAAAGAACTCACCGAATTTACTTACGATCTGAGCCGCTGCATGTTCTGCGGACTGTGTGAGGATGCTTGTCCGACTGACGCCCTGGAACTGACCCAAGACTTCGAAATGGCACAGTACAGCCGCGAAGGACTAATCTGGAACCGTGAGACCCTCGAAAAAGGCCCCGAGCCGCACGTATACAAACGCTGAATACGGCCCATTACAGAAATTAGAGGGACCCTTTCGTGTTCCGTTTAAGTGTCGCAGTTATTCGAAGATCAGAATGGCGGCGGCGATCACAGTAGTCCACAGACCCCGTTTGTCCCCCACCGCCGTTTGGGTCGTGTTCATGGTGCGGACGATCTTGTTCGATAGCCGATACACTTCCTTCTTTTCGTCCCAGGACTTGTCGGCGTCAAACTCAACGTCAAGCGTAGTGGCTAGCATTTCCGCCGCCAGCTCTTCTGCGTAATCGCCAGCAACGTCTTCTTTTTCACCAAACGAATGGTGCTCGCTCAGGTATCCGTAGGTCGTGCGATCGGCTGGAATGGCGAGCCCGATGCTCGATGCGACCAGGCGGTGCGGTTCTCGAGTCGAGTTTTCTGCCACCACGGCAAAAACGACTTCACCTGGATAAAGATATTTCAAGCCTTCCTTGCGAGCGATGAGTTTGCAATGAGGCGGGAAGATTGACGAAACACGAACCAAATTTTGTGCTGCGATGCCTGCATCTCGCAGTGCCAATTCGAATGAAGTAAGTCGTTCCTTGTGTTTTCCTACACCCTTGGTTAGGAAAATCCGCTTAGGAACCATGCTTTTACCCAATTGAGCTCCTCCGAATCGGAAACCAGCCGGCTCCCGGATGGATTGAAAATAACACGCGCTGCAAGTGAGCGCAAAAACGGATTAGGCGAAACCAATCGCGCCGCAATTTGCGTCTACGAAGTACGTGCGATACCGGAAGCCGGTCCCCCGGTCTTTAACTTAACAGCAATCTCGATGAACGCCAGGGCGGCACGGCTGAGCGCCTTGTCAGTGCGAAACACCAACGCCAGGTCACGTTGCAGGACTGCATCGGAGAGCTTCAGCGCCGACAGCGACTTGGCCTTCAGGTCTTCGGCAACGTTGGACCGCGGAATAAAGCTGATACCAACATCGGCAGCGACGAATCGCTTCGTAAGTTCGCTGGAGTCCAGTTCCATCGAGATGATCGGCTTCAATCGGCGTTCATGAAACAGCGTCTCCAAAGCGTCACGAGTTCGTCCCAATTTGGGCAGAAGCAGAGGATATTGGGCGACCTCCGCCAGCGACGCTTCCGAGCGGTTGGCCAGCGGATGTTTGGGAGGCGTAATCACCACCAGCTCGTCGCGGTGGATGGGAACTACCGTATAGCGCTTGTCTTTGATCGGCATCGAGACAACGCCAAAATCGCAGGAGTTCTCGATGATGGCTTCCAGAATTTTCTGGTGCTCCGAACGTTTCACACTGACGGCAACACTCGGATATTGCCGCTTGAATTCGGAAAACACTTCCGGAAGGATATGCAGGCAGGTGCCCTCGTTGGCGGATACTACGATCTCCCCCCGAGGCACTCGGTGCATTTCTGCCAAAGCGATAAGCATTACCCGGCGTTGCTCGATAGTCTCCTCGGCGTATTTCTGGAAGACCTTGCCCGCCGCTGTTACGGCCACCCTCCCGCCGCTTCGGTCAAGCAGCTTTGCGCCGACTTCTTCCTCCAGCGATCGGATCTGGGATGAGATGGCTGGCTGCGTGCGAAAGCGCCGCTCTGCAGCTCGCGAGAAGCTGCTAAGCCTCGCGACCTCCAGGAACGTCTCGATTTGGTCGAAGTCCATAGGCGGTCAGTCGGTGATGGTTACATAATACGAAATTATTCGGCTAATAAAATCATTGTATGCCCTGCGCCCAAAGCAGCGGCGTATGCTGTCGAATGGCCCTGGAAGGAGCTCGCTATGACTGCGCCGAAGGTTGATCCGAAGACTGCACTTGAGTTTGCCAAACATAACAACGTCCAGATACTTGATCTGCGGTTCACCGACCTGCCCGGACTCTGGCACCACGTCTCTTACCCCATTGACCAACTCACTGAACAGTCCTTCGAGGAAGGTTTCGGTATGGACGGCTCCTCGATCCGCGGCTGGGCAGCAATTCACGAAAGCGACATGCTGCTGATGCCTGATCCGGCGCGCTATTTCCTCGATCCGTTCACCGAGGTTCCGACGCTGGTCATGGTTTGTGACGTGATCGACCCGGTCACCAAGCAGAGATACGACCGTGATCCGCGCTACATTGCCACCAAGGCTGAGATTTATCTGACCTCAACTGCGATCGCTGATACCGCATACTTCGGCGCAGAAGCGGAATTCTTTATTTTTGATAATGTTAGGTTCGACCAGAATGAACACGAGGGCTACTACTTCATCGATGCTGAGGAAGGCCGATGGAATTCCGGCCGACTGGAATCAAATCTGGGGTATCGGCCGCGCTATAAAGAAGGATATTTTCCTGTTCCTCCCACCGATCATTATCAGGATCTGCGCACCGAGATGGTGCTCGCCTTGCAGAGCTGCGGCATTGCGGTCGAGTGCCATCATCACGAGGTTGCAACCGGAGGGCAGACGGAGATCGACCTCCGGTTCGATTCCATGCTCCGCTCCGCCGACACCATGATGTTATACAAGTACGTCGTCAAGAACGTGGCGAACCAGGCGGGTAAGACCGTAACCTTTATGCCCAAGCCGCTGTTTCAGGACAACGGCAGCGGGATGCATACCCACCAATCACTCTGGAAAGACGGTAACCCGCTGTTTGCCGGCGACGGCTACGCGGGGCTCTCACAGTTAGCGCTGTGGTATATCGGAGGGCTAATCAAGCATGGCCCCGCGCTTTCTGCGCTGATTGCGCCCACCACGAATTCCTACAAACGCCTTGTACCTGGCTTCGAAGCTCCGGTGAACCTGGCGTACTCAAGGCGCAATCGCTCGGCGGCAATTCGCATCCCCATGTATTCTGCGTCCCCAAAGGCGAAGCGCGCCGAATTCCGTCCACCCGATCCCAGCTGCAATCCGTACTTGGCATTTGCCGCGATGCTGATGGCCGGAATTGATGGTGTCGAAAACAGGATTGATCCCGGCTTGCCGTTGGATAAAGACATTTACGATCTAGGGCCTGATGAGCTAACCAAGGTGCAATCGATGCCCGGCTCCCTCGAAGCGGCCTTGGATGAGCTTTCGCGCGACTGTCAATTCCTCATGAAAGGCGACGTATTCACCGAGGAAATGCTCAACACCTACATCGATTACAAACGGGAAAAGGAAGTAGACGCGCTACGTCTGCGGCCCCATCCGTATGAGTTCCTCATGTACTACGACGTCTAAGCGGCCCCCACGGGTCGGTTTTGGGTAGAGCTGGCCTTCAGGCCAGCGTCCAAGCCCTTGATTTTTTTCGTTCCTCGCGGGCTTTAGCCCGCACAGGATGTGCTCTGAGCACTTTTCCAGCAGGGTCCTCGGCTGCTGGCACGCCTATTGAGCTGGCAGATCAAGCTCCTTGATTGGCAGGTCCCAGTGCGCATCAAGGATCTCAAACCGCCTCTGCTCTTCCTTCTTATAGGTTGCCTGGTCGGGATACATCTGCTGGATGAGCGCCTTTTCATCGAAGCTGCCATCGTTCGCAACTGCGGCATTCTTGAACACGATGGTGACGCGATAGTCCCAGCGGCCGTCCTCGGTGGTGTGGTATCGCGGAGTGACTGCGGTCACGGAGATCATCCGCCCCATCTCCACTTGCTTCTTCAGCAACGGATAATGGTTCTTCTTGAACAGGGTGATGAACTCGTCCGCGTAACCCCACTTCACCTTGTAGTAGTACTCGACGACAAATGGCTTCGCTTGGGACGCTGTTAGGTTCTCCTGTGCTGCCGCGATTGCGGGAGAGACGAGACCAAGTGCGGCTGACGCGACTAGTAGCACACTAATTCGGCTGATTCTGAGCATTCGCGCTCCCATTTTCTTCCTCCAGTTCGAGATCCTTATCACAAGGTCACGTGATCTACGTCCTTTTCCTCCTCATCCCGCTTCCTGTAATGAAAGAATCATGAGGCAAGGGACAAGTGTCTCTTGTAGGTCCGCGCCCAGGCTGCGGGCTTCGTCGGCTCTGTGAAAACTTGGAGAATGGCCGCTCGACATTCCTAGGCCGCCGTACCGAAGAGCTGGCGGGCTTCCTGGCATTTTTGCCATGTAACCCCTTGCTGGTCAATATATTGCCAGCAACCCTTGTGGCTTCAATATTTTGCCGCGACTTTCGCCTTTCGCCCCCTATCATTTCAATATTTTACCGGGGGAGGGGAGGGGGGAGGGGTACCCCCGCCCAACCGTTAAGTGGGCCAGGCTCGACCCCCCGCAGATATTTCACCAGTAGTACCTCGTTACCCTTTTCGCCGTAGATGAGCTCATCCACCAAATTTTTGGCCAACATGACTCCATAGCCACCGGGTCGCATACCTTCCTGGTTCCGACGAATGACGTGCGCAAGTGGATCGTCGGGCGGATTGCCAATCGCTGCGTGCCGCACTTCTTCCAGCGTGAAGCCGTCACCGGGGTCTTTGATGCGTGCCATCACCATGTGTCGTGCGCGGACGTAGCAAACTTCGACATACTTGTCGGGATCGAAGTGTCCGCCATGCTCCATGGCATTCAGCAACATCTCCCTGAAAGCCATACCGGCGTCGCGGCATTCTTCCTCGGGAAGGTCGGTAATCTCAGCCATGAACTGCAGTAAGCGGTCCGCCGTCAACATCTGGCAACGTACTGCCAAGTTCAGCAACTGGGGAGTCGCGGATATGATCTCGATTCCGTCGTCCCACGCGGGAGCGTCTAATACGCTCCGCACTGTATCCGCTAGCGATTCGGCGGAAAACCCCTTCGACAGATAGCCGAAGGCGTGCTGTCGCATCGAAGCAATGACGTCCTCGGGCGTGCTTTCGTCGGTGAGAATGATGACCCGGGTATGAGGCTTGATTCGCCGAATTCGGCAGAGAAACTGTACATCCTCTTTGCCCGATGTCTTGCGACTCGTGACAAGGAGGTCAAAGGAATGCTTTGCCGCCAGCACCAACGCTTCGGCTAGGTCGCTGCTTTGCTCCAGAGTCCAGCCCTCCGGTGCGAGAATTGCCGAAAGCGCAGATTTAACTTCCGGATCGTCACCGATTAGCAGAGCTGCCCGAGCTTCTTCGACAGGTGCGGATTCCTTTGCGGTTGCACGATTTGTTTCGTTCATAATTCAGCACCAAAGTTACAAACGGAATAGTAGCCATTGTATGGGTGCGTCTTGCGGTTTTGCTCGCGAATTCTCCGCAAATTTACGCGTCTCGGTTATGTATAATCCGCGTCTTATGCTGAGATTCCTGTTGGCCTTGGGAATTCTTCTGGGTGGTTGCGCTGTGGCCTGCGCCCAAATCAACACAGGCGCAAACGCAGCATCCCCGTCCGCTCAAATCGTCGGAACTCCGGCGCAAAGCGAATTGCTTTGGCAAAAGCTCGAAGCTACCGTCCAAGCAGCGAATCGCGATCTCGACGGCACCATGGGAGTCGCCATCATGGATCTGACCGATGGCCGCACCTTCCTCTTGAACCCCGACGCCGTCTTCGCCCAGGCGTCATCCATCAAAGTCGCAGTGCTTACTGAACTTTACAGGCAGCAACAAGAATCGGACCACAGCGCAACTGGAAAAGCACGCCTCACTGACGTGTACACCGTCAACGCCGGTGATCTTGTGGCGGATAGCGCCATCATGGGCGGCCTCACGCCCAGCGTCACACGCGTCACCAACCGCGATCTTGCAACCTTCATGGTTGCGGTGAGCGACAACAGTGCCACCAATGTCCTTATCGACCGCGTCGGCATGGACAATGTGAATGCGATGCTAACCTCGCTCGGGCTCACCCATACGCGCTTGCAACGCATGATGATGGACGTGAAAGCCGCCCAGGCCGGCCGTGAAAATCTGTCCACTCCTCGCGAGATGATGACTCTTTTTGCCGATCTCTACCAGCACAAGATCCTGAACCAACCTTTAACTGACGACTTCTTTAGGGTTCTTAGCACGCCGAAACCGAGCGATATTCCACGCAACATCCCCGATGACGTCGTCATCGCCAATAAGCCCGGCGAACTCGCCGGCGTCCGCAACGATGTTGGCATCGTATTCGTTCCGAACCGGCCATTTGTCATCGTTGTCATGACCGCCTACCTCAAACGCGAGCGCGACGGAAACGATGCCATTGCCCGCATAGCCGGGGCAGCCTACGACTATTTCGACCGCGTCGGTCGCTCATCGCCGTACGGCCGCATCGTCAACGAGCGGAATTCCCACTAATGTTCTCGCGCCGCACTGCCTGGAACCTCGTCCCGAACCTCTACACGAGCGCCCTGGAGGAGCATCGTCGAGCGGGTAGGGAACTGCTGGACCTCACCGCTTCGAATCCCACGACCATCGGGTTGTCCTACCGGGGGACAGAGATTCTGCAGGCATTGACTCTACCCGAAGGGATGACGTATCAGCCTTCACCCAAGGGGCTTGAGTCGGCGCGACAGGCGGTCGCTGAGTATTACTCAGAGAAGGGAGGCGGGTTTCATCTCGACGACCTCGTTCTGACCACCAGCACCAGCGAAGCCTATTCGTTTGTATTCCGACTGCTCTGCGATCCCGGCGACGCCGTTCTGGTGCCCGCACCCAGCTACCCTCTCTTCGACTTTCTGGCGGATCTCAACGACGTCAAGCTCGTGCCTTACGAACTGGTGTACGACCACGGTTGGCAAGTCGACTTCGAGTCTCTGCGGGGATCGGTTCAGGGGTCAAAGGCAGCGGGCTCGGAGTGCCGCGCAGTGCTGGTCGTGCATCCGAACAATCCCACGGGCTCCTACGCCAAGCCTCAAGAGATTTCCGAACTGAATCAGATATGCGCCGATAGCGGAATGGCCATCATTGCGGACGAGGTATTTCTCGACTACTCATTGCAGGATGTGTCACCGCCGACCTTTTCGTCTAACAACGAAGTCCTGACTTTCACGTTATCCGGATTGTCTAAGATATCCGCGCTTCCACAAATGAAAGTGGCATGGCTCGCGACCAGCGGCCCCGCCGACGCCAAAGCTGCAGCACTTGCAAGGCTGGAAGTAATTGCCGACACGTATCTGTCGATGAGCGCTCCCGTGCAGTTGGCCGTCCCGGCAATGCTCGTCGAGCGCCAGAGTATTCAATCTCAGCTCATGGAGCGAATTCGCACAAACTTGGCCACACTTGACGCGAGTTTCGCAGCTCAAACCTTGTGCCGGCGGCTTGCGGTCGAAGGAGGTTGGTGCGCCGTTTTGCGTGTTCCGGTGTTGGGCACCGACGAAGACCTAGCTATTGCCCTCCTACACGAAACAGGGGTACTGCTCCAGCCCGGTCATTTCTACAATTTCCCAAGCGACGGCTACTTGGTAGCGAGTTTGATCACACCTTACAACGAGTTTCGTGAGGGCGTTGGTCGTGTTCTGCGATATATCGCAAGTCGTTGAGGTTGCGGAAGCTGTGTCGCAACCTCTGACGACACCACAGTTAGATAAATCCGTCGCACTTTACCTCCTGTATTGATAGAATCGCGTCCCAACAGAGCGAACAAGCGTGCAAGTTACGCCATTTGCCAACCGTCACTAAAGGGGAGCCCTCTGGCCCAAAATTCCCAAACTGGGCAAGGCCGGACGGTATAATTAACATATCGTGCTCAAGTATTCGATCGTTGTTCCTTTCCATAACGAAGAACAAAACGTGACGGAACTTTACGACCGGCTGAAGGTGGTGATGGAGTCCACCCAGGAGCCGTTCGAACTCGTTTTTGTTGACGACGGCAGCTTGGATCACACGTTCCCCCTCTTGCAACAGATTGCAGCCGTCGACCGCCGTGTCGTGGTTGTCAAGCTGCGGAGAAACTTTGGCCAGACCTCGGCCCTGGCGGCGGGCTTCGATCATTGTCAGGGTGAATTCGTCCTCGCCATGGACGGCGACTTGCAGCACGATCCCGACGATATCCCTCTGTTCCTCGAGCAATTGCGGGCGGGTTACGACATCGTCAGCGGCTGGCGCAAAGAGCGCATTGACAATTTCGTGATGCGCCGAATTCCGTCGAAAATCGCTAACTGGCTCATGGCCAAGCTAAGCGGCGTCGATATCCATGACTTTGGCACGACGTTTAAAGCGTATCGCCGCGAGGTCCTACAGGAAGTGCCGCTTTATGGGGAGTTGCACCGTTTCATTCCTGCCTTGGCATCGGCCTACGGCGCGACGATATGCGAAATTCCCATCCGCAACATTAATCGCGAACGTGGCGAGTCGCATTACGGTATCGGACGCACCTTCCGAGTGTTTTTTGACTTGATCACGATTCGCTTCTTGCTGAAGTACATGTCGCGGCCATTGCATTTCTTTGGCGGCTTCGGAGCGGTCAGCTCGTTGACTGGACTGCTCATCGCCTTCTGGATGGTCATCGAGAAATTCGTTCGCCACGTCGACGTCATGGACGAGCACGGGCCGATGATGGTTTTCGGTGCGGTCCTGATCGTTGCCGGCGTACAGTTGGTCGCGTTAGGACTGCTGGGTGAGTTGCAGGTGCGGCACTTCCACGAGCCTTCGAAGCGCGCTCCGTACACCGTAGACCGGGTTCTGCGTACTTCCCACAGCGAATCGGCGTTGGCCGACTAGTATGCCGCAGTCCAAGGTCATTGTCTTTACGCAACAGGACTGTCCTCCATGCAGTTGGGTCAAGAGTTTTCTCGCGCAACGCGGCGTGGAGTTCGAGGAACGCAGCATCGATTCCGGCTCTGGGGTAGTCCGCGAAATGACCCAGAAGTACAAGAGTCAATCGACGCCCACCGTGGTTGTGGGTGACGAAGTCCTCATCGGGTACGATCCTGAACGCCTCATCCAACTTCTCGGCCAGTAGATCTCATTCTGTCCGCGGCTACCTCTACATCGCCGCGGCCACGTTCTTCTGGGGACTGTCGGCTGCCATGGGGAGGGCGGTGTTCACGGGTCGTATCACCGTCGCTGGCCATTCTCTAGGAAAGATTGATCCGCTCGTGCTCGCACAGAGCCGCACTACGATTTCCCTTCTCGTGCTCGCGCCAATTCTCTTGCTGAAGAACCGCTCGGCGCTCCGCGTCCGTGGAAGCCACCTGGCTCAATTCTTTCTTCTTGGAATCGCCGGCTTGGCGGCTTCCAACTACTTTTACTATCTGGCAATCGAACGAACCTCGGTCGCGACGGCTATTGTTCTGCAATATGTAGCGCCAGTGTGGGTCCTCCTGTACATGCTGGTGAGGCGCCTTCAGCGACCCACTTTGCAACGAATCCTGGGAGTATTGCTGGCCGTCGCTGGCTGCGCGTTTGCCGTGGGTGAGATTTCCGCGCGCAGCAGTTTTCCTTGGCTTGGGCTATCTGGTGTCCGCTTCAGCACCGTCGGGGTAATCGCGGCGGAGTTGGCAGCGATTTCATTCGCGTTTTATAACGTCTATGCGCAGCACCTGTTGCAGGCTTACGACCGCTGGACGGTTTTGGTCTATGCGCTTTTCGGTGCTGCCACCTTCTGGATCGTCTTGAATCCGCCCTGGAAGATCGCCGCCCACCATTACGCCGCAGGCCAGTGGGCATTTATGGCAGTGTTCTCGATGACCTCGATGCTGGTGCCGTTTTCTTTCTACTTCACCGGCCTCCAGCATCTAGACGCGACGCGCGCCATCGTGACCAGCTGCCTGGAGCCTGTCTTCGCGATCCTGCTGACCGCCATCCTGCTCGGGGAGTTCGTCTCGTCCATTCAGGTGCTGGGGATGCTAATCGTACTGTCGGCAACAGTGCTGGTGCAAAGACCAGATCGGGCCCACATCGAGCCCACCATCGCAGTCGAGCCTATCGAATAACGCAAACGCCGCAGTAGGAAGTCGCTGCTATCTTCTGATTTTCTCTGTGGGCTGCTCGGCCTTTTCGTGATGATGCTCTTCGGCGTAAATCGCCTCAATTTGCCGGTGATAGCGCTGCTCAAGGTGACGCCGACGCAACTTCATGCTCGGCGTGAGCGTCCCGTCCGCAATGCTGAGTTCTTCCGGGAGCACTAGCACTTTCTTGAGCTTCTCGAATTGCGCCAGGTTTTCATTCAGCTCGTCCACCACGCCCTGGTACAGCGAACGCACCTGCGACGAGCGGACAAGGTCCTTGCGGGAGGAGGTAGAGATGCCATGCGCGGTTGCCCACTGCTCCAAAACAGGGAAATTGGGCACAATCAGCACTGCCGGGAAGCGTCTTTTGTCGCCTACCACCGCAGCCTCTCCCACAAACACGTTGGCTTTCAGCGAATTCTCAATCGGCTGTGGCGCAATGAACTTGCCGCCCGATGTCTTAATCAGGTCTTTCTTGCGGTCGGTGATGGACAGATATCCATCTTCGTCCAATTGCCCAATGTCACCGGTCTTGAACCAGTCATCTTCAAACGCCCCCGCAGTCTCTTCGGGCATGTTCCAGTAGCCTTTGAATACCGACGGCCCTCGCACCAGGACTTCGCCATCACTGGCGATTCGAACTTCAAGGTTGGCTAGGACTTTTCCAACCGTGCCCATGCGATGCTGGCTGGGAACATTCACAGCAATCACCGGAGAGGTCTCGGTCAGCCCATAGCCTTCGTCAATGCGGATGCCGATATCGGCGTACCAGGCAGCCAGTTCGCGTCCCAGAGGCGCACCGCCCGAGATGAACAGCCGTGCGCGTCCACCCATACCTTCACGAATCTTCGAAAACACCAGCTTATTGGCCAGCTTCCACGACAGCGAACTCGGAACCTTTTCGTTCAGTATCTGTTCGCGATATTTCTGCCCCACCGCAAGTGCCCAGTCGAAAATCTTGCGTTTGGTGCCGTGCATCTTGAGTAGGACCTGATTGTGGATCTTTTCGTACACGCGAGGCACACCGATGAACAGTGTTGGGCGCACTTCCTGAAGTGTTCGCGGCAAGTCGTCAAAGTTAGGACAGTATGCGATCGAGACGCCCCGGCAGAACAGCAGATAATCCACATGGCGCGCTGTAATGTGCGAGAGCGGGAGGAACGAAATGCCGACATCCTCGGGACCGATGTCTACCAGAGATGCTGATTGGCTCAGGTTCGAAGCGATATTGCCATGCGTCAGGATGACGCCCTTGGGAGTTCCTGTTGTGCCCGATGTATAGATGAGTGTCGCAACATCATCCGGCTTGACTTCATGGGCAAAGGCCTCGATAACCGCGTCATCCAGATCGTTGGCACCGCTCAACAGGTAGCGCATCTGCGGAACGTCGGGAAGGTCGTCAACCTCATCCATTACGACCACCCGCTGCAGCTCCGACTCGGCCCGGACCGATTCCACCTTCTCATACTGTTTCCGCGAAGATACGAAGGCGACCTTTGCTTCCGAGTGTTGTAGGACGTAAAGGACCTGCTCGGGCGTTTGCGTGGCATAAATCGGCACCACGATGCCGCCCAGGAGAAGGGTAGCGAAGTCGACGATGGCCCACTCGGGACGGTTCTCGCTCAGAATCACCACCCGATCGCCCTGGCCTATGCCCCAAGCCTGCAACTGCCGCGCCGTCGCGGTGACCCAGCGATGGAGTTGAGCCGCCGATATCGGCGTCCATGCGCCATCCCGGCGTGTGAGCATCACGCGGTCGTGATCGCGTCCCACGACGGTAAAGAAAACATCATTGAGGGTGCGAATTTCCATAAGAGCTACTCATGTCCGCTGCGGGGAAGACTGCATGCCGCTCAGCAGGATGTCCAACACTGAATCGGCAACGTGGGCCAGCGGATACTCCTTCTCGCTCAACACCCACGAGGTCACCATTTCATCGATGGCGCCAAAGAAACAGTTAGCAGCTATCTTTTCAGGCAGATCGGCGCGAAACTCTCCACTCGCCTTGCCATCGCAGATGGCCTCGCGTACCAGCCTCAGGTACTCCACCAGGTGCTCATGTGAGAACTTCGACAAGAACCGCGTGCTCTGCCGCAATTCCATCTGGAAAACCACCGCCAGGTTGCGGTTCGCTCCCAGCGCTTCTAGATGAAGATAGGCCAGCCGGCGCAATCGTTCGGTCGGCGTCGGCAGCCGTTTCAATTCCGCCCGGGCAGTCTTCATGAAAGCGTCGAAAGCCGTATTGATTGCGGTCGCCAGGATTTCTTCTTTGTTCTTGAAGTACAGATAAACAGTGCCGTCGGCCACGTCGGCCCGGTCGGCGATGTCCGAAATTCGGGAGACAAAGAATCCTTTTTCCGCAAATACCGCTACCGCCGCGTCAAGAATTCGCTGATACTTCTCTGCGTTCCTCGTCACGTTACCCAGCGAGTTGCCGGGCGAACCTTCCGACGGATTGGCGTCGCGTTTCATCACGCTTACTCACCGTAAACCTTGCAGATTGTTTGCGATGGCGACCTGAGCACCGGCTTGGAACCCATTCGCCCGAACACCCGAGTCGGCAAAATCCACCGAATGAATACTCATTCAATGTATTCCTCGGAGTGGTACTCCCGCAATGAAGTGGATCACTGGCCAGGCGTCATTCCCGATTCGGAACTCTGCCAGGCGGTCCGGCGACTGGCGATGTGACTCCCCAAAATAGGTTTTCCCACTCCACCGTGGCAGAATGTCAAGACCGGCCGGGCTTCGCACAACCGCCCGAAAGGTTCGAGAGGAGAGTCAAAATGAGTCGTGTTATAACATTTGTTATAACGGCTGTTTTGGTGGTTGGCGTCTTCGTGCCAGCTATGCGAGCGGCCGATAAACCTCCGGAGGCACCGCCTCCCGCCATCAAGGTCGGCGACGTTGCGCCGGACTTCACCTTGACCGACCAGAACGGTAATAAAATTTCGTTGCACGATTACAAAGGGAAGAAAAACGTCGCGCTTGCGTTCTACATCTTCGCCTTCACCGGTGGTTGAACCAAGCAGATGCAGAATTTCCAGCAGAACCTTGCCAAGCTGGAAGCTGCCGATACCCAGGTTCTGGGTGTAAGTATGGATTCTTCCTTCTCGAACAAAGCATGGGCGCAACAAATTGGCGTGACTTTCCCGCTTTTGAGTGACTGGGGCGGCGATGTCACCAAAGAGTATGGACTCTACAATCCGAAATACAAGGCTGCCCGTCGCGTGAATTACCTCATCGATAAAGACGGCAAAGTGGTGGAGATGCAGCTCGACTCCGATGCAATCGATCCCACCAAAACCGTAGAGGCGTGCCAAGCGAAAAAGCTAAACCGGTAGGATCCGGGTGACCAGGCCATCTGTCAGTCCGTTCGTGGATGAAACGCCGGGAGAAGCGCCGGTGCGGGGCACGTTGCACCGCGCCGCCGGTTCCTCCGGCGACTTCCTGGTGCTGACACATGGCGCTAGCGGAGATTCTAACGCTGCGCTGCTGGTTGCCGTGGCCGAAGAGTTTGTCGCTGCCGGAATCGGTGTCTTGCGCTGCGACTTGCCGTATCGCCAGCGGCGTCCACATGGTCCTCCGTCGCCGGCGACTGCAAAAGAAGATCAGGAAGGCTTGTGCCGCGCTGTAGCGTTAATGAAAAAGCAATTTTCAGGCCGCGCCTTTCTGGGTGGCAGTTCCTACGGAGGCCGCCAAGCCACGCTTTTGCTGGCATCGAATCCAGGTTTGGTCGAAGGTCTTCTGTTGCTGTCTTATCCGCTCCATCCGCCGGGAAAACCTGCTCAGCTGCGCACTGCTCACTTTCCACAGCTGCGAACGCCGTCGCTTTTCATCAGCGGAACGAAGGATGCCTTCGGGACCATCGACGAATTACAGGCGGCCATCAAACTGATACCGGCCCGCACCGAGCTCGTACAAATCGACGGCGGAGCACACGGCCTCTCGAAACCAACTACAACGAAGGTCGTAGCCGGAATCGTCGGACGAAAATTCTCCGAGTTCTTTGCCTAGGAAAAGCGCATCCCTCTCATAGAAAGAAAAGATGAGTGAGGAACTCATCCGACTTGCTAGACTGATTGTTCCATTCTTAGTTCACGATTCGAGGCCATGCAAAACCTGGAAAAGCCAGCCGTAAAGGTCTTTGTCGCCACTACGGTGATGCTGACCTTCATCTCGTTTTGGCGTGCCGCTGCTATTGTCTTGTCCGACCTGGCATCGTCTGCTTACTACGTCGGTGGTGACGCCGAAAAGGTCATCGGAAAGTCCGCGCCCTGGTTCGTGCTGGCGGTGATGTTGTTCAGCTATGCGGTGCGTTCGATTTACATCGAGTCGAGCAGCATGTTTGTGCGCGGCGGCGTGTACAAAGTTGTCAAAGAGGCCATGGGCGGACAGCTGGCCAAGCTGTCGGTTTCGGCGCTCCTCTTTGATTATGTGCTTACCGGGCCAATCAGTGCCGTGTCGGCCGGCCAATATCTGGCAGGTTTTGTAGTCGATCTTTCGACCCGCTATCACCATCCGATCCAGATGACGGATACGCAGGGGAACTATTTTGCCGCCGCCTTCGGGGTGGTGGTGACGATATTTTTCTGGTGGAAGAACACCCAGGGCATCCACGAATCGAGCGAGCAGGCACTGCGCATCATGCAGATCACGACCGTAATGGTCGTGGTGCTGATCGGCTGGTGTCTGCTCACGCTGTTCTTGCACCCATCCCCGCTTCCTCCCATACCCAGCAGCACGAACATTACCAAGAGCCATGAATCTTTGGGATGGCTATATCACAGTTGGTTGGCAAATCTGACCTGGGTGCTGGTGCTGGTTGGCTTCGGCCACTCCGTCCTGGCGATGAGCGGCGAAGAGTCCTTGGCCCAGGTGAACCGTGAGATCGAGCATCCCAAGCTGAAGAACCTGGAGAAGACCGGGCTGGTCATCTTTGTTTACAGCCTGCTCTTCACTTCGCTGGTGTCGTTTTTTGCCGTCATGATCATTCCGGACAAGATCCGTCCGGACTACTTCGCCAATCTCATCAGCGGTCTGGCGATGAACGTGGTGGGACCCTTCACCCTGAAGCTCTTCTTCCAGGGCTTTGTGGTGCTGGTGGGCGTCCTGATTTTGTCGGGTGCAGTGAACACCGCCATCGTCGGGGCCAACGGTGTTTTGAATCGCATCAGCGAAGACGGCGTGATGCCGACGTGGTTTCGCAAGCCGCACACGAAATTCGGAACCAGCTACCGCATCATTAACCTCATCACGTTTTTGCAGATTTTTACCATTATCGCCAGCCGCGGCAACGTCTACCTCCTGGCATCGCTGTATGCCTTCGGGGTCATCTGGAGCTTCGCCTTCAAGTCGCTGGCAGTGCTTGTCCTGCGTTTCACCGAGCCCGAGAACCGGCAATGGAAGGTGCCGGGGAACATACACATTGGCAAAGTCGAGATTCCAATTGGACTGAGCCTGATTTCGCTTTTGCTATTTGCGACCGCCGTCGTCAATCTCTTCACCAAGCAATTGGCGACGATTTCTGGCGTTGCCTTCAGTGCTGTTTTGTTCGGCGTGTTTACTGTTTCCGAGCACCTCAATCGCAAGAGCCATGCAGGGGCCAATCACGAACTGGAGCAGTTCCGCGTCAATGCCCGCGAGGAACTCACAGCTGAGGAGATGGAAGTTCGTCCAGGCAACATCCTGGTAGCCGTGCGGGACCCCAAGAACCTCGCTTACCTGCGCGACGTCCTCACGAAAACCAATACGGTGAAACAGGACGTGGTGGTAATGACTGCCCGCGTTTACCACCGCGAGCATTCGTTTAGCGGTAGCGCCAGTCTGGATTCAGCCGAGGTCTTCGAGCAGTATGAGCAAGAGCTTTTTACTGCGGTCGTCAATCTTGCCGAGAAAGAAGGGAAGCACGTCTCGTTGCTGGTTGCTCCGACTAACGATGTCTTCGAGGCCATTGTGGCCACGGGACAAAGGCTCGAATCGAGCTTGATGGTGTGCGGTCTCTCGAACAAACTCTCGCCGGAGGAGCAAGGGAGGCTGACGGGCGACGCGTGGGAGCGGTTACCTGAGCCCAAACCTCGCATGCGCATGCAGGTCGTCGCTCCCGATGGACGGAAGTGGGAATACATTCTCGGTCCGCATGCGCCGCGCTTCCGGCCACAGGACCTCAAGCTTATGCACGACATCTGGCTCGAACTGACGCACGATCCGGAATATTGCCACTTGCATCACTACCATGTGGTGTCTGTCGCTCTTCGCGAGTTGCAGTCGCGACTGCACGGCTCTGACCGGACCCAGGCGTTAACCGACTTGCAGGATGAACTTGATCGTGACGAGGACACCTAGCCGGACAAGCGCGCTATTCAGGAAGAGGCGAGAATCCGATAGCCACGAGTTGCTTGCGCAATTGCTCGGTAGTCGGCGCGACAATCCCGCGGATTCCTAATTCTTCAGCGGCCCGTACATTTCGCTCCCGATCGTCGACAAATAGCGCCTGATGAGGGTCTAGCTGAAGACATTTCAAGCAATGCTTGAATATCTCGGGGTCGGGTTTCGCCACCCGGATGGCCGAGGACAAGGTGAGGCAGTCGAAATTCCCGATCCAAGCGCCGTCCTGTCGCAGATGTTGCACCATGTCGTCGTGCATATTGGAAAGAATCGCGGTTTTCAATCCAGCGGCGCGCAATTCTCGAGCCCACCGCAGTACTGGCTGGTTCAGACGGCTCCACATCGAGACGTCCATTCGACGCAGGTCAAGGGTCTGCTGGCCGCTGAGCTCGATGCCGGCCGCTTCTGCGATTCGATTCCAATATTCATCAGCGGTTAGGGTTCCGCGATCGTAATCCAAACGAAGCGAACCGTAGAGCTGGCGAAATCGTTCCAGGGGAAGGTGAAAGACGCTCGCCATCTGGGCAAAAACTGCAGGATCGGCCGGGTGGGAAATAACGTCACCATAATCGAGGATTACGCCGCGAATTGCGCGAAAACCTCGATTATCATTGGCAGTATCGGACACGAAGATAATTCCTTGGGAAGCGAACTTTTCTTGTGAACATGGTACTTCACCGCGATACGCGAAGGGGTCTATCGATCGAAATGCCGATGTAGAATTTGTTATAATCGTTGAGCCGCAGTGCTGCGCGCCCTTAGCTCAGCTGGATAGAGTCCGCCGCGGCGGAAACCAGAAGGCCGAGAGTTTCTCCTCGCTAGCGAAAAGCCGACCACTGCGGAAATCTTTGTTATAATTTTTGAGCCGCACTACTGCGCGCCCTTAGCTCAGCTGGATAGAGCGTCTGGCTACGAACCAGAAGGCCGGGAGTTCGAATCTCTCAGGGCGCGCCATATACTTTCCTGAAAGTCATGTTCTTCGTATACGTTCTTCGCAGCCGCGCGTCAGGACGCTTGTATACGGGTTACTCCTCTGACGTTGAGCACCGCCTCGGGCAACACAATCACGGCATTACAAAGTCGACGAAGCATGAGGATTGTTGGGAGCTGGTTCACAAAGAGCCATTCGGGAGCCGTGCCGATGCAATACGGAGAGAACGCTTTCTCAAGTCTGGCCGAGGGCGCGAAGAGCTGAAACGGTTATTAGGTGTCGTACCCATCTCCCACTCAGCTGGATAGAGTCCGCCGCGGCGGAAACCAGAAGGCCGGGAGTTCCCCGCCGCGGCCGGTCTCAGGGCGCGCCATTTCCTTCTGTGAAAGTCATGTCACGACAGACATTTTTGTTAGCCTCTTGCGCTGCCTGAAAATCGGCGGCCAATTAGCCAAGTTGGCGGGGGGACGCTCGTTCGTCTCACGCGCCGCTCTCCGTTCCTCAGCGTGACGCCGACCTCAATGCACTGCTTGGAACCTAATTCCCTCACCAAGCGAAACCCTATTAGTCAGGTGTAGGGCAGGTGCCTCTCAACTGATCGGTTTGTGCGATGCAACCGATTGCGAGCCACTTGGAACTGGGGATGGTTGTGGGTCGGTTGTTGCAAAAACCAAAGTTAAGGATTCGGAGGAAAACGCCGACAGCCGCTGTTTTCTGCTTCGTAGCCGTATTCGCCGCACTCGCGTTAGCGCTTCAGGCGGCGCCCCCGTCGGTCACAGACCGCCTGAGTACGCTCGAAAGAGTCGCTCAACCCGGCTGGTGGCCGACGAAAATGCTGGACTCCGACAAAGACTACGTCGGATCGGAAGCCTGCGCGAAATGTCATGCTGCCATCTCGGCTTCCTTCAACAAGGCGGAGATGAGCAAAGCGGCCTTGCGGGCCGCCGATTCCGAGGTCTTGCGCACCCACGAAGGGAATACGTTCGATCTTGACTCGTATACCTACAAGCTCGAAAACACGCCGCAGGGGCCGCAATTCTCCGTCAGCCAGGGATCGGAGTCGGCGAAGATGCCAATTACCTGGGCCCTTGGCGACGGGACCGTCGGCCAGGTTTATTTGACAGACGTGAAGGGCACGTTTTACGAAAGCCACTTCACCTATTACGGCGGAACCAGAGGGTTCGACCGCACGACCAACCAGCCGCAGCGCGCCACAACGCTTAGTACGGCAGTGGGCCGCAGCCTGATGCCCAACGAGGCCCGCAAGTGCTTTGTTTGTCATTCCGCCGGCGTCACTGCCGAAGGACCGTTGGACAACGTTATGCCAGGGGTCACTTGTGAGGCTTGCCATGGGCCGGGCGCCGATCATGTCGCCGCCATGAAGTCGGGAATCGAAGGCGGCGAAGCGCTGTCCCTGAATCCAAAGCGGCTTGATCGGGTTTCTCAGGTCGACTTCTGTGGATCCTGTCATATGACCTGGGTTGATGTGCAACTGGAAGACGTTGGGGACGGGCCGACCGTGCGCTTTCCCGCTTATCGTTTGATGAATAGCCGATGCTGGGAGAAGGGAGACGGCCGTATCACCTGCACCGGTTGCCACGACCCCCATCAGCCGGTAGTGCACGAAGCCGGCTTCTACGACGAGAAATGCCTGGGTTGTCACGTAACGAAAGACGGTGTAGGCACAACAGAAAATCATCCCGGTAAAGCATGTCCGCAGTCGGACCGTAATTGCGTAAGCTGTCATATGCCCAAGCGCGATTATCCTGACACGCACCATGCGTTCACCGACCATGACATTCGCATCGTCCGCGCGGGAGAGAGGCTGCTGGACTAAGTCAGAGCCTTTACTTCCGAGGTCACCAACCCAAACCAGCCGTTGCACTTTGTCCTCGCCGCGTGTACAGTTCACTCGCCCGCGACAAGCGGCGCCAAGGAGGGGTCAAGAATGAATTTCCTGGTCTGGATTATCGTTGGACTCATCGCAGGTTGGCTTGCCGGACAAGTGATGAAGGGCGGCGGCTACGGTGTGCTGATGGACATCGTCCTCGGCATACTTGGCGGCCTTCTCGGCGGCTGGATCTTTAACATGCTCGGCATCTGGCAGGGCCGCGGGATGATCGGCTCCATCATCGTGGCATTCATTGGAGCCGTCATTCTGGTCTGGATCACGCGCCTGATCAAGAGGGCCTGAGAGCGTCATTTCGCAGCTGTCGGGGCCAGCTTCGTGATCGTCTAAGCGACCGATCAGGAGTCTGGCCGCTGCTGCAATGTGCTTTACGGCTGCCGCCGTGTGTAGACAAAGCCGCCGTACTTAACCTCTAGCGGACGCTCGTCATGGAAATCTACGATCTACAGCGCTTCTGGTTCAGTAACGTTTATAACGGCAGCATCTCGCCGCACACTCACCGGTACACCATAACGTTTGATCCTCCGGTTACGGTCAAGGGCCAGATTTTTCTGAACGTGCTCTCGCCCGCCGTTGATCTGGACAAGAACGTAGTCGGCCTCGCCGCTGCCTGCGTCAAGAAGTACACGTATCTCAATAGCGGCGCCGGAATTGAGGAGACGGTCGATTACACGGGACAGGAACCATTCGGCAGCATCAACGTCACCAACATTACCAGCGTGACGTGGGAGCTCATCGTGACTCTGGCGTGGGCCGGAGCACACGGCACAATCTACTACATCAAGTAACGGAGACAGGTGAGGGCGTGGAGTCCGACAGGAACCTGACCCAGGACATTGCGGTCGTGGAGCGCGTCATTTTCTACGACCCTCAGACCGGCGAAATTGTCGGGAGCCATTCCTTCGGGTCGGCTGGCCCAATCTCCGAGGGCGCCAGCCCAAGATTCGAATCGCTGGTTCGAAATCAGCTAGAAGAGTTGGAAAAACAATACAGTCGCAAATTGGCCGTCCTCCGTTCGGCCGAGGCAGCCAAGCTCAACTCATTGCACCACAGCGTGGATCTTTCGACGGGACGTCTGGTCGAATTGCCGCACGCCCCCAACCGGATAACAGTGAAATAAACCGCAGTCGCTATCTTCTCTGTCGCATTCTGTCGCAGGATTGCCGGCGGTGCGGTCTCACGGTTCGACGACCGGCAGCGCCGACGCCAATTGCAGGTCGATCATCAACTGGATACGACGATCCACCTGGTAAAACAGCGCTGTCTTCTTGGCAGACAGGACGGCACCAAACAGCGGCACGTATTTCAACCTCAATTGCGCAACCGATTCGTCCACCTGGATCCATTGCTTCACCGCTGCTTCGGCCTGCGCCTCGGTCAAATTGCCCTGCTGCTGCACGTACTGCTTGATCAGGTCGTACTTGACGTTGTTGTTCTTGACCAATTCCGCAATGTATTGGTCATAGATGGGCCAGAACTTCTCCGCCTCAGCGGGGGTCAGCTGCATATTGGCGGCGACAACCTGTTTGCGCTCTGAGCGCAAGTTGGTGCGCAACATCTGGATGTCAGCATCAGAAATGGGCTGGCTTGGCTGGTCTGAACTGACTGGGGCAGCGGGGGTAACAGCTTTGTCTTGTGCCGCAGCACCACTTGCGCAAACCAGCAACAAGCTCAGGCTGAGGAATGAGATTGCGGAACCGATGGTCCGAAGAGCCGCCATAGTTTCACCTCTGTAGATTTGTATCCGGCGAGCAGGCTTTCGCTATTGTCCTGCTGTCCGCTTCGGCGCGCAACTCGTATGCTGCCCGCCACGGCTGCGGAAGGAATTACGCCTTGTATCCCATCCCGGCCAGCACTCCGCGCATATATGCAAAGCTTTTGATCATGCCCGGCATCGGGTTGTCTTCGTTGATCTCGTACTCCAGGTCCACATAGCCGGGATATTGGATGGCGATCAACGCGGCGAAGATCTTTTCCACCGGCAGGCTTCCATCACCCACTGCTACCTGGCTCTCCTTGCTGGTGGCGTTCGCCAGGTCCTTCATGTGCACGTCGTACAGCCGAGATCCCACGGTCTTGATAGCGCCTGGGACGTCGGTTCCAGTTCGCGCGGTATGCCCGACGTCAATACAAATTCCCATTCTGGAATCCATATTTTGGACTGCCTTCAATGCGTCCAGCGGAGAAGGGAAGTACTTGTCCTCCGGCCCGTGGTTATGGATGGCGATCTTCATGTCGTATTGCTTGGCGAATTTTTCCAGCCTGGGCAGGACCCCGGGCGTCGGCCCAGCGACGATCAGCGGAATACCGGCAACCTTGCAGTAGTCGAACTTACGCCGCATGTCGTCATCGTCGTCCTTGGTGAAATAGATCGTTCCCGCCGCGGTCAACTGGATTCCTGACGCCCGAAACTCGTCGCTGGCCTGCTTGATTTCCGCTGAGGAGCCCATAGGCAAGTGAACGTCCTTAACGTTCAGGTACGGAGTATCGAGTTCCTTCATGAACTTGATGACGTCGGTGCGGCCGAACTTCCGGAACGAGTAGCTGGCCACCCCTAGCCGGATCGGCGACTGCGGAGCTGTTTCTCCCCAAAGCTCCGTGGGCAATGCTGCTGCTGCAGCCAGAGTTGCGCCTCCCAACAGCAACTTGCGCCGGGTAATATCAGGTACAAGCACGGTAACGCTCCTTTTTACACTTCAGTGGTACGGTAAGGATTGCCGGATTACCGGAAAGTTTTACATGTATTTTTTTCACTCACAGCATTAAGCCTTTTAGAATCAGTTGCACTTGTTTGGCAACTGGACTGCTCTACACCAAGCAGACGAAGTGGCGCATAAGGGTCATTAGTAAAGAGGTTTTCGGCCAGAGTCCTCTTCGCTGGTGACCCTTTTTAGTTCCGTCGCAAGAGTGGCATTCCTTAGCAGCCCTCCCCAGTAGTACCGGCCGACGGCATCCCGATCCTGCCCGTCGGTCAGCTCGACCGCACAAACGGCGAAGTGCACGTGACCTGCACTTCGCCGTTTCTCTTGCATCGCAAGATTGATCACTTACACCAGTGCAAGCTTTTCTGTGATGTCGAAGCCTGCCGCGCGCAGCAGTCCCTCGACTTGGGCTTCCGCCAGCCGAGTAGCGTCGTATTCCACCCGAATTGTCCGCTCAGGTTCCTGCAGCCGCATCTTGCGGATGCCGTACACATCACTCAATTGACCGTACGCGTTCATGACATTCTCGGTCGGCGCAGCGCCGTACCGAAACAACACTTCGACTGCGGTCATCGAAAAATCCTCTCTGGCATGCAATGATTAGAAGGGTAGCAACCGGCTGGGCCGCTGCAATAATTCCGCCATTACTATATGGCACGCAGGCGCGGCCGACCAAGCCCGAAATCGCGATCACCGAGGGAGCACAGGCGCAGACTGAATGAGTGAGACCGACAAAGTACCGGTCAACGAGTCCCCACAGCTGAAGCTGACCGCGACAGACCCGGTCTGCGGCATGACGGTCGACCCCGCGACTGCCCGTGGCGTTGCGCAGTACCAGGGCGACACGTATTGTTTTTGCTCACCCGCGTGCATGCATCGCTTCCTCTCCGAGCCGGCCCGCTATCTCGCGCCCAGTTACCTCCCAACGCAGGCGGCATCCGAACTCCCGTACGTTCCATTCGCACCTACCCGCCCAGTCCAGAGGGACCCGGTATGCGGAATGACCGTCGATCCGTCGAAAGCAGCGACTTCTGTGGCATACGACGGGACGCTCTATCACTTCTGCTGCAAAGGGTGCGCAGAGAAGTTCAAGGCCGACCCGGCGAAATACCTCGCCCTGAGCATTAAGCCCGGTGGCATGCAGCAGGTGGTCCAGCCCGGCGGAGTCCAAACGCCTCCCAACTTGAAGCGAACTCCGGTCGCCCAATCAGCTACGCCGCCGCAGAACTCGGTGAAAGCCGCTAAGTACATCTGTCCCATGGACCCCGAGGTGCGGCGATCCGGGCCTGGAGCTTGTCCGAAGTGCGGGATGGCGCTGGAGCCCGAGACTCCCGTTGCCGCAACCGCAACCAAATGGACTTGCCCGATGCATCCCGAGATCGTGCGGGATGGGCCGGGAGCGTGTCCGATCTGCGGCATGGCGCTTGAGCCGATGACCGTCGCGGCAGAAGATGAAAACCCCGAGCTTCGCGATATGACGCGGCGCTTCGGATGGAGCTTGCTACTCGGCGTTCCGCTTATCGCGATCGCGATGGCTCACATGGTCGGTCCGTGGGCGCACGCCATCTCTCCGCGCATGGCCGCCTGGATCGAGTTCGCCTTGGCAACGCCGATCGTGTTGTGGGCAGGGTGGCCATTCTTCCAGCGCGGCTGGGCCTCTGTGAAGTTCCGCAGCCCCAACATGTTCACGCTGATTGCGATGGGAGTCGGCGTGGCTTACCTATACAGCGCTGTCGCCACCATCGCGCCGCAAATATTTCCTGACACCCTGCGCGGCCCACACGGCCAGCCCGGCGTGTATTTCGAAGCCGCTGCGGCCATTATCGTTCTCGTACTGCTGGGTCAGGTGCTGGAGCTCAAGGCGCGCAGCCGCACCAGCAGCGCCATCCGCGCCTTACTCGACCTCTCGCCGAAAATGGCGCGGCTGATGCGCGACGACGGCAGCGAATACGACGTCCCGCTCGAGCAGGTGACTGTCGGCGACAAGCTGCGCGTACGGCCCGGCGAAAAGATTCCCACTGACGGCACTGTCGTAGACGGCCTCAGCTCCGTCGATGAGTCCATGATTACGGGCGAGTCGATCCCGGTCGAGAAGCGCTCGGGCGACAAAGTAATCGGCGCCACGGTCAATGGCACCGGATGGCTGCTGGTGCGTGCCGAACGCGTCGGCAGCGAAACCGTACTTGCCCAAATCGTGCAGATGGTCAGCAATGCGCAGCGCAGCCGAGCGCCCATCCAACGCCTGGCCGATAAAGTCGCTGCCTATTTTGTTCCCGCGGTACTCGCGGTTGCGGTCATCACTTTCATCGTGTGGTTGACCGTCGGTCCCGAACCGCGCCTCGCCAACGCGGTGGTGAACGCAGTTGCGGTTCTCATCATCGCCTGTCCGTGCGCCCTGGGTCTGGCGACTCCTATGGCGATCATGGTGGGCACCGGTCGCGGCGCGCGCGCCGGCATCCTCATCAAGAACGCAGAAGCGCTGGAGACGTTTCAGAAGGTGGATACCATCGTTCTGGATAAGACAGGAACTCTCACCCAGGGCCGTCCCGAGTTGATGTCCGTCACCGCTATCGGGGGAGAAACTGACGAGCGCATCGTCCGTCTCGCCGCCAGCCTCGAACGAGGCAGTGAACATCCCATGGCTTCCGCCATCGTGGAAGCCGCGGAGGCGAACCAACTGCAATTGATCCAGCCCGATGGTTTCCGCTCGCTCACAGGTCGAGGTGTGGTGGGGACCGTGGCCGGACACGAGATTGCCGTCGGAAATGAACGTCTTTTCGAGGAGCTCGAGATCAGCGCCGCCGGCCTTATCGAGCAGGCAGAGCCGATGCGCCGCGATGGCCAGACAGTTGTTTTCGTCGCGGTTGACGGTCGAGGGGCGGGACTTCTCGGCATCGCCGATCCCATCAGGCCCGAAGCCGCCGACGCCGTGCGCAACCTACAGGTCCAGGGCCTGCGCGTCGTGATGCTCACCGGCGACAGCGAAAGCACCGCCGCGGCCGTGGCGCGCAAGCTTGGCATCGGTGACTTCGAGGCGGGAGTCCTCCCCGAGCATAAAGTCGACGTCGTGAAAAAACTTCAAGAGCAGGGAAGTACGGTCGCTATGGCCGGCGATGGCATCAATGACGCACCCGCTCTGGCCCAGGCCAATGTCGGCGTCGCCATGGGCACCGGTACTGACGTCGCTATGGAAAGTGCCGGCATCACTCTTTTGAAGGGCGATTTGTCCGCCCTGGTGCGCGCTCGCCGCCTCAGCAAGCTGGTGATGCGCAACATCAAGCAGAATCTGTTTTTCGCATTCGTCTACAACGCGATCGGAGTTCCCATCGCCGCCGGCATCCTCTATCCCAGATTCGGACTGTTGCTCAGCCCCATCATCGCTGCGGCCGCCATGAGCTTCAGCAGCGTCTCGGTGATCACCAATGCGCTCCGCCTGCGGCAAGTGAAGCTGTAAAGGCCATCGCGCTCACTTGACTGCACTCACTCTTAGCGCCGTCACCTGCCGAACCCACCGTGCGGGACGCTTGTCCCCCGGAGCCACGATACGGAACGGACCTTCCTTCGCATCCAGCGGCTTGCCATCACGCTTGTCCGCAAGGATGATCTCGCGGGTCGCAAACGCTGGATCAATTTCGGCCAAAGCGAAGACAACCTGATAATGATCGGCCGCTTCCACCATCAGCACTTCGGTCAACCGTGGCCCACGCAACTTGTCACCCAACTGAACGCCGGCGCCTGCGAGCAACGTTGCTAAGGGCACTCCTTCAAATTGGGCGGGGACATCGTGGTCCTTCACACTTACCGTGACGTGCGGCGAGCTGGCGATCTGCGCCGCGGTTACGGTTGTGGACTGGCCGTCCGCAGTAATGATTTGCAGCGTCTGTGCCGTCGAGCCGGCAACGAAACACAAAAAACAGCAAGCTACGCAAATAAGCCGATATCGTGGTTGCGCCATTCCATCCTCACGCTTGGAAATTTGCAATTGCCATCGTCTCACGGGACGGATATTCTCGACCGGAACTGACATCCTCACATGGCCAAGCTCTACACCCCGCATGATGCTGCCCAGGTATTAGGAATCAGCTACTCCACACTTAAACAGTGGATTTACCAGGGGAAGCTTAAGAGCAGCCGGACTGCCGGCGGCCACCACCGCATTCCCGAAGCGGAGATCGATCGCCTGCTGCCTCGCGCCACCGCGACTGGCGCTGTCGATAAACGGCGCCGGACCTTCCGTCGCATCAGCGGACGCAATCAACTGGTCGGCCGAATCACCGACATCAAAATCAGCGGGCTGCTCGCACAGGTCACCCTCTCCATTGGCGAGCAGCACATCACCTCCATCATCACCGCTGACGCCGTGCGCGAACTGCGCTTGAAGAAGGGGCAAATCGCCGCCGCGCTCATCAAGTCCACCGAGGTCATGATCATCATACCGGAGTGAACCGTTTGACAATGTCGGTTTGATTCGATTAAATCGACTGTGGTCGGATGGGACATTTGGCGCGCGTTTCGGGGGAGGCGCGCGCCCGTCCTTGAAGACGTGCGCACTCGAGCGCCGCTGTCGGGTCCGTTCACCTTTCGGAATTGCTCACAAACGGGACCGTCTGCTTGCCGTGCCGCCCAACGGCAACGAGGAGTCAAAAAGTGCTGACTACGCCGCGTCTGTGGTTTGCGACATTTTCTCTGCTGTTCTTCTTCTGCTCCCTGTCCGCAGTGGCACAGGTTTCCGCCGTGCTCTCCGGGCACGTTACCGACCCGAGTGGCGCGGTGGTTTCAGGAGCCACGGTAACCGCGACGAACCAGGAAACTGGCCTGACGCGTACCACGGCGAGCAACCAGTCGGGCATGTACGAACTGCTGGCTTTGCCCATTGGCCACTATCAGCTGACCGCCTCCAAGGCGGGTTTCGCCGAGGAAGTGCGAACAGGCGTCCTTCTGGTCGTGGGCCAGGACGCAACCGCCGACTTTAGTCTCAAGGTCGGACAGGTCACCGAGCAGGTGAAGGTGGAGGCCAACGTCTCCCTCGTCAACGCTACCTCACAGGACATCTCCGGCCTTGTGGGTGAGAAGGAAGTGAAAGCGCTTCCTTTGAACGGGCGAAGCTACGACCTCCTGCTGCTGCTGAACCCCGGAATCGTTAACTTCACATGGGAGAAGACGGGTGGAATCGGTGTCTCCAATTCTTCGACTGGCAACAACTTCGCAGTCTCGGGCAATCGACCGCAGCAGAACCTGTTCTTGCTGAATGGCATTGAGTTTACCGGCGCCGCGGAAAACAACATGCAGCCGGGCGGGCCCAGTCAGAACCTGATCGGCGTCGAAGCGGTGCGCGAGTTTAACGTTCTGCGCGACAACTACGGCGCCGAGTACGGCAAGCGACCGGGCGCGCAGGTCAGCATCGTGACCCAGTCGGGCACCAATCAGCTCCACGGATCGGTGTACGAGTTTCTACGCAACAATGCGCTCGATGCTCCCAATTATTTCGACCTCGGCTCGGCTCCGCCGTTTCAGCGCAACCAGTTCGGAGCCGCCGTGGGCGGTCCAGTGCAGACGGACAAGACGTTTTTCTTCGCCAACTTCGAGGGATTCATTCAGAACCTGCACCAGACTTCGGCGGCCTTCGTCCCTGATCTGGCGTCGCGAGCGAAAGCTGTGCCGAGCGTTAAGCCGCTGCTGAACCTCTGGCCTACGCCTCCGGCCGGCGCGCCCGACTTCAATGGAATCGCCGAGGTTTTCAGCAGCCCGTTGCAAACCATTCGCGAGTACTTTGGAAACGCGCGTCTTGATCACGTGTTCTCCTCCAAAGACAATTTCTCGGCGGTCTACACTATCGACGACGGCAACGACTTTACGCCGACCACCGCCAATCCTTACAGCACCGATATCCTGAGTCTGCGCGAGCAAGTGCTGAGCCTGGAAGAGACGCATGTCTTTTCGCCTACGTTGTTGAATACGGCGCGCTTCGGCTACTCCCGCGCGGGATACTTCTTTACCGGCGAACCCACGCCTGACACTCCCGCCGACACCGTGCCGGGATTTATCGTCGGGAAGCCCGTTGGGCGCGGTCGTTGTTGGAGGAAGCGCGGCCTCGAACCCTCAGGCGCAAGTCGGCCTGGCGGGCAGCAACAATGGCAGCAACCTGACGATGGCGCGCAACCTTTACACCTACGAAGACCGGGTGGGGCTAACCGTCGGAAAGCACCAGCTTGATTTCGGCGTGTGGGTGCAGCAATTTCAAAGTAACGAAACGATTGCTCTCAGCCAGTACGGACAGGCGACCTTCACCAGCCTCGCGACATTTCTGACCGGTGTCACCTCGACCTTCCTGTACGACCCGGCGCCGACCGAGATGAACTGGCGCTCGCTGTTCACCGCCATCTATGCACAGGATACGATTCGCCTCAGTCCTTCGTGGACGGTGACACTGGGCTTCCGCGGGGAATCTTCGACCGGATGGAACGAGGCGCACGGCCGCGCGGCCAACTACACGTTTGACAACGGTGTGATTTCCAGCCAGCCGAACATTGGGAGCAGCGCGTTCACCACCAACAACGCCAAGTTTCTGCCTGAGCCGCGGGTTGGTGTGGCGTGGAGCCTCTATCCCGGCAAGACCGTTTTCCGCGCCGGCTTCGGAATGTACAACGAATTGCAGGACGCGCTGGGTTACCGCATGGACCAGAACGCGCCCTTCAACCCGACGTATAGCATCGCCTCGCTGGCGGTTGGTTCGCTTCCCATCAATCCCGCCGCGCCGGTTCCCTCCAAGGCGCTGCTGGTTCCCGGAGGCGTCCAGCCGAATCTGAAGATGCCGACACTGATTTCGTACACCTTGGGAATCGAGCAGCAGCTCACCGAGAACACAACACTGACGCTGCGCTATGTCGGCTCGCATGGCTACCACGAACTCGTGGGAGTGGATGCCAATACGCCATATCCGACCATCTGTCCCGCGTCGCCTTGTCCGGCGGTGTATCCCAGCACTTTCCCGGTCGGGCTGGCAGGCACCCCGGTGCCGGCCGGCTCGTACTACATTCCCACTGGAAGGCCGAAGCAGAACCCCAGCCTCGCCAATACTTGGACGTGGTTCTCGTGGGGAGACAGCAGCTACAACGCGCTTCAGGTTGACGTGAATCGCCGCTTCACCAATGGCCTTTCGTTCCGTGGGGTATACACCTGGTCGAAGACGCTCGACGACGGCGATTCGCTGAATCAAACCACGGCAGGAAATGCGCCCGGCCTGATCTCCAATCCGTATGACATTTCCGCCGATTGGGGACCGGCTACCTTCGATGTCAGAAATGTCGGCGTGGTCAGCGTGGTGTACGACTTGCCGTTCGGTAAAGGCAAACAATTCGCCAACAACTTCAGCGGATTTGGCAACACGATGATCAGCGGCTGGTCGGTCGACAGCATCGTCACCGCGATGAACGGATTCCCCTTCACTGCGCAGCTCAGCTACAACCCGTCCAATAACGGCGACACGCGCAATCCCGTGCGACCGTTCGTCAATCCCAATTTCAACGGCAATGCGATTAACGGCACCACCACGCAGTACTTCAATCCCAGCGTTTTCCTCGCTCCGCCCGCCAACAGCGGGTTCTGGGGCAATGCCACCCGTAACAATCTTGTCGGTCCCGGTCTGGCGACCTGGGACTTTTCCACCACCAAGAACACGCAGCTGCGCGAACGACTGAACCTGCAGTTTCGCGCCGAGATCTTCAACCTGCTGAACCGCGCCAACTTCAACACGCCCAACCTGATTACGTTCACCCCTACGGGAGTGTCGGGTACGGCGGGGGCCATCACCAGTACGTCCACCACCGCGCGCCAGGTGCAATTCGGGTTGAAACTTATCTGGTAGGCGAGTGTGTTCAGTCTTTCTGAAGCATCACTTCGGTCGACTTGATCACGACCTTGACGGCATCTCCTTTTTTGAGCCCCATGGCTTCGGCGCTTCTCCGGGTGATGACGCTCTCAATGAGGTTCTCCCCCACGCGCACCACGACATGTGCCATTACGCCGCCGAGCTGAAGTTCCTCGACGGTACCTGCGAGCTGATTGCGAGCAGAAAGTGTCATTCGGAAAGATTAGTTCAAGGGACGTTGCGCTGTGAAGGGGTGGGGGGTGAGCAGGTCCTGACGGGGTCTGATGCTGCGAGTCTAAAGCTTATTGAGGTAGTCCACGATTTCGGGATTGGTCCAGTCGGTGGCGCCGATGAACTTGCGCCGGATGACTCCATCCTTGTCGATAATGTACGTCTCGGGAAACTTAAACGTCCCGTACAGAACGTTGGTCGATTCTTTCGGATCGCGAACCGTCAGTAAGTCGATATTGTGGTCTTGCACGAACTGGCGATAAGCCTTGTCATCGGCGTCTTCGCTCACGGCCACAATAGTCACCTTGTCTCCCATGATTTTCTGCAACTGCACCAGCGACGGCATCTCTTCCACGCACGGCGCGCACCACGAAGCCCAGAAATTCAAGACCACCGGCTTGCCTCGAAATTGATCGAGCGAGACGGTTCGCTGCGAGTCGGTGACGGTAAAATTCGGCGCAGCCTCTCCAATGCGCGCCGGCCTCCCGCTGTTGCAGGCAGCCAGAACGAAGAGAAACAACGTGGCCAGAACCGAGAGCAGACGCTTCACATCTCTATAATAACGGAGCGGCACATTGCGGACATAAGCAACAGTGCCATAAGCACGGCCAACCACAGGCAATGCGGATCCTCTTCATCACAGCAACCCCTTTCAACGTCATCGGCGGAAGCGGGACGTTCGTGGGTATCAGAACGCTCATGGAATCTCTCCGCGCTCGCGGGGCGATCGTCGACGTAAAGGTGCCTACGCTGCGATTTCCGATTTACACCGCTCAGCGACTTCTCTTTAACCAATCGCTGCGGTTCTTCAGACCGAAGCAGTACGACGTAATCGTTGGCTTTGACATGGATGGTTGTTGGCTGCCGCCTACGCCTGGGCAGCCTCATGTGGCTTCGATTAAGGGGGTGATCGCCGACGAAATGCGTTTCGAAACCGCCATGACGAAGGCCACAATGGGAGTGCAGGCCGCCTGCGAAAAGTTGCACATCCAGCGAGCGGACCTGGTGATCACCACCAGCGCTTACGCAGCGAAAGCAATACAAAACTATTACGGCATCAGGCAGGCGCCTTTGGTAGTTCCAGAGCTTATCGATTTGAGTGCGTGGCGTGAAAAGTCAGAAGCATTCTTCGCCATCCCCGACGAGAGCAAGTTCGTTGTGCTATCAGTCTGTCGTTTTTATCCGCGCAAGCGCCTCAACATTCTCGTGGGAGCCGCAAATCGTCTGCGCGGACGAATTCCAGGTTTGGAGATTCGCATCGTCGGTGGTGGCCCCGAGCGCCAGCGCCTCCAGCGGATCTGTCGGGAGCGAAAGCTTGACCAACTTGTTACTTGGCGAATCGACATCGACCAGGAAGAACTACTGAAGGAATACCAGCGTTGTAATGTGTTCTGTCTGCCAAGCGTTCAGGAGGGTTTCGGCATCGTTTTCCTGGAAGCGATGGCGAGCGGGAAGCCTATTGTCGCCGCTAACGCCGGAGCGGCCCCGGAAGTGGTCCAACATGGCCTGCTCGTGGAACCCGATTCTGAAGATGCACTCGCGCAGGCGCTCGAGCAACTCTATGCCGACAGCAAGCTTCGCAAAACACTGGGAACGGCCGGGCAGGAATTCGTGAAGCAATTTGACGCGCCCATTATCGCGGAACGTTTCCTAAACGCACTGGGTAGAGCTGTCGCTACAAAGGCGTCAGTCTAAAGCACCACTGAGACTAGATCACCCGCAATCGGAAGCCGGCGTCAAACATTGTCTCCTCCGCGTCATACCATTCTCCGCTGAAGGTGAACTTCACGACGTACTCTCTGGGCCGCGCGTTTTCAGCAGCGACTATCAGCGTCAGTTGATATTCGCCAGGCTCTAGCAGATGTCCCTTCATCTTCGGTTCCACTTGAAGATCGAAGGCGAGGACACAATCGTTCGCGGGAACGCCGGGAAGGTCGTAGTCCAGTTTGCTCCTGAAGCGCGGATCGACGAGGTGCGCCAGATCGCAGAACTTGGTCATCTTCGGAGAAAGCACAGGGAGATAGACTTTGTGTTCATGCGCCCACATCAAGTTCATCGGAGTAAATCGTTTGACGGTTACAAGCTGCCCGTTAGTTCCACAGGAACTGAGCGACGCCGCGAATAGCTCGACCTGATGCGCTGCTACGTTGCCGTTGTTTCGGATTGCGAGACGAAAGTAGTAACAAGGGAAATACTCCGTTTCCGCCTCAGCTCCATGCGGAATGGGCCAGTAAGGATAGACCCAGCTTGTCTTGTAGGAATAGGGCGGGCCGATCCCCGCTTGCAGTTCCAGTTTCGGCCGAGCTAGCCACGCTCGAATCTTGTCTTGGAAGACTGCTAAAATTGCAAGCAGTATCGTGCCGATGGCGGCTATCCAATCTGGCTTCCAAATGTGCACTTAGACTCCACCGCCTCTTGGATTGCCTGCAGCGGACCGGCTGAGCGGAGTCACGAATCGTACCAGACCAATGTCTCGACATAAAGGGTATTCGCGCGTTTCCTGGCATCCCTTAGCCGAGTTTCTCATCGTGTGAGAGGACATGATCTATTTAACGCGGAAGTGTGAGTTTTCTGCATCGCACTATTACCATAACCCGGCGTGGACTGACGAAGAGAACCGTCGCGTCTTCGGTAAGTGCGCGAACCTCAATGGGCATGGCCACAACTACACACTCGAGGTCACGGTGAAGGGAAACATCGACCCGACCACCGGCTTCGTCGTCGATCTCAAGGAACTGAAAGACATTCTGAATCGCGAAGTCGTGGATGCCATGGACCACCGTCATCTCAACAAAGAGGTGCCCGAGTTCGCGAGCAAACTTCCGACTACAGAGAATATCGCGATCGCGATCTGGCAGCGGCTCGAGCAGAAGCTACAGGTCGCACGACTACATCGTGTGCGGCTCTACGAACTCCCAGACCTGTTTGTCGATTTCTACGGAGAGGCATGAAAGCCCACCTCACTCGTCGCTATTTGTTCTCGGCCTCGCATCGTCTGCATGCGGAAACGCTGACTGACGAACAAAACCGCACGACGTATGGCAAGTGCAACAATCCGCACGGGCATGGGCACAACTATTCACTGGAAGTGACGGTGAGCGGCCAAGTGAATCCTGAAACCGGGATGGTATGCGATCTCGTCGATCTCGACGCAGCGGTCCACCAGACGGTGCTTGATCGGTTCGACCACCAGAATTTGAACCGGCTGAAAGATTTCGCGGTACTGGTGCCCACTACGGAAAACCTGACCCAGATCATCTACAACATTCTGAAGCAAAGTTTTCGCGCCGCTCATCTGGAGAAGATACGCATCGAAGAAACGTTGATGAACAGTTTCGAATATGCCGGTGGGGCCGAGGCGCTCCACTAAGTAGCAGGCGACCAAACCAAACGGGAGACCCATGAAGGACCTCGCTGAAAGCCAAACCACTCTTACCAGCGCCAGCCTGGAAGAGCTGACACGCGAACTGCTGGTTCGCCTGGGCGAAGACCCAACGCGCGAAGGGCTGCTGCGGACACCCGAGCGGATTGCCCACGCGTACCAGTACCTCACCAAGGGATACCACGAGGACCCCGCCGAGGTTCTCAATGGCGCGCTGTTCAGCGTCGATTACGACGAGATGGTGATCGTGAAGGACATCGAGATGTTTAGCCTTTGCGAGCACCACATGCTGCCATTTTTCGGCAAGGTGCACATCGCCTATCTTCCCAAGGGGAAAGTGCTTGGCCTGAGCAAGCTGCCGCGGCTGGTGGAAGTGTTTGCGCGCCGCCTGCAGGTACAGGAACGGCTGACCGTCGAAATCGCCGAGTCCATCCAAAAGGCCATTCATCCGCTGGGCGTGGGAGTAGTGATCGAGGCCCGTCACCTGTGCATGATGATGCGCGGGGTCGAAAAACAACATTCGGCTACCGTCACATCCTCGATGATCGGCGCTTTCCGCGCGCAGCAGACGCGGCAGGAATTCCTCTCTTTGATCCGCGACAAGAACAGCAACGGGATTTAGCGGATGGCTGGCAAGAAGCAGTCCAAATCCAGAACTGAAACTTCAAGTGGTCGTTTAAGCGCCAAGTTCGCTGTCATCACCGGCGGCAATCGAGGAATCGGGTTGGCCATCGCCCGGAGCCTGGTCTCAGAGGGTTGCAGTGTCCTGATAACCGGCCGCAGCAACACAGCCCTGAAACAGGCGAAGGTAGAATTGGAAGCCGCGGCCAGGGCTCTGAAGCTGCGACCCGAAGTGATTGCGAAGAGCTGCGACGTACGCGAGGCCAAGTCTGTTGCCGCAGCCTTCGCGATGGTTAAGAAACGCTGGGGGCGCCTCGACATCCTGGTCAACAATGCGGGCGTCTCCCAGCCAATGAGTTCGGTCGAAAAGACTCCGCTCGAGCTGTGGAACGAAGTTGTAGAAACCAATCTGACCGGACTGTTCCTCTGCACCCATGCTGCGCTGTCGTTGATGCCTCGCGGTTCGATCGTCATCAACAACCTTTCGGTGGCCGCGAAGCAGATTTTCATAAATTTTGCAGCCTACAACGCTTCAAAACACGGTGCCCTGGGTTTCACGCTGACCTTGCGGGAAGAACTCATCCCAAGAGGCATTCGAGTGATGGCGCTGATGCCAGGGCCGACCGACACCGCGATATGGGAGCAATTCTGGCCGGGTGCTCCGCGAAATCGCATGCTCACGGCTGACAGCGTGGCGCAAGCCGTGCTGAGCGCTGTGCTGCTTCCAGCAAACGCCAATTTATCGGAGTTGATACTGGTGCCAATCAAGGGCGCGCTGTAGAACTTCCCATACGCCTAGAACGCGCCGTATTGGTAACGCCGGGTGCGGGCAGGGAAGAGCTTCACCAGCGCCATACCAGCGAGAAATCCTCCGACGTGCGCCCAAACGGCCACTCCGCCGGCGCTGCCTCCGCGGACAGCAATCGACGACGCTGCACCCAGCAGGAATTGCCCCACGAAGAAGTAGCCCAGCACAATCCATGCCGGCAGCCACATAAACCACATAAAGAAGAATGGAACGATGGTGAGCACCTTGGCACGCGGATACAGGAGAAAATACGCGCCCATCACTCCTGCGATGGCGCCGCTGGCGCCGACCGTGGGCACCGTCGAATTGAGATTGAACACGGTGTGAACTGCCATGGCCGCCACGCCACTGACCAGGTAGAGCACGATATACCGAAAGTGCCCGAGGTAGTCCTCCACGTTGTCCCCGAAGATCCACAGCGACAGCATATTGAAGATCAGGTGCATCCACGAGCCGTGCAGGAACATGGAAGTAAACACCGGCAGAAACGCCGCCACCGGCGGTATATAGCGCGTGCCCATCTGGTACACCAGGTCCCAGGGCACGTATCCCTGGTTGAACAGAACGATAGGAAAGCGGGCGGGAACGACCCCGAATTGCTGAAGAAACAGGTCAAATTGGCGCGGGTTCCCGTGTCCCACCCACAACTCGATGAGGAACATGAATGTGTTCACTGCGATGAGGAAATAAGTGACGTACGGGGTGCCAACTCGCGGGGCGTCATCTTTCAGCGGGATCATAGGGGCGGCTTACGCGGACTGGCGCGGAAGGGAAGCGAATTCCCTCTCAATTTCAATTTTTCCGCGTCAATTTGACCAATCAACGCCTCAACGTACACGATACCAGAAGGATGCCGCTCAATGGTGTGATGGTGGTGGACAAACCGGCCGGATGGACATCGCATGACGTAGTGGCCAAGATGCGGCTCATCCTGCGGGAGCGGTCCATTGGTCACCTGGGGACCCTCGACCCCATGGCGACCGGTGTCTTGCCGCTGGTCATCGGGAAAATGACCCGCTTGAGCCAGTTCTACGGGGACTCGCAAAAGACCTACGAAGGGACGATCCGGTTCGGTTTCGCGACCGATACCTATGACGCCGATGGAGATCCAGTCGGATCCGCTCAGGATATTCAAGTAACACTTGAGGAAATAACGGCGATCCTGCCGGGGTTTGTGGGCGTCATCCTCCAGACTCCGCCCGCGTTCTCGGCCAAGAAGATCAAGGGAGTACCGGCCTACAAGTTGGCCCGCAAGAAGCAGGAGGTCGACCTGAAGCCTGTCGAGGTGGAGGTGAAGGAATTCGCCGTCACCGGGTTGAACGGTGACTTGGCAGCGTTTCGGTGCCGGGTATCGTCCGGAACGTACGTCCGCAGCATTGCGCACGAAATCGGGCAGAAACTAGGATGTGGGGCGCACTTGGCCAGCCTGAGGCGTACAGCCGTAGCTGAGTTTGGGCTCGAAGATTCCCGGACGCTTGAGCAGATCGCGGAGGCCGCCACGCACGGACGCACCAGCGAGCTAATGGTTCATCCGCGCAGGGTGCTGCCGAAGGTACCTTGCGTTACGGCCGACGACGAGACAGTTGGCAAGATTCGGCACGGCCGGGCAGTCAATCTGGCCGATTTCTCTGGATCGAAGTGGGTGAAGGTATTCGCAGGGCAGTCGGAGCTAATTTGCGTGGCGAGCCGCGTCGCGGGGAGTTTGTTCCATCCCAAGGTGGTGCTGATGGGGTGATGCAGCATCGTACTCGACATATGATGTAGTGTGCACGGCGACCGCATCACTATGTGAATGTGATACAGTGTCGGCATGAGAACCACACTTTCATTGGACGATGAGGCGGCTGCCATCGCAGCAAAATACGCCAAAGCGCGCAACACAACCCTGAGCAAGGCCGTGTCGGAGCTGATTGTCAGCGCGACAAGGCGGAAACCGCGCATCAAATATGTGGACGGCTTTCCGGTTTTTGACCTCGGTCCGGGTGAGCAGCCGATTACGACTGAGCAAGTCAAGGAGATGGAGGGCGAAGGGTATTGAGCGCACTCCTGCTTGACGTCAACATTCTCGTTGCTTTAGTAAGGTCCAGGCATTCCCACCACGGTCAGGTCAAACGATGGTTTAGCTCGGCTGGCAGGCGCGGCTGGGCCACATGCGCACTCACCCAGGCCGGGTTCGTGCGAGTGGTGAGCAACCCGCGGTTTACTAAGGAAGGTGTTGATGTTGGTGAAGCGATGCGGATGTTGGCAGAGTTGACCAGTTTACCCGGTCACCAGTTCTGGCCCGTAGACTTCGATTTCTCAACGGCTGTTGATCCCTTTGCAGCGAGGTTCTTTGGGCACCAGCAGGTTACTGATATCTACCTATTGGCGCTCGCGGTACGGAATAAAGGGAAAGTGGTGACCCTCGACCAAGGATTCGAGAGCCTCGCTGGCAATGAATTTGGGGAGTTCGTAACAGTTCTGTAGCGCGGGGGCAGCGATTCTCGGCCAATCATGCAATGTCCGATAACAGATATTATGTTAAGTTAGCTCAAAGCCCTGGTAAATCGGCGTGCCGACCCTCCCGTCATCCGGACATTCGCTGAATTCCGCCGTGTCTCAAGACTTCCCTCAGGCATCCTGAGCGCGCCTTAGAGCCGCCTTTGGGGTTAGACAACAGCTCCGAGGAGCTTTTCAAGGTCGTCGCGGAACCGGGCCAAGGCTTCCAGTCGATCAGGCGTGGCTTCGATTATTTCGGATTTGGATTGAAAGACCCGTCGCCCAGCGCGCTCCAACAGCACTCCCATCAGCTCCCCCATGCGCCAACCCGGAGTGCCGAGCATCTCAAGGCCGGAGGGCGTAGCCCGCAGCAAGGCGATACACCCGTCACGTAGAACTCCTATGCTGTTCGGGTAACGCTCGAAGGTCTGCAGCTCAAAGCCAGCCATATAAAGCTGTTGTAGCTGTTCAGAGGGATCCGGCATGGCTACATCTTGTAGCGGCCAAGGTCATCGTCTCCGAGGTTTTCCAGCCACTTGCGGAGGTCATCGGCTGACACCTGCCCCCCCACGGCACCGGGCTGGTCGGTGGTGGCCTGCTTGCTGCTCTTCAGAACTTCGTCTTCCACAAAGATGGGGCAGTCCATACGAAGCGCCAGCGCCAGGGCGTCGGACGGCCGGGAGTCGATGCTGATGATCTCGCCTCCGCGCTCCAGCCAAATGACCGCATAAAAGGTATCTTCCCGCAGCTCAGTGACGACGACCTTGCGGACTGTCGTCTCGAGCCCGACCAGGAGGTTCTTGAGCAGGTCGTGAGTCATAGGACGCGGAGTCGCCACCTTCTCAATTTCGAGCAGGATCGCATTGGCCTCGTAAACGCCAACCCAGATGGGCAGCACGGTCTCGGAGTCGGACTCCTTGAGAAGCACGATGGGCATATTGGTAACCGGGTCGGTCATCAACCCGCGAATTTTCATCTCGACTTCCATCGTGGTCCCTCCTGTTTCCCGTGCACTCCAGTCCCGTACATGGTAGCGCGAGATCGCTACTCGTCGTAAAACCATCGGCGACAGCGCTGCAGCAAGCCGCCCGACGCCTCGGCGCGGCCGGTGAGTCTTTCGCGGACGACCAAGACCGACAAAGCCAACACAAGCGTCAAGCGTACAGCGATTAGCAACCGATCAGCGGTGGTGGAAAAGGCCTCATGACCGGGCATGGCCGCAAAGCTTAACACGAGCAGGGTCGCAACAAAGACAATCCAGCCTCCCAGCTTCGCCCGCCCGGCGGCCTTTGCCTGTTGCGACATCATCGAGTACCGCTCCGAACGTCAGCTTATCAGTTCGCCCAAAAGGCTGTTAGGAAAAGCCTGCGTTACCAGCACCGACACGTACTCGCCCGTACGCGGTTCGCGACCGTCCTGTATCGCGAAGTTGAGGGTCTTGTTCTGCGAGGTACGCCCGATCATCTGTCCCCGGGCTGAGTTCTTCCCTTCCACCATGACCTCAAGCACTTGTCCGACGTGACGGCGATAGCTGACGCGCTGAATCTCCCGTTGGTGCTCCTGCAGGATTTGCAGTCGCCGAGATTTCTCGGCATCCGCAATGGAATCGGTGTACTCCAAGGCCGGAGTGTTGGGACGCGGCGAATACTTGAATGAGAAGACGCCGTCATAGCCGACTTCCGTGAGCAGGCTGAGGGTCTCGCGGAATTCCTCTTCAGTCTCGCCGGGGAATCCGACGATGGTGTCGGTGGTAATGCTGATTTCGCGGCGCGCGGCTTTCATCCAGGCAATGCGCTCGAGGTATTCGTCGCGGCAGTAATCGCGGAACATGGCATCCAGCACACGCGAAGAGCCGCTCTGGACGGGCAGGTGCACGTGATCGCACAGCGTGGGCACGGCGTCAATGGCGTCGACGATGTCCTTGGTGAAGTCGCGCGGATGTGAGGTAGTAAATCTCACGCGGCGGATTCCGGGGATTTCACCGACGGCAGCCAGTAACCCGGCGAAACTCTTCTTATGCGACGGGTCGGCATAGGAATTGACGTTCTGGCCGAGAAGTTGCACGTCAGTGAATCCGGCGTCGGCCATGCGGCGGGCTTCGGCCAGGACCGAGTCGGACGTCCGGCTGCGCTCCTTGCCGCGCGTATACGGAACTACGCAATACGCGCAGAATTTGTCGCAGCCCTCAATGATGGTGATGTAGCCGCGATGAGGATTGCCGCGGGCAGTGAATTCCGTATCAAACGTCTGGTCGGTCTGGCGGTCGTCGAGGCCCGTGACCCGCGTGGCTCCTTCCCCGAGCTGCACAAGCATATTCGGCAGGTTGCGATACGATGCCGACCCCGCAACCAGCGAGACGTACGGCGCGCGCTCGAAAATCTTCTCGCCTTCCTGCTGGGCGACGCAGCCGAGCACGGCGAAGCGCTTCCCTGCCTTGTGCAGCTTTTTCACGTCGTTCAGGCGATTGAAAACCTTCTGCTCCGCCTTGTCGCGAATCGAGCAGGTGTTGTACACGATGAGGTCGGCATCCTCTTCGCGTTCAACCTGCTGGTAGCCCACGGAAATGAGCGTACCCACGACTTTTTCGGAGTCGTGGAAGTTCATCTGGCAACCAAAGGTCTCGATGTAAAAAGTCTTCTGGGCGGTACTCACGGCCATCCTCGATGGTTAAGTATATCGTGGGGGACCACGGGCTGCTCCTCGCCTTTCGCTGTTCGCTTTTCGCCAGAAATTCGCATGACCAGTGACTAGCGAAGAGCGAATGGCGGAGAGCGAAGAGCGTTACTTCGCCAGTTCGCGTTCGATGTCACTGGCGATCTTCTCCGGCGTCGTGGTGGGGGCAAAGCGCTCGACGACATTGCCCTGCTTATCGATCAGGAACTTGGTGAAGTTCCACTTTATGGCATCGCCGAGCAGGCCGCCTTTTTCGTCCTTGAGGAATTTATAAAGCGGATGAGCGCCGCTGCCGTTCACCTCAATTTTCGAAAACAACGGAAAATTGACGCCATAATTTACTTCGCAGAAAGAAGCGATTTCGGCATCGGAGCCCGGCTCCTGGTGGCCGAACTGGTCACAGGGGAAGCCGAGCACTTCCAGGCCGCGCTCGTGATACTTGGCGTAAAGCTCCTGCAGACCCTTGTATTGCGGAGTGAACCCACACTGGCTGGCGGTGTTGACGATGACCAGGACCTTGCCTTTATAGGTCGCGAGCGATTGGTCGGAGCCGTTGTTGAGTTTGGCGGAGAAATCGTAAATGGACATGATGCCTTTCATCATAGCCGCGCTGAACTAGTTCCCGGAAAAATCGGGTAGAGCGGCGCTTTAGCGCCGCGTCCACGCGCCTCTATAAAAAACAAGCCGGGCTTCAGCTCGGCGACATATTTCCCAAATCGGGACGATTTCACCTTTTGTCTTCCAAACTTGAGGATTTGCCGTGACTTTCTCCTTGACTCTCGTGCAATGTATCCGTGCACCTGAGGTGCAACGAAGTCGGCCGAAGTCTCGGCTGCGGGATGTTGACAGGACTCAACCAAGAATCTCACAGGCTTACGGGGATGGCATGTTGGGGCTTGACCCTAGTTCCGTTATCTTCTGAACTACTGTTTACGTATAAGTGGGGAGGTTTGTTTGAACACGCGAACTTACGTCAGAGTCGTGCAGCAGGAAAGTCGGCTGTTGCCCTTTCAGGAGCACTCGGGGACGGTATTCTGGCCTCAGCAGGATCTGTCTCTACTTTCGAGAGCTCATTTGTTTGACCTAACTTACGCAGAGTCGTGCCGTAAATCCTTTGTTTTCAGAATCACTGAGGGGTACGGTCTTACTTTGAGCGCGTCAGGTGGAAAAAGAGAGAGCCTTGGGATTGTTGTTCTGGCGAAAAGCGAAGAGCGAATAGCGGCTAGCGGATGCCGTTCTTTACCAGCTTGAGGAACTCCGCGTGGACGCGAGGGTCGTCGGAGAGCTCGGGATGGAACGTCGCGGCCATCACACTTCCCTTCCGCACCAGCACCGGATATCCGTCCCGTTCGGCCAGAACTTCGACGCCTTCACCGATCTGCCGGATGCGCGGGGCACGGATGAAGACCATTTCCAGCGGTGCGTCGCCGAGTTTGGTTTTGGCTTCGAGGATCGTCGAGTCGATCTGGCGGCCGTAGGCGTTGCGCTCGACGGTGATATCGAGGGCATTCAGGCCGGGCTGGTCGGGATTGGTGACGTGCTTGGCCAGCATGATGGCTCCGGCGCAGGTGCCGAAGGTGGGCTTGGTGTGGACGAAGTCCCTCAGGCGCTCGAGCAGTTCTTTGGGCAGCAGTTTCAGAAACGTCGTGGATTCGCCGCCCGGAATCACCAGACCGTCGATGCCGTCGAAGTCCTCGGCTTTGCGGACGAGCGTCACCGTCGCCCCGAGTTCTTCGAGGCGGCGGCGGTGGGCGTCAAAATCGCCCTGAAGAGCTAGGACACCGATGGTCATGAGATCGCTTTTCGCCATTCGCTCTTCGCCGGACTAGCTGTCAGCTTTCAGCCGTCAGCAAAACAGATCACTATCTAGATTATCGCGGAACGGGAACTAAGCCGATTTCGGGACTCGATTACAATTCCGGAGTCGTTTTTGTGTCACGCGTCCAACAACTTGTAATGCGGAGAGTCTGGCAAGCGGTCTTTATCATCCTGCTGCTTCCGCTGCTTCTGCCGCTTACCGCTCTCGCAGTCACCCTGTGGTTTCTGCACCGTGTAACGCTATACCTGCTGGTCTGGCTGCTATGGCTACCCAAAGGCAAGGACATTCTATTTGTGTATTCTGACAGCCCAATTTGGAAGGAGTACATGATCCAGCAGTTGTTGCCGCTGATGGATCAACGTGCCGTTGTCTTGAACTGGTCAGAAAGAAGTAAATGGCGAAAATGGTCTCTCGCAGTGCGGGTTCTGCGGTCCTTCGGCGGGGGACGCGAGTTCAATCCAATGGTGATTTTGTTCCGACCGCTGAGACGTGCCCAAACGTTTCGATTCTGGTCGGCATTCAAAGAATGGAAGCACGGCGAGACAGACTCAGTTGAGCGCCTGCGGAATGAACTTTTCCTGCAACTTTAATCTCAGGGCTAGTGTTCCAAACGAAACTGGGCGCGACACATGTCGCGCCCTTACTGAAAGCTGACGGCTGAGAGCTGACAGCCTCTTTCTACCACCCCCGCGTCTGCAGCAGGTCTTTCTCTTCGATCGCGGAAACGGCGAGGCCCTTCATGGCTCCCGGGACCTGTGCGCTGACTTCGGCGAGAATTTTCGGGTCATTGAAGTGCGTCGTTGCCTGTACGATCGCTGTCGCGCGGGCTTCGGCTTCTTCGCGCTCGTTGGTGCTGGTGAGGTCGAGCGGAGTCACGCCGCCCTTCATGAAGATGCCCGAGCCGACGAAAACGGCCTCGGCGCCGAGCTGCATCATCAGCGCGGCGTCGGCGGGAGTGGCGATTCCTCCGGCGGAGAAATTCGGGACCGGCAGCTTCCCTGCTTTGGCGACCATCTTGATCAGCTCGTACGGCGCCTGATGATTCTTGGCGGCGGCGAAGAGTTCCTGCTCGCTCATCACGGTGAGCTGGCGCATTTCTTTCACGATCTGGCGCATGTGCTTGACGGCGTGGACGACGTCTCCGGTGCCGGCTTCGCCCTTGGTGCGAATCATGGCCGCTCCTTCGGCAATGCGCCGTAGGGCTTCGCCCAGGTTGCGGGCGCCGCAAACGAACGGTGTCTTGAAGGCGTGCTTGTCGACGTGGTGCTCTTCGTCGGCGGGCGTGAGCACTTCGGACTCATCGATATAATCGACGCCGATTTCCTGCAGGATTTGCGCTTCGGCGAAGTGGCCGATGCGGCACTTGGCCATCACGGGGATCGAGACCGTGTCCATGATTTGCTTAATCAGTTTCGGGTTGGCCATGCGCGACACGCCGCCCTCGGCGCGGATGATAGCGGGCACGCGCTCCAGAGCCATGACGGCGCAGGCGCCAGCTTTCTCGGCAACCTCGGCCTGCGCGACGCTCATCACGTCCATGATGACGCCGCCCTTGAGCATTTCCGCCAAGCCGACTTTCAAACGCAAACTGGTATTGCTGCCGTTGTTTTCGGACATAAGAACCTTCTTCCCGGAATCGCCGCGAGAGAGCGCTGCGCTGCCTTTATTTTACCTTGGGACGGGCGAAATGACGTTTCTCTTACGTCGCGTCGTCCTGGCTTTCTTTGAGGAACTTGGCGAACATGCGGCTCGGGTCGATCTCGATGAACGTGCCTGTACTCGTGGCCAGGACTTCACCTTTGGCGTTGCGGATCTCGGCGGCGCGGAAGTGCTCGCGGCCGTTGACGCCAACTTCCCAGCCCTCAGTAATCAGCGATGTCGACAACGGCACCGGCCGGATGTAGTTCACCTGCATGGTTTGGGTCACGGCGATGATGCTGCGCAGCTTGCTGACCTTGCCCATGGACTCGTCGAGGATAGTAGCGATGATGCCTCCGTGGGCGTGTGAAGGAGGCCCCTCGAAGCGCAGCGGTAGCTCGAAATTGCAGACGAAACGCTTGTGGTCTTCGTTGAGATGAAACTCCAGATGCAGTCCGCTTTCGTTAGCGGGGCCGCAGCCGAAGCAGTTATGGCCGTAAACACGCTGTTTGACCTCGTGTCCGGGAACAGGCTTGTGGCGGGTCATATCACCAAGATGAACGACGGAGTGGCATCGACGCAAGTACCTGCGCCACAAGACGAATGTGATTTAGTAGAGCGAAGGATTGTTCGGATTGCCGGAATCGATGTTGATCTGCATGTCTTTCTGGCGCTTCGCATACCAACAGGGCTTTTCCCAGAATTGCGGCAACAGGCTGTTGGGACACTCGACGGCTTGCTGACCGCCATAGCTGAATTCGGTCTTGCCATTCTTGAGTTTGACCGAGTAATAAACGTCGCGAGTCACGCTTCCGAAGGCGTTTCGGTTGGTCGCCATCCGGAAGCGCAACCACAGGAAGTCGCCGCCGTACACGACAAGAACCAGCAGCACGACGACAATCAGAGCACGCTTCACAGCTTCGGAGCTTATCTCCGTCCCATCCGGCATGCAACTTTGCGGACCGCCAAAACGATTGGGTCGGCGCAGGGTTGAAAAGTTGTAGCGGCACGCGCATCATGAACGACAGTCTGTTGCGACGTGGGGAAACCGGGAATACCAATTGATGCTCGACGTGGAGGTCGCACAGCTGCACCGCATCTCTTAAGATCTGGGACACGGACCGAGATATGGCCTACTCGAATCCCAAATCGCGGGTGCCTACACCGAAGCCAGCCTACGGCGGAGGTGGCCGGCGGCCCACGGACCACTGGCCCACCGGCGGTGACGGCGGAGGTGGCCGCGGCGGAGGCGACGATGTCCCGAGTTACCGCGAACGCCTGCGACGCTACCGCCTGCTGATCGCCTTCGGACTCAGCTCGGTGGTGATGATATTCGTCTCATTTACCACGGCGTTCCTTGTGCGGAAGGCTGGTTCAGTGTGGGACCCAGCTTCCAACGAGTACGTCAGCAATTGGGTGCCGACAACACTGCCCGTTAAGATCCTGCTGGCGAATACACTTGTGCTCTTGCTAAGCAGCCTGACGCTGGAAATAGCGCGGCGCCGCGCGGCCGAAGACGTCGTGCTCGCTCCCATCGCCGACATTCCAGGTATTCACATCAGTGAGAATCGTTCCCTGCCCTGGCTGTGGGCGACCATCGTGCTTGGCCTGGCGTTCCTCGGCGGACAGTATCTCGCCTGGCATCAGTTGCGTCTTAGCCATATCGACATTGAAACCAACGTCAGCACGTCGTTTTTCTTCATGCTCACCGGCGTGCATGCCGTGCACCTGCTGGGAGGAATTCTTGCCTTGCTCTATGCCGGTATGACATGGTGGCTGCACCGCCCGCCGGAGACGCGACGCATCGTGATCGACGTGACCGCGTGGTATTGGCACTTCATGGCGGTGCTGTGGATTTACGTGTTCGGCCTGCTGTACTTCGGCCGCTGACTTTTAGCCGCTTCAGGCTAAAAAACGAAAAGGGCGGCTACAGCCGCCCTCTAAAACCGCAGTTCGGAGGCTCCTAAAACAGTTTGCGACGCAGCATTCCGGCGAGGCCGAGAATGCCCGTACCGAGCATCAGGATTGTTCCCGGCTCGGGGGTCGCGAAATTCGCTCCCCAGTAGCCATCGGAAACGTCGTTGATCAGGCCCGTGCCATTGAAGTTCAACCCATTGCCCAGCACCCAGTTATTGCCCAAGATGGTGAGCGGCAGGTAGACCGTAAAGCCGGGATCGTTCCAAGCATATGGGTCGAGATTGCTGACGCCTTCGATCACGTACGTCTGACCGGCCTGGAGCAGGAACGGTGTAACGGGGTTAAAAGCGAAGTATCCGGTCGGCGGATAGGTGTTCAGATACGGCTGGTTGAAGTCCGTTACCCGCGAAGCATTAGTGATGTCGGTCGACGACAGCAGGTTCCCCGCCGCATCAAACATGCCCACTGGATGGTCGCTGACAAAGTTTCCGACTCCATAAGCAGCGTAATAGCCCAGATAGTAAACCTCGATGTTGCGGGTCGGCACGAAGACCTCACCGAATGTCCAGTTGCCATTGGTGTAGTTATTTCCAGGCGTGGCGAAGTTCCAGGCCTCGATTGCGGCGAAGCTAGGCGTGGTTAGCAGAGCCACAGCCAGCGCGAGCGTGAAGATTCCAAGAGTTCTTTTGGCCATTTATTCCTCCTTACGGGTACTACGAGACACGCGTGCCTGATCACCTACTAGAGCAGACGCGCTTGTCAGCCGTAGCGCTGGGAGCGATGGAGGAGGGACGGGTAATCGCTCACAGGCAAAGTGTGGGCTTCGCAAGGCGTATCCGCAAGAAGATACGTTCGCTTTTTGCGCGCGATTCCCATTTCGGGAGTGCAACGCCCACAGTCATCTCTTGGCCAAAGCGACGGTTTGCGCGATCCGTCATCGTCGACTGCCGCTGCGCTGTGCCGCTCTCCGCGTCACGTTATAATAAGAAGTTTCAGCACTCGATTCCGAGGCCGTCTGTGGGGGCGGGCTCAATTTATGATCGGTGCCGAAGTTCGGGGCTCATGTCTAACGACAGCATCGTGGTTCGAGGCGCGCGCGTCCACAACCTCAAGAACATCGACCTGGAAATACCGCATAACACACTTACCGTGGTGACCGGGGTTTCCGGATCGGGCAAGTCCTCGCTGGCATTCGACACGATTTATGCCGAAGGACAGCGCCGCTATGTGGAGTCGCTGTCGGCGTACGCTCGGCAGTTTCTTGAGCGGATCGAAAAGCCGGACGCGGACGCTATCGAGGGGATCGCGCCCGCCGTCGCCATTCGCCAGAAAAATACCACCCGCAATCCTCGTTCGACGGTAGCTACCGCCACAGAAATCTACGATTATCTGCGGCTGCTGTACGCGCGAATCGGCCGCACGTTTTGCGGTGTCTGCGGCCAAGAAGTCAAGAAAGATACGGTCGACGAAGTTGCCGACCGGATGTTGGCTCTTCCAGAAAGTACGCGACTCCAAGTGTTATTTCCGCTGCAGCCTCCGCCTGCACCTTCAGAGCCGGAGAAGGCCAAAGGCCGCCGCACCGCGAAAAAAAAAACAGCTAAGTCGAGCGACGATACCGCACTGAAGGAACGGCTGTTCGAACTGCGGAAGCGCGGGTTTGTGCGGCTTTTCCAGAACGGCCAGATCATCGACTTCTCTACCCCCGAGTCGCTGCTGGATGTGAATTTTGCCGAGCCGGTCTTCGTGGTGGTTGACCGAATCGTGGTCGCACCCGATGTCCGCTCTCGTCTGGTCGATGCAGTGGAGCAGGGATATCGGGAAGCGGGCGAAGTGATGTTCGAGACGCTTCCGCGTGACGGCGAGGCGGTCGAGCGCTTTCGCTTTTCCCAGCGCTTCGAATGCAAGAACGATGGCACGCGTTATGAAGAGCCCGAGCCGCGTCTATTCTCATTCAATAACCCTTACGGAGCGTGTCCCAAGTGCCAGGGCTTCGGAAACACCATCGACTTCGACCTGAACCTTGTGATTCCAGACAAGGCGCTTAGTCTTTCCGAGGGCGCGATTGAGCCCTGGACCAAGCCCAAGTACAGACCGCTGGCGACAGAGATGAAACGGTACGCGCGGGCGGCGGGCATTCCCTTGGATGTTCCGTGGAAGGACCTGACGAAGGCACAGCAGGAATACATTCTCACCGGCGAAGACAAGTGGCGGGGAGTCCGAGGCTTCTTCGACTACCTGGAGCGCAAGAAGTACAAGCTCCACGTGCGAGTGTTTCTGAGCCGGTACCGCGGCTATTCCGTCTGTCCGGATTGCGCCGGCCTGCGTCTGCGGCGTGAGGCGAGGCAGGTCAAGGTGGGCGGCAAAGACATCTGCCAGGTGTCGGCCATGACAGTCGAGGAAGCAACGAAGTTCTTTAACCAGTTAAAACTCACCCGCGAAGAGGCGGATATCGCCGACCGTTTGCTGATCGAAATTCGTGACCGCCTCCGCTTTCTGAACGATGTCGGGCTGGAGTATCTCAGCCTCAATCGGCTGGCATCGACACTGTCGGGCGGCGAAGCGCAGCGCATTCAACTCGCCACCTCGCTCGGTTCGCGCCTGGTGGGGACGCTGTATGTTTTGGACGAGCCCTCAATCGGCTTACATAACCGTGATACCGAGCGCCTGATCAAAATCTTGCACAGCTTGCGCGACTTGGGGAATACAGTGCTGGTAGTGGAGCATGACGCCGAGATTATGCGCAACGCCGACCACATCCTCGATCTGGGGCCTGGTGCTGGTGAAAACGGTGGCCGATTGATTGCCGCCGGAACCTACGACGAGATTGTTCACAATCCGGCATCGCTCACCGGACGTTATTTAAATCACGAACTGCGAATTCAGATGCCGGCAACACGCCGCAGCGGAAACGGAAGATCGATCCGGCTGCACGGTGCTCGGGCACATAACCTGAAGGATGTGGACGTCACTATTCCGCTGGGTATGCTAGTGGCTATCACAGGCGTGTCGGGGTCGGGAAAGTCAACGCTGGTCCACGACGTGCTTTACAACGCGCTGGCAGCAGAGAAGGGCCAGGTGTCGGGCGGGCCGCGTGCGGAAGTTGACGAAGTGGACGGCGGCGACTGGATCGACGAAGTTGTACTGGTTGACCAATCGCCGATCGGTCGCACTCCGCGATCTAACCCGGTGACCTATATCAAGGCCTTCGATGCCATTCGCGAACTTTTTGCCGGTCAGGCTGAGAGCCAGAAGCGTGGCTATACGGCGGGACACTTCTCATTCAATATCCCCGGCGGACGGTGCGAGGTTTGCCAGGGCGACGGCACGGTGACAGTTGAAATGCAATTCCTGGCCGATGTCGAACTCATCTGCGAAGAGTGCAAGGGCATGCGCTACAAGCCTGAGGTGCTGGAAGTGCACTACCACGGGAAGAACATCCACGAGGTGCTGGAGCTTACCGTTAAGAGCGCGCTGCACTTCTTTTCAGGTGTGCCCAAGATCGTAGAAAAGTTGCGCGTGCTGGAAGAAGTGGGGCTCGGGTATCTTCGCCTCGGCCAATCGGCAACGACCCTGTCGGGAGGCGAGGCGCAGCGCATGAAATTGGCAGCGCATCTGCAGCCCAAGCTACGCGACTTCGCTCGCACGCAGGCGGAACGGAACCGCCGCCATCCACGGATTCTCTATATCTTCGACGAACCGACGACCGGCTTGCATTTCGACGACGTGAGCAAGCTGCTGGCCGCATTTCGCCGCCTGATCGAAGCAGGCGGCAGCATCGTCGTCATCGAACATAATCTCGACGTGATTAAAACCGCGGACTGGGTCATCGATCTTGGTCCAGAAGGCGGTTGGCGTGGCGGCAAGGTGGTTGCTGCCGGAACTCCCGAAGAAATCGCCGAGACGGCTGATTCCTACACCGGCCAGTGGCTCTCGCGCATCCTATCGAATAACGGCAATGCCCACGCCCATGAACGGTAACTCTCGAATCACGACCGGGTTCTTACTTCTGGCGCTTGCCGCACTGTCGACGCCTGTGTGCGCGCAACAGCAGGGCACAACGGTTCGGCACCACAAGGTCGAGGAACCGGTCGAAGACCCCGTCGCTGCGCAACTCGACCTGGCCGAAGCCGCCATGCAACAGCAGGATTACGACAAGGCGGAAACGATACTGATGAAGGCAGTCGGAGACGACCCTAAGTCGTATCGTGGCTGGTTTGATCTGGGCTTTATATACAACGCCACCAAACGCCCGTCTGACGCGGTCAACGCCTATCGAAAATCGGTGGCCGCCAAGCCCGACGTCTTCGAGTCGAACTTGAACCTGGGAATTGTCCTGGCCCGGCAGGGCGATTTGGACGAAGCTGCGAAATACTTGAAAGCCGCGACCCAGCTCAAACCGACGGCGAACCCCGACGAAGGCGTGGCGCGTGCGTGGTTGTCTCTGGGAATGGTCGAAGCTGGCCGCGACCCTCAGCAAGCGCTTGCCGATTTTGCCGAGGCGTCGAAATTGACCCCGTTCGACGCTGAGCCGCACCTGTCCGCCGGGCTTCTGCTGGAGAAGCAGGACAAGTTGGATGAGGCAGCGCACGAGTATCAAATTGCCGCCACCGTGGACGAAAAATCTACCGAAGCCCTCGCTGGCCTGGCGAACGTTTACTCAAAACAGAAAAAGTATCCCGAGGCGGAAGCCGCGCTACGCAAGGTTCTCGTGCTGGATCCTACGAATCAAAATGCCCGGAGCCAGCTAGGACGCGTGCTCGCGGCAGAAGGCAAAAAGGACGACTCCATTGCAGTTGCGGACGGGATCGATCCGGGGAGTGGCGACCCGCACGCTGCCCTTGAGCTGGGTAGCGCTTACCTGAAGCAAGGCAACAACACTGGGGCCGAAGAACAGTTCCGCATCGCCGTCCAGGGAATGCCGCAAGACGCGGAGGCGCATTTCGCTCTTGGCACCGTCCTGATGCAGGAAAAGAATTACTCTGAGTCGCAAGAGGAGCTGTTGCTGGCGGTCAAACTGAAACCCACGGCGTCAGAGATCTATGGCAATCTGGCGGTCGTCGCAGCAGCCAATAAAAACTACACCCTCGCGATTCGTGTGCTGGACGAACGCGCGAAGTATTTGCCGGAGATTCCCGCGACCTACTTCCTGCGCGCCACGTCGTATGACAACTTGAAAGTCAAGGCGAAGGCGGTGGAGAATTACCGGCAGTTCCTGGCAACCGATGGCGGCAAAATGCCTGACCAGGAATGGCAGGCGCGTCATCGGTTGATAGCGATTGATCCGGGCAATGCGAGCAAGTACGCCGAGAAAAAATAGCATGCGCAGCGTCACGCCAATCTTGGTCTATGTGCTCCTGACCAGCCTGCTCGTGCTCGCCGCGGACCAGGCTCCGACCGATCTGAAGGCCCGCGCCGATTCAGCCCAGGGCAGCGAGCGCGTGGTTCTCTCACTCGAGTACGCACATCGAGAACTCGAACAGGCCAATACGCTGTACACCGACGGTGACGTGGAGAAGGCCGAAGCAGCCATCCAGGAGGTAGTGACCTACTCACGAACCGCAACGGAAACCGCAACTAGTGCAAATAAAAGGCTGAAACAGACGGAAATCGAACTTCGCAAACTGCAGCATCGAATGCGCGACATTGGCGAGTCACTGAATATCGATGACCGTCCTCCGGTCGAGAAGGCGGTGCAGGAAATCGAGCAGCTTCGTGCCAACCTGCTGGCCAAAATGTTCGGCGAAAAAGCCGAGCCCAAGGGCAAGTCATGATGAAAACAATGGTTTGGCCGATGGCCGCCCTGGCGCTTCTAATGTGCGCGGCGCCGGTTGCATTGGCTCAGAAAAACACGCGCGATCCGATGACTGACGCTGAAATTGACCAGATGCGCGAGGCAGCCGACTACCCTAACAAGCGGCTGGAATTGATGGTCAAGTTCGCCAAAGAACGCATCTCAATGATCGATCTGGTGCGTACCGATTCCGACAGCGCAGCCACGCGTCCCAAGCAAATCCACGACTTGTTGCAGGATTTCGTTACCCTCCTCGATGAGACCGACGACAACATCGACATGTATGAGTCTCACTCCACGGACATGCGCAAGGGGCTGAAGCTGGTGATCGAAGCCAACAGCGAGTGGCAACTGAAGCTGCGCCAACTCAAGGAGCAGACCCCGCCGGAAGAATTGCAGCAGTTCTCGTTCGTTCTCGCGAATGCCGTGGATACTGTGGCCGACAGTGCCAAGAGTGCGCGCGAAACTCTCGAGGAGCAGAACAAACTCGCGGCAGAAAAAAAGCTCAACAAGGATTATTCGGAACGTAAGGACTGAAATTTCCTCCGCCGGCCGTGGTAGTTTAGAAAAATCTTGCAGGCCACATTAGTTGAGGAAATCTTCCATCTAGCCTATCGGGAGCTGCGCCCGCGCGTGCCAGCGCCGGAGATGCGCATCGCCTTTTACCCGTTTGCCAATGTGAATAACACCATCCGCATGCGTGACGGCCGGCTCCACGTGCGCCTGTCGGACCTGCTGGAGGGTGCACCGGAGAGCGTGATCGAGGCGATCGCCCACATCCTGCTGGCCAAGATTTACCGCAAACCGATTGCGCTCGCGCAGGCTGCCCGCTACCGGCGATACGTCTGCAGTCACGACATTAGCGCCAAGGCTCACCTGGTGCGGCAAATACGCGGACGCAAGCGCATCGCCTCTGCTAAGGGACACGTGTATCACCTGGAAGAACTTTTCGACGCGCTGAATCAGCAGTTTTTCCACGGCCTGCTGGCGCGGCCGCGCATGACATGGAGTCAATCGCACTCGCGGCGCAGTCTGGCCCACTACGATCCGGCGCACAACGCCATCGTAGTGAGCCGCATCTTCGATCACCCGCTCGTTCCCCGCTGTGCTGTCGAGTACATCGTGTATCACGAAATGCTCCATCTCAAGCATCCGGTGAAGCTACGCGGCAGCCGTCGCTGTGTTCACGGCAAAGAATTCCAGGCGGAAGAAAAGCTCTTCCCTCACCTGAACCAGGCGAAAGCGTTTCTGAAGACGCTGTGAAGATGGCCAATCGACTAGAATTGAAGCACCGTTTCTAAAAGGTGCGGTTCTTACGATGGACCAGTGGTTGCCCAAGTCTGTCCTCTGCCTGAGGGACTATAGCGTTCAGGATTTCTTTGCCGACCTCGCCGCAGGTATCACCGTCGGACTGGTCGCCCTGCCCTTGGCCATGGCCTTCGCGATTGCGTCTGGGCTTTCTCCCCAGGCGGGCATCTATTGCGCGGTAGTCACCGGGTTCCTGATTTCGCTTTTGGGCGGTTCCCGCGTTCAGATCGGCGGACCGACCGGAGCGTTCGTCGTCGTGGTCGCCGCAATCGTCGCGAAACACGGGGTTGACGGCCTGTTCATGTGCACCATGATGGCCGGAGTCCTGCTGTTCATCATGGGCGCCACGGGCCTCGGTGCAGCGGTAAAGTTCATTCCCCGGCCGGTCGTGCTCGGTTTCACCAACGGCATCGCGGTTCTCATCGCCAGCACGCAAATCAAAGACTTCTTTGGTCTGCGCATCGAAAACGTTCCCGGCGACTTCATCGGACGCATGCGTGCAATCGCCGACAACTTTTCCACCTTCTCATGGGAGGCCACGCTTCTCGGTGTGGGTTCGATAGCGGTTATCCTGATCACCTCCAAACTAGTGAAGCGGCTGCCGGGATACATCGTTGCGCTGGTGCTGGGCACGATTGTCGTCCTGCTGCTCAAGCTGCCAGTCGAGACCATCGGCACGCGGTTTGGCGGAATTCCTTCCGGACCGCCGCATCTTCACGTTCCCCAGTTTCACTGGAACATGGTGCACGGCCTGATTTCGCCGGCAATCACGGTTGCCATGTTAGGTGCGATTGAATCGTTGATGTCGGCAGTCGTGGCCGACCGCATGTGTGGCGACAAACACAATCCGAATGTCGAGCTGATCGCTCAGGGCATCGCCAACATCGCATCACCCATGTTCGGCGGACTGCCCGCTACAGGCGCCATCGCCCGTACCGCGACGAATATCCGCTCCGGCGCGCGCACGCCGGTCGCCGGGATGATCCATTCCCTCACGCTACTGGCGATCCTGCTATTTGCTGCGCCTCTGGCCTCTCATGTGCCGCTGGCGGTGCTGGCGGGAATCCTGATGGTGGTTTCCTACAACATGGGTGAATGGGCCGAAACCGGCAAGATTTTGCGGCTCTCCAAGTCCGACATCTCTGTCTGGCTGGCGACGTTTGCTCTGACTGTGTTCGCCGACCTTACGGTGGCTGTTGAATTCGGCATGATTCTCGCCGCGCTGCTATTCATCCGCAAGGTGACCGCGACGACTACGGTCTCCGAAGTCACGGACGACTACGTCGAAGCTGGCCGCGCGCACATTTTGCAAGACAAAGATATTCCCGACTACGTGACGGTATTCCGCATACACGGGCCGTTCCTGTTCGGCGCAACCGATAAGCTCGACATGGTGAGCGAGCAACTTGAGAATCTGCCGCCAGTTGTGATCGTCCGGCTACGCAACATGACCGCCATTGATGCCACGGGGCTTAAGGTGCTGGAGGACTTGGCGGATAAACTGCGCGACTCGGGCCGGGCGCTATTGTTCTGTGGAGCGTTACCACAGCCCAGAAAACTCATGCAGCAGTCAGGCTTCGACCGGCACGTTGGGGCGGAAAATATTTGCCCCAATATCGAAGCAGCACTGCATCGCGCTAGCGACTGTGTACGCGAGATGCAGGTAGGAGCCAGTTAGTGGTGATGTTTAGCTAGCAGAGTGCCGCACAGTTCATCTGCGATGTTTTCTAATTCTTCGGGACATAACAGCCGACCAGGCTAGCAGCGCAACTGAAATCACTACAGCCGCTGCATCTAGCCGTTGGAATTCATCAAGGCTGACAATCTCGGCACGGCAATCGTCGGACTTCGCCACGCCAGGCGCTGCGATTCCCCAATCGTCAACTGCGCCTCTCGTGTAGCAATCGGCCTTGCTATGGGCGTTATAGGCGAAGTCAGCGACGGCCAATATTCCGATGACGAGCCCCAGCACCAGCAAAACCCGCGCCGCAATCTTTTTGGCTCTACGATGGGACCTTCTATGAGAAGGGCGCAAAGTTTGCGCTCCGTTTGATTCGAGGTAGACTGGGCCGCCAGGTGAGGTCGTCATGGCAGACTAAACCCTAATTACTTTTGAATGAATCTAATACAGCCTAAAGTTAACCTCTACGTTGATCTGCACAGCGACCGGGCGGCCGTCTTTCATCGCAGGCTCAAAGCGCCACTTATTCACTGCCTCAATCGCTTTCTGATCCAGTCCCATGCCCAGGGGGCGGCTCACGCGAATGTCACGCGGCTTGCCATCCGGGCCGACGATCAGCCACAGAACTACTGTTCCCTGGTACTTCGCCTTGCGGGCTTCTTCCGAATACTCCGGATCAGGCGTCTCCAGGGCGCGCGGAGCCGAAACTCCATTGCCAACGTGGAACGCTCCACCTCCGTACCCGCCTCCGTGACCCGGGCCGACACCAGGGCCACTGCCCGAGCCTACGCCACCACCGCTACCGGAACCGATGCCGCCGCCGCTGCCCGTTCCATTCGACAACGGGCCATCGGGGATCTTCGACAGTGGATCGCCCAAATTCGGCATATTATTCGCCAGCTTGATCTCGGGTGGCACAACCACGGTGGGCTCAACCGCCAGCTTAGGATTGTCGTTGCGAATGACGACCGCTGGAGGCGTGATTTGCTCCATCGATAGCTTGGGCAGTTTGCCCTTGGTTGCGGCCAGCTTGTCGCGATCACCACCACCGCCGCCGCCGCCCATTTTGTCGCCCTTCTTCGCGGTCATCGGGAGATCCGGGGGAACGTCATCGCTAATCGAAATGGCATTTTGATTCGGCGCGTTCAACTTTACCGTCCGGCTGCTCAGGATCGACAAGCCGATCAACCCGGCGATCATCAGCACGTGAACTGCGAGCGAAACCCCGGCGCCTTCCTGCTTGTAATCGTACGAGCCCCAGATGCTGCGCACTCGGAGGGGCTTTGAGCTGACCTGCAACGGCGGCAGTTTCTCAGGAAAAAATGTGGACTTGAGGTTGTCGCGCAGCGAGCCCCACAGCGACTGCTCGACGTTGGTATGGCGGTCAAAGCCATTGTTCGCAATCGGCTTCGACGTAAGCTGCAACGGCGGCAACTTCTCGGGGGAAAACTTGTCCTTCAGATTCTGTTTCAGCGACTTCCAAAGCGAATCGTCCATCCCCGAGTTGGGCAGGATGAGGCTGTCGTCTTCGACCGGTTTGGAGGTCAGCTGCAGCGGTGGAAGCTTCTCAGGACGGAGCAGGCCGCGAATGTTCTGCACCAGCGAGCTCCACGTAGACTCTTGGAGCTCCGCCGGAGGCAGAAAATTGAGTTTGCCGCTATATTTTTCGTTCCCCGTCTGGCTGGGAAGGGGCAAAGGTTGCTCGGCCATAAACGCGATTCATTTCCTCACAAGCTGCTCGGTAACAGACGGTGGTCGGTTTACACTTCGCGCCAAGACACGCATCCGTGCATCTACCCTGAAAACCCAATTGGCGTAACAAGGTTGCGGTCAACATCTTGCAGGGCGAAAAGGCGAAACCTCAGGCGCTGACATCTAGATGCGCGACCACCCTCACCGTCCTCAGTTTCTTCAACATTACGCGAGAAGAACCTCCCGAGTAAAGCCCCGCGCCGCGCTGCAACCCACTGTTGGACGGAGGTTTGCACGCTCCCTATAATGAAGGGATAGCCTGAGCGCTTGGCAACGTTCTGTCACAGGCCTGAAGGAGTAAACCCGGAGTGTCGCTCGACCTTAAGTCTACGTTGAATTTGCCCAAGACCGACTTCCCCATGAAGGCGAACCTGCCGCAGCGCGAGCCCGCACGGCTCGAAAAATGGGAGGCCATGCGGCTCTACGACCGCATCCGCGATACCCATAAGGGCAAGCCGATCTATGTGCTGCATGACGGTCCGCCCTACGCCAATGGGCCAATTCACCTGGGCACGGCGCTGAATAAGGTTTTGAAGGATCTAGTGGTGAAGTGCCGCACCATGAGCGGCTTCGACTCGCCGTATGTCCCTGGCTGGGATTGCCACGGTTTACCTATTGAAATCAAGGTGGACGATGAATTAGGACGCAAGAAGCTGGAAATGGATCCCCTTCAGGTGCGCGAGGCATGCCGACGTTACGCTGAGAAGTATCTCGACCTGCAGCGCGAACAGTTCAAGCGCATCGGCGTTTTTGGGCGCTGGGATGATCCCTACTCCACCATGTCACCGCAATACGAGAGCGTCGTGATGGAGACGTTCTACTCGTTTTACGAGCAGGACATGGTCTACAAGGGCCTGAAATCGGTTTACTGGTGCATCCACGATAAGACCGCTCTGGCAGAAGCCGAAGTCGAGTACGGAATGGATTCCAGCCCGAGCGTGTGGGTGCGTTACCCGCTGACCAGTGACGCAGGCAAGGTCGATCCGGCGCTCGCAGGCAAGAAGAACGTAGCTACGATTATCTGGACGACGACTCCGTGGACGCTGCCTGCGTCGATGGCCGTAACATTTTCCCCCGACGCGGAATACGTGGCACTCGACACGGGCGAATGGATCTACATCGTTGCTAAGGCCCTGGCGCAGCAGACGATTGAGAAGTGCGCTCTTGGCGATGTGAAAGAGATCGCAAGTTTCCCCGGATCGAAGCTGGAATACGCGACGTTTCAGCATCCTTTTCTGGAGCGCAGCATTCTCGGCGTACTGGGCGATTACGTCACCATGGACACTGGCACCGGTGCAGTGCACACCGCTCCCGCGCACGGTGCCGATGACTTCCAGACCGGCGTGAAGTATGGCATCGACCTGACTTGCGATGTGGATGAGGGCGGAATTCTGCGCCACGGCCTCCCGGAATATCAGGGTCAGCAGGTATTCAAGGCCAACCCGCATATCGTCGAGTTGCTGAAGAGTCGGGGTGTGTTGCTCGGCTACGAAAAAATCGAGCACTCGTATCCGCATTGCTGGCGCTGCCATAATCCGATCATCTTCCGCGCCACCGAGCAGTGGTTCATCTCCATGGAAGGAAAAATACCGGGCGGAACGCTCCGCAGCCGCGCGCTGGAAGAAATCGGTAAGGTCAAATGGGACCCGGCGTGGGGCGAGGAGCGCATTTCGAACATGATCGCTGCGCGTCCTGACTGGTGCATTTCACGCCAGCGAATCTGGGGGGTGCCCATCGCTGTCTTTCAGTGCGAAGGCTGCAACGAATTTCTGAATGATAAGGCAGTCAATCGTGCGGTCGTCGAGCTCTTCGCCCGCGAAGGCGCCGACGCTTGGTACAAGTACGCGGCAGAAGAGATCCTGCCCACGGGAACCAAATGCGCGAAGTGCGGCAGCACCAAATTCCGCAAGGAAATGGACATCATCGACGTGTGGTTCGAATCCGGCTCCAGCCACGCAGCGGTGCTGGGTCACGAGCCCGGACTTCCCTGGCCAGCTGACCTTTATCTCGAGGGAGGCGACCAGCATCGCGGCTGGTTCCACTCTTCCCTGCTGTGCGCGGTTGGCACGAAGGGCGCAGCGCCCTATCGTGGCGTCGCCACCGTAGGATGGACGCTCGATCCGCAGGGGCGCGCGATGCACAAGTCGCTGGGGAACGCCGTGGATCCAGTCGAAATCGCCGACAAACTCGGGGCAGAAATCGTTCGCCTGTGGGTTGCGTCTGTAGATTTCCGCGAAGACGTCATGGCCTCGGACGAGTTGATGAAGCGCGTGGCCGATAGCTACCGCAAGGTCCGCAACACGTTCCGTTACATCCTGTCGAACCTTGACGGCTTCGATCCGCGTCGCGATAGCGTGGAGTTCGCCGAAATGGAGCCGCTGGACCAGTACATCTTGCTGCGCGCGGCAGAGCTGACCGCCGACGTTCGCGGGCACTACGACACGTTCACGTTCCACAAGGCATATCAACGCCTGAAGGATTTCTGCATCGTCGATCTAAGCTCAATCTACTTCGATGTACTGAAGGACCGGCTGTACACCTCAGCGCCCAAGTCTGTGGCGCGCAGGGCGGCACAGACCGCGCTCTATCGGCTCGGCGATGCCTTGGTGCGTCTGATGGCCCCCACCATGAGCTTCACCGCCGACGAAGTCTGGGAATTTCTTCCCAAAATCGAGGGGCGTCCGGAGAGCGTGCACCTGACGCTCTTCCCCGAGGCCCGCGATTTGACGGGCGATCTGTCGTCAGGGTTCGACGCAGCCGGACTCGTGTCAGAGTGGTCTTCCCTGCTCGGCGTTCGCGACGAGGCTCTCAAGGTCCTCGAAGTTGCGCGCACGAACAAAGAAATCGGTGGCAGCCTCGAAGCGCAATTACTCTTAGCTGCGCCGGAGCCGCTTTACTCGTTGCTCGAGCGCCATCGCGATCAATTGCGCTACTTGTTTATCGTTTCGGACGTCCTGCTGGAAAAAACCGCGGCCACCAATGGTGACACGGCATTGCAGGTCAAGGTGAACAAAGCGCCAGGCACGAAGTGTGAGCGATGCTGGAACTATTCGACCCACGTGGGCGAAGACAAAGCGTATCCCACAGTGTGCGAGCGCTGTAGCGCCGTGTTGGCGGAGATCGAAGCCACTACGGGAACCACAAGCAGGCAGTGATCACAGGCGATTCCTTATGGCGTCAACAAGCGTCTAACATAAGCATGATTCAGGAGCGACGATTCAAGGTTTTTGATTTCGGCGTACAACGCCCGCAGCCCGTAACCGATTCCATGCGCAAATATTTCTTTCTTATCGCGTTGTCCGTCATTGTGCTCGACCGCCTCACCAAGTGGGCGGTGGCGACGTACATCCCATTGCACGAGAGCCTGCCCATCATTCCCGGCCTGTTCCACATCACACACGTCGAAAACCGCGGCGCGGCGTTCGGCCTCTTTGCCGATTCCACTTTTCCGTGGAAAATCGGTGCTCTGGTTGGCTTCTCGCTCATCGCGCTGATTATCGTGTCGGTTTTGCTATGGAGGAACAGCCATATCATCAACACCACGACTATCGGCCTGTCGTTGATCCTCGGCGGCGCTGCCGGCAATCTCTGGGACCGTGTCCTGGACGGCCGAGTGGTCGACTTTCTGCACTTCTACGTGGGTAGCTATAGTTGGCCTGACTTTAACGTAGCCGATAGCGCCATCGTCATTGGAGCGATTCTGCTGGTGTCAGAGATTCTGTTCGCCAAATCGAGCCACGAAACGGTCAAGAGTAGCTCCTAAGACAAGCGCGTATCCTAGTTGCCCGATTCTTTCGGCGCGTACACTGTTGCTGCAATTTCATTCTTGAATCAACTTGCATGAACGCTCTTCGTGCCTTCGCGTTGTCGTGGTCATTGATTGCCGCTTTGCCCCTGTTGGCTCAGAAGCCGGTAAGGTCCGATTCGATCATCAGTTACGTTCGAACCGCTGATGGCGTCGACTTGCAGACTCATCGCGGCACCCTGCAGGTGCGCCTGTGCACGGAATCCATGATCCACGTGTTGTTTCGAGAGGTGAATTCCGCGCAACATCCACAGCCCTGGATCTCCCGCACGAATTGGCCACCGATCGAGTCCAACGTCGCCGAAGACGCACATCGCAATATCGTCATCGATAGCAAGGTCGTGCGGATCGTCGTCGAGCGCGACTCATCCGCTGTCGTGTTCGAGGACGTGCACGGTCGCCTTCTCACCCGCGAATCCGGTTCGCCTTCGCCCCGCGATCTGATGCCGACCATTGTCGATGGCGAGAACACGTTTCACGCCAGCGCTTATTTCGACCTCACGCAAGATGAGGCCCTCTACGGACTCGGACAGCACCAGACCGGCCTGCTGAATCAGCGCGGCACTGACCTCTTTTTCATGCAGGACAATACCAGCATCACGCTTCCCTTCCTGCTTTCCACCCGCGGCTACGGCCTGCTCTGGAACAGCGCGTCCCTTGGCCGCTACGAAAACCATTTCCAACCTAAGCTTGCGTTGCGCGCCGATGTCGCTGACGCCGTGGATTACTACTTCATCTACGGCCCAGAGTTCGACCGAATCATCGCCAGCTATCGCGAGCTGACTGGGCCGGCTCCCATGCTCCCGTTGTGGGCGTACGGGTTCTGGCAATCGCGCTTTCAGTACCACACGCAGCAGGAAATGCTCGACGTCGCGACAAAATATCGCGAACTGAAGATACCGCTCGACAACCTGGTGCTGGACTTCGACTGGATGCAGCGCATGGGCTCGGATCAATTCACCAGCAGCTTCCCCGATCCCGCCGTAATGTTTGGCAAGCTTCACGATATGCACGTCCACACCATGATTTCCGTGTGGCCACTGTTCACGCCTCCCAGCGCGAACTTTGACGACATGCTCAGCCACAACTACTTTGTCACCGGTGGGCGCACGCAAGTCGCCAGCTATTATCCCGGCAGCCGTCTCTTCGACGCGTTCAATCCTGGAGCACGCAGACTGTTCTGGCAGCAAATCAAGCCATCCCTCTTCGACAAAGGTGTCGACGCTTGGTGGCTGGACTCTTCCGAGCCCCTGGATTTTTACGGCGAGGAGCAGGGACCGATGCTGGAGGGTGCCCACACAGCGTTGGGCAGCGGCACCCGCTACGCGAATATGTATCCGCTGATGGAGACGCAGGCAGTGTATGAAGGCCAGCGCGCCACGACCGACAAGCAGCGCGTGTTCGTACTCACCCGCTCTGCGTTTCTCGGCCAGCAGCGCAACGCCGCGACATCGTGGTCAGGCGATATCGCGCCCACCTTCGATTCGCTACGACGCCAGATCCCCGCCGGACTGAACTACTCCCTGTCGGGTCTTCCTTACTGGACCACTGACATTGGCGGCTTTCAGGGTGGCGATCCCAACGATCCGGCCTATCAGGAAATCTATGTGCGGTGGTTTGAGTACGGAACGTTCTGCCCGATTTTCCGCACCCACGGCGCGCGCCCTGCCGATGAGCTATGGTCCTACGGCTCGCGCGCCCAGCAAATCCTGACTAGCTACGACAAGCTCCGCTACCGACTGCTGCCCTACATTTACTCGCTGGCATGGAAGGTCACTTCGGAAGGCTACACGCCGATGCGTGCCCTCGTGATGGACTTTGCTGCCGACCGTAACGTTCAGGATATTGCCCACGAGTTTATGTTCGGGGCGGCGCTACTAGTGAACCCGGTGACGCAACCAAGCGCCACGTCGCGCAGAATTAATTTACCGTCCGGAGCAAGTTGGTTTGACTTCTGGACTGGCGCATCATTCAAAGGCGGACAGACGATTACTGCCGCAGCGCCGCTTGAGACAATTCCGCTGTACGTTCGGGCGGGATCGATCTTACCCTTGGGACCGGACCTGCAATACACAAACGAAAAACCAGCCGACCCCATCGAACTTCGAATATTCCAGGGAGCCGATGGGCAGTTCACGCTTTACGAAGATGACGGAGGGACCTACGACTACGAAAAGGGCGCCAACAGCAGAATCGATCTCCGATGGAACCAAGCCAGACGTCAGCTAACGATAGACGCTCGCCACGGCGCCTTTCCCGGAATGTTGCAGAAGCGCACATTTAGTGTCGTGCTGGTCGGTCCCATGCACGGGGTTGGTGAAAGCCTTAACCCGCCAGATCGAGAAGTGCACTACAACGGCGCAGCAGTAATTCTTGACTTTCCGCAATGACTCAGCGCCCAGGAACACGTTCCTGTAGTTTCTTCGAGAAACTCTTGCTTACGGTGACTTGTAAACGCGCTTGTACACCTCAGCGTTGCGCACAATGGCCTGCACGTACTCCCTTGTCTCGGTGAACGGAATCGACTCGACGAACTCCTCGATATCGCGGTAGCTGCCGGATGAGCGCCAGCTTTCGACGCGTGAATCGCCCGCGTTGTAAGCAGCGAGAGCATATTCGATCTGTCCGCCGAAGTGATCAACCATTTCGCGGAAATACTTGGTGCCCAGCTGAATATTGGTCGTTGGATCCAGCAGCGAGTCGGTCTTGTAGTTGTGTAACCCAACCTGCTTGGCTGTGCTCTTCCCCGTCGAAGGCAGCAGTTGCATCAACCCGTAGGCATTGGCGTGCGACACCACGCCCGGATTGAACTCCGACTCCTGTCGAATCAGCGACGCGACCAGGTACGGGTCGAGTCCGTTCTCGTCTGAGTAGCGCCGCAGCGCGTCCCAATAAGGCCGCGGGAATAGACCTTCCCAATAGGGTTGGGGAAGAGCGTTTAAGTCCATCGCAAAGTAGCCATTGATGGCATGCTTAAGCGCTTGCAATGCGCGATAGTACTCTCCGGCGTCGGTGTACATGCGCGCTACTTCCACCATCTCCCAAGACGGCCCCGATGTTGTTCCGGCCTGCAATTCGCGCACCGCTAGATCGACCGCTCCTGCGTTCTCCAGCAGCCGCGCGCGATTGTAATGCAGATCATCGGCCGGCGGCGCGGTCTCAAGAGACTCGGGCTCGATCTTGGTGAGCCCGGGAATGGCCTGCAAGCTGGCAACTGTGACGACCGGCGCGTCGGGCATTGTCGCCAACCGCTTACGCGCGGCCACGCCGTAGTAATAATTGCGATACCGGTCAGTCAGTTTCAGGTAGTACGCCCGAGCCAATCCGTAATTGTGATCATCCTCGGCCACGCGGCCCCGCCAGTAAATCGCGTTGGGGACTTCGTTGGAGGCAGGATAAAACTCGATCTGCTGGTCAAAGTACTTCTTCGCCTGTTCAGGGTGATTCTGGCGATAGATTAGCCACGCACACTTCCAATGGGCGTAGGACGCCTTGCTGCTGTCAGGAAACCGGTCGTGAATCTCTTTGTAATAATCGATCGCGCGATCATAATCCTGTCGCAGCAGGTACATGTTGCCGGCCGTAAACAGCGCCGACTCCAACCATGGCGAGTTGGGAGTCGTCGCGCGCATGTGCTGCAGGATAGTGGTAAGCTGCGCGTCATCGTCGGTATTGCGGGCAATCTCGGCGCTCTGATACCACTTCTCGGCACTAGCTTCGCTGGCGTCATCCGGGATACGGGCGAGCACATCTTTTGCCTGGCGGTTGTCGCCTAGCTTCATCAGCGCATTGGCAAGTTGGATATTGACCTTCGACTGCTCCGCAGCCGGCGCGATCGCTGCCATCGCCTTGTATTCTTCCGCCGCCGGAGCCCAGCGACGGCCTTTGTACAAGCCATCCGCACGATGCTCGTGTTCGGCGAATGTAGGCGAAGGCAAGAGGGCCGCCTCGGGAATTTTCTTCAAGTCGCTTTCTGCCGCGTCCGCTTGTGGGCTGGTCGGATAGTTGTAATAAACGAGCTGCAAGACCTCTGCACCAGTACGGCCCTGTCCGTTCTGGACGTACGCCTTGCCCAACAAGTATTCGGCCTCGGCCCGACTCCCTGCGTGATGCGACAGCACCTGCACCGCCTCGGCGGAGCGGTTTGTCGCCAGCAAGGCACGCGCATACGCGAGGATAGCGTCATTGGCGTATACCGAATCCGGATAGCGCGTACCAAAGTCACGCAAATAAGTCAGCGCAGACTCCGGGTTGTTGCTGAGAACATACGAGTTGCCGATGAAGTACGAGGTGTAGTCCTTCAACTCGCCGATATAGGACTGCGATTTCTGCAGCTCAGCGATGGCGGCCGGGTATTGCGCGTCCAGGTAATGCGCATAACCACTAGCGAACCATGCCAACGCTCCGGGCTCGGTTCCGGCGTGTTTCGCCGCATAACCCTCGACCCCGGCATAGGCGGCAGGAGTGCGATATTCGATCAGCTGCCGCGCCATGGGCCGAAGGTCGCTAGAGGCCACGAAAGTCTTATGCAGATTGATCGTTCGTGCCGCAGTGGACTTCTTCCTGGGCGCATGCCCCTTCTTGGCCGTCGGCTTCTTTTGACTCGTTGCAGCCGACGAGCCCTTCTTTTTTGTCGTGGTCTTACTCGCTGACGAAGTCGTGCCAGACGACGAATTCTGCGGGGACGAAGAGGTTTGGGCCGGTAATCCACTACCTTGCAGCAGCAAAAGAGCGGCCAGAGTGGTCGCGGTAAGTCTGTTCACAAACATCGGTGATTCAGTTTACCCCGCATTGCCCGTCCGCTACTTCGACAGATCCATTATTTAGTTCGATACCTTGCGGCACTTTTGGGGCAGCGCCCGGCACAAGCAATCCTGAAGCGGTCTGTATAATATCCAAGAGCTGACGAGTACTCGTGCGTTAAAATCCTGAATCTGCAAACACATGGCTACCATCCAACCAAAAGTAGAAGATCCAGCAGGCGATGAACTCCGGCTGGTTCACGCGGCCAAAGCTGGTGACATCAGCGCGTTTGAAGAGCTGGTTCGCCGCTACGATCGCAATGTGTTTCGTATCGCTCAGCACATCACGCAAAACCGCGAAGATGCGGAAGACGTGGTGCAGGACGCGTTTTTAAAGGCGTACCAGAACCTGGCGAATTTCCAGGAGCAGTCCAAGTTTTATACCTGGCTGGTGCGCATCGCGGTCAACGAGGCGCTAATGCGCCTTCGGCGTCGGCGTCCCGAGCGAATGGTGTCGCTGGATGAGGACATCAAAACGGAAGAGGATTCCATGCCGCGCGAAGTCGCGGACTGGTCTCCGAACCCGGAGCAGTTATATAGTCAAGGCGAGCTCAAAGAAATTCTAAGCAAGACAATCCAGGGGCTGCCGCCGAGTTTTCGCACGGTTTTTGTGCTGCGCGATGTCGAGGGTCTCTCCACCGAAGAGACTGCCGACGCCCTGGATTTAAGTATTCCGGCCGTGAAGTCACGTCTGCTTCGCGCTCGGCTACAACTGCGCGAACGTTTGAGCAAGTACTTTAAAAATCGTGTTGGTGGAGATGGCAAACAGTGACCTGCTCTGAATTCCTTAAAGAGCTAACCGACTACCTTGACGGGGCGATGGACGCCCAGACAAAGGCCGAACTGGAAGACCATTTGCAGTGGTGCCATAACTGTTATGTCGTCTGCAATACAACCAAGATGACGATCGAGATCTACCGTGAATCGCATCTTTATGAATTGCCGGACGACCTCAGGGGTCGGCTGCGAAGCGCTATCGTCAACAAGTGCAAGGGCCACGAGTCGGATAGGGCGTCGGCCTCGAAGCACGCTCCCGGCACTTCTAAGTAGTTAAGTTCGGGAGAGACCGATTCAACGGTGCTGGCTCCCAGCCGGTACCAATTTGGCACTTCTTTTTCCATCCCCGAGCACCTTTCCCCCTTGCTATCGAATCTAACTAGCTAGCGCTGGGCTTGCATAGGCTGCTAACGCACCTGCGCTCGGCCTGGTCATGTCGGTTAGCGCTCCTGCCATTTCGTCAACTTGCAGCAAAGCGGCATGGAGGCGAGATATGAGTTTGCTCAATGTGCTGTTCGGTTGTACCCACAGAAAGCTGAGCTTCCCCATCACCGTTCGTGGCGCCCTGCGCCGTAACAGTGCGGCGGCGGCGACCACCGGAACCTACGTCGTGTGTCTTGATTGCGGGCAGGAGTTTCCTTACGACTGGAGCGAAATGAAGGTCGTGCGAAGCACACAGAGCACGTCGGGTCGGCCTGCCATTGCTACCGAACCCCGTCGCGTGGCTTAATCGCGGCCGACTCGTGCGATTGATATTGCCCACAAACAATTCCGGCGGCCTGAGCCGCCGGTTCGCCTTCTGCGTTGAATTCAGTTCAGTCGTCGCGCCGCGACAGAGTCGGACGGTCATCCGCCGGCTGTTGCGTCGTTCCATTTGGATTGCTATCCGCCGTAGTGCGCCGCAACGTGGGCTTGTTGGGATCAGCGCTTGGAGACACCTTCTTGCGGTTCTGCAGTGACGCCAGCCGTGCTTTGATCGAGTCGAACTCTGACGTGGTGACTACATACTGGGGCTCGGCCGGCAGAATTCGCTTAATCTCTGCCTGCGCCTTTTCGATCCGGTCCGGAGTCGGCGGATGCGACGCAAATGCCCGCGCCAGCGTTCCCGGCTTCTGCTTGTCCTTCGCTTCTATCTTCTCGAAGAACGACACAAACGCCTGCGGATCGTAGCCCGCTTTGTACATGTACTGGAGTCCAAGATAATCGGCTTCGCTCTCGAAGTTGCGCGAGAACTTCAGGAACGTGATGGGCAGCGCCAGGTTGATGGCCAGGCTCGCCGCTTCGTAGATCCCCCAGCTGCCCACGAACATCAGCGGAATCGTAGCCAGGCTGGCGTATTGCATGCGTGTCATTTGCTGCATGGCATGGCGGGCCGCAACATGGGCAATCTCGTGCGCCATCACGCCCGCAAGCTCCGCCTCTTCATCGGCCGCCAGAATCAACCCGCTGTTTACGTAAAAGAAACCGCCCGGCAACGCGAAAGCATTGATCTCGTCCGAGTCGATGACCTTAATGGTGAACGGCACCTTGGCATCCGAGTTCCGCACCAGGTTCTGGCCAATCCGGTTCACGTACTCGTTAATGACCGGGTCCTGCACCATCTTCGCCGTCTGCTCGACCATCATGGCGTACTGCTTGCCCATCTTGATTTCGGTGTCAGTGGAATACCAGTCGCCCAGACCACGGCCACCCACCTTGCGTGTGCCGATAGCATCTACGTCGTTCTTGCTGCCGGGCTTTACGCCTGGAGGCGTGCTGGGGTTGGCGGCGGCGGTACTGTCCGAAGACGAAGAGCTCGTCGAGTCAGCCGATGGGTTCGGGTTGGTCGTGGAATCGGTCGCTGCCGGAGGAGTCGTCACTGCAGGCGTTTGCGCCGTCGATTGCGCCATGGCCGGCACCGTCAAACAGAAACAAAGCAGCCATGCGATTGAAGCTGAACCAGCGCGTGCCTTCATGGGAACCCCCGTTCCGGAGCGCATCCTCACCTTATATCGGCTGTCATCTCGCGGCAGGCGACCCACTTCCGACCCGCGTCGCTCTTGCGCTTGCACGGAAGCTCCGGTCGCTGAAGAGCCACTTCGTTGGGCTCATTATATGCCCAATCCTGAATGTCAAACGAAGTTCGTTCTTCCCCGGCACAATTTCAACCCCTCGTACCTAGAGGTGTAAACCCCGGCCAGCCCTTAAGTTGCAGCCACATTCCGCTCTGCCTGCCCGAAACCAGGCACTCTCGACCTGCCACATGAAGCGCTTTACACCGCCGTTTCCGCTATGCCATCATGCGCGGGGCGGTTGGCACAGCATAATCAGCCGTCCCGGAACAAGGAGGCACGGATTGGATACGATTCAACCCACCGCGACGGACGTGCGCAAAGTCTCGATTCAGAAGCTTGTAAACAATTTGCAAAAACTCCAGGAGCGCGATTTTCTTGCCGTCCCAGCTCCTCTGGAAGTCCTCCGCGCCAATCCGGTTGACGAAGAGTCGCTCCAACCTTTTCTCGTGTGGAACCCCCAGCATTACACCCGCAACCTCATCGACAAGACCGACCTCTACGAGTTGCTGGCCATCTGCTGGGAGGTCGGCATGGGCTCCTCCATCCACAATCACAAGGGACAGAACTGCTGGATGGCGGCCGCCATGGGTCGATTGGCGGTGCACAACTACCGAGTGCTCGAGGAAGACCTGGCCGGACAGCACTGCGACATCGTTCCGACCGACGTGGTGGAAATCACTCCGTCCCATCCAGTCGCGGTTGATCCCCTGAACCCAGTTCACGATGTGCGCAATCCGCGCGAGTTCGGTCAGCGCGCGGTGAGCCTGCACCTTTACTCGCGCCCGTTCGACTCCTGCATCGTATATTCCGTCGAGCAGCACACCTGCGGCGAAATCGGCCTGCATTACACCTCGATGTACGGCAAACTGGTTGAAGGCCGGCCGTCGAGTTCCGCAACGTAGAATTCAATTTCAGCTTGTCATCCTGAGCGGAGGCGGCGGCCTTTCCGCCGCCGAAGTCGAAGGACCCCTACTCTGCAATGGGCCTTACTTCCGCCCGCTTTTGACAGAGCATTCACTTCCCTCCCGCAACAGCCTTCACATACCGGTAATAAAAAACCGCTCCGTTGTAATACGACTCGATCGGCAAACGCTCATCGCGTCCGTGCGAGCGGTCATCATCGACGTCAATCGCTAAGCCGCAAACTCCGTACGTTGGGATGCCAGCCGGGTTCGTGTACACGCCATCGGACGCCCCGGTGCCCATCGTCGGCACCACTGGCGCACCCGGCCACATTTCGTTCGAGATCTTTTGCAGCGGATCCATCACTGCCGGCAGGAGTTTCACCGGAGGTAAGGCGGCTTTCTCGCGATCGCCCGAGATAACTTTCATCCCATTGTTGACGTAGGTCACGGATACCTTGGGGTCGTCCACGATTTTCGTCAGCTCGTTCGATATCTCGTCGCGCGAATGGCCAGGCAGAATGCGGCAATTCACGTTGGCCGTGGCCCGCTGCGGCAACGCGTTGTTCGCATGACCGGCTTCCAGGCGGGTGGCCACGCACGTGGTGTGCATGGTCGAGTTGTAAAACGGGTCCTTCGACAGCCGTTCGATGGCCGCCTGGTCCGGAGGGGTCTTCGTAACGGCGAGCATGTCGGCAGCAGTCTGTCCGGTCTGGACCTTCGACGTCTGCGCGAAAAACTCGCGTGTCACATCGTTCAGCTCGAACGGAAATCTGTAATGCTGTAGCTTCACCAGCGCATCTGACAACCCGTAGATGGCGTTGTCGGGTCTCGGCAGCGAGCTGTGTCCCCCAGGGTTTGTCACTTCCAGTGTGTAATCGGCATACAGCTTTTCGCTAGCGCCCATCGCGACCACGAAGGGTTTGCCTTTCTCGGTCACCACGCCTCCGGCGTCGGCATTGAGTGCAAATTCAGCATCCACCAGCTCACGATGGTTCTTGATCAGCCAGTCGACCCCGTTCGACTTCCCGCCCTCTTCATCGGCCGTCAAAGCCAGAATGATGTCGCGGTCAGGCTTGTAGCCTTCCTGCTTCAAACGCATCATCGTGAGCACGTAAATGGCGTCCGAAGCCTTCATGTCCTCGGTGCCGCGCGCGTAAAAATAGCCGTCCTTCTCCACCAACTGAAACGGATCGCTCGTCCAGTCTTCGCGGTGCGCCTCCACCACGTCGAGATGCCCCATCATCAGCACGGGCTTTCTTCGCACCCGTTCCCCGCAGCCGAACCACCAGGTTTTTCTTCCGATCATTCGGGCCGCCAATGAAGATGTCGCTGTCGGCTATACCCCGCGGCTCGCAGCCGCTTGGCCATCGCCTCCGAGGCCGTGGATACGTTGCCCACCGAATCCGTGGTGTTGATCTCGATGAGTTCCTTCAGGATTTCGTGCGCCAGTTGCCGGTTGGCCTGGTCGAGTTGCGCCCATGACGGCACGGTCAACAGCAATCCCAGCGCGCAGATGGATAGACACCTGATCTTCAATCGATTGTCTCCAGAAATGAGAGTGGCTCAAGCGGACCGAGTTGACGATGAGACTATCAAACTGCACCACACTTGTCAGATACGCACCCGGCTGTCGTAAACTCGGCGATGATTATGAAACCGAATCGCTGTTTGGCCTCTACTTTTGCGGTAGCGTCGATCGTCATCTCCCTTATGACCGCAATGAACCTGTATGCGGAGGACTCGATGAAACCCAAGCCAACCGAGCAGACCGCCTTCGACGTCGTCGGCATCGAAGTGCGCACCAATAATGCACAGGAAGCCACATCTGGCGGAGCTATCCCACAACAATGGCAGCGGCTCTACATGCAGGGGGTTCTTGACCAGATACCGGGCCGCCTCGATCAGTCCGTCGTCGCCGTGTACACCAAGTATGCCAGCGACTGGAACGGCGACTACAACTACATTCTGGGAGCCAGGGTAAAGCCGGGAACGAAAGCTCCCGCAGGGATGGTCGCGGTCAGTGTGCCCGCGGGCAAATATGTAGAGTTCACCTCGGCAAAAGGGCCCGCACCGCAAGTCGTCCCCAACCTCTGGAAAGAAGTCTGGGCCTACTTTCAGGGGCCCGGCAATCCCGCTCGCGCCTACAACGCAGACTTCGAGGTTTACGACGACATGTCAAACCCGAATAGCATCCAGATGAAGGCTTTCATCGGCGTGAAACCTTAGCAATCGACGCGCGCGTTGTTGTTTCCGTGCCCCATTCGCCCCATCGAACTTGGCGCCTCATGTCTCAGTCTTTCTGCGTTTCGCGCCCTGCCCCATACACCCAGACCTTCCCATCAACCGATACCGCGACGAACTTGTTCGTTTCCGAATCCTTAAATTTCACCACCTGATGCCCGTCACGGGCCAGTCTCCCCCATCGGCTCGGCTTCTCCGGATTTTGTTCAATCGCCTGATACTCGCAGCCGTCCATAATGAACGTCAGCGTTTTCAGGCGATTTTGGCTCGTGCGTCGAACGGGTAGAGACTTTCCGTTCGCACTCACCGTATTGCCACTCAGCATTTGTTGTGCGATCGAGGCCAATAACGCTTTGTCTATCATGCCGTTCCCAATGTGCGAATGAGTCCATGACACTGATCAACGCCACAATTCTCACACAGCCTCTTTTCTGCAGACTTCAGGACTGAGTTTGTCATCACCAGCGACCGGGATCCGGGCGAGCGCCGTAGGCGCGGAATAATCTAGCCCAGTACGCAGCCGCAGGCGGAGTGCTGGGCGGAGTGGAAGAAATTCATGGGAGTGCCGTAGGCACGGCAGCGTTTTGTAACATCCTCTGTAAGGCCGCGATCCGCGTCCCCTCTATGTCTCCTAGCCGCGGAACGGCGTAGGGGCTTCGCATACACGTACCGACTCCGTTGTCACACCATGGTGTGGCCCAACCCATTCCCCCAGTTCCAATTCGGGACCGTAACGTGTTTTCCTCCGACCGCCCGTCGATTTCTCTGGCACGCATCGCCCCAATCCGTTACAAGTTCTTTGTGTGAGGCTCGGGGTGTGGTGTCTCTGCCCGTCTGGTGCCCAGGCGCGAGGCGAATGGCTCTTTGACAATTCCCGGTTTGGAACTCAGAGCACACCGAAGTGCTGTATGTAAAGTATGTAAAGTATGTCATAAAGCTGTATGCAAAGTATGTAAAGTATTACACGTTGCTGTATGTAAAGTCATATAAAACATACATCAAAACATGTCTAAGTATATTTAGAATGAAATGGATAGCTATAACTAGCCTATTTTTCAATGGCTTGTAAGCAATTTTCTCCTAACCCATTGATTCTAAACAAGCGCGTAAATTGCTTTTTGTCTCGTTGGTAATCGGAGGCAGGTTTTTGGGCAAAACACGGACAAGTCGACCGCGGGACACATTCGGAGCCGAGTTCCCTATCGCTGATTGACTAGTTGGATCGTCTGGAGAACGACATCCCCCACGATCTGAAGCGACTTCGGACTGAGCTTGTCCATCGTGTCCTGGGTGGTGTGGTGGTAAGAGTTCATGTATCCGTAATCGATATCGATGACGTCCACCACGGGCACTCCAATCTTGGCGAAAGGTATGTGGTCGTCCTCGAGGGCCGTCGTTTGCTGGTAGAAGTGCGATTGGTAGCCCAACGTCGTGGCCGCCTGGTACACCAGATTGGTCAGCCAAACGGTTGAGTTGGTGTCGCGCTGGATGTCGAGGTCGGCATCGCCGATCATGTCGAGCAGAATGAATGCCTTGATTTTTTGGGCGGTACCGTCTTGCTGCCACTTCTGCGCGAGATGCTTGGTGCCGTACAGGCTGTCTTTTTCGCTCCAGGTGACGAATGCTTCTTCGTCGTCGTCCCACAGCAGCCAGACGCTGTAGCCATCGAGCTGCTTGCCGCGAAATTGATTGGCCAATTCGAGCAAAAGGCCGGTGGTCGAGCCGCCATCATTTGCCCCGACGAATGCATTGGGTAGCGGATAGTTCGTCTCGTAGTGGCCGGCGATGACGATGATGCCGTCTTTCTTGCCGGGAAACTTGGCGATGATGTTCTTGCCGGGAAACTTCCCTACCGGAGTATTCGCAGTGAACGAATCGACTTCGACGTTGTCGCCCGCAAGGTGGGAGAGGATGAATTGCTCGGCTTTCGCATGCCCCGTGCTTCCCGGCTTGCGGGAACCGATGGAGACGAACTCCTTCACGTACTGAAAAGCGCGGGTGGAGTTGACGTGTTGAGTGGGACCGGTCGGAGCTGCGGCGGTTTGCGATTGCTCGGGAGTGGGACTCTCCGGCGGGGCTGGGGCAGCGTTCGCTTCACTGGTGCTCGCCGGGACCGGAGCTTCGCTTTTGCTGCAGGCAAGCAGTCCAACGCAGAAAAGGAGCAGGAACGTGAAAGCGAGTCGATGAGATTTCCGCGGGAGAGAAGTCATGCTCGCATTATTGTAACTGCCTGGATGGCGAGAGGAGTCATACGCACGACGGCCGCTCCCAAGAGCGGCCGAGGCAAATATCTTAGCTGAGAGCTGATGGCTGAAAGTGACGGCTTCCCTACCCCGCGACCTCTTCCAGTTGCTTCTGGTCGATGTCGAAGTTGGAGTACACGTGCTGCACGTCGTCGGAATCTTCGAGTGCCTCCAAGAGGCGGATCATGGTGTTGGCCTGCTGGCCTTCCAGCTTGGTGTAGGTCTGCGGGATCATGCCGATCTCAGCGACGTCGGGCTTGATGCCAGCCTTCTTGACCGCTTCGAGAACGGTCTCGTAAGACGAGGGGTCGGTGAGAATTTCCCAGCTTTCGCCGTCATCCTTCAGGTCCTCGGCGCCGGTTTCGAGGACGAGGTTCATCAGGTCATCTTCCTTGGCTGCGGCCTTGGGGATGACAATGTCGCCCTTCTTGTGGAACATGTAGGCGACCGAGCCGGCTGCACCCAGGTTTCCGCCGTTTTTGGAGAAACAATGGCGAATTTCACTGACCGTGCGGTTGCGGTTGTCGGTCGAAACTTCGACCAGGATGGCCACTCCGCCCGGACCGTATCCTTCGAAGGTGATTTCTTCGTAGGAGACGCCGGGCAATTCGCCGGTACCGCGCTGAATGGCCCGCTTGATGTTATCGGCCGGCATGTTTTCGGCCTTGGCAGCGGCTACAGCAGTGCGGAGACGGGGGTTCTTTTCGACATCACCGCCGCTCTTCGCCGCCATGCTGATTTCTTTAATGAGACGGGTGAAAATCTTACCGCGCTTGGCATCGAGCGCGCCCTTTTTGTGCTTGATTGTCGCCCATTTGGAATGGCCGGACATAAACAGACCTCGTAAGGTAGATGATTACAGGATGCCCATTGCGCCGACTTCAGAGCATGAGAATACGTCCGCGTCGGAGGGGCACGGACGTGCTGGGCAAACATCAATTATAACACTGCGATATCGGGCTTCGACTGAGAGAGTGGGGTGGGAGCTCTTCCGATATCATGGCCGAGAAGAAGGAGACACCATGTCTGAAGTGGCGTACGTCTCGAACGTACACATTGAGCGCATCAAGGGCCCGCTGCGCAAAGCGATTCTTCCCGGTGAGCCGCAACCGGTGATGTTCAGCGTGCATGGCGGCATCGCGAAGCATTACGGGATCGACGAGAGCCGTCTGCCCGAGCCGCATGCGGCGACCATCGACTACGTGATTGCCGCGTTGGGCGGTTGAATGCTCGGCACCTTTGCCGGCGCGCTGGATGCGCGCAAAATCAATGCCCGTGATGGTCGATTGAGCTGCGAAGTTCGAGGAGAAGTCGAAAACGAAGGCGGAGTGCTGGTCATCAAGCGGGTGCACGTCACCCACAAGCTGCAGGCTGAAGAAGCGGAAGCCATACGGGAAACGATGGAACGGGTGCATGGAGTTTATGCCCAGAGTTGCCCGGTGTACCGCTCGCTGAGCCCGGCATTTCAGATTACGTCGAGCTTCGAGATTGTGCCGCTTGCGAGCACATCGTAGCCTTAGGGGGTTGGCTTCTTCTTTCGCGCGATCGATGCCGCGACTGCATTTCGCCACGCAGCTTCGACTGCCGGTCGTAGAAGTGCCTTGCGTGCCTTCGGAAGACCAACGATGGTCGAGCCCTGGCGGCCCCAGGCGCCGTTGGCCGGCCTGAATACGTCGGGATAATCGTGAACGAAGTCCGCCTGCTGCTCCGGAGTGAGCTTCACCATGGCCCATTTGTCATCGGGATAGCCCAGCGTGGCAAAGATCTTGCCGCGCACGCGAAAGTCGGGATGGTGCTGGTGAGCGCTCTCTTCGCTTTCGGAAAAGCTCAGCACCAGCTTTCGAAACTGTTCGGCGGTCATAGGCTTATCGCTACTTGGAGGATGAAATGCTGTCGAACTTGTGTCAGTCCTTAATGTGCCGCGGAACTTCTGCCCCGCCCGCGTACTCGTTTCATGGCAAAAGCAATCGGCGCACAAAGCAGACACAGGAACGCGAGATAACGAAAGTCGTCTACATAGGACAACAGGGCAGCTTGCTGATCGAGCGAACGCTCGAACATCTTGTAGGCCTGCAGTCCGGCGGTCTCGACGTTTGTATGTTGTGCAAGAAAAGCCGTGAGCGCCTGATATTGGTTCTGGAAAGTGTGACTGACGCCGTTGATGGAATGCACGAGATAGCTGCGATGCACCTGTTCGTGGCGGACCAGCAAGGTGTTCACGACGGCGATTCCGATGCTGCCTCCTACGTTGCGCATCAGGTTGTAGAGTCCACTGGCATTGCCGATTTCTTCGTTCGGCAACGTGCCCATGGTGGTGGCGGCGAGAGGCACGAAGATCAGGCTCATGGATGCTCCACTGAACACGATCGGCCAAAGCAGCGACCACTGGGAGATCTCCAGATCAGCCCTTCCAAGCGCGAAGCTGCAAAGCGCAGTAAAGACAAAACCTGCGGCCACCAGGAAGCGATTGTCGAAACGGTCGGTGAGAATGCCGATCACCGGCATAAAGAACAGCGAACCGAGGCCGCGTGGGCTCACCGCCAGTCCTGCCGCCAGGGCCGTATAGCCGAGCAGTTCCTGGAAGAACAGCGGCAACAGCGTAATTAAGCCGTACACTACCGCTCCGAAAAGAAAGATGAGTATGCACCCCACGGCGAAGTTTCGGTTCTTGAATACAGACAGCCTCACCAGGGGCTTATCGTGGGTAAACTCGCGGACCAGGAACAACACGAATGCCACGACCAGAATGACAACTGCCCAGCGGATCCACGTCGCACCAAACCAGTCGTCTTCCTGTCCTTTGTCGAGCATAATTTGCAATGCGCCCAGCCAAACGGCCAACAGCCCGAGGCCAACGCCATCGAACTTCCCTGCTATCGCGTTCTTAATATAGGGCGGGTCTTCGACGAAACGCGCAATCATGATGACAGCGAAAATTCCGACCGGAATGTTGATGTAAAACGCCCAACGCCACGAGTAGGTTTCCGTCAGCCATCCGCCAAGGGTCGGGCCCAACACAGGGGCTACGACCACACCCAGCGCAAAAACGGACATGGCGAGTCCCCGCTTTTCCGGCGGAAAGCTCTCCAGCAGGATGGCCTGGGACAGCGGCTGTAGTGCACCGCCCCCAGCTCCTTGGAGGGCACGAGCTACCAAGATGAAGCCTAAGCTCGTCGCCGCTCCACAGAAGAACGATGAGACTGTGAAGATGGCGATGCAGGTGATGAGGAAGCGCTTGCGTCCGAACTTGATTGAAAACCAGCCGGAAGCCGGCAGCACGATCGCGTTTGCAACCAGGTAGCTGGTCAGTACCCAAGTAGCTTCGTCATTTGTGGCCGAGACACTACCTGCGATGTAAGGCAGCGCCACTGCTGCGATGGAGGTGTCGAGCACTTCCATAAAGGTGGCGAGCATCACCGCTACCGCAATCATCCAGGGGCTGGTTTGCGGGCGCGAGACGGTGATTCCGCTGACTGGTTGTGCTGTGGCTGCCAAGTCTCCTCAACGCAAACGAATTTTGCGTGCCGTTATGCCCGAGAATCTTTGTCGAAATCCTGACTGACGTCAACTCGTTCGCGGTGGAAAGGGCAATTGCCTCGTGACCAGCGATTTTTAATCAGATGCGGGGCGAAGCAAATCGGAGCGGCGAATCCGTACAGGATTTATTTCAGGATGTGGAAGGCGCGAAGCGTGGGAAGCGTATTGGGGAGTAGGTCAGTAGCGGCATGAACGAGGACCAGGACGAGGAAATTACGGGTCCGCGCCCACAAGACTCCGAGGAAGAATCCCGCAACCGAGGTGATGACGATCGAATACCCAACCGCCATCAGGAGCGACGGATGCGCAGATAAGCCTTCCTGGGTGGCGTTGGTGCGCAGATAGAGACCGGGCGCGTGCACGAGCCCGAATATAAGAGACATCAAGACGATTCCGCCTAACTCGGAGCGCAAAGTCGCCGAGAGGCGTGACTGAAGCAGGACGCGAAAGAAGAATTCCTCGACGACTCCGACTTCGAGCACTAACCAAAGGAATACGAGTGGTATGCCGAGCAGTAGTTTGTCGCCGGGAACGTGTGCGTCCGCGATGTCGCGCAGTCCTCTTCCCGCCACTGACTGAAAGATCAGCAACACGAGCGACATTCCCAGGACGACGAGTAAGTGACTGGTCTTCAGTGACAGCGGCGCCAAGTCTCCGAGCTTGTAACCGAAGCGGGACATCATGATCCATGCGGGGATGCCCACGAAGATTGCCAGTTTGGCAATGAGTATGACAATCGAGTCGGCCGGTTCGCCCGGAACCAAACTGTGGATGGCGGAGAACCCGTAGGCTATGAAAGCGGCGAGCGGAACAAGGTAGACGAGGAGCATTGCCGATTCTTTTCGCGGCTCAAGCACCCGATACTGCAGAGGCTGAACGCCAATTGTGAGGAGCCAAGCAGCGAAGGAGAATCCAATACCGAGGACAGCAAAAACACCAAGGGACTCAGCTGCGTCGAACTTTCCGAAGCGGACCATCGCCAACAATGTCGCTGCGTATATCGCGATATAAGCAGCCAGCAAGCTGACGCCGACAGCTTTCCCGCGGCGCTGCTGGGCCGGTCTCTCGATGGCGAAGCTCGACATGTCTCTGTGGAATACGCAGGCATGCTGTAATTTGTTCCGCGCCGTTGATGCGATACATTTCTGTCATGCAATTGTTTGTGAATGGTGAAGCGAAGGATTGTCCGGAACCGATCACGCTGGCCAAGTTCATCGAGCAACTGGGAATGAAAGGCGATCGCATTGCCGTCGAGCTTAACCGCGAAATTGTGCCCCGTGTGCAGTGGTCGGAGACGCAATTACACGAAGCCGATCGACTGGAAATCGTGCATTTTGTTGGCGGCGGGATGAACACACGCTGAGTTTTTGAACACTTAATTTTCGCTGCACGCAAACCAGCGAGAGGTTTTCAACTGCGTCATGAAAGCTGCAAGAATCCTACGCGGCGGTTGGTTGACATGATGCCTAACGGAAAATAAACTCAATGAGTTACCCGCCTCAGTAGTACGGCGAACCTGAAGTGTTTACGCAATCATGCCGGATTCTTATTTCGCACGATATCTGCCGCTGCTGATCCACGTCGTGCTGGCCGGAGGGCTGGCTACGGCGATGGTGGCCCTTTCGTGGTTGATCGGCCAACACAAGTTCAACAAAGTCAAAATGTCGCAATATGAATGCGGCATGCAACCAGTGGGTGACGCCCGGCAGCGGTTCTCGGTGAAGTTCTACCTGGTAGCGATGTTGTTCATCCTGTTCGACGTGGAAGCGGTCTTTCTCTATCCGTGGGCAATTCTCCTCAAAGAGCTCAAGATGTTCGGCTTCTGGGAGATGCTGGTGTACATCGGCATTGTGCTGGCCGGTTACTGGTACATCTGGAAGAAAGGCGTTATCGACTGGAACAAGCAAGGCGCGGCGGAGAGGATCTGACGATGGCGCTGGAGCCGGCGGTAACCGATCTTGAGCAGCTAAAGAGCCACGCCGAAGTGGCCTCCCTGTTGGCGTGGAACGCAGGCGCGGTTGAGGGCGCCAAATTCGATCGCAAGGAACTGTCGATTTACGTAGAGCGCACTGCGCTCCGTGGGGCATGCAACACCCTGAGAGATGATTTGGCACTTCGCTATGACGCCCTGTCTGACGTCACTTGTGTGGACTGGACGCCCAGCGATCCCCGTTTCGAAGTCATTTACCATTTGTTTTCCACGGTCACTAAGAAGCGTGTCCGCCTGAAGGTCCGTCTCTCTGACGATGACGCGCGAGTGGATTCCCTCACGCCGATTTGGCCTGGTGCCGACTACTTTGAGCGCGAAGTCTTCGACCTGTTCGGCGTGCGCTTCCAGGAACACCCCAATCTCAAACGCATTATGATGCCCGACAACTGGGAAGGACATCCGCTACGCAAAGATTACCCCGTCGAGGGATATCGGTAGACCATGGCCGAAATGACTCCAACCCCTGTTCTGGATGCGGCAACTGACCAGACGCTGGTCATCAACATGGGGCCACAGCATCCGTCGACGCACGGTGTTTTGCGCCTACTGCTGGAGATCGACGGCGAAACCATTGTGCGGATCATGCCCGACATCGGCTATCTGCACACTGGGATCGAGAAGACTTGCGAGGCCAAGTTCTATCAGCAGGTCGTGCCGATGACCGACCGCATCGATTATCTCTGCCCGATGACCAATAATCTGGCATATTGCCTGGCGGTCGAGAAGCTGTTGGGGCTGGAGATTCCTCCGCGTGCGCAATGGCTGCGAGTGATGCTGAACGAGTTGACTCGCATCAACTCGCACCTGGTGTGGCTGGGTACGCACGCCATGGATATCGGCGCAATGACGGTCTTCCTGTATTGCTTCCGCGAGCGCGAAGAGATCCTCCGGTTATTCGAAGCGGTGTCGGGCCAGCGGATGATGACGTCGTACTTCCGCATTGGCGGAGTTGCGATCGAACCGCCCCTGGATTTCTTTGGCCGGGTAAAGAAGTTTATCGACGCGTTCCCGGAACACATCGACGAATACGAAAATCTGCTGACCCAGAACCCTATTTTCGTGATGCGCACGAAGGGAGTTGCGTACATCAGCGCTGAAGACGCACTTGCCTTGGCCGCTACTGGCCCGACATTGCGCGCCAGCGGAGTTGATGTCGATTTGCGGCGCGACGATCCCTACACGGGATACGAAAACTTCCAGTTCAAGGTACCGATCTCAAGCGATGGGGACGTGTACGCGCGATACTTAGTACGTGTTGCCGAGTTGCGTGAGTCACAAAAGATTGTCGCCCAGGCGCTGGCGGGCATTCCCGAAGGGCCGGTAAAAGCGGATGCGCCAAAAGTGGTGCTCCCCGATCGGGAGAAGATGAAGACCCAGATGGAGGCCCTCATCTATCACTTCAAGATCGTGACCGAAGGATTCACGGTGCCGGCAGGTGAGGTGTACCAGGCGATTGAATCGCCACGCGGTGAAATGGGGTATTACGTGGTGAGCGACGGCACGGCCAAGCCATATCGCGTACATATGCGGTCGCCTTCGTTTGCCAATTTGCAGAGTCTGAGGAAGATGTGCGAGGGTCGTTTGATTGCTGATGTGGTCGCTGCAATTGGCAGCATTGATATTGTCTTAGGGGATTGCGATCGGTAGGCAGCGATTCATACGCTTTACGTTCCATAAGCTGTACTCATAGTTGAAAGTTCACAGCTCAAATGAAATTTTCTGAACAACTGGAAAAACGCTTCGCCGAGATGATTACGCACTATCCGACCAAACGGTCGGTACTGGTGCCGATTCTGCTCTACGCGCAGGACGAATTGGGGTCCATTACCGACGAAGCAATCGCCGAGCTGGCGCGGCGCGTCGATCTCACCGAGCTCGAGGTGCGCAACGTTATCAGCTATTACTCGATGATGCGGACGCATCCGATCGGCAAATACAATTTCCAGGTTTGCACCAACGTGAGTTGCCTGCTGCGAGGCGGAGAAGAAATTCTGGATCACTGTAAGAAGAAGCTGGGTGTCGGCAACAAGCAGTCGACACCAGATGGGCTGTTTCACGTGGAGGAAGTAGAGTGCATCGGCGCGTGCTCATGGGCTCCGGCGATGCAAGTGAACTACGACTATCACGAGAACCTGACGACGGAAAAGATTGACGAGCTGATCGACGGAATCAAGAAGAAGGAACAGCAGTAGGCGATGGCTTACCTTGTTTCACATCCCGATGAAGTGAGGGTCGTCTCCAGGCGCTTTGGCATGGGCGCAACCAACCTGGACAGATACCTTGAGCTCGATGGCTACAAGGCCCTGCAGAAGGCCCTCCAAATGGAGCCGGACGCCATCATCAACGAGGTCAAGACTTCGAACCTGCGCGGTCGCGGCGGAGCGGGATTTCCCACCGGATTGAAATGGTCGTTCGTTCCCAAGCAGTCGCCCAAGGCGAAATATGTGCTGTGCAATGGAGACGAAAGCGAGCCGGGTACCTGCAAGGACCGTTTGATTTTCGAGCACGATCCACACTCTGTAATTGAGGGTGTGATGATCGCATCGCTGGCTATCGGTGCGAAAACGGGTTACATCTACTTGCGCGGCGAGTACCGATACCTTGTCGTCATCATGGAAAAGGCCGTGGCCGATGCGTACGCCCGCGGCTTCATCGGCAAAAATATTTTCGGTTCGGGCCGGGACCTCGACGTCTACATCCACTCCGGCGCGGGTGCTTACGAGGTCGGTGAAGAGTCGGCGCTGATGGAGTCGCTCGAAGGCAAGCGCGGTGTACCGCGAATTAAGCCACCCTTCCCTGCAGTGGTGGGACTCTGGGGCTGCCCAACTGTCATTAACAATGTCGAAACTCTAGCGAGTGTGCCCCACATCATTCTTGGCGGCGGGCAATGGTTTGCGGACCTGGGCACGCCCAAGAACGGCGGCACTCACCTAGTGAGCGTCAGCGGCAACGTGGAAAAGCCGGGCGTGTATGAGCTTCCGCTGGGCTACAACTTCAAGAAGCTGATTTACGAGGTGGCTGGGGGCATCCAGGGCGGACGCAAGTTGAAAGCAGTCGTCCCGGGCGGCTCGTCAGTACCGATCCTGCTGCCAGATGAGATTGACTATCCGTTCGACTACGACGGAATGGCCAAGGCCGGCTCGATGATGGGATCGAGTGCAGTCATTGTCCTCGACGAGACCATGTGCATCGTGCGCTTCGCCCTGCGAGTTATCAAGTTCTACCAGCATGAGAGTTGCGGATGGTGCATTCCGTGTCGTGAGGGCACAGACTGGCTGAAGAAGACGCTCACCCGTTTTCACGCGGGGCACGGTGTGGCCAAGGACATCGATAACATCAAGTATTTAGCGGAGAACATGCTGGGCCGGACGTTTTGTCCGCTGGGCGACGCGGCAGCGATGCCCATCATTTCGTACGTACAGAAATTTCGCAAAGAATTTGAGGACCACCTGGACGGAAAACCGTGCCCCTTTGAAAAGGTCGCGGAACCGGCATTGGTCTAAGGAAAACTGTGGCTGACGTAACCCTCACTGTTGATGGCAAGAAGCTCACCGTTCCTGCGGGAACGCTGCTGATTGAAGCCTGCAAGAGCACCGGCATCGAGGTACCCTCGTTTTGTTATTACCCGGGCCTGTCGCTGCAAGGCGCATGCCGCATGTGCCTGGTGGAAATCGAGAAAATGCCCAAGTTGCAGACCGCCTGTACGACTCCGGTCACTGAAGGCATGGTCGTTACCACCGAGAACGAGAAGATCAAGCAGGCCCGCAAATCGATGCTGGAACTGCTGCTCGCGAACCATCCGCTGGATTGCCCGGTGTGCGATGCGGGCGGCGAATGCGAATTGCAGGACATGACCTTTAAGTACGGCGCTGCCGAATCGAAGTTCATGGACATCAAGAACCATCGCGACGAGCAGCAATGGTCTCCAGTGGTGTTCTTCGATCGGCCGCGCTGCATTCTTTGCTACCGCTGCATTCGCGTCTGCGGCGAAGGCATGGATGTCTGGGCGCTGGGAATTCAGAACCGGGGATCCAGTTCGATTATTGCGCCCAATAAGGAAGACCACCTGGAGTGCGAAGAGTGCGGCATGTGTATCGATATATGCCCCGTCGGTGCCCTGACCTCCGGGGCGTATCGCTATAAAACGCGCCCCTGGGAGATGAAGCACGTCGGTACGGTGTGCACGCATTGCGGAGACGGCTGCAAGACCACTCTTGGTGTGCGTCGCGCCGATACCGGCATGGAAATCGTGCGGGGCGACAATCGCGACAAGAGCGGCATCAATGGAGACTTTCTCTGCATCAAGGGCCGCTATGCATTCGACTTCGCCAACAACACCGAGCGACTGAGCCAGCCGCTGATCAAGCGCGACGGCAAGTTCGTTCCGGCAAAATGGGACGAGGCGTTTGAGCTTATCGCCTCCAAGTTCAAAGAGGCGCTTACGACAGCGGGAGCGACGTCGGTCGGCGTGATTGGTTCGAACCGCACCACGAACGAAGAGAACTTCCTGCTGCAGAAGTTCGCGCGTCTGGTGCTGGGTACGAACAACATCGACCATCATCGCACGGCCGACTTCCCTGCCTTCGCCTCGGCGCTGGCGGGAAAGTCGAACGTCACGGCTTCCATGCGCGATGTTGCCAATGCGCCGGCTATTTTGCTGATTGGAAATGACCCCACCGAGCAGCATCCATTGTTGGCCTGGCAGATTCGCTCGAACGTGCGCCTGCATCGCGCCAAGCTGTATGTGGTGAATTCTTCGGCGATCAAGCTGCAGCATCAGGCGACCGCGTTCGCGCAGATCGCGCCAGCTTCGGAAGCCAAGTTCGTGAAATTCCTTAGCGGCAACGATTCCGTCGGTGAGTCTGTTGTGTCGCCGCAGTTCTCGCGAGAGGCGCTCAACGATTTGCGCGATAAGGTAAAGGCCGAACAGGGACTGATCATCATCTTTGGGTCGGAGCTGCGCGGAGCCGACGTCGCTGCGCTGGTCGAATTCGGATTGGCGCAGGGAGCGAAGTTCCTCTGCTTGGGTGACTATGCCAATTCACGGGGCGCGGCTGACATGGGACTGTATCCGGACATGTTGCCCGGGTATGCACCGGTCGATAGTGCTACGAAGTTTCATGTGAATTGGCTGGACGAGATCCCCAGGACTGCCGGACTGAACCTGCTCCAGATGGCGGAGGCCGCGAAGGAAGGCAAGTTGAAGGTGCTGTACGTTGTCGGCTCGAATCCGATCGCGCGCTACAACCTTGACCCATTCGCGTTTTCGAAGACCTTCGTCGTGGTGCAAGACATGTTCCTGACGGAGACAGCCACCATCGCCGATGTGGTGCTGCCCGTGGCTAACGCTTACGAAAAGGGCGGCAGTTTCACCAACACGGCAGGCGATCTCCAGATACTGAAGAAAGCTGGTGATTTTGCCGGCACGCGAAGTGATTTCGAGTGCATCGTCAAAATTGCGCAGGCGATAGGATACGACGTACGCAAGCTGGTGACATTTGTGGGCGGCGGTGTGCGCGCTGACATGGGACAGAGCCGAGGAGTGCAGTCGGGTGAATCTGACCAGCAGGCCGTTTGGCTGGCAGCCCAGAATCTTGAGCCAAAGATGAGCCCATTTGATCCCACGGTGACGCTGGATGAGATCCAGCGACTTGTGCCGGGCTACGACATTTCGCGCCTGAATCTGCTGGCGGGCCAGGACGAGCACACACAGCTGGTACAGATTGCGGGAGGGACGGGCACGGGCGATCCAGAACTCGTGCTACCCGCAAAAGACACGCTATTTACTTCGGGGACGTTGGGGCGCTTCTCCGCCACACTGAACTCAGTGATGGAGCGCAATCGATTCACGCCGGCCACTCAGGAAGTCGCGGCCGACTAGTTTCTGGCGCTGCTATCGAGCGCAGGTTCATCGCAGGTAGCTGTAGCTTTATCTATCGCGGCCCGCCGCGCGAAACGAAATAGCGAGAACGCACTCATTCGATGACTATCGGAACCTACATCCTGGTATCGCTCGTTAAGATCGTGATCGCCATGTTCATTTTGCTGACTGGCGTTGCGTACACCACGCTCGCGGAACGCAAGGTGGTGGCCCGCATACAAAACCGGTGGGGACCATCGCGCGTGGGGCCATTTGGGATTTGGCAGCCACTGGCTGACGGATTAAAGTTTATCTTTAAGGAAGACATCACACCTCCTTTTGCTTACAGGCCCTTATACCTGCTGGCGCCAATCCTGTCTCTGACCATGGCGCTGACCTCGATTGCGGTGATTCCGATCGGCCCATGGGTCACGATTGGCTCGATTCACACGCCGCTGCAGATTGCCGACGTCAACATCGGCCTGCTGATCATTCTCGGCCTGACTTCAATTGGAGTTTACGGAATCGCACTGGCTGGGTGGTCGTCGAACAGCAAGTACTCGATGCTGGGCAGCCTGCGCGCAACCGCGCAAATGGTGAGTTACGAAATTGCTCTCGGCCTGTCGTTGATCGGAGTGCTGATCTATGCCGGCAGCTTCAGTTTGCGCGACATTGTGAACTCGCAGTCGGGAACCTTTCTCGGTTTTATCCCCAAGTGGAACATCTTCACGGGACAATTTGTAGCGTTCTTCATTTACATCATGGCGGCGTACGCCGAGACGAACCGCATTCCGTTTGACCTGGCCGAAGCCGAGACGGAGATTGTGGCCGGCTATCACACGGAATATAGTTCGATGAAGTTTGCCATGTTCTTCATGGCAGAGTACGCGAACATGTTTACCGTCGCGTGCCTGGCGACGGTGCTGTTTTTCGGAGGATGGTCTGGGCCGGTATTTGGTCCGCCGATTTTACAGGCGGTGTTGCCGGTCTTGTGGTTCGTACTAAAAGTGCTGGCTTTTATCTTTATCTACATCTGGGTCCGAGGTACGCTTCCCCGCTTCCGTTATGACCAACTAATGGCTTTTGGCTGGAAGTTTCTGTTGCCGCTGGCAATCGCAAACATCCTGGTCACGGCTTTGGTCGTGGCGCTGAAGTAGAGAAGGCGCTCGGAGGATTCATCCCGGTACGGAAATTGGTACCGGGAAAGTGAAAATCATGCACCTTGTCTTGTTCTTCATTTTCGGTGCGGTATGTGTAGGCGCGGCGGTCAACCTGCTGGTGCAGAAGCATCCCATTAACAGCGCCCTGTCGCTGATCGTAGTCATGGGCTCACTCGCACTTTTGTACCTGCTTCTGGGGGCCGAATTCGTGGCGGCGGTCCAGGTGATCGTTTATGCCGGCGCAGTAATGGTGCTCTTCGTCTTCGTCATTATGCTATTGAATGCAGGTGCGGAAGAGGTCCTTCCGCATAAAAGCCGGGTCGCATTCCTCTTGGGGGTCCCGGGTCTTATCGTGGGGCTGACGATCGGTGTTTGGGTGATCAGCCACTACGCCGGACTCGACCGCATTTCCCTCGGCGGACCGCAGATTATGAGCGGCACCGAAAGTTTCGGTAATCCCCGGGCGGTTGCCCAATTGCTGTTCCGCGACTACCTGCTGCCCTTCGAGGTGACCTCCATCCTTATCCTGATTGCGATTCTGGGAGCCGTCGTCCTGGCGCGGAGGGAGGAGTAGATGGTTCCTCTTTCCTACTACCTGATTCTCAGCGCGCTGCTCTTTGCCTGCGGAGTAGCGGGCTTCCTGATTAAGCGCAACATCATCACCATCTTTATGTCTATCGAGTTGATGCTGAACGCGGTAAACCTGACGTTCGTCGCGTTTGCCGCGGAACTGAGGATGCTCAGCGGGCACGTGTTCGTATTTTTCGTGATGGTGGTGGCTGCGGCCGAAGCCGCGGTAGGGCTGGCAATCATAATTTCGGTCTTCCGCACGCGCGAGACGTTGAATGTTGATCGCGTGAACCTCCTCAAACTATGAGCCTTCATCTCTGGATCATTCCGTTGTTACCGCTCGCGGGTGCCGCCATCAATGGCCTGCTCGGGAAGCGTTTTCCCAAAGCGATGGTCAACGCTATCGCCTTGGGATCGACGGCTGCGGCGTTCATGTACGCACTTTGGGTCGCGGTGCAATTCGCGGGCCTGCCGGCCGATCAAATCCCCCATATCGAGCGTTATGCCACTTGGATGACGGCGGGGACTTTCTCCGCCGAGTACGGTATTTATCTAGATCAACTTTCGCTAGTGATGTTGCTCGTCGTCACCGGAGTCGGCTTTCTGATTCACGTTTACTCGGTCGGCTACATGGAGCATGAGGGAGGCTACTACCGCTATTTCGCCTACCTCAACATTTTCATGTTCTTCATGCTGACGCTCATTCTGGCGAACAATTATCTGCTGATGTTTGTCGGATGGGAGGGCGTCGGCCTTGCGTCGTACCTGCTGATCGGGTTCTGGTTCCTGAAGGACTCGGCGGCGAATGCCGGCAAGAAAGCTTTCATTACGAACCGTGTCGGCGATTTCGGCTTCCTGATCGCGCTCTTCCTACTCATCAAGCACTTTGGCAGCCTGCAATACGAAACGGTGTTTAAAGCGGTTTCGGCGTACCCGGTGGAGGCGTCGGCAGGATTGCTTACCGCTATCGGCCTGCTGATGATGGTCGGCGCGAGCGGCAAGTCGGCCCAGATTCCTCTGTACGTTTGGCTGCCCGATGCGATGGAAGGCCCAACTCCCGTCTCAGCACTAATCCACGCCGCAACGATGGTTACGGCGGGCGTGTACATGGTGGCGCGCTCGAATGCGGTGTTCAATCGAGCTCCAATCGCGCTGGCCGTAGTTGCGATAATCGGCACGTTAACGGCGATCTTCGCGGCGTCAATCGGCATCGTGCAGACCGATATCAAGAAGGTGCTGGCCTACTCCACGATCTCGCAACTTGGCTACATGTTCATGGGTTGCGGCGTTGCGGCCTACGGCGCGGGCATCTTCCACCTCATGACCCACGCCTTCTTCAAGGCGCTGCTGTTCCTCTCGGCCGGAGCCATCATTCACGGTCTCGGCGGCGAGCAGGACATGCGTCACATGGGCGGGCTACGCAAATACATGCCCAAGACGTTCTGGTGCATGACGATTGCGACCTTTACCATCGCCGGATTCCCTCCCCTGGCGGCCTTCTTCTCCAAAGATGAAATTCTCTGGGCAACATGGGCAAGTGGAAATCACCTCCTTTGGCTAATTGGCCTCATCGCCGCCGCCATGACTTCGTTCTACATGTTCCGGCTATGGTTCATGACGTTCTTCGGCGAATACCACGGTGCGCAGGCGGACGATGCCCACCACGGGCATAACAGCCACGACGCGCACGGCGGTCACGGAACGCCGCACGAGAGTCCCATGATCATGATTGTTCCGCTGATGATCCTCGCGCTGCTCTCGTTCGTTGGCGGATGGGTCGGCGTGCCGTCAGCACTAGGAGGCTCCGACCACTTCGATCATTTCCTTGATCCGGTATTCACTACATATGCCCCGGCGCCTCTCGCAGCCGAAGCTACGGCCGCCGGTCACGAAGACGAACGAGGCACCGAAATCGCCTTCATGTTGATCTCTGTAGGAGCTGCCGCCCTTGGCTTCCTCGGCGCGTGGTACCTCTATTACAAGCGCACCGACCTTCCCGCGAAAATGGCGGCGAGCGCTGGCGGCCTCTACTACTTTCGTTCTCGACAAGTACAAGGTCGACGAATTCTACGGGGCTGCAATCATACGGCCAATTATTCTGGCTTCGACGAACATCCTTTGGAAAGGCATCGATGCAACTCTAATTGATGGTGCCGTAAACGAAAGCGCGGTGGGCGCGCAGGATATTTCGGATGGCGTACGCCAAATGCAATCTGGCAACATACGCTCTTATGCCGGATGGGTCGCGTTCGGAGCGGCTGTGGTAATTGCCTTCATGGTTTGGAAGGGTGTGCGATGAAATACGTCGATCACAACATCCTCACCATTGTGACGTTCCTGCCGCTGCTCGGCGCGCTGCTGCTGGTCATCTTTCCGCGCCGTGATCGCGATATACGCTGGTTCGCGCTCGGAATCTCGCTGGTCACACTCTTGGCCTCACTGCATCTGCCTTGGCATTTTGAGCGTGGCCAAACGGGATTCCAGTTCGAGCAAAACATTCCCTGGATCTCGCACCCAGCCATCAACTATCACCTAGGCATTGATGGGATTTCGCTGTGGCTGGTGGTGCTTACCACCTTCCTGACGCCGCTCTGTGTGCTCATCTCGTGGAAGTCGATACACGACCGGGTGAAAGAATTCTTCATCCTCATGCTTGTGCTCGAGACCGCGATGATTGGCGTGTTCGTCGCGCTCGACCTGTTCCTCTTCTACTTCTTCTGGGAGGCTACGCTCATACCGATGGCGCTCATCATCGGCATTTATGGGCATGGTCGCCGGATTTACGCGGCAGTGAAGTTCTTCCTCTTCACCATGATCGCCTCCGTATTCATGCTGGCCGCGCTTATCTGGCTCTACGCGCACACTGGAAGCTTCGACTTCGTCACCATCCAAAGCGCGATTCAAAACGGCCAGATCGAAGGCTTTGCCACTGCGTCGAAGTGGCTCTTCCTGGGGTTCTTCGTGGCGTTTGCCGTGAAGGTACCGCTGTTCCCGCTCCATACCTGGCTGCCGGACGCTCACGTAGAAGCGCCCACCGCCGGCTCCGTCCTGTTGGCAGGCGTGCTGCTGAAGATGGGAACCTACGGTTTGCTTCGCTTCAACGTCGGGCTTTTCCCCGACGAGGCGCAGCGGAACGCGCCATGGATCATCATCCTGGCGCTTATCAGCATTATCTCTGGCGCCTTGGTCGCGATGGTGCAGCCCAACGTGAAGAAGCTGATCGCCTATACCTCGGTCAGCCACCTGGGTTTCGTAGTGCTCGGCATTTTCAGCTTTACCCAGATCGGCGTTGACGGCGCGGTATACCAGATGCTCAACCACGGCATCTCCACCGGCGCGCTGTTCATGTTGCTGGGTATGATTTACGATCGCCGTCACACCTACGATATCTCTGAGTACGGCGGTATAGCGACGCCGATGCCGGTGTATGCGACGTTCTTCACGTTCATCATGCTGTCATCGGTCGGGCTGCCGCTCCTCAATGGGTTCGTCGGAGAATTTCTGATACTTAGCGGGGCCTTCCAGGCGCGCCAGGTGTACGGAATTCTCGCGGCTACCGGAGTTATCTGGAGCGCGTGCTACCTACTATGGATGTATCAGCGGGTCTTTTATGGACAGGTCAACAATCCCGCGAACAAGAACCTGACTGACATGGATGCGCGCGAACGTGTCTCGATGTGGCCGCTAGTCGTGGCCGCGCTGGTGATGGGCGTCGCTCCCAACCTGTGGCTGCAATTCATAGATCCGTCGGTTTCCTACTCGCTCAAGCAGTTCGCCAACGGATTTCAGGCGGCTGCGCCCGCGACTACACATATTACTCAAGCCCTCATGCAGGTGATCGGACGATGATTCCGACCGTTGATTACATCCGGATCCTTCCCGAGCTGGTGCTCAGCATCTTCGGCATTCTGGCCATGGTGGTGGATCCGCTTATCCCAACCCAGAGCTCAAAGAAGCCTCTCGGGTACATTGCCCTCGTAGGCCTACTCGTCGGTCTCGCCGCTACCGCGTTCCAGACCCAGTTCTACGGCAACGCCTTCTTCAACATGGTGCGGGTCGATAGCTTCAGCATCTTCTTTCATTTTGTCGTTTTGCTGGTTGCGCTGGTCGTCATCCTCAGCTCATTGGATTATCTCGAGGTGCAGCGGATCAACGCTGGCGAGTATTACGCGCTGATGCTTTTTGCTACCGTCGGCATGATGCTGATGTCGTCGGCGGTGGAGTTGGTCCTGATCTTCATCGCACTTGAAATTTCGTCGATCTCCAGCTATATACTCGCCGGCTTCCGCCGTCGCGCCGCCGAAAGCGCTGAGTCGTCGCTGAAATATTTCCTGCTGGGTTCGTTCGCGACGGCCTTCTTTTTGTATGGCGTAGCAATGATCTTTGGTGCAACTGGATCAACGAACGTCTATGTCATTGCGGAATCACTGAAGTCGCAGCAATCCGTACTTATCTATCTCGCCGTCGCACTGATGTTCGTGGGCCTGGGCTTCAAGGTCGCATCAGCTCCGTTCCATGTTTGGACACCGGATGTGTACGAAGGAGCGCCTGCGCCGGTCGTGGGGTTTATGTCGACTGGCCCGAAGGCCGCGGCGTTTGCGGTGCTTCTGCGTGTTCTGTTTGCGACGGGCGCTCCCGGATGGTTCTGGCTGGTGTGGGTTTCCGCTGCGCTCTCAATGACGATCGGAAACATCGGAGCTCTGGTGCAAAACAACGTCAAGCGGCTTCTGGCATATTCGTCTATCGCGCACGCTGGATACCTCCTGGTCGCATTCGCTGCCGCCCAGACCACCGGCATATCTGCTGCGATTTTCTATACCGCTTCGTACGCCGCCATGAACGTGGGCGCGTTTGCCATCGTCGCCCACCTGTCTGGCAAGGGCGAACGCTATGTGACTCTTGACGACTACTCTGGCCTTGGGCGCCGCTCCCCTGTTCTTGCTGCGATCCTAACCATTTTTCTAATATCCCTTATCGGAATTCCGATTACCGGCGGTTTCTTCGCCAAGTTCTACGTCTTCTCGGCTGCGCTGCAATCGAACCTGGTGGGACTGACCATTATCGGTGTTATCAACAGCGCGATCGCGGCTTATTATTACCTGCGCATCATCGTGTACATGTACATGCGCGACGAGCGGATCGAGGCTCCGGTGGCACGTATCCCTGCGGGTCTTGGCGCCGCGATGGCTATCAGCCTGATCGTGACGATCTACCTCGGAGTGCTTCCGAATCGCGTGCTGAATGACGCCATTCGGGCGGCGCAAGATCTCGTCCGGTAGTGGTCACGAAGCATTAGCCCCCAGAAAACAGAAACGCCCTGTCCGAAGACAGGGCGTTTGATCTAGCCGAAGCCGAAACTAGACGACTTTGACGAAGATGATAACCAGCGTGAACAGGACTAGGGATTCGATGAAGGCAAGTCCCAGAATCAGGGCGAGTTGGATCGCTGGACGCGCAGCAGGATTGCGCGCCATGGCTTCGCAAGCCGATCCTCCGACTCTGCCTTGGCCGAGTGCAGCCAGTCCGGCGGCAATCGCCATCCCGAAGCCTGAGGCGATCGCCACCCAGTTGGTGGTTGGTGCAGGGGCAGCTGCTCCCTGCGCGTAGGCTGGCATGGTCATCATCACGATGGCCAGCAGCGACAAGAAAATCATCATCCCATTTCGCATTTCTTCCTCCATATGAATTGCTTCTAGTGGGTGGTTGACGCTCACCGGACTGGCGCCCTCACGCTAGCAGCGAACCAACGATCGGCTTTAACAGCTTTCGCCTGAAAACTCGAGATCTTGACCCCTTCTAATGTCCGTGTGCGATGGCCTCACCGATGTACACCGTAGCCAACAGCACGAAGATATAAGTTTGAATAAATGCTACGCCAATGTGCAGCAGTATGAAAGGCAAGGGCAAGACCAGCGGAATCAACGAGAAAAACACGAGGATTACCATATCGCTGGCGAACATGTTGGCGTAAAGACGGATAGTGAGCGAAAGAATTCGGGCCAAATGGCTGAATATCTCAATGGGAAACAGTAGGACGGCCAACCAGGGTTCTGGGCCCATAAAATTCTTCACGTAGGCGAAACCGTTCGACCGTATACCCTGAAGATGGTAATAGAACCAAGTAATCAGCGCGAGAGCGAGTGGTACTGATGGAATCGCGGTGGGCGTCTCAAACCCAGGTATCACACCGATGAGACAGCACGCCAAAATGAAAATACCCAGGATCACCAGATAGTTGGTGTGACGTTCGTATCCGTGGCCGATGACCTCATGGCTCTGCTCGCTGATCATGCTGTTGATGCTCTCGAAAACGTGCTGCAAGTAGCCAGGGTTCTCCACCGAGAGCCGTGAACGCACCATCACGAAGACCAACACCAAGAACACGAACACCACGATCTGCATGGCTACGTAGTTGGGAATGGGCGCGTCCGGGTGGGGCGAATGCAGGTGAAAAATACCTAGAATCGCGTTTGCTACGCCCGCGAAGTACCTGTTAAGGAGTGCAGTGATCCACAGTTGCTCAGGCATAAAAGTCGTGGTCTCAAGAAGTTATGATTACCGGGCTTTTGCTCAGGCGTCGGACGTTGGTCCGGTCGCATGTTATTCAAATGATTAGGAAATCAAAATCCGCGCCGCAGCGCGCCGTACACTTCTACCGCAGTCTCACAGGCCATTGCGGCTATCGTGAGGCAAATACCTGCTAGAAAGCCGTATAGTGCTGCCTGGGAAACTTTAAATATAACATATGCCCCTACCGCGATTACCGCATAGCGCAGGACGGCTCGCACCACAATGGTGCCTCCCCGCTCGCGGCTCTGGCCAGTCGTGACGCGCTCACCCAAAGCGGCTACAACCCGCTCCAAGGAGGCATGATTCACATAGGAAATCAGGGCGCCAAGGAAGAAACCAGCGGTCACTGCCGTGCCGAATCTGAACGCACAGATAACGATGCCGATCACGCCGAGAATGAGAATGAACCGGCGAATCCTTCCCAGCGCTGCATCATAAAACTTGTCGGCTGGGCTCACGGGCACGGGAGGACCGCTCGAAGACATAGGTCGAGATCACTTTATCGTATGAGCCGTCACCTGCGAGTGTGAATTCACTGTGACTTAATTTTCGCCGTGCTGACTTGTTGGGCTACCTCGTCGATGGTCAAGCTCGAATTGGCGCCGACGGCATAGGCCACGGAGAGTACTCCTTGACCGGAGGCGATGCCGCCCGGAGCAAATTGTACCCACCCGTAGCGTATCTTCTGATCCTTGAGTCCTGCGGGCATCCGGAAGCGCTTAAGGGCAGGCTCACCAGCCGGTCTTTCGGTTTCGACCTCGAACACCAAGACATCGCCGCCGGTCACGGGCCGCTGCTCAGCCTGGTTCACCCGAACATTAACATATTGTTCGGTTACCTCCGCTGATCCGCCCGCATCCCGCATACGATAGTCGTCGAATAACTGCGAAACATAGAACCACACCGGATTGCCTTCGCCTTCTTTCAACTCCCACAGCTTAGGAGGCTTGTTGCCTTTTCCAAGATCCTTCGAAGCCCGCTCTGTGTAGACGAGTGGCAATGGAAACTCGGCTGATGAAATTCCAGCCGCGGCCTCCCTGCTAGGGCCATGCGCGCCGCCAAAGAATTTGGCTATGTCACCGACCTTTTGCATTCCGGCCTGCTGGCTTATCTGAAGCAGGGCCCCCGTGCTGGAATCGTAAAAAACGTCGGACCCGAACTGCCCCGAAGCGAATTGCTTTGCGGGCTGCCAGTTACCCGGCAATGAGAGATCTGCAAATGTACTTTGGATTTGCTGAGCCTTCAGACCGGCGCTGACACTGACGACCAGGAAAGCGAAGAATGCTCGAGTCCAGACACGGCGCATAGCTGCACTCCTCAGAACGAGTTCCACGTGATTCGTGCTTCATAGCTGCTGGAGGCGACTCACCACTGATTGTTCCACGCGGACCGATTCCCATTTTGGGAATAATTCGGGGCCTCACCAGCACCTAAAAGGACATCTCAATCCTTGGCCCGGGTGACCATGCGAATCATCTGCACAAAGCCGATCACGGCGCCAAAGATGATGCCGCCCAAAAACAACCAGTGTGTGTGAAACAAGTAATCCAATAGCTTGCCGAGCAGTAATCCAACAACAACTGCGGCGGGAATGATGAACGCGATCTCTGAATACCGCGCCCAAATCACCGCCGGATTATCTGACTTGCTGTTCCTCGGCTGTTCCGTCATGTAGTTCAGCCTATCATCCGGCGCAAGCCAGCCGCAGAATCGTGGCGGCATGTTTGACCGGATGTTGACATGTTTGTATTATCGAAATGCGGGGTGGAGCAGTCTGGTAGCTCGTTGGGCTCATAACCCAAAGGTCGGTGGTTCAAATCCACCCCCCGCAACCAAACAAGTTCCTGATTACAAACGCCTTCCGTCGCAGCCGGAAGGCGTTTTTCTTGAACTTGCTCGCAATTTGCTCACAGAATTCCAGCCGCGAATTTCGCATCTACATGATCCTCCCTTCTGTTTGGTTCGTCGGCAAAGGACAAAACAAGTCGTCGAGTTGCTCCACCACCCTGCGGTCGTCGTCTCCGACCAGGTGTGTGTAGTCCATCGTTGTCCTCGAGCTGACGTGTCCGAGACGCTCCTGTCGTACTTTCATCGGAGTGTGCAGTCGGTCTTGGGCGGTAGCATTACCATGCCGGAAGGCATGGAGTCCGCCCTCAAGCCCCAACTTCTTCAGCAGCGGCTTGAGCTTCCGCTTTACCAGGTTTTCTGGGTGAAGCCGCATGCCCTCGGGTGAGAGAAATAGCGGCTCATTGGGATTGCGCCCAGTCACAAACGAGCTAAGACGCTCTGCAAGTCGCGGAGAGATGCTGAATATCCTTGGCTTGCGACTCTTAGTGTCTGTGATGTGCCGGCCATTACGGCTTCGCTTGACGACGATCACGCGATTGGTTAGGTCGACGTGGCCGACGTCCAGGCCGCAGACCTCGCCACGCCGGATTCCGGTTTGCGCCACCAACCAATACACTGTGTCGTAAGGCGGCTCTGCCGCGGCGATGATGCGCCTCATGTCTTCCGGCGAGAACGTGGGCTGTTCCGGCGGGTCCCACTCGGGCAACACCAGGCCGCCGAATGGATCGTGCCCTACATATCCCCAGGCTTTCGCCGAGTTCCACATAATGCGCAGCGTCCCGACCAGGTTCTTGACGGTCTTAGCGCTTAAGTCGCAATCGGAGATGAACGACTGCAACAGTTCGCCGGTGATGTCCTTCATAGCCACGTCCCCGAGTTGAGGAATCAGGTGTTTCCGCAACTGAGAACGTATGGGTGGCTGGGTTGATGGTTTGTGCTGGCTGAGAACGATCTCTTGCCAGCGCTTCGCAAATTCTGAGAACTGCGCTACCGGCCGCGGCCGATAGGAAAGGTTGTTGATGTCTGTAAGCAGGTCCTCCAGCGCGCGAAGGGCGAGTTTCCGAGTTGGATAGTCGGTTTTTGTCCCGAGGATCACCCATTTTTCGAGGCGCTGAATCTTGCCGTCTCGAATGATGTCCTCTCTATAACGTCCCACCCAAACCGGACTTCGCTTTCCGCGCAAGACCAACTGACCGCGTTGAAACCGTCTCCTGGCCATACGCTCAAAGTCTCCTTTGAGCGGGACCGCGGAGTTCGCCTCGGCCAAGACGATATCATGTTGGGTACTAGCGACTACAGCCTTGTTACGACCGAGGTGTTGCATCAGTTACCTGCTCGTTCTGTGCTCCAAATCACCAGATTCTCGAGCCATTAACGTTACGTTTTCCGAAGTACTCAGCGCCGGCACTCAACGTCGCTCATCGCCGCAAATAGCGTCGTCCAATCGAACCGTATTGAGCCGGGCGGACCGACGGTAGGTGGAGCGTCGCCTGCTAGCTGCTCTTGTTAACTTGAAATCTGAGGTCGGTCAAACGGCCTGATCACGCGAACGATTTCCGTGCCAGAGGGTCCTAAGCCGGACGGCCCAGGGATTTTTAAGACTTGATAGAAGGTCTTGCGCAAAGTGTTCTCGCCGCAGCTTCTTGTATTGGGTCTGTCAGGCCTGGCGGCCTGAACCCGGCATCACGAAGGTCAATAGATTTATTTCACCAATTACGCTTTGTCTAGTAACAGCACCACACAAGCCGGAGGCCCAGACCTAAGCGAATGCCTTGGACGCATACGGATCGGTTCGCAAATCAAGCTCCGACGGCCGCTGCGAAATCAATCCCCTCACGTATCCGATGGGAGCCTGATAGAGATAACGACTCGGTCCGGAGGCGGCATTCTTGGTGACCAAGATTTCCGGGCCCACTGTATCTGGTGTTGGAATCGGAAATGTTATCTCGTCTCCGACAGCGACAGACTTCGCAAGAAAGCGGGACAAGAGCAGCTTGGTCTGATCGGCGAACACACAAGCAGCATGTTCCTCGTTTGGCTGGACGCTAACCACGCGCTCGCGGCACAGCGAAACAGGCGGGTTGCAGGAAACAGTAACCATGCTGCGCGGTAAGTGTAGGGCAGTTTTGCTGGACTGCAAAACGCGGATTCGGACCCGAACTGGCGGCAGTTCGGTGCCGACTCTTGCGCCATCCGGATACGTGTAGGATGCTGGGTGCTGAACGGTAAGGACGCTTCTATGAAGGCGAACGATTTCCGAAGGATCGCCCTTAGCCTTGAGGGTGTCGAGGAGAGTTCCCACATGGGGAGCCCGGACTTCAGGGTTGGCGGCAGAATTTTTGCAACGCTTGCATCGGCGAAGCAGGGTTACGGCAACCTGATGCTCACGCCGGAGCAGCAGGCGGCGTTCGTCGAGGAACTGCCTGAGGTTTTCGTTCCCATCGCTGGCGGATGGGGACGAATGGGAATGACGCATATCAGGTTGGCAAAGTCGAAAGAAGAAGTGTTGGCCGGCGCCTTGCGCACTGCGTGGCAGCTACGCATCGAGAAGAACGCAAAGTCAGGCCAGAAGAGCCGCGTTCCTGCAAGGCGGATAGCGAAGGGCGCCCGCAAGAAACGATGAAGGATTGCTTTTACATCGTGCCCTTGGACCGCGCCTAGCGCGCTTCCATTGTCCGCTTATGGAACGCACCAATTAGCGATACACGCCGTCAATCTTCCTCATGATCCTATCGGCCCACTGCACGGCCGCGGCAACCAGAGATTCTGTCCGTGGGCTTGGTTTGGTATCGAAGAGGTCCTCCGTCGTCTTGAGATGGCGCGCCACCAGGATTCCAGCCACAATCGCGAGCACTCGTTTGCGACCTTCTTCCATGTTGGCAGCCTAGCATATTCGCTTTTTGTTCGCCTAACGAATTTCTGTGTCGTCCTCTAAGCCCTCGGAAAAAGCTGCAGCATCCAATTAGCGGGAACGGGATAGTAACCCGGTGGGATTACTGATGGCAGAACGTTGGGGTAATTGACGAGGACCGAATGGTAACTCAACAGATATTACTGAACGGAAGACGTCAGAATGAAGACGCCGAAAATATCTCGCCGTTGCTTCGCTGATCGTGAAATCGAGAGCACGGCCGTCAATTTGTGTAAGTGGTCGCCAGTGCAGTAGGGCCAATGGCTGAGAAAGCACATCCTAACGAGGGCGGGGTTCGCGTTAATCCGGTAGACCGTCGTGGCCGGCCAATCAATCCTGCTGTCCTCAATGCCGCCGAAGAAATCGGGCGACGTGCCTTACGCCATACCGCGCTCTAGGTCACCCAGCGAGAAACCGTTCGTTCCGAGATGTCAAAACCCAGTTGGAGCAGTTCCCCGTGGATGCGAGGCGCTCCCCAAGTTGGGTTTTCAGCGACCATACGGAAGATCAGTTCGCGCACTTCCCTACTGACTGGTCTCCTTCCGACCGCCTTTCGAGATCGCGAGATCCAACTCCAATACAACCGAAAGCCGGTCCGATGCCAGCGAACCACCGTCTCCGGGGTGACCAAGATCAACGATCTCTTCCAGCCAGACCAAACTTTTCGCAAAACGACCCAGAACAGCCTGTCGGCGGAACTCAGCCGAGGGCGAGGTCGCTTTGCATGCAGAGCCAGCAGCTGTTGCCGAAGGGCGAGGTTCTCGAGGAGGAGTTCTTCGCGGGAGCGAAAGACGGAGATGAACCAGCCGAGCAGATGGCGCACGCGCACAAACATCAGGGAATCCTAGCGAAAAAACACACTGCGCAGGTGCACCCAAGTCATTGATTCTGCAAACGCGCAGAGTTTTGGCGAGGCACAGCCTCGTGGCCACGATGTAACCCTGGACCACGAGTTTCGTGTCGCCGTGCTGATCACGCCTCACCCACTGACTTCCATGCCCTATGTTCCGCTTTATCTTGAATCCTATATCGTCCCCGTAATACACGAGGATTGGCTCTGGGGGAATGGATTGGCCGGCGAGGTGGTGCCTTCGACTGCCGAGAACTTTGTCGCATTTGCGGATGACACTAATGTGAAGACGGAGGCAAAGATCCAGAAGATCAAAGAATCCGACATTGAGGCCATCGACGAGGAGATCAACGGCTGCGGTCCCGGTGGGGCGGCACGTTCTCTGCGATATCTCGCCCAGCAGAATCTCATCAAGCTGAACCAGACCGGCCCGCAGGTTTACAACACCCTAAAAACGAAGGCCTATATGAATACCGGTCTGGGAGCGGGAGGCAAGGGAACGACGAATGACAACTTCCAGAAGGGCAAGGATGCGTACAGCAAAGCCCTTAATTTGAAGGTCATGACCGACACCACGGCAACCGCCGGTGTGCTGCAAACTGACATCATGGATCCCATGAACAAAGGCGCGGATGTCGAGATCGTTATTAAGAGAGGCAAGAATGACAAAGGGGAGGACCAACTGGGCCACATTGCCTTCGTTTCGGAAATCATCCTGACGCGCGATAAGAAGACCGATGACGTTACCAGTTTCAAGGTCAAATACATCGACGATCCCCGGCAGGGCAATGGCAAGGCGGAGAACGAAGGCCATTGGCTAGAATTCGACGTTACCTACGACAATCAACACAGGGAAACCATTGTGCTCAAGGGGTGGGGTCCGGGCGCGACCCTAGATCAGTTCTTCCTGGAAAAAAAAGCTCCGTGATCCACCAGTCATACTGCTGCTGAGTCTTTCAGATAGCTATTAAGCCATACATTGTGAACGATGCGATGTATGGACCACCAAACATTTTGGCCCAGCCAATTAGCAACCGGCTATCTCAGCGGAACGTCCCACTAATAAATTGACTCCTGAGAAATTGACACTTACCATCTTGATACCACTTTGACCGTCTTGGCAGGATGATCGAGTCAACCATCTCGCACTACCGCATCGTGGAGAAGCTCGGCGGCGGTGGAATGGGTGTGGTCTACAAGGCCGAAGACACCCGGCTGCACCGCTTCGTTGCGCTCAAGTTCCTTCCGGACGACGTGACCCACGATCCTCAAATGCTCGCTCGTTTTCAGCGTGAGGCGCAAGCCGCCTCGGCGTTGAATCATCCCAACATCTGCACGATTTACGATATCGGCGAGGAAGATGGACGTGCCTTCATCGCCATGGAATTTCTGGAGGGACAGACCTTAAAGCACCGGATTGCCGGCAGGCCTGTCGAAACGGAACAGTTCCTTCCCGTCGCAATCGACATCGCCGATGCGCTTGATGCGGCACACGCCAAGGGCATCGTCCACCGCGATATCAAGCCAGCCAACATCTTCGTAACGGAGCGCGGCCATGGGAAGATCCTCGACTTTGGCCTGGCTAAAGTGACGTCCATGGCGACCCTGGCAGTTCCGAGTCCGAGACTGTGATTTCCGATCCCGATCCGCAGCACTTAACGAGTCCAGGGGCGATGGTAGGGACGGTGGCCTACATGTCGCCAGAGCAGGTGCGGGCTAAAGAGCTTGACGCGCGTACCGACCTATTCTCGTTTGGTGCCGTGCTATACGAGATGGCGACGGGCAAGCTGCCGTTTGACGGCTCGAGTTCGGGAGAGATTTGCGGCGCTATATTGCATAAGGAGCCGCTGCCGACTTCCCGGCTAAATCCCCAGCTTTCAATAGGGCTGGACGCAGTGATCGGCAAGGCCTTAGAGAAGGACCGGAACCTGCGTTACCAGCATGCTTCGGACCTTCGCGCTGACCTGCAGCGCTTAAAGCGCGACAGCGAATCGTCGCATCATTTGGCTGTTGTGTTGGAAGATATCGAGAGAGTGTCGCAGCCGGTAGTCGCAAGCGATGGTTCCGGCTCAAAACAGCAAGTTGAGCCGTCGAATGTGATCGTGGCCGAAACTTCGCCAGCGGTAGGACAACATCGCGGTTTTCGATGGAAAATCGTCGCGGCGACACTTTTACTTTTGGTGGCAGTCGTTGCGGGCAGAGTGTACTGGCGGTCGCACCGGCCCCCCGTCCTGACCGAACAGGACACCGTGGTGCTGGCGGACTTCAATAACACGACCGGCGATGCTGTCTTCGACGACACTCTAAAGCAGGCAATCTCGACTCAGTTGGGACAGTCCCCGTTTCTGAACATCCTCTCGGACGCGAGAACCCGCGCGACGCTGCGGCTGATGGCCAAGCCGCCGAATACGAAGCTAACACCGGAGCTAGCACGCGATCTTTGCCAGCGCGTGGAAGGCAAGGCTTACATTGCGGCTTCGATTGTGAGCTTGGGCAGCCAGTATGTAATCGGCCTGGATGCAATCAATTGCAAAACGGGTGATTTCCTGGCCCAGGAACAGGTGACTGCCGAAAACAAGGAGCATGTTTTACGAGCGCTGGGCCAAGCGGCGACGGCGCTGAGGAAGAAGCTGGGCGAATCGCTGAGCAGCGTGGACAAGTTTGATGCTCCCCTCGATCAAGTCACTACGCCGTCTCTAGAAGCCCTGAAGGCCTTGTCGGTAGGAAGAAAAATTCTGCAGGAGAAAGGCCCGGAGGCCGCGATACCTTCGTTCAAGCGGGCGATCGAACTCGACCCGAACTTTGCTGCCGCGTATTCTGCGCTGGGCATCTCGTACGTCAACCTGCGAGAGCCGGGATTGGCCAGTGAGAACTTGCAGAGAGCCTACGATTTACGAGACAAGGTGGGCGAACGGGAGAAATTTCGAATCGCTGCGAATTACTATCTGCTGGTCACTGGCGAGTTGGAGAAAGCAATCCAGACTTATGAAACATGGGCGCAAACCTATCCCAGAAATAATGAACCGTGGGGCAACCTGGGCGTCGACTATACCTACCTGGGCCAGTATGACTCGGCGGTGAACTCCAGCCTGGAGGATCTGCGTCTATTTCCCGGAAGCGCGGCTGCCTTTACTAATCTGGTCGGTCTCTACACCGCACTGAACCGTCCGGAGGACGCGAAGGCCAAGTACCAGGAGGCTGTCGCGCACAAAGTTAACAATCCTTTTCTCCACGGCAATCGGTACGGGGTTGCATTTTATGAAGGCGACGTGGGCGAAATGCTACGGCAAGTTGATGGCCAGAAGGACAAACCGGGCGAGGACATCCTCCTCTCGTTTGCATCAGATACTGATGCTTTCTACGGACGGCTTGCTAGCGCGCGAGAGAAATCACAGCGTGCAATTGATCTTGCCCATCACGGTGACGCGGCAGAAACCGCTGCCGAGTGGCAGATGAACTCGGCTCTTCGGGAAGCTGAGTTTGGAAATACAAAGCGCGCGCGGCAGGAAACCGCCTCCGCGCTGGCCACGGCGACTACCCGCGACGTGCAGATTCTCGCAGCTCTCGCTTATGCGCGAACCGGAGATGCTGGGCAAGCACGCAAAATCGCCGATGAGCTGGCTCATCGCTTCCCACTCAATACCATGATTAACCGCTACTGGTTGCCTGTAATTGACGCTTCGATCGAGATCAGCCAGAACAACCCGGCGAAAGCCATCGAACGATTACGCACAGCGTCACAGTACGAGTTGGGGACACCAACCCCCCAGTTCGAGGTTGGAGGCTCGCTCTATCCGGCTTACGTCCGCGGGGAGGCGTATTTGTTGTTGGGACATGGCCCGGAGGCTGCGGCGGAGTTTCAAAAACTCTTGAACCATCGCGGCATCGTGGTCAATTCTCCACTCGCGGCCTTGGCACGACTGCAGCTCGGCCGGGCTTATGCGCTGGCCGGGGACAAGGCTAAAGCGCGTCATGCCCAGCTTGATTTTCTTGAGCTGTGGAACGACGCTGATCCTGACATTCCAGTGCTGAGGAAGGCGAAAGAAGAATATGCCAAGCTGCAGTAGGAAGATGCTGTTCCGAATTACCCGTTCCTCGCCAAAACTCTGCACGTCGTCAAAAGCAATGACTTGGAGTGCACTTGCCGGCTCCGAATTGCCCGACTGCTGGGAATCAAGGCGAAGTCACCCCAACAGATCGATCTTCGGTTCAACGAGCTCAGTCTCGCGGTTAGCGATCCATTCGTCGTTGTTCAGCGGGATCTGGGCGTTGCCAGTTTGGCCTGACATGCCGGTGACCCCGACGACCAGTGCCACTGCGCAACCGGCAGCACGGTAACAAATTTCATTCGCAAGCATGCTTGTGCGTAACCCGATTTCCGGGATCCCTCGCCGCATCGATGCTAACTCCATTTCAGATAAGTTACGCTGGTTTATCAGCACCCGAGTCTGCTTGCCCTGGCATGCGCCTCGCTAAAACTCTGCGCGTTGGCACAATCAATGCCTTGGCGGCGCCCGCACGGCGCGAGTTTCGCTTTGATTCCCTGATGTTTGTGCTGTGCCTCGCCAAAACTCTGCACGTCCGCAGAATCAATGACTTGGAGAGCACACCTGCCACGGCGTCCTCTCCGCTATGATTCCCAGATGTCTGTGCGCCTTCGACATCTGCTTGGATGGGTTATCTCCGTCTTTCGCTCCCGAGAAGTACTTCTCCTGGAGAACCTCGCTCTTCGGCAGCAACTGCTGGCTCTGCACGCCAAGCGACCTCGCCCTCGACTGAGTTCCGTCGACCGGCTGTTCTGGGTCGTTCTGCGAAAGGTTTGGTCTGGCTGGAAGAGATCGTTGATCCTTGTCACCCCGGAGACCGTGGTTCGCTGGCATCGGGCAGGGTTTCGGCTGTACTGGAGCTGGATCTCGCGCGCGCGAAAGGTGGTCGGAAGAAAACCAATCAGCAGCGAAGTGCGCGAGTTGATCTTCCGTATGGTCGCAGAAAACCCAACTTGGGGAGCGCCCCGCATTCACGGGGAACTGCTCAAGCTGGGTTTCGACATCTCGGAACGAACGGTTTCTCGCTGGGTAAAGAGGGCGACTCGCAATCCTGATCCAGCGCGGCGTTGGCTAGTTTTTCTCCGGAACCACCGCGAAGCAATCGCTGCTATGGATTTCTTCACCGTGCCGACTCTGACGTTCGGGGTCCTGTATTGCTTCTTTGTCATCGGTCACAACCGGCGGAAGATTGTGCACTGCAACGTGACCCGTCAGCCGAATGCCTTGTGGATCGTACTGCAGCTGCGCGAGGCTTGGGGATTTGAACAGCCGCACAGGTTCTTGATTTTCGACCGCGACGCGAAGTTCTCCGCGGAGGTCATCTCGACCGTCAAACAGAACTGCATGGAACCTATCCGAACCGCGTTTCGAAGTCCTTGGCAGAACGGCATCGCTGAGCGCTGGGTTGGGACTGTGCGTCGGGACTTGCTCGACCACGTGATCGTTCTGAACCAGCGACACTTGAGACGGCTGCTGAAGGAGTATATCCGGTACTACCACGAAGACCGGACTCATCTCGGACTGGGGAAGGACACGCCCGGCGGTCGAGTTGCGGCGTCGGTGCCGCCACGCGCGAACCAAATCATCTCGTTACCGCGACTGGGTGGACTGCACCACCGCTACGCAATAGCCGCCTGAATTGAACTGCTGTGAATCGCTTTCACGATCTGACCTAGCTGGAGTCTGGGGAAAACGCATCTCCAATTCCATTCAAAGCACCCTGATTGCCGTCGGTGCGTCACGCGACTCTGCTCACGTTCGATTTTCTACGCCGATCTAAGGGCAGTTGCGGCGTTCAACAGGCTCGGAGCATGGCGTTTGGAGTTTTGGCGAACCACAAGGGCTGCTTTCGGAACGTATCGTGCGACAGCTTACTTCCGGCAATCGAGGGTCGACACTGATTTGCTGTGATCTCGCCCAGCATACTCAAGAACATTAGGATGTAACCGAGACACCTCACCGCGCATTACTGCCGAGTCTCTCTAACGTCGCTGGAGCAACATATCGGATCTGCCCCTGGATGCGTCTAGGTTCGGTACAGGGTGACTATGTTCTATCTGCGAGAACAATGCGATCGCAAGAGACTGTGCATCGAGCTACCTGCGACTCAGCTTCCGCCTCCCCCCTTCGATGCATTTCCTAGCTTGATCCGGTCCTTTTGCGGCGATAATCCTATACTTCTCTCCGGACAGCTTGTGGTAGTTCACGAAGAATTCTTCGAGCTCCTTGAGAAATTGTTTGCCCAGGTCGTCAATATGCTTGATGTCAGCCCAGCTGTGATTCTCTTTTTCAACCGCCACTACGCGATCATTTCTTTCTTTGTCTTTCTTGTCGCCCTGCTCGCCCTCGATAATACCGATGACGCGGCACTTCAGAACGCAGCCGGTAAATGCGGGTTCATCCATCAGGACTAACACGTCGACCGGGTCCCCATCGTCCGCTTTGGTGGAAGGTACAAAACCGAAGTCGTATGGGAAGTCCATGCCGGCGGGCAGTACTTTCTTGAGCTCAAAGACCTTTTCTTTCTGGTCAAAGGCATACTTGTTCCGGCTGCCCTTCGGTGTTTCAATCACGACTCTGAGTAGCTTCTTGTCGTCTTTATCTCGAGGCGGCAACCGCGAAGGATCCCCAAGCGCATTTCCCCCAGTTCCATTCTTACTCATGTGTACTCCTGTTCTTCGAGAGTTCGCGTCTCACGCCAACCGCTCCAGGCGATTGTCGGAGAAACGCGACTCGTAAGTCTCTCCAGATGGTCTTGCGAGCGGCCCATATCGCTACCGATACGAGCAGCCACGCCACCGTAGCAACAACCAGAACCGGAGCTATAGGAAAGCGGGTCAAACATTTCCACACAATTCCCGCAAACACCATGAGGCCGAGGCTTCCCATCGCGGCGCCCGCCGCATCCGCCCCCGCTATTTCCCGCGCGCGAAACGATCCCGACCTACCAGCCCGCTCTTTTTTCTGTTTTTCATGGCTTTCCAGCAGTGTAGCGGTTGCCGGGAAAATCGCAGGAAACGCTAGAAACAATCCTCCAATCCCGGGACCATAGTGCTTTGCAATGAGTCCAGCAAGCGCGGTAATCAAACCGCCGAAGGCGAAGCGAACAAGGTATTCGTACCACTTCGAACGCCCAAGTGCTGCGATATTGATCTCAATCTTCAAGACACTAGCCCAGCAAGCCATACCAGAGACCCAGGGCAGCGCCGAGCCAGAGAAGCAGTGCCACGCCCGTGACTGGCAATGCAGGCCATTTCTTCCGAATCATGAGTCGGCTCACAAACGATGCATAAATGAAAAATGCGGCCGCACCCAAAACCATGGAGCGGCCTTCGATGGTCGCATAAGTCGTGCCGTGCTGCTTAGCGGCCAAAGCCAAAGTTGCGAGCGCGACCGATGGTGCCGCTCCAAACAAGCCTGCGAAACTCTTGGGTTTCAGCACGTCTCCAAGGGCTGCAAAGGCTGAAACGACCATTCCGCCCAAGATAACTCGCAAGAGAATTTCCTGCACGACCCCTCCCATCGTGGGCTACCTTTATTGCCAAGTCGCAAAAACGCCAATCGAGACGCCGACCATTACCGCCGTTGCAGCCCAGCCAACGACTCGCAAATAGAGTGGAATCGTGAACTTGTCCATCACCTTCCTGCTGCTCGCCATGTGCATTATGACGGCCATTAAAGGCGCAGCCAATAATCCGTTTAGGACTGCTGCCCAGAACAGCGCGCGTATGGGATCAATGTGGAGGAAGTTCAACACAATCCCGGCCACAGTTGCGACGGTGATCGTGAGGTAGAAGCCAGGCGCCTGCTCGGCTTTCTTCTCCAGGCTTGACGGGCCACTTAACGCTTCGCCCAAGGCGTAGGCGGCCGAACCAGCGAGAACCGGTATCGCCAGCATTCCAGTGCCGATAATCCCGCAGACGAACAGTTCCGCAGCCCAGCGTCCGGCGAGCGGCTGCAATGCCTGTGCGGCCTGCGCCGCCGTGGCGACATCGGTTGTGCCGTGAGCGTGCAAAGTGGCCGCCGTCGTTAGGATAATAAAAAACGCGACGATATTGGACAGCGCCATACCGAGTAAGTATCGGTGCGAATGCGTCCCAACTGAGCAGGAGCCTGGCGGCGCGCGCTGCTTCAGAGCTTTTTCTCCGCGATTATTCTTTACTTCTTCGACCTCTTGCGACGCTTGCCAAAAGAATAGATATGGGCTGATGGTCGTTCCCAGCACGGCAATAAGTGCGGTCAGGTAAGCCTTACTCCATGTCAGTCCGGGCAGAAAGGTCGCACGCAACACCTGCGGCCATGGCAGCGTACGAAAAAGGCAGTTGCGACATACGCAAACAGCGAAAGCGTCAGCCATTTGAGATATTTCACGTAGCTTGTGTACGGCACAAACACCTGCAGCAGTAGCGATGCGATGCCAAAGAGAAGAATGTAAATCCATGTTCTTGCCGGAAGTAACAACTGGGCGGCAGCTCCCATCGCCCCTATATCAGCGCCCAGGTTAAAGATATTTGCGACGAGAACCAGCGTTATTGCACGCATGAAGCAGCCATCGTGGATAACATCGTCGAAGATTGGCGGAAATGCCACAGCCGGTAACCCTCCCACCCGGGCGCTTATCTCTTGAATGGCGGCCATCAAAGGATAAGACAGCACCATCGTCCACAGCATTCCGTAGCCGAATTGCGCGCCCACTTGGGAATAGGTGGCAATGCCGCTGGGATCGTCGTCTGAAGCGCCGGTGACGACGCCGGGGCCCAATGTTTGCAATATCTGTCGGACTCTGCCACTGAGGGTGGCGGTCGAGGAAGGCTTAAGAGCCCGAAGCTGGTCGGAGAGCTCGTCGCCAACTAGCGTAGCGCCTTCGGGATGGGGCATGTCCTCGCTCGCGATGGTCATGCGCGTAGCAGTCCTCATGAGTGGACGTGCTCTGCCACGGCGCATAAAAAGTGTGAATGGCAACTCTGAATTTCAATCCGGTTCGCCGGCCGCCTATTACCCATAATCTCAGTGACTAAACAGCGCAATCAAAATGACAATGGGAATGGGGACCCCGAGAAGCAAAAGTATTATCGAACGCATAACCCAACTCCTTTAGTAGAATCACCTGAATACTCCCCGGTGTCGTTCAAATCCATCAAGCTAGCTAAACCGGAACATGATCGCGCTGTTTGCCACCGATCGTTCCTGCATAGCTCGCACAGAATGCCCCGCTTAAAAGGGCTACAAATAGCCACAGCGACAGATGCGCGAGTGCCTTACGCGCGCGCTCAGCAGATTGCTGAGCTTCTTCAAAAACGCCAGACACTCGCCGCTCCGCATCGATTTGTGAGAGTCCCGTTTTAGCTGACACCAGTTGAGCTAGATACGTCTTATCCGCTGGCGACAGAGCCCCTTGGTGAAGTCCATGAGCCAGGACGCGTTCCACCTCGCCGCGTTCCGAAGCGTCGCTGCGATCGGGCAAAGAACCGCCGCCACGCAACAAGGTATCGGTGATATAGCCGAAGGAACTCAACAACGACGCATCAACGTCAGGTGCGGCGGACGTCTGGTTGGCTACGGGCTGCGTCTCCCGACCGGCAATTGAAGCGGCCGCGGAGGCTAAGAAGGCTGCTGTGAACACAAGTCCTACTGCCCACACCAGCAGTCCATGTGCTGTATCGCGAAAGTACACTTCGTCGGTATGGACATGAACCCATTTGGTGCGCAATCGTCCGGCCAAATACCCTCCCATGGCAGATGCCATGACTTGGGTAAGAATCAGCCATGCTATTCCGGCTGTTTTCATCGCCGACGCCAACGCGCCCAAGTTCGACCAGGGCGAGACCGAGGAAAGACCGAGGCCCGTGCCAAGCGTGAGCAGGATTAGCGACAACGCAGCAGACACGAAGGCCCCGCCAATTACAGCGGGCCAGGAAATGCCGGCCGAGTATGCTTCGTTCTTGCTGGGAATGTCATTAAACGCGGCTAACGTGTCCGGCAGCGGGACGACTGATTGTTGCATAAGGAGTTCCTTTCTAGAGTCGGCGAAACCCCATGGGATTCCGATCTTGTGTCTTCAAAAGACTGTTCAGTCTAGCTTTCTCCGAACGTTGCCAGCTATACGGTGGAAGCCGTAGTTGAGCGCTGAGCCTCACCCTACGCAACTCGGCGATCGCACCGGACGTCAGACGGTAACCTCACGCGCCCGCCGCAGTCGCGGCATGCAGCGTTCAACTGGGTCGCGCATCGTGATGACCATATTTTGGTATCAGGACAGGTTTGCTGGAGTTGTGGCCGCGACCTCCAGCCTATTGGTGGTGGCAGAAATGTCCAATATCAGGACGTCTGGAGCAAGGTTCTCCGCCATTCGCGGGGTTTGATAGCCGTCGCCGTCTTCTCAGCGCACCTGGTATCGCTGACTAGTTTCGAGGATTGTGCGGAAACCACGCGCACTAAGGCATGATCCATCCGCGATCAAAGATAAGAGTCGAGGTCATGAAGTGCCATGGAATACAAATACCAGTTGCAATGGGCAGATTCTCCAAGACTATTCAGTTTCTTCCCAAAGCATATTTTATGCAATGTTCCAGATATGCCTTCTCATGACTTGCGACAAGCTCGACGACGCTGGCCCAAAGCCAGGAAGGAGCATCGAGACTCTTGGAACGACAGCGCCTTAACTCGGATCGCCATTTGTCTTGGGTAACCTTATCGAGCTGCCGAGCATGCGCTCTCCCAACGACCCCAGCCAAGAAGCGAGCTGATTTTACGGCCTCGTCGCACGTGAGTTGGTCCATCTCGATTTTGAGATCCTGAGGCAGCAGCTCGCGTACTACAACCGAGCGGTTGAGAAACTTAGTAGGCAGCATTCGCTGGCCGAGGTATGGAGAAAGCCGACGCGCTCCCTCGACGACTCGTTCGGCATTTTCTCTGGGCATCGAGGCATCTGCGGCACGCGGCGCCGCTGCCTTGCATGCTTCTTTGAGGTCCACAAGACAGAAATGATCGTAACGGCGATTAGGTCTACCGATCCGCCCCGGAGAATAACCTCCGATAAAGGCCGGATACATTTGCGCAGACTGTACTTCCGCTCCTAACAATCTCCCCTTGCAGTCGAGCGGCGGACCATACATTGTGGGAGACTACTCCGGTGGAAGTTGGCATACAGGTTGTGATCCCGAAAGCGAAGTAAGCTGTCAACGAATCGCGGTCGAGATGCGCGCCTATCATTACGTATCTGATGCAGTTTTCATCGTGAGCAACGAAGGATTGCCCGAGAACCGTCGGTTGCCAACGGAAGAAATGTCATCAAATTGACGAGGTCTCAAACACTGAAATCAAATGCTTGTAGTACGTGTGGCTCATCAAAACTAAATGCCGCCCAGTTTTCGATGCAAGAGGCGTCTTCCCTAGACGGCAGCGCATTGCATAGCGTGGTCTACGACCGCTCGTCCGTTCCGGACGAGCGGAAAAGCTCGTGACTGCTAAGATCCAGGCGTGAATCTCCTCCTCACCTTGATGGAAGGGGGGAGCAAGTCCAGTTCAGAGTTGCAGATTTATTATGCCGCGGCGGTATAGCGGTGATGCAGCCCACCGATTCGGGGTAGGGAGATAACTTTGTTTACCATCGGAGACACGGAACGTGCAGCGCGACCACTCGGAGTGTCCTTTCCAAGTCCGAGATGAGTCCGGTCCTCGTGGTAATAATGAACGTAATCTCTTAGCAGCCGTCGCAAGTGCCGTTCATTGAGAACGATCACGTGATCGAGCAAGTCGCGCCGCACACTGCCAACCCAGCGCTCCGCAATTCAGTTCTGCCAAGGACTTCGGAACGCGGTGCGAATCGGTTGGCTGCCTATCGCCTTCACGGTGGAGACCACATCGGCACTGAACTTCGAGTCGCGATCAAAGATTAGGTACCTTTGGGCCTGTTCGCCGTATCCCCATGTTTCTTGTAATTGCAGCGAAATCCAGAGCGCGTTCGGGTTACGAATCACGTTGCAATGCAGGATGCGACGACGGTCGTGGCTGATGATGAAGAAGCAATAGAGAACGCCGAATGTCACCGTGGGTACGGTGAAGAAGTCCATCGCGGCAATCGCCTCGCGATGATTATGAAGAAATGTCAGCCAGCGCTTCATGGGATCGGGCGTTCTCGGCGCCCGCCGAACCCAGCGGGAGACCGTCGGTTCCGAAAGATCGAAGCCGAGCTTGAGTAACTCGCCGTGAATGCGCGGTGCTCCCCACGTCGGGTTTTCAGCAACCATCTGGAAGATCAACGCTCGAACTTCCTTGCTCACAGGCTTTCGGCCTCCCGTCGATCGGCCTCGTGAAATCCACTTCCAGTACAGGCGAAAGCCGGCACGATGCCACGCGACGACCGTTCTGGGAGTGACTAGGATTAGAGGCTGTTTCCACCCCGCCCAGAGCTTTCGCAGCACAACCCAGAACAACTTGCGCGATGCAGTGAGCCGCCTGCGAGGACGTTTGGCATGGAGTGCTAGCAGTTGCTGACGTAGGGCCAGATTTTCAAAAATGAGATCCTCGTGGGACTTGAAGACGCCAACCATCCAGCCGAGAAGATGTCTGAGCAATGGGATCATGGCAGGCATCTTATCGAAGCACCGTCACAGAGGCTTGTGCTAAGTCATTGATATCGAGGATGTACAGTGTTTTGATGACCCACACCCTGGAACGCCTGCGAACGGGCATTCGGGCCCTCTGGCACGATTCAGGACCTGTTCAAAGAAAAACCGCCCCGAAGGGCGGCTTGGAGGGGAAACTATCCGAAACTTACAAGTTGATCTTGCGGCGAAGGACTATCGGGGTTTCCGTTTCGACACCCTCGGCGACCAACACTATACAACCGAATCGCCTGCGCTGGGGAGCTTTTTCATCTTTTCATATTGGCGGTTGCCGACCGCCCCAAAGGAGGCCCAGACTTACCTGTCCCTAACGATAAATCTGTGCAGCCGATAGCGGATAGCGCTGTCCATGTCGTTCGCCCAAAAGAGATCGCATTGTTATCGGGCGCAGTGCAGACGCGGCGACGTCGATCAGATTCATCGATCAACGGTTCGTCGCAGAGATCCACCAGTACCGAATGGTATTGGAAATCAAACCAACGGCAGACGACATCGAAACTTGGAACAGGGCGTTTTGAGTTTTGGCGAACCACAGCCCCAGGTATCAAATCTTGCGCGGTTCCCACGTTCGGCCATCGTTTGGCCTAAAGTGCGCACATCACAGACCTGAAGCGTCGCCAGCTATATGGCGCGTGGCCCACCCCGCGCTCCAATTCACGAAAGACCTTGAACTGGGCTGGCCCGCATTTGCCTTACGTATTGTCCAGTCCCGCGACATAGCTTTACACCTGGTTCAGCCCACTGAGGCTACGCAGAAAGTCCTTAGCTGCCCGTGTATCGTTCAGAGGCGGAAGAGGAACGTCGTATTTCTTCGCCAGAAGCGTTACCAACTCGCGTTGCAAGTCATTCAAGGGTCTCGGACCCAGTTCACTCGCCGGCACTGGCCACAGCGTGAGTTCCGGCGTGTCCGCGAGGGGGCGTGGAGAACTGCCCAGAATCTGCGAGAGATCCAGAGCATTGGCATCCCGGCTTGTCAGCGAGGGCAATCCGAATCGGTTGCATAGCGTCTTGATGACCGCTGTGTGGTCTACCGGACGAGTTGGGTGAAAGACCGTCCCCTGCTGGATATAAGGCGAGATCAGTACTGCCGGCACTCGGACGCCCAATGCGTTGAACAGGAATCCATCTTCGCCCGGAGGACCACCGGGATTTGGCGGAACTGCCGCCGGCGGGAATCGATGATCGAAAAATCCTCCATGCTCGTCGTAAATCACGATCATGAGGGTGCGTGGCCATAGAGGACTGCTGCGAACAGCTTGATAGATCGTGGTGATCAGGTTCTCACCGAGGCGGATATCGCGCGGGGGATGCTGGTCGTCCGGCGGATTCCCATCGTCGTAGCCAATCACTTCCGGCTCGATGAATGAATACTTAGGAAGTGCGCCGAGCGAGGCATCCAGGCAGAATTTTGCAATCGAGTTGCCCTGCACCCATTGAATGGTGGGATGAATAATAAAGGTGAGGCACTCTGTCGTGCCATCGCCGTTGTAGACCCTCCACTCTCCGTCGCCGAGCAGATTGAAGACCGTCGGGTTCTGATTCTGGTCCCAGTTGTGATTGTTACTCACCCAATTGTTCGAGGTGCCAGCATGCAGGAACGAGCGGTTCACCAGCGTTGGCCCCGGCAACGATGAGAACCAGTTGTCGCAAACCGCGAAACTGTTCGCCAGTGTGTTTAACACGCTGGCCGCAGCGAATGCGCCTTTGCCATTGGCAATGTACTCGGCCGGACTGAATCCCAGCATGGGCGCTTCCACCTCCGAGAGCGGAGGCTTCTTGCTGACGCCGAGATTCAGAACGCGGTCATTGACAAACCCGTCCATATGGGGCGAGCCGGGCACCGCCCCGATCTGCATCTCCGCGTCGGGGAACTGGTGACCCACGTTGTCGTCGGGAGGTGTCGCGTAATGCGTTGTGCGATTAACTCCCACCTTGTCGGGAAGCCATGAATATGCGGGCGATACCGGATTGCTCATCGACGGCTGTATTCCGTCGAACGACTGTCCACGTGGGGGCTTGTCGAATGGCGGAGAGTTCTCGGGATCGTAAAGGCGTCCCAGCATGTGGTCGAAAGACCGGTTTTCCATCATCAGGACGACGAGGTGATCAAATTTTGTTTGCGCGGAAGATGGGATCGGCCGCGACGCCGGTGCGTCGGCCGACGAGCGGGCGCCCGCCATTGCCTTGATTGGATCCAGCGCGCCGGTGGTTAATCCCACCGCTCCCAAAGCGGCCGCCTGAATGAACTTTCGCCGCTCCCTTTGTCGTTTATCTCGGTCCTGATCTGTGGTGTCTGAAGTATCCGACGAGTTCGGCGGCTTTTCGGCGGCATCGTCCTGATGATCTGGCATGGGGGCCTCAGAGGAGCATTCTGAAGTGTCGCTTCCGCCACGAGGGCCTGTTCATTTAGTCATGACTTGCAGGGAGCGTCAATGTGAAAAATTTGAGCTGCGCCCTCTGACCGCGGCAGTAGTGAGGGCTAGTGCCTTTTATAAGGCTTCTTTGCAGGTCGAGCGACGAAAGAAGGCCTCATGTCTCTCCTCTGCTGGCAGATCCCGCAAAGCGAAGCGCTCCGCCTCAGAAAAGTACCGCTCTGCAATTTCGCTGGTCCGAAAGTCCCGCCAGATCTTCTCGATAGGGAGTCCAACCTTGCCCCCACGCGCGAAACCTAGCAATGCGTGTCCAGCGCGTGGCGATGCAACGAACCAGCTTGCATTGCATCGTCGGGCAATCCGCAGGGAAGGCTGCATCCTGGGGATCGTAGGCCGACCTTCTACTCGGCGACGGCAGCAGTGCACAACCTCAAGTTTGGCCTTTTGCGTGAGGTACCTGCGGTGATGGGGCATCGGAGATTACAGGGCGGCGACGGGCCAATTCCGGGGCTTGCTGGGAAGCGACAGTGGGAGGGATCGCGGACCTGCTGTTGTCGCAACGAGGTGGCCAGGCCAGCAAGTAGATAAATGGCTATCATCCACCCAACGATACATTTGCCGGACTACGTCCGCCTCTTCCGGCAGAATCTCCAAAGTGCCGATGCCCGATTCCGAGCGCCCTTTGGGCACGTATCGAAATCCGTATGGCGGCATAGAGCCCAGGAATTGCTTTCGCGCCTCTTGCAAAAAAGGCGACAAGATAGGCGCAATAGCTTCCTAAAACGTGAACTTTACTCCAAGCTGAACCAGGCGTGGCGGTTGCGCGTTCACGATATTGCCGAATGTCGAGCTGCTGATATTGCCGTCGACCGCTTGGGGTCCAAAGAACTGCGCATGGTTGAAGATGTTGAAGCCTCGAGACGGAACTGAAGAGACTTCGTTTCGCTGAGCCGCATGTTCTTAAGAAGCGCCATATCGAAATTCGCCATCCGGGCCATGGAAGTAGCGGCGTCAAGCGTTGCCCGGCGTGCCCAGAGCGTTGTCGCTGAAAAGCGCGGCATTGAAATACGGCCCGGTCTTGGGATTCGAATTCAGCTCCAGGCGGCCCGGGAGAACATCGGGTTCATCGATGCCATAGTTATTGATGCCGTTCGGCTCGGCGCCGATCAACGAGTTGTCGCCGTAGTTGACCAGCGTTACCGGGAAGCCGGTGCTGAAACGCGTGATGCCGGAAAGTTCCCATCCTTGGTCCAACGGTTGGACGCACGGAAAGCGTCGGCGAACGGAAGCCGATAGTTGTAGCTGACGACGAAGTTCTGCGGATATCGAAGGCGGACACGGCCCTGCTGAGGGAAGGATTGAGAGGGTTCACTTCTTCGCCCAAGTCGGAAGACTGGTCGAGCGATTTGCTATAGGTGTAGGCCGCCAGCAGCTGCAGCGGCGCGCTGGCGTACTTGAAAGTCACTTGCAGAGAGTTGTAGCTGGAATTGCCGATTCCGGCTATGTAGGTGTCGCTTCCAAAATTCGGTCCCAGGGGTCCTCTGGTTCCGTTGATCGTCTGGCCGGACGCGGTCACGAAAACATTGCTTTCAATGAACGGGCCGCAAGGCGATTGGCCGGGCGCCAAGTTGGCGGGATTGCTGAGTTGCAGGCAGAGCGCAGGGTTGCCGGGATTGGCTTCCTCGAGCACCAGCAGATGATGCGCCTGATTGCCGACATAGCTCACCGTCAGCACGGCGTTCTTCCCGATGCCTCGCTGCAGCGAGAGCATGTATTCCTCGGTGTAAGGGATTGATTGGTGGTCTGAGTAGTTTGGCATGCCGCTGATGGGCAGAACTGCGACCAGTTCACAGATGTGTTCGGGTGGCTTGCGCTCGCATTCAAAGGCGCGAGTTGGACGGGGAAATACTGGCCCAGATTCTGGCCGTTGGCGGCGGTGACGAAGGGCGTGGCGAAAAGCGGCGGAGCGGGACTGGTGTAGGTGGTCCCGTAGGGCGCAGTTCGCGCTGCTGACTCCGATGGTCAGCGCCTCGATGGCAGTGTAGAACATTCCGTAGCTGGCCCGGATGCTGGTTTTGCCGGACTTCCCAGAATTTTGCCGAGCAGAGTGCCGTCAGCAGCGTCCGGCGAGTAGGCGAGTCCTACGCGCGGCGCGAAATCCAGATTTCCGGGAGGCGCCAGGGTGCGGGGGACTCCGGGATCGGTGGGAAACAGGATGCCGGCGAGGCGCGCCGGGGAAAACTACCGATTGCTGGCCGGGCTCGAACGTCGCGATCTGATTGTATTTTTCGTACCAGGGCTCGATGCGGTCCCAGCGCAAGCCGTAGTTCAGCGTCAGGTTCCTGCAGCACGCGCCAGCTATCCTGCGCGTAAATCGCCGGATATTTGTTGCGTCCGTAGAAAGGCTGCAGCTGGCTTTGGTTGTATTGGCTCGGAACGCCCAGCAGGAAATCCGCGAAGTCAGACGCCGGTTTCGCTGCCGAAGAACATGAAATTGCCGTTCAACTGCGCGATGGGATTGGTGTTGACCTGATCGTAATGGAATTCCGCCGCCTAACTTGATGGTGTGGGTTCCGCAAGACTTTGGAAAAATTATCGCGCCATTGAAAGGTGTTGTTGACCTGCTTCAGCTCGTTGGTATTGGTGCCGATGGAGAAGTTATTGAAATCGACGCTTTCCACGCCTTCGGTTTTCGGCGACAGCGGAACAATGCCCGGCGTGCTCGGGCCGGCCACGAATCCCTGCGAGCCAAGGCTGGCGCCGACGCCGCCAACCGGCTGGCCGAGATCGGTGGAGTCGCGCATGAAGCTGAAGTGGAATTCGTTGACGGCGGTCGAACTGAAAGTCTTGGTATCGCCCAGAGCGAGCAGTTGCGCGCGTCCGGAATTCAGCGCGTTGAAGCCCGGAACATTGCGCGCCGCCCTGCGCCACCGGATATGGATTGTTCTGCGACCAGCCGTCCAGAAAATAGTAGGCGGACAGCATGCCCCAGCGCGGTAGTGGCATCCAGCCGGATAAGCGCCCTTGTCGTCGTGCAAAGTCTGGTTGTAGGCCGAAGTGGAAAAAGTGCCGTTTGGATTGTTGGGCGCGGGAATGTATTTCAACAGATTGGCGCCGGGAGCGGACCAGGCCCCCTGGCGGAGGATACGGCGTTGGGAAGAACGCACTGCGCCGGGCTGGTGCATCCCGGCGAGTAGTACGGCTCGCCGGCGGTGACACCGTAGCCGAGCTTTTGCGAAAGCTGGCTGGCCAGTAGGACCGCTCACGCTGGTAGGGACGAGTTCCGCTGGTCGGTAGTCACGAACGAGCTCGCCACGTCGCTCAGATTGCCGGTGTGATCTGCAGCGAAGGAACCGGGATCTCGCCGGTATCGATTCCCTGCGTCGATCGGGTTCCCTGATAGTCGGCGAAGAAGAAAACCTTGTTTTTGCGGATCGGGCCGCCGAGGGTTCCGCCGAATTGGTTCTGGTCGAACGCGCCGCGCGTTGGAGAAAAATAGTTGCGGGCATCGAGATCCGTATTGCGCAGGAATTCGAAGACATCGCCGTGGAAGGCGTTGGTGCCCGACTTTCGTGACCACGTTGATCTGGCCGCCGCTGAACTCGCCGTATTCCGCGTCGAAGTTGCTGGTGAGAATGCGGAACTCCGCGATGGAATCCAGGTTGGGAACGATGGCCGCTGCCCATGTTGACGTCTTCTTCGACGTCGCTTCCGTTCAGCACGAAGCTGTTGGCAAATTCCCGCTGGCCGTTGATCGAGATGGTGCCGGGATTCAAGCTCGCCGGAGGGAGAGAATGCGCTGACACCGACGTCCTGCACGGTAGTCGGAGGTTAAGGAAGTGATCGGGAACCACGCCGGATTGCAGGGCAAGCAGGTCCGTGTAGCTTCGTCCATTGAGCGGCACCGCCGTCATCTGCTTTCCGGTGATGACTTCGCCCATTTGGGTATCGGACGGTTTCCACATGCGCGGCCGATTCGGAAACATCTATAGTCTCGGTGTTTGCTCCAAGGGTCAAAGACGCGTCAACTACGCTCTTGCTGTTGACGTTAATTACTACACCAGTGCGTCGGAGAGGTTTGAATCCGGGAGCCTCGACCTGAACGTCATACGTTCCGACCGCGAGGTTTTGAAAGGAGTAGAAACCCTGACCGTCCGTGACAACACTACGCTTCATTCCGGTCGTGGGCGCCGTCGCCGTGACTTTCGCCCCCACGACCACTGCATTGTGAGGATCGGTGACGGTCCCCAGCAGGGTTCCCCCATCGCCTGCCGACAGCGCTGCACTCATGGCTAGAAGTACCAGCACCGCCAGGAACCGGCTGCGACCGAAGTCCGTCTTGCTCCCTACCCTAAAGTCCCGTCGGCCTCCAATTCTCACTGTTTGCCCTTTCATCCACAGAAGCCATTCGGCTCTTCGCAAGCTGTTTCGCCTTTCAACAAATGAATCGCGAATAGTCACTACTGCTAGTTAGGCCGAGGGCCTTACGGGGACCATAGCAATGGTGAAACTACTAACTGTAACTAGGGACGCGCAGCCACCACCGTCGTAACTAAAATACGTACTAGTACAGTAGTACTCTTTAATGACGCGAAGCGATCCAGAACCAAGAACCGCCGGGAGAGTGAATTAATCCAGGTTCTGCTCCGCGTGCATAGTAGGGTGACATCGATTTCTCTGGCTCTCCCATCTCCTGCAAATAGTCACTAAGTAGGGGTGCTCCCAGGTAGAATAGATTGTTTCTCCACCGTAGAATCCCGATTGTCGGCGCTAAAATTTCCTTTGGTTGGATGTAGCTGCAACTAGGTTGCAACTACCATAATGCTGCCATTAGGCAATAGATGAAGAATAGGAGTCAATAGCTTCGCGCAGATTTAGTTGCGGACGCATTGAAACAAGTTGCAACACTTTCTACGGAGGATTCCCGAAGATGCTTTTACCTCGCCGTCTCGGCGCCCTTCAGACTGCGCTGCTGAACCGTGGTATTCGCCTGACCCGCCAGCGCCGCGTTGTCGTCGAAATAATCGATACCGCTAAGCGGCAGCTTGACAGTGCTCAGATTCTCCGCGAGGCGGCCTTGGTCGGACCTCATATCAATCGCGCGACTGTTTATCGGACGCTCTCGCTACTCAAACGGCAAGGTGTGGTTCGCCAAAACTAAAGTCACATCAGTTTCAGGCCATTGATCGTCATCATTTTGGGGAGTGTGGCTGCTGTCAATTCAAGTCGGAGGCCCGGATCTTCCTGAGGCGTAAACAGCAGTTTGGAGAAGCTGAACGAATGGGAGACAAGGTGCTGCCTGAACTCCTCCGCAAGTTGGGCTGTCAGAGTGATTCGCCGGGGTGACAAACTCAGGCAGCGACCACGTAGCGGTGGTGCAGTCCACCGAGTCGCGGCAGCGACTGTCGACGTAGCAGCTCGACCACAGGGCGTGTCCTTCCCCAGTCCGAGATGAGTCCGATCTTCGTGGTAATACCGGATGTAGTCTCTCAGCAAACGTCTCATGTGTCGCTCGTTCACAACGATCACGTGGTCAAGCAGCTCCCGGCGCACGCTCCCAACCCATCGCTCGGCTACGCCGTTCTGCCAAGGACTTCGAAACGCGGTTCGGACAGGCTCAGTGCCGTTCTGTTGGACGGTCCAAACGACGTCAGCAGAGAACTTCGCGTCCCGGTCGAAGACCAGGAACCGTTGTGGCTGATCGTATCCCCAAGCTTCGCGCAGCTGCAGTACGATCCACAAAGCGTTGGGTTGACGGGTCACATTGCAATGCAGAATCCTCCGTCGGTCGTGGCCGATGACGAAAAAACAATAGAGGACACCGAACGTCAACATCGGCACGGTGAAGAAATCCATTGCAGCGATTGCTTCGCGATGGTTCCGGAGAAAAGCCAGCCAGCTGTGGTTCGCCAAAACTAAAGTCACATCGGTTTTAGGCCGTTGATCGTTATCATTTGGGAGCGTGCCTGCTGTCAGTTCAAGTCGGAGGCACAGAGCGCCTCAGGCATAAACAGCAGTTTGGAGAAGCGGAATGAAACCGAAGACGCGGTGCTCCCGGACCTCCTCCGCAAGTTAGGCCGCAAGAGATTTACGGCCGGTCACAATTTCAGGCGGCAACCGCGTAGCGGTGATGCAGCCCGCCAAGTCGTGGCAACGAGATTATCTTGCTCTCGCTCGGCGGCGCAGACGCTGCAACTCGACCGTCGGGCGTGTCCTTCCCCAGTCCGAGATGAATCCGGTCTTCGTGGTAATAGCGGACGTATTCTTTCAACAACCTTCTCAAATGTCGCTGGTTCAGAACGATCACGTGGTCCAGCAAGTCTCTGCGCACGCTGCCAACCCAACGCTCGGCAACGCCATTTTGCCATGGACTGCGAAAAGCAGTTCGGACAGGCTCAGTGCCGTTCTGTTGGACGGTCCGAACGACGTCAGCAGAGAACTTCGCATCGCGGTCGAAGATGAGAAACCTTTGCGGCTGTTCATATCCCCAAGCTTCGCGCAGCTGCAGTACGATCCAGCAGGCGTTTGGCTGACGGGTCACGTTGCTGTGCAGAATCTTCCGCCGATCGTGGCTGATGACGAAGAAACAGTACAGAACTCCAAAGGTCAGAGTCGGCACAGTGAAGAAGTCCATGGCAGCGATTGCTTCACGATGGTTGCGAAGAAATATTAGCCAACGCCGGACTGGATCAGGGTTGCGGGTCGCCCGCTGCACCCAGCGAGAAACGGTTCGTTCTGAGATGTCGAAACCCAGCTTGAGCAGTTCCCCATGGATGCGAGGCGCTCCCCAAGTTGGGTTCTCAGCGACCATGCGAAAGATCAGGTCGCGCACTTCCCTGCTGATTGGTTTTCTTCCGACCGCCTTTCGGGCTCGTGAGATCCAGCTCCAGTACAGCCGAAAGCCGGTCCGATGCCAACGAACCACGGTCTCCGGGGTGACGAGGATCAAAGATCTCTTCCAGTCAGACCAAACTTTTCGCAGAACGACCCAGAACAGCTTGTCGACGGAACTCAGTCGAGGACGAGGTCGCTTTGCGTGCAGAGCCAGCAGTTGTTGCCGAAGGGCGAGGTTCTCCAGGAGGAGTTCTTCTCGGGAACGAAAGACGGAGAAGACCCAGCCGAGCAGATGTCGAAGGCGCACAAACATCAGGGAATCATAGCGAAAAGCGCGCCGGGCAGATGCTCCTCCAAGTCATTGATTCTGCGATTGTGCAGAGTTTTGGCGAGGCACAGCCTTAATAGTGACAAGTGAACAGCAGCAAACCGTTTGCGTTGGAGTGAAGTGTTTTGGTGTTTGATTACTGGAGCAAAGGTGACGTCTTGCATCATTGTCGCGACGGCGTGAAAACGATCAGCGCCAGAGGAGGTATTCCGAGGCATTGTATACTTGGCTGATGTCGCCGGAGCAGGAGCAACTTCTCTGTGATGCGCTCGTGAATCTTGGTCCGGTGGAGACTGAGCAGGGCCTGCATGCTGAGGGCGTACGTAAAATCCAAGAGGTCCTGCACTGCACTCTGGCCGACGCGCGGACCACGCTCCGAGAGTTACGCGTGCGCAAGCGGATCGAGGAAACGACCACACCTACCGACAAGCTTGACCAGCCGCGCTTTCGGTGGGTACAGCCCTAGCATAACGAACATAAGACGGGGAGTTGATGCGGTAAACTCCCCCCGCTGACATCAAGAGGACCCGCGCGTTCAGGCGTCCCACGCAGCCAGAGAATCCATGTTATCTCGCCAATAAAGCCCCCAACCCGCTGAAGTGGAAGGCGAACCTCCCAGGAAGGTTGGCGAAGATGAAATTGCTCTTGTCGCTGGCGATTCCGACTATGTTCCCGCGATCGAGAAGCTAAAGAAGCGCGGTATTCCTGCGCACGTTGTGTTTTGGGGACATGCAGCACGGGAGGTAAGAGAATCCGCAACCAAGTTCATAAATCACCCGTTAGCAGTTAAACGATCGGAGCCGTGAAGCACGCTGCGATCGAGAACCTCCGAATGATTTCTTGAAAGTTCTGCCGAGGGTGACCGAATATCGCAGCGAGCGTGAGTCTTGGACAAATCAGGCAGCTACCGGTGTCTGATAGAGAGCCCGACAGTGTGGTTGTTTTTGTTTCTTCTTCTTTCTATCTCTCTCGTGCTTGCCCGCTACGAACACCCGCTTGTACCTCCGCACGTCATGCAGCGATAGCAGGTTCCGCTCCGTACCATCAGCGAACCGCAGATATTGCAGGCGGGCGCGTCTCCCATCTGGATAAGTTCTCCGAGCGCTCCAACCGGATCGACATCATTGGCATCAATCGCTGGCTGAATGGGCATCGGAAGAGCTTTGAACAATTCGCCCTGGTCACCAGTCAAGAACCGGAGTTCGAGCCACCTCGCGATGTAGTCCATAAGCGACTTGGCGTAGCCGATCTTCGGATTTCCAGACCAACCGCTGGGCTCGAAGCGCATGTGGCTGAGTTTTTCGCAAAGCACGCGCAATGGAACGCCGTGCTGCAGGGCAAGCGAGACCACAGTTGCGAAGGCATCCATCAGCCCGGAGATGGTCGGACCCTGCTTCGCCATGGAAGCACATGAGAACCTTAGATTCAGAATCCGGGTCCCCGGGTAATCCGACTCACCAAGCAGTTGCAGACTCTATACGCCCGTCTTTAGGAGTGAAGTTGCCTCTGGCACCTCAAGTGGCGTTTGTGAACCAGTCGAGGGCGATTTGAGTATATTGGCCGACCTCGATAAGGTAGCCGTCAGGATCGCGCATATAGCAGCGCCATTCCCAGCCGCGATTGTTTAGCGGCTCGGTAAGAAAGAACGCTCCTTTGTCGCGCCATTGTTTGTAGCAGGCCCGGATGTCAGCGACACGCAAGTCGAGAAAGCTATTCACTCTATTGAGATTCGACGGAGTCTCGAGGACGACCTCTGGCTTGTCGGGAGTCGGGCAACCGCCGGAATTCAGAATGATCCAGGTATTAGCCAACTTGATGTAGCAGGGATTTTCCGGCTTGATGACTTTCCCGCCAAGAATTCGGACATAGAAGTCCTTCGATTTTTCCAGGTCCCTCACGGTGAAGAAGTGCGTGGCGAAGAAGCCTTCATGTGCAATCGGCACGTCGGATAGATTCATGCGGTGCCTCCCGTTGTCGATAAAGTAGGATGCGGTCGGAATTGTCCACGGTCTAAGCAACCCATTCGTCTGTCGTCCACGCGGAGGAGAATCAATCCTACGGGACAATAATAAGGACACGCGCGGAACCACCTGCACGGTGCCGGAGTGCGGGAGAAAGTTCTCATATATTCCGAATGTTGTTTTCAATTGTGTCTACGACCTCGTCGATACCACCGGCGAGGACCAGTTTCCCCATGGCGATTGCGAAGCCAACGACTTGGTCCGCCTCGATATGGGACGGCAGAGAAAGCGCATTTGGATCGGTGACCACATCAATCAGCGCCGGACCCGAATGCTGAAGCGCCTGCTTTAGTCCAGAGGACAGATCGGCTGGATTTTCGATTCTTACACCCATCATCCCGCTCGCCTCGGCCAGCTTTGCAAAGTTCGGGTTCTTCAAGTCAGTCTGATAGTCGGGTATTCCGTCGACTTCCATCTCCAGTTTCACCATTCCGAGAGCGCTGTTGTTGAAGACTACGATCTTGATCGGGAGGTCGTACTGTGTCACCGTCAACAACTCGCCCATGAGCATGGCGAGGCCGCCATCTCCCGCCATTGCGATTACCTGTCTTCCGGGATAGCAAAATTGCGCGCCAATGGCCTGAGGCAGCGCGTTTGCCATGGACCCGTGGGTGAAGGAGCCGATTAAGCGCCGGTCCTTCGTTGCTCGAATGTACCGGGAAGACCAGACGTTACACATGCCGGTATCAGCAGTAAAGATCGCGTCGTCTGCCGCAACGTCACTCAGCGCGGCCGCGACAGGTTCAGGGTGCATGGGCCTCCGTTTCCCAACGTGATCTACGTAGGCATTTAGTCGCCGAAGCGACTTTTTATGGTTTCCGAGCATCGCGTCCAAAAACGAGCGATCCGACTTGGCTTCTATCATCGGGAGTAGCGCGCGGATAGTTTCGGCCATATCGCCCCATAATCCGAGATCCAGTTTGCTTCGTCGGCCCAAGTTCTCAACTCTGATGTCAACTTGGACGATCTTGGGTTTGCTTGGCAAGAATTTGCTATAGGGAAAATCAGTGCCCAAGAGCAGCAGCAAGTCGCATTCGTGCATGGCCTGGTACGCCGCGCCGAATCCAAGCAGTCCACTCATTCCGACATCAAACGGGTTGTCGAACTCGACGAACGGTTTCCCGCGGTACGAATGGCCAACGGGAGACTTCAACTTGTCAGCCAGAGCCATTAGCTCATCATGAGCACCGGCACATCCGATCCCGCAGAAGAGAGCCACTTTTTTCGACGAATCAATCAACTCCGCCAGTTGCGCCAAGTCCTTTTCACAGGGCCGGATGGAGGGCCTTTGCCGGACCACGGAACGAGGAGAGCCATCCTTCGCAATCTCCATCCCAGACACGTCGCCGGGCAACACGACTACGGCCACTCCGCCTTTTCCGACTGCACTCTGCATGGCGATGTGAAAAACACGCTCAAACTGCTTCGGATTCGAAATCAGCTCACAATAGTGGCTGCATTCTTTGAAAAGAATTTCGGGATGAGTTTCCTGGAGATACCCGGTGCCGATCTCGCTGCTTGGAATATGCGATGCGATCGCGAGTACCGGGGCATTGCTGCGATGAGCATCGAAGAGTCCGTTGATCAGGTGAAGGCTGCCGGGACCGCAGCTGCCACCGCAGGCCGCAAGTTTCCCGCTGAGCTGAGCCTCGGCGCCCGCCGCAAAAGCGGCAGTTTCTTCGTGGCGCACGTGAATCCACTTAACTTTCCCATTTATTCGCAAAGCATCCGTTACCGGATCCAGGCTGTCGCCCACGATGCCGTAAAGTCTTTGGACACCCGCTTCAACAAGTCTGCTGATTAACTCATCTGCCACTCGATGTGCCATCGCCTATTACCTCCGTTGAGATGTCGTTCAATTCGCGCCGATCCGCAGCGAAACCAAGAACTCGGCTGCTCATACAGCGCTCCGGTTTAGTACAGTTGCGATACCCTTGGCAAGCGTCGAAGTGACAAGCTCTTCATACTCCTATTCCGTCAACACCCGACACAGATATGCGAAAACGAGCTTCTGCTTCTAGACACTTAAGTAGTTGGGCTCAGGCTCAAATTCCCAGGCCGGTGGTTTCGCGGATCGTCTTTCGCGTTTAAGTATTCAAGACCAAGCGGCCCAATCGCCGAAACTTGCGTGATGTACTCACTGGATTTCGCCCAGTGAAAATGGGACGTATTGCCGGGTAGGACGATGACGCTACCGGGCGGATACGCCTGCAGTTCATCGGGGTTGAACTGATCGCCAAGGCCGATGTAAAAAACGCCGGAAATAACTGTGTAAACTCGATCCTCCGGGTGCCGGTGTGGCATCAGCTTCACGCCGTGAGGTACTCTGACCCTGATCGTGTAGGGGCCCGCCCGCGAAGGCTCACCAACAACGACTGCCAGTAAGACCGAAGGTGGGAACGCCGCGAAGGGCTTCCAGTCGATCTCTTCCGACAGGATTGATCTGAAAACGTCTTGGCCTGGCTGGTGGGGTCGAATGATGCCTCCTTGTCTTTCCATGACGCCTGCTTGTTTGTTGTCTGACATAACCAAACCTCCTCTTTAGAATTTTGGATTCCAACGTATCAGTCGCGGAAACGGCGCAAGCGAACTGAGTTGTTCGTCGCCGGAACCGTTTGTACCGCGTATTCACTCAAAACGATTTCAACTATGGACAAGAGAACCGGGAGTGTCAAAGCCCACAATCCGAAATGAACTTCGAGCAACGCTCCCGTCGCACAACCCACAATAAAACCCGCGAAAGCCGGGAACGTCATCCGAATACGGTGTCTCGCCTGGGCCATTTCCTCAGGCAAGGCCTTAGCGCGCACCAGAGTCGTAAGGTCGATAGTCAACAGGACAGTATCCGTGGTGAGTACCGCCGTCGTAGGGAAGCCTGGCAGATCGAGTTTGACAAGCGCGTTTTGAGTGGCCATCGCTGCAACCCCGAGCATCCCGACAACAGCCGCTACTGCGCTTCCGGGATTGGTGAAGGGACCAAGCACAACGGAAAGCGCCAGAAATCCAGTCAGCAGTACAGCCTGGAGAATCAGCAATACTCGTAAAGTCCGAAGCTTCTGTTTGTCTTTGGATACCCAAATAACTATCCCCAATACAATTATGAAAACCGGAACTGCGATCAGCGGTCCGATCCGACTAAAGCCACCCGTTATATAATGGGCAGCAAGGATGACTATGTTTCCCGTAATGTGCGCGGTAAACAGTCCTCCGAGTGCAAGGAATCCAATAACATCGACCGCACCCGCCGTCATGCTCAGAAAGGTTACACACAGCCAGTCGAATGCATGCTGCGGTTGGTCTGGCGCACTGGTGTTGGAGATCGCCATTGTCGAAACGCCATTGGGAGTTTGCTCGCATTCCAGACATTCTGCTGGAGGGAAAGCGATCATGCCGGCTTCTCTCTTGTGCAGATCGCTTTGGCCGGCGTTAGGCCATCCTGCACCCCGTACTGCTGCGCCTTCAACCATGACTCCTCCTTTTTATCCCGATTTGTGGATCGCGTAAGCCTGGACTTCAGTGATACTCAATTTGGAAGTCGACCGGCTACCTTCGCCACGCCGGCCTGTGCGCAGATTTCGTCCTTGTCTCCGCCGGGAGCCCCTCCCACGCCCAGAGCGCCCACTATGGTGTTCTTCGATTTGAACGCCACTGCGCCTGGAAGCGCCATGACGTTATGCATCGTTGCGAGGCGCGGCGCATAGGGACTGGTCTTCGTCAGCTCGAAGAACTTGCCGGACGTATCAAAGTCGAAGATCGGTCCCAGCGTGACGACCGTATACGCCTTGTCGTAACTCGATTCCGCTGTATGGATGGTAGCGCCATCACCGCGAAGGTCTACCTGCCGTACCCCATCCATGTCCACGACTGTTGCGCTCACGTGATATCCATTTAGGGCGCATACATGAATAGCCTCGGTCGCGGCCTCAACCGCAAGATTAAGGGGCACCGCGTAGCGATAGTCGGTTGTTTGTGATGTTGTTTGTGACGGCGCATAAGGCGAGGCCACGGTCAGTGCGGCGGCGCAACAAATAATCGCGATGAAGATCGTTTTTTTCATATCAGCTCTCCCTTTCGATTGGCTCGGGCGTTGTCAGATGGCGAGGTAGTCGCTCGATGGCGACCATTTTTCCTCGTGCAGATAGTTGCGGTCCGGTCAGGTCATACTCTTTCTTATGGCTGCGCCTTCCATGGCTCCCTCCTTTCTCCAAATCTTCAGGTTCCTCGTGGTTCCTAGCGGCGTCCAGCGTTTGCGACGCCATCCACGCACGGCGCCGATGCCGTGCGACGCTCCTAATCACCATGGCTGTTTTCTTAGTTGTCATGCATGAAGATTAGGCTAGGGACGTGGAGGAATCTATTAGACAAGGGTATGAATTGATACCTTTGCATGATTAATGCGGAGAGTGTCACAACTTCGATTCGTATTAGGTACGAGGGACGTTCGTAGCATCTGGATGGCACATCGCGGTCATGCTCCCGAACGGGCAGCGGAGAATTGAACTAATCTGGAGACGGGAAATTCGTTAGAAGGGTTCCGTGTTAAGTTTGCAAATCCTGATCTTCCTGCGTGGTGGAACCCTTTAGAAGACAAAGGGCGCATCCAGTTGAATCTCGCGTGCTGCACCAGTTGTAATGTTTTGAGCCCTTTTAATCCCGGCCAACATCCTCTGAAAGTGTCGCTAGCCAGGGGAGCTACCGCACGACGATCAACAGGTCGATTCGTTAAGAGCTCAACCAACGACCCGCGTGCGAGGGCATCCGTACGCGAGTAACAGTTTCTGATGACGAGTACAGCGTGACGCTCCCATTCCTGGAAAGACGGATTCGACAATGCTGGGGTACACAGCTGGTGATATCTACGATGAATCGATACCAAAGTACAATTGACGCCCGTCGCGGTAGACGCTCCCAATAGAGATGGGTTGCCATCGAGAGCAAGCTTAGAGTCAAACCATTGCGCTACCCCGTGTCTGGGAACGTACGGTTAACGCTCAATTCGGCGAAAACGTCCTGCGTGGAGGGGAAAACGTGACCGACTCCGTTAATTTGCGAGATGATTTTCTACTGGAAACTCCAATTCCAGGGGTTCCTTTGGAATCGATTCTCCGCACCCAGGAATTACGCGAGCGCCCCTCGCGTTCGCCCGACTATGAGACGGAGAACCGAGCACTCGTGGCACTGGCCAACGCGCTAGCTGACTCCCCGGGTACCATTCTGCAAACATTGGCTGATAGAGTCCTCGATCTATTGCATGCTGATTCTGCCGGCCTGAGTCTGCTGACGAGAGACGAAAAGAGGTTCTACTGGGCAGCTATTGCCGGCGCGTGGCGGCCCCACGCCGGCTCCAATGTCCCGCGCAATTCCTGCCCATGCGGCGAAGTGCTCGACCGCAATGTTCCGATGCTATTCACGCATTGGGAACGGCGTTATCTGAATTTCAGCAGGACGATGCCCGTAACGGAAGAAGGACTCTTTGTTCCGTTTTACGCAAACGGTAAACCGGTCGGTACAATTTGGGCATTCGCACACGATAATCGTCGCAAATTCGACGCCGAGGACCTAAGGCTGCTCGAACGCACGAGCCGTTTCGCGTCAGCGGCATGTCAGGTCCTAGCGTCGATTGAGAACCTCAAATTGGAAAACGCAGCGCGCGAAAAAGCGGAAACAGCAGTGCGCGAACTGGCAAACGGGTTGGAGACACAGGTTCGAGTTCGGACCCAGGAGTTGGAACGTAGCACCCGAGAACTTGCCGAAGCCAACGAAGACCTGCAGTTCCAGGTTGGCCTCCTTCAACAAATCCCTGTAGCGGCGTGGACGCTCAGGCCTGATGGGACGCCGGATTTCGTGAACCGAAGCTGGCTGGAATACTCAGGTCAGGCACTCGATTACGTCCAATCAAATTCCGAGGCGTGGATGACTGCGATCCACCCTGAGGATCGAGAAACAGCGTCAAAGAGCATTTGCGACGGGATACGCTCAGGGCAGGATTTTACAATGGAAGCGAGGTTTCGCCGCGAGCAGGACGGGGCATATCGCTGGCATCTCAATCGAGCCGCGGCGTTACGTGATGCGGAAGGAAATCTCCTTCGGTTTGTGTGTACATCCACCGACATTGAGGATCAGAAACAGTCCCAAGAGAATTTACGGAGGGCTGTGGAAACAAACCGGCTGATCGTCGACACCGCGTTAGATGCGGTTATCACGATGGATGCTGAAGGGGCGATTACCGATTGGAATAAGCAAGCTGAAATGGTGTTCGGATGGAGTAATAAGGAGGCGATCGGCCAGCACATGTCGGATCTGATTATCCCGGAGCGACTACGGATGGCCCACGAGCGCGGATTACGTCACTTCTTGGCTACCGGCAATGGCCCGATCTTGCGACGGCGTATCGAAGTCACGGCCGTCCGGCGCAACGGTGTTGAGTTCCCGGCTGAGTTGGAAGTCTCGCCATTGAGACTGGGCCAGAATTGGTTTTTTGGCGCCTTCATTCGGGACATTACCGACTCCAAACTAGCAGAAAAAAGACTAAGAGACAGCGAACTCAACCTGCGCCAGATGACCGAGACCATACCGGAAATGCTCTGGAGCGCCACCGCAGAAGGGACAATCGATTATTGCAATGCTCGCGTGCTCGACTACACCGGCTTCTCTGCCGAAGAAATCATGGGTAGCGGTTGGACAAAACTTCTTCATCCAGAAGATGTTGAACGGACAGCTCGAGCGTGGAGATCCTGTGTCGCAACCGGGGCCCCGTACCGAGTCGAGATTCGCACATTCCACGCTGCCGATCGCACCTATCGATGGTGCGTAACGAGCGCGCTCCCGCTGCTCGACCAACAAGGGCGGATTCTAAAGTGGTACGGCACAGTTGTGGATATGCACGATTGGAGGCATGCGCAGGAAGAGCTAGGCAACACGCAAGCCGAACTCGCGCGCGTGGCGCGTGTGATGACAATGGGAGAGCTTACCTCATCGATCGCGCACGAAGTCAACCAGCCGCTATTTGGCATTATGACCAACACCGACACCTGTTTGTTAATGCTTTCTACCGATCCTCCCGATATCGACGGCGCTCGGGAAACTACACAGCGCACGATGCGTGATGCAAACCGAGCCTCTGACGTGATCAAGCGATTACGCGCGCTCTATAGCAAAAAAGATCCGTCCCCCGAATTGATGGACCTGAATCAGGCCACACGGGAGGTGATTTCCCTGTCGTTGAGCGATTTGCAAAGATGGCGGGTGATCGTTCTGCAGGAACTTGCCGACAATCTCCCACTCCTCATGGCGGACCGCGTCCAAGTTCAGCAGGTCATTATGAATCTGGTACGAAACGCTTCAGACGCGATGAGCAGTGTCGACGATCGTCCGAGAGAATTATTGATCAGAACTAAAAGAGAGGAAGGCGATCGGGTGCAGCTTAGCGTGAAAGATGCAGGGGTCGGTTTCGAACCCCAGGCTGCGGACAGGCTCTTCGAAGCCTTCTATACGACAAAGAACGAAGGTATGGGAATCGGCCTGTCAATCAGTCGTTCCATCATCGAGGCTCATGAGGGGCGTTTGTGGGCGACAGCGAATGATGGTCCGGGAGCCACGTTTTCATTTTCAATACCCTGCAAAGCCGCTGGTTTAGTGGCAGAGGAAACTCGCTGCAGCCGGCCGGATGGTGCGATGCATGCCGCATAATTTAAGTTCGACGCGGAACACCGATTCCGAGGTTCATACCTTGGTGCGATTGACGCCCCGCCTAGCAGCAGCGCATCCTTCGCTTATGGAGTCCAACCGAGAACAGGAATCCATCGAACGTCCACTTGTGACGGTGGTTGATGACGATGTGTCAGTCCGCGAGTCCCTCCCTAGTTTGCTGAGGCAGTTCGGTTTTTCCGCCCGCGCGTTTTCGTCGGCGGAAGAGTTTCTCGCTTCCGATTGCATGAGCCAGACCCGCTGTCTGATCCTTGACGTCGTCATGCCGGGCGTAACGGGACTCGATCTTCAACGACAATTGAAGCTTCGGAGTCCAGCGCTTCCAATCATCTTTATTACCGGTCAGAAAGACGAAGGAATTCGGAAGCGAGCGCTTGAACAAGGAGCGGCGGGATTCCTGCTCAAGCCAGTCATAAGCACAGTTCTGTTGGAGGCTGTCAATGTTGCACTTCGAGGAAACTGACAGTTCCCACCCGGCAAGCCGGGGGGATAAAACAAGCTTTGCTAGATCACTTGGTCATGCAGTGGAGTCATCGCCAGTGCCGACTGCGAGGCCTATCGTGTTCGTCGTTGACGACGATGTCTCAGTGCGTGAAGCGCTGGAGTTATTAATCCGCAAGATAGGCTGGCAGCCAGAGATTTTCGCATCGGCACAGGAATTCCTCGATCGCCCTCGTTCACTCGTTCCGAGCTGTCTTGTTCTTGACATTTCTCTCCCAGGCCTCAGCGGTCTCGAACTTCAGAAGCGTATTGCTGTTGAGCGAACGGACATGCCGATTATTTTCATCACAGGTCATGGCGACATACCGAAATCAGTCCAAGCCATGAAAGCGGGCGCCGTCGAATTCTTAACGAAACCAGTTAGTAATGAAGTGCTGTTGGGGGCCATCCGGCAGGCCCTTGAACGCAGCCGTGCCGCTCTCGGTCATACGGCGGAAATACAGGAACTCCGGAATCGTTACTCGTCAGTTTCGCCTCGCGAACGCCAAGTCATGGCGTTGGTGGTTTCGGGTTTATTGAATAAACAAATCGCTGACGAACTCGGCATCAGCGTGATTACCGTTAAAACGCACCGAGGCAAAGTGATGCAAAAGATGAAGGCTGACTCTCTCGCGGGGTTGGTGAAAATGGACGCCAAGCTCCGTGCGGCATCTGGACGAAAAGACTGACCAACAAAACTTCCAGCCCCGCTGGCCCTCGTTCGTAGACCTAAAGTTTCGAATGCCGTACAAGGCCTTTTGCGGCTTCTCGTATGACGTACTGCTGGATCAGCCGGAGGACACACAGAAACCTTGAGGTAGTCACGCCGCTGGAGCTTTGCGGGCCGCATCCGTGTCAGCAGTTGATGCCCCTACGATCTTGCCGCTGGGCAGATGCAGAATAGTCGGCACGTCCTTCGCACCTATGAACACACTGAGGAAACGAACAAGCGTTGTGCCATCGTTACGGCCGCGATGCCAGTGAGCCTCAGCGATCACCCAAAACCGGCCACTGATTATCACCTGAAAACCGGCCAACGAGAGTAGCGTCCGGGACATTGATTCCCGTGGAGGCTTGTAGGCTCCGTGGGCATGGCCAATGTCTTGAACGAAGAGAAGAAACAACAAGTCTTAGCTCTGGGACGGCTGGGCTGGTCGCTGCGGCGCATCCAGCAGGCGACCGGAATCCGTCGTGAAACCGCAGGCGCGTACCTGAAAGCGGCGGGGATTGCGGTACGTCCGCCCAGCGGCTGGGGGCGGTGTGAACCAAAACCGGCCAACGAAGTGATCACCGACTCCGGTGCGGCAAAACCGGCCATTGCGGTGATTCCCGATAACCCCAACCCCAACCCCGAAAACCTTTCTAATAAGGGAAAAGCAAAAGCAACTTCAAAACCGGCCAACGAGAACGAGGTGATCACCGACTCTGCCGTGGTCCCCAGCCCCAGCGCCTGCGAGCCGTATCGGGAAGCCATCGACTTGGGGCTCAACCGCGGCCGCAATGCCATGGCCATCTGGCAGGACTTGGTCTCCGAGTACGGCTTCGCCAGCGGCTACCAAAGCGTGCAGCGTTTCGTGCGCAGGCGGCGCGGCGTCCAAACCCCCGAGGCCCGCGTCGTGATCGTTACCGCCCCTGGCCAGGAGGCGCAAGTCGATTACGGCACCGGTCCCATGGTGCGCGATCCCGAGAGCCGCAAGTACCGGCGCACCCGGCTGTTCGTGATGACGTTGGGCTGCAGTCGTAAGTCGGTTCGTCTGCTGACCTTCCACTCCAGTTCGCGCATCTGGGCCGAGTTGCACGAACGCGCCTTTCGCCGGCTGGGCGGCGCCACGCGCATCGTCGTGCTCGACAATCTGCGCGAGGGCGTGCTTGTCCCCGACATTTACGATCCCACGCTCAATCCTCTTTATCACGATGTGCTTGCTCACTACGGCGCGGTCGCCATGCCCTGCCGCATTCAAGATCCCGACCGCAAAGGCAAAGTCGAATCCGGTGTCGGTCATGCGCAGAAGACACCGCTGAAAGGTTTGCGCTTCGAGACTTTGGAAGAAGCTCAAGCCTACCTCGATCGCTGGGAACAGCGCTGGGCCGACACGCGCATCCACGGCACCACCAAGCGGCAGGTCGCCGCCATGTTTGCCGAAGAGAAGCCCACGTTGTTGCCGCTGCCACTGGAACCCTTCCGCTATTACCAGTACGGCGAGCGCATCGTTCATCTAGATGGCTGCGTCGAAGTCGAAGCCGCGTACTACGGCGCCCCGCCGGGCTGGATCGGGCGCGTGCTGCGCGTGCAGTGGGATGAGCTGTATGTTCGTCTGCTCGATCCCAAGACCGGGCAACTGCTGCGCGAACATGTGCGTCAGAAGCGCGGATGGTATCGCATCAAAGAACAGGACCGCCCCAAGCGAACGCCGCTGGGCACTTCCCAACTGCTGTGGCGAGCGGGTCGCGCCGGATCGCACATCGGGGCGCTCTGCGACGCCATCCACCGGCAGCAAGGCGAGGTCGGAGTGCGCCGCATCCTGGGCGTTCTCTCCTTGGCCAAGAAGTACGGCACTGCAGCGGTCGATGAGGCCTGCGCCGCTGCGCTCGACATGGGAGTGCAGGAATACCGCTTCGTGCGCCGCTATCTGGAACGCTGCCCGCAAGCCCCACTGAGTTTGCAGCAAGTCGATCCCCTGATCCGCGAGCTGGTGCAGTACCGCGACTTCATTAACTACAGAACGAAGGAGATAGAAGAATAGGCAATAAACAGCGAACCGAGCATCGCCGCTTAGCATACCGACCTTCTTGGCCAGTGGCCGTATATTGAGACGGGTCTTTTCGTCTCGACGATTGTGATAACTCTCCCGGATAAGCTGATCGATTTGGTCGGTGAATACGTACTTGCGTCGGCTCTGGACTTTGACGCGGTCACGGGCGACGCAGAGGGTTGGGTTACAAGCCGGCTGAGACTGGCTCGGGTATAACTGTTCCATAGCAATTCCTGATGTGCAGGTTCTGAGTTCTGGGACCTCGGTGAACAAGGGATGACCGACTGGAAGACCACAACGTTGGGTAAGACAGGCTGGAAAGTCGGCCGTCTCGGTCTGGCATCCAGTTATGGCGCCGACGAGCGTTGCGTGCAGATGGCCGTTGAGCGGGGCGTCAACTACCTGTATTGGGGCTCAATGCGTACTGCCAAGTTCGGCGCCGGCCTGCGCCTCCTGAGATCACATCGGGATGAATTCCGCCTCGTTATTCAGTCCTATTCGCGTGTCGCCGCAATGGTCCCGTGGAGTTTGGAGCGAGCCCTGAAGTCGCTTGGCATGGATCACGCTGACGTTCAATTGTTCGTAAGCCTCGGCGGACAAGCTCAATACTCCGAGTAGCTCCGTAACGACGATGCCCTTATCTAATCGCAGTTGCTCGTCAGATGTCGGAACGACGGTGGTAGAGTGCGCGACCTTGACACGGACCCGGTTCACTATCTCCCGGGCAATTTGCTTTGCTTGCCGCTGGAGAAGTTCGATTTCACTAAATTCGGACACTACGTTGGCTAGCTCAAGAAGAGCTGCGTCGTTGTCCGCCAGTTGACCTTGGTCGGTATAGACCTTAAGTCCCCGAAGCCAGCCGAACAGGTCGGACGCCGAGGGTGCTAGCTTAGGATCCGTGGCGGAGTATGCACGGGCGATGTGCTGAAACGCGATCTGCGCCTCTTCAGGAAGGGCGGCTTCGCTGTCCGTGCGACCAATCGCCTCAAGAAACTCGGACAATACCGGATCAAGACCCGCGTTGGTCACGAAGGCCAGCCCGCCGCAGCTGTCGCTGAAGTTCTTGTGGTGCAACAGCATCAATGGCACGATGGCGTCAGCTTTGACCGTTGCTGGCTTCTTTGATCGGGCCTTGGCCTTCTTCTTAAGGACGCCGAAGAACTCGCTGAACGTCCACGGCCCTTGAGAGGATTTGCGTCCCTTAACCTGGTGAAACACATAACGCGTGGGTGGGTCGCCAGTCTCGACGACGTAATCGTCGTGCCAGTCGCAGTAGACGCAAACTTGCTTTGGGCCGTCGGCGAGAAGATCGAGTGCCGCGCGAGCCGTGCGCTCGTATTGGTATTCGTACTTACGACCGGTCTGGGCGCCTACACGTTCCCGTGGCTCGATATGACCGAGACGTGGCCCGCCACTCATCATGTGAGTGCCGCCTCGAGGGCTTTGATCGGCCGAATGCGGTGACGACGAGGTAGGCAACGCCACTTCCTTAGCATGTTGTTAAGTGGAGGCAGACTAATTGCTGCGCGAAACCACCATACCATGTCAGCAAGCTAATCTGATCGCAAGGGTGTGTCGGTCCACTAGGCACGCGCCGACGTTGCTGTGGAACCACGATACTTAGGGATCCTCTTTTTAACTCTTCGGCGGTGCGGGAGTGGCACACATCCAACCTCCCGAGCGGATACCTCGCCATCCTGAAGTGCCAAATTAGACAACATCAGTAATAGGACGTTGTCTCATGGAGAGCCGACAACGAATTTGTTCGGCACACTTAACAAGCACCACAGTGCATGGCCTACCTCAACATGTACAACGAGTAGCCTCTCTCAGGAAAAAGGAACCTTGGAAGTGCAGCAGGTCTAGTCTGTTCTCGACGATCTTGGTAGGGCAGATCATTACATCGAGCCTACGGGCGCAGAAGTTCTGGGAACATGTCCGCTAAACCCGCCGAATCGTCGGCGGGGTACGAGAATCAGCGAACACGAACGTAAAACTCTCACCTTTTTGGACGTTGGTCACCAATACCGGCCGAAAGCACGCGATGCAGGTTCCTCCGGAGCGGCGAACGCTGGGATAGACAATTCCCGCGGAGCCGGCTTCCAACAGTTTGGCAGCGAGCGCCTGTGAAGCGACATAGCTGGTTGGAGACAGGCAATCTCTGTACTTCTTCGTTTCCCGAATGTCATGGAATTCAGCGCGGAAATCCGCATGATAATCGACGTACTCAGCGATTTCCTCTTCGTTCCAATCAGTTTCTTGCAGCCAGAGCTGCTTGTGATAAGCAACTTCCGCCTGCGAAGTCTTTAATTCAAAGCCCGCATACCACGCGCCCCGATCAGCAGTATTAAAGCGGGAGCCATTTGGTGCCGGATGGCAGAAGGCGGCATTGATAATTCGGTAAGAAGGAATTCCAAAGACCAGTTCCCTGGCATCGATCCCTGGTAACAGTCCGGATTCTGCTAAAAGGCGATCGTTGGTGGCGTTATCCAGTTCAAAGATTCCTTCCAGAAGATCTCCGTCATCGGTTAGCCGGGTCAATACAGAGGCCCCGCCGTCCGCATATTGAGCGGGAATCAGTCGATGCGTGTCTCGTTGATCAATCTGAACTGTGGCGGGCAAGGCTTATCGACCGCCGCGACGGCTATCCAGTAATCGACGGACCGCCAACATGCCAGGCATTCCACCTTGGATCAGGAACACAAGAGGAGGTTGGTTCTTGAACATTGGGTTGCTGTTCGGCCGCGACACCCACTGGTTTGCAAGTTTCTCACTGAACAAAATGTTGAGCGCTTTGAAGATTCCGATCAGGAGCGAGACTCGAGTCAGTTCGTCCTGCGTCAACGGACCTTTACGGCTTTTCTTCAGCCCGTAATATCTTCCGTTGGAAATCCCTCCCAGCAGTAACATGGCATCATCGCTCTTCAGGCCCCATTTCTCGGAGATCTTGAGAACTGCTTCGATGGCTGCCGGACTCAGTCGCTTGCGGGTGGCAGAGTCAGTCAGATCCGGCAGCTTTCTTAGATCGAGCCCTAAATCGAGAGGGATTGTCTGAGTCGCCACAGGTTAACTCCAGTTCTGTAGTATATTCTCTCCATATATGGACTGATGTCAAGTAGTGTTTTCGCTGGGGAAGTTGAAACAGAAACGGTACTGTGCGGCACTCCGGCAGTTACGTCAGAATAGCGACAACTGCCCGACGGGTGCATCTCGGCGTGTAGAGCGGCGAGTGCTTCACAGCCTCCAAGAGCGCCGCGTTAGGAATTGGCTCAACCGATATCGGCAGCAGAGCGGGAGCGTCCATCACCGGCTGCGCGTTCGGGTCCTCGTGTTCTGGATAAGCCGCTGCCGGCGTAGAGGGCCGCAGTTGCTGAACATTTCGCCAAATGGAATCCGCTGATTCTCCGATTCCCTTGTTCTCCACCAGCTCCCGCGCCATCGCCGTGAGCATGTCGTCATCTCCGTCGATTGCCTGGAGACCTTCGGAAGCAAACTTCCCTTCCATGGCCAAGGCTACGAGGAGCTTCTTCCCCATCAGCCGGAGACAGACTTCCTGCATCGTTCCCTTGTAGGCAAAGAACTTCACCTCCACGGGGCGTCTTTGTCCGATACGCCATGACCGCCGACTAGACTGGCGTAACGTGTGCAGCGAGTAGCCGGTCTCGTGAAACAGAATGGTCGGAAAGTCCAGCAGATCCAGTCCCGTCTCGACGATCTTGGGATGGCAGATTGCGACATCGATTCCACGGCGCAACTGTTCGCGGTACCAGGCTTCCCGCCTGTGAGTGGGAACGCTGGCCCGCAGTATCGCAGCCCGAATGCCCTCGTTCCGAAACAGCTGTTCCAGCCGTTCGATTACGTCGTGCTTGTTGGTGTAGACCGCGAATACTTGGCACTTGCGGCCCCGCGCGAGCTGGGCTTTGACCTCTTCGATCAGCACGCGCTCTTTGGCATAGGTTTCGTTCCTGTCCAGATCGACCGTTTCGGCAATGACAAACGATTCCCGGCATTTGGTTTCCGGATCGAATTCCGACCCGTACAGAGTGCCGAAGCCATAGGGATGGTCCGGCCATGCCAGCAGAGCATTCAGCATGGTGCTGGCCACGCTGCTGTTCCCGCGATGCTCTTTCAGGCAGGCGGTGATTTCCTCCTCAAGTTCCTCATACACCGATTTCAGCGGTTCTTCCATTGCCACCGGCACGACTTCCTCCCGGTAGCTGGGCAAGCCGTCGGAAATGTCCTCCAAACCAATGAACGCGCAGTGGTCCATTAGATATTTGCCGAACAGCAGCGGGGATGCGCCAGGCTTACGTTTGATCGTGACTGTCTTCTTGGTCTTCCGAGAGCAGGCGTTATCCTCGACCGTAATGCGCTCGATTGTTTCGATTACGCCGAAGTCGCGGGTGAAGCGTTCTCGCCCAGCCGCTCCCCATTCGTAGCCGTCTTGGGTCATGCGCTTAGCGTCGGTCCGGAATAGCGTGTTGAAGAGATCATCCGCGTAGCCAGAAAGCAGGGTTCCCGTCAGTCCCAGAAACCGGCGTGCAGTTTTGTTGAGCACGCCAAGTGCGTTCCCCTGGGCAGTGTCGCCAGCCAGTTGGTGGATTTCATCCGCAATGGCGTAATCCCACCATTCCGGCATGTAGCGTCCCATGTATTCCGCCGGCGCAACTCGCGCAATCTTGCTATTGTCGGCCTGCCAAAGCGCCGAGTACTTGGTCTTCCCTGCCTTCGAGTCCTCTACGATCTGGTGCAACCGCTTCTTCTCGAAGTCGAGCGCGCTCAACCGCACTCCATCCGTCTCGACCGGGCAGCCGGTATCCGGATTGGTAAGCGATCCGAGGTACCTTCCTGAACGGCTCCTGCCGTAACAGTGTTTCCAGAAGTACGACAGCTTTGCCTTCTCTCGGCCAACGCAGAAGATCGTGGTTCCGGAGCAAAGCTCGCGCCAGCCTTTACGGCCTAAGCGCCGCAACTCGGCCAACGAAGTGTGAAGCCCTTCCCGAACAATCTCACCCCGGCGCATCCGGACCTCGTTGATGCCGTGCGGTTGGGTCGGATCTCCGCCGTTACGCATGTCGTCGATCAAGAACACGCGGACATGGGGGAGTGTTAGGAACGTTTCCCGCGCCCATTTCTCGACTAGGTGTGGCGGAGCCATGACCAGCCCCGAAAACGGTCGTCCGGCACTATGCACCAACATGCTTCCCAGAGCGATAAGGGTTTTGCCCGCACCGCACTCGGCTACAACATTGGCGTTGCGCGCCAACTGCCATCGCTTGCTCACGCCCATAATTGCTAGAGTTTGGGCTGGATAAGGAGCACGGATCATCCGAGATATCAGTGGAGAAGGGATTTCGTCAGCACCGTGCAGGGCTGGGTAAGAACCGAGAATTCGTCTTCCGATTTCGTCAGAGTGAGTCCTCAAGTAGTCGTGAATCGTGTCTAGGCTCTGCATGGATTTCTCCGAAGAAAAGTTGGGAAAACCGACGGCACTTAACAATGACGAAAGAGTGCTGGGGGCCAGCCAGCAAGGACCAGAGGAGTCCTTCGAGAAAGCGTCAACTCTGAAATGCGGGAATACAATCAGGGACAGATCAAGCTTGGCCTCGTTCATCCGTAGCTTTCACCTTTGGTCATCGGAGGTGTGTTGTGACGACGAATGATCTGAAGCACGTTCTTCTTTGGTGTGTTGGTCTCAACTACCTGGTTCTATTCGTCTGGTTCGGGGTCTTTGTCTTTGGCCATGACTGGATGTACAGAATGCATACACGCTGGTTCAAGCTCTCTGTGGAGACCTTTGATGCGCTCCATTACGCGGGTCTTTCTGTCTACAAGATCGGCATTATCTTGCTGAACCTGGTGCCATTGGTCGCGCTCTATCTGGTTTCGTAAACGGAGTAGCGGGTATGACGCCTATGCGTCAGAATGAAGGAGATGAAGCTGGAAGTGGATTGCTACTCGGGTCGGACAGCGGACGAAAGGCCGATACGTTTTCGTATGGACGGCCACGAATATATGGTCGACGAGGTATTGGACCAGTGGTACGGGCCGCAGGACACCTTTTACAAAGTCCATGCCGATGACGGCAATCTCTACATCCTGCGCCGAGACACATCGACGCCCGATGGTCCTTGGCATCTGGAGTCATTCCGTCAACTGAAGCCCGTACGTTGGCTGGGGAAAAAGACCACGGATTGATTGAAGAAAAGGACCTCGACGTTTACGGCAAGCGATCGCGCCCCTTGTCAGTAAACTGTGAACGAACGGGTGATGCATCACCGCCAAGATGAATCCCGAACACTGACGTCGAGGCACCTGTCCGCCAACGCAACTATACGACCGGGTGGCTTCCCGGACACTGGCGCGTTTATCGCGACTGATCGTGGTCTGCTTCGGTCGACTTTGGGACCTTCAAACCACGCCTGAGGTATTCACCAGGATTAGCCCTGACAATTCGCTTGAACGCCTTGCTGAATGCGGCGTCGGACTCGTAACCGACCAATCGAGCGACTTCTGGGAGCTTTTTGTCACGCCGTTCAAGTAGCTGTATCGCCTTCTGCATCCGCCACTCGGTTACGTATTCCAGCGGCGTTTGTCCGAGTAGCTCTTTGAAACGTGCTGCGAATGCGGAGCGAGACATGCCCGCCGATTCGGCCAGTGATTCGACCGTCCACGGTGCATTCACTTTGTCGTGAAGGGCACTCAGCGCGGTGCCCAACTGAGGATCGAAGACTGCGCGGAGCCATCCCTTGCTGCGGGACGGTCCCGACGCGATATGCGCTCGCAACAACTGGATCACCAGTACCTCGGCTAACCGAGTCGCGACGACTTCAGATCCAGGCGCCTGTTCTGCCATCTCTGACGCCAGCGCTTGCACGGTGTTGTGAAGAGCCAGCGTGCGTGCCTGATCGGCCTTCATCAGAATAAAGTTCGGCAAGAGCTGGGTGATTGGCTTCAAGCTGGCCTCATCGAAACTCAACGACCCGCAAACAATAGTGGTGGGTGCGCCGCCGCCCCCACAAAGAGCGACATTGCCGTTAGCCCTGGCCCCAATCTCGCGAAAGGTCCACTTCGGGCGCGTTCGCGGGCTGTCGCGCAGAACAATCGAAGTCCCCCGCGCCAGCAAGAAGCAATCGCCACCGGTGAGCGGAATCGGTTCCTCGATGCCTTCCACACTCAGCCAGCAGTTTCCCCGCGAAAGCATCGCGAAGTGCGCCAAATCTGCCGGCGGCATCGTTTTGCCGGAAGGCCTGCCGTGTACTTTGACCTCGTTCTCTTGTCTTAGGCCCCAAGGGGCTGTCGCTTCCAGCCTGTGAAGACCGAACGCGGTGACGTGCATCGTTTTGAAGATGTCTGTAATCGGGTCCACGTTTGTCTCCAGTTCTGGACGAATAGGCAAAAAGACTGGACTTCTGAGCAGTTCCCGTCCACCGCCAAATCACTCTAATCAACTGTATTGGATGCTACGCATCCATCGAGGGAGCAAGTATGGGAAAGCTTGAAGGGAAAGTTGCAGTCATCACAGGCGGTAACAGCGGGATTGGCTTGGCCACAGCCAAGCGCTTCGTTGAAGAAGGCGCGCACGTTGTAATCAGCGGCCGACGCGAGAAAGAGCTGAAAGAGGCCGCAGCCTTTATCGGGAGAAACGTCACGACGGTCACGGGCGACGTAACGCGCCTGCAGGATTTGGACCGGCTCTATGCAGTCGTGAAAGAGAAACACGGTCGCATCGACGTACTTTTTGTAAATGCCGGCTGGGGTGAAGTCGCACCGCTGGAAGCGGCTACCGAAGCTCATTTCGACAAGACCTTCGACCTGAACGTGAAGGGACTGTTCTTTACGGCGCAGAAGGCCCTCCCCTTATTCAAAGATGGAGGCTCGATCATCCTGAACTCTTCAGTCGCGAACGTGATGGGAGTGCCAGCGTTTACCGTCTACGCCGCGAGCAAGGCGGCTGTGCGCAGCTTCGCGCGTGGCTGGACGATGGAGCTGAAAGACCGCAAAATCCGCGTGAATACTGTAAGCCCCGGACCAATCGAGACTCCAGCACTTGAGAATGCAGGTCTCACTCCTGAGCAAGCCCAGCAAGCGGCCGACCAGTTCGTCTCGCAGGTTCCACTTGGCCGCAGAGGTAAACCCGAAGAAATCGCGGCAGCAGTCGTGTTTCTTGCCTCGGATGAAAGTTCTTACGTCACCGGTGTGGATCTCGCCGTCGATGGAGGCATGGCGCAGGTCTGACCTCGGCGCTGTCATTTCTCGAACTTCAGTTCTCACACTAGATCGGAGAAACATGATGAGCTATGCAATTGTAGGATTCGGAAAGATCGGCCAGGCCCTCGCCCACGCGTTCGCCCGTAAAAACATCAACGTGACTGTCGCGAGTCGCCGGCCGCCCGAGGAGTTGGCGCCGCAGGCTCGGGCGATTGGACCCACGGTCGTCGCCAAGTCGCTGCAGGATGCACTCGAGGCCGACACAATCATCTTGGCGGTCCCGTTCGGGGAACATCGCGAGATTGCGAAGGCCCTGCCGAGTTGGAAAGGCAAGACGGTCATCGACGCGATGAACTCGTTTGGAGTTCCCCCTGAAGAGCTGGACGGCCTCCCGTCCTCCGCCTTCGTTGCGAAGTCGTTCACCGGCGCTAAGCTCGTGAAGGGTTTCAATCACCTGGGTGCGGCAATCCTGGCTACCGATCCGACGTCGAGGGCGGCCACCGGGTCGTCTTTCTGTCGAGCGACGACGAGGACGCGATCGCTCCCGTGGCGGATTTGGCCAAACAACTCGGGTTCGCACCCGTCAAGCTGGGAAAGCTCAACGAGGGTGGCGCGCTGGTGCACGCACGCGGCCGCACTTGGGGTCAGCTCATCTTCCAGGATTTGTTCAAGAAGCAGCAGTAATCGGTCTATCGACCGCGTGATTTGGCCCGAGAAGGATGGTTCCGAAACGTCCGATTAGACCGGACACACTTGATGTAAGGGAAAAGGAGAGATTTCGATGAGCATCGAAGAGAATGTTCAGGTCGTGAAAGATTTCTTTGCAGCGATCGGCAGCGCCGATAAACAACGTTTGCTGGCGTTGGTTGCCGAAGATATTGAGTGGATCATTCCCGGCGAGGACTGGCCGCTGGCCGGCACGCATCGCGGACACGCCGGGGTGAATAACTTACTTCAGAACGCTAACGAAACGGTGGAAACTTCATACCCAGAACCCCCCGAGTTCATAGCGCAGGGAGACCGGGTTCTGGTCGTCGGCGTCGCTACTGGGAAAATCAAAGCAACGAATAGGACGTTTGAGGACCATTGGGTCTTCGACATTACCGTTCGAAATAGCAAACTGACGAACATCCGTGAATATGTCGACACACAAGCACTGGCGCGGGCCTCCGAGACGGCCGCGAGCCGCAGGCCCTGACACATGGCGCTGTTTCGTCTCGGCAATCTGAATCGGCGGATCGGTGAGTGCATGATCGCCAATGCACTCTCTGAGTAACGATCAGTAATGGTACAGCTCACTCCAGTTCAACCAGTCATCGAATGTTAGTGCGCAGGCGACTCGGATCGTCCGCTGTGAGGGCGTTCGGCGGATGCGGCTTTTCCTGCCGGAGTTAGGCAGTCCACTTGGCCAGATAGACCTCGGGCCAAGCAACCGGCCCATTCTGATCGGGGAAAGCGATCCGTCTGTTCCTCAAACCCTTGGACAGCACCGCCAGTAAGTGTTTGCGTGTGGCTTTGACCGCTACACCGGCGAACCCAAATCCCGAGAAGAGGCTGAATCCTCTTTTGCTGCTCCAATTGCGCGATTACCCACGAGCCCCATTCCGGCGTGGCTGGCAGACCGTAGTGACACACCAGAGAGGACCAGACGAAGAGGTGGTCGTCACTGACCAGAAGCAGCTTCCCATCCGAAGTGTTGTCCGCCAATTCCTGCGAGCAACTCACAAGATGCCTCAGCGGCCGTTTCCGACCGGGAACCACGACGGAGCCTCGGAAGCACAGCGGCTTCTCGCCAAGCGAGACGATACTCTCTTCACCGTAAGGATCTACCACGGTAAATGAGTCACCGTTGGCAAAAGCTGCAGCCAGGGCGCCGATCTCCACGTCGCCGCCAACCACTGAGAACAAGTGGGCCTTGCCTCGGTCCTCTCCTACAAAGGCATCCAGGAGGACGCGAAGGTTGGTTGCCGTCTTTTCTGTGCGCCGCCGATAAACGAGTTTGCCGAAACGTTCATGAGCGTTCTTCATCGCTAGGCTTGGCCTCCTTGGTCTCTTTCAGCTCGATGATCTGGCCACTCTCGTAGGCAAGGGTCAGTTCATGGCTGAACCGTTCCCGTTTGCGAATGATGGTCTCCCCCTCGGATTCACCTTCCTCGTTGAACTCGTCGACATACTTGACCGAGCGCCAGTGTGCGATGTGCCGCGTCTCACCTTCACCGAAGAAGCCGTTCAGCATGCCGCTGCACGCCAGCAAACCGACATGGCCTTTATGAAGCGGCGTCACCGGCCGGCCACTCATCTTCTGTTGTTTGCGGACAAGAATCCCGCGGGCGTTCTGCATCGCCACCGACCGCTGCAGCGCGTCTTCGATTTCATCCAACGGCAGTCCTGTGTAAGTGATCTTTGCGGGCAATGATGGTGGAATCGCGTAGCGCTCCCTCACTTCTTGGTTCAGTACAGGAAGCAGACTGTGGCTTGTACGCTATCCGCAGCAACTCATCCGCTCCCTTGGGCTCGCCGCGCAGATGTGCTTTCTTTCGTCTGCCAAACACCACGACCTGGTTGAAGCGGACTGACTCCGGATGTTCCAGTCGAAAGACACAGATCCGGTCAAACTGGCTGGTCAGCAGACGCGCGCACGTTCCGACTGCGGGTGCTGGAACCACGAATACCAGCACGCCCTCGCTGGTCACCCAGCGATAACAGTGTTCCAGGAACACCAACTCCATCCTCTTGTTACTGTGCGGCCCAAACTCATTGTCATAGGGCGGATTCAGATACAGGAGCGAACAGGTTTCCGCCAATACCCGACACTCGAATGAGCTGCCGTGGACGGTCGCAATTCCTTTTGCTCCCGCCGCCGCGGCTCGGTCGGCATCGAGTTCTATGCCCGCGAGGGATGCGCCGCTGTCCTTGGTGATTTCGATTAACGCCGTACCGTCACCGACACAGGGATCGATGGCTGCATACGGTGCTGTCGGTAACAACAATGCCCGAATGTTCTGGGCTTCTTCGATAGGCAAGGGGAAATAGCCGAGCTTGAGCCTCGCGATTGGGCGAGCCATATGGTCTCCACAAGTTTGTGTTTAAGGGAGGGGGGCGTGAGAATCAGGGACTCAAAGAGATGAAACGTTCAAGAGGTGAAGCAGCGATCAAATTGAGATTCCCGTTGATCGCGCCCGTGCTGACCCTCCCTCGGCTATTTCTTGGGAGTGCGTCGCGCTGTTAGATAGCGCCGCATTGAAAGCCGTGCCCTTAAGCTAGGGATTCGGCGTTAACGGCCTCACGAGTTTCAACTTACGCTTTACCTTGTCCGATGCGATCAGCCTGCGATCTAAGTGAGATTGCGGCCGGACGCCACCAATGGCGCTTTCGCATCGCATCCCGCGACCAGCGCCGCAAGTAGGGCAGCACACCTTAAGAGCTTCAGTTTCAATCAGTTCTCCACGTAGCATGTAGATATTCTCCGTTTCGTCACACTTGCTGTCTGTGCAGTTTTGAACAAATCTGGAGAAAAGTGAGAACCTGAATTTCAAACTGATCCACTACCCGAGTGTCCACGTGACGGCCCACGCAAATGGCGATAATCTACAACACTTGAGAGGAACCTCTTGAAAACCAAGCCGCAGCGCTACCAATGCCCACACTGCAAGTGGGACTTTGCCTTGAGGAAGAAGAGGTGCTGTCCCGGATGCGGCACGTTACTGCTCATCGGATCCGATGCGTTCTCCGATGCCGAGTTTACCGCCCTCGGTAGCTTCTGGATGTGGGAGCCTCTGAAAGAGAGATGGATCTTCGTCCGCGACTGGGAGGAACACAAGCAGGAAGCGGGACGGAAGTTCGAGGAGCACTTCAAATCGTCGCCCTTGGGATCGGGTGACACCGAGGGAATGCGCCGCCCCCTGAGAGAATGGATCCACTGAGGGGCCGGCTGGAAAATGGAATAGGCTGGTTTCCCAGCTCAGATAGCAAGCATCTCGCTGCTAGCTTCTGTCGCGCGAAGAGCCGGCCGCCCCGCAGTCCAGTTCGCAAATGGGTTTCTGCTGGAATTCCTGAAATCTTCGATTAGCTGTTGGACAATGCTGCGTCGCTCCAGCAAGCGATCCTGCAAGCGTTGCAGATCGGAGCGTTCGCCATACCACTCACATGGGATCTCGTCCGCGATGCCTTGTAACTGCCGCGATGGGAATCTCTCGATCCGCGACAACCACGGATCAAAGTCGTCCCACGATTCGATCCGCTCATAGACATCATTGAGCCCGTACACTCCCCGCAGCGGAGCGTCGGGGAAACTCCACTCGCCCGCATTGAAGCAGTATCCAAAGTCGATGAACGAAGCGGCGTATTTCCGCTCGCGCATTTCCTTGTGGAATACGACTTGCCGCCCATCGGCATTGCAGGTCCACTTGTCGAAAGCCAGCATACCGGCGAACTCCCTCAGATTCCTGACTCGTCCAAGCATTGTCCCTGGCAGCCAGTCCAAGACCTCTCCGGTCACCAAGGCGGAACCAAACTGAAGCCCTGGCCGCGCAGGAACCGCGCGGCCCGCTAGGCTGAAGGTAGTTCCCTGCTCACGGATCGTGTCTTCGTCCACGAGAATAATGACCGGTTCCGGCACACTGAGCCCGATCATCCGCGCCAGTCTGCAGGCCAAGTAGTCATTGGCCAGCACCCTGGTGCACTGTGGGTTGCCCATCAGTTTGGTCACGTACTTCTTGCCGTCATCGGCCAGCATGATTCGCGCTTGGGAGCCGCCGCGAACCTGGGAGATGTGTGCGACTGCCTTTACAGACACGTTGCCACCTCCGTATGTTTGTGGTGGAGTTTTTTGCTAGGGACGCCATTTCTGGCTGTGTTCGGAGAGCGCAGGGCACACGTATCCGTGTGCCCTCGCTTACGTGACGGGTGGGGATTAGGCTGCGTGGTGTTGGTCGGAACCGGCGAGTTCTTCGAGGCCGAAGACCACGTTTTGCAGGGTTTTGATGTCCGCGATCTCGTTCAGCGGTGGGACTTGCAGCTTATCGAGCAGCCCCTTCACCGTGTTCGGGTCGAGCCGTTGGGTAACAGCTTCCAACCGGTCCAGGCCGCGCGTTGCGGACTCCAGCATCTGAAGGACCTTCCCTTTGATGGCTGCGTCGCGGATTAGCTTAGGCTGGTTGGCGCGCCCGTACTCCCGCAGAATGCCTCTGAATAGCGCCGTACCGACGGCCTTCTCCAATCCCAGAATGCGCGCGTCCAGATCGTCGCCGGAGCCAGCCGCCGCCGACCCGTTAGACTTTGCGGTTTGGGCGTGACCGTTCCCGCCGCCATCGGTTGGCCGAGTTTGGCTTTTCGTAGCCTGGCCATGGTTGCCGTTGCTGTCCTCCGTTCGAACCAATGTCCTGGTTCGATGCGTTGGCTTTTCCGTTCCCGATTCTTGCCCGACGGCCGCATCCCCTTGCGCCAGTTCTCCGGCAGTGCCCAAGCCGATAACACCGGTGTTCTGACAGGCTGGCGGTTCTGGTCCAGATCGACCCAAACGGCCGGGATATCGTAGAAGTAGCGGCCTAGCCCAAAGCAGGAGCACGCCCGTTTGAAGGCCTGCGCGTCGGCTGAGGTCATCCCGTTGTCATCGTCGGCCCATTCTTCGCCGGTGCCTGAATGCGACCCAATGCCAAGGATCGTGACCGTGCAGGTGACCAGCACCTTACCCGAGACGATGCTCTCGCCCTTCTTTACGCGGGTGATGTTGGTCATCGTCTGGACCTTGTACTCGCGCGTCCAGCCTTGTGGCGTGAACAGCGCATTCAGCCGGTCAGTGTAGGCGCGGCGAATCGGCGTACGGCACGATCTGACCGCGCTTCTTGTCGTTGGTTGTGTTGGTAACCCGCCACCGGACTTGGTCGGGTGAAAACGGGACTTCAAGCTCCGAAAGGAGCTTGGTCACATCCAGTCCCGAGGGAGATGTTGTTGTGTCTTCAGTTGGCATGGCTATGCGCCCTCCGTCGGCGCTTGAGGTGTGATTTGGTGCAGTTTTGCGAGGGAGACAAGCGAAGGGATTACAGGGAGTGAAAGGGTTGGATGCCGCCGCCTTTGGCTTAGAACGGCACTTCTTCGTCGGTCAGGTTTGTCGCGTCTTGGTCGCTCCGGGCCGGTCCCTGAGATCCGTTTCCGTTGCCCTTGGAATCGAGGAACTCAATCCTGTCGACGTAGACGAGATCCCTGTAGTGCTTGGCACCCGTTTGTTTGTCGTCCCAAGACTCCGTGCGCTTCCGGCCCTCCACATAAATGCGGGAGCCTTTGTGAAGGTGTTCGCCGGCGATCTCTGCCAGGCGATTGAAGGCTTTCACGGCAAACCATTCCGTATGTTCCTGCGGTTCGCCGTCTTTGTCCTTCCATCGTTCCGTGGTGGCGACGGAGAACTGCGCGATGGCCGTTCCCTGTTGGCTGTACTTCACCTCAGGATCACGACCGAGATTTCCGATCAGCAGAACCTTCTGCATGGCGTTTAGCCTCCTTATTGAGAATGTGAGATTGATTGCGAAGCTGGTAAGGCGAGGTATTTGACAACCAAACAGCGGCACTGACCCGAGGCATTTGGCCTTGGGCTTCATGGCTGGCCCGTCATGCGGGCCAAGACAGATCGGGTGCAGGAGTCAAGAAGAGAATCAGGAAGGTTGGATCTGACGGAATTCTAGCTGTCCGTTCCGTCCGTAAGCGGGATTTCGTATTCCTCGATTTCTGCCGTGTCGCCAGACAGAGTGATCTCGATGGCGCGGTTTACGAGATCGCGATCGCCGATGTAGTCCAACACGGTTTCAAGCAGCGCACGCTGGATTGCCGGAGGTACGTTAGGGACGAAAATCACTAGGCCAGGGTGAATCTGCTCCTTCCGAAACAGCCGCCGGAAATCGATGGCGTTGTTGGTAACGAGAGTGAAATCCTCATCTCGAATTCTGAGCATGAGTTCGTGGTCTTTTAGACCGCTCATGCCCAGATGGGCCACGTGGTAAGCCTCATAAAGCCGGTCGGTTGCTACTTTAACCAGGCTCGTATGCAGGCATTCATCGATCAGTAACTTGACTCTACGCGACACGCCGCAACTTGCCCTTCTTGCGCCCTACCGGCTTCGTCCCAGACCAGGGCTGTATCGGCGGCCGTCCGCGTCGAGGATGGGTGGTCGCGTAGATGCCTGCATACTCCACGATCTCGCGAGTCAGCGATGGGTACCCCTCCAGGATCTCGTCGATCGGCGTCCCCTGTTCGATCATGTCGGCAATCAGGTAAACGGGGATTCTCGTCCCACGAAACACAGGCGTGCCCGCCATAATCTCTGGGTCAGATTGGACCGTGCCCGAGACCTTTTCCAGGTTCTGAAGCTTGCTGCTCATTTTCCCTCTTGCCCCTCCCACGTCGATGATCAGCGCATCGGTGTACTTAAGTTGCTTCTGCTGTGGCTCGCTCAACACCCGGCGAAACACTTCTCTTCGCATGCGTAACGGCAGCCGCTTTAGACCCTCTGCATGAAGCTGCAAACAGAGTAAGCTCGCGTACGGAACATAGCGGCGACGCACTCCACCTGCGCGGACGATTCGAATTGGCACAGCGGCGTCTTCGATCGCTTTATTGACTGCCTTCACGGACAAACCCGTCACCCAGGAGGCTTCAGCCACGGTAAAGTCTGCAGCATGCATGATGCTATTAATATACCCTGTATAGGGACGAATTACAATTTGAGCCGTTTAGCTAAGAACACCCGCTCGTGCCCCCGCACGTCATGCAGCGGTAGCAGGTTCCGCTACGTACCATCAGCGAACCGCAGATGTTGCAGGCGGGCGCATCTCCCATCTGGATAAGTTCTCCGAGCGCTCCAACCGGATCCGTGCCATTGACATCAATCGCTGGCTGAATGGGCATCGGAAGGGCTTTGAACAATTCGCTCTGGTCACCGGTGAAGAATTTCAGTTCGAGCCACCGCACGATGTAGTCCATAAGCGACTTCGCGTAGCCGATCTTTGGATTTCCGGACCAACCGCTGGGCTCAAAGCGCACATGGGTGAGTTTGCTGCAAAGCACGCTCAATTGTGGGTTTACGCATAACGTGAGAATGACGGTGCAGTAAGAACAATGACTTAGCTTGACCGTGGCCCCATAAGGTGAGAATTGGGGACCCCATGAGATGAAAATATCGCCACAAATTGACGCATGAGATGAAAATGCCACCACAGCGAAACGCGATCTCCGTCAGGCTGACACCGAAGCCCTCACTGCAATAAATGCAGCTCATGGGCAAACCTCGGCGGGAAGCGCAAGGGGCGCTTGACCTCTTTAGTTGCGCGGTTCCACTCTGAACGCTGCGCGACCCTAGTCGTGCGCTATCGTGCGCTATAGCGGGTGCTACCGCAGCTTTCCTTTCGTCCTCTGCGGACATCTGGTTCGGCCCGAGATTGAACGTGAACTTGTCAATTTTCCCAGCGAAACGGAAAGGCAGGCAGATCATACGCCCAGTCCACCGGAGTGCGCGTATCGGCCCCAACGTCGAAGGTTTCGTCATTGGTCATGATTATCGGAATGGTGTGCGGCATGGTCTTGCGGGCGACCTCCTTGCCATCCACACTCAGGACTCCGGTACCGCCCTTGCCAAGGCCGGGTCCGTCGTATTTGAAGTCGAACACGATGGTGTGTTTGCCAGCGTCGAGCCCGGAAAGCCCTTCCCACCGGAAGCGTTCCAGGTCTAACAGGTTGTAGACGAACACCGGCCTGCCTCTACCAAATCCGAAGACGTCAGTGGCAAACACCGCGACTACTGCTTCGATTGCTACCGGGTGGAGCGAACCAGTTCCCGGGCGGGAATTCCACCCGCTGAAGTCCAGCGCCTTTTCACGGCGCCCGTTATCGCCAGCTATCTGCGGCTCGCTAACATCCGAGTCGCTCATGACTCGGGGGAATCCGGTTCCAGAGGGTAGTGCCGAACGATTTCACTCCCTTAGTAAAACCTAATCCGCGACTCCTGGAGAAGGAGTTTTATCGTCAGTCTGGCTACCTACTCCCTTGGGCAGAGTAATCAGCAGTGGTCGGAGCCTTCGGCATGATCTGGTAGTTGGCATAACCGAATTCATTGCTGCGGGCACCGTAGTAGGTGTCGCCCACTTTGTACACGGCAACCTCAAACGGCGTCTCAGCCAGCGTGGTGACGATCTTGCCGTTCTGGATGGAGTAGGCGGTTGAAATGCCTTGATAACCCGTTTGCACCGGGTTGCCGACTTCACTTGGCAGGTTCATGCTCCTGCCGATGTGGAAGACGATACTCTGTCCCGCCTTGGTGTACACAACCTGGAACTGATCGCCGGTGACCGTGTTGCGAACCCAAAGTGTCTTGCCGACGATGAGTGCTTGTAGTTGGGCGTTATTCAGGGCCACAGCGCCTTTCTTGGTCAAATCGGCAACGGTCATACTGGCAGCAGCGCCTTTGCGTGTCTCAGCGCTGGGCGTGTACCAGATGGGCGAACTCCAGGCGCGCTCTTGGACGGTTGCAGACACGACGTCGGGCGGCGCAATGCCTAATTCGTGCGCCTGTATGGTGGTCCAACGCGGCGTGGGGATTTCGAGTACGCGGGCGTAGTAGAAGGCGTGCAGGCTGGAATCAAATTCGGGATCGGTCCAGACAGTCTTCAATTCCACCGAGCCGACGGTGTTGGTGTAGGTAGCATTTTCAATGTCCACTGTGCTTTGAATGTTGGGAATCCTGCCGGTCCACTTGCTGGGTTTGCGATTACCCGACCATGCAACGTCAAATATTTTCTCGAAACTCTGGCCGCTCTTGCTCCAGCCTTTCACGATCTGGATTCGATCCAGATTTCCAGACGTTGGATCTTTCACAGCCCACACGACGAAGGTAGGAGCTTTGGATTTTGCCGGAGGCAGATCGCTCCCCATCGGGACGCCTCCCGCGTACGAATGCTTTACCCAATCCTTACCATCCAGGATGTCCTTGGTGTAGTCCCAGCCGCCGAAGAATCGTACTTTGATGTGCGGACCACTGGCGCCGAACGTCTCTTTCCGCTGCATGCCGTCGAAAATCGAGGCGCGGGTGTTCTCCTCAGCCCAGACGCCCGTAACTCCCGCAGGGTTCTCGAGCCGCACGTCCAGACCGGCGAACAGATAACCCGACATGCGGGTTTCGATCTTGCCGTCTAAGCTGGCATGACCGCCGAAGAAGTTTTCCTGGCGATACGGCACGCCGGTGTTGTGCGAGTCTGAACCCGCGACCATGCCGAACTTGTACGGGTTGTAGCCCCTGGTGTCCTGCATGGTGAGGCCATCTTTCAAGGCCTGGCGGGCGTAGCTGCCGATTATGTGGTCGAAGCGCCCGTCGGGATTGCCAAGCAGGTAGCTCAGGAGCTCGTAATTTGCGAATTCATCATTGGGTGAGAGCAGGGGATGCGTCTCTGACTGGCCCTTGATCTGCTTGATCTCTACCAGATGCTCGTTGCGGTCGCGCGATGCGGCCCAGGCGGCGTCGATCGGTCGTCCGAAGCTGTCCACGTCGATGGGGTACATGTGGCCATCGCTTAGGTTGGCATTGTGCGAGATAGCCAACAGCTCGTTGCCGGCTTTGCGCTGTGCGTCCATCCAGTTCCACAGATCCTCGGGATGGGCAGAGTCGATGGAGCTAAATGGTGCTTGCGGCACCTTGGCGCAATCGCGGAAAAAAACATTGCGATGCAGGTTGCGGAAATCGGGCGTTGACGTCCACTCGTAGGAGCAGAAAGCGGTGAACTTTCCCGGCTCGTTGGCCGCATCGGCAGCTTTGTTGTTGTCGTCCCAAACGGTGTGGGTGATGGAGGGAACCAATAGTTCCTTCACCGGCTCGCCCTTGATCATCGCAGTGCCGAGCCACAGGTAGATTCGCTGGACATCGGCCGCGTCGTGCACCTGCAGTTGCTTGGCGATGGGTAGCTTACTGATCGGCGAGTTGGGATCTTGCGCCAGCCGTACCGTACCGACATATTCAGAGTGGTCCGTCACGCCTGCCCAATCCAATGGCGTGGTGATCTTGATGTCGTAGCCGAGCGGGTGCTTAATGGTTTCGCCCTTGAAGTACTTGTAGGCATCCGCTGGGCCGGTGAGGTGATTGCCGAAGATGAAGGCGTCAAACGACCAACTAGTGTGAACGTGGGTCTCGCCGAAGTAGGCGTTGCGTTCGGGGTTTTTCTCCTGGGCAACGGCCACCATCGCCATGACCAAAATGAAACCGAACATGACCGCACTTGACTTAGTCTTAGCTCGCATATCGACCCTCTTTTCTCCAGAGGCGCTGACGCGTACATGTAATCGTGACGAAGGCGGGCGACGTTGAATCGTGTGGTTCAAGAGCTTAAAGCATCACGCGGTGTTCAGCAACCAGCACTTGGGTGCCGATGCCTAGCTTCCAAGTTGAAACAATTGGGCGTGCACGTCTGCGGCGTTCGACACCGCTCCGTGGGCGAGTGCCTCAATCAAAGCCAGAGGTCGAGCGTATCCATGAAACTCCTCTCCGCCTCCCTTTCCCTTCAATTTTTTTCTACGTCCTCACCACATTTTTTTCTTCTTCTCTTTCTTTTCCTCCTTCATCTTTTTTTTTCGAAATCTTTCTTCTTCCCTTCCTTATTTTTTTTTGTGGGTTTACTCGTAACGTGATAATGGCGGGGCTGAAAAAGCAGCGACCTAGGTGGACCGTGTCACCATAGGGTGAGAATCGGGCCCCGATGAGATGAAAATGTCGCCACAAGTTGACGCATAAGATGAAAACGCCGAAACTTCCCAGACGCCGGTTTCGGGGCAATGTGACAAGCGAATTTCACTGACTGTTGTGCGCGATTCAGATAGGTTACGACGTGCCTGATATCGACACCTATCCGACTGATAGGTATCGTCAGTTTGAATGTCTGAGGCTTTTGGAGTCGAGCGCCAGAACTACTGCAGCTTTGCGTACTCCGCCTTCGCTTGTTTCAGGATGGGAACGTCAGGGTCGGCATCTTTCCATAGCGCAAAGAAGTCCTGATAAGCAGTTCTGGCCCTTTCAGACTCCCCTGCGATGGCATAAGCTCGGCCAAGACCGAGGCGCGCCAGGGAGCCAATCGGTTGATTCACGACGATGCCGTAGTGGTCGATGATTTTCTGGAATTCTGCCGCAGCCGGACCACCCTTGCGTGCCTCCAGGTAGGCTTGGCCCAGCAAGTAAACTGGATACAGCCTGAGGAAAAGAATCTTCGGCGGACTGCCCAACTCGTGAGGGGTGCCAACCTCCAGCGTCTGCAGCGCTTGTGGGTCAGGTGATACTGCAGCTTTAGCAAGTCCTCCATGGAGTTCTTGTAGTCGGCGTCAATGGCGACCCATTTACAGCGCTGGGTTGACGGGTTGATGGCATACAGGCCGACCGTGATCTTGCCTTCCAGGTGCTGGCGGATGGTTTCGTCGGTCAGCATCAGGGGTATGTCTGTCCCTTTCTTGCTTGGACGGAAGTAGTAGTGCCGCCCCGTTTCCGGGTGCGGCCTCATGGACTGCATCGTGTAGGCGCGGCGGTTCACGAACAGCCTCTGGTAATCCTCGACGACCTGCCGGGTTGCCATGATTGTCGTTGCCATTTGACTCGTCACCTCCTTCTGGCAATCTGGCTTATGTACACCAATTACCCACGCGGTTTTCGGATGTGGGTGTCGTTAGATAACCCGGAATAATTTTTCTGTCAAACGGCCGCCTCAGGCCGCATTCCGGGCGTAACGACCCATTGCAACCCGGCGCGCCAAAGTCCTGGCCGCTCAATGAGATCGAGGAAGTTACAGTCCTTCAGGAGCATTTCGAGCTGGATTACGCTGTACCCGCCGAATTGTTCGTCCTCGAAGTCCACGGCGTACCAAGTTCCTTTCTTGCGGTCTAGGACATAGACCGCCCCTGAATCCGGGTCTTCGGGCACGAGCAAGAACAGCAGGACCGACGCCGGAAACTCGATCCAACGAACGATCTCGACGTTTTCGGCAACCTTTATCAGTGTGGCTATCGCTGTCTGCAGATCGACGCCGGGGTCGAGTTGCACAACGGGTTCAACCATCATTTGTCCAAACATTGCAGTGATCCTTTCCGGGCAGTCCGCCCAATTCGTGTTGTGTTGAAAGCCAAGACGCGACCGATGCCGCACAGCTCAGTTGGAGGAGGAGGGGAAAGTGCGTTAAGTGTCTTGTTTTGTTGGCAGTACTAGGGTTGAGAGTGGGGTAGAGCAGAAAGAAGATCAATAGGCAGGCCGATCCCTAGATAAACGATGCAAGTCGCATGCTCAGACTCTTTACTAATCGGCGATGGCGCCGAAAGGTAACGTCTGAGCCACCAACAATGCCGCTGGTACGCCGGTTCGGGCATCTCCCCCAAGCCGGTATCTCGGGAGTTGTCCCACGACCGGGCAGATCGGTGAGTCGCCGACTTTACGGCCATGTGGTTCTGTGGTTCGCAAACATCAATGAGTGCATTGGCGTTTAGCGCCAATGCAGAATGACCAATTTTCGTCCTCAGAACTGACGTACTTTTAAATCTGCTGAGTGGGCAAGGCTGCTCGCTGCGCTATACAAAACGAAGTAGACGATCTACCTCCATTGGGAGTAGAGTATCTACATCTATGAACGAGAAAGACCAGTATAAAAACCGAATTGAGCTGCTGCAGGGAACACTCGACATGCTCATTCTGCAGACGCTGCAATGGGGACCGCAGCATGGATATGGCATTGTCCAGGCTTTGCGTTTGCAATCCGGAGATGTGCTTCAGGTGGAGACCGGATCACTGTATCCGGCTCTCCATCGATTGGAACGTCAGAGCTGGGTGCAGTCTGAATGGAAGCAGTCAGAGAGCAAGCAAAAAGCCCGATACTACCGAATCACAGCCAAGGGGAAAAAGCAGTTGGCCACGGATCTGGGCCGATGGGAGCGGATTGTCGAAGCGATTGGGTCGGTGATGTACGTCAAGCCGGAGGAGAGTGAGTCGTGAAGTGGTTTTCGAACTTCGGTTTTCAGCGGCGAAACCGCGAATTGCAGGAAGAGATCGATGCCCACCTGCAGATGGCGATTGCAGATCGGGTGGCGCGAGGCGAGACGGCAGAGGCGGCGCGACAGGCGGCAGTGCGGGAGTTTGGAAACATTCCCCTTGTGCAAGATGTGACGCGCCAGATGTGGGGCGGAGGCTGGTTTGAACAAATAGGCCGGGACGTCCGTTATGCGTTGCGGCAACTGCGTAAGAGCCCCGGCTTCACGATCACCGCGACGGCGATGCTGGCCGTAGCTATTTGCGCCAACAGCACCGTATTCAGTTGGATCGACGGTACAATGTTGCGTCCGATTCCTGGCGCACGGGACACGGACGACCTTGTGAGCCTGCAGCGGGGGGAACGGAACTTCTCTCCGACTCCGCCCTTCTCGTATCTCGACTATCGCGATCTGCGCGAGCAGAACCACACCTTCACCGGGATACTTGCCTATCATCACGATTGGATTACGCTGACCGGTGGCGCACTGCCGGAGCGCGCCTATATTGCGAACGTGTCGGCGAATTATTTCGACGTGCTCGGCATCAAGCCGGTGCTGGGGCGTTTCTTTCTGCCTGAAGAGGAGTCACGTCCAGTTCCCAACGTGGTCCTGGGTTACTCGCTTTGGAAGACCCGTTATGCCGCAGACCCGGCAATTGTGGGCAAATCGATCGAGATTGCCCGGCATCCTGTAACCGTGATCGGCGTGGCGCCGGAGGGGGTTGTCGGAGCAATGCCCGGGATCCGTGAAGATCTGTGGGTAACGCTCGATCCCCTCGGGACGGATGTGTGGCGGATGACGCATCGCAGTGGTGGTGCGGTCTGGCTGAACGTAATAGGAAGATTGCGGCCCGGCGTGAGCCGTGGCCAGGCAGCCCAGGACCTCGACACCGGGATGCACAATATTGTCGCAGCGTTTCCGGACGATCATCTGGGCGATAACCGGATCACGCTGGATCCCATGTGGCGCTCACCATTCGGCGCCAACGGATACATGGCGGCGACGCTGCCCATTCTGCTGGCCTTCGCCGCTGTGGTGCTGTTGCTGACCAGCGCGAACGTGGCTACGCTCACGCTGGTGCGGTTTGTATCCCGGCGGCGTGAGCTTGCCATCCGGCAGTCGCTCGGGGCGAATCGTATTCAACTGGTGCGGCAGATGGTGCTGGAGGGCGTGGTGCTTTCCATCGTCGCAGGAGCCGTGGCCCTTGTGTTGACATCGTGGACATCGAAGACATTCGCATGGTTCTTTCCGGCGAACTCGAATCCCCTCATACTCAACGGGAGCATGGACCATAAGGTGGTAATCGGGATTGCGGTGTCGTCCCTGTTGGCCGGCATGCTGTGCGGCGCGCTCCCCGCCTGGCGTTCGGCCCACGCGCCGGCCATTGAGGTACTGAAGGCAGAGTCTGCAAGCATCTCCGGCGGCTCACGCAACCGGAAATTACTCAGCGGGCTGGTAGTGGCGCAAATCGCGCTTTCACTTCCTCTGCTGGTCTGCTCCGGGCTATTTCTGCGAACACTGCGGAATCTCGCCGGCGCGAATCCCGGATTTGAACAGGACCACATTCTCACTGCGTCCGTGGGGCTGAATATTGCCGGCTACAGCCACGACGAGGAACAGGTGATCCGTCACAAGATTCTTGATCGCGTGTCGGCATTGCCGGCGTGAAGGTTGCGTCTCTTACGGACTGGATTCCGATGACCTTGGGCCACAAGGGGGACGATGCGTATCCGGAAGGGTATGTGCCACACCCCCATGAATCTTTGCAGGTGTACCACGCCGAAGTGGCCCCGCGGTATTTCGAATCCCTTCATATACCCATTCTGGAAGGACGCGAGTTTACACCGGATGACGATGAAAAGGCCCCGCGGGTACTCATCGTGGATCAGACCGCGGCGAGGCGATACTGGCCGGGACAGGATCCGCTGGGAAAGAAACTCAGGATATGGGGCGGCCTTTTCACGGTTGTCGGCGTCGCGAGAAATTCGACACATATATTCGTGAATGAGTCACCGGAGCCCATCGTGTATATGAGCTTTTTCCAGGTGGGGTATGAGACTATCGTGCAGGTGAAGACCGAGGGAAATCCGGTCGACCTTGCGCCAGCGGTGGAAAACGCCATCCACGAAATCGATACACGGCTGCCAGTTTTCGATGTGCGTCCCATGCGAGAGAGTACCCAGATGGCGAGCAGTTTCGCTGTCGTACAGAGCGCCCTGGCGGGCATGTTCGCGCTGATCGGGCTGGTTCTTGCGGTGACCGGGATCTACGGAGTTGTGGCCTATCGGACTCAAATGCGGACCCACGAGATCGGAGTACGAATGGCTCTGGGCGCCTCGCGCGTCGACGTGCTGAGACTCGTGCTGTTGCAGGGATTGTGGCTCACAGGCATTGGGATGGCGCTGGGACTGGCGTTTGCGTTGGGACTGACACGTTTCATCGCCCGGCTCTTGTACGGAATCGGAGCCAACGATCCCGTCACCGTCGTTTCCGTCGTCATGCTCCTGGGAGCGATGTCTTTGCTGGCATGCTACTTTCCGGCACATCGAGCGATGCGCCGGAACCCTGTGACTGCAATTCGCGAACTGTAAACCGCAGCTCGGACTCGACGCGAATTTGCGACGGATTCGGGGTACGCGTGGCGCTCCACCTGGTTGGCAAGGAAAGGGTAACCGGAATTCCACCGGTCACCAACCAATCTCCGCAGGTGGATCTCCGCTGTGCGTTGAAGTGAACAGGCCATCTCTAACAATGTCTCCCCTGTCAAGCACTTTTTGAGGCGCACTACACCGTCCGCTCTTAAGAGTGCGCCATTTCGCTCTCATGGAAGACTACTTGCCATCACCAACCAAGGCTCGCGTGTAATCTCTCAGGTGGAACTCAGTCCGACCCAACCATCTCTCCGGTCGCTACGTCGATCATGATTACTACTTCGAACTCCCTCCGTAGGGAGCGGGATGCCCAATCAATTCGCCGGTGATTTACTTCACACCATGGCCTGTTACGAGCTGTCCCGCGTGCGAACCGAACTTTATAACCTGTTCGTAATTCCATTCTTTGCGCCACATCCAGAACAAACTGACGGCGAGTTTGCGTGCCATGGCTACCTTGGCGATCCGGGGATCCCGCCGCATCGCCAGGTGTACAAACTTCCGTCGCCACTCCGCATCGCCACGGACGGCAGCTTGTGCCGCTTCCACCAGCAAGAAACGCAACAGAGTGTTACCTTGCTTGCTGATATGTCCCAGCCGCTGACGATTGGCACTGGAGTCTTCACAGGGAATCAGCCCCAAGTAACTGCCAATTTGCTTGCCGCAAGCAAAACGCTCCGCCGATCCGATGATCAGCACAAAGGCAAGGCCAGTCAGCGCACCAACCCCAGGATGCGTCATCAGCCGTAGCACCTCGGGTCGTTTCTTGGCTTCCTCCTCAACCGCCGTGCTTAACTCATCGATGGTGGGGTTCAAGCGGTCCAGCACCTCCAGCAAGTCTTGCCGGCGTCGGCTGGCCCAAGGCGACAGCACGAAGGACTCCAACTGGGCGCGCCCCGACTTGCTCCACAGCGCCTTCTTGCGTCGCACCCCTTCATTCATAGCCACGGCCTGCAACTGATTCATGACTCGTGTCCGCATCTGCACCAGCCGATGCCGATGCCAAAGCAGTTGGCGCACATCCCGATTCTCCGGACTTGGTATCCAGATGCGTGGGAAGCGATCTTCCACCAGCAGCTTCAGCAACAGCTGCGCATCCTGACGATCGGTCTTCTGCTTCCGCACTCGTGCGGCTTTAATCTGGGCCGGATCTCCAATCCATAGCTCGAAACCCAGTTCCGCCAGTAACCGCTCGAACCAACGAGCATGTCCGGTGGCCTCTATCCCTACACGCACGCTGACACCTCGCTTTTTCAAGTCGCGGTAAAACCTTTCGGCCTCACCGTCCTTGTGCAGCAGTTGCCGTTCACCGGTTTCTCCCGTTTCTAAATCTACAAACGCGATTTGCTGAACGCTCGGGTGATAATCACAACCTATAATCAGCATGTTCGGCTCCTTCCTCCCGAGCCTTGGTTGCTTGGCCGCTATCAAGTCTACTCAAGTCGAGGAGCCGACATTGTTATGAAATCAAGTCAGACCTTGAGTCGCTCGTTTGTCACAAGTGGCCGATAAACGCCCAAACCGCTGAACTACCCGGCGATGCGCTCGTCGGCATCGCCGCTCCGTCTTTCGGGGCAGAGAGCCTCCTCTGGCGCCCAAAAGCGCCGTTGATTCCGACTACCTCCCATTGGTTGCGAGCTCTTGCCACTGCGCCAGACTTTTCGCTGTGATCTCTGAGCGCCAAACCAGGCAGGCGGTTAGAGGAGCCGCCTCCCATGTCAGAGAAGAAACAACCATGCAGCTCTGCCAGTCGTTGTGCGAGCCTGACACTTCCTGAACTAGAACAATCGAAGACGACCGTGCTCGGTACGCTGGTGTCTGCGCATTCTCGCCGGGGCTATAAACACGCCATTGACAAGTTCATCGACTGGTATTGTTCTGAGCCTCGACTAGGGTTCAACCGCCCCGTCGTGGTGCAATACCGCTCGTTCCTTGAACGCCGTTCACTGTCAGCCGCTACGATCAATCTTCACCTTCCCGCGATCCGGCGGCTAGCCGATGAAGCTGCGGAGAGCGGTTGGCTGAGTGCGGAATTGGCGATTGGGATTCGTCGAGTAAAGGGAGTCAGACGGCTTGGCCGCAGGACTGGTAATTGGCTGAATGGAGATCAGGCGCAAGAGTTGCTGAATGCCGTTCCTCAAAGTACTCTGCGCGGCAAGAGAGATGCGGCGGTACTCGGTCTGCTGCTCGGATGTGGACTGCGACGTTCAGAAGCCGTGAGCTTGCGATTCGATCAACTGCAATTGAGGGACAACCATTGGGTCATCGTCGATATGGTCGGCAAAGGCGGACGGCTGCGAACGATACCGGTGCCGGCTTGGTGTATGGGGTTGATAGATGCTTGGATTCGCGACTCAGGTGTGACCGAAGGCAGGCTAATCAGACGAATTACAAAGGATGGCGCTCGGCAGGATGCTGGCGTGACAACCGAGGTGGTCTGGTACGCAGTGAAACGATATGCGAAACCAATCGGCTTTGAACATCTGGCCCCCCATGACCTTCGCCGCACTTGCGCCCGTCTTTGCCACGGTGCTGGAGGCGAACTCGAACAGATTCAGTTTCTTCTCGGCCATGCCTCAGTGCAAACGACCGAACGATACATCGGATGCAGACAGAACCTCAGAGAGGCGGTCAATGATCGATTCCGAATCTCGCTCACAAACAACTTGTCGACTGAAGCAAACGGCGCACGACCTCGACGATAATGTATTTTATCGGGTTAGGAGTCACCCCCCCAAAAATCACTTCCAGACTGTACTTTACTTTCTAAATGTCACGAGAAATCGACGCCAGACAGCTTGACGACGGCCTGCCACGCAGCTTCCTGGTTGGCGCGATCGTGTAAGTGCGGGTGGCGCATCGCCTCGATTGGGCCTGTGAGCTTCTTCGGCGCCGAGGCGAAGAATTGGCCCGAGACGTCGGTTCCGAACTCCGAGGCCTGGAGATACCGGCGAGCTGCGGTCTCCGGCGTCTGGGACATGCCGGGAATGAGCTTCACGAGTGGAATCATCACCCGCTTCATGACCGGCCCAAGGTTTCGCACCGCCTTGGTGTCGGGCGCGCTACCGGGCGAGACGGCGTACACGGCCATGCCGGAGGGTAGCCGCCGCGCCAGCGCCGCCGCCCACCAAGCAACGATGAGCTTCGCGTCGGCATACGTCCGGTTGGGCTCGTACTTCACGTTCGGCCCGTTGCGCATCAGGGCTTCAACAGCGGCGGTTCGGTCACCCTGGTGGTGTTTGGCCGCGAAGGCTGCCACGTCGGTGTAGCTGAACATGGGTACGTCCCCTCGGGCAGGTTCCGCGCCGGCGATAACAATCCGCGCGTTGGGGCTCAGCAGGTTGGCGCGGAGCAACCCGACAGTCAGTTGATGATGGCCGATCAGCGGAGCTTGAGCCGCCTCGACGCCCGCCGCAGTGAGCACGCGCTTCTTACCTGGGACCATCCCTGCATTGAGCAGCAGGAAATCGATCGGCCGACCTCGCTTAACCAGCTCGGCGAGGGCGGATTGAACGCTGGTCGGCGTGTCCAGATCCAGCTCCAGCGGCGTGAAAACCTGTGTCTTGGTCTCAGCCGCGAGCTGAGCGGCCGTTTCCTGGACCCGGGCCAGGCTGCGGCCGGTGACGATGACCTGGCGGCAGCCCTCGGCGGCGAGCATGCTGGCTGCCGCGTAACCGAGCCCGGAGGTGGTGCCGGTGACGAGAGCGATCGAATGTCTCATGAGTGGTTCCTTCCGGACGAGGTCAGGGTGGCCTTGCTAATTTTGAACTATTTGGTTATATATTGGTGCAATGGTCACGGTCAAGGAGTTTTGAACTAAATGTTTCACAATGCCGCTAGGCCGCGTGGACGGCCGCGCAGCTTCGACGAGAGGGACGCGCTGGAAAAGGCGACCCAGGTGTTTCGGTCGAAGGGCTACGACGGAGTGACGATCGACGATCTCGTCGCCGGGATGGGTGTGGGACGTCCGAGCCTGTATTCCGTTTTCGGGGACAAGCGCACGATATTCATGCGTGCCCTCAGGGCGTATGCAGAGAGGAAGGGCGCTCTCGCAGCCAAAGCACTCCTCTCGCCGGGGACTCTTCGCGACTCGCTCGCCGGCTTCCTGAGGCAGGCCGTAGAAAGTGCGACGGAGAAAGGTTCTGCCCCGGGCTGTCTTCTCGTGTGCGTCGCGCCGCTTGTGAACGACGCTGAGGTCCGGCAGTTCCTGCAGAGCGCGGGAGCTGCCGCCGTGACGCTAGTGGAACGCCGTTTCCGGGACGGGATCAGCGCGGGAGAAATCCCATCTGACTTTCCCGTAGCCACGCGCGCAATTCAAGTCACGGATTTAGCCCGTGGGCTGACCATGCGTGCGCAGATAGGCACGCCGCGCAAGACGCTCCTCAAAGAGGCTGAGGAAGCTGCCGAATTGGTGCTCCTGCCGCGGCGCAGGGCGTCAAAATGAGATCTCAGCACTGCACAGACACCCAATTCATGGGGATCTGTCGTCTCGTCCCAAAGAGGGTGATAACGTCCGTGGGTGTTGAAAAAGTCACTCTGATTAGCAGATGAGGCGCGGTACAAGGAAGTATTCCTTCCATGTGCTACGTGATTTTAATCCTCGGAGGACTGCTGATCATGATGGGACAACATGCCCGTTCCGAAGCGCTGTTCTACTATTTCAAACTGGACGAGTATATCCCCGAAAACCACTTGTTGCGGCTCATCGACAAGCACATCAGCTTGGCTTTTGTTCGCGAGCGGCTCAAGGACAGCTACAGCGAGACTGGGCGTCCCTCCATCGATCCCGAACTGCTGCTGCGCATTCTGCTGATTGGCTATCTCTACGGCATTACCAGCGAGCGCAAGCTGGTGGAAGAGTTGCGCATGCATCTGGCGTGGCGCTGGTTTACCGGTCTGGGTTTCGACCAAGAGATTCCGCACCACTCCACCTTCTCGAAGAACCGGCACGGACGCTTTCAGGCGTCGAAACTATTCGAGCAGCTGTTTGAGGAGATCGTGCGGCAGTGTGTGGAGGTGGGGTTGGTGCAAGGGAAACATCTGTCGGTGGACGGCAGCTTCGTCGAGGCGAATGCGGCCAAAGAGAGCCGGATTCCACGCCAACAGTTAGCGGAAGCAGCCCAAGTCAACCATACGGTGCGCCAGTATCTGGTGGAACTGGAAGAGCAGAACCCGGTGGAAGAACCGGTGCACGAGCAAGATCAAGTGTCGACCACCGATCCGGACTCGACCTATGCCACGAAAGGCGGCACGCCGGCCCGGCTGGGTTATTACGACAACTATCTGGTGGACAATCAAAGCTGCTTGATTGTGGGTGTGCAAGCGACGGCAGCACGGATGAGTCAGGAGACGGTGGCCGCACAAGACATGCTCACCCGTTTCGCGCAATGGCAAGGCGGAGCACCGGAATCGCTGGCGGCTGACACGACGTACGGCAACGGGGAGTTCCTACATTGGCTGCTGGAGCGTGGCATCACGCCCTTCATGCGTACCCGCGACAGCATCCATAAAAAGAAGTGTGGACTCTACGGCGACGAGCGATTCGCCTACCAACCCGAGAGCAACACGTACCTGTGTCCCGAAGGCAAGCAGCTTACCTATGTGGGGGTGAACCTCAGGAACCGTACCCATCTCTATAAGGCGACGGCCAAGCGTTGCCGAGGGTGTTCACAGAAGGCACAGTGTACGCGAGGGCTATACAAAACGATCGCGATTCACATCCACGAACCGGCCCGGCAGCACGCTAGGGAGCTAGCCAAGACGCCTGCGTTTGAGATTTCGCAGCGGGCCCGCAAGAAGGTGGAAGCGTTGTTCGCGGAGCTGAAGAATCAGATCGGAATGAGACGGCTTCGCCTGCGCCGTATGAAGTTCGTCCGCGAACAGTTCTTCCTCGCGGCGGCAGCGCAAAATATCAAACGGTTGGTACGCTTCCTCGGTAAGGCACCGAATCCTGCTCTTGCGGCAACCGCCTAATCGATCTCATCCGACGCAAGAACTCATAGCTTCCACTTCCTCCAGCCGAATATGATTCTAGTCGTCGAGACTTTTTCAACACCCACGTCCTTTATCATTCACTATCCTGGATTGGCAAGCGGGCAACAACTTCGGGTCGTTTGCCCCATACAGCGACTATCCGCTCACTGGTTTGCTCCGGCGAAATGCGCCCACTGGCATTTCTAGACCCTAGGGCGTATATCGTTACTAATCTAGGGCGCAGAAACTCGTGCCTTTCCTCTCGGCGCGGACCGCCATAGAGATGAAACTTACTTGTGAACGCTGCGGCAGATACTTCGATTAATGAACAACCGAGCGAGTCTTTTGAATCTGAACTTATGAGCGGAGCGGCTCTTAGCATAGCGTGAGAGAGCAAAATCCTATCAATTTCGTTTCTAACATGCGGTATGCTGCAGAGTGAACACCCGTGAAATGATCAAAAACTTCGTGTGCTTGGTTGCGATTGTCGCTGCCGGGTGCGTCTCGTTATGCGCCCAGGCGTTTCCCGGCCAGTGGTCTGAGCTGGGACCCGATTATTTCCTCGATCCCGGGCTATCTGGCAATGGCGGGGCCGTAACGGGACAGGTCAGCGCCATCGCAGTCGATCTCAATAACGAAGTGAAGATGCAACCCGGCGCGACGGTGACCGCTTTGTGGCGCTCGAACGAGACTCATCTCGATTTGTTTGCCACCGGTAATGACGGAGCCGTCTGGTCCGCATCCTGGGAGGCCTCACGCGGCTGGTGGCCCTGGTTCCTCGTCCACAACGAAGTGAAGATGCAACCCGGCGCGACGGTGACCGCTTTGTGGCGCTCGAACGAGACCCATCTCGATTTGTTTGCCACCGGTAATGACGGAGCCGTCTGGTCCGCATCCTGGGAGGCCTCACGCGGCTGGTGGCCCTGGTTCCTCGTCCACAACGAAGTGAAGATGCAACCCGGCGCGACGGTGACCGCTTTGTGGCGCTCGAACGAGACTCATCTCGATTTGTTTGCCACCGGCAATGACGGAGCCGTCTGGTCCGCATCCTGGGAGGCCTCACGCGGCTGGTGGCCCTGGTTCCTCGTCCACAACGAAGTGAAGATGCAACCCGGCGCGACGGTGACCGCTTTGTGGCGCTCGAACGAGACTCATCTCGATTTGTTTGCCACCGGCAATGACGGAGCCGTCTGGTCCGCATCCTGGGAGGCCTCACGCGGCTGGTGGCCCTGGTTCCTCGTCCACAACGAAGTGAAGATGCAACCCGGCGCGACGGTGACCGCTTTGTGGCGCTCGAACGAGACTCATCTCGATTTGTTTGCCACCGGCAATGACGGAGCCGTCTGGTCCGCATCCTGGGAGGCCTCACGCGGCTGGTGGCCCTGGTTCCTCGTCCACAACGAAGTGAAGATGCAACCCGGCGCGACGGTGACCGCTTTGTGGCGCTCGAACGAGACCCATCTCGATTTGTTTGCCACCGGCAATGACGGAGCCGTCTGGTCCGCATCCTGGGAGGCCTCACGCGGCTGGTGGCCCTGGTTCCTCGTCCACAACGAAGTGAAGATGCAACCCGGCGCGACGGTGACCGCTTTGTGGCGCTCGAACGAGACCCATCTCGATTTGTTTGCCACCGGCAATGACGGAGCCGTACTGGTCCGCATCCTGGGAGGCCTCACGCGGCTGGTGGCCCTGGTTCCTCGTCCATGATTCCAGCGGCAATATCGTCTACGTAGGCACCTCGAGCGGCGGCCTGTGGAAGTCCACCAACGGCCTGAGCAGCTCCGCGACCTTCACGCTGCTCAGCGATCAGAACCAGAGCCTCTCGATCGGCGCGCTCGCGGTCGACACCAAGAGCGGCGCTCGCAACGTCTACGTGGGAACCGGCGCGCCCGACAACTCCAGCAACGTGAGCGCCTATACCGGCACCGGAATCCTCATCTCGCGCGACGGTGGCCAGACCTGGCCCGAGCACGTCTACGGCACTTCCGACAATCAGCACTCGTTCGTCGGGCTCGGCTTCTCCAGTATCCGGGTCGATCCCAACAATTCAAACATCATTCTCGCCAGCACTGGGTCTGCTTCAGACTTCAACTTCGCTCCTGCGACCGCCGTTCAGAGCTATCCACCCCTGAAAGACATTGGGATCTATCGCTCGACCGACTACGGAAGGACCTGGTCGCAGGTCTACTCTGTTCCCCCTTGGAAGGTCGGGTGCAATTGCAGCGCGGACGCGTTCAGCGCGCACCTCGACCTCGCGTACGATTCGATCACCGGACGTTACTACGCCGGCATCTCCGGCCAAGGCGTGCTCGTCTCCGACACGCAAGGCGCGAGTTGGTCGGCGACGACGCCTGCGATCCCAGGGGTCACTGCGAGTCAATTCGTTCGCGTCAGCCTGGCCACGAGCAACGGCAGCCTCTATGCGCTCATCATGACCACGGTCTATCCACCCACACCGCCCAATCCGAACGTCAACGACGGCGACTTCCAGCTCTGGCAGTATTCCAGCGGCACGGGCGGGCAGCAGTGGGCCTGGTCGTCGATCGGTATGCAATCGCGGGGTCTGCCGACGGGCGACCAACTGTTCAAAGGCTTTTTGAACTACGTCGCCGCTCCGCCCAATTCGACTAAGCTGATCGCGGCCTGGCAGTTTCCCTATGTGATCGATCTGGGCAACCCCAATGGCACCTGGCAACCGATTAGCCCTAATGAGACTGACCAGCACGTAGTCGCGTTCGCGGATGCTACTCATTGGTATCTCGGTAACGATCACGGCGTTTATGTCACCAGTAACGAAGGCGGAAATTGGATGAGCGTGAACAGCAGCATTCACGCAAGCGAAGTCTTCAGCGCGGCGCCGGACCTCTTTGGATCCGGAAACTTGGCTGTGACCACGCAGGACAACGCCAACGCGGTCGGTTCCGACTCGACCTGGAACAAGATCAGTCCGCCTGGCAACGGCAACGGCTGCGGCGAAGGTGGTTACGCGTTTGCCGATCCCAACGACGCTACCGCGTTTTTCACAAGCGGCCTTGGGGGATGTCTCTTTTATGCGAAGACGGCCACGCCGCCCAACCCGCCTATTACATATGCGAGCTTTTCAAACGTGGTAACCAACGATAGTCCCGTGTTCACGACGCCGTTCGAGATTCTATCGAGTGATTCGCGTTTGTATTCAGGTGCAACCGGATTTGGCAGCTTCGATTTCACCAAGGCCAGGTTCTTTCTCGGCGGTGGACTGAATCCTTGGATACTCGCTTTCAATCCGGCGGATCAAACGTCAGTGACCAAGCAGCTCGCTTCGCTCAATTCTCAGATCAGCTACATCAGGACGGTTCCTGGCGATCCGACTTCTGCTTATCTCGTGGTTGGCAACTCGTCCGGCTCGGGAATCACGCCGGCGCCGACGGCGCTCTACCGCATGGACAACATCAGCTTCAACGGCGGCGCCAAGCTCACGTCCATCACCGGCGGACCGATCGACGGCAGCAACCTTGGGCCGGTGGCCGTCTCGCCCCAGGATTCAAACACCATATATTTAGTGAAGGCAGGTTTTCAGGATGGTCAAAAGGTCTTCAAGCGGACCGTGGACGCAACGGGCAATCAAAGCTGGACCAACATCTCCGGCACCTCTCTGCCCAATGTGCCGGTGAACGCGATCGTCGTCGACGGCGCTCATCCTTCGAATGTCTACATCGGTACAAACATGGGCGCGTGGGGCATCACCGACGGCGGAGTCCTCAACGACATATGGCTGCCGATCGGCAGCGGCTTGCCCAACGTGCCGGTCATGCAGCTCAACATCTCGGTCAATCGAACGCTGGTCGCCGCCACCTGGGGCCGTGGCGTTTGGACGTTCTCGCTGCCGCAATGATAAGAGGGATGTCGCGAATTGTACCGGAAGAAAATTAGTGACGACAAACGTCGTTGATGTTGTCAATCGAGCAAGTTCCCAATTTGTCGGCCATCCGGAAGTTGTCCAGAAAACGCCCATTCCGCTGAAGTGGACGGCCAAACTCCCAGGAAGTCCTCTTGTGGAAGATCTGCCGCTGACAATTCACGGAGACTATTCCCCGTGAAACGCGAGGTTCTCGCACACGAAGACTCAGGCCAACGGTGCATGAGAGCCGGAACGACTTGTCATGGCTGTTCCTCAAGCCGATGGCGAAACGGATCCCTCGAAGCCGGAGCTCAGGTCCATCACCCCGAACATGCGCATCCCATCGGATGACACGGCGTACTCCTCCCGCACCACGCAAATCTGGCGAATGCCGAGTGCTTCGATCAGCTTCTCCACCACGGCGATGTGTGGAATGGGTTTGTGGGTTGCTGTGGCCGCCGGCGTCGCCACCCGGGCAAGTTCTTCCCGGGTGAGCTTCGATCCGTAGGAGCACAGTGTCATGCTTGGAGCCTGGGCCGATGAGGGGCCGAGAATTGCCCCACCAGGCTGATCCTGCTCGATAATCGTTGTCTCTTGCATGGTGTTTCCTCCAATGAAGATCGGAAGAGCCAGCAGACGACTGAGTATGCCGCTCCCTCGAGTGGGTTGTGCCACTTCCGGCGGTTCGGCGCCCGCTCAGCGCAGGTCAACTGTCATGAAGTGAAATCGAAATGAAATCAGGCAGTCGGCGGGGAGATTACGGACGCGTAATTACTCCGCCACGCGTCCGCCGAACTCGTGCTCGCACTCGCGCCCGTAGCCGCAGTACCGACGAGAGCACATGGGACCTCCACGGTGTGGCGGGTAAATCCCATCCCGGATGGACTCCTGCACCATGGGATACAGGGTTTCAGCAAAACGCCGGTCTTCGGCACCGACCTGATAACTCTGTTGGATCACCTGCACGGTCTTGGTTTTAGTTACGGTGTCCAGGCGACACAGACCGCTGGCGCCGGGTGTAATCATCGCGTACGTCGTCAGCTGCAAACTGTGTTCGGCTGAGAGTCCATTAGGACGCTTCGACGCCGTCTTGAAGTCAATCACGCGACCGTCAGTGTCGAGCAGATCGACAATCCCTCGGACCTTCACCCCGGCAATCTCACCCTGCACAGGCTGCTCGACGGCACTTGGCTGCAGAGGACCAGCGGCTTCTGTCACATAAGTTGCGACGAGAATCTGAGCAATCGCGGCAAGTTCATCCACATCTTCATCGTCGCGCAATGCAGCGTCGGCGATTGCCAACAGCCATTCCTCGTCCAAGACCTCGCGCTGTTCTTCGGTCTCCATGTCGCGGCCTGTGCTCATCTTCTGGCGGAAGTTCCGAGCGAGAGTTCCATGGAACGCTTTGCCGAGCGCCAGTGCTCCCGTGGTTGGCTCGCTCAGTCCAATCAGGTAGCGGAAGTACCACTTCGCCGGACACGTCATATAGGTGCTGACCTGACTGGGGGAGAGCGACTCCCCCAGCGCTTCGGTTATGGCAACTTCTGTCATCGGATACCTCCGTCGCGGGAGTGCTGAATGAACAGGCTGAGCGCCATGGCACGTAGGTCTTCGCTGCCAAAACGGATCGAGAGTCCGTGCGCGGACGCATACTGTTCCGCTGCAAGGGCTGCATCGATGCTCGCTGTCAGCGCGGCGCGCAATGCTGTTTCCCCAGTCCCGGACTTGGTTGGTACGGTGGCCGGCTTGCCATTTCCGTTGCCGTTACCATTGCCGTTCGACTTGAGATGTGCACCGTTGTCGCCGTTCATTGGCGAGCCGGGCGTATCTCCGTGCGCAGTCGCGCTCTGTGCCTGTGCCGCCGAGCCGTCCGGCTGTACAACCCAGTCGACAAAACGCCGGTTGCCTTCGCGGCGTTCGGCACGGCAGATACCAAACGGCTCGTTCTGCCGGATGCCAAGTTCCACCAGCTTGTCCCGCACGATCGGCGGCACGTACATGACTCGTCCGTCTGTCAGCGAGTACATCACTTGATCGCCGAAACGTCCTTGCACTTTCAGTCCATCTGCGTATGCCAAGGTTGCTGTCACTGGCACATTGGCTTCAAACACAACTCGTTCTTTCATGGGTCACCTCTCAAATGTTTGTTGGTTGATCGTTGTTTTGTAGTGGACACACCTCCGGCTGCTTCGTTCTCAACACCGGTGGAGTGAAGTGGAGGTCAGGGATTAAAGGACGGCGGAGCCAGATGCTCTTCACGTGCGAGTATCAACGGGCTAACCATCGGCACCACTTGGCGATGCTATTCGCAGGGTGTCCGCAAGCCGCCGACGGTTGCATCCTTGTAGCCGGACGCCAGTCGGACTGGCCAGACCACAAGGCAAGGGGTGTTGCAAAGCAGTATTACCAAGGGGTTAGTCAGCCGCTAAGCGAACTTCCTGCAGCAACTTATGAGGACCCCATTCTAGGCGTTTCAGGGCTTATTCCGGGGCTATTCTAGGCACCCCCCCGGAGCAACATCGATCAACGTCGCTACTTCTTACCTGGAAGCATTGATGATGTCGACCATGGGAATCGGCTGCAGCTTCTGCTGGGTCCAGAGGAACACTGGACATTGCTTGCCCTGATGGACAAAGCTCCGTGCCACCGTGAAGCCGAGAACGAGGTTTTTCAGGGCAATCCTCTGCGCCAGTAGCGGCACCATGTCGGCGGATGCGCAAAGATACAAAAGCATATCGACGGAGTTCTCGCCGCTGAGAGTATTGCTGATTTCGGCGTAACGGTCTTCGGCCTTGAGGGTGCGTTCATATTCCACTGCAATGGTCAGAGAACGTGAGCCAGAGCTGGAACGATCCAACGAAAACACCGCGTCATAATCCTTGGCATACCGGCGGGTCGACAGGTTCGCGGCCCGGACCAGGAGGTCCGTCCTCCACCACTCGACCGGGAACTGCTGCTCGAACGTTCGCCGGATGTCGTTCAGCAAGAGGGCGTGAGGGATTTCATCCCGTTTCGTGAGCACTCGCGCACCCGACGTCAAACTTAAGAGGCATTCTTGCCGGTTCTCCATTTCCCTCAGACCTTGCCGGGTAATCGCGTAGATCCGGTACTTGCCGATCTGAAGCGTCACCGTCTGTACCAAGCCGCATCCCACCAGCCGGCCGATACGCCAGTAGAACGATCCCAAACTGCTGGCAATGTTGGATGCCTTGGCAAACTCAAACAATTGGTAGCTGGTAATGAAGCGACAGTCTCGCACCGTTTTCAGCAGCGCCAGATCTTTCGTGGGCTCCAGAATGACTTTGCTGGGGCGGCGCTGTCCAACTGCCGATTTCATCGTTACGCCAGGCGATCGCATCTGTATTCCTCTAGAGTTCTGGTCATGTGGGAACGCGTGGCTTCAGGCCTCCTTTCCGCCATCGCTCACCAGTGCCTTTCGTAGGTCCTCTACCGAATACTGTTTCGCGGCCGCCAGAGCTCGCGCCTCTTGTGCGGTCCGCTGCCAATGGTCTCGTTCGTTTCTGAGCTTCGTATACTCCGCTTTCAGCCGTACATTCTCTCCAGCCTGACGCGCGAGTTGCGCACGATCTTTGTCGTGTTCACTGCTCAGTTTGGCTAATTTCCTCTGCAGCACGTCAGCTCCGGCGCTAACCTGTTCTAGCTCGGCAGAGATCCGCTGGTACCGCCATAGTGAGTATCCGGTCACGAAAACTGCGATTGCCCCAGCTGCCATGATGGTCAGTCGTTGGCGGAGCGCGAAGAGGTCCGCCACGGATCCAGCGTCGCGCTCTTGCTGTATCGCCACAGCAGTCGTTGTCTCCTTCTTGGTCACCTTCCGCGTCGGTTTTGCTGGTAGCGCGCTGCACGTTCCCAGCATGACAACTAACAGCACAGCCACCCCTAGCCACTGACTGAATCTGCTGCTGTCGTAAGCGCGCGCCCCGGGGATCGTTGGGGCTCTTTCGCAGTTCACGTCGTCTTTCAATTCGCATCGGGACATCGTGCGGTTGGCCGCAGGTTTGCTTAAGTCGACCACGAAGCGGACTTGCCGGTTGAGTTCGCAATCGTTAAAGCACTCAAACTGCGCCATTTGCGACTGTGCGACTAACCGTGAGCCGGTCACAAAGCAGACAGTCGCTTGGTCAGGGTAATTTCCCCGGTTAAGGGATCTCTTGGGATAAGGCATTTCTGGTCTACTCCGGGCGGGATGCTAACCCGGAAACAAAAATCGTGCAAACGGGCAAGATTTCCTTGGTTTTCAGGACTTTCGTAGCAGTGATTGTTTGATCAATCGCAATGAGAATCCCCAGCGATTGACCGCACCCAACCGATGATCCGAGGTGCTGCGAGCATTTCGCCAGAATTGCAAACAAGGAGCGTGGTTATGTCACAAGAAGAAGGTGGTCGACTAAGAAAGCGGTTCAACGTTCTAGCCAAGAAGGCCGAAGCGTTCATCGAGGAAGCCGGTGGGGAATCTTGGAAGGCACGGCGCCTTGCCGACCAGAACTGGAGGCTACTCTCCGAGGAACAGAAGGCGTCGGCCGACGGTATTCGACGCGAACTCCGTAAGACGCTGTCCCTGCTCGTGCCGGAAATTCAGGATACACCGCTGCTGGGCAAACGAGATCTGGAGCGGTTTGCAAAGCTCGGTCGTACGATGGATGCTGCTCTCCGGTTTGAGCCGTTTCGCGGTAACAAAATCGACCACCTCGCTTCCGACGTGTTTCGAGAGGCATGCGAGGAAGCTCGGGAACTGCTCGAACTTCTGCCGCGAAAAGGCCCGTGGCAACGCCAGTTGCCGTCAGATGTCCTTTCTCGAAGTCGCGCTGGTAGACCGGCAGCCATTAGGCCGCAGAAACACTCAAGGTGTAGTTGGTGAAATAGAGGTGTCGGAAAACCGAAGCTCAAGCCTCCGCGGCTTCTTGCGTCAATCGCGAACCGCCTCACGTTCCTAGACAAAGTGCAGCTGGTGAAATAAATCTGGCCACAGCTTTGTGATCGACAACTGGCGGCGGCCTGGCGGCTTTCAGGTCAGAAGCCAAGGGACGCTTTTGTCCAGTCAAAGTGTGATTGGTGAAATAAATGTGCCGACAGAGCTGTCAGGGACCATTCCCGGCGCATGGCAGCTTCCTGGATCAAGCGCGAAGAGCTCCGGTTCCTAGACAAAGTGTAATCGGTGAAATAAATCTGTCGAGCACCCGTGGACCCCAGGAGTTAATGACAAAGCGGGCCCGAGAGTCGCCTGAGAGTGTCCGAGCCCAGCGAAGGATAAACGTCCGGTTGTCCAGCCAAAGTGTAATCGGTGAAAAAAAGTTCCCACCAAGGCGGCGATGTCCGGTACAAGCCGGCTGGCCCGCAATCGCACGAAAATCATACGGCAGTTTAGGTTCTGTGAGAAATGTCCTGGCCACCCTCAGGCCGATCGCCAATTCCTTGCTGAAACCGCAGGAAAGGAATGCTTTCCCTCAGGCTGATCCGTTTGACTGACGTTCGATTTCACGCTAATTAGAGCAGCTAGCACAACGTGTGCCCTTGAAACCGATCCTTGGAATGGAGCCGGCTTGCTCTTACAGGCGCACGCAAGTGCGTCGAGGTGCTGGCACCTGGGAGGATCGCCGTTTGGGCGGAGGAGAAATCAGTTTTCTTGATTCCTAGATGAAGCTTTTAACCACAGCCGAGGCGGCGGCCTTCCTGCACAAGCCAGCCGGAACATTGCGCTATTGGCGTGCGGTCGGCGCCGGGCCGTGCTACGTGAAGATGGGAAAAACAGTTTTATACGAGGAGGCGGAGCTAGTAGACTTCGTCAAGAGCAACACCGTTGTTCCATCCGTGCGAACCGAGGCAAGGGAGGAAGCAAACCGTGTCGCTCTTTAGACGAGGACGCATCTGGTGGTGCCACTTCTATGTTGGCGGGAAGCGGTACCGCTGTTCAACTAAACAATCAACCGAAAGCAAGGCCCGGCAATTCGAATCCACGCTCATGGCCAATATCCGCGAGCGCGGCTCGGCTGCCGTACCTGCGAAAGCTCCGACACTGCGCGAGTTTAGTGCGCGGTTCTTCCAGTGGGTGGACAACACCCATCGACTAAAACCCAACACCCGTAGGTACTACCGCTACGGATGGAAACGGCTGAAAAGCACACCCCTGGCTGGAATGCGCTTGGATGCCATTACTACTGATTTGGTGAGCACAATCCCATTCTCCGGATCGACGTCGTGGGCGAACCAGGCTCGACGTACGCTGAGGGTGATGCTGGGCAAGGCGGTGCGGGACAACCTCCTCCGCCAAGCGCCGCTTATTCACTTGGCGGAGGAGATCGGACGTGACGGAATTCTCGACGATGCCACGGAGCAAAAGCTGTTGGCCGTGGCCAGACAGCCGTTGCGAGATGTCCTTGTCATCATGCGGGACATGGGCCTCCGTCCCGCAGAAGTGTTTCGGATGAGATGGGAGCACGTGCACTGGGAAAAGCGGCTCTACTTCAATCCCATCGGCAAGTCGCGTAAGGCTCGCCGCTGGGTGCCGTTGAGCCAGCGAGTCTTTGATGTCCTTCGGCTGCGCGCCTCAAACGGAAGCGAATGGGTGTTTCCGTCTAAGCACGCTGCGGAAGGTCATCTAACAACCGTTGCGGACCAGTTCCGAGCAGCACGGGCGGGAGCGGGAATCTCCAACCGAATTGTCCTGTACCACGCTCGCCATGCCTTCGGAACGTACGCGATGGCGGAAACCAGGAACCCTGCGCTCGTTCGCGACGTTATGGGTCACGCTGATCTGCGCACCACGATGATCTACCAGCACCCGGACTTGGAGCCGTTGCGGGATGCGATCGATCATCGAAATCAGAGGGTGATGTGACTGCGCAACGGCACAGTTACGACACAATTTACGACACACACGAAAGTGATGGCCGCCAGAGCGGCGGCCAAGTGCATGACTGGCAGAAACTTAGTGGAGCCGACGATCGGACTTGAACCGATGACCTGTCGATTACGAATCGACTGCTCTACCAACTGAGCTACGTCGGCTTTCTCTCGATTGTAACTGCTGTCGGAAGGCAGCGTAAAGCGAGGTAAGTCCCAGTTTTCCACCGGGGTACGACGAATAGGTACTTGCGCAAGCAGGTAACTACGGCCATAATCGCATTAGAGCTCCGGGGCCACAACGGGCTTACATGAATCGATTTTGCCGTTCTGACATACTGCGGATACTGCACGTCACTCCCAAGCAGCTATCTGGTTGGCAGCGCGCCGGTTTGGTGCCGGTTTCCGAAGATTTCACCTTCTTCGACCTGATTCAACTCAAACAAGTTCGCGACCTGCGCGCCAAGCGCGTGCGTTCGGCTGTGATTCGCGAGTCGCTGATGGCGATGCGCAAGCAGGTTGCCGGCATGGAAAACCCATTCCTGGAAGCCAGCGTATTCAACGTGGGCAACCGCGTTGCGTTTCGCCATGAAGGGCGCGCCGTGGAACCGGTAATGGGCCAGTTCGTGATGGAGTTTGAGCCGATGGGCGCGGTGGTAACGACGAAAGTCCGGCCGATTATGCGCTTCAACTCGGCAGCCGACTTGTTTGCCCGGGGAGTCGCACTGGAAGAGCATCCCAACACCCATGACGAAGCGATTGCGATCTATCTGCGGGTGCTGGAACTCGAGCCGGAACACGCTGCCGCGCACATCAACCTGGGCACGCTGTACTACAACCGACAGGATTTTCTGTCAGCCGAGAAGCACTATCGTCTTGCGATCAAGACCGATCCGCGCTATGCGCTGGCCTACTTCGATCTGGGCAACGTGCTCGACGAAACGAACCGAATCGACGATGCGATTATCGCTTACCGCACAGCTATCCAACTGGCTCCTACGTATGCCGACGCCCACTACAACCTGGCGCTTGCGTTCGAGCGGCAACGGCAGCCTCGCCGGGCACTCGTTCATTGGCGAGCGTACGCCAAGCTCGACCGCATAGGACCTTGGGCGGTCCATGCTCAGAATCGAATCGCGCGGATTCTGGAAGGCGACACTCTCAAGATGGTCTTTCGGCGGCCGCAGTAACGGTCAGTCGAACTGACGCCCTCTCCTTTCATCCTCTTACCAACGCGCACTATCGGTGTTCAGTTCCGGACGAAACCTCCGCGAACGGACGCACGGTGGCCAGAACCAACCACCCACCGCGACCCAAGTGACTGAGATATCAGCGATTCCAGCCGGTTCCATCTGGCTGGTCAGTTGCACCCGTGGATAGCTAGCTATTCCTGGGGAGTCGCCGAATGCGGACGCTTTTCAACGATCTTGGATACGGCCTGCGCCAGATGCGCAAGGCCCCGGGCTTCACTCTGGTTGCCGTGATCACGCTCGCGCTGGGAATCGGCGCCAATGCCGCGATCTTCACCCTGGTGCACGCCATCTTGCTGCAGCCGCTGCCGGTAAAAAATCCAAGTGGGCTGTACCGCCTGGGTTCGCATAACGTGAGCTGCTGCGTAACTGGCGGGCTTCAGGACGAGTGGGACCTCTATTCTTACGCGCTCTTCCAGCAAATCAAGAAGCAGACCTCCGAGTTCGAAGATTTAGCGGCGCTGCGGGCAGGCATCTGGAACATCAGCGTGCGGCGTGCCGGTGACAATAGCCCTGCGCTTCCGCTGCACGATGAGTACGTCAGCGGCAACTACTTTTCGCTCTTCGGCGTGCGCCCTGCGTTAGGGCGTCTGCTGTCGCCAACCGACGATCAAACCAACGCGGCGCCGGCTGCGGTGATGAGTTATCGCGCCTGGCAGAATTACTTCGCCAGCGATCCCTCGATCGTAGGTTCGACCGTCGCGATCGACGGTATACACGCCACGGTAGTCGGCATTGCTCCCGCAGAATTCATCGGAGACCGGCTGACCGAAACGCCTCCCGACTTCTGGATGCCGCTGGCGATAGAACCCGCCATGCGCGGCGCAACGTCATTTCTGCATCATGACGACCTCCATTGGCTTTACGTGATGGGAAGACTCAAACCTGGCGTCTCGCCGGCGCAGGTGCAATCGAAAGTCACGGTCGAACTGCAGCAATGGCTGAACAGCGGGGAGGGCGCGAGCACCGTCGGCGACAACGACCGGAGCCGCATCGCCAAGCAAAAAGTTCTGATGATTCCGTCGGCGGGCGGCGTCGGCGATATGGCACGCGACACCGAAAAGGGACTGCGCCTGCTGATGGCGCTTTCTGGACTCGTGCTGCTGATCGCTTGTGCGAATATCGCCAACCTGCTCCTGGCGCGCGGAGCCGCACGCAAACTGCAAACCTCCGTGCGGCTGGCCTTGGGAGCGCGCCGCATTCGCCTGATTCGGCAACTTCTGACGGAAAGCGTGCTGCTGGCCGTCATCGGCGGTGCCGCTGGATTGGTTGTCGCCTACCTCGGGACGCGCAGTATCCTGGCGATTGCGTTCCGCGGTTCCGAGTTCATCCCCATAGATCCCCACCCCTCGATGCCGGTGATGCTGTTCTCCTTCGCGCTCGCATTAGTAACGGGTGTGGTCTTCGGCGTTGCGCCAGCCTGGATTGCATCTCATGCCGATCCGGCAGCGGCCCTTCGTGGCTCCAGTCGCTCGACCACGCACGGCGCCTCACTCGCGCAAAAGATGTTGGTGGTGGTGCAGGCCGCGCTGTCGCTGGTACTGGTCGCAGGGGCCGTGCTCCTGGTCCAGAGCCTGCGCAAACTTGAGCACCAGAACTTTGGATTTCAAAGCGACCAACGCTACATCGTGCGCGTGCAGCACGCCTTCACAAGCCTGCCGCCCGAAGAACTGCCCGGGCGTTATCGCGAACTTGAGCAGAAGATCAGGAGCATACCCGGCGTCATCACCGCCAGTTATTCCTTGTACAGTCCGTTAGAGGGCGACAATTGGAGTACCTCCGTCTATATGGTGGGCCGGACGCATCTGACGGGCGAACATGGCGATTCCGCTTCGTGGCTCCGCGTCGGTCCCGACTATTTTGCGACGATTGGAACACGTCTGCTTCGCGGACGAACCATCTCCGAACAGGACACGCCAACCTCGATGCGGGTTGCTGTCGTCGATGAGCGGTTCGCGAAGAAGTTCTTCAAGGACGAGGACCCTATCGGGAAGCACTTCGGCAGCAACGACCCCAGACACACGTCGGACTTCGAAATCGTCGGTGTGGTGGAGGATGCGAGGTATCAGGACCCTCACGGTGACCCGCGTCCCAGGTATTTCCTGCCCTATCTGCAGAACGTCCAGTATGAAGAGTCGTCCCACATGTCTGGTCAAGTCTCTTCGCAGAGAATCCAGAGCATCGAGTTGCACGTCGCGGGTCAGCCGGAGAACCTGGAAAGCGCGGTGCGCCGCGAATTGGCAACACTCGATCCCGACCTCACCGTAATTCGCATGACCAGCTTCGGCGAACAGGTGAGCGAGGCATTCAACCAGGAACGTTTGCTCGCCCGGTTGACGACGCTCTTCGGACTGCTCGCGTTAGCTTTGGCGTCGATTGGGCTCTATGGCGTAACCGCTTACACCGTAGAGCAGCGCACCCGCGAAATCGGTATCCGCGTTGCCGTGGGAGCCACTCGCGCGAATGTCGTGCGGATGGTACTCAATGGAGCGTTTCGCCAAGTGGCAATCGGGCTGGCGATCGGAGTTCCGCTGGCGCTACTCAGCGGACGCCTGATTTCGAGCCAACTGTTTGAAGTGAAGGGACACGATCCAATAGCTCTCGGTCTGGCGGTGCTGATGCTCGCTGTGTGCGCGTTAGTTGCGGGATTGGTTCCGGCCAAGCGGGCAGCATCGATCGAACCCATGCAGGCTCTGCGGACGGAGTAGGCTGCTAGTGCACCATTGACGGTGCAGGAATGTTGAGTTTTCCTCGCGTCAAAATTCCTCATTTTCATTAAGTTATGCGGTTTTCCTGGGCAAAATCTCTACCGTCAATACGTTACACGGAAAATATTCAATTCTAAGCACTTAGCTTCGGCACAAAAGCCCCCCGCACCACGGAGTTTTCAATTCTCAAAGAGCAAAATCCTGCGGCCTGAGCCGCGGGTTAACGCAAGGGACACAACTCCTCTGCCTCACGTTCCGACATTCCATACAAGGGCCGAAGGCCAAACAAGGGCGCGGGACACAGCGCCGTGTGATAAGGCCCTCTGAGATTTACTGTGGCTTCGATACTGTCTCGCCGGTCGATGGAGCAGGTGCCGCTTCTGGCTTTACGACTCCACGCTGCTCCCACGCCTGAAGGGTGAGATCGGCGGCCCGGACGTGGTCGATCCGAAAGTCGCGTGTTACCGCACCGAGGCTCTGTTCGGCAAACACCAGCATTTCCAACCCTGAGGTTGATCCGTCAATTAAGCCTTCCGCTGAGGCTGGCGCCTCGAATTCGATATACGAGTAGGTCGTAACGATTGGGCTAAGAAACGGCGGCCAGCCGCCAGCTCTGGCAGGTTGCCCCTGCGGACCAGACTGTATGATCTCCCGACTGTTCTTCAGCAGGCGTACCTGAAACTTGGTGGTATTACCGGGTTCAAGTTCGACGCATTTAAAATTGACCTCAAGATTAGATCCGCGTAAGAAGGACCAGACTCTGCATCGGCGATCGCCAATGGCAAGGTCATTGTTCCTCGCTGGGGGTGGTACGGGCACCCTGGCCACAGCCGAGCGAAATCCCTGGAGGACCACGTTTCCCGATAGTGTGCCGTCAGTGTCCTTCAGGCGTTCGTAGTCTTCGGGATTGGGCGGCGCCAACGAAACCAGTTGGGCGGGACTGCCAGCATCCGCGAACTGCGCCGAGCCAATTGTATTTGGCTGGAAGCGAACTACCGCCGCTAAGTAAAGCGAAGCCGACTTTTTGGGTGGAGAGTCGAGGCGAGCGGACAACCCAATCAGATCAACCCCCACATTGTCAGACAAGCCTGAAGCGCGGAACGGATAGTAAGCGGCGGGTGGTTGGGTTGTGGGATTGAGGAGTTGGGGAGGGCGCGGGATATCTTTGAGGTCAGCGTCGGGAAGAACCTGAACCGATCGCAGCAGCGGCGACTCGTTCTTCTGCAATAGGTATGCGGACAGCGAGGGAGGCCAAAAGCGCGCAAGCAGGGCGCAGACAACTATGGCGACGACTCCGATTACTACGGCAACCGGCGTAATCCGAAAACGGTACTGAAAAACAATCATGCACAGAGCGCTGACGGCCCCTACGGCAAGCACCGCCAGGATTTCGTAGTTCGCTGTCCATGGGCTTACAGCATCCTGCGAGACGGCGGAGAATATGAGAGCGATGACCAAGACTGATCCAATGGCGAGTAAGACGGCGCGAGCGAAGCTGGCACTCAAGACGGCGAGCATAGCCGCAACCAGCAGGAAGAACCCGAATTGAGCATTCTTCCATAACAGAAGTCCGAAGGCGGAGGACAGCGAAAAGCCCAAATGATGAATCAGGAAGACATCGTGCAGGAGCATGGGGAGAAAGGCCCACAGCGCCACGAACAAGAATTTTTCAACGAAGAGACTGACGCGGTCATAGGGACGGGTGAGCCAGAACTTCTCGCTGCCGACCAAGCTCTCTTCCTGTATGACGGAGACGACCAGCAGGAAGAACAAAACCGGCAAGATAAGACCACTGAGCGATATCAAGATTAAGACAACCGAACCCGGAGAGATGACTACTGCCCGTCCGCCGCCAAGGTCGGTGGCGTCCCCATATCCGTGCAGAAACGTGAACAAAAGCACCGCAGCGATGATCTGCCAGAGGCGGCGGCAGTCTTTGCGGAAGATGTGGACGATCTGGTTCATGGGGCCTCCCTTACCGGACTCAACGACGCGACTTCGCCAACGTGACAAAGATGGACCGCAAGGACATCGGCTCGACCGACAGATCGCGACAAGCTGGAAACATCGCCCTGACCTGTTGCAGAGTCCTGTCTTCCGCGTAGTCGGTGACAACGAAACGAACCACCGCGCTCGACGTCTCGGGCTTTAGCCATGCCTCAGGCCACGGAGTTGGTGTCTGTGCCGGCCCGTCGCAAGTCACTTCGACTTCGCGAAAGCGCTCCTGCAGAGAGGCCAGCGCCTCGCTGATCACAAGGCGGCCGCGGTCGATGTAAGCGACGTCCGTTACCAGGTTCTCGATTTCGGCAAGATCGTGCGAGCTGACAAAGACTGTCCAGCGATGATCGGCGGAAATCGCCAGTATGCCCTGTACCAGCTCGTCGCGCACCAGCGGGTCGAGTCCGCTGAAGGGCTCGTCGAGCACGAGCAGTTGCGGGCGATAGGCGATGGCGGAAACCAGCTCGGCTTTCATCCTCATGCCGCGGGAGAGTTGTTTGAGCTTTTGCTTGCGGGGAAGATCGAACTGCTTCAGCAGCGAGTCGCAAAGCGCGGGATCCCAGTTGGGATAAAACGCGCGGCAGTAGTCGAGGTAGTAGCTAACGGACATCCATCCGGGCATCTCCTGGTTCTCGGAGACATAGCCGATTTGTTGCAGACGCGCAGGGCTGAGGCGGCGCGAGTCCAAACCCAGCACGGTAGCGGAGCCGGAGGACGGCACAAAGATATTCATCAGGGTCTTGATGGTCGTCGTCTTGCCGGCGCCGTTGGGCCCGAGGAAACCAAAGATGGAGGCCTCAGGCACCTCGAGGTTGAGATCGTGAACCGCTTCGGTAGACAGAAACTTCCGGGTGAGATGTGCTGTCGAAATGACCGAGTTCATGACTTCTCTCCCTTACGCTGTCCGGGCCCTGATGGTCGCGCGTCGGGTCCCAGACGTTCCCAGTGTTCGGAGAGCGCTGCTTGTACATCGCCGAGATTCATCTGCAGGCGCTTGGCTTCCACCACCAGCGCCTCGAGCTCGCCCTTTAGAAGTTGCGTGCGCTCGCGCGCGGTGGATGCGGGCAATTCAGCCACCACGGTGCCGCGTCCGGCATGGACCTCCAGCAGCCCGTCCGAGATGAGTTGCGTCACCACCTTGTGAGCAGTGTTGGGATTGATCTTCAGTTCCTGGCTGAGAGTTCGTACAGAAGGAAAGCGGTCGCCGGGGCGCATCTGGCCGGCGATGATTGCCTTGGTGGCCGCGTACACGACCTGTTGATAGACCGGCACTCCGGGCTGGAAGATCAACCGGAAGGCTATCATGCGTGTACTATATCACATGGTACAGAGCGCGGCAAGTCTGTCAGCGAGTAGCCGCGTTCCCCTTGATCCAATGGGCGATGTCGTTGATCACGTCTTCCGAGACATTGCCGGCGATGGAGTAATCATCAGGCGTCGCAGGTCCCGAGCCCGCACCGGGCATAAACAGGTGGGTGTAGGCCGGATAGAACTTGAAGGTCGCCCGCGGATCGTTGGACAGTTCCTTCTTCCAGATGTCGTAATCTGCGTTGGTCACCTGGTAATCCCGCCCGCCCTGTAGGACGAGGATCGGAATTTTCAGTCCAGCCGCAACCTTGGCGGGATCGTAATTCCGTAGATCGAGAAAGTACGAGCCCGGAATCGGCGAGCCGAAGAAGTCGACCACGGCGTCGGGCTTGAGCGACGGGCTCTCCACCTGGGCGGCAATAGCCTCCGCCTTTTCTACCTGCTTCTTGTTTTCCGGCGTTTGCGGCTCTGTCATGCCGGCGATGTAGTTGACCTGATCCACCACGACCTTCTCAATCGGCCTCGCAGTTCCCGCGAGAATGATGATGCCGGCTACCTGGGGATCTTGCGCGGCGATTCGCGGCGCAAGCATGCCTCCCAAGCTGTGGCCGAGTAGGTAAATCCGTTTCTTGTCGATCTCGGGCATCTTCGCCAGCAGTGCGACTGCCGCGATGGCGTCATCGGTGACTTCGTCCTTCACGGTGAAAGGCGCGTCGGATTTGGAGTCGGCTCCATACTGCTTGGTACGCTTCACGTAACGCAGGACGGCGACGTTCTGGCTGGCCAGACCGTAAGCGATATCCGCGAAGGGCTTGTTGGGACCAATGGTTTCGTCCTGATCCTGCGGGCCCGAACCTTGCACCAGAACTACGGCGGGGACAGCGAACTTAGTATTGGGCAGCGTGAGGAGACCCGGCAGTTCCCAGCGTCCGCTGACGAGTGTCGTCTCACGCTCATGAAAATTATCGGGCTTGGCGTATGGCGGCGATTTCCATTCTGCCGATCCCGAAGCGCCACTGGCCGAACTGGACGAGGGCTCAAAGAACAGGCCTTTCACCTTGCCCTGGGCATCCATGAAGATTTTGGCATCGAGCAGGCCGCGCTCAAACTCGCAAGTGACAATGGCGGAATACAGTCCCTGCTGCGCGCCGACCTTGGTAGAGACAATGCTCTTGAAAGGGCCGATCTGTGCCAGTAGTGAATCCCAGACCTCGGGCAGTTTGGCGACCGGCAACGCGGCTTTCATTTGGTCGTCGAACTGGGCCTCAACCTTGTCGAATTGACGGGCCACAAGCTGATTAACAAGCGCATTGCCGATGGCTCCGTAGTCCTGGGCGTGCGCGCTGGACGCAGATACCGCGGCGGTCATTAGGATAAGTGCAACAAGTACGATGTTCTTCATAAGAAGTGGTTCCGAAGGCTATGCGCTGCTGATTCATACTAACGCGGCGTCGTGCTGACGCGGCGAGCGAAGCTCTTGCCCCAGTGCTAGAATCGAAGGTTTCGTATTCCAGATTCAAGGACTCCTGCCATGTCAGATATCACCGCAACCGACATGCCTCCAGCCCCGCTGGTCGCCTTTACCGAAGACGAAGCCCTGTTTCGCGACACCGTGCGGCAATTCGCCGATGAGACGGTCAAGCCGCATGTGAAAGAAATGGACGAGAAGGGCGTGTTTGAGCCGGCGCTCATCCGTAACTTCTTCGAGTTGGGGCTGATGGGCATCGAGGTCCCCGAGCAGTATGGCGGTGGCGGCGGCACTTTCTTTGAGGCCATTCTCGCCGTGGAGGAATTGTCGCGCGTCGACGCGTCCGTAGGCGTGATCGTGGACGTGCAAAACACTCTGGTCAACAATGCACTAATGCGTTGGACCACCGACGACCAGAAGAAGCGCTATCTGCCGCGCATGTGCTCCGACACTGTGGGAGCTTATGCGTTGAGCGAGGCCAATTCGGGCTCTGATGCGTTCGCGCTGCAAACGCGTGCCGAACTAAAAGGCGATGAGTACATTCTCAACGGGCAGAAGCTGTGGATCACGAACGCTAAGGAAGCAGGCGTATTCATTTTGTTGGCGACGGTCGATCCGTCGGCAGGATACAAGGGCATTACCGCATTCATTGTGGAGAAGGAATTCCCCGGTTTCGGCGTCGGCAAGAAAGAAGACAAGCTCGGCATTCGTGCATCGAGCACGTGCGAGCTAATTCTGACCGATTGCCGAGTGCCGAAGGCCAATGTGTTGGGCGACGTGGGCAAGGGCTACAAAATCGCAATCGAGACGCTGAATGAAGGACGCATCGGCATCGGCGCGCAGATGATTGGCCTGGCGCGCGGCGCATGGGAGTACGCCGTGAAGTACGCCCAGGAACGCAAACAGTTCGGGCGAGCAATCGCCGACTTCCAGGGCATTCAATTTCAGATGGCCCAGATGGCGACTGAGATCGAGGCGGGACGCATGCTGCTCTACAACGCAGCACGTATGAAAGACGCGGGCATGAACTTCGTAAAGGAAGCCGCCATGACCAAGCTGTTTTGCTCGCAGGTCGCCGAGCGCGTGGCGTCGCTATGCGTGGAGATTTATGGGGGCTACGGATTCACTAAAGACTATCCGGTGGAGAAATACTTCCGCGACTCCAAGATCGGCAAGATTTACGAGGGCACGTCGAACATGCAGTTGCAGACTATCGCCAAACTGGTGATGGGGAAATAGAAACCAGGCGCCATGCTCGCATCGGAAAAGATCGTTGGCTTCGTGCCAATCAGCGACTCCGCTCGTGCCAAGTCCTTTTACGGTGAAAAACTCGGGCTCAAATTTGTCAGCGAGGACCCGTTCGCGGTGGTCTTCGATGCTAACGGCAATGTGCTTCGCCTGACGCGGGTGCAGGAGGTCAGGCCCCAGCCATTCACCATTCTGGGCTGGCAGGTATCAGACATCGTGACGACCGTCCAGCAACTTCAGGCGTCCGGAATTGCTTTCGAGCGCTATGGCGATTTCATGAAGCAGGACGAACTTGGCATCTGGACGGCGCCGGGAGGGTCACGCATAGCTTGGTTCAAAGACCCGGACGGCAACACGCTCAGCGTTTCACAGCATTGAATACTCGATGAAGTGCAAAGTGCCAAACTTCTCCGGCACGTGAAAGTTCGGCTGGGGCGTACCGGTGGGCTGCCACGCGGAGTAGAAGCGCTTCGGACCGATTCCCTCGCAACGAAAGAAGTTCACGCGCCACACCTGTGCTGGGTCAAATGTGGGCGTGATCGCGTTGATGGGAATTGCCAAGTCTGCGGTCCAGATGCATTCGGCCGCAGCGACCTTTACCGTCGAACGCATGCCGCTCGTGATGTGCGAAAGTCCCTCCGGCGAGATATCAAGATCGAGCCACTGACCCTTCGGGCTCACCTCGAACTCCTTGTAGTATTTCTCGCCAAAGCGATCAGGCTGCAGAAAAGCTTCGGCTACATCGCGATTCCAGAGCTCATCACGGCGACCGTTCGGCTCGGCATCCGGAAATACGTAGATCGTGCGATAGCGGCAACGGATGCGCAGATAAATCTCGGCCGCCGACCACAAAATGCTGACTTCGGTAGTTCGTTGTGGATCTTGGTTCTTGCCCTGCCAGTCGTGGCAGGAGCTGACGGGTTCGCAGAATCTCCAATCACCTTCGTCGGGAAAGCCGTTCGCTGCGAGCGGCTGCCGTAGACGAACAGCCGTAACCTCCGCGGGCGACGTCGACAATGACTAGTCGACCTCGTGCTGGGCGGTGTACCCATCGCGCGCGACGATCTGGTATTTCAGGTCGTGGTTCTTCTCGTCCTTGATGGTTAGCGGCTTGTCATCAGGACCAACGAGTTCAACCCTGAGCTTACGGTAGGTCCCATCCTGTTTCGGATTCGAGGATTGATAGGTAATGGTGTATTGATTGCGGATCGACTGCGCGATCTCTTTGAAGTCCGCCGGTAATTCGCCCATGAATCGTGGAGCGTACCAGTGCCCTCCGGTGAGTTGAGCGAAGGTCTTCATCTGGTTGTCAGCCATGATGTAGTCCATGTTGGCTGCGCCGAACTCAGGATTGTTGCCGTATCGCGCCTCCGCGATGATGCGCATCGCCTCGCCGGTGGTGATGGTGTAAATCGTCACGTTGGGCGTGCTTTTGACCTTCTTGAGGATCTTGTCGAAGGTCATGTGGCTCATGGTGTCGCGACCGCTGGCAACTATGACAAGTTCCTTATGCCCCTGGATGCGGTCAAGGCGGTCAAGCGTGTCGTACATCGCGTCCCACAGATTGGTCTCGCTGAAGGTGGGAATGCGCAGCGTATTGAGCGCGCCGAAGATCGCCTGCTTGTCTTGCGTGAAGTCCACTAGAATATGCGACTTCATATCGAACTGAACAACTGCGACCCAGTCTATGGGCTTCAAGTTCGCTGCAAACATATACGAGGCATTCATCGCGTCGTACATGAAGTTGTAATTGGTGGCGGCGAACTCAACGAGCAGCACTGCGGTAATCGGCGCTTCGCTTTGCGTCACGGTCTGGATCTTCTGGGGAACACCATCTTCCCAGATCTTGAAGTGGTCTTTGGCGACGTTTGGCGGCAACGCCAGCGGACGCCCGTCTTTCATGACCACCCGCGCGTCGACAGTTACGACCGGGACCTCGACGTGAAGTGAATATTCAGGAATGTCGGGCTGCTTCTTCGGCTTGGGCGGAGGAGGCGTGTCATCGGCTGAATCCGCCTTCTTTGGCACTGCCATGGGTCCGACTTCGCCACCCGGCCCGCCGGCTTCCGGTGGCGTTTGATCGGGCTTTTGAGAGGCTTGGCTCTGCGATGAGGACGACTGGTCCGACGACTGTGCCCAACCGCACAAGGAAAGCGACAGACAAACGACTATCGCGATGAAGAGGTACCCGCAAAACACGCGGGTTCGGCACTCGCCTATTCCCTTAAAGTTGTAAGTCACGAAAGGCTTCATGGAGATGGTTCTCTGCTAGTATAAATGCACTTTCGGTTCAGCAGTCTTGTGCCCGTGGTCAACCCGACGTTGTAAACCCCGACACGAAAGAACAGTCGCGGACACGACGGCGGCGGAATTCCCTTTTAGGTGAAGTCCAAGGAAGTTGGACCAGGATTAAGATGCCGGCTATGGACAATTGGCATTGCTCTGGTGGGCCGAGTCCCCGGGGATGGTTGTCATGTTGCGCAACGTAATTTCGTCGGCTCTCGCCTGTTTGGTGTCGTTCAGCCTCTTCGCGGTCGTAACCCCTACAAATACCCAAATCATGCCTGAAGACCAAGTCAAAGCCGGCATGCACGGCGTGGCTTATACCGTATTCGAGGGAGTCAAGCCCGAGGCAATTGACGTTGAGATTTTGGGCATTTTGCGCAATATGGCGGGCCCCAAATCGGATGTCATCCTGGCGCGGTTGCACGGTTCCAAGGTGGAATACACCGGCGTTGTGGCGGGGATGAGCGGTAGCCCCGTGTACATTGACGGCAAACTGGTGGGTGCCATCGCCTACCGGATTGGCGAGTTTTCCAAGGAACCCATCGCAGGCATCACCCCGGCCGCCTCGATGATGGAAATCAATGAGATGGACAAGACTCCCGCGCCGGATCTCGACGCGGTCAAGACTTCTGCGAAGACTGAAGCCGGCCGCACGGCCAGCCCAGGCTCTGCACCGCTGACAAACGATGAGGTAAGCGAATACACCAACCTGCTGAAACCGATTGAAACGCCATTAGTTTTCAGCGGGTTTACCGAGCAGACCATGCGGATGTTTGGTAAGCAGTTCGCGTCCGTCGGTGTCGTTCCAGTAATGGGAGCGGGAGCAGTCAGCTCTGATAAACAGCCAGAACCTCTGGAGCCTGGTTCGGCAGTGAGCGCCGTGCTGGTGCGCGGGGATATGAACATCGCCGGTACCTGCACCGTTACATATGTCGATGCCACTCATCTGTTGGCATGCGGGCACCCGCTGTTGCAGTCCGGCAATGTTGACATGCCAATGACCAAAGCGACCGTGCTCGCTACGTTGGCATCGCCCTATAACTCGTTCAAGATCGTTAACACCACCGAGTCGGTGGGATCATTCGTGCAAGACCGCCGCACCGGCATCCTTGGACGCTTTGACCGCGAACCGCAAATGATCCCAGTGACGTTGAATCTTCGTGGCCCTTCTCTCACCAAGCAGTATCACTACGAGGTGCTGAACAATCCGAAGATAACGCCGACTGCGATGATGGCGACCGTGTTTAACGCCCTGCAGGGCATGAACGAATACGGCGAAGACACGACATTCCGGTTGAACGGCGACATTCTGGTGCAGGGATACCCCAAGTTGAGCGTGCAGAACATGTATGCGCCTTCTGACGGGGCTTCCACCACGGCTTATGCCATTGCGCTCTCCATAGGCGAACGCTTCAGCCGAATCTACGAGAACCCATACGACACGCCGAAGATTCAAGGCGTCGAGTTAAGCTTTGACATGGTTTCGGAGCGGCGCTCGGCACGACTGGAGAACGCTCGGACCGATGTCACTGAAGCCCGCCCCGGCGACACCATTACGATCGAGACGCTGCTTCGGCCCTACCGCGGCGAGGGCCTGGTGCGGCAGATTCCACTGACGATTCCTCCGTCGACCCCGAAAGGTACGTTGCGCATCCTGGTCAGCGACGGTGAAACGCTGGACCGGCTGCACCGCGTCCCACCCACCGTCAGCCGGAGACTGCCGCTGGGGTCGACCATCGCCCTGCTCAACAAAGAGCACACCAACTCGAGCGTGTATGTCTCTCTGCTGGAGCCGAATCCGCAGGCCATGGTGAGCGATAACGTGATGCCAACGCTTCCGCTGTCGGTCATCAACGTGATGGACGGAATGCGCGGTACGCAAGACATGATTGTCGTCGGCGAGTCAGCCACGAGCGAGGCGTCGGCGGCGGTGGACTATGTCGTTTCGGGCGCGCAGATCATCACTCTAACCATCAAATAGCCGGGCGATTCACGTGTACGCCTGCGGGATTGGTGTGGACGTAATCGCTTGCACGTATTAAGGGTTTCCCTTATCCTGTAAACATGAATATTACCCTTTCGATCGACGATAGATTGGTCAAGGAAGTGCGGAAAATAGCCGTCGAACGGGACACGACGCTGACGGGGCTGGTTCGCGATTACCTGGAGAAACTGGCTCGCGAGAATGCTGCTTCGGGTCGAAAGAGGCGTGAACGCGAGACCCTCGAAAGGAGCTTCGCACAGGTCCGAATTAATGTAGGAAAGAGAAATTGGAAGCGCGAAGATCTGCATGAGCGCACTTGAGTTCCTCGACACAAATGTGCTGGTTTACAGCTACGACATCGCTGACCGCCGGAAACAGGAAGTTGCTCGGAATCTGATAAGGAAAGCGTTGGCCGGTGACATTGTGACATCGACGCAAGTGTTGGGTGAGTTTGCAGCGACTCTGCTGCATAAGATCGTGCCCCGAGTCGGATCGGCACAGTTGACCACCGTACTGGACGCGCTTGCCCCAATTCCGATTGTTGCCACCGACGCCGACATGGTTCGCCGGGCGGTTGAAGTGCAAGGTCGTTATGGATTGCACTTCTATGACTCTCTAATCGTTGCGGCTGCGGAGCGCGCTGGTTGCGAACACATCTGGTCGGAGGATCTCAACGCCGGACAGAAATATCTCGGTATAACCGTACAGAACCCGTTTTGAAAGTCTGCGGTGGAGAGTTAGTCCCGCGCTTCGTATAAGCTTGTCCCCAATGAAGAAAACTTTGCAGTTGGTATTGCTATGGGCGCTGCTGTCGTCGCTCGCCGCGGCGGAGGGCACGCGCCTCTGGCAGCAAAGTAAGTACGACGAGTTCGAGAAAGGAACGGCCCACGGCGTTGCCATTAGCAGCGACGGCCGCATCTCGCTGGCGCGCGCACTCACCCCGCTCTATACCACTCCCTCAACGTACTTGTGGAGCCTGGTTTCTGACTCTGCCGGTAACGCTTATGTGGCCGCGGGATCGCCGGCGCGCGTGTACAGAATTACGCCTGACGGGAAAGCCGGCATCATCTTTGCACCACAGGAACTGGCGGTGCAGGCGCTGGCGATTGACAGCAGCGGCGCGATCTACGCCGCGACCTCTCCCGACGGAAAGGTGTACAAGATCGTCCGTAGCGGACAAGCATCAGAGAAACGCGCCGAGGGTACATCCGCAGCAGTCGACCCTTCGTATACCGCCAGCATCTACTTTGAGCCGAAATCCAAGTACATTTGGGCGCTCGCTCTCGACAACCACGGCCAGCTCTACGTGGGAACGGGCGATCAAGGTGAAATCTTCCGGGTTGAATCGAACGGCAAGGGCGCTGTGTTTTTCAAGAGCGACGAATCCCAAGTGCGAGTACTGGCGTTCGACCACGCGGGCAATCTGATCGCCGGGACCGATGGCAGCGGCCTGCTGTACCGAATTACTCCGAAAGGCGAAGGCTTCGTGCTGTATAGCGCTCCGAAAAAAGAGATCACGGCTCTCGCAGTCGACCCTGAAGGCAACATCTTCGCTGCAGGTGCAGGCGAAAAACGCGGAGCCGCACCCGCCCCTCAGGCTAATCCCACGGGCGCGCCGCTCGCTATACCGCCAACCACTATCGTGATTCAGGGTGCGCCTCAGGCAGCGGGCACCGCTGCCGGGGTCACAGCTATTCCCTTTCCCAATGTGATGAACCTGGGCGGATCGGAGATTTACCGCATCGCTCCTGATGGCGCGCCCAAGACCATCTGGTCGTCAAAAGATGAACTGGTATACGCGCTGGCGTTTGACCAGACAGGCCGTCTGCTGGCGGGCACTGGCAACAAGGGCAGGATTTATGCGATCCGCGATGGCGAGTACACCGATCTATCCAAAGCTAGCGCAAGCCAAGTGACGGCCTTCGCTTCCGCACCCCAAGGCGGCGTATTCGCTGCGACCAGCAACCTCGGGAAGGTGTTCACAATCGGAGCCAATCCGATAGCCGAAGGCACCTACGAAAGCGATGTCTTCGACGCCAAGATTTTCTCCAAGTGGGGACGGGCAGAGGTATTCGGCTCGGGAAATTTCGAGTTGTTCGCGCGCAGCGGCAACGTAGAAAATCCGGATCGGAACTGGAGTCCATGGAAGAAGGTTGACCTGGCGAAAGAATCGCCGGTTGATGCTCCACCGGCCCGGTTTATTCAGTGGAAGGCAGTACTCCATTCCGGCAATGCGGCGCCCGAGGTGGAGCGCGTCGCTATCAACTACCTGCCTCGCAATGTCGCTCCCGAAGTTGATGACGTTACGGTGACTGTAGGCGTGCGGGTTCCCTCTTCGACGCGAACCAGCAACACAACCTCGGACACTTCAACCTATGAAGCGCCAATACCGACTGTTCCCGACAAGCGCTCGATCGCGGTGAAGTGGCGGGCTCACGACATCAACGACGATGACTTGGTTTATAGCGTGTATTACCGCGGCGATAACGAAACCCAGTGGAAGTTGCTGCGCGACGACGTGGCTGATCGCTATGTCAACCTGGAGTCGGACCTCTTCCCGGATGGAGCCTACACGATTCGCGTCGTGGCGTCCGACGAACCGTCTCACTCTCCAGGTGATGCCCTGACTGGTGAGAAGACTAGCGAGCGATTTGAGGTGGACAACACACCTCCGCAGGTCAGCTTCGCAAACACGCGCATCGAAGGCAATAAGCTTCACCTGGCGTTTCACGCGATGGATGGGTTCTCGCCCATAGCGCGTGCAGAGTACTCCATCGATGCGGACGATTGGCAGACGGCAGAGCCAGTCGGGCGAATCTCCGACTACAAGGTCGAGAATTATGACTTGACCGTGCCCATGCCAGCGCCGACTAACGCCAATCAAGCGCCTGTGAACGAACATACGATTGTGGTGCGCGTGTTCGATCGCTACGACAATGTCGGCGTCGCCAAGACGGTGATTAAGACCGCGACAACCGGAGCAGCCCGCTGACGTCGCCGAGCCAGTGGGCCACGAAACTGCCCTCCATTCTCGATTTTGTCGGACTACTGGTCGGCTCGGTCTATTGCACCATTCCGCTGTTCTGGTTGGTGTTCCATCGCTTCGTAGAGCACTGGCGTGCCTACGGCCGCAGGGCCTACCTGTTCATAATTCCCTCGTGGGCGATCTTCATAGCTGCAGCATTTGCGCTCGCGTGGCCGCTCCGTCATCTTCACTTGTATGAAAGCCATTTGCCGTGGGTGCTGGGTGTGCTCTTCATCTTGGCGGGCTTCTCGATTTACCGTTCTGCATTGCAAGGATTCAATCGGGCGCAGATTTCCGGTTTGGCCGAACTCGAGCCGGGACACCACGAGCAAAAGCTGGTGGTCACAGGAATTCGTACGCAGGTGCGGCATCCAATCTACCTCGGTCACTTGTGCGAGGTACTCGGCTGGACGGTCGGAACCGGATCGATTGCGCTCTCTGTGCTGCTGGTTTTTGGCGCAATCACCGGGGCGATCATGATTCGCAAGGAAGACCGCGAACTGGAAGAGCGTTTGGGTGATGTCTATCGCCGGTATCGCGCGCAAGTGCCTGCGCTCCTGCCGAAGTTCCCAATGTGATGCGTCGGACTGTTCTGCCTCCAATCCGTATTTCGCTACAATGATGTTTCGCCGGACCGGGGCCGCGGTCGGGCCTTCTCTCGATGCAATTCGAACTCTTCGTTGCCGCGCGGTATCTCCGAGCCAAACGCCGCCAGGCGGTCATCGGCGTCATCACCGTGATCTCGATCATAGGAGTTGCCGCCGGCGTAGCGTCGCTCATCATCGCTTTGGCGATCAACAACGGTTTCCGCCAGGACCTGCAAGACCGGCTACTGGGCTCGTCGTCGCACGTCAACTTGTTGCGGGTGGAGGCCGACGGCATTCGCAACTGGCAGCCGCTGCTGTCGGAGCTCGTGAAGCAACCCCACGTGATAGCGGGAGCGCCCGCCATCTACGAGCAAGTCTTGATCTCGCGAGGCGCGCGCGCACAGGGAGCGGTGCTGAAAGGCATTATTCCCGCAGACGAGAACAAAGTCAGCGACTTGCTGAATTCGGTCAAGATCGGTTCTGCGGATGCACTCTCCGCACCGGCCGCTACCGCTACACCAACCCCCGAAGCGGACGAACCGAATGCCCTCTCCGCTCAAGTGACCTCGTCGATGGCTCCTATCATCCTGGGAACAGACATGGCTGACCAGCTCGGTGCAACGGTTGGATCGGTTGTCACCGCAACCAGCCCGCAAGGCGAACTCACACCATTCGGAATTGTGCCCAAATACGCGCGCTTCAAGGTGGTCGGAATCTTCAGCTCAGGCTTCTATGATTACGACAACACCTGGGCGTTCATTCGACTGTCGGACGCGCAGCGGCTGTTTGACCTGAGCGATGTAGTCTCGGTGCTCGAGTTTAAGGTCGATGACATTTACAAGGCCGCCGAAATTGGCCAGGAGCTTGAGAGTGCCGCGGGAAAAGGGTTCATGTCCACCAACTGGATGGAGCAAAACCGCGCTCTATTCCGCGCGCTTCGGCTGGAGCGGGTGGTCACGTTCATCACCATAGGATTGATTGTCTTCGTCGCGGCCCTGAACATCCTTATTTCGCTCATCATGATGGTCATGGAGAAGACCCGAGACATTGCCGTGCTGGTGTCGATGGGCGCCAAGAAGAAGCAGGTGCGCCGCATCTTCATGTATCAGGGAATGTTGATCGGCGTGATTGGAACTGCCATAGGCCTGGTACTGGGATACTCGATTTCGTGGGCAGCGGGGCACTACCACCTGCTGTCACTATCCGCCGAAGTGTATTCGATCGATTACGTGCCGTTCGCTCCGCGTTTTTCGGATGTGGTTCTGGTCTGCCTAGTTGCCATCGGAATCTCCTTCGTGGCGACGCTTTATCCGTCGTGGTCTGCGGCCAGCGTATTGCCCGCCGAAGCGCTACGTTACGAATAGGCGACCTATTCCTGCGTAATTCCGCTAAGTCGGCGGAGGTACTGCTGCATAAGTGTCACTGACGCAATAGCTCCGGGCATGATTTAATTCAGGAAGGCTGGTGTCTCGCGAATGCCGATTTTCGGCGCTAGTTTGGAGCTCCCGACCGTAATATGAGACTTGAGGAGTAAGTCTGCATCTAACGGAACAAGACGATCTGCTACGAGTCCGTAACCTGAAAAAGGTGTTCCGCTCGGGCAGTTCGGAGCTTGTGCTCTTTGAGAATTTATCGTTCGAGGTCCAGACCGGCGAGATGCTGGCGATCGTTGGCGAGTCGGGTGCGGGAAAGAGTACCTTGCTGCACATCCTCGGAGTCCTTGATAGGGCTTCCGAAGGTGACGTATACTTCGCCAAACTCGATCTGCGAACGCTCTCGGAGGACGCGGCCGCAGAGTTTCGTGGCCGAGAGATGGGATTCGTATGGCAGTTTCATTATCTGCTTCCCGAGTTCACCGCGATCGAGAACGTCGCGATGCCTTTGTTGATGCGCGGAGTTAGCGGTCGCGAAGCAGAACTGGAAGCTGTACGCTGGTTGGAGGAAGTGGGGTTGGCGGACCGTGCCAGTCATCGGTCCGGAGAATTGTCTGGGGGAGAACAGCAGCGGGTAGCGCTGGCCCGCGCGCTGGTAACCAGACCGAAGGTCTTGATGGCAGACGAGCCAACAGGTGACCTCGACAACCGGACAGCGGACGCGGTATTTGAGTTGATCGCGAAATTACATCGGGACTATCGGCTCACCTCGCTCATCGTTACTCACAACCATGCTTTCGCGCGGCGCTGCGACCGGGTACTTCATCTGGAACGCGGCCGAATGGTTGAGGTGTCGCCACAGTCGTTATCTGCCTGATACAACAGGCGGAAACATTGCGGGTTTGTAGTGTTTCGAGGACGGCTAGAAAAGGTCCTCATCATTCGGTTCTGGCGATTTTTGGAACCGGCGGTAAGGGGAAAGGCAGTCACAGAAAGCTCGAGGGAGCGGTAGATCGGGATCACGGAACGTTTCCCTAAGAGCTTTGGAGAGTCCAATGTTTGAACGGTACACGGAAAAGGCCCGGCGCGTCATTTTCTTCGCACGTTACGAAGCCAGCCAGTTCGGTTCTCCGTACATCGAGACGGAGCACCTGCTGTTGGGACTTCTGCGTGAAGACAAGGCGCTCACCAATCGGTTTCTACGATCGCATGCGTCGGTGGAGTCCATCCGCAAGCAGATCGAGGCCCATACGACGATTCGCGAAAAGGTATCGACCTCCGTGGACCTGCCCCTGAGCAACGAGTGCAAGCGCGTACTGGCCTACGCAGCTGAGGAGGCTGAGCGGCTTTCGCATAAGCACATTGGGACTGAGCACTTGCTGCTGGGTCTGCTGCGCGAAGAAAAGTGCTTCGCGGCGGAAATCCTGCATGAGCGCGGATTGCGGCTGTCAACCATTCGCGAAGAGCTGTCGCGCACTTCGCAGGAGAAGGCACAGCCCTCGCAGCGCAATCGCGAGTCGTCGCTGCTGTCGGAGTTCTCCCGCGACCTGACACAGGCCGCGATGGACAACCAGCTCGATCCGCTGGTCGGCCGTGACGGCGAGTTGGAACGCGTTGTACAGATTCTGTGCCGCCGCACCAAGAACAATCCGGTGCTCATCGGAGAGCCCGGCGTCGGTAAGACCGCAATTGTCGAAGGGCTGGCGCAACGCATCGCCGACGGTGAAGTGCCGTCGTTCCTGGCTGACAAGCGCATCCTAGCGTTAGACCTGTCACTGATTGTGGCGGGCACGAAATACCGTGGCCAGTTTGAAGAGCGCCTGAAAACCATTATGAAGGAGTTGATGGAGTCGCAGAATTCCATCATCTTCATCGATGAGCTGCACACGTTGGTCGGCGCCGGCTCGGCCGAAGGCTCGCTGGACGCAGCCAACATCCTGAAGCCAGCTCTTTCGCGGGGCGAGATTCAGTGCATCGGCGCAACCACGCCGGCGGAGTTCCGCAAGTCGATCGAGAAAGATCGCTCGCTGGAACGCCGCTTCCAGGCAGTAAAAGTCCCACCTCCGACCGAGGCCGACGCGGTGAAGATTCTCTTCGGCATCAAGGAGCGGTACGAGAAGTTTCACGCCGTTACCTACACCGACGAGTCAATCACCATGTCGGTGTCGCACTCAAACCGCTATCTGCCCGATCGCTTCCTGCCCGATAAGGCCATCGACCTGATCGACGAGGCGGGCGCGCGTGTAAAGTTGCGGCAGACCTCCCTGCCCGAAGACATTACCGAGGTGCAGAAGCGCATTAAGTTCATCGTGCATCGCATGGAGAATGCCATCGCGAACCACGAGTTCGAGAAGGCGCGCTTCTATTCCGACGAAGAACGCAAGGAACGCGACAACCTCCGCGCCCTACGCGAGAAGTACCATCTCGACGAATCTTCCACCGGAGTCGTTGGCCGCGAGGACATCGAAGACGTGGTCTCCCGCTGGACGGGCGTCCCGATCGCTTCCATTAAGGAAGAAGAGAGCCAGAAACTGCTCCGCATCGAAGAAGAGTTGCACCGACGCGTCATCTCGCAGGACCGCGCTATCTCGGCATTGGCTCGTGCCATCCGCCGCTCGCGTGCCGGACTGAAGAGCCCGAACCGTCCGATCGGCTCATTCCTCTTCCTCGGTCCCACCGGCGTCGGCAAGACGGAAGTCGCGCGCACCTTGGCGCAGTTCATGTTCGGCAGCGAGAAGTCGCTGGTGCGTTTCGATATGTCGGAGTACATGGAGAAACACTCTGTTTCAAAGCTCATCGGCTCGCCTCCGGGATACGTGGGCTACGAAGAGGGTGGACAGTTGACCGAGCGCGTGAAGCGCGCCCCGTACTCTGTCGTATTGCTCGACGAAGTGGAGAAGGCGCACCCTGACCTGTTCAACATCCTGCTACAGGTGTTTGAAGACGGCCAGTTAACCGATGGACTCGGCAACACAGTCGACTTCAAGAACACCATCATCATCATGACTTCAAATATCGGCGCGCGGCACCTGCAGAAGCGCACCGGTCTGGGCTTCCAGTCCGACGCCGAAGACATGGTGTCCGGCAAGGTCGAAGACATGGTGCGGAGCGAGGTGAAGCGCACCTTCAACCCCGAGTTCCTGAACCGGTTGGATGAGGTCATCATCTTCAACGCCCTCAGCGAGGCTGACCTGATCCAGATCGTCGAGCTGATGGTCAACCAGTTGAATCAGAACCTGGCGCAGCGATCCATCACCGTCACAGTGACCGAAGACGCACGCAAGTGGATACTCAACAAGACGGTCGTCGATCGCAGCTATGGCGCACGTCCACTGCGTCGCGCTCTGCAGAAGTACATCGAGGACCCGCTCTCGGAAGCGCTGATCCAAGGCACCTTCGAGCAGCGTCCGGCGTTTATCGAGGTGTATCTGGAGAACGACCAGCTCTTCTATCGTCCAGTGGGCGAAGAGAAGACCGAGGGCGTCCTGTTGTACAGTGCACCATTGATCTAGACCAAGCGATACCACGAAAATGGGGAGCGGCGACGCTCCCCTTTTTATTGCATACGCAAGCAGACTAACGATTTCGAATATCATTGGATCTTTATGGACGTGCTCCTCTATTCCGCCCCGTGGTGTCCTGACTGCCGCACCGCTAAGCGCTTTCTCGACAAACACGGCATCCCCTACCGGGAGATCGACATTCAAGCTACTCCGGGAGCGGCAGAGGAAGTTATTCGTCGCACCGGCAAGCGCGCCATCCCGCAGTTCGTCGTCGACGGCAGATGGGTTCAGCCCTACCGCCCCGGCGAGGGTTTTCTCTACGAAGAGATGAGCGAACTCCTGGACGTGATCGACGAAGGCTGAGCGACTCCCTCCTCCCGAAGGCCCGCTGCGTGGAATTCCTGGAAGAACGAAGCCACCGTTTACAATTGAAGGTTGTCTGTCGCGCGAAATCGCATCCTCTGAAAGGAGCACCCTTGATTGCACGCTATACCCGGCCCGAAATGGGGCATATCTGGAGCGATCAGAACAAGTTCCGCACCTGGCTCGAAGTCGAACTAGCAGCCACCGAGACGCTGGCGGAGGCTGGGCTGGTGCCGCAGTCCGCGGCCGTCGCCATCCGCGAAAAGGGCGACTTCGATCTCGATCGCATCAACGAAATCGAAGCCGAGGTAAAGCACGATGTCATCGCCTTCACTACCGCTGTCGCCGAAAAAGTCGGACCTGAATCCCGTTGGCTGCATTACGGACTCACCTCCAACGACGTGGTTGACACGGCTCAGGCGCTGCTCGTCAAGCAAGCGTCGGCCATCATCCGCGAGGACCTTAAGAAGCTGCGCGACGTGCTGAGACGCCGCGCCTGGGAGTTCAAAGACACACCCATGATCGGCCGCACCCACGGAGTGCACGCCGAACCGATCACCTTCGGGCTGAAGCTGGCCAACTGGTACTCCGAGATGCTGCGCAACATCGACCGCTTCGAATTGGCAGCTGAACAGATGCGCGTCGGCAAGCTCTCAGGAGCCGTCGGCAACGGCGCTCATCTCGATCCGGAGTTCGAAGAGAAAATCTGCCAGCACCTGGGCCTGAATGTCGCCGCCGTCTCCTCGCAAGTGATCCAGCGCGACCGCCACGCGTTCTATGTTGCCACGCTTGCTGTCATCGCCTCGACGCTAGACATGATCGCTACTGAAATTCGGCACCTCCAGCGCACCGAAGTCCGCGAGGCCGAGGAGTTCTTCAGCGAAAAGCAAAAGGGCTCGTCCGCGATGCCGCACAAGCGCAATCCCGTCACTTGCGAGCAAATCAGCGGCCTGGCACGCGTGGTGCGCGCCAACACGCAGGCTGCGTTGGAAAACGTCGCTCTGTGGCACGAGCGCGACATCTCGCACTCTTCGGTCGAGCGCGTCATCCTTCCCGACTCCACCATCCTTGTGGACTACCTGCTAAATAAGACGACAAACTTAATCGCCACTCTCCTGGTCTATCCACAACGCATGATGAAGAACCTCGAATCGACCGGCGGACTGGTGTTCAGCGGCCAATTGCTACTCGACCTCGTCGAGGCCGGCGTCTTGCGCGAAGATGCCTACCGCCTCGTGCAGACGAACGCCATGAAGGCCTGGAAAGAAGACCTCAACTTCCACGACCTGATCATGAAAGACAAGGAAATCACCTCCAAGGTCAAGCGCGACACGCTGGAGCACGCGTTTGACTTGAAGCGCTCCCTACGCAACATCGATAAGATCTTTCACCGTGTCTTCGGCGCAACCAGCGGCGACTGGGGCGTCTAAAGCGGCAGTTACGACAGCCGATTAATGATTGACGCCACGTAGCCCGCACCGAAGCCGTTGTCAATATTCACTACCGAGACGTTCGATGCGCACGAGTTCAGCATCCCAAGCAGTGCGCTCAGACCCTCGAACGACGCTCCATAGCCGATGCTGGTTGGCACGGCGATTACGGGCACGCCGACCAGACCGCCTACCACGCTCGGCAAAGCTCCCTCCATACCGGCGCAGACGACCACCACGCGGGCCCCAGTCAGTGCGTCGCGCTGGGCTAGCAAACGATGGATGCCCGCGACACCCACGTCATAAACGTGCTGCACCTCGTTGCCCATCACTTGCGCCGTGACTACGGCTTCTTCTGCCACAGGAATATCGCTAGTACCAGCTGAGACGACCAAAATCTTCCCCTTGCCGTGAACGGTCTCGTCCTGTTGCAGCGTGACGGCTCGCGCCAGTTCGTGGTATTCGGCCGCGCGAAATTTCCGTTTCACCGCGCGAAACTGTTCAGGTGTTGTCCGCGTGGCCAGAACATTATTGCCATGCTTCGCCAGCCGGCCAAAAATCGCCGCCAGATTCGCTGGCGTCTTTCCCGGCCCAAAAATCACTTCCGCCATGCCCACACGCAGCGAGCGGTGATGATCCACATTGGCAAATCCCAGGTCTTCGAAAGGCAGGTGCTTGAGTTGCTGCATTGCCTCGTCGGGAGTGAGCGTGCCTTTGCGTACCTTCTCGAACAGCGTCTTGATGGTTTCCGATTCCATGATCTGGCGCGGCAGTAAAACGCCGCTCTGCGAGATTATCATCTGCCGGGATGGGTCGATATCTGCACCTGAGTCGTTTTCTGCGAGATGCTACGATACAAAACGAACATGCCCGCTGCCCAAAAATCAGAGCTTCACACGTTCACCGTTGCCGTGACCGGTGCCAGCGGTTCTATTTTCGTCAAGCACCTGCTCGACGCGTTGGATCGCGACGAGCGGGTGGGAACCGTAAACCTCATCTTCTCCGACAGCGGCCTGCGCGTGATGGCCGAAGAGCTCGAAATCACCGGGCGTAACGGGTTGGTGAGCAAGTTACTCGGACGGGAATCACCCAAGGTCCAACAGCAGAACAACACCGACATCGGCGCCAATGTTGCCAGCGGGTCGTATCCCACCGACGCGATGATTGTTCTGCCGTGCAGCATGGGAACGTTGGCGCGTATCGCCAACGGAATGGCCATCCAGTTAATCGAGCGCGCCGCGGACGTTTGCCTCAAGGAAAAGCGGCCGCTCGTTCTCTGCGTTCGCGAGACGCCGTTCAACCGCATTCATCTGCGCAACATGACGCTGGCCGCCGAAGCCGGCGCGACCATCTTCCCGGTCATTCCGGCGTTCTATTTCCGTCCCAGCTCCGCCGAGGAAATTGCCCGCGAGTACGTCAACCGGGTGCTGGCGCATGTCGACCTTCCGCAACCGGATGCGTTCCAGTGGAAAGCAAAATAGCCGGCGTCAACGGGTAATCGCCGTGTCCACCTGCCTCAATCTCAAGACCGAAATCAAGCATCTCGCGCTCCAAGCCGGTTTCGATCTTGCCGGTGTCGCGAGCGCCGCAGATACGGCAGAACACCAGTTTTTCCCGCAGTGGATCGCCAACGGAACCGCCGGCGAGATGCATTATCTTGAAACCCGCAACGACGCCGGGCAGTTGAAGCGAGCGTCACTTGCCAACGCTGCACCTTGGGCCAAGTCAGTGGTGGTGTGTGCGCTGAACTACAACACCGACCAGCCATACTCCACCCACGCGGGAGAAACTACGCAGGGTTGGATATCCCGTTACGCATGGTCCCAACTCGACTACCACGATGTGCTTCTGACCAAACTACGTTCGTTGGAGGCCAGCTTCCTCAAGCTGTGCCAAGGGAACGGCATCAACGCTCCGCGCACCTGGTGTTATGTCGATACCGGACCCATCATTGAACGGATTTTCGCCAAGTACGCGGGCATCGGCTGGATCGGCAAGAACACGTGCATCCTGAATGAAGACTTGGGCTCGTGGCTCTTCCTGGGTGTCATGCTGTCCTCCGTCGAACTAACTCCCGACTTGCCACCGACCGACCGATGTGGCTCATGCGCGCGCTGTCTCGATGCCTGTCCCACCAATGCCTTTCCCGCGCCCTACCAGCTCGATGCCACGAAATGTATCTCCTATCTCACCATCGAGAAGCGCGGAGCGATTCCCGAGGAACTTCGCACCGGTATCGGACGGCAAGTGTTTGGCTGCGACATCTGTCAGGACGTCTGTCCCTGGAACCGGCGCGCGCCGGTGACGAGCAATCCCGACTTCGAAGGACGGCCCGGCTTAGTCAATCCGGAACTCGATTGGCTGGCGCAGCTCAGTCTCGACGATTTTCGCCAAACATTTCGCGATAGTCCGATTAAGCGCGTAAAACACGCCGGTATGCTGCGGAATGTCGCCATCGCCATGGGAAACAGCGGTGAAGAAAAGTTCCTGCCGGTTCTTCGGCAACTCCTGGGACACGATAACCCGTCGGTTGCTGGAGCCGCAGATTGGGCCATCCGTCGGCTTCAAAGTCGAACAACAGAACTACCCGATGAGCAGCTGTGACAACGAGCTCACTTCTGGCTATAACAGATTAGAATGACCGACGCTCTCAGCCGGCGACTGAAACAATCCCGATTTGCAAGTCCCCAACAGGAAGCTCTTCTCAGCATCCTGGTTGCTGCCGGCTCAATAAATGCCGTGCTCGACGAGTTCTGTGCGAAACACTCGATAAGCAGGACGCAGTACAACGTGCTGCGAATCCTGCGGGGAGTACATCCCGACGGTCACGCTCGCTGCGAGATTGCCCAGCGCATGGTCGAGCGCTCACCCGACATCACCCGCTTGGTCGACCGTCTACAGAAACAGGGCTTAGTGAGGCGCACCCAGGGTGGCGCAGACAGGCGGCACTCGATTACACGAATCACTACCAAGGGATTAAAGCTGCTGGATTCGATGCAATCTGACCTGGACGCGAGAACCCTGGCTCAATTCCAAACCCTCAGCGCCCGTGACTGTGCCGAACTCAGCCGATTATGCGCTCTCGTTTTCGACAACCAGGCTGCTTTACCCGCAGACGATTGAACCCTCCCTTGCGGGAGGGTTCAGCGGTTTTTGTCGCTAACTTGAGATTTCCGGGCCTACTGAAATGGCGCAGCAGCCCAAATGGCGGAGACGCCTACGCGCGCGCGACGTTAGCGGCTTGGAGCCCCTTAGGGCCTTTGGTTACATCGAACTCCACGGTTTCGCCCTCATTCAAGCTCCGGTAGCCAGACTCCTGAATCGCCGAGAAGTGGACGAACACATCCTCGCCGGTCGAGCGCTGGATGAAACCGTACCCCTTGGCTCCGTTGAACCACTTCACTGTCCCTTTTTCTCTCACAACTAAACTCCTTTCGTGTGTTTTTTCCTGAGATAAACCCCTGCTTCGCGGAAGTTCCGAACGTGACCCAGAGGCACAATCGGACGACGTCTCCACGTTGCCGGGAAACAGGGTTGCGGCTCAGCTCGCAGGTCTAACGCAATGAAAAAAGGCCCACATCACCGCCCGAATGCGACACTACTACTACTGCGCCCATGCGGTTACGCGGAGCCCGTGCAATGCGAGAAATTCGACTGCTGACAGAAACATCAACCCAAATCCACATTTCGGCGAGGCCGAAAAGCCCGTCCTCTGCCCTTTCAGAGGCGAGCAGAGAATAATTACAGGAACTCCCAATTTTGGCAAGTGTTTCCATCACAGCGCCTTGGCAAGCTTCGCGAGCCAGATGTGACCGGCTGGGGCGTCTTCCTTCGACGTGCGGGTCTGTTACGATTGAACTCGGACGACCAGTCGTTCGGTACGGCTGGAATGCACCTCAGGAATTCAGTTCCAATACCTGGTAAGTTACTAGTGGACAAAGACTTAAAGTCCAATCCGTTACAGACGGGCACCGCTGCCAAGCGGCTCCTCGCGCAGGATGATATCAGGAACATGTTCCAGTACAGCCCCGAGCCACAAGGTTTGTTGGGGCGTCTCCGCCGCTACGGATGGCCAACGCTAAGGTATCTCACCCAAACCGAAGTCCACACTTACGCTTTTTCGGTAGCGGCAAACTCATTGTTGTCACTTTGCCCGCTGATCGTATTGCTGCTCACGCTGGTGCGACGGGTGTTTCATTCGCCCCAGATGTACAACGTTATCTTGCAGTTACTGCACGACTTCCTGCCTAGCAATCAGGATTTCGTCATCCGCAACATGCAGTTTCTGGCGAGCGTTCAAGGGCGAGGGCAGGCGCTCTCGCTGTTGATGCTCTTCATTACGTCGACAGGCATTTTTCTTCCGCTGGAAGTGGCGCTCAACAGCATCTGGGGATTCAGCAAGAACCGTTCCTACATTATGAACGCGCTGGTGGCGGTGGTGCTTGCCTTTGCCTGCGGATCGTTAGCGCTGCTGTCTATCTATCTGACGGCAGAGAACTTAAAGTTCCTTGGATTGGCGATTGGCAACCAGAATTTTGTGTTTCGGGGCATCGGATTCCTGGTGATGAAGGCGTTCGCGATCGTGACGACGATCGCTATCTACTTTCTTATCTATTGGATACTGCCCAACGGAAAGGTCCCGGTACGGGCCGTATTGCCGGCCTCGATCGTGACTGGATTGCTGTCGGAAGGGGCGAAGCACCTGTATATCCTTATGGTGCCGTGGTTTAATTTCCAGGAGGTTTACGGACCGTTTGCGATTTCCGTGACGCTGATCTTCTGGTCGTTCTGGAGCGGAATGCTCCTGTTGGGCGGCGCTTACCTGTCAGCCGCCGAGCATGCCGACCGGCTCGAGGCACAGCGCGCCACGGCGGAATAAGCCCGGACTTATAACAATAGTTATAACTTTTTTGCCCTCCTAGAATCAGCAACATACAGGTGGAACTTTTGCGCCCGAAGAGGGCGTGAAGGTGGTGATTCAGTCTCGCTAGTTTTGCCGAATCTTCTGTCCTTTCAGGACAACGTTTCCGTCAGCCTTTACGACGATGCTGCCAGAAGCGGTCAAGGTAATATTCTTTCCCTTGATTGTGATCGTCCCATCTTTTTTCATCGAGATGCTGGCGTCGCCAGTGGTGATCGTAATCTGGTCTCCCGCGTTGATTGTCAGCTTCTTGCCGACATCCAAGGAATCATTCTTGCCTATGGATGCGGTCCGATTACCGGAGACATCCTCCGAATGGTCCTTGCCAATCGTCTCGCTAAAGTTCGCACCGATGGTAATGGACTGGTTGGCTCCAACATTTGTGGTCTGATTTGCGCCAATGCTTGCGTTCTCGCTAGCACCAACCGTCTTGGCGCGCGCACCCCCCACAGTCAGCGCCTGCAGACCGCCAATCGTGATCTCCTGTGCAGCGCCGACGTTAATTGTTTCGTTTGTCCCGACGTTGCGGGTACGTATCCGAGCAACCGTTATCGTTTCGTTCGCGCCTACTGTTTCCGTCCGGTTACTGCCGATTGCAATCTGTTCATTGCCTGCTACCGATTCCGTGCGATTACTCCCGATCGCGATCGTCTCGCTTGCTCCCACTTTTTCAGTCCGGTCGTTCCCGATCGTGATCGTCTCGTCATGTCCCACCTGCACGGTGAGGTCGTTACCGATACTGACACTCTCATCATGCTCGACCTTCGTTTGCTGGTCGTACTGGGCGATCAACTCATTCCCGTTGGTTACCTGAGAATTGATCTCTTGCGTCTTCTCGATTGAACCCTTCAAGTGTGCCTCCTGATGAATGACCGGTGACGGCTCATTGACAGAAGCGTGTAGTTTACCGCTCCCTCAGCCGTGCGGAACGATTGGTTTAACGGGCTATTTCTATTTTGCGGGCTTGGTCCATTCATCCACCCAGCCGTTGACTGTTTGGTACCACAGGCGTCCGTTCTGCGGTTTCAGCACCCAGTGGCCTTCGTCGGGGAAGTAGAGCATCTTCGAAGGAACTTTGAGGCTTTGCAGCGTGGTGAACAACTGGAAGCCCTCGGACACGTCGAGGCGGTAGTCGAGTTGTCCGTGGACGACCAAAAGTGGTGTCTTGAAGTTGGTCGCTGAAAGATGTGGCGACCACTTGCGATACATTTCGCGGTTCGTCCACGGCGTGCCCTTGAACTCCCACTCGTTGAACCACAGCTCCTCGGTGGTACCGAAGGCGGACTCGGTGTTGAACATGCCGTCGTGCGAAACCAGGCACTTGAAGCGGTCGGTGTGGCCCTCGATCCAGTTGATCATGTAGCCGCCGTAGCTGGCGCCCAGGGCACACTCGCGGCCCTTGTCGATGAAGGTATAGCTCTTCTCGGCGTAATCGAGACCGAGCATGAGGTCATCAAACGGCGCACCACCCCAGTTGCCGTTGATGGCGTCGATGAACTTCTGCCCATAGCCGGTTGAGCCGTGGAAGTTCACCATGATGACGACATAACCGTTGGCGGCAAACAGTTCGGGGTTCCAGCGGTACGACCAGTCGTCGCCCCATGCACCCTGCGGTCCACCGTGAATGAGGTACTTCACCGGATATTTGTTCTTGGCGTCAAAGCCCGGGGGCCGGATGATGAACCCCTGGACTTTTTCCTTGGCTGAGCCGGTGAACCAGAATGACTCCATCGGTTCCATCGCCACTTCGGACAGGATTTCTTCGTTCATATGGGTCAGCGGTTTCGACTTTGACATCAGGCAGTCGGGTACCGAGTACGAGTTCGGAGGAACGGCCATCCGGCACTGCGGAAACATCAGCGGCGCAGTGTATATCTCGTTGGGGGCCATTACGGACATGGTGTCGAACACCAGCATTTTGCCGTCCGCGGTCGGCGTTGGGCTGTCGTTGTAGCCATCGACCAGTTCCTGCGGCCACGGGTTCGTCTGAGCGATATTCAGAGCGTAGATCGGGTTACGGCCCTCGTTGCCGGCGGTAAGGTAAATGGTCTTTGAATCCGGCGACCACGCGATTGAGTCGACCCAGCGATCGAAATTCGGAGTCAGGTCTGTGATCTTGCCCGTTGCGCGCTCGTACAGCATCAGGCGGAAGCGGTCGCTCTCGTAGCCTCCACGCAATTGCGAGCGATAGGCGATGTACTTGCCATCCGGCGAATAGATTGGGGTTCCGTCACTGCCCTGATTGGTGGTAATTCGCTTTGCTGTGCCGCCTGCCTCAGGAATGACAAACACGTCGCTGTTGGTACTGGTGGCCTGCACCTCGTCGGTATTGCAGGTGTAGGCAACTTCTTTGCTGTCGGGCGAGAAGGCGTACTGGTCCTGTCCGCCGAGGCTGAACGGAGGCACATCGAAATTGCCGGGTGTGAGGTCGCGTCCGACTCCACCCTCGATGGGAACGATGAACAGGTGGCTGCGTTTGCCGTTGTCGTAGTGCGTCCAGTGGCGGAACATCAGGTGGTCAAAGGTCATGGCCTTCACCTTCGACTTGGCCCGCTCTTCGTCGCGCTGCTTGTTGCAGGCGTCGTCTGTGCAATCGGGATAGACGGAAGACACGAACAGAAGGCTCTTTCCGTCGGGCGACCACATTCCGCCCGACGCCTCGGTCGAGATGGTCGTCACTTTCCTGGCATCGCCCGTCAGCGTTCCGTCAGCAGTATCGAAATCCTGCACCCAGATTTGTGTGCCACCGCCGCGGTCGGACTCGAAGATGACTTGCTTGCCGTCCGGTGAAAAGCGAACGCGGTCTTCGCCTGGGCCAGTGGTTGGTGTCAGCCGCTTTGCCCCGCCACCTCCGAGCGGGACGATCCACAGATGCGGCGTCTTGGTGTTGGCGTCGAGGCTGACATCGACGGCGCTGAATGCGACCCACTTGCTGTCGGGCGAAACCGCCGGCTCGCCGACGCGCTTGAGCTGCATCATGTCTTCGAAAGTGAATGGATGTTTTGCCTGGGCCATGCCGAGGCAGGAGAAACTGAGCAGGAAGATAGCGATGCGACGTAACATGACGCCTCCGGTGCGCGACTGGTCAGCGCAAGGATGTCTGCACAAACGTTCCAGTCTAAATCAATGGGGGTAGGAAAGCGGGTGGGTTTGACGTGTCGGCGATTCAAACTGGCGGCGTTGGTCGCGATAGGGCTGTTGACGATACCTAATCTGCGGTCCGCTGCTTCTTGTCATCCCAGGCATCTTATTCAAACGTGCGAACAAGTCAACGGAACATTTCCTCATCGACGCGACGGCACCGCTCGGCTTCTTCGGGATTCTTAGCTTCGAATCCACGTAGCAGAAACACTCCAATAAAGGTGCTTGCAGGCAGTGCGAAGAAGGTACACGTTAGAACCCGTTGCATGAGGTCAGAAGAAAATACCGGTGGGAAAAGAAACGAAGCCCCGAGCAGGGCAAAGAAGAACAGAAACATGAAACCTTGTAACAAGAAAAGCCGATATCTACCCTTGCAGCGGCGAAGCTTGTACGCTGCGTAGAAGAAACCCCATATGGTAATGCTCGCCCCCCAAGCAAAGAGGATGCCTAGCCAAATTCCGCTACTTACAGCTGCAAGACCGGAAATCGGGTTCATCTCGAAGGCATTTTACATCCGCGTCCGAGGCGAATCGTTGACTGGAGTCACGAAACGGCGCTACTTCGAGAATGCGAAGTGCCGCCCGCCTAGGGCGGGCTCGGGCGGCCGAGAGTGATTCGACCTCCGCGGGCTGACGCCCACGGCTAACCCAAATGACGCCCTGCGGGCTACCGTAACACGGAGACCCGTGGATGACAGCGACGCCTTCGACTACTCGCCGATCACGATGCGTGATTCGCGGCACGCTTTCCGACACCGCTTCAAATCGTAGCGGCGTACAACTGATTCGGGTAGAGTGCCTCCACCACTTTTCGGATCACTTCGTTTCCATTCTCACCATTGGCAAACACCACCACGCCGATGCCCGTCGAGGGCACAAACATGGCGAGAGTCTTCACTCCCCAATCGGAGCCGTCGTGGTTGAGAACCTTCTCTCCATTGACCGTCTCGACTTGCCATCCCAATCCCATGCCTGCAGTGATGGTGCACGGTCCTGTCGGCGCTGCGGCCTTGCACACTTTCTCCAAGTCTTCCGGCTTCACCTGGTCGCGCGTCATCGTCGCCCGTTGGGCAGCAATCTGTTTGGTTAATCCTTCGTCGTGCATCACGCTGACCACAAACTTCGCATAGTCCCCAATCGTTGTGCGCAGCAGGTCGGCGCCGTTCCATGTTTTGGGAAGCTGGTCGATAGGCGTTTCTCCTTTCGGCCCGTGAGGAACGGCCAATCGACCGCTGTACCATTCCTGCGCCGTATACGACGTGTCGTTCATTCCAATCGCATTGAAAACCATCTCCTGCGCCAGCGCATCGAACGGTTTCCCCATCTTTTTCTCGGTAAACCTGCCGACATAGTTGTATCCCTCGCCCGAGTATCCTGTTTGTGTGCCCGGCTGCCAGCGCATTTTCAGTACGCCACCGGTCATCCGTCTCCAGTTGGCAAATCCGGTCTGGTGCGACAAACACAAGCGTGGGGTTAGCAATGGGGTCCAAGGGTCATCTTTTATGTCGGGATCGACCCAGTACGGAGCCATCGGTTCGTCCAGCGAAAGCTTTCCCGCCGACGCGAGCCGCAACACGGTTTCCGCCGTTATCGGCTTGGTCAGCGACGCCATGTTGTATAGCGTCTTTTCGGTCGCCACGACTCCCGGACTCTGCTCCCCATACACCGCTGTCCACGCCACTTTCCCGTCTTTGATATAAGCCACCGCGACGCTTGGCACGTCGCTTTCCTTCAGCCATTGCGCCGCGTGGGCATCAATTTCTGCCCGCCCGTCTTTCGCCGCCTCCCCGCTTTGCGCTGGGGACGGAGGCTTTCCTTGCCCCGCAGCCTGAATCATTCCCAGGCATCCGATGACGCTCAGCATCAATACTTGCGTCGCTCGTCTGATTTCAAATCTCATGAATTGCAACGTACACCACTTTTTCGGTCTTGGCGTCATATACGTCGATCTTCTCGCCGGTGTTCCCGACCATATACATGGAGCGAAATGCAGCCGGGACCCGCCGCTCCGGTTTCGGGCTGGTAGTAACACTTTCGGCTATCCCGCCAGTCGCGAGCCATGCGACACTCCAGCGGCTTTCATCGAATACAATGATGGCAGGAACCTCGATGATGTCCCCACGATCGCTTCTGCATTTCCTGGCCCTCGGGCTGCTTGCCGTCAATCTCATTACCGTCGCCGCCGCCCAGCGCGGAGAAAGCGATCTCGACTCGTCGCCGCCGCAAGGCATCACCGAGGAGGAGATCATCCAGAAGTTCGCGGCCAAAGAGAAGGAATTCAAGGTCGCGCGCGAGAACTACGAGTACCGCGAGTCGCTGACCGTGCAGACCCTCGACGGCGACACGGTGAATGGCGAGTTCAAGCAAGTGGAGGATGTGTCGTTCGACGATAGGGGCAACCGGCTGCCCGCGCACGTGATCTTCGCGCCGCAATCGAGCGCTGGTCGGCATCACCATGACCAAAGAAGACTTCGACGACATCGAGAATCGCATGCCGTTTGTGCTGACCAGCGACGAAATTCCCGAGTACCAGATCCTCTATGTAGGCAAGCAACGCATCGACGAGATCGGCACCTACGTCTTCGACGTTGCTCCCAAGCAGATCCAGAAGAACAAGCGTTATTTCCAGGGGCGGATCTGGGTGGACGACCACGACTTCCAGATCGTGAAGACCTATGGCAAGAACGTTCCCGACCTTGGCGTGAAGAAGCGTGGCCAGGAAAACCTGTTCCCCAGCTTCACCACCTGGCGGCAGCAAATCGACGGCAAGTACTGGTTCCCGGTCTATACCAAGGTTGACGACACACTGCATTTTTCGACCGGCGACATTCACGTCCGGCAGGTCATCAAGTACACCGACTACAAGCGGTTCGGATCGAAATCGAAGATCATCTACGAAGGGCAGGAGATTTCGAAGGACAAGTCGGGGAACGCGCCGCCAGCTAGTGGTCAACCTCCTCCGGCGAGCACGCCACCGCCGAAATAGTTAGTCAGTTGTCGGTTGTCAGTTTCCAGATGGAAAAGCCCCGGGCCAGAGAACCGGGGCTTTTGCTTGCGTGATACGTTGGAATGCGATCAGTAGTACAGATACTTCTGCCACTTCGAGTCAGAGCGGCCCATCAGTCGCATGATGTGGCGGCTGGTATGCAGGTTGAAGGCGCGGGGTTCGCGCGTCAGCCGCATGTTGGCCTCGTTGGGCAGCATGTTGCCCTTCCGGCGATTGCAGTTGTGGCAGCAGGCCACGAGGTTCTCCCAACTCGACGCACCTCCGCGCGAGCGCGGAATCACGTGGTCGAGCGTCAACTCACCCGCGGCCAGAATCTTGCCGCAGTATTGGCAGGTGTTGCGGTCGCGCAGCAGGATGTTCTTGCGCGACAGCGCCCGCGTCTGGTGCGGGATGCGGCGATACTCCAGCAGGCGAATCACCGACGGAACGTTGATGGCGATGCGCGCGGCATGCAGATGCTGCCCGTTTTCCTCTTCCATCATCGCCACGCCTTTCAGCACCAGGATGACGGCGCGCCGGGCAGCGCACACGTTGATGGGTTCATACGATGCGTTCAGCACCAGCACGGGAGCGTGCATCGGCGAGCGGTGCATACGCTCCTCCGTGTTCACCCGCGCATCGTGCATGCAGCCGGCCAGTGACTTTCCGTATCGGGACGCCGTGCTTTGAGCTGCCATGGACATATCGCACTAAACCGAAACAGCCACCTCGACTGCTTCGTGAGCCTCCTCTTCCCCATATTCGACAGCCTGCGGCAGCACCGCACTCTTCAGGGTGCGGGCCACCGTGGCTGCCCAAACTCGTTCGGCGCCGGCTTTTTTCAGCACGCGCGCACACTCGGCGACCGTGGTTCCCGTCGTCATCACGTCATCGACGAGGATCACGGTGCGGCCCTTCACACGCTCGGGGGCGGTGACGCGAAAAGCGTCACGCATGTTGGCTACGCGCTCTTCGCGCGTCAGGCCGACTTGAGAGTGCGTCGGACGCCGCCGCTTCAATACCGTTGCGATTTCGAGAGGTCTGCGGCAGCTGTTTGACGGCTGCGCGCACGATCAGCTCTGCCTGGTTGAATCCTCGCTCGCCGCGCTTGCTCGCATGCAGCGGGACGGGAACCAGCAGCGGCGGGCCATCGTCGCCATCGCGTTCAAGTTGCGCGATCGCCTCGGCCAACATGCCGCCGAGAACGGGTGCAGCCGGAAGCACGCGGTCGTACTTCAGCAGATGGATAAGTCCGCGCAAAGCTCCGGCGTATTCGGCGTACGAAACGGCGCGATCGAATTGCGGCTCAAACTCGTGACAGCCCTGGCAGCGGCCGTCGCCTCGCAGCAGTTGCGCCGGCAGCAGGCGTTCGCCGCACTGCACACATTGCGGCACACGGATGGGCTCGATCGAGTCGAGACACTCCGGGCATACCGGAAGGCGCGAAATGTTTGTGAGGGGAATACTGCAGAGACGGCATTCGGAGGGAAAGAGGACAGAAAAAACACTGCGGACTACGGTCAACATTGGCGCGACGAGGAAGGAACGCTGCTCGGCGCGCTGCATTCGTCGCTGGCGATTTAGGGTCGCACGACTGCTGAAGACATTCCTCCGGTCGCTGGAGCCGGCCCCCGGAAGCGCTTCATGCGCTGCCATAAGGCCGAACGCACTAACAAAGTCAGTATATTGACTTCCCTATTTTGGTGCAATGCGGGCTGTGGTTCCTCGCGGCGGATTCACCGAGATTTCATCGCGGCGGCGGCGCTGCTTCGATCCTGCGCGACTCGTGCCATGCGCAAGACACTTGTACGAAGCATTGTCGGCATGCTAACTTGCGCCGACACAGTTATTTGGGCTCAGTGAAAGGTCTTCGTATATGAGTACGACTACTTCGGCGCCGGAAAAAGCGTTCCGGTCCTACGTTCCTGAGAACACAACCATGCCGGAGTTCACCCTCCGCGCCGTGCTCCTCGGCCTGGTCATGACCGTCGTTCTGGGCGCGGCCAACGCTTACCTGGGCCTGCGCGCCGGCATGACCATCGCCGCCACGTATCCGGCAGCGGTCATCGGCATGGCCGTACTGCGGCTCATGAAAGGCTCGATCCTCGAAGAGAACATCGCTCGAACCGTCGGCTCGATCGGTGAATCGGTGGCGGCGGGCGCGATCTTCACCATTCCGGCTTTCGTAATTTCCGGCGCGTGGCCGGTGTTCGATTTTCAGCACGCCTACCTGAAGTCGTCGATCCTGATGCTGGTGGGCGGCACGCTGGGCATTCTCTTCGTCACCCTGCTGCGCCGAGTGATGGTCGAAGATCCTGAGCTTCCCTTCCCGGAGTCGGTCGCCGCATCGCAGATTCACATCGCCGGACAACAGGGCAGCCGCGCCGCAAAGATTCTCTTCGGCAACATGGGATTCGGCGGCCTGGTTTACTTGCTCGGCCAGTTCAACCTGTTCAATCCCAGCAAAGATTTCTTCGTCAACGTCGGAGACCTGGGCACGAGCTTCGTGCGCATGGGACGTTCGGCAACCGCGCCGAAGCTAGCCGCCGGCGCTGCTACTACGTTCTCGGCTCCGGCCATCAGTCCCGCGTACCTCGGCGTGGGCTACATCATCGGACCGAAGTTGGCGGCGCTGAATTTCTCCGGCGGAGTGATCGCCTGGGGCCTGCTGGTTCCGCTGATCCTTTTCCTTGGCGGACCGACCTTTGTTGCGCAGTTCGTGCCCGCGGGCGCCGTTCCCGACGAACGTTTCTGGGCCGGTGAAGCTGGCGCGGTATGGAGCTTCATTGTGCGTCCCATCGCCGTCGGTGGCATGATGGTCGGCGCCTGCTACACCCTCTTCCGCATGCGCAAGAGCCTCGCCATCGGCATGTCACGCGCGGTTTCGGATTTGAAGAAATCGGCTGCGGCGCATGCGGGCACAGCGCGCACCCAGCGCGACCTCAGTGCCAAGATCGTCTTCGGCGGACTGGCAGCTCGTGCTGGTCTGCATGATGGTTCTGTACACCAACTATTCCGGAATGGTGAAGGGCGGCATCGTGGCGGCCATCGTCATGATCATCGTCGGCTTCTTCTTCGCCGCTGTCTCCGGGAACCTGGTCGGCATGATCGGCTCGTCGAACAACCCAATCTCCGGACTGACGTTGGCAACCCTGATCATCGCGGCGCTGCTCATGGTGGTCATCGGCGTCTCGGGCATGCCGGGCGTGGCGGCCGTGCTGGGTGTTGCGGCTGTGGTTTGCGTTTCGTCTGCCGTCGCGGGCGAGATGCTGCAGGACCTGAAGGTCGGCCACATCCTCGGCGGTACTCCCAGCAAAATGCAGATCGGCGATTTCATGGGCGTGGCCGTGGCCAGCTTTGCGCTGTTCCCGGTGCTGCTGCTGCTCAATCAGGCCAACATCAACAGCGGCGGCATCGGTTTTGGCGACCGCCAACTGTCCGCGCCGCAGGCTGGGTTGATGGCCATGCTGGCCAAAGGCATCGTCGGCGGCGAGATGGCGTGGCCGCTGATCGTGGTCGGCATCCTGATGGGCATCGCTCTGATCATGCTGGGAGTGAAGAGCCCATGCTCTTCGCCGTCGGCATGTATCTGCCCTGGAAACCACCTTCGCCATCTTCCTGGGCGGCGTCATCCGCTGGCTGACTGACAAGATGCGTGACCGCCGTGACTTCAACGACGCCCAAAAGGCACGCGTGGAAAATGCGGGGGTGCTGACCGCGTCCGGCTTCATCGCGGGCGAGGCGCTGATGGGCATTGTCATTGCGGTCTTCAAATACAAACAATGGCCGCTGCCGGTCATCTTCCAGCATCCCAGCGTGATCTCGGGATTCATTATGCTGGTGATTTTGGCGGTGGTCATGATCCGCGTGCCGCTAGCGAATGCGGGACGTCCGGATGAGCCGGCGCCGCCGACGGCGATCATGTAAGACAGTTGTCGGTTGTCGGTTCTCTGTTGTCGGTAACTAGTGAAGGGCGCGGACGGCATCCGCGCCTTTTGCTTTAGACTTGGATTTCCGTGAGTATCGCTTCGAACCTTTCTGAAATTCACGACCGCATTCAGCGGGCCGCCGCTCATGGTGGACGCATTGCGAACGACATCGCCCTAATGGCCGTGTGCAAGACCTTTCCCGCTTCGGCGATCGTTGAGGCGTACGAGGCAGGCCAGCGGCTGTTCGGCGAGAACCGGGTGCAGGAGTTCGCCGACAAATTCCCTCAACTTGCTGGCTTGAAAGATGCAGAGTTCCACATGATCGGCCACTTGCAATCGAACAAAGCCGCAAAAGCGGCTGAGATTTTTCACGCAGTCGATTCCATCGACTCGGCTAAGCTTGCTCAACGTTTGAACGAGTCAGCGCAGAAACTCGGCAAGAAACTCGATGTCCTGATCGAGATCAACATCGGCGGCGAAGAGGCCAAGAGCGGCCTCTCGCCTGACTCGCCGGAGATCGCGGCCATCCTGAGCCAAGCGCCAGAGTGGACGAACCTTCGCATTCGCGGTCTGATGACCGTCCCGCCCTACGCCGACGATCCCGAAGATGCACGGCCGTACTTTCGCCGACTGCGCGAAGTGCGCGACCACCTCGCCGCCCGCAACCTGCCATCGGTAAACTTCGACACGCTCTCGATGGGCATGTCGCACGACTTCGAAGTCGCGATCGAAGAAGGCTCGACCTGCGTACGCATCGGAACGGCGATCTTCGGAGTGCGCCCCAAACTCGATGATTCCCATCCACGACACGCCCGCAGGCGCGACGTTTCCAGGTAAAGGTGCATCCTGCGCGCGCGTAAGAACGCGATTACCGGAGTAGTCGGCGACGCACTGAAACTGGCGCTTACCGCTCCTCCGGTGGCAGGCCGAGCTAACGAGGCGTGCATCGCGTTCCTCGCGAATTTTTTGAATGTTCCTCGGTCGTCAGTTACCATAGCCGCCGGAGAATCCAGCCGCCAAAAGTTGATTCGCATTGCAGGCGTGCAAGCCGCACGGGTCGAAGCGACGCTTCGTGCGATCCTCGGCTGATACTATCGATGTTTTCACCAACAAGGTACTGAGGGCGTGCACAAGCCCACGGCTTTTCGCTTTGGTTTTGATTTTGGTCTTTAGCTAATTGCTAGTTGCTAATTGCTAATCGCTTCACTGACAACCGACAACTGGAAACCGACAACTTCTTATGAGCTTCGCCTCGCGTTGGCACGACATTCGCACTGGCTTCGAGCGTCCGTTCTGGGTCGCCAACATCAGCGAATTGTTCGAGCGGCTTTCCTACTATGCAGCGTTTGCCTCGATGACGCGTTACCTGCACGAGGTGCTGCAGTTCCCCTCGCAGCAGGCCAGCGCATTCAGCGGTTTCTTCGGCGGACTGGTGTGGTTTCTGCCGGTGTTCGGCGGCACGCTGGCCGACAAGATGGGATTTCGCAAGGCATTGGCGCTCGCGTACCTGATCTTGTCGTGCGCTTATTTTCTGCTGGGATCGCTAGGGTCGCCCTGGCTGGCGCCGGTGCGGCAGACGGTACCGCTCGGCGTCCTGGTGGCGCTGGTGCTGGCGCTGCCGGCGTTCGGAGTGGCGCTGGTGAAGCCAACGGTGGTGGCTACTACGGCGCACTCGTCGCGCGAGGATGTGCGCTCGTTCGGTTACTCCATTTACTACACGCTGGTTAATATTGGCGGCGCAGCGGGACCGTTCGTGGCCTCGTATGTACACCAGCGGATGAGAGTGGAGAACGTGTTTCGGGTGGCGGCGCTGAGCGTGTTCGTCATGTTCATCGGCGTGCTGATTTTCTTCAAGGAGCCGAACCGCGATCGAGACACGCAGACGCCGTCGATCGCAGAGGCCGGCAGAAATTTCCTGACCGTGTTGTCTAACCCGCGTTTCATGCTGTTCCTCGCGATCTTCACCGGCTACTGGATCGTCTACTGGCAGGAGTTCCTGACTCTGCCGCTGTATGTGCACAACTACATCAGCCCCACGATTGACACCGAACTGCTGCTGATGACTGGGCCGTTGGTGGTGATTGCGCTGACAGTGGTGATCACGCTGCTCATGCAGAAGGTCGCTCCGCTGATGGCAATCACCACGGGGACTCTGATCAGCGCGCTGGGCTGGATCTTCCTCATTTTGGTGCCCTCGGGCCTGGGTGCGGTGCTGACGCTGATAGCGGTGGCGCTGGGCGAAATCGTGATGTCCCCGCGGTATTACGACTATGTGTCGCGACTGGCTCCCGAAGGACAACAGGGCACCTACATGGGCTTCGCTTTTCTGCCACTGGGCATCGGCTCGCTCATCGGGGGCACGTTCGGAGGGTTCCTGATTCACTATTTCGGAGAAGTGAAGCACGAACCCGCTGTCATGTGGTGGGTAATTATCGCTGTAGGCGTAACCACCGCCGTGCTGTTGTGGGTGTACGACCGGTTCTTGCTGCCAAAGGCATCGTAAAGTCTTCGGACTTCGTCCTTGCGCGCCGATATTTGTGAACTACCTAGTGAGCGGCGGCAACCAGACTTTTTGAGTTTGCGCTATTGCAATGGTTGAACGAAGCATTGCTGTCGAGAGACGTACCCTCGAGCCGACAATTGCCATAAAACCCTGAGCCGCTCAACGATGCCCGCTGGAAATCCAGCCCGCTGAAGTCACCGTTGAGAAACGCTATCGCCTCCAGGTCCTCCCCTGCAGGCTTCATTTTGCGGGCGGGATCCTTCCATAAAGCGATCAGCCCGTTGCTGACGCTATCCAGCTTCTGCATGTCGGCATCAATCTTGTCCAAGTCTGATTGGTTGTCACAAAAATCCCCTGGAGCATCCAGGAAATGCGCAAGCGAGGGACCGGCCACCACCCGGTCTGGCCCGCGGGCAGAAATACAACTGTCGCGGGCGGTCTTGAGCCGGGAAGTCAGGGCCCTCGCCAGAGCAATCAGCTCCCAATCGTTTTGTTGCGTCGTGTTTTTCACAAGATCGAAGTAAACATCGTCGAAGATGCTGGGGTCCTCGACGGACACAAGGAGTGCGGCGGCAACGGGGCGCGATTCCTTGGCATAATCGGAGCCAAAGAAGCTCTTCATTTCCAGAACTCCGACTGCGGCAGGCTGCGCGATGGGGCCGATCTTTTCGACTGCGGAGCGCCACTGCGAGTCCTCTAGTGCCCGGGCGTTTTTTTGACCTTGCTCGATTTGCCAGACGAACGTTAACGCAGTCACGAGGAATGCGAACGCCGGCAGCAGGGTCGCAGACCAAAAGCGAACCGCATCCTGCCGGCGCTCCGCCTTGGCTTTCTGGGGTCGGGACGCGGCACTCGCCAACTCCATACGCAGTTTCCTCTGCTGGTCCACTTCGTGGAGCAGACCCGCGACTCTGGCAAGAGTATCCAGGTCCTGCGACTGTTCCATCCATACGTGTGCCTTCAGTTCAATTACGTCCAGGTCGTCCATACAATCCCCCCAGGTCGGTCATACAATCCCCACTTTTGCGATCTTGTGTGAGAGTGCATACCTTGTGGAATTGCAAGCGGCGTGCCAACCTACTTGCCGTCGCGCATTTCTGAGGGTTCTATCGCGCAAGTCGTTGGCTCGGCTACGGATTGAACACCGAGCAGAGGAAATTCGGCGGATTTTTGGCTCTCTGCCCTCGCAAAAGACGCTATCGAAGTGGATAGCCCCCAGTAAGCGTTAGGATAGAGCGAGTGCGTAAGTTGCCCGCCTACATCGCCGACCATATTCGCACCGTCCTGAAGACAGGCGGCTCCGCGCCTCACACCAAAGAGGTCGAGCACTTCTTCAAGCATGAGGTGAAGTCGCGCGGATGGTACACGGCGGAACTGCGCAAGGTGGCCAAGCACTTCCGTCGCGCCATCATCGCTGAGCATGGAGTGCCGTATTTGCTCAAGGTTGCCGATCAGTTGTTCGCGGGCGAGATATTGGAAGAGAAAGCCTTCGCTGTTCTATTGCTCGAAGACATGACCGCGCAGTTTTCTCGCGCCCAGTTCAAGCTATTCGAAAGCTGGCTCGATCGCATCACCAACTGGGCTGACCATGATGCGCTGGTGCACTACCTCATCGGACCGATGGTGGCCGACGACGATTCGTACCTTTCGCGACCGCCCCGGTGGGCAAAGAAGAAGAACATCTGGCATCGCCGCGCGGCTGCCGTCAGTCTGATTCACAGCACGCGCCGCCACAAAAACTTCGACCACATCCAATGCATCACCGAGCTGCTGCTGTCGAGCGACGATGATATGGTGCAAAAAGTCCTGGGCTGGCTGTTGCGCGAAGCTGCGAAAGGCAATCCCAAGCAAACCGTCGCCTACCTGATGACCATTCGCGACCGCACGCCGCGATTGGTATTGAGAACCGCGTGCGAGACGTTGCCTCCCGCCACGCGCGAGCGCGTATTAGCCAAGCGCGGCAAATAATCCGCTCTCGTTTACAATGGATACCGCATGAACCTCACCGATATTCAGGCTGCCCTGCGCGACGGCGGCCACGAAGCCTGGCTGTTTTACGACCATCATCATCGCGATGCCATCGCTTACCGCGTGCTGGGACTTCCGCCCGACCGCCTCACCACCCGCCGCTGGTTCTACGTGATCCCCGCCACTGGCGATCCCGTAAAGCTGGTGCATCGCATCGAGAGCCATCACCTCGACTCGCTTCCCGGCCGCAAGCTCGAGTACTCTGCGTGGGAAGAACTCTGGGCCAACCTCGAGTCGATGGTGAAGCCGTACGGCAAAGTGGTGATGCAGTATTCGCCCAACAATCAGATTCCCTACATCTCGCTGGTGGACGCCGGCATGCTGGAGCTTGTGCGAAGCTTCGGCAAACAGATTGAGACCTCGGCGAACCTGGTTGCGCGTTTCGAGGCCACGCTGACCGAATCGCAAATTGCGTCGCACTACAAAGCGCAGAAGAAGGTTGACGACATCACCGCGGGAGCCTTCCAGGAAATCGGCCGGCGCGCGCGCAATGGCGGCACGCACGAGTTCGAAATCCAGCAGTGGATCATGGAGGCCTTCCGCCGCGAAGACCTGATCACCTGCGATCCGCCCAACGTCAGCGTCAACGCCAACAGCGGAGACCCGCACTACGAGCCGACTTCAGCGACTTCAGCGCCGATTAAGCAGGGTGATTTCATCCTGCTCGATATCTGGGCCAAGTGCAACGAGCCTGACTCCGTGTTCTACGACATCACCTGGACCGGTGTAATCGGCACGCCCAGCGACAAGCAGCGCGAAATCTTCACTATCGTGCGCGACGCCCGCAACGTGGGTATTCGCAAGGTGCAGGAAGCCTTCAACACCGGCAAGAGCATTCGCGGATGGGAAGTCGATCAGGCGGTTCATGACTACATTGTCAGCAAGGGTTATGGCCCCCAAATCTTTCATCGCACGGGCCACTCCATTACCTCCGACATTCACGGCAATGGCGCCAACCTCGACAACCTGGAGACCAAGGACGATCGGCTTATCCTCCCCAACACCTGCTTCTCAGTCGAGCCGGGCGTCTATTTGCCGGAGTTCGGCGTACGCAGCGAAATCGACATGATGGTCCGCAACGGAAAGCCTGAAGTCACGGGACGGATCCAGAACGAGTTGGTGCTCATCTGATGGCGAACGTACAAAACACTACCGCCGGCGCGCGTGCCGCCAAAACGAAGACCGACGCGACCGGTTCCATGGCAATCATTGCTCCGCTTGCCGGATGGCTGCTTCCCGGCCTCGGCCACTTCATTCAGCGCCGCTGGATTCGCGGGCTTCTGCTGATGCTTGCGGTCTTCATCATGTTCTTCGCCGGACTCGGCATGCAAGGCAAGGTTTACGGCTTCAACACCGGCGACCTGCTCGACATCCTGGGATTTGTCGGCGACATCGGCTCCGGGCTGCTATATTTCATCGCCCGCGCCATGGATTGGGGAGCCGGCAACATTCAGCGCGCGGTGGCTGACTACGGCACCAAGTACATCGTGGTTGCGGGATTGCTCAACATTATCTCGGCGGTGGACGCGTACCACATCGCGATTGGCAAAAAACAATGACCTTCGCCCTGTCTCATTTCACCGCTGCTGTCGTCTTCGCCGCCTGCGCCTCCACAGTGTTCGGCATCACCCAGCGCAACACCACGCGCGACATGCTGCGCTACGGAGCTTATTGCTTCGCCCTCTTCGTCGGCGGAGTGATCATAGCTGCGTGGGCGATGTGGCTGATTAAACACTGAAGAACAGTTGTCAGTGGCCAGTTGTCAGTTTCAAAGGCAAAATCAAAAGGGCAGCCTAATTACCCTAGAAAGAATTTTGGTTTTGAAACTGACAACCGACAACTGACAACTGTTTTTCACCCTTCCCACACAAACGCGTCGAACACGCGCCGGGTCTCGAATCCCAGTTTGCGATACAGATCGACGGCGCGCTGGTTGGCCTGGGTCACAGTCAACGTCAACAGCTTGAATTTGCGCGAAGTCAACGTATCGCAGGTGGCCGCCATGAGGGCTTCGCCGATACCTTCGCCACGGTGCTCGGGAACCAGGCACACCTGCGTGACGTGTCCCACGTCATCGCGCACCCGCGAGCACAGAATCAGCCCGATCAATGAATTCGACGGCTGATGCACCGCGACAAACGATGCCTCGGGATCGAACACTCCACAGCCCGGGAAGCGCACAATGTTGTTCAGGAAGCGCATCGAGCCGGCCGTGGTGCGGTACTGATCATTGATCTCGGAGTCGATGTGCGCCCGGTACGACGCGGTAATGATTCCCGCCGCGGGCTGGTAGTCCTGCTCCATCCATCGCCGAATACTGACCTCGTTCAGCGGACGCGCGGGCGCAGTCTTCACTTTCTTGGGTCCGCGCAAATCCAGCGCTAGAAACAAACGATGGAAGCGCTCGAAGCCCGTGCTCAGGAAGGGCTCGGCCAACTCCCCTGTGTCATGCGCCAGCAACTGGGCCTCGACGCGATGCACGCCCGGCGACTGTTGCAAGGTTTCGACGACGTGATCGAGCAGCCGCACCTCGACCGCGTGCACATCTGCCCGCCGTTGCGACACGAACAGGTCGCCGATGACTCCTTTGCTGCCCTCGTACACGAAGAAAGCGTACCCGACCAGGCTGCCACGCTCCACCGCCGCATAACCCGGCAGAATCTTGGCATCGACATAACGCAGGATCATCTCCGACGAGCTGCGGTAATCCCAGGCCAGCATCTCGCCCCATATTTCGACTTCTTCTTCAAGCAGTGGCCGCAGGTCTGCCGACGCGAAGTGCCTCAGATCGAGGATCTCCGCCGATCCCATCGCCGGCCGAATTGGATTGCGTACCGCCATACATCATGCGCCCAAAAGTCACGGCGCCAGCCAACTCGCGCGTCAACATTGGGCGATGAGCCAGTCTAGTGCGGATGCAGCTAACGTAGCAAACCGAGGAATATTGCTGGTCACTATGGCTTCGGCTGTTCGGAGGCGCCGCCCGAAACCACGTAGAAGTCGAGATGCTGAGGTGCGAAGCTGCCGATGCGAGTGACGCGACGGCCTTTCAGGCGATATTCGAGCTCAGTTTGCGAGCCACCGGCTGCAACCACGAGGTGGTCGCCTTCAGGGATTTCGTTGCGCTCGTAACTCGAGATCTTCCGGTTGCGGTAGAACTCGAGCCCGTACTCGACGCTGCGCGGTACGTCATAGACGGCCACGGTTGGAATCTCGCCCATTACCGTTTCGCTGAGCGTGATCTGCACCGGCCGCGCCGATTGCAGGACGTCGATGATTGGTGCAGTTCCCTTCAGCACCAGCGCAAACGCGATGAGCAGCGGAACCAGCGTGGCGAAGCGCAGCATGCGGTAGCCTTGCGCGCGCAGGGTCACCAGCAAGGCCAGCACCGTGATAATCGCCAGCGCGATTGCCACAATGATGGCGGGCTTACCGACTGGCTGATGTAGCAGCTTAAACGGCACGACCAAGGCCGCAACCGGCAGCGCCGCGCACAATACGGCGTGGGTGATGGCTAGCCAGAGACCTGGCTTGTCGCCCTCTTGTTCGCGGCGGAGAACGAAGTCCGCCAGCAAGATCGTGGCCGCAGGAATCGCGGGCAGAATGTATCCTGGCAACTTCGATTGCGAGAGCGAAAAGAAAACTATAGGCAGCAGAAACCACAGCGCCAGAAACGCTCGCAGGTCTTCCTTGCCCTGCGGCTCTGCGACCGAGTATCGCCAATCGCGGACGGCATCGACCAGCGCAGTGATGGCGAACACGGTCCATGGCACCAAGCCCAGAAGCGCGACTGGAATGTAATACCAAAACGGCTGCTTGTGACGATAGATGTCGGTCGCGAACCGCGCCAGGTTATGTTCGAGGATAAAGACGTGGAAGAATTCCGGATTAGCCCGTTGCACGGCGATGAACCACGGCAGCACAACCGCAAGGTAGAGCACGATTCCCGGAAGCCAGAGCGTGCGCAAGACCAGCCGCCAATCGCGCCGCAATGCGGCAAATACCACGATGATCAGCCCTGCCAGAAAAACTGCGACTGGTCCCTTGGCCAGTGTGGCCAGCCCGGAGAACGCGTAGAACCCCAGTAACCATGCGCGGCTCTGCGACTCGTACCAGCCCCACCACGACAACATGGCGATGGTAAACGTGGCCGTAAGGGGCATGTCGGTGCTGGCGCCCCGCGCGAAGCCAATCACGATGGCGGCGGCCGCGGTGATCAACGCCGCATCCAGTTGCATGCCCCGGCGGAAACGTCGCGCCCAAACGTAGATGAAGAAGATCATCACGGTACAAAGCATGGCCGACGGCAGCCGCGCGGCATATCCGGTGACGTTGCCTGTAACTTTGTATGCCAGCATTATTCCCCAATAGAGCAGCGGAGGCTTCTCGAGCCAGGGCTGGCCGAACAGCACGGGCGTCACCCAATCGTGGCGCTGCAACATCTCGCGGGCGACTTGTGCGTAGCGGGGCTCGTCGGCGCCGACGAGGCCGATGACCTGAAGGCCGGCAAAGAACAGGAATCCGCAGAAGGCGATCAGCGCCAGTATGTCGGTGGAGCGGCGGGCGCGGTCGTCGAACGCCTTCGAATCTTTCTTTTTGGTGAGCGCGCGCGCGATGGCTATTGCACCTTATCTTGATGGCCGCGGCTTTCGTATCCGCGAATACGTAACTGGGCGATCATACGCTCGGTCGCGACCGACAGGGGGCCGTCGATGGCGCAGCCGCTGGCGCATTCGTGTCCGCCGCCACCGAAGTTCTCAGCGACTTTGGCGACGTTGACCGCGCCTTTGCTGCGCAGGCTCACGCGGAAGCGTCCATCGGGCTGCTCGCGGAAAAAGAGTGCGACTTCGATTCCCTGAACGGCGAGCGCATAGTTGACCAGTCCTTCGCAGTCTTCTTCCTGCGATTCGCAGCGCTCCATGGTGAGATGGCTCACGTGCATCCAGGCGAGACTGCCGTCACGATGCAGCGTGCTGAGCGCCGCGCCCAGCAAGCGCATTTTGGAAAGCTGGGTGGAGAAGTACACGTTGTGCGCGATCGCGACTGGATCGGCGCCACAGCGCACCAATTCCTGCGCCAGCGCGAAGGTCCGCTCGGTGGTGCCGGTAAAGCAGAACGAGCCGGTGTCGGTGAGGACAGCAGTGTATAGGCAGGTCGCAACCTCGGGAGAAATCTTTACGCCTGCTTCGCGCGCCAGCCGGAAAATCATCTCGGCTGTGGCGCAGGCGTTGGGGTCGATCCAGTTCACGTCGGCAAAGGGACGGGCAGTCGCATGATGATCGATGTTGATGAGGTAATGACGCTCCAAGCCGCTGAGTCGGGTGCGTGCAAGACCGTCACACTCCAGAATGATTGCGGCTTCTGCCTGGGGGGCGTGCTCGATGTCGAGCAGCACGGAATCGGCATAGGGCAAAGGCTGATAGATGCCAGGAACGCCGTCGCTGAGTACGACGTCCGCCTGCTTGCCCATGCTGCGTAAAATCTGGCAGCAGGCGAGTGCCGATCCGACGGCGTCTCCGTCGGGCCGTGCATGCGAGGTAAGGATGAACTTCTGCCTTCTCCCTATTTGATTGAGGACTTCTTCGAGCATCCCCTTCGGTCCCGGATCAACTCTTGTGTTTCCGCTTCTCGATGCGTTGCAGCAGTTCTTCCACACGGCTGCCGTGCTCATCCCGGCGGTCAAGGATGAACAAGAGCTCGGGAGCGTGCCGCAGGCCCAGGTTCGCCGTCAACGCGTGACGAATAAACCCGCGCGACGCAGTCAGCCCTTCGAGGCTTTCCTCGACTTCTTCATCGCTACCTGCGACCTCAATGAACACGCGGGCGACCTTACCATCGGTCGCCAACACCACTTCGTTCACGGTCACCAGCCCGATTCGTGGGTCTTCCAGCTCGCCTTCGACGAGCGTGGTGATTTCCTCGCGCAGGGCTTCGCTGCGTCGGGCCCGCATATATTTCTGTGTCCGGTTTTCCATCTCTCCCACTCGAGCAAATCAGCTTTGGGGTGTGGCCGGAGAATTGTTCATGTCGCCGGCTGAAGCCGGCTCAAAGACATTCATAAAGACCACGCGGACGCCGAGCTGAAGCTCGGCTCTACCCTGTGCCCGACCGAATACGGCGATTGCTATCCGATCTCGACAGGCAACAAGCTGAACGTTAGAGCATACGCTACTCTGTCAAGCAGGCGGTGATAACGATCACGATTCCCCGGTAAGTTGGTCGCCAAATTCGGCTTCATTGAGGAAGTCTAGGAAGGAGTCGGTGACTTCGCCCCCGCTGTTGTTGGCCGCGCGCACGGCGAAGCGCTCTACGTTGCGCATCAGGCCATCCAGATAATCGCGCGATGATGAAATACTGACGACTCCCAACGTGGCGCGCTGCCATGCGTCGCTGGGATCGATTTCCGCGACGGAAACATTGAAGCGGGTGCGCAGGCCGTCTTTGACGCTGCGGACCACCTGCCGCTTGTCCTTCAGCGACTGCGCGCCTTCGATGCGGATCTCGAGGGTGAGGTGCGCGATCATAGAGTCGTCCGGTTACACGAAGTCCCGGAAAATGTGCCTCGTGCGGAGAGGAACAATTCCCGGGACGATGCAAGTCTGAATGGCTGTGCCGCGCAGACTAAAGTCCGCGCGGGAATCGGTAAAGGGGTCCGGGACGCCGGCCTGAAGGCCGGCACTACCCAAATCGCTATACGAAAGCTTCGGCTGCCACTTTCTCGACGGTAAACGCTTCGATCACATCTCCAGTCTTGATGTCGCCGTAGTTGGCGATGCCGATGCCGCACTCCATGCCGTTGGTGACTTCCCTGGCATCGTCCTTGAAGCGCCGCAGCGATCCGACCTTGCCCTTGAACACGACGACGTTATCGCGCAGCAGGCGCACATCGGAATCGCGTTTGATGAGCCCATCGACCACCTGACAGCCAGCGATCGTGCCGACCTTGGGAATGCGGAAAATGTCTTTGACTTCCGCGCGGCCCAGATAGGTCTCCTTGATGATAGGTTCGAGAAGGCCGGTCATGGCGCGCTTCATTTCGTCCTGCAACTCGTAGATGATCGAGTGCAGGCGGATGTCCACCTTTTCCTGCTCGGCCAGTTCCTGCGCCTTGCGCTCGGGGCGAACATTGAAACCGATGATGACGGCGTTTGACGCCGACGCCAGCAGCACGTCGGACTCGGTGATGGCTCCAACGCCGGTGCGCACGATGGTGATCTTCACCTTCTCGTTCGACAACTTGCCGAGCAAATCGGTCAGCACTTCGACCGAGCCGCCTACATCGCCCTTGAGGATGATGGGCAAATCTTTCTGGCCGGACAACTTAATTTGCTCCGCGAGGCCTTCGAGCGACACCCGCGAACTTTTGGCCAGTTGCGCTTCGCGCGCGCGACCTTCGCGGTATTCGGAGATATCGCGTGCCTTTTCGCGATCCACTACCGCGACCAGTTGATCGCCAGCCTGCGGCAACCCATCGAGTCCCAGCACTTCGACTGGGGTCGACGGCGGCGCAGTCTCGAGGGCTGCGCCTCGGTCGTTGAACATGGCACGGACTTTACCGAACACGTTGCCGACGACGAAATTGTCGCCTGCGTGGAGGGTTCCATTCTGAATCAACACGGTGGCCACCGGACCGCGTCCACGATCCAGTTTGGCTTCCAGAACCGTGCCGCTCGCCGGACGGTCCGGCACAGCCTTCAGGTCCTGCAGGTCGGCAACCAGGCAGATCATTTCCATCAGCAGGTTCAGGTTAGTCTTCTGCTTAGCGGAAACATCGACAAAGACGGTGCTGCCCCCCCAATCTTCAGGCATCAGGCCGCGGTCGGCCAGTTGCTTCTTCACGCGATCAGGCAGGGCATCCGGCTTGTCGATCTTGTTGACCGCGACAATGATCGGCACGTTGGCCGCCTTCGCGTGATCGATGGCTTCGAGCGTCTGCGGCATCACGCCGTCATCGGCGGCAACCACGAGAACGACGATATCGGTGACCTTCGAACCGCGCGCACGCATGCGGGTGAACGCTTCGTGGCCCGGGGTGTCGAGGAAGACGATCTCGCGGCCATAAGCGGGAGAGTTCGTGTCCGTGATCGCCACCTTGTAGGCACCGATGTGCTGCGTGATTCCGCCGGCTTCGCCTTCGGCGACGCTGGTCTGGCGAATGGCGTCGAGCAGGCTGGTCTTGCCGTGGTCGACGTGGCCCATGATGGTAACCACGGGCGGACGAGTCACTGCCTGCGCCGTTCCTTCTTCCCCAGCGCCGTCGGACGGAGAGGTGTCTTTCGCCAACTGCTCCTCAAAGGTGATGACGTCGGTGGTGGCTCCGAAGTGGCGCGCCATCTCGGTAGCAAGTTCAGAATCGAGTGTCTGGTTGACGGTGGCGAAAACGCCCCGAGCCAACAGACGAGCGATCAGGTCCTTGGCGCGGATTTCCAGCTTCTCAGCCAAGTCCTTTACGCTGACGCCTTCCGGAATCGTAATGGCTCGCGTGATGGGAAGAGGCTCGCTCGACAGCGACAAGCGCGGAGGAGGCGTAAAGCCCTTCATCGGGCCTTCTTTTACGCCACGCGGTATATAACGCTGTCCGGGACGTGCAGGCCGGCCCATGGGACGCCCAGTGGGCGGTGGCGGAGCAGCACCTGCTCCCGCTCCGGCTCCGAACGGCGGACGCATGCCGGGCGCGCCAGAACGTGTGGGATGCGGACCACGGCGCTCACCCGGCCGCGCTGGCGGCCGCATACCTCCCGCTGGTCCTTGTCCTTGTCCCTGACCCTGAAATTGGCCGGGAACGGGCGGACGTGGACGCTGAAAGATCGGCTTGCCGCGCTCCGGCATTACGGTACGAGGCGGCTGCGTTGTAGCAGCCGGTCGCGGAGGCGCTGCGTAAACGGGCCGAGGGCCGGTTTGCGGAACAATCAGGCGGCGCGGCGGCGGTGCGGGCCGTTGCAGCGGCATCGGCTTGGCGGCCATTGGGGGAAGCGTTTGGGGCGCTGCCTGTACAGCCTCTCCGCCGGGCGTATTGATTTCTGCCAAGGCCGGAGCCGGGGCTTCCATAACGGGCGCTTCCACTTTCGGCTCCATAACTACAGGCTTCGCATCAACTGCGGCGGGGGCCTGCATTTCGACCTGGGGTTCTGTAGGCTTGGGTGCTTCTTTGACCGGCGGCGCAACAACCGACGCCGCAGGCGTCGCGACTGGCACTTTCACGGGTGGAATTACCACCGTGGCAGGAGGACGCGCGACAGACTGTGGAGTGATGAAGCGAGGTGCAGGCTTGGGCGCCTCAACAGGAGCAACCGGTGCTGCACTGGCAGCCGGGACAGCCGGCTTGGCCACCGTGCTTGGCGGACGCGCAGGCACGGCTGACGGCGGAGCTACGCTCTGGCGCGGCGGCACGGTGGAAACCGGGGCGGCGGCTCGCGGAGGAGCGGCGGGTTGCGCGGCCTTTTGCGTGATCGCTTTCAGCACGTCTCCTGGCTTGGAGATGTGCGAGAGATCGATCTTGGGTTTGAATTCTTCCGCATGGGCGCGCGAGGCTCGGCTGGAACTACTGCTGGGCTCACCGTGCTCGGCATAGTACTTCTTGACACGCTCCGCCTCATCCACTTCGATGGAGCTGGAGTGCGTCTTCTTTTCTGTGACTCCGACCTTGATCAATAGATCCAGAATCACCTTGCTTTTGACCTCGAGTTCCCTCGCCAGGTCGTTAATTCGAACCTTTTGCTGCATTCCGCCCTATTTCCTCCGTATTGTCCGGTGCGCCTACGCGTTCATAGCATCCTCAAAAAGTGGCTTATCAATTCGCAGTTCCTAGCGTTGCTCGCCGGGCAACTCTTCGTCCGGCACGCTCTCGCCTTCGACTTGAGGCCGCTCGTGGGTGTGGACTTCAGCTACGTCAGCCGGCGGAGCGTTCTCCACTCCGTCCACCACCTCGGCTTCAAAATACTGCCCTTCCTCAACCAACTCTTCCACGGACTCATTCGAGGCTTCCGCTTCGGTTGGCAGCTCGGACGAGTCGCCCGACTGAATTTCCTCGTCCGGCACTTCGCCTTCAGCGTCAACTTCTCCGTCCGCCAGAACCTCGACGCTCTCGTCTGCGGTTACATCCTCTGCGGCGCTTTCGTCTGCGGCCAATTCCTCGGAAGCAACAACCTCGTCGCTTTCGGCGACAGCGGCCGACTCGGCGGCGACTTCTCCCCCTTCGACTTCTGCTTCGACTGGCGCTGCGGCAGCCGCCGCGTCCAGACTCGAGAAGTAATTGTTGACCGCGATACTGATCTTCTCCACCGTCTTCGGCCCAACGCCAGGGATCTCCTCCAGTTGTTCCGGCGTCATGTCGGCAACCTGTTCCACCGTCGTGATGCCGGCAGCCAACAGCTTCTCGATAATGCCGGACTCGAGTTCGGGTACGCTCTCAAGCGGAGTCGACACCTGCGTCATTACCTGCGACATCTGCGCTTCGACTTCCTGGCGCTTCTCTTCTTCGCTCTTGATGTCGATCTTCCAGCCCAGGAGCTTTGCTGCAAGGCGGACGTTCTGTCCCTTCTTGCCGATGGCCAGCGACAACTGGCTATCATCGACGATCACTTCGAGATGCTTCTCGTGGCCTTCGAGGACGGTCACGCGACTGACTTTCGCGGGCTGCAATGCTTTTTCGGCGAACGTCACCGGATCTTCGTGATACTCGATGATGTCGATCTTTTCGCCGCGCAGTTCGCGGATGATCGACTGCACGCGCATTCCCTTCATGCCGACGCACGCGCCCACCGGATCGACATCTTTGTCCTTCGACATGACGGCGATCTTGGTACGCTCACCGGCCTCGCGGGCGATCGCGCGGATTACCACAGTGTTGTCATAGATCTCCGGCACTTCCGTCTGGAACAGGTGCGACACCAGTTCCGGAACCGCACGCGATGCGATGACCTGCGGCCCCTTGGACGCCTTTTCCACCCGAATGATCATTACCCGTATGCGCTCGCCGGGGGAGAACGACTCCAACCGCGACTGTTCTTTCTTGGGCACGCGGGCTTCGGCCTTGCCCAGGTCAATAATTACGTCCTGGCCTTCGACGCGCTTCACGGTGGCGTTGATGATCTCGTTCACGCGGCCAATGTATTCGTTGTAAACCGTGTCGCGTTCGGCCTCGCGTACCTTTTGAAAGATGACCTGCTTGGCCAACTGCGCGGCAATTCGTCCCAGTACCTCAGTCGGCTTTTCTGTACGCAACTCGCCACCGACTTCCGCTGATGGATCGATGCGCTTGGCATCATCGAGCGAAATCTGCGCGTTCGGGTCTTCGACCAGGTCGGCATTCTCCACGATAGTGCGCACCGCGTAGGCGCGGATATGACCGGTTTCCTTGTCCAACTCGGCGCGCAGGTTCTCCTGGGTCTTATAGTACTTTCGGGTGGCAACCACGATGGCATCTTCCACCGCGCTGACGACGATCTCGGGATTGATGCCCTTCTCACGGCTCAGAGCGTCGATCACGTTGTACAGTTCACTTGCCATAAGACCTGCCACCTTATTCGGAAACTCGTATTCTGTTGCCGACTCGCGAAACTAAAACTCAGGCACGAGGTTGGCTTTCTCTACGTTCGCCAAGTCGATTTCAACCTTGGCTCCCGCCTCAACGCCTTCGTGCTTCTTGCTCTTCTTGGGGCCCGTCAACTCCAGGTCGAGCCGGCCATCGTGAAACGATTCCAACCGTCCCTCAAAGTGTCGGTTCCCGTTCACCGGATCGCGGGTCATCAGCTTCACCAGGCTTCCAGTAAAGCGCTCGAAATCCGCCGGCTTCGACAACTTACGGTCCAGCCCCGGCGACGAAACTTCCAGCGTGTATGTCGATCCCGGAACAGCGTCCTCAACATCAAAAATCGTTCCAACTTCACGGCTGAAATTCGCGCAATCTTCGTGCGTCACGCCGTCCGGCTTGTCGATGAAGATGCGCAGCGTGCGGGCCTTGCCGCCGCCCCGCAACTCCACTTCGACCACTTCCAAGCCGCTGGACTGCGCCACCCGCTCGGCGATCTCCTGAATCTTGTCTAAACCAGCCGCCATTTTCCTTCGCAGTTCCGGCACCGGCGATTAAGCGCAACCCACCCGACCGGCTGTCTGAGCCGCCTGGACTCGCCAAAGACCAGCGGATTGAAGGGTGGAATAATAAAGTGGGCTCTCGCCCACCGGTGTGCTTCGCCAAGTACGCTGGGGTTCCGCCACTCTGCCGGAGGTGGCGATACCGCTAACACACAGCGCTACCTTCCAAACTATACGCCCGAAATCCCCGAATTTCAACGCCTCGGGCAGAAGCAGGCGGCGGACATCGGGGCCGCTCAGTAGGCCGTCTCTAGGATGTTACCTTTGTGTCACTTACGGCGTTTGCCTAACCTTCCAGCCGTCTCTACAATGAAGAATTATCCTTCTCCGAACCCAATGCCATGATTCATTTTCCGGTTCCTGAAGCACTTACCTTCGATGACGTGTTGCTGTTGCCTGCCAAGTCGGACGTCGTTCCGGCGTCGGCCGATACTTCAACCCGCCTGACCCGCAACATCCAGCTCCAGATTCCCCTGATTAGCGCCGCCATGGACACCGTTACCGAGTCGCGCATGGCAATTGCGATGGCCCAGCAGGGCGGATTGGGAATCATCCACCGCAACCTGACCATCGAGCAGCAAACCACGGAAGTGGACAAGGTGAAGCGGTCGGAGAGCGGCATGATTGTCGATCCGATCACCATGTCGCCCGATGACAAGATTTCTGACGCGCTGGAGGTGATGCGCCACTACCGAATCTCCGGCGTGCCTGTCACCAAGAACAAGAAGCTGGTCGGAATACTCACCAATCGCGATTTGCGCTTTGAGACGCGCACCGACATTCCCATCAGCGAGGTGATGACCAAGGACAACCTCATCACCGTTCCTGTCGGCACCACGCTGTTTGAAGCCGAGGCGATCCTGCACCAGCATCGCGTCGAAAAGTTGTTGGTGGTGGACGATCAATATCAGCTCAAGGGCCTCATCACGGTTAAAGACATCCAGAAGCGGCTGAAGTATCCGAACGCAGCAAAAGACGACAAGGGACGGCTGCGCGTGGGTGCAGCGATTGGCGCAACCGGCGACTTCCTGGAGCGTGCCGCCGAGATGGTGAAAGCCAAGGCCGACTTGCTGGCCATCGACAGCGCGCACGGGCACACCACGCGCGTGATTGACGCCATCAAGCAGGTCAAGGCTAAGTTTCCTGAAGTCGATCTGATCGCCGGAAACGTAGGAACATTTGAAGGCGCATGCGAACTGGCCCGCGCTGGTGTTGACGCTATCAAAGTCGGCATCGGTCCCGGCTCCATCTGCACCACGCGTATCGTCACGGGCGCAGGCGTGCCTCAGATTACTGCCATCGCCGAGTCGGCACGCGCGGTGCGCGACGCGAACATTCCCATCATTGCTGACGGCGGTATCAAGTACTCAGGCGACATCACGAAAGCCATCGCCGCTGGCGCGAGTTGCGTGATGATCGGCTCGCTGCTGGCCGGCACCGAAGAAAGCCCCGGTGAGACGATTCTGTACCAGGGCCGGTCATTCAAGGCGTATCGGGGAATGGGATCGCTAGCTGCTATGGCGCAGGGTTCCAGCGAACGCTACTTCCAGACCACCAACGATGACTCTTCGGTGCACGGGCTGTCTGATGACAACACCGAAGGCAACCGGCTGGGCAAGCTGGTTCCCGAGGGCATCGAAGGACGCGTGCCCTATCGGGGAACAGTGGGCATGATCGTCTATCAGCTCGTCGGCGGCGTGAAGAGCGGTATGGGCTACGTCGGCTGCTCGACCATCGCAGAGTTGCAACAGAATGCGCGCTTCGTGCGCATCAGCGGCGCAGGCCTGCGCGAGAGCCACGTGCACGATGTGATGATCACCCGCGAGGCTCCTAACTATCGTGTCGAGTAAGCCGGGCCGTGGATCGCTGACGCCGACGTTCCGGGAGTTCGCCCGGCATTGGTGGCCGGTGGCCGTCTGGCTGGTCGTAATCAGGCTGGAATCGACCGACTACGCTTCCTCGACCCACACATTCGGACTGCTGTACCTGATTGCCAAGGCGATCTTCGGCCGCATCGACCCGGTCGTTCTGCTATCAGTCAATGGAATTCTGCGCAAGTCGGGACACTTCATTGGGTACGCCGTTCTCAGCTGGCTAGTGTTCCTGGCCCTGAAGTACACGCATCGCGACCGCTTGAAACCCGTGCTGCATCGGCGCTGGGGAGTGTTCTTTCGCGACTACTGGCAGTTCGACTGGGCGCTGATTGCCGTGCTGTTCACGGTAATCACCGCCTCGCTCGACGAAATCCACCAATCGTTTCTTCCATCACGTACGGGCCAGTGGCAGGATGTAGCCTTGGATACTGCGGGGGCTGTGCTTATGCAACTGCTGCTGCATGCGCGCGCGTCACACTCGATGAGCCTTCATCGCAAGCATGCGATGGAAGAGCGCGAGCCGTCGTTGATGCACTAAATCCAGTACTCGTTTACAAGAAAAAGCGCACCCTAATCGGGTGCGCCTGAATTGTGTGACGACAGAAACTTGTCGCGAGTTATTTCTCTTCTGTTGTCGCAGGCGGTTCGCCGCCTTCAGCGGGCGCCGTCTCGGCCGTAGCTGCTTCCATGGCCTTGCGGTTTTCTTCCGCACGCTTGGCACGCAGTTCGTTGCGCTTCTGACGCTTCTCGTCCAACGTGGCCTCGCTGCCCAGCAGTTCGACAAAGGCGATATCGCCACCATCGCCCTGGCGGAATCCGCCATGGATGATGCGCAGATAGCCGCCGGTGCGATCACCGTAGCGCGGCGAAATCGTGTCAAACAGCTTATCGACGGCCTCGCGCGTCATGAGATATGCCAACGCCTGACGGCGGGCTGCCACGTCTCCGCGCTTGCCCAGGGTAATCATCTTCTCCACATGGGGACGCATGGCCTTGGCCTTGGTGAGCGTGGTTTCAATGCGCTCTTCCACGATCAGCGAGGTCACCAGGTTGCGCAGCAGCGCGCGCCGGTGTTCGGTGTTCCGTCCCAGTTTCCATCCTGCTCTACGATGACGCATGTCTATGGTCCTTCACAGTCTCGCAAAAGTCGCGGCGATGGCCGCGCAAAATAGCAGAGAGCGGCGCAAGGCCGCTCCCGTTTAGAAATTCGGTTCGGAACCGCCGCCATAAGTCAGGGCCGAAGGTATCGACGAAGACTGTGACGATGATCCGCTGCCCGGTACTGCATTGCCGTGCTCGTCGATCTTCATCCCCAGGCTGAGACCCATGTTGTTGAGGATCTCCTTGATCTCGTTCAATGACTTGCGACCGAAGTTCTTGGTCTTCAGCATTTCCGCTTCCGACTTCTGCACCAGCTCGCCGATGGTCTGGATGTTCGCATTCTTCAGGCAGTTGTAGCTGCGTACAGAAAGCTCCAGCTCTTCGACCGAGCGGTTCAGGTTCTCGTTGCGGATCTCCGGCTTGTTGGCGTCGGCGGACTGCGTCGCTTCCAGCTCATCCTCAAAGTTAATGAAGATGAACATGTGGTCCTTGAGCAGCTTCGCGGCCAGTCCGAGCGCGTCGGCCGGAGTAACCGAGCCGTTGGTCCAGACTTCAATCGACAACTTGTCGTAGTCGGTGATCTGTCCCAAACGAGCGGCTTCCACGGCGTAGTTGCACTTGCGCACCGGCGAGTGCACGGAGTCGATGGGAATGAATCCCAGACCCAGGTCCTCGTCGAAGTTCTTGTCGGCGGAGACATAGCCGCGGCCCTTCTTGAGCCGCATTTCCATGTCGAGCTTGCCGCCTTCGCTGATCGTGGCGATGTAGACGTCTTTATCGAGGACTTCCACGTCGGAGTCAGCCTCGATCATGCCCGAGGTGATGACACCCGGCTGGTCGGCGCGCAGATAAATCGCTTTGGGCGCGTCTCCGTTGAGGCGGAAGGGGATCTGCTTCAAGTTCAGGATGATGTCGGTCGCATCCTCGACAACTCCGGGGATCGACTGGAACTCGTGCAGTACGCCTTCGATTTTGACTGCCGTGACGGCAGCGCCTTCGATCGACGAAAGCAACACGCGGCGCAGCGCGTTGCCGATGGTGGTGCCGAATCCGCGTTCAAACGGCTGTGCCCAGAAATGACCGTACTTGTCGGTCAAGGATTCGGTGTCGGTGGCAAGCCGCTTAGGCTTCTGAAAACCTTTCCAAAGCATTCGTGACTCCTGTCTGTCGGTTCGGCCATGCTGCTCGGCTGGCCCCCAAGGGAGCCGTGCCGGCTGATCTGGCTCGAAGTGTAGGAAACGCGGCACCCATGGGGAGGCGCCGCGAATGACTACTTGCTGTAAAGTTCCACGATCAACTGCTCGTTGATCGGCAGGTTGATGTCTTCGCGCTTCGGCAGCGCTAGGACACGTCCCTTGTAAGCGTCGCGATCGACCTGCAGCCAGTTGGGCGGCGCCTGATGGCTGGCGAATTCCTTCGCGCCCTCAACCACCACCAGCTTGTTGCTCTTCTCGCGAACCGCGATTTCATCGTTCGCATTCACCTGGTAGGAAGGAATATCGAGCTTCCGGCCATTCACGGTCACGTGGCCATGGCGCACCAGCTGGCGCGCCTGGCGGCGGGCAACCGCAAATCCGAGCCGATAGACAACGTTATCCAGGCGGCGTTCCAGCTGCTGCAAAAGCAGTTCGCCGGTGACGCCCTTGGTGCGCTGTGCGCGCTCGAAGTAGTTGCGGAACTGGCCTTCCTGGGTGAAATACATGCGCTTCGCCTTCTGCTTCTCGCGAAGCTGAAGTCCGTAGCCCACGATTTTGGCCTTGCGGTCCTTACCGTGTTGCCCGGGTGCGAAATTGCGCTTTTCGATCGGACACTTGTCCGTGAAGCACTTTGCGCCTTTGAGGAACAACTTCATTCCCTCGCGGCGACAAAGGCGGCATACTGCGTCTCTGTACCGTGCCAAGTTGCTTTCTCCTTGCGGACCGCTCTTGCGGCGGATCCGGTTATGGATCGGTTTACGGGCGCTTGGCGGCCTTTCTTCCCGATCGAAAATCAGTTGTCAGTTGTCAGCCGTCAGTTGCCAGTAAAACTTGGCAACCAACCACTGGCCACTGTATTTACACGCGGCGGCGCTTCGGAGGACGGCAGCCGTTATGCGGAACCGGCGTAACATCACGAATCGAACGCACATCGAGTCCCGAGGAAGCCAGCGCACGTACCGCTGACTCGCGCCCCGAACCCGGACCGCTCACCACCACGTCCACGCTGCGCATGCCGTGATCGCGCGCCTGGTTGGCCGCATTCGCTGCAGCTTGCTGCGCAGCAAACGGAGTGCCCTTGCGCGAACCGCGGAAGCCCAGCGAGCCGGAACTCTTCCACGACACGGTGTTGCCCGTGAGGTCGGTGATGGTAACGATGGTGTTGTTGAAGGAAGCCTGCACATGCACCAATCCGTGGGGAACGTGCTTGCGCTCCTTCTTCTTGAACTTCTTTCCCGACTTGCCTTTTTTGTCCGCTGCGGACCCAGCTGCTTTCGCCATGTTCTATGTCTTCCCAGTCGCTTTCTTCTTGTTAGCTACCGTGCCCTTGCGCGGTCCCTTGCGGGTGCGGGCGTTGGTGTGGGTGCGCTGGCCGCGGACCGGCAGGCTGCGGCGGTGCCGGTACCCACGATACGATCCGATTTCGATCAGCCGCTTGATGTGCATCGTGACATCCTTGCGGAGGTCACCCTCGACGTTGCCTTCCTGCTCGATGACCTGTCGGATGCGGTTGACTTCGTCTTCGTTCAGGTCACTGACCTTCTTGCGCCTTCCACGCTGGCCGAGCCGAGAATGCTCTTCGATCGCGAATCCCCAATGCCGAAGATATAGGTCAGCGCGACGCTGATGTGCTTGTTGCGCGGTAGATCCACGCCTGCAATACGTGCCATTATTTGCTCCAGATTAGCTACTGGACCCTAGCTTCTCGCGTTCGCTCTTCGCTCTTAGCTTTTCGCTAATGCCAATTACTAATTGCTAATTACTTTGTTATCCCTGCCGCTGCTTGTGCTTGGCGTTTTCACAAATCACGCGCACTACGCCGTGACGGCGAATTACTTTGCACTTATCGCAGATCTTCTTGACTGATGCCCGAACCTTCATGATGCCTGTATTTCCCTTCCATCAAAACTCGGCGTCGCGCTGGGGCGCCCGGCCTGCCTTACTTGTATCGATACACGATCCGGCCCCGGGTCAGGTCGTAGGGTGAAAGTTCCACCGCGACCCGGTCGCCGGGAAGAATGCGAATGAAGTTCTTGCGCATTTTGCCGGAGACATGTGCCAGCACCTGGTGCTTGTTCTCCAGCTCCACCTTGAACATGGCATTGGGCAGGGGCTCAACCACCACTGCCATTACTTCAATCGCGTCTTCCTTACTCATTCAGCTCCAGAATCCAGGGCTAAGGCCCTTGATCTATGTGTCACCTAACGTGGCCTAAAAGGCCCGCCCTACCGCCTACTCGGTTAAAATCACCGGCCCATTCTTCGTTACGGCCACACAGTGCTCAAAGTGAGCGCTGTAACTTCCGTCTTGCGTCACTGCCGTCCACTTGTCATCGAGCACTCGCGTTTCCGAGCGCCCTACATTCACCATCGGCTCGATGGCCAGCACCATGCCGTCGCGAAGCTTTGGACCGCTTCCCGGCGTTCCGTAGTTCGGAACCTGCGGGTCCTCGTGCAACTTGGTACCGATGCCGTGGCCTACAAACTCGCGAACCACGCTGAAGCCGTTGTCTTCCACTACCCGCTGCACCGCGGCCCCAACATCGCCAACTGAATTGCCAATCCGGGCCGCTTCAATGCCGCGATAAAGCGATTCGCGGGTGACATCCAGCAGCTTCTGCAACTCCGGCTTCAACTCGCCGCCGACCGGTACCGTGATCGCTGCGTCACCGTAAAACCCGTCGAGCACCACACCGGTATCGATGGAGACGATGTCTCCGTCTTTCAGCACCCGCCGCTCCGACGGAATGCCGTGCACGATCTCGTTATTCACCGACGTGCACAAGCACGCAGGGGTAATCGTAATAACCCTTAAACGCCGGCTTCGCGCCCAGATCCTTGATCTTCCGCTCGGCCACCCGCTCCAGATCCATGGTGGTGACGCCCGGCGCTACAGCTTCACGAACGCTATCCAGAACCTGGCGGACAATGCGTCCACTACGACGCATTTTCTCGATTTCCGACGCCGACTTACAAACGATTGACATTCTCGTATAGCACTCAGCGCCTTCGCCGCGACAACATCCACGGACTGCTCGCCGTCGATCTCCACGAGCTGCCCACGGTCACGGTAATAGCTCACCAACGGAAGCGTCTGCCGTTCATAGGCCTTCAGCCGCTCGGCGACGACGCCTTCCTTGTCGTCTTCACGAACGACAAGTTGCCCTCCGTCGACATCGCAGATGCCTTCAACTTTGGGTGGCTGAAAATAGACGTTATAGATCCGTCCGCAGGTGGGACAAGAACGACGCCCGCTAATCCGTTGCAGTAATTGATTATACCTCACAACAATCTCCAGAACAATCGGCGGAAGAAGGCTGTAAGGCGCTGGCTTTCCGTCACATAGCCGCTTACTTTTCAAATATCCGTCTAACCACTCGGCTTGGCCCACGGTACGTGGAAAGCCGTCTAAAATAAACCCTCGGTCACAATCCGTCTGGCTTAACCGACTGGCCACCATGTCATTGACCAGATCGTCGGAAACCAGGTCCCCGCGTTCCAAAACTCGCTTGACCTTAAGGCCGAGTTGGGTGCGGCGGGCCACGTTGTCCCGGAACAAATCTCCGGTCGAAATCTGCGGAATCGCGTAGGTTGCTGCAATCCGCTTGGCCTGCGTTCCCTTACCGGCGCCGGGGGCGCCCAGCAAAATTATGGGGCCCACGATGCGCTCCGTCTTAGTGTCGCTCAGTACCAACGAAGGAGTCTGTGTCTGCACCACACACCTCCGCGGGCCAAACGGCTGGCCCTTCTGCCCGCCTTAGCGGGCCGGAGCCTCCCGGTAGCTCCGCACTACCAAGTCGCCCGGCGTCCTCGTACACGTCCACTACGCGGGGTAAAGCCCTCGTAATGGCGCATGATGAGCTGCGATTCCACCTGGTTGACGGTATCCATGGCTACGCCGACCACGATCAGCAACGAGGTACCGCCAAAGTAAAAGTTCACATTCAAGCCGCTGGTAATCCACGCCGGCAGCCGCTCAAAGAACGATCCCAGCGCACCCGGTAGATGGTTCAAGTGGATACCGGTAATCATCCACTCCGGAATGAACGAGATCAGGATCAGGTACAGCGCGCCCACCAGGGTGATGCGCGTCAGAATATCGTTGATGTAGTTCGCCGTACGCGCGCCCGGCCGGATGCCCGGAATAAATCCGCCATACTTCCGCATGTTGTCGGCAACCTCAGTCGGGTTGAAGACAATCGACACGTAGAAGTAGGCGAAGAAGATGATTCCCACCGCGTACAGCAGCGTGTATAGCGGCTCTCCCCAACGCAGCGCGGTAAACACTGGACCGAAGTAGCGGTTGTCTTTGAACATCGGCAACGCGCCCAATGTCTGCGGAAGCGTCAACACCGACGAGGCAAAGATGACCGGCATGACGCCGCCCGAGTTCACACGCAGGGGAAGATGGGTGGACTGGCCGCCCATGATCTTGCGCCCCACGACACGCTTGGCGTACTGCACGGGTATTCGTCGCTCACTTCGCTCCACAAACACGATGAAGGCGACCACCGCGATCATCACGACGATCAGCATCAAGATCGCCGGGACCGTAAACGCGCCCCAAGCCTGTGTGCGGACCTTGTCATAAAGATCGGCCACAGCCTTCGGCAGACCGACGACGATACCGGCGAAGATCAGCAGCGACATTCCGTTGCCCACGCCGCGCTCGGTGATCTGTTCGCCCAGCCACATGATGAAGACGCTGCCCGTGGTAAGCGTGAGCATGGTCATCAGTACGAAACCAGGACCCGGGTTATTCACGAAGCCTGGCTGGCGCTCAAGGGTGAAAGCGATACCCAGCGACTGGACCGCGCTCAGCAGCAGGGTCAGGTAGCGGGTCCACTGGGTGATCTTCTTGCGGCCCAGCTCGCCTTCCTTTTGCAACTTGGCGAGCGGCTCATAGACCACCGTCATCAATTGCAGGATGATCGACGCCGTAATGTACGGCATGATGCCCAGGGCGAAAATCGTCAGGCGGCGAAGCTGTCCGCCGCTGAACAGGTCGATGAATCCGAGGAACGTTCCACGGTTCTGATCGAAGAACTGCGCCAGCACGTCGGCGTTGATGCCAGGCGTGGGGATGTGTCCTCCCAACCGGTAGACGGCCAGCAGTCCGAGCGTAAACAGAATGCGCTTCCGCAGATCGGGAACGCGAAATACGTTGGCCAGCTTCTCAAGCATTACTTAACCTCAGTTGCCAGTTACCAGTTGCGCCTACAGTACGTTGACTTTGCCGCCGGCCTTCTCGATCTTCTCTTGCGCCGACTTGGAAAACTTGTGCGCGTGAACGGTGATGGCCTTCGACAAATCGCCGTGACCCAGCACCTTCACCTTAGTGTTCTTCGAACTGACGATGCCGGCCTTGCGCAGAACTTCCGGAGTGATCTCCTTCTCGTCGACGCCAGCCAGTCGCTCCACATTCACGACCTCATACTCGGTCTTGAAAATGTTGGTGAAGCCGCGCTTCGGCAAACGCCGGTGCAGCGGCATCTGGCCGCCTTCAAAGCCGCGCATCAGGCTGGAACCGCTGCGCGATCCCTGGCCTTTATGGCCGCGGGTCGAGGTCTTGCCCATGCCCGAGCCCATACCACGGCCCACGCGCTTCTTGTTCTCATTCGCCTTGCGGGGCGCCCGTAAATTACTCAGATTCATTGTGTACCGTACCTGTGCGGCGATTCCCTGTGCGCCGCGTCACACTGCATAAAAGTCTGTTACTTGCTGGCTTCGACGATCTCCACCAGATGCGGCACCTTCGCCACCATGCCCCGGATCGACGGCGTGTCTTCCCGTTCGATCACCTGATTCAAGCGCGTGAATCCCAGACCCTTGACCACCAGCTTGTGTTTCACCGGCGTAGAAATGGACGAGCGCACGTATTTGAGATGAATCTTGGAGCCCGCGGCTGCGGTTTTCTTCTCGATTTTTCTGCGAATGCGCGCCATGATTACAGCTCCTCGGCGGACTTGCCGCGCGCTATCGCGACTTCTTTCCGGTCGCGCAGCCGTTCCAGGGCGTTGAAAGTCGCCTTGATTACATTGTGCGGGTTGGTCGTGCCGATCGACTTGGTCAGGACGTTCTGCACTCCCGCCGAAGTCATGACCGCACGCACCGCGCCGCCGGCAATCACGCCAGTTCCTTCCGGGGCCGGCTTCAGCATCACCTTGCCTGCGCCATAACGCCCCAGCACCTGGTGCGGAATCGTGGTCTGCGTCAGGTTGATGCGCAGCAGGTTCTTCTTGGCCGCTTCGATGCCCTTGCGGATCGCCTGCGGAACTTCCTTCGCTTTGCCGGAACCATAGCCCACGACTGCAGCCGACGGATCGCCCACCACGACCAGCGCCGCGAACGACATATTCTTGCCGCCCTTGACCACCTTGGTGACGCGGTTGATCGAGACTACCTGGTCCTTCAGCTGGAAGTTGTTGGCGTCTAGCTTTTTCTTAACGATTGGCATTCCCTAATTCTCCAAACTCTCTTGGGCCACGGGCCTTAACTAACCACTGGCCACGAGCCACTGACAACTGCTCTTAGAACTCGAGTCCCGCTGCGCGCGCTGCATCGGCCAGCGCTTTGATGCGGCCGTGATACAAGTACCCGCCGCGATCGAAAACCACTTTGTTGATGCCTTTTTCCTTGGCGCGCTCGGCAATCAGTTTGCCGATTTCCTTCGCCGAGGCCAAATTGCCGCCGGTCGGCCGCTTCTCGCCCTTGATGCCCTTACCCTTCTCCACCGAGGTCGCCGACACGATGGTCGCGCCCTTGGTGTCGTCGATAACTTGGGCATAAATGTGGCTCACCGAGCGGTAAACGTTCAGCCGCGGCCGCTCGGGCGTGCCCACAATCTTTTTGCGGATGCGGGAGTGGATCTTCGCCCGCGTCTGGTTCTTCGATGTCTTTCCAATCATCTCTGCTCATCCTTCGTCCCGGGGTTCTGAACCGGGGAGACGGGGCGTTGCCGCCGTTCCGTCCTAGAATCTTTACAACGGATCCTTCGCCCGCTACGCGAGCTCAGGATGATGACGCCGGGCTCAGATGCCCGGCAAACGTCATCATTTAGCGCCAGTCTTGCCGACCTTCTTCTTCAGCCGCTCGTCGCTGTAACGAACGCCCTTGTTTTTGTACGGATCGGGTGGACGCAGCGAGCGCATTTCGGCAGCCACGAAGCCAACCTTCTGCCGGTCGATACCGTTCACCGTCAAGTGCGTCTGCTTGGGATCGATAGTCACTTCGATGCCGGCAGGCAGCGGATACTCGATGGGATGCGAATATCCAAGCGTGAACACCACGGTCCCTTTGCCCTTCAACTCGGCGCGATAGCCGATGCCGACGATGTCCAGCTCTTTCGTCCAGCCCTTGGTCACTCCTTCGACCGAGTTGTTGACCAGCGCGCGCACCAGTCCGTGAATGGCGGCCTTGGAATCATCCTCGCGGACGATGGTCAGCACGCCGTCTTTGGTCTCCAGCGCAACGCCGCCCGGCAAGTGGGTCGTGACCGTGCCCTTGGGGCCCTTCACCGTCACGGTGTTGCCCTCGACGGCGTAACTCACGCCCTTGGGCAACGCAATCGGTTTCTTTCCAATTCTCGACATAGTGTGTCTCTCACTCTTGGTAGCTGGTTACTGGTTATTGGTAACTGGTAAAGAAACGCCGCGACTCAGGCCTTTCTCATCCGAACCCTGCCGGAGACCAGTTACCAGTCGCCAGCTACCAGCAACCTCTTAATAAACTTCGCAAAGTACTTCGCCGCCCAGCTTTTCCTTACGCGCCTGGCGACCGGTCATCACGCCCTTGGGAGTGGTGAGGATGTTGATCCCCAACCCGCCCAGCACGCGCGGAATCTCGCTGTGGCCGACGTAAACGCGGCAGCCGGGGCGCGACACGCGCTTGAGCTGCGAAATCGGCGACGAGTTGTCGGAGCCGTACTTCAGGTACACGCGCAGGACCTTGCGGCCCTCTTCTTCCGTTGACTTGAAGTTCGCGATGTAGCCCTCATCCTTCAGGATGCGGGCCATCTCCACCTTCAACTTGGAGAGCGGAACGTCCACCTTCTGGTGGCGTGCGTTGATCGCGTTGCGAACGCGCGTCAGAAAATCTGCGACCGGATCGGTCAAACTCATGCTCGGTATCTCCTCAAATCGTCGCCCGTTAGCTTTCGTATCCGGGACTCATTCCCGGGGTCCCCATCAGGTGCTCAGCGCACTGTCAGGGTTTGTGAAAGAACCAGCCGCGACGTACTTACCCTCAGCGTTCGGCTCCGCTTTCTTGGAGCCCGGGCCGCTGACGCCCGTTCTTGCGTGTTTACCAGGACGACTTCGAAACCCCGGGTATTTCTCCCTTAAGTGCCAGGCTGCGGAAGCAAAGCCGGCAGAGCCCGAACTTACGCAGATAGGCCCGCGGACGTCCGCAAATCTTGCAGCGGTTGTGCTGGCGCGTGGAGAACTTCGCTTTCTTGTTCGCCTTGGCGATTTTGCCTGTTGTTGCCATCGTTTCCTTTACTCCGGGCCTCGGCCCTGTTCAGCTGAACTTCGGTTACGGCGCGGTACGGAACGGCATGCCCATGTGCTTCAGCAGCGCACGCGCCTGGTCGTCATTGCCCGCGGTGGTCACAATCGTGATGTTCATTCCCTTCGTCCGCTCGACCTTTGAGTAGTCGATTTCCGGGAAGATCAACTGGTCGCGCACGCCGAGCGTGAAATTACCGCGGCCATCGAACGACTTGGTGGGCACGCCGCGGAAGTCACGCACGCGAGGCAGTGCAATGTTCACCAGCCGGTCGAAAAACTCGTACATGCGGTCACCGCGCAGGGTCACCATCACGCCGATGGGATTTCCCTCGCGCACCTTGAACTGCGCGATCGATTTCTTGGCCTTGGTGATGATCGGCTTCTGGCCCGTGATCTGGGTCACTTCGGCAGCCGCGGGATCGATGACCTTGGCGTTCTGGGTCGCCTCGCCCACGCCCATGTTGACGACGATCTTTTCCAGCCGCGGCGCAGCCATGGGATTGTCAAGGCTGAATTCCTTCATCAGCACCGGCAGAACTTCCTTGACGTACTTCTCGCGCAAACGCGCGGTCGCCCGGTTGTTCGCCTTGGGACGCGCTGGCTTGCCCGATGGCGCTTCGCCACCAGCGGCTTCCACCTGCTCCGGCTTCGCCTTCTTGCCCTGCGGCTTGCCGTCGGCCGGCTTCTGACTCTTTTGCTTCTTGTCTTTCTCGTCTGCCATTTCCTGCTTCACCTTTCTCACGGACTCGGCTCGTAACCGTTTCGTGAGGAACTCAATTTGCAGCTAGTCACTGGTTGCCGACCGCTATTTACTTCTCCAGCGTCGTCTGGCAGTGCTTGCACACCCGCACATGCTTGTCGCCGTGTTTCTCGTGGGCCACGCGCACCGGCTTTTTGCAGGAAGTGCACACCAGCATCACGTTGCTGATGGCGATCGAGCTTTCCTGCTCCGCAATGCCGCCCTTGATATTTTTCTGCGGATTGGGACGCACGTTCTTCTTCACCATCATCACGTGCTCCACCAGCACCTTGCCGGCGTGAGGCATGACACGCAGCACGCGGCCTTCTTTGCCCTTGTCGCGTCCGCTGATTACCCGGACCTGGTCGTTACGTCGAATGTCGACTACCTTCTGCATTTCTCAATCCTCACCAGCTAACAGCTCTCAGCCGCCAGCTCTCAGCAACCCCTGACCTGCCCTATCCACTAGCCACTAACCACTAGCCACTTTCTTACAGAACTTCCGGCGCCAGGGAAACAATCTTCAAGAATTTCTTCTCGCGCAGCTCGCGGGCCACCGGACCGAACACGCGCGTCCCAACCGGCTCGTTCGCATCATTGATCAGCACCGCCGCATTCGAATCGAAGCGGATGTAGGTACCGTCACGCCGCCGCTGTTCCTTACGAGTGCGCACAATCACGGCCTTGACCACCGTGCCCTTCTTGGCGGTACCGTCCGGCGAAGCTTCCTTCACCGAGGCCGTCACTACGTCGCCCAGGTGGGCCACCAGTCCGGTGCCGCCGCCCAGCGGCAGGATCACCTGCAGCTTGCGCGCGCCGGAGTTATCGGCAACCTCGAGCATGGTCCTCATCATCACTGCCATTGCGTTATCTCCTCGCTCCGTCGCGTTAGCTGATCGGCTTCTCTTCCACCGGCGCGACCTGCGCGGCCTTGCGCACGACTTCCTTCAACTGCCAGCGCTTCAGCTTCGACAGCGGACGCGTCTCTTCGATCTTCACCACATCACCGAGCTTCGCCGTAGCGTTCTCGTCGTGTGCGTAAAACCGCTTGCTGCGTTTCACTACCCGCTTGTAGAAAGGGTGCGCTTTCTGGCGGTGCACTTCCACCACGATGGTCTTGGCCATCTTGGTAGAAACCACTTCGCCAATCAGGATCTTGCGCCGTCCCTGCGTCTTCTCGGCAGTCGCGGTTGTTGTCGTTGTTCCAGTAGACGTGTCGCTCATGGCTTACTTCTTCTCCGTCGCAGCCACTTTGCTGGCCGCCTTCTTCGCCTTGGCTACCTTCGGCGCTTTCGGTGTCTCGACTGCCTTCGCCACCGGGGCCGCGGTCTTCTTCACCGTGACGACCGCTCCATTGCCGCCCGTCGCGCGCTTCTCGCGCTCGATGGTCTTCATGCGGGCGATGTCTTTCTTCAGGTCGCGGATCTTCTTCAGGCTCTCGGTCTGTCCCATCTTCATCTGGAACTTCAGCTTGAAGAGCTGGTCGGCCAGTTCCGTCTGCTGGTGCGCCAGTTCGACGTCAGTTAAATTGCGGATCTTGTCTGCGTTCATCTCAAAATTCCTTAGTTAGCGCCATCACGCGCCACGAACTTGGTGCGCAGCGGCAGTTTGTGCGAAGCCAGGCGCATAGCCTCGGCGGCCTCGGTCGCGCTCACCCCTTCCATCTCGAAAAGGATTTTGCCCGGCCGCACGACAGCGACCCAGTGATCGGGAGCTCCCTTGCCCTTACCCATACGGGTTTCGGCAGGCTTCTTGGTGACTGGCTTATCGGGAAACAAGCGGATCCAGATCTTGCCGCCACGCTTCACGAAACGCGTCATGGCCACGCGGCTGGCTTCGATCTGACGATCGGTGATCCAGCCCGGCTCCATGACCTTCAGGCCGAAGTCGCCGAACGATAGCTCGCCGCCACGCCACGCCTTGCCGCACATACGACCGCGCTGCTGCTTGCGATACTTTACTTTCTTTGGCATCAACATAATGATTTGCCCTACTTGAAACTCGAAACTTGCAACTCGAAACTGTCTTTAAAACGCTCCCACTGCCTGCGGTTCGCGCTTCTTCTCGCGCAAAATCTCGCCCTTGTACACCCAGCACTTCACGCCAATGATGCCGTACGTGGTATGCGCCTCGGCGAATCCGTAATCGATATCGGCGCGCAGGGTGTGCAGAGGCAACCGCCCCTGCAGATACCATTCCGAACGCGCGATTTCGTTGCCGTTCAGGCGGCCGCTCACGCGCACCTTGATGCCTTTGCATCCGAAGCGCAGAGCCGAATCCACAGCCTTGCGCATGGTGCGGCGGAAGCTGACGCGCTTTTCCAGCTGCAGCGCGATGTTCTCCGCGACCAGCTGCGCATCCAGCTCAGGCTTGTGCACTTCGAGAATGTCGACGTACACATCGCGGCCGGTGCGCTTCTGGATCTCGCCCTTCAGCTTGTCGATCTCCGCGCCTTTGCGGCCGATAATGATGCCCGGACGCGCAGTGCGGATGATGATGCGCAGCTTGTTGCCGGGACGCTCGATTTCAATCGAGCTGACGCCTGCCGACTTGAGCTTGTCTTTCAGCTCAGCCTTGAGCTTCACGTCTTCCAGCAGCAGTTTGTCGTAGTCGCGCTCTACGAACCAGCGCGACCTCCACGGCTTGGTAACGCCGAGGCGGAATCCGTAAGGATGGACTTTCTGTCCCATAGTCTCGTTTACTCTCCGCGGCCGTCGCCTTCCGGCATCGCCGCTTCTGCCCTCCGCTTGCGCGGACGGCGAACCTTATTTCTTCGTCGTCTTCTTGCCGGCAAACTTCTTCGCCGGAGCTTTCTTCGCAGCGGCCTTCTTGGCCGGAGCCTTCTTGGCCGCCTTCTTCGCCGGGGCCTTTTCGTCGGTCACCACTTGCGCGGCGGCCTTGGTCTGGTCGCCGGCCTTCTCCGCCAGCACCACGTGCAGGTGAGAAATGCGCCGCTGGTAGCGATACGCGCGTCCCATCGGGGCCGGACGAATTCGCTTCATGCGCGGCCCATCGTTGGCAATCGCATGCTTCACGTACAGCCGATCGAGGTCAACATCGAGCGCCTTCTCGGCACTTACGTAGTTGGCGTTCTCCACGGCCGAACGCAGCAGCTTATAGATCTGCGGCGCAATGCCCTTCTTGGTATAGCGCAGCGTGTCGAGCGCCTCTTCCACCCGGCGGCCCTTGATCAGGTCCAGCACCAGGCGCGCCTTCTGCGGCGAAACTCGCACATACATCAGTTTGGCTGAAAATTCCATGTCTGTTCCTTACCTTGCCGCCGGCGCGGGCTTGGCCGCAGTCTCCGTCGCCGCCTTCATCGAGTGCCCCTTGAAGGTGCGCGTCAGGCTGAATTCGCCCAGCTTGTGGCCTACCATGTTTTCGGTGACATACACCGGAATGAACTTCTTGCCGTTGTGCACTGCCAGCGTGTGTCCCACCATCTCCGGGACCACGGTCGAGCGGCGCGACCAGGTGCGCACGACTTTCTTCTCGTTGCGCTCGTTCATGCCCTCGATCTTCACCAGCAGGTGCTTGTCGATGAATGCACCTTTTTTCGTTGAACGTGCCATATCGCCTCAGTCCTACTTCTGTCTGCGGTTCACGATGAACTTATCGGTCCGCTTGTTGTTGCGAGTCTTGTAGCCGCGTGTCGGCTGGCCCCACGGGGTCACCGGATGGCGTCCGCCGCTGGTCTTGCCTTCACCGCCGCCGTGCGGATGGTCAACCGGGTTCATCACCACGCCACGGTTGGTCGGACGAATGCCCATCCAGCGCGAGCGTCCCGCCTTGCCGATGGAAACGTTTTCGTGGTCCGTGTTGCCCACCTGGCCGATAGTCGCCATGCAGTCCACCAGCACCTTGCGGGTTTCGCTGGAGGGCAGCTTGAGCAGCGCGTAATCGCCTTCTTTCGCGACCAACTGCGCCTGCGCACCGGCCGAACGCGCCATCTGCGCGCCCTTGCCCGGCTTCAGCTCGATGTTGTGCACCGTCGTGCCAGGAGGAATGTTGCGCAGTGGCAGAGCATTGCCCACCAGGATGTCGGCTTCCGGTCCGCTGACAATCTTCGACCCGACCTTCAGTCCGACGGGGCAAATGATGTAGCGCTTCTCGCCGTCGGCATAGTTCAGCAAGGCGATGCGCGCCGAACGGTTGGGATCGTATTCGATCGTCGCTACGATCGCGGGAATCCCGAACTTGTCGCGCTTGAAGTCGATGGTCCGCAGCTTACGCTTGTGTCCGCCACCGCGATGCCAGATCGTCTGGTCGCCAGTGTTGCGGCGTCCACTCGTTCTGCGCTTGGGTTCGGTCAGCGGCTTGTGCGGCCGGTTCGTCGTCAGGTCGTCGTTCACGGTGCTCGTGGTAAAGCGCCGCGTCGGAGTAACCGGTCTATAAGTTTTAATCGCCATGGTTCAACTCGCTTCTTACTGTCCTGCTCGAACCACTATCGACACTTGAACACTCGAAACTAGAGGTTCTCAGCGTACTCGGGCATCTTCTGGCCCGCCTTCAACCGCACGTAAGCCTTCTTCCAGTCCGGACGGTAGCCGGTAAACTTCCCCCGGCGACGTTCCTTGCCCACGAAGTTGGCGGTGCGGACCGTGTCGACCTTCACCTTGAAAATGCTCTGCACAGCGTTCTTGATCTCGGTCTTCGACGCCTTGGAGGAAACCTCGAACACCAGCGTGGCTTCGGTTTCCTTCACGCCCAGCCCTTTTTCCGTGATCACCGGACGGCGAATGATCTGATAAGCCGATTTCATTACGCCACCTCCGCTTGCTTACGCTTGGGCGCCGACGCCTTCAGCGAGTCCTGCAGCTTTTCCAGCGCCGGACGCGAGAACACCGCACTGCTGTAGCGCAGCAGGTGATACGGATGCACCGCGTTGCCCGCGATCAGCTCCACACCCTTCAGGTTGCGCGCGCTCAGGTGCAGGTTCTTTCGGTCTCACCGATGTCGCTTTCCACCAGCAGCGTCGTGCCCTTGGCGTTCAGCTTGTGCAGCGCCGCGCGGAACGTCTTGGTCTTGGCTTCCTTGAGTTCGAAGCTGTCGACCACCACCAGCTTGCCGTCCTGCAACTTCGCCGCCAGCGCCGAGCGCAACGCGCCCTGCACTTTCTTGCGCGGGAAGTCGTAGTCATAGGAGCGGGGCTTCGGTCCATGGACCGTGCCGCCATGCCGCCACAGCGGGGAGCGGAGTGACGCGATACGCGCGCGTCCCGTGCCCTTCTGCTTCCACAGTTTCTTGCCGGCGCCGCTCACCAGACCGCGGGTCTTGGTGGAGGGGTCCCGGCCCGCAGGCTGGCGCGGTAGTGCTTCACCGCTTCCCACAGCAGGTCTTCGTTGACTGCGCCAAACACTTCTTCGGCCAGCTCCAACGAGCCCACTTTCTCGCCGCTCAAATTCACTACATCAATCGTTGCCATATCTTCTTCCGTTCATAGCCAGTTACCAGCTCCAGTCACTAGCTACTTATTTCTTCTTCGCTGCCTGCCGCTTCGAAGCCTTCAACGGATCGACCGTGCCCGAGCCGCCAAATCCACGGCGCTCTCTGGGTGGCTTCTTCGCCCGCGAAATCACTACGTACCCGTCTTTCGCTCCCGGAACCGCGCCCTCAACCACCAGCAGGTTCTCGTCGCGATCGACGCCCAGGATGCGCAGGTTGCGAATCGTCTTGCGGTTCACGCCCATGTGTCCCGACATGCGCATTCCCTTGAACACGCGCGACGGATACGACGACGAGCCGATCGAACCAGTGATCTGGAACATCGAGCCGTGCGAAGCCGCGCCGCCGGCAAACTTGTGGCGCTTGACAACGCCCGCGAAGCCGCGTCCCTTGCTGGTAGCGACGACATCCACGAACTTGTCGCCTTCGAACATATCGACCAGGACCTTGTCGCCAACTTTGGCGCCATCCTGGTTCTCGGCGTCCACCACGATCTCCACTTCCCGCAGGAAGCGCATCGGCGGCAGGTTGTTCTTGGCGAAGTGTCCCTTCATCGGCGCGGTCAGCCGCGACTCTTTCACGAACTCAACCAGTCCGATCTGCGCCGCGTCATAGCCGTCTTTCGCCTGGGTCTTACGCTGCGTGATCACGCACGGGCCGGCCTTCAGCACGGTGACCGGACGAACATCGCCCTTGTCATCGAACAACTGCGCCATGCCGACTTTCTTTCCTAAAATTCCGTTGACTGCCATCTCTGTCCTCTAACTCCGCTTCCTGTTTCCGGTGTTTGCTGCGCCGGGGGCTGATCGCCGCGGAAGCTTTGTTCTTGAGCTCTTAGCTTTTAGCCATCAGCTCTTAGTTCGTCTGTCAGTTCCGATTTCGTGTTCTTGCTAACAGCTAAAAGCTAAGAGCGACGGCTGACAGCTATTTATGTTCCTTGCCAAACGCCTTGATCTCTACGTCCACGCCTGCGGGCAGTTCCAGCTTCATCAGCGCGTCCACCGTCTGCTGCGTCGGCTCGAGTATGTCGAGCAGGCGCTTGTGGGTGCGGATCTCAAACTGCTCCCGCGACTTCTTGTCCACGTGCGGGGAGCGCAGTACGCAGTACTTGTTCTTCACCGTCGGCAGCGGAATCGGTCCCGCAATCTGCGCGCCGGTGCGGCGTGCCGTGTCCACGATTTCACCCGTGGACTGGTCGAGAACGCGATAATCGTAAGCCTTCAGGCGGATGCGGATTCGTTCTTTACCAATCACGTTAGTTTCTCTCAAAGATCATGTCTGGGACCGTCCAGCGTTTCCGCTTTAGGCCCTCCGGCGTTTGCCGGGGTTAGTAAGTGGGTGCGGTAAACTGCCACCGCACCCGGTATGAAAACCCTACGCAATAATCTCGCTAATCGTCCCGGCGCCCACCGTGCGTCCGCCTTCGCGGATCGCAAACCGCAGGCCCTTTTCCATCGCCACCGGCGTAATCAGCTCAATCTCCAGTGCCACGTTGTCGCCCGGCATCACCATCTCCGTGCCCGCCGGCAACGTCGCCACTCCCGTCACGTCCGTCGTGCGGAAGTAGAACTGCGGCCGGTAGCCCTTGAAGAACGGAGTGTGCCGCCCGCCTTCTTCTTTCGACAACACGTACACTTCGCCCTTGAACTTGGTGTGCGGCGTAATCGATCCCGGCTTCGCCAGCACCATGCCGCGCTCCACGTCTTCCTTCGCAATGCCGCGCAGCAGCAATCCGGCGTTGTCCCCAGCCAGACCTTCGTCCAGCTGCTTCTTGAACATCTCCACGCCCGTCACTACCGTCTTGCGCGTCTCGCGGAAGCCCACAATCTCCGACTCCTCGCCCACCTTCACCTTGCCGCGCTCGATACGGCCCGTGACCACCGTGCCGCGTCCCTGGATCGAGAAGATGTCTTCAATCGGCATCAGGAACGGCTTGTCGATGTCACGCGCCGGCAGCGGTATGTTCTTGTCCACCGCTTCCATCAGCTCATCGATCTTGGCCTCCCACTGCGCTTCGCCATTCAACGCGCCCAGCGCCGAGCCGCGAATCACCGGCACATCGTCGCCCGGGAACCCGTACTTGCTCAGCAACTCGCGCACTTCCATCTCCACCAGGTCAATCAGCTCGGCATCTTCCACCGCATCGCACTTGTTCAGGAACACCAGCACGTAGGGCACGCCTACCTGGCGCGCCAGCAGCACGTGTTCTTTGGTCTGCGGCATCGGACCATCAGTCGCTGCCACTACCAGAATCGCGCCATCCATCTGCGCCGCGCCGGTGATCATGTTCTTGATATAGTCGGCGTGGCCCGGACAATCCACGTGCGCGTAGTGACGGTTCGCCGTCTCGTACTCCACGTGCGCGGTCGCGATCGTGATGCCGCGCTCCCGCTCTTCCGGTGCGTTGTCGATCGAATCGAACGAGCGGAACTTGATGTTCGGATTGTGCTTCTGCAATACCTTCGTGATCGCCGCCGTCAACGTCGTCTTGCCGTGATCGATGTGCCCGATCGTCCCTACGTTTACGTGCGGCTTGCTGCGATCAAATTTTTCTTTCGCCATTTCTAGCTCCGTGTCTCTATGAAATCGTTTAAATCGAAACTATTTCGTTCCTGCCGGACTCTTGCCCTGCACCTTGGCCACGATTTCTTCGGCCACGGCGCGAGGCGCTTCTTCATAACGCGAAAAATGCATCGAGAACGTCGCGCGACCCTGCGTGTTCGAACGCATGTTGGTCGCGTACCCGAACATCTCGGCCAGCGGAACCATCGCCCGAATTACCTGCGAGCCAGCACGATGCTCCAAGCCCTCGATGCGACCGCGACGGCTGCTCAAATCGCCAATGATGGTGCCCATGTACTCCTCCGGCACAACCACTTCGACCGACATCACCGGCTCCAACAGCACTGGACTCGCCTTGCGCGCGGCTTCCTTGAACGCCATCGAACCGGCAATCTTGAAGGCCATTTCGTTCGAGTCCACATCGTGATAGCTGCCGTCATACAGCGTGGCTTTCACGTCCACCATTTCGTAGCCCGCAAGCACTCCGCCTTCCAGCGCTTCCTTGATGCCCTGGTCCACCGGCTTGATGAACTCCTTGGGAATCACGCCGCCGACCACTTCGTTGATGAACTCGTATCCCTTGCCCGGCTCGTTCGGCTCCAGGCGAATGCGCACGTGGCCATACTGGCCACTGCCGCCGGTCTGCCGAATGTACTTGCCTTCCGCTTGCGCCTGCTTGCGAATCGTTTCGCGATACGCAACCTGCGGCTTGCCCACGTTGGCCTGCACACCGAACTCGCGCATCATGCGATCGACCAGAATTTCCAGGTGCAGCTCGCCCATGCCGGCGATGATCGTCTGCCCGCTGTCCGGATCGGTCGAAACCTTGAACGTCGGATCTTCCTGCGCCAGCTTACCCAGCGCGACGCCCATCTTTTCCTGGTCGCTCTTGGTCTTCGGTTCGACGGCCACCGCGATGACCGGCGCCGGAAACTCGATGGACTCAAGCACAATCGGGTGCCTCTCATCGCAAATCGTATCGCCCGTGGTGACGTTCTTCATGCCCACGCACGCGCAAATATCGCCAGCGTAGATTTCGCTGATTTCTTCGCGCTTGTTGGCGTGCATTTGCAGCAGGCGGCCGATGCGCTCACCCCGCTTGCGTCCGCTGTTGTAAACGCTGTCGCCGGTCTTCAACTGGCCCGAGTACACGCGGATAAACGTCAACTGGCCGACATACGGATCGGTCATGATCTTGAAAGCCAACGCCGCAAACGGAGCCTTGTCGTCCGGACCGCGCTCTTCTTCCGCGCCTGTGTCCGGGTTCGTCCCTTTCACAGGTGGAACGTCCAGCGGCGAAGGCAGGTAATCGATGACCGCATCCAGCAGCGGCTGCACACCCTTGTTCTTGAACGCCGTTCCGCAAATGACCGGGAACACCTTCATCTTCAGGGTCGCGCGACGCAGCGCGGCCTTCAATTCGGCCTCGCCAATCGTTTCGCCTTCGATGTACTTGTGCATCAGCTCATCCTGGTCATCGTTTTCAACGACCGTCTCGATGAGGATCTGATGGTAGGCAGCGGCCTTCTTTTTCAGCTCTTCCGGAATTTCCTCGACATGGTATTCCGCGCCCATGGTCTCGTCTTTCCAGACGATGGCCTTCATGGTCATCAGATCGATGACGCCCTTGAACTTGTCTTCCTGCCCGATCGGCAACTGGATCGCGACCGGCTTGGCATTGAGGCGCTTGCGGATGGTGTCCACCGCATGCTCGAAATCCGCGCCCATTTTGTCGATCTTGTTGATGAAGCAAATGCGCGGCACGCCGTACTTGTCAGCCTGGCGCCACACTGTTTCCGACTGCGGTTCTACACCGTGCACAGCGTCAAACACCGCGCAGGCGCCGTCGAGCACGCGCAGCGAACGCTCCACTTCGGCTGTGAAATCCACGTGGCCGGGCGTATCAATAATGTTGATCCGGATATCTTTCCAGAAGCAGGTCGTCGCCGCCGACGTAATCGTGATGCCGCGCTCCTGCTCTTGCGCCATCCAATCCATCGTCGCCGTGCCGTCATGGACCTCGCCAATACGGTGCGTGCGTCCTGTATAGAACAGGATTCGCTCCGTGGTCGTGGTCTTACCGGCATCGATGTGCGCCATGATGCCGATATTCCTGCAGCGCTCTAATGGGACCTGTCTTGGCACAATTCCTTCCGTTTCCTGCTATGCGGCTCTACGTCCGCTTTGAACCTTGGTAGCGCGGGCCACCAGCCCCCGCCATTACGAAATCTCAATACTGTGGGTGCCCCATCCTTTCCCATCTTTTGGGAAAGGGTGGGATCAGCTTTACCAGCGGTAATGCGCAAACGCCTTATTGGCTTCCGCCATGCGATGCACATCTTCTTTCTTCTTAATCGCCGCTCCACGGCCATTGGCCGCGTCGAGCAACTCGTTCGCCAGCTTGTCGATCATGCCCTTCTCACCGCGTCCGCGGCTGTAGGTCAAAATCCAGCGAATAGCCAGCGACGTCCGCCGGTCGGCGTTCACTTCCACCGGAACCTGATAGTTGGCGCCGCCCACGCGGCGGGTCTTTACTTCCAGTACCGGCTTGGCGTTCTCCACGGCTTTCTTGAACAGCTTGATCGCCTCGTCGCCGCCCTTCTCCTCCAGCTTCTTCATCGCGTTGTAGAAGATGGACTGTGCGGTCGACTTCTTGCCGTCCCACATCATGGAGTTCACAAACTTGTTGACCAGCGTGGACTGATAGACCGGGTCGGCCAGTGGCTCACGCTTTGCGATATGTCCTTTTCTCGGCATAAATCCTCGCTACGCCTTCGGGCGCTTGGCGCCGTACTTCGAACGTCCCTGCTTGCGGTTGGCCACGCCCACCGAATCCAGCGTGCCGCGCACCACGTGATAGCGAACACCCGGCAGGTCCTTCACACGGCCCCCGCGGATCAGCACAATCGAGTGCTCCTGCAGGTTGTGGCCGACGCCGGGAATGTACGTCGTAACTTCAATGCCGTTGGTCAAACGCACACGCGCGACCTTGCGCAGCGCGGAGTTCGGCTTTTTCGGCGTCTGGGTGTACACGCGCGTACACACGCCGCGCTTTTGCGGGCAGGACTGCAGGGCGGGACTCGCCGTCTTGTACTTCGGCGCCGTCCGTCCCTTGCGCACCAATTGATTAAATGTAGGCACTCTTTGCAGCTCCTTGAAGGGGCGCGGCTTTAGCCACGCCGTCAGCCTTCATTTCTTTCATTCCACGCGGGCTTGAGCCCGCTGCAACATCTCGCCGCAAACGGCAGCCACACGGGCGCACTGCTCGCAGCGCGAAAATTAACCAGCTTTGGGGCTGGACAGATTCACTCTGTCCATACTTCCCCAACCAAGCTGGGGAAAATCGGTTCGTTCAGGTTAAGCAAACGACGGTGGCGCCGTGATCGCTCCCCACCCCAGCTTCTTCACTGGAGAGTGGAGTTCTGGAACGAGGGCACTCCGTTTCGTTGCTTCGGCCCACATACCCACTGGAAAGCTCCGGTGGAAGCGCAGGCACGTTTCAGCGAGGAATCCTGCTCACAAAATACAGGATTGGAATTACTGCAGCACAGCCGGACACTACAGGCAGGCTAGGTAGAACTCGCGGAACCTTTTAAGTGTAGCAATCACCTTTTCATCCGTCAACTCGATTACCGGCAAAATCCCCACCTCACTCAGAAAATTCCGCGGGCGCTCGTCACCCACAACTCCTCGCCCCTTTCAGGGTTTTGAGATTCGTTGGTTGACCGTGCTGCGCCACCTGCATCCAGCAGGACGCCGGCGTAGTCACCGGGGCGAGGCTTGCCGAATTCTTGGCCAGCTTCTACACTGAAAAATTCCGACAGGAGTTACATCTTTGGTCTTCATACATCCGCCGAAACCGAACCGGCGGGGAGGGTGCATGCGGCAGTTCTCAGCAGCTCGTATCGTAGCTGCTCTTTTCGCGGTCCTGATTTTAAGCCTTCTGGTCAGTTGCAGCGGTACCAGTTCAGCCAACCCTGTAACCAGCCTCAGTCTCTCTCCGACTTACATGTCGCTGAGTCCGGGACAGACCGCTCAGTTCACCCCCAGCCCGAAGAATTACGCCGGCACTCCCATCGTCGCCGATACCAGCTACTCCAGCAGCAACACCAATCTGGTGACGGTCACGGCCGGGGGGCTGGTCTGCGCTGGGATCTGGGACCAGAACTTCATTACCTGTAATCCGGTTCCCGGCCAGGCCGCAGTGGGACAGGCAGTCATCACCGCCACCTCGGAAAGCGTCACCACCACTGCTATCGTCTATACACACCTTCAGGTCGACCGCATTTTTGTTACTCCGCCCTCCGGCTGCGTCAGCGTGGGAGCCACGCCGACCTATCTCGCAAGCGTCTACAACGTCACAGCGCCCGGGTGTTCGTCCAATATTCCGTGCGACATCACGGCTACCGTCGGCCCCATCACCTTTAACAGTACTGACCTTCAGGTGATGACCAACAACGTCACGTCCGGCGTCCTCACAGCGGAAAACCCGGGTTCCACCACGATTTACGCCGCCGTCTCCGGCCTGCACAGCATTCCTCAGCCCGCGTTGGTGTGTCCCATAGTCTCCATCAACATTCACGATGCAGCCAGCTCCAACACGACCTTTAGCATGGCGCCCGTCGCGACCCAGGGCTTGGTCGCCGACGTCATCGACAGCAACGGCGTTGCCATCACGCCCGTGCTCACCTGGAGTTCCGTCCCGGCAGGCGTCGCCTCAGTTGCCCCTACGGCCAGCACCAGCACCACCACTGCGCCGCCCAACGGTGAGACGGTCACCGCTAACACCGGCGGGACAACCACCATTACGGCCACCTGCAGCACGCCGAATTGCAATCGTAACCTCGGTCCGCAGTACGGCCAGAACATCGTCACGGTGAACGTTACTGGTGGGACCTCGACCACGGTTTACGCGGCCAGTACCAGTTCGCTCTCGCTCGTCCCGATTTCCAGCTCCAACAATACTGCGGGAACCGTCATCACCTTGCCCTACCTGCCCGACTCTATCGCCTCCGATTCGTCAGGAACTAACGTCTATCTCGGATCCGGTTCGGGCGTCATGATGGTCAACGTCGTCAGCGGCGCTGTATCGGTGGAGACGGGCGCCCCCGGCACCATTCTGGCCATCTCGCCGGATGGAACCTATCTCCTGATTTCCAATAGCGCGACTGGCTTCGTCTATCTGTTCGATACCTCCAGTTCCACGGTCCAGCTGACTCATCAGTTGACTGCGACAGCGGCTGCCTTCACCTCCGACAACAGTTCAGTGACTTTCCTCTCCGGCAACCAAATCTATTACGACACCACGACCCCCTTGGCGAGTTTCTATAACCTGTCTTTCACGCCGACTGGGGTCGATATCAGCGCGCAGGGTGGTGTGACCTATGTAACCGGAGCAGCGCTCGGCGCAATCGATGTGCGGACCACATGTAATCAAGCGGAATGGCAAACCTTCACGGGTACTCACCCGACGGCAGTGGCGCACATTCCCAACGGCACGGGAGCCGTGGTCGCTGATTCGCCCAACATCGATGTAGTCACCACCGCCGCCATACCGCAGGGATGCCCGCCGAATCCGCAAAACACGTTGAATACCTACAATCTCGGCTTCGGGCCCTTCACCGCGTCACAGGTATTCGTCTCGACGAACAGCTCCGCCGCGTGGATTATTTCTAATCTGCCCGCCGTGCTCGGGTTTGACCTGACTGCGTTAACACCGTTCTCCATTCCTCTTGCCAACTCAGCCCAGCCCTTGAGCGGCGGGACAACTGTTGACGGAACCAAGGTCTATGTCGGAGCCAGCGATAGCAACGTGCATGCCCTCGACGTCGCTTCTCACACTGACTCGGCGCAGATCGCCGTCGGCTTGAAGGATGGCAGTGGCAATACCGTCACTCCCAATCTCGTGCTGGTGCTGCCCAAGTAAACGGTTGTCGGGGAATACAACCGATCGCCACAGAGACACAGAGGACACGGAGAAGAAAGAAAAATCGAATCAACTCCGTGCCTCCGTGGTGACGGATTTATTCTGCCCTGGCTCCATCCAGTTCCTTCGCCACGCTGTCCAGCACGCCATTGATGAACGTCACAGACTCCGGCGTCGAAAAACGCCGTGCAATCTCCAGGGCTTCATTGATCACCACCGGCTTCGGCGTATCGGGGAACCCCAAGAACTCTGCGACGCCGGTGCGCAGCACGTTGCGATCGACCGCGGCCATGCGGTCCATGCGCCAATGCTCGGCGTTCTTCTCGATCAGCTGATCGATCTCCGGAGTCCGCTCCGAGGCGACGCGAAACAAGTCATCGGCAAATCCGCGGACTTTTTCATCCAGGTCGCGCCGCTCGCCCCAGAACGTTTTGCGTACCTCGTCGGTCGTCTGCTTGCCCATGTCGAGCTGAAACAGCATCTGCAACGCCAGTTCGCGGGACTTCCTGCGTGTGCCTGATTTGCTCATCGCTTCGCCGCCGCACCGTTCAGAGTGTGTTCTGCGACTTTGCCGTGCAGCGACGCCATCTCCACCGCCGCCAATCCCGCTTCGTATCCCTTATTACCCGCTTTCAGCCCCGCGCGATCGATGGCCTGCTCCAGCGTGTCGCACGTCAGCACGCCAAACGCGTGCGGAACACCCGTCTCTTGCGCTGACTGTCCCACGCCGCGCGTGACTTCGTTGGCGATGACGTCATAGTGCAGCGTCCCGCCGCGCAGCAGGCACCCGATGCAGACAATCGCGTCGTACTTGCCGCTCTCGGCCAACTGCCGCGCTGCACTTGGAATCTCGAACGAACCCGGCACATGCACGATAGCAATGTCGTCTTTGGCCGCTCCTGCCTGCCGCAGCGCCAGCAACGCGCCATCCGAGCAGTCGCTCGGTGATGAACGAATTAAACCGTGCCACCACGATCGCGAAGCGCTTGCCCTGCGCCTGCAGCGAGCCTTCGATGCCGTCGTTGTTCTTGTCTGACATTGCGTACTTCACAAATGTGACCTTCATCCCGCTGACTTCAACCGCAAAGAAGCGCGATCCATCAGCCGCATCCGCAATCTCGCGCAGGACCTTCAGACGCCGCTTGCAGACGATCTCCCAAGCCGCATCAGCATCGGAAACCTCCACCGCCAGATCGGACAGCGGTGCGCTCGTCGCCGCGATGAACTCGACCGTTCCGCGCGGCGCCTCAAGCTGGTATCCGTGCGCGCTGCCGTCGTCGCACTCGTGAACCGGAATGGCTCCCAGCGCGCGAAACAGCTCAATCGCAGGCTGCAAGTCCTCCTGCGTCTTCCCCAGCACACGGGGAACAATAATGTTGCGGATCATAGAACTCCATTGTAGATGGTGGCGAAGTAGACTCAAGTCAGGAGTCGCCAATGTCGGATACCGTCGAGAACCTGGTCCTCGATTTGCTGAAGTGGTTGGAGCGGCAGGAACGAACCTACCAGGAGACTATGGATGCGTGGCGAACCTCCTGTCCCCGCCTGCCGGTGTGGGAAGACGCAAATGAGAATGGCCTGCTGGAGACCGCTTCCGACCACGGACGTTTGCTGGTGCGCGTCACACCAGCGGGCTTCGGCTTCCTTGCGGCACACAGACGACAGAAGGCCTAGCCCGGTGCCCGTCTTTTCCCCTCTTTTGGGAAAGGGTGGGAACTAGAACCCTCCCGCGGGAACGGGTGGAGCACCGCTTCAGCGTGCATTGCTAGTTGCCCAAGAATCTCGGCTTCAGCCGTTGGGTAATCGACTCTGTGGGCGATTCCGTATAATCCATGCAAATCCGCGGTTGCGTTTGGCGTTTGATTTTCTGCTAATTCTTATCCGTGCCGATCCGTGCAAATCCGCGGCCGCTTTGTTTTTCGGCTTCTTCCGATCCGCGTAATCCGCAGTTGCGAATACCGACTGGTCGATCAGTGCCCACCACCCGAAGGCCGGTACCCCTGCCACACATACTCCAACGCTTCCGGCAACGTCTGCTCTCTAACAGCGTGATCGACGTGCAGGGCGTTGCGCGCAAAAACGAACTGATAGTGATAGCCCTTGTCGGCCAACACCTTCGCCATGCGCTCATTGGCCAGCACCCAATCGTGCATGTTGTCGCGCATCACGTTGGGATTAAAGAGGTCCCGGTCACCAACTTCCATCCAGATTCGAATCGGCTTGGCCGGACTTTCCGGAATCAGGTGCTCATGAAACTCCCAGGCCCCGTGCGGCGACTTCGGATTGTACGGCCACTGTTGGTTGACGTAGGTTCCCGAATACGTCAGCACGCGGTGATATCGCTCGGGGTGATACCACGCCATGATCAAGGCGCACGAGCCTCCTGAGCTGTAGCCGATGGTCGCGCGGCCGTCGGGGTCTTTCGTGAGTTTGACGTCGGCCTTGGCTTCGACCAGCGGCAACACTTCCCTCTCCACAAACTCGGCGTAAGCGTCCGACATGGTGTCGTACTCAAGGCCACGTTCACTTCCCTGCGCGTCGCCGCCACCGTTGCCGATGGAGATCGCGACCATCACCGGCAACTTTTGCTCGACAATGAGATTGTCGAGCGCCGAAAACAGCAGACGGTCCGGCCCGTCCGCTCCCACCATGAACGGCGCGACTGTGCCGGGCACGTACTGCTTGGGGATGTATACGAACACCTTGCGCGTGTACGGAGCGGCATGGCTTGTGGTTACGACGAGCTTGGCTGGGTCGGTCGGATCAGGAGTTCCGAAGGTGCCGGGTTCACGCGCAATGCCCGGATAAACCTTGCTGTCGGCTGAGTCCATGGTGAACTCGATGACGCGTCCCTGAAGCGTGGCGTCAGGCGCGGGCAACTCGGGCGCAGGAGTATGCGTAGGTCCGATGATGAAATTTCCATCCGCATTCGCGGGAGGAACTTCGCCGTCAGGCAACTCCTTTGCGGCGACGTATCCCACACTGTGGGGGTCGCGGGTGGGAGGCGCAGCCCGTTCCGCCTTTTGTGCGGGCGCATCGCCCTGTGCGATGGCGGTGGTGACTGCGATCGCAGCGAGCAGGATTGCGGTGGCGAACTGCTGCGGATGACGAAGTTTCATGAGAGATCGTTGTTGAGAATATCAGTCCGCAGCCCTGTGGCGATGTGGTGTTAGACCCCGAGGGGGTCAGCCCGGGCTAGGCGGGAAAGCTGCGGGAGCCGCAGAGGGGCGTTCTTTGTTTCAAAGCGGACTCCCCGGCGCTGGGTAGTCGGTGAAGGATGTTCGAGTGCCGGCAGAGACGGCATCACAAGGCAACGTGACCTAGGTCCTTTCGCATTTCGTCTCGATCCCGTAATCAAGATGCCTGGGGCAAGGGAGTGGTGTCTCTCGCGCCCGGCCGCGCCTAGGCCGCGGCGTATCCAGCTCTTTGACAAGGCCCGCAGCACGATCTCATCGTCCCGTAACTCCTTGCACCTCTATTATTTACGTATAACTACCATGGAATCTACAGGTTGCGACAGATTCGTACCCTAAGTCCATGATTCTAAGGAACGAGGGGGGAGGGGGGTACCCGAATCTCTTGTCTAGGACGCGCGGGAAATCTCGACGCCCATAGTCCGGCAGCACTCCAGAATCTCGGCGTCCGTCAGGCTTGCCGCCGAATTCTTGGCCCGCTCAAAGATCCGCTCAACGAGTCCCGGTGTCTCCTGAATCCCGTGCCGCTCCAGCCAAAAATGCACGTTGGATTTGCCGCTCATCGGGCCGATCTCGATGATCTGTTTGAGGCCGAAGTAATGCGAAGGAACTCCTGAGTAAATGCTGTTGGCGAGCATTTCGTCATTTTTGCGATAGGCCTTGATGACCGCAGCGGCATGAACTCCAGTTGCTGTGCGGAAGGCGTCACCGCCCACGACCGGGTAATTGCTGGGAATGGGAATTCCGGTCGCCTTGGCCACCGCTTCGCAATACTGCTTCAGCTGGCTGAGGTCTTGGCTCGCCCAAGGCTCAATGCCCATGAGCTTCAGGTTCACCAGCATTTGGTCCATCTGGGTGTTGCCCACGCGTTCGCCGATGCCGCAGGCTGTCGCATGTACGACCTCGGCTCCCGCCACCAGCGCGGCCATGGCATTAGCAACAGCGAGTCCGCGGTCGCAGTGCCCATGCCACTCCACGCGCACGTTCTGCCCCGATGGCTTGACCACCTCGTTGATCACGAAGTGCATCAACGCCACCGTGCCCATCGGAGTCGCATGTCCCGCGGTATCGCAAACCACGATGGCATGTGCCCCGCAGTTGATGGCGTTGGTGTAGAGCCTCTGAATTGTCTGCGGATCGCACCGCGTAGTGTCTTCGGTGACATACATGACTTCGAGGCCCAACGACACCGCAAACTTCACCGCTTTTTCCGTGGTGCGCAAAAGGAAGTCGTCGGTCCAGTCTTCCGTGTACCGCCGAATGGGGCTCGACCCGATGAACGTTGCTGCCTCAATCGGCACGCCGGTACGCTGCACGATCTCCGCTATCGGCCGGATGTCGTTTTCGTGAGTGCGGGCAGCGCAATTCGGCTTGATTTTCAGACCGGCGCGCCCGATCTCGCGTGCCAGCGCTTCGCAGTGCGCCACCGCTCGTGGCCCCGCACCGGGCAGCCCGATATCGAGCATGTTGATGCCGAGCGCTTCCATCAAATGGAGGATCTCGATCTTCTCTTCGATGATGGGATCGTGAACTGAGGGCGACTGCAGCCCGTCGCGCAACGACTCGTCGTTGAGCAGCACCTGGCCCGACGGCTTCATGGAGGCCGCATAGACTTTGTTCCAGTCGTAGATGAGTTCAGAAACTTCTGCGGACACGGTCCTCTTCCGTCGTTCGAACTGCCGGCGCCCCCACGGCGCCAGATTACTTCTTCATCCCCACTGATGAAGCAAAACTGCCCTGCGATACAAACCCTCGTGAGGCTGGGTTTACTCTTTGCTTTCTGCCGCAGCTGGTGAGCCCGAAGCGGGCGGCGCTTTGGGCACCACCGTAACGCCGAAGACCGACAGCTTCCCGACGCCCGCCACGTTCTTGCCGCGCGGCTCTTCCGCGCTGGGCAGATAGAGCGTCTTGCAGTGCTCGCAGCGATAAACCTCACCGTTATCGCCGTAAGCCTCGCGTACGTCACCGCAAGCCTGCTCAAGGATATCCGCCTTGTAATACCAGCGCTTCAGATGTCCATTGCAGAGCTTTCCCTTCTCATCCTTCTCGCTACAGGCGCGCTGAAGGGGCGTCTTGTACTTCACTTTGTGCTTGGGTAGCTGCGGTGGAGAATCCTGAAGTTGGTCGGCCATAGCGGGCAACGGGTCATTGTATCGCAGGTGTTACAGCCGGTTCTTGCGTCGCAGAGCGCCTATCGCACCGATCGCTCCTTTGAACCGCACACCCAGACCCCGTCCGAAGAGCATATCGACGAACCCCGACATCTGCCGCTGGAAGCTTGCACTGTAGCCGTACCACCACACCTTCTTCATGCGTGGCAGCAAATCCACGTCCACATACTTGACGAGGACCATCTCAGCCAAGCCGAGTTCGCCGTGAGCGCGCCCGATGCCGCTCTGCTCGAAGCCGCCATGCGGGGCCTCGGCGATACCGAATGCCGAGATTGCGTCATTCACCATGACGGTGCCCGCCCGAATGCGCGATGCCAGCGCTTCCCCGCGCTTGTTGTTCGCGGTCCAGACGCTGGCCGCGAGCCCAAACACGCTATCGTTCGCCAATCGCACGGCATCGTCGTCGGTATCGAACGGAGCCACCGGCAGCGCCGGCCCGAAAGTCTCTTCCTGCATGATGCGCATGTCGTGCGTTACATCCGCCAGCAGCGTCGGAGCATAGAAGTTTGGACCGAGTTCGGTGAGTCTCCGCCCTCCCGTCAGCAGCCGCGCACCGCGAGCCACTGCGTCGTTCACGTGGTCCTCGACGGTCCGTAACTGGCGCTCATGAATCAGCGGACCCATTTCGACTTCCGAATCCAGTCCTTCGCCAACGCGCAGCCTCTCGATCTTCTGCCGGCAAAGTTCCAGGAATTTCTCATACACGCTGCGCTGCACATAGCAGCGCTCAATCGACAGGCAGGTCTGACCACAATTCATCATCGCGCCCCACACTGCACCACTGGAGGCGACATCAAGGTCCGCGTCCTCCAGCACGATCATGGGGTCTTTGCTGCCAAGTTCCAACACCATCGGCAACAGCCTCTTGGCAGCCGCCTCGGCGATGCGCTTTCCTGTGGCCACACTTCCGGTGAAGATCACCTTGTCGATATCCGACTCGAGCAACGCGCCGCCCACCGCACCTGCGCCGACCAGAACTTGCATCAGATTCGGATCGAGCCCGGCAGACAGCATAAGTTTTTGCAACTCCAACGCCACCAGCGGCGTGAACTCCGAAGGCTTGAGAACCACGGCGTTCCCCATCGCCAGTGCCCCGATGGTCTCGATCGCCGGAGTCGAGAACGGATAGTTCCACGGCGCAATGATCCCGATGACGCCATACGGCTCGCGCACCAGCTTGCCGCGTTTGGTCTTCATTGCCAGGTTGTCGTGCGGAAGCGGCTGATCGCGAAGGAATTTATGCGCCGTGCGAATGGAGAACTCCGTCGCGTCCAGCACCACCATGACTTCAGTATTGAGCGCTTCGACAGTCGGTTTGCCCGCTTCGCGTGAGATAAGTTTTGCCAGTTCCTCGCGCTGCTCGCTCAGTTTACGTTGAAACCGCTTCAGAACCGCGACTCTCTCTTTCACTGGCATTGCCTGCCAAGCTGGTTGGGCCAGCTTCGCGCACCGCACCGCACGGTGCACTTCTTCTGGGGTAGCGCACGCCAGTTCAGCCAGTCTTTCGCCGGTCGCCGGATTGATGCTGACAATTGTTTCGCGGATTGCAACTTGCACGATCGTGCTCATAGGGGTCCGTACTCCACGCTGACCAGATAAAGGCCGCAGGCAGGAGCGGTCGGTCCGGCGGCGCTCCGGTTCCTTGCGGCGAGAATCGCCGGCATATCTTTCGCTTGCAGCGATCCCTTACCCACTTGAAGGAACGTTCCCACCAGATTGCGCACCATGTGATGCAGGAACCCGTTGCCGCGAATGGTGTAGCTGAACTCCTCTGGCGTCCGCACCCAGAGTGACGAATGGATCGTTCGGACGTTGCCCTGCTTCCGGCTCGAGGCGTCGGTGCCGTCTTCGTCGTCCGGATCGATGTCCCGGATACCGTGGTCCTCTACCTCGTGAGCGGCGACCGTACCAGAGGACCCCACCGGACGTCTTCTCACGCTCTTGGCCTCACCCATCCGCGCCGCACGCTCCGGATCCGAGGCCGCGAATGCAGTGAAGTCGAACTCGCCGACGATATATTCCGAGGCCCGAATCATCGCGTCTTCGTCCATAGGATATGGATCGTGATAGACGTATCGCGCCAAAAACGGCGGGCATATCGGGTCGCGATAGATGCGATAGCGATAAGTCTTTGCGGTAGCCGAATGGCGCGCGTGAAAGTCGTCGTCGACTATTTCTACACCGTTTACTCGGATGGACGGTGGAAGAATATCGTTCAGCGCAACCATCAAGTTCCGTTCTGGAACGGGAGAATTGAGGCGGACCGAAGCCACCTGGGCCAGGGCGTGAACCCCGGCATCCGTTCGGCCCGATCCCTGCGGCAAGACGTTTTCACCAGTGATGCGTCCAAGGCAATCAGCAAGAACGCCTTGTACGGTCGGGAAACCGGGCTGAATTTGCCACCCGTGGAACTCTGAACCGTCATAGGACAGGGTGATTTTCAAGTTGCGAGTCGCGCTCATATCCTTAGAACGAAAATAGCGGCGCGCCGCAAAATGTTAAGAGGTGTAAATCTAGCGCTGCCGCCCGCCTTTCGCGGTGGCTCGTCAGCTATACTAAGCCATTACTGCGACTTACGAGTCCCAAATCGCTTTCGCCTCGGTCTTGTAACAGGTTGGTCGTGAACCTTCCCGGACTTTCATCCGTATTAGAGACAGGCGACAGGAATTCTCACGAAGGAAACCGAGTTCACATGCACTTTTCTGGAGAAGAGGGAATGCCAGTTTTTCGTTTTGTGAATGGAGCGGTCCGCCAAATCCTTGCTCTTGGCCTGGTTGGGGTTCTGACGACGGCAACGTTTGCACAGCAACCAGCCCCACCTCCCGCATCGCCGACCGACGTCGCTTTGTCTGATGCGGTGAAGCCGTTGCCGCAAGCCCCGAAGCCGCAAGGCGACGCTTACAAGCTCTATTCCGACCAAAACTACTCCAAGGGGCAGTCACAATTCCCCAAGTTCTGGTCTGTCTGGGGCGTGCGGACGATGCCGAGACCGAATTTTACCAATACGCCGCTCATCGACCAAGTCATTCGTGACGGCAAGATGTACTTGTCAATGGACGAAGCCGTCGCTCTCGCCCTGGAAAACAATCTCGACATCGCGATCCAGCGCTATAACCTGATCACCGCTGACGTGGACATCCTGCGCACCAGCTCTGGTGCAGCCGCACTCGGCGTGAACACCGGCCTGGTGCAAGGGACGCCGGGTGGACAGGGCAGTACGGCCACGACCAGCACCGTCGGCGGCGGAGCTGGCGGCACGACGATTGGTGTAGGCGGAGCCGGTGCCGGCGCGGCCGGTATTGTCTCCTCGACCCAAGGTGAAGGCGCCTTGATCGACAACTTCGATCCGGTACTCACCGGCACGGGAGAGCAACAGCACGCGATCTCGCCGACCACCAACATTTTTGCTGGTGCCACGGCGCTGAATCAGTCCACGACGACCGCGAACCTCCTCTACACCCAGGGCTTTCCTACCGGTACGCTGATGACGGTCGGCTATAACAACACCCGCATTGGCACCAACTCGTCCTACAACACTGTGAATCCGAGTACTGCCGCCAACTTCCAGCTTCAGTTGCGCCAGCACCTGCTGCAGGGATTTGGCTTCAACTCGAACCTGCGCTGGATTCGCATCGCACGCAACGACCGCGCCATTATGGACGCTGCGTACCAGAACCAGATCATGAATACCGTCTCCCAGATCGAGAACATCTACTGGGACCTGGTGAACGCGTACGAGAATGTACAGGTTCAGCAGCGAGCTTTGGAATTAGCTGACAAGACGCTTTCCGATACGCAAAAACAGGTGGACATTGGCACCCTGGCACCGATTACGGTGGTGCAGGCCAAAAGCTCCGTGGCGACGGCGCAGCAGAACTTGATCGTCGCGCAGACCAATCTTCAGCTGGAGCAGTTGCTGATGAAGAACGCCGTGACGCGCAACAATACGGACCCGATTTTGGCAACCGCGCCCGTGATTCCCACCGACACCTTGCAGATCAAGGAAGCGTTTCAAACGCCCCCCGTGGAGGAGCTTATTGATTCAGCTCTCAAGAACCGGCCTGAAATCGTCCAATCGCGTCTGAACCTGACAAACCGCCGGGTGGGGTTAAAGGCAATCAAGAACCTGCAATTGCCGACCGTGGATCTGTTCGCGTTTTATGGCGGGCAGGGCCTCTCCGGCAACCAGAATCCCTACATCACCTGCGGCGATCCGGCGGCACCACCCACCCAATGCATCCCCCCAGGCACCATTCCTGATACAGGCTACGGGCACGCCGCGGGCAATATGTTCAACAGTTCCGCGCCTGACAAGGGAGTAGGCGTCAACGTCAATATCCCGCTGCGCAACCGGCAAAACCAGGCCGATCAGGTACGCTCGGTAATTGAATACCGACAGGCTGAGTTGTCCGCGCAGCAGCAAGCCAACAATGTCACATTGCAGGTGCGCAACGCGCAGTTCGCACTGCAGCAGAACTACGCCGCCCTTCAGGCCGCGGTCGCTGCTCGCGATTACGCTTCTCAAAATCTCGATGCCGAGCAGAAGAAGTACTCGCTCGGGGCTTCCACTTCGACACTCGTTTTACAGGCGTCGAGCGCCCTCACCCAGGCCGAATCCAACGTGTTAGCGGCCGCCACCAATTACGCGAAGTCGAAGGTGCAACTCGATCTATACACCGCCGACACGCTTACCAAGCTTGGCATCTCAGTGGCCGATGCCGAGTCCGGCAAGGTACAGAAGATGCCACAGGTTCCCGGTACTGTTCCGGTAAGCCCCCAGACGCCAGTAGTCACTCCGCCGCCGCAGACTCCACCCCCTCAACAGCAGTAGCCAGAGGTATTGAACCAGGCATGCCGTCCTCCGACGGCATGCTTTTTTGTTTCTGCTTGACGGTGCGCGCGGTTAGCATGGATTGCTTGAGTCTCTCCGTCGTCATCATCACGCTCAACGAGGAAGCCAACCTGGCGCGCACGCTGGCCAGCGTCGCCTGGGCCGACGAGATTGTTGTCGTCGATTCCGGTTCGACTGACCGGACGCGCGAGGTCGCCGAATCCTTTCGTGCCAAGTTTTACGCGGAAAGTTGGAAGGGCTTCGCTGCTCAGAAGAATTCAGCACTCGCCAAAGCTTCAGGCGAATGGATTTTGTCGCTCGATGCCGACGAGGAAGTTGAACCGGCGCTGGGCGATGAGATCCGCACGGTGCTGCGCGCTAGTCCGTCAGTAGCCGGCTTTTGGATCCCTCGCAAGAACTTCTTTCTCAGACGATGGATCAGGCACGGCGGATACTATCCTGACCGCAAGCTGAGACTGTTCCGGCGCGGCACGGCTGCGTTTGAGGATCGCCTGGTGCATGAGGACGTCCGCCTCAATGGCGCTTCGTCTTCGCTGAAGAATAATCTTCTCCATCACGCCTATCCCACCCTCGACGACTATCTCGAGCACATGAACCGTTACTCGTCATTGGGCGCCGAGATGGCAGTGGCCAAGCATCCGCGCGGCTTCAGTTTCGTCGACATCGTGGTGCGGCCGAAGCTTACGTTCTTCTACAACTATTTCTTACGACTTGGCTTCCTCGACGGACGAGAAGGCTTGCTGCTGCACCTGTACCACGCTGGATATGTGAGCTGGAAGTATGCGAAGGCGTGGGAGTTGGATCGCAAGAAGAAGTAGCGCAAAAGCGTCAACACTTGCCGACAACCCGACCGAGAGATGGCTACTTGCGAGCGAAAGTCGTGATCGGGGCGCGTTGCGCAGGCCTAGTTTCTGATTCGTCGCACAGCCGCAGGTCTTCGAAGTGCACATCGTATGCGAGCCCGCAGGTGCCGCACACCACGCGGTACAACATCTTCTCGTTGTCTCCGAAAGGACGATGCGCCGACCCAAGATTGACCAGAATTTCGCTGTGGCATTCCTGGCAATCGCAGCAATATAGGCTGATGCTCATAAGGTGATGATGGTACTCCCTTGGTCAAGCTGTCGGTGATGGGCGTCACCGAATCCTATGCGCAAAACGTTTAATCAGCAATCCGCAAATCTCTTTGCATCTCACAACACGCGGTCTTTGACGCCTTGGACCCCCGAGATAGAATGGGTGAACTCCGGCCCGTGGTTCCCTGGTTTTTCTGTTTCCCGGTGCGTCGTAAGGCCCGAAGAACCTTTCCAAACCCCGTGGAGAGCACATGAGATTCGTGAGGTCATGCGAAGAATTTCGGTTTGCGAGCGGCGCTGCCAGTGGTGCGTTCTTCTGCTCGCTGCTGTAAACCTCAGCACCCATCCCGTCGCCGCCGCTCCGCCTCCACAATTACCGACCAATGGGGGTTCCGCGCTTCCTCGGCCAGTGGTGCGCCCAAGGCGACCCGACCAAACCTTGTTCCATCTCCGCCAACGGGCCTTTCTTTTCGATGACCAACGAGCAAGGCTCCACGTCGTCAGGACACATCCAAGGCATGAATTCGAACGTTCTGGTCGCCGAACAGTGGCAATTCGTGCAAGGCACTCTGAGCGGCGACGGCAGCCGTATCAACTGGTCCAACGGTACCTATTGGGCACGCTGTGACAACGGTGGCGGCGGTGGAGGCGGCGGCCATCGTCGTCCTAATCTTCAGGGAACCTGGTATCGCGACGGCAATCATTCCTTGGGGTGCTCCATCAGCCAGCGTGGCAGCAACCTGACCTTCACCAACGAGCAGGGACAGACCGCACAAGGCAAGTTCCTTGGCAACAAGAACGTCACCGCCAACTGGGGAGGCACCACCATCAATGGCACCCTCACCAAGAACGGCGGCCAGATCAACTGGGACAACGGCACCATGTGGAGCCGGTAATGCGTTGTCATGCGTGGCCTATTAAGAAGTCTTGATTGAGCTTGGGGAAAGACGAAACCCCGCCCATCGGAACTCAGGATTTACGGTACGGGCCCGCGTCACAAACGAGGTGGCGTGACTCCCGTCACATCAGTAATCAACCTCCAAGAGTATGTTCACTCTGCGCAAGCGTGTTTACGGAAGGTGCTTTCAGTGGGGGTACTGAACACGTCTGCGAAACGTTGGACGGCTTGACAGCCCGACCGGTTCGAGTCCGGCTCCTTCCGTTCCGGGCCTCCAATGTGCATATCAAGGTCGATTCGCCTTGACAATGCCGGTACGACAACCTACGCTTTTATTAGTTTCGCAGGCGTGTTCTTACCGTCAGATTGGCCCCGAGTAATCGGGGCCTTTCGCATTTTGGTCTTCGAAAGATCCGCCCCGCCGGACGCGTGAGCACCTCCTTGCTCCACAGTTTGGCATCCACTAGCATGTGCAGAGTGGGGTAATTCATGTCCGATAGCACCAAGGCCAGTGGGAAGAATCTTGCCGAATCGCCGGTCACCGACCTGTTCGAAAGCGGCCGCCATCCCTCCGAATCCGAGCAGCAATGGGCGGAGACGACGCTCGTGCCGTCGCTAGAGAAGTCACCTGAGAAGCCCATCGGCGCATCCACCGGAGTCAACCTCGACGAGCACGGCAACGCGCGCTTCACCACCATCTCGGGAATGCCGGTCCGCCGCCTTTACACCCAAGCCGACCTCCCCGCTGACTGGTCCTACGACCAATACCTGAACTTCCCCGGCCAGCCGCCTTACACCCGCGGCATTCACGCCAGCGGCTATCGCGGCAAGATGTGGACCATGCGCCAGTTCTCGGGTTTCGCCTCGCCCGAGGAAACCAACGAGCGCTACAAGTACCTTCTGGCTCATGGCGGCCAGGGACTCTCCGTGGCCTTCGATCTCCCCACGCTCATGGGCTATGACAGCGACCACATGATGAGCGAAGGCGAGGTCGGCAAGTGCGGCGTCGCGATCGATTCGCTCGAAGACATGGAGATCCTCTTCGACGGCATCGACCTCGAAAAGACCACGGTCTCGATGACCATCAACTCGCCCGCGTCGGTACTCTGGGCCATGTATCTTGCGGTCGCGGAGAAGCAGGGCGCCGACTGGAAAAAGATTTCGGGCACCATCCAAAACGACATCCTCAAGGAATACATCGCACAGAAGGAATACATTTATCCGCCCGCGCCCTCGATGCGGCTGGTCATCGACACCTTCGAGTTCGGCACTAAATTTACGCCACGATTCAACACAGTTTCCATCAGCGGATACCACATCCGCGAAGCGGGTTCGACGGCGCTGCAGGAGCTTGCCTTCACCATCTACGACGGCGTCGAGTATGTCGAGTGGGCCAGCCGCCGAGGTCTCGATGTCGACGAGTTCGGCCCTCGCCTTAGCTTCTTCTTCAACGCCCACAACGACTTCTTCGAGGAGATCGGCAAATACCGCGCAGCCCGCAAAATCTGGTATCGCCTGATGAAGGACCGCTTCGGCGCGAAGAATGATCGCACGCGTCTCCTGCGCTTTCATACCCAAACGGCGGGGGTCTCGCTCACCGCGCAGCAGCCGATGAACAACATCGCGCGTGTCGCGATTCAGGCGCTCGCCGCAGTGCTCGGCGGCACGCAATCGCTGCACACCGACAGCTACGACGAGGCTCTCGCACTGCCTACCGAAGAAGCGGTGCGCATCGCCCTCCGCACCCAGCAAATCATCGCTTACGAGTCGGGCGTCGCGCAGACGGTCGATCCTCTTGGCGGCTCGTATTTCGTCGAGCGCATGACCCTCGACATGGAAAAAGGCGCCTTTGACTACTTCGACAAGCTCGACGCCATGGGAGGCATGGTTGCCGCCATCGAGAAAGGCTATCCGCAGAAGGAAATCGCCGAGGCCAGCTACCAGTTCCAGCGCGCCACGGAAGCCAAAGAGAAGATCACCGTCGGCGCCAACGAGTTCGTGGTCGAAGAACCGTCGCCGAACATTCTTTACATCGGCGAAGAAGTTGCCGAGGCGCAGACCAAGAAACTCAAGTCGTTACGCGACCGCCGCTCGAACGACGAAGTCCGCCGCACGCTCGACGCGCTCAAGAAGGCAGCAGCCCAAGAACCCCAGGCTCCCATCGACGGCACCATCTCGCCCGTGAACACCATGCCCTTCATCGTCGACGCGGTGAAAGCCTACGCCACCGTAGGCGAAATCTGCGATGCCCTGCGCGAAGTCTACGGAACCTACGAAGAGAGCACCTTCGCCTGAGTCTTCCGCTACGCTGCGGATCGCGACGCCGATAAATTTTCGGCGGCAGCTAATCCTTCGAACAGCGGCACAGCCAGACCCGTTCCAGCACGCTCTACGGCGCGCAACAACTCGAGCAGCAAGTCCTGCTGAATTGCGAGAAACTCATCGCCGTCGGGTGTCAGCACATAAGCAAACACCTCGAGGTCGAACGAATACGTCCCGATGCCAACGAATCGAATCGGAATATCTCCCGTTTCGACTTTCGGGTGTTTCCGCAGCATCTCGCGGATCGACGACATCACGCGCTGTAGTTGCTCCACGGTCGTATCCCGGCGAAGGCTCAGCGTCTGGTGAAACCATATCTTGTCGCGCGAACTGAAGTTCTCCAGTTCCATGGCTGAAAACTGGCCATTGGGCACGCTGACCACCGTGCGATCGAGCGTACGAATGCGGGTGGAGCGTAGGCCTATATCGATTACGGTTCCCACGCGGTTGCCAAACCGGCAGAAATCCCCCACCAGCACGGGCCGGTCGCCAATCACGGATATCCCGCCGAAAAGGTTCTCGATCGTCTTCTGCGCTGCCAGGGCAACCGCAATTCCGCCCACGCCGAGGCCTGCCAAAATTGTGGTGGTGTTATAGCCCCACACACTCAGTACTGCGAGAAACGCGATGAGATAGAGAAACAGCTTCAAAACCTGCCGGCCGAGCGGCAGCACAGAGTAGGTCATCGCCTTCATGCGAGGATCGAGTCGCGAACGCCAGCGCTCGCCAACCAGGTCGATCACCACCGCGCCGACCCAAGCCAAAGCAAGAAAGAAGGCCATCGCCAGCGCCCTACCCAGATACAAGCGCACAATCGCGGACGGAGGCGAGAACTCCATCACCGCTCGAAATACGGTGATCGCGAGGCCAAGCCGGACTGGCGCCCGAAAGTGCTCTACCGATGCCGCATGGGTTACTCGGTGAACGATGGAAACCAACGTTCGCGCGACAATTCCTGCCGCAAACCAGACCAGGACGCCGCTCGCCAGCAGCACGATCCAACGCCACAACTGCGTGTCGAGAAATTCGTGTGTCACCAGCACTTGCGGCAATTTCTTTTCGAAAGGCGTTTCGGCCAAGAGTTGATGGGCCTTGGGAATCAGCGGAATGCTATCTGCAGCCACCAGCCACACTTTGAGTCCGGGCTTCAGCTCCACGTGATCAAGTTCCAGCTCCAAAGGCCGGCCATTTTGTTCAAACGTGATCAGCCGTTCCCTTCCACGCGCAAGACCATCGTCCAGGTCTCCCAGCGGGCTGCGGCTCAGCGTCGCGATGTCAAAGGGCGTGTCGTCGAGCAGGTCTTCGAGTTGCCGTGCCAGCTCCGGGCCGTTCTTTTCGCGGTCGGCGGGCGACATTTGGCGCAGATCGAGATAGTGCCAAGCCTTGGCGTATTGGTGGGCGTGGCAAGCCTCCAGGAAATTGAATACCGAATCCTGGGGTGTCGTTCGGCCTAAAGGATCATTGAGGCTTGGGGCAACGGTCGGAGCGGGCGTCGGCGCCGGGGCGCTTGCCTGTCCGAGCAGAGATGCTGCCGCGAACAGCACGGCGCATATAGCCAGCTAGCGGTCGCTTCAGACTAACAGCGCGCGAAGGCGATAGTATCGTTGCTACTAAATCAACTATGGAACCCAGGGCTCGGCCTCCAATCTGCCCATACTGATAGAAGCAAGCACAATGCCATTGGGTTGCCAAGACAGAGACACTGAACTTACGGACCGCTCGAGCACATGTGAAGTGTAATTTCTTCGTTCCTCGGCCCGAAGTTTCGCTATCCGGACACCAGCCGCGTCAGCGAGTCGGAGATCAGCACTTCAGTCGGGAACGAATCTGTCACGTAAACTAGGGGAAATGGTTCACAAGCTATTGGTCGCGGCCACGCGCGCCGTGGTGTGTCTTGCAGCGGCTGCTTGCTTCTTCGCGTCGGCCATCGCGTGCGCGCAGGAGCGTCCGCTGTCGGTATCTCCTTGCGAGCTTGTGAAAAGCCCCGGCATGTATGACGAAAGTCTGGTCAGCGTCCTCGGGCTCGTGCTGTATGGCCAACAGGTATTCAACACCCATGCGTACGAATGCGCCGACGATCGCGGGGGTTTGCGCCTGGAATTCGGCGGCAACCCTTCCGAATATGCCGACCGTTTTAAGCTCTCGCGCGAGCGCCTGGAAGCCAGCGCAGTCCCGCTGAAAAAAGACGCGGACTACGACACTATGCAACGCCTCATGAAGTCGGCCACCGCTTCCGGACAAACCAAGATGCTGCGCGCCACGCTCATCGGCAGGTTTTACGCCGGACCTGCCGTCGGCAACAAGGCAGGCGAAGTCAAGTACGCCAATGCGCGGCTGGTCATCTCCGATGTTGAGCTGGTTTCTAATAGCCTGGAAGATCCGGTGGATTTCACGCCCGTCGCGCAGCCTCTCGCCAAACCTGTCAAAGGCTGTACCGTCACCGAAATTGCAATTCCCTCCCGCGAGGACGAAGACAAATTGCAACGCCTCAGCCGCGAACCGTCGGAGAACCTCGGCTATCTGCGCGATCCCAAACAAGTGGCCGCCCGGGCGGTTGCAGAGCAAGAGAAAATTTCCGCTGATGAAATCGAAGCGAAGCTACACGCTTCTGGCGAAGCCGTTGCCCTCAACTCCTACCTATGGAGCTCCGCCGATGGGCTGCGAACTTACGCTATTGCCGTCAATCGCCCTTACTGGCTGCTGCCCAGCGCTTTCTCAGGCGACACCGTGATCTGGGTGCCCAAGCAAATCGTCAAGACAGTGTGTGTCGCCAAACCAGCCCACTAGTTCCGAAACTCTCAACCAAGGTTTATCATTCTTAGTTCAGCACATTGTTAAGCGCTGACGGCTGAGGCTATCTAACATGCCCACTGACCGTAAGATTCGCGTACTCGTTGCCAAACCCGGCCTCGACGGCCATGATCGCGGCGCCAAAGTCATTGCCCGCGCCCTGCGCGACGCCGGAATGGAAGTTATCTATACCGGCCTTCGCCAGACTCCAGAGATGGTCGTCACCGCGTCACTGCAGGAAGATGTCGACGTTATCGGCCTCAGTATTCTTTCCGGAGCGCACAACGTCATCGTGCCGCGGGTGCTCGACTTGCTGAAACAGAACCACATGGACGATGTACTTCTAGTTGTCGGCGGCATTATTCCTGACCAGGATGTCGAGGGTCTCAAACACGCCGGTGTCGCTGCCGTGTTTCAGCCGGGCACGCCGATGGACGCCATCATCGAGTTCATCCGCGGCAACGTGAAGCCGCGCGGCGTGACCGCGGGCTGAGTCTCCGCCAGACGGAAACAGCGGCCGGCAGTAAGACTTCGTAGCTCTGCTCCCTTGTCGAACCAATCGATCCAATCCGCAGAAAAACTGTGTCACGTTGAGCTGCATGCCGACGACGCGATTTTGCGCCTCGTTTCTGACGACGGCACCAACCGCCTGACTCGAGCACGGGTCGCCGCGCTGACATCAGCGCTGCATGAATTAACACAGAAGCCGCCAGCCCGATTGGTAATCAGCGGAAACACACACTTCTTTTCCGCTGGTGCTGACCTGAACGAAATCGCCGAGCTTTACGGTGCCGAAGCCTTTCGTTTCGCGCAGATGGGACAGCGCCTGATGAACGCCGTCGCCAACTTCCCTTCTCCGACCATAGCCGCGGTAAATGGCTACTGCATGGGCGGCGGGCTCGACTTGGCGCTCGCCTGCCAGCGGCGCATCGCCTCGCCGCACGCCATTTTCGGACATCGTGGTGCCGCGCTCGGCCTCATCACCGGCTGGGGAGGCACCCAGCGCCTGCCGCGACTGGTCGGCAGGGCGCGCGCATTGCAGATGTTTCTCGCCGCAGAGAAGCTGCATTCCAACGACGCCCTGCGCTACGGGTTGGTCGATGCGGTCGCGGATGATCCGCTGACTGCTGCACTTCGGCAACAACCCCAATAAGCCGGCGCAAGTCTCCGTACGCTATGCTAGGTCAATGTCGGTTACCTTACCTGCGCGGGACGAGAGGCTGGTACAGATCGTCGATGCCGCCCTGCGCGACGCCGAATGGCGCAGCGGTGAGTGGCTGATCTGCAAGCCGGGATGCACTCCCTGCTGCATTGGCGTGTTCGCCATCGATCAGACCGACGCCCTGCGGCTGCAGGACGGCCTCGCGAAGTTGGAAGACACAGACCCTGATCGCGCGACGCGAGTGCGGCAACGAGCACGGGAATCGTGGGGACGCATCGCGACTGGCTTCCCTGGCGACCGGCAAACCGGAGTGCTGGGCGACGACGACGATGCCGCGGAGCAATTCGAGGAGTTCGCCAATTTCGAACCGTGTCCCGCGCTCGACCCGGATCGCGGCACGTGCGACCTTTACGCTTCGCGACCAATTACTTGCCGCGTCTTTGGCCCGCCGATACGCTCGGAAGGCGGCTTGGGCGTCTGCGAGCTCTGCTATCACGGCGCTACTCCTGATGAAATTGCCGGATGCGAAATCAAACTCGACGAAGCCCACGCCCTTCAGGCTGAATTGGACGCGGAGCTGCAGAGGGCCGACAAGAACGGCAAGACCGTTGTGGCGTTTGCACTGGCTGATCCGGCGGCGTTTGTCGGTTAGACGCCAAGACTGAAGTTTCTCCGTGCCTCCGTGTCTCCGTGGTGAAATCGTCTTCTCCTACGTTGCGCGCACGAGTGTCGCTGCTTTATCGTTATCGGTCTGCCTAAGGGCCTACGATCTTCCATCATGACTGACCACGAGCACTCCGGATCTCCCGTCCAATTTGAGACCAAAGTAAAAGCTGCGACGCCGCGTTTTGAGCGCAATCAGCGTGCTGTCGCCGAGTTGGTCGCGCGCATGCGTATGGACCAGGAGCAGTTCGAGCAGGGCGGCGGCACCAAGGCCATCGAATCCCAGCACAAGAAGGAACGTCTCACGGCACGCGAACGCATCGACCTCCTGATCGATCCCGGCAGCGAGTTCTTCGAACTCGGCGGCTACGCTGCGTGGGGGATGTACGAGGAATGGGGCGGCGCACCCTCTGCTGGCGTCGTCACTGGCCTGGCGCGGGTGCAAGGGCGGCTGGTATGCTCATCGTGAACGACGCCACGGTGAAGGCGGGTGCCTTCTTCCCGATGACCGCGAAAAAAGTCATCCGCGCGCAAAACATCGCCATCGAGAACCGCATTCCAACCATCTATCTCGTCGATTCAGCAGGCGTGTTCTTGCCGCTACAGGAAGACGTCTTCCCCGACACTGACGATTTCGGCCGCGTCTTCCGCAACAACGCCGTGATGTCGGCCATGGGGATTCCGCAGATCACCGCCATTATGGGCATGTGTGTCGCCGGTGGCGCGTATTTGCCGGTGATGTGCGACCACATCCTCATGACCGAAGGCAGCGGACTGTTTCTCGCCGGGCCAGCGCTGGTGCAGGCCGCGATCGGCGCAAAGTATTCCGCCGAGGAACTGGGCGGCGCGAAGATGCACGCGCAAATCAGCGGCACCGTGGACTTCCGCGAACCCGACGACGAGCACTGCATCGCGCGCATCCGTTCGCTGGTCGACAAGATGGGCAATCGCCAGCTCGGCGTCTTCGACCGCAAGCCTTCGCGCGAGCCACTCTATCCAGCGGAAGAAATCTACGGCATCTTCGACGACGATCCGGCGCGGCAATACGACATGAAGGAGATCATCGCGCGCATCGTCGATGGCAGCGAATTCGACGAGTACAAGTCCGAGTATGGCGAGACCGTGCTCTGCGGCTATGCGCGCATCGGAGGCTACGCTGTCGGCATCGTCGCCAATCAGAAGACCCATGTACAGCAGGTCGATCGCTCCGGCAACAAGCGCATCGAATTCGGCGGCGTCATTTACACCGAGTCGGCCGAAAAGGCCGCACGCTTCATCATGGACTGCAACCAGAACCTGGTACCCCTCGTTTTTCTGCACGATGTGAACGGATTCATGGTCGGCCGCGACGCCGAGTGGAGCGGCATCATTCGCGCCGGCGCGAAGATGGTGAACGCAGTGTCGAATTCCGTGGTGCCGAAAATCTCCGTAATCATGGGTGGCTCATTTGGCGCGGGACATTATGCGATGTGCGGCAAGGCCTTCGATCCGCGCTTCGTCTTTGCGTGGCCGACGGCGAAATACGCGGTCATGAGCGGTGCCTCGGCAGCAAGTACGTTGGTGGAAATCAAGATCAAGCAACTGGAGCGCGGCGGCAAAATACTGAGCGAAGAAGACAAGAAGAAGCTTTACGACGAAGTGAAGGCCACCTACGACGAACAGATGGACCCGCGTTACGGTGCAGCCCGGCTCTGGATCGACAAGATCATCGACCCCATGGAAACCCGCGAAGCACTGATCACAGCACTGGACGCGGCCGCCCTGAATCCCGAGGTGCCGAAGTTTAACGTCGGAGTGCTCCAAACATAGCCTTCAGCTTTTAGCCGTTAGCTCGTAGCTCGAATCTTGCAGCGCGGCGTGCTAAAAGCTAAGGGCTAAGAGCTAACAGCTAATGGCTAATTCCGTCAAACTCATCGAATGTCCCCGCGATGCCTGGCAAGGATTGCCGGGCCAGATTCCCACCGCGACCAAGGTCGAATACCTCAAGGCTCTCATCGCCGCAGGATTCAAGCACATCGACGCAGTGTCGTTCGTGTCGCCCAAGGCGGTTCCACAAATGGCCGACTCCGAGACCGTGCTCAGCGAACTCGATCCGCCAGATGACGTCGAGATCATCGGCATCGTGGTTAATGAGCGCGGCGTCGAGCGTGCTATCGCCACCGAGGCGGTGCGGACGGTCGGCTTCCCGTACTCGCTTTCTCCAACGTTCCTGAAGAACAACCAGAGCCAGACGCCGGAAGAGAACCTCGACATGCTGGAGAAGGTGAAGCAGAAGGCTGACGAGGGAGGTCTGGATACCATCGCCTACATCTCCATGGCCTTTGGCAACCCCTACGGCGACCTGTGGAACCACGAAGAGCTTCTGGAAGGCGTCGGCCTGCTCGCCGACATGGACCTGCAAGCCATCTCTCTCGCCGACACCGTCGGTCTGGCGACTCCTCTGCAAATTGCCGACCAGTTTGGCGCCGTGCTCGAGATCTTCGGCCACACCGAAATAGGCGTTCACCTGCACAGCCGTCCCGACGAAGCCATCGAAAAGATCCTGGCAGCCTATGACGCCGGATGCCGCCGCTTCGACTCCGCCATAGGCGGCCTCGGCGGATGCCCGTTTGCGCAAGATGTGCTGGTGGGCAACATCCCGACAGAAAGTGTTCTCGCAGCCCTCCGCCAGCGCGACGTCGCACTGTCGATCAAGAAACCTCTAGCGGAACTCACTCGGCTATCGGCCGAAATCGGCGAGCGCTTCGGCGGACCGAAAATGTAATTCCGCTCGATCCGGCAGCACCGCCTTGTTCCAAAACGGGCAAAATCTAGCCGCAGCAACGCCAATGACAAAAGAAGTCGGCTCAAAAACCGATTCGGTGTGATAATTCCAACCGAAGCAGCTATTTACGTACAGTATTTTGGTACAGCGGGCACGACTTACCGTGTGCGATCCCGTTGCGAAGGACCAATGTCTCAACGCCATCACCAGTACACGACGCTGACCCTCGCCTATGACGGCCCTGTCGTCACGGTCACGCTCAACCGACCGGAAAAGCGCAATGCCATCAGCTACGAGTTGATCGAAGAGCTGCACCTCGCACTCTACGACGTCCAGAGATCGCCCGCCGACATCATGATCCTCACCGGCGCCGGCGCGGCTTTCTGTTCGGGGATGGACCTCGACAACCTTCGTGCCATCACCAGCCACACCGAGGAAGAGAATCTCGCCGACTCCGGCCGCATGGCCCACATGTTCCGTGCACTTTACGATTTTCCGAAGGTCACGATTGCCGCCGTCAACGGGGCTGCGCTCGCCGGCGGATGCGGCCTTGCAACGCTGTGTGACTTCACGTTGGCAGCGGACACAGCAAAGTTCGGCTACACCGAGGTCCGCATCGGATTTGTGCCCGCCATCGTCTCCACCTTTCTCTTGCGGCAAGTGGGAGAGAAGCAGGCGCGCGATCTGCTCCTGACCGGGCGCATTCTCAGCGCTGAAGAAGCTCATCGACTAGGCCTGGTGAATGAGGTACTCTCGCCGCAGAAGCTGCTCGCGCGGGCGCGTGAACTGGCGGATACTCTGGTCGCCAACAGCCCGGCTTCGTTAGTGGCCACCAAGCGTTTGCTGCGCACGTTTTCGCATGTGGAACTCGACCACCAGATCGCTGCCGCCGTAGACGAAAATGCAAGAATTCGTACCACTGACGACTTTCGCGAAGGTGTGAATTCATTTTTGGAGAAACGTAAGCCCAGTTGGACAGGGAGGTAGACTGTGACACTTCGTCTTCCGTTGTGTGTCGCCACGTTGCTGTTCCCGGCCCTGATATTTGCCCAAGCCGCGGCCCCGGCTCCCAAGCCCGAGAACCCCGCTCCAGCGGTTTCCAGCGGCAGCTATCCCGTGATGAGCACGGCGGCGAAAAACCGTGCGCGGCAGCTGTTCGGGTACTTCGAGAGCGGGCAGTCGTCCACGTTGTACGCGGCGTTCTCACCCAAGATGAAGAAGAATGGGTCGAGCGCACAGTTCAGCGAAATGGGGAAAAAACTCGCCAACGAATGGGGACGCGAGCAAAAAATGCTGGGCGAGAACTTCGCTCCCGATATGCTGGTCGCTAATACCGTTTATTCGAGGTATTCGCAATTCAGCAAGGTCAAAGATCCCATCTTCACTGCGGTCATCATCAACCAGGCCGGCGAGGTTGAGCTGTTTCAGTTCCGTCCCTCCCCGCCTCCCTCGGCAAATCGTTACTCCGAATACAAAGACACGACCAAGCTTCGCCTGCCGTTCGACGGTGACTGGTTTGTCTTCGAAGGCGGCCGCGACATTTACCAGAATGCAGGCGCCTATCGCGATATAGAGCGCTACACCATGGTGTTCACGGTCTTGAAGGACGGCCGTACATTTTCCGGGGACGGTACCAAGAACCAACAGTTCTATTGTTGGGGACAACCCGTCCTGGCGCCAGCCGATGGCACGGTCGTGCTGGTCAACAATTCGTTTGCCGATAACACGCCGGGTCGTTCGGAAGAAATCATGCCCACCGGTAATCGCGTGCTGATTAGCCACGGTCACGACGAATACTCGCTGCTGATGCATCTGAAACAAGACAGCATCAAGGTAAAGACGGGACAGAAGGTCAAGCAGGGCGACGCGGTCGGAGAGTGCGGCAACAGCGGCAGTTCTCCCGCGCCGCATCTCGAGTACCGCTTGCAGGATTCGCGCGGCAGGCCCCTGCCGCAGACCATGCCGGCACAATTCATCGATTACGTCGCCGACGGCACTCCGGTAGCCGTTGGAGAACCGGTGCGCGGGCAATTCGTTCACAACGGTGCTGCGGCTGCCCCTCCGTCATCTGCCCCGGCGGCTGACAAGAAGTAGGCTTCACAGGCCGCGGAAAAAAGCGGTCTTTGGTAGAGCTGACCTTTTAGGTCAGCGTCTGAGCCGCTTATATTTGACCCTTCCGCGCGGACTTTAGTCCGCGCGGGTCAGACCCACACAGTGGCGACACGATCCCGGCTGCATGTTAAGTTGGAACAGTATCCATGCAGCCCGACAACAGAACAGTCTTCGAAGCGCAACTCCGCGTGCGCTACGCCGAAACCGACCAGATGGGCGTGGTCTACCACTCCAACTACATTGTTTGGTTTGAAGTGGGGCGGGTCGAGATGCTGCGCCAGTTGGGCTTCACCTATCGTGATATGGAGAAACAGGACGACACCCACATCGCGGTCGCGGATGTGCACTGCCGCTTCAAATCTCCCGCCCGATACGATGACTTGATCACGATTCGCACTCGGCTGATCAACGTGCGAGAGTCGCTGCTGCATTTCGGCTACGAGATCCTCCACGCGGAGGATGACAGGGTTTTGGCCGAGGGCGACAGCGTCCACATTGTGGTGAACTCGCAGTTCAAACGCATTCACCTGCCGAAGAAATATCTGGCGCCGTTCTTGAAGGCCGCAGGAAAAAGCTGAACAATAGTCGGTTGGGCCTGCGAAACTGCAGAAAGACTTGATTTCGGGACATTTCGTGTTTTGGCATGACTTCGCATCACGACACGACTTCGTATCACGGCACGACTTTAGTCACGGTACGACTTGCGTCAGGGCACGACTTTACAGGCTGCGGAAAAAAGCAGTTTTTGGTAGAGCTGGCCTTTAGGCCAGCGTCTAAGCCCTCTATATTTGCCCCGCCGCGCGGACTTAAGTCCGCGCGGCTTCGCGACGAATCGAGATTTCATGAAAGTACTTCATATCAACGGAAACAATCTGACTCTCGACGATGTCCGCGCCGTGGTTTTCGAGCGCCGTCCCGTCATGCTGGAACCTGAGGCACGTCTCGCGGTCGATCGTGCTCGCGCGGTCGTCGACTCCCTGGTGGCTAACAATCGCCTCGGCTATGCGGTAACCACCGGCGTCGGGCAGCTCAGTGATGTGCGCATCCCTCCCGACGACATCCGCACCCTTCAGGTGAACCTCATGCGCTCGCACGCCGTCGGCGTGGGTGAGCCTCTCAGCGAATCCGTCGGCCGCGCCATGATGCTGCTGCGTGCCAACTCGCTGAGCAAAGGCTGCTCAGGCGTGCGCGCGGTGGTTATCGACACCTTGTGCGAGATGCTGAACCGCGGCGTGCACCCTGTAATTCCGTCGCAAGGCAGCGTGGGCGCCAGTGGTGACCTCGCGCCTCTTTCGCATCTTGGACTGGTGCTCATCGCCGAGGGCGAGGCCCATTTCGAAGCCAAACGAATGTCCGCCGCCGAGGCGCTGAAGCGTGCCGGCATCAAGCCGTTGGTGCTCGAGGCGAAGGAAACCATCTCGCTGATTAACGGCACGCAGGCGATGCTGGCGATCGGCTTGCTCGCCGTTTTGCAAACCGAAATTCTTGTCGACACCGCCGATGTCCTCGGCGCGCTGGTGGTGGATGCGCTGAAAGGTACCGACGTCGCCTTCGACGAGCGGATTCATCAGGCCCGTCCGCATCCCGGGCAGCTGCACGTAGCGCGCAACCTGCGCCGCATGTTGGAAGGCAGCCAGATTCGCGAGTCGCATCGTGATTGCGGCAAGGTGCAGGATGCGTACTCGTTGCGCTGCATCCCGCAGGTGCATGGCGCAGTACGCGATACCCTCGCGCACTGTCGCGCAGTCTTTGAGATCGAGATGAACTCAGCCGTCGACAATCCGCTGGTCTTTCCGGCAGCGAAGAAAGTGGGTAGCCCCAAGCCGCCAATGGGCGCACCGGTGGAAGGCGACATCATCTCCGGAGGCAACTTCCACGGCGAACCGCTGGCGTTCGCACTCGACTTCCTCGCGATCGGACTGAGCGCCTTGGCCGGAATCTCGGAACGCCGTCTGGAGCGGCTGGTGAATCCTGCATTGAACGAGGACCTGCCGCCCTTCCTCGCCGCCGGTGCCGGTCTGAACTCCGGCTTCATGATGCCGCAAGTGACCGCGGCCGCGCTGGTCAGCGAGAACAAAGTGTGGTCGCACCCGGCGTCGGTGGATTCCATCACCACTTCGGGCAACAAAGAAGACTTCGTATCAATGGGAATGACCGCAGCCAACAAGCTGTTGCGGGTGGTCGAGAACGCGCGCAATGTGCTGGCCATAGAAGCTCTCGCGGTGGCACAGGCGCTTGATTTTCGCGCACCGTTGAAGACCGGCAAGCGCGGTCAGGCGGCACACGACGCCATCCGCGCGGTGTCTCCCACAATCATGCAGGACCGGATTCTGACCGAAGACTTTCGCCGCGTGTCTGAGTTGATCGTCAGCGGAAAGCTGGCGGAGGTGCTGCGCTAGCCCTGCGCGCCGGGCTATGATTGTGCCGACCTGCGGGCTCCGAACACCAAGCGCCCCAGCTGATCGCCTAGCCGCTCGACCTCCTCGGGATCACGCGCCTCGCGAAAGCGCTGCGCCAGATCGAAGAAGGCCTTCTCCTTTTCCTTCTCTGTCATTCTTCTCTAACCATGCAAACCACTGTCCCGTTCTTACTGCGTTGCTGCCGGCGCGGTCACCGCCGCCACCCGCACCACCATGCATTTCACGTCCTTGTTGCTCTGCATGTTTTTCACTTCACCCTTGTTGCCGTTGATCTTGTAGCTAATCGAGCTCCCCACGACCCAATCGGTCGCGTTGACCTTCTCTTTTTCATTGCTGCGACAGGTGTAGTCGTTCCTGGTGGTGGAAAAAGTCAGGTCGTATTGCTGTTTCTTGTGCTGCTTGTCGGTGATTCCGGCCGGCTGGATATTGGTCAGGGTTGTGCTTCCTGATTCCTTGTTGGCTGCCATCGCCATCCCGGCAAGCAAAATTGCGATTGTCGTCAACGCGAATGTCTTCCGCATGTTACGCACCTCGGGTAAATAATCTCTGGCTCGAATATACCAATGAAATCTCGCCCGCCGAAAGCCCGCACGATACCCTTGCCTGCCCGGCATTGTTCTACAATAGAAAGTCGTCGCTCTGGCGTAGCAATGGTCGGGTTTGCGGGCTCGAGAGTTCCTGCGCGCCGGGGAGACTGACTCCCCCGCGCTGGTGACTCAGAGCACGAGATTTTTCCCGAGATGGAGCGCCACAGGTAACAAAATGCCTGATCGCGCCGTCTTACAATGGACGGCGTCTCCGCGTACCGATTAACGTGGCAATCAAAGTCAAAATGGCACCAAGCCGGCCTCCCAGCGCCCCTCAAGGACGCCCCCGCCCCGGCTCACGCAAGCCCTCACCGGGCCACCACTTCACCCTTGGCGACCCGCTGGTGAAGTTTCTGGTGGCCGGATTCCTGGTCGCCGGAATCCTGTTCATGGCGGTGTTTGCGTTCTTCTACGTTAAGTACGAAGGCATCGTCGACCGCCGCATGTCGGGGCCGATCTTCACCAACTCAGCCAAGATTTACGCTCGCCCCGAATACGTCCGCGTTGGCGACAAATCTACCGCACAGGAGATTGCGACCTATCTTCGCCGCGCCGGTTACAGCGAACAGGGCAAAGAAGGCGACTCGCCCATCGGACGCTTCCATCTCTCCGGCAACGGCATCGAGATCATGCCCGGCGAGGAATCGTTCCACGCCGTGGAGAGTGCCGGCATCCGTTTTGACGCCGGCAAGGTCAGCTCGATCGTTTTGGCGGGCCGCAGTTCCGAGCCCCTGAGCGCCTACGAACTCGAGCCGCAGATGATCACCTCGCTGTTCGGCGGCCAGGACCGCTCCAAGCGGCAGATCGTCACCTTCGACGAAATCCCCAAGAACATGGTCGACGCCGTCGTCGCTATCGAAGATCGTCGCTTCTTCCAGCACAGCGGAGTCAACTACTACCGCCTCATGGAGGCCGCAGCCAGCGACATCTTCCACCGGCACCGCGGCCAGGGCGGCTCGACGCTGACCATGCAGCTGTCGCGCGGTTTCTTCCTTTCGCCCGAGAAGACCGTCAAGCGCAAATTGACCGAGATGCTGATTGCCATGGAGCTGGAGCAGAAGTTCTCCAAGCAACGCATCTTCGAGATGTACGCCAACCAGGTTCCTATGGGCCAGCGCGGCTCCTTCAGCATCAACGGCTTTGGCGAGGCCTCGCGCGCCTACTTCGACAAGGACATGAAGAGTCTGACGCTGCCCGAGTGCGCCCTGCTCGCCGGCATCATTCAGCGTCCGAGTTATCTCTCACCCTATCGTCATCCCGAGCGCGCGCTCGAGCGCCGCAATCTTGTCCTCGACTCCATGGTCGAGACGGGCGCCATCACCCAGGACCAGGCCGACCGCGCCAAGGCCACGCCCTTAAAGCTCGCAGCTCCTAATGTCGAAGCCAGCGACGCACCTTACTTCGTTGACCTCGTGAAAGACCAGCTCACCAGCCAATACAACGAGAGCGAGCTCAACGAGCAGGCTATGCGCATTTACACCACCCTCGACCCCGACCTCCAGCAGGCCGCTGCAGACGCAGTCGAAGTGGGAATGAAGCTGGTGGATGAGCAGGTCCTGAAGACGCGCACCCACAAGACCAAAGTCGGCGATGGAGCAGCGGCAAAGACCGAAACCAGCGTTGACTCCGGTCCCCTCCCGCAGGTCGCTGTGGTCGTCCTCGATCCCCACACCGGCGAAGTGCTGGCGTTAGTCGGCGGCCGCAACTACGGAACGAGCCAGCTCGATCACGCTGTCGCCAAGCGTCCCACAGGCTCGATCTTCAAGCCATTCGTGTACGCGGCAGCCGTCAACACTGCGCTGACCGGGCAAATGATCTCCGTGGGTGCCGCGTCCGTCGAGACAGCCGGCAGCAGCCCGCCGACCATCGACACCAGCGGTGCTCCGGCGATCTTCACTCCCATCACGCTGGTCGATGACGCGCAAGTGAGCATCGCTTACAAGGACGAGGTCTACGAGCCACGCAACTACCATGAGGCGTTCCACGGAGAAGTCACCGCGCGTTACGCTCTCGCCATGTCGCTCAACAACGCTACCGTGCGAGTCGCGCAGGGCGTGGGATTCGGCACCGTTGCTTCACTGGCCAAGGCGGCCGGCATCACCAGCGTGAAAGCGACGCCCGCGATCGCGCTCGGCTCATATGATGCGAGTCCGCTGGAAATGTCAGGCGCCTACACCGTGTTCAGCAACGGCGGCTCTCGCGTTTCTCCCCTGATGGTCAAGTCCGTGCGCGACGCCCGAGGCGGCGTGCTCAGCGACTACCACAACGATCCCAAGGGCGTGCTCGACGCGCGCGTGGCCTACGTGATGACCACCATGATGCAGGGCGTGATCGACGGGGGAACCGGCTATCCCGTTCGCCAGCGCGGCTTCACCGCTCCTGCCGCCGGCAAGACCGGCACCTCGCACGACGCCTGGTTTGCCGGATACTCCAGCAACCTGCTCTGCGTCGTCTGGGTCGGCAACGACGACTATACCGACATCAAACTCTCCGGCGGCACCACCGCCGCTCCCATCTGGGCCGAGTTCATGAAGCGGGCCCAGAAAATTCCCCGCTACTCCGACATGAAGGGGTTCTCGGCACCTTCGGGCGTTGTCGAGGTCAAGCTTGATAAGGTCACCAACCGGCTGGCAACCGAGTCCTGTCCGCAGGACTATTACGTGGCCTTTCTCGCAGGAACCGAACCCAAACAGACCTGCGAACAGGCGTTTACGGACCATCGTAACTTCTTCTCCAAGATCCTTGGACTGGGCACTCCCCAGGTCGATGCTCCTCCGCCAACCACCAACGGGCCGGTGCAAGCGCAGCCTGGAAGTCCCAGCGCTTCGCCGGCAACTTCGGATCCAGCGGGCGCCACACCGGCCGAGCAGAAGAAGAAAAAGGGCTTCTTCAGCCGGGTCTTCGGAGGCAAGGGCAACGACCAGAAAGACCCTCCCGCAAATTCTCCTCCCGACAAACGGAACATTCCTCCCCAGAATTAGGTCTAATATGGTGGGGATTTGGGAGTCGGGGGTGGAGGTATGTCTCCTCGCCAGTTATTCGGCGCGTTTCGAAAAGGCTTCGGGGCACTCACCGTCGTAGCCATACTTGTGACCGGCTTGCTGGCCGCGGATGACCAGCAGCAGCCACAGCAATCGCAGCCCACTCCCGCTCCGCTCATTTCTCTCACCGACAGCACTCCTCAGGACTTGGAGCACCAGGGCGACCAGTTGCGCGCCCAGAAGCGCTATCTCGACGCCATCGACTATTACAACGCCGCCATCGCCAAGCAGCCGACTGCATTGCTGTGGAACAAGAAAGGCATCGCGCTGCTCTTCATCCAGCATGACAAGGACGCGCAGAAGTGCTTCGAGCAGGCGATCAAAATCGACAAGAACTCCGCCGAAGGCATGAACAATCTCGGCTTCATCATGCAGATGCAGAAACGTTACGGCCGCGCCATCAAGTATTACGAAAAGGCGCTCAGCATCCGCCCGAACTCAGCCACCTTCCATTACAACCTCGGTGCGGCATACTTCAGCCAGCACAAGTTCGACAAGGCTGCCGAGGAATACCACACCGCTTTCCAGATCGATCCTGATATCTTCCAGCGCGTCTCCAAAACGGGAGTCATGGCCCAGTCGTCTTCTCCCGAAGACCGCGCGGCATTTTCGTTCATGGTCGCCAAGATGTACGCCCAGGCCGGCGACTTGGACCGATCCCTCGAATACCTGCGCAAGGCCATGGAAGAGGGCTATAAGAATATCGACAAGGTCTATACCGACTCCGAATTCGCCAGCCTCCGCACGGATAAGCGCTTCACCGAACTGATGACCCAAAAGCCCCAGGCCATTCAGTAGAGCCCTTTCCCTTCGCTGTCATCCCGAGCGAGGACGGCGAGAACAATCGCCGCCCGGGTCGAAGGACCCCTACCTAGCGATCGAACCCCGCGGGGTGCCCCATCCTGTCCCTCTTTTGGGACAGGGTGGGATTCTATCCACTAGAACCCATCTCATAAATCGGGCTTTGAAAGGGCACGGCTTTAGCCGTGCCGCTCGAGGCTAAGAAACGCTGGGCTTCGCAGGCTGCTGAAAAAATCTCCTTCAAGACGGTTTTGAAGGGGCACGGCTTTAGCCGTGCCGTTAAGGCCTTTATTTTGATACCCCGTGCGGACTTTAGTCCGCGCGGCGCAGTGGATTACCACTCGCCCCCGCCTTCAACGCCGCTACGAGTTTCTCAAACTCCTTCTGATAGGCTCCGTTGTCGCGATCCCAATTACTGAAGTCCGGAATGTAATACTCCCGAATCTCCCGCGCCGAGTCCGTCCCCCGATCCGCGTCAAACTTCTTCCACTGCTTCACTTCCTCAAACGGAGCGATCGTAATCGGAAACAGCATCTGCTTCTTCTCTCGTGCCTCTCGCTCGCGTGCGTTAGCAATCTCGGTCCCTACCCAGTCGCTCGCCATGCTGTGCGCCGACAGAATCAGCAACAGCTTGTCATGCACCCGAATGGCTTCATCAATCTGCTCATGAATCTTCCGCCCGCCCTTGATGTCGTACGGAGCAAACCAGCACCGCACGCCCTTGGCCTGCAGGTCTGCATACAGCCGGTCGGCAAACGCCTGGTCTTTGGTCGAATAGCTGATGAAGCAGGTGTAGTACTGGACAGCGCCAGCGATCGAAGTGATGTAGCCGATCATGTCATCCGGCACCCCACACCCCCGCAGGAAAACCTCGGGAATTTTGCCTTTGGATTTGTAGATGGTGTCGATGCTGACTGTGGACGGGCGCTGATGGTCAATGGTTTCGAGACCCTTAGTGGCGCTAAGATCGACATTGGAAAAAGTTGCGAAGCCTATCTTACAGTCGTTGAACTTCGCTTCCATTAGACTCGCGCTAGAAAGGTTGGTCCAAAAGAAACTCGCACCGCTGAGGTCCGCACCCCTTAGGTTCGCACCGCTAAGATCCGCTCTCTGAAAGTTTGTCAACCTGAGGTCCGCACCGCTGAGATCAGCCGCATTGAGGTTCGCCGAATAGAAGGCCGCCTTCTGGAGGCTCGCCCCGCTGAGGTTTGTCCCCTGAAAGTTCACCTCTCTGAAGTCCGTCCCCTCAAGGTTCGCCCCGCTGAGGTCACCGCTGGGCACCGGGCCCTTGAGGGCCAGCTTGAGAAGTTTCTTTCTCCACGCATTCCAACGGACAACCCCTTGCTTGAGGATTGCGAGATGTTCAGGGTTCGCCATGGCCGCGTGACCTCGCTTGCTTCCGCGATGCTACGGATGATTTCGGCTGTTCTCAGAAGGCCACACTCTACCCGCCCCTTCCCGTCCCGTCAATGACAAGGCCTTGCGGGCGGTCAACGTCGTATAGTGTCTTGGGAGACAGAAATAGATTGATTACGCCGGTGACAGTGGAGCAGGCTCAACGACAGGCAGACCGAAAGTACGCCATTTCTTCAAAAAATCGTTGAAGCAAGCGAACAGCGCCTCGAAGCAGACAAACACCGACAAGCCGCAAACAGTTCCCTGCGGTCCGGCGGGACGTGGAGGCTCGTCGCCAAGAACTTCGCTGAACAGTTGGAGTCTCTGCTTCAGGCTAGACTCACCGCGCTTCTCGACGCCTACGAGCTTTACAGGATTCCACTCAGTAACGGAACCGAAAAGCAAATTATTCAGAACCTAGGCAAGCTACGAGAGTCCGAAAGTCACCGTCTCAACTCCTATGCTTCAGTGCAGCCTTGGCTTGGGCCACAAGCGACCGTATTTGTCCGCGGTGAGCTGTCGCGCGTAGGTGACTTCTTTAATGAAATCAAGTCTGCAATAGAAGAACGGCGATATAAGCGAGAACTACCAGACGGCGATCAAGTTGGCGCCACAAGAACTCTGCCCCCTTTGGTCTTTATAAGCTGCGGTCAAAGTTCTCACTCTGAGCGCCAGCTCGGAAAGGAAATTGCCAAGTTAGTTGAAGAAGTTGCTGGCTGCACTGCGCACTTCGCCGAAAACCAATCTTCCTTGGACGGCGTGACGGAGAACATTCTTAAGCGGCTGAACGATGCGGTTGCATTCATCGCTATCATGCATCCCCGCGGCTCCGTTTCCAATCCGAGCGAGCGGGATAATTCGTGGACGCGCGGGTCAGTTTGGGTAGAACAGGAGATTGCGATTGCTGCGTTTATTTCGCAAGCCCTCGATCGGCCAATGAAAGTACGCTGCTATGTTCACAAGGACATCAGGCGCGAAGGACTTAGAGACAAACTGCATCTCAACCCAAAGGAATTCGTTGAGGATTCGGAAATTTTGGATGACCTCGCCACATTTCTTCAAGGTTGGCGCGCGCTGGGGCAGGAGAAGCGCAAAGACCAGCTCTCCCTGAGGGCTAGGATCGACCATCGGCGTGTCCCGATCCCCGGGGGCGGTGGCGACGATCAACGTTATGAGCTACGGGTCAGCATCGAGAACGACGGCGAACAAGACGCGACAGACTTCAAACTTACAGTGGACTTCCCGTCCGGTCTTGTTGACGAAGGGGCGCACGTGCTGCGAACGAGATCAGCTACACCAGGATTCGAGCGATTCCAAGTCACAAACGTGGAACGAGATATGGAGCACCTGTATCCCGGCGAGCGGACACCTGACCTCATTACCTTTCACTATGCGATCAAATGTAGCGGGAACCGAGAGCGTGCTGAGCAACTCCGTCAAATAGTCATTGCCACGGTCTACAGCAGGTGGGCGCTGGCGGCCTGGCGAAAAGGTGTACTATGGTGCCCTTTTCGAAATCGAAAGGGAATTTCAGATGAGATCAAAGAAGGGCCCTACGGACACGGCCTTGCCCGGAACAGACATCGAACAGATGGCGTTTGTCGTCATGATGGACGCCGCGAAGAGCGCGGGCCAGGACTTGAAAATGATCATGGCTGAAGTCAAGGCAATCACTGCGGCTAAGAACGCGCTCCGCAGCCTGATCTCTAAGGTCGGCCGCGACGTCGCCAACAATGCCGCGCAGAAAGATGGGGTACCGCCACTTGACTTGTCGGCTGGCATGGGCAGCGAGAACGCCTACTACGATGCCCCGATGCCTCTCCCCGATCCCGAGTCGGACTCCGGCGTCATTTTCGTCCCAACCAAGCTCTACAACGGGCAAATTATTACGGTCGCCCAACTCAGATGCATTCAGGAGAATCTTAAGAGTCAACTGGACAGCATGAACGAAATGTCAGAGATGACTTCAATGCGCTTGCAGATGGCGATGGATCGCCGCTCGAAGTTGATTGAAACGCTGTCGAACATTATGAAAAAGATCAGCGCGACCGGAGATACCTTGGTACGAAACCTCAAATAGTGCCGATGTAGCTCACTGCCCGCAACGCTGGCGCCCACATACCCCGTGGCCGACATTTGCCAGCCCTTGGCAAATGTGGGGCTAATACCAACAGCGGCGGAGCCGCGACGTGCTCTGAGGCGTGGGCGTGAGCCCGCGCTAAGAGTAGAAAAAAGAGACCCATTCCACTCTGCCGAAGGCTTGCGCGGAGCTCGCGCAGCGCGTGGAGCGCACAGAGAAAATTCCCAATTCGGGGACGCGCCACAAGATTTCTCACAAAACTCTTGCAATACCTCTTCGCCTTCTGTGAAGCTTCTCAAGCGGAGGCGTAGCCTCCACTTGGGAGCTGTTCGACTTTGCTGCCCGCCTCGACGCGGCGGTCGGCCTGCTGTACTTGGAGGTTTTGTGTTTACACTTTCGATTGGCCACCGCGCCCGCGACGATGGCGCCCACCACCCCAAGAATCTTTCAAAATCGCCCTCTAACTCCTTGCGGCGCAATATTTTACCCGCAACCTATTTGTTTCTTATATTTTGCGCGCGAAATCCCACCTATCCTAATGAAAACAAGGATCTGGGGGAGGGGGGAGGGGGGTACCGATCACCCTCGGAAATCCCATTTTGGGAAAGTGAAGATTCACCACGGAGGCATGGAGGATTTGGAAAAAAGGCCGCTTTGAACGGCCCAATTCGGACACGAGCGGAATGCAATGGCGGCAACTTCCGCCGATGTTAGTTGACGCTTTGAACTACTCCCGGCAGAGCCTCGCTTCCGAAATGCTTGGAGCCCGGAGATCCAAACGTCAGGGCGATATTGGAAAATTTGACGTTGTTGCCGCCGGTGACGGTGATCACCAAAGGCGATGGCGAAACAGGCGCGGGGCTCCCATTGAGAGTAATGGTGGCTATACCGGATACCTGAAATCCGTTCGTCATCCACGTGACAGTCGCATTCGTCAAAGTGACATGATGAGTGTGTGCGCCCCGGGCGTTGGGATCGAAATTCCCGCCATTTTCCGTCAAGACCCAACCATCCGACAATTCCATGTTCAAGGCGGCAGTAAAACTCGCCTTGCCTGAGGCCGCGCTTAGGGTTAAAGACCACGGGCCTCGAACCTCATACGGACCAGTTGTGCCGGTTATTGTAGTGGTTTGGGGCGAATAGGCATTAATCAACCCGCTAAATTGTGTGGGAGTCTGGGCCATTCCGCTGATGCTTACCGCCAGCAATAAGACCGCGAGGGTGCCCACTGTCCAACCGAAAGCTGTGCTCTTCATGAAAGACCTCCAATTTGAGACTGACTTGAGGCGCATGGACACGATGGGGCAGTTTGGTAGTGTCTTCAAGCGGCAATGCGCAGAACGGGGGCGGTTTCTGTAGTTTGCCGTCGAATGCCGCGCTTTGCCGTCACCGGACAGGGACGCTACAATTTGATTCCCCGGGGGCCGGGACTATTGCGGACCCAATCAGGAGAGCATGATGGGCGCACTACCCAGCGGCACACTGCCACCTGTCGGACCTCCCGAAGACCGTCTGGATTCGTGGAAGGAAATTGCGGCATATCTAAACCGCGACGTCACGACCGTCCAGCGCTGGGAGAAGCGGGAGGGGATGCCCGTTCACCGGCACCTGCATGACAGGATGGGCTCGGTCTATGCTTCCCGGGCAGAGTTGGACGCGTGGTCACGCGGCCGGAATCCTCGAGGTGCGCAAGAAGACGAGAACAATGTTCTCTCTCCAGAGGCTTCCGCTTCGTCGCCGCAGTCTGCAACATCAACCCCGCGTACTAGATGGAGGTTGGTTCTGGCGCTGGCAGTGGCAGGGATCGCCCTGGCGATTGGCGCGAGCCTCTGGTTGCGGAGAACGGAATATTTCTGGCAAAACCCGATCGCTGACGCGCGCTTTCAGACAGTTACAGACTTCGAAGGAGTAGAGCAGGCGGCTGCGGTATCGCGCGACGGTCATTTCGTGGCGTTTCTGTCGGACCGGGACGGACAGATGGATGTCTGGGTTACACAGGTCGGGTCGGGGCAATTTCACAATTTGACCCGAGGCGGTGCGGGGGAATTGGTGAATCCATCGATCCGCACCATGGGATTCTCGCCCGATGGCTCATTCGTCACCTATTGGGTTCGGCGGCAAGACACCACGGGCGGCGATGAGATTAGCATTTGGGCGATACCCACGCTTGGCGGACAGCCCCGCCCCTACCTTGAAGGCGTTGCCGAGTTCGACTGGTCTCGCGACGGCTCCCGCCTGGCGTACCACACACCGGCGCCGGGAGATCCGCTGTTCGTGTCAGACGGCCACCTGCAATTGGAGAGTCAACCCATCATAACCGCGCCTCCTGGGCTGCACTCTCACTTTCCGCTGTGGGCACCTGACACGGCGTTCATTTACTTTGTCCGAGGTTCGCTTCCCGACAAGCTGGATATCTGGCGCGTGGCTCCGACTGGCGGAGCTCCCGAACGCATTACGTCGCACAATGCGCGGGTTAGCTATCCGGTTCTCCTGGATCGTCGGACGCTGCTGTACCTTGCCAGCGATCCCGACGGTTCAGGGCCGTGGCTGTATGGCATGGATGTTGATCGCCGTATTCCTCACCGCCTGAGTTCCGGACTTGACCGGTACACGTCGCTAGCGGCCAGTGCTGACGGTCGCCGTCTGGTCGTCACCCTCGCAAGTCCAAAGAGAACTCTTTGGCGCATGCCGATCTCTGAATCGCCCAAAGAGCCGTCTGCGGCAGCCCCAATTTCGCTGACGACGAGCACGGGCTTCTCCCCACGGCTGGGTCCAAATTACCTTCTGTATATTTCGGCGACTGGCGCGAGGGAGAGTATCTGGAAGCTCGCTGATGGAAACGCCACGGAGTTGTGGAATGCTGAGGGAGCGCAAGTCATTGGGGGACCAGCAATCTCCCACGATGGCACTTATATCGCCTTTTCGGTGCGACAACACGGGCGAACGCTGCTATACGTAATGCACGCTGACGGCACGAACGCGCGGATCGTGGCTGATTCGCTCGACCTACAGGGTGCGCCCGCATGGGCGCCGGATGGCCAATCGATCCTCTCGGCGGCCAACGATCACGGCGTCCCACATCTCTTCAGGGTACCCGTGGATGGTCACTCTCCCACATCCTTTCTCCCGGAGTACTCGGTCGATCCCACATGGGACCCCGACGGGCGCTTCGTCGTCTACTCGGGAGCCGATATCGGCACTACGTTTTCGGTGAAAGCCGTAACCGCCGACGGCGCACCGCATCCCTTGCCGGCCCTGAGCCTGACTCGGGGGGCACGACACCTGGCTTTCCTGCCCGGTGGACCAGAACTCGTGCTCCTGCGAGGAGAGATTCAACATAAGAATCTCTGGCTCATCAATCTGGAGACGGGTACCGAGCGACAGTTGACCAACTTCGCTCCCGAATTCGAAATTCGAGACTTCGACGTCTCCCCAGACGGGCGCGAACTTGTCGTCGAACGAGTGCAGGAACGCTCGGATGTGGTTCTGCTTGACCTGCGGTCGGTGAGAGCGGGAGAGCTGCAGTAGACGCCATCTTCCTTGAGATGGTCACAGGTGCGGAAAGACATGGTGCCTCCAAGAAACGGGCAACGCTAGTCGCTAGTCGCTATTCGCTATTCGCTTTTCGCCAAGAGCCAGTTGATGCATGCCGTCGGTATGCCTTCGGCAAAGTCGAACAGCGTTTGAGTGGAGGGTAACCTCAGCTCGGTTACCCTGTTCCTATTCGGATTTTGATGTCAAGAGAAAAGTGGGGAAAAAAGTGGGGGTGCGTTCCCGAAATGGGAAAAGACAGAACATCCACCACAGAGGCAAAGAGAAGGATCGGGTCAAGAACCAAAGGCAACCGCGGGTTGTGCGCAATATGCGAGCGGATTCAAGGATGACAGGCAACATCCGCCACTGGGAAATAGAATCGCAGTCCGGCAGGAATCAATTCACCACGGAAGGCAGCGCGCAGGCATCCCTATTTCTCGACAGTGAAGGTGGCTGGCAAGCTGCTAGTGCCTCCGACAGTCACCACCACATTCGTCTTCCCGATGGGCGCATTGGCCGGAACTGTCACAATAATTAAATCGGCTGACCACTTGGTCGCTGTAGCGGCGAGGTTTCCAAACTTAACCGTGCTGGTACCTTGTTTATCGCCAAAATGTAATCCGCTTATGTTCACAGTAGTTCCCGTATGGCCGCTGTCCGGCTTGAGGGACTTTATTGTGGGATTATTGAGGAAGTTGATCGCCTGGGCAGTTACCGCGAGGGCAGAAATCTCCTGCGCGGTGCTTAAGACGTCTCTCCAAGTCTCGGATTCGCTCAGAATCTTTAAGGGAACTACGATTGTGTCGCCCGGTCCCACAACCGCATCCTTGACTGAGCTGAAAGCAGGAGTGCTGTCCTTCCCAGCCACCTGTCCGCCAGCCTGGATGAGGTAAAGATATTTCATGTCAGCGAGACGGGTTAGACCGCTCGCCTGTTTGAGATAATCGCGCACTCGCTTGCCAGGGAGGTAAATCAGCGCGGTCGTGTTATTGAGGCCGTCAGTGACGGCAACAAACCCGGGACGCTGGGGAACGGCGAGGCTATCTCCGCCGCGCATCTCCGGATCATTTGACGTATTCTCCCATTCCCTGAGATCGGGGGTGATGTTGATTACCATCCGGCCGGAAGTAGGCAGGGTCCGCAGCGCTGTCAGGATTTCCTTCCGCTGCAGCTCGAAGGTCTGCGACGGATTGACTCTGCCGTCAGAGGTACCTGACGAGATCGCGGGATTCGTCATGGTTTCAACTTTCCTCATGATGGTGAGCTTTGTCTCGTCGTTCCGTTCTTTGATCTCGGGACGATCGAATACCACAGCCTGTGGATATGCCTCCGGCAGGAATCCTCCCGCTCTGCGGATAACGGAGCTGAGGCGCTCTCCAGGATCGATGCCATAGGAGCCCGGAAATTGGACCTGTCCCGCGACGGTTACGGCTGCGCCAATGTCTTTCCATCCCGCTATCTGACGAATACTCAGACGGTCGCCGGGCTTGAGCAATAGATCAGCGTCTTTGTCGTTCCCGGCGACTTGCCGCAGATTGACCTGCTTCACTTCAATCTCCACCGACATGCCATTTTGTATCTCGTAGCTGGCGAGAAGCGCGTTGCCGAGGTAAGCACTTCGCCGGAAGCCCCCAGCGATACGAATCAGGTCGCTGACTCTCATGCCAGCCACCATCGGGTAGACGCCTGGCCGTAGGACTTCACCCGCTATGGTTACTTTCGGAGCATCCGTCTCGTACCGGCCGTATATGCGGATGACATCGAAGGGGCGCAACTCTGGCGCGCTCTCCTTGCCATCCAACACATCCACAATGTTGAACTCGATTGTGTGGGGACTCAGATCGGGACCCGTCAGGCGGACGATCTCCGCCTGCGCCCGCGGTTCGGGAAGAAGATCCGAGTAGGAGCGGACCAAGTCCGTGACTCTCATGCCTGGGCGAAATGCATACTTTCCAACCCGAAACGCGTGGCCCTCCAGATAAACACTAGCTTCGGAATAGGCACTGATGGGAAACACATAGATGAGGTCTCCATCGTGAACGGTGCTGGCCGAGAGAGCCAGCTTTATGGCCTCAGGACCGGCATCCGGCGGAACGGGCACGGTACGCGTCACATGTTGCTCGTGCGCCTCGACGCGATCGATTGAGATCTGCCAGAGCGATGCTTCTGGCCGCAGTCCTCCGGCCATGTCCAATACCTGATCCAATGTCAGTTCGTTACGGAGCTCATACACTGCAGGACGGCGAATCGCACCGTCCACCGTAACCTGAGCCCTAGCGGGGGAAACCATGATCGAGTCGCCCGACTCCAGACGGTGCGTATCGGACTGGGTGCCGTGCAGCAACAAATCGTAGAGATCGATAGTCGAGATCAGCGTGTCTCCGCGGTAATGGCGGATTACTCGCATTGAACCTCGTCTATTGGGGCCTCCCGCGGCAAGAAGGCCATCGAGCACTGTCGAGAGGGCGCTCACTTGATATGCACCTGGGCGTTCCACCTCCCCGACCAGGTAGACTCGAACTGTCTTAACTCGCGCCAAGGAAAGGTCAACCTTGGCATTGTTGAACCTGCGAACCAAAACTCGTTCGATAGCATGTTCCGCGTTCTCGATCGTCATGCCACTGACCATGAGCGTCCCGCCACCCGGCAAGGTAAGCGATCCGGCGGAGTCCACCACTACTCGTACCCGCTGGGGATCGCCGCCGGAGACGTCGAGGATGACCGTATCGCCGGGTCCGAGGACATAATCCGGACCCACCGGAACATCCATGGTCAACTTGTCCACGTTGCCTGAATCATTCCTGAACAGGCTCGCTCCGAACCTTTCGATGTTCTTGCCGCTTTGGGGCGAGTATTGCCGGTATAAGTCGCGAAGAGCTGGATTGTCAGAAAAGGGACTGTCGCCAGCCTTGGGCGCCGGAAGTGCTGACGGGGTCGGTTGGTTTGCGCCAGGTGTCTGAGACTCTTGCCGTTGCGGCTCGCCGGTTGAACGCTCGCTGTGTTGCTGATCCACGGGCTGAGGCGCTGCTTGTGCGAGTCCGGGCAACTCCGACGTTACAACCAGGAGCAAGAGCAAAACGGACAAAGATCCCCAGCGTTTTTTCGCCGAACCTTCGGGCCGTGGCATATATGGACTTGAGTCTATCCGTGGAGAGAGTCGAAACTCAAATATTCAGGCCGCAATACCGCTCGGAGATAGTGTGCAGCGAATGATACTGGGGATTTTTCAGGGAGGGGTGCCGTAGCACCCGCTTCCCCTTTCGAAACTTGCTTCTAGCTGTCGCCGCGCTTGCGGAGGAAGGCTGGAATCTCGAGATCATCAGCATCGTAGTTGATATTCACGCTGCTGCTGACGGTATCGATCACGGCCGGTTCATCGGGAAGAACGTCAGCGCCCTTGATCAACGACGCGTAAGTCGATTCGGCTTCGCGCGAATAGGCCGAAGCGTCAGCGCGAGCCTCCTCGACCGGTTCGGCATGACGCACGACTTCGGAGCCCAGCTCAAGGTCGTCGATGCTGTCGGGAATATAGGGCGCATTGCGCGGACGCTCGTTGATGCGCGGCTCAACCGCCCCTTTGGCCGGCGACGGCATCGCATCCGGCTCGCGCACCGACGGGACCTGATACGTCGCGGTTGCGGCGCGGGCGTTGAGCACCGCGCTGGCAGCGGTGTTGGCGTGTTCGCGGTTGCGTGGCGTTTCGCGGAAACCGGTCGCGATGACGGTGATCTTCACTTCGTCGTTCATCTTCTCGTCGAGCACAGCGCCAAAGATGATGTTGGCGTCCTCGTGGGCCGCGCTCTGGATGATGGTCGAGGCCTCGTTGACTTCGGCCAGCCGCAACGAGCTGGAACCGGTGACGTTGATGAGGATGCCCCGAGCTCCGTCGATGGCTCCGGCTTCGAGCAGCGGCGAGGCGATGGCCGCCTGCGCGGCCGCGGTCGCGCGGTTCTCGCCGCGAGCGGTCGCGGTGCCCATTACCGCGTATCCCATGCCCGCCATGATGGTTTTCACGTCGGCAAAGTCGCGGTTGATGATGCCGGGAATAGTGATGATGTCGGAGATGCCCTGCACGGCCTGGCGAAGGATGTCGTCGGCCACGCGGAACGACTCGAAGAAGCCGGCGTCTTTGGCGACGGCGAGCAGCTTCTCGTTGGGGATGACGATGGTTGTGTCGACCGAGTCGATCAGCTCCTGGAGGCCGCGCTCGGCCTGATTCTGGCGGCGCTTGCCTTCGAAGGCGAAGGGCTTGGTCACGACCGCGACGGTGAGGGCTCCCATTTCACTGGCGAGCGAGGCGATGATGGGCGCTGCGCCGGTGCCTGTTCCTCCGCCGAGGCCAGTGGTGACGAATACCATGTCGGCGCCTTCAAGCGCCTCGATGATCTTGTCGGCGTCTTCGAGGGCGGCCTTGCGGCCGACGTCAGGATTGGCGCCGGCACCGAGGCCGTTGGTCAGCTTGACGCCGAGCTGGATCTTTACCGGCGCGTGCGAGAGCTTGAGCGCCTGGAGATCGGTATTGGCGACCACGAATTCTACGCCCTCGAGATGCGACTCGATCATGCGATTGACCGCGTTGCCGCCGCCTCCGCCGACGCCGATGACCTTGATCTTGGCGCTGTTGAGCGTCTCTTCGTTGAAGTGAATGCGGATGTCGCTGCTGGGCTGAGCTTTTTCGCCGAAATCTTCGATCATAGTTACCTCAATGCGCCGCAAAGGGTGCCGTTCGGTTTCGAAATCGTTTAAACGTTCTGCCTTGCGAACAAGGCCTTGAGCCTCGCCCCAAATCCGCGGTCGCTGATGCCGCGCGCCTGGCGGGCGCGGTGTCCGTAGAGCACCAGGCCGATCGCGGTGGAGAATTCCGGCTCCAACAAATTCGACGGCAGCTTGGCAATCGGCACGGGATAGCCGAGGCGCGCCGGGCGACGGAGAACGTCTTCCGCCGAATCGACCAAGGCGTTCAAACGCGCGCCACCACCGGTGAAGACAACTCCCGCACCCAGCAACTCGTAAACGCCCGCCTGACGAAGGTGGTCGCGCAGCAGCTCCATCAATTCGCGCGCGCGGGGCTCGAGAATCTCGCCCAGCATGCGTTGCTGCATGAGGCGCGAAGGACGGTCGCCTACCGAAGGCACTTCGATTTCGTTGCCTTCGGGGATCCGGGTCACGATTGCGCAGCCGAACATCTTCTTGATGTTTTCGGCGTCGGGAATGGGAGTGCGAAAACCGACCGCAACGTCGTTGGTGAAATGGTCGCCGCCGAGAGGCACCGCTCCGGTGTGGATCACGACTCCTTCATAGAAGACGATCAGGTCGGTAGATCCCGCGCCAATGTCGGCGAGGCAGATGCCTAACTCGCGCTCGTCGGTCTGGAGCACGGAGTCGGCGCAGGCGAGCGCTTCGAAAACAGTGTCGTCCACGTGAATGCCGGCGCGGTTGGCCGCAGTCACAACGTTCTGCGCAGCGGTGCCGCTGGCCGTTACCACGTGCACGCGGACCTCAACCTTTTTTCCCATGAGTCCGGCAGGGTCGTGGACGCCGGGCTGGCCGTCGAGAATGAATTCCTGGGGAAGCAGATGCAGCGGCTCACGATCTTCGGGCAGCGGGATGCTGCGTGCTTTTTCGACCGCTGCGCGAACGTCGTCGCGGCTGATCTCGCGGGAGCGCGAGCCGAGCGAAATGCCGCCGTGACTGTTAACTCCTCGAATATGGGAACCGGCGACGCCGACAATGGCATGCTCAACCGGAGCCTGCGCGACGTTCTCGGCTTCCTCGACGGCTTTCTTGATGGAGGCGACCGCCTTGTCGAGATCGGCGATCACGCCTTTGCGCATGCCGCGCGAGTCGGAGATGCCGTGGCCACGATAGCGAAGGGCGTACTCATTGACTTCGGCGACGATCACACAGGTCTTCGCGCTTCCGATGTCAATCACAGTAAGTAAGTTTTCGGTTTGACTTCCCATTGTGTCCTAATGCTTCTTTGACTTCTTCGCCGATGGCGACTTTTTCGCGAGCGACTCTGGATCAGCGGGCGGCGTGTTCTCGGCCGTGGTGTTCGGCGATGCCGCCGCTCCCTTTGCGTGCGCGGCCGACGAATCGGGATTGACGATCGCCTGTCCCTCGAAACGCAAATCGAGGGATTCGAGTGGACTGTACTGCGAGCGCCACTCCTGTACGTGCGCCATGTACAACTGGAAGGGCGCAAGAAAATTGGGCGAGCGCAAGTGGACGAGCACTGCGCCTTTCGGATCCGATACCGTGACCTTCACGTCATCGGGATCGGACACATCGACCTCGCTCAGATCACGCGAATAGTGCGCCCCGGTAGAGTCGAGCTGCTTCACCAGCTCGCTGTAGATTTTCATGCGTGGGGCACGGGTCGAGAGTGGTTCGCTGTCGTTCATGCCGAGGATTACAGGGAAAGAAAAGGTAGTTTGCGCGCCGGGAGGCATGTCCATGATCACGCCGTGAGCATCGATGAGGGCGACGCGTCCGTTGACTTCAACGAATGCCACCGGCGTCCGCTCATGGAGTTCGATGCGAAGCCGGTTGGGCAAAAGGCGCATCACGGAAGCCGACTCGACCCAGGAAATGTCTTCGAGCTGCTTCTTCTGTTCCGCCAGGGAAACGAAGAAGATATTGCGATCGATATCGCCACCCAGGGTTTCGAGGATCTGCGCGCGAGTCACATTGCGGTTACCGAGAATGTCGATGTTGTCACTGGAGTCCACGCGAAAGCGCCAGGACTGAGTACCGTAACGATAGAGAGAGACAACAACCAATCCAATTGCGCCAACCACCAGCAGCGCAACCATGAGCAGCTTGACGCGATCGGCGGCCTTGCGCGGCAGGGCTCCGCGACGCACGGGCACACGCTTTTGACCGCGTAGAAACGGAGACTCGCCCTCTTCCTCGAGGTCGAGCATGCGGGCATCGAGCGGCGAGTCTTCGTACGAGCGCGAAGAAGCGCGCGGCTCAGCTACCGCGTCGAAATCCTCCTCCGGCAATGTGGAAGCGGTTTTCCGCGCCATGAAGACCGATAAACTGCCGAAAACGTCGGCTATTCGCCTCACTATATCCGGTTTCGTCGGCAGCGCGGAGAGGCATTTTGTAGGTTTTCTGTGGATGTACTGCATTTGAAAACAGGTCGCCGTGCATCGCCGAGTAAGAAAGGCGGGATTAACGTGAGTGCAGCGATTTTCCAACGCTCGCAGGACTGATCGGATCCAGTGCCGATGAACCATGAGAGTAAATACACAGCGACAGACCGGCTCGCCATCGTACACAATACGAAGTCATGCGAACCGGAGAGTTAGCTCGTCGCGCGGGAGTGAATATCGAGACCTTGCGCTTTTACGAGCGTCAGAAGCTCTTGCAGGAACCCTCGCGGACGGCGGGGGGATATCGCGACTACAGCGAACACGACCTGGAGACGGTTTGCTTCATCCGGCAGTGTCAGCATCTCGGTTTCACACTGAGGGAAATTGGACAACTAGAACAATTGCATCGGGCGTTTCCGGGGTCTGCGGTCACTGGAAAACCGAAGACGGCCGAGGTGGCGAAGTTTCTGCGCATGTCAGAAGAGCGCCTGAGGACCATCGACCAGAAAATCAAGGCGTTGCAGACGATGCGCGCCGAGCTGTCGCGGCTGGCGCGGGAATTGGGGAAAACCAAGGGGCTGGTATGCCCGGCGCCGCGCAAATGAGCCTGACTCTCCAGCAGTTCGTCCCAAGCGCAGCATAAGGACTTGACTCCGTACCTTAGTACAGGGTTGACAATACCTCCGTGGCGGCCCGTGAGTCCGCCAATGGAGGTGAAAATGCCCAATTCCGACTTCCGAAAAATTGGCCGCTGGATGCTGGTGTTCACAGTGCTCGCGGCGCTCAGCCTGGCAGCGGCCCTGACGGTTGGCCGCCGATCCATGCGAATGTCGTCGGCGATGGCGGCGAGTGCAAACCCGACCGCGTTCGCAGAGCTGGCGCCTGGAAGCAAAACCCAGGCGGTGGTTGAGATTACAGCCGTTGATGCGAATGGCAACGCCGAGGGAAAGTTGCTCGATCGCGAAAGCGAAGATCTGTACCAGCGAACCAGGACACCAGTGGGGATCAAGTTTAGCGATGCGACACCGGTGGTGATGGGCAAGCTTGGCGATGTGCATGCCGGTGCGGTGGTGCACGTTAAAGGCACGATCGGAAACGATCACAGAATCACGGCGGAACAGATCGTGGTCCTCACCGGCTACGTCAAGGTGCAGTAATGACATACTTCGCCGGTGCGTTCGCCGGATGGCTGGGCGTGATCTTCCTCGGCGCGGTGGCGCTGCTTCCCTACTTGCTGCGGCGTTCGCTCATCAGTGTGAAGTTGGGGATTTCGTTGCCGTCGGATCAGCCGTATCTGCGGCACATGTGGCCGCACTACTGGCTGGCGTATGCGGCCACAGCGCTGTCGTTCGCGCACGCGTGGGGAGCAATGAGCCGGGGAAGGATGATTCGAACCAGCAGCGCTGGTTTGTATCTGGCAACGCTGGCGTTGGTGCTGCTATTTCTGCAGGTGTTCCTGGGGTTGACGCTGCAGCAAAAGGTTTTGCCGGAACGAAGGTCAATCCGGAGTTGGCATTTCTGGACCATGGCGGGCGTCATGGCCCTGGTGGCTGCGCATGTATGGTTGAATGGGTGATCGCTCAGGAGTACGCCCTCACAAAGGATTTTGTGGCCACTTAATCACGCCCAGGTGTGACCCATGCCCTTTCATGACCTAGTCGCCAAAACGTAAACATGAGCTGTGAGGCGGGGGATGAGTGTCTCTGCCGGCCCGTATCCCCTAAGCGGGGCTAGCGGACGCTTTCATTCCGGCTCTTTGACAAATTGCTTCCGGCGACGCGGCTAGTGAAATTCACCACCAGCCCGGGAAGTTTCTCTAACCTATTGAAAAACAAGGCACATTGGCCCGATATACATACATTACATACTTGTATGACTTGTAGAGCCAACTTTTGGTCATACTTTTCATACTTATATGACAATATTGGCGAAGAATAGACGAAGATTGCTACGCTAAGTCCAATGATTGCAAATCAATCGTTGTAACTATATTTACTTTCATTGACTTAGAAACAAATTACAGCTAAGTCATTGATTCTAAATAATCGCGAATTAAAATTTACGGTTTCGTCTATCGAGGTGAAAGTCTCGGTTACCGGGCCACTGAGGTTTCTAGTTGTTCCAGGACCATCGGACCAATCTGGGACACGGTTCCGGCGCCGAGAGTGAGCACTAGGTCCCCAGCGTGAGCCAATTTGCTTACCCGTTCGGCAGCCTCGGCGAATGAGGCAACGTAGGTCGCATGGTTCTTGCCATCTCTGGCTATTCGCTTGGCCAGATGCTCGCCGGTTACGCCGGGGATCGGCGTCTCGCTCGCGGCATAGATATCGAGAACGGTCACCGTGTCGGCATCGCTGAATGCCGTGGCGAACTCGTCGAGCAGCAGTTGCGTACGGGTGTAGCGATGCGGCTGAAAGATGACGTGAATGCGACGGAATCCACATTGGCGCGCCGCAGCCAACGTGGCGCGAATTTCGGTGGGATGGTGTCCGTAGTCGTCGATGACGGTTATGCCGTTGGCGCGGCCCTTGAGTTGGAAGCGGCGATCAACCCCGTTGTATGCAGCCAGCCCGGCGCGAATCTTGTCGACGGGAATGTCCAGGCCGATGCCCACGGCGATGGCAGCAGTCGCGTTGCGGACGTTGTGCTCTCCCGGAACCTGCAGTTGAAACTCGCCCAGATCGCGGTCGTGATACCGCACGCGAAAGGCGGTCGATGCGAGGTGACCCGCCCCAGCAATGCCCCAGCGCATGTCGGTGATAAGAAAATCCGAGCGTTCACGCGTGCCGTAGGTGACGATACGGCGACGGACCAGGGGCAGCACCCGCTGCAGGTCGTCGTTGTCATTGCAAGCAACCACCATCCCGTAGAACGGAACGTGGTCGAGGAAGTCGATGAAGGTATGTTCGACGTCGGCCATGTCGCGGTAGCAGTCCATGTGCTCGCGATCGATGTTGGTGACCACGGCGAGAATCGGCCATAGCTTGAGGAACGAGCGGTCACTCTCATCGGCCTCGGCGACGAAGTATTCGGACTTTCCCACGCGCGCATTGGAGCCCATGGCATCGACGCGCCCGCCGATAACGACGGTGGGATCGAGGCCACCCGCGGCCAGAACCGCGGCCACCATGGAGGTTGTGGTGGTTTTACCGTGCATGCCGGCGATAGCGATGCCGTATTTCAGGCGCATTAGCTCGGCCAGCATTTCTGCGCGGGGAATCACCGGTATGTGGCCGGCGTGGGCGGCGGCGACTTCCGGGTTGTCGCGAGCGATGGCGGAACTGGTGACTACGACTTCGGCGCCGGCGAGGTTCTCGGCGCGATGGCCCTCAAATGTGAGCGCGCCCAAAGAAGCCAGGCGATGGGTGATGGCAGATGCCTTGAGGTCGGAGCCGGAAACCTTGTAGCCGAGGTTGAGCAGCACCTCGGCAATGCCACTCATGCCGATGCCACCGATGCCCACGAAATGAATACGCTGGATTTTGGCAAACATGAATCAGTAGCCGCTGCCAGTAGCCAGTCGCCACTTGGCAGGGAATGACTAGGCTACATCGTGGGGGCGCGGGACGCCAGAGATACGGGCTGCGAGGGCAGCGATCTCAGCTGCGGCGCCGGGATGAGCGAACTTACGCGCGGCAGCGCTCATCTGCGCGAGGCGGGCGCGGTTGCCGAGCAGCGAGGCAACTTCTTGTGCCAGCCGTTCGCCTGTGAGTTCGGATTGCGGCAGCAGTATGGCGGCACCGGCTTCGGCTAAGGTCTCGGCATTGTGGCGCTGGTGGTCGTCGGCCGCGGTGGGCAAGGGCACGAAAATCGCTGGCTTTCCTGCCGCAGTGATTTCGGCGACGGTGCTGGCCCCTGAGCGGCAGAGTAGCAGGTCGGCTCGGGCGAAGGCGGCGGGCATGTCGTCGATGAAGGGCGAAACCTCGGCGGAGATACCTGCAATCTTGGCGGAGGCCTGCACTTCTTCGTAATCCTTTTCGCCCGTCTGGTGGATGACGTGGACCGCAGGCGTCGACAGCGCCAGTATCGGGAGGGCTTGCATTACGGCCATGTTGATGGCGTGCGCGCCCTGACTACCACCGAAGACGAGCAGAGTCGGCGGGGCATCTGGTGAGCGTACGGGTAAATGAAAAAACTCACGTCGTACAGGAACGCCAGTGACGACGGCATTGCGGAAATAGCGCTGCGTTACCGGGAAGTGTACCGCCGCTGCCTTAACTATCGGCGCGACCAGGCGATTGGCGATTCCGGGGACGACGTTGGGTTCGAAAGCCAGCATGGGAAGGTTCATAAGGCCCCCTGCCAGCATGGCCGGGCCGGATGCGTAGCCGCCGACGCCGATCATCACATCGGGCCGGAAGTCCGAGATCATCCGGGATGACTGCACCACTGCGCGCGGCAGGTCGAAGAGGGTCTTCAACCGCGTCTCAAGATCGACGCGGTTGAGCGCGCCGACGGTGATAAGTTCGAGCTGAAAACCGGCGGCTGGCACGAGTCGAGTCTCGATGCCGCGTGCTGTGCCGATGAAGAGAACCTCCGCTTGGTAGCAGGACTTGAGTTCCTGCGCGATGGCGAGGGCGGGAATCACGTGTCCGCCGGTGCCTCCGCCAGCGATGATTACGCGCATCGGCTAGTCGGTCTGCTGCGTGATGTTCAGCAGAATTCCCACGCTGGCGAGAGTTATGAAGAGCGATGAGCCGCCATAGGAGATGAAAGGCAGCGGAATTCCCTTGGTCGGCATCATGCCGAGCACCACACTTATGTTGATGAGCGCCTGCACTACGACCATGGCGGTGATGCCGGTGGCGAGGAAGCGAGCGAAGGGATCTTCGGTGCGGAGGGCAACGCGAATGCCTCGATAAAGGAAGATGGCGAAAAGAATGGCGACCAGAGACGCTCCCCACAGACCCAGTTCTTCGCCGATGTTGGCGTAGATGAAATCGGTATGTGGCTCAGGCAGGTAGAAGAGCTTTTGCTTGCCTTCCATCAGGCCGACACCCATCAGGCCGCCGGTGCTGACCGCGATCATCGACTGAATGATGTGGAAGCCGTGACCTTGTGCGTCGCTCCAAGGATCGAGAAAGGCGATGATGCGATGCCAGCGCCAGGGCACGCGCACAATGAGGAAGTAGAGCGGCACTAAAGACGCAGCCAAGCCGTAGGCGAGATAGCGCATCTTCATTCCCGCGACGTAGAGCACAGATGCGGTGATGGCCATGCAGGCGACGGCCGTCCCGAGGTCAGGCTCTTTCACGATCAACAGCGCCAGGAGGACGCTGGGCGCGGCGGCGGGGAGCAAGACGTGTTTCCAATCGGAAATCTGCTGCCAGCGCGACTCCAAAAAATACGCGAGGTAGAGAATGATCGCCGGCTTCGCAAGTTCGGAGGGCTGGAATGAGAGCGGACCAGCTTTGATCCATCGGTGCGTATTGTGGGAGTCGTGAAAGGCAAATACCGCGATCAAAAGCAGCGACGTAAGGCCCAAAAATGTGAACACGACTGTTGAGCGCCGATATTGCTTGTAGTCGATGTGCATGACCACGAGCATGGCGGCGAGTCCGGCGGCGGCCCAGGCGAGTTGGCGCAGCAGGAAACCATAGGACGAACCGAAGCGCTCTTTGGCCATGACGGCCGAGGCGCTAAACACCATGATAAGTCCGATGAAGACCAGCAGCAGCACCACGGTGAACAGCCATTTGTCGACGCTGACGCGCTTGGCCATTAGTCGTCACCTCCGGCGCGACGGCCGCCTGCATGCTGCAACTCCCGGGATTCGATTTGCTTGACCAAGTCTTTGAAGACGCGGCCGCGATGTTCGTAGCTGACGAACTGGTCGAAGCTGGCACAGGCCGGGGCGAGCAGCACGATGTCTCCCGGCGTTGCCGATTCGGCGGCGCGGCGGACCGCGTTGTCGAGCGTACCGACGCTGACAACTTGAGTGCCCTTAATCTGCGATTCGATTTTGGGAGCAGCGGCACCGATGGTGTACACGCGCTTGACTCGCTGCGCCAATAGCGGGCTCAGCACGCTGTAGTCGCTGCCCTTGTCTTTTCCGCCGAGAATGAGATGAACGCCCGCGGGGAACGATTCCAGCGCCTTGATTGTGGCGTCGACATTGGTTGCCTTGGAGTCGTTGTAGTACTCGACGCCGCGGATGGTGGCGACGTATTCCAGCCGGTGCTCGACCGCCTTGAAATTCGCGACCGCGCGGCGGATGTCTGCCGGATCGACGCCGGCCAGCAAGCCCGCGCATACTGCGGCGAGAACGTTCTCGAGGTTGTGGGCCCCTTTGAGCGCGATCTCCGACACAGGCATGACGATCTGCTCGTTGTCGGCGTCGTGCCATACGATGTTTTCGTTGCGAACGAAGGCTCCATGCTCCACCAAGTGTTGGCGGCTGAACCAATACACCGGGGCTTTCGTCTTTCCAGCCATGGCGACGCAGCTGGGATCGTCGGCATTTAACACCGCGAAATCGCTGCTGGTCTGGTTCTCGAAGATGCGCGTCTTAGCGGCGACGTAGTTTTCAAACGTGTGATGACGGTCGAGGTGGTCGGGCGTGACGTTGAGGACAACGGCGATCTTCGGACGGAAGGTCTCGATGGTCTCCAACTGGAAGCTGCTGACCTCAAGAACGATCCACGTGTCGTCGGTCGCAGTCTCAACGAAGCTGATGGCGGGAGTGCCGATGTTCCCACCGACTAGCGTAGACTTGCCACTCGCGGCGACGATCTCGCCCGCAAGAGATGTCGTGGTCGTCTTTCCGTTCGAGCCGGTGATGGCGACAATCTGGCCTTTGAGGTAGCGCGCGGCGAGTTCGACTTCGCCGATCACGGGGATTCCAGCCTGACGGGCTTGCATCAGTTGCGGCACGTCGGAAGGAACGCCGGGGCTGATGACGATGAGCTCCTGCTCTTTGAAGGTGCGTTCGCCGTGATATCCGGCTTCGACCCCGATGCCGCGGTCAAGCAGCTGGGGAATTTCGTAATGCAGGTCCTCTTCAGATTTGGTGTCCGAGACGGCAACCCGCGCGCCGTGATCGGCCAAGAACAAGGCGCTGGCGATGCCAGATTTGCCCAGCCCGACCACCAGCACGCGTTTGCCTTTGACATCCATGGAGGGAATTGTCCGAATGGCCATTGTGCCACGTTTACAACGACGCTAGCGCAGTTTCAAGGTGGTGAGAGCAAAGAGTGCAAACACCAGAGAGGCGATCCAGAAGCGCACGATCACTTTGGACTCGCTCCAACCCATCAGCTCGAAGTGGTGATGAATGGGGGCCATCTTGAAAATGCGCTTTCTGCGCAATTTGTAGGAGCCGACCTGCAAGATGACCGACAGCGCCTCGATCACGAAAACGCCTCCGATGAAGGGCAGCAGCAACTCCTGCTTGATAAGCACCGCAACCGTTCCGATGGCTCCGCCGAGCGCCAAGGAGCCCACATCGCCCATGAAAACCTCGGCGGGATGGGCGTTGTACCACAGGAATCCGATGGCAGAGCCCACCATCGAGCCGCAAAAGATGGTCAGCTCGGAGACCTGTGGGATCTTGGAAATCTCCAGGTAGTCGGCGAACAAGGCGTGGCCGCTGACATAGGTCAGGATGGTGAGGGCGCCGGCGGCAATTACCGTGCAGCCGATCGCCAACCCATCGAGGCCGTCGGTGAGATTTACGGCGTTGCTGGAGCCCACAATCACGATCATTACGAAGATCAAGAACGGGAGGAAGGCCAGCGGCCACAACTCGGTGTGCAGCAGCCGCCCGATGACGAGATCCGGGCGGAAGTGCTTAAAGAACGGCACAATCAGGCGCGTTGAGTACAAACCATAGTGCTGCAGGGCAATCAGGGTGAGACCGATTGCCAGCGCCGTCAGGAATTGATAGAAGAGTTTCGCACGTCCAGTCAGGCCAAGATTGCGGCGGTGGACGACCTTCAAGTAGTCATCGGCAAAACCGATCGCACCGTAAGCGAGGGTCGCCACCACGGCAATCCACACAAAGCGGTTGCTGAGGTCCGCCCACAATAGCGTAGGCACGACCATCGCGACAACTATGAGCACACCGCCCATGGTGGGGGTGCCGGCCTTGCGCTGATGGGCTTGTGGGCCATCTTCGCGGATGTACTGGCCAATCTGGAAGTCGCGCAGCCGACGCACCACGGCCGGACCGATTACCAACCCGATAAAAAGCGCCGTCAGGCTGGCGAAGGCGGTGCGAAACGTCAGGTAGCGGAAAATTCGGAAGGGGCCGATATGAAGAACGACAAAACCCTTCTGATACAGCAGCCAATAGAGCAAATTCTTCCCCGTCTCTCGATTAGTAGGTTTTTTACCCTCTCAAGCCAAAGGCTTCACCACAGAGGCACGGAGGGACGGAGTTTTTGTTTCTTCCAACTCCAAGATAGTCTCCAGGTCTCGGTGGCAGCCGCCTTATAAATTTCCTGCTCAGGACATAAGATTTCAGACCGCGGAAAGCTCTGTCGCCACTTATTCGGCGGTGTTCTTCATCCAAACGTCTAGCGCCCGCTCCAATTTCACGCCGCGCGAGGCCTTCAGGAGTACCAGATCGCCGGCCTTTACATTGTGCTTGAGCCATTCCCCGGCTTCTTCGGGGGAGGACGCGTACTCGGCAGCGACTTTTACGGTATTCGCACCGTCAACGATGAATTTCGCCAAGCCGCGTACGCCGAGTACGAAATCTATTTGGTAGTTGCCCATGCGCTCGCCGCATTCGCGATGCAGGGTTTCGCCGCTCGGACCCAGTTCCAGCATCTCCCCTGCCACGACGATACGACGGCGCGCGGGCATTCCTGCCAGCAACCGCACCATGCTATCGAGTGCCTTTGGGTTGGAATTGTAGCAATCGTTGATGATGGTAGCTCCGGCGTACTCGATCACCTGCCCTCGCTTGTCGCCAGCGGAGAGCGAAGCCAGCGATTCGGCGGCTTCGCTGAGCGTAACTCCGTGTTGCAGGCCAACGGCGACACCGGCCAGCGCGTTGTAGATGCTGTGTTCGCCCAACAGCGGCAGATTGGCGCGAACGCTCTCGCCGTTACTGACAATGTAGAAGGCCGATCCGATGGGCTGAAGCGCTGCAATGTTTTTCGCGGAGACGTCGGCTGGCTTGTGCAATCCGAAGGTGATGACTTTGCCGTGAAAATCGCGTCCGAATTGCGAGACGTAGTCGTCGTCGGCATTGAGTATGGCGATGCCTCCGGCGGGGAGCGACTCGATCAGCTCGTACTTGGCGCGGGCGATCTCGGCAATCGAACTGAAAAACTCGAGATGGACTGGCGCAACCAGCGTCACGACGCCGCAATCCGGTTTTGCAAGTTTCGCCAGGGCAGTGATCTCGCCCGCGTGCGACATGCCCATTTCGATGACAGCAATGTCGTGCTCAGGTTCCAACTTCAGCAGTTGCAGTGGAAGCCCGAAATGATTGTTGAGATTGCCTTGAGACTTGAGCACACGGTATTTCTTCGCCAGTACGTGGGCGATGATCTCCTTGGTGGTCGTCTTGCCTGCAGAGCCGGTTACGCCAATTAGTGGCTTCCCCCAGAGTCTCCGCACCGCCGCCGCGAGCTGCTGTAATGCCGCTAGCGTATCGTCGACAGCGATGAGTCTCGACTTTTCTGCGAAGCGTAACACTAGGTTGCGGCGGACGACCGCAGCTACGGCACCTTTTGCCAGCGCGGCATCGACGAAATCGTGGCCGTCGAGCCGTTCGCCGGACACAGCAAGAAACAACTCGCCCGGCTGAATGGTCCGGGAGTCGATGGAATAGCCGGTGGCTAAGGCTGCAGCATTGAACTCGCCACTCGCCTGCATGAACTCGGCGGCACGCGCCAGGCTGAGCTTCATGATTGGACCGGATGCGCGGCCGCGTATCCGGCATCTTGCAGGGCCTTGCGAGCCACGTCCATATCGTCGAAGGGGGCCTTGCCCTGGCTGGTTTCCTGATGCTTCTCGTGGCCTTTCCCTGCAATCAAGACGATGTCACCCGCGTCGGCTTCGTGAAGTGCTAACTCAATGGCCTTTCGCCGGTCGGGCTCCAACGTATAGCGAACCCCCGTTCGCTGAAGACCGGGCAACGCGTCGTTGATGATGGCGAGTGGATCCTCGCTGCGCGGGTTGTCACTGGTCAACACCACGAAATCGCTTCCGTTACCGGCGGCTTCGCCCATCATCGGACGCTTGGCGCGGTCGCGGTCGCCACCGCATCCGAAGACTGTGATCACTCGTCCGGGGCCGCCGCGTTGGTGGAGAAAGTCGCGCGCTACCGCAGTAAGGTTGCGAAGGGCATCGTCGGTGTGGGCGTAGTCGACGATCACGGTGAAGGGTTGTCCGAGATCAAGGCGCTGGAAGCGGCCGGCAACGTGAGCGATTTGGCCAGCCGCCTCGGAAATCGCGTTCGGTTCGACATCGCGCGCATAGGCCGCTGCGGCCGCGGCAACAAGGTTGTAGACGTTGACGCGCCCTAGCAGCGGACTCCAGATGGGAATCTCACCCATAGGCGAAACCAAGTTGAATCCACACCCACTCGCGCTGATCTTCAGGTCGGTGACATGAAAGTCGCCGCTGTCGATCCCGTAGGTGATCACCTGGTGGCGTTCCTTACAGAGCTCCACCACGCGCTTGCCGTACCCGTCTTCAATGTTAATGACGACCGAGCGCGGAGGCTCGACACCCAATCCTTTGAACAGGATCGTCTTGGACAGGAAATAGTTCTCCATGTTCCCGTGGAAGTCGAGGTGGTCGCGCGTGAGGTTGGTGAACAGAGCGACCTCGACCGGGATTCCGAAGGTGCGCTGCTGCTCCAGCGCGTGCGAGGAAACTTCCATGACGCCCTCGGTACAACCGGCCTGGACCGCGTTGGCGAAAAGCTGATTCAGCTCCAGCGCTTCGGGGGTGGTGTGGGGCGCTGGGTAGGTCTCTTCGCCGATTCGGTATTCTACGGTGCCGACGAGAGCGATCTTGCGGCCGGCTGCGCGCAGCATTCGGCTCAAGATGAACGACGTCGTGGTCTTGCCGTTGGTGCCGGTCATTCCGGTGATGTGAAGTTTCTCGGCCGGATGACGGTAGAAGTTGGCGCTCAACCGGGCCAGCGCGCGTCGTCCGTGCGGCACAACTGCCCAGGCTACGTCTCCTCCTGGAGGCGCGGAGTCGCTTACCACGGCGACGGCGCCGTTGGCGATGGCCTGATCGATGAAGCGGTTCCCGTCGGTGTGCTCGCCGCGCATGGCGACGAAACACCATTCCGGCTTCACGCGCCGGCTGTCATAATCCAGTCCGGTAATCGGCGGATCGCCCCGTTCGTCCAGATATTCCGCCCCATCAAGCAACTTGAGGAAGTTCATTCTACCGGCATTATAGCCGCGCTCCTTAAGGCGGAAGCGGCCGTTTCCTGCATCGAGAGGTAGCGTTCCAAAACGGCACAGGTGCTTTAACTAATGGCTGAACTGCACCGTAACTTTTTGCCCCGACAGCAAATGAGCGCCCGGTGGAGGCGATTGCTGGCGCGCGATTCCGCTGCCCAACACGTTAATCTCCAGGCCGCTTTGTTGCGCCACTTCCACTGCCGCACGCAGCGACTTACCCATAAATGAGGGCACCACAACTCCGCCGTCTACGTTGAGCACGACGGTGCCTTTACCTGCGGAGGACTGGTCAGGAGTCTGGCCGGCGGTCAGCAACGTCGCGGTTGTGTCTGCAGGCGGAGGTGATGGCGTGGGCGTGATGGCAGACGCATCCATGACTTTTGCGCCGTTCGGCTTCGTTCGAGTTGGCGGCGTTGTTGGTCCGCCGCTCTTCGCTGCCAGCTGCGCGGACGCGTCATCGTTATCCTGCAGCAATGGCGCGCCCAGATGTTCGGTGTCGGTCTCCACCGCGTCGTCGTTCTTTGCGGAAGCCAACAAACTCAGCCGCTGCGCCTGATTCTTGGGCTCGATGTCGTGCGGCACGTGCATGTATTCCAGTGTTTGTTGCGCGATCCGCTTGAATACCGGAGCTGAAACCTGGCCGCCCTGGTGCAGCCCCTGTGCCGAGTCAAGGATGACCGCAATCGTTATCGCCGGGTTGTTCACCGGAGCGAAGCCGACAAATGACGCGACATATTTCGTCTTGGAGTAGGCGCCGGTGGCGGGATCGACTTTCTGGGCAGTGCCCGTTTTTCCCGCCACGGTGTAACCGTCAAGAATGGCGCGCCGCGCAGTGCCGTCGAGCACAACGCTCTCCATCATCTTTTTCATTTGCGCCGCGGTCATGGTGGAGATCACGCGATGCTGCTGCGGGGGATGAAACACTACCGGCTGGGGTCCGGCATTGGGTGGCAACTCACCGGCCACAATGCGCGGCGGAGTGTAGACGCCGTCGTTGGCGATGGTCGAAACCATGGATACGACCTGCACCGCCGTGACGCCGATTTCCTGGCCCATCGACATGGCTCCAATCGAAACCTTGGACCAGCGATTGACGGGCTTTTTCAAACCCCGGCTCTCGCCCGGAAGTTCGATGCCGGTTTGTGCTCCGAAACCGTAGGAGCGAATGTATTCATCGAAGCGAATGTCGCCCAGCTTCATGCCGGTCTTAACGGCGGCAACATCGCTGGAGTGCGCGTACGCATCGGCAATCGTCATCACGCCCATCTTGTGGGCATCGTGTATGGTCATGCCGAAAATGGTGATAGCACCGCCCTGGCAATCGACCATGTCGGTGGGCTTTACGACGCCCTGCTCGATTGCTGCGGAATAGGTGACGGTCTTGAACACCGAGCCGGGCTCGTAAACGTCGCTGACAGCGCGGTTCTTCAGCGCCTCTTTGGGCACGCTATTAAATACGTTGGGATTGAAGGTCGGCCGGTTGGCCAGCGCGAGAATTTCGCCAGTGCGCGGATTTTGGACTACGACCGTGCCGGCCACCGCCTTGGTGTCTTGCATGGCTTGTTCCAGCTCTTTTTCCGCGATGTACTGGATCGTGCCGTCAAGCGTTAGGACGAGATTTTGTCCCGGATCAGGCTGCCGTTCTACTCGTCCATACCATTTGCGACGGGCGTCGACAAAAATCATCTCGCGGCCGGGAATGCCGTGCAGATCGTCGTCGTAGACTAGCTCCAATCCGCCGAGACCTTCATCGTCGGTTCCTACGTAGCCGACGACCTGAGCCGCGAGGTCACGCTTGGGATAAAACCGCTTGGGCTCCTTACGAAAATAGATTCCATGAAGGTTCAGTTCGCGGACGCGATCACCGGTCTCGGCGTCAACCTTGCGCTTCACCCACGCAAAGTTCTTCTGCCCCCGGAGGTGGGCCAGCAATTCCTGGGGGTCGAGGTTGAGCACTCTGGCGAGGATCTGAGAGGTGGTTTCCTGGTCGGGAATTTGGCTGGGGACGGCAAACACCGAATCGACATCGATGGACATGGCCAATTCGGCGCCATTGCGATCGTAGATGGTGCCTCGCCGCGGTTCGACGTCGATGGTGCGTCCATGTTCTTTCGATGCGAGATTGAGGAAGAACTGGTACTTGATGACCTGCAGGTCAACCAGTCGCCCCAGTACGACTGCAACCCACAAGAACAGCACGAGCGCGAGGATGTAGAGCCTCTTCGCCGGCGTCTTGGCAGGTGCACTTGCCCGCATACCCAATCACCCCGTTGCCTGGTCCTGGCATCGGACCAGGAGCGCTGTCTTACTGTGTGGTACCTGCCTACACTGTGGTACTTGACACGCAGAAGGCGGTCCGACATTGGCGGACCGCCGCGGTAAACTTCCGTCCCGGATTCCGGCCGGAGCTTTGCAGTCCCGGCATCTACTGCTGGATCGACACCACCATAATCCCGTTCGGGTTCGCCTTCGCCATGACAGGTACGGTGCTGTCTCCACCGGCATTCTCGATCACCTGGATCTGTCCTGCCGCCGGCGGAATCATACCTAGCTTGCGAGCCTCAGTTTCAATGCGCGCCAAGTCCTTGAGCGATGATTCCTCCAGCTTCAGCTCGCGGTTGCTCTCCACAATGGCGCTCTGCTCGGCTTTGGCCTGCTCGATGCGGTAGCCGTACTCAATGGCGCTGAGGTGCTGCAGCAGGTAAACCATTACCAGCAGGAACAGGACGCCGAGCGTTACGCCAAACGAAATCATTTCGCGGCGACGCTTGGGATCGACGATGCGCACTACACGCGAGTTGTCGATACGTTTGGAGAAGTAGATCTCCGGCGTGCCCATGAACATGCCACGGGTCTCCGACATCGGCTCGTTCCAGTTGCCTGTGTCCTGCATTGTGGGATAAAGAACTCCGGCAGCCATCTTTCTCTCCCCCGCTCGTTCGCGCTTTCCTCGCGGGCTAAAGCCCGCTTGGGATAATTAAAAGAAACGACTCTGCGGCACGACTGAAGCCGTGCCCTGATCCAAGTTATTCACATTTCCCACAGCGTTTTCCGCAGGCACCGTGGATAACCCCTTGAAAATATTGGAAACTTGCGCAACTTATAAATCCACTATTTCCTGCAAACTCAAATTCGCTCCGCTGCCCGCAGCTTCGCGCTGCGTGACCGCGGATTGCGATCCATCTCTTCCTCTTCGGCCGTCACCGGCTTTTTAGTCAGCAGCCGGTAAACTCCGGCGTGCGCTCCCTCGCGCAACGCGTCCTTACAAATACGGTCTTCCAGCGAGTGGAAGGAAATGACCACCAGCCTACCGCCCTTCCTCAGGACCTGCGGCGCCGCGTTTTTACTCAGCAGTGTGCGCAGGTCGTCAAGCTCACGATTCACCAGAATTCGGAGAGCCTGAAAGGTCTTGGTCGCTGGATGAATACGCCGCTCAGCCTGGTTCATTGGCCGGGCCGCAGCCGATACGACCTCCGCAAGATGTGCGGTGGAACGAATCGGCCGCGCCCGAACAATGGCTCTGGCGATTCTCCGCGACCTCCTTTCCTCACCGAATTCGTAAATCACATCGGCAAGCTCACGCTCGTCGAAGCGATTTACCACTTGTTCGGCGGTCTGCCCCGACTGCGTATTCATTCGCATATCAAGGGGCCCATCCGCCTGAAAACTAAATCCGCGCTCGGCGTTCTCCAGTTGCATGGAACTAACACCGAGATCAGCCAACAGTCCGTCTACGCTGGCGGGGGCGACGTGTTGCGCCACGTCGGCAAAACTCGCATGCACCAGCTCGATCTTTGGCCAATCGCCAGCCAACTCCGGGGGAGGGCTGGTCAACCGTTCGCGTGCCCGCTCCAGCGCCGCAGGGTCTTTATCGAAGCCAATCAAACGACCCGCTCCGCCGAGGCGTCTTGCGATTTCCCAGCTGTGTCCAGCTAAGCCGACGGTCGAATCGATAAAGGTCCCGCCGCGCCGCACGGCCAGGAATTCGATCGCTTGCTGTAAAAGAACCGCTACATGGCCAAACTGCCTTTTGCCCGCTTCGCCATGTCCGCGCCCGGGGGCGCTTTCCGTCGTTGGAATCTCTTTGTCCATTCACTCCCGTTCCGAGACGCTGAATGGATCGTTCTGCCTCACTAAATACCCAAATCTGCCAAGGTTTGCGCGTCCTCATCGGTAAAGGGCTCGAGCACTTCTTCGCGGAGTGCTTCGGCATTCTGCACTTCGAGGTAGGTCAACCGTCCTGCCACAGAAACCTCGCCCTTCAGCCCGGCTGACTCCCGTAAGATCGAAGGCAGCAACAGACGACCCTGGCCGTCGAATTCCACTTCTTGCCCGTAATAACTGGTGCGCTTCAGCAGTTTCTGCTTGGAAGCGTTGAAGGTGGGTAGGCCGACCAGCTTGCGCTCGATGGTCTCCCACTCCTGGATGGGATATACAAAGGCACTCTTTCCATCCCAACTTGTGATATAGAATTTGCTGCCATACTTTTCGTCGGCCAGGCGCTTGTATTCCGCGGGCATCTTGAGACGCCCTTTGTCGTCGAGCCGGGTTAAGTGCGAGCCACGAAACATAAATGCCGGCGCCGATCCGCCGGGAACTTACTTCGTATCCAGGAAAGGAGGACAACCTGAAAGACAATCCCAAGCGGGAGCCTTTCTTCGCTTTCTGCGCGCATTTGGCTGACGAAACCAATTCGCTCTAAAAGCTCCCACGGGAGGTCCCTTATTGACCACCCTATACCATTTCTTACCACTCTTGGAACCAGAGTCTATACCCATTCCCTGTCGTGTCAAGCGGAAAACTCCAAATTTCGCTGAGAATTTTTCTTCACTTCCCTCACAACTACAGGTTGCGCCCACCTCGACGAGTACCCACAAGGGATTGGGCTAACGCGGGCGGTTCTTCACCGATTGCGGCGGGATAAAGCCGGAAGAAACCGTATGTTCCCGTGCCAAAGCGGGTAGTCGTGAGCTCGAGCTCGTCGAAAACGTCTGTCGGATCGCTCCAATTTGGAACACTTCGTCCGGTCGGGTTCGTGCAGATGAACAGTTGGAATCCCCGAGGCTGAGCTATATATTCGTTGCGGCATGAGCCAGCGCCTGCAAGCCGAGCATTGGATTCCGGTTCCCTTGCCCAAAGTGTTCGCCTTCTTTGCCGACCCGCATAACTTGCCGCGAATCATGCCGCCATCGCAGGGCGCTAAGATCATCAAGCTCAACATCGTGCCGCCCCGCCTGCCGGACGGTGTGCCTAACCGCGGACTCGAACGCATGGCAGGCGCAGGCACGGAAATCACGTTCAAGTTCCGGGCCATCCCTTACATCCCTGTTCACGAGCGTTGGACCGCTTTGATAACCGAGTTCGTGTTCCACGAATATTTCTCTGACATTCAGAAGCAGGGTCCGTTCAAGTCGTGGCATCACTCACACACTTTCGAGTCGAAGATTGTGGAGGGCGTCGAGGGCACAACGGTCGGGGACGACGTGGAGTACGAGGTCGGCTTTGGAGCGGTAGGAACGCTGCTAGAATCGATGATTTTTCAGCGCATGATGCGGGCCATCTTCGAGCACCGCCGAAAATCGCTTGAGAAAGCCTTTGCCGCTGACATTGAAGAGTCGCGGTTGGCCAAGACCTAGCACCGTGGTCACTACGAGTTCACCACGGAGGCACGGAGGACACTGAGAAGAAAGAAGAAACTAACTCCGTGCTCTCCGGGTCCCAGCGCTGTCACTAGAAATCCTCTATTCTGAGTTCATGGACCTCTTCGCCCTTACCCGAAAACTCATCGATATCGAATCCATTACCGGCAATGAAGCCGCGGTTGGCGAGGCCATTTCTGGCGAACTGAGTGCGCTGGGTTACGTGGTCGAACGCATGCCGGTGGAGGGCGACAGGTTTAATGTGTGGGCAACCCAGAAAGACACCCCACGCCCGGAGTTGGTGCTCTCAACCCACATGGACACGGTCCCGCCGTTCCTTCTGTCGGCTGAGACGCCTGATCGGATTTATGGACGCGGTTCCTGCGACGCCAAGGGCATTATCGTGGCGCAGATAGCTGCCGCCGAAAAGCTGAAGGCGGATGGAATCTACGCCGGCCTGCTTTTTCTTGTGGGCGAAGAACGCGACAGCCAAGGTGCGCAAACCGCCAACCTGGAACCTCGCGGCGCGAAATTCCTCATTAACGGTGAGCCCACCGAGAATCGAATCGCGCTTGCGTCAAAGGGAACGCTGCGGGTAGAGGTCGTCGCGAGCGGTCGCATGGCGCACTCGGCTTATCCCGAGCTGGGGGAATCAGCGATCGAAAAGCTGCTAGACGCGCTGGAAAACATTCGGAAAATTGAACTCCCGACACATCCGGCAGCTGGGCCATCGACGATGAATATTGGGCTGATCGAAGGTGGCCGAGCGCCGAATATCATCCCCGACCGCGCCGTCGCAAATTTGCTAATTCGTCTCGTCGGACCCACAGACGATTTACGGAGCCAAATCACTGCCGCAGTCGCCGGCAAGGCTGACGCCAACTTCATCCTCGAAATACCGTTTATGGAACTCGGCAGCGTGCCCGGCATCGAGACCATGATTGCGGCCTTCACTACCGACATACCAGCTCTTACCAATTGGGGGACGCCGCTGCTCATCGGCCCCGGATCGATACATGTGGCCCACACTGACGGTGAGTACATCGAGAAGCGGCAGTTACTGGACGCCGTCGACCTCTACACCCAAATCGGGCGACACCTCTTACGGAACAGATCGACAAATTGAATTTCCGATAAGATTTGTCTCGCACTTGTCCGAAGCTTCGGCTTCTGCTATCCCATGCTGTGGCTTCCGAAATGAGCGCTCTTCCTATGGCTACTTCACAAAGTTCTTTCTCTCCTCAGCCAGCAACTTCCGCCATATCTCTCATCTCGCGTGTCAAGCGTGGACATCCACTGCCCCTGGGTACAACGGTGCATCGGGCCGGGATTAATTTCTCTATCTTTTCCAAGCACGCCACTGCCTGCTGTTTATTGGTGTCTGAGGCGGGCGAGCCGGACAAGCTCGTGGAGCTGCCGCTCGACCCCGAATCCAACCGCACCGGTCAGGTTTGGCACATCTTTGTCGAAGGCCTGGATGTAGGCGCGCACTATGCCTTCCGCTTCGATATGCAACCCAATCCCGATCCTCCTATCTATCGCTTCGATCGTGCAAAGCAACTGCTCGATCCTTACGCTCGCGTGCTGTCAGGCGGCGCGAAGTGGGGGACCTATAAAGCAAAGACGCAACCTTTGCGCCATAGTGTAGTCACCGAGAACTACTTCGAATGGGGACACGACCAACCCCTCAATGTCCCGCTGGTCGACAGCATCATTTACGAAGCGCATGTCCGCGGTTTCACCCGTCATCCCTCGTCGGGCGTTGCGTATCCCGGCACGTTTGCCGGGCTGATCGAAAAGATTCCGTACTTCCAAAGCCTGGGCGTCACCGCCGTCGAGCTGCTTCCTGTGAACGAGTTCGAGGAAGGCGACACGAGCCGCGTCAATCCGTTTACCGGCGAGCCCTTGTTGAATTTTTGGGGTTACCAGCCGACGGCGTTTTACGCGCCGAATACAGCGTATTCGTCGCAGCAGGCCGACGGCGAACAGGTGCGCGAGTTCAAGCTACTGGTTAAGTCGATGCACCAAGCAGGAATCGAGGTCATTCTCGATGTGGTTTTCAACCACACGGCGGAAAACGACGAGACTGGGCCGACCTGGTCGTTCCGCGGCATCGATAACGCCACCTATTACATGCTCGATCCCGAAACGGGCAAGTACCTGAACTATTCGGGATGCGGTAACACCCTAAACTGCAACAACCCAGTCGTGCGAGATTTTATCGTCGATTGCCTGCGCTACTGGGTCACTGAGATGCACGTGGACGGCTTCCGCTTTGATTTGGCATCGGTCCTGGGACGCGGCCAGGACGGCAGTGTGCTGAAAAGTCCTCCCCTCCTTGAGAGCCTGGCCTACGACCCGGTGCTGGCCAACACGAAGCTGATTGCCGAAGCATGGGACGCCGCTGGTCTCTACCAGGTGGGGACATTACCGTCATGGGGGCGCTGGGCGGAATGGAACGGCATCTTCCGCGACGATGTACGCAAATTCGTGAAAGGCGACGCCGGTATGACCTCAGCGCTGGCCACTCGCTTGCTCGGGAGCCCAGACCTCTATGAGACTAGCGCGCGTGAACCGTATCACAGCATCAACTTCGTGACCTGTCACGACGGCTTCACGCTGAATGACCTGGTTTCGTACAACGAGAAGCACAACCTCGCCAATGGCGAAAACAATCAGGACGGCAACAATGCCAACTACAGTTGGAATTGCGGCGTCGAAGGCCTGACGTCAGATCCTGCCATCGATGCCTTGCGCGCACGCCAGCGCAAGAATTTTGCGTCCATCCTTCTCTTGTCCCACGGCGTCCCAATGATTCTCGCCGGGGATGAGGTAGGAAGGACGCAACAGGGCAACAACAATGCCTATTGCCAGGACAATGACGTGAGCTGGATCAACTGGGACTTCGCGAAAGAGAACGCCGACCTCTTGCGTTTCTTCCAGCTCATGATCGCTTTCCGCAAGCGCTGTCCAATGCTGCGCCGCGATACGTTTGCGCTCGATGCCGACACAGGATTCCACGTCACCTGGCACGGAACCAAGCGCATGTCAGCCGATTGGGGCCCAGAGTCTCGTTCCGTCGCGATGCAGTGGACACAGACGCATCCTGACGGCTCGCGCGACGACTTGCACTTCATCGCACATGCACATTGGGAAAACGCGGCGTTTGAGTTGCCCGACATCGGCACGCGCAAGTGGTTTCGTCTGGTTGACACCGCACTGCCCTCGCCGCAGGACATCGCTGCTGAAGGTCAGGAATTTCCACTTGTGGCGCAGGACAGTTATCCGGTCAAGGCGCGCAGCGTGGCAATTTTCGTTGCAAAGTGAGGGCTCAGGCGCCGTGTCCTAGCAGCTCAAACTTGCCGCTGTCCGGATTGGCTTCCCGGATCGACCCATCACCAATGTCATAGACCCAGCCACGAATCTCAATTTCTCCGTTGACGCAACCGTGAGCTGACGCTGGGATGCGTCTTCAGATGCTCAATTTGTCCGACCACATTCAACTCGGTCATGTGCCGGAGTTGGTCCTCCTCTGAAGCGTCGCCGAATTTGCGGAGCGTCTCGGCACGAGCGTTAAAACCGTGGCTCATCCAACTTTGCACGCCCGGCATGCTCACGACTTGCTCGGGATGAAGTAGCGCTTTCATCACGCCACAGTCCGTGTGTCCACATACGACGATCAGCGGCACCTTGAGCGCCAGCATGGCGTATTCGACGCCAGCAGTCACGCCCCCCACAAACTCCACGTACGGAGGCACCATATTGCCGGGATTACGTTCAATGAAAATTTCTCCGGGATCGGTTTGGGTCACCAGGTTCGGATTGACGCGCGAATCGGCACACGTTATGAACAGCGCCAGCGGATCCTGCCCCCGCCGCAGCCGCTCAAACAACTCCCGCTGCGCAGGAAAAATCTCCGATTGAAATTTCGCCACGCCCAGTTCGATCCGGGCCACGGCCTCCTGTTTTTGCATCAGCAGACTCCCGAAGAAGCTACGAATTCGAAGAGCGATTTCCCGTCTATCGTTGGCGTCGCTGTCATCCGCTCATCAGAGTACCAAACGAACCGATGCATCGACTTCGTCACCCGATGTTATTCGCGAAAACCTGCGACGACGGCGCGCACCGCCCTCGAGGCCTTCGCTCTTTAGCCTGTTAGACTGAACCCCTATGGCGGAAGACAGCAACGCGTTGTCTCTCGCATCGTCGGCCTATTTGCGCTCGGCGATGCACCAACCGATCCGATGGCACGAGTGGGGTGACGACGCCTTTGCCGCCGCCCAGCGCGACAACAAGCCTATCCTCCTCGACATTGGCGCCGTGTGGTGCCACTGGTGCCACGTCATGGATCGCGAGTCATACGAGAGCAGCGAGACTGCCGAAATTATCAATCGCGAGTTTATCGCGGTGAAGGTCGATCGCGACGAGCGGCCCGACGTCGACAGCCGTTACCAGCTCGCGGTTTCGGCGATTTCCGGCACCGGCGGATGGCCGCTTACCGTATTTCTCACGCCCGAAGGCAAGCCTTTTTACGGCGGAACTTATTTTCCTCCTGACGACCGTTACGGGCGGCCGAGCTTTAAGAAGATTCTGCTGGCGATTGCCGACGCCTACCGCGAACGACGCGATGAAGTTGTGAAGTCGGCAGACGAAACCATGCGTATGCTGGCAAACGCCGAGGGGTTCGCCGGACACCGTGCGGATTTCTCACCTCGCGTTGTTGGCGTGATGGTGCAGTCGGCCGTCGCCATTTTTGATGAGAAGAATGGCGGCTTCGGCGGCGCGCCCAAGTTTCCTCACGCTTCTGCCATCGACCTGCTGCTGGATTGGTACGCGCGCACCAAAGAAGAGCGCGTGGGTAACGCAATCACCACCACGCTCACCAAGATGTCGAAGGGCGGTGTGTACGACCAACTCGGCGGAGGCTTCCATCGCTACTCCGTCGATGACCAATGGATCGTGCCCCACTTCGAAAAAATGGCATACGACAACTCGGAGCTGCTCAAGAATTACGTGCACGGATATCAGGTGTTTGGCTACGAGTATTACCTGCATGTCGCCGGCGACATTGTCCGCTGGATGGACGAGTGGCTCAGTGATCGCGAGCACGGCGGTTTTTATGGCTCGCAGGATGCCGACATCAACCTCGACGATGATGGCGACTACTTTACCTGGACGGTGGACGAGGCCAAAGCAGTCCTCAGCCCCGACGAATTCACGGCGATCGCCTTGCATTACGACATTAACGAAGTCGGCGAGATGCACCATAATCCCGCGAAGAATGTGCTTTGGGTGAGCATGCTCTCCGATGAAATCGCCGGGAAGATGGGCCTTGACATCACCGAAGTCCTCGATCTGCTCGCCATCGCCCGCGCCAAGCTTAACGCCGCGCGGCTGAAGCGCCCGACGCCGTATATCGATAAAACGATCTATACCAACTGGAACGCCATGTGCATCTCAGCGTATTTGCACTACGCGCGAGTAACGGGGCGCACAGATGCGCGGCAGTTCGCCCTGCGTTCGCTCGATCGCATCCTGGCTGAAGCCTGGAGCCCCGAGCTTGGCCTTTCGCACGTCATCGCGTACAGCGATCCCACGGCGCAGAAGCGCTTTGTGCGCGGCCTGCTCGATGACTACGCCTACACCGCCATCGCCTGTCTTGACGCGTATGAAATCAGCGGCGACTTCAGCTACTTCCGCTTTGCGCGCGAAATCGCTGACGAGATGATTCGCCGTTTCACCGATGCGACTTCTGGTGGATTTTTCGACACTGAAGCGTCCGCTCGAAGAGAAGTTGAAGCTGGGCGCTCTCTCGGCGCGGCGCAAGCCGTTTCAGGATGCGCCCACTCCAGCAGGCAATCCGTGCGCCGCCATCGCCCTCTTACGTCTGCACGCGTACACCAACGAAGCCAGGTACCGCGACAAGGCCGAAGACACCCTAGAAGTGTTTGCCGGCGCAGCCGAGCAGTTCGGCATCTACGCCGGGACTTACGGCATCGCCGCAACCTGGCTGGCGCGCCCACACACGCAGGTTGTGGTAGTTGGTGAGGATGAGAACGCGCAATCGCTGCTCAATGCGGCCTCCGCCCAGTTTGTGGTGAATCGATCGGTCGTGCATCTGACCGGCAGCGAAGCCGTGGCGCAAAATCTGCCTCCAGTGCTGGCCGAAACGATCCCGAATGTCCCTGCATTGAAAGAGAAAAGGTCATTCGCGGTGGTGTGCACCAACTTTACCTGCCTGCCACCCATCGAGGACCCCGAAAAACTTTCTGCGCTGTTGCGCGAAGCTCTCGCTGCACAGTAAGCCTTTACCCGAGACTGCCGATAGAAGAAGCAGTGGCAACCGTCATCTCGGCCAGGGGAACGGCGCCACACGAAAGAGCGGGAGCGGCGGGGTGAACCTGCCTTGCCGTTCCAGCTCGGACTGGAGCAGCGAGCAGTCAGTACGCTTCGTCCAGCAGTTCGACCACGTGTGCCACGCGCGCCTTCATTTTCTTGCGCTCGACGCCGGCACGAAATTGCAACATGCAGCCCACGTTGGCGGTCGCGATAATCTGCGGCTCGACGCTTGCCACATAGCCCATCTTTTCGTCGAGCACCTTCATTGAGATTTCGTTTTGCACGACGTTGTACACGCCTGCACTGCCACAACACGAGTCAGCGCGCGGCGACTCGACCACTTCTGCGCCGATTTGTTTCAGTAGCTGACGCGGCGCGCTGCGCACGCCCTGCGCATGCGCCAGATGGCAGGAGTCCTGATAGGTCACTCGCGCGCTGAGCTTGCGTTTCGGTTCACGCAAGCCCAAGTCGGCGAGATACTCGTTGATGTCTCGCGCCTTGGCCGTGAACTCCTCAGCGCGCTTGGCGTAAGTCGCGTCGTCGTGCAGTAACGCAGCGTATTCCTTCAGCGTCGATCCACAACCGGCTGCGTTGGTCACGATAGCGTCAAAGGTTGGGTCGAGCATGGCGTCAATGTTGCGCCGCGCCTGCTCACGCGCCAAGTCGAGCAGCCCGGCATGCAACTGCAACGCACCGCAACATGACTGCTTCTCCGGGACATGCACCTCGATGCCGTTCTTCGTCAGCACGCGAATCGTAGCGCGATTCAAGTCAGAAAAAGCCACGCTGGCCACGCATCCAATCAGCAACGCCACCCGGCCACGTTGTTCACCTTCGGCCGGAAACACGCGCCCCAAATCGGAAAACGAAAACTTGTTATCGATGCGAGGTGACAGCGCATCCAGTTCCGCCATCCCCAAAAGCTTCAGAATGCCCGTCGTGCGCGCCAGCGATTGCAGCCCCGACCGCTGATAGAAGCGCACAAACCGCGCGTGCACCGCGAGCCGGCCGAATGATGGCAGAATGTCAGCGTAAAAATGTTTGCGAAGGCGCGTCGCCAGCCACGGACGCCGGTAATTCTCGGCAATCTGCGCGCGCGCCTGCTCGAGCAGGCTGCCGTAGGCTACGCCCGACGGGCACGCCGTCTGACAATTCAGGCAGCCCAGGCAGCGATCGATGTGCGTAACGAACGAGTCGCTAAGCGCCAGCCGCCCCTCGTCAACCTGGACGATCTGGTAGATGCGCCCGCGCGGCGAATCCATCTCCGTGCCCAGCACGCGATAGGTCGGACACTGGTCGAGACACAAGCCGCAGTGCACGCAGCGAGAGTACAAATCCCACGACGGCTTTTCGTGCGGAGAGAAGTTTGAATGGTGCGTCTCGGTTGCGACGGGTGCGGTACTCAAAAGATTTCCCTTCCGCGCAAAACATTGTTGGGATCGAGTGCTTGCTTCACTGCGCGCATGCTGGCCAGGTTCTCGGGCGGAATCGGCCACGGATTCGCCGCACCCACAGCTTTGACAGTGACCTTGCCTTTCAGGTTCTTGGTGAGCGGCTCGAATATCGCGCGCCTCAGATCGAGCCCGCCATACGACTTGACCAGCAGGTGTCCAATTCCAACGCGACCGATGACGGCTGTATCGGGCCCTCCCAGCGCAGTCGCTTCGAGCAAAGTATCGACTACCACCTGAACATCACGCGGCCACACTGTAAGTTCCACGATGTGCGGCTGATCGACTTGGCCCGTCTGCGAAGCGGCGAAAATCCTCGACTGCTTTCCACATTCCGCTTTCACTGTCGCCCTCCAGCTCGCGCGTAACCGCGGAACCCAATTCCTTGCGATATCGAGCCAAGACGGCGTCACTTCCGGCAGCTCGTACGCAGATGACCCACGCATCGGATGTCATCTCCGGCCGCATGAGCTTGCGCGCTCCCGGCGACACCAACTCCAGACACATCGGAGACAGCGGAGAGAGCATAACCCGATCGCGAAATTCCAGCGCCTCCCGCGCAGTCGCAAACTCTGCCAGATACGTCCGCGTCTGCCGCGACGCAGGAAACAGCTTGAAACTGGCTGATGTGATCACTGCCAGCGTTCCGTAGCTGCCGATCAGCAGCTTCATCAGGTCGTAGCCAGCAACATTCTTGACAACGCGGCCTCCACCCTTCGCTCGACGTCCATCGCCAGTCACAAAACGCACTCCAATGCAGTAATCGCGCACTGCGCCATAGCCGTGGCGCAGCGGTCCGTGACCGGCCCTAGCCAGAACTCCCCCCACCGTCGCCCGCTCCGGCGACGGAGGATCGCAAGCAAACAGTAACCGGTCCGCTCCAACCATCGCACTTAACTGCGCCACCGTCGTCCCCGCGCCAATTCCCACAGTGAGGTCAGCGTGGTCGTAGTGCTCAACTTCAGTCAGCCGGTTCAGATGCAGCGCGATGTCAGTGTTCAACTCGGCGGTGCTGCGCTCTGTCGAGCCTCCCGCCGGTCCGACGCTGAGGTGGCATTCGTTCGCCAGTTTCAGAACGTCAGCCACTTCTTCCGGCGAAGCCGGACTCACATAAACTCCGCCATTCGGCCGCTCGCGCGTATTCTCATCCCCGCAGATCGCGCGCAACTCGCGCGCTGCCCCGACAGCCACGCCCGTCGCGCTCACATGCCCTCCGCTTGCAGCACCGGATTCGTGGACGGCCCACTCGTCTCGCGACACATGCGCGTAGTGGGAAACAGCTTGCCGGGGTTCAGCACACCCGCCGCATTGAAGGCGTTGCGCAAGCTCAGCATCACGTCAAGGTCGTCGTTGGTAAACAGCAGCGGCATGAGATCGCGCTTTTCCAGGCCGACTCCGTGTTCGCCGGTGATCGAGCCACCCATGGTCACGCAGCATTCCAGAATTTCGGCCCCTGCCGCTTGCACCCGGTCCAACTGAGCTGGATCGCGCGGATCGAACAAAATCAGCGGATGCAAATTTCCGTCACCGGCATGAAAGATGTTTCCGATGCGTAACCCGTATTTCTCCGCCACGCTCTGGATGAACCGCAATACCGCGGGAATCTTGGTCCGGGGCACCACGCCATCTTGTGAGTAGTACGAAGGAGCGAGGCGCCCCAGCGCCGCGAAAGCGTTCTTGCGGCCCTTCCACAGCAGTGCGCGCTCGTTCTCGTCCTTTGCGCGTCGCACTTCCCGCGCGCTCTCCCGCAAGCATACGTCCCGCACCGCCTCGGCCTGTTCTTCGACCTGCTCGGCCAGGCCCTCAAGTTCGATCAGCAGCACCGCGCCCGCATCCAGCGGGTAGCCGGCATGGCAAGCCGCCTCCACCGCCCGCAGGGTCCAGCCATCGAGCATCTCCAGCGCCGCCGGAGTAATTCCTGCAGCCGTGATCGCTGATACCGTTTTGGCCCCATCGTCGATGGTCTCGAAAATTCCCAGTAACGTGGCAATGCGCTCTGGCCGCCGCAGCAGCCGCACTGTGATTTCCGTGACGACGCCCACCGTTCCTTCCGACCCAACGAAGAACCCTGTCAGGTCGTAGCCGCTGCTCTCCGCGGCTTTGCCGCCAAAATGTACTACGTCTCCGCTCGGCAGCACTGCGGTCAATCCCGTGACATGGTTCACGGTCACGCCGTACATCAACGTGTGCGGACCGCCCGAGTTTTCCGCCACGTTCCCGCCAATCGTGCAAGCCTTCTGACTCGACGGATCGGGCGCGAAATAAAGTCCCAAGTGTGCCACATGCTCTGACAACTGCAGGTTTACGACTCCCGGCTGTACGATGGCCCGCATGTTCTCGGCGTCCACTTCGAGGACGCGGTTCATGCGCGCAAAGGCCAGCACTACACCGCCCTCGGGTGAGATAGCCCCGCCGCTCAAGCCGGTACCCGCGCCGCGCGCAACGACCGGAAATCCAGCCGAGCTGGCCAGCCGCATGATCTGCGCGACTTGCTCTGTATTTTGGGGGAAGACGACTGCAGCGGGGGTGCACTTGCGCACTCCTGCGTCGTACTCGTACAGCATCAGGTCTTCGGGACGGTCGAGAACGGCCTCACGCCCCGCGATCTTCCGGAGCTGATCGACCACCGCCAGGAAGTGCATAGGACGCCACTGAGTTTAGCACCGCGAGCACCACTGCGCGGTGACCTGTGGCGTTCAGCTTACCGAGGTCTGGATGTACGCACGCATCATATCGGCTTCGCCGGACTTCTCTTCCAGCGTATGCCGCATCAGGTCACGCAGCGAAAGGAAGCCCACCAGCATGCTGCCTTCGCACACCGGCAGGTGCCGCACGCTGTGGGCCTGCATCATGACCATGGCTTCTTCGCTGCTGGAATCCGGCGATACTGTCCTCAGCGCGGTGCTCATGACCTCAGCAACGGGCGTGGTCTGGGAATCGAGTTGCCGGGCCACGACTTTGCTCATGATGTCGCGCTCGGAAAAGATTCCCACCAGGGTGGTGCCATCCAGCACCGGGACTGCGCCCACATGGCAATCCACCATATATTTGGCGGCTTCCAACACTGTCTGGTGCGGCTGAATGTAGTGGATGGTTCGATGGATCAGCAAGTCACGTATCGTTGCCATAGTGCCTCCGCCGAAGTGGGGCCCCCGTATGGGCGGGAGTATATTCCCAGCTTCGGTTTGAGGAAAGCAGAAAATCTTGAGTTTTTTATAGGGGAATTCCTGATTTGAGCGAGGCCGCGGCTGGCGAGAATTGCGGTTGCCGATGTTGGACCGCTTGCGTTTTCTTAGGGAAGACGCCTTGAGCCCTGTGCTAACGGAACCTCTCCGACACCCGGCAAGACATCGGCGCCGCGGGGCTGATATCCTCACAAATTGACCCGAACAGTTCAGAACGTGTGAGAGGACGAATGGCGATCAGCATGGAAGGACGCACAGTGGTGGTGTTTGGCGTTGCCAACAAGCGCAGCATCGCGTGGGCAATCGCCCAGCATATGCAAAAGGCGGGCGCAACGCTGGCGATTACCTACCAAAACGAGCGCCTGAAGCAGGAAGCGGAAGAGATGATCTCCGCTCTGCCCAATGCCACCGGCTTTCCAGTGCGACGTCTCCAGCGACGACGAAATAGCCAAGCTATTCGACGAAGTGAAGGCGAAGTATGGCAAACTCGACGCCGTCGTCCACAGCGTCGCCTATGCTCCCGCCGAGGCGCTGCAGAACGACTTCGTCCAAACCAGCCGTGAAGCCTTCCGCATCGCCCTCGATACCAGCGCCTACTCGCTGGTTGCCATATCGCGTGGAGCGGCACCGCTCATGACCGACGGGGGCGCCATCTTGACGATGACTTATTACGGCGCTGAGAAAGTGGTTCCCCGCTACAACGTCATGGGAGTGGCCAAAGCCGCACTGGAAGCTTGCGTCCGCTACCTCGCCGGCGATCTCGGCAAGCACAGGATCCGCGTCAACGCGATCTCGGCAGGACCGATCAAAACACTAGCTGCCCGTGGCATCGGAAGCCTGGGCGAGATGATGAAGACTCAAGCCGAAAAGTCGCCCTTGGGACGCAACATCGATGTGAATGAGGTCGCCTCGACGGCGGTGTTTCTAGCCAGCGACGGCGCCACCGGTATCACAGGCGAGACGATTTACGTCGACTGCGGCTATAACATTATGGGGTTTTAGCGAGCAGTGATGATTTTGCGTCGAGGGTAATCTTCCGCTCCATTTCGCCCCACCGCTCAATCGCAATCTCCACATCGCGCTCTTTGGCCAGCCGAGGAAACTTCTCGCCCCACTCCAGCAGCACCAGGCTGCCGTCCTCGGCAAAGAGTTCATCGAGGCCCAGCGTCGCCAGTTCCCGTTCCGTCTCGATACGGTAGAGATCGACGTGGTAGAGGTTCACCTCAGGCCCGCGATATTCGTGGATCAGCGTAAACGTCGGGCTGGTCACGTCTTCCTGCGATGCGGCCTGCAACCCTTCGGCGATGCCCTTCACCAGCGTGGTCTTTCCTGCCCCCAGATCGCCCCGCAAGATGACCATACATACACCCTTCAGCGTCGCCGCCAGTTCGCGCCCCAACGCAATGGTCTCGTCAGCCGAGTGCGTGATGTATTCGTGCGCGCTCATCCGCTGATGCGTACTACGCTCTCGCCAGCCCATCGCGTCGCCCTCCGAAACGCTTCCGGCAGTCCGGCTAGCAAATCGGTAGCGACCAGCGAGTGTTCCCCCATCGACTGAGCGGCAACGTTTCCCGCAAGGCCGTGCAGATACACTGCCTCCACCGCCGCGCGCGCGGCATCGGTTGGCATTTGTGCCAGAATGCCCGCCGTCATCCCCGTCAGAATATCGCCCGTCCCACCGGTCGCCATGCCGGGATTGCCCGTTGGATTCACCCACGCCGTTCCATCTGGTAGCGCGACGATCGTCAAGCTGCCCTTAAGCACCAGCACCAGCCGATGTTCCCGCGCAAATGCACGCGCCACGTTGAGCCGGTCCGCTTGCACCGCCTTCGTTGAAATCCCCGCCAGCCGCGACATTTCTCCTGGATGTGGCGTCAGTACCAGCGCCCGCTTGCTACCGTCGAGCAACTCCGTCTTGCCGTCGAACGCATTCAGCCCATCGGCGTCGATCACCAACGGACACTTTAGCGTGCGCACCGCTTCGCGCACGAACTCTACCGTCTCTGGATGGCGTCCAATCCCCGGGCCAATCGCCACTACGGTCATCGTCGAGGCCAATTGTTGCAGCTTGCCGTTCTTCACCGACGCCGCGCTGATGCCGCCGGTATCGGTCTCTGGCAGCGGTTCCGTCATCAACTCCGCCGCGAAGCCCGCAACATTCGGCAGCGCGCTCTTCGCCGTCGCCACCGTCACCAGTCCTGTGCCCGCACGCAGCGCGGCCATGCCCGCCATCGCTGCCGCGCCCGACTTCCCCAGCGAGCCGCCCACGATCAGCACATGGCCATACATGCCCTTGTTGCTGTCTGTGGGACGCGGTGCCAACAGCGCGGCCAGATCACGTGGTGTACTCACTTCCAGCTTCAGCTTCGACTCAATCGCCGCCTCGGGCGATCCAATCGGCGCCACGATTACCGGCCCGCGCGTCAATCTACCAAACACGTGCGCTGGCCGCGGCGCGGTAAACGTGACAATCGCGTTGGCCCGCGCAATTCCCGGGGCCGCCTGAGGCGTCATCGCATCCGAATCCGCGCCCGACGGAATATCGACTGCAATCACCGGCTTGCTGCCGCTGTTGATCGCTGCAATCGCGCCGGCGTACAGCTCCTTTACCGGAGGCTTGAATCCTGTACCAAGAATCGCATCGACCAGCAAGTCGCAGTTCGCCAGGCTGCGCGACGACTCGGCCTGCAACTCCGCCAGCGATTGCACCACAATCGGACGCACCGGGAGCTGCTCGAACATCGCCGCGGCATCACCCTTCAGCTCCGATGGTGAGGCCAACAGCAATACCTCGACTACCCGGCCAGCGCGATGCATTTGGCGCGCAACTACGAAGCCATCGCCGCCGTTGTTTCCCTTGCCACACACCACGGCGACTCTCTCGGCTCTTGGGTAATTTTCCAGGATGAACTGTGCCACCGCGTCGCCGGCGTTCTCCATCAGGGTCAGTGAAGGCACGCCAAATTTTTCTGTGCTGGCGCGATCGATCTCGCGCATCTCCGCAGCGGTGGTGATCTTCATGCGTGCTCCGACGCCGAGTCTTCCAGCTTCCGCAGCCCCTCAGGATCGCCCATGGCGATCAGGTGGTCGCCCACATGAATGACTTCATCGGGCGGTGGATTGAAGCGCATTGCGGTGTGTTCTCCCTTGATGGCCAGCACAATCACGCCCAACTCCTGCCGGATGCGCGAGCTCTCCAGCGTTTGCCCGGCGAAGCGCGCACCTTTCTCCACTTTCACTTCCTCGATCTCCAGCGGGCGCTTCTGGTTCATCGCGGTGTCGAAGAAATCCACCACGTTAGGACGCATAAAGGTTTGCGCAATTCGGTAGCCCGCAAACCGATAGGGTGAAACTACCGAGTCTGCACCCGCGGTAAGCAGGTGCTTCTCTGCATCTTCTTCTGCCGCCCTTGCGATGATCTTGATCTTGGGATTCAAGCTCCGCGCTGTCAGGATGATGTAGATATTGATAGCGTCCGTAGTCGTCGCCGCCACGAGCCCCTGCGCCTGCTCGATGCGAAGTTCTTGCAGCACGTGCGCCAGTGTCGCATCGCCGAGCAGTGTCAGCCAGCCTTCCGACGAGTACTTCTTCAGTTTTTCTTCGTTGGTATCGACGACGACAAACGGCAGCGGCCGCCGCGCCAATTCGCGCGCCGCGCTTCGTCCCACGCGTCCCGCCCCGCAGATGATGAAGTGCCCGGTCAACCGGCTAATTTCGCGGTCCATGCGTCTCCTGCCAAATACCGATTGAAGCTCGAATTCTAGCAAAGTGCGTGAGGCGCCCCCGACCAGCAGCAACACCAGTCCCACGCCGGTAATGATGACGAAGCTGTTGAACAACCGCCCCGCATGCGATAGCGGATGAATCTCTCCGTACCCGATGCTCGTAATGGTGGTGAGCACCATGTAGAAGCCATCGAAGTACGTCCAGCCCTCGATGAAGTGGAAACCCGCAATCCCCACGATGACCAGCAGCACCAGCAGGATGGCCAGCAGTTTGAGATTGAAAGGGACCTTCACGTCAGCCATTCTGCGCGATGGCCGCACCTCCGCGCAATGATGCACCTCACGCCAGCCAAAGGAAAACGCCCTTCCGACCTAAGAAGGGCGTCTGTGATTGATGGCCCGCATACAATCGCGGCGCTTAACGCTTCACTAATTCGCCTGCTGCGCGCTGCACGTGACTATGGTAGCGTCCATAACCAAAGTAGATCGCCATCCCAATCGCCAGCCAGACGAACAACCGGATCCATGTGGCCAGGGGCAAAGAAGCCATTAAAGCGAACGAGATAATGATGCCGAGGATCGGCACCATTGGAACCCACGGAGTTTTGAACGGGCGATGCAGGTCCGGACGCCGTTTGCGCAGGATCAGCACACCCGCGCACACGATGACGAAAGCCAGCAACGTACCAATGCTCACCAGTTCACCGAGAATTCCAATCGGCACGACAGACGCAAAGACCGCTACGAACAGTCCCACAGTGATCGATGAAATGTAGGGCGTGCGGAATTTGGGATGCACCTTGCCCGCCCATTCCGGCAGCAGCCCATCGCGTGACATGGAATAAAACACGCGTGACTGTCCTAGCAGCATCACCAGCATGACGCTGCCCAACCCAGCAATTGCGCCAAGTTTGACCAGCACTGAGCCCCAGCGAACTCCGGTTGCATCGATGCCCACCGCCACCGGAGCGGCCACATTCAACGCCGAATAAGGAACGATGCCCGTCAGCAATCCCGATACCAGGATATACAGGACGGTACAAACCACTAGCGATCCGAGAATGCCGATGGGCATGTCCCGCTGAGGATTCTTCGCTTCCTGCGCTGCGGTCGAAACCGCGTCAAATCCGATATAGGCGAAGAAGATCACACCCGCGGCCCGCGCAATGCCCGACCAGCCATAATCGCCGAACGATCCTCCGTTTGGCGGAATAAACGGATGCCAGTTCGCCGTCGCCACGGCAGGATGCTTGAGCACAAATGCTCCGGCAATCCCAATGAAGATCAGCACAATCGTTACTTTCACGATCACGATGGCTGAGTTGAAGTTCGCTGACTCCTTGATGCCCACCACCAGGATGAGCGTAATCAGACAGATCACCAGGAACGCGACAATATTGAACACGCCCTGCACTTGCGGCAGAGTTGATGCGTCCACGCCCTTCTGGTTGAGGATCGGAGCCATGGTAGTCAAGAGCTCCCAGCGGCCCTGGTATTGCACTAGCATGTTAGGTACCCACTGGTTTCCCATGTGGGTGTAGGGCGTCGCCGTGAACTGCGGCGGAATGGTGATCCCCCAGTCCTGCAGAAAGCTGACGAAGTATCCCGCCCAGCCCGAAGCGACAGTGGCCGCTCCAAATGCATATTCCAGGATGAGGTCCCAGCCAATGATCCAGGCAAAAATCTCGCCCAGCGTAGCGTAACCATAGGTGTAAGCGGAGCCCGCAATTGGGATCAGCGACGCAAACTCGGAGTAGCACAGTCCGGCGAATACGCAGCCCAAACCAGCAAGTATGAAGGAGAGCACGATGGCCGGGCCAGCATACATCGCCGCCGCCGAGCCTGTGAGGACGAAGATGCCCGCCCCGATGATCGCCCCAATGCCCAGCGTAATCAGGTTCAGCGGGCCCAGCGCCCTCTTGAGACTGTGTTCGTCCTCAGAGCTGGCTTCTTTCAGCAATTGGTCCAAGGGCTTGCATTCCAAAAGATTGGCCATTCAGCTTCGTCTCTCCTTCGCGCTCAGGCTTCTGCTCGCGCTGCCCGGTTGCGACTTGACCACAGGTAGTACACCGGAATTCCCAGCAGCACGATGATCAGGCCGGGCCACGTGTATTGAGGCTTATAGCGTAACAAGACTATATCAATGAACACGGCCATCAGAATATAGATCGCTGGCAGCACCGGATATCCAATTGCACGATACGGACGCGGCGCGTTGGGTTGTTTTACTCGCAGCACGAATAGGCCCGCAATGGTCAGGATGTAGAACACGAGAACTGCAAAAATGATGTAGTCGAGCAATTGACCATAACTGCCCGACAGGCACAGAACGCAGGTCCAGACGCACTGCATCATTAACGAATGCGCGGGCGTGCGGTACTTGGGGTGCAGCTTCGCCGCGTTCCTGAAGAAGAGACCGTCCTTCGCCATGGCGTAGTACACGCGCGCGCCGGACAGGATAAGGCCGTTGTTGCAGCCGAACGCAGAGACCAGGATAAGCAGCGCCATGATCTGCGCGCCACCCGAACCGAAGATCTGTTGCATCACTGCGGTGGCAACGCGTTCCTCTGAAGCGTGCTGGATCCCTCGCGCCAGGATGGTCGTTCCCTGCGGATCGCCAGCCATCGGCAGCACGCTCAGGTAAACAAAGTTCGCCATCACATAAATGAGGATGACGACGCCCGTACCGATCGCTAGCGCCAGCGGCAGGTTCCGCTGCGGATTGCGCACCTCGCCGGCCGTAAATGTCACGTTGTTCCATGCGTCCGACGAAAACAGCGATCCCACCTGCGCGACCGCAATGATGGTGACCATGCCCACAAGCGCAATCGGTCCGCCCACCCCGACTTGCACCGGATGGAGAGCCGAAAAGCCAGCGTTGTGCCAAAAGTTCGCACCGAAGTTCGCCGCAATGGCCTGTGCGTTGCGGCCGATGAACGCACCTAACAGGACCAGCCCAAGCAATGCCGCGGTTTTCGCGAAGGTGAACACGTTCTGCACCGCCGCGCCCAGCCGTACACCGAAAACATTCAGCACGGAGAGAAAGATAACCACCAGCACGGCCATCAGGTTCTGCGTGTTCAGCCCGACGTCCATGTTGCCCAGTACCATCGGACCGACAGGAATTGGCGGCACGTGCCACAGATGCACAATCCAATTCGTCGCGGATATCGACGGGAAGAACACACCCAGGAACTTACCAAACGCCACGCCTACCGCGGCAATTGTTCCGGTCTGGATAACCAGGTACAGTGTCCAGCCGTATAGAAAGCCCCATAGCGGCCCGAGCGACTCGCGCAGGTACACATACTGTCCACCCGCGTGCGGCATCATCGCTGCCAGTTCGCCGTAAGCCAACGCACCCGTGATGGTCAGGAAACCTGTCACCAGCCACGCAGCGATCAACAGCGCCGGCGAGTTCACCTCGCGCGCAATCTCGGCCGACACGATGAAGATGCCCGAGCCGATCATGGAGCCCATCACCAGCGTGGTCGCGCTGGTCAGGCCCAGTCCTTTAACAAATTCGTTTTCGCCGCTGGCGAGAGATACAGTCTTCGCTTCGGTGCTCAATGGCCCTCTGGGGTCAGGAAGATGTCTGGCAAGAATCTACACCAAAAGCCGCAGGAATTCTTCCGCAGCGCGTCGCGGAGAGCTCAGGAGGTCTGAAATGACCGCCACCGAGTCCGCGCCTGCCTCAATCACGGCTTTTGCGTTATGGCGCGTAATGCCCCCAATCGCCACCAGCGGCTTCTTGGTCGCCGCCCGCGCCACTCGCACGCCTTCCAGCCCTACGAGCGCGTCAGGGTTCTTCTTGCCGGTCGTCGGGAATACCGGTCCAATCGCAATGTAGTCGGCCGGACCCGCATCAGCTTCGTTCACCTGTTGTGGATTGTGCGTCGAGATGCCGACAATTCGTTCGCCCACCACCAGCCGCGCTCCGTCTGCCGGCAGGTCGTCCTGTCCGAGATGGACTCCGTCGAAACCCACGGCGACGCAGATGTCGGCACGGTCATTCATAATGAGCCGCACCTTGCCCTGAAGCACGCGCTTGATCTCGCGGGCGTGGCTCATCATGGCGCGCGTGTTGCCATCTTTGTTCCGGTATTGCAGCAGCGTCACCCCGCCCTCGGCCAAATCACGGGCAAATTCCACGATGGAGTTCGTCGTCCGTAGCTGCGGCGCAAAACAGGTCACATCCAGAATCGCGTATAGCCGCGGTAATTGCAGGGGCTTCTGCATGGATGCCTACTTTTTCCCGGCCTCTTTATTGTTGCTTTGCGCCAGGAAGCGCTCCATGAATTTCGTGTCAATGTTGCCCGCGCGGAAGTCCTCATCCGCCATGATCCGCTTCTGCAGCGGGATGCTGGTAAAGATTCCCTCCACCACGAACATGTCCAGCGCCCGCGACATGCGCGAGATCGCCTCATCGCGGTCGCGCCCGCGCGCGCACAGCTTGGCGATCAACGAATCATAGTACGGCGGAATCACTCCCTCAGCATACGCCGCTGTGTCCACCCGTATGCCGGTGCCTCCCGGCAGGTTCAGCGCCGTGATCTTCCCTGCCGACGGCGTAAACCGCTCCGGATGCTCGGCATTGATGCGGCACTCGATCGCATGCCCGCGGAACACTACCGGATGATTGATGACCTCGCTCATCTTCGCGCCCGCCGCAATCATGATCTGCGACTTCACCAGGTCCACATCCGTGGTCATCTCCGTCACCGGATGCTCAACCTGAATGCGCGTGTTCATCTCGATGAAATGCAGGCTGCGATCTTCATCCATCAGGAATTCGATCGTGCCGGCGTTCATGTAGCCGATGTCCGCCAGCGACTTCACCAGGATGCCGCCAATGCGGTCACGCAACTCCTGTGTCACCACGACCGACGGCGCTTCTTCCACCAGCTTCTGGTGCCGCCGCTGAATGCTGCACTCGCGCTCCCCCAGGCTGATGACATTCCCGTATTCGTCGGCCAATATCTGGAATTCGATGTGCCGCGGTCGCTCGATGTACTTCTCCATGTAGAGATCGCCGTTGCCGAAAGCCGCTGCTGCCTCCGACTGCGCCGCATGGAACTGGTTGGGCAACTCATCGGCGCTGCGGATAATCCGCATTCCGCGCCCGCCACCGCCTGCCGACGCTTTCACGATCACCGGGAATCCGATGCTCCGTGCCCATTCCTGCGCTTCGTCCGCCGACGCAATGATGCCGTCCGACCCCGGCAGAATCGGCACGCCCACTTTCTTCATGGTGGCGCGCGCTTTTTCCTTCTCGCCCATCATCCGCGTCACTTCCGGCGGAGGCCCGATAAACTTGATGCCACATGCCTGGCACACTTCGGCGAAGTTCGCGTTCTCGCTGAGCAGCCCGTAGCCAGGATGAATCGCATCCACATTGGCAATCTCCGCCGCGCTGATCACTGCCGGAATGTTGAGGTAGCTCTCACTCAACCGCGGAGGCCCGATGCAGATCGCTTCGTCGGCAAAGCGTACGTGTAGCGAGTTGCGGTCGGCCTCGCTGTAAATCGCCACCGCCTTGATGCCTAACTCTTTGCACGCACAAATCACGCGCAGGGCAATCTCACCGCGGTTCGCTATCAGGATCTTTTTGAACATGAATGGATCTTGTCGATCTGTTGGACTGGTTGACGATTTTGATGTGGTCGGGTGGCCCACAATTGCCTGCCTTTGGCAATTGTGGGAATCTAACTCCCTTTAGTTTTTCCGTATCCCGAACAGTGGCATTCCATATTCCACAGGGCTGCCGTTGTTGACAAAGCGCTTTACGATCACGCCTGTCGCGTCGGCCTCAATCTCGTTCATCAGCTTCATCGCCTCGATGATGCACAGCACCTGCCCTTCTTTCACCGAGTCGCCAACAGCCACGAACGCCGGAGCTCCCGGCGATGCGGCTTCGTAAAAAGTCCCGACAATCGGCGACTTTACGATATGCAGGCTGGCGTCGTCGTCCGCCGCCGCCGCTGGTGTCGGCTTTGCCGCTTCTGCCACGACCGCCGTCGGTTGAGCACCTACCGGAGTCACCGGAAGCGCCGCCACCGCCGGAGCCGACACCGCAACCACCTGCGGCGCGCGATCAGCTCCAGCGCGTTTGATATGCAGCTTTACATCGCCGCGTTCCATCTCGAACTCGGCGATGTCCTTCTCCACTAACAGCTCTATGAGTTCTTTGATTTCTTTTTGATTCATCGCGTTCCGTTCCGCCAGGCCATGCCGGGTTTCCATCCACCAGCCTTACCTACGGCGCATCAATTTCTATCAGTTCCTTCGTCACCGGGGTCAATACTTCGCACCCGTTTTCGGTGACTATCACCATATCTTCTATGCGAATACCACCTTTGCCCGGTATGTAGATTCCAGGCTCAACGGTGATCACCATTCCTGGCGCCAGCCGCTCCGTCTGCTTCTTACCCAACCGCGGTGGCTCGTGAATCTCCAGGCCCACGCCATGTCCTGTCGAGTGCGTAAAGTAACGGTCTAACTTCGCCTTACGCAGAACCGCACGCGCGGCTTCGTCCACTTGTCCCGCCGCAACCGCCGGTCGGACGGCAGCAATTCCCACTAGCTGCGCTTCCAGCACCGCCTTATACCACTCGCGCTCCACTCGGCCCGCTGGGCCAACATGGACAGTACGCGTCATGTCCGAACAATAGCCTCGCAGTATAACACCCGAATCCACCACCACGAATCCGCGTCGCGGGATCGGCTGGCCGGTCGCCCGACCGTGCGGCAAAGCTCCTCGTTTCCCCGCCGCCACGATGGTCTCGAACGACATTCCATCGGCTCCAGCTCGACGCGCCGCAAACTCCAGCTTGCCCGCGACTTCGACCTCGCTTACACCCGGCCGAATCGACTTTGCTGCCTGCTGATACACGCTCGCGCCCAGCTTTACCGAGTCACGAATGAGCTTGAGTTCGTCCTCGTCTTTAATCATGCGCTGCCGCATGACCAGCCCCAAGGTTGGCTTCCACTCGATACGCCGATGCACGACTTCCTTCATCTGCGCTGCGGCGGCTACCGTAGTTAGGTCCGACTCGAACCCGATCGCCGCCGAACTTAGCTTGTTGAGGATCTTCGCCGCGTCATTCAGCAGCGGCCCTCGCGCGATCACCACTCGCGCGCCCTTCACCTCTTCGTGCGCCTGCTGGGTGTAGCGTCCGTCGGTGAAAAATAGCCGCCGCCCAGCGAGAAACAGCAACAACCCGTTGCTGCCGGTGTAGCCGCACAGGTAGCGCAGATTGGCTGGATGGGTAATTACAAACCCGTCCAACTCTTCCTCGACTAGTGTTTGTAGGAGTTTTTTCTGCCGGCCCGCGTAATCCATCCTCAGCATTGTACGCACCGGATGCAGTGGCGGCGAGACGGTTCGCGCGCTAGTCTGGCGGCTGAATCACCAGCGGCTGCGTAGTCTGCTTCCTCGCGCGATAGATAGTGTTGGTGCTCGCAACCTCGGCCACTGCATCTGCATGAACAATGTAAGTGTCCGGCCCCGGGCTTGAGCCGAATGAAATCACTTGTTCACCGCCCGATCCTAGCGTGAATTCCTGGTACCCCAGCGCCGTCGCTCGGCCAATCCGGTTCACGGCCACCACAATCACCGTTAGTGTGAAGTCCTGCCTTGTCAGGTTGCTCACGATAACCGAACCGTCAATCGTTTGCCCATGCACCGCAGGCGGCTTTTTCCACTCGATCGTCAGCGCTGCGGTTACGACAAGCGTGTATTCACGTTGGATCTGCATCGCGGGAACGCCCGAATCGGCGACCAAGACTTCGAAATGATACGTGCCGGCGGTGGTCGGCGTGCCCGCAATCACCCCTTTCTTTCCGTCCAGCTTCAGGCCTGGTGGCAGATCGCCGCCCGACACCTGCCACATGTACGGCATCGCGCCGCCAGTCACCCCAACTCCTGTCTGGTAGCTCGTTCCTACTGTCGCCGATGGCAACGATGCCGTTGTGATCGTGAGCGGTGCTTGCGCCCGCAAAGTTCCGCCGGCCGTAAGCATAACGAAGATCAGAACTACGACCGCGGCATGTCGACACCCACTCATCGTGCCGACATTATAGGTGGGAAAGCGAACGGGCCCGGAAATTTGAAAATTCGCTCTTAACGCGCCGCCTGCGCCTGCGCTTGCGGCAGCTTCTTGATCGCCGCCTCTAAATCCGCAGGATGGAACCCAAACGGTCCGGGCTTGCTCTTGTACAACACCGTGCCATCGCTGCCGATCAAGTAGAGTCGGTCCGGCCATCCGGTGTAGGCCTTCTCCGTAGTGTTGTCGAACCCATCGAGGATTGCCGGGAACTTGATCCCTAGCTTGCGCACGCACGCTCCAGCCACGAACGCACGCTCTTCGTCGTTCTTGGGACTGGCGAACAGGACGTTGTCTTTGATATTGCTCTTCATCTGCCAGATGTCGGTTGGGTGCGCTTCCTGGATGTACACCGCATAAAACGCCATCCGGTTGCCGTACTGCTCATACAGCTTGTTGAGGGCGGGAACCTCCCGCCGAAATGGAGGTCAGGTATAGCTCCCGAAAACCAGCACCACGGGCTTGCCCCGCAGCGCCGCCAGGTCTACTTCCGATTGATGGTCCAGCGTCGGCAGGCGAAAATTGGGCGCGAGGTCTCCTGGCTGCACGACGCCGGCTCGGGCATGGCTCCACATCGTCTCGAATGGGAACAAGAAGAAGGCCGGCATCGGCATATGCGACATCACCCGGCCGAATTTCTCCGGTGGCTGCCGCATCGCCCAGCCGATAAACAGCAGAAAGCTGCCCCACATCAGCAGCAGGACAACCGCAATTATGGACAGGGTTTGTTTCCTCGGTTTTCGCATCAGGAGTTTCGAAAGTTTATTGCGAATTGACCCTCTACGTGAATAGTTGTTTTCGACTACTCGGGCGGAAATACAAACTGGAATTTCTCATCGCCTACCGGAACCGTCACCGTCACCAAGTAGCTTTTTTTGCCGGTGTGCGAAATCGGCGCGCGATCGGTCAGCTTCGGCATCGCAAAGTACAAAACGCCTTCCGCATCGCCTTCGGGAGGAATGGTGTTAGCGAGGAACTCGCTCTGCTCCACCTGCTCGGGACGGGCACTGCGTTGCGCCAGTTGCGGCCCGTTGCTGTCGCCAATTTCGCGGTTGCGCAACTCGCAGCCCAAGTCGCACGCCTCGGAGCTATGTGCCACCGCCTTCGGTGTCCCGCGCACGGTCAGCGTCGGATACGACGCATCTGTGTAGCCCATCGCCATTCCATTGCCGCCGGCGTCTTTGCTCAGCTCGCGCAGCAGGTCAGCCATGGTGGGAACACCTGGGTCGTTGCCGGGCATCGGTGGCGCCGGAGCGCCTCCGACCGCCGCTCCTGCTACGCGCATCCAGGTCGGCTGACGCCGCATGTGATCGGCAATCTCCGCGGCCGAAAACAGTTCCAGTTGCCTGATTCCCACTGAGTCTTCGACCGTGACCGACTCGGGCAGCATGTTCACCGACTGCTTCCCGCGATTGAACACGTGGAGCTTCACTCCGAAATACTTGCCATTGAGCGTGGGAATCGCCGCCGCCACCACGGTGAAGTTCTTACCCTGAATGTATTGGTGCCCAATGCCATTGAGGTAGAAAGCGCCTCGCTCGCGGGCGGCGCGACTGAAGTCGGGACCTTCGATGGGCTTGGCATCTTCATTTTGATTTTGGGCGATGGCACAGGAACATAGCAGCAGGGCGATCAGCAGTCGGCGCATAGAACCTCCAGGGAGTGCGCTTGACGCACTGCTGCATGCATCGGCAGTGAGAGGGAAAGCTCCAGCGGAGGCGGTGGAAGAGTTTTCCCGGATCGGGAATCGGTGCGGGAGGTGGGTACCCCCTCCCCCTCCCCTCGCAAAATCCTTGTTTTCATGGAGATACAAACATTTTGTGCGCAAGCCACTGAACGCGTTGGGGTTACCGGCAAAATCCTTAATAAAGGAGTTAAGCGAGATTTTTCTAGAATGGAGAGAGGCTATTGGCGGGAAGATGGGTAAGAAATCGAGAGACTTGCAGTGACCCATCACAGGTCGAATCACCTTCACTTCGACGACGAGGTGAAGACCCGGCTGCGTCTCTCTGGGCACAGCTCTCCCTCATCGTTCTGTGTCAAGAGTGCAGGTTCGGGAGCGGGATGCGCTAGGACGCAGGTCACAGTTAAGTGTGATAACGGCAAAGCCCCAGATTTGCCAAAAGAAGGCAAATATGGGCCACCCGCCAGAGGAAGGCGGGGGTGGCTGAGGTGCACCCTTGCGAGAGCCTTACTGCTACGTGACATGGTTGTAAGTGGCGGGGCCAGCGTGCTGAAACACAGCCTTCCCGAAACTAATTGTTTCGACCTTTCCGTCCTTCAGGATGTAGTGAGAATCGGGAGTGCGATAGGCATAGCCGAAGCGGGTTTCATGTGGACGGTCGTACACGTCCCGGTACTTAACCACACCATAGGCATATAGGAATTCTCTCCCGTCCTGGATGGCTGTCACCTCCGCCTTAGCCAGCACGCCACTTTCGGGCGATAGAATCGCGGTTGCGGCCATCTCGCTGTTGGGAAGCAGGAAGAATTGTTCCGTGTCAATCTCCCCGAAGTCCGGCTCCGGGTCCATATCACGGGCGCTTCGTGAACTTCGAACGTACCGAACAGCAATGCCTTCGATCTTCGCAGGGGTTCTGCCTAGGTTCTTAATTTGCGCCGCAAAACGGTGCGAAATTGGCCAAGTCCCCATCGGCCCCTCTGGTACGGGGTCACCCGTCTCCCACTTCGGATAGAACTCAATTGACCAATTGTATGGAAGCACCTCAATCCACGCCCGCTCAGAATTCGCTATGTGATTCGCCTGTGCGAGAGCCGCATCAGCTGCGATTCGTGTTGCCTCCGTCTGACGGCGCAAGAAAACGAGAGAGCAAATCCCAACGACCACGCCTCCAAACCCCACGACCACAAGCGCAATGCTCCCCCAGTATGCAGCCCAGTCATATGCATCCTTGGTGGGTATCGAATTGACCGCAACGTGATTCGGAACAGGTCTCTTATCTGGCGTTGCTTGTTGGGCTGGCGTGGGCGTATTCGGAGAGGGCTGCCCGAAGCAAGGCATCGACACTGCTAGTAATGCTGTGAGAATCGCAATTCTTTTCTTCATGACCCCACCCTAGCGATGTTCATTCATGCTCCCCTAATGGATTCCCATTTTTACCTTTTCGAGGCGTTGGGCAAAAATCGCCTAATTGCTCTTTCTCTTCGGCGAGGCTGCGTCTTTCACGTCCATCGTCTTGATAGCTTTTATCTCCATCATCGGACTGAAGAGGCACAGGACCGAAACTCCCGTCAAGTCCATCCCCCCGGTTTTGTAGAACTCGGTTCCGTTTACTTCGATGTCATACGGAGCTACAGAAAGACCGCCGTCAGTGACCATGTGGAACTGCCCCTTGGCCATGTTTGCGGCCTGCTGTGGGGTGTAATGAGTGACGACCCGAGGCATTTCTCTTGGCATGAAGAAGGAGTAATGGTCGAAGTTAGGCCGGTCGAGCTTTGCTTTCGCCGCTTCTCCGCAGGCTTTGATAGCGATAGCTTGCCCTTCGGGAGTACCAATCCCCGGCTTGAATTGCTGCGGTCTGATGAAATGCCATCCCCAGTTTTCTCCGGTCGTGGATAGCGGACCGTACTTGCCGGTCCCACCGTTCATCCCGCATTCCGTCAAGCCGTCGTTGGAAATGACAAAGGTCGCATCGGGATTGTATTGATGAACCCTTTCGATGTACTTCGAGTTGATCTCAAACTCACCTGCGTTTGTCACCTTTGCGCGAGTCATGCACACCTTCAGCTTTTCGGAATCTTGCTGTAGATCGCGGCTATTGATGAACTGACCTTGGGCCACTTGCTGAAGCATCAGCAGGCTTCCAGCCAAGATTAGAACTCTCGTCATGAGCATGATCCTTTATACCTTGGAGTTAGGAAAGAGTCCTTTCGCATACGTGCCAACCTGCTTGCTTCGGACGATAGCAGCATACAGGGGTGGTCTCGGTAGTTGGACTGTCTTCTGTCGATCTTATGCGGCGAAGATGCGGCCATTGCTGCGATCATTTATCGTTAGCAGTATGAACAGCAGGAACCGACATCGCGTATGGACTTGGCTACTCTGTGCGTTGCTGTTCTGGCTTCGCAAGAGGGGGCGACGCGCCCGGCTGCTCGTGCGCAAGTGCCTGTACAGCCAAATTGGCCGAAATTTGCACAACTGCCCTGCACAGTTCCTACACAGCCGAAAATTGCCGTGTTATGTGCAATGAAAACAATGTGATAAGAAAGTTTTATCACCCGCTCAGGATGACAACTGGGAGAAACAGCAGATCCCCCGCTGCGCGAGGGATGCAAACCATGAGGAGTTTTGCTTCCCACCCTTTCGCCAAAGGAAGGCGAAAGGATGGGGCACCCTTATAAAGACTATTTAAGCGTGCCAGTTAAGGCGCCGACCATGGCAGAGATGAAGATCAAGCCGATCAGAGAGAGGAACTTCGAGTAGAAGTAGAGCAGGCGGTATTCCTCCTTGGGGCGCCAGTTTTTGGCCACGCCGAGGCTGAGGATAGGAACAAAAATGTCGAGACTATACCAAAACGGAGAGAAAACGCGGGCGGGAGTCGCATTTTCCAGTCGCTCCATGCAATCGCAGTTGCGAAAGATGAAGCCTCCCGCGAGAACGAACACCACACACCAGATTAGCGGATAGACCCAGGCGCGCCCATATCCGAAAAACCACTTGTGTCCGAAGCCAATCACGTAATTAAATCCCGCGACGATCTTGTCCCAAGCAGTGCTGGCGTCCAGAAACTCGGTATAGCGCCTCCGGTCACGCATGGCAAAGTACACGCCGTCCGCTTTGTCCGATTGTCCTCGCGATTTCAGGGACGACTCGTAAGAGGTGTAAGCAGGCTCGTAATATTCAGCCCTCTCCAGGAAAGCCAGGCCGTAATCGGTGCGGTCGGCCCGCACGCGTCTGGCCTCAGTGGGAGATTTTGCTGCGCTTGCAGGCAGCCCCCGAACAATGCTGAGGCTTCCCAGGGTTGCGCTGTCGATGTCCAGTTTTTGAGGCAACTCCACTGGGCCGGCGAAGTCCCAGTCGAATCCGCCGAGATTGGCCGAGGTCAAGTCAAGCTGCTTGATCATCGTCACCGGCAGGAACATCACTCGCTTGGCGACGGTCAGGTTGGCGGCTTCGACCTGCTGCAGCTCAAGGTTTTGCAGAACAAGCGTGTCTTTCAGGCTGGCGTTGTTCAGGACCAGATGGGTTACCTTTACACCTGAACCCTGGGTCGCCGACAGGCTGAACCGGCCAGCCGCGAGGTGCGCAAAGTCAACAGTGGGAACGGATTTCTTTCCCAGGCTGAGGATGACGTTGGCGGCTGTGAGGCTCTCAACGTCGAAGGCGGGCGCCACCGAGCTGCTGATGTGGAAGTCCCCGTCGACCTGGGATTGATAGATCTGGATCTTCTGGGCGGCTTCCACGCTTTCTAGCCGGAGGTCGCCCTGCACGTGGACGCTTTCGAGGTCCAGGCCCTTATCGAACTTTACTCGCAGCAGGATTACGCTCTGCGCGAAGTCAACCTTCCGGACGAACACTTCGTCGGTAAACTCGCAGTCGCGAAACTCGACTTTGAAAGCGACCGGTATGATCGCCCGCTGGTCAGCATCGATCCGCAGGGGGCCGCTGATAATTTTGTTGGCGACGACGAGTGAGTTGTCTTTGACCCCGGACAACTGGGTGGTCAGGTCGGCAGAACTCATCGTCTCCGGCGGAGTCACGCTGGCCCCCGCGATCGGAGCCGTCCCGGTCTGTGCCGCAGCGAACGAGAACGCGAACAGGACCACGACGAGAAGCGATAGAAATCTGTGAAGGATTTCCATTTGCGCATCCTACGCGCCCAACCCTGAGCGCACAATCCACATCCGCAGAAGGGCACGGAGGAAAAGCGGAAAAGCAGCCGCGGATTTACACGGATTACACGGATAAGACAGAGGCGAAATTCAATTTTGTGTGCACTTGTTGGAGTCGACCTGGCGGGCCTTGATGCGGCGTCCGTTTTGCAAGGTCACGTCGAGATCTTTGCCGCTCTCCTGCAGCGCCACGGGCTTACCTTTGCTGGCCATCAGGTCGTCAACTTCATTGATCACGGTGGTGGTGACTTCTCCGCAATAGGTCTGGCTGGAGCATTTGCACGGCGAAATCGACGGTGAACTGGCGCACTACGTACCAGCGGCCGGTCTGCACGACCCGCTTGTCGGAATGAGTGTCGACGATGGTTCCAGTCTTGGCCGAGGATGATGTGGCGGCAGGTTGCTGGGCCGGAGCGCTGAGGCAGAACAGAATTATGGCTCCCAGCGTTGCGATGACCCGTAAGCACTGGCGCGAACCGCCGCCGATGCCAGCTTCGCTCATTTGAGGTTCCTGCCCTTGTGGACAAGATCATTATCGCGCAGGACGTGGTTGGCGAATATTAATTTCGGAGTGGGGCAGGGAGGGCGGCCGCGGATTTGCACGGATTATCACGGATCGGAATCGAGCAAAAAGGCAACCGCGGAGGGCGCGGAGCACGCGGATCAGAACTTGGTTAATAAGCAAATCCCTCGCGGACTAAAGTCCGCGAGGAATGACAAAAATATAACGACTTGTACGGCGCAGCTAAAGCTGTGCCCCTTCAAAACCTAGCTGAAGGCAAGTTTAGCGACAGGGTCTTTAGCTCACCACGGCACGGGTGGGCTTGTTCAGTTTGCGCGGGCGGGAGACTTCGCTGCTGAGGCTCTGGCTTTCCATCCAGGTGTCGAGGATGCTCTTCTTGAACTTCCAGCGGTTGCCCAGCTTGAAAGCGGGGATTCTCTCTTCCGAGACGTATTTGTAGAGGGTATCGGGCGAGACGCCCAAGTACTGCGAAGCCTGCCGAATGTTCATCACCTCGCGTGCATCAGCCATGCGTAACCCTCCCCGGTGCCCTTTACTACCTGTCGTTCTAGCGCAACCACGTCGCCGCCGCCAGCCTGAGGTTTTCTTTCGCCCGCGCTTCGCCGTGATTCGCCTGCCAGGTGGCGCGTTTCTGCGGAAGTCAGGCCCATGTATCCGGTGTATTCGCCGGACTTTCGACCTGCTCCGATGTGTCGAGTCGCCCCCATTGTAGGGCGCGCTTAGGTCATCGGCCAGAGTCTCGCTGTTGTCGCAAACGATACCTACTCATTCGGGCCATACCCGGCTTCGACCGGGGGTCCGGGGTCGATTCATCGCATTTCGCATATGAGTTACGATGGACATCGGCCTGAGGAGGCAGCTTGGTCTGCAGCAATTGCGGTTACGACAATCCGCGGGAGCATCGGTATTGCGGGATGTGTGGCAGTCCCTTCCCGCGCCGCGATCTGACCGTGCCGGAAGCCCAGAGCACACTGACCTTTACCAGCGCGCCTTTGGAAGTTACCTCGTCGACCTTGTCTGTGCCCGCGGCGGAGGCGGAGCATTGGCCGGTTGAAAGCCGGGTGGTAGAGGCCGAGCCACACCCGAACGAGTCCCCCGAAGCTCTGGCGGGAGCAATCGCGCCGGAGGCTGAAGCTCCGGAGCTGGAGGTCACGGATACCGAGACGGCGTTCGCGGAGCCTATCGAGTCGTACTCTGCACCTCCGTTACCCGAGAGTTTGGAGCCTGTAGCCCCGCCAGAAGAACCGCTGGTCGCTGAGCCCATAGTTGCAGAGGCGGCGCCGACTGAAGCTGTTGAGCCGGCGACGGCGCTGCCTCTAGAAGTCGCCGAAACCTCGGTCGTGTCGCCGCCTGAGGAAGCCGCGCCAGTTCCGGCCGTAGAGGAGCCGCTGCCCGAAGAGTCGGTCGCTGCGGAGACCGAACCTGCGGCTGAGGCGGTCGAGCCGCCAGCTCTGGAAGTTCAGTCGCCGGCGCCTCCTCAGCCATTTGTTCCTCCGGCGAGCGAGGCCGCGCCGCCGCGCGAAGAGGAGCCGTCTCCGGCTGAGACGCGCAGGCCTGTACCCTTTATTGTGCCCAGGACTGCTCCGCCGCAACGTGAAGTGACGCCCACCCGCAGCGACGCCGGTCCGAGTCGTCCCGGCGTGGTCAAACCGCCGATTCCGGAGCGGTTCACGCCTCCACCGGCCTCGGCGGGAATGCCGACTTTTAAAGAGGTGACGGAAGCGTCGGGTGCGCCGGACATCAGTCCGTTTGAACCGCCGACGGAGAAGCATCCGGACGAAGACCGCGAGTTAAAGGAGTACGTCGCCAGCTTCCGGTACACGCCGCCGAGCGAGTCGGCCGACGAGCTCACCATGCGGAGCGAGGTTCCAAAGATCGATAAGGAGGCCCCTGCCGAGTTTCACCATGCGTCGTTCGATGGCGACGTGCCGCCTCCACCGGAAGCGGGCGCGCATCCGACCGGCGAGGAGTACTATCCGCCGGGATCCAGTGCCGCGAATCGGTCGCGCTTCCTCGATATTAGTGACCCTCCGACGCCAGAGGCCGCCGCACAACCTGAGGCGCACAAGGGAACATCATTTCTCGGGCTCGACGAACCGGCTACCACCGCGCCGCTGCTGGAAGAGGATGCGACACCGAAGCGCCGTCAATGGGGGGTGTGGTCGATATTGCTCGCGGTACTGGTGGCGCTGCTGTTGGTCTTCGGGGGACTCGGTTATCTCGAAGGACGGGCACAGATCACGCATGCCTTCCAGGGGCCGATCGAAGTCGCGCGTGAGGGATACGAGAAGCTGCGCCAGCGGATTGTGCAATTGACGACTCCGGCGCCGGTCGCGCCTCAGGTTCCTACTGCTCAGGAAGAAAAGCCGACTGAGCCGACACAACAGCCTGCGGCCACGAAAGAGTCGGCAGGCTCGCAGCCCGCAAGTACAGCTCAAGCAACTCCGCCTGCGGCTGATTCGACTGCAACGCCGGCGCAGTCTCAGGCAGAGTCTCCTACTTCTTCTGGTGCTGCGTCCAAGACGAGCGCGCAGTCTCAGACGCAGCAAAGTCCCGCGGCTGCGCCACCCGCGGTCGATACTAAGACGCCAGCAGGCGCTAACACCGAAACCACGAACGCCGAACCGGCCAAGCCGATTGAGGCGCCGGTGCCCAAGGTGTCGTCGAAGCCTCAGCCCGGTCAGCAGGAATTGGCCAAGGCTGTGGACGCCAGCGATCCCGCCGCGGCTGCAGCATGGTTGTGGAAGGCCACGTCGCGGGGCAACCCAGTGGCTCCGGTGCGGCTGGCCGATATGTACATCAAGGGCCAGGGAGTGCCTCGGAGTTGCGAGCAAGCGCTGGTGTTGTTGCGGTCTGCCGCAACGAAGGAAAATGCGCCGGCACGCAACCGGCTCGCGGCTCTGTACGCCAATGGAACCTGCGTCGCGCGCGACCGGGTGAAGGCTTACCAGTTGATGTCGTCGGCACTCGCGGCCGATCCCACGAGCGACTGGGCACAACAGAACCGCCAAACCCTGTGGAACGAGATGACTGCCGAGGAGCGCGCCGAAGCCCAGAAATATCGCTGACCGCATGGCGTCGCCGCAGCCGCTATAATGTCTGCATCCGGACGCCGGACGTCATAGCGGCGTCGTTTTGCATCCCGCTTTATTCACCGGGCATCACAGACATTCGGAGGAAAGAACCAGAATGGCATTCGAAGTTCCACCGCTGCCCTACGACTACTCTGCATTAGAACCTTACATCGACACCCAGACGATGCATCTGCATCACGACAAACACCACCAGGCCTACGTAACCAACCTGAACGCCGCTGTGGAAAAAGCTCCCGAGCTGAAGGACCTCACGGTCGAAGAGCTGATCAAGGGATTGGAGAACGTACCCGAGGCCGTCCGCACGGCCGTTCGCAACAACGGCGGAGGCCATGTGAACCACTCCATGTTCTGGACTATCATGGGTCCCAACTCTGGTGGCGAGCCCAGCGGCGCTATTGCCGACGCCATCAAGAGCACATTTGGCGATTTCGCCAGCTTCAAGGAAAAGTTCAACGACGCTGGACTGAAGCAGTTCGGCAGCGGATGGGCATGGCTGGTACGCGATACCGCCGGCAAGCTTAGCATTATGAGCACGCCGAATCAGGACAGCCCGCTCACTAAGGACTTCTATCCCGTCATGGGCAATGACGTTTGGGAGCACGCTTACTACCTGAAGTATCAGAACCGCCGCGCCGACTACTTGAAAGAGTGGTGGAACGTGGTGAACTGGCCCGAAGTGAATAAGCGGTTTCAATCGGGCAAGTAGCGCACGTTAGGATCAAGCGGATTCAGAAGAGGGTGCGTTCGCGCACCCTTTCCTTTTTCCTGTTTACAATGAAGGAAATACCGCTTGCACTGGGAGACACTCTCATCCGCACTTATGACCTGGGGATCATTGGACTGGGCCATGTCGGCTCAGCTCTTGTCGGACTCCTGCAGCGTAAACAGCAGGAGCTGGCTGAGCGCTACGGAATATGCTGGCGCATCACCGGCGTTTCGACGCGCCACGCCGGCTGGCTGGTGGCCCACGAAGGCTTTGCTCCGGAGAAGTTGCTGGCAGGCGATTTCTCGGGCGCCCGTTCGGTGGGACATATCGCCAGTTGGCTTCACGCGGTTAAGCCCGACATCCTGTTCGAAGCCAGCTCGCTCAACGCCGAGACGGGCGAGCCAGCCGTCACCTACATCCGTTCGGCACTCGAATCGGGCGCACACGCCATCAGTGCCAACAAAGGGCCGGTAGTCCATGCTTACCGGGAGCTGACGCGGCTGGCGGAATCGAAGTGCCGCCGATTTTACTTTGAGTCGGCCATGATGGATGGCGCGCCGGTGTTCTCGCTGTTCCGCGAGGCGTTGCCGGCCATCGAGATCCGAGGGTTTCGTGGCGTGATCAATTCGACCACTACGGTCATTCTGGAAGGCATGCAAGATGGGAAGAGTTTTGACGAGGCGGTTGCCGAAGCTCAGAGGCTCGGGGTGGCCGAGACTGACCCCTCGGCCGACATTGACGGCATCGATGCCGCGGTAAAGATCGTGGAAGTTGCCAAAGTGCTCATGGGGACTGATCTCGCACTGGCCGACGTTGCGCGCACAGGAATTCGAGGCATTACCCCCGAGCAGTTGCGCAAAGCCCACGAAACAGGCGAAGCTTGGAGATTGGTGAGCCGCGCTCGGCGCCAGCCTGACGGAAGCATTCAAGCGTCGGTTGCGCCGGAACGGCTCAAGCTCGACGATCCTCTGGCGCAGGTGCATGGCACCTCGCTGTTGATCGCTTTCGAAACCGATATATTCAAGGAGTTGATTATCAGCGAGCGCGATCCTGGGCCGGAAGCGACGGCTTACGGGATGCTCTCGGATTTTATTAACGCAGTCAGGAGTTCCTAGCATGTCAGCCAGTGCAAGAGTCGTCCCCCAAGTACGCAAGCTCGACCTTGATTGGGTACGCCAGCAGTTTCCGGCGCTGCGTCAGACGGTCAACGGCCAGCCCGCGGTTTTCTTCGATGCGCCCGGCGGAACGCAAGTGCCGCAGACGGTCATTGATGCCATCTCCGAATATCTCTCGAAGTGGAACGCCAACCTTGGCGGCGCATTTCTCACCAGCCAGCGCAGCGAATTGATCGTCGAGCAGGCGCACCAGGCCATGGCCGACTTCTTCAACTGCGCGCCGGAGGAAGTTGTCTTCGGCGCGAACATGACCACGCTGACTTTCGCCCTAAGCCGTGCCATCGGCCGCGAACTGAAGAGTGGCGACGAGTTGATGGTCACCTGCCTCGATCACGACGCCAACGTTTCGCCTTGGGTTTGCCTGGAAGAGCGCGGCGCCAAGGTGCGCACGGCCGACATCAAGCCCGCTGATTGCACGCTCGACATGTTCGATTTGCAAGCCAAGATTCGCCGCAGCACCCGCCTTGTGGCTATAGGCTGGGCCGCGAATGCGGTCGGCACCATCAACGACGTGCAGGAAGCCATACGGCTCGCGCGCGCGGTTGGGGCGATGACCTTCATTGACGCGGTGCACTACGCGCCACACGGTTTGATCGACGTGAAGGCGCTCGACACCGACTTTCTGGCATGCTCAAGCTACAAGTTTTTCGGGCCACACCAGGGTGTGCTGTATGGCAAGCGCGAGCAACTGTTGCGCTTGCGTCCTTACAAGCTGCGGGTGTGCAGCGAGAAGCTGCCCGACCGCTGGGAGACGGGTACGCAAAACCATGAGTGCATGGCTGGAGTTACGGCTGCCGTCGACTACATCGCCGAGGTCGGCCGGCATCACAGCAGCGAAACTCACACTCGGCGCGAAGCGATCGTTGCCGCCTATGAGGTCTTTCAGCAGCACGAGCGCGGACTGGCGTCGCAACTGATCAGCGGATTGCTCGCTATCCCGGGCCTCACGTTCTACGGAATCAGCGATCCGGCGAAGTTCGATGAACGCACGCCGACGGTTGCCGTTCGCATGGAGGGCTACACTCCGCGCGAACTAGCGGAGCGCCTGGGCGAGCGCGGCATCTTTACGTGGGACGGCAACTACTACGCCATCAACCTCGCCGAGCGTCTGGGTGTACAGCAGAGCGGAGGCATGCTACGCATCGGCCTGGCACACTACAACACGGCAGAAGAAGTCGATCGTCTGTTGACGGAGTTGCGGGCGTTGGCGAAGTAAGAAGACAATTCAGCCGCGGATTTGCACGGATTATCACGGATTATTCGAGAGGTTTTTAGCAACTTTTCTGATCCGTAAAGATTTGTCGAAATCTGCGGACGCGTTGTGTGGTTGTCGGGAGTTCTGTGGTGAAGGCGCTGTGCCTGCGTTATAATCCGCGCGTCGAGCGGAGGACCCAGAACCCATGCGCCGCGCACATCGCTGGTTTACCGTGCTGGCGGTGGTTGCAGTTGTCGCTGTGTTCGGAGCTTTCACTGTGCACCGGGCTTTCACTCCAGGTGCGCTGACCGTCGCGGCGTCGCCGTCCGCTCTTCCTGCCGACGGATTCACTTCTACCGAGATCAGACTTCATTCTGACAGTGGACGCGATCTGCAAGGATTACGGGTCGAGATCGACGATCCTCATCGCGCTGTCGTGGATTCCGTGGTCGTCCACGGAGATTCTGCCGTCATCTTAGTTCGCGCGGGAGTTCTACCGGGCGAGATCAAGCTTCATTTCGCCGCTCCCGGCTTTGGGCCGGAAAAGGTCATCTTGCACACCACGCTTGACGTGTCTGACAGTGTGGGAGACGGGACTCCAGACTTCCTCCGTCTGCACGATGCTGGTGACCGGGCTGCTTTTCGGCGTTGGTTCACGCTGCTGGCTGAAGCCCAATACTATCGACCGCAATCTCGCGGTGAGATTGACGACTGCGCTGCGTTGCTCCGTTATGCCTACCGCGAAGCGTTGCGCCAGCACGATTCCGCGTGGGCGAAGGCGGCTGCGTTGCCCACCGCGCCTTCGACGGGCGACATTCGCCAATATCAGTATCCATACACTCCGCTAGGAGCGGGGCTGTTCCGCGTTCGCGACGGCAACTTTACCGGCGACGACCTGAGCGATGGCGCATTCGCTCAATTCGCCGATGCTAAAACTCTTTGGCGGCACAACTCTTACTTTGTGGGACGTGACATTTCCCGCGCGCGCTCCCGGCGATCTGCTGTTTTTTCGTCAGGATGGTCAAGACCGGAGTTTTCACGCCATGGTCTTCCTCGGACCCAGCCAAATCGAATCTGGCGGTGAGCCGCTGGTGATTTATCACACCGGACCGATCGGCAAGTCAGCCGGTGAGATTCGCCGTCCCACTGTGGCGCAACTCATGAATTTTCCTGACCCGCGCTGGCGCCCAGTGCCGTCCAACCCCAGCTTCCTCGGCGTTTATCGCTGGAACATCCTGCGAGGAGTTGACTGATGCGCCTGCTTCGCGTCATGCTCGCGGTTGTCCTGATTCACCTACTCGTGTCGCCGGTGATAGCACAGGAGGAGGCTGGTCCCGCCTACTTCTCCATCACCAGCGACCGCACCTACCAGCCGGGCGAGAAGATCGAGATCGGCGTTTATAGCAGCCATGTTGCGGCCCTCGAGTTTCGGGTCTATCGCGTCAAGGATGCCGGGAAATTCTTCTCCCAACTGCAGGACATGCACAGCTTCGGCGGGCAAGCGCCGCGGCTGCCGAAGCAGGAGAAAACCTGGCTCGAGCGCTTTCACGCCTGGAAGCACCGCATCTGGGCTTGGTTCCGCGATTTCATTCGCGAGCAGTTTTCACCCGACTCGCGCCATCGCATTCGGTTGTGGCGCATGGGCGAAACCACGCCACAGCAGAAAGGGCCGCAGGTCAATGAGTACGCGCAGGTTCCGGTGCTTAATCAGCAGCAACTGGTTTCGGAATGGAAGTGGAACGTTCCGCCGGGCGAGCGCTGGCAGAGCCAGCGAGTCACGATTCCCGTCACTGACAAGGGTGTCTATCTCGTCGAGGCCACGAACGGTACGCTGCGCGCGTACACCATCGTAGTCGTCACCGACATCGCGATTATCACCAAGGCGGCTCCGGGAAGACTGCTGTGCTACGTCGTCGATCGCACCAGCGGCAATCCCATTGTTGGTGCGGCAACACGCGTCTGGATCGATCAGCAGGAGATCGCCAACAAGCCGACCGACGCTCAGGGAATCCTTGATCTCCCCATCACCCAAGCCAAGCCCGAGAACGTGGCGGTTCTCGCGACTTATCAAGACCAGGTCGCCGTCAATGCGCCCGGCGCTTGGAACATGGGGTCGGAATCGCGCAATCTGCGTGGCTATACGTACACGGACAGGCCGGTGTACCGTCCCGGTGATACGGTGCACTTCAAGACGATCGTCCGCACCGAGATGCCGACCGGCTACTCGATTCCGCAGGACCGCGAGCTTCGGCTTGAGCTGCGCGACCCACGTACCTATCAGCCTATCTGGCAGCAGACCGTGAAACTCTCGGACATGGGCACGGCGCACTGGGACTATCCTGTCCCCGCGGACGCTAACTTGGGGTTCTACTACCTGTCGATGCAATCGGGCGAGCGCTACGTTGAAGGCGTGCGCTTCTCTGTGCAGGACTACAAAAAGCCCGAGTATGCGGTGAAGATTACGGCGCAGACAGCACGCGTGATGCAAGGCCAGCCCATCAAAGCGACGATCGACGCGCGCTACTACTTCGGTGAGCCGGTCGCGAACGCCAAGGTCAAGTGGGTGGTACACACCTCGACGTATTGGCCGATGGGGGAGTACGAGTCGGATTCGGATACCGGCGACGAAGGCTACGATGGAGGCGGCGACGAGTCGGGTGACGCCGATACTTACGGCGGCGAGCAGCAAACGGAACAGAGCGGCACGCTCGATGCCGATGGCAAGCTGCAAATCACCATTCCGACTAAGGTCAGCGCGAAGAAAGCAAGACCTGACCTATCGCATCGAGGCGCGCGTTACCGACGAAGGTAATCGCGAGATCTCAGGCCATGGATTCGCGCTGGCGACCTACGGCAGCTTCTATGTCACGGCCCAACCGAATTCGTACGTTTATTCCAAGGGCAGCGCGGCCATCATCAGCGTGACTGCGCAGGACTACGACAAAAAACCTGTCGCCACCGCGTTTCGCGCGGAACTGAGTCGCTGGAACTGGCAGAAGCGCTCCGGCGAAGTGCTCTCCACGGCGCAAGGGCAGACTGGTGCCGATGGAAAAGGCCAAGTACAGTTCACCATTCCGGACGCCGGCGAATTTCGCGTGCGGATCGTTGCAGTCACTCCCGAAAATCGCGATGTCGAGAACACTGCTTACTTGTGGGCTCCAGGCGAAAGCCCGCTGTGGGCGAGCACGCAACAGGAACGCATCCAGATTGTTGCCGACAAGAAGTCGTACGCTCCCGGCGACACGGCGCACGTGCTCATCGTCACGGGCAACCAACCCGCTTCGGTGCTCGTCACGGCCGAGGGAAATGGCCTGTACTCGGCGCAGGTCGTCAAGAGTAGCGGAGGCAGCGTTACGGTTGACGTCCCCATCCAGCCGGAGTTCGCGCCCAACTTCTATGTCTCGGCAGCTTTCATCCGCGACAACAAGTTCTACTCGGGGAATAAAAGTCTCAAGGTGCCACCGACGCAACACCTGCTGAAAGTGGACCTGCAACCGTCGAAGCCGCAATATCAGCCCGGACAGCCCGGGGCTTACACGATCAAGGCCACCGACTCCGCCGGAAAACCTGTCTCCGCGGAGTTCAGTCTGGGAGTGGTGGACGAAGCCATCTACGCGATCCAGCCGGAGACCGTCAGTAATATCGTGTCGGCGTTCTATGGGACGATCTACTCCAAGGTCGCCACCGACAGCTCGCTGACGTACTACTTCAGCGGACAGGCCGGCAAGCGCGCCATGCCACTCGCGGGAGGGCACGGCGGCGGCGTGGGGCGCAGCTCGTCGGCGCTCGCGCAGCTCAAACCCGAGCGGCTGGTGCAACCGAAAATTCGCAAGGCTTTCCCCGACACCGCCTATTGGGTGGCCGACGTACGCACCGACAACAGCGGCCAAGCGACGGTGAAGTTCGACTATCCCGACGCGATAACCTCGTGGCGCGCTACCACGCGCGGCGTGACGCAAGACACCAAGGTCGGTAGCGCCGTGGAAAACACCATTGTGCGCAAGAACCTGATGGTGCGGCTGGTGGTGCCGCGATTCTTCCGGCGTGGCGATCAGATTACGCTTTCGACGATCGTGCAGAATTACTTGCCCGCGGAAAAAACCGCACACGTGTCGATGGAGTTCAGCGGTCTGCAGGTGATCGACGGCGCGGCGCGTGATGTTCCGGTTCCCAGCCGCGGAACCGTGAAGGTGGATTACCGGGTGCGCGTGCTCGATGTTGACTCGGCCAAAGTCTTGGGCAAAGCGCTTACCGACGTCGAGAGCGATGCCATGGAACTCACGCTGCCGGTGGTTCCGTTTGGAGTGCAACTGGCGGTTGCGAAGTCGGGCTCAGCATCTGGGAACGACAATGTCAGCGAACAGATCGTGTTCCCGGCAGGAATTGAACCGAACACACGAAAACTCGTAATCGAAGTCACGCCGTCGATCGCAGGAACAATCTTCGGAGCGCTCGACTTCCTCACTTCGTATCCTTACGGTTGCACCGAGCAGACGATGTCAAGCTTCCTACCCGACGTGCTGGTCGCTGATGCCATGAAGAAGCTGGGAGTGGGAACGAACATCGATCCGCAGACGCTCAACAAGCAGGTGCGCGCCGGGCTTGACCGCCTATATCAGTACCAGCATCCCGACGGCGGCTGGGGATGGTGGCAGACTGATGACTCCCAGCCCTTTATGACCGCTTACGTGCTTGCAGGATTGGTGCAGGCGAAATCCTCCGGCTACGACGTGGACGAGGACCGCATCGAGCGCGCACGCAAATGGCTGCTGCCGCAATTCACCCGTTCGACAGCGGTGAAGACTGACCTGCGCGCCTACATGGCATATGCGCTGGTGCTGAGCGGCAGTGAGTCCAACGCGACGATCATTGACTCGGTCTGGGGCCAGCGCTCCACGCTCACTTCGTACGGCAAGGCGCTGCTAGGACTTGCCATGGCGCAGACCAGTGACGCTCGCTCTAACGATGTGGCGAAGCAACTGGCATCCGACGCGAAGCAGGATGACGCCCAAGCCTGGTGGCCCACCGACACCAACAACCTGATGGACTTTTACGGCGACACGACGCCGCAGGCTACGGCTTACGTGCTGAAGTTCCTGGATCGTGTCGATCCGCAAAGCCCGCTACTGGCCAAGGCCGCGCTCTACCTCGTCAGTCATCGCGGTGAAGGCTACTACTGGGATTCGACGCAGCAGACGGCGATGGTCATCTACGGCCTCACCGACTACCTGCAACGCACGCAGGAACTCAAGCCAAACTTCAGCGTTGACGTGCAGGTGAACGGCAAGAGCGTCGCGACCAAGAAGTTCGCAGCCGCCGACGCGACCGCTCCACCAACGACAATCACGCTCGTTGAAGCGCAACTCGCGCCCGGAACCAATCAAGTGCGCCTGGTGAAATCAGGCGAAGGCCGGCTCTACTGGTCAGCTCGCGGAGAGTACTACTCTAGCCAGCCCAACGTCGTGAACACGGGGACGTTCCAACTGAGCACTGTGCGCGAGTACTACAAGCTCACACCGCAACAGAACGGCGACAAGGTGATGTATCACCTCGACAAACTCTCTGGCCCGGTACAGGTCGGAGACACGCTGGCCGTGCGCATCACGGTCGGCGGCAGCGACTGGCGGTACCTGATGATCGAAGACCCGATTCCCTCAGGCACCGAGTCGATCGCGCGCGACGATCTTTATCAGCTCGACGAGCAGCCGCCGTGGTGGAGCACGCGTTGGCGCAGCTATCGCGAATTGCGCGACGATCGCACCACGTTCTTCAATTATTGGTTTCCGCGGGGACAGTCCGAATACACGTATCTGCTCAAGGTGGTGAACCCAGGCGTCTTCCGCGTCAGCCCCACGCGCGTCGAGCCGATGTATCAGCCGCGATATTTGTCCACCAGCGACGCAGCCACGGTGACGGTGAAATGAAGATGAACGAAACGACGACAAACCGCGCCGGAATTATGAAGCTCTGGGTGCTGAACTTCGTGGCTAACGCCGCAGTGCTTGCCATCTGGTATTTCTGGCTGCTCATTCCCGACGCGCATGGATGGCAGGTTGCTGCTTCGGCCCTTCTCGCAGTGGTCGTCGTTGTGCTTGTTGTCTGGCTCCGAGCGGGAACGCTGGCGTGGTTCCGCGTTGCAGAGTTTCGCAAAGAAGGAAATATTTGGCGCGCTTATCGTCACTCGTTGCGCCACGTTCCCGGCTTGGGAATCTGGGCCTTGGTCTTCGTGGTCATCGCCTCGCTTTTGTGGGGACTTCACGGGTACGTGCCGCAGTTCGCCGTGTGGCTTCGCCAGAAGCTGGGCGCTGGACCGACGCCGCGCAACCTTATGAACGACCTGAACTGGCTGCTGCTTCTGCTGCTCGGGTTCGTGATACCGGCACTGTGGGTACCGATCGCCACCACTGTCTCAGCGGTGGGCTTCCAACCCGAACACATCATCCGCTCGCGCCGCGTGTGGAAGCGGCCACTCTATTGGCTGTGGTTCTGCCTGCTGCTGGGCTTTGGCATTTACATTCCGTACAAACTGGTCTGGTGGATCCCCGACTTGCAAACCATTCGCCAGCAGTTCTGGAGCATGGGACTGCGCTTCCTGCTGGCTTACGCGGTCGGAATCACGGCATTCATCGCGTTAGTCTGGATGACTGGCATCTACACCGACCGCGAAGACCCGATCGGCGCTTGAGCCCTCCAGAGGCAGCAGTCAAAGTCAACTGGTCACCGGCGACTCTCACCATGTACTATTCGACTCGCCATGAAACGATTGCTCCCGCTTCTCGTATTCATTTCCCTTGTAGCTTTCGCCCAGCAACCGCCAGCCATCATTTCACCCGACGTCCAACCCGACGGGAAGGTCACGTTTCGACTGTTCGATCCCGGCGCGAAAGACGTCAAGCTGCAATTCGAGGGCGCGCCGCAACCTGCGCCAATGACCCGGGAAGACTCCGGCGTTTGGGGCCTTACGCTCGGCCCGCTCGATCCTGACATTTACGGATACATGTTCATCGCCGATGGGGTTAAGTTTATCGATCCTAATAATCCCACCATTAAGCCCAATCTCATCGAGCCGCAAAGCATGGTCCACGTCTCCGGCGCCACTCCTCAATTGTGGGAGGTTGCCGATGTGCCGCACGGCGTCGTCCATCATCATTTTTTCAAGTCCAAGGTCGTCGGCGACCAGCGCGATTTCTATGTCTACACGCCCCCCGGCTTCGACCCGAAAGCGAAGAAGAAGTATCCCGTCTTTTACCTGCTCCATGGTTTTAGCGATTCGGCCGATGGCTGGACAGCAGTCGGCATGGCCAATGTCATCCTCGACAATCTCATCGCACAGGGCAAGATCAAGCCGATGATCGTTGTCATGCCGCTGGGCTATGGCACTCCCGAGATGATCAAGCTGAAGCAGGCCTCCTGGGACCACCCAGACGTCAAACAACTCAACTTCGATAACTTCCGCAAGTCGCTGCTCACTGAAGTCATCCCTCAGGTCGAAAGCGCGTATCCGGTCTCCACCAAGCGCGAAGACCGCGCTATCGCCGGCCTCTCGATGGGAGGCTCGGAAAGCCTTCTGACCGGACTCAACAATATCGACCAGTTCGCCTACGTTGGCGCGTTCAGCGCCGGCGGATTGCCTGACGCCTACGCTGCTCAATTTCCATCGCTCGACTCCAAGCAAGCTTCGCAACTGCGTGCGCTGTGGATTGCCTGCGGCTCCAGCGACCACCTCGTCGACGACAATCGAAAGTTCAAGACCTGGCTGAAGTCGAAGGACATCACCTTCACCGACATCGAAACCCCCGGCGCGCATACCTGGATGGTGTGGCGCCGCAACCTGATCGCCTTCACGCCACTGCTGTTTAACAGCAAGTAATGGAGCGATCTCACAAGTTCATCCCAGCATGAATTACTTTAACGTTGTAGTATTGTGGTATGTCTCCAAACCGCTCCCAACAACGGTTGGCGCTCGCCGCCTATGTTCGTCTGATGCGCGCGGCTAATGCCGCCCGTAACCATGCCGGCCGCCATCTTGGCGGAACCGGCCTGACCTTGACGCAGTTCGCCGTTCTTGAGGCGCTCTATCATCTCGGCCCGATGTCGCTCTCCGACCTCGCCAAGAAAATCCTCACTACCGGCGGCAACCTCACCATGGTCGTGGGCAACCTGGAAAAACAAGGACTTGCTCATCGCCAGCCGTCACCGGAAGATCGCCGCGTACTCATCGTCGTGCTCAGCGCCAAGGGAAAAGCCCTGATTCGAAAGCTCTTTCCCGAGCACGCCGCCGGCATTACCGAATTCATGGCAATCCTGTCTCCCTCTGAGCAGGAAGTACTGGGCGGTCTCTGTCGCAAGCTCGGCAAGCAGGATTCCCCCGGACTGTAGGCCGTCGTTCCGATACCGAGGCACGAACCACATAGTCTGCCACCGTCCCTGAAACTTTCTTTAACGTTAAAGCATCTTATGGAGTGTATTCAGGAGGACAGCATGATCACCCTTCGCCCCTCGGCCGAACGTGGCCACGGCAACTATGGCTGGCTCGACACCCATTACACTTTTTCCTTCGCTAACTACTTCGATCGCAAGCACATGGGCTTCCGCGATCTGCGTGTTATCAACGAAGACTGGATCAGCGCCAATCAGGGATTCGGCTCTCATCCCCATCGGGATATGGAGATCATCACCTACATCGTTGACGGTGAACTGAGCCACCGCGACAGCACCGGTCGCGAGGCTTCGATCAAGCAGGACGACGTGCAGCGCATGTCGGCCGGTACCGGGGTGGTGCACAGCGAATACAACAACTCTGACGCACCGGTGCATTTGCTTCAGATCTGGATTATGCCGGAAGCAGACGATCTGCCGCCGAGTTATGAAGACCGGACGTTCCCGCGCGCTGAGAAACGGAACCGCTTGCGGCTCATTGCTTCCCACGATGGACGCGAAGGCTCGACCCGCATCAACCAGGATGCCAGCGTATACGCTTCGCTGCTCGATAGCGGCAAGACGCTCGGACTCAACTTGGAGCCCGGACGACATGCGTGGGTGCAGTTGGTGAGCGGCGAACTGGATGTGAACGGGACCCGCATGAAAAGCGGCGATGGAGCAGCCATCAGCGACGAAGGCAAGCTGACCCTCGCCAGCGCCGGCGGCAATGGTGCCGCTGAGTTCCTGCTCTTCGATCTGGCCTGACTCGAGGAGGCATCGGAATCGCGGGAGGCGAAGCTGCCTCTCGCTCCCGCCAAGCGCGGCCTACTTGCTCTTGGTGATGGTGAACGACTTGGCGAACTCGTCGAACACGGGTTCAAACTTTTCCGCATTGGCGGCATCGACTGTCCCGCTCAGCAGAATCTGGGTATCGCCTTTGCCGTGGAACAAATAGTTGTCGGCCACGAATTGCTGGCCGTTGGATGTCTTGATGTTCCACACCAGCTTGTACCCCTTCTCACCGCTAGTGGTCACGAATTCGCCCTTCGAAGCCAGGACCCGTTCGGGGCTCGCGGTCTTGATGGTGCGGCGGATCCAATCGTCGTAGGAGAAGTCCGCGCGGGCCAGTACGGCGTGGAAGCTGGCGCTGGGAGTTGCCGAGTTCACCAGCCAATCCAACTCGACGCCTGAGCCTCCCTTGCGCGGCCCCTTGGTCCAGCCATCGGTGTAGTTGAACGAAAACACGCCCGGAACGTCGTATCGTTTTTCCTGGGCGAGTCCGATGGAGGCAAACAGCGCCAGCATGGCAGCAACGGCGAATAGTTTTTTCACGCGGGGATTCTCCTTAGCATCGATGCTGCCGAGACCCGTCCGTGATTGCGTTCGTGGCGTGTTCGGGAAGAGCGCGACGCTCGTTGATGGAAGCCGTGACTAAGAAAGCAGAGATAGGCGGCAAACCAGACTTGATTGTACATGTCACCGTATTTCGTCGCTGCGCTGTAATTGTGTGGCCGTCATTTACCATCGCATCGTGAGTCCGTCGCCGAAGAATGTTGAAACCAAGTCGGCCGGCGTGCGTGCCTGGATTCGCGATACCGTTCGCGCCCGCGGTCCGGCAGGCGCGCTGCGGTATTACGTTGTGGGAGGCATGGAGTTACTGCGCGACCTTGCTCCCTCGCGCCGTCGTTCGCGCTACGGCGACATCGACTACGATTTCGACCACGGCGTCGACACCACGTGGGCCACGATCCCGCTGCGCACCCGGGTTCGCGAGTGGCTTTCCGGTGGCCAGTATCAACCCTCCGAGCCGGCGCTGTTTCACCAGATAGTGCATTCCCTTCCGGTCGCGCCCGACAGCTTCAGCTTCATCGACCTGGGCTCGGGCAAGGGGCGCACTCTGTTGATGGCCTCCGACTACCCCTTTCGTCGCATCGTCGGCATCGAGCTACTGGACGAACTCGACATAGTTGCGCGGCAGAACATCAGTCGCTATCACGGCGAGCAGCAGAAGTGCTTCCTGCTCGAATCCCACTCCGGCGATGCGCGCGAATTCGTCTTTCCTCACGAGCCGATTGTGCTTTACCTGTTCAATCCGTTTCCCGAATTTGTTCTGGCCACGGTGCTCGCCAACTTACGCAACTCGCTGGCGGAAATTCCGCGCCCGGTCTTCGTCATCTATCACAACCTCGTGCACGAGCGCGTGTTGGCTGCGGCGTCTTCCTGGCTGCATCCCGTCTATCGCACGTCACAGTTCGCCATCTACCGTGCTGCGGTAGATGCGTGAACCATCTCCGCTACTGAGCATGTTCGGCGCATTCCCCTATCATCGGGGTTAATGAACGCTTCCAACTCTCCGGCCCTCAAGACCTGCCTGCGCGCACTGTTGCTCTTCTGCATGGCTGCATTGGCTCCCGCGGCGCATGCTCAGAAGAACGAGTTCGCTTTCCTGGCATCCAGTTTCCAGACGTCCGCCAGCTTTAACGTTCACGGCGGAGAGGGCCTGCAACTCAACTACGCTCACCGGCTGGTGGACATCAAGCTGGCGGCCCTCTATCTCGAAATTCCTTTCGAGGCAGGATGGGGCGGAAGCCGCTCGATCACCCAGGGCAATCTGTTGCATGAGAACTACAACACGACGTATCTCACCCCGGGACTGAAGCTGAAGATTCTGCCGACGTCGTTCATCTCGCCCTACCTCGCAGGCGGGCTGGGCTGGGGCGGATTTCGCTCGACCAATACCAGCGCGACCTCCAACAAGTTTGCCAGCGATATCGGCGGAGGGGCGGACTTTACGATTCTGCCGATCCTGAGCCTGCGGGCCGAAGTACGCGACTATTACACCAGCGCCCCCACGCTCGATGTGCAGTCGGTCTTCCACGGCAGCATCAACAACGTGGTGATCAGCGGAGGAGCGGTCTTTCGCTTCTAGTGCGCTAATATCGCGTATTTCACGATTGCTCTCGTTTAGAATCAATGGGTTAGGGGAAAATTGTCGCTAACTCTTTGATAATACTGATAGTTACATCTATCCATTTGAGCCTGTTGAGCTTAGAAGCCAGCGTCTTCGCATTTCATTCGCTTTTTGCGGCAGTATTGAGTATGACAAGTATGACTTGTATGACAGGTTGTTGTCATACAAGTATGACTTGTATGTACGTCCTGCCGACAGACTGTCAAAGAGCAAACCATTGCCCGCCAGGGCGGGTGTCGAGGACAAGAGACACGAATCCCTCGCCCACGAAGCCTGTTTTAGCGAATTGGAGTCCGGGATGGATAGGACGCAGGACACAGAGTTGCGTGATAAGGGTTCACTCCCAAGTTAGCGCCAAAACCAGGCGCGAAGTTGGGCCACGCTGCGTCGATTACGTGTGAGATGGGGATTTCGCACTGTGCTCGGTTGGGCGTCGTGCTCGCCCTTCCCGCAACCCGAAATAGTAAAAGCCCAAATCGCCTGCCCAAGTGTAGTGCTTGCGCCTGATGCAGGCGAGGAGGAAAATGGCGGAATAACGGAGGTTTCGTTTATGAAGCGTGGGGTATTGCTTCTCTTTTTGGCCACCGTCGTTGCCTTGGCTGGGGGACAGAACGGTGGCAGTTTCAACCTTAGGGTAAAGGCAAACAGCCAACTCCGGAAGGGATCTGTGCTCCAGTGTCGGGGAGATGTGGAAATGGAGACGGACACCATGATCCTTCGGGCCGATGAAGTGGACTATCACACAGATAGCGGCCTGGCTGAAGCGCGCGGCAACGTTAAGGTACAACTCCTGCCGATAGCCCCAAAACACTAGCGCCAAGTCGCAGCATCCCTGAGCCGGGCGCCTCACTTATCCGAGGTTTTCGAATGAGTGACACAGATTGTGAGGAAATGCTGTGATAACAGGGCTTATCGGGCCCGAACCCCAAGTCGTGCCGGTGATGCGGAGTGGTCGATAGAGGAAAATACGCCGCTCCGCGGCTGAGGGTGAAGGCTCGTCCAGCGCGGGCTGACGCCCACGCCTAACAGCACCCTTCGACAAGCTCAGGGCAGGCTTTGCGGCTCCGCCGCTTGAAGATAGCGAACGGTCGATCATAAGTCGAAAACAACCCCACATATCCCAGAAGGAGGGATATGTGGGCCACCGGCGGTCCTCAACCCTCTGGCAAAATTCGCGGCGCTCCCGCACCGCACCCGTTATCTTTGCCCTGACAATGCCTTCGCCCTTTTCGAGGGGCACCCGCCAACGCCGGTGGTATCAGGGCGTGAGGAACGGGGGGATCTTTAGGCCTGCGAGGCAACTGTCGTCGAAGCCCTTGGGCTGGTCGAGGAAGTTCGCCATGATGGTTGCAAAGCAGACAGGCGCCCAGCGCGACGCGCCGTGTCCTCTGCCCGGGAACACGAGGTTCGTGGAGTTCTTCAGCGTCATCGCGGCTGCGGCGGCGTAGCTGGGCGGCGTAGTGCCGTCGAACCCGCCGCTGGCCAAGAGCACCGGAACGTCGCTCGTGACGACCCTCGTCACCTGCTCAGACGCAGCAGGCACGTCCCACGCCGCGCAGTCGGTGAAGGCCCAGGGGAACATGGAGGGCTTGGACGTTACGGAGACGGGAAAGTCGGGAAGTTCGTGCTTGCCCGCAGCGGCGACGCGTGCGGGGTCAGTGCGGCCCACCATCTCGCGGCACAGGACGCCCCATTGCAATCCGTAGCTGTTGAACGCAGGCGGGAAGACGCCGGCGAGGACCTCGTCGGCGGCCTCGGTACCGTCGCCAACTGCGAGATTATGGATCATGGACGGGATTCTCGGCGCCCGCCCGAGGAGGGTGTCGAACTGGACGGTGTAACTGAGCTTGTACGCGTCGATCACGACCGTGACGTCCTGGTGAGTCTTGGTGGTGACGTGCACGGTACGCGGGTTGGCGACGAGGTCGTTGATCACCTGGGTGTATTCTGCGCGCCCCTTGGGGAAAGCGGCATGGCAGGCGGGTTCGGCCGCACACGCCTCGTAGATGGCCATTGCGCTCTCCTTCGCGGCACGCCAACCGGTCTCGATGGGGTTGATGTTGGGCGGGAGAACGGCGTCAATCACCACGCTGCGAATCCCTTCGGGGTGATCGCGCAGCACCTGCAAGGCCAAATCGGTTCCGTAGGAGATCCCATAGATGTTCCAGCGGTCAATGCCCATCGCGATCCGTAAGTCCGCGACGTCGGATGCGCTCTCGGTTGAGTTATAGGCGCTCAGGTCTGCACCGGCGCTGGCGAGCCGGTCTCGGCAGGCGCGCGTGATCGCGGCGCTTTGCTGCTGGGTCGCGGGGGCGCTCCACGACAGGCCGACGGTGGACTCCATAAAGGCGTCGATCTCGGGGCACGAGAGAAACGGATCCGACTTCAACGCGCCTCGCTGATCCAGAAAGATGACGTCACGATCGCGATGCCACTTCTCGGCGACACCCGGGCCCTCCCCGAGCCCGCTGCCGCCGGGTCCACCAGTGAGGAACAAGATCGGGTCGGGTTTCGCGTATGCTGCAGTTGCCTCCCGCGTGGCGACGGCGAGCCGAATGGTCCGGCTTGCCGCCCGGTTCCGATTCTCGGGGACAGTGAGGTATCCGCACTTGTACTCAGGTCCCAGGACGATGTTGCCGTAGATCGGGTTCGGGCACGGCGCCGGAGTATAGGTGGCCGTGCGTTGCGGTACCTGTTCCTGGCCCGGAGCGGCCTTGACAGCGAGAGCCAGTGCAAAAATCGCTAACAGAAATAGTGGTTTGTGGGTCAATCGCATAATCGACCTTTCTTTGCAGGCTGTTCAGTCCAGTAATGGGGAAAGCAGGTCGGGGATTATATCAGATTCGTGCAAATTTCTTGTGAGCGGGTTAAACTGGCTAGCAAAATGACGGCCCGACCTCTCCCATCCCCGACACTTCCATTTGCATCTACAGGCCATATTGAAGGCATCTCCGCGACGCTGGCTATTCGCAACGCAATGCCGTCATGGGATGAATGCTCAAGGCCCGCCGCGCCGGGAGGTAGCACGCCAGTAAAGCCACGGCGGCCAGCAACAACGCTACTCCAATCAATGTTGCCGGGTCTGTCGGATTCACTTCGAAGAGCAGGCTGACCATCACTCTGGTGAGCGCGATGGCGCCGGCCAGTCCGAGCGCGATGCCCAGCAGGGCGAGCTTCGCACCATCCTTCATGACCAGGCGCAGGACATCGCGATGCTGCGCGCCCAGGGCGATGTACACGCCGATTTCGTGCGTGCGCTGATTGACGCGATACGCCATCATGCCGTAAATGCCGACCCCGGCCAGCGCCACGGCGAGAGCGGCAAAAATCCCGAGCAGCAGCACGTTGAAGCGTTCCTGCGCCACCGAGACGGCCAGCAGATCATCCATCGACTGAATGTCACTGACCGGGATCTGGCTGTCCATGTTCCAGACCTGCTTCTTCACATCCTCAACCAGTCCTGCTATGGGAGCGCGCGTCTTGATGACCAGCGTCATCCATCGACGCCATGCCTCGTCATTCTGGCTGAAGGGAGAATAGACGGCGGGATCCACCGGCTGATTCAACCCGGAATGCTTCACGTCGGCTACGACCCCGACGATTGTCATCCACTGATGCGGATCGGGGTCCCGGATCCAGTCGATACGCGATCCGATCGGGTTCTGGCCTGGCAGATGTTCGCGCACGAAGGCTTCGTTGACCACCGCGACCAGTGGCTGGCCTTCCCGTTCCGTGGGGAGGAAGTCTCGTCCGGCGCGGATGGGAATCTGCATTACCCGGAAGTAGTCGCCCATGACAGAGAGCACTTGCACTTGCGGTTCAGTTCCCACCGCAGGGGTTGGCCGTCCGTCGATGACGATGCGATGGCCTACATAATTTCCGGCGAGTGGGATGTCGGTGATCATTGCTGCCTCCACCCCGGGAAGAGCATTAATCCGTGCCAGCAACTCCCTGCGAAAATTCGTCTGCGACTGAAACTGAGAGTAACGGGTCGCCGGCAGCTGCAGATACATCGTCATGACATTGGCGGGATTGAATCCCGGATTGACGGAGCGCAGCCGCAGGAAACCTTTAATCAGCAATCCCGCACCTGCCAGCAGGATAAGTGCCAGGGCGACCTCTGCGGTGATGAGGACGCTGCGCAATAAACTGCGCGAAGGGCCGGTAGCACGCTGGTTCGCCCGCAACGCCTCCGCGATGTCGCTGCGAGAGGCGGACCACGCCGGCAACAATCCAAACAGCAGTCCCGTCAGCAACGAGATTGCGAAGACGAATAGGAAGACCCGGGCATCGATGGGAATGGCGTGGAAGCGACGCAGGGCCGCTGGCTTGAGCGCAAGCAGGAACATCGTACCCAGCTTCGCAACCAGAAGGCCGACAGCTCCGCCGACCAGCGCCAACAGTGTGCTCTCTGTGAGCCGTTGCCGAATCAGGCGGCTGTTCTTTGCGCCCAGCGAGGCGCGAACCATCAGCTCGCGCTGGCGCGCCACGGCACGAGCCATCAGCAACATCGCAAAGTTCGCGCAGGCGATCAGCAGCACCAGACCGACGGCTCCGAACAAAATCAGCAGAGCGGGACGAATATTTCCTACCAGCCAATCATGCAGCGGTAGCAGTATCGTTCTGCGTCCTTTCTCGGTATCGGGGAACTGCTCGGACAGCCTGCCATCGACTTGCGCGATCTCCGCTTGTGCCTGCGTCAGCGTCACCCCGGGTTTCAGCCGCCAGTAGGTATGCAGGAAATGGACACCGCGCTCGGGCGCCGCCTCGGGATAGGCCACCGACAGCGAGACGAAAACATCCGCCGGTTCCTTCGGCAAGCTGAAGTCGCTGGGCATCACTCCGATGACCGTGTAAGCGTTGCCGCTCAGCCGGATCGCCTTGCCGAGAATGTGCGCGTCGCTGCCCAGAACGTCGCGCCAGAACGGGTAACTCACCAAGACATTGCGCGGTCCGCCCTTCACGTCCTCATCGTCGGAGATCCAACGGCCCAACATGGGTTGAACGCCGAGCGTCTGGAGCAAGCCGGCGTCAACGAACGCCCCGTGTATGCGCATGGGCTCACCGTTGCCGGTAAAGTCCATCGGCTCGATATTGACTCCGCCGCTGCTGGCAAATGAACTGGTCTGGCGCTGAAGGTCCTTCAGGTCGGGCGGCGAATCGTTCGGCCGCGCAGCCAGTAGCGCCTGCGGATCGGGGTATGGCAGAGGATTCAGCAGAACGCTATTGACCACGCTGAAGATCGCTGTGTTGGCGCCAATGCCGAGAGCCAGCGTCAGGACGGCACAAGCGGTGAACGCAGGTGAACGAAGCAGGGTTCGAGTAGCGTAGCGCGCGTCCTGCACAAGTGTCTCGACAAAACTAATGCCTCGCGCGTCTCTGCACTCGTCCTTGACTTGGTCGACACCACCGAATTCCAGCCGGGCGCGACGCGTGGCCTCTTTTTCATTCATCCCCGACTTCACGTACTTTGCGATCTGCCGCTCGAGGTGGAAGCGCAATTCGTCGTCGAGTTCGCTGTCGGCGGCCGGGCGCCGGAACAATGTTCGCAGGCGGAAGAACAAGTCGTGTAGCAAGGCGCCACCTCCTCTAGGCCGTTCCCAGGATTTGGCTCACGGCAGCCGTCAGCTTCTCCCAGGCATCGCGTTCAATTTCGAGCTGCCGACGCCCGGCTTTGGTGAGTTCGTAGAACTTGGCTTTGCGGTTGTTCTCGGACGCACCCCAGCGGGCTTTGATCCAGCCGCGGCGCTCCAGCCGATGAAGCGCCGGATAGAGCGAGCCTTGCTGCACGCGCAGCACATCGCTGGAAATTTGTTGAATACGCTCCGAAACCGCCCAGCCGTGCAGCGGCTCCAGCGAGAGTGTGCGGAGGATGAGCAGGTCCAGCGTGCCCTGTGGAAGATCGATGGATCGAGATGGCATTGCGCCCCCTGTTACTTCTACAGGAAGCTACTACAGCTGTTGTAGAAGCGCAAGGGGAGAGTACTTCGGACGGGATGAATGCCACGGCATTCTAGTTCGAACGCGCGATACTTGAGATTGCAGGTTCCCCAGAAGTCTCGTTGTGGAAAGTCACTTGGACGGGGTTGCTCCGGATTGCTCCCGGATCAGGTCAACCCGGCAGCTGGCTGCCCGCAGATAGCTGGCGAGAACGCATTATGAAAGGGCGCCCCTTGGGGTAGGTTGTGAGTGTGAGCCTCATCACCTACGAAGGACGCAGTGACAGGAAGAGATATTGGGCTGGATGTTCATCAAGCAACGATCTCGGTAGCGGTCATGGATGCCAGCGGCAAGGGTGATGGAATCGATACTTGAGACAAAGCCTCATGCTGCAGTTCTGGGGATTGCGCGGCAACTTGTCGGTGACTTGGAAGAAGGTACCTGGGCAGCGTGGCTGTACGACGTGCTGAAGCCCATGTGACCCATCTGGTGATTTAGCAACGCGCGTAAGAACGCTCTGTTGAAAAGGGGAAGCAAGAGCGACCGCATAGATGCCCGCAAGCTGGCTGAGTTGTTGCGGGGCAACCTTCTGGAATCGGTGTATCACGGCGAGACGGGAGTGCGGATGCTGCGCGAGCTGGCGCGAAGCTACCTGAAGATCGTGGAAGACCAGAGTCGAGTGATGAACAGACTGAAAGCGTTGATATCGCAGCTGGGGCATTGCGTGTGCAGGACGGGACGTTGATTACATCCGGCATCGGGCACAGTGGTTGGACAAGCTGCGGGAACGGGCGTCCGCCGCCGCGCCGAACGACTCTATGAACAACTGGATGGGATGCAACGATTGCGACGACTGGCGCGGCACGACCTGTTAGTGGAAAGCCGCAAGCATTCCATCAGCAGCAAGCTGAGGCAGATTCCATACGTAGGGCCGATCCGGGCGGCGCTGCTGATCGCCTTGCTACAAACTCCACACCGTTTTCGCACCAAGCGACAGCTGTGGGCTGACAGCGGACTGGCCTTGGAGATTCACACCAGCGGGAACTACGACAACCGCGACGGCCAACTGCGGCGCTCCAAGAAAGTGGTTTCCATTCGCGGCCTGAACAAAGACGACAACCATGATCTGAAGGGCCTGTTCAAGGGTGTGGCCACCATGGCAAGTGTGCGTCCCGGGCCGTTCAAGGACTTCTATCAGAGGTTGCTGGCCAGAGGCATGAAGAGAGCCATGGCTGGTCAGACGCTGGCCCGCAAGATTGCGGCGATTACGCTGACACTTTGGAAGAAAGGAGAAAGCTTCGACGCTGAGAAACTGAAACAGCAAGCAGCTTGAGCGTTTCTGCACGAGAGCCTCTGCCTCTCCGCCGAACTTTGCGGAAGATGACCAGCCGGTTCTGAGAAACGCTCGGGTTCGAGGGTGAGTATGACGATGGCCTGTAGACATGGTGTCTCGGACACCCAGTCTCTGTGTAAACTCTATGCCCCCTCGGATAACCCGAAAAAGCCGTAGGCCACGAGCCTCAGATAGAACCATGGTTGCCACCAGAACAACCGGAACGCTTGCTTCGTTTCGCAAATCGATTGGCGTCGTCGCATCACAGAAAGCCATGCCGAAAGGCGAAGAGGTGAGGTCCGTACCACCGCAGAACGTCTCGCAAATCGCACAGGGGCTGGAAGTGCAGGAAATCAGAGCAGGCCTTATCGCCCCTAATCCGAAGTCGTGGCCAGATACGAAGTGGTCGATAGAGGAAAATACGCCGCTCCCGCGGCTGAGGGTAAATGCTCGCCCAGCGCGGGCTGGCGGCGAAGGCAAGGGACACCAATCCCTTTACGTCACGTTTAGTGTTTTACCGATTATGTCCGGCAGGATAGGACGCAGGGCACAGACTTGTGTGATAAGTCGGAAAAAACGGCCGAAGCATTTACCTCAGCGGCTAAAGCCGATTCCATTGGGGTTGCTCTTTTGATGCACCGCTGAAGCGGTGCTCCCTCCGGTCGAGTGGGGAGACTATACTTCCCACCCTTTCCCAAAAGAGGGGAAAGGATGGGGCACCCGCGGCTACTTCCGCGTCATCCGCAACTCGATCATCATCCGCTCCTCCCCTTTGTCATTGATGACGAAATGGCGATGGACGAGAACGCGGCCGTCGTCCTCAAGGTGCGCGCGCGCGACGGTCTTGCGCCCGGGACGGTCGGGATCGAGGGGCGTGGCCCACAGGACGATGTTCTTGCCGTCGAACGTGCCGTCGCTCTGGCGAATCGACATCGTCGTCTGCCGCGAGTCGTACCATACGGTGGTGAAGCGATTGGTTGCGGGATCGAAGCCGGAGATTCCGGTGCCGGTGCTGCTGGTTCCGTCAGAATTGATGAAGGTAAAGTCCGACTGCAGAAACCTGCCATCCTGAATCATGTACTGCTTACATGTGGCTTTGGTCACGATCGGCTTTCCGTTCATCGGGAAGAACGTCTTGACGACGTCCCAGTCGCCCGCAAATTGCGCGAGCAGCTTCTGGCCGGCGCCCGGCGCGTTCGGCGGCTCATATTGATTGTGGGTTTGCTGCGCGACGGCGGCAGTGGCAATCAGCACGGCCGCAATAATCCATTTCGTCTTCGTCTTCGTCTTTCTCATGGCACGCGATGATAAGCGAAAACCGCAAGCGATGCACGGCTTTTGGGTTAGCGAGCCGATCCTCGCAACATTAAGGTAGAAAATCCTCACCCCGCAGGTTAAAAGAGTCTCTCCGGCAAAAGAAGCTTGAGTGGGGGTACGCGGCATAACTGAACCGGGCAGCCCTTGCGGGCTGCCCTATCTAGTCTAACTACTTAACTTCGGTGATCGCCGGCGGCTTCCAGGTGCCGTCGATGATAGAAGGCGGAGTTTCCTTGGGCCAGTACAGGCGCATCATGGGAATAAATTGCGCCTTCGGTGCGGGCAGCCAGTTGGCTTCCTTGGCTTTGCCCGGCGAGTCAGCCTGCAGGTACAAGTCAACTGAGCCGTCAGGATTGGTGACGAACTTGTTGCGGTGCGCTCAAGGTATAGCGATTGAGCGGATTCGGCACAAAGAAGTAATCCTTGTCATACATGGTGATGGACCAGAAGCCGTTGACCGGCGGCAGGTCGCCCTTGTTGAAGTGCACGACGTATTTCTTTGAGGCGCCATCGTATTCATGGCCGTCCGCATCTTTTTGCGAGGTTGGATAGATCGCATCCTGCGGACGGTTCGCCCCGAGTCCGATGGCCGTTACCAGCGCGCGCTGGATGTAGTTAGTTCCGTAGATTCCGATGTCCTTGATGAGGTACGTCCAGCCGTTCACAGGCTCAGCGGCTTTTTTGAAGTACTCCATGATCTTGACCTGCGCCAGCTTGGGCACGGTCTTGATTACTTCTTTGTCGAAGGCACCCAGCTTGCTGGGATCGAAATCCTTCCCAGGCTCCAAGCCGATGGCCTTCATCTTTTCGACCATCGGGGCATCGGCAGCTGCGGGCGGGTTGGTCTTCAGCAGCCGAGCCAGATAGTTGAAGTAGTCGTTGACGCTCAGTGCGTCCACCTGGTCGCGGACGCCGGTCTTCATATCGAAGGAGGCATCGACCGGCTGCGCTACAGGCGTGTACGGCTTGCCGTAGGAACTGAGTGGAACCAGCGAAAACTTGTCCTGCAGGGCGTGGACCTTGGCGTAATCATCAGGCGTGCCGGTGCAGTAAATGCGGCCGAGGATCCACACCGTTCCGGTCGGCGATTTGTATTCCGTGACACCCGCAGGCAGAGTTCCCGACCATCCGGGACCAGTGATGGCATAGACCTGGGCCTTGCCGCCGGTGGTGCGCTTGCCCGGGACGCGGAAAACATCCGTCCAGCCGCTCAGCATGGGCAACAGATAATAACGGTCTCCCATGTCGGGAACACTGAAGATCCAAGGCTCGCTGGTAACGTCAAGCCACGCGGTGGTGTAGAGCGTGTCGGCGTTGGGAGCGGTTACGGCGTGGTTGTCGACTGCCGGATAGTTGCGCAGCTTAAGCATCTGTCCCATGGGGGCGTGGGCTGCATCCGGTGTGGATACGTTGGTAAATTGCCGCCGAGTCATGTCCATCGTGACCAATGGATATCCGTAAACGTAAGCGTCGACGGCGTCTGCTACAGCCTGTTCAGTGCCGGGCGCCTTCTGACCGGCCGGTTGGGTATCGGACTTCGAACATCCCACGAGGAAGACGAGTGGAACGATTAGCGCAAGTGTAAATAGTGCTACGAGCGACTTAGACTTCACGAGTTTCTCCTTTGCCGAAAACGAGATCCGGATTCGAGCCTCGCCCTCAATACGGGCGGGCGCGGTGATGTATGGAACGAACAAATTGTAAAGCATTGGAGGCGGCTTTCGACTAGCCCCTCATTGGCGATGCGGCAAGGAATTTCGCCGTGAATTGGGGGACGCGCATGTGGTCAGAATTGGAGACGAAGACGTGACCCTGAACCTCGACCGGCCGCAACTTGCGCCAGCCGCCCCAACTTGCTGATGATTGGAGGCGATAAGGCTAAGCCGGCATTCAGTCCGCAACGGATCCCTTAGCCGAGTCTGCCCGACACCAGGCACCGCGCTGAACCTTTGGGACTGTTTCGGCAAGAAACTGCGCCACTCCGGGGAGAGGCGCAGTCGTTACTTAAACGTCAAAGTAACTTAGAAGGTGATCTTGGCGGCAAACTGAATACCGCGCGGGCCGCCTCCACCAAGAAATGGGTTGCCGATTCCCACGTCGCCGGTTGCGGTCAACGCGTAGTAGCCGACACCGGCGCCCGTGCTGCTGATACCGTTGACGCCGGGATCGGCGATAAAGTTCGGCAGCTCCGGGTTGGCGAAATTGGGATGGTTGAAGAGGTTGAAGAACTCCGCCCGGAGTTGCAGGTTGACATGCTCGGTGAGCTGAGTGTCCTTGAAGAGAGAGAAGTTGAACTCCTTGAACGATGGGCCTCTCAGCGAATTGCGGCGAAGGTCGCCAAAATGGCGGGTACCGGTGAGGCAATTACTCGCATCCGAGCTGCCATCGTTGGTCGTGTTCCCGAAGGTGCACGGCACCACAAACGAACTCAAGTTGATATAGTTGGCCGGCGAGTTTCCATAGACCACTGGACCTACCACGTCAGGCCGGTCGAAGCCCTCTCCCGCACCGGAGTAGTCGCCTTCGAAGTTGTAATTGAAACTGAACGGCTGTCCGTCCTGCAGGTTCAGGATGCCATCCATGCCCCATCCGTTCTTTAATTTCTGGTATTCGCCCGCGAACTTGGGCAACTGGTAGCTGAAGTTCAGGCTGAAGCGGTTGCGTATGTCGAAGTTCGAATTGCCGCGCTCCAGTTGCGGCGCCAAGCTATTATTCGGCTGCGCCGCGTTCGGGATGAAATCCTCGAGGTCGCTGGCGTTGTCGATGGAATGCGACCACGCGTAGTTCGCCTGCAGCGAAAGTCCATGCCAGCTATTAATCTTCAGGCTGGTTTGCAGCGCATTGTAGATGGAGTTCGCGGTCGATTCTTCCTGGTTCACATAGAAGAAGTTCGGGTAGGCAGTGCGCGGAACACCGTAGTCATAGACCGGGCAGTTGGGATAGACGTACGGGGCGCCGCACTGCGAGACGTCGTATGACGTAATGGCGCCCTGGTTGGGTTGGTTGATGTCGCGGAAGCGGAACAGCTTCGTTCCTTTGGAACCGACATAGCTGACTTGCAGCATGATCTTGTTGGTTAGCTGCTGCTCGATGTTGAGGTTCCAGTTCTGCACGTAGGGCGTCGCGATATTCGGAGCCACGCCGAAGAAGTCGCCCAGTGGCGAGGACGCTCCGTACACCGGCACATTGGATGTGATGGGACCACTGTTGGCGCTCGCGAATCCGATGGGCGCTATGCCGACGCCGGTATAGGCAGGGCCGGGACAGAAGACGCAGTTGTAGGGAATGTGGCCGAGAAAGATGTCCTGCGAGAAGGCATCGTAGAAAATGCCATAGCCGGCGCGAATAACCGTTGAGCCGTCGCCTCGCAGGTCATAGGCCAGCGCGAAACGCGGACCGAAGTTGTTGTAGTCCTTGTTGTAGAGGCTCGACGGGCCTCCGTTCGCGCCCACCTGGTTCAGCGTGCCTCCGCTGGCCGGTGTCAATTGATAGAACAGGTTGTTCTTTTCGCTGGGGACGCCAAAATAATCCCAGCGTATTCCGTAGTTCACAGTGAGGCGCTTGGTCATGCGGAAACTGTCCTGGAAGTAGAGGCCCTGGCTGTTCTGCGCCTCGTGGCGTTGGCTGTCGCCGGAGGCCTGGCTGCCGCTGGAGGGCAGTCCTTCGAGAAACGAAGTGAAGTCGTCGAAGCTCAGCTTGCCGCGAAAGTTATTGTTCTGAACGATGTTGATGGTCGTGCGACGGAACTCATAGCCGAACTTGAAGTCATGACGCCCGATCTGCCACGAGTAGTTGTCGATGAAGTGCCAGTTGGAATCGATGCGGTTGCGCGGTACGGACGAGGTAGCGCCGATGACCGAAAACGATCCAACCGATATTTTCGGTAGGCCTCCGTCATAAGAATTCGTCCCAGTGTCCAACCCAATGGATGCTGGATTGAAACTCTGGTCCTCGGGGAAGAAGCCTTCCACAAAGCGGTTCCAGCCGAGGCGAGCCTCGTTCACTTGCGCCGAATTCACGATCTTGACGTAGGACAACGACACCAGCTGTACCGTGGTGGGTGTGACGGTGTTGAAGCCCGGCAGCAGCCCACCTGCTAGCTGCGCAAATGGGAAGCTCTGGTTGCTGGTGCCGTAGTAATAGCGGCCGGTGAAGTTGTTATTGGTGTTGGGATTGTAGTCGCCCTTCACGATGAAGCTATCAACGTTGTTGTCGAAGCGGGTCGATGTCGCCAGATTGTCGGCGGCCGCGCCCGGGGCCGGGGGATTGCACGTGCCATCCAGGTTCGCTGATGCCCCAGGAATATTCGGGGTCGGCCACGGATTGCGCGCCAGCAGGTTCAACATTGGCTGACTCAGTGCGACCCCGTTCATTGCCGCTTGCGCTTCTGCCGCCGCAATTACGTTGGCGTCGGGCACACAACTCAGTCCGGCTTGGGCGCCGCTCTCGCGCTGACCTTCGTAGTCCACGAAGAAAAATGCTTTGTCCTTTACGATCGGGCCGCCCAGCGAACCACCGAACTGATTATTGGTGAATGGGTTCTTGGGCTGACTATCGATGTTGAAGTAATTGCGGGCACCCAGCGCGCCGCTGCGGTAATACTCCAGCGCCGAACCATGGAACTGGTTGGTGCCGCTCTTGGTGACGATGTTGACCACCGCGCCGCTATTTCGCCCATACTCGGCCTCGTAGTTCGACAACACGCGCAGTTCGCCTACGGCATCAATCGGCAAAATGGTCGCCGGATCGCCGAACACACCCGCCTCGTTGATCGCTGGATCGTTGCGGTAGCCGTCGTTCATGTCCGTGCCGTCGAGCAGGTAATTGTTCGAGCGGCCGCGCGAGCCGTTCATTGAGAAGGTGCCGAACGATCCCGGGGAGTCGCTGATCTGGTCCGGAGAACCTGCAACGCCGGGGTTCAGGTAGATGAGCTTTGTATAATCGCGTCCGTTGACGGGAATGTTGGCGATGGTCTGCGCGGTGAGTGTGCCGCCGAGTTCGTCGCTGGTGGTGTCAACCTGCGCGAGGATCTCGCCCGATACTTCGACCGTGTTCGACACCTGCCCAGGCTTCAGCGTGACGTCTACCCGACGTTCCGTGGCCACGTCCACTTCCACGTTGCTGGTGGCGGAAGTCTCAAACCCAGGTTGGGTAACGGTGATGAAATATTTGCCGAGTGGGAGTTCGGTAAGAGTGTAGTTGCCCTGGGCGGTGGTCTGCGTTGTGCGTTCCAGTCCGGTCGCCATGTTGCGAACCTTGACTGTTGCACCCGGAACGACAGCGCCGGTCGCATCGGTCACGATCCCTACGATGCTTCCACGGAAGGTTTGCGCGGGAGCATACATCGCGGCCAATAGAAACACGACGACCACGAGCCCAAATCTCTTGCGGTTCATTCGTCCCCCCCGGACAGCTCAAGAATTTTAGGAATTATAAACCGAGGGTCATTGACACTGAATCGGGGCGCATTGCGCGAGTGAGGTCAGTCCTTCAACTTGTCGTATTCTGCTTTGGCCTGCTGCAAGAGTGGCAGGTCAGCATCGGCCTGTTTCCACTGCGAAAGAAGGTCCTGATAGGCCCGACGGGCCGCTGGCTTGTCGCCACTGGCAGCAAGCGCGCGTGCCAGTTGCAGCTGCGCCAATGCCGTGATGGGCGCACTCAGCGCCAGACCTCGATGTCCCAGAAGCTTTTGGAACTGCGCTGCAGCGTCCGCTGGCTGTCCGGCTTTCATGTAGGCCATGCCGCGCACGTAAATCGGCACCATGATGCTCACATTTTCAATGCCGAGTTCGTAAGGAGTGGCAGCCTCGAGTAGCGTGATTGCCTGTTTGGCATCGCCCTTGTGCAGCGCGAGAGTAGCGCGAATCGCCGGCAGCCAATAGCTCTGGATGATGGTGTCGAGAGGCGACTCGGCATTCAGTTGGTCGGCAATCTTCTGCGCTTGCGCGGCGTCACCGGTTTCCGCAAAGGTCAGAGCTGCTGCAATGCGTACGTCGCGACCGGGTGACACTGCCAGCGCCTCGTTCGCAAACTGGCGCGCCTCACCGGCGTTGCCGAACAACGCCTCCCGATAGGCCCCGCTGGCTAGCCACAGCCCGGCAGTTTCGTTGGCGCCGTTGCGCTTAGCCACGGATACGACCTGTTGCGTCGTCTGGCGCGCCTGTTTCAACTTGCCGAAGTAGGCATCGGTGTCGGCTTGCAGGGCCAGTAATGTCGCCGCGGCCCCGGGAACTTCAGTAGCGGACTGTACCTGCTTGCGCATCTCGGCATCGTCGTTCTGCAGAAACGCGATGTCATAGCGCATCTCGCGCAGGTATTCGTTATCGAAGTTGTGCTGCATGGCCTGGTCATACACGGCCTTGGCTTCATCCACACGGTCCAGCGCCAGGTAGGCGTCGATCAGGTTGGCGTAGCCGGCGACCGAAGCTGGCGAAACTGTGATGGCGGAGCGAGCTTCTTCAGCAGCTTTCTCAAACTGCCCCATCACCAAGTAGTTCAGCGACAGGTTGACGTGGGGAGCGGAGTCGGCCGGGTATTCCTGCGCCCACTGCCTATACACCTGATTGGCCTTGTCCAACTCGCCGGTCGCGAAGCTGTAGTAGGCGGCCTCAATGTAGAAACGCTCACGCTCGCTGACGCGGTCGCGCAGCTCAAAGGCCTTGCGGAAGTTCTCGCTCGCCGCCGTACTCTCGCGAAGGTTGTATTTCGCCATGCCCAGCGCGGCATACGCCCGGGCAAAGTTTGGGTCGAGCGTAATTGCCTGCTGATGGTAAGGTACCGACTCGGCATCGCCCTTCGCCGCTTGCATGGAGCGGCCGGTGGAGTACGCCTTCAGGGCTTCGAGCGACGATGTCGTCACCTCGTCAAGCGGCTTGTTGAAGCGCTTCACCGAGATCAATGACTCGCCCAACTTTTCGCGCAGCTCGTCGCCCGCCTCGCCGAGCCGCTTGAGCACGTTGTCGCGGTTCGCGGCCTCTGCCTCCGCGCTGGCCAGGTTGTCGCCGGTCTGGCAGTTCAGCGCCTTCAGCCCGATCAAGTAGTGGGTGCCCACTGCACTGATTGAGCCTTCCAGCAAGGCCTTGCTGTTGCTGCGCAGGCATACTTCGCGCGCTACGTCGTGGGTCAGGCGCTCATCGGCTGGGCGGTTCATCATTTTCAGCGTCGCGCTGACTTTACCGTCGGACAGCACATTCAGAAACGGCGACTGTTCCAATTGAATCGCCAACGCCTGCTTGAGGGTTCCGTCGAAGACCGGATCGCCGGTGGTATTGACGAAATCAGCCAGTACGATGGTGTCCTTCTCGCCCAGCTTGGCGGTCGGATGCGATTGGCGATAAAGCCACGTTCCGACTGCTGCCGCCACCAGCAATACCGCAGCGCCGATGCCTGCCAGGAGTTTCCGGTTCCAGCGCGGCGCCGGTGGCTCTTCCTCGATTGCCTCCGGATACACCGAAATCGGCTTCGAACGTTCGACCGACTTGCGCGAGGGCGGCTTGCTCAGCGCCCTGGATGACTTCGACGTCCTGGGGCCGGTTGGTTCGACCACTTCCGGACCCATGAAATTCTGCGTGTCGGTGGTATCGCGCTTAATACGCTTCAGGTCGGCGCAAATTTCCGACGCGTGCTGATAGCGCAGCTCGCGGTCCTTCTCCAGGCACTTGGCGATGACGTCTTCCAGTTTTTGCGGTACGTCGGGATTCAGCCGCACCGGCGCGATCGGCTCGGAGTGGAACAGGGCGTCGAACATGTTTGCTGAGGTTCCACCGCGGAACGGCAGCAGTCCGGTCACCATCTCGTACAGCACGATGCCGAACGAGAAAAGATCGGTGCGCGCGTCCAAATCCCAGCCGCGCGCCTGCTCGGGAGACATATACGCCATCGTCCCCATGAGCTTTCCGGGATTGGTGAGCCGCGCTCCCTCTGGCTCAGTGTTCAGCGTGCTATTTTCTGCGTCAATCAGCGGCGACGGCAACACTTTCGCGAGTCCGAAATCGAGAACCTTGGCGTGCCCGCGGTTGGTAACGAAGATGTTGGCCGGCTTGATGTCGCGATGGACGATTCCCTGCTTGTGCGCAGCGTCGAGCGCTTCGGAAACATCGAGCGCAATCCGCATTGCCCGATCCAGGTTCATCGGGTGGCCATCGAGTATCTGGAAGAGCGAGTGCCCATCCATGTACTCCATCACGATGTAGGGGCGGCCGCCGTCCTGGCCGATCTCGTACACGGTGCAGATGTTGGGGTGGTTCAGTCCCGAAGCCGAGCGCGCCTCGCGGCGGAAGCGCTCCAGCGCCGTGGGATCTTCCAGCATTTCGTCGGGCAGGAATTTCAGCGCCACAAACCGGCCAAGATCAAGGTCTTCGGCCTTGTAAACGAGTCCCATGCCCCCACCGCCGAGCAGTTCAACGATGCGGTAATGGGAGATGACCGTGTCGATCATTTGTGGGAAATGGGTATAAAAGCCCTTATGCCTGCATGTTAGGGAGTGCGGGAAATCAAGTCAAATTATATGAATGCGCAGACACTTAGGTTGTAATTTCTGCGGCCACCAAGGTCGAGCGGAACGCAGTACCGAAGATGCCCGTCGAGTTGCTTGACTCGATTGGAGTGGGCGGTTAGTCCGCCAGCGCCGACGCCGGCACTGGAGTAGGCTTCGTGTCGCGCTTGGGACGCAGTTTGCGGCGCGCCGGTTCCTCGATGAAGCGATAGACCAGCGACGAGATGATCAGCATCATCGCCGTCCAGATAGCAATGCCAATAAATCCGTTGTTGCGGACCTGCATGGTCTGCATGTTGTGGAAGAAAGGAAAGACGGTCAAAGTGTGCAACAGGTAGAAGCTGTAGCTGGCATTGCCAAATAACACAAGCACACGGTTGTTGAGCCACGACGCCCAGCTTGGTTGCAACGCGATGCCGTATACCAACGCCGCGAATGCGGGCCCCGACATTGCAGTGTGGACGACCAGGTAAGGCACAAATCGCGCCGCTAGCGCGGTGGCTGCCACGCCCAGGAGTCCGATCACCACCCACGGCAGCGCATGCTTCGGATTGCGTTCATTGCGCAGAAACAGGAAGCCGCACGCCATGCCCATGAGAAATTCCGGCAAACGCACGACGGGAAAGAACTTTATGAACTGAACCGCGCTCGACCAGTCGTTGCTGCTGACGTACGGCGCGCCCGCCGGCCGCATTGCCAGATACCCTGCCGATACCGCCATTCCGGCGATCCAGCAGGCCGGAATCAATGCCCACAAAACCGTGCGTGACAGCTTGCCAAAGCGCGTCAGGGCAAAGGGAAACAGGGCGTAGAAAAACGCTTCGACCGAAAGGCTCCAGGCGACCGCGTTCCATGACAGTGCTGCAGCAGGAAGCCACGACTGAAGCAATAGCAGCACCAGCACTGACGACAGCACAAAGTGCTGCTCGGCAAACGCAAAAAATGGCACGTGCCACTTCAGCGCGCCGAAATAAAAGAACGGAAACGACAGCAGGAGTGAAAACAGGTATGCGGGATAGATGCGAGCAAAGCGCGTCTGCCAGAACTCACCCAATACGATGTCTCGTCCGGCGTAGGTGTACACCAGGATGAACCCCGACAGAACGAAGAAGAAACTCACGCCCACATAGCCGATCGCCGCGAACGACTTGAGCCAAGCAGGGCCCGTGATGGCTCCCATTTCATTCATGTGGAACAGCGCCACGTGAAACGCCGCGAAGAAGCGCAACGAGGTCACGGCGGGCAGGCGAGGTCGAACAGCTTCGAGGCTCATGGCATTTGGTACGAATCCGCTACAAAATCGGTTCCGTAATGCGGCCAGTGTAGCAGGAATTATTGGCGGGAAATGTTAAAGACTGGCGATTCGATGCCTTGCCGGTCGCCGTCTTTAGACTGTCCGCCAATCCGGGATCAGCGACTTCCTCCGCAACTACGGCAAACCGCGTCAGATTGGCTGCGCCGAACGAGGTGGTGATGGCTACATCGGAGGCGTCGCGGCCGGTCGCGATCAGCACCCGGCCGATACGCGGCGTGTTGTTGCGCGCGTCGAAAATCCACCATTGGTCGTCGAGATACACCTCGAACCACGCACTGAAATCCATCGGCGGTGTGAGCGGGACTCCGATGTCGCCCAAGTAGCCAGTAGCATAGCGCGCGGGGATGTTCAACGCGCGGCAGAAGGCGATCGCCAGGTGCTGGTAATCGCGGCACACCCCGACACGATCCGTGAACACATCGAGCGCGGTGCGGAAGGGACGCGCGTGCTGGTAGCCGAACATCACCCTGGTGTTGACCCAATCGCAGACGGCCTGCACGCGTCCCCAGCCGGGAGGAGTCGCGCCGAACAGTTCCGTGGCGATGTTCGAGAGCCGGTCCACCTCGCAGTAGCGGCTGTTCAACAGGTAAATGAGTACATCATTGGGTAACTCGCCTACTGGGTGCTCGCGCGCGTTGGGCGAGACGGGATCGGGAATTCCGGAGTCTTCGATCAGCGTGGTATTGCTCAGCCGAAGAGCGCCTTGCGGCGCGACGAAATCGCGTGCAGCGATTGCCGAAGCCGTCCATGTAGCTGGAGAGCGGGACTGCGGGCTCGATACCCATTTCATCCGGCGCGCGCAAATCGCTTGCTCGCGAGGGATGCACGCTCAGCATCGCAACCATCGCCACCGGCGCGGGTAGGTCGAACTCAATGTCGTAGCCGAGGCGGATGAACATGCCGCAGTATAGCCTGTTCCGCGGCGTCGGCGGTCATCGGCTCGCTCGGCGCGATTGGCAGCTAATTCGCTGCACTCGTTTTCACCTGCTCAAACGGCACGTTCATGATGGGATACAGCCGCCAGTCCTTGTAATCGAAGTGCCACCATTCTTCGGGATTCACCACGAACCCTTGGGCCTCCATCGCATTTCGCAGCAGCGAGCGGTTCGCGTTTTGCTGCGGCGTGCCGCCGGCGTAGTCCGAGTGCGCCCGTTCCGACATTTCGTCGTAACCGCTCGGCATGTCGAGCGGTTGGCCGGTGCGCAGGTCATATACCGTGAGATCAACCGCGCAGCCGCGATTGTGCTTCGAACCCTCCGCGGGATTGGCGACATAAAGGTGATCGACCACGGGCGTGCCGTCCCAAAACATTTTGGTCACATACCACGGGCGGTAGCCGTCGAAGATCAGCAAACCATATCCCTGCTGGTGCAACTTTGTGTTGGCGCGCACCAACGCTTCGGCCGCCGGACGCTGCAAGAACGCCCGCGCCTGCGTGTAGAACGGCGTGCCCATGAAGTTGTTGGTCGAGGCATAGTGGATATCGAGCTTGATGGTCGGATCAAGCTTCACCAGCTCCACCAGGTCAGGCTGGCGAAACGGGCCTGCCTCCGAAGGCGGCTTCGCCGCCAGTGCTTCGGCTCGCAACTCCGGCACCGGACGCAGCGGCTGGATCTTGAAACTCTGTTGCTGCTCCTGCGCACAGAGCGCCGAGCACGCGAACACCCAGCAAAATGCGAAGCGACGCAGCATGGCTCTAGTGTGTGCTCTCGGTCTTAGCCGGAGGCGGGCACTTGATGCCCTTCTCTTTTTTCCATTTGGTGACGTTGACCGGCTTGCCCTGCATGCAAGTGGTCATCCCCTGGTGCTCCGTACCCTTGAACGTGATAGCCGTGCCCGACTTCGGGACCTTACCGCTGAACAGCAGGTTGAAGGTATCACCGGTCTTGGAATCGATGAGCACATGGCAGGCGTGCTCAACGGCGTTCTCGACGCACCCGGAGCCTTTGATGGACTTGGGACTGGACGCGTGCTGCGCTTGAGCGTTGGCAACCGCCCAAAAACATATCAGCAGAATCACGAGCAGAGATTTCTTCAACGTGCGCTATCCTCTGTCACTGGATGATAGCGGCGAGATGCGCCAATCTACAATCCGAGGCACCTGAGAAGATAACGGGCCACTCGAACCCACCATGCGAGTGGCCCGGGCGCCAACATCGACTCCGCTGCCAGTCCCAGGGCGGAGTGTCCTGCATCAAGCGGAGGACCTACTGCAGGGTGAAGTTGGCGATAGCAACTGGGCTCGACGAGTATCCACCGGCCGCTGCAATGGCCTGCACCTTGGCCGATTGCGTAATCATGAATGGCCCGTGATATACCGGCGAAGACAGCGAAGGTGTCGAACCATCGACCGTAACGTAGATGACGGCGTTCGGCACGCTATCGGTGATAGTGACGGCCAGCGGCGTGGAATATGTTCCCGAGACCGGCGCAATCGCGGGCACCGCCGCAGGCGTCATGCCCATGCCGGAGCCGTAACCTCCGCAGCCCAGATCGAACAGCAGAACCAGAACTCCCAACAACAGTGACTTCATACGGACCTCACGCATTGGACTGCGCGGAGAGAGATGATCGAATTCACGCTTGTCCTCATGCGTTGACCTTAAGGCGGCGGGGTTCGCTGGTTGTCATCGCAAAGCAAAATGAATGTCACAAGCCAGTGACCTGAGATCGGGTGAGGTTTGACGGATTGGTCCCGGCGCTGGCGAACCGGCCTCGTGCACAAGAAGGACTTCTGGTCCACTACCTTATGGCACGGCCAAAACTCTGAGTGTGGCGCTATTGCTGGTCACGCTGCCCGAGTGATTGCTCACCACCACTGCGAACACAGAATTGTTGTCAGCCAGCGTGGTCGGTGGAGTTGTGTAGCTGGCGGAGGTTGCCCCCGCGATCGTCATGCCGTTTTCCATCCACTGATAGCTCAACGGCATGGAACCGGAAGCGGTCACGGAAAACGTTGCCGTCATTCCGGAGGGTACCGTCTGGTTTTGGGGCTGCGTGGTGATGGTGGGAGGAGTGCCCGACATGCCGCCACAGGCGGTCAAGCCCAAAGAAAGCGTGCAGCCAAGCAAGAGCACCAAAAATCTTGGATGGGTCAATGCGTCACCTCGTGCAAAAGTGTTGGTGGCGCAACCGACGAAACGAATTCACCGTCCGGCTGTACTCACCGGCCGGAGAATCGAACAAGTTGTTGGATGCGCTTGCTTCGAGGGGAAAGAAATTATTTTTCACGGTCACCGCCATTCTGGTTACCAGTGGCCGGTGTCTTCGCATCATTGCTCTCAGGCGGCTACGGCGAAGGTTGAGGTGCTTCCGCACAGATATACCACAATGTCAGACAACGGATGTCGTATGGCGGTCGCCGCAGACTCCGGCCATAGCATCGCGCTCTCTTGACGCGTCGAGCGAGGCAATTCACAATCCTGTAACATAAATTTCGGCACTCGTATCGAGGAGGATGAACGGTTCCGACGTCCACTGCTGTTGAAGCGGTACCGCAAGCAGCAACCGCGCGGGCACGCGTTAGTCGATGGAAAAAGTTTGGGCTCAGCTTTGGACTGGTGGTCCTCGCATTTGCCGTCTTCGCATTGCTTCGGCCTCTGGCGCTTGCGCACTTTGCCGGGCGTCTCGCCTTGTGGCGCGGCGGCATTCATAGCCGTTATACGCAGGTCGGCGGCTATCGTATCCATTACTACGAAGGCGGCGAAGGTCCGCCGCTGGTCTTCGTGCACGGACTAGGTGCTGACGCGCAGAATTGGGTCCCGGCGATGCTCGATATGCGCAGCCATTTCCACGTTTACGCAATCGACTTGCTGGGCCACGGCGAGAGTCAGAAACCAGACATCGCTTATTCCATCGAGCAGCAATCCGAAATGCTGCATCAGTTTCTCGCCACCCAGAACATCAAGTCGGCCGACCTGGTTGGAGTTTCGATGGGCGGATGGGTTGCCCTGAAGTTGGCTATCGACCATCCGGAGTCCGTGAATCGGTTGGTGGTCGCTGATGCCGCCGGACTGAAGTTTCAAACCAACATAACAGTCAAGAATTTTCTGCCTTCCACGCCCGAGGAGTTCTCGACCTTCATGGCCATGCTGACGCCGCGGCAGTATCCTGCGCCTTATCCCGTGCGGCGCGACTTCCTCAACCAGGTCTCGGAGCACGCCTGGATCATCCGCCGCATCTTCGACTCGTTCCTCACTTATCAGGATGTGCTCGACGGCAAGCTGCAAACGGTCAAGTCGCCTGTGCTGGTGATCTGGGGCAAAGAGGAAAAGCTGATTCCGCTGGCCGTGGGCGAGGAGATGAAGCAGCAACTCCCCAACTCTTCCCTGCTGGTGTGCACGGACTCAGGCCATCTCGCCGTGTTTGAATGTTGGAACAAGCTCGAGCCCGAAGTGGCGGCGTTCCTGTCGTCGCCTCACCCGCCCGCTCCGTATGTCCGCGAAGTAGCCTCAGGAGTAGGGACCGCGCCCATCGCCAGCGCGGTAATGAAAGTCGTCGGCCAGCCGACCAGCGAAAAGCAGTCGTCAGCCACGAATCGATAGGGCTTTAATCAGAATGGCTGCACAGTATCTGCCTTCCTCCGGCAATTGCGGGGTCCGGGATCGCGCCGCAACGCGGCTTTTCGCCCGGCTCAAGCACACGCCCGCTTTCACTCGGCGTTCCGTCAACCCGAAAAACGTGAAAGAATGCGGTCGCCGAAAATTCTGAGAAAAGGGCGGCGCGATGACGGAATGGGATGCGGCTGATTACGCCCGTATATCGGGATTGCAGCAGGCCATGGCCGCCGAGGCGCTGGCCCTGCTCAATCTCAATGGCTCCGAGCGAATTCTCGATGTTGGATGCGGCAACGGAAAGATCACTGCGGAAATCGCAGCCCGCGATACACAGGGATCGGTCGTAGGAGTCGACCCGTCGCACGAGATGATCGAGTTCGCCTCAACTCACTACGGCCCCGCATTACGGCCGAATCTCCGCTTCGAGGTCGCCGACGCCCGCCAGTTGCCGTATCGCAACGAGTTTGATCTCGTCGTGTCCTTCAACGCGCTTCACTGGATCCCGCAACAAGATGAAGCTCTGCGTTCGATTCACTCAGCCCTGACGTCGGGCGGTCGTGCACAGCTTCGCCTGGTTCCGAAGGGCAAGCGCGAGAGCCTGGAAAACGTGCTTTACGAAACATGCTTGTCTCCGCGGTGGATCGCCTATTATCACGACTTCCACGACCCCTACCTTCACCTCACACCCGAGGAGTACACCGCACTGGCCGAGCGATGTGGTTTCCATGTTGTCCGCGTTCACACCGACGACAAGGCATGGGACTTTGGCTCGCGCTCCGCTTTCATAGCTTTCGGCAACGTGACGTTTGTGGAATGGACTCGCTACTTACCCGACGACCAGAAGCCCGCTTTTATCGTGGATGTGCTGGATCGATACCGCGCCGTCGTCGCCGATCGCCCGGGCCAGGAGAACACCTTCAAGTTTTATCAGATGGATATCACGCTACATGCGGGCAGCCGGACGGAGGGCCACGCTGGCGGAATCAACGTGTGAGGACGCTTTGCCACGGCCCTCTGCCTCCTGTTTCATCGAAGCAGTCGGCCCGCATCACGCTCAGGTCGGCGGAGACTGTACCGCTACAGTGCCCGGTGAACCGCATGCCCTTGGTCATCGGACCTTCGGTTGCGATCATATGGCCTTCGTAAGTTCTCTCGAAGTCATGTCCATGCAAGACACCGCTGCTCGATGCTTCGTAGCTCATTCCGGTGATCCGAATCGTAAACTCGTTGCCGTGCTGGGAAATCTGGAACTCGTTCCCCTCGGCATCGTGCCATGTGCCGGCGATGTTGACGGGTTGGTCGGCCTGCGCTGGACCGATCGGCTTTTGCGCTGCGCCGGATGAAGGATCCTCCGAAGCAGTCTTTTGGGAACCAGTGGCAGGTTGAGGTGACGGCTTGTAGAGCGAGCTGAATAGCCCTATCGCGATGAGGACGGTGCCTAGTAGTCCAGCGAAAATCCGGCCGAATCGCCCCGCCGTGCCGTCGACTTCTGCACCGAAAATCTTGAAACCACCGCGCAGGATGGCGATCAGCAGCAGGACAGCACCTAACACGAAGGCGGCAATTGTGATGCTTTGCGGCATTCGGGTTTCTTCCTCCGAGCCGTAATGCTACACCTTCAGATAACCACCGTCTCCTTGTACTCCCCATACACGCGTCGCATGGCGTCGGAGATTTCGCCTACCGTCGCGCTGGCTTCGACTGCTTCAACAATCGCCGGCATGAGATTAGCTGTTCCGCGTGCGGTGTCTTCCACCTGCTGAAGTGCAGCCTTCCACTTCGCCTGGTCGCGGTTGGCCCGCAGAGCTTTCAACCGTTCCACTTGCTTGCGCTCCAGTGACTCATCGATGTGCTGCAGCGGAATTTCTTTCTCCTCACCGATCCCGAACGAATTCACGCCAACCACAACTGACTCCAGCCGATCGACCGATTGCTGGTACTCATACGCTGCGTTCTGGATTTCCGACTGAATGTAGCCGCGCTCAATGGCCTTGAGCGTGCCTCCCAAGGCGTCGATCTTGTCGAGATAGGTGCGCGCGCCAGTCTCGATCTGGTCGGTGAGCGACTCGATGTAATACGAACCGGCCAGCGGATCGATGGTTTGCGGCGCTCCCGATTCGAACGCGATGATCTGCTGGGTGCGCAGTGCGATGCGCGCCGACTGCTCAGTGGGAAGCGCCAGTGCTTCGTCGAACGAATTGGTGTGCAGCGACTGCGTTCCCCCCAGCACGGCCGACAGCGCCTGCAACGCCGTGCGCACGATGTTGTTCTCCGGCTGCTGTGCCGTCAGCGTGGAACCCGCGGTCTGCGTATGAAAGCGCAGCATCTGCGACTTGGGACTCTTTGCCTTGAAGTGATCGCGCATGATGCGCGCCCACATGCGGCGAGCGGCACGGAACTTCGCCACCTCTTCCAGAAAATTGCTGTGCGCATTAAAGAAGAACGACAGCCGGGGCGCGAACTTGTCCACATCGAGGCCCGCGTCAATGGCGGCCTGCACATAAGTCATGCCATTGGCGAGGGTGAACGCGACTTCCTGCGTTGCCGTGCATCCCGCTTCGCGCATGTGGTAACCGGAAATGGAAATCGTGTTCCACTCGGGTACGTTCTCATTGGCGTACGAAAAGATGTCGGTGATGATGCGCATCGCCTGATGCGGCGGATAAATATAAGTTCCACGCGCGATGTATTCCTTCAGGACGTCGTTCTGCACCGTGCCGCTCAGCTTACTCACGTCGCGACCGGTGCGGCGCCCCACCACGATGTACAGCGCCAGCAAGATCGATGCTGTCGCGTTGATCGTCATCGAGGTCGAGATCTTCTCCAAGTTGATGCCGTCGAACAGCCGCATCATGTCTTCGATGGAGTCGATGGCCACGCCGACCTTGCCGACTTCGCCGATCGCGAGCGGGTTATCGGAATCCAACCCGATCTGCGTCGGTAGATCGAACGCGATACTCAGCCCCGTCGTGCCCTGACTCAGCAGATATTTGTAGCGGCGGTTCGACTCGTCGGCATCGCCCATGCCGGCGTATTGCCGCATCGTCCACAGGCGGCCGCGGTACATCGAGGCTTGCACGCCGCGCGTGTACGGGAATTGTCCGGGATAGCCCAGCTCGCGGCCGTAGTCCCAGCCTTCGAGATCAGCGGGAGTGTAAAGCGGTTTGATGCTGACGTGCGAAGAGGTTTCTTGCTGCTCGGCAAGTTTTCCGGAGACTGTTTTCGCTTTAGTCATGGCTTCGGGCATGATGATGAGGCCCTCGATGAAGGTTTCGCGCCCACTCGGCGCTCGCCTCCATTATCGCCCTCGCGAGAAACACGCCCCGGTGAGCCTTATCACAGGTCGGAGTGACTGGTGGGCCGTCCAATGCGGCCAACAATGAATGCGAAAACCACAACGCAAAAAATCAAAGGAATCCAAAAGAACCGTTGATGCATGTACGGCAGCGGGTTCAGCCCTGTGGGCACCACTTCCCCAGCTTCCTGCGCAACCTCGGCAGCCCGATGTTCTCCCACCAGGATCCCCAGTATCAGGCCGACGACACCTCCCCAAATCGCTTTACCCCAACTGCTGCGCTCGCTCATAGCAGCCTCCTCAGGATCCTCCGCAGGAATCGTAGCCTAGTTGGAGTGGGAAGGAAAGGCGTGCGGGAAAACGAGCACCTGCATTGATCTACACCGCGTCCTTTGCTGGAGCGGGACTTCTGCCAATCGGCATCAGTCTGCGGTTACTGGCTTACGCCGGGGCCGGGAACGGCGGTGGAATCCGGAACGGCGCTACTCTTCGGCAGCTTCGGTTTCTCGACCGCGTCGGTTGCGAAAAGCATGAAGTGATCGAAGCTCTCGCTGCGATGGAAGCGTCGTTTGGCAAGGTGCACGTACACATCGGCGTTGGTGGGCAGCCACAAGTCAGCGCCGCCGCGTGTGAATTGTACTGGACCGTAGCTAACGTTGGTGTGTTCGGTCATCAGTTGAATCTCGGGAATCGGCTGCACCAAGTCAGTCTCCAGGTGAATGATCTGGAGGTTGTCGGTGTTAATCCAGGCCCGTCCCTTCAAACGCACGGGGTACGTGGTTCCGTTGACTACATAGCTGCGCAACCTGCTGGGCCTGTTGTCGAGCTGCCGGAAGTGGACCAGCCATGACGCGTGGCCGTTCCAATCGCCCAGGCCTTCGCACTGCATGGCAAAGTCGTCGCGGAACGTGGGGTGAAAGGCGATCGCCAGCACCGCCAAGCCGTTGCTCTTGATCTTGTCAGGGAGGTCGAGCTCGCCGGCATCGATATACTCCTGAACCGTCAGCGGGCCCTGGGCAGGCTGATTGATGGAAACCACGTAATTATATTGGCGGGTTTCGCGATTTCTTGGGACCCCTTGCGAGGTGAGGCCCTCGTGCACCATATGCTCGATCGCCGAGAATTGAGAAATACTGTCGACCAACTGCTTGGATGGGTTAGCGGTCGCTTCCAGGATATTTGCCGGGCACGGAACTCCTGCCGCTACGGTCGGCTTCTGCGCATCAATGTCGGTCGGCATTCCAGCACTGCCCGAGGTGGCATCGTCATGCCCAGTAAGGCCCGGTTCGCTCAGTCCCAGATTTGCGTTTCCACTGGCGCTGCCCTGCGATGTTTGTGTCTCCAACTGGCTAATCAGGTCCCGAATCTTCGGGGCTACCGGACTTGCGGGCTCTGAGCCAAGATAGGCTCGCAGGTTTTGGATGGCAGCGTCGTACTTCTGCAATCCAGCGAGCGCTTCCCCGAGGACGAGGCGAGCTGACGCACCCTCGCGGCCTCCGTGATCGACCAGCCATTGGGCGTTTTCGCAAGCTTTCTCGAATTCCCGAAGCTTCAGGTAGGAGGTCGCCAACACCTTTCGCGCCCGCAAAGACTCCGCGCTGCGGGCTACCACGATTTCTTCCGCCTGGGCGGCACGGGCGTAATCACCACGCTCGTAATAAAGCTGGCCGAGTAAGTTTTGTGCCTGCAGATTGGCTGGGTCGAGTTTCGTCGCGATGGTCAGATAAGCCAACTCGCGGTCCTGGTCTTTTTGCTGGAGGGCCACATATCCCAGAAGGAGATTGATGGACGAACTCGACGGATAGTCGCGATTCGCAGCTTCAAGATGCTTGCGCGCCTCCTGATAGTTGGAGAATTCCAGCGCCTGTAGTCCCTTCTCGGCTTGCTTGCGCGCCTTGGAAGGAATCTGCGTACGATCTTTCACGCTGAAGTCAACCGCGGCCGGATCGCGAGCCAGTGCGAGCGTCTCATTCACGTCGTGCGCGACATCGGGTACGGCAACGTCCTGGTGAACTCCTAAATATCCGGCAGCGCCTACTTCGAGCAGATATTTGGCAATGGGCAGGTCCGCAAACTTCGTCGCGGAATCGCGCGTCGTCTGAAAAAAGACCTGCCCGGTCGACTGATTGGTCAGCCTGACTACGGCTTGCTGCTTTAAAGGCTTTTCGGTCTCACGATCCATCACCTTGACGTTTATGGTTGCGCCAGCACGTCCGCTCATGGGAGTTCCGAGTTGACCGATAATCGAGATATTCGGTTGGGGTTGAATCTGAGGTGGAAGTTGAGATTGGGCGTCGGAGCGCGGTGCAGTCGCAATCAATCCAGCGCAAACAATCAAGAGGATGCCGGGTAGGCGCAGTCCTGCGCTGCATTGATAATGTGGACTACGAGAAGTGGGCGAGTACAGCAGATGCGACTCCATGCCAACCTGCTAGTTCCAGAATGGACTTGCAGGACCGAATTGTGAAGCGCCTGAATCACCTCGGCCTGTGATCAGCTTGCGCAAGGATATAAACCGGTATCCCAACTGGGTATCCCCGAGTGCCTGAGAAGAATCTCGAGTATATGGGTCGATCTGAAGAGACGCAACGTAGCACGCCGTTCAGCGTTTCTTGAACCACCAGCCCGGTCCTTTGAAAACCCCAGCTTCTGTGCGCTACCCGCTTAAGAGTAGTATTTGCGATCGTCGGCAAAAACCACTAACCGCACGGATTGAACGCGCTACCGCTCATTCGCACCTCATTGAGTCCTAACTCCGTCTGCTCTTGTGTCGCGAGTGCCAGAACGAGCTGATCCCAAAGTACAGGAACAGCACCGCGAATGCGGCCGCAATCGCGACCCTGCCCCGTGTCGTAGTACCTAGCGAATAGCGGTGGTACTCGCGGACGGCCGCCCCGGCGCCGATCATAGCCAACACGAGAAAGAGAAAGCCGGTAACCTCCAGCCACAGCACGTGGGCCACGCGACCAACGCTTTTTGCAGTAACGCTTCCTCCGCGATAGAAGGCGCGTACCCAGCGATTTTCGCCGGTCTTGCGTCCGGCCACACGCAGCGCGGCACGTCCCTGGCGGCCGAAGCTGGGTGCGCTCGCGGATTTGTCTTCAGTGGGTGCCGACATACTGTCCAAAGGCGTATTCTAGCAGCCAGCAGGAAGGCGTTCCGCGCGGAATGTATCGGTGTTGTGACAGACGCGGACGCAATGCGCCGGTCGTCGAATGCACATTTGGATGGCATTGTGGATCAACAACTTAAGAAACTGATGAAGGAACTGGGCGAGGCCATCAATCAGGCGGTAGCCGAATCGGACGAGATTTCCGACGTGATGGCGCGCATCAAGGCCGGAGGCCACGACGTGTTTCTCGTGCTGGAAGCGACCATCGGGTTCAATCAACGCGAATCCTCGGCCGATCCTGCGCCCCAGAACGAGTTCAAGTCCACCGGCGAACTTGAGATCACTTCGCAGGACTTGAAATTCCTGCGCTCGATGCGAATTGCGGTTAACGACAAGCGGTAAATGCACCGCCGCCCGGCAATGTGCGGTGTGCTAAGATTTCGACGCTTTCAAGCGGGCGGCAAGCGCAGCACCATGCCGTCCTGAAGTACAACGCATTTCGACCCCGCTTGGGGAATGCAGTACTCGGGAAGACGCCATCATGAGAGACACTCTCGGAGTCTTACTGGCGGGAGGCGCGGGCGAGAGGCTGTATCCCCTGACCCGCGATCGCGCCAAGCCGGCCGTCACCTTCGGCGGCATCTATCGCATCATCGACATCACGCTGTCCAACTGCATCAATTCCGATTTGCGGCGCGTCTACATCCTCACGCAATACAAGGCGTTGTCGCTGAACCGTCACATCCGCGAAGGATGGGGCAACGTGGTGGGACGCGAACTGGGCGAGTTCATCGAGATCCTGCCACCCATGAAGCGGGTCAGCGAAAACTGGTATATGGGAACCGCCGACGCCGTATATCAGAACATTTACTCCATCGGCTCCGAGGAGCCGAAGTATGTGCTCATCCTCTCCGGCGACCACATCTACAAGATGAACTACGACCTGATGCTGCAGCAGCACAAAGACTCGGGCGCAGACATCACACTGGCCACGATTCTCGTCGAGCCATCGGAGACGCGGCATTTTGGCGTGGTCGAGATTGACCGCACCGGCCGCATCGTTGGCTTCCAGGAGAAGCCCGAGCAGACCGAACTGCGCTCGCCCTATAACCCGCTGATGGTCTCGGCTTCGATGGGTGTTTACGTCTTCAACGCCGACGTGCTGATCCCCGCACTCTTGAAAGACGCTGAGGATCCAACCTCGCGGCACGACTTTGGGCATGACATTTTGCCGCGCATGGTTGATGGCAGCAAGGTGTACTCATTTAATTTCGTGGACGAGAACAAGAAGGAGGCGCTTTACTGGCGCGATGTGGGAACGCTCGACGCCTACTACGAGGCCAACATGGACCTGGTCTCAGTCGCTCCGGTCTTCAACGTGTACGACAAAGACTGGCCCATCCGCACCCACATGCGGCAATATCCGCCGGCGAAGTTCGTGTTTAACGATCCGGACCGCACCGGCCAGGCCCACGATTCGATCGTCTCGATGGGCTGCGTGCTCTCCGGCGGGTCAGTGACCAACTGCGTGCTTTCGCCTGACGTGCGCGTCAACTCCTACTCAGAAGTGGACGCCAGCATTCTCTTCTCGCACGTGGACATCGGCCGGCATTGCAAGATTCGCCGCGCCATCGTTGATCGCGACGTGCATGTGCCCGAGGGAACCGTTATCGGCTACGACACCGAGGCCGACCGGCAAAAGTATCACGTCACCGATACCGGCATCACCGTGGTCACGCGCGACTACTCGCTGTTCGAGAACCCGGTGGCCGCGAACTACTTCGACCCGGAATAGAGCCAAGTTGAAAAATTGACTTTGGCACGGAGAAATCCGTGCCTTTTGTTTTGAGTTGTGTCATTCTTCGGCGCGAAAACGGGTGACGCTATGCGCGCGATATCGACAATGTTGCTGTGCGGCTTGATCTGGCTGCTCGCCCAATCCTCGGCGACGGCGCAAACCGGCAAGCTGCTTCCGACAGCCTCACTCGCGAAAGAGGTTGGAGCGCTGAACGGGCATCTCACCGCATCGCCGCCCTACGCATCGCTGGAGAGCCGACGCAAAACTGGATTGGTCGTGCGCGACAGGATCAGCCAGTTCATCGTTGACCAGATCGAGGCCAAGCCCGACATCACCAAAGAGCAATTGCGTGCGCAATTACAGGCGATACTCTGCTCAAGCCAATATGCCGACTGCGGCTCCGATCATTTGCCCTACGTTCTTACAAACGCCTGGTTTGGTCCCAACGGGACTGCGCAGTTCGCCGTGGCCTACCAACTGACCATTGGATCTGTGGGACCAAAGGGTAACATCACTGTAATCGAGAGCTACCTGGTCGAGAACGGAACGAAAGCGCGACGTGCAGCGCGCGGAGGAAATGAGTTTGACGCTTATGTGGCGAATTTCCAGATGGTCCAGCAGTTCTTTGACCCGGCGGAGATATGGGTCTTGACCTGGGGCACGGTGCAAGGCGCCAGCGGACGCGGCTTGAGTGGACGGGCGACGCTCTATCGAGTGGGCACCGATGCAGTGACCATCGCATGGAGCGACGCACGCCAGTTCAACGTGGCGGCGCAGGCGAATGCCATCGGCTGGGAATTCAGCTACGCCGACGGCCCTCTTCTCTACGGCAACGATCCGAAACCCTATTTCCTGGATGTCTATCAGGTTGACTACCAGAAGCGCACCTTTTCACGTGTGGTGCATTACCAGCATGGCGAGAACTGAAGTCAACTGGTCAGGAGTTTCGCCTTCATGGTGATGGCGCCCACGCACCACAACAACCCATCTTCCACGTGCTGGCGCAAAGCTTCGTTGGTGAAGACTTTTTTTAGCGATTGTCCTTCCGTAAGTCGCGCGGCCAGCTCGGTCAAAATTCCCTGGTAACGCTCGGGCATGCTGAGCTGTGAGGCGCGCACCAGGTCGTCGAAGATCAGCAGACAATCCAGCACCACGCCATCGGGGTCATCGTCCTGCGAATTGACGAGGTACATCGTCTGCGCCACGTCGCACATCGTCTCAACGTCGCGTGGGGGAGTGCCCAGCACAGCCATGGATGGGTCCATGGCGAGCGCCTTGTGTACCAGCGTCGTGCGGGTGAAAAAAATGATGCGTCCATCGGCAGTCAGGGGGCGCTCGTTGTCGCCGCCCACCGCCAGCAGAGTGTAGAACTGCGCTCCCTCGTGGGTGGGGTCGAGGCGGAAACCCGCCATGGCAAGTTCCTCGTGGTGCACCGACGATCGCGAATCCATGATGGGCAGGTCAGACATAAGGCGCCGAGAAAACCTTAGCACGCTTCGCGGATTTTGCAATGCGCCGGCAGGAGTGCGCCTTCTTTCAGCCGGTAAATTCTTCGTACAGTGATTAACCAGTCGAACTAGGTGCTACCTCCGATAGCGACTTGTCGGCATTCGTCGTCAAATTGTTGCAGTGAATTCGTTGCGCTCATTCGTCGAGAACACCAACCCATCTGGCCCAAGCGCCGCACAGGCGAACAAAGGAGCAATCATGGCAGACACCAACTGGAAGAACGATCAACAGCAGAAGGACAAAGGCATGCCGGGCCAGTCGCAGCAGCCTGGTCAGGGTCAGCACGACAAGTCCCAGCAGCCCGGTCAGGGACAGCATGGCCAGAACCAGTCCGGACAGAACCAGCCGGGGCAGAACCAGCCGGGGCAGGGACAGTACGACAAGGACAAGCAGAAGAAAGCTTCCTAGCCTCCAATAAGGAGATCCGGGCGCGCGCTCGAAACAGGGCGCGGCCCGGATTTTTCGTTGCATTGGGTTGGGGACTTCAAGAAGAGTTGAACGAGTAGTAATGCTACTGTCTTGTCCTGTCAAGTATTTCCTACGTGTCAACTAGGCAAAATGCAACAACCGTATGTAACCTAATGAAATCATGGCAGATATGACGCGCTAAATCGGGACACGATTTTCCCCCGAAATGTGCTATGTTCAAGGTAATGAGTCAGGCCGGGTGATTCCGGTTTGGCTCTTTTTGCGTTTGGCGCAAATTCGCAAGGGGGCCTTTGCCGGACTGTTACAATGCGTGCGAAGCTGCATCGGCGAGTCAAGAGCCGATCGAACTCCTGCGCCGGAAATTTCGTATAAGTCTTTAGCTGTCATAAGGATTAGGGCCGGTCGGAGCCCTTGGGGAGCACGGTTTGGACGACAACCAAGCGGTCAACGCGCTGGTCCGGCGATGTGTAGCCGGAGATGCCGCAGCTTGGCAGGAGATCGTCCAGCAATATAACCGGCGCATTTACAACATCTGCTACCGCTTCTCGGGTTCGCCCGACGATGCCGCCGACCTTACCCAGGAAGTATTCATCAAGATTTATCGGACGCTGAATACGTTCGACGGGACTCGTGCGGCCTTCATGACGTGGGTCACGACGGTCACGCGCAACCTGCTGGTAGACCACTTCCGCAAGGGCAAATACGACCGGATCACGGACTCTCTGGAGGCCACTCCGGGCAGTCAGGAAGACGGCCTGACGGTGGGAGAGCAACTGGAAGACCAGTCGGCTAGTCCGGAGCAGCACGCGCAGAGCAAACAAACCCAAAAAATAGTACACGAGGCGCTGCAGAAGCTGTCGCCCGAGCTGCGGGAAGCAGTGATTTTACGGGACTTACAGGACATGGATTACAAGGAAATTGCCCAGGTTTTAAGGATTCCGGAAGGAACCGTAAAAAGCCGGATAAACCGTGGACGAACGGAACTTGCAAGGCTTCTCCAACGTAATTACAGGCAGGTGAATTGATGGACGGAACGCCCAAAACGGGAATGCAGTGCGTAGAGTTCGAGGCCTTGCTGGCTGACGGACTGGACACCACGCTGCACGGCGCGACCCTGGCGGCCTTCGAGGCGCACCAGCAATCGTGCCCGGCATGCGCGGCCATGTACCAGGAAGCGGCGACGGGCATGCACTGGCTGAAGGGCCTGGAAGACATCGACCCACCGAAGAACCTGGTGCACAACATCCTGGCGCAGACCATCGGGTCGGTGAGCGAGGCGAGCACACAGGCGGCGACGGGCGGCGAAAGCTGGTCCGAGAAGGTGAAGGCGCGAATTGCCGGAGTGTTCGCTCCGGTGATGACGCCGCGCTTCGCAATGTCGTTTGGTATGGCGTTCTTTTCGATTACTATGCTGGCGAACATTGTGGGCGTCCACGCCGGCGACCTGAAGCACTTGGACATGAGCACGAAGGGTTTGCAGAGAACGTACTACTCGACGCAAGCGCGCGTGGTGCGTTATTACGAAAACATCCGACTGGTGTATGAGATCGAGTCTCGCGTGCGCGATTTGCGGCGCGCCGCAGAACCCGTGAAACAGGAGGACGAGAGCACGCCTAAGAACCCGAAGAAGAGCGGCTCGCAAGAGCAGGACCGTAAATATCAGAACTACAGCCGCGACGCTGGCCAGCCTATGTTGGCGAGCTGTCCGGCGGTAGAAGAAGTAATCTCACAGGCCCGGCTGAATTGGAGAGCATTATGAACTGCGCCACCCATGTAGAAACTCCCGCAGTTGCATACTGCCGTACATGTGGCAAGCCCATGTGCAGCAATTGCACGCGAGATGTGCGCGGCGTTATTTACTGCGAAGAGTGCCTGGCTTCGCAGATGAGCGGCACCATGCCGCCACCACCGGGTCCGGGATTCCCAGCACCGGGCGTTCCTCCACCACCAGCTGCGGCCGGCAGTCCTGGATTGGCCGCGGTACTGGGCTTCATCCCTGGCGTGGGCGCCTTTTACAACGGCGAATATACGAAGGGGTTCATCCACGTATTGATTTTCGCCAGCCTGATCTGGGCCGCCGATCACGTAAGCGATTTATTTGGCCTGGGCATCGCTGCCTTCGTGCTCTACATGCCGATCGAGGCCTATCAAACAGCCAAGGCGAAGTTGATGGGCACGCAGCCTCCCGATCCATTCGGATTCAACAACATGAACCTGTTTGGCAGCGGGAGTCAGCCGGTCGCGCCAGTTGGTGAGCCAGTCGCGGGAACTCCTGGAGTTGCTGTGGATATGACGCAGGAACAGCCCGAATTCCGCGACACCCCGCGTGTGCCGGTGGGAGCGATGATTTTAATCGGCCTCGGCGTAATTTTTCTGCTCAACCAGTTCGGCTGGTTCCACTTCGATTGGTTCGGCAGATTCTGGCCCCTCATCCTGATCGCTGTCGGTATTCGCGTACTGATGAAGCGTTCCGGAAGGGGATGGTGAGGAGGGCATCATGAAATACCGTTATAACCCCGCTTGTGGTTGTGCCCGATGCCGGGCCCACGGTTTCATGGGACCAGCCGTCCTGATTACCTTGGGAGTTCTTTTTCTGCTGGACCAGATGGTGCATATCTACTGGATGGACTTTGGTAGAACCTGGCCGGCACTGCTGATCGTCATTGGACTGATCATGTTCCTGCAGCACAACGCTCCGACAACGGGGCACGTGCCGAGGGAATACATGGGATATCCGCAGGTGCAACCACCGCCTCCGTATCCGGGCCAACAGCAGCAGCGGTGGCAGCCGCCAGTGGCAACGCCGCCAGTGGTGTCTCCTTCACCCGCGCCCAGCGCAGGTACGACAGACCAAGGGGAGGTGCACAATGGCTAGCCCATATACGCAACCTTCCGCGCCGCTGCCGCCTCCGCCGCCGACGTATCGTTACCGGCGCTCACTGGCCGGACCGCTGATTCTGATCGTGATTGGATTGGTGTTCCTGCTGCGCAACATCGGAGTGCATATTCCGGTGTGGCATTTCTTCGGACGATTCTGGCCGGTGCTGATCATCCTGTGGGGCGTGATCGCGCTGGTTGAGCACTTTACGGCGTTGAATCGCGGCTACCAGACGCGCAGCCTGGGCGGGCTCGGAGTCTTTCTGCTGATTCTGATCGTGATCGTGGGACTAGCGGCGCATCACAGCTCGGACGTGAACTGGGAGGGCATGCGCGACCAGATGCAGATCGACGACGATCTGGGCGGCATGTTCGGCACTGCGTTTACCTTCGACGACACGCTGGAACAATCGTTCCCGGCGAACGGCAGCCTGCGTGTGGTGTGCGATCGCGGAGCCATCACGGTGACGCCTTCCGACGGCAATACTCTGCGCGTGGTGGTTCACAAAAAGCTGTATGCGCAGAACCAGGACGACGCCAACAAGTACAACGAAGGCAGTAAACCGCAGATCACGGTGAATGGAACTTCGGTGCTGCTGAACGGTAACACCAACGGCGCCGGCGATCACGGAGTTCAGGCTGACATGGAAATCTTCGTGCCGCGCGACGCCGCAGTCGATGTGGCCAGCAAGCGCGGAGATGTCAGCGTGAACGGCCGCAGGGCCGATGTGAAGCTCACGGTGCAGCACGGCGACATCGCGCTGAATGAAATCGCGGGCAACGTCAAGATGAGCCTCGACAAAGGATCGATCCGCGCTACGGACGTGGGCGGCGATGTGGCGATCGATGGCCACGTGGATGACGTGACGCTGGAAGACGTGAAGGGTGCGGTGCAGCTGAACGGCGATTTCTTCAACGACATCCGGCTGAGCAAAATCACGAAGACGGTGGAGTTCAAGTCGGCGCGCTCAGACATCACGATCGCTTCGATTCCGGGCGACCTCGAGATTTCCGGTGACGCACTGCGGGCAACCGACGTAGGCGGCCCGGTGCGGCTGGTGACACGTTCCAAAGAGATTCATCTGGAAGGCGTGACGGGCGACGTTGAAGTCGAAAATGCCAACGGTGACATTGAAGTGCATACCGCGAACAAGCTGCCGCTGGGCAAGATGATGATTACCGGCAAGCATGGCGACATCACGCTGGTGCTGCCTGCCAATGCTGGGTTCCAACTGGATGCCACCACCCGAAAGGGTGACATCACTTCCGACTTCAGTCCGCTAAGGACCGAACAGACGAACGGATCGTCGCACACAACGGGAACCATCGGTAACGGAGCGGCAAAATTGCAAATCAACTCCGATACCGGTGACATTCACATTACCAAGGGATAGAGTTCCGCTCCTCCAGAACGGAAAAGCCCACTTCGCGATGCGAGGTGGGCTTTCTTGATGCGAGTTCTTCGCCCACGGCTAACACAAATGACGCCCTTCGGGCTCGGCGGCATGCCCGTTATCGATCAGGATGAGATCGCTTGAAAAATCTTCGCAGCGAAAGGGGTCCTTCGACTGCCCGCCGCGGCGGGTCGCTCCGCTCAGGATGACAACTTCTGTCGCACCAATTCTTCGACGCGATCGACGACATCGTCGATCGACAAGTTGGTGGAGTCGAGAATGACGGCGTCGGATGCGGGGACGAGTGGTGAGACAGCGCGGGTGCGGTCGCGCTGGTCGCGGGCGATGAGATCTTCAACGATGCGCCGGGCCTCCTCGGGAGTATGCGTACTGTTCTGGGCGACGCGGCGCTCGGCGCGGATGCGCGGGTCAGCGTCGAGAAAGACTTTTACGTCGGCACTCGGAAAAACCGCGGTACCGATGTCACGGCCTTCCATTACAACTCCTCCACGAGCGCCCATGGCGCGCTGGCGGGCGACCATGACCTGACGCACGGCGGGATGCACCGAGACGCGAGAGGCTGCGAGAGTAACGTCGGATTCACGAATGCGCTGCGAAACGTCGCGGTCATCGAGCAGGACGCGGTTGCCGTCGGGTTGCGGCTCTAGCCGGATGACCGTGGTATCGGCGAGGCTGCGGAGCGCGCTGGCGTCGTCCAAATCAACTTGGTGCTCGAGCGCTTTGAGAGCGATGGCGCGGTACATGGCTCCGCTTTCGAGGTTCACGTAGCCGAGTTTTTTGGCGAGACGAGCCGCGATGGTGCTCTTGCCGGAGCCAGCGGGACCGTCGATGGCGATGACCAGTTGGCGGGCGTCGGTCATTCCTTACTGTGATCCTGGCGCGAAGGTGCGGGCCGCGAGGGACGGCTGGTGCGGCGCGGGCGGTGCTCAACCAGCGGCTTGCCGGGACGCAACTCGGGAGGGTTCTCTTCCGACCAGGGCTCGGTACGACGCGCGCGCGCCTTGAACGGTGCGCGGGCTTCGGCGGGCTGCAGCATTACCTTGCCGCCAACGTGCACGAAGCCCAATTCGCGCGCGGCCTGCAAGGCGTTGATGGCATCGCGGACGCGGGCGCGACCCACCAGCGTGGAGAAGAAGTTCTCGACTTCTTCCTGGGAAACGGCGCAGGCACAGTCAATGTATTTCGAAACTAACGCGGTCAGCGCCTCGGCGACGGACACGTGCATGCCCTCCTTGACCGCCTGGGGCGACCAGCGAAAGAGCACATCCCAGAAGATACCCTCGTCCTGCTTGTAGTCGACGCGAGTAATTCGCAACTTGGCCCAAAGCTCGTCGAGGGCGCGGTCGAGTGCAGCCTCGGAGATGTCGCCGCCGAGCTGCTCCTGCAAGTGCTGCTTGGAGATGGGGCCGCGCTTCTGAATGATAAGAAAGGCATCGACCGCGAGGGGCGAGTATCCGGAACGGGCGTCAGCCTTGGGCGCCAGGCGGGGATTGCGGTCGCCCACCAGCCCGTAGAAATAAGGAAACACCGCGGCTGAAACCAGAAAATTGTTGTCGGGAAAAACCAGTGTTTCGTAGGCCGCCTTTTCGCGCAGCAGGCGAACCATGAGCTGCTTGGCTTCGCGGGCGCGAGGATCGGCAAAAGCTTTTTGGCGAGTGGGCAGCTTGTCGTCGCCGCCGATGTAGGCTCCGACGAAGGTGGGAGCGAGCACGGCGGGCTTCTGCGGATAGAGCGCGCAGAACCCCACGGAATCGATGAAGGCGCGCGCGTCTTCGATGGTGCGGAGGCCTTGCCCTCCCAGGCACCACTTCTCGCGGCGCAGCTCTTGTAGTTGCTGATCAAACATGTGTGGTTGGCCGGTACGCGCTCGGGCTTACGCCCCTCGCGAAAAAACGTGTCGTCGGTTAAAACCGACTCTGAATCTTAAATTGAATCGTTCACCGCGGGCTTACACCCACGGCTAACACAAATGACGCCCTTCGGGCTCGATAACGCGGCTCAACGGGCTTCGGAAACAGACCGAAAAGCAGATCCCTCGGAGGCTAAAGCCTCCTCGTGATGACAAAAGTAAATGGCTTATCGGCACGACTTAAACAGGCTGCGGAAAAAGTCCGAAATGCTCGCGCCTCGCGGACTAAAGTCCGCTCGGCGGGTCAAATATAAAGGGCTTAGACGCTGACCTAAAGGTCAGCTCTACCAAAAACCGCTTTTTTCCGCAGCCTGTAAAGTCGTGCCCCTTCAAAACCCCGCTGTCAGATTCGCTTAAAAGCCCGCTGGATGTCTCTAACAGAATACCGCAGAACGACCGGGCGTCCATGGGGACAACTCATGGGGCAGTCGGTTTTCGCCAACTCCTGCAGCAGCCACTCCATTTTGTTGTGCTCAAGCGGCATGTTGACTTTGATGGCGGCGTGACAGGCGATGGAGGCGGCGATGCTGGTGCGGATTTTTTCGAGGTTGAGCGACTGCTCTTCGCGCTCGAACTGCTCGAGGATTTCGTGTAGCAGGTGCTCGACTTCAGCAGGCGAGACGCCAGCGGCGGTGGTCTTTACTGCGAGCGTGCGTACGCCGAAAGGTTCGACTTCGAAGCCGTTGTGATTGAGCTCGTCGGAAATTTCGGCGAAGACGGCCATCTGGCTGGGCGTAAGTTCGACGAGGAGCGGCATGAGCATCTGCTGGCGCTCGGGTGAGTTGGCGAGACGCTGACGCAGGATTTTCTCGAAGAGCACGCGCTCGTGCGCGACGTGCTGATCGATGATCCAGAGGCCTTGCGGGTTGACGGCGAGGATGAAGGAATCGCGAATCTGTCCGACGGGACGGAGCGTGGCGAGCGAGTCGAGGCTGACGGGAGCGTCGTCGTCCGCGAGAACGGTAGTGCAGCCGTTGTCGCCCACGATTGCGGCGGCCGCGGCGGACGGCGCGGCATTGGCGAATGTCTGCGGACCGAAGCGCGCTACTGGAACGGCGGCGTTCGCATCGATGGCGATGCCGTCATTGCCGAATTGCAACGACTGAGTGAAGGGCGGGATTTCCGGCGGGCGCAAGGCGAATGCGGCATCGGCCTCATTTACCTGCAGCGCGTCGGGATCGCTTAACTGGCTTCTGCTAGGCGATAGCGACGGCGACGCGGTGGGTTGTGCGTGAATTTCGGCCATGAAGGCGGGTACGGGTCGCGCCTTCATCAACGCGGCGCGGACGGAGTCGCGAATGAAATCGTGCAGCGTGGTGGACTGGCGGAAGCGCACCTCGGTTTTCGAGGGATGCACATTGACGTCGACTTCCGTGAACGGCATCTCGAGGAAGAGTAGCACGATGGGATACACGGTGGGCGGAATGATGTTGCGATAGGCCTCAGTCAGGGCGTGCTGCACGACGCGATCGCGAATGAGGCGTCCGTTGACGAAGATGAAGATGGAGTTGCGATTGAGCTTCTGGATTTCAGGACGCGAGACGAAGCCGTGCAAGCGCACTTCGCCGGGAACGGGCTCGGGTTGCTCTTCGTCGTCGAGTTGCGATTGGCGACGCCACGGAGGCGGTTGCGGCAGGCCGACTCGATCGAGTGGCAGCAGCGCGCTGAGTGGGATGAGTTGGTCGAGGGTTTCTTTGCCGAAGACCTGATAGATGCGCTGCGCGTGATCGGGCACGGGCGGCGCGATCAGCATGGCATGCGTCGCGGAGTGAAGCTCCCAATGCATTTCGGGATGAGCGAGCGCGTAGTGCGTGACTAGTGAGGCGATGTGCGACAGTTCAGTCGATTCGGCTTTCAGAAACTTGCGGCGCGCGGGGATGTTGAAGAAGAGATCGCGCACGCTGATGGAAGTGCCAAGCGGGAGTCCGGCTTCTTCGACGGTGAGGATCTTGCCGCCCGCGATTTCAATGACCATACCTGCGGCATCTTCGGGGGCGTGCGTTTCGAGGCGCAGACGACTGACGGAAGCGATGGAGGGCAGCGCTTCGCCGCGAAAACCAAGAGTAGCGATGTTGAGCAGATCGTCGGCGTTGCGGATTTTCGATGTAGCGTGACGCTCGAAGGCGAGCATGGCGTCGTCGTGCAACATGCCGCAGCCGTCATCGATGACCTGGATGAGCTTGCGGCCTCCGGCTTCAACGTTGACGCGAACGCGATGGGCACCGGCGTCGAGGGAGTTCTCCAGCAGCTCCTTGACGACGGATGCTGGGCGCTCGACCACCTCGCCGGCGGCGATCTTGTTGGCGACATTTTCGGAGAGGACGTGGATGCGACCCATCAGGTAATACGTTACATGAAGAGCAGTGGCTGGTGGTTAGTGGCTAGAAACAGCAGTTCCTTCGACTCGTCGCTACGCTCCTCGCTCAGGATGACACCTGAACAAGTTGGCGGTTATGAAATACTAATTGACTATCCCATCGTAAGAGGTTCGAGCAAGAAATGCGGTTGATATTCGTGTATCGAGGCGCAAGGGTCCGCTCATGAGCGGCGTCTCCACGACGAGCGCGGCGGTGACGCTGGCGACGGTGCAGCAGGCGCGCGAGCGCATCCGCGAGTACATCTACAACTCGCCCTGCCGGCACTCGGTTGAGCTGTCGCAGATGATAGGGCAGGAGACTTTCCTCAAGCTCGACAATGTGCAGCGCACCGGTGCGTTCAAAGAGCGCGGCGCGCTAAACAAGATTCTGACGCTGAGTGACGACGAGAAGCGGCGCGGCGTGGTGGCGGCGAGCGCGGGCAATCACGCGCAGGCCGTGGCGTATCACGCGTGCGCGCGCGGTATCGCTGCGCAGATCGTGATGCCGCTGATGACTCCGCTGGTGAAGGTGGCGGCGACCAAGGGGTTTGGCGCCGAAGTCGTGCTGCACGGCGCCAACTACGATGAGGCCTATTCGTATGCGCTGGAGAGTTGCGCCGCGCAGGGCATGACATTTCTGCATCCGTTCGATGATGTGGAGGTCATCAACGGACAAGGCAGTATTGGGTTAGAGTTGCTGGAGCAGGTGCCCGATCTCGAAGCGGTGGTAGTGCCGATCGGCGGTGGCGGACTGATCAGCGGCGTAGCGTGTGCGATCAAAGAGAGCAAGCCGAACGTGCGCGTCGTGGGCGTACAGACGGAGCGACTGCCGTCGATGTTGCGGGCGACGGAAGCGGGACATCCGGTAACGATTCCGGCATCGGCGACGGTGGCTGACGGTATTGCGGTGCGGCGCGCGGGCGACATCACGCTGCCGTTGGTGCAGCGCTACGTTGATGAGATCGTCACCGTCGATGAAGAAGAAATCGCCAACGCGATTCTGGTGCTGCTGGAAAAAGAGAAGACGCTGGCCGAAGGTGCGGGCGCGGTGGCGATCGCTTCCCTACTGCAACACAAGACGTCATTGAGCGGAAAGAAGACGGCGGCGCTGGTGTGCGGCGGCAATATTGATGTGAGTTTGCTGGCGAAGATCATCGAGCGTGGCTTGGCGAAAGATGGACGGCGCATGCGGCTGCGCATTCATCTCACGGACCGTCCGGGCGCGCTGCACCAATTGACAAAGATCATTGCCGATCTGCGCGCCAACATCGTGGAGACGCAGTATGACCGCACTTATTACGGCGTAAACCTGGGCGATACGGCAATCGATCTCTCGATGGAGACACGAGGGCCGGAACATATCCAGCAGATCCTCAATGCGCTGACCGCGGCGGAGTACAAGCACGAACGGATTGAGTAAGAAACCCCCTCAACCAAAAGCAGATTGAGTGGGGCACCCATAAGACTTCGATGGAACTCTCGTGGAAAATACGGACGCGGCTGCGCATCTTTGCGGCGGCAATTCTGCTGGGCATCGCAGTCGGCGTGTTCGTGCTCTTCCCCATCAATGAGTTCGTGTACTACTCGGAATACCAGGTGACGGGCGCGCCTGCGGTGAGATTTGCTGGAGCGCAGTTGCAACAGGCACTACACGGACAGCGGCCGAAGAAGACGGTCTTCTACTCGGCAGTTGGGATTCTGCTGAGCCTGGGCGGGGCCACGATTTATGCGTCAATGGTGCGTCGGTCAGAGAAGATCCGGCAGTTGAGCGCGGCGCTGGATGAAGACATTCGTTCGCAAATTGCACGAGGCGAGAGTGCCAGTCTCGAATTCAAGTCGACCTTTCGCTGGGACCTGCGTGAGAACCGTATCAATCGCGCGCTCGAGTCGGTGGTGATGAAGACGCTGGCGGGCTACATGAATGGCGCAGGCGGCACGCTACTGATTGGCGTCGCGGATGACGGCAGCATCGTCGGGCTGGAGAAAGATTATTCGGCGCTGAAGAAACCTGATCGCGACGGATTCGAGCAGGTGCTGATGGGCGCAGTGGCGAGCAAGTTGGGAGCTGATGCGTGCCAGTGCGTGCAAGCGGTGTTTCATTCGGTCGAAGGCCAGGACGTTTGCCGAGTGATTGTGCGTCCAGCACACCGGCCAGTCTATGTGCGGGAGGGCGAGATGCCGAAGTTGTTTGTGCGAACCGGCGTGAGCACGCGCGAGTTGAATGTGCAGGAAGCGATTCAATATACCGAGGTGCGGTGGAAGAAGTAAGTGACCTAGTAAGCGCCGAAGCGCGAGGGGCGCGGGTCGGGGAGGTTAGAAATGCGGGCTGTGCCGCCCCAGCAGTTGTGCATATCGGTCTCCCAAGCGGTGGCGCGGCGACCGTGCGCATCGGTGTAGGTGATGGGGATTATCTCCATGGAAACTGCACAGTCAGACGTCCGGTCCGCCGCGAACTGCGACTGATTTCCGAACGCGTAGCCTGACGAGCCGGAATGCGCCACCTCCATGGCAGCGAAAATTGCTACCCAGGCACTGGAAACAAACAGCACCGCGAACAGCGTCAGCAGAGCCGTGCGCACGTGGCGGTGTCGGCGGAAGTGACGTCGCACCTGGGGCCGGACAGGAGCGCGCGTGGGACGACGGTGCTCCTCGGCATGAGGATGCCACTTGGCGTCGTAGTCGGCGCGGCGCGCAGGGTCGGAGAGCACCTGGTGCGCTTCGTTGATGTCCTGGAACTGTAGGGTCGCGCCGGGCGCGGGATTGCGGTCAGGATGATAGCGCCACGCCAGGCGGCGGAAGGCAGCGTTCACTTCGACCGTATCGGACGAAGGAGCGATTTCGAGCACCGCGTAATAGTCGAGTTGAGCGCGAACGACCGGCGGCATAAGTACCTATATTACGGCAAGGGCGCGTAATAACCCTTGCGGGCGCGTACCTTGTACTTCTTATTATCGGCCAGAATCTGAATTGAGTGATATTTACCATTCGGCTGCAAGTCAGCAGGCTTGTAGCTCAGCGCGTACTGGCTGCGCAACTCGTCCTGAATTTGTACGAACGCGTCGGAGACGTCCTGAATTTTGAAGGGGAAGAAGGAGCGGCCGCCGGTTTCTTCGGCGAAATGTTCGAGCACCTTGTCGCCCTTGAGTCGCATGCCGCTGCTGTTGGTCGAAATCGTATAGATGATGACTTCGGCTTTCTGGGCCATTTCGACCGCCTCTTCGCGCGAGACACGGCTCTGGTTGTCGTCGCCGTCGCTCAGCAGAATGATGGCGCGCCGGGTCTCAATGTTGCTCTTGTCCTTGGCCATGATTTCGTCGCGACAGGCGTAATAGATGGCGTCGTACATGGCGGTGCCGCCGCCGGGACGCAGCATGCGTACTCCCTTGGCGAGCGCTTCGGTGTTGTCCGTGAATCCCTGGGTGACCTCGGGCGTGGTGTCAAAGCCGATAACGAAGGCCTGATCGAACTTCTGGCGAATAATCTGGTTGAGGAATTCGATGGCGGCTTCCTGCTCGAACTTGAAGCGGTCGCGAATGGAATTGCTGGCGTCGATGAGCAGGCCTACGCGCAGGGGCAGGTTAGTCTCGCTACGAAACGAGCGAATGGAGAGTGCCGGCTTGTTGTCGTCAATCACGCGAAAATCGTCTTTCTTCAGGTCATTGACGAACTTGCCGCGCTTGTCGGTGACGTTGAAGACTACGTTAACTTCGTCGACCTGCTTGACGATGGTGGTGAGCTTCTCTTCCTGCTCGTTGCTCTGGGCCAGCGGTTGGGTCGACTGCTGAGCCGGGGCAGGGGCGCTTTGCGATGGGGATGCAGCCGGAGTTTGGGTCGCGGGAGCCGGCGCAGTCGCTGCGGGCGTCTGCGGCTGCGTTGTGGCGGCCGGAGGCGCGGTCTGTTTAGCAGGATACTTTTGGGCGGAGGGAGCAGTGGGTAATGACTGCTGGCTAGCGTCCTGGGCATAGGAAGCGAAGGCCACTAACAGAATCAAGGGGAAAACGGGACGAGCTCGCATCGGTGAAGCCATTATAGCTGTTAGACGGAACGGAGCTTCTGCAGGAAAGCGGTCAGCGCGTGGGGCAACGGCGCCTGGAACGACAGCGGTTGGGCGGTGCGGGGGTGGGACAACTCGACGGCAGCGGCGTGCAGGAAGTTGCGATTGAGGCGGAGGGCTCCCGGCTGAGGGTCGGGCGTGGTGTCGTCGCGTTCGGCGGCCGGTCGCTTGCGCGAGGGTTTTCGCGGTGCGGCTGACGAACGCAGTACGCCTGCGGCTCCGTACAACGTGTCGCCTACGACCGGATGGCCGATTGACGCCATGTGTACGCGGATCTGGTGGGTGCGTCCGGTCTCGATGCGCACGTCGAGCAGGGCGAACTTACCGTAGGGCGAGTCGATGCGCTCGCGGACATCGTAATGGGTGACCGCGGTGCGGCCTCCGCTGCCGCGGGTGGTCATGCGAATGCGGCGGATGGCGTCGCGGCTGATCTCGGCAGTGATAGTGCCGCGCGGACGCTCGGGCCAGCCATGCACCAGCGCAATGTAGCGCTTCTTCACTTCGCGTCCGGAGAACTGCTTGGCCAGGTTGCGATGGGCGACGTCGTTGCGGGCGACGAGAATCAGGCCGCTGGTTTCCTTGTCGAGTCGGTGCACGATGCCGGGCCGAGTCTCGCCTCCGACTTCCGAAAGTTGGGTGAAGCGATGCAGTAGCGCGTTGACCAACGTGCCGCGATTGCGATCGTCATCGGTGGCGCCCGCCCCGGCGTGCACCATCATGCCAGCTGGCTTGTTGATGACAGCGAGGTCGTCATCCTCGTAGATGATGTCGAGCGGAATGTCCTCGGCGATGGCTCGCAGCGGCGGAGGCGTGGGATCGCCGAGGATGGTGATGGTCTCGCCGCCTTTCAGCTTCAGCGAGGGCTTCGCTGGCGCGCCGTTGACCAGAGCTTTGGCTTCTTCCAGCAGCAGTTGCACGCGCGCGCGGCTGGTGTCGGGGAGTTGTGCGGCGAGGAACTGATCGAGACGCTGCCCCCCGGCCTCAGCGGGAACCGTGATGGTGATGGGGAAGACGGAGACGGGCATCGAGGGAGATGGTAGAACTCAAATGGGAATTAAGCCACTTCAGGTCCCTCGGAAGTCTTTCGTGCCACTAGGACAAGCGTGATGCCTTGGGCGTTCTCAGGCCCCTTGGCCGCATTCCAAGACGCAAAATTTTCCCAACATGTGCAACTGTTTGCACTCTGACCTATAAAACTTGAGATTAACTATTGCAAACAAGGGAGATAGTAGCTATTTGACTGGAACGTAACGTGCGATGGTGACTAGCAGTTGTTCGACGTCTTTAAGGAGGTCAGCATGCGCAAGCTTGGTTTGTTAGCGCTGGTGGTTTTGGCGCTGCCGATTTTCAGCTATGCCACAGTTCTAACCTTTGGGCCCCTGTGTGGCGGAAGTTGCGTAGGGACCGCACTTGGTACTTACGGTGGGTTCACGTGGAGCGGCGACATGTACGCCGTAGGCAACACCTACTACGATTCGACTTATGGGAACACCTATGGCGCGCCGTCCGGTGGGGCCGCCTACAACGGCTTCGGCGATGACGGAACAACCCTCACCAGCGCCACACCATTCACGTTCAATGGCGCCGATTTCAGCAGTTGGGCGGAATTCGACGCGTATGCGAGTTTCTCTTCGACCAGCATCCTCATTGACGCGTACGATGCCAGTAGCAATTTGATTGGCTTCTGCGGCGGGGGCCTTTCGCCTAGCAGCTACAACTTTTTGACCTGCAACATTCCTAATGTGAGCATGCTTGTGTTCCACAATGACATCGGAACTGCAGGGCACTGGTGGCTGATGGACGACTTCACCTACAACGGCACAACCACCCCGGAACCGGGAACGTTGCTGATGTTTGGTTCGGGGATCGTCGGCCTGGCCGGCATCCTGCGTCGCAAGATCAACCTCTAATAAGTTTGATTTTTGGTTCACCAAGCCGGGGCAGCCGTCCCCGGCTTTCTTCTGCCTGCTCGCCCAGGATGGAACCCTATTTCCGCACTAACGCCGCGAGTCGGGCGGCACCATGTTGTTCGCGCGGTAGTACACCACAAGCTGCCCGTAGTGCTCGGCGCTGTGCTCAATGGCGAACGTCCAGATGGCGGAGTTGTGGGCCAGCCGATTCCCAAAGAATTTCGATGTCTTGTCCAGCCCCACGTCGCCCTGCTGCTGAATCACTTGCGCTCCGTCGGCGACGGCCTCTTGCACGAACTTCACCACGTCGGCCTTGGTTTTGAAAGCGTCGCGCGTAGGATTGTCGCCCTCACCGAAGTCCGGCCCAATGTTTGATCCGGAAATCCTGCGTATCAGGACGAAATCCAATGCGGCGGCGTGGAGAAGATTCAGGGCAAAAGTGCGCTCGTCTTTCTGCACCTTGAAATCGTATTTGTCTTCAGGAAAATCCTCGGCCATGGCGATGAGTTTGTTGCCGCTGGTAAAGTTAGGAACTGTTGGCGGAGGGCTTATGCGCGAAGATGTGATCCGGACAATAGATACTTACATCGATGCCGTGCGGAGGAATGATGCCGACGCGCTTCCTCTCCACCCCGACGTGGTGTTCGAAAGTCCGCTCGGCCGTTATGAAGGCCTTGCCGCATTTCGAAAAGGATTGGCGGATTTTTTTCGGATCCTGAAGAGCATCGAGGTCGTGCGGCTCACGGCCGACGACGAGACGTGCGCGGCTGCGCTCAACATCGATACCATTTTCGGATTGATTCCGTTTCTCGAGTATTTTCACGTCGTGAACGGACAAATCGTGTCGATTCGGGTGTACTACGATCCGCGTCGATGCTGGAAGGAATCAACCGGGCTTCGGCATAGAATGGTGGGTTCCGAATCAAGAGCAATCGTTATTCCTAGGAGATCAGCAATGCTCAAACTCATTCTCAGGGTGTCCGCATTCGCAGTGATAGCCGCCTGCCTGCTCGCGGGGCAAACCAGCAAGACCAGCTCAACGTCGGCCGCCACCTTTATTGGCGAATGGAAGGTCGGCCTGGGAGTCGCCGGCCAGACCTTCACCATCACGTTGGAAAAGGGCGGCAAGGCGACCAAGAGCCACGGGTCACCAAACGGCACGTGGATCGTATTCGGCGACGAGGCGCGAATTACCTGGAACGACGGCTGGCACGACGTGCTCCGCCGGTCCGGCAATCATTGGGAAAAGGCGGCGTACGCGCCCGGCAAGTCATTTTCCGACCAGCCCGACAACATCGCCGGAGCGACGAGAACGGAGCCAATCTAACGGCCGGCGTAGGGCTAGGCCCGTCCGGCAAACTCCCGCGTCTCAGTCGACACTTTGACCTTCTCGCCGTCTTTAATGAAGAGCGGCACGCGGATTTCCAAGCCAGTTTCCAGCCGCGCGGTCTTGGTGACACTGCCACTCGATGAGTCGCCGCGCGCGCCGGGTTCGGTGTAGGCGACGGCGAGCTCAACCTGATTGGGCAGCTCCAGTCCGATGGGATTTCCGTTGTACTTGTGCAACTGGATGATCGCGCCTTCGACCAGGAGGTCGAGGGCGTCACCGATCATGTCTTCGGTGAGGGTAAGGGTTTCGTAGGTTTCCTGGTCGAGGAAGTGCGAGCCGTCGTTGTCGCTGTACAAGTAAGACGCGGGACCGATCTGCAGGTCGGGCTCCTTGAACTTCTCGCTCGCCTTGAAGGTCTTCTCGAAGACCGCGCTGGTGAGCAGGTTACGCATCTTCAGGCGCACCAGGGTCTGCGCACCGCGCGCGCTAGGCGTGGATACCTCCGCTTCGAGGCAACAATACGGCGTGTTGTCGAGTTCAAAAAACGCCTTACGCTTGATGTCGATGGCGTCAATCAGTGCGGCCATGGGTTCCTTTGGGCAGGGTTGTCGTCGGAAAACGTCAGCGAACCCCATGCCAGTTTTCTATTCAATTATAAGTTGAGCGGAAAGTGGCTCGGCCGGCGAATTCCCGGCTTTTGCTCACCCGTCCCTATCAATGCGAAAATCATAGATATGCGAAAACTATCTGTAACGGCGGCGGCGACGCTGACCGTCGGCATCCTTATGCTAGGCAATCTCGTGGCCCAGCAGACTCCGGCCACGACCACTAAACCGGCGCCGGCCAAAACCAGCACGGCAGCCAAACCGGCAACGGCAACGGCCGCCAAGAAACCGGCCCCCCTGACCTTGACGACGCAGAAAGACAAGGTCAGCTACGCCATCGGCATGAACATCGGCGAGAGCATGAAGAAAGACTCGCTCGACATCAACACCGACATTCTGGCGCGCGGCATGAAAGACGCCATGTCGGGCGCCAAGCCTCTGCTGACCGATGAACAAGCGAAACAAGTCATGACCGAGCTGCGCACCCAAGTGACGCAGAAGAAAGAAATGGAGGCAAAACAAATTAGCGACGCTAACAAGCAGGCCGGCCAGCAGTTCCTCGCGACCAACAAGAGCAAGCCGGGGGTGGTCGCGTTGCCCAGCGGGCTGCAATACAAGATTCTGAAAGAAGGCACCGGACCAAAGCCCGCCGCGACCGACACCGTGGTGTGCAACTATCGCGGCACGCTGATCAACGGCACCGAGTTCGACAGCTCATACAAGGGCGGGCAGCCAGCCACGTTCCCCGTCGACAAGGTCATCAAGGGTTGGACCGAGGCCCTGCAGCTCATGCCGGTCGGATCGAAGTGGGAAGTCTATGTCCCGTCGGACATGGCTTACGGCGAACGCAGTCCCGGGCCGGAGATTGGTCCGAACTCGACGCTGATTTTCGAGATCGACCTGATGTCGATCCAGGACAAGAACGCCGCGCCAGCCAAGCAGTAGAACGGCGACGCGCGATGAAAAACAGCAACCGCGGATTTCGCGGATCAGTACTTCATGTGAGTTGTCCTATCCGTGAGATCCGTGCAATCCGTGGTTGATCTTGCTCTTATCGCGCTGACGCCAGCTTCGCGGGGGTGCGTAACGGCACGCGCCGCAGCCACAACAAGCCTCCGGCGATGACCAGCAGAAGTGCAATTCCCTGCGTGCCAGACATGAAGCCGAACAACTCGCCGCGTCCAGGATCGCCGCGGAAAAACTCGATGAAGTAGCGCCCAACGCCGTAGATCATGAGGTACGCGCCGATAATTTCGCCTTCAAATTTCTTGCGGCGCAGCAGCCACACCAGAAAGATGCAGTTCGCCAACTCCAGCACAAACTCGTAAAGCTGCGTGGGGTGCAGCGGAACGCCGAGTGGCGTGCCGACGATTTCAGCAGCTAGCGGGTTGTGAAATGTGACAGCCCAAGGCACGTGGGTTTCGCGTCCCCAACAGCAGCCGGCGGCGAAGCATCCGATACGGCCGAAGGCGTGTCCAAGGGCGAGGCCGGGAGCGAAGGCGTCGCAACTGGCGAGCACCGGCATGTTGTTGCGGCGCATGTACCAGATGCACATGACAAGCGCCAGGACCAGGCCGCCGGACCACACGCCACCCGCCTGCAAGGTGGAGAGCGCAAAAATCTCGCTGGGATGCTCCGAGTAATAGCCGAAGTCCACCAAGATCATCAGCACCTTGGAGCCGAGGACGCCGGAGAGTATGGCGACGATGCCGAGGTTCCAGAGCTTGTCGGGATCGATGCCCTGTTCGCGGCCGAGCTTGACGATGAGCAGCAGGCCGAAAACAAGGCCCAGCGCCGCCATCACGCCGTAGGTGGGGAGGTTGAAACTTCCGAGGTGCAAGAGACGGGGAAACACGCTTCTATTGTAGATGCTCGCGGGCGCGCAGGGGATGTTAGAACTCCGCCCCAGCCTCCAGCACGACCGACGTGCCGCTGATACCCGGATTGAAGACGTAGGTGGTGAATTCGTATTTCTTATGCTTCAAGGTCACAAAGAAGCCCCGCTCCAGTTGAGCACTCAACTGAAACTCTTTGGTATGCTGTGCCACCAATCCAAATTTCAGCCAGTCGCGCGCTTTGTAGGTAATCTGCGGCCACGAGTAATAGAAGTTGCCGACCTTTGACGTAGTGTCGAAGACGTACTCGTTATCGATCGAGAATGTCAGTCGCTTCCACTCCAATGAAGCCTCGCATCCGGGCGCAATGCCATCGGTGCGACCGAAGACGCCGCCTATCATGGGCGTCACCTCGAACTTCCAGGTGCTTCCCCAGGCAAAGTTGTATCCCGCCCAGAGTGAGCCGGTGCGCAGATTTTCGTAGTTGTACCGGGCTTCGAGGTGCAGCCAGTTATGGTCAGCGGTAAAGGTGGGCGAGACATAGCTGGTTGCGTCGGGAACGATGTATCCGTCAACGGTGAGGGAGTATTCCCACGGCTCGGTGCCCGCGGTGTCTGGCTTGGGACTCGGGCTGTGCGGCTCCGCTTTTTGCGGGGGTTCGGTCTGCGACCATCCGCATGCCGCTAACAGCAAGACTGCGGCGCAAGTCCGCCATAGCCGCACCCTCAGCCTCCCAGGGCGATAGTAAGCCCTACCATACACAGGCCCGCCAATACCATCACGACGCCGACCCTCCAAGGACGATAGCCGGCGTACTTGCCGTACGTCCTGCCGACCACGAACAGCAAGACCACCGCGATCAGGCTGGAGAGGCGCAATGCCCGCGTGGGATCGCGCATGAACAGAAAAGGCAACACCACCGGAAAGGTCGACAGGAACACCAGCAGGCACACACCCAAGGCGGCCAGATAGTCGGAGCCGTGTAGCTTGGGGTGCTTGGCAGCTTTGGGAAGCTGCACCATACGACCGCGGATTGACTCCAGTTCGGTGTCAGTCAGCACCGCCGACAGGTCGTCTGACATGGCGTCGCCCAGGGACTGGCGTCCCAGCTCTGGGCTTGAGCTCTGCACCTGCCGCAGCAGCGCGAGGTTGTGGCCGCGCTGGCTGAGCGTAGCCAGCAGATAGAAGACGGCGTCAATTATGCCCCACGCCAGGTTGCAGCCCAGGGCCGCCAGCAACATATGATCGACGCTGTCGTGGTCGGCGCCGGAGGCGCGGAGCGACCCGGTGAAAGTCAGCACCATGATGAGGCCGAACAAAACTTCCGAGCTGCGCTCGATGGGATCGAGAAGTCGCTTGCGGACCTGGGAAGTGGCGTTGGCCATCGAGAGCGCGTTCGCGTGTTCCCCCCGACATATCTGGCGGAACGAAGCAGTAGAACATAAGTCCAGTGACTGGTAAACGGAAATTCCTGCGCCAGTACCTGAAATCCACTTACCTGCTTCTGGATTGGAACAACGTTCGACCTGAAGAGAATTCCTTGTTGTATAGCGCGCGAGTTGGAGTATGCTTTCCACCGCGCCGAGGTGAAATCAAACCAAGAAAGGAATCTCCATGAAGAAATTGCTTTTCATCTTATTGCTTCTCCCGATGCTGGGATGGGCGCAGAGCCCGTTCGATGGCACCTGGAAAGTTGACATGAGCAAGTCGAAACTGCCCAAGAAGCCTGACGAGTATCTCCTGAAAGACGGAATGTACGAATGTAAAAGCTGCAAGCCGGAGATCAAGATCAAGGCCGATGGGCAGATGCAGCCGGTCAGCGGTCACCCTTACATCGACATGATGATGGTGAAAGTGGTGGACGACAAGCACGTAGAATCCGCCTCTACCAAGAACGGCAAAGATGCCGGCAAGATGTCTATGTCGGTTTCGGATGACGGCAAGACCTTGACCTCCAACTGGGCCTACTACGGGAATCCGACCGGTGGGCCGGTGAGCGGCACCGACACATATACTCGCGTAGGCAAGGCTCCGGCCGGAGCGAATGCCATCTCGGGCTCGTGGCGCGACGAGAAGTCGGATGTCGCCACTGCTGACGCCTTGATCTTCAGCTACAAAACCGAAGGTAGCGACACTCTCAGCTATAGCACCCCCACCGGCCAGTCCTATACCGCGAAGCTCGATGGCAAAGACGTTCCCTACATGGGCGATCCCGGAACCACTAGCGTGTCGCTGAAACGCATCGGCGACGCCATTGAGGAAACCGATAAGCGCGACGGGAAAGTGATCGCAGTGGGAAAGATGACGGTGGCGCCCGACGGCAAGACGATGACCATCGTGGTGGATGACAAACTCCACGGCACGACTGCGACATACATCGCCGAAAAGCAGTGACCGCCGCGAACGCGCGAGCTGGAGCAGCGAGATAAAAAAGAAGAGCCGACCCGCGGGGCCGTGTTCAGTGGGCCGTCAATGAACCCGTCGTAACGGTGGGAACCCCCCGCGGCTCTTTAGGCATCTCGGTCTGGCCGAGCTTCGCACACCGAACCGTATACGAGTAGGGCCCCCTGTTCATTGAGCATTGGTTCAAAAAACGGTTGCCACCAACACCAACTTTGCAGGCCGGCTATCTGTGGGGATGCTACGAAAAACGTAGCGGGATGGCAAGAGGCAGAGCGCGGAAATGTGGAGATTCGATTGCCTTCTGGAACCGGCGTGCAGAAATGACACGGCCGAAAAAAATATTTTGCGACGTGTTGTGCAGCTAGAGCGCAAAAAGAAGCCGGAGCGGTTCGCCCCGGCTTACAAATACCGCGAAGAAACGAACTAGACTCCAATCTTGCGGCGAATTACACCAGCCAGACCGAGCAATCCAGTTCCCATCAGAATCATGGTTCCCGGCTCAGGGGTGGCTCCTTGAAAACCGAATCCAACGTACTGGGTATACGGGAACGCGCCCGCGTCAACCAGGGAAGGTCCGACGTCCACGCCGTTCAGAAGTACTGTGAAATCGTTCGGTGTGCCGCCGTCGTTATAGAGATAGAAACTGCCATTGTAAATTCCGCAGCCTGGGCCGCAGGAACCAGCGAAAGTGATGACAAAGTCATCCAGTCCCCAATACGCCGGATCCTGCCGGAACTGGAAGGTCCAGGTGTTGCCCCAGATAAATTGGGACAAGTAGCCGTCGCTACCGACCGGGCCTAAATAAGCACCGTAGGTACCAGAGTTAACATAGGGTGCGCTGCTGGTGACACCGGTGAAGCCGGTGTTGCCCGAAAGGGTCCAACCGCTGAAGTTACCTGTCTCAAAGCCGCAATTGGTGACCAGGTTTCCGGCGGTGTTGTCACAGATGCTCTGGGCCCAGACTGGACTCGTAACTAGAAAACAGAATGCCGCAAATAACAATACTATGGCGCGTAGTTTCATTTTGTTTCATGCCTCCCATGGTTTGCTGCAGTTAAGCGTCAAGGCCTGCGGGGGACAGAACTGACGAACTAGGTGAATCTAGGTTTCGTAAGAATGCGCTGCGAAATACAATCACCTGAAGTGTGACCCCGAGTTCTGTTGATGTCGAGAGAAAATCTGCCGAAAACGCATGAAAATGCTCGTCCCGTGCTGATTCGGGAATCCACTCATCAGGCATGGAAGCGGATCTACGCGGAGGTCACGGCGCGCAAATGGAGATCTGCAAACAAAAAGCCGGAGCGGTGGGCGCTCCGGCTAAAAAAAGTACGACGAAAGGACGAACTAGGCTCCAAGCTTGCGACGGATTACGCCGGCCAAGCCAAGGATTCCAGATCCGAGCAGCATCAAGCTGCCGGGTTCCGGAACGGCGCTGTTGGTCACGACGACATCATCCAGGCCCCAGTACGCTGGATCCTGACGATAGACAAAGGTGATCGTGTTCGCGCCGACGTTCCCGGGCAAAGTGCCCACATATTCCGTGTACGCGAAACCGCCGACATCCACGAGATCCGGGCCCGCATCGACGCCGTTCCAAAAGACGGTGAAATCGTTCGGCGTTCCACCATCGTTGTAGAGCCAGAACGAGGCGTTGTACACGGTGGAGCTGCCGATGAAGGTCTGGCTCAGGTTACCATCGCTTCCAACCGGTCCTAGCTGAGCACCGAAATTTCCGCTGTTCACGTACGGAGCTGAACCAGAAACCCCGGTAAAGCCGGTGTTGCCAGTGACGGTCCAACCGGTGAAGTCGCCGGTTTCAAAGCCGCAGTTGGTGATGAGATTTCCGGCCACGGCATCGCAAATACTCGCCGCCGCCCACGCTGGGCTGCTGGCCAACAAACAGACTGCTGCAAACAACAAAACAGTTGCACGTAGTTTCATCGAAGTGTTTCCTCTTGACCAAAGTGACCGAAGTGGTTATTGTCTGCGGACTTCCGCCATTCCTGTGGAAATCCGCGCCTCCGCTGATAGTCTTCCACCTTTGTACCTGCACTCGTGCTGCCATTGCATTTCTGGTTAGCGATTGATTCTAAAGGGAAAATCCAAGGCGCGTATAGAAGAAAGTGCAAACTTTTGCACGTAATCAGCGGCAGTAGGTACTAATTTACCCACGGGTGACCGAAAGGTGGGGCTAGCCAGCCAAGCGCGACTCTTCCAGCACTTCGTCGAGGGCACCCGACAATTGCTCGGCGCGGGCATGATAGTCGCTGGCGATGGAATCGTACTTGCGCTTCAGGATGAGATATTCGTCGGCGATATTGAGCGCCGCCAGCACGGCGACGCGCAGCGAATCGACAGTGGAAGCCTGCTGGGCGATCAGCCGCATCTTGTTGTCAACGTAGCCGGCAAGCTCGCCGATGTACTCCGGGTCGGAACCGCGAAGCTGATAGGTCTGATCGTAGATCTCGACACGCACACTGCCGTTGCCGTTGGATTGAGCCAAGCTAGCCTCCTGCTTCCTCGCCGCGGGCGAAGCGCTCCCTTGACGAACGCTGCGCTCCTGCGATTATCTCCCTTATTCTTCCGCGGTCAAAGACTCAATTTGTCCCAGCATCTTTTCTACTCTGGTTCGTACCTCTTCGCGCTCCTTGCGCAGGGCGACGAGTTCACCGCGCAGAGCCTCGAACTCTTCCTCGCGCTCGGTGAGCTGTTCACGCAGACGCGCGGCGGCGCGCTCGGCGGTAGTTTTAGCGGCGCGCTCAACCTTTAGAAGTTCAATGGTACGAAGAATTTTTTCCTCGAGCGACTGGAAATCGGCGGGAGAGACGGCGGCGGTTTCAACTGCATTGGACGGCATAGCGAATTATCGACCTCGAAAATTAGACGATTGAGCGCAGTATATCGCAGGCTCCTGTGCATCGTGATGCGCGTGACGAGGCCCAAGTGAAGAAATCGAGCGAGGAACCGCGGAATGCAATAGGGGCCTTGCGTCAGGGCACGACTTCAGTCGTGCCGATGAGGACTGCTTCTTGATTTTCCTCGCGGACTTCAGTCCGCGCGAGCCGCGTGTAGAATCGTGCCGAACCTCCATGCGACCCAAACTGGAATACACTACCGCGGAATTCGTGTCGGAACTCGAACGTCAGACTGTACAGGCAGCAACGGTGGCCAACGGGCTCAGCGAATCCGCCTTCAACTGGCAACCCAACAGCGGCAAGTCGTGGAGTGTGGCACAATGCCTCGACCACCTCGTCATCATGAACCGCATGTATGTGAAGACGCTACAGGACGCCGTGGCCGACAATGAAGACCAACTGGAACCGCGTAAAAATCCCATCCAGCCTTCCGGATGGTTGACCCGACTGTTCGTCAGCTACGAGGAGCCTCCGCCGAAGATCAAGCTGCCAGCGCCCAAGAAGATTGCTCCACCGTCGAACCTTACCGGCGCCGTGATCGAAGATTTCAAGGCGGTGCAACTGCGGTTGGTAGATTTCGTGCGCGAATGGGGAGACGCCGACCTCGGCGATCTGAAGGTGAAGGACCCGTTGTTTCCGATCCACCTAACCGCCGATACAGAGTTGCTGATCATCGCCGCGCACAACCGGCGGCATTTGTGGCAAGCGGAAAACGTGAAGAAGAGTCCGGGCTTTCCGCGACAGTAAATCCTTCAGTTGGACATCACAACCCCATGGGACACTAATCACTGCAAAACTAACAACGATTTGTCATCCTGAGCGCAGTGAGTCCGTCCGCCGCCGGCGGACGGACGAACGGAGTCGAAGGACCCCTACCCGCGCCAATGGCCTCCGATCGCGAACGCTTTTACTACGTTTACATTCTGGGCAGCATCTCAGGGACCTTGTACATCGGCGTCACGGGTTACATTAAGGCGCCGCATTTGGCAACACAAGGAACATGCACTCGGTGCATTCACCGCCAAATATGACGTAACCCGTCTGCTGTACTTCGAGACATTTCGGAATATTAAGCGGGCAATCGCCCGCGAGAAGCAACTAAAGGGCTGGCGTCGGCAGAAGAAGGTTCAGCTAATCGAGAAGGACAATCCTCACTGGCTTGATCTAAGCAGGGACTGGTACGTGGCTAGATCATTAACCGCTGCTCCTGCGAGATCATCAGCAGGGTAGAGGTCCTTCGACTCCGGCGCTGCGCGCCTCCGCTCAGGATGACAAGCGCAATATTACTGCGCCCGCAAGACGCCGCCCAACGCGTCCAGAGCCTTCACGATCTGCGCCGACCACTGCGCAACTTCGTCGTCACGCAGCGTGCGCTCCTGCGACTGGAACTCTGCGTGGAGCAGCGTCGAGTACTTCCCGGCTCCGACTCCGGGTGCCCCATCCAAGCTGGTTTTGCTTGGGTGGGTCTTGTCACCGCGATAAATCTCCATCGGTGCGAACGATTGCATCTCCGCGATGCCGAGCGCCTCGACGGCCGAATGAATGCGCTCGAACGTAACCGCATCGTCAAAGAAGAACGAGAAGTCGCGCCCTACGGCGGGAAACTTGGAGAAGCGCTGATATTTCGGCTCACGCAACGGATGCTTGTAGAGACGATCGAGCATGACTTCGGCAAGAAAAACGTCCTGGCGCAACTTGCGTGCTGCTGCTACGTCAGGATGCAACTGACCGAAGCGGGCCACTGTCTCGCCATCGAGCACCGCCCGCGCCGAACGGCCGGGATGAAAGTACCCCGGCGTTTTGTCGTCGAAGTAGAGCTCGTCATGCTGGAATGCGCCCAGTAACTGCTCGACGTCGCCCTTCAAGTGAAAGAACGTGGCGGGTTCAGACTCGCCATGAACGCTATGGGGCGCGAGATTGCCGGTTGCCGCAAAAACCAGCCGCCGATGCTCGTCGTGACGGTCGCCCTGCTTCTCGAAAACCTCTCCCGCTTCAAACAGACGCACATCGCTCGTGCCGCGATTCAGGTTGTAGCCAATCATGTTGAGCAGCCCTGGCGCCAGCGAGTTACGCATGTATCCTGCTTCTTCGCTCAGCGGATTGGCCAGCGCTAGCGGCTCCGCTCCGCCGAACGTCTTGGCGTCTTCGGCAGAGATAAACGTGATGGAAATGGCTTCGTCGTAGCCAAGTGCGAGCATCGTCTGGCGCACGCGCTTGTCTTTGGCCTCGTCGGGCAACTCACGGACCGCGCCAACAAAGGCCGGCAGCGTGTTGGGAAAGTTGTTGTAGCCGCGAATGCGCGCCAGCTCTTCCAGTACGTCGACCTCGCGCTCAACATCGAGCCGCCAGGTGGGAATGGTGATCGTAAACCCATCGCCGTTAGGGGAAACACCAAATCCGAGCGAACGCAGAATGCGTTCCACTTCGCTGTCGCTAATATCGATACCTAAGATACGTTTCACCTCGGAACGGCGCAGCGCGATGGGCGCACGCTCAACCTTGCGCGCAACCGTGTCGATACGCTCGCCGACGAGTTCTCCGCCGGCGGTTTCAAGAATCAGTTCAGCTACGCGATCGCAGGCCGTAGGGGTGATGCCCCAGTCGGCGCCACGTTCGAAACGGTGCGAAGCGTCAGTGTGCATGCCGTGGCGCTTGGCCATGCTGCGCACGGTCGCAGGATCGAACCACGCCGACTCGATCAACACGTTCTTCGTCTTGTCGGTGATCATCGAGTCGAATCCGCCCATCACTCCCGCCAAGGCGACCGGTTTCTCCGCATCGGCGATGACCAGGTCGTCAGTCGAAAGCTTGCGATCCATGCCGTCAAGGGTTTTTAGTGTTTCGCCCTCGCGAGCGCGGCGCACGATGATCGTGCCACCTTCGAGCAGGTCGAGATCGAAGGCGTGCGTAGGATGCCCCAACTCGTTGATCGCGTAGTTCGTCGCGTCGGCAGCGTTGTTGATGGCACGCGAGCCGAGGAGTTCCAGCCGTTTCACGACGCGTGCCGGCGATGGACCGATCTTCACTCCACGAATGATGCGCGCCGCGTACCGCGCGCAGCCCTCGGCGTCTTCGATGATGATTGGGAAATTCTGTTGGCTCGTCATCCTGAGTGAAGCGACCGAAGGGAGCGAAGTCGAAGGACCCCTTTCGAGCGACAGCAGCTTGGGCTCGAACGCCTTCAGCTCCACCCCGTAAATCGCCGACGCTTCCCGCGCCACACCGTAGTGGTTCATGGCATCCACGCGGTTGGTGGTCAGGTCCATCTCGTAGATCGTCGCGCCGTGCTCCTCAGCAACTGACTCAACGGCGATTCCCGCCGAGGTCAGGTCCTCGGCGAGTTGACGGTCGTCGGCCGCGACATCAACGAACTCACGCAGCCATGCGGGGAGAATTCTCATTTAATGTTTTCCAGTTTCATCCTGCCGGCGGGCAGCGCGAAACAAACGAACGGTATGAAAAGCAAGGTTTGGCCAACACAGGAAAGCCAATCCGGCAAACCCTAAGATAACTCGCGTCACCGCCCATCGAGGCCCCGACAGCGCCCCTACTAATGCCCAAAAGGCCGCAACTAACATCCATCGAACAGCCTGCGCAGTCCGATCCAGCGTTTCATCCACCTCATAGCGTTTGCGGAATGCCCAAACTGCAAACCAAATACACAGGACACTCTCGGCTAATCCGTGTTGTTGCATCTTGTGAGCTCTCTACGCGAACTGCTCCAGAAACCGCACGTCGCCCTCGTAGAACAGCTGGATCTCCTCGACCTCGTACTTCAGCATGGTGATACGCTCCACTCCCATTCCAAAAGCGAAGCCCGATATCTTCGACGAGTCGTAGCCGTTGTGCTTCACGAAATCGAAGACGTTCGGATCGACCATGCCGCAGCCCAGCAGTTCGATCCAGCCGCTGAATTTGCACTTGCGGCAGCCCTTGCCGCCGCAGAAGATGCAACTCACCTGCATGTCAGCGCTCGGCTCGGTAAATGGAAAGAAAGACGGATAGAAGCGCGTCTTCACCGACGAGCCGAACAGCGCCTTCATCGCGTGGTCGAGCGTGCCCTTCAGGTCGCAGAACGTGATGTTGGTATCGACGGCCAGCCCCTCGACCTGGTGAAACACCGGCGAGTGCGTGGCGTCGAGCGGATCGTTGCGGTGCACCTTGCCGGGGATCACGATGCGCACCGGCGGCGGCTGCTTCTCCATGGTGCGGATCTGCACCGGCGACGTGTGCGTGCGCAACAGCAGGCGGTCGCGCGCGGCCTTCGATTCTTGCCCGGCGATGAACAGCGTGTCCTGCGTATCGCGTGCCGGATGATTCGGCGGAAAATTCAGCGACTCAAAGTTGTAATAGTCGGTCTCGACCTCGGGTCCTTCGCCCACCGAGTAGCCCATGGCCTTGAAGACCGCGACGATCTCGTCCTGCACTCGCAGCACCGGATGCTTGGTGCCGATCGGTCGCTGCACGCCGGGGAGCGTAATGTCGAGGCGCTCGGCAGCTAACTTCGCACCCGAAGACGACGTGTGAATGCGGAACTGAGCCGCATCGATCGCCGCTTCCGCGCGCGACTTGAGCTCGTTCACGCGCTGTCCCACCTCGCGCTTGGCATCCTTCGGAGCGGCCTTCAACCAGATCTCATTGACCTGCGTGAGCAGGCCATTCTTGCGTGCTAGCCAGCGATCGCGAAAGTTCTTCCAGTCGGTCTCAGAATTCAGCGCGCCCGTTTCAGCTTCGAGCGCGACGAAGAGGTCGGCGACGGCCTTGTCCAGCGCCGCGGGCGAGTAATCTTCGAGTTTGGGAACGGTGTACATGCAGTTTATCTAGTATCGCAGCACGCGTACTACTTGCACGCGCATCTCAGCTTTTGCTTTGAAAGGGCACGGCTTCAGCCGTGCCGTAAGGATCGCTAATATCGTGTGGCTTTAGCCACTGAGGGACCTCGTCTTTCTCCCTATCCAGAAATCCCGAACAATACAGATACTCAGCGGCAGATTCAACGAGCTTCCGTCCCACCGGATTACGAAGAATGTAGAAGACATGCTGGAGATAGTCTGCCGCATCACGAATCCGATGGTCCGAAAATCCCCGCTGCCAGATTTCCATTGAGCTCTCAAGTTCCTTCTTGGCTCGGAATGAGAATCCGCCTTTGATGAACTGGACCGCACGCTCAAGGGTTACGATTGGTGTGATCAGGATATGAAAGTGGTCAGGCATAAGAACATACTCATGCAGCAAGTATCCACGGCCCCTATACGAGTGGAGCGTCTCCATGAACAACTCTGCCCAGCGTTCGTTCTTGAACAGGGCGCGACGTTCCCACGTCCCAGCAGTAACGAAATATATTTGAGCATTGTGCGTTGCGTGCTCACGTGTGGGTTTCAAATCGAAGGCCCTCAGGGGCTAAAGCCCAAACTCTTCCACGCATCCTGCGGCACGGCTAAAGCCGTGCCCTTTCAAAGCAAAACCAATCGCGCCACTCGAGACGTGAAACTCGAAACTCGTCCCCTAAACCACAACGGGCGGCCCTGCGGCCGCCCATCGCGTGAATACATATTGTTCCTGGGATGAACGGCTCTAGGCGGCTTTCGGTGTAGCTGCGTGGGCGGCTTTCGCCTGCTCACACAGCGCCGTAAATCCGGCTGCGTCCTTCACTGCCAGGTCCGCCAGGATCTTGCGGTCCAGCTCGATGCCGGCCTTCTTCAGGCCGTTGATGAACTGGCTGTAGCTGATGCCGTTCAGCTTGGCGGCGGCGCCGATGCGCACAATCCAGATCGACCGGAACTGGCGCTTCTTCTGCTTGCGGCCGCTGTAAGCGAACTTCAGTCCACGCTCAACCGACTCTTTCGCCTGCCGGTAGAGCTTTGATTTTGTGAGGTAATAGCCACTTGCGCGCTCTAAGATCTTCTTGCGCTTGGCATGACGCTTGGTACCACGTTTTACGCGAGGCATTACTGCTCCTTTTCAACTTCGTTTAGCGGCTGGAGGCAGGGACATCGACCACGCTCAAACTTCGAGGGGCCCGGAATCGCCTCTTCACTCGCTGTTGCCCGTCATGGCTTGGAGCCGATGCCGGGGTGCCGCACCCTGCGGCTCTGCTTCAGGACTAGTAGGGGATCATGCGGGCCACTTTCTTCTGGTCCGCCTTGTCCACCATGCTGTCGGTATCGAGATGGCGCTTGCGCTTGGTGGTCTTCGAAGTCAGGATATGGCGCTTAAACGCGTGTCCGCGCTTGAACTTGCCCGTAGCTGTCTTCTTGAAGCGCTTCGCCGCTCCACTGTGCGTTTTGAGCTTTGGCATAACCTTTCTAGTTTACAACAAAACGACGGGGAGCAGCCAGCCTCGACGCTCCCCAATCTTCACTTGCAAAGTTCCGTAACTGATTAGCAGTTCTAGCCACCAGCCACTGACCACTAGCCACTGCTCTACTGCTGTTGCGCGGGCGACGACTGCGGCGGCGCAGCCGGGGGCACCGGCGGCTTCTGCTTCGGCGGCTTCTGCGGAGCCTGCACCTTCGGCGGAGCCAGGATCAAATGCAGCGTATTGCCTTCCTGGCGCGGACGAAACTCCACGACCGCTTTGTCACCAAGGTCCGTAATCAGGCGCTCCAGAATGCCGCGTCCCAGGCTTTGCCGGGTCATCTCGCGTCCACGGAAGAAGATGGTTGCCTTCACCTTGTCACCCTCGGCAAGGAAGCGCAGCACATGGTTCTTCTTGGTGTCGTAGTCGTGGTCGTCCACGTTGATGCGGAACTTCACTTCCTTGACCACGATCTGGTGCTGGTGTTTTTTGGCCTCGCGTTCGCGCTTTTCCTGCTGGTAAAGGTATTTGCCGTAGTCCATGATGCGGCAAACCGGCGGTTGTGCCGTGGGCGAAACCTCGACTAAATCCAGGGTTCTTTCGCGGGCGATCTTGAGCGCATCGAAGGGGGTCATGATACCCAGTTGGTTACCTTCATCGTCGATCACGCGAACTTCGCGGACGCGAATGCGCTCGTTGGTGCGGATAAAACGTTTATCGATACGGTCCTCCGATCAAACTGCCGTAAAGCGAAGTATAGCACGGTAATACAGGATGGGATGCACCGCAGATGTGCGTCAAATGCGGTCGCCGCGCCTTCGCACAAAAATTAGGGCCGCCAGTTTCGGCGGCCCAGTTTACTTTGCTCAATGCGACGCGCAGCGCATCGCGATTCGAGTTTAGAGTGACAGGCGGCGGCGAGCTACGCCGGCGAGCCCGATCAGGCCTGAGCCCAACAGGACCAGCGTGCCCGGCTCCGGAATGGGCAGCAGCGCGCTGCGGCCCGTAATCGTATACTGCGAGCCCGGGGTCAAAGTGAAGGAACCCTTCACTTCGAGAGTGCCCGAGGACAGCGACGTGTAAAGTAGCGGGCCAATTGAACCGTCATCGGGGCTCGAGCAGACAAAGCCGACCGTAGTGCAGCCCTTCCCGATATTGACTTGGCTCAGCAGGTTGCCGGTGTCATACGTGTTCATCAGGTAATGATTCGCAGTAGTCGGCGTGACTGTCGAAGTCCCGCTGAAGTTCGTATCGATCAGCACGTCGCCGAAAACCGTCTGCAGGTATCCATACGGACCGCCGGCGTACGGTGTACTGAAATCGTAAGTGAACGTCATCATCATGCTCGACTGGTTGATGACGCCGAAACTGAAGCCAACAAACGGATCCGGGGACGACGCCAGTTGGCCGCCAGTCCACAGGAAGTTGGGGAAAATCTGCGGGGTGAAACTCTGTAGCCACGCCCCATTGCTGTACGTGGCTGTGCCAAGGTTCGCCAAGTTCATGATCGGACCGTTCCCGGTCTGATACGTGATGGTAACGCTTGGCGCGCAGGCTGGATTCGAGGGCATGGTTGAGCAATTAACCGGACCTGCATAGGCCAGGGAGGCAAAGGAAATTACCAGCGTCGCCAAAAGTACCAGATTCTTAAAACTCGTTTTCATCGTCAACCCCTATCCTGTCGTTCGCTATTTCGGTTCAACCTTCGAGCCAACAGACATGTGGTACGTGCCCGGCACTTCAACACACCACCACGCCAAGACTCTCTAGCCATCCGGGTTACTACATTGCACGTTACTCTCCAAATTCATCCTTGTAAAGCGTTCTGCTGGATTGCAAATTTTGGTAATCCCAACTCCTACGCAAACTTTTGCACTTAGTGGGTATCCAGCTACCCACGACGAGCGATTTGAGGACTAAGACGCCATACCTGTTATAAGCGGAGACATGGAACACAATTCGCACAAGAATCAGTGCAATGGAGCCGGATCGCCCTTCACAGATTCTTGACTGGAAAGCCAGGTTGCAGCTGGGCGCAAAGAACAAGGGCCGCCAGTCAGGCGGCCCAAATGGAGGCTAGAGCGACAGCGTACTTAGCGAAGGAAGCGACGCGAGAATCCCGCGAGCCCAAGCAGTCCGGTACCTAGCAGAACCAGCGACGTCGGCTCTGGAATCGGCAGCAGCGCGCTGCGGCCAGTGAGCGTGTACTGTGAGCCCTTCGTCAGCGTGAAAGTTCCCTTGACTTCCAGAACGCCGGAAGCGAAGGAGGTGTAGTGCAGCGGACCTATTGTTCCATCGTCTGGACTGGTGCACACGAATCCCGACGGTCGTGCACCCCTTGCCAAGGCCAACCTGATTGAGCAAATTGCCGGTATCGTACGTATTCATGATGTAGGTGCTGCCCACCGGCGTTACCTTGGAAGTCCCCGAGAAGTTCGTATCGATCAGCACATCGCCGAACACCGACTGCAAGTAGCCATACGGTCCGCCAGAATACGGAGTCGTGAAGTCGTAGTTAAACGTCATTGTGCTGCTGCTGGTGTTAATGACGCCAAAACTGAAGCCGACAAACGGGTCCGTATTGGCCGCCAGTTGACCACCCGTGAACAAAAAGCTCGGAAGCGTCTCAGGCGTAAAATTTACGTTCCACACGCCCGACGAAAATACTTGGGTGCTGCTGTACGAAAGGTTCTGCATCGTTCCGCTTCCTACTTGATACGTGATCGACAGAGTCGGCGCACAAGCCGAATTCGAAGGGTTCGATGTGCAATTGATCGGGCTGGCATAAACGATGGACGCAAACAGCATCAACATCACCGGCAACATCAGGGTTTTCTTCGTGCTTTTCATGTTTTCCTCGTCCCACTTCGGTTCGAGCTATCGGGATCGCTACCGACAATCCACTCTCGCCGGATCCAAATCAGTTGAATTCCAGTTCACGCTCGTGAACTTGCTTCGTACCTCACGAGACTCGAGCCGCAAAGTTCAGCCAAAATTCCTCGGACGAACTGGCTCACGCCCCAGGAACAAAGTGCAGAAACTACACCATTCCCGCAACACTTCTCGCAGAATGCAGTTAGGTGAATAAATGATCGGGTTCGTTGTTGTTCCGTGGCAACCAACCACGAAGCAACACCCAACTAAGTTCGAGTAGGGTAACCTCATAGTGGTTATCCTGCAAGTGAAATCTGCAATAAAATTGCGGCTCTCAAGATATCATTAATTTTCAATGACTTACGTAGATGTCGCGAACATCGAGTCGCGCCACTCCTGACTGATTCTTGTCGAACTTGTTCACAGTATGGACTCGCTGGCTCCGCGCTCGAAGAAAGAAATGTCGTCGCACTATTGGCGGCAGGAACCGACAAGCGCATCCGACTCTCGACCTTCCACACGCACGCAGACGAGCTCATTCGCAGAAAGACTTCCAGTCACAAACAGTCTGAGGTAATTGTCGGTGAGTGCTTCGGTCCGTTTGCCGTCGGAATGCGTCAGGGTGATTCCGTCCACGTCGCGTCCGACAAACGACTGCAGGAATGCGCCCTTCTTGCGCGCCGCCAGTTCACGGAGGATTCGGTTCCGTTCCCGGGCAACTTGAACTGGAACTTGAGACGGCATTTCTGCTGACGCCGTGCCCGCGCGCGAGGAATAAGTGAAAACGTGCAGGTACGTAAACGGCAGCCCGTCGATCAACGCGCGCGTCTGCTCGAATTCGTCGTCGGTTTCGCCCGGGAATCCAACCATCACATCGGCCCCGATGGCTGCGTCGGGCATGGCGGCGCGAATGCGTTCGATGCGATCGGCGTAGTGCCACGGCCGGTATTTGCGGTGCATCGCGCGAAGTATGCGGTCGCTTCCCGATTGCAGCGGCACATGCGCGTGCTTGGCGATACGCGGCGAGGTTGCAACCAGTTCGATCAAGTCATTCGTCCAGTCCATTGGCTCCACGGAACTGATGCGCAGCTTTTCAATTGCGGTGTGCTTGAGGATCGCGCGCAACATCGTCGCAAAATTCGTGCGCGTCGTGAGGTCGCGGCCCCAACGGCCGAGATTGATGCCCGACAACACGATTTCGCGATAACCGAGCGCCACCAGCGAATTCGTCTCACTGATCACCTGCTCGAGCGCCAACGAGCGGCTGCGACCGCGCACGTACGGAATAATGCAGAACGAACAGCGATTGTTGCATCCATCCTGTACCTTCAGGTTCGGGCGCGTCAGCTCGCCACTATATTGGCCATCGAATACGGGTGCGGCCAGCAGTTCGGTGTGTGCAAAGACGTCGCCGATGATGACGTTCGATTCTGCAGCAGATCCGATCTGTGCAAGTGGGACAAATCCCCCCACTCTTGTCAGCGGAACGGCCCGATCAGCAACCTCATGCTTGTGCGAATTTCCTACGACGAGACTGACTCCTGGCATGGCGGAGAGTTCAGCCGGCGCGCGTTGCGCGTAGCAGCCGGTGACGAGGATTTTCGTGTCCGGGTTCTTGCGATGGATGCGGCGGATGGCGGAGCGCACATCCTGGTCAGCCGACGCAGTGACCGTACACGTATTCAGGATGACGACTTCGGCTTCGCCGGAGTCAGCCGCGCGCGCTAATCCGCGATCGAGCAGTTGGCGCTCGATGGCCGCGCCGTCAGCCTGGGTAGCTCGGCATCCGAAATTCTGTACGAAGTAAGTCGCCACCGCTTCATTATAAGTGCGGACGCGGCTTGCACTCCTTGTTTTGAAAGGGCACAGCTCTAGCTGTGCCGTACAAGTCCTCTATATTTGTCATTCCGAGTGGACTTTAGTCCGCGAGGAAATCTGCTTTTAAGACTTTTTCCGCAGCCTCTCTAGTCGTGCCGTTTGCCCGTGATTTCTTATTGCTTCAGCCCGCGCATATTCGCTTGGCTGATTTTCTGCGCAGCGCGTTAGCTGACACCACGAGACGCGTCTCAGGCGAGCCGGGAATTTTGCGGAGGATGTTGTGGCCTACGGTTAGGCCGTTGCTGCGGTGCGCCGCTGCTGGAAGCACTCGCGGCAGAACACCGGCCTGCCTTGAGTTGGTTTGAACGGGACTGTAGTTTCCTTGCCACATCCCGAGCAATTCGTGCGGGTCTCGACCTTGGAATAGTTGCCTGAGGAAGTCGTACCCAGGCTGGAAGCGCGCTTGGTCTTGCAGGGCTTGCAGCGTTTCGGTTCGTTCTTGAACTGCTTGTCATGGAAGAAAAGCTGTTCACCGGCGGTGAAGACGAAGTCTCCGCCACAATCGATACACTTTAGAACCTTATCCTGGAATTCCATGGAGAGTTGCTCCCTTCAGCCCATAATCCCAGCGACAGACAGGGGTGATGCGAACTGCGCGCGGACCGGACTGGGGATCCGGCACGAAGCCGCAAACCTGTCGCTCGGCACTGCACCCGGGTTCGGCCCACCATGCATACAGCATGGCTACTGCGGAAATACTGCGGCAATTCCAGTTATGAAGGTCCCCACAACATTCGGGAAGAAAAGCGCAGGGCCGCCTTTTGACAGCGGCCCTGCGGGTTGCATTAGTCCTGCTCTTTACGAGCTTTCTTGCGGCTGCGCTTGCGCGCCAGCGCTTCTTTCACGCGCTTTTTTTCGCCCGGCTTGAGGTAGAAGGAGTGACGCTTCACTTCCTTAATAATGTCCTCTTGCTGAACCTTGCGTTTAAAGCGGCGCAGGGCGTTCTCTAACGACTCGCCCTCTTGAATGCGCACTTCGGCCAATGGGTAAACACCCCCAAACTCGTCCCAAATGGACATATCAGTTATCCCAGTGTTCGCAGGGTAAGTCAAGTAAAGAGCGGCACCAAACGGCAGTCATTTAAGCTGTATCTGCTTATGGCACTAAAGTTTATGCGCTATCGCTAAAACCTTCAGAAACTGGCCTTTACGGAGAACTGCACCTGCCGTGGCGCGTACGAGTTGGTGGGGATCAGAAAGCTTGAATTCTTAACGAACTCTCCCGGGTAGAGCGACTTCCCTACCTGGGTCGAGTAAGCAATGAATTGCCCCGCGGAATTCAAAAAACCGTCATCGGTAATTTCCACTCGCTGGTTCACGCGGTTGGTCACGTTAAACGACTCGGCCAGCAATGTCAGCCGCACTCGCTCAGTCAACTGGAAGCTTTTGCTCACTCGCACATCGGTGGTGAAATATCCTGGCCCGAGATACGAGTTGCGTGACACACCCGGCAGCCGATCATTGTAGGTATTGTCGTCGCGGTTGGCGTCTCCTGCCATCGTCGCATTAATGGGACGCCCCGAGCCCGCCGTGATCACGCTGGAAAGCCTCCAGTTGTTGAACAGCGCATTCAACACCGGCAGTTCGTAGTGAATCGACGCCGGCTCATACACCGCGGAACCGACGAATCGGTTGCGCTGGTCAGTCACACTGAGTCCGCGTTCCAGTTGCGTGGCATACGCGTCTTGCACATTGCCTGGACGCCCCACCACCAGCGAATCCGTGCCGTCATCAATGGCTTTGGCAAAGGTGTAGCCGAGATGGACAAACAGCCGTTTGTTCACCTGCCCCTTCAGCAGGAATGTGCCGCCGTTGTAAACGCTGCTGGCCGCGCTCTCAAACGAGTTGATGGTGCCGAGCCTCGGATCGGGACGCTGCACATCATTGATGCACGGCGGATAGGGACAATCCACCGAACGCGAGGTCTGCCACGTGGCAAATGACTCAACCGAGTAATACTGGCCGGTGAAGACCGATTGGTCGTTATATACGGGATATTCGCTGATCGTCGGCTTCGGCAAATTGACGTCGAGCGAACGAATGAGATGCTCTCCATGCACGTACAGATAGCTCGCCGACACGTTGAGCTTGCGCGTAAGCCCGTACTCCAGCGTGAGACTGGCCTGCTCCGTGTACGGCGTCTGGAAGTCCGACGGAAAAGCCGAGACCGTGGACGTGAGATGGCTCGCGACCGATGCCGGAGGCGTGCAGATCACCGCTCCCGAAGGGCAATTCACCAGGGCATTCGGATACTTGGGGAAGATCGCCGCATCCGCCGGCTTCATGATGTCCAAAAAGAGATCGCTCGACGTGATTCCGTTATCGGTCTCGACCTGCGACGCATACATGTTCGGGATCTGGGTATAGAACCGGCCAAAGCCTCCGCGCAGCACCCACGGATGTTGTTGGCCCAGGGAATACGTGAATCCCACGCGCGGCGAGAAGTTGTCGGTCACAGTCGGAACCTTGCCTGCCGGTGCATACTCCGGATTGCTCACCAATCCGGGGACCTCGAAGGTTTGCAGGTCATAGCGCAGCCCAACGTTGACTGTGAAGTTGTGAGCAACCCGTATCGTGTTCTGCGCGAATCCCGCATATGAACGCGAGTTAGGATTCGACTGCGCGTTACCGAAGTCCTGCATGTAGTAGCGCGGAATATCGTGGGCGTAAGCGCGCAGCGGCGTCAGCGGTTCTCCATACTTCTCCGGCGTGAAGAGCCAGGGGTTCACCTTCACATTGTCGAAGTAAAACTCACCGCCGTACATCGCCGGATAGTAGTTGTAAATCCACGCCTGCAAGAAGTCGCCGCCGAACTTCCAGTTCATGCGGCCGGTGTTGTAGCTGACGGTGTCAGCGACGTGCAGCTTATGCTCGCGCGTCTCGCGCGGCATGATGTTCGAGCGGCCCATGCCATCCACCAGCCCGTAGATCTTGATCTTGGGCGTGTCGGTGTTTGCGAACGACTGTTGCAGGTCGCGCGAAAACTGCGCCCGCAGGTTGGTGGACCACCGGTTCGTCCAGGTGCTCGTCCATGACGCAGCCAGGCTCTCGGTCGCAACGTCTTCGCTCCCGTTGTTGTCTTCGGTGAAGGTTGTAATTGGGCTGGCGGAATCGAAGAACACATTGTTCGTACCCGAATAGCGCGACGTGCTCAGCCGGAAGAACAGCAATTGCTTCGACGACAGCATGAAGTCGAGCTTGGCGAAGCCGGCATTGCCACCCATGGTCGTCTGGTATTCGCCCGCCATGGAATTGAGTTGCGCTGCCGCTGCAAAAACCTGGGCCTGGTCGAGGTAGTCGTAGTCGCCAGGCTGCGGCACCACCGTGGCCGCACCGTTGCCGAATTGCATAATCTGCGGCACGGTCAACTGGTGCTGGTCGTATCCCAGGTAGAGGAATACGCGGTTCTTGACCAGCGGGCCGCTGAACGTTCCGCCAAACTGGCGCTGTTGCTCATAAGGCTGGCTGCTGACGTAGGCCGACTGGGCATCAAAATCGCGGTCGCGAATGTAGAAGAAGCCCGTTCCATGCCAGTAGTTGCCGCCGGAATTTGTGACCACGTTGAACACTGCGCCCCCGGCGCGACCCAGTTCGGCGCTGTAGCCATTCGACGACACACGAAATTCTTTGATCACCTCGTCGCTGAACTGATACGGCGCGCGATATCGTCCCCGCGCCTGCGCATAGAAGCTGTTGTTATTGTCGGCGCCGTCTACCAGGTAGCTGTTCTGGTAGCCGCGCGTCCCGCCGTAAGAAAGATCGCCGTTGGATCCCGAGGTCAATCCGCGCGGATCTTGTGTTACACCCGGCGATAGCAGCGCCAGGTCGGTGTAGCGGCGTCCGTTGAGCGGCAGGTCGGCTATGGCCCGTTCGTCAATGACCTGCGAAACTTCGCCGCTGTCAGGATCGAGAATCGTCGGCGGCGCCAAAACGGTGATTGTTTCCGCGTGCCCAGCCGGGCGAAGCCGGAATTGCAATTGCATCGACCCGCCGACATGCAGCTCCAGCCCCGCTTGCGTGGCATCGGCCATGCCAGGCGATGATGCGGTGACGGTATAGCTCCCCGGCACGAGCATGGGAAAGCTGAAACGGCCTTCGCCGTCCGCCGAGACGGCCGCGTGAAATCCGTTGTCGGGATTGAGCAACGAAACCGCCGCGTGCGCGATACGCGCTCCGCTGAGGTCTTCGACGATTCCGTCCAGCGAAGTTTTGCCGTCCTGCGCAAGTGCTCGCGGCGTAACCAGCAGGATTGCGGTCAGCAACACGAATAGCCAAATGGTGAATCGTCGCAACTCGCCGGCCAGTGCTCGTTGCATAGAAGCGGCCCCTTCGTCCGCTTCCATCTTGCGGTGTGTAAGCTATGAGGCTCTGTGATGCAGAACACCAGCACCCTGTGTCAAGGGGTTACGAAGGTACAGGGGTATGTAATTTTTTTATGGACTTTCGTAACCAGAACGGTTTCGAAATGGGAAAATCCGCGTCTGACGCTACCCGTCGTACGCCTTTTGCAGGTCGGCAATGATGAGCTTCTTCATGCCGTATAGCGCCTGCATCATGCGATTGTTCTTCTCGGCATCGCCTCGGCCCATCAATTCCCTGAACTTCTTTGGAACGACTTGCCACGACACTCCGAACTTGTCCGTCAGCCAGCCGCACTGCACTTCCGTTCCGCCCTCGGTCAGCTTGTCCCAGTAGTAATCAACCTCTTCCTGGTCTTCGCAGTTCACCATCAGCGAAAACGCGGGCGTCAGCTTGTAATGCGGTCCGCCGTTCAGGACCATGATCGCCTGTCCCTCCAGTGAGAAGGTGCCGACCATGAACGGCCCCTTCCCCGCATCGCCGTGGCGCGAGGACTGCACCACCTTTGAGTTCTTGAAGATTGAGACGTAGAAGTTCATCGCCTCTTCGGCTTGGCCATCGAACCACAGGAATGGAGTGATTTTCTGCATGGCTGACATCCTCTGCGTTGAATGTTCCTGAACTATTTGGCCCCGACCTCGACAGCGGCGCTGGAACTCGGCAGGCCCGCTCCTACCCACGCGTCAAACCCTCCGGCCAGATCCACCACATTGTGGAATCCAGCCCGCTCAAGCAGGCTCAACGCGATCAGGCTACGATAGCCGCCTTTGCAGTGCACCGCGACGGGCGCGTCCTTGGCAATATCCGGCAGCGCCGCCTTGAAGCGGTCCAGCGGATGCCAATCCGCACCCTCGATGTGTCCCGTCTCGAACTCGGCCTCACGGCGCACATCCAGCACGCCAATATTGCCACTCGCCATCCGCGAAGCAAGCTCCTGCGCCGTTATCTGCTTCACCTGCTCCGTGGGCAGACCCGCGTTTCGCCAGCCTTCGACGCCACCGTCCAGATATCCCGACACATCTTCGATCCCAATGCGCGCCAGCCGGGTCCGCGCCTCGCTCAATTGCTCCGCATTCGCCGCAACCAACACCGGCTTCGACGACAGCCCCAGCACCGCTCCTGCCCACGAAGCAAACTGTCCCGACAGCGGAATGCTTACCGAACCCGGCACATGTGCGGCGATGAAGTCGTCTCCCGGCCGCACATCGAGCGCCGTCGCTCCCTTGTCGAGCATGGCCTTCAGTTCGTGCGACGCAATGGCCTTCAGTTCCGGCAGATCGCTCAGCGCGGGCGCTCCCGCCCGATTGATGGCAGCGTCCTCCAGAAAATAGTCAGGCCGCGCTGGAAGGTTCGAGGTCATCTGCCGCACGAATTCGTCGCGGTCCTTGATCTGCAGCGCGTAGTTGGTGAGCCGCTCGGTGCCGATGGTCGAAAACCGCTCTGCACGCATGTTGCGGCCGCACAGCGATCCCGCCCCGTGCGCGGGATAGATCAGCACACCGTCTGGCAGCGTCATCAGCTTCTGGTTCAGCGAATCATGCAGCATGCCCGCCAGTTGCACCGGCGTGTGCGTGGGCGACAAGTCAGGACGCCCCACATCGCCAATAAACAGCGTATCTCCGGTGAGCACGGCCCACGGCTTCTGCGCATTCTCTTCATCCGTCACCAGCAGGCTGATGCTCTCGGGTGTATGGCCAGGCGTCGCCAGAACCTCCAGGTCCAGCTTGCCCACCCGCAACTTGTAGCCGTCATCCACCGCGACGTGCGGAAACGTAGCTCCGGCAGCGCGCGACAGATAAATCGTGGCGCCGGTGCGCGCCGCCAGCTCCTGGTGTCCCGACACGAAATCCGCATGCAGATGCGTCTCGAAAATGTGGCGAATCGCCAGCCCCTGTTTTTGCGCGGCTTCCAGATAAATTTCCACGTCGCGCTGCGGATCGACGACGATGCCCTCGCTCTCCGAGCCGAGCAAATACGAAGCATGCGCCAGACAGCCCAGATAAAACTGTTCGAAGTACATTTAGGTTGGCCTTTGGACGTTCGCTCACGCGAGATTGAACCCCGCGTCCAGACGAAAATACTAGCTGCGCAGGGCTACTGTCCAATCGGCCAATTCAGGCGCAGGTTCTACGCGCTCTTGCGCGATCCGGCGATCAGGAGCACGACTCCGCCGAGACAAAGCACGCCACCCACGGCAGGTGGCAGTTTCTCGCTACCATGCGTAGTGACTCCGATGGTGGTGTCTCCGATCTTCGCGCCATGGGAATGGCTGGTAGGAACAGGAACCGCAAACGCAAGGATGCCCAGCAGTAACACGAAAAGCCCAATCAACATCAATGGACGCATCACGACCTCCCAAGTTCTCAGCCAATTTCTAATTTCTAAACAAGGTGAGATGGGATTGGACGGCATAGGGTTGCCTGGCCGACTGTGTGGAATCCCCGGATATTGAGATTACGCTGAGCTGTCTCTCACATTCACCGCCGCTTCCGGCAAACGAGGCTGGTCTTCCGGCACAGGCGGTTGGTCTCCCGGCATAAACGGATGCACCAGCTGTCCCAAGAAGTCTGGAGCCATGTGTCCCGCAATGCCGTAGTCAGCGGGCCACTGTTTCCTCGGCATGTAAGCCGAGCCAAAGAGCAAGTCCATCACCGGCAGCATGGAGGCGTAGTTCTTATCGACATGGTCGTTTCTGGTGTGGTGCCAATGATGGAAGTGCGGCGTTGACACCAGCCACTCCAGCGGTCCGAAGCGCCAACGCACATTGGCATGAATCACGTATCCCCATGTCGTGCCAATGATCAACACCAGCATCGGCACTACATCGATGTGAGTTCCTACCAACGGCTGGGCCAACCCCAGCGCGTACATGGGCACAAAGCCGCACAGGCGCACAAACACAATGTCCACCGGATGCGCCCGCGTATTCACCAGCCAGTCGATCTCCGGAGCACTGTGATGGATGGAATGAAATCGCCACAGGAAAGGTATCTGATGCGTCCAGCGATGGCCCCAGTAATAGCCGAGCTCTCCCGCCACCATGGCCCCTGCCAATCGCGCCCACAGCGGAAGGCCGGCGACCGTCAGATGGATCCCTTCGGGAACCGCGCGGTGAAGCGCCCACGCCATCGCTGCCATGGGAAACACAAGCACCGCCTTGGTCAGCAGGCCATTCAGGAAGAAGTAACCTACATCGGTCGGCCAGGCCTTGCGGAAGGTCTTCTGGGGAGCAATGGCGAACAGCCGCTCCAATGGCACGAAGACGATCATCAGCAGCAGCAACCACACGCTGAGCCGGAGAATGTCTTTTACGTACGATGGTAGGCCGTGCAGCACTGTGGTCTCAACTCCCGTCAGGATGTGGCCAGAATAACAAAAGGTAGTGCCACGCGAGCGGCACTACCTTGAAGTTTACTATCGCAGTCTCGCTACCAGCGGGGCCCGCGTGCAATCATCAGCTCCGCTTCTTCAATCGATACCGCCGCAGAGCTCCGACCCCACCGATCAGCCCCGTGGCCATCAGCGTAATCGTTCCCGGTTCCGGTGTCGTCGCATTCAGCGTCACGCCGTCGAGCAGCGCGACTGGTGGAAGACCGTTCGGGGTCCCCTGGGCCAGGAACGTGAGCACCTCCGAGCTGCTGGTCGCCGTATAGGTAAAAGTCTGCGTCATCCAGCCGGTGAACCCATGTCCTGAGTAATTCGCAACCGGCGTCGTGAAGGTCTGGGCGCCCAGGGAAACCTGCCAATCCACCGTGAGTGGGCCTGTGTACCCTATAGAGGAGCTATCCAGATACTGATTGCCCGCCCAGTCGAAACTCAAGGTGTACTGATGGCCCGCGGTGAGACCGGAGATGGTCTGTGTAATCGTCCCCGAGTATTCAGCCTCGCCATCGGACGCCAGAAAATTGCCGCCGTCCGGGCTGTCAACAAATCCGTTGTTGAAGCCGTTGCCGGGACCGTAAAGCGGAAAACATCCGCCGGGGCGACAGGCTCCCGTCCCATTAGCGCCAGCGTAGGTATAGACGGCAGCGTTGGGATAGGGCGCTGAGCCGTAAACCCAGTTCGCCAACTGCGGATAGCCCGCATAGCCGAGGAAGAAGTTGGTGGAGTTGGCCGGTATGGTGGTTTCGAAGCCGCCATTCATGACCAGATTCGCTGCGTGCGCGGGAACGGAAAACGCGAGCGCCAAGAAAATCACCGCCGCAAGGGCGATCACATTGGCTTTTGCAACTCGGCGCAATACTGAAATGATCAGGCAATTCTCGGTGTACATCTCAATGCTCCTTGCTTCTGTCTTTGCTGAAGTCTTTCTTAGAGGCCGAGCCGCCAGAGGAAAACAAGAAGGGTTGCCAAATCGAAGTGACGGCTAGTCGCACGACCAAGGTGTGGTTAAGCTCGCCAACTTTACCACTGCTGCAGAAACCGTCAACCCCATTTAGTGCTGGAAACGCCAATCTTTACAAAGAAATCATGCCGAACAAAAAATAAGGTAGTGCCACGCAAGCGGCACTACCTTGAAACTCCTGCGCGTATTCCGTGAACAGCTTCAGAAACACCGAAAAGCTAGTCCCGCTTCTTGAAGCGATAGCGGCGGACGAAGCCCGCAGCGCCCAACAGCCCACTACCCAGCAGCGCTAAGGTCCCTGGCTCAGGAACGGTGCTGTTCGCGTTGAGGGTGACGCCGTCGAGAAGCACAAAAGGCGGAACTCCGGCCGGAGTGCCGACCGCCAAAAACGACAGCACTTCGCTGCTGCTGGTCGCTGTGTAGGTGAACGACTGCGACATCCAGCCGGTAAATCCGTGGCTAACATTGTCTAGGACGACTGTCGACTGGGTCTGGCTTCCCAAGCTGACTTGCCACTGCTCGGTGGTAGCGCCCGTGAAGCCGGACTGCTGTGCGCCTGCCCACCAGAAGTTGACGGTGTAACTGTTGCCGGCGGTCAGTCCGTTAATTGTCTGCTGGATTGGAGCGACTTCGAACGCACCATCGGCAGCGACGAAGTTTCCGCCGTCAGGGCTGGTGGCCGGCAAGCCATTGTTCGAACCGTTGTTCGGTCCCCACAGTTGCAGGTTGCCGAATTGCCCAGTCGCACCGACCGTGTCGGCTGCCCCAGGGGCGAAGATGAAGTTGTAGCCGCTTGACGTCCAGCCAGTAGCCACCGTGTTGTTGTCGAACTGGAAGTTAGGGCCGTTTGTTGTCACCTCGAAGCTACCGTTGACGACCAGATTACTTGCAGCGGCAGGAACAGAAAACGCTAATGCCAAAAGGGCCACAGCCGTCAGGCCGAGTCCCACAGATTTGCGACGTGCGCGCGATGCGCGGGTAATCCCACATCTTCCGCGGCTCAAATTGCCTCCTCGATCGTTCCCTGCATTGTTCGCACACCCTTGAATTCACGAGCTTGTTACTTCAGAACACAAGTGTAAGCTCGGCAAAGTTACTATCTGCCAATATTGGTGTCAATCGATTTGGCCGTTTCTTCACAATAAAACTGAGAGTCAAGGACTGACGCAACTACTATCCCGACCATAGTGGTGGATAACACTGTCAATGGCTGCCTTTTCGTTACAACCAGTATGTCGCGGACCCTTCGCTCCGCTAGTTGTGCTCTGTCCTGTTGGCCGTTTCCGATTCTTTCGACCCCACTTCCATCAGGATCTTCGTCATCCACACTAGTCCGAGAATCTGCGTCCACTCCGACACAAGGTTGCCGACGACTTGTCCCCAGCGGCTGTTCGGGTCCATTCTGCGAAACACAAACACCCACCCCAGCCACGTGATCACCAGAAAGACCGTGAGGGAGTGTTCGCGCAGAAACTCCAGCGTGGGCGATTTCCATTTGCCCTTCGGATTCTTACTCTCCGCCGATCCTTTTTCGTACAAGTGCTTGGTCATGATGACGGTGACCAGAACGCCAGTCCAGTCGGCGATCGCGTTGCCAAAAAATGAGCCAAGATGGGTCGAAGGATTGGACCGGCTATACGCCACGATCAAGCTGACGACAACGGCCAACGCGCCTAGTCCTAGAGAATGTTTGCGGAGGTACGATCTCGGCGCCGGTTTTGGCTTCTGATTAGGGTTGGAGGTGGAATTCGACGTCATGCAGATACTCTACTCGGACATGCGCGGATCGCCGGGTCCTAAGCCCGCAGGGCGTGCATGACAGCCCAGCACGCAGCGCAGCGGAGTGCTGGGTAGGGCCGTCAAAGGAACCCGAGCGCCCCGGGCGCGTCATCCTGACATTGCTCCACTAACTCCGATCTCATTTGTGCGGAATTCGTCTCGCCTTCGCGCATGTTCTAAGCCCGCAGGGCGTGCATGACAGCCCAGCACGCAGCGCAGCGGAGTGCTGGGTAGGGCCGTCAAAGGAACCCAAGCGCCCCCGGGCGCGGCATTCGGGACCGGTGAATGATTTTCGACGTACTGCCATGTTATGTTGAAAGATTAGGACTGTTGCCATGATTCGCTCTTACAAAGGCATCTCGCCCACCATTCCCGACTCCTGTTATGTGGACGAATCCGCGCAGGTGATCGGCGACGTGGTGCTGGGCGAAAACGCCAGCATCTGGATGAACGCCGTGGTGCGCGGCGACGTGAACTACATTCGCATCGGCGCCAACAGCAATATTCAGGACTGCTCCGTCATGCACGGCATGTTGAACCAATGGCCGGTGGTCGTCGGTGACTGGGTCACTGTCGGTCACAGCGTCACCCTCCACGGCTGCGTGGTGGAAGACCGCTGCCTGATCGGGATGGGCGTCGTCATTCTGAATGGCGCTCGCATCGGCGCTGGCTCTATCATCGCTGCCGGCACGCTGATCCCCGAGGAGACGGTGATTCCTCCCGGCTCGCTGGTGATGGGCGTCCCCGGCAAAGTGCGCCGGCAACTTGACGAAGAATCGCAGCAGACCATCCTGCGGTACGCAAACAATTATCTGGGGTACAAAGAAACGTATTTGGCGGAAAGACAGAAGTAAGTGGTAGAGCTGGCCTTCAGGCCAGCGTCAAAGCGGTTTATTTTTGTCATCACGAGCGGACTTTAGTCCGCGAGGGATCTGCTTTTCTATCTCAGCTAGTATTGCCGATTACTGACCACTAGCCATTATGATTCGTGCCATCCGCGGAACTCGTGACCTGCTTCCACCCGACACCGACCTCTGGAACCGTGTCGAGGACAAGGTGCGCGCCATCTTCGCGCGTTACAACTTCCACGAGATTCGCACCCCTATTTTCGAAGACACCCAACTGTTCTCGCGCGGTGTCGGCGAAGAGACCGACATCGTCACCAAAGAAATGTTCACCTGGGAAGACAAGGGCCGCGCCGCCAGCGAAAAGTCGCAATCGGTGACCCTTCGCCCCGAAGCCACTGCAGGCATCGTGCGCGCCTACATTGAGCACGGACTCGACAAACGCGGTACTCTGCAAAAGCTCTACTGTCTCGGCCCGATGTTCCGCCGCGAGCGTCCTCAGAAGGGACGTTACCGCCAGTTCTATCAAATCGACGCCGAGATCATCGGCCCGCCCAGCGCAGGCAGCGAGTCTCCTGCGCGCGACGCCGAAGTGCTCGAGATGCTGGCCACTCTCCTCGACGAACTTGGTCTGCGCGGCTGGACATTGCAACTCAACTCCGTCGGCTGCGCCGCCGACCGCGTGCGTTACAACCAGGCGCTGCGCGAGGCGCTGAAGCCGGTCGTCCACCTGATGTGCGCCGACTGCCAGCGCCGCGCTGAAACCAACCCGCTCCGCGTGCTTGACTGCAAGGTTCCCGAAGACCAGCCCATCATCGAGAAGCTGCCACGTATCAGCCAATACCTCGACGAGCCGTGCCGGGAACACTTCGCCGTCGTGCGCGCCATGCTCGACGCCGTCGGCGTTCCCTACACGCTCAACGAGCGTATGGTGCGCGGACTCGACTACTACACCCGCACGACCTTTGAGTTCACCCACGGCGACATCGGCGCGCAAAGCGCCGTACTCGGCGGAGGACGCTACGACGGCCTCTCCGAATCGCTCGACGGCCCGAAATCTCCCGGCATCGGATTCGCCATCGGCGAAGACCGCCTCATCCTCGCTCTCCAAGCCGAAGGCGTCACCGCCGACGCAAAGCTCGATGCCTACGTCGCTCCGCTGGGCGCTGGAATGAATCCGCACGCGCTCAAGCTCGCCCGCGAACTCCGCCGCGCCGGCGTCAGCGCCGATCTCGGCGACGAATCTTTCCGCCTGAAGAAGTCCTTCGAAGCCGCCGAGAAAGCGGGTGCACGCTACATCGTTATCGTCGGCGAGAACGAAGTGAACTCCGCCGAATTCGCTGTCAAAGAACTCGCCACCGGCACCCAACTCACGGTTCCTCGCGCCGAATTGGTGGCGCACCTCTCTCGAACCAATTAACCTTAGAGCATGCTCGATTTTCTTGGTGATTTGCAACGCACTCATATGTGTGGCGCGCTTCGCGCCTCCGATGCCGGCTCCAGCGTCGTTCTCATGGGATGGGTCAACCGTCGCCGCGATCTCGGCAGCCTTATCTTTATTGATCTGCGCGACCGCACCGGCATCACCCAAGTCGTCATCAGCGCCGAAGCCGACCCCGAGCTGCACAAGAAAGCCGAATCCCTGCGCTCCGAATTCGTCATCGCCGTCATCGGCCGCGTCAAGCTGCGCGACGCCGCCACCATCAACAAGAACATCCCCACTGGCGAAATCGAAGTCGTCGCCGACGAGCTGCGCATCCTCAACGACTGCAAGCCGCTGCCCTTCTCGCCCTCCGACAACGACATCGCCAACGAAGAAGTGCGCCTCAAGTACCGCTATCTCGACCTGCGCCGCAACGAGATGCAATACAACATCGAGCTGCGCCACCGCGTCGCGCTCGCCATTCGCGAATATCTCAACGCGCAGGGCTTCTTCGAAATCGAAACGCCGTTCATGACGCGCTCCACGCCCGAAGGCGCGCGCGACTACCTCGTGCCCAGCCGCGTGCATCCCGGCGAGTTCTACGCGCTGCCACAATCGCCGCAGCAGTTCAAGCAGATCCTCATGATCTCGGGCTTCGACAAGTATTTCCAGATCGCGCGTTGTTTCCGCGACGAAGACCTGCGCGCCGACCGCCAGCCCGAGTTCACCCAAATCGACCTCGAGATGAGTTACGCGCGCCCCGAAATGGTTTACGCCGTCGTCGAAGGCTTTCTCACCGCCGCCTGGAAGACCATCGGAGTCGACATCGTCACGCCGTTCCCGCGCATGACCTACGACGAGGCCATTCGCCTCTACGGCATCGATAAGCCCGACATGCGCTTGCCCGCGATGTCCGACGTGCGCTCGGCCTTCGCACCCGAGAACCTCGCCACGCTCAACATCGATCCCGACTTGCCGATCGTCGCCATCGTCACGCCCAAGGTCGGAGAGCTCTCGCGCAAAGAGCGCGACGACCTCAAGCTGCTCTTCGGCGAGCGTCGCGACGCGAAGGTCTTCGAAGACATCAAGCGCCTGGAAAAATCATTCCCCGACGCAGTGTCAAAGATTCGCGAAATTGCGAAACCCAACGCCGACGACCTGCTCGTCCTCGTCGCCGGCAGCAAGCGCGCCGAAGTCGGCAACGCCGCCAAATCTCGCAAAGAGGCGCAAGCCGTCTCCGCCGCCGCCGGACAATTCCGTCTCGCCCTCGGCCAGAAGTTCGCCGCCAAGCACGGAGCCTTCGACCGCCGCGACTTCCGTTTCCTCTGGGTCACCGACTTCCCCATGTTCGAGTGGGACGAGACCGAGGGCCGCTGGAACGCCGCCCACCATCCCTTCACCTCGCCGCACGAAGAAGACATGGGCATCCTCGAGACCGATCCCGGCGCGGCGCGCTCGCTCGCCTACGACGTGGTGCTCAACGGCACCGAGCTGGGCTCGGGCTCCATTCGTATTCACCGCCAAGACATCCAGAGCATCATCTTCAAGGCGCTGGGCATGTCGCCCGACGAGCAGCAAGCGCGCTTCGGCTACTTCCTCGAGGCGCTGCAATACGGCACGCCCCCCCACGGAGGCATCGCCCTCGGCCTCGACCGCATCGTGATGATCCTCGCCGGAGCCACCAGCCTGCGCGAAGTCATCCCCTTCCCCAAAACCGCCAAAGCCATCGACCTGATGATGGACGCCCCGACTCCAGTAAGCGACAAGCAGCTCAAGGAACTGGGGATTGCGGTGGTGTCGAAGAAGGATTTGTGAGAAATTCGCTCCCTGGTTAGCGAGCCTGGCAGGTTGCTGAAAGAGCTGCATCGCAGGTAGTTTTGTATCAGGGCACGACTTTAAACTCGCGGAAGAAACCGGCTTTGCGACGGTTTCATATCAGGGCACGACTTCAGTCGTGCCGCACAAGGTCTTGTTTTGAAGGGGCACGGCTTTAGCCGCGGGTGGCCCATCCCGCCTTCCTTTGGCGGGTGGCCCATCCCGCCTTCCTTTGGCGGGGTGGGGCTTTTCTCCGCGGCCATTAACCCCTCCCACACTAAACATCTCAGTCCCACAACGTGGGATGGCAGAGGATGGCCACGGCTCGTACTGAAAAGCGTGGCGTGTGACCCATATTTGCCTGCCTTTGGCAAATGTGGGGCTTTATCCCTGTGCCATCAACGCCTCCCACACTGAACACCCAGTCCCACAACGTGGGACGGTAGAGGATAGCCCACGGCTCGTTCTGAAAAGCGGCGGAGCCGCAAAGCCTGCCTGAGCTTGCGAAGGGTGGTTTTAGGCGTGGGCGTGAGCCCGCGCATCGGATCGCCACGAAAGGCCTCAGCCGCGGATGCGGCGTCTTTTCACTCCCACACCTACCGTGTCGGGTGCCCCATTCAAGCGGCCTGGGTTCGGCCGCTTGAGTGGGGATTTTCGTCACGAATCTCGGCGGGTGCCCGACGTTGGCAAATGCGGGGCTTTTTCTCCGCTGTGCCATTAACCCTTTCCGCACTAGAAATCAAAGTCCCACAACGTGGGACGACAGAAGATAGCCCACGGCTCGTCCTGAAAGCGGCGGAGCCGCAAAGCCTGCCCTGAGCTTGCCGAAGGGTGGTTTTAGGCGTGGGCGTGAGCCCGCGCATCGGATCGCCACGAAAGGCCTCAGCCGCGGATGCGGCGTCCTTTCACTCCCGCACAATCGAAGCGCACATAACAAATTCCCAATTTCCGTCCGCGTGATCCGTGCAAATCCGCGGCTGGCTTTGCCTTTTTGCCCTTCTTCCTCCGTGCTCTCCGTGCCTCCGTGGTGAATCCGTCTTCTTTTCCCATTTCGGGAAAAATCCGGTTACCTTCGTAACATCAAGCCCCTTAAATCTCTCTCTTCCCGCTTGACTTTTCCGTACCCTTGAAACTGGAAAACTCCGCCGGCGATCTGACAACTGACCACCGGCAACTGACAACTTCTTCGAGGAGCGCCATGGAATACCGCACTTGTACTTACATCCGCGACGATGGCAACATCTGCAACTCTGCTGCCGTCACCGATCGCAACCTTTGCCTTTACCACCTCGAGCACCGCGCCCGTCTCATGCGCATGGCCCAGTACCGCGCCCGCGGCCAGCGTTTCTATCTGCAGCTCCCGCCGCTCGAATCCATGCACGCCGTGCAATCGGCGCTCACTCAACTCTCCGAGGCGCTCGCCGCCGACATGATCGAACTCAAGCGCGCCGACCGCCTCATTCGCGTGCTGAACATCGCTTCGCGCAACCTCCTCAAAGCCGACAAATGGCCCGCCAGCCCCTATCACTCTGATCAGCCCGCTCCCGCCGTCGATCTCGCCGCCAGCTACGGCCTGCCCGCTGACCTCGACCTCGACACTCCACCCGAGTGCGCCTTCCCTCCAAACGATCTTGACGTGTCACCTCAAGCGCAGCGAACTGAAGCCGAGGAGGCCGCATTTTCTGACAGCCGAGGGCTGACAGCTGACGGCTTGGATTTCCGTCCCGACTCCCCCGTCTCTCCCGAGTTCTTGGAACTCCGCGACATCACCACCACGCAAGGTGCCGACGCCGCCAACGTTCGCTTCCGCCAATTGCAACGCAACCGTGCGCGCCGCGAACTGCGCAACGATCGCAAGCGCTACGCCGACCTCGCCCTGCGCCTCAACTTGAAGAAAGCGGCAGAGCGACTGGCCGAGCAGAAAGTGGCCGAGAAACTGGCCGAGGCGGGCATTGCACCCGCGCCCGCCACCGCAGAACCGTTCGACTTCGATAGCCAAGTAGCCGCGAGCCTGAAGAAGTCCGCCGCCTCCTTCGCGGAAATCGACGCCTGCCTGGCCACCAAGGAGGTCAAAACCGCCTAAAGGGTATGCCCGCAAATCTGCGCCACTGAATCCGACGACGCAGATGCGGTAGAGACACGGTTCGTATCAGGGCACGGCTTCAGCTGTGCCGAAGGGAACCTATTTTTGATTTCCAGCGGGCTTCAGCCCGCTGACGTTGACGTCTGCTTCACGAGGCTTCTAAGGATGCCGAAAATGCGCGACGTACGAACAACCCGAGCCGCTTGCGGCGAAATTTGTGTTAGCCGTGCGCGTGAGCGCGCGGTACTCGGCTCCTTCCCAAAGCGCAAGCCCGCGCGGCGGGCGACACGCAACGCTAACTCCCACGCCCACATATGGATACGTATAAACTCAACGTCCTCAACCACATACCAACAATTTTCCGCTAAGCCCTTGAAAATAAACGAAGCCCTCGTATCCTTCAGCGCAGTCGCGCATCCGATTCGAAAGAGGTCTCGTGCAACAGTTCCCGGAGTTGTTTGTGGAGTATCAGGGCAAGTGACGGAATAGTGGCTAGTGGCTAGAAAAGCAGATCCCCCGCCCGCTGCGCGGACGAGGGATGACAAATCAGCAGGTGGCGACTCTACTTTCCGGCTCCGGTCGATGCTTTCAATGCGACCGGATGAGGATCCGGCTTCTGTGATTTTCCGATCGTGCAGTTACGTCCGAAGATCACATAACGGACATCGGTCCGCTGGCTCTGGTTCACCGTGCTGAGCCCGTATCCCATGGCTGAGAAGTTGGAGAACCCGTCCTGCCGGATAGTGTAGTAGTCTCCCCAGCGGTTAGCGCCCGAGCCACTGTTGGTTGTGAGATAGACCAGGAAGTCTCCCCAGAACCCTACGGCGTGGTTCGCGTAATTGCCGCCGCCTCCGGTCATCAGCGACAGGCCAACCTCCCCGGTGCACGAGTTGGTCGCGAGCGCTGGGAAGCCGAAGGCAAGTCCGTTGTTCCAAATCTGGACCTGCTGCACAACGTTAAAGTTGTTGCTGCTGTCAAGCGTGACCATCTCGATGTGGTCTTGCGGAAAAGTCTTGTCCGTACCGGCGGTCCACGCGAACCAGACTTGGTTGCCCGAACGTGTTGCTCCAATGATGCTCTTCCCCGGAAAACCAAACAGGAATGGATCCGTACCGTCCGGATTGGGTGCGCTCAGCGTGTTATTCGCATAACTGGCAATATTTCTATCCCGCCAGAAATAGGTGTTCGAGCCCTCAGCCCACGAAAACACTCGCAACGCATTGTTCTGGTTGTGGCCAGCCCAGAAGATAGTATCGCCGGTATCCTGTGTTATGTGACTGCCCCAAGCGAGGGCACTATCGGGCGGTTGGGTGTACTCGTAGAAGATCGTTGATCCCGACTGGATCTGCGAGAGCGGAATTCGCACCACTACCTTGCCGCTCGTGCATCCGGGAGGACAGCCGTTGGTAAACGCTCCAACGTCCCAGGTGATATAGAAGCTGTTGTTTCCGACGGCCGTGTCGGGGTAGTCAAAACCCGTACCGGTGGGCTGACCGATGGAGCCGACCCCGAGGTTCCAATACGTCCACGCTGTGCCGCCGCTATTGATAAACTCCTGCGGACTAGCCTCGGCCATGCGATATCCGCCCCCGCCCTGCAACACCCAGATGAACCGATCGATGCTGGGAACATACTGGATAACCTGATCGCAGCAGAACCCGATTGCATCGTTAGGAAAGATCTTTGTCGGATCCAGTTGGGTAAACGAAGTCCCGCCATTAGTGGAATATGCCGCCAGCCAATTGGCAGACACGAAGATTACTCCACCTCCTTCGTCGCCGCTGGGCTCCGCGCAGGTGGAAGGTGGCGTCCCCGGATTGCAACCCGTCCCCGCGCTGCTCGTACCGATGCTGTTGTTCCCTCCGAAGACCACGGTACCCGGCGTTACATTGCTTGGCGTCATTGCGCCTAGCGACGGGAACGCGTTCATGCCCGTAACGGTCGGTGTCGGAGTGCCGGAGTGGAAAGGACCAGTCGGTACCGGTGGACGCGGTTCGTTGACCTCATCGCCCATGTCGGGATTCTGGTGCGGGTAGGGTGCTCCGGTAACAAATGTGGATGTGAGACTTCCACTATTGACGGTGTTCGACCCCGGACTGGTTGGCGGTACGGTCACGTAGAGATTGAGCGAAAAGCCCGCAGTCGCTCCTCCCACCTGATAGGTCCCTCGGATCGTCTCCAGGTACTTCACATTCGACGCTAATCCCGACGAACTGAAGTCGCCCTGGAACAAAGCGTTCTGCCCCGGAGCGATGGTTCCCAGCCCAACCGGAAAGCTGGAAGTCGAAGCCACCCCTTTCAGCGTTGCGCTCGTCACCTGCACGTTCGTTGCAGTAACTGTGCCCAGGTTCAGGATCGGGGTCGCGACGGTTACCGAACCAGTCGTCGTTCCGAACCCGGGCGTACTGGTCACAAATTTGACTTGGGATACCTGCGCCATTCCCGCGTGTGCCAGGAAAATCGCGAATAGCAACAGGGGAAGCGCAGTTCTCAATCGGCGGCGAATCGGTGGGAGGACACCGAGTAGGCCAGTTCCCAACAGCAACAGCGAGCTGGGTTCGGGCACAATCGAAACCACGACCGTATAGGTGGCAGAGATATCGCCCACATCGTCCTGCAGTACCACTTGTGCCGGGTACGTACCAAAGGGAGCAGTATTCGACAGTCCAAAAGTGAATAGATCTTCGACCGGCGACGTCGTGCCGTTGGCAATTGTGAACGATGTAGTGCCAAGCAGTTGGTCCAAGGTGACGTTCACCGGGTCATACCCGAAGAAGTCTAAGAAGAAATCTGTCGAACTCAGGTCAAAGCCACTGTTATTCGTGATCGTGCCTTGGAAGGTGATCGTATCTCCCGGAAATCCGATCTGGATGGGATTGAGAATAGACATGCTGATGGGCGCAGCGTGTGCTGCGACACTCATGCAACTGAGTGCAAGCGCGATCAACAGACCGCGCACCACGGAACCTTGCAACTTCATAGCAGACCTCCTGGGTCAAATCGCCACGAGCTTGTGGTTTTGGCGTGCGTGCGAGGTCAGCGAGCGGTCAGCAGGCCGCATTCAGTCGCACGACGGTTCGCCGGTTTTGGGGCCCACACCTACACTTCGAAAGATCGCCCGTCACCGCTGCACGCGATGACTACTCACTGGGGCCGGAGTTCAACAGGCGTAGTGGCTGGATATCGTTCTGGTTCCGAAAACGGCGCTATTCTATAACTATTCGCATAGTTCTTTCGGCGTGTTGCAACATTTTTTTGCTCCTTAATATGGGTGGCATCCCATCAGGAGCCCTGTACTGTTGAGTCTCTGGCCTGCATAGCTCTTTTCACTTTCACTGATAGATGGGCCCAGAGCCTGCCCGGAGGCCCCCAATGGCGGGGGTTCTCCCTTCTTTTGATGCACTTGGGATCAGAAACCGTGGAGACGCCCAACACCTCAGTCCCCGGACCAATTACGCTTCGGTGTCGCACTGTATCCTTCAGTGCGGCCGCGCATCCGATGTGGGCAGAGGTTTCGTACTTCTAATATGCACAAACTCAGTCGTCTGTTTCCTTTCGTTTTGGCTTTCGGCATCATCATCTCGCTGGTGGCTTGGACTACACACGCTGCACCGCCCAGTGGGCCGATTCCTGCCGCCAAGGTCGACGCTCCGCTGGCCGCAGCGCCGGGCAAGCAGACTGCCGTCTTCGCAGGAGGATGCTTCTGGGGCACGCAGTCGGTGTTTGAGCGCGTGAAGGGCGTGGTGAAAACTACCGCGGGATACTCGGGCGGCACGGCGAAGACCGCCACCTACAACCAGGTCACCACCGAAACCACGGGGCACGCCGAGTCGGTGGAGGTGGTTTACGATCCTTCGAAGATCACCTACGGCCAACTGCTGCGCATCTTCTTTTCGGTGGTGCACGATCCCACGCAGCTCAATCGCCAGGGACCCGACGTCGGCACCTCATACCGCTCGGCCATCTTCTATACCGATGACGAGCAGAAGCGAATTGCCACGGCGTACATCGCGCAACTCGATGCGGCCAAGGTGTTTCCCAAGCCAATCGTCACGCAGGTCACTCCGCTGAAGGGCTTCTATAGCGCCGAAGACTATCACCAGGACTACGCGCTCCATCATGAGGAGGACCCGTACATCCAGGTGTGCGACGTGCCCAAGATCAAGGCGTTGAAGCAGCAGTTTCCGGAGCTGTTTGTCGAGTACCAGGGGAAGTGAGGAAATAGTGGCTAGTGGCTAGTGGCTAGTGGCTAGTCGAAGTCTAATCCCTGTTCACGGGACTTCGGCTTGCTTTTGGCCTTGAGATTGAGCGCTACGGCTGCGCGGATGAGGTCCTTCAAGGCCGACTCGTTGACCTTGTCGCCTTCGTGGATGTCGATGGCGCGCCTCACATTTCCCTCGAGGCTGGAGTTGAATAGACCGGACGGGTCGGGCAACGCGGCTCCCTTGGCAAAGGTCAGCTTGACGACTTTCTTATAGGTCTCTCCCGTGCAGACGATGCCGCCATGGGAAAAGACGGGAGTGCCCATCCACTTCCTCTCTTCGACGATCTCGGGATCGGCCTGCGTGAATGATGGAGCGCACTTTGGCGAACGTCTTCCCGCGCCAGTCGCAAAGTTGCTTGATCCTCTCGTCGATGAATGCAGAGGCAGATTCCATCGGGACGGGCTTTTTCATGGACAGCTCCAATTCTCCGCAGATACTTTACTGCGTACTCGCGCAATCTGAAACCTCTGCAAACCGCCTGAACATTCTTTCCACGCTGGAGTACCGAGGGCAGGGCATCATGGCATGTCGGTGACGTTAGGAAGGTCCCGCCCTCGTCAAAACCGGACTAGAACGGGACACCCGAAACAGTTAGCTCATTGGCCGCCCGGCGACTGGCTACCGGCGGCTGATGAATGCGGCAAGTTAGAGTTCACGAAGTTTGTGTAGTCCTTGTGCATTTTGTCGTGCGCTTTGGAGTCCAAATAAACCATGTGTCCTGAAGCGTAATAGTCGAAGGAAATGTTCTGGTGCATGTCAGGCGTGATGTTCAGGTGATCCATGGTGTACTGGGCTGCGAGGAAGGGCGTTGCCAGGTCGTAGTCGCCCTCCATGACCAGGACTTTGAGATAGGGATCCTTGATCATGGCGGAACGAAGCGCAACCGCCACATCGGCATAGCCCATTTCGAAGCCAGCGCCGGGGGCTCCCGCGGGCCGTGGATTGGCCCAGTTCCAATTGAAGGTCCCGAGATCGCGGGCTGAGGTGTAGTAGGGCATGTCTACCTTGTAGTTCAACTCACGCCGAACATAATCGTTGAAAACAGCGGTGAAGGGTCCCTGAGTCGCGGCCGAGGTCGGATCGAAGAAGGCGGCTTCCATAGGGCCGGAAGGAGCGGGGCTGGTATAGCGGCCATCCAGGCGGCCGACACGCTTCTGCTGGTCGGCGAGGAGCCATTGGGTGAAGGTGCGTACGTCGATGCGCATGTTGGCCATCTGTACCACGTTCTTGGGCAGGCCGGTGTATTGCGACACTCTATCGACCATGGCGGCGCGTTCTTCCGCCGTGAGGGCGTCACCCTTATTCAGTGCCTGCCAATATTCGTTCATGGCAAAGTTGCTGGCCTGCTGGCGCGTGCGATTCATGTCCTGCTCGAGGTCAGCGGGAAGCTTGTGATGATACCCGGCGATCATAGTCATCGTTGGCAGGATCAGCGGATAGGGCGCGTCGTTTGTTGGCGCAAACTCCAGGCTCTCAAAATTCAGCACCATTGAGAGCAGGCAGATGCCATTGAAGTTGATGCCCTTGTCCGCCAAGTATCCGGCGATGCCTGCCGAACGCGTCGTCCCGTAGCTTTCACCCAGCAGGTATAGCGGCGAAGACCAGCGCTCATAGCGCGAAATATACATGCGGATGAATTCGCCGAAAGATTCGATGTCGCCGTGTAAGCTCCAGAATTTCTTGGCCTGCTCCATGTCGGCGGGCCGGCTGTAGCCGGTGCCGATGGCGTCAATCATGACGATATCGGTCGCATCGAGCGGGGTGTATTGGTTGTCGTGCAGGCGATAAGGGGCTTCGGGCATCCAACCTTCCGGTTGCAGCACGACGGTACGTGGACCGAGCGCGCCCATATGCAGCCAGATGGAAGCCGAACCCGGGCCGCCGTTATACGAGAACGTTAATGGCCGCTTGGCAGGATCAGCGCCATCGAGCGTGTAGGCGACGAAGAACATCTCTGCTTCGATCTTCCCCGTGGGGTCCTTGATCGGCAAGCGTCCGGTGGTGGCTGTGTAGTGCAGTGTCCCGCCGTTGAAGGTGATCTGATGATGTGTCTGGACCGGCGCAACCTCGGTCATGTCCCAGTGATAGTTCTGGCTTGCAGCCTGTCCTGGTGCTGCGCCGGCAGTCTCGGCCTGAGCTGGTGGAGTGCTGGGCTCACGGCGCTGCTGGGGCTCGCGGCCAGGCGTCTGCGCGGCGGATTGTTGAGGTGAACTCTCTGTTGCGGTTTGTTCGGTCGATGCGGAGGAGGGGGTGGAAGTCCGGGGGCGTTGCTCAGGCGGATTGGTCTGTTGGGCTACAGCGCCGGCGGCCAGAACGCATGCCAGCCACGCTACAAGGGGGAAGCGCCTCTTCATTATTTTAGACTCCTCGAAAATTGAAGTTGAGATGATGGATGCAAGGATTGCCCTGGCAAAAGCAGCCGAAGTCTGGAAAAGGGTAACTCGGAAAACATCACGTTACGGGATCATAACTCGTGGACGGCGGGAACGAAAATGCGGCGCGAGTTCTACGCATAGCAGGGCGCGACCTCACAGTTTACGGAAAAAGTCGGTTTCGCAAACGTCTTGCATCAGGGCACGACCTGGGTCGTGCCGCAAGTGGCCTCAAAGTACGATAGGCCTTTAGCTCTGGCTCTCCTTGCTTCGCCCGCAGTGTTAGCCCGCTCCTTACGATTCGAAGCGGTTACGATATGGCAATTTCACGACCCCGGTCTGAGCGACTTCATTTCACGGTAACTTCCCAGCAGCCGACAATCTAAGCGCGCTTGGGGCAGAGTACGATAGCTCAACAAAGCCGTTCTTGTAAGCGACTACGTTCTTCAGATTCCAGTGCTCCTCCGTAGGGGAACCACAGAACAGGCGCAGTCCTTCGCCCAACAGGACAGGCGCGATCGTCAATTTGATTTCGTCCACCAGGGCGAGTTGGAGAAAACGCTGACACAAAATCGCGCCGCCCACAAGCCAGATGTTTCGATATCGAGGCGCGAGAATCTCTTCGACCAACTTCTGGAGATCGCCAGAATAGAATTCGACGGTTTTCTTCGGGGACGTCAGCTCTCTATTGGTGATCACGACGACCGGAGTATCGCCGTAGGGCCAGCCCAGTTCGAGCGCGTGTTCATAGGTGCGGGATCCGAGCACATAACAACCGATCGATTTGACGAAGGCGGCAATTTCTTCCTGCGAGATGGAAACCCCGGCTTCGTAGGCACTTGTAGTCTCCATCCACGCGACACTGTTGTCCGGTTTCGCGATGAAGCCATCCAGGCTGGAAACCACGTGCATCGTAACAGTTCGTCCTTTTGTATTTGTTTCGCTGAGTGACATGGTTCCCTTCTGGCCGATGGCCAGCCGATCAGTCCCTTGCTGATTACACAAAAGTGCCTGGTCACTTAAGTCGCACGTGGGGTCACAGTTACCATCTAATGTGTCTGTAAACGACTGTATTATTTGGCACTTACTAGCAATTGACCCCTTCTCCCAATTGAGCCCATACTCGGCTCCAGCATAGCAGTTTGCTGTCAACCAACGCCGCTTTCGTCGAAGGTCGAAACCCAGGGCTGGCCGAAGTGGTACGACGAGCTTGGATTTCACGCTCCCCAGACGGAGTCCCCACCGAGACGTATGGTTGTCGGGCCCCTTCACAAATCGACACCGTCTTGAAGAAGAGGAGACAGACCAATGAATCGGAAAAAGATCTTACTTGGTATCGGAGTAACCGCTGCCGTTCTGGCCTTGTGCTTAACGGCGTTTGCATCGTTGCACGTCGCTGTGAGCCCAAACAGTGCGGTAACCACTGCATTGGGAAACACGGTAACTTTCGACGGCTTTTGCAACTACACGTGTACCATCAACTGGAGCTTGATAGAGAGCAATTCGAGCGTCGGTACCATCAACAATACGACTGGACCGCAAACCACCTTTACCCCGGGATCGTTGTCAGGCGAAGTTATTCTCATTGCGGATGACGGCAATGGTAACCGAGCCACAGCGAAGATAGTCGTCCAGTAGTTGGACTCGTTGGAGCCGACACCCTAGGTCGGACAATCCCCGCCCTGGCTGAAGTAGCTTGGGCGGGGAATTCTTTTCTGGTTTCCAATCAAAGAACGCGGCCGGTGGCCCAGGCTACGCCAATCTGGGTGCCCCGTTCAATCCTGAGCGAAAGCCGCACGGACGAGAGGTCCGAACGAAATCAAGGAATAATCTTGATGTCGCCTTTGAATTGGTGATAGTTGCGGAAGTCAATAACGTTGTGGCTGCAGTTGCTGGTACCGCGTTGACAACCTAAGGTCTCGGCATGGACTGGGAGCAGAAACGATTTCTCGCCAATCAACACGTAGGAATAATCCACCGCGGACTCGACCTCATCCATCGGGAAATCTGACGGTATGTTGCGGGCCTGCTTCTCGATTCGTAGAACGCGCGCGGTATTCGGATCGATCCATACGGTGCCTGAGTAAGCCGGAGTCACAGTCTGAGAGCCGACGGACAACCTCCAGTGTGAAGTTTCACTGCGCACTTGAAAGTCGTAAACCCGGGCACTGAAACCCGAAATGGTGGACGTACCAGCCGAATGAAACTGCGTGTTCGTAGCAGGATCAAAAATATCCAGCAGCGCAGATGCGAACTCCCCCGTGGACCAGGACCCATCGATATCCTCGAGGTGCTTGTCGGTGGGGCGGTTATTGATCTTCACGTTACGATAAGTTTCCTGCCCGTCCTCATAGATGAGTTCGGACGAGACCACGTCCTGTGGCACTTTCTGCCCGCGGCCTTGCTGGATAAACCGCGCCATGAACTCCTGGCAAATAAAGTTGGGAAGCTTCTTGGAAAACTCGAATGCCGCGTCTCTTGCCTTTTCGATCAAGGATTTAGGGGGGCTCGGCGGCGGCGTGGCTTGTGAGTCCGCAGGATGCGACTCGACCGGCGGCGGCTCAGGACAGGGAGGGAGGGCCGGTTGTGTGCCTCGTTTCAACGTGGGAACGTCGGAGCAAGGAGGCGCACTCTGTGCTTGCGCTTGGGTTGCGGGCGGCGTGGCCAAAGCCAGCACTAAAGCGACTACTGCAGCAGCCAGGCGAAGCCAGCGGTTCGTATGTCGAAGGCTACATCCTTTCAAAGACTCACCTTCTGTCGAATCTAGCACAATTCGCCGGGCCGCCCACTCAGCCGGTGCGTCGCACGCTGCTCCACTTGGCAGCATACGGCAGCACGAACAAGTACAGACCGGTGAAAAATTGCAAGGCGAGCACGAACACCGCTAAGAGTCCCAGCCTGTTGGTGTACTTCCCCTGTACCACAGCGACGCCATTGACGATGACGACCATTGTAAAGGCTATCGACAGCCAGCGATGGGTCTGCCGAATCCACTTGTTCCAGTTCATCGTTAGCTCCTTTGAAGACGACGAAGCGTCCACCTCGATTCACGGCTCTTGAGCCGCCTTCGGCGGCCAGTCAGGCGCATCAATGCCGAACTGTTTAGCGTATTCGGCGTGCAATCGCTGCCAGCCGCATTTCAGGGCATCGGGGCCGACGATGCGACCGATGGGAGTACCACCGAGAAGGTGATCGAGAACATCGAAACAAATGTGCCATCCAGCAGCACCCATTGCGATGAAGCGGCGACCGATGTTGGTCCACAGCGTCAGACGCGTACCACCAACTAAGGGTTCGAGTTCCCAGCGCATATCGTGGTCACCCCAGTTGTACTCAAGCACCTCGGGAGCGTCGGCCCGCGTGACTGTAGTTTCGGAAACCTGCGCCTTGGGGGCTGCCACCGTGGTGAGCTTCACCTTGGATCCAACCGTACCCAAGTTCCCATCGGTCTCAAAGGGCGCCCACTCACGCAAATGCGCTGAGTCGGTGAGCGCCTGCCAGACTTTTTCCGGCGGGTGGCGGAGTTCTCGGACGAGAACGAGCGTCCACTTGTCTCCGTCCTTTTCTATGTGCGCGCCGCCGGCCGGGCCTGGTGTGTATTGCTCGGGGTAAGTCATCTTTGAGTTCTCCTAAAACGGCCGGTCTACCAACGCTTCAGCTGCGTGACCTGAATGAGGTTGCCGCAGGTGTCGTTCAGCATGGCGATCGTCGATGCTGTCACGTCGGTGGGTGGCATAGTGAAATCGGCGCCATGTGCTTTCATACGTTCGTAATCGGCCTGCACGTCGTCGGTATAAAACATGGCCGCGGGCTGGCTCTGCTGAAACAGCGCCTGTTGATATGCTTTGGCCGCGGGGTTGTTATTGAGCGCCAGCTGCAGCTGAGTGCCGTCGGGCTCCTCAGGCGAGCCAACCGTCAGCCAGCGAAATGGGCCATTGCTGAAATCGGCCTTCTTCTCGAAGCCCAGCACTTCGGTATAGAAGCGCAAGGCCTTGTCCTGGTCGTCCACGTAAACGCTGGTCAGTTTGATTTTCATATCGTTTCTCCTTTGTCAGGTTCGCGGTTTACGCCGCGTCGTCTTGTTCTTAGTCTTCCTTTTCGTCGGTGTTGATGGGTCGTCGATCATGCGGTCGAGGTGGCGTTCCAGAGCGTCCAAGTGAGTGGACCAGAACCGACGGAACTGAGCCAGCCAGGCATCGACCTCCTGAAATGGTGCAGGTTTCAGCCGGTAGAGACGGCGCTGTGCGTCCACCGTAGATTCCACGAAACCGGCCTCGCGCAGCACGCGCAGGTGCTTGGAGACGGTCGGCTGGGACATACGCAGTTGGCGCTCGATTTCACCCACCGACTGTTGTGAAGAGGCCAAGAGTCCCAAGATGGCGCGGCGGTTCGGCTCGGCAATAATTTCGAAGGAAGATTCCACGATCTTTATATACTCCATAACGCATATACGTGTCAAGGTATATAAAGGGTCTAGGTAAGGCGGCCACCCCGGGGAAGTCCAGCAGCAATATGATCAGCAGTTCGGCGTGATCAACTCACCTGGCACCATCGAGATTCAAAAGCAGCCTCAAAATCAGTGGACCATCCATCCCTTGTTGGACGGATGCCAGGGTGCGGTTCCTTATCCCGATCCCCCGCCGCCGATCGTATAAAACCCGCACCTGGGTGGACGTCGAGCGGTGAAACAGTGGCGGGCGCACATCCTCCGGTATCGTCGCCGCCCCAAGTTCCGCTAGAATCACAGCTTGCAGATTTATCCCTCCAAAGCGAATGCGCCCATTCAGTTGCGCCGGGGAGCGCGGGGCTTATGCATCGATTAAAGCGCCTGTTGCACTACGTCAGGCCGTATTGGTTTTATGTTGCGGCTTCCGTGGTGTCGATGGCGCTGGTGGGGCTGCTGGACGCGTTTCGGCTGCTGCTGATCGGACCTATCTTTGATTCTGTACTGAACCCCGGGTCGCCGGCGCACGAGTTGCATCTGTTGCCGAACTCCCGCTGGTCGCTGCAGTTAAACTGGTTCGTGCCGGAGCACTTCCACAATGTGTGGACGATTGTGGCCTTCGCGCTGGTGGCGGCCACGGTGCTGAAGGGCGTGTTCGATTACCTGGGCACGTACCTGGTGAACTATGCCGGCTTCGGCATGATCACTGACCTGCGGAACGATTTGTACAACGCGACCCTGCGACGCTCAGTCGCATTTTTTCAGAAGCACTCGACGGGCACGCTTTTGTCAGCATTGGTGAACGACATGGAGCGGGTGCAGTACGCCATGTCGACGGTGCTGGCAGAGTTTCTGCAACAATTTTTCACGCTCATCTTTACGGCGTGCGTGGTGGTGTTGTTAGGCGGACGGCTGGCGTGGGTGCTGATGCTGTTTGTGCCGTTTGTGCTGGGGTCGGTGCGACGCATCGGACAGCGCGTGCGGACGACAACGCGCAAGGGCCAGGACAAGCTGGCGGAGATCCAGAACATCCTGCACGAGACCATCACAGGCGTGCGCATCGTGAAAGCGTTCTCGATGGAGGCGTGGGAGACGAAGCGTTTCCGCGAGGCGGCCAAGCGGCTGTTCCGCGCCAATTTGCGATCGGTCAGCGCCGCGGCTATCAGTTCGCCGATGATGGACATCTTCGGGGCGATAGCGATCGCGCTGCTAATCCTAATGGGGCGCGAGTACATCAAACACGGCATATTCAGCGAGGGCGTGTTCCTGGCATTCATCGTGGCGGTGTTCAAGCTGTACGAGCCAGTGCGCAAGTTCGCACAATTTAATAATAACTTTCAGCAAGCGTTGGGGGCGTCGTCGGCCATCTTCGACTTCCTCGATGCGCATGACGAAGTACGGGAGAAGCAGGGCGCGACGACGCTGCCACCGTTCCACCAGGGAATCCGGTTCGAGCACGTGTACTTCAGCTACCGCGACGGCGAAGACCATCGCGAGGTGCTACACGACATTAACCTGACGGTCGCGCCGGGCGAAGTGGTGGCGATCGTGGGCTCGAGCGGATCAGGCAAGACTACGCTGGTCCACCTGCTGCCGCGATTCTTTGACGTGACGCGCGGCAAGTTGCTCATCGACGGCCATGACGTGCGCGACCTCACGGTTGCATCACTGCGCTCGGAGATTGCCATCGTGACGCAGGACACCATTCTGTTTAACGACACGGTGCGCAATAACATTGCCTACGGGCAGCCGACGGTTCCGAAAGAAAAAGTCGAAGAAGCGGCTCGAGCGGCGCTGGCGCACGACTTCATTCAGGCGCTGCCGGGCGGATATGAGGCGATCATCGGCGAGCGCGGGCTGCGGCTAAGCGGCGGCGAACGCCAACGGCTTTCGATCGCACGCGCTATCCTGAAGAATGCACCCGTCCTAATTCTTGATGAAGCGACCTCGGCGCTCGACACGGAGAGCGAGTCGCTGGTGCAGACAGCGCTGCAAAACCTGATGACGGGACGGACCGTGTTTGTCATCGCGCATAGGCTCTCGACGGTGCGGCGGGCTGACCGCATTCTGGTGCTGGAAAGCGGCATGATCACCGATGAAGGCACGCACGAGCGGCTAATGGCGCGCACCGGCACGTATCGGCGGCTGTACGATTTGCAATTCGTGGATGTCGAAATCGCTAATGGAAGCGAGTGAGTCGAACATGGAAATCCGCTCGATGACGGGCTACGCGCAGGTGAAATCGCACGTGAGTGATGAGCTCACGCTGGCGCTCAGCCTGAAGTCGGTGAACCACCGCTTCCTGGATTTACACCTGAGGATCCCGAACGAGTTGGACGCGATTGAGATGAAGGTGCGGCGGGTGCTGAAGGAGCGACTACATCGCGGGCACATCGAGGTCACCCTCAGCCTGGAGCGAACGGGTGGCGCGACATTTGCCGTCAATCGTGAGCTCGTCGGCGGATACCTGCGGGCGTTTCGCGAGGCGGCGGAAGAGTTTGGCGTCAGCGCGGAGCCTGACCTGAACGCGGTATTGAAGCTGCCGGGTGCGTTGAATGCGACTGAGTCGGGCGATGCTACTGACGAACTGGAAAAGCAAGTGACTGGCGCGCTGGAACAGGCCATCGAGCGGCTCAACCGGATGCGGGAAGTAGAGGGCCGCGGCGCAGCGACGGAGTTGCGGGAGCGTATGCAGCATTTGTCGAAGGCAACGCAGGAAGTCGAGTCGCTGCGGCACAAGGTACTAAAGGCGTATCACGATAAGGTGTATGGACGGATGCAGGAGTTGATCGGCGCGCACGCCGACCCCGATCGAATTTTGCAGGAAGCGGCCATGCTGGCCGAGCGCAGCGACATCCAGGAAGAGCTAGTGCGGATGAAGAACCACATCCAGCATTTTCTGTCACACCTGGACGGTGGCGGCGAAGTCGGCAAGAAGCTCGATTTCCTGTTGCAAGAGATGAATCGCGAGGCCAATACATTGCTGTCGAAAACCACGGGCGTTGCGGGCGAAGCATTGCGCATCACCGAACTGGGGCTGGCCATGAAGTCGGAGATCGAGAAGGCCCGCGAACAGGTGCAAAACTTAGAGTGAACGGCGAATGAGCGGGATCGTGTTCATCATTTCGGCGCCTTCGGGTTCGGGCAAATCGACACTGACGGCGGAGCTGCGGCGGCTGGTACCGGGCCTGGAGTTTTCCATCAGCTATACGACGCGCGCACCGCGGGGCAGCGAGCAGAACGGGCGCGAATACTTTTTTATTACGCGCGAAGAGTTCCAGGAGATGATCGGCGAGGGGCAGTTCCTGGAATACGCCGAGGTCTTCGGCAACTATTACGGCACTGCACGCAGTTTTTTGCGCGAGGCGTTCGCGCGCGGAAACGACCTGATCCTTGACATCGACGTACAGGGCGCGGCGCAATTGAAGCAGAAGCTGGCGGAGGCGGTGAGTATCTTTATTCTTCCGCCATCACGTGAAGAGCTGGAGCGGCGGCTGCGGCGGCGGACGTTGGCGGAAAATGAAACGCGCCGCGAGTTGACCGGTGAAGGAAAACGGCCGGAAGAGATCGAGGCAATTATCCAGCGGCGCTTGCAGGAAGCCTCGCGCGAGATTGAGAATTATTCGGAGTATGACTATATTTTGGTGAATGAAAAAGTAGAGCCGGCCATCGACGTCTTACAGGCGATCGTGAAGGCGGAGCGGGTGAAGCGCTCGCCGGAGCCGCAACGGGCCGGGGATGAACAGGTGCTGGCAACCGCCGAGATGGCGGAACGGCGGCACATGATGGAGCAGGTGCAGACGATTCTGGCAACCTTTGACCTTTCGAGTTCTCATACCGCAACGGAGTGACACATGAACCTGACTGATGGATTCGATAGCAAGTATCGGTATGTTCTGGTGGCAGCGAGACGGGCGCGTCAATTGCAAAACGGCGCGCGTCCGGTGGTGGAACCGCACTCCGGCAAGGCATGCCGCATTGCGGAAGAAGAAATCAACGCCGGAAAAGTGAAGTGGGAAATACCCGAAGGAGGCAAGACACCCGCGGAGGTGGCTGAGGAGCTGATCACGGGTGCTGTTGGCGGCGAGGCAGACGACTAAACACGGTTGCTAGTTGTCACTTAAAGACGTTGACAGCGATTTCGCATCTAAGGTTTATGAAGATCGCGCTGGGAGTGACGGGAGGCATTGCCGCCTACAAGGCCGCGGAAATCGTGCGCCTGCTGCAGGAGCGCGGCGTGCGGGTGCAGGTCGTCATGACCGACTCGGCGCAGGAGTTTGTGCGGCCGCTGACCTTTGCGGCGCTTTCGGGCGAGAAGGTCATCACCGGGCTTTTCTCGGCGGGTGACGAGCAACCCAATCTCGACTCTGCGGTCGAACATATTGCGGTTGCGCAATCGATTGACGCGCTGCTGGTAGCGCCGGCTACCGCCGATACTGTCGCGAAGTTTGCACAGGGTATCGCCAACGATTTTCTCTCCACGTTGTATCTTGCGACCAAGGCGCCGGTGATTGTGGCGCCGGCGATGAACGTGAACATGTGGGAACATCCGGCGACGCGGACCAACCTTGAGGTGCTGCGGCAACGCGGAGTTCTCATCGTCGAACCGGACAGCGGCTACCTGGCGTGCGGGATGGTCGGCGCAGGGCGACTGGCCGAGCCGGAGCACATCGTCGCGGCGACTCTGGAGCGGCTCGGGGTTTCGCAAGATCTTGCGGGCGAGACGGTACTGGTCACTGCCGGGCCGACGCATGAGCCAGTTGATCCGGTGCGCTACATCGGCAACCGTTCTAGCGGCAAGATGGGTTATGCGCTGGCGGAAGCGGCGCTGCGGCGGGGAGCCAAGGTCATTTTGGTGAGCGGGCCGACGGCGCTTACACCGCCGTCGGCGGCAGAGACGATCTTTGTCGAGACGGCGCAGCAGATGCGCACCGCGGTGCTGGATCGCTGGGAGCGCGCGAGCATCATTATTATGGCGGCGGCGGTAGGCGACTATCACGTGAAGAACGCCGCTCCAGAGAAGATCAAGCGCGCCGGACCGATTGAGCTACTACTCGAGCCGAATCCCGATATCCTCGCTGACCTGGGCAGTCTGCGACAGGCGACGGGCAAGCACCTCGCCGCTGTTAATTGGCTTTGCGGCCGAGACCGAGCACTTGCTGGAGAACGCCCGCACTAAGCTCTTGAAGAAGCAAGTGGACGCGATCGTGCTGAACGATGTTTCGCGCGCAGACATCGGATTTAACTCGGACCGCAATGAGGTCACGATTGTGACGGCGACGGAAACTGTCGCCGTCCCAGAAACAAGCAAGTTAGACGTTGCACAGAAAATTCTCGAGGCCGCAGTTCACATGCGGCGGCAACAAGCTAAACTGGTGGCGTCACCGGTTCGTAGCTGATGGTCCTCGATCCCACAAGACAAAATGCGATCCGCCAACGGCTGAGCTTCTATCGCGAGCTTGGCATCGGGCCTTTGTATCGCCGCGATGCCTCGGGCCAGCCGCAAGTCCAAGACATGGGCGAAGAGTTGGTCGGGGCGATGGAGACAGTCGGAGAGGAAATCTCCTATTTGCCGACCGGCGACGATCATGACTCGAAGTTGCGCGTCATTCTGGATGACATTGGTCCGAACTGCCAGCGATGCAAGCTGGGCAGGCTGGGGCGCAAGCAGATCGTATTCGGCACCGGCGATCCGAACGCGGAGCTGATGTTCATTGGAGAAGGTCCGGGCGCAGACGAGGATGAACAGGGCCTGCCATTCGTTGGACGCGCGGGGCAGCTACTGAACAACATGATTACGGCGATGGGGCTGCGGCGTGAACAGGTGTACATCGCCAACATTGTTAAGTGCCGCCCGCCGGGGAACCGCACGCCAGAGCGCGACGAGTGCGACACGTGCTCACCGTTTCTGATGCGGCAGATTCGCGTGGTGCGTCCGAAAGTGATTGTCGCGCTGGGAGCGACCGCCGCGAAAAACCTACTGGGACTGAATGATTCCATGGCATCGTTGCGGGGAAGGTTCTACGACTTCTCGCCCAAGCGCTCGCTGACCGACTCGGACGAGCCCTTCGATTGCAAGCTGGCAGTTACGTATCATCCGGCGTTTTTGTTGCGTGATCCGCGGCAGAAGGGCGAGGCGTGGAAAGACTTGCAGATGGTAATGAAGTTCCTGGGACTGCAACCGCCGATGCGCGCAAATAAAGACGCTGAGGGCAGCTAGCTCGTTATGCCCCGCTATTGCGATGTGGCGGTGCCCGTTCCGCTCGACGCCACATTCACCTACTCCATTCCCGATGTGCTGCCCGAGCCGTGCGTGGGCGGTCGCGTGATTGTGCCCTTCCGCGAGAAGCGGCTGTGCGGCATTGTTACGGAGCTGCACGACCGCGAACCGAGCTTTAAGGCCAAGGCGGTGCAACAGGTTCTGGACACGACTCCGGCGCTCACTCCGGAGCTGATGCAGTTGGGCCGTTGGATCGCGCACTATTACATCGCGCCGATTGGCGAGGTATTGCGCACCATGTTGCCGCTGGCTGCGGAGTTTCGCCACGCCACCGGATATCACATCACGGATAAGGGGCTCGAAGCGCTGCATGCTGCGTCAACCGTGGGCTCGTCGCTGCGTGCGCGAGTGGAACCGGAGCAGCAGATGAAAGAGTATGCCGTGCTCAACCGGTTGGCGGACGGTGAGGTGATGCGCGAGGGATCGTTGCGGGCGGCGGCGGGAGCGTCGCGAGCCGAGTTGCTCGGGTTGTTGCGCAAGAAGTGGATCGCGCGCGAAGACCTGAGCGAAGTGCGCGATGCCAGCCGGAATATTCATGTCGCGACATTGGTCTCGAGCGGACTAAAGTCCGCTCGAGACGAAAAAAATGTGGCGTCGGACGGCACGGCTAAAGCCGTGCCCCTTCAAAACCAGGGAAAGCTCAACGCCAACCAGCAGACGATTGTCGATTACCTGCGGCAGCGGCCGGGCAGCGCGCGCCGGTGTCGGCGCTGCGCGATCTCGCGGTTCCGCGGACGACTCTGCAGACCTTAGTGCGACGAGGAGTCGTCGAACTGAGCGAAGAACCCGCGGGCTTTCGCATGTCTGGTCTGAAGCCTCGCAAGCTGGAATTTCTTTTCAATCCGGCGCAGAAGGCAGCGCTCGACCAGATCAACGCAGCGGTCGATGAGCGACAGTTTCTGCCCATGTTGCTACACGGCGTAACGGGATCGGGCAAGACCGCGGTGTATCTGTCGGCCATGCAGGCGATGCTGGCCAAGGGACGCTCGGCGATCCTGCTGGTTCCGGAGATCGGGCTGACGCCGGCCATGGCTGCCGATCTGCACCAGGTTTTTGGCGATGAAGTGGCAATCCTGCATTCGGCGTTGACCGACGACGAGCGCGCCGAGCAATGGAAGCGCATCCGAAACGGCGAGTCTCACATTGTGGTAGGAACGCGCTCAGCAGTCTTTGCACCGGTGCATGACCTCGCGCTGATCGTGGTGGACGAGGAGCACGACCACTCCTACAAGCAGGACGAGACGCCCCGGTATCACGCGCGTGACGTGGCGGTGATGCGCGCCAAGATGACAAATGCGGTGGTGGTGTTGGGTTCGGCGACGCCGTCTCTGGAAACGTATTACAACGCGCAGCAGGGCAAGTACAAGCTGATGGAGCTGGCCGAGCGCATTGAGAAGCGTCCGCTGCCCGAGGTGGAGATCATCGACATGCGGGCGGAGTTCCAGAAGACGAAGAAGGACCAGGTGCTGTCTGGCAAGCTAGTTGAGGAGATCGCCGAGCGGCTGGAGCGCAACGAACAGGTGATGGTGCTGCTGAACCGCCGCGGGTATTCAGCATTCGTTCTATGCCGCGAGTGTGGCGAGACGGTGCAGTGCAAGAACTGCGCTATCGCCATGACGTATCACAAGCGCGAGCATCGGCTCGTGTGCCATTACTGTGGCTTTGTGCGGCCGGCGCCCAAGACTTGTCCCAAGTGCGGCAGTGAGTACGTACAGTATCTCGGCACCGGTTCCGAAAAGCTGGAGCAGATGTTGCACGGGATGTTTCCGCAGGCGCGTATTGGGCGACTGGATCGCGACACGGTGCGGGGGCGCGACGACCTGGAGCAGATTTTAGGGGCGCTGCATGCGGGCGAGATTGACCTACTGGTTGGCACGCAGATGATTGCCAAGGGACACGACATTCCAAATGTCACGCTTGTCGGCGTCGTGGGATCGGACGCGGCGCTGGGCTTTCCCGATTTTCGCGCGGCTGAACGCACATTCCAGTTGCTAACACAGGTGGCAGGACGCGCGGGGCGGGGCGAGACCCCCGGCAAGGTCTTGCTACAGACCTTCTTTACTGATCATTACGCGATCCAGTTTGCGGCGGCGCACGACTATCACGGGTTCTATGAGAAAGAGGCGCGGTTCCGCAGCTGGATGCACTATCCGCCGTTCAACGCGGTGAGCAACGTGATCGTGCGCAGCAACAAGTTGGATGAGGCACTGACGTGGTCGGGGATCCTGGGCAAGTGGTTTGAGGCGACGCGACTGGAAGGCGTGCGCGTGATGGGTCCGGCCGCGGCGCCGATCGTCAGGCTGAAGACGGAGTATCGATACCACTTCCTGCTGAAGTCAGCAAGCCGCGAGCGCATGAACACAGTGCTTCGCGCAATGATCGAGCACGCGGTGGAGAAGAAGATCCCTCGGACGAACCTGGTAGTCGATGTGGACGCGCTGTCGCTGACCTAACCGGCGTCCTTCGGCCATTCTTTGAGAGCTTTGCGAAGCTGTACCAGCTGGCCCAGGTGGTACGCGTTGTGGTCGGCGGCGAGCAGCGCTTCGCGCATCAGGGTCTGGCCCTGGCTGCGGGGGAACGGGTCCAGAAGCGGGCGCGACCGATCGAGAATTAGCCCACGCATCTCCTCAAGCAAGTCGATGATGGATTCGACGGACTGGTCCCAGGCTTCGTCCTGCGGCGGGGCCGGCGTGAGCGGCCAGTAGCCCTTGGGCCACGGCGGCGATTTGTGGCGCGAGTCCTTGGTGAATTCAACGATGTCCCAGAGGGCGATGCGCAGGTGCTCGACGAGTTCCCACGCCGAGTGCGAGAAGCCGGGCGGAACCTCGCCGCGCAGGTCGATAGGAAAGTCGGCCACGGCGGTACGGAAATCGGCATGCGCCTCGCCCCAATCAAGAGCTTTCGCAAGTTGTTGACGAAGTTGCTGGTCGTGAGTCATGGAGAATAAGGGTTGAGCGGAAACTATGGTAACAGTGGGTGGTGGTTAGTGGATAGTGGCTAGAAGAAGTTTGCCAGTCGCCGGTTGTCAGCAAAAGCGCGCCTCTCGTTCTGGTTCCTTTGACTTCGGCGAGAAAAGGAACGCCGCGTTCGCTCGAGGTGACAGCCTGCAGCGGCTTGCGAGTAAAATAGAGCCATTCGGCGAGGATGGTATTAAGGATTAATTCCGTAGACTCCGACGCCGCGCGGATATTCGATTTTCCATGCCACAAATAGGTAGTTTCACGCTTCTTCTGGCTCTGGCGCTCGCGGCGTATTCGTTCATCGCCGGAGTGCTGGCGCTCTATCGCAAAGACGATCGCCTGACGGAGACGGCGCGGCGCGCGGGCATCGCGTGCTGGGCAGCGGTCACCGTGGCGGCGTTTGCACTGGTGATGGCGGCGTTCGGCAACGACTTCTCGGTCGCTTATATCCTGCATCACAGCAATCGCGACCTGCCCATCGCGTACAAGTTTGCAGCGCTCTGGTCAGGCCAGGAAGGCTCGCTGCTCCTGTGGGCGTGGCTGCTGTCGACTTACGGGCTGGTGATGCGGCTCCGGTACAAGGTCGATCCGCAACTCACGGCGTATGCGTCGGCGATTGTGGCGGCCGTGCAGGTGTTCTTTCTGCTGCTGATAAATTTCGCCGCGCACCCGTTTGGGCTGGTGAAGGGCACGATTCCGCCTGATGGAAACGGGCTGAATCCGCTGCTGCAGTATCCCGAGATGGTGATCCATCCGCCGATGCTGTATCTCGGTTACGTCGGCGTGACCGCGCCGTTCGCGTTTGCGCTGGGCGCGCTGATCATGAAGTATCCCGGCGAGAAGTGGATCCACATCACGCGCCGCTGGACGATGGTGGCTTGGCTGTTCCTGACCTGCGGCGTCTTCCTGGGCGCACACTGGGCCTACGCTGTGCTCGGTTGGGGCGGCTATTGGGGATGGGACCCGGTGGAAAACGCTTCCATCCTGCCATGGCTGACGATGACCGCGTTTCTGCATTCGGTGATGATGCAGGAAAAGCGCGGCATGATGAAGATGTGGAACATGTGGCTGATCTTTACCACGTTCCTGCTGGCCATCTTCGGAACGTTTCTGACGCGCAGCGGTGTGGTCAGCTCAGTGCACGCATTCGCGCAGTCGGGCATCGGCATCTGGTTCGTGTGGTTCCTGGCCATCGCGTTTGCCACCTGCGTGTTCTTCTTCGTGCGCAACCGCGACACGCTGAAGAGCGAGCACCGACTGGATTCGCTGATCTCGCGTGAGTCGAGCTTCCTGTTCAACAACCTGGTGCTGCTGGTGGCCTGCTTCGCGGTGTTGTGGGGCACGCTGTTCCCGGTGCTGTCAGAGTGGGTGACGGGTAGCAAGGTGACGGTGGGTCCTCCATTCTTCAACCGCGTCAATGTGCCCATCGGACTGTTTCTGCTATTTTTAACCGCCGTCGGCCCGCTCTTGGCGTGGCGTCAGACATCGTGGGACAGCCTGCGACGCAACTTCCTGTGGCCGACGATTATCGCAGTGGGGACGGCCATCGCGCTCATCGCCGGAGGCATGCGGCCGTGGCAGGACAGCGCGTACTTCTATTCGCTGATGGCGATCTCGCTGGCGGCGCTGGTGGCGGCGACAATCGTCGGCGAATTCTGGCGCGGCGGCAGGGTGATCGCGCGGCAGCAACACACCAACATCTTGGCCGGCATGGTGCAGATCACACGGCGCAATACGCGCCGCTACGGTGGATACATAGTCCACTTCGGCATCATTTTGATCGTGATTGGCTTTGCCGGCCTGCCCTTCAACCAGGACAAAGAGCAGGAGATGAACTACGGCGACAAGATGCAGATCGCCGGCTTCACGCTGGTGTGCCAGTCGTATACGCAGGACGACAACCCGAATTACAGCAGCGAATGGGCCGTCCTCGACGTGTACAAGAACGGCAAGAAGATCGACACCATGTACCCGGAGCGCCGGTTTTACAAGGCCAGTGAGCAGACGTCGACCATCGTAGCCAATCGCTCGCGCCCGAATGCAGACTTGTACCTGGTGTACACCGGCAAGAACCCTGATACCGGCAAGCCAATCATCAAGGCGCACGTGAATCCGCTGGTGATGTGGATCTGGATCGGAGTAGTGGTGGTGGGATTCGGGACGGTGATAACGCTGATTCCGAACTGGAAACCGCCTAAGGTACGGGCAGCCGAGAAGGAACGCGAGGAAGCCGAAGCAGCAGCGAGACGGGGCGCAGTGGAAGTGGGGGGAGACTAGGGCAGTTGTCAGTTATCGGTCGTCAGTTGTCAGTTGAAGATGGCTAACCGTTTAGGGAGTTAGGTATTCGTAACTTGAAACTCGAAACCGGAAACTCGAAACTTTTGCGCACGGCACAGCTCCTGTTGATCGCAGTCCTCGCGATCGGTTTTATGGGAGCGGATGTCGACGCCCGCTTCAATAAGCTTGGCCATCAGATGATGTGCATGTGCGGGTGCAACCAGATCCTGCTGGAGTGCAACCACGTGGGCTGCACTTACTCCGATCGCATGCGCAATGAGCTGACCGCTGGGCTGGAGCGCGGCGATAGCGACTCCCTGGTGCTGCAAAGCTTTGTGCAGAAATACGGTAACACCGTATTGGCGGCGCCGACCTCGACCGGCTTTAACGTTGTGGCGTGGATTATGCCGTTTGCAGTGTTCGCGCTGGCGACAGCGATGGCGGTGTGGCTGGTGCGGGCGTGGAAGGCCCGTCCGGTGGCACAGCCGGTGGCGCGGCCGAATCTGGGTTCCGCGGAGTTGGATGCCCTGCGCAAACGAGCGCGTGAGGAGACAGAGTTTTGATGCATTCCCTGATGCTGATTGCGGCCGCAGCGAGTGAGACGCCATTCATACTGTTCGGCTGCGCGCTGTTTGCTGCGGCGCTGTTTGTTTACGTGTTCTACGAGCCGGGTGACATCGATGCCGGTGAAGCTAAGACGCGTTATGGCTATCTGCAGGAGCGCAAGGACGCTACCTACGAGAACCTGCGTGACCTTAGTTTCGAATACAAAGCGGGCAAGCTGAGCGAGGAAGATTACGCCATGCAGCGCGCCGCGCTGGAAGACGAAGCGGCGGCGATTCTGGCCGAGATGGAGACCATCGAGAAGACGCGGGCGCGCACGGTAGTGGCGAAGGGAGGGCGGGCGTGAAAACCAAGCTCGTCCTACTTGCTCTGCTTACGCTAGCCTTCGTCGGTTTCGCGTCCGCGCAAAACATAACGGGCACGGTCACCAACGGTACGACTGGCAAGCCAGCGGCGGGCGATGACGTCGCACTGCTGTCCTTATCACAAGGCATGGAAGAAGTCGGCTCGGGTAAAACCGACGCGCAGGGAAGGTTCAGCCTCGCCGGTCCGGCAGAGCAAGGCGTGCCGCACATGGTCCGGGTCACGCACGGTGGAGTGAATTACTTTCCCCAAGGCGGTCCGCTGATGCCGGGCGCGACAACGGCCCAGATCACCGTTTACGACACGGCGAAAAAGCTTGACGGACTTTCGCAGACGGTAGAGGTCGACCGCTACGAAGCGCAGGGCGACCAACTGCAGGCGATCGCGCTTTTCGCGATCCGCAATGAATCGAAGCCACTGCGCACTCTGGACGCGGACCAGACGTTCGAGTTCGTACTGCCACCGGGCGCGACCATGGATTCGGGAATGGCGAAGTCTCCGGGAGGGCAGCCCCTCAACATGCCTCCCACCGAGACGGCGCAGAAGGGCCGCTATGCGTTCAGCTTTCCGCTAAAACCAGGCGAGTCGCAATTTCAGGTGAGCTATCACATGCCGTACAAGGGCGAGGCGAGTTTTTCGCCCAAGCCACTGGCTGAAGTGCAGCACTTCGTGGTGATGACTCCGCAGGGAATGACGTTCGCGCCGAAGGACAAACAGCGCTACCAGTCGATGCCTGACAACTCAGGCGCCGGTGTGATGGTGGCCACCAACGTAAAGCCCGGCGAGGACTTGAGCTTCACGTTGAGCGGCACGGGGCAATTTCAGGCCGAAGGGCAGCAAGCCGCAGGTGGCGACGAAGGCAGTGGTGGAGCAATGGGCGGCGGACAAGCTGCCGCGCGCGACAATCGTCCCGGTGGAGGCTTGGGCGCGCCGATCGATTCAAACGACCCGCTACACGATTACCGCGCGGTGATCCTGGGCGTGTTCGCCTGTGTGTTGGTTATGGGCGGCGCGTACGTTATTGCGAAGTCGAACAATCCCCTACCAGCAGTTGCCGTGGCGGGCGCAACCGCGGCGGCGACGGTCGCCGACGAAGTGGCACCTCGAGACCGGAATGCTAAATTGCTGGAGGCGATGAAGGAAGAACTGTTCCAGCTGGAGCTCGACCGGCAGCAAGGCAAGATCAGCCCGGACGAGTACGCCAAGGCCAAGGCCGCTCTGGATGAGACCATCCGGCGGGCACTGGCAAGAGGCGGTCGCCACTAGCCATTCCAATTGCAAAGGCAAATGCAGCCTCAACTGCTACCGCCAACTCCAGGGCGCTCGTGACGGCAAATCGAACCCCGTCACGTTTCAGGAAATACTGCAGCAAGCGTAGAATCGACAACCGCGACTCCCGCGAACGGCATCACATGTTCATCTGGACTCTCTGAATCGAGGTTCGACTCATGGCTCTCATGCAAAAAGGGGTGGCGCTGGCGGCGGGACGTATGCCCAAGATGATCAGCCCGCGGGTGCATTCCGCTCTCGATTATGCGGTGGCGGGATCGTTCCTGCTAATGGGAGCGCTGTTTTGGAAGCGCAACCGGCGAGCGGCGCTTGGATCACTACTTTGTGGCGGAGCCACTGCGGCGGTGAGCCTGCTGACCGACTATCCCGGCGGAGTGCGCAAAGTGATTTCCTACCCCATGCACGGCCAAATTGACACCGGTTTAATCGCCATGACGGCTGCCATGCCGAAGCTGGTGAACATCGAGAACGATCCTTCGGCGAAATTCTTCGCCCGCCAGGCCCTGGCCAAGACGGCGATAACCGCGATGACGGATTTCGACGGCGACAAGCGGAAAAGGCCGCGACGCAGTCCCGACGAAGACGAGCAGCTCGGGATTTAGGGCAAACCAGTTCCCCCAAGCTCATAGGATTGGTGTTGTCGCACGCCTCTGTGCCAGCAGTCACGTCGGCAGTGGCCGGATATAGCGGTGTTAAAGCGTCGTCGGCGTCAACGCTCCTGGCGCTGGGGGCACCGCTGGTGATGAGCCTATTGGGCAAAGACGCAAGGCTTGAACGCCAGCGGATTGGCGAGCCTGCTCACGTCGCAAAAGTCCAGCTTCATGTCAGCTATTCCGGCGGGATTGTCCAGCTTGCCGGGCATTTCCGGTGTGTTGGGCGGGGCAGGAACGGCGGTCACGTCGGCCGCATCGACTGTCGCCGCTGAGACCAGCGGAATGAGTAAACGCATGCTGCCGCTAATTCTGCTGGTACTGGTTGCGGTGGCACTGCTGGCGTACTGGAAAGAATGCGGAACCTCGGTACAGAACAAACTCGCCCAGATAACCTTGCCCGGTGGAGCGGTCATTTCGGTGCCGGAGGGCTCACTGAACTACCAATTGGCGCAGTTTCTGGCCAATGGCAACAGTTCCGAGTTGCCCAAGACGTTTGTCTTCGACAACCTCAATTTTACGACCGGCACCACGCAGTTGACGCCTGAATCGGTGCCGACGGTCAATGACCTGATCGTGATTTTGAAGGCGTATCCGAGCGCGGAGGTGCAACTGGTAGGACATACCGACAACACCGGCGATCCGGAAGCCAACATGAAACTCTCGCAGGACCGCGCCAATGCGGTGCGTGACATGCTGGCCAACGGTGGTATCGAAGCGAGTCGCCTCTCCACGGCGGGCTACGGGCAGGACAAGCCGATTGCTTCGAACGATACCGACGAGGGCAGAGCAAAGAATCGCCGGACGGAATTGGTGGTCACAAAGAAATAGCATGGGTGGGCCTGGCCGGCTGGACACGGTTGGGCCCTCATCTGCGGGTTGTCGCAACCCTCGCGGGTCTCGCTACATCTACATAGTTGGACTACACCCATGGGAAACACATTCAAGACCGCATTGCTGCTGACGGCGATGACGCTGGTGCTTCTGTTCATTGGACAAGCGTTCGGTGGCGAGCGCGGCATGATCATCGCATTGATTTTCGCCGTCATTCTGAACTTCACTTCGTACTTCTTCAGCGACAAGATCGCGCTGGCGGCTTACCGTGCTCAGCCGGTGACGCGCGAGCAGTTGCCCCATGCCTACGAGATTGTGGAACGCCTGACGCAAAAAATCGGCATACCGATGCCGAAGATGTATGTCATTCCGACGGACTCGCCCAATGCCTTTGCTACCGGACGCAACCCGCAGCACGCCTCGGTGGCGATGACGGAAGGCATCCTAAATCTGCTGACCGATGAAGAACTCGAAGGCGTGCTGGCCCACGAGATTGGGCACGTCCGCAATCGCGACATCCTGATCAGTTCGGTGGCGGCCACTCTGGCCGGCGCGATCACGATGATCGCGCGCATGGGTTATTGGGCTTCCCTGTTTGGCGGAGGAGGAGGCCGCGACGACCGCGACCGCGGTGGCGAATTCGTAGCTCTGTTAATGCTGATTGTCGCGCCCATCGCGGCGACGCTGATTCAGCTCGCGGTGTCGCGTTCGCGCGAGTACGAAGCCGACGCCAGCGGCGCGAAATATACCGGCAATCCCTACGCACTGGCCAGCGCGCTGAAAAAACTAGACGCCTATTCGAAGCGCGTTCCTATGCAGGCCACTCCGTCGACCGCGCACCTGTTTATCGTGGCTCCCCTGCTGGGCGTGAATTTTTCCAGCCTGTTCTCGACGCATCCGCCGATTGCCAAGCGGATCGAGAGGCTGACGGGGCGCCCGGCGGATATGGAGGCATAACGGGTCGATTTCCCGCCTTCGAATCCTGTCGGGGGCGTTTCTGAGTTGCTCTTATTCCGCAGCTTTTCGTCTAGTGAAAGTAACATTACGGAAGCAGTAGAGAATTCGTCAACTCGAGGGGTCGTGAGTCCGGGGCGATGGTGACTCACTAGTTAAGCGCTCCATATGAACTCTGGACGTAATCAGACGTAATTGGGCATTTATCTCAGAGTTTGTTGGCAAGTTAAAAATTTGTTGTAATTCGCGTCGGTGCCGGTTGGACGTCTTGCCTTATCAGAGAAAATTTGAGAGTATGGCACCTTAGATGGCTTGGCTTATAAGCAATAGGTGTATAGTAACTCTATTGTTGGTTACTTTTCTTGGGGTGTTTAAGTTGGCTGGGAAGCTGAATCCACGATTTGGGCTGATGGCGATGCTGTCGCTAATGGCGTCGGTTACGCTCCTTGGCGCGGGCCAGAGGGCTAATGCGTCGCCGCATCCGACCGGCACGGTCGACCAAGCCTTTCTCGATGTCCACCAAGATTCTTTCCCGAGGGTGCTTGCAGCTGATCGGACAATGACGTCGCTCGACGACGGTCCTGGATTTACGGAGCGCTTACTAGGCGACGGTCGCGCCGACGACTCCGCGCCGAACGAATACGTATATGTGTCAGAAGGGACTGCGCCGCCGGTACCCGAGACGCCGAGCGAGGCCAGAGTGCCAGAGCCGACTACGCTGGCACTCCTGGGGGGCGGCATGATCGCAATGGCGAGGGCTGCGCGCCGCAAATGGGGTCTCCGCAGGACGCACGCCTGTCGGATCGGTCGCGCGCTAACCGAAGAAGCCGTGTAAGCCCAGCCCGAGTCTTCTTAGTCTGTCGGTCCGGCCAGGCACTGCGGGTTGACCTAGGCGTGCCAACTGGTATACTTGCAAGGCTCCGAGTTTGTGGGGATCAAAGCGAAACTCATGCTAAGCGCGTCCCGAATGACCATGGCCATGTGTCCCCCAGGCGGGGACCGGTCTGCGTCGGGAGCGTAACACTCACCACCTCCCATCACAGAGCGGCCGCCTGGGGGTCAAGCCAAGGCGGCGGCGAATCAATCGCCAGATCAAATAACGCTCTAGCTGAGGGAGGTCAAATTGTCTTACGACGAAAAATTCCAAGTTTCCACACTAGCCATCCATGGCGGTCGCATGCCCGACGCTCAGGCTGCAGCGGTCGTCTATCCCATTTTTGAATCCGCGACATTTGAACAGCAGGAAACGGGCGTCACCAAAGGCCACAGCTACTCGCGCGGTTCGAACCCCACGGTCGATGCGCTGGAAAATGCGATCGGCGCCCTGGAAGGTACGCCGCAGGCTGTGTGCTTTCGCACCGGCATGGCCGCAATCACTACGCTGTTCTTGTCGACGGTGAAGAGCGGCGATCATGTGATTGTCTCGGACGTAGTCTACGGCGGGACGATGCGGCTATTCCGCGAGGTCCTCAACGGACTGGGCATCGCGAATTCGTCCGTCGACACGTCTGATCTTGAAGCCGTGAAACGCGCGATCACGCCCCAGACGAAAATTATCCTCATCGAGACGCCGGGCAATCCCACCATGAAGCTGGCGGACATCGCGGGGATCGCAACAATCGCGAAGCAACATGGCTTGCTGCTGGCGGTAGACAACACCTTCCTCACTCCAGTACTTCAGCGGCCATTCGAATTGGGGGCAGACATCTCAGTGCTGTCTACCACCAAGTACATCGAGGGTCATCACTCAACGGTCGGTGGATCGCTGGCCTGCAACGACGAGAAGCTTCTCGATCGATTCCGGCTGGTGCGCAAGACGGTTGGTTCGATCCAGGCTCCCCTCGATGCGTGGCTGACGCTCCGCGGTCTGAAGACGCTTCCGCTTCGAATGAAGGCGCATTCGGACACTGCGGTCACCATTGCGGAGTGGCTGGAGGCGCAGCCCACTGTGGCTACGGTGTATTACCCAGGATTGGACTCGTTCCCCCAGAAGGCGTTGGCGGAGCGGCAGCAGGCCACATTCGGCGGAATGTTGAGCTTTGAGTTGAAAGCTGGGCCGGCGGAGGCCATCGCGGTGATGAATGCGTTGAAACTCTGGATTCGCGCAGAGAGCCTGGGCGGAGTGGAGTCGTTGGTCACGCATCCAGCGACGGCGACGCACGCCGATGTTCCGGTAGAGACTCGGCAGAAGCTGGGCATCACCGACGGTCTGATTCGGTTGTCCGTGGGACTGGAAGCGGCGCAAGACCTGATCGCCGATTTGCGGCAGGCGCTGGATGCGGTGTTGGGCGCGAGCGCGGAAAAGAGGACTGCAGACCATGAAATTTGCCAGCCGGCTGGTTAGCTTTGACGTCGCCCCGGGCGATCCATTTCGTCCCATGGCGACACCCATCTATCAAACTGCGACCTTCGAGCAGGAGGAGGCAACGGCGTTCGGGCCGTATGACTACTCGCGCAGCGGCAATCCCACCCGCGCGGTGCTGGAGGAGCAGATAGCGGCCCTGGAAAACGGCACGCGTGGCTTCTGCTTCGCCAGCGGGATGGCGGCAATTACCTGCATTACACGATTGCTGCGGACAGGCGATGAGATCGTGGCCGACAGCGACCTGTACGGCGGAACATGCCGGCTGTTCACTCGGGTGCTGGAGCGCACCGGCATCACGGCGCGTTACGCCGACGCCTGTGACATGGAGGCGTTCGCGGAGTTGATCACGGAACGTACCAAGCTGGTGTACTTGGAGTCGCCCACCAACCCCCTGCTGCGGGTGGTGGACATTCGCCAGATTGCCGATCTGGCGCATACCAACGGCGCACTCTTGGCCGTAGACAGCAGCGCTATGTCGCCCTATCTGCAAAACCCACTCGATTTGGGGGCCGATGTTGTGCTGCATTCTGCGACCAAATACTTGTGCGGCCACAGCGACGTGACCGGCGGGGTCGCGGTGGTAAAAGACGATGAACTCGCCAAGCAGATTTATTTTCTGCAGAACGCCGAGGGTAATGCGCTCGGTCCGTTTGACGCGTTCTTGTTTCTGCGCGGATTGAAGACGCTAAAGCTGCGCCTGGACTGTCAGCAGAAGAATGCACAGGCGATTGCCGAATGGCTGGAAGCGCATCCGCAGGTGACTGGAGTAAATTATCCGGGCCTGACGACATCTCCGGGTTACCTGCTGCAGCGCAAGCAGGCGCGCGGAGCTGGCGCCGTACTGAGTTTTACCACCGGCTCAGTGGAAACGTCGCGAAGAATCGCCGAGGCGGTGCGGATGTTCAGCATTTGCGTGAGCTTCGGCAGTATCAATTCCACCATCAGCCTGCCGGGATGTATGTCGCACGCCAGTGTTCCAAAAGAAGTTGGCGAATTGCGCGACTTGCCGAGTGACTTGGTGCGGCTATCAGTCGGAATCGAAGATGCTGGAGATCTGATCGCCGACTTGGAACAGGCATTTGCAGCCAGCGCCATCGCCCCTGCTGAAGTCGGTGAGCAGGATGCGTCCGAAGTTGCGTAACGAATTACAGAATAGCAACTGTTAGTACTACATTGTGGCATATACCACAATATGGGATTCGTCGAATTATCGATATTCTTGCTCGCGGCTTACACCATTCTTCAGTCAAACAACACCCGCACCGTGGGTCTGTAGATGGCTAGACGGGCACACGCGCCCGTCAATTGTTTTGCGGTTTCGTTTGCGCCCCAGGAAATCCTACGTCATCCCACATTGTGGTACTCAAACAGCCGGGTCATTTTCGCTTCTCATCGCCTTGATGTGTGCGTACACGAAAGAGTTTTCTCGCGCTCGCAAGAAGCCGCGCTCTTGCTGAGCTACCGCAAAAGAAAAAGCTGCCTTACCTGCGTCAAAGTTTTCCACAGGCCGGGGTTCAAAACTGTGGTACCACAACGTGGTCTAGCCGTCCGCGACATCCGCAAGCTGCACATTGGACGAGACTTGATGCGAATTTTCAATTTCCCTCTTATTTCCACTATTAGGCACTTTCTTCACGGTTTACTTCCCGCATCCCGGCGAGCGATAATAAGGGAGTTGCACATAACCCTTTTATCAACTCTAACGCTCACGCGTCGGCCCCCAAAGAACAGGTATCTGACAGTGTGGGAGGAGTAAAATGCAGGTCGAAGCCGATAATACCGCCGAGATGAACCACCGCGAACGCATTTGGTTTTTCCCCAACAAGTTCTGGCAGGCCACCAAAGGCATGCCCGCGGACGAAGTCAACAAGCTGATGGAAGAAGTTGAGAGGTATGCTGAGACGAAAAACGTCGAGGCATTGAGGAAGTATCCCTTCGTTTTTGTCGGCGATCCCTACACGGACGGTCACAACGCGGCATAAGCCGCTCGGCGCCGAATCGCATCATCCGAGAGTATTTATCCCAAAGGCTCGTCGGCGCGCCCTCAGATTCCATCATCGCAATGACGTTTCTGATAGTTAGCGGTCTGATTGCAAAGCATGACAAAGGGACACCACGCGGTGTCCCTTTTGTTCTCTACCCCGGATTGCAATCCTACGGCACTTCGATCAGCTCGATCTTTCCGTCTTTCCGGCGATGAAGCACCTTGACCCTTCCTTTACCGTCGCGAAAAACAAAAACCTCGCGGTCGCGGAACTCACATTCCTTCACTGCTTCTTCGATGGTCATGGGTCGCATAGCGATCGAATCGGTGGATTTCACCAGGTGCGCTTCGGTGGTGCGTGCTATCGACGGGAACTTGTGCACCACGACCGGCACGGCCGTAGCGGCATTGGCGCCGACGGCAATCTGGGTCTCGGGCTCGGCTTCCACCGGCTCCTTCCAGCTCTTGTCTTTCGCTTTGCGGTGGGTAGCGCGACGGCGTCCATTGCTCTTGAGCGCCTGGGTCTCGATATGTTCGAGCGCCTGATTGACGGCAGCCACCATGTCGGTCGCCTCCGCCAGTCCCACGATATGACCGCGGCGGCGCTTCACCGTGATTTCCGCGATGAAGCGGTGCTTCTCGACTGTTAGGATGACTTTGCTCTTGAAGTTCTCACCCAGGATCTTAGTGAGTTTGCCGAGGCCTTCTTCGACCTCGTCGCGAACGGCGGGAGTAATTTCATACTGCCTTGCCAAATACTCTACGTTCATTGAGCTCCCTCCTCACCGCAGCCTTGGTGAACTGTCGTTTGTGCCGCGGTGTGTTTCACCTCGTCGGCTTCCCTTCCGGCTGGCATTGGCGGACTGCAAAAAAGGTCCACCAAACCGAGGGTTGCCGCTTACAGCCGCTAATCCTTTACTCTGCGCTGGTGGGTGCTCGGGATGCGCATATCTTCCCTGTATTTCGCGACCGTGCGGCGAGTGACCTGGATGCCCTGCGATTGGAGGATGCGGGTGATCTGCTCGTCGGTCAACGGCCTGGCTGGATCTTCCTCCTCGATAAGCTTTTTGACCCGGCGCTTGAGGATAAGCAGCGAAGTTCCCCCGCCCTCCGGGCCGTTCACGCTCTCGGTGAAGAAGTAGCGTAGTTCGAAGACGCCTTGCGGAGTGTGTGCGTACTTGTTGGCCACGGCACGGCTCACCGTCGAAGGGTGCACGCCGATCTCCTCCGCCACTTCCTTGATCATCATGGGCTTTAACTGGTCGATGCCCTGGTCGAGGAAATCACGCTGGCGGGCGAGGATGGAATAGCACACACGCAAGATGGTTTGTTTGCGCTGCTCAATGTTCTTGATGAGCTGAATGGCCGACTTGTAGCGTTCTTTGACGTAGTTGCGGACGTCCTTCTCGGCGGCCTCGCGATGCAACAGGCGGCGGTAGGCCGGATTCAGACGCAACTGCGGTATCTCTTCGTCATTCATTACCACGAGATATTCGTCGCCCTGCTTGACGAAGGCGACGTCAGGCTCGATCAGGCGGGTCTCGATCTTGTTGTAGCGCAGGCCGGGCCGCGGGTCGAGAGTGCGGATGAAATCCATGGCGGCCATCACGGCCTCAAGCGTTCGTCCCATGGCCTTGGCGACTTCTTTGTAGTGCTTGTTCTGTAATTCAGGCAGGTGGAGGTCCACCATGACGATGGCGTCATCCACAGCTTCCGTCTCAGCCAGGTGATTGCCATTGCCGTTCTTGCGCTCGATGGTTTTCAGGTGGCGAAGCTGGGCCAGGAGGCACTCGCGCAAATCACGCGCCCCAACGCCGATCGGATCCATCTGTTGGACAACGTCAATGGCCTCGCGCAACGCGTCGCGGCTGAAAGGCACCCGTGAAGGTTCGGTGCGCGGCGGCACCAGCGACGGCCGCGGCACGATGGCAGCCGACGCCTGGGCCAGAAAACCGGCATAGGACTCCGGCACGTCTTCCGCCGGAGCACCCTCGACGACTGGCGGGTGGTAGCCGTTGCCGTGAGCGGGCTCCGAAGGTGGGACCGGATCGCCTGCCGATGGCCCGGTTTCCGCGGCCGGCGACCCAACGGCGCCGTGTCCGTATTCCATCAGGCCGAGCAACTCGTCGTCGGTGGCGATTAGGTAGCCATCTTCGTTCAGGTTACCGATGACCAGTTCCGCAGCGCGATACACGTCCTCTTTCACGTGCAAGGACCCGAGTTGCCACAAGAGATGGTCCGAAAGCGTGGTGGGCTTGGAAAGGAAGTTCTCGAACGAGGGCTTCTCGCTGTCTTCCATCTCGATCGAAGTTCGCAGACCAGGATCGAGATATTCACTAAAGAACGACCCGAAGTCGATTTCCTCAAAAGGATCTTTTTCTTCGGCGGCCTTAGGAGGCTCCTCGAGTACCGCAGCCGAGCTGTCGCGGTCCCTCTTCTCTTCGCGGGCCGAGACTTCGTCGAGCAGGGGAACTGCGTTTTCGAGTTCTTCGAGGACGGGGTTCTCAGTCAGTTCGGCATTGATCATGTCCGCCAGCTCAAGTTTGTTGAGGGCAAGGACGCTGACCATTTGCACGAGTCCGGGCGTCAGAATCTGCTTCTGCGATACGCGAAGACTCAACTTGGGCTGCAATAACACCATGACTGCGGTTTACCGGGGACCCGACTCCTCCTGCAAAAATTCTAAACCTAAACCAGTGTAAAGCTCTCTCCGAGGTAAACGCGCTTCACCTCGGGATCATTTCCCAGCTGTTCCGGAGTGCCAGCTCGAAAGATTCGACCCTCATTAATGATGTACGCGCGATCGGTGACTGAAAGAGTTTCACGCACGTTATGATCAGTGACCAGAACGCCGATACCGCTGGCCTTCAAGTCGGAGATGATCTTCTGCAAGTCGAGCACCGCAATGGGATCGATCCCGGAGAAAGGCTCATCCAGCAGCATGAACGAGGGCGAGATGGACAGGCAGCGTGCAATTTCCACCCTGCGCCGCTCTCCGCCAGAAAGAGCATAGCCCCTATTCTTGCGAATCACTCCCAGCCCTAACTGGTCGATCAGCGTCTCCATGCGTTCCCGACGTTCGTGCCAGGAGATCGGCTGCGCTTCCAGAACCGCCAGAATGTTGTCCTCTACCGTCAGTTTCCGGAAGATGGACGGCTCCTGCGGGAGGTAGCTGATACCGAAGTTCCGCGCCCGAAGGTACATAGGAACATCGGTAATTTCCTGGTCGTTGATCACGACCCGACCGGTGTCGGTGGGGATGAGTCCGACGATGATGTAGAAGCTGGTGGTTTTTCCCGCCCCGTTGGGGCCTAAAAGACCGACCACTTCGCCCTGTTTTACATGCACGCTGACGCCGTTGACGACCCTGCGTCCGCGGTAACTTTTCCCGATCTCGTCCGCCGATAAAGTCTGCATTTACTTACTGATACGTGCACGAGTAATGGTAGGCGGAGTACGCTTGCTCTCCACCAGCACCCTATCATCGTGACTATAGAAAGTCAACGAATCGCCCCATGCGGTTCCGTGTTCGGCATCAAAAATGCTAGGGGATTTCCCGGTTAGGTAATACTTCCCGTCATCGGCCGTGTACACCAGCCGGTCCCCTACTGCACGCCGGTTTGGTTCCGTTACGACGACTCGTCCGATAGCCACCATGTGGTCAATCTTGCTGGGGCCATCGGAGCCGGGAATTGCCGGCTGGGAAGCTTTGGCGGTCGTGGTTCCATTTAGGGTGGGGTCAGCCGGCTTCAAGTAAACGTCGATCTGTTCGGCACTGACGGTTCCGTTGGTACTCTTGGCGAGCACAGTCCCAAAATAATGGGCACACCGTTCGGAGTCGGCGTAAGTGAGTTTATCGGCAGTGACGTCAACCGGCGAGAGTTTGCCGTCCTGCCCTTGCTGCACAAAAAGGCTCGACACCGACTGCGCGGTGTCGGCGTGAGCGAGAATCGTGCGGTTCTGCTGATCGAAGTCGATCATGGGCGCCCGCACGACATTGTTCGTTTGCCATAGGCGGACATTACCGGTGTAATGCGCCACGCCGGGCTGTTGCTTCGACGTCATGTGCAGCGAGGTGACGTGAACCGGGTCCGACGACGCCAGCAACGCACCGTTGGGTTGTGGCTTCAGGTCGCTGTAGGTGGTCTTGACATTGCCGTCGGCAAACGCCTCTCCCGATTGACGATTGAGGGTCACGACATCGGCGGTGGTCGTCGTGCCGTTGTCAATCACGCGCGGCGAACCGTTCAGTATCAGGATTTCGTCAGCGGGTGTGTAGGTCGCCTTGTCTGCGAACATGGCCCTCCCGCCGGTGTCGGGCTTGGGAGATGGCTCGTGATAGCGGAAGTCGCCAGTTTGAACGAGTTTTTCGGCTCCGCCATCGGGGGCGAACGTCACGTCCACCATTTCTGCGGTGCTGGTCTTGTCAGGCTGGCCGGGCGATGTGGAAACAATGTGCGAGTCAGGCGAGCCGTGCAGGGTCTGCATTCGGTTGCCTTCGCCAAACGTTGCGTGGAACTTGCCCGCCGTCGCGACCGTAGTGGCGTTGCCCGAACCGAAATCCTGCCCGGATTTGGGAGCGGCCTTAGCGGGCTTGGTCCCCGGCGGCGATGGGAAAATCGTGATCTGGGCTTTGCCAACGGTGTCACCAGTCTTGAGCTCGTTCCCGTTCTCCAGCACGAAATTCAGTGCGTCGGCGACGACTTCCATCGGTTGACCTGGCGAGCCCGGCTTACCCGGCTGCGGATCCTGCCGCATCCGAGCGTTCTTCACCATGTGAAAGAATTTGGGCTGGTTATCGGCCTCGAAGTCCATGATGAACGTGTCGGCGGAACCGTAACTGAGATTTTCGCCACGGGTCTTGTATTTCGCGCCGCCGGAGACGATGGCCTGCTGCACCGCGTTCTGCGGGCCCATGTTGAGGTCGCCTCGCGGTCCAGTGATGTCAATGATGGTCGGGCCGCGCACCTCAATGTTGACATTGCCCTCAGCCTGGGCATGCTGAATCGTGTTGTCGGGCTCGAAAAACATTGTCAGCTTGTCGGTAGTCAGGGTGCGGTCCGTTTCGTAGATCGTCGCATTCAACAGCACGGCCTCGCGCGGGTCCCTCTGCATGGTTCCGCTAGTTCCGGTAATGTCAGCTGCGTTGTCACCAGTCGTGATGATGTGTACGTCCGATTTCAGCTGCAACTGGTTGGTCTTGGAGTCGTAAAACGCTCCTTTGGCCGTGCCGGAGGCTTGCAGCGTGTGAAATTGCACTTCATCATCGGTGAAAGCTTGCCCGCTCTTCTGATTGAAGCTCAGCGAATTGGTGACGATGTGGACCGGGTTCTTTAGCTCGTCGGGCGGAGCCTGATCTGGTTTGGTGGGACCTTCGGCGTAACCCTGAAGATCAATGTGGACCTCACCAACGCCTTTGATGTCGCCGCTCTCCGGGTCATACGTGAACTCATCGCCGTAAATCTGGTCGTAGCGGTCATGGGCCTTCCCGTACACCACAATGTGCACATTCTTGAGGTCGGCGTGGCCGCCCTTCTTGAACTGGACGGCGTTGGAGGCCCGGATGGTATAGATGGTGCGTCCGCCCTCGGACTTGGACAGCGAGAAGCCTTCACTGGTCTGCTGAATGTCGATTCCCAATTGCTTCGGTACCGTGTGCAGTTTGGGTATCACCTTCAGCTTCGCGATGTAATACGAACTGGTGACAATGACGAAAAGAACAATGGCGCTGCCTACCAGCCACTTGCGCACCTGTGCGACATTTTCCAGCATCTAGATTCGAGTTTACGCTGAGCGATTTCGCGAGACCAAACTGAGAACGTGGACCTGCGTGGCTTTGGATCAGGGCACGGCTTCAGCGGTGCCGCCTGAGTCTCTAAATCTTGCCGTCCGCGTGGACTTCAAATCCGCGCGACCTGCATGCGAGTCAACCGGAAATGCGTCCCGGAGGGACGGCATATCAAAGCCCAGCGCCTCGGCGCTGGGTCGGTTATTAAGGGGCGCTTAAGTCCCGGCAGGGACGGCATAAGACCTTGCGACCGATTCAACTCCACCGCGCCGAACGGTCGATTCCCGGACTCGGATCCCGACTCCTTTGTCACAGCGCCGCGTGTTCTACGTCCACAGCGCCTCGCCCACTGGGCTTCAGTCGTCCTCTACGACTGTTTTCCAAACAGCGAGAGGCTGGGTTCCGCAATCTTGATCACCACAGAGTCCGAGGGAATATCGTGGAGCGCCTGGCAACGCTTGGTCCAACCAGCCATCATGAACCCAACACCCGCCGTGAACAGGGAGAGAAACTTCATAAAGTGGCGGACGCTCGCCTGTCCAAATGACAATTTTCCGCCGGACGAAGTAACCACCTGCAACCCAAGGATTCGCTTACCTATGGTAGCCCGCCATTTCGAACTCTCCATGAAGGCGCAATACAACCAGGCGCCGACCGCGAGCAGAAAAATAAACGCAATACCGGTCAAATAGGAGCCGGTGATGGGACTAAGCCCCGATTGCGAAACATAAATCTTAATGGCGATGCCCACAATAACGGTCAGAACGAGCGCGGCCAGGGCCTCCACGGCTATGTCGATGGCACCGGCCCAGACGCGCAGCCAGAAACCCGCGTATTCGGGGGCAGGCAGTGTCTCATCCACGTTGCTCCTGCGGGAGGCACGAGTAACCAGCATGGGTTTGTCCGGCGCTGCGGCCAGCACATCGCCGCAAAACAGGCAGAACTTCCCATCGGGCAACAGGGGGTTGCCGCAATTGCTGCACACTTGCTGGACGGCGGCCTCCATCGGAGCGAATACTATCGCCTCTGTGACTCCGCTGTAAAGATAGTTAGGCCTTTGCTACTCCCACTGGGGGATGCACTACTACCGGAACAGTCCGCGCGAAATCGACCATCGTAAGTTGTACGCCACCGAAATCGGGGTGGGTGTTGTAATCCACTGTAAACGCCAGATCGAGCGTATCTCCCAGCAAGAGTGGATCGATCGTCGCGCGTTCGGCCATGCGCCAGCCGACCACCTCGTGCGCCCGCTGACTACCATTGCCCGACGCGCTGGACCGAACGACTCGCAGCTTCAAGTGCTTTTCCTTCATGATGCGCGGCGGCTGCACCAGCCTGGCGCTGCGCGCTACAAACACCGGCGTGGGATTGCCTGAGCCGAACGGCTCAAGCTTGCCCAACGCCTCCCAGAACCGCTGGTTCACGTCGTCCAGTGAAATCTCGTCATCGTAGCGCAGCACGGGAATGAAATCGTCGGGCACCAGCTTTTGGCGGGCGTAAGCGTCCAGCCGCGACCGAAGTTCGGGAAGACGTTCCGACCGGCAGCGAGCAACCGACGGCATGCGAATGCCCTCCAAAGCGAGTGAACAGCTCAGGACACGACTCCAACGCATCCAGCAAATGAAACGCTTCAATCGAGCGGCCGGAACCGTAGGCTTCGCCGTCCTCGCAAGAAAACACAAGCGCGGGACGGTGATAGCGCTCCACCACCCGAGTGGCGCAGATGCCGATCACACCTCGGTGCCAATTTTCTCCTGCAACCACCAGCGAGTAGGCATCTTTCCACTCCGGCGTTCCGTCGATCTGCCGGAAGATCTCGTCGAGGATGCGCTGCTCTTCGGCCTGGCGGTCGCCATTGAGATCGCTGAGTTGCATGGCCATCTCGGCGGCCTTAGTTGCATTCTTCTCGGTGAACAGCTCGATGACTCGCGCGGCCACATCCATGCGTCCGGCAGCGTTCAGGCGGGGCGCAACCCGAAAGCCAATGTCACCCGCGCTCAGCGGTCGCGAGCCGTCGAGCTGGCAAGCGGCTAGCAGCGCCCGCAATCCGGCATTACGAGGATCGCGCAAACCTTCCAAACCGAGCTTGGCGAAGACGCGGTTCTCGCCGATCAGGGGCACGGCGTCGGCGATGGTAGCGATGGCGACAATCTTGAGGAACGACGGCAGCAGGCGCTCGCGTCCTGTGGATTCAAGCAACGCCTGTGCAATCTTGAAGGCGACGCCCGCTCCGCACAGTGATTTGCACGGATACTCGCAACCCGCTTGATTGGGATTCACCACCGCCAGTGCTTTGGGTACACCTTCGGCTTGAGGCAGGTGGTGATCGGTGACGATGAGGTCCACGCCGCAACGCGCGGCAGCCTCAGCAGCTGCAAACGCGCGAATGCCGGTATCGACGCTGATGATGAGTCGAATGCCCTGCGCCGCGGCCCGCTCGATCACCTCGTCGCGCATGCCGTAGCCTTCGCGAATACGGTGCGGCACGTGGTATTCGACTTTGCCGCCGCACAGCTCAAGCGCAGCCTTCAGGATCACGATCGCAGTCGTGCCATCAACGTCATAGTCGCCATAAATAAAGATGGTCTCGCCACGTTCGATGGCAGCACGCAGCCGCTCGAGCGCCGTTCGCAGTCCGGCCATCAGGTAAGGCGAGTGCAAGTGCGAGAGCGAAGGCGAGAGGAACTCCTGTGCCTGTTCAGGAGTAACGATTCCACGCGCGGCCAGCAGCCGCGCGATCACCGGCGACAGGCCGGATTCGCGAGTCAACCGCTCGATGTCGGAAGGTTCGGTGGGGCGGAGTAGCCAGCGCACTTAGTGTTCTTCGTCCTGATCGGAGCCGTCGACGGTCAGGGTGCCGAAGTCTTCCACCAGATCGAGCAAGCGCTGATAGCGCTCATACCAGTCGGTGGAGACTTCGTAGAGAAACATGATTCCCTGATGCGGCCAGCCGAGTTGCAGAAATCCGGTTTTGCCTACGAAGCTGCGCAACCACCGGGCTTCCTCGATATCGTCGTCGCTGGGGTAAGACGCCTGTTGCAGGCGCTGTACCAGGTAGTCGAGTTCGTCGCGCTCGAGCACTTCTTCGTCCATCGACAAGAACGCGCAGCCGGCCTTTTTCGCCAGCTCGACGAAGTCCTTCCAGCTTTCAGGGTTGTCGCGCGGGTCCCACATCACGCTGTGGACGTCTTCGGTGACGTAGCCTTGGAAGCGGCTCATGCCGTGGCCCATGATGAAGGCCACCATATCGTCTTTCAGGCTGGCTAGGTCGTCGGACATGGAAGCATCTCGCGGTTGCGATGAAATTTCATGATACTCCGAAGCAGGCGGGGCAAGGAAACCTTGCCCTACTCGACAGCTTGCGGAAACGGTCGCTGGCCAAGTTTTGAAAGGGCACGGCCTCAGCCGTGCCGAACAAGTCCTTATCTTTTCTCATTCCTCGCGGACTTCAGCCCGCGGGGAATCTGCTTTTTCGACGTTATCCGCATCCTGCTGAGTGGGAAGTCTCAACCAACCCTCAACGCACTCCAGTCACAGTGTAGAGATCGGAAAGCCGCACGCGGTAGTCGAAGCCATAGGTATTGCCGTCAGGGGTGATGATGGGCGGGTCGGGAACCACACCTCCGATGGGGGCGGTTGCGAGGACGCGCCACGGGGTGCGCGCACCGGTGTGCGGGTTGAGTCTCTCGACCTTTACACCCGCACCGCCCGCGTCTGCGGTCGCGACATAAAGCTGGCCATCAGTGGTCCAGCCCAACGCCATTTCGCCGGGCCTCCAGCCTTTAATTTCCACAGTCTTCCCCTCGTCGATGGACAGCAGGGCCGGGCTTACCTTGCCGGTGGAGGCTTCCCTGACGCTCACCTGCACCCATTTGTCGTCAGGAGAAATGTTCCGATTCACCATCCCTTCGGGTGACACCGGCTTGGGGTCGCCTCCATTGAGATCCTGCAACCAAATGCGAGGTAGATGTCCGGTTTCGTTCGCGGAATAAATGATCCGTTTGCCGTCGGATAAGAACTGGGGAAGGATGGCCGCAGGAATGAGCGTGGAAGGATTGATGCGACGAGGTTCGCCCGGCCCGATGGGCAACAGCCAGATCTCATGATTCGGCTCAGTGAGTTTGATAGCCAACGCCCACTTCTTGTCTCGCGAGAGGGCCCCCGCATACCCCTCGCCGATGGGAACCGCCGGCGAGCCGTCTGCGTCACGCACGTACACGGTGTAATTGCTTGTCGATGAGCCCTCCTCTTCGAACAGGATCATCTTGCCGTCGTCGCTGATGTCGCGCAGGTAGCTGAAATCGAGCCACGACAGATCGCGCAGCGACTCGCCTTTGTTGCTGGAAACCACGATGCCGCGGCGCGCGATGCCCTGCCCCACCAGGAGTTGACCTTTGGGAGAAATATCACGCAGGTGAATACGGCCGGGCATGGCAAGAGGATCGCGTGTCTTGCCCGAGAGCGACAGGGCGTGGATTTCTCCGGATTCCAGGGGAGAACTTGACCAGACTTCGTCGCCGCTCACGCTCCATGCGAGTCCCTGGGAGCTTTCATAGAGCGGGCTGGTCGCGACTTTCTCGCCAGTGCTACGCAGGATCGTGACCGTGCCGCGATCGTCGCTGGGATTGGTGTGGGCGATGAAGGCGAGGTACTTGCCGTCTGGCGAGAAGCGAAGATCGTCGATGAGCCTCTCCCGCAAGAGCACCTTGCCAATGGGATACTCGAGCTGACACATGAAGTCGGTGGGCACGTAACGCACGATGGCGAGTGTGGAGCCATCGGGAGTGAAGTCGGCGGCCTGGATGTTTTCGATCTCGGGCTTAGGCGCGCTGTTGCCGGTGGTGCGCGCCAGATTGCCGGGCGCAAGCAACGTGGTGCGTGCTTGCGGAGAGAGCGCAACGGCGAGCTCGCCCTTGCTGGAAACTGCCAGCAGACGCGCGTCTTTGATGCCCATGGGATGGCCACCGACTCCGTCGGCAGGCACGGAGTAGAGTTCAGGCTCAGCGGCTTCCCATGCGGCGGTATAAATAACGTTCTGGCCGTCTGGCGTGAATCGCGCTGTGCCCGGCGTGCCGCGGCGGTAAGTTACCTGATGAAACTGCGCGCCGGTCGTGGGATGCCGAGCCGAGGCAAGTAGCCATCCGGCCAAACCGGCGAGCACGACCAGAGCCGAGGCGGCAGCGATAAGGGACTTGCGAGTCTTGCGCTCCTTGACCTTGGCGGCGGAGAGACCGCCAGATGCGGTCAGGCTGGTCACGGACTCTAAGTCGAAGGCCAGGTCGCGGGCCGACTGAAAACGCTGTTCTGGGACTTTCTCCAAGCAGTGATGCACGATGCGATCGAGCGCCGGCGGAATCGGACGGCCGCCGGCTGGCGCCTCCGGCGGATCGTCGTGCAGAATCGCCGTCATGGTCTCGGCGGTGGTGTCGCGCTGGAAGGCACGGACGCCGCTGAGCATTTCGTAGAGCACGGCGCCGAAGCTGAAAATATCTGTGCGGCAATCCACTTTGCCGCCCCGCACCTGTTCGGGAGACATGTAGCCAGCGGTGCCGACCACAGTTCCCACTCCCGTAGCCGGGATGTCTGACGTCATGGTGGCCAGTCCAGTGTGGGGACCAAGTGGAGCGGGTTTGTCCACCGTCTTCGCGAGACCAAAATCCAGGATCTTCACCCGCCCTTCGCGCGTAACGAAGATGTTGTCGGGCTTCAAGTCACGATGCGCGATGTCCTTGCCATGCGCAGCCGCCAGGCCGTGCGCGATCTGTATGGCATAATCGATGGCCTTGCGATGCGAGAGCGGCCCGCGCGCGAGAATCTCGCGGAGGCTCTCGCCCTCGAGAAGCTCCGACACCATGAAGGGCGTGCCGTTATTCTGGCCGATGTCGTGGACGCCCAGAATGTTGGGATGACTGAGCGCGGCAATGGCGCGCGCTTCCTGCTCAAAGCGCCTCAAGCGGTCCGGATCGGCCGCAAACGAGGCGGGCAAGACTTTGACCGCAACATCGCGTCCTAAACGCTGATCGCGGGCGCGGTAGACCTCGCCCATGCCGCCTGCGCCGATCAGCGCGACAATTTCGTACGGTCCGAGCGTGGTACCGGAAGTAAGCGCCATGAGGTGTGCTGCATTATAGCGTGAGAGTGGGCGGCGATGGCCTTCACAGGCTGCTGAAAAAGTGGCTTTGGCGACAGTTCCGTATCAGGGCACAACTTCAGTCGTGCCGTTGAGCCGCAATTTTTGATCTGCCGCGCCGACTTTAGTCCGCGCGACCCACTTCAACCGAATTTTGGAAAGTTGAAGCATTCGCAGCTCTTGTCGCCAAGGTCGGCCCCTCAGCCTGAACGTTCCAAGCCCCCATAATTCCTGTGTTAAAATTGAAAATTCGACAGACATGCTCTTCTCTAAGGACTACGTGGGCTACCTGGCCCGCGAAATAACCAAAAAACTCGTGGATGGTGAGTTCATCGAGGCTCCTGACCCGCAGGAAGCGCGGGAGCGCGTCAATGCCGCGCTGCTCGAGGAGCTGACCCTCGAAGACCGCATCAATGACGAGGTGCGGATTATCCTCGAAACCTACTCCGACGAGATGCGGCAGACCGGCGCCAACTACCAGGAGATGTTCAAGAAGATCAAGAACGAACTGGTGCGCAAGTACAAGGCGGTCCTATGAGGATCAGCCGCGAAAAGATCAACAAGCTGGCTCACGCCGTGGCCGACGCTCTGGCCGAGACCGACAGCGTGGACTTTGTCGAAGATCGCAATACCATCCGTCTGGAAACCCGCCGCATTCTAGAACTGTTAATGGCTGAAGAAGCCAAGATCGATGCTGCCGCCCGGCAGAAGATCGAGAGCCAGCGCCGCACCATCCTCGAAGGCTCGCAAGAGTGGGACATCCTCTACCGCAAGTACTACAACGAAGAAGTGAAGAAGCTCGGCATCTGAGCTGCAGAACCGGCGTTGCTGTAGTCATCCGATTGTAATTGACGCTCTTTTCACGCCAGCGTCACGCCCCCTCAACACGCTCCCTATAGCAACGTACGTGGGAGATCCCTATTCCACGAATGGAGCGTGCTATGCGACAACTTCTCGCGACTGCCTTGATGGCGTCGATGACCTTTGGGCCCCTCACCAATTCCGTGATGGCCAGCGACGCACCACGAGCCTCACAAATACGCACCAATGTCGTCACCACGGCCACACCCATCAAGCACCTCGTGATCATCTTCATGGAGAACATCTCCTTTGATCACTATTTCGGCACTTACCCCTACGCGACCAACCCGCAAGGGGAACCGCCGTTCCATCCGGCCGCGGGCACTCCTACGGTCAACGGGCTAGTCGGCACGCTGACGACGTACAACCCCAACCTGAATCCCGTCAACGGCACCGGAGCGACCAATCCTTTTCGTCTCGATCGCTCGCAGGCTGCTACCGCGGACCAAGACCACAACTACACTCCTGAACAACAGGCTTTCGACGGTGGACTGATGGACCTCTTTCCCCTCTACACCGGCGTGGCTGGTCCGCCTCCAAACTCGCCGCCGCCGCAGGTCGACACGAATGGGTTGGTCATGGGCTATTACGATGGCAACACGGTCACGGCCCTATGGAACTACGCCCAGAACTACGCTCTGAACGATAACTCGTACGACACTAACTTTGGTCCTTCGACGCCCGGTGCGCTCAATCTGGTCTCCGGTCAGACCAACGGTGTGATTCAGGACATCAACGGTGGTTCGGTGATCTCCGACGGAAATGGCGGATTCACCCTCTATGGCGATGCCGATCCGGTCGGCGATATGTGCTCTACCACGACGGGGGCTTTGGTCCAGATGGGCGGCAAGAATATCGGCGACCTTCTGAATGCCGCTGGCGTGACTTGGGGCTTCTTTTCCGGCGGATTCAACTTGAGCATAACCAACTCGAATGGAACGACTGGATGCCACCGCTCAACCACCTCAGCCGTGACAAATACGACTAAGGCTGATTACATTCCGCACCACCAGCCGTTCCAGTACTACACTTCAACCGCCAACCCGACTCACTTGCGGCCTACTTCAGTGGCCATGATCGGATATCAGGATCAGGCCAACCATCAGTACGATTCGCTTGACTTCGTCACCGCCGTCTCAGCTGGAAACTTCCCAGCGGTCAGCTTCCTGAAAGCGCCCGGCTATCAGGACGCCCACGCCGGCTATTCCGATCCGCTCGATGAACAGACTTACATCGTCGATACCGTTAATTTCCTGATGTCGCGCCCGGAGTGGAGCAGCACCGCTGTCGTGATTGCCTACGACGACTCCGATGGATGGTATGACCACCAGCTTGGGCAGATTGTTAACACTTCACAAACTGCGGCCGACCATCTGAACGGACAGGGCTTTTGCGGAACCGGCGTGACTGCTCTGCCCGGCATCAATCCAGCCACCTTGCACGCTCAGGGACGCTGCGGGTACGGTCCGCGTATGCCCCTGCTGGTCATCTCGCCTTATACCAAGGCGAACTCTGTCGATCACACCATGACGGACCAGAGCTCGATCATCCGTTTCGTCGAGGACAATTGGCTGGGTGGTCAACGCATCGGCGGCGGGTCGTTCGACGCCATCGCCAATCCCATCACGTCCATGTTTACCTGGCTCCTGCCATCCACTTGCTATCGCACGTTGATACTCGACGACCAGACGGGTCTCGTCACCCAAAAGGGATGCGCCCCCTAAACCTTCCTGACGGCCAACCCTCCGTTCTGGAAGACGAAGGCATGTGCGATCCGATCGCACATGCCTTCCTCGCTTCTAATTACAATACTCACGGCTTCCACACTCAGGTACCCATTGATCACGCGAAGAAAATTCCTTCACCAATCCGGCCTGCTGACTACCGGAATCGCCGTCAAGGGCGCGCTGCCACTCTCAGCCATGAACCACCCGATGGCGAAGCAGCAGACTTCGTTCGACACCGACACGCTCGCCAAGTTCGTCGATCCGCTGCCCATTCCGCCGCTTGCGCGGGCCAGCGGAACCCGACCGGTTCCCCCATCTCTCTCTGCTGCCCATCCAGCCGACGCACACTTGTCTGTTCCCTACTATCGATTAGCGATGCGTCCGCTCGAAGGCAAAGTTCATCGCGACATGAAGCCCACGCGCTGGTGGGGTGTGGCAGGATCGGTCCCCGGCCCGACGATCGAAACACGTAGTGGGCAGGGCGTGCTGATCGAATGGGCGAATGAGCTGCCCCAGCAGCACTTCCTGCCGATTGATCACAAGTTGCACGGCGCAGGAGTGGACGAGCCGCAGGTGCGCACAGTAACCCACGTACACGGGGCAAAGGTGCCGCCGCAAAGCGATGGCTACCCCGAAGACTGGGTCGTACCCGGCAAGTCGAACCTCTACTTCTATCCCAATCAGCAGGACGCCGCCATGCTGTGGTATCACGACCATGCGATGGGGATTAACCGGCTGAACATTTACGCCGGCTTGCTGGGAACCTATATCGTTCGCGATAGCGTCGAAGACGCGCTGAACCTACCCAAAGGCAAGTACGAAATTCCGCTGGTTATTTTCGACCGGCTGTTCACGCTCGACCATCAGCTTCTCTATCCCGTGTCGGGTGATCCGGCGGCTCCGTGGGTGCCAGAGGTTTTTGGCGATGCGATCCTCGTCAACGGCAAATTGTTTCCTTATCTCGAGGTCGAACCGCGCCGCTACCGGTTTCGTCTGCTCAATGGATCGAACGGCCGTTTCTATCACCTGTCATTGGGCGATGGAGTTCGCTTCTTTCAAGTCGGTACTGACCAGGGATTGCTGCCCGCGCCCGTGCCACTCACAAACCTGGTGATTGCACCCGGCGAGCGCGCCGATCTCATCGTGGACTTTAGCGAACATCGCGGAGAGTCAGTCATTCTCAAAAGCGACTCATTCGTCATCATGCAGTTTCGCGTGTCAGCCCATAAGGTATCCGACACTAGCTCGCTTCCTGCGGTCTTGCGGTCGACGCCAAAGACGGCCGAGTCTGAGGCGATCAAGACCCGTTTGTTGACGCTCAACGAATATGACAACCTCGTCGGCGAACCAATGGCGATGCTGCTGAATGGGACGTACTGGCATGAGCCGATTAGCGAGAATCCGCGACTGAATACTACTGAGATTTGGAGCCTGATCAACCCGACCGACGACTCACACCCCATCCACCTGCATCTGGTCCGATTTCAGATTCTCGACCGCCGACGGTACGAGGCGTCGGCTTACCAGATGAAGAAAGAATTGAACTACCTCAGTGAGCCCATTCCGCCTCCGCCCAATGAGGCGGGATGGAAGGACACCGTGCGGGCTGATCCGCAAATGGTAACTCGCATCATCGTTCGCTTCGAAGGCTACACCGGGCGTTACGTCTGGCATTGCCATATCCTGGAGCACGAAGACAATGAGATGATGCGGCCTTATGAAGTGCTGCCCCCTGGTCCGTAGGCCAATAGAGATTATTATTTTGCAGAGTTGTCGGTTTGCCGCCCGGGCCAGCGGATGGTCTGGTTCCAAAAGGGCTGGCAGGCGGGAACGACGGACTTCGTACTCCACCGCTTCCCATTCGCAATGTCCTTGTCACACGAACGTGTGTCCCACGTCCTTTCGGAGCCATCTCGCGTGCTGTAAGGAAAGTATTGTGAGGGCAGGGAGATGTGTCTCTCGCCGGGCCGCGCCCAAACGTCGGCAGATTTTGGCTCTTTGAAAACTCCAATCAGCATCGTACGGGCCTGGCTGAATTAGGCGACGCTTCCAGGCGCGCTCGCCTTCTGCGAAGCAAGAAAAAATGTACCATCAGCGAACAATCGACGAAAATGGACGCTGTAACTATCTTTGGAATGACATGGATACATATAAGTTAATTATTTTCAATAAGTTGCGTACAATTTCCGGCTAACTCACTGATTCTAAACAATGCACGAAAAGGATTTCGGGGCGATTGTGTTCTGGTCAGCTACAACACAACCTCAATGTGCAGCGTAGATAAAAAAGGTCGCTATCTGGGTCGGCGAAGGTCATCTTGCGGATCTGCTGTTAGCAGCAGAAGCCGGCGGATGCTCTGGCGTCCAGAAGGGCTGGCCGGCAGGAATATGGACAACCTGCAAGCTGGGAAAGAGCGCCCTGAAGATCTTCGGCGCACCACTTCATGCCAGGCTCCTCAGATACTTCGTGGCCCAGCACAATCATCGCCTTGTGACGGCCTTGGGCGCTGGCATCGCGCGTGTACTCGACGCCTTCCCATTCGGCGGATTCGCCCACGATCACGACCTCTACATCCTTATCGCGCAGGGCGAGGACCTGCTTCTGAAGGCCCGCGGCTCCGGGAATGAGGGCAACGTGGGTAATGGAAAGATCGGGATCGCCGATGACACGGACCGTTTTGAGCGTCGAGCTTCTTCGCCAGTTCCACTGACAGCTTCGCGAGCGAGGTCTTTGGGATCGTGGCCCGGAACGGATTTGACGCCTCGCTGTAGTCTTCCATCCAAGCGCCGCAATGAGCGCGGTGGCAATCGGGTCCGGCGACACAGAATGAATCTGGTCGTGCAATCGGAACACGACCATGTGGTGCTGCTGAATGAAGGCCAGCTTCTCGCGATAGACCGGGTCATCGGCGAAGAAAGCTGTTTCATCGAGGTGGTTGTAAAACGTGGGCTCGTGGGTGATGACGAGATTGAGGCCATGCTGATTCGCCTGGCGGAGGACATCCATGGTGTCGAGGAAGGTGACTGCGATTCCGGTGACGGGAGTGGAGGGATCGCCCGCCTTGACCGTATCGACTGTGTTTGTTGGCACAGGTACCGCGTAGTGATGCTGGATGCGTTGAATCGCCTCTGCCGCTGTCAGCGTTTGAGACTCAGCGGCGGGAGTCAGAACCGCGATTACAAGAATGGCGAGACAAGCAGGTCGCAAGGCATCGCGATTCAATCGTTCTCCTTCCGTCAGAATCGATGGGCAGACCTACAGGCGCACGATTTTCTGAGATTCGAAACCGCGCAGCGCGTTACGTGTATCCACGATAAGCCTGGCGGCATTGAGCAGTTCTTTGTAGTCGAAGCTCGTGTGGTCAGTGATCACGACGGAGCAGTCGGCCTGCTTTGCCGATGCCAAGGCATCTTGAGACACGAGATCGATGCCGTCCAGCTTCAGCTTGGGTACAAAGGGATCGCTGTAGCTGACTTCCGCTCCGAGCTTCTTGAGCAACAGGATGACGTCCAGCGCCGGCGACTCGCGCATGTCGTCGATGTTGCGCTTGTAGGCGACTCCGAAGATGTGGACGCGCGCGCCCTTCACTGCTTTACCGTGATTGTTGAGCGCGTTTTGCACCTTGTCCACTACGAAGTGAGGCATGTTGCCGTTGATGTAGCCAGCGAGCTCGATGAAGCGCGCCTCGATGCCCGACTGCTTGGTCTTCCACGAAAGATAGAACGGGTCTATGGGAATGCAATGACCACCCAAGCCCGGACCGGGATAAAACGGCATGAAGCCAAACGGCTTGGTGGCTGCGGCATCGATGACTTCCCAGACATTGATGCCCATGCCGTCACACATCAGGGCCATTTCATTCACCAGGCCTATATTGATCATGCGGAAGGTGTTTTCCAGAAGTTTTACCATCTCCGCCACACGAGTGTTGCTGACCGGCACGACCTTTTCCAAGGCCTGCGAGAAGAAGAGCTTGCCCATCTCGGTACAGGCGGGGGTGATTCCACCGACGACCTTGGGAGTATTCAGCGTTTGATACACGGGATTTCCTGGGTCAACGCGCTCCGGCGAGAAGCAGAGAAAGAAGTCCTCCCCGACTTTCAGTTCGCCGTGCTTTTCAAAGGTTGGCAGCAGGAGCTCATCGGTGGTGCCGGGATAAGTGGTGGATTCGAGGATGACCAGCAGTCCGGGATGAAAATGTTTGGCAATTTCGTCGGAGGCCGACACGATGTAACTCATGTCGGGGTCCTTGGTCTTGCGCAGAGGAGTCGGTACGCAGATGTTGATGGTATCGAGGTCGCGCACTACGGAGAAATCGCTGGTCGCGTCGAAGCGACCGGCACTCACGAGTTGTGCAACTTCCCCACTTGGAACGTCCTGCACATAAGATTCGCCACGCATGAGACGATCGACCCGCGACTGTTGAAGGTCAATGCCGGTGACGTGGAAACCGGCCTTAGCAAATTCAACTGCCAGCGGCAAACCGACGTATCCCAGTCCAACAATGCCCACACGCGCGGTTTTCGATTCGATCTTGTCTTTGAGTGCCTGAAAAGTGCTCACGGATTTGTCTGCCACCTGCATGATTCGGTCTCCTGTCGTGCCTCACGGCCAACCATAGATTCTATACATTCGTCGCGGCGTTGCGTAATTCGCTCTGAAGGCTCTAATAGCAAATGCGTCCTCTATTGAGACAATTCCATTACAACTTCAGCTTCAGCCGTGCGCTGATAGTTACCGGTAATCTCGACCGACGGCGCACGACGATCACCCGAGCGGGCTCTTTCGAGCCGAAACAGCGCGAGCGCCAAGACTCCTCAATGACCCCACCTTCGACGCCAAATTCAGCAATATCGCCGATCGCCCAGGTGTTTTCCCCGATCGGTCGCGGCTCTAATGCAAAATGCCAGAACTGTTCGATGTCGTGTTCGCCAGCGGGACCATCGATCTGGTCAATAACAGTGAGTTCGCTGCCGAAGAGGTTGACGGTTCGCGTATGGGTAAAGCCCTGGTAGCTGCAGATCGCGACCGCATGGTTCTTGTCGGCATCACTGTTGAAAGCAAGCACTCTCACCTCGGGCTTTGCGGTCCAGCGAAACGGACCCGCCGCAACGCCTTGGTCGTGGCCGTCAATGCGGACAGTGTTATGGGCAGACGATCCACGGAAGTAGCCACGCCACTCGGGCTCCATGTAGCTGTTTGTGCCCTGATCGATCAAGACTTCGCGATCACCAACGGTAACCACCAGCGAAAGCGAATCCGAATGGCTGTGACCGGCACTCCCGGGGCCAAAGGGACCGGCGTCGAAGAGCGCGCAAATTGAACCCCGCCGCATCACAACAATGCCTGTGTCATGGAAGGCTTGTGATCCGTGCTCGAGCGATCCGCCGACGTCATTCTTGCGGCGTTCCGGTACCAGCCACCACAGGGCGATTTCGTCGATGTCCAGTTGTGTGTATTCGAAGAATCGCTTTCCCAACAATAGAGATGCCGTGGCCAGTGTCGCCCGAGCAAATCCCGAACGCGGCCCATACGGCGAGAAGAAACGGCCGCCGTCGTCGTCACCGAGGAACGGCAAATCGCCTGAGTCGCTTACAATCGATGCCAGAAATTCCGCCATGCGGGAAAGTCCGGCGCAGTAGGATTCTGGCACTTCTTCCAGCACTGAATGAAACACGAACATGTCGAGTGCATAGACATGATAGTAAGTCGATTGCTCGAAGTAGCTGCCGTCTTTCTGCACACTGGTTTCCATGTGCCTACGGACCACATCGCGCCCGACCGCTCGCCAGCGATCAGCGCGGGGAAACGCCGGAAACAATCGCCCCAGCGCGTGCAACGCTACTGCCTCTCCCAGCAGGTGGGTGTTGGGGGAGAAGTAGATCGACAAGTTGTACTCGAGATGCAGCCCGTGACGGTGGAGCTCGGCAAGAAAGCGTTGGCGAAATGCCGGCGGCATCTTCGCTCCGAGCAAATGCCAGATCCAGAGCCATGAGAGCCCGCGGAAGGCGACTTCGAGTGCACTGGTCCAGTTGATGCCACGCTGAAAGGGATTCTCCGTCCACCAATGCTCGAGCTGGCGGAATACATGTTCCTTGTAATCTTCGAGCCCAGTAAGCACGTGTGCCTGCGCCAGCAGAACTAAATGCTGGTGACGGTTTACCTCCCAGATCAGCTTGTGGTCGCCCGCAGCCGTCACATCGAGATACGGTATGCCACGAAAATAGCTCGCCGGAGTTTCAACCCCACGCTCAGGATCGCGCCGCCAGGAAATGTTTGCACCGTAATCTATTACGGTGTCGAAAATTGGAATCCGGCCTTGCAGAATTTCGTCGGCCGATTGCGCGAGCCGACGTATGTACTCATTGTCCCGAATGCCTACGCGAACCACGTCAGGGGCGGGAAGAATACTCAGTGGCGAAGACGCCTGCAGCTTCAGGTTTGGGGAAGAAAGAGATAGGAACGCGTTAGCGGACTCTTGACGGAACCGAAATGTGAGTTCGCGGAAGCTGCGCATCAAGGAAAGAGCGTTTCGTAAGTGTTGGCGCCGGCTGAATCCGGCTCAATACAGTCGTCACAACAAGCATCCGGGCCGGATAATGGTCCTGAGAGCGAAGGCGCAGCTCTATCGACTCGCCTTCAAACAGCCTCCAATTTGGGCTGTGCGGTGCCTTCGGAGCTGGCTACATCGATCACCGGCACGGGCGAGTGCGCCAGTGCTTGCCGTGCCTCGGCGTTCGGCTCCTGAGTCACAACAATCACGTCCGCCCAGCCCAAAACTCCCTGCAGATTTTTCTCCATCGAGCGCCCGATATGGGGCAACGAGCTCAATAGGAATGCCTGGTTGCTGCCGTAGATCGCGTCAAGTTGAATGTGCGGATCGAAGATCTTTACGTCGCACCCTTTGCCGATAAGCCGCTCGATCAACGCTACGCCAGGACTCTCGCGCAGATCGTCGGTATTCGGCTTGAATGCGAGTCCATAAACGCCGACCTTCCGGCACCCCATTTCCATTACCCGGCGAAAGGCACGCGAGATGTGGGCCTCGTTGCTGGGGATGACGGAGTTGAGCAGCGGCAGATCGAGATCGAGCTGACGGGCGCGATAGGTAAGGGCACGCAGGTCCTTAGGCAAGCACGAACCACCAAAAGCAAAACCGGGCTTCATATATGCGGTCGAAATGTTGAGCTTGGTATCGCGGCAAACCGTCTCCATCACTTCAGCGCCGTCCAGCCCGAGCGAAGCGGAGAGAGTACCGATCTCGTTGGCAAAGGCGATTTTGAGCGCGTGAAACGTGTTGCAGGTGTACTTAATGAGCTCTGCAGTCCGTAAGGCGACAACCGAAGCCTCCACCGGCAGCTCTGCATATAGAGATGCAACCCGTTCAGCCGCCTCACGGTTATGGCTACCGACGACGACCAGCGAAGGTTCCATAAAGTCCTTAACCGCGCTACCTTCCCGCAGAAACTCGGGATTGGCCACAACCGCGGCTCTGGGCTCGACCGCCGGTGCGACCACTTCGTCGCAGGTGCCAGGAAAGACCGTACTGCGGACTACAACCGTCAGCGGCTTCGATCGGCCGTCGAGATGTGCGGCGATGTCGGTTGAGACTTTGCGCAAATAATCGAGGTTGAGGTTGCCATTGGGAGCAGAAGGTGTGCCCACGCACAGGAAAGCGAAGTCAGCATCACGCAGTGCTTCCTCGGTCGAAAGCGTAGCTGTCAGCAGTCCACTATGCAGATGTTTTGCGATCAGCGGCTCCAGACCCGGCTCGAAGAATGGCGACTGCCCATCTTCGATAGCGTGTACCTTGCGTGCATCGACATCCACGCCAATGACGCGAAATCCGAGGTCGGTAAAGCATGCTGCCGTGACACAGCCGACATAGCCAAGTCCGAAAACCGCGATAGTTGGTTTTTCGAGTTTCGCATCCATGAACAATCCATCCTGTCGTTATCTAGCGGGCAACTTCGGCAGCGACGCCTGAATGCGTATCCACTGCTAGCAATTTCTCGAATTCGTCGGTTACGACGTCCCATGAGAACCGCGACGTCACCAACTCCCGTGCCTTCGCAGCCACCGATTCCCGCTGACCAGCGTCCCCCAACAAGCTCAGGCACTGTTCGGCGAAAGCATCTGGCGTATCCGCCAGCCGGATGTTCGCCGGATGCGCCACATCAAGACCCTCGGCGCCAATGGAGGTGGAAACAGTCGCCGTGCCCGCAGCCATCGCCTCGTAAATCTTCAGCCGTGTACCGCCGCCAATGCGCAGCGCAACGATCGAAACGCTCGCGCCCCACAGCCAGGGGCGCACATCTGGCACCGTGCCCGTGACCTTGATGCGCGCATCCAGTTTCGCCAGTGCCTCCATCGCGGCCGATGGCGAGCGTCCCACAATCGCCAGTGTGCAATCCGGTTTGCGCTGCCAAATCAGCGGCAGAATCGCACGGACAAAGTAGTTTACCCCATCGGAATTGGGTAGCCAGTCCATTGAGCCCACGAAGACGAGATCGGCGGCGCGCGGCGCATCCAGCGGACGTCGAAAGTAATCGAGGTCCACTCCGGTCGGAACGTTCGACGCTTCGACGCCAAACATTTTTCGCATCAGTTCGGCATCTTGCGGCGATACGGCGATGACGCGTGCAGCAGCCCGGCACATGCGACGCTCCCAATCAAACATCCGCTCGGCCTGCAGCTTGAAGTATGTCTTCCGCATCGGATCTGGCGACTGCTCGACGTGCCGCCGCCAGATCATTGTTTCCACGTTGTGCTGAAAGAGCACGACGCTACTCATATCGGCAAAATTAGGCGCGGGCGTCAGGAAGTCACAAACCACGCTGTCGAAAGCTAGTTCCCTGCGCAATTGGCTGATTTGTTCGCGCATCGCAGTCGAGCGATACCGGCTCAAGGAAAGTGGCATGGAAGACGAGAGATTACTCAGCAGCTGTACGGCGAACTTCGGTGACCGTCGCTGTGGCACGTCGAGCGTCAGCGGATACGCTTGCGAGCAATATTCATGCGCCCGCTGCACACCCTCGGGTTGCGCCGGATTGTCGAACGCGACATAGTGCACTTCGTGGCGCGCATGCAGCCGCTTCAGCGTCTCCAAGGTGCGAATTTGCCCGCCGCGGTTGGTCGGGTGCAAGAAGCCAGGACTGACCCAGAGGATTCTCATGCTGCGTTTTTCATGTAGCGAACTTCATGCAACCTGAACGCTACCTGCCGGCGCCTTCATCAACCCGTCCCAGATCTGTTCGCGGCGTCCGGTGAGGAACGTGTCCCCCCAAACCTGCAGATTTAGCAGGCGCCAGATGCGGTCTGTGGCGTCGTGAATGCCACGCTCGTGCTTGTCCAGCAGCTCATTCAGGTAAGCCATATTGACATAACTGGCGAGCAAGCCATCAGGGTCGCGCAGGTAATCGCGCAGCGGGCGAGCTTCCTCCTGCAATAGCCATGTAGTAATCGGCGTGGGGAACCCCATCTTCTTGCGATAAATGATGCTGCGCGGAATGAGGTCTTCCACCGCCTTCTTGATGATGTACTTCCCTTCCTTGCCGCGCAGCTTCATGTGCGGCGGCACGGACGCAGCGAACTCAACGAACTTGTGGTCAAGGAAGGGCACACGGCTCTCGAGGGAACACGACATGCTCATCTGGTCCTGCTTCATCAGGAGTTCGACAAGGTAGGTCTTCTGGTCGGCGTAAAGCAAGCGCGGCAGCGTCGGCGACTTTGCGGTCGACTCCCAGCGCTCCAGAAACGAAGCGTAAGGGTTGGCATCGAAATGCCGCGACAGGAGCTTCGCCTGCTCCTCCGCTCCAAAAGCGCAATAAAAATTGTTGAGGTAGAGCGACTCGATGTGGGCGCCGCGCCCCAGCACCGTGTGTCCCAGCTTCCGCCGCAGCGACGCAGATAGCAGCGGCGACTCCGCCACGGCACCTTGGATGGCGTTGCGCACTCCGCTGGGGACGCCGCGATAGGCGCGCATCCATTGTTCGTTGAGTTGATAGAAGCGGTAGCGTCCGTAGCCGCCAAAAAGCTCGTCACTTCCTTCGCCGGTAAGGACGACCTTCACCTGCTCTGCCGCAAGTTTTGATACGAAATGCAGCGATACGCTCGAAGGCCAGGTGATCGGCTCGTCTTCATGCCAGACCAGGCGCGGCAGTGCGTTGAAGAACTCTTCCATCGAAACGAAGACTTCGTGGTGGTCGGTGCCGATAAGTTCAGCGACCTGGCGTGCCTCAGAGAGTTCGCTGAAACGCGACTCACTGTAGCCGACGGAAAACGTCTTCACTGGCCCGTCGGTCATGCGCTTGATGAGCGCTGCGATGGCACTAGAGTCGACACCGCCGCTCAGGAACATTCCCAGCGGCACATCGCTCATTAATCGCATGCGCACGACTTCTTCCAGCCGCGTTCGACAATCGCCAATCCATTCACTGTCGGCACGGTCTTCGAACTCCGTCGGACACGGCGCGTCCCAGTACTGCTTGATCTCCAGGCTCGGTGTTTCGCCACAAGTCAGTGTGAGCGTGTGCCCCGGCATGAGTTTGCGAATACCGGCAAACAGCGTCTCTTCGCCGCTGATGTAACCAAATGCCAGATATTCGGGAAGCAGCTTGTCGTTGAACTCGGTGCTGATGTCGGGGTGCTCCAGCAGCACTTTAATCTCGGACGCGAATGCGAACAGACGGCCGTTCCAGAAGTAGTAGAAAGGCTTGATGCCCAGCCGGTCGCGGGCGCAGAACAGTTGCCTGCGGTTTTGGTCCCAGATGGCGTAGGAGAACATGCCGCGATAACGATTCACCGATTGATCGCCCCACTGTTCGTAGGCGTGAACAATGGTCTCCGTATCGCAGTGGCTCTTGTAGCGGTGTCCGCCAGCTTCCAGTTCGGGACGAATATCGGCGTGATTGAAGATCTCGCCGTTATAGGTTATCCAAAGCGAGTCGTCCTCATTCGACATCGGCTGAAGCCCCGCAGCGAGATCGATGATGCTCAGCCGGCGGTGACCGAGAGCAGCTTGTCCGCGCACGTGAGCGCCCGATGCATCAGGGCCGCGGTGAGTAATGAGGTCCGTCATGCGGCGAATCAGCCGCGCGTCGGCAGGGGCGCCGTTGGTGTTGACGAATCCGGCTATGCCGCACATAGGGTCAGTATTGTCCGACAGCCACGGGTTCGAGGGCGGCGTCGGAAGGGTTGGCAACCGAGGCCACAGGCGCCGCATTGGCACGGTCAATGGCGCGCTGCTTCTGGGCCATGAAGCCAATGGCCGTGGTCAATCCGGCAAGAATTGGAACATCGGCGTCATAGGCCAAGGAGGCAAAGAAGGCGATGGGAAGAAACACGATGAATGCAATGCGCAGCGATCTGGCAAGCGCGCGGAGGTTATCCCAAGTCGGGCCCCTGGTCTTAGTGCGGATGATGTCGTTCAGCGTTTTGAAGATGTAGTAGAGCATCGCTATAAAGATAGCAAGTCCAGGAAGGCCCATCTCGCTGGACAACTGGGTGTAGGTGTTGTGGGTAACATGCCACAGGCCCTTTGATGCACCGCGAGCCATAGCCAGTTCGTTCTGAGCAACGTCGAAATTTCCAGGTCCGACGCCCAGAAAGGGGTGCTTGGCGGTGACGATGAGGCTGTCAATGAGCAACTGTTTACGCGCCTCGGTAGATTCGATCGTACCCATACGTAGCCTCTCGGTAGGCGAGAGGTTATACACATCGTAGCTGCCGAAAAAAGTCGTATAGCGTATAAGGGTGTCACGCGGCAGCAAGAAAATAATCGCAAGAAAGATCACAGGCGACGCAGCCAGTAAGCGAATACGAGTCGTACGCTTGGACGCGATCACGACCAGCAGAAACAATAAACCCGCACCCAGCGCGCCAGCACGCGAGCCCGTACGCGAGATCGTGAGCAGCATCGGCGGCCCCAGCAACAGAGCAATGACCTTTTGGGTCCGAGTTCCGCGCACGAACAGATAGCCGACAAAGGTAAGGCCAACCAGCAGCGTCCAAGCCAAGTCATTCGCGTTGGAATACCGGGTGTTGTCGAGCACCAGCCGCCCGTCAGACGTGCGATTATTTTTTAGCAACGTCAGCAAGCCGAGGATACCCGTCCCATACGCAATCGTTCGGAATATCCGATTTGCCTGCGGTAGCGTCGTCAACAGACCAGCGGTCAAGATAAAGATAAGAGCAGCCTTATACCATTGCTCGATGAAGACGTGAAAACTGCCGCCGGGCCAAGCCCCGAAGGGCACACAAGCGATGAACCACGCCGTGAATGCGGCAAAGCACATGCCGACGCGAGTGCTCAGCACTTTCATGAACTGGCCAGTGCCAAACACTGCCAAAAGCCCAAGCGTGGCAAGCACCAGTTGGGGGCGCATCGCTCCAAAGACCGGTATCACTTCCATGAAAGCGCTGAAGATCAAGAACAGGAAGACCACAAGCAGGGGGAATGAGCCCTTTAACAATGCGTTGGGCTGCTGATAGATCGACGTGCTCACAGGCCAGTCTCCCAAACGCAAACCATCGGCCGTTCGATCCGGAACATTGGAGAAGTTTACCATGATTACCTGGAAGTTACGGGCGGTGAATGGGCCCCCCTTACCTCGCGTGCCCGGTCATTACCACCGTTAGATGTGACCACCTGGTTTGGACTAATGACAAGTACGTTTCGTCCTGCATGAGGCTGGAGATCGACACGGATTCGTTTGGGGTTGGAGCCGGGGAAATGTTCTAATGTCTGATAGCCGATGACACTGCCACGTCTACTGCATGTGTTCTCGACCTTCGATCCCGGTGGGCCCGAAGTCAGAACAGCCAACTTCATCAATGTCACTCAAGATTGCTTTCACCATTACATTCTTGCGATGGATGGACAGTACGGTTCACTCTCGAGGATTAGTAAAGATGCAGATGTAGAAGTACTGCCACGGCCACCCATTGTGCCTCGAGACATCGCGGGTCTAATTGGGCCCGTCCGGGCCCCGGCGGTCATTTGGCGGCTATTCCGAAACGCCTTGTGGATTCGAAACCAGATCAAGCAGTTGCGGCCGGACCTGATGCTGACTTACAACCTTGGTGCAGCCAGCGCTTTGTTAGCCGCACGCATGACCAACAGTTGTCCGGTCATTCACACCGAGACCGGCTTCGCGGCGGACGAGAGCGGTCGTCAGAAACCCGCCAGAGTCTTGTTACGGCAGTTGAGCGTCAAAAACGTATCGGCGCTTGTTGTGCCCTCGCGATCGCTCGAGCGCACCGTCGAAACCGAGTTTCATCTACGAACGCCAGTAATTCGTATTCCCAACGGTGTCGACATCCGGCAGCTGGAGCCGGCCGACGGCGGCGCGATGCGGCGGCGCCTGGGTTTCCAGCCCGAGGACTTCGTCATAGGCTGCGTTGGTCATCTTCGAGCAGAGAAGGGACATTTGCGCCTTTTCCGAGCTCTGCTCGCCGCTGAGATCCCGAATGGCAAACTCCTGCTCATCGGCGATGGCCCAATGCGGTCGATAATTGAAAAAGCTGCGTCGGACATGGGCATTGCATCCCGGGTAGTATTTACCGGCTCCATAGACAACGTCGCAGCTTATTACCCCGCGATGGATCTCTTCGCCTTAGCGTCGGACACCGAACAAATGCCCATGGCGTTGCTCGAGGCAATGTCGTGTGGCCTTCCCGCTGTTTGCACGGACGTGGGAGACTGCCGTGAGATCGTCGGAACCCAGCTTGTGCCTGCCGTCGTCGCGGTCGACGATACGACCGGTTATGCGGCGGCCCTGCGAACTTTCAGTAGCGACGAACACCTCCGCCGAGAAACGGGGATGCGAAACCGTCGCCGATGCGTGGAAGAGTACGACAGCGAATTGATGCTTGCCCGCTATCGGGAGCTTTACATCCGAACTATACGTGGTTACGACCGACGATCCAGGGTTCAGCCATCACCTTGAGCGCTTTGTTGCTGGCCGATCACCGCACCATGGCGCCGTACGGCGAGGGATTCAGACGTAGGTCGTGCGGGTGAACCGACTCAAGGTGGGAATCGATGGCCTCATGGACAAAGTACTGAATGTCCGCGTTGGGACGCCAGTCTAACAGGCGCTTGGCTGCGGAGCAGTCAATATCCGAGTACATGGCGGCACTCTTGAGGTCGCGGTACGTTGGAAACCGGGCATCCGCGCCACCCGCTTTCTTTATTGACCATTTCGCCACTGAGATGCCCCAGAACCGCGTGACACTCGTCGGACGGAAGTGAATTTGGCGGAGACTTCGTTCGGCGCACCACGACACGAATTCCGCAGCAGAGGGTCGTACGTCGCCTGCCAAGTTGAGAGCCAGGCCATCGATGCCGGGAGCCAATGCCGCTGAAAATAACGCTTGGGCAACGTCCTGAACCAGGACGAAGGGAAGAGGATGGCGACCATTTCCCAGCGAAATGCACCATGTATCGCTCGGCCAATTCCCGAGGCCTCCGTGACTCAGAAATCCGCCTCGGCCCACCACAATGCAGGGTCGCATGATGGTCATCGGCAAGCCATTTTTGGCGTGCAATTCCATTAACAGGCGTTCAGCGAGAATCTTCCCTCGGGAATAGTAGCCTCGCGTCTCGGGCTTCGGGTCGGGCCCATCGCTTTCATCGATCCTCCGGCGGTTCCCCAAATACAACGCAGCACTGGTACTCACATAGACAAGACGTTTGACTCCAAAGTCGGTGCACGCCTGTGCAATACCACGGACCGAATCTACAAAATCACGCTCGAAGCTGGCCCAGGTTCTACCGCCGCCCATAGCAAGGTCATACACAACAGAAGCACCCTTGATCACGGATCGCATACACTGTTCGTCCGCCGCCTCCCCGCGGACGTATTCGAGACCTCGAATTGAAGATCCTCCATTGGAGGCCGTACGGGAAACAACGGTTACGGAATTGCCGCTGTCGAGGTGGAGTTGCACCAAACGTGAACCGATGAAACCAGTTCCGCCGATAACGACGATGTGATCAGTTTTGGACATGGTGCATATCTCCTGAGTGTGCCGAGTCGATCACCCCATGGCAGGCTTGAATGACCGCGCTGGCTTCCACGATTCCGGCAGGAGGTTCGGAGCGACGGGAGATCGCTTCATGGAAAGCTACTATGCTGTTTCGCATTCCCACGCTGAACACATCGTTTGAGACGTTCAGGCCGAGTACGCCGCTGGCGTAAGTGGAAATATTGCGAAACCCGTCTGCAAACGATGATCGCGAGCGCCGCATCGAATCGACGAAACTGTCAACCGGTGCGACGAAACGGGTCTTGGTGCTGAAAACGTAGGTATTGCGCATCAGATCGACTATTGCAGAGCCATCTTGGCCTACGACGTAGACAGAACAGTCCACAAAGTTTCCACCGACGGAGAAGTAGCATTGTGCCGGGCCACGTTCGCAAGTGAACAGCATCTGCCAGGTATCAAAAAAGGGCGAGCCGCTTCGAAGCGTTCTCTTACCCGAAACAACAGTCTTTACCGATTCTGTCGGCCCCATAAGGCGCACGATGGCGGAAAGCGGATGCGGTCCGAGCTCCAGAATGATGTTGCCTGGCTTTGCAAACATCCACTGACCTGTCTGTCCAGTTGCGAGCTGGGGCATTGGCATATTGCAGCACACGTGGACATTCACAATGCGGCCAAGCCGTCTGGCCTTAATATCAGCAATCAACCGTAGAAAGGCCGGCAAAAATGTCAGGTTGTGATTAACACCAACGAAGCGTTCAGCTCGTCTTGCGGCGTTTTCGATAGTGCGGCATTCCTCCGGCGTCGTCGCAAAGGGCTTCTCGACCAAGGTATGCCACCCGTTTTCAAGGCATTCCACCGCAGTGGACGCATGTGCCGGCGGAGGTACCAGGACGTGGACTGCATCAAGAGCCACACCGCGCGACATTCCTCCGACAGATTCGAAGACGTGCGGTACACCAAATGCTTGCTGCAGGGTTGTCGCCCTGCTCTGATCGCGATCGCACACGGCTACCAGGGTGACTCCGGGAAGTTTCCTCAGCGCCTGCGCGTGAAAACGGGCGATTATTCCCGCTCCAACGATACCCACGCGGATCGGTTGCTGGGTTTGTGCTAAGTCCATAAGGGTCTTCCGTTAGGCCCCACCTTCGAGCGGCAATACTGCTCGGGAGAGCTGGCATCGTCTTCAGGAAAGATGGTAATCTCTGCCGCGTTACTCAGTTGCGGCCAGCAAGGGGAGCCACCATCCATATTTTGATTCCTTTTAGAGTCTACCACCGAAGTGGGCCTCGATTTGGTGTCTCACAAGACGGGTGACCACGCCAAATCTGCTTCGCGCTCTTTCCATTTCGTTGGAAATTCATCTTCGATTTGGGATTTGGTCCCAGCGGCTAGAGGCTCCGGCTTCCGGAGTTAGGGACCTTCTCGGTCAGGCGGACTAGGGATCCCCGGTTGAATGGGCCTCGAAACGTTTCTCGCCGCAGTTTCCAACTACGCCGTCCAGCGGTACACAAACCATGAAAGGACCCCCAACTCGCCCCAGATTACTGGCCACTATCGGGGGAACTTCCAAAGCGGTTTGATTGACCGGTGCACAAACCGAAGTTTAGAATCAGATACCTTTATAGAAGGCGCGGGGCCCAATTCAATGTGCGGAATTTCCGGTTTTGTGGGTACCTCGGACCGTAATTACGCCAGGAATTGCGTCCGCAAAATGAATGCTGCTCTGGCTCGGCGGGGACCCGATTCCGAAGGGATCGAATCTTGGGACCTCGCGACACTAGGTCACCGACGCCTTTCCATCTTCGATCTCAGCGACGCCGGGCGCCAGCCGATGGTGTCCGAAGATGGTCAAATCGCACTCGTATTCAATGGAGCCATCTACAATTTTCACGAACTGCGAGGGGAGCTTGTAGCCCGTGGATATACCTTCCGCAGCCGCACCGACACCGAGGTGCTGTTGCATGGCTATCGCGAGTGGGGGCTGGATGCACTGGTACCCAGATTGCGCGGCATGTATGCCTTTGGGTTATGGGATGACCGCGAGCGCAAGTTGTTTCTGGTCCGTGACCGCCTTGGGATCAAGCCGCTGTGCTATGCGCTGAAGAATGGCACGCTCGCGTTCGCTTCGACGCCCCGCGCTCTGAGGAGCGGGGGTTTTGCTTCCGAGATCGATCCCTCGGCGATAGCGGAGTACCTGGAATTCGGGTATGTAACGGACGACTGCTGCGTTTATCAAGGCGTTTCTAAGGTTCCGGCAGCGACCATTCTGGAGTGGGATGATGGCCGTATTTCTATGCGTGGCTATTGGCAGCCGCCTCCCCAAACCGATTTTCGCGGATCGTTTGGTGAGGCCGTCCAGGAAACGCGCCGCCTGTTCTTGCAAGCTGTGGAGCGACGTCTTCAAGCCGACGTTCCAGTGGGTGCGTTGCTCAGCGGCGGCATCGATTCCAGCCTGGTCTGCTGGGCAATTCGGGAGCTCGGTGGGGACATTACAGCCTATACTGCGGCTGCGCCCGGCGACCCATTGGACGAATCTGAGGATGCTCAAAGAACCGCCAACGAATTGGGCCTCCGGCATAGGGTTCTCGACCTTTCGCGGGAAGAGTTTCCAGATGCGGAAGAACTGGTGGCCGCCTATGCGGAGCCGTTCGCGTGTAGCTCGGGCCTCGGCATGTTGCGCCTGTCGAAAGCGGTAAAGTCCTCAGCAACTGTACTGCTCGTCGGCGATGGGGGCGACGATGTGTTTCTTGGATATCCGGAGTATGGATACTTCTTGAATGCCGAGCGTGTAGCCAAACGCGTTCCCGACTCCTTGACACACATATGGCCGAGCGTCCGGAACCTCCTGCCGGAGGTGGGCTCTCTTGGCCGAGCGCGGCACTTTTTCGACTATGTAACCGGCGGATTAGGCTCGGTGGTGAAGGTTAAGCCCGGATTTCCGTCGCTGCAGCGACATGGCATCTCCGGCGCGCGCCTCGAAAACGCAACCGTGAGTCGGCGGCTTATTCCGGAGTCTCCCGAATCGGCTCGCCGACTGTTGCAGGAATTCCTTGAATATGATCGTCGCGGCCGGTTTGCAGGTGAGTACATGGTAAAGGTGGATGGCGCCACCATGTACTACGCGCTCGAAGCACGTGCACCGTTTCTGGACGCCGATTTATGTGAGTTTGCTAGATCGTTGCCTTACGACATGCGTCTGCGAGGCGGCCAACTGAAGGCAATACTACGGGAATTGGCTCGCCGCGAAATTGGCGAGCGGGTTGCCAAGGGAAGAAAGCGCGGCTTCGGCATCCCTGCTGAGCGCTGGATGCTCAGCCGCTGGCGGCCAAAAGTGGACGAGGTGTTCGGACATTCGGCACTGGCCGAAGCAGGATGGATCAGAGAAGGCGGACTGTGGAAGGCGTGGGAAGATGCGAAAAAGTCCGGGTTCGTGAACCTGCAGCTCTGGTATCTATACATTTTGGAGCTTTGGTTCCGCGGAGAAACGGATTATTGCAAAAACCTCGTCGACGTCTCCGACATGGCGCGACCCTCCAGCGGTCGATGAACTGCCCACATTCACAGAGACTAGCGGGCTGAGCGTGACCTTGCCTCCGACTCGAATCTTGTTGGTTGCGCCGTCGCTCGATATCGTCGGCGGCCAGGCGGTGCAAGCCAGCCGTCTGCTGGAACTCCTGCAAAATGAACCAAGCATTCGAGTCGAGTTCCTGCCCATTAACCCGAGACTTCCCGGGCCCCTTCGAGCGCTACAGGAAATCAAATATCTTCGAACGGTAGTCACGTCAGGGACGTTTCTCTGCAAGCTGCTTGTCAAAGCTGGACGGTTTGACATTTTGCATTCGTTTTCTGCGGGGAATTATTCCTTCCTTTTGTCGGCCGCGCCTGTGGTCTTAATCGGCCGCCTGTTCAGGAAGAAATCGATCGTCAATTACCGCGACGGGCGAGCAAGTCAGCATTTAGGTCAGTGGCGCAGTTCGCGCCTACTGAGGTTTGCAGATCGTATCGTTACGCCATCAGGATATCTGGTCGATGTTTTTGCGCGGTTCGGTTATCAGGCCCAATCGATATACAACGTTATCGATGTGGAAAGGTTTCGATTCCGCGAGCGGAAACCGGTACGACCCGTGTTTCTGCACAACCGAGGCCTTGAACAACTCTACAACGTTCCTTGCACATTGAAGGCTTTTGGCATCGTGCAACAACGGTATCCCGACGCACGTTTGACGATCGCACACGATGGGCCTATGCGGGCCCAACTAGAACGGATGGTCCAAGATATGGGTCTGCGAAACGTCAAGTTCGTCGGTACCGTACCGCAAAACGAGGTTCCGGGCTTGTACGATGAGGCCGACATCTACCTCACTAGTCCCGATGTCGATAACATGCCTGGTTCGTTGCTGGAATGTTATGCCTCGGGTCTTCCTCTGGTGGCGACGCAGGCCGGCGGTATTCCCTATATTGCTCGCAATGAAGAGACGGCGCTTCTCGTCGATTTGAACGATCACGAAGCGATGGCGCGTGCCGCGCTGCGACTCATCGAGGAAGAAGGCTTAGCCCAGCGACTTGCGAGGGCAGCAAGACTACGGTGCGAGCTCTACTCTGGGACGGCGGTCCGAAAGGACTGGCTTGCACTCTATGCTGAACTGCGCCCCACTGGCGCTTAGGCCCTGTTGAGCCCCTCATTCCCAAGTAGTGAGACTGCGTAGCATTCTAAGCTGGGGTGATCGCCCAGTCGCCTCGGGCGTAGATGCATTCCTGCCCGTCTCGACCAGATTCAGGGCACCATACCGCTCCGGGGCGATGTCGTCAGACCGACCCTTGGGATGCCGCGCCGTTCGATCTCCGTCTAAGTCACGAAACATGCGAGACATCGGCCCGCCGAGGCAAAGTTACGGCCGTTCTCCGAGTCAGTGTCCCGACTCCGTCATCGGTTGGCCGTGATTAACGCTTCCGAATCCCTGAATCGTCGCCACAGACGACTGCGTCATTGGGAGGTAGGTAACCATGTCGATGTTACCTTCGTAAGCCTCCCATGCCAGCAATTGTTTCGATAGCGGAGACGGCGTGAGAGCCTTGATGCTATTGGGTATCCAGTCGCCGTCCGGCGTCTCAGGGACGGATACGTCGTTGAGGCGTGGTAATCGCGCGCAACATTACCGCTGATACCCTCACCCCGCAAATGCCGGTATTTAAAGGAGATGTGAATGAGATCCCACTGTGAAGTACTACGTCGTTCGTTACCTTGTCGTTTTGGTCGACTACGCCTGTCACCAACACCGCTTTGTATTGCACTCTCACTAGCGCTAACCGCCGTATCCGTCGCTCAGAAGCCGTCGGCGCAACTCCCCTCGGGCATTAGTCTGAGCAACGGCAGCTACGTCGGGACCGTGATGCAAACTTCTTACTCCCTGCCAACCGGCGGCACAACTTGGGCCGCACATACCGCCTCACAGTTGACTAGCGCGCTGAACACCTCTGTACCCGGCGACGTGATCGTGCTGGATGCCGGTATAGCTTATGTTGGAAACTTTTTTCTTCCCGCCAAATCCAACCCGAGCAATAAGTGGATTTACATCATTAGTTCGCAATTGGCGAGCCTGCCCGAAGGTACTCGGGTATCACCCTCCGAAGCTGCTAGCATGCCCAAGATCGTGACTCCGAACGCCAGTTCGGCCATTTACCAGAAGAGTGGAGCGAACTACTGGCGCATCAGCGGCATAGAAATCTACTCGACCTCCACGTACAGGCCGGGAGGCAGCGACCCAAATTACTATGGGGGTGCTCTGGTCCAGAACTATGACAACGTCCCGGCGGTCCTTCCCGATTCAATTATTTTCGACCGCTGTTACATTCATGGCGACCCGACTCACGATCTGCAGCGAGGACTATCGATGAACTGGAGTCATGCTGCAGTGGTAGATTCATGGCTTTCCGACATTCACGCCTACAACGTTGAGGCCCAGGCTGTAGGGGCGTGGTGGTCCCCGGGACCGTTCAAGATCGTCAATAATCATCTCGAGGCAGCCACCGAGAACCTGATGTTTGGCGGGTCAGGTGGGCCCAGCACCCCTTGGGTTCCTTCAGACATCGAAATCAGAAACAATCATTTGTACAAGCCGCTGACTTGGGCCGTCGTCGGCGTGGGCGTCTCGCCAGGTAGCACCATGATCATTAAAGATTCCTTTGAACTGAAGAGCGCCCAACGCGTTTTATTCGATGGGAATCTGGTGGAGAACAACTGGTATAACGGGCAGCAAGGCTATGCCGTCCAGTTGACCGTTCGCACCGGTCAGAGCGGTGATATTGCCGTAGTCGACGACGTGACGATGACCAACAATACGTTTCAAAACGTGGTGTCTGGAATCGATAGTCTGGCAAAAGATGATACCTGCGGAATCGCGCCTTATACGAGCTGTCACAATGCGGGGTCTCAGGACCGCTGGTACATCGCCGACAACTTGTTCATTTTCTTTGACCCAATGCTTCCGGGCGGGCAACGCAACATTGGCTTTCTCTTCTCGCGGGGGATTGACCATCCCAACGGCGGAATACTCGGAAATATGCAGGACGTGGTGCTTCAGCACAACACCATGGTCTCTGCCGCCTCTACACCATGCTACGTTTCGATATATTTTTCCAGCGGCCAAGAACCGTATCCACCCACCAGTCACGTCACCAACAATGTCTGGATACTAGACAACGTATTGTGCAGTCAGCCCAATGGAGATTGGGGCGTCAAAGGCACGAGCGGGCTGGATCTGTACATGGCATATCCCAATACCTCGCCGAACGACGTGACACAACGGTACTATGGCAATGTGATGTGGAAGCAGAGCGCCACTGCATACGTGTTCCCGACAAGCAATGATGTAGCCAGTACAATTGGCTACGTCGATCCCACCCACTCAAACTACCAGTTGGCCTCGCCCTACTGGACCTATACCAGCGATGGCAACCTTTCTGGAGTTAATATGTCTGAAGTGCCCGTGCCGTAGCCGCACGTAAGTACTCGTAAAGAAGGAATCAGTCTCCAGGTCCGCTGACCGCTTGCAGGCCGACGGACCTGGCGACCTTAATCAGAAGCAGCCCAGTCGCCCTGCCCTCTTAGCTACTCGCCGAGTACACTCTCTCCTCCGGCCCTGCCGATAACGCGCAAGCTTCAGAACTTTCAGTCGACACGACGATTCCTCCTCAATGCACCCTCCGGATGGACGGTGCTATTCACGCCGCGCGGACATAGTCTCCATCCTCCGATTTCGTCAACTTAAGAAATCTGCTCGCCAGCCGATGTATTGAGTGCTACAGACGCGGGCGCGAATCACACACTTCCCGGACTCGTCGCCGCCTGTTGCACTTTATTCGTCATTCGAAGGGAGATTTGTATGCTGTTCGCCAAAAATTCCGCGCGACTGGTTTTGAGTGCAAGGCTTTATTGGGCTGGACCGATTTTGGGCCTGGCATGGGCATGTTGTCTGCTAACCGTCGCGGTCAGCGGCTTTGCTGCAACCACACCGCCGCGCGCGGAACTTCCTCGTGTCTCCATTGACACAACCTACACCCTCCCTACGGGCGGAACAACGTGGGCTGCACACACCTCGGCACAACTTAGCAGCGCACTCAATGTCTCTTCGCCTGGCGACGTAATCGTCCTGGATGCTGGTGTGACTTATAACGGATATTTCCAGCTTCCAGCAAAGACCAATCCTACCAACAAATGGATCTATGTCATCAGCTCGAAGTTGTCGAGCCTGCCCGAACATACTCGTGTGTCACCAAGCGTTTCCGCTTACATGCCCAAGATTGTTACACCGCTTGATGCCCCGGTTTTTCAGGTGAACGGCGGGGCGAACCACTGGCGCTTCGCCGGAATCGAGATGACCACGGCCTCGACCTACGTGCCCGCAAAGACGGTTAGTCCCAATGGCTACGTGTGGGCTCTAATCGGTTCACAGTTCAACGTCAAGCCACAGCCCGACTCCATCACGATTGACCGCTGCTATATTCACGGATCGCCAACGCAGGACGTGGTGACGCTGGTGCAGGGCAACGCCAACAACTACGCAGTAGTGGATTCCTACCTCAGCGAAGGTCACGCGCCGGGACAGGATTCACAGGCGTTTGGAGCGGTTGATACTCTCGGCCCTATCAAGATAGTGAACAATTACCTGGAGGCAGCTGGCGAGAATATCATGTTCGGCGGTTCTGGACAGAATTATAACGTAGGTGTACCATCCGACATCACCATTCAGAACAACTACCTGTTCAAGCCCCTGGCATGGGTGCCACTCACTACCGCTCCGCGCAATCAATGGGTGGAGAAAGACGCATTCGAGCTAAAGAATGCCCAGCGCGTCTTGTTTGACGGCAACACGATCGAGAATGTATGGGCGGCGGCGCAGCTAGGCTACGCGGTCCAGTTGACGGTCCGCAGCAGTCAGAGTGGAGACTTCGCGGTGGTCAACGATGTAACCATTACCAATAACACATTCAAGAATGTCGTGTCTGGTATCGATGGCCTTGCGAAAGATGACACCTGCGGCACAACCTCATACCCGAATTGCAAGAATGCCGGGAGTCAAGACCGTTGGTATATCGCTAACAACTTGTTCACCTTTTTCGACCCGACACTTCCCGGCGGCCAACGCAACATCGGCTTTCTCTTCTCACGAGGGATTGACCGAATTAACGGTGGAATACTCGGAAATATGCAGGGGGTGGTGTTTCAGCACAACACCATGATCTCGGCTGCCCCTACACCATGCTACGTTTCGATGTATTTTTCCAGTGGCCAAGAACCGTATCCACCTGTCAGTCACATCACCAATAACATCTGGATACTCGACAATGTGTTGTGCAGTCAGCCCAACGGAGACTATGGCCTCAAAGGTACGAGCGGGCTGAATCTGTACATGGCATATCCCAACTTATCGCCGAACGACGTAACGCAAAGATACTATGGCAATGTGATGTATGTGCCCACGGGCACCACGGTGCAGACATGGCCTGCGCACAATTACGCAACGACTCTGCCATTCGTGTTCGCCAATCCGGCCAGTATGGACTATCAGCTGACGAGTCCGTACTGGACCAATACCAGCGATGGCAACCTCGCCGGGGTCGATATGACCAAACTGCCTAGTACCGCATCACCAATTAATGGCGCGCCGCCGACCACGGTGCTGACGACGCCATCGACTGGATTGGCGGGCACGAACAACACAGCGCTGGTAATCTCTGCAACACAACGGTGAAATGGATGCGTGCAGAATTGGCTCCGCTGCCGAAGAGTCGGCCAGCGGAGCCAACGTTAGAACTTCTGAAACACGAATTCATTGCAGCCCATGCTGCCGCCGCAGGTTCGAAGGCGGGTGAGAAAAAAGCCGCGCTGGCGATAGAAGTCAAATATCTGTTCGGGCGCTGCCACTTCACGCGGATAGCCGCCCACCCAGTCCACCAGGTCCTGCCAGAACGACATGCCGCGCTGGTTCTTACCATAGTCGCGAATGCTCTTGAACGGCTTCAGGCGCAGGGAATCCTTCACCAAGGGACGCCAGTTGAGCACCCAAAACGAGGGCCATACCACAAGAAAGCGCAGCCCCTGCGGCAACTGGTTGTAGAGTTTCTGGGTTTTTGTCCAGCGTCGACTGGCGGTGCCTTGATCATTGTAAATGGCGATAAACAACTTTCCGCCGGGCGATACTGGACTCGCTGCATTGGCCAACGCGGTCCACATGTCTCCGGTGTGATGCAGCACGCCCCAAGAGTAGACCACATCAAATCTCCCCAGGGACGCCATGTAGCTCGAGTCCAGCGCAGATCCTGGCTCAATCATCCAATTAGAGTCATCGGCAAAATAACGCTGCCTCAACTCTTCAGTGCACCCGACGGAGTTCGGATCGTAGTCGAAGGAATGGACGCGTGCCCCGAGCCGTCGCGCGGCGAGGCTGAATAGGCCGCTTCCCGAACCGATGTCGAGGAAGGTCTTGCCGGAAAGGTCATCGGTCTCCAGCATATCGCGCAACGACTTTACCGCTTCTTCGATTTTCTCGTCGTTCAGCGTTTCCAGAAACCAGGCCCAGTTCTTGCCGAACTCGAAGCGATTTCCTGTTGCGACTTCCGTCGCATGTTGACTCATACCCACAAGACCCTCAGACCATTTGATAAAGCCCCGGCTCAATCGCGCCAAGGCAAGTTCGAGTTCTTATTATCGCATGAGATTTTGCGGTGACGGCGCGACTACTGCGAGGTCGGAGTGGGTTACAAGCGAACGCGATCTGCCCAGTGTTACACGTTGTAATCCCCTGCGGAATCAATCCGATGACGTGGTGAGAGCCTCGCAAGGGATGATACGATTTGGGAAGCACACATGGGTGCAGTGCTATTAATCCGGAATAACGACGCCGAGGAGCTGACGTGCACGACCTGCCCAATGTAGTGCGCCGCGGCGGTCCGGAGGTCGTTCAGTCAAACGATATTGCCACACTAAGGATTCAGATGGCTAAGGTTTTCCCGACGGTTCGCGTCACGATTCGTTACTTCTGTTCGTGGTCCGTAATTCTGCTTTGCGCTCTTTGTGCACACGGTCAGGTAGTCGCCGAACTGCCGCGCGTCCACGTCGATACCTCATACACGCACCCGGACGGGTCGACCATCTTCGTAGGCAGCAGCGGAGAATTGCAGCCTGCCCTCAATGCTTCTCATCCCGGCGATGTGATCGTCCTGGAAGCAGGCGTGACCTACACTGGCGCGTTTCAACTTCCTGCGAAGACGCAAGGTCCAACGGCCAAGTGGATCTATGTGATCTCTTCGAGGCTGGCAAATCTTCCGACAGGGAAGCGTGTAGCCCCGTCTGACGCCGTCAACATGCCCAAGGTGGTAACCCCTGACACGCGCCCCGCGTTTCAGATTAATGGCGGGGCAAACCACTTCCGGCTTGTTGGACTCGAGATTTCCTCGGTATCGAACTATACGCCTGCTCCGGCCGCGTCAAACAACGGATACACCTACTATCTGATCGGTTCTGAATGGCGGGCCACTCCTCAAGGCGATTCTATTGTTGTTGATCGCTGTTACATTCACGGCTCTGACGGGGACATGGTGAACGGCATAAAGGGCCAAGATATAGTAACCGCGTTTCAAGGCAACGGCTCAAATTATGCACTGATAGATAGCTATGTCTCTGCAATCCACGCGCCTGGTCAGGATGCTCAGGCATTTGCAGCGTTCGATACTCCCGGTCCGATAAAGATCACCAATAACTACTTGGAAGCAGCGGGCGAGAACGTCATGTTCGGAGGTGCAGGCAAAAACTTCAACCACGGGGTTCCATCGGACATTACGATTACCGGAAATCATCTATACAAGCCTCTTTCCTGGGCGAAGGTAGGCAAAGGCGGCACGATACCTCCTGGCAACCAATGGGTTGTTAAAAATTCCTTTGAGTGTAAGAGTTGCCTGCGCGTCCTGTTTGACGGCAATATCATAGAGAACGTCTGGGTCAGCGGCCAACTAGGTTTTGCGGTTATGCTGACAGTGCGTTCCGGCCAGAGTGGTGATTTTGCGGTGGTCAAAGATTTAACGATCACGAACAATATCATCAAAAACGTAGTCTCAGGATTTAACTCACTTGCGAAGGACGATACCTGCGGCGGTTCGGCGTATGCCGATTGCAAGAGTGCTGGCTCGCAGTCTAATTGGTATATCGTTAATAACTTAATCACCTTTTTTGACCCCTCGCTCCCCGGCGGAAGCAAAAACATAGGCTTTCTTTTCTCACGGGGCATTGATCGGCCAAATGGAGGAATAATCGGAGTTCTGCAGGATATTGTGCTGCAACACAACACCATGGTGTCTTCCAGTTCTACGCCTTGTTGGAGTTCGATCTATTTCTCAGCTGGTGGCTCACAACCCGTACCGAGTCACGTCACCAACGACGTCTGGATATTGGACAATGTGCTGTGTCGTCAGCCCAACGGGGATCATGGTCTCAGGGGCACAGAAGGCCTGAACATGTACATGGGGGATCCGCCGCCGGTCGATCGACGGTTCAAGGGGAATGTAATGTTTGCGGCAACTAGTGATCTAAAATATTCATATCCTCCGACAAATACCTTGCAGGCTAGGGTCTCCTATGTTGACCCTTCTGCTGACAACTACCAACTCGCTTCGCCGACCTGGATCCAGACTACTGACGGCACAATAGCAGGGGTGAATGAATCTCGTCTGTCCGCAGCGAGAAAAGTCGATGTGACCTCCCAGCTCGCGATACAGCCAGACATTGTTACGCTTCGAGCACAGCAAACAGCGCAGTTTATGTCTTCGGCAACTGCATCGTCGTGGTCCTTGAAGCCGCCTACGGGTAGCATTACGGCAGGAGGACTCTATACAGCTCCGAAGTCGGTTGCAGGTAACAGTGGAGTTACAGTCTGTGCTGTCACGCGGGACCCGAAGCCTTCATGCGCGAGCATCGTTCTGGTGCCAAGCAAGTAGCACTCTCCGCAAGGAGAACCAGATATTGCGTTAAGCTTCCCTGTTGCCGAAGTCCACCGCCGCAGGTCAGATACTTAATTAGAGATCCTTTAGTAATCTTACGTCAGCTAGATGCTCTCAATCGGCCGCCGAACCTGCAAGTATGCATCTTCCTCCGCCGGCAGCGCAGCGCCGAGCATGGCATTATTGTGCTATTATCGCGGCTGAAACGCGCCTTGGACTGCACCCATGAAATTGATCGAAGCCCTTGAAGTAATGAAGCGAAACCGCGGCGACGAATCGCCAACCTTCGAGATTCAATTGGCGTGCGGATTCACACCTCTACACTTCTCGACATTTCTTGGTGCCCACTTACGCCTTGAATTCCCGAACCATCAACTAGCAATTTCGACCGGGACATTTGGCGACCTTCCCGGAAACCTGGAAAGGCTTGCCCGGGCTCAGGGCTCCACTATAGCGGCGGTCATCGAGTGGCAAGACCTCGACCCGCGGCTCGGGATCAGACTGTTGGGCGGATGGAACCCGCCCCAGTTGAAAGATATCGTTCAGACAGTTCGCGACCAGGCAGCCAGGGTCCTGACGGCCCTGAAAATCCTTGCCGACAAGAACGTCGTTGTAGCGGCACTGCCAACGCTCCCGGTTCCACCGGTAGCGTTCACTCCTGGATGGCTCTCAAGCCAATCGGAAGGCGACTTACTCGGCGTACGAGCAACTCTATTATCGAAGCTGTCCGAACTTAAGTCGGTTCGTGTGGTCAGCTCACAACGTCTGGATCAGATATCGCCACATGCAGATAGATTTGATGCGAGGTCAGAGCTAAGCACCGGACTTCCATATAGCTTGAGCCACGCCGATAAATTAGCGGAACTCATGGCTACACTTGTAAGGAGTCCACTTCCCAAAAAGGGACTAATAACGGATCTTGATAATACTTTCTGGCAGGGTATTCTCGGTGAAGTGAATATTGAAGGGGTGAGTTGGGACCTCGATCACCACACCCAAAGGCACGGCCTATACCAGCAGCTGCTGGCGTCGCTTGCCGACTCAGGTACATTAATTGGTGTAGCCAGTAAGAATGACCCCACTCTTGTTGAAGAGGCTTTCAGCAAACGAAAACCTTTTCTTGCGCGCGGGCGAATCTTCCCTCTTGTGGCAAACTGGGGGCCCAAATCTGAGTCCGTCCGGAAAATTCTCGAAGCTTGGAATGTCGGTCCCGATAGCATAGTGTTTGTCGACGATAGCGCTCTGGATCTGGCGGAGGTCAAAGCCGCTTATCCTGATATCGAGTGCCTGCTCTTTCCCCGCGATGACGATAAGGCGGCCTTCGATCTCTTGTATAAACTCCGTGACAGGTTCGGGAAGATGGCGATTTCCGACGAAGACGCCATCCGAGCCCAGAGCATCCGCGCATATCATGAGGCTGTCGGAGCAAGTCCAGCGGAAGGGTATACCCCGGAAAGCTTTCTGCAGCAGGCAGATGGCAAGCTGTCTCTCACCTTCGTAAAGGATCCACCTGATCCCCGTGCGCTTGAACTTATCAACAAAACTAATCAATTCAACTTAAACGGCAAGCGCCACACGGAGACATCGTGGCAACAGTACCTGAGTGATCCCAGCGTCTTCCTCGAGGTAGCTTCCTATGAAGACAAGTATGGTCCTCTGGGTAAGATCGCTGTGCTCGCCGGCAGGATAGAAGGCAGTAGCCTCACCATCGACCACTGGGTGATGAGCTGCCGTGCATTTTCGCGACGTATCGAGCACGGTTGCCTGATCCGAGTATTTCAAAAATTTGCCGTGGACCACGTTACCTTCGATTTTCTAGAGACTCCGCGGAACCAACCCATCCGGGATTTCCTTGACGCAGTGATAGGGGACACTACTCGATCAGGCTATACGACCACTCGAAAACAGTTATTTGACAACTGTCCGCCTGTCTATCTTGAGATTCAGGAGCTTTAAGATGAATGATATCCCGGCGCGGCTTACAAGATGTTTTGCAGCGGTTTTCCCCGATATTTCAGAACACCAAATCACCAACGCCAGCCTGGATACGGTGGAGGGATGGGACTCCGTTGCCGCTGCGACCCTGATAACTACGGTTGAAGAAGAGTTCGGCATTGAGTTTGATGCGGAAATACTTGGTGACCTGACGTCTTATCAATCCATACTAGACTATCTACGCCGCGCTACTGTTTAGAAACAAAACTAGAGGACTGCCTCCTTTAGATCCCTCGCGTAGGCCCAGGCGAGGCTCGTTTCTGGTATCCGGTAGATCGGTCGCCGTTTGGCTAGACTTTCAAGGTAGGCCGCCAAGGGACGAAAGGCGCCCTTTCCACCGTAGTCGTGCCAGAAGACCATTCCCTCGTCTGTCAGCATTCTGGCCATCTTGATTGTGTCATTCCTAACGTGCTCGGCATCATGCGCCGCGTCAACTAGTCCAAGGTCGATGGAATTGGCATAAGGCTCCGGGTCAAAAATCATGGAGTCGCACAGCAGTTGGGTATATCGATTTAACCCCAGCGCCCGCGGAACTGAACCGAGATGTCTGGCGGCAACCAGGTCCTTGTCACTCTCCAAGTTTGCCCGAACTTCTGGTGCCTCGGCAGGCAAATCTAGAGACAGAATCCGGGTTTCAGGCGGTGAATTCAGCATGAACACGGCTGTGGTAAGGCCGTCATAAGACCCAATCTCGAAAATAGCCGCAGGTTTGCGCGTTTTGGTAGTGCGCGCGAGTATCACCAGTTCGCTGAATGACATTCCGCCGCCCGTGTGCGCTGAGGGCAGAGATATAGTTTCGGTATCAGAGGGAGTCACCGGACCACGGCTAGCAAGTCCAGCTCCAGTTAACTCGTCGTATCTCTTCAGACAATAGGAGACGTAAGTCCGTAGCGTCGAGGGCTTCCTCATTGCCAAAGACAGCGTGCGCACACTCAGGCATGACAAGCCATCCAATACCTCTGTGATATTCATCGGCAAGTTTCCTTCGCTGGTTGCGTTGTGCAAGACCCGTGTGGCTCGCGTTCCAAACTAGCACCTTCGCAGGATTTTTCCCCGAACTAACCTCTTTGGATCAGCGACGGGTCCGTGGTCGTTACGCTCTTGCAGACAACAAAATTACGAGAGATGACACTGGCGTTCGTGCTTATCGAGAGTTCCATCATATCAACCAGCAATGTATCTGCGTTTCGTCAATGGCCAGAATTTGCTGTGCCAATGACTCCGGACACGGCGGCATCGAGTTCGCGGACGTTCACGCCGGCTGGTTTACCGTCGGTCGTCTTTACCCATTTGGGTGAAGTCACCTGATAGTCGCCAGTTTCCGCCTCGGCATACTGGATCGGTCCGGCTGTCACAAGGTTTCCGGCCGGAAATACGGCCGAACTTCCATGACTGGGGGAAAGGATCACGTTACCTGAGAACCGCCTCTCAAGGGGAGGCGGATCTCCCATGTAACTCATCAGCCCAGACGTGCCCTGTCCTCCCCAGTCACCGGTAGGAGGCCGGCACAGCACATTGTCCGTTATCCACAAGTTGTGCGTGTCTGACTGCGCTAGTGGCCACTTGGAACCGCCTGGAACACTGAAATATACCGATGCCCAACAGTCGGCTCCAGCCCCCGGAACAACTGTGTTGTGTTGAAATACAACATCCGTAACCTCCGGCAAAACCTCAAACCCCACAGGCCGAAGCACGCCGGGTGCGCTGATGCTTCGGAGGACCACGAGGTTATTGACGATCTTCCAGCGCTTCGCTTCACCTGGATTGTTACAGAGTGGGGCGATGGACAGTCTGCAGTTGTCATCACGCCCAAGGCTATTGAATCCAGCCGCCACGTTCTTCAGCACGTTATTCTGGATCGTGACATCGTCGACGACTGCAACGTTGCCGCTATCCGACGTCCGCACCGTCAGCAAAATGGCATATCCCTTCTGGGCGGCCGCCCAGTTGTTTTCGAAGACGTTTCCGGTCACAAGCACGCGCCGCGCGCTTTTGAATTCAAGACTGTTCTTCACCGACCATAGGGGCGTCGGGGGCAACGTCACCCCAGGAGCCGCCCATGTCTCGGGTTTAAAAAAGTGGTTATTTCGAATTTCTATGTCCGACGGAACATAGGGATTGTCCGCGCCGCCCGCGCCGCCAAACATCACATTCTCCGTCGTGGCAGAGAGAAAGTTGTTCATCACTCTGATCGGACCCGGGGTCCAATATGCTCGGATTGCCTGCGAATCGGAGGTGCTCTGGTGAATATCGGAGATATAGCTGTCAATCACCGCGACATTGCTGCCATTGGCGACAACACCCGCACGCACGTCTTGCGTTTCGCTGCCATGTATATAACACCGGTCCACCGTGATCGAGTCAGGGAGGGGCCCGCCCTGGGCGGCCGGCATATCCACCAGAAAATACGTAAAACAATTCACTCGCGGAGCGTCGCGCAACTCGCAGCCTTCTGTTGATTTCGAGAAGATTTCCAATCCGACGAAGCGGTAATGTGACGCGCCTGCCAAAACGCTAATGGCTGGCGCCGTGCCGGTAGCGACAATTTTCGGCATTTTGACGGCATCGACGCTGGGATTGACCCTCTTTCCAGGGACAGGCAGGACCGCTAGTGCCGAACTTTGAACGTAAATCCACTTGCGCTTAGGATTGACTTTGTCGGGAACAGTGAAGCTGCCCCGATAGCTGGCGTTAGCATCGAGAACGATTGTGTCGCCGGGATTTGACGAGTCGAGGGCCCGCTGAAATTCCTGTGCCGTATGCGCTAGCCAGGTCTTACCACCGGAAGGAGGATCCCATTTGGTATCAACATAAGCCGTCGGCAGTGCAGGGGACGGCATCTCTCCAAACGAATTGGCTGCCCAGGCAATTGTCAGTAGCAGAAGAAAGAGTCGACGTATTTTCAATTGCGTCCAGAGACCCGCGAAGATTTCGCGAGACTGCCCTCGGCCCTCAGTCATCGTTGCATGTACCGATCGGCTAGCGTCCCTCGCCCAATTCAGGATAAATGGATTCGGCCGTCTCCATCGCCACGCGTCACGTGAACGTGATCTTCGCCATGAGGGACACCCTTCACAAGTTCAGTTAGACGTCTTGACATAGCCAGCATGTAGTTCGAAGGTCCAGCGAGGAATCCCGCGTCACGAAATGCCCGCACCCATGCAACATGGCTATGATTCACGAGAACCAGGTCGGCGCCGCGCGATGCCATCTCGCGATCCGTGAGGATGGCGGTCGCCACCATCGCGTCGGCATCAGCAAGACAATCGAGGACTGAACCGACCTGCAAGTTGCCGAAGTGGTGATGGGTGGTCAGCGCCGCGTTGAAGCAGACGCTCCAGCCGACTGCTTTTCCCCCGCGCTCAACCAATAAAATCTTAGTTCGCACATCAGATGCGGGATAAAGACTCGCAAGCGTGCGGCGGTCGCGCTGCACAGCAAACGAACAACTGTCCCGGCACCGCTGCCAGATTTCGTCTGCCCAGTCACCCCACGCAGCCACTTGGCGGATGCTTCCCTGCCCTGGCCTCTTCTGCCTCTGCTGAACCGCAAGTCCAAGAGCGCCCAGCCCTGTGAACCGAGCCGTCTGCGCTGCAATCCGCTTCAAAGGCGACGTGCGCAGCATCTGCAACTCCCGCAGAAAGTTCCCAGCGCGGTGCACGCGGAATAGGAATGGAACGGGCCGCACCGACCATCCTGCGGCGGACAGCAACGTGGGCAGCGGACGATCGGCCGAACCCATTCCGACCATGAAGACCGCATCGGCCCGCTTCTGCATGAACTTCACCATCTGCATGCCAACGATGGAGTACTTTGGATCGACGATACCTTCCGACAGCGGCGACTGGAAGTTTGTCGCGCAGACTTCTTGCCCGTTGAGCATCCCGGGTTGGTCCATAGCCAGCATCCCACCGCGTACAAACTCGCCATCGAGTACTACATAGGATGTCCACTGGATCGGATCGTCCGGTGTGGTACGGCCGGTTTTAATGGCGGTAGGCAGCAGAAAATCGCTGGCGGCATGGCCTTCCGTCATGCGCTGATTGAATGCCAGCACAGCGGGAACATGTTGCTCGCCGAAGACTTCGAATCGAAGAGGCATGTCTCAGATGCTACGAGGTGCCGCGAAAGAGCTTCTCCCACAGCCAGCGAGTTTCGATGCGACTGCGGTTTTCTTGAGTTAACGTTGTAGCGCCGCGCGACTGTACCAGAAAGTCGAGCAACGCGCTCACGGGCACGAACCAGCCGTTTTTTGCTGCGAGCCGCTCCATCGTGCGCCGGAACTCGGGAGTCAACTTTCCATTCTGCACATAGCCGTGGCCAAAGTGCGTATACATAATGCATGCGCCACCCTCGGCTTCAAGACGGTCTTGATTGACATCTTGCAGTGTCTTGAGGAACGCTGCCGCATCATGACCTTCCGACGATGAGTACCAGCGGCGTACATACGGTCGCTCCGCGTCGTAGTATGGCATCCACGGATTCATGCGAAGGGTGTTGATGTCGGCGTACACAAAATTGCGGCAGTAACGAATTCGCTCGCGGCAAACGTCTCCCCAAAAGCTGGGATGTCCCTCAACCTGGCCAAAATGGCGGTTGCGGGTGCGATCGAGGGTAGCGACGTTATAGAGGACTCGCCGCCAGCCACTTAACCGCGCAGGCCCCCAATAGATCGCATCTTCGTTATAGTGATTCGCCATCACCACTGGATCGTGACCAAAATAGGTTTGGAACAAGTCGAGCGCCTCGATGGTTTCGGCACGAGTAGCGTTGTACGGAGCCGCGAGGTGAAACCCAATCTCGAACCCTTTGTTCTGCAACTCCTGCAAATAAGCTCGGTACCCAGGATTAGCGCAGGTTTCGCCCCCTGAATTTGTAACGCGACGGATGTCGAGCGGCCAAACCCCGATGGTGGTGCGAAATCCGAAGTCCGCGAGAAATGCATAAACCAGCCTCGTGGTTTGGTACGACTGACCATCGGGATCATCGAAGATGGTAAAGGCAAAGCGACGACCATCAGGCCAGGTGGGCGGGTCCAGGTTCATTGGGATCGGAGTGACAGTTCTTCAATCGTTCCCGGCACAACTACCTTAGAACTACTGCGCCGGCGGTCTCTCGTGGGACGACAAACGTTCGAGTCCCTTTGCGACCGGCTACGCGACACACGAAGCCGCCGTGTCGGGCGCGGCAACGGGCTCATTCAGACTCTCAAACCACAGCTCGAGCATAAGCATTGCGTACAGCTGGTGATAATTATTACGTCGGCCGCTCTCGTGCTCTTCAACCAGGTAGCGAGCAAAATCAGGCGAAACAATACCGCGATCCAGAAACTTTCCGCCCAGCAACGTGTCGTGCACCAACTCGCGCAGTGGCCCTCGAAACCACTGATCCAGCGGCACGCCAAATCCCATCTTGCCGCGAGTGAGCAACTCCGGTGGCAGTCGATCGCCCAGGGCTTCTACCAGAATGCGCTTGCCCTTGCCGTCGCGCCACTTCCACGAGGTGGGAATGCGCGTGGCAAACTCGCAGAACTTCTGATCCAGCATCGGGCAACGGACCTCCAGCGAAGCCGCCATGGAAGCGCGGTCGACCTTCGTCAGAAAGTCGCCGGGCAGGAGGTTGGTCGCCTCGAAGTACATCAATTTCGACAGAATGTCTTCATTTCCGGCATTGAAATTATCCGGTAGCATGCGCTCCAGAAAGGCGGCATCTCCGGGTAACATCCACTCCGGGTTCAACATTCGTTCGCGCAGAAAGTATACGGTGTAGTTCGTATTGAAGTAGCGGTCCAGTTGCGTCGGCGAGCCCAGCATCCGCAGGAAGTTCTTGCCGTAGGCAAAATACGGAAGTCCCTCGGCGCTCCACGAGATCAGCTTACGTAAGGGTCGCGGAATGCGGTCGACAAACTCGTAGCGCCGCATGTCGCCAACCACGTCGTAGCCCGCAAAAAACTCATCTCCTCCATCACCGCTTAGGGCGACCTTCACGTGCTTGACCGCGAAATCGGAAACGATATAGGTCGGAATTGCCGACGAATCGGCGAACGGCTCATCGTAGTGACGTACCAGTTTATTGATGAGCTCCAGCGAATTGGGATGTACCACAATGTCGTGGTGCTCAGTCTTATATTTCTTGGCAACCAGCCGCGCGTAATACAGCTCGTTGTAGGCGGCTTCTTCAAAGCCTATGGAAAAGGTCTTTACCGGCACGGGAGACTGTAGCGCCATCGACGCAACCACCAGACTCGAATCAAGGCCGCCACTGAGAAATGCGCCCAACGGAACGTCCGCGATCATCCGGATCTGCACTGCCTCGTCGAACAACTCGCGCACCTTCTCCGTTGCCTGTTGCTGTGTAAGCCCGGTACGGTTGTCCGAAGTGAACGGAGGCAGCCGCCAGTATCGTCCCTGCTTCACTTCGCCTTCCGCTGAGCACTCGATCCAGCAACCCGGCATCAGTTTGCGCACCGCGCGAAATGGGCTGTACGGATCCGCAATATAGCCGAACTGGAAGTACAGGCGCAGCGCATCCTGGTCGAGATCGAGGGGTACCCCCGCTACACGCAGGCATTTCAGCTCGCTGCCAAAGAAGAACCCCTGTGCCGTATTGGCATAGTAAAGCGGCTTCTTACCGAAGCGATCACGGGCCAGCAACAGCTTGCGTTTCTTCGCATCCCAGATGCAGAAAGCGAACATCCCGCGCAGTTCTTTCAGACCCTCAACCCCGCGCTCCTCGTAAAGGTGCACCAGAGTCTCGGTATCACTGTGGGTGCGAAACTGGTGGCCTTTCGCAATGAGTTCCTGGCGCAACTCCTGATACCGGTAGATCTCGCCGTTGAAGACCACCCACACTGAGCCGTCTTCATTGCTGATGGGCTGGTGGCCGGTGCTGAGATCGATGATGCTGAGACGGCGCATGCCGATACCGCACGGGCCGTCCGTATAGATGCCCTCATCGTCGGGCCCGCGGTGCCGGATTACGTCGGTCATCGCGCGTACGTCGGCAGCCTGGGCCGATCCATCGCGCAGCAGCATTCCGGCGATTCCACACATACTTCAATCGTATCATCCTGTCCGGTGGTGGACCGACCGCCGCATTCGAGCTTTCGCGCTGTTTGTTCACCCAGGGGACAACACGAATCTCATGCCAATTCGGAGCAAGCAAGTCGGAAGGCACGATCGCAGCGCATCTGTCCCCGGCGTCGCAGACACACAACCGTCGACGCTTAGAGAAGACGCTTCACGGTGATTGGACCAATCTCGGCGACACAGTCAGTGACTCCATCAATCTCCCATAGGATGATCGAGATGGAGCCTTCCGGTATGGAGCCCTCGCGGTTCTCCATCATGAGCATTCCATTCACATAACAGCGATGCCGGTCCTGCCGCGTGTCGATACGTAGGTCATACCAGGCTCCCAATGCCATGGGGAACGGCATGCGCGCGTGGGCTTTCCATTTTCCCCGAACCTTCGAATCAAAAAAAAGTAGATCGTCTTCGAACCGATACCGATAGCGATTGTCGAAATCAACGTAACGAAAGTTGAACGCATACTCTTGAAACGGGGTCAAACGGCGAAAGGTTGTTTGCCATGAGTAATCCCGCCATAAATGCGTCTGCGGATCCAGATAGATATATGCCCACTCGTCGCACGTTTGCGCCTTGACGCGAAAATTCATGTTCCCGCCCCCGAATGTCAACTCGGCCGGGTCGTGATATTCGGGGTGCTGCAACCACGGCTCATCCGGACGCGCCTCGTCGCTCTGAAACAGTACCTCTCCCTCTGGCCATGTCTGCCGGTCGGGCGGCGCAAGGTTGAACGGTAGTCTTCCGACCTCTCGCAATTTGCCAACGACTTTCCCTGCGAAACTCAATCGACTCGCCCTCGCTAGTAATCAATCAGTAAAATATTGGTGTTAGTATACGAACTGCACTGGCTGCGACTGCATCATAACTGTCGGCTGGTCTGTTTTAAATTGCCTCATATGCGCATTCTCATCGATCCTAGTTCAGTTCACTGTTTGAATCTCGGCGACGTCGCAATGCTGCAGGTTACCGTCAAGCGGTTTCGCCAGTTCTGGCCCGACGCCGAAATTCTGGTATTCAACGAATCTCCTGAGTTGCTCGAGTTGTATTGTCCTACCGCAGTGCCTGTACCTCCGGTCGGGCGTGCGTTGTATTACACCACCGCGGCTTACCTGACGCGACTCGGCCGGCGCTTTAAGATGCCCGCGCTGTCAGAGCTGGATGTTACATGGCGGCATCGTTGGGTGAATCTGGCGGCAAAGTTAGTCGCTACACGTAGCGGCGCCGATGCTGCGTCTTCGGTGCGGACGTTCGTGGAACTCGTCCGCAGTTGCGACCTAATCGTGGCCAGCGGTGCCGGTCAGATCACGACCAGCTTCGGCTCGCATTCCACGCTGATTCTCAACACCATGCAGATGGCCATGCAACACGGTATTCCGACGGCCATCTTAGGCCAGGGAATCGGCCCGATTGACGACCCGTGTTTGCGCGCGCGGGCCGCAAAAGTGCTTCCGCAAGTCAACCTCATCTGTATTCGCGAAACCGTCACCGGCCCCCCTTTGCTGGATTCACTTCGCGTACCGCGTGATCGCGTCGTCGTTACCGGCGATGATGCCATCGATACCGTGTACTCCAATCGCCAGGACAAGCTGGGCAACTGCATAGGCGTGAATCTGCGTGTCTCGTGGTACTCCGCTATTCCAGACGATCTTATTGATGCCCTGCGCCGCCCGCTCCAGGAGGCGGCCCGCGAAGTGGGAGCTCCGCTCGTTTCGGTGCCTATCTCCCGACATCCGGAGGAAGACGATTCCGGCATTTGCGACCGTCTATTTGAAGGCTACCCCTTGCTCCCTGAGCCCGCCAACGATGTCACTCTCGTCGAGGGCATGATTCGGGAAATTGGCCGTTGCCGTGTCATGATCACAACCAGTTACCACGGCGGGGTCTTCGCTCTGGCGCAGGGCATTCCCGTGGTTGCTTGGCTAAAATCGAAATACTTCGCCGCCAAGCTGTACGGCTTGGCCAACCAGTTTGGCGTGGGCTGCGAGGTCGTTACCCTCGACGATAGCGATTGGGAATCCCGCCTCAAATCCGCCATTCTGTCAGCATGGAGTTCTTCCGAACAGGTTCGCCCTCGCCTTCTCGCCGCCGCCAGTTTCCAACTTGCTGCCAGCAAGGACGCGTATGAGCGTCTCCGCCAAAGCGTCTCCGGCCTCGTGTCTACGGATACAGCGGTTCCCGCGATAGGGGCATCTGCGAAGTAGTAGTGTTACGCGCAAGAAGACTACAAGACCAATGGTACTTTAGTGCGCTTGTTGCCTTGGTTAGGGGCTTGATAATCTTGCTTTCGACGTCTTGTAATCAATTGTGCGGTATGTAGTTCGACTGTTAAGCTACGTTCCCATGTTTGTGCCATATCGAACTCGCGTTGCATCCTAACGCAAAAAATCGCTAAGGTGCTTTGTGCGCCTCGGAGTTCTGTGAAGATTTTGTCAATTGGCAACATCTGAAATTAAGGATGCCTTCAGGTAGCACCACTTATGTTCCTGTCTAGACGAAGTAGCGCACGACCTAAGGCGCATCCGGAGTCCTTCGGCCAGAACCTCCGGATGCCCTTCTTAGTCGCTTCGAATCGCTCGTTCGAGTACTGGCGGTCGTTTAAAGGACCGGAGATGACCTGCAGAGGTACGCGCCAGACTCCGCGTTCGTCGTGCCACCGCTGTGGGTTTGTCCGCAACCTGGGTCGTTACTCGTCCGTGTTGTATAGCGTCCACCTTGACGTACGGATGGTTCGCGAAATTTCTTACGGTGATTCGTCACGGTGCCCGAAACGCCAAATCGATTGCCTCCACGAAAGCGCAAGCCTGCCCCTTGTTCTACGCGACGGCGGCACCAGGAAGGAACCATGGTGGTGACCGGGCCTGCCCATCTCGAACCGACTGCCTCACCGGCTGTGATTTCGCCCGCGCGCGCCCCCCGTGTCAGCATCATCATTCCCTGTTACAACACTTCCGCCTTCGTGGCAGACACATTAAAGTCGGTGTTCGCCCAAACCTATAAGGACTACGAAGCGGTCGTCGTGAATGACGGCTCGCCCGACACTCCCCAGCTTGAACAGGCTATCGCTCCTTGGCGCGACCGTATCGTGTATGTCCACACCGACAACTGCGGACTCGCAGGAGCACGCAATAATGGCATCCGTGTCGCCCGTGGCGAACTGCTGGCTTTGCTCGACTCCGACGATCTCTGGGAGCCCAACTACCTCGAAGTTCAGGTGCGCAAGCTGGATGAGAATCCCGGGGCTGACATCGTCTATCCCAGCGCACTCGTGTTCGGCGACGGGCCCGGGACCAGCGTGTATCAGCGCTCCCACGGTGAAGTCACATTCACTTCCCTGATTAACCTCAACTGCGTCGTAATGGTGTCCGTCCTGGCGCGACGCGCAGCTCTCGAACGCGCCGGTCTGTTTGACGACCGGCTTCGCAGCTGCGAGGACTTCGACCTGTGGCTGCGCTGTGTCAAGCACGGCAGCCGTATCATCTACCACGATCAGATTCTCGCGCGTTATCGACGTCGGCCTGATAGTCTCTCCGCCGACAATGTCTGGATGGCGAGCAACGGGCTTCGGGTCCTCGTCAAAATGCGCGACGCGGTTCCTCTGACCGAAGACGAACGCCGCGAGCTCGAGAAAGCCATCCTGTTCTTCGAAGGCAGGCGGCTTTTTTATGAAGGCAAGCGCGCATTTAACTCCGGCGACTTTCCCCTTGCCGTCGACCGCCTCGAAAAATCAAACGACTATTTGCACAGCCCCCGCATCTGGATGATTCTTCGCCTGATCCGCACGGTTCCGTCGATCGCCCGCACTGCTTACCTGTGGCGTACCCGCGTCATCGGGGGATAAGCAAATTTCCCGTGAATGACGGGCAGACCCGTGTGTCTCTACAATGAAGTCGGGCCGCTCGCACACTGCCGATGAACTCTTAACGTCTGCCCATCGCGCCGCCCGACCAATATGACCGCTCGCACACTCACGCAACGCACCGCCTCCGGAGTCGCCTGGATCACCGCATTCCAGGTCGCTCGCCAGGTGTTGCAGGTCGTTTCGGTCTCGGTCCTTGCGCGTCACGTTCCGCCCGCCGCTTACGGTCTTATCGCCATGGCCTTCCTGGTCACCAGCCTGCTCGAGACGATTCGCGATGCTGGCACCGGATCGGCCATGATTCGGGAGCGCGAGATGAACGACGACATCGCCTCCACCGTCTTCTGGCTGAATTGTGTTCTCGGAGGAGCAGTTTCTGTCCTCGTTGTCCTCGCCTCGTATCCCGCTGCGATCTTTTTCCACGAGCCGCAAATCATCCGCGTCTTGCAGTTCCTCTCGATTTCGTTCTTCATGGGCGCCATTAGCGTCGTGCCTACCGCACTCCTCAACCGTGCCATGGAATTCCGCAAGCTGGCGGTCGCGCAAACTGCCGGCGCCATTTGCGGGACGATCGTCGCCATCGCCGTCGCTCTGGCCGGCGGCAAGGTCTGGAGCTTGGTAGCTGGCACCCTCTCCACGGTGTTCATAACCACGATCGGTGTCTGGATCTACGCGCCGTTTCACATCAAACCGGTTTTCCACCGCGACGTCGCGCGCCGAATTCTCTCCTTCGGTCTCAACCTCTCCGGCTTCCACATCTTCAATTACTTCTCCCGCAACGCCGACAACCTGCTGGTCGGCAAATTCCTGGGAAGCGTTGCCCTCGGCTACTACCAGATGGGCTACATGCTCATGACCTATCCTCTGCAGAATTTCACCCTGATGGTCGCCCAGGTGGTTTATCCGGCGATGGCGAAATTCCACGAGGACCACGCCCGACTGCGCGCGGCTTACTTGCGCACCTCCGCCCTTGTCGCTCTGGTTACCTTACCGATCATGCTTGGCATGGGAGTCACCGCGCCCTCATTTGTGCGCGTCTTCCTCGGCACGCGCTGGGCTCCGGTTGCCACCCTGCTCGTCGTATTCGCGCCGCTTGGAGCGATGCAGTCCCTCTACGCCACAGTCGGCGTGATCTACAACACCCAGGCCCGCACCGATCTCCAGTTTCGCTGGATGATGTTCGCCAGCGTCTTCTATGTCTTGTCCTTCATTGTGGGACTTCGCTGGGGCATCCTCGGCGTCGCCACCTGTTACGCCATCGTCTGGACCGTGCTCATGGTCCCGTCATTTCTCATTCCCTTCCGCCTCATCGACCTCTCTGGCTGGACCTTCCTCCGCACGCTCTGGCCCACCGTCTGGATCAGCATTGTTATGACCGCCTGCGCTGCCGCATGGCGCGTACTGTTGCACCGCGTCGGCATCGTCAATCCGTTTGTCGATTTGCTCACGACTGTGCTGGTCGGCGTGTTGGTTTATGTTGGATTGGTCTTGCTGGAGAAACCACCCGTACTCTCTGAGCTCGCGACGGTTCTCGAGGGCACTTCCTACGGCGCAGCTCGATGGCTCGGCCGCCGGCTGCCACGTAGCAGCGTTAGCGTGGGTGAGTTCGACGAACTCAATCCCTCCGTTGTCACCCGCGAATAGCTGTCACAGTGCCGCCATCGCATCATGCTATTCTCACCATGTAGGACGCGGCCTCGATGCGGCCGCCGGCCATACAAACTGGTACACCAGCCGTGTGGTTTTGCGCTTCTGCTGCGGCGCTCTCGGTGCCGCCCTCTAACAACCTCCGGCCAGGACTCGCTGATGATTGCAGCCTTCATATTGGTCTTCGCTGTAACCGTCAGCCTGTACATCCTCGTGGGCTACCCTCTGCTGCTCGCCTCATGGCGCCGCTTCAGTCCGCCCATCCAGAAGGACCTCGACTTTCGTACCACTGTCTCCGTCGTGCTCGCCGTGTACAACGGACAGGACTTCGTCGCCAAGAAGCTCGACAACCTCCTCAGTCTCGATTACCCATCCCAGTTGCTCGATATCGTCGTCGTCTCCGACGGCTCAACCGACTCGACCGACAGCATCGTGCGTTCCTATGCTGACCGCAACATTCGCTTGGTCACCGTCGCACACGGAGGCAAAGCCGCGGCCCTCAACGCCGCCATGAGCCACGCCACCGGCGAAATCTTGTTGTTCGTGGATGTCCGCCAGATGTTCGATCCCCAAGCCCTGCGCCATCTGGTCGCCAACTTCGCTGATCCCTCCGTCGGAGGCGTCACCGGCGAGTTGCGCTATGTGCATTCCGACCACGTCGGCGAGGCCGCCGACATCGATGTCTACTGGAAGTACGAAATCTGGGCCCGCCAGCGCCATTCACAGATCGACTCTATCTTCAGCACTACGGGCTGCATTTACGCCCTGCGGCGCTCTGTCGCTCAGCCCATACCGCCCGACACGCTCGTTGACGACGCCATCATCCCCCTGCGCGCTTTCTTTCGCGGCTATCGCATCGTCATCGATACAGAAGCTCTGGCTTTCGACTACGGAGTGGTGACTGGCGGAGAGTTCCGTCGCAAGCTGCGCACTCTGGCCGGCGTCTGGCAGGCGTGGGTGCGCATCCCGCAGCTGTTTACCTCGGCCAACCGCATGCGCATGCATTTCTTGGCGCACAAATTCGGCCGGCTCGTTCTGCCCTGGATGGTCCTCGTCGGACTGCTTGCCGCCTACCTGCTGACTCCCAGTCCCGTGCGCTCGACTCTGCTGGCCATAGCGCTAACGGTGCTCGCCCTGGCTGCGCTCGATCCCCTGCTGCCAAGAGCGTTCTTCCTGCGCCGCATTTCCTCTCCGGCACGCAGCTTCGTCGTCCTGAATACCGCCGCGCTTCTGTCGGTGATGGTCTTCTTCGTTCCGCCCGAGCGCCTGTGGAAACCGACTCGCGTTCCTCCCGGGGCGTCCGACGCCTTGCTTACCAACCAATCCGAAAACAAGTCCTAGCGGTGCGAGCCGATTTTGTGATGATTCCGATACCGACTTGTGCCTGGCTCACCATGCCCCGCGGTTGCTTTCCCGACCGTCGGCCAGCTAAACCGAGCCCGAAGGGCGCCATTTGTGTGAGCCGTGGGGCGTAAGCCCGCGGTCGGGAATCGAGATGAATCCTGAGCCGGCTTCAGCCAGATGTTTCTTTGCTCAAGCCGCTCGTCCTTACTGCGCCCCCTCATCAAACACCTTCGGATTCCCGAAGTACTTCCGCACTCCGATAGTGAAGAACCGTCCCCACGGTCCATTCGGCCCTAAATATCCCGGACCCAACTGACGCGACCCAAAGCGCTCGAACAGAGTTTGCTGGGTCAGCCGAAAATCGAATCTCCGGCCGAGATAAATATCACCTCCCCACTGGTTCTCAAACCCGATCCCCTGAAATGACCATGTGTAAAGATACTGCGGAACGTTTTTGCCGAACGCAAACGTCGGGTCCCAGAAAATCTTGATCCTGCGCAGCGCCGTCTTGCCAAATGGACGCACCCACACCTGCCCTCCCACCAGGTAACGCGCGAACAGGTTGCATTGCGAGTTCGCCCCCCCATAATTCCCCGAGTTGGCCGCGCAAAAATTCGGGTCCGGCTCATTGTGCGGCGGAGCCAAATCAAACTCCCCGTAGCCATAAATCCAGTTGCCCTTCGGAAGAAACCACCGCTCATCCGGAGCCGGGGTCCAGAACGTCGTAACTGGCTTCGCGGCGGCTTGTGGCGCGCTCGTCGTGGCCTGCGCTGTTGCGCTCGCAGGAGCAGTCGGCCCGCTCGGTTCCTGGGCTACCGCCGCCCAGCAGCTAAACAGCAGTGTTGTGATCACCAGCAGACGATTCATGCAGCCTCCGCAGCCTTGTAACTCATTTGGTTGGATTTCTTTAGCAAGCAGTAAAGTATCGAACCTGCGCCGCATTGTCACGCAGACTCGTTCGGTGGCTCGCAATCTGTTTCTTCCTGGTGGAAGCGCCAGGCTTTGGCCTGGCGAATTAGCGTCCGGAAGATGAGCTGGGCTTTATCCCCGGCTCCTTTTCTCCCTCGTCGTATTAAGCTACCGAAAAAACGCACATTGCTTCGTGTCCGGTCACGCCTTCTTACTCCCGCCCGTAGCGCGGACTCTCTGGTCACTAACCACTGTTTTCTGATAAAGTCAGTTCCGCCACTTACCCCGTCCCCCCGCTTCGCTCGCGCCGCAATTTTGACCGCACGTAGGGCACGACTTTACAGGTTGCTGAAAAAGTCGCTTCGCCGATGGTTTTGTATCAGGGCACGGCTTCACAGGATGCTGAAAAACTCGATACCTGCTTCAGAAAGTGGATGAGTTCCACAGAGGAAATGCGGTAAGAAGAAGCATGCGCGGAGACGAAGAGCAACAGAACGAGATGTACAGCTATCGAACCAGCGAGATGCGGGTACCGGCCGATCATCCCTTGCGAGCGTTGCGGCAGATGTGCGACGAAGCCTTGCGCCAGCTCTCGCCGACCTTTGACGAGCTGTATGCGACCACGGGACGACCTTCGATTGCGCCGGAGATGCTGTTGCGGGCGCTGCTGCTACAGCCGCTGTACTCGATAGCCAGCGAGCGTTTGCTGATGGAGCAGTTGGATTACAACCTGCTGTTCCGCTGGTTCGTGGGGCTGGGGATGGATGCCGAGGTGTGGGACGCAACGGTGTTCAGCAAGAACCGGGAGCGGCTGATCGCGGGAGAAGTGGCGCAGAAGTTCTTCGCAGCGGTGCGCCAACAGGCGGAGCAAGCGGGGTTGCTGTCGGACGAGCACTTCACGGTCGACGGCACGCTGATTGAAGCCTGGGCGTCGCGGCGGAGTTATGAGCCGAAGCCGGATCCGCCGCAGCGGGGGACGGGAGCGCGGGGACGCAAGTTGTTGCGCGACACGCACCAGTCGAAGACGGATCCGGAGGCGCGGTTGTTCAAGCGCAGCGGGGCGGCCGAGGCCTAGCCCAGTTATCTGGGACACGTGCTCACGGAGAACCGCCATGGGCTGGTGGTGGAAGCGATGGTGAGCGAGTCGGGGCAGCGGGCGGAGCGCGAAGCCGCCCTGAGTATGTTGGGCAAGCTGCGGCGACGCAGGCCGGCGACGTTGGGGGCGGATAAGGCTTATCAAGAAGAGCACTTTGTGGCAGCGTTGCGGGAGCAGAACATCACGCCGCATGTGGCCGAGTATGCTCCCTCGAAGCACTGGCCGAACTGGTTGCGGAAAGAAGAACGCGAACATGCCGGCTTCGCACGCAGTCAGCAGAAACGCAAACTGGTGGAGCAGGTGTTTGGCTGGATCAAGCAGTCGGCGGGCATGAGACGAACCAAGCTCAGAGGCAAACGCCGGGTGGATTGGATGTTCCGGCTGGCAGCCACCGCCTACAACCTAGTTCGCATGCGAAGGTTGCTGGCGACACCGGCGTAAGTCGAGTAAGTCGAGAAAGATCTCCTGCAACGGCACTGGATGGCCGTCGCGGGACAACAAATCGGGCACGAGAGGTCGTTGAAAATTAAGTCAGAGATCGAAAATGACGAGAAATCGATTGTTTTTCAGCAGCCTGTTCAGTCGTGCTGTAAGACGTTGAAAATACGGTGGGGCTTTAGCCCCTGAGGTTTTTCTTCAGCAGCGAAAATGACTTTTTCAGCGGCCTCTTTAGCCGGCGACACAAAGCGATCGCGAACACAGAAACACTAATCCGCTCTAACCAAGCCTGTATGTAAAGTATGGAAAGTATGATAAAATTTTGGCCCAAAACGCCCTGTTTTCCTATCTAAGTCCCACGCAGTCATATGGATACGTATAAGTAACTTAAGAATCAATTGGTTGAGGACAATTTCCCCCTAAACCATTGATTCTAAAAGGTAGCGTGAATTGTTCTATAAGTACACGCGCTCTTGGGCCCGAATCGCCCGATAGCGCTCGAAGACCTTGCGGTCGCTTTCCAACCCGAACGCCGAGCGCAGAGTGCTCCCCCGGAAGGTATACATCAGCATCCTCCGCCAGTTCTTGAGCACGAACCACGGCTCCTTGGAGATCACGGCGGGCATGTGCGCCGTCTTCATCCAGCGCTCGACGCGCCAGCGCTGGTACTCGATTTCCTCAGGCTCAAGATGCTCGGTCGCAACCACGGCGGTCGTACCGTCGTACTCTTCCAGCCGTTCGATCTTGATCAGGTTGCGCGCGCGGAAGTCTTTCGTCATCGGCGTGCCCGGATAAGGCGTCGGATGCTGGATGTAGGGCCAGTCCACATACTGCCGCGCGAAGTCGAGGTTGGTGCGGATGGAGTCGAGCGTGTCATCGGGGTTCCCGACGATCAGGCCGCCGACCACGTACATCTTGTTCTGGTGGAGGTAATCGATGGCTTGTATGGTCGCGTTTCCGGTTCGGCGGCCGTTCTCGCGAATCGAGTTCTTGGCCGAGGCCTTCAGGTACACCAGGTCGTCTTCCAGGATGTTCTCGATCCCCAGGAAGACGTAGCGGAATCCGGCCTTCCGCATTAACGGAGCGAGCGTCTGGCCGTGCATCGCGATCGGCGAGGTCATCGCCTGAACCGAGTAGGCAATGTCGTTAAGGCCCGCATCGATGATGGCCTGGCACAACGCTTCGAGGCGCTTGATGTTGAGCGAAATGTTGTCGTCAACCAGGAAAATCGCGCGTGCGCCGTTGTCCCGGGCATCGCGAATGTCGGCCAGCACTCGATCGAAGGAGTAGGTGTGAAAATTACGGCCGCGCATCTCGATGATCGAGCAGAACCCACAGTCGTAGGTGCAGCCGCGAGAAGTTTCGATGACATCGATCTGCCGTCCCAGCATGGTGTACCCGTCGAGCACGCGCGCCTTTCGATTCGGCAGGCGGATCTCATCGCCTTCAAGCGAGTGCACGGGACGCGGAAGGTTCTCATGCCACGATGCGCCTTCGCGATAGGTGAGTCCCGCAATGCCGCCGAAACTCGCTCCATTTTCGATGGCGCGCAGCAGTTCGCGAAAAGTCAGTTCGCCCTCGCCGCGCACGATGAAATCAACACCATTTCCTTCGTGGCGATAGGCATCGGAGGCGAGACTGGGGTCGTATCCGCCAACGACGACTTTCACATCCGGCTTCAGCGACCGAACCAGCTCGATCACCTGAAAAGCCGTCTTGCGCTGGAAGGTCATGACCGACAATCCCACGACCTCGGGATCGTGTTCACGCATCAGCCGCTCAACCGTCTGTCGGACACTGTGCTGTACAAGGATCAGGTCGGCGACTGCGACCTTATGATGGGAATCGACGTTGCCCGCGAGAGAAGTCAGGCCCCCGTTCGGCATGCGCACCGCTACGGTTGGCATGTGCTCGAACGAATCGGGCATGGAGAGGAGGAGTACGTTCACTACGCAAATCCTTAGGTCTTTCCGGTGTGCCCACAACGGCCTGAGTAGCTCGATAGTACACCGAAAACGCCACGATAGCGGAGGGAAAGCACTTGTATTCAGCCTGCCTGACGTGAACCGCGGGTCACCCCATCCGGGCGGGTGTAAACTTTTTCTCATTACCATTCAGAGGAAAGTGATGATGATGATGACCGCTAGCACTGTTGTGGGACACTCAGGTCACATCGATATTCACGGAGGCACTATGGTTCGTAAAGTCTTACTCGCAGCATTTGTTCTTTCACTCATTGTCTCGGCGGCAGCGCAGAGTGCGCCTTCAGCCCCGACAGTTGTGCAGTCAGCGGACCTGAAGAAGGTCGTGCCTGACTCCTACTTCTTCCGTGGTTTGAGCGCGACCACACAACTGCGCAACTCGTCCGCGATTCACTATCCGGACGACTTCTACGTCATCGTCGGCCTGGTGGACACCTCCGGCTACTCATCCGACGTAAAAGCCAAGTACAACGGCTTCTTCATCACCGAGAAAAAGCTTTCGTTCGACGGCGGAGGAACGCTCGCGCCCGGCGAATACGGTATGGGATACACGCCCGAAGGTAAGTTCCACATCCTGGATGTCGCCGGCAATGAGCTGCTGGTCAGCGAAATCAAGGTGGACGACAAGCTGGCGCGGCCGCAGCCGCTGAAAATCGTCATGGACGGTGGAACCGCGAAGCTGTATCTCGGCAAGAAGTACGTTACTTTCACCGCGCAATAAGCTTGACCTGTGCGTTTGGTAGCAGCGTCAGTTACACTCGTCGCGTTCTGCCGAATTGATTAAGCCCGACTGCTAGGCTAGGGCGGTCGGGCGTTTGATTGTTGAGCTTGTTGTGATTCAATGCAGTATTTGCCGCTTTGTCGGCGAGGGTATGCAGGAATGTTTCGTAAAGCTTTACCGGCAATCACGCTGCTAATCACGATTACGTTCGTCCAGGCATTTGCTCAGAACAAACCTGAAGCGCCTCAACCGTTCGATGTCCGCGCGCACTATACGAAATACGAATACTCAATTCCCATGCGTGATGGGAAGAAGCTGTTCACCTCGATTTACGTCCCCAAGGACAGCTCGCGCTCCTATCCCTTCCTGATGGACCGCACGCCCTACAGCGTTGCTCCTTACGGCGTTGACAACTACAAAACCGCCATCGGGCCGTCGGAGTCATTCGAGAAATCGGGCTACATCTTCGTGTATCAGGATGTGCGCGGCCGCTATATGTCGGAAGGTACGTTTATCGAGATGCGGCCGCACATCGACCACCCGGCCTCGAACAACGATGTGGATGAGAGCACTGATACTTACGACACCATCGAGTGGTTGCTGAAAAACGTCCCTAACAATAATGGCCGGGTGGGCATCTGGGGAATTTCCTACCCCGGATTCTTCACTTCGGCTAGCATCATCGACTCGCATCCCGCGCTGAAAGCAGCCTCGCCGCAGGCTCCTATGACCGACCTGTTTATGGGCGACGATGCGTACCACGGTGGCGCGTTCATGCTAGCCGCGAACTTCGGTTTTTACTCATCGTTCAAGCCGCAAAACAACCCATCACTTCCGCCCAAAGAGCGCCAGCCGTTCGACTATGGCACTTCCAGTGGCTACGACTTCTTCCGCGCCATGGGCCCACTCTCGAATGCCGATGCTCTGTATTTCCATGGGCAGACCTTCTTGTGGAACGACCAGGTGCAACATGACACCTACGATGATTATTGGCAGGCCCGCAATCTCGCCCTGCATATGAAGAACATCCACTGCGCGGTGCTGACCGTCGGGGGCTGGTTCGATGCCGAAGATCTCTCTGGGCCAATACGCACCTTTCACGCTATCGATCAGCACAACCCCGGGATCTTCAACGCGGTGGTCGAAGGTCCCTGGGTGCATGGCGGATGGTCGCGCTATGAAGGCCGGCGGTTGGGTTACGTAGATTTCGCCTCCGATACGGGCGATTATTTTCGCGAGAAGATCCAATTCCCTTTCTTCGAGGCCTACTTGAAGGGCGATGGCAACGCGAAACTTCCCAAAGCATACGTCTTCGAGACCGGAACCAACGTTTGGCGGCAATACGACACATGGCCACCGAAGAACGCTGAGTCGAAAACGCTTTACCTGAACGACAAGGGCCGACTGACCTTTGATCCACCCGCCGCGACAGGCGAGGTTTTCGACCAATACGTGAGCGATCCAGCCAAACCTGTCCCGTTCGTTGGATACGTCTCACTGGCCGTTCCGCAGGAGTACATGGTCTCAGATCAGCGCTTCGCCGCCACACGCACGGATGTACTCACCTATCAGACCGACGACCTGCAGGAAGACATAACAATCGCAGGCCCGGTCTCGCCGAAACTGTTTGTCTCCACGAGCGGAACTGATTCCGACTGGGTGGTCAAACTGATCGATGTTTATCCGTCGTATTATCCCGAGCCGGATGCCGGCAAGCCTGAGGCTCCTCGCACAGATGTTGGCCCACCCGTCGAAAAAATGGCGGGCTTCGAGCAACTAGTTCGCGGAGAGCCGATGCGCGGCAAGTTCCGCAAGAGCTTTGAAAAACCTGAGGCCTTCGTTCCCGGCAAGATGGAAGAAGTCAGCTTTGAGATGCCCGACATCAACCACACCTTCCGTCGCGGACATCGCATTATGGTGCAGGTGCAGAGTTCCTGGTTCCCGCTGACCGACCTGAACCCGCAAACCTTCGTCAACATTCCCGATGCCAAACCGTCCGACTTCAAGCCAGCCACGGAGCGCGTGTACCGCTCGCAAAAGGCACCGTCGGGAATACAGGTGCTGGTGCTACCCCCTGAAGGGCCCTGAGAAAGATTGAGGGCCTCGCAGTTTGGCGAGGCCCTCTGTGCCGCAAGGAGACCAGGCGTTTGCTCTTACGCCTGCGCGGCGAGTCCGTTGTTCGCCATCCACCGAGGTGGCAACTCTGCCTTCGCTTTAGGCAGGATGTCGAGGTAGATAACCGCGTACCGGAAAGCCATCACAGCCGCCGCGATGACGAGGACGCTGGAGGCCAGTTCGGTCCACTTCGGTACGTAATGCGTGCCCATTGCGGTCTGCAAAGCGTTGATGGAAACATTGAGACGGTTGACGATGAGCCCAGCCACCACCATTGCGCAAGTCCAGTACAGGCCATCCGGATTGTCACGGATCTTCGCCGAACTCAGCAGCAGGATGGGAGCAACCATGAACAATCCAACTTCGAGCCAGAAGTATCCGGCCTCAGGGGTGAATTGGAAGGCGTAATGCAATGCATGGTTGGCCACCAGGTCAAGCATGCGGAAGAAGACAAATACGATCAGCAGGAGTTGGATTATACGACCGCAATCACTGAGGATGGTGAAGTCGACTCGCACATTCAATGAACGCATGCTGAGGTACACCGCCATCACTGTGAGTGCAAGCCCAGCGGGAATCGCGGACATGTAAAACATGGCGTGCATGTAGGGCGAGTACCACAATGGATGCACTCTGCCTTCGGCGATGAGGTACAGGCCGCCAAGAAATGACTGGTGCATGGACGACAGCAAGACTCCGGCCAGCACCACGCCAGTCAGGATGCGATGGTGATACCGCAATATGGTTTCGCGGAATCCTTTCCACGGCAGCTTTTCGATCACCGCTGGAGCGAATTCAAAGGTCAACACGGTGAAGTACGTCATGATGCAGATGCACACGTCAAAGAGGACCGAGCGATCATTCCACATCACGATCGGATGCCAGAAGCGCCACGGCAGGCCGATCTCATAGAGGTAGCCGACCATCACTGTGCAGTAGCCGAGAAACGAAATCAGGATCGACGCCCGCAGGATGGGGCGATAGCGCTCCATACCGAGCAGGTACACAGCAGCGCTGATGCCGAAGCCCGCAGCTGACAAACCAATGCCGCAAAGGGTTCCGAGACCAACCCAAAGGCCCCAGGGCATCTGATCCGACAGGTTAGTGCTGGCGCGGAAGCCTTCGAAAAAGCGCACATACGTCGCGTAAAGCCCAGTGACAAATATGATGGCTACGATGACGCGCCAGAGAGTGATTTTTGAACTGATTCGCGCTGTCATAGCTAGCTCCTTTCTCCTTTGATGCGATTGACGGCAACCTTCTCTTCAGCCTCGGCGAGGGCGACCTCGCGACGGCGCTGCGTGATCCAGTACAGCGCGGACAGGATCGTCCCGCCCATGATCACGACCTTGGGCGAGTCGCCCATGGCGGCGGCTCTGTAAGAGTTGGCACCGGTTGGTTGCCCGTAGGTAGTGGCTTGAAGCCGAGCTTCTCGAACTCCACATCGGAGACGAATAGCACCGATCCGCCACCTGCTTCCGTCGTACCGTAAATCCGTGGAACGTAGCTTGAGTCAGTGCGAATGCGGTTCCACGCGACGGCGATCAGTTCGTCGCGGTCGCCGAAGATGCTGGCCTGCACGGGGCAAGCTTCAGTACACGCGGGTTGATTGCCTGCCTTTACCCGTTCGGAACACATATCGCACTTCTTCACGAAGGGAGCCAGCTTGCTCCACTGGTAGCGCGGCACCTGGTAGGGACACGCCAACATGCAGTAGCGGCACCCGATGCACTTATCCGCGTCGTAAACCACCGGTCCGAGCGCGGTCTTCTTGATAGCGCCGACCGGGCAGGCCGAGACGCACGCCGGGTCGTTGCAATGCATGCAGACTTTCCGCACAAACTTGTCACCACGGGATTCCACCACGGTGAATGCCGTATCGGACAGTGACGGTTCCAGTTCCGTATTGAAACCGTGCAACTGTTTGCAAGCGATCTCGCAACTTCCGCAGCCGATGCAGCGCTTGATGTCGATCAACATGGCTTTTTGCTTTGGCATGGCGTCCTCCTTGTTCTCCGTTGGCGCTGTTAGCTATGTCAGGAAGAATTCTTTGATCAGTTGATGCCGCACACTGTCATCGACCTGAAAGAGCATGCCTTTCACAGGGAGGCCGCCATCTTGCGCGAGAGCAGGGCTGAGTTGTTGCATCATTCCGCCGAGACGGGCAATGCTGTTTTGCATCCAGGCCGGAACTATCGGTCCCTGCAATAAGTTCTTGGTGTTGATCGAAAGCTCGGGCGCCTTGATCACGCAGAGCCAGCCGCTCTTGTACGGATCCTCCGTCGCCAGGTTTGGCGTCTTCAGAACTTCATGGTTGATTGAAACCAATACTCCTTCGACTGGAGAAAGCATGTTCACGGACTGATCGCCGTGCCTCAGCGTGCAAAGTTTTTGGCCTTGCCGCACCCAGCGATTTAAATCAGCGAGTTCGATGCCATCGATTTGGCCGAACAAGTTGCTGGCAAACGAGTCGATGCCCACTCGCGCGTTCTGGTGCCCTTCGTCGTGGACCCAAGTGTGACCGGGATGAAAGCTGTAGCTCTCAGGGACTTCTAAGCCTGCTGTCTTGATCATTTTTGGCACACTCACTTTCTGGAACGTCACCGGCTGGACGGCCACTGCCGGCACTTCTGGACGCCGGAAATACATGATCGACAGGATTAAGAGGAAGGTAAGCAGTACGAATAAGATCGACATAAAGCCTCCTCAATTACAGGGCAAACGCCAACGATTCAATCAGACTCGACAAACCGGAGCACGCGGCGGGAATGTTCTGAAGGGTCTGGCCGATACCGTTCGCGATGATAAGTGCGATACTCATTGCTGTCGTACTCCGCTATTGCTAATGCACGCGGAGTGCAATATCGCGAGTGACGAAATTTGCTGATTAGAAAGCGCTTGGGGTTCGCGCCGTCGACGCCAAAATGGGAAATCACTGCATTACGCAGGAGTGGTCGTGCATTTTGCAGTAGCGGGAATCGAACTAGCTGACTTCTTGCAGCTTCTTGAGGCGGCGCATGAGGGAGGTAGGATGAATGCCAAGGATGCGCGCGGCGTGCGTTTTATTTTGTCCTGTGGCATGAAGTACATCTTGAATGTAGTGGTCTTCCAATTCAGCCAGCGTGACGAACTGATCGCCTGTCGGCGAGACATCGTAGCTCGACAGCGGTTCGGCTTGCGGAAGCGCTGCTTTGTAATCGCGCAGTTCCTCGGGAAGGTCGGCTTCCTCGATCTCCGATTCCTTGCAGAGAATCATGGTGCGCTCGATTACGTTGCGTAATTCGCGAATATTACCGGGCCACGGATAGTCCTTCAGGAGTTCCGCCGCAGCTGGCGTAAATCCCACAAAACTCTTTTTCAACTCGGTATTGAAATGACCCATGATGTCGAGCGCAAGCGGAACGATATCTTCTTTACGCTCTCGCAGCGGCGGAATGAAGAGCGGCAGCACGTTCAGCCGGTAATAAAGATCTTCGCGAAATTCTCCTTGCGTCACCGAATCCTTCAACAGCTTGTTGGTGGCTGCGATGATGCGAACGTCCGCCTGGATGACCTTTGTACCACCCAGGCGCATAAAGGTGCCTTCCTCGAGCACGCGCAGCAATTTCGCCTGCAGGCTGGGTGAGGTATTTCCGATCTCGTCGAGGAAGAGGGTTCCACCGCGGGCCTTTTCGATCAGGCCTTCCTTGCGGCGGCGCGCATCGGTAAACGCCCCGGGCTCATATCCAAAAAGTTCGCTCTCCAGCAGCGTGTCCGGTAATGCTGCGCAATTCAGGCTGATCATGGGCATCTGCGCCCGGGGACTGTTATAGTGGACCGCCTTCGCCAGAACTTCCTTACCCGTACCACTTTCGCCTTGGATGAGGATGGTGGTGCGCTCACTCTCGGCGGCCCGGCGGGCCATCTGCAGCACTTCAATCATCACCGGGCTCATGGTTACGATGCGGCCAAAGTCGTACAGCCCCTTGGCGTTTTGCACGGTGTCGTGCACGCGCACCCGCAAGGCGAGCATTTCGCCAGCGCGGCGGAGCGTGTTTACCATGTCGGCGATGTGGAATGGCTTGATGAGGTAGTCATAAGCCCCCAGCTTCATAGCCTCGACCGCGCGATCTACCATGTGGTACGCGCTCATCATGAGGAAGATGGTCGCGGGCGAACTGACTTTCGCCTCCCGTAGCACCTCAATCCCGTTGAGGCCGGGCAGCACAACGTCCAACAAGGCAAAGTCGGGCTTTTCCTCCGCGAAGACCTTTAACGCTTCCTCTCCGCTCATGGCAAGAAATACTTCAAAGCCCTCGTCCCCGAGCGCGCGCCCCAACGTGCGCAGTGTCAGCGCCTCGTCATCCACGATCAGGACGGAGTATGGCATGGTTATGCGATGACCTCCTGACACTCCGTGACATCGTTGTCCTGCTGGTGGATTGGCAGCGTTACTCGGACGGTAGTACCCTTCGCCGGCGTACTTTCAACGTGAATATCGCCACCGTGTTTGCGAATGTAGCTCTGACTGATGCTGAGTCCCAGCCCCGTGCCTTTACCACGCTTGGTGGTGAAGAACGGCTCGAAGACGTGTGGAAGAATATCGGCGGGTATGCCACTGCCGGAATCGCTGATACTCAACTCGACGAGATCTGCAGAATGTTCCTTGGCAGCCGTGATAGTGATGCTGCCGCCTGCGGGAGTGGCCTGCGCCGCGTTCAGCAGCAGGTTCATCAGAATCTGCGACAACTGGTTCACGTCGGCAGTAATTGCAGGCAAGTCGAGTGGCACGCGATTCGAGAGTGTTAAGTGGCGAAACATCGGTTGATGCTCGACGAACTTCAGGGTCTCGGCAACCAGCTTGAACAAGTTCAATCTGCCTAAGAGCAGCGGCCCAGGACGCGCGTAATCCAGAAGGCCCTTGACTGCCGATGAGATTCGTTTCGCGCCGGCGATGCACTGCTCGACTTCCATACGCTGCTCACCGGAGCTGTACCGCAACTCCAGTTCGAGGTGCGACATGATGCCTAGCAGCGGATTGTTGATTTCATGCGCAGCACCCAATGCGAGTTGCGCCAGCGATGCATACTTCTCGTACTCGGCCAGCTGCGAATCGAATTGAAGCTTTTCTTTGGCCAGCTCTCGCTCTTCTTCCAGGCGTCGCACCAACTCCTGTTGGGCGAGGTTGCGCTCGTACTCGCGATGGTCCGCAAGGTCCCGGGCTTTTTGCAGTTCTCGCTTGGCCGCCCTGATCCGAATCCATGCGGCGCCGACGATAACGAGCAGCAACAGGGACCAAATTGCGGCGTCAGCGCGAATGGCGGCGCCTCCGGCCAACGCAAACCAGCTCGGGCTCTCTGCCAAAAGCGACGTTGTACTCAGTAGCAGTGCCGCGGATCCGCAGAAAACCCGCAAAGCCATGGTTTTCGCACCGGCTTGCGAAGGCCAGAGTCCGTCCTGCCGAGGCTGACAGTGGAGCATTTCGCTCTCCCTTTAGACCTTCGCGCTTTTGGACAGGAAGAGCAGTGATTCGAGTCACTTGCCCGGTGAAGCGGCATCACAACAGTGGGTGATAACGATGTCCAATGCAGGAGATGGTGTCAGCTGAGAATGCCGCCCACGATGGTATGCACCACGGCGCCCTCAGGAGTAAAGACCGTGACATCAGCATCAGCCCCCGCGGTGAGAGTTCCCTTGCGCTTTTCAATCCCAAGTACGCGCGCCGGATTGATGGTCGCCATTCGAATTGCTGTCTGCAAGTCGGTACCAGCGAACTTCATGATGTTACGAAGTGCGCGGTCGAGGGTCAACACGCTGCCTGCCAACCTGCCATTCGACTCGCAGCGGCCGTCTCGGACTTCGACTTCGAGTTCGCCCAGCCGATAGGTTCCGTCGGGCATTCCCGTCGCGCTGATGGCGTCGGTAATCAGCACCGCGCTCTCGGAGCCCTTGGCGCGTAGAAACAAATCCACCACTGCGGGATCGACGTGGATTCCATCTACAATAATGTCCGCAGTGAGGTGGCGATTAGTCAGGACCGCACCTAAGACTCCGGGGTTGCGATGGTCCAGTGGACGCATCGCATTAAACGTATGCGTCGCGTGCCGCGCGCCGGCTTCAATCGCGGCTCGCGCTTGCGATAAGCTGGCGTCGGTGTGGCCGATACTGACGCATATACCTCGCCGCGCAGCTTCCGCGATCAGATCGAGCGCTCCTTCAATCTCCGGAGCAATGGTCATCACGCTGACTTGGCTGTCGGCTGCTTGCCACATCCGCTCAAACAGCTCTGGTGAGGCCGGTTGTAGCAGCGCTGGGGGATGTACCCCGCACTTCGCGTGACTGAGGAATGGCCCTTCCAGGTGGATTCCCAACGGTCGCGCGCGCATTCCATCGCCAGCACCACTCGTTGCGCGCTTCACTGCTTTCCCCAGTTCGTTGAGCGAGCGCAGTGTGGAGTCAAGTGGTGCAGTTACCGTGGTCGGACAGTAACTCGTGACCCCATGAGCTGCCATCGAGCGTTCGATTGCGGCGAGGCTCTCGTCTGAGCCTTCCATGACATCGCGCCCTGCGCCGCCGTGAATGTGAATGTCAATGAGTCCTGGCGCTAGTACAGCGTCGCCAAAATCGAACACTCGCGCATTGCCCGGTACGCGAACGTCATCTCTAGTGCCGACAGCAGTGATGATGCCGTCTTCTATCACCAGGGCTGCGTTTTGGATCTCATCCAGCGGAGTGAATAATCGTCGTGCCTGTAAAACAACGGCCAACTCGAACCTCGCGTGATAGCAACGTAGCGCCCCTAGAACTTACTCGCGCTACCTGGTTGGAAGAATAGAGTTTACGGCTTCACACGAAATCGCCCAACTCAAAATGGAGGTGCCAACTCTGCTATACTGACGCTTGGCGCGTTTCCGAAAGCTCACGTCCGTGAGCGGCGTGCTGGATTTGCCCGATTGGTCGGGCGGAACTCAATACAAGTGTCGGGGAGTGGCTCAGCCTGGTAGAGCACCTGGTTCGGGACCAGGGGGTCGGAGGTTCAAATCCTCTCTCCCCGACCATTTTGAATCAATGACATCCGGACGTTTTCGCAGAAGCGAAAACCGCCGCCGTGGGCGGCATTGAGGGCGGGGCGAATTCGCGAGCCTTCCCGGATGGCATTTTGGTGTGACTCCAAATCAACGCGAGACCAAGGGTCTCGCCGAAAATCTAGGTCCAGCCTACCGCTGGACTTCCCGCCATCCGGACACGGATGGCGTTTTTGATTTTCTTGCTGTCGGTTCCCGGTATCGACCGCGCTCCGGCAACACCAAGCCCAATTCCAACAACTTGCGCTCACGCAATGCGCGGGCTAAAACCCAACAATCAAAATGCAAACATACATCTCTGCTCCGTCCGCTCGCGCTGCGCGCTTCACGGACTGCGCACTGGCTCTAACCCCCTGAAATCTCAAGACCAATGGCCCTAGGAAATGAAACCGGGAGCAACGTTAGGAAGCCGAGCAGGACGGCAGCGATGCAGCCTTATCTACCGGCGCCTCGAGGGGATCGATGACTTATCCGGTTGCTAATCAAAGTAGTAGGGGAATAGCAATCTACCTGCCGGATATGGCCCGGGGAACAAGCGTAGAATCTGAGTCGGGGTGAGGCATCGTGGAAGATCAGCAATACAGAAACCAATTCACAGAAGTACACAGGAAAGTCAAGGTTTTCAAGGATCTCGTTCGCGAGGCAAACAAGCACGATGCTGAGCTTCGCGAAAGCAGACGGCTACGGGAAGCCAAGGAAACCATCGACGGGAATGGGCGCATCTGAAGGGTTCGCAATAGCAGACAACCCCAGGGGCTGTCAGAGCCTGCCAGATCATAAAGAGAGAGCGAGCCTCTGAGGCGTCCACTGCGGCCTTGCGGGCCGTCTGGACTTTCCGGTTGGATTGGGAGTGATACGGCGATTCCACGTCAGTTATTGCGGAGCGAACGTGAGGAACGCGTTGGATAGATCTCAAGGAGACGGGAAGACTTCTGCGAGCCGAACGGCCATCCGCTCTTCAAGCGTATGCATCAGTAGGCTCCCGTCCCTGACGAAATACACGCGCCTGCCTTCCCAATGTTCGGCCAGCGAGCGTGGACTGCCGCGAAAAGAGTAGGTAAAGCCGTCTGTTTCTTGCTGCCCGATAATGTCCAACGCGGTGAACGTCTTCGGCTTCGGCAGAAATAACGCCTCGAAAACGCCGACATCAGTTTGAAAGTTGGCGGCTCCCTCTTGGCCCTCAAACATGCGCTCCTCCTTCGACAGGAGGACACACTTCACCTCGATTCCATTACGGCGAAGCCTCTGAGCAAGTTCCATGGCGTCACGATACGCAGGATTATTCGATAGCAGAAGAGCGTGAGGACGGTCACAGGGAGATTGCTCTGCCCATGTAGATTGCAATCCGACCGAAAGCAAAGCGACGCAAGTCAGAGGGATCATCCAACATACTTGCATTTGAGGAAAGAACGGACAGCGCAGGCTCAGTTGACGCGACGACATACAGCTTTCCACTTCGTGTGCATATTGTACATTTGTTAACTGTCGAAATCAGACCATCTCGTACTCTAACTGGAACCGGGACGCTCAGCCGGATTACCCGCGGGATGGCGATGTCACGTCAGTTTCGATTCTTGCCGCAGTAAGCGAAGAGTCTCACTTCGCCCAAGGTGGCCGATTGCCACCTAAGAACGGGTTAGGAGGTGGCGGTAAAACGGCCGTGTCTCCTCTTAGTTGGTATCCGAGTTGGGTATAGAAGTGGTCGAAAAAGTAATGCCAAGGGCCAATTGCCTGCGCTGCCACATGAGCGCTTCGGCAACTATCCGTGCTGAAAACGGAACAAACACGGCGCCAACGTTCGCAAAGAAGCTCGGGCACAGTGCGTCTCTGACCCGGCAGTTGTTCAAGTTAACGCCGACCAGTTTGCAGCCCTTTTCGACTGCGACCTCGACCTCGTCCTTCACAAACACCGTCTTGGTATACGTGTCGTTGCCGATTAGGAGGACGAACGTATCGGCCCGGCGGACCTTCGCAGCACACACCGACTTTATGTAGTGAGGGGTTTCCGACTTAATAGCCTCGTCGAGTTGGAAGTCAGCGAAGTTGAAATTGATGTGCTCGTGGGCTTTCCACGCGCACATCAGGTCGTACCACCCCTTGTCCGCGCTGCTGAAGCTCACGAATGTCCGTGCTAGGTCGGCCATGTCATTCCCGCCGGTGTGATTGAAGCGCTGCAACCCAGTGAACGAGGATTTCGTCCACACGCTACGAGGATCACATTGTTTTGGAAAGGCGTCGTGATTGTAGCACTTGGTGACGCCATGGTGTCTTGGGTTCATTCAATCCGCGCAAAACGCTGCAAAAATGCGACTGTGTGCGCTGTGGATACACAAAGGAAACACGCAGAGAACAGCAGCGGCGGCTTTGCAGTCGAAGTCACTTTACAATTTCGAGCGTTACTGTTGATCACAGGCCAAGTCGTAACCAATCCCGCACGATTCGCGCGGGCATAGCACTTTCTGGGGGTAGCAATCAGGTGCTAAGTCGGCTATTGTTGCGCGCGACCACCATACCGGGGTGGACGAATCAGCTCCGTTCGTGGCCCAACTGTCGCCACGCAGTTGCGAATGGGGGATCAGCAAGATGTTCTGGCGCGTTTCGTTGCTGTTCGCATCGCTATTCGTCGTCTGCCTTGTTGTCGATCTTTCCAGCCACAAGGAGTTTGCTAGCGCCACAATCCAAAGCTCCGGCTGACAGTAACTACTTCATCAAGTGCGACGTTATCGATTTCAGTCAGAATGACACTCACGTGTCGGTTAGGCTGATTGACAAGAATCGCTTCCCGCAGTTTCAGACATTCCGGGACACCTACCCGCCGGGGTTCCAGGCAGATGGGGATCGCAAACTTTCCCTTGAGACCGATCTCCGGTATTTTAAGCCCGACCAAGTACTATTGGCACAATCTAGACCGAACCCGCAGTCCTGTTCCGGCCAAAACCAAACAATCAGGTTCACGAGGCGATCCTGAACCTGTGGTTCCAACCGCTGAAGGTCTCGGAAGCCAGTGACCGGCTCGAAGTGGATGAAGTGTGGTTGAACTTTCCCGCCTTTCCGCCAATTTCCGTTAAGCGGAAGCGACCTCTTTCGCAGGAACAAGATTTCTGGAACGAGATGCACAATCTGGCGGTGGTGCGCATGAGTCAACCGGTCGCTTTCGTACTGCTCGGGCTTGGGTGTCTCGGAATGGTGTTGATGGTTGGGCCTGTCTCGAAGGATCTGCAAATTCTGATGTTTCGTCGGCGTTTGAGCCTGGAGGGTGACGACCGGCGGCCGCAGTAGGGTGAGAAGGGAGAAGGCGATATGACGCAAGGAATCAATCCTGCCACCTTCGTGGGACAAGGAATCAATTTCAATTGTCTTCCGGGACCTCCAAAATCGTCCGGGAGCTGTAAGCGTCTTTACTCAGGCGCTTGTCGAGCGCTTTGTCACTGGCCAGGACGACAAAACGGCCAAAGTCCGAATCGAGTACCTGAAGACAAAGCTTGAGGAATTGAAGATCACGAAGGAGCTGCAAGGCGAAATTGATGACTTGCTATTCCGTCAGGCAGATCTCGATGTTCGGAGACTTCAAAAAGAAATCGAGAAAGGTGATCTGGAGCATCGCCGGCGAACTCAGAATGAACTTCGCGCGGCGGAACACAAGCGCGACATCTTGAAGGTGAAGGCCGAGGCCGCGGCCTACGAGAAACAAATTCGCGAGGCACGCCCCGATAAAGTCAAGGTCGGCCACGAGTGCCCGCGGCAAAGTCCAAGAACTTGAAGAGCGTATCCGGCGAGTCAAGGAACAGAGAGCATACGCGCGCGAAAGCACAGTCGATCCTGACGAGTTGAGAAGGAAGGAAAACCAGTTCGACAACAAGCTTGCCGAACTCGAAGAAGAGCTCAATTCCCTGCTATGAAGCCTCTTGTCCTGGGTTCAGACGCAACGGGTGCCACAATCGACGCTGCCTCCATTGGAGCGGCGCACTCACATGCACGTCATCGGATCGTCGGGTTCCGGAAAGAGCAAGTTCTTGGAGTCGCTGATTCGACAAGACCTCAAGAATGGACAGGGCTTTTGTCTCATCGATCCGCACGGCACTTTGTATCGAGACGTACTCGACTACTGTGCGCATCACGTTCTCAAGCGCGACATTGTTCTGCTGAACCTGTCTGAGCCTTCGCATGTTGTGGCCTTCAACCCGTTTCGGCGAGCTGCCGATGCCGATGTATCGGTCCAAGTGGACCGGCGCATCATCGCCACAATGCACGCCTGGGGTGTTGAGAACAGCGATCTGACGCCTACGCTTGAACGCACACTCCGACTCATCTACACGATGCTTATTGAGCAAGGCCTATCCTTCCAGCAAGCTGAGCATCTGATCGACTTCAATGCGCGGCAAATTCGCGAGCAGTTGATTCAGAACATCAGTTCACCGCTGATACGAAAGGAATGGCAGGAGCTTCAACAACTCAGTCCACGGGATTGGCGCGCCGAGGTGCTATCAGCCAAGAACAGGCTGTTTCGGCTTCTGACCTCGACGGCACTCTCCCGGTTCTTCAATCCTGCTGCAATGCGGTTGACGTTGCTGACATCGTTGAAAAGGGCAAGGTGCTGCTCGTCAATCTCGCCGCAAGCGACCATCTGTCTAGTGAAAATGCCAGAGTCTTCGGGGCACTCCTTGTAAACGAGTTCTTCGAAGTCGCAAAGCGCAGGGACGCCAGCAAAGACCTGAAGCCGTTCTATCTGTACCTTGACGAGTTTCAGAAGTTCGTAAGCATGGACATATCGGCCATGCTTGACGAAGTGCGCAAGTTCCGGATGTTTACGGTTCTGGCGCACCAGCGCTTCGGCCAACTTGATGAGGATCTGGCCGATGCCGTGCTGACCAATTGCCGGATCAAGGCCGTGTTTGGCGGCCTTCCGGTGGAAAGCGCAAAGATGATGGCTCAAGAGCTGTTCATCGGAGAACTCGATCCGATGAAGATCAAAGTCGCCATCTACCAGACGAAGTTCTGGCCGAAGTACTCGCGCGATAAGGTCTATACGAGGTCCTCCAGTACCGGGCGGTCCGCAGGGCGAGGGGACAATCAAGGCTCTTCTAGCGGGGCGGGGTCGGCATCTGGCGAGTTCTTTCTCCCTGGAGATTGGATGACCACCGGGGATATGTCCGGGCTCAGTACTTCCGTCTCAAACATGATGACGACAGTTAGCGCGAGTCATACGTCAGAGACCGACTTCGAAGGGGAGGCTGAGGGCGTTGCGGATGTTCCGATTCTCTTGCCCGTGCCGTTTACGGAGTTGTCGGGTCTTCAATATTTCTCTACTGACGAACAGCTGACACAGCTCACTGCTGCACTGAAAGAGCAGTTCCCTCGCCACTGCTTCATCAAAGTGCACGATCAGAAAACGCAGCCGATGCTGGTGCCGTTCGTTAAGCACTTTCACACTTCGGCCAAGAACTTGAAATGGTACGAGGATAAGGTGCTTACAAGCATTCACGCTCGCAAGGCTGCTGACGTCGATGCTGAGATTCAGGCCCAGCAACAGCATGTTGAACGAGATGAGCCACGGCCTGGCCGCACGACAGCGTAAACCAAATCGGAAAACGCCGAAGGCCGCATGGGAGGACCTGCTTGGACGCGAGTAGCGGCAAGGCGCGGCTTCCGAAGACTCGGCGGGTGCCTGAGGCTTTTTCCGGCCGTGAGCTGACAGAACGCAGTCTGAAAATCATCGAGACGATCGGCCGATATCGGTTTCTTTCGAGTTCTTGGATTATTCGCCTCGTCGGTGGCAACGAGGACGTAACTCACCGGCATTTGCAGCAACTTTTCCATCGCGGCCTCATAAGTCGACTGAAGGTCCCATCCGCGCCAGCAAACTCCGGAGTTTGTGTACTTTCTGGAGAATGCGGTTCAGTTGAAGAACGTCGTACATGACACTCGGATCAATGGCGAGCATTTGGATTTTGAAGAAATTCGACTGAACCGGGACAAGTACGGTGGAGAGGGCGCGACAAATGGAAGGCGAAGCACTGGACAGATGCTCTTTATAGAACACGAACTCATGATCAGCGATTTTCACGCGGCTCTCGAATCAGAAACTTCTCCGAGTCAGGAGCCCGTTAGCCTTGATGTTTGGCAGCAGGGCAACAATACCTGGGCAACAGTGCCAGTCACATGTGACTCTGCGGCTCTGCCACACCGCCCGGACGCGTATTTCATGTTGAAGTTTCCAAGCGCGCCTGACGGCCAGCAGCACAGCCACTTTTTTTATGAGGCTGACCGGAACACAACAAGCCGAACCAGATTCAAACTGAAACTCACTGCCTACGTTCAGTTCTTTCTGCAAGGCGTATTCACAGAGAAATATGGCGCGCGAAGAGTCCGTGCGGTTCTCACGGAAACAACGAGCAATGCTCGGATGGAACTGCTGAAAGAGACGGCGGCTGAGCTTGCGGAACGAGAACCGCTAGCAGCGCCCCTGTTTTGGTTTGCAAATAGCGGACTTATTCGCGAGCGGGGAATATTTTCTGCCCTTTGGAACTGCGAAGCAGACAAGAGGCAACGAAGTCTTCTCGACTGATGCACCGTTGTATCGAGTATGAAAGGGGAGTGTCCTATGGGACGCCATCAGATTACGTGTATCGTAAAGCGCGGAAGCCACTACAATCCGCACGAACGCATTGCCTATATCGGGAACCAAGCTCAAAACTGGATGATCAGCGAAGATTCCGGAATTCGACGAATCGAATCGGGGGCTGATTCTTTTTATACCAACGTAAACGGTCGCGCAGCAGAGATTGTGGTGGCGACCCATATCGGCAGAAAGTATCTAAAGACAGACGCTGACGGTTACGCGCCGAATAATCTTCTGAATCTCGGTGAATGCGTAAACTGCAAAATCATTTGACGGGTTGCCTCGCGGCTCGCGGGTGTGCCCGCTCGCCGAAGCGCTAGCGCGAAAGCGCTGAAAAGACCAAAGAGCCCATTGTCTTAAGATTTCAGGGGGTTAGAGCCAGTGCGCAGTCCGCGAAGCGCGCAAGCGCGAGCGGACGGAGCAGAGATGTATGTTTGCATTTTGATTGTTGGGTTTTAGCCCGCGCATTGCGTGAGCGCAAGTTGTTGGAATTGGGCTTGGTGTTGCCGGAGCGCGGTCGATACCGGGAACCGACACGGGAGAACAAAAACGCCATCCGTTCACCGGATGGCGGGAAGTCCAGCGGTAGGCTGGGCCTAGATTTTCGGCGAGACCCTTGGTCTCGCGTTGATTTGGAGTAACACCAAAATGCCATCCGGGAAGGCTCGGGAATTCGCTCCGCCCTCAATGCCGCCCACAGCAGCGGTTTTGGCTTCTGCGAAAACGCTCGGATGTCATTGATTCAAAATGGTCGGGGAGAGAGGATTTGAACCTCCGACCCCCTGGTCCCGAACCGGTTTTTCAGAGTTTTGAGAACAGAGAGGGGTGGAAAAGAAGACCCGTAGCAATTAGTGGGTATGCGATTGGTGGAAATACCAATAGGAATCAGACCCTTCAGTGCTCGATCTCTAAGAACGTGCCTATAAGCCGCGATGCCACACCATAGTGCCGTGCGAAGAACTCATGTTTTTTATTTCTCTCGTGTTCTTCAAAGAAGTCGTCGAACACCAGACGGGAACTCGTAACGGGGAGTCGATCCATCGCAGCCTTTATAGCGAAAGCAAAATCTCCTGCACTACTGAATTCTTTCGTCGCTCTAAGATAATACACGGCCAACTTCTCGATCTCCGATATATTTCTCCCCAACTCCGCGTTACAAGTAGCTATCGTCGCGGCCAGCATCACGATCACATCCATAGGATCAGCCACGGGCACCGCGATACGATTACTTGGGGGAATGCGCCTCATTAGATCTGGGCCGTGGGGTCGACGTTTGATCAACTCAACCCAACGTTCAAGGCTCTCTTCTAAGCTGCCAATTATAATGAAGCTAGCTGGCTTTCTGGTAATAGGCAGTAGTCGGCTATAGAGCACCTCGCATCCCCAAGCTACACAGTTCTTATTATCGAACTCGTCGGCGACGAATATAAATGCGCTATCTGCATTCTCCATGACATCAAGCTCTTGGCGGAATTGGGTCTCCGTCAGCTTTCCCAAGTCAACTATGCGGCCTACAGCTGCGCTCGCAGCGCCCCTTATTACAGTCTTAACAAATTCGGTCTTCCCCGAGCCAGAGTGACCCCAAATACAAAATGCTGTCGGACTTGAATTTCTCGGGTGTAACAGTCCACTCATGATCGATTCTGCCTGTCCCCGCAGCCGTCTTCGCAGGCCTTCATCCGCGCGACAATAATCTATCCCGCCGACGACTTGAAAGTCGCTCACTCTAATCACCCGTGCTTGCACTAGACTGTTTACAAACGCGACATCGAGAGGCCCTAGCCCAAACGTCGTGACAAGACGAAGCACATCTTCCTCTGTCGACTGAGCTCCCCCAGGTACAACCCACTTGTCATAATCGGTCTTGGCAATTTTGCTGCTCGTCAGCGACTTCGTTGTCTGAACGACAACCGCATTGTGCCAGCTGCTCGGCTCGGGAACCGGAGACACAGGGTAAATACGTAAGGAGTTCAGTTCCTTAACTATAGCTTTTGCCTCTTCGGCATTGACCTTGTCTCCGTCATGCGGGCTGGCTGCCACGGGGGGCACATCGGCAATCCTATCTCTTAGCACCTCCGCCGCAAGATCTACATTTATCCTCATCATTGCGGCCGCCCGATTCAAGGCAGCAATGAGCGCCCTCATTTGGCTGTAGGCTGTCGCATTGTACAATGTCGAGCTGCCGATCAGTAGACCGGTCAGCATCAGGTTGCTAAGAACTGGATGCAGGCACCACTGCGCCGACAAAGCATACGCCTTCTTGTGTGAAGCCACAAAGCGCTTGGCATATGCGAGGTTTGCCGTTATTGCGACGGCTTTTCCGCCGCTGGCTGCATCGTGGGCGAGTAGATGCCCGAGTTCATCGTTAACTGCTCCGCTCGCCGCTACCTCCGGGTGAGGTACGCAGCTATTCGAAACGGCTACAGCTACATTATATGCGCTCATTCCCACCGGGTAGGTGTAAATTGTGCTGACGCCGTTAAAATTGGAAATATCATCTATGACTGGATACTGGTTGACCGCCCAGAACACTGCACGAGAGATTATGGTTGCAACTACTTTAGCGCCACCCACGTCTACAGCCTTCGCGGGATCGCATACGGCGAACGTAGCCACGCCATCCAGAATCCTCTCGCAAGCCCAGCGATCCGCATCGGGTTGGTGGCGAAGATCGTCATCGCTAGGCGCCAGAATTGTAAATTCGTCCTCTGAACCCAACTGAAAAAAGTTAAATCTCTCTGCAATGTATAGCGGTAGATAAAGAGGAGTCTTAACTGCGACAGCGATTACGATCGGGGTCACCGTATTTCGCCTCCGAGATTATGTCGCTGAAATCTGCTCTGTCCTGTCCAGCCCGGGACCGACCTCGTCTGCAGAGCAAGGTCGCTCTCTTTGTGGAAACAAGCGCGATTCATGTTCGCCAGAAACTGTATCAGCATCGGTTCTAGCGCTGCCTTCATGGCGAATTCGTGTAATCGCATCGCTGTATTAGTGGCTATGTTTCCCATACCCTTCGGGAAGGCCAGCGCCCGTGATTCGACATCAGGAAGATATTCGCCCCTGGCATCGATCCGGCAGGTCCCCCAAGGGCCGTGAGGAAAGACATCCAGCTTGCGAAAACAGCGCGCTGATAAGGGATCTAGAACATTTCCATATGCGTCTGTAGAAAGTCGGTCCAGCCTCGATGGGCTTCCTGACGCCAAAGGGATGAAATAGTCACGCCATACGGCTTCATAGGGATGATCAAGGATGACTTTTTCAATAATCTGTTCGCTCTCCACCGACTGCACGATATCTAATTGAGCCTGATTTATATTAGTATACGAAATCAGGACTTGCTCCAGACTTCCGGTAAAATTTCGCACAGGCGAGAAGTAGAACTTGCCACAACCTGTCTGCTCAGCCACCGCCGACATGAATTTGGCAGTGTGGGCAGCATCCATTGTCTCCGTGTACATTACGGAGCTCACCCATACGTCGAATCCACGCTCGACGAGTGCTTGTACCGCTGCCGTGGCCTTCCGGTAGACCCCCGGACCTCGCATCCGATCAGTCTTGTCTTCGCTCCCGTCGAGCGAGACGTCAATATACGAGATCGTTGACGGCAAACTGTCTAAGTAAGGGGCCAACAATGTGCCGTTGGTTACGACGCCATAGCGGAACCGCTTGCCAGCTAAACGGTATGCATGCAGTCGTTGAAGAACCGCCATGCCTCGTTGGTCGGCGAATGGTTCCTTGCCGACGATTGCAATGAGGTCAACTCCCGTGTCGATGACTTCTTCGAGAAAGCGATAGAGCGAGTCGAGATTGACATAGACTGGAGCGGTCTGCCTGTTATATTTATCGAGATAGCAGTAACCACAGTGCAGATTACAAATCGCATTTACATCGATACCCACTGTGTATAGATGCGCGACATTTCGGAAATATCTACATAAGCTTGCGATATCAATTTCGCCACGGACCAAGCCTTCGGCAAGACGAGGAAGATAAGCGTTCGCTAACTGTTTCTTCCTCAAGAGATCAGATGCAGGCTCTTCACTCGGGTTTGTCATTCTCACTGTCCGACCTAGCGCCTTTGATGTCGCGATCAACCAGCGGAGTGAGGTCGCTCATAGCGATGAGCGGTAGCTCTGTCGGTACTCTTTCGAGAGCGGTGGTGGCTTCTTGGGTTGGTCCGGCAACTGCTGCCATGTGAGACTCCTCCTCGGATTCGGGTACTTTACTCCAGCTAAAAGGCTTTTGCCAAGAAATGTTTTATCGGCGTCTCAAGGGCGTCCATCGCCCAAGTCAGGGCAAGGCCCAGCAGAGAGATCATTGATACCCCAACGAGTGCCAGCGGAACATTCTGGAGTCCTTGAGCTACCAGGATCAGATGCCCTAGGCCGTGGCTGGAGGTAATGAACTCGCCCAAGAACGCCCCCAGCAGGGCGAATCCAACATTCAATCGAAACGCATTGACAACCCACACAGTGGAGGAAGGAACAACGATCTTAAGAAAGACTTGGCGCCGAGAAGCGCCAAAGGACTGGGCGACTTGTACCAAACTCTTATCAACTTCGCGAGCCCCCTTAAATGCCTGCATCAAGGCCACAAAAAGTGTCGAAAGCGCGGCGATAATAACCTTAGAACGCAAATCGATGCCGAAGCAAAGTATAATGATCGGCGCGAAAGCGAACAGCGGCGCTGTCCCCAAGACCACGACGTAGGGCTTAACAACCGTCGCGAGGGTGTCGTTCCGGCTCATCCAGAGCCCAACCGTAGCGCCAACAATATTACCAATGGCAAATCCAACAAGCGCTTCTCCCCCCGTGACGGCTATATCGATTAGCAAAGCGCCGGATCCAAACGTGTGGCTATAAATGACGGTACCAGCTTTGAGCTGCTGCACAAGCGCTGCCCAATACAGCGTAGGAGAACCAATGAAAAAAGATAGCCCCGGCCGATAATGAGCGATCGCTTGCCAGAAGGCGATGGCGACTATAGCGGGAAGGAGCTGTGCTAAGCGTCTCAACGGATGGACTAACATTTGGTTATTGCGATTCATGTGTTTGAAGAATATAATTTGTGAGATCTGCGACGAAGCCCTGAAATTCAGGCCCCCTCCTTATACTCCTCCCATCATCCCCATCTTTCTTGAAGCTCAGATGCCAAGATCTTCGTATCTTGGCGGGGCGGCGGCTCAACAAGATCAGCTCGTCTGCGATCGCAATAGCTTCATCCAAATCGTGGGTTACAAGAACAGTCGCGGACGCATGTTCACGGGTAAAAGTGCGAATTAGATCTTCGGCAGCCAGCCGAGCTTCCAGGTCAAGAGCCGACAGCGGCTCGTCTAGTAGCAGGAGCTGTGGATTGACCAATAGCGCCCTGCATAGGCTAACTCTCTGGCGCATTCCCTCGGATAAGGCGTCGGGATAGCTGTTCTCGAATCCACTCAGTCCGAGTCGGGCGATGAGGTCGAACGCCCGAGTCTTTCCAGCTCTAGGACTGTGGCCTGCAATTTCAGATCCGAGAAGTGTATTCTCCAACGCCGTTCGCCACGGAAGCAGGCGATCCCGCTGAAAGACATAGCCCACGCGGGGACTAAGAGAGGGCGACGTCGTAATTTCGCCTGAACTCACAGGCTCGATGCCCGCAAGTAAATTGAGAATGGTAGTCTTGCCGCAACCGCTAGGTCCAAGCAATACCGTTATCTTGCCCGCAGGAAGATCCAGGCTCAGGTTTTCTATCACGGTCAACTCGGCGAGGCCATGCTCATAGTGCTTATGGACCTCTCTCATACCGCGAATTGATATAGTTGGATCGGCGGAGCGCATATGAATATTTCTACTTAGAAGACCGCAGTGCTTCCATGCCATATTGTTGTACGTTCAACGACTCATAATTTCCCGATTCTAAATCTCCAACTTCTTCTCGAAGCTTTATGGCAGCGTCCCATGAAGCTTGGCTCATGGTTGCATGCTGCGGGAATACATCTTGGGATACAAGCCGCGCCAAGGCAGCTTGCAAAACCTGGTCGCTGACCCCCGGATAGTGATGTTTCGCCACAACAAGTGCCAGTTGAGGGTTAGTGCGAATCAACTGGAGGGCACGCTCATACGAGTTGACCATTCCTTGTACAACGTGGCTGTTGCTCTTCGCAAATTGTTCCGTCGTCATCAAGCCAGTAAGAGCAAACGGCCCCCACTCATCTGCATAAGAATAAACAACGTGAGCGCCCTGCTGCACCGCATTGGAAACAGTAGGTTCGATTGACACTGCAATTTGAGCTGTACCGTTCCGAATAGGGCCCAGCTCTGAACCAAAGGCCACTTGAGTAATTTGTGTATCTTTGCCCAGATCCAGGCCGGCTTCTTGAACGAGCCGCTCCTGAACAACATATGCAGTATTGGGCGAAGGAAACGTTACGACATTCATTCCTCGAAAATTCTTTGGGTCGGTGAATGGCTGGAGATTCTTATCGAATGTCACGCCCCAAAATGCAACTCTGTCAAGCACCGACGCAATGACAATGCCCGGTCCGCCGCGCGAATGTGAAATAGCCACGAAGGTCGGATCACCCTGCGCAAACTGTGCCTGACCGCTTGCTAAGGCGGCGAATGCCTGAGAGTCTCCTCCCGCCGTCACAATATTCAGATCGATCCCATTCTCCCGAAGATATCCTTCGTCGGCCGCAACGTAGAGTGGAAGATACAAAAGCGTATCGGCAGCCTGTGCGATAGTTACATTGGCTAGGTTCTTATTCTCGCGAGCTTGATGAAGGTGCCGGTACCCATATAGCAGTGCGGCTAGAAGAAAAATACTCAAGAAGAAAATGGTATAGCGGGTTCTGCGTATTCGCATAGAAAGTTTCCCTAAGTTACTGATATAGCGTAACTTTAGCCGATGAACCAACAATGGTCAAATGCCCTTTTCGATCCCGATCCTCACAAAGGGCGCGATTCTTCCTTCGAGCGCCACACGTGGGAGAGCTGTTATTCGCGAACGTCGAAGTGGGCCAAAAGAAAAAGGAGCTTGCGACCGCATGCTCCTTTTGAATGTTATTTGGCCTCAAGCACCTCCTTCGCTTTTAGCAGTTTTTGGAGTTCGCGCTTTTCTCGGGTCAGTTCTGCTTCCATTTGCTGCACTTTCTGTTCCTGCTTGTTGATCTGCTCCAGTACGACTTCTACTGGCGTTTTCTTGACCCAGGGCTTGCGCACGCCGCCCTCAGTTGGGCGATCTTTAGGCTTCGGAGCCTGGGGACCAGTTTGCTTTTGTGCCGTCATTTGTTCCTCCTAGGAAATGTTTTGTTGCGAGGCCCGCCACTGGACGAGGACCTGCAAGATGTTGATGGCATATCGCGCCCGCTCTTCGAGTCCAGTGAGCGCGCCTATAGCTGCTAGCGAATTTCTGTGGGCTAGATGGTCGAGGGCTTCCTCGCACCTAAGCCGCGCTTCCTGTATCCCCTCCCGTGCGTTCGACAGAATCATCTCTGCGACCGGGTCGGGGTTGTCCCTGGTCGTCAATTACTTCCTCCTTTTTCTGTTGTGTTCGTTTCTGCTTGACCCACTGCTCTAATCTGGCAATTGCCTCCCGGAGCATGGGCAGTTCTACGTGCGTGTAAATGTCATTTGTCGTGCGCGGACGCCCTTGGGCATGGCCCATGAGGGCGCTTCGCACATCTTGAATGACGCCCGCCTCCATCAATCGTGTGTTGAAGGTGTGCCGCAGATGTTTAAACTGCAGTGGCCTTACGCGGGATCGACGGATCGCTGTATCCCACGAACGCCGGAGTTTGCGAATGGGGTTGCCTTTGTAAGTAAAAAGCAAGCCCGTTTTCGGCATGTGATTTAAGAGTTCGGCTGTCCGGCTCGTCAGCGGAATTTCTCGTTGCTCGCCGCCTGGTGTCTTGCTCTTGGTCACGCATAGTACTTGCCGGTCGAGGTCTATATCTTCGGCCCGCTGAGCGAGCAGTTCTCCACGCCTCATGCCGGTATCGAGCGCCGCAATGATGATTGGCTTTAGATGTGGCTCTGCGGCAGCAATCACAAGTTCCTCTTCTTCGAGACTGAGCACCGGGCTGCGTTTACGGCGAGGTCTCACCATCGGCACCCGGCTCAAAGGATTCATCAGAAGAGTGCCGTTATCGACTGCGAAGAAGAGGATGTGCCGAAGTGCCTCAAGATCGCGATTGACTGTGCTGTCGGTAACGCCATCGGCATTCTTGCGATGACGACGATATTCGTCGGCCTGCAGTCGGGTGATTTCGTTCAGCGGCAGATCACCGAAATAGGAGAGTAGCTTCTTGAGGCGTTCGACGTGGTATTGCCTTACACCAGCGCTGCCCAAGAAACTTGCGGCAAGTTGGCTGAACGGCATTTCCGGATTGAGATCAATGTGTTTGTGTCGCCGGATGTCGAGTTCGCGACGAAACTCGTCTTCGCGGCGGAGGGCCTGTTGACGATTAGTCGTGTTTAGAGATTTGGCGTGGCGGACGCCATGAATCCAGATATAGGACCAGTAAACAGTCCCGCGTTTGTAAAGGCTCATGGTTGCTCCTGGACTGGTGTCGGCGCTTATTTATGAGCGCCCGCTCCAGACCAGGAGTGCAGCTTCTTGAATGCCCGTGCGGTGCAGGCGAAGAAACTTAGAGAACCCGGGTGCTCTGAGCACTTCGCAGCAAGACGCCTCCGGAAAGCCTATCAACGACAGTAACGTCGGCAATTATCGGCAAACACCGCTCAGCATAGTGTCCCAACGCGGCTTCTGTGAGAACCGCAGATGCTTCACGGTCACTATCGAAGGCCTCGCTCAGCAGCGAGTGGAGCTTGTCACGCGCGAAACGTGCCTTACCTGAAGGAATTCCAGGAGTTTCATCAAACCGCACGTCCTGCCCAATCGATACTCGGCTGATTCTGACTTCGAAAAGCGGTTCGGATCCTTCGCGTACCTGCTGCACACGAATTCTGTGAGCCCAAAGCATATGTTACCTCTATTGATGCATATTCGTTCTCTACGACAATTGTGCACAGCGATCAACCACGAGTCCAGTAATTCGAAGATAATTCGATTGGGTACGGGACAGCGTGAATCCAGATTTGAGGTACCGCATTTGTAAAAGTTCATGGTTTCTCCTGATCCGGTGTCGGCGCTTATTTATGAGCGCCCCACCAGACCAGAAGTGGGAAGGAAACCCAACAGCAGGAAATCATGCCGCTGCGTGCTTGTGGGTGTTTCTAACGCTAGGTCTTCCGGGCGGCCCACCTCGCCTTCATTAGGACCGAGAGCTTCTTGCGGGCGGCTGGACTCATGGGGCGACGACCGCTCGCTTTTTTGGGAGCGGCCTTCGGTGAGGACTTGCCGTGCCACTTTGCCCACCGCTTCTTCATAGCTTCGGAGATCAGTTTGCGAGCTGCCGCACTCATGGTTCGACGTTCTTGGCCACTTGTTGGCGTGAAATTGTGCGTCTTAGGTGGACGGCCGCGCCGAGGTGCCTGTCGGCTTGCTCCATCCAGTGCTTCGATAGCCTGATTCAGCCGATTGCGATATGCAATAAGGTCGGCCACGATTTGGTCTCGGTTCATGCATTCACCTTCCTGGGATACAACCTGGGATAACTGAAATTCCTGAAAGAGTAACCTAAACACCGAAAGCAGGGGAAGTACTCGGCGAGGGATCGTGCGAAGAGACTCTCGCTTTCTTGCTGCGGGTCACGATTAGGGCAGAAGCCAGGGTGCGACTGTCCTAGGGACACCGCTATTTTGAGCAATATTCATGCGCGCCGCAGCGAGGTCGGCTTCGCCGACTACCGGCGTCTCGCTATAGCTGTCCTTGGCTCGCGTGGCAGGGTAAATCGTTGTCGGTCAAAAGATCGTCACGTATGCGAGCCATAGAAGGCCAAGAACTAGGCCCACAAGCATGGGACGAAGGACACTCGTTGGATGCTGAAAGAGTTCGTATCCGAAGAAGAGGACATACAGGATGGATCCCAGCATCAGGACCACACCAGAAATTGCACTGAACATAAACAGAGCCTTTCTCCACCAGGAGACATAGCGCTGCGACATGCTCAGGTCTTGGGAGCCGCACTGGGAACACGCTTCGGCTCCCCGAGGATTATCGTGCAGGCGAGGACAGAACTTGACGTTGTAGCTCCTGCCGCAGTGATTGCAAAACAGGGGCTTGCCGCTGGTGGTGTGCCGGCACGAGAAGCAATACCGCATCTTATGCTCCGGGAGGGGTCAGCTGATCGCCTTCGGGCCGAAGCCAAATCGGCGACCAGAAACCTTGTTGCTTAATGCTGTTAAGAGTCGTGAACCAGAAGACCTTCGGGGTCAATTTGGCGATGTGGGTTCTGAGCAATCGGAGCCTGGCCTTTGAGTCGGTAGCGACCAGAACTCCGAACCTGTCTGCCTGTACGACCTTCCTGTAGTCACCGCTGGTCGCAAGATGCAGATACTGCTGCGTCTTCTTGGTCCACGTTGGTAGCGTCTCGGTTCCTAGATCGACCTCAAGGAACATCGAGCGCCACTCGTCATCGATTTTTCGCTCAATCAGCGCATCAGGAACGAGCTTTGCTGTGGGGGAAATCGGCTCATCTAAGGTCTTCCAGAAAGCGACCATTTGTCCAGGTTCACTCATCGCAATTCGGACGTCATTTAGCGCGAGCTGGTGGGCTGCGAATGCGTTGCCGATGATGACCGAATCTGCCGACCACTTCAGAGGCTGGAATGGTAGCTGTGCTGTCTGCGCACCCCTTCGGGTGAGAGCATAGACAGAGCATCTGCTGCCGGTTACACCTGCGATGAAGTACCGCTGGATGAGTCTTGACCGGCGAAGTTTGCTGAGTCTGACATTCACTCGGGTTGTCGAATGAAAACCGGAGATAGCGGCAATCTGGTCGCGAGTCAGAATTCGTAGCTCCGAGAGTGCCCTCAGCAGCAGCTGGTCGCGGGGTTGCAAAATCAGATTGTTACTTCCATTGCTCAAGCGGTTCCCTTCCCGAGTCTTTTGGCGCGCTGCTTTCGCGAATCTCCGACTCGATCGCTTCGCGAGGCCGAGCCCAGAATCGACTAGCGCGTTCCGTCAGGCTCGATGTTGACTGCGCCCCAGCAACGACGTTTGGTGCAGCAAGCTCAACTACGCGTTCGCTTCCGGTTCGCAGAAGGAAGTGCCGGTTGGGAAGCTCTTTCAGCCGCCGTTCAATACTTTGAGGGCCATCCAGAGCTGTCGCAATTCGGATTACATCCTCAGGGGAGCTGCGGAAGAACACGGTGGTTCCTGCCGAGAACAGTGCAGCTCGAACCCGCATTGGGTATTGCTGCAGGTGCTGGTTGGCAGTGACAACTGAGACGCCAAACTTTCTTGACTCGGCTAGCAGACTCTCAAAAGTGTCGCCCGAGCTGACAAGGTTCTGCAGCTCGTCGGCGTAGATCGAGAACAGTGTCCGGCGTTTCCGGGCGAAGATCGCGTTCTTCAGCTTGGCAAGGATGAGTGCAGCGAGAATTTCCGCGTTGTCTCCGAGCCGGCCTTTCTGAAGAGAAAGATCCACCCAGAGGCCCTGGTCCAGAGCATCCGCTAAGTCCAACGTGGACCGCCGCTGCCCGACAATGTGCCGGATCGCCGGATCGACCGTGAACGCCGTAACCTTATTAAGGATTGCCTCGCGGACAATGACCTGCATCGGCTCTGATAGCTGTTCGTAGCGCTCCCGAAAATAGGCTTTGACCTCCTCGTTCTGAACTCTCTGCAGCAGCGCCGCGCGGAAGGCGAGACTCGTCAGGAAAGGAGCGAGGTCGGTCAGTGCCCTTCCGTTCTCGGCCAGCACCCAAAGCGAGTTTCGTAGCAGTTCTTCCGTTCGGGCGCCGAAGTGATCGAGACTCCAGCGCTGGCGGAAAATCGCCACCACCTCTGAGATCAGGACCGGCAACGAGCGGTGACTCGACTCAACGACATTTATTCCAACTGCGCGGCTGGGATCGGCGGGATTCACAATGACCGTGCGGCTGCTGAGATCGGTTCTGATTTGGCGTTCTCTTTCGGCAATGCGACCGAGAATGAACGGGGTCAGGTCCCCATGCAAATCGATGCACAGGAACCCGTTCCCGTTCTGAATGTCCTGCTCCAGCATGGATTTGATCAGGCTAGTTTTTCCGGTGCCGGTCTTACCGATAATGACAATGTGCTCGGTTCTCGTTCGCTGAGACAATCGAAAAGGTCTGCGTGTGATCTGCCCATCCACCACGCGCGTTCCAAGCAGTAGGCCTTCATCCGAGCCGGATCGTCTTTCTGCAAGTCGGTTCCAGATTTTCACGAGCAGGTTCATTGAAGTGGTGGGGCTTAATAGTTCTTGATGAGTAGCTCCTGATAGCGCCGACCGGGTTTGCTATGCAGCGAGTACGAGAGGCGGACTGGCTCGATCTGAAACTGGGAGAACATTCGCCGAATTTCAGGCTCATCATTGATGGATAGCAGAAACTTTCCGCGAATCGCTTTCAGGTTCTCGGCGAGTCGCTCGAAGTCCTCTGGTTCGAAGTTGTAGCGGTACAGCCGAACTCCGTAGTACGGTGGGTCAAGATAGAAGAAAGTCTGCGGGCGATCATATTTTTGCAGGATCTGGTCGTACGGCAAGCATTCGATTTGCACGCGCTCCAGGCGCTTATGGGTTTGCTCGATGACTTCCTCGATCCGCGCGGCGCTGAAGTTTGGCCGCTGGATCACGTGGATGGCATAGCTCTGGCGGCGAACAAGTCCACCGTAAGCACTCTTCTGGAGATAGAAGTAACGTGCTGCACGTTGAATGTCGGTCAGCGACTCCGGCACCGTCTTCTGCAGCAGCGAGAACCATTTGCGGCTGAGAAGCATGAACCGCATATAGCGGATCAGCTCCTGATAGTGCGATTGGCAAACGCGGTAGAAGTTCACGAGTTCGCCATCAAGGTCGTTGACAACCTCGATTCGCGAAGGTTCCTTACGGAAAAGCACTTGCGCGCCTCCGCCGAACGGCTCCACGTAAGTGGTGTGCTGCGGGATCTGGCGGAGGATGGACGTTGCCAGGCGGTTCTTGCCGCCGATGTAGCTTAATGGGCCTTTCACGATTGGGGAGAGTTAAGGACAAAAAGACGTTCCGTCTGGACAAACAAGCCCAGGGCGGCGGCATCGAGTGCTGCACGCACGAACTCGCGGTTGTCCAACTCGGGCCAGATGGACTGCGCGATTTTGCGCAGCTGATCGCGATTCCGCAGGGGCGGAACGGCGAAGCTCTGATAAAGGGTCTCTGTCTGGACTTCCTGAACGGGAATACTCTCGGAGTGGAAGACTTCCGTCGCGTCTTGCCAGAATTTGCCTACCCGAGCGCTTTTTGCGTCGGCAGTCTCGATGGCAATGAGTCCGACTCTGTTACGCTCCAGGACCTGCCTGACGAAGCCAATGACCGCGTTCTCGGCTTTCGCCTGATCGTTTGGAAACTGCCGCGTAAGCATTTCCTCCAAATGAGTCTTTCGAAATATTGCGATGGCAGCAGAGCGGCGCTGGATGCTGACAGCCGCCAGTGTGAGGTCAAACATGTCTGGTTGGTTTAATGAAAGTGACTTCGGAACCGCGCGGCGAGGTCGAGTTCTCCGGCAGCGATTTCCGTGCTGTAGACACTCAAGAGATGGTCTTTGCCGAAGTGCCCACAGAGCTGGACGTAGCAGCTGACATTGGACGAGTCGTTCAGCCTTCTGGCAAGTTGCAATGCAAAATAGTCGTCAAGACTCGCTGGCGTGAAAGTGTCCTGAGTTGAGAATCTGTCGAGTATATTCATGGCGTTGATAGGGCGAGCACTCCCTGACGAGGCATACGAAATTTGCTTTCGCGCTCGCGTATCTCGTCGCGAAGTGCCGAGTATGTTTCATGGTAAAGAAAATCGACCGGGACACGATAAACTGCTGCCAGCTGCAGCGCCGTGTAGAGACGTGGTAGCGAATACCCTGATTCCAGACTGGACAGGGCATTCCGCGACTTGTGGCCAAGCAGTTGTGCCACCTGCTCTTGTGTCAACCCCATGCGCCTTCGATAGTGCACGAGACTGTTTCGATGTTTGTTTTGTTGTGAAGACATCATCCTCCTTTCCTGCTTTGAAGTTAGCAATTCTGAATTGCTTCGTGAAGAGGGGAAATTGTTTTGCTTGCCTTTACATCGAAGAATTTTCTTGTGTATATCTTCGCGAAGCTGATTTGGAATTGATCTTCCTTTGAACTTTTCAACAGAAATACTGCACGGTGTCAGGCGTAGCGGACGATTTCCCTTCTGCCGTTTTTTGTTTTCCTGATCTAAGCTTCCCACATGCAAAACGAGCGAGACGCCCGCAGCCTCACGAGAAGCTGCCCGATTCAGTTTTCGCGCTCAGCCCTTCACGTTTATTCGAAGAGTCTATGCAAATCTCCAATCTCACTCCAGCAGGAACGGATTCCGTAGTGATACCAGACCGGAATGTCGCGCAGAAAGCGCGCTTACGGCGCGTCTATCCTGAGCTCAGCGATGCTGAGCTTGAGCGGGCCAAGGAAAACTTGGACCGGTACTTGGCTTTGGCGCTCCGCATCTTTCTTCATAGGAGGGAAAGCAATTCAACCCAGCAGGTTTTGACAGATGCGATCGAAGACCCTAATCTGAAGGTATAAAGGTCCAACCAAACGCACTAACCCCTCAAATTAGAAACTTCCGTGAAAAAACTCTTCGCTTACATCCGTGTGTCCACTGTCAAGCAGGGGGAACATGGAGTGTCGCTGCAGGAGCAGCGCGACGCCATTAATCGCTACGCCCAGCAGCACAATTTGGAAATTGCCAACTGGTTTGTGGAAACGGTTACGGCCGCCAAACGGGGCAGACCTACGTTTATCCGTATGCTCGAGCTGTTGCGATCTGGCAAGTCTGAGGGCGTTGTGATTCACAAAATCGACCGAGGGGCCAGAAACCTCGAGGACTGGAACGATATCGGCAAGCTGGCGGATGCGGGAGTCGATGTTCATTTTGCAACTGAAAACGTAGATCTGAAGACAACGGGCGGACGCCTTGCTGCCGACATTCAAGCGGTCGTTGCTACCCATTACAGCCGCAATCTTAGGGAGGAAACCCGCAAAGGATTCTATGGCAGAATCAAACAGGGCTTATTCCCGATGCCGGCTCCGCTCGGCTATCTTGACGCCGGCGGCGGAAAACCCAAAGTCCCTGACCCTGAAAAGGCCCCGCTCATTCAATTGGCCTTTGAGCTTTACTCAAGCGGTCGGTACAGTGTTCGCTCGTTGGTTGAGGAGATGCATAGACGCGGCTTGCGTTCCAAGTCAGGGAAAACGATCCGCGCTAGCGTTCTCGGGGAGATTCTCGGCAGCCCCTTCTACATCAGTATGATCCGACTGAAAAGAACTGGCGAAATCTTCCCAGGTGTACACCAGCCACTAATTTCAGCTTCGCTTTTTGAGCAGGTGCAGCATGTGCTCTCGGGCAGAGCGCAACGTCAAGGCCTCAAACATGATTTTCTCTTCCGTCGCCTTCTACGCTGCGACCACTGCGGCTATTGCTTAATTGGGGAACTCCAGAAAGAGCGCGTCTATTATCGTTGCCACGTTGCAACCTGCCCCGGAGCCTCCATTCGCGAGGACACGGCTGAGGCCTCGTTGCTTGCCGAGATTAAGAAGCTCGTATTCACGAAAGAAGAAGAGGACTATCTCAGGGAAGCCGTTGAGGATCTCAAACATAATTGGGAGCAGCAGGACCACAATCAGCTTATTTCACTTCAACAGAAGGAAAGCGTACTCTCAGATCGCCTAAATCGTCTTACCGATGCCTACCTGGACGGACTGATCGACCGAGAGCTTTTCGAGCAACGAAAAAAAGCGCTCTTGATGGAGCGCCGAGCAGTCCAGGACCAGATAAGCCAACCTGAGGCTGTGCACGGACAGGTGCCTTCTGAACTGGAGAAATTCCTCGAACTCGCAAAAAGCGCGTATTTACAATACGAAACTGGATTAGTTGCCGAAAAGCGGGAATTAGTTCAGATTGTTACCTCGAACCGTACTGTTCGAGACAAAACCCCAATGTTTGCGCTAGATATTCCGTTTCGGGAGATCGCTTCACGGCATGAAATGCAGACTGGTGACCCAGTTCAGGACACGCGTCGAACTTGGGAAGCGTTGCTTCCACGACTCTCCGCGTGGCTCTATGAGAAGCAAACAGGTTTCCGCTCCCATCCGCCGGGCCACTTGCGAGCCGCCTAATCGTATCTCTCTGACTTGCGGAGGGGAGCGACTATACTTCGGAAATTATCGGCGATAACTTCGCGCACTTCTAAAGGCGGCAGCTTCCAAAGCGTCGAGAGAAAGTCTTCCACCAAACAGACATCCAAAGGCTCTGCGGGACGTTTCTGAACGGTTACAAATGGTCCGTCAGTTTCGCTGAGGATGCGATTTCGAGGAATCGCGGCGATAATCCTTTGACCATTCGTACTCCTAACCATTGCCGGATTGATACTGAAGTAGTGGCCATCCGCCACGGCATTCTCCAGAATCTTCAACGGTCCGCTATACCAATGAAGCACGACAGGAGCTCGTCGAGCGCTCTTCAACAGCTCCAATACAGCTGCCTCAGCTCGGCGAGAATGGACGCTAATGAATTTAGGCTCTTGCTTCAAGGCATCTAGGACACGCTCGAATGATCTCACCTGTACGCCCGCTGTTTGCTTGCCTTCTGCAGAAAAATCGAGACCGATTTCTCCTATAAACGAGACGTTACGGGAAAGTTCCAAGAATTTGTTGAGTTCCTGAGCGTGCTTTTCTGCCAAAAGAGGATGTAACCCGAGCGCAACTCGGACTCGTCGGTGTTGAGTGGCGTATGGATAAACCCGCTGATAGGCAGAGGGGAGGTTAGTGACCATGACCGTGAAAACCCCTGCCGCTTCCGCACGTTTAGCCACAACAGATGGGTCAGGGTACAGATCCAAGTGACAATGGCAATCAAGCATGACTCTTTGCAGCCGACTTAACGTACTTTGCAGCGAGAAAACTTTTCAATTCCATAGAGCCCCGATAGGCCAGCGCAGCGTATTTATCCAGATCTGGGACCAGAGCCACGGCCAGAATCTTCTTGCGCATTCCTTCAGGTGTCAGCGGTGTGCGAAGAAAATCCGTAATGGCCCTTAGATCGTTGCCCCTCTCCAGCTTGTTTTCCGCTCGGTCTTCGATATCCAACTCACCGGCGAGTACATCTCGGCCATATTGCTTTCCATCGTCAAGACCGACCTTGTTGAGAGCGGCGCGGCGGCAAAGGCAGGGCACACAGTAGCCGCAATTCTTGGCGGTCTTGCGCACCCAGTCTTGCCGACGAGAAGAATGTGAACAAGACACGGATATCTTGGCAAGCCGAGCGAGCAAGTCTCGATCCTTGCACTCAGCAATGCACTCTCCTTTGGTCTTGAAGGCGTACGGGTTAATGATCTCGTTGGAAATGCCGAGAGCAGCGATTATCGACCCGAGACGGTGAAGGAAGTAAGGATGCATCGTCCTCGTGCTACACGAGCCGCGCCTTGAGGGCGTCAGCGGAACATTTAGTGCGATAAAGCCATTTTCGAACATGTATAGAGGAGCCTCAGGGCCCAATGACTGAGCTGCGTAAAGCCCTAACGCTATAAAAACAAAGGACCGCGAGCGTAAGGTGTCTTCGTCGGCTTTCTTAGGACGGTGCGCGACCCTAACGTGTTCGATTGCAAAACGGTTCGGGAATTTCTTGGCAAGCTCTAGTGCCAGATCGGACTGAGTCTTCCGAGGTCCAGAACCGTCGTAATGGCCGATCAGGAGGATTTCACTTAGACTTTTATCCCCGAGCAGGTCAATTGCCCCGGCTAGCGAGTCCAGCCCTCCCGAGAACAAACATGCAGCTCGTTTCGCTTTAGTGACCGGTAGCGGTAGGGGATTGCCTTTGGGAGGCACAAAAAGCGCTGTCGGCGATTTGTGGAAATACAAGTGCCACTCATCGCCCGTTAGGAACGTGAGGGTCTTCGATAAATCCTCGGCAACACTCGTCCAGAGTTTTGGTGCCGAAACAGGCAAACTTACATGCAGACCTCTGGTCCAGCCGTCCGCAGCAACGCTTCGCGGCACAGTCTTATCGACTGTGTAGCAAAGACTGGCCGTGATAACCAAGTCTAGTGCAAGCGGACTTGGTATCCCGCATCTTCTATGTAAGTCGCCGAAAGGCAAATCGAGCTGGTGTTCCAGCCCTTCTTCTGTGCGAATTCGTATATCGTCGAGCCCGTCTTTTCCACGGTTCTCGGGGTTGACGAGAGCTTGTATTTTCATGCGGGTTCGACCTCAAAGATGTTTAAGACTTCTCCGAGTACCTGCTCGGAGATTCTCTTCCATCTCGCCCACTCCAACTGAACTTCTTAAAATCAACCTTGCCGAGCTTGGCTTTGATTGCGGCTTCGATGCAATCGCGAACGCTCTTGAGGGACTGCGCCGCTCTCGACGAGCCGACCTGCTTCACGAATCGCTCGTAAAAGTCTGTGCAAAAACACTGGTAAATGTAATACCCGTAGAACCGCAGAAGTATCTCGAAGAGTCCCCCTTGATCAATGGCGTTAGTGAGTGCCTCTTCGACATCCTCGAAGGTCTCAGCCTCCGACAGCAGGTCATCGTTGAGTGCCACAAGCGCTTCACGCGCTGCAGCCTGGTCGAGCATACTGGCCGGACCCGCGACCTTGTCGAGTAATCCTCCGGCTATCTCCGACGCCGATTTGCCGACCAGATCACCAAGCCCAGCTTCGCGTAACGCCTCTCCAAGGCCAACTTCCCCGACCCGAGAGACGAAATCGCCTAATCGCTGAGCTGTGGAAACCGCCGCGCTGAAACCCTTTCTGCGGCCACCACCACCGGAACCACTATCTGTTCCACTACCTGCTCGCCCATCTCTTGCGTCCAGAGAAGATCCGCCCGAAGTTGAGCGGACTTTTACATAATTGCGCAGCAGGGTCCGTGGCACAGCGAGACTAGCCTCGCTGTTTTTTGCGAAGTCGGTGGCCTCTGTTTTGAGCGGTTTCCAATCACCGCCACTCGGCATCTTGTATCCTTTAGAAGTGCCCATAGAACATTCCTATTTCTTGAACTGAATGGCGGCTGCCCTGCCCAGCTTGGATTTTGGATCCTTGGCCCATTGCTCAAGCAGTCCGTGCGCTTCTGTTTGGTGCTGGCCGTCTATTTTTGATATTGCCTGAAGCCTATAAGCAACACCAGGCTGTAATTCGGCGACCCGGCAGGATTTCAAGGCTGCAACAAGAGTTGGACCACCATCGGCAATGCCCGCTTCCAACAGGGAAATCAAAGCATCTACAGACTCCAGCTTTTCCGGATGCCGCTCAATTTGTCGCTTAAGCATCGACAGCAACTCGCTGCGCTCCGCGTCGCCTAGGGTTATCGATTCTTTTGCAGCCGCTTTGCGCTCGCCTGCGTTTGTCGAGATTAGGCTGTCGAACAGACGCCTGATGATCGGAGCGACCATCGTTACGCCACTAAGCGTGGAGTTGGTTCGGTCTCGGGCAAGCCAAAAGTAATCGCGGAGGTCAACTTCTGTGAGCCCTGGTTGCATCCGAAGCCAGCTCTGCGCGGTAGGCTTGAACCAATCCTTAGAAACGTCATCAGGAACCTTCGCTTCTGAACCTTCGATCGCAGCCCTCTCAAGGATTTGCAAGTTCTCTGGAAAACCGTTATCAATTCCTTGCCACTTACTAAGATCCTGAAACAGCGGTGGTCGTGCATACTCCAACACCATGAGTTTGGCGAGGACATCATCCTGAATTCTCATCTCCGCTACCGTCGCTAGCTGCTTGCGCAGAGCCATTGCGTTGAGCATTCGCTTGACCTGTCGGGGATTGCCTTTTAGGCCATCGGTAAGCACGTCTGCAACAGCATTGCTCCAAGCAAGTTGTGTCAGTAGAGCGGCTGGAACGTTGTCGCCGGAGCCGAGAGCCTCACAGACGGCGGTTCGCCGGTAAGCGGCATACATGTTCTTTTTCCGAGATGACTGCCAGTGCACCAATACCTCGCCGCATTCCGATTCACCTAAAGACTGCTGACAGGCCAGAAGATTAACGTATGTCTCTATTTCGCTTGGCGACAGACGCGGGAGGTGGTAGGGGATCTGAATGAGCTTTTCCAGATAGTCCTTTACTAAATCATATTGTTCATCTTCCGCACTGGGCGTATCTCCAGGCAGTTGCCGCTGGGCATATCGCGTCGCTATGGCATGCCTGACAATCCGCGGGTCTGCACCTATCACGAAAGCGGTCTTGGGCACAGCCACAAAGAGCTTTATTGCCTCAAGCGTCTCGATAATTCGCTCGGGCAGGCAACGATCCAAATCGTCAATTAGTATCACCAGCGATTCAATCTCGGTCTTCGCTAGCATATCTGCAAAATCCTCTCGGAACTTACGCACTTCCAAAAGATCCGGCTTGCCTGGGCTCGCTTCGATAAGATCTGACCAATGCTCGCCTTCGGCTTTTTCTACTGCCGTCATCGCATCCTTAGCCGATGTTGCGGCTTTCACCGCCGCGTTGGCGACTGCTCCTGCGGCGATGGCTGCTGCTCCAACCCCGCCCGTAAGCAGGACGCCGGCAGCCGGAACTGCAACATGTTTGAATCCCAGCTTGGCCACCTCCATCCATTTCACGCGTTTCAGCAAGCTGACGATTCTGTCTTTAAGTGCAGGGCCGAAGCGTTTGTGCTCCCCAAGTTGAACCAGGATTGAGGATAGTAGGGCACTCTTTGCGTCCTCATATCCTTCAAACATCCAGCCGTTGAAGTAGAGGCAGGCCGTGCTCTTGTGGGCTTCGTCGTTAAGGTCTCTTTCGAGCATCCTCATGATGCTCGATTTGCCGCCTCCCCAGTCGCCGAAAAGACCAAGTACAATAGGCAGGATTCGTGCATCTGTCACTACACTTCGAATCAAATCCGCATGGACGCGGAACCCGAGAAGATCCTGATCTGTTTCGTTGTCGGACCAAACTTGAAGACTCATATGGCGAATTATTGATGGGAAAGCGTTAGTAGCCAATAGCGTTTGCTGCAGATCTCCGCTGGTTGCCGATGGCAGGCGTGTTTCGGAAACAGCGACAAAGAATCGGCATTACGCTGTAACTGGCTGAATTGTAAGCACTTTTAGAGTAGCTGTTGCAATTGCGGGTGTCAATTGTTATGTCGACTCGTCCTCGGTCTTGGGGCGACTTGTAGGGTCTTGTGATTCTGGCCGGGACGAGGCAGGATGCTATGAAACCATGCCTAATACAATGTGACCCCGAACTTCGGACTGAAAACATTGGTCTACTTCGCTGGGCGATCGAAAATGTCGAAGCCGACTTGTATGTCACGCCCGAACTATTCCTCACGGGATTTGCTTCCTTGGCAGCTAATTGGGAATTTTGGAGTCAGCAAGCTGAGGCCACTGAACATCGGGTATGCGCAGAGGTCATGCAGACCGTAATTAAGCACAGACCTCAAGCGGCTGTTGTTTGTGGTTTTTTGGAGTGTTGCGAAGGCTCATTCTTTAACAGTGCTACTGTCATCGGCTCAAACTGGAGCGGAAAATACCGGCAGGTCCATCCAGCCACGAAGAACGGGAAGAGGGTGCTTCCAATAGCCAGAGGTCGAATGAACCTGGTACCGCTCTCCCCAAGCGACACAGGTATGGTCAAGCGGTTGGGACTGATGATCTGCAACGATTACAGGGCCATTGAAGAATTTTTCGCGCGCTATCGAGGTTGGGACGCTGACCTGGTTGCAGTGCTCGCGGATTCCGTCGGGCCAGCTTGGGTTGATGACGTCCGCCGCTGCTGCCACAAGTTCGAACTTGGATCCGTAGTTTGCAACGCGGCCGGTGTCGGAAAAGGGCGGAGCTGCGTCATAAACCGATTCGGAGAATTTGAAGCGCTCACTCAGATTGTTCCCGCCAGTGACGATTGCAAGTGCCTCGGACAGGTGCCCTGTGTGGCCACCGCGTTGATTTAAGTTCCGCTCGCTATCAGCTTGGTGTCTCCTTCGGCTCTGCGTACGCACTTCCTCGATGCCGCGGACACAAAGGGCAAATCATCCCGTTTGAACTTTCCATTCCAATCTGGAAATCCTTGGGCGCTCCTAGCATCTGAGGGGATTTGACCACGGGGCATTAAGAGAACCGTATCGTTTTTCGCCTAGGGTGCAGTAATCCCAGGTTAGCGTCCAAAATCTGGACGCGAACCTGAGGCACCCGACCGCGCTTTGCGGAAGAATCTTTAGTGACTGGGTAGCGTTTGCGATGGTGCCTCGCTCGGGCTCAGAGAGCAGCAGGTGCACATGCTCGGGCATCACGACGAAAGCGTAGACATGCAGCCGATACGGCATGCGGGTACGTTCCAAGGCGCGCACGAAGAGGTCGTGAACTTTGGCGTCGGCGAGATGCGGGTAGCGGCGGTAACAGGTGAAGGTGATGAAGTGCGCAGTTGCGGGAGTGACTGAAGCGATTAAAGTCCGCGTGGCACGGGGCAAGTGTAGCTCCAAGAACCTCAGAATTGCCAACCGCAGGCAATTGTGGGCCACCCGCGGAGTAATCCGTACCCCCTACCGCGACTCTCTCCCTCTCATAATGAACAGGCCCGAGAAGACCAGCGTTACAGGCCGTTCTCTATCCAATTCGCAAGCTCAAGTTCCCAAATTCCGGGAAGCGAAATGCCACCATCTGGAACGCCTCCATACTGGGTGGCAAACCGCGTGGCAACATTCTTCAATTTGATCAGATCGTCAAGATTGATCCCAGTAGCCGTATTGTGCCATGCCCTAACGAGTCGATTTGCTCGGGCTGTATTTGCAGTTACCGCCAAGACGTTGTCGATCTCTTCCTGAACACTACCTTGCGCCTGAAGCCCCAGAATCTGGGTATCATAGCTCGAAAGCTGTAGCGTAGCTTTCGCAACTGCGCTCTTGAAACGTATTTCGTCGGCTTTCAGCTCCGTAGTAATGGTCTTGAGGACGTCGAGTGTCGGTTTGGGGACGGTTTCTTGCGATGCAGCCCTGACAAGCTGGAATATCGCACCGTGCCACCAGCTTTCACCCGCACGATCTGAGGCAAGGGCCGTCAATATTCTGTATTCCCAATGCAGGAATTGAGTTAGCACCTGAACGCCAAATTGCTTCTGAACCGATGTGAGCCTACGATATACGCGCGCATCGGGATCGCTACCGTACGTAGGTAGATCGCCAGGCGAGATCTGGTTGCGTATGTTCTCCAGAAAAGAGCGCTCTTTGATTGGAAACCACATGTCCCCGAGGAAGGGTTGAATAAGATCCAAGGAGAGTACATACCAACTCAATTCCGTTCTTGTGGTGAGTTCACTCATTAGGTTTACCTAAAAGGCGAATCCCAGTGCGCCCGTGATCGGCAAACAAACCTCCGGCGGGTGGCCCATAATTGCCTTCGGTTGGCAATTATGGGATTGCGACACTGTAGGTTTTGTTTCTCCACGATTCGATCTGTACTCCGCAATCTTCTGCGCTCGTATAGTGGCGGTAGCTGCTCCACTTCCAATCCATCGCGCTTGCCACCAGCTTACGCTTGACCGGATTGCGGTGAATGTACTTCAGTTTCTCCGTGAATTCCTTTCCTCCCACATTTCTGTCGTAATAGCGTTTTTGCCAGAAGGGAGTGGCGATGTCTCGCACTGCCTTGAGTTGCTTGCCGCGCTTGGCGGAGGAAATCTTGAGTGACTGGATAGCGGTTGCGATAGTGCCTCGCTCGGGCTCAGAGAGCAGCAGGTGCACGTGTTCCGGCATGACCACGAAGCCGTATACGCGCATACGATAGAGCTTTTGCGTACGGTCCAGGGCCTTCACAAATAGATCGCGAATGGCTGCATCGGCAAGATACGGATATCGATGGTAGCAGGTGAAGGTAATGAAGTGAGCGGAACCTGAGTGGTGGAAACGATAAAGCCCGCGTGGCACGAAGCAAGTGTAGTCCCCCGGACCCCACAATTGCCAACCGAAGGCAATTGTGGGCCACCCGCCACGGCGGCCAAGCCCGCGGGGGCGGGCGACAGCCAGCGGCCCTGCGAGGACGCCTGCTGGCGGAACAGGAAGTCGTAGATGCCCGTCTGCCCCTGCACCACGTCCTGCGTCTGCCCGGTGAAGCTGCGGTCCGTCGTACATGTAGGTGTGAGCTCGATTGACATTCCTGCGTCGTCATAGCTGAAGCTGCCTTCTCCCCTGTCAACTCCCAACTCCGGGGGAATATGGGTCGACACGCACGACTAGGATTTCAACTCATCGACTATTCTCTTTGCCACTCTCAGGAGGTTAGGGCGACGCTTGGCGATATCGTCTTCTGTAAAGGGCCCAAACGAAGATTGCCAGACATTCTCAATTACTGCGCTGACTGCATCAGCAGTCAAGATCTCTCCCGTTTGAAACTTTAGGTGAGAATCAATCCTCTTCGCTTCGCTAGCATACTCGTCACTCGGAGCTCCAAGTTTGAGGAGGCCTTCCGGATCCTCTGCCTGCAAGATTGCGTTGATTTTAGTAGTCGAAATCATTGTATATTATCAAATTCGATTTCAGAATTGACGCCACGCCGTGATGATTTTGCCAGCGTTCCTGCCAGCAAGTTCGATTACAACTGTTACGCCATTCGCGCCTTTGTATATATTTTGAGGAGTCCCATACTTACCCATTTGAGTAGTCACTTGCCCCGTTGCTTCGGCGCTCGAGATAGCCTCGTCTATGTCCTGCTGCGAGATACCTCGCTCTGTCATGCGATCACTTCCATGCTGTGTGGCATCGCTCCCATTTGAGCAAAGAATGTTACCGACAAGTCCACCTATGGTGCCTCCGATTGCAGCGCCCCAGGTGATTCCCGCTGTGCTACCTACTTCTCCGCCGACTATTCCGCAGCCGATGGTCCCAACTCCAGGAGCAAAGAGGGAGCACACACCACCTCCCCCAAGAGTGCCAGCAGTTCCACCTACAGTTCCTCCAACCACAGCTCCCACTCCCGTTCCAATCGCGGCAGCTGCTGCGGTGCAGGCTGTCCTCCCGGTTCCCGGCGCCGAAGGGCCGGCAGCAGGAACGTTTGAAGCACTACCTGTGGTGGACTGACCGCCACCGCGAGGGCCCCCTCCTCCACTCGGATCGACCTGGTGCACTGGAATACTCCCGGATCCTGGTCCGTCCAAGGGCAGAAATCCACAAGGCTCATCCGAGCCGACAGTGTTAGTAGATGGGTCCCAAGTTTCCCAGGTTCCGCCACACAGCCCTAACGGGTCCACATTACTCAGCGGGTTGTTTGCCACATAGGCATAGCGGTTCCAGGTCTGGGGGTTGGTGATATCGACGGCGGCGAGGCCGGCGGGATCGGGCACCAGCCAGCGTCCCTGCGCTGCGCTCTGCTGGCGGAACAGGAAGTCGTAGATGCCTAAAGCCGCGTCCTGGGTCTGGCCAGTGAAGACGCGGTCGTTGGCACCCATCCCGGCACTACCGACGGCGCCACCGAATGTTTCGCCAAACGGAGCGTAGGAGCGGGCTACAAAAAGACTACCGGTTGTGTCCAGCTCCAAACGTGCCGAGCCCAGCCAGTCCGAATGGCGGTAGTACCACAGTCCGCTAGAGCTGAACACCGCCTGCAATCCCGCACCCAGTGGCACCGCGTAATATCCCAAGTTCTGTCCGCTCATGTACGCGAACTTCGTTCCCCGAGGGTCGTACACGATCTGGGTGCGGCTGCTGCCATTGTTCAGGTCCACCATCCGGCCGAAGGCATCGTAGGTGATCTGCGTGCTAGCCACGGTCGCGGGGCGGCTTCTGGCGTCGTAAGTGTAAACATTTGCACCATCATTCAAAGTGTTGCCCGCCGAGTCATAGGTGGAAGTCAGGGCTCGATTGTTGGCGTTGTAACCCGGATTGTAAATAACGTTTCCACTCTTGGAAATGTTGCCCATTGTGTCGTAAGAGAAAGTCTGCGACCAGGTGGGACTGCAATTGGCGCTCAACAGGCGGGACAGATCGTCGTAGCCGTACAGGCACGTCTGATTGTCTCCAGAATTGTACGTATCAACAATCGTCATCTGCCGCAGCGTACCGTTCGCGTTCCAAGTCAAGCTGCCGGTCTGGCTGCTGCTGCCGGTGTTCTTAGACTGCCATTGCGTCATACGGCCAGAATTAGGGTCGTAGACGAAATTCTCGCCCGCCCCGACCATGGCCACCGTCGATGGCTGACTCGCTGGGTTGTAGGTAGGATTGTAGGATACGACGCTGGAGATTGTTGCGTCTGTCCAGCCAAGAAGTCGCCCTTCGGGGTCCGGACTAGCGCTGATGTTGTGGCTGAAAGGCGTGCTTGTTCCAGTTCCGTTGAATCCCTGTATCGCCCAAGGCATGCCGTTCGGGAAATAACTTTCCTTAACGTGATACCAGCCGCCGCTATTGGTGCTTGACTGGTAGTAGTCGGTGGCTTGTCCTCGCGCATCGTAGCTGAACCATTCATCCGCAAGGATATAGGATTGCTGGGGCGGCCATCCACAGGTGTCCGTTACCGCCTCTACCAAGCGCCCCATCGAGTTATTGACTGTGATCCCCGACGGTCTCGTACCCAAGTACCCCTGGGAGTTGTCATAGCGGAAGCGCTGGCAGCGGTCAACACCCCGGTTCGTACCCACATCGGTAACGCGATGGAGGGCGTCGCTGTAATAGCAAGTCGCAGCACCGTTGGCATCGACGGTGACTAATAAGTCGCCCTTCGAGGTCCAGCCGGTTCCGTTGCAGGCCACAGGCCCGACAATGTCATACTGATACGTCTTTGTACCCGATTCCGCGTTAGTCTCCGAGGTCATGCGGCTCAAGCCGTCGTAGGCGTACGACCGTGTTTGTCCGCTCTGATTGACGCCGATGAGATTCCCCAGGGGATCGTAGGTGTAACTGGTCTTGTAGCCGTTGGTGCCAGGGTTGGTGTTCTGCCCACACCCACTGCCGCTGGCAGAAGTCAGCTCACAAACCGACGCTAGTCGTCCGAGTCCGTCGTACTCAAATTGACGATTCTTGGTGTTCTCCCCTGGCGGTGCAGGGCCAATCGCCACTTCAACGTCGTTGAGATTATACGTGTAGTTGGTTATACCTCCGGCGGAATCACTAACCTGGATCGGGCGACCGAACGCATCGTAGGTCGTCGTGGATCCAGCCGCGCCCGAATTCCCAGCCGCCGTGCTGCTGCTAAAAGGTAGGCTAACGTGACTGACTCGGCCACTACTATCGTAGTCGGTTTCGACCGTATCCCAACTGGACAAGCCGGGCCCCTGCCTCCGCTGCGATAGGAACGACCGTCCGAAACTGTCCACAGTAATCAGATTGTCGGCCACTGAAGAAGTCGAATAAACGCTCATCACTGACTCGCTCTGGCCAGCGGCCGTAACCGCGGAACCGCCAGAGTTGTTGACGCCATAGTAGTTGTAATAAGTCACGTTACCGAGCGGGTCCGTCGTTCTTGCTGGTCGCCAGAAAAATGGATCGGTGTAGCTCGTGGAAGTGATTGCGTTGTTAGGGTCGGTCGTTGAAGTCAGGACGCCACCGCTGCAATTATATGCGTACTGCGTCGTCAGGCCGAGCCACCGATGCGCTCGTCGGAAACGCAATATTGCAGGAATTGCCAGTATAACTGTATGTCGTCTGAGTCCCGTTCGGATCGGTGGATGTCGCTAGCGTGCCGCCAGTGTTGTAGCCGTACTGCTGATGCAGATACGAACTACCACTTGTCCAGTTGCTGATTGTTGTAACACTTCCGTGCGTGTTGCCGCCTTCATCGTAGGTATAAGTCGTGTATGCTTTTTGGTTTGTACCATCGGTTACCTGGATGCTGGCGGGTGCGTTGCAAACGCTGTAGGTTGCGCACAAGGAGTGATTTGAGGCACTGGAACTCGAACTTTCGACGATGGTCGTCTGCCGCAATATGGGGTTGGAGGATGGACCGCCTGTGCCAAAGTCCCGATCGGTTTCCCCGGTCAAATTGCCGTACGAGTCATATGTGGAGTCAGTTTCGGAATAAAGAGAGCCATCGTTTGGATGGTCGAAAACAATCTGGCTTGTGATAAGAGTCGTTTCGGTCGAAGCTATGAGTGCGCACTGGCAACCCGAGGAGTTGCCATTGTAACAATAGTCCTTGTGGTCCAGGAACTGATTGCGCGCGCCCGCATACACACTTGCGCCCGTTGGGTACAATCCGGAGAAGTAGTAGTCGGTGTAATTGGTACCGGGGTCGATAATCGTTGTATCTGTTTGCAGAGAGCTGCTTCCGCACCACCCTTGGGCGCTCCGGACGTAGCGCTGATAGGTCCATGTGCCAGACCCGTAACTGCGGGATAATGTAGCCGGGCTGCCATCTGCCATCATGGAGTTCGAACTACCGTAGGTGTAAACAGGGCCGTTGCTAGTTGGTAGGCGCACGCTTGCGATCCTGCCCGTGACCGGGCCCGTACCTCCAGCAGTGTAGGGTTGGCCTGTGCCGGTCGTTTCATACCAGAACTGGTAATAGGAGCCATCGGGAAGGGCGACCTTGTCCACGAGGTAAACGCCTGACGCTGAATATTCCGCGACCCCGGATACCCCAAACTGCGTGGTGACGGTGTAATTCTTGTAGGTGACCGTCACGGATGCGGTTCCTCCGCTAGGAGCGGTGTAACTGTACACGACGGGATTCGGCGCGCCACCGCTCACGCTTAGCGCAGTGCCTAGGGTGTCGGTGAAAACACCGTTCGCGTATGTGATCTGATTGCCGTTGGCGTCAGCCGCGAGCACTCCGTTTGCGGGATTTGAGTTTGAGGTCGGCGGATAAAGGACGGTGCCGCTCCGGGTCGTGATCTTATTGGGTCCGCTGAGGGATATGTTCGCCGTGAAGCCCGAGCCGTCGCTGGTCATTCCCGTGAATTGGGTCACCTGATTTCCCGAGCAATGCGAACCGTTGATGATGATCAGGCTATACGGAATCGGGTGCGGGGTGCCTGAGGGTTCGTAATACGTATATGGTCCCATGGTCACGACGGAACCCGACTGATGGCCCAAACTGTCGTAGCAGTTTACGGTCGTTGAGGGATAAGAAAGCCAGCCCGTAGTTCCGACGGCTTGGCCAGTCCAGCCCCAATTGCTCGCCGGCTGCCAAGAAGTTGTGCTCCCTGAAGTGACCGGCGTATAAATCAGTCCGTCGTAGGTGAGGCTGTATGCGAACGGTATGCCTCTACCCGCCCGACTGAAGACCGGAACTGAGAAGTGAATATTTAGATTGGCGAGATTGATGGTGTCGAAGCCATCGGATTGATAACTACCGAACTGGGGAAGCCCTGTGATTAGCTGCTGCGCCACGCAGGGCTGCGCAGCGAGTACCAAGACACTGAGTATCGCGGTGACGCAAAAGCCAGGATGCTTCATGACTAACCTCTAACGAAGATCACTGCACCTGCGCGTTCGTTATAGAAATCTGGAAGAGCTGAGGCCCGTTGTAGTATTTGGTTATCTGAAAGGGCACCATCGTCTGATTGACCCGCTGATATGACGCAAACGCGATTTCAACGGGAATACTTACTGTGGTGTCGTTATCAGGGTGGGCAAAGAAAACGATCTCGACGGGAAGTGCCGTCTGGGAGTCGAGATAATAATCTGTCACGCTCATCAAGGCGAGTGTGTGCTCCGGGTCCGCGGCCAGTCCGGTCGCAATTCGGTACACCCGCAAGTGTTCGACCGTCGCTCCCTGCAGTTGGGCTTGTCCGAGATCATTAAATACGAGATTCGGGTCGGCATAATCCGACAGAAGACTTAATGCCGGGAAAAACCAGACCGCATCCGTCCAACAGTTGTGTTGCGCTAGTTGGTGAGTTGCGCCGCTAGCGTCGATCCATTGCCCTCCAGGTCCGTTTGCGCCCGAGTTTCGAATCTCAGACCAGGTGGCAGAGCCGAAGGTGACATCGATTCGACTGCTCGAGATGCCGCTCGACTGCAGGGTGACAGTCCCGGCCTCTTGCTGTCCGGCGGAAACCTGAGTGACGCTTGCCTGTAGGGTTACGCTGTGCGGTTGCACTCCGCCCGTGAGCGAGGCCACGGCTTGGGCGGCCCAGGTGAGTGCGGAAGGATCACTCTGCTGAGTATTTGTTCCGGCAAAGACTTTGTCTGAACCGAAAGTCGTTAAGCCTAATAGAAGAATGCAGAACTGTCCGAGCAGACCGGTAACCCTGCGGTGGAGCGTCATCGAGACTCCGATCCCGCGTCGAACCGAACAGATCGACGCTAGTGGCACCTTGGGAAGAAGCAGTCTCAGGCATGAGTAGGCCAGTGTCAATACCACTGAAGTGGTTTTATTCACAAGAGAGGATCAAACAGTTCGAACTGATATTCCCTGATGGGTTCAGGATCGGAAACTTATGGGCTTATCCCGTGGTCTGTCGTGGGATCTACCTGTCGTAAACCTACAAGCAGCGGATTTATTGCCATTTTGGGAATATCTAGTCGGCTGAACTACGGAGATTGCGAGCGGACATTAATAAGAGACAGCCCGGCGGATGACGAGAGGAGACTCGGTCGATTTGTTTCAGAAGGCAGCTTGAATGAGGGCGAAATTGAGGGCGGCAAATGCGGGCGGCTTCAGGGAAGCTGAAGCCGACATACGCAAGTCTATCATTCCAAACCTTTTCCACCCCTCTCTGTTCTCAAAACTCTGAAAAACTGGTTCGGGACCAGGGGGTCGGAGGTTCAAATCCTCTCTCCCCGACCAATCTTTTCAATGAGTTACATATCTATTTCTCCCCAGCAGTAATTCCAATGGATCGGCTCGAAAGTGATACTAATGATGTAACTCTTTTTTGAGAATGTCCATGACATCGACCATTCAAGCAGTTTCTTCTTCCTCCCAGCGACAAGCTTTGGCGTACGATCCGCTGCTCAACGACATCGGATACATGACCTGCATGACCCTGGTGTTGCTCGGGAATTACGCGCAGACCGGGCATCTCGGCGGACCGCTCGCATATACACCGTACAATGTGGCGACGCATTTGGTCGGTCCTGAAAACGGCGGACTCCGTTTCGATTACCGCCGGCCGAAGCATCCTTACTCCGACAAATTCATGCTCGCGGCGGGCCATTCGATCCCCACGTGCTACGCGCTGTGGATGATCATGGGCCAAGCGCTGTATCGCAAGTATCAGCAGACCGGCGATCCGCGTTATCGCGTCGATCCGCAGGTCGCGATGCTGCCGATCGACGCGTTAGGATTCCGACGCGGCGCGGGCGCACTGAAGACGCTGTTGCACGAAACGGGCTTGGAAGACCATCCGCTGTTCGCGCAAGCGAAGGACCGCGGCATTCATGCGCTCTCGGGACATGCCGAAAGCACTGACGTCACCAACGACGTGAACGGCGGACCCTCGGGCATCGGCATCGCGACGGCCGCTGGCAAAGCGGCTTTCTGGGATGTGGTAGGCGCGCCAGACTCGCCGAAAGTGATCGCGCTGGAAGGCGAATTCGCGCTCACTGAAGGTCACGCACAGGAGTTGAAGACGCAGGCGCTGGCGCTGCAAGTGGGGAAGCGTTTGCGGGTGATGGTCTCCGACAACAACGCGGGCATTGACGATCGCCTGATCGGCGGCGTGATCGCCGAGCAGTTCGGCGGCTACGATCTCGTTAATCAATGGACGTCGTATGGATGGAACGTCTTCGCCCTATCGAACGGTAACGATTATGGCGAAGTGGCCGCGGCGCTGAAAGCAATGGACGAAGTGGACCCACACGACCGTCGTCCAATCGTCGCCATCGGCAAGACGATCAAGGGCTACTGGCCCGCGGCCGTCGACGGAAGAATTCCCGGTTACGGCGATCAATTGGTGAGTTACCCAAGCCATCCCTACGCGCTGAAGATGAACTCGGAGTATTTCGCCGCGCTGGCACAGACGTTTGAGAAGCATTACGGGGTCGAGTTTGAAGGAATTCGCAAGGGCCCAGTCAGCGACAATCGCGAGCGATTGATCCAGTTCAAGACGAACATCGACGTTGTGATGTCGCTGCTCGATCGCAACGGATTGGGGGATCGCCTCGCCGATCGCCTCGTGGAAATTGGCGACACGGTGCGCGACGACTTGAAGTTGCGCATCTCAGCCTCGAGCGATCCGTTCCTCGACGATCGCCTGCGCGTCGCGGCTCTACCTGAAGACCCGCAGAAGGTCTCGATCCGCAATCCGATTTCCGGAGCGGAGAAGCAAGTTAGCATCGCGCTGTTCAAGAAACCGGGCGAGGTGGCCGGAGCGCGGCGCGCGATTTCCGAAATCATCAAGTGGATGAATTACGTCACCGAAGGACGGTTCTTCACGGTGGCCGCCGACCTTTCGGAGTCGATCAACGTGGAGCACGGCAGCTTGTGGGGACACTACAGCCCCACGGACAATCCGCTGGGCACACGCTTGAAAGCGCCCATTCAAGAGGCTGGCAATGTTTCCACCGCCATCGGGCTGGTGAGTCAAAGCGCTTCCGTCGATCCCGAAAAGTTTGCCGGTGTTTGGGCTTTGAGCGGCACGTATGGGGCGTTTACGCCGCTCATGTACACTCCGGCCCGTGTTTGGAGTCAGCAGAGTCAGGACAGTAAATTCCGTGTCGGCGTGCTGCATATTCTGGCCGCGCACTCCGGTCCTGAAACCGCGGCGGATGCGCGCACACACTTCGGCATCTTCGCGCCGCAAGTGTGGAAGCTGTTCCCGCGCGGTCAGGTGATCAACTTGAGCTTTTGGGACTACAACGATGTCGCGCCCGGCTATTTCGCGGCAGCGGAAATCGCGGCGCGCGATCCGCACGTGGGCATCATCACACTGGAAGTGGCGCGTCCCGACTTTGCGGCCGCAGACCGCAGCCATTTCGCCGACTCCGATCTGCGCGCTGCGGCAAAAGGCCTGTACGTGATCCGAGATTTCGCGCCTGACAAGCCGCGCCACGGTTACGTGATCGCGCAAGGATCGAGTTCCACCGTGAATCTCGTGAAAGTGCTGCCGAAACTCGAAGCGGCCGGTATGAATGTGAAAGTGATCGCGGTGATCAGCGAGGACTTGTTCGATCGCCAGCCGCAAGCCTATCGCGACTCCGTGCTGCCGCCCGAGGCTCGTTACGATCTGATGGTGGTATCAACGGGCACGCGACGCATGTGGCCGCTGCGCAACCTCGGTCCGTTGACCGATGAATATTCACTCACCTCCGACTTCGACAATTGTTGGAGAAGCGGGGGCCTCGAAGCGGACGTGATCGCGGAAGCGCATCTCGATCCCGATTCGATTTTCGCTGGCGTGGAGCGATTCGCAAACGAACGCGAGCGCCGCATCGGCGATCAACGCAGAATGATCGGTTAGTCCAGTGGGCTGTCTGTGATTTCTCCATGGTCCGCCTTGGTCCCGGACTCTTGCGAGTGGTGATTCGTGCTCAGAAAATGCCCGAAGATTTCACCTTGAAGCTTGGTAATCTCCAGCGCGCAACCAACTTCTGTGACCGTGCCACTTTGATGGAAAGTGGCCAGTGATCGCAGATGGGCATCCGCAGACCGTGGCTAACGATTACCACAAGTCAATGAAACGGGAATATGCGATTACAGCCTTACGGTAGATAATCCAAAGCTGGATTGCAGGCCAGTCAATAAGTCTGAGGCGTTACGAAATACCTACGAGTGAGTTAAGTTCCTCCTGCAGTTTACGCAACCGCTCGAGCTCGTGCTCTACGGCGCTCGTGCCCGCGGCCGTCAGTTCTCTGGCGTTGGAAAGCGCGCGCTCCGCTGAGGCGCTAACTTCGCGCAGCAATTTGCGCACGTCCAACTCAAGGCGCAACCGGCTTTCCACCACTCGCTGTTCGACGTCTCCCTGGACACGCGAGGCGTTAGTCTGCAACAGCTCATTCAGGAAGCTCTCAGCGTCCCTTCGGAACCAACCGCGGATACGAAATGCACCCATCAGCGCATCAATGGAATACAGTAATGGCGAAGCTGGTTGCGCGATGGTGATGACGTCATGAAAGAAAAAACGTGAGCGGCTTTGGAAGCCCTGGTCCGCGTCCAGGGATTTCGGTAGATGAGAAAAGTCCGATGATTGTTCCTCGGATATCCGCTGCAGAAGCCCGTTGACAAGGGTTACGAAACGCTGCGTGACGGCACCATAAAGATCCTCGGCCTGCGCTTCCTCCGCGTCGAGCCAAGGCATAACATGACGCCGAGCGACAGCTTGGGCGATCGCCATGAGTTCGCGACGGCGCGCCGGGCCAAGAGTGGTTCCGATCGCAAGAATCTCGCCCTCCAACTCTTCGCGGGCCACTGGAAGAGTCTGTTTCAAGAATTCCTTGCGACGAGCCAGCAGGGTGTTCGAGAGCCTCATGTGCTCGGCGGAAAACAATGCCCCCAGATCGCGCAACGATTGCTCGGCTTGGCTCACTGTTTGCCGAAGATTCGTAATGCGCTGCTGTGAGTTCGCGATTGGCTCTTGGAGTGCGCGAACGTGTTCGTCGAGGGAGCGTTGTAGCGAAGCAGCGAATCGGCGCATGCCGCGTTCCGCCGCCGACCGAGTCATGGCTTGCCCCGACTTGGCTGCCTGGCGTCCCAGGTCCTCAATCAGCAAATTCCAATCGTCGCCATTTGCGGAGTTGTTGAGCTTGCTCAGAGCGCTGACCTCATACACTCTCTCAAAGGGTTTCTTCAGTCGCGCATTAAGCACTTTTGTGGCAAACGCTGAGGCTTGTTGACGATCCGCCGGGGAAACCCGGTCGATCTTATTGAGGACGATGAGAATCTGATCCACATTGGCGGCCACCGCCTCGATGAGCGCCAGCTCTTCTCCAGAGATGGGAGGATCGGCCCCCACAACCAGGATGGCAGCATCGATCTGCGGTATGAAGTCCTTCGTCGTTTCCGTGTTTCCAGCGAAGACCGACCCAATGCCGGGAGTATCGACCAGGCACATGCCCGAAGCAAGCAGTGGTGATGGGAGGAATCCTTCGACACCTTCCACTCGTTTCTTATTCTCCGGATTTAGTTCCTCGGAGACGTACTGGGGGAGATCCTCCGCACGGATTGTCTTCCATTTGCTTTCGATCAAAACCCGGGCTGCCTTCTGCTCCCCATATCGCAGCACAGTCGGTACGGTAGTGACCGGCACCACGCCTGTCGGCAATATCTCTTCCCCTACCAGCGCATTCAGTAACGTGGACTTGCCGCGTTTGAATTGGCCGACACACGCCACGAAGAAGCGGCCCTCATCGATTCTGGCGACGAGCTGGCGTACTTCACCACCAGTGGAGCCTTCACCTAATGCCTCGGCGATTTCCGCCAACCGTGCAAGTCCCCGCCCATCACGAGCCAGGGCGTTTGGAGCTTGATTCGGCATCGGAATGTCTTCTACATTTTGCATCTCACCTGAGTACTTTCGCGCAGAAGCTGTTCACTGACTCACTGTCGCAATCCTGTAATCGATGTACAGGGGCGCGATCTTGATTTGGTTCTGGTGAGAATACTTCGGATCCTTCGCCAAACGAACCATTCGCAGCATCGCCCCGGGATTGCCGTCGCTGTATTCGACTATCCTGTCCAAGAACTGCACCAGGTTGTCGGCGGTCAGGCCCTCTCTCGCCACACATCCCGCCGCGAACCGCCGGGCAGTCTCAGGATCGAAGTTACGCAAGGCTAGCTTTTCGCTTCGATCCGCGAATAACGGCAAGACGAACCCGACATCCTCCATGTGGATTGAACGGGAGACAGCGATAGCAGGGACTGACCAATTCAACATCAGTTCACGAATCGCGGCTGCCAACGACTGGGAAGGTCGCGCCAGGTGATCAAGCACAATGAGATATTTGGAGTTCAGCAATGCGTCCCGCACCAACCCCTTGACCGATACGGCGGTCTTCGTCTGAAGAGACGGCAGCCCACTCGGACACGATTTGGCAAATACTGGATGGTCCGCTGACAGAAGCAATTCGGCTATGTTTCGGTAGAAAGCCCGCGGTGCCGGACTCTGCGAGATATACAGAAAATCGGGAAGGTTTGCCAGAGCTGCCGATAAAAGCAGGGTCTTTCCCACGCCAGCCGGGCCATAGTACAAGAACGGTTGACGTTTATCCAGACGGTGACGCAGCTCATCGAGTTCTTCCGTGCGGCTGTAAATTACCGGCTGCGGCACCGCCCGGCCGCCAAGCATTCCGAAATCAGAGTCCGTCTTGCGGTTCAGCATCACGGCTGCGACCGTTGTCCTTCCTGATGTACATACTTGATGACTTCAACGTCAGACATCGCGATCAGGCCATCAGCGACCATCTCGTCCAGGGCAGGTATAAGCCGCTGGATATTTTCCTCGGTGTCAATAATCTGGACCAGGATCGGGGCCTCTGACGAAAGATGGAACAAATGAGACCGTCGAATCATGGTGCTAGCGCCATAACCCTGTATGCCGCGATAGACGGTTGCGCCGGCGATGTCGAGCTTGCGGCAGCGTTCCACAATTGCCTGATATAGCGGGCGGCCGTGCCACTGATCGTCTTCGCCGAAGTGAATGCGCAACATCTTGGCATTGCCCTCAAGTTTCATTTCTGCGTCCCCTGTTCTTCCGGCAGTGGCTGAGCGTGGGAATACTTGATCACGTCAACATCCGAGAGTGCCACCAGCCCCTGCTTGACCATCTTGTCCAAGATGGGAAAGAAGGCGCGGAGTTTGTCCTCGCTGTCGACCACGGTCAGCAGAATCGGTGCATCGTGAGACAGGTTCAAGGTTGAATCCTTATGTATACGGCGATTGGCACCGTATCCTAGAATTCCCCGGTAAACGGTCACGCCTGCGATGTCATTCGCGCGTAGCGCCTGAACCAAGGCTTCGTAGAGGGGCCTGTCGTTCCACTTGTCGTGTTCGCCAATCAGGATACGCATCATTTTGGCCCGCGATTCCAGCTTCGCGGCAGGTACATCGGGGACATGCTTTTCTCCGGGCGGTAGCGGTCGGATGACGGTCGTATCGTGCACCTCGATGAGGCCGTGACTCGCGATTTCTGCCAGCTTGGGAAGGACTTCCTGTACCCGTTCCGGTGTCTCGATGAATTCAATCTTGATCGGCATCTGATCAGAAACGTCAACCAGCCGACTGGTGTGCATCTTGTGGTCTGTTCCAAATCCCGCCATGCCGCGCGTAACCGTTGCGTCGGAAATTCCGCGGAAAAACAAATAGTCGAGAACTGCAGCGTAGCAGGCCATCCCGTGATAGGTCTTCCCTTCGATTACGTAGACGGTCACCTTCTTAGCCGGTCCGGTGGTCAGCACTTGCCCTCCTAACGTGTGATGCCTCTTTGAGAAACCAGAAACTCCGCGATATGGCCGAGAATGCCGCCACTGCCTTTTTCTCCTCTTCTTACTCTTACATCGAATTCCGTCAGTTGTCTTTCCAACTCGTCCTGGTTGCTCGCTAGGATTTTGCGGATCAGCTCAGCCTCGGATTCAGGAAGACTCTTAATCAGCCTTCCACCGTGAAAGAGACAGACAGTCCCGTATTGGGTTACCCAGTTCCGAAAATTATCGCGCTCCAGTTCCCGAGCATATTCCGTCAACTTCTCGTCTTCATGCTGGCGGAGCGTGATACACCAACTACAGGGGTGCAATTCCTTTGATTCCGACATCGGTTTAGACGGGGATTTCTCGAGCATGGAGCGCAGGATCGGCACCGCCTCGACTGCCGGAGACGCGCCGACTGGCGACCAAGCGTGAAAATTGCAGAGCTCGGCCGCAGGGTAGCGACGGGGAGCTTCGACCATTGCGTTTTGAAAAACTCGCATTAGCGTACAGATCGGGCATACACCCCGAGCGAGTACCTGTATCATCGGCGCTTCAGGAGATAGAGCAGTTTGGGGTCTCATACAAAAACCTTTCCCACTGCGGCACCGGCCCATACCGCCAAAAAGCCGACGACCACGCTCAGCGCCACATTCAGTAATCCGGTCATGACTTGGCCATCCTGAACGGCCCGAAGCGTCTCATATTCGAACGTCGAAAAGGTCGTGTAAGCACCGATAAATCCGATTGGAATTAGATATCGCCAATATGGACTCGCGGTGGTTCTGGCGAGCAGCGTCAGGACCAATCCGATTAAGAACGATCCGGTCATGTTAATCACGAACGTTCCATAGGGAAATCGAACCCCATATCGGCTTCCGATGTAATTGCCGAGCATGTATCGCGCGATCGCGCCAACAAAACCACCCACCCCGACCACGACGTATTTCAGCAAAGTCTATGATCCTCCCTATCTCAATCATGCTTCAGGAAGCGATTGCTTTGTTATCGGTCGCGGGCGCATCCGCGGCCAACATTCTTGTCAGCCTGTCAACATCAGACTTAAGGCGTCCGGGATCGATCGTGGTTCGCGTACGGTCGAGAAGCAAGCGCTCCAACTGGGCACGGTAGCGGTTGGCAAAACCGTCGAACCGCCGCTCCAGATCTGAGCCGGCGTCGGTTCCCCAGGAGTAAAGCAAGCGAGAAAAGCTCTCCAGCGCCTGATGCAGGCTACTCTCATAGGGTTGGAGCCGATGCTTCGCCGAAGCTACTCGGGACCACCGCCCAAACCTGGCCCATAACGGCCGACCCGCAAAATTATCCTGTCGATTCATGTGGAACACCGGCATCTCGGTTAAGACGCGGAAATCCTCCCCTCGCGGCGCATCTGTCGGCGCCAACAAAGCGGCTGCTTTCGACAACTCCTGCTGAAAAAGCTCTCCTATTTTCAGCAACTTGGACCGAACTTCACCCGCAACTTCAACCGCCACCTCTGCGGCTGTCGCGCGGAGCAACTCCGCACCATCCACCTCCCGCTCTGTGCGCCAAAGATGTGCAATCGTCTCCGCTGTCTTGTTCAGGATGAATGATGCGAGCATAGGAATCTCTTCCGTTGAGCGACGAAGGTCGGACTGAAAGCTCTGCAAGTCACCGGCACTGCGTCGTAGTTCGAGGTCGATTTCCTCCAATTGCAAGCGATCTTCTCCATCCCGACTGGGATGGGAGATGACCATATCCAAAGCGGAACGCACTGCACCGGCAAGTGACAGCGTCTTTCGCACGAGTGACTCCTGCAGCATCCGTTGCTTGCGTTCGTACAAAGGCGATAGCTCTTCAGCGAACCACTGCTCCAGCAGTGCAGCATGGCTCGTCATGACGCTCACTGGCCGTACTGGCAACTGGATGGCGAGCTCCGTCTGCAGCTGCCGTTTGACATAAGCAATCTGCTGCTCAAGATCCTCTGCTGAAAGGAGGTCCGCTTTGCTCACAAGCACGGTCGTCTGGGTAGAAGCCTGAGTCAATGCACTAATGATCTTGAGGTCATCGAGTGTGAGGGTCGACCCGGCGTCGACCAGCACAATGCCCGCGTCGCAGCGTGGAAGATAGGCCAGGGTCTCCGCCGCTCCCCTCGTGGCCAGCGATCCAACTCCAGGAGTATCGACGAAGATGATGCCTTCACGGAGCCGGTCTGAAGGATAGAGCACTAGAATTCTGCCTACCCGCTTCTGGTTTTCCGGATTTAAGCGTTCGTCAACGAATGAGGCTATATCTTCGAGGCGGTGTTCGGAGACTCCCCAGCCCTCCCGCCACACTCTGATCGACGGCTTTTGGCCATATCCAATTCGCGTAGGCACGGCGGTGATCGGTGTCACGCCGACGGGCAAAAGATCAGCGCCGATTATGTGATTCAGCAAGGAGGACTTCCCAGTGCTAACGCGACCAAATACCGCAATTTCGAGTGCCGTGTCTTCCGCGCGATCCAGCAACATAGCGATGGTCGGACGGAACTCAGTCAGCCCATGGTGGTCAATGATCTCCGCGAGCGTTTGTAGTGCATCGACATCCCACCCCTGTTTCGCCAGCTTTTCAACTCGATCTCGCAGGTCACCGGCTCGAGGCTGCGAGACGTAGCGCACCAGCTCCTTCACCGCAGACTGCAGTTCTCCAACAATGCCATTCAGGTCGGCTGCACCCTCTTGCGACATGGGGCCATACCCCCGCATGTAGTGGGGCGCTAGTTCCGCAACCGCGATCTCGACGAAAGTGAGGTTCACATTGACCGAGTGAGCTTCGGAAATACGCGGCTTTTCTGGCGACAGCGACTGACCAGCCAGTACTTGCAGAAGGTGTCCCCGAATTCGGGCAATATAGTCTTCGATCGTCTTCCGCTGCAGGGGAGTGATGTCACTCACGTAATTTGGAAAAACGCTCTTAGACGCGGCCGCATTGAGCGTCTGTTCGATGTCCCCCATCAACTTGTCGATATGCTTGCACGTTACCAGCAAGTGTTGGCGCTGACTCGGGTTCAGCGTAATGTGGCTATCGCCCAATTGGACTCCGTTGGTCCTTCGCTTCTGTTCCAGATTTAAGAACCCATCGCAGCAAACGGCTACGCTTCAATCCCTGAACGATTAGTCCCCTGGAGCCGACATGTGTTCGCGGAGGAATTGTGCGATGTCATCCACCAGAACCCAGTCATTCGGCATTAAAACAACTCTCTGAAGCGTCGCAGATTCAATCACGCAGCAGCGGGCACCCACAGGTTCGCCATAGAACGGTGTTCCTAAGTCATCTCTTGAGAAAACTCGCCGACAGACATGACTCCGCGACAAGTTTTCCTGTCAGGAGTCATCATCTGTCCCGATATTGGTAGGACAGCGGTTGCGGGTGAACTCCTTCACCCTCGATTACCCTTCTTCATAACTCACATCGGGCCAGAAGTCAAGCCGCCCCGCCACGCCATGCCCGATGTGTAGACCTAGCCGGCAATCTTCCTATCATGATTGCACGGTCAAGGAGTTCCACCGCTAACCGCTGCATCGAGCGGCTGATGACTCCTGAGGGGACTCAGGGGTCTCCATCCTCATGTTTCCTCCACAGCAATGGCGAAATAGTGTGACGAAATCCCTCGCAGACATCGGGCCGAAAAAACATCTACAGTGCTTCCTGGCAACTCTTAGATGCCTGGTGCTCAGCTCCGAAATCTGTGGTTCGAAGCAGGAACTAAATTTTATGCCTTACAGGCAATCATCAAGCCCAGCACGATAGGCAGATAGATTACCGAGGCATGTACCACACGGCTGGCCAGGCTTCTAGAAGCAGACCTCGCCAGTTTAGCCACGTGATATAGCATGAAGGCACCCGCCGAGAGCATCCCAGCCGTATAGATAAATCCGCCGCGGTCGACGAGCGGCACTGTCGTGATAACTACCAGCACCGCGGTAAAAACGAGCATCTCCGCGCGAGTGAAGCGGGAGTCCAAATCGAAGCGCGGTAACATTCGGTACCCGGCCCGGTCGTAATCTTCCCGGTACATCAATGCAATCGCCAGGAAATGGGGGAACTGCCAAAGGAACAGGATTGCGAAGAGAAACCAGGCACGCCGATCGAGGCTCGCCGAGGCTCCGGCCCACCCGATCAGAGTCGGCATAGCGCCGGGAACAGCACCCAGGAGAGTGCTCAAAGGGGTTAGTCGCTTGAGCGGAGTGTAGACCAGGAGATATGACAGCAGGGTGGAGATCGCCAGGAAAGCCGACAAAAGATTGACCGTTATTGCAAGATATAGTCCTCCGCCTGCGCTTAACAGGATCCCGAACAGGAGAGCCTCGCGGCCGCTCAGCCTGCCGGAAGGCAAAGGCCTCGACGCGGTTCGGCGCATCTGACCGTCCCACACTCGTTCCATCCATTGATTAAGGGTCGCGGTGCCGCTGGCAACCAACAGCGTTCCTATTAAGGTGTTTACCAACCCAACGATCTTGAACGGCCCTTGAGACGCCAGATAATAACCGGCTGATGTCGTCATCAAAATGAGCAGGTTCACTTCCGGCTTGGTAAGTGCGCAGTAGTCCCGTAGCTTAGATATGGAGCGATGCCTCGGGTGCGGCGGTGTGGTTGGATTAGCGATCACCATTCTCCCTGTTATCAGGCCGTCGAACTATGGTTCCGATGCCTAGTCGACCTTAACTGATTGCGGATGGTAAATGCCGTAATCATGATTCCAGCCCGCTCACACATTCCCGACGTATTAACCGTAACCATCCGCGCAACGCGGTGGGCGTTGAAGTACGGAGCCAGGCGGCTTATCAATAGCAATTCATCCAATTAGCTCGTAGCTTCCGACCGCGAAGCCGCTGGAGTCCCAAACGACTGGATTGCAGTAGCCTCGTCGGGGTGTATGTCGAATACTGCGTGCAGCTTCGTCATTTGAAGTAGATCTTGAAGCCGCTTGCTGATTCTAACGAGTTTCAGATATCCACCCTGGTTGCGCACCGTGGTGTATGTCGTAACCAATTCCCCCAGACCGGAGCTATCGACATAACCAACTTCGTACAGGTCGAGCAAGAGCTTCTTGCTCCCCTTGTCCATCAAGTCCCGGACAACGTTGCGAAGGACGAGGGTCCCTTCGCCAGCGGTAATCCTTCCCCGAACGTCGATAATCACGATGTCAGCAACCTGCCGGGTCGATGTCTGCATCTTGACCGGAACGTGTTCTTTAATCCCAACGCCCAAGCGGCTGAGGATTTCATTCGCCACGTTCGCCGCTGCAGGAGATTCGGTCCGGACAATTACAAGGCTGCGACCGGTGGCCAGCACTTCGCGAAAGAACGTGACATCTTCCGGACTCTTTTCCTCGGGGCTGGGTTGCGCAAGCGGTTTCTCGCTGGATATCGACTTTCCTACTGCGGAACCTGCTCCAGCACCAGCAAGGCCTAGTAGCGCAGCTGCCCCGAAACCCAGCGCGAATACCTGCCCAATGCCTGGAACTACCAGGAGCAGGGCTGCGCCGACGCCAGCCGTCATGCCTGTCGCAACGCCCATAAATCCGCCGACCGTTGCGCCCAGTTCTTTGCCCACGGACGTGGCTTCGGCTTCCGACCGGGTCAGAAATACGATCGCCTCCTGCGGGACTTTCTGTGCTAACAGTTCCTGCACAGCTTGTTCCGCACGCTCGCGAGAAGAAAACACTCCGATGGCAGTCTCCAAGCGATACCTCCAGCAATGAAGCACCCTCAACTTACACAACTAAGGGGCATAGCCTCACGCGAATATTTCCGAGGATACTAATAATGCCCTGCTGTAATCCTATTATTGCTGGTGGAACTGATTTCGCCGTTTGTAAGCTATCAGTGTGACCACAATAGACAGGCACATGGGTGGAACCATGAGAATGAGGATTCCACTCCGCAATGCCTGGATGAACCGCTGAGTTGAGGCCGCAGCCTGGGTATAACAGAGCGCACAGCTTTGCGCGGAGGCCGCATGGGGAGTCGCCAGTATCAATGCGGTCAACAAAGCCATCGTAAGCCACAGCCGACTCCTTACAGTACTACCGTTACTTGTCACTAGGTTGCCCCCCACTATAGCTCGATCCTGGAACTCCACGCTCCATCCGGAAGCTGTCCGTCCATCCATATTGCATCGTGGCGAGCACAAAAATAACCAGGACAGCAACGGCAAAGGCGAACTTCCGGTCCTCCGACCCCATGTGCATAAAGAATGTAATTGCCAGACCGGCTTCGACGATGGCGATAAGGAACATGCGGAAGAACGTCGTCTTCACGCCCGCGTGCTGGTAGGCAACGACAAACTGCAACGCCGCAAGCAAAAGAATGCAGCCATAGATGATTACAATCTTAGAAAAGCTGCCTGAATAGTCATCGGCGCCGCTACTTTTTATCTTCGTTAGGTTCATAGCTCGCTCTCCAGAGCTGGCCTTACTTTGCAACATTTAACAAATAGACGAACGGCACCACAAACATCCACACCAGATCGACAAAGTGCCAATAAAGACCCGCGACCTCCACGTCGTCGGCGTCCAAGCGTCCCCCGCTGTACCACGCACCCACGATCACCAAGGCTACAATGCCAGCGGTGACGTGGAGCAGGTGTAGTCCGGTGATCGTAAAGAACGCCGCACCAAATAGCGGCTCCCCCCAGGGATTGTGCGACAGCCCAACGCCCTCGTGAATGAGCCCGAACCACTCCCTGATATGGAGCAAGGCGAAAAGCAGGCCAAAGGCAGCCGTGATCACGATCCATCGCAGCGCCGCCCGCTTGTCCCCTGTTTTAGCCGCTCTCACGCCCAGCAACATCGTCAGGCTGCTGGTGATAAGGATGAACGTCATTACCATCGCGTTTAAGACTGTGGGGGAGAACTTGAATGGCGTAGGCCAGTTCGTCGATCCGTTGCGGAGGAATCCGTACGCGACCAGGCATCCGGCGAAGGTCGCACCGTCGGCGATGATGAACAGCCATATAGCCAGCTTCTTCGTCGGAATTGCGAATGGCGAGGATCTCTCCAGCACTGCAGGATGCGTTCCCATCGTCATGTCCGAATGGCTCACAGAGCCCCCTCCGCGCGGGATTTCAAATTCGGGCCCACAGTAACAGCAGTAAGTAAATCCAGAGCACATCCATGAAATGCCAGTAGTACGAAACGGTACTGAGCGTGCTCAGGCGCAGGGTCGAAACTGGTCTGCTGAACCGCCAAATCACCAATGTCAGACCCACTAGCCCACCGAAGACATGGAGGCCGTGCATCGCTGTAAAGAGGTAGAAGAACGAGCTGCTGGGATTCGTGGCCAGGTACCAGCCTTGGGCTTTGAGTTGCAGCCAAGCTGTATATTGCCCAGCGATAAACAGCAAGCCGAGTCCCAGCGTGATCCACAGCCATACCAGACCACCCGAGCGACCTGACGCCAATCCCCGCGCGTACGCCGCAACCCGTCTGCGGGCCACTTCCAGCGCGCCGCTGCTCGCGAGCAAGATTAAGGTGTCGAGATACAGGACCCGGGGCAAAGTAAAGTGCTGCCAGTCAGTCGAGGATCCCTGGCGAACGACCATGGCGCTGGTAAAAGCGGCGAAGGTCATGGTGATCGCCGCCAACGCCACCCAGATGCCGGTTCTGGAAGCTGGCGAGCTGTCCTCGACAGCAGGTAAGTTTCCGGTCGTAGGGGTCAGATTGCGCGGTCCGCCATCGTCTGACAAAGTAGGACCTGACCTGATCTCCGGTGGTTCGTGGACCGTGGTTGCCATAAGTGCTTTGCCCTTTAAGTTCCCGACCTCAAGCCATCATTTCTCGTCGTGCGCCGAGTTGATCTCCTCGGGCGAATCCTGCATCACGTAATCGTGGGCCGCCCCTTCGACTCCGTATTGGTAGGGATCGTGATACACGACCGGAATCTTGCCGCCAAAGTTATCAAATGGCGGCGGCGATGGGATAGACCACTCCAGAGAAGTTCCTTCCCAAGGATTCTGCGGCGCGGGTTTACCCCAGAAGCGGCTGTGGATCAGGTTGTACAGAAAGACGATTTGCGCAGCGCCCGTGATGAGAGCGGCAATCGTGATGAACTTGTGGACCGGCATCAACGGCGCCATGAAGTCGTCCACAAAAGCCTGGTACCGGCGCACATTTCCCGCCATCCCCAGATAATGAAATGGCATGAAGATGCAGTAGGCGCCAACGAACGTGAACCAGAAGTGAATCTTGCCCAGCGTCTCGTTCATCATTCTGCCGGTCACTTTGGAGAACCAGAAGTACGTTCCGGCGAAGATCCCGAAGAGAGCGGCCACAGCCATGACGAGGTGGAAGTGCCCGACCACGAAGTAGGTCGCGTGCAACATGATGTCGAGCGAGGGCTGAGCGAGGAAGAATCCGCTGATACCGCCGCTCACGAACATAGAAACAAACCCTAAGGCAAAGAGTGAAGCGGTATTGATGCGGAGCTTCGCGCCGTAAAGACTGCCAATCCAGATCAACACAATGATGGTCGCGGGGATGGTGATGGCCAGGGTGGGGAAGGAAAATACGATCGACGAGAAAGGGTTCATGCCGCTTACGAACATGTGATGCCCGTAAACCATGTAGCTGAGAAACGCGATCGACACCATCGAATAAATGACGACTCGGGCGCTGAGCAACGGCCTGCGCATGTTGGTGATCAACACGTGGGAGACGACGCCCATGGCGGGCACAATCGCGACATAAACTTCCGGATGTCCGAAGAACCAAAAGAGATGCTGCCATAGCAAGGTCGACCCGCCGGAATGGGTCTGCAACTGGTCGTTGACTACGAGTCCCGAAGGTATGAAGAAACTCGTGCCAGCGACATGATCCAGAATCAGCAGGATGCAAGCGGGCATTAGAACCGCGAACGCGGTCAGGCCGATGCATGCGGTGATGAACCACGCCCAGACTGAAAGCGGCAGGCGCATCAGACTCATACCCTGGCAGCGCATGTCGAGTGTAGTGGAGATGAAATTCAACGAGCCGAGCAGCTGTCCGACGCAGAAGATAGCAATCGAAACCGCCCAAAGGACCTGACCGGTTCCCTGTCCCGGACCGGCAATCTGGCCCAAGGCGCTCAAGGGGGCATAGGCTGTCCACCCTGACAAAGGCGGTCCTTGGGGCACAAAGAATGCGGACACCGCCACGATGAACGCGACGAACGTGACCCAGAAAGACGACATGTTGATGCGCGGAAACGGCATATCCTCTGCGCCGACCTGTATGGGCAAAAAGTAATTACCAAAGCCTGCGAAGGGAGCCGTCGTCAGGACAAAGAAGACCATGATGGTACCGTGCATGGTCATCAGTTGCAGGTAGTACTCCGGGGTGAGGATACCTCCGGGGGCCCCTGTTTTCGAGAGAAAGCGGACTCCTGGAATGGCATAGTTCGGCCATGCCAGATGGATTCTCATGATCCAGGACAAGACAAGCCCGATATATACCGCCACCAACGCGAGGGTGTAATACTGTTCGCCGATCACCTTGTGATCAAGGCTGAAGATGTACTTGCGTACGAACCCTGTGGGTGGCGCGTGATGATGAACCGCCTGTCCCGACATATCGTGCATGGAATCACCCTCTCGCTATTCCCTGTGATTGGGAGCGGCTTGACAACCTACTGCATTGCCGCCTGCTGCTTGAGCCACTTGTCGAAATCTTCCTGCGACAGGACATCAAGATAAGCCTTCATGTTGTAGTGTCCCAGTCCGCAAAGCTGCGTGCATACAATCTCATACCTGCCGATCTTAGTTGCGGTGAAATGGAGGGACAAATCGAGGCCGGGCACGAAATCCTGCTGAATGCGCAGCTCTCGCACGAAGAAAGAATGCCCCACATCCTTGGCGTGCATCAGCAAATGAATCTCTCGGTTTACCGGCACCGCCATTTCGGCGGTCACGATGTCATCCTTGGAATCCTGGTCGTGCGTAGTATCGAGGCCGAAGAAGTTTTCCGTAGCCTCGTTGATCTGCTCAGGGTGGATGGGACCGAACTTCCCATCAGGCCCGGGATACCGGAAGTAGAAAGCGAACTGGCCGGCTTGCACCTGCACGGGCATGGCGTTTGCCGAGGGAGGGGTGAAGTAGATGCTGGCCCACGCCTTGGTACCGAAAATTCCCAACGCCATTACTTCAACGCCAACCACGATCACCGCAGCGATAACCAGCGCGCGCGCGCCTCCGGGAAACATCTTGATCTTTTCGCCCGGGGGACGATTGGAAAATCTCCAGATGAAGAATCCCAGAACGAACTGCGCGGCCAGAAAGCAAATGCCGGCCTCAATCATGGTCTCCGACATCTGTGAGTCGATCATCGGGCCGTGAGTCGAAATGTCAACCGGCGGCTCCCAGAGGTGCAGCACGATGGGAACCGCCGAAGCGATTGCAATCACGATGATGGTCACCGCGAACAATTTCGCCATAGCGTTCACTCACTCAGCAACGACTTGTTACCACGGAACCCGGCAGCCGGGAAGACGTCGTTGTGTTCGGGTACGGGCCATGCGCAGCAAGATCCTTATTTCGCCTTATAGGTAAAGTTTGCTGCCGCGGATTGGCCGGCTGCCACCGCCACCTTTTGGGCCTGGGTTCCGTAGGTTTCCTGCCAGGAAGTCACCGTATAGTTCCCCGGGGGCACGTTTTCGATGGTATACGAACCGCTATCGTCGGTTATGGCGTACGGTCCCTTCACTACCACAAAGTAGCCGTGCATCCATGGGTGGATATTGCACTTCACCGGGATAGCCACCTCCTCCGCCTTCCAGCTCTGGACGATCGGCTGTGCTCCGGGCGGCTGGGAGCGGTTCCACGGGATGTTTCCTGTCATAGGATCGGGCTCGGGATGGATGTTGTGCGCGGTCTGGTCGCTGGTGATCACCTTGTATTCCTGGCCAACATCCATCGCGATAACGTGCGGAGTGTATACGCATCCTTTCTGGTCAAACACGGGAACGGACGAAGGTTTCTGGCTTGCCGCACCTGGCGGCAGGCCCTCGGAGATGTAAAGAACAACGTTCTCCAGTCCGCCATTTTTACCGACAACAACCAATTCCAAATGGGCTGGATCGTTTTCGTGAACTTTCACGCAGTACGGGTCCTTCGACATGTCAATCCCCTTCATATGGGGAGGCGTACCATCCAGCTTCACGGTTCCGGTAATCTTGCCGGTCGCTGCCGCTTTCACCTTAGGCGCGTGCACGAGGCTAACGGTCGCCATGGCAAACAAAGCGGCCATCATTACCGCAACTTTCAACTTAACTTTCATCGAAGGGTCTCCTTGTACCGCCGGTCATCGGTTTCCTGCACGATTGGCTTGCAGTGGACTGCCTGATGGATTAGCACGTGGCGCCGACTCCGCCTGCGGAGACGGAGGAGTGCTCGGAGCCGGTTGCGCGGGACTTTCCGCCGGCTTTGCATAGGGATTGATCGGCGTCAGCCCAAGCTGTCTGGCGATTTGCTTCTCGACAGTTTCTTCGGGTTGCAAGGTGCGTAGGTACATTACCAGGTCCCACGCCTCGTCGGGCTTCACATTGTCCGAAAACGATGGCATCGGTGAGCCATCCAGCCCCGTCATGAAGTCCTTGTACATCTCCGCGTCGGTTGAGCCGCACTTGAATCGCTGCGAATCATGGAAATTGAAGGGCGTCGTCGGACGGCCGTCATCGTTGGTCAAGGTTGAGGCGGAAGGTCCGTTGCCGCGGCCGGTAACGCCATGACACTTCCAGCACTCCAGCCTCTGAAAGAGCGCCCGTCCGTCTTGGATTCTTTGAGCGGTGACTGCCGGCTCTGCCGGAATGACAATCGGAGTACCGGGCTTTTCCGTCACCCATCGGGGAGAGAAATGCTTGACGTAAGCCACCAGGTCCACCCGGTCTTCGTCCGTGAGGGGCAGCCAGTGCGGCATGTTGGAGTCTAGCATCCCGCGTCCGATCGTGTCGTACAGATCGGTGTCAGTCGGCAGGGTTCCAGTCGGGGTTGAGCGGCAGCGAAAGATGGCGGTCGTAAAGTCGCGCGGCTTGGGATCGATCCATTGAGCGTTCTCGCCCGCGCCGTCTCCAATCTCTCCGTGGCATCCAATACAGAACCGCCTGTACCTTGAAGCACCTGCGGTCGCGTGCCCCGTCATGTTGCCGACATGGCTCTCCATGTTGAGCCGCTGATTTTCGGCGTACGTCGTTTGCTGCGACCAACAGTTGATCCCAAGGACCAAAACCGCCACTATACTCGGAACCAAACAGCGCCTTAGCATTTGTGTGCGCATCGGCTGCTCCTCAGAAGGCAAAGTCAAAGCCCAGGAAAGCACTATAGCTGCCCAACTGCGTAAAGGTTAGCGGCGATGATCCCTGCTGCTGGATCAGAGAGTATTCTGCGTGATACGCAAAGCCGGCGCGGCTGAACATGAACGGATAGTAGCGGACGGCAAACGTATAGGCGTTCGTGTTTCCCCAATTCCCCGGCGTGGTGGGTAGCGCCTGCGTCGACATCCTCACGAATTCGTCGCGTTGGATAAACACGAGCTGCGGATTCCACACATAATGGGTTTCCACAAATCCGCCGTTCCACGACGGAGCTCTCGCCCCGAACGGCAGGGCCATGTTCGACTGCGTCGCGGTCCCGAAATAGGCGCTGTCCCAGCCGTGCTGGTAAAACAGTTGGAAATCAAACTTCTTGGCGTAGAGCAAAGCGAACAAGCCTTCGCGATTAAAAGGCTTGTTGCCCACTCCCGTAAGCGGCACACCCCCTGAGGTCAGGTTGTAGGTTGGACCATCTCCGATGAAGACATAGCCGCCCACGCGGTCCACGCCGCCCTCGTATCCGGCGTCGAAGGCCTGGCTCGCGGTGATGAAGGTGGCGTAGGAGTTCTTTGAACTCAAATTGACGTTGCCGTCGTTCGAGTTGATGAGCGCAACCGAATAGCGCGTCCGGTCGTTTACCGAGTGCCCCATGAGCTCCGCGCCAAACTGGTTGTCGCCCATTTGGCCAAACATGTTGTTGTCACCCAGCGGAGAGTAGTGGTACAGCACATAGAACCCGCCATTGTTCGACAGGTTGAGAATGCGCTTTTCCGAGATGACGTTGTCCAACTCGAACTTGCCCATCTTGAAATTGAACCAGGGGTTGTGGCCGATGTTGTCGATACGCGCCCAGACGCTTTCGAAGTGGAAGGCGCCCGTGTTGTCGGAGGAGGGCACCAGCAACACCGAGATGTTCTTGACCAGGGTTCCACCGCTCAGAATGTCCAATCCGCTTACGTCGAAGCCGTTTTGGGTGACGTTCTGTTCGATTTGAGTGCCGTCCTGTTGATCGACAGCGACCTTGTTCGTGCTTTCCAGATGCCAGTTCGGTGTGATGCGGAAAGTCACAGGCCAGTACGCCGGATTCTGCCAGATCAGCGAATCGCGGTCGTTCATCAACTGGTATCCGTTGTCTTTGAATGTCTGTCCAAAGCTGTTGAGCATCGGCCACGCTTCGTGGCAGGCCGAGCACGGCAGCCCGTACTTGCGCGCGAACGCCGGAAACGCACGACTCGGTGTCGGATTTCCAAAAAACACCAACAGAAAAATCAACAGTGAAAATGCGCTTGCGAGACTTGCAAACGCTGCACCAAAAATTGAACGCTTGCCATCTGAAGCAGTCGTAAGGCCCATCTGCATGGTGATTACCTCGCTGCTGAAATCGGCCTATCCGTGGACGGAATTGCCGGTACCCCGAATGGGGCGAAATCCTATACCCGCAAGGTCGGCCACGCAACAACTTTTTGCAAAACGTCTACAATTCGGACACAGAATTTTGACAACCGGGAAAACCGGCAGTGCTAGTCGTGCCACTTCACGCGACGTCGTCGATTGCTTGACAACTCCGGTTCCCGCGATATATTTATGCTCTCCACGTACTACGATTCCAGTCCAGCACTCCGAATGTTTCTCCACACTGCGAGCGCGAACGTCGAGTACCGGCACCGAATGCCCTCACGTTGTCTGTTGGCCGTCCTCATCGTGGTGGTGGCGACTTCCGCGACGGCGTCGCCTCCCTTCAAGTCCCGGACCGATGACCAGCCAATGCTCGTCGTTCAGTTGGAATCTCCGCCAGCGGACGTTCTGAAGGCCGTGCAAGAGGTGATGCAAGATCAGATCATCCACGGCACTTTTTCCTATGAAAAAGAGAGAATTCTCTACGGAGCTCACAGCGCCGACTCTGCTAAAGCCTTCGGCGCCTGGAAGGGCGATGGCAAAGCTTACTATAAGGTGGCCGACGGCATTTTGTCGCCGCGATATTTCAAGAATAGTGAGGACGTTGGGACTATCAGTGTCCGCTACGTCGTTCAAGAAGCCGGTCCGGACAGTACGATCCTTAAACTCGACGCTATCTTCGTTGACGCCCGCAGCACCAGGCACCGTTCCGAAGGGAATGTGGAGTCGGCTGAGTATGCAGCCATCCAATCGCATTTGAAGAGCATCCAAGCCAAGCGGCAAAAGCCGCCGGACGAGCCGGCGCAGACTTCGGCCCAGCCGCCGCAGACCGCGGTACTGGCTGCCGCTGCACCCCCGTCTTCACCCGCGGCCCGCGTGCCACATCCCGAGCCGGTTGGAGAACCCGAAGTTCCTGCGTTGACCGTGGCACAGTTGCAGGAAAAGGTGCAGGCCCTGCGTCAGCAGGTGGAACTGCGAGTCAAGGAGTCTGGAGCGCAACTGAAGTCCGCTCCGTTTGAGAGTTCGGCGACCATCGTGGCGCTACAGCCCCAGACCGCAGTTCTAATCGTGGTACTCACCCCGTATTGGTACGGAGTCGAAACCGAAGATGGACATCACGGCTGGGTTCACCACAGTCAGTTGGAGCCCTTGCCGTGAGCTTTCCCGCGAAGCCGACTGCTCGATTCGTCGCACATCTCTTCATCGGCATTGGTTGCTGGTTATTGTCCACGGCCGGTTGCACTGGCTCAGAATCCGCCAGCGGAGCGCACATTTCATGCCTCCAAAGCCGACGTGCAGAAAGCACTGCAAGGCGTCCAATCGTATCCCGGAGGAAAGCTGCCCGTTCTCGACGGGTTCGCTGACGACGGCGGTCATTCACTCGATAAATACCAGCGCGGTCATTACCAGTACGAGGTTCAGCTCAAATCGATGAGCCCTACCACAACCTCCGTGCACATCGATGTGAAGATCACCGCCTGGTACACAGATCCTTCCCCGGCGAACTCGGGATACCGCGTGCTCAAGTCGAGCGGGCGACTCGAGTCCGATTTGCTTGACGCTCTCGACGAGCGGCTGAATCCCAGCACAGCCGGCAAAACGCCAGGCGCTGCGAAGTCGGTCCACTCAGCCACGCCGGCACTTCCCGACACGCCATCTACCGTTGGAGGAGGTACGTCCGCCTTCACGATCTCGCGCTTGACCACCGCCCCTTCCGCCGCAAAACCAGGAACTGGAGCAGTCACAGATCCAGCAACGGCCAAGCAGATACAGACACTCACGCAAGAAATGCAGAACTTCGAGCAGATCCTTCGTGACCAGGCCCGTCCTACGAATCTGGCGGTCGTAAAAAGCCCGAATACTCCAGTTGTGGCGCAGCCCCAGGAAGGGGCAGAGATGTTATTCCGGGCCACTGCCGAGGACGAGTTCGAAGTCCTCGACACGGTGGAAGGCTGGGTGCATATCAAGATCTCGGGTATTTCGCGCGGATGGTTACGGCGAGACTATGTCGACTTACCCGGGGCTGCCACAGTGAGCCTCTCGGTCATGCGAAGTGACCAGGGTGACAAGGATAAAGAAGCGGTCCGGCAAACAAAAGAAGAGGTCGGGCAATTTCCGGGCAAGTGGGAGCCCTTGGACGGTAAGAAGGTGAAGATCATCTGGGTGCAGCCCCTCCAGCAGGACCAGTTTGGTTCCGAACCCAAGTGGAACCTGGCCAAGTCCGTCTTTCGCAAGGCGGACGCGGGCTCTCCAACTGACAGCAACCAGTTGGCAGGTGTCGTTGTGATCTTCGATTCCCAGGATGGCGGGATGGCTGCAACCACAGTGGCTACGCTTCAGCAGTGGAGAGCAGGACATCTTACGGACGAGGCATTTTGGAAACGCTCCTGGCGGGATCCAGTTGAAGCCTTCAAGACGCACGACTAAGTTGAACGAAGAGCAAAGCCGCCTTGTTTAAGACATGACGTTCTCGCTTTCCGAACGGGATCAGCAATCCTGATGGGTCATGTTTGCGGCTGGAGGCACGACCGTCAATGCGCCGATACGGAATCTGGTTCGGGACCCAAGGGTGTCGGAGGTTCAAGTCCTCTCTCCCCGACCAATCTTTTCAGTAAGATACAGCCGTTTTTAAATCTCAGAGAATCTCACTGTAAGGAGATTTATGACGGTGATTTCCTCAGAACCAATAGCGTCTATCTTCGCCTCGATCCAATTAGGCGCACTTCGCAAGATGACCCTGATCTCCCTGCACCAGATCAAAGACCCTCGGCGTGTCCTGCCCCTCGATGGAAACCTCGAGCCGCAAGCTCGACCCGTTGAGGACGCCAGCGTAGGTCGCCGGTACCCCGGAACCAGATGAGCCGCCATCCGCGGCAGGCGCTGGCGTCTCCGCTTTATAAGTGCCCTGAAGCTTGAAGCCTCCCTGAGCGTCTAGCACCAACCGTTGCGAGATAGTTCCCCTCGCGCAGCCGAACTCGATGTCTGCACCGCCGTCGTTTACGTCCATGCGGATGCCCTCACCGCCCCAAACCCCGTTCGGAAGCGCTTTGGCTGGAGCAGCCGGGCTGGATTGCGCCGGGCGCGAATCCTTCATTTGGCCGGCGCAGGCTAGACCGACGCTCGCGACGATTAGAACTACGGCCACGAATCGCATCTCACCATCTCCTCGAAAGATCGCTTGCCGGTAACGACGAAGCGCCTATACATATCTCGCCGGCTGTTCATTTGGCCGGGTCAGAGCCTCGCAGCCCAGTCAGGAGATCATTGTAGGCCTTACGACGGAAGCGTTCGTTGTCGAAGGGAATCTATTGGCTCCCCGATTTGAGCTTCGGAGTCAGCAACGCCAATATCACGGAGCCCGCGGCTATGAACCGCGGGCTCTATAAGGGTTGAGGATTTCGTTCTATTTGTGGCTACGTCTCCGCCACAATCCACCTAGACCCAACAAGCCACTGCTCAGCAGTATGATGCTGTCCGGCTCCGGCGCTACCGACACGTTCACCCCTACGGTGCCGTCGCCGTAGGTATTGAAGCTTAGCGAAGCGCCGGTGAGGTCCACAGTCACGAGCGCACCCGTCACCTGATTACTGCCATAGCAGGACGAGAAATCGGCCGCACACAGAAACATCTGAAACTCGGCCGGAGTCGGTGAGGGGTTCCCGTCGTTGGGAGCGTTGTTGGTGAGGGTCACTAGCATCGAGAAGTACGTCGGATCAAAGTTCTGGGTGAACAGCGAGACGAAGCTGCCATCCTCTGTGAGCGACACCGCGCTGGATAGGTTCCCGCTGCAGCCGCCGGAGCAACTGTCGGTGCCTACATCCGGGCCGGAGCCACCGTAGAAATTAAAACCGGACAGGAACACGCTGTTATTCCCCGGCAAGTCATCGCCGGCGACCAGGGCGAATCCCAAGCCTTGTGTGCCGGTCAGTCCGGAGGTGACGGTGATGAGGTAGGTGGAGTTAGCAGCCACCGCCGGCATGGCGGCAAGAACGATTAGCGTTGCCGCCAGAATTCCCAATTTAACGAAGCGCTTCATTCAGTTATCTCCCGTTGTTGCAGTTGTCTCCCGTTGTGGGTAGCCAGCGCCGCGGACTGGCCGGGCGCTGGCGTAATTTGCGTTTCCCTTATCGCGCCCCAGGACCCGCCAATACCCGCGTCGTATAACCAATGTAGCCTTTGCTCGGATTCGTGAACTGTAGCGTGATCGAGACCTTCTGGCCTGGTGCCAGATTGCCACTGTAGTTCACATACGGGCTAATAGGCGGCGCTAGGAAGTCGGTCGTGCCGCTGGCGCCATACACTGTTGCGTTACTGGTCAGATTGTCGATCACCAGCGAAATCGGGCCGGGGATCGTGGAAGCGGAGTTGTTGGTCAAAGTTACTGTTTGTGCGAAGCGGCCAGTGACTAGGTTCAGACCTATTCCACCTTTAGCAATGCCAACCGAGGCGCTGACATCCAGCGGAGAGACGTTGAGCGTTCCGGTACCGCTGCTGGCGGCATAGACGGAGTCGCCGGCAAAGCTGGCCTGTATCGCGCCAGGATAGCTACCCGCGTTAATTCCCGCCAGGCTCACACCGGACAGAGTTGCCGTGCCGGCGCCATTGGTGATGGCGCTGCCCACGGGATTGCTGTTCAGGGTGAAGGTAATGGTCTTACCGCTCACCGGGTTGCCGCCCGAGGTCAGAACGGCCGTTAACGTGGCGGTTCCGCCGTAGACACCGGTGCCGGCAGGTACGTTCACGCTGGTCGGCAGCGGATTCTCCGGCCCGGTGGGTAGCGGCCACGCATAAGCACCGCGGCTGCGGGTCCACAATGCCAGGGTGGTGGAGCCACGATCAACCGACATGTCCCAAATCATGACGTTGGGCAGGCCATTGTTGAAGCGGTTCCACACCGGAGGATTGGCGGTGATGTCGTCGGTATAGTACAGCCCGAAGTCGGAACCGGCGAATACCTGTTGGGGGAAATTCGGGTTGACGATGATGGAATCGACCGGGATGTCAGGCAGGTTGCCGGTCCTGTCCGTCCAGGTGAACCCATCGCAGGCGGTCGAGGTCATGGTGCAGACCACGCGGAACACATGGCCAGGAGTACTCGGAGTGTTGTTGTTGAAGCCGCCGACCGCAGCGTATCCGGTCGGAGTGCCCGGCGCCGGAGCGCTGGGATCCAAGGCGATGCCTTGAATCGGACGGTTGGGCAGAATGGCGTTGCCACCAGTCACGTCCACCCAAGTGGCTTGCGCTTGCACGCCCGTACCCAGATTGAAGCCCATCTGCACGTTACCGTCGTTGGTCGCGACGATGGCGACGCTCTGATACTTAGGCGAGTACTTGACCTGGTTGATATACGAGCGGTTGCCCAGGTTCCCCTTGGTCAGATTCCCCGTGATCGGGTTATTGGTGACGTACCACTGGCTGGTGGAGAAGGTCGACGAAGTGCCGCTGACCGTTTCCCAAACGCGGGTGGTGCCGGCCAGCAGGTGTCCGCAGCCCGAGGTCGTGCCCGCAGTTGGGCAGTCATCGCCGCCTGCTATGCCACCGTGGAAGAGGTTGACAGGCAGGACGAAAGACTGGGTGTCGCCAGTCCAGCTGCCTCTCCAGGATGACCAGGTCGCGCCTGGCAAGGTGCAGTTGTGGATACAACGGCTGAAGCCACCGCTGTTGTTGCCTTCCCAGTAGCGAAGACTGCCGGTGTCGTCGCCGAGCGTAGTGCCGCCGAGGAAGCCTCCACCGTTCATGGAGAAGTTCGCAGCATTGATGTTCGTAAAGACAATTGAGTTGCCGCTGCTGCCGCCCGTGACTGCGGTGACGACCACCGTAGCGCCGCTCCGCGCCGCCGTGACCAAGGTCGGGATGTCCCGGTTGATCGCGGTAACGATGTTGTTGCCTTCCGTCGTGGTGCTCGTGCTCAACACGACTTGGCCGGTGCCACTCCCCGAGGTGACGAAGGTGAAGACCTGCGAACCGATCTGGAATTGCTGACCGGCGCTCGCGCCACCTGTTGTCAATGTGATCGTGCCTTGAGCCTGGGTCGAACCCGTGCCCATCGGATCGATCAATCCGGAGAAGCCATCCCCGCCCAGGCCCATCTGCCACTGGACCGCTTGGGTGGGGTTGCCGGAAAACATTGCCGAACTGGGTCCGTTGTCTTGAGCGCCGCCCACAGCAGAGGGATTCGCCGAGGTGGCAAAGTTACCGCTGATGTCGCCGGAGTAGAACTCGATAGCGTTGATGCCTGTATCGAGGTTGGTCCACGTCGGGCGGGCGGTATTCAACGCCGCGACACTGGCATTGATGGTGCCGTGCACGCCACCGTCGTTGCCGACCATGAGGATGTCAGACGAGCCGTGAGCAAAAGCCAGAGCATGCTGATCCACGTGCACCACGTGGTTGTTCACGCTGGTGCCGTTGTATCCGCAGGTAAGATCGTACCAAGCTGTTCCGGTGCTGCTGGCCAGAAAGACTTCGAACGTATCGAAGAAGACGCGATCTGGGTTATTAGGATCGACGACAATGCCCTGGTCGTACCAGTTCTGCGGATAGTCGGCGCTACCGGACGAGCCTACTCCGGAGTTTGCGCACCCCAGGAGGGAGCCGCCGGCCGATCCCGTCATAAAGGTCCAAGTCGTGCCGCCGTCCTTACTGACCCAGGCGCCGAGCTGGCAGCCGTTGGTGTTGCCGCAATTGCTGTTGTTATTCCAATTCACGGACTGCGCTTGGACGTAGATCGTTTGAGGATCACTGGGTGCGACGGCGATGTCGAGGCGGCCAAGGTTGTTGACCGTTCCACCGTTCGTGGTAGTGCCGCCGGCGGGCCCGTTGCCGCAATAGGTCGCGTTGCCAGCGGTTTGGTATGGATAGTTGCAGGGAACGCCGCTGCCGGCATTCATCAGTGCGCCCGTTAAGTACGGGCTGCCGGTCACCTGATTGCCAAAAACAAAGCCGTTGGAGTTGTTCGCAATGGATGTAAAGCTGGGGCAGCCACTGGACTGCATGGTGCCCGTATAGACGCCGTTGGCGCCATTGAGCCCGAGATCATATTGCACATAGGTGGGGAAGCCACGCACGCCCACGGCCGCCAGAATGCGGGTGACGCCGCCGCCCATGTCAGTGAGCTCCAGCCCGGTGATGTCCTGACGCTGGCTGGTGTAGCTGTTGGTAAGGCAATTGGCCCAGGTCACGCCCTGGTCATAGGAGAACCAAAGGCCCTTCTTGGTCCCGGCTACGATATTGTTGCTGTTATTGGGATCGACGCGAACTTTGCCGACCGCGTCGTACTGTGGGTAGTTGCCTGGCGGCTCTGTGTACTCAGGGCCAAAAACGTTGGCGCCGAGAACAGTCCAGCTGTTGCCGGCGTCGGTCGACATGAGGATGCCCTGGCTGCCCATGGAGAACGAGCCGTAATTCAGATCGCCCGTGCCCGCGTAGATGATGTTGTGATTGTTGGGATCAATGGCCAGCGTGTCGATGCTTGTTGTTGAGATCAGTGGGCTGTCGGTGGTAACGCTCCACGTGGTGCTGGTGGTGCAGCAGTTCGTTGTCTTCCAGACGCCGCCGCCCACGCTTCCCATATAGGCGACGATGCTGCCGTTCGTGGTCGTGGTCGGATCAATCACGATGGCGTTGACGCGTCCCTCGGTGACTCCATAGTCATAGCAGCCGGAACAACCTGTCATGTGCTCGGGCATCGGGCCAAGAGCCACGAAGGCCGTGGGATTGAGGATCCCATTGCTGGAACCCGTGGTTACACCGTTGGCACCGAGCGCGGAATGGACATTCACGCCTTTGCGCCCCGCCGGCACACCTCGCGTAATCGTAAGGTCTTGTTCGGCAGCCTTACGCGTCCAGGCGGGCGAGTAGCGGCCTGTCGGATACGTCAGCCGATGGTTCCAATATTCTTCCTCGCTGATGAGACGCTCGGCATCGGTCGGAGCGTGGCCGTCAGTAAACTGGGTATGGATCGACGCTCCCGAACTGCCTATGGCGGTCGCTGTGAAGATCGTAGTTTGGACCTTGCCCCCTGTGTTCGAGCTGCTCGATGAGGACAATTTCGGCATCGTTGCAGAGATGTTCAAGATGCCATTTTCGTCGGCGCTGCCCTGGATGGTGGCTACTATGCCCGCCGAACCTGTCTTGATGACGATCGTGACCCCTTCTCTCGGGGTCCAACTGCTGCCGCTAAAGACAATTGTCTCGCCCGGCATATAGCTGATCTTGTCTGCGATCAGCGTCGGCGATTCTTTGCTGGTGCGGTCTGTCCGTTGAGCACCGGCGAAGGCCGATAGAGAGAGGGTAATGGCCAAAGTAGACAGAACAAACGCAACTATGCGGCGAAGTGGGCGGCGATTCATCATGTGTCTCCGACGAAGATTTTCCGGATGCCAGATCTATCCGGTGGTACTTATGTGCTGCGATCGTAACCGCTTGCTGTGATTACAGGTCACAGCCGCAAGTTACCGTCCAGCATTAGTACTAGCTGACTCGTAAGGATGTAAAGTAAATTCTTTTGAAAGAAACCAGCCCCGCTCTACCACTTTTAGGGGATACAAAGAAGGCCCATCCGTACCGGATGGGCGTTTTGCTGCCCAGCAACGAAGGGTTCTTTGATGGCGCCGGCGATCGCCGGCCGTGATTCCAGGTTCCGCTGAAGGTCCTCTTGAAGAGCCTGCTGGAAGCTATGAAATAATGCAGCGGACACATGAGTGACCCTTCGAATCACGACCCGCGGGTTGATTTGGCCCGCGATCGAACTACGCTGGCCGAGTTTCGAACATCGCTGGCACTCGACCGCACCACCCTCGCGTGGGTCAGAACGAACCTGACGATGGGAACGTTTGGGCTAGGGATGATCGGCTTCTTCCGCAGCCTGAGCGAGCATGCACAAACTCCGGAAGCGGAGCGCCTGCATCAAGCGGCCATCGGTTTCGGCGAGTTGCTCGTACTCATGGGTATCGTGGCTAGCGTGCTGGCGGGAGCTTCCCACTGGAACGCTCTTCGCCGCATGAAGCGAGGTGAACTGCCAAATGTGTATGGCTGGCCGCTGAGCATCACGATCGCCCTGGCGGTTGCCGTTCTTGGCGCAGTTGGGCTGTGGCGGATGCACAGGTAGCCTCGGAGTCCTAAGCAGAAACCGCTAGCAGGAGCCGCGCCACCAAGAGTTTCCCTGCGTTTCACCGGCCAGCCTCGGTGATTCTTCCGTTGATCCATAAAAAACGGGCCACGCGATTAAGGACTCTGGCCGATATCCTAATCGCATGGCCCGATTGCGCCACTTCGTCTGTCGTTATGTATAGCAATGCGGAGGCCAAACGTCGGCGTTCGGAAGCAAAGGACTTATGCTGTTTGTCGGCGACATGAGCAGGTAAAAAGTCGTCCCGTTATGAAAATATTTCCGCCGATGAATAGAAATCGGGAATGCTGCGGATCCTTCACCCGTTTTTTGTTTCTTTGTGGGCCTTGCCCAGCGTCTCCGCTCGAAACAATCGCTCGTCGACGCGGTGTAGACGCTTGCTCATGCCAGGACGCAGAAGTTTGAAGTGGTGGATATCGCACAAGTAGATAGGAATGAACCAGATCGGTTTCTCCGTTGTCATCCACTCAAGCTGGTCGAAGCGTTTCAAGTTCACCGGAAGAGAAAAATTACGCAGGGTGCGCTCCCCGCGCATGTTGAAATAGATATTGAAATAGCTCATTGCCAGCTCGCGAAGTGAGCGATAGACCGGTTCGCGATAGCGGCACCCCGAATAGTTAGACTTGGCGACGGCACCCCAGTGGCCCTTGACGCGGAAAACCGCCAGCACATGGTCGGTGTCGTTCTCGGCCTCAAAGTCGATGATCAGTGGCGGAAAGCCGAGCGCACGCAGGGCGGCGGCTGCGAAAATTGCTCCCTCCATGCAATGTGACGTCTGCTCCCGCAGCACCCGCCGAGGAGACCATGCGGTATCTGCCAAATGGTAGGAGGTGTTGTCGAGGAACCGCTGGATTCCGTAGGGATCTTTGAAGCTGCGCAGCTTGCGCAACTCAGCGGGCGTGAATGCGTCCAAAGGACTCTTCATGATGGGACGGATTGCAGTTTACCGCATCACGCGCAACCGTTTGCTCGACGTTCCAAAATGGGACTATGTCCGATAGCGGATGCCCCCTCCCCCCTCCCCATGGCCTGTAAAATATTGAAAACTAAGGGGGCGAAAGGCGAAAGTCCCCGCAAAATATTGAGCCCGTGTGGGTTATGGACAAAATAACAGTTCCAAAGAACTTAGCTGCTCGGTCGGGACTGGCCCGGGAGCGATGGTCGTTGGGGACAACGAATCCCCTCTTGCCTCAACGACGCGATTCTAAAGAAAGCGCAGTGCCGTGAATAGGACGTAGGTCACGGGGCAGTGTGATAAGAACGGTGCCCGACAATGGTCAGTTGCGGGAGGTGATTCCAGTAGGTTCGGCCCGCGTCGGCAAAGGCACGGAAGATTTTGTTTGGACGGCTCCGCCTTAGGCTGCGCCCTGGCCTTCGGCAGAGTGGAAGGCGCGCGAAGCGCGCCGTCTTTGTCCCCGGCCTGACCCACCCCGTCACGCGCAAGATCGGCGCGCGCCGGGGACCCCGGTTGAAGGCCGGGGCTTCCACCCCGGCGGCTGGGGGCCGACACGGTTAGGATATCGAGCAGCGCCTCGTGTCGGACAACCGGTTAGCCCGCTTTCAAATCTCCCACGAGCCTTCCCAGCGCCGCCTGATACGAATCATGCTCCTTCCATCGGCTGAAGTCGGGAATGAAATACTCCCGCACCTCGCGCGCCGAGTCGATTCCCCGATCGGCATCAAACAGCTTCCACTTCTTCACTTCCTCCATCGCAGCCAGCGTGATCGGAAACAACAGGTTCTTCTTTTCCTGTTCTTCTCGTTGCCGCGCGTTGGCAATTTCCGTCTTCACCCAGTTACTGCTCATGCTGTGCTCCGACAGGATCAGCAGCAGCTTGTCATGCAGCCGAATCGCGTCATCGATCTGCTCATGGATTTTCCGCCCGCCATGAATATCGTGCGGCGCAAACCAGCAGCGCACGCCTTTGGCTTGCAGGTCGGCATAGAGCCGGTCAGCGAATTCCTGGTCTTTGGTCGAGTAGCTGATGAAGCACGAGTAGAACTCGATGGGACTTCCGCCCATGGAGCGAACAATATCGATGAACTCGTCGGGCACGCCGCAACCGCGCAGGAAGACCTCGGGAATCCTGCCTTTGTGACCTGTAGACTGTGTCGATGCCTATGGTGGACGGCCGCAAGGTGTGTAACAGTTTCGAGCCCCCTCACGGTGCTGAAGTCAACGTCGCGCAAAATCCGTAGGACCAACGAGAGCATCGGTGAAGTTTGCATCTTCAGAGCCGAGCGCGAGAAAGATACGGAGTCCGCCGAAAACCGCGCCCGTAAGATCGGCGTGTGATCAGGTTTGCAGCCGTGAGTCTTGCCATCCCAATGTTCGCACGCCTTAAATTCGCCATGGAGAGATCCGCAGCAAAGAGATTAATCCCATCAAGGGCCGCATGCTCCAGATTCGCACCAGCAAGGAGCGCTGAATTGACATTCGCCGAACCCAAGTTCGCTCCGCTAAGGTCCGCTTCCGCCAGGTTTGCCGAGCTGAGATTTACCCTGGCCAGATTCGCACCGCGAAGTATGCCTTTTGAAGTTCCGCCTCACTGAAATACGACGTCATATCTTATGTTGGTCCCTCCACTCATTCCACTGCTCGACCCCTTGCTTGAGGATCGCGAGATGTTCAGGGTTCGCCATTGCCGCGTGACCTCGCTTGCTTTCGCAACGCTACGGATGATCCAGGAAGGCCACACTCTATGCGACAGCCCCCGCCCAGTCAAACAACTTACTGCGGGGTAGGGACCAGGCCGCGCGACGATGCGCGTCTATGTGCTGTTGCGCCGTGTCACAAACGGCCGAGACGGGTGGACTATGGCCGTTTTCGACATCAAAACGGGAATTCCGGATAAGATGGGTCCGCTGCTGCGAGGGTTGAGCCCATGTCCCAGAGAAGTGAATCGACAGCACAACACTGGTCCACAGACTTCGTTGGACACGTACGAACGATCAATTTCTCCCTGGTGGCAGTCTGCGTAGCTTTGTTAGGCTTACTGCTATTTGAGAAGCCTAAAGATGTCGCAACAGCGCAGACCCAGCTTGAGGAGGTGAAGGCGCTGGTAGATCTATGGCCACCATCCGGCGTCTACTCTACGGTTCTGGGTTTAATCCAACAGTACCGGGGCTTCATCGATCATCCGGCGGGACAATTTCAAGAACGAATCGAGGTCCTTGGCCAACCCTTCCTTCTTGTTAGCGATAGCTCATCTAGTATCGTTGTCGCTGGACGCAACGGACCACCCAACATGCTGCCGAAGAAGCCGACTTCATTGTCTGAATTCGGCGCCTTCTGGAACAAATTGGGGCAAATGCAAGTAAAGACTGTAGCGCGTGCAGAACCTCTCGGGGATAAGGTTGTGATCATCCACAAAGACGGTTCGGCCACTAGCTTGAAATATGTTGCAACTCCCGCTAAGCCGGTGACTGACTCCCCCTCTATCTTTTTCAAAGAGGAACCAATCGCAGACGCAGAGCAGCGTGCCATGTCGTCCGAACTCGGTATTGTGGCTGGACCATATGCTTACTCTTGGACAAGAGGGGAAGATAGACTCATACTGCCTGTCAAGGAACGTTCCGAGCAACGGCTAAATGCGCAAGAGGCGCTGATCGCAACGCACCCGTATTGGAAATTGGGCTCTTTTTCAGATTCTTTTCGCGAATTGGACGACGCAACTATCGGAATTCAAGGGAAGTCTTTCGAAGAACTCAAATATGTATTGGCGCAAGAGGCAGCAAAGCCGAAAGCAGAGTCGCTTGAGTTATTCGGTGTGAAATTTCCGGTCGCAACGGCTCGTCTGTGGGGGGTAGGGGCAATATTTGTAATACAGCTCTATCTTTGGATCCATTTGCACGAATTGTCCCCGCGATTAAGGGCCGATGATCCTGGATGGGATGTTGCGTGGATTGGTGTCTACAGATCACGATGGGCGAGGGGATTATTCGTCATCACCGCAGCGGTGCTTCCGCTGTTCACCGCGATATTACTAGACATCCACGCACTGAGGGGCGCTAGCTTCTGGGCATGGATCATCCACATTGGGCTACTGTTGTCGATTCTCGTCCTTTCGATAATGATCGTGAAATGGGCGCCGCAACGCGTTACCACCTCTTGACACGAGGATCAGCCCATGGCGGGTGGCGCGAAAACCCGTCGGCAGATAGGAGCCGATTCTAGGAGTTGGCCTTGCAGCCCCAATCCAGATACTCAACTCAGAAAGTTGCAGGCTTGCTGGGTGCCCCACCTTCTTTGTCTCAACCTGAGATGAATGGGGGTGCCCCATCCTTTTCCATCTTTTGGAAAAGGGTGGGAACGACGAACTCTCAACTGTCCCCGCCCGCATTCCTATGTGTCTCTGTGGCGAATCCTGCCTTCCCGCTGATCCGTGAAGATCCGCGGGTGGCACGCCCCGCTACTGATTTGAAAAGAAAACTATAAGTGGGTGGCCCATCCGGCTTGATTTTGGCCTGGTGATCCCGACCCGAACCCACAACAGTCCAGTCCCGCCTCGCGGGACGTCAGAAGATAGCCCAGCGTTTCAGAGGTCGTTACGAAACTGTGCCGTCCCTCCACCACCCCGGTTGCCGGGACTCGGATCAAATTTTCACTTAACCCAGCACTCCGCCTTCCTGCCCCACCCGCGCAAAAGCGGCGCGGGTCGGGGACCCGTCCGGCTGCGTGCTGGGCTGAGATATTCCGTGCCTCCGGCACTCGTTTTTCGTGCTTCCTGCTCCACCGAGAAGGCGCACCGAGTTTCGTAACAGGCTCTTCAACGCTGGAGGAGGTTGAGGACACACGCAGGATTTTCGCCAGGGCGGCCCCAGCGCTCGGTTATTGTCCCGCCCCGAAGAGTGTGAGTGAGAACTCTGCCGTCGCTCTGCGACTCACATGAAATATCCCACTGAACCCAGCGTTTCGCCTTCGGCTTCACGCTGGGCTAGATTATGGCGTGCCTCCGGCACTCGAATTTCGTTGTCTTGTTGTTCTGCTGCATAGGACGAGCATCGAGTTTCGTAACAGGCTCTTCAACCGTGGAGGAGGTTGAGGACACACGCAGGATTTTCGCCAGGGCGGTCCCAGCGCTCTGTTTTTGTCCCCGGCTTGAAGGGTCTGTTACGAAACTCTGCCGTCGCTCTGCGACTCACATGAAATATCCCACTGAACCCAGCGTTTCGCCTTCGGCTTCACGCTGGGCTAGATTATGGCGTGCCTCCGGCACTGGAATTTCGTTGTCTTTGTTGTTCTGCTGCATAGGACGAGCATCGAGTTTCGTAGCAGCCTCTTCAACGGTGGAGGAGGTTGAGGACACACTCAGGATTTTCGCCAGCGGCGGTCCCAGCGCTCTGTTATTGTCCCCGGCCTGAAGAGTGTGTTACGAAACTCTGCCGTCGCTCTGCGACTCACATGAAATATCCCACTGAACCCAGCGTTTCGCCTTCGGCTTCACGCTGGGCTAGATTATGGCGTGCCTCCGGCACTCGAATTTCGTTGTCTTTGTCGTTCTGCTGCATAGGACGAGCATCGAGTTTCGTAGCAGCCTCTTCAACGGTGGAGGAGGTTGAGGACACACTCAGGATTTTCGCCAGTGGGGCCCAGCGCTCTGTTATTGTCCCCGGCCTGAAGAGTGTGTTACGAAACTCTGCCGTCGCTCTGCGACTCACATGAAATATCCCACTGAACCCAGCGCTTCGCCTTCGGCTTCACGCTGGGCTAGATTATGGCGTGTTTCCGGCACTCGAATTTCGTTGTCTTTGTTCCAGCGCATGGGACGAGTGTCGACAGGCTCTGAAGGCCGGGGCTACCCAAGGCAAGAAGCCGAGGCTAAAGCCCGTATCCTACTTTGACGCTTTGCGGCATGACTGAACAGGCTGCGGAAAAAGTCCGAAATGCTCGCGCCTCGCGGACTAAAGTCCGCTCGGCGGGTCAAATATAAAGGGTTTAGACGCTGACCTAAAGGTCAGCTCTACCAAAAACTGCTTTTTTCCGCAGCCTGTGAAGTCATGCCCTGATACGAAACTGTCGACAAGGCAAGTTCTTCAGCAGCCTGTGAAGTCCACTGTTCTCAGGGCCTCTGACGGCACGGCTGATGAGGCTGCGGAAAAAGTCGAAAAGCAGATCCCTCGGAGGCTCAAGCCTCCTCGTGATGACAAAAAAAACGATTTGGACGCTGGCCTGAAGGCCGGGGCTACCCAAGGCGAGAAGCCGAGGCTAAAGCCTGTGTCATCTCAGAACGCGATTTCGCCAGGCTGAAGCCTGGCGCTTCCGCCTAAGAAAACCAGCTTGTGGCACGGCTGAACACGCTGCAGAAAGAGTCCGAAATGCTCACGCCTCGCGGACTAAAGTCCGCTTGGCGGGTCAGATATAAAGGGCTTAGACGCTGACCTAAAGGTCAGCTCTACCAAGAACCGCTTTTTCCCTCAGCCTGTGAAGCCGTACCTTTTCAAATCGGATTTAGGAGACCGCTTCTAGCGGCCGCCGCGGCCGAGCAGGAGAATCTTGAAGGTGGCGAAGAGGATGTAGATGTCGAGACCGATGGAGACGTTCTTGATGTAGAAGAGGTCGTAGGCCAGCTTTTCCTTGTGGTCTTCGATGGTGGCGTTGTAGCCGCGGTTAATCTGGGCCCATCCGGTGGCACCGGGCTTGATCAGCCAACGCTCTTTGTAAAAGGGGATGACGGCCGCGCATTGTTCCTCTTCGTGTGGTGGGACCGGACGAGGACCGACGAATGAGATGTCGCCCTTGACGATGTTGAAAAGCTGAGGCAGTTCGTCGAGGCGGGTGCGACGCAGCCACTTGCCAACCCGGGTAATGCGCGGATCATCGTGCTGGGCGGGCGTACCGATGTGGTTGTGCGAGTCTGCGTCGGCGGGCTGCTTGCGCGCAGGAACCTGGCTGGGATCGTTGTACATGGTGCGGAACTTGAACACCGTGAAGGGAACGCCAAACTCACCGACACGCTGCTGGCGGAAGATGACCGGTCCGTCGGAATTGAGACGAATCGCCACGGCTGCCAGCACCATGAGCGGCGCGGACAAAATGACTCCGACTAATCCGAACAGCAGGGAGAAGAGGCGCTTGTAAACGCGCAAGGCGGGACGAACGTGAAATCCAGGTGAAAACAGCAGCCAACTCAGGCGTAACGATTCGAGCGGAATCTTTCCACTCACGGTCTCGTAATATTCGGGGCCGTCCTGTATCTGGACGCCGCTGGCCTTGAGCTTCAGAAGTTCGCTGACATCGAGTTTGCCGCGCCGGTCACTCATGGTGACGATGATGCGGCGGACACCCTCGCGTTTTACGAACTCAGTCAGTTCGTCACTCTTCACGACGGGTATGCCGGCGATCTGAGGCTCGATGCCAACGTAGCCGGCTACGCGCAGTCCAAGCTCAGGCCGCTGTTGGATGGCGTCCATCAAAGGCGAACAGAGCGGACCGTCTCCGTAGATCAAGGTGCGCTCAGCAAAACGGGCAGACCGGTTGATGACGAAAAAACAACTGCGCCATACCGGGACGACGATGGCGACCATGACGATGCCAGCCCACAGAACGGTGCCGCCCAAACTCGCGTCGGGAAAGGTGTAATACAGCACGGCGAGGGCAACGAAGGTGGTACCGAGTACACCAACGAGGCGGGTCACGACTTCACGCCGATTAGTGAGAATCGCGGAGTCGTAGAGGTCGAAGTAGTACATCAGCACCAAGAAGACGAGGACGACGAGTCCGATCCTTCCGGCGCCATTTTCATAGAGCAGGTAGATTTTTGCGTCGACAGCAGTACCCGACGAGAGCAAAACCGCAAGAACGAAGCCCGCTGTCACCAGTACCGCTTCCGTCAACGTAAGCAGCAGCGTACGTGTCGGAAAGTACGTGTTGAACAAACGAATCATTCAGATCCCATGTGGTCGTTCTGCGAATCCAGGTCTCCGCGGGATTTCTTCTGCGTGTAGTAGCCGTATCCACCGTAGTACCGCTCATACCCGATCTGCACCGTCGAGGCCTCGTTGAAGATGAAGCCGAGCTGTTTGGTCTTCTCGATCGAGTTGAGCGCACGAGCCAGGGTGCGTTTGCGGGTGTGTCCTTCGCGGGCGACGACCAGCACGCCGTCGCAGAGGCGCGACAACGAGGTGGCGTCCGCCATGGGGAGCATGGGTGTGCAATCCAGCAGCACCCAATCGAAACCTTCGGACACGGCGTTCAGCATCTGGGCGAAGGCATCCGACTCAAGGAGAGGTAGAGGCTCTTCGATGCCCTTGCCGGCAGAGAGCAACCACAGCGGCAAGCCTTCCACCTGGTAGAAAGCGTCCTGCAAGGCGAGCTTGTGCTCGTGCCACTCGGAAATGCCGCGCAACTGGGTGGTCGCGAGCAACGCACTGGCGGTTGGACGGCGCAGATCGGCCTCAATCAAGAGGACGCGTTCGCCGGCGCGGCGTGCGAGCGTGAGTGCCAGATTAACTGACACCACGGATTTTCCTTCGTCACCTACAGCGCTGGTGATGAGAAGCCGCTTCAAGGTCCGTTTGCGGCGCAGATGCGCCAGTCGAGTGGCGAGAACGCGGAAGGTCTCGGCGCCTGGACTGTTGGGATTGGTGATCGAAACAAGTCGCTGTTCAGGAGTCGGCACCGGACGGAGGATGCGCTCTGGGGGTACGCTCAGCCATGCCGCAGCTGGAGGCGCTTGTGTCGCCAAGGCATCGAGAGCGGCCGTATCGTCGAGAGGTAAACCAGGGACTTGGGCACCCGGAGCTTCCGGCTGGGCAGGTGTAGCCAATGGCGAGGCACTCGGTGTTTCACCCTGAGAACGCTGCAATGCTTCGTACAATCGACTCATGTCTAGACTCTCCTGCCGTCAGCGGACGGGATAGGTTTCTCTTCCAGCGATTGCGCGCTGTCCATGGTGCGCAGCGCGCGAAATAAAGAGCGCAAAATGCTTTCGTTATTTTCCTGAGGGACAGCCCCGGCATCGACGGGCTCTTCGGGCGTCGAGGTCGATGTCGTCAAACGGAAGTCGGCGGCCACTTCGGAAATCATGTCGCCAGTCACGGTATGTTGCTGGCGCGCAAACGCGTTCACCATGGAATTTTCACAGAGGTTGTTGATGATGCGCGGAATACCCCGTGAATACTCAAAAACTTTGGTGAGCGCCTCGGGCTCGAAAATAGCGGGCTCAGCACTCGCTCCGGCCCGTTCCAGACGGGAGAGCACATAGCTGTGGGTCTGTTGCTCGTCGAGCGGCAGCAGTTGGCAGCGCAATGAAACGCGTTGTTTCAACTGACGCAGATTGGGCGAGTCCAAAACACCTTCCAGCTCCGGCTGTCCCATGAGCACGATTTGCAGCAGTTTTTGCTGCGAGGTCTCAAGGTTGGTGAGCAGACGAATTTCTTCCAGCAGCTCGGGCCGCAGGGCCTGCGCCTCATCGACAACCAGGGCGGTGATCAAGCCGCGCGCATGACGCTGAATCAGGAAGCGGTTCAGGTCGAGCAACATTTCCGTCTTGCTGCGTCCGCTGTACTGTAGGCCCAGGTCGGCCATGATGTACTGGAAGAACTCGGTGGTCGACAGTAATGGATTAAAGACGTAGCCGAAGGCAATGTTGTTCTTGCGCAGCTCGGCCAGCAGGCAGCGCACCAGCAAGGTCTTCCCCGTGCCCACCTCGCCGGTGATCACGATGAAGCCTTTTCTGCGCCCGACGCCGTAATGAAGGTTGGCTAACGCTTCGTTATGCCGGGGCGTCGCATGATAAAAGTACGGGTCGGGGCTGATCTCGAACGGGTTCTTGGTCAGCCCAAAAAATTGTTTATACATGCACTATCCCCAGAAATATGCGTACCAGATTCCGGTCGGGATAATGATCGCAATCAAAATTGCTGCAGCGACCGCAATCCACGGCTTCCAACGCTGTGCCGCAATCTCCCGGTCGGTGGGCAGCGGGGGGATTTCCGCCAGCACCGGTAGCTGCGCGGCCTCGACCAGATCCACCTCACTGCGGATACGATCATCCAGGAATTCGGAGCCCACTCCAAAGACGAAGGCGAGAGCCAAGCCGATGCCCAGCCCGGCGAGCGAGAACTTAAACCGGTCGGGGAATGACGACTTCTCGGGCAAGCTCGGCGGATCGATGATGCGGAACTGGTCGCCCTGCTGCTGGCGATTCAGGCTGGTGGCCAGTTGCGAGGACATCGTTTTACCGAGCAGCGTGTCGTAGTTCTTCTTCGACTCATCGTAGTTCCGCATGATGTCGGAGAGTTCCTGCTGGCGTCCCGGTGTGGCGTTCAGGCGAGCCTGATACTGGTTCACCTTCTGCTCCAGCTTGGCGATTCGCTGTTCTTCCGTCTGAATCTCCATCTTGTTGGCCTTGATCTGGCTCTGGATCTGCATCACCGGCGTCATGGCCTGCAGTTGCGACGGCGTCGCGGCGGTCTTGTCCGTGTCGCCGGAATCATCGCCAGACTTGGAGTCCTGCGCGTCCTTGTTCATTTGTTCCATCTTGGCGATGGTGTCTTTCAGCTTCTTGACGTCAGGATGATCGGGCGTGTATTTGGCCTCGAGAGCAGCGAGATCCGCACGCATGGCTTCCAGTTGCTGAGCATTTGTCTGAGTCATCGCGGGAGTGTTTTCGGTGACCCCCATGGCGTCATACTGGGTTGCTAACGAATTCAAGTAAGCCTGCTGTTGTAGCGCCTTGTCGCGTGCATCGATGGCTGCCTGCAATTGTGCCTGGGCACCGCTGAGGATCGAAAGATTGCTCTGCAACTGATCCGGCAGTTCCCCCACGTGGGAGGCCTCGTACTCACGAATCTGTTTTTCCTGGGCTGCAAGTGCGGATGCTGCCGCAGTCAACTGCGAGTCGAGGAAGTTCGTGGTTTGTTGCGACTGCTCCTGACTGGCGCGCACGTTTTCGTCGATGAAGAACGATGCCAGTTGGGTGTTTACCTGTTGGGCAATCTGCGGCTTATCGGCGATATACGACACCTTAAATGCAGTCAGTTCGGCCGGTTTGCCTGGGGCAGGCGGAGTTTGAACCAAGTCGATCTTAATGTCTTTGCGCATCTGCACAATCTGATCATCCGGGGAACTGAAGAACAGACCCTGATACAGATGCAGGTTGTTAATGATGGACAACAGTCTCGATCGGCTCAGCACCTGTTGCGTGATCGACTGCAGACGTTCTTCGAGATCGACCTGCACGTTCGGCATCACGAACTGTTGCGGGACCTTTTGCGGTTCGACGAGGATCACGGTTTCCGAGGTGTACTTCGGAGGAATGATCCAGGCCGACGCAAACACGATCAGCCAACCCAAAAACAACGGCCCCAGGATCCACCAGCGGCGGCGGACCACCATGGCCCAATATTCGTCCAATCCTCTTGCCGATTTCTGATCATCAAGTTCGTCCATCATAGTTACCGTCCCAGGGGGTGATTCCAACTGTAGGTGATTGATGCTCCCACGATGTTCGCATTGTAGGAGCCCGATCCAATTACGATCGTATTCGATTCCGTTTGGTGCACGCGGAAATAGGTTGCCGACGCGATCAGCGATTTGGTCAGCGTATAACTCAGCGCGGCATTGATATAGAAGTTGTTGAACGAACGGCTTGAAACTGTGGTTGAAACATCATGATAGTAGCGCACGCCTGCGGTGGCATCCATCTTCCGGGTTAGCATGCGGCGATAATCGCCAAAGAAAGTGTTTACTTGAGAGGTCGCAATAATACCGCCGCCGTCGGATACAGAGCGGCTGAAACCGGCGCTCACAGAGTTGCGTAGACTGTGCCATCCAAAATTCGCGCCAACCGAAGTGCTCCATAAGTTGCTATGAGTGGTCACGTAGACGACCTGGCCATTGCCCAGGGGAATTGGCACAACATCTTTCGTCGCGGTGTATTCCGGGCCTATCCATCCTGAAATCGTCATGTTGGGACGGATCAGGTAGTTCGCGGTCATCGAGATAGTTTGAATTCCAGAGCGCTGCTGGCCTTTGCCGAAATCGAGGCTGTTGTAATCGTAGCCGGCACCCAACGAAAGCCGCGGCGAAAGCTGATGAGAGTACGCAGCACGTCCGCCATACGAAACCAAGTTGTAGAAAGGGACGCTGTTCACGAGGTTGTACGTTGACGTACGGCGCAGGTTCGCGGTCCCGGTAAACGACAAAGTATCGACTTTAGTCATCTGGTCGGTAAGCGTCATCAACCCGTAGTTTTGCGTGAACTGCGTCAGCGGAGTGTAGATCACCGGGTTCGGATTGTTCATCGTCGGGGTCCCGGGAGCGGTAAGGAAACTATCAAATGGATTAGCTGAATAGCGGAAACTGTCGTTCGCAAGGAGTTGCCAATGAGGAGCCAATTGCCAGACAAATCCGGCGCTCGCAATCTGCGAAAACAGGTTGTTGTTCGGATTTCCGGAACTATTTTGGTAGGTATACGCTTGGTAGCCGGGGGAATACGTTAGGTTCCACGAGAACTTGGGTAGGAACTGCTGGATTTTGATGCTGGGAGTAACGTGAAAAAGCCAGAAGTTCTCCGAGCCGGCGGCGGTGTTGGCGTAGGCGTTACTGTCGTATGAAAAACCCGTCCCGATGCCCAAGGTGATGCTGCTGTTCTCGACTGACCCCGACAGGAAGTCGAGGGACGGCCTCGTATCCGGATAGGTGTATGCCGGCTGCGGGCCGGGCTGAACGGGCACACCAGTATCCGTCGTGCCGGTGTCAGTCTGCGCCCAGACGCACCCGCAGCACAGCAGGAACACAACCAGCAAAACAGGCCCAAAATTTGATTTCGTCATGAGCCTCCTGTCAGGGCACCACGATCGTGTCCCGCGGCTGCAATTCGATGTTCTGCTGTGGATTCTGGCCTTTGATCACTTCTTTGTAGTTAAACGGCAGCCGTTCCTGCGAACCATTGGCAGCCGTACGCAACACGTAAACCTTCTTGGTCTTGGCAAAATCCTTAAATCCGCCTGCCATGGCGATGGCATCGAGCACGGTAACTCGACGCGTCAGCGGGTAATCTCCCGGTCTATTCACTTCACCCACGATATTGAAGTTCAAGCTGGCAATCTTCTCGACGACCACCGTCACCTGCGGTTCGGAGACGTACTTCTTCATGCTGTCGGCCAGTATGTCTTGCAATTGAACCGGGGTATAGCCTGCTGCTTTCAGCTCTCCGATGAGAGGGAGAGAAATCATGCCATCAGGCCGGACCGGAATCGTCTTCGACATGTCCGGCTCTTTCCAGACGTAGACCGTAATGACATCCTCAGCGCCAATGATGTAAGAATCCGGACGAACGCCTGGCACCGACTTGGGAGGATTATCGACGGAAGCCGCCGGGGCAGCCTTAGGAACACTATCCGGGGTGGCAGCCGTGGTGGCTTGTCCCATGGCGAGGTTAGAAAAAATTGCGAGCAGTAGTGTCCACTTCAGCATCCGTACTGCGAGGTTTTCCACTCCGCTTGTCTGCACGTGCATTCAGGTCACCTTTTGACTGCGATAAGGGATTTACTCCACCTTGCCGTCTTCGCCCCGCGTGGCGGGAATCGTCGCGCGCCGCTGGGGAACCCCAACTTCCTTCAGCTTATATAGTAAGGCCCGATAGCTGATACCCAGCGCCCGAGCCGCCTTCTTCCGGTTCCAATTGTTGGCATGCAACGCGCTCAGAATGATGCGCGCTTCAATTTTGCGCACCGTCTGTCGCGTCAGCTTTTTTAGCGATACCGGGCCATCAAACGTCAGATCAGGCAGAGCATCACGCTCATTGGACTGCAGCAACTCGCTCAGGATCACGTCATCAGTTCCCATTACCACGTAACGCTTGATCAAGTTCTCGAGTTGCCGAACATTTCCCGGCCAGGAATATCGCTGCATCTTCGCCAGCAGCGCCGGGCGAAGCATTGGGGCGCGGCCATTCAGTTTATCATTGTAATACTCCAGAAGGTACTCACATATTAACGGGATATCAACAGTTCGCTCGCGTAATGCGGGCATATGAATCGTCATAGCAGCGATCCGGTAGTAGAGATCGTGGCGGAAATGTCCGACGTCGATTTCCTGATGTAATTCGCGGTTGGTGGCGCTCACCACCCGCACTTCCACTTTCTTGTCTTCCTGCGAACCGATTCGGCTAAACTGGCCGTCTTGCAGCAATTGCAGCAGCTTGGCTTGCATGGCCGGGTCGAGTTCCGAAATTTCATCGAGAAACAGCGTTCCGCGATGTGCCGACTCGACCCTGCCGGGCTTGGTCCCGAATGCACCGGTAAATGCGCCTTTTTCGTAGCCAAAGAGCTCGCTTTCCAGCAACGTTCCTGGAATCGCCGGACAATTGATCTTCACGAACGGACCGCTCGCCCAAGGGGAGTACATGTGTAACAGCCGTGCGATGATGTCCTTCCCCGTTCCGCTCTCTCCCGTAATCAGAATCGATAGATTCGCGCCCGCCACTCGCTCGAGTTTCTGGCGTACACCTCGCATGGCAGCGGTCTGTCCAAAGATAACTGGCTCTGGAGGAAGCGGTTGAACGGTGAGTGCTCCTTCGAAATTTCCGCTGGCCAGCGTTGGCATAATTGATTCCCTCTATGAGGTTAGACTTGAGATGGGCAACCTTGTGAACATGGTTTGCATTTCTCTAGCCAAGAGCCACAACATCGCAAAAGTATGCGTAGTATCTATGCAAGTCGTTAATATGTCAACATTTAATGCGACACGCGTGGCAGGCGCTCAGGCTAATTATGGCCAGAATCGGGCATCATTCAGTTCGGATATATGCAAATATTTGCACTTTATGGAAGTGACTTTCTCACCCGGCCATGGAAGGCTTAGGAGTCGGCGACGCGATCGACTCAGAGATCAGCGGTTGCTCAAACTGGAGTCCGAGCAGAAAATATTGGCGATCCGGGGTACATCGCAACACGGTTGCATTCAGCAGCGAAACCGAGCGCGGCAACTGAGCCTTATTTACTAGCGCGACAGGTACTTCCAGCGTAAGGCGGGTGCCGGGCTCAAGAAAACGCTTGGCTGCCAGCAGAACCCCTCCCGCCGACAGATTCAGGGCTGTGGCGAACTCCAGAAACTCCTCGCCAGTGCTCTTTCTACCGCGGACGAAGAAGGGAATCGAAATAGGCAAACGATCCCAGTCACGGCGCTCCGCGACTGACGATTGACGACGCACCTTAAGCTCTCCTGTTCAAGTGAGTGCACATTAGCGGCCAAAGTGGCCGAACGCAAAATCGATATGGATAAAGACATTTGCTGCCAAATCTCGGGAGAAACGACTTATCGGATGTTCAAGAAGTTGCAGAGATTTGCGCTCATGTAGAAGGCAATTACCCCTTCTTATATGAATTATTTTTCACATTATCATAACAAACTTGCATTAATCTTGAAAAGTTCTGCAATTTCGAATTGACACCAAACGGACTTGGGGTATCATGAAATCTCCCCTAAGGGGCACACCAAGGTGTGCCCGGCTCTTCTTCCCCGAGGGCTAGTTGTTCTAAACTGCGGACTTAATTTTGTCGAAGGAACTGATGTGACCGCTTAGCTTCGATGGCCGCGCTAAGTTCAAGGAGTCTGAATCTGGTTCCAAGTTGAAACTCTTGGAATGGTGTGTTTTCAGATGCATGCAGTGAAACCAACTTCGGCGAAACCGACGGTCGAGATTCTCAGCGACAAGAACCACTGTGCTGCATGCCAGGATGCTCTGGCGGCAGCGGCACACGAGTTAAAGACTCCGCTGGCGATTATGGGGGGCTATCTCAACCTGCTGTTGACACAAAAGTTGGGTCCGCTCACGGCCCAGCAACTCGAAGTGTTGAGCGAGATGCAGGACAACGGCGCGCGATTGACCAATTTTGTCCAGAACGTACTGAGCTATGCCACGCTGAAGGTGGAGCGCTACCAGTTCCAGTACGAAGTTGCCGATATCAATGCATGCCTGCGCGAAATTGCTGAGTTCTGGGCGCAACGATTCCAGAACAAGGCGATTGCGTTTTATTTCTTCGCGGACGAGCAGATCCCAGAGTTTCCGTTCGACTGGTATAAGGTGCAGCACATTGTGTCGAATCTGCTGGACAACGCAATGAAGTACACGCCGAGTTCGGGCACTGTGTGGCTGCACGTGGAGCCGTACTTCTGGGAGCGTCGCACCATCCGTCGCAAGCCGCTGGTGGAGCGGCGGCGGCGATTGGTCGCTAACCCCAACTGCTGCCGGATCTCGGTTGCCGACACCGGCCCGGGGATTGCTCCGGAGTTTCAGCAGGAAGTCTTCGAAGAATACTTCCGTCTTACCACTGCGGGAGCCCGGGCAGAAGGACACGGTCTGGGACTGGCGATCGCGCGCCGCCTGGTTCAAGCCGCGGGCGGCAAGATATGGGTGGAAAGCGAACCGGGTAATGGCAGCAAGTTTTCGTTTCTCTGTCTGCTGAACCCACCGCCGCAGAAAGACGCGGCTGCGGAAGGACAATGAACCCAGGACACATCCTGATCGTCGACGACGAACCTGGTATGCGGCGTTATCTGCAGACCGTACTGGAGCTGGACGCCTACAAAGTTTCCACCGCATCCAACGGTGAAGAGGCGATCGAAAAAGTACAACGCGACCAGCCGGACGTGGTTTTGCTTGACGTGGTGATGCCGGGGCCGGACGGACTGGAGACCCTTAAGCGGATTCGCGAGGCGCGACCGACGACGAAAGTCGTGATGCTTTCCTGCGTCCGGGACACGCGTAAGGTGGCGATGGCGATGCGGCTTGGCGCGCACGACTATCTTTCCAAACCAGTTCAGAAAGAGGAGATGGACGACGTCCTGCGCTTCTGCCTGGAACATCCCGGTCCGGCGGCGCCCGGCGCGGGTGAGGCCATCGAGGTGGTGCATGGCGTTTACTTCTTCGCCGCGACCGACCAGATACGGCAGATTCGCGCCCAGGCCATGCAAGTGGCCCGTTTCGATTTTCCGGTTCTGTTGTTGGGAGAAAGCGGAACCGGGAAAGAAGTACTAGCGCAGCTGATCCACAAATACTCTGATCGCGCGCACCGTACGTTCCTGAAGGTAAATTGCGCGGCCATGCCCAGCGAACTGCTGGAGAGCGAGCTGTTTGGATACGAGCCCGGAGCTTTTACCGGGGCGGTAAAAGCCAAGCCGGGAAAATTTGAGCTGTGCAACAAGGGAACGATCTTACTCGACGAAATCGGAGAGATGTCACCCGCGCTGCAAGCCAAGCTACTACAGGTGCTGCAGGACGGACAGTTTTCGCGCCTGGGAGGTCGTCATCCGGTTAAGGTCGATGTGCGCGTACTGGCAGCCACGAATATCAACATGGCTGAGTCAATTGCGAGGAAGTCGTTTCGTGAAGACCTCTATTACCGGTTAAGCAGCTTCGTTATGAGCATGCCTTCGTTGCGTCAACGCAAGGAAGAGATTCCGATGATGCTGCGGCATTTCATGATGCAAGTTGCGGAGCGTTACGCGTGCCCGCTCCTGCCCATTTCGCCGCGGCTGGTGAAGGCGTGTGAGAACTACCTGTGGCCGGGCAACATCCGCGAGTTGGAAAATTTTGTGAAGCGCTACCTGGTGTTAGGTGACGAAGAAGGCGCCATCGCGGAACTGGAGCAAAACACCGCGCCGGAGCTTGCCGCTCCTGATTCGCCCCGTGCCGAGCCCTTGAGTCCCGACCTGAAACAGATGGTCAAGAACCTAAAAGGCGGGGCCGAGATGGAAGCGATCGCTAATGCGCTGGAAGAGAGTGGTTGGAACCGAAAACGTGCCGCGGGCGTGCTGAACATCAGCTACAAAGCGCTGCTCTATAAGATTCGCCAGTACGACATCCACCCACGCCATTCAAAATAGCGAATTGCCTTCAGCAAATGCGCAAGCGATTGCACTTCTCAGGTTTTGCTCAAAGTCGCAGGAGTGCTCGCTAGAGACGTCGCATGAGGCAACCGGTTATTATTCAGCTGCTTACGAGTGGTGGGCTATTCCCTTCCTATGCAGGATAATGGCAAGCCGCGTGCACCGTTGCAGGGCTATGCAGTCAATTCCCCTCCCCTACAAGCCTAACGAACACTCCGCATCTAATTCTGGAGAACGACGAAAGAATGCCCGCTTCGCAATGCGTTTTCCGATTTTCGTGCGAGGTTTGGGCGAACCCTGGTCCAGCAGCGAAACAGCCGACGTGAGCACAGCCGGAGCATTTTTCGTATGCGATCGGCCCTTCCTTCTGAATGCACCAATCGAATACGTACTGATCTTTCCACCGGAACTGACTAAGGCGACTCGACCGTTATTAGTCCGCTTCTTCGGTATGGTCATTCGCTCAGGGCGAATGGCTAGCGACAGGGGTCTTTACGGAATAGCCGTGCGAAACACGGCACATCGATACTTAACGGGCGAAGAAGCAGCCGGCTTCGCCGCGATACAGCAAACGGCAAATCCAGTCGCGCGTCCCACAGTATCCTGACAAATTCCGTTCACCGCCGCCTCCAACATCAGTCGACTAAATGAAAAGGGCAGGCTAATCGCTAGCCTGCCCTTTGAAAAACCGTGACCTTGTCTAGCGACCCAGACGCCGGCGTCCGTAGCCGAAAACTCCGAGCACTCCAGTGCCGATCAAGAGAATGGAACTGGGCTCGGGACTGACAACCGTCAAATCCGTGATGCCAATGTAATTGTCGGTCAACGTGAAGTAACTGATGTCGGCGGTGGATTCCTGGAAGCCGTAGAACGCACCGGTATCGTCGGCGCCGCTGGTAACAAACGACAAATTGTACGATTCGATGAGATTCATACTCGAGTCGTAGACCGCAATAGTTGTCGGGTTGCTGCTAAACGGCACATAGTTGAGAAAGCCACCGACAGCATACAGCGGCGTCGTAAAGGCAAAGGTCATCGTGTCAGTAACGCCATAAAAGTCGGTGGAGTCATTCAGTCCTGCCATCGGCGGCAAGCCTCCAACCCAATTCCCATTCGCCAGAAAACTGTAGCAAAAGAAGGGGCATGCTCCAGGGGTGAAACCAAAGACGGCGCCGCCACCGTTGAAGGCGTTGGTGGAACTCCATGTAATTCCAGGCCCAAACGTTTGCGGACCAGGCCCGAAGTAGTTGACGGCAGGCATAGCGATAACGGCGCCCGTAGGGAGTGATGTAACGACGCTCGCGCCAGCCTGGACGACGGGGAAGACGATTGCGGCTAGAAACAAGAAGAAGAGAAGATACCTTCGCATGGCGCAACCCTTTCGGTCACCTAACATTTTTGTTCCGGACAGAGATTGTTCGGGCACACACAATAGCATACTCGTAGCAGCATTCCAAATACCATGGTTAAGATCTGGTAACTCTATCAAAACAAACCTTCTTTGCGGTCGGTGCGGCGATTTGAGCGCAATAAGTTGCACTCGAACGGAAAAGGGTTGCTCATGCTGAGAACTTGCATCGGGACGGCAGGTTTCTAACCGTGCCCCGCAGCCCTACAACAATCGAGCCGCTTCCTTGGCAAAGTAGGTGAGGACGATGGATGCCCCAGCGCGCTGAATGCAAGTCAGCGATTCGAGCATTACACGGTCGTGATCGATCCAGCCGTTGATTGCCGCCGCTTTGATCATGGCGTATTCACCGCTGACCTGATAGGCGGCGAGGGGGACGTCAAATTGCTGGCGGGCTTCGCGAATCACGTCAAGGTAGGGCAGCGCCGGCTTGACCATGATCATATCGGCGCCCTCTTCCAGGTCGAGTTCGATTTCGCGCAGAGCCTCGCGTACATTGGCGGGGTCCATTTGATAAGAGCGCCGGTCGCCGAAGTGGGGAGCGGAGTCGGCAGCTTCGCGGAATGGACCGTAGAAGCCGCTGGCGAACTTCGCCGCATAGGAAAGTATCGGGATGTTTTCGTAGCCCGCGTTATCGAGAGCAGTACGAATGGCGGCGACGCGGCCGTCCATCATGTCGGAAGGGGCGATGATGTCCATGCCAGCCTTAGCTTGCGAGACCGCAGTTTTGGCGAGCAAGTCCAGCGAGGCGTCGTTGAGGATCTCGTAACTTTCGGCTGTCATCGAAGCCACTACGGCTGCAGCCGCCTCAGTGACAGTCTTAATGGCGACAGCCTTCTTGCCTCGGGTTTCCAAGTCACGAAGTGCGGCGGAGACTTCGCGCCGAACAGCATCAGTCTCCACGATGCCGCAGTGTCCGTGCGACATGTACTCGCAGAGGCATACGTCGCCCATCAGCAGCAGGCCGGGCACTTCACGCTTGATGGCGCGCGTCGCGCGCTGCACGATGCCGTCATCGGCCCAAGCCCCGGTGGCGATCTCGTCTTTCGTTTCGGGTAAGCCGAACAGAATCACAGCTGGGGATGCCGAGCGATTTCACTTCGGCACACTCCTTTACGGCTTCGTCAATCGAGAGGTTGAAGACCCCAGGCATGGAGCGCACTTCTTTGCGGATTCCTTCGCCAGGACAAACGAAGAGGGGATAAACAAAGCCTTCCGGACTGAGCCGGGTTTCGCGGACAAAGGAACGCATTGCTTCATTGCGGCGCAGACGGCGTGGACGATCGGTTGGGAATGCCATAACAGAAAATTCTAGCACCGGGTGAGTGCTGCAAAGCCGCTAAAAATGCGGGCGGAGGAAGATTAATAGAATGTGACGGGGATCACTGAAAAGAGACGATCCTAAACGTTTCGGATCCGTAATCGACTGAGGGCAAGCTGCACAACAAGCCCCGCCACCGGACGCAGCCCGAGCGGCACGGCTAAAGCCGTGCCCTTTCAAATCACAATTATGAGACCAGTTCTACGCTATGCTTCCCTGCTGAATACGTTCCAGAAGGGCGACTCCGGCCTCGTCAGCGGCACGGCTCTTGAACTCCCGCTCCAGCACAACAGTCTTGGCTGAGGGCGCGAGCTGCTGCAAGACCTTGAGAGTCGCCGGGGCAGCCAACCCGCCGGATTCTGGCCCAAGTACGATGACGTCAACACTGGAGGCGCTGAGAAGAATCTTTGCGTCCCCCATGAGGCCCGTGGAGAGTACTCGGTAGCCATGACGCGAGAGTAGAGCGCGGACGAAAGCACAAGTGTCTGGAGAGGGATCGAGAAAGAGCACGCGCGGGCCGGTATTCGCTGACTCCGCGGGTGCAATTGAACCCTCTTTGAGGAACGATACGATGGCAGACTCTTCGTCGGGATAAATACGAAATACGGATGACAGCTTGGTGACGTTCAGAAGGGTGATGAGGAAGGGTTGAGGAGCCGACAAACGAAGGTCTCCGTTGCGATTGCGGGTGTGCCACAGGAAGCGCACCATGAGGCCCATTCCCGCGCTGTCCACGCGGTTCACCTGCTCCACGTGCAATACGACGCGCGTAAACTCACGCAGCCCACGTTGGAGCGCCTCCTCCAGAGTTCGAGACTCTTCACCGGAGACAATCCGACCCGCGCAGCGAACGATGTAAACCGAACCACAATGACGCGATTCCAGCGACAAGGACATGCCGACCACCCACTCTCCGTGGCGCGCTCAACTCGCGGTAATCTTACAGCACGGAGTCAATCGAGACGAGTACAAGCCCAGTTGCGCTCCTGCCAATCAAGGCGCAATGAGTGCCATGCGAGGCCCCTGGCGTAATGACATCCCCTTCGAGTGTTACGATTACTGAACCTGAGAAAGCATGAATTTCTCTCGCCAGAGGTATCGCTTATGAAGACGCGTATTTCTTCCATTCTATTGATTACGCTGCTCACGGCCGCCAGCGCGATTGCGCAGAAGGTCAACGTTGACTGGGACCGGGGCACCGATTTCTCCAAGTTCCATACGTACGCGTGGCAGCCCAGTACACATCCGGCCAAGGGACTGTGGAACCAGCGCGTCATTGATGGGGTCAACCAGCAACTGCAGGCCAAGGGGTTCAAACTGGTCGACTCCAATCCGGACCTGTGGGTCGTGTACAGCAACAGCATCAAGAAAGACCAGCAAGTTGTGGGTACCGGCTACAACATGGGCCCGATGTGGGGATGGGGATACGGCTGGGGCGGACCGACAACGACGACGTATCAAACCTACACCACCCACGAAGGCACTCTGATCGTCGATATCGCTGACGCGAACGGCCACCAATTGCTATGGCGGGGATCAGCCACAAATTCGATTTCCGACAACTCCGATAAGAACATCAAGAACTTGAACAATGCGGTCAATAAATTGTTCAAGAACTTCCCCCCAAAACCAGGCAGTAAGTAGCGCGCCAGCGTCCGATTAGGTTTTGTCGGAGCAGGATCAGCGAAAGTTTTCGACCAGCATCAAGTCCGCGCGGTTCTCGTCGACTTGCGCCCACACGATCTCGCGGCCGTCGGGTGAAACCGCCATCGACCAGTCGGTGAGAAAGCGGCCGTCATGCAGCACCTTGGTCACGTTAACGGTGCCGAACTTGTAGAAAAGCAAGTCACCGTTGCCGTCGACGACGTAAATTCCCGAAGCAACCAGTGACCAGTGCGAGGTGTCAAATGGCTTGGGCGCGCCAGGAACCTTCTCTTCGGGGCCGCCCGCAATCGGAATGCGCCAGATCGTAGAATCATGTTCGCCGCGCGAATAGTAAAGGTATTGGCGGTCGAGAGACTCCACAGCGTAAATACCGCTATTTTTGGTCATGGGTTGCGCCGGGCCTCCCGCGACGGGAACCTTCCAGATGTTGGCCGCACTCTTATGGCTGGTTGAGTAATAGATCCATTTCCCGTCGCGTGACCACGACGGCACTTCGCCGCCGTCCTGACCGTTGGTAAGCCGCCGGGGCTCACCACCTTCGGCGGAGACCACATAGATTTGCGCGATACCATTCTCCTGCGAGTCGAAGGCAATCTGTTTTCCATCCGGCGCCCAACGGGGCGTGCCGGTGAGTGCCCCACCGAAATGGGTCAACTGCACGGCGTTGGATCCGTCGCTCGAGCAGGTCCATATTTCCCAACTCCCACTGCGATCGGACTGGAATGCGATGCGTGAGCCGTCAGGTGAGAAGGCGGCGGCGGCCTGCTGTCGCGTACTCGAAATCAATAAAGATTGTTCTCCGGCCGGATGGACCAAGTCGCGAAGATCCAGCTTCCAGATGTTAGCGTTCGTGGTCGCCTGCACATAGGCGAGGGAGTGATCGCGCACCGACGGAAACTCCGCGGGTCCGGGCACGAACGTTACATTCGTGATCGACGGCTTGTCGCGGTCAACGGAGATGCGCCGCAGCCGCTTTCCGCCAAGAACAATCTCGTGGTCGTTCGTGGTCCAAGCTAGACCATCTATAAATTCCGGAGCAGAAGTTGATGTGAGCAATCGTGCTGCGCCGCCACCCAGCGACATTACATAAACTTCGCCCAGATCCACGGTGTCGCGCTGGAAGGCCAGAGTCTTGCCGTCGTGGGAGATTGCCGGGTCCCCATCTCCTTCAGAGCTTGGCGGGGGATTGGTGATCTGGCGCTTCTGCAAAGTGCCGAGGTCGAGCAGAAACAGAGCGATCGTTTCCTGTCCGGGAAGCTCATCGGGATAGACCAGCGTTTTCCCAGTTGGCGATACATCAAAACGGGCGCGTCGGACTCGACGTCCGCCACTGAAGGAGGTCTCAACCACCAAGTGCGCGTGGCCCCCGGCAATTGAGGCAATGTAGATTCCCGGGTGTTCGCCCCCACGGCGGAAGAAGTAAATCGACTTTCCGTCAGGGGCCCAAACGGGGTCGCCGTCAGCGGCGCCGGCGGGCGTTTCCACTAGCCGATGCGGTCGATCATCAGCGATCGGGCGGAAGTAAACTCCGTAGGGATCGCCAGAATTGGGGCCGGTCCATGCGAACGCGACCCGCTTGCCATCCGGCGACAAGGAAGGCATGGTTTCTATTCCAAGGTAGGTCGTAAGCGGCACAACCTTGGGGTCAGGCAGCTCCGGCTGCGGTCGCAAATATCTCCAGGTAACAAACGCTGCGGTCCACAGAAGTACGGTCAGCACGAGGCTTCGAACGAGCAGGTTGCCTCGGAGCACCTTGGGCTCGTCAGGGCCTTCGAGGGATGTCGCGTCGGGCTTCGGAAAGCCAGAATACCCGTCAGCGGACGGAAATGTCGTCTCGACCGGTAGCGCTGGAGAATCCTGAAAGGTCACAGGGTAAAGCCAGCGATAACCACGGCGGGGTAAAGTTTCGATGTAGCGTGGGATGTCGGGGTCGTCTTCCAGTGCCTGTCGAAGCTTGGCCACCGCGACCCGGAGGCTATTGTCAAAGTCCTGGATGTCGGCGTCCTGCCACACCTGCTGGCGGATTTCTTCCCGGCTAACGACTTCCCCGCTGTTCTCCAACAGCACAAGGAGGACGCGCAGCGGCTGGTATTGGAGCCGAACGACTACCCCGTCGCGGCGTAGTTCGCCTGCGCGAACGGAGAACTCGAAATCCCCGAACCGGAAGGTACGGTTGATAGGCGTAGGGCGCATTACTTGCAAAGCGCACCTCGGGCAGAACCTGAAATAGTTACTGGATGATAAGCCACCTAACGATTGCCAACAAGCGCATAGTGCCACAAGTCTGGGTGCGCGTACTGCAAATTTGATGAATATTCGCGTGCGCCCAAAGTGATGACGACACGAAGGTGCCCGCGATTACTCGGGCCCTTTCGTGTCGTTCCCACCGCAAGTGATTATTTCAGCGTCACATTTGCGGAAAGAGGCAGATCCTTTGACGATGGGCCCGCCATAAAAGTGTAGCTGCCAGGCAACAATTTCCAGCCCTTGGAGGCTTCGTCGTAAATTGAGAGGTACATCGCCGGAATAGTTAGCGTGACATCCTTGCTTTCGCCGGGACTCAGTTGAATCTTGGTCCAACCAACCAGGCGCTTGGGCGGCTCGCCTGAGCCGGCTGGCAGCGCAGCATATAACTGAGCAATTTCCTGCCCGGCCCGGCTGCCGGTGTTCTTGACGGCGAAAGTCACCGTGGTTTGATCGCCAGGCGTCACCTTTAGCTTCGAATAGCTGTAGGTGGTGTACGACAGTCCGTAGCCGAAGGGGAACAGCACCGGTTTCTTCTCGGCGTCGTACCACTTGTAGCCAACCTTCAGGCCTTCGTCGTAATGCACATCGAAGGTAGGACTGGTGAGCACAGCTCCGCTTTCGGGACCGCGGCCGCGTACCGGAGGTTGAACAACGGTGGTATGCGGGAGGTCGTTCACGCTCAGCGGAAAGGTCATGGGCAGTTTGGCGCTGGGATTGACGTCGCCGAAAAGCACGTTGGCGACTGCGTCCGCGCCCTTGCTGCCTCCGTACCACGCCTCGAGCACGCCGCTAACTTTGTCGATCCAAGGCATCGTCACGGCGGTACCGGATTCGAGAACAACAATCGTCTTGGGATTTGCGGCTGCTACAGCGGCTATCAGCGCATCCTGATTGTCGGGCAGGGAGAGATTCGGCAGGTCCATGCTCTCGCTCATCCACTGGTGCGCAAAGACAATGGCAACATCGGATGACTTTCGCTAAAGCAGCTGCAGACGCGGGGTTGGCTCCCGAATCGAACTTGACGTCGGCAGAGGGAGCCTTTGCTTTTACGGCTTTGAGAGGCGATGTCGGAAACCACACGTGCGAGAGCCACTGGGGTGCGTTGCTGCCTTGTGGATCGACTTGTGCCGAACCTCCGCCCGAGATCATTCCGAAATCAGCCTTAAATCCGATGATGGCGACGCTATGCAGTTGAGCGCGGTCGAGCGGCAATACAGATTTGTCGTTCTTCAGTAAGACAATGCTCTGTTCTTCGATGGTGCGGGCGATGTCGAGTCCACCCTCCACGTCCACGACACTTTTCTTCGTGGGATAGTCGACGATTCCGCTGGCGAACTCGGAGCGCAACATGCGTCTTGCGTGGTCGTCGATCTGCGACATCGGGACCTGTCCCGACTCCACGGCTTGCTTAAGCTTGGGACCAAAGAAGTCGGCCATGGGCTCTTCGTTATCAAGCCCAGCAGCAGAGGCCTTCACCGTGCTGTGAGTCCCACCCCAGTCGGAGACCACGAAGCCGGGGAATTTCCAGTCGGTTTTGAGCACCTCAGTCAGCAGATACTTGTTTTCGCAGGCGAAGTCGCCGTTGACCGCGTTATACGAGCACATCACAGCGGCCGGGTGGCCAATGCCTATTCCAATTTCAAACGCAAGAAGATCGGTTTCGTGGAGAGTACGAATGCCGATGATGGCATTGACTTCGTTGCGGCCGCTCTCTTGATCGTTGACCGCATAGTGCTTAATGTCGCCGATCACGTGCTGCGCCTGTTCGCACTTGATGCGGTTGCCAACCAGTGTTCCGGCCAGTATGGGATCTTCCCCCATGTATTCGAAGGTGCGGCCGTTGCGTGGTTCGCGGGTTATGTTTGTGCCGCCACCGAGCGTCATGTTGTAGCCTTGGGCCCGAAGCTCGCGGCCGATCAGTGCTCCATATTCGCAAGCGGCTTGCGGATCCCAACTCGCGGCGGAGCCCACGTTGGAAGGAAGCGCCGTTGAGTAGCGGCCGTTGGTAGCGCTATCGCGAACACCATATGCGGCATCAGACATGAAAATTGGAGGAATACCGAAGCGCTTTATTCCTTCGACGTAGCCCGCGCCGCCGTTCGAAAGATAGGTCAAAGGCATTTGCCATTGAGGGGCATGCGCCATGCCGTTGCCGTGCAGAAGCGAGATTTTCTCGTCGAGCGTCATCTGCTTAAGAACCAGGTCAGCGCGCTCGTCGGGCGAAAGGCTCTTGTTCATCCAAGGTAGTTTCTGAATGTCCTCGGGGCTGGGCGTAGCGGTTTGGGCGAAGGAAGTTGAAAGGAGAGTGAGAATCGTTAGAGTCGCGATAATGATGAGTGAGTTACAAAATCGGTTGTTCATTCGAGATTTGATCACCCTGATTCACGAATTTTTCACAAACCACCATAACAGCAGCAGCGGCGTAGAACTACCAGAATCCGCTAACTTGGCGACCATGTGCCGAGGATCAGGCTGATGAAGGTAGCCTGGGACATCCCACGTTGTGGGGCGGCTTACTGAGGCGGCGGGGTGGATGGGATGTAGCCGTGCGGGCCGACGGGAGCCTCACCGGGCTTCAGTTTGCGGCAGCAGCCGTTCACGATGTTGCCCTCCGGCAGATATACCTGGCCCGTGTACAGAAATTCCTTCTGCTGAACGTTGTCCATGCACTTGCCCTTGGTGATGGTGGCGGTCAGGCCTCCGCCGCTGCCGGTGGCAGGCGAGCCGTGCCAGTTCCACTGGCCGTCGACGTACATGAACTTGCCGATCCAGTAGGTGTCGCCTTCGCTGATGCCAAGAGTGCGGGCCGCCGTGTCGCCGAACTGAAAGCTCCAGCGCGGATTGTTGCCGAAACACACCATGTCAGGAACGTGGGTCGGCTGAGCAGGCGGTGCGGCTTGCTGCTTTCCAGTGGGAGCCGGGCCGTTCTGTCCGAAGGGACTGTCTTGCGCAACGAGGATGCAGGCGGAGCAAAGCAAAATGATTGCGATAAAAGTGCGCACAAACGCTACGGGCATTCGGGCCTCCGGGAATAAATGATTGTAACGGGTTGAGGATTCCGGCGCGAGTTTGTTCCCACTGTAACGGTGGGCTGAGATACACCGCCCATGCCGGGCCTTAACTAGAAGCCATCTCATAAATGGTGTGGGCGAGGGAAATCGAATCCCCTCAGGGGCTAAAGCCCACTGATTATCAGGCCTGATCGGCACGGCTGAAGCCGTGCCCCTTCAAAGAAAATCCTAGGGTTTGGTCGCGGCGTCGGGCTCCGGGACATCCAACTGGGTCAGGAGAAATGCCCAGTTAAACGCGACTTCGTGGATGCGATCATAACGGCCGCTCGATCCGGCGTGACCGCCGTGCATGTTGGTGTAGAAGACAAGCGGATTGTTGTCGGTCTTCAAGGTACGCAACTTGGAAACATACTTGGCCGGCTCCCAGTACATCACCTGGCTGTCGTCGAAGGAGGTGCGCACCAGCATGGTGGGGTAGTTCCGCTTCGCCAGGTTGTCGTAGGGCGAATACGAGAGCATGTAATCGAAGGCAGGCTCGGTATTGGGATTGCCCCACTCTTCGTACTCGGGAACGGTCAAGGGGAGCGAAGCATCCAGCATGGTGTTCATCACATCGACGAAAGGAACTTCCGACAGAACGACTCGGAACAGGTCAGGACGCATGTTGGTGACTGCGCCCATCAGCAAGCCGCCAGCACTGGCACCTTCGATGCCGATTCTGGCGCGCGAGCCGTAGCCGTGACTGGTGAGGTATTCGGCGCTGGCGATGAAGTCAGTGAAGGTATTCTTCTTGTTCATCATCTTGCCGGCGTCGTGCCAGGGCTTGCCTAATTCGCCTCCGCCGCGAATGTGCGCGAGCGCGACGATAAGGCCGCGATCGACCAGCGGCAGACGCGCCACGCTAAATGTTATCGGCAGCGCATAGCCGTAAGAGCCGTAGCCATAGAGATAAAGAGGAGCCTGCGCCTTGTTCTTCAGGTCCTTGCGGTAGAAGAGCGAAACCGGGACGCGGGTGCCATCAGAGGCGGTGGCAAATACGCGCTCGGAGACGTAGTTGTTGCGATCGAATCCACCTGGCACTTCGTTCTGCTTCAGCAGAGCGGACTGGTGTGTGGTGACGTCGTAGTCGAACACGGACGGTGGAGTCACCAGTGACTGGTAGTTGTAGCGGAACTTGTCTGTGTTGAACTCGGCATTAGCGCCGGAAGTCGCGAAATAGGCTGGTTCCGGAAACTCGATGTCTTTCGACGAGCCATCAGCGAACTGCACGACACGAAAGACGGGAAGCCCGGCGACGATTTCGGTCAGCACGTAAAAGTTCTGGAAGATATCAAAGTTGTCTAGCGGGACATCGGGCCGGGCAGCAACGAGTTCCTTCCAGTTGGCTTTACCGGGACTTGCGGTCGGAGCAGTCACCAGACGAAACGTCTGCGCCGTGTCGTTGGTGCGGATGTAGAACGAATCGCCGCGATGATCGACGTAATACTCGAGGTTGTCGACCCGTGGAGCGATCACGGTCCAATCGCCTTCAGGATGATCGGCAGCCAGAAAGCGAACTTCGGTTGAGATGTGACTGGCTGAAGTGAGCAGCAGGTACGACTTGCTGAGCGTTCGCCCGATCTCGATGTTGAAGCGCTCATCTTTGTCTTCGAAAACAATCGGGTCTGGAGCCGAATTACTCTTCAGGGAATGCCGGTACAGGCGGTAGCTGCGCTTCTGGACTTCATCTTCGACAGTGTAGAAGAGCGTGCCGTTGTCGGCGGCCCAGGCAATCGTAGTGACGCGCTCTGCCGTGTCGGGCAGGTCCTGCATGGTACGCAGATCGCGGATGTGCAGGCGGTACTGGCGGAATCCCACGTTGTCGGTGGTGTAGGCGAGCAGGTTGCCATCGTCACTGACGGCGAACTGGCCGACTGCCATGAACTTCTCGCCTTCGGCCATCTTGTTAAGGTCGAGGATGATCTGCTCAGGGGCGTCGAGCGAGCCCTTCTTGCGACATAACTCGAAGTACTGTTTTCCCTTTAGCGTGCGGGTGTAGTAGTAATAGCCGTCCTTGAGGTAAGGAACCGTATCGTCGGTCTCTTTAATATGGCTGACGATCTCGTCATACAGCTTTTTCTGGCGGGCCTCGGTCGGCTTCATGACGTATTCGGCGTAAGCGTTCTCGGCTTCTAGCAGCGCCTTCACGTCGGGATTGGGACGTTCGCGCAGCCACGCGTAGTCATCGGTCAACGTCTTGCCGTTGACGGTCTTTTCGGTATGGATCTTCTTGGCGACAGGCGGTTGGACTTCCGAAGACGCCGTTGACGTTGGGTTTTGTGAGTTTGCTTGCATGGTAACCATTAACAGGACAGCCAGAAGTACTCGTAGCATGAATGCTCCGCGAGAAAGTGCGTCGCTGACTGACGAGCGCTGATTATACGCGAAGGACCTGGGACATCTGTCCCGTAGGTATATCGCATTGCATTGCGCCCTGGAGCACGCGCCCGTACCCTAGGTACGCAACTTCGCTATGGGTCTGAACGCGCTCGATCTCGCCGTCATCGTCGCCTATCTGCTGGGCGTGACGGCATTTGGGCTGCACTTCCGCAGACATCGGCACACGCTGAAAGACTACTTCCTGGCTGACCGGCAGATTCCGTGGTGGGCGATTTCCCTTTCCATTGTGGCGGCCGAAACCAGCACCCTGACCATCATCAGCGTGCCGGGCCTGGCGTACGACACCGATTTTCGATTCCTGCAACTGGTGATGGGGTATGTGGTGGGGCGAGGCATCATCAGCATTGTGCTGATCCCGCAATATTTTCGCGGGGAACTGGTTACCGCATACCAGCTGATCGATCGGCGCTTTGGGGAAAAGCTGCGGGCGCTAACAGCCGGGCTGTTTCTCATCACGCGCGCGGCTGCGGAAGGCGTGCGCGTGTTTGCGGTAGCCATCGTGGTGGGGATCGCGCTCTCAAGCCTACTGGCAGGCATGGGCGACTTCGCCCGCGATGTTTCGTCCATCCTTATCGTCAGCGTGTTGACGATGATCTACACCTTCGAGGGAGGCATGGCGGCGGTCATCTGGACGGACGTAGTGCAGCTTTTCATTTACGTCGGTGGAACGCTGGTGGGATTGTTCACCATCCTTCATGCTGTGCCGGGAGGGTGGAGCACGGTGCAATCGATCGCGGGAAATGGTGGTAAGTTTCGCGTCTTCGACTTCTCGTGGAACTTCTATTTGACCTATACGTTCTGGTCCGGCGTGATCGGCGGCGCATTCCTGACTACCGCGACTCATGGCACCGATCAACTCATTGTGCAGCGGTTGCTGGCAGCCCGTAACGAGCGGCAATCGAAGCTGGCGTTGATGTCGAGCGGTATCGCAGTGCTAGTGCAGTTCGGCCTGTTCCTGCTGGTGGGGGCGATGCTGTTTGTGTTCTACAGACTGTTTCCGCCTGCTGTCCCCTTTTCTCGCGGTGACACCATCTTTCCGACCTTCATTGTGACCAAGATGCCACATGGGGTCAGCGGATTGCTGATCTCTGCGATCCTCGCGGCGGCGATGTCGAACCTGAGTGCCGCGTTGAACTCGCTGTCGTCGACGACGGTGGTGGACTTCTACCGAAGGTGGCGGCCGCAGGCGAGTGAAGAGCGGCAGGTGAGAGTGTCGCGGCTGGCGACGGTGGGCTGGGGAGTTGTGCTCTTCCTGTTGGCGATGTTGGCCCGGCATGGCGGGAGGGTGTTGGAGGTTGGGCTATCCATTACCTCCGTCGCCTATGGATCGTTGCTGGGGGTATTTTTGTTGGGAGTGCTGACGAAGACGGCCTCGGAGCGGGGTGCGATGGTGGGAATGCTGTTTGGCTTCGTGTTGAACGTTTGCCTATGGCGGTTTACGCGGGTGCCGTTTACCTGGTACGTCGCCCTGGGGAGTATTGCGACCTTCATAGTGGGGCTGGGAACGAGCCTGCTCCTGCCGGAGCGAAGGCGCCAAGCGTCCAATTCGATTTAGCTAACTACAACACGAATACTCATATTTCTTTTTGTGCGATTGTTTGAAATCAATGGTTTAGCGGTAAATTGTTCGCAACTGATTGAAAAATAAATAAGTTATAGCTATCCATCTCTTTTTAAAGGTAGTTATGGTGGAGCGATTCGCCCTATGTTCGCCAAGAACGCCCGATGGACTCCCTGCCTGAGTTTTCAAGGAACTGCTCGAACCGGCGCCTAGGCACGGTCGAGGAAGAGACACAACTCTCCCTTTCCTCAAAGTCTTATTTACCTGGTGGTAGATGAGGAGCGAAAGGACGTAGGACACGTTGCCGTGTGATAAGAAAGCGCACGGCTCTAACAACTCTCAAGTCTGTGGAGTCGGCGAAAAAGCGTCCGCGAAAGGCTTGGGGCTCACGCCCTCGCCAAAAACCGTGCCGTCGGTTAAAAACCGACTCCCAAATCTCAAACACGGCGTCCCGGGGGTTCCGCTTCCGCTCCACCCTGGGCTACTATTGTGGCGCCCTTGCGGGCTGACGCTCTGCCCGGGCGGACGAGTGGCCCACACCAACCTGCCTTGGCGAACCGAAACAAGAACATAGAAATCGCTTTTAAACGGCTTGCGGGAAAATTCGGAGACGCAGATCCCTCCGCGCACTAAACCTGGTGGGGGATGACAAAGATCGCAATAAGCTAGCCTAACGGACGCCGCCGATGCGAGTCGGATTGGGAGATACGCAATGAAAACCAATTCATCGCCAGCATTAGCCTTGGGCACGCGGAACCGAAACGAAACTCCGGCGCGGGAGATCGCGCTGTGGCGAATTTATCTTCTGAGGGCCGGATACCTCTTGATTGCCGTCGGCATGGGAATGCAGAAGGTTCCTGCCTTCCTTCATCACAGGCCTTGGGAGCTGATGCATGGCGTGGTCAATTCCATGCTGCTCGCGCTCGTGCTGCTGGCGGTCCTGGGGCTACGCTATCCCTTGAAAATGCTGCCGCTTCTGTTCTGGGAAATAGCATGGAAGGCCACGTGGCTTCTCGCGGTGGCGCTGCCTGCCTGGCAGAACCACACCATGGACGCAGACACCTGGGACACAACTTTTGCCTGCCTGATGAGCGTGATCTTCCTGTTCGTCGTGCCGTGGGACTATGTCTGGCGGAATTTTGTGGCCGCGCCCGGCGACCGCTGGTGGTGAACGCTGGGCGTCGGTCAGAAGAGGGCTCGAAAACAGTGTGAAAGGCACAAGGCCTCGCGGACTAAAGTCCGCCCGGCGGGTCAAAAATAAAGGGCTTAGACGCTGACCTAAAGGTCAGCTCTACCAAGAACCGCTTTTTTCGGCGGCCTGTGAAGCCATGCCCTGATACAAAACGGCGGCGAATTCGAGTTTTCCGCGACCTGTGACGTCGTGCCCTGATACAAGCCCGTGCGTAAGGACATTTTTTCCAAGCTGCGAAGGCCACCACTATCCGAAAACATTAGTGGCAGCCGACATTCTTGACCCTGATCGCCAGCGCTGACGAAACGGAAATACGCGCTACAATACGCAGACGCAAAACGCCGCGTGCTAAGTGAGGGCCGATGGCGAATGCCGCGACAAGTCGCGCTCCAGAGAAGAAAGACTCTGCGCGCATCACGGAAATCGATGTCCTGTGGCTGACCGCGGGTCTAGGCTGCGATGGCGACACTATCGCGATGACCGGCGCGACCCAGCCAAGTATTGAAGATGTGGTGACCGGTGCGCTGCCGTGGATCCCCAAAGTTAATTTTCACAACCCGTTCCTGGCTTACGAAAATGGGGACGAGTTTGTGAAACCCTTCCGCGTAGCGGCTGAGGGGAAATCAGAGCGGCCGTTCATCCTGATCGTCGAGGGATCGATCCCGAACGAGAACAATAAGAGTGAAGGATATTGGGCGTCGTTTGGAACCGATCCCGTTACGAATCAGCCCATCACTACTTGCGATTGGATCGACCGGCTTGCTCCCCATGCATGGGCGATCATCGCGACAGGCACGTGCGCAACCTATGGCGGCATTCATGCGATGGAAGGCAATCCCACGGGCTGCATGGGACTGCCGGATTATCTTGGTTGGCCGTGGAAATCGAAGGCGCAGATTCCGATCGTGTGCGTGCCGGGATGTCCGGTACAGCCGGACAATATGATGGAGACACTGCTCTACCTTCTTTATATGGCGGTCGGGCGCGCGCCTATGATTCCGCTGGACGAGGCGCTGCGTCCTACGTGGTTGTTTGGCAGCACCGTGCATGAAGGATGCGATCGCGGCGGCTACTACGAGCAGGCCGAGTTCGGCGAAGAGTATGGGTCTCCGCTATGCATTGTGAAACTGGGGTGCTGGGGTCCCGTGGTGCAATGCAACGTGGGCAAGCGGGGATGGATGGGCGGAATCGGCGGATGTCCAAATGTCGGGGGAATTTGCATTGGATGTACCATGCCCGGCTTTCCGGACAAGTTCATGCCTTTCATGAATCAGCCGCCCGGATCGCTGCTTTCGTCACACGCGGTACAGACCTATGGCCGCGCGATCCATGCGCTTCGTCGTTTTACGCAGGCATCTCTCAACAAAGAACCGAGTTGGAGAAGCCGACCGAAGACGAAACTAAGTTCTTGATGGTTGGCGCCGGAGATCGTTCTTGAAGCGAACCTTGTTAAAAATGCGTAACACCACGGCGAAGGAGGCCGACTCCTCGATCGCGGAGGCGAATGCGCTTAGTGTTGAAGAGGCAGAAGCGATCTTGTCCGGACTCGCGAGCACGTATTCCAACCTCAAGATCGAAGCTTCAGGCACGTGGCATCACTTTGTTGAGAGGTCCAATCAGAGTCCAGTACCCGAAGGGCAACTGCCCAACCTTGAAGCCAAGTACCAGGCCCTGCTCGAGCAGCTTCCGGCGGTTGTGTTCATGGCATACCTGGACCGCGGCATCGGCGAAGCGTATGTGAGCCCGCAGATCGAAGCGACGCTGGGATTCACGCAGGCGGAATGGTTGGAAGACCCGGTGATGTGGTATCAGCGCATTCATCCTGACGACAAGGCGCGCTGGAGCCTGGAAGCGTCGGAGATGTTTCTGACGGGGAAGCCTCTGCGCTCGGCTTATCGCGTGATGGCCCGTGACGGACACGCGGTATGGTTCCACTGCGAAGCCAAGATGATCCTGCACCCGGATGGGCACCCGTGGTTCATCCAGGGAGTGGCGTTCGATATCACCGACCTTAAGCAGACGGAAGAAGAGCTGCAAGGGGAGCGCAACGTCGTATCGGCGATTCTGGATACGGTGGGAGCATTGGTGGTGGTGTTGGACCGCGAGGGCCGGGTGGTGCGCTTCAATCGTGCGTGTGAGCAAATGACAGGGCACTCGTTCGAACAAGTGCGCGGCCAATGTCTGTGGGACCTGTTCGTGGTTCCGGAAGAAAAGGAGCACTTTAAGGCTCTGTTCAAGGAGTTTTGCATCAATCCCGCACGGACAGAGTACGAAAGCTCTTGGGTGGCCCGCGACGGCGGTCACCGAACCATCGCCTGGTCAGCAGCGTTGCTGCCAGCCGCCAAACAAGCGCCCGCGTACATCATTGCCTCGGGGATTGACGTCACCGATCAAAAGAAGGCGCAAGCGAAGTTCAGGGGATTGCTGGAAGCAGCACCGGACGCAGTCGTGGTCGTCAACCAGAAGGGGAAGATTGTTCTGGTGAACGCGCAGGTGGAGAAGTTATTCGGGTATGGGCGACAGGAACTGCTGGGTGAGGAAATCGAGAAACTGGTGCCGCAACGGTTGCGGGGCAACCATCCCACACATCGGCGAAACTTTTTCGCGGAGCCGAGAGTGCGGCCGATGGGAGCGGGTCTCGAACTGTATGCGCTGCATAAGGACGGTCATGAATTTCCGGTGGAGATCAGTCTGAGTCCGCTGGAGACGGAAGAGGGCGTTTTGGTTTCGAGTGCTATCCGCGACATCAGCGAGCGCAAACGGCTGGAAAAAACCGTCCTCGATATCAGCGAACGCGAGCAGCGCAGAATCGGGCAGGACTTACATGATGGATTGGGGCAACTGTTGACCGGCGTAGCCTTCATGGCCAAAGTGCAGGAGCAGAAGCTGGCGGAACGACAAGTCCCAGAGGCTGCGGATGCCGCCAAGATTGTTCAGTTCGTGAACGAGGCGATTTTAAGAACGAGGGAACTGGCGCGCGGGCTGTTACCGGTGGTATCGGATGCTTATGGGCTGATGTCGGCGCTGCAACTGTATGCGAGCGAGATCCGGGATTTGTTCGGAATTTCTTGTCGCTTCCAGTGTGAAGAGCCGGTCCTAATTCATGATGCTCCGATGGCGACCCACCTGTACCACATCGCGCAGGAGGCGGTGAACAATGCGATCAAACACGGCCATCCAAAGACGATTCTGATCCGCCTTTACGCGGGCGAGCGAGAGGGGACGCTGATCGTGAAGGATGATGGTATCGGCATCGCACGACCTCTGGGACCGCACGCGGGTGTGGGGATGCATATCATGAACTATCGCGCGGGCATGGTGGGAGGGACCCTGGAAATCCGTCGCGAACAACCACGCGGCACGATCGTAACCTGCCGTTTTCCGATCAGTGAAAGCGCGAAGAACTCGGGGGCCAATCCATGAATCAGCCAACTGCGGCAATCAAGAAGAGCAAAGTTCTGGTGGTGGACGATCATCCTATCGTACGGCAGGGGTTGGCACTGCTGATCAACCGCGAGTCGGACTTGATGGTGTGTGGCGAGGCGGAAGACGCGCGGATGGCGATGCAATCCATCATCACCGACAAGCCCGACATCATGGTGGTGGACATTTCCTTGAATGGGCCGGACGGACTGGACTTGCTGAAGGACATTCGCACACGGTATCCGGAGCTGCCGGTGCTCATCTTGTCGATGCACGATGAGTCGATCTATGCCGAGCGCGCGCTGCGTGCCGGGGCGCAGGGATACATCATGAAACAAGAGGCGGCCGAAAAAGTACTGGTGGCCCTGCGGCGCATTCTCAGCAACGAAATCTACGTCAGCGAGCGGATTGCCAACCGGATGCTGCAACGCTATATTGGCAGCCCCGGCGAAGGAAGACCATCCTCTGTCGCGGACCTCACTGACCGGGAACTAGAGGTGTTCCGCCTGATCGGCGAAGGCCATTCGACGAGACAGATTGCCGAGCAACTCCACATCAGCGTGAAGACCGTGGAGTCTTACCAGGCGCACATCAAGGAGAAACTCTCGCTGCGCAGCGCACGGGAATTGGTGCAGCATGCCATCCAGTGGAGCCTCGACGAAAAACCGTAGCAGTCGTTTGCGCAACAGGGGCTAAAGGCCAACGCATTTTCTGCCGTTTACGGCACGACTGAGGTCGTGCCCTGATACGAAACTGTCGCCAACGCGGCTTTTTCAGCAGCCCGTAAAATCGTGGCCTGACGTAGAACCGGTCTACAATCCATTTTTCGCACGCTGGGTGGCGGCAGCCAAGCTCTCATCGGGGAATTCCCTAGTCCCCCGTACGACTTCATACGACCCAAAAAGGAGGCTGCTCCCGCTTGTCGCCAGGTGGGTCGGTTGTCGATGCTAGGTTGCGGCAATGTTGCAACAGGCGCATTGCGCATAACGACGCTGACATCGAGTTATTCGAGCAAGGTCTGCGATCAAGAAGCCTCAAGTAGTACGACGACGGATTGAGGCAGGCAACCAAAGGGTTCGTCAGGGATTCCAAATCTCGAAAGGAGACCCAATTTATGGCGGCGGAATCAGTTCCGTACGGTCGAGCTACGCAGAAGGCGCCGGCTGTTTCGGAGATCCACATCCTCTGGATCACAGCAGGACTTGGCTGTGATGGAGATTCAGTTTCAATTACCGCGGCAACTCAACCCAGCGTTGAAGACGTGTTGCTGGGAGCGATTCCGGGACTCCCGAAGGTGCACCTGCACAATCCAGTGCTGGCGTACGAAGTAGGCGATGACTTCCTTAAGTACTTCTATATGGGAGCGGAAGGCAAGCTTGATCCGTTTGTGCTGGTGGTGGAAGGCTCGATTCCCAATGAGAAGATCCATGGCGACGGGTATTGGGCGGCACTTGGAACCGATCCGGATACAGGTCAGCCGATCAAAACCAACGAATGGATCGACCGGCTGGCTCCCAAGGCGCTGGCGGTGGTGGCCTGCGGGACGTGCGCGACGTATGGCGGAATTCATGCGATGGAAGGCAATCCGACGGGTTGCATGGGACTCGCGGATTACCTGGGATGGAAGTGGACGTCTAAGGCGGGCCTGCCGATCGTGAATGTTCCCGGCTGTCCGGTTCAGCCTGACAATTTCATGGAAACCCTGCTTTACCTGCTTTACCAGGTTGCAGGACACGCACCCATGATTCCGTTGGACGACGAGTTGCGGCCGACGTGGCTGTTCGGGAGAACCGTGCACGAGGGCTGCGATCGCGCCGGATATTACGAGCAGGGCGACTTCGCCGATCATTACGGTTCTCCGAAGTGCATTGTGAAGCTGGGCTGCTGGGGACCGGTGGTCAACTGCAACGTTCCCAAGCGCGGCTGGATGGCCGGCATCGGCGGCTGCCCGAACGTGGGTGGGATCTGCATCGGCTGCACCATGCCGGGGTTCCCGGACAAATTCATGCCGTTCATGGACGAGCCGCCGGGAGCGAGAGTCTCTAGCGGGCTGGTCAACGCCTATGGGCGAACCGTGAGAACGCTGCGCAGCCTAACGCAGGCGACTGTTAATAAGGAACCGAAGTGGCGGCACACGCGCGCTGAACTGACTACCGGCTACCATCCGAGATCGTACTGAGAGGAGCAATCGTAATGAGCACCGTCACTGCACCGACCAAGGAAGCCGCCGTAAAAGGTAAGAACCTGGTCGAGATGAATTGGGACCCGATCACGCGAATTGTGGGCAGTCTGGGGATCTTTACCAAGATCGACTTTGCCAACCGGCAAGTGGCGGAGTGTCATAGCACCTCGTCGATCTTCCGCGGGTACAGCATTTTCATGAAGGGCAAAGACCCGCGCGACGCCCACTTCATCACCAGCCGCATTTGCGGCATCTGCGGAGATAACCATGCGACCTGCGCCACCTATGCGCAGAACATGGCGTTCGGAATCCGTCCGCCCGCGATGGCTGAGTGGATCGTGAACCTCGGCGAGGCAGCCGAGTACATGTTCGACCACAACATCTTCCAGGACAACCTGGTGGGCGTGGATTTCTGTGAGCAGATGGTCAAAGAAACGAACCCCGGCGTCCTGGCGAAAGCGGAGAAAACGCCGGCGCCCCACTCAAACCTGCATGGGTATCGCACGATAGCCGACATCATGCGTGCCCTCAACCCCTTCACCGGCACCTTCTATCGGGAGGCGCTGCAGATGAGCCGAATGACCCGCGAGATGTTTTGCCTGATGGAAGGACGCCACGTGCATCCTTCTACTTTGTATCCGGGCGGTGTCGGAACGGTTCCAACCATCCAACTCTTCACCGATTACCTGGTTCGCCTTATGAAGTACGTCGAATTCATGAAAAAGGTCGTGCCGTTGCATGACGACCTGTTCGACTTCTTCTACGAGGCCCTGCCGGGTTACGAGGAAGTCGGCAAACGGCGCGTTCTTTTGGGCTGCTGGGGTTCGTTTAACAATCCGGATGAATGCGACTACACATACAAGAACATGAGCAACTGGGGCCGTGCGATGTATGTGACGCCGGGCGTGGTGGTGGATGGCAAGCTGGTGACGACTGACCTGGTCGATATCAACCTGAACATCCGCATCCTGCTGGGCAGTTCGTATTACGACGACTGGGAGCACTCGGAGACGTTCGTGAAGACCGATCCTCTGGGGAATGCCGTCGACAAGCGGCATCCGTGGAACCAGACGACGATTCCGCGGCCGCAGAAGCGGGACTTCGGCAGCAAGTACACATGGGTGATGTCGCCGCGGTGGTTCGACAAACGCACCGGCGACCATCTTGCTCTCGATACCGGCGGCGGACCGATCGCACGTCTGTGGGCGACCGCGCTAGCGGGTCTCGTCGACATTGGCTACATCAAGTCGACCGGCAACAGCGTCAAGATGTATCTCCCGAAGACCACTTCCCTTCCTGAAGTCGAGTTCGAATGGAAGATTCCGAAGTGGAGCAACGCAATTGAGCGTGACCGCGCCAGAACCTACTTCCAGGTGTATGCGGCTTGTGCCGCGCTGCACTTCATGGAGCAGGCGATGGAGGAACTACATGCCGGCCGGACGAAGACGTGGACCGATTTCAAGGTGCCGGAAGAAGCCATCGGCTGCGGCTTCCACGAAGCCGTGCGCGGAGTGCTTTCTCATCACGTGGTAATTCGCAAGGGGAAGATCGCGAATTATCACCCATATCCTCCGACACCCTGGAACGCCAATCCACGCGACGTGTATGGCACTCCGGGACCTTACGAAGACGCAGTACAGAACACGCCAATCTTCGAAGAGAACGGTCCAGACAAGTTCAAGGGCATCGACATCATGCGTGCCGTGCGGAGCTTCGATCCGTGCCTGCCGTGCGGTGTCCACATGTACCTGGGTGACGGAAAGGTGCTGGAGACCAAACATTCGCCGATGTTTGGATTGCAGCCCTGACTCACGTTGTAAAGAAGGGGCGAGGGTGGTCGTCTTACGCGTTTGGGGGAATGCGCAAGATCGGTTCGCTCTCGCCCTGTTGTTGATGAAGGAGGATTGTGGCTGACGAAAAGGATTTCCAGCAGCAGGTGCAGCGGATCGGTGAGCGAGTACATGAGTTGGAATCCATTGCCGATCCTGCGGTTCGTTCCTCCGCTAAGGAACTGGTGCAACTCTTAATGGAGATGCATGGGACTGCGCTAGAACGAATGCTGGAAATAATCTTCCAGTCAAGCGACGGCGGCACGCGAGTGATTGACGAGTTAGGGCAGGATCCGTTGGTCAGTAGCCTGCTAGTGCTTTATGGGCTTCATCCCGAGGAGCTCCAAACTCGGGTGGAGCGAAAGCTGGCGGAGGTCCGCTCGCGTCTCTACAAGATGGGCGCTGAAGCAACGCTGCTTGGTGTAAATGGAACTGAGGTTCGCGTGCGCGTGAGCATCGAAGGACACGTGTGCGGCTCGACAACGCAAAACGTAAAGGCCGCCGTAGAGGAAGCAATCTACGAGGCCGCGCCCGATCTGACGTCGCTGGTTGTCGAAGGACTCGAGGAGCCGGCGGCGTCAGGTTTTGTGGCGATGGATGCGTTACTTGGAGCGTCCGCAACGTCGTCTGTAACGCGTCGCACGATGGCAGCATTGAGCCAGGACGGGATGGACTGAGCGTCGCCGCTCGATCGAGATTGATAGGGGTCATGGTGGATTCGGAAACCGTAGTTGGAAAAGCACGAGCGTTCGAAACGCTTCGGCAGCTCGCTCGCAGGCAGCCGCGAGCTGCGGAGCACTGCGAATTGTGCAGCGTCGCGGTGCGGTCTGAACATCAGCACCTTATCGAATTGCCGCAGCGACGCGTGCTCTGTGCTTGCACTGCCTGCGCGCTGCTGTTCGCCGGCCGTAGTGACGCGAAGTACAAGCTGGTACCACGCGACGTTCGCCATCTGGTCGATTTTCAGATGACCGACGCGGAGTGGGACGGCTTGCTGATTCCGATCAATCTGGCTTTTTTTGTGTTGAGTGGCACTGATTCGCGCGTGAGCGCACTCTATCCCAGCCCGGCGGGAGCGACGGAGTCACTGCTTCCGCTGGAAACCTGGAGCAGCATCGTGCAGGCCAACCCTATGCTGAGACAGTTGCGGCCCGAAGTGGAGGCGCTCCTGGTGAATCGGGTCGGTCATGCCCGCGAGGCTTCGCGAGCTGAGTATTATGTTGCTCCAATCGATGAGTGTTTCCGGCTCGTAGGCCTGATCCGCGTGCACTGGCGCGGACTTTCGGGCGGAGATGAGGTTTGGCGAGAGATTGGCAACTTCTTCACCCAACTCCGGTCCAAAGCAGAAGTAGTGCCCGGAGCGAACCATGCCTGATCTCGGTTTCCACATTGAGGGCGCGGAGGTGGTCGGCTTTTCGGCCACACCTTCGATTGCATTCAAGCTGCGGATTACGAATGGCAACCCACGCGAGGTGATTCAGAGCGTTGCCCTGCGTTGCCAGATTCAGATCGAAGTCACGCGCCGCCGATATGCCGCCGAAGAACAGCCGAAGCTTCGCGACCTATTTGGCGAACCGGAGCGATGGAGCCAGACTCTGCGCAACGTGCTTTGGACGCATGCCAGCGTGAATGTTCCACCGTTCGAAGACGCGACGGTGGTCGATGTTCCTGTCCCATGCACGTTCGATTTCAACGTGGCGGCCACGAAATATTTTCATGCCCTCGGCGACGGAGAAGTGCCCCTGTGCCTGATGTTCAGCGGCACGGTGTTCTATTCGCACGAAGGCGGCAGCATGCAGGTCGCGCCAATCTCGTGGGAAAAAGAGGCGCGCTACCGGCTGCCGGTGAAGGTGTGGCGCGACATGATGGATTCTTACTACCCGGGAAGCGCGTGGCTGTGCCTGCGGCGAGACGTGTTCGAACGGCTTTACGACTACAAAGTGCGGCACGGGATTCCGACCTGGGAAGAGGCCCTGGAGAACATGCTGGCGGCGGAAGAAGCGGTGCAGTCATGAATCTCGAGCGCGTCGATCAGATCGCGAAAGCAGTGCTGTACGAAGGGTACATGCTCTATCCCTACCGGCCGTCGTCCGTGAAGAACCAGCAGCGTTGGAACTTCGGGGTGTTGTATCCCCAGGCTTACAGCGAAGCGCAAGGCGGAACGGACGCGTGCAGTATGCGGACGGAGTGTCTGGTACGGGGTAACTCAGGCACAAGGTTAGAAGTCAGACTGCGCTTTCTGCAACTACAACTGCGGCTGACGCAGCGATCTGCTGAGGCGAACCCCGCGTGCGATGTGTGGCAGGAAGCGGTGGAACGGGATGTCAGCGTGCCTATTTTCGGTATTGAGACGGCTTTGTCGCGGCCAATGATCCATGCGTTCGAGTTCCCGGCGCAGTCTGTGATTGAACCTGGGCCAGCCGGTGAAGGCTCCAAGAGCAGAGTAGTGCGAGGCCAGTCTGCGGTGCGGGGCGAGCTCGAGATTGCAGCCCATCTGGTTGGTGAAAATACGTTCAAGATAAGTACTGTCGTTCGGAACTCCTCGGCACTGGAAGATCCCGGAGCGAGCCGGGACAACGCATTACTGCAATCACTGGTTTCCACACACACGATCCTCGGCGTCGAAGGCGGCGAGTTTGTTTCGCTGCTTGAGCCTCCGCAAGAGTTGCAGGAACAGGCCGCAGCGTGCCAAAACGTGGGCGCGTGGCCGGTGCTGGTCGGCGAGCCGGGGCAACACGACACGCTGCTGGCTTCGCCCATCATTTTGTACGACTACCCGCAGATTGCTCCGGAAAGCGCAGGGGATCTGTTTGATGGGACTGAGATCGACGAGATTCTCTCGCTGCGCATCATGACGTTGACGGACGACGAAAAGCGCGAAATTCGGCAGTCGGACGAGCGCGCCCGCCAGATTCTGGAACGCACGGAGACGATGCCTGCGGAACAGTTCATGAAGCTGCATGGTGCAGTGCGTGGATTGCGGCCGGTCAAGGAGAGCACTCCATGAACGAGTGGGAATGGCAGTTGCTCGAGGACAAGACGACGGTCGATCGCGTGACGATCGACGGTGTCGAGGTAAAGGTGGGAGACCGTGTGCGGCTGCGCCCGCGTGCGGGAGGCGATGTGCTTGATATCGCCTTAGCCGGGCAGATCGCTCACGTGGAGAGCATTGAGCAGGACTACGAAAGCAAGACGCATGTTTGTGTCGTGCTGGAGGACGATCCGGGACGCGATCTGGGACTGCTGCGGCAGCCGGGTCATCGTTTCTTTTTCGATGCGGCAGAGATTGAACCTCTGGCTCCAGAAGAAGCGCAGAACAGTAGGACGACGGAACAGGCGCGCATCCTGGTGGCCGGTATCGGAAACATTTTCCTCGGAGACGATGGATTCGGCGTCGAAGTGGTGAGACGTCTGGCGGCACGCGAGCTTCCCACCAGCGTGCGTGTCGCCGATTTCGGGATCCGCGGGTTCGATCTGACGTATGCCCTGCAAGATGGGTACGAGACGGTCATCCTGGTGGATGCGTATCCGCACGGGCAGACGCCGGGGACGGTTTCGCTGGTTGAGCCTGACCTCAGCAAACTGGATGAACAGCAAGCGGGGGTGGTTGAGACGCATGGCATGAATCCGTTGAACGTGCTGAGGATGGCGGTTGCCATGAGCGGGACACTCAAGAACAAGATCTTGCTCGTGGGTTGCGAACCGGCGACGTTTGGTGGCGAAGAGGGACAGATGGGATTGAGCGAACAGGTGGAAGCGGCGGTCGATGACGCGGTGAAGATGGTTGCCGCCGTGATCGAAAGAACTTTGCAAGAGCCGAAGCAATCGAATTAAGAGGTCATTCTGAATTGACCGAGACAAGGAGATAGCCGTGCACGAGAGCAATAATCACTCCGATGTGGCGACTGACAAGGACACACTGTTCATGCTCAGTGGCGTGGCCTTCATCGTATTTGGCGCGGGATTGATTCTTTCTAATCCCCTGGTGAGGAAGTACCTCGGCCAAGCCGGCATCGGCAACCTGGCGCAGGGGGCATTGCCGGATTTGGAACGGTACCTCAAGTTGCGGTCGATGTAGAGATGTAGATAGGGGATTCGAACCCGCTGGCCTGACGTCGATCGACGCCGATCGACGGGCGAGCGCGACAGGTTCCGCGGGCGAATAGCGGGAATTTGCGAGGAGGATCGCGAGTGCAAAAAGCAGCCGATGCGGCGCAACCGACACCCAACAAGGCCGCGGTTCGCTATGCAGTTGATGTGGGGCGCAGTACGTTCACCTTGCAAGTATTCTCGACGGGCCTGCTTTCCGCCTTTGGGCACAGCCCGAAAATCGCTGCCCGTGAGATTCAAGGTGAGGTGCAGTTTGTTGCGACCGGTACGACGCTCGAAGATGCACGTTTGCACTTGACAATCCACGCAGGCTCGCTGCAAGTGATCGATGACATCAGCGATAAGGACCGGCGCGAGATCCAGCGCCAGATGTATGACGAAGTGCTGGAAGTCGATCGGTTTCCGGAAATCCAGTATGAGTGTTCGCGAGTGACCTTCAGCGGCAACGGCGACCGCTACTGGGCAGCCCTGAATGGGGAACTCACGCTGCACGGCGAGACCCATCCATTGCAGATATCAGCCAGGGTGGTGATCTCGGGCGACAAGCTGCGAGCTTCGGGCGAGTTCGGGGTGAAGCAGAGTGAATATGGGATTGCCCCGGTTTCGGTCGCGGGTGGAGCAATCAAGCTCAAGGATGAGATCAAGTGCACGTTCGACATCGTGGCCCAAAAGCAGGGATAGACGCGATGGATTACGACGACGAAAACGCAATGCCGCCTGGAGGATGCACCATGTGCCTGGCAATACCCGGAAAGATCATCGAGATTTCGCCTGACAACCCTGACTCAGCGCTGGTTGACGTGGTCAGCGTGCGCCGGCGTGTCGACTTGGGATTGTTGCAGGACGACCGCCCTGTACCGGGAGATTGGGTGCTGATCCACGTTGGGTTCGCCATGAGCAAGATCAGCGAAGAGGACGCCAACGACCAGATGCAGACGCTCCGAATGCTGGGCGAGGCGGAAGCGGCCATGCAGGAAGTCCAAGGGTACGGATTGGATGATGCAAACGAGGCGGAACTGAAGGGCCCGACTGAGAAGGCGTCATGAGATTTGTCGACGAATTTCGCGAACCGGAATTGATCACGCGGACCGTAGAGGAAATACGGCGACTGGCCGATCCCGATAGGCATTACCGCTTCATGGAGGTTTGCGGAGGGCATACCCACGCCATCTATCGCTTCGGGCTGAAGGATTTGCTACCGGAGAATATCGAGTTGATTCACGGGCCCGGCTGTCCCGTCTGCGTCCTGCCTATGGGCAGGATTGACGATGGATTGGCGCTCGCGCAAGATCCGGACGTCATTTTCGCCGCGTTCGGCGACATGATGCGCGTTCCGGGTACGAGTGGTAGCCCGCTGGAACATAAAGCCAAGGGCATGGATGTCCGCATCGTGTATTCGCCATCGGACGCGTTGAAGCTGGCACGAGCGAATCCGGAAAAGCACGTGATGTTTTTCGCGATCGGTTTCGAAACCACGGCGCCTTCGACAGCGCTGACACTGATGCGCGCGAAGGCAGAGGGTATCCGTAATTTTTCGGTGTTCTGCAACCATGTGACGATCATCCCGGCAATCCGGGCAATTCTCGATTCTCCCGATATGCGCCTGGACGCATTCATTGGTCCGGGCCACGTGTCGACCGTCATCGGCTGCCGACCCTACGAATGGATCGTGAAGGACGAACACAAGCCGATTGTGATTTCAGGATTTGAACCGCTCGACATGCTGCAGTCGATCGTGATGCTGCTGCGCCAGTTGCAATCTGGCGAAGCCAGGGTCGAGAACCAGTACAAACGGGTGGTGCCGTGGGAAGGAAACCGCGCGGCGCTGCGCGCGATGGCCGAGGTCTTCCAACTGCGTCCTTACTTTGAATGGCGAGGTCTGGGATTCATCTCGCAGTCGGCCCTTCGCATTCGCGACGGGTATGGGGAGTGGGACTCCGAACAGCGCTTTGAGGTGCCGGGCGTACGAGTCACCGATCCGAAAGCCGCGCAGTGCGGTGAAGTGCTCAAAGGCGTGTTGAAGCCCCACCAGTGCAAATTGTTCGGTCGTGAGTGCACGCCGGAGCATCCAATTGGCGCGTTAATGGTGTCATCGGAAGGATCATGCGCAGCCTATTACAACTACGAACACCGCAAAGCGACAACGGCGATCGCCCAAATTCAGATGGCCTAGATGCCGCTGCCGTCCCCGAGGCTGCCGCCCGCGTTCGCTTTCGTGAGCCGCAAATTGAAATGGCCCACGGAGCGGGCGGCAAGGCGAGCCGCAGGCTAGTGGAAGGCCTGTTTGCGCCCCTGCTATATAGCTCGACTTCAGAGCCTCTCGCCGACGCTGCTCAGCTTTCCATCGGCGGGGCGCGAATTGCCATCACGACTGATAGCTTCGTAGTGAAGCCGCTCAGTTTTCCGGGTGGGTCGATCGGCGAACTCGCGGTGAACGGAACGGTGAACGACCTCGCGGTGTCGGGAGCCCGGGCAGAAGCGTTAGTCGTGACGTACGTCCTGGAGGCGGGGCTTCCAACCGAGACGCTCGAAGCGGAAGTGCGCGCGATGGCAAACGCTGCGCGCAAGGCCGGGGTGAAGATCGTAGGCGGCGATACTAAGGTCGTCGAACACGGCAAGGCCGACGGCATGTACATCACAACCGCTGGAATCGGTAGCCTTATTCACGGTGTAAAGACGGATCCACGGTCGGTGCGAATCGGCGACAAGGTCTTGCTCTCCGGCCCAATCGGCGATCACGGTATCACTATCTTGCTGTCCCGTGGGGAACTCGATATCGAAGCTGATCTGCACTCGGATACACGGTCGGTTCTGCCGCTGGTCGAGGCGATTGCAGCCGTCGCGGGACCCGGCATCCGGTGGATGCGCGATCCGACTCGTGGCGGAGTAGCCACGTCATTGAATGAATTGGCACGCGACTGCGGCTTAGGAATCGTGCTGCACGAAGACGATCTCCTAGTCCGCGATGCTGTGCGCGGAGCGTGTGAACTGCTGGGGCTTGATCCGCTGCATATCGCGAACGAAGGCCAGTTCCTGGCGGTTGTATCGCCCGACTACGCCGATGCCGCGATCAACGCAATGAACCTGCTGCCCGGTGGCGAGGATGCTGGGGTGATCGGCACAGTGTGCGAGCAGCCGGCAGGGGCGGTACTGGTGACAACTGCGTATGGGGGTAGCCGCATCGTAGATATGCTGGTGGGAGATCCCCTCCCCCGCATTTGTTAGGTACAACACCATGACAACGCGATGCCAACTCGCCACCGAAATTGAAGGGCGGCTGACGGCGAGAAATCTCATCTACGAGCACTTCTTCTCGCAAGAGTCGCTGCGTCTGGCCGAGGCCTGTCGTGCGATGTCGGAGCGGTTTCTGCGCGGCGGGCGTCTACTGGCCTTCGGGCGCGGCCCCTATGCCACTGACGCACAGCACGTCTCTGTCGAGTTCGTTCACCCCGTTATCGTAGGCAAGCGAGCGCTGCCAGCGCTCGATCTCTCTATCCTTTTCCGGCCGTGGGTGGAAGCGATTGTCCGTCCGGAAGACATCGTGATGGGATTTGGGCCACCTGAAGGCGACCCTGCCGTCTGGGCTGCACTTCAGGACGCGAATGCCAAAGATGCGATGACGTTTGCGCTACCCGGAACAGAGGGTTCCTATGCGCTCGAGCCACCGACGGAAGACGTCTTCATGCACCAGGAAATGATAGAGATGCTCTATCACACATTGTGGGAGACGGTGCATGTCTTCTTCGAACACCGCGAACTCGGATACGACGTGGGGCAGTCAGAGTTTCTCTACCCATTTCTGGGGCGCGAGAAGCAAGACACAGATGCATTGGTTGACGAGGTTGCCGAGTCCATTCAGATGAAGGTGCACGATGACTCGAAGTTGCGCGACCAAGTGGCGCGGGAGCAGTCGGAGCAGATCAGCAACACCGCGCTGGCAATCCACGAGCGCTTGCAACGGGGTGGCAAGCTGATCTTGTTTGGCAATGGCGGATCGGCAACCGATGCTAATGACTGGGCCATCGACTGCGTGCTTCCACCGCACGGATATCGGCCGATTCCCGCGGTTTCATTGTCGTTAGAGCCTGCCAACATCACTGCCGTTGCGAATGATGTAGGCACTGAGGTCATCTTTCTGCGTCAGCTGATCGCCCAGGCTCAGCCCGACGATATTGTCGTTGGCATTTCCACCAGCGGCGGCTCGCGTAACATTATTATGGCGCTCGAGGAAGCCCGCAAACGCAACATGCTAACGGTCGCATTGCTCGGCTATGACGGCGGCGAGATTCAGCGACGAGGGCTGGCTGATTTCCCCATCGTGGTGCGCTGCGACTATATTCCACGCATCCAGGAAATACAGGCTTCGATCTACCACATCGTCCGCGAATTGTTGGAGGTCTTAGACCATGGCCAAACTTGAACTGTTCGGCGCAGCACGCTGTCCCTATACTCAGGAAATGCGGGATTGGTTGCAATGGCTTGGTCATGACTTCATCGAGTACGACGTGGACGCTGATGCTGTCGCTCGCCGCCGCTTGCAGACGCTCTCCGGCGGGCAGCGGAGCGTGCCCGTGCTGGTGGAAGACGATAAGGTCGTAACGGTCGGCTGGCAGGGGCGCACCTGCATGGTTGAAGCCGAATAGTCATGGCCAGTGCCTGCTCCATTCGCGTGCGCGGAGTGGTGCAGGGTGTCGGGTTCCGTCCCTTCGTGTACCGGCTTGCCCAGGCGAACACCCTCGCCGGCTGGGTGTTGAACGGTGAAGAAGGTGTGGAAATTCACCTTGAGGGAGCCGGACCAAGCCTCGACGCTTTCGTGCGTGAACTCAAGCTTCAGGCTCCGCCCGCCGCCAACATCGCCGAAGTTTTGATCACGCCCGTCAGTCCCTTGGGATTGCGGGAATTCACCATCCGCAGCAGCGAGCGCCGCGAGCATCCTACGGTTCGTATCTCGCCCGACCTTGCCGTATGTGACGCTTGTCTGGAAGAGCTTTTCGATCGCAACGATCCCCGCTACGACTATCCCTACATCAATTGCACAAACTGCGGACCACGCTACACCGTCGTGCTCCGCCTGCCTTATGACCGCTGTAACACGACGATGCAAAGCTGGCCTCTGGACTCCTACTGCGCCTCGGAGTATCACGACCCGGGCAATCGACGGTTCCATGCGCAGCCGGTGGCTTGCCCAAATTGCGGTCCGAACTATTACTTGCAAGTTGGCAAGGAGACAGTCGCGACCCGGGAGGCGGCGCTCCAACAGGCCGTAACGCTCTTACGTGACGGAAAAATTCTCGCAATAAAAGGATTAGGTGGATATCACCTGGCGTGTGACGCGCGCAATCAACCAGCCGTGACTGCGTTGCGAGAGCGAAAATTCCGCAAAGAAAAGCCGTTTGCCGTCATGGTGCGAGATTTGTACGCAGCGGAGGGACTAGTAGAACTGTCAGCAGATGCCGAAAGACTCCTCTGTTCCGTCGCGCGACCAATCGTGTTGGCGCCAGCCAAAGCGCGGATCGAAGGAGTTGCCCCGGATAATGCTGAACTCGGCATCATGCTGCCCTACACGCCGCTCCACCACCTGCTTTTCGCGGCGGGAGCGCCGGACGCGCTCGTGATGACGAGCGCGAATCGGTCGAGCGAACCGATTGCGTTTGAAGACGGACAAGCGCTGGAACAACTCTCGGAAATAGCCGATGCGTTCTTGATTGGCGAGCGTCCGATTGCCCGCCGGGTGGACGATTCGGTAGTCAGGGCTGGTACCTTTGGCCCTATCATCCTTCGTCGCTCGCGTGGGTATGCTCCGGGAGCTGTGGTGACGTTGCCGACTGAGCGCCCGATTCTAGCCGTAGGGCCAGATCTCAAGAACACCGTCACGCTCGTGGTCGATGGCCAGGCGTTTGTTAGCCAACATATCGGAGACCTTAGTCATTACGACGCCTATCGCGCCTTTCGCGAGACTATCGACGATCTAGTTTCGATGTACGAGGTGCGATGGAACGACCTTCTCGTAGTTCACGACTCTCACCCCCAATACGCGTCGACTGCGCACGCGCTGCAACTCCCCGCCGGACAAAAACTAGCCATTCAGCACCACCGCGCACACATTGCCTCTGTTCTCGCGGAGCGCGGTGAGTGGAAGAAACGAGTCGTCGGCATAAGCTTCGACGGCACGGGTTTTGGAGATGACGGCAGCATCTGGGGCGGCGAGATCTTTGTCGGCTGTGTCGAAGAAGGTTTTGAACGCGTTGCTCATCTGGGGTCGGCATCGCTGCCGGGCGGCGATGCTGCGGCGCAGAATCCGGTCCAGGCCGCAGCGGGATTTCTGTCGCAACAGGATGACCTGCCAGATTTAACTCAGCCTCCTTTTTGCTTCCCTGAACGCTATCGCGCGTCACTCGAGCTAGTCCGTAAGAATGTTCGAAGCTTTGCGACGACATCTGTCGGACGGCTCTTCGACGCGGCGGCGGCTCTGCTCGGGTTCACCCGACCGATCAGCTTTGAAGGTCAGGCTGCGATCTGGCTGGAACAACTCGCCCTTCGCTCGACGACGGAGGATTACTATCCATTTCCATTCATCGGCCAAGAACTCGATTATCGGCCGCTACTGCAAGCGGTCATTCGCGACCGACTGCGCGGCAAAGACCCTGCCGATATAGCTCGCGCTTTTCAACGTGGTATCAGTCTTGGCCTGAAGAATGCTGCATTGACTGTTTGTGCGACGCACCAACTCGATACCGTCGTCCTTTCGGGAGGAGTCTTTCAAAACGAGTTGTTGCTGCGAGACTTCCATAGTGCGATGAGCGAGACGACAGTAGCCATCTGGACCAATCATAGCGTTCCGCCGAATGATGGTGGCATTAGCCTCGGCCAAGCCGCGCTGGCCGTATTTGGCCACTTCGAAGAAAAGCCCTAACTTCCGCAAGAGCGGACTCGTGATCGACGACGGCCGAACAATCGTCGATTTACGCCAAAATCGCGGTATACTCCCTTCACTCGACTGGGGTAACCGTTGGGATCCACGCCTTCCATTCCGCGACGTCCGCTCATCTTGTGTATCGATGACGACGAAATTGTGCTGCGAATCCGCAAATTGCTGATCAGCGGGGCCGGATATGAAGTGATGACAGCAGAATCGGGGGAAACCGGTCTGGCTCTGTTCAAAGACCACCCTATCGACCTCGTGATCTCCGATCACTTCCTCAGCGGCAGTAATGGGAATGAAATCGCCCGCGCCATGAAAGCGATCAAGCCAGGTGTGCCGATCCTCATTGCGTCGGGGAGCGCCGGTCCTGCGTCTCTCGAATGCGCAGACGGCTTTGTGTCGAAGGGTGAGCCGCCTTCGGAATTGCTTAAAGCTATAGCGGAATTGCTCAGCGGGCGCTAGCCTTTATATCTGCGAAGTGGATGCGGCCATTCAAACGCGGTGCTGAGAGCTACCTAATGACAGCCAGAGAGCGATCCGAAATCGGTGCCGTCGTTTTGGCTGCGGGGAAGTCCACGCGGATGGGAGAGCCCAAGCAACTGCTCTGCCTCGATGGTAAGCCACTGCTGGAGCGTACGCTCGAGAATTTGCGAAATGCGACGGTCAGCGACATTGTCGTTGTGTTGGGATCTGCCGCGGACACGATCCGGCAGCAAATAACATTCGGCGAAGTGAGAGTAGTCGAGAATGCTGACTACGAACTTGGCATGGCTAGTTCTCTGCGCGTGGGGCTCGCTGCCCTGAACGCGACCACAGACGCGGCGCTGATTGTATTAGCGGATCAGCCGTTCGTTCGTCACGAAACCCTCGATCGCATCATCGCGCAGTACCAGCACTCGAGTGCACAAATCGTGATCCCGATGTATCAGGGCTTCCGCGGCAACCCGGTCTTGCTCGACCGTTCGGTCTTTCACGAGGTGATGGCCCTCAGTGGCGACATCGGCTGCCGCGCGATATTTGGCGATCATCAGGACGGAATCGTCAAAGTGGCCGTCGACGACATCGGCATTTTGCTAGACATCGACAGCAAAGATGACCTAGCAAAACTGCACCGCTACGGCGGAAGGGCAAAGGACCTGGACGCTCTGGTCGGATCGATTGACTTGCGAGGACGCGACGTTGCCGATACGGAACCATTCTCACGTGAGCATGACGAAATCATCATCGTGGGCACAGAGCCGGTCGCCATCGTGCTGGCAAGACTGGCGAATCTGCTGCAATTCACCGTAACCGTAGTCGATCCGCTAGTGCGCGGCGACGATTTACCCGAAGCAGATACCGTACTCAATGCTCTGGACTTCGCGAAACTACCACCGGCGTCGGCCCGCTACGTTGTTGTTGCCAGCCGCGGACGATTCGACGAAGAAGCCATCGAGCAGGCATTTGGCGCGGGTTGCAATTACGTCGCGCTCGTCGCCAATCGCAAGCGCGCGCAGGAGGTGCGGCGGCGCCTACAAGATAGTGGACATTCGCCCGAAAAGCTCGCAACGCTGCGGTCTCCCGCCGGATTGGACATCGGCGCAAACACGCCCCAGGAAATCGCGCTGAGTATTCTTGCCGAAATTGTCGCGTGCAGACGAAGAGCTGGCGGCCCAAGTACGCCGTAACCGGCTGAAACCGTCTCTAACTATCCTTCGGTTTCGCAGTGGCGAACTATGACATCGGCGGCGTTGTTTGTCGGCTCCAGTTCAGATTCTTTCAGCCCGAGATGCCGGATACTTCCTCCCCGACGGAGAGCCACCATTTCGCTCACGATGCTCAGGGCGATTTCTTCCGGCGTTGCTGCACCCAGATCAAGACCCGCCGGCGCGCGTACCGATGCGATCTTCTCCGCCGCAATTCCTGCGGCGGCAAGGTAGTCCAGCACGAGTTTGGCCCGGTGCCGGCTGGCCACTAGAGCGACATATGCCGCATTGCCTTCCAGCGCTTTTTGCAACCACAGATGATCGCGCTTGTGCTGTGTCGCAATAACGACGAAACTTTTGGGGCCGATTGGCGTTTCGGTGAGATCGAAATCTTCAGTCACCAGTCTCGACGCGTTGGGAAACGCCTCGTGATTCGCGGCCGGATCGTTCACGGTGATGCTGAATCCCAGCAAGTGTCCCATCGTCGCCAGGGCCTCGGCGATGCGGCCATGTCCGACAATCAGCAATTCGGGTTTTGGCACGACCGGCTCAATGAAAACTTCCATCTTGCCTCCGCATGGCATCCCCACGCCTAGCTCTTCATCGCGCATGTCGAGCGTGATCAGTTGCGGCCGTTCGGTTTCCATGCATTTCAAGGCTTCACTCTTGACCGCGCTTTCTGCACATCCTCCACCTACCCAGCCGACGACCAGTTTGCCTTGACTATCGATGATTGCCTTCGAACCGCGCCGTGCGGAAGACGAGCCTTCCACACGGACCACGGTAGCGATCGCGAAGGGCGCGCCATCCCGACTGAGTTCGGCCGCCTGATTATAGAAATCGGAGGACATCGCTGGTGACGTATCATAGTCTCCCGTCGCCGGGCACTTCAAACCGAGGAGGCCGTCGTTGTACAGCGAGCAGGTGCGCGCGCATTACGCCAATCCCCGCAACGCCGGGAGCATCGACGACCCATCCGGCAAGGCGATCGTTCGCAGCCCGATCGACAGCGATACCGTCCTCATCACGCTGCGCATCGGCAACGGCGTGGTTCAGGATGTGAAGTTCAAATGCATGGGATGCGCCGTGGCTATTGCCTGTTCGTCCATGTCCACGGAAATGGTGATGGGCCTGCGGGTCGAGCAGGCCTACCAGATCACGGAGCAGGCGGTGTCTGACGCTTTGGGTGGCATTCCTGAGTACAAGATGCGTTGCAGCAACCTCGCTCCGGAGGCCATTCGCCAGGCCATCGACGACTGGCGCATTCGGTGTAAGGGAAACCCTGAGCAATAAATCAGGCCATTTGCGACCGTGGCTAACCCGGGGTTTTCACGTCACATAGCGTTGTGATAACGTAGCGTCCGCCGTTTCGGTCCCGCGTCACGTGGCCGTCGGCTTACACCATTCTCGTTTTTAGCTGAACGTCCGATGATGGAGTAACGAATGATTCCGCCAGTCTTCGAATACCTCCGGCCCACAACCATTCCAGAAGCCATAGCCTTCCTTCAACAGTACGGTGATGACGCCAAGATCCTGAGCGGTGGTCAAAGCCTGATACCAATGATGAAGCTGCGCATTGCGAGGCCCGCGTATCTCATCGACATCAATCGCATTGCCGGCTTGTCGTATATCAAGGAAGAAGGTGGATTCCTCAAAATCGGCGGTCTGACTCGCGAGGCGGAGCTGGAAGACTCGCCGCTCGTCCACTCAAAATTTCCCATCCTCGTCGATACCGAACGCGTCATTGCCGATCCTCAAGTACGAAACCTTGCGACTGTAGCCGGCAACCTCGCCCACGGCGATCCAGCCAACGATCATCCGGCGACCATGCTGTCATTGGGTGCAAAGATCGTCGCCACCGGACCGAAAGGCGAGCGCGTCATCCCTGTGGAAGAGTTCTTCGTGTCGCTCTTTACTACGGCTCTGCAACCCGACGAGATCGTAACGGAGATTCGCGTTCCCTTACCGCCCCCGCATAGCGGTGGTGCGTACTTCAAGCTTGAGCGCAAGGTCGGAGACTTTGCTACTGCCGCGGTTGCTGCGCAAATCAGTCTCGACGCCAACGGAGTTTGCCAGCAGGTGGGCATCGCACTCACGAACGTCGGGCCTACTCCGATTAAGGCGGCCAAAGCGGAAGCGTTTCTGCGCGGGAAGAAGCTCGACGAGCCAACCATTCGGCAAGCCGCGCAACTTGCTTCCGAGGAAGCGCAGCCGAGCTCTGACCTTCGCGGTCCAGTGGAATACAAAAGAGGTTTGGTGAAGGAACTGGCGTTTCGCGCTCTTTCGCGCGCGGTGGAACGGGCTGGTAAATAGATTTCAGGATTCGCTGGAGAACGTATGGCAAAGAAACAGTTGGTCCGCGTCAAAGTGAATGGCCGCGATCGCGAAGCTGAGGTTGAGCCGCGGCTCCTGCTGGTGCACTTCATTCGCGAAGTCCTCGGGCTAACGGGCACGCACGTTGGCTGCGACACCAGTCATTGTGGCGCTTGCACCGTAGTTCTTGATGGCAAAACCATCAAGTCGTGCACCATGTTTACTCCGCAGGCGGACGGCTGCGAGCTTTTCACGGTAGAAGGCCTCATCAAGGACGGCGCTCTTCATCCGCTGCAGGAAGGCTTCAAGGAAGAGCACGGCCTCCAGTGCGGTTTTTGCACGCCCGGCATGCTGATGTCGTCCTTTGCCCTGTTACAGAAGAACAAGAAACCCACCGAAGAAGACATCCGCTGGGGCATCTCCGGCAACCTATGTCGTTGCACGGGGTACCAGAACATCGTCAAGGCCGTGCAATTCGCCGCCGCCAAGATGGAAGGAGGAGCAAAGTAATGCAGCAGACGACTCCTGAAGTTGGTGGCATGGGCCACTCCATCAAGCGCAAGGAAGACCTACGGTTCATTCAGGGCAAGGGCAATTACGTAGATGACGTCCACCTGCCCGACATGGTTTACGGACAGATGGTGCGCAGTCCCTACGCGCATGCGCGGCTGAAGAGCATCAACACTGAAAAAGCTAAAGCGCTTCCGGGTGTCTTGGCAGTGATTACCGGGGAGGATCTCGCCAAAGCCAACCTCGCCTGGATGCCGACCCTCTTCTTCGACAAGCAGATGGTCCTGGCCACCGGCAAAGTGTTGTTCCAGTCGCAGGAAGTAGCGTTCGTCGTCGCCGAAGACCGGTATACCGCGGCCGACGCCGCAGAGCTGGTCGAAGTTGATTACGAAGAACTCCCCGTACTGGTTGATCCGCACAAAGCGACCGATCCCAGCTCTCCGATTCTCCGCGAAGATCGCGAAGAGAAGAGCAATCACATCTTCCATTGGGAAGTGGGCGACAAATCAGCGACCGACAAGGCGTTTCAGGACGCTGCCGTGAAAGCCAATGTTCATGCGGTGTTCCAGCGCTGTCATCCCGCCCCGCTGGAAACCTGCGGATGTGTTGCCGACTTCAATAGCGCCACCGGACGGCTGACCATCTACTTAACCTCGCAGGCACCGCACGCGCATCGCACGCTGTTCGCGATCGTCGGAGGCATTCCTGAGAACAACATTCGCGTGATATCGCCGGACATCGGTGGCGGCTTTGGCAACAAGGTTCCCATCTATCCCGGATACGTGTGCGCCGTAGTTGCCTCGCTCACGTTAGGCCGTCCCGTGAAATGGATCGAGACTCGTTCTGAGAACCTCCAGTCCACGGGATTCGCGCGCGACTATCACATGACCGCCGAACTGGCTGCTGACAAGGATGGCAAAATCCAAGCGCTACGGGTGAAGACGCTGGCCGACCATGGTGCTTTCAACGCCGCGGCGCAGCCAACGAAGTTCCCTGCCGGTCTGTTCAGTATTTGCACCGGTGCCTACGACTATCCCAACGCCTTTTGCGAAGTCGACGGCGTGTACACCAACAAAGCTCCCGGTGGAATTGCCTATCGCTGCTCGTTTCGCGTCACCGAGGCGGCATATCTCATCGAACGGGCAGTGGATGTCCTTGCGCAGGAACTCAAGGTCGATCCAGTCGCGCTGCGCGAAAAGAATTTCATTCGTCCCGACAAGTTCCCTTACAAGTCTCCACTCGGTTGGAGCTTCGACAGCGGCAACTATCAGGGCGCGATGGACGTGGCGCTGAAGATGGTTGGTTACGCCGAACTGCGCAAGGAACAGGACGAAAAGCGCAAGAAGGGCGAGCTGATGGGCATCGGCGTTTCCAGCTTTGTCGAGATCGTCGGGGCCGGCCCTGCACACACCTTCGACATCGCCGGCATCAAGATGTTCGACAGCGCTGAGATTCGCGTTCATCCTACCGGCAAGGCAATGTGCCGCATGGGCACCAAGAGCCAGGGCCAGGGCCACGAGACCACGTACGCGCAGATCGTCGCCCAGGAGCTTGGCATTCCTGCCGGCGACGTGACCGTCGAAGAAGGCGACACCGACACCGCTCCCTACGGCCTCGGAACCTACGCGAGCCGCAGTACTCCGGTATCCGGAGCGGCCACCGCCGTTGCCGCGCGTAAGATTCGCGACAAGGCGAAGAAGATTGCTGCCCACTTGCTGGAATGTAGCGAGGACGATCTCGAATGGGAGCCCGGCAAATTTTTCGTCAAAGGTGCGCCCAGCAAATCGAAGACGATCCAGGACATCGCCTTCGCGGCCTACACCAACATCCCTGAAGGCCTGGAGGCCGGCCTCGAAGCGGTGGATTATTACGACCCGCCGAATCTCACCTTCCCCTTCGGCACCTACATTTGCGTGGTCGACATCGACAAAGGAACCGGCGAAGTGAAAGTCCGTCGCTTTGTCGCGGTCGACGACTGCGGCAACATCATCAATCCCATGATTGTTGACGGCCAGATTCACGGCGGCCTTACCGAGGGCCTCGCCATCGCCTTCATGCAGGAGATCGGCTACGACGAAAGCGGCAACGTGCAGGGCGGTAGCTTCATGGACTATCTGATACCCACCGCCGTCGAAACTCCTCACTGGGAGACAGACAAGACCTGCACACCTTCGCCTCATCATCCGTTCGGCGCTAAGGGCGTCGGCGAGTCGCCCAACGTCGGATCTCCCGCAGCATTCGTCAACGCCGTTGTCGACGCACTTTCGCACCTCGGCGTGCGCCACATCGACATGCCCATTACTCCCTGGAAGGTGTGGGCCATCCTCAAGGAGAAAGGGGTCGTGAGCTAACTTGGCTTTGCGGATCGAAAAGACTTTTCAGGTGAACCAGCCGATCGACAAGGTTTGGGCCCTCCTGAGCGATCCCGCAAAAGTGGCGAGCTGTGTGCCGGGGGCGCAAATCACCGAGAAGATTGACGACAAGACCTACAAGGGTTCCATCAGCGTGAAGGTGGGGCCGAGCGTCACGGACTATAAGGGCGAGGTGCAGATCCTTCGCCTCGATCCGCAGAATCACGAAATTGAAATTCAAGGCAAAGGGCAAGACGTGCGCGGGCGCGGCAGCGCGTCCATGACCATGACCGGCAAGCTTGCGACACTCCCGGACGGAGCGACGCAGGTTATCAGCACTTCTGAAGTGAACGTTGTCGGTATCCTCGCGCAGATGGGTTCGCGCGTCATCACCGAAGTTTCCAACATCATGTTCGACAAGTTCAGCCAGAACTTCCAGGCGCTCCTCGAGCAGTCCGCTGCGCAACCTGTCGCCACCGGCGTTGCAACGGCCAGTACCGCGACTTCGAGCCATCCTGTCAATCCGCCCGCGCCCCTCGAAGGCGGATCGATCGCCTGGCTGGCGATCAAGCACATGTTCGGTCGTTGGATGCAGTCGCTCAAGAACCTCTTCTCGGGTCGCAGCGCATGATGTCGACGCCACAAAACGCGATCCCCAAAAGAGACATCAAGAGCGTTGACGTACTCATCGAAGAGTTCATGCGTCTGGGATACGTCGCCGACACAGCTTTAGCTACGGCCATCTATTTGAGTACGGGTTTGCGCAAGCCACTTCTCATCGAAGGGCACGCCGGCTTGGGCAAGACAGAAGTCGCCAAAGTGCTCGCTTCCGTGCTCGAAACGCGTCTCATCCGCTTGCAATGTTATGAAGGGCTCGACGTCAGCTCCGCTGTGTATGAGTGGAACTACCAGAGGCAACTGCTCGCCATCAAATTGCAGGAGAAGTCCGAACAGACCGTCGAAGAAAAGGAAAAGCACATCTTCAGCCGGGAGTTCCTCATGGAACGCCCGCTGCTGCTTTCCATTTTGGAGGAGAGCGCGCCGCCGGTGCTGCTGGTCGACGAGATCGATCGCGCCGATGAGGCGTTTGAGGCGTTTTTGCTCGAGCTGCTCTCCGATTTTCAGATCACGGTCCCGGAACTCGGCACGATTCAAGCGAAGCACGTTCCATATGTCATCCTCACTTCCAATCGCAGCCGCGAACTTAGTGACGCTCTCAAGCGCCGATGCCTTTATCACTGGATCGACTATCCGGGCTTCGAAAAGGAAATGAAGATTGTTCGCGCCCGGCTGCCCGGAGTCGAAGAGGCTCTCGCTAAACAGGTCGTCCAGCTTGTTCAGACGGTCAGGCAATTGGAGTTAGCCAAACCTCCGGGCATCGCCGAGACTCTGGACTGCGCTCAGGCGGCAACGGCTCTCGGCAAAGATCGCTTGGACGTCGAAGCGGTGGAGCAAACGCTAGGGTGCCTGGTGAAGTCCATGGAAGATGCCGCAATGCTAAAAGAGGCTGGCATCGAAACATTACTTTCGCAATCGAATTAGCGATGTCTTTTATTCGCTGACAAATCTGGAGCGGAGCCTTCGAGCGTCGATGACCGATCGAGATCCAAACGGACTGGCAGCTTCCGTAGTGGCATTCTGCCGCTTCGTACGCTCTCACGGTCTCCACGTCGGCATGCAGCAAACTCTCGCCGCGCTCGAAGCCGCCGACATCGTCGGAATCATCGACTGGCAGCGCTTTTCTTTCGCTCTGCGCGCGGCGCTTTGTTCTTCGCACCAGGAATGGGATCAGTTTCACCAACTCTTCAACGCATTCTGGAATTCGCCGCAAAACCAACCGGATGCGGAGCAAGCTACTCGCCGGCGTATTGCAAAGAAACCATCCACCGACTCGCTCCTGCTCATTAGTGCTGAGGCGAGCGACGCGCCGTCCAGCGAAAACGAAGGCAAGCTGGTCTCCGGCGCCAGCTCACAACAACGCCTGAAGCAAGTCGATTTCTCCGAAGCCTCCCACGCCGACATGGCCGCGCTCGAGCAGCTCTCCCTTCGCCTCCTGCGCCAAATGAGCGTGCGTCTGTCTCGCAGGCTGAAGATCGAGGCTCAAGCCGACCGAGTTGACCTTCGCCGGTCGATTCGCCGCAACATCTCGCATGGCGGCGATCCGATTCGCCTGGCCTACAAGGGCCGCAAGCCACAGAAGAAGCGCCTGGTAATCTTTCTCGACGTCAGCGGCTCCATGAATCTGTACAGCTTGTTTCTGCTGCGCTTCGCCTATGCCTTGCAAAAACACTTCAAGCGCGTCAACACCTTCCTGTTCAGCACCAGCGTGGTCGAAGTTAGCGACCTGCTGCGCGCGAGCAAACTTTCCGAAGCATTGGGCGGCCTCTCGCACCGTGCTCCGGAATGGTCGGGCGGTACTCGCATCGGCGGATCGCTGCGCGAATTCAACCGCCGCGCGGGCCGAAAAATCCTTTCGCGCAACACTATCTTTATTATCTTGAGTGACGGCTGGGATACCGGCGCGCCCGAAATGCTGGCGGCCGAACTCCGTAGCACGCGCCGCCGGGTGCAAAGACTTTTATGGCTCAATCCGCTGCTGGGACTCAAAGATTATCAGCCCATTACTCGTGGCATGAGCGCGGCGCTTCCCCATGTTGACGTGTTCGCGCCCGCGCACAATTTGCAGAGCCTGCTGGCCCTCGAGCATTATCTGTAAGACGAATCACGAGAGCGTGTGATGTTCGACAAATTCCTCAGCACCGCCAACGAACTCCTGGCTCAAGGCGAACCATTCGCTATCGCCACGGTAGTGCGATACGAGGCGCCGATCTCAGGCAAGCCCGGCAACAAGGCCATCATTCGCGCCGACGGCAAACTCATCGGCTGGATCGGCGGCGGCTGCTCGCAACCCGTAGTCGTCAAGGAGGCGCTGAAAGCGTTGGCCGACGGCCAGCCGCGCCTGGTTCGTATCAGCCCGTCCTCCTCGCCGGAACAAGGGATTGTCGACTACACCATGACTTGCCACAGCGGAGGCACCTTGGACATCTTCATTGAGCCTGTTCTACCCAAGCCGCACGTCCTCATCCTCGGCCGCTCTCCTGTAGCGCAGACTCTTGCCAAACTCGCCACTACCATCGGCTATTCGGTTTCGGTGGCTGCTCCCGATGCCGGCGGCGAGGCATTTCCCGACGCAGACTCGATTCAGACGAACTTTGATCTCGCACAACTGAAAATCACCCCACAGACGTTTGTGATCGTATCCACCCAGGGAGAGTCCGACGAAGAGGCTCTGGAAGCTGCGCTTCAGACCGGATCAAGCTACGTCGCCTTCGTCGCCAGCAAAACCAAGGCGGCGAAGACTCTCGACGATCTGAAAGAGCAGGGTCTCGCCGCTGAAAAACTGGCGAACGTCCGTGCCCCCGCCGGCCTCGACATTCATGCCTCTTCGCCCGAGGAAATTGCAGTCAGCATTCTCGCTGAAATCATTCAGACCCGTAAGACCATGGCGCCCTTGATCCCAAAGCACGCATTGCCGGTGCTGACGACAGAAGCGAAAGACCCGATCTGCGGGATGACCGTTAGCGTCACCTCTGCCAAACACAAGTCAGAATTTGCGGGGAACACGTATTACTTCTGCTGTGCTGGTTGCAAGCAAACCTTCGATAAGCAACCGCAGAAGTACGCTGTCGCCTGAGCAGTAGACTGGCTAACGCGTCGCGCTACCGGGTCCCGCCACGAAATCTAGTGCCAGACTCGGTGTGATGTCATAGCAGATTCGCGAAGCGCGTGCAATTAGTTGGTCGGGTCGAGAGGATTTGAACCTCCGACCCCCTGCGCCCAAGGATTGGTTTCACGAGGAATCAACAACTTAGCGCGGGTTTGCATAGAGCGGGACTCGCTAGTATTTATGCGGGTTTCCACTCCTTGCTCTCGCTGCGAACCAAGCGCATACAAGCGGCCAGTGGGCACAAAATTGGGCACAGTCGCCGCATCGAGTCTCGTGCCGTTTCCCGGCCACGTTCGCTAAAAAATAGCTATTTGCCCTAGCGCAAATTATACTGTCACTCTCAATTGCCACGGCCGTCCCCAAATCCAGCGCCTACTAGGCAAAGAGGCCCCATGAGAAAGATGTTTCGTCCGCTTACCCTACCTGTGTTGGCGATGACGCTAGTCCTGCTGATTACTGCGATTGGAGCCAGTGCCAGCCTTACAACCTACTCCACTCAAGCGTCGTTCAACTCGGCGACGTCGGGCCTCACGACACAAACCTTCGGCTTTCTCTCCGCCACGATTCCCATCGGTGGAGAGGGCTTGGTAAACAACTCTCTCAACAGCGCGACCAGCAACGCTTTCGTCTCGCCGGGTGACATTGCTGCAGGATTGGACATTGCCGCGCTGTCCAACAACGGTAACGACCTTGCTCTGCTCGGACCGAATTTCAATGGGCTCGGAAACACCAATTACGCGGCGTTTGCTAACTATTTCGGTACGGGCCTGCAGTTAACGCTTAGCCCGGGGGTGACGGCAGTCTCCATGGGTATTTTGAGTACCGCCACTACCCATATCCAGGTTTCGGTTTATTCACCGAGCTCGGTTCTGCTTGGCTCTGTCACTCTGCTGTCCACGTCCTCGGGCAGTGGCACGTTTCTGGGCGTTACCAGCGGTAGTCCGATAGGCTCGGTCATTCTGACGGGGCCTCCGCAGTTTATATCTGTCGGTGTCGATCAAGTGCAGTTTGGCTCCGCAGTGCCGGAACCGGGCACGCTGTTGCTGCTGGGCGGCGGTTTACTGGGAACAGTTGGTACCCTGAAAAAACGCTTGAGCTGGTAATTTGGTTTTGTTGCCCAGCCGGCCTCGTCGGCGGGGACCTGCGAAACCTCTATGTTCACCCGTCCGAGAATGCTGTCTTGGCCGCCGTCGAAAAGCTGAGTGGGCACAAAATTGGGCACAGTCGCGAATTGCCCGAAGCAGAGAACGCCGCCAGAATGCTGCTAGCGCCTTCAATCACAGAGGGTTAATTGGTCGGGGCGAGAGGATTTGAACCTCCGACCCCCTGCGCCCAAGGCAGGTGCGCTACCAGGCTGCGCTACGCCCCGACTGCCTCGATTATAACAATGATTATCATCGCTCTCGATCGGGCCGCACTACGCTCGGGCTTCGGCAGGAACACATTTTCATCGCTATAATGAATGCTTCATGACTGGTCTCGTGTATGCGGCGGTGACCTACCTCCGTAGTCCTGCCGGCGTCTTCGTAGAGGAAATGCGGCGTGACCTGCATCCCTCTCATACTCATGCCGACGCCCACATCACCATCCTTCCGCCGCGGGCATTACACGGCACAGAAGAGCAAGCCATTCAGCTGCTGAACCATACCTGCCGCGCGGCGACTCCGTTCCACGTGTCCATGGGTGATGTTGAGTCCTTCATCCCCTCGACCCCGACGGTTTTTATCCGCGTGGCGCACGGCGCCTATCGTTTCCGCGAGTTGCACGATCAACTCAATCGCGGTCCGCTGCAATGCGACGAGCCATGGCCATATATGCCGCATCTGACCATCGTAAAGATGGACACGATGGACGAGGCTCGAAAAGTTGTCGCCTTGGCGCGGCCCCGCTGGGACACCTGCGACGACAACCGGAGAATCGCCATCGATACTATAACTTTCGTCAAGGGCAGCGGCGAGCGCTGGATCGACCTGGCCACGATCCCACTTGGCCAAAGAGTGTGCAAGTAAAACGGCGCTCTAGCGGGCGTTTGCAGATGTAATGGAACGGATCTGGCTGGAAGGTAATTTGGGGTGGGTGAAGGGATTCGAACCCTTGACAGCCGGAGCCACAGTCCGGAGTTCTACCACTGAACTACACCCACCGCAGTAACTCAAATTATAGCATCCACTACCCCCGCCTCCTGCGGCCGTGAACCGCGTAGAGACCTTCGGAATATGCAGTGGAAACGTGCGAGGAAGGCTTAATTCATCGAGCATCCGCCGCCGTTGTTCATGCAGCAGGCGGACTGTCCGCACGGGCTGGCTGGCGCAGCGCCGCCGTGGCTGTGAGCCGAGAATGTCGACAATTGCTGCTCGAGCTTCGCAGTGTGGCACTTTGGACATTCGGCCGCTTGTCCACCAAAGACAATGGCTTCAAACTTGTGGCCGCACTCGGCACAGAGATATTCGAAAATCGGCATAATCACTCCCAACTAAGGTTCCCGCTACCGCACGGCACCCCTGCGATAATGGAACAAGACGACGAGTCACCTCCATTATAGATGCGACAGTACGAACCAGATAGAGACAACGATTTATCCGTAGCCCGTGAAATGACGGCGCTTTCGCACGCGCTGCGCGCCGCCGAGACCACAGGTGCGCATGATTTCTTCGGCGAGCCGTTTGTCCCTCGCCGTCCGTTCTTCGGCGGACACGCGCAAACCATCACCGGCAACTTTCTGCCTCGACGCAACGAAACGCCTCCGGCAGAAGAGCGGCTGATTCACGTCGAGCCGGACGTGCAAGTGCTCTGCCATTGCCACTGGCAGGAAAAACGCGGCAGTTCCACGACGATGATCATCGTCCATGGACTCGAAGGCTCCAGCGACTCGCAATACGTGATCGGCACTGGCAGTAAAGCGTGGCGCGCCGGCATGAACGTTGTCCGCATGAATATGCGCAACTGTGGTGGTACGGAAACTCTCGGCCCGACACTTTACAACTCCGCGATGTCAGCCGACGTGGGGACGGTGGCTGCGACCCTGATTCGCGAGGAGAACCTTGAGAAAGTGGCGCTAGCGGGGTTCTCGATGGGCGGCAACCTCGTGCTGAAGATGTTGGGCGAATGGGGAACCCAAGCTCCGCCTCAAATCATTGCCGGGATCGGCGTCTCGCCCGCCATGGATCTCGCAGCCTCAGCCGACGCGCTGCACAATCGTCAAAACCGGATCTACGAGTGGAAGTTTATGCGAGGGTTGAAGAAGCGCATCCAGCGTAAGGCCGCGCTCTATCCGGAACGCTACGACACCCGCTACCTGCACGGGCTGCGCAGCCTGCGTGAATTCGACGACCAGGTCACCGCCCGCTACTGCGGATTCCGCGATGCCCAGGACTATTACACGCGCGCTGCCTCGACCCAGGTGCTCGATCGTATCGCCGTCCCGACTCTGGTCTTACACGCAGCCGACGATCCCTTCATTCGGGTGTTACCCGCTACATTGGAGAAGCTGCAGCACAATCCAAGTATTACGTATATCGAAACCGCGAGCGGTGGACATTGTGCCTTCCTTGCCGAAGCCAACGGATACGACGGCCGCTGGGCTGAGCGCCAGGCCATCGCCTTCGTGCAGAGGGTTGAGCGAGGCGAATCCGTCTCCGCTCCCGACTGGGCGCAACTCTAGTGGACGCCGACTGGTCGGTCGAACTCGGCGCTGACGATCCCGTGCTTGAGTTTCCCTGGGTATCGCCGGACGGATCACACGGCTATGTCGATTTGCTGACACATCCCCAAGAGTTGGCAAAAATTCCCGAGGCAACCCATTACCCAGAGCTGGCCGAATTCCTGCTCGCACTCAATGCACCATCGTCACCCTGGCTCACCGCGAAATGCGACGTCTGGTTCGATGAAGAACTTGGCGAAGCCGAGGACATCTACAACGCACGTCTCAAAATGTGTTCCTACGTTGACCTCGTCTCCCGCGACGAAGCTGTCCGCTCTTCCTTCGAGCGGCATGAGCAGTGTGTCAAATCAGTCGCCCGGCAGTTGTCGGATCACGACGATCAGCCGATTGCGTGCGAACTCACCGTGCGACGTTGCTGGTATCGCACCAATGCGCCCGCCGACGACGAGCCCACGCCCGGCTTCTATGTGACGCTCTACCTCTTCGGTTATGGCAGCGACGAGGCTCAGGCACGCACCCGCTGGGCCGAGGGACTCCAGCGGGTTACTTCCGTGCTTATCGCATATAAGCCGTGATTTGCGATAATGAAAGCGGCTGAACGGCAGTTCGGGGTCAGCCATGATGGGGCCGTAGCTCAATTGGATAGAGCATCAGCCTTCTAAGCTGAGGGTTGCTGGTTCGATCCCAGCCGGCCCTACCATCTGCCGTCGGCTCCGGATTAGGAGCCGAATGTGCTCAGACTAACCGAATTTTGCCGAACGGCGGCTGCGGAGTCGTCCACGTGCGGGTAACAAGCTCTCGAATCGCGGTTTCGATACCAACAGAAGCGCCTTAAGATCTGGGGGCGCTGGCCGCCTCAGACTTTGCGACTCGTTCTTCGGCCTCATGCCAACCCCTACGTGCTGATTCGCACAACTACATTTTACGGTACCGGCCGCACCTCGATCTTCGGCGCTTTGCATTCTCGTAGCGTGGTTGGGCAGGCCTGGTACTGCAGGTCCTTGGCCAGGCAAACCTCTACTGCCGAAAACTCGTTCTGCGGACAGGAAACGCGAAACGCTTCCGCCGGAGCTTTGTTGGCCGACGCAAACTCCTTTTCGATGTTGGTGGGGGCAGTCTGCTCGCTCTGCGACGGCTTCTTGAAGTCGTCTGGAATCGTCAGCCCGGTGTAAAGCTTCTCGATGGCGGCGAAATAGTCCTGTACCGAGAGGCCGCTACACGTTCCATGTTTCGCCCATTCATGCTGGATCAGCGAACTACCCGGCATGATCGGCATCATGTGATCAACCGTCGCCGACGCAACCGGCGGGGTGCTCGCACAGCTCTCCGGCCACTTACCGTCATTATCCTGGGGCCAGAGACCATGAACTACCAATCCCATGTGCTTGTTGGTAGCGCACTCAGCAGAGGATCGACCGGCAGAATTGGTGGCACAAAATTCCGGCGCCCATGACAGCGTCAGTAGGTAATAGTCGAATTCGCCGGTCGTGTTCGTGCTCGACGAAGAGTCGCTGGATTTCTTGTGCTTCGCGAAGCCGCTCACCGACAGCGAGCAACCCAGGGCAAGTAACAGAGAGAGGGTGGCAAGTTTCTTGATCATAGGCTGCACATCTTACAGGAAGGTCAGCGGCAAGTCAGCGGAATTGCGCTAGTGCAGATGGAACAACTGATCAAGCAGGAACAGCATCGCCACACCGACGAACACCACGACCGCCATACCCACTCCGGGCTCGCGATTGACCTCGGGAATCAGGTCGGACGCGGCCACGTAAATCGTCACTCCGGCAGCCACCGGCAGCCCATAGCTCACAGCGTGCTGCCCGATCGCCATCGTCAGCACGCCAGCGAGCGTGGACAGGCCCAGCATCACCGAGGCGAACCAGGATTTCCCCTTACTCAGTCCGCTCGCCAGCATCACCGAAGTGACCGTGAAGCCCTCGGGTATCTTGTGCATGAATACCGCCAGAAAGATCACCCAACCCAGCCACGGTGAGATCAGAAAGCCCGCAGTGATGGCGATGCCGTCGAAGAACGTGTGGATCATCAGGCCGACGAGCACCGACATGCGCTTATGCGAGTGAACGAATTCGTCCGCATGGGTCTCTTCGCCATAATGAAAATGGGGTGTGAGCGTGTGTTCGAAAAAATGCACCAGGAGGTAGCCGCCCAGCACAAGAAGCGCTCCGGAGCGCCCGGCCAGCGCCAGGCTTTCCGGGACCATCTCCACCAACGCCGTGGCCAGCATGAACCCCGCTCCCAGCGCTACGAAGTAGCGCAGGTAATTGCGTTCCCACGTCCTCTGCACGATCACCGCGCCACCAAAAACATTGGCTGCCGCCGCCGTGAGACCAAGCAGAATGCTGAGGACAATGGGATTCATGGGCAGCCAGAAGAATAGCAGAGCTGTGATTGCCGAAAGCGGCTAGTCTGCCTCATTCGCCGCTCGCTTCTTTCTAGACACTAGCCACCAGGCACTATCCACTGTGCCTTATATGCATCACGTCGCCGTCTTTCACGATGTACTCCTTGCCTTCCAACCGCAGCGTACCGCGTGCACGCGCTTCTGCTTCTGAACCGGCATCCAGCAACTGGTCCCAATGAATTGTCTCGGCGCGGATAAAGTGCTTCGACAAGTCGGTGTGAATCGCGCCCGCGGCTTCGACCGCTTTCGATCCGCGCTCCACTGTCCAGGCGCGGCACTCGTCTTCTCCCACGGTGAAGAACGACATCAGTCCGAGCAGCTCGTAGGTCTTGCGAATGAGTCGAACCAATCCGCTCTCTTGCAGACCATAGCTCCCAAGAAATTCCGCCGCATCTTCATCGCTCATCTCGGCCAGCTCCGCTTCGACCTTCGCGCAAACCGCCAGGGCCCCGGTATTGGGACGCGCCGCCACTTCTGACAAATCATACTTTGCGACGGCCTCTTCCAGGTCCTTGCTCAGTGTCGGACTCTCTCCGATATTCAGCACGTACAGAATTGGCTTCTCGCTCAGGAACATGAAGCCGCGAATGCGCTTCTTGTCGTCGGGAGTCATCTCCATCTCGCGCAGCGGCCGCTCGGTTTCGACATGCTCTTTGGCACGCTTGAGCAGGTCGTGTTCCCTTTCGAGCTCTGCGGTCTTCATCTTTTTCAGGTCTTTTTCGACGCGTTCCAGTCGCTTCTCGATCTGCCCGAGATCGTTAATGATGAGGTCAAGGTCGATGTTCTTGATATCGCGCATCGGGTCGACGGCCCCCACGTGCGGAACCGAGGGGTCCTCGAATGCGCGCACTACGTGCGCCAGCGCATCCACATTACGCAGGTTGGCGGCGAAGGCCGTTTCCTTCAGCGCCTCCTGGCTGAGCGCCGCCACGTCGGTAAATTCCACGCTGGCGTGAATGAGCTTCTTGGGGTTGTACAACGCGGCCAGGCGGTCGAGCCGATCATCGGGAACCTTCGTGACACCGAGATGGGCTTCGCGTGAACCTCCGGGCCGATGGGCCACCGCCTGCTTGGTCAACATCACGAACAACGACGTCTTGCCTACCTGGGGTAGGCCGATAATTCCAGCTTTCATAAGGAGTATGACCTTTCTATGCTAATCGCCGCGAAGTCAGAAAGATAACCGCCAAGCCAAGCAGAAGCACGGCACCCTCCAGACGCGTGGACCATACGTGCAGACGATTGAACTCGACTCGCCTGGCGTCGTCCTGCGGCACATTGTCGATGAAGACCATGTCGTTACGCAGAGCCAGCATACGGGTTGAAATGGCGAACATGCTGATCAGCGTGAGCGCAATCATGGCGCAGACCAGCAGATTCCGTCCCGCAAAAGGAGAGGCAAAGCCCGTCATGACCTGCGAATCGACGACCGACGTGATCAAGAACAAGATCCCGCACGCCAGACCTATCCAGTGCAACATCCCCAGGCTGCGGCTCACCACAGCGCCAGAGAACTGGCGGCTCGGCAATATCCCAGGGTGGAATACGGTCGGCGCGAGCACGAAAGCAAAAAAGATAATGCCTCCTACCCACACCACCAGCGACAACAGCATGAGGAACCGAATGATCGACATGAAGACCTCTGCAAACCTTTTATTCTAAATGGTCGGACGGGGCGATACGGGACATCGCTCCCGAATCAGAACTGTCCCAAGAACATTCCCTGCAAATGGCAACTATCCCACTCGTATGGGTTGTTTTGCATTACCAATATCTGCAACACTACAGGGTTCCTTCGTTGTGAACTGTCTAATTAGTTCAAGGGAACACGCTGTGCGGGAGGCATCCCCGCGGACTTCCATGATTTTCGTGTTTTCCCAACGCGCCGCGATCCTCCTCCTGCTGTGTGTCTGGGTCGCTGTTACCGTCCTTCCTGCGCTTGGCTTGGAACCAGCGCACAGCCCAGATCTGACCCTTGCTCCCGCGAACGGGGTCTCGATTGCGAACTTCGCCGAGATGATGTGCGATCCGCATGGCGACATCTCCCTCGATTCCGCACAGTCTGGAACCTACCGCCAAATCGCCAACGAGGCTCCGACTTCCAGCGCCTGCCGCGGCTACTGGATTCGGCTCAATGTTCACGCCGCCGCCTCTCCAGCTTCGGGATGGGTCTTGCAAACGTCCCACAATTGGTCGTACGTCGATCTGTACTCCATCCAGGCGGGCAACCTCTCTGTTGAGCGAACAGGTTTAGAAGTCCCGCCTCAACTCCGCGCCCTACCTTCCGGAGACACGGCGCTTCCGATTTCGCTTGAGAGCAACAGCGAGCAGGTCGTTTATCTTCATTTAAGCGGCGACACCAGCCGCTTCGGCGAGTCCAGTTCTCTCGGCGCCACCATTCAGCCGCTCCCGCAATGGACCTTGCAGCAACGGTCGTCGCTTTTTGCCCAGGGGATTTATGCCGGCATTATCGTTGGGCTGGCGCTCTACAACCTGATTCTTTACCTTTCCATTCGCGAGCGCGTTTACCTGTTCTATGTTTTGTACGTCATCTCTTTCGGTTCGCTGTGGACCGCTCGCACCGGTTTCTTCTACCAGTATCTCTGGCCGCATCACACTGCCTGGGATCGCGACTACCAGCCGTACCTTGCCGCCTCAGCCATATTCTTCAGCATCCTCTTCGTCCGCGAGTTCCTCGTCACTCGCGTCCATTCCCGTAAGGTCGACTTCCTGCTGTTGGCAATCGCCGCCATAACCGCGGTGGCATGTCTGGCAAGCCTCGCGGGAGCGCCATTTTCGCTTCCCCTCGTCCTCGCTCTAATCGGTCTCACGATCACAGTTTTCTACGCTGTGCTTGGTTTGGATGCTTTGGTCCGAGGATACCGGCCAGCTCGCTTCTTTCTGGTCGCGTGGACCGCATTGCTGGCCGGAAATGTGATTTACATTTTCATGTTCCTGCGCGCACTGCCCACCACCGTTTTTACCCACAATTCCGCCCAGGCTGGTTCAGCCGTCGAGTGCATCTTGCTCGCATTCGCCTTGGCGGATCGTGTGAACCTCCTCAAACGCGCCAGGGAGGAAAAACGGACGCAGTATACCGACGAACTGCATCAGCAGGTGCAACAGCGTACCGCCGAGTTGAGCGACGCGGTCGAAAAGTTGCAGACCGCCTCCGTCACTGATCCTCTCACCGGCTTGAGCAACCGTCGTCACGTAGAGTCCGCCATTCAACCCTGGATCGCCGAATTGCAGCGCCAGCGCCAGCGCAACTCGCCCGGGGCACAGCTGCGGTCTCTCGCCTTGTGCCTCGCCGATCTCGACCACTTCAAATTGATTAATGATGAACTGGGGCATGCGGTCGGTGACACGGTACTGCTCGAGGCAGCCAACACCTTGCGCCAAAGCGTGCGGGCCACCGCCATCCTCGCCCGTTGGGGCGGCGAAGAGTTCCTCATCCTCGACCATGTCACTAGCCCGCAGGAAGACCTGCTGATGGCAGAGCGCCTGCGCTGTTCACTCCTGGAAAACGCTCCCGCCATCGTCACCGAGATGGGCCGCTCGCTGTCTCTGTCGCTGGGAGTTGTACGGTATCCGTTTTCTGAAGCCTTCCCGGAACTATTGGATTGGGACCAGTGCCTCGCGTTGGCCGATCATGCCCTTTATCGCGCCAAGAGAGCCGGCCGCAACCGTTGGCAGTGCTACCGGCCGAACGAAAGCAGCCTGCGCGATGCGATCCAATCTCGTGGATCGGATGCTGTTTGTCAACTGTTCCGACACCACCTGGATCAGGCACTCGCCCTCGGTCTGGTTGAGGTCGTCGAGCAAATTCCTACTGACGTCGAAGTATCCTAATCGGCGACGAACACCGCACTTCGCCGCGGCAATTCCCTACCCGCTCAATTTCCGCCCCGCATTCTTGTGTACCACTGCCAGCCGTCGCGCATGAAAGCTCCCATTGACCACCGCCGCAACGGCATCCATCTCGGCCAGAAATCCGTCGTGTCCGTGCGCCGTCTCAAATTCGGTGTAATCGCACTGCACGCCCGCAGCCTCAATCCGCTTCGCCAATTCGCGAACGTCTTTCGCCGGAAACAGCCAATCCGACGAAATCCCTACCAGCGAAACGTGGGCTACAATCCGCCTCAGCGCTTCGTCCTCTGACGAATATCCTCTCCCCAGCTCCCACGTGTCCATCGCCTTCGAAATCACCAGGTACGAATTAGCGTCAAATCGTGCCACGAACTTTTCGCCCTGGTGATCGAGATAGCCGGCAACGTCATACCGCTCGGCAATCGTCCGCAAAGGATCTTCACCATTCCGGTTCGGCTTACGCCCGTAACGTTCCTCGAACAACTCTGGCGACTTGTAAGAAATCATGCCAATCGCTCGCGCCAGTCCCAGCCCCCGCGCCGGCTGCTCACCTGCCGCATAACGTCCGTCCTTGAAATCCGGATCGAGCTGGATCACCTTACGCTGCAGATGATTCAGCGCCAACCCCATGGCCGCCAGCGGCGCCACGCCAATCGCGATGCAGTGCTCCACCCGCTCGGGAAAATCCACCGCCCATTGCAGCGCCTGCATGCCGCCAATCGAGGCTCCAATCACGATCTGCAGCCGCTTCACTCCCAACTCTTCCAGCACGTGGGCTTGCGCGCGGACGATATCGCGAATCGTAACCAGGGGAAAATCAGGACCGAAAGGCTTGCCAGTAGCGGGATTGACAGAAGTAGGACCCGTCGAGCCGTAACACGACCCCAGAATGTTGGTACAGATCACACAATCGCGCTTGAGATCGAAGACCGCGCCATTGGGTTTCCCATCGCGCGGCGTTTCTTGGCGCGACGGGCTGGAGAACATCTCGGGCCACCAGTCGGCCACGCGCGCCGAACCCGACAGCGCGTGACACACCAGCACCGCATTGTCCCGCCGCTCGTTCAATTCGCCATACACCGCGTAGCGAATCGACACCGGCTGCAGCGTCCCGCCGGCCTCCAAGCGGAAGGGCTCGCCATACGCAAAAGTGAGGTCGCCCTCCCGAGTTGGTTGCAGTGTTTCAGTCATGTGCAGACGCCCACAAATCGGTTTTGAAGGGGCACGGCTTCAGCCGTGCCGTTAATAGGCCCTTTGGCGTCGGGCTTTAGCCCCTGAGTCGAATTGCCGCTACGCCCCTGCCACCGTCGTTGCCGCCTTCTTGCCCGTCGCCACTTGCAATGCATTCTCCAGGTCGGCAATGATGTCGCGCACGTCCTCGATCCCCACCGAAAGCCTCACCAACTCAGGCGTCGTACCCGTCTCCCGCTGTTCCGCTTCGCTCAGTTGCTGATGTGTGGTCGACGCAGGATGAATCACCAGCGACTTCGCGTCGCCGATATTGGCCAGCAGGCTGAACAGCTGCACCGAGTTGATGAACTTCTTGCCCGCCTCATAGCCGCCTTTAATGCCGAACGTCACCAGCGAACTCGCGCCATTGGGCAGATACTTCTTCGCCCGCTGATAGTACTTGCTGGTCGGCAGCCCGGGATAGTTCACCCACTCCACATCGGCATGGCCCGCAAGATACTCAGCCACCTTCAGCGCGTTCTGCGAGTGCCGCTCCATCCGCAAATGCAGCGTTTCGGTGCCCTGCAACAACAGGAACGCATTGAACGGCGACAAACTTGCCCCGGTGTCCCGCAACCCCTGCACGCGCGCCTTGATGATGAACGCCAACGGCCCAAACGCCTTGGTATACGACACGCCGTGATACGACGGGTCCGGCTCGACGAAGTCCTTAAACCGCCCCGACTTTTCCCAGTCGAACTTACCGCCATCGACGATGATTCCGCCAATCGACGTCCCATGCCCGCCGATATACTTCGTCGCCGAATTGATCACGATATCGGCTCCCCATTCAATCGGCCGGCACAGCGCGGGACTCGGCGTGGTGTTATCGATCACCAGCGGCACACCGGCGTCATGCGCGATCTTCGCCAGCTCTTCCACGTCGGCGATATCGAGCTTCGGGTTTCCCAGTGTCTCTGTGTACAGCGCCTTGGTTTTCGGCCCGATGGCCTTCCGCAGCCCGTCGAAGTCGTCGGCATCGACGAACTTCACCGTGATACCCAGCTTAGGCAGCGTGTAGTGAAAAAGATTGTAGGTCCCGCCATACAGTGACGTCGTCGAAACAATGTCGTCCCCCGCCGACGCCAGCGTGATGATGATCAGTGTCTCCGCCGCTTGTCCGGACGCCAGCGCGAGTCCGGCCAAACCGCCTTCCAGCGCCGCGATGCGCTTCTCGAAAACATCCGTCGTCGGATTCATGATGCGCGTATAGATGTTGCCGAACTCCTGCAGCGCAAACAGCCGCGCGGCATGATCGGCGTCGTCGAACACATACGACGTCGTCTGGTAAATCGGGACTGCTCGTGCCTTGGTTGTAGGGTCTTTCTCCTGCCCGCCGTGAATGGCGAGTGTGTCGAGGTGATACTGCGGCTTCTGGTTGGCGTCGCTCATCGACTGCTCCTCTGTCTGGATTTAGCCTGGAAAACACAACGACCCACAGCTTGCCGGCTGTGGGTCGCTTGGAAACTTTGCGGCTCTTACTCTTCTCTTTGCCGCTTCAACGCGCAACCCACAGACCGACACACATGCACGTACACATGGCCATGGTGCAACAAGGGGTCGCGTTGTGAGTGGCGTTCAACATATTTAAGTGTCAAGTATATCGGCCCGATTTGCGATGTCAAGCCGACCCCATGTCGGCAGTCGTGCAGTTTGAAGCAGTGGGCTTGGGCTCCGACCTGCTGCTGTCGATCAAGGACTGTGTAATCGTTTTCGCGTAGCAATCACTGTGAACAGCCCAGCCGCGTTCATCGGTACACGCAATCGCGACGTCCACTGGCCGGCCACAGAGACGACACGTAATCGATTGATCTGTCACGACGCTACCTCCCATTTAGTCCAAGAGGGGTATCGGCATCGAGGAAAATCTAACAATGCACCCGAAAAGCTGTCAATCGGGGCGTCACCTACGTGGCAGACTTGCCAAAGGGGTAACCCCGATTGATCCTGCCTGCAAGCCGTATGGACAAACTGGGCGCGGTCCATCGACTCCTCAGAAAGGTTACCAATTTGCTCTTACTGTTCGGTACCAGACTGACGACCGATTGATCAGACGCATATTGTTAGCCTAATTCAAGTTCAACGAAGCCCGTGTTTCCCTCCTCTGGCCAAAAGATGCGGGCTCCACGGGCTTCGTGTTTTTTGCCATGGCACACCTTGCTCGAGAGCGCAGAGAGTTCTATCGCCGACTCGACAGGCCGGACGAAAGCATCTGCCTGTCTTGCTTTCACACTGTCAGAGCATACAAATCTGAGACCCTCGATCATGCAGAAGACGAACACCGCCGAAATTGCCCTGGCGGCATGAAGATCCGCGTACATTTCCCCGCGGAGCGCTGATTCGGAATGCGATCGACTAGGTTCGCCTAACTCGTTCAGTTTCACTCTGTCCGACATCAGACATGCGCCTTGCTCCCTTAAAGCGTAGACTTGAGTTGACATCCCTAGACGCAAGTCCGCCCGCCATGGGGTAGGTCCTCATGCGAATCCGGATGCCGGAATTTTCCGGCTTGAGGAGATAGCATGAGTACCCCAAATTCCCACTACAGGAATCGTGTGTTGGCATCCCTGCCCAAGGCCGAACTCGACAGTTTGGCTCCGCACTTAACCCCGCTGGAACTTCCTCAGGAGCAGGTCCTGCTCGATGGCAAAGCCCCCTACGCGTATTTCCTGGAGGACGGAATCGCCTCGGCCGTCGTCAGCGTCGCCGACGGCGGCACCGTGGAAGTCGGGGTCATTGGTATCGATGGAGTCGTTGGCCTACCCATCCTTCTCGGTACCGATCACTCCCCCGTCGTGACGTTCATGCAGATCGCTGGTTCGGGGTTCCGCATCGAAGCGGAAAAGCTAAAGACAGCGTTTGAACAGAACGGTGATTTGCGCCGGCACTTGCAGAAATACATTCAGGGCTTCATGGTGCAGACTTCGCAAACCGCTGCCTGCAATCGCCTGCACACCATTGAGGAGCGACTCGCCCGTTGGCTACTTACCTGTCGTGATCGTATGTCGTCTGATCGGCTTGCCTTGACGCAAGACTTTCTCGGGCAGATGCTGGGCTCGCCTCGAACCACCGTCACCCTCGCTGTAGGGCTACTGGAGCGGGCAGGGATGATCGATCACGCTCGCGGCGTCGTCACCGTTCGCGATCGGGCAGCTTTGGAAGGCGCCGCCTGCGAGTGCTACCGAACCGTGCGCGATGAATATTCGCGGCTCGGGTTGCTTTAGGTCTGGTATCGAACAGACAGCACCCGCATTGGTTCGATATGGTCGGCGCTAACGTGGTACAAGTTGGCCCCCCGATGCAATCTGAGCCGCTGTCAAAAAGGCCTAGGATCTCGTCAGCTTCACGCGACGGGCGCAAGCTCATCCTCTCGGTTGACGACGACATCGGTGTACTTTTCTCGCGCTGCCGGTTGTTGGAAGACGCTGGTTATGCAGTCATCAGCGCTTCGGATAGCGCCGAGGCCTTGGAGCTCTTTGGCACCAATCCCGTGGATCTTGTACTCCTCGATTACAACATGCCTATGATGACTGGCGACGTGGTTGCGCGGGCGATGAAGAATTACAACCCCACCGTACCCGTGATCTTGGTGTCCGGTATCGAGGTTCCGGAACATGCACTCCGTGAGGTAAACCACTACATCCGCAAAGCCGAAGGTCCGGAACTTCTGTTACGCACCATTCAGGAGTTGCTGGCTTCTCGCTCAACTGCCAGTCGCGACGACCGCGAACAAGCCTCGTAACGCGACCCCTACCGAGGGGGCCCCGCCATGTATCACCGCATGTCATCCTGAGCGCAGGCAGCGTGCTTTTCGCTGCCGGAGTCGAAGGACCCCTACCCCGCGATGATTGCGCTCTTACTGTTGCCCAGACTGCTGCGCCCTGGTCTCTTCCGGCTCAGGCTCCAACGGAATCGCTGCCGTTTCCGACAACTTCTCGTGGCCATCGTCGTCGAGTGCCGGACGCACGCTAACATCCACCGAAAGCCGTTGCCCGGCGTGACCTTTGTAGACGCCTCGTACTGGTGCTGCGTCGGAGTAATCGCGCCCATAAGCGATGCGCACATGGCGCATCCCAACCGGCTTGCCCAGCGTGGGATCGAGCGGCATCCAGTCCGCATCGGGCACATACGCCTCGGCCCAGGCGTGGGACGCCTGCCCACCAATAACTTCTTCCAGTTTCGCGTCGGGATTTTCTTCGTTCTGTGGAACTAGATATCCTGACACGTAGCGGGCCGGAATCCCGCGCTTGCGCAACATTCCCAGTAGCAGGTGCGCAAAATCCTGGCACACTCCCGCGCTCATTTGCAGCGAGTCTGCAATCGACGAATTGACGTGGGTTGCACCTTTCACATATTGGAAGCGCTCGTGAATCAAGTCCGACGCTCTTTGCGCGAATCCTGCCACCGTCCCGTCACACCGCGCTTCGGCCTCCGCAATCAGCGGCGCAAGCTCCGGCAGGTGGGGGACAAATTTACTGGCAGCAAGCATGTCGTAGAACTCTTCGGTCAGTTCCTCCTGCCGATCTCCCAGTTCGCTGAGTTGCACCCAACTCGTGAGCGCTGGAACGTGATGAGTTAGCACGACCGATTCCGCATGAACTCGCAATCGGCTGTGTTCGGGAAGCACATTCACCTGGTGCACCCAGTTGCCCAACGCATCGCGATAGGAAAACGCGGGCGACGCCGGAGCGGTCGTCAGCCGAAACGACAGACAACTCTGGTTGTCGTCGTGCATCGGCCGCAGTCGGACCTCGTTGTAGCTTTCTGACACCGGCCCGTCGTAAACAAACTCGGTCACGTGCAGCAGGTGATACCGGTTCATGCGTGGGCTCCGTAATAGAAATACGAGTGCGCAATGTCTTCGCCGATGGTCCGGCAGTTTGCCAGCACGTCGGTGAGGTAGCTATGCAACCCGCGGCGGAATATGTCTTCCACCGTGTCATAACGCAGTCCTTCCAGAACTCGTCCGGTGAGCCGCTCGGCCTCATTGGCATAGGATCCGGCATTGGTGCCGCTGATGGCCCGCAAGCCCGACTGCAATTCGGTAATGCTGAAACGGATCGACCGCGGATGCTTGGGATGCAGAATCAGCATCTCCGCTACCCGCTCCGGCTCAATCGGCGAGTGGTACTGGCGCCGGTAAGCCTCATACGCCCCAACCGATTTCAGCACCGCCATCCACTGATGATTGTCGGCAGTCCCGGCAATCGTCGGCGTCTCTAGCAACGACTGGAATTGCAAGTCCACGAGTCGCGCTGTCATCTCCGCGCGCTCCAGCGACCACCCGATCTTGAGGAAGTCCCATCCTTCATCGTGCGGCAGCGTCGCATCCGTCACGCCAAAGAAGCGATGGCTGCCGAACTTGACGGCATCGCAGAACCGGTGCGGTCCGCTCGAGATCTGTTCCGCCGGATCGAACCGCGTCACCGAATGGTAGAGTCCGTTGATGTCTTCCCACATCTCCCGCGAAATGCGGTCGCGAATCGTCCGCGCATTTTCTCTTGCCTTGGTGATGCACTGCACAATCGAGTTCGGATTATCGGCGCGAAACGCCAGGAACTCATACACCGTTTGCGCATTCGCCTCGGTATAGAACTGGGCAAACCGCGCCTGCTCACCCGCCATGATAATGAGCGGCTCCCAGCGCAATCGGTACGGCGTCGCCGACTGCTCCAGCAGCATGTGATAGTTCACGTCCAGAATCCGCGCCGTGTCCTCCGCGCGCTCCATGTAACGCGCCAGCCAGAACAGCGAGTCCGCGATCCGCGACAACATGACGTTGCTCAGGATTCCTCCTGCAGTACCCAGGTGTCTTTGCTCCCACCGCCTTGTGAGGAGTTCACTACCAGCGATCCCGGTTGCAGCGCCACCCTTGTCAGACCGCCCGGAATGATGGTCACATCCTGCCCGTCATACAAACAGTAGGGACGCAAATCCACGTGCCGCCCCGCCATTCGCTTCGTATCGATGTCATACGAGGGCACCCGCGAAAGGCCGATCACCGGCTGCGCGATGTAATTCCGCGGATCCTCTTCAATCTTCTTGCGGAACGCCTCAATCGTCTCTCCGTCCGACGCCGGCCCGATCAGCATGCCGTATCCGCCCGACTCTCCCACCGCCTTCACCACCAGCTCCGGCAGATGCGCGAGCGTGTAGTGCAAATCATCGGGCCGCGAGCACAAGTAAGTTTCCACCGTCCCCAGAATCGGCTCTTCTCCCAGGTAGAAGCGGATGAAGTCGGGCACATACGCGCACACCGCTTTGTCGTCTGCCACGCCGTTCCCTACTGCATTCGCCAAAGCCACATTCCCCGCTCGATACGCGCCCATCAGCCCCGGCACGCCCATCAGCGAATCCGGACGGAACACCAGCGGATCGAGGTAATCGTCATCCACGCGCCGATAAATCACGTCCACGCGCTGCAACCCGTGGATGGTCTTCATGTACACCACTCCCGCATCGACGATCAGGTCGCGCCCCTCGACCAACTCGACGCCCATCTGCTGCGCCAGGAAGCTGTGCTCGAAGTACGCACTGTTGTAGATGCCAGGCGTCAGCAGCACCACTTGCGCATTCGCTTCGCCACGCGGCGACAGCGTGCGCAAAATGCGGCACAGCTCCGTCGGGTAGTGATGCACCGGCAGCACTTCGTACGACTGAAATGCTTCCGGAAACGTTCGCGTCATCACCTGCCGGTTCTCCAGCACGTACGAAACGCCGCTCGGCGTGCGCACATTGTCTTCCAGCACCAGGAAGTTGCCGGTCTTCGAATCCCGCACCAGGTCGATGCCGCAAATATGCGTGTAGATGCCGCGCGGCACCTCGACCCCAATCATCTCGCGATGAAAATGCTTGCAGGAATAAACCAGCGAGCGCGGAATCTTACGCTCTTTCAGGATGCGCTGCTGCCCGTACACATCCTGCAAAAACAGGTTGAGTGCCACCACCCGCTGCTGCAGTCCGCGCTCGATCCGGTCCCAGTCCGAGTGCGGCAGAATGCGCGGAATCAGGTCAAACGGAAACAGCCGCTCCGTGCCCGTGCCGTCGCTATAGACAGTGAATGTGATTCCTTGCAAAAGAAATGCGATGTCCGCCAGGTTGCGGCGGTCTTCGAACTGGCTGGCTGGCATCGACGCCAGCATCTTTAGCAGCTTGGCGTAGTGCGGCCGCGGTCCGCCCGTCGGCAGAAACATCTCATCGAAAAACGCACCGGTATCGTAGCCCTGGAAGAGCCCGCGAGAGACGGCCGGAAGCGGTGCACTCGTCATGGGTTTCTAAACGTAGCAGGTCACCTACGCCCTACGCTAATAAGAACAATTGATAGACCCTATCATGATTTTCGCTGGCGAGGACGCTCCGTGCACTTCGCCGCAGATTGCCTTCAGCGGACCGCCTAGACCACACTCACCGTAATGGGTGGAGCACCGCTTCAGCGGTGCATTCACCCACTCGCTGGAGGGCACGGCTTTAGCCGCTGAGGTAAAAGCTTCAGCCGAGTTCTCTGTCTTTTGCAAAGATGCAGCACTGAGCCCGCAGGGCGACATTTGTTTGAGCCGTGGGGTAAGCCCGCGGAAACCACGCCTCAACAGCCCGGAGCCGCGTAGCGGCGGCACAGTCCTCATATATCAACTCCGTCACCCCGCCCCATTTCCATTGTCTCCGTCCTCATTTTGGTGTAACTTCCATCGGACACTTTCGCCAACCAGCTCATGCGGCCGATTGTTACAAATGTTTCTTTTCGCCCGTTAGTCACGTTTTCAGGTGATAGCGGTCACCGCGCAGAAGCTCAATCAGTACTCAAATACTCTGTTTGCCAAGTAACAGCTTTGCGAACACCGGTGCCGAGAACCAAGAACTTGTTTCGTGAAATGCGATTTGAAAGGGCACGGCTTCAGCCGTGCCGCTCCGGTCGCCGCAAACACTGGGCTTTAGCCCCTGAGGGATTTCGAACTTCTCTCCTGCATGAATGAGACAACTTCGAGACTCTTGGCCTAATCAAGTGTTGTGTATCAAATGCAGCAAGGTTCTTAGGAGGACCTTTTATGACAGTAGGAATCATGCAGTCCGGGATTAAAACCCCGGGCGACTACATCAACGAAGTAATGGGACTAGTAAAAGCCAAGAACCCAGCCGAGCCGGAATTCCACCAGGCCGTGCAGGAAGTCATGGAGTCGTTGCGTCTTGTGTTGGAGCGACACCCCGAGTACATCTCGGAGCGGATTCTCGAGCGCATCACCGAGCCCGAGCGCGTCCTCATGTTCCGCGTGCCCGTGGTTTGACGACCAGGGCAAAATCCAGGTCAACCGCGGGTTCCGCATCGAGATGAACAGCGCCATCGGCCCCTACAAGGGCGGACTGCGCTTCCATCCCTCGGTCAACCTCGGCATCCTGAAATTCCTCGCGTTCGAGCAGGTATTCAAGAACTCGCTCACCACGCTGCCCATGGGCGGCGGCAAGGGCGGGTCGGATTTCGATCCCAAGGGCAAGAGTGACAACGAAGTTATGCGCTTCTGCCAGAGCTTCATGACCGAACTCTGCCGCCACATCGGTCCCGACACCGACGTTCCCGCCGGCGACATCGGCGTGGGCGGACGCGAGATCGGCTTCCTCTTCGGCCAGTACAAGCGCCTGCGCAATGAATTCGCCGGCGTGCTGACCGGCAAGGGCCTGGCCTGGGGCGGCTCGCTCATTCGTCCCGAAGCCACCGGCTACGGCTGCGTGTACTTCGCCAAGGAAATGCTGAAGACCCGCAAAGATACGCTGGAAGGCAAGGTGTGCCTGGTTTCCGGCAGCGGCAACGTTTCGCAGTACACCGTCGAGAAGTTGCTCGATTTCGGCGCCAAGCCGGTCACGGTCTCCGACTCCGACGGCGTGGTATACGATGCCGATGGCATCGACCGCGAGAAGCTGGCCTTTGTCATGGACCTGAAGAATAATCGCCGTGGCCGCATTAGCGAGTATACGGAGAAGTTCAAGAAGGCCATCTTCAGCCGACCGACAAGAAACTCGACTACAACTCGCTGTGGGACATCAAGGCCGATTGCGCGTTCCCGAGCGCCACCCAGAATGAGATCAACGCGAAGGATGCGACGAACCTCATCAAGAACGGATGCAAGGTGGTTGCCGAAGGCGCGAACATGCCGAGCACGCTCGAAGCTACCAAGGTGTTCCTCGAAGCCGGATGCTCTATGGCCCGGCCAAGGCAGCCAATGCTGGCGGCGTTGCCACCTCAGGACTGGAAATGTCGCAGAACAGCATGCGCCTCTCCTGGACTCGTGAAGAAGTGGATGATCGTTTGCACAAGATCATGATTGCCATCCACAAGAACTGCTACGAGACGGCCGAGAAATACGGCACGCCCGGCAACTACGTCAACGGCGCCAACATCGCGGGCTTCCTGAAAGTCGCGAACTCCATGCTGGATCAGGGACTAGTGTAGATCGCAGTAGGTGCGGCGCTTTAGCGCCGTGTTCAGACAAGCTAAGTGCATGAAGCGGGGTGGATACGAGTCGAACGGGTCCATCCCGCTGTTACCCGCGCAATTTGAGTCGAAAAGCAATCACGGCTAGAAAAAAATCATGCGGGCTAGTCAAACAGTTGACAAGTCGGAGGGGTTTTGTAATAGTAAAGTTGGTTTCTGTAATTAGCCGTGCCGCAGGAACTAGACTATCGGGTACCGCGAGACAGACTCTTGAGTCGCGGTGCTTGGGTAACATCCACCCGACACGTCCTACGCTCAAGGGCCTTCGTAGCGAGGCGCAGCGTGAGCGATAGGGCGACTCATTCAGTCCTCAGTTTATGGCTCGCTTCGCATAATGGGAGTCCCTTATGCCAAAAGAGCCGTATGGCTTCGAGATCAAGGTGATCATGTACGTCCACCGAGTGTTGCTAGTCCTTTTCTTGGCAACACTGATCGTCGCAGGCTGTAGCGAATGCTTTGACCGGATCCAGCGGTTACACAGGTCTACCACTTTTGTGCCATTGACAAGATGAATGCTAGTGGCTAGACTAACGCTGGATTTGTTCATTTTTTGAAATGTACAAGGGCAGTTGGGTTTCTGCCCTGATACTTTTTGGTAAACCCAATCAAATTGCTGCTTTCATGCGGTTGTTTTGCATGGAGCAGTCAACGACGGGATAGCCGGTACGACAGCACCCGGCGGCACCTCCAAGTTCTCGTCGCGGTCATGCGTTGTCAGCGTGAGGGAAGGTTCTTCGGGATCTATCCCCTCTCACGTTTCAGACGGCGAATGACTAAGTCTTAGCTTCGAAGGCCAGCCTTAGCATTCCAAATTCTTCCGTCGCAGAGACAGTAGAGGTCCCTGCGGTTAGCTTGCGTGCAGTTCCGCTTGCGCTGGAGCTGCACGCAATTGAGTAAAAAAGGAGAACAGAGTGGAAGACTCGCGAGAGGTTGTAAAGCATATGGTAGCCATGCTGGAGAGCTCCGCTCAGAAGCGCCTGACTGGCGTAATGCTGGGAATGGTTGTCAAGCTGAAGTACCCAGATTTCAAGCCGCTAGAATACGGCTGCACGAACCTGAAGCATTTTGTCGAGGGCCATGCAAGCGACAAAATTCAGATCGTAGGCAAGGCGGGTCTGGATATTGTGTACGGAATGACGTGAGGATCGAAGCGAGGGTGCTGTGGGTACCGGTGATCAAGCCACGCTTGTGGATATTGGTGGTGATCGGGTACGCCATCCGACGGAGTCGGAGAAGACGAGGAGTCCCGAACAAGGTGCTTCCGTGAGCAAGCTAGGTGGGGCAAGTTACTCATTTCCGCCGGACATTTGGATGGCCTTTGCCTCCGCATCGCCGAGGGGGTCGGTTTTCGTGAAGGAGAGCACTGGCGAGTTCAAGGCTGCGAAACCAGACGATGCAGCTTCGCTCCGAGGTGCAGGCTGGAGCCAAATTCAATCGCTTACCCGAGATGATCACATCCAGATGGCTCGCGATTTTGTGGTCCCGCTGCCTTCCGATGTGAGAGAGGCCGTCGCATCTATGATCGGGCTTCCTGGCAGGTGGTGGCTACAGTTCTACCAGAAACTCCTGACGACTTCACCGGAACATGCGGGAAAATGGAAGGCGTTCCACAACATGCGTACTCAGCAGAAACTCGTTGCCGCTCTGCAGAAGCACGGGGTTCCATTAGAGAAGATTGGGGCTGATTATGTCAGGGAAGGTACAGCCGTTAGTGCCTCAGTACCGGCATCCTTCGACAGAAATCGACTTAGATATCAAGCCAGTCAGACGCGAGGTACTGATGCGACATTGCAATCTGTGTCCGGCTTATTGACTGCGCTTGGCAAGTTACTTGAAGACCTGTCTGGCTAATTCGATAAGGGGAACGCGTGCGTCCAGGCGTCATCGTCGATCTCGGAGCTAGGGACCAGGAACTCGTTGTTCAGGAGTTCGCAGTTCCGATATTTCTTCGCGAATTGTTGATGGCACCTTATCGAAGTCGCTCCGACCTGGTGGACCGCATCTGGAATTTCACTCGCTTAGCTAGTCCGCCGAATAACATTTGGATCGCGCCGAACTCTCGAATGAAGAGTTCCGACGTCAGTCCCATTAGGCAGGCGTTCCCGTCCGCGAGGGTAATTCGGACCGGAAATATCGAGGAGCTTCGATCGCAACTTAAGGCAACCTGCTGCTGTAGGGCAGGCGTTGTACTGACAAAAGACATGGAAGAGAAGCTGAAGGGAAAGCCGATAGTGATTGTCTGCGAGCAACGTCAGGTGGGCTTGGTTGAGGCCTGCAAGAAGGGGTTACAACTAACTGCCCCTGAATTGACCGTTACCTTTGCGGTGCAGGCTGGGGTCAAGAGAGATGAATGGCGAGCCGAACTGCGCAAGACTCTGGTTGCCGCGGGCGGCATTGTTTACGTCGCCGGCGAAAATCTGGGTCCACCTAACCTGCCAGAGCTGTCAGCGATGAACCTCCCAGCGTGGAAGGGCGAGGGGGTCATCGGAGCTATGCGTGTGCTATACCGGGAAATCAGCGGGCCGGTTGATGTTTGCAACTCGGACAATGAAGGGCAGCAACCCGGGCCGCAGTCCCAATCCGAGGAGAATCTTTGAGTCGCTTTCGGCGAGTGGCCCGCCCCGTCAACGTACTGATGCAATAACTTACAGGAGAGGGCGGGTGGCCCACCCCGTCAAACTTGTTGTAGCAAATAAACTTACAGTGATGGGTGGCCCATCCCGCCTTCGTTTGGCGGGGTGGGTCTTTTTCCCACGTTCCACTCAAGCGACCCGCCGCACCCTAACCTTAACTTCCACGCGCGAGCCAAGCCGGTTCAACACAGAATGAGCCGGTCCACCGTGAAGCGCCCAAGATCAGCATTGCGGATGCGCGAGAAGTCGGCCGCCGCGATGGCGGTGCGGGCATGCGCTGCACGCACGGTCAGCCGTTCCCGGTTGAGCGCCTTGATGATCTCGGCGGCCAGGATGGCCTTGAACTGCTCCGCGTCCGCGCTCTTGTGCCCAAGGTCGCGAAACGCATTCCCGCTTCCTCGCACCACTTCCAGCTTCTCGCTCTTCATCGCAACATCTCCTTCAGTCGTTCATCCAGATGTTGTCATATATGACAACGAGTGTCAACGGCCCCCGGCGCTTATGGTTGACCGCTTGACGGTATCGTGCGACCATTGCACCCTCCTTGCACTACAGTGAGGGTTGGCTATGGCTTTCGCGTTTCTCCATACGAAACAACTAACCGTACGGGCAGTGAATGAATCCCAGGCCGATGTACACACCTGGAATTCGCCGGACGGCCATGAATACGACAATGTCTTAATCCTTTGCATGATGGACGGATTGACTTCCGGGGCGGGTTGGGGACCGGGACTCCTCGCGGAGACAGTGGGACTCGTTTATATCAGCGCGTACATCCAAGACGGCCACCCAGGCGAGTCTGGGGTGGGGGGAGCGTCCTTGGACCACTCAATAAGATCAGCAGTGTGTCATTTACATTGACGGCCACAAACGCTGCCGCTAACGCGACTGTGCTAATACTCCAGGTTGCTTAAAAGAGGAGACGGCTACCGCCGCGCAATGTTGGTCACATGAAGGTCACCGATCGACGCGCAGCGGTGCACAACCGTCGGACCCTGGTCCTCAGCTTTTTGGGTGCCCGTGATGGTGACCGTTTCTCTGGTTGATTCATCCTGCTCTGATTTGTAATCGACAACCACGCTGACCACCGTCGTCTGGTTCCGCTTCAGGTCTCGCAGTTGCAACTGGCACTCCCCGCTTCCCCCAGAAGTACTGCCCAACCACCGATATTGCACGTCGTGATTATTGGACGTGATCCACTCTGACCAGTTCTGGGCAGATGCTGAACCCGGCAAGCACCCCAGTACGATCATCCCGACAACAAAGACTCGTAACTTCATGCCTGTCCTCCGATCGGCGGACGATCACTGCCATCTTACATGGCACAACCGAGAGGGTGGACCGCCCGTGTCCCCGCATCTCCGAAAAATTTAGAAGGTTGTCCCATCCAGGCCTGCCCGGAGCCTCAGCGAAGTCAAGGGTGGGTCTTTTCCTCACGTCAACCGAACGACGCCCCGCGCTCCGCTATCCCCGGAGCCCGAAGGGCGCAATTTGTGTTAGCCGTGCGCGTAAGCGCGCGGAAGACGTCCCCTATATGAACCCCAGCCCGCCTTGGCGGGCGACACGCTTTCCGAAGCATTTCCTGAATCTCCGGCGTCACCGGACGCTTCTCATATCGAAGCAGGGTGGGTCAGGGAAGAAATCCGTACCCGCTTTTGCAGAGTCCCTTTTCGGCGTCGCCCCATTCAATTGAAACGCACACAACGAAGAATATACGGAGAAGGAACGTGAAAATACCAATGGTGCTAACCTCGCACGACGTCCTCGGCAGCACCGGCCGCAAGACCGGCTTCTGGCTGGAAGAGTTCGCGGCCCCTTACTTTGTTTTCAGGGACGCTGGCGTACAGCTCACCCTCACCTCACCGAAAGGCGGCCAGCCACCCCTCGATCCGAAGAGCGATTTACCAGACAATCGGAGTCGTCAATGAACAGCGTACAAATCGAACAGAAGAGCTATGAGATGCCCCCGCGCGAGGGGATCAGCATCGCGCAGTTTCTCACCGTCGCCGACATCGAGCGATCGGCTCGCTACTACGAAAGGGTCTTCGGCGCTCGCATTCTGACCTTGGGTGACGGCAACGCCCCTGCATACCTTTTGCTTGCGAATATTTGGATGATTCTGAACGTTGGGGGCGGGCCGACCCCCGATAAGCCGACGGTAACGCTCAGCGTCCCTGACCCGAATCACATCAACAGCTTTATGAATTTCCGCGTTGCTGATATTCAAGCGTGCTACGAACTATGGAAAAGTCGAGGAGCCGAGTTCATCACGGAGCCGATCCCCAAGTACGGCGAGATTCGCTGCTACATCCGCGATCCTGACGGCTACATCATCGAGGTCGGACAGAGCACCACCCTCAAGTTCGGTTAACGGTCGGACGAAAGCCCACATTTGCCAATCGAAGGCAAATATGGGCCACAGGCATATGTGAGCCACCTGCTAGTCGTGGTTGATGTTCGGATTGCCGTAGCCATAAACCACATTGAGGCCGAGGCTCTCGCAAATTGGATTGCTCTACACAAGCTAAGATCTCGGGAAACAGATTCGATTTCAGAGAGGAGAACAAAATGACAACAAAAGGAAAAGTCTTGGTGCTGGTCTCGAGCGGTCGTGGCTTGCCCTTGAAAGATGGCAAGGTTTATACCGGCGCTGGTTACTATCTCAACGAGCTTACGGTTCCGGTTCGCGCCCTGATGAAGGAGGGCTACGAAATCACTTTCGCCAACCCCAAAGGCAACGCGCCCCAAGTGGATGTGCATTCAGAGGTCGCCGATTTCTTCGGCGGGGACGCGGCCAAGCTTCAGGACTATATGTTATTCCGCGACGGCCTGACTGGGCTCAGAGATCCAACCCGCATAGCGGATGTCATCGCATCAGGCCTGGATCAATATGACGCTGTTTTCGTCCCCGGCGGCCATGGCCCGATGATCGATCTTCTCGATGACCCCAATGCCGGCATAGTGATGAGACACTTTCACGAAACATCCAAGCCGACGGCAGTGCTCTGCCATGGCCCGATTTCACTACTCTCGGCTCTTCCGAATTCGACCGAGGTGGTCGCCGCGCTGGCGGCGGGCGATGCCGCTGGAGCACACGCAAAGGCTCAAGGCTGGATCTATTCCGGATATAAGATGACTATCTTTTCGACAGCGGAAGAGCAGCAGCGGGAACCGCTTGAGATTGGTGGTAAGGTCCTCTTCTACCCGGACTTCGCCTTGCGTACTGCGGGCGGTGACGTAAGTGTGCTCGCTCCATGGAAGAGCTATGTCCTTCAGGATCGCGAGCTGATCTCAGGTCAGAACCCATTCTCTGACGAAGCGCTTCTGAAACTTCTTCTACCGGCACTGAACAGGCGAGGAGCAGCCGCTTGAATCCCACGTCTTATCGCACAATACAGGTCGATGGCCTATCAATTTTCTACCGGGAAGCTGGGGCGAAGAATGCAGAAACGCTTCTGCTGCTGCACGGACTTCCATCGTCGTCACGGATGTTTGAGCCGCTTTTCGAACGGCTATCGGATCGCTATCACCTAATAGCGCCTGATTATCCCGGTTTCGGTCACAGTGACTGGCCAGACCCGAAGAAATTCGCCTATACGTTCGACCATTATGCCGAGATCATGAACCATTTCACTGAGGCGCTGGGACTCTCGCGCTACACCGTATATATGCAGGACTACGGTGGCCCGGTCGGCTTTCGCATGATACTAGCGCATCCGGAGCGAGTGGAGGCGCTCATCGTGCAGGATGCCGTCGCCCACAACGAAGGCCTGGGAGCAAATTGGAAAACGCGCCGGGCGTTCTGGGCCGATCGTGCTGCCAATGAGAGCGCATTGCGCACCAACCTCTTGTCGCTCGAGGCCGCGCGGGCGCGACACGTCGGAAACGATCCCGACGTAGAACGCCACGATCCTGACCTCTGGACCGATGAGTTCTATTTTCTGAATCGGCCCGGGCAGGCCGAGATCCAGAGCGATCTTTTCTATGACTACCGAACAAATGTGGAGTCCTATCCGAAGTGGCAGACCTGGATGCGCGAAAAGCAACCGCGCCTGCTCGTGATCTGGGGCAAATATGAAACGTCTTTTGACCCGAGCGAGCCGGAGAGCTACCGCAAGGATGTTCCGAACGCCGAAGTTCACATTGTTGACGGTGGGCACTTCGCTCTGGACACGGCTGCCGATGAGATCGCTGCCTTGGTGAACGGCTTTATGGCGTCTTCCCAGAAGTGAGGGCTCCTCGTGCTTTCGTGCGGTGGATTGGTCGTCGTGGTTCTGCCTTGAACCGTCACTCGCTCTGAAATCGAAAGGAGTACTAGATGGACGGCACAAATGCACTGAAAGAGACCGCGCCTGTCGCGTCGAACACGCTGAGTGTGAACGTTTTTACCGCCCCGGGAAAGGCTATGGTAGGCGAGCGGCCAAAGCCCTTCGGCGAAGCGCTCGGCTTTGACCCGATCACGTCGACATTAATCTTCGGCGAGCACGACGCGGTACTGGTGGACGCAATGGGGACAGTGGCTGAGGCCGAGGCTCTTGCGGATTGGGTTGCACTGCACAATCGCAACCTGCAGACCATCTACATAACGCATGCCCATTTCGACCACTTCTACGGTCTGGGCATTCTGCTCGACCATTTCCCGGGCGCTCGGGCGATAGCAACGCCCAAAACGCTGAACGCCATGCAGACGTCTTTTACTCCCCCGGTGGAGCGGTTAGCCCGCCGTATGTTTCCTGGGCAAGTGCCCACCAAGTTGGTTCCACCTGAGCCCTATGAGCACGACACGTTCACTCTAGAAGGCCACGAATTGCGTATCATCGAGGAGGGTCGCACCGATAGTCCCGATTCAACCTCTCTCTACGTTCCATCGATCGGCCTAATCGTCGCTGGTGACGTTGTGTACAACCAATGCCACATGTATGTCGGCGACACTACCCCCGAGAGCCGAAAGAATTGGATCGCGGATCTGGACCGGTTAGCAGCACTGAACCCGGCGATGGTTGTTGCCGGTCACAAGAAGCCTGGCGCGCCCGACTCACCGTCGGCGATCCAAGACACGAAACGCTACCTGCAGGACTTCGATCGGTTGCAGAAAACCGCGACGTCTGACCAGGAGCTGTTCAACCAGATGACCGAGCTTTATCCCCATTGGGTAGCCAACCAGTCGTGGTTGATGTTCGGATTCCCGAGCGGCTGATGTGAACGCTCGCTCGCGTAGGATCGGAATCGGCGGGTGGGCATCTTCTCTTCCGCCCGATCGGCGCCCGCGTCACTGTCCCACCGTTCCCAGCAAGAACTCTCGCGTCTCTCGAACCACGAACGCCTGATCGTTAAGGTAGAAGTAGTGTGGAGCGTCGGGCAGCAGATAGACAACCGGAGTAGGCTTGCCCGCGTTGGGTTGCTCGAACTTCGCGGTTTCGTCCGCGAACCATTGAACGATGCCCGGCCAATTGGCGTCGAATACTTTCTGCTCGTCGGAACTCAGGTACCAGTAGTAAGGTAGCTTTCCCTGAACGGACGGTTTATCGAAAATGCCGAGCCGCGGCGCGTCGATGTTTGCCCAATTTACTTCCGGATTTTGCTTCTCCGCGATGCCCGCAAAAATCGCGTCTGAAACCCATTTCGGTGTCGTGTTATCTGTAATGGCTCCCTTTGCGCCAAACTTCAAACCGGGGCAAGCGGATGCCTCTGGTCTGAGGGTATTCTCCAGCCGCGCCTGGGCGGCTTGGAAAACCTGCACTGATCTTTCGTCCCTACCTTGCTTGTACGGTACAGGAGGTATCTCGGGAAGTTCGAACCGCTTTGCCAAGTCAAGAGCGTCCAGGTAGACCAATTTCTCTACGTAACTTTTGTACTTTAGCCCGAGTTGACTCAACTCCGAACCCGACAGGGAATGTCCGACGAAAACTGCCTTGCTGATGCCGAAGTATTTGAGGACTGCGATGTCGTCGTGTGCCCTGGTATCGACATCATAGCCTTGCTTAGGCTGGCTCGACGGAAGGAATCCGCGGCGGGTAATTCCGATGACATGAAAATAGTCGGTGAATTGGTAGGCGAACCCGTCGTATACATGCGCGTTGTCGCCGTATCCGGTGAGCAGCACCATGGTGTCCGGCTTGTCCGCACCGCCCCAGTCCAACACCTGGAGCTGGACTCCGCTGTCGACCGTCACACATGTAATTTTGTGTGGTGTGCCATCGAAGCATCCTGGGGGTTGAACGGGACGCGCCGCGCTAACGCACGACTGGTTCGACGAGTTCGGCTGAGCAGCGCCACTCGCACTGACTGTCAGCAAAAACGCCACGGCAAGCGACGCCTTGATCGGTATATCCATACTGGCCCCCGACGACATCGTATGGGATGTGATTCAGACTGAATCTTCGTTCTTGACCCCAAGCGGAATCATTCTACGCTCGGTTGCGGGCGGTCCACCCAGCGTCCCGACATCTGGAACAGGGTTACGGCTGGTGCCCATCCGGGCTTCCTTTGCCCAAGTGGATCTTTTGGTAGAGCTGACCTTTAGGTCAGCGTCTAAGCCCTTTATAATTGACTCACCGAGCGGACTTTAGTCCGCGAGGCGTGTGCATTTCGGAGTTTTTTCCACAGTCTGTTCAGCGGGCGACACTCTCCAGCCACGCAAACCGCCTCGCCCGCTGGAACCGACAACCAGCCGCCGGCAACCCTCGCTTATCACATTGCACCGTGACCCACGCCCTTTCGCTCTGAGTCCTGACGCGTAAACCATGTATCGCGGGGACGGGGATTTGTGTCTCTTGTCAGTCCGCGCTCAGGCTGCGGACTCGTAACGGCTCTTTGAAATCTCAGAGCGAGCAGGAAACAGGGAAGAAAATTTTGTCATACTTGTATGTAAAGTATGATAACTAGCTGTATGACTAGTATGTATTGTATGACACTTTTGATCGCCAAAAGCGTCCAAAATCATGCTTAACTCTTTTAGTATGATATGGATACGTATAAGTATTATATTTATCAATCGTTTGCGAATAATTTCCGGCCAACCCATTGATTCTAAACAACCATGAATCACGTATTTACGGTTTTCACTTCGGCAGCGTGACCGTTCCGTTCACCGTGAAGTCGGCCTCGGACTTCGAGGCACTCTCCCCCGGCTGGGTCGGCCCCACACTCAGGTGATAGGCCCCCGGCAGGATAGATCGTTGGCCCTTGGCATCGACCGCCGAGAGCGACCGTGGACTCAACTCGAGCGACACATCCCGGCTCTCACCGGCATTGAGGTGTACCCTCTGAAATCCGACGAGCGAGTAGGTCGGACCATCGGTCTGTGGAGTTTTCAGATAGGCTTCCACAACTTCATCGCCACCAACTTTACTCGTGTTGGTAACGCTGACGGTTGCTGTGAGCGGCTGACCCGCCGGAACAGTAGCGCTCGACAGCTTGACCGGGCCGTATTGAAAGGTGGAATAGCTCAGTCCGTACCCGAAACCCCAGAGCGGCTTGCCGGTGTAATAGCGGTAGGTACGGTTCTTGAACGAATAGTTGGTGAACGCAGGCAAATCGCTCGTGCCGGCATAGAAGGTCACGGGCAACCGTCCTGCTGGATTGCTCACTCCGGCCAGTGTGCGCGCAATCGCGGTTCCGCCATCAACGCCGGGATACCAGGCTTGAAGGATCGCAGCCGCATGTTCCTTGGCCCAGGTAAGTGCGAGTGCACTACCACTGAGGGACACCACGATGACCGGCTTGCCGGTTGCACCCAACGACTCCAGCAGGTGCTGCTGCGCTGCCGGAAGATCGATGCTGGTGCGGTCTCCGCCCTCGAAGCCTTCGATCTTAATTGGCATCTCTTCCCCCTCGAGTTCAGGCGAGAGCCCCACGAACGCCACGACGAGATCAGAAGCCTTCGCGGCCGCAACCGCTTCATCGATCAGCGCCTGCGGTGGAGCTTCCCAGCTCAAAGTCACACCGCCTCCGGACTGATCGCCCGAGTGGCTGTATTCGAGCCGGAAGTCGTGCGGGTTGGTGTCAGTGAAGGTGACCTCAACTTTTGCCGGCTTCGAGTCCGACATGTTCGGAGGAGCGGTAGTGTTCGCTCCTGTTGGTTTTGGATTCGGTTTGCCGCTGTTGAGATCGCCTTCGGAAAGGACTTTGCCGTCGAGTACAAAACGGTACGTCTCTTTCGGCGAGTACGGGAAAGCCGACTCGGGCTCAACCGTGAAGACGTACTTGCCGGTCGCCGGAACGCGCACTGTGCCCGACCAGCGTACCGAGTAGTTGTAGGTCAGAACTTCGGGTGCGGGGGTGGCATTGTCCCAGTCATGCTGAATCTCAGGCTCGGTTGTCACGTGGACCGGACGGCCCGTCCAGTCTGGAGTGGCGAAAAACTCGGTGCGCAGGCCGCTTCCGAATGCGGTACGTGGCACCGGCACGCTGGTACCACTGGCAAGCGTCGCTCCCTGTGCGTAGTGAATCGTGGAGGAGTGGAATTGCTTCGTAATGCCGTCCAGCGGACTTACCGGATGCAAAGGCTGGCCATTGTAATTGCCTTCCAGCGAGATCAGAAGGTCGGCAGTCGGTCCAACTACCGCAATGTCGTGAGGTGCTTTACTGATCGGCAAAGCACCGTTGTTGTTTTGCAGCAGCACCATCGACTCTTCCGCGGCCTTCAGAGCGGCCTTGCGATGTTGCTCAGAGCCAACGGTGGAAAACGGAATGCGATCCAGAGCGCTGTCTCCTGGCGGATCGAAAAATCCCAGTTGCATCCGTGCGGTGTACAAGCGCTCAGCCGCGGCGGTCACCAATGCCTCGGAAACAAGGCCCTGGCGAACCGCGTCGGCCAAAGTATTGAAGCCCGGCGACCAGATGCTGCACGAAAGATCGGTGCCCGCCTTGATCGACAGTGCCGAAGCATGCAGGACGTCAGGTGCGTTGTGGTGTCCGTTGGCCACGTCCACGATGGCGCCACAATCGGAGACCACGAAACCCTTGAATCCCCAGGCATCGCGCAAATGGTCCTTCAACAACATCGTGTTGGTGCACGCTGCCGCTCCATCGATCGCGTTGTAGGCGCACATCACCGACTTCACGTGGCCATCGACCACCGTCGAGCGAAATGCGGGCAGGTAGGTCTCTTCCAGGTCGCGCGGACTCACATCCACGTTGAAACCGTGGCGCAGCGATTCGGGCCCGCTATGCACAGCGAAGTGTTTGCTGGTGGCCACCGCTTTCGGATGATCGGGATCGTCGCCTTGCACTCCGGTGACGAATGCCACGCCCATTTTGCCGGTCAGAAACGGATCTTCGCCGTAAGTCTCCTGGCCGCGCCCCCAACGGGGATCGCGGAAGATGTTGATGTTGGGAGACCAGAAAGTCAGACCGTAAAAGATGCGGTGATTGCCCTCGCGTTGTGCCTGGTTGTACTTCGCGCGGCCCTCGGTGCCGATTACGTCGCCCATCTGCTGCACCATCGATGGGTCCCAGGTGGCAGCCATACCGATCGCCTGCGGAAAGACTGTGGCGTATCCTGCCCTCGCAACGCCATGCAGCGCCTCGCTCCAAGTCTGATAATCCGGAACTCCCAGGCGCGGAATCGCGATGGCCCAGTCCTCGAGCTGCGATGCCTTCTCGTCGAGAGTCATGCGATTCACCAGGTCATGGGCGCGGATGGCGGCTGGAAGTGAAGCATCCAGATAAGCGGGCGGCTTGTTCTGTGCGAATGAAACGAGGGAGGCAAGCACCATGACTGCAAGGACGACGCGTTGCATCAGGACAACTCCTGTACGCAGATTGGTTAGGGTAAACGATTCGACCTTATTGATAAACAAGCAAGTCAGTGTAACTCTTCCGCCATTTACGGTAATGCCCTGGTTGTATTGGAGCCGCTCTAGTCTTAAGCTAGTGACCAGCGTGGGGTGGGAATGGCACAGGTTTTTACCGTTTCCCTGTCTTGGGTTCCAGCTGAAGCCGAACGGTGTCAGGCGGACCACATCTCTCACCCCAGCGGATCTGTTCCAAGCGGCGATGCGGGGTGTTTCGTGTCATTCGCCCAAGACTAGCGCCCCTGTGGGCCCCAAGATCTGCGCTCGTAGGTGCGCCGTCGCTCCTCTCCCGACATTGACGGAGATTCCCAGCTTCTGTAACTCTGCTGACAGCGCAGCGCTATCGGGACTGAATACCTCAAAGCTTTCCAGCTTGCATCCTGGGGGAGCATCAACCGAGGGATGCATTGTATCGGTTCCCCACTGGATGAAGAATGGCAGGAGGCCATTGCGGTCGTTGTTGAGATTGAGGGTCTGCCAGCGGAGCATCCTTCCGTCGGGGCGCGCACGCGAACCAGGTGTCGGTCCCTGAAATGCCATGCCTGCTTTTTTCCAGCGTTCGGCTACTCCCACAATGTCAGACGTATGTACAGCCCAATCCACGAGCCGCGGCGCGGCAAGCTGCTTCAGCATGGCGGGCAACTCCGCGCGGGTTTTGGGAGTTTCTGTTTGCGCCGGATCGGGCGCTATGACTTCGAGGTAATGCAGTGGCCCCAGCGATAGCAGCGCATTGCGTGTTCCTCGTCCCGGATGCACTCCACCCATCGCGGGCCGCACGCCGGTCCGCTTCTCCACAAACGCGATGCCCTGATCGAGATCGCTACAACCGAGAAGAAGATGATCGAGCATGGTAGGGACCTTTTCAGCCGCCCATGAAGCGCGCGGCATAACTGCAGCAGCGCCAGCGATGATGACAAATTCTCGCCGCGAAATCACCTCTGTACTCCGCTCGAACGACGCGAAGGAGCCGTCGAGAGCATCTCTACTGCCCGCCAATGCTGTTCAGCAATTTCTCGGCGGCTTCTCCCGGGTCCTGCGTAGCGAAGCCTTCGTCCAGCACGATCAGCGAGACCGCCGGGTCGATTTCCTCCAGCACCTTGCGAGTGGGCCGGCCATATACGCTTTGCATGTTCGCCGAAATTACCACCTTTTTTGCTTTGGTCGCTTTCAGCAGGATCTTCGCATCGTCGATGTTTGCGGTGGCCAAGGCGTTGTATCCGGAGCTCAGCAGCACTTCACGCATAAAGGACCGGACATCCGACGATTCGAACAGGCACAGCACGCGTGGGCGGGAATCTCCGCCAATTCCCTTCGAATAGCGCGATCCCAAGTAAGCGGCGGTGATGGCCTCTTCCACTGTATCGTAGGTCTCGAACAGCGAGATGATCTTCGTCATCTCGAGCACTCTGCGAATCGGCGCGGGCACTCCACTGAGTTTGATGTCCCCACTTTTCGCGCGGGCTGTGTGCATCAGGCGGGTCAGCGCCCCCAGCCCGCTGCTGTCGATAAACTCCACCCGGTCGAGTTGCATCACGATGTGAACATACTTTGCGAACGAATCCCCGACGAAAGCATGCAGCGCGAACACTTCTTTTCCGGCGACAATTCGCCCCTGGCACTGAATGACCAGCACATCGCCAACCGGGCGGCTTTCCAGATGGAGCGGCATGACGCCTCCAGACTTCTGAACTGTTTGGCTACTGAGTCACGGAGTGTACACCAACTCATCCGGCCAGAACCAGCGACTCTCGATTGGTGGATCGACAATTCCTGACGTGTGGTTATGCGCCGGTTACTTCGAGTTCGAGCTTTTCCTCGCGATACAGCACCGCGATATGACGGCAAGCGGTATCGACGACCATCGCCAGCATCACCACGATCGCGATCGCGCCCGCTATATCGAAGAGCAGGAAGGTCCTGCCGAGGATGAACGCATAGGGATGAACCATCAATGCAATGTTGCCGACGATCAGCAGGAGGCGGATCTCCGTCGGACCGAAGATGCCGTGTGACACATGGAAGTGCCCCATCGTGTAGGTCGCAAGGAAGCTTTCAATGGAAAGCACGTAGAACCCGACCAGTAGTCCGGCGGCAATCTGCCAGTGCACGTAGCCTGACAGCGCCAATCCTCCCATGAGCGCCAGCGCACCGAAGGTGTCGGCAACGTGATCTACATAAAATCCATAACGCGGACGCTGTTGATCGCGCACTCGCGCCAGGGTTCCGTCGAGACTGTCACCCAACCAGTTCAGGACGACGAAGAAGTTCACTAGCCACAGCGCGCGCCAGTCTCGCGCCGACAATGCATATGCAGCCCCAGCAAAGACCTGCGCTAGAAACCCCAGTGCTGTGAGGTGATCGGAGTTGACGAACCTCGGAGTCCGCACTGCCATCCAGACGAGTACTCGCTTCTCGATGTCGGCTGTCAGCGCTTTATGCACACGCAGCGCTTTGACAAAGCCGCTCTGCCGGCGGTCCGCAATCTTGGCTTCCCTCACCTGTACTTCGCACAACTGGTTCATCGCTCGGTCTCCTTTCCGGTCCTCTCGGCCAATGCACTTCGGGTAGCTTGCATGGTGAACTCCAGCGACTCCCGCGGGAGTTCTTCGACCAACGGAGCGGCCAGCCATCCCAAACCACCGGGAATGTCGCGCGTCAGCGAAACCGCCTCACACTCGATCAGCAGTCCACCAGGCACTTCCATGAAGCTCCAGTAAGAGTTGAGCCTCCAAAGGTAGCCGTCGTCATCGCCCTCCTTCATGTGGTGTTCCCCAACACTACCCGCAGCATCCACTTCCCAGATATGCGTATTCCGGGAAGCGCTGTACCCGCGATTTGAGTCAACCGAGCGAGTCTGTACGTCCCAAATACCATCGAGCACTACGGTCACCATCCTTTTCTGTTTCATGCGGATGGCAACGGACGCTCCACCGGCACGCTCCCAGAGGACGCGCGAGGAAACGATCTCGGGACCGTAGTGACGAGGAAGGCCGTTGTAGTCTTTCAGCAGATCCGCCATATCTTTCGACCGGGCACCGGCAACGAAGGCTGTTCCGCGCCAGTGGTGCACTAATCCGCCGGGTACTGGCTTTGGCCGGTCCAGCACAGACTCGATCACGACGGTTCCGGACTTCAGTTCTGAGATCGTTTGCGATCGGTGTACGTGGCTGCCGTTCAAGACTGCGATGAAGGTTTCGGAGCTTCCATGCTGTTTTTCGATCCGAGCTTCGACGGTGGTGTCGTATTGGTCGAAGGCTTGTAGCCCGTTGGTCTCCAGCCGGGCAGCTGCTGCGGGAGTGAGTAGCAGGAGAACGGCTGCCGACGAGCCCATTGCAAATTGCATTGCGCGTTTCATGGTGAAAGAATCAGCGGCGTGGCGCGCTTCCACAATGCATGAAAGCTCAAATGCGCCTCATTCATACCTCATCGTGCAAGTTATTGGAGCGAAGGCGGTTGTCATCGCCGATCGAAGGCGCTTTAGGGGCCTGGACTGGATTGGCCGTGGCTCGGGCGGGTAGACTGGATTTCCGCCCATGCAGGCCGAAAGCCAACGCCGGATTTTTCGCTTCGGAGTTTTCGAGGCCGATGAGGCCACTGGAGAGTTACGCAAGCACGGGGTCCGTCTCAAGCTCCATTCGCAGCCGTTTCAGTTGCTGGTGATGCTCCTAGAACGCCCTACCGAGCTGGTGACGCGCGACGAGATGCGGCGTCGCTTGTGGGGCGACGACACCTTTGTGGACTTCGACCACGGCCTGAACTCGGCGGTGAACAAGTTGCGGGAAGCGCTCAGCGACTCGGCCGCACAGCCCCGTCATATCGAGACGGTTGCTGGCCGTGGCTATCGCTTCATTTCACCGGTGACGATCGCGCAACCGGTGGCACGAGAAGTTCCCCAGATCCGCGCGATAGAAGTACCGGCGGCTCGCCCCGACGTTCCGTCTCTGGCTTTGCAGACAGTTCCCGCCGCGCCCGCAACGGAGCGCGAAGACGCGCCGACTCGTACGATTCTGGTTGCTCCCGACGAGTTGCCGGCTGCGCCGCGCGTATTGGTACTGACCCTGCTGCTGCTGATACAGGCGATGTATCTGGCGTTCTACGTTTCCGCCTTGGCCAATCTCGACGAAATCCGCGGAATATTCGCGGACTCTCAGCTTCCATCGCCAACGCTGCTACTGGCGTTGCTGGTGGCCAGTGCAGTGGTTCTAATTCCAGTGCGCCTTTATCTGTCTGCGGCAGTGGCCTTCGATTTCTCACTGCTGCTCGAAAAATTCCGCCGCCTATTTCCCGTTCTGCTGGTTATGGATCTGCTTTGGGCGTTGTCGCCGTTCTTGCTGATCCATCACATCAATATTGGATTGGCGCTCGGAATGACCGCGGCGCTAGTCTACCTGCCGTTCGTGCAGCGCTCTTTGGTGTTGATGTTTGCCCGCGGGCAATCACGGCTGGACTAGCGCTATCGCGCCTGGAATCGGTTCTACTTGAACTTTCCCGCTACTTCTTTGACCAACGTAATTACCTGCAGTACATAGCCAATGCTGAGGACTCCCGCAACCTTGCGATTAAAGGGAAAGACACTGGTCTCGTAGACGTCGCTGGCTACAACGTGCAGATCCCGCAAGGTCTTCAGGTCCTCGATGTTCGCGACGCGGAAGTCGGGCTCGCCCAATTGCGCTTCGGTCTTGTTGAGCACCGTATTCAGCAGTCGCTCCACAGGAGCGAGGTGGGTCATTTGCGCTCGGCGGATTTCGCGCGTCACATGAATGAGCGGCTGAATAACGATCCATGGGATGAAGACCACAACGCCAATCGCACCTAGCCAGATTCCGGGAAAATCCTCGATGCCAAGGTATCCGTGCCAGAGCGTTACCCAAGCGGCAAGGGCACACAAAATACAGAGCGCAAGTAGCAACAGGAGAAAGTTTCCCAGGCTAGCGAAACCGTTCGAGCCATCAGGATGAAACGGACGAAGCTTGATGCCTTTGCTGATCAACTTGCTGACGGAATGCTGGCCTACCGCCAGCAGATATAGGGCATGCATCCCGTAAAACATCGCCAGTGGGATCGTCAACGCTAGCACCAGGCCGGCGTTCCCGTAGGCTGGATTGCCCCACCAGCCGATATTGACTTTGCCATCAAGATACAGAGCTGCTCCGCAAAACGCGGCAATCAGGACGAACAGCACGATGACCCAAACGCTACTCAGCTGCCGCTCGGCCCGGCGGCTTTCCGCGTGCACCTCTTCTTCCGTCACGTTTAGAAGTTCGGGGTTGGCCACCGAGCGATAGACGTTGTCGAAGCTGTCGAGCGCAGTAATGGCCACCGCACCGCCAATGGAGATCACTACGGCCATCAGAAGGTGCGTGGAGTCGCGCAGATAGGGCAGCGTGACCGATGGCCGATCGCCCACGTGCTTCGCCAGCCAGATAATCTGTGGCGGCAACAGTTTTTGCTGGGCGGCAGTGGCACTGATGAGGACCCCTTCAAAAGCGCAGAGCACCAGCGGAACCAGGTAATAGACCGCAAATATGACCACTCCCCACAGGGCGTGGGGCACGTCGAATCGCCGGCTGAGAGCGCCGATCACGATGAAGTGATCCAGCAGCGATTGTGGTGGCTTTTTTCTAGTCAAAGTGAGTGTTCGCCCCTGTTCAACATTGCTTCATCGCCGAAGCGCGAAGATTGCGGCGAATTATAGCGCACGCGACGCGCGATATCGGCATGCTTTCGTAGCGTCTCGGACAGCTCGACGGTGGTGGAGGACGTTTTCGTCTGCTACGCTCTACGCCATGCACGACGGATATACGGATTTGCCCGCCGGCAAGCTGGCCAACATCGTCACCTACCTCGAGATGCGAACTCGGGCTGCCGACTTGGCACCTCCTACAACGTCAGACTTCGTAGTGTGGCGTGTCGAGCGACCCGATCTCGATTGGTATCGGAAGCTTTATCGGGAAATCGGAGAGCCGTGGTTGTGGTTCAGCCGGTTGCGTATGGCTGACGAAGAATTGCGCACCATTTTGCACAACCCCACAGTTGACGTGTTTGCATTGTCGTTTGCCGGCGCCGACCGCGGGCTACTCGAGTTCGATCGGCGGCGCTTTCCGGATATTGAGCTATCGTTTTTTGGCGTGACGCCCGCCCTTATCGGCAAAGGCGCCGGCCGGACTTTACTCGCGCACTGCCTACCGTTGGAGTGGGAGCACGGCCCGCGGCGAATTTGGCTGCACACCTGCACATCCGATCATCCTGCGGCGTTGGCTTTCTACATGAAGTTCGGATTTGTGCCCTACAAACGAGCTATCGAAATTGCCGACGACCCTCGTGTCACGGGTGAGGTGCCCCCAGGGGCTGCGCCGCAGATACCGCTGATTTAGACGGCGCGAGGCGTCGTCTCGCATGTTTACCGGTAATCATCAGACCCAATCCATCGTGTTTATAGTTGTCAAAAATCCGCCGAATCAATGGTTTAGGGGGGATTTTCCGACAAAATCCCTAGTTTCTTAGATTTACGGGCAAAATCTTCTTTTCAAAGAACTTAGCGCACGGGGGTGAATCAGGTTGTCAAAGATCCTATTTCTGTCCGCAGCATGGGCGCGGCGGGCAAGAGATACTTCTCCCTCGCCTCACAGTCTTAGTTACAGCAGGAGAGGCGACGTGCAAAGGACGTAGCTCACGGCGCCTTGTGATGAGGGTCCTGCCCCGGTTGGAGAAGTCTTGAAAGGTCGGGAAAACAGATTCCTCGGTGCGGCTTCAAGCCATATATCGTCCCTTCCCCTGCACCCCATCCCCTAACCAAGTCCGAGCAGAAAGTGTCAGGCATGTGCCCGGTCTAAACTGTCAGACATCTCCCCGGCTGCACAATATACCGTCCTGTGCCGGGACGGATGCTTGCAAGAACCGCCTCTGGATTCCTAGGCGCGACCCACTTGGCCATGGCTAAGGGCAATTGGGGGAGAAGGTTCTTGTTCACCACGCTAAAGCGTGGTGCTTCCACCCGAAGAAGCTGCAGGCTGTACGGAATATCCTCGTTCACCACGCTAGAGCGTGGTGCTTCCACCGGAGAAGACGCTGGCCTAAAGGCCAGCTACCCAAAAAAGCTTTCTCTGCGACCTTCAAGGCCGCACGTATACGACGCCGCCCTTCATCACGAAGTTCACTTTCTCGAGCTGCTGCACATCCGCCATGGGATCGCCCGGTACCGCGACGACGTCGGCATATTTTCCGGCCTCGACCGAACCAATCTTGTCTTGCATGCCGAGCAACTCAGCGGCGCTCATGTTGGCGGAATGCAGCGCTTGTGCCGGAGTCATCCCATACTTCACCATGATGGGAAACTCTTTCGCTGGATCGATCTTCCAGTCGAAGCCGCCGGCATCGGTGCCGAAGGCGATCTTCACTCCGGCCTTCAGCGCGCGCCGAAAGGTGTCTTCGTGAATCTTGATCATGTCGACCCACACCTTGGCACCTGCAGCCGCACGGCCCTCGGCAACATACTCGCCCACAAACAAGGTCGGTACGTAGTAGGTTCCGTGTGCCACCATGGTTTGCAGGTCCGCATCGGCGATGTACATTCCGTGCTCGATGCTGTCCACGCCGGCTTCCACCGAGTTGTGTACGCCGTTTAGAGCCGCCGCATGTGACGCCACCTTATGTCGCTCGCGATGCGCCTCGTCCACAATCGCCTTCAGCTCATCCAGCGTAAATGTCGGAACGTCGTTCAGCACGCCGCCCGGCTGTACGTAATAGCTACGGTCGGAGTACACCTTGATCCAGTCCACGCCATTGGAAATCTGTTCGCGGACCGCTTTGCGTCCGCCCTCAGCGCCATCCACTTCCTGCACGCCCTTGGGGACTTTCAGCTCCCACGAATACCCCAGCAGCGGATAGGCGCCGGTCACGTCCATCGCACGTCCGGCCACCTGCATGCGAGGCCCTGGAATGACCCCGTTGTTGATGGCTTTCTTGATGTCCACATCGGAGTAGCCTGCACCCTCGGTCTCGAGGTCGCGGATGGTGGTGAAGCCATATTCCAACGCGCGCTTCGCCGCCACCGTTCCCAGGATCGTGCGATAGGACGTCGACCACTTCAAAAGCTGTACGTCGTAGTCGTCGGCCGTGATGTCGCCTTGAAGCAGGACGTGAGTGTGGGTGTCAATCAACCCGGGCAGGCAAACTTCGTGGCTCAGGTCGATGACTTCGGCTCCCGGTTCAGGCGTTGCCGTTGCCACTGAGTCGATCTTCTCGCCCACAACACGCAGCATGACGTTCTTCTGAGCAGCGTCGCTCTTGCCGTCATACAGAGTCCCGCACCGCAGGTACGTGATTTTTGGAGGCGGCGTGGTGGGATTGCTTTGTGCGAGGGCTAACGTACTGGCTAGAAACACGACAGCAACGATTCGTTTCATGATTGACTCCGTGGGCTTAACGTCATTTCGTGAATCCGGTTGACCGAAGAGGCTGCGGCCAAAATGCGAAATGCACAGGCCTCGCGGACTAAAGTCCGCTCGGAGGATCAAATATAACCGGACTTAACGACACGACTGAAGAGGCTGCTGAAAAAGTCATTTTCGCTGCTGAAGAAAAATCTCAGGGGCTAAAGCCCTACCGTATTTTCAACGTCTTACGGCACGACTGAAGTCATGCCCTGATACAAAACCATCGGCGAAGCGACTTTTTCAGCAACCTGTGAAGTCGTGCCCTGATACAAAACCATCTGCGAAGCGACTTCTTAAGCACCTGTCAAGTCCGAAAGGAATGACAAAATTAAGAGAACGTAGACGCTGGCCTGAAGGCCAACACTACCCAAACTTGCTTTTTCTCAGCAGCCTCTAGAGCTCGGCATGGCCAAAGCGGTGCCCCTTTATATCGCTCATGGCTGGCTGGGAATCGGACGGCTCTGGCATCCGAGCTTTTCGACGGCGTCGGCGACATTCTTGTACTCGGGAGACGCCTTCACCTGCTCGTTCACCGTGAGATAAGTCCGAATCAGTACCGGACATGCTTCGGTTATGCCCAACCGGCTTACAGTCTCCACCGCAAACGGGCTAGGGAAGGAACTCGCTAATCCGTAGACGCCCTCCAGCACAGCTCCCAAGGCGGGTTTGTTCTTGCGCAGGATTTCGTCCAGCGCGGTCTGTAACTCCTGCTCCTTCTCTGATAAACCGGCGGGAGGTTTCGCCTGGATTTCTTCCGACGGTCGGTCACCCCGCCACATGCGCTCCTCAAAATACAGGATGTTTCGCACACATTCTGGAGAGCATCCAGTCTGGTAGATGGCATTCGCCAGCGCTTGACGCATCGCGAAGCTCTCCGGCGGCACAATCAACGCTGACAAGCGCGACACGCGCGCCGCATCCTTACGGACAACCAGTGCCTGCAGAGCTGCCAGACGGTTTTCCTGAGTCGGCGCTCCAGACGCCACCACCAGCAGCAGTTCGCTCGCCCGCTGGCCGGAATATCCAGCCAGCCGCTTCACGGCTGTAGGATCGGGCTTCTTTTCGAGCGCCGCGTGCGCCAGCGCATCAATGCGGGCGTTGCGCCAGGTGGTATAAGCGGTGCCAGCCATGATGACCACAATCACCAGGATGCCGAGCCGCATCGGTTTGAAGCCGAAATCGTCCAGGAATGACATAGCGTGCTTCTACGGTATCAAATGACCGTCGCGGGGTGAACCGCGTCACCGCGCGGCCACTGTCGCGAGAGTTAGTATTGCTGCATGAGTTCCAACCCAGCGATCGACGCCGTCATCGAGCGCGAGAAGCTGTTCGAGGCCTTCGAAAACCTGATGCCCTTCCGGGTGCAGGACATTCTTCTTGTCTCGAGCCTGTACGACTCGTTCATCCTGCGCGAAGACGGCCGCCTGAATGAGCTGCTCATCGGCGAATCCTACGAACTCAACCTGCAGCACGTGCCGCGCATTACGCATGTGAAGACGGGCGCCGAAGCGCTCGCCTTCGCGCGGTCAGACTCGCGTTTCAATCTCATTGTCACCAATCTTGAAGTTGAGGACATGACGGCTGCCGAGTTGGCGACCGAAGTCAAGCGAGCTGGGCTCGATGTTCCCGTTGTCGTGCTGGCCTATGACTATCGCGAAGTCAAAAACTTCGTCGCGCACACACCACATAGCCCCATCGAACGCATCTTCCTATGGCAGGGCAATGCCCGGATCCTGATTTCGATTATTAAGTACATCGAAGATAAACGAAACGTTGAGCACGACACCGAGGTCATGGGCGTTCCGGTGATGCTGGTGGTCGAGGACAATATCCGTTATTACTCCTCGTTTCTGCCAGTCATCTACACCGAGCTTATCAGCCAGGCGCGGCGTCTCATCAGTGAAGGCCTGAACGTCGCCCATAAGCTGGTGCGCATGCGCGCGCGACCCAAGATATTGCTTGCGTCGGACTTCGAGAGTGGTGCTGAACTGGCGCTGCGGTACCGTGAAAATCTGCTGGGGGTTGTGCTCGACGTGGAGTTTCCACGACGGGGCCAGCTTATGCCGGAGTCAGGCTTTGACCTGGCGCGCATGATCCGCAGCGTCGTCCCTGACGTGCCCATCGTGCTGCAATCGGGCCGTACCGAGTTCATGGACAGAGCTTATGCGGAAGAATTTTCGTTCCTGCAAAAGCGTTCGCCCACGTTGCTGGGTGATCTGCGCAATTGGCTGATCGACCAGGTTGGTTTCGGCGATTTTGTCTTTCGCCTACCCGATCGCAAGACGGCTGTGGCACGCGCCAGTAACCTGAACGAACTGGAGAAAGCCCTTCGCACCGTTCCGGCCGAGAGCATCTCCTATCATGCCGGACGCAACCACTTTTCCCACTGGCTGATGGCCCGTACAGAATTTGCGGTCGCGCAAAAACTGCGTCCGCGCAAGGTTTCGGATTTCGCCAGCATTGAGGTCCTGCGTCGCGACCTGATCGACGCCATTACGAGCTATCGCCGTGAGCAGAGCCACACGCTGGTGGGGGATTTCAACCCCGAGATCTTTCAGCCGGAAGACTCGTATTTTCTGCGCATCGGAGATGGCTCACTGGGAGGCAAGGCTCGTGGACTTGCATTCGCGCGCCACTTGCTGCATCCGGCACAAATGCCGCAGCGAATTCCCGGGGTTCGCGTTGCGGTGCCTCGCACTGTGGTACTAGCCACGGACGTCTTCGATCACTTCATGGCGGAAAACGATTCGCACGACTTCGCCATGCGCTGCAAGAGCGACAGCGAGATTGTTGAGCGATTTCTGGCTGCGCCGCTGGCGACCGATATCGAGGCACACCTGCGGGCGTTTCTCGAGAAAGTCTCCTTCCCGCTGGCGGTGCGCTCCTCGAGCCTTCTCGAAGACTCGCAATATCAGCCGTTCTCCGGCGTTTACGACACTTTCATGCTCGGCAATCACGACCCCGACATTGAAGTGCGTCTTCGCCAGCTGATGGAAGCGGTCAAGCGCGTGTACGCTTCTACGTTCAGCCAGCACTCCAAGGCTTACGTGCGGGCCACGCCTTATCGCCTGGAAGAGGAAAAGATGGCGGTGCTGATCCAGCAGGTAGTGGGAAACCAGCATGGGCAGCGCTACTATCCTGATTTCTCTGGTGTGGTGCGATCGCGGAATTTTTATCCTTTGGCCCCGGTCACGGTGAAGGATGGCTTTGCAGCGGTCGCGCTAGGCATGGGACGCGCCGTAGTTGGAGGCGGAAAGTGCCTGACTTTCAGCCCCCGTTACCCGCGGCACCTGGTGCAATTTTCTTCTGTCGAAGACATTCTGGCCAATTCGCAGACTGAATTCTGGGCGCTGGAAGTGACTCCGCGTGCGCATCATGAAGACCCTGCGGACGACTTGCGTGAAGTCGCGTTTCCCATTCGAGTGGCGGAGGCGGATGGAACCTTACACATGCTGGCGTCTACCTATTCGGCGGAAAACCATGCCGTTTACGATGGGCTGAGCCGTCCGGGGGCGCGCCTTATCAGCTTCGCACCGATCCTTAAGCATGGCATTTTCCCGCTGCCGCAGATTCTTGAGCAACTGATGACCATCGGCGAGGACGCCATGGGGCGCCCAGTCGAGATTGAGTTTGCCGTCCGGATGCCCCAACGCCGCGGGGACGAGGCCGAATTCGGCTTTCTTCAGATGCGGCCGCTGGTGATGTCTCGTGAGGGCGGAGAAGTACGCCTTGGCGAAGTGGAACCCGACCGGCTCATCTGCCAAAGCGCGATGGTGCTCGGACATGGACGCATTCAAGACATTCATGACGTGATCGTCGTCGATTTTCACCGCTTCGAGCGCGCGCAAAGCCACGACGTCGCCCAAGGTGTCGCCCGATTCAATGCCGAGCTGGCCGCCAAGGGCGCGCCTTATCTTCTAGTGGGCGTGGGTCGCTGGGGATCGAACGAGCCCTGGCTGGGCATACCGGTCACTTGGGACCAGATCTCTGGCGCGCGTGTGATTGTGGAGTCGGGATTCCGCGACTTTCGCGTCACGCCTTCGCAAGGCAGCCACTTCTTCCAGAACCTCACCGCATTCCAGATTGGCTACTTCACCGTTAACCCGGACGCCGGGGAAGGGTTCGTCGATTGGGAATGGCTTTCAACACAGTCTGGCTCCGAAGATCAGGGCTGCGTACGCCTGCTGCACTTCGACAAGCCGTTGTCGGTGCTCATGGATGGAAAAACCAGCCGCGGTATGATCTTCAAACCCGACGCGGCAGAGTGATTCCCTGCCAAGTGGACTTGACGTCAGTGAGTCCCTTGGACGCCGCTGTACTTGGCGAAAGTCCGCTTCGCGTTTTCGAACCCGGTTGGATTTACGTGGACGGAGCCGCAGAACGGCCGGTTGATGTCGGCGACCGCCACCAGAGCCATCGACAACATCAGGGACAGGGTCACAACCTGCAGGACGTGCAGCGCGGGATACTCGGATCCAAACAGACAGGACGACATAACGGTGATCATGGCTCCGATAATGAGCACCGCCCACAGAATCCAAGGCAGATTAGTCTGGCTCTCCAACTGGCGGATGCGGCGATGTTCGGTGACGCTACCAATCTCAGTCATCGTCTGTTCGAGGCTGACTTGTTCCGAAGCGGTCAGCGACTGGGATTGTGACGCCGCCGTCCACAGCTTCTCGATGACCTCGGTGCCACTGTGGCTGATGTTGCCCTGACTCATGGCAGGCCATTCATCGTTGATGATGACGTTGGCATACTCCGCGGCCAGGCTACGAAGTTGTTCACGCTGAGCTGCCGGCAGACCTGATGAGGCCCAGTAGAGGTTGATCAGGCAACTGGCCTCGGCTTCGGAGTTCTGCTCGGCAACCTGAAACTCCGACCAGACGGCAAACAGCATAAAGCCAACGATCACGGCGTACGTGGTGCCCAGTACGCTGATCTGCCATCCGGTAATTTCATTGTGCAAGCGGCGGCGCTCCGGAGGCCAAAACCATCGCATCAACCACCAGAACGCAACCGAAGCCACGATCGCCGCGACGACAATCAAGACATCCTGCGGGATGGTCAGCACCTTGTTGTTCTCCTTAATTGGCGGCTTCAGGCGATAACGGCCAGAAAGTCCGCAGGGATAAATGAATGTATCGCACAAATCTTGGCTATTCCAGAGGCATGAACCCGAGGCGAATTGACGTCCTTTTGGCTTTCCCAATTGCCGGACATCTGGTATCTCTGTTGAGATCACAATGCACCCGGGAGTTCGCCGGGGTCGTCGATGCGAATCCCAGAAGCTCATCTGAACTTCCGGCCCCGCTCGATCAAGTTACTTCATCCTCTTGGAGAGAACCATGAAGAGTTATATCGCCCGAATCGCGGTCCTTGCGCTTACTTTCGCTGTGTTGGCTGGTAATACGCCTCGAGCTCAGGCACAGGCCCCCGGCCAGGCGCAAAAGTTGCAGGCCATCGCCAAGCAGTTGAACCTGACCCCACAACAGAAAATGCAATTGATGCCGATCCTGGAGGCCGATGCTCCCAAGGTTCAGGCGATCAAGAACAGCACCACACTAGGGCCGATGCAGAAGGTGGAGCAGATCAAGGCCATCCATGCGCAGAGCGATCCGCAGATTAAGGCCATTCTGAACCCGCAGCAGTATGAACAGCTGCAACAGATTCGGCAGCAGGAGATTCACGAGGCCATGGAAAGGAAAATGGGACAGCAATAGGCGTTAAGGGGTTCGAGGGCGATCTGCTGAGGTCGGCGCCGTCGCGGCATCGCCTACGACCGTGTTCCATTTTCTGACTCGCCAGGCCTTCACCAGTCCGTTCTTCACGTACGGGTCGGCTTTGGCGAATGCTACTGCCGCGTCCGGCGATTCACCACGGAACAGCAGCACGGCGCCGTCCGCGGGATCGGTCAGGGCTCCCGCCAGCACCAATTCACCGCGCGCATGGGCCTGCCATGCCAGTTCAAGATGTTCTGCGCGGAATGCCGGGCGCCTTTCCAGATAGTCATCGACCAGGTCGTAGAACAGAATGGTATGCATGGCGGTCCTCCACTCAGCATCATAGTAATTGCTTCCGCGTCGTCTCTCTCGCTTCCCGATTCACGATTTCGTAATGTCCCCGCGCCGGTTTACACTAACTTGAGGCACGGATCTAGCGGGCTAAAAGCAACTCTTGCGATCGCAGGCAGAACGGAACCCTCATACCTTAAGATGTGCGGCATAGCCGGTTTTTCACACCTCCGCAAACCCCTGCCCGCAGGCGTTCTTACCAACGCAATCGACTCGATTACTCATCGCGGCCCGAATCAAAAGGGCCGGTTCGAGTGCGAAGACGTTTCGCTGGGGGCAACGCGGCTCGCCATTCTCGATATCGCCGGCGGCGATCAGCCCGTCTTCAGCGACGACCGTGACGCCGTCATTGTCTATAACGGCGAAGTCTTTAACTTCGTCGAACTTCGTGAGGAACTGGAACGCGAAGGCGCGGTCTTTCATACACACTGCGATACGGAAGTTATCCTGCAGGCGTTTCTTCGCTGGGGCGATGCGTCGTTTGCTCGTCTGCGTGGCATGTTCGCCATCGCCATATGGGTGCAGTCACAGCAGCGGCTGGTGCTGGCACGCGACCGAATGGGCATTAAGCCCCTCTACTATTTCCAGCAGGACGGCGAAGTTTATTTCGGCTCGGAGCTGAAGTGTATCTTCGCGAATCCCGATGTTCCGCGGCGCATTTCTCTTGCCGGGCTCAACTGTTATCTCAGCCTGAACTACGTTCCCGCGCCGTACACGCTAGTCGATGGCATCGTGAAGCTCTTGCCCGGACACATGCTGGAATGGAAGAACGGCATTTGTAGCACCTATTCCTACCTTCCGAAGAAGAGCGCTTTGCCCGCACCGTCCACGATCGATGCCGCCTGCGACGAACTTGACGAGCTCCTCCAGAAGTCCGTAAAGGAAGAGATGGTCTCCGACGTTCCGCTCGGCATTTGGCTGAGTGGAGGTCTCGATTCTTCCACCATCCTGCATTACGCGACAGCGGCAAGCCCCAATCGCATTCATACGTTCTCGGTGACTTTTCAGGGACGAACCTTTGACGAGAGCCAGTACATCCGCGAAGTCAGCCACCACTTCGGAACCAATCACACCGAGTTTGACCTGAATACCGATGCCGAACTCGCCGATGCCATCCAGCAGATCGCCTACTACTCGGACGAGCCCAGCGCTGACGCCGGCGCCGTGCCTTTGTGGTTCCTCGCTAAAATGACGGCGCGGGACGTCACCGTAATTCTCACCGGCGAGGGCGGAGATGAACTCTTCGCCGGCTATCTCACTTACCGCGCTGACCGCTACAGCGAAATCGCGCGTAGGTTTCCTTCGCCGTTGATGAAAGCTGGGCTGGCTGCAGCGAGCCTGCTTCCTGTCTCGGACGACAAGATCAGCTTCGAATACAAGCTCAAGCGGTTCCTGCAAGGCTCTCTGATGGAGCAAGGCAAAGCGCACCTCTTCTGGAATGGGACATTTTCTGACGAAGAGAAAGCAGAGCTTTTCAGTTATTCTGATTCCGCACCACTGGCGGGAGTACTTCGCGACCTGCGCCCTGGACGCGGCTTGGGACGCTTTCTCGAATTCGATCAGCGCTACTACCTCGCGGACGACATCCTCTACAAAGTGGACCGTATCAGCATGGCGCACTCGCTCGAGGTGCGGCCGCCGTTTCTCGATGACCGCATCGTCGATTTCGCCAACCGTTTGCCTGACGACTTCAAGCTGCGCGGGTCGAAGTCGAAATATGTGCTGCGCAAGCTGATGCAGAACAAGCTGCCACCATCCGTACTGCATCGTCCCAAGCTCGGCTTCGATATTCCAATTCACGAGTGGTTTCGCGGCATTCTGAGGTCTCTGCTCGTGGACACGCTGTCGGAAGAAGCCGTCGAGGCCAGCGGGTTGTTCCGCTGGCCATACGTTCGCAGACTGCTGGACGACCATCTGCAGCGTCGGGCGAACCTTGGATATCACCTATGGGGATTGCTGGTCCTGTTCATTTGGATGAAACGATGGAAGATCACGACGGAAATCGAGGAGCAGAACCCGGCCGGTTCGCTGGCCACAGTCGCAGGGCGGGTTGGATCGTCCTCGCGGCCTCCAGCTTCGTCTTCGTCTTAGGCGTCAGTAGTCCTCCCCGCCTGGTGGATGACGTCGATGCCGTTCAACCGCGACAATTGCTTGCTCACGAACCGCCCGCTACCATAGCGCGAAAATTGCTTGTCCAAGTTTCGCCCGCGACGGCTGTGAATTCTGCTATCTTTCGTTGGTTATCGACTAAAGCTACGACCGCATCCGGCAAGCAAAGGAACAACTATGGCGACACCCGCTCGCAAGCCGCCTCAACCCGCTGCACCCGAGCCGAAGCCACTGTCCTCGACGCCCGTGACCCCTAAATCCGAGTTGGCAAAACCATCGCATCGCAATACCCTACCTGATCCACCGTTCCGCTGCCTGCGCGCCTTCTCGATCGACCCCAGCCTCGCCACGGATTACCAGACCGCTCCGATCAGCGAAGTCACCATCAAGGTTCCGTGGGAACAACTGCAAGCAGGACCACGCGGCGAGTATCTCGATGTCGTCGATGTCGATCCCGGCAGTGCCTGCTTTTACGCGCCAGTCGACCTGAACGACCCTTCGCTCCTCGCCCAGAATGGATTGGCGCCCAGCGAAGGTACGCCGCAGTTTCATCAGCAGATGGCGTACGCTGTGTCGCGCCTGACCATCGACAATTTTGAGCATGCGCTGGGCCGCAAAACTCTTTGGCGCCCTGTCCGCGACCCCAAGAAAGGACCGAAGGACGACTCGGTTTACATTCCCCAGTTGCGCATCTATCCTCACGCTCTGCGCGAAGCCAATGCTTACTATTCACCCGACAAAGTTGCTTTACTTTTTGGATATTTCAACGCCGACGACGACAACACCGGCGAACAGTTGCCGGGCGGCACGGTTTTCACGTGCCTCTCGCAAGATGTCGTCTCGCATGAGACCACGCACGCTCTTCTCGACGGCATGCATCGCAAGTTCGTCAACGCCACGAATCCCGACGTGCTGGCGTTCCATGAAGGTTTCGCCGATATCGTCGCGCTGTTGCAGCACTTCACTTTTCCTGAGATTCTGACTGACCAGATTGCAGCCGCGCAGGGCAACCTCACCAACCATCAGACGTTTCTCGGACAGTTGGCTGGCCAGTTTGGTCACGCCACCGGTCTGCGCGGTGCGTTACGCGAGGCCATCGGCAAATGGGAAGGCAACGTATGGACACGGCAGGTTCCCGACCCCGCTGCTTACCAGCCGACGACAGAGCCGCACGCCCGCGGTGCCATTCTCGTCGCCGCCATTTTTGACGCCTTTCTCGCCATCTATGAGCGGCGCACCTCTGACCTGCTTCGGCTCGCCACCGCCGGCACTGGAATCCTTGGGCAGGGCGCCATTCATCCCGACCTGGTCCAGCGCCTGGCCAGCGAAGCCAGCAAGGCCGCGCGCCACGTGCTGACCATGTGCATTCGCGCGCTCGATTACTGCCCGCCGGTGGACATCACCTTTGGTGAATACTTGCGGGCCATCATCACCGCCGACTACGACTTGGTTGACGATGATCGTTTCAAGTATCGCGTCGCTTTTGTCGAGGCCTTCCGTCGGCGCGGGATTTATCCTCCGGACGTTCGAACCATGAGTGTCGACAGCCTTATATGGCGCACTCCGGAAAACGACGAGAAGTCATACTCCGGCAAGCTGGAACCGCTGTTCGGCCTGTTAAGTGGCGAAGTACTTCAATATGTTTTCGCTCAATCGCATGGAGACGTTTCGGAGCGCCAGACCCTGTTTGACCTGCAACGCCAAGTTCGCAGAAAGGTCCACAACTGGCTGGACTCCTACTTCAAGCGCGGTGGTTCCTCCGACGCCGAGTACATGGGCCTCGATCCGACCAAGAAATTCGAGGTGCATGCGGCGCGGTTCGCCTTGCGCAGCAAACCCGACGGCGGTGTAATCCCGCAACTGCTGGTCACGGTGCTGCAAGCTGACGAAGTCCAGGCGGACGCAACCGATCCCAATGGACCATCCATGATTTTTGAGGGCGGCTCAAGCATCGTTGCGGATTTGCGACGGCGCGAAGTCAGGTATTGCATTCGCAAAAACCTGAAGAGCAAGACCCGGCTGGCACGGCAGCAGGGCTTCTGCATGGCCCAAATTACCAGTGCGCGTTCGACCTATGTCAACACTGATCCCGATCACCCGGAGCGCGAGCCGTTTGCACTGCTGCATCGCGGACTGTGAGAGTGAGGCCAACTATGCCAACTGTTCCACGCAAGGGCAGTAAGAAATCGAAGCCCGGAGCACGTCGCGTCAGCCGGTCGCATGCAGCGCCGCGTACCACCGCGGTTCGTAAGAAGAGACCTGCTGCGCAGCCGCAGGCCCAAGTTTCTACTCCGGTGCAGGCTCCTTCCGTACCGGCGGCGTCCAAGGTGCGCGTGCGCATGTATCGCCAGGGCTTGGGCGACTGTTTTCTACTGACCTTCAATCCGGGGGCCGACGAAAAGCACATTCTCATCGATTGCGGCACGCTCGGTGCGACCTCGACCAAGGTCTCGCTTCCTGATGTGATCGCCGATATCGACAAGACCACCAACGGACATCTTCATCTCGTAGTCGCTACTCACCAGCACCAGGACCATCTCTCGGGATTTTCTAAATTGAGTGCTCAATTTAGTCCTGCAAGCAAGAAGCAGATCGATCACGTCTGGCTGGCCTGGACCGAAGATCCTAATGACTCTCTGGCTAAGCAGCTTGGCGACGCGCGCGACGCCATGGCGATTGCCGTGAAGTCCGCGGCCCAGGCCATGCGCGTGACGGGCAGCGACAATGATGCAGCCAACGCGGTCGATTCGCTGCTGGGTTTCTTTGGAGATACGGCAGTGGTACCTGGTGCATCGGGCCAGGCGGACGGTGCGACCTTTGCGGCCGCTGCAAAGAATTCTATCGAGTGTGTTCGCGGGCTGGTGAAACAAGCCGAATATCGCAACCCCGGGGAACCGGTCATCGAACTGGATTGGCTGCCGGGGTTTCGCTTTTACGTTCTCGGTCCCCCGCGGGACCTCGACGCGATTCACGATACTGGTGAGCATGGCAGCTCCGAGTTGTACGCCCTCACCGCTCTCACCCGTGCGGCCCTGCAACAGTCCGACGACGGCAAGCCAGCGGCAACCGCTGACAATGCAACCTCCGAGGCCCCATTCGATCAGCGCTTTCGCCTGATGCGCACCGATCCTCGTATCGTCGATACATTCGGCAAAACGTATCTCGATCCATCGCAGGCGTGGCGTTCTGTCGACACCGACTGGTTAAGCGGCGCTTCCGGTCTGGCGATCCAACTCGATAAGTTCACCAACAACACCAGCCTCGTCCTCGCCATCGAGCGCATTGCGGACGGCAAAGTGCTGCTCTTCCCCGGCGACGCGCAAGAAGGCAATTGGCTGTCGTGGCAAAATCCCTCCATCACTTGGCAAGTGACCGCGCCGAACGGCAAAACCGCTACGGTCACTGCCAAAGACTTGCTGGCGCGCGCCGTGTTCTACAAGGTCGGTCATCACTCCAGTCACAATGCGACTGCGAAAGGCAAGGGCCTGGAGATGATGACCAGCCAGTCGCAGCTTACCGCCTTCATTCCCGTGGATCGCCAGGTGGCGCTCGGGCGCAGTCCGGCGGGGACGTGGAAGATGCCTGCGCGTCAGCTCTACCGCGCGCTGCTCGACAAGTGCCAGGGACGGGTGGTGCGCTCCGACATCGGCTGGGCCGCGAACGTCAAGCTGGGAACTCGGGGCACCGAATCCGAATTTGCGGGACTTGGGACGGACGCCGACTGGGCGGCCTGGAGCAAGTCCCAGCAGGCCGCGAACACAGTACAAATCGAGGCCACCCACATCGACTTTCTTCTGGAATAAGATTAGTCGTCTTGCCGCAACTTGCTGAACTCGACCGTCTGCGTGTCGTTCTGGAGTCAACGCGCAACCCGCTCAATCTGGGCGCCGCTGCGCGCGCCATGAGCAACTTTGGCGCTCTCAGGCTGCGCGTGGTCAATCCCTACGAGGTGGCGTTCCGCGAGGCCCGATCTGCGGTGGGTGCTGCAGCCGACGTGCTTTCAGGTGCCGAGGAATTTACAACGCTCGCCGAAGCTGTCGCCGACTGTGGTCTGGTCGTCGGTACTACCGCGATCCACTATCGCGACTTGCAGCATTCTGTCCATCGGCTCGACGAAGGTGCTGCCCTCGTCCGCCAGTACATGGCCGTGGCTCCAGTCGCAATCATTTTCGGATGCGAAAAAACCGGCCTCAGCAACGAGGACCTCGCCCACTGCCATTGGCTTATTCACATCCCTACGCGCGACGAGCATCTTTCCATGAACTTAGGGCAGGCGGTTGCGGTCACTCTGTACGAGCTGTCACGCCTATCCGCACCGCTCGCCAGTCTTGACCAGCAAGATCCAGTGATTGGGTCCGAACTCGAGCGCCTCACCAAGTCGCTCCTGAATACGTTGCAACTCAGCGGCTACGCCACTCCTGCATCTCTTGGCGCGACGGAGGAAAAGGTTCGTCGCCTGCTGCGGCGAATGAGCCTCAACGCTCGCGACGCTGAACTGCTGCTGGGCATGTTGCGCCAGATCGATTGGAAGCTGCGATCGAATCCAGACAAACCGAAGCCCTAACACCGGTTCTCTCGATGCCGAATGAAACGGTAGTTACGGAACTACCCGACTTCTGCGACTTGCCCTGTAACCGGTATTCTTCATCTCACTGAGGTGCCGTACGAGACTCGGCACTTGTTAATACCTTTCCTCGTACGCTGGGATTGCGCTGCATACGCGAGTAGGATGGAAAATAATGGGTCGCTCCTGGGAGCAAGGGTGGGCTTGCATGCACTGGACAATTAGACGGACTGCCGGCTGGGGCCAGGTGCTCGGATGCCTGCTGATCGTGCTTTTCCCGGGATCGCCAGCGCATGCTCAGTCCGTTGCGACTCAGCCGTCGCCGGATAGCCCGCAAATCGTTGCCCAGCTCATGCGCAAGAACCAGGACCGCGCCGCGATGCTTCGGCATTACGAAAGCTGTCGTCATTACTGGATCGACTATTCAGGATTGCCGTCCGACAAAAGTGCGGAGCTGGTTGTCGATATGCAGTACACAGCTCCAGCCGAAAAGAAGTTTCGTATTGTGAGCGAGAGTGGCACCCGGCTGCTGGTCAATCGCGTCCTCAAGGAATTGCTCGAGAATGAGAAGGAAGCTCTCGATGAGCAAAACCAAGAGCGAACGTCGCTGACACCTGATAACTATGAGTTCCGACTCGCCGGCACGGACTCGATCGCCGGACGGCCGCAATACGTGATGGAAGTCATTCCTCGATCGAAGAATAAGTACTTGTATCGCGGCCGGATTTGGGTTGACGCTGCTGATTTCGCCGTCTCCCGCATCTCGGCTGAGCCTGCGAAGAACCCCTCTTTTTGGATCAGCCACACCGAAATCGAACACGAATACGCGAAGATTGGCGATTTCTGGTTGCCTGCTCACAACGTCAGCGTCAGCAAGATACGCTTCGGCGGAACCGCCAAGCTTAAGATCGACTACCTCAACTATCGCATCGGGTTCCCGAAACAGCCGCCGAGTCCCGACGTTTGTAGCGGCCTGCAACACCAGATGCAATTATCTGAAAAGCAATAAAACTGGTGAACTGCGGGCGCGTTTTCAGGGCAGGACTTGTCTGCGGGAGGGTTGGAGGCGCGGGTGGGAATCGAACCCACGCATAAAGGTTTTGCAGACCTCTCCCTTACCACTTGGGTACCGCGCCTCGATGTCTCTACCGTAACGTGTTCTGAGGCGAAAATCCAGCACGGCTCACTTCGGCCGCACCTTTAGATCCCGCAGGATTCTTACGGCCCTCGCAATTTCCACCCGCTCCGCTTTAGACTTTTCGGCCAGCATCCGCGCCAGCGCGTCAACTCGCCTGGAGCGGGCGCGCAGCATTACTGCTCGACCGCGCGATGTGGCTGAGATCTGTAGTTTGCGTGCGTCGTCCTTTGCGGCCTTGCTGGTCGCAAGTCGCTGTTCCACCAGGCCACGGACGATGCGCACCATCGTGGGAGGCTTGACCTGCTCGATTTCGGCCAGTTGCTTGAGCGACATGCTCCCGCCGAAAACCAGCACGGAGAGCGCGGATAGCTGCGCAGGACCGATGCCCGAGGCGCGGTCCTCGACTCTCAACTGCCGCAGGAGGTGGATCGCGGTTGAGTGAAGGGCGTCCGCCAGTTCCACCACTTGGTTGGAATTTCTTTTTGGCATTGCTTTCAAGTCCGGCGTGAGGTAGTCTATCTGAAATTAGTTAGCAATGCTAACTAATTTTGGAGGAAGACATGTCACAGGAACTCTTTCAAGCCATTCATGACAACGATCGCGCCAAGGTTGAGCAGTTGATCGCCGCCAGCCCCATATTGGCAAAGGCGCGCAACGAATCCGGCGTTTCTGCGCTGATGCAAGCGCGCTACGAGGGCCGTCGCGAGATCGTCGATATTCTTCGCGCCAGCGCCGGCGACCTTGATGTCTTCGAGGCCGCGACTTTCGGAGACGTGCCCCGCCTGCGTGCGTTGCTGGCAGCCGACCCGGGGCTGGCTCGCGCCTTCAGCAACGACGGCTTCACTGCCCTGCACTTGGCTGCGTTTTTCGCCCAACCGGAAGCCGGCGAAGAGCTGCTACGCAGCGGCGCCGATCCTAACGCGGTCGCCCGGAACCCGATGAAGGTCGCGGTCATCAACAGTGCCGCTGCCTCCGGGCGCGCAGACCTGGTGAAGATTGTCCTCCGGGCCGGAGCCGACCCTAACTCCCGCCAGATGGCGGGATACACGGCCCTACACGCCGCCGCTGCCCACGACAACGTGGAAATGACTCGGGCGCTCCTCGATGCCGGGGCTGATATTTCCCTTCGCAGCGACGACGGACAAACGGCGGCCGCAAAGGCTGGGCCGGCGGTGGCGGAGCTACTGAAGTCGGGGGGCTAGCGGGATTGACCACGGGGCAAAAGGCAAAAGCAGCCGCGGATTTTCACGGATTAGCACGGATCGGAAAGAGGCAAAGAACAGGAGCAGAATTCACGACGGAGGCACCCTTCGACTGCGCTCATGCGTTTAGCATAAACCCCTGATTCACGACTGTTTAGAATCAATGGTTTAGGCGGAAATTGTTCGCATGATGTTGATTCTACAGCTAGTTGTACGGGTAAGAACATACTTGTCACACCTGTGATTCTAAAACTCGTGCGGTGCAGCAAGTATCTTGGCGGTTTTCCACAGAACGGTGATTTTCAAAAACCCATGAGATAATGCGCCGGTCATGGCGCATCTCGTAGAATTGCCGCACGTCCAGATTCGCAAGTACTGCGACCCCCCAGACGAGAAGGGGCAAGAAGTGCAATTCCGGCTGATCTATCGGGGCAAACTTCCAGCCGCAAGGTGGGAGGAGGACACCCGACGCAAGGAGAAGCACGCGATACGGAAGGTGCTCCACAAGCAACTTACCGAACTCTGGAAGCAAAACTTTTCATTGTTACCTTGGCTCGTAAAGCGCGATATCGGCGGTGGAGTTCTTCGCAGCAAGGCAGATTCAATCGCCGATAATTTTGCGAGGTGCGGATTCCGGTTGCTTCCGTTAATCACTGAACGGCTCGCGCTTGCCTGCTCGTTGGATATTCTGTTCCTTCGGAGGGATGAGCCGGGCAAGATTATTCAGAGCGGCGGAGACATCGACAACCGCATTAAGGTGCTTTTCGACGCGCTCCGTATTCCAAGAGATTGCAATGAAGTGGCCGGATTCTCTCCCGATGCCGATGAAGACCCGCTCTATTGTTTACTGGAAGACGACACTTTGATAAACGAAGTACGCGTAAACACTGACAGATTGTTGCTACCGATGGAAGATGGCGAGAGCGAAAACGATGTGATGCTGGTCATCCATGTTCGCACTATTGTCACCGATTCCAGCAAGACTTGGGTGGGGTGGGGATTGTAGTGCAAAGCAACAGGGCGATAATCGGGCTCTTGTTGTTACTGATTGCTTCGGTGGCTTGGGCGCAGACCTACGAAACCGGAAGCGTGCTCAAGTGGGAGACGAAGACCTACTCCCAGAGTGCCCACATCACGCGGAATCATCCGGTGTACTCGGTTCAAGTCGGTACGACTATCTATCAAATTGCACGGCGCAGCACTCAGGTGGAGATGAACACTGGGCAGCAGATCAAGTGCCGAGTGGATAAGGGTCAAATGCTCGTGGTGAACGCGAAAGGCAAGGAGACGAAATACGACATCGTTGGCTCGGAACCTGCGGCCAACAAATAGAACGGCCACGGTGCCAGCCGTGGCCTTTGAAATCTCGCTTGCGCGACCCGCGCACGATTTCCATTTTAGCAGGAGACGTGTGCGATGCAAGGTCAGCGGTCAGATGGAATCGGCAGTTCTCCAATCAAGAACATACCTCCGCGACGAAAGCGTATTTCCCACGTCGAACGGGAAACCCAACCGGGATCGGCGGGGCGCAGGGTTACTACTCGCGCATCCTTTGGAGTCCAGCGCTCGACCGCTGCGCCATCCAAGTCCAGCCATAACTCGCAACCTCGGCCCTTCACAGTCAGGCCCGCTGGCCCCGCTCCTGTTATTCGACCATCAACGCTGACCAACATAACCTTCCCGCCTCCGCCCTCCACGCGAACCAAGGCAGATTTCTTTCTTAACTGGTTACAGAACAACAAGAAGTCATTTAGTGCTGACGAGCGCATATTTGTCCTCGCGGCTAGGAGCTATGGAATTGAAAAGGCGGTAATGATGGCGGACGGTACTTTTCATATAGCCCATTGCCATACTTTACATACTTTACATACAACCCTGAGGCATACTTTCGGACAATCCATACCGCAGGTGCGGACAGCCGCCAGCTCTTGATTGTCAAAGAGCGCACATTTCTCCCGCCGAGGCGGTGGTAAGAGCCAAGAGACACCAATCCCTTTGCCTCACGTTGCATGTTTTAGCAAATTGGAATCCGGCGGAATAGGACGTAGGACACATTGGCAGGTGATAAAGGGAATCTGAAAAGCATGCCGCGGATTTACACAAATACTACGAATCAGTAGGGATGCAGGTACCGCAGCGGCGAAAAGGCCTGCCGGAAGAGTCGAAAAAGCAGATTCCCCGCGGACTGAAGTCCGCGAGGAATGACAAAAATAAACGGCTAGCGGCATGACTGAAGTCATGCCCTGATACGAACCGGTCGCAAAGACGACTTTTTCAGCAGCCTGTGAAGCCGTGCCCTGATACAGGTCCCAAAACCGTGCGCCATGGCCGCAGTTGTGAGGCAGATTCTAGTCGGCCTCGAAGCGGGGCGTTGCCATCTCGCGGGCGTGATGCGTGCGCCAAATTACGGTCCCCACGACTACCGCGGCCGACAGTAGCAGAACACGCAATAATCCGGCGTGGAGCGCCGGGTCGCCCAACAGAATCCGTAGGAGGCCGAGCGCTGCGCTGGTGGCGCACAGGGCGAAATAGAGGCGCTCGCTGGCGTGGCTCGCCATCTTCAGCAGAATCAACAGCACAGTGGTGACGATGGTGTAGATCGTCAGCAGGACGATTCCGCCCACGGCTTTATCGCCATGCAGCGAAAAGGCCTTCGCGTGCGACAAAGCGGTTTGCAGGGCCGCGACGCCGAGGAAGATGACGGTATGAATCAGCGCGATAATGGCACGCTTGCGGCTGTTCAGGATGGAAAACGAATGCATGACTGCCTGGACAAGATGATGCCGGAAACGGCGAACAGAAGGCTGTGACAGAAATCACAAGACGGCCTGTATTCTGCCGGCTCGCGGTATGGAGATAGATTGACTGCCAGCCACGTTCGCCCTATCATCAGCGAACCATTCAGCACCACTGGGGCCATGATCGACACGACGGTCTCGCACTACCGCATTGTCAGCAAGCTCGGCGGCGGTGGTATGGGCGTGGTCTATAAGGCTGAGGACACGCGCCTGCACCGTTTCGTCGCCCTCAAGTTCCTGCCCGAAGATGTGGCCCAAAGCCCGCAAGCCTTGGAGCGATTCCGGCGCGAAGCACAAGCGGCCTCGGCGCTGAACCATCCCAACATCTGCACTATCTACGACGTCGGCGAGGAAGACGGCCGCGCCTTCATCGCCATGGAGTTCCTTGACGGCATGACACTGAAGCACCGGATCGCGGGCTGTCCGGTCGAAGCCGAGCTGCTGTTGCCGCTGGCGATTGAGATCGCCGATGCGCTGGATGCGGCGCACGGCGAAGGCATCGTCCATCGCGACATCAAGCCCGCGAACATCTTTGTCACCAAGCGTGGGCACGCCAAGATTCTGGACTTTGGGCTGGCGAAGGTGACAGGCAATGCCGCTGCCAGCGCCGAAACCGCGACGGTTGAGTCCGAGCCGCAGCACCTGACCAGTCCGGGAGCCATGATGGGCACGGTGGCTTATATGTCGCCCGAGCAGGTGAAGGCCAAGGACTTGGATGCGCGTACCGATCTGTTCTCGTTCGGAGCGGTGCTGTATGAGATGGCGACGGGGAAGATGCCGTTCGAGGGAGAAAGCTCCGGCGAGCTTTGTGGGGCCATTCTGCGCGACGAACCCGCGATGCCCTCGCAACTCAACTCGCAAGTTTCGGCCGGACTGGAAGCGGTAATTGGAAAGGCTCTGGAGAAGGACCGCGGCCTTCGTTATCAGAGCGCGGCGGAGATGAGCACCGATTTGCAGCGGCTGAAACGCGACAGTGAGAGCGGGCGGCATCCAGCGAAACTCCCCACTCAAGCGGCCAACCGAGGGCCGCTTGAATGGGGCACCCGACGTTGGTTCATTGCCGCGGTGGTTGCGGCATTAGTGCTCGTGGCGGTCGGCGGCGGTTTGTACTATCGGTCGCATGCACTCGCGAACAAGCGACTGACGGATAAGGACACCATCGTCATCGCCGACTTCGACAATAAGACAGGCGATACGGTCTTCGACGACACACTGAAGACTGCGCTTACAGTGGCCCTCAACCAATCGCCGTTCCTTAGCGTGCTGCCGGAAAGCAAAGTCGCGGAGGGGCTGAAACTCATGACCAAGCCGGCAGATACAAAACTGACGTCCGAAGTAGCGCAGGATCTCTGTCAACGCACCGGCAGCAAAGCCCAGATTGGAGGATCAATCGCCAGCTTGGGCACCGATTACGTAATCGAGCTAAAGGCCGTGAACTGCCAAAGTGGTGAGCCACTGGCGGAGGAGCAGGTGACAGCGAGTGGCAAGGAAAAGGTGCTCAACGCACTGGGTGACGCCGCATCCCGGTTGCGTGGTGAATTGGGTGAGTCGGTGGCTATGGTAAACAAGTTCGATGTGCCAATGGAGCAGGTAACCACGACTTCGCTGGAGGCGCTGAAGGCATTTAGCGCGGCCAAGGCCGAGCAGAGGGACAAGGGATGGGCTGCCGGAATTCCTTTGCTCAAGCGCGCCATTGAACTGGACCCGAACTTTGCCTTGGCTTATGCCGAACTGGGAAGCTCTTACGACGAAATTTTCGCCATGGAGTTGTCGCGCCAGTACATGACCAAAGCGTTCGAACTGCGCGATCATGCCAGCGAACGTGAGCGATTTCACATCACTAGCGATTTCTACGATGTGGCCACTACAGAACTGGACAAGGGGTATGAAAACACGGTGCTTTGGGGTCAGACTTACCCGCGCGACGCGCTTCCGCTGCACCGCCGTGGCGCCGAGGAGATGTGGCTGGGCCGCTTTGGCGATGCAGCCACGCACTCGGCGGCTGCGCTGGCATTGCAACCAAACGATCCTACGGGCTTGTCGAACCTGTTGGAGAGTTACCGATCGACCGAACGTTACGCGGAAGCGGATGAATCGCTGAGCAAGCTGGAGGAGCAGTTTCCACACGTTGACGTTGCCCACGGCGAGGCTTACTTGTTGGGGTTCGTCCACGGGAATGTGGCGACATTGCGAAACGAGGTTGCATGGGCGGATGCCCACAGCGGGAGCAACGAAGAGGTTCAGAACGTCTATTCATATGCTGCCGATACGGAGGCCTATTACGGACGGGTTAAGGAATTCAGGGAGTACTCCGACAAGACCATCGACGCCGCCAAGAATGCAGGGGAACAGGAAGCCTCGGCACTGTGGCTGACCAAGAAAGCGCAGTGGGAGGCCGAACTCGAGTACAGGGACGCGGCGCGCCGCGATGCGGACGCGGCCTTGGCGCAAGCCAGCACGCGTGATGTGAAGAGCATGGCAGCCTTGGCGCTGGCGCGGGCCGGCGACAACAAGCACGCTCTCGAACTAGCCGATGAACTGGAACGCGAGTTTCCCGAACGTGCCTTCATTCGCCTGTACTGGGTGAATGCCACTCGGGCTGCGGTCGAGCTAAATCAGCGGAATCCGGCACGTGCGATCGAACTACTGGAAGTCGTCAGGCCTTATGAAGCGAGCGGCTACACCCTCCTGCCAGGAGCAACGCTCTATCCAGCCTATCTTCGTGGGGAGGCGTATCTTGCCTTGGGTGATGGCGGCAAGGCCGCCGCTGAATTCAAGAAGTTCCTTGACCATCCGGGGATGGTGGCGAATTGTCCTTTGGCGGCGCTGGCGCGATTGGGAGTAGCGCGCGCCTATGCGTTGCAAGGCGACAAGGTCAAAGCGAAAGCCGCGTATGAGGATTTTTTGACATTATGGAAAGATGCCGACCCGGAAATTCCCATCCACAGACAAGCGAAGGCGGAGTACGCGAAGCTGCAATGAGGAAGTGGATAGTGTGTAGTGGATGGTGGATAGAACAGCAGATTCCGCGCGGACTGAAGTCCGCGGGAAACGGCAAAAATACAAGGTTTAACGGCACGACTGAAGTCGTGCCCTGATACGAACCATCGCAGAAACGAGTTTTTCCGCAAGCTGTGAAGTCATACCCTGTTACGAACCGCTGCATGGTAGAGAATGTCGCGCGGTAGCTACTTCAGCCCCTTCACAACGAAGGCCTCGGAGAGGGTTTGCACGTAGATATACGTGTACGCCCGGCCATCAGCGGAAAAGTGCGGCGCGGCGACGGTGGTTACACCGGATGCGAGGTGGTCGCCGAAGGTCTTCCAGTATTCCATCTTTCCGGTGGTGACATTCACGAGGTTGACCTTCGCGGTGGTCTCCTTGTACAGGCTGGAGAGGGCGTACACGGACGAACCATCGGGAGTCCAGCCGGTCACGTAGTACTTCTTCGAATCCAGGTCGGGAATGGGCTGCACGGTGTTGCCGTCGAGGGACCACACGCCCCATTTGCCTTCGGAATCGATCACGAGAGTACCGCGTCCGTCGGGCGACAGAAGCACGCCTGCGGTGCCTTCCGGAGTGACCGGCTTGGCGTTTCCGTTGCTCACATCAATGAGGTAGTCGCGCGCGCCATGTCCAGTTTCAATGCCTACGGCCAGGAGGTGCTTGCCGTCGGGCAGATACCGCATTCTCGTATAGCGTATGTTGTCGTGAGTAAGCTGACGGGCCTCGCCCGCGCCGGTTGGCACTACGCGCAAGGGGCCCTGCTCGATCGGTTGGGTGATGACCCATTTAGCGTCCGGCGAAATCGCCTCGGCCCGGCCCTCGCCGATTTTTACCGGGGGCGATCCATCCGTGTCGCGCAGGAAGACAGTGTAATTTGGCCCACCGCCCTCGCCCTCTTCTTCGAACAGAAGCTTCGTGCCATCGCGGCTGATGTCACGAGGGATCGACCAGCCGAACCAGCCCAGCTCGCGTTCCTCCGTACCACCGGGAGAGATGCCACGGATGCCAATGCGGACGTGTTGCGCGATGGTTAGTGCCAGTCCGTTGTGCACGTCTTGCAGCCACATGCCTCCGGGAACATTGGTGATGTCGCGCAGCTTGCCGCTGAGGGTCACGCCGCGAAGGTTCTCGGACGATCCACTGCGGGTGCCTGTGAACCACACCTCGTCACCCGTGGGCGACCAGGCAATTCCCTCTATGGAAAGCCATCCGGAAGTCAGCTTCTTCTCTTTGCCGTCCGGGCCAATCACCGCGACCGAACCTTCGTCGTCGCCGCTGGAGTTTTCGTGATCGCCAAATGCAACCCACTTGCCGTCGGACGAAATCCTGGGATTGCTGATCCAGTTGATACCGTCGATGAGCACTTTGCCGATGGGGTACTCAAGTCGCCAGTGACGGTTCTCGGGAACAAAACGGACGACGGCGAGATCGTCGCCGCTGGGTGACCAATCCGCGTCTTGGACATTTTCCAGCACCTCCCGTGGCGTACCACCGCTGAGCGGAACTCGCGCCAGAGTACCGACTCGGGCATAGCCGCTCATGCCGATGGTGTCGAGACGGATGGCCAGTTCACCAGTCTTGGAGATCGCCAGCAGCTCTGCGTCTTTAAAACCCAGTTCGCGCGAGCCGTGCTCATCGGTATGCACGAGATAGAGCTGGCCCTGGCCACCGTCCCAAGCAGCTTGGTACACAACGCTGCCATCTGGCGTAAAGCGCGCATTGCCGATCGCGCCGGTGCGGAAAGTGATTTGCTGATATTCGGGCGGAGGCGTGTTGGCGCTGCCGCGTCCGATCCACCAGCCGAGGCCTGCTGTCGCCGCCGCCAGCCCAACTACCAGCGCCGCTATGCCCAGCTTGCGGCGGAAATCCTGCGCGCGGACTTGTTGGGCCGCGGCCTGCACTCCCGACTTGCTGGAGGTGACGTCGGTCATGGCTTCGAGATCGAACGCCAGGTCGCCGGCGGAATGAAAACGTTGCGCGGGATTCTTCTCCAGACAGTGGCGAACGATCCGCTCGAGTCCGGACGGAACATTGCGAGCGGTTTCGGTAAGTTCGGGTGGCTCTTCGTGCAGAATGGCGCTCATGGTATCGGCCGCGCTATCGCGATGGAACGCGCGCTTGCCGGAAACCATCTCGTAGAGAATTGCGCCGAAAGCGAAGATGTCGGACTCGGGTACCGCCGGCTTGCCTCGCACCTGCTCGGGCGACATGTAGCCGACCGTGCCCAGGACCATGCCAGCTTCGGTGGCGAATTGCGCCGTCATATCATCGCCGAGATCGCTGCCGCCGGGCTGACGCACCATCTTCGCGAGGCCGAAGTCGAGAATCTTCACCCGGTCGTCATTGGTGATGAAGAGATTCTCAGGCTTCAGGTCGCGATGTACGATGCCCTTCTCGTGCGCCGCCGCCAATCCGCGGGCTACCTGCAGGGCGTAGTTCATCGCCTTGCGCAGAGGGATCGGGGCTTTCTGCAATCGCGCGCGCAGGGTCTCGCCTTCCAGCAAGTTCGGACACTACATAGGGCGTGCCCTGGTCCTCGCCGATATCGAAGATGGAAAGGATGTTGGGATGATTGAGCGCGGCCGCGGCGCGGGCTTCCTGCGCAAAGCGCTGCAGGCGGTCATGATCGGTGACGAACGACGTAGGCAGAATCTTGATGGCTACAGTGCGATCGAGGCGCGAATCGTGGGCGCGATAGACCTCGCCCATTCCTCCTGCGCCGAGGGGAGACAGAATTTCATAGGGACCGAGACGACTTCCAGTGGCAACGGGCATACGGGATGCATGATTCTACCTCAATTCGCTAAACCGGCAAGGAATAGGAGTCGCGTCATCCAAACCGATGGGCTTCCGGCAAAAAGCGAAGAGCGAAATGCAGGATTTTGGAGGCGCGGGGCGGAATCGAACCGCCGATAGAGGTTTTGCAGACCTCGGCCTTACCACTTGGCGACCGCGCCCCTCGGGAAGACGGGCAGGCTAGGCAAGAAACCCTCGCGCCAGGGCGAGGGTGAAAAATCTGGAGCGGGAGACGGGGGTCGAACCCGCGACTTCGACCTTGGCAAGGTCGCACTCTACCACTGAGTTACTCCCGCTCGGTCTTTCGATTATAACGAAACGATGAATGGGGCGGCAAATGCGCGGGCCGCGTTAAGCGCGCTCCGGAAGAGTTATTCACCACGGAGGCACGCTTCGACTTCGCTCAGGGCAGGCTTCGGACACGGAGAAATTTCATTCAAAAAACTCTGTGCTCTCCGTGTCAGTGGCCAAAAGAACGACGAAGAACTCAGTCGTGGTGTGCGCCGGTCCACTGCGGATCTTTCTCGGGCGGCACAATAGCCCCGTCACGCATGTGAATGATGCGGTCGCCATACTCGGCGGCCTCAGGATTGTGCGTGATCATCAGCACCGTCTGGCCGAGTTCCTTGTTCGACTGGCGCAGCATGTTAAGTACGATGGACGAGTTCTCGGAATCGAGGTTGCCGGTCGGCTCGTCGGCCAGCACAATGGCGGGTTTGTTCACCAGCGCCCGCGCCAGTGCGACACGCTGCTGTTCGCCGCCACTCATCTCCGATGGGCGGTGCTGCATGCGCTTGTCGATACCCAGCAGTTGCGTGATGCGTTCAACGTATTCGCGGTCGTGGCTGACGTCGAGCCCGGCGATGTCACGCGCGATGTCGATGTTGCCCTGCGCCGACAGCGTGGGCAGCAGATTGAACTTCTGGAAGACGAAGCCAATTTTCTGCTTGCGCATGCGGGTGCGGGCTGCGTCGGAGAGGGCCGTAAAATCGACGCTGTCGATTGAGACGCGACCACTGTCGGCATGGGTCAAGCCGCCTAAGATATAGAAAAGAGTCGACTTGCCGCTACCCGACGGGCCAACGATGCTGACAAATTCGGCTTTCTCGACAGCGAGCGATACACCGCGCAGCGCAGGCACATCGACTTTACCGATGCGGTACGTCTTGCGCACATTCTCGGCCTGGATCATCGTCGGCATGCGAATCTTTAATCCTACACGAATCGCGAGACAGCCCAGTCTTCGCTGCGTGGAGTGAAGCGCACAACAGGCCGCGCGGTGGCGGTTCGCGTAGAGTTGCAGACGACCCAGCTTCTACCCGGCAGTTCCTCGGAAAGGGATTCACGAATGTCTCACTTGCGTATTGCGGTGTTTGGTAAGCGCTATCGGCCGGCCGCCATTCTTCTGTTGGCTACATTCGTTGCGGCGTCCGCATTCGCGCAGTCATCCAGCCCGCTGGCCGCACGTATCCAGACGGTCATGTCGCGCCCGGTGTTTGCGCACTCCAATTTCGGCATCGAATTCTTCGACGTCCAGACCGGCGAAGTGCTATATGCGCTCAACCCGACAAGATGTTCGTGCCGGCCTCGACCACCAAGCTGCTGACCGAAGGCACGATGCTGGCCAAGTTGGGCGGTGATTTCCGATTCCATACGTTCGTGTATCGCACGGGTCCGATCGACAAGCACGGCACACTAAGGGGCGACGTCATACTCGTGGCCAGCGGCGATCCGAATTTGTCGAACCGCGTCCAGCCCGATGGCACGTTGGCGTTCATGGACCACGACCACACTTACCAAGGGCCGGCGCTGCCCGGCGATCCGCTGGCGGTGCTGCGCGCGATGGCCAAACAGATTGCCGCCAAGGGCGTGCGCAAAATCGACGGCAACGTTTACATTGACACCTCGCTCATGCCAGACGGCCCGCACGAGGGCGGCACCGGCGTCGTGTTGTCGTCGATCATCGTCAACGACAATGTAGTGGACTTCACGGGCAAGCCGGGCGGGAAGGTGGGCGATCCGGTCGCGATAACCGTGTCTCCTGAGACTTCATATCTTCATTTCATCAACAAGATTGTGACCGGCGCGACCGGCAGTAAGCTCAGCCTCGATGCTTCCGATCCTGCGCCGCGGCCCGATGGATCGGTTGAGGTGATGCTCATCGGCAGCATTCCTCTCGGCGCGGAGACGCAGACGGGCGCTTATCCGGTGCCGTCACCCACGCAGTTCGCGACGGCTGCATTGCGCCAATGTGTGACCGACGCGAGAATTCAGATCAAGCCGCCAAAGAAATCGCAGCCGCCCGACTTCGCGGCGCTCAAGAAGTTCTACACCTCTGACAATGTGGAAGCCGAGCAGACCTCGCCGCCGCTATCCGAGGACGTCAAGATTACGTTGAAAGTGAGCCACAATCTGCACGCCAGCATGGGGCCCTACCTGCTGGGAATCTACGGCGCCAAGACGCTCGAAAGATGTGTTGAAAGCTGGTTTCAAGATGGAGAACGAATTTCTGACCGGTGCGAAGCTCGATCTCAATGGCGCGTCGCAAGGCGATGGAGCGGGCGGCGATTGGGCTGACTTGTTTACTCCCGATTTCATGTGTCACTACCTTGCCTACTGGAGAACGCGGCCGGACTTCGACACATACTTCAGGGGACTGCCGATTTTGGGGAAAGACGGCACACTGGCGAAGATTCAGGTGAGTTCTCCGGCGGCGGGACACGTCTTTGCCAAGACTGGGACGTTCGGCTCGGACGACCGCCTCAACGCGCGCCAGATGCTGAATGGCAAGGGCTTGGCGGGCTACGTGGTGACCAAGTCGGGACGGACGATCGCGTTCGCAGCCTATGTCAATCACACGGCGCTGCCCGATGATCCTGATGCCGCGCAAAATGTCGCGGGGCAGGCGCTAGGCGAAATCGCCGCGGCCGCGTATGACACGTTGCCTTAGCGAGATTGTGCGGGCATTCCCAACACTCAGGCGCCGCGTATCCTGAAACGCCAGTTGAGGTGCCTGTCCTGAATGGACGACTGCCAATCAAGCCATTGGGCCATCCACACTAGCGCCACGAAAAAGAGAGCCGCAAGTTGCAAGGGCCAAGGGAACATCACGAAAAAAGTATAGCCCTGGATGCCTGGTTCGTTCGGCGGGAGACTCCGCAGTCACTCCCCAGGCTCATTGTTTCACGCTACAACTGAACCATGCCGAAGTCTTCAGTCGAAGCCCGCCATACGCAACTGGTCGCGCGCGCCGTCGAGTGGCTTCGCCGGCGCTATAAGTGCGGCATCATTCTGTCGGAACAGTACTGCGCCACCGGCGAAGTGCCCGACGTCATCGGATGGAAGGGCCGGTGCAAGTCGGTGCTGGTGGAGTGCAAGGTCTCGCGTGCCGACTTTCTCGCTGATGCCGCAAAGCCGTTCCGCCAGACGACGGAGGAGGGGATGGGCAGCCAGAGGTTCTACATGGCTCCGTCAGGAATCATTCCTGCTGATGAACTACCGAGACACTGGGGCCTGCTCGAACTGCGGGGCCGCGAAGTGCGCATGACGGTCAAACCGGGACGCGTCGACCTGCGCAGCCCAACCGGCCTGATGAAAGAGATGAACCTACTGCTAGCGAGCTTGCGGCGGGTCGAAGTACGCATCGAGCCGCAGACCATCACGGACTTTCTCAAGTGGAAAAACCGGCTCGCTGAATACAACGGCGGGCAATTGCCCGAGGGCATCACTCCGATGCACGATGAAGCGAATCCTCACCTGCTGATTTGAAAAGTTCTAAACTGAGTGGGTGATCAGGACCTCGCGAGTCTTTTGTGCGGCTGCGGTGTTTCTGTGTCTGACTCACCGGCAACGCCACATCCTCATGCATTCATCTTGTTTTCTCGCGCGCGTGCCGCACATTCCGGAGGACCGCTGTTGAGCCGAAGCTCGCTGGCGACGCAAAGCCTTTACGCCGAAACGGTGAACCCACAATGGGTGCGCCTGCTCGATTTGCTGGGCATGAACGTGCGCTATCAGCGCTGCGAAGGATGCGAGTTGTACGCTGAAGACGGCACTCGCTATCTCGATTTCCTCTCCGGGCTACTGCGTGCACAATACGGGCCACAACCATCCGCACATCATCGAAGCGCTCAAACAGGAGCTCGATCGCTCGGGCCCGGCGATGCTGCAAAGCCACGTTCCCGAACTCGCGGGGGAACTCTCGCAACGACTTTGTGCTCTCGCCGGCGGCGGATTGACCAAGACCTTCTTTTGCAGCTCAGGCAGCGAAGGCGTGGAGGCGGCCATCAAGTTCGCGCGCGCTACTACGAAACGGAACGGGCTTCTGTTTTGCGAGGGCGCGTTTCACGGCCTGACCTGCGGCGCGTTGTCGATGATGGACAATCCCTTCTGGAGCGAAGGCTTCGGCCCGCTGCTTGCCGGAACGCAAGCGATTCCTTTTGACGACCTCGCCGCTCTCGAAGAGCAGCTCAAGACCCGCAAATACGCTGCGTTTTTCGTCGAGCCGGTGCAGTCGGAAGGCGGCATATGTGTGCCCGCCCCCGGTTATCTACGCGCCGCGCAGCAGTTGTGTCAACGCTATGGGACTTTGCTCGTCCTCGACGAAGTGCAGACCGGCATGTTTCGCACTGGACGCTTCCTGGCCGGCCATCACTTCGACGTTCAGCCCGACATGGTGGTGCTGGCAAAAGCGCTCAGCGGAGGCTTGATTCCCGTCGGCGCGGTGTTGATGAAAGACGAAATTTACGACGCGGTGTACAGCACGCTGCAACGCGCGATCGTGCATACCTCGACGTTCAGCGAAAACGCGTTGGCGATGCGCGCAGGGCTGGCCACACTCGACGTTCTGGAGCATGAGAATCTCGGCGATCGTTCGACTCGGCTCGGTAATCTGCTTCGCGAATCGCTGAACACCGCGCTGGGTCAATACGAGATGTTTGCAGGTACGCGCGGACTGGGATTGCTGAGTGGTATCGAATTCCGCTCGCCCACTACGCTTGGGCAACGGTTGGCGTTCCAGGCGTTTCGCGCCATTCATCATGGCATGTTTGGCCAGATGCTGGTGATGCGTCTGTTCCGCCAGGAGAAGATACTGACGCAAATGTGCGGCAACAACTTCATGGTGCTGAAGACCGCCCCGCCACTCGTCGCCAATGAAGAAACGATCGAAACGTTCGTGGCCGCCGCGGAACGAGTGGTGTCGGATATGCACAACTCAGGTGCGTTCTGGAGCGAGTCACTGGCGCTGGCGCGCCGCGCGGTGAACATTGGATAAAGTGTCGGCCAGGCTTAGTTAGAAGCGTGCGCTGCAGCGGAAGTCTGCAGGTCTCCCACGGTCGAGATGCTGATCTGCACTGTCTTCTCGACCTTGAGAAACAGCGTGCTCGGGTTCTTCATGCCCCACTCTTCATACGGCACAGCGAATTTAGTGTGGGCCTCGACACCTGTGTTCTTGACCGAAATCGGCATGGTCAGCGTGATTTCGTGCGTGCCGCCATGGATGGTGAAGTTCCCTGCGACCTGTACGGTTGATGATTCCTGCCCGGCGACGTACCCACTCACGTGTTTGGGATAGAACACAATCTCGGGGTAGCGCGAGCTTTCCAGCACATCTTTCTTCATTTTCGAGTCGCGCATCCCGTTGCCGCTGTTACCGCTGGTGGCGTCCACCACGATCTGTCCGCTGGCTTCTCCGGTGCGCGGGTCGAACGAAATCGTGCCGGACTTCAATTGAAACGTGCCTTCGACGGTGTGCAGGACGTCGCCGAGCGTCCACTCGATGCGCGTCTTCGCCGGGTCGAGCTTGATGTGGGCTTGTTGCGCCGTTGCGGCCGCGCAGAGGGCAATCAACAATGTGGTCAGGGCGGCCAAGTGTTGGCCGCTTTTTGATTTGTGCAGGCTAGACATGAAGGAGGTTCCATCCCAGGCGCACGGCTTGACCCAAACCAAATTCGCGTAGCGAACTCGAACCGGTGTGAATCGCCAGCATACGCTCGAAGGCTTCATTCTGGTGCTCCAGTGCACCCAACACACGTTGACGGAATCGCTGCCGCTGGTCCAATGAAAGCAGCAGCCGCGACATGTTGCGCGGGACGCGGGTGATTCGCTCATGGGCTTGCTGATATAGGTCGAGGCGATCGGCGCGCATGGCAGCGGCAAGTTCGAACGCCTGACGAAAAGCGATCGACAATCCCTCGCCGGTAATCGCATCCACCGAGCCAGCCGCTTCACCGAGCAGCGCGATGCGTCCGCTCTGCACACGTTTTAACTGTCGTGAAGCCGTGACCGCTCCGACGGTCGAACCTACGATTTCAGCGCCATCCAGTCGCGCGGCCAGCTTCGAGAACTTCGGCAACGCGGCATCAAAGCGCATCCTTAGATCGCCGGTGATGAAGGCCACGCAAATTTGGTCGCTGGAAATCGGAGTAACGTACATCTGCCCGCAATTGGCCCAATGAACCTCGACAAAATCCGTCCAGTGATTCACTCGATAGTGCCGCCGAAAACCATAACGCAAGGATGCGCGGCTCGTCGGAAACAGTCCGCTCTTCTGGCGCAACGCTGAATTCTGTCCGTCGGCGCAAATCAGCCAGCGAAACGGAACGCGTCCTCCGTCCACTTCGATCGCTCCAGCAGAAGTTCCCGTTACCCGCGATCCCCAATGAAAATCGACGCCCAAGTCAGCCGCGTGTTGCACGAGCAATTCGTGCAACAACACGCGGCGTATCCCGTAGCCCGTGCCATTCGCGAATTCCGCCTGAACCGCATGCGAGTCATCCACAAAACGTATGCCGCGAAACGCGCATGCCTGCGCCGCAGGAATCGTCACGCCGAGCCGCTGCAATGCAGCCAGCCCATCCGGCATAATTCCCTCACCACACGCTTTATCGATGGGCGGCCGCGCGCCGTCGAACAGGCTCACGTAGAATCCCGCTCGTCGGGCCGCGATAGCTGCGGCCAAACCCGCGGGACCTCCGCCGGCAACAATCACTTCACTCATAGTTGAGTGCGCTCCAGGAAATTACCAGCGCAGCAGCACGAGTTCCGAGCAGAAGCCCGGGCCCATCGCCGCCAACACACTATAAGACCCGGCAGCGGGACGCCGCCGGTTCATGAACTCTTCCAGCACCAGCAACACCGAGGCCGACGACAGATTGCCCACGCGCGCCAGGCAGTCCCACGACACCTGCAGCGCTTCGTCGGGCAGGCCAAGCGCCTCGGCCGTGGCCTCCAGCACTTTGGGCCCGCCGGTGTGCATAATCCAGGTTGCGATGTCGTCGCGCTCCAGACCGTGCTCCGACAGGAACGCATCCACATCGTGTGCCAGGTGCTTGCGCACCATGTTTGGCACTTCGTTGGACAACACGATGTTGAATCCGTCCGAGGAAATGTCCCAGCCCATCACATCTTCGGTGCCGCGATAAAACGAAGAACTGGTCGCGATTACTAGCGGGCCGATTGCATCGCGCGCAGCACCGCTGACGATCACCGCCGCCGAGCCGTCGCCGAAGAGGCCGGACGAAATTAGGTTGGCGACGGAGAGATCTTTGCGCTGCCAGGTCAGCGAACACAATTCCACTGACACCAGCACCGCGGTGTGCTCAGGATAGGCGCGCACGTAATCGGCTGCGCGCGCTATGCCGGCTGCGCCGGCGACGCATCCCAGCCCAAAGATCGGGACGCGTTTGATGTTCGGCCGCAAGTTCATGCGATTGATGAGGCGTGCGTCGATCGACGGACTAGCGACTCCAGTGACCGAAACGAAAAAAATAGCGTCGAGGTCCTGCTCGCAGAGTCCCGCCCGCGTGAGCGCGCGACAAATGGACTGCTCGGCCAAATCTTCGGCCACGTTGATCCAGTGGTTGTTCTTTTCGCCCCAGTCCGTCAAATCGTCGTAGCGATCGATCGCAAGCGCCAGGTGGCGGCCATCGACTCCGACGCGCGCCAGCATGCGATCTAAGACTTCCGGATTGTCCAATTCGGCCAACCAGTGCCGCTTGAGTGCGGCTGCAATTTCAGCTTGTGAGTAATAGTTTTGCGGAAATGCGCTGGCGACGCCGGCTATTCGCATTGAGTGGACGGGGCCCTTTCTTGGCGGATGTCGTGTTGAAACACGCAAAACGATTGTGAGTTGTGGTCACAAATGAAAACAACGTGAAAAATACGCGCGTGCCGTGCAATGCCGCAACGGCTCAGTGCGCGCCACGTGATTTTCTCTACGTTTGGAGAGCTCTGGCGCCGCTTCTCGACTCATTTGTGACGATCGTCGGTCTATCAACTACAATTCGCAGCATTCGGCGTCGGTACTCGCATCTATGACGATTCTATCGTTTACCGTCCTTCTAGCCTTGGGCTCGTTTGTCGCCGGCTTCCTTGGCGCGCTCACAGGGCTGGGAGGCGGCGTGGTTGTCGTCCCGCTTCTCGCACTGATATTCGGCGTCGACATTCGCTACGCTATCGGCGCGTCGCTGGTGTCGGTGATCGCGACCTCATCCGGCGCGGCCGCTGCTTACGTTCGCGAAGGATACAGCAACATCCGTATCGGGATGTTTCTGGAGATCGCGACCACGGTTGGCGCCATTGTCGGCGCCATGCTGGCGACGCACGTGTCCACGGGAACCATCGCGATCGTGTTCGGCATCGTGCTGCTGTTTTCCGCTATCTTCTCCGCTCGCGGTGTACCGCCGGAGGTCGTCGATCCGTCGCCCGACAGCCTCGCGCACATGTTGCGGCTCAACGGCTCTTATCCATACGACGGAGGGCAACGCAGCTACGTGGTCCATCGCGTTCCGCTGGGTTTCGGGCTCATGTTTGGCGCGGGTACGCTGTCGGGACTGCTCGGCATCGGGTCGGGTGCGGTGAAGGTTCTCGCCATGGACCAGGCCATGCGGATTCCGTTCAAGGTCTCTACCACGACTAGCAATTTCATGATCGGCGTAACTGCTGCAGCCAGCGCCGGAATCTATCTTGGCCGCGGCTACATTGATCCCGGCATCGCCATGCCCGTTATGCTGGGCGTACTGGCCGGTTCGCTGGTGGGCGCGCGCGTGCTGGTGAAGGCGCGCACCAAATGGTTGCGTATCGTGTTTAGCGTGGTCATCGTCGCGCTGGGAGTGGAAATGATCTACAGCGGCTTCACGGGGAGACTATGACTACAGCACCGCTGGACGACCACCGCATCGAAGTCATGATCGGGAACCTGCTGCGCGCTGGAGTGCTGATTGCCGCGGCCATGGTTGTTTTTGGGGCAGCGATTTATCTGGCTCGGCATGGCTTGCAACCGACTGACTTCCACGTCTTTCGCGGAGAAGCCGCCGCTCTGCGCACGATCCCTGCCATCGTGCAGGGTGCGTTGCACTTCCATGGAAAAAGCATCATTCAACTTGGACTGCTGCTGTTGATTGCGACTCCTGTTGCACGCGTGATGTTTTCTGCGGTTGCGTTCGCCATCGAACGCGATTACTTGTACGTTGTACTTACTTTAGTTGTGCTGGCTGTGCTGCTGTACAGTCTGCTAAGCTCCGCTGCTGCCTGAGCTTAGCGATGTATTTTTCTAATACTAACCACTGTTTACTGACCTATGCCGGAACTGCCTGACATCGTCGTTTACCTCGATGCGCTGGAGAAACGCATCGTTGGGCAGCAGCTTGAGCGAATCCGCATTGCCGGACCGTCGTTACTGCGCACCGCAACGCCGCCCTTGGAGTCCGTCGAGGGCAAACGAGTCGTGCAACTGCGCCGTATGGGCAAGCGCATTTGCATCGGCTTGAAAGGCGATCTCTGGCTCGTGTTGCACTTGATGATTGCTGGGCGTCTGCACTGGCGCGAGCGCGGCGCCAAAGTTGCGAGGCCGCGCGGACTTGCCGCATTTGATTTCGCCAATGCGACGCTGCTGTTGACGGAGGCCGGCTCTAAGAAGCGCGCCTCGCTTCACTTAATCGCGGGCGAAGAGAACCTGCGCTCGCTGGATCCCGGAGGGTTGGAAGTTCTCGACGCCGACCTGGACCATTTTTCCGCAGCGTTGCAATCGGAGAATCACACGCTCAAGCGCGCTCTCACCGATCCGCGCATGTTCAGCGGAATCGGCAATGCGTATTCCGACGAGATTTTGTGGGAAGCGCGCTTGTCGCCGATGCAGCTCACGCAGAAGATGACTCCAGAGCAGATCGAGCAGCTTTATGCCGGAACCCGTTCGATGTTGCAAACGTGGGTCGAGCGATTGCGCGCGGAGACGGGCGACAAGTTCCCCGAGAAAGTGACGGCATTTCGCGAGGACATGGCCGTGCATGGCAAATACAAGCAGAAGTGTCCCCGGTGCGGCGGTGTGATTCAGCGCATTCGCCACGCCGCGAACGAGGCAAACTACTGCCCCCACTGCCAGACGGGCGACAAGCTTCTCGCTGATCGCGCCCTCTCACGGCTGCTGAGGGACGACTGGCCCAAGACGCCCGAGGCCATGGAGACATTCATCGACAAGCGGCGCGGTTCTTGAGCAGCATATTTTTCCTGATTTGTCGTCGCAGCAACAAGTCCTACAATGGCCGCATGCGTACTGCACCACTCGCTCTCTTCGCTCTTCTCCTCGCCGCCACGCTCGCCGCGCAACCGCCGAACCAGCCGAAAGGAGGTCAATCATCCATGGCTTTCACCCTTACTAGTCCCGTATTCGCCGCCGGGGCCGTCATCCCCAATCCTTATACCTGCCAGGGAGCCGACATGTCGCCGGCACTCACGTGGAGCGGCCAGCCCATCCAAGCCACCAGCCTCGCTCTGGTCATGGACGATCCCGACGCACCGGCGGGCACGTGGGTGCACTGGGTGATGTGGAACATCCCCGCCACCATCCACCTGCTGCCGGAAAATGTGAACAAGCAAGAGCGCCTTGCTGCCGGAGCGATGCAAGGTCGCAACGATTTCGGAAAAGTCGGCTATAACGGGCCGTGTCCTCCACCCGGACACACCCATCGCTACTTTTTTCGCCTTCACGCGCTCGACGTAAAGCTGACCCTGCCGCCGGGCACAAAGCGCAAGGAACTCGACGACGCGATGCAGGGCCACATCCTCGCGCACGCGGAATACATGGGCACCTTCCAGCGCTAAGAATGACAACGGCCACTTCTGCTTTCGCAGAAATGGCCGTGAGTTGAAGCAGACAAGTTTGTTATTGAGCAGGTGCCGGAGCCGTCTGCGGCGCAGGCGTTGAGAAGTTCACCTTAGGAGGCTGGCGCGAGCCTTCATCCGCCTTGAAATACGCGTCGTTGCGCGTGAAGCCCGACAGGCTGGCCACGATATTGTTGGGGAACAGTCCGATGTAGGTGTTGTAGTCCTGCAAGGTATCGTTGTACCGCTTACGTTCAATCGCGATGCGGTTTTCCGTTCCGGCCAATTCGTCCTGCAGGCGCAGGAAGTTTTCGTTCGAGCGCAGTTGCGGGTAGTTCTCGACCACGACCAGCAGGCGGCTGAGGGCGGACTCGACCTGCGCGTTGGCGGCGATCTTGTCGGCAGGGGTCTTGGCGCCCGCCATGGCGGCGCGTGCGGCAGCTATATCGCCGAAGACCTTCTCTTCGTGGGTGGCGAATCCCTGCACGGTTGCGACGAGGTTGGGAATGAGATCGTTGCGGCGCTGCAACACCACGTCTACCTGCGACCAAGCGGAATTAACGGCCTCGCGTTTGCGCACCATCTCGTTGCGATGGCCGATGAACGTGCTGCCGAACCAGAACACCAGCACGACAACGATGATGAGAATGATTACTCCAGTTTTCATGTTCCTCTCGCTTTCGCTGGAAATCGAATCGTTGGAAACTATCGCCCTAAGCCTGTTTCTGCCAATGGCGTTTGGGCACCTTCACGTCCAAGCCATGAGCCACGGTCAAGATGGCGTCCATGTACCCGTGATACAGGTTGCGGACATTGTCCCCGGCATGGCCTCCACTGCGCAACTCCAGAACCGACCGCAGTGGCAGCGCGCTGAAACCAAAAACCTCGGCGGCATGCTCCAACACCTTGGATTTTGCATGCGGCGGGTTCTCGCCCAACGCGATCAGCGCGTGTCGAAAGAGCGTCAGCACGCTGGTCACCGACTTCGCCATCACGTGCTTGAGTTCCTCGTCGCCGTCGTTGGTTAGCAGCAGATGATTGCGCAGGCGCAACAGCGTAGTGCGCAGATCGCGCTCCACCTCCAGGCGGTGCAGATTCATCGGGACCTTAATCTCCGACACGACATCTGCGCCGTAGAGCGTCTTGTGCGCACCCTGGATGTCGAGCATCTCGATGGCGAACACATCGGCTGACTCGCGCAGCTCTTCCAATGTCATGATGGTTGGCGGCCGCAGTTTCTCTTCGAGGCTCCACCAGTTCAAGACGCCCGCAAGACCCGAATAAATGGTGGGCTTCATGTGGCGCAACACGATCAGCACATTCACATCCGAGTATTGCTCATGATAATCATCGCGTGCTGCCGAGCCATAAAGTACGACTGCGACCAAATCTTCGCCGCACGTATACTCCAAACGCCCGACGAGTTTCTGTAACTTATCTTCTGGCTTATTTGTCATCGTTTACCAGCTCCCGCCCGCGCCGCCTCCGCCACTCATGCCGCCGCCGAAACCGCCGAATCCTCCGCCACCGCCGCCGCCCCAACCTCCGGAGCTGCCTCCATAGCCGCCACCCCAACTGCCGCCACCACGCCCCATCCCGCTGCCCAGCAGGATCCACGGCAGCGCGCTTCCCAGGCCTCCACCACCGCTGGCGGGTGGGCCTCCGCCACGGCGTCCCGCGCGAGACAGTGCGCGAATCAGCAGGAAGAATCCGCCGAACAGAACGAACGGCAGCCACCACGGAGCCTCATGCGTCGGGGGCCGCGCCGCGCGTTGCGGGATTCCCGTGAGTTGCACGCCTGCGTCGGCAGCGATGAACTGAGCTATGCCTGTCGCTCCGACCAGTGCCGCAGAACTGTAGTCGCCCTTGCGCAGATCTGGAACCATGTCTCGCCCAACATCGCCGGCACGCGCATCGTTGATCACCGGCTCGAGTCCGTAGCCGACTTCGATTTTGTATTGGCGGTCTTTCGGCGCGATCAGGATGAGTACGCCGTTATCTTTCCCCTTGGCACCGATGCCGAGATGCTTGTAGAGTTCGGCGGCGTAATCTTCCCGAGTTTCGCCTTCCATCGAGTTGACGGTAACGACGGCGATCTGTGCGCCGGTCTTCTGCTGCACTTCAGTCGCGAGCAGTTCGATCTTCTGGCGGGTCGCAGGATCGATGACGCCCGCGAGGTCGGTGACATACCCCTGCGGCTGTATGTCGTTAATTTTTTCGCCCTGGACTGCGGCGCAAAACGAAAGGGCCAAAGCCGCGATGAGCGAAACGCGGCAAAAGATGGACTTATTCCCCGCGCTAGCGAATTTCAGGGGGCTCAACATGCACCACCACCGTAGAGAAGGCCGCGAACAGTGTCAAGGAAGGGCAAAGAACCAGGGGGACAGAGAATCCCAATTCGGCATGGTTAACTCTTTTGTTCTGTGTTTTCTGGCGAATCATCGACGCGCTCGACCCGAAAACTCTTTGGCTTATAGTCAGGCGGCAGATACTTGCCAGGCATGGCCACGTGGTTTCCATCGCGCAGAGCGTGAAACACCGGCGACATGATCTCCACTCCAGCTTCGTAAAAGCTGTCCTGGATGTTGGTGTGCAAATCGGAATAGATGAAGGGCATGCGCAGCGGATGATCGGTATAGGCATTGATTTCGTATCTCACATATGAGTCTTCGAGCTGCGCCTGCAGCACAAACGGTGATGGCTCGCGCAAGACGTGTTCAGTCCTAAGCGCTGCGTCGATCAACAGCTTGTGAATGGTGCGCCACGGTGCATCGTAACCAATCGTGACCGACGTGTGCAGCACGACGCCTTGCTCGTCTGCACGCAGGCTGAAGTTAGTGACATGGCTGCCAAGCACCACCGCATTAGGAATCGTGATTTCTTCGTTACGAATCGTACGCAGATGCGTGGCCAGCATCGACTGGTTCACGATCTCGCCAGTATTTTCACCGATGGTGACCCAGTCGCCTTTGCGGAATCCGCGGGTGTAGATGAGGATGATGCCGGCAACCAAGTTGGCGACGGCGGATGTGGAGCCCAGCGAGAACAGCACTCCAAGAAAGACGCTTATGCCTTTGAACGCCGGCGACTTCTCGAATGGCAAATAAGGAAAAACGATCACTACGCCCAGGGCGTACACCAGGAAGCGAACAATTTTGTAAGTTGGCTGAACCCATTCCGGATAAAACCCTGGGATGCGGATACGGCCCCGTTCCACTTCTCTCGCGATCACACGGAGGATGCGCAACACGAAGTGCAACACCACCAGGATCACGAGGATATAAAACAAATTCGGCAGGTACCCCAGGGTGGCCTCGCCCATCGCAATAAGGGGATTCACTACATATCCCAGCAGCCGTTGGCCGTGCTCGCGGGTCCAGGGAAAGAAGTTGAATGCGTTTGCCAGGGCAACGTACGTGAAAATTGCAATTACGACTGCTCGCAGCAGCCGGATCCCAGAGGCTAGCAGCGCTGTCAGCCGGGTACCTTGTACGATCTCCGATTGCTGGATCTTGATGCCCTTGAATCGCATCTTGGCGGAGGTCGCGACGGTCCGCAGTATCCATCGCGTACCCGCAATGATCAGCCACAACAGCAGCAGGTAAATCAGCAGCGTGACCGCTGCATACGTTGCCGCCCGCCATAGGTATCGAGGGGTGTGCTGCTCGCGCGCAAGCGTCAATTTCTCTTGAAGCAGCTTGATGTACTGAGCAGCGAGAGCCTGGCGCGAAAGGCCTGATCCTTTGGCCTCGGCGTCATTGAGGGTCACGATCAACCCATCGCCGTAGCGGACTGTCGTCACTCCGCCCTCTTCGTAAGCCTTGATTTCGTTGGGATCGAAGTCGCTTGCGCTGACTAACTCCTCCAAGCGTGCCGAGATTCTCCGCGCCCGTTCTTCCGCCGACGCCGCCCCCAGACTTTGGTGAATGCGGAACACTTCATATCCGTCCACCATCACCGGGTAGCCTTGTCTTTCCTGCGCAGGCTCACTCTCCTCGTCACCTTGCCAGGCGAACGTCGGAAGCACCACAAGGTTGACTAGCAAGAAAAGTGTCGCGACTCTTAACACGGGGACGAGACGAAACCTATTAGGGCGCTTCACAGAGCTTTCCCTCCGGTAGACAGAAGCCTTCATGGTAACGGCTCATGGTAGGACATACCTAGCCAGGACTCAAGCACTGCGTGCGAGAGCGGAGCCACGAACGGTAGGGCACGAGCCGGCCAGTTATCAATGGTGTGCCCTCTTCGAGTTCAGATTGAAGAAGTGAGCAGTACGGCATAGACTCCGGGGATGACTGGGTGGAACCCAGTGCGAGATTCACCGCACCAGCGCAGCCGAATCGCAGATGCCTACAATAATCCTCAGCGCGTGCGCCCTGGCAGCCCTTACGGTCATCGTGCATACCGCAGGTATCGCGGTACTGCTCCGGCACTTGACGGGTTTGTACGCCCTGACTCCAAAGAGCCTCTGGCCTGTCATCCGCAGGCTACTCCGCATTATCTGGTGGTTGATCCTGCTTCATCTGGCGGAGATTTCGATCTGGGGGTTGTTCTATCTGTGGTGTGGCTTCCTCCCCAATGCCGAATCAGCGTTTTACTTTTCCGGAGTCACCTATACCAGCCTCGGTTACGGCGATGTGGTGTTGGCGAAACCGTGGCGGCTGCTCGCACCGATTGAGGGCTTGGTTGGCGTCATGATGTGTGGCTTGTCCACAGGTTACTTCTTCGTCGTAGTAAGCCGAATCCATCAATGGAAGCCCCTTAAGTCCGCCGAAGTTCCCATCTCAGAAAAAACGCAAGCTTAGGGAGCGGAGATTCCAGACGCTCGCGGCTATTCCCGCGACCTCGTTGGGGGTGGGTCGTACTCTGCAGTGTCGCGGGAATCTGGTTACGTTGAGGATAGTGATAAAGGTCACTGACAATAAATCGCGAAGGCACACACAATCCAGACTGAGCGTTCCCGATTCAGGCTAGGTTGGACTTGTGCCGTTCTCGCTAGCGCTGCGATCAACTCTCTGCACTAGAACGCAAGGACTAACATGACCACCGCCGCTATCTTCGTCTTACTTCTCCTCGGGTATGCTCTCTTGTCAAATAGGGCATCGCAGACACCGATCACCGCCCCTATCTTTTTCACGGCTGCGGGAATGGTACTGTCTTCGCACTGGATGCATGTTGCTGCGGCTGGCGTGACGCCCAATGTGTTTCTCCGACTTGCCGAGATAGGTCTGGTACTGCTGCTATTCACCGACGCCAGTCGAACCGATCTGACAGTGTTGCGGAAAATCGGAACGCTGCCCGGTCGCTTGCTCAGCACCGGCATGCTTTTGACCATACTTCTGGGAGCCATCGTTGCGCGACTGGTGTTCCCAAGCCTGTCGATTTGGGAAGCAGGCATCCTGTCCGCCATTCTTGCCCCGACCGACGCCGGGCTAGGCCAGGTTGTCGTGACCAGCTCACGCGTACCCATGCGCGTTCGCGAGGGGCTTAACGTAGAGGCCGGGCTCAATGATGGACTGTCTGTGCCGTTCCTATTGTTCTTCATGGCGATTGCGGCAGCCAAGATTGAAGGCGGGCCCGCCAGCTTACTGCAGTACATGGGCGAGCAATTGGGTTTAGGAGTGGTTGTCGGAATGGCGGTCGGCCTGATCGGGGGCTGGTTGCTGCGCGCCGCCGTTCGCCGAGGTTGGTTAGCCGAATCGTTTCAACAGATCGCGGTCGTTACTTTGCCCCTGCTTTGCTTGTTCCTGGCAGATATGGTCGACGCCAGCATGTTCATAGCGTCGTTCGTCGCCGGTCTGGCCATCCAAGCGCCGTTCAAGGAGGCAGGGAAACACAGCGTTGAATTCGCCGAGCAGTGGGGACAGATTTTTAACCTTGCGGTGTTTTTTATGTTCGGCATGGTAGTAGTGCGCAATTGGTCGCAGTTGACGCCAGCCAGCTGGGTGTACGCCGTGCTGAGTCTGACGGTAGTGCGGATGTTGCCTGTCGCACTTGCGCTCATTGGGACACACCTCAGCCGACCTTCCGTTATCTTTATGGGCTGGTTTGGCCCGCGTGGGCTTGCGTCGATTGTCCTGGGATTGGTGTACCTGGAGCAGGAACTTCATCTCCCTGGCGAAGCTGCGATTCGAGCTGCCGTTATGGCGACTGTGATCCTGAGCATCTTCCTCCACGGGTTAACCGCAATGCCGGGCATCAGCATTTATGCCCGTAAAGTCGCCGCTCTCAACTCCTCGGCGCCGGAGCGCCAGGCGATCGGAACGTAATGGTCGGTTAATTGCTATGCCGAGATGAGCTTGGCTTTCTCTTTGGCCTTGCGCTGGCGTGCCGCCAGCCAGTTCATCCAGGCATCGAGCCCTTCGCCGGTCGTGCTGGACACTTCGAGGATCTCCATCTGCGGATGCACGCGCCGAGCATTTTCTTTGGCGACGTCGGCTTTGAAGGGGACGTAAGGTAGCAAGTCGATCTTGGTCAGGATCATCAGCTCGGACTTAAAGAAGATGGACGGATACTTTAGCGGCTTGTCTTCGCCTTCCGTGGTGCTGAGCAGGACGATCTTGGCGTCTTCGCCCAGGTCATAGCTGGACGGGCATACAAGGTTGCCCACATTCTCGACAATAAGCAGGTCGAGGGCGTCCAGTTTCCAGTCGGCAAGGTGCTTCTCAATCATGCGCGCGTCGAGATGGCACGTCCCTCCGGTGACGATCTGCTTCACGGGAAATCCATACTTGGCCAGGCGCTGGGCGTCGTTCTCGGTCTGCAAGTCGCCAGTCAGAAGCGCCACGCGTGTGTTTTTGTCCATGCGCTCCAGCGTCTTCTCCAGCAGCAGTGTCTTGCCCGATCCGGGCGCGCTGATGAAGTTCACGCAAAGGATTCCCTGCTGGCGGTAGCGCTCGCGCAGTTGCTCGGCGAGAATCTGGTTTTCGTTCAGGACCTTCTTTTCGACTTCGACACGGCTCATTCGTCCACTTCCATATACGCGATGTCCAACTCTTCTCCGCTGACGCACTGCGTCGCAAACTCGCCGCACTGCGGACAATGGGGATCATAGTCCGTCATGCGGAATTCGTGCTGGCATTTGGGACAGCGCTGTACCCGCGGTATCGACTCAATCTCTAGCGCCAGGGGCTCCCACTCCGTATCTTTCACGATGCACTCGAATCCGAACTGAAGGGCATCGACGTCGACGCCAGCCAATTCCCCTATCTTGACCCCCACCTTTGTGATGTGGACGCCGGGATTGCGACGCGCCGCCGACTCCACCGATTCCAATATAGAGGTTGCGATTCCTAATTCGTGCATGCGTGCGATCGCCCACGGGCGAATCGACATTGTCGCATCGAGCGCACGGAAATGGCGAATTGCGGCCGTAAGGCCACCATCAGCTCTAACTGTCCGCTTTCGGACACGTTCCACAACTACTTTCTGCCAGTTTAAGGAAACATTTCGACGCCGTTTGCGTCTATCACAGCAGGGCGCACGTTCGTCTATTCCGGGGACCTTTTCGTAACGTCGAGTCGCGCGATGCTGAAACGGTGGGGCCGAATCTGGTTGATCGCTTTTGTGCTATGGACGCTGCTGGCGTTCCTCAGCGCGGCGGGCGCTCATGTGTACATGGCGTCGATGGGGACGCCTATCAGTTGGACCCAACTGATCGCGTGGAACATGACCATCGCCTTAGTGTGGTCCTTGCTCACGCCGGTGGTTTACGAACTCGCGCAGCGCTACACCTTCGACCGCGCCAGTTGGAAGCTCTCCCTCCCCGTTCATATTGTCGCGAGCGTTGCGCTTGCGTTCGTGGGAGCAGTCGCGCTTGCCCTGTTGAATCCCTTCGTCACCTGGACGAAAGAACCGACCGTACCGTTTTTCGCGCACGTGCTTTCGCGCACCTTCATGGACATCCAGCGCTACTGGTACGTGCTGCTGATTACCCAGGCCATCGGGTTCTACGGCAAGTACCAGGAGCGGCAGCTGCTATCATCGCAACTCGAAGCGCAGTTGGCCAATGCGCAGCTCGAAGTGCTGAAGATCCAGCTGGAGCCGCACTTCCTGTTCAATACGCTGAATTCCATAGCGTCACTGGCGCGGCACGACGGGCCCGCCGCCGAGCACATGACGCTGCAGCTCGCCGACCTGCTGCGCATGTCGCTGGACGGCGTAGGCGTGCATGAAGTTCCGCTCCACCAGGAGCTGACCTTTTTGCAGAAGTATGTCGACATTCAGCAGACCCGCTTCCACGATCGCCTGCTCGTCGAGACCGAAATCGATCCGCGCACGCTCGACACGCTGGTTCCTAACCTGATTCTGCAGCCGCTGGTGGAAAACGCCATCCGCCACGGCATCAGCCCGCGGCGCGCACCCGGACTGGTTCGTATCACCACCTGGCGTGATCGCGACGATGTGTGGATGGAAATCCGCGACAACGGCGTGGGCTTCACCCGTGGCCGCGGACTGTTGCCCCCCGAAGGCGTGGGACTCCGCAATACGCGCGGACGCTTGCGCCAACTTTATAACGAAGATCACGCCATGATGCTGGAAGACGCGCCTGGCGGCGGATGCATGGTAAAGATCCGCGTTCCCTATCGAATTCGCAATGAGGAGGTCACGACCGCCAATGTCGATACGAGTGTTGCTTAGCGATGATGAAGCGCTGGCCCGCGGGCGCCTGCGCAGCCTGTTGCAGGACGAGCCTGATCTGGAGATCGTAGCCGAATGCGGCGACGGCAAGTCGGCCGTCGCGCTCATCCAGAACGAGGAACCCGATCTCGTGTTTCTCGATATCCAGATGCCCGAAGTAGACGGCTTCGGAGTGGTGGAAGCCTTACAGAAACAAGGCAGACTGCCGCTGACCATCTTCGTGACTGCGTATGATCGCTACGCCATGCGCGCCTTCGAAGTACATGCGCTGGACTACCTGTTGAAGCCGGTCAACAAAGAGCGGCTGAGCGAAGCGCTGGACCATGCGCGCAAGCAGTTGCTGAACCCCGCGGATGGAGTGTTTCAGAAGCGAGTGCTGGAAATGCTGGGCGGACTCGACAACCGGCAGCGCGGGCCAGAGCGCATCGTCGTGAAATCTGACGGCGAGATCGTCTGCCTCAAGCCTACGGAAATCGATTGGGCCGAGTCGGCGGGAAACTACGTTTGCCTGCACGTTGGCAACGTCACTCACATCTTGCGCGAAACCATCACTGCGCTGGAGAACCGGCTGGGCGCGCGTCAGTTCCTGCGCGTCCATCGCTCGACGCTGGTGAACGTGGACCGCATCAAGACGCTGAAGCCGTCCCTCTACGGGGACTACGCGATCCTGCTGCGCGATGGAACCAAGCTTACTTTGAGCCGCGGCTTCCGCGAAACCGTTCTCAAACGGTTGGGGACGGCATAGTTCACGTCCCACACTGTGGGCACCAAATTTCGCTCTGAATAATGACTTGGTGGCACCGAGGTGGATTCGCCTCGGTGCTACGACGCCCAGACGTGGTCAGAGCATCTCACCACCATTGTCTGATTGCTTTCCGCTGCAAATCCACCCATAATCCCAAAACCATCTTGAGCGATGCCTTCGGACACCACTATCTGGAACGCAATCCCGTCTGTGAGCATTTCTGCAATCTTAAGTTGAAATCAGCAGTACGAGTAACCCACTGCGCGAGTGCGTTGCGAACATAGCTTTGTGATGGTTATTTTTGTTCGCAACCGGCTTCAAACTATCTTGCTTTTGAGGATAAAAAAGAGAATGAGAAAAAGACTGGGAACAGTTCTTGCCGTACTTTGCGCCGCCTCGATCACGGCCTTCTGGGCCATTCCTGCTAGTGCACAATCCGAAGTCAAAGAAAAACCGCCGATGTATTCGTACGTATCGAACTGGGGTATCCCCCGCGCGCAGTGGGCCGACATGGACAAGAACACCGCCGCCGACAATGCGATCTTGGACAAAGCCGTGGCCAGTGGCGCCATCATCGGTTACGGCGACGACCATATCATCGTCCACCAGCTCGACGGAGAGACGCACGACGAGTGGTGGTCTTCTATGTCGGAAGCTGGACTGATGAACGTTCTCGACCAGTTCTACAAGTCGGGCAATTCGACGACACCCGTTCTCGATGGCGCCACCAAGCACTGGGACAACATCTACGTCAGCCGCTACTACAACTGGAAACCCGGCTCGTGGAAAGGCCTCTACGGCCACGGCTCGATGTACCACTTGAAAGCCGATGCGCCCGATGACGCTGTCGCCATGCTGAGCAAAACTCTGTTCGTGCCCTTCTTCGAGAAATTGCTGGCCGACGGCACCATCTATGAATACGAAGTAGACGTCGAAGCGATCCATACCGACAATCCCAACATGTTCCTGCTCTACTATCTCTGCTCGAACGCGGAGTGCCTCGATAAGGTCAACACCGCGCTGCAGGGATGGATGAAAGCGAACCCGATGGGCGGTCCGGCCATCGGTTCCATGATCGACTTCAGCACCCATCGCGATGTGCTGCTTCGCAGCAACGCCACGTATAAATAGGTGTTGGACGGATCGAACATTTCCCGCCGCAGCCGCTGCTGCTGTGGCGGGATTTGTCTGCCACACTAACCAAGGAGGCACACATGAGCACAAGCCGGATTCGATTATTGGTCGATCTCAACATTCACGAAGGGAAGTTCGCTGAGTTCGAGGGCGTAGCGAAGCAAATGGCTGAAGTCAGCGCGAAGGAACCAGGCACGCTGGGCTATCATTTCGTGCTCAGCGCCGACCGCAAGCGCGCGCGCCTGGTCGAGGGTTACGCCGATGCCGACGCGATCACTGCACACTTCAACGGTCCTGCGGTGCAGCAGTTCGTGCCGCAAATGCTGCAATTTGCTACTCCGACGCGCATGGAAATCTATGGCGATCCCGGTCCGCAGGTCGCATCGATGGCTGGGGCATTTGGGGCCGAGATCTTCACCACGTGGGAAGGCTTTGATCGCTAAGCACGGGGCATGACTCCGGCAACTTGGCTCCGCATTACGCTTTGTGCGAACATACGCCATGCCTTTCGATTACTTGCTCAAAACCGAACCGACTGCCTACTCCTTCGCCGACCTGCAGCGCGATAAAACGACAATCTGGGACGGCGTCACCAATCCCGTTGCGGTCCGGAATCTCCGCGAAATGACTGCAGGGACTCGTCTAGTGATCTACGAAACCGGAGACCACAAGAGTGCCGTTGGAACAGCGTCGGTCGTCTCTGTCGATGCGTCCGATCCCAAGACGCCGCTGGTGAAAATCAAACTGGGAAAGCCGCTTGCCAAGCCGATCACGCTGGCGGAAATCAAAGCCAACAAGCTTTTCGCCGATTCGCCTCTGGTGAAGATCGGCAGACTGTCCGTCGTTCCGCTGACGGCAGTGCAGTACAAGCAGCTGACGGGAGAGTAGGCGACCCGCATTTCGCTTGCGCGTCACGCGGCCTCCGCATACACTGGCGCGACGCAATCCTGCTTCTTATAGAACGAAAGGTTTCATGAAAACTAGATCCGTCTTCTTAACGTCTCTGCTGTGCCTTCTCGCCCTTGCCGCCAGCTTCGCCCAGAACGCTAACCTGGGTACCTGGAAGCTTGACGAAGCCAAGTCCAATATCCCAGCCGGCGTCGGCAAGAACACTACAGTCGTGTATTCCGCAGCCGGCAGCGACATCAAGGTCACCACCGATGGCGTAAATGCCGCGGGCCAGCCCGCGCACTCCGAGTGGACCGGCAAGTTCGACGGCAAGCCTTATCCGGTTACTGGTGATCCGAATGTGGACTACCGGGCCTACAAGACCAAGGGCGATCGCAAGCTACTCCTCGCCAATATGAAGGGCAATAAGACGGTGAGCAACGGCAAAGTCGAGCTCTCCAAGGACGGGAAAAGCCGCACCCTCGAAATCAGCTATTTCGCTACTGACGCCAAGAACAAGAAAAATAAGGTATCGGCCAAGTACGTGTACGAAAAGCAGTAGCGGTTAGATGTCCCACAATGTGGGATTCGCGCGACGGGCGACCCCGCAAGGCCCAGGTGTTTGCCGGACAGGGTGAGAGCCATGCAGGTTCCAAGGAGGGACCCCATGAGCACCCCACGAATTCGTGTCGTGGTCGACCTCAACATTTACGACGGCAGGTTCGCCGAGTTCGAGGCCATCGCGAAACAGATGGTCGCGGAAAGCGAACTGGAGCCGGGTACCCTGTGCTATCAGTTTCTGCTGAGCGCCGATCGCCAGCGCTGCCGCCTGGTCGAGGGCTACGCCGATGAGGCCGCCATCACCGCACACTTCGAGGGGCCTGCGGTACACCAACACATCCAGCAACTCATACAGGTGTCCCTGCCAACTCGCATGGAAGTCTACGGCGATCCGGGGCCTAAGGTCGCCGCTATGGCCGCCACCTTCGCCGTCCAAGTCTTTACCGGATGGCTGGGTTTCGACCGCTAGAGGGCCTTCTACCTGCGAAGATGAAGAGACCCGCTCAAGCCACTGCACGCGCTTGCGCGGGTATCCAGCCAGTTTACCTGGCCTGCTATGGATTGGGCATGCTCGAACCTGCCGGACAATAGGTCACAACATATCCTCGGCTCGGATTCACGGAACACGCCACCTGCTTGTCGTCCGTCGGATGCTGATAGGCATCTGGACAACTCGCAGCAAGACACTTGCCGCCTTTCACCTGGGTTCCTTTCGACGTGAACGAGCAATCGAGGTTGGTAGTCCAGGCGATCGGCACGTTGTAAAAAATGACGGCTGCCTTATCTACGCAGTCGTTGGGATCGACACCATTGCCGCAGAGCTTGGGCGGCGAGTGAGGGCCTGAGCCGTAGTTGGTGCTCAGGTTGACGAAGTCATTCGTAGGCGTACCTTTCGGCGTGAACTCGAAGTGGGTGCCGAACGTTCCGTCCTGCACCATCCCTTTGCCACAGCAGTTGTGTTGCTGTACGCAGATGCCGCGCCCGCTCAGGCTGGGATTGCAATATGCCGCATACTTCGCGTCATTGCCTTCCCACATCCAACCTTCGCGCTGGATGGTCCCGGGAGCACCGCCGAGGTCCGTCCACCCGTCGCAGTTGGGGCATTGGTTGTCGGCCAGATTCGGGTAAGCGATGATGCGGTTTTGTCCGCCTTGATTGAAAGATGCAATGGGAATCGACTTTTGCGCGCCCGGAGCCAGCGTACCGATTTGCGGTCCGGTTGAGTTAAAACTCAGACTGTATTTGCAGGAGTTCACGATTTTGACTTGGCCGGCGTCCTGACCGGCACAAGTTCGTGAGACGGAAACAACAACGATACCGACCACCAGGCACGTGATCGCGACCTTAGTGATGGCGGTGCCACTCGCCGACGAAGCGACTGCTTTGTTCATGGGATCCTCTCGATAACAGCGTATTGTCTTCCTTTCCAACCGCGCCAAACTATACGCTGTGCAAGAGGTTCTGTCGCCCTATTTCCTGGATGCCGAGGTTGGCGGACGTCGGGCGCTCCGGAGTGCCAAGGGTCCGGAGAAAATACCCATCCACAGTTCCGTCTTATCTTCCGCTAACCGGACCATCCTCTGCTTTCCTGTGCTTCCATATCGAGGCGCGAGCCGGGCCGGGGCCGACGATCGACTCTAATTGCGCGGCGATGGAGTCAACCAGTGCGGCCTGTTTCATCAGCACGCCCCCGACGATGACGGAGCCGGCATCAGCGTCGGCCCACTTATCTTCTTCCATCATTTCGCGGACTGCCGGGATTGTCTTCACCCCGTAGCCGGTATAGGCCCCAGGCGCGTAGATCTGGTGCTTGAACCAGGGACGCTCTTTCAGGCCTTCGGTGGTCATGAACGTGCGCTCGGTGAGGATGAGCTGTTCGTTGATGGTCTTGAACTTCGGCGACTCCCACACTGTGGGATCGCTATCGGCCAGCTTGCTGAAAGCTGCCTTGTAACGCCTGGCCGCGCGCTCGTAAGCGGCCACGCCGTTCTCCAGCGGGGCGAAGTTCAGGTAGGGCGGAATTTCTTGCTTGGGCGGCGGTACGTACTTTTTCTCCGGATCGGCCGTCGCTGTGTACACGCCCTCGTCGATTTCCCGGTTGCGCTCACTGGCCTTGTCCTGCTGTTCTTTCAATTCGGCCTTCAGTTCGCCGACGTAGCGCTTTACGGTGTCGGCCGAGGATGCGGGATCGAAGGGCAGCAGATCCGCATCGGCCATGCGCATGACCATGGTTCCTCCCAACTGCGACAGCGCCCGCTCATACACAAACTGAGGATCACCGAAGTGGGTGTACCAGTAGAAATCGTCGTAGATGGAGTGATAGATGCCGCCTTGTGATTCGCCGCCGAAGCCGATGTTGACCGCGGCCACTCCGGCATGATCGAGGAAGGGAGCGTAGTCGCTACCGTCGCCGAGCGCGCCGATGCGCAGGTCAGCGCCACGCGCTGCTTCGCGATCATCAGGCTTTTGAGAGTTCGCGATACGCCGCAACTGTGCACGGCGCTGCACGTTCAGCTTCGTCTCGGGGTCCTGCACGTCGCGCGCCACCGAGTTCACCATGTGCTCTAGCGTGTGCGAACCCGACGCAAACAGAAATCCACGTGAGTTCGAATCGGAATTGATATAGACCACGGCATGCTGATTCAGCTCGGCGCCGTGCTCCTCGACCCATTCCGTAGAGCCGAGCAGTCCGGGCTCTTCGCCGTCCCACAGGCAATAGATGATGGTGCGCTTGGGCTTCCAGCCCTGCTTCACCAACTCGCCCAGCGCGTGCGCTTCTTCCAGCACCACCGACGCTCCCGACACCGGGTCTTCGGCGCCGTTCACCCAGGCATCATGATGGTTGCCGCGAATCACCCACTGGTCAGGCGTTTCGCTGCCGGGAAGTTTGGCAATCACGTCATAGATAGGCTTGATGTCCCAGTTGGACTTCATCACCATATGGACCTTCGCCGGGCCCGGGCCAACGTGATAAGTGATGGGCAGCGCACCGCGCCAGCCCTCAGGCACGACTTGACCGGTGATGGCCGCAAGCAACGGCTGCGCATCGCCGTAGGAAATGGGCAGCACCGGAATAGTGGTGATAGTTTTGGCTTCCGTAATGTCGAGCCGCTTGGCGTCTTTCGTGGCGCCTACACCGGGCGTCAGCGGATCGCCGGGATAGTCGGTGTCCATGACGCTGCCGCGCTGCACGCCATCTTGCGGGCGGAACGGGCCGTCGGGAAAATACTGCCCTTCGAAGAAACCGTCATCGCGGGGATCGGAATAGATGAGGCAGCCCACCGCACCGTGTTCGGCAGCAACCTTGGGCTTGATACCGCGCCATGCTCCGCCGTAGCGCGCGATGACGATCGCACCCTTCACCGACACGCCCATACGTTCGAGCTGCTCGTAGTCTTCGCGCACTCCGTAGTTCACATATACCAGCGGGCCGGTGACGTCGCCGTCTTTGGAGTACGCGTTGTAGGTGGGAAGCTGCTCAGCGGTCTGCTGCGAAGTCGGATCGATGGGCAGCGGTGGTTCCTGCAGCTTGGCCGTGAATTTCGTCGGCTCCAGCATTTCGACCAGGCGCTCTTTGGGCGTCGGAAACAGAACGTAGAAGGTCTCTATCTGCGCGTCGAAGCCGAACTCCTTGAACTTGCTCAGCAACCACTCTGCATTGTCTTTGTCGTATGGCGACCCGACGTTATGCGGACGAGCGCTCAAGCGCTGCATGGTATCGCGCATGCTCTTGGGATCGGGAATGGCACGGAACTTCGTTTCCCAGTCGCGCTCGGCGGTGGAATGCGCGGGAGAGTAGCCATCCAAAGTAACGGGGGAAGCGGCGGCGTTGCCGGGTTGCAGCAACGCAAGAGTGAGTGCAGCGACAGCCAATTGGCGGGTCACCGGCGGACCTCCATACGGAAATGGTTCAGATTTCGCAGGGCAATGTGGAACGCGTACAAGGTCGCTGATTATATCGCACAGATTCGCCGGAGTAACTCGCCTATTGGTGGGATTCGCGTGCGCAGTTTAGTAGTGTCACTTCAGCAGGGCTTGCAGCCTCGTCCGCAACTCCGCATGTTGTTCTCCGTGATCTCCGTGGTGAATGTCTTCTATCGCGTTCAGTACAGTGCAATTTACAATCGCAGTTACACCGGACAACCGGAATTCGCACGCCAGGAACGTCACCGTGTCTTCATCAGATCAGCCACCGCGCCTCGCCATCCTCGGACTCGGCAAAATGGGCAGCATCCTGTTGCAAGCTTTTTGCAGCCAAAACGTCGCTAAAGCTGCAAACATTGTGGCCACCGTGAACCACAGCGAACGTGTGGACGCGCTGGCAGCGAAGTTCGGCGTGAAAGTCACTACCGACAATCGCGCCGCAGTGAAGGACACCGACATCATCCTGCTGTGCATAAAGCCGCAGACGCTGGGCGAAGTGGTTGCCGAAATCGAGCCTGAGCTGCGCGAGAACCAGATCATCATCTCCATCGCAGCGTCGGTGCCGACTTCTTACATTGAGCAGCGCATTCCAGCGAAGATTCCCGTGGTCCGCGCTATGCCCAACACGCCTTCGCGAGTGGGCGCCGGTATGACGGCGTTCTGCTGCGGCACGGCGGTGAAAGCGTCGGACCTCGAAATCGTGCATCGGCTCTTCGACACCGTCGGCGAAACCATTCGCGTGGACGAAAAGCACATGGACGCCGTAACCGGACTTTCGGCAAGTGGGCCCGCGTACGTCTTTATGATTTTGGAATCGCTCGCCGAAGGCGGCGTGAAAGTCGGGCTGCCGCGCGACATCGCGATGAAGCTCGCCGGGCAAACCGTGATGGGTTCGGCCAAGATGATGCTCGAAACCGGCGATCATCCCGCGTTGTTGAAGGACGCGGTAGCGACTCCGGCGGGCTGCACCGTAGACGGAATTCTGGAACTGGAAGAAGGCGGCCTGCGAGTGACCCTGATCAAGGCAGTGGTGAAAGCCTCGCAGCGCGCCAAAGAACTGCTGTTCAGCTAGCTACAACATTCCGCCGGTCTTCGTCGTAAGCACCGCCAGGGCCTGCTCCAGCCGCTCGATCGCGGCTTCGAGATCGGGATGCTTGTCAAGTTCCTTGCGCATCGTTGTCAGGCGGCGGTGCGCGTCCGCCACATACTCGGCGGCTTGCGGATTCTGCTCGGCGTTCGCTTGTGATGATTTCTCTTCAGGCGCCATGAGGCAATCTTAGCTCCATTACCGTGTGGCGGAAAGGCCGCGCCGAACGGTTCGTTCCCCTCCCACTTTAGTCACACAGTCGGTGTGATGTCTATGACAGCCGAATCCTGCCGGTTCGGATATCGTGGAGAGTCCGTCAAACTGAACTGGCCGCCGGGCCTGTAGCTGCTCCGCGGGAGAGTGAAACCTATGATCGAAACTGAGCAGGCCGTTGTACAGGAACTGGGAGCGCGCGAAATGCCGTCGCCGCTGCGCCGCGACGCGCGCACCGCGGTGGACGGCACTTTCGTCAGCGATAGCACATTCGTTCGCCTGCCCATCGAGATTGACACCGCCGGCGGCGAAAGCGAGCAGCTCTTCGAGAAAGCCGGGCCACGCGAAAAAATCTTCTTCGATCCGGCCCGCACTAAGGCCGCCATCGTCACCTGCGGAGGGCTGTGTCCCGGGCTGAACAACGTCATCCGCTCGCTCTATTTGCAACTGCACTATCACTATGGCGTGAGCTCCGTGCTCGGCATTCGCTATGGCTATTCAGGATTCGCGCCGCAAGCGGCCGCGTCGCCGGTCTGGCTGAATACCGAGATGGTCAACGACATTCACCAGCACGGAGGCACGCTGCTGGGCTCGTCGCGCGGGCCGGTCAGCCCTGACATCATCGTCGATTTTCTCGAGCAGCGCGGCATCAACATTCTGTTTGCGGTCGGGGGAGATGGCACGCAACGCGGCGCTCACGCGATCGCAGAAGAAGTGAAGCGGCGCAACCTGAAAATCTCGATCATCGGCATTCCCAAGACGATCGATGACGACGTGCTGTACGTGAACCGCTCGTTCGGCTACTTCACCGCCATCGCGCGGGCGAAGGACATCATCGATTCGGCGCATGTCGAGGCTCACTGCGCGTTCAACGGCGTCAGCATCGTGAAGGTCATGGGACGCGACTCGGGCTTCATCGCCGCGGGCGCAACGCTTGCCAGCCAGGAAGTGAACTTCGCGCTGGTGCCGGAATCGCCGTTCAAGCTGGAAGGCGAACGCGGGCTGTTGGCAGAACTGCACCGCCGTCTACTCGAACGCCATCATGCGCTCATCGTGGTCGCCGAAGGCGCAGGCCAGGACCTGATGCCTCCGCCGGACGAGCGTGATGCCTCGGGCAACCTGAAGCATCGCGATATCGGACTGTTCCTGAAAGAAAGGATCACCGAGCACTTCGCCAAGCTGCGCTTCCCCGTCGTATTGCGCTACATCGATCCCAGCTATTACATTCGCAGCGTGGCGGCCTCAACCGTCGATTCGGTGATGTGCGACTCCTTCGCGCGCCATGCCGTGCACGCCGCAATGGCAGGCAAAACCGACATCATCATCGGCCTGCAGCATGGCATGTTCATTCATGTGCCGATTACGATGGCAACGGTGCGCCGCAAGCGGCTGTCAGCACACGAATGGGCCAGTGTGGTCACGGCGACGGGGCAGTCGGACTTGGTATAGATGTCAAAGGTCAATCGGGTCGCGACTAGGATACCGGCGACTCCGCTTCCCACCATCCCCGCATTGGAAGCGGCACCGCACGCTTTTCGGCCTTCACGCCGTGGCGCCGCACTAACTCGGCAACAAACTCCAGTACTTCGGGCATGGCCTTCGAAACATCCGGGCCGAGCTCGGTTCCGACATCGAAGCTGTGGCCGACGACTCCAACTAGCAGGACTTCTTTCGGGTCGATGCCTGACATCTCGGCTGCGTGCAGGGTCTCGTTCAAACAGGGCTGGTGCGCGCTGAGGCGCATGTTGGGAAGGAAGTCTTTCAGTCGCTCTTTGTCGAACGTCAGAATCTCGCCCGGCTCCCCGCCGCCCGAGAGTGCATCAATCAGAACCAGCACATCGCGCTCTCGCAAGTAGTCCACGAAGTCGAGGGTTGGCGTTCCAATGTCGAGCACTTCGACCTCGTCGCCGAATTCGTACTCTGACTGCAGACGGGCCACGGCTTGCGGACCGAGCCCGTCATCCTGCAGCAGAATGTTTCCGATCCCGGCAATGAGAACGCGAGGAATCATAGTACTTTGACGGTCGCGATTAGCCGCCTGGGCCAAGGCTGCGAACTCCTAAAGAATCGTGCACATTCAAGTTGCGGTTTCTTTGCTACGCGCTCATAGGACAGGGGGCACACCAGAACGTGACCCAGGTCACACCATGAATGTTCAATTCAGGTGGAAGCGCCAGGCTTCAGCCTGGCGAATCAGCGTCCGCGGTAAGCCGGCCTTTAACCCTGGCTTCCTTCCTCGACCGCCCCTAAGGCACCAGCTCCGCCGCCAGCGAACCAACCCACACCATCAAGAAACCCACCAGCACGCTGGAGCCGACATACAGCAGGCCCATCCCGATTTGCCCGTCTTGCAGGGCGCGCACCGTTTCGTACTCGAAGGTCGAGAACGTTGTGTACGCCCCGATGAATCCGATCACCACAACGTAGAGCCACTGCAGGTCGAGCACCCCACGCTCAGCCAGCAGGTGCATGAAGAAGCCGATGAGAAAGCAGCCGCTCACGTTGATAAGGAACGTGCCGAACGGGAATCGCAATCCCAGTCGCTGGGTAACGAAGGTTCCCACGCCGTAGCGCGCGATTGCGCCGGCAAAACCGCCCACCCCAACCAGAAGATATTTGTGCAAACTAAGCCGTTCCTGTCTGCCCGCAAAAATCGCAAACCGTCCCGCTGCCATGGCTCAACTCTGACGACGGCGGAGCGCGCAGCTCTGCGTTCGCAAATTCTGCAAGCTTTAAATTTGTCGGGAACGTATAGGGAAGGCTACGGCACGCGACTCCTCCCAAGCGAACCCTGGTAGGAGTCATCTTCCCCAAAAGGGCGGTTAAGGGTGAACTCCAACACCCGTTAATTGATTATCCGGAATGCAAAGGGCGCGGTCAATCGCAAGTTGCAGGAGCTAGAACGGTTCTGGAGTTGCTGAATCTCTCATACAAAGAGGTAGAGCTGCGCTTCAGCGCAGCGTCAACAGCCTCTTTTCTTAACTTGAGCTGGGTTTCAACCCGGCGGCACTTCTGGCCACCAAACGGTACACACCAACGCTGGAATTCCTCTATCCGATCGCCTCATCCATTGGCGCATTCGGCGTCACCAGATAGGCCTTGGCGCGATCCTGAAGCTCTGGCGTAAGGGGCACGCTCTTGCCGGTCTCCAGGCTGGCACGCACCGCCACGCTGTCACAGGTGGCGATCATGCGTCCGTTCTCGGCGTCGAACAGCTGGTGCAGAAAGCGAAAGTATTTTTCGCCCACCGCGAGGAATCCGCTCTTGATTTCCACCAACTCTCCGCCGCGCAACTCTTCCAGGAACTGATAGTTCTGCCGCACGATGGCGACCCGCAGGTTCTGTTGCTTGATCGACGCCGGGGTTACGCCGATGGCCCGCAGCAGGAACCATGTCGCTTGGTCAAAGCGCGAGACGTACATCTGCGAATTCATGTGGCTGGTGAAGTCGTATTCCGAGGCCAGTACCGCGCCCTTAAACGTGTGCACCCATTCCGCCATGTTCGCTCCTTGCCGAACGCTCTTCGCTTTGGCCGTCCGCTCTTCATCTAGGGTAGAGCCGAGCTTTAGCTCGGCGTCCACGCTGCCTTGGTCCAGTCTTGAGCCGGCTTCAGCCGGCGACACATCCACTCGTCACGGCCACACTATTTTCTAGATTGCTCTTAGTTTCTGATCCGTGGCATCCGTGTAAATCCGTGGTTGGCCTTTGATTTTCTCCACAAACTCCGCCATCTTCGCCAGTGTTGCCTCCCGCTGGTCGCGATGCGGCGAATGTCCACACTGCGCCAGCATCAGCAGTTCCGCGCCTGGTACCCTCGCAACAATTGTGTCCACCTGCGCACGCGTGCCGTATTCGTCATCTTCGCCTTGCATGCAGAGCACTGGACATCCAATCGTGGCGAGATACGACTCGATGTTCCATGCCGGAAACTGCGGATCGAGCCAAATGTCGTTCCATGCCCAAAACGTTTCATCCACATGCGCGTGATAACAACCGAGCCTGGCGTGGAGGTTCGTGCTCTCAAATGCGACCTTCGCGGCGCGGATGCTCGCCAATCCAAATTCCTCGACAAACACATGCGGCGCTTCAAGAATTAACGCGCGCGTCCGCTCCGGATACCGCCCAGCAAAAATCAGCGCAATCGAACCGCCATCGCTATGACCTAGCAAAATCGGCCTCGCGATCCCCAGCTTGTCGAGCAACTCCGGCAGCACGACTTCTCCTTCGTGGTGCATGAACCCAATCGAGCGCCTCTCTACCTGCCTGTCGGAGTTGCCGTGTCCGTAGCGCGAGTAAACCAGCACGCCGCATCCGGTTCGCTCGGCCAGAGCATGCGGAAAGTCCTTCCACAACGCAATCGACCCCAGTCCTTCGTGCAGCATCACAATGCTCGGAGCCGCAACCGTCTGTGGTGCCAGCCAAAGTGTTTCCAGTCGCTTGCCGTCGACCACGACGTCGTCAAGTTTTTCCTGAACAGCTTCGCTCATTCGTGAACCTTACTTGGAACGGAACCGACCTCACGGCTCGCTGGAATACTCACTTCTACAGAGCTTTGCAATCGACTTTACAGCTTGCGGAAAAACTCCCTTCCGCGACAGTTTTGCGTCAGGGCACGACTTCAGTCGTGCCGTTGAGCCCTTCAATTTTGACCTCGCTGCGGACTTCAGTCCGCACCGATTCTCCAACCTTCTCTGCCCACGCCACAATCCATTGCGCAGCGACTTCTTCCGGCAGCGTGCCCGAGCTAGCATCGTGCTTCAGCATCTCGCCGATGCGTCGCGCCCCGAGTTCGGTCAGCAGCGTGTCGAAGCGCATGCCACCCTCGCAAAAAGTGTCTTTGTAGGTGAGGTCACCGAGAGCAATCAGTCCGTAGGCGACGCCAGACAGGTTGGGACGCTCACGCTCCAGGCTGGCAAAAAACTCCTGCGCATTGTCCGGCACATCGCCTTGTCCATAGGTCGACGTGCAAATGAGAAATGTTCCGCCGGACTGGAACACCCTCGCGTCGAGGTCGTCCATCAATCGGATCCTGACCGAGTGGCCGGCCGCTTCCAGCACGGTCTGCACCTCCTGCGCGACCATCTCGGCCGTGCCCGTCATGGTGCCGACAAGAATGGTGAAACTCAGCGCCACGATGCCCTGCTCCGGTGTTCCGTCCGCGCGACTTCATACCAGGGAATCACACTTGCTCCCGCACCGACAAATTGTCTGGCTGAGGAAGTATAATGCATGTACTATCGCCGCAAACGGCGATATCATGCCTCCGATGTCCAGTCCTCCTGACACTCCGATGGGCCATTCTAACCGTTATAACGAAAGTTATAACAGCGCCCAAAATGGCGACGACGACGGCTTCCTCAGGATACTCGGCAACCGGGTCCGTGAGGCCCGCGCCGGCCGCGGCATGACCCGAAAAATCCTCGCGCGCGACTCCGGCGTTTCGGAACGCTACCTCGCCCAGCTCGAAAGCGGTCAGGGCAACATCTCCATCCTGCTGTTGCGCGACATCGCCAAAGCGCTTGATCTTCCGCTGGAAGCCTTGGCACTCGACGGGCCCGAGCCACCGGTCGATCTTATACATACCACAGAGTTTTTGCGTCGCCTGCCCGCGGCCGAACTGCTTCAGGCGAGGCACCTGCTGGTGGCACATTTTGGCGGGGTCGACCAGGCCGCTCGGCGCGAACGCATCGCCCTGATCGGGCTGAGAGGAGCAGGCAAGTCCACGCTGGGCGCAGCCCTGGCGCGGCAGCTCCAAGTGCCATTTTTTGAGTTAGATCGGCTTATCGAGCAGGAATCCGGTGTGTCTCTCAGCGTGATTTTCGACCTCTACGGCCAAAGCGGTTTCCGCCGTCTCGAGCGTCATTGCCTGGATGCGCTCATCGATCAGCATCCCCGCTTCGTTCTCGCCACCGGAGGCGGCCTTGTTTCCGAACCCGCCACCTACGAGCGCCTGCTCACCATGTGCTATACGGTCTGGCTCAAGGCCTCTCCCGAGGACCACATGCAGCGCGTGGTGGCCCAAGGCGACATGCGCCCCATGACCGACAACCGCGAATCCATGCACGACCTGCAGCGCATCCTCGACGCCCGCGAGCCCCTTTACCGCAAAGCCGACGCAACTATTGATACTAGTGCACTTGCGCTCGATCAGAGCTTGCACGCGCTTTTGGATACCCATGGTGCACCCGGAATCGCCTGAAAGCCCGGAAAATGGGCACAATTCCGCGCGATGCAAAGTTTATATGCACTATAATGCATTTATCGATGTGGGGGATCTGGGCTATTCTTGCCCGGACCGGCGCGCAAGTCGCGCGTTCTTGAGGAGAATCAGTAGCACATGCTCAAAGTCAATGAATCGGAATGCGTCACGTTCGACGTGAACGGAGAGTATCGCCATTGGCGTCTTGCAATCGAGGGCCGGGTGGCTACCCTCGCCATGAACGTAGACGAAGACGGCGGCCTGAAGCCGGGCTACAAGCTCAAGCTCAATTCTTATGACCTCGGCGTTGATATCGAATTGCATAACATCCTGCAGCGCATTCGTTTCGAGCATCCCGAAGTCGCCTGTGTGGTGCTGACCAGCGCCCGCGAACGCATGTTCTGCGCGGGCGCGAATATCTACATGCTGGGCACATCATCGCACGCATGGAAGGTCAACTTCTGCAAGTTCACCAACGAGACGCGCAATGGCATGGAAGACTCCAGCCGTCATGAGGGGCTGAAGTTCCTGGCGGCCATAAATGGAACCTGCGCGGGTGGCGGGTATGAGTTGGCGCTGGCGTGTGACGAAATCCTGCTGGTCGATGACCGCTCCAGCGCGGTGAGCTTGCCCGAAGTTCCGCTGCTAGGGGTGTTGCCCGGTACCGGCGGACTCACGCGACTGGTGGACAAGCGCAAAGTGCGGCGCGACCTGGCCGACATGTTCTGCACCAACCCCGACGGCGTGAAGGGAGATCGCGCCAAACAATGGGGGCTGGTGGACGAGATCGCGCCTCCAGCGAAGTTTGCCGAACTGGTGCGCACACGTGCGGAAAAACTCGTGGCGGTATCTTCGCGCGCAGCGGATGCTAAAGGTATCAAGCTGAATCCGTTGCAACGCACGATCGATGACAATGGCTATCACTATCAGTATGTTGATGTGACCTTCGATCGCGCGGCGCGCACCGCGACGCTGACGGTGCGGGCTCCTGAAGGCGAGCAGCCCGTGACGCTTGAAGAGATACATGCCGCGGGCGACCAGTGGTGGCAGCTGGCGATGGCGCGTGAGCTGGATGATGCCATCCTGATGCTGCGGGTGAACGAACTGGAACTGGGACTGTGGCTGTTAAAGACCCGCGGGAATGTGGATTCAGTGCTGGCCGCCGGCCGCGCCGTATTTCAGCACCGCGATGACTGGTTCGTGCGCGAGACGATCGGGCTGTTGCGTCGCACCCTTGCCCGGCTGGATGTTTCATCGCGCAGCCTGTACGCAATCATCGAACCAGACTCGTGCTTCGCGGGAGTTCTGTTCGAGCTCGCGCTGGCGGCCGATCGCAGCTACATGCTCGCGCTCCCCGAAGAGGACGAATCACCGAAGATCGCGCTTGATGAATTCAACTTTGGATTGCTACCGGAAGTGAACGGCCGCAGCCGTCTCGACACCCGTTTCGGCGGCCATGAAGCGAAGTTGAAGGAAATAGACGGCGGAAAAGACACGCTGCTCGGTCCCGAAGACGCGCTGAAATTGGGATTGATCACCGTCGCTCCCGACGACCTCGATTGGGAAGACGAAGTCCGCATCGCGATCGAAGAGCGCGCGAGCCTTTCGCCCGACGCGCTGACAGGGCTGGAAGCCAGCTTGCGTTTCCCGGGCGCGGAGACACTGGAAACCAAAGTATTCGGGCGCCTTTCAGCTTGGCAGAATTGGATCTTTATCCGTCCAAATTCCACCGGCGAACACGGCGCGCTGAAGTTGTTCGGATCAGGCTCGAAGGCACGATTTAACTGGGAGCGAGTGTAATGAGCATTAATTATCAGGACCGCATTCCGAACAACGTCGATCTGGGGTCGAACCGCACCCTGCAGCGCGCGCTGGAACACTGGCAGCCCGAGTTCTTGAAGTGGTGGGAAGAGCTCGGCCCGAAAGATTTCCAGGTATCTGACGTGTACTTGCGCACCGCGACCTCGGTGGACGCGAAGGGTTGGGCGACGTACGGCTATGTGCGGATGCCGGAGTATCGCTGGGGAATTTTTCTGAATGAGCGCGATCCAAATCGGCGCATCGGATTCGGTGACAACTTTGGCCAAGAGGTGTGGCAGCAGATTCCCGGCGAATACCGCGCCACGCTGAGGCGGTTGATCGTCACGCAGGGCGATACCGAGCCGGCCTCGGTAGAGCAGCAGCGCATGCTGGGACACACCGCACCATCGCTTTATGATTTGCGCAACTTATTCCAGGTAAACGTGGAGGAAGGCCGCCATCTGTGGGCCATGGTGTACCTTCTGCACGCTTACTTTGGCCGCGACGGACGCGAAGAGGCCGAGGAGCTGCTCGAGCGCCATTCCGGCGACGCCGACAAGCCGCGCATTCTGGGCACCTTCAACGAGCCGATTCGCGATTGGCTCAGCTTCTTCATGTTCACCTACTTCACCGACCGCGACGGCAAGTTTCAGCTCAAGTCGTTGGCAGAATCGAGCTTCGATCCGCTGGCACGTACCTGTCAGTTCATGCTGACCGAAGAAGCGCACCACATGTTCGTGGGCGACACCGGTATCAATCGTGTGGTCAAGCGCTCGCTCGAGGTGATGAAAGAATTGAACACCGACGATCCGGTGGCCATTCGCAACGCCGGCGCGATCGACTTGCCGACGGTACAGAGGTATCTGAACTTCTGGTTCAGTTCGTCGCTCGACCTGTTCGGCTCTGAGACCTCGTCGAACGCGGCATCGTACTTCGCGAACGGACTGAAAGGGCGTCCGGACGAAACGCAATATGAAGACCATATCGCGATCGAGCAGTCGTATGCACTCGAGTTGCCCGACGGGAGCGGCGGCACGAAGAGCGAACAGATCCCTATGCGCAACGCCATGAATGAAGTCACGCGCAGCTCCTACGTGCGCGACTGCGAGATTGGCCTAAAGCGCTGGAACCGCCTGATCGAAAAAGCGGGCCACGGCTTCCGCCTGACGTTGCCCAGCACGCGATTTCGCAGGAGCATCGGCAACTGGGCAGGCGTGCCGACCACTCCTGAAGGGCAGCCGATCACGGCGGAACAATTTGCTGCCCACAAGCACGAGTGGCTGCCCAGCGAAGGCGACCAGGCGTACATCATGAGCCTGATGCAGGGTGTGTATCATCCCGGCAAAATGGCAGCTTGGATCGCGCCACCGGACCGTGGCATCAACAACAATCCGGTGGATTATGAATATGTCAAACTTCAGTAAATAGCTGGTGGGCAAACTCGCGGTGCAGCCGATTGCATCCAAAACGGAGTACGCCAGTCAGTGATTTCGGGTTAGACTGACGGACACTGGTCGCTTCGCGTGCGCGGCGAGCGATGCCTACTTCGAAGATGGGCGGCACACACACAATCACGGTCAAGCCACAGCATCGCGATCACCACCGCGGGCTCAGGACCGTATCGATTCTCGAAGCCGCCAAGGGCGTGCTTGTACTGCTGGCCGCTTTTGGCTTCGCGGAAATCATCCGCCACAATATCGACCTTGAAGATGCCGCGCAAAACCTGCTCTACTTTCTGCACGTCGATCCAGACCGCAGGCTCTCGCACGCCCTCATGCATGCAGCCGACCGCATGATGGATGCCAACCTCCTGACAGTGCTGGGGATCGCTCTGGTTTATTCCACCCTGCGGTTCATCGAATCCTACGGACTGTGGCGCCAAAGAGTGTGGGCCGAGTGGCTGGCGATTGTCTCAGGCGCGGTGTACTTGCCATTCGAGCTTTACAAGCTGATTGAGCACCCCAACATGATCCACTGGGCGATCCTGCTGATTAACATTTGCGTAGTCGTGTATATCGCGTGGGTGCGGTGGGATGAGGTGAAGGGACGGGCGAGCCCTCATCCTGCATCGGCCCACTTCGTCGAGCACGGGGACTGAGGCGGGATCGCTGTCCTTGGGCGCACCGATTATTCGGAAACCTGTGATTAGGACTCGCGCGAAGTTTTCGCCCGTGATGAACCCGATATCCGGCTCCTAGACGCCCCAGTGGGTTCTTCGCGCCCATCGCTCTCGACGCGCGCCTCGCGGCTTAGGTCGAAAATTATTAGAGGAAGACACGTTGGCGGGAATCCTGCTGGAGATTGTTGCTTCAACCGTCGAAGACTGCATCGCCGCAGAGAGCGGAGGAGCTGATCGCATTGAGTTATGCGCGGCGATTGCGACCGGCGGCCAAACCCCGTCACTCGGTACGCTCATCGAGGCGAAAAGGTGCGTGCAGATTCCAGTGATGGCAATGGTGCGTCCGCGAGCCGGCGGATTCTGCTATTCCGAAGAGGACTTCGCGGTCATGCGACGAGACGCGGCCCTGCTGATTGAGAACGGCGCAGACGGAATCGTGTTTGGTATGCTGCACGCCGACGGCAGAGTAGACACGAAACTTTGCGCCGAGATGGTTGCGATCGCCAGCGGCAGGCAGACGGTGTTCCATCGCGCGTTCGATGTGGCAGCCGATCCTCTTCGGTCCTTGGACGAACTCATCGATGTGGGAATCACGCGGGTGCTTACCAGCGGACAAAAAGAAACAGCCTACGAAGGACGGGAGCTGATCCGACGACTGAATCGACAAGCTGGGCGGCAGATTGAGGTGCTACCCGGGGGAAAAGTCCGCGCCAACAATGTGCTCGAGCTGGTCGAAGAGACGGGATGCACCCAAGTGCACATGACAGCGTTTTCGGCGCAAATAGAGAATTCAAATCCTTCTTACGAGCAGGTCGATCGAGAGATTGTGCAGCGGATGAGAAATGTTCTCAGTCATGTCGAGCGGGGCGGTTGACGGCAGAGAGTTTTGAGTTCTGGCAGCGTCCACGTGAACCTACAAGAGAACCGATTTTGCCGTTGCGTCTGCGTCAGCGCTCGACTAGCATTCCGAATTGAGCAGCTCCGGCACGCAACTCTTGCCCTGATCGCTTTGCCCGCTCCGCGACACCCAGCTTTCCTGATAAGATTCCGAGGCTTGGGGCGAGCACGTTCGGGTCGGCGCCGCGGGCCGGTGCTCGTCGCACAGGACACTTAAGACTACGAACGGCACGCCAACGCGTGCAGGATATCTCAGCAGACAGGTGAACATGGCAATCGTAACGCAGCAACGAGCGGTCACGTCGAACGCGCCAGATTCCGGACAGAGTTATCGCGGCCCTCTGATCATGGTGACCACGCTGTTTTTCATGTGGGGATTTCTTACCTGTTTGAACGACATCCTTATTCCCCACCTGAAGGCGATCTTCGACCTGAATTACGCGCAAGTCATGCTGGTGCAGCTCGCCTTCTTCGGCGCCTATGCGGTGTTTTCCATTCCCGCCGGCTTCATCACCGAGCGCGTCGGCTACAAGCCCATGATGGTGGCCGGATTGCTGACCATGGCAGTGGGCGCGCTGTTGTTTATTCCCGCGGCCAATGTTCCGTCGTTTCCCTTGTTCTTGACGGCGCTCATTATCCTCGCAGCCGGTATCACGGTGTTGCAGGTGGCCGCCAATCCGTATGTTGCGCTGCTCGGACCGGCAAAGACAGCCTCCTCCCGCCTGACACTAACGCAGGCGTTCAATTCGTTCGGCACGTTCATCGCTCCGCCCATCGGAGGCATCCTCATTCTGGCCACTGCGCCGAAGACCGCGGCGCAGATCGCCGCCATGCTTCCCGCGGAACTCCAGGCTTACCGGATTGAGCAGGCCTCGTCGGTAAAGATGCCGTATATCGTCATCGCGGCGGCGCTGGTCCTGCTGGCTCTCGTCATCGCGCGCTTCAAGTTGCCGCACATCCCCGAGGCCGAAGGCGGCCACGCGGTCGTAAAGAATGACAGCATCTGGAAGCATCCCAACCTGGTGATGGGCGCGATCGGTATCTTTACCTATGTGGGCGCCGAAGTCGCTATCGGCAGCTTTCTGGTGAATTACCTGCACGAGCCCTACATCGGCAATCTCGACCTGGAAACTGCTGCCAAGTATCTTTCCTTCTACTGGGGCGGCGCGATGGTCGGACGCTTTGTGGGCTCCTGGGTACTGCAGAAGTGGCCGCCGCGCACCGTGCTCGCGGCCAATGCTTTTATCGCCGCAGCCTTGGTCTGCATTTCCATGGCGAGCACCGGAAATGTCGCAATGATCAGCATCCTGGCCATCGGCTTCTTCAACTCCATCATGTTCCCGACTATCTTTACGCTGGGTATCGAAGGATTGGGGCCGCTGACGGGCGAAGGTTCCGGCATGTTGAACACCGCAATCGTCGGCGGAGCAATCATTCCGCTCGTGCAGGGACTCATCGCCGATCGCATGGGCATCCACCATGCATTCTTCCTGCCGGCAATCTGCTACCTCTACATCGTGTTTTTCGCCATCAAGGGACTACCGCGGAAGCGGGCCGCGGCGGCATAGCGCAACCTCAAACTGAGTTACACTCCGGCTGGCATACCTTGCCAGCCGCAATTTTTTGCATTGTTGCTACAGGGTAATTTTGGCTGAAGTACCTGCCAGAATTGCACTCAGAGAACCACCGTTCACCTGATAGGTCCCACGGCGTCCGGCACTTACACGACCTGTTAAACAGTGGCACAAAGCGTGCTGTTACCAAGCCAACGGAAGTTCCGTTGGAGGTTACTTGATGAATAAGCTACGGTTCTCTCTTCTTTTGGGCCTGCTGGCGGTTGCACTATTTGCGGTAGAGCCCGCAGTAGTCGCACTACAAGAACCGGCCGCTTCCAATCCGCCATCCGCCGGCCAACCGCCTGATCAGGATGCCAATGCCGCTCCTCCGTCGGCCATGCAGTCGTCAGACCAACAGACCTTCATGGGCAAGATTGCAAAATCCGGCGGCAAGTACGTGCTCAAAGACAGCGCGCACAAGATGACCTATGCGCTGGACGACCAGGAAAAGGCTAAGGATTTCGAAGGCAAGAGCGTGAAGGTAACGGGCATGTTGGATGCCCAAAGCAACACCATCCGCGTCGCAGTCATCGAGCCTGGATCGTAATTGGACGCCCTATGGCGGGAGAGAATTGCTAGTCTCCCGCCGCCTCTGCGCAAGCTGGTACCATCTAATTGCAAGATGTGGTGCCCGCCCGGGGCATGCTTGTGCCGCTACTGCTTTGAAGCTGCGGCGCAATTGTTTTTAGTCCTGCCACCGTCTCCGGAGTAGGAGTAAACGTGTGCGACTTCTAAGCGCCCGCCTCATCGTTTCGTTGTTCCTGGGGATCACAGCCGTTTCCCTGCTGTTTTCCTACTACACCGTGCGCTCGGAAGAGCAGCAATTGCGAGGCGACCTTGACCGTCGCGCAGAGCTTCTGGGAGAGAGCCTCTCGGGCAACGTGGAGCATGCCCTGGCGAAGGGTCCGTCACCGAAAACTCTGCAGAAGATCGTCGAGCGATTCGGTAACCGCGAACACCTGGTCGGGATCGCGGTATATGACGTCACGGGTGAGCGGCTCGCTGTAACTCCTGCCCTCGAAAATCTCTTAAACGAACGGCCGCCGGTGGTAGCCAAGGCGATTATCGACAACTTGGCGGATTCCGAATTCACCCGCGCGGGCAATGCGTCGCTGTATATTCGTGTCCTTCCATTGCATGACGACACTCACATCATCGGCGCGCTGGCGATCGTTTACGACTCCGGCTTTATCGGCGCTGAGACGCGAAGCGAATGGCGGCAAGTATTCCTGCGCGTGCTGATCCAGATGCTCATCATTGTCGCGCTGACGTTGGTCATCGTGCGCTGGAGCTTGAGCGGGCCGATCGCACGTGCCGCCCTGTGGTTGAAAACCATGCGCACACAGCGCGGCCAATCGCGTCGCGAATTGCCACAGCTTGATCTCTTCCAACCCCTCGCCCGGGAACTTACGACCATCGCGGAAAGCCTCGACCACGCCCGATCAGCGGCGGAGCGCGAGGCACGCTTGCGGCAGACCGGCGAAGCTATCTGGACCGCGCAGCGCCTCGAGGTCCAGGTGCATAACAAGCTCGGCGATAGCCCTCTGTTCGTCGTCTCGAATCGTGAACCATACCTGCACAAGCATGACGGAAAGAACATCGTGGTTGACGTTCCGGCCAGCGGCGTGGTGACGGCCCTCGAGCCTGTACTCCAGGCAACGAACGGGACGTGGATCGCCCATGGCAGCTCTGACGCTGACCGCGAAACCGTCGACGCGAATGACCGTCTGCGCGTCCCACCAGACGACCCGCGCTATACACTGCGCCGGGTGTGGCTGAGTGAAGAAGAGGAAAACGGATATTACTACGGCTTCGCGAATGAGGGTCTGTGGCCGCTGTGCCACATTGCGCATACTCGGCCCATCTTCCGCTCGTCTGACTGGGACTATTACCAGAAGGTCAACCAGAAATTCGCCGACGCCACGCTACGTGAGATGGAAGGTACCGAAAATCCGGTGGTGCTGGTGCAGGACTATCACTTCGCATTACTTCCTCGGATGATCAAGGAAAAGCGGCCAGACGCGCGAGTGTCGATCTTCTGGCACATCCCCTGGCCCAATGCCGAGGCCTTTGCCATCTGTCCGTGGCAGAGCGAACTGCTGGACGGCTTGCTGGGCGCCGACCTGATCGGGTTCCATGTGCAGTCGCATTGCAATAATTTTCTACAGACGGTCGACCGCGCCCTGGAATCGCAGATCAATTGGGAGCATTTCACCGCCAAGCGAAACGAGCACATCACGATGGTGCAGCCTTATCCCATCAGCGTCGACTTCGGCAGGTTCACGCCTTCGGCCAACGTTCTGTTCGACAGCGAGGCAGAACGGGGAGCCTTGCTGCGCGAGCTTGGTATCGGGGCCATATTCATGGGTGTTGGCGTGGACCGCGTGGATTACACCAAGGGAATCCTCGAGCGCTTCCTGGCTATCGAGCGCCTGTTTGAGATGTACCCGGTGTACTTGGAGCAGTTTGTGTTTGTGCAGATCGGCGCGCCCAGCCGCACTCACATTAAGCGCTATCACGATTTCCTGCAGGAAGTCGAAGCCGAAGCCGAGCGGATCAATCGCCGGTTCCAGACCGCAAATTGGCGGCCCATTGTGTTTCGTAATCGCCAGCACAGCCACCAGGAAATCGAAAAGTATTACCGCGCCGCCGATTTGTGCCTGGTGACTTCGCTGCACGATGGCATGAACCTGGTGGCCAAGGAGTTCATTGCCGCGCGGCATGACGAAGACGGCGTTCTGGTGCTGAGTTGTTTTACGGGTGCGGCACGCGAACTGCGCGATGCACTTATCGTCAATCCGTACGACATCGACCAGACCGCAGAAGCCATCCGCGCGGCATTGGAAATGGATCCCCAGGACAGGAAGCAGCGCATGCAGCACATGCGGAGGATGGTACGCGAACACAACGTCTATCGCTGGGCAGCGGACTTGATTAGCCAGCTCTCTGAGTTCCGCGTCGTCGCGCCGAAAAACAAGACCGAGAAAGCGGAGGTCCGCAGCTCGGCAGCTTGATCGTTCACTTCGCGTCATCTACCGGAGGTCCATGTGCACGACATTCGTCCCACCGTTAATTTGACGGCATTTTTTCGCGAAGTAGCTGGCGCGCGCCGATCAGCCTTGCTGCTCGATTACGACGGCACTCTCGCTCCCTTTGAACTCGATCGCAATCAGGCCGTGCCGTATCCGGGCGTAACTGAAGTCTTGCAGAACATCATGGACACCGGTCGCACGCGGGTGGTCATCATTAGTGGCCGGCGAGCGCAGGAACTCGGCCCTCTGTTGCAGCTTTCGCCTCCGCCCGAGATTTGGGGTACCCATGGCCTCGAACGGTTGCAGAGCGATGGCACTTACGAAGTGGCTGACATCGATCACAGTACGCTTGAGTCGCTGGATGAAGCCGACCGCTGGGTCGACAGCCTCAAGCTCCACAATTTGCTGGAGCACAAGCCCGGCAGCCTGGCCATGCATTGGCGTGGCCTTCCTCAGCAGGAGGCGAACGATATCCGCTTAGAGGTGATGCGCGGTTGGATGCCTATCAGCGAGCGCGCATGCCTGACCTTGCAGCGCTTCGATGGCGGAGTTGAAATTCGCATCGCTGATCGCACCAAGGCCGACGCGGTGCGCGCCGTCCTGGTGGAGATGGATGTTGATGCCCCAGTCGCTTACTTGGGCGATGACGACACCGATGAGGATGCCTTTCATGCCTTGCAGGACCGCGGTCTGCGGGTACTGGTGCGTCCGCACTGGCGAGCAACCGATGCCGATCTTTGGTTGCGGCCGCCGGTGCAGCTCATGGCATTCCTGGATGATTGGCTCGCGGCTTGTAGCAGCGGAGTGACTGGCCGCGTCAGAGCCCGGCCAATTGAAGTCCACGTGCGAAACGCGCGGAAATAGAGACTGCTGAAAGGTCCACTTTGACCAGGCTTTGAAAGGGCGGTCTTTATGGCCTGCTCAAAAAAGTCTCCTTCATGGCGGTTTTGAAGGGGCACGGCTTTCAGTCGTACCGATAAACCCTTTGTTTTTGATGTTCCGAGCGAACTTGAGTCCGCGAGGAACCCGCCGTCCGGACTTTTTCAGCAGCCTGTTCAGTCCTGCCGATCCGGCCCTCTACTTTTTTCCGCGGACTTCAGTTTGCGCGAACCCAGTCTTACGGCCACACGATCTCAACCAACAGCACCACCACCTGCGCGATGGCTGCATTGTCGGTGCCTGTGCCTTCGGGCGTCTTCGCCTTGATGCCGATCTGCTCGGCCTTCACGCCCAGCAATTTCGCGACGTTTTCCTGGATCGCCTTGGCATGCGGTCCGATCTTCGGAGCAGCCAGCACCAGCGTGCAATCGACGTTGCCCACCGTGTAACCCTTCGCGGCGATTTGCTGCAAGGCCTCGCCCACGAAGACCGCCGAGTCCGCGCCCTTCCATTTCGGATCGCTCGGAGGAAAGTAGCTTCCGATATCACCAGCCGCAACTGCACCGAGCAGCGCGTCCGTCAAGGCATGCAGCAGTACGTCGCCATCGGAATGGCCCGCCAATCCGCTGTCGTGGGGCAGCCGAACGCCGCCGATCCGCAGCGGAATGCCCGGCTTAAACTCATGCGAGTCCCAGCCGGTGCCAATGCGCGGCACGCGAGTTACTTGTGTGTTAAACGACACCGATCCTCTGTCCTGTCAGCCGGTCTTGCGGCGCGATTCCTGCGTCAGGATAAACTCAGCCAGTTCCAGGTCGCCGGGAGTAGTGATCTTCAGATTGCGCGGTGAACCCATGACTACGTGCACGGTGCCGCCGGCCCGCTCGATCAGCGACGCTTCATCGGTTCCCAGGAATCCATCGGCTCCGGCTTCGTCGAACGCCTTCTTCAGCAGCCCAAAACGAAAGCCCTGCGGAGTCTGCGCCATCACCATGCGTTCGCGTGGAACCGTGGCCAGCACTACCGCTCCGTCCGAGGTGCGGTCCACTTGCTTTACCGTATCGACCGCAGGAATGCCGGCAATCGCCGCGGCATACTTCTTCACCGCCTCAATCACGCCTTCGATGGTTTCGTCGGTCACGAACGGGCGCACCGCATCGTGCACTAGCACTATGTCGTCATCCGCTGCGTTGAGCGCCGCCAGCGCATTGGCCACCGAGTCCTGCCGGTGCTCTCCGCCTTCGACTACTCGTAGTGGTTTCTTGATGCCGGCTGCGTCAGCCAGCTTCTGGAAGCCGGCCATTTCGTTCTTGCGCAACGCAACTACGATTTCGTCCACCCGGCGATTGCCGGCGAACTTGCGAAGCGTATGAACCAGGATCGGCGTTCCTTGCAGTTCGAGGAACTGTTTGGATTTGCTTCTGTCGCCGGCCGACACCGCGGACATTCGCGTGCCCAAACCGGCTGCGGGAATAATGACGATAACTTTCATAGGTGGGCAGCGAAGTATAAACGCGCGGCGAGAGTGAATTCAAATCAGCCGGCGTGAACAGGGAGCCTCGCACTGACTTCGAGACTCCCTCTTAACCTCTACTCCTGTTTCGGAATTTCCGGAACGGCGGCCGCAGCAGCCGCCGGAGGTGCGGGCTTGCGAAATTCCGGCCGCGGTTCCACCGGCCGGGGCGGCATGGTCGCCGAGCGCTCGTCAAACTTCCCAAAGATCATCTTGCCGGCCGTGGTCTGCAGCACCGATGTCACCGAGATATCGATGTTCTTGCCAATCATCTTGCGCGCGTTATCCACCACCACCATCGTCCCGTCGTCAAGATAGGCGACACCCTGGTTGTATTCCTTGCCTTCCTTCAGGATGAACACCTTCATCACCTCGCCCGGCAGCACGATTGGCTTCAGCGAGTTCGCCAGCTCATTGATGTTCAAGACCTCAACCCCCTGTAGTTGTGCCACTTTGTTCAGGTTGAAGTCGTTGGTGACGATCTTGCCCTCATAAACCTTGGCCAGCTCGATCAGCTTGAGGTCAACTTCCCGCACCGCCGGAAAATCGTCCTCGACGATCTGCACTGTCAGGGTCGCGATCTTCTGGATCCGCTGCAGAATATCGAGCCCACGCCGCCCGCGATTGCGCTTCATCGAGTCGGCCGAATCGGCCACCAGTTGCAGCTCGCGCAGCACAAATTGCGGCAGCACTATGACGCCATCCAGGAACCCGGTCTCCGCGATGTCAGCGATCCGCCCATCGATAATGACGCTGGTATCCAGGATCTTGTAGCTCTTTTTGCTCTGCTTTTCGCCGCCGAAGATGCCGCCCAGCGCCGCCAGGTTCAGCAGGTCGCCCTTGCCCGCGCCCACCACCAGCCCGACATAAGCCATCAGCAACATCAGGAACAGTTGCAGAAAGCTCTGGGTCGGCCCGGGTTGTAGGCTGTTGCGGATGACTAGGCTGAACAGGTAGGCGCCGATTATGCCCAGGATGCTGCCGATTACGGCGCCGATCAGCCGCTTGAGGCTGACCTTTCGCAGGCGAATCTCGAACAACACCACGGCCAGACCGAACAACAATCCGACTCCTGCCGCCGGCCACGGTTCTAGTCCAAGGGGTTTAAGTTCGTAACTCGAAAGTGCAGTAATGAATACGAATAAAATTCGTAGGATTACCAGGTCCAAGAGACACCTCCCGGGGTCCGTCCTGGCATCTACAGGCGGGTTCGAGGCGCGCCTAAAAAGACAGATAAAAAAAGACTAGTTCGGCGCGTCACTCCCGTTCCACAGACGCAAATGGGCCTCGTCTAACCAACAATCGGGGCAGAATGATCGATGAATGTGCCCCGCATCCGCCTCAAATCGGCGAAGACTTGCGCGGTACTGAACCGCAGCCGAAGTATAACTCAGTTTCAATGAGCGCCACGGAGGTCCGGCGCATTTTTTGGACAGCCCCGAGAAGCGGCGTCCGCTGGCCACCGTCTCTTCGCGGCCTGGTACTAACGTTATTGGAGTAGCACGGCTAGGCGAACAGCGCTCCGACGCCCGCTCCGACTAGGGTTACTACCACCCACCAGCCGAAAACGACGCCCATACAAGTCCCTCGCTTGAGTCGAGTCACGCACGAGTAGCCGATGCCGGTCAGGATCAGCGTCCAGATCGTGAACGCGTCCATCGCCGTCAGCACCGAGTAGAGAAAATGATTCGAGTTCGGGTCAGCCAGGCCGCCGAGATTGCTAGCCACCTGGTTCTGGAAAGTAAACCCTTCGGCCGCCCCCATCGCAACCACGCCGGTTGCAATCAGGGCCTTGATGATCGACGGCAGAAACGCATACATACTGATCGCCATCGCCTGTTTGAACTTCACCTCGGCGCCGAACCCGAAGTTGAACGTTGCCATCAGCACGCCTGCGAAGATCGCGGCCGCGATGATCGTCAGCAGAGGCGACCCATAGGCAAAGTAACGGGTGATGGAAGCGCCAACCTGTATCGCCTTGGCTTTCTGGTCCGCGGGCAACGAGTCAATCTTGTCTGCCTGCTTCGGACTCAGCCGAAGTTGGTTCTCGTACGCCGTATCCATTCCCAACTTCTTGTCCACCACGAACACCATCATGAGTCCGAAGATCGAAATCAGCACCCACGGCACCAGCCAGCCTGCGTTGCGGCGAATGTCGGTGAACGTCTTGCTGGGGGCGATAAACGTATCGACGACTCGTTCGACTTCAGTGAGGGGCTTTTCTCCCGCGGGGATCGCATCTGCAGTAGCGTTCATGAGTCTCTCCGTGAAGGCGCCGGGAGCTTCCCCGCGCCGGGATCGAACAGGAATTTTGAATACGGCTGGACGGGCAGGATTGTAGCATCATCGGCACGGCTTGCCATCCGTCTCCGCTACGCCCCCAAACCCCGCTGGTTGTGCTGATTGCGGTCGCCCTTTTAGACTTGACACATGCACGTCCACGTTCACGCAGGCGCCTCTGATGGACAGACCTCCAAGGTCCTGCGGATTTCGCTGGTCGTGACGTTGCTCTACATTGTCCTGTTGGTAGTGGCAGGAATCCGCGCCCACAGCCTGGCCCTGCTCTCCGAAGCTGGCCACAATCTGTCCGACTTCTTCGCCCTGCTGCTTTCCTGGGGAGCCGTCTATCTCCAGGCGCGCAGTCCCGATGCGCGTAAGACCTTTGGCTACAACCGCGCCGGGGTCCTCGCGGCCTTCGTCAACGGCATCACGCTCGTCTTGATTTCGTTCTACATCTGGTACGAAGCCTTCCACCGCCTGCTGAATCCGGTCGATGTTCAGCCGCAGCTCATGATCTGGGTCGCCGCTGCGGGAGTGCTGATGAACGGCGGCATTGCGCTGCTTCTCATGCGCGGCCATCGCGACATCAACCTGCGCAGCGCCATCGTCCACGAGATTGGCGACACGCTCTCCACCGCCGTTGTCATTGCGGGCGGCGTCGCCATCGCCCTAACCGGTCAGCACTGGATCGATCCCGCACTCTCCATCGGCATCGGCGTCATGATTCTCTGGTCGTCAATCGGGATCATTCGCGAGAGCCTCAACATCCTGCTCGAAGGCATCCCCAGCGGCATGGAGCTGGACCGCATCGAAACTTGTCTATGCGCCATTCCGGGCGTGAACAGCGTGCATGACCTGCATGTCTGGAGCATCGGCAGCGATACACACTCACTGTCCTGCCACGTCAGCATCGCCGACATGCGCGCCTCCGAGAGCGAAAGCCTGCTGCGCGAGATACGCGACACGCTGGCTTCGCGCTTTCACATTCACCACACCACCATCCAATTCGAGTACGCCATCTGCGAAGTTGCCCACGGCTGCGTCATTCCCTCCAGCCCCGGCCACGAACATACGCATGAGCACTGACCTCGATTCTCTTTGGTGGAAGCGCCAGGCTTCAGCCTGGCGAAATTGCTTCGGCAAGCCATGTGGGCTTTAGCCCCGGCTTTACTTTTTGTCATCGCAGGCTTCACAGGCGGCTGAAAAAGTTGGTGTTTGCGACAGTTTCGTATCAGGGCATGACTTCACAGGCCGCGGAAAAACTCGGTCCTGAGGTAGAGCTGGCCTTTAGGCCAGCGTCTAGGTCGTTTGTTTTTGTCATCACGAGCGGGCTTTAGCCCGCGAGGGATCTGCTTTTTTCACTTCCTCATGAACCGACACCTTTTTCGCACCCTTAATATCGTTGCGGTCCTTTCACTTCTGGCTGCCTTCGCCACGGGCTGCAGCAAACCTGCACCGACCACCGCCTGGACGCTTGCTTTGAAAGTCGACCCCGACCATCCGCGCATGGTGCGTCCCGCGACCTTCACGGTTCACATCGCCGACAGCCAGGGAACTCCAGTCGACGGCGTGCACGTTACCGGCTCGCTCAATATGACGCTGATGAATATGGGTAAAACCGAAGTGAACTTCGAGTCCAAGGGCCGCGGAGACTACGCAGCTACGCTCCCAAGCTTCGACATGTCCGGCCCGTGGGAACTCACCGTTGACGCCTCGCGAGGCTCCATCACCGCGCACAAGGTCTTCCCGGTTACCATCTTCGATTAGCGGCGGTATCGGACCGCCGTAATCACTCGTAGCGCAGCGCAACCAATGGATCGACGTGTGCCGCCCTTCGTGCCGGGATGTAGCAGGCCAAAATGGCTGCCGTCGCCAAAATAAGCGTCACGCTGCCGAAGATAATGGGATCGTGCGCGCTGACTCCAAACAACAGGCTGGAAAGAACGCGCATGGCGGCGAACGCAACCACCAGTCCCAACACAAGGCCCACAATGGCGAGCCGCATTCCTTGTTTCACCACGAGGCTCAACACGCTTCCCGTCTGCGCGCCCATTGCCATGCGGATGCCGATTTCACGCGTTTGCTGATTCACCGAATAGGACAGCACGCCGTAGACACCCACGACTGCCAGGATGAGGGCGACGACGCCGAACACAGTCAGCAGTGCAGCGCCCATGCGTGGCGCCCATAGTCCCTGATCGAGCAGTTCTCCGATGGTATTCCAGTTCGTCAGCGCGAGGTTCGTGTCGAGCGATTGAACATGGCTCCGCACTGTGGCAATGACCGGTTCCGGCTTGCCGGTCGTCCGCACCTGCATGGTGACTGCTGGAGAGAAGTCCTGCGTCAGCGGCAAATAGGCCAGCGGCTGAGGTTCTTCTCCAATCGTATTCACCACCGTATCGCGTGCAATACCAACCACCTCGCGTAGCTGCGTCTCTCCGAAAAAGTGGAAGCGCTTTCCCACGGCGTTCTCGTTCGGCCAGAATTGTTTGGCCATGGCTTCGCTCGCGATCACAACCAGGGTCGTATCTTTGCGGTCGGCGTCGGTAAATTCGCGACCGCTTACCAGCGGAATGCGCAGGGTCTTGAAGAAATTGGGCCTGATGTCGTTCAGCTGCGTCAGCGTCCCGCGATAACCCGAGGATTCATCCTGCCCCTCGGGGAACACAGTCCGCGCGAACCCTCCACCGAGCGGGAAATTCGACGCGATCGTTGCCGAAGCAACTCCAGGCGAGGCTTCAGCGCGTTCGATCGCGTCGCGAAAATACTGCTGGGCGTGCGCTTCGTCGTAGTGCAAGGCGCCCAGGTCGAAAGCGAACACAAACAGATCTCTCGACTCGAACCCCGGATCCACGCTTTGCGCATTCTGCATGCTGCGAACGAACAGCCCAGCGCCCACCAGCGCTACCAGCGCCAGCGCAATCTCGGCCACCACGAGAAAACTGCGGAACCGGTTGCGCGTCCAACTCACGCTGCCGCCGCGTCCTCCCACTTTCAACACCTCGATCAGGTTCGGTCTCGCTACCTTCATCGCTGGAGCCAGCCCGGTGAGCACTGCCGTCAGCAGCGCCACGCTGAAGGTGAACAAGAGCACGTGGGAATCGAACGCGATGTCCAAGTCGCCATCCTGGAGAAATGGTGGCCGGAACGACCACAGCACCGCGCGCCCGGCATAGGCGATCACTATGCCCACAACTCCGGCCAGTACTGCTAGCACTAGGCTTTCCGTAAGCAACTGCCGTATCACCCGGCGTCGGCCGGCTCCCAGCGCGGCCCGCAAGCTCATTTCCTTCTCGCGACGCGCAGCCTGGGCCAACAGCAGGTTCGCGACGTTAACGCAGGCAATCAGCAGGACCAGGCCCACGATCCCCATCATCAATCCGCCGGCAAGCACGATTTGTCCGCGATTGTTGACCCCTACCGCTGCATCAGCGAGTGGCGTCAACGCTACGCTGCGGCTGGCATTGTCTTTCGGAAATGCCTTTTCCAGTTGCGACGCAATGGTCTTCAACGAAGCTTCCGCCCCGCTCAGGCTCACCCCGTCTTTCAGCCGGGCAATCACGCCCATATCGAGGAACCTGCGTTCATTAAAGTTGTCTTTGAAGAACCCGGCGAGCACCTGCGTATACATGCTGACCGGAATCCAAACCTCCTCCGCATTGCCGAAAACAAACGCACCTTTGAAGCCACGGGGGCCAACGCCGATCACAGTGTAAGGTGTGGCATTCAGTGTCAAAGCCTTGCCCACGATGTTCGGGTCCGACCCGAGCTTATTGACCCACAGGCTGTAGCTCAGGACAACGACATTGTTGCCTCCTGGCTTAGTGTCTTCGTCCGCCAGGAAGAAACGTCCCTTGACGGGAGTCAGTCCTAGAACCTCAAAGTAGTTCGCGGTCACTAGTTGCCCTAAAACTTGTTTTGGTTCCGCGCTGCCACTCCATGTCAACGGGAGTGGGCCCGCGATACAGGTCAGCCCGGAGAAGACCTCGTTCTGTCTGCCGTAGTCTTGGCAATTCGGATACGACATTCCGAGCTTCGTCACATTGGCCGCAGTGACTCGGGTCTTGGTGTCAACCGTGTCCACCTCCACCAGGCGGGAAATATCCTTGACCGGCAAGGGATGGAGGAGAATCGCGTTCACGACCGTGAAGATCGTCGTGTTGGCGCCGATTCCGAGCGCCAGCGACAGGATTGCGATCGCGCTGAACCCGGGATTCTTGATCAGCATCCGCACTGCGTAGCGAATGTCCTGCCACAATGTTTCCATATGCTCCGCCAGTTCTTAAACCTTAGATATTGCGGGTGCCCCGTTCAAGCGGAGCTTGAGCGGGGGTTTTCGTCGCGTACCCGTTGAACTCTACGCGAAATCGAGGACATGAACCCGGTTTTCCTACTCCGAGCGCAACGCTTCAGTGACATCAACCCGCGCAGCCCGTTCTGCTGGGAACACCGACGCGATGACTGCGGCGGCCAGCAGCACCATCACGGACGCCACGATCGGTAGCGCACTCGGCATTTGCAGCGACGGAAAATAACGTGTCGCAAGTCGCATTAATCCGTACCCAATCACTGCGCCCGCAAGCACTCCTGTAGTCGCCATCAACGCGCCCTCCGCAATCACGCCCATCAGCAGATTTCGGGGCTGTGCTCCAACCGCGAGCCGAATGCCGAACTCGCGCGTTCGCCCACTGACGGAAAACGCCAGCACGCCGGCCACGCCCACCACCGCGATCGCCAGCGCGACGCCCGCCATGCCGCCGAACACCAGCGTATTCAGCCGCTCCGGTGTCAGCACCTCCGCACGAACTTCTTCCAGTGTGGCGGCACGTTCGACCGGTTGGTCAACCGCCATCTGGCGAATGATCTGCGTGATGGGAGTGATCAAGCCGTGTGGATCCATCCGCGTGTGCACGAACAATCGGCCGCCGAACAGCGACACATCCTTGTCGGCCGAGACGTCAGGTATCTGCCCGAACGGATGGTAGATGGTGAGTTCCGCTTCGGGCACAAGATGGTCATCGTCCATATCGGCCACAACACCCACAATGCGGCGAGGTCCAGTACCGATGTAGATAAACTTCATGATCGGATCCGTCCACATGATGTGCCGATTGATCGGGTCCTGTCCCGGGAACAGACGCTGCGCCGCGCTCTGGCTGATGATCACCACCGGCTCGCCGCCTCGCTTGTCCTCATCGTTGAAGTCACGGCCGGCAATGAGCGGGACCCCGAGTGCCGAAAAGAAGCCCGGAGAAATCACGCGGAACAGCAGCCGGGGATCTTCCTCGCGAGCGCTCTTGATGTGGCCTTCTGCCGCAACCTGGAAGCCGGGACCAAGCGAGCTGGCGTCCCGCCACGGCACCTGCGTGCCCAGCGCTACGCGATCGACGCCGGGCAGTTGACTGATGCGGCGGATGGCCTCGCGGTAGAAGTTGATGATGTCGTCAGGCGTTCTTCCGTACGACACCACCGGCACATTCAGGACCAGCACGCGACGCATGTCGAAGCCGGTCTGCTGGTTCTGCAGCGTGAACAAGGTCTTGATGAGGATGCTGGAGCCGGCCAACAAAATGAAGGAAGCGGCAATCTGGGTGACGGCGAACATGCGCAAGCGGCGGCTGGTACTGCCGGTGATCCGAAGGCTGCCGCTGGAGAGCGTCATTCCGCTGGAAGATTCGGCGGAAGGCAGCCGCGGAACATAAGCCAGCAGTACGGCAGCCACCATCGCTAGCCCGGCTCCGACCCACAGAATGCTCGAATCGACCTTTAGATCGAGAGCGCGAACCGAGAATCGCGATGCATAGCCTGAGAGAACCGCTACCATGGGGCCCGCGCTCAACACGCCAAGCACCGCGCCAGCTCCGCACAGCAGCAAGCTCTCGGCCAACAGGGTCCGACGCAGTGCTCCAGAACTTGCTCCCAGCGCGGCACGAATGGCCAACTCACCTTCGCGTCGCACCGAGCGCGAGAGGATAAGGTTGGCGACGTTCGAGCACGCAATGATGAAGATCAGCAGCGATGCGGCGAGCAATACCAGTAGGACTGTCTTGGCGCCTGAACTAATCTGGTCGCGCAGCAACACAGCGTGAATCTGGCTTTGTCCTCCCTGCGCGTAGGCCTCCGGGTGCGCTTTCACCATCGTGGCATAAACCGCTTGCAGTTCCGCGTTCGCCTGCTCGAGCGTGGTCCCTGGAGCGAGGCGGCCGAAGAGCTCGGTCATGCGATGCACCCGCCCCTGTACCATCGTGGCCGACAGATGATGCGGACTGGTGACTACGTTGGCGATGATTTCGGTTTCGGCCGGATACGGTACCGACGGCTCGAGCACGCCGACGATGGTGGCCGTACGGTCTCCCAGGCGTACGGTCTTTCCGATTACTGTCGGATCGCTCTTGAGCGAGGTGGACCAGAAACGGTAGGTCAGCACGCAAGCACCGGCTGCGTTCGGGCCGTCGTCGTGTTCATTCAGCAGCCTGCCCAGCACCGGGCGCAGCCCCATGACTTCAAAGTAGGAGCCGCCGACTACTCCAGCACGGATCTCGCGCGGTTCACCCAATCCCACCATGGTGAAGCCGATTTGCGAAAAGTCTCCGAAAGAACTGACGGTCTTCACGCTTTCTTTGAGGTCCCGAATCTCCGGCACTGAGAACTGAGCATTCTCAAGCTGCAGCCCCGGCGCGCTCTGCCGGATGTAAATCAGGCGGTTCTCGTCGCGGTTGACCAGCGGGCGCAGCAATACGCCGCGCACCAGGCTGAAGATCGCCGCGTTCGCACCAATGCCCAGCGCCAGCGTCAGAATGACGGTGATCGCCAGCCCCTTGCTCCGCCACAGCGAACGAAACGCCAGCCTCAGGTCTTGCACAATCAAATCTGGTCTCATCGTCGTTCCCTCACGTAGCGCTGCTCAAGCCCGTTCACGTGCAAGTTGCAATCCCTCGGCCACAGCCCATGCAGTCTATGTCATTGCCTGTCAGTCGCATGACTGGTTTGCGCCCCGCCTTGCGAGACGTCGCCTGTTCGCCAGTCGCAACAACTGTCCGCAAACGAACAGTCCGGATATCGCGCTCCCGGCCCACGCCATGCTCGCGGTACCCCACACAAGCCGGCGGCGGCCCAGAATTGGCTGCCTTTGGCAATTCTGGGTTCATTGAAGGCACATCGAATCTCTCCGTGTTCTCCGTGCCTCCGTGGTGAAATCACCTCGCGCTAGCTCCGTCCATGCTGCCGCACAAAGATCGCCTCCACATCCTCAACTGTGTTGATCTCCGCCGGCGGCTTGTCGCGTCGAATCCGAACAATCCGGGGGAACCGCAACGCGTACCCGCTATCGTGCCGGTCGGAACGCATGATCGCATTGAACGCCACTTCCAGCACAATCTTCGGTTCAACCTCGCGCGAAAATCCGTGGTCAGCCGTGGTGTGCGCCAAAAACCACTCCGTCATGGTGGCGATCTCAATATCGGTCAGTCCCGAGTAGGCCTTTCCGATGTTCACCAGCTCCTCGCCCTTACGCACCGCGAACGTGTAATCGCTCAGCACGTGCACGCGTTTGCCATGGCCATATTCCACAGCGGTGACCACAACGTCGAGCGTGGCCAGCTCGCGCTTCAGCTTCAGCCACCAGCGCCCGCGCCGTCCCGGCATGTAGGGCGATTGAAGGTCTTTAATCATCAGGCCTTCGTTGCCGCGTGCCATGGCCTGCTCGAAGTACGCTTCGAGTTGTTCGGCGGAATCGGCGCGACGAACCGGAGCGCGCAGCACCCAACCCGAGACTGGCCGCTCCTCCTCAAACAGCAGGTTGGCCTGTTGACCGCGCAAAAGCTCAGGTTCAATTCGGCCATTGGCCGGAAAGTGGCGATCAACGATCTCATCGCGTTCCGATAAAGGACGATCGAGCGTGACTTCTTCGGAGGCAAGAATTACGTCAAACACCACGTACGCCACGGGCACGGCCGCCAGCAACTCTTGACTGACCTGCTTTCGTCCCAGGCGCTGCTGGAGCGATGAAAACGGCATCGCATGACCGCCGTCTTCGTCGTGCTGCCACGCGACAATCTCTCCGTCGAAAATCACCTCGCCAGGTACCTTGCCCAGCGTCGCAATCAGCTCGGGAAACGATTGCGAAACATCGTCAAGCGTGCGCGAGAACAATCGAACCCGACCATCGCCGACATGTGCCTGTGCCCGGATACCGTCGTACTTGTCTTCGACTTGCGCGTGCTCGAAGTACTCGAACGCCTCTTCCGCATTGGCCGCTGGGCTGGCCAGCATGAACCCAATGGGGTGAAACAGCCGCATCTGGGCATCATCGAGCCGATGCTCCGCCGCCAGCTTCAGCGTGGTGCCGATATCGCCCAGCAGCATATTGGCGCGTTGCACCCGTGCAAATGGCTCGTCGTAGGCCTTCGCGATGGCTTCTTCCACCAGGCTTTCTTTCAGTCCAATTCGCAAATCGCCGGTAATGATCTTCAGAATGTACTTGGCCTCCAGCGGTATGGCGCGCCGGAGCAAGGCGGTCAGCAAGCTCGCTTTTGCGGCAGCGGTTCGAGTGGCCGCAATCTCGTCGAACGCTCGCCGTACGTCCTCGAGCGTGAGGCGTTCTGACGAGGGATGGCCTGCCAACAGCTCGCCAGCAGCCGACCCCAAGTCTCCTTGCCTCCGATAGGCAGCACGTAGCTCAACCTCACTCGTGTTCGCGAGCTCCGACACAATCTTCCACAGCAGTGCCCCGCCGACTTGCAGCGTCCTTTCTTCAAACGCGGGAAACGCCCGGCCCGACAGGAACACCGCCGAAGTCATCGCATCGGCTAGTTCTCGCGAGCGAAAATACTCCGCCAGGATGGCGACCTTTTCGCTCTTCTTGGTGGTCGCCGCGATCCGCTCGCAAGTTTCGGCAAGTCGCTCCATGAAGTCTCGGCGGCCCGCACACGTCCGCCGTTCGCAATTGTAGTTTCCCTACCCGCGCCGTGCCCGTGGTGAACTGGCGGCCGGCGACTGCCTACCGGCTACTGGTTACTAAAGTACGTACCCCCTGTACTTTCGTAACTTGCACCGCCGGCCCGTCTTTGCCACCCTTCTACCATGGGGGCTAAGCCCCTGTGTGTCTTAGCTGACGGCCAACAGCTGATGGCTGAGAGCTTCTCGGAGGCCCCGATGTCCTGCCCGATCTGTCGCCATCGCAAACAAGATGGCGTCCTTTGCGGTTCCCCAGCCTTGCGCGGCCAGAAATTCTGTTACTTCCACTATCACCAGCGCCACGACGCCATGTATGGAGCGCGTGCCCGCCGCCGCCACCGCACCGTCCGCTTCGACCTGCCCCCGCTCGACACGCCCAGATCGATCCACGATGTACTCTGCCAGGTTGTCGCTGCTCTGTCCTCAGACACCATCGATTACCAGCGCGCCGGCGTCATGATCTCAGCTCTGCGGCTGGCCTCCAGCGAGCTTCGCAACCCAACGGACTGGTGAAAAATGGCCATGCAACCCTTTGCGAATGAATATTTTACGTGCAACTTATTGATAACAGAGATTTTGCCTGACAATTCTGCCTATCCCCATGATTTGGCGGATTTTGCGCCGCGAGATTATTCCGCTCGTGGCCGCTGTTTGGCCGCTCCGAGAAATCGTGGGGCGCGAACCTATAGGTTTGACACTCCCTCCGAACCTGCTACCCTAGACACTGCCGTTGTCTGCGTCGTTGGCTCCCGAGGAACATCCAATCGTTATGCGAGTTTTGCGCCAATACCTTCGTTTCATGACTGCTGTCCAACTCCTGCCTGCACTCGAGAGTGGCGAGGAGACGCTGGTCGGTGGCCAGGCCGTGTTGGAGGGCGTCATGATGCGCTCGCCCCACGCCTGGGGTATCTCCGTGCGCAAGCCGGATGGCACGATTTCCACACACTCGGAGCCGCTCGAACGCCTCTCGGAGAAGCATAAGTGGATGGGTTGGCCGGTAATTCGCGGCGTCATGACGCTGGGCCAGGCGATGACGCTAGGCTTCCGTGCGCTACGTTACTCGGCCGATGTGGCACTCGACCAGGTTCCGCCGGACGAGAGCGGCAAAAAGGTCGAGATCAACGGGTGGGTGGCGGCGCTGAACATCATTCTGTCGGTCGGCTTTTTCATCTTCCTGTACAAGTTCGTGCCCCTGGTCGCGGCCACCAAGCTGAAAAATATCTATCCGGTATTCGGCAGTCAGGTGCTGTTTAACGTGGTGGACGGCGTTATCCGCATCGCGTTGTTCCTGCTATTTATCTGGGGCGTTTCGCTGATGCCCGACATCCTTCGGGTGTACCAGTATCACGGCGCCGAGCACAAGACGGTGTTCGCGTTCGAGTCGCACGATCCGCTGGAACCGAAAAACGTGCAGGCCTACTCGACGTTTCATCCCCGCTGCGGAACCAGCTTCCTGATGACGGTGATGCTGATTTCGATTGTGGTGTACATGCTGTTCCCTGTACACGGATTCGTGGCGAAGTTCTTGCTGCGCATTGCGCTGTTGCCAATAATCGCCGGACTGTCATACGAGATGATTCGCTTCGCGTCCAAGCATGGGAAGTCGCTGTTCGCGCTGCTCACTAAGCCGGGGCTGTGGCTGCAACGGATCACCACCAAGCCTCCGAGCGACGACCAGGTGGAGTGCGCGATCTCGGCGCTCAACGAAGCCATGGAGCTGGAAAAGGCCCGTGGCGGCGAACTGGTCATCGCCTAGCGGCGCCCGCCGCTCAAATACCCTCCTCTCATTCGTCATGCAGTTCGCAAGTTCGCGAGTGCTGCTGTCCGGTTCCCGTACAATTGGGTTTGGCCCGCCCGTGAAATGCAGGGCCGCAGGGTTCCATGTTTGAGCGTTTAGAACAAATCGAAGCGAAATACGAAGAGCTGAACCGGGCGCTCGCGTCGCCGGAGATCGTGTCGGACTCGCAGCGGTACCAGAAGACTGCCAAGGCGCACAGTGAAATCGCGCCGATTGTCGAAAAGTACCGCGAGTACAAAGACCTTACGCGCGGTATCGCGGAAAGCAAAGCGCTGGTCGAAGGTGAAACCGATCCCGAGATGCTCGCCTATGCGCACGAGGAATTGGCGCATCTGGAGAAGCGCGTCCACGAGGTCGAAGAAGATCTGAAAGTTTTGCTGCTGCCCAAAGACCCCAACGACGAGAAGAACGTGATCCTGGAAATTCGTGCCGGCACAGGCGGCGACGAAGCCACGCTGTTCGCAGCGGAGATGTTTCGCATGTACACCCGCTACGCGGAAATGAATCGCTGGAAAGTGGAAGTGCTGTCGAGTTCCGATTCAGGCGTGGGAGGTCTGAAGGAAGTCATCGCAATTATCGAGGGGCAAGGCGTGTATTCGAGGCTGAAGTACGAAAGCGGCGTGCATCGCGTTCAGCGTGTGCCCCAGACTGAAACCCAGGGCCGCGTGCATACCTCGGCAGTGACGGTCGCGGTGTTGCCCGAAGCAGAAGACGTGGACGTGAAGATCGAGGCGAAAGACATTCGCATCGATACGTTCTGTTCCTCCGGGCCGGGCGGACAGTCGGTGAACACGACCTATTCGGCAGTGCGCATTACGCATCTTCCCACGAATACCGTGGTGAGCTGCCAGGACGAGAAGTCGCAGATCAAGAACCGCGAAAAAGGAATGCGCGTGCTGCGCGCCCGGCTCTATGAGATGGAGCAGCAGAAGCAGGCCGACGCCTTGGCCAAGGAACGCAAGGCGATGGTGGGTTCGGGCGATCGGAGCGAGAAGATCCGGACCTACAACTTCCCTCAGAACCGCGTGACCGACCATCGCATCGGTTTCACGGCGCACCAATTGCCCGAGTTCATGGACGGCAAGCTGCAGCCCATGATCGATGCGCTGATCACGCACTTCCAGTCGGAAAAGCTGAAGCAGGAATCGTCGGTGTTGGCTTAGCCTTTCGCGCAGGCAAGCAGTGGCCGCTAAAATCTCTCCGTGCAAATCAAGCAAGCGCTCGCGTCGGCGGTAGAGGAGCTCGAAGCCACCGACGTTGGTTCGCCTCGGCTGAACGCCGAAACGCTGCTTATGTTCGTACTCGGCGTGAACCGTGCGTATCTCTTTGCGCACCCGGAGCGCGAGATGACCTCGGAAGAGCAGGCACGCTACGACGAAGTTGTCACCCAGCGTTCGTCGGGCGTTCCGTCGCAATACATCATCGGGCATCAGGAATTCTGGGGACTGGATTTTGTCGTCTCACCGACAGTGCTGATTCCGCGACCGGAGACAGAGCACCTGGTCGAGACAGTGCTGGATTTCGCCCGCGGAGTCGAGCGCCCGAAGATCGTCGATGTAGGAACCGGATCAGGATGTATCGCCCTGGCGCTGGCGCACGAATTGAAGAGCGCGGATGTTTACGCTGTTGATCTCTCTGCCAATGCACTGGAAATTGCTCGCGCCAATAGTGCACGATTGCAACTCGACGGCCGAGTGAAATTCCTGGAGAGCAATGTGTTGGAAGCCTTGGCGGGTGTTCACGACTTCGATTTCGTGGTGAGCAACCCGCCATACGTGGGCAGGAATGAAGCCGACAAGGTGCAACGCTCGGTGTTCGAGTTCGAGCCCAGGATGGCGGTCTTTTCCGGCGAGAGCGGGCTCGATGTCATCCGTCCGCTGATTCAACAGGCACATCCGGCGCTGAAGCCCGGTGGCTGGCTTGCGATGGAGATCGGCTACTCCATGCGCGACATCGTCCTGGAACTGCTCGATCCCACAATGTGGGACAATATTCGCGTCGTACCAGATTTGCGGGGGATCCCGCGAGTCATCGCAGCTCGAAAGCTCTAGTGCCGGAAGTGCCGCACGCCCGTCAACACCATCGCCAATCCCAGCCTGTTGGCCGTATCGATCACTTCCTGGTCACGCACTGAGCCGCCCGGCTGAATGATCGCAGTTGCACCCGCCTCGGCGATGACTTCCACCCCATCAGGGAACGGGAAGAACGCATCCGATGCAGCGACCGAGCCCTTAATTCCCAACACGGACTTCATGGCGCCTATGCGCGCCGAGTCGACTCGGCTCATCTGGCCTGCTCCGACGCCGGTGGTCTGGCCATTGCGTGCGTAGAGGATGGCGTTCGATTTCACGTGCTTGCAGACCTTCCACGCGAACAGCAGGTCACGCATCTCCGGTCCGCTCGGTTGACGAGTGCTCACTACCTTGAGGTCAGCGGGCGTAAGGGGCCGCATATCGTTGTCCTGGAGTAGCACGCCACCGGAGACGTTTTTGAGCACCCATTTCTGCTCCAGGGCGTCGACTTCGACCAGGCGCAAGTTCTTCTTGGCAGCGAAGATGTCGCGGGCCGCTTCCTCAAACTTTGGCGCGGCGATGACCTCGAGAAAGAGCTTCGCCATCTCCGTCGCGGTCTCCGCGTCAATGGGGCGGTTCACACCAATCACCCCACCGAAGGCCGAGACTGGATCGCACTCCAATGCGCGCTTGTACGCCTCAGACAATGTGGGAGCAACGGCAGTGCCGCACGGATTCGTATGCTTGATGATGGCGACCACCGGCTCTTCGAATTCCTGTGCCAGGTCCCAGGCCGCCTGCAGATCGACGATGTTGTTGTAGCTGAGTTCCTTTCCCTGAAGCTGCTTGGCGTTGGCGACCCCTTTGCCCGAGCCGTCGCCGTAGAGTGCGGCCTTCTGGTGGGGATTCTCACCATAGCGCAGGTCGAACGCCTTGCGAAACGACAGCCGAAGCGTCTCGGGAAAATCTTGCTGCGCACTTACGGTGAACTGTCCATTCTCCGGTGGCGCGATGCCTTCGAGGGTTGACGCAATCGCCGAGTCATACGCCGCCGTAGTGGCGAACGCTTTCTGCGCCAGCCGCCATTTCGTCGCCAGCAGCAGCGATCCGCCATGGGCGAACATCTCTTTGGCGATTTCGTCGTAGTCGGACGGCGAGGTCACGACGGCGACGTCCTGAAAATTCTTAGCAGCCGAGCGCACCATCGACGGGCCTCCGATGTCGATGTTCTCGATAATGTCGTGGAACTCGACACCCAGCTTGGACGCGGTCTTCTCGAAGGCGTAGAGGTTTACTACGACCATGTCGATCGGCTCGATGCCGTGTTCCGCCACCGCGGCCACGTGCAGCGGGTTTTCGCGGACGTGAAGAATGCCACCGTGGACCTTGGGATGCAGCGTCTTTACTCGGCCGTCGAGCATTTCCGGGAAACCGGTGAGATCGGAGATGTCTTTCACTGAGATGCCGGATTCACGCAGCAGCTTAGCGGTGCCCCCGGTGGAAATGAGTTCTACGCCCATGCCCGCTAAGTGACGCGCAAATTCGACCAGACCGGTCTTGTCGGTAACGCTGAGCAGTGCCCTTTGAATCTTCGCCATGATTGCCTCGTGAGAGTAGGAGTGTGCCGTCAGAGGGTCCGCCATCATGCGAGTCCAGAAAAGTAAAAGGAGCGGACCTACCTATACAGAGTAATGGGTCGGTGTTTTTCAGGGAAGATCGATTAAAGCGGAGGAGGAGGGGAATGCAAGGCCACCCCTACACCCATGCGACTGACTCGCACGGGCGTGCAGATGCGAAGGTGCGGGGGGAATCGCGCCAGGCCGTGTGGCTAGCGGCTGATCGAGGTCGCCATCTTTTTCACCATGGCGATGACCAGTTTGCGATCACTGTCGTTGAGGCCGGATGAGTAGCGGCGGATCTGCGTCAGAAAGCGTACTTCCTCCTCAGCCAACTGAGGTGTCGCTTTGCTGCCGTTGTCACCATTGCCTTGGTTAAAGAATTGCGCAAGTGGCACATCCATGGAAGTTGCGATTTTGGCCAGCGTATCGAGCGAGGGAATGGTATGTCCGTTCTCTACGCGCGATAGATAGCAGCGCAACAGTCCTGTACGTTTTTCGATGTCACCCTGAGACATGCCTTTTTGCAGGCGGTAATTGCGTATCGTTTCGCCAATGTTCATGCCGGGTTGGTTTCCTTGAGTAGAAGTGGGCCGCAAAGTTGACTGCATAGTAACCACTCATGGCCGGAGTAGCAAGGAAAACTTGACTTTATGCGAACTTTTCTGTGGATGCTCTTTGGAAATCGAAGAGTAACCAGTTACCTACTTTATACTAAAGTGACGGGTCAATATGGGACTCATGTGGCGGCGCATCGACGCGAACTTGCCACGCGCAGTCGAGACTTTACGAATTTGTAACATTAGCCTCGTCCGTGGACTCGTACAAGATCGCGCACCACCGCCGAGTGACGACTCAAAGTCGAAGTTCCATATAGGACAAACCTTCTACCTGCGGCATCGGTAGGGCGGGAACGTCCACGAAGCCGAACTGACGGTACAGCCTCACCGCCGCTCCCATCGTCTGAAGATGGGTATCGAGCCGCATGCGCGTGTAGCCGAGCCGGCGGGCAGCCAGAATGACCCGATCAATCAGAACGCCACCCAGATTGTGACCACGAAACGACGGAGAGACGAAAAGCCGTTTCATCTCGCAGGCAGCGGAAAGGGGAAACGGACGGAGGCCGACGCAGCCGGCAGGCTGGCCGGCAACTGTCGCCAGCAGAAGTTCGCCGCCCGGCGGGCCATACGCGCCGGGAAGGTCCTGCCATTCGCTGTCAGGAAAGCGGAGGTGTGACGGAAGCTGGGACTGATACGTCTGAAACAGTGCTCGCACTTGGGCGAGATGGTCGGGGATTACCGCCGCAAGAATTTCAACCCCGGGCGTCACCATCGCACGGTCATCCCATCAGGATCCCGCCGTTGACCTTCAGCACTTCTCCAGTGATGTAGCCGGCTTCTTCCGAGGCCAGGAACTTCACCGCATTGGCGACGTCGAGGTCGGTACCTGTGCGGCCGAGCGGGACCGAGTTGCGCATCTTCTCTTTCAGTTCTTCTGGGAGCGTAGTTGTCATGGCGGTCTCGATCCAGCCGGGAGCCACCGCATTGACGGTAATGTTGCGCGAAGACACTTCGCGAGCTACGGCCATCGTCAAGCCAATGAGTCCTGCCTTAGACGATGCATAGTTCGCTTGGCCAGCCTGCCCGATCTGCCCAAAGATGCTGGTGATGTTGATGATGCGTCCCCAGCGCTGCTTGAGCATGGCCCCCATGACGGCCTGGGTCAGAAGGAACGGTCCGGTAAGGTTGGTGTTGATGACCTCATCCCAGTCAGAGCGTTTCATGCGCAGCACCAGCTGATCGCGAGTGACGCCAGCGTTGTTCACGAGAATGTCGATTTTTCCGAAGCGCGCGAGGATGGCTTTTACGCCAGCCTTGATCTCTTCCTCGTTGGCGACGTCCATTTTGAGCGCTTCCGCTTCGCCGCCCTTGGAGCCGATTTCGGCAGCCACTTCCTGCAGCTTCTCCTGATTGCGAGCGCAAAGCACGACTTTGGCTCCCGCGCTGGCCAACACCAACGCGCATGCACGGCCAATTCCTTGTGAAGCTCCGGTAACCAGTGCTACCCGGCCTTCAACTCCAGGCATTATTGTCTCCTCGGTGATGCAAGCAGGATTATAACTACCGCGCAACTTCAATGCGCATTGCCTGGGAGCAACAACTGCGCGCGTCGTTTCGGAAGGATCAGCGACAGCTAACGCAGCCGCTCCGGCGCCCACACGAGGACCTTGATAGACCGCGAAAAGTACTGGAGATCGGGCTTAGCAGGCAAATCGACTCCCGCCGGCGCGGCCATATTATTCCGTTCCAGCGACGCATCCGCGGCCTGCAGCGCCCACGGCAGATGATGAATATCGGCGCGATATAACCGCTTGCCACTGACAGAATAGAGGCAATACCGTTCAGTCAGGAAGTACTCGATCGTATCCGGGTAAGCGTGGCCGACCTTACCAATGGGCCGATAGGAGCCGCGCAATTCGGCTGGCCGTGGACCGTGAGTGCGCTTGCTGCGATATTCGATCTCCGGACCTCCGCGCCCTTTGACCTTCATGTCCGCATGCCAGTAGGGCAATCGATAGAAAACGCGGGCTCCCCACACTGCCGAGAGATGGCTGGCGTCCAAGCTGAAGAAATAAACTCCTGGCTTGCCTCCGACTGTGACGTAGGTTCTGACATTGAGCTCGGCAAATTGCGAGATCCACGGCAACGACGGGATTCCCGGGGGCCGCAGTTGATTGATCCAGAATGGGGTAATAGAAACCCACGCCCGGTTCAGAAATGTGTCGAGAGAGAAAACATCAGGCACGAGGGGACGAAGCTTTTCAGGAGCGACCTCGTAATGCAGAAACAACAAGTCGTTCCAACGCTGGGTCATGACCCAGGGCGTCATGGGCGCAGGCCAGGGACGATGTTGGGTGGCGAAGAGGATGGAGTCGGCACCAATCCACCTGGTTCGACCTTCTTCGGGATCGGCTGGCGAGGCGTTAGGCAATTCGGGCACGGCGAGTAAGGCTGATTCTATCCCGATTCACAGGGTGCCACAGTGACTACTGCAGAACATCGGGGAGATTTCCTCAGCTCGGACCTTTTCGTGCATTGCCCAAAGCTGCGGCTGTCCCTATGATTCAACAAAATGCCGAACGCTACCAAGCCAGCCATCGAGTCCAAGGAAACTCACACGGATGCAAACGTCGCCACCGATGTCTATGCGGTTCACGGGGCCGATCCCGAAGTGCTGGCGTACGGCATGGCCAAGTATTCGCGCTCAGCGTTGTCGTTGCGCGAGTCGCTGGCGGAACTGAACGAGCAGAAGGCCGAGAAGTTCCTTAACACGTTTTACTTCCAGTACGGCCATCGCAGCATTGCGGACCTCGCTCACCTCGCTTTTGCGATCGAGAAGCTGTCGATCCTGGCGGCGACCATCGTCGTGGACGAGCCGCGCTGGGACGGTCAGGAGCGCTCCACCCGTTACCAGGATTTTCAGAAGAGCGGGTACTTTGTACCCGATTTTGAGGGCGATGCCGCTGCGCGCGAACTCTATCGCGAGACCATCGATTTTCTCTTCGCCGAGTACAGGCACTTCTCGGACGAGATGCTCGGCTACCTCAAGGAGCGCACTCCCAAACCCGAGGAGATGAAGCAGGAAGCGTACGAACGCACGCTGAAGGCGCGGGCGTTCGATCTATCGCGCTACTTTTTGCCGCTGGCTGCCAACACATCGCTTGGACAGATTGTGAGCGCCCGCACGCTGGAGAACCAGGTGTCGCGGCTGCTGTCGGATCCGCATGCCGAGGTTCGGCGGTTGGGCGAGTTACTGAAGAAAGCGGCGCGCGAAACCGCATACAACGTGAACCAAGCGGGTGCCGAGCCCGTCGTGGAGGAGATTCAGCAGCGATCGGCCGACCTCGCCGAACGGGTACGAAAGGTGTTTCTGCGGGAGGTCCACGTCGCTCCTACGCTCATGAAGTACGCCGAGCCCAACGCCTACGAACGCGAAAGCCGGCGCGAGCTGAGGGCGACCGCCGACGACGTTCTGGGGTCGCTGCCAATCGAGCCCGCCCCGCTGGTCGATCTGTTAGAGGACGAGCCTCTGGAAGTCGAATTGGCGGCAACGCTGCTGTATCAGTATTCGCATCATTCTTATCGGCAGATTCGCGGAATTGTTGAGGGCATGACAGCCGATCGCCGGGCAGAGATCGTCGACCTTGGTCTGCGGCATCGCGACCGTCACGATGAGGTCGCGCGAACTTACTACAGCGGACAGAAATTCCGATTCGACATTCTGATGGACATTGGCGGCTTTCGCGACATGCACCGCCATCGACGTTGCGTGCAGATCGTGCAGGACTACACCACGCGCCACGGCTTTGACCGGCCGGAGGACATCGACAACGCCAATCTAACCGCCCGTTACGATGCCGCTATGGCGCGGGCTCGCGATGCTGTCGCGCAGCTCGCCGCTCGTTTAGCCGATGACTCGGAAGAGCAGTCGCAATACGCGATTCCGCTGGCATATCGCAAGCGCGCGCTGTTCAAGATGGATTTCGCCGAAGCCCTGTACATTAGCGAATTGCGCACTGGCCCTGCGGGACACTTCTCCTATCGCAATGTCGCTTATGCAATGTATGAGGCCGTGGCGAAGCGTTACCCGGAGTTGGCGAAGTATTTTCGGGTAACGGATGTGCGTGAGCCGATCGACCTGCTAAATCGGTGAGGGTCCCAGTGGCAGCGAACGGCCCGTTCCGTCCCAAAACGGGACAAAGTGGTTACCTTCGTAACAACGAGGTCCTTTATTTCGCTATTTCTTCGCCCTGGGGAAACATGTATACTACGCCGTCGGTAAGTGCATGGCTGTCCCCCGCAGAGTCGCTATTTTAAAAGCGGAAGATATCCTTTTACCCGCGTAACCGACAGATAAAAAAGCTCTTTCTGCGTTACAAGGCAGAGGAAGAGCGCCAAGGAGCGGCAAAAAATCATGGCCGACGAAAGAACTGAAAAGAACCGCGCAGTCGATGTAGCCATTTCGCAAATCGAAAAGCAGTTTGGTAAGGGCTCGATCATGAAGCTGGGATCCAAGGAGGCGGTGGTTCCCATTTCAGTTATCTCAACCGGGTCCATTTCATTCGACGCCGCACTGGGCGTCGGCGGCGTTCCGCGTGGACGCGTCATTGAAATCTTCGGGCCGGAATCCAGCGGCAAAACCACCATCGCCCTCCAAGTTATCGCCGAGGCGCAGAAGCAGGGAGGCATGGCGGCGTTCGTGGACGCGGAGCATGCGCTCGATCCCATCTACGCCAAGAAGCTGGGTGTGGACGTAGACAACCTGCTGGTGTCGCAGCCCGACTACGGCGAGCAGGCGCTGGAAATCGCCGAGGCTCTGGTGCGTTCGGGAGCCATCGACGTGCTGGTAGTGGACTCGGTTGCCGCCCTGGTGCCCAAGGCCGAACTCGACGGCGAGATGGGCGATAGTCACGTCGGCCTGCAGGCCCGGCTGATGTCGCAGGCCCTGCGCAAGCTGACTGGCATTGTCTCCAAGTCGCGCACCAGCCTCATCTTCATCAACCAGATTCGCGAGAAGATTGGCGTCATGTTCGGCAACCCAGAGACCACCACGGGCGGACGAGCGCTGAAGTTTTACTCGTCGGTCCGTATCGACATCCGCCGCATTGGCGCCATCAAAGATGGCGACATCGTTGTTGGTAATCGCACCAAGGTTAAGATCGTCAAGAACAAGACTGCTGCCCCCTTCCGCGAAGCCGAGTTCGACATTGTCTACGGCGAGGGAATCTCGCGCGAAGGCGACCTGATCGACCTGGCAGTCAACATGAACCTGGTCGAAAAGTCGGGTTCGTGGTTCAGTTACAAGAGCGATCGCATAGGCCAAGGGCGCGAAAACGCCAAGCAATTTCTGAAAACCAACCGTGATATTTACGAGAAGCTCGAAAGCGAAGTTCGCAAGGCTCTCGGACTGACTTCAATTGCCGAGAAGGCGGAGGCCGCTGTCGCCAATGCCGAGGCGGCGCCGACGCCGACGCCCAAAGGGCCGGCGGGACGCAAGTAACCCTTGCTGGAGAAATCGACAACGTGGGGGCCGGGAGCCAAGCCCCCATATTTCTTGCACACAGTGATTGCCTCGCGACTGCGGCGCAGAATAAAATCGAAGCTCCAACTTCCGCCGCCGAGGCCCATTGAAACAGATCGTTGCCATCTATCCCGGATCGTTCGATCCCGTGACGAACGGCCACCTCGATCTTATCCATCGCGGCTGCAAGCTCTTTGACCGCCTCATCGTCGCGATTGCCCGTAATCCCGAGAAAGACGATTCGTTGTTCAGCCTCGAGGAACGGATAGAGATGCTGAAGGCGATGACCGCCGACCTGGAAAACGTGACGGTCGATGCCTTCGACGGTTTGCTGATGACCTACTGCATTCGCAAGAACGCCAATGCGGTGCTACGCGGCATCCGTGCGGTCAGCGATTACGAATTTGAGTTACAGATGGCGCTGATGAACCGCAAGATCGAGCCTCGGGTCGAGACGGTGTTCATGATGCCGGCGGAAAAATACTCGTATCTCAGCTCGCGCATCGTTCGCGAAATCGCTGCGTTCGGCGGGCCGCTCGCCGGACTGGTACCGGAATTGGTGGAAGAGCACCTGCGCCGCAAAGTGGCCGGGAAACGCGCCGCCATGCTCGAAATCCCAACTAAGTAAAGGGCTGTCGAATGTCAACCACTGGAACTCAGCTCGCCTCATCTCTCACCAACCGCATTCAACGGATCGAAGTCTCTGCCACCATGGCCGTCGCCGCCGAGGCGGAGAAGCTTCGGGCCGGCGGGGTCGATATTGTGGATTTCGGCGTGGGCGAGCCGCATTACACCACCCCGCAACACATCAAGGAAGCTGCGATCGCTGCCATTAACAACAACTTCTCGCGCTACACCGCGGCGGGCGGAACGGTCGAACTGCGCGATGCCATCATCCGGCGCCATGACACGGACTTCGGCTCCGGCTACAGGCGCGAAGAGTGCATGGCGTCAGTGGGCGGCAAGCACGTGTTGTTTAACGCCATTCAGGTGCTGGTTGACCACGGCGACGAAGTCATCCTGCCGGTGCCGTACTGGGTGTCGTTCAAGGACATGATCCGTTACTCGGGCGGCGAGCCGGTTTTCATCGTGACCGACGAGAAAGACGACTTCACGCTCACCGCCGAAATGGTGGAGCGAGCCATCACGCCGCGCACCAAGCTCATCATTCTCAACTCGCCCTGCAACCCTTCGGGCGCAGTGATGAAGCCTGAGGACATGATCTCGGTGTTGCAGCTGGCGCATGAGCGGGGCATCTATGTCATCTCGGACGAGTGTTATGTGTACCTGAACTACACTGGACGCCTGTTTTCTGCGGGTGAGGTCCATGACGCGAAGGAGCGATTGCTGATCGTGGGCTCGCTGTCGAAGACCTACGCGATGACCGGATGGCGACTCGGTTACGTACTCGGACCCGCCCCGGTTGTTGCCGCAATGAACAAGCTGCAGAGCCAGAGTACGTCGAACCCGACGTCGATTGTGCAGAAGGCGGCGGTGGCGGCGCTGAGCGGCTCGCAGGAATGCGTGGCCGAGATGCGTGCCGGCTACATCCACTTGCGCGACAAAGCGGTAGCCGGACTGCGTGCCATTCCCGGCCTCACTTGCGCGAACCCCCATGGCGCGTTCTACGTTTTTCCGAATCTAAGCCATTACTTCGGCCGCCACGGGATGAACTCTGCGGCCGATGTGGCGCGCAAGTTGCTTCAGGAGGCCCACGTCGCGCTCGTTCCGGGCGAGGCATTCGGATCGAGCCAGCACGCGCGCCTCTCGTATCCGGTAGCTGAAACCGAGTTGGATCGAGGTCTGGAGCGCATGCGGCAGTTCTTCGCTGGCCTGTAATTGGTATCCTGAGAAGTACGGGTGCCCCAGGTTCGCGCTCCTCTTTTGAGCGCTAACCTGGGTTCGCACCAAACTCCATCCATGTCTGATCTTTATCCATTCCTGCTGATGCCTATCTTCGACGAACGCCCTTGGGGCGTGCGTGACCTTCGGCCCATTTACACCAAGGTCGTCAAGGAACCGATCGGCGAAAGCTGGCTGACGTGGAGCGAGAATCGCATCGCCAATGGGCCGTTCGCCGGGCATAAGCTGGGCGAAATTGCGAGCCAGTACAAGAGAGAGCTCGTCGGCACCTCGGCGGTGTGCGAAGACCGGTTTCCGCTGCTCGTGAAATTTCTTTTTCCAGCAGAAAAGTTGTCGGTGCAGGTGCATCCGGACGATGCAGGCGCCCAAAGGATGGGCGAGCCCTGCGGCAAGACCGAATGCTGGTATGTTCTCGATGCCAAACCCGGCGCGCAGGTCGCGCTCGGATTGAAGTCTGGTACGACGCTGCAGGAATTTGAGGCGTCGATTTACGAGAACCGCGCCGAAGAGTTGCTGAACTGGATCGAAGTGCACGGCGGCGAGATGCTGTACGTGGCTGCGGGGACGGTTCACACCATTGGCGGTGGAATGGTCCTGGTGGAAACACAGCAGACCTCGGACACCACGTATCGCTTGTACGATTACGGCCGTCCGCGCGAGTTGCACATCAAGGATGGACTGGCTGCCATCAAGCTCAAAACTCGTGCGGGCAAAGTGGTCCACGAGGTGAACACTGATCCGAATATGCTGGTGCAATCGCCGTTCTTCCAAGTAGAGAAGTTGAAACTCAGCGAGCCATTGCAGGCTTCGGTCTCGCCGAACTCGCCGCACATCGTCGTTGCCATCGAAGGCGCTGCAATGCTGGAGTCCGCTGAAATGGCGCCGATCAGCTTTGCTAAAGGTGAAGCCGTGGTGATACCGGCCAGCGTGCCGCAGTACCTCGTGCGGCCGCAGTGGCACGTGGAAATCATGCGCATGTCGCTGCCCACGAGCAGCGTTGCTGAACCGGCGACAACACTTGGATGAGTGTGTAGAGCTGGCCTTTAGAGCTTGCCCTGAGCGAAGCCGAAGGGCCAGCGTCCGGCTTGCTTATATGATTTCCTGAGCGGACTTTAGTCCGCGAGGAACACGCTGTACAAGATCTTCACCAAGGGCGTAAGGAATTCTTCGTGAGTGAATCGTCGACTCCCAGCTTTTATCCCGTCATTCTCGCCGGTGGACGCGGCACACGGTTCTGGCCGCTCAGCCGCAAGCGACGCGCCAAGCAGTTGCTGCCGCTCAACAGCGAGAAGACCATGATCCAGGAGACGGTTGAGCGCCTCTTGCCGCTCGCTTCGACACAGCACTTCTGGATCATCAGCAATGAAGATCTGCGCGAGCCGATTTTGCAGCAACTTCCCGCGCTGGCGCCGAACCGGGTACTGGCCGAGCCGGTGGGGCGCAACACGGCGCCCGCGATTGGGCTAGCAGCATTTCTGCTGGAGCGCATCGATCCCGACGCAATCATCGGAATGTTTCCGTCCGACCATGTGATCTTCAACCAAGAGCGTTTTCACGAGAATATTCGCCGGGCTGCCGCAATCGCTGCTGCTGGCCCGAACATTGTCGTCATGGGCATCGCGCCGACGCGCCCAGAGACCGGTTACGGTTACATCGAAGCCGGGCGCGAATCGGAACAGGGCGTGTTGCAGGTCGTACGCTTCACCGAGAAACCTGACCTCGACCTCGCCCAGAAGTTTGTAGCGGCCGGAAACTTCTACTGGAACAGCGGAATGTTTGTCTGGGGCGCGCGAACGCTGGCCGACGCATTACGCGAGCACCTCCCGAACACTGCGCCGATTCTCGAACAGATTGCCGCGAGCTACGGAAGTAGGAACTTTGAGGCTAAGTTTGCCGAGCTGTATCCCAAGTGCGAGAACATCAGCATCGATTACGCGGTGCTGGAACCCCGGTCTAAGAAGGGAGAAGGCAAGTCGGGGATTTTTTGCATTCCGGCAGACTTCGGTTGGAACGACCTCGGCTCATGGACGGCGCTCTACGAACACCGTGCGGCGGAAGACCCTAAACTAGAGAACATCATCTCATCGCAGCAGAGTTTCGCGTTGCGAGCGTCCGGCAACTTCGTGCACTCCGACAAATTCGTAGCAGTAGTAGGCGTGAATGACCTGGTGGTTGTCGAGACCGAAGACGCTCTCTTAATCACCACGCGCGAACAAGCGCAAGACGTCGGGAAAGTGGTGAAATATCTCGATGAGCAAAAGTTGAATAAGTTGGTTTGAAGTGAACTGTTAGCTCTTAGCCTTTAGCTTTTGGCTTCGGTGACCCGCACGGCGTGCTTCCCGGACGCTCCAAACGCTTTAGCTAAGCGCTACGAGCTAAGTGCTAAGAGCTAACCGTTCTCCCGCTATACTTACCTTCATTCATGACAACAAACATCAAGTTCGGTACCGACGGATGGCGCGGCGTCATCGCGGACGACTACACATTTGACAACGTCCGGCGCGTGGGTAACGCCATCGCGCATTACGTGCACGAGAAGGAAGACGCGGCGAAGGGCCTGGTGGTGGGCTATGACACGCGGTTCAGTTCGCGAGCTTTCGCCGAGGCCATCTCGGAAGTGCTGGCCACATCGGGTATCGTCGTGCACCTCTCCGACGACTACACTCCCACCCCGGCGCTTTCCTATGCGGTGGTGAACCTCGGCGCTGCCGGTGGAGTGATGATTACCTCCAGCCACAATCCATTCAACTGGAACGGCGTGAAGTACAAGGCAGGTTACGGCGGCTCAGCTACGCCGGCGATCATCCAGTCCATCGAGTCGGCGCTCGATGTCCCTCAGATCAAGCGCTCGGGAGGCCGCGTCGACAGTGCTGATTTCAAAACGCCGTATGTCGCTGCGGTGAAGAAGTTCGTGGATCTCGGCGCCATCAAAAGAGCGGGCTTCAAGTTCGCGGTGGACGCGATGTACGGCTCGGGTCGAGGTGTGCTGAAGCAAATCTTCGCCGAGAACGGCATCGCGCATATTGAAATTCGCGGGGAGATTAATCCGTCTTTTCCCGGCATTAACCCCGAACCGATTCTCCCCCACATAGCACTCTTGCAGGAGACCGTAGTCCGCGAGCACTGCCAGGCTGGAATGGCGACGGATGGTGACGCCGACCGTTTGGGTGCGGTAGCCGAAGACGGCAGCTTTGTAGACTCGCACAAGATCTTCTCCGTGATCTTGGAGTGGCTGCTGAAGCGGAAGCAGTGGCCGGGCGACGTGGTGCGCGCCTTCAACACTACGCGCATGATCGATCGAATCTGTGCCAAGTACGGGCGCAAGATGTACGAATGCGGCATCGGCTTCAAGTACATCGTCGACCTTATGCTTGAGCGCGATATCCTCATTGGTGGAGAGGAGTCAGGTGGCATCGGCATTCGTCGCCATTTGCCCGAACGCGACGGCATCTTGAATTCTCTACTGCTGGCTAACATCATGGCCGACGAAGGCAAGCCGCTCGGACAACTGGTTCGCGACCTGCAAGAGGAATATGGTCCGCACTATTACGCGCGGACCGACCTTCACCTGACCAACGAAGTCAAAGACGAAGCCATGCGCAGGGTCGAGGCGAAACCAGCGAAACTGGGCAGCTTCAACGTTCTCAAGGTCGAGACGTTGGACGGCGTGAAGTTCTTTCTCGATGCGCCCACCAACGGTAACGGCGCGGAAGCTTGGGTCCTGGTGCGCTCATCCGGCACCGAGCCGCTGCTGCGCATTTATTGCGAAGCCGCCACCCCCGAACTGGTTGCGCAAATCCTTCGCGAGACCGAAGCCTTCGTGCAATCAAGCGTCGCCGTGGAGGCGCATTAGTGGCATTGCCCGAATCAGTTGCGGTTACAGCGCCGGGTGAACAGCCTGACAGTCCCGAAGCGCGTCGCTACAACCGCATTCGCCGTTGGCTCGGCATTACAGACGCCATCATCGGATTTCTATTGCTGGTCGTCCTGCTGTTGACGGGATGGACGGGCACATTGCGCGACTGGTCGTACAGGATGGGAGGCCAACACTACTTTCTAGCGGTGTTCCTGTACGTGCTCATGTTTTCGGCGATCATGAAAGTGTTGAGTGCACCGCTCGACTACCTCGGCTTCCGGCTGGAGCGCCGCTACAACTTGTCGAACCAGAAGATGCGCTCGTGGTTGTGGGACGAGCTGAAGGGCTGGCTGGTTGGCCTGGTGTTCGGTACCGTCGTCGTCGAGCTGATTTACGCCATGATTCGCATTGCGCCCCAGCGCTGGTGGATGATTGCTTGGGCGGTATTCGTAGGTCTGTTTCTGCTGATCGTTCAGCTGGCGCCGGTGGTACTGTTCCCGATCTTCTATAAATTCGAGCCGCTGAACAACGACTCGCTCCGCGAGCGCCTGACTCGCCTGGGCGAGCGCGCAGGGACACGGGTGCGCGGCGTCTATGAATGGAAGCTCTCCGAGAAATCGAAGAAGGCGAATGCCGCCCTGATGGGAATCGGCCGGACGCGTCGCATCATACTGGCCGATACGCTGCTCGAAAACTACAGCGAGGACGAGATTGAAGCCGTACTGGCCCACGAACTGGGTCATCATGTTCGCCGCCACATCGTGCAGGGCATCCTCATGCAGGTTGGCATTACGTTCTTCGGACTCTGGCTCACCAACCAGGTACTGCGTTACGCGCTGGCGCACGATTGGTTCCCCGTGCTCGATCCGCGCATGTACGACTTCGCCAACTTGCCCCTCATCGTCCTGGTCGCGACGGTGCTGGGCTTCCTGCTAATGCCGGCCATCAACGCGCTCTCGCGCCGGCACGAACGCGAAGCCGACTTGTACGCATGGGAGAGCATTCCGGCGATCGGCCCATTTGTCACTGCGATGCAAAAATTGGCCGATCAGAACCTCGCCGAACGCACGCCCTCGCGCTTCGTGGAGTGGTTCTTCGAGTCGCATCCGTCGATCCAGAAGCGGATTGCGGCCGCGGAAGCTTGGGCCCGGTCGCATCCGTCCGTCAGCTAAATCTATTCCGAAGAGAAAATTTTAACCGATCATTTAGATTCAATGGGTTAGGGGGGAATTGTCTCTAAGCAATTGATTAATATAATACTTATACGTATCCATTTCTGCCCGTTGGACTTAGAGCGGCGATTTTCGCCGATTGTTCGCATTTGACTGTATGTAAAGTATGTACAGTATGCATTGTATGAGTCATACATTACATACAAATATGACTAGCTCGTTGTAACTATATTGTTTGAAACAGTTTACAAGTAATCAAACCGCAATATCGGCTGGTTTGCGGGAATTCTAGGGAATTGTCAAAGAGCTATGAGAGTCGCGCAGCCTGAGCGCGGAAAGCGAAGGCACACAAATGCCTTCGCCTCACATTCTCATGATTTATAGAAAAGGAGCCGAGTGCGAAAGGACGTAGGACACATTGTGTTGTGATAAGAGCGGAGCCGCCGGACCTCGGAAACTCAGAGAACGCCGCTCCGCGGCTGCCAAGCAAGGGCATCGTCTGGCGCTGTCCCGGCACTGTATGGCCACGCTAGGCCTTAACGCTTGCCTTGTGCGTCCTCGGCTAGGAACTGGCTCAATAGATTGTGACGGGCGAGGAAGTGCACAAGCCTGTTATTAACTGTGCCTATAGCATCACCACTCGTCTTGTAATACAAATCGTTAGATTCGGGGTCGATTTTTGCGCAATCATGCATCTCTAAGCTCCAGAAGTTTAGCTGCTGGAAACTGATCGAGTGCGCAACAGGCTCTCGCGCCCCTTCAGCTTCTTCAGCTTTCGCATCGTCGCTTAACTTAGAAAACCACAACTTCTGGTCAGCGCGGCACTGCTCGACCGTAGGGGCATGAGGCACTTCTTGAGAGTAGATCGGTTGGAGGGAAACAGCCTTATCAACATGGTGCGCGTTTGTCCACTCTTGGGCTGCACTGCACTGCGCCAGCAAGACTGTGCAACATAGAAACACAAAGGTCAGGCAGGCTCTGGCGTCGATTTTCGGTACCTCCTTCGCAGACCATTGATTTTAAAGGGTGGGGAAACGGTTTTCTTAAAGGCGTCAAATGTTATCGACCTTCCAGCAGCCTCTCCACTCTGTCCAGGTCTTCTTGCGTATCAACCCCCACTGTGTCGAACGGCGTCTCTGCTACATGGATGGGCACGCCGTTGTCGAGGAAGCGCAGTTGTTCGAGTCGCTCGCTACGTTCTAACTGCGACTCCGGCCACAAACAGAACGCATCGAGAGCCGCCTTGCGATAGGCGTAGAAGCCGAGGTGCTTGAAGTACCGAACTTCGCCCGTTCGATCGCGATCAAACGGAATCGTGGCGCGCGAGAAGTACAGTGCACGCCCGTCGAGCGCGGTTACAACTTTCACCGCATTCGGATTGTTGACGTCCTCTGCCGCACACGGCGTCTTCAACGTGCCAACCTGAACATTCTCATTCGCCATCAACTTAAGCAATGCCTCGAGATGCTCCCGCCGAGCCAGCGGCTCATCGCCCTGGACGTTGACGTACACGTCGGCCGCCACCATTTGCGCCACTTCGTGCACGCGGTCGGTCCCGCTGCGGTGCGCGGACGATGTCATTCGCACGCTCCACCCGTTGGCACGGCACACTGCAGCAACTTCTTCCGCGTCAGTGGCTACGATAACGTCATCGAGCGCAGAACAGGCCCGCGTGGCCTGGTAAACATGGGCCAACATAGGACTGCCATTGATATCACGCAGGATTTTCCGGGGCAGGCGGGTGGACTCGAGCCGGGCAGGAATGATGGCAATGGCTTTCACTAATTCGAATGTCCTCTGGGGCCTGAAGACGCTGCTGACTCGGTTCGCCGTTCCGCGGCCCTGGGTTCTTCTCTGCTCGTTGCGCGCGGACTTACGTCCACGCCTTAAATCACATCACGGCTCCGCCGTTGAAAACCAAATGCTTTAGTTTGCGGGGCCGAAACCGTTAAAAGCAAGCCCAGCAGCCGCTGAAAAAATCGCATTCGCTCCGGAGATATTCTCTCAGGGGCTGAAGCCCGGACTATTTCCAATGTCTTACGGCACGACTAAACAGGCTGCGGAAAAAGTCCGAAATGCTCGCGCCTCGCGGACTAAAGTCCGCTCGGCGGGTCAAATATAAAGGGCTTAGACGCTGACCTAAAGGTCAGCTCTACCAAAAACTGCTTTTTTCGCGGCCCGTGAAGTCGTGCCCTGGCGTAAAATATTGGCAAAGTGAGCTTCAGCAAACCATGGCTAATACGGACGGCTTGAAGGCCGTCCCCTTCGACGCCGAGACACAACTCGAGTTTTCCTAACGATCGTTCGAATTCGCATTGACCGGTGCCATTCTCGCCACATAGAATCAATAGGTTATACCTACCCTGGGAAAATCGTTGTGCCTTTATACGAATATCAATGTAAAAGCTGCCATAGCCTCACGGAGCGCATACAAAAGTTCTCCGATCCACCTCTCACAGTGTGTCCACATTGTGGAGGCGAGCTTGAGCAGCTTATCTCCGCTCCCGCCTTGCAGTTCAAGGGCGCCGGCTGGTATGTAAACGATTACGCGAAAAAATCCAGCACGGGCCCGTCCAGCGGGAACGGCAGCAATCCTTCATCTGCGCCTGCGTCCGACACTAAGTCTTCAAGCGAGACTAAGTCGGCCGCTCCCAAATCCGAAGCATCTACTGGCAAAGATGCCAAGTAGGCCAGAAGGAGACACCGGTCATGCCCAAAGATGCAGTGACTATTACCGATCATCGCACTGATAAAACCTATGAACTGCCCATCGAGCACGAGACCATTCGTGCCATGGACCTCCGCAAGATCAAAGTCAAACCCGACGATTTTGGTCTGATGACATACGACCCCGCCTACATGAACACCGCTTGCTGCAAGAGCAATATCACGTTCATCGACGGCGACAAGGGGATACTCCGCTACCGGGGGTATGACATTGACGACTTGGCCGAAAATTGCACCTTTCTGCAGGTCGCCTATCTGTTGCTGAATGGCGAACTGCCCAACCCCGAGCGCGAGAAGGAATGGGTACACGACATTACCTTCCACACCATGCTGCACGAGACCACCAAACATTTCATCGATGGTTTCCGCTACGATGCCCATCCCATGGGAATGCTCATCAGCACGCTGGCTGGGCTTTCCACCGTCTACCCCGAGGCCCGGCAAGTGCGCGACCGCGAGGTCCGACAGCGTCAGATTGTCCGTCTGATCGCCAAAATGCCGACCTTGGCGGCGTACTCCTACCGCAAGCGCAAGGGCCATCCGTATATCTATCCTGACAACGATCTCAGCTATACGGAGAACTTCATGAACATGCTTTGGCGCATGACCGAGCCGAAGTATGTTGCCAGTCCGGTAATCGCCCGTGCACTCGATATTCTGTTCATCCTGCACGCCGACCACGAACAGAATTGTAGTTCGACCACCATGCGCGTTATCGGCAGCGCCGAAGCGGATCCCTACCTCGCAATGGCGGGTGCGGCAGCAGCGCTGGCTGGTCCGCTACACGGCGGCGCCAATGAAGAAGCCCTGCGCATGCTCGACGAAATCGGCTCCGTCGCCAACATTCCCAACTACATCAAGCGGGTGAAGGCGGGCGAAATCAAGCTGATGGGCTTCGGGCATCGCGTTTACAAGAACTACGATCCGCGGGCCCGCATCATTAAGGAAGTCGCCGACCAGGTGTTCGAAGTGACGGGACGCAATAGCAGGATCGATATTGCGCTCGAACTCGAACGCATTGCCTTGAGCGACGACTACTTTGTGACCCGCAAGCTGTATCCCAACGTCGATTTTTATTCGGGAATCATCTACCAGGCGATGGGATTCCAGCCCGACATGTTCACCGTGCTGTTTGCCATTCCGCGTGCTGCGGGTTGGCTGGCGCAGTGGAATGAGCTGATGATGGATGCGGACCAGAAGATCTCACGTCCGCGCCAGATCTACCTCGGCGAGCAGTTGCGCAAGGTCACCACGCATAGCAAAGCGGCAGATCCGATTGCCGTCAAGCAGAGAAAACCGATGGTCGTTCGATAGCTGTCGCGTCGATCGTTCTAAGACAAGCGGGTGCTTCGGAAATCGAGGCACCCTTTCTTTATCTTTTCCGGAATAGAAATGGCGCACGCGATGAACGACGATCGGCCCGCGGGAGTGAAAGCCATCGTCGCACTCTGCTTGATTGCTGCGTTGACATCGACCATCTTCGCGGTGCTGCTGGCGGCCGGAAAGCTTGCGCTATCGGCAGGCGCGTTCCTTCTCGGCGGAGGGCTGGAGCAGCTCGGTCCCATCGCCTTCGTGTTGTACGCTCTGTTGCTGCTGGTGCTGGCCGTCGCGTTGTGGAACCGCTGGCGTTGGGCACGGCAGGCCGCAATTCTCGTTGCAGTAGCAGGCGTGGCCATGGCGGTCCCCGCGATTTCGAGTGCGGTAATGGATTCGCGTCTCGTCGCCATCGCCCGCGAAGGCCTGCAGATCATCGTCCGGGTGATGGTGGTGTTCTATCTAAGCCAGGAACCGGTGAAGGACTGGTTCACCGGTTAATGGTTCGTATCCTTCGTCTTCGCCGCGCTTGTCTTTGCGACTCGCGCTCCGTATATTCGTTGCCATTGAGAATTGGCGGGCATTCCAGTTTTTCGATCTCAGGAGGCAATCATGTTGAAGGGATTTCGTGAATTCGTCCTGCGCGGCAATGTCGTCGATATGGCGGTTGGTGTGGTCATCGGCGCCGCATTCGGGTCTATCGTCACGGCCTTTGTGAAAGACCTGCTGACGCCGCTGATCGCCGCTCTGGTCGGCAAACCGGACTTCTCGGCCTATTCGTTCGAAATCAACAGCGCCAAGTTTCAGTATGGCGATTTTCTCAACGCGGTGGTCGCGTTTCTGCTGATCGCGGCTGCGGTCTATTACTTCGTAGTGCTGCCCGTCAATGCTCTGATGGCTCGCTTTCACAAGGGACCCGCGGCTGTACCCGACAAGAAGCCGTGTCCGGAATGTCTGAGTGAGATTCCCATCGCCGCGCGCAAGTGCGCTTTCTGTACTTCGCCAGTTGCGTAACCACGCAACTGTTGGCGCGCGCAAGACGTGCTGTCACAGCGACAAACCGCTTGACATCCCGGGGTGAATCGCAGGTTGCGCGCCGATTTTCCGCCTCGAACTTTCCGCGAATGTTCATCAATGAGTAACTATCTCGAGCCGAAAACAACGGCCTGACAAAGCGCTCTTTTCAACGCGGTGTTACTCTCGAAACACCTGCTCGCAACCATCTGATACTAAGACACTTAGCCGGCCTGTTTGTGACTGGGAGCGGGCCTCTTTCGTGCTAAAATAGAGGAGGATCGTCGGCTTCTCAAATCGTTGAAATTACTGCTACTTGAGGCGGTTGAGCGTAAGTTCGCCGGGCCTCTCCCGCGATCCGCGGAGTGAAGCGGGAACCGCAGCCACTGCGTGTTCCTGAAGGAATGGAGCAGGATGTCCCCGACCGATACGCAAGCTGGCGCCAAAGCTTCCAACGAAAAAGACGCGATGGAAACTCAGAATGTGAAGCCGTCGCCCAACGGCAGGAACGGCAATGGTCAGTCCGACTCGGACTACAACGCCGATTCCATCAAGGTCCTCGGTGGTATGGAAGCGGTGCGCAAGCGTCCCGCCATGTACATCGGATCAACCGGTGAAATGGGGCTGCATCACCTGGTGTACGAAGTCGTCGACAATTCCGTGGACGAAGCGCTGGCCGGATTTGCCGATCGCATCGACGTTACCATTCACATCGACAATTCCATCACGGTAGTCGATAACGGGCGTGGCATTCCCACGGGAGACATGGACGTCGACGGCGAACGTGTGCCGGCGGCCCAGGTGGTGATGACCGTGCTGCACGCTGGCGGCAAGTTCGACAGCTCCACCTACAAAGTTTCGGGCGGATTGCACGGCGTAGGTGTTTCCTGCGTGAACGCGCTCAGCCAACTGCTCGAGTTGGAGATCTGGCACGATGCCGGAGTGGATGCCGGAGTATGGGAGCAGACCTATTCAAAGGGCGAACCCACGAGCAAGCTGAAGAAGACAGGCAGCACTAAGAAGCGTGGAACGAAGGTGCATTTCGTGCCCGACACCACGATCTTCACGGTCACTGAGTACAACTATGACACCCTGGCGCAACGTCTGCGCGAGTTGGCATTCCTGAACAAAGGCCTGCTGATTACGCTCACCGACGAGCGCAACACTGATGCCAAGACCGGGGAGCCCAAGCACACTGAGTTCAAGTTCAACGGCGGCATCGCGGAATTTATCAAGCACCTGAACCGAGGTAAGTCAGTGTTGCATGACAAGCCCATCTACATGGAAGCCGAACGTGACGGCGTCGCCATGGAAATCGCGCTGCAATACAACGACGCCTATTCGGAAACCGTATTCAGCTTCGCCAACAACATCAACACCGTCGATGGCGGTACGCATTTGTCGGGCTTTAGGACCTCGCTGACCCGCACCATCAATTACGCTGGTCAGCAACTAGGCTTGTTCAAAGATGTGAAGGAGAATCTGACCGGCGATGACGTTCGCGAAGGGCTGGTTGCCGTAGTCAGCGTCAAGCTGTCGCAGCCGCAATTCGAAGGGCAGACCAAAGGCAAGCTCAACTCCGACATCGCCGGAACGGTGCAGGCCTTCGTGAATGAGCGCCTCGGCGCATTCTTCGACCAGAATCCTCCGGTTGCGAAGAAGATCATCAACAAAGCCATCGATGCCGCGCGCGCGCGTGAAGCCGCCCGCAAAGCCCGCGATCTGACTCGCCGTAAAGGCGCGCTCGACGGTGGCGGACTGCCGGGCAAGCTCGCCGACTGCTCTGAGCGCCAGCCCGACCGCTGCGAAGTGTACCTGGTCGAGGGCGAGAGCGCCGGCGGCACCGCCAAGCAAGGCCGCGACCGCCGCTTCCAGGCGATCCTGCCGCTCAAGGGAAAAATCCTCAACGTCGAGAAGGCTCGTTACGACAAGATGCTCGGCCACGAGGAAATTCGCGCCATGATCACGGCGCTCGGCACCGGCATCGGCAAAGACGATTTCGATGTTTCGAAGTTACGCTACGGCAAGATCATCCTGATGACCGACGCCGACGTCGACGGCTCGCACATCCGCACGCTGTTGCTGACGTTCTTCTTTCGGCACATGCAGGAGCTCATCAAGCGCGGCAACGTCTTCATCGCACAGCCACCGCTTTACCGCATCAAGAAGGGCAAGTTCGAGCAGTACATCAAGAACGACGGCGAGTTCGTGAGGGTCATGGTGAAGCGCGCGGCCGATGGCATCATCGTGCGTTACGGCGAAGGTGCAGCCACGCTCGAGGGCGCTCCGCTCACCAAGTTCATGACCACGTTGAACGAGTACATCGGATTCATCGACAAGGTAAACAAGCGCATGCGCGACGAAGTCGTGACTGAGCTGCTTCCGCGCTTCGATCTCGCCAAACGCGCGGACTTCGAAGGCGACAAGAGCCATCCGCCCAAGAAGGTCCTTGACCTCGAGAAGGCGCTGAAGGCGATCGCCAAGGATCGGAGCATCAAGTCAGTCGACCGGCGCTTCGAAGAAGAGCACAGCCTGTGGGAGTGTCTATTCGTGAACTCGCAGGGCGCGACCCACGTCATCAACTGGGAACTCGCTTCCTCTCCCGAATACCGACAGATGATGTCGAAGTACAAACAGATCGAGCAGTACATGCAACCGCCTTACTTCATCGAGAGCATCCGCAAGGAATCGACTAGCAGTGGCAAGGAAGAGCCGACCGATACCGAGGGTGCCGAGCAGGAGAAGGCGGAGCAGAAAAGTCCCAAGACCTCCAAACGCAAGGTGGAAGCCGAGACGGTGGAGAAGCAGACCGTCCGCGACCTGTTCGACTACGTGCTCAACGAAGGTCGCAAGGACTACACCGTGCAGCGTTACAAAGGACTGGGCGAGATGAGTTCGCAGCAGCTTTGGGAGACGACCATGGATCCCGAGCGCCGTACCTTGCTGGAAGTGAAACTGGAAGACCTGACCGAGACCGAGTCCATCTTTACCACGCTGATGGGTGAAGACGTTGAGGCGCGCCGTAAGTTCATCGAAGATAATGCGCTCGACGTGAAGAACCTCGACATCTAACCAAGAGTTTTGAAAGGGCACGACCTTAGTCGTGCCGATGAGCCGTTTATTTTTGTCGTCCCGCGCGGACTTTAGTCCACGCGGGATCGAACCGACATTGCGCTTCCGGCGGAGGCGGCGCTTCACCACAACCAAGCATGGCTTCTTCCCGGACGTTCCCCAAACTCGGACTGCCCCAGTACGCGGCTCTTACACTTCTCTTTATCTTCGCGGCGCAATGTCTATGGTTCATGGCCAACGTGCCCATCACCCAGATGGAAAGCAGCTACATCGAAGACGGGTTGCTACATGTTGACCGGCTGGTGAATGCCGGTACCGAATTCCGCTCGCCCTTGGTCCCGCTGCTGGCTGGTGTGCCGGCGAACGCCATCGACGCTAAGGGCAACTTCGCGCACCTCAGCGAATACCGCTTCGTCATCCGCCTTCCATTTCTGTTGGCGGGACTGCTACTCGGCGCGTCGCTGTGGTACGTCGCACGGCGGCTCTACGGCAACCTGGGCGGTTATATCGCGCTCGGCTTGTATTGCTTCTCCCCAATGGTCGTCACACGCTCCAGCCAGGTGCAGCCCGACATCATCGGCGCCTGGGGCGCATTCGGACTGGTCTTCACCGGTATTGCCGCCGCGCACACGCTCTACGCTCCGCGCGACGTCGTGTTCTGGAACTGGAAGCGCATCGCCATCATGGGCATCGCCATCGCGCTCTGTGTCGGTTCGCAGTGGTCGTTGTGGATAGTCTTGCTGCCGACCCTGGGATTCATGTTGTGGGTGGGGCATGTTCGGCCCATGTCGGCGCTGTCCATTTTCGGTGCAGCCTGCGTCGTCGGACTCGCGCTTCTCTGGGCCCTCGCCAGTTTCCGCCCCGTGGTGTTCGCCATAGCCCTGCGCGATGCCAACTGGATCGAGTTTTCCCCGGCAGAGATTTCCGCCAAGTCGGTTTATTCGCTGCTGGGTCTTTTCTTTCTGCAAAATGGCCTAGGGACGATCATCCTGTTGGTCTTGTCACTTGTAGTGTTCGCGGTCTGGCGCCGCCCGCGCTATTTTGGCAACATCGCTCCGCTGATTACGGGAATACTGCTCGTCGTGGTGGGTCTCACCATGCAGCACTTTGCTGGTGAAGCATTTCTGTTCATCGCCATGCCGTTCTTTATGCTCTTCATGGCCGGCATTTCCGCCGACCTGCTGGAAACCAAGTATGCGGTATTTGCCAATGCGATAATCGTGGGCGTATTAATTGCCAATGCGGTGCTGGATATCGGCGGCTTGTTGCAACTCTCGCACTCTGTGAGTCATTGACAACTTTGCCGCATCCTATGGGTTGACATTAATAGGCGTCATGTTGGTCGCAGTGCAATCACGGCGCATTGGTGGCAGCAGAATTCCGCTGGCGATCTTGGCACTGCAGCACTGTTCGCTTGTCTGACTGCCGCACCTGCACTTGCGCAGGTGCATGGCGTGCCACCTTCCGTCACCTCCATTCAGTTTCATGTTCCGCCGTTTCTGCCCAACATCATGCCCAGCGTGACTTCGCTCGGGCCCTATGGAATTGGCTATCGACCCGGACCAACTCCGCCTCCGTATGGGATTTATCCGAACCGTACTGCCTATGGCCGCGGACGCAGAAGCGGGTATGGATCCTACGGCTACGGCAGCGCATACATTGCGCCGTATTACTACCCGATCTTTGACGATTCATCCGGGTACGATTCCGGTGGAGGCGGCCCGTACGTTTACTCCGGTCCTCCCGCCGAGCAGACACTGCACGTCGTTGTCGATCTGCCGCCAACCCGGCGCAGCGATGAAGCAGCGAACGATGACGATTTTGCGCGCGCCGCACCACCCCTGCCGCCTAGCGATGCGGCTCCCGTCGAGCCCACACTGCTGGTGTTCCGCGATGGTCATCAGCAGCAGGTAAACAACTACGCCATCATGGGCCAGACTGTGTACGTCTTCGACAGTCACACGCAGAAGATTGGGCTGAGCGATCTCGATGTCCCCGCGACCATCAAGTTGAACGACGATCACGGCGTGGAATTCCAGCTCCCCAAAGCAAACAAAGCTGACCTCAGCCCACAAAATCTCTGGCAACCATCGTCATCCACTGGCGTAATCCTGCAAACGAAAAACTAGCTTTCCACTAGCTCGGTTTCGACCCCTCCAGGAACCATGCAAGATACTGACATATAACCACTTACCTGCCATCGTGTCGTCCGCAACGGTGGTATACTAAAGAGTGCTCTCCAACCGGTTTTCCCTCTGAATTTTCATTGTTGTTCGCGGCGAGAAGCTTGTCCGCGGCCCGGTTGCTTGAGCTTCGAATCGCTGCCTCTCCACACCATGCGAGCGCAGCAACAGGAAGGAAAGCTGAAAGCTAAGAGCTGACAGCTGATTGCTAATTCATGGCTGACGATCCCAACCAGCAACTCCCTCTCGATCCCACCCGAGGCGGCGACATTCGGCCGATCAACATTGAAGAGGAGATGCGCCGTTCGTATCTCGACTATTCGATGTCGGTCATCATCGGCCGCGCTCTCCCGGATGTTCGCGACGGCTTGAAGCCCGTGCATCGCCGCATTCTCTACACCATGGACCAGATGGGGCTGGCGCCCAACAAGGCGACGCGCAAGTGCGCCAGGATCGTTGGCGACGTGATGGGCAAGTACCATCCGCACGGCAATCTCGCCGTTTACGACGCGCTGGTGCGCCTGGCGCAGACCTGGAGCATGCGCTACCCGCTCATCTTCGGGCAGGGCAACTTCGGTTCTGTCGACGGCGACCCGCCGGCAGCCGATCGTTACACTGAAGCCAAGCTCGCCGAGGTGGCCACAGCGCTACTCGACGAATTGGATCAGGACACGGTCGACTTCCATCCCAACTACGATGAAAGCGAGCGCGAACCCGACGTTCTGCCGGCACGCTTTCCCAACCTTCTCGTCAACGGTTCCAACGGAATCGCGGTTGGCATGGCGACCAATATCCCGCCGCACAATCTGACTGAGATCGTCGACGCCTGCATCACGCTGGTGAACAAGCCCCAGTCCACGCTCGCCGACTTACTGCAGTTCGTGCAAGGCCCCGACTTTCCGACTGGCGGATATATTTCCGGACGCGGTGGAATTGCAGAAGCCTATCGCACCGGCCGCGGTCGCTTCATCATGCGCGCCAAGGCGGCCATCGAACACGTCACCAAAGACAAAGACGCGATCATCGTCACCGAAATCCCCTACCAGGTGAACAAGGCACGCCTGATCGAGCGCATCGCCGAACTGGTGAACAACAAGGTCATCGACGAGATCAGCGACATCCGCGACGAGAGCGACCGCGACGGCATGCGCATCGTTATCGAACTCAAGCGCGGATGCGAGCCGCAAATCGTGCTCAACCAGCTCTTCAAGCACACCTCGATGCAAGAGAGCTTCAGCATGATCTTCCTCGCGGTGGTCAACAACCAGCCCAAGGAAATGGGTCTGGTGCAGGCCATCCAGCACTTCGTCGATCACCGCATCGATGTGGTGCGACGCCGCACTGCGTTCCTGTTGCAAAAGGCCCGCGACCGCGAGCACATCCTCGAAGGCTACCAGGCTGCGCTCGATCGCGTGGACGACGTCATCCGCATCATTCGCGGCAGCGAGAACCGTGCCGACGCCCGCAGCAACCTGGTCGAGTACTTCTCCGGCAAGACCATCAGCGTCACCGAAGGAAAGGCGGGCGCCGGCAAGCCCGTCTCACTGAGAGGCGTTACGCCTGCAACGCTAACCCATCCGTTCGACGCTATCCAAGCCGATGCGATCCTCGAATTGCAGTTGCACCGTCTCACCCGGCTTTCGATCGACGAGATCCTCAAAGAGTTGGGCGAAGTTCGTGAGCGTATAACCGACTATGAAGCCATCCTCGGCTCCGAGAAGAAACTGCGCAGCGTCATCGTCAAAGAGCTCGAAGAAATCAAGAAGAACTATGGCGACGCTCGCCGCACCATCATTCAGGACGAAGCCGTCGAGCTTGGCCTCGAAGACCTGATCGCCGATGAGCAGGTTGCGGTCACCGTCAGCCACTCCGGCTACCTGAAGCGCACGCCGATCTCGACCTATCGCCAGCAGCGTCGTGGCGGCACCGGTCGCAAGGGCATGAGCACTCGCGAAGAAGATTTCGTCGAGAAGCTCTTCGTCGCTTCCACCCACGATTACATGCTGGTCTTCACCAACACCGGACGCGTGTATTGGCTGAAGGTGTACGAGATTCCCGAGATCAGCGCCGCTGGCAAAGGCAAAGCCATAGCTAGCCTTGTAGCGTTGCAGCCGGGCGAGAACGTACGTGCGCTGCTCACCGTGCGCGACCTCGAAGAAGAAGGTAAATTCGTCTTCTTCGCTACTCGCAGCGGGACGGTCAAGAAGACGCCGCTGAAGGACTTCAGCAACGTCATGTCGCGCGGCATCATTGCCATCGGCATCGACAAGGAAGATGAGTTGGTCGCCGCCAATTGCACCGACGGCAACCAGATTGTTTTCATCGCGAGCCACGAAGGTCAGGCCATTCGCTTCGACGAAGCCGACGTCCGCGCCATGGGCCGTCCAGCTTACGGCGTCCGCGGTATGGACATGGCGCGCGGCGACTATGTTGTCGGCATGGCCATCACTCCCAAGGTCCGTAAGAAGGTGAAGGATGGCGAGGACGAATCGAATCTCATCCTCTCCGTCACCGAGCAGGGCTACGGCAAACGCACCGACGTGGACGAGTACCGTTTGCAAACTCGCGGCGGCAAAGGCGTGATCAACGTCAAGACCACCGTCCCGCAACGGCAAGGTGGTGTCGATCATGCTGGTGAACGAGAAGTCAGAGTTGATGGTCATCAGCCAATTCGGCAAGATCATCCGCATCGACACCAAGAACATTCGCGAGGCCGGACGCTCCACCCAGGGCGTGCGCCTGTTGCATTTGGAAGAAGGCGACCGCGTCGCCGCTGCCTCCGTCATTCCTCCGGAAGAGACGAACGGAAACGGCAATGGCAACGGCGAGACGGGAATGCTGGTGCAGTAAGCTCGCGGCGGTGATTCAACACGTCCGCACGGCTAACCTCACCACGGAGACACGGAGAGCACGGAGGAGTTTGATGAATAAAAACTCCGTGTTCTCAGCGCCTCCGCGGTGAATTCTGTTTTAGGATTTATGTCCGAGGCACAACCATGAACAAGATCAACCTCGCCCAGAAATTTTCTCTCTTCTCCGATCAATACAGCCCCAAGATCATCGGCGAGCTCAACGACTTCTACGTCAAGCTGGTGAAATTGCAAGGCCCCTTCGTCTGGCATCATCACGATGTCGAAGACGAGCTCTTCTTCGTGGTCAAAGGCGCATTGAAGATGGCTGTCCGCGAAAACGGTGTCGAGCGCGAGATCATGATCTACCCGGGAGAGTTCATCATCATGCCGCATGGCGTCGAGCATTGCCCTTCGGCGGAAGAAGAAACGCACATCATGCTGCTCGAGCCGAAATCCACGCTGAACACCGGCAACGTCGAGGGCGAACGCACAGTGCACGAACTGCAGCGGATCTAAGACGAATCGAAGCAAGAATTTCGTTTACAGGTTAGGCTGTCAACGGTGGTGACGATGGCAGCAAACGACAAGCCGTGGTGGCTGCGGCCCGTGGCTCCGCAGGCTTACTTTCGATCGCTGCCCATCGGGCGCTTGTCGGTACTGATAACAGCGGTGTTCTTCCTGTTTTCGGTGATCGGATTCTATGTCGACCTGTTGTACAAGGGCGCGCTGCCGTTCGCGGCCGTGCTGGCGATAGCGATTTACTGTGGGCTGAATGCATCGCTGTGGGTCATCGTATTCTCGCGACTGTCGCGCGTTTACCTGCTCCTGCTCATCATTCTCCAGTTTCTTAGCGGCCGTATCAACACTGCACTTGTCGACTGGATGGTGCACGCTTTCGACCTGCAGCCGGTGCCCTCGGAAGCAGGAATTCGCTTCGCCGGTACTGCCATCATGTCGGTCGTAGCCCTTTCCTACATCTTTTTCATTGTGTTTATCCGGCGGGAGGGCAAAGAGTCGCTGCGCCTGCGAACCGAATTGGAGCTCGCGCACAAAATTCAGGAAACTCTGGTTCCTCCGGTGGAATCCCGAAACCAGCGGTTTGAAATTTACGGAGCTTCGCAACCCAGCGACAAGGTGGGTGGCGATCTCGTCGATGTGGTTTCGTTGCCGAACGGTGATGCGATCGCCTACGTGGCAGACATCGCCGGACACGGGCTTCCCGCCGGTATCCTGATGGGAATGCTGAAGACCGCGACTCGCACAGCACTGGAAGACGATGCAGCGCATGAGCCGGGCCGCACCCTGCCGATATTGCTGGGCCGGCTCAACCGGGTGCTTCCCCAGGTGAAGGAGCCGCACATGTACGCGACTTTCACCGGTCTGCGACTAGGAGTTGACGGCTCCGTGTTTTACGCTTTGGCCGCGAGTCCGCCGCTGGTGCACTGGCACGCTGACGGTCAGCCCGTTTCGCAGTACGAAGAACCACAGTTTCCCCTCGGGCTGCTGCCGGTTTCAGAGTTTGAAGGACACAGCCTTGAGGTGCGTCCCGGCGACTTGCTCGTGGTTGCGACCGACGGAATTCTCGAAGTGACCGATAAGCTGAAAAACGAGTTCGGCACCGAGCGGTTGAAAAGCGTGATAGCGGCGAATGCCAACGGTCCGCTGCCAAAGTTGGCCGCACGACTTCTGGAAACTGTGCGCGCCTTCGGACCACAGTTAGACGATCAGACCATTCTTGTCGTGCGCTGCCTTTAGTCAGGTCCGAGGAATCTTCTTGACCTTCGGCCCGCCCTTAGGAAGCGCATCCAGCAACTCGCGCACAGTTTGCTTCAGCAAAGGAACCTTAACATCGGGAGCGATTTCGGCCAGAGGTTCCAACACAAATCTCCGCCCGGCGATCGCCGGGTGTGGCACCGTCAAGGTTGGTGTGTTGATGTGGGCCGGGCCGAATAAGAGAATGTCGATATCGATTATCCGCGGCCCCTTGGGTTGGATTCTTCGTCGCCCCATCGAACGCTCAATTTCCAGGATCCCCGCCAGAAACTCGCGCGGAATTAGCTCCGTCCTCACCGCAACCGTGCAGTTCAAGAACCATGGCTGGTCGGTCACCTCGACCGGTTCAGTTTCGTAAAGGGACGAGACTTCCAAAACATCGCCCAACCCTAGGAGTCGCCCAGTCGCGTTACGGAGGTTGGCTTGCCGGTCTCCCAGATTCGACCCCAGAGACAGATACACGATCTTCTTCACATTGGCATGGTATCGCGGCGGCCGATGCGTCCGTGTTCTAGCTGGCTAGAGCGCATCAAATTGCTGATTTGCGTTCTTTTAGAATCAATAGCTTGGCGGGAAATTGTTCTCAACCGATTGATTTTAAATATAGTTATTGGTATCCATCAGTGCCCGTAGGACTTAGCGGTACCATCAGTGCCATTCGTTGCCGGTAGTCAGTAGACAGTTGCCAGTTTGGATTTGTCAAAGAGCCAGTAAGTCGGCGCTCTGGGCGCGTCGGGACAGAAACACGACAGCCCCTCTCCTCATAGGCCCGTTCTAATGGGGGCAGAAACAGAGTGCAAGGAAAATCGGCGAGCCCGGAAAACTAAAGTAACCAAGGGAGCGATTGGAGAGCTCTGAGCCGAGCTCGGGCGAAGGACAGAGACGCCGCAACTCGCCGGTCGAGGTCGATTGTCACAGACACAAAACAGGTCGCGTGCGCATATTGGGTGGAGCACCGCTTCAGCGGTGCACTTACGCCGGAATTTTGATCTACGGCTTTAGCCGCTGAGGTAAACCGTGGCGATCCCCTTTCGAGGCCAGACCAGCAGCACAACATACTTCATCACCGCAGGCACATTCTGCAAAAAGAACATCCTCCAATCAGAACGTATGGCTGAACTGTTCTGCCAAACGATGCTTCGGTATCGTCGCGAAGGCAAGTTCCTGCTGTACGCCTTCGTTGTCATGCCTAATCATGTCCACTTGCTTGTGACCGTCCCGGAAGGTCTCACTCTGGAACGCATAGTCCAATTCATAAAGGGCGGATTCTCTCATGAGGCGGGTAAGTTGATGGGAGGCGCTGGTCCGGTCTGGCAGAAGAGCTTTGTTGATCGGCGAGTCAGAGATTTAGCGGAGTTTGAAAAATACAAGTCATACATTCACCAAAATCCTGTTCGCGCGGGATTGGTTGTGGCTGGCAACCATTTCCGTTATTGCTCGCTTAACCAGCTATTCGAGATGGATGATTTACCTCAGCGGCTAAAGCCGCACACGGAGGGTGCCGTTTAATGCACCGCTGAAGCGGTGCTCCACCCGAGCCTGACTTAGTCCGCGATGGCCAGGTGTTCTTCGGGATATTGGGCGGCGGTGGCTTCGTCGAGGGTGATCTCTTCCCAGTATGACTGGTCACGCAGAATGCGCGAGACGATCGCGGTATGCATGGCGTGCCCGGCGCGATCGGCCTTCACATATCCCAGGATGCGCTTGCCAAACAGTGCAAGATCGCCGATGAGGTCGAGGATCTTGTGGCGCACGAACTCGTCTTCATAGCGCAGCGGCGGATTATCGATTCCGTCGGTCGTCAGTACGATGCAGCTTTCGCGGGAGGCCCCGCGAATCAATCCCATGTTTAGCATTGCCCGCTGCTGTTCCAGAAATCCGAAGGTCCGCGCGCGTGCGACCTCGTGCACATAGCTGCCGTTGCTGAGCTCCACCTTCAGCACTTCGCTGCCGATCAGCGGATGCGGGAAATCGATGGCATAACTCACCGAGTAGCGGTCCGCCGGATACACAGCGATGAACTTCTCGCCCTCGCGCATCTCGTAGGGCCGAAGAATTTTGAGGTAGGTACGCTTGCGCCGCTGTTGCCGAAGCCCCGCGTGCGTGATCATCTCAACGAAAGGCAAGGCGCTGCCGTCTAAAATAGGCAGCTCGAGGTTATCGAGCTCGACCACTGCGTTGTCCACGCCCATGCCGATGAAGGCTGAGAGCAGGTGTTCGGTAGTCGAAATCAGTACGCCCTGCTTCATCAAACTGGTGGCGTAGCTGACTTTCGCAATATTTTTACAACTGGCTTCGACCTCGTAGCCATCGAGATCGACGCGGCGAAACACGATTCCCGATCCCGCCGGTGCGGGCAGCATGCGAAGCTTAACGGGAGCTCCACTGTGGAGTCCGACTCCACTACATTCGACGGAGGTTCGAATTGTGCGTTCAAATAGCAAGTCGGATGTTTAAAGGCGCGGCAGTCAATAGCTTACAGTCCGAGCGCAATCTCCGACTGTTGTATTTCTGCAACAACGGGTGGCGAAGTATGCACGCACTTGCGTAATCGGGAAGAAATTACGCAGCGGCAAACTATTGATTACACAGGTTTTATTAGCGTGTTACGGCGCAGTGATCATGGCCAGAACGACCTATTGTGGCTTGGCTCCCGTGGCTTTCGGCTGGTTATAAAGCAAGCCCTTTGGCTCGAACATCGCCGCATCGATCCCATTGTTGTAACTCACGCTATTGATAAAGCGCTGGTTACTCATGTCGCCGTTGTCCATGCGCACTGTGCTGTAAGGGGTAGCAATCCCCTGCACCGTTTTGTAATTGCTGTAGATTTCCGCCTCTTCATCGAATTGCCGATCGATCGGATCGCGATACGAGTAAGTCTTCCGCACCGGCAAATGCGTTCGCGGATCGACGGCGATCGTCACGCTATCATTCGACGCCGTCAGTACCGTGACCTTATCGGCCAGGTCCTGTTCAACAATGGCCGTGCCGTCGTACAGAATCATGGAACCGTTCGCGGGCAGCCAGTTGCGAATCACCCACTCCAGCGAGTGTTCGCGCCGGCGCAGGTAGTCGGTTAATTGTTTGGGATCGATCGTGACCGTGCCTTTGTAAGTGGTTTCGTAACCCTTATCGCCGACATAGAGGTCGATAACGTCGCGCTGCTTGGTCAGTTCATAGCGGTCTTTGTCGGGAGCCTGCCAGAACCGCCAGTACACAACGCCCAAGCCGCTGGGCTTGCCGTGATAGAAGGCGTAACTGCGGCCTTCCATCGAGATTTCGCGCATGTTCAGATAGGCGTCACCACCAAGCGCGCGGATCATGTTGTCCAGTATTTGCTTGGCCTTCTGGACGCCGGGGTCCTTGGCGGCAGTAGCTGCGTATTGCGCCGTAGGCCAGTTGGAGGCCGAAGCCGATGGGGCCGGAGCCGGGGGCGCTCCCGCCGTCGGATAGTTCTGCGCGGAGAGAAACGACGCGAACATCAGAAACAGTGCAGCGATCGAGACAATTCGCATGACGCAATGAGATTGTAAATGGAAGCCGATTTGCTCAAGCCGAGACGACAGCAAACCTCCAGGAAGATGGGCGCTTAGAGTGATGATCCGCCCTCGAAAATCTTGTCGATCTGGTACGGCGAAACGCGATACAGCCCGTAGCTGATGCCCACGTCGGAATACTGCCGGAACAACAGGTCGCCGCGCCCATTGGCATCAGCATCAATCGCATCGATGAGTTCCATGCGAGGATACGCATCCAGATGGTGGCTGTCGCTCACCATCGAAAAAATCTTCTTGGCCTGGTCGTTGATATCGACGCGTGCAACGATGGTCGCGAAGTAGGTGAAGTTCGCGACCGGCTGTCCTTTCGCCTGAGCGATGGGAAGCTTCGCCGACAAGACCATGGTCGGCGAGCTGCTGTATTCGAGGTCGAACGCACGCACATCATAATCGGTAATGGTTGCTGCCTTGGAAATCGCCGGACCATTGTGTTTAGCAGCGAACGCGCGAATTTCGTCCATCGCCAGCTTGAGCATCTGTTGCTCCTGCACCTGCCGTTCGCCCGATGACATGGAGTAAATCAGCGAGCGCGATTCGTAGTCTCCGGCATCGGATATCGCGGGATAGGCGTGCGCGCCTTTCGACCCAGCCGCAAACGGCACATTGGCGGAGGAAGAATCGCCGGCCGACGCTGTTGCCGGATTCACAACTTTCGTGCGGCTCAATGTTGGACGATTCGGATCGCTGTCGTTCGACGCAGTGGGGGAAGACGCCATGGACGCCGATCCAGTATCGTTGCCGCCTTGAGAAGGTTGCGCCGTGGTGGATACGGGGCGCTTCAAGGTCGGCCGGTCGGAATCCTGGTCCACCTGCGTCTGATTTTGTGCGGTCGTTGTCGTCGTCCCGCTGCTCGAGGGATCGTCCGTCGAGCCGAGGGTGGGCTTGGAGTTCGAATCGCTCGCCGGCCTCTTCAGCGTCGGCCGGTCGAGTCGTTCGAAGTACTCGAACTGCCCGAACTGCGCCCGAATTACCGGAAGTCGTAGTCGCGGGTGCGGTTTGACCACTGCTGGGAGAATCGCCCGCCGAACCCGGCGCGCGCTTCAGCACAGGCTTTCCGCTGTCGGCGTCGCCAGTCATCACGACGGCACTCGGAGGATTCTTGGCCCGCTCTGCGGCGTCCTTAGCAGCTTTCTTTCTCGCCTGAACATCCATCGGCAATTCCGGCTGCCAGTTTCCATCCGCCACCCAGTTGCCATTGACCTGCTCGGGCGAGGTCACCGTAAAGGTTCCTGTTGGCTCACCAAAACTTTGCGCCTCGTACACCGTTTCCGGTTCCAGCGCCATGGGCGCCGGGTTCGCGCCGTACTCGCTGGCGTCGTAATACCTGCCCTCGACCCAGAGAGCGATGGGTACCAGCCGCGTTGACCCGTTCGGCAGGAACTCGACCACCGCGATGGCCCGCGGGCCACGCTTAGCTTTCTTGGCTGTGACGGTCGGAACGGTGTCGGGCGTCTGCCGGTCGCGGGTGTGCATCTGCGCCGTCGCAAATGTGAGCGACAGGAGAATCGCCATCAACGTGGCGATAGCACCGCGTGCGAATTTGCTGTATAGATAGTGCGATATGAAAAGCAAAGACAAAGCTCCCGAGTTTACCCTGCCTGACGAAAACGGAAACCCCGTTTCCCTGCAACAGTTCCGAGACAAGACCGTAGTACTTTTCTTCTATCCCAAAGCCGACACGCCCGGCTGAACCTTGGAGGCGTCCGAGTTTCGTGACGCATACAAGAAACTGCAGCAGGCCGGCCTGGTTATTCTGGGCATTTCGCCCGACACTCCCAAGGCCCAATTGAAGTTTAAAGAAAAATACAGCCTGCCGTACACCTTACTGGCCGACGACAAGAAAGAAGTCGCCAAGAAGTTCGACGTGCTGAAGGAAAAGAACATGTACGGCAAGAAGGTGATGGGCATCGTCCGCAGCACGTTCCTCATCGGACCCGACGGCAAAATCGAGCATGTTTTCTCTCCGGTCACGCCAAAAGGCCATGCCGAAGAAGTGCTTGCATACGTGAAGGCCGCCGCGAAGAAGTAACTAGTGCCCATCTGATAGAACGGATTGAGGGGCACGGCTTAAGCCGGCCGCTCGGACCCATGAACACGGCTTAAGCCCCAGGCTATCGATCCTCCGCGCATTTGCGAGAGCTTCTAGTCGCGCAACGCTCTCACCGGATTCGTGCGCGTAGCCCGCCAGGCAGGGAAGAAGCACGCGGCGAACGAAGCCGTGGTCATCACCACCAAGGCCAGCCCGAACGCCAGAGGATCGCGCGGGCTCACCTTGTAGAGCAGCGTCGCGAAGAGGCGAGTCAGCAGCAGCGCGGCGACCGTCCCCACGCCGACACCGATTGCTGTCAGCAAGAGGCCATGCGAGAGCACCAGCTGTATCAGGTGCGCGGGACGCGCGCCCAGTGCCATGCGCAGTCCCAACTCCCGCGTGCTTTGCGAGACCGAATACGACATGACGCCGTAGAGGCCGACAGCCGCCAGCAACAGCGCGAGTCCTCCAAAGATACTCAGCAACGCCACCGCGATCTGCTGCGACCGCAGCGCGCTACGGTCGATGTGCTGCCGCATGGTGATGACTTCTGAGGGCGCGAGGTTGGCATCGAGTTCATGAATGATGCGGGTAAGATCGGCCGCCATTGCCGCCGGGTCGTGCGATGTGCGGATATTCAGGTTGGCGCGAATGGAGAAATCCTGGTGCAGCGGAACGTAGAAGAACGGCTTGGGCGCTTCGCCGAAGCTTCCGTACTTGGCGAGTTTGGCCACGCCGACTACGCGAAACCACTTATCCTTGACCTTGATCCGTTTGCCCACCGGATCTTCGCCGCGCCAGTACTGCGTGACCATCTTCTCGTTCACGATGGCTACGGGAGGAGCCGTCTCGTCATCCGCGTCGGTGAAGTCGCGTCCCGATAACAGCGGAATACCCATGGTACGGAAATAATCGGGGCTGACCTGGTTGTAGTCCGCGGAGGGTTGCTCGTCGGAGCGCGGGCGTGTAGCCGTCGATGGTGATCAGGTCCGAAGAATACATGGCATAGCTGAACGGCCTGACGCGCGCCAGGGATGCCGAATCGACGCCAGTAAGTCCGCGGACGCGATCGAGCAGACGAGTCTGGAAGTCCTTCGCGCGCGGCGCGTCGTATCCGGCCGCGACCAGATCGACGCCGGTGGTCAATAACGATTCAGTCAGGAAGCCCGGGTCGGAGGTCCGAATTCGCTGCATGCTTTGAATCAGCAGCACAGCCGACACCAGCAGCACGAAACACAGCGACACCTGGATCACTACCAGCAGCGAGCGGATGCGCGACTTCCCACGCGCTCCAAACACCGATCCCGATTCCGACTTCAGGGATCCCGCGATATCGACCTTGCCGGCTTGGAGGGCTGGAACCAGCGCGAACATCAGTGTCGAAACCAGGCAAACGCACGCGCTGAACACGAGCACGCGCCAATCGATTTCGCCCTTCAGGTTCGCGACGATGCCCGCCGGAGCGGGAAAGAAGACGACAAGCAAGTTGCGGCACCAGTACGCAACCGCCAGCCCGCCAACGACAGCGATGGACGACAAAATCAAGCCCTCGGTGAGCAGTTGCTGCAACAAGCGACCATGGCGCGCCCCCACGGCGAGGCGTATGGTCATCTCGTGCTGGCGCGCGAACGCACGCACCATGAGCAGATTGCTCACGTTGGAGCACGCGATGAGAAGCACAACGAACGCGACTACCAGAGTGATTTCCAGAGTCGGCAGCATCGCCGCAGCCCCGTTGAACGGAGCCTTCCATAGCGGCATCAGCTTGATGTCGTGGCCCCGATTGGTGGCGGGGTACTGGGTCTCCAATCGTTTCGCGACAGTCGAAATTTCTTCCTGTGCTTGCTCGATGGTCACGCCGTCTTTGAGGCGCGCGAAGCCTTCGATCCAGCGCTCGCTGCGATCTTCGAGCTTGTATCCACCGGGCTCGAAGACTTCCTGCATCGATACCGGCACCCAGAATTGAATGGGCCAGCCGACGAATGTTCCGTAAAAGCCTTCCGGCGCAACGCCGATGATGGTGTGTTGCACACCGTTCAGCATCTGCGTTTTGCCGACGATGTTAGGGTCACCGTGAAAGCGCTCTTTCCAAATCCAGTAGCTGATCACGGTTACGGGATGAGAGTTGCGACCGGTTTCGTCCTGCGGTTCAAATCCGCGCCCGAGAAGCGGGTGGACTCCGAGGGCATCGAAGTAGTTGGCCGAAACCACGCTGCCGGCAACGCGCTCAGCACGATCGCCGATGCTGATGGTCGTCCCCATGATTTTGTCGGCGATGAAGGAATCGAACTGAGTGCTGTTCGCGCGAAAATCGAGGAAGTCAGGCCATGAGACGTCAGTCAGTTCAGAGCCACTCGATCCTTTGTCGCCCGCCGCGCGAGTCGTTCCGGCAACCACGACGAGCCTGTCCTGGCGTGCGACGGCCGGGAAGGGCCGCAACAGCAGGCCTTCGATCCAGCTGAACACCGCGGCGTTGGCGCCGATGCCGAGTGTGAGACAGAGGACTGCCATCGCGGAGAAGCCAGGATTGCGCCACAGCATGCGGAAACCGAATCGCAGGTCTTGCCCGACATTGTCGAAGAAATTCACCCCGCGCATATCGCGACACTCCTCCTTGATTTGGGTCGCGCCACCCAGAGAACGCAACGCGGCGTAACGGGCTTCGTCCGGCGGCATGCCATTCGCGATGTTCTCGTCCATCTGGTATTGCAGATGCGATTCGATCTCATCATCGAGTTCGCGTTCGGCGTCCTGCTTACGAAACAAGGACCGCAATCGCAACCGGAGTTTGTCGTACCAACGCATCTAGCTTGTCCTGCTACGCCGTTTCCAACACCGAGGCGATGGCAACCGACAGACGGTTCCACTGGGCCTTCTGCTCTCGCAAATACTTCGCTCCGTCTCGTGTAAGCGAATAGTACTTAGCGCGCCGATTGTTGTCCGAGTCGCCCCACTTGGCGCGAATCCAACCTTGCTGTTCCAGTCGATGCAGCGCAGGATACAGCGCGCCCTGGTTCACCTGCAGCACTTCGTTGGAGATCTGCCGGATACGCTGTGCGATTCCCCAACCATGCATGGGCTGCAGGTCGAGTGTTTTCAGGATCAAAAGATCGAGCGTGCCTTGCACCAAGTCCGTCGGTTTCCCCATTTAGTCTCCTGTCAACAGTTGACAAGACGATAGACCGGCTCTTGTCAACCGTCAAGGGGAACAGGGCAAAATGCGATAAGGGCAGTTCTCAATCGCGCGTAATTGGGTTCAATCTGACTAGGGAGCCGTAATCCGCGGGCACTGTTAAGGCTCAGAAATCTCAAGTTGCCTGCAGATCGCACGAAGTGTCCCTGTCTTGATTTCCCGATGACGTGGAACGCTGGCGATTTTGCGGTTCTTAGCATTGAGCCAGATCGTGTGTGAGCCGCCCTCGCGGTATAGCAGGCAACCTTGGTTCTTGAGGTGGCGCTCAAGATCAGTGAGCTTCACGCTTCAACAAGCTCAATAGGCTCACGCAACGCGCCCGGCGCAAGGTTCTCCTCCGCAAGATGTCGTTGGGCGTCCAGCACCAACTGCAACGCACCCAGTAGGTTGGCCTTGGCTTCTTGCAAGGTCTCACCTTGCGAAATTGCTGCCGGGATCTCCTCGACGAAGCAGGTGTATCCACCTTCCGTAGCAGGCTCGAAAATTGCAGTAAGTTTCACGTGTATAGGGTATCAAGAGCATCCGAATATTGCCATTATGGGTGTCTCGCGGAAGCCGATCTAAACCTTCTGTACGCGTTGCACATCGCGGACGCCGGGGATCTTGCGCACGCCGCTGATGATGCGCTCCAGGTGCTTGACGTCGGCAATGTCCACAATGATATCGACGGTGGCGTGAGTTTCGGCGGTCTTGGCTTCGATGTTGCGGATGTTGGTGTTGGCGTCGCTGATGACGGCCGTGATTTGTTTCAGCATGCCCGGGCGGTTGTCGCATAAAACAACCAGTTTGATAGGGAACCCGGTCTCCCACACGGGAGCGGTACCGATACTGCCATCTTTGCCCCACTCGACGGCGATGCGGCGCTCCGGCTCGTACATCAGGTTTTCAACGTTCGTGCAGTTCTTCGAATGGACGGCGACGCCCTTGCCGCGGGTCACGTAGCCGACAATTTCCTCGCCGCGAATCGGGTTACAACATCGTGCGCGATAGACGAGCAGGTCATCGTGTCCTTTGACCTTGATCGCCGCCGTATCTCCGCCGAAGACCCGCCGCACGACGCTGGTAAAGCCGGTCGGCTTATCTTCCGTTTCAGGGGCGTGCACAGCACTGGCTCCACTGGTGGGCGCCAGGCGCGCCAGAATCGAGCGTGCAGAAAACTTGCCGTAACCAATCCCGGCCAACAAATCGTCCGGACGCCCAAGTCCATTCTCCGTCGCTACCTTCGTCAACTCGGCCTCGCTGATCTCCTTCAGCGCGATGCGATACTTGCGCGCCTCCTTCTCGATCAGCTTGCGACCGATTTCGATGGCGCGCTCACGCTGGTGGATCTTCAACCAGTGCTTGATCTTCTGCCGCGCGCGCGACGACTTCACGAAGCCCAGCCAGTCGCGGCTAGGCTGGTGCCCGGGCTGCGTCAGAATTTCGACGATGTCACCCGAGCGCAACTTGTACTTCAGTTGCACAATCCTTCCGTTCACCTTGGCGCCGACGCAGGAATCGCCCACCTGCGAGTGGATGGTATAGGCGAAATCAATCGGAGTCGCATCGCGCGGGAGAATCACGATCCTGCCTTTAGGGCTGAAGGTGTAAACCTCTTCCGGATACAAATCGATCTTCAGCGTAGACAGAAACTCATTCGGATCGGGGACTTCGCGTTGCCACTCGACGACCTGTCGCAGCCATGCCAGGCGTTTCTCATCGACCGCGGAAATCGGCCCGTCTTTGTATTTCCAGTGCGCTGCGATGCCTTCTTCCGCCATCTTGTGCATCTCTTCCGTGCGAATCTGCACTTCGAAGGCGTGGCCGCTTTCGGCCATCACGGTGGTGTGCAGCGATTGGTAGAGATTGGGCCGCGGCATCGCGATCATGTCTTTGATGCGTCCGGGTACCGGCCGCCACTGGTTATGAATCAGGCCGAGCACTGCGTAGCAATCGTTCACCGACTGGGTGATGATGCGCAGCGCCATCATGTCGTAAATCTGCTCCACCGAAATATGCTGGCGCTGCAGCTTCTGCCAGATGCTGTAAATCCGCTTGATGCGCGCCTCGACTTTGGCCTGGAGGTTGTTTTCGCGCAGTTTCTGTTCGATGATCGCCTGAATCTGCGCCAGGAACGCCTCGCCCTCCTTGCGGCGCGACTCGATGGCTTCCTTGACCTGGTTGTAAGCGATGGGATCCATGTATTGGAACGCGAGGTCTTCGAGTTCGCCGCGAATCTTGCCCATGCCGAGGCGGTGGGCGATAGGCGCATAAATTTCCTGCGTCTCGCGCGCAATCACTAGCTGCCGCTCAGGCTTCAGGTGTTCCAGCGTTCGCATGTTGTGCAGCCGGTCGGCCAGCTTGATCATGACCACGCGGATGTCGTCCACCATGGCCAGCACCATTTTGCGAACGCTCTCCGCCTGCGCTTCCTCGCGCGACGCAAATTCGATTTTGCTGATCTTGGTGACGCCCTCGACGATGTGCGCTACCTGCTCGCCAAACTCGGTGCGAATGTCGTCCACCGTGACCGACGTGTCTTCCACCGCGTCATGCAACAGGCCGGCGGCGATGGCAGTGGTGTCCAGTTGCATGTCGGCCAGCACCGATGCAACCTCGAGCGGGTGTACCAGATACGGTTCGCCCGACGCGCGGGTCTGCCCCTGATGATGGCGGAGCGAGTAGTCGTAGGCTTTCTTGACCAGCGTAAGATCGTCGTTGGGGCGGTAACTGCGGATTTTGCGTAGCAAGTCGCGAAACTTGGTAACGGTGAGAACGTTGGTCGCGATTTGCTGGCGGAAAGTCGCCATGACCGATTATACGAGAAAGTGATTCGGACCGTTGGCGCGGGTCACCGGCAGTCACTGCGCGCTGAGTTTTGAAACGGCACGACTTCACAGGCTGCGGAGAAAAGCAGTTTTTGGGTAGAGCTGATCTTTAGGTCAGCGTCTAAGCCTTTTATGTTTGACCCGCCGAGCGGACTTTAGTCCGCGAGGCGCGAGCATCTCGGACTTTTTCAGCAGCCTGTTCAGTCATGCCACAAAGTTCAAAATAGGAGACGGGCTTTAGCCTCCATTATTGCCGGGATGATGTCTAGTCCGCCGGGGAATCTGCTTTCCTGATGTTTTCGCAAGCTGCTCGGCGCTGGGTACGGTGCCTATTTAGCTTAAGAGCCGGGTTCAACCGGCGACACGATTCCGCGAGGGCGTGAGCCCGAGCGCAATCCTACTCGAGGACCATGCGAATTTTAATCAGCGGCGCATCAGGTTTGCTTGGCAGCGCCATTCGCCCAGCGTTGGCTGCGGCAGGCCATTCGTCTTTCGCGTTGGTGCGCCGGACTCCTGCAGAAAACGAAGTGCAATGGGACCCCGAGCATCCGCTGGATTCGCGAAAGCTGAACGGCTTCGATGCCATCATTCATCTCGCCGGCAAGAGCATCTCGGGCTTATGGACCGAGCGTTTCAAGCGCGAAGTCCGCGCCAGCCGCGTCGATGGCACGTGCACCCTCGGCGACCGCGGCGGCCGAATCATTTCGCTCGACAGGCCGCCCGAACGTCTTCATCGCTGCCTCGGCGATCGGCTACTACGGAAATCGCGGTGATGAAGTGCTCACCGAGCAGAGCACTCCCGGGTCTGGATTTCTGGCCGAAGTCTGTCAGGAGTGGGAGAACGCGGCCCGTCCCGCCGTCGAGGCTGGTGTTCGTGTTGTGAATCTTCGCATCGGCGTGGTGTTGGCGAAACAGGGTGGAGCGCTCCAAGCGATGCTTCCCGCATTCCGTTTCGGACTCGGCGGAAAGATTGGCGACGGGCGTCAGTTCATGAGCTGGGTCGCGCTGGATGATCTTGTCGGCGCATTTCTTTTTTCGCTGACGACCCAAAACCTGCACGGCCCGGTGAATGTCGTCGCTCCACAGCCCGTTCGCAACGCCGAGTTCGTACAAGCCCTTGCCACGACACTGCACCGCCCGGCAATTTTCCCGCTTCCGGCATTTATCGTGCGTACGCTCTTCGGCGAAATGGGCGAGTCGCTGCTGCTTGCTTCCGCACGTGTACAGCCTGCGAAACTCGAATCCGCGGGCTATACGTTTCGCTATTCCGAACTGTCTGCCGCACTTCGTGCCGCTCTCAGCAAATCGTAACTGCGCAGCCCCATTTCTTCAGGCTTGGAAATCCGCATCTTTCTCTTGACCGTAATACAAGCATCTGGGTGTACGATGCTGCCTGCCAAATTGTCCACCTCGGGAGGTCAACATGGCGCGTCACGGCGTTTTTCTGACCGGCAGTACGGGCTTTCTTGGACGCAGCCTGGCAACGGAACTGCTGCGCCGCGGTCATCGCGTGCGAGCGCTTGTGCGACCCGGCTCCGAGTCCCGCGTTGTGGAAGGATGTGAAATCGTTCACGGCGACGCCCTGCGCGCCGAAACGTACACCGCTAACATTGCTCCAGCCGATACTTTCGTTCACCTGGTCGGCGTCGCGCATCCCAGCCCTAGCAAGGCCAACGAGTTTCGTGCCATCGACCTCGTTTCCTGTCGCGAAGCGGTCAGCGCCGCGAAACAAGCCGGCATCCAGCATTTTGTATATCTGAGCGTCGCCCGCCCTGCGCCAATGATGAAGGAGTATCAGGCGGTTCGCGCTGAGGGTGAAAGGATGATCACCGAGTCAGGTATTCCCGCGACCTTCGTACGTCCATGGTATGTGTTGGGACCGGAAAGAAGCTGGCCAATCGTCCTGCAACCGTTCTACGCATTAGCGCGGTTGTTTCCTGCAACCCGCGAAGGCGCCAATCGACTGGCGCTGGTCACACTGGAGCAGATGACACAGACTCTGGCGTTCGCGGTCGAACATCCTGCCGAGCGCATACAAATCTTCGAGCCGCCGCAGATCAAGCTTGGCGGACAAGTGCTGGACAGCCGACGTCCAGCCACTGCGTGAATTAAAGTTTGGCAGCGCGAATGATGACCGGTGTGCCGTCCGGAAGTTTCGGGCCCAGAAATTCGACCACTCCATTGCGCACGATTCCGCTCACTTCGTTTACAGTGGCCGCCGCAACGGGCGCGGACTTCTGCGCGTCTGTTTCCGCCTGCGCCTTCGTTCCCAAATCCATCGCGCGATTGGCCAGCCAGTCGGCTTCGCGGTTCTTCTCCCGCAGCACGTGGTTGATCTCGAACGCTTCCAGGTCTTCGATCATCTTGATCGCGCGGCCGTGCAGTTCCTTCAGGCCAGGATTGTTGACCTTGTACTGGCCATTGATCTGCTTCACCATCAGCTCGGAGTCGCTGTACACCTTGAGCGCCTTAAATCCGTATCGCGTGGCGTAGGTGAGCGCCGCCAAAAGACCCGAGTACTCCGCGTAATTGTTGGTCTGCTTGCCCAGGAAATTGCTTAGCTCCACGACCGGGCGGCCCATCTCATCTTCGATGACGACACCATAACCCGCAGGCCCGGGATTGCCCCGCGCCCCGCCATCGATATGTGCGACTAAATATCCGAAGGGCGTGCTCAGATTCGGACCTCCGAAAAATTCTTTACTCAGAAACTTACTTTCCTTAGGCGGAAACGGACGGATAGGCATAGCACTCGTTAGATGAATCGAAATTCCCATCGACTCGCTATTGCCGCCAATCCGAAAGTATCACCACTAGCGTCCCAGCTGAAGCCGCGCCGCCAGCCGATCGGGTAATTGCGCCGACAGAATCCGCGCCTGCGTATTCTGGATGTCATACGGCACGCGGTAGAACGTCACACTCGCCAGCGGTCCGCCATTGTGTTCGTACAGCGCAAACGCCGCTCGCCAATCGCTGTCACGCGGTTGCCCTACCGAGCCAGGATTGATAAGGTATCGCTCTCCAGGAGTCAGCCACATCGTGTACTCCACCGCTCCCGCCATACTGTCATACTCAGGACGGAACGGACGCGACTCTCCATCTTCGTCAATGAATCCGCCCTGAATGTGCGTGTGCCCAAAAAAGATCAGAGGCGCGTGCCCCGGCAATTCCAGATTGTCGTCGGCCGCCGCCGTGTTCAGCAAGTATTCGTCCTCATCCAACGGCGCGCCGTGCACCAACTCGATGCCGGGCAGATCGTCGCGCCGAAGCGGCCCCTGCGGCAGCGCTCGCAGCCACTCCAGGTATTCCGGCTTCAACGTATTCTTCGTCCAGTACGCCGAGATCGCCGCCACTGGGTTGAACTCTTTCAGATCGCTCAGCCCCGCGCACGCGCGATCGTGATTGCCACGCACGATCGGCGCATTCATAGCAATCACCCGCTCGCAGACTTCATTTGGACTGGCGTTGTAGCCCACCACATCGCCCAGGTTGACGACGCGGTCGTGCGCGGGCGCGGCGGCCAGACAAGCCTCCAGCGCTTCGAGATTGGCGTGGATATCGCTGAGCAGGAGAAGTCGCATGTTTATCGTAGTTCGGCCGCCACCACCGGACACCGTGCCAGGTGTCCCGGCGCAACCTCGACCAGCGATGGTAACGCTTGCGAGCAAGATGGTAAACGCCATTCGCATCGCGGTTCAAACGCGCATCCCGGAGGCGGAGCGTTCGCCGCCGGCACCGTCCCTTCGATGGTGCGCAATGGCTGGCTGCGATCGCTTCGCAGCGTCGGCACCGACCGCAGCAGCCCCCGCGTGTACGGATGCACCGCCTCGCGAAATACCTGCGCCGCCGTTCCCACTTCCACCAGGCTTCCCGCATACATCACCGCGATGCGCCGCGAAACCTGCGACACCACCGCCAGGTCGTGCGAGACAAACAACATCGCCAGCGAAAACTTCTGTCGCAACTCGTTCAACAGATCCAAAACCTGCGCCTGGATAGTGACATCCAGCGCCGTCGTCGGTTCGTCGGCGATGAGCAACTGCGGACGATTCACGATCGCCATCGCAATCATCACTCGCTGCCGTTGGCCACCGGAGAGCTGATGCGGATAATCGCGCGCCCGCCGTTCCGGCTCTGCTATCGCCACTGTGCGCAGCGACTCAATCGCCAGATTCCAAGCCTCCGCTTTGCTGACGCGACACGCGCTGGGTGCCCAGGTCGCGCCCCGATGTTGGGCGCTAACGGATGCTCCACGATGCGCCAGAACTGCTTCCGCGACTTGGTCGCCGACCCTCATCACCGGATTGAGCGCCGTCATCGGCTCCTGAAAGATCATGCTGATGCCCGCTCCACGAGTTGCGCGCATGCGCTCGTCGCCAAGCAACAGCAAATCCTCGCCGCAAAACTCGATGCGCCCACTGACTCTTGCTTGTGGCGGCAGCAATCGCAAGATCGCCAGCGATGTCACCGACTTTCCCGATCCCGACTCGCCGACCAGCCCCAATACTTCGCCCGGCTCGATTTCGAAACTGACATCTCTCACCGCGCGCACACTACCTTGTGCGGTTGCAAAATCGACCGTGAGATTTTCGATGCGAAGCAGCTTCGACACAGCGTAATCCTAACAGGGCATATCCCTCTTCATTGGTCATCCTGAGCGGAGGCGGCCTTGCCGCCGGAGTCGAAGGACCTGCTGCCGGCAATCATCACTGACGTCAATTGCATTCATCCTCCCTCTCCGTCAAACTAGCTGCCAGCTATGGACACGCATTCCCCTGTTGCATCCGCCCAACCTGGGCGCCAGATGTCCGCGCCCCCGCCGTCCATCTGGCTCAACGATACCGCGCTCCTCATCTACATCGCTCTCGCGACCGTTATTCTCCACCTCATCATCGGCGGCCGTTACGGTTGGCATCGCGACGAACTCGCGACCCTCGAAGATTCCCGCCACCTCGCCTGGGGTTATCCCGCGTACCCGCCGGTGACGCCGTTTTTCGGCCGTCTTTCGCTTTTGCTCTTCGGGAACTCGGTCCGCGGGTTTCGCTTTTTCGCCAACATCGCGCAAGCCGTCGCCGTTGTGCTGACGGGGTTGATGGCGCGCGACATGGGCGGACGCCGCGGCGCCCAACTCATTGCCGCCGTTGCTGCCGTCCCCTTCTGCCTCGGCGGCGGATACGAAATGATGTACGTCGCCTTCGATTGCATCGCCTGGGTTTCGACCGCATATTTCGTCGTTCGTCTGCTTCGTTCGCAAGACCCGCGCTGGTGGGTTGCCATTGGCGCCGGCCTCGGCTTCGGCATGGAGTCGAAGTGGACGATCGGTTTCTTCGCCCTGTCGATCGTAGCCGGCGTTCTCTTCACCGACGCGCGCCGCTACCTCAAAAGCAAGTGGCTGTGGATCGGTGTCGCGCTTTCCATCCTCATCTGGCTGCCCAATATCCTCTGGCAGGCGCAACATAACTTCATCTCGCTCGACTTCCTCAAGCACATTCACACTCGCGACATCCGCGAAGGCCGGATGACGTATTTCCTGCCGCAACAGTTGGAATTGACCGGCTTACGCTTTCCGCTCGCGATGGCAGGCCTCTACTATTGTTTCTCCCACAATGGCAAACGTTTCCGCATGATCGGCATCATGTTTGTGGTGACCCTCCTGCTGTTTACTGTCGCCAGGGGCCGCTGGTATTACATGGGGCCAGCGTATGCCATGTTGTACGCCGCCGGAGCTGTTTGGGGAGAAGGCTGGCTGGCTACGATGACTCGCGCCAAGGCCATGAGGGTTCGCCGGGCTGTCTGGGTCACGCTGATAGTCGAACTCGTGCTGACCGTCACCTTGTGGTTGCCCTTGGCGCCAGTGAACTCCCGCTGGTGGGCGGTGGTGAACGATGTGCAGGGCGATTTCCGCGAACAATTCGGCTGGCGCGAACTAGTGCAAGAGGTCGCGAAAATCCGCGACTCGCTCACCCCAGAAGAACGCGCGCATCTCGGCATCCTCGGCGCTAATTACGGCGAGGCCGGAGCCATCAATCTCTACGGCCCCGAATACGGGCTCCCGCGCGCCATCAGCGGAGTCAACTCGTTCTGGTACCGCGGCTACGGTGACCCGCCCCCGCAGACGGTGATCGTGATTGGCCTCAGCCGCAAATCCCTGGACAAACACTTCGGCCCCTGCCGCCTTGCCGGGCATACCTGGAACCAATACGGGATCAAGAACGAGGAGACCAAAGACCACCCTGACATTTGGGTCTGTGGTCCCCCGAAGCTCGGCTGGCCGGAATTCTGGAAAGACTTCCAGTATTTCGGGTGAACCTTGAGCAGTATCGGAGTTGCCATAACCTGCAAGCAAAAGTGGTAGAGCTGCGCTTCAGCGCAGCGTCAACGGGCCTTTATAGAACTGAGCCGGGTTTCAACCCGGCGGCACCTCCGGCCACCAAGGGGGGTACACCAAAGCTGGAGGAAGTCCCTTTCCAGGCCGTTTTGAAGGGGCACGGCTTTACAGGTTGCTGAAAAAGTCGCTTCGCCGATGGTTTTGTATCAGGGCATGACTTCACAGGCTGCGGAAAAAAGCGGTTTTTGGTAGAGCTGACCTTTAGGTCAGCGTCTAAGCCCTTTATATTTGACCCGCCGAGCGGACTTTAGTCCGCGAGGCGCGAGCATTTTGGACTTTTTCCGCAGCCTGTTCAGTCGTGCCGTAAGACGTTGAAAATACGGTAGGGCTTTAGCCCCTGAGGTTTTTCTTCAGCAGCGAAAATGACTTTTTCAGCAGCCTCTTTAGCCGTGCCGCTAAGGCCCTTGTTTTGTCATCCCCCACGGACTTCAGCCCGCGCGGGCCCCCTCGCATTACTCCGTCCGCAGGGCCTTCATGGGTTCGACTGTCGCCGCGCGCCGAGCTGGTATCAGCGCCGATAACATCGCGACGACCGCAACCGCCAAGGTTCCCAGGATTAATACCACCGGATCGGCCGGACTCACGTTATAGAGCTGGCTGCGAACCGTCCGGCTGAGCAGGATCGCAATGGGCAACGTGACCACAATCGCAATGCCCGCCAGCCACAATACGTCCGTCAATACCAGCCGCATCACGGCGAAGCGCTGCGCTCCGAGCGCCATGCGGATTCCAATCTCTCGCGTACGCTGCGCGGTTACGTAGGCCAGCACGCCGTACAGTCCGATCGCCGCCAGAATGGTCGCCAATATACCGAAGCTTACCGCCAGCATCGCCACCAGCCTGTCATTGGAAATGTTGTCGGCGACTTGCTCGTCCATGGTGCGCATGGTATCGATCACCAGTTTGGAGTCAACCTGCTGCACCGCGTGGCGAATGGTCGTCTCGGCCGCCTCCGGCGCCTGCCAGGTGCGCACGTAATACTGCATAAAGCCGGTTTGCGGGCGATCTCCATCCTGAAAGTAGGGCCGATAGACCGTTGGAGTTATTTCGGTGCGCATCTGCGCATGCTTGGTGTCTCCCACCACGCCGACGATTTCAATATCGAACTTCGCGTCCGATCCGCTGCCCCTCGCCATCAGCTGGCCGATGGCATTCTTAGGCTCGCCAAAATACTTGCGTGCGAGGTTCGTGCTGATGATCGCTACTTTCGATTTCACTTCCTGGTCCTGTTCGGTAAACAACCTGCCCGCCGCCAGCGGGATGTTCATGGTCGTGAAATAGCTGGGCGTGATCGCTGACCACTCGGTGTGAATGTCGTCGTCGGGTTTATCTCCGTGATTGGCAAACGAGATGTTGCTCTGCTCGTTGTCGCCGGTCAACATGGGATCGTCTGTGCCGGCGACAGAGCGTACACCGGGCTGCGCCGCTAAGGCTTCCAGCAAATGTTTCTGTAGCTCAAGCGCCTGTTTGGGTTCGTAGCCCGCCAGCGTCGGGTCGATGCCGAAGGTCACAAGATGATCGGTGGTGAACCCAACATTGAGCGTCTTCAAGTTGTGCAGGGTCTGCACGAACAGTCCAGCGCCAATCAGCAGCAGGAGACTCAACCCGATCTGCACCCCGACTGAAATGCGACGGAAGTGCAGATGCTTGCCCGAACCTGTCGTGGTCTGCTGCTTCAGGGAATTGACCAGGTCAGGACTCAGGAAGCGCAACGCCGGTGCCAGGCTGAATAGCACGCTCACCAGAAAAGCCAGTCCGAAGTTGAAGAGCAGAATTCGCACGTCGGGATGCGAAGAAAATGGCAGTTCGGTGGCGGCGTCTCCCACGATCCTGCGGGCAAGGAACGCGGAAACCATCGGCGCCATCGCCAATCCCAGCACTCCGCCGAGAAGCCCGAGCAGCAGACCTTCCATGAGCAGTTGCCGAATAATTTGCCAGCGGCCGGCTCCCATGGCATAGCGCACTGACATTTCCTTCACACGCGCTGCCGCCCGCACTAGCAACAAGCTCGATACGTTCACACATGCCATCAGCACCACCAGTCCAACCATCGCCATGACGATCAGCAGCGGCGTTTGAATCTGCTCGCGCAAGGGCGAGAAACCGCGGCGTTCATCGAGCAGCTGCAGGCTCGATTCTTGGACGAAGTGTTTGGCAAAGAGGTCGGTTTTGTCCTTGATGTCCACCAACTCGGTGGCCCGTATCGAGCGCCACAGCGGCGTCATCGCGGCTTCGGCTTGTTCGCGGCTAACCCCAGGTTTGAGCCGCGCGATCAAGGTGAGCCATGAGGAGCGGCGGTTCTCCAGGTCGTTCCAGCCCGGCGTGACCAGCGGCTTGGTCATCATCGGTACGAAGATTTTGGGCGTGTAGCCAGCGATCGCGCTGTGAAAGTTCGGCGCAGCGACCCCGATAATCGTGAACGGATGCCCATTGATGTAGAGCGCCTGGTTAATGACACGTGGATCGCCGCCGAAATGAGAGTTCCAGTAGTTGAAGCTCAACACCACGACGGGATTGCTGTTCTGCGCCGCATCGTCGGCGGGAACAAACAAGCGCCCCATCGCTGGCTTCACTCCCAGCACGTCGAAGTAATTACCGGAAACCAGCTCGCCTGATGCCAGGTCCGACTGGTTGTTCCATTGCACACCGACACCGATCTCGATATCAGCCAACATGCCGTCGAAGACCTGGTTCTTGTCGCGCAGGTCGCGATACATCGGATACGAGAAATAGCTGTGAGAGTCTCCGCCATACGAGCTGATGCGCCCTGTATTGGAGCCGACATACTGCAACCGCACCAATTGCTCGGGATGACTCACCGGCAACTCGCGCAACAAGGCCTGGTCCAGCAGAGTGAAGATGGCCGTGTTGGCCCCGATGCCCAACGCCAGAGTTACGATCGCGACGATCGCGAACGCCGGCGACTTGCGCAGTTGACGCAAAGCATAGCGAAGGTCTTGCAGCATGAAGGACTCCGGTTGAAGCTGGTATGCGGCCCAATTGAAGTTTCAGGCCTGTTGGATACATTGCACTTGCATCGCCAGCGCGGGGCGCTGCTGTTCAATCACTTGCGCGTTTTTAGCGTGAACGTTTGTCCGAGCGTACGAAGCGCATGTCCGTATGTGGACAGAGTAGGTGCGTATCTTCCATCCGGCACACCTCCATCCGGGCCGTTTTTGTCCTCAATTTGGCCTCAAAATGGCATTATAATAAATGTTATAAGTCCCCTTTTTATCGCTCCCTTTGGGGTGCCGGGTGCCCTTGCCAAAACGCCACCGTTGACCCCGTGGGGCAATTCCGATAGTATTGAATGGTTTGCCTGTACTACTCGTGTCCTTTCCGGACACCCCATCAGCCCCGGGGCGATTGGTCCCGCGAAGGTTTCCTTCCAGCTGCTGGGCAAGTGCAAGTGCATCAATAAGTTAGCGCCCTGCCAGTAGGGGCGAAGTTGCGTTTTCGCAACAGAATGAAGTTCAGGAGATTGCCATGTACGCGGTGATCCGCGCCGGGGGAAAGCAGTATCGCGTCGCACCCGGAGACGTAATCGAGATTGAGAAGCTGCCGCAGACCAGCGGCGAAAACGTTGAATTCACTGATGTTCTGGCGGTTAGCGCCACCGACGGCGAGATTGCCAAGCCCGCGGCGGCGTCCGTGACCGGCCAGGTCGTCGAGCATGGCCGTGGCGATAAAATCCTTGTTTTCCACCTGAAGCGCAAGAAGCAATACAAAAAGCTGCAGGGCCATCGCCAGTCGTACACTGCGGTGAAGATTACCGGCATCAGCGTGGATGGACAGGCGCTCAAAGCCTAATGCTGCTCTATCAGTTCATGGTGTGGTCGCTGGCGGCGGTTAAACGCTTTGATTCCCTAGTGTTGCATGCGTGGACGTCGGTGCGGGAATTGTTGCTGCGCGGGTTCGGATTGGACCGCGAAGCGGACTTGGGATAACGATTTTGAAGATTGGGGCACGGCCCCGGAGATTTCGATATGGCACATAAAAAAGGTTTAGGCAGTTCGAGAAACGGTCGCGATTCGAATGCGCAGCGGCTGGGCGTCAAGGCGTTTGGCGGCCAGTTGGTGCCGGGCGGGACGATCATCGTGCGGCAGCGCGGGACAAAAGTGAAGCCGGGCGTGAACGTGGGACGCGGCAAGGACGACACGCTGTTCGCCAAGGTGACTGGCGTAATCGAGTTCAAAGACCGCGGCCAGTTGGGCAAGTTCGTGTCGGTGGTGGCAAACGAAGAGAGCAATTAGCTTTTGGCCATCAGCCGTTAGCTCTTAGTCGGTCGTTTTTCGCCGAGCGCGTTTGAGTGTGCAATTGCAGGCCTCGCTGTGGCGAGGCCGTTTTGTTGTGCGAATGTCTCCGTGGTCTTGCTGGTTGCTCAAAGCTAATAGCTAAGAGCTGAAAGCTGCATTCATGTTTGTTGATGAAGCCAAAATTCGAGTAAAGGCCGGGAACGGCGGTAACGGATGCGTGGCCTTCCGGCGGGAGAAGTTCGTGCCGCGTGGAGGACCATCGGGCGGCGACGGCGGACGCGGCGGCGACGTCATCATGGAGTCAAGCGAACGGCACAACACGCTGGTGCACTTCCGCTTCAATCCTGAGTACAAGGCGGAGCGCGGGCGGCATGGCGAGGGCTCGAACTGCACGGGGCGCGAAGGTGTTGACGTGGTGCTGAAGGTTCCCGTGGGAACGATCGTGTACGACGAGATGACGGGCGAAGTGGTTCACGACTTCTCAGGTCCGGACGAGCGCGTCGTGATCGCGCACGGCGGACGCGGTGGGCGCGGCAACTCGCGCTATGCGACGTCCGTGCACCAGGCTCCGCGGGAGCATGAGGATGGGTTTCCGGGCGAAGAGCGCGCACTGCGGCTGGAGTTAAAGCTACTGGCGGATGTGGGGCTGGTGGGATTTCCGAATGCGGGCAAAAGCACACTGATCTCGCGGATTTCGGCAGCGCGGCCGAAGATTGCGGATTATCCGTTTACGACGCTGCAGCCGAACCTGGGCGTGGTTGTGGTGGGCGAAGGTGCGGACGAGTTCAGCTACGTCGTGGCCGATATTCCCGGGCTGATTGAAGGCGCGAGCGAAGGCGCAGGGCTGGGCACGCAGTTTCTGCGGCACATTGAGCGCACGCGGCTTCTGGTGCACCTGGTGGATGTGTCGGACGCGAGTGGAACGTCGGATCCGGCGAAAGACTATGAAGTCATCACGAAGGAGTTGGCGAACTTCGGGAGCGGACTCGACAGCAAACCGACGATCGTGGTGGCGTCGAAGATCGATGCGGTGAACAAAGACAAGCTGGCGAAGTTGAAACGCTATTGCAAGCGCAAGAAGCTGGATCTTTATTCGATTTCCGCGGTGACGGGCGAAGGCGTGGAAGACCTGAAATGGGAGATGGCGCGGCGGGTAGAGGCGATACGGAATCAGCAACTAGCGACTAGCGACTAGCTGTTTGCGACTCGTGCTCGAGTATCCGGCGAGACGTCTTGAGTGGTATTCGCGGGATTTCTATAAGATGCTAGAAGTGGACTTCAAGCTAATTGCTAGTCGCTAATTGCTAATCGCTCACGAATGAACATCGGATTGTTCGGCGGAACCTTCGATCCCATCCATCGCGGACACGTCAATGTGGCCCGAGCGGCCGCTGAGCGATTCAAACTGAAACAAGTGTGGTTCGTTCCCGCCGATGTTCCTCCACACAAACAGAAAGCGCCGGTCACTTCGTACTTTCATCGCTACTCGATGGTGGCGCTGGCGCTGACGGGAGAGCCTGGCTTTCTGCCCTCGCTGCTCGAAGCACCTGAGCCGGAAGCGCACGTGGAACGGCGGCCGAGCTACTCCATCGATACGGTGCGGCGAGTGAAGGCTGGGTTACGCAAGCGCGACCGGCTGTACTTCCTGATCGGGATCGATGCCTTTCGCGACATCGCCACGTGGCACGAGGCCGAAGCGCTGCTGCGCGAGTGCGATTTCATTGTGGCGGCGCGGCCGGGTTATTCGCTCGATGATGTGGTGGGTTCGCTGCCTAAGGCGCTCCGCCCCAGTGTGGCGGAGATGCGCAAACAAAAAGATGCCGGATTGTTAGAACTACCCGGCGTCCGTTTGCATCTGTTGCCGGAGACGCATGAGGATGTCTCGGCGACGCAGATTCGAGCGGCGATGCAGAGCGGCACGCGTTTGAAGAAGTTGGTGCCGGATGCCGTGGCGGAATACATCCGGAAAGAGCGGTTGTACAGGAAAGTGGTCAGTGGCTAGTGGTCAGTTGAATCAAGGAGAGATCAAACTCATCGCATGAAACGAGACGATGTAAAGGCGCAAGTGGCCACCGCGGTGCGGGCGTGCATCGACAAGAAGGCCGAGGACATCAGCATTCTGCGGCTCGACGCCGCGGCGAGTGGGTTCACTGACTACTTCGTCATCTGTTCGGGCGCGAACCCGCGGCAGGTGGACGCAATCGCCGACGAGGTCGATATGCGGCTCAGCAAGGATGGTCATGAGCCCGCACACCGGGAAGGCCGCAACCAGGCGGAGTGGGTGCTGCTCGACTACGTGGATTTTGTGGTGCACGTTTTCTCCGAAGCGGCGCGCAAGTTCTACGACCTCGAACGATTGTGGAAGACGGCGACGAAGCTTACGCTCGCCGATCTGGAGAAGCCGGAACCGAAGAAGACCGGCGGCGCCCGCGAAGCGTGCGAGCGGCAAGAAGACCTTGGCGAAACCCGTCGCGAAGAAGACGATACGGAAGTCCGCTCTTGCGCCCAAGCGGACGCGGAAGGGTTCGTAACGCGGTGAAGCTTCGCATCGCGTGGATTGGCAAGACGCGCAGCCCGGCGATCCAGTCGCTTACCGCGGAATACCTGAAACGTCTATCGCGCTATGCGGCCTGTGATGCGCTGGAACTGGCGTCGGAGGCTGCGCTGCTGAAGGCAGTAGAGAAGAGCGGCGGACGAACGCAGCCCGTGCTGGTGTTGCTGGATTCGCGCGGCAGGCAGCTGGCTTCGGAAGAGATTGCCAATTTTCTTGGCTATCAACTTTCGCACGACACACAAGATTTGCTGTTCGCAGTCGGTCCGGCAGATGGGTGGACGGACGCGACACGCGCGATGGCTCAGCACGTGGTGTCGTTCGGAAAGATCACACTGCCGCATGAACTGGCGCGCGTGGTGCTGCTGGAGCAGTTGTATCGCGGGTTCACGATTCTGAAAGGTCATCCGTATCACGGCGGGCATTGAGCGAGCGGTCAGTGGCTAGTGGTTAGTGGATGGAGAAAGCAAGAGCGGCCACGATGTTACAGACAAAAGATTAGGAAAATCGCTGAAAATGGTGCAACGTGTTTCACAGATTGCGGTGGCTGCCTGTGTGCTCCTGCTGAGCGTTCACGCCCAGGTTAGCGCCCAAACGAAGAGTGCGAATCCGTCGACAAGCTCAGGGCGCTCGACAGCTACGCCCGCATTCGCTCCGCTGGAGCAATGGAAGGCGGCGGTGCTCTCCGGAGACGCGGCGAAGCTGCGCGCAATTTACAGCACCAATCCAGCGGCGCGAGTCGTTATGCCGACCGGTGAGGCGGGAGCGGAGACGGAGATCGCGTTCTGGACCGGGCTGAAGGTACGGCGGCTGAAGATTGACCTGCAGAAGTCAGAGACTCAGCAGCCGGGGTTGCAGCAAGTAGCGTTCGAGGCGGAGGTCGTTTCCGGAGCGCAGAGCAAGCCGCAGACGGTGTATGTAATCGACGGGCAACTGTGGCAGAAGCAGGGCGACCAGTGGCGGATTGTCGCCACGCAGCGCAGCGCGCCCAGCAAGCTGCAACAGCCGCTCGACACCAGCAGGAACATTTATGTTCCGGGACTGAACGCGCATGCGGAGATTGCGCAGGCGCTGAAGCTGGCGGCGCAGCAGCACAAGCGCTTACTCGTGGTATTTGGAGCGAACTGGTGTTACGACTGCCACGTGCTCGACCTGGCGTTTCATCGTCCGGACGTGGCGGCGGTGCTGGGTCCAAACTTCGAAGTGGTGCACGTGGATGTCGGCGAGTACGACAAAAACCTGGACATCATGCAGCAATTCCAGGTGCCCAAGGAGCGCGGGATTCCCGCGATTGCCGTGCTTGGTAGCGATGGCAAGCTGCTCTACAGCCAGAAGGGCGGCGAGTTCGAGAAGGCACGCTCACTCAGTCCGGAGGATGTGCTGGCGTTCTTGAATCAGTGGAAGCCGAAATAGCCGCCAGTTGCCAGTAACCGCCCTTCACCACTAAGGCACGGAGAAATTCCAGCGCAGGCTCCTGCCGCCAGGCCACTTTCCACTAAGCTCCTGTAACATGGCAATCGCACCTTAAGAAGTAGGAGCACAAAATTGAAAACCAAGCTTGCAGTAGCGACCATGATGGCCGCGGCGACGTTGTGCGCTGCGCAACAAAGTTCTGAGGCGAGCAAAGCTCCGGCAGCGAAGGCTGCGCCTTCGGTGACCTATATCAAGGCGGGCAAGCTGTTCGATTCCACCAGCGATAGCTATCGCGAAAATGTGGTGATCGTGGTCGAAGGCGAGCGCATCAAGTCGGTCGGGCCGGGGACGAGCGCGCAGATTCCGGTGGGTGCGAAGGTCATCGACTTGTCGAAGGCGACGGTATTGCCCGGGCTGATCGATTGTCACACGCACCTGGGCGCACGCGCCGACCAGTACAACCCGATTAACGCGTTTAAGAGCACACCGTACACGCAAGCTTTTGCAGCGGAGAAAAATGCGCGCACGACGCTGATGGCGGGATTCACCTCGGTGCGCGACGTGGGCTCGGGACCGTTCATGGCCGTGGATTTACGCAACTCCATCGACTCGGGATACATTCCGGGACCGCGGGTAGTGGCCAGTGGGCCGGGGATTTCCATCACCGGCGGTCACGGCGACCTCAACAACTACTCGCCGGAGACGAGCGTCACGCTCTTCCCGGCAGAGCGGAATTACCAGATTGCCGACGGGCCGGATCAGGTGCGTCACGTGGTGCGCGCGCAGGTGAAGTACGGCGTCGATGTCATCAAAATATTGGCGACGGGCGGCGTGCTCTCGAAGGGTGACAGCCCGGGCGCGCCCCAGTTCACGTATGAAGAGCTTAAGGTCGCGGCCGACGAGGCGCACATGGCAGGACGAAAGATTGCCGCGCATGCGCATGGCGCGGAAGGCATCAAGAACGCGATTCTGGCAGGCATCGATTCGATTGAGCATGCGAGCCTCGCGACGGATGAAGACATCCAACTGGCGAAGCAGCACGGCACCTACTTCGACATGGACATCTACAACGATGACTACCTGCTGGGCAAGGCGATCGAGTTTGGGCTGCCACAAGAGAACATCGACAAGGAGAAGATGGTGGGGCGCATTCAGCGCGAGACGTTTCAAAAGGCGGTGAATGCCGGCGTCAAGATGGCGTTCGGGACCGATGCGGGTGTCTATCCGCACGGCGACAACGCAAAGCAGTTCGCGACCATGGTGAAGTTTGGGATGACCCCGGCGCAGGCGATTCGCACGGCCACGCAGAATTCGGCGGATTTGATCGGACGGTCGAAAGATGTCGGTACGATTGAAGTCGGGAAATACGCGGACATCATCGCGGTGTCGGGCGATCCGCTGCAGGATGTGACGGTGCTGCAAAGTGTCGGGTTTGTGATGAAAGGCGGAAAGGTTTACAAGGACAAGCTGGCGGGGACGGCAGTGGCGGAGTAGTTGTTGGTTGAGAAATACCCACACAACCCAAACGCAGGATTGTGTGGGGGCGCCCGCATAACGGGAAAGATCCTAGGCGTTGGCTTCGCGGAACTCGGGAACGCGAGCGGTCGCAGATTTTGAAACTCTCGGTGAGCGTGGCGGCGGAGCTGTGAGACTGAGGGCGTCATCGACGCGCTGCTTGGCCTGGGCCAATTGCTCTTCGCTGGGCGGCTTAATCTGAATGACAGTGTTGCTGTTGGCGCGGCACCCATGCGAAAACAGGTTCTGGTTCATCATGATGGCGTCGAGAACGCGACCAAGATCGCGGGAGTGGAACCCATTGGCAAAACGGGCGCCGGCACCGTTGGGGCGGTGTACAGCCACGGCGTAGTCACACACCAAACTCAAATATCCACGCGACGTGGCTGACCAGATTTTCAGGTACTCGATGGAGAGCTCTGCTCCTACGTGGTACTCGAGCTGAACCATGCCTCCCTCAGACGGCTGGCCAAAGGCAGGCCAACTGAGAAAAACCGCGCTTTCAAGGATAGCGTTGAGCTCAAGTACTGCGCCGGAAGGCGTCTGTGGGGCGGTTGTCATAGTTTCTCCCTGAGATAGGATGCCGGTGGCGTTGGACTGTGATGTGGACCTTCGCTGGCTAGGGGAAGGGGCGACTGGAACACTACCTCTACTATACGCCATTTCGGTGAAGCCGCGAGAGTGCGGGAGGTACGCATGACAGATAGGTTCTCTCGTCGTCTAACGGCACGAGGAATGGCCATGAATCAACGACTGCTCCTGAGTTTCGGATTAATTACCGCGTGCCTCGTGCAAGCATCGAATGCCCATGCGCAGGCTGTGCAGACCCTGGCGTACCAGCTTACCCACGTAGACCAGGGCGAGCCGTTCTTTTCGCCGGATGGCAAGAAGGTCGTCTACGAGACGACTGTTGCGGGGTTCCAGCAGATCTTCATCATGAATGCGGATGGAACTAGCCCAACCCAGATTACTCACAACGCGGTAACGCACGACAGTCCGTCGTGGTCGCCGAATGGAAAGATGATCGCTTTTGTTTCCGATGACGGACAGCACGAAACGATCTGCGTGATCAACACGGATGGGTCAGGTGAGCAGTGTTTGACGGATAAAGAGCATAAGTACATTCATCCGAACTGGTCAGCCGACAGTTCGGAGCTCATCTTCTGCTCCGATGATGACTTGCAGCCTCCGAAGAAAAACGCTTCGGAAATTTATATCCTCGACATCAAGACCAGGCAGATGACCGCCGTCATCACCGGAGGAACGAACACTTATCCCTCGTGGTCTCCGGATGGAAAGAAAATCGTGTTTCGGAAAATGCTGGGTGAGATGAACTCGGAAGTCTTCGTCGCCGACAGCGACGGATCGAACCAGCGCAACCTAACGAACCATCCTGCGTTCGACGGCTGGCCGTCTTGGTCACCCGACGGAAGCCAGATTGTTTTTGCGTCCAACCGCAGGGCCAACTACCAGATCTTTGTAATGAACGCGGACGGCAGCAATGTCCGCCTGATGGCAAACACGGAAGGACGCGCCACCGAGCCGCGATGGTCCCCGGACGGCAAGAGCATCTACTTCACCGATTGCCGGAAAGTGGATTTTGGAGTCGACTGCGAAGTAATGGTTGCTGTGCTCGGACAGGTACCACCACCGCATAAATAGCTGACGCGGCAATCAGTGCGCGGCAGCGAACCCCTTGCGGCGTTGCTGGCTGTAGCGGGCGAGCGCGTCTTCGATAATGGGATAAGAGCGTTCTGCGGGTTCAATGGCATCGACTTCCACCGCTTTGCCTTCGAGCTGTTTGTAGTCGAGAAAGAACCGCCGCAACATACTCAGGCGGTGATCCGGCATTTCGTCGGCCTGGCGGTAGGAGTTGAACTCCGGGTCCTGGGTGGCGACGGCAATAATCTTGTGGTCCCGTTTACCGCCATCGATCATGGTCATCAAGCCTATGGCGCGAGAATGAATGAGAGTGAGCGGCACCACGGCTTCCTGGCACAGCACCAGCACGTCGAGCGGGTCGTCATCTTCGGCAAGGGTCTGGGGAATGAAGCCGTAGTTGGCGGGATAGTACACCGCCGAGTAGAGCACGCGGTCAAGCTTGATCAGGCCGCTCTTCTTGTCGAGCTCGTACTTAACGCTCGATCCGAAGGGGATCTCGATCACTACGGAGAACTCTTGCGGCAGGCCTTCGCCCGGAGAGATGTCGTGCCAAGCGTGAGTCATGGTGAGAAGGCTCGTCGTCCGTCACATTGTATAGGAGCTTGGGCGGGAGCCCGCAGGCGGGAGCCGCCCGCTGCGAGGATTGCGTCTAGCGGTACAGGTGGGGCAACTTGGTCTCGGTTTCGACCGAACTGGTCAACGAACCAACGACATAAGCAACGACGATCAACCCCACCACAGCCAGCGTTACGACATCCATAGCGCACCTCACCCAGGTCGATATTCGAACCAGTGATTCGTTTGTAGCACAGATTTGGCTGCGAAGGGTGTTATTTTGGTAACCGGTCTGACTAGGCGTGTACTTCCTCCAACACGCGAACCAGGGCCTGTGGACCGTCGGCGCCGACTATGTAGCGGTCGGCTTCCACTTCCGGCCATTCTCCGTAAACATGCACGATGTAAACAATGCGCGCATCGGGATGGTGCTGGCGAAGCAGCCGGACGACCTGACGCGCAGTGGCCGACGGAAAGCGATGGCATAACAGAACCACGTCGAAATCTTCGGACGATTGGGCAGTCGCAAGGGCCTCTTTCTCACTAAGAAGGCTCACGACTTCATTTCCGGCGGCTTCCAGAATGGTCTGGCGGAGTTGCGACAGTTCTTGGTCGGTGCTGAGGGAAAGGACTTTCACGCGGCAATCCTTGAGGAGCGTTTCGAGCGGCGTAGCCGAAGGATAACAGACGCTGCCGTTTGCGAGGAGAGCGAAAATCGATGGCGTCGGAAGATAGCTGCGATGCAGCAAGAGCTATGTTGACAACCACGGCAATTCGCCTTATGTTCGCTTTTACAATCTAGCGTTAACGGCGTAATAATATGAAAAATAGTCACTTAGACTATAAATCGGGTGTATGCGCAATATCGAAAGAATCTATCTGAATTCATCATCTTTCAACGCTGGAATCCATCCAATTAGTACATAATCGTTTCACATTTCTATGTCTACAACCGAACTAATAGGGAGGGCTGTTTATGCCTCATAACGAAAGATTGGAATTTGATATGGCCGAAAATCATTCGCAGAAGAAGCGCTTTATTCTGGCCAGCGACTTTGACCAGACGCTGAGCTTCAATGACTCCGGATTCGTCCTGGCAGAAATTCTGGGCATTCCCTCGAGCGAGTTTGATCGCAAGATCACCGGCATGGCGAAATTGAACCTGGTGCAACAGGGAGGCGAGTTGGCCTACCTGCTGCTGCACGATCCGGAATTTCGCAAGGTGCGGCGCGAGCACCTGTACGAAGCGGGCAAGCGGGTGCGGCTGAAGCCGAATATCGATGCATTGTATTCGTTCCTGTCGAACGAGGTGGAAGGATTTCACTTTGACTTCTACGTGATTTCGGCAGGACCGGTGGAAATCATTCGGTCGGCGCTGGAGGGGATTATTCCTCCAGACCACATTCAGGGTACCGAGTTTGAGTTCAACGCCAAGGGAGAGATTGAGCGCATCCTGCACGTGACGGCAGGCTACGGAAAGGTTGCGGCCATCGACAATCTGCTGGAAGAACTCAAGGTTGGTCCGGACCGGATTGTGTACGTCGGCGACGGCAGCTCAGACATCCATGTCATGCTGCACATCAACCGTCGCGACGGATACACGATAGCCGTTTCGGAGAACAAGTACTTGGCGCCGATTGCGAAGCGCTCGATCATCAGCGACAACGCGTTGGCCATCCTGATTCCGATCCTGGAGGACGTGGCGGGCTGGAATTCGGCGGCAATTCGCGAAGTGTTCGAGGCCAAGGGCTTCCTGATTCAGCAGTGGGACAAGGTGCAGACCGACTTGCTCACCATCATTCCCAGCAACCAGATTCCGGTTTACGCGACCGAAGGAGTCGTAGCAACGGAATAACGGCGCGGTCTTTCTGGTAGAGCGGCGCTTCAGCGCCGCGTCCGGCATCGCCTTTTGAAAAGGGAGCCGGGTTTCAACCCGGCGGCACCTCGATTTTCTTTAGCGCGCTCGGCCCGCTGCCTAAAAGGTGGCGGGCCTTTTCATTTCATGACGTCGAGGACGATTTCGTCGGTATAGGCGAGGAACGGATCGGCGTAGCTTTCGCGGCTCCGAACTAAAAGCTGGCAATCGTGCTTGAGTTCGACGGCAGGCTGCTCTTTGCCATTCAGGCGAATGTGGACTGGTCCGGCGTCAGTGATGAGTTCGGGGCGCAGTAGCAGACCAAGCTTCTTCACATTGCGTGCCTTGATTTCGATTGTGTTGCCGGGCAGAATGCGGGCGTCCACTTCGGGTTCTCCGTTGCCGGGCTCGACAACTTCCAGCCAGTATTGACGCGGATAGCGAGCATCAAAGATTTTCGCCGAGACAGTCTTGGGAAACGGATCGCGAGTGTAGCGCTCGAAGAACGGCAACGTTAGGCCGTCGTCACTGGACAGAGTGATGTCGTGGGCGCGTCCTTTCAGGATGTGCAGTTCGGGCGAGACCCGCGGCTTGAGGCCCCGCAACTCGTCGTACGTTCTGGTCGAAACAGAAGACGGGATGAGAGGGTCTTTGTCACCGTGCAGAAACAATACCGGAACATCGTGCAGATTCTGTAGTGGAAGTTTCGTGCCGCTCGGAGTGTCCAATCCAGCGCCCATTAACGAAGCGATGGCGGCGAAGCGGTCGGGCCAGCGCGTGCCCAGCTCTATCGATCCCGTACCGCCGTTGCTGAACCCGGCGAGGTATACGCGATTAGTATCGACGTTATACGTTTGAAGCACTTCGAGCATGAGGGTGTGCACCATGTCGCTGGTTTTCGGTTCCCACCACATGACACCGCCCGCGTTGGGATAGACAACGAGGTATCCAGCGTGCGTGACTGCCTCAGCCGAGGAGAGAGCGGCGTCGAAGGCAAGCCCGCCGCCTCCGCTGAGATAGACGATGAGCGGGAAAGGCTGGTCACCGCGATAGTCGACTGGAACATGGACGACATAAGGCGCTTTGCCGGAACCCGAGCTGGTCATCGCGCGCAAAGTGGTTCCCGGTTTCTCGCGGTGGTGATGTAGGCTGGGCAGCTCACATGGCTGCGTTACAGGTTTTGCAGCCGGTTGCTGAAAGCGATTGGCGATGCGGCGGACTTCGGCATCCTGACTCTGAAGAAGTGGCTGCAGTGCTTCCTGCGGCAGTGTGATTCCGCGCTGGTAATAACTGGCAAGCGCGAGCGCCTGCGCTTCAGGAGGGCCGGTCTTCAGCACTGCGTCCATCACGGAAGCTTCCGGCAGTGGAGAGTTCGCGACCAAAAGCGCGTGCAATGCGCCAAGTTGGACTTGCGGGTCGGCGATCCAGGCGGAAGGACTTTCGTGATGATGAGTCTCGGTGAGCTCGAAGGTGATCTTTTCGTGATCCGTGCCGTCGAACTCAAGCTGCTGCCCTTCGAAAGCCAATTTCGCGAGATGACCAGATTCGGGACAGAAAGTGAAATGCGAATGAAAGTCTTTACGTGTACCGGTATCCGCGAAGACGGCACATGGTTCCGCGCCGACTGGTTCGAAGCGCTCGAGCCGCATGTGAAGGCCAAATACACCCAGGTCCCACTCGTAACCCACCTGCACCGGCGCGCCGGGCACAGGCATGACCTCGCCGAGAGCGTAGAGAAACTTGCTGTTGGCTTCGCGCACCACCTGCAACGGCAACTCAGGCTGCCCGGTGCCGGAAAACAGATTAGTGTCGGAGAAGTGAGCCGGACGCTTGGCCATGAGTTGTTCAAAGGCTGGCCTCTGCTTCGCCAGGGTGTCAGCGCCGTGCTCGTGGTAGTCGAGCATCTCAGCCGATTGTCGGTTGCGCTGCATTCCGACCAGCGAGCGTCCCGGCAGCCGCGTCGAGCACCATGACCTGGTTGGAGAAGACGACCCGCAAGTGAAAGTTGGCGTCCGACGATTGCACTTCGCGATCGAAGGTTTCGCGATACACCAGGCGGTCGCCCGGGCCAAGTTTGTAGCGCAGTTCGGCGGACGGCGATTGGGCGACGACGGATCCCAGAAGCGATATCAGAGAGAGAAGCCGAGGCAGGATTGCTGTCGCTCGCATCGCAGTATTCAACGGACAGTTAGTGGAGCGAAGCGGCCAATCACTACGCCTTCGCTTTGCTCCCGCTGATAGAGCAACCCGCCGTACCCGCGTGTAGAATCGCAGTTTCATGCCGTCATCTGCATCGAATCCAAGCGAGTCGCGCTCGGGCCTGGCGTCGAGGATACTGCGCGCCTTGCGGCCCTCGCACCAACACAGCGCGTTCTCTGCCACGCTGCTGCTGATGATGTCCGTAATGCTGGCGCGCGTGATCGGCTACTTGCGCGAGATGTACGTGGCATGGGCGTTTGGCGCGGGCCCCAAGACCGACGCCTATATCGCGGCCTTCCAGATTCCCGACTACCTTTTTTATCTTCTCGCCGGCGGGACGACGTCGATCACCTTCATCTCGATTTATGCGCGCCACACGTCGCGAGGCGAAGAAAAGAAGGCGCAGGACGCGTTCGATACCACAGTTACCATCATGACGATGGCGGCGTTGATGGGCACCATCCTGGTCGAGATTTTCACACCGCAAATCGCTCGGCTGGTGTTTCCGAAATTTCAACCGGAACAGCTGGAGCTTTGCGTCTACCTCACGCGAGTACTCCTGCCCGGGCAAATCTTCTTCTATGCGGGTGGAATCATCTCCGCGGTGCTGCTGTCACGACGGATGTTTCTATATCCGGCACTCAGCCCGGTGCTGTATGGTTCGTCGATCATCGTGGGCGGGCTGATCGGCGCTCATCAATTCGGCATCGCGGCGCTGGCCTATGGAGCGCTGATCGGTTCATTCATCGGGCCATTCCTGATTAACAGCATCGGCGCGGCGAAGGCCGGACTGCGCTACCAATGGAGCCTCAACTTTCGCAATCCGGAATTTCGCGAATGGGTGAAGCTGTCGATTCCGCTGATGCTGGGCGTGTCGCTGGTTTCGGCGGATGATTGGATCCTGCGCTACTTCGCATCAGGCGGAGCCGGAGAGATCAGCCGGTTGAATTACGCCAAGCGGCTGTTCGCGGTGCCGATTTCGATCCTCGGGACAAGCTGCAGGACAGGCGTCGATGCCGTTTTTCGCGCGTTTGTTCGGCGAGGGCAAGCGCCGCGAGTTTGCCGACACGGTCAACCAATCGGTGTATCGAGTGGGGTCGGCGTCGTTGCTGGCGACGGCGCTGATGTTCCGGCAGCATTTCCGCTGGTCGATCTGGCGTTTCATCGCGGGCAGTTTCATCTGCAGGACTCGATCTCGACGGGAACGTACTTTGCGTGGTTCTCACTGTCGCTGGCGCTGTGGTCAGCACAGGCGCTATACGCGCGCGCGTTCTACGCATCGGGGAACACGCTGACTCCCATGGTCGCCAGCACGGTGATCGTGGTCGCATCGTTGCCGATGTATGCCGCGATGTTTCATCGCTTCGGCTATGTCGGTCTGGCGATGGCGTCGGATGTCGGCATCCTGATGCACACCGTCGTGATGGCGTGGCTGTTGGATCGCAGAGGACTGGTCCCGCTCAAAGGGCTTCCGTGGAGCGAGCTGACGAAGGCGTTCGCAGCAGCGGTTTTGGCGGGTGCAGCGTGCTATGGCGTATCGCGCTACGTCATGGCGCCGGGGCAGTGGCGGCGCGATGTGGTGTCGCTGGCCGTGATGGGCGCGGTTTGGGGCATCGTGGTGGTGATGGGATTGTGGTTGATGCGATCGCGCTTGTGGAAGGATTTGCGGCGAACCAAGCGCGCGGAACCGATCGGCGAATCGCGTGCCGTGATCGAGAGGACCGAGGGCGGCGCGCAGCCGTAGACCGCGCTCCCACCCTTTCTCAAAAATATGAAAAAGGGTGGGGCACTTACGATTAGCCTGTTACGCGGACGGGAGTTGGCAGCACGGTCGCCGTTTCCACCTTCGGGACTTCATCCTTGTTTTCGCCGTTAGGCTTCTGTCCGGGCTTGCGGATATCGATTCCACCCTTGAAATACGCGCCTTCTTCAATGCTGACGCGCTGGGCGGTGATGTCGCCGGTGAGCGAACCTTCGCTGCGAATGTCGAAGCGGTCGCTGGCGTTCATGTTGCCGCGCACCTTGCCTAGGATCACGATTTCGCGCGCGGAAATGTTGGCCGAGACCACGCCGTTGCGTCCCACGGTAACCCGATTGCCGGGCAGGTTGATGGAGCCTTCAACGCGGCCGTCGATGTAAAGCGACTCGGAGCCAGTGACCTCGCCCTTGATCACAAGCGATTTGCCCAGAGTTGCCTGCTCTTGCGGTGTCGCGGCGACGCTGGCTGCCGGACGCGCTGGTGCGGGCGGCTCCTGCACCGAGACCGATGGGAAGCTGCGTTGCGGTTCAGGGTTCTGGGTTGGAGAAGGAGTCGGCTGATTCGTTGGTTTCCACATGGGTATGGGTCCTTTCTGGAGTGTCTCTGTGCCAGTTGCTCGCGTTGCTTCGAACCGCAACTCCAGAGTTCATCATCAGGAACTGCTGAATTACTGCGGTAGGGTTGTAATTTGCGCACACGGCGAAGAGGGTTGCAATGCCGCCCCGCCGAACAATTATTGCTACCATACAGCGAGTTCTACGCGAAGGCAAAGCGGCGCTGTGGATTTTCATGCGCTCTTAGTGCATGACGAGATACCACTGCTAATTTTTACCTGTCGTGCCGCGGCGCCGGCCCAACGATGGAACTGATGCCATGCTGACTGACCAGGCCATAATTCGCCACATCGAACGCCAGCCGCACCGCTCGGCCGGATACAAGCAACTGGTGCGCGAGATGAGTGTCCGGGGTGACGAACGTCGGCAGCTCGCCGAGCGATTGCAGGCGATGGTGAAGAGTGGCCGCCTGATCGAGACTGGCCGCGAGCGCTTCACCCTGGCCGAACATGCGGCATCTCACCAGAACCTGATCGCCGGACGGCTCAACATGCATCGCGATGGCTATGGTTTTGTTATTCCCAACGCGGGACAGCGCAGCACGATCGAGGGCGACGTTTATATCAGTCCCCAGGCGATTGGCTCGGCCATGCACGGCGACCAGGTGCTGGTGGAGTTGGGCCGCCGCAAAGAAGATGGACGCTCGGAAGGCAAAATCCTGCGGGTGCTGAGCCGCGCCAATCCTACGGTGGTGGGAACGTTTCATTACGGCTCGCGCCACAATTACGTGACTCCCATCGATGAGAAGGTGACGAAGGAGATCATCATTCCGCGGGGAATGGAGCGGCCACCTGCCCAGAGTAGCGCTCAAAAGACACACTCACGCAAAACCGGCTTGAGTGGGGCACCCGAGGAGCACGATCGCGATCGCGTATATGGCAAAGAAGCGCATCGGCGGCAATGGGAGGACCTCGAGGGACTGGTAGTCGACGTGGAAATCACGAGCTGGCCCTCTCCGGCAGACAATCCCAAGGGGCGAGTAGTCGAAATCCTCGGCTATGAAGACGATTTCGGCGTCGATGTCGAGATCATCATTCGCAAGCACCACCTGCCGCACCAGTTTCCCGTGGAGGTGCTGCAGGAGGCCGAGCAGTTTGAGCGGACGATTCCGACGAGCGAACTGGCCCACCGCCATGATTACCGCTCGCTGCCGATTGTCACCATCGATGGCGAGACCGCTCGCGATTTCGATGACGCGGTAACTGTGCGGCGGTTGGCGAACGGGAACTTCGAGCTGCAGGTGCACATCGCCGACGTAGCGCATTACGTCACGGAAGGTTCGTCAATCGACCTGGAGGCACGGCTGCGCGGGACGTCGGTCTACTTTCCTGACCGCGCGGTGCCGATGCTGCCGATGGAGCTGTCCACTGACTTGTGCAGTCTGCGTCCGCAGGTCGAGCGATTGGTACTGTCGTGCGTGATGGAGATCGACCATCAGGGTGAAATCGTCGGGTACACGCTGAACGAGGGCGTGATCCGTTCGGCCGAGCGCATGACATACACCAACGTCAACCTTGTGCTCGAGGGCGATAAGGGGCTGCGGCAGCACTATCACCAGTTCGTTGACGTGTTCGAATTGATGCGCGAGCTGGCGCTGATCCTGAACCGCAAGCGCGTGCGGCGGGGTTCAATTGATTTCGATTTGCCGGAGCCGGTCATCGAGTTCGACGAGAACGGACTGATGAAAGGCGTTACGCGCTCGGAGCGCAACATCGCGCACCGGCTGATCGAAGAGTTCATGCTGGCGGCCAACGAGTGCGTCGCCGGCTACCTGGAGAAGAAGCAGGTCGGCTTCGCTGTATCGCATCCATGAGAAGCCGGATCCGAAGCGGGTATATGACTTCGAGACGATCGCGGCGACATTTGGGTATTCGCTGGGCGTGGGGGCGTTACCGGTGAAGCGCGTGCAGTTCAAGGCGGAGCGGCGCGAGCAGCATCGCGGCGGCCGTCAGGCGAGGACCCTCGAGTTGCCGGAGGAAGTGCACATCACTCCGCGCATGTATCAGAAGCTGACGCAGAAGATTGCCGGCAAACCCGAAGAGCGCATCCTGTCGTACTTGATGCTGCGCTCACTGAAGCAGGCCCGCTACTCGGCGGAGAACGAAGGACACTTCGCACTGGCCGCCCCGGCCTACACCCATTTCACTTCGCCGATCCGGCGCTATCCGGATTTGATCGTCCATCGCATTCTGAAAGACGTGCTGCGCGAGGCTCCGGAGCGAAAGGACGGAACAGTTCCGGTGGGAGTTGCGCAAGGCGATCACAGCGAGGCTCCGTCGCCGTGGTCGAAGCGCGAGCCTGCACATCCACACGCGGGCAAGAAATCAGCAGACGGCGGTAAGCCGCATCGAGCCCTGGGCGGGCCGATCCCTGAGGTTGTCTTGCAGGAGATTGCAGACGAATCTTCCCAGTCTGAGCGGCGCGCCGACGAGGCCGAGCGCGAGCTGATGGAGTGGAAGAAGACCAAGTTTATGGAGCAACGCATCGGGGAAGATTTCGATGGGCTGATCGTCAGCGTCACCAAGTTTGGAATGTTCGTGGAGCTGAACGATTTGTTCATCGAAGGACTGGTGCCGCTGGCCTCGCTCCACGACGACCACTACCTCTATCACGAAAACACGCGGCAGATTATCGGACAACGGACGCGGAAGACGTATTCCATGGGCGACCGTATACGGGTGTTTGTGGACCGCATCGATCCCATGCAGAGACGGATTCAGTTCGGCCTCGTGGAGGAAGTGCGGCCACCGAAGGCGCGGAAGCGTAAACGGTCTCTGTAAGTTTTCACGATCCTTTAAAATCAATGATTTGGGGGAAAAATGTTCGCAAGCGATTGATTCTACATGGAGTTATACATATCCAATTGAGAGCGTGGGGCTTAGATCGATAATCAAGGCGTTTTGAAGCGAAATTATGCCATACTTTACATACTTGTATGTCATGTCTTTGACATACTTTACATACTTGTATGTCACGTTTTCACATACTTTCCATACTTTATATACCGGCCGGACCGGGCCGGAATTATGGGAAACCATAGTCGAGCGCTGGATTCCTGAATTGTCAAAGAGCAGGTCATTCCGCGCCCTGGGCACGGTGTGAGTAGGGACACGATTCCCTCGTCCTCACTCCCTAAATCAATACGCCAGAGGACGGCGCAGCGATATGACGCAGGACACAAGGGCTGGTGATAAGGCAGAGCCCGTATCGCCGGTGCGAGCAGTAGAACCTCTTCTGGAGGGCCTCTTCAAGAAATGGGCAGCGACAGGGTGCCGGATTCTCGTAATGTCCTAAATTTGCCCACCTCACGCTCCAAGTGCGGCATCGATCGTGCTACGCCCCCACTCCGATTCAGTCTGGTGCTTGGTCTTTACCCGCTGACTCAACCGCCTCAATAAACAGGGTGGCGCGTGAGACTGACGGCAGCCTTGAGGAGCACTTTTCCGGGATTGGTGTAGAGCCTGCTAACGAGCGGAAACGTCGATTCGGCGGGAACTTCAATCGCACCGGACTTCGCTTTCCAAGGGTATTCGACATTGTCCGGTCTACGGTCGTTATCATTAACCTGCGGGTGAAGCAAATCTATCTCTCTGCACAATTCTCTTATCTCGTTTATCAACTTAGGATTGGGTCGTTGCGCAAACCCAATTCGGCGCCAGTGCTCCTTTACGATCGTGGGGAAAACTTTCCCAATGACGTTGTGCGTCTTCCGAAAATTCTCATCAGGCGTATACGCCTTACAGAGTTTCTCCAACCACATCTGCAAGTAGTGCAGGCGGTGACTGGTTGGCAAACTGCTGGAGGTCAGATGATCATAGACAGCAAGATCCGAAGCAGCCTGTGCTGTGAAGGCCTTTCGCCAAGTTGTCATGGATTACGCAGCCGTTGGGTAGAGAGTATCCCCAAGCTGCCAACCATCTGGCAGCGGCAAACTTCCTGCGCGAATTTCTTCAAACTCCCCTTCCGTCACCTCGATTATGACTGACGAAAAAGGAATTTGCGGCGGATCGGCTCCGAACGCGATGGGGACAATACCCGACGGAGAGGTCTCCGGATTGACCTCAAGAAGCTTTACCGGCTCGCTGGCATCCTGCTCTTGATCGGCAACGACTCGAATAATACGGCTGATGCCGGGCTCCACTTTTCGGTGAGCGTCGGCCAATTTTCTGGCGACTTCGCTTTTGTCGAGCATTCTCGGCATCTCCGACAGAATCATAACATGCGCTAGCGCCCCCTTCGCTTGCAGTCTGCTCGCCACTTCTCGTGACTTCCAGCGACTGCGGGGCGGTAAATTAGGACGCTACCCGGATTCTTAATCATTGTCCGCCTCATTTAGAATTGCCTTCCCCCCGCTGGAGGACCCTCTTATGCGTCGTTGGCTGTTATTACCCCTCATCCTGATTGCGGTTGTGCTGTTGATCTCAGCGCAAACAACCGGGCCGGACGAATCCACGCAAGTCCTAAAGAGCGGGGAAAGCGTTAACACCGCCTTGGCTACGGTGACCAGCACTGCAATTTCACCGCTGGTCGGAGTGAGCGTGATGGGTGCGTGGCAGTATTTCAAAACGCCCGGGGCGCAGCGCGGACAACTCCCATTTTTCGATCGCCCGTACTTTTGGGCACCGATCATGGCGCTGCTGGTGCTCATCTTCATCAAAGACACCTTTGGCGGCTTTGCTCCCCTTATCAAGAAGCCGCTCGACGCCATCGAAGTGCTGCTGGTCAATCACGCGTCGCTCATCCTCATCGTATTTCCGGTGGTAATGAACCAGGTGGCGCGAGTGATGGGCTACACGTCGCTAAAGAACCTGTTCGCGCAAATGTCTGAGCGGGCCAGTGGTGTACGCGGCGACGACAGCACAGGTTTCGAGCGCGAGTCACGCCTTCAGTGTGGCGACGGCGGTGCTCTACATGATCGTCGGGTTCGCAATCACCGGAGTGGTCTGGCTGCTGGGGCATTGCTTCGACGTGCTGGCGCTGATCAGTCCGTTTCCGTTCGTGGATTTCGTGCTGAAGGCGATTCGCAATGTGATCTTTGCCATCCTGCTGGGGACGTCGATTATCAGTCCGCACCTGGGTCTGCTGCTTTCGTTGGCAGTGATCATCGTCAGCTTCCTCCTGTTCGGATGGGCGCTGCGGTTATCGGTTTTCGGTACGCTGTACGCCGTGAGCCTGCTGCAGATGCTGTTGTTTGAAGTGCAGGAACGCCCCGGGCGCGATCAGGGAGTGAAGGCGTTCAGTGCGGGACTAAAGAACGTGAAGCGCAGGACCTACGGGACGCTGAAGCCGCGCCAGGACGGATCGCTGGTGTTTGCTTATCGACGGCTGCTGTTCGGTCCCGAGAAGCAGGTGGTGATCGGCCGCGCCAATGGTTTTTCGGTGGCCCGGGGTGTATTTCACCCGACGGTAGTTGAGCCGATCGAGTCGGCTGACAAGAACCGCGTGGTGTTTCGACTGCTGCCCACCTATCGCGGAGTAGAAGAAGAAGTTCGCGAATGCCTGGATCTGCTGGCGGTGGAAGACCTGCGCTGGAGAAAAGGCCTGAAATCGTTCTGGAAATTTGTCACCGAAGGCGACGAGGCAACGGAGAAGGCATAGGACGCCAGGTAGGAACGCTCTCATAGATTATGCCTGGGAGGTAATCCGATTCCCCTCAGGGGCTAAAGCGCCATGTTCACGACGTCCTGAGCGGCACGGCTAATGCCGTGCCCTTTCAAATCGCATTCGTGAGACCGAGCTTAGTCGTGATAGCGCTGCTGACCCGCGGCGATAGGAACCGGCAAGCGGTTCTGCGGCGGCGGCAGCGGGCACGTGGCGTAAGGCGTATAGGCACATGGCGGATTCTGCGCGCGGTTGAAGTCGAGGACCAGCTCGCCGGGTTGCGTCAGTCCGTGGTCGGGAAGCGGCGTGTACAGAAATCGCCCGGCACCGTATGTCTCGCTGGTGCTGGTGGTGTCGCGCATGATAAAGAACAGATCCTTGTCTTCGGGACTTTCCATGATAGGCTCGAGGCGATATGTCTTTCCGTCGAGCGTGAATTCAGCGGCGCCCGGCACGTCAGACATGACCTCCGTTCCCAGGATCGTCGGAATCGCAACTTTGTGAGGCGGGTTGTAGGGAATCCACTTGGCTTGGACCCGGTATGCCTCGTTCGGCGCATACCAGCGCAGGCCATGAAACTTCACCAGCGTGGGCGCTTTCGAATCCTTGATACGCAGACCGTACTGGTCGCCACGATGAATGATGGTGATGGTGACGGTGCCATCGGTGATTTTCGAAGGATGCTCCGAGTCATCGGCGCCCAACGCTTGCGGATTCGCCGGCGGTTTACCGTCGACCAGCATTCCCTTGGGGTATCCCCCGTGCGGCGGCAACAACTGCAGCGTCTTGTCATCAAGTTGCACCACTCCCAGGAAGGCAGCGGTCGGCCCTTGTATTACCAGCTTATTTCCCGCCGCCGAACCGAACGAGTTGTCGCCCGGCTTCAACCACTCAAGCCCGATCAGCGTGAGCCAACCGTTGGGAGCTTGCAGGTTCTTCGAAAGATCAGCACGCCAGGTGAGCAGGTCCGCCTTCCAGGCAGTAGGGGTGCTGGTGTCAGCGGCGTGGACAGAGATAAAGAGCGTCAGCGATAGGGCCAGCAGGCCGAAGGTTCGGCCGGGGGAAATGCGTGCCATGAATGCCATCCTCAGATAAAGGTTGGAGAGAGTTGTATCATCCGGCGGAAGAAATGTGAAACCGAATGGGACGAGATCCATCCCGCCCCTGCAAAGATCGGAGTTCCCACCCTTTCCCAAAAGCGGGGAAAGGATGGGGCACCCAAATTTCAGTTACAGGATGTAGCGCGACAGGTCCTGGTCCTTCACGATATCGGTGAGTGCGTTGCGCACGTAGTCAGCGTCGACCGTGACGTCTTTTTCCTTCAGGTCGGGGGCCTCGAAGCTGATCCGGTCGAGCACCCGCTCCATGATGGTGTGCAGGCGACGCGCGCCGATGTTCTCGGTGCCCTCGTTGACTTTGAAGGCGAAGTTCGCGATTTCCGCCAGCGCCTCGGTCGTGAACTCCAACTTTACGCCCTCGGTCTCCAGCAGCGCGATGTACTGCTTGGTGAGCGACGACTTCGGTTCGGTGAGGATCTTGATGAAGTCCTCAACGGTCAGCGACTGCAACTCGACGCGAATGGGAAAGCGTCCCTGCAACTCGGGGATCAGGTCGCTTGGTTTCGAGACATGGAAAGCGCCGGCCGCGATGAATAGTACGTGGTCGGTGCGCACCATGCCGTAGCGCGTGTTGACGGTAGTGCCTTCCACGATGGGAAGGATGTCGCGCTGTACGCCTTCGCGCGAGACGTCGGGCCCGTGGCCGCCTTCGCGGCCGGCGATCTTGTCGATCTCGTCGAGGAAGATGATGCCCGAATTTTCGACGCGCTCGACGGCGATGCGCGTGACTTGGTCCATGTCGACCAGACGCTGCTCTTCTTCCTGGATGAGGTACTCGAAGGCCTCGCTGACCTTCATCTTCCGCTTCTTGGTGCGCTGGCCGAAGATGTTGGGCAACATGTCTTTCATGTTGACGTCCATCTCTTCGACGCCCTGGTTGGTGATGATTTCGAACGCCGGCATCGATTTTTCGCGGACGTCGAGCTCGACCATGCGCTCGTCGAGCTTGCCTTCACGCAATTGCTGGCGCAACTTCTCGCGCGTGCGCGAGCCGGGCTCGCCGGCGAGCAAAGGCTCTTTATCAAGGCCGAATCCAATCGTCGAATCGTGGGTAGTGGTTTTCGGTGGAGTGACCTGCGTCGGCATCGAGGGTAGCAGCAGGTCGAGCAGGCGCTCTTCGGCGTTCAATTCTGCTTTGTCGGCGACGTCTTCGAGCTTCTCCTCGCGCACCATGTCGATGGCGATTTCAACCAAGTCGCGGATCATCGACTCGACGTCACGTCCGACATAGCCGACTTCGGTGAACTTCGACGCTTCGACCTTCATGAAAGGCGAGTTCGCGAGCTTGGCCAAGCGACGGGCGATCTCGGTCTTACCGACCCCGGTGGGGCCCATCATGATGATGTTCTTGGGGATGATTTCTTCCGCCAGCTCGGGCGTCAGCTTCTGGCGGCGCATGCGATTGCGCAGAGCAATAGCGACTGCACGCTTGGCGTCATGCTGCCCGACCACGTACTTGTCGAGCTCGCGCACAATCTCGCGCGGAGTGAGTTCGTCGAGGGCTACGTGTTCGTCGTCAGTGGTTGCGGGAAGATAAATGGCCAATTCGTATTCCTTGTGGGTAAAAGCCCGTGACTACAGTTCTTCGATCGTGACCTTATCGTTGGTATAGATGCAGATTTTGCCGGCGATCTTCATGGCTTCTTCGGCAATTTGACGAGCCGAAAGCTGCGTGTGCTCCATTAGCGCGGTCGCAGCTGAAGTAGCGAAGGATCCCCCGCTGCCGATGGCGGCGATGCCCGTATCGGGCTCAATCACGTCGCCCTGACCGCTAATCAGGAAGGTTTGGGTCTGGTCAGCGACCAGGAGCAGCGCTTCGAGCTGGCGCAGCATCTTGTCGGTACGCCAGTCCTTGGCGAGTTCGACGGCCGCTCGGCCCAAGTTGCCGTGATACTGCTCCAGCTTCGACTCGAAGCGGGCGAAGAGCGAGAAGGCGTCGGCGGTCGAGCCGGCAAAGCCCGCCAGAATCTTGTCTTGATAGAGCCGCCGGATCTTGCGGGCGGAGTGCTTAATGACATTTTCGCCGAGGGTCACTTGGCCGTCTCCGGCCATGACCACCTTTCCGTCGCGGCGAACACAAAGAACGGTAGTCGAACGAATCAGTCGCTTTTGCGTCATGGAAGGGTCAATTATACCGGGAAATCGCAGGACGTGCCGAAATGTGAGTGAAAGACACTAAGATTCTTGCGCCCGACCGTGTGTTGACTTATCAAGACTAAGTCAAGTGGCTATATTTCAGTAACTTAACAGCAAGTTCAGTGGTTCCGGCTGGCCAGCTCCGCAAGCAGATCGTCAATCCGGGCTTCGAGGATGTTGCGAATCGAGAGAATTCCCAGCACCCGTCCCTTGATCGTCGACGACCGGGAGATGGCGGTAGTGCCGTTCCAGCATGACCTGAAAAGCCTCGGCGGCAGTGGTCTCACCGGTCGCCATCTCGACCATGGGACTCATCAGTTCGCGGACGGGCGTGTCTTTCGCATCCCGGCCGCTGAGGGCAAACTTGGCGAGGATGTCTCGCTCGGTGAACATGCCAGCCACGATTCCCTTTTCGTCGATCACGGCACAAGCGCCAACGTCTTTGTCCAACATCGTGCGGATCGCGTCTTCGACGCTGGCCAGCACGGAGACGGTGGCCGGACCTTCGTCGCACCATTGCAGGAGACTCATATAAATCCTTTCGGTGAAAGTGAGAGGTTATGTTCGCGCGGGGATGGAGTCAAGGGCAATGGCAGCGACGCAAGGCGAAGGTCTGCGGACGGACCCAGTGATGGCGGCTACGGCCACCGGGCCGGCGGCTAGCGTTTCGCGGTTTTGCCAGACTTGCACGCGCCCGCACAGGCATTGTCGACCCAGCGAACTCCCAGCGCGTGGAGACTGATCTGGTCTCCGACACTGAGCGAGCTGGCCTCTAGAACAGCCTGGTAGGCGTAACGGATGATCGGGCTGCGAGTGATGCACCACGATTCGTGACGAACGATGCCTTCGCAGTGCTCGCAAGCCGTATCGGCGCTGTAACGGTTGCTATGCGTCCACGTGCTTGATTGCGTAGTGGGCATACAGGTTCCCCTTGGGCCTTGCCACCTTCCTTTGGGATGACTTTGATACGCCACGGTAACCCGGAATAGGCTGGCCGAGAATCCCACAATTGAGTGAGGTGGGGTACGTCTTTCAGGGTGTATCGCCGGCCGAGTGGCTCCCGCCTGACTGACGATTTCGATTCCTCACATCGCTTTCGTCATCTAAGAAAATAATTGCCGCTCGTTGGAGTGACAGAGGAACATGAAAGTATCGAATTTCGCAATGGGACTCGCGGCAGGGCTGCTGCTCATGGCCGCTGCCTGCGCCGCGCAATCTGCCCCGAATCCCGCAACCGCTCCGCCACCGACGGCGCCGTTCACGGACTTCCGGTACGAGAAGCCCGGTGTCACACACAAGATCCTGCCCAGTGATATGCCCAAACCGATGGCGACCAAATCGGCCACGAATGGGCCGAAGCTGATCGATCGTCCGAAGAACGCGTGGCCAATAGCTCCGGCCGGCTTCAAAGTTGAGTTGTTTGCCACCGGCTTTAACGAGCCGCGAAAAATCCTGACGGCTCCCAATGGCGACATCTTCATGGTCGAAAGTTCGGGCGGAGACCTGAAGGTGTTTCGCGGCATCACCGCTGACGGTAAGCCTGTGACGACGGAGACGTTCGTCACGGGATTGAATCGGCCGTACGGGATTGCGTTTTATCCACCCGGGCCCGACCCGAAGTATGTGTATGTCGGAAACACGGATTCCATCGTGCGCTTTCCGTATCACAATGGAGACCTGAAAGCGTCTGGCCCGGCGGAGAAGATCGCCGACGTGCCTGCGGGTGGAGGACACTGGACGCGCGATGTGGTCTTTTCCAGCGACGGCAAGCAGCTATTTGTCGCCATCGGCTCTGCCTCGAATGCGAACGATCCGGATACCAATCCCGAAGAAAAAGGCCGTGCCAACATTACGGTGATGAGTCCCGACGGCTCGAACCGGCGGATTTACGCGTCCGGCATTCGCAATGCAGGAGCGGGACTGGCGATCGATCCGAAAACAGGCGAGCTGTGGGCGTCGGTGAACGAGCGCGACCAGCTGGGCGACAACCTCGTCCCCGACTACATCTCACACATTGAAGACGGCGCGTTTTACGGATGGCCGTATTACTACATTGGCAGCAATCCCGATCCGCGCCTGCAGGGTAAGCACCCGGAGCTGAAGAACAAGGTCACAGTACCGGATGTGCTGATACAGCCGCACAATGCGACGTTGCAATTGACCTTCTACGAGGGCAAACAGTTTCCGGCGGAATACCAAGGCGATATCTTTTCTTCGCAGCATGGCTCGTGGAACCGGTTCGTGCGCACCGGCTACGAAGTAATTCGCGTGCCGTTGCACCAGTCGGGCAAAGCCAGCGGCGAGTATGAAGACTTCGTGACCGGATTTGTGCTGCCCAACGGCGATGTGTGGGGACGTCCCGTAGGAGTAACGGTGGCGCCTGATGGATCGTTGCTGTTCACCGACGACGGGTCGAATTCCGTGTGGAGGGTGAGCTACGTGGGCGCCGCGAAGTAGCGCGCTACTTTCCGCTTGGCGTAATCACCGGAATATCGAAGTACATCAACTCGGTACCACTGGCATCGCGCACGCCGGTGAGGTAGATGTGGGCGTCCTGCACGGGATTGCGCACGTCCTCGATATCGAAGAAGAGAAAGCCTGACTGGGTGGAATGGGGCTCGACCGCAAAGGCGCTGAAGCGGGCGCGATTGACCTCCTCGAGTTGCTGCTGGGCTTTCTTGTTTTTGTTCCCGCCAGGGATAGGAAATGGGCTCGTGCGGCCGCTTGGACCGGTGCTGCTGGCGTTGACATGGCTAATGCGGCGCATCACGTCATCGGCAGAGAGGGCGTCAAGCTTGGCCCGCGATGAGGTGACCAGTTGGGCTTGCATCTTGGTCATCGAGATTGGCTTGTTGCCATCGTTGGTGATGACCAGAAATACCGGCAGAATCCCCTCCTGCAGGTAGTGTGTGTTAAAGATGTCGTCCTTGGGTGACGTGTTGTAGACGTCGATGGCGGCGGTGATCTTTTCTTCGGGGTGCGAGTCCTTGCTGGAGTAGGTGCTGGCGTTTTCCGCCTTGGGCATCACGAAATCTTTGAAGGCCCACAGCTGGGCGACGCAAACCAGAAGCGTAAGAGCCACGAGCGGGAGAATCCAACGCCTGCAAGAAACCATACTGCGATTATCGCTTGCGCAGCCACGCACGACAACTGAGCATTGGTTCACCTGCTCGTCGCAAGTACAATCGCAGGGGTGTACTTCGCCTACAATGCGCTTTTTCTGCTAGCGCTCGTGCTGAGCAGTCCGTGGTGGCTGCTGCAAATGCTGCGCCACGGCAAGTATCGTGCCGGGCTGGGTGAGCGGCTGGGCACGGTGCCGGGACGGCTCCACGACGCCCAGGGGCGAGAGACCATCTGGATCCATGCGGTGTCGGTCGGCGAGGTGTTGGCGGTTTCGCGCATGGTTGAGGAGCTGAAGGCGCGCCTGCCTGAATGGCGGATCGTGGTGTCGACCACCACCGACACCGGCCAGAAGCTGGCCCGTGAGCGGTTCGGCGAAAGCAACGTCTTCTATTTTCCGCTCGATCTGTGGTTCACCGTGGGGGCATACCTGCATGCTCTGCGGCCAAAATTGGTCGTGTTAGCCGAGAGCGAGTTCTGGCCCAACTTGCTGCATCTGGCGAAAAATTCGGGAGCAGCGGTTGCGGTAGTCAATGCGCGCGTGTCGGATCGGTCGCTGCCACGGTACCTCCGATTTCGCAAACTGCTGCGGCGCGTGATGAGCAATGTCGATCTCTTCCTCGCGCAGAGCGAAGAAGACACGCGGCGGTTGGTGCAGATTGGGGCGCCAAGCGAACGGGTGCAAGTCGGCGGGAACCTGAAGTTCGAAGTGAGCCCTCCAGCGGAGGCTCAGATTGTCGATGCGTTCGAATCGGCAGTGGAGCGTGCCGAGATCGGGCCGATCCTCGTAGCCGGAAGCACTCTCGCGGGCGAAGACGAGATGCTAGTGGAGTGCTTTCACCAGATGAAGAACAACTATCCCAACGCGCTGATGGTGTTGGCGCCGCGACATCCGCAGCGCTTCGATGCCGTCGCCGCTTTGCTTGCAGACTCAGGTTTGCGCTGGCTGCGGCGCTCGCGGTGGAACGGCCAACAGCTGCTTGGCGAAGATGTACTGTTGCTGGACACGATCGGCGAACTCGCCAGCCTGTACGACTTTGCTGACGTGGCCTTTGTCGGGGGCAGCCTGGTTCCCAAGGGCGGACACAATGTCCTTGAAGCCGCGCAGTTTGGAGTGACCATTCTGGTTGGCCCGCACACGGAGAATTTTCGCGACGTAATCGGTATCTTTCAGCAGGCAAATGCGCTGCGAGTGGTGACGCCCGAGTCGCTGACCCCGACTGTTATGGCCCTTCTGCAGGACGATGAGGAGCGCGAACGGCTGGGCGAGCGGGCACTCGGAGTAATGCAGGTGCAAAAGGGCGCAACGATGCGAACCGTAGCTGCGCTGCTGACGCTGCTGCATACGGAATCAGTACTGCGAACGGGAGAGACCGTCGCGGAGAGTCAAGTTTGAATCCGCTGAGCGCGTTGTTCGATGTGGGAGTTGGCGTCCGCAATCGGCTGTACGATCACGGCACGCTGGCAGTGCGCCGGCTGCAGGCACCGGTGGTGAGCATAGGTAGCATTTCTGCCGGCGGCGCAGGCAAGACGCCGTTTCTCATCATGTTGGGTGAACTGCTGAAGCAGCGCGGCATTGCGTTCAATGTTCTCTCCCGCGGATATGGACGACGAACCAAGGGAGTCGCGTTGGTCGATCCGGCGGGTTCGGCACGCGAGTTCGGCGACGAGCCGCTGCTCATCGCGCGCAGACTGGGAGTGCCAGTCATCGTGGGCGAAGATCGTTACGCCGCGGGACAATTCGCCGAAGAGAAGTTTGGGTTGCAGGCTCATCTGCTCGACGACGGCTTTCAGCATCGCGGATTGGCGCGTGATTTCGACATTGTATTGATCACGAAGCGCGACTTGCACGACACGTTGCTTCCGTCGGGACGATTGCGCGAACCCCTGTCGTCGCTGGCGCGGGCGTCGGCAATTGTGTTGATGGACGACGTCGCAACTGAGGAAATTCCTGCGCGCGAAGGCCAGCAAGTGTGGCGAGTCTCGCGCGGCGTCGTTCCGCCGGGGACCCGCGAGCATTGCTTCGCCTTCTGCGGCATCGCCCGGCCGCAGAACTTTTATAACGATCTTGCCGAAGAGGGCGTGCGAGTGGTGGGCACGCGTTCGTTTCGCGACCACCATGCTTACAGCGCAACCGACGTGGAGTCGCTGTTCAAGCTAGGGCAAGAAGCGGGAGCAACAGCGTTCATCACCACCGAGAAGGATGCCGTGAACCTCGGTGAACACAAAGATCGCCTGCGTCCACTGCACGTGGCGCCCGTACGCATGGAGTTTGAGCCATTGGAGGCACCGGCCACAGACTCGCCAGTCGAGCTGATCTCAGCCGTGGTTCAGCGCGCCGCGGCGATTCGCCCGTGAGAGAATGAAGAGTTTCACCACTACCTCAGCGTAAGACGGAAGCAAGGTTCGCAGGAGCGATGGCCAAACATCGGCATGATGCAGAGCGGTTGAAGACGATTGTGCGCTCGTTCGCCAACGTCACGGTCACCGTGCTGGCCGACCTGGTGGCAGACGAGTTCGTTTTCGGCGAGATCGCCCGTGTCTCGCGCGAGGCGCCGGTGCTCATTCTGAAGCACCGCGAGCGCACGGTGGTGCCCGGAGGCGGCGGCAACGCCATCATGAACCTGGCTTCGCTGGGCGTGAAGGTACTGCCCGTGGGAGTTGTGGGCGATGACGAGCCGGGCGAATTGCTCCTGGCGAAGTTCTGCGAGACCAAGATTCCAACAGACGGCATCACGCGTCTGAAGGGCCACGTGACCACGACGAAGACGCGCATCCTGGCCGGCATGTCGCACACCAGCCGTCAGCAGGTGGTTCGCGTGGACCGCGAGCCGGAGCCGATTGCTGCAGACAATTCTATAGTTACGAAAATTGTGAAGAGTGCCCGCGAATATGTGTCCCGCTCGAAGGCGCTGCTGGTTTCCGATTATGGATATGGCGCCGCGACTCCGTATTTGCTGGCGAAAATCAAGGCGAAGGGCTGGCCGAACGACAAGCCCATCACACTGGATTCGCGATACCGCCTGCTCGAATATTCCGGAGTGACCGCGGCGACGCCCAACGAACCCGAAGTCGAAGAAGCGCTGCAAATGAAGATTGGCCATGACAATCGGCAGCTGCTCTCCGCAGGCGAGCAGCTGTTGACGCGCATGCGGCTGCAGTCGCTGGTCATCACCCGTGGACGCGACGGCATGGTGGCGTTTGAGCGCGACGGCAAACCGCTGGCGATCCCGATCTTTGGCTCCGATCAAGTGGTGGACGTGACGGGCGCAGGCGATACCGTCATCGCGACCTTCACGGCGGCGCTGGCAGCCGGAGCCGATACCGCGTCAGCGGCGCGCCTGGCGAACCTCGCGGGCGGAATTGTGGTCATGAAACGGGGAACTGCCACGGTATCGAGCGGTGAATTGCTGGCAGCCATCGAGCAGTACGCATCTGCGAAGAACTCGTGAGCGAAAGGTCAACCAAAATCGTGTCGCGCCCGGTCCTGCTGGCGAAGGCGGCGGAGTGGCGTCGCAATGGCGAAGCGATTGTGCTCGCCAATGGTTGCTTCGACTTGCTGCACGTGGGGCACGTGCGCTATCTTCGCGGTGCGAAAGCGCTGGGCGGAAAGCTGGTTGTCGCGATGAATTCCGATGCCAGCGTTCGTCAGCTCAAGGGCGAGGGGCGTCCACTGATGCCGGCGCACGAGCGCGCTGAGATCATTGCTGCCCTCGAGGACGTCGATGCAGTCGTCATCTTCGACGAGCCGGATGTGCGTGCGCTGATCCGCGAGCTTTGTCCTGATATCCAGGCGAAGGGCACTGACTACACCCGCGACACCGTTCCGGAGCGTGACGAAGTGCTGGCCTGCGGCGGCCGCGTCGAAATCGTTGGCGATCCCAAAGATCATTCCACCAGTAATTTTCTCGGCCACATGCGGACTCCCGGCGGAGGTAAACGCGAACCGTGAACCGCCCGCTTCCCAAGCAGGAGCCGACGACCCTGGTGGCGGAAGAACTGGACGGTTCGGACGCGCAACCGCTGCGCGTGCTGGTGGTGCGGCTCAGTGCGATGGGTGACGTAATTCACGGAATGCCCGCCATTGCCGCGTTGCGGCGTGCACGGCCGAATCTGCAAGTCGGATGGCTGGTGGAGCAGCGCTGGATGGAGTTGTTGTGCGCGCATCCGCCGGAGCGCCTGCAGCCGCGCTCAGAACTGAAGCCGCTGGTGGATTGGGTGCATGTCTCCGATTTCAAAGAGTGGCGCAAGGGGCTTTCGTCGGGTACAACTTGGCTGGAGATGCGCAGCTGCATGCACGAAGTGCGGGCCATGGGGTACCACATTGCACTCGATTTGCAGGGAGCGATTCGATCGGCGATGGCGGCGCGTTTGTCGGGCGCCAAATCACGTGTCGGTTTCGCCGAGCCGCGAGAGGCCCCGGCGCGCAGGTTCTACACAACGATCGTTCCGGCGCAAGGAGCGCACGTCGTCGAACAAACTCTCTCGCTTGCATCCGTGGTCGCTGGTGCGGAACTGACCTACGAGCCCCCTCTGTTTCCGCAAGACCCTGCCACCGAGGCGTGGGCAGACAGGTTCTGTGCGTCGAGTGGTTTCGCGCCGCTGGCGATTCTGAACCCCGGCGCGGGCTGGGGCGCAAAATGCTGGCCTGCCGAGTCGTATGGCGCGGTGGCGAAGGCGTTGGCCGACCGCGGCATGGCCGTGATGGTCAACTATGGGCCCGAAGAAGAATCCTTGGCCGAATCGGTCCGGGAAGCCAGCGAACAAACTGCTCGTTCCGGTGAAATGTTCGGTGAGCCAACTAATCGCGCTCACCCGCCGCTCCAGCCTGTTTGTGGGCGGCGACACCGGTCCGATGCATTTGGCGGCCGCGTTGGGCGTGCCGGTTGTGGCCTTGTTCGGGCCCACCCGTCCTGACCGCAACGGACCTTTCGCCACCCGCTCAGTCGTGTTGCGCAACCCAGACAGTGTGGACAACCGCTCGCATGTCGATGATCCGGATGCGGGCTTGCAGTCGATCGAGCCGGACCGAGTAATCGCCGCGGTAGATGAGTTGCTGAAGGAGCCGAATGACTGACGCCGGGTCCGTGCGGACCTCGCCGACATGGGGCCGGATCGCGCGTCGCATTCGCGTGCCCTTAGGATTCCTGTTTGCCGCATTCTATCTATGGCGGGCGCGTCCCGACGCATGGTCATTAGCGGTCGGCGGCAGTGTTGCGGCGCTGGGAGTCTTTCTGCGGGCGATGGCGTCAGGCCACGTGGAGAAGAACCAGCAACTGGCGATGACTGGACCGTACGCCTACTCGCGGAATCCGCTTTACTTGGGTTCCATCATCATCGCCATTGGCTTTGCCATCGCGTCGCGGGACGTCTGGGTGGCAGGCGGCATCCTGATATTTTTCGCCATCATTTACGTGCCTGTGATTCGCTCGGAAGAAGCGTTTCTGCGGCAACGATTTGGGGAATACGAAAGCTATGCCCAGCGCGTGCCGCGATTGCTCCCGAGATCGCTTTGGTTGTCGGGGCTGACTTCAGATTTCTCGCGTGAGCTATACCTGCAGCATCGCGAGTACAATGCTTTAATCGGGGCCGCCGCCATGTTGGCGGCCCTTGTCGTGAAGATGCATTGGTTTCCGCATTCATGGTGAATTCATTCTTTCGCTGGTCCGCAATCATCACAGTCATCACTTCGGTCCTGGCGTTGGGAACGGGCGGCCAATCTACCGCGCAGATGCAACCTGCGCACTCGACGTCCGCTCCGTCGGGAACGCAAGCATCCATCACGGCTGGGGCGCACATTCAACCCTTGCGGCCGGGATATGATTTTCCCCGCCAGACGCTTCGCTACGAGGCGGAATACCGCTTCTGGACGGCGGGCCTGGCGACCCTGCATGTCGAGCGTAATGGCAACCAGGAACACCTGACGGGCACAGCCGACTCAACCGGCGTAGTTGCACTGCTGTTTCGCGTGCAAGACCGTTTCAACACTTACTTCGATGCCCAGAGCCTGTGCTCAAGCAAAGTAGTGAAACACATCGAAGAAGGCTCGCACGGGCGCGACACGACCATCACCTTCGACTACAAACGCGGCAAGTCGGTTCTGGAAGAGAAGAATTTAAAGACGGGCCAGTCGAAACACACCGAAAACGATATCCCCGGATGCGTGACCGACGTTGTGTCAGGAGTTCTGTACGTCTCCAGCCTGCCGCTCCAGCCGGATGCGACCTACAGCTTCCCGCTCAACGACGGAGGCAAGACCGTCACCATCCAGGCGCATGTCGAAGGCAAAGAGCAGATCAAGACTCCAGCAGGGACGTTTCAGACGATTCGGGTTGGTCCCGAGGGCGACTACAGCGCATTGAAGAATCGTGGAAGGGTTTTGATCTGGTACAGCGACGATGCCCGCCACCTGCCGGTGCAGATCCAGGCGCGGCTGCTCTGGGGAACGCTGACCGTGTATCTCGCTTCGATCGACAAATAGCGCGACTATTGGAGGTGATAGCGCTCGGCCATCAGGCGCTGCAGGCGTGGCTTGTAGAGAATATCGTAAGCGAACTCCTTATCGGGAAACATGGCGAGGGCCGCACGTTTGGCGTTGGCGGCGAGCTCAGAGGCCTCCTCGACCGATAGATCCGTGTCCTGGCTGATGACCGACATGACCATGCTCATCATGATTTGCAGGCGGCGCAGCTTGCGACGCTCTTCTTCGAGTTCTTGCAGGTTGGCGGCGGGTTCTGGCCGGTCCAGTTCGTTCCGCTCGGGCTGATTCATTCTGCTCCTTGTCACAACACTGGCTCAACGCCAGGCCTCTTCCGCCGGGCCCGGCCGGGAAGTTTCGTTACAATTTGGATGTTGGCAGCCATCCTGCTGATGCACGGTAAACCGTGGCGGCATGATACAACGAAACAGGCGCGGTTCCAGAGCAAATTGCGTTGCGGCTACTCAGGGTGAGCATCATAGCGAACGGAGGAAACATGGCGGAGAAACCGGAACCGAAAGAGGAACTGGTTAAAGTTTTTGATACCGAGCAGGAAACTGAGGCCATGGTCGTACAAGGCCTGTTGCAATCGGCCGGGATTGACGCATATGTTCAGAGTCTCGACGCAACTCAAAACATATATCCCGGAGTGGGCGGTGTGATCGTCGTCGTCCGCGAGGACCAGGCCAAAGAGGCGGCCGCGATGATTGAGGAGTTCAGCAAGCATCCCACTACTGACGCCGACGAAGAAGTCAGCGAGTAACCGGCTGGGCCGAAACTGTAGTGCCATCGAAATAAAACGACACGGCCCCGGCGAGATCGGTGCGGTACGTGGTGACGTGCCGGTCGGCGAAGCGTTGCATAACTTCCGGCCGCGGATGATGGAATGAGTTGTAGTACCCCGCCGACACCACCGCGAATTGCGGCGCTACCGCTTGCAGGAAATCCGGTGTGCTTGAAGTTAGGCTGCCGTGGTGTCCGATCTTGAGGAAGTTTGCGTGCGGATTTTCTCCTTCCAGAAGCTCCTCGATGCGTTTGTGCGAATCACCCACCAGCAGGGCAGACGTTTCGCCGTACTGCAGATGCAACACCATCGACTCGTCATCCTGGCTGCGGTTTGTGGCCACCGTTCCTGGTTGCGGGTTCAGAACACGAAACTGCACGCGACCAAATGTGAACTCATCGCCAGCCATGTGCGGTCGAAACGCGAGACCGAACGAACGCGCAGCCTCCGCCAGTTCGGCAAATTCCGGCGTGGGAGAATCCAGCCCGTACCACAGCTCTTTGGGCCGGAAGTTGGCGATGACGCTGTGCATTCCGCCGATGTGATCGGAATGCGGATGCGAGATCGCCACCACGTCAAGGTGACCGATGCCGCGACTCCAGAGGTAGGGAGAGACGACTTCCTCGCCCACATCAAAATCGGAATGGCTGCCTCCCCCAACGCCGCCGGAGTCCAGCAGCACGGTCTTGCCTTCGGGTGTGACAATCAACAGCGAGTCGCCCTGGCCCACGTCGATGGCTGTGATTTCCAGGACTCCCGGATGCCACTGCATCCGCGGCGGCAAGGCAACAATAGCGATGGCCGCGATCAGCAATCCGGCAACTCCCACCCACGCCAGCAGTAAACGCCGGCGCGCCAGAATCATGGCCAGACCAAGCGCGAACGCGGCGACCCAACAGACGGCGCGCGATGGTACCGGCAGGCGCACGTCGGAGACGCGGAAATGTCCGATGAGACGAATAGTCCCCGTCAGCAGTGCCAGTGAATAACCTGTAATCAGCGCGGGAAGGTGCGCCAGTGCAAACGAAATGTACGAAAGCGCGACCGCCAGCACCGCTGCGGGCATCAGGATACTCGCCAGCGGAATGACCAGCACATTCGCCGGCAGGGACATGGTGGTGCTGCGGTGGAAATACCAGGCCATCGGCAAGGCGAGCGACAGTTCGATAATGGCAGAAATAAAGATCAGTTCCAATGCGGCCACAACAAACGAAGTTCCGCGCACGATGACGAAGTTCGAAACTCTCTGCCCAATAATCTGCGACAGGCTTTCGCGTACCAATCTCAAGTCAGAGCGGAACTGCGCCGCGCGTGTCGGCAAGCTGAAGTCGTAAGCCGGCGAGTCAATGTTTCGCAGCGCTCGCTGAAAGGGGTAAAGAGTGCACTGCAAGATGGGCACCGCAATTCCGGCGACAGCGATGACCGAAAGAAACGTGAGCTGAAAACTTGCTTCGAAGAGCGTTCGCGGCGCGACCATCAGAATACCGAGAGCGGCAATGCCCAGCGCATTGAGCCCCGCGCGATCGCGGAAGAGCAGCCGCGTCAGCAAATAGACGCTAAGCGTGATAGTCGCACGCACAATCGGCGGGCCCAAATCCGCGAGAAATGCGTAGCCCCACGAGAACAAGATGGTCAGAACGGTTGCTGCCGCTTCGCCCATAGGCAACCGGCGCAACGCCCAGAAAAATGCGAACGCCAGAATGCCAACGTTGATCCCCGACACCACCAGGATGTGATAGGTCCCGGTACGCTGGAAGTTGGTTTTCAGCTCGCGTCCGAAAAACGCCCGCCCGCCGATCAGCATGGCTTGCATCAGCGCGCCCGGTTCTCCCGGCCAAAGCCGCTGAATGTGATTGAGCACGCTGCGTCGCGCGTCGCTGCGCCACAGTCCAATGCGACTGCCCACGAAGCCCGGCAGAATCTCGACGTCGGCGGCGCGCGCCGAACCCGTCAATCGCACATCTTGCGATGCCAGGTAGCCAACCAGGTCCAGCGCTCCGGGGTTCCCGTAATTCCGCGGCATACGCAGCTTCGCCGGAAAATGCAGTCGCTCACCGTAGGTATAAACGCGCAAGGGCGAATCAACACCGGAGTCGCGCGCATCCTCCTCGTCGCTCCGTTTACTGAAAATCGTCAATCGGAGACCGACCGGCGCGGACAAACGGTGATACTCGGTCGTCAGCTCTTCGGTTTCGACATCGACTGACTCCTGCTTGCCTCCGAACGGACTGTCGCGCACGATGCCCTCGCGCGCTACATGCGCAGTGACCTCAACCGTACCTTCTCCGGTTGCGAAAGCCTGCAAGTCCGGAGGCGTCACCTGGGCCGCGTCAAAAACCTGCAAATAGAAAGCTCCTAGCGGAACGAGTGCGAGAATCGCCAGCGGAAAAGCCAGAGACGGAGCCCTTCGGTAGAGGACGTAAACGCCAACCGCGGCAATTACGAACGCAATCAGCCAGACGTGGGGCGCGCGCCATGCGAAACTGCCTGCGACGATGCCCGCAGCGAAAGCAACCGCGGCGAGGAATGCAGGTTCGCGCCCGCCGCAATAGACGGGCGTGGGCGCACGCGCGGAGAGATGCGCTCCATCCGGGGAGGGGGAGGATAATGACAAGTCCGCTTACAAGCGGTCCAGTTCCTCGGCGCCGATCGTCGGGGCCCAGGGCCACATTTCATATTGCGCGAGTCCGAACCGGGTGAACGGATCGTTGTCGCGGATACTGTCGAGCGTCGCCTGGGCTTCGTCATCCGGAACTCGCAACAACAGCGCGCCGCCGTGGCGAGGGACCACCGGGCCAGAGGCGATCAGTAAGCCCTCCTGCTTTAGGCCCGCGAGGTAGGCGCGGTGCGAGTCGATATGCTTGAGAACATCTTCCAGCGGCTTGCGGTAACGAAGAATGGCGATTGCGTACATAACTCATCTCGAGGAGCCGATTAGCGCACCAGCTGAAGGACCGTTTCTATGTGAGCGGTCTGCGGAAACAGGTCGAACAGGTGCGCCTGCTCCACTGTAAAACCCGATTCTAGCAGCAGCCGCAAGTCGCGCGAGAGGGTTGCCGGGTCGCATGAGACGTACGTCACACACGAGGCGGACGTACGGCACAGGGCTCCGGTTGCCTTTTCGCCCAGCCCTGCACGCGGTGGATCGACCAGCACGAAATCAACCGGAAGCTTTTCGCCACGCTTCTGCAAGAACTCGTCGGTGGTCGCGCGCGTTGGCCGGGCGTTGCGTGGGGCGTTGTGTTTCAGGTCGGCGAAGGCATGGGGCGAGGCCTCGACGGCGATAACCTCTTCGAAATGTTCAGCCAGCGGCAGGGTAAACAAGCCAACCCCGGCGTAAAGATCGAGCGCAGCCTTGCCGCTCGCCCCGCCGGTCGCGGTCTTCACCAGCTCGTCCACGAGAAATCGGTTGGTCTGAAAGAACGAGCCCCCGCTCACCCGATAGTCATGTCCCACAGCGTGGTAGATGACATGGTCTTCTCCAATCGCAACTGAGTCTTCGTTATGCTCGGAACTCAGCGGAGCGCGCTGTCGGGTTTCGTCTTCAACGGGCGAGGTCGCGAAGACCACCATTCCAACGACGGAATCCAACCGCGACGTCAGCGCTGCCGCAAAGCTCTTGCAGGAGTCAGCTCCGTCCTGGTCGCGAACGTAGGTTTCCACCAGCAACCGTGTGTCGTCATGATTGGCGAAGAACTGCATGCCATGCACGACCGTCGGCACTTTTCCACCACGTCCCAATGCCCACACGGCGGCGATCGCCTGGTTGATGAGCGGCGAACTGATCGGGCAGCTTTCAACCGCCAACAATTTATGAGAGCCCGTCTCGAAGTAGCCCATTGCGAATGCGGGATCATGCTGCACCCGCACGCGGGTGCGATTGCGGTACTGCCAGGGTTCCGATGGATGAAGCTGAATTTCATGGTCGAGCTCTAGCTTGGCCGTCCGGCGCAGGGTTTCGCGCAGAATGTCGGCTTTGAATTTCAGTTGTGCGTTGTAGTCGATATGCTGGTACTGGCAGCCGCCGCATCTCCCAAAGTACGGACACGGTGGTGCGACGCGGTCGGGCGATGCCGTCAAAACCCTGTCCAGGCGAGCGCGCACGAACCCGGAACGGCTTTCTGTTACCGTGACTTCGACCGTGCTCGCCGGGAATGACGAACGGAAGAAACACCGCTTTGCCGCGGCCATGCTCGTCGGCCGGCAACCGCGCCAGTCCGTCACCGCCATACACCAGTTTTTCAATTTGCAATTCCAAGATTAAATCCCTTTGTCCCACATTGTGAGAGTTATGGCATATAGAACAGACTCAACCGCGGCAGATGATGCTGCTCAAGCAGCCGCTTGTGTACGTATTGCCGATGCAATTGCTCGATCTGCGGAGCCGTCATCCGGCCGCGATAGGGCGCGAGGTCGCGGTCGGCATCGGTGCGAATCGCCAGCAGCTCGTCCTCGGAGCAGCCAGCCTGCAGCGCAGCAAACAGCTTCTCCTCCATCACCGTCAGCCGCCGTTCAACGTCTTCCATAGGTGGCGGACTCCCGCCCGCGAGACCATCGGCCATCACGCGCAGCCCGGCAGCAGTGTCCACCGCAACCTTCTGAGCGACGTCGGGCAAAGACCCGCGTTCCAATCCGTCGGCGTTCTGCCGCAGAAACGCACGAACCGCTTCGGTGTCCAATCCGGCGCGGTTCTTGTCAGGCGGACCGCTGCCCACTGCCGCTTCCTTCATCTCTTCAGCGGCGGCTAGCACTTCCTGCGCGCAATACGCGAGGCTGTTGACCTTGCGGGTGTGCTTGGGACGCCGCTCCCATTTGTCGAACGACGCATCCATGCCGCGAATCACTGCTTCCAGCGGAATCCCAGCGTCCTTCCATATTTCCATCAGCGCCCAGTCGAGCGGAGACAGCAACGACAACGCGCCCCGCCGCCGCTGAAAGTGCTCCTCGATTTCGGTAAAATAGTTGAAGTAGTTTTCCACGATGGCAATGCGAAAAGCCTAACCGCCAGGCGAACGGCGCAGGTGCGTATTACGAGTGTAGCCTCAATTTTGCTTGGGAGTTGCTGCCGCAACCGAACCAGCGACCGCCGTTGACTGGCCGTGATCGCCGCGCTTGCGCTGCGGGAGGTTCCGCTCGTAGATAATGCGCAGCCCTTCCAGGGTCAGGTGGTCGTCAACTTCGCGAATGTACTTCGAGCCGCCGCCCATCAGCGAAGCCAGTCCGCCGGTCGCTACCACTTTCACATCGCTGCCCAGTTCGGCCGTCAAGCGTTCGAGGATCCCATCAATCAATCCGATATATCCGTAGTACAACCCAGACTGCAGGCTGTTTACGGTGTTGGTCGCCAGTACGCGCGGAGGCTTGCGAATATCAACCCGAGGCAAACGCGCAGTGCGCTCAAACAGCGCGTCGGCTGAGATGCCGATGCCCGGAGTGATGACTCCACCAAGGTACTCACCCTTGGGCGAAACCGCATCGAAGGTCGTGGCCGTCCCAAAATCCACCACGATGCACGGGCCGCCATATTTTTCATAAGCTGCAACGCTATTGACGATGCGGTCGGCTCCGACCTCAGCGGGATTGTCGTAATGTACCGGCATGCCGGTCTTGACCCCAGGCTCGATAAACAACGGCTTGATTTGAAAGTAGACCTCGCAGACGTCGCGTAGCGTGGAATCCAGCGGCGGAACGACCGAAGAAATAACGATGCCCTGGACCGACGAGACCTCGATTCCATTCATCGCAAATAAGTTGCGGAACAGTACGCCGTACTCGTCCACCGTCTGCGACTTGTTGGTGGTCACCCGCCAGTGGGCGATGAGCCGCCGGGGTTTCTGGGCGCCAGAATCTTCAGCCCGGGGCTCGAAGACGCCCAGCACGGTGTTGGTGTTCCCTACATCGAGTACGAGTAGCATGCGTTATGTCCCAGGCGCCACGACGGCGCGCACTAGCCCCGAAAGTACAGTGCGGAGGCCGCCGTTGGTTCGCACTAGAAGGAATCCGCGGCTGTCCAGGCCCTCCGTTACACCGTCGTAGCCCGCGCCTTCGTCAACATGCACCAGCCGCGACCGCGCGTAGGATGACCGGCCTTCGAAGGTCTGAAAAATGGCCGCCCGCGCATCATCGGCGTTATTTGACAGCTTGCGGTACCAGGCGTCGAGTGATTTTAGCAGAGCCGCTGCGACCTGAACGCGCGACCACTCGTGGCCGGCTGCGATACGGAGAGAAGTCGCGATGGGCTCCAGTTCGCCGGAGAATGACGGCTGGTTTACGTTGACTCCGATGCCCACCACTACATAGCGAACGCGCGTCGCCTCCGCATGCATCTCAGTGAGGATGCCGCAGAACTTGCGCTCCTCCAGCAACACGTCGTTGGGCCACCGCAAGTCAGCGTGCAAACCAGTGGTTTGTTCAACTGCCTCGGCTACCGCGATTCCGGCGATCAGTGACAACAGCAGCGCATCCGACGGAGCCATTTGCGGACGCAGCACTGCCGAACAGTAGATGCCGTCCGATGGCGCAGATTCCCATGTGTTGTTGCCGCGGCCTCGTCCGGCAGTCTGCTCTTCGGCAAAGAAGACACTGCCTTCCGGCTCTCCGGCAGCCGCGGCCTCCATGGCGGCGGAGTTGGTTGAGCCGATGCGAAAGTAATGTCGGATGCGCGAAGCAAAAATCGTCCCGCTTGCTAGCGGACCGACAATGTCAGGCAACAGCAGGTCGGCGACGGACTCTAACTGGTAGCCCTCGGCGGGATGTCCGGTGATGCGAACGCCCAGCTCCCGCAAGTGCTGGATCGCGCGCCACACTTCCGAGCGCGTCGTTCCCAGTTCCTCCGCGATACGCGTGCCGCTGATGACCATCGTGGCGTTGTCACTCAGCAAGCGGACGATATGGCCGAGACGGGCATCCGTCAGGCCCTCTGGCGCAGATGCGTCAGGTCGGATTGTGCTTGAACGTGCGATAGAAGAATTATGCGCGTGCAGCGCGGCGTTGAACAGCGTTCGGTCGTGCGTCCGTTACTTGGCGCTCGTAAGGCTGGACGCAAACAGGTCAATCCAGTAGCGCTGCTCGAGAGTCTCCGGAACTGCGACGCCGCGGGCCCGAGCTATGCTTGCGACTGCCGATGCTGGGTCTGAACCTCGAAGGACGAGCAAGCAGGCCGCTATCATACCCGAGCGCCCAACTCCCTGGCGGCAGTGGACAACAACACTATTTCCCGCCGATAAATCAGCATCAATTTCATCCAATACAGGGGCGACTTGGGATGGCGAAGAAGGAACTTGGCGGTCGGGAATAGGAAGCGCACGGAATTTCAAGCCTGCGTCGCCCGCAGTTTGAGATTCTCCTACAAGACTCAAGTCGGACTCCTCGTCCGCGGTTAACAATGACAGAATCGTTCCGATTCCGGCTTTCCGCCAACCCAGCATCTCGTCACCGAGCCAGTCGCCCCCCCGTGGACGAGCGGCTACAGCCAGCCTGCCCGGCCAGGGTCCGGGTATCCAGTAGAGATGAGTTGACGTCATAGTTCCGCGCGTACCACGATTTCTCGCGGTAGCTTATCGACATCCACGCCGCGTTCTCGCAGGCCGTGGATGCGATGGTTGCCCTCGAGTATAGTCCCGTCGGGCCGCGTCTTGAGGCAGTTTTCCCTGCCCAGCTTGAGGGACTCAGTGATCGTTTCCGTGGACAACTGGCCAAACATTACCAGTTTGCTGACCACCATTGCGGCTTCAGGATGCAACAGCTTCAATGTTGGAAGGGCGTCGTCCATAGCATGTGCCGCGCTTCTTGCGGTCGATCACGAACACCTGCCATACTCTCTAAGCTGGCGCGATCCGCATGCTGAGGTCGACGGCGTGAACCGAGTGCGTCAGTGCTCCGACCGAGATGAAGTTGACGCCGGCCTCTGCATATTCGCGCACGTTCTCCAGCGTGATTCCACCCGACGCCTCGAGTGGTAGCGGCCGGCCCAGCCCTGCGGCGATCTCTACCGCCTCGCGCACCTGTGCGGGCGTCATATTGTCGAGCAACACTGCTTCAGCACCGTGCTCTAGCACGAGCTTGAATTCGTCGAGCGAGCGCACCTCGATCTCGATGGTCTGCGATCCCCGCCGATTGCGCAGCGCGCGCTCTAGCGCAGGCACGGCGCCGCCGGCCAATGCGATGTGATTGTTCTTGATCAGCACACCGTCGCTCAGGTCGAGTCGGTGATTCGTGCCGCCACCACAACGCACGGCCCACTTGTCAAGCACGCGCAGTCCTGGAGCCGTTTTGCGAGTATCGAGGATGGTAGCTTGGGTTCCCGCCACCGCATCGACATAGCGGCGCGTGAGAGTGGCAATGCCGCTCATGCGCTGCATAATGTTGAGGATCACCCGCTCGCACGAGAGAATCGCACGCGCGTTGTGCACAACCACGGCGATTGACTGCCCGCTGCGCAATCGCACGCCGTCAAACACTTCGGAGTTATGCGTGACTTCATAGTTCGAGGCGACCGTGCCGTCGAGCGTTGCGAACACGTCGAGCACGCGGCCGATGCTGCCGATTCCCGCCACCACGCAATCCTGCTTCGCCAGGATCGTCGCCGACGCCCGCTGGTTCACATCGATGCAGGCATAGGTCGTGGCGTCGCTGGTGGCGCGGTCTTCCTGCAGCGCTGCTTCCAAAATGGCAGTGACTCGGCGGCTCATCCAATCCACTTGGGTCCCTCAATTCGGCGTTTTCGACAATTCGCCCAACTCATCCAGGGCCGACTTCGCCTTCGCAATCAGCACTTCCAGCTCGGCCTTGCGTTGCCTGTAGCCATCCACAACCTTTGCCGGAGCTTTAGCCATGAACTTTTCATTGGTGAGCTGGCGTGTGGTGTTGTCCATCTCGCCCGTCATCTTATCCAGCTCTTTGTTCAATCGCTCGCGCTCGGCTGCAACGTCGATCTTGCGCTCGTAAATCACCCGTACGTCGAATCGCGCAGTACTGCGCGCACCGGCCGCATTTGCCAGCGAAGTCTCTACGAACCTCACCGACTCCACGTTGGCCATTCGCTCCAGCGACGAGCGATCGCGCTCAATCAGGCTACGAATTTCACCGTCGGCATGGATTTCGATGGCCAGCTTCTCTTTGGGCTCGATCTTCAGCTCGGCGCGAATATTGCGCACCGCGACGATCAGGTCCTGCAGGATGGCCATCTCGCTCTCGGCCCCCACGTCAACCTGCGCGGAATCGGCCTGCGGATATGCGGCCAGCGCAATCGACTTCACCGGCGGATTGCCATCGTAAATCGCATGCCAGATTTCTTCCGTAATAAACGGCATGAACGGCGAGAGCAATCGCACCGCCGACTCGAAAATCCCAACCAGGTTGCCGTAGGCAGCGCGCGCCTGCTGCTGGTCGGCCGAAGCCAGTCGCGACTTGATAAGCTCCAGGTACCAGTCGCAGTACTCGTCCCAGAAGAAGTGATAAACCACGTGCGCGGCTTCGTGGAAGCGGTACGCCGCGAGGGCGTCATTTACTTGCGCCGTCACTCGGTTGAAGCGCGACAGAATCCAACGGTCCTCGAGCGTCGCGACTTTGAAGCCTGCGACTCCCTTGGCGGCGAAGTCGGTCGCTGGCGCTTTGAACTCGCTCAGCGACCACACGCCTTCTTCCTGCGCGCGATCGACATTCATGAACAGCAGGCGCGAGGCGTTCCAAATCTTGTTGGCGAATTTTCGATAGCCGTCGGTCTGGTCCTCGGAAAACGAGATGTCGCTACCCGGCGCGGCCATCGACGCCAACGTGAATCGCACCGCGTCGGTTCCATACTGCTCGATGATCGAGATCGGATCGACCACATTGCCTTTCGTCTTCGACATCTTCTGCCGGTCGGCATCCCGCACCAGCGCGTGGATATAAACGGTGTGGAAAGGGACATCACCGTTCTTGTGTCCGCGCATGAAGTGGCAATTCAGCATGATCATGCGCGCCACCCAGAAAAACAGAATGTCGAATCCCGTAATCAGCAGCGACGTCGGATAAAAAGCATCCAGGTCGGGAGTGTGTTCGGGCCAGCCCAGTCCTGAGCACGGTAGCAATCCCGACGAGAACCACGTGTCGAGCACATCCGTGTCCTGCTCGAGATGGCTTCCGCCGCACTTCACACACGTCGTCGGTGTTTCGCGCGCCACGATGATCTCGCCGCAGCCCTTGCAGTACCATGCTGGGATGCGATGTCCCCACCACAACTGCCGCGAAATACACCAGTCGTGAATGTTGCGCATCCACTCGAAGTACGTCTTGGAGTTATTCTCGGGGACGAACTTAATCTCGCCCTTCTCCACCACTTCGATAGCGCGATCGGCCAGCGGCTGGATTTTCACAAACCACTGCGTCGACAACCTCGGCTCCACGATGGTTTTGCATCGATCGCACTTGCCCAGCGGAACCACGTAATCTTTCGCACCAACCAGGAAGCCGCCCCTTTCCAAATCTTCCAACACCTTTTGCCGCGCTTCGAATCGATCGAGCCCGGCGTAAGGGCCGGCATTCTCATTCATCTGCGCGACTTTGTTCAACACGTCGATCTGCGGCAAAGCATTCCGCAAGCCAGCTTCGAAGTCGTTGGGATCGTGCGACGGCGTGACCTTCACGGCACCCGTTCCGAACTCCGGGTTGGCGAGAATATCGTCGGTGATGATCGGGATCTCGCGATTCATCAGCGGCAGCAGAACCTTCTTGCCGTGTAGATGCTTGTACCGTTCGTCAGTGGAGTTCACCGCGACGGCAGTATCGCCCAGCATGGTTTCCGGCCGCGTGGTCGCCACCGTAATAAACTCATTCGGGCTGCCCACCACCGGGTAGCGGATCTCGTAAATCTTTCCCGGAGTCTCCTCGTGGACCACCTCAAGATCAGAGACCGCGGTAATGCATCGCGGGCACCAATTCACGATGTACTTCCCGCGATAGATCAGCCCTTCTTCATAGAGTCGGACAAACGCCTCACGCACCGCGCGCGACATGCGGTCGTCCATGGTGAAATATTCGCGCGACCAGTCGACCGATGCGCCCAGCCGCTTCATCTGCTGCAGGATCACGCCGCCATAGTGCTTCTTCCATTCCCACACCCGCTCGACGAAGGCTTCGCGCGTCATGTCACGTCGGCTCTTGCCCTCACTGGCCAACTGGCGCTCAACCATGAGCTGCGTGGCAATCCCGGCATGGTCGGTGCCCGGCAACCAAAGCGTTGGAATGCCCTGCATGCGCTTCCAACGGATGATGATGTCGATTTCCGTGTGCTCCAGCATGTGGCCCATGTGGAGGTTGCCCGTTACGTTCGGAGGCGGCAGCGTGAGCGTGAACGTCGGCGCGGAAGATCCGGGCGCCGGGGTCTCCACATGAAACAGCTTTTCGTGGATCCAGTAGTCGGCCCAGCGTGGTTCTATGGCGCCGGGATCATAGGCCTTGGGCAGGTCGTGGGGCATTCGCTTCCGTTCACAAAATGACGCGTTACTCTCTTGATATTACAGGATTGCAGGCGAACGAAAACGCGCGTGAAGGTCGCTCCCGCAGGGTTTTGCGTCAGCGCGCGAATGCTGTCGTGCCGGTAAGGTCTTTATTTTTGATGCCCAGCGCGGACTTTAGTCCGCGCCGTCTTTGCATGTCAGAACACCAGTAGGTGTTTTTTCTTCTTTTTCTTCGACGAGCTTTCTGTTGTCGGATCGGCAGTCGTGCCCGACGTGTCGCCAGCGCTGGCTGAGGCTGGCGTCGTGCCGTCAGCTGCCGGCTTCGGTGCGTCGTTCACCTGCGTAGGAGGCAACGGCGGCGCAGGACCGCTGGCCGCAGCGCTCCCCGGAACTGCCGCAGGTGCAGCAGCGGGCGCCAGATCATTCCCCAACTCGGGAATGGCGCTGTCATTATTCGCCGCAGGAGGAGGAGCAGCAACCCCAAGACCGGTTGGAGTAGCAACAGGAGTGGCCGTTCCTGATGGGTTGATTACCTCGACGCCCGAGTTCAGCGTTGTTCCGCCACCGGTTCCAGTTGCTGTCGCGCCCGCGGCTGTTGCGTCGGTCGGTGGTGCTGCCGCATTCGCAGCCGGCGCGGCGCCTGTCCCAGGCTTTGCCGCTCCCGTAGTGGCTGCTGTCAGAGCGGTCAAGATGCTGGCCGTCGCCGACCGGACAATGTCCGGCGCACTGGCTTGTTTCGGATCAACCAGCGTAGGATCGCCCACCGTCGCAGCCTCGGAGACGTCCGGCCCCTTCTTGAAATTGAACATCAATTTTTCTTTCGTGCTCATCGAGCCACGGCTGTCCTGTTCTTTCTTGTTCTGAGCAATCGCTTCGGGCGTGGCCTTCGGGATCGGCTTGCCCATGGCCAGCAACGCCTTGCGCGCATCCGCCGCGCGATCTTCCAGCGGATAATTCGTCAGGATCCGATCATAGGCGGCAACCGCGTTGTCGGTGTATTGCTTGATCAACGGCGCCTTGGCCACTTCGGACAGCTTGGAGCGCCGCACCAGCTCGACCTCTCTTTCATAAGCGCCGCCCATCTCGAACAGCGCCTCATCGGCCCCGCTATACAGCGGATAAGTGTCCGTCAGCGACTTGAACCGGGCTATGGCTGCCGGCCACGACTCACGCTCGTAGTAGAAATGCCCAATCTCGAACTCGCGATCGGCCAGCACCTCCTGCACCTTGAGTAGGCGCTTCTTCGCCTCCGGCACCATCGGGCTGTCGGGGAACTGCATGATTAACTGGCGATACTCTTCTTCGGCACGCCGCGCGTGCGTGGGATCGCGGTCCGCCTTCTCCATTTCGTTGTAATGGATGTTGGCGATCTTCATCTGCGCTTCGCTGGCTTCCGTCATGTTGGGGAAGAAGGTGATGAAGTCCTTGTATTCGCTCTCGGCCTGCGCCATGGCGGCCGATCCGCCTTCGGCGTACCACGAGTCGCCGATGGCCAGCTTGGCGCGTGCCACATATTCCGAGTCGGGGTAGGTATTAATCAGCGTCTGCAGGCTCAAGCGCGCCACGTCAAACTTGTTGTGCTTCATCGCATCCATGGCCCGGTCGTACAGCACCTTATCGGGCTGCTTGGAATTGACGTCAGCAATGGGGTTGCTGACCTTCTTGTTGGACATGCAGCCAACAAACACAATCGTGCTGAGCATGAGAACGATCAGAAGATTACGACGGAACATCCCTACCACCTTTGAAATTCGTGAAAACTCACCGGCCTAAACGCGTACGAGCGTCGCGTCATTCGCTGCTTTCAGCAGCTCTTCCACATTTTCCGTTGGATCGCCGTGGGAAAACACCGCACTTCCCGCGACGAAAATCTCAGCCCCGGCCTTCACCCCCGCACCAATCGTTTCCAGATCGATGCCGCCATCCATTTCTATACGGAAATTCAAACCCTTGGCGGTGCGCATAGTCGCCAGCTTGCGGACTTTTTCCAGCGTGCTGGGCAAAAACTTTTGTCCCCCAAAACCCGGGTTGACCGACATAATCAGCACGTAATCGACGATGTCGAGCACTTCTCCCAGGGTCTGCACCGGGGTCGCGGGGTTCAGCACCACCCCGACGCGGCACCCCTGGCTGCGTATCAGCTCCAGTGTGCGGTTCAGGTGAACGCACGCTTCCTGGTGTACCGAAATCCAGTTGGCCCCAGCTGCCGCAAACGCCGGAATGAACTCGTCCGCGTTCTCAATCATCAGGTGACAATCGAGCGGCACGTCCACCGCCTTGCGCAGCGATGCCACGACCGGAGGACCGATGGTCAGGTTGGGCACAAAATGCCCGTCCATTACGTCGCAATGAATGATCGTTGCGCCACCCTCGATGGCGGCACGGGCGGCATCGCCCAGATGGGCAAAATCCGCCGATAAGATGGACGGCGCTAGCTCAATCAAAACACACTGCTCCCGCGCTCTTTAGGTCAAATTCTAGCACGCGTCTCGGATCGGTCGCATAACGTGCGCAATCATCAATTGGTGTATGGTGACGATGCTCGGTGTGCCATCGGACGCCGGGGGCTGATCGGCCTTGAGAGGTTCTCGTGATGGTTCAATCTCGCTTTCGCCGGATGCACATCGGTGCAATCGCATTCGCCCTTTCCGTTTCGGCCATGGCTCAGTCTCGGCCTCACCGTCCGAACGTTTCTCCGCTCTCCCCAGAGATGAAAGCGGCGATGACCGGCAAATCCTGGAACCCGGGATGCCCCGTCTCTCTCGATGACCTGTCCGTCGTCCGCGTAACCTATTTTGGCTTCGATGGGCAGACGCACGAGGGGAACCTGGTTATGAATAAGCGGTTTGCGGACGAAACCTCGGCGATATTCCAGGAGCTTTACGCGATCCACTTCCCCATCAACCAGATATCTCCCTATGAAAACTACGGTCCTGATGTTTACGCCGAAAAAAACATCACCGTAGGGTTCTATTGCCGAAAGGCGCAGGACTCGCCGGGAGAATGGAGTGGCCACGCCTACGGCGTCGCTATCGATCTCAATCCACTCGACAACCCATTTCTTGACGCAAAAGAGGGATGGTGGCCAAAGACATCAGCGGCTTTCTCTGCTCGCGACGGAGGCAAAGGCAAGGTTTCACCCACTACCGATGCATTTCGGATTTTTGCTCGACATGGCTGGGCCTGGGGTGGCTTCTATGTTGGCGAGCCGGACTATATGCACTTCTACAAATTGACTTATGGCGGAAGTGGCAACGTACTCGAGCGTCCGTATGCGGCCACAGGACTCGAATACGTCCCCGGCGGCGCGATGGAAGCAGCCCAGCCCAAGTAGGCTACAAGAGGCTTTCGTCGGAAACCGAACTACAAAGACTTGTTATGCAATCGCTCGACCGACGTTTTTTTGCGGTGATAGATGGTCAGGGCAAGAATCAGCAGCGGAGTCAGGATCTCGGCGTACAAAAATATTCCGGAGTTATTCGGGGCGTGATCGTTGTAGAAAAGTAGCTGCCGGACGTGCCCGACGGCGTCTCCCAACAACCAGACCGCATTGGCAATCGCGGTTGCTAGCCAGAAATTTCCCCGAAACCAGACGCAGAGAACGCCCAGCACTCCCACCGTCAGATCGGCCATTCCAACCTCGTATTCGAAGGGGCTCATGGCCCAGCCGATCGAGGCCGAGGCCCGCTCAGGGGTAAACACATGAAAGTAGGCGGTCAGCACTCCCATCAAACCCACGTAGATGACAAACAAATAGATCAGATAGGTTTCGACGATAGCCGTTCGGCTGCTTCGCCGTTTGGCGGAAACGGCGATGTGCACGGAAGCAGCGCTTAGCGCGATCAGGGCGAATACAAGATTGAACATTCCGCACCCTCCATCTGCCGATGCTACATTGCCCGCAGACCGCCGTATCTGCGGCTGCAATAAGCTCGATCAAACCTACTTCTCCCGCTGCATTTCGTCCGATACTAGCACCCATCAGACTGCCCGCAATTACCTGGCGTCGGAAACTGCGGCATTGCGGAACCTCCTCGCGTCTTCCTCTCCCGTGGTAAATAATGGTCTCGAAACGCGAAGGCTCAGGCGTCCCCCCGCTTATCACAACGCGACGTGTCCTGCGTCCTTTCGCAACCCGCCCCCGCCCTGTAAGAATCCCATCGTGAGGCAAGGGATTGGTGTGCCTCGCGTCGCCGCGCTCAGCGTCCGGCGAGTTCCGTTCTTTGACAGCTTCCGGAATGTGACCCACGGTCTCCGGGCTTGGCGTGCGTATGTAAAGTATGATTTGTATGACGCAAATGTGTATGACTTGTATGTAAAGTATGATGCAATGTCGTGTCAAAACCCCTGATTTTACGCACTAAGTCCTACGGCCACAAATGGATACGTATAACTAGCTAAAGAATCAATGGCTTGCGAACAATTTTCCGCCAAACCATTGATTCTAAACAGTCGTGATTTCGCATTTTGCCGAGTTTGGCATTTCGGGAATGAGCGAGGGGATCGATTACTGATAGCGGACGGCTGAAAGCTGACAGCCGGCGTTCAGTACTTCGGCACCTTGGGGTCGATCCGCTCAGCCCAGGCGTTAATCCCGCCTGCCAGGTTATGCACCTTGGTGAAACCCGACTGGCGGAGGAAATCAGCTGCCTTGGCGCTGCGTCCGCCCAGCTTGCAGTGGACGACGATTTCGCGGCTGGAGTCGAGTTCGCTGACCCGTTTGGGCAGGTCATTCAGCGGGATGAGGTGCCCGCCGATATTGCAGATCTGGTACTCGTGGGGCTCGCGCACATCGAGCACGAAAAGGTCGTCGCCCCGGTCGAGGCGCTGCTTGAGTTCTTCGACGGTCATATCTGCCATGGTGGTTTGGGCGGGAGACTCTTCACCGCGGATCCCGCAGAACTGATTGTAATCGATGAGTTCGGTGACGGTCGGATGCGTCCCGCACGCCGGGCACTCAGGATTCTTGCGCAGTTTCAACTCCCTGAAGCGCATGGCGAGAGCATCCACCAGCAGCAACCGGCCGATGAGCGGTTCTCCGGAACCGAGGATCAGCTTGATGGTCTCGGTGGCCTGGATGATGCCCACCAGTCCCGGCAAAATGCCTAGCACTCCACCTTCAGCGCAGGATGGAACCAATCCCGGCGGAGGCGGTTCGGGATATAGGCAGCGGTAGCACGGGCCTTCTTTCGTCGCGAAGACGCTTGCTTGTCCTTCAAAGCGGAAGATCGAGCCGTAAACATTGGGCTTTCCGGTGAGAACGCAGGCGTCGTTTACCAGGTAGCGCGTCGGAAAGTTGTCGGTCCCGTCGGCAATGATGTCGAACTCGCGAAACAGCTCCAGTGCATTAGCGCTGCTGAGGCGGGTATCGAACTTGCGGACCTCGATGTTGGGATTGATTTCGCGCAGAGTATCGGCGGCCGAGTCGAGCTTCTTGCGGCCAACATCCTGCGTGCCATGAATGATCTGACGTTGGAGGTTAGTGAAATCGACGACATCGAAATCCACGATGCCGAGCGTGCCGACTCCAGCGGCTGCGAGGTACATGGCAAGCGGCGATCCCAGGCCGCCCGCGCCGATGCAGAGCACGCGCGCCTGCTTGAGCTTGAGCTGGCCCTCCATGCCCACTTCGGGCATGATCAGGTGCCGCGAGTACCGGAGGATTTCGTCGTTGGAAAGGGCTGCGACTTTTTCTGCGATACCGGCCATCGAACTCAGCCTCGCCCGCCGGCGATCGACGGAACGATCGACAGCGTGTCGCCGTTCTTCACAGCCGTCTGGTCTTTCTGGAGGTAGCGAATGTCTTCGTCGTTCAGATAAACATTCACAAAGGCGCGCAGTTTCCCATCGTCGCTGTACAGGTGCTTCCGCAAATCAGGGTAGGTGGAAGTCAGGGCGTTCAGGGCTTCGCCTACGGTGGTGGCCTCAACGTCAACGGCAGGCTGCTTCCCGGCATACTGGCGCAATGGAGTCGGAACGAGGATTTTCATTGTCGTATTAAGGATGCCACATCGCTGAAAGTCGATTCATTGGAGTTATGTTAAGGCCGCGCAAAATAGGTCCGAGTGGTCAGCCTAACGCAATGCCAGGTCCGCCAGTTCGGCCACGCTGGAAACCTCGATATCCGCCTGGGCCACCGCCAGTTTTGTTGCAGCCGCCGGTCGTCCCTGGCGACGATTCACCCAGACGCTCGCGATGCCGAGTGTGCGACACGGCGCAACGTCGTGATAAAGGCTTTCGGCCACGTGGAGCAAGCGCGGCTTTTTGATAGAAAGGCGTTCGAGGAGGGTTTCGAAGTTTCGCAGCGACGGTTTATAGCTCTGCACCTGTTGGGCGGTTACAACGCAATCAAGCTCGACGCCCAGTTTCGGAGCGGTAAAGGAGAACAGATCATCGTCGATATTCGACAGCACCGCCAACTTGAAACGCGACTTGAGCCGCTTCAGTGCAGGCACGGTGTCAGGAAACGGCTCCCAGTTGCGAATCGAGGCGGCCAGCCCGGCGGCTTCCTCATCGCTGATGTCGACTCGGAACTCGTGGGCGAAATCGTGCACTACCGAAGCCAGTACGTCGCGGTAAAGCCGGTATGGAGGCTGCTGCTGGCGCGGCTCAGACTGGGAATAGAAGTTGAGAATCTCGACGTCGGAGACGTGACGCCCCTTGCGATTGAGCAGCGGACGCAGGTATCCAAGAATGCCGGACTCCCAATCGATGAGCGTCCCGTAGCAGTCGAAAGACAGGTATTCGAATTGCGAAAAATCGAGCATCGAGAGAAGGAACCCTATGTGATGTGAGAGGCGGTTGCTATTCGTCCTTGGCGCCGACAGGCGTGACCTTGTGGGAGGCGAACTTGCGCTGTAGCGCGTCGATTGGTGTCAAATTGGTAGTTTCTTCGCTGACCTCGGCTCCGGTATCGGCGGCAGGTGCAGCTTCGGTCACGAACAGGTTCTCAGCTTCCGGGCGCGCGACTTCCGAAGCGGGCTGATCGGGAGCGGATTGCGCAGGCGCAGGCTCACGGTTCTCCAGGAACTTCTGCGAGTTGAGCAGCGGTCGGGCCAGCGAGGGATTGTAGCTGGTCCACGCCGTTTCCAGTTCGCTTTCGCGTTCGAACTGCGCGCGCATGCTCTCCATCTTGGAGTCGAGGTCATCGAGATAATGCAGCATGAGCGCCTCGGGAAACATAGGCAGCTTGGGCGATCCAAACTCGTAGTGCCCGTGATGACTGATGATGAGGTGCTCAATGAGGATCTTCAATTCTTCGGGAAACCCCGGAATCTGGGCGAGTTTGTCGTGCAGCATTTCCAGTTCGATGATCATGTGGCCAAGCAATTGGCCCTTGGTGGTGTAGGAAATGGAACGCTGATACGACAACTCGTGGATCTTGCCGATGTCGTGAAAAAAAGCGCCGGTCAAAAGGAGGTCGCGATTTACCTGCGGATAGTTGCGAGAGGCAAGATCGCAGACAGTAAACAACGAAACCACGTGGTCGAGCAGCCCGCCAACGAAGGCGTGATGGAGGGTCTTGGCTGCGGGTGCATTCTTGTACGCCGTAGCGATAGCTTCATCGGCCATGAAGGCCTGTACCAGCCGTTTGAGCCAGGGGTTTTCAAACGACTCGACAAAGTCGCCCAACGTGCGCCAGAGTTGCTCGATGTCCTTGGAGGTTTTGGGGAGATAGTCGGCGTGATCGATTTCGGCATCGCCCAATTTGCGCACTTTGTGGATGGTGAGCTGCCAGCGTCCGTTGTACTTCTGCACCATGCCCTTGACCTTGACGAAGTCGTCTTGCTCGAAGGCGTTCAGCGCGTCGCCGACGTTGTCCCACATATTGGCCTGCACCTGCCCGGAGCGGTCAGCCAGAGTGACGGCGAGGTAGAACTCGCCGTTCTTCTTGGTCTTTACCTGCTTCGAAGCCACCACGAAGTTCGAAGTGATGGTCTGATTTTCGTGCTGCTGGCAGTCGCGAATGTAGAAGTCTTTCATGGGGAATCCTCGGCGCGAGGTTGCGGAAGGTCGCAATTCGCTGAAGGCTTATCCTACCGTACCGCGAAGCGCTCTGGTCCACAATTGACGTTATTCAGGGAGCAGGCAGCAGCCCAACATAGCAAAAGGCGCATGCCAATGCGCCTTTGCCGTCATCCTCCGAGCCGATTAGAACAGAACGTACTTCTTTTTCTTTTTGGCCTTCTTGGCGTCGTCGGCAGCCGAAGCCGTCGTATACACCGGTTTGGTTTCATTGGGGCTGGCGCCGGTGTCAATGTATCCCGGCTTGATGTCGATGTAGGCATCTTCGCGCAGCTTGGTCAGGTATTCGCGCAGCGCCGGCTGCATCTTGGTCATGTAGAGCCGCTCCTGGATCTGCGGCTCAACTTCTTTCAGGGGGGGAATGCCTTCCGACTGGTGCTCCGTAACTTTGAGAATTACCCAGCCCTGGTTAGTACGAATAGGCTCAGTAAACTGGCCCGGCTTGAGTTCGAATACCTGCTCTTCCAGCTGCTTCGACAACGTGCCACGCTTGAAGTACTCCAAATCGCCGCCATTGGCCGCGGTCGGGCCGTTGGATTCCATCTTAGCGAGATCGTCGAAACTTGCGCCTTTTTGCAACTGACCATAAATCCCATCGGCCTTCGTCTTGGCCTGGGCCACCATCTCATCATCGGACAGCGGAGGGGCAGGCTGCCCGTTAGCCGTTTTGGCAGGCGCGGCCTGCTGAGTCGAGACCAGGATTTCGCTCAAGCGTATCTCTTCGGGGCGCTGCATCTCGCTCTTGTGCTGGTTGTAGAAATCCTGAATTTCCTGCTGCGAGACGGTGATGTGGCCGCCCACTTCCTGCTGGATGACCTTCTGGGTGAGGATTGTGTCTTTCAGGTTCTGCTTGAATTCCTCAAAGGAGACCCCCTGCGCCTGGGCCGCCTTCTCCAGGTCTTCCATCGACTCCGCGTGCATCTGTTTGCGCAATTCGTCGAGTCGCTTGATCACGTCGGTATCGGCGCTGATACCCAATTCGTCGGCCTTTTGAGAGAGCAGCCGCGAGTCGATCAGGTCGCGCAGCAGGTCTTTTTGCTGAGGGGCGTTCTCGGGCGAGGCGTTGGGATCCTGTTTGCCCTGCTCCGCTGCCAGCTGATCTTCACTGCGTTTCAGGTCAGAACGGGAAATGATGCTGCTGTTGACCCGGACAATAATTTCTTCGACCACAGTCGCATCGCTGGTTGCGGTGGCTGGAGCTGGAGCGACAGCGGCGGGCGCAACAGTCCCCGCGGGCAGCGCCGATTGCGCCTGTTGCCCTACCATGAACTGAGCACCCAGGAAAAGAGGCAAACAAAAAACTGCTGGTATCTTCATCAATATCAATTACCTGATTCGGGCTGGCCTTTGCTTGCGGGTGCGTACCTGAAACACAAAGAACGCTTGTTGATATTGTAACCGCAACCGCCGTTGTCCGCCCCATTAATACGACCGCTTAAGGCTCCAACACCGTTGGGCGACAGGAGTTGTTTCCAATTCTGTGCCTCGCACGCCAGCATTTTAGCTCGCAGGGCTTTCATCGGCCAGTCTGAGGTCGCCGAGCGTTCTACTACTTTCGTAACCTGCGAAGGTGACGACATCCTGTTCGATCGTGAAATGCCGGCGAGATTGGCTTAGACTACTCCCACCTGTACCGGCATGACCTCATTCCCCGCGATGGCTTCCCGACGCATTTCAACAGTTCGATTCGCATTTGCCGCAACCATTTTGCTGTTTTTCTGTGCAGTACCGGTGCAGGCACAATCTTCACGGCTGACCTCCGGTGCCGTGTTGCCGCTTTATCGCGCGCTCCGCAATAACGGTCTCGATCCACAAAATGTTTACAAGATCCGCGAAGCAGACATCGACCGTGAGGACGTGCACCTTTACTTAAGTGACGGTGTCATCGGTTTCACGCAGAGCGTGGAAGGCCGGATCACCGGCGCCTTTTTTGAGGGAGATGGTGAAGTGCTGGTCCGTCCCCCCGATCGAATGGAGCGAGCCTCGTTGGGGCTGTTTACTGGTCGCGGTGTGCTCGAGGAACACTTTACTTCGGCCTATTTACGGTTCAACGACGACACAGCGAAAGAGCTACAGCCCTACCTGCGGCCCAGCGATGAGGGAGCGGCATTCGTCTCTCGTAACGACGCGAGCGCTCGCAGACTGGCCGCGATGGACGCGATGCGCCTGGCAATCAGTTTTACCAGCGGTCCCGCCGCGAGTTTGCCGGGAGAGCCGTCGCTTCCGCCCGACCGCGTACTGCATGCGCGCGTGGCTACCGAGCGATTGGGAAGTGTCGACATTTATTTCGATACTCAGGCGCCCGAGCAAATCATTGTTGGTCAGACTTCTAGCGTACGCGGCGAAACTTACTATGACCTGTGGATGAGCTTCCCCATGCACTCGGTGCGCAAGCAGACGCTCTCGTCTTCGCGTTTTCACGGCCCCACTGGCCCGGCCTGGACGCGGGACATGTTCAGCGTCGCCAGCTACACCATTCACAGTGCCATAGATTCCACCCTGAACCTGGCCGCCGATGCCGAACTTGTCGGAACAGTCAGCTTGGGCGGGACTCGCATCCTGATGTTCGAACTGTCGCGATATTTGCAGGTCAAGTCGGTGGAGATGGACGGCACGCCGTTGGAGTTCATCCAGAATGAAACCATCGAAGGCAGCGAACTATCGCGCCGAGGCAACGATCTGGTCGCAGTGGTTTTTCCGCATCCGCTGGCGCCGGGGACGGAGCTGCGGCTGAAATTTATCTATGCCGGTTCGGTGCTCACGGACGCGGGCGGCGGCTTGTTTTATGTTGGCGCGCGCGGCACTTGGTATCCGAATCGTGGCGTCGCCATGGCGAACTATGACGTTACATTCCGATTTCCGCGTTCGTATACATTGGTCGCGACCGGCAAGCAGGTTTCGCTCGATCAAGTGGGCGAGCAGGCGATTGGCCATTGGGTCAGCGAAGGCCCGATCCCGATTGCCGGATTCAACCTGGGCCGCTATGTGCGAAGTACGGCCAAAGCCGGGAACGCCGAGATCGTTTCGTACGCGACGCGTGGCGTCGAGAAGGAGATGCCTAAGCCGGCGCCGATGCCCGCGGCTGCCACCACGCAATCGCCCGTCCCGCCGGACTTGGCTGGGCCACTGGCCACGAGCGAAGCCGCATTGGATCCCGCAGCGGGAAGCGCCGAATTGGCGGCGCACGCCGCAACCACCATCCTGGCGTTCGACAAGCTCTTCGGGCCATATCCGTTCAGTTCGCTTGCGCTAACGCAACGCCCTGGTACCGACAGCCAGGGCTGGCCAGGCATGATTTTCCTTTCGAGCTACGTGTATCTCACCCCAGGACAGCGGACCGCGCAGCATATCTCGCCAGCGGACAACATACTTTATGGCGAGGTGATGATGCCTCACGAAGTGGCGCACCAATGGTTTGGAGACCAGGTGTCGTGGGCCAGCTACCATGAGCAGTGGTTGCTAGAGGCCATCGCCAATTACTCATCACTCATGCTGCTGGAGCACGAGAATCCCACCGACGAAGAAGTTATGTTGCAGGCCTACCGGCAACTACTCGCAACTAAGTCGAAAGAAGCACTACCGAATGTAGAGGCAGGACCGGTTACGCTCGGCATCCGGCTGTCTTCGTCCAGATTTCCGGCGGGTTACGAGGTCATCACCTACGGCCGAGGAACATGGTTAATCCACATGCTGCGCGAAATGTTTCGCGACGCCTCGCGAACAGCTCAGGACCCTAACGGCAACGACGACGTATTTCTCACAATGTTGCGAAACCTCTATGTCGATTACAAACAAAAGGAAATTACCAACCTGGACTTCGAGCGGGCGCTCGAAGCCGTTCTTCCCAAATCCTTGTGGTTCGAGAATCGGCAGTCGCTCGATTGGTTTTTCGACGGATGGATAAATGGCACAGCGTTTCCGCGCTTCGATGTCAAGGACGCCCGCTTCTCCAGTCGAGCCGGGAAGCCCACAGTTTCAGCGACCCTGCGACAGCTCGATGCCCCCGATGATTTGGTGAGCAGTGTCCCAATCTACGGAGTTGTCGGTGGAGTCGTCGGCGAAAGCAAGATCTACCTGGGACGCGTGTTTGCCGAAGGACCGGAGACTCGCTTTACACTTCCAGTGCCGGTTGGCGTCAAGAGACTGGTTGTGGACCCGTACCAGTCGGTGCTAACAGCGCCGTGACGGCGCTATTCGGAGGGCACTCGCTTGTGAGTATACTTCCGACCATCCGTGCCCTGATAGTCACGTGCCACCTGTCCCGAGCCTCGCAGAACATATTTATAAATAGTCAGGCCTTCGACCCCAACCGGGCCGCGCGCATGCAGCTTGCTCGTTGAAATGCCGACCTCGGCTCCAAGTCCATACCGGTACCCATCGGCGAATCGGGTTGAAGCGTTGTGAAACACTCCCGCGGAATCGACTTCAGCCAGGAATCGCTCCGCAGCCAGGTTATCTTTGGTCACGATCGTCTCCGTATGAGCCGAGCCGAACCGATGAATGTGCTCGATTGCTTGCTCCATCGAGTCAACCACGCGAACTGCGAGCACTAGCTCGGAGTACTCGCGATGCCAATCGTCATCAGCGACCGGTTGTACGTTCCCATTTGCCAGGAGCGCGCGCGTTCGTTCGCATCCGCGAAGCGCGACCTGCTTCGAACGAAGACGTGCAGCCAGCCGGGGAAGAACTGTGGCCGCGATCCCCTCGTGCACTAGCACCGTCTCGGCCGCATTGCATGCCGCCGGATAATCCGTCTTGGCGTCGTCGATGATCGCCAGCGCCATTTCGACGTCGGCGGCCGCGTCAACATAGACGTGGCAGACGCCTTCTGCATGGCCGAGCACCGGGATTCGCGTATTTGCCTGCACGAATTCCACTAGTTGCTTCGAGCCTCGCGGAATGACCATATCAACCAAGTCGGCCGTGCCAAGCAACTCCTGCACGGCTTGTCGGCCGGTCACCATTGTCACTGCATCTGCGGGAAGCCCGCTAGCGGCTAGCGCCTGCCGAATGATCTTCACCAATGCCCGTGCCGATTGTTCAACCTCGCGGCCCGGCTTGAGGATGACTGCGTTCGCAGACTTCAATCCCAGTGCGCTGATTTGTGTAACGGCGTCGGGCCGAGCTTCAAAGATGATCGCCAGAACACCCAACGGGCAGGTTATCTTTTCGAGCATCAGGCCCCGGTCGAGTTCGGTGCGTTGCAACACTCGTCCGATGGGGTCTGGCAGATCCGCGACCGCGAGCATCGACGATGTCATATCCGCGAGCTTCTTGTCAGTAAGGCGCAGCCGTTCGAGCGTCGCCGAACTCATCTCGCCACGAGCCAGCAACGCGTCTGCAGCCGCCAGGTCTTTTGCGTTGCCTTCTAGAAGCAGGGTGCGGTTTTGCTCGACTAGTTCGGCAACGGCGCGAATCGCACCATTGCGCTGGTCTGCCGTACGCGTCGCCAACATGCGTGAGGCGCGCTTGGCCGCATCGGCAATAGCGCGAACCGTCTGGATCACTTGCGTCCTCGTGGGGCGAATAGCGTGCCCACGACCTCGCCTGCACATACACGTTCGATAACGCTGGGGAGGCGTCCGTTGGCGATAACAGCCAACCCGTCGGCCTCCGTGGCGATGCGAGCTGCTTCCAGTTTGCTCGACATCCCGCCGCGTCCGCGTCCGTTCTTGCCTTGGGCGCATTCGAGGATCTCGGAGGTGATGCCTGCAACTTCGGGAATCAACCGCGCGTCATCACTGCTCGGATCGGTGGTATAGAGTCCGTCGACATCTGAGAGCAACAATAGGAGGTCAGCATCGATATGAGTCATCACCAGCGCCGAAAGCTTGTCGTTGTCGCCGAACACGCGTCGCCGTTCGGGTGAGTCTGTGGGCTGGTCCAGCTCGGCGGTCGACACCGTGTCGTTTTCGTTGATCACCGGAATTACACCCATCGCCAGCAACGACACCAGCGTCGAGCGCAGATTGCTATATCGCACCGGATCGCGGAAGTCGTCTTCCGTTAGCAGGACCTGCGCGGTGCGACACCCCAACTTGTCAAAGGCGTCGTCGTAGATTGCCATCAGTCGGCTTTGTCCAATGGCTGCGCAGGCCTGAATCTGCGCCAGCTCGGTGGGTCTCGCGGCGAGACCGATCCGCTCCATGCCCAGGCCAACGGCGCCAGACGAGACCATCAACAGGTCGCGACCCTGTTGCCGCAGCCGCGCTACTGACTCGGCAATGCCATAGAGCCGACTCAGCGCCACGCGTCCGTCGTCGCGCATGACAACATTCGTCCCCACCTTAATCACGATGCGGCGTGCTCGAGCGACTTGGCTGCGCGTTGCGCCGCTCAAATCTGATTGCAGTGGAGGATTCATGTCGAACTCTCAGTCTAACAAGGAGGAAGTCATCCAAAGCGAGGGAACTCAAGCGGCTCGCACATCTGTGGATATGAGTGATTATTCGGTCGCCGCCTGTCGCGAGGGAATGCGCGTCCCAAATATCTCGTGCTGCTATAATCACTTTGCCCGTGTTTCCGCGGGCATGTTCACCCGCCTAATCCGGAGAGGTGGCCGAGTGGCTGAAGGCGGCGGTTTGCTAAACCGTTATACGGTCAAAAGCTGTATCGGGGGTTCGA
>CAVSQO010000011.1:0-118461 GCA_963730105.1 uncultured Acidobacteriaceae bacterium
CAGAGCATCCGGCTGTTAACCGGAGGGTTGTAGGTTCGAGTCCTACCTGAGGAGCCATTCTTTCAGCAACTTACAAATTCCCAAAACAAAACTTCACCGCATTTCACCGCAGTTGGATTGAAAACGTGCATTCGCGGAGCCGCGGGTTCATTCGAATCGCGGTCCGCCTTTTCTTACAATTCAGAACGCGTTCTTCACCTCGATCCATCAGACCTTGAAGCAGATCGTTCGGGCTGAATGTCGACTCGGCGGTTGCTGATATCGCGTCAGAGCGGGGGCTTACCGTGGCGGTTCTCGCCGACGAACGCTCCTATTCTTTCGTCGTGCGTGTCTCGCCAAGACGAGATTCGATCACTTCCCAAGGAATGATCTTTCTTATCGCTGCACACTGACTGCCAAGAGCAGGGCCTGAACCCAGAGCAGCACGTTTGGCCTTAGCTGCCATGTCCTTCGATACACCCAAGGCTTCGCCAAGCCATAGGACCATGGGCGGACAAACGATGTGGTTATAACGAACTCGGCGGTCCGATTCCCATTCTTTCTGCCATAGGCCCCAGGTCCACGATACTCGGACAGCCAAGCGAGCCAATGTTCCTTTTTCGAGTGGTACCAGTTATCTGTGCTCCACATTCCGCGCCGCTCAAGTTCGCGTTCGAACTCTCTGGTGATCGGAACCTGAGGGCGAAGGCCGCTGATCTTCCGGGATAGTCTTTCTAATGTCATCTGGAGCTCTTTGATCGACTTCCAAGTGCCAGCTCTTCGTCACTCCGCTAGCAATACCTTGTCGCCTTAGACCAACCATTCTACTGTTCCTCAATCCAGTCGGCGCTAATCTCGGCGTCCCACGCCCATTTGGCTCCAGCCGCATCGACTGGTGACTCGAATTACGTCAGTGCAATTATCAAGGCTGTTGCAACTCTGGAAGGAAGAAGCCGAGGCAGCACAGGCATAGGGACAAATGAGTCTGCTCGTCGATCACCCATGGAAACTGAAGTACACGCCTGACGACGGCGATCTCGTGCGTCTTTTCTATGTTCCAGCACTGGGGGCAGCGAAGCGGTACCACCGCTCGACCGGATACTTCACGGCAACTGCGCTGACGCTTGCGGCACGTGGTATCGAGGGACTGGTAAGAAACAGCGGCGAAATGAAGTTGGTGGTTGGTTGCACCCTTGGGCCAGAAGAGGTCGCGGCGATTTAAAAGGGGCAGCAGCTACGAGAGGCCGTCGAACAGCACCTGGCTGCATTCCCTCTCACTCCGGAAAACCCTGAAGCAGGCGACGCGCTGGAACTCTTGGCATGGATGGTTGGCAAAGGCATTCTTGAGGTGAAGGTCGCGGTGCCATGCGATCTAAATCGGAAGCCCATCACGTCGAATGGGATATTCCACGAAAAGGTCGGAGTCGTGGAAGACAAGGCGGGCTATCGAATTGCTTGGAACGGCAGCCTCAACGAGACTAAAGCCGGCTGGCTGCGAAATGCCGAGAGTTTTCACGTGTTCACGAGCTGGGGCCCAGAACCGAGTCGGGTGGACGAGGAAGAAACTCACTTTGCCAGGGTCTGGGCGAACAAATCGCCGCGGATTATCACCGTGGACGTGCCGTCGGCAGTCAGGGATGACTTGCTGCGGTTCATGCCGACCGACGACAGGCCGGCGCGCATGATGAAGGAACCATTGGTTCCATCTGAGCCGGCCACGAAGTCGATCGAAGTTGCCGCCCAGCCGCTCTCGCCCAATGAGCTGCGACGGCTGGTGTGGGGATTCATCAAGTACGCTCCGGCGATGCCCAATGGCGGAGAGCGCATCGGAGAAGCTACTGCAGCCATTGATCCCTGGCCACACCAGATACGTGCATTCAATCGCCTGTACGACAACTGGCCGCCGAAGTTATTAATTGCTGACGAGGTTGGTTTGGGTAAAACCATTCAGGCCGGGCTACTTCTTCGCCAAGCATGGATGGCCGGCAGGGTCAAGCGCATTCTGATTCTGGCGCCGAAGGCCATTTTGAAACAGTGGCAGGTTGAACTCCGTGAGAAATTCAACTTGAACTGGACAGTGTACGACGGACAGAAGTTGTGCTGGTATCCCTCTCCGGCACTCCGTGGGCACAACGAGCGTGCTGTGAAGGCGACCGAATGGCACAAAGAGCCGTTCGTGATCGCATCGAGCCAATTGATGCGACGCGAGAACCGGGCCGAGGAACTACTGAAGGCCGAACCATGGGACATCGTTGTACTCGATGAAGCGCACCATGCCCGGAGACGCGCGGGCGGCGTTGGCACGGATGTCCGCCCCAACAAATTGCTGAGATTGATGAGTGAATTGAAGAGCCACACAAGGGCTTGTGCTGCTCACGGCCACTCCGATGCAGGTTAACCCGATCGAAGTCTGGGATCTGCTTGCGTTGCTCGGCTTGCCCGCACAGTGGAATGAGGCGGCATTCCTTCGCTTCTTCGACATCGTGGAGCAACCCAATCCTTCGCCTGAAGCGCTGGACGACATCGCACACCTGTTCCAGTGCGTTGAAACTAAATACAGTCCAGTCGGGATTGAGGAAGCGATGCGATTTTGCGGTGGGAAAAGGCTAGCCGCGAATCGAATCCTCCGTGCGCTGAGGGACGTAGCAAATGTCCCTCCTCGACAACTTGAGAATACCGATCGGCGGTCGGCAATTTCACTGATGCGTGCGAATACCCCGGTCCGCAAGCTGGTTTCTCGGCACACGCGCGAGTTACTTCGGAAGTATTTCAAAGAAGGGAAGCTGACTACTCCAATCGCCGACCGCAGCGTCAACGACGAGTTCATCTCGATGACGCACGAAGAGCGGACGCTCTACGACGAGGTGGAGAACTACATTTCGAGTACCTACAACGCCGCATCAGCAAAAGAGCGGACCGTCGTTGGATTCGTAATGACGATCTACCGGCGACGCTTGGCAAGCAGCTTCTTCGCACTGGAGCAGACGCTCACAGCACATCTGGACTCGATTAAGTCAGGGCACGATCAACGAGCTGAGTCGGCGCTGGAAGACGACGTGTTCGATACCGAAGTCGACGACGAACTGTTGGATACGGATGACGCTGCTGCCCTGGAGCACGATGCTCTGCTATTCGGGGAACGAAGCGCGATCGAAGTCTTGCTGAATCGGATTCGCGCGCTGCTGCCGGACTCGAAGATCGAAAGGCTGAAAGAGGTTCTTGAGAGTCTGCGTAAGAGCGGGTACGACCGGGTGATGGTATTCATGCAGTACACGGACACGATGGACTTCCTTCGTGAGCACCTGAGCGAGAATGGCACTCTTCGGTTGATGTGCTACTCGGGACGCGGTGGTGAGGTCCACAACGCAGACGGGACTTGGCGAGTAATCTCACGGGATGATGCAAAGCGTCGCTTCCGGGAGGGACAAGGTGATGTTTTGCTTTGCACCGACGCAGCGGCCGAAGGACTAAACTTCCAATTCTGTGGCGCGATGGTCAATTACGACATGCCTTGGAACCCGATGCGAGTGGAGCAGAGGATTGGTCGAATTGATCGGTTGGGCCAACTGAATCCGGTCATTCGAATCATCAACCTTCACTACGAAGACACAATCGAGACAGACGTATATCGCGCTCTGCGGACTCGCATTGGACTGTTTCAGGCAGTCGTCGGACGGCTACAGCCGATTCTCTCGCAGTTGCCTCAGCGGATATCTCAGACGGTTCTGACAAATCGGGATCGAGGGCAGGTGCTTGCCGAAATCGAAGATGCAGTGCAAGACACCGGCAGTGGGTTGGACCTTGATGCAGCAACAGACGGCGGGCTGGAGCTCGGCACTAGGCCGAGGCCGCTTTACGACTTCGATGATTTGGATCGTGTGGTGACGGCAGAGTCGGCAAGGCCTGCTGGCATCGTGGTCAATGATCTCAGCCAACGTGAATATGCCTATCACGCGCCGGAAATGATAGCACCAGTTCGAATAACCACAGACCCGCAGTATTACGAAGACAATGTGGAGAGCGTTGAATTGTGGTCGCCGGGAAATCCGTTGTTCCCAGCTCCGGACGTGATTGCTGAGGGGGGAGAACTGCCTGAAGACTGCTCGATCGATAACCTTTTGGACGGCGTTAGCACGGCGTCGGTTGGCCGTCGAAATGGCTAGAACCCTGTTGTACCCAATTCCGCCCAGGACCGTTCCCCACGACCGCGACATGGACTGCGAACCCTTCCTGCGTGAATTGCTCCGCCAGTCGCTGCTCTCCGAGTACGAGTCCGGTTGGCGTAAATACCTTAAAATAAATGGGTTCGATAAACATCAGGTCGTTGAGAGGGAGTCGAAGCCGAAGTTTCCAACTGCTCCCTCTATGGCTCTATGAGAGGACTCCCCGAACGCCCCCCTACACTCCGCGTGCACCCGGGACGGAGGGGAAGGAAAAGTTCGTTTTTACCAGCCAACTGCGGACTACGTCATCAGGCTCTTTCGTCGAGATCAATAGCCTAACTCGGCCAAACCGCTAGGCCACAGCGCTGATGCTCGACCCGAACAGACTTTGAAGGCGTTTCATAAGTAACTTGCGGCGCTCTATTATTATGAATCGTTCATAATTCTCAATCTGCCAGAGCGAACGATTATTAGGAATGCAGTGTCGGTTAAGATACTCGGGAGCGCGCGTTGCAAGCCATTGTTCCAGAGGCTATTTCCCCTTTCCGGCATTCTCAGTGCCCATGATTAGTGAAAGATTGCAGAAGCTGTCACGATAGTCTTTAAACTGCTGTCCTGCACCGCGCTTGAACATATCTTGCGGAAAGATGTGGTCAATCTGGTAATCAATTGTTACCCAGTTTCTATCATCGTAATGCAATGACAGTCCCAGAAAGCATTCATAGTCACCATATTCGAGGCTCAGCACTCTATCGACAGTGTCCTGAGTTGCAGGAGCCTGCCGATGCGCTGCTCGAATAGCCTCATCTAGCTCTGCGAATGGAAAGTCAGCTGTAGGTTTGCGATATACCTGAAAGACCTCCCGGAGCTTAGTGAGGATTGAATCTGACGAACCACCAAAGACCCTGTTCAGCAACACGGCGACGAGCCACTTTCTAACAGAGGCGGCAATTTCGACCTCTATGGCAGATTCCCCGTGGAGTGTGATCTTGGGATGTTGGGACAAATAGTACGCGAGAGGAATCAGCGCGTTGGCACTAGTCAGGTTCTCCTGGTCAATGCCAAATGCGTTTGCAGAATCAACAGCGCGAGTAACCGCATCTCGAATGTCATCCCACCGGTCACGAATGCGAGCGCAAGTCGCCTTATTAAAGCTCGAAACACGATATGCGACGGGCAAGTCTAGCAGGACCAAACACGCCTTCATCACAAAATCCTTAGGCGATCAGGTCGTAGTCGACGTAGGAGCCGTCCTCGAGGGAGCCGATGGGAATATCCTTGCCCACCCAGCGTTTTTCGAATTCCGCATCGTTGCCTGCGCAGGCAGCCTGGTGAAGAAGCTTAACTTGTAGATCTACGAGAGTGATGGTACAGACCTGGGAGTTGAGGACTTTTTTCCCAAGATGGGCAATGGCGCTCAGAGCACCGGCCTGGTCTCCCTCGCGCAGGGGTATTGCACTGAGTTCGCGAAAAACCTCAATGAGGTCCAGTTGTGATAGAAGGGTGGCCACGTCATGACTCCAAGGAGTAGTCACGGCACATGTGTTGACCGGCCAAGGTGCGGTTCGCGGTGGCATAACGCCTTGAGGCGACGAGCGAATTCATCACACAAGAATGTCCACCTGATCCTGGTTGGTATTGCCCAGTTTGTGTTTGCTCTGCACACGCAGACGGCCGAAAGTTTCTTTCCTAAAATTCTGATAGGCATTATCTCCGCCATCGCCGGCCTCGCCCTGGCGTTTCTTCCCATCGAAGGCGTGATCGTACTGACAGGAGTTCTCGGAACGTTGTTGCTCATTCAGGCGGGACTGTTGACGGTGACCGCGTTCCAGTTGAAGCCGCTGGATGGATGGGGTTGGTATCTCGCTGATGCCATTGCCAGCCTCCTGCTCGGCATTTTGATCTTCGTCAAGTGGCCCAACAGCTCTATGTGGGCAATCGGCACGCTAGTTGGCGTTGCTGTACTTGTGGGCGGGATCTCCAGGATCATGATTGCCGCAAAGATCAGAAGTAGCGCTGGACAGGTCGAACGATACATGGGCCGACCAGCTTAATTCCCGCGCGGACCTAGTTTGAGAGCAACGAAGGATTTGCGAGCAGTCAGCAGACGGGCTGTGCAGTCGGCCTCTAGAAGCGCGAGGGGAAGTCACGGGAGTGATAGAACGCCTTGCAATCCATTAATAGATACGCAACACAGTGAAAGAGGAGAACAACCATGCCACAACTAATAGTCGTTGGCTTCAAGAAAGACATGTACCGCGCATCGGAGGTACTTAACCAACTGCAGGACATGGACGATGACTGGGTGGTCGATCTGCACGACGCGGTCGCCGTCTACCGTGACTACAACGGCAAACTGCGGGTCGACCAGAGCTACCAGATGACCACCGGCGAAGGCGCGGGATGGGGCGGCCTGTGGGGCTCGCTGATCGGCCTCACTCTCGCAATCCCGTTCACCGGCGGAGCGACTGCTCCGGCGGCCGCGGTGCTTGCGGCCGGGGCTGCCGCTGGAGGTGCACTGGGCGCGGGGGCAGGCGCGATCGACGCTTCGTGGTGGAAGGACGAGTTCGGCATCCCCGACGATTTCGTCAAGCAGGTCGGGGCATTGATCCAGCCCGGTGACTCGGCGATTTACGCACTTCTGCGTACCGCCAACCCCGACATCGTGGCCGATCAGTTCCGCGGCTACGGCGGCACAGTCCTGCGCACCACCTTAAGCCGGGACCAGGAATCCAAGGTGGAGGACGTTCTCCACAACCGGGCAGCTTAGTCCATCAACGTTGAACATCACTGAACGAGAAGGAGAGAGAGACCGTGAACATAGCAGAGATCAAAGCATACCAAGACAAGATCAACGCGCAGCTGCAAGAAGCCAAGGCGGTACTCAATGGGTTCGAAGCCCACACCAAGAGGAAGATGGCGCAGTCGGAGATTGAAGCCATCACCCGGCTGAAAGCGAAGAACGAGGAGATCGACAAGAAGCTGCACCATGATCTGAAAGCAACCGGCGAGGTAGCAGTGGCCGCGAAAGTCAAAGCTGACATTGACGCCGAAGTAGCCAAGTTCAAGACCTCGGTCGATCAGCTCGCCGCGAAGTTCAAGAGTCAACCGGTGGCGCATTAAGCCAGAGCAAGACGTAAGGTACGGGGATTCAACTTGCCCCAAGCGAAACCAGGTCCGGATCAACGAACCGTCCGCCATAGCGATCCTGATGTGGGCGGCTTCGTTGATTCGGAAATGGTTCGTAGAAGATTGACCGTGGTTGCATCCGCGTGACTTCGAAGTTTATTTCGTTACGCTGATGCGGATTGGCCAGAGAAGGAAGAAATCGGTGAACATACCGGAAATAACAAAGAGATTAAGCACACAGTTCCGGGGAGCCAAGGCATTCCTCGATGGATTCGGATCACCTGGAGAAGGAGGGGCGATGCCATCGGAGATCAACCTGGTCATCCGGCTGCACATGGAGGCGGAAATGATCAAACTCACGACCGCGTTAGACCAGCTTCAACGCGAAGCTCAGAAGTAACTTCGTCCGCAATGAGCCAACATCGCTGGCAACTACGGGCGGCACGAATCACGAATTCAATTGCCCCAATCAGTGAGTGACGGCCAGGGTTTGCAGGAGATGAACAATGGTTATATCTAAGACACTTCGACACTGGTTTCTCATTGCTGCCGTGGCGCTGTGTCTGTCGGTGGTCGGCATACCTGCAGCGGCCCAACAACAGAATCAGGACGAGGAAGTGCAGATGGGCCAAGAGGTCTTTAACGAACTCAAGGCCAAGGGTGAAATCATCGAGTCTTCGCCGCTGTACGACCAGCTGAAACCAATAGCGGATGCCATTACTAAGGCGGCGCAGCCCCGTTACAACCATCCCTTCAGGTTTTACTTGGTCCACGAGGAGCAGCCGAATGCCTTCGCGACTCCCGGCGGGAATGTTTATGTGGTGGATTCGCTCATGTACTTCGTGAAAAACAGAGAGCAGCTTGCTGGAACGCTGTGTCATGAGGTCTCACACACCATCCATCACGACACCGTAACGCTGATGGAGAAGCAAGAGAAGATCGAGGAGCGGGAAATCGCCGCCGCTGTGCTTATGGGCCCCACTCGTGCCCATGTATTGACCATCCTGCTACTGGGCAAGCTTCATTCTCTTGGCTACTCCCGCGACGTGGAAGAGCGAGCGGACATTGCCGGTTCCGACATCTGCGCGCAAACCGGGTCCAATCCATGGGGGCTGGTTTGGCTCTTCCAAGATTTTCAGGACGCCAACCCCAACCAATTACCGCAGCTCTTATCCGACCACCCGGATGACCAGAATCGGGTCAATGCTCTTGAACAACATTTTCGCAAGAACCCGGCGGTCTTCAAGAAGTTCAATCCGGATCCGAAGTCGGCTACGCCGATTTCCGTTCCAAAGGACGCAGCCGAGGTGTTCATGCATTGAACGACGAATGGCCTTACGGAGAAGTCAAAAGACGGGACTGAGAGAACGTATTACGTGCAATGCACGAAAGGAGAAAAACAATGAGCAACATTTCTAGTGTGTTTGAAGCCGGACTTGAGGAGCTCCGAAAATCATGGGGGTGGTTTCTCGTGTTCGGGATCCTATTAACGATTCTCGGCGTCGCGTGTGTCGTGAAAGCGCAAACCGCGACTACATTCTCGATCCTGGCGTTGGGCTGGGTGCTGGTGATCAGCGGAGTGGTGTGGCTCGTGAGCTCCTTTTACGCCTGGAGCTGGGGCGGATTCTTCGTGTATCTGCTGAACGCGATTATCCGGGGAGTGACCGGATACCTTCTGATCCGCCATCCGGATGCAGGCGCCGAAGGAGTGACCATGCTTCTCGCGGCGCTATTCATTGTGGGAGGGTTGTTCCGCGCGGCCGGAGCGAGCGTTATCCAGTTTCCCAGGTGGGGATGGACGGTGTTTGCGGGGCTAGTCTCGGTCGCGCTTGGCGTCTATCTGTTGGCTACTTGGACTACATCCAGCACGTTCTTCGTTGGGATAGCTATCGGCATCGACCTCATCTTTGATGGTGCGGCGCTGACCGGTTTTGCCGGCGCTATTCACAGCTTGCCTAACGTGCGCGCAGGGGCTGCCTAGTCGAAGCCGTGGCTCAGTAGGCACGAAGGCCACGGTCTGCTGTGTAGCGCGGAAAGCGGATATCGGGGGTAAAGCACCATGTTCTCAATTGACGACCATGCTGGAAACGTAGTTACCACCGTTACGACATTCATGGTTGCGGCGACGATCCTCTACGTGGCGCGTGGTGCTTTTCTCATATTGTTCTTATCGCTTCTATTCGCATACTTGCTCGAGCCGGCGCTGACATGGATACAACACCATTCGCGGCTGGGGCAGAACAATCGCACGTGGGCGATTGCACAGGTGTACCTGGTGGGCACACTTGTCCTTGGGGGTTTGGGGTACGAATTTGGTCCGCACTTGGCAGCGCAGATTAAGAACCTGAATGCGGCTGTACCCGGAATATTGGATGGCCTTTCCAGCGGAAGGACTACCGCCAGCCTTGGGAGCACCCATGGGTTAAGCACCGCTCAGCAACAGTGGATAAAGGACGAGTTGGCCCGCAACCACGACTCGATTGCCCATGTTTTCGGGCGCGGTGCAGCATCCGCCGCATATCTCGCCGAGAGAGCGATTTGGCTTTTCGTCATTCCGATCTTCGCCATTTTCATTTTGCGGGATGGACGTCAAATCGTGGACTCGATTGTCGAATCCGTTGGCCTGCGCGCTGACCGAATAAAGGCTAGGCGAATCTTCGGGCAGGTTGAAACTATGCTTGCCAAGTTCATTCGTGCGCAGCTGGCCCTGGCGGCGCTTTCGTTCGTCTTCTACAGCGTGTCCATGCTGGTTCTGGGATTCCCATATGCAATCGCGCTCGGCGTTCTGGGAGGCTCTCTGGAATTCCTTCCGGCGGTAGGATGGATCGCCTCGGCCGCAGGCATTCTTACGATCGGCTTCCTGACTCACTCTCACTGGATCTGGATGGCGGGTTTGATCGTTGTGTGGAGGCTGGTGCAGGACTACATAAACTCGCCTCGCATTATAGGTGACAGACTGGAAATGCAACCACTTACCGTCGTATTTGCGCTAATGGTAGGAGGTCAACTGGGAGGAATTGCGGGCTTGTACTTGTCGGTGCCTGCAGTCGCTGTGCTGCGAATTGTGTGGCTGGAATCTCTCTCCACTCGGAACTCCGCCACTTCCATCTCCACAAATGCGGCCAAGCGTGGAGATACCCTGGCGGTCACAACCTAGGGCCAGTTCAGAAGAGCTCTGAAATGGAGAGCACGCTCGATAAAGCGGGTTCGTATGCGATTGGTTAGCGAAAAACAAACTTTGGCGATGCGGACGCACAATCGCATTTATCCCCGGTTCTCGGCATTGTGCGTGTTGGTTTTCCTGGTGGCAACATCGGGTTGGAGCCAAGAAGGCGGTGAAGAGCGAGAAGCTCTCATGCCCAGCAAAGAGCTGAGCCAGCAACGAGGTGAAGAACAGTTGAAAGTAAACTTTATTTTCGGCGCATACGCTCCCAAAGACGCTCCCATGGTGTCCTTGACCGGGCATCAGCGGGCACATCTCTTCGTGCTCCAGACTTTCACGACGCCCGGTATTTACGTAAAAACCACGTTCCTTGCTCTTGTGAATCAGGCGACCGGCACACCCTATGAGTGGGGAGGGAGTTTTGAAGGTTTCGGACGCCGTGCGGCTTCCAGTTATGCGCGGTCTTCAATACAAAACGTCTTTTCGACCGCTGGAAATGCAGCACTCCATTACGAACCGCGCTATAACCGTTGTCGCTGTGCCAGCTTCGGCCCCAGAACAAAGCACGCTCTAATGCGGAACTTCGTCACTTATAACAAGACCGAAAAGGAATTGCGTCCTCAGTTTGCGCTCTACGGAGCTGCGTTTGGGGCTGGGCTGCTGTCCAGCCTCTGGATGCCGAATGACCAGCTCTGGAAAGATGGCTTCCGCGGTGTCGAGACTCAAATTGGGTTAGGCATGGTGTCCAACTGGATCGCGGAATTCGCGCCGGAGATCGAGCGAAAATTAAAGCGACAACGGCCACAGGGCGTCAGCAGTGCTCTGTGAATGCGTTTGGGCTATTGCGGAAATCTGGCCAGCGTGAGGCGTTTAATGATCTTGCCGAAGTTATTTCTCATTCGACGCCTGATAGTAATTGCGACTGCCCTGAAATGAAAAGTGCTTGAGTGAGGTTGGCATTGTGCGACGTATTATCCACGAAGCCGTATTTCTGGTCTTGATTGCGGCGACCATTCAGCCCGGATATTCTCAGTCGGTCCGTGACCTGCAGACATACTTTCAGCAGGACATCGGACTAAGTGCGGATCAGATCGCCGCCATACGAAGTGGGCATCCCGTCACGAAAGAGCTGCCGTCCCGCACGCCGGCCGAGGTATTCTTGTTTGGCGCCATCTATATCCATGCAGATCCCGAGAAGTACGTGCAGTTTGCCCTGGATTTCAACCGGCTCCGCAAGCTTCCTAACTATCTGGCGCTCGGGGTGTTTTCCAACCCTCCGCAGCTTCCTGACTTGAAGGGTCTTTCGTTTGACAGCGATGACGTCCAGTCCTTGAAGAGCTGCAAGCCCGGCGACTGTATGATTCAGATGCCCGCCAGTTCCATCGACGAACTTCACCGATCCATCAATTGGTCTGGCAGTGACGTGAACGAACAAGTGAATCAACTCCTGCAGAAGACCGTACTGGAGCGTCTTCTCGCCTACCAAGGCGAGGGCAACAAGGCCTTAGGAGCTTATAACGATAAGAGCAATCCCACCGAGGTCCCCCAGCAGTTTGCCTGCATGCTGAGTTATGACAAAGTGTTACCAAGGCAGCTGCCGGATTTCTACCACTATCTTCTCGCGTATCCCAGTGCAAAGCCCGCGAACGTCGAAAACACGCTCTATTGGGCAAAGGTGAAATTCGGATTGAAGCCGACGCTGCGTCTCGTGCAGGTTGTGACCATGCGCGGCGCCCCTGGTGACCAGATGGCCTGTGCCATTGCCGAAAAGCAGCTCTATTCGAGCCACTACTTCGAAACCGCGTTGGACCTCTCATTCTGTGTCCGCGGCAATGACGACCCAAAACAACCCGGCTTCTATCTCATCATGGCAATGGGTTCCGAGCAGACGGGTCTGACCGGTATAAAGGGATCAATCGTGCGAAAGACCGCAGTGGGCAGGTCGGTTTCAAATCTGAAAGACGCGCTCACGACCATTAAGAACACGCTGGAAGGCAGTCAGTAGATCTACGGAGATCGTCTACGCTGCAAGCATGCCGATTGTCCCGGCGCTGGGCGGCGTCAACCTTACGAAAGAGCCACTTGATTTAGTCACTCGACGGTCGTAAAGAACACAAAATTTCATAGTGAGATGCCCAGTCGATAGCATCACAGCATTCGGCGGTCTGGAATGGTTAGCTTTCCAGGGCGGTTTTAGAGGCACAAAGCCTACAGCGCCGGGCCGCACAACCCGCGCACTATCCGCGCTCTATTTGTTGGATTACTACTGCTTTTCATGGTCTTAGGTGTCATCCGCTGACCTGCATCGTGTCGAAAATACGTTGAACTGATGACTCGAGTCCTACCTAAGGAGCCATTCTTTTCACGGGGTTTCCGCCCATTCGCATTTTTCTTCCCTGGTTGACTGTGTCCGTCTCTGTGCCCGCTCCCGGTCCCACCTGGCAGCACTCGACAAGGCATCAATCGCGGCGCGCCGCTCCTGATTATCTGTGTGCCCGTAGCGTTCCTCCATCTTCGCCATCGTGCTCGCGCTCCAGCCCATGATGTCGGAGGCGACGCTCAACGGCACCCGTTTCTCGAGCATGCGCGCGCATCCTTTGTGCCGGAGGTCATACGACCCGCGTTGACTGCTGGTAGAATCTCCATCCATGTCCGCCGCGTAAGGAGTGTCTCCATGAGGCTGCGAGTTTTCGCGTCCTTGCTGCTGCTCGTTCTTCCGGTATTCCAATTGGCCGGCCAACCCACTTCGAATCCTGAGAAATTCAGTCCGTCGTCGCGCACTTTTCGCTTCACCTACAGCTTTACCGTAAAAGACATTCCGCCGGGCACCAAGATGGTGCGGGTTTGGGTCCCGGTGGCGCAAAGCGACGAACATCAGACGGTGCGGCTGATCGAGACCAAGTCTGCCGCAAAAACACAGATTGCTCGAGAGCCAGAGTACGGCAACAAGATCCTGTATGCGGCGTTACAGAATCCCACGCAAGGTACCGCTAGCTTCACCCTGGTTTACGAGGTAACACGCAAGGAATTCTCGCGCGGCGACTATGCGCAGTTGGAGCGCCAAGACAGCATGCCTGGCTTGGTGCCGGCGTCGATGACGCGATTCGTCGAGTCCGACCAACTGATTCCCACCGACGGAAAGATGAAGGCACTTGCCGACCAAGTCACGGGCAACGCAACTGGGACCGTCGCCAAGGCTAAGGCTGCGTATGACTACCTCTTCACCACCATGAAGTACGACAAATCCGGGACGGGATGGGGGCGTGGCGATGCGGTCTGGGCGTGCGATGCCAAGCATGGCAACTGTACCGACTTTCACTCGCCATTCATCGCGATGATGCGTGCGGACGGAATTCCTGCCCAGTTCGACATCGGATTTCCACTGCCCGAAGGCAAGACTTCCGGAGACATTTCCGGATACCACTGCTGGGCCCAGTTTTACAGCAAGAACATCGGATGGATTCCGGTCGATATATCGGAAGCGTGGAAAGCGCAGCAAAAGCGCGATTATTTCTTTGGCACGATTGATGCAAACCGGGTGAAGTTCTCGACCGGGCGCGACATTGCGCTGGTTCCCAAACAAGACGGGCCACCGCTCAATTACTTTGTCTACCCGTACGTCGAGGTCGACGGCAAGCCCTACGACAAGCTCGACAAGCAGTTCAGCTTTGCGGAAGCGAAATCTTCTGATTAAAGCTCGTGGCAAAATCTGACGATGTCAAAGGTCAATCACCACATCTGCGCTAGGCTGTGAGCAGCACACCAGCACGTTCCCTGAAGCGGGTCTCTCGAGCGGCTCGGGGTTATAACCAACTGAGCCGCCGATTAGACCGGTCACGCAAGTGTGGCACACTCCCATGCGGCACGACCATCTGACCGGAACATCGCAGGCTTCCGCCAATTCGAGCAAACTTTTTAACTTAGGGTCCCAGGAGGCGGAGATCCCACTGCGCGCGAACGATACCGACGGCCCGGGACCCGGGGGACCCGGTGGCAGGTGCGGAGTGTGAGAAACCTGCTCCATACCAGGCGTAATAGCTTCCAAGGCACCGAAGATTTCCATGTGTACGCTCTCGGCGGGCACACTCCATTGCTCAAGCCCCTCGCGCATCGCCTGCAAGAACGACGAGGGGCCGCACAGATAGAATTCGCTGTTTTGTGGGACTCCAATCTTCTCGAGCAGAGCTACGTCGACGTGCCCGGGAGCATCAAAGTCCGCCCCAATCTGGTCGGTTGCGGCGGGCCTGCTGTACACGATGTAACTTCGTTCGCGAGAGATCTGCTTCAGCAGAGAATGCGATTCTTCCGCAAATGGATGGTCGGCACGATTGCGCGCTCCATAGATCCACCAGACCCGGCGTTGTGATCCTTCGGCGGCGAGTTCGTGCAGCAACGACATTACGGGTGTTGCGCCGACGCCGGCGCTCACCAGAACAATAGGATTCTCGCCGGGTCGCAGAGTAAAACTCCCCCGCGGCGCGCTGATCTCCAACACATCTCCTTCACGGACGCGGGTGCATAGAAACGCGCTTCCAATCCCATTCAGCTCGCTCTTGACGCTGATGCGCAAGTGATCGGCTTCCGGCATGTCGGACAAAGAATAACTGCGAAGGACGGGCGGTTTCTCCGGATCCACCGGCAACCGCAACACAACAAATTGACCCGACCGAGCGACGAGGGGCTGCCCATCGATCGGCGTCAGGACGAAAGAGGTCACGCTATCACTTTCCTTACGGATCTGGGCGACTCGCATCGGTTTGAATCCGGGCCAAGCCGGCGCTTGCTCTTCATTCGCGAGCCCGGGGTTCCCCTCCACGGTTTTCGCGCCCGACTCTTGCTCAACTATCGCCTGAAACGACGCTTGCCAGCCTTTGCTGAGCGCTGGAATCCGGCGCGCGCGTTCCACCTGTTCGCGAGAATGCCCTGGCAAATACAGCAGAGCGTCCACGTCTGCAACCGTCATCCGTTCTGGACCATCGGCGACTCTTACGATGTCATCGCCCGAACCAACTTCGCCTTCCTGCAAAACGCGAAAGTAAAACCCTGGTCTGTGGTGTGCCACAAGCAGAGCCGGCATACGCGGTTCATTCATGCGAATGCCCACTCGGTAGCAGGTAACGCGCGGCTGGGTCACTTCAAATATTGCGTCGCCGATGCGGTACCGATCGCCGATGCAGACCTCTCCATCAGGAAGACCATCGACCGTGAAATTTTCTCCGAACTGACCGAAGCTGAAGTCGTTGCGACCCAGGAATTGCTCCCAGTAGTGGTAGGAGTCCATCTGGTAGACAAATACGGCGCGCTCCTCCCCACCATGACCAGCAAGGTCCCCTTGCCCGTCGCCCTCAATATTGAGCTTGCGCACCATCCGCCGGTCCTTCACCGGCGATTTCCAGACCGCCGTTCGGACGGTCTTGCCTTCCCAAGTCACATCGCGTGGAAGGCCGACATTTACTGAGAGCAGCCGAGCCATCAGTATCTCCTCGTGGCCCTAAGCGCCCCGGTACTCGGGAAAGCAAGTGAACGGTCGACACGCTGGGGCTTTGTGACTTCGGATGTTGTGATGTGCATTCGTCATTTGATTCGCGAGCACGAACGCATAGACGCTGGCAGTGGGTGTCCGATTCGCTTCGGCCCCAGAGCTGACGCCGTGGTGCTGGCTATCCTCGGAACGCCTTTTGGATCAGCGTGAAACGTGCTGCACCAATCAATCCTGAATCGTCGTTAAGTATGATTTTGACCGGCACGGACTCCAGGAGAGACTGCATGCGGCCTTTATCCAGAAACGACTGCAGGAAGGCGGGACCCTTCATTTTTTCGACAATCTTTCCTGCGATTCCGGCAACAAAGACTCCTCCTGTCCCCATCATTTTGAGGGCACAATTCCCCGCTTCGGATCCGAACACGCTGACGAAAATTGAGATCGTCCGATCACAGATTGACGCTTTACCACTCAAAGCCAGCTGCGAGATCAGCGCGGGTGTGTCGGCCGCCGCTTCCAGTTGGTCCTTCAGCCATGCGGGCTCTTCTTCTTTCCCAGTGTCGCGTAAGAATTCGTAGATATTCTTTACGCCGGGGCCCGAGAGGATCCGCTCATAGCTGACGTGCTGATGACCGTACTTGTGCATGAGGTATCGCAGCAAATCAATTTCGACGTCATTCTTGGGCGCGAATTCGGTGTGTCCTCCTTCGCACGCGAAGGGATGGTAACGGAATCCGTCCCAGTAGAGGCCAGCTTCTCCCAGGCCGGAGCCGGCGGAAACGACCGCCATGTTTCCTTCGGCGTCCGGAGACCCTTCGCTTATCGTCACGAAGTCCTTCGACTCCAGCGCATCGATGCCATAGGCGAGCGCTTCGAGGTCGTTAATCAACCCGACTGAACGCAGTCGGAGCTGCGTGGCAAGTTCGCGTGAATCGATGATCCAGGGCAGATTTGAGATCTTGCTGCGTCCGTGTGTGACCGGCCCGGCAACTCCGAAGCAAGCGGATTGCGCCGGTATCCCCTCGGTCTTAATGAAGTCCGCAACGATTTCGGGCAAGCCGTTATGCTGCTTGCTCGGATAGATTTTCTCGACTACACAACACAGCCGATTGCCTTCGGTCTCGAACGCGGCAAGTCTCGAGTTTGTGCCGCCAATATCTCCTGCAAGGATCATTCGATTTTCCTCCACTGCCGACCGTCGCGCTCCATGAGGTCGTCGGATTCTTTCGGTCCCCACGAACCTGCCGCGTAGTTGGGGAAGCTTCGCGCGGGCAGTGCCTTCCACACGTCAATGACGGGATCAAGAATTCGCCAGCCGGCTTCGACCATGTCAGCCCGCTGAAACAAGGTCGCGTCCCCAATCATGCAGTCGTACAGCAGGACTTCGTAGCCGGTGTAAGGGTCCTCGCCAAAATACTTCGAGTATTCGAAGCTCATCTCAACTGAACCCAGACGAAGCTGAGGGCCGGGTATTTTCGCTCCGAATCCGAGTGCCATGCCTTCGTCCGGTTGAATCTGAATAACCAGTCGATTGCTCTGAAGCTTGTGCACGTTGGTGTGACGAAACAATTGGAAGGGCGCTCGCTTGAATTGGATATTAATCTCCGTGTGCCGCTTCGCCAAGCGCTTGCCGGTTCGGAGATAGAAGGGCACACCGGCCCAACGCCAATTGTCGATGTTCAACTTCATCGCTACGAAAGTCTCGGTCTTCGACTCGGGCGCAACACCTGGTTCCGAGCGGTACGCCTGCACTTTTTCTCCCAACACCGTACCCTCGCCGTATTGTCCACGGATCGCCTGGTGCAGGACGTCTTCGGAACTGAGTGGCTGAATCGCGTTGAGAACCTTTGCCTGTTCATCGCGCACCGCGTCAGCGCTGAATGACGCGGGAGGTTCCATCGCGGTCAGGCTTATAAGCTGCATGATGTGATTGGGGACCATGTCGCGCAGAGTTCCGGCGTTATCGAAGTATCCGCCTCGCAGCTCCACGCCCACGGTCTCTGCATTTGTAATGGCGACGTGATCGATATAACGGCGATTCCAGATGGGCTCGAAAATCCCGTTGCCGAAACGAAACACCATGATGTTCTGTACGGTTTCTTTGCCCAGATAGTGGTCAATTCGATAAATCTGCTTTTCGGACAGTACGGCCTTGATGTTGTAGTTCAGAGCCAAAGCCGAGTCGAGATCTTGTCCGAATGGCTTCTCGATGACGACTCTCCGCCAGTGACCGTTTTCCTGCTTCGACAAGCCTGATTGGCCCAATTGCTGAACAATTTCGCTAAAAAACTTTGGCGCCGTTGCCATATAGAACAGGTAGTTCTGGTCGGTGCCGAACTTCTCGTCGATCGCCGCCAGCCTTCCCGAGAGTTCGGAGAAAGTTGCGGCGGTAGCAAAATCTCCGCGCATATAATGAAGGGAAGCTTCGAAGCGCTGAAAGACCTCGCTGCCGTGTTCTTCCATTGGAATGAAACGGGTGACCTTGGCACGAAATTCTTCGGGGCTCATGTCGTCGATGGCCACGCCAATGACGGCGAACTGACGCGGCAACAGGTGCGCCTTTTCCAGGTTGAAAAGGGCCGGCACAAGTTTCCGCATCGTAAGGTCGCCCGTGGCTCCGAACACCACCATGGCGCACGGCCCAGCTGGTTTGCCGGCTTGTTCGAGTTCGTCATCAAGTTCGGTGACGGGAGACAACGACATGAGCACCTCACTGGAATGGGCGCTTACAGTAAAACGTGTCCTAAACCGCTGTCAAGGCAGGGCCCATAGGATTCACGGGAACTTAAACGCGTTATGCCTTCGAAGACGGCTCCACGTCCTTTCGCAACCAGCCCCAATAGACTGTTTCCGGACACCGGATAGCTCCTCCATGGCATTGCAACTGAATTGATTTGTCGGTATTTTGGTGAGTCGCAACCATTCACCTCTTATCGTGCTGCGTGTTGCGCGAGAAGGAATTCTTGCGCGTCGCAGTCCATGTGGATTTGCTCGATGCGTGACAACCAGGAGTTTGCTAATGCAATCCAGAAACAAACCGCAGGGAACTAGTCATACGATCAATCGCACTGCGCTGCGACCAATCGCCAGGTGGAGAAAAAAGCTGGTTCCCGCGACGGTGACATTTACCTTGGGCTTCGGCCTGCTTCTGCTTATGGCGGGATGCGAGAAAAAAGAAGAGGCCCCGAAGGCTGGGCCGCCTGAGGTATTGGTAGCCGAAGTTGCACAGCAGAATGTCCCGATTTTTCAGGAGTGGGTGGCGCAACTCACCGGCCCGGTCAACGCCGACATTACCCCCAAGGTGCAGGGCTACCTGCTGAAGCAGAACTACCAGAACGGCTACTTCGTGAAGAAGGGCGAGCTTCTGTTCGAACTCGACCCACGGCAATATCAGGCCGCGCTCGAGCACGCGCAAGCGGATGTCGATGTCGCGCTGGCGGGACTGTCTGAAGCCGATAACAACGTCGCGCGCGATACTCCTCTGGCAGCGCAGAACGCCATCCCTCAGAAGCAGCTCGACACTGACATCTCGCAACAAGCCGCCCGCAAGGCACAGGTGGAAGCCGCCAAGGCCGCCCTCGATAACGCCAAGCTCAACCTCGCCTGGACGAAGGTCTATTCGCCTATCGACGGCATCGCGGGCAATTCCAACTCGCAGATTGGTGATTTGGTGGGAACCACATCCAAGATGGCCACAGTCTCGCAGGTAAACCCGATCTGGGCGAACTTCAACATCAGCGAGAGCGACTATCTCGCGAGTGCGGCGAAGATTTCGGCGTTTATCCGTAGCGGCAGACCCGCCAATGTTCCGGTGAACTACATCCAGGCGAACGGCGAGGTGTACCCCCATGGCGGCCGAGTGACACAGGTGAATCGCCAGGTTGCTTCCGGCACGGGAACCGTCCAGATCACCGCCGAGTTTCCGAACCCCGATGCCATCCTGCGCCCGGGAGGTTTTGGCATGATCCGCATGCAGACCTCCGACAACCCGAATGCGCTCCTCGTGCCCCAACCAGCTGTAATTGAAGTGCAGTCGTTGTATCAGGTAATTGTGGTGTCGTCCGACAACAAAGCCACCTTTCGCCCCGTGAAGGTGGGCGACCGAGTCGGTCCGAACTGGATCATCACCGACGGCCTGAAACCCGGCGAACGGGTGGTGGCCGAAGGCATCCTGAAGATTCAGCAAGCCGCTGCAGCAGCGCCCCAATTGGTGAAAGAAGGAATTCCAGTCAGTCCCAAGCCCTATATGGCAGCGGCGTCCGCGGCAGGGAGCAACTGACCATGTCGAAATTCTTTATCAACCGGCCAATTGTCGCCATCGTGATTGCGATCTTGATGGTGCTGGTCGGCGTGGTCTCGATTCTTAGCCTGCCTACCGCGCAGTTTCCCAACATCGCCGACCCCATGATTCAGGTGAAAGCCACCTATCCCGGGGCCGACGCCCAGACCATCGCGGAGTCAGTAGCTACGCCGATCGAGCAGCAGATGTCGGGCGTCAGCGGCATGAATTACATGTACTCGCTGAGCGCCAGCTCGGGCGGTGGAATGACGCTGTACGTGGATTTCCAGCTCGGAACCGACATCAACACCGACCAGATTCTGGCGCAGATGCGGCAGGGACAGGCCAATTCGCAACTGCCAGCCGAGGTGACCCAGCAGGGAGTCATCGTGCAACCGGGCACGACGGCGCCTTTTATGCTGCTCGACTTGTACTCCCCAGGTGGGACCTACGACAACATTTTCCTGGCGAACTACGCCACCATCAACTTGCAGTACGCGCTGACCCGGCTGCCGGGCGTTGGACAGGTACAGATATTCGGCGCCGGGCCCTATGCCATGCGCATCTGGGTCAATCCCGACAAGCTGGCGAATCTTGGGGTGACCGTTACTGACATCACCAACGCCGTCAAGGCTCAGAACAAGGTCAATCCCGCCGGCCAGATTGGCGGCGAACCAGTTCCCAACGGCCAGCAATTTACCTACAACGTGCGGGCCCCGGGACGACTACCGACTGCAGCGGACTTTGATCAGATTGTGGTTCGTGCCCAGGCTGACGGTTCCATACTGCGACTGAAGGATGTCGCGCGAGTGGAAATGGGCTCGCAGTATTACTCGTATAACGCCAGGTTAGGAAAAGCGCCTGAAGAGGGCAAGCCTGCCCAGCCCACCGGGCCGGCGGCGCTCATCGCAATTTACAACACCCCCGGAAGCAACGCTCTCGCCTCACGGGCAGCCATCCTCAAGATGATGGAAGAGGCAAAAGGACGATTCCCTCAGGGATTGGACTATGACGTTGCGCTCGACACCACGCTGGCAGTGAGTGAAGGCATCCACGAAATTTATAAGACGTTGGGAGAAGCCATCGTCCTTGTCATTATCGTGGTCTTCATATTCCTGCAGGGCTGGCGCGCCACCCTGATTCCTTTGCTGGCTGTCCCGGTTTCGCTGATTGGAACGTTTGTCGTCTTCCCGGTCCTCGGCTTCTCCATTAACACGCTGTCGCTATTCGGACTCGTGCTGGCGATCGGACTAGTCGTGGACGACGCCATCGTGGTGGTGGAGGCGGTGGAGCACCACATCGAACATGGGATGACACCGCACGATGCGACCGTCAAGGCGATGGAGGAAGTTTCAGGGCCGGTGATCGCGATCGCCCTTATTCTGGCCGCGGTGTTCATTCCTACGGCCTTTGTTCCCGGCATCACCGGACAGCTCTACAAGCAATTTGCGGTCACCATCGCCATCTCGGTGTTGTTCTCGGCCTTTAACGCCTTGACGCTGAGTCCTGCGCTTTCGGCCATGTTACTGCGTCCGAAAAAGGAATCGCGCGGACCGCTGGGCGTCTTCTTCCGCTGGTTCAACAAAGTGTTCGGCAGCCGCCACCGATGGTTACATGAATTGGTGCCGACACTTGATTCACAAGGCGGGGTTTGCATTCCTGCTGCTCGGCATAGTCGACGCTGGCTGCTGGCTTTTTTCGGCAAGAGGGTGCCGGGCAGCTTCTTGCCTGACGAAGACCAGGGCTATCTGTATGCCGGCTTGCAGTTGCCCGATGCGTCGTCGCTGCAACGCTCGTCGGAAGCCGCCCGCGTGGTGGAAAAAGCCATCCTGGAGACGCCGGGGGTCGACAAGGTCAGCTCGGTCATGGGCTATAGCATGTTGAGCGGCGTCAACGCGACTTACAGTTCGTTCTTTTTCGTTTCGCTCAAGCCGTGGGAAGATCGGAAGACTCCCGAGACCAGCTACATAGGGATCAAGGCGCACCTGCAGCAGGTCCTGTCGAAGATTCCATCCGGCATTGCGTTCTCATTTCCGCCTCCGGCAATTCCCGGCGTCGGTACATCGGGCGGCGTGACCTTCGTGCTGGAGGACCGGTCAGGAAGCGGCATTGACTTCCTCGCTAAGAACACACAAATGTTTATGGCTGAGGCCCGCAAGCGTCCTGAACTCGCCGGCGTGATGACCACCGCCCTGTTCGGCGTTCCGCAGGTCGGAGTTAAGGTCGATAACGCTAAAGCGATGACCCAGCAAATCCCGCTGAATGATCTCTACCAGACCGTGCAGACATTCATGGGCGGCTCGCTGGTGAATTTCTTCAACCGTTTCGGCTTGCAGTGGCAGGTGTACGTGCAGGCGGACGGCGACTATCGGACGAAAGCCGAGAACCTGGGTAAGTTTTACGTGCGGAATGCCGCGGGAGAAATGACCCCACTGAGTACCTTGACCAGCGTTTATCCGCGGAGCGGTGCAGAATTCGTCATGCGCTACAACCTGTTCAACTGTGTGCAGATCAACGCCTCGGCCGCGCCAGGATATAGCTCTGGACAGGCCATCGCCGCGATGGAAGACACCTTCCGCAAGACCATGCCGACTCAGATGGGCTACGACTACATGGGCATGTCGTATCAGGAAGTGAAAGCCGCGCAAGGTGTGTCGCCGGCCACCATCTTCGGGCTGGCGTTCTTTGTGGTTTTCCTGATCATGGCGGCGCAGTACGAGAGCTGGACGCTGCCCTTCAGCGTGCTTCTGGGCGTGCCCATCGCGGTTTTCGGCGCGTTTATTACGCTCTATCTACGCAAGCTCGATAACAACGTTTACGCCCAGATCGGCTTGGTCATGCTGATCGGACTCTCGGCGAAAAACGCCATCCTGATCGTCGAATTCGCCAAGATGGAGTACGACAAGGGGGCGACCTTGGTGGACGCGGCCCTGACCGGCGCAAAGCTCCGATTGCGACCTATCCTGATGACCTCGTTCGCATTTCTTCTGGGATGCGTGCCGTTATGGACAGCTACTGGCGCAGGCGCCATTTCGCGCCGGGTGCTAGGCAGCGTCGTGATCGGCGGAATGTTGGCAGCCTCATTCCTCGCCATCTTCTTTATTCCCGTCAGCTTCGACGTCGTTGAGCGATTCGGGAATTGGATTGGCGGCAAGAAACATGAGCCTCAACCGGGTGCGTCAGCCACCCCGGCTACAGGAGAGGCCCATGACTAAGCTCAAGACATCGGTCGCGATCCTGTTGGCGCTTTCGCTCACGGCATGCAAAGTTGGTCCTAACTACAAGCGACCTGCCACCACCGTTCCCGACCAATATCGCGGAATAGCTCCGAGCGCCTCATCGCAGACGCCTGCTCAGCCCATTGCCGATACGCCTTGGGCCGGGGTTTATCAGGACGAGGTTTTACAGGGTCTCATCAAGGAGGCGCTGACTAACAACTACGACATCCGCATCGCTGCCACTCGAGTGCTGCAAGCCAATGCGAATCTGGGCATCACGCGTTCCTACCAGTTCCCGATGATCAATGGCTCAGGCTCCATCGTCAACCAGCGTGATCAGCTCACAAATCTCGGGACCGATAAGTCGCCGACCTACGACAGCCTCGCGCTGTCGTTGAGCTACATTGTCGATTTCTGGGGGCAGTATCGCCGCGCCACCGAGTCGGCCCGCGCCAGCTTGCTCGCCTCACAATACGCCCAGGAAGTCGTTAGGGTTACGTTGATCGATTCCGTGGCTACCGACTACTTTCTGTTGCGCCAATACGACGATCAACTGGAGTTTTCCCAGAAGTCCGTCGACGCCGACGTCGAGATCCTGAAGCTCAACCAGATCAAGTTTAAGGGCGGCGAAAGCGCCATCACCGACGTCTATCAGGCCCAAACGCTTTTGCAGCAGGCTGAGGCCCAGGTAATCAGCACCCAGCAATTCATCGAGCAAACCGAGAACAACATCAGCATCCTGCTCGGCAGAAATCCCGGACCAATCGCTCGCGGCCTGACCATTCAGCAACAACCGCATCTGCCCGACGTGCCGACCGGCTTGCCGTCGGCACTGCTCGAACGCCGTCCCGATGTGCGAGTGGCGGAAGAGAATCTGGTCGCCGCAAACGCCAACGTAGGAGTCGCGAAGGCGAACTTTTTCCCTCAAATTTCATTGACCGGTACCTTTGGCGCCCAGAGCACCGCGCTGACCAGTTTCCTCCTTGGGCCGGCGACGTTTTGGGCGGTAGGTGGACAGGCCCTCCAACCGCTCTATCAAGGCGGCAGGATCAGAAGCCAATATCGTTTGGCCTGGGCGCAGCGCGACGAGGCCGAGCTGACCTACAAGCAGACCGTGAACCAGGCCTTCGGAGAGGTTTCGAACAGCCTCGTTGGGTATAACCAGTCCCGGTTATACCGCATGAAGATCCAGCAGCAGACGGATACTTACAAACAGATGGCAGACTTGGCGAACGTCCGCTTCCAGGGCGGTGTCACCAGCTTTCTCGAAGTGCAGTATTACGAGCAGCAGTATTTTCTGTCTGCGTTGAGTCTGTCCCAGGCCTGGTACGCCGAACTGCAAAACTACGCCGCCCTCTATCAGGCGCTGGGTGGTGGCTGGCAGCCGTAAACGCAAAAATAAAATTCTCTTGAGTCGCTTCGGCTTGTCATCCCGAGCGAACGCAGTGAGTCGAGGACCTGCATTTCTCCGCTTACCGGCCTCGGCCCTTCCGTCGAAATTTTCGACACACCGAAGTCGAGTGCGACACGCATTCCGCGCAATCCGCGGTTGCTCTTGCCTTTGTACCCGAATCTAATCCGTGTCGATCCGTGTAAATCCGCGGCTGCTTTTCTTCCTAATTCGGCGCTCGAATATCGGACCCATCATCGTTGACATAATAGCCGCCATATCGCTGCTCGCTTCGAAACAAAATGCGGATCCAGTAGCTCATCGTTTCGTCAACCACCTGGACGAATTCGAACTCGACCACCTTTCCAACTTCCAGGCGTGCAGTCGTTTCGAAGCCGATACCCCCTCGACTCAAGTTCGTACAGATACCTGGGTAGTAAGTGGGTTCGCCGTCTATGCCGACGATACGGATGGGCAGGTTGGTCAGTACCCGGTCCAGCCTTCTGCGGTCGGGCGCGATCGGAAGCTGAATCCTGGGAAAGCCGCTGTCTAACTGATTCGCCATGGCTGGTCTGTTCATCGGCAGGTTTCCCAAACCCCTTGAATCGCAGTGATCGCCGGCCGCGGCAGAGAATCCGTTGCGCCGATTCGATTCGGGGCTCGCCTTGACACCTTCCGGTAGACTGACACCCGGCGAACAAATCGTGAAAAGGAAGATTGATTGAGCAAGCGTCCGGTGGTGGAATTACAGCAACTTGAGACGATGAAGCGCGCCTACGGTCCGGGCTGTGCCGCGAAATGTGAGCGTCTCTTGGCGCGTTTGCGGGCCGCAGAGTTCGAAGACGTTGAATCACTCATACGATTTCATGACTCGTTGCTTTTCCTCCGCGCATTTCCCCAAAGTGAGTCCGTCGCTCGCCTCGCCGACAAACTGCTCGCATCGCTCGAGCCCCAAGTCACAAGCCTGCTCGCATTGCCCTCTGCCACCGAGCTTCTCGATGACGAAGCAGCCTCCGGAATCGCTGGCACTGCCGTAGCGAATACTTGGACCCTCGAACTCGCACGCAGTCTTGCAGACAGGCACCCGAAAGACGTCAGCGCCGACTGGAACGTTGACGACCGCTATCGCCAGCTGGCGACCATTCTCCCCAATTGCATTCCACTACTCGACGACGATTCGTTTGTCGAAGCCGACACGCCCTACCTCAAATGGATCGAGTCCGCTTCAGGCGGTGAAAAGAACGCACCTCAGTGGGTGCTCACGAGCTTCTCCGATCTCCCGATGCCCCGGCGAATTCGGACTAGCCTGTATGACGCCTTGGACGTGAGTCTTCGCTGGGACTTGCGCGGTTCTCCGGCCAGCCGGACCCTCGCACGTCGGCCAGTGTCGCGATTTTTCACTCACAACGCACCCCTCATTCAGCGGAAAGAGGTATCGCTCGATGACGAAATGAATTCCGCCCCGCTCGCCCTGCGAAAGTTGAGCCGCCGCGAAGGACAGGAAATTATTGCCATGGCGCAAGACGCGCTGGCGGTCCGCTATCGCGAACTACAAGGTTCTACATATGGGGATCCGAATTACGTTTTTCAGGCCGACGTCGGCCGGGGTGTCCAGTTGTTCATCTGGGGGCTTGACGTCGAATGGCGACTGCCACTGCGTGCCTACTACGCAGGCTTTACTTTGAAGAACGGAGTGCCCGTCAATTACTTCGAAGCGATTGGTCTCTTCGAATGGATGGAAGTCGGCTTCAATACGTTCTATGCGTTCCGTGAAGGTGAAACTGCCTGGGTTTATTCGAAAGTCCTGCATCTCCTTCATCAATTGGCTGGCGTGACCTGCATTTCCGTCTATCCCTACCAGATCGGACAAGACAACAAAGAGGCCATCCAGTCGGGAGCCTTCTGGTTCTACCGAAAGTTGGGATTCCGGCCTGGCCGTCCTGACTTGCTCGCGATCGTCGAGCGCGAGGAACGAAAGCTGGCTCGCGATCCCAAGCACCGCACCACCGCACGCACTCTGCGCAAACTCGCTGACGGACACATATTCTTCGAGTTCGGAGGAACTCCTGTCGGCCGCTGGGACACGTTCTCCACAAGAACACTGGGACTGAGAGTCCAGCGCAAAATGGCCGCGGACTTCAGTGGCGATGCACAAAAGATGCGGACGGCAGCGACATCGCGGCTCCGCAAAATACTCGGGACTAATCTCGACAGTTGGAACACGCAAGAACGCTCGGCCCTGAGCGATTTCGCAGTCGCGTTATCGCTGGTGCCCGACCTTGCACGATGGACGCCAAACGAAAAGCGCGCACTTGCCGCCATCATCCGCGCCAAAGCCGGTCCCGACGAAACGCGCTACCTGCGGCTCTTGCAAAAACACGGTGCGCTGCGCGACGCGTTTCTTCGCATCGGTTCGGACATACTGTGAATTCGCGCTGAGAGGTCCCCCCGCCTCTCTACGGCTTCGCAGCGGTGGTCGACGCAGTCTCCTTGTCCGGCATCGCATATTCAGGATGAGGAATACCCATCAACCATTCGTCGAACCACCCGACGATGTGATCCAGACGCTCGACCCGGTGCCACGGCTGCCCCGAGCGAGACAGTTCATGTGACTCTCCCGGGAAGTGCACCATGACCGTTGGCCGATGCATGTATTTCAGCGCACGAAACATCTGTTCGCCACCGCTTCCCGGAGGCGTCCGATAATCGACGTCGCCGAGGATAAACATCATCGGCGTATCGACATTCTTGATGTACGTAATCGGCGAGCGCTTTACGTAGTCCTGCGGATCGTCGAACGGTGGCGCCTTAAACCAGTTCGCCTGGAAAAGCGTGAAGTCGGCCGTGTACCACCACGAAGCCCAATCGGAAATATCGCGCTGCGAAACCGCCGCGTGGAAGCGGTGGGTTTGGGTGACCGTCCAGTCGGTGAGCAGACCTCCGCCGCTCCCGCCGGTGACGCCCAGCTTATTCGCATCGATATAGCCACGTTTTACCAGTTCGTCCACGCCCGCCATCAAGTCTTTGTAATCGTCACCAGGATAGTGGTACTGAATGATATTTCCGAACTCCTGCCCGTAGCTGGTGCTGCCACGCGGGTTGGGATACAGCACGACATACCCCTTCGCAGCCATCCACTGGAACTCATGATCGAAGATCCACCCATATGCTGAGTGCGGCCCACCGTGAATATTCAAAATCAGCGGATATTTCTTAGAAGGGTCGAAGTCCGGCGGCTTCTGAACCCAGGCTTCGATCTTCTTGCCGTCAAAGCTGGTGTACCAGACGTCTTCCGGCAATGTGAGATTGAGTTCGGAGAACAGTGGTCCGTTGATGTTGGTGATCTGCCGCTGTGAACCATTTGTGTCGAGCACAAACAGCTCGTCGATCATTACAGGCGTTGAAATGTTGAGTACGGTCGTGTTCCCATCCGCCGATTCACTGAAGTCTCCCACCGCCTGATTGCCGTGTGTCAACTCGGTCACTTCGCCAGTCTTCGCATCGATCGAAACCAGCACCGCGCGGCCTTCCTTGCCGACCACGTCCACAATGTGCGAGCCGTCCTTCGACCACGTAGCCCGTGAGCCTCCAGCTCCTCGCGGCGCGCGATTGTCCCCTCCTACGCCACTGCCCACGTCATAGTCGTACTTGGCAGTCAGGTTAACGGGTACCAACTTCGCCTTCAGGTCGAGTACCCACATATCAGGCTGTGAGTACGACCGCACGGGTTGTTGTACGGCTCCGACAAAGGCCAGCCGGCTGCCATCGGGAGACAGTGACATTTCGCCGATCCCGCCCAGCAGACCGCCCAAATGCACCGTCGTCAGCAACTGCGGTGTACCGCCAGCGATCGGAATGCTCATGATCTCCGACTTCGGAAGCTCGTAATACGGCTCTGGAACCCGGTTTGTGTGGTAGAGAATATCTTTTCCATCCACGGTGAAAAGCGGCTCGTGCTCGTCGAAATTGCCCGTCGTCAGCTGCCGGGGAGTGCTCTTCACCTCTGAACTTGCTGGCAGGTCCATGATCCAGATGTGCGGGTGATGCTTCGGATCGGTGTAGCCGGTGCCGTTAAAGCGATAGATCGCGCGAGTGATCACCTTGACGTCGCTTTCGTGCTCGGGCTCGCCTCCCGCGTCCTTCTTTTGTTTCTTGGCCAAGTCGTCCGGGTTGGCATCACACAAGAACGCGATTTGCTTGCCATCAGGAGACCACACCGGATTAACCCCTGACCGTGGCAAGTCAGTGATGGTCCAGGCTTCGCCCCCAGCCAGCGAAAGCAGCGCAAGCTGCGATGGCACGGGCTTGCCTTCCTTAGGCGGCTCGCTGCTGCCGCGCACAAACGCGATCCACTTGCCATCGGGCGACCAACGCGGCTGGGTATCACGCTTTCCGTTGGTGAGGCGCACCGGGGCCGCTGAATCCGCGGTTGCTACCATCCACAGCGCGGTGTCGTAGCCATCTTTTTTCTCGTTGACGCTCACGCGTACAAACACTACGTGTGTGCCGTCGGGAGACACCTGCGGATCGCCGATCCACTGGAAGCGAAAAATGTCCTTGTCCGTGATTGACCGCTTGTTTTGGGCAACAGCAAACACGCACGAAAACGCAAGAAACGTGATGACAGCAAAACGACGCATGTTCAGCAACCTCATCGGCGAGAATCGGAAGTTAGTTATAAACGTGCAGCCGCATATTGTCGAGGCATGGAGTCTGTCTTCGCTCTTCGCCCTCTCGATCGCTCCCCATTCGTTATGATTCATCTCGGGCCGAAACACGGTCTCTGAAAGGCGGTAGAAGAATGGCCTACGCAGCGCTTGATCTCTCGGGAAAGTCGGCTGTCGTTATCGGTGGAACGACAGGTATTGGACATGCTCTGTCACTCGGCCTCGCGGAAGCTGGCGCAGACGTTGTACCCACTTCGCGCCGCAGCGATCTAGTGGAAAAGACCGCCGACGAAATTCGCGCGCTGGGACGCCGGTCGGTGAACTGCACTTCTGACGTACTGGATCGCGCCAGCCTCGAACAACTGTTGGCTGAGACGGTCAAAGCGTTCGGCAAAGTAGATATCCTCGTCAACTGCGCCGGCCGCACTAAACGCGCCCCCACGCTCGACTTCCGCGAAGAAGACTGGGACGCCATTCTCGACACCAACCTCACTGGAACCCTTCGCGCCGCGCAGGTTTTCGGTCGACACATGCTGGAGCGCGGCTACGGACGCATCATTCACATAGCCTCCGTCGCGAGCTTCGTCGCTCTTTACGAAGTAGCAGCCTACGCTGCCAGCAAAGCTGCCGTGGCGTCGCTCACAAAATCCTTGGCACTGGAGTGGGGGCCGCGTGGCGTGTGCGTTAACGCCATCGCGCCAGGCGTGTTTCCCACTGACTTGAACCGAAGCCTGCTCGAAGGCACCGATCGCGGTCGCGAATTCCTTACTCGCATCCCGATGAAGCGCTTCGGCAATGTGAATGAACTTTGCGGCGCGGCGATCTTCCTCGCATCCGACGCGGCAAGTTATGTGAACGGGGAAGTGATCGTCGTCGATGGCGGATTCCTGGCCAGCGGCGTGAATCAGTAGTCGCAGAAATCGACCTTTGCTATTGCGATGTGCCAACCGTTACCGGCCTGATTTGAGGTGCCAGCAATTGCACCATCAGGAACGCGCCTATATAGACCGACGCCGCTATCAGAAAAATCAGCCTGTACGAACCCGTCCACTGCAAGATGTACCCCACCGCTTTCGCAGCGAATATGGCTCCGACTGCTCCTGCCATACTGCCAATTCCCACCACGCTTCCCACGGCCGCTCGTGGAAACATGTCCGACGCGAGCGTATACATGTTTGCCGACCAACCCTGATGCGCACCTGCGGCCAGTGCCACAACTCCAACCGCGAGCCACAAGTGAGGCGTTGCTGACGCGAACACAACTGGTATCACTGCCAACGCGCAAACCAACAACGCAGTCTTGCGGCTGCGATTGAGGGTCCACCCCATTCTCAGCAGCGCCGACGAGATCCATCCGCCGCCGATGCTGCCGACAGTCGCGCCCGTGTAGATGACGAACAATGGCATGGCCATGGCGCGGATGTCGAGCCCGAAACGCCGGCTAAGGAAGTCAGGTATCCAAAACAGGTAGATGTACCAGATCGGATCCGTGAACAACCGGCCTAGCGCAATGGCCCAAGTTTCACGATGGATCATCAGTACGCGTACGGGCGGCGGCGCTATCGTGTTCTTCCGGCTGATCGCTGCGGATGTACGCCAACTCGCTCGCTGAGAGCTTCGGATCATCTTCCGGGCGGCGATAAAGACTCCACCACACGATCACCCATACCAGGCCGAGTGCTCCGGTGCCGATGAACGCCATCTGCCAGCCGAACCGGTACGTGATCCACGGAACCACCAGCGGGGCCACGATTGCGCCAATATTCGTACCGGAGTTAAAAATTCCCGTTACCAGCGCGCGCTCTTTTTTGGGGAACCACTCTGCTGTCGTCTTAATCGAGGCAGGGAAGTTCCCTGACTCTCCCAGCCCGAGCGCAAACCGCGCGGTCGCGAATTGCATCACCGATCTGGCCATGGCATGCGTCATCGCAGCCGCGCTCCAGACCAATACCGCCAGCGAAAAGCCTTTGCGGGTGCCGATTCGATCGACGACGCGGCCCATCACCAGCAAACCGATCGCATAGGCCACGTGAAAGGCCAGCACGATGTTGCTATAGCCGATTTCTGTCCATCCCAGTTGGCTTTGCAGAACCGGCTTCAGCAGCGCAATGACCTGCCGGTCCATGTAATTGATGGTCGCCGCGAAGAACAGCAGAGCGCATACAAACCAGCGATGATGAGTGATAGACGCGGCGCGCTCGGCCATCTAGGAGCCAGTCGCAGTGCGAAGCCGGTAGAGTATTTCGCCGGCGCGTGGGATCAGCTTGACGCCTTCGCTCTCGCGGTCCCGCCATTCGTCCAAATTCACACCGTTTGGATCGCTGTAGCTCAGGTTGATTTGCGTGCAGCGTTCTTCCGGTATGCCCGTCGCCAGCGTAACCCTGATGCGCGGAGTCTCGAGTCTGCTTTCGGCGTCGTAGCTTCCTTTGCCGCGAAGATGGGTGGAATGCGCTAGCACGCTGCGAGGAGCATTCTTGAACTTCTCCCATTGCTTCACGAAATAGTCGCGGCAGTGATAGCCGATCTTGTCAATATCGGCGCCATGCGTATAACTGACCTCCGAGATATGAGGTGCGTAAATAATGACCTCACCACCATCGGCCACCGCCGGCTCGACCTTGTACATGCCCTTTGCTGCCGTCCAAAGGTCGTCGTAGAGGCTCGGCATCACTGACAAAACACGTTGGAACGGTTCATCGACCCAGACGATATGCTTTTGCTCGGAGAGGTCAGCGGCTGCACGCCAGGCATCTTTGGCTGTGCCGAAGTACAGGCCGGAAACGCCGTCTTCCGTGATCACGGCTGCCAGGCACGCCACAGGCACCTTTACAAATTCCGCTGCGGCGTCGATCACTTCGCGCACTGGCGTGGAATGTGTGCCGATCAATTCATGACTGCCCAGCAGCGCTCCCAACCAGTGAGTCAGGCCTATAATCTCGGGGCCCCCGATTCCCGGGAACAAATACTTGTTGCCGCCCGAGAAACCGACGACCTCATGCGGAAACACCGGGCCGCAAATCAACACTTGGTCATAGTCGAAGATCATCCGATTGATTCGCACCGGAATCGCTTCTTCCAGCAAGCCGCAGGAAATCCGTTCGGCTTCTTCTCTTGGAATCACTCCCAGTTCCGCAAACGTCTCCGGCAAGTCCCAGCGATGATTGACGACCTTCGTCGCGCCACACACTCCGTTGATGACCGGCTTGCCGACGAGCGCCGAGAGCTGCGCATCGCGCATGAGCGGGTGCGTTCCCAGCGCGACGAGATAATCACACGCCGCCGCGCGTTCGCCGACTCTCCTGCTGCAGCAGGTCGAACATCAGCGGCATCGGCATGGTCCGCGTTCCGTCGGGAATGATCACCAGAACGCGCTTGCCTGTAACCTGCAGTTCGTCGGCCGCAGCGCTCACGATTTGCCGGATTTCAGCTGTCGTCAGCGTGCGATTTGCGAACCCTTCGCCAGTTGCCATATTCCTTGCGTCACGATTGCGGTGATTCGGTTGCCTCTGTATTGTCGCACCCCCTGAAAGCTGCCCAACAAATCAGTTTTGAAAGGGCATGGCTTTAGCCGTGCCGTCACCGCACTATAGAATAACGGGCTTCAGCCCCGGAGGGACTTCGGTTTCTGGCGGCCTCACATTTATGACCTAAGCACGTGAGCTACGGTGTTCGTGGACGTTATTTCTTGCGCTGTGCGCCAAAACTGGAGAGCATGGTCTCATGAGAGCCTTTCTCGACGACGATTTCTTTCTCAACTCCGAGACCGCGCGTCGGCTCTACCATGAGCACGCCAAGCAGCAACCAATCGTCGACTATCATACCCATCTCAGCGCCGCCGACATCGCGTCTGACCGCCGCTTTGCCAATCTCACGGAAATCTGGCTCGAAGGCGACCACTACAAATGGCGCGCCATGCGAGCCAATGGAGTTGGGGAGCGTTTCTGCACCGGCAAAGCTTCGCCCTACGAAAAATTCCAGGAGTGGGCACAAACAGTTGCGAAGACGCTTCGCAATCCTCTTTATCACTGGACTCATTTGGAGCTGCGCCGCTACTTCGGCATCACCGAGTTGCTCAACGAGAGCACCGCACCCCAGATTTGGGAAACCGCAAACCAGACGTTGACTGACAGACTCACGACACAAGCCATTCTCAAGAAGTTTCGCGTGAACGTCGTTTGCACCACCGATGACCCCACGGACGACTTGCGACATCATCGTGTGCTAGCGGAAGCGAACCCGCCGTTCCAAGTATTGCCGACCTTCCGCCCCGACCACGCTCTGCGAATTGACCATCCCGAGACTTTTCTGGCGTGGCTCGAGAAGCTTCGCGAAGCCAGCAACACCGACATCAACAGCCTTGCGGCGCTGCTTGACGCTTTGCGAAAGCGACACGACTACTTTGCCCAGCACGGTTGTCGCGCCTCGGACCACGGCCTGACTCGCTGTTATGCCACTCCCGCCAGCGAAGCGTCGCTAACGAAAATCTTCAACAAAGTTCTGGCCGCACAGACCGTCACTGCAGAAGAGCAGGAATCCTATGCTTCTTCTCTCATGTTGTTCTTCGGACTCCTCAATAGCGAAAAAGGCTGGGTCCAGCATCTTCATCTTGGTCCGCAGCGCAATCTAAGCACCGCGGCGTTTCGCACCCTCGGCGCTGACACCGGTTTCGACGCCATCGGTGACGAACCTCAGGGCAAGGCGTTGGCGAACTATCTCGACCTGCTGCAGCGCGAGAATGCTCTCCCGCGCATGGTCTTGTACAACTCCAACCCTGCCGACAACTATCTGTTCGCAACCGTCGCTTCGAGCTTCCATAGCAGCGACGGAACCGGCGGTGCGCTGCAGTACGGCCCTGCCTGGTGGTTTCTCGATCAAAAAGACGGCATCACTGGCCAACTCAACGTCTTGTCCAGTGTGGGCCTGTTGTCCAGATTCATCGGCATGACCACCGACTCGCGTTCCTTCATGTCCTTTCCGCGCCACGAATATTTCCGCCGTATTTTATGCGACTTGGTCGGCGGCGAAGTCGAACGCGGTGAACTTCCGCGACGATGAGCGATTGATAGGCGGACTGATAGAAGACGTTTGCTTCCGGAACGCGACCACATATTTCGGCCTGGATTCGACTAAGTCGCGGGGGGATTAATGCGCTGCCTCCGCAAAAAATCGCAGCGTATAATTCTGCTCAGTCTCAGCCGGGCCATTCATTCGGAATGCAGCCGCGTGTGTAGAGTTTAAAACCATCCATCGAGAGGTCATCATGAAATCGAAGGACGCCGACAAAGCTTCTGGTAGCAACCGTCGTGAATTCCTGAAGGCCAGCGGAGCCATCACTGCCGGCCTGGTGGCGCAGGCTGCACTGCCTGCCTCGGCAGCGACTCTGCCCTCGCTACCGTCCAATCCCGCGACGCCGAACGCCATGCCGACGCGCAATCTCGGCAAGACCGGCTACCGTGTCGGCATCTTTAGTCTCGGTGGCCAAGCCGCCCTGGAACGCGCCGACAACGAGGCGGTTGCCGTGCCGATCATCGAAAAGGCGCTCGACCTCGGCGTTAATTACATCGACACGTCATCGATCTACGGCGGGCCACAGCGCTGGAGCGAGCAGTACGTCGGAAAAGTAATGAAGCATCGCCGGGCCGAAGCGTTCCTCGCCAGCAAAACGCAAAGAGCGCACCAAAGACGACTCGCTCCGCATGCTGGAAGTAGTCACTCAAGCTGCTGAACACCGACCACCTCGACCTGTGGCAGTTGCACGACATCGGCTCCGACAACGAGGTCCAGCAGATTTTCGCCAAGGGTGGCGCGATGGAAGCGCTGCTGCAGGCGCGCGACCAGAAGATGGTTCGCTTCCTCGGCATCACCGGCCACTTCCGTCCCGAGCCGCTGATCGAGAGCATCCATCGCTATCCGTTCGACACCATCCTCATGGCCGTCAATGCAGCCGATCCGCATCACTTCAGCTTCTCCGAGCAACTGCTGCCCTTGGCGGTCGAAAAGCAGATGGGCATCATCGGCATGAAAATTCCCGCCCGCGGCCGCATCCTTTCTTCTTGGACGCCACCGCCCATGGAGCAGCAGAAACATATGTGGGAAGGTATGGTGCTGGCGCCGACGCCGGGCACACTCGACATGCGGCAGGCGATGTACTACTCGCTCTCGCTGCCGATTTCGACAGTGATCATCGGGTGCGATACCACTGCGCAGCTGGAGCACAACGTCCAACTGGCGCGCGAATTCACGCCGTTCAACGAGAAGCAGTTGGCTGCGCTGGTGCAGAAGGCCGAGCCCGTCTCCAAGCAGGCTTTGTTCTTCCGCTTCTACGATCACTCGTAAAGACGGTGCGACGGGCGCTGTTGGGCGCAGGGTAGAGCCGAGCTTTAGCTCGGCGTCCACGTGACTTTTTTTGTCTTGAGCCGGCTTCAGCCGGCTACACATCCGCTCGACACGGCTATGCCGTTTTCGAGATAACTCTAGCTCGTCGGCCGTTCGCGTGGCGGCTGCGATGCGAAAAAGTCCTGCTTGAATCGCCGCGCGTAGTCGGCAATCAACTGCTCGATCCGCGCCGCGTCAGGCGACCTCACGATGAGTCCCGCGTGGTGTTCCTTCTTCATCCGCCACACAATCTCCGGATCCGCATAACCCGACGTATCGGGATGCTCCTGCCGCGCCAGCGAAATCAGCAATCCTGCAAAATCATCCCGCACAATAGGCACCTTATAGTCGGCCTTCCCGCCGGCAATCTCGAGCTTCGCCCACTCTACCCACAAGTTGACGCCCGTTGCCGCTTCAATGAGGTCGGCAATATGCGCGCCGCCTACTCGCGCTGAAGTCTCTAGAAAATAAAGTGTTCCATCCTGTCCCTGAATGAACTCGCTATGCGACACCCCGCGCACCATGCCAAAGGCTTGCAGCACCCTTTGATTGAGAGCGCGCAGCGCCACTTCATCCGCCGAACCCTCCGCTAGCGTCCGTGTCGTGAAGATATCGCCTTCATGCGAAACGTCCATCGGCGGACGCCCATACTTACTCGCGATCGAAAACAGCAGCTCTTTTTCATACGTAATCGTGTCGACATGGAAAATATCGCCCGGCACATATTGTTCCAGCAGGTAGAACGATTGCTGATCGCCCAGCCGGTCAACCGCCGCCCAGAATTCGTCGGCGCTCGCTATCTTCTTCACTCCAATCGACCCCGCCAACGAGCGTGGCTTCAGTACCCACGGCGGAGCTACTCTCTGCAAAAATTCGTTCAACTTCTTGTAATTAAGTACCTGGATGAACTCCGGCACCGCAAGTCCTGCATCGCGCGCCTTGGCGCGCATAGCCAGCTTGTCGCGAAAATAGCGCGCCGTCGTATCGCCCATACCTGGCACGCGCAGGTGTTCACGCAGCGCTGCCGCCGTCTCGACGTCAAAGTCATCCATCGGAACGATGCGATCGATCACCTCCGTCTTCGCCAGGTGACTAATCCCCAGCAGCACATCTTGCAACTTCCACTTCTTGTCTTCGTCGGGAACATAGAAGATGTCATCGATCGACTGTCGCGGCCAATCAGCATCGGCGAGGCTCTGAGAGGTCAGCAGGAGCGTGCGGCATCCCTGGCGCTTGCATTCCAGAAGGAAATCAATTCCTTTGAAATAACTTGCTAGACAGAGGACTGTCATGGCATCTCCAGCCGGCCTGTGTGATGACGAAGATTCTGACAAAGCAGCCTCCTACGAATGCAGAGCAATAAGGTAACAGAGTCGCAAGCAATGTCCGGCTGCGCCTGGTCATTTCCTGACCCAGGCTCATCTCCACGCTAATCACCGTCAAGCCGAGTGCCGACCCAGCCACATAACGAATGTCTACTGACATGGTAGTAGACGAAAGCGCTGTGTACGCTGTGCGATACGTGCATCACTGACATCTGGAACGGGGGGAAGTGGGAGGAGCGCGGAATTTTTCGGGGTTTATTGGGGGTTGCTTTGCCATTCGTATCGTTCAATAAGCCATCGGCGATCCTGCCGATGCTATTTCTGACCTCCATCCTTCTCTTTCCTCTTCTTAGCTTTTCTCAAAGTTCAACCGGCGCATTGCAGGGCGAAGTCCAGGACGCGACCCACGGCCGCATTCCCAAGGCCTCCGTCACCGTGCGTTCGCTGGGCACATCGCTGGAGCGCCAGGTCTCCACCACCGATCGCGGCGAGTTCCGCTATCGCCGACCTGCATGCCCGGGCATTATCACATGATCGTCAGCGCAAAAGGGTTTGCCGACGCCAGCTCTGACGTGACGGTTCCGGTCAGCAACGTTCGAGACGTCCTGGTGACGTTGCGGCCCGCAGCGGTTCAGCAGACGGTGAACGTGAAGGCCGAGCCTTCTTCCATTACCACCCAGGAACTCGATACCACAGACGCCGTGAACGGGGGCGTAGTCACCGGGAAGGACTTGCAGGACATTCCTCTGGCGGCCCGCAGCTTCGCCAACATCGCCTACATGGTGCCGGGCACGGAGCCGGTCGAGCCTTCCGACCCTACCAAGGCGCGCATCACCGCGGTGTCCACCGGCGGAAGCTCCGGCCTGAACAATCAGCTCACCGTCGATGGCGTCGACAACTCGGACGACTACATCGGCGGATTCCTGCAGAACTTCTCTCCCGATGTAATTCGCGAATTTGCGGTGCAGACCTCGCAGCAAAATGCTGACGTCGGCCGCACCACTGCGGGCTCGGTCGTCATCAGCACCAAGAGCGGCACCAACGATTGGCATGGCGACTTCGCAGTGTTTGAGCGCGCGGCTGCGCTAAACGCACGCTTTCCCATCGAAAACCCGTGCGCCCGAGCCCAAGCAGCCCTTCTCACGCCAGAACTACGTCGGCACCATCGGCGGGCCGATCGTGAAGGACAAGCTCTGGATCTTCACCGGCTTTGAGATGGTGAACGAGCACGCCAGCATCAATTACAGTCCCGACAGCCTGACCCAATTCAACGCGCTGTCGCCAACTGGCGCAAGAGGGATTGATTCCCAACACCACTTCCATCGACGTGCCGCCTTACGTCCGCGTGCCGTTTCAGTCTTACCTCGGCATGATGCGCATTCGACTGGGCACAGTCCCAGCGTTCGCAGTGGTTCGTCCGCTACGCGCTCGACAATTCCACCACCAACAACGCTCTGGTGCAGCAGGCGACGCTTCCCTCCACCGGCGCGACGACGCATTCCAACTATCAGAACGGCGTCTTCAGCAACACCTTCACCTTCAGCCCGACTGGCTGGGAACTTTCACCTTCGGCACCAGCTATCTGCACGGTACCGCGGAGCGTAATCGGATATCTTGGCTTTGCGCTGGCGTTTCCCTTCAGCTCCACCTCGCAAGACCATCTCCGGCTTCGAAACCTATGGCGACAACCAGTTCGTCACTCCCATCACCGCGTTCCCCGTGATGCGCAACCAGGAGAAGTACCAGTTCCGCTACGATGTGAGCGGCTCGATCGGTAGGCACGCTCCTAAATTTGGCGTGGACTTCATTCATGAGCCAGTGCTGAGCGGGGCATTTCCCGGCAGGCGGAAACCTCTACGTTCTCACCGAGAACCCGACGTACTACCTGACCAATCCCGGCCCAACTCACCGCCGAGCTGAATTGCCTGCCGCCATTCGACGGCGACGAACTGCCAGACGACTGTCGCACCGGCCCGAGTAACGGCAGCTTCTCGCAAAATGTTCAGCGATTCGGCCTTTACGCCATGGACTCCTGGCGCGTGACGCCAGAGCTGACCATCAACTACGGCCTGCGCTGGGACACGACCTTCGGATTGTTTCAGGCCTCGGGCGTAAGTCAGCTCTTCAACCCGGCAGTGCAAACCATCCGAGGGCTCGAACTGCCGCTGCCCACGGGTGTTCCGCACGACTACCGCAAAGCTTTCGCGCCGCGCCTGGGCATCGCCTACACTCCCGACCGGATCGAAGACCTGGTGATTCGCGCCGGCATCGGCATGTACTACAACGATCTGGCGCAGAACGGTTGGGCGACGGCTTTCCAGGCCGTGAACACTCCGTCGGCCTTTCAGCCCTGCACCCAGCCCGGCGATCCCGGCTGCTTGCCGGGTGCAGCTAACGGCGGCACCGGAGCAGTGATCGATCCCAATTACCACACGCCGTATTCCCTGCATGTCACCGGCGGCGTCCAGTATCAGTGGCACAAGAACTGGATCATGAGCGCCGATTACGTCCACGAGCAGGGAGTTCACGGCTATCGTCGCTACAACTACACCGCGGGCTACACCTTGTCGTCGCCGTTGTTCGCGCCAGACATGCGACACGCAGCAGGCCAATGTGCCCGACATCTCCGTCTTCAAGTCGGACAACCGCTCCAGCTACAACGCGATGATGCTGCACGTGCAGGGGAACGTCACGCACCGTTTCAACTTGACCGCGAATTATGTGCTGTCGAGCGCGAAGACCTGGGGCTGCGTGCTGGGCGAACTCTTCGACTACGTGAACGGCGTTTGCAATCCGCTGAACCCCTTCGCCCCCGGCGACTACGGCCCATCGGGAGAAGATGTCCTCAGCCGCTTCACCTTCGCCGGAATTGTTTATATCCCCGGCGGCTTTCAGGTGACCACCCTGATTCAGGCGGAAAGCGCACGTCCGATCACACTCACGACTCCGGTGGACGTGAACGGCTTCGGCGATCCCAACCAACGATCGCGCGGTCATCAATGGCGTTCAGACGACATCTGGACCAGTTCCGTGGAACGCCTTACGTTCAGGTTGATCTCCGCGTTACCCGGCCGTTCAAGGTCAGGGAGCGTTGGCAGGTTCATGCCGTTCATCGAGTTCTTCAACCTGTTCAACCGCAACAATCCGGGCGCCAACTACGTCACCGACATCTCTGCCTCTGCCGACGCCGGTGAACAATCTGTACAACGCCACGGCACTGTGCCCGACTCCGGCGTGCAGCGTGCCGATCACCAACCCGAATCAGTTGCTGGTGCCGGCCGGAGCGCTGGGCGATTTCTTCGGTCCCGGAACGACGGTGGGCATCCCTTTCGCCGCGCAACTTGGAGTGAGGGTCACCTTCTAACTCACGATGTGCGGTTTTGAAGGGGCACGGCTTTACAGGCTGCGGAAAAAGTGGCTTTCGCGACAGTCTCGCGTCAGGGCATGACTTTACAGGTTACTGAAAAAGTCGCTTCGCCGATGGTTTTGTATCAGGGCATGACTTCAGTCGTGCCGTAAGACGTTGAAAATACGGTAGGGCTTTAGCCCCTGAGGTTTTTCTTCAGCAGCGAAAATGACTTTTTCAGCAGCCTCTTTAGTCATGCCGCAGAGAATTCAAAATATGAGCCGGGCTTTCAGCGCTGGGTAAGCGGAATTAGGGAACTCGAGTCCCGGCAGGGACGGCATGCGCAAGAGTCACTGTCCGACGGCTTTTATCCTCTACCCAAATCTGATCCGCGTTCTCCGTGCAAATCCGCGGCTGCTTTTGCCTTTGCCCAAATCTGATCAGCGCTCTCCGTGTAAATCCGCGGTTGCTTTTGACTTTGACTTTCTGCCCTCGGAGTTAAACACTCCGCGGTCTTTTCCCCAATTCTTATCCGTGTTGATCCGTGTAAATCCGCGGCTGCTCTTGCCTCACGCTCCCCGCCCACCAGCCTCCCGAAACAACTGCAAATTCGACCGCAGAATAATCCCGGGATTCAAATACTGTGTCCCCGGCAGGTCGACATCGTGAAGTAAGTGCTCCGCCAAACTGCGCACGGCAAGTTGCCCCTGCCGATACGGTCTCTGGTGCATCGAAGCGTCAATCGTCCCGTTCCGAAACAGGGGCACCATCTCACGAAAAAGGTCGGTAGCGATGACTCGTACTTGGGCAGCGCGCTTCGCCTCTGACAGCGCGCGACATACCGGCAGGCAGTTGACGGTATTGATGTAAATCCCCGAAAGCTCGGGAACTTGCTTCAGCAGCTTGCGGGTCTTGCGAAAACTCTCTTCCGGATCTTCATGGCCTTCGATGGTCGCTACCACCGACCCGCCATGCGAGTGCTCGCGAAAGCTTTTCGTGAACCCTTCGGATTTTTCCCGGTGGTCAACCGTCTTGAGCATGCCGGTAATGATTGCCACTTGCGCGTCGGGTGCCGCGAATTTTGCCATCAGCTCGCCCGCAATCAGTCCGTTAAGCCGGGGTTCGACGCACACGATGCACGACCGCTGGCTGCCCGGAGCGTCCGTCGATACGCACACCACCCGCACATCACCTTCCTCCGCTGCGTCGATGAGCGGCGTCATCGCCTCGGGATTCCCCGGAGTGACCACGATTCCTTGCACGCCGGAATCGACCAGATTTCGAAATGCCTGGCGCTCGCCTTTGCCCAGTTCCGGAATCGGCTGCAGGAGAAATTCGATTCCGCGGTCAGTGTACCGGCGCACTTCCTCGTGGATGCCTTCCCACATCTCGTTGTAGAAGTAACGAATCTCACGCGGCACGCAAACGCCAATCCGAATACGTTTTCGCGTGGAAAGGGAACGCGCAGCAAGGTTGGGCCGATAACCGATCTTCTTGGCAACTTCGAGGACCCGGTTGCGTGTCTCATCGTTGATGCCCGGGCGATCGTGCAGAGCTCGGTCAACCGTGCCGATCGACACGCCAGCCATTTCGGCAATCAGTGGAATTCCGCTGCGCTTGGCTTTCATCGAATCCGATACCTTTTACCTTGCATTCTTCGGGTTTTGAAGGGCACGGCTTTACAGGCTGCGGAAAAAAGCGGTTTTTGGTAGAGCTGACCTTTAGGTCAGCGTCTAAGCCCTTTATATTTGACCCGCCGAGCGGACTTTAGTCCGCGAGGCGCGAGCATTTCGGACTTTTTCCGCAGCCTGTTTAGCCGTGGCATTAAGGCCTTTATTGTTGATCCTCCGCGCGGACTTTAGTCCGCGCGGCTCAAGGCACGCCGACATCCTTTACAGTTCTTCTTTATATCACCGTTAACGTACACGATTTGACTTTTCTTTCATCCCAATCCGCGCAATAATCGCCATGGGTCGTTTGTTGCCATCGTCCGGTTGGTGGGCTTAGAGCTGTTTCGCGTTAGCGCAGACCGCGTGCGGGTGGAGCACGCCTTCAGGCGTGCATCAGAGCTGTCGATAACTGGCGGCTTTAGCCGCTGAGGTAATTGTTCCGAAGCTCACGCTAACTTTGAAACTGCTCTAGAGGTCACAGTGCTCGGCGATTGCACGCGTTCACCAACTGATGGGACTGCCTGACTGACAGGAACCTCGAATCGATCTTATGCCCTCAAAATTACTCGGCCTCGATGTCGGCACAGGTGGAACTCGCGCAGTTCTCGTGGACTCCGAGGGGACTGTCGTGGCTTCGCAGACTGCCGACCACGCTCCTTTCACGTCTCCGCAAACCGGTTGGGCCGAGCAGCAGCCTGCCGACTGGTGGCGTGCCACCTGCGAAGCTGTGAAGCAGGTCTTGGCAGCCTCAGATACTAAGCCCTCCGAAATTGCTGCCGTCGGCTTCTCCGGACAGATGCATGGTGCCGTGCTTCTCGACGCCGCAGGTGAAGTCTTGCGCCCGGCTCTGATCTGGTGCGACCAGCGCACCGCTGACGAAGCCCGCGAGTTGACCGAGCAAATCGGCGCCGACCAGATCATCGCTTGGACCTGCAATCCTGCCCTCACCAACTTCACTCTGACCAAGTTGTTATGGGTGCGGAAGCACGAGCCTAACCTCTTCGAGCGTTTTCGAACGTTGCTCTTGCCCAAGGATTACGTCCGCTTCCGTCTTACCGGCGATTATGGAATGGACATGGCCGACGCATCCGGCACGCTGCTGCTCGACGTCGCCAATCGTCGCTGGTCGACCGAGATGGCTCGCGCCACCGGCCTTGATCCTGCTTGTCTTCCGCCCCTGTTCGAATCGCCCGACGTCTGCGCCACAATCTCGAAAGCTGGAGCTGCCGCTACCGGCTTGCTGGAGGGAACTCCAGTAGTCGCCGGTGCTGGCGATCAGGCAGCCGGAGCCGTTGGCCTTGGCATTGTGAGTCCCGGAGCGGTTCATGCAACCATCGGGACATCAGGCGTAGTCTTCGCTTCTACTGACCGGCCCGCACTTGATCCGCACGGGCGGCTGCACACGTTCTGCCACGCCATTCCCAATCGCTGGCACGTGATGGGTGTGACCCAATCAGCCGGACTTTCGCTGCGCTGGTTTCGCGACAACTTTGGCGCGCGCGAAGAAGATGCTCGCGATCCCTACGAACGTCTTGTCGGAAGAAGCCGCTTCCATTCCTCCCGGCTGCGATGGCGTGCTTTGGGCGCCGTACCTGATGGGAGAGCGCACTCCACACCTCGATCCCAACGCGCGTGCCGCCCTGATCGGTCTGGCAGCCAACCACGGCCGAGGCCATGTTATTCGCGCCATTTTGGAGGGCGTTGCCTTCAGCCTTGCGCGATTCATTCTCGATCTTTGCGGAAATGCATGTTCCTGTTACTACGATTCGTCTCGGCGGCGGAGGCGCGCGTTCGCCACTGTGGCGCCAGATTCAGGCCGACGTTTACGGTCACGCGGTTGAGATCCTGCAGGCGGAAGAAGGCGCGGCATACGGAGCGGCCTTGCTGGCCGGAGTTGGTGCCGGAACCTGGTCGAGCGTCGACGAAGCGTGTCAGCGATGTGTTCGCGTCTCGAAACAGATCGAACCTAATCCAGCTACGGCCGCCGTTATGAATCGCCAATACGAGGTTTACCGCCGCATTTACCCGGCACTGCGTGACATTCGTCGCAATTCAAATTCATCCGCGGCTTCTTAAGCTGCGAAATTCCTGGAGGCATTATGACTAACGACAAGTACGAACCCCGGCCCGAGCACAAATTCTCCTTCGGCCTGTGGACGGTTGGCAATCGCGGACGCGACCCCTTCGGCGAGGCTGTTCGCCCCACCATTCCTCCCAATGACATTGTCGCTTTGCTGGCCGAGGTCGGGGCATGGGGCGTAAACCTTCACGACAACGACCTGGTGCCCATCGACGCCACTCCCGCCGAGCGCGACCGCATCGTCCGCGAATTCACGGCCGCATGCCAGCAGCATGGAATTTGCGTCCCCATGGCGACGGTCAACTTGTTCTACGATCCAGCTTTTCGCGACGGAGCTTTCACCGCCAACGATCCAAGTGTCCGCGCCTACGCCGTGCAAAAAACCATGACCGCCATGGATCTTGGCGCGGAATTAGGCGCGAAGACTTTCGTCCTTTGGGGTGGCCGCGAAGGCACCGAAACCGACGCCTGCCGTCGCCCCGACGATGCGATCAAGCGCTTGCGCGAGGCCTTGAACTATTTGTGCGAGTACAACCTCGACAAGAAGTACGGCTTCAAGTTCGCGATGGAAGCCAAGCCCAATGAGCCGCGCGGCGATATTTACATGGCGACCACCGGCGCCTACCTCGGATTCATCCCAACCTTGGCGCATCCGGAAATGGTGGGCGTTAACCCCGAAGTCGCGCACGAACATATGTCCGGCCTCAATGCTCTCCACGCTGTCGCACAGGCCTGGGAGTGCGGCAAACTTTTCCACATCGACCTTAACGACCAGCTTTCCGGCCGCTACGATCAGGACTACCGCTTCGGCTCCGCCACCCCAAAGGCAATGTTCTGGCTGGTCAAGTTCCTCGAAGACGTCGGCTACGAAGGCTCGCGTCACTTCGACGCTCACGCCTATCGCACCGAAGACATCGAGGGCGTGAAAGACTTCGCGCGCGGCTGCATGCGGACCTACGTGATCCTCAAGGAGAAGGCGCGCCAGTGGAACAACGATCCGGAGATCCAGGCAATCATGAAGGAACTGACCGCGGGCAATAGCAAGGGCGTCGGGACATATTCCAACGCAGGTGCGCAAAAGTTGTTGGCCACCAACTTCGACCGCCACGCACTCGCGCAAAAAGGTTTGCAGTACGAACGGCTCGATCAACTCACCATCGAACTGCTGATGGGAGTGAGATAGGTGGAAGCGCGGGACTTCAGGCCCGCGAAAAACGCTGTTTCCGGAAAGTGGCCTTTAGGCCTGGCAGCGTAACCCTAGGCGCCTATCGAAGTGCGCTTGCAAACTTCTTCGCACCTCTTACAATGTTTGCGGAATCCAATCTGCCGTCGCACAGACGATGGCCAGCCAATAATCAGCAAGGAGATTCGGAATGTCTGCTTCAGTTCCCGAAAGTCACAAAGACCTCTTCCAGAAACCCGCATTCGGAGCTTTCACCACCCTCATGCCCGACGGCAGCCCGCAAACGACTCCCGTATGGGTCGACTATGACAACGGCAAAGTAATTGTGAACACCGCGCTCGGTCGCCAGAAGGACAAAAACGTCCGCCACGACCCACGTGTCGCCATCACCCTGATGGATCCAGCCAATCCGTACCGCTACCTCGAAGTCCGCGGCAAGGTCGACGAAATCACGGAGGACGGTGCCGAGAAACACATCGACAAAATGGCCAAGAAGTACTTGGACAAGGACAAATATCCCTTCGCCCAACCCGGCGAGAAGCGTGTCCTGATTAAGATCACGCCCGACAAGTTCAGCACGATGGGGTAAAGAAATATTCACCACAGAGTGTGCGCAGGTCACGGAGAAGACTTACTCAAATATCTCCGTGTGCTCCGTGTTCTCCGTGGTGAATGTTTTGGATTTGCGGGCGAATCACTTTCTCGAGTCCGCGGGCACAGGTGTTGGCTCCTCGCTCACAAATCCCCACGGACAATGTCTGCATCCCGACGTGCAGCAATAACCGCGGTCTCGCAAATACTGCTCCGTGAACACCCAAAGACCCTTCTCGACGTAATAATCCACGCCTTCGATAAGATCTCGATCGATCACTGCGCCCCGGCCTCGCGCAGCAGCGCGCTGCGCTCTTCGGGATCAACCGCGACACCGTCCCTGAACTTCACATACCTGCCGGAAATCGCCGGCACACGTTCGCCCGGAACGATGAAGCCCACGAGATTGAGCGGGTCTGCCGCAGAGACAACCAGCACTTCACCCGTGGACGGCAAATTGCGCATGGCACGTAATGATTCCACCGCTTCGGGCAAGGCAAACTGTTCACCTAGGAATCCGCTGACAAATCGTCCGCCCCGTACCTCGCCTCGATCTTCCAAGCGACGGAACATGATCAGCAGCTCACGCCACTTCGGCAGGTTCGACTCGCGCGCCAGCACCTCGCGGAAGACCACCCCGTAACGCCGCAGCAACATGCGGCACATCGCCTCCAGCGTCTTGTTTCGTTCCGCCGCCTCCACGGTATAGAGCAGCGACCAACGACCGGCAGCGTGCCGAGGCTTTGCGATTTTCGGCGAACCGGGCGTTGCCCGCCGCGCAGGACTAATCAGCGACCGCAGATTATCGAAGCCGTCCGCCGTTACCAGTCCCGCAGCCACAAGCTCCCAAAGCGCAGTCTCGATCTCGGCCTTGAGCTTGCCGGTTCCGCGCACGATGTCCGCAAAAAACGATGCCCCCCGCTTGCGCAGAAAATCGGCCACCAATCTTCCGGACTCGCTAAGGACTCGGTCTTCATTCTCCGTGTCCTCTGGATTGTGCGGCTGCATCCAGTCCGAGTCCTCGCGCACGAAAAACGTAATCGGAGCCACGCTGGTCGGCACCACCCTTCTCCGTCCGCTGCTCGACTCGTCCAGCGTCGCCGGATGCGGCGAGAGCCTTCCCCAGCCCACCGCGCCCGTCAGGCACAATTGGTCCAGCACCGCCGGATCATACTCATTCACCCGCGGCCGCAAAATCTGCTTCTCCCACGCAATCGCCGGTATTTCGAATCCCTGCAGTTGCCGGATGGCCTCCAGCAACCCTCGTTCCCCACGGAGTTGTGAATCCGGCGTCACATGTTGCCAGCGCAACAACCAGCGCATGTACTGCGCGGCCGTCACCGGTTCGACTTGTTTGCGTAGCGTCGCAACCGTCAGGTGATGAATGCGCGCCAGCAGCCGACGGTCGCACCATTCCGCAGTCTCAGGTTCGCCGCCTTTCGCGTGGCCCGTGAAATTGCCCCGCAGCGCAGAGCCGCTCGCCTCCAGGCGCAGCAACGCCTGCGCAATGTCGGCGGTCGGCAGTCCTAACAGAAAACCGAGCGCCGCTACGCTCGTAGGCCCCGAGTGCATCATCCAGCCTTTAATCATCAGCAATAACGAGTCGTCCCGAGAAGACGCGCTCGAGCTCAGCTCCGGAGGAGTCGCCTCGAATTTCGCATCCGGATAAATCAGCGCGAACTCAGTCGCTCTCTCCGACGCGACGATATAGCGCCGATCACCTGCGCTCACCCGCAACACCCGCCAGGTTTCAAGGAGCTCAGGCAGAAACCGCATCCAATCCTCGACCGCAGCCTTCCATTCTGGATCGGGAATTTCTTCCGGCAACGCCACCAGCGTTTGCAGAGCATCGTGCAACTCGTCCGCATCGCGAACATCCGGGCGCGCTTCCTCGCGCACTCTCGCAATGGCCGCCTGGTCAAGCCGCCCTACTTCATTCAGCACCGCTTCTGGCAACACCCGCCGCATCTGCACCGCTCGGGCACGCCGTTCTTCCAGCGGAGCATCGTCCAGAAACGCATACGGGTTTGCATTCAGAATCTCGTGCGAGAACTGCGACGGCACCGGTGTGTCCACCGCGATGCAACGAATTGACCCATCCCAGATCGCTGCCAGCACCTGCCGCAGGCCATCAATATCCATCGCCTCGGTGAGCACATCCTTCATCACCTCTTCGACGAGCGGATGGTCAGGAATCTTGATATCGCCTTCGATGTTCTCCAAGCACGCCGCCACATCCGGAAAAACTGCCGCCATCAAGTCTTCGCTGCGAATGCGTTGAATGTATGGCGGAACTTTCTTGCCACCCTGAAAGCGCAGTAAGGCGAGCGCCCGGTTGGCGTCCCACCGAAAACGAGTGCCAAAGATCGGCGAGGCCAGCGCCGCCTGCTCCAGGATCTCCTGCAACGTTTCCACTTGCAGGTAATGAAATACGTCGCTAAGAGGAAAACTATGCTGTTCGGCCAGGGCGATGTTGATCCCGTTGTCAGTCGCTGCAGCCTGCAACTCGAAGTTGAACGAGCGGCAGAAGCGCTTCCGCAACGCGAGTCCCCACGCCTTGTTAATGCGTCCGCCAAACGGCGCATGCAGGATTAACTGCATGCCCCCACCTTCATCGAAAAAGCGTTCCGCAATGATGGTCGTCTGCGTCGGCACCGCGCCCAGCACCGCCCGCCCTGCTACCACATATTCGATCGAGTTGCTCCGCGCCCGAGTCGTCCAACCCGCACTCGGCCTTCAGCCACGCCACCGCCCTCTGCACCTCAGGACTCGACTCAATCCCACGGTAGTGCCGGACTTGAGATTCTGGGTAGAGCTGGCCTTCAGAGCCTGCCCTGAGCGTAGTCGAAGGGCCAGCGTCAGGCCCGTTATTTTTGTCATTCCCAGCGAGCTCTAGCTGCTGTCGGTTTTGGGCAGAGCTGGCCTTCAGGCCAGCTGGGTAGAGCTGGCCTTCAGGCCAGCGTCCAGCCGCTTCATTTTTTTCATTTCCCGCGGGCTTTAGCCCGCGGCGAAAGGGCGCGGCTTCAGCCGCGCCGCGACTCACTCTACCGTCGTCATCCTGAGCGGAGGCGGCACCCTCTGCTGCCGGAGTCGAAGGACCCCTATTGCCACGATGATCTCCGGGCAGGCCGATTTGAAAGGGCACGCCTTCGGAGGCTGCTGCAACAAGCGATTCTGGGTAGAGCTGGCCTTCAGGCCAGCGTGCAGCCGCTTCATTTTTTTCATTTCCCGCGGGCTTTAGCCCGCGGCGAAGGGGCGCGGCTTCAGCCGCGCCGTGAATCACTCTACCGTTGTCATCCTGAGCGGAGGCGGCAGCCCCTGCCGCCGGAGTCGAAGGACCCCTATTGCCACGATGATCTCCGGGCAGGCCGATTTGAAGGGGCACGGCTTTAGCCGTGCCGTTACGGGTCCTGAAATCATTGGGCTTTAGCCCCTGAGGTACCTCTTCCGGTCTCGTTCGTGCTGGCAAAGGCGCTGTGTTGGGCAACAGGTCGCTCAATGTCTCTCGGAGCCGCGCCACGTATTGCGAAAGCTCGGCCGTCCGCGCTGGTGCCTCGCCAAGCCAGAAGGGAATTGTTGGCGGAGCGCCGTGCGCATCTTCCACCACCACGCGGCCCGACTTCGACTCTACCCGCGTTACGCGCCACGACGTATTCCCCAACAGAATGATGTCGCCTGCATTGCTCTCGACCGCGAAGTCCTCGTCCACCGTGCCGATCGCAATCTCCTCAGGCTGCACCACGACGCTATACAGAGCGGTCTCCGGAATCGCGCCACCACTGGTAATCGCCGCCAGTCGCGCGCCACGCCTGGCCTTCAACTTTCGATTGACCATGTCGCGATGCAGATACGCTCCGTAGCGGCCCCGCGACGCCGCGATGCCTTGCGACAACATCTCAAGAATCTTTTCGAATTCCTCAGCTGTCAGATCGCGATACGGATAAGCACGCCGCACACACTCGAACAGCTCCGTCTCGTCCCAGTCCTCGCAACTGCACATCGCCACGATCTGCTGCGCCAGGATGTCGAGCGGCTTCTCGGGTACTGCAAGTCGGTCCAGGTCGCCGCTGCGAATCGCATAGACCGCCGCCGCGCACTCGACCAGGTCGTCGCGCGTCGTCGCAAACAGCCGTCCCTTGGGAATCGCTCCCCGCCAGTGGCCAGCGCGTCCAATCCGCTGCAACGCCACTGAAATCGCCCGCGGAGAGTTGATCTGACAGACCAGATCGACGTTGCCAATGTCGATTCCAAGCTCCAGCGACGCCGTTGCCACCAGCACTCGTATTTCGCCGTTCTTGAGTTTCCGCTCCGCCGCGAGCCGTAACTTTCTGGCCAAACTTCCGTGATGCGCGGCCACCAGCTCTTCGCCGATCCGTTCACTCAGGTGCAGCGCTACTCGCTCCGCCAGCCGCCGCGTATTCACGAACACCAACGTGGATCGATGTTGCAGCGCCAGCGCCGCGATACGGTCGTAAATCTCTCCCCACATTTCATTGGTTGCAATGGGACCAAGCTCGGAAGCTGGCACTTCTACGGCCAAATCGAGCGTACGGCGATGCCCGATGTTTACCACTGCGGGGGCGGGACGTCCTGCGCCAGTCAGAAAATGCGCCACCAACTCAATCGGCTTCTGCGTCGCCGACAGTCCAATGCGGGTCGGCTCACCCGCGAGCATGTCCAGACGTTCCAGCGAAAGAGACAGGTGTGCTCCCCGCTTGTCGTCGGCGACCGCATGAATCTCATCCACAATCACCGTTCGCACGTCTCGCAGAATCTGCCGGCTCTTTTCCGCAGTCAGCAAAATGTAAAGAGACTCCGGCGTAGTCACGAGGATGTGCGGCGGACGCTTCAGCATCTCGCGTCGTTCTTTGGCCAGCGTGTCGCCTGTGCGCACTGCGGTGCGGATTTCCGGCATCAGCATCCCGCGTTCCGCTGCCAGCGCGAGAATCTCGCTCAGCGGACCGTCAAGATTTTTCTGGATGTCATTCCCCAGCGCCTTGAGCGGAGAGACATACAACACCTCAGTCCGATCCACCAAGTCGCCTTCGAGCGCCTTGCGCACCAGCCGATCAATACAAATCAGAAATGCCGCCAGCGTTTTGCCCGAACCTGTCGGAGCTGAAATGAGCGTTGTCCGCCCCGCAAGAATTTCCGGCCACCCTTGTTCCTGCGGCTCGGTGGGCGAGCCGAACTTTCCCAGGAACCATTCCGCGACCAGCGGATGGGCCCAAGCCAAAGCCAGCGAAACTGGGACTTCCTGCGGGGGCATGCCGGTCATTCTAGCCGCTTTCTCGATTTTCGCCAATTGTTCGCTTTTAAAGGCATTATAATTAATGTTATAACAACGCTCCACACCGCGTCCCAACTGCTAACATGACCTCATGTCCGAGGAACGAGCGAAGAAGATCAAACTCATCATCTTTGATGTTGACAGCGTCATGACCGACGGCACGATTTTCCTGTTTCCGGCTCCTGCCGGCGCCTCCGGTGCGGCTACCCAAGACCATCGCGATCAGATGGCCGGCCACGGCGGATTCGCCATCGCCAGCTCCTCAATCATTGAAGCTAAAGGGTTTAACGCACACGACGGCACCGGCTTTTCGCTCGCCCGCTTAGGCGGTTTGAAAACCGCCATCATCACCAAACGTATCTCCGAGACTGTCGCCCTTCGCGCCCACGACCTGAAAATCGAGCACGTTTACCAGGGCCAGCAGGACAAAGCCGCCGCCTTCCACGAAATTCTCCGTAAGGAAACCCTTACGGCTCAACAAGTTTGCTATGTTGGCGACGACATTATAGACCTGCCGGTCATGCGCCTTTGCGGCTTGGCGATCGCCGTTAAGAACTCGCGGGAGCAAGTTTTACGCGAGTCCCACTACGTAACCCCCCATGAGGGCGGACATGGCGCAGTGCGCGACGCCATCGAATACATTTTGCGGGCTCAGGGAACTCTGCAACGCGTCATCGACGACTACATCGCGTCCCGCAGCCACGATCCCACCACCAAAGTTCAATAGATCGCCGAAGCCGCAAAAACAAAAGCCCTCCGATACGCAGGGGCGAGTTGCACATCGGAGGGTTCAGTCGTTTTCACGACCATTCTCAGGGTTGTTATCATTCGAAACACCCGACCCATCAGGAAGTTTCGCTCTGCCCTCGAAAAGAACTTTGCGACTCGCGCCTCTCGCCGTACAATCCCGAAACGGCATTGATCCAGATTGGTTTCAGATCGAACCGCGCGAGGTAGTGAACCACGAACGCCACGGCGACGCGCGCGGTGTTATATGGTAAGTAATAAGTAGTACATAGATTGTCAGACGGAGCGTAGACTTTGGGGTCTTGTTTCCAGAAACGGACTTGGCTCCTAAGTCGCTTTTTGTTATTAGGTTCGCTCGACGTTGCGGCGAGCCAGGTTGTTTGAGTGCGAGCTAGGGTGGAGATCAGTTTCCCAATGAAGAAACACGTTTTCATTTACGGAGTGTTGTTGACTTTGATAATCGGCCTGCCGACTGTCGGCGCCTCCGCGGCCACGATTGCTCCGCCCAAGAAGCCCCATGCCAAGACCCACCGCGTGACGGAGAGTCCCGCCACGCAGAAAAAAATGGCGCGCATGAAGCACAGCACCCGCACCACCGCCGCCAATAATCGCTCGACGGTCGTCCCCGCGTACACCGCCGCCAAGCGAAAGAAGAAATATTACGAACGCTTCTACGCCAGTTCCTTCGCCAACGATCAAGTCGAAGGTGACGTGACGGTTGGTGAGGACCCCATTGTGCGCGCAGCCGCCATCGAAGCGCTCGGCGACATGAATGGAACGGTTGTCTCCATCGACCCGGACAGCGGGCGCGTACTGGCGATGGTCAATCAGAAGCTTGCACTATCGGCTGGAGCTCAGCCCTGTTCCACCATCAAGGTCGCAGTCGCGTTGGCGGGGCTCAGCGAGAACATCATCACTAAAGACACCGAGATTCAGCTCGGCAAGTACTACCGCATGGATCTCACCACCGCCCTTGCGCATTCCAACAATGCCTACTTTGCTGCGGTTGGGCAGAAGCTCGGCTTCCAGCGGGTCAGCTATTACGCCCACCAATTTGGTTTAGGCGAATTGGCAGGCTGGCAAATTCCCGGAGAGCATCTGGGAGCTTTTCCCGCGACTGAGCTCGACGCCAAGCTAGGCGGTGTAGGGAAGATGTGTTCCTTCGGCGAGAGCATCTCGCTAACGCCGTTGCAACTCGGTGCGCTCATGGCGGCCGTTGCCAACGGTGGAACCCTGTACTACCTGCAACACCCGACAACTCCCGACGAGATTGCGAATTTCGCTCCCAAGGTCAAACGCAAGCTCGACATCGGGCCCGTCATTCCTGAAATCTCCGACGGCTTATCCGGCGCCGTTGAGTATGGCACCGCTCGATTTCTGCGCAGCAGCTTCATCGAGGAGCCCGTGCTTGGCAAGACCGGTACTTGCTCGAAGAACGGTACCCGCTATGGCTGGTTTGCTTCGTATGCTAATACCGAGTACGGAAGAATCGTCACCGTGTTCTTCCTGGAAGGTGGGCGTCCAACCTTTGGACCCAAGGCCGCCGAACTCGCCGGACACTTTTATCGCAATCTGTACGATCACGATTACTTCGCGGTGAAGAGTTCCGCTGTTCCGGTACGCACTTCCGAAGCTTCAAGTGCCGGAGTTGCGCACTAGCCGTTGTTCTGGAGTCACCGAATCCCATACGAAAAAGGGTAGAGCTGCGCTTCAGCGCAGCGTCAGTTGGCCTTTTTGATTTGAGCCGGTTTTAACCCGGCGGTACCGCCTCCGGTCACCGTGCGGGATCACACGGCGCTGGACTGCCCCACCCCGCTCATTTCTCAAGTGTTCCAGGAATGTTCGACTAAAATCGGCCGTCACTTTGCCAGCGGGTTCGATTTCTGCGTCTGCAACTGCTCAACAGCGCGCTGGTAAATCATTTTGGTTGCGGGGTCCTGTGTTTCCGTCAGCTTCTTGCTTGCCCACTGCAACGCAGCCGCGCGGGAAGGATGTGGATAGCCTGGTTCCGCTTCGCTGATGCGCCATTCACCGTTGACCTGGGTGACCGTAAACCGCACGTCCTCGATCTGGTTCGCTGAGTCCTGCGAATAACCTTCCGAAAGGTCGTATCGGCCGAGCAGCCGATAGTGGACCGTCACCTCGTACTTGCCATGCCCGGCGACCGGTTCGTTGTCTATATCGAATCGCGAGGTCGTCATGAACAGCAAAAAGTCAGGATTCGTGCGCCACGCCACCAGCGGCTCTAGTTTCGGCCAGTCCGCCGGATTCAATCTCGCACCCGCGTAGTCCAACCTGCAGTACTGAGCGACCAACTCTCGTACAGCGGCAGGCTCAAGCTTTGGATCTTCGTGATTGAGGGGCATGCCGAACTGCGCGCCGGCCCGGGAGGCCAGCCCTACGAGAATCGCAAACACAAGGAACCTGACGCGCGACGACGGAAGCATTCTGCAACCTCAAGGTCCTACTGTTCCGTACTTCACCAGCATAGCGCGTCCAGGTTCCAGTAAATGTAAAGCCCGGCTGAATTGCCGGGCTTTTGGACTGAGCAGTGCTGCTGCTTAGGCGCGCGCTGTCTTCTGATCGCTGAACACCTGGCCATCCTTGATGTGGATGATTCGATGAGCGTACTCGGCAATGTCGTGCTCATGGGTCACAAGCACGATGGTGTTGCCTTGCTGGTGCAACCTGTCAAACAAGGCCATGATTTCCACGCCCGTCTGCGAATCAAGATTGCCCGTCGGCTCGTCAGCCAGGATGATCGATGGGCTATTGACCAGTGCTCGCGCAATCGCGACGCGCTGCCGCTGGCCGCCTGACAACTCGTTGGGCTTATGGTTCATGCGCGATTCCATGCCTACGGACGTAAGCGAGGCCTTGGCCCGCTCGATCCGCTCTTGGGCAGGGATACCGGCGTAGATCAGCGGCAGTTCCACGTTATGCAGAGACGTGGCTCGTGCCAGCAGGTTGAACGTCTGAAATACGAAGCCGATTTCCTTGTTGCGGATTCGGGCCAACTCGTCGTCATCGAGTTCGCTGACCAGTTGGCTATTCAGCCAATATTTGCCCTTGCTCGGCGTATCCAGACAGCCGATCAGGTTCATCAGCGTCGATTTTCCCGAACCAGACGGGCCCATGATGGCCACGTATTCGTTTCGCTGAATTCGAACGTTGACCCCGCGCAGAGCGTGCACCTGTTGCTCCGAACCCATGTCGTAGGTCTTCCAAAGGTCTTCCGTGCAGATAATGCACGATTCCGGAGGGGCGCCCGTTTGCGTCTCCGTCAGTGCTACCAATTCCGTGGCCATCCTGTTTTTCTCCTCGATCGGCATCTGGTCGGGGTTGGTCATCGTGGCAGACTTTGTCTTCCTGCCGGCCCATCCGGCGGCAATGTCTAGGACTCTTCCTTCTTCGTCGCCGTCGCGTTATCCACTTTCACGCTTGCCCCGTTGCGCAGCGTCCGCAGCACTTTGTAGCTTCCGGTGACGATCTCGTCGCCCTCTTTCAGCCCGTTCATCACCTCAATGTCCGTGGTTCCGCTGATACCCGTGGTTACAGGTACGAAGACCGCGTCCTTTTTGTTCTTAAGGATGAACACGCCTTGTAGCTCTTCCTTCGGGTCGCCCTTGGTCAGGCTTGCGGCCTGGACCTCAGCTTCCTTGGACTTCTTCTCCGGTGCCAGTTCGCTGCGCTGACGTATCGTCAATGCCTGGATCGGGATAGCCAGTGAATTGTTCTTCGAGGCCGTCGTGATCCGGGCAGTCGTTGACAGTCCCGGCAACAGGTTCGAGGGAGGATCCTGGATCGTCACCACCACCTTGAAGTCCTTCGCTTCCTGGCCGCTCGAAGTTGACTGAGCGGTCGAGACACCCGTCGAACGCAGCACTGCGTTGTCGCCAATCTCGGTAACGATTCCCTTAAACCGCTGCTTCGGGATCGCGTCGATCGAAACCTCTGCTGCCTGTCCCAGTTTGACGTTGACGATGTCCGTCTCGTCAACCATCACTTCTGCCGTGATCACGGAAACGTCGGCAATCGTCATCAAGGTGCTTCCGGGTGCGTTCTGGATGCCGATGACCACCGTCTCACCTTCGCGCACAGGCAGGTTAGTGATGACGCCATCAAACGGCGCGCGGTATTCCGTCTTGCTCAATACATCCGCGGCATGCCGCAAGTTCGCGGCATTTTGGCCGATGTGGCTTTGCGACGAATTCATCTGCGCCTTGGCTTGTTCCAGCTTGGCTTTGGCCTGTCCCAACTGCGCCGTTGCCGTGCCGTAGGCAGCCTTCTTCGTGTCAAAATCCGCCTTCGCAATCAGTTGGGCCTGGTACAACGCCTCGCTGCGGTCGTAATCCAACTTGGCCCGCTCATACTCGGCTTCGGCCTGCCGCTGATCCGCGGTTGCCGTGTTGACAGCCGCCTGCGACGCGACGTAATCGGTCTGCGCAACCTTCAGCGCTGCGTCGTTCGCCGAAAGATCGGCTGCCGGCTGAACATTCTCCAGCGTGGCCAGCATCTGGCCCTCTTTGACGCGATCGCCTTCCTTCACGTAGAGGTGGGTGATCTTGCCGAACGCGTTTGCGCCGATGTTGACGTAAACCTTCGGCTTGATTTCGCCCGACGCCGTTACCACCGAAGTGAGGTCCTCGCGAACCACCTTCCCAGTTTGTACCGTGACCACGCCCTTGCGGCTTTGCTGTACCGTGAACCCGACAATGGCCAGAAATACGACGACGGCTCCGATAATAAGTGCGAGTTTCTTCCAGTTTTTCATCGATCCTCAGTCAGACGCAGCTGACTCTCTTCTGTACTCGAATCTGTAACTTAAGTACGAATACCGACAGTGAAAGGTTCCTGCTGACCGTTGCGCTTTGCAGACTGATAGGCCACCACCGGCGTGGGAACTCGCTTCCGCCGTTGCTTCCTTTACCGACTGGATTCGGGGCTTGCCCAGACAACAGAATTATATCTGTTCCGCGTCGTGGAATCGATATTCTTCGACCAATCCCGATGCCGGGAATTGTGTCCGCGGGTGCCCCCTACTTTTACTTTCCACGATGCGACTTTCCCGCCGCGTCTGGGTTACAGATGTCAAGGCTTCGGGGGCTCAGCTAAAGCCCAGGGGGATTCCGTGAATCCTTGCTTTAACCGCAACAAAATCTTACAATTTAGTGGGTTTCAGTGTCTCTCCAGGAGTCCGTGGCTTTACATGAAGTTTAGCGCTACCCGCCTCGCATTTTTGTTGATTTCGTCCCTTTTCTTGACCGCTGGATTGGCTGTGGCGCAAAGCGCAGCTCCGGCGGCTCAAGTCGCAACTCCGGCGGCTCAGACTTCGACTCCGCCACCTGCTGACAAGGCGGCGATCCCAGCAGCGACAACAGCCCCTGGGACGACCGCTCCGGCGGCGGCAGCGTCCGATTCCGGCGCCGCATCCACGTCAACCGGTACCTCAGCGGATCCGCTCAAGCGACCGCTGACCGAAAAGCAAAAGAAAGCCAACGCCAAGGCACTCAAGCAGGAATTGGGCTCGACCTACAAGAAGTGGCTGAACGAAGACGTGCGCTGGATCATCACGCCGGAAGAGCTTTCGGCGTTTAAGCAGCTCTCCAACGACGAAGAGCGAGATCAGTTCATCGAACAGTTCTGGCTCCGTCGCGATCCCACGCCCGACACCGTCGAGAACGAGTACAAGGAAGAGCATTACCGCCGCATCGCGTACGCCAACGAACATTTCGCCTCCGGTAAGCCCGGATGGATGACTGATCGCGGACGCATTTATATCGTGTTCGGGCCGCCCGACGAGATCGATGCCCATCCCTCTGGCGGCGATTACAACCGCCCAATGGAAGAGGGCGGCGGCGAGACCTCGACCTACCCGTTTGAAGATTGGCGTTACCGCTATATTGAAGCCATTGACAAGCAGGAAGTGATGATCGAGTTCGTCGATACGTGCATGTGCAACGACTACCACATGACGATCGATGCAAACGAAAAAGACGCTTTGCTGCACACGCCGAACGCCGGCCTCACCATGTACGAGGAAATGGGTCTGACCAGTAAGGCTGATCGTATCGCGGGTATTGGCAATAACAACCTCGGTCCGAACTCAGGCTTGGACACCACTCAGCAGTTCGACAAGATCGACATTTGGGCGAAGCTCAATACGCCCCCCAAGGTCAAGTTCAAGGACCTCGAAGAAGTCGTCAGCCACAAGATCAACGTGAACCTGATGCCCTTCGACATCCAGACTGACTTTGTAAAAGTGACGGACGACACTGTTCTCGTGCCGGTGACCATCCAGGTCAAGAACAAAGACATTACCTTCGTGAACAAGGACGGCATCCAGCGCGGCACGGTCAACATTTTTGGCCGCGTGACCGGGCTGACAGGAAAGATCGCACAGACCTTTGAAGACACAGTGCAGGTTGATGTTCCAACCGAGTTATTGGGAAAAACCCAGGAACACAGCTCGCTCTACTGGAAGGCCTTGCCACTGCGTCCCGGACGCTATCGCTTCGACGTCGTGGTGAAAGACGTGAATGGCGACCGTGTCGGCACCTGGAGCAGGGGCGTCGCGGTGCCGGAATACAACGAAGACAAGCTCGCGTCATCCTCGATGATCCTGTCGGACCACATGGAAAAAGTACCGGCCAAGAGCGTCGGCGCGGGCAATTTCGTCATCGGTCAAACCAAGTTTGCTTATCCCCACTTGGAGCCCTCGAGCGGCACTCCGGCGAGCTTCAAACGTGATCAGCGGATCAATTTCTGGATGCAGGTTTACAACTTGCAGTACGACGAAAAGTCCAAGAAGCCTTCTGCCAAGATCGAATACGAAATCATCAATGTCGCCAACAATCAGGCCGTGCTGCATGCTTCCGAGTCGACGGATACAATGGGCAACATCGGCGACCAGATAACTTTGGAAAAGAGCCTGGCATTGACTGCTTTTGAGCCAGGCATTTACCGTTTGACGGTAAAAGTCGACGATAACGTGTCGAAGCAGCAGATTGCGCCGTCAGTGCGCTTCGCTGTTGAGTAAGTCGGTAACAGTTCGGGTCGGCGTTCCGTGCGTTGGGTTCGCCGCGTTCTTGATCCCGGGGATCCTTTGTTTGGGGGTGGTGTAATGACCCGAATATGGGGATGGTTGGCCATCGCGATCTCGCTCTCCCTGAGCGCTAGCGCAGGTGTGGCTCCCGGTGCGATCTCCGGCTCCGTCAAGAACTCCAGCGGCGTCGTGCAGATGGGCGCAGTAGTCGAGATGCTGGCTCTCAGTACCGGCCAGCAATTGCTGGCTTACACCGACGCTGATGGGCATTTCACCATCGCTGGATTGGCCCCCGGCAATTACGATTTGCGCGTGAGCGCCCCGTCGTTCCTTCCCACCGTTCGCGAAGACATCACCCTGGCAGCCGGCGCCACCAAGATTGTCAACATCACGCTCAACACTTTGTTCGACGCGGCCAAGATGATGCCGCCGCGCAAGCGCAGCAATGACGAAGATGACGGCTGGAACTGGACGCTCCGTTCCACCGCCAACCGGCCGATACTCCGCTTCGACGATGGTATCCCGGTTGTGGTCGAAGCCGGCACGCAGGACCACGGCCTGAAGGGTTCGCTGGCGTTTATGGCTGGCGACGCCAACGAGGGTTATGGCAGCGCGTCCGACATGGGTACGTCGTTCACCCTCGAGCAGTCCGTCTTCAGCACCAGGACGCTGTCCTTTGATGGAAGTCTTGGCGCCGGAAACGGAAACGGCATACCTGACGGAATCCTGCGCGCAACGTTTCTCAGCGGAGTAGAGAACGGTGCTCCGCATGAGTTGGCGCTGACCATGCGTCGCGTCTCCGGGCCCGATTTGCTCATCCATCACGGCTCGCTGCAGGCGCTGTCGCTATCGTCCGCCAACAGCTTTTCCATCGGCGATTCCTTGGTGTTCCAATACGGTGGCGACCTGGAAACCATCCAGTTCATGGGACGCGCCAACGCGTTCCGTCCCTATGGTGCGGTCGATTGGCACGTTGGCGACGACACCATCATCGAGTACCGCTACGCCACCAGTGAGCCCACTCAAAGCGCGGTCAAGGGCTTCGACTCCGCGCCCGGCGACTTCACTGAGAGCGGTCCTCGCATGACGCTGATGAACGGCGCTCCGCTGCTGGAGAACGCGCATCATCACGAGCTGTCGATTTCGCAGCACGTCAGCAACAATAATTTTCAACTTGCCTATTACCGCGACCGGATCAAAGACCCCGCGTTATTGGGAGTCGGAGACATCGCCACCGACACCGGCGATGTGCTTCCCGACGTCTACTCCGGCACGTTCAGCTATAACGGTGGCGAACTCAATGTTCAGGGAGTGCGCTTCGTCTACGAGCGCAAGCTGGCGAACGATATCACCGCCACGCTCGATTATGACTACGGTGGAGTGCTCAGTCTCGAGCATCCAGGCGTCGGTTGGGATGCTATTCACACCAACTTGCAAGACAAGTGGCGTCATTCGGCTGCTCTTAAGTTGAACGGCACTGTCCCGCGTTGGAAGACCGAGTGGATTATTTCCTATCGCTGGACCAGCGGCGGCGCCCTTACGCCGGTTGACCTGTTCAATGCGTCGGCCGGTCAGACCGACCCGTTCTTCAACCTGTTCGTCCGCCAGCCCATACCTCACGTGCACTTGATGCCCGGACACATGGAAGCCCTGATCGACCTGCGCAATCTTCTGGCGCAAGGATACGTCCCGGTCATCGGCCCTGACGGCAACACCGTCTACTTGGTCCAGTCGGCCCGCAGCATCCGCGGCGGCGTCGCCTTCACCTTCTAACTTTGTCATCCTGAGCGAAGTGAGCGTAGCGAACGTAGTCGAAAGGGACCCCTTTGTGTCGCGGAAATGTTGGGTTGTCATCCCCCGGCGGCTTCAGTCCGCCGAGGGACCTGCTGTTTTCTCCGCAAACTGTTTGATCGTGGCAAGGGTGGAAGCACCACGCTTCAGCGTGGTGAAAAAGGATCCGCGGGGTCCGCCCGCGGAAGGTGCAAGACGGTGACTATTTATATGGCTTTAGCCATGGCGGCCGGGCGAGCCCAGTTCTTCGTTGGCAATTGTGGGGTTCGCGCAGACTTGAGTCCGAAGCCGCCACAGCGACTGACCCGCACCGCGCATTTCCAATCTCAAAAGAAAAACGCCCTCAAATCTCATAAAGAGGAAGGATTGTTGAGGGCGTCGTTAAGTTGTCAAGCACATTCTCCAATGCGCTCAGTGTCTGCGTCGGTGACGCCGGTCACGGGCAGGTGTTCAGTCCGAAATGGCGCTCGGTAGGAGTGCGCTTTGGGTCCGATAGGGAACAGCGAAGTCCCCCAGCGACCTGAATCAGGAGTCGTAAAATACCTTCATGGCTTGGATCCCTTTGGAAGCGCCGAGTAAGGATGACCTTCGCGCATTGAAACAGGCGTACCGAGGAAAGGCGCGCTTCCTCGTAGATGAGAACTTGGGTACTGCAGTGGCGAACTTTCTTAAAGATTCCGGCTATAACGCCAAGTTCGTGCAGGATCTGTCGCTGAGCGGGCGGAGCGACGAGGACGTATTCGCTCTCGCGTGGAAAGAAGAGAGAGTGATTCTCACGCACGATACGGATTTCTTGGATGACCGGCAATTCCCCCCTCATCGGAATTCGGGTGTCGTCGTGATTCATCCTGGAGCAGACGGACGAGATGATGAGGGACTTACAACCTGTCTTATGAAGATACTCACAATCGCAGGAGATAGTGGTGCTTGGTTTCACGGCAGAAAGGTCGATTTCACGTCGGATGAAACGATAACGATCAGTTCTCAAAAATTGCGACAACGTTACTTCTGGCCGAAAAAAGGCCAGGCGATGATATGGGAGGAATAAGAGTCGTCAGCGCGCTGGACCTGAATTCGTTGCTTCCCTCCCTTAGGTTTCGCTAGCTGGGCCACCCGCCCGAATGCAAAACGCGAGCGGCGAAAAAACTGCGGAGGGAATGTGGAAATCTCAAACAGCGAGATTCCCACATTCTCTCCGCACGACTACTACGAAGTGAATGAAAAACAACCAGAACGGACAAAAGTGTAAAGCATGTCCCCGGTCTGCAATGTAAAACATGTGCCCGGCTGGACAGGCTAACCGCGGCTCGGCCGCTCAGATTCGCTCACGGATGACGCCGTATGAATTAGTTGTTGCACTCGTGGGCTGAAGCCGCAGGCCTTCTTCTGCCGTCCCGCGGGGCGGGACGGCCTTCTCGACACTGGCAGCAGTGTTGAAGGCACGAGAGCGCTCATAAGCCCTACACTTGCCAATGTCAGTTTTTGGGAGGGCAGCCTACTCGCCCGATGTTATCCGTTGACTGAGTTGAGTGTGCCGCGTAGTGTTACGCAAAGCCCGACGCCCGGCGAGGTCGGATAAGATGCCTTGGGTTGACGCGACGGAGATTTACGCAAGCCATCCGGCGACGGAGAAAGAAATCGCGCAAGTGGTGGAGTATCGGCGTCGACGGGCGAAGCCGCGATTTTATACGGACGAAAACTTCCCGAAGCTTGCATCTGACATCCTTATCTCCATGGGTGCAAAGCTGTTGACTGCGCAAGAACTCCACTTCAGGGGGCACCCCGACGAGAATCATGCCGCCTACGCCTTGAAGCACGGGTACATACTGCTTACTTGCGACCGGGACTATCTGGATAACAGAAAATTTCCGTTGGTTCACTGTCCAGCCATAGTTATCTTCGACTTCGGTAAAGGATCCGCTGAAGAAATCCGGAAGGCTTTCGTTTGTCTTTGGACTGCCTTCAGCACTCCCCAGTTTTGGGACAAGTGGATGAAGGTTAGTGCCAGTCCAAATTCGTGGACGTACCAAACAAGACACCTAGACGGCACGACATCACGGTCCCGCCACCGTCTACACCAAGGTGTATTCCAAGAGTGGGTAGACGAGTGACCCTTAGGGTATTTCCCGACGTCCTTGCGCTGCGTTGACTGGGTGGGGAGGGGCGGGTAGAGTGTGGCCTTCCGAGAACATCCGAAATCATCCGTAGCATCGCGGAAGCAAGCGAGGTCACGCGGCCATGGCGAATCCTGAACATCTGGCGGTCCTGAAGCAGGGGTTGAGGAGTGGAACAAGTGGTGCAGAAAAGACAGCCCCGAGGTCAGGGCGAACCTCTGTAACGCGCAGATTGGGAGGGATGAAACTGAACAATGCGAATCTTGCAGGGGCGAACCTCCGTGAGGCGGATCTCCTCGGAGCGGACCTAAGCAAGGCGAACCTCACCGCGGCGGATCTCAGCGGGGCGAATCTTCGAGATGCGAACCTTGCGGAGAGCGGACCTCCAGTGAGCGCGGACCTCCTCGAGGCTGACCTGACGGTGGCGGCACTCGGGCGGGGCAGATCTCAGTCGAGGCCAACCTCCGTGGAGCGACCTCTTCGTGGCGCCAGACCTACGAGGGACGGTCCTCAGCAGGGCGAACCTCAGTCAAGGTGAATCGTGCGACTAGCGCGGACTTCACGGCAGCTCGTGGCAATGGATACAAACTTCTCGGATATCGACTTAAGCACTGCTAAAGGTCTCGAAACCGTGAAGCACAACGGGCGCATCCACAGTTGGCATTGACACAATCTACAAATCCGAGGCAAGATTCCCGAGGTCTTCCTGCGAGGGTGCGGCGTGCCGGAGGAGTTCATCGATATAGTCGCGGTCGATTGGGCGGAATCCGATTGAGTACTACTCGTGCTTCATCAGCTATGCGCACGAGGACAAGCTGTTTGCGCGGCGGCTGCATGATGCGCTGCAGGGGCGCGGCGTCCGGTGCTGGCTGGATGAGAAGCAGATGCTGCCGGGCGATGACATCTACGAACAGGTGGACCGCGGGATTCGGCTGTGGGACAAGGTTCTGCTGTGCTGCTCGCGGCACTCGCTGACGAGCTGGTGGGTGGACGATGAGATTGATCGCGCGTTTGCCAAAGAACGCGAATTGATGAAAGAACGCGAGCGGAAGGTGCTGGCGGTGATTCCGCTGAACCTGGACGGGTATCTGCTGAGCGGGGAGTGGACGAGCGGCAAGGCCAAGCCGGTGCGGTCGCGGCTGGCGGCGGACTTTACGGGTTGGGAGCAGGATGCGCAGAAGTTCGAAGCGCAGGTGGAGAACGTGATCGGGCGCTGCGGGCGGATGACGGCGGGAGGGAGCGGGCTCCCAGGTCTCAGTTGTAGGTGGCGGTACCCAGCCCAAAAAGAACGGCGAACCTGGGCACGGGCACCGGTGCCGCATTCAAGGCCCTCTTTTGGCCTTGAGTGGGGGTTTTCCTATCACACACGACTGTGACCTGCGTCCTTTACTCGCTTCCTCACCTTGCCTAGAATCGCCAGCGTGAGGCGAAAGGGAATTCTTGTCCCCAACGCCTCCGCCGCGCCGGGCCAGTCCCTGGCGCGCAGCTAAGTTCTTTGAATAGACGACTTTGCCTGTAAGTCTCACTGGGCTCACGATTTTGCGCGGAGATCGCCCTAAGCCTATTGATTCTGGCTATTTTGCAGGGTGGGGGGAGGGGGGTACCGAAGCCGCTCCGGATTCCCATTTCGGGAATCTACCGCATCGCGTCTTCGACTTCGCTCAGCCAATCAGGACGCTTCAGCACTTCGCGCGGTTTTGGACCATCCGCTGCGCCGACGATTCCGTCCCGTTCCATCAAGTCGATCAGATGCGCTGCGCGTCCATAGCCGATGCGTAGCCGACGCTGCAGCAGGGAAGTCGAGGCCTTGCCGTATTCCAGCACGATTCGCACCGCGTCCTGGAAAAGTTCGTCGTTCTGCTCTTCGCCGTCGCCTCCGCCATCAAGACCAGCGCCGCTGTCGCCGTCTTCCTTCGGGGCTTGCAGGAAGTTCTCCTGATACTGCGCAGCGCCTTGCGCCTTCCAGAACTCGACGACGGCAGCGATTTCTTTTTCCGTGACGAACGGAGCATGCACGCGATGCACTCGCGCCGATCCGTTGGGCAGATACAGCATGTCGCCGCGTCCCAGCAGCGCCTCGGCTCCATTGGCGTCGAGGATGGTGCGCGAGTCGATCTTGGTCGCCACGCGGAACGACATGCGCGCCGGAAAGTTCGCCTTGATCAGGCCGGTGATGACATCGACCGACGGCCTCTGCGTGGCCAGCACCAGGTGAATTCCGACGGCCCGCGCCATCTGCGCCAGCCGCGTGATCGACGCTTCCACGTTCTGTCCATCAAGCATCATCAGGTCGGCCAACTCATCGATGATGATGACGATGTAAGGCAGCGGCTTCGCCTCGCTCCCATCGTCAAAGAGGTTCGCCGTTCCGCCGTCAAACAGGCGGTTGTATTGATCGATGTTGCGGACGCCTTTTTCCGCCAGCACCTTCAGGCGTCGTTCCATCTCGCGCACCGCGTTACGTAGCGCGTTGGAAGCCAGCTTGGGCTCGGTAATGATGGGCGTGTGCAAGTGCGGAACGCCCTCGTAATTGCCCAGTTCCAGGCGCTTGGGATCGACGAGGATCAGGCGCACTTCTTCCGGCGTCGCCTTGTACAGGATCGACATGATGAAGGCGTTGATGGCCACGCTCTTGCCGGAACCCGTCGAGCCGGCGATGAGCAAGTGCGGCATGGCATTGAGGTCGGCGGTGACGATGCGGCCGTTGATGTCCTTGCCCATGGCCAGCGTGAGCTTCGACTTGCCGCCGAGGAACTCCTGTGACTCGACCACTTCGCGCAGCCAGATGGTTTCGCGCTGGTGGTTCGGAACTTGCAGGCCGACCGTGGACTTGCCCGCCATGCGCTCGATCAGGATGCTCTCGGCGCGCAACGCAAGACACAGGTCGTCACTCAGTCCGGTGATGCGGCTGTACTTGATGCCGGCTTCTGGCTTGAACTCGAACGTCGTCACCACTGGGCCTGGGTTGATTTGCGTGACCTGTCCGCGGACGTCGAACTCCGCGTACTTCTCCTGTAGCACTTGCGCGGTTGTCTTAAGCTCTTCCTCGTTGATGACGCTATGCTCGTCAGGCCTTCTGAGCAGGGCCGTCGAAGGCAGCTTGAAGCCTCCCGCCAGTTTGGGCATGGTGGTCTTGCCGTGGTTCGAGTTGTCCGCGCGTGAGGTCACCGCGATCGGTCCGCTCGCCGGCAGTTCTTGTGGAGCGGAGTCCGTCGTGGCCGGCGTTGGTTCTTCGCTGGGCAACGGTCGCGGAGCAGTCGTCGGAGAATGCTGTCCGAGTTCAGCGTCGAACATGCGTTCGATACCGCTCTTCACGGAGCCTCGCGCAGAATCCTTCGCGACAGGTACTCGCGGGGAATTCTCCGCGACTGGCGCTTGCTCGGCAGCATCAGCACGGCGTGGAACCAATTGTGCCGTCACCACGGGCTTGGCATTGGCGGCAGATCGCTTCTTCTCCAACTCCTTGGCAGCTTTCTTGCGCTCTCGCTCGGCTCGCCAATCGGAGAACCGGTCCAGCGCCGCATATACAAAGGAGAACCGGGTTTGCGACCAGATGTGCATCGCGCCAAACGAAAATGCGGTGGCAAGGTAGAGTGCCACGGCGATCATCGTCAGGCAGATCAGATAGGCGCCGACGACGTTGAAGTAGTGAATCAGGGCATCGGCCAGAATTCGGCCCAGTAAGCCCTCAATGGGAATGGCGCCCATCCAGCGATAGCCCCAAGGCAACAGACCAAGGAATCCGGCCGCGAACAGCAACAGACCAGCCGCGCCGAGGCTCTTGGCAATGGGTGAAAGGATAGGTCGCGAACGGAACCAGCGCAGCGAATACATCGCCAGGAAAATCGGGATCAGAAACGCCGAGACGCCGAACACCTGCAACGTAAGGTCGCTGGTAACCGCGCCAAACGGGCCGATCCAGTTGTGCGATGGGCGTCCCGCGGGCGGAGCTGCAGCAGTGTTCAGCGACGGATCCAGCGGAGAATACGACACCAGCGCGAGGATAAGGAGGAGCGCGAAGATGAGCACAACAAAGCCGATCAGCTCATTGAGCCGCCGGTTCGAGGTGGGCGTGAATGCGCGTGCCAGTACAGTCATGTAGGCGTTGGACTGCGCTAGAGTTCCGCGTCGTTTCCTGGGACCCATTCCACCTGCTCAACTCAGCCCAGGCCGATACTACCACCGCATGCGCGGCAGCCAGCAACGCGTGAACCCGCGACGTGCCCGAAGTACGCCAGAGCAGCAATAATTATCCCAAGAATGCAAAGCGATGAGGCGAAAATTGCTTCGGAGGTAGTTGGCGAAGTAGTGTCCCCCATGCGGCGGATTGGAGACCCCGACTAGCCTGAAAAGCCGCCAAAATAGCCTAGCAGCAGGATCGCGATGCCGAAGAGGATTCGGTAGACGACGAAAACCGTAAGTGTTTTGGTTTGCAGGTATCGAATGAACCACGCGATGGTCGCGTAGCCCACTATCGCCGAAACGATCATGCCAACAGCGAAGCCGGTCGCCATTCCCGGTGGCAACCCTTCTTTCATTACGTGATGAAGTTTGAGCAGCGCTGCCCCGGCAATGATGGGAGTGGACAGCAGGAAGCTGAAACGCGCGGCGGCCTCGCGCGTGAAGTTGCGGAACAATCCGCCGGTGATGGTGATTCCGGAGCGAGAGACGCCGGGAATAACGGCGAAAGCTTGCAGTACTCCGACGGTCATAGCGTCGGTCAGCGTAATGTCGCGTCAACGGCTTCACAAACCGGCTGGTGCGCTCGGCCAGCCACATGATGATGGCGACAATAATGAGCATTGCGGCCACCAGGGCTGGCGCGCGGAAACTGGTCTCGATGCGCTTCTCCAGCAATGCGCCTGCGATGGCGGCCGGGATGGTTGCGGCGATCATGTACCACAGCAGTCGCCGCTCGCGGCTTTGCTCCGCCGGCGTCAAATCGCCCAAGTTGTCGCTGGTTTCCGAGAAGCGCACAACCTTTCCGCCGAATGCAGCGCGCAGGATTTGGATCCAGGTCCGCCAGAAGTAAATGAGGATTGCGAACAGCGTGCCGGCATGCAGCGCAACGTCGAAGGTGAGACCGGGATCGCTCCAGTTGGCTATTCCCAGCTTAGTAACAAGCCAGGGAACGAGCGCCAGATGAGCGGTGCTGGAGACTGGCAGAAATTCCGTAAGGCCCTGCACGATACCGAGGACAATCGCTTCGAGGATAGGCAAACTATTCCACCGTGGGCCCAAATGTGGGCATGTTGTTTTGCATCATGTACAGCAACCGCTGCGCCCGCGTCGACCAGTCAGTGTTATCGGGGAATTGAGTGATGATTCGCTGGGCGGTTGACGTGGCTCGCGCCGTAGAATCAGCGGCACGCTTGCCGTCATTGTTGGACTTGTAGATTACGATCAATGCCGAATATCGCCACGCCGCTTTGTAGAGCGCTTCCGGAGCCTTGGGCGACTGCTGGTGGTCGGCGACGTACTTGATATAAAGGTTGGCTTCCAACTCAGGACACTTCGCCTCGGCCGCCCATTCGCCGCATGTTTTATTGTCGAGCAATCGGTAGGCAGCCAGGTCCGCCCACTTCGTCCCCGGAAACTTCTTGATGACCTTCTTCATGTATTGCTCATCGATCTGATACTTCAAAGAAGGATCACTTTCCTTCGACGAAGGTCGGGTCGCTGCGTCAATCGCTTCAATTTGCCAGCGAATGTCAGCCGAGCGATAGGCGGCCTCTGCTGCCAGCGGCGAAGTAGGGAAGTACTCGGCGAGCCGCGCATAGAGCCGCATGGCGTCCTGCGCTGCGCCCTTGCGTCCGCCGCGTTTGCTGGCTTCGGCCTCGGAATCCACGGCTTCGCCGAAAATGATCTTGTCGCCGTCGGGAGTAGCGGCGGTGATCACTCCTTTATCGACGATCCACCCTGTCACATTGCGTTCGGTTTCCTGATCGGGGTCGACTTCCACCGTGGCTACAACATTGGCCCAGCCGGGAGAACGCTCAGTCACCGCCACCTCGCGGCCCCGGCTGACGTTCGACAGCTTGGCTGACGACGCATCTGGCGCCACGTAGATGATGGCTTCCCGAATAATGATTCCGCGCTCGATGGCCGCCATTCCGGCAACCGACATGGCCAAGACAAACGCACATGCAGTGATTACATGCTTCAACGACACCATGCTGCTCTCCAAAATCTGCGAGCGGTTGATCCCCAGCGGACGTACTACTCCGCCGCTCCATCCTCCGAGAGGATTTGCGCCAGCAATTGCGGCTCAATATTTCCGCCGCTTACCACTGCGACGGTCTTCTTTGACGCTGGCAACTCATCGCGATGAAATAGCCACGCCGCGAATGTCACCGCTCCGCTAGGTTCGGCCACAATGCGCGAGTCTCTTACAATGCGGCGCGCCGCATTGCGAATTTCGTCTTCCGTGACGGTGACCATGTCGTCAACGTACTTGCGGATATGCTCGAAGTTCAGGCTGCCCACGGACTGGGTGCGCAAGCCGTCGGCGAGCGTGCTCGACACACGCTCTGCTGGAAGCTGGACGATTTCTCCCTTGCGGAAACTCTGTTGCGCATCGTTGGCTAGTTCGGGCTCGACTCCAACGACCTTCGCCTTCGAACCGCTGAGCTTTACCGCGGCGGCAATGCCGCTGATCAGTCCGCCGCCCCCGCATGGCACGAGGACGAGTTCGACATCAGGGCAATCTTCCAGTATCTCCAGACCGGTCGTTCCCTGGCCGGCGATGATGTGCTCATCGTTATAAGGCGGAACGATGGCATATCCATTTTGCGCGGCAAGTTCTTCGGCCTTTTGCATGCGATCAGCGCTTGCGGGACCGACGAACACGATTTCCGCTCCCAGCGCTGCGGTGCTGTCAACCTTGATCTTGGGTGCGTTGCGCGGCATCACGATCACTGCCTTTACTCCCATCGCGCGCGCTGCATATGCGACACCCTGGGCATGATTGCCGCTGGAGTAAGAAATCACGCCCCGCTGTCTCTGGTCCTGAGGCAGCGAAGCGACTTTGTTGTACGCGCCCCGCAGCTTGAATGAACCTATAGGTTGTAAACTCTCGGGCTTGAAATACAACTCTTCGTCGGAGGAACTAGGGGTTGTTCCCGGTCGATCGGACGCAGGCGGATAGTAACGGATGAGCGGCGTGCGAGCGGTGACTCCCCGCAGGCGTTGCTGAGCATCTTTAATTTGGTCGAGCGTGACCATGCTAGATTTCTAGGATTACCGGCATAATGAGCGGGCGACGTGATGTGTGTTTCACGATGAAGCGTTTCAAATCCTGGCGTATTTTTTCCTTGATCACGCCATAGTCAGCTCTTTCTTCATCACTGGACGCCTCTAGCGTGTTCATCACCACCACCCGAGCTTGATCGAGAAAATCGTCGTCGGTCGCACCGGACGAAAAACCGCGCATCACGATTTCCGGCGAAGTCTCGACCTTGCCGGTCAGCTTGTTGATGGCGATGATCGGCAACACAATTCCGTCTTCGCTCAAATGTCGGCGATCGCGGATGACGAGGTCTTCGACGACATCACCCATGGAATTGGAATCGATGCAGATGCGGCCTACAGCCACGCGTCCTGCCTTGCGGGCGCCGAGTTCGTCAAACTCAAGGACATCGCCGCTTTCGATCATCAACACGTTTCCGACCGAGCCATGCATCGATCCAGCCAGTTCCGCATGCAGCTTGAGTTGCCGGTATTCGCCGTGGATGGGAATGAAGTACTGCGGCTTCACCAGGTTGATGATGAGCTTCAACTCCTCCTGGCTGGCGTGGCCGCTGACGTGGACTGGCGGCTGAGAGCCGTCATCGTAAATCACGTGTGCATTGCGGCGAAACAGGTGGTCGATCACTCGATAGATGGCTTTCTCATTGCCCGGGATGATGCGCGACGACAGCACGACGGTGTCGCCCGCTTGAATCCGCGCATGTTTGTGGTTGTCCACCGCCGCCCGCGAGAGCGCCGACATCGGTTCACCCTGCGTTCCGCTGATCAGTACGCAAACTTTTTCCGGCGGCAAATCTTTCGCCTGTGAGGGATGGATTATCAGCCCATCGGGCGCATCGACGTACCCCAGATCCTGGGCGATTTCCGCCGATTCCATCATCGAACGGCCGACTAGCGTGACCTTGCGTCCGTGCTCGAGGGCCGTATCCACGGTCAGCTTGATGCGGTGGATCGACGACGAAAAGCACGAAATAAACAAACGCCGCTTGGCGCGGCTGAAAATCTCATCGAATCGTGCCCGCACCGCTCGCTCACTGGGCGTGTAACCTCGGCGTTCGACGTTGGTCGAATCTTGAAACAGCGCCAAAACTCCCTGCTTGCCATACTCGGCGAATGCGTGCAGATCGAACAGCCGATTGTCAGTGGGTGTTGGGTCAACCTTGAAATCACCGGTGTGAATCAACACTCCCAGCGGAGTGTGGATCGCTAACGCGACGCAATCCACCAGGCTGTGCGTGACCTGAATCGGGTTGATGGTGAACGGCCCGATCTTGAATGACTCGCCGGCCTGGATTTCGTTGAGCTCGGCGTCATCGAGCAGGCCGTGCTCTTCCAGCTTGCCTTCCACGTACGCCAGCGTGAACTCCGTACCATAAACCGGCACGTTGAGTTCCGATAGGATCCACGGTAGCGCACCGATGTGGTCCTCGTGGCCGTGCGTCAGCACGATCGCGCGAACGTGTTCGCGGTTCTCCGTGAGATAGGTGATGTCGGGTACGACGATATCGACGCCCAGCAGCTCGGCCTCGGGGAACATCAGGCCGGCGTCAATCACAATAATGTCATCGCCCCAGCGAATGGCCATGCAATTCATGCCAAATTCGCCGAGTCCACCCAGTGGGACTACTTGTAGTTTTCCAGTCGGCATCAGTAAGTCTCGATGCTAGCACAGCGCTGACGGCGAAACGGAAGCCGTCTCGGCCACATCGCCGGAAAATTCCCTATACTGGAAAAAGAATGAGAAGTGGCGGAGACAGCAGCGGAAAATCTTTGCTAAGGCGAGGTCTGGAGGGCGCCGTTCGCAGCGCTTTCATGAAGGCCTATGAGACCGTCAGGGTCGATCCCGATAAGTATCTTCAGCATCTGCGCGTCGCGTACAGTCTGCCCGCGCTCACGCTACGAGGGCGTGTACTCCGTTAACCTCGCGGTGCTCGACCAGATCGCCGAGGAGACGATTCGCGGCAGCATGAAGATCGCAGCCGCCGAGGGCGCAGGGCTCGGCATGGGAGGCATGTTCACCATCATTCCTGATCTCGGCTTCCTCGCGGCCATTACGATTCGCATGATTCAGAAGCTCAGCTTGATTTACGGATTCGCCTACAACACCGAGCAGGAAGAAGCGGAGCTCTGGGTGGCTGCGGCCAGTGCCGCGGGCGTGGACATCAGCCGCGACCTGGTTGAGCGGCGGGTCGTGGCCAAGTTCGTGCCGCGCGTGATTCAGCGCATCGCCGCCAACGCCAGCGCAGAGATGCTCGAGAAGTGGACAGCCCGATTGATCCCGATCGTCAGTTCCGCGATTGGTGCAGGCTTGAACTATTACTTCATGCGAGTGTGGGGACAGCGTGCCGTTGCCCACTTTCGCCAGCGGCACATGGAAGCGAGGCGGCGCCGGGAACAAGAGGCTGCGCTGCTCCTGCGGGAGTCCGGTACGTCGTAAGCGGAATTCGCAGCGGAGAGCTCGAATGGTCTTGTCGTCTGTGCTTGCGTCACGGCGTTAACCGTTACTGATTCAGTGCTTCCACAACTTCCGGCGAAGGCTGTTCTAGTCCGAACTCGCCCTCCCATTTCGCCATGACGACGGTTGCCAGGCAGTTACCGAGCACATTCACCGCCGTCCTACCCATGTCGAGTAGCTGGTCGACACCAAGCAGCAGGAACACTGGTTCGGTTGGCAGACCAAGCGAAGTTGCGGTTGCCAGCAGGATGACCAGCGCTGCCCGCGACACGCCGGCGACGCCCTTGCTGGTGAGCATGAGCGTCAACACGATCATGAACTGCTGTCCTATCGCCAGATGCATGCCGCCAACCTGAGCCACGAAGATTGCCGCGACCGACAAATAGAGCGAGCTTCCGGTGAGGTTGAAGCTGTATCCAGTGGGGATGACGAAAGCAACGATTTGCCGCGGGACGCCGATCGCTTCCATCGCTTCCATGGCGCGCGGCAGCGCAGCCTCGGAGCTTGCGGTGGCGAATGCGATGGTCACCGGTTCGGACACAGCCCGTACAAACCGCTTGAGCGGAACCCGGAACAACAGCGCGATGGGCAGAAGTACTGCAAACACGAAGACCACCAAGGCGGCATACAAGGTGACCAGCAGCTTCAGAAGGCTGCCGAGCACGCCGAGACCAGTGGTTGCCACGGTGTACGCGACGGCGGCGCCAACACCGATGGGCGCGAACAGCATAACGATGTTGGTGAACTTGAACATCGTCTCGGCCAGGCTTTCGCAAAAAGCCAGCATCACGCGCCGTTTTGGTTCGCTGATCATTGCCAGGGCTATGGCAAAAATCAGGCTGAATACCACAACCTGCAAGACGGCGTTGTCAGCCACCGCTTTCGCGATGTTCTCGGGGAAGACGTGCAGTATGGTGTCTTCGGCGCTGAGTTTCGCGACGCCGGTTTCGGATGTCGCTGCGCTGGTCGGCAGCTGAACGCCGACTCCTGCCTTCGACAGGTTGATCGCGGCCAACCCCAGAAAGATTGCCAGGGTCGTGACGATCTCGAAGAAGATGATCGACCGCAGACCGAGGCGTCCCACCTGCCGCAGGTTAGAATGTCCGGCGATTCCGACCACCAGCGTAGCGAATAGCAGTGGCGCGATGATGGTCTTGATCAGGCGCAGAAAAATCAGCGCCAGGACTCGCAGGTGGGTGGCAGCGTTAGGGAAGTCGTGGCCAATCTCAGCCCCGAGCAGCATGGCGACGAAGATCCACGCAGTAAGCGTTCGCTTAAACGCCGCATACGTGACCAGCGTGAGCAGCACCAGCCATCGCATGATCAACAGGAGAAGGACTGAATGGGAGGTCACCCAGACCAGCACGGTTGCCGCCGCCGCGACAGCCGCGATCACCAGGAACACATGTTCACGATGATCTTGCTTGGCGGTTGTCATGCGGTTCTCAACGAAGGATGTCCTCGAGTTCGACACCCCGGTCGGTGCGCTCGTCGCGATACTTCACGATGACGGGCGTGTACAGCGACAGGCCCCACTCGGCGGCCTTGCCCTTCGTGATGGCGCGCGATCCCGGCACTACCACTGCTCCTTCCGGCACGTGCAAGGGATCCGTCTCAGTCGAGCGATGGATCGTCCCTTCCACCAGGTCGAACAGGGGAGTCGATCGCGTTAGGATTACGCCGGCTCCCAGCACTGCGCGTGCACCAACCCACGTGCCTTCATAGACACCGCAATTCCCACCCACCAGCACGTCATCTTCAATGATGACCGGAGACGCATTGATCGGCTCCAGCACACCGCCAATCTGCGCGGCGGCACTGATATGAACTCGCTTGCCGACCTGCGCGCACGATCCCACCAGGGCGTGCGAATCCACCATCGAGCCTTCGTCGACGTAGGCGCCCGACATTGATGTACATCGGTGGCATGCACACGACGGACGGAGCAACGAATGCGCCTGCCCGCACCGAAGATCCGCCGGGCACAATACGAACGCGGTCTTCCGTCGTGAACGAACGAATGGGATAGGTATCTTTGTCGACAAACCTAAGAACGTTTGGATCGCCGCTCTCCACCAGCGCGCCAATTCGGAAGCCCAGCAGGATGCCCTTCTTGACCCACGCGTTGGTTCGCCAGCTCCCGTCCACCTGCTCGGCGGCCCGCACTGTGCCGGCCGTCAGCGCGTCCCGAAACATTTCGAATGTTATCCGGGCGTCTGGATTGGTGACCGCAGCGGCTCCCGCTGCGTACAACTGTTCGATCGAAGTTTGCAGGTCGCGCATCTTGCGGGCAGTATAAACGCTTGCTGGTCGCGGCTCCAGCTTTGCCGTACTGGCTTGACTGCGAGTGAGAAGGGAAGACTGCTATTGCACCGTCAGCGAATGTGGTTGCAGCAGTCCGAGTTCGCTGACGACTTTTTCCAGCTTCATTCGATTCTCGGGGCGCATGGGCACGATGGGAAGGCGATACACTTCTTCGATTCGTCCCATCATCGAGAGCACGGCTTTTGCGGGTCCCGGATTCGACTCGATGAAGTTGGCCTGCATCAGCGGCAGATACTTGCGGAAAATCAGGCGCGCCATGTCCCACTTGTTGGCCAGTGCCGCCTGCGTCATGCGCGTCATTTCCGCCGGAATCTCGTTGGAGACCACGGAAACAATCCCGACACCGCCAAGTCCAATGACCGCCAGCGTCACCGCGTCATCGCCGGAGAAAACCAGAAACTCTTCGGGCATCGTGGCGCAGACTTCCGCGATCTGCGAGATGTTGCCACTGGCTTCTTTGACGCCAAGGATGTTGGGAATTTCAGCGAGTCGTCGCAGTGTCGCAGTTTCAATGTTCGTACCTGTGCGACCGGCGATGTTGTACAGCAGCACCGGCTTCTGCGAGGCGTCCGCGACGGCCCGGAAGTGCTCGAAAACACCTTCCTGCGTGGGCTTGTTGTAGTACGGCGTAGCCGAGAGGATGAAATCCACGCCAGCTCGCTCCGACGCTTCTTTGGTTTTTGCGACCGCATCCTGCGTGTTGTTCGAGGTGGCGCCCGCCATGATCGGCACGCGACCTTCCGCGGTCTCAATCGTCACATCGATCACTCGCAGCCATTCGTCGTGGCTGAGTGTCGGGGTCTCCCCCGTGGTTCCGCAAGGGACCAGGAAGTCGATGCCCGCATCCACCTGCCAACGCACAAGCTGGCGCAGTGCCATTTCGTCCAGGCTGCCATCTCGATGGAAGGGGGTGACCAGAGCGGTGCCGCATCCGCGCAGTTTCATTGTGCCTGACTACCTCTTGCCGAAATTGTATGGCCAACCGCCTGTGAAAAATCAGAGTTGGCTGAAAATATCTTTGAAATCGTAGAAGCCCGTCTTGCCCACGATCCATTCGGCCGCGAGCACTGCACCTTCCGCAAACGCGCGGCGTGACTTCACTTCATGGCTCAGTAGAATCCGATCGCCCGCCGAAGAAAGTTCCAGCGTATGTATCCCCATCACGTCGCCTTCACGCTCCGAGGTAATCTGCGCTTGGACGCCTGAGGCCTGTTCAACCACCGTCTGCAACGCGATGGCGGTTCCGGACGGCGCATCTTTCTTGTGGATGTGGTGAGTCTCAGTGATGTGGCCAGTGTATCCGTGCTGTAGGGCTGGCGCCGCCGTTCGTGCAATCTGGAAGAACAGGTTCACGCCGTAAGAGAAGTTCGCGCCGAAGACGAAGCCCGAGCCGGCGTGCTCAACTTCCTTCCGCACCCGCTCCAACTCGCCGTACCAACCTGTGGTGCCCACCACCAGCGGCTTCTTCGCTGCCAGACACGCCCCGATGTTCGCCATGACCGCGTCCGGTGCGGTGAAATCGATCACGGCATCAACATCCTGCAAGTTCTGGTTCGTCAACCAAGCGGCGTTCGGATTCTCGACCTCGGTGAGAACGGTTGTACGGTGCCCTCGCTCGTGCGCCACTTCAGCAACAATGGAGCCGGTCTTCCCGCGCCCCAACAACACGAGATGGAGCGGCCGCGTGCTCAATCGAATACCTCGGGATCGACTTCCGAGAAAAACCTTGCGTGCAATCGCTGGATCGCAGCCGGCACGTCTGTTTCTTCCACGACGAATGACATGTTGATTTCCGACGCGCCCTGCGAAATCATTCGCACGTTGATGTCTTTCACCGCGTCGAACACCTGCGCCGCCACTCCGGGGCGCTCGCGAATACTCTCTCCCACCAGGCAGATGATTGCCTGCCGTCCTGAGAATTTCACGTATGCGAGTTTTTCCAGGTCCGCTGCGATCGCCGGAATCGCTTCGTTCGAATCGACCGTCACCGAGATGCTGACTTCCGAAGTAGACACGATGTCGACTGCGCAACGGTGACGTTCGAAAATCTCGAACACGGCTGCGAGAAAGCCGTGCGCCATCAACATTCGTGCCGCGACGATCTCGATAATGGTTATGCGCTGCTTGGCTGCAATGGCTTTGAACAAGGACTTCGATTTCTGAGGCGTGCGCGCCACAATTCGCGTGCCTTCATTCTCAGGATTGCGCGAGTTCAGCACCAGCACCGGAATGTTTTTCTCTACCGCAGGTAATACCGTAGCCGGATGCAGGACCTTCGCTCCGAAGTACGCCAACTCCGCGGCCTCGTCGAAGCTGATGACTTTGATCCGGTGCGCATCTGGACAAATTCGCGGGTCCGTCGTCTTCATGCCATCGACGTCGGTCCAGATTTCAATGCGTTCGGCGTTCAATCCCGCGCCGGCCAGCGCCGCCGAGAAGTCCGAGCCACCGCGTCCAATCGTGGTCGTAATGCCTTCCCGGGTCGAGCCGATAAACCCGCCCATGATCGGCACGCGGCCGTCGTCGATCAGCGGTTTAGCATGCACCTGCAACTGATGATTAATCTCGTCGACCTGCGGAATAGCGCGCCCGTGCTGTCCATCGGTAATGATGACTTGCCGCGCGTCGAGCAGCGTTGCTGGAACATCGCGCGCGACGAATGCCGCAGTGATGATGATGCTCGACAGCCGTTCGCCGAAAGACACAACATAATCCGAGGTGCGTGGCGTGAGCTCTCCGACCGCTGATATGCCACGCAGCAGTTGCTCCAGCGAGTCAAATTCTGAATGGAGTTCTGAATGTAGTTCGGTGAACAGTCCAGTTCCTAGCAGTTCGCCGGCCGTATTGAAGTGCCGTTCCCGCACTTGATGGCACAGGTCAAGCGCTTTGTCGCGATCGCCTTTGCCCGCAGCCGCCGCCATGGAAAGCAAAGTGTCCGTCACCTTCGACATGGCACTCACCACCACGAACGGGCGATCGGAAATGCGTCCTTTTACGATTCCGGCGATGCGATCGATGGCGGTAGCGTCCTCGACCGAGGTGCCGCCGAATTTCATTACGATCACGGCACTACCGCCGGAAGCAAAGCTGGAATTACGGCAGAGTTCACGATAGGTAGCCTTGCACTTTCAACAATTCGGCATTCAGCAGCGCCGCGCCCGCAGCACCGCGAATCGTGTTGTGCGAGAGCACCGTGAACTTATAGTCCAATACTCCGCAGGCGCGAAGCCGACCCACACTCACCGTCATTCCGTTGCCGCGATCGAGGTCGAAGCGCGGCTGCGGACGATCCGGCGCAGTGTCATAAACCACCGGCCGTTCCGGCGCCAACGGACATCCCAACTCGTGAGGCTTCGAGCTGAATTCGGTGAACGCTGCGATGACCGTTTCTGCATCGGCCTTCTTCTTCAGCTTTACCGAGACTGACTCCGTGTGCCCGTCTTCTACGGCGACGCGGTTGCAGTGCGCAGTCATGCTGAAGTCGGCGTCCTGCACGCTATGGCTGTTCAGTTTTCCGAGGAGCTTCTTCGTCTCCTCTTCCATCTTTCTCTTCTTCGTTCTTGATGAAGGGAATCACGTTGCCCAGAATGTCGAGCGATGCCACACCGGGATAGCCTGCTCCGCTGACCGCCTGCATCGTGGTCACGAACAGCGATTCGACGCCGAACGTCTGGTGCAGCGGCGCCAGGGCAACCACCAGGCCGATGGCTGAGCAATTCGGATTCGTCACAATGAAGCCGCCCGACTTTTTGCGCCAGCACTGTTGCTCGATCAGCGCCAGATGATCGGGATTGACCTCAGGAATCACCAGCGGCACATCCTGCTGCATACGAAACGCCGACGAGTTACTCACCACGGCGCACCCTGCCTCTGCAAACTTCGGCTCCAGTTCGCGGGCGATTCCGGCATCCAGTGCCGCAAAAATCACTCGGGGCGCTCCGTCGGGACCTGCAGGCGAAACCCGCATCTTGCGAACACGCTCAGGGATCGATGTCTTCAGCCGCCACCGCACCGCGTCTTCGTAGGCCTTGCCTTCCGAGCGGTCCGACGCCGCCAGCCACGCCACTTCAAACCATGGATGGTTCTCCAGCAGTTGAATAAAGCGCTGTCCTACAACTCCGGTAGCGCCGAGTATTCCGACGGGTATTTTTTGCTGTGACATTGTCTGTAAAAGTTAGTTTACAACACCGTTGGCAGGTGGCTGCGGCCGATACCAACCAGTGATACGCCTCAAGGTATCGCGAAATTCGGGGTCTTACGTGGGAACGAAACTAAGGACACTTCTGCAATTCCAGACTCGCGGCAATGTCCTTCGCCACCTCGACGACGCTCTTGCCAGAGGTCTGAATCGTCACATGAGCTGTGCGGTAATGCGGAAGCCGTGCCTCATACAGGGCGCGAAATTGGCTGGTGTTTGCCGCTAATGGCCGCAGGTTCGCCGGATCAGCCGCGTCCTCAACGCCGCACCGCTCCAGCATCTCGTCTACCGGCGCGTCGAGGAACACCGTGAGCGCACCTGCTTCGCGCAGCAAAGCAACATTGTTCGCCTGTACGAATGCTCCGCCGCCGAGCGCGATAACGGTCGCACGCTTGCGGTCGAGGAGGCACTTACAAAGCGCCTCATATTCCGCTTCGCGGAATGCCGTCTCACCCTTCTGCTGAAAAAAGAGCCTGACTGACATACCTTCTCGCGCTTCGATCTCGGCGTCCAGGTCAACAAAATCCCAGCCCAGCAGATTCGCCAGCGCCTCGCCGGTCGAGGTCTTGCCGCTTCCCATGAATCCAGCAAGTGCCACTATTGGGTGAGAGGCGACGGAGTCACGGCTACCGGAATCAGGGCTTTTCGTCATGCCAACGTGTCGTCAGGGTGCTGAAAACCAAGGTCTTGCGCGCATTCTAGCATCGCACTGCGTCGTCGATGGCCTCAGCTGGCCTCGCCGTTTTTGCGACCAATGGGGGATGCCACGGGTACCAACGGGGTATTTTCGTCGCCGATAAGCCCGACTACTCTTTCGCCCATGCAACTCATTCAGATTGGCGGGCCGATCAGTCTCACGATTCAAGAGTTGATCGAACAAATGGCTTCTCAGCAGTCCGCAGAGATCGAGCAGCTCAAGCAGGCGGCGCTGGAGAAAAATGCGGCTGCGACACGCCTTGTCAGAGTGCGCCGTCGTTATACAACTCGCAGCGTTCCTTGCAAGCCGCCTCTTCGAAAGAGCGCAGTGCGAGTCTCTGTTCGCTAGTCCATCCTGAAGACCGCCAACACTCACAGTGCTGCCCCCGTTCCTCTCACCGCTTTGCAGAAGCCAATTCCTGCCAGTAGAATAATCCATTACGGCGCAGTAGCTCGGCTGGTCAGTGGAAGCCTGCGATACAGGCGCAGTTTCGCACGCGACATCTCGGCTCGTCCGCCCGGTTGTTTCCTGGGAATCAGGCGATAATTCATGGCCCTCAAGCAGTCGGAAGCGATCGTTTTGCGAACCTATCCGCTGCGCGAAGCCGATCTTCTGGTCACCCTTTTTACCCGGGTTGAGGGCAAGCTCAAAGGAGTGGCGCGCGCCGCCAAGAAGTCTCGCCGCCGGTTTGGCGGTGCGTTGGAGCCTCTCACCTGTGTTCGGGTGTATTACGAGGATCGTGAGCGGCAGGAACTGGCTCGGCTCGATTCCTGCGACATTCTCGAGTCTCCGCTTTCGAGCACGATCAATTACCCGCGCGTGGTGGCACTGGAACACCTTGCCGAAACGCTCGATGAGTTGCTGCCCGACCGCGAAGTCAACGACGCGATTTATCGGCTCGCGATTTCGGTGATGCGTCATTTGCGCGGCGATGCGATTTGGATGCCGTTAACGTACTTTCAGCTTTGGCTGGTACGGCTGGTTGGATTTTTACCCGAGCTCGGCACGTGCAGTCGTTGTGGACAGTCGCTGAATGGTAGTAGGGCGTTTTATCACGCCTTGGCCGACGGCTTGTTGTGCATGGAGCACAAGCGGTTGGCATCGTCTGAGCTGAGCGCAGACTCTCGCGCGATGGCGATGCAGATGTTTCACATGCCGCTCGACAGTTTTGCGGCAGAGCCTTGGACGGCCGCCCGCTGCGCGGACTTGCGGCGCTACTGTGTACAGATTATGGAACGGCATCTGGAGAAGAAGTTGGTCACCGCCGTCATGTTGAACAAGTTGTGAAGACTTGAAGGGGCCACGGCTTCACGGGCTGCAGGAAAAAGCGGTTTTTGGTAGAGCTGACCTTTAGGTCAGCGTCTAAGTTCCTTATACTTGACCCGCCGAACGGGCTTTAGCCCCCGCGGACTTCTCGTTGCACCAGCCCCGGAGGGGCGAAAGATCATAGCCCAGCCCGCCGCGGCGGGCTGGGTCGGAAGTTGTAAAGCACCGGAGTCCCGGTAGGGACGGCAGACGTGAACGCGGGCTTTAGCCCGCGAGAGAGAAAACTTGGCCTCCTCCTCCAATCCGCTGACCTTTCAGGAACTCATCCTTCGCTTGCAAAATTTCTGGGCAGACAACGGTTGCGTGCTGCAGCAGCCCTACGACGTCGAAGTCGGCGCCGGCACCATGGCGCCCGAAACGTTTCTCCGCGTGCTTGGCCCCAAGCCCTATCGCGTCGGCTACGTGCAGCCCTCGCGGCGTCCTGCTGACGGCCGCTACGGAGAAAATCCCAATCGCCTCTTCAAGCACATGCAGTTTCAGGTCATCCTCAAGCCGCCGCCCGCCGACGTGCAAGACCTCTATCTTGCGTCGCTGGCCGCCATCGGCATCGACCTGCGCAAGCACGACATCAAGTTCGAAGAAGACAACTGGGAGTCGCCCACGCTCGGCGCTTGGGGCATTGGATGGCAGGTCATGCTCGATGGCCTGGAAATCACGCAGTTCACGTATTTCCAGCAGTGCGGCGGCATTGACCTCGATCCCATCTCCGCTGAACTGACCTACGGCCTCGAGCGCATTGCCGCATTTCTCCAGGACGTGGACAGCATTTACGACATCACGTGGGTCGTCGGACCCGATGGTCGTCCCGTGAAGTATGGCGAAATTCGCCTCCAGGACGAGCTTCAGTTTTCCGTTTACAACTTCGAGCGCGCCGACGTCGAAAAGGCGTGGGAGCACCTGCGCCTCTACGAAGCAGAGTGCCAGGCTTTGTTGGATGAGTACGCAACTGAGGCGTGCAGGTCGCGATTCAGCGAAAAGCGAACAGCGAAGAGCGAAGAGTCTGGCGAAAAGCGAAGAGCGAAGCAGCGAAGAGCGCGCCCGCTTTCCGGTGCTCGCCGCCTTCGACCTCTGCCTAAAGTGCTCGCACCTATTCAACATTCTGGACGCTCGCGGTGCTATCAGCGTCACCGAGCGCGTCGGCGTGATCGCGCGCATTCGCGCCCTCGCCGTGGGAGTGGCCAAGGCCTATGTCGACCAGCAACAATCCGAGCAAGAGTCCAGTAAGCCGGTAGCGAAAAGCGAAGAGCCAGAGGCAGTAGTGAAATGACGGAGTGTCGTACGAAATCGCTGGGCGTGCAGAGCCCGAAGGGCGGAATTTGTTTTAGCCGTGGGCGTAAGGCCGTGGTTAGATCTCCAGCCCCGGAGGGGCGAAAGATCATAGCCCAGCCCGCCGCGGCGGGCTGGGTGGACGTAATAAACAGCATGAGTCCCGGAAGGGACGGCAGATGTTTTCGCGGACTCTAGTCCGCGATCAAAGAAGCGTGTGACCCCAGTCACACAATCGCAACACGTTATGCGTCACAATAGAAAGAACGCCCTTATTCATGGCTGACTTCCTTTTCGAGATCGGTACCGAAGAGATTCCCGCCCGCATGATCGATGATGCGCGAGATGAACTCGTGCGTCGCACTGCGGGCCTGCTCACTCGCGAGCGTCTCGCGGAGAAGCCTGAACTGGAGGCCTACTCCACTCCCCGTCGAATCGCTGTCCTGGCGCGCAACATCGTGCCTCAGCAGCCCGACGTCGAAGACCATGTGACGGGCCCTTCGCTGAAAATCGCCTATAAAGACGGGGTACCAACTCCTGCGGCCGAGGCTTTCGCTCGGAAATCCGGCATCGACGTCAGCGCGTTAGAGAAGGTTACGACGCCCAAGGGTGAGTATCTCGCGGCTACAGTCCAGAAGAAGGGACGCGCCGCTAACGATATCCTCGCCGAGTCGCTTCCCAAAGAGATTTCCGGCATCTATTGGCCCAAGAGCATGTATTGGCGTGGCAAGACAGCCGAGCGCTTCATCCGCCCGGTGCGTTGGATGGTTTCTCTGCTCGACGGCCAGGTCGTCCCCGTCGAGTTCGGAGGAGTCACGGCTGGCAATACCAGTCAGGGCCACCGCATTCTCTCCAGCGGCGCAGTCGTAATCGACCAGCCCGCGAACTACTCGTCAGCACTGGCGAAGCAATTCGTCACCGTCAGCTCCGCCGACCGCGAGCACCGAATTCGCAAAGCACTCGATGCGGCGACGCGAACTATCCCCGGTGCCCGCTGGCGCGAAGACAAGTCGCTGCTCGATACCGTAGTCAATCTGACCGAATGTCCTTCGGTGGTTCTCGGCAGCTTCGATCCTGAGTTCCTCGCTTTGCCGGCCGAGGTGCTCGTCACGGTCATGCGAGATCACCAGAAATACTTCGCGCTGGAAGACGCCGATGGCAGACTCTCGCCGCACTTTCTTGCCGTCTTGAATACCGATAGCGATCCCGACGGACTCATCCGCCACGGCAATGAACGAGTCTTGCGCGCCCGCTTCAACGATGCGCGTTTCTTCTGGAACTCCGATCAGAAGATATCGCTGCGCCAGCGCGTGGAGATGTTGAAAGCCGTAACCTTCCAAAAGAATCTGGGCAGCTATTTCGACAAGACTTTGCGTGTGCAAAAACTTGGCAGCCTGGTTTCGACGGTCTTGGAAAATGCCGGCGTTGCCATCCGTCCGGGAGTCGTCCATAAAGCTGCGTTGCTCTGCAAGGCCGATCTCACCACCGACCTGGTGAAAGAATTCACTGAGCTGCAAGGAATCATCGGCGGCCTCTACGCCAAGGTGCAGCAACTCGATCCGCTGTTGCCGAAAGCGACGGCCGACGCCATCGGCGACGCGATTTACCACCACTACCAGCCCGAATCGATGGACGACGCAGTTCCTCCGACGATGGAAGGTGCTGTTTTGGCTATCGCCGACAAGGCCGACAGCATCGCTGGAATGTTCGCGTTAGGTTTGGAGCCGACCGGCTCAAAAGATCCTTTTGCTCTGCGCCGCGCCGCTAACGGCATCGTCAAGATCATCGCCGAGCACAAGTTGCCGATCCCGCTTGCCAAGCTCTTTTCCGATGCGCGAGTTGAGTACGCAGGCACCGAAGCTGAATCCCGCTTCGACAACGGGATCAATTTTGCCGACGCAACGGCTTCGTTCATGCGCGAGCGTCTCGAGTTCTATTTGCGTGACGTGCGCGGCTTCGCCTACGACGTGGTGAACGCCGTTCTCGCCGCGGGAAGCGACGAGGTGGTCGATGCGATTTCCCGTGCCGAAGCACTCAGTCAAGTGCGCGGTTCAGACGACTTCGCATCGATTTCCGTTGCATTCAAGCGAACCAAGAACATTCTTCGTCAGGCCCAGGAAAGCGGAAAGAAAATCGCCGTTGAACTCCAACCTGATGCCCTGACCGAAGAGTCCGAAAAATCTCTGGCGGCTCGGCTTCCCGAAGTCGCCGCTCGCGTTCGCCAACTGCGCGAACAGAAAGACCACGTCGCGGCGCTGGTCGAGATCAGCAGCCTTCGCCAACCGATCGACCTATTCTTCGATAAGGTCATGGTCATGGTCGATGACGAACGCGTACGCGCCAACCGCCTGGCGCTTTTGCAGACGCTTCTACATGAATTTTCCACCATCGCTGATTTCAGCGAGATCGTAACCGAAACCAAATCTTCCTAACTCCGTTAGCTAGTAGAGGACTGATCATGAGCACACCAACCATCGAAGTCGAACACAAAGCGGCCGACACAAAATCGGTTAAGTACGTTTACTTTTTCGGCGACAACCATGCCGAAGGCCACGGAAAAATGAAGGACGAGCTGGGCGGCAAAGGCGCCGGCCTCGCCGAAATGACCAACGCCAATTTGCCCGTACCTCCCGGCTTCACCATTCAGACCGAAGCCTGCCGCGAATACATGCGCGGTGGAAAGACTTCGGGTGATGTTGACAAGCAAATGGACGAAGCCCTCGACCGCCTCGAGAAGCTGCAGGGGCAGAAACTCGGCGGCGCCGACAATCCGTTGCTGGTTAGCGTCCGTTCCGGCGCCAAGTTCTCCATGCCCGGCATGATGGACACCATCCTGAACCTCGGCCTCAACGACAAGTCAGTCGAAGGGCTCGCCAAGCGCAGCAATAATCCCCGCTTTGCCTATGACTCCTACCGCCGCCTGATCCAGATGTTCGGCAGCGTTGTGCTCGACATCCCCAAGCACGCGTTTGAAGAAGTCTTCGACGGCAAGAAGAAGCAGAAGAAGGCGAAGCTCGACACCGAGCTCGACGCCAAGGCGCTTCAGGAAGTCATTGCTGAATATAAGAAGGTCGTCCTGAAGCACACCAAGTCTGAATTCCCGCAAAACCCGCATGACCAGCTCGTTATGGCACGTGACGCCGTGTTTCGTTCCTGGCTCAATGATCGCGCGAAGACCTATCGCCGCATTAACAACATTGACGACATGCTCGGCACCGCTGTGAACGTGCAGGCCATGGTGTTCGGCAACCTCGGCGACACCAGCGGGACGGGCGTAGGCTTCACTCGCAATCCCGCAACCGGTGTAAAAGAGTTTTACGGCGAGTTCCTGATGAATGCCCAGGGCGAAGACGTTGTCGCCGGCATTCGCACCCCGATTCACATCTCCGAGCTTGAAAAGATTCAGCCTGACACCTACAACCAGCTGCGCGACATCACTACGCGCCTGGAAAAACACTATCGCGACATGCAGGACTTCGAGTTCACCATCCAGGATGGTCGCCTCTACATGTTGCAGACCCGCAACGGCAAGCGCACCGGTCGCGCCGCCGTTCGCGTCGCCATCCAGATGGTCGACGAGGGCTTGATTACCAAGGAGGAAGCTATCTTCCGCGTCGAACCCAACCAGCTGTATGACTTCCTTGTTCCCAGCCTAGCCGAAAAAGGCGTCGACGTTGAAGTGCTGGCCACCGGCCTCCCGGCCTCGCCGGGCGCGGCCGTTGGACAAATCGTCTTCACCGCCGAAGAAGCAGTCGAGAAGTTCCAGAAGGACAAGCAGGCGAAGATCATCCTTGTCCGTAGCGAAACTACTCCTGAAGATATTGGCGGCATGGAAGTGGCTGCTGGAATCCTCACGTCGCGCGGAGGCATGACCAGCCACGCTGCCGTGGTCACTCGCGGCATGGGCAAATGCTGCGTCGCAGGAGCCGGCGACATCGATGTCGACGAAAAGTCCCGCGAGATGCGCGTCAACGGTAAGGTCCTCAAGGGTGGCGATTGGATTTCACTCGACGGCACCACCGGCCGCGTCATCAACGGCAAACTCAACACGGTTGCCGCTCGGCCCGACGATCCTGAACTGGTCAAGCTGATGAAGTGGGCCGAGCCGTTCCGCCGCATGGGCGTTCGCGCCAATGCCGACATTCCACGCGACGCCCTGCAGGCGCGTGCCTTCGGCGCCGAAGGCATCGGACTCTGCCGCACCGAGCACATGTTCTTCGCCGAAGATCGTCTGCCCTACATGCGCTCCATGATTCTCGCCAACACCGAGAAGGACCGCCGCGCGGCGCTGAAGAAACTTCTGCCCATGCAGCGTGCCGACTTTGTCGGCGTCTTCCGTGCGATGGACGGCTTCCCGGTCACCATCCGCACCCTCGACCCGCCGTTGCACGAGTTCCTGCCCCGGCGCGAAGATCTGATGGTCGACATCGCCAAGCTGGAAGCCACCAAGCCCAGATCGCCCAAACTGAAAGAGCTTCGTGCGCTTCTGAATCGCGTCGAGCAGTTGCACGAAGTCAACCCGATGCTTGGACTCCGCGGCTGCCGTCTCGGTATCACTTATCCGGAAATCACCGAGATGCAGGTGCGCGCCATCTTCGAGGCCGCTGTGAAGGTCGCGAAAGAAGGCGTCAAGGTCAAGCCAGAAGTCATGATTCCGCTCACCGGAGGCCTGAAAGAAATGGCCAATCAGGCGGCCATCGTGCGTCGCGTTGCCGATGAGGTCTTCGCCGAGAAAGAGAGCAAGGTCGAATATCTCGTCGGAACCATGATCGAACTTCCGCGCGCGGCCCTAATGGCGGACGAGATCGCCAAAGAAGCCGAATTCTTCAGCTTCGGCACGAATGATCTCACGCAGACCACCTTCGGTTTCTCGCGCGACGACGTCGGCAAGATTCTGACGGCGTACCTGTCCGAAGGCATCCTGAAGCAGGACCCGTTCGCCACGCTCGATCAGGAAGGTGTTGGACAGCTGATCAAGATGGCGGTTGAAAAGGGTCGTGCGACTCGCCCGACGATCAAGATCGGCATCTGCGGCGAACACGGTGGCGATCCCGCATCCGTCGAGTTCTGCGCCAAGAACGGCTTCAACTATGTGTCTTGCTCGCCGTTCCGCGTGCTGACTGCCCGTCTGGCCGCAGCGCAGGCCGGCGCCAGCGCAGAACTGAAGATCGAAGGCGGCCGAACGAAGTAGCTGCTTTGAAAGGGCACGGCCTTTAGCCGTGCCGACAAGTGCGCATAAAGAAAACTCGCAGGGACGACTCAGTCCCCGCGAGTCTTGTTGGGCACGAAACACGAAAGGCCCGGATCGCTTCGGGCCTTTTGTTTTTTACTGACAGCTAAGAGCTGACGGCTGACAGCTCTATTGTGTTTGCTGCAACTGCGCAATCAATTTCTGCGCCAGATTGTTTTCCGATTCCGACCACAAAACCCGTCCCGACAACCTGCAGTTGTTCTGCACCGCAATCGTGAACGCCACCAGTTTGGCTACGTTGTACCGAACATGCTCTTCGTTGGCGGCCGACAATTGCAGCCCCTCGAACAGGAACGGCGTGTCCAGCCCGAAGTCCACCTCCATGTGGCCATCGTCAGCGTAGATCCCCTCGTCGAACTGCACTCCGTGCACAATGAAGCGCACCGCTACCGGACGCTGCACCCACGCGTCACCCTCCGAATCATCGTTCGGCACCCACAAGTCCCAGAAGGCCTCGAACACGAACCCAAAATCGTCGTGAGCAAACTCGCTGGCGATTTCGGCGGCTTCCTCCGGCGAGATTCCTGGGTTGAACCGCCGTTCCAGCACCGTCGGCTCCGACCACGCGACTGGATGCACCGACAAATACGTGATCCCCTCGCGCGTCTCCGAATACAGAAACTGCCGCATCACCGACACCGCACGCGGCATCATCTCCGCTTCGTGAAAGCTGGGAAACCACAAGCTGAAATTGAGTGAGTCCGCCATCGCCGTATTCTATCGCCTACTTCGTAGTGTCGTACGAGATTTCATTTACCACAGAGAACACGGAGAGCACAGAGTACTTTGAATCGATCTTCTCCGTGTTCTCTGTGTTCTCCGTGGTAAATGCTTTTCGTCAGGAGTGCCGACAAATCCTACACCGCCGCCTTCACCCGCGACGCGAACTTTTCCCGCACCTTCTTCACTTTGGGAGCCACCGTGAACATGCAATACGGCTGGAAGGGATGGTTCTTGAAATAGTCCTGATGGTAATCCTCGGCGACATAGAACGTCTGCGCCGGTTCCACTGCGGTGACAATCGGATTCGGAAACACCTTTTCCCGCGTCCACTCCGCGATCACTTCTTCCGCGGTATTCTTCTGCGCCTCGTTCTCATAGAAGATCACCGAGCGATACTGCTCACCCACATCATTGCCCTGACGATTGAGAGTCGTGGGGTCGTGCACGGTGAAAAACACCTCGAGCAAGTCGCGGTAGCTGATTTTCTCCGGGTCAAAGGTGATCTCCGCCACTTCGACGTGTCCTGTTGTGCCGGCACAAACCTGCTCATACGTCGGGTTCGGTCTGCGTCCGCCCATGTAGCCCGAGCGCACCGACTCCACGCCATCCAGTTGCACAAATGCGGCTTCCACGCACCAGAAGCAACCACCACCCAAAACTGCCTTTTCAGTAGCCATGTCCCGTTAGATGCACTAACCTCGCAAAGTGTTCGGGGCTTCAGTGGCTGGTAACTAGTAGCTGGCTCCTCCGCGATGCATCTCACAAGTGACCAGTTACCAGCTACCAGTCACCGATCACTGCTTCTGGTATACGCGCACATAATCCACCAGCATCTGCTGCGGAAACTGTGTCGTGCTATCAGGATTCCCGGGCCAATCGCCGCCGACCGCCAAATTCAACAAAATGAAGAACGGCTTGTTGAACTCCCACGGCGATCCTGACGGCAGGTTTGCCGACGTAAACGTCGCATAAAGCGTGCTGTCTACGTAAAAGCGAACCTGCTGCGCCTCCCACTCCACCGCGTACAGGTGATAATCGTCGCCCAGTGCCCCGGTCGGCAGCGTGTAAGAAGCCGTCACATTGCCGGGCGCGTACCCCGGCCCGTGCAACGATCCATGCAAAATTGCCGGCTCTTTCCCGATGTTCTCCATGATGTCGATCTCGCCGCACGCCGGCCACGGATTCGTGTCGATGTCCGTGCCCAGCATCCAGAACGCCGGCCACATGCCTTGTCCCTTCGGAATCTTGATCCGCGCCTCAAACCGCCCGTAGGTCTGCGAGAACAGCCCTTTCGTCTGCATGCGCGCCGACGTGTAATGTTGCGTCACCCCGTCCGGCCCTGTGTAATCTTCCTTCACCGCGGTGATCACCAGGTTCCCGCCCGATACCTGCACGTTCTGCGGACGCGCGGTGTAATACTCCAGTTCGTTGTTGCCCCAGCCGTTGCCACCGGTCTGAATCGCCCACTTGCTGGCATCGGGCGCCGACCCATCCGTCCCGTTGAACTCGTCCGACCACACTAGTTGATAACTCTGCGACGCAGGCGGAGTCGTGGTCGAAGTCTGTTTCGCCTGCCCGCCGCACGACAATGCCATCAGCATCGTCAGCACTGTAATCGCAATCGTACTGAGGACTGATTTGTAGCTATAAGTGATCATGAATGCCTCGGAGAGTAGCTCAAGAGTTCTAGAACATCATGGAAATGCCTCGCAGTGATGCAGCGGACTGCAAACAGAATAAAAACTTTGAGTTGAAAACTCTGTGCGCTCCGTGTTCTCAGTGGTGAATACCTCTTTGTGGCTCGACTATCGCGCAGCGGCGACCGAAAGAATTAAAAAATCTCCGTGCCCCCCGTGCCTCCCTGGTGAATGATTGTTTCGCCGACAACTGACAACTGACCACTGACAACTTGTTTCTACAGCCCCACTTCAATCCTCGACCTCGGATCCAGATAATCTCTTAGCCCATCGCCAATAAAGTTGAACGACAGCACCGCCAGCATTACCGCAGCGGCAGGGAAGAGCACCAGGTGCGGCGCGTCAAACAAATGCGACCGTCCATCGTTCAGCATCGAACCCCAACTCGCCGTAGGAGGCGGCACGCCCAGCCCCAGGAAACTCATCGTCGCTTCCGCCAGGATCGCCCCCGCCATCCCAATCGCCGCCTGCACAATCACTGGCTGAATAATGTTTGGCAGAATATGTCGCACGATGATTCGCACATCGCTTGCGCCTAGCGCCCGAGCGGCTTCCACGAACTCTCGCTCCCGCACCGCCAGCACTTGCGCGCGCACCAACCGGGCGTACCCCACCCATCCGCCAATCGAAAGCGCCAGCACCAGGTTGAACAATCCCGGTCCCAGAAACGCCACAAATGCAATCGCCAGCAGAATTCCCGGGAACGACATGAATGCATTCATCACCACGACGTTAAGAAAGCGGTCGAGGAATCCGCCGTAATAGCCGGCAATCGATCCAAAGATCAGCCCTAGCGTCAGCGAGACGGCGACAACACACGTTCCCACCAGCATCGAAATTCGCGCCCCATAAATGATGCGCGACAAAATATCTCGGCCTAACTCGTCGGTTCCGAACCAGTGGGCCGCCGACGGCCCCATCAGCCGCGATGGCAGATCAATGTACGCGGGGTCTTGCGGCGCAATCCACGGCGCGAAGATCGCGCACGCTACAAACACCGTGATCATTACCGCGCCCGCGGTCGCGAGCCGATTATGTCCGGCAGCTCGGCGCAACGCGACCATTTGGGTAGCCGAAGCCATCGCTCGTCATCTTAAATCACTCTAACCATTGGCCAGCCGGTGATTCGGTGTGTTTTGAAAGGGCACGGCTTTAAGCCGTGCCGTCAGAACTGCTCCTTGCGTCCGGCTTTAGCCGCTGAGGGCATTTCGTCTTACACCGATAATCCACGCCCAACCCTTCGGGTTGCTTTCCCAAGAGATGGCTTACAATCGTGTGTTTGCGGTTGTCTCAAATCGGACCGTCGGCCCATGTTGCCTTTCAAACTGGTCTACAGCGAGAAATACTACCTCCCCATCGGCGACCACGTTTTCCGCGCCGACAAGTACCGATTAGTTCGCGAGCGCCTGTTCGCCCTTGGAGCGGTCGACGACTCCGACTTCATCGCTCCCCAGCCCGCATCCGAATCCGACGTGATGCTCGTGCACTCTCCGCACTACGTCAACCAGCTCATGGAAGGCAGCCTCACGGCGCGCGAAGAGCTGCAAATGGAGATCCCTTACTCGCCTCAGGTGGTCGACGCCTTCATGCTCCACACCGGAGGCTCCATCCTCGCTGCCGAGCGCGCGCTGTCCGATGGCGTATGCATCAACCTCGGCGGCGGTTTTCATCACGCTTTCCCCGATCATGGCGAAGGCTTCTGCATGCTGCACGACTTCGGCGTTGCCATTCGCAGCCTGCAAAAGCGGAAACTCATTCAGCGAGCCATGACCGTCGACTGCGACGTCCACCAAGGTAACGGCACCGCGTTTATCTTCGGAGCCGCCAACGCGCAGCCGTCCACACTGCCATCGGCCCATCATGGTTCGGTGTTTGGATTGTCGGGCGGAAGCATCAGGCAGCAGGGAACTCACAAAGACGTTTTCACGATTTCCCTTCATCAGGAACACAACTATCCGCTCGTGAAACCGCCGTCCTCCATCGACGTGAACTTGCCCGACGGATGTGGCGATGCCGAGTATCTAGCCTGGCTCGACAACGCTCTCAGCTCCGGCTTGCGCCAGTTCGAGCCCGACCTGATCAGCTACGTCGCTGGTGCCGACCCTTACCGCGAAGATCAACTTGGCGGATTGGCTTTAAGCATCGAAGGACTCAAGCAACGCGACGAACTTGTCTTTCGCGCCGCTCGCGCCCGCAATATTCCGGTCATGGTGACTTACGCCGGAGGCTACGCCATCAAGGTCGAGGATACCGTCACCATTCACACCAACACCGTGCTCGCCGCCGCTGAGGTTGAGGCGTCTTGCGGGCGTCCAAGCCCGCAGGCGAAATCCTGAGCGAGGTCGCCGCGACGACCGAGTCGAAGGATCCACCCGCCGGAACAGCCGTCAAAAATGCATTATAACGAACGTTATAACTTGCCCTTCGGCGGGTGATTTTTCCCGTTCTGGACCAGACTCTGAAACCGATAACCCTGACCGCCTGGCGTGCTATTCTGATATTTCGCGGCCCGCACCAATCCCCGCCGCGCACAACGACCTAAATGTTTGAGAATCTTACAGATAAGCTCCAGCGTGCCTTCAAAAACCTCCGCGGCCAGGGCACCCTGACCGAAGAAAACATCGGCGAAGCGCTCAAAGAAATCCGCATGGCGCTGCTCGAGGCCGACGTTAACCTCAATGTTGTCAAGCAGTTAATCGAGCATATCCGCGAAAAAGCTCTCGGCCAGGAAGTCATGACCGCGCTCTCGCCCTCCGAGCAAGTCATCAAAATCGTTCGCGACGAGCTCATCGCCGTCCTCGGGAAAGATACCGCCAAACTCAAATTCGCCTCCCAGCCGCCGACCGTCGTCCTCATGGCCGGCCTGCAAGGCTCTGGAAAAACAACAACTTCCGGCAAACTCGCTCACTGGCTCAAGCAGGGCGGGCACCGCCCCTTGCTCGTCTCCGTTGACGTCTACCGTCCCGCCGCGCGCGAGCAACTCAAAGTCGTCGCCCAGGCCGTCAAGGCGCATCTCTATGAAGGACAAGTAGATACGGCCGACACCGCCACCGTCGAGCGCCTTGTAAAGGAAGCTCGCCGCGACGCCATCAGCAACGGCTGCGACGTGCTCATCGTTGACACCGCCGGCCGTCTGCACATCGACGAGCAGCTCATGGACGAGATGCAGTCGCTCAAGAAGATATTGAATCCACAGGAGATACTGTTCGTCGCCGACTCCATGACCGGACAGGACGCCGTCCGCTCCGCCGACGAGTTCCACAAGAAGCTCACCCTCACCGGCGTAGTCCTCACCAAGATGGATGGTGATGCTCGTGGCGGCGCAGCGCTCTCCATCCGCAACGTCACCGGCCAACCCATTAAATTCATAGGGTTAGGCGAAAAGTACGACGCGCTCGAGCCCTTCCATCCGGACCGCATCGTCGGGCGCATCCTCGGCATGGGCGACATGCTCTCGCTCATCGAAAAAGCCGAAGCCACGCTCGACAAAAAGAAGTCGCAGGAGTTCGCCGCCAAGGCAATGAGCCACGAAGGCTTCTCGCTCGAAGATTTCCGCGATCAACTACGCCAAGTCAAGAAGCTCGGCTCCATCAAGAGCATCATGGGCATGATGCCCAAAATCGGCCCCTTCGCCAACATGCAGAAGGCCGCCGACAATGTTGACGAAAAAGAACTTACACGCGTCGAAGCCATTATTAACTCCATGACCGGCTACGAGCGCGAGCATCACGAGGTCATCAACGGCAGCCGCCGCAAGCGCATCGCCCGCGGCTCCGGCACCAGCGTGCAAGAGGTCAACCAACTCCTCCGCCAATACGCCCAGATGCGGAAGATGTTCAAAGGCCATGGGCAAGCCCAGCTTCGCCCGCCGCATGGCCGGCATGAAGATGCCAGGGATGTAGACGAAGTTAGTAACTCGCCTTTGCACGCCGTTGACCGGCAGCGACAGAATCGATTCTGAGAGGCCCTGTTTTCGTTTCAATTACTGCTTCGTCCATGTGTGGTCCATTTTCGGAGGATGCTGCAAGGTCTGCAATACCACACAATACTGTTCCGTTTTCTCCTGCAATGCGCTTAACTGTTCCTTGGTTGCGTGCGGGGCGCGGACGTCAAAATTGACTCGGATGCTCTCGAATCCGACGGCCGCCTCTTTCGAAATTCCCAACGTACCCTGCAGGTCCAAGTCGCCCTCGACCGTAACATCGATCGTCTCCGCAGGTATGCCCATCGCAGCGGCCACCATCTGACAAGTGATCTGTGCGCATGCGGCTATCGCTCCCAACAGCAAATCGCCCGAACAGGCACCCGTACCCATGCCCCCGACGCCTTGGTGGGCCTGCGCCTTGTAAATCTCGCGGCCCAAGTCCACAGAGCACGTGATCGGCGCGTCGGTTTGGCTGCCACGCGCCTTCAGGGTGATTCGCGAACTCGACGGATTTTGGCGATACTGTTCCTTCAGCGGGCGCTGCAGCGTTCGAATGTCCATGAATTCCCCCAGAATTGTCGGTATTATAAGCGCACAAAGGGGCAGTGCCGCAACACGTCGCGGCGTCGACTAAGCATCCATTCAATGTGATCACGTAGCGTCGAGCAGTCACGGTTCGACAGCTGCGCCAACAAGGTTCATGAAACCGCCGCTCACATCCGGCTCAGTTCCACCCACGTTGTCGCCGGGTATGCATTTCGGCGCCTACGAAATCCTTGAGCAGCTCGGCGCTGGCGGCATGGGCGAGGTGTATCGCGCCCGCGACACCCGCCTCGGTCGTGAAGTCGCCATTAAGACCATTTCGCTGAACCATCATTCCCATCCGGATGCTATGACCCGCTTTGAGACGGAGGCTCGTTCCGCGTCCGCGCTCAATCATCCGAACATCGTTACCATTTATGAGCTCGGTTGCGTGGAAAATAGACAATTCATCGCCATGGAGTTGGTTCGTGGCGAGACTGTGCGTGAGTTGATCGCCACGGGTCCCATTCCTTTCCGGAAGGTAATCGCCATCGCAGCACAGGTTGCAGACGCTTTGGCGCGGGCGCACGAAGTCGGTATCGTCCATCGCGACTTGAAGCCTGACAACCTCATGATTTCGGTTGACGGTGCGGCCAAGGTCCTGGATTTCGGATTAGCCAAGCTGCTCGTTCCCGACGACCCGCCTGGCTCCGATCTCTCTACTTCGGCCGGTCCCATCACCAGTGACGGAACCGTGATGGGTACGTTTAGCTACATGTCACCGGAGCAGACGACCGGCGCGAAACTCGATTTTCGTTCCGACCAGTTTTCGTTCGGTGCAGTGCTGTATGAGATGGTCACCGGAGTCTCTGCGTTTCAGAAGAACACCCCGGCGGAGACCGCGGCGGCCATCCTCCGCGACGAGCCCGAACATATTGGTTCCAGAATGCTTCAGGCGCCCGCTCCTTTCATTTGGATTGTGGAACGCTGTCTTACCAAAGACCCAAAGCAACGTTACGCATCTACCCGTGACTTGGCTCGCGACCTGGCGGCAGTGCGCGACCGCCTGGCTGAAGTGCCCGCCCGCCATTCAGAACCTCGCCCTAGCAACCTCCCGGTGCAGCGTACCGCCTTCATCGGACGCGAACACGAGGCGGCGACGCTCCGCCATCTCTTGGGCCGGGACGATGTCCGGCTCGTGACGCTCACCGGTCCGGGCGGCATCGGCAAGACGCGACTTGCTTTGCAATTGGCGAGCGAAATCAGCCATCAATTTCCATCCGGCGCCTGCTTCGTTCCGCTGTCGGTCGTAGCAGAACGTGGGTTGATCGCTTCTACCATCGCCCAAGCGCTGGGAGTGCGCGAGACCGGCAATCAGTCGGCGCAGGAAAACATGAAAGACTACCTCGGCGGTCTCGACCAGCCGTTGCTTCTCCTGCTCGACAATTTTGAGCATCTTGTCTCCGCTGCCCCGCTTGTTTCCGATCTGCTCTCGGAGGGACCCAAACTCAAGATCGTAGTTACCAGCCAGTCTCCGCTGCACGTCTATGGCGAACACGAGTTTCCAGTGCCACCGCTTGCACTCCCCGATCCAAAATCCTTGGGCTCTCTCGAAGTGCTCTCCCGCCTTCCCGCGATTGCGCTCTTTGTAGAGCGCGCATGCGCAGTGAAACACGACTTCGCATTGACCGATGAAAACGCATCCGCTGTCGCTGCCGTATGCGCTCGCCTCGACGGTCTTCCTCTCGCCATAGAACTTGCGGCAGCGCGTATTAAGCTACTCTCGCCGTCCGCAATGCTCGCGCGCCTCGAAAGCTGTCTCAACCTGTTAACCGGGGGCGCTCGCGACCTGCCAACCCGCCAGCAAACTCTTCGTGGCACCGTCGATTGGAGCTACGGACTCCTCAACCCTGCCGAGCAAACTCTGTTCCGCAGGCTTTCGGTGTTCACCGGTGGTTGCACGCTGGAAGCCGTGGAGGCCATTTGTGATACCCAGGGTGATTTAGGCCTCGACTTACTCGACGGCATGGCATCCATGGTGGACAAGAGCTTAGTGCAGCAGGTGGAACCAGCGGGCGAAACGCGCTTTATGATGCTTTCCACCATTCGAGAGTATGCGCTCGAACGTCTGGCCGCTAGCGACGATGTAGCTGCGACGCGCCGCTCCCACGCGGCATACTATCTTGTGCTCGCCGAAGAAGGTGCTTCGGAAGCAGCTACTCATGCTGAATGGCTCGATCGTTTCGAGATTGAGCATGACAACTTCCGTGCCGCGCTGGAATACCTCATCAAGATCGGCGACGCCGATTGGGGTCTTCGCCTCGGAACAGCCCTGTTTCGCTTTTGGGAGACCCGCGAATATCTTACCGAGGGCCGCAATCGCATCGCCCGCCTCCTCGCCTTGGAAGGAGCTGGGGCACGTCCGAAATTGCGCTCGCGCCTTCTGTTCGCTGCTGCGGTTCTGGCCGGCGAGCAGGGGGATTACACTCCTGCGCAACAACTGTTTGAAGAGAGTCTGGAAACCTGTCTCGAGTTAAACGATAACCGTGGCGTTGCGGTTGCGCTTAACGCTTTGGCCGTAAATGCTCGGGATCGTGGCGAACTCGCCACGTCGTCTTTTCTGTTTGAAAGATGTGTCGCGATATGGAGAGAGGCGGGAGATCCGGCGGACATTGCTCGTGCTCTCAGCAATCTAGCCAACGTGACCAAGCTGCAAGGCGAGCTTGCGCACGCGTCTGCACTCTATGACGAGTGTCTGGCGATTTTCCGCAAGGTGGGCGATGTGGCCGGTATCGCCTGGACGTTGAACTACCAGGGCGACGTTGCCAGGGAACGCAATGATTTGACGGCTGCCCGCTCCTTCTACGAGCAGGGCCTGGCGGCGTTTAGCCTCTCGCGCGATGGCTGGGGAATCGCCTGCGCCCTATCTGATTTAGCCAGTCTCAGTTGGGATCAGGGTGACAATGACGAGGCTCGTCGCCTCTACGGTGAGAGCATCCAGATGTTTCAGAATCTGGGTCATCAGCGCGGCATTGCCAGGGTGCTCGAGTGTCTTGCCGCAAACGCTTCGGCACAATCCAACGCCGCGCAATCGCTGCGCTTCGCCGGAGCGGCGGCTGCACTGCGCGAGCGATTGGGCGCGCCGCTCGCGCCCGCCGAACAGCACAAACTGGAGAAAGTCTTGGAGTTCGCCCGTCGCACGGTCGGTAATGATGTGGGTATGACGGCGTGGATGGGAGGCTGGGCCATGCCCGTCGAACAGGCCATTCAGGAAGCGCTTAGCACCGGCGAAGGATCCGTCCTTCGAACCGGAAATGGCGGATAACTCAGCCCGCGGTGTCGGGGTCCATCATTCGCCGCACGGCCGAGATCCGATTAGCGGGAAATCCTCCGCGGCGTGCATGTTCGCGAACCGTTTCCTCGTCCGGCGCCAGGTACACGCAATAAACTTTATCGCCGGTGACGTAGCTGTGCAGCCACTTGATCTCCGGCCCCATCCCCTTCAGTACGTCCACCGATTTTCGGGCGACTTCCTGCAGTTCCGCATCTGAAAAACTCCCCGCGCCCGGGATTTCCCGTTCAATCACATATTGGGGCATTGCCACCTCACCGAACGGCCCATGGTAGCAGATTTTTGCCGTGATTCGGAAGCTACGGGAGCCTGTGTGAGACACTCTCAGGAAATGAGTTCACTTCTCGACGAAATCCGACGGTTAGCCTCGACTGCGCCGTCTCTAAGATCTCTGCAAGAAGGGATAACCAAGGCGATCGCAGAGCAACTGGCGCACTACAACTGGACTGGCTTCTACATGCTTGATCCGGACGATCCGGAAACCCTCGTCCTGGGACCCTTTGTGGGCGCGCCCACACCTCACGTGCGGATTCCGGTGACTCAGGGCATCTGCGGGGCGGCAGTAGTCTCGGGCGAAACCGTCATCATCGATGATGTCGGCTCCGATCCCCGTTATCTTTCCTGCTCCATCGAGACGAAATCAGAGATCGTCGTTCCCATCCGTGCGAATGGCCGCATCGTAGGCGAGATCGACGTCGACAGCCATAATCCGGCCGCTTTCACCAACGCCGATCGCGCCTTCCTTGAAGCGGTGGCTCTCATCGTCGGGGCGTACGTCGAGCAGGATGTTCGCAAATCCCAGACCGCGCAAGCCAAGTCTCCTGGCAGTCCCTAGCAAAAGCCGGCTCTGAAATTCGGATCCCCGATTGAGATTGGACCGGCGGATGGCCCTCAGTTGCCGGACGTCCCTATGACGACGAGAAGAAACTCCGCAACCGTCAGTACGCCCTCAGCATCACTATTTTTCGAAAGCGGCTCCCACCCCGGTAGGCCCTTACCCTTGGCGATCTCAGCAAATCAAAATCAGACGGCAAACGTCCCGTGGAATACCAGACTCTTTATCGCACGATACAAATCGACGGCCTCTCCATTTTTTACAGAGAGGCCGGCCCGATGCCGCATACATGGTGGCGGAGCAGGCTGGGACCGACCCGCCGCAATGACGGCGCCACGAGCATGTAAATCGCGACTATGTCTTCACCCGTTACGCACCTTAATACCGGGGACCACAGCAGAAAGGAGTGAGACGATCACCGCACACAAAGCAACTGCATCAGAAACCAGGAAATCCGAACTACTCAAAAGGAGGCCACGATGACCCAAACCAGCCTTACAAAACCAGACAGTAAGCAGGCAAATGACAACAATGCAATTCGTCCGTTTCATGCGAACGTTCCAGAGTCGGAGTTGGCCGACCTGCGCAGGCGCGTCAAAGCGACAAAGTGGCCTGAACGCGAAACGGTTACAGATGCATCCCAAGGAATACAGCTCGCGACGATCCAGGCGCTCGCGCACTATTGGGCGACAGAGTATGACTGGCGCAAGATCGAAGCGAAACTGAATGCCCTGCCGCAGTTCATCACCGAGATCGACGGGCTGGACATTCACTTCATTCACGTCCGTTCAAAACACGAAAATGCGTTGCCGCTGATCGTTACGCACGGATGGCCCGGCTCGATCATCGAACAGATGAAGATCATCGATCCCCTGACCGACCCCACGGCGCACGGCGGCAGTGCTTCCGATGCGTTCCATCTGGTGATTCCGTCAATGCCGGGCTACGGATACTCGGCCAAACCGGCCATCCCCGGGTGGGATGTTGCCCACATTGCGCGTGCGTGGGCCGTGCTGATGAAGCGCCTCGGGTACACCAAATTCGTAGCGCAAGGCGGCGATTGGGGCGCACTCATCACCGAACAAATGGGCGTACAGGCGCCCCCGGAGTTGCTCGGCATCCACACCAACATGCCTGGCATCTTTCCTGTCGACATTGACCAGGCGGCTTTTTCCGGGGCGCCGGCGCCATCGGGTCTCTCGGCCGATGAGAAGGTCGCTTACGAACGTTTGCAGTTCGTATATCAAAAGGGAATCGCCTACGGGTTCCAGATGGGGCTGCGACCGCAGACACTCTACGGAATTGCGGACTCGCCCGTTGGCTTGGCGGCTTATTTCCTCGATCACGACGCGCGCAGTTACGAGCTGATCTCACGAGTCTTTGAAGGAAAATCCGAAGGCCTCACGCGCGACGACATCCTCGACAACATCACCATCACTTGGTTGACGAACACGGCGCTTTCTGGCGCTCGTCTCTATTGGGAGAATTGGGGCAAATTCGGGTATTTCAATGCCAAAGGTGTCTCCATCCCGGTTGCGGTCAGCGTCTTCCCTGACGAACTCTATCCCGCCCCGCGGAGCTGGACAGAGCGCGCGTTTCCCAAGTTGATCCATTACAACAAGCTCGACAAAGGTGGACACTTTGCCGCCTGGGAACAACCGCAACTCCTTTCAGATGAAGTGCGCGCGGGCTTCCGGTCGCTGCGGTCCGGCATGTCGCAGTCGGATCTGGCCTTCGCCAAAACTGGCTAACGGTTGGCAAATCAGCAGGAGAGCATCCATGGTGAGGCTCTCGTGTTTCGACTCAAGAATTTAGTAGGAGAAATACGTATGAAACGGATCGCTTTCTTGCTGGTTGCAATTGCAGCGCTGGCCGGCGTTGTCGCCTTCACCGCTCGTGCTTCGGGACATGCCGATGACCAGGCCCCCGCCCCGATCTTCGTTACCGAAATCCCTCAAGGGTATCGCGACTGGAAGTGGATCTCCTCGGCCCATGAAGCAGGCAACCTCAACAGTTTAGGTGCCGTCCTGGGCAACGATGTAGCGTTTAACGCCTTCCGGGAAGGGAAGCTACCGTACCCCGACGGCACAATCATTGCTGCTCTGCATTATCGCAACGTCCCATCGGCGGAGAACAACAAAGTCTTTGGCCAGGCCCAATCTTTCGTTCCCGGGGCTCCCACGAACATTCAGTTCATGGTCAAGGACTCAAAAAAGTACGCCGCAACCGGCGGCTGGGGGTTCGGTCACTTCGCGGACGGCAAACCTGGCGACGCGGCGTTTATGAAAACCTGCTTCCCCTGCCACGAGAAGACGAAAGCGACAGACCTTGTCTTTACTCATTACGCACCTTAAAACCGGGGCACTCCTTGCACGTATACCGACGCCTGTTAACGCCGAAGCCGCCGCCTGAAGGCGGCAGCAATCTTAACCGCTGATTGGAGGAATCATGAGTACCGCAACCACCGCGTCTGCTATCCAGCGCAAGCCGGAACTCGCCGGGCAGACCGTGGTCTTAATCGGCGGCAGCGCCGGCATGGGGCTCGAGACGGCTCGGCTTGCCCGTGCCGAAGGAGCCGACGTGATCCTCGTCGCACGCGACCCGGATCACCTGCAACGCGCCGCAAGCGAGGTCGGGGCGCTGAGCACCGCCGCCTTCGACGCCACCGACTTTGAACGGCTCGGGAAGTTTTTCGACGAGCTGCCCAGGCCAATCGACCACGTGTTCGTCACCGGCCCTGGTCCCTACTACGCTCCGCTGGCGGAGTTCGATTTCGACAAGGCGCGCCGCGACCTCGAGGCCCATCTTTTGCTGCCGCTGCAAGTCGCCCGCAACGCCGCCGACAAGGTTCGCCCGGGAGGTACCCTGCTCTTCATGGGCGGCACCGGTGGCCGCCACACGGCGCCGGGAATCGCGCTTGATCTCGGCCCTCACGGCTGCGGGTGCCCGCCATGACAAGGAACCTCGCGCTCGAACTCGCGCCCATCCGCGTTAACCTCATCGCCGCCGGCTTCGTCGACACGCCGCTGTCGGCAACGCTCCTCGGCGATCAACTCGAAAACCGCCGCAATCAGCTTCGCGCCACGCTTCCCATCCGGCGCGTCGTCGGACCGGCGGACGTTGCCGCGCTCGCCGTGCATATCATGAGCAACACCGCCCTCACCGGCGGAACCTACGACATCGACGGAGGGCAGCAGCTCATCGAAGGCTGACGCTCAAGAATCTGGAAGGAGGACACTGTATGAAACGAATCGCTGTCTTGTTTGTTGCAATCGCATCGTTGGCTGGCATCGTTGCTTTCACAGCCACAGCATCTGGACATGCCAATCAAGAGGCTTCCCCGATCTTCGGTATCACAATTCCTCCGGGATACCGCGACTGGCAGTTGATTTCCGTGGCTCACGAGGCAGGTAACCTCAACGATTTGCGCGCCAATCTGGGCAACGATATAGCGATCAAGGCTTATCGGGAAGGAACCCTGCCGTTCCCGGACGGCACAATCATTGCGCGGCTGGCCTGGAGTTACGTCCCGTCGGAGGAAAACAACAAAGTCTTTGGCCGTGACCAATCGTTCGTGGCCGGCGCCGCGACGAACGTCCAATTTATGGTCAAGGACTCAAAAAAGTATGCCTCGACGGGCGGGTGGGGATTCGCTCAATTCAAAGATGGGAAACCTGACCCGACGGCTACGGCGGCGGTTCTCAAAGCTTGCTTCCCATGCCACGAGCCGGTTAAAGCTCGCGACTATGTCTTCACGAAGTACGCACCTTAATACAAGGAATCGAAACTACGGTACGAAGGTTCATCTATGTCAGACAACAAAACTGCAATCGTCACGGGAGCATCGCGCGGCATCGGCGCAGGTTTGGTCGAGGCCTTTCTGAAGCAGGGTTACAATGTCGTCGGAACGGCTCTTGACACCACCAAGTCGTTGACTGCCTCGCCCAGCCTGGTTCTCATCGATGGTGACATCGCTAACCAGGAGACCTCCACCAAGACCGTCGACGCAGCGATCCAGCACTTCGGAACCATCGATGTTCTGGTGAACAGCGCCGGAATCTACCGCACCAAGCCCTTCACCGACTTTAGTACCGAGGACTTCAATGCCTTGGTCTCGGTCAACCTGCTCGGATTCCTTTACATGACTCAGCACACCGTGAAGCAGATGTTGAAACAGAGATCGGGAAACGTTGTGACCATCTCTGCGGCGCTTGCCGATCAGCCAATCGCCGGCATCAACGCCTCGGTTTCGATGATCACAAAAGGCGGCCTCAATACCGTGACCCGCAGCCTCGCCATCGAGTATGCGAAAGACGGTATCCGCTTCAATGCCGTGGCCCCCGGCGTCGTAGATACGTCACTCCACAAGAATGATTCCCCGGACTCTCTTACATCGAGGCAGCCCATGGGCAAAATCGTGCAGGTAAAAGACATTGTTGACGCTGTCCTCTACCTGTCACAGGCGGCTCAAATAACTGGCGAGGTACTTCACGTGGATGGTGGATCTCACGCCGGCTGTTGGTAGCTGCCGCGGCCGACCCGAAGGACACAGCGCACCCATCTATCTCGATAGCTCACATATCCAGTTGACCTCCCAGGTCTTGCCGCCATCCGCCGAGAACGACTGCTCCATGCGTGCGGACTTGGGAGAGATATCGAGCCAGACATAGCGCACTAAAATAGCGCGGCCCTTGTATTGGTCCTCACCGAACAACTCGCCGCGCTTTCCGCTAAAGCTGCCCACCACATGAGCCTGGTCAATCGTCCCCTCGTTCACATCCAGCAGATAAATGCTCCACTGGCGCGTTGTAGGGTTGTAGAGGCGCAGCGTCTGGGCTTTGATACGCAGCTTCTTGTCAGTGCTGGTGACGTCGAATTCTTCAAAGTTTGAGTTGCTATCGAGGATTTTATGGTGGTTCGAGATGCCGTCGTACTCAACCCAGACATTGGAATTGTTCAGGCGGTCAGGAAGGCGACGGACGTGGGCCTTCCAGTCGCCGATGAGAAAGTCAAAGTCGTGCGAGCCGTCGCGTTGCGGAAGGTTTGCCGGATTCGCGGTGGTTTGCCCGCTAAGTGAAACACAGAACACCGTCACCAGAACGAGCACAAGACACTTCAGCCTGTTGGCCCTCATCATGGTTTGCCCTCTCTATACATAAGACGCATGTGACCGGTCTCGCTTCGTTCTTTGACGTTGACTGCTCAAATCCGGTATCTGTTCCCAGCCGGGTGGCCAAATAAGCGATTGCCCCATTCAAGGCCCTCGTTTGGCCTCGAGTGGGATTTTCCTCCCTGGCAACGACCAGCGACGACGTTCACCCATCACCTCGGACCGTGACTAACTCGCTTGGTGTTTCCCGCTCCTGCACATACACTACCGATGGAACGATGAGGGAGAGCTGTGTCCTTGGAGACGCGGCCTGATCGTCACTTCATCGTCGAAGTAGAGGTGGCTCGACCTGTGATGGGGCCCGTTCGTTCTCGATTTTTCCCCCAGCTACATGCCAAGGCCTCTGTCCGTCCTCCAAAAATCCCATCTAACTCCTTTGTGCAGAGGACTTTGCCTATAACGCTCACGCGCTCACGAACTTGCGCGCGTTTCCGCCTATCTCCATGAAAACAAGTATTTTACGAGGTGGGGGGGAGGGGGCATCATCAGGTTTATGGCTTCGGCCATTTTGGGAAAGGGCATGATTACGGCTCCAGCTCTGTGCTGTTCGCCACGGCGATCTCTACGTCTTCCCCCATGAAGTCCATCACTTCCTGCGGTGCCGTCGACAGCCAAACCGGCGCGAATGACATTCGGTGCAACGGAGTCGGGCCTTTCTCGCGCAGCGCCTTCAGGTGCACCGGAGCGCTGTACCCTTTGTTCGACGCGAGCCCGTATCCGGGATACAGCCCGTCAAACTCGCGCATCATGGCATCGCGCTCCACCTTGGCGATGATTGACGCCGCTGCGATCGAGGCCGAGAGGGCATCCCCGTGAATGATCGGAGTCTGTTCGCACTCGCAGCTCAGGCGCAGAGCATCCACCAGCACGTGATCAGGCGTCGGAGCAAGTTTCGCGACCGCATCTTCCATCGCCTGCTTCGACGCCCAATAGATATTGATTTGGTCGATGATGGCGACATCCACCGCCGCGACTGCCCAGGCCACGCAATTCTCTCGGATGCGCGGCGCCAGCTTTTCGCGCGTCTCTCGGTCGAGCAGTTTGGAATCGCGCAAGCCGCGAATGCGATAAGTCGGATTGAGAATAACAGCCGCCGCGACTACCGGGCCAAAGAGACAACCGCGGCCGACTTCATCGACACCGGCGACGAGCTTCGCGCCCGTGTCCCATGCCTGCTTTTCGTATTTCAGAGTGCACTTCAGGCTCTTGAGGAAACGCAGCTTGAGGGTGGCGTCGGTGACTTGTTCGTCTTCGTATTTCAGCAGCCGCCTCTGCGTTTTGTATTTCGCGCGCTTCACGAGTCTCGATGCAGGCCTGTTGAGCTGAATTGTAAAGCAGCGGCCGTTGGAAAATTCGGCACAAACACAAAAGGCACAGAATCTCTGTGCCTTCATGTCTCGCTAGTGAAAGAAACTCTACTGGATCGACACCAATTGTTCCTTCGCCGCATAGTGCGATTCGACGTAATCGTTCAGGATCTTGGTGAACTCGGCGACAATGTGATCGCCTTTGAGCGTCGTCATAAGACGGCCGTCTACGTAAACGGGAGCCTTCGGCTCTTCGAACGTTCCGGGCAGCGAGATGCCGATGTTCGAGTGCTTGGACTCTCCGGGTCCGTTGACCACGCAACCCATCACTGCGACCTTCATCTCCTCAACGCCGGAGTAGCGCGTCTTCCACAGCGGCATCTGTTCGCGGAGGTAGCTCTGGATCTGTTCCGCCATCTCCTGGAAAAAAGTACTTGTGGTGCGCCCGCATCCCGGGCAAGCTGTCACCTGTGGCGTAAAGCTGCGAATCCCCATCGACTGCAGAATCTGCTGCCCAACAGTGACTTCTTCCGTGCGATCGCCATTCGGAGCGGGTGTCAGCGATACGCGAATCGTGTCGCCAATGCCTTCCTGCAAAACCACCGCAAGCGCCGCCGAGCTGCCCACGATGCCTTTGGCGCCCATGCCTGCTTCGGTCAACCCCAGATGCAACGGATACTCGCAGCGCTTGGCCAACTCGCGATACACGTCGATCAGGTCTTGAACGCCGCTTACCTTAGCGCTGAGGATGATCTGCTCGCGGCGCATTCCGTAACTGACGGCCAAGTCGGCAGATCGCAGTGCGCTCTGCACCATAGCTTCCATGGTAACGTCGCGCGCGTCTTTGGGCTCGTCCAGTTTCGAGTTTTCATCCATCAGGCGCGTCAACAGCGATTGGTCGAGCGATCCCCAATTCACACCAATACGCACCGGCTTGTCGTTCTCGATGGCCACTTCGATCATCGTTCGGAAATTGTCATCGTCCTTCTTGCCGATCGAGACGTTTCCAGGATTGATTCGATATTTTGCAAGCGCCCGCGCACACTCCGGGTACTTCTTCAGCAGGATGTGCCCGTTGTAGTGAAAATCGCCGATGATCGGCACGCGAATGCCCAGCCGATCGAGGCCGTCCACGATGGGAGCCACAGCCGCTGCGGCCGCGTCGTTATTCACCGTGACGCGAACCAACTCCGATCCAGAGCGCGCGAGCGCTGCCACTTGGCGGATGGTGCCTTCAATGTCAGCCGTGTCGGTGTTGGTCATCGACTGCACCACAACTGGTGCATCGCTGCCCACGCGAACCCCTCCGACCGTCGCCGTATACGTCTTTCTGCGTTGTATTTGAGCCATACAGGTAGACTTCAGTTTACCATGTTGCCGCAGTCAGACCGCTGGCCCGTAACCGCTCCATTCCTCGTTCGAAACGCGAGTAACTGCCTGCAAGTGCTTGCATTGTTGAGTTTTTTACTTTTCTGACCTCGGTCAGGAACGTGAAAGTTAGCAGGGCGAAGTCAGACCTTTCGGTGCAGTCTGCAGTCCGATAAGGGAACTTACGCCGCACCTGAATGGAAATCACTGCAGGGCGACCATAATCCCAAGATTGTCAGGTTGCGTTTCGCCAACCAGCGTAGAATAGCCTTGGCTGGGGAAACTACGCGAACCATTTCGGGTTCTTAGGGTTACAGGTTGTGCGAGGCAGCACGATTGTCTCCACATGCCTTTCGCCGGTCACCGAGAAGGTATGGATATGCGTTTTACTTTGCGGAACATCAGCTTGTTCGCCTTCGCATCCGTGCTCGTTGTTTCGGGTTCGGCATGGGCACAGGGCTATCCGACTCAAGGTTCAACCAGTGCACCGTCGGCCCAGACCCAAGACCCATCGGCTGCGCCGCCCGTCCAACCTCAGGGGCCGTCCGCTGCACCGCAGGCCCAGACTGCGCCGGAACCGGCTGCGACGCCAGACGACTCTGCCGCGAACACAAAGCCCGACAAGAATGCCCCCAGTCCGGCCACGCTGAAAGATATAGACGCCATCGGCAATCGCAATGTGGGTTGCAATAAGGGTGCAGGGAACTGGTATTCGCTCGACAAGCAAGTCGCGATGGGCCAGCAGTACTCGCAGCAGGTTGAACACGGTGTGAAGCTGATCTCCGACCCGGTGGTCACGGAGTACGTGAACCGTATCGGCCAGAACCTGGTGCGCAACTCTGACTCCAAGGTACCCTTTACCATCAAGGTTATCGATACCGACGAAATCAACGCCTTCGCGCTTCCCGGCGGATTTTTCTACGTGAACACAGGCCTGATCCTCGCAGCCGACAACGAAGCTGAACTGGCTGGCGTGATGGCCCACGAAATTGCCCACGTCGCAGCCTGCCATGTAGCCCGCGAGCAGACCCGCAGCAATATCGTTAACCTTGCCAGCATTCCCCTGATCTTTGTTCCCGGCGGCTGGGCTGTCTATGAAGCTACACAGGTTGCCATGGGTATCGGCGTTCCGCTGACGTTCATGAAGTTCTCGCGCAACTTCGAAAGCGAAGCCGACTTCCTGGGCATGGAGTACATGTACAAGACGGGTTACGATCCGCAGTCGTTCATCTCGTTCTTTGAGAAGATCGAGGCCCAGGAGAAGAAGAAACCCGGCGCGATCGCCAAAGCGTTTTCCTCGCATCCGATGACGCCCGATCGCGTGGCAGCCGCTCAGAAAGAGATGGCGACGGTCCTGCCTCCTCGCGACGAATACGTCGTGAATACCTCGGAATTCGATCAGGTGAAGTCGCGCCTTGCCTCGATTGAGAACAAGCACAAGCTGCAGACCGACAAGAGCAATGCCGACCGACCGACTCTTCGTCGCAGCACCGCTGATAATCCCACCAATAACAACGGTACGGGAACACAGAACGACGACGATCGTCCGACGTTGAAGCGCAGCGACGGGTCATCAAGCTCATCAAGCTTGCAGTGATTTAAGGTCTGAACCGATAAGGCTCCCTCCGGGGAGCCTTTCCCATTAGGGATTCGTGCGGGAATCAGTAGGATCGGATTGGTCCTTCGGCTGCGTCATTCATATTTCACGACCTTCCTGCCAAATAAAATGGGACACACGTAGCGCCCCATTTATAACGCCCAATCGAAAACTACGGCAATCTCTGCGCCAGCCCCGGCACAGCCTTCATGATGTCGTTATAGATGACCACCACGGCAAACAGCACAAGGAACACAAACGCAGTCTGGTAGATGCGTTCCTTGATCCGAATGCTGATGTCGCGCCGCAGAAGCCCTTCGATGGCCAGCATGAGGATCATGCCACCATCGAGAATCGGAATCGGCAGCAGGTTAAAGATGCCGAGGTTGAGACTGATTCCTGCCATCAACGCCATTAGCGGAGTCCAACCCGGTTGGCTGGCGGCCTCGCCGGAAGCGCGCGCGATACCGATGGGCCCTTCCATCTGCTTGATGGAAGTTTCGTGTTGAAGCATCTTGCGCACCAGGTCTACGATCAACAGCGAGTATTTCTTGTTCTGATCGAGCGAACGATCCAATGCCGCTCCGAACGATAGCCGGCTGACCGTAACTGGCTCCGACTGAAAGCCGAGACGGTAACGCTTCTGCCCGTTGTCCTCGGTCATCACCGGAGTCGCGGTGAACTTCAGGTCCTGCCCATTGCGCAACGCCGTGATCTCGACCGGCTTGCCGTTGCTCTTCTGCAGGTCGCCAATGACTGCCATTAGCGACCGCACCGGCACTCCGTTGATCGCTACGATCTGGTCGCCGACGCGCATGCCTGCCTGTGCCGCAGGCATCTTCGGCTCCATCTGAGTGACGGTAATCGGTTCGTCGGGAATCCAGCCAATACTCCGCATCTGCTCCGGATCAGCCCAATTGGCTGACGGGGCGATTTCCTTCTCCAATATCTGGTTGTCTCGCTGTACCGCCAGATCGAGCGGCTTGTTGCTCTGGATTGCCGATTTCAGGATGACGTCTTCCCACGTGGGGTTCTGCCAGCCATCGATCCGCACAATGCGGTCACCCGCGTCGATGCCCGCCTTTGCGGCAGGGGAATTGTCCACCACCCATCCGATCAGCGCCGGCTGGTCCAGATACACCGGATGCTCATAGTGCACCATATTCACGACGGTCAGCAGTCCCACCGCCAGAAGAATGTTCATGGCCGGGCCGGCAGCCGCAATCACAAACCGCTGCCATCGCGGATGCGAGGTGAACTCGTCAGGCGCACCACTGTGCGATTCCAGCGGGTTCTCGCCCGCCATCTTCACGTATCCGCCTAGCGGCAGGGCACTGATCCGGTAATCAGTTTCGCCCTTGCGGAAACCGGCGAGCCGTTTGCCAAACCCGATGGAAAATACGTCTACTCTGACTCCGAAAAACTTGGCGGCGGCATAATGGCCGAACTCGTGTACCAGGATCATGATTCCCAGCACCACGGCTACCCAGCCGATGTTGCGCAAAGCCGCTATTGCAATCGATTCCATATTCCTCGTTTACTGCGGAATTACTTATGCCTGCCTGCGGGATGGGGCGTTATCCCTCCGACTACGCCGGCCATCTCCCCGATGCGGTGCCGGGTTCGGCGGCGAGCGTCAGCGTCCAGGTCCAACACCTGTTCTATAGATTCAGGTTTGTGATTGGGCGTTGCAGCAAGTATCGCTTCAATTGTAGCCGGAATGTCCTCAAATCCTAAGGCGCCGTCCAGGAACGCCGCCACAGCCACCTCGTCGGCTGCGTTCAGGGCGATGGTCTTTGCCCCTCCCGCTTCGACTGCTTCGTAAGCCAAACGTAAGCAGGGAAATTTCTCCATGTCCGGAGGGCTGAAATCCAGTTGCTTTAGCTCGGCGACAGGAAAGCGCAGATCTGATTGAATCCGTTCAGGATAGGTCAGCGCATAGAGGATGGGAAGCTGCATATCCGTCACCGAAAGCTGCGCCAGCAGGCTCCCGTCCACGAATTCAACCATGGAGTGGATGGTGCTCTGCGGATGCACCAGCACGCTTACCTGGCTGGCTGGCATGTCGAACAAGCGGCAGGCCTCGATGACCTCGAAGCCCTTATTCATCAGCGTGGCTGAGTCGATGGTGATGCGTTTGCCCATCTTCCATGTCGGGTGGTTGAGCGCCTGCTCCACCGTAATGTGCGCAAACTGTCGCCGCGGAGTATGTAGAAATGGCCCGCCCGACGCCGTCAGCCAGATGCGATGGACTTCGTTGCGCCGCCCGCCTCTGAAGCACTGGTGGATCGCATTGTGCTCGCTGTCGATCGGCAGCAGTGGCTTACCTTGTTTCCGCGCTTCGTCCACGATCAGCTCGCCCGCCGTGACCAGGCACTCTTTGTTCGCGACGCCGACTGTCTTGCCAGCCTTCACGGCTTCGTAGGTGGCTTCCAGTCCCGCCACGCCAACAATTGCACTGACCACGAAGTCTGCGTCCGGATGCGTGGCGACTTTGACCGTTCCTGGCGAGCCGTACGCGACGTCGATTGCGTGACCCAGCCCGACCTTTTTCAGCTTGTCGTGCAGGTGTCCGGCCGATTCCGCTGACGCCATCGATACGATTTTTGGATGCCACCGCCGCGCCTGCTCAAACGCCAGATCGACGTTTGCCCCGGCTGCCAGGGTGGCCACAGAGAACCGATCGGGAAACGCCTCCACAATCTTCAGCGTGCTCTTGCCGATGGAACCCGTGGAGCCGAGAATGGCGATTCTTTTCATGGATGGCAAAGACAATGGTATCGCAGGCGTCGCGATTAGACTGCGCTAAAGTATCGGCCCAATCCTGCGAGGTAGAAGATTATTCCGACAGGCAAGGCGAAGAGCAACGCGTCGATCCGGTCAAGTACTCCGCCATGTCCCGGCAGCAGCGTCCCGGAGTCCTTCACTCCCGCGCCGCGCTTCAGCGCCGATTCCACCAGATCGCCTAATTGCGCTGCGATATTCACGCTGACGGCGAACAGCGCGACGAGCCGGATCGGAACATGCGCGGAGATGACGTTGAGATTCGCGTCGCGCGAAAGCAGATGCGCGCTGTGTAGCGCAGTGGCGATGGGTTCGATGTAATGGAAAAGTAGCACGCCCACAATCACCGCTCCCACCACCGACGCAATCGCACCTTCCCACGACTTTCCCGGGCTCACACGCGGAGCCAGCTTGTGCTTGCCGATGGCGCGTCCGACGTAGTAAGCCGCAATGTCACCGCACCAGACGAGAACCATGAGGTAAAGCAAATAGAGGGCGCCGTTGATCGGCGCACGCAACACCGGCAACAAACCCAGCGTGAAGGCGAGGTAGGGCAACGCCATGAGAGTAACTGCGGCATCGGGTAGCGCAGAGGACAGTGGGTCGCGACCCAGACCGCCGACCAGCAACACCAGGGCGGCGATCAAAGTAACCAGCCCAAGGCCGCCTAGAAGCCCGAGCATAAGGATCAAGGCCAGACCACCGGCACCGTCTACGTAGTCAAGCGACGCGAAATGTGCCAACCAGTAGAGAGTCCCGAACGACAACGCAAAGAAGAGGTAGTCAGCTGCCGCAAACGGCCTGTACCCCTGCGCCTTCACGATTCCGAAGTACTCATGCGCCGCCAGCACCGCCACCCCAAACACCAGCAGCGTGAACAGCCAGAGCGGCGCCTTAAAAAGAGCAACGATGACGAGGGGAATTAGAACGACCGCGGTCAGGACACGTTTCACGAGGAGTGTCCGTCTCCGATGAGACCGCCAAAGCGCCGCTCGCGCTTCTGAAACGCCTCGATTGCTTCGAGCAACTCGCTGCCACGAAAGTCCGGCCACAACGTGTCGGTGACAAATATCTCGGCGTAGGCCGCCTGCCATAGCAAGAAATTACTGAGCCGCATCTCGCCGCTGGTCCGGATCAGCAGGTCGAGCTCGGGCAACCCGCGCGTGTAGAGGTGTTGTGCGATCGATTTCTCGTCGACCCGCATGTGATCGATCCCGCCATTGCGTGCCGCTTCGCGTGCCAGAGCGTTGAAAGCATCGACCATCTCGGTGCGGGCTCCGTAATTAAGCGCCAGCGTCAGCACCATGCCGGTATTTTTCTCGGTCGATTCGCGGGCCCACGCCATTCGTTCCTGCACTTCCTGCGGCAATTCGTGCTGACGCCCGATGTATTGCAGCCGGATGTTGTTATCCATCATCGTCGGCAGCTCCAGCATCAAGTAGCGCCGCAGCAGGTTCATCAGGTAGCTGACTTCAGTTTTGGGACGCTTCCAGTTCTCGGCCGAGAACGAATAGAGCGTCAGGGCGGGAACGTCAATCCGCGCCGCAGTCTCGATGGTCGAACGCACCGCCGCCACACCCGCCCGGTGTCCGGCAATGCGCGGCAGATGGCGGCGTTTGGCCCATCGGCCATTACCGTCCATGATGATGGCAACGTGATGTGGAAGCCGCTCCGGATCGAGGCGGGCGAAAATCTCAGCCTCTTTGCGGTTCAGCCCGGCGGGAACTGTCGCGCGCAAAGCGAAACCCCTTGCAAACTACTGAAAATAGCACAGGATAGCCGTTGCTGGCAATGAAGGGATGAGGGGCACCGCGCGCCTCATCGCCGCACCAAGCCTCTATGTATCCGCTATAATCCGTCGCTAAACCAAAACGAAACAGACCGCTTCGTGTAGGTTTCGGCCGTCACCTTCGGAAGGAGCTTTATCCTGAAAACTTATTTCGCGCTCGCCGCCTGCGTCGCCTTTTCACTTGCATCCGCAACCGCTCAGGACAAGCCGGTTCCCGTGGAACAGGAACCTTACCACCACGTGCAATTGCAAAACGACGACATCGTGGTGATTCGTGCCACTCTCGGACCTGGCGAGCGTACGGCTTACCACATTCACTCCTGCGATCGGACCGGTGTGGAAATCTCGAACAACACCACGACCGGGCAACGTTTCGGAGAAACCGAAGACGCGCCCAAAGCGTCCGTTCCCGGCGATGTCTTCTCAGACTCTTGCGCGGGTAAGCCGCTCATCCATCGAGTTCACAATGTTGGCAGCACCACGATGGACGTTATCGACATCGAACTTCTTCGCCGTCCAGCGAATCCGTCATCTGCGATCGCCGGGCCCGTCGCCATCGAAAACCCGAGTGTGCGCGTGTACAAGTGGCCCGTTGCCGCTGGAACCGCGACGGCGATGCACACCCACACGCGTCCTTACCTCATCGTGGCGGCCACTCCCATGCAGCTGAAGATGACTGCGCCTGATGGCCAATCACGTACGGAGCAGGTCAAGGCAGGCGATTTTCACTGGGTCAACGTTCCAGTTACGCATTTCCTGGCGAACGAAGGCTCCGCAGACGGACTGATTGTCGAGTTCGAACTGAAGTAGATGCCATGCTTCTACTGGCCTACGAGCATAGAAAAGCCGAGACTCGCGTCTCGGCGTTTTCCGGTCGGCATTGGTTCACACGGCTAACCCGCAGGCAGCTAGTCCGCGCAGGATGGAGGACACCGGCGGAGTCGAAACCCCGCCTCGCGCTGCACGTCACCGCTGAAATACAACGCGAAACTTGAACGAAATCAGCTACGCTCCACGCCGCGGATGCGACACCATGTCGCGAATCTGCGCCAGCACACTGGTACGCTGCATACCGTCGAGTTGCTTGGTGAACGCCGCCATCTCTGCGATGAACGGATCGCCCAATAGCTCATCGATTTCTGCCTGCCGCGACGGACTGCACGCAGTTAGCAGGTCGGGCACTGACACCGTCAGCGCATCCGCCAACCGCGCCAGTGACGACAGCGTCGGCGTCGCCTTCTCGTTCTCGATCTTCGAGACGTAAGTGCGCGGCACGCCCATGCGCAACGCGAGTTGCCGCTGGCTCAGCCCGTGTTGCAGCCGAAGGCTTCGGATGGCCTGCGCCACCTGCACCTCCGAACGGCTCGTGCTCACCGGCTCCATCACCGGCATTGGCTGCGCGAGGATCGGCTCCGGCTCGTCCTCATCCAAGGACGTACGGCACTTACGGCAAAGGTTGTTAATGGTTCTGAACTGGACGAGATGACAGTGGTCGCATCTCACCACTTCCCGGTTTTCTACGGGCGCGAGAGTCGTGGCCATTTAGGTTTTGGGAGTGCCAGAGCAGGGCACCATTATCCCATGGATCAATTCCTCAACCCCCATGATCCATTGAAACTATCCGTACTTTGCGGCATTGGTTTGATAGAGTCAAGGGGCGAGACACATGAAACCCGAAAAAGCTGTGCAAATTCGATGCATGCAGCCTACGTCGTCAGACAAAAAGCCCACAAACACCGGAGAAAACCGCAATGACGCGCGATGAGGCATGGTGTTTACTAACTGTATTCGGGGCGGCGTTTTATCTAAAGGACTTGCTTGTTTTTCAATCGGTTGGAATCACCAGAAATGATGGATCCCACATTCGGTAGCACAAATTAGCACAAAACCGGAGTTCGACAGTCTCAGAGAGAAGCGCAGTTACGCCGTCCTCCAAAAACTCAAAATATGGAGATTACTAAAATTGCCAGTGTCCTACTCTGTGGGATGCTCAGCGCAGCAAGACTATTGGGGAGAGACAGACGCCGCAAGACCCTTTCGTACGCGTGACGTAGCACAAACTAGCACAAAATCATTGGACGGTGTGGCGGCGATGACGCGCTCAAAAACGCGGCGGGGATGCGGATAGAGGGTAGTGCTTGCGCTTGCGGCGTGGGTTGTGGACCTCATAAACAATGACGCCCGGCTCCCGCTCAAAGAGCTGTGCGATGATGCGCGGAGAGAGGCCAGTCAGCGCGGAAACTTCGCGCACGGTGTACGGTGTTTCAACTTCGGTGCTCATTGTCGTTCTCCGATCGCCCGCTCTCAAAAAGCTGCTGTCGTATACCCGCGCCCTTCTGCGAACGTGCGTATGAGCCAATCCTGTGCGTAGCAGTCGTGTCGGAGCATACGAAATTATGACCTTGGGGTTCGCTCATCCCACGTTCTGGTGCTGAGTGGGCGGGGTACCTTGTATCGCTTGCCCGTCGGCATTTTGTTTGCATGGTGTGTGACTGGCGGGAGATTGACCAGCTCCGTCCAATCCCGCTTTCCGCTCTCGCGGACAATATCATTGAGGACATCCCGCCGGAACCGCTTTATCCATTTGATTTCCGCTTGGACGCTCGCCGCGCGGATGCCCTGCCTTCCCGGAACAAGGCCCTGACACGTTTCCAAGCGCACCAACCGGGGTGGGCCAGCGAGAGAGCGAAGCCATTCATAGACGGGCGCTGGGTCTCCCGCTAGCTTTCGCTAAGTGCTCGGAAAGGCGCGTTTCTATCCGCCCAGATGTCCGACCAACATAGCCGACCCTATAATCGCTAGGGTCAATCAAGCCGTAGATGTAATGCCTCATATTTACTCCTTTGTTTTCAATACGATATAAGACTACCAGAAACCGTAGAAACCACCCTTTGTTTGTAACAAAACTCATCAATCGAGTAATTATTACCTTGTATAGCAAAATGATCTACGGCGGTCTTTTTAGGAACCCTCCTCAACATTTTGACCCGCCCCGGTACCCTTTTGTATCAATGACTTGCGAATGTCACGATACTTGCGCCTCGCCTCCGTCGCAGTGGCAGCAATACAGACCAACCGCTCACCGTCCAGTACGACCCACACGCTCCGCCCATTGCGGGAGATGGACTCGCCATACGGCACAGTGCTGGCATCAACCTTGCGGATGGTGGGCGGCGGGTGCCTGTCCGGACCGTGAGTATTGATCTTGTTGTCAAAGCGGGTTGGCATGAGTCATCCTTTCATTATCAGTGCGATGGGAGAAATACCGTGTGAGAAAGACCCCTCCGGCGTATCTCATATATGCACTACTATTCTTACTTTTTCTTTAAATTAGTGATGCATATGCAGGAATACAAAAAGCACCTTTCTCACACTGTTTTTCTCCCACCGGTGCCTAATCCTTGCCCTGCGCTATGCCACATGAAACCCCCTGTGAAAATACGGCGGAAACTTCGGGGTATCGATTCATCAGCCCTTGGAAGTTGCTATCCACGATGTAAATGCGCGCCCAATCCTCCCGGCCCGCGCACTACGCGGCCACACGCCTGCACCATGCGCGCGGCGGTCTGCCTACCGTAGTAACCGGGGTCCATCTTTTCCCGCTCGTTAACCCACGAATCCCGCGCGGTGTACAGCACTTTGGGTATCACCAGGAACCTGCCAAGGTCATCAGGCAAGTCCAGGCCCTCATGCATGTTCACTGCGATTAGGACGGTCGGGTCTTTGCGCTGCCGGTGCTCGGCTATCGCGGATTCGCGTGTGCCCGTGGTGTGCCCTATGATGCGGCGACCAAACTCCGCGATCAAGGCATCCCGTAGTTGCTTTGCCAGAGCGTAGGACGCGCATAATATCAGCCCCTTGCTCGTGCGACTCTCTCGCATCGCCTGCGCGCAGCAGTCTGCCAGAATGGGCACCGTGGTGTCTAGCTGTTGCCTTTCACGAACGGAGCGTTCTTTACCAGCTCAATCCCGTACCCGCGCGGAAAATCCGAATCCACCTCAACCACAGCAGTATCAGCGCCCGGCTCAATGCCGAGATTACGAAAGAACGTATCCGCGTTGCCCGGCGTTCCCGACATAAAGAGCACGCGATCTGCCTTGTCCAGAATGCGGCGTGCCATCTTGCGGGCAAAAAGTGGACGGCAACTAACCCAATCCTGGTCCCGTTCAATGTGCCAAGGGTTCGCCGCGTCATGCCCAGCAAGTCCGGTCAGTTTCCGCGCCGTGCTCTTCATGCGGTCACGCTGTTGTACATCGGGCACGAGGTCACGCAGCCGCGCGTTATCTGCGCCTGTGTCCCGCCCAACTCGACTAACGTAGTCGTTGAACATCTGTTGCACGTCCCGTTGCTCAAGTGTATTTCGAGGGCTCGGCATCCCTCCGAAGCACACGGACGTTGTGCAGGCCAAGTAGCATCTGCTCCAGGCCGTGACACTCATCCACCACAAGCAAGTTGCGATGCGAGTTACCTGCAACCCCATCCGGGCAACGGGCGAAACAGGCGTAGTGCAGGTTGGTCACGGAGATGGACGCCCCCAAAACGCATTCTGCGGGGATGTAACTCCTCGCACTTCTTAGTGTGTTGGGATTCGTACACTTCGCTTGCGGTGTCGCAGGTCATACTGCCCCGGGCCCACGAGCACCGATAATGACTCCGCCCTTTGACGATCGGGATTTCCGGGAACTCCCGTGCGTACTGCTCCAGCAAGATATTTTGCGGTGCAACGATGAACGCAGACTCCGCGCCCGTGGCAGCGGCTAACCCGATCAGCGATTTGCCCGAACCAACCGGCGCTGAAAGTAGCACATACTTAGCCTCCGTCTTTGCCAAGAGGTCAAGCGCTTTGGCTTGGCTGCCCGGCCTGGGAGTATGCCCCTCATGAAACTGTAGCTTCACAGTTGCACCTCTTCAGGCAGGTCAAACCAGTATTCCCGGACGTGGCGCTTTTCCCTTTCCTGAAAACCTAGCCGGGTGCAATAGGCGTTACTACTGCTCAACCTGCGATGCAGCGCAAATGAACTCCCCATGATGGTACGCAGGGCTTGCGAGAGCTGCTGTACCCGTCCGAGTCCGAATACTGTCCACGAGTCGAGGGCCGCTTTTAATTCCCGTGCGGGAATCCAGCGCCGCTGTAAGTCCTTTTTGTGGGTGAGCATTTCGGTGAGTAAGTCGAGAAAATCGTCACCCATTTCTGCGGCGGCTGTCTGCGACGAATCCACGGCGGTCATGGTGGCTGTCAAATCCGCCAGCACGCCGTCTCCTTCATGCTGCTCGGCTATGGCCGCACAAACGACCAGAAGCCCGACATGCGATGCTCTACGGGGATGTCCATCCGGCGGACTTGGCCTTAGCCAAAAGCCGCATCACGCCCGCTAACCGGCATACCAGCTCTTGCCACGCCTTCTCGCGCACGCGGCCCTCGGCCCAATCCCGCTCGATAAAGTAATCGCCGCGCCATCCTCCGGTTGCCATGCTTGGCTGTCCCATCGCAATGCGGAGCATCCGGCGTTGCGTGGCCTCATCTACCCATACATCATCATTGAGGGTCAGGAAGGGCACGGCGTCCGGCGTGTAGGTGCGCTCACCGCCTGTGGTGAAG
>CAVSQO010000012.1:0-292177 GCA_963730105.1 uncultured Acidobacteriaceae bacterium
GGCGGTTCAACTCCGTCCCTGGCCACCATTAAAATCAATAAGTTACGACGCCTCTTCTCTCCCTTCACGTTCCAAACCATTCCATCCGCCGCGCGATGCACCAACCCTATCCCCAAGTCCTCATCCCGATGACTCCCCAATACGCCAGATAGGCTGTCGCGACCACCAACGCCAGCGCCACGGCCGCGCTGAAACGTTTCACCCACTTCCGCGCCTCCTGCGCCCGCCATACTGAAACCGCACCTGCCAGCGACGCAATCGCAAACAAAATCGTCAGCACAAACACCCCGCCCGACCACACCGTTAGCTCTCCCATTCGCGCGATAATGTCCGGGCCCGACACCCCAATCAGCGTCACCGCACCGGTTAGGCTCAGCACAGCAATCAGCGGCCACCAACGCATCGCACGCTCCTGCGGACGGCGTCTCTTCTTACTGATCCCGCCCAGCATCCAGAACGGCGCATACAACACCACTGCCAACATCGCCAGCACCGCGTATCCAGTAAGCCCAATCTCCACCATTGCAAGCCAGCTTGGGACCCGCTTCCACGTCACCGTCCCGTTCGCGACCTGGATGTACTTCCCCTCGACGTCCGGTGTCAGCAACATCGCGGTGGCCACCGGATACGGCGCATCCTTCTCTGGAACCTTGCGGAATTGCCTGCCCACTACCGGCAGAAAAACCTCTTGCTTCATCGTCACTAGCGGACGCAGCAGCATCTTCCCATCGCCAAAGTGCACCCGCACCATGTTCGTCAGGCGCTCCAAAAAGTAGAACATCTGTATTCGAGGCGAGTCTGGTTCGTACCATCCCGCGTACGCCGCCGAATCGCCCGGCAACTGCCCTTGCGGCGGAATCGCCGGCTTCGTCAGATCGCGCGTGATGTACGCCCGAATCGCCTTCCCGATCTTGCCAAACGCATCTACGCTCCCCGCATTGATGCTGTAGAAGTACCCCACGCCGTACTCCGGCATGTAGGCCATTTCAGTGATACCGCCGTTCACGCCCCCGTCGTGCCCGTGGTACACAAATCCTTCATTCACCGACCAATAATTGCTCAGCCCGTATCCCGCTTTCAGCCCTTCCTGCGCCGCCCACGTGCGCGTCGGGTTTTCCATCCGGTCAATCGATGCCGCCGGCATTACCTCCACGCCGCTCACCGTACCGCGGTTCAGGTAGAACGACACGTACGCCGCCATGTCGTTGGCCGATGCATTAATCGACCCCGCTGGACGCAGCAGAATGTTCCAGTACGGAAACGGCGTTTTGCCGTCGTCGTGATAGAGCGTCGTCGCCGGCGCCGAGGTCTGGAAGTAGCTGGCCGACTTCATTCCGATCGGCTGGAAGAAGTTCTCCGCCACATAGTCTTCAAACCGCTTGCCCGTAATCTTCTCCACGATGTAGGCCGCCACCGGCGGTCCCGAGTTGCAGTACGCCATCCGCGTCCCCGGAGGCCACCGCGACACCCGCGACGTGTGGTCGTAGTCCAGCCCCTCGCGCAAGCTCATCGATGCCGGCGCGTCTTTCGCATACTCGCGCAGGTGTAAGTCATCCCATCCCGTGGTGTGCTCCAGCAGGTCCACCACCAGCACCGGGTTTGTCGCCTCCCACCGATTCTCGAACCAAACCTCCGGCGCCAGCTTGTGCACCGAGTCCGTAAGCGACAGCTTTCCCTCATTCGCCAGCTTCAGAATCGACAGCGACGCGAACGCCTTCGACGTTGAACCAATGCGAAATTGCGTGTCAGCCGTTGCCGGAGTTTTGCTTGCAACATCGGCCAGCCCGAGTCCGGCAACCCATTCCGGGCCATCGCGCTTCACGATCGCCACCGACACTCCCGGCACGTGATTGTCTTTGAGGATCTTCTCCAGCTGCTGCTGCAGCTCAGCAATGGATTGCGCTGGCTTCGGCGGCTGTTCTTTCTCTTTGTCCGCGGCCAGACAAACACCCGCAAGCAATCCGATGAGTACAACCGAGGCGATAGCTTTCATGATCGGCGTCTGCTCCGTTACGACGAAGATTGGTGTAGGGATGGGCCCGCCGCGCTTGCTTCCGACTGTTGCTCAGCGCGACCGTAGATTGAGCCTCGACGGCAGGAGCCATCGGGCGAACTGCCCGCGTAGTCCTTCAGCCGAGGTTTCAATTGTGCGTCCTTCCAAGCATACGAAGGTACACCTTTTAGAGTTCAATACTTCATTCGTATGAGCCGCCTGCACTGTTGGCATAAGGGCTGCGTTTCAAGTAATCTTGCCGACTATGTCTCGCTACAACCTTCGCATCCCTGTCGTACTCGGCTTTATTCTGCTCGCTACCATCACTGTATTGGCGCAAGCTCCCTTCACGCTGGAGCAGGTTTTAAGCTCGCCGTTTCCCACCGGCCTGGTCGCCGCCGAGCACGGCAGCCGCGTCGCATGGATCTTCGACGCCAAAGGCGTCCGCAATGTCTGGGTGGCTGACGGCCCTGACTTCGCCAAGACCGCGCGCCAAATCACGCACTACAACGCCGATGACGGCCAGCCCATTGCGAGTCTGCGGCTCACGGCCGATGGCAAGACGGCGCTCTATGCCCTGGGCAGCGAGTTGAACGGCGCGCAGGAGAGCGCTAACCCTGCAAGTTGGACCAAGGGAGCCAAGCAGCAGGTCTTTGCCATCGACATCGACACCAAAGATGCCGCGCCTCGTCTGCTGGGCGAAATGGGTTGTCCGGAAGAAGGTTGTGAAGACATCGCAATTTCGCCCGACGGCAAGTGGGCCGTGTGGTCGGCGAAAAAGAAGCTATGGCTCGCCAGTGTCGATGGAAAGCAGCAGGCCAAGGAGTTGGCAACGGTCCGCGGAGCAGCCGACCAACCCAAGTGGTCGCCGGACAGCAAACAGATCGCCTTCGTCAGCGAGCGCGACACGCACAGCTTCGTGGCCATCTACGAATTCGATCGCGACTCCATTCGCTATCTCTCGCCAAGCGTCGACAAAGACAACATGCCGCGCTGGTCTCTCGACGGTAAATCGATCGTCTTCGTTCGCACCGCAGGAACCGAGAACAAGCAGCCGCTGATCCCCGTGCGTCCCGAACCATGGTCAATCTGGGTTGCCGACGCCGCAACCGGAAAAGGTCACGTCCTGTGGCGCAGCGGAACCAAGCCTCGACGATTCCCTTCCCCAACTCACCGAAGATGCCTCGCTCAACGTCGCCGCCGACGGACGCATCGTATTTGCCTCCGAGCAGGACGGCCGCAATCACCTCTATTCAATCCCTGCAACCGGCGGAACCGCGACGCTGCTCACGCCCGGCGACTTTGACGTGGAAGACGTTACCCTCAGCGCCGACAAAGCGTCGATCATTTACTCCTCGAATCAGGACGACGTTGACCGCCGCCATCTCTGGCGCGTCCCCGTCGCCGGCGGCGCGCCGCCGCAGGCTCTCACACACGGCGACACCATGGAGTGGGCTCCGGTGCAAACCGGCAATGGCAAGAACATCCTCTGTCTCGGCTCGACGGCAACCGTTCCCGCCATGCCTTACGTCGTCACCGCCGACGGACGCGAGATGATCGCTAAGCAAGCTCTGCCCAGTGACTTCCCTTCCGCTTCGCTGGTCACGCCCAAGCAAGTGATCTTCAAGAGCGCCGACGGACTCACGATTCACGGCCAGTTATTCGTGCCGCGCAACCTGACCGGCAAAGTGCCCGGGCTAGTCTTCACCCACGGCGGACCGATCCGCCAGATGATGCTCGGCTTCCACTACATGGACTACTACCACAACGCTTACGCCATGAATCAGTATCTGGCCAGCCGCGGATACGTAGTGCTCTCGGTGAACTACCGTCTCGGCGTGATGTATGGACGCGCGTTTCGCACCGCGCCCAATACCGTTTGGCGCGGGGCTGCCGAATACCAGGACGTCGTCGCCGGGGCACACTACTTGCAGTCTCTTCCCGAGGTCGATGGCGCGAAGCTCGGTCTCTGGGGAGGTTCGTACGGCGGCTTCTTGACCGCAATGGGCCTGGCGCGCAACTCCGACCTGTTCAAGGCCGGAGTGGATTTCCACGGCGTGCACGACTGGAGCGTCTTCCTCACCCAACGTCCTTATTTCGGCAATCTGGCCACGCGGCCGCCCGACGCCGACGCTGCCGTGAAGCTGGCATGGGAATCCTCGCCCGACGCATCCATCAGCACATGGAAATCACCGGTGCTCCTCATTCAGGGCGACGACGATCGCAACGTGCCGTTCAGCCAGACCGTCGACCTCGCGCAGCGTTTGCGCGCGCAGAACGTCTCATTCGAGCAACTGGTTTTGCCCGACGAAATTCACGGCTTCTTAATGTGGAAGAGTTGGATCGTGGCTTACACCGCAACCGCCGACTTCTTCGATCGCACGTTAAAGCGCGGCGAAAAAATCGGTAACGGCGACTAAATTCGGCGGTGGGTCTGCGCTGGCGGATTACCCGAAGGCATCCGCCAGTCTGCCTTACTGCGCATCGTTCCGTTGCCGATAGGCGCTCACCAGTAGCGCCACCGTAATCGCAACATACAGAACACCTGCCACACCTTCCAGCGCTGCCAGCATGCGCACTTCTCCGTAAACCGGCACCACATCGCCATAGCCGATGGTCGACAGAGTTACCAGGCTGAAGTACATCAGCTCGCTCTCGCGGTCGGCTCGAGTTGAGGTATGCAGAATCGCCCCTGGATAAACCGCCTCAATGGCGCTATAGAGAGCGAACCATTGCAGGCCAAGCAACAGGTAAATACTCGCGGCTGTGTAGAGATGCGCTTGGTCCACGGTCCGGGCGTTTTTCAGAAACGAGAACAGGCCGACAACCGTGAGACCAAAGAACGCGGTCAGCAGTCCCCATTTAATCGCCAACAAATACGCATTGGGATAAAAGGTATCGAGGACCGCGGCGACAAATGCGCCTGCCATCAGCAGCACCGACGGCCATAACCAGCCCTTGATCTCCGACAGCCTGACACTCGCCAGAATGACCGGCACAAACATCAGAATTCCCAGAAATATCCGGCGAACGTCACCGTGATCCAACGCCGGATAGACCAGGATGATCAGCAGCAGCGACAGCAGCAGGTACAAATCTGGCCGGAATTGCATTTTCTCGAGCATGCCGTTGTCACATTGAAATGCCGCTCATACAAACCGACGCCGGCATATTGCGCCTGCCAGCGTCGGCCGCAAAGAACGATAACGATAAGGTCTGATCCGTCCCCGCGCTACTGCTTCTGGTAATTCGAATTTACGTCGTTGACCGTGAGCTCTTTGCTCACGCCGTTGGTCAGCGTGCTCGCCACGTGGTTGGTGCCATCCGGCAACTTCGCGAACTGGGCATTAATCGTCACCGCATCCTTAGGATCGTTCAGGTAGGTATTCACCTGCACGCTCACCGGCGAATGCGTCGCCTCGCTGACCACCATGGTCATCGAGTCGCCCTGCTTCACATAGTTCTTAATCACCAGGCTCACCGTGCCGCTGCCCGGCACCAGCGAGATGTTGCCCGCCTGCTTGGCTGCCATCAAGGCTTCCGGATTCGGCGTGGTGTACTGCTTCGCCAGCGCCGCGATCGACTGCCCGTACTCCTGATACTCCGCCTTCTTCTTGTCCACGACCCGCTCTTTCACGCGCCCTTCGCGTCCGCCTGACTGCGCCGCCTGGTTGCTGACTTCCGTCTTCTGTTGCTGGCCGTTCACCACGCTGACCTGGTAAACCTTCGTGTCCTTCGTGCTGCCCTTGATGCCGATGGTTTCCGTCTCCGTCCAGGTGTACTGCGCCAGCTTCGCCTTGTTGGCGGCCTGCGCGTCTTTGATGGCCATCAACTTCTGTTCCATCTGCTGGCTCTGCGCCGCTGCGGGCGTAATCGCCAGTACTCCTGCCGAGATGGCGACGGTCAACGCCAGCGCCATGCGTTTAATTGCGGGGGTTGCTTCAATCATGTTTGTCCTCTCGTCTCCGAGTGAATTGCTCCAGCCGGTCAACTTCCTGTGTTTTCTGGATACGTGGAAGTTTATACGAGCCGACGCCTTTTCGTAATGAATTGTGCGGCAATGCTCCTGCGGTAACGCTCCCCCCAGTCCCTCGGGCGAGTTGCGCGATTAAGCGGGAACGTACGTCAATCGAATCACGTCATCGCCAATTCGATCGCTGGAAAGCACGTTCTTTCTGGCGCTCACGCGAACAGGAGCCAAGCCACGAGCACAATCACGACAACAGGGGCTGGGTTTACTCGTTCATGCTGGTGGAAGTCACCGGCAACTGCTTGGGCGCAATGTCCACTCCATCAGCGACGGCAGCTGCGAGCGCATCAAGAAATATCACGCCAAACTTTACGACCGGCCCGCGGCAACCGAGCCCATTATCGAATCCGTGACGATTACGGCCGCTATTGGTGCAACTGAGGAGCGACTTCGCCCCTTCGAAGGCAGCCGCTATAACCCAATATATTAGGTTTTTATCTTGTTATTGGCATAAAAACCTCGTATATTAGGTGAATGCTGGCCCTGTCCTCTATAGGCGAGCAAATCGCTCTAAAGCGCAAAGCGCTGGGTCTGACCCAGCCTGCGCTTGCCAAGAAAGCCAAGATCGGTCTCTCTACGCTCGATGCGTTGGAGAACGGGCGATTGGGCGAACTGGGATATTCCAAGATTACCAATATTCTCTCCGCCCTTGGGCTGGAGCTGAAACTGCAGGAAGCAAGCGCGCGCCGGCCGACGCTCGACGAACTCATGGAAGAGGAATGCGATGATCAAGGTCTGGACCGACGCCGCTGAAGCGGGGCTGCTCGACCGGCACGGGACACGCGGCAGCAGCTTTGTCTATCTGCCCGAAGTTGCGCGCGCGCGCGCCGTATCCGTCACCATGCCGGTGCGCCTCCCCTCCTGGAACGTGCAGTTCGGACTTCCTCCGATCTTCGAGATGAACCTGCCCGAAGGCGTGCTCCGCGAAAGGCTGCGCCTCGCCTTCGCCAAAGCCACGGGCACGTTTGATGAATTTGACCTCCTGGGCATCGTCGGGCGCTCCCAGGTGGGACGCATCCGCTATACCGGCCAGAAGGAACAGCTGCAGGAGGACGTGCCCTTTCAGTCGGTCGATGAAATCCTCGCGCAGCGTCGTGGCGGCGACCTGTTCCGCTACCTCATCGACAAGTTCGCCTCCTTCTCCGGCATCAGCGGCGTACAGCCAAAGATTCTGGTGCGCGACGAAGGCGCCTCCGCCACGCTCAGCAAGGCCGACGCAGCGGCTCTCCCAGAGCTACCGGGGTGCGACGCACATCGTGAAGTTCTGGGAGCAGAACGAATACCCGCAGCTCGCGGCCAACGAATTCTTCTGCCTCAAGGTCGCCGAGAAATGCGGCCTCGATGTCCCGCCCTACCGTCTTGCCGAAGATGCGCTTGGCGCTCGTCATTGACCGCTTCGACTTGCGCTCCGATGGCACCTATCGCGGATTTGAGGATTTCTGCGTGCTCAATGCCCGCCGCACCGATGAGAAATATCGCGGCAGCTACGAAACCTCGATCATGAAGCGCTTTGCGGAGTTTGCGAACTCACCGCATGTGGGCGAAGACCTGGAGAGGCTTTTCACCCTCATCGCCATCAACTGCGCGCTGCGCAATGGCGACGCGCATCTGAAGAATTTCGGGATCGTCTACGACGATGTTCAGGGCGAAGCAAGGCTCGCCCCGGTCTACGACCTCGTGACGACTTCTGTCTATCTGCCCAAAGACAGCATGGCGCTGACCTTCAAGGGCACGACCAAATGGGCGAGTGCGAAGGAGCTGCAGCGACTAGGCGAGACGCGCATGGGAGGCAGCCCTGCCCGCGTCCGGGAGATCCTTGAACGCATTAATGCCGCGATTGCCGATACCTCCAAGGAGATTCGCGCCTACATCAAGGACCACCCGGAATTTGAGGACATCGGCAACCGCATGCTCCAGGAATGGGAGCAAGGCGTTGCGCTGTCACTCAAGGCGGCGTAAGTAGTGCCTTCCGTATCAGCAGGTGCCCCCCTCCCCTTTGAAACCGCGGGTGACCCATCCGGCCTTCCTTTGGCCGGGTGGTCTTTTCCGTTCTTCGCGGTGGAAGCACCACGCTTTAGCGTGGTGAAATAGGTCTCAGGAACGTTCGGGCTTTAGCCCTGGCTTGGCTTTTTCCGATCCGTGTTCATGCGTGTAAATCCGTGGTCGCTTTGTGTTTGGTTTTGTTGCTTAAGTTTTCTCCATGTCCGAAGCCTGCCCTGAGCGAAGTCGAAGGGCGTCTCCGTGGTGCAAATGGTCTTTGCCCAATTCTGATCCGCGCTCGCTCGTGCAAATCCGTGGTCGATTCTAATGTGCCCATCCGGCTTTCCGGCCCGGTCCCGATATCCGCATTGCTTCCAAAGCGGCGGAGCCGCGGTTAGGTTTTAGGCGTGGACGTAAGTCGCGCGCTCCCGGCGAAGAAAGCCCTGCCGCGGAGCGGCGTCGCTCGACCCTCAAAGGGTGGCCCATCCGGCCTTCCTTTGGCCGGGTGGTCTTTCCGTTCTCCGCGGTGGAAGCACACGCTTTAGCGCGGTGAAATACGTCTCAGGAACGTTCGGGCTTTAACCCTGGCTTGGCTTTTTCCGACCCGTGTTCATCCGCACATCCGCGGTTGCCTTTGCCCAGATCTTTGTGCTCCCTTTGTTCTCCGTGGTGAAATGTTTTGCCCGATTCGATCCGTGTCATCCGTGTAAATCCGCGGCCGCTTCTTGTTTTAACCGGCGACTGGCAACTGCTTTCTTCCCATTTCGGGAATTTTTCTGGTTACTAAAGTTTTTTTGGCTTCATTTTTTCCCTGACATCCCTCCCCAACCTGCGTTATCCCTGAACTGCGTCCCGCCCTCATCGGGCGAGCGCCATTTTGTTCTTTGTAAACTATGCGCTGTAACCCCTTTGTTTGTGCGACTTTGCCTGTAAGCCATTTTGTTTGCCCAAACTTACCCACAGTCGTGCAATAAACCTTTTGTTTTCAATAAGGCGGGGAGGGGGAGTACCACATCATCATCAGAAAGGAAATCTGGCCTCATGCAATACGAAACCTGTCGTCACATCAAAGAAGACGGAAACTACTGCGGCTCGCCCGCTCTGCGCGACCGCAAATACTGCTATTACCACCTGATGCAACGCGGACGCCGCCTGCGCCGCGCCCGCGCCCTTCGCGATGAGGTGCCGTACCGGCTCGAAATCCAATCATTAGACAATCCCTACGCCGTGCGCGCCGCCCTCACCGACATCGTGCAGGCCCTCGCTTCCGGCCAGCTCGAATCTCGCATCGCCGGCAAGATGCTCTATGCCATCCAGCAGGTGAGTTCGGCCAACCGCCGCATCGAGCAGATAGAAGTGGCCGCGGCAGCCAATGCGCAAGCCGATACCGACGACAGCCTGCGCGTCCAGGAATGCCCCGAGTTCGAAAAACAATTCGGTCTTCCGCCCGGCGCCGACCTCGACGCCGAAACCGACGCAGCTCTGCGCAAGGCTGACGAGGAGGAGAAATCCGCCGCAGCGAATCCGTCCCCGCGCCTCCACCCGGCGTGCGCCCCGGCTCTCCCGCCGACCGTCTCTACCGCGACGAGGCTTATCAGATGATGCGTCTGAGGATCAAAGGACTGCAGCACGAGCTCCGTGAATACCATGAGCAGAAACGCCAGCAGTTCGAAGAGATGATGAAAAAGGAGATGATGTCAGCGACCCCAGTGCCCCAGCCGCTCGCCGACACCGCCTAGAACAGTTCTTCGCTCAGCTGCTCTGCAGGAAATGGATTTGCAGGATGCTCCAGCCGAGGCACGCGGCGGCGACGACTGCGACCCACAAAGGATTCAGGCGGATGGCGAGGTCGAGTCCGGAGAAGACGACCAGCGGTACGTAGGGGAAAACGTAGTTGAGGGCGTGCTGGCGGTCGTTCAAGCGCTGTAGCAGATAGAGCGTGGTGACGAAGACCAGCGAGCCGACGAACATGGACACGGGCTGGATGTGCCAGGTTTGCAGAAACGAATCGGGCGAGCCTTCGGCAAAGTAGCGCAGGTCTTCGGCGACCGCAGCCGCCAGCACTCCCACGACGGCCGCCATGCCGAAGGTGAGGATGGTGATGTTACCTCGCTCAGCCGGATTGCGTTTCTTTCTCATACCTTCTTCGTAAAAATCAGGGCGCAGCGATCTGGAAGCGCAGCACGGCTTGCGCGATCTGGTACTGATACTTCGCGGCCGCGTACTGAATTTGCGCTTCGGTTTGCTGCAGTTGCGCCTGGCTGAGCTCGACGATGGAACTGAGCCCGAGGCTGTAGCGCGTTTGCGACAGGCTGACGGCGAGGTTTGCCTCGTCGACGTACTGTTGCGACACGCCAATTCGGTTGTAAGCGGTGATGGAGTTCAGCCAACTGGTGCGCACGTCGTTGGCGATGCGGTCTTTCAGGTCGCGCAGCTGTTCTCCGTTAGCCTGGGCGCGAAAGGCCGCTTCCTTGGAGCGCGCGGGATAGAGAAAGCCGTTGAAGATTGGAATGTTCACGTTGACGCCGATGGCTCCGTACCAACTGGTGAAGGGCGAAACGCCGTCGATGCTGTTTCTGTACGGCGTTCCGCCGACGACGCCCATGGCTTGAATGCTGGGCAGAAGAAGATCGCGCTCGGCCTTCTGGAAATGCTGCGCGGCGCGGAACTCGTAGTCCTGCGAAGCGATCTCGGGACGGTTGCTGAAGGCCTCGTCAACGAGCGGGCTGACCGCGTCGGGCGGCGGCTTGAGCTCGGCCGTGGTGTCGACGAGGTCGAACGATTGCAGCGTGGCGAAGCCGAGCACCTGCGCAAGAGTCGAGAGCGCGGCCTGGTAATTGTTCTGGGCATCGAGCAGAAGGAGATGGGCCTGCGCGAGATTGGCGTCGGCAAAGCTGACGTCGAGTTGCGAGCGCAACTTGTTCTGGTAGAGCGCGGTGATCTGGTCGGAAACAACTTGCCGGGCGCTGACGGTTTGCTCGGCGACCTTCTGGAGCGCGAAGGCCTGGAGAGCGTTGTAGAAAGCCTGATCGACGGCGAGGCGGATTTGGTCGGCGGTGGCCTGGGCGTTCATGTCGGCGGCTTTGGCGTGCAGCGCGGCGGAGGCAACGAGATTGCTGGTGCGTCCGAAGTCGGTGATGAGCTGCGAGAGCGCGACTCCGCCGGCGGCGCGCTCGTAGACGATGGGATTGTTGAGAAACCCGGCGGCGATGCGGTTGCCGCCCTCGCGAGGCTCGACCGCAGTCAAGCTGCCGTTGATGCTGGGATAGTAAGCGGCTTTGGCTTGGCGCGTTACCTGTCCGGAAGCAAGCGAGAGCAGACGATAGACAGAGATCTGCGGGTTGTTCTTGAGCGCAAGCGCTTCGGCGTCTTGGACGGTAAGGCGCTGCGTCGGTCCGGTGGTCGGGATTTGCAGTTGCGCAGCGGGCGGCGTCGCAGGCATTTGATACGGCTGCTGAAGCGTCGGCTCCTGCGTGGGCGCGGCCGGAACTGGGTTCTGGGCCGCTGCGGCGAGAGCGAGAAGAACAGCGATTGCGGCGAACTTCGCGACGAGCGAGGGCATTTTGCGGGTCACTATCATGCCTGCACCTCCTGAGGCGGTTGTTCTTCCTTGCGGTGGATGAGCAGATAAGCCGCCGGCACCAAGAAAACGGTCACGACGACGGAGACGGTGAGGCCTCCGATGATGGCGCGGGCCAGCGGAGCATATTGCTCGCTGCCAGCTTCGAGGGCGAGCGCCATAGGAATGAGTCCGAGAATTGTGGCTAAGGAAGTCATGAGGATGGGGCGGAGACGCACGCGGCAGGCGAGCGCGACAGCGTCGGGAATCGGCATGCCTTCCCCGCGGTATTTGCGCGTGACGTCAACGATAAGAATGCTGTTCGAGACGACGATTCCGGTCATCATGATGAGGCCCATGAGCGACATGACGTTCAGTGTGGTGCCGGTCAACAGCAGGATGAGAATCACGCCGGTGATGCCAGAGGGAATCGCCAGCAGAATGATGAAGGGATCGATGAACGAGGCGAACTGGGCCATCAGGATGAGGTAGACGAGCACGATGGCGAGCAAGAGTCCGATGCCGAAGCTCTTGAACGATTGCTGCATGGCCAGCACGGAGCCGCGGACTTCGATGCGAACGTTGGGCGGAAGCTTGGTGTCTTTGATGATGTTCTGCACCCGGCGCGACAGCGCGCCGAGGTCTTCGCCTTTGGGGGAGACGTACACGTCGATGACGCGGAAGAGCTGGTAGTGGTCGACCTCAGTCGGAGTGTTGATCACCTTGATGTCGGCCACGTTCTCGAGCGTGGTGGGATTGGTGTTGTCAGGAGCCTTCAGGGGAATCTGCTTGAAGTCTTCCATGGTCATGGCGTCGATCTGCTGGTTGCCGTATTGCACGGTGAGGAAGTAGTTGTTGCCGTTGCGGGGATCGACCCAGTAGCTGGGAGCGATCATTCCGTTGGAGGTCAGCGCGGTCACGACGTTGTTGACGACGTCACTGGCAGTGAGACCGAGGCGAGCAGCCATCTCGCGGCGAACGTCGAGTTGAAGGCCGGGATAGTCGAGGTCCTGGGGGATCAGTACGTCGCTGACCTCGGGCAGAGTGCGCAGCTTGCGGGCCATGTCAGCGGCGACGGCGTAGGCAGCCTGCTGATTGTTGCCGGTGACCTGAATGTCGATGGGAGCGGGCATGCCCTGGTTGACCACCGAATCGACCAGTCCGCCGGTCTGGAAATAGGTGGAGATTTCCGGCAGGTCGGAGGCGAGCTTCCGCCGCACGCGGTCCATGTAGATAAAGGTGCTGAGCTTGTGCTCTTTGCGCAGGCTGACCTGGACGAAAGCCGTGTGCTGGCCGGAGTTGCTGGTATAGATCGAGGAGAGATCGGGCGTGAGTCCGATGTTGGAGACGATCATCTGCAGGTCATCGTTGCCGATGACGGAGCGAATGTCGTTTTCGACATGGGCGACGTAGTCGTTGGTGACCTTCAAGCCGCGAGCCGGTGGGAGCTTTGAGATTGATGACGAACTGGCCTGGGTCGGTACGCGGGAAGAATGCCACGCCCAGGAACGGAAACAAGAGGAGGCTGACGACAAAGGTCGCCATGACGACCACGATGGTCGCCACGGGACGCGCTAAGGCTTTCTGCACCGGCCTGGTCGTATCGCATCAAAAGTCGGTCGTACTTGTGATTGAAGCCGGAGACGAACCGGCCAAAGAGGGATTGCGTGCTGATGGCCGCCTTTCCCATGGGCGGTTTTGATGAAGCGCGCACAGAAGACGGGCACCAGGGTCATGGCCACTAGGTAGGACGCAACCAGCGAAAGCACTACACCCAGCGCTAAGGCGATGAAAAGGTAGCGGCTAACGCCGTACAGAAATACGACCGGGAAGAAAACAATGGCTGTGGTGAACGTTGCGGCCAGGACGGCCAGTTGGACTTCCTGGCCACCGCGCTCGGCGGCCGTGACCGCGTCTTCGCCTTCCTCGAGGTGGCGGAAGATGTTTTCCAGCACGACCACGGAGTTGTCGATCATGCGCGAAAGTACGAGCGCGAGTCCGCCGAGCACCATGGTGTTGATGGTGCTGCCGGCAGCGTTCAAAAGCAGAAACGCGGCCAGGCAGGAGATGGGGATGGACAAGGAGGACCGAGATGGTTCCCCGCACCGAGCCCAGGAAAATCAGGATCATGACGGCGGTCAGCACCAGGCCGATGCCGCCTTCGCGCAAGACATTCGAGACAGCCGTCTTGACGTATTGCGACTGGTCGAACACAACGGTCGCAATCAGGTACCTGGGCACGTCGAGCAGCTTCTTGATGCGGTCGCGCACGCCGTCGACGATCTGGATGGTATTGCTGTTGCCGCCCTGCTTGAGGATGGGCAGATAGACCGACTTCTGGCCGTCGACGCGCACGATGTTGTACTGGATGGCCGACGAGTCTTCGGCGTGGCCGATGTCGGCAAAGCGCAGAACATTGTTGCCGATGGCCTTCAGCGGAACATCGTTCATCTCGGCGGTGTTGGGCAGTTGGCTGTTGCTGTAAATGTTGTAGTCGAGTGGACCGATGCGAACATCGCCGGCCGGCAGGATGCGGTTGGCGTCGTTGACGACTGTCACCACGTCCATCGGGCTGAGTTGTGCCGCCTGCAGTTTGACGGGATCGATGTAGAACTGGATTTGGCGGTACTTTCCGCCGAAGGGCTGCGGCACCGATGCGCCCGGCACGTTGGCGATCTGGTTGCGGACGTTGAACTGGCCCTGATCGTGGAGCTGGGTTTCGTTCAGGCCCTCACCTTTGAGGGTTACCAGACAAACCGGCAGGCTCGAGGCATCGAATTTCAACACCACCGGAGGCAGAGTGCCTTGCGGCAAACGACGCAGGTCGGCCATGGCCAGATTGGCGATTTCGCTGACCGCCGCATCGGGATCGGTTCCGGGCTGAAAGTAAACCTTGATCAGGCTGACGCCGGTGAGCGAGCGCGACTCGATGTGGTCGATGTTGCTGCCGAGGGTGAAGAAGCGTTCGAAGGTGTCGGTGATGTCGGCTTCGATCTGTTGCGGCGGCATGCCACTGTAAAACGTGGCGACGACGACCACGGGAATCTGGATCTGGGGAAACAAGTCCACAGGCATGCGGACGACGGTAGTGATCCCGACGACGACGATCCCCAGACACAACATGAGGATGAAGAACGGATATTTGATCGCGAAACTAGACATAACAGGACACCTTGTTCGCGCCAGGAGAGAATTGATCGTAAGCACACGGCAGGTTAAGAAGGAGGTCGGAAGAGCGGATCCCCGCGGGCTAAAGCCCGCGAGGAATAATAAAAACAAAGGCCTTGTGCCGCGCAGCTAAAGCTGCGCCCTTTCAAAACCGCAGCAATGCCAACAGCAAAACAAAAGAGTATGGCTCGTCATACCTGCACCTCCAGTTCTTCTTGCCTGCCGCGATGCATGAGGTAATAGGCGGAAGGCACCAGGAACAGCGTCACCAGGAAGGAGAGCATCAGGCCCCCGATGATGGCGCGCGCCAGCGGCGCATACTGTTCGCTGCCGGCTTCGAGGGCGAGCGCGAGGGGAATCAGTCCGAGAAACGTCGCGAAGGTGGTCATCATGATAGGGCGCAGGCGCACGTGGCAGGCGTTCTTGATGGCTTCTTCCAGCCCCTGTCCGCGGCGGCGCAATTCGCGAGTGAATTCGACGATGAGGATCGAGTCAGACACCACGATGCCGATCATCATCATCACGCCCATCAGCGACATGATGTTGACGGTGGTGTGGGTGATCAGAAGGAACAGGATTACGCCGGTGAATCCCGGCGGGACGGCGAGCAGGATGATGAATGGATCGCTAAATGAGGCAAACTGCGCCATGAGGATGAGATAGACGAGCACGATCGACAGTGACAGTCCGATGGCGAAGCTCTTGAACGAGTCGTTCATCGACACTACCGAGCCGCGCAGTTGAACGCGGGTGTTGGGCGGCAACTGGGTGTCGCTGGATGACTTGCTGCACCTTCTTCAGACAGAATGCCGAGGTCTTCCCCTTAGGCGAGACGTAAACGTCGATAATGCGGAACAGCTGGTAATGATCGACCTCGGTCGGGGTATTGATCATTTTCACGTCGGCGACATTTTCCAGCACAGTTGAGTCTGGCGTTGTTCTTGGCGTGCAGCGGGAATTTGCTTGAAGTCCTCCATGGTCATGTCGGCGATTTGCTGCGGCGTGTATTGCACGGTGAGGAAGTAGTTGTTGCCGCTACGTGGGATCAATCCAGTAGCTGGGTGCAATCATGCCGTTGGAGGTGAGCGCGGTGATTACGTTCTGGACAACGTTGCTGGCGGTAAGCCCGAGACGCGCGGCCATTTCGCGATTCACATTAAGCTGAATGCCGGGATAATCGAGGTCCTGCGGAATGAGCACGTCGCTGACGTCATTCATGTGGCGCAATTTCTGCGCCATTTCCTGGGCGACGTCATAGGCAACGTGCTGGTTGTTGCCGGTGACCTGAATGTCGATCGGAGCGGGCATGCCCTGGTTGACGATGGAATCGACCAGTCCGCCGGTCTGGAAGAACGTGGAGAGCTCGGGCAGGTCGGAGGAAAGTTTTTGCCGCACGCGATCGATGTAGGTGAAGGTGCTGCGCTTGTGTTCCTCTTTGAAGTTGCACCTGCACGAACGCGGTGTGCATGGCGGAATTGGTGGTGTAAATGGCGGAGAGGTCGGCGTTCACTCCGATGTTGGAGACGATCATCTCGAGGTCGATCGGGTCGATGACCTGGCGGATGTCGTTTTCTACCTTAGCGATGTATTCATTGGTGAGCTCGATGCGGGTGCCGCTGGGGGCCTTGACGTTGATGACGAACTGGCCGGGATCGGTGCGCGGAAAGAAGGCGACGCCGAGGAAGGGCGACAGCGCGAGGCTGAGCACGAATACGCCCATGATGATGCCGACGGTTATCTTGGGACTGTGCGAGCGCGTTCTGCGAGAAATTCGTCGTACTTGCGCAGCACGTAATCGTAGCCGCGATTAAAACGGCGCGAGCACGACGATCCAGCCATCCGCCTTCGTGCTCGCCTTCTGCCTCACTGCCGTGTTCCGACTTGATGAAGCGGGAACAGAACAACGGAACAACGGACATCGCCACCAGGTATGAAGCGGCCAGCGCCAGCACTACTCCCAGAGCCAGGGCAGTGAAGAGATACTTGCTGACACCTGACAAGAAAGACCACCGGGAAGAAAACAATCGCGGTGGTGAAGGTTGCTGCGAGAACGGCGAGCAGCTACTTCGCTGGCCCCCTTCTTCGGCAGCCGTGTACGCGTCTTCGCCCATCTTCCAGGTGGCGGAAGATGTTTTCCAAGCACGACGACCGAGTTGTCGATGAGCCGCGAGAGGACCAAGGCCAATCCGCCGAGGACGATGGTGTTGATCGTGCTGCCCAAGGCGTTCAGCAGCAGAAAGGCAGCGAGGCAAGAGATCGGAATCGAAAGCAGCACGGAGATGGTTCCGCGCAGCGATCCGAGGAAAACAAGGATCATAACTGCTGTCAGGAACAGGCCGATGCTGCCTTCGCGCAGCACGTTGGCGATCGCGAGCTTGACGTACTTCGACTGGTCGAAGACCACGTTGGCGATGAGGCTTCTTGGGAACGTCGCGCAAGCGTTTCGACGCGGTCGCGCACGCCGTCAACGATTTCGAATGGTGTTGCTGTTGCCGCCTTGTTTGAGGATCGGGCAGGTAAACCGATTTCTGGCCGTCGACGCGGACTACGTTGTATTGAATGGCCGAGGAATCTTCGGCGTGCCGATGTCGCCGAAGCGAAGAATTTTGTTGCCGATGGCCTTCAGCGGCACTTCGTTCATGTCTCGGCGGTGTGGGAAGTTGGCTGTTGCTGTAGATGTTGTAATCGCGCGGCCCGACGCGCAGGTCGCCGGCAGGCAGGATGGTGTTGGCCTTGTTGACGATCTTGCACAACATCCATCGGGCTTAACTGCGTGGCCTGCAGCTTCACCGGGATCGATGTAGAACTGAATTTGCCGGTACTTGCCGCCATAGGGCTGCGGCACAGAAGCGCCCGGCACGTTAGCGATCTGGTTGCGAACGTTGAATTGTCCCTGGTCGTGGAGTTGGGTTTCGGTGAGGCCCTTGCCTTTCAGCGTCACCAGGCAGACCGGCATGCTAGAGGCGTCGAACTTCAGCACGACTGGCGGCAGCGTGCCTTGCGGCAAGCGTCGCAGGTCGGCCATGGCGAGGTTGGCGATTTCGCTGACGGCCGCGTCGGGATCGGTGCCGGGCTGAAAGTACACCTTGATGAGACTCACTCCGGTGAGCGAGCGTGATTCGATGTGATCGATGTTGCTGCCGAGAGTGAAGAAGCGCTCGAAGGTGTCGGTGATGTCGCCTTCGATCTGCTGCGGCGGCATTCCGCTGTAGAAGGTGGCGACGACTACAACAGGAATCTTGATCTGCGGGAACAGATCCACGGGCATGCGAGCCACCGTGGTGACGCCGACGACCACGATGATCATGCAAAGCATCAGAATGAAAAACGGATGCTTGATGGCGAAGCTCGACATGCCGACTACTCCCGCGCCGTCGGAGCTGCATGGCGGCATTCTTGGGTCGAACCACTTCGCCGGGCTGGTAGGCGCCGAGATTGCCGACGATGACGCGCTCGCCTTCGTTGAGTCCGCCGAGGATCTCGACCATGTTCGAGCTTTGCACTCCGACCTGGACCTCGCGGGACTGGACCTTGTTCTGGGGATCGACGACCAGAACGCTGGTCTTGTTCTCGCCACGCTGAATGGCTTCCACTGGAACGGTCAGAGCGTCGGGGCGACTGGCGGCGCTCAACTGGACATTGGCGTACATTCCCGGGCGCAGACGGTACGTGGGATTGGGCACCTCGATTTCAACCTGCATGGTGCGAGTGGAGGGGTCGAGGGAGCCGGTAAAGCGGGCGATCTTGCCGGTGAAGTGTTCGCCGGTGGCTTGCACTTGCACGTCCGCCGAGTCGCCAACCTTGACGATCGCGGCAATTCTCTCGGGCACCGGAATGCGAAGACGCAGCACGTCAATCTCGGCGAGCGTGACGACCGGCAGTCCATTTGAACCGGACGTACCAGCCTGCACCAGAGCTCCGGTATCGGAGAAGCGCCAAGTCACGACGCCGTCGTAGGGAGCGGTGATTCGGGCATAGTCGAATAGCGCGGCGTAGTGCTGCTGATCGGCTTTCGCCACTTCCATTTGCTGCCTGGCAGCTCCCAGAGAGGACTTGGTGGCTTCTACCTGCGCCTGGGATGCTCGGTCTTTGGAGGTGGCGTCGTCGAGTTCCTGTTGGGCGATCAGGCCAGGCCGCGCTTTGTCGGCGTCGACCAGGCGGACAGCGTTGGCGTGCAAAGCCATATTGTCGGCTTCGGCACGGGATACGTCGCTTTGAGCGCGCTGAATTTCTTCCTGGGCATGATGCACCGCTGCTTTCGCCGAATCGACTTGGGCCACCAGTTCGGGGATCTCCAAGACAGCGAGCACTTGTCCCTGGCGGACGCGGTCGCCAATATCGACGTTAATGTTGCGGATGTAGCCGGCGACCTTGGCGTGCAATTCGACGTTCTGATAGGGAATGAACTGTCCAGCGATCGAAAGAGTGGTGGCCACGGTCTGGCGCTTGACAGGAGCGACGGCAGCGTAGGGGATATTTTCCCCGGTGTTTGGCGCGCCGCTGGAGTTGCCTTCGCCACCGGCGCGCGCCCGCTTGGTAAGCACGACTGCGGCGATGACACACAAAACCGCGATGGCGACCGCGAGTAATTTATGACGACCAGTCACTTGCATAAACGTCCTCAATTCAACTGAAACGGCGGGTGTTGCTAAGAATCCGTTCAGCGAGAGTTGCCATGACCGACGAAAACCGGCCACAGCGAGAACCCTGTAAATTTCGAAACCCTACGAGTGGAAGCGTTAGGCCTGAACTGGAGGAGGACGGAGAAAAAGATGCCGATCGCAGAGGGAGGTTTTGCAGGGCGGCGGAGTCAGATCTGCAATTCGAACCAGGGGCTCGCGCCGCAGGTATCCACTGCAAAGGCAAAGAATTGCCACCCAAAACAGCAAACTTGAGGTCGGGGCGACGGATTGAACCGCCAACTTCTCGCTGTTGAGCCAGAGTTTGGAGGCGGTGGAGGGCGTCGCTTTGATTGGGCCACCGCCGCTGTATACGGCCGTCTTAGCGTGCCACGCGAAGAAAAACACCAACGCGCAGAGCGCGAACAGCAGCACGCAGCGAAGCGTTTTGTAGCGAGCGGTAGTGGAAGTCACATCAGGCCGCCACGAGGCAGCAATATACCATAAATGGAAACCCAGGGCGGGTGAATGAGTTGCTAGTAACCCGGATGAATCATAGATTCGGTTACGGAGCGGAGGGATTTTTCACTGCCTTGGGCAGGGCAAGGGTCTTCCGCTTTTTCGCTTTCGCCGCCAGGCGTTGCATGCGCTTGATTTCGCCAGGCGAATACATGCTGCCGCGACAGCGCTTGCTGCCACAATAGCAAGGGGCGTCGTCGTCCCCGTCGTAAAGCCAGTAGTCGTAGGTAAGTTCGTCGCCCGCCTTCAGGTTGCGGCGCGTCTTAATAAAGATGCGACCGGCAATCTCGTCGATCTCGCAGTTGGGATCGCAGGAGTGGTTGATGAACATGGCCATGCCGTGGCCATCGATCACAATTTTGCCGTTGCCGACTCCGAAGAGGTAGGTGAACGAACGTCCATCGTAGCGGCGGTCGCCTTCTTCCTTGGTGATCCGTTCGCCGGTGTATTCGAGCACGACCGTTCCTTTGGGAACGTCCTCGAGGGTGAAACAGCCGGCAGCATGAATATCGGAAGAGCGAGTGATCAGACGAGGCACGCGGGCAATCTCCGAAGATCTCGCTGGAAGTATAGCGGAAGAGAAACGAGAGGCTGCGGAGAAGGGCTTGTTCGCGCGTTGCGAAATGTCGCAGGGGCTAAAGCCCCACACATTATTCTCCGCGGTTTACGGCACGCTTGAAGTCGTGCCCTAGTGCGAATCTGCAGCGAAAGCCCCTTTTTTCAGCAGCCTGTAGAGTGCTGCCAGGACGCTGGGTCGCGCGTCACAGCGAACACGTGCAATTGGAGGTTCACATTCTGCCGCGGATTTCGTATCTTTAACTGTCATACTTATTTGGAGGTTCCCCTATGGTCCACGTAATGGTTCGGCATAAAGTGGCAGATTACGTTCGATGGAAAGAAGCGTTCGACGGGCATCTTAGCGCACGCAAGGCAGCAGGCGAGGTCGGCAACCGGGTGTTGCTGTCGGTGGACGATCCTCATGAAGTCACGCTGTTGCTCGATTGGGACAGTCTGGAGCGCGCACGCAGCTTTGCCAAATCAGACGACCTGAAGCAGAAGATGCAGCAGTCGGGTGTGGTCGGCGATCCGATTGTCAGTTTTCTTGAGGACGCGTACACCGTTCGCCGTTCGGCCGCCGATTGATTGAACTCGACGACAACGTCGTGCGAAAAATTTCTTGACAGCGAGTCGCAGTTCTGTTCCCAACTCATGCGGCGAATTCCGCAGAATTTTGCACTGAGTGACAGATTGCGAACGATCCGCGGTCGCTTGGAAAGCCTCTAGTGGTGCGGGTTTCGCGGGGACTGGTATTCTGTCAAGGATTTTCCAGCGAAAAATTTAACCAGGATTTTTCAACGGTTTGCCATGACGTTGACAAATGTTTCCGACCAAATACAATTACCGCCAACTTCGAAAACCGATCAGAGCCAAGACAGTGATAGAAACTTCAAAACCCAACGACGTTCTTCTCCATACCGACTTTCCAGAACTTGAGCTTCACGCCAGCGGCAAAGTGCGTGACGTGTACAAGGTCGATTCCAACCACCTGCTGTTCGTCGCCACCGATCGCATATCGGCGTTCGACTACGTGCTGGCCACCGGCATTCCGGAAAAGGGCCGCGTGCTGACACAGCTATCGCTGTTCTGGTTCGATTTTCTGAAGGATATCGTCCCGAACCATCTGGCGACGGCCAACGTCGCGGAATATCCTGCGGAGCTGCAGAAGTACGCCAATCAGTTGCGCGGCCGCTCAATGCTGGTGGTGCGGGCGGACATGTTTACGATTGAGTGCGTAGTCCGCGGTTACATTTCCGGGTCAGGCTGGAAAGAGTACAAGAGCAACGGTTCCGTGTGCGGGATCAAGTTACCCGCAGGACTGCGAGAGTCCGACAAGCTGCCGGAGCCGATTTTTACTCCCGCCACCAAGGCGACCACCGGGCACGACGAGAACATCTCGTTTGACCGAATGGTGGAAATTGTTGGTAAAGAACTGAGCGAGAAGCTACGCGATCTCAGCATCCGCATTTACCAGCAGGCCGCGGACTACGCAGAGACGCGGGGCATCATCATTGCCGATACGAAATTTGAGTTCGGCCAGACGCCGAAAGGAATGGTACTGGCCGACGAAGTGCTGACGCCGGACTCGTCGCGCTTCTGGCCGATGGACAGGTATCACGCGGGTGGCGCACAGGAGTCGTATGACAAGCAGTATGTAAGGGACTACCTGGAGTCGATCAAGTGGAACAAGCAGCCGCCGGCGCCTGGGTTGCCGGCGGAAGTGGCGGCCAAGACAAGTGAGAAGTACATCGAGGCGTATACCCAGCTGACGGGGCATCCGTTGCCAGCCTGAAGGGAAACACCACATGATGGGATTCTCTAGCCTGGACTGGCTGATCCTGCTGGTGGTGCTGCTGAATGTGGCAGGGGCAATCGCCCAGGGCTTCGTTTATGAGTTGTTCTCGTTCCTGGGCGTGATTTTGGGTTATTTGATTGCGGCATGGGAGTACCCGCGGGTTGCCGCATTCTATCTGCAGTACGTGAACTCAGCGTGGGCTGCAGATATCGCGGGGTTTTTGACGGTATTCTTCGTCGTTTTGCTCCTGGGAAGCGTGGCGGGCAACATTGGCCGGCGCTTAGTGGAAGGTATTGGTCTCCGCTGGATCGATCATTTCCTCGGAGGGCTGTTCGGGTTCCTGAAAGGCGTAGTGGTTTGCACGGTGGTGGTGATGGCGCTGGCAGCGTTCAGTCCCACGAGCCCGTGGATTCGCGATTCGCGGATTGCGCCTTTCATGCTGGTCACCGGCCGCGCGCTGATTTGGGCGGCACCACAGGAACTGCGACAGCGCTTCATGGAAGGTTGGAACCTGCTGCGCACCGTACCGGAGCACATCGAGCATGCCGGCGAGGGCAACAAGAATTGATATGTCGGGATCGAGCGATCCCCAGCGAAATCCGTAAAGAGGGCGACGTGAAAGACCAATTGGAAGCCTTGATCCTACAAATGCACAAAAGCGGAATACTCTACGCGGAAGCTGTCCGCGAATTCAAGAAACGATTCATCATGACTGTGCTGCAGGAAAACAAAGGCAACCAGTGTAAAGCGGCCCGGCAGTTGGGCATGCATCGCAACACGCTAAGCCGCACCATTGCGGAACTGAACCTTGACGTTCGCACGCTGCGGCCGGGCGCACGGCGTCCCCCCCGGAGCGCACGGCCGACGGCTTACGATAAGCGAGCAGCGCGGTAAGGAACGAGCAGCTTCCCGCGGACTGAAGTCCGCGAAGGGAATGGTCATAAAAACCACTTGAACGACACAGCTAAAGCTGTGCCCCTTCAAAACCGCAGCAAGTCAGACTTCTTCCGTAACCTGAGAAGTCCCAAAAACACATGTACGCAGCAGAAAAAACGGGAGCCCGAAGGCTCCCGCTTACTTGCGATGTGAAACGGTTACTGTTTTTTCGCCGGCGCCTTATGTACCGGAGCGGCAGTAACAATTGGATTGCCGTTCTTATCCAGCAGCACGCCTTCCGTCATGGTCATCATGAACGGGTTGGGAGTGTAGCTCGAAACCGTTCCCTGGAAGGCAATTTGCGCTCCCGCCTGAGGCACAAGTTTGGCAGGAATCGCCTTCTCCATCGTCAGGTCAATATCGGCTTTTTTGGCATCGATATCGTCTTCACTGCCCGCCAGTTGCACCTTAGAGGCGGTCGAGCTGATGACGTTCGCCACTAGCTTCACAGCCTTGTCCTTGATGGCACTCCAAACGGCGTCAGCGGCCTGGGCATTGCCGGAAGACAGAACCAACTGCCATTCAGCAAAGCTCATCTGCTTGGGGTCTTTACTCTTCACCAAGTCAGCTGCCTGCTCGGCGGGTGATGGGGGCGGCGGCGCGGCGGCTACGGTAAATCCGGCCGGCGGCATCACGCTCTGCGAACCCTGGGCTTGTTTGACGATATCGGCCCAGCCATCCTCGGAACCGTGAAAGCGAATATATTTCTTGCGACCGTAATCGAGAATCTGCTGCTGGCCAGGTCCCTGGGCGAGTTGAGATGCTTTCACTACAAACCAGAAGCCCTCCGGGTTAATTGGCTTGGCTTCCAAGTCGGCCGTCGCCAAAGGGTAGATATCGGAAATGTTGGGCTGCGACTCATCGCCAACGGCCTCACGGAGGTCCTTCTGGGCGGTGGCCATATCTTTCTTCTGCAGGGCCGCAAAGCCGATCGCTCCGTCGAAAATCGCGGTGAGCTCATTATGAAACTTGGTGTAATCGGCGTCGCTCATGTTCTCTTTGGGAGCATTGGGAAGCGCATCCAGTCCCTTCTGTCCGTACTGGGCCGCCTGGTCGCAATTCTTAGGAGCGTCCGCTCCGCCTTGAGCGCATAAGCTGCGGTAGTAGTAGGAGAGCAGCGCCAGAGCTCGAACATTATTCGGGTTGGCTTGCAGGACGCGGCTGGCAGTGTCGATCGTCTTAGAGGCGTTGCCTGCCTGCTGGTAGGCGCTCATCAGGGCCACGAGCGCGTCTTCTTTCTCAACGCTGTTGGGGTAAGTCTGGAGAAATGCTTCGATGGCCGCGGCCTTCGCAGCGGGGTCGGTCTGCTGGACTGCGTTGACGTAAGCGTTGTACTCGGCGGGGTCCTTGATCTGCTTCTGTGGCGCTGCCGCTGGCGCTTGAGCAACCGCCTGCTGGGCAAGCGCCCCCGCAATCGCGATCGATAGCATCATAATTACGAGCAACTTCTTCATTCGATTGGCTCCTTAGAGTCTTGGGAACTTATGACGGCGTTCGCCCGGCCACTCGCAAACTCTCGTGCGTTGATCCGCCCACACACCTTCCTAAACAGCGGGACAGTGGTATTCCCTGCTCCGTAACCCCACTTAACAGAGGGGGTATCATCACAAGAGTACGGAGAGGGGATTATAAGTACCCATCCTGCCGAAGGCAAGCAACTTACGCATCAACGCAAATACGGCACTTCACCGGTGCTGCAGAACGAACATCCGATCGATTATATGCTGCCCGGAATCGTTGGGGGAAATACTACGCCGAAGAGAAACCGAATATGACACCTACGACGTCTATGACCGGCATGGTTGCCATAGTGACTGGCGGTAGCCGAGGCATCGGATATGCGATTGCTGAAACTCTGGGCCACATGGGCGCGACAGTAGTTATCGCCGCGACGAACGCTGAACGGCTCGATCATGCGGTCCGCGAACTATCGAGGCAAGGTTTGGCGTGTGAGGGATTCGTGTGCGATGTTGCCGACCTCAACAGCGTCAGTAAGTTAGGAGAGCATGTTCGCAACCGATGTGGGCGTGTCGACGTGCTGGTGAATAACGCAGGAGTCGGAGAGAAAGCTTCCCTGCTGCATGAACTCGATCCCATGACTTGGGACAAAATCTTTAACACCAATGTTCGTGGTGCTTACTACATGATGCGTGCTCTGGTGCCGTTGATGATGGAATCGGGAGGGGGCCACGTCATCAATATTTCGTCACTGGCCGGAAAGAACCCATTGCCGCGAGGTGCCGCATATTCGGCGTCGAAATGGGCGCTAAACGGCTTGTCGTATTCTGCGGCCGAAGAACTGCGGGCACACAATATCCGGGTGAGCGTTGTGTGTCCCGGGTCGGTGGACACCGAGTTCAGTCCGCATTCAGGAAAGTCTCCCGACCAGATGCTGCGACCCGAAGATGTTGCGCACGTGGTGGCGATGCTGGTGACGCAGCGTCCGCAGTCGTTTGTAAGCGAAGTGCTGATTCGTCCCACGCGGAAGAGCTAACCCGATGAGGAGGACTGGGCGATGAACGAAATTGAGCGCATTCTCGAACAGTATGATCGCGCGATGAATGGCAACGCGTGGCATGGGGATCCGGTATGGAAAGTCCTGGAGGGAATTCCGGCGGAGCAGGCGGGGCGACGGGTGCAGTCACAGACACACTCGATATGGGAGTTAGTTGCACACATAACATTCTGGGAAACCGAGGTGTGCCGCAGGCTGAGTGGTCTGCCGGCAAGGTCGGTCGAAGAGCTGAATTTCCCTGCTACTCCGAAGACCACGGAGGAGAATTGGAATCGGGCGTTGGCAGAATTTCGCCAGTCGAACGAAGAGTTTCGGGCCGCACTCACCAAGTTCGATATGACGCAACTAGATCGGCCACTTCCGGGCCGCGAAAAGTCCGGCTACACGGCCTACGTTGAGGTGAACGGCGCGATTCAACACAACCTCTACCACGCCGGTCAAATCGCGTTTCTAAGGAAACTTTTTGCCACTCACTAAGGTGGTTACTGGTTTGTAATAGAACACGGCAGGGTGCTAACATCGGCACTCGTGAGGTTTTAGAAGGAGGCATTTTATGGCTGATAACGATGGAAGCGGAATTCTGTGGTTTATGGCTGGACTCGGAATTGGAGCGGCCCTGGGTATTCTGTATGCGCCCAAAACCGGGGAAGAAACCCGGCAGCAGATTCTGGATGCGGCCGGCCAAGGCAAGGACGCGGTGAAAGAGCGCGCCCGCCAGGCCCGCGAGCAGGCGGGGACGTGGGCGGACAAGGGACGCGACTACTTGAACAACCAAAAAGACCAGATTCGCACGGCGTACGAAGCAGGACGCCAGGCTTATCACGATTCGACAACCGATGAAGGAGAGACGGCTGCCACCAAGCTGTAACGCTTGCGGGGCTGCGGTCGTTCAGTTCGGCGGCTAGGCACAAACATGGACGAAAAGCTGACCATCTTCATAGCAGTAACTTCAGCAGCGGTAGTGCTACAAATGCTGATTCTGGCGGGAATGTACTTTGCCATCAGGAAGCTCTCGATCAATCTCACGACCGTTGCCCAAGAAGTGAAGAGTCAGGCAATGCCTCTGCTGGAAGACGGCAAACAGCTTCAGGCAAACATCAAGCGAATCGTGGAGACGTCAGCTCCCAAGCTGGAGTTGGTGCTGGATAATGCGGCGGCGATCACTACGACTGCGCATGCGGGAATCGGTCGTGTGGAGAGTACCGTCAACGACATGCTGGACCGGGCCCGGCTGCAGGTAATTCGGGCCGACGAGATGGTTACGAGAGCGATGGATTCGGTGGAAGATACTACCGAGAAAGTCGCGCACTCGGTGACTTCTCCGGTGAAGCACGCCAGCGGCGTCATCCATGGGATCAGTACGGGGTTGGGAGCGTACTTCAGCCAGAAGCGCACGCGCGAACGGGGCCCAGCGGACGAGATGTTCATCTAGCTAGGAAATCTGCGGAACGTCAAAATCAAAGGCAGCGTAAAGACGCTGCCTTTTTACTTATGGTGTTCAGAGGTTCGGTGGCCTTGGGTTTTCAGCAGATCCAGCCGCCGCCTACTACCCTGTCGCCATCGTAAAACACAGCGGCTTGGCCGGGCGTGATGGCGCGCTGAGGCGAGTCAAAGGTCACCAGGACCTCATCTTCGCCAGCCTTCTCGATGAGCGCAGAGGCAGCTTCATGTCGATGGCGAATCTTGACGGACACGCGCATCGGTTCCCGCAGGTCGTCGATCGCAATCCAATTCAATCGCTTGGCGCGGAGGGTGCGGGAGAGCAACTCGTCGGACTGCCCGACCACCACCTGACGGCGATCGCCGCGGATCTCGAGCACGTAGAGTGGCGCACCAGTGGCAATGCCGAGACCCTTGCGCTGGCCGACGGTGAACTTATGGATGCCGTCGTGGGTGCCCACAACTTCGCCAGTCGTCGTCACCAGCTCACCGGCGGTGTCAGGAATCGCTTCGCCTTGCTCTTCGAGATAAGCGTCGAGGAACTTCTTATAGTCGCCGCCGGGAATGAAGCAAATCTCCTGCGAATCGGGCTTCTCGAACAAGCGCAGTCCAGTGCGCCGCGCCTCTTCACGCACGTCGGGCTTGCACATGTTGCCGAGCGGAAACAGGGTGCGGCTCAACTGTTCCTGCGTCAGACCGAATAGGAAGTACGTCTGGTCTTTCGATAGGTCAGCCGGGCGCTTCAGGATCCAGCGTCCAACGCTTTCGTCGTATTCGTTGCGCGCGTAGTGGCCGGTGGCGAGGAGGTCGGCGCCAATCTGGCGCGCGGTGATGAGGAGCTGGTCAAACTTCAGATGGTTGTTGCAGAGGCTGCACGGAATGGGGGTGCGGCCCGAGAGGTACTCGTCAACGAAAGGGCGGACGACGTCATGCTCGAAGCGCGATTCCTGGTTGACCACGTAATACGGAATGCCGAGCTTCTCCGCGACGTAACGAGCGTCGTACACGTCATCGATGGAGCAACACCGTCCCTGCACTGCCTCGGGCATGCCCTCGTGACCGGCGAGCCGGCGCTGGTTCCAAAGCTGCAAAGTCAGGCCGATGACGTTGTAGCCTCGCTCGCAGAGCATGGCCGCTACGGTCGAAGAATCGACACCGCCGGACATGGCTACGGCAACGGTCTGGTTTTCGTGGTTCAAGTTAATCAATTCGTGTTGGCGAATACTGCGCGAGATTTACGCCCGTGAAATTGCCGTTTTCTTGTACACCGGACTAAGTTCACGAAGCCGGGTTACGACATCCCGAATTAACGGCAGCGCGAAATCGATGTCCTCCGATGTGTTTTGCTTGCCGAGGCTGAAGCGAATACTGGCGCGCGCGCGTTCGGGCGGCAGCCCCATGGCCGTCAGAACGTGCGATGGTTCGATTGCTCCAGACGAACAGGCAGCACCGGTCGAAACCGACAGACCCTTGAGGTCGAGCGCTATTACCATGGCCTCGCCCTCCAGACATTCGAAAACGATGTTAGTGGTATTGGGCACGCGAGGCGCTCCTGCACTGTTCACGCTCACCTGCTCGACGCTGTCGAGAACCGCATGCTCCAAGCGATCGCGGAGAGCAGCCATGCGCTCAACGCTGCCGTCGGAGAAACCCAGGCGCGCAATTTCCGCCGCCTTGCCCAGGCCGACGATGCCGGGCAGGTTTTCTGTGCCGGCACGGCGAGAGCGCTCGTGACGACCGCCGTACAACATTGGCTGAAGAAGTGTTCCCTTCCGCACAAAGAGCGCGCCGGCACCCTGTGGGCCGTGCATCTTGTGCGCAGTCAAGGTCAGCAGGTCGCAGCGAATTTCCTTCACATCGATTGGGACCTTGCCCGCCGCCTGTACTGCATCGGTATGAAAGAAGACATCCGCCTCGGCGGCGATTTTCCCGATCTCATTCACAGCCTGCAAGTACGCCGGTCTCATTATTGGCGAAGATGATGGTGACGAGCTTGGTGTTGGGGCGAATCGCGCGCCGCACGTCATCGGGATCAACCAGCGCGCGTCCATCGACGGGAAGGTAGCTGACCTCGCAGCCGATATCTTCCAGGCGCTTGCAGGAATTCAAGACGGCGTGATGCTCTACCGACGAGGTGATGACGTGGTCGCCCGTCTTGGCCAGACCGAATAGCGCCAGGTTGTCACCTTCGGTGCCGCCGCTGGTGAAAACCACTTCGGCAGGACGACAATTCAACAGCTCAGCGACCTGTTCGCGCGAATGCTCTACCGCTGCACGCGCCTGCTGCCCCTGGTGATGAATGGACGACGCGTTGCCAAACTTCTCCAGGAAGTAGGGACGCATCGCTTCGAACACTTCGGGCAGAAGCGGAGTGGTCGCATTGTTGTCGAGGTATACCGTGCGCATCGTTAAACCTATTTTATCGTGTTAGTTAGATTCGGAATAAGCGATGCGGGATTCGAGCCAATTTGCGAGCAGCGGGACCGCTCGGAAGCAGCCCCCACTCAAGCAAAACAAGCCTGAGTGGGGTACCCGTTTTGTACGGTATCGACCGCTACCGCTGCTCCATCGGAACGTACTTATTGGGATAAATCGGCCCTTGGTATTCGGCGCGGGGGCGGATGAGACGGTTGTCGCTCAGTTGTTCCATGACATGCGCGGTCCAGCCAGCGATGCGGGAAATCGCAAACACGGGCGTGAACAATTCGATGTCTATCCCAAGTGTGTGATAAGTGGACGCTGAGTAGAAGTCCACGTTGGCGTTGAGCTTGCGCTCGCTGACCACGTATTCCTCAATTCGATGGGAAATGTCGAACCACTTCGCGATGCCGCTGGAGTTGCCCAAATCGCGGGACATGGTACGGAGATGCGTGGCGCGGGGGTCTTCGGTGTGGTAGACACGATGGCCGAATCCGGGAATTTTTTTCTTTTGCGCTAACATCCCCTTCACGTAATCGACCGGATCAGCGCCGGAAGAGTCGATGGCCTCGAGGATGCGGAATACAGCTTCGTTGGCTCCGCCATGAAGTGGGCCCTTCAAGGCGCCGATGGCGGCGGTAATCGCCGAATGCATATCACTGAGTGTGGCAGCCACCACCCGAGCGGCAAAGGTCGATGCGTTCAGTTCGTGATCGGCGTGAAGGATCAGCGCGATGTCTAGCGCCCGCTCGGCGGTCGGGCTGGGGATTTCTCCGTTGAGTTGATAGAGGAAGTTGGCGGCGTGTGAGAGCGTGCGGTCCGGCTCGACCAAGGGTTTGCCCTTGCGAATCCGGTCATAGGCGGCGACCACATAGGCAATTTGAGAAGTCAGCCGGGTCGCTTTTCGCAGGTTGGCCTCGGCGTCATTCACCTTCTCTTCTGGATCGTAGAACGACAACGCAGAGACGATGGTGCGCAGCACGTCCATGGGAAGAGCGTGCTTGGGGGCCTGGCGGAGCAAGCTGATGATGGAAGCGTCAAGCTTGCGTTCGCGCGCCAAGCTGAGCTTGAAGTCCTGCAATTCGGCGCGGGTGGGAAGGCGCCCAAACCAGAGAAGGTAGCAACACTCTTCGAAGTTTGAGAAGTCGGCCAGTTCGTGAATATCGATACCGCGGTAGGCGAGCACACCCTGGTCGCCGTCGATGTAGCAGATGCTGGAATTGACGGCAGTAACGCCTTCCAGGCCTTTGGGCGAATGAGTAATAGACATGAATTCCTCGTGCAGCTCTGTGGAACCGCTGCTGCTCCTTTGATTCTAGGACAGAGAGCGCGGTAAGCGCTTGGCAGAATCGCAACTTTTCGTAACCGACTTTTATACTCCCGCGCGAACGAATGGTCTATACGCCTTCTGGGTGGCGATTGCCGCACGTCAAGACGAGAGTTATAGTGAAGAGTTTGCCCATGCCGCCGGGAGTCTCTGGACGATGCACTGAGGAACTTGCGGCGCAGCCGGAGTCTCATGATTAAACGAGTTAGCGTTTACCTGTTAGTTCTCTCCTTTCTTCTGTTTGCTGGCGTTTCCTTTGCCGACGACGGAATGTGGCTGTTCAACGCCTTCCCGAAAGACAAAGTGAAGGCCACGTATGGCTTCGAGCCGTCGCAGCAATGGCTCGACCATGTGCGACTGTCGTCGGCGCGAGCGCCGAATGGTTCGTCATCGTTTGTGTCTCCAGACGGCTTGATTTTCACCAACCACCACATCGCACAGGGGTGCATCCACGACTTGTCGACAGGCGGCAAAGATTACATGAAGGACGGTTTTTACGCGGCGTCGCAAGCCGATGAGCCAAAGTGCCCGGGCATGGAATTTGTAGTGCTCGAGGGCATCGAGGACGTAACCGGGAAAGTAAATGCCGCTTCGAAGCCGGGCATGGCGTCGGCCGACCTTGGCAAGGCGCAACGCGAAGTCATGTCGAGCCTAGAGAAGGAGTGCTCGGTGAACGGGCTGCGATGTGACGTGGTCACGCTGTATTCCGGCGCGCTTTACAACCTCTATAAGTACAAAACCTACGACGATATACGGTTGGTCATGGCGCCGGAGTTCGACATCGCGTTCTTCGGGGGCGATCCGGACAACTTCGAGTACCCGCGCTACGACCTCGACATTTCGTTTTTCCGCGCGTATGAGAATGGCAAGCCGGCGAGGACCGCGGACTATTTGAAGTGGTCAAAGACGGGGGTGAAAGAGGGCGATCTGGTGTTCGTGTCAGGGCATCCGGGAAGGACGAGCCGGCTGCTGACGATGGACCAGCTTGATTTCCTGCGTGACTACCAGTACCCGATGGTGATGAAGGCACTGGACAACCGCGTGGCCATGTTGCAGAAGTACGGTGCCATGTCCTCCGAGAACGCGCGTGAAGCCGAAAGTGATCTTTTCGGTACACAGAACTCAGCCAAAGCCTACTTGGGTTACAACGGCGGACTTCACGACAAGAGCCTGATGGACAAGAAGGCCGCCGAAGAAAAAAGCCTGCAAGCGTTCGTGAAGATCGATCCAAGGCGTGAGCAGGAGTTTGGTGATCCGTGGGCCGGGATCAGCAAAGCGGTCAGCGTGCAGAAAGAAATCTATAAGCCGCTGTTCTACCTGCAGGGCGGTGCAGACAATGATGCTAACGCGGCCGGCGCGATGGGCGGATTTCGCGGCTCTCTCGCGCAATACGCGCGGATACTTGTTCGGGTGACGGCGGAAAAGGATAAGGCCAATGGCGATCGATTACGCGGCTATCAGGACTCGATGCTGCCGTCTCTCGAACAGCGACTCTTCTCGACTGCTCCAGTGTACAAGTCGCTACAGGAGGCGCAGCTGGCACAAAGCCTCACGGAAATGCAGCAGATACTGGGAGCGAGCGATGACGCGGTGAAAGCAGCGCTGGCGGGCAAGACGCCCGAGGAGCGCGCGAAGGAAGTGATTGAAGGAACACAGCTACAGGATGTAGCTGTGCGCAAACAGCTGTATGCGGGCGGCAAGGCAGCAGTGGATGCGAGCACCGATCCGATGATCGTGATGATGCGGACCGTCGATCCCTATGCGCGGTCAGTGCGCAAGACTTACGACGACGAAGTCGATCCGGTGCTGCGGAAGAACGCAGGCGACATCGCGAAGTTGCGGTTTGCGCAGGGTGGCCTGAGCGTGCCTCCTGATGCGACGTTCACGCTTCGACTTAGCTACGGCGCGGTGAAGGGCTATGAGCTGAACGGCCAGCACGTGCCGTGGTTCACCACACTTGGCGGCGCATATGAACACGCGGCGAAGCATGGCAGCAAACCTCCGTACGAACTGCCGCAGAGCTGGATCAAGGCCAAGCCGGCACTCGACCTGAGGACACCGTTCGATACGGTCTCGACTCCGGACATCATCGGCGGCAACTCGGGCAGTCCGGTGATTAACAAGGACGCGGAAGTAGTCGGCATCATCTTCGATGGAAACATCGAATCGCTGCCTTGGAACTTCATGTATGACGACGTGGTAGGCCGGTCGGTGGCGACCGACTCGCGCGCCATCCTCGAAGTGCTGCGGAAGGTCTATCACGCCGACGGTTTGGCGGATGAACTGACGGGAACGACAGCGACGTCCAGCAAGTCGAAGATGATGAAGCCTGCGACCCCGCAGAAGTAAGTAACCGGAGCTTGTCTTAGCCGCCCGACCCGGTGGCGGCTTTTTGATGGCGCATGAATTCGGACGCCTTTCGATGCACGCGGGCGCGGGTGGAGAAGTCGGGTTAAACTGGTGCGCTAGCTTTGAAGCGGCGTTGGTCCGCGCTTAGGCCGGCCAGCGAAAGCGAATCGTCCAAGGAGATTTCTCATTGCCCAGCAATCCAGCGCCAGGCGGTCCGGGTATTCCTCCGCGCTGGACACGAGGCGCCAAAGACGCGGTGGGAACTGCTTACGCAGTCTCCAGCCGCATCTGGTACACGATCGCTAATGGCGTGGTGACTGAAGTCTACTATCCCACCATCGACTCCCCACAGATCCGTGACCTTCAATACTTAGTGACGGACGGCGAGACTTTTTTCCACGATGAGCGGCGGCATATGCGATCGCAGATCGAGTGCGTCGCCACGGCAGCGCTCGGTTTTAAAGTCACCAATACCGATCCCGAAGGCCGGTACAGCATTGAGAAGCAGATCATCGGTGATCCGCACCTCAGCTGCCTGCTAATTCACACGCGTTTCAACGTTGCGCCCGCGTGGCAAGGAAAGCTGCATCTTTACGTGCTGTGCGCTCCCCATCTCAAGATCGGCGGGATGCACAACAATGGCGAGGTGATCGAGGCGCGCGGGCGACACTTCCTCATGGCATATCGAGATGATGTTTACATGACGATTGCGGCTGGGCCGCCCTTCTCGCGATTGTCGTGCGGATATGTGGGAGTGAATGACGGCTGGACCGACCTCGCCCATAACTATCGCATGGATTGGACGTACGACTCGGCGCTGGACGGTAACATCGCGCTGACGGGGGAGATTGACCTGTCGCGGGGGACGGAGTTCACGCTGGGTATGGGATTCGGGCATACCCGCCACAATGCCGGCTCCATGGTGTACCAATCGCTAAGCGTTCCGTTCGAGGTCAGTCTGCAAAACTTTATTGGCCAGTGGGAACGCACCAGTAAACGCTTCATGTTGCTGGACAAAATCGCCGAGCATGATTCGACGCTCTTCGAGCGCAGCGTCAACCTGTTGCTCACCCACGAAGACAAACTGTATCCGGGCGCAATGATTGCCAGCCTCAGCATTCCGTGGGGCGAAGACAAAGGGGACGACGATGGTCTGGGCGGGTATCACCTGGTGTGGACGCGCGACATGGTGAACAGCGCCACCGCGCTGCTGGCGGTGGGCGATACCTCGACGCCGCTGCGTGCGATGATCTATCTGGCCATCACGCAGCGTGAAGACGGCGGCTTTTACCAGAATTTCTGGATCGACGGGCTCCCCTACTGGATGGGGCTGCAACTGGATGAAGTGTCATTCCCGATGATACTGGCCTGGCGTTTGTGGAAAGCCGACGCCCTGGGAAAATTCGATCCTTACGTCACCGTACAGCGCGCCTGTAAATTCTTGATCCGCAAAGGCCCTGCAACGGCACAAGACCGTTGGGAAGAAGCGGGCGGATACTCGCCTTCGACGCTGGCCTCAAACATAGCCGGCCTGATCTGCGCGGCCGAGTTGTTTGAGTCGCGCGGCGATAAGCACACGGCCGACTTCGTCCGGACGTATGCGGACTTTCTAGAATCTCACGTTGAGAAGTGGACGGTCACTCACCAGGGGTCGCTGGTGCCGGGAATTACGCAACATTACATTCGTATTAATCCTGCCGTCAGCGCGGATGGCTCTCACGGCGACGAGGACCCTAACGCGGGAATGCTAGCTCTCGCTAATCAGCGTCCCGGCGTTCCTTATCAATATCCGGCGAAAGATATTGTTGACGCGGGATTCCTGGAACTGGCGCGGCTCGGTATTCGCAAGCCCGGCAGTCCGCTGATGGAAGAGTCGCTCAAGGTCATCGATGCGGTTCTTAAAGTCGATACGCCTGGGGGTCCGTGCTGGAAACGCTACAACCACGATGGATATGGACAGCGAGGGGATGGAAGCTCGTTTGACGGTTGGGGCGTAGGACGGCCATGGCCGCTCCTGACTCTCGAACGCGCGACCTATGAGTTCGCCGCGGGACGCGACGTTGATCCCTATCTGAAGGCAGCAGGCAATTTCGCCACCGGAGTGGGGATGATCCCCGAACAGATATGGGACGCGCCGGACATCCCGCGCGCTCACATGTATTTTGGAAAGGCGACGGGAGCGGCGGACCCTTTGCTTTGGGCCCACGCGGAATACGTCAAATTGCTACGCTCGATCGCGGACGGCAAAGTTTTCGACCTGATTGCACCGGTTGCGGAGCGATACCGCAACGAAGCAGCGCGCCCGAGCATCGAAGTATGGAAGATAAACCGCCAGGTTAAGTCGGTGCCAGTAGGATGTTTGCTGCGGGTCTTGGCGTCTTCACCGTTTTCCCTGCACTGGAGCAACGACGAATGGGTCAATAAGCGGGACACGGCTTCCACGCCGACGTCCATCAGCCTTGAATATGTGGATATCGTGATTGCAAATACCCAGACCGCTCCCATACGATTCACCTTCTACTGGACGCAACAGGCACAATGGCAGGGGTCGGATTATCAGGTTGAGGTAGTTAAGTGAAGTTCCCAATCCAGGACTGAAAGGTAGCCGCCGGTGAGCACCCAATTGGAAATTCCAGCGCAGGCAAACTCCGCCGCTGAAGCGCAAAAGAAAATCGAGCAGTTGTGTATTAACACTGTCCGAACGCTATCGATGGACGCCGTCCAGAAAGCCAATAGCGGACATCCTGGAACGCCGATGGCATTGGCCCCGCTGGCTTTCGTGCTTTGGGACCGCTTTCTGCGATTCAATCCGCGAGATCCGCATTGGCCTGGACGCGACCGTTTCATCTTGTCGAATGGACACGCGTCGATGCTGCTGTACTCCATGCTGTACCTCACCGGTTTCGACTTGACTCTCGATGACCTGAAGAACTTTCGGCAATGGGGTTCCAAGACTCCGGGACATCCGGAGTACGGCTTGACCGCCGGCGTGGAGACGACGACAGGCCCGCTGGGACAGGGCATCAGTAATTCGGTTGGCTTTGCGATTGCGCAACGCTGGCTTGCCTCGCGCTATAACAAGGACGGCCACGACCTGTTTGATTACCGCATTTATTCGATCTGCGGCGATGGCGACCTGATGGAGGGCGTTTCGAACGAAGCCGCGTCGATCGCCGGGCATCTTGGGCTGTCGAACCTGATCTGGTTCTACGACAACAACCACATCACGATCGAAGGCAACACTTCCCTTGCCTTCTCCGACGACGTTGGCACCCGCTTCATGGGGTGGCACTGGAACGTGCAGCACGTCAGCGACGTTAATGACCTGGCAGAACTCGACCGTGCGATTCGTGAGGCGCAGAAAGAGACCCAGCGACCGTCACTCATCATCGTGAACAGCCACATCGGGTACGGAGCGCCGCACAAGCAGGACACGGCAGAGGCCCATGGCGAGCCACTGGGTGTCGAGGAAGTTCGGCTCGCCAAAATCAATTACGGTTGGCCGCCGGATGCGCAGTTCCTCGTGCCGGACGAGGTGAAGTCGTACATGGGGGAAGCTGTGGGTCGCGGCGCGAAGTGGGAAGAGGAATGGAACGGCAAGTACAAGGCCTGGGCGCAGGCTTTTCCTGATTTGGCCCAGGAGTGGGACCTGATGGCCAAGCGCGATTTACCGCAAGGCTGGGACAAGGACATTCCGACATTTCCTGCCGATGCGAAAGGCATCGCAACGCGCGAGTCGAATTCGAAGGTGCTGAACGCAGTCGCCAAGAATGTGCCGTGGTTGATTGGCGGAGCGGCTGATCTCGCGCCGTCAACCAAAACTCTTATTAAGGATGCGGGAAGCTTTGAGCGCGGCGAGTACGACGGCCGCAACTTTCACTTTGGCATCCGCGAGCATGCCATGGGTGCGATCGTAAACGGCATGACGCTTTCCCTGATACGCGCATATGGGTCGACATTTTTTATCTTCACCGACTACATGCGACCGGCCATTCGACTGGCAGCGCTGATGGACATTCCGGCCATCTTCATCTATACCCACGATTCGATTGGGTTGGGAGAAGATGGACCGACGCATCAACCCATCGAACAGCTGATGTCGTTGCGGGCGATGCCCAGGTTGTTGGTGTTCCGGCCTGCGGACGCCAATGAGGTATCGGAAAGCTGGCGGAGCATCATGCCCCTTAAGCATGACCCCGCGCTGCTGGCGCTGAGTCGTCAGGCGCTGCCGACGATTGACCGCGCGAAGTATGCCTCCGCGGCGGGGGCAGCCAAGGGGGCGTACGTACTGGCCGACTCTGGCGGCACGCCTGACGTGATTCTAATCGGAACAGGATCGGAAGTTCAGCTTTGCGTTGGCGCCTACGAAAGACTCAGCGCAGAGGGAATAAAAGCCAGAGTGGTTTCGATGCCCTGCTGGGAGCTGTTTGAGAAGCAATCCGCTGAGTACCGGACTGAGGTCTTGCCTCCGGCGGTGCGGGCGCGTGTCTCCGTCGAGGCCGGAGCCACGTTGGGCTGGACCCGTTACATTGGAGACGACGGAGAGGCAGTGGGCCACGACGACTTCGGAGCGTCGGCGCCTATCAAGGACTTGATGACCCATTTTGGATTTACCGTCGACAATGTGGTAGCCAAGGCCCGCATGGCCATCGACAAAGTGAAATCCTAAGGTCGCGTCGAGCAAACGGCGCCTGCGTCATCTGAGGAGCGGAAACAGGGGACACCCATGCCGGCGAAAACCGGAGTCAAGACGGCGCAATTCGGGGTGATCGGGCTCGGCGTGATGGGTGCTAATCTTGCCCTTAACGTCGAGGACCACGGCCATGTCGTGGCGGTTTGGAACCTGGAGACCGATTGGGTTGACCGGCTGCTGATCCAACAGCCGAAGCAGGACCTCATCGGGACGCGGTCACTCCAGGAATTCTGCCGCTCGCTCGAACGCCCTCGGCGCATCCTGATGATGATCAAAGCAGGCGATCCGGTCGATCAAACTTTGCAAAAGCTCAGCCCATATCTGTCTCCGGGCGACATCATCATTGACGGCGGCAATTCGTTCTTTAAAGACACCATGCGCCGGGAGGCGAACTCCCGACAAACTATGGTGAGCTTCTTTGGGATGGGAGTCTCAGGAGGTGAGGAGGGCGCTCGTCACGGGCCGTCGTTGATGCCCGGTGGTTCGCGAGAGGCGTACAACCACGTTGCACCCATTCTGCAAGCAATCGCTGCGAAGAGCGATTCCGGTCCGTGCGTCACCTATGTCGGCCCCGATGGTTCTGGCCATTTCGTGAAGATGGTGCACAACGGAATCGAATATGGCGACATGCAACTGATCGCCGAGGCCTACGAGATCCTGAGCAAGGTGCTTGGTCTCGAAGCTCGGGAACTGGCCGACATCTTCGATGAGTGGAACCGGGGACCGCTCGAGTCATACCTGATCGAAATTACCGCGCAAATCTTTCGCGCCACCGATCCGGAAACCGGGAACCCACTGGTGGACATGATTCTCGACAAGGCCGGGCAAAAAGGTACGGGCAAATGGACAGCGCAGGTTGCACTCGACTTGGGAGTGCCGGTTCCGACGATTGCCGCTGCGATTGACGCGCGCTCGCTTTCCAGCATGAAGGACGAACGCGTGATTGCCAGTCACTTGGTCCGTTCCTCAGCGACGGAAGCATACGATGGCGACAAGAAGAACCTGATCCAAGCCGTACACGACGCGTTGTATGCGTCGAAGATTTGCTCGTATGCCCAGGGAATGAGCTTGATTCGCGCCGGATCGCAGGAGTGGCAGTGGAACGTGAATCTACGGGAACTGGCCCGCATCTGGAAAGGCGGATGCATCATTCGGGCCCGTTTTCTTGACACCATCATGAGCGCATTCGAACGCCAGCCTGACCTGCCTAACTTGATGCTCGACTACGATTGCATGACATGGATTCGGAAAGCTGAGCGCTCCTGGCGCTGGCTGATTGCAACGGCAGTGCAAGCAGGAATTCCGGTTCCCGCCCTCTCCGCGTCGCTGTCGTATTTCGACGCCTATCGCAGCGCGCAACTTCCTCAAAACCTGACCCAAGCTCAGCGCGACTTCTTCGGGGCGCACAGCTACCAGCGGACCGACCATCCGAACGCGGGTTTTGTTCATACGGATTGGGCCGCGGTGACCGATAAGTCTCTCCGGCCGGCTGGAGGAAAAAAGTGAGTACCGCAGTACAGACTGAACCTGTGAAAATTCTTGAGCCAAGACTACCGAAGGGTGACTCATGCCTTCTCGTCATTTTCGGCGGAACTGGCGATCTGACTCGCCGCAAGCTGATTCCTGCCCTTTATGACCTGGCATGCATTGGCTGCACCAACCCGACCTTTGATGTACTGGGAATCGGGCGGACCCAACTCACGGACGACGAGTTCCGGGAACGAATGCACGAAGGTGCAGCTCAGTCGAAGGATGCGCGCAACTATAGTGAGGGCGGCTGGCAGGACTTTGCCCAGCGACTGCATTACTTTGTCGGAGACGCCAGTCATCCCGACTTCTATGCCAAATTGAAGTCGAAGATAGAAGAGATGCAGAAAAATGGCGCCAGCAAGAACGTTCTGTTTTACGTTTCGACTTCGGCGTCTCTGGCTCCGCCAATCGTCGCCGGGCTCGGTCAATCAGCACTTGCCGAACGTGACGGCGGTTGGACGCGAATCGTCCTCGAAAAGCCGTTTGGTCACGATTTGCAGAGCGCGCAGGCGCTGAATACCGAAGTGTCGCATGTCTTTCCCGAGGACGCGGTTTATCGCATCGACCACTACCTTGGCAAGGAGACCGTGCAGAACATCATGGTTTTCCGCTTCGGAAACTCGATGTTCGAGCCGATCTGGAACCGCAATTACATCGACTACATCGAGATCACAGCCGCCGAGACGTTGGGTGTAGAAAATCGGGCGGCATTTTATGAAGAAACTGGTGCGCTGCGCGACATGGTCGCCAATCATATGCTGCAGCTCTTGACGCTGACGGCGATGGAGCCACCGGTGGCGTTCGATGCCGACTCGGTGCGCGAGCTGAAAGTGCAGGTGCTGCGCGCTATTCGACCTATGTCGGTCGATGAAGTTGCTAAGCGGACGGTTCGAGGGCAGTACGGGCCGGGAAAGATCGATGGGGTGGACGTTCCTGGCTATCGACAGGAGCCGGGCGTCAATCCTAACTCCAACACCGAAACCTACGTGGCAGTCGAATTTCACGTCGATAACTGGCGCTGGGCGGGAGTTCCCTTTTATGTGCGTGCGGGTAAGAGGCTAGCGAATCAACTTACAGAAGTCGCTGTCCACTTCAAGCGCACGCCCCAGGCTCTATTCGCGCGGAATCCAGGGGATGTGCATCACAATGTTATTTCGATGCGGATTCAGCCGAATGAGGGCATTTCGCTTAACTTTGAGGCGAAAACGCCCGGATCCCACATGCGCGCCAGCCGCGTCAACATGGATTTTTCCTATCGCGATGCATTCGGAACAGCTACTCCGGTTGCTTACGAGACGCTGTTGCTCGATGCCATGCGCGGCGATGCGACGCTGTTCACACGCCGTGATGAAGTTGAGGCCGAATGGCGGATCATTACACCGATCGAAGAGGCATGGACGCAGCTGCCAAAGCCGCAGTTTCCCAATTATGCAGCGGGCAGCGAGGGCCCAGCAGGTGCCGACGCGCTGATTCAACGTGACAGGAACCGCTGGCGCTCCCTTAAGCGCGAGGACGGCTCGAACCTATGAGCAACGGCCAGCAACCGTCGAAAGCAGTGGCGCTGGTCGTCTCGGACGTCGATGGAACGCTGCTCGACAACAACAAGGAACTCACTCCCGGTGCGCCTGCTGCAGTACAGCGACTCTACGCCGCGGGCGTTCGATTTACGATCGCGAGCGCACGGCCTCCGCAGATGGTTCGTGAACTGGTCCATGAGCTTCAAGTCCGAGAGCCGTTCGCCTGCTTCAACGGTGCCTTGTTCGTCGGTCCTGACGACACTGTGCTGCACGAGCTGGTGATGGCAACGAGGGACGCACAAACGGTGGCAGACCGAATAGTTCAGTCGGGCTTCGACCTGTGGGTCTGGACAGATACCGACTGGTACGTGAGTAACCCTACGGGCCCTCACGTCGCTCATCACGAAGAGCAGATGGGGCGTAAGGCGAGCCCGCTGACGACGAACGACATGTCGAAGTTCCGCGTCCTGAAGCTAGTCGGAGTGAGTGACGACCATGACGCGCTCGCCCAAGCCGAAAAAGGCTTCGGTAGCCTGGAAGGTAGCTCGTTTTCCGCAACCCGGTCCAGTCCCTATTATCTCGATGTGACGGACGCCAAGGCCAACAAAGGCGAGGTGGTCCTGACACTCTCAAAGATGTTGGACATCCCTTCGAGCCAGATTGCAACCATTGGCGACATGACTACCGACACGCTCATGTTCCGCCAAAGCGGTGTGAGCATCGCGATGGGCAATGCCACCGACGACGTCAAGGCGCTGGCGAAGTTTGCAACAAAAAGCAACGAAGAGGGCGGGTTTGCCTATGCCATGGACCATTTCGTGCTTGGGTTAGTCGAAGAACGAGCGGCTGCCGACTAAGCGATGATCATCCTCTTGATGGGTGTTACCGGATCCGGAAAAACTACAGTTGGCGTCGCACTTGCCGAGGCACTTAGCTGGCAATTCGTTGACGCCGACGACTTCCATCCGCCGGCCAACGTGGCCAAGATGCGGGCCGGCATTCCGTTGGACGATGACGACCGTGCGCCGTGGCTGGCGGCGCTTCACGCGGCAATCGGTGACTGGCTGCGATCCAAGTCCAACGTCGTGCTTGCGTGCTCAGCACTGAAACTGGCGTATCGGGAACAACTGATGTTCAGCCCTGGCGTGCGGCTAGTTTACTTGCGCGGCGGCCGGGAGCTGATCACGCACCGGCTCTCGCAGCGACATGGCCACTACATGGATCCTGATCTATTGCCTAGTCAATTCTCCGCGTTAGAGGAGCCTGCCAACGCGATCGTCGTCGATGTCGAGGCTGCCGTACCCGACATCGTGACGCGAATACGAGCGGCACTCGGCCTTTAGAATCGCATCCGCGACTCGCCCGTTGTTCCACGTAAAGGTGAAGGAATTCGATTCGATACGGTAATGACCGTATAAAAATGGGCTAGTCGAATGGGTACAATCTGGGACGAAGTCGCTTATGCACCTTCGTCGAAGCGCGAAATATTTTCTTTGGTTGCTGGCTGCATTTCTCGCGGTCATGGGACTTGCTTCCATTGCACTTCTCTCGGTACCTGCGCCGCTGGAGCACTGGTTGCAGGCCCGCGTGCTGGAAGCGCTACAACAGCACTATCAGCGCAACGTGCAATTGGAGAACTTGCGCGTCTCCGTGGTACCGGTCTTCCGGGTAACCGCTGACAACGTCGTCCTTCCCAACCAAGAAGTCGCAGGGCTGCCGCCGTTTCTGACCATCAAACACGTGACCGCTGAAGCGTTTCCGCTTCAACTACTGCGGAAACCTGTGCACTTGTCCTTTGTAAAGCTAGATGGCTTGGTCATCAACGTTCCGCCCAAAGGCGAAAAGAAAGCCAGCGAAGAATCCCAGACCAGGAAATCCCGATTCGCCAACTTTGTAATTGACCGTGTTGACGCGGACGGGACGAAACTGTATGTACTGCCCAAGCAAGAAAGCCGGGAACCCATGGAATGGGAATTGCGATCTCTGACGTTGCGACGGGCAGGAATCGGGCAGCCTATGCGCTTTACCGCCGCACTCACGAACCCTAAGCCCCCGGGGATCATTCAGACTACAGGCAAGTTCGGCCCCTGGGATCTAGACGAACCGTCGGAAACGCCAGTCGCCGGACACTACGTATTCGAGAATGCCGACCTATCGGTCTTCACTGGGATATCGGGGATCCTTTCGTCGGTCGGCGATTTTACTGGCGTGCTGCGAAACATCGTGGTCGACGGCACCACCGAGACGCCCGATTTCAAACTCGACAGTGGAGCGCTGGCGGTGCACCTCTCGACACAGTTTCACGCAATCGTCGATGGCACCAACGGCAATACCTACCTGCAGCCGGTCAACGCTCAATTCCTCAGCTCAAAACTGTCAGCAACAGGTGAGGTCGCCGGAAAGCCAGGTCAACAGGGCAAATCGGTTTCTTTGGACGTCGATATTCAGAACTCAAGATTGCAGGATTTGCTGGATCTGGCGGTGGCATCAAGCCAACCGATGGTCACCGGTTCATTACAGGCACGCGCCAAGCTACTCGTCCCGCCCGGCAAACAAAACGTACTCGATAAGATCAAGCTGTCAGGTAATTTTCAGGCCGCGAACGCTCATTTCAGTAGCTCCAAGGTCGAAGACTCTGTCACGTCTTTGAGCCGCCGGGCGCAGGGAAGACCGGAAGACCAAACCATTCAAGATGTGCCTGCTCAACTCAGTGGAGTGTTTTCACTTGACGGCGGCAAGCTCACTTTCAGCTCGTTGAAGTTCGACATCCCTGGTGTAGCTGCCGATGTGAAAGGCTCGTATGGATTGCGCAGCGAACAGATCGACTTTACGGGAGAGGTTCGGTTGCAGGCACATGTATCCGACACAATGTCGGGCCCGAAGCACGTGTTACTCAAGCCGATCGATCCTCTGTTCGCCAGGCACGGGGCTGGATCGTACTTGCCCGTCAACATCACAGGAGATCGCACCCAGCCCCAGGTCAAGCTCGACTTGAAGAAGGTCTTTTGATCTGTGGCCGCGAGGCCCGATCGTGGTTTGCCATGGTCAGCATTTGATCGATCGCGTGTTTCTCTGCGGGCGTAAGTGCCCGCACTTGTCCTTTCTTTAGATCGCCCAACTCTAAGCGTCCGATGGCGACGCGAACCAAACGGAGGACCTCGATTTCAAAAGCGGCAACAATGCGGCGGATATGTCGATTTCGTCCCTCGTCGAGAACTATCTCGACCCAAGAGTTCTTCTTCCCCGCCTGCAAGACGGACGCATGCACTGCACGAAGTACTTCCTTTCCTTCGCGTACGCCTGCCTTTATCCTGCCTACTAGATCGGCGTCTGCGATTACCGATATCTGCACCCGGTAGGTTTTCGGAATGCCCGACGAAGGAGACGTGATCTGTGCCGCCCATTCCGAATCGTTGGTGAATAGCAACAAACCCTCGCTAGCCTGGTCGAGGCGGCCCACCGGGGCCACCCACGGCAATTCGGGATCGAGCAAGGCGTACACCGTGGGGCGCCCTTTCTCGTCGGAAGCAGTGGTCACCAAGCCTCGTGGCTTGTTCATCATGAAATAGACCTTGCCGCTCGGCTGAACGGGCTTACCGTCTACCAAGATTTCATCACCATTCACCACGGGATGTTCCGGATCCAGACACCGACGGCCGTTGACGGTTACACGCCCGGAACGAATCAGCAGAAATCCTTGCGACCGCGAGCAATAACCTAATTTGGACAGCATTCGCGCAAGGCCCGTTCGTCGTGCGCGCTGTCGAGTGGCCATGTCGTTCATTGGGTCACTGTTCACCGGTCGGGGGATTGGCGTGCTTGGTGGATGTTAAGTCCTGAGCGCGACCTTTCCATTCGCCACCGCGGCCGGCCCAGAACTTAAACGCCGAATGAACAGTCGCCAGCATGTAGAAACATGCGCTGAACGGCAGAGTCAACGCCCAAAGAAGATTCAAACCATAAAATCGCACCATCGGCGCATAGGCCATCGCCATCAGCATCCAGCTAGACGCACCGAGAACAATCAACCATCTGTTTGTGGTCATGATTAATGCGACCGGAAGAAGGTACGTTATGACCAATCCAACTACTGCACCCGCCAGTAACGAGACCTGAATGCTGCAGTTGATTGAAGGCAGTGCGCGCAATCATCCTTTCGATTTCCGCAAAACTTCCGTAGGCGCGCTGGCTGGACGTATCGGCAGACACTCCCAGCCACACTCGTCCGCCGGACTGCTTCACGGCTTTGGCCATCGCACAGTCGTCGATGATCTGATTGCGAATGGCAGCGATGCCGCCAGCGGTGCAAAGAGCTTCTGGCCGAATCAGCATGCAGCCTCCGGCGGCGCCTGCCATGCTGCGCCTGGGATCACGAATCCACGCCGGGGGATACAGCAAGAAAAAGAAAAACACGAAGGGAGGGATCAGAAGGCGCTCGGCAATGCTGTTGCATTGCAGTTTCACCATGAATGAGACGAGATCATAGTTCCCTGCTTCCGCAATGCCCGCGAGGGTCGCGACGTTGTCGGGCGAATGTCGAATGTCAGCGTCAGTCAGCAGCAAATACATAGGGTCTAGCTTCATCGCCGCGTCTATGCCTTGCTGCATGGCCCAGAGCTTGCCGGTCCATCCGGATGGCAGTTCGCGACCGGAAATCACGCTGACCCAGGCGGCATGGTTGATGTCATCGGCTGCCCTCAGCGCGGATTCGGCAGTCCGGTCGGAGCTGTGGTCGTCAACGACGAAAATATGAAGTGGCTCGACAGATCTCTGTTCGAGGAGCGACTGGACGGTCGAGCCAATGAATTCCGCCTCATCGCGAGCAGGAATTACTACGGCGACCGGCCCACGGACGGAATCCAGTGGCCGTTCTGGCGCCCCCAAACGCCAAACCTTCCAGAATCCGCCGCGCGCGGTCAGCAGGTATATCCAGACTGCGAGACTGAGTGTTCCAGCGAGGAGGCCTAGCGGGTACATGCACGTTCAGTTTATCCGCTGTCGCTTTCTCCCAACCGCCATTGCGTCAAATCGCCCTGTCGCAGCTCGACGCGACCTGCTACACTCACCCGCGGTCCCTATGACACTACCCATAGCGCCGCAACGTACTGCCTTGTATGCAGACCCAGAAGGCAAGTTCGTTCACAATGTCGTTCTCGACGCTTGCCGACAACATGGCGAGAAGGTCGCCGTCATTGACACCTCGTGCACACCGTATCGCCGGGTGACTTACGCGGAATACGGAGAAATGGTCGAACGCACGGCGCGGGGACTTGTGACCGCGGGTGTCCGCCCCGGCGACATGGTGGGAATCTTTCTGCCCAACTGCTGGGAATTCGGCGTCGCCTTCCACGCTATCACTTTGGCGGGAGCAAGCCCGACGACGATGAATCCGACCTATCGCGATCGCGAGGTGCATTACCAGATGGAGGTATCGGGCGCCGTTGCCTTGATCAGCGACGGACCTCTTCTGCAAGGTGTTGACCTGTCCGGACTACCGGCTTTGCGAAAGGTGTACACCATCCGCAATCCGGCGGGCTCTGGGTCGGAGCCGCTATCGAGCCTCTATACGTACTCCGGAAACCCCGCACTATCTGCGCCGGAACACGATTCCCGCTTGACGATTGCGACGCTTCCCTTCTCGAGTGGAACTACGGGGTTGCCCAAGGGCGTAATGCTGTCGCATCACAACATCGTTGCCAACGTCTACCAGACGCTGACATCGGGCGAGACCGGATGCATCGGCGAAAGCGACGTGATCCTCTGCTATCTTCCCATGTACCACATCTACGGACTGACGGTGGGACTGAACCTGGCATTGATGCGTGGATGCACAATTGTATTTATGCCGCGATTCGATTGCGAGGCTTCGTTGCGGATCGCAGTCGAAGAAAATGTGACGGTGAATCTATGCGTGCCGCCAGCTCTGCTCGCTTACTGTAACGCCGCCGACCAGGGCAAGTTTCCCCGCGAGCACCACATGCGGTGGGCAAAGTGCGGCGCGGCGCCGCTTGCACCCGACCTTGCACGGCGCTTCAAAGAGTCCACTGGTATTCCCATCCGGCAAGGCTATGGCATGACCGAAGCATCCCCTGTTACACATATGGGGTATCTGGATCCTGCGTTTTATCGTGGCGACTCGATCGGTGGACCTGTGGCACAAACTGAATGCCGGATACTGGACGAGAACGATAAAGAAGTCACACCGGGCGAGATCGGCGAATTGGTCATGCGCGGCCCGCAGATCATGCTGGGCTACTGGAAATCTCCGGATGCTACTGCCGCCGTGCTGCGCGACGGATGGTACTGGTCGGGCGACGTGGTGCGCGTCGACGAGCAGGGTTTGTACTACGTCGTCGATCGTCGCAAGGAGATGATGAAGTACAAGGGCTTCTCGATTGCACCGGCCGAAGTCGAAGGCGTCCTGCTGGAGCATCCAGCGGTACGCGACTGTGGCGTTGTCTCGCGCGTCGATGATGCGGGCGAGGAGATTCCGTGCGCTTTTGTAGTTTTGCGCCCGGAATATCTGGAAACCGAAGAGACCTCGGCCAGCCTGCGCGACTTCGTGGCTCAGCGTCTCAGCAGCTATAAAATGCCGCGTGAAATTCACTATGTGCAGAGCATTCCGCGCACGGCTTCTGGCAAGATTCTGCGCCGCGACTTGCGGAAGCTGTTCTGATGCGAAGCGGCTAGCGGCGATTGTCAGTTTGCGGTTCGGGATGAATCAACACGCGGAATAGGTCGGGTACTTCCTGACGGAAACGGCTCTCTAAGGCAGTTTGAATGTCGTGCACCCGAGCCAGCGGAAGATCGTCTCTCAGCGTGCAATGCAACGACAGATACAGACGACCGGCCACACGCTTAAACGTCAGATCGTGAGTGTCGATCACTTCCGGAAAGCTTCTGCTGATTCTCTGGATGTGGCGCTCGAAGTTGGACGCCTCCACCGGACCGTCGCTGGTTTCTATGGTCGCCGGCTCGCTTTCAATGTGGGTCAGGATGCTTGCAAGCTCGGGAATTTCGGTTCGCATTTCGCTTTCCAGCCGGGTGACCTGGTCGTGTGCGGCCTTGAGCGGCAAACGCTCGTCCAGTTCGACATGTTGTTCAACATGTAACTTTCCGTTTACGTCTTGAACGCTGATGTCATGCACATTCAGGTTGCTGCGTGTGGCCACTGCGCGGATTCGATCAAACAGGCTCTCGCCTTGGCCGGCGCGCGCGACCGCGTTCACCACAACATCGGACTCCGGCAACAATTGGCGCACCGCTGACGCTGCATCATTCGCCACCTGCTCGGACTTTTGAAACGTCACGTTGCGCGACATAGCTAGAGAAATGTCGGCGAAGTACTTGCTGCCGCCGCGGCGAATGCGTACGCGATCCACAGCCAGAACGCCGTCGACGCGCGAGACTTCACTCATAATCTTGGCGCGAATTCCAGCCGGCGCTCCGTCCAGCAGCGCGTCAATGGTTTCTCGGGCCAAACGCCAACTCACATAAACCACAATGCAGGCCACGACCAGGGCAGCGATGGGATCGGCCTTGGCCAGCCATGGAATCTTGTAAGCACGTCCCACCAGCACTAGAACCAGCCCGAGAATCACAACACTGCTGGACCAAACATCGATGCTGAAATGCAAAGCATCAGCCAGCAACGCCTGGCTGCTGTACTTCCTGGCCACGCGTTGCAGTCGGCGCGATCGCCACACGTCAACCGCGATCGAAATGCCCATCACAACGAACGCCCAGATGCTGGGCTCGATTTCGACCGAATGGAAAAAGAGGCGCTTGGTGGCTTCATACACGATCCATACGCAGGTCGCCAGAAGAAGCGTGGTTTCTAGAAACGCCGAGAAATTCTCTACCTTACCGTGACCATATTGGTGCGTTGCGTCGGCCGGTCTGTCGGAAACGCGCACCGAGAAATAAGTGACGGCAGCGGCCACCAAGTCCAAGCCAGAATGGGCAGCCTCGGATAAAATACCCAAGCTCCCAGTGGAGATCCCCACTGCAATCTTCAAGGACGTAATCGCCACCGCGGCGTAAACGGAGTTCAGCGCCACCGCTTTCTTTTCCGACTCACGCTGGGTGATGTCTGGCGAGTTTGTCATAGCGCGGGTATCGGCTCCGTGGGTGATCCGCTTGTCTCAAGGCGGCTGGGCATCCTATGATACGATGCTGTCAAACTTCCGCGCCGCACCAGGCGTCATATTCCCGGAGGAATACCCTTCATGCAGCACCAGCGAATGGCCGTTCTGTTGATTTCGTGTGTCCTCACCGCTTCCGCATTTGCGCAGACAGCAAGCCCAGAAGGCGCAAAACAAACAACGGTCGCGTCCACCGGTAGCTCCGCCGCGCCAAACCCCGACGCGGTCGGAATGGACCAACCCGTTATTACATTGAAGGGTGGGTGTGAACCCATCGGCAACCTGGCACCGGCGAAGGACTGCATAAGCAGCGTGACGCGCGCCCAGTTCGAAAAGCTGACGAACGCTTTACAATCCGGCATGCCGTTCGATACGAAGCGAACGTTTGCCAACAACTATAGCAAGTTGTTGATCTACGCCGACGCGGCCCGGGCCCTGCACCTTGAAAACACCCAAGATGTTCAGCTCATCATGCAGTTTGTATCCAACCAGGTTTTGGCTGAAGCACTGAGACGGCATTACGCCGAAGAATACGCTCACCCCACTGACCAGCAAATTCAGGACTACTATGACCATAATAAGGCCAAGTATACGGAGGCAACGCTGCAGCGAATTATTGTTCCTCACCACCCCTTTACCGGCGACAAGGCCTCTGCCGAACAGACTCAAGAGCAAGCCTCTGCCGAAAAGATCAGGCAACAATGGATTGCGGGCGGGGACCCCGTCAAGTTGCAGCAGGATGCGTACCAGGTGGCTGGGGTAACGGGAGCAGGCACGCCCGACGTAAACATGGGCGCCCGAGGTCCGGGCAGCTTACCGGTCAATCAGGACTCAGTGTTCCAACTGAAGGCCGGTGAAGTGTCGCAGGTTTACAACGATGCCGCGGCGTCATACATCTACAAGACGGTTACGGTTCGGGAGATTCCGCTCAGCGAAGTCAAAGACTCGATCGTCAAGACCCTCCAGCAGCAGCTGCTGCAGGACAAACTCGAAGAGATTGGGAAGTCCGCCACTCCGGTCATGGATGAAGCGTACTTTGGATCTGCCCCGGTTAATGCAGTTCCGACGCCTGGAGGCCGGCCAACACCGCGCGTGCCACCGCCCGGCGGTCGGCCAAATTAGTGCGATGAACCAGCCAAGTTCGACGGTGCTAGTTACGGGAATCTCAGGAAACCTTGGAACGAGGCTCATTCCGTTATTGTCCGGCTTCCGTGTGGTGGGCGTAGATCTGCGCCCACCTGATTCTCCTTACCCTGTTGAATTCCACACCATGAATCTGGGCCACGAGGCTTCGTGCCGCGAGCTCACCCAGGTGTTGCGCCAGACCGGCGCGTGTTCTGTAATACATCTGGCATTCGTTGTCGATCCGCTGCGCACCGGCATCATCGATGTCGAGCGCATGTGGCAAATCAACGTAGCCGGGACCGCGCGGGTCATGGAGGCCATCAGCGTAGTCAATCGGACCGGTGGACGGGTGCGACAGTTCATCTTTCCAAGTAGTGTCTCCGCCTATGGCCCCGAGACTCCCGGACCCGTCAAAGAGGATTTTCCGCTGCGGGCGCACACGCTTCCCTATGCAATGCACAAGCGCGAGAGTGACGAGGTGGTGCGGTATCGTGCTGAGAGCCTGGGGGATTGCCGCACCTACATTCTGCGGCCGCACATCTTTACCGGAGCCAGCATGCAAAACTACCTTGTCGGTGCCCTGCGCGGAACGCCTTTAGGTAAAAGCCCTCGGGCCGCTCGCATGCGTGAGCAGGGCAAGCGCCTTCCCTTGATGCTTCCCGTTGGCAAGAAGTACCCACAGCAGCATTTTCAGTTCGTCCATGTTGATGACGTGGCCCGATTGCTGGTCTATCTACTGGATCGGCCCTTCAATGACCCTCCCGTGACCATTCTTAATGTGGCAGCTCATGGCGAGCCGCTATCGATCCAGACGTGCGCCCAGATCGCGCAAGCCACGGTTCGGCGGGTTCCCAGCCGGGCGGCCTGCCGGATGATTCTGCGAATGCTTTGGAAGTGGGGGATTTCGTCCATCCCGCCCGAGGCGCTGCCGTACATGATAGGGTCGTACACGATGGACACGACACGCTTGCAGCAATTCCTCGGCCCGGACTACCCGCAGGTGATGCAATACTCAGTCGAGGAAGCGTTGCGCGACAGCTTCGTGCGCCCGCATTAGTGTTGTCTTAAACCGCAGCGCGAATCCGGCTCTACTTTCGTCCCCGGTAGAGCCCGGCAATGCCGAACGTGTAAGGGTTCCAGGAGACGTCTCGAAAACCTGCCGCCCGCATACGCTCCAGCATCTCCTCCGGCGCAGGAAAACGCTGCACTGATCTGGGCAGATAGGCATACGGGCCGCTTACACCCGAAATCATCGTCCCAATGGCTGGCAGCACGCGTCGAAAGTACAACCGGTACACCGATCCAACAATGCCTTTCGGCTCGCCGAAGTCGAGGATGCCGATCTCGCCACCGTTCGTCAGCACGCGATAGATCTCGGCTAGTCCGTGATCGTAATTCGCGAGGTTGCGGAAGCCGAATGCCGCCGTCACCAGGTCGAATTGGTTGCCGCCAAAAGGAAGTTGGAGAGCATCAGCTTCTACCCAACGGACGGGCCTTTCACGCGTCTTCTTAGTCGCTAGGGCGAGCATTGCGTGCGAAAAGTCGGCACCCACCAGCGTTGCGGACTTGCCTTTCATCCGTCGCTGCAGCGCGAACGTCATGTCGCCCGTTCCGCAGCATAGATCGAGCACGCGTGCGTCGGGCCGCGACAGGACCTGGTCGAATCGACGCGCCGTCTGGTTCCACCAGAGACGATCGACATTCATCGACAACACGTGATTCAGCAAGTCATACTTCGGCGCGATCGAGCTGAACATGTCGCGCACCGCGGTTGCCGCCGACGCCTCATCGCTGGCTCCCGCGGGCGCCGCGCCCACAACCCGGCCTTCGGAATCCTTGATCTCCGGCTGGTGTGAGATGTCTCGCTGTGGTGTGCTCATTGTGGTTTCGACAACCTTGCGATTTCTTCGACTGCGGCAGCGACCACACTCGGTGGAACCGTATTCACCACTTCCACGCTTCCGATCTTGCTCGCCAAGACAAAGTGGGGCACGCCGCCCATGGTCTTCTTGTCGGACTGAAGCAATCGAATGACACGCTTGCCACTCACACCCACAGGCGGAAGTGAGCCGTAAGAGAGGACGAGGGAAACGATGCGGTTTGCTGTGATCGGGTCGGTGACTCTCATTTCCCTGCCGATGATCGCAGCCGCGACCATGCCCCAGCCGACCGCTTCGCCATGGAGAAAGTGCTCATAACGGGTGGCCGATTCCAGAGCGTGCCCGACGGTGTGGCCGAAGTTTAGTATCCTTCGCTCGCCACCCTCGCGCTCGTCCGCACTCACTACATCAGCTTTGACCTTAACGCAGTCGATGATCAGGCGTTCCAGCAGCTCGCCATCACGTTGAAGCAGGGTATCCTTCTGGGATTCCATCAGTTCAAAAATCTGCGGATTGCGGATCACTCCGTACTTCATCGACTCGAAAAGACCTGAGCGGTACTCGCGCGCAGGGAGGGTCGTTAGCACCTCTGGATCGGCTATGACTGCGAGCGGCTGATGAAACGTCCCGATAAGGTTCTTGCCTGCAACCAGGTTGACACCCGTCTTGCCACCGATGGCAGAGTCCACTTGTGCCACCAGTGTCGTCGGAATCTGAATGACGGAAACGCCTCGCATAAAGATGGAGGCTAAGAATCCGCCAACGTCGCCCACGACTCCGCCGCCCAGCGCAATCACAATCGAGCGTCGGTCGGCGCCCGGCCCCATCATTTTCGCCGCTAGCTTTTCAACCGTGCCGAGCCTTTTCGCACCCTCTCCATCCGGCATCACCAACACTTCGAACGAGCGACCCGACGCAGAGAGGCTTGCTTTGAGTGAGTCTCCCCACAGCGCCAGAATTGGCTCGGACGAAAGAACAAATGCTTTGCTGTGGGCCGGAATGACTTCCTGCAATACGACCGCGGCCGTGCGTAGCAGGCCACGCTCGACCAACACTTCATAAGATCGCGAAGAGGTACGAACCGGTATGCGAGTCAAACTTCTAGTGTAACGGAAGCCTGTTCAGCCCACACGGAGACTCCTCGCAATTTCATTTCCCAATGCCGGAATTAGCGCCGCTGGGCCAGATCGGCTGCCTTAAGCGCGTGTTACCATCAGCATTAGAAATGCTGTATCTCCTGCGCTTTGTTTCGGTCAAAGCATGTCCATGAAGGCACTACCGGTTGAGACTGACTTTATCGTCGTGGGTGCAGGTATCGCCGGCCTGCGGGCCGCGGTAGAACTCGCGGCAGCCGGACGGGTCTTATGTCTCGCCAAGCGCGAAGTAACCGAATCCAATACCCAGTATGCGCAGGGCGGCATCGCCGCCGCACTGAGCGATGATGACGAAGTCAGCCTGCATCTCGACGACACGCTGAAAGCAGGCGATGGATTGTGCAATCCAGACGCCGCCCGCGTTTTGGTAGAAGAAGGCCCCGCCCGGATCGAGGAACTGATTGATTGGGGTACGCAGTTCGATCGCGCTGGAACGAAGATCGCTTTCACGCGCGAGGGCGCGCACAGCCGCAATCGAGTGCTCCACGCGCACGGTGATTCAACTGGCCGCGAGATCGGACGCGCTCTCTATCTCAAAGCTCAGGCGCTCAAACCAATCGTTTTCCGCGAATTTGAATTCACCACCGAACTGGTGCTTCGCGATGGGCAGGCGGTTGGCGCACGTGTACTCGACAATGACGGACAAATGCACGAAGTCCGCGCCAGTTCGGTTCTGCTGGCCACCGGCGGATTGGGACAGGTTTACAGCGAGACTACCAATCCTGCTGTTGCCACCGGCGATGGCGTCGCTATGGCATATCGCGCGGGCGCCGAAATTAGCGACATGGAGTTCGTGCAGTTCCATCCCACGGCTCTATACGTCAAAGGGGCACCTCGCTTCCTATTGTCCGAAGCCTTGCGAGGTGAAGGTGCCTATCTCCGCAATCTTGAATTGGCGAGGTTCATGCACAAGTATCACGAGATGGCAGAGTTGGCGCCGCGTGATGTCGTCGCCCGGGCAATTGCTCACGAGTTGGAAGTCACCAAGCGACCTGACGCCGCCGTTTATCTGGATCTCACCCACCTGAATGCTGACAAGGTTCGCAAACGTTTCCCCACGATCTATGCCACCTGCATGCGATACAACATTGACATTGCCGAAGAACTAATCCCCATCCGTCCAGCGGCGCATTACTCGATGGGCGGGGTGCGCACTGACCTCGATGGCCGGACCTCGATCCCGGGCCTGTTTGCTGCCGGCGAAGTTGCGTGTACAGGCGTGCACGGCGCCAATCGTCTTGCCAGCAATTCGTTGCTGGAGGGTCTGGTTTACGGAACTCGTGCCGCTCGCGCGATGCGAAGCGAGATGGGGACACCACAGGCATCGACGAAGGTGCTCGCGAAATCCACAGCGCCGCCCAATGGAAACACGGCCGACACGGAGAAGTTAATCCAAAAAGTTCAGTCAATCATGTGGCAAAACGTGGCTGTCGTGCGAGATGGTAAGACACTTCGTCAGAGCATTAGCCGAACTGACGGCCTTGCAGGGCGGTGCTCCGAAAGCCACCCACCGCCGCGCGCACGAGGCCGACAACATCCTACAGACTGGAATGCTTATCGCTCGCTCCGCACTGGCCCGCGAGGAAAGCCGCGGCGCGCACTATAGGCTGGACTTTCCCCTAAAGAACGACCGCAAATTCAACAAGCACTCTGTGGTGCGAGCAGATTCCATCAGCTTCGAGTGATCCCCAGGTCCTTCGATTCACGCGTTTACTTCCGCCTTCTTCGGGAAGATCAACGAAAGCACAACTGAAACGACTAGCACTCCCGCGACCGTCCCTAGCGCGATACCGATCGGAATATGCATGTAATGCGAGACCAGCATCTTAGCGCCGATGAAAATCAGGATCACCGACAAACCGTAATGAAGCAAGTGAAAAACCTCCATCATTCCGGCGAGGGCAAAGTATAACGAGCGTAACCCTAAGATCGCGAATACGTTGGACGTGTAAACGATGAACGGTTCGCGAGTGATGGCAAGTACGGCGGGAATTGAGTCAGTCGCGAACAGCAAGTCGGTGGTCTCGATCATCACCAGCACCACGGCCAGGGGTGTGGCGTACCGGATTCCGTTTCGAAACACGAAGAACTTCTGCCCTTCGTAGTCATCCGTAACGCGAAACAGCTTGCGAAACCAGCGCAACACGATGTTGCTGCCGGGATCGATTTCCGCGTCCTGTTGCCGAAAAAGTTTAATGCCACTGTAGATGAGGATTGCGCCAAACACGTAAATCAGCCACGAGAAAGCATTCAGCAGCTTGATGCCCGCCAGAATGAATACTCCGCGCATCACCAGCGCGCCTACCACTCCCCAGAACAGTACCTCGTGCTGATACTTTCGCGGCACCGCGAAATACCGGAAGATCACCAGGAAGACGAAAAGATTGTCGACACTCAGCGACTCTTCAATCAGGTAGCCGGTCACGAACTCTAGAGACAACTCGGAATTGGGCCGAGTGTATCTTCCCGTCATGACATGTCCGAAGTGATAAATCAACACGGCGAACACGCCCGCCAGCGTTATCCATAACACTGTCCAACCGATGGCTTCGCGAAATGCGACGACATGCTTGCGGCGATGAAACACGCCCAAGTCGAGCGCCAGCATCGCCAGCACAAAAACGTTGAAGAGTATCCAAAAGATCCAGTTGGTCGGCATCGTTTCGAGTCTGAATGTTTCATTCTACTTGTCGCGACCATACTGTTCACATCGGCACGACACCCGCTGCCGAATCTGTCGCATACACCACAATTCGGGCGCAGGCCATACAATAGCTAAGCGACGATACTCGTTAAAGCGCCACGCTTCAGCGGCGCGAATCTTTAGATTCTGTCATGGAAAGGAAATCACATGGCTCGACAGCCAGGTCTGTACGCCACCTTTAATACATCGGAAGGCACAATTGTTTGCCGTCTCTTTGAGCAGGAGGCGCCCGTCACGGTAAAGAATTTTGTCGATCTGGCGGAGGGCACCCGCGAGTGGACCGACCCTCGTACCCGCCAGAAGAGCACTTCGCGTCTCTACGACGGCACAATCTTACATCGGGTCATTCCCGACTTCATGATTCAGGGCGGCGATCCCGAGGGCACCGGCATGGGCGGACCTGGATACAAGTTTCAGGACGAAACCAAAGGATCACCCCACAAATTCGATAAGCACGGCAAGTTGGCGATGGCAAACGCCGGGCCAAACACCAATGGCTCGCAGTTCTTTATTACCGTCGCTCCGACTCCGTGGCTTACGGGGAACCATACGATTTTCGGCGAAGTCATCGAGGGCCAGGACGTCGCCAACAAAATTACCGCGCTGCCCCGCAACCGGCAGGATCGGCCGCTCAAGGACGTCGTGTTGAATTCAGTCCAGATCGAACGGGTGTAACTCGCCACAACTCAAAACAAAAGGCCGCAATCGCGGCCTTTTTGCTTGATTGAGTATGCATGAGACGGGGCTCAGCCGAGATCCCGAAGGGAAGACGCAAATGCTGGCGCGCGCCTAAACTTCCTTCCGGCTAGGCAACTAGTTGCTCATGCCGGACAGCGAGATATTTGCTCTCGCAATCGGTCGAACAAAAAGATGCCGCGTGGGGGTCGCTGGCGCGTTTTTCATCCCACCGGTCGAGCACGAAAATGGTATTCCTGATGTCGGTGCCCGGTTTCTCCAGCTCAAATATCAGCCGCCACCCTCGGGGCTCGCCTTCACTCTTGCCACACAACTTACAAAAGAATTCCGCCATGGGAGCCCCCTTTCTGATCCTCTCGATTGATGTCCTCATGCTAATCTCGCCTTCCAGTCGATGTCTGTGACTTAAAGGCCGAAAACTTTACCAGCCTCGCGTCGTATGCCGATGATACGTATCCGGTCGTACATCGGTTCCAAGGAAAGTTACCGTGATAGACGAAGAATTAGCGTGAAGGTCACCTGCGGCTCTCAGAGCTTCGCATCGTCGCACGTGTATTCTTGAGAATTGGAGTTCGAATGGCGTTGTGTCACAGTTGCGGACGTGAATATCCCGCCGGGCCAGTCTGTCCCTACTGCGGCGCGCAGAGCACGACGATGCCAGCCACCACGGCATCGGGGCAATTGATCACACGCCTCTCTGAACGTCCCTCAATCTCAGCGACTCACATCATTGTCGGCCTCAACGTGCTGGTGTTTGTCGCGATGGCGGTTTCAGGAGCCTCGCCGTTGAATCCAACCCGCGAGCAACTTTTACGCTGGGGAGCCAATTGGGGCCCGTTGTCGCTGGGTTCGCAGCCATGGCGCATGCTGACCTCGAATTATGTCCACATTGGCATCATTCACATCGGTTTCAACATGTGGTGCTTATGGAACCTGGGCCAGTTAGCCGAGCGCGTGCTGGGGCGCTTGAATTACGTCGTCCTGTATACCTTCTGCGGTCTTGCGGGAAGCCTCGCGAGTTTGTGGTTACATCCGATGACCGTTGGAGCTGGTGCATCAGGCGCTATCTTCGGACTAGCGGGCGCATCCATTGCCGTTTTTTATCTCGGACATCTACCCATACCCAAGGCTGCCATCCAAGGTACCATGCGCAGCCTGCTCACCTTTGTCGGCTATAACCTGCTCTTCGGGCTAAGCCCGGGTATCGACAACTCTGCGCACATCGGCGGATTGGTGGCTGGCCTCGCCATGGGCGCGGCACTTTCCAAGCATATCCTCGTCGCTCCGGAAGAACGCCGCACGTGGACGCGCCTGACCTGGATCGTGATGGCTGTTGTGCTGCTCGCCGCCAACGGGGCCATTCGCCACTATTATCCACAACTCGCGCAGTTGGCGGACCCGCAAGTGATTGCTACTCAGCAAGTCCAGAGTGCCCGGCTCGCGTTGCGTCAGCGCCGACCTGATGAAGCCATTTCTCAACTGCAGCGGGTAATCCAGGAGCAACCCAATGCCGCCGAGCCCCGCTATCTGTTGGGCGAGGCGTACCTGATGCAGCGGCAGCCCGACCCCGCGATCGCCGCCTTCCAGGAAGCTCTACGGCTGGATCCTGAGTATGGTGAGGCCGCCGCAGGCCTTGGCACGGCCTATCTCGCCAAGGGCATGAAGACAGAAGCAGAACAGGCATTTAAGAAAGCGGCTGCGCTGGGGTACGACGGCAATTAGCGCAGCACGAGCGCCTGCTGCGGATCATTCGCAAAGCGAAAACGGAGGATCGAATTGAAGAAGTGGATTCTTGTATTTGGCATGGTACTTGGAGTTGCAGTCATTGTCCTGGGCAAATCGACCAAGTTAGTGGCTAGCTGGAAGAACCCGGAGTACTCGGGACCACGCTTTCATCGAATTCTCGTACTCGGCATGAGCGCTAATCCCGGAGTGCGCGCCGACTTCGAAGATGCGCTGTCCAAGCTGGTGGCGCGCGACGGCGTAGAGGCCATCCCCGGCAACACAATTCTCTTGCGTCCGGAAGGCACGCAACTCGATTTGAACTACCTCAAGACTCAAATCAAGGATTTCAAAATCGACGCGGTCATCGTATCGAGGCTGATAAAAGTCGAAACCAGCACGACCTACATCCCGGGCCAGGCCTACGTAGTTCCCTACCCGTATTACCGCTCGTTTTACGGATATTACGGTGCCGTGTACCCCGTTGTGTACTCGCCCGATTATCTTCGCCAGGACAAGACCGTCCGCGTCGAGACCAACGTTTACGCCACCGCTACACCGGATGGTGAGCTGGTGTGGACGGCAGTGAGCGACACCTTCAATCCCTCCTCCGCTGACAAAGCCATCGACAGCCTCTCGAAACTGCTGGTCAAGGAACTGCAGAAGGAATCGGTACTGTAACTCGTTCCCACGGCAAACAAGAAAATCCCGCCCTCGCCGGCGGGATTCTCTCAACAAGCGTAAAAATGATTCGGAATTAGACTCCGATCACGCCCACCAGTTCCTTCACCGAGTCTGCACTCTTCTGTAGCGCGGCCTGCTCGTCGGCAGTCAACTTGATCTGAATGATCTCTTCGATGCCTGCCGAACCCAGCTTGCATGGCACGCCGACATAGAGTCCGTTGATGCCATACTCGCCTTCGAGGTACGCAGCGCAGGGCAGGATCTTCTTCTTGTCCTTTAGGATCGCTTCGACCATTTCCGTCGCTGCCGACGACGGCGCGTAGTATGCGCTTCCGGTCTTCAGGTACTTAACGATCTCTGCCCCGCCGTCACGCGTGCGCTGTACCAACTTCTCCAAACGCGCGGGCTCGATCAGTTCGGTGATCGGAATTCCAGCCACCGTCGAGTAGCGGCTCAGAGGCACCATGGTATCGCCGTGTCCGCCCAGCACGAATGCCGTCACGTTCTCCACCGACACCTTCAACTCCTGTGCGATGAATGCACGGAAACGTGCCGAATCGAGCACGCCGGCCATGCCGATCACCCGGTTGCGCGAAAATCCGCTCAGCTTGTACGCCGCCTGCGCCATCGCATCCAGCGGATTCGAGACGATGATGAGGATGCAGTTGGGTGAATACTGCACCACCTTGCCCACAACATCGCTCATGATCTTGTAATTGGTGTTCAGCAGGTCGTCGCGACTCATACCGGGCTTGCGCGGGATGCCGGCCGTGATAACCACGATGTCCGAGTTCGCCGTGTCTGCGTAATCGTTTGTACCGAAGACAAACGAATCGCGCTTCTCGATGGGCATGGCTTCGAGAAGGTCCAACCCCTTGCCCTGTGGCACGCCCTCGACGATATCAATCAAGACGACATCGCAGAGTTCCTTGGCTGCCATCCAATGTGCCGCCGTGGCGCCTACGTTTCCCGATCCCACAACCGTAACTTTTTTACGCATAATTCCTCACTTCAGTAAACTATTTATTTGCAATATCTTACAGGATTATTATAAAGCTGCTGTTTCGATAAACTTCACTCGGCGGCCAACTCCGCTATCGGCTCCATATTGTGAATCATGTGCATGGCAAATTCGCTGGTCTTCACCTTGGTCGCGCCCTCCAACATGCGTTCGAAGTCGTACGTGACTTTCTTTTGCAGGATGGTGTGCTCCATCGATCCCTCGATCAGTCGCGCCGCTTCGTGCCAACCCATGAAGTCGAACATCATGACCCCGGAGAGAATGACCGAGCCAGGATTGATGACATCCTTATCGGCATACTTCGGAGCCGTGCCATGCGTCGCCTCGAAGATTGCGTGTTGGTCGCCGATGTTCGCGCCCGGCGCAATGCCTAGTCCGCCAACCTGCGCTGCCGCGGCATCCGAAATGTAATCGCCGTTCAGGTTGGGCGTAGCCAGCACCGCATACTCGTCCGGACGGGTCACGATCTGCTGGAAAATACTATCGGCGATCCGATCGTTGACCATCAACTTCTTCTTCCACGCGCCCCTACCATGCGTGGCGTAAATGCTGTCCATCACACCCTTCACTTCCGCCGAAAGTGCATCGCGAAAATCTTGAGGGGCAAATTCCAGACCCGGCTCGACCATCTTGGCGTTCTCTTCGATGGTGAGGCTCGGGTTCTTGTCTTTGTTGTCGATGATCCAGCTTTCGCGCTCGGTGACGACGTCGTTGCGAAATTCCTGGGTGGCAACTTCGTATCCCCACTCGCGGAAGGCTCCCTCGGTGAACTTCTGAATGTTGCCTTTGTGAACGATCGTCACTGACTTCTTGCTGTTCTCTAGGGCATACTTGATGGCCATGCGTACCAACCGCTTCGTTCCCATGATGGAAATGGGCTTGATGCCGACTCCCGAATCCTCGCGCACTCGCTTGTTCGTTCCCGCCAGCATCACGTTGTTCAGGAAGTCGATCAGCTTCTTGGTCTGAGGTGTTCCCTCTTTCCACTCGATACCGGCATACACGTCTTCCGTATTTTCGCGGAACAGCACGATGTTCATCCGTTCGGGATTCTTCACCGGCGAGGGAATGCCCTTGTAGTACTTCACCGGCCGGACGCAGGCGTACAAATCGAGAATCTGCCTTAGCGCCACGTTCAGCGAACGGATGCCGCCGCCCACCGGGGTCGTGAGAGGCCCCTTGATACCGACGCGCAGCTCGCGGAAGGCCGCAACGGTGTCATCCGGAAGCCAAGTCTTAAATCTGCTCATCGCCTTCTCGCCCGCGAAGACCTCATACCACGCCACGCGGCGCTTTCCTGCGTAGGCCTTCTCGACCGCCGCATCGAACACTCGGACGGAGGCCTTCCAGATGTCGCGGCCCGTGCCGTCACCTTCAATGAAGGGAATAATTGGGTTATCAGGAAAGACGAACTTGCCATCTTCAAATGTGATTTTGGACCCACTGGTGGGTAAAGGAATGCCATTGTACGAAGTTGCCACGAGACACCTCAGGAGTAGGGGTCGGGAATGAAGACCCGGAGTATAAGATTTCGCTGTATCGGGTCAGTCGCAGAGTCCCGTCGGTGAATGCAGAACTACTCACCCAAGCCTCACATCATGGCCTCGGCGCACGCTCACCTTCCGCACTGCCTCAGCCTGCCAAGAGAGGATAACCGGGCTTTCCCGAACCTTCTAAGTTATCACCCGCCACGGAAGCTCTTCAATCAAAAAGGGTATTTGAGGTAGATCTCCCGCGTCCGGCGGACCACCTGAGCCACCCTATCTTCCAGGGACAGCCCCTCGCCGTTCGCCCCAGCCGATACCGTCAGCTTTTCAACCCACGCACGTGCATGCGCCGCTTTCGGTATCCACTTCTCCGGTCGTCCGGTGACCAGCCTGACGTTGTGTTCCAGCAATCGCAACAATTCGGCATTTTCAGCCAATTCCTTCGCATCTCCATCATCAAGCCAGCCTCGCGATCCAGCCAGATTGGCACGCTCCGACAGATTACCGCTCTCCCATATCCCAACTTTGGCCTGCGATCTGCCCGTGAGGTAGTCGATGTCATACGTTCCTCCCGCGCCAGTTTTCAGGTTCGGATATGAGTCGGCCTCTTCTAGGCGCCGCCGCATTCCGTCCAAGTCTCGTTCAAAACCAGGACGACTCGCCATCTCCACGACGCCGTCGCGCACAGCTTCTAGGGCTTTTGCCGCTACTGCACGGTCGCCCGCGACGTATCGCAAGCGCAAGTACGTAATGGCCTCCCAAGCTCGAGCGTCGCGTGCGAAGTATCGCGCCAGTTGCGCTGGCGTCGTCACCAAATCGCCTTCACGCCCTCTCGGTCGCAGTCGCGTGTCGACCGGAAACAGCGTCCCCTCGCGCGTGTACGCGGTAAGGGCTTCCATGACGCGCTCTGCCGCCCTGCTCGCGTCCTCCCTCGCGGTTGAGTCTTCGGCTACAAACAAAAGGTCCGCATCTGAGAGCACATCAAACTCGCCGCTGCCTAACCGTCCCAAGGCCATCGCTGCGAATCCCGCTGGAGGATCGGCGAGGGCAAGCGCATACTCAATCGCCTTGTCGGCGGCGCGGCTATTTTCTGCCAGCGTTTCAAACAGGCCTCGCGGCTGATAGAGGTCACGCGCGTTGGCCACAAAGAGCGTATGGCGAAATTGCTTACGGAACAGCGAGAGGGCATCCGACCGCCCAAGCCTTGTATTCGCCAGGTACGACAGGACAGGATCGATCGCTTCGGTGTCGCTTCGGTTGGCCGCCGGAAACAATGTGTCCTGTTCGGCAGCCTGATGCTGGTTGACTCCCTCCAGTAAAACGACGTCTGCTGGATGACGCACCAGAATGCCGGTCAGGTATTCGCTGCACTCGAAAATTGCAAGTGCGCTTTCGACCGCACTAGGAACGCGGACTACAGCCGCGTAGCGTTCCGAACTGGTTGTCGCCGAGGTCAGGAAACGGTCGACATTTCTACGTGCATGTGTTGACAAATCGGCTCGAGCAACAGCTGTCAGCAACTGTGGTGAGTCGATCGCCAGCCGCTGCAGGATCTGGCTGTGGGAATACTCCGCTGAAGCCGGAACTTGCGATTGCAACCACAGGTTCCCCTGAGCGTCGATAAACTCCTGGCCCTGTTCCTGGTAAACGACGCAGCGGTAGATGTCCGCCACCGCAGCCATTTTCGCCTGGAGTTGCGACTCAAATTCATTCGTCGACTGCGGTCCCGCTTCAACCCGGCTCATGCTGTTGGCCAACACTCTCAGTTCCGTCTGGTCAGTCGGAAGCTGATGGCTTTGCCGCCCTTGTCGAAGCTGCAATCGGTGTTCGAGATGCCGGAGGTATTCATACGCCTTAGTCAGGTTGTGGAAGTCTTTCCCGCTGATGTGCCGCTTGTCGTGAAGCTTTTGCAGCGCAGACAAGGTTCCGCGGGAGCGCAGCCATCGTTCCTCTCCGCCGTAGACCCGCTGCAGGCACTGCACGAGGAACTCAACATCGCGAATCCCTCCCCGGTCGAGCTTTACGCTGATCGTTCTTCTTGCAGGAAGACCCGGCTCCTGACGTCTGCCACGCTTGTCAATTCGTTCCCGCGCCTGCAGGGCCGTCTTGACCGCCGCGAAGTTCACAGTCGGACGATAAACGTAAGGCGCTACCGAACGAATGAACTCGCGAGCCAAGTTCACATCGCCTGCCGAGTGGCGCGCCTTGATCATGGCTTGCAATTCCCAGTCCTCAGCAACTTCTGAGTAGTACTGGAGCGCTCGCGGCAGCGCGACTGCCAGTTCGCCTTCGTGCCCCTGGGGACGAAGGCGCAGGTCGATGCGCATGACCTGCCCTTCCCGCGTCCGCCGGCTTAGTAGTTCTGTAATGTCTTGTGCCAGAAGAATGTGGTATTCGCGGTTCGATATGGACGCCCATGCCGGCTCAACTCCGCCGTCGTAGAGAAACAGCAGATCAACGTCCGAACTGTAATTCAGTTCGTTGCCACCTAGTTTTCCCAGCGACACCACGGAGAACCTCGAATCTCGCAACCGCCCCTCATCGTCTCTCCATTGCGGGATGCCATGGAGGTGGCGTAACTTTGCGTGTGCTGCTGACAGGGCCTCTTCGATGAGCGCATCGGCTAATGCGGAGATCTCTTCCGTAGTTTCCGCCAATTTGGCAATGCCCAACGCGTCCCTAAGCAGTATCCGCACATATTCTCGCTTTCGGAATCGCGCCAACGACATTGCCAGGTCGCTTGCCGCAGAATCGGAGTGCAACCGGGAGAATTCCTGGCGAAACTCTTCCTTCGAAAAGGAGTGCTCCAAGCTGTCGTCACTGCTGAATTTTCGAAGTAAACCACAATTCTGTAAGAGCGTTTCGCCCAGCCACGTGCTGTGCCCAAAAACAGCAATTGCGTAATGCAGCAAGCTCGGCTGTCGAGCGAGCGTACTGGCCCAATCCTCCGACCCGGCCTCCAGCAGGCGTTCCAGCAAGACGACCGCAGAATCAGGGTCGGGAGACTCGGCGAGCAAGCGAGAGACCACGACCGATGTCTCGGAGGTTAGGCGTTCGTGGATCCGCGCCAAGTGGCGCACACCTGCTTTGTGGTCTCGGAATTCAATGCCATTGGAAGGTTCAACCATGTGGCCTTGTCGCCACCATAGCACGACGCGCCATCGTCGCATCGCCGGCGGATGTTCTGCCGTTGACTTCGCGACCGGCGCCAATTAGCTTCGCTGGGTGAAATTCCTGGAAGCGCTCTTCCGCCTTGAGCAGCATGGCACGACGCCCTCCCGCGAGGTCCTGGCCGGAATTACGACGTTTACCACCATGTCCTACATTGTGGTGGTAAATCCAGCAATCCTTTCGACTGCGGGGATACCCGAAGGCCCGTCCTTTGTCGCCACCATTCTTGTTGCAGTAGCCGGCTGCTATCTCATGGCGTTTTACGCCAATCGGCCGTTCGCCATCGCGCCCTATATGGGCGAAAACGCCTTCATCGCGTTTACGGTCTGCAAGATGTTGGGATTTGCCTGGCAGACCGCGTTGGCTGCAATTTTCATCGCCGGAGTCCTCTTCATTCTGATGACCATGTTTCGCTTGCGTCAGTGGATTGTTGACGGTGTTCCGACCTCACTCCGCCACAGCTTTGCGGTGGGCATCGGCTTGTTCCTTACCTTCATCGGCTTGAATGAAACTGGATTGGTGAGGCTAGGCGTGCCCGGTGCCCCGGTTCAAGCGGGCCACCTGACCTCGCATCCTGCTCTTGTGGCAATGTTTGGATTCGTGCTGCTCGCTATCCTCACCATCCGAAAAATTCCCGGCGCAATCCTGATTGGCATCATCGTCACTGCGCTTATCGCGTTCGTCGTCGGGACTGCCACCCCGCCCGGTCATCTAGTCAGCATGCCACCAAGCATCCGTCCGATCCTGTGGCAACTCGATTTCCGTGGGGCTCTCACCTGGCGGGCGTTTCCCGTGGTGTTGACCATCTTCATCATGGCCTTTGTCGATACCATGGGCACATTGATTGGTCTCTCGGCGCGAGCTGGATTTCTCGACGAAAACGGCCAATTGCCCCAGATCGAACGCCCCATGCTCGTCGATGCCATTGCCACCAGTTTGTCGCCTGCTCTCGGAACTACCACGGCCGGCGCGTTCGTTGAATCCGCCACGGGTATCGAAGCTGGAGGTCGCACCGGATTCACGGTATTCGTCACCGGAACTTGTTTCCTGTTGACCTTGTTTTTCGCGCCGTTCGTCTCTGCGATTCCGGCGCAGGCTTACGGACCGGCACTGATCATCGTCGGACTGTTCATGCTCTCAGCCATCTCCCGCATCGACTTGACCGACTACTCCGAATCCATACCGGCCTTCGCCGTGGTCGTGCTCATGGCTTTCACCTTCAACATTGCGATTGGAATATCGGCGGGATTCGTCCTATATCCGATTTGCAAACTGGTGGCGGGACAATTCGACCAGTTGAAGCCCGGCCTGTGGGTCCTCACTGGACTCTCGCTGCTCTTTTTTACTTTTTATCCGTACAGTTGAGACCGGGGAGCCGTCGCCGGTTCGATCAGATCGGGCAAGGAGAAGCGAATGGTGGGCCCGGAGGGATTCGAACCCCCAACCAAGGGATTATGAGTCCCCTGCTCTAACCGTTGAGCTACAGGCCCGGCGACCGCAAGCAAGCTCCTGATGCATTGTATGGTGCCCTGCCCGCTTCGCAAAACATCTTCAACTTCAGCGGCGTGCTCACTCCGGTGACTCTGCCGGCTTAGGGGCCAACTGCGACTCCATGCGCTTGAACACGCTGCACGAACCACCGGGCAACAGGGTACCCTTCATCAGCGCGAACTTGCTCTCCATCGAGCACATCATCGAATCGAGCAAGTTTTTTTGCGCCTCATCGGAGGCAACGCCACGCGATTCCTTGTAGTACGCGATCGCCAGTGCGTTGTTGGCATACGACAGTGCATAGTACACGGCCATGTCCGCGTCGGTTTGCACGTGCACCGTGGACAGCGACAGCTGGTGGTCGATATCATCGAACCTGGGGCCCAGCGGGACCTTTTCCTTTTTCAGCACCACCGCCCGCAGGCTCTCGATCTCGTCGGGCACGCGCGCTACGTCGCTGCGAAACCGTTCGGAAAAATGTTCTCCTTCCACCACAGGTGTGGCCTTGTCGCAGTCGCAGGCGGGCTGGTCAGCACGAATTAGCAATCCGGCCTCTTCCGGCTGCACCGATGCGCCCAGCGCTTGGGCTAGTGCCGAGGCATCGACGTAGGTGATGCCATCTTTGACGATCAACTCGTTTGCCGGCAATGGCTTGCCGTTCACGAACACGTGTTTTCGTGCCGCCGACGCCGACTCATGACTGCGAGACGGCTGTTGTGACATTCCAGGACTGGCGAGCGCGAGTGACGCCACGCTCAGCAATAATGCCCGTTTCACTTTGCACCTCGTAAAGGCCTTAGTTCTAACAGATTGTCAGAAGTCCTGAAAACTGACGCAGTACGACATCAGATTTGCCCAAAGCCTATGTATAGCAGAAGTTGCGACAGCTTACGCTGAACATCTACGCGATGGAGAGGACTGGCGAAAACCCTCCAAGAAGTTGTATGTAGCGTTGGCCAAGGCTACAGATTTTGAGAGAGTCGTGACGGAAGAGGACGGCCTGAAGCATAAATATCAATAACTTGCGGAGTGAGGTTCGATGGAACTGCGCTTGCACTGTGAATAGCAAGTCGGGTTGTGGCGCATGTAACATTGCCGCTTTTAACAGACGGCATGCCGGCTCGGAAGGTTAGGAGTTACTCCAGCCATCCTGCGTGGGGCTCGGAAAAGGGGTTGCTTCATGGGGTCCGAGCCTCACGAGCGGCATCTAGAAATTCCCTCCTTATAACATTTGTTATAACCCAGTTTTTGGACTACCTTCTCTCCTATCCTCCAGCGAAGATTTAGCGAAAACGGTGCTGCGTGCCTGCCCGCTGGACGAGTATCCGTGTGACCCAACCCGATCGTGTATCCCGTTCGGTGGCCAGAGGTGCCGCCGGGTTGAAACCCGGCTCAAATCAACAATAGGAACTATTGACGCTGCGCTGAAGCGCAGCTCTACCCTTTCGCGTATCACATTCAGAAACCCGGATCCTTTCAAAAGGCGATGCTGCACGCGGCGCTGAAGCGCAGCTCTACGCTCATTCACACATGAAAAATGGGGAGCCCGAAGGCTCCCCGAGTACGACAAGCTGTTTCAGCGAATTAGAAGTTGTACTTCACAACCAGGATCAACTGGCGCGGGTGGTTCGAGAAGACCTGATTCCACTGCTGGAACGTTGGACTAGGATTCGTTCCGTCCACCGAAGGGATCAGTGTATTTCGAATCGCACCGCTGGTTTGCCCGAAGGACTCGACATCGCTGATGACGCCGGGCACGTACTGCGCGTGGTTGAAGAGGTTAAACGCCGTGACGGAGAACGAAATGGACTGGCGTTCGGTGATGTTAATGCGCTTCAGGGCCGAGAGGTCCCAGTTGTTTTCCCACGGCGTAGCTATGGAGTTGCGTCCCGAGGTCGCGAACGCGCCAGAACCAGCCGTGATGTACTGCGCCGTCGGATCATTCGCCAGGTAAGCGACGGTCTGTCCATTCGAGTTCGTCAACCCGGTCACGCCCGAGGCTGTGCCCGACACACCTGCGGGATTGTAGATACATTGGTCGCCAGTCGAGTCGCCGTTCCGGTTGGCGTCAACCGCACTCTGGCAGCTCCCAAACTCTGGGGCCTGCAGGGTGTAAACCGGCGAGAACTGCCAGTTGCCCACGACGTTTTTCATCAGCCAGTTGTCACTATGCTTGAAGTACGGGATGTCCCATACCGCAAACGCGGTGAAACGCTGGCTGTGATTGAGAGCAGAAATGCTCATGTCGCAATTAAAGCACTGGAAGTCCTGCGGACGACGGGGCGTAAGCACGGTTGAGAAGACATCAGCCGTCGAGTTGTCGAGCAGTTTGCTCCAGGTATAAGCCGCCTGGAACTGCAGGCCGTTGGTGAAGGTGCGTTGCAGCTGCACATTCAGGCCGTTGTACTTCGACTGGCCATACGGTTGGAATGAAACGATGTTATTGGAGTTGAATCCAGCGTTGGCGTAGGCAGGTACGAAACTACCATAATTCGCCAGCGAATATGCACAGCCGGGCTGATTACAAGCGGCCTGGCTGCTGACCGTGTACGGCAGGCTGTTTAACGTAGCCTGACTCGGTGCAGACAAATAAGTTGGCAGGTAGGCCCAAGGCTGTACTTCTCCCTGGCGGTTCAGACGGGTCTGGACCGGCAGATCTATTCCGTGGCTCCCCACATAGCGGACTTCCAAGGTGTACACCCTGCCGAACTGGCGCTGAATGCCTGCCGTCCAGCTTTCGGTGTAGGGCAGCGTTTGGTTGGGAATATAGGCGGTGGTCGAAGCGCGGGCTGTCGCCGGATCGGTGATCGTCCCGAGAACCGACGGCAGGCCGCCGCTGGCCAAAAATTTGTTAGGTGACCAATAACACCCCGAGGTAGGGCTGTAATTGGCGAGCGTGCTCGTGTCGCAAGTCTGCTGCACTTGGGGCGGCAGCGACAGAATGCCCAGGTTGTCATAGAGGACGTCGCTGGCAATCGCATATCCCGCGCGCACGACCGTCTGGGAATTGGGCGACCACGCAATACCTAAGCGCGGCAGGAAATTCGTCTTATCTGCCGTAGGCGCGGTAAAGTTGATGAGCCCAGGCACGCTCGCAATCGCGTTCAAGGCTTGCAATTGAGTGCCCTGGGGCTCGCCTGTGTACTCGTACCGTAGGCCAAGATCCAACGTGATAGTGGGACTGATGCGCCACGAATCGTTGGCATACCAGTAAACCGCCTTCTTGTTGCCGTAGTACACCACGTTGCCGGCAGAACGCTCGCCGAGGGGATCGGAAGCGTTCAGCCCTGGGGCGTAGTCGTTCAGATAGTCTGACGTGAAAGCCCACTCATAGTCGCCACGCACGCGCTGAGTAAACGTCTGCGGGCTAATATACCAGCGAAATTCACCGCCAAACCGGAAGTTGTGCTTCCCCTTCACCCAGCTGACGTTGTCCACGAATGAATAGGTGTTCTGAATGGTTTCCTGGGGACCGTTGGGATCCGGCCCGAGCTGAACTGAGTTGAGGTCCGTAAACACCAGGTTCGGAAATACGCCGCCGAGACCGGGGAAGGTCTGCGAGCCGGTCGGGGTGACGTTGGAGTAGCGGTTGAACCCGAAACGGAACTCGTTGTTTACGCTGGTCCCGAAGTTGTGATACTCGGCCAGCGTCGCCAGCCAGTAGGTTGTTGGGAGCGTATCCCAGAACGTCGGCAATTGGGCAGAGGTATCGAATCCAGTGTTCTTGGTGTAAGCCAAACGGCCGCGTAGCGAGTCGTTCTGGCCGATGACCCAATCGAAAGAGTTTGCGGTATTCAGGTAGTTCTGGTAACTGGGCCCGCTGAAGCCGATGTCGCCGGTTGGGATGTTGACCGCCTGCGTGGCAAAGTTGGGGTTTGGGCTACCGTTGGGCAAAAACGACGGAGTTCCCGCCGCAACCTGGATCGATGGTGCGCATACGTTTGCGCTACCGCTGGAGGCCGGAAGATATTTCTCCAACTGCTGGAGATTGACGCTACTGGGGAACATGCTGTTCAACGCCGAGTAACCCGCCGCGGTAGGTGCGCAGGCGGTCGAGGAATTGCCGACCTGGCCAATCGTGTTGTACTCCCAGTCGGTGAAGAAGAACAACTTGTTCTTGATAATCGGACCGCCGAAATTGCCGCCGTAGCGGTTGTTGTCGTAGCGCGGGTTCGACACATTCGTGTAACCCTGCGACTGAGCGTATTGCGAGTCGATCGCGTTCAGATCGCGGTTCTGGAAGTACTCGTACGCCGTGCCATGAAACTGATTGGTGCCGCTCTTGATGGTCTGGTTGAATTGGCCGCCCGAGGAATGGCCGAATTCGGCCGAGAACTGGTTCTGCATCACGGTGAAACTGCCAACCGCGTCCTGAGGAACCATGATGAGCGGGCCAGTCACGGAAAGGCTGTTGTTGTCGACGCCTTCAATCGTGAAGTTGTTATTGCGGGGCCGGTTTCCGCCCACTGCCGGGCCCGAACCTGCACCAAGGCCCCCGGAGCTGGCCACGCCAGCATTCAACAGCGACAAATTCAGAACGCCGCTGACACCAGCGGATATCGGAACGTCGGAAGCGTCCTTGGCGGTGAAGGTCGTAGAAATGGTGGGCGTCGTGGCGTCAAGGGTCGCACCCTCTTCGCTGACCTCAACCGTAGTGGCGGTCCCGGCGGGGAAGACCGTGACATCAACCGTTGACTTCTTGTTCAGTTCGACGTTGACGCCCTCCTCCGTACCCGTTAATCCCGACGAAGTGGCCGTCAGTGTGTACTTACCCGGGGGCAAGTTAACGAAGTGATACTCGCCCTGCCCATTCGAGTGTTGGGTGGCTTTAGCATTGGTACCCGTGTTCGTCGCAGTGATTTCTGCGTTCGGCACCAAGGCGCCAGTAGAATCTTTGATGACCCCAAGGAGGTCGCCGCTGATCGCCTGGCCAAAAGCCCAAGTCGATAAGAGCAGCAGGATACCGATCAAGGAGATTCGAACTAGTGTGCTTCTCTTCATTGCTCTCTCCGCTTCGCTGATTGATTGAAAATGACCCGGCTAAGCCGACACATCGACTTTGCCCCACCCTGCAAGAGCACGAACGTGGCCATTCGATTTACAAATATTCACAATTGTTTTCAATGTGTTACGGGGATTGTAGAACTATTACTTTCTATATTTGGTAGTGGTTATATCCCGACTATTCTGTTTTTCATAGGTTGGCCGGGGAGGGCGACAGAGCGATGACGACAGAGCACAGGTGGGCCGACGGCTCGACAGTTACCTAATGATAAATATATCGCCGGGCGTGGATATTCAATGAGTACATTGACGGGCCGGCGCGGCGGACTTTGCTGGTCCGCTGCAGTCGAAGAAGTTTACTGCGGCTTGCCCAAGGCGAGCGTGATCAGGGTCTTCTGCTCGAGCTCGTGGGCTTTGGTCGAACCGGTGGCTGGTGTGGCGTTGGCCGCGCGTTTGATGGTCCGCAGTTTCGGCCCGACAATTCGTCGCAGGCGCGGCACAACGAACGACAGCGCTCCCATGTTGGCAGGCTCTTCCTGTACCCAGATGAACTCCGTCGCGTTGGTATAGCGGCTGAGGGTTTGCTTGAGTTCGTCTTCGGGGAAGGGATACATCTGTTCGAGCATAACAATCGCCGGGCCCTGACGCTTGAGGTTGCGGCGCTCGATGCGAAGCTCGTGGCCGATCTTCCCAGTGCAGAGCAACACGCGCTTGGCGTCGAGTGCGGACTCGTCGGGCAGTACGGTGCGGAAGCGCGGACGCTCCAGGTCAGCGAGCGGCGACAAGGCCTCGGGGTGACGGAGCATGCTCTTCGGCGTGAAGACGATGAGCGGCGTGCGCCACTTGCGCATCGCTTGCCGCCGGAGGAGATGGAAGTACTGCGCGGCGGTAGAAGGCTGGGCGACCTGCATGTTGTCGCGAGCGCAAAGCTGAAGGTAACGCTCGATGCGCGCGGACGAATGCTCCGGCCCCTGGCCTTCGTGACCATGCGGCAGTAGAAGCACGAGGCCGGTCAGCAAGTCCCACTTGTCTTCGCCGGCGACGATGAACTGGTCGATGATGATTTGCGCGCCGTTGGCGAAGTCGCCAAACTGGGCTTCCCACATCACCAGCGCTTCGGGAAAATCGCGCGAAAAACCGTACTCGAAGCCCATCACCGCGGCTTCAGACAGCTCGGAGTTGTAGATTTCGACCCGCGCCTGTCCGGGAGCGAGGTGGCAGAGCGGAACGTATTCCTTCTCGTCGATGATGTCGATGAGCACGGAGTGGCGCTGGTTGAAGGTGCCGCGACGACTGTCCTGTCCGCTGAGACGGATGGGCGTTCCCTGCAGCGCCAACGAGCCAAACGCCAGTGCCTCGGCCATACCGTAGTCGAGCGGGCGTTTGCCGGATCCCATCTCGCGGCGCTGTTCGAGCAACTTCTGCACCTTGGGATGGATGTGGAAATCGGCGGGATAGGTCGTCAGGCCGTCGGTGATGCGCAGAAGTTCAGAGGCGGGCAGGCCGGTGTCAACTTCGTCGGCAGGATTGTACGGACCGCCGTGAAACGGCGCCCAATAACTCGGGAGCTGACGCATGACCGGCTTCTTGGCCATGCTCTTGCCGGCCTTCTGCGCAACGTCGAGTTCAGACTGGAACTTCTCGACAAAGGGATGCGGATCGATTCCCACGCGCTGCGCATAAGAGAGATACAGCAACGGCCGGTCTTTGATCTTGCGGTAGAGGATCGGCTGCGTGATGGTGGGGTCGTCGACTTCGGAGTGTCCGTGACGACGAAAGCCGATGAGATCGACGACCACGTCGCTGCCGAACTCGTAGCGATATTCGAGGGCCATGCGTCCGACGCGAACGACTGCGTCAGGGTCTTCTCCGTTGACGTGGAAGATAGGAATCGGCAAGCGCTTGGCGAGGTCCGACGAAAAACGGCCGGAATAGGCTTCACTGGGGTTGGCGGTGAAACCGATTAAGTTATTGACGATGACATGTACGGTGCCGCCGACGGTGTAGCCACGAAGAGTGGCAAGGTTCAACGTTTCGGCGGTGATTCCCTGCCCCGCGAAAGCCGCGTCGCCATGCATGATGAGCGGCAGGACTTTCAGCTTGCCGTCGCGGCCGATGCGGGTTTGCTTGGCGCGCGCGCGTCCTTCGGCGACGGGATTCACCGCTTCGAGGTGGCTGGGGTTCGACACCAGATGGATACGGAGCTTGCCGCCGCTGGCTCCGGTGAAGATGCCGGTGGCGCCGATGTGATACTTCACGTCTCCGCCGCCGAGAACGCTGCGGGGATCGACGTCTTCGAAGCCGGCGAAGACTTCTGCTGCCGGGCGGCTGACGATGTTGATGATGACGTTGAGGCGTCCGCGATGGCTCATGGCCAGCACGGCCTGCTCGGCGCCGTTCTCGGACGCGGAGTTCAGGATTTCGTCGAGCAGCGGGATGAGCGCGGTGTTGCCTTCGAGCGAATAACGCTTGGTGCCGATGTAGCGAGAGTGGATAGTCTGCTCGAAAATGTCGGCGCGAACCAGCTCGTCGAGGACGCGCTCGCGGTTGACCGGCATGGACTCTTCCGATTCCATGCGCTCCTGGATCCAGCGGCGCCGCTCGGGATCGGCGATGTGCATGAATTCGGCGCCAATGCTGCCGCAGTAAATGCGGCGCGCGGCGTCGGCTTCTTCTCCCGATAAATCGAGCTCGGGGTGGGTCAGCGGGGCAAAGTGGCCGACGGGATCGAGATCAGCCTGCAGGTAGCCCCAGCGGCGGAACGAATCCATGACTCGCTCGAGCTTCTCGCTATCGACATTCATCAAAACAGTGGACAAGGATGACAAACTCCATGGCCGCGGCGCTGCTCGGCAAGGCCCGGCCGTCGCTAAAAATGCTTATTCGTTATAGATTCCCCGCCGGGCGGTCGGATGCGCACGGGCGATCTGGAACCGGATACGGTTGGCACTCAAACTAGTTAGTATATCGAAAACCCCTTCGTTTCCGGTAACCTAGCTGCGGCGTTTCTGGAGGTCTCATGCTAGCCCATCGCAGGTGCTACATCCAATCAGGGATTCTCATCACCGTTCTGGCAGTTCTTGTCGGGCTGGCCCCCGGTTTAAGCGCTGCCGACTCTCCCAACGACCGGCAAGCGACTGATCCAAAGTCGCTGAGTTCGCCACCGAGTTCCTCAGCCCGAGCAGTGCCGATCGAGGACCTGTTTTACAGTCGCCGCGTCAGCTCTCCGGCGTGGTCTCCGGACGGAAAGAGGATCGTTTTCACGACGAACCTGACCGGCCGAGCCAACCTGTGGATGGTGAATTCGGAGGGAGGATGGCCCCTCCAACTGACGGTATCGGACGACCGGCAGAGCGGAGCGGTCTGGTCGCCGGATGGAAAGTGGATCGTTTACCACCAAGACTTCGGCGGCGGTGAGTATTACGACCTGTTCGCGGTGCCAAGCGGCGGCGGGACTCCCATCAATCTGACCAATACGCTGGACGTCTCCGAGACAAGTCCGCAATTTTCGCCGGACGGGAAGATGCTGGCGCTGAGCTACAAGCTGAAGACATCGCCCGCGAGCGACGTTGCGGTGCTGGATTGGAGTTCTCGTGCGGTAAGAAACCTGACGAACGAAAAGACCAAGGACCATACCTGGCAGCTGAGGGCGTGGAGTCGGGACGGCCGCTCGATCCTGGCCAACCGGCTCAACTCGGGAGACACCGATGCCAGCGCTTTTCTAATTGATGTGGCCTCGGGCAAGGCCGAGGAACTCACGCCGCATAAGGGCGACGTTGTGTATTTCGGTACAGCAGTTTCGCCGGATGGAAAGGCGGTGCTGGTTATTTCCAACGAGAAGGGTGGATATTTGAACGTAGGCATCGTCGACGTCGCGAGCAAGAAGCTGAGATGGCTTACTGACGTCCAATGGGAGGCTGAGGCGGGGGACTTTTCGCCAGATGGGAAACTCGCCAGCTATGTGATCAACGCCGACGGATTACAGACGACTTACCTTTACGATCTCGCGTCAGGAAAAGCCACTAGTGTCCCGATGCCGCCGGGTCTCACTTCGCCGGCGGGAAATGCGAATTCATTCTCGCCTAAGGGTACTTCCCTGCTGCTGGCTTACCAAAGTTCACAGAGGCCTTCTGATTTCTGGGTCTATGACATCGCCTCCAGGAAGCCGCGTCAGTTGTCTTATTCGGCGGTGGCCAGCCTTAGCCCAGAGGACCTGCCACCAGCGCAGTTGGTGCATTACAAGAGTTTCGACGGCAAAATCATCAGCGCATTTGTCTGGATGCCGTTCAATCTGAAGCGTGATGGTTCGAATCCAGCGGTGGTGATTCCGCACGGCGGTCCCACCGGGCAAACCGTCGATTCCTTCAATTCGCTGGCTGCCGCCCTGTCTTCGCGCGGCTACATCTGTATCGCTCCTAACGTGCGGGGCTCGACCGGCTATGGCATGGAGTTTCAGAAAGCCAATCACAAAGACCTGGGCGGCGGGGATTTGCAGGACGAAGTTTACGCCACGAAGTTTCTGCTCGACACCGGCTATGTCGATGCCAAGAAGATCGGCATCACGGGCGGTTCCTATGGTGGTTTCATGACGCTCATGGCCATTGGCAAAACCCCCGAGGTCTGGGCGGCGGCCGTGGAGATGTACGGCATCATCGACTGGTACACCATGTTGCAGCACGAAGATCCCTCGCTGCAGGAATACGAGAAATCGCTACTGGGTGATCCAGTCGCCGATAAGGCCGTATACGATGCCACCTCGCCGATCAAGTACATTCGCAATGAAAAGGCACCGCTGCTGATTCTGCAGGGCGACAATGACATCCGCGTTCCCAAGGAAGAAGCCGAGCAGGTATTCGACATCCTCAAGAAGGAGGGCCGGACAGTAGACGCGCATTTCTACCCGGCCGAGGGACACGGTTTCGCAAAACGCGAGAACCAGATTGACTCCATCCGTCGGACCGTCGATTGGTTCGACAAGTACCTGAAGGGCGCGGGGTCTCCGGCTTCGGCCAGTTCATCGAAGTAATGGCGCAGAGGCTGTCGGCACAAGACCATCTGTTCGTGCTTACGGGCGCCGGGGTTAGCGCGGAGAGCGGACTGCCGACTTTTCGCGGGGTCAACGGGATTTGGCGCGGCTACAGGGTCGAGGATGTGGCGACTCCAGAGGCGTTTGCCGCGGATCCGGCGCTGGTGTGGCAGTTCTATTCCGAGCGGCGAAAGCGGCACGAAACCGTCAAGCCGAATCCGGCCCACTTTGCTCTGGCGGAACTGGAGCGCAGCCTGTCGGAGCGGTTCTTCCTGTGTACGCAGAATGTCGATTCGTTGCATGAGCAGGCGTGGATCGAAACGCGTCGTTCACATGCATGGCAGGATCATGCAATCGCGCTGTTCGAGAGCGACATTGCGTCTACGGCACCGTTCGACGACCGCAACTTGTACCAGTCGGCAGAGGAAATTCCCAAGTGCCGCGCGTGCGGAGCGCCGATTCGTCCGCACATCTGCTGGTTCGGCGAAGTTCCATTTCACATGGAGCTCATTCTTCATCAACTCGAAGGCGCGACGGTACTGCTAACGGTTGGGACATCGGGAGTGGTCGAACCTGCCGCAAGCTTCGTAAGGATGGCGCGGCGTAATGGCGCGCAAACGATTTATGTTGGGCCGGAAGAGCCGTCAAATCTCGCGTATTTCGATGAGGTGCTGTTGGGCAAGGCGGGACAAGTTCTGCCGGGCCTGGTGGAAGATGTAATAGGTCTAGGAAAGTGACTATCGCGCCTACTGATTCGCCTCCAATTCCCTCCAGAAATCGCCGAGCGGAAGGAATATTGGAGTTCCCGATATGTGGAATTCTTCAACTGGCAACCATGCGGTTGTGCTGCAGTCGTAACCTACCCGAGTGGCAGGGTCGATCACCCAAACATTATGGATCCCCATCCGCCGGTAGTCCGTCAGACGGTCGTTATAGCGTGAGATGCGGTCTTCTGGAGAAAGTATCTCGATCACCGCGAGTGGTGGATGGGTCAGAACCTGTTCGATCGGTTGCCCACGCAGGATCAGGCAGACGTCCGCGATCCGCACACGATTCGCAGACACCCGGATGCGGATTTCAGGCAAAACATGTAGCTCCCACTCCTGACGGTGCTGGCCAAACCAGATGGTCAATAAACCCTGTACCGCCGCATGATCGAACTCTCCCAAGTTGCGCTCCTGGACCTCTCCGTCCACAAAGTCGCAGTCGGGGTGAAAACTGGTCCGCAGATAGTCTGACAGCGATGTTTGCAGGGTAGCCATGATCAGATCCCTTTAGGCGATTTTACTCCCTCCCTGTGGGAAACCGAGGCGACGCCGCAAGAAGCGAAGTCCCTCCGTGGCTAAAGCCACCAAACGGCAGCGACTTTACGGCACGGCTTGAAGAGGCTGCGGAAAAAGTCTGAGATGCTCACGCCTCGCGGACTAAAGTCCGCTCGGCGGGTCAAATATGAAGGGCTTAGACGCTGACCTAAAGGTCAGCTCTACCAAAGGCGCTTTTTCCCGAAGCCTGTTAAGCCATGCCCTTTCAAAGCGTGACTTATCAGATGGACTCTCGTTGTTTTCAGCGAATGAAGTATCCGGTGATGCGGAAGGCGGCGAAGGCGCAGACATACGCCACCACCGTCATGTAGGCGAACTGAATGGCGGGCCACTTCCAGCCGTTAGTCTCGCGACGCACCACCGCCAGCGTCGACATGCACTGCATGGCGAAGGCGAAGAACACCAGCAGGGCTACGGCTCCGGGCAGTGTCAATTCGTGACGTAACGCGTTTTGCAGATCGAACGAATGCGATTCGGCGTCGATGCCGTTCAGCGTGCCCAGCGTGGCGATGATGACCTCGCGCGCAGCGAGCGACGTTACCAGGCCGACTCCAATCTTCCAGTCAAAACCCAGTGGCTTAATTACCGGCTCGATGGCGTGGCCGACGGAAGCCACCACGCTGTCTTGAATCGCAGGAGGATGGCCATTGTGCATGGGGAAATTGGTCGCCGCCCATAGCAGCAGCGAAACCAGCATGATGACGGTTCCGGCGCGATAGAGAAATGCCTTGCCGCGATCGACCAGCCGCAATAAAAGCGAAGACAGCTTCGGCCAACGGTAGGGCGGCATCTCCATGATGAAAGGAGCGTCCTTGCTCCTGAGCACCGTGGACTTGAGCAGCCTCGCGGTAATGACCGCCATCAGGAACCCGAGAACGTACAGGCCGAGCATTGCGGCCGCACGGGTGTTGAGAAACGGACCAAGCAAAGCACGGCTCGGCAAGAATGCCGCGATCACCATGGTGTACACCGGCAGCCGTGCGGAGCAGGTCATGAACGGCGCAATGAGAATGGTCGCAACGCGGTCGCGCTTGCTCTCGATGGTGCGGGTGGCCATGATCGCCGGCACTGCGCACGCGTATGCGGAAAGCAGCGGGATGAAGCTCTTGCCATTGAGCCCGACGCGCGACATGGTGCGATCGGCGATGACCGCTGCTCGCGCCAGATAGCCGGAGTCTTCCAGAATTCCGATCATCAGGAACAACAACAAAATCTGCGGCAGAAAGACGAGCACCGAACCGGTGCCTTTCCATACGCCGTTAATGACCAGCGAGCGGAAGATACCGTCGGGCAGCATTTGGCCGACCCACGCGCCGGTAGAGTCGAGGTAGTTCTGGAGCACGTTCTGTAAAGGCTGGCCGGCGGCGAAGATCATCTGGAACACCGCAATTACCACGCCGACGAAAATCAGCGGCCCCCAGAACCGGTGCAGGAATATGTTATCCAGCCGCTTGGTCCAGACTGGCGCGATCGGCCGGCGATAGTTCGCGTTTTCACCGACGCGGACGGCCCATTCGCGCACGCTGCGGGTGCTGCCCACCACGGGCAACTCCAGCGGTTCGGGAACAGGTGAGGCAGAGGAAAGGAAATTCGTTACCGCTTCCAGACCATCGCCGGTAGCCGCGCTAACCAGCGCAACCGGAGTGCCCAACTGGCGCGCCAGTGACAGAACATCGACTGCACCGTTCTGCTTGTGCAGTTCGTCTGACATATTCAGCAGCACCAGCGTGGGCAATCCGAGAGCAATCACGCGCGCGGCGAGCACCAAGTGCGTATTCAGGTTGTTGGAGTTCAGTACAACGATGACCGCGTCCGGGCGCGCCATGCCGGGCATGTTGCCTTGCAACACCTCAACCGCAACCCGTTCGTCTTCTGACTTGGGAACGAGGCTGTAGATGCCGGGCAAGTCGATGAGCGCGACTTCTTCGCCGTTGGCATCGCGCACGTAACCGATGTGGTGCTCGACGGTTACGCCGGGGAAATTACCGACTTTCTGGCGCAATCCGGTGAGACGGTTGTAGAGCGTGGTCTTGCCGGAATTCGGAGGACCGATCACCGCGACGGTGCGATAGGAGGTTGCGACCGCTTCGTCTTCGGGGCGCGCCACAGTATGGCACGTCATGGCCGGGCCTCCGTACGGTTAATCACCGAAGGCCGGTGCGCCGACGAGGGACACGTGGATGTGCCGTGAGAGCTCGCGGCGGATGGCCACTTCCGTCCCTTCGACCCGATAGACCCGGGGATCGCCTCCCGGGCCGCTGCGTGCGACGGTGACTTCGAGACCGGGGACAAACCCCAGGTTCATCAGATGTTCGGCGATAGGATGATCGAGTTCCAGGTCCTGCACGATGGCGCGCTCGCCTACCTGCAAATCGGCCAGCGCGCTGCTATGAAGAGTGCCGCGCCGCTTGCGTCCGAATATGAAGTTGAAAATCATTTTCAATTCCAACCCTATTCTAACCCCTTCTGACAAACTGACAACGACGAAAGTCACACCTGATTGTGACAAGTGAACAATCGGGGATTCCCCGACGCGGGGCTTCCCAAAATGGCACCTGGTGGGCCGGTTCTGGCCGCCGGGATCGGCCCCATTCTGAGCCTACGCCGCGGCGGTGCATTCCGCCGACCGGCTTGCAGTTAAAGGCCGAATCCAGGCATCGAACAGCGTTTCGGGGCACCGTCTGTGGCACACTGTTGGAACTCCCGCCGTGAGGAGCCGCAATGCTGGGATTAAGTGACGTCGCAAGCCGGATTGTGCAGTCCACCATTCGCACCATGTCGGTGGAGTGCGAAAAGGTGGGTGGGGTAAACCTTGCGCAAGGGGTGTGCGACACCGAGGTTCCCCGAGTGGTGCGGCAGGCTGCCGAAGCTGCCATCGAAGCCGGATACAACCAATACACCCGAGCCGATGGCATCGCCTCGCTGCGCGAAGCGATCGCCGCGAAGCTGCTGCGGCAGAATGGAATCGTCGCCCAGCCGGAAACCGAGGTGCTTGTGACTTCGGGCGTGACGGGTGGATTCGACTCGGCATGTCGTGCGCTGCTGAATCCCGGCGACGAGGTGATTCTCTTCGAACCGTACTATGGGTACCACTACGCGACGCTGGTGGGCCAGTATTGCAAGCCGGTGCTAGTGTCGCTGGATCCGCCGGACTATCCGTTAGTGGTGGATCGCCTGGCTGCGGCGATCACGCCGAAGACGCGCGGCATTGTGGTGAATACGCCGGCGAACCCATCCGGCAAGGTGTTCAGCGTCGCAGAGTTGGAACAAATCTCGGCGGTCGCAAAGCACCACGACCTGTTTCTGTTTACCGATGAGATTTACGAACACTTCGTGTACGACGGACAGCGACACGTCAGCCCCGCGTCACTACCGGGAATTGCCGACCGGGCGATCACCATTTCAGGATTCTCGAAGGTCTTCAGCATTACCGGTTGGCGCGTGGGATATTTGCATGCTTCCGCGAGATGGACGCCTGCCATCAATTACTTTCACGACCTGACATACGTCTGCGCGCCCTCGGCGTTTCAGCATGGAGTTGCCGCTGGGCTCGAACAGTTGCCCGCTTCGTTTTACGTGGAGTTGATTGCCGAGTATCAACGCAAGCGCGAAATGATTTGCGATGCGCTGCGCTCATCGGGAATGGAGCCGAGCGTTCCGGCGGGAGCTTACTACGTGCTGGCGGATGCTTCGGTTGTGCCCGGCGCCGGCAGCGTCGAGAAGGCGCTCAATCTTCTTCGACTCACGGGAGTGGCGAGCGTTCCGGGCGACGCCTTTTTCCAGGGCGGGCGTGGCGATCATCTGCTGCGGTTCTGCTTCGCGAAAACCGATGCCGATCTGGCGAATGCCTGCGAGCGCTTCATGCGTTTGCATCCTGCGACGGTGCGTCCTTAAGCTACTGTTTCGCAACTGCGTTACAGCAATTATTACGATTTGTCGCCGCAAATAACGGGAATGAATACCCGGCATAAATAGTTTGAATTTCACATCCCGCTGAAAAGCCTGTATTTCTAATTTCACCACCAGAAACACTACGCCAACGCAGCCGGCGCGTTGGTTTTTTTGGTTTCTCGGCTTCAAGGTTTCTGGTTCAGCCAGATGATGTGGCGCTGAAAGGATTCACCACTCTCGATCGATCACGAGTCCCGGAACCGGGATTATTTCTGGGTTGACTGTAATACCGCTGCGATTGCTTAAGGTACTGGTAATGCTGAAGTGTTTCGGGCGGATATGTGCGCCGTCAAATCCCTGAATAGTCATGCCCAAACCGACCTTCGATCCCACTCTGCGCGACGTATATAAAGAAGAATCGGAGCGTATTCGGCGGGACTTTGAGGGCAATGGCTCAGGCCGTTCCTGCACGCAAGAGCGGACCCAACTGGTCGACAACTTACTTCTCAGTTTGTGGAAACAATCGCGGGATCTTCGCGCCGATTCGGGCATTGCCTTGGTTGCGTTGGGCGGATTCGGACGGCGGAACCTCTATCCTCACTCCGATATTGATCTGCTGTTCGTTTGCGAAAATGAGTCGCTGCGCGCGCGGGTGAAGGACGCAGTGCGCGCGGTGTGCCAGGAGTTGTGGGATTCGGGCCTGCGAGTCAGTCCGACTACTCGCACCCTTGACGACTGCGGCCGATTCGACCAGGAAAACGTCGAGTTCACCATCTCCTTACTCGACTGCCGATTTCTGGCCGGAGATAACGGACTGTTTGCGCGCCTGCATGAGAAGACCATTCCGCAACTGGTTGCGCGGGAGTCGGGCGTACTGATCCAGCGCCTCACGGAAGTCACCCACACCCGCCACCTGCGTTACGGCAACACGATCTTCCATCTGGAACCGAACCTGAAGGACGGCCCGGGTGGTCTGCGCGACTTCCAGGTAACTCGATGGATCACGCTGATTGCTGCGTTGGCGAACAATCGCGCATGGCCCGAATCGCTGCATCTACAGCAGAACTCCGACGATGACGATGTGGTTGAAGCTATGGAGTTTCTGTCTTCCGCGCGCTGCTATTTGCATTACCGCAGCAATCGCGATGAAAACGTAGTGTCGTGGGAAGCGCAGGATGACTTGGCGCTGCGCGGGATTGGCAGTGCGGAAGGTCCCGTATCGTCCGCCGAATGGATGCGCCTGTACTTCCGCAATGCGAAGGCAATTTTTCGCAATGCATCGCAGTTGCTTGACCAGACCTTCGCGGGAAGATCGGGCCTGGTAAGGTCTTTTCGGCGCTGGCGCTCGCGCAGCTCCAACGACGAGTTTTCTGTAGTCGACCGGCGGATCTATATCCAGCAGTCCGCGGGAGCGCGCGACCCAGAGGTCGTTCTGCGCCTGTTCGTTTTCATGGCCCGGCACGGCGACAAGCTGGCGACGGAGACCGAACGCCGTCTGAGCAACGCGCGGCGTGCACTGCGCGACACCATGCCTCAGGATGCCAGATTGTGGAACCACTTGCGCGAGCTGCTGGTGCAGCCTCATGCCGCCGAAGCGCTGAGGGCGATGCATTCCCTACGACTGCTGTCGCTGGTGATCCCAGAATTCGAGACCATCGACTCGCTGGTGCTGCGCGATCTGTACCATCGCTATACCGTCGATGAGCATACGTTCGTCGCCATCGATACGCTGCACCGTTTGCGCGAAAACAATGCCGAGTGGCTACAGCCCTTCGCCGATCTGTTCTCGGAGTTGGAGCGCCCGGACTTGCTCTTCTTGGCGCTGCTTTTCCACGATACTGGCAAGGGTCTTGCCGGCAGCGATCATGTTCATGGAAGTCTGCAACTCACACTTGCGGCGGTCGAACGACTGGGACTGGGCAAAGACGACGCGCAGACCGTCGGCTTTCTCATCGCGACGCACCTGGAGATGTCGTCAACGCTTCGGCGACGCGATATTTACGATCCCGAGACGGTCCGCGAACTGGCCGCCAAGATCGAAACCCCGGAACGTCTAAAGATGCTCACCCTGATGACGCTCGCCGACATCAAGGCGGTCAATCCCGAGGCGCTGACGCCGTGGAAGGCCGAGAATCTGTGGCAACTGTACATTGCCGTCGCCAATTACTTCACGCGCAGCGTCGATGAACAGCGTTTTCGGGCCGAGACGTGTACTGCGCAGGTGGAGCGCATCGCCGCTCTGGTGCCGAAGGGCCGGTCGCGCTTGCTGAAGTTTCTCGACGGCCTTCCGCAGCGCTATTTGATGTCACATTCTCCCGAACAGGTGATCGCACATTTTGAAATGGCAGGCCGGCTGCGCAGCGAACCGGTACAGGTTTCGCTCAGGCGCGCCAGCGACCAGCATGAACTGGCGGTCGTGACGCAGGATCGCAGCGGCCTGTTCGCCACACTGACGGGAATTTTGTATGGCTGGGGAATGGACATCACAAAAGCGAGCGCGTTTTCGAATCAGGCGGGAGTGATCGTCGATAGCTTCTATTTCAAGGACCGCTTTCGCACGCTCGAGCTTAATCCTTCGGAACGCGAGCGCTTCAAGAAGTCAGTCTTCGACATTGTCTGCGGTTACGCTTCGCTTGACCGATTGCTGGAACCTCGACTGCGCGCTGATACCAAGCCACCCAAGCTCAAAGTCGAGACCTGTTTGCGGTTTGATCACGAGTGTTCGCCGACCAGTACTCTGCTAGAGGTGATTACCCAGGACCGTCCCGGTCTGCTGCACAACATCAGCTCCGCGCTTGCGGCCGAGAATTGCAGCATCGAAGTGGCCTTGATCGACACCGAAGGTGCGATGGCACACGATGTTTTCTATCTAACGTCGGGCGGAGTGAAACTGGCGCGCGATCAACAACGTGCGGTCGAGTGGGCGCTGACGACGGAGTTGGCGGAATCGCTGCCTTCGAGCTGGTAGAGCGGCCGCCCCGCTCCGGCTTCGTTTTCACTTCACAGTAACCGTCACGGAAAACGTCTTGGCCGGAGGGACGTCCTTTTCCCACGGACGCCGGTACTCCAGCTTCAGTTCTCCTGTCCCCGCGAATTTGGCCGCGAATTCGATAGTCTGATATCCACCCGCACCAGCCAAATTCTTGCCCTGCGGGTCGGCTGCGTACGCAGACTGGTCCAACTGAAGTTCAGCGGGCGTCTGTTGCGCGTTCCACGAGTACCCGGTCGTGGGGTTCGACGGGAGGCGAAGCTGCAATGTTTGACCAATGCTCACCCGTATCGGCTTGTCGGCGTCTGCTTCGGTTACCACCACGGGCGGCTTCGCATGTGGCGGCGTGCTAGCATGCGGCGGCGTAGAAGTCGCCGTGTGCTGCGGAGCGCATCCGGCTGCGACGAGCAGCAACAGTGACGCTACTACCAGGGCCCCGACCGCACGAAAGATAAGGTGATCTCCGTTTTGCAAGAATTCTCGGTCAGTGTTGAAATGCATGCAGAGTGACACTCCCTCGGCGGTCACGGTCGGAATCTAATCCCGGCCATCCACTTCCGGCAAGTTGTTTTCAGGATTCGCAGCGCAAAGCGTCTGCGGACGGCTGCCAATAATGGACGGAATCCGCCACGCCCTCGCCGACTGGCAGTTGATTGCGGCGTGGATCATCTTCCTCACCAGTTACTTCGTCTTTGCGGTCGGACGATTGCCGGGAACGAAGATCGATCGTCCGGCGATGGCAGTGGTCGGCGCGGTATTGATGTTTGTCTGCCGCATCGTGACGCCGCAGAGCGCCATTCAGAGCATCGATTTCGGCACGCTGGTTCTGCTGTTTTCGATGATGCTGATCGTCGCCGGCCTGCATCTGGCGGGATTTTTCGATTGGGTCGCGAACCGCGTGATTCTCCACCTCTCCCCCAGACAACTGCTTCCGGGAGTCATCTTCACCAGCGGAATTCTAGCGGCGTTCCTGGTGAATGACGTGGTTTGCCTGTTTATGGCGCCGCTGGTGCTCGATGTCTGCAGGCGAATGGGGGTGCGCCCGCTTCCTTATTTGTTAGCCCTCGCAACTGCTTCGAATATAGGCGGTGTGGCGACGATCACCGGCAATCCGCAAAATATGCTGATTGGCTCGGTCTCGGGCATCGGATATCGCCACTTCCTGGCGCATCTCGGTCCGGTCGCGGTGATCGGATTGTTTCTCGACTGGGCAGTGATTCATTGGATTCACATTCGCGGCGCGACGCTCGTCGTCAACGCGCAACCTCGGGCGCCCGAACAGAATACTTCGCGCGAGCCGGCGGGACTTCCTCTTCTATGGCCTGTTGTTCATCACCGTAGCTGTGCTAACGGGCTTCCTGTTAGGGATTCCACCGGCGCTGGTCGCAGCCGCCGGTGGCGCACTGCTGCTAGTGCGACGCACTCGCGATCCGCGAGAAATCTATGGCGACGTCGACTGGTCGCTCTTGGTTTTGTTTCTTGGTTTGTTCTTAATTCTTGGAGGCGCCGAACAGGCAGGAGTTACCACCACGCTCTTGCATCACGCCGAGGCGCTGAACCTGAACAATAGCGTCATATTTGTGTCGACGGTGGCATTGCTGTCAAACCTGGTCAGCAACGTTCCGGCAGTCATGCTGCTGAAGAACCTGGTTCCGCAATTTCGTGATCCGCATACCACGTGGCTTTTGCTGGCGATGGCCAGCACGCTCGCAGGAAATCTCACGATCACCGGATCAGTGGCCAACATTATCGTGGTGGAGAAAGCACGCACCGTCACCCACATTAGTTTTTGGGATTACATGAAGACCGGCGTGCCGATAACTTTGGCGACACTCGCGGTTGGATTGGTTTGGCTGGAATTCGTGCGCTACTGACTGGCTCAGATACTTCCTGCGATTCAACGCGAGGCGGTGGCCGACACCGGGAACGTGTCTTTTGCTCCGATAGCACTGATGGCGGTGAAGCGCAACTCGGCGGCCATGTCGCTCTCGGCGAGGTGAGCGGCAATGCGCGCGCCGATCTCGTCGCGGTCGATGTCTTCACGAAGAAACATCAGCACCGAGGGTCCAGCACCGCTGAGAGCAACTCCGTTAATCCCTTCCGCGCCCGACAGTGCAGATAAAGCCGGAAGCAGCGGACAGAGTTGCGCGCGATAAGGATGATGCACGCGATCGCTTAGTGCTTCGCGCAACCATTCTCCACGTCCCTGGCTGAAAGCGAGCACCAGCAACATGGCGCTCTGCACATTGTGGATGAGATCGACACGGCTATAGAGACGCGGAAGTACGCGGCGCGCTTCGGACGTTGCGAGTGGGTTGGCTGGAATCGCAAGCAACAGCGGCCAGTCAACCGCCAACGGAATCGGAAGCACTCCAATCGCGGGGACGCCATCTTTTTGTGTGCTGGTCGGAGTGCGCACCAGCACGACACCCCCGTGCCAGCATGCAGCGACGTTATCGGGGTGACCTTCGCACGCAGAAGCTTCGGAAACAATCCGGTCGCCGTCCCATTCGAGTCCACCAAATACGGCCGCCATCGCTACGCTCGCCAGTACAGCGGCAGCCGACGAGCCGCAACCCATACCGAGAGGGATGTCATTGTCGAGTCGAATCTTCAGCGGAACGATTGGCTTCCCTTCGCGCTCCAGCAGTCGGCTGTAGGTATCGACGATAAGATTTCCGGGCATCTTGCCGCATTGCTCGACGTTGCGGCCGTGAGCGGCGATCGAAAACTCTGAAGACGGCGCGGCCTCGACCCTCAAGCCGAAATCGAAGGCGAGCGCTGCCGCATCGAACGCTGGTCCAAGATTCGCGGACGTCGCCGGCAGAAACATTCGGAACGGCATGCCCGATGGCTCATGCGGATCAGCCATTGAGCTTGTCCTCGGCTTCGAGCGCGCGTAGAACCGCATCGGCACTGGCGTCCAGCACAATGGGCGCTTTTCTTTGTTGCTTCGTCAGCGCGTTGAAATCTTCGTCCGCCATGCGCGGTACGGACAAATCGCCGCGATGGAACTTGATGGTGTACTCGGGGTCCTTGAGCACATGGCCGGTCAGGATGAGCACCACCGATTCCGTCGGCCGCACGAAGCCGCTCTTCACCAGCTTCTTCAGCCCGGCTAGCGTTACCGCTGATGCTGGCTCACATCCCACTCCGTCAGCGCCGATCTCGGCTTTTGCGACCGCAATTTCCGCTTCACTCACTTGCTCAACGCAACCATGCGTAGCCTCCAGCACGCGCAGCGACTTCTTCCACGACGCTGGATTGCCAATACGAATCGCGGTTGCCAGAGTGTCGGCTTCGACCGGCACAAGTTCTTTGCCCTGTTTCTCGTGAATCGTCCGGTAGAGCGGATTGGCGCCCTCAGCCTGGATGACCGAGATCTTCGGTACAGCGTCAACCAAACCGAGCCGCTTCATCTCGAGGAACGCCTTGCCTAGCGCCGAGTTATTGCCGAGATTGCCGCCGGGAACGATGACGTGGTCGGGCACTTGCCAGTCCAGTTGCTCAAGCAACTCGATAGCGGCCGTCTTCTGGCCTTCCAGACGATACGGATTGACAGAGTTCAACAGGTAAATCGGATACCGCTGGATGATTTCATTCAGCACCTTAACGCAGCCGTCGAAGTCAGTGCGGAGCTGGCAAGTGAGCGCGCCGTAGTCGAGCGATTGCGACAGCTTGCCCCATGCAATCTTGCCATCGGGAATCACTACCAGGCTGCGCATTCCGCCGCGCGCGGCATACGCCGCCATCGAGGCGGATGTGTTTCCCGTCGAAGCACAAGCTACCCACTGAAACTTGTTCTGACGGGCGAAGGAAATGGCGACGGTCATGCCGGTATCTTTGAACGAACCTGTCGGATTCATCCCCTGATGCTTCGCCAGCAAGCGGTCAACCCCGGCCGAGCGCGCGCATCGCGGCAACTCGTAAACCGGAGTGTTACCTTCCCGCAGGGTAATCGCAGAGGGCCACTCATCGAGTGCGGGCAGCAGTTCACGAAAACGCCAGACGCCGCTGCAATCTAGCGTTTGGTTCGAGGTCCGACGCTCACGCCACAAGGCCTTCAGTGCCGATGGTTCGGGCGCGAGTCCAGTCGACCACGACGGAAACTCCACTTCCAGCAAATCGCCGCAATGCGTGCAACGGAAATCGGCCGCGAGCGCTCCACTCACCTCGCTGCACGAAATGCAGCGGACATGATGGTTGGCGACAGAAATACTACGAGCCGATTGCACGATTTCCATTCAGCAATTCCGGTTAAGAATGTGTGACCACCATTCTAAGTTACAGCAGCGCGGCCTGGTCACACATTGGCGATATGCGTCGCCGCTCCGCGCATAAAACAATAGGGAGGAGCCGGAACTCCTCCCTCTGAGGTTGCTTGGAAAATGCCGGTTGCCCGCTCGCCTAGTCGACGTAGGGCTTCCAGACGCCGTCTTTGGTTTCGGCCAGAACCACGCTGGCTTTGGTTGGCGCGGCGCCGTAGAAATCTACTCCGTAGCTCTTGATCAGCGTGGCGCGGTCCCAGGTGTTGAAGGTGTGCACCAGATCGCCGGACGCATCGAACTCCTTGCCGAGACGGTTCGGCACCCACTTCCAGGTGTAGTCCACACGCGCCAGGTGAGGCTTGATCATCGTCACCTTGTCGATTTGAACCAGGGTCCGAACGGCCAATGGGACAGAGTAGGTGATGTTGCCGTCGGAGTTCTTACCCTTCTCGACTCCCGGAATTTCGGCCAGCAGCTTTTCGCCGGCCGGTGTCACTGTGGCGATGATGGAATTCCAGCTCTTCGGTTGCACGGTCAGTATCCCGGCCTTGGCGAGCAACTTGTAGTGCGGGTCCATCGGCTTTTCGTTCACGCTGGAGACGACGGTGCCAACGCTGAAGTTAAGTTGGCCATTGCCTTGGGCCTTCAAAATCTCGTTCACCGAAGTGGTGGCGGCGGGCACTGACAGCACTGCGCGAGCACCCTTAACAAAGTAGAAAATCGTTCCGCCCACGACCGCTACGAGTGCCAGCACCATGATCAGTGGGCCGAGATTAGAGGACTTCCTTTCCATCTCGATTTCGGCAGAAAACATTTCAGGCATCTGGTGTACAGAAGCCGAAGAAGGATTAGCGTTGTCTTTGATTTCCGGATCGACGACGGTTGGCATTGCGAAACACCTCCGCTTGGGACGTGCTGCCGGCCGCTGAAACCGAAGCTTTCGAGAGGCTGACTCGCCAGGTCGGCTTCGCTTGCAGGATGGGCTTTCCCATTCCAGGCACGGAGCAGCCAAGAACACCTCCAGTATGAACCGTACGCACAACGCCGCAGTGAGCGTGGTCACAGGCCAACGTGAGCGGCGAACCAAGCCTGAAAAGCTACTGCAATACGTGACAGGAGTAAGTCTTGACGACGAGCCAGATGGGCTTGCGTGCTTCGAGTTCGAGCGACTGGCAGGCGCCCGGCGTCAGATGCACCACGAATTTTGCTCCGCAATCTACCTCGGCGATTACCGTGACGTCTTGCTGGCGCAGTGAGACGATCGTCCCCGCGATTACATTGCGGGCGCTCAGGCCTTGCGGCTGCGCCGTCGCCAGCAGTATGTCGCCGGCACGAATTCCCACCCGTACAGCTTTCTTGCTGTCGACCCGAAATAGCGGCGTTTCAAGAATCACGTCGCTGCCGGCGATGCGGCACGACATGGTGCCCTCGTGCTCGTGGGTGGCCGTAACAGTGCACTCAAAGATGTTTTCGAATCCCGCCAGTTGCGCGACCGATTCAAGTCGCGGGCGGCCGAGTGCTTCTTGCGGAGCACCATCCGCTACGATTTTCCCCGCTTCCAGAACCAGGACTCGATTCCCCAGCGCGTAAACCTCCTCGCGCTCGTGCGTGACATACAGGATCGGGACCGCCTGCTGCTCGTACCAGCGCCGCAGGTCGTCTAGAATTCTCGCTTTGGTCATCGCATCGAGGGCGCTCATCGGTTCGTCAAGGAGTAATGCGACGGGCCGCATTACCAGCGCCCGAGCCAAGGCCACTCGCTGGCGCTCTCCGCCTGAAATTTCTGCAGGTCGCCGGTCGTAGAGTTTCGCAATCCCGAATGAGTTGGCGATTTCCTCGGTGCGTTTCTCCCGCTCCGCCTGCTGAATGGACGCCAGTCCATATTCGATGTTCTGTCGGACCGTCATGTGTGGGAACAGCGCCAATGTCTGAAACAGATAACCGACGTGACGGCTTCGCGTCGCAACGTTGATTGACTTCTGCGAGTCGAACAGAACTTCCTCACCCGCAACGACGCGACCGGCATCGGGCTTTCGCAGCCCGGCGATGCAGTCGAGAATGGTCGTCTTTCCTGCGCCTGACGCGCCGAACAGGATGGTGAATCCCGGGGAAGCAATGAATTCAATGTCCAGCGTGAAAGCCGGACCACTCCCAGCAGGCTCAGCCAGCTTTTTACGCACGTGGACGCTCAACATCTGTGCCGAGCTGCCGCTCACTGCCATCCCCACGGCATCCATTTTCGATTGCGCCGCAATCCATATAACGCCGCCAGCAGCACGAAGCAGGCGACCAGCAACAGCAAAGCGATTTGGTTGGCGGTGGCGTAGTTCAGAGCCTGCACCTGGTCGTAAATCAGGATCGATACCGTCTGTGTCGCTCCGGGAATGTTGCCGCCGATCATCAGCACCACGCCGAACTCACCCAGGGTGTGAGCAAAGCTTAGTACGAAGCCCGTGAGTACCCCGGGGATACCGAGTGGCAATACGATTCGCCAGAATGTGCGCCACGCCGATGCGCCCAACGTCTCTGACGCGTCCATCAGTTTGCGGTCCACCGACGAAAACGCCGCCGCGATCGGTTGCACCGCAAACGGCAAGCTATAAAGCACGGAGCCAATCACCAATCCGCGAAAGGTAAACGCGAGGTTGCCGCCGGTTACCGAGTGGTACCAGCGACCCACTGGACTCAGCGGTCCAATCGCCACCAGTACATAGAACCCCAGCACCGTCGGCGGCAGCACGATCGGCAGGGAAACCACGGCTTCCACGAGAAACTTCCAACGCCTACGCGACCATGCCAGCCAATAGCCCAGCGGCAACGCGATCGCCAACAGGATCAGCGACACCAGCAATGCCAGCCGCAATGTCAGTGTCAGCGCTTGCAGGATCATGGGTGTGTCGGAGGAGTGAGACCGTACTTCTTCAGCACCGCCTCACCTTCCGCAGACAAAACGAAGTCGAGGAATGCTTGCGCGGTCTTCTTCTGCTGCGACGCGGTCACCACCACAACCGCCTGTCGTAGCTCGGGATAAGCATCGAGCGGCAATTCCCAATACTTCCCCTTCGCTTCCATTGCAGGAGACTTTGCCAGCGAAAGTGCAATCAGACCGGCCTGGGCGTTGCCCGACTGAACAAACTGCGCTGCCTGGCTGATGTTCTCCCCCAAAACCAACTTGTCGGCGACTTTCGATTTCAAACCATAGTGCTCAAGTGCCGCCGTCGCCGCACGTCCATAAGGAGCGTGCATCGGGTTGGCGATCGCGATCCGTTTGACGCTGGGCTCCGTGAGTACCGCCATCTGCAACTTACTTGGATCGAGCGGCGAACTGTTTGGCACCCACAGCACCAAGTGTCCCACCGCATAAATGTGCAGAGACGTCGCATCTGCCTTACCCGACTCAACCAGCCGCTTGGGATATTCCTCGTCAGCCGAAAAGAACAGGTCGAAGGGAGCGCCATTCATGATCTGGGAGTACAGGTTTCCCGACGCTCCAATCGTCGGAATAACTTTGTTTCCTGTAATGCGCTCGAACTGCCCGGCGAGGTCAGTAAGTGCATAATTGAGGTCGGCCGCCGCCGCGACCGTAATCGATTGCGCGCTCCCGGTGGATGTAATCGTCGTCGCAACCAGTAACAGCAGTACGACTCTGCCCGCCCACCTCATGCGACAATCGCTCTTGCCAATCCGTAAAAATAGCATTCGAATCGGACCGTAAATCAGTAATGACGCTAACAGCTTACGCCAACCCGCTCATCCCGAATCGATCGAGACTTCTCCCGACGATTCGAAGCATCTAATTTTCAGCTGTGAGTGCTGGCCGTCGCCAGATGCTGAGCTCGAGTTTTGAGTCTTACATAGCACAAGAGTGGTGGGTATCCACCATTTTCAGGATTACTTCTTGACCGCCAGAATCATTCCTGTCAGAGTAGCGCTGGCGATACTTGGTGGGGAGGAAACGCCTGTCGGCTGCCACTTGCCGGCCGGTTCGTTCGTACGAATTTGATGATACGCATTGAGGTCACGCTCAACGCCGACCCTACAGGCATCAGTCCCGTCGTCGAGGGCATCATGGAAATGGCCCGACGCATGGATTGTTCTGCCGGTAAGGAATTTGAGATTGAAACTGCGCTCCGTGAGGCTCTGGCCAATGCCATCCTCCACGGCTGCAACAACGACCCTACGAAAAAAGTACAGTGCTGCGTTTCCTGCGATGAAGAGCGCGGTCTGCTGATCGTAGTCCGCGATCCGGGTCCCGGTTTCGATCCTGTCAAAGTGCCCGATCCCCTGCACGGCGAGAACGTCTATTCCCACCATGGGCGCGGCATCTTCCTCATCAATCAGTTGATGGATGAAGTCCGTTTCGAGCGAAACGGGACCGAAATCCACATGCGCAAGTACTAGTCTGCGTGATTAGCTCTTAGCTTTTAGCAATTAGATTTGGCTCTGAGGTATCAACTCTCAGGCGTGTCTGAGCGTAAAACCGAAGACTGACCGCTGAAAGCAAACCAGATGCAAAGCAAGGGCTAAGAGCCAAAAGCTGATGGCTAAGAGCTAGCCTTCATCCGCCCGGCCGCGATAGCACGTGTGTAAAGCGCTGCTTCAGGTTCAGAAATGGCGTTTCCAGCCATCGGAACGAAATAGCGGCCATTAGTATCGTCGCCGTTAACGCAATCCCAACTCGCAGTGCATACCGCATCAGGCTTGCTGTCTGGTCATGGACGACGTGGTCAGAAATCAACAGTCCGAGGATGTGGAACACATACAGTCCGTAGGAAATGCGCCCCAGATACACCAGTACCCGATGGCGCCCCGTCATTCGCGTCCGTAACACGGACAGGAGCAACAGCCCGCCTCCAATTGCTATCGACGGATAACCAAGCACAATCCGCGCTGTCGTCAGAGGATCGTTCTTGATGCCGAAGTACACGGCGCCCAACGCCAGTCCGGTAAGTCCCGCCAACATCAGGGCCGCACGTGCCAGTCTCGACAGTCGCGGGACTTCTCCTCGCAGCAATACGGCGATCAAAATCCCAATCACAATCGGATCGAGCTGGACGAACGTGTTGCACCACACGTCGCTCTCTCCGGTGTGGTGCACCCCGAGATAGATGCGAGCCGCGGTCGCCACCGTCAGCAGCACTCCCGCGATCAGCAGCATTCCATTTTCGCTAACCCGTCGTACCACGGCAGGCCAGGTGATGTAGAACTGCTCCTCGATCGAAACACTCCACAGCGGAAAAATCACCGACGACGGAAAACCGTGAAACACGATGAACCAATTCCCTGCCAGCAGTGAAAACCAAAGCCCCGCCCGCCACGTCACATGTTGTCCGGGGACGATCCATTGCAGCCCAACCGCCAATGCGAGGAACGCAAAGTACAGCGGCCAAATGCGCAAAATCCGCCGTATGTAGAACGACCGCACATCCAGCGTGCCCATCAGGTCCTTCTCGCGCAGCAGCAGTTCGGTGATCAGGTAGGAACTCAGCACGAAGAAGACGCTCACGCCGAACGCACCGGTCGCTCCAATTCCTGCCACGATGCGGGCCAGAAAATCGGGCACACCGAGCTTCGTCCAGAAAGCGGGATCGTGCGGAAACGCGTGGTGCAAAAACACCATCACGAAGGCGAAGAAACGGAGAACATCGAGCTCGGGGTGATAAAAGCGAGCTGTGGAGGTGCGAGTGCGCTCCAGGACGTGAACTTCAGAACTGGTTGTGGAGATAGTAGCCAACACTCAATTTTAGATGAACTCACTAGGAAGTCGAAACCTGCGCGCACCTCCCTCGTCGTCAGGCGGTGTCTTGTCGTTAGATTATCCGCGTTCTCCCGCGTAAAGAACCCGGAAAGCGTTCCGCACACCTGCTGTCGGTTCGCAGCCCAATGGAGGCGCAGCATAGATATCGTGTCGAACCTCACGTCGCCATGTGACGGCCGTCACTTCGGTCTGGGCATTCACTGGACCAGAATCGAACCATCGTTCGGTACCTGGTGATTCTCCTAACCGCAACGTAATTCCATCCGCGATGGCGAGTCGAGTGGGGAAATTGTAGTTCGAGCAAGCAGTCCTCCGACGCCAGCGCTAAGGAACAAGAGCATGGCAAAAGGTTCGGTTCAAATCGTAGTGGAGCGCTGCAAGGCCTGTGGCTTCTGCGTGGAGTTCTGTCCTACCCACGTCCTTGCGCTCTCTTCCGCCTTCAACGCGAAGGGCTATCACCCGCCCTACATGGTCAACCCCGAGAAGTGCAGCGGCTGCGATCTCTGCGGTATGTATTGCCCTGATTTCGCCATATTCGGTTTCAAAAACGCAGCCGAAAAGAAGGAAGCAGCGCCCGCCGCCGCACCTGCGCCGAGCGACAAGGAGGTACAGGATGCACGCTGATCCCGCTGGCGTATTAACCGGTTCACACTTCCTCGATGGAGACCACGCCTGCTGCGAAGGCGCACTGGCCGCCGGAGCGCGTTTCTCCTCCGGCTACCCCATCACGCCGTCCACCGAAGTGGTCGAGCGCTTCGCTTCGCGCATCCCCACCGTGGGTGGAACCTTTATCCAGATGGAAGACGAGCTGGCCGCGTCGATTACTCTGCAAGGCGCAGTCTGGGGCGGAGCGAAAGCCTTCACCGTGACCTCTGGCCCGGGTTTCTCGCTGATGATGGAACACATCGGGTACGCCGCCATGACCGAGACCCCATGCGTATTCATCGATGTACAGCGTGGCGGCCCATCCACCGGTTTGCCCACGCTGCCGGCACAGGCCGACATGATGCAGGTCCGCTGGGGTTCGCACGGCGATTACGAAATCATCGCCCTGTGCCCGAACTCTCCCCAAGAGTGCTTCGACCTGACGATCACCGCCTTTAACATGGCTGAGCAATATCGCTGCCCCGTCTTTGTCATGCTCGATGAAGTCGTCGGCCACATGACCGAGAAAGTAGTCATTCCTCTCCCCGAACAAATTGAAGTCACGCCTCGCCGCTACACCACGCTTCCTCCCAGCGAATTCAAGGCCTACGAACCCCGCGAAGACCTGGTGCCCGACATGCCTCGCGTCGGCGAAGGTTACAACGTCCACGTAACCGGCCTGACCCATGACGAACGCGGCTATCCCAACATGACGCCCGCCGTGCAGGACGTTCTGGTCCGCCGCCTGCAAGACAAGATCATCAAGAATGTCGACAAAATCTGCCTCTTCGAAGAGGAAGCGGTCGACGGCTCCGATTGCGTCGTGGTCTCCTACGGCATCACGTCGCGCGTCGCGCAGCGCGCCATCGAGATGGCTCGGGCCAAGGGCGTCAAGGTCGGCAAGTTCCGCCTGATCACCGCCTGGCCATTCCCCGAGAAGAAGATGAAAGAAATCGCCGCGCGCACCAATTCCATCGTGGTCGCCGAAATCAATCTCGGCCAGATGGTGCGTGAAGTCGAACGCGCTGTTGCCGGCGAGGTGCCGGTTCGCTTTGTCGGCCATGCCGGCGGCAGCGTTCACAAGCCCGAAGACATCCTGAAGGCCATCATGGAGGTGGCGAAATGACGACCCTTCCTGTTCATAACGTGGTTGATGACATCCTCCGAATGGATCGCATCCCGCACATCTGGTGTCCGGGTTGCGGCATTGGAACCAGCGTCAACTCCTTCGCCCGTGCCCTGGTGGATGCAAACATCAACGTGAAGAACCTGTCGATCGTCTCCGGCATCGGTTGCACGGGACGCGTGGCAGGTTACGTCAACCTCGACTCCTTCCATACGACTCACGGACGCGCGCTACCCTTCGCAACCGGTTTGAAGCTGGCCAATCCGAAGTTGAACGTCGTGGTGTATTCGGGTGACGGTGACCTGTTCGCCATCGGCGGCAACCATCTGATTCACGCGGCCCGCCGCAACGTGGATCTGAAGGTCGTGTGCATCAACAACCTGATCTACGCCATGACGGGCGGACAGACGGCTCCCACGACTCCCGGCGAGGTCATCACCTCGACCAACCCGTACGGCACCTACGACTCCTCGTTCAACCTGCCTTATCTCGTGGAGGCGGCCGGCGCCGTTTACGTGGCCCGCTGGACGACCTTCCACGTTCGCCAGATGGCCCGCGCGATGGAAGAGATGTTCTCCAAGAAGGGCTTCTGCTTCCTCGAGGTCCTCTCGCCCTGTCCGACGCTCTATCAGCGCCGCAACAAGATGGGCGACGGTCTCGACACCATGATCTTCTATAAGGAACACAGCAAGGTACGCAACGGAGCTCCGACCAGCGAAGTTGGGCTGAGCAAGAGCGGCGAAATCATTGTCGGCAAGTTTGTGGACCGCGAGCGCCCTGACTATCGTGACCTGATGCACGACAAGATGCTCGACAGCCTGGGTGACCGCTACGTTGAAAGAGAGGCATGCGAATGCGAAATCTAACCGAAATCCGCATCTCCGGTTTCGGCGGACAGGGCGTCATCCTGTCAGCCATCGTGATCGGCAAAGCCGGCTGCATCTTCGATAAGGGCTACTCAACCATGACCCAGGCGTTCGGCCCCGAAGCCCGCGGCGGCGCTTGCAGCGCGCAGGTCATCCTCTCGAACGAGCCGATTCTTTATCCATACGTCACTCGCCCTGACATTCTGGTCACCATGTCGCAGGAAGCCTATTCGCTCTTCAGCCCGCAACTGAAGGAAGACGGCATTCTCGTCATCGAGCAGGATCTGGTACGCGTGGACAAGCTTCCGGCGGGCGTACGCGTTTATGGCGTGCCTGCAACTCGTCTTGCTGAAGAACTCGGCAAGCGCATGGTGCTCAACATCGTCATGGTGGGATTCTTCGCCGCTGTGACCGACGTGCTGGAGCCGCAGTCCATTCGCGATGCGGTGGGCGATTCCGTTCCTCCAGCGTTCCGCGAGCTGAACCTGAAAGCCTTCGACACGGGCTTCGAGTACGGCACCAAACACCTCAGTGCCGAAATTCACTCTGAGGAACAGCCGCTCGAAGTTTCCACTCTCGAACAGTAAGCGCAACCCGCAACTCGAAAGCCGGCCATCACAGTTGGCCGGCTTCTCTCATTTAGAGATGCGCGGAACGCACTATTCTCCCTGGTCCTGAAACGTGTGCTGCGCCAACCTGAATCCGTCGGGCTGAACTATAACGCTCCCTTGATACGGCCGGTCGATGTCGGCGATGGCGACCAGCACCAACGCGATCAGAAAACTCAATACCACCACCTGCAACACATGAAAGCGGAAGTTCGGCACCCCGAAGAAGCAGGAGGCGGCGACGGTAATCATGCCGCCCGCAATCAGCACGGCCCGCAAAATCCCGGGCAATTCTTCGCGGCTCTGCATGAGGCGAATACGGCGATATTCGGTCAGCATGCGCAACTCTTCCATCATCTGGTAGCTGGCGATCGACGTGCCTCCTGAGCGGTCCTGGCTCTGTCCGGCCAACCGCCAGAACTGGTTGATAATATCGCTGCCTTCGCGGGGCATCGGCTTTTGGGCCTGCATGGCTGGCCACTCAACATCGAGTACGTTCTGCCCATACTTCCGGCACAGCGCCTGCACTGCCTGACCAGTATTTGCATCTACACTTGAACTGATTCGCCAGATGTTGACCAGCGAGTTCGCTTCCTGCTCGGCGTTGGCTTCGGCCTGCTGAAACATGTTCCACACGCCCGAAAGCATGAACGCGAGAATCACCGCGTAGGTCGTACCAATAACGGCGACGACGGCCCCAGTGAAGTCGTTCGATTCTTTACGCGTTGTGGTCGCCGACGACCGCGTCACCAGAAACAGAAAGGCCAGCGACGCCAGAACCCCCACGGCGATCATGAGAATGTCCCAAAGCAAGATATCGGCCCTCAGCCCAGCCGCACGACTTTGTGTTCGGGGCAGGGATTCTGCGCTGTCTCAATCAGTCGGTTGACCAATTCTTGGCCGTAGCGGGCGTGAAAATACACTCCCGAGATTTCGCGCTCTTGCAGCGTCTTGCGCGGATACACGGCATTCTCAATCTGCTCAGCATGCTTGCTGACGATGTGTTCCCGCCGTAACTCTGCCTGGGCCGCGCGCTTTTCCAGCCGCCCAACTTGGTAGCGCATTTTGTTGGCCGCGCGCCGCGCCGCTTCAACCAGCGTCGGGTCCAGCCCTTGCAGCGACTCCCCGATCCGCTGCATCGCCTCCTCTACTCCAAGGCGCCCGCGCTCGAAGTCCAGCTTGAGTTCAGCAGGTAACGATCGCGCCGCCAGTTCATCGCGCAACTGGCTTTCCCCATGGAAGAGATCTTCCATACTCAGCTTGTACTTGTTGAGCAGCTTTTCGATCTTCGGCTCCAGCAAGGTGGCGCTCATGCGGGGCAAGATTGTCGTCAGCCGCCCCAGCAGCTTCTCGTACACCACACCAACTTGCGCGAAGTAAGCAATTTCGGCCGGACCTCCAATGTAAGCCAGCGTCGGTAGCCAATAGTCCTGCAATACCGGACGCAGCAGCACGTTGGCATTGAAGTTTTCTGGATGATCGGCAATGCGCTTCTTCAGTTCCTCCGCCGAGAAGTGCTCCTTGCGAATCGAGAATCCGCCATTCGAGCGGTGTATCGGAACCCGTGCTCCATCCACCAGCGCAAATAACGGCGTCGATTCCTCGGTCACCTTCACTTGTTCGTGATAGCCCGCATGGCTGATGTCGCGATTGCGCGCCAGCAGCGCGTCGTCCAACTCGCCGGCCCGGTCAATGGCCTCGACAAACAGCGGCGCCGCGATCCGATGCAGTTCTCGATCGGAAGGATCCAGCAGCACTAGCCCGTGCTCGGCAAACAGCCGCGTGTAAAGCCGCGCGTACGCATCGGAGAATGTCTCGCCCTCGCGATAGCTCTCGCGTAGGAACTCGCTCGTCGCCGACTCACCCAGCAAGGCCGTCATTCGCTTTACAAGTTCGTTGGTGCCTTTCGCAAACCTGACGTTGGCCACCGGCGAATCAGCGTGGCCTTCAGCCGTTGCGGTAAATGGCGCCAGATGGAACTCAGGAGTCAGCAGCAAAGCCTGGTTCACTTCCGCGAGGTCATGGTCTTCACTGGCCAGCCAGAACACCGGAACGCACGCAACTCCAGCCGCCTCGACTTGCTTGGCCAGCGCCAGTACCGACGCAACCTTGAATAGCGACAACAGCGGTCCGCCAAATAAGCCGACCTGCTGGCCGGTTACGACCGCATGAGCGCCTTCACGTAGCCGTTGGATGTTCCGCAGCGTCTGCTTCCGATGCTCCCCATGCGCGGTTCTGCTTCTCCAGCGCATCGGCCACCGCCGCGTGGATCTTCGTTCCGTGGGGCACCGCCGATGCCTGCGACGCTATCTGAGTTGAATCGGGCGGATGGGGGAAAAACCTGCGAACCTCTGGCGAATAGGAAAGGAAATCAGAGAACAGCTTGGTGGTGTGCGGGATCGAACTGAAGGGAATACAGTCGGGAATCAAGCCGTCATCTCCCGGCAACAACCGTTGGCTGCGTTCGTCATCAGCATAGAAATGTCGATTCAACCACAGGTCTGCGGAAACCCCACATTCCGTATCAGACTATCAGTCCGGCAAAAGGTTTGGATGTATCCAGCCCGACACGGATGCAGAAACGCAAACTTATGCGACCAGCCGCTGAAGCGAAGCAAGTGTCGCCTTGTCCGAAACGGGAGCGAAGAACACAAGACGACCACGGATTTACTCGGATGAACACGGATCGGAATTAGGCGACAGCCCCACAGTTGCCGACGACATGCAAATATGCGCTGCCCGACGAGGAACGGTTATTTCCGCTTAACAGCCTACGGAGAGGAGTACTAAAGCACGTAGGCCCGTAGCATCCACCATACGAGGAATAATGCGACGATGGCTCCTGCGACATGAACGATCCAGTCGCCAGCTGTTTTCGGTTTGCCAAAATTGAACACGGTGGCATGGTAGCACGGGAATTCAAACGAGGCCCAGTGTCGGATGAGCATAGCAACATGAAACGCCGGCGACTTAAGACTGTTTGTAAACGGGACTTATCGCACCTGATCGCGAAGCCGGGCCTGAGTGCCGACCCGGCCAAATGAGTCAGGCCGGATGGGGCACCTGGCACGCACCGTCTAGGAGAGAATACCTTGAGAAAGGAAAAGGTTGGGCGCCTGCTTAGCTCATCAATCCCCTGACACTAATGGCCGGCTCGCCGGGAATCAGTCGCCTGAGGCCGTTCTTGGCAGAGAGTTGGTGAAGCGACAAGAACTGACGCAGGCTGTGTGGGCCGGGACCGCTCACCCGCTCCCGCGAGACGGACCACCTCACAGTGTAGTCAGAGTTGCCGCCGCACCCCGTAGGCGAGTTGGAACCGGGATAGCGCGCACTTTGATGAAGTGTCACGCCGCCGGCCTGATCGATGAGGGCGTCCCAACTCGTCTTGATCGTTCCGATCGTCTCGGCTGCCACAAAGCCATCGCAGTCGGGAAAGAGGAAACCTGCCAGCGCCACGAACTCCAACGTTTCCAGCCATGATGAATCGTCGAAATTGGGATTATCCCTGTTCGGGTCACCGGGAAAATCAAAGTAATCCGACGAGTCTGCCTGCTCCGGACTTTTCCCTTTGATCAAGGATTCCATAGCCTTGCCCACAAGATCGGCGCTGTAATCCGCCAAACTCTTGGGCAATTTGGAGGCGTCTCCGTTATAGATCAAATAGCTGAGCACAACGCGGGTATTGGGATGGCTCGCCAATATCGGCCCGAAGACAAAGCCGATCGGCCAATCCCCGGCACCTACGCTGCCGTTGGACCGCGACTGGGCTGGAAGTTTATCGCTACCCACTTGCAGAGATCCACCCACCTCATCGGTGTCCTGGATAAGGGACCGCGTCTTGTCGATGTGGTATCCCTCGACCGTGAATGTGTAAAACGCCATCGACTCACCCCATGTCTTCCAACAACACCCGGGAAACTTCTGACTGATGAAGTTTCACGGCTCAATCGTGCGATGCAAATCGCTGTACGCAGCGGAAAGCAATCACTGCAAAGCGACCAAGATGGGAATCAGCCCGCAGCCCGCCGACAGCGGTCGTAACGCTTTACCAAGTGTCGAGCCGAATGCCTTGGCCGGGTCGCTCGCCTTCATGGCATGTCCACGAGTGGGTGATGTGCTCAACAAGTCTCCGATGCGGATCTCTCCATACTGAGCGTCAACTTTGCAATAGACCTTGCCGAGCAGGGCGACCGGCACACGTCCCTTCTGATCGGGACGCCGATCCAGCACAATGCCCGGCTTGTAGCTGCCGGCGCCGGAAACGACTCCGACGACGCATTTATCGTAGGGCTGACAGCTCTCGGATAACTTATCCTCGCCGCCGGCATCGAGCACCATCACGGTACCAGGGTCAGGTAGCGCCGCATCGGTAAGCGCGAAATCTTCGGCACAGTCAGCGTTCCCCAGGATGACGTCGCCGCCGCCGTTCAGAAACAGGCTGCCGCCATCATTAATGACAATGCCGTTGACCGCGTTGGGCGCGACACCCGGACTCGGCGCTGGGCCTTTGCCTACGACGATTGCTCCCTTGAAGACGCCTGCCCAAAAACCGCCCTGGGCAAAGATGCCGATGGAGTCGGTGCTGAAGGTGGTCATTCCCTGACCAGACTTGGAAGTGGCAAACACGCCGCTGCCCTTGTCGCAATTGCCGTGCACTCCCTTAGCGGTAGTGCTGCTGCCGAAGACGCCGGTATCGGAACCGCTGGTGCCGGAGACTCCCTGAAATGTGTCGTTATGCCCGATGACGCCAGGATCTGTGTTTTTGGTTCCGAACTTTCCCGATACAGCCATTCTTGGCTCCTCCTGACCCACAATTGGACCCAATGAAGCGGGGTTCGGGATACTTATACACGAATTCGTTTGGCGAGCGAGGGTGCGGCGGCCTGCGTCTTCGCTACGGGGGCGAGCATCTAAACGTATTGGCTGGATTGACTTAACGGCCACGCCTGCTAGAGTTGAAACAGCCGATTCACCACGTGGGGGCGTCACGGCTTCGACGGAAGTGATTGCGGTCAAGAGGCATACCGGAGTGCGTGCATCCGTAATCGTGCGCAAAAACACAATTGCGAACCAAAACCTCGCATACGCAGCTTAATTAATTAAGTTGCCGCTCTCTTCGGCTTTGCTCATGGGCTGGAGTCAGGGCGTCATACAGTGAGCTAGCCTCAAAACCTACGTCTGGGGTTCGAGGCGAAACTTTCAGGCTGGCTGGCCGCGTTTCTTGTCCGTTCTCAGCGCGGCTGGTGAGACTGGTCGCCTCGGCGACTGGGTGAACGCGACTAAGTATGTAGTCTCTTGGCTGACAGCATTTTCGGACGCGGGTTCAACTCCCGCCGCCTCCACCATGAATTTCCTGTAGCCGGCAGGTCAACTAGGTCCCTCACTGCGTTCGGGATTTCGCCTGCGGGCTCAGACGCCCGCAAAACGGCTCAAGTTCAACTCCCGCCGCTTCCACCACACTTTCTCCGCATCTCGACACCTGTTCTATTTCTGAGTACAATTGCTCTCATAATGAGAACGGACAGCGGCTCCCTCGGGGATGTTCTGTTTGGCCAAACGCGCGGCGGTATCCTGGCGTTGCTGTACAGCCGAACTGACGAGTCTTTTTATGTTCGCCAGATTGCTCGCTCCCTTGGTATTAGTGTCGGATCTGTGCAGCGCGAACTGGAAAACCTGTCAAAAGTTGGTTTGATTAATCGCTCCCAAATAGGAAATCAGGTGTTTTACCGGGCTAATCAGAACAGTCCGGTATTCGGTGAGATTCGCGCTCTGGTGGCAAAAACTGTCGGCACCTTTCATGTCTTGCGATCGGCACTGGAGCCACTCGCGAAGCGAATCACCGTCGCATTTGTCTATGGCTCGCTTGCGCATCAGCAAGAGAAGGCGGACAGCGATGTCGACGTGATGATCATTGGCAAAGTCACCCTCGACGAAGTCCTGGCGCAGCTCGATAGCACAGAGGCTTCCCTCGGCCGTACGGTGAATCCCACTGTTTACTCGATCGCCGAGTACAAGTCTAAGTTCGCTGGCGGAAATCATTTTCTAAATGCTGTAATCCGTGGCAAGAAGGTCTTCTTATTCGGAGATGAAGATGAGCTTAGAGAAATGGGTGGAATACGGCTGGTTAAAAAGCGAAGCCACAAGCCCCGATGAAATTCGGGGTTTGTTGAGCATCATTGATCGGGGCCTTGATGACTCTAAAGTTGAGGCGATCTCGACCGATCTTCGATTCATCGCCGCCTTTAACTCCGCACTTACGGCTGCAACCATCGCCCTTCGCGCTAACGGTTACCGTACCTCAACCCAAGCTGGACATCATGTCAAAACCATTGATTCACTGGAACTCACAATTCCAGAAGGCAGTCGATTCGTGCAGAAACTCAAGGCTCTGAGCAACAAGCGCAACCGATCAAGCTATGACGTCGCGGGAGTTGTATCCGACCAGGATTTGGGATTGGCAATCAAGCTCGCGGCCGGATTGCAACGCATCGTCCAAGATTGGCTCAGAAAAGAGCATCCCGAGTTGCTGAAGACTTGATCATTAGCCGTGAGGGTGAGATCGACCGGCGTGGACACGAGCGGCCCGCACAATTCGGACCCCCAGCTGAATTCGGTGTATAGTCGCTAGCAATTAGCAACTGGCGCGTCACCGCAAGACTCGAAATCTTCAAAATTCAAATCTCTCAGGGGGTACATCCGATGGCCTTCCAACCGGGTACGTGGATTCCTCTTCCCTCGAATTGCACCAGAAGTTACACCGCGACTTACTATCGCTGCGCAACCTGGGGCGTGCAACTCATCGCAAAGTGTGTAAGCTGGGCGGTCACTGAGACTGAGAAGTGCATTTCCTGGGGATGGGACCAGGTAAAGAAGTGCAGTTGGTGGTCGTGGTTCTTCTGCGTGCTGTTTGCCATCGTCGTGACTGCAGTTTGCCTTGTTTTCGGAATCGTGGTCAGCATTGTGTGCGCCGTCGTCGCTGTTGTGGAAATCATCGTCTGCCTGTTGTGGAGCCTCATCTCGATCATCTTCTGTCTCTCCAAGGCGAACGGAGGCACGGCCTTCGTGCTCACCGATGGGACGATCATGATGCAGGAGTTCGTCGGGGCCGATCTGTATTATCTCGGCATCCCGCTGGTGGCCTGGGGCACGAACCGCTGGTGGAAGCTGACGCCCGACCAAAATGGCAGTTATGCCAACGGCAAGTGGAGCCGGCTGGCCGACTCCAATGTGGCGCGGACGTTCTACGCTTCCAGCGTGCTGGCTGACGGGCGGGTAGTGGTTTGTGGAGGAGAGTACTCGGAGAGTTCGCTGGGCTCGGTGTCGCAGACCTGGGACAACACGTGCGAGATCTACGATCCTGTCGCGAATACCTGGACGTCGTTTGTGTCGCCCGCAGATGCGAAGGGCGTGACCTGGGCCCACATCGGCGATGCTCCCTGCGCGGTACTGCCCGACGGAACATTCCTGCTGGGATCGGACTTCGACACTAACATCGCGAAGCTCGATCCCGTAAGCCTGACATGGACAGCGATGAATCAACGGCCGCCGGCCGGCGTTCTGGCCGTTACCAGTGACGAAGACTCGTGGGTACTGATGCCCGACAATACGGTAGTCGCACCCAGTTGCGAGGCCCCTCCTACGACTTGGATTTATTTCGTGGCGGCCGATGATTGGGTACGCAGCAACGATCTCATCAACAGTATTGTCGACGCCAGCGACGACGAGATTGGCCCCGGCCTGCTGCTCTACGACGGGACCGCATTTTTCCTCGGCGCCAACCAGCACACCGCCATCTACACGCCGGGGGCGAATCCGCAATGGACCAACGGCCCTGACCTTCCGGCGCAGACGGTGAACGGCCAGCCTATGCAATTGGGCATCGAGGATGGCCCGGCATCGATGATGGTGAACGGGAACGTTCTGTTCGGTGCGGGCGGCACAGTGAAGGATTCTACGGGGCAGCCGCAAAGTTCCCCGTCGTGGTTCTTCGAGTACGACGGCACTACTTTCAATCGCACTAACGATCCGCCGAACAACTATACCTACACTTATTGCACTCGACTGCTGCCGCTTCCCAACGGCGACGTACTGTGGTGCCAGTCGGTGGACGACTCGTTCTACGCCTACCATTCCGACGCCGCTGTTCCCCTAGACAGCTATCGGCCGGCCATCCAGAACTGCCCCGCTTCGTTTCAAACGGGAGATACGATTCAGGTGTCCGGAACGCAATTCAACGGGCTTTCGCAGGCCGCCGGCTACGGCGACGATTCCACCACGTCGACGAATTATCCGCTGGTGCGGATCGTCAACAACCAGACCAACCACGTGCGGTATTGCCGCACGCATGACCACACCACCGTCGACAGCAACGGCAACACCGTAACTTCGATGGGAGTGGCCACCGGTGCGGCCGTCATCACCACCAACGTCGATATTCCTGGCGATATTGAGTTAGGCGATTCGATGCTCTTCGTCGTCGCGAACGGCATTGCCTCACAGCCGTTCCCTGTGACTATTGCAACGTCAATATTCTGAGTCGGGGCCGGCGACGGCGCCAGGAATAGAGAGCGAGACCCGCGAGCTTTCCGGCGCATGCGGCGACGAACGACCACAGCAGGACACGCACCGCGAAAGCCCAGATCGTAAGGCCGTGGGCTAGCCAGTGCCATCCGTACCACGCAATGGAAGCAATCAGTCCGACTGCCAGAAATCTGGCTCCCATCGCACAGCCGCACGAGTCGCTTCCGAAGGCCTGCAGGCTCGACGGTCGCGGTGCCATTCGCGCTCGGTGAAGTCTCGCTCTGCGGGAGGAGGGGCTGAGTAGTCGGTGCATGAACCGTGATCTTTCGCGAGGAGCATCGATCCCTGTCGGGAGAACTATGGATCGCCCTGAGATGATACCTCCAATCCCGCAGAGGAGGGTTCTCATGGTTTCTTTCCAATCGTCGATGGAAATGCAGCAAAACTGCGGAGCGTTGCACACGGTTTCGGAATAGCGCTTCTATACTGTGGAGGACCGGAGGGATCGGCATGGACTGGAAAGAACACGGCGTAAAGATCGTGCACGCGACTGAGCTGGATTCGAACACGCCCCAGACCCCCGGCATGACGCGCGCAGCCGCAATTACTCACGCACGCACCGGGGCCAGTAAGTTGTGGGCCGGTACCGTGGTGGTTCAGCCGCATGCCAAAACTGGTCCCCACCACCATGGCGAGTTGGAGACGGTGCTTTACGTCGTTCGAGGCCGAGCGCGCATGCGCTGGGGCGACCGCTTGGAATTCTGCGATGAGGCCGGCCCCGGAGATTTCATCTACGTTCCGCCCTACGTACCTCATCAGGAAATTAACGCCCGCCCCGATGAGCCGTGCGAGGCCGTGGTCGTCAGAAGCGGGCAGGATCCGGTCGTCGTGAACCTGGATATCGAAAGTCCCGAACCAGTCAGCGAGAGCGGCGGCGAGAAACCCTTCCACCCCAATCGTTAGGGGGTGCCATTGGATTGTGTGGATGCTAGTTGCTGTTCGCTAACCGCCACCGTAAACCGGAATCGCCGCACCGTTGATCTCGACTCCTACGTCTCCGCGCCAGCATCACCACGAGCTCGGCAACATGGGAAGTCTTCACCCACTTCTCGAAGTTTGCTTTGGGCATCCCACCCCGATTAGCGGGGGTGTCCATCGTTCCCGGCAGAATCACGTTGGCGCGAATGTTCTTGTCGGCATTCTCGAGTGCTACCGTCTGCACCAGCGAAACCAGCGCTGCTTTCGAAGCCGAGTAAGCTCCGACGCCGGCGGCCGGTTGGACAGCCTGGCGGCTGCCAATCGCGATGATTCGCCCGTGTTCCGCTTGCCGCATCACCGGAACGACTGCCCGCAGCACGTAAAACGCGGCGTTCAGATTGATGTCCATCATTTTCTGCCAGGTCGCGTCATCGGTCTCAGCAACGCTCGCGCCACCGGCAAAACCGCCCATTACGTGTACCAGGACGTCGATCTTTCCAAACTTCGCGAACACGCTGGCGATCAGCTGTTTCACATCACGCGTATCGGTCAGGTTCGCCGAGAAGCGAGTAATTCCACCCTCTTGAGACGCGCTCCCCGCACTCGCCCGATCGACCGCAACTACTGTAGCGCCGGCAGCGAGCAGACTCTTCACAACGTCCGAACCAAGAGCACCGCTCGCTCCGGTCACAATTGCCACTTGACCCTGCAGACTCTGGGACATGATGATTCTCCTGTCGCGAAACAGTATAGGAGGAAATGCTTGCCGAATCCGTCCGTCGATCCCCGCGCCAAGCTGAAACAGGAAGCTGCCGAGTTCGCGGTGCAGTTCGTGCAGTCTGGCATGGTTGTCGGCCTCGGCACCGGTTCTACAGCGATCTTCGCCACTCGCCGCATCGGCGAACTCTTACGCGACGGCTCGCTCAAAAATATCACCGGATTTGCCACCTCGAAAGCAACCCAGGAGGAAGCCGAGCACCTGAAAATCCCGATGATGGACTTGTCTCTTCCCATGAATCTCGACGTCACCATAGACGGCGCCGATGAGGTTGACCCCCAGCTCAATCTCATCAAGGGCGGCGGGGGCGCGCTGTTTCGCGAAAAGATCGTAGCTCAGGCGAGCGCACGGGAGGTCATCGTGGTGGACGAAAGCAAGCTCTCACCTTGTCTGGGCACTCACTTCGCCTTGCCGGTGGAAGTAAGCCCGTTCGGCTGGCAGTCGCAAATGCGCTTTTTGGAGTCGCTCGACGCGCGCCCTGTTATCCGCAAGAACCACGACGGCACACAGTACGTGACCGATTCCGGCAACATGATTTTCGATTGCGCATTCGGCCCGATCCATGATGTAAACGCATTGGCGGAGAAACTTGGCGCTCGCGCCGGCATCATTGAGCACGGCCTGTTTCTTGGGATAACCAGCGACCTGATTGTGGCCGGCGAAAACGGGGTTCGCCACGTGAAGCGAAATGGCTGACGCAGAATGCGGGTCGCGACGCATCTTGATATCATAAGCAGAGCAGATGAATAACCTGGATTTCGCACCACCCCAAGAACTGACCCTGCCGCTGTGGCGTTCGCTGGTCCTCAACGTCATCGACCGCGTTGCGCCCGAACGTCTGCCTCCGCTGCAACTCACGTCGAAGCCGATTGACGTTGGGATGCTTTTCGGGGACCGGCTGCAGCGGCCCTGGTATCGCACGATTTTCACCAACATCGCTGACGTCGTGTCTCCGGAAATTTTGCCGGCGCTGGAATTAGAGTCGCATCCGGTGGACGTGGGCGAGCTTCTGGGTGATGAAATCGCGCACCCCTGGTGGCAGTCGCTGCTGGGCAACCTGCGGGATCGCCTGTCGCCGGAGAGGCTCCCTGCCCTCGAGTTGACTTCGGAGCCGGTGAAAGCTTACGAAGCCGACACCTGGCTGCAAATTCTCGACTGGTCGTCGCTCATCGACACACCTAAGGTTTACCTGCCTGACGCGCCCCGTCCTGCGATGACGACGTACGCGGTTGCGGAACCGCTTCCGCCGGCGGTCCCGGCCGTACCAGTTTTCAGTCCCGAAGTACTGCTCGCGCAGACTCAGTTCAAACGCGACATCTCGCGCTCGCGCCTGCGTCAGAAAATCTGGATTTCCCTGGTCGCTGCCCAGATCGCGTTTTTGGTCTTCGCGGCGATAAAGTTCGCCTGACGAACGTCCGATTCTTCCCCAAAATAAAATAGGCGGAAGCCGCGTAGCCTCCGCCCAATCACCTCTGATCTAAGTTTGTCTACAGTGCGCTCATGTTCGAGAGGAACTCGCCATTGGAGCGGGTCTTGCCCAGCTTGTCGATGAGTAATTCCATCGCTTCCACCGGCGAGAGCGGGTTCAGAACCTTGCGGAGCACCCAGATGCGCGCGAGGTCTTCTTTGGGAATGAGCAGCTCTTCCTTACGTGTGCCCGAGCGCTGAATATCAATGGCCGGGAAGGTTCGCTTATCGACCAGCTTGCGGTCGAGAATGATTTCCATGTTGCCCGTGCCCTTGAACTCTTCGAAGATCACGTCGTCCATGCGCGATCCGGTTTCGATCAGCGCGGTGGCGATGATGGTCAGCGAGCCACCCTCTTCGATGTTGCGGGCCGCGCCGAAGAAGCGCTTCGGACGCTGCAACGCGTTGGAATCCACGCCGCCCGAGAGCACCTTGCCCGAGGGTGGAACGATGGTGTTATAAGCGCGAGCTAGACGCGTAATCGAATCCAGCAGGATCACCACATCGCGCTTGTGCTCGACCAGGCGCTTCGCCTTCTCGATCACCATTTCGGCGACCTGCACGTGGCGGGCTGCCGGCTCATCGAAGGTGGATGAGATAACTTCGCCCTTCACCGAGCGCTGCATGTCGGTAACTTCTTCCGGGCGCTCGTCGATCAAGAGCACGATCAATACGACCTCGGGATGATTGGTCGTGATCGAGTTGGCCAGGTTCTGCAACAGCATCGTCTTACCGGTGCGTGGAGGCGCGACGATCAAACCGCGCTGGCCCTTGCCCACCGGCGTCAGCAAATCCATGACTCGGGCGCTGATGTTGTCCTTCACCGTCTCCAGCTTGATCCGCATCTGCGGATAGAGCGGCGTCAGGTTATCGAACAGAATCTTGTTGCGTGCTTCCTCGGGCGACTCGAAGTTCACCGCTTCGATTTTCACTAGCGCGAAGTACTTCTCGCCCTCATGCGGAGGACGCACCTGGCCGCTGATGGTATCGCCGGTCTTCAGATCGAACTTGCGGATCTGCGACGGAGAGACGTAGATGTCGTCTGGGCCGGGCAGATAGTTGTAGTCCGGCGAACGAAGAAAGCCGTAGCCGTCGGGCAGGATTTCCAGCACGCCTTCGGCGAAAATGTGGCCTTCTTTTTCGCTTTGGGCTTGCAGGATTTTGAAGATGAGGTCCTGCTTGCGCAGGCCGCTGGCACCGGGCAGATCGAGCTGGCGCGCGATCTTGGTCAACTCGGTTATGTTCTTTTCTTTTAGTTCTGAGATTGTCATTGTCACCTACGGGGATTTAACAGAAAGGCGGGATGGAGGTACGGCGGGAAGCGCCCGAAGGCGCGGCGCGCTTATGCAGCGCGCCGCTGCGCTTCGGTAGCGGTCTCCGGTTCCAGAATAATGTCCTGGCGGTCCGACCCGGCAATGCGGTTCAGGACTTCGTTTGTGGTGTCCTGAATGCGCGTGCTGGGACGGTGAAATTTGCGCGTCGCCTTCGAGGCGAGCTGGCAAAGAGTGTAACGGTTACGCAACGTATGGACTGCTTCAAAAACCAATTCAGACCGCATGAATGTCTCCTCTTGTCTTATGAATGACTTGTCGGGTGCTACGTTCCGGGGCCCATGCTCCTGCCGGATGAATCGTGGCGGGGGAACCAACCTGCTTCCGGCGGCAAGAGACTAAATAATGGATGCTGCCCGCGGACTCTACGGTTCGTTTCTTTCCGCGCCGCAAATCCCTAACAGGATCGCAAAGCGCTTCCCTACAGTCACTTAAGTTGTACTAAGTACGCAGCCCGGCACGCTGACGTGCGGGATATTGTTTTCCTGATTCCCTGATGGTGGCGTTCAGTGTGTGGCCGCAAATGGGGGCAGGACGCCGAGACTGGAACCTACAGGATATTGCGTTACTTAAAAACAGTACGTTACCCGCGTAAGCGTCCATAGTCAAGGAAAATCGTGCCCAGTTTGGTGCTAAACCCGAAAATCACGGGTCACGCGTTAGACGCCGACCCTCAGGAAATGTACCCAGTATTTTTAACCCTCCCCCTATCAATAAGTTCCGGCCAGTTTCCCACAAGAGCCGCTCGATTCTTACGTTCGGGGCCACGCTCGCCCCCTCAAAGATCCATTGAAAACAAGTCACTTACTAGAAAGGCATGTACTGCCGGTCAGAACTCATGCCCAAAAAGTACGATCCAGAGTGCGGTACTGGATTGCCTCCGCGATGTGCCCGGATTCAATTGAATCGGCACCCCCTAGATCGGCGATCGTACGGGCGACCTTGAGGATGCGGTCATGGGCCCGGGCACTCAAGCCCTGTTTCGCTATGGCCCGCTCCAGCAGGTGCTCGGCCTCGGTCCCCAGATCACAATACTTGCGGATTTCGCGCGAGCCCATCTGTGCATTGGCGTAGATGCGCTCCGCCCCCTTGGCAAAGCGGTCCAACTGGATCTCGCGCGCCCGAAGAATCCGCTTGCGGACGTCCGCTGAACTCTCGGGCGCGACGCTGCTGCGTAATTCGCGGTAATTCACCGCCGGCACGTCGATATGAATGTCGATGCGATCCAGCAGCGGTCCGGAGATTTTAGAGATGTAGCGCTGGATGATCATGGGCGTGCAATGGCACTCGCGTGTGCGGTCATTGAAATAACCGCAGGGACAGGGATTCATCGCCGCCACCAGCATGAATCGCGCGGGAAAACTCAGCGACATGGCGGCGCGAGCAATGGTCACGTTGCCATCTTCCAAGGGCTGGCGCATGACCTCGAGAACGTTGCGCGGAAATTCCGGCAGTTCATCGAGGAAGAGAACGCCATTGTGCGCCAGCGATACCTCGCCAGGCCTGGGAATCATCCCTCCACCGATCAGGCCAGCATCAGAAATAGTGTGATGCGGCGAACGGAACGGACGCGTGCCAACCAGGCCGCTGCTCGAGTCGAGTACGCCGGCAACGCTGTGGATCTTCGTGGTCTCGAGGGCTTCTTCAAAAGTAAGCGGCGGCAAGATTGTTGGCATGCGTTTGGCCAGCATGGTTTTGCCCGAACCTGGCGGACCGATCATCAACAGGTTATGCCCGCCTGCGGCAGCGACTTCGATGGCGCGCTTGGCCGTCTGCTGTCCGCGCACGTCGCGGAAATCAACGAAGAATTGTTGCGACGCGTCCAGCAACGCGTGGGTGTCCACTTTGAGCGGCTGAATGCCGTTGCCGGTGTTGAGAAACTGGACGACATCCATCAGGGAGCGCACTGGGAAGACGTCAACGCCCTCGACGACCGCGGCTTCACGGGCATTGACTTCCGGAAGTATGAGCTTGCGAATTTTGTTGGCGCGCGCCGAGATGGCGATGGGCAGCGCGCCACGCACGCCTCGTAGTCCGCCGTCGAGTGAAAGCTCGCCGACGAAGAGCGCATCCTCGGGTGGGTCGTTCCTTAGCCCGCCGTAGGCTCCCAGTATGCCAAGTGCCATCGGCAGGTCAAAGCCAGAGCCTTCTTTACGCAGGTCGGCGGGAGCCAGATTGATGGTGGTCACGGAAGGGGGAACGTCGTAGCCGCTGTTTTTCAGCGCCGAGCGAACCCGCTCGCGGCTCTCGCGCACCGCTGCGTCGGGCAATCCGACGGTCATGAAGTGGGTGTTGTCATCTCCCTTGACGGGCGAGACGTCGACTTCGACCTCGATGAGGTTGGCGTCGATACCATAAACGGCGGCGCTGATTGTCTTGTAAAGCACAGGAGGAATTTGCCTTCCCTATTTACCTACCAGAGGGTAACCAAAAATGATGTGACCCTACTCACGGGACTACGTGACGGCCGCGCAAGAGTGGGCTAGATGCTAGATGGATGAATTCAAGAGAGAAGGGATGGCCTTGCGGAGGGCTAATATTCAGCCAGCTTAGAAACGGTAAAGGCGGAATCCTGAACGGCGGTGCAGCGCCCAGTTGCACCACTGAAACTCAAGAATTCCGCCAACCGACGAAGCTACTGCTCGTACCTAACTGCACACACTGCTTGCCGCTGCTGTAGCGGCAAACATCCCATTGCTAGAAAGTCTGCCACCGGACGCAGCTAAGGAATATCCCTCTTCCATCGTAGTCGCCTACAACTTAGGTTGTAGGTAAGTCGCGATGTTTCGCAACTGATGTCGATAACGCAAGTTCGAAGGGGCTTCAGCTCACCTCCACAACCTGACGTGCGGGCTGTACTCGGGCCGGTGCTGAAGACTCCTGTGCGTCGACCACGGCGATGGTAGCGATATTGACCACGTCTTCTACCTCAACGCCCCGCTGCAGCAAATGAACGGGCTTCGCCATGCCGGAAAGGATTGGGCCCAACGCTTCGGCCCCACCCAATCGTGGCAACAAGCGGGCGGCGATGTTGCAGGACTGAAGATCGGGGAAGATCAGCACATTCGCTCCGCCTTTCAACGTTGAGAACGGGAAGGACTCTTCCAGTTTCTTGGCGTTGACTGCGAAGTCGGCCTGCACCTCTCCGTCGATGATCAGGGTGGGATCGGCGTAACGCACCAATTCCACTGCGCGTCGCACCTTCTCGCACAGCGGATGCCGAGTGCTTCCGAAGTTCGAGAACGACAACATAGCCACACGGGGTTCAATGTTGAACCGCCGGGCCTCCTGTGCCGTACAGATGGCGATTTCCGCCAGATCCTCGGCTGTCGGTTCGATGTTGACGGTCGCATCGGCCAGGAAGAACAGGTCGCCTTTGCGCGTGATGAGCAGATAGATTCCACATACTTTGTGGATGCCTTCGCGCACACCAATGATTTGCAGAGCGGGCCGGAGCGTCTCGGGATAGTTCTTGGTGAGACCCGAGACCAAGGCGTCGGCATCGCCCATCCGCACCATCATCGAGCCGAAGATGCTGCGATGGTTCATTTGCTCGGTGGCAGCGGCCAGCGTGACTCCTTTGCGTTGCCGCAACCGGTAGAACTCCTTCACATACTCGTTCAGCCGGGGATGATTCTCGGGTTGAATAACAACAGCTCCCTCCAGCGAGATGCCAAGCTCGGCGGCTGCCTTCTGCACTGCATCACCGTGACCCAGCAGCACTGGCACAGCGATCTTTTCTTCCAGCAGCACATGGCATGCACGCAGAACCTTTTCGTGCTCGCCTTCGGTGAAGACGACTCGCTTGGGGTTCGCTTGCGCCTTGTGGATCATGATGCGCATCAGTTCATGCGCCTTGCCCAGCCGCTTCTCCAATTGCTCGCGGTATTCTGTGAGGTCCACCGGGTTCTGTGCCACACCGGTTTCCATTGCAGCCTTCGCCACCGCTACCGCTTCCCACACCAGCACGCGGGGATCGAAGGGCTTGGGAATGATGTAGTCGGTACCGTACTTGAGGCGTTCCACGCTATAAGCGCGGCATACCGAGTCAGGCACGTCTTCCTTGGCCAGTGCCGCCAGCGCATAGGTCGCCGCCAGTTTCATCTCCTCATTGATGGTCGTCGCATGAACGTCGAGCGCACCGCGGAAGATGAACGGGAAGCCCAGCACGTTGTTCACCTGGTTGGGAAAATCAGAACGCCCGGTAGCCATGATGATGTCATCACGTACTGCTCTGGCTTCGTCATAGGTGATTTCCGGATCGGGGTTCGCCATCGCGAATACAACCGGGTTCGGCGCCAGCGATGCGATGATCTCTGGCGTGAACGCTCCCTTGGCTGACAGTCCTAACAGGACGTCTGCGCCGCGTGCGGCGTCGGCTAGCGTGCGGTTTGCGGTCTCGTGCGCGAAACGCTCCTTGTAGGCGTTCATTCCCTCTTTGCGGCCTTTGTACACCACGCCCTTGGTATCGACCATGGTGATGTTTTCGCGCTTCGCACCCAGGCAAATGTAATGTTCCGCGCAAGCCACGCCAGAGGCTCCGGCGCCGTTCACCACGATCTTCACGTCCTCAAATCTCTTGCCCACTAGTTCCAGTGCATTGACCAACGCTGCGCCGGAGATGATCGCGGTGCCGTGCTGATCGTCGTGGAAGACCGGAATCTTCATTGTCTTCTTCAGGGTTTCTTCAATGTAGAAGCATTCCGGTGCCTTGATGTCTTCGAGATTGATCCCGCCAAAGGTGGGCTCGAGCAACTGGCAGGTCTTGATGATTTCGTCGGCATTTTTCGTGTTCAACTCGATATCGAAAACGTCGATGTCAGCAAACCGTTTGAACAGGACGCCCTTCCCTTCCATCACAGGCTTGCCTGCCAGAGCGCCGATGTCGCCCAATCCAAGCACCGCCGTACCGTTGGTGACCACCGCGACCAGGTTGCCCTTCGCCGTGTAGCGGTATGCGTCGAGAGGGTTCTTTTCGATTTCGAGACAGGGTATGGCAACGCCCGGGGTATAGGCCAGACTTAGGTCGCGCTGGGTGCGGCACGGTTTGCTGGAGATGACCTCAACCTTACCGGGGCGATTTCCCTGATGGTAGTCGAGTGCTTCCTGCTTAGAAATGGACATGACAGCCTCCAAATGAGTGCGTAACTAGAAATTGAGCGGCGCGCGCGGCGAGTCCGGGTTCCACATGAGTGGCATTCGAACAAGAAGACACCGGGTCAGCGGGAATGCAGGTCGGAGTTGGGCGAGACCGTTCTTGAGATGCGCGCACAATAACCTTCCAGGAACCGCACGGGTTCCTGCTGCTTTCATCATGTGCTGCTTAGGTGGTGGGAAATAGTGCAGATATCACAAACAAGTGTGAGCGAACGCATAAAGAGCGGAATATTCGTCACAAGACAGTGGTTAGTGGATAGGAACAGCGCCGGTCTACGCCCGCAGCAAAATGCCCACGATGCTGGCTGACATCAGATTCGCCATGGTGCCGGCGAGCATGGCACGAAATCCAAGCCTCGCCAGATCGTGGCGGCGGTTGGGTGCCAGCGCACTCAATCCGCCGATTTGAATACCGATTGAGCTGAAATTGGCGAAGCCGCACAGTGCAAACGTCGCGATGGTCACGGACCGTGGATCAAGCGCCGTCTTTTCTGCGCCCAGCATGGTGAACGCTACCAGTTCGTTGAGCACCATTCGTGTGCCGAGCAAGTTTCCGACGGAGAGGCAGTCATGCCAGGGAACGCCAATTAACCACGCGATGGGGGCGAAGACCACCCCGAAAATCGTCTCCAGCTTGCCGGGAAACCACGGCATGCCGTGCGCTGCGAGGAAGTTGTGAACGCCGCCGAGAATGCCATCGAGTAGAGCGATGAGCGCCAGAAACGAAATCAGCATGGCGGCTACATTGAGTGCCAGCCGCAAACCGTCCGTCGTCCCCTTCGTGACCGCGTCGAGCACGTTGCTCTCTTTGCTCTCGAACTGAATATCATCGAGCTTCGTGGTCCCGGCCGTGAGTGGCATCTCGGTCTCTGGCACCAGCATCTTGGCGATCAGGATCGTTCCCGGAGCGGTCATAATCACTGCCGCCAAAAGATGCCGCGCTTCGATGCCATAAGCGATGTAGGCACCCATCACCGCGCCGGAAATGTGCGCCATTCCTGCCGTCATGATCACCATTAGTTCGGACTGAGTCACAGTCGCCAGGTATGGACGGATCGTCAGGGGAGCCTCGGTCTGTCCCATGAAGATGCTGGCGGCGACGTCCATCGACTCCACGCCGCTGGCTCCCATGAAGCGCATCATGACCTTCGCCAGCTGCCGGATTATGAACTGCATCACGCCATAGTGATAGAGAACGGCAAAAAACGCCGCAATGAAGATGATGATGGGTAGAACCTGAAATGCAAAAAAGAAGCCGTACTTGGAAACCTTGCTCCCCAGCGGACCAAAAACGAATTCCGATCCTACAAAGGAATACCCCAGCAGCTTTGTGACGGCGTCGCCCGCTACTGCGATAACCCGTTCTCCCCAACCAACACGCAAAACGAGCACGGCAAAGACGAATTGCATCACAAGGCCGATGATTACGGTCTTGAGTCGGATGGCTTTGCGGTTGGTCGAGAACAGGTAGGCGAAAAGAAGAATAGCCAGAATACCCAGGACGCCGGTTAGACGGCCCATGAAGTCTCCCCCAGAGACTGCCACCCGACCCCAAGCGTTTTCACAGTTCGTCCGCCGGAGCGCTCAATTCGCGAACGATTGCGACGCTGGCGCTGGCGCCGATACGATTGGCTCCGGCTTCGACCATCTCGCACAGTTGGGCGGCTGTGCGGATGCCACCGGCCGCCTTAACCCCGATGTCGTGTCCCACCACGCCCCGCATCAGCGCAACGTCGGCCGCCGTCGCGCCCGAAGCGGCAAAGCCAGTCGAAGTCTTGACGAAGTCGACACCGGCATCGGCCGCCAGTGCGCATGCCAGGATTTTTTCTTCCTGGCTCAGGAGCGCCGTCTCGATGATGGCTTTCAGGATCGCACCATGCGCGTGCGCCAGCTTCACCAAACTGCGAATCTCGGTCTGCACCAGCACGCGGTCTCCCGATTTCAGTGCGCCGAGGTTGATCACCATGTCGAGTTCCTGCGCGCCGTTCTGGGCTGCAGCCTCGGCTTCGGCGAGCTTGGTCACCGTGAGGTTCGCTCCCAGCGGAAATCCGATTACGGTGCCGACCTTCACTGGCGATCCGTGAACTTGTGCGGCGGCCAACGTCACCCATGCGGGATTCACCATCACGGAATAAAACGCATAACGCTTGGCCTCTGCGCATAGGCTGATGATGTCGCGACTGGTTGCGGCCGGGCTGAGCAGTGTGTGATCGATCAGGCTGGCCACCGAACGCCAATTCTGCAGAAGGGACGCTACATCGCGACCCATTACTAAAGAGTTAACCGACATAGGCACCCGAGATTTTACGCCGACCCGTCGTCTGTTTCCAAAATGCAGATGTCCGGCAAGTTACGAAAGCGTTCTGCGAAGTCCAGACCGTAGCCGACCACAAACTCATCGGGAATCTCAAAGCCCACGTAATCGGCGTGAATCGGCTGGATGCGCCGCGAGACCTTGTCGAGCAAGGCGGCAATCTTCAGCGACTTAGGCTTGCGCCCCCACAGTTGGTGCTGGAGATACGTCAAGGTGAGGCCGGTATCGAGAATGTCTTCCACTAGGATGACGTTCTTGCCTTCCATCGAGTGGTCAACGTCTTTCATCAGCTTCACTTCCCCGCTCTGCTCGCGCGAGTTACCGTAGCTCGATACGGCGATGAAGTCGAAAGTTGCATCGAGTTTGATTTGGCGCGCCAAGTCGGCAAGAAAGATCGTGGCACCCTTCAACACTCCGATCAGCACTACGGACTGACCTTCGAAGTCGCGGCTGATCTGGGCCCCCAGTTCGGCGACCTTCTTCGCGATTTGCTCGTGCGTCAGCAGGACTTTAAGCCGGTCCAAAGGTGTCCCCAACTCCGATGGTTGCGAATCTTGGATGGTAGAGAATCGCGGCCGGAAACTCAACTGGACGCTTTCCGACAAAATCGGCTTGGAAAGGTCACAGTTTCAGCCGTGCCGCTAGCGCCCCCAAGGGACAATGGGCCTTACAGCATGCTGAAGCGCTCCACACATTTCAAGCCTTTTGGGAATTCTGCGAGTGACCCAAAAGCTCTAGTATCCGTCACAGAGAATGGGAGCGGTTCAAAAGGGTTAAACGTCGTATAATCTCGTGCGCGCAACCGGGGTGCAGAACATATGAACGTACAAGAACAAATCGAGAAGTATATTACCAGCCAACCCGAGCCAAAGCGCAGTGACATGCGAGAGTTGCATCGGATCACACTTCAAGTGTCACCAGAATGCAAATTATCGTTCTTCGATGGTAAAGACAGCAAAAATCATACTGTTTCCAACCCTACGATTGGATATGGATTTCACACAATCAAATATGCCAATGGAAAAAGTAGAGAGTCTTTTCAAATTGGTGTGAGTGGAAACAAGACCGGAATCTCTGTCTATATTCTTGGTCTCAAAGATAAGAAGTACTTAGCTAAAACGTATGGGAAAAAACTCGGCAAGGCGACCACGACCGGATATTGCATTCGGTTTAAAGCTCTAAAGGATATAAACATCGATACGCTTGAGGCGGCAATACGATATGGGCTTGCAGCTCAGAATGAAAAAGCAAGCTGATGAAATAATTCCACTGTTAATGGGATCCGACACTGTGCGTCCTGTTCCTGCTTCTATCCACTAGCCACGATTCACTTCCCCTTGTCACACTGCCACGTGACCTACGTCCTATCGCTCCACTGAAATTCCCCTTACGATCTGCGAGTAGAGGACGGGGAGATTTTGTCTCTCCTCGCCTGCGAGACCGCATGCAGACACGAAAGCTACGGCCGCTCTTGCCAACCAGCCCTCCTGCAACATATCTTCAACCTGCCATGAAACCCACTAAGTCTTTATTCCGGAATATTTTCCGTGTAACTCCTTCGCGCTCTATATTTTGCACAATATTCCATGCGTATCTCATTGATTCCAAAGATTTGAGGGGGGAGGGGGGTGGGTACCCCGCTCCGCCTTCTCTTACCCGGGCGGGGCTTTTGTTGTCCCTGCTCGTCCTCGCTCTGCTCCCCACGGCGGCTCCCGCTGTTAGCGCCGAGCGCTCAGCCGTCTCCTCCGAGTCCCAGACCGAACGCTACTTCGAGAACATCCGCAAAGATCCCAATCTGCTGGTGGCTTTTCTGCTCGAAATGCCTAAGGGCGGCGACCTGCACAACCACTTGTCGGGTGCGATTTACGGCGAGACGCTGATTCAGTGGGCGAAAGACCAGCGGGAGTGCGTCGATCCCAAGACCTCTTATTTGACCCCCTCGCTGAAGCTTTCTACTGGCGACCCTTATTGCCCTGCGCCAACGGTATTGGCTGAAACGGCTCTCGCGAACCCGATTCTTTATCGAAGCATGATCGACGCCTACTCGATGCGGAACTGGGAATTATCTGGACAGTCAGGACACGACCACTTCTTCGACACTTTCGACAAGTTCGGCGCCGCAACCCACGGGAATACCGGTCTGATGCTGGCCGAAACTGGCGCGCGGGCGGCCTCGCAACGCGAGATTTATCAGGAGTTAATGTTTACTCCGACGGGTAAGCCCTTCGGCGATATGCTGAACGCGGACGCCGTCAAAGCCATCAAGCTTAGCGACGACGCCACGCCTGAAACGCTCGCCGCGATACGCAAGGCGCTGACCGAAAACGGACTGTCGAGCGCCATACAGGACGCTATCCAACAGACCAACGACGCGGAGAAGATTCGCGACTCTGAGCTGAAGTGCGGCACTTCTGCCGCGAGTCCCGGATGCCAAGTCACACAGCGCTATCTCTTCCAGGTGCTTCGCGGATTGCCCAAAGAAATTGTCTATGCTCAGATGCTGTTGGGGTTCGAACTCGCCCAAGCCGACAAACGCTTCGTCGGCCTCAACATGGTCATGCCCGAGGACTATTACGTCCCTCTGCACGATTTCACGCTGCACATGCGAATGATGCATTACCTGCACAGCCAGTATCCGGGTGTTCATGTCGCTCTCCACGCCGGCGAGTTGGTAGAGGGGCTGGTTCTACCCGAGGACTTGCGCTTCCATGTTCGTGATTCCGTCGAGTTGGCCGGCGCCGAGCGCATCGGTCACGGCGTGGATGCACTCAACGAGACGAACTCGCTCGGGTTGCTTGACGAGATGGCCAAGAAGAACGTGATGGTGGAGATCTGCCTGACTAGCAACGACGTCATTCTTGGAGTTCACGGCCGCAATCATCCTCTGCATGATTTCATGCGCGCCGGTGTGCCAGTCGCGCTGGCCACTGACGATGAAGGCGTCTCGCGCTCCGACATGACGCATGAGTATCTGCGCGGCGTAGAAGACCAGGGTCTCTCTTACAGCGAATTGAAGCACATGGCACGCACCGGACTGGACCATGCCTTCATTTCTGGCGGCAGCTTGTGGAGCGACGGCAAGGCATTCACGCCGGTCAAAGACTGTGTGGCCGTATTGTCGAGCGCATCGCCCTCCGTCGCTTGCCAGAAACTGTTGGATTCCAGCGAGAAGGCGCGCTTACAGCTCAAACTCGAGCAGCAATTCCGCGAATTTGAAGGTCGCAAGTGGCCGGCGACTACAGTTGGAAGCTCTCCGGCAGCAGAGCGCTGACCTTCGTCATACTATCTGCCGGGCTGAGGCGGCGGTTCCCCAAACTTCGGCGCTGTCTTCATGTTGGGCGGCGAACTCGCGGGCTTCACGGGCACATACGGCGGCGGATCAACCGCGCTGTCGACCCATGCGGTGTACCAGAGATCGCGCAGCATCTCAGCGCCATACGCCATGCGCTGCTCGATGAACTGTCTCGACTCCGGCGAACCGGCCGCGTCGAAACCACCGGCTTTCTCCAACTGATAGACCTGCTCGACGTACCTGTGTGACTTCCGCAGATAAGCAACATAGTCCTGGAACGGGTTCTCCAGCTTGCGCGCTTTGTCTGGCACGAGCGCTGCGAACATGAGCTGCTTCTGGTTGGCAGCGACAAACACGCCTTCCATCTTCCAGTGAATCGTCTTCTCCGTCGTATACCCGTGAGGATTCGCTGTCGTCCAGCCGTTGTAATTGACCGTAGTGTGCAGCGGATTGGAGCCATCCGCGACGTAATGCCCCAGCCATCCCGCGTAAAAGACGGCATTCCGCTCTGCGAACTCCGGATTCGCTTGATCGCGGACTGCATGCCGATACTCGCGAAATGCCACCACCAGCCGCCCAAACACTTCCATCGTGATGTACGGTTGTAGCCCCACCTTGTCCGGTTGCAGGCTGTCGGCCTGGCTCGGGTTCTGTTGACGCCTGGCTTCGAGCGCGCGATAGAAGCTGTAACGATCGGGAGGCAAGGTCATTCCCTCGATTAGCTCCAGATCGATGAAGTGGTCCGGCTCCTGTGACAGCTTCAGCGCCAGTTCCGACTTCTCCCGCCAGCGGTCGGGCTCGGGGCCCAGATAGGCCAACTGTTCCTCTGCGTTTCTTAAGAACGCCGGAACATCAGGCGGCAGCTTCTCTGCCGCCACGCGATTGATCATCATGTGGCCTTCGTTGCCCCAGGGCCACGCGGAGTTCGCCAGCAGAAACACTGCGAGCAGACCCGAGACGATTCGCGAAAGAATAGTGGACATGGCAGTCTGAGCCGAATCCAGATTCTCTGTCGTGGAAACGCAAACGTCAATTGTAGGGAAATATAAGTCGGGAGAAGTTCATGGAACGGGGCATCTACACCCTTGCCAGATGCACTCCAAACCAATTCTGCCGGTCGTGCCAGGTTTGCTCCAAGCTAAATCCGGCCTTCCGCAAGATGTCCTCGATCATCCCCATCGTGTACTTGTAGCTATTTTCTGTGTGGATGCGTTGGCCCGCTGAAAAGCGGATGTCCAAATTGATCGCCGGCAAGAACACTCGTTGCTCGCGCAAACTTTCGAGGTAGATTTCCATTCGCGAGCAGCGCTTGTTCCACTCCGCAATGTGGGTGAAGGCGTCGAGATCGAAGTCCGCATCCAGCTCGCGGTTCAAGCGGGCGAGGATGTTTTTGTTGAACGCTGCGGTCACCCCTTGCGAGTCGTCGTAGGCAGGTAGCAGGATCTTCGGACTCTTGGCAAAGTCCGCTCCCAGAAGAAGTGCGTCGCCTGACCGCATGGAGCGTCGGATGCGCCGCAGAATTCCCACTGATTCATCGAGTTCGAAGTTTCCGATGCTCGAGCCAATGTAGAGCACCAGCTTGCGGCCAGTGACGCGATTTAGGGCTTCCACTCCTCCGGTGTAATCGGCGACGATGGGGTTTACACGAAGCTGCGGAAATTGCTGCCCCAGTCGAGTGACAGCCTCCTGCAAAGCGCTGGGCGAGACGTCGATGGGATAGAACAACGCCCGCGACTGCCGTTGCAGCAGCTCTTCAATCAGAACGCATGTTTTGCTCGCCGTCCCCGCTCCCAACTCGACCAGCGTCAGCGACGGACCAGCAGCCTGCAGGATTTCACTTGCATAACTTTCAAAGATCGAACGTTCGGTCCGCGACAGGTAATACTCCGGCAGTTCGGTAATTTGCTCGAACAGTGCCGATCCCGCCTCGTCGTAGAAAAGTTTCGAAGGCAGCCATTTCGGCGAAGCGCTCAGCCCTTCGCGCGCCGCCAGTGCGGTGGCGTCGTTGGCCAGAAATTGGAGTGATTTGCTAGTTGCCATTGGCCAGCCGTACTCCCATGAACTGCCACCTAGCATGCGGTGGGAAGAAGTTTCGGTAAGTCCGCCGAATATGCGACTGTGGGGTCGCACATGATCCTCCGCGCAACACCATCTGGTTGCACATGAATTTTCCGTTGTACTCGCCGACCGCGCCTGCCGCTGGCTGAAATCCCGGATACGGTAGATACGCACTGCCTGTCCACTCCCACACATCGCCAAACATCTGGGCCAACCCGGCAGAGTCGCCCGCGACCTGCGGATGCAACGAATCGCTCGCCATAAAGTTGCCGGTCAGCGAGCAATGCTGCGAAGCGACCTCCCATTCGGATTCGGTCGCCAGCCGCGCACCCGCCCAGTGTGCAAACGCATCGGCCTCGTAGTAACTCACGTGACAAACCGGCTCCTCGGGATTCACCAACTGCATGCCGTCCATCGTGTAATGCCACCATCGGCCGTCTCGCATCTCCCAATACAGCGGAGCGCTCCAATCATTCGCCCGCACCGTGTCCCATCCATCCGAAAGCCACAATGTAGCCGTTCCATAGCCGTTATCGCGCATGAATTCCATGTATTCGCTGTTCGTGACAAGCCGAGATGCCAGCCGAAACGGCGCGAGGTACACATTGTGTGCCGGCGTTTCGTTGTCGAAGGCAAAACCGTCGCCCTCGAAGCCAATCGAATGCACGCCCTCGGGAAATGACTGCCAGCGTAAGCCGGGCGCAGTCCTAGGCGCCTCTTGAGGCGACTGTTCGGATTTTCGGTATGCCGGGCGCAGCGGATTCGTTGCCAGCCCGAATTTCACGTCCGTCAGGATCAGTTCCTGGTGCTGCTGCTCGTGATTCAGCCCGAGTGTAATCAGGTCCAACACGTCGGATGCCAACTCTAGCTTCAGCAGCTGCGCCATTGCCTCATCGACGTGCTTTCGATATTCGCGTACCTCGTCGAGCGCCGGGCGCGAAAGAGTGTGTCGCAGTGCCCGCAACGGGCGATCGCCTACCGTGTTGTAGTACGAATTAAAAAGATTTCGGAAAGCTGGATTGATCGGCTTGTATCCGGGCAGGTGCTTGCCGAGCAGAAACGTCTCGAAGAACCATGTGGTGTGCGCCAGGTGCCACTTAGCCGGACTGGTATCCGGCATGGCCTGTAAGCTGTGGTCCTCCACACTCAATGGCGCGCAACATCGCAGCGAAGTCCGGCGGACGTCGCCATAGCGCGCCAGCAGGCTCTGCTCGCCGCGCTCGATTGGAGGATTAACAATCCCCGAAAATGTCGACCCACGTTCCAGACCCATAGACACTCACTCGAACCGTGCCAAATACTCTCACTCAAGATGCTGATTGACTGGCAAAGCTGCAAATTTTGATTGAATATTTGGAACCCGAGTTGCCTGCGCGGGGTGACCGCTCGAAACTTTTCGACGGTAGCCTAACCGCGCCTTGATGACTGGATCGTTATCTGGTGGACCTCACCGGCGTCGAGGGGGACCTAGCAGCGCCATCCGCAAGTTGCATCGCGGGCAGTTTGTAGCGTCCCATCAGGTCATTCCAGCGAACCTCCAACACCTCGGTGCCCATCCGCAGGCCATCACGGATGGGATGGATCTTCGAGCGATGGTCGTGCGCCCACTCCACCGGGACTTCCGCGGTTCGCAGCTTGAACTTGTCCGCAAGAAAGAGCAGCTCCGGGTCGAATCCCCACCGCTCGACTCGCTGGCGCGTAAAAATCGTCTGGATCGCCCCGCGATTGAAGGCTTTAAAGCCGCATTGCGTATCGCGGTAGCGCAACCCCAGCACTATACTCAATCCCAGGTTGAACAGCCGACCATAAAGCTGTCGGAGTAGCGACTGCCGCTCGGTCTGCAACTCGCGTTTCAGCCAGCGTGAACCAATCGCTACGTCCGCGCCCTCCGCCAGCGCCGCAAACAGCTTGTCCGCCTCGGTAATCGGCGACGAAAGGTCGGCATCCGTGAACAACGCCACGGCTCCCTTGGCGTGCAACATTCCGTTGCGGACGCTGTATCCCTTGCCCCGGTTGCCGGGATTCTCCAGCAGCCTGATCGTCAGGTCGGCTGCTGCGAACTTGCGCACGACGTCCGCCGTGTTGTCTGTTGATCCGTCATTGACCACGATGATCTCGGCGCTCAGACTGCGCGAGCGAATGTAGTCGGCTACCTTGGGTATGGATTCGGCGAGCCTCTCGCTCTCGTTGTAGGCGGGGACAACAAAACTGTGGCTGATTTCCGTCATCGCTGGTTTCGGCGCTGGCTCATTGTATGACAGTTACCACGCAGTCAACAGGTGAGCTCGGTTCACGACCACCCCTGTACTTTAGTAACTTGCACGTCCTTCATCCCAGGGCTACGCTGGCCCCAATATGCGCTACTTACGACTTTTTCCCGCACTCATTATTTTCGTGACCGTCGCCCACGCCGCCTCCAAACCCCATGTCATGAGCCTGGGTAAACCCGCGCCGGTCAAGCTTTTGCTCGGCCCATCGGAAGAGAAGTCGGTGAACATCACAGTCCGCCCACTCTTTCTCGACACCAAGCTCAAGGAGTACACAACCGGGCCCGCGCACGACATCACCGATCGCGTCTTTGTCATTCGCCGCGCGTATCGGGTCAATGATTCGCTGCCCACCGAGTCATCCAGTCAGCCCCGTTGGCTCTGGCAACGCGGAGGCTGGCTTCTAGTGGACCGCAACACCGGCCGGATCACGCAAATTAAGCTGCCTGACTTCGATCCCTATTATTCCGACGTGAGCTGGTATCGCGACTACGCCGCCTATTGCGGACTGGCCGACGACGGCGAACGCGTCTCGGCCATCGTCGCTCAGATCACCACCAAGAAGCCCCTCTACAAGAAGCAGCTTGAAAAGCTGGGCGGCGAATTCCCCGATGCGGTTTGCGCGCCTCCGCTGTGGCAACGAAACCCGGCGCGCGTGACGTTCACGCCTCAGGGCGGCGAGAAGCTATCGGTGGACATCAACGGCCGATTCGCCGACGTTACGCCCGACACGCCCGCCGAAGAATGACGTAAACTGTCGGCACCCTTCGACTACGCTCAGGGCAAGCTTTGAAGTCCTTTGACGAACTACTACGCGACGCCGAAATAGCTCACGGGCATTTGTGTGCCGGGCAAGTGCTCGGCGTCCGTATGGCCATGCTCGGTCTTGAGTTGCTCGGCCTCGACGATCCCTACGGCAGAGACCGCAAGCGCCTCGTTACCTACATCGAAATCGACCGCTGCATGACCGACGCCATCGGGGTCGTCACCGGATGCCGTTTGGGTAAACGCGCGCTCAAGTTCCGCGATTGGGGCAAAGTCGCCGCTACATTTGTCGACCTTGAGTCAGGAAAAGCGGTTCGCGTTACCGCGACCGAACGCTCTAAGACGCTAGCGCGCCAGATGCATCCTGAAATCGAGAGCAAAAACCAACAGCAGATGCTGGCCTACCGCGAAATGCCCACCGATGATCTCTTCACTATCCAATGGGTAAAGGTTGCCGTGGCGCCCGAGGAACTACCCGGCTACAAAGGGGAACGCATCGTGTGCGCCCAGTGTGGAGAAGGCATCAACTTCCACCGCGAAGTCCGCCGCGACGGCGTCATTCTGTGTCGCGCCTGCGCTGGAGAGCGCTACTACGATCCTGCCTGAAGCGATGTAGCCGCTAGCGCATGCTCTACGACGTGAGCCGTCTTCAACACTGTTGCCTCGTCGAAATGCTTTCCCAACACCTGCAGGCCAATCGGCAATCCTTCTTTACTCTTGCCACATGGCACGGTAATTCCCGGAACGCCGACGAGGTTAGCCGTCACCGTATAAATATCGGCCAGATACATGGCGAGCGGATCGTCCGCTTTTTCGCCGAGCTTGAACGCCGGGGTGGGAGTCGTCGGCGTAACAATCACATCCACCTTCGCGAACGCCTCGTCGAAATCGCGCGCCAGCAAGCTCCGCACGCGCTGGGCTTTCAGGTAGTAAGCATCGTAATAGCCGGCGCTCAGCGCATACGTTCCCAGCATGATGCGGCGCTTCACTTCCGTCCCGAACCCCGCGTCGCGCGTCTTGCGATACATCTCCGCCAGCGTCTTGGCTTCTTTCGCACGCACGCCGTAACGGACTCCGTCGTATCGCGCCAGGTTCGACGAGGCTTCAGCCGTGGCAATCAGGTAATAGGTAGGAATCGCGTACTCAGTGTGCGGCAGCGAAACCGGTACGATCTCGCACCCTGCCTTCGCCAACTCCTGGATGCCGTTCTCCACCGCAGCGCGCACTTCCGGATCGAGACCTTCGCCGAAGTACTCCTTCGGAACTCCAATCTTCAGTCCCGTCACCGGCTGGCCGATCGCGGCCGTGTAATCCGGCACGTGCAAATCGGCTGAGGTTGAATCCATGGGGTCCCGCCCTGCCATGTACTGCAGGATGAGCGCCACATCCTTCACCGTCTTGCCGAACGGCCCCACGTGATCGAGCGACGATGCGAACGCAATCAGTCCGTATCGCGAGACGCGGCCATACGTCGGCTTCAACCCGACGACGCCGCAGAACGCCCCCGGCTGGCGAATCGAGCCGCCCGTATCGGAACCAAGCGACGCAACCGCTGTTCCGGCCGCTATCACCGCTGCCGATCCGCCTGACGATCCGCCCGGCACACGGGAATGATCGCGCGGGTTCTTCACCGGATGGAATCCTGAGTTCTCATTCGACGAACCCATAGCGAACTCGTCGCAATTGGTCTTACCCAGAACAATCGCGCCGGCGGCTTCCAACCTCGCTACGGCAGTCGCGTCGTATGGAGCGATAAAGTTCGACAGGATCTTCGAGCCTGCTGTCGTGCGAATATCTTTCGTGGTCAGCACGTCCTTAATCGCAACTGGGACGCCCGCCAGCGGAGGCAGGGCGTCACCTTTGTCCGCCAGAGCATCCACACGTTCCGCCTGGCGATGCGCGCGCTCTTTGCTCAGCGTCAGATATGCGCCGATCGCCGGGTCTTCCGCCTCAATCTTCGAATAGAACGCATCGACCAACGCCGTTGCCGTCGTCTGCTTCTCCAGCACCGCCGTCCGCGCCGCATCCACTGTCAGCATTCCAACGTTCATCGCGTCAGGCTCCTAGCGTTCAATCACCTTCGGAACTTTGAAGAACGTGCCATCCGTCTGCGGAGCGTTCTTCATTGCATCGTCATGCGGCAGACATGGGACCAATTCATCGGGACGCATTGCATACGCAAACGCGTCTCCCGCGCTCACATCTTTCGCCACACCGTAGCGGCTGGCCACTTGCGGCATCGGCTCAACGTTGCTGGTATCGAGCTGGTTCAGCCGCTCGATGTAACCCAGGATGGAGTTCAGGTCCTTCAGCATGCGCGCTCGCTCCTCAACAGTGAGATCGAGATGCGCGAGGTCGGCGACGTAGGAAACGTCCTGTTCAGAAACCATGACTTGCTGTCCTCGTGATTATGAATTGGGGCGAGTAGCATGTGGCGCAACCACAAACGAGATGTTTCGCACTTGCTTGCCCGCCATGTGGTTTAGCCCCGCGAGGTACTGCTGATACATCTGCTGCAATTGGCTGCGCCACGCAGCATCGGGCACGGCCACGACGAGCACTCCATCAACAAAGCTCAGGGCGCGCGTTTTCTCCGCAACGGTTGCTCCGCACACCACTGGCCACGCCAGCACGGGGGCCTCTTCGCCCGCGTTGCCGCAAACCGTTTCGGCAAATATTTTCTTGAGCGTTGTGCGCGCGTGCTGCATGGTTGAAGTTCGATTCTAGCATCGCTGCGGCGGTGCACCAGATGCCGTCACGACGATTCGGGCACGGCTGGAAATTCTCTCTGCACCATCTCAACCGCCTCTTCCGTGCTTTGCACCCGGCCCTCCAGCTGGGCGTCTTCTACCGCCGCGAGAATCTCCTTGAATCGTGGCCCCGGGGCGTAGCCCAACTCGATCAGTTCACGCCCAGTCATCAACGGCTCCGGCCTGATCTCTTCGGGCAGCGTCGTTCGTAACTTCTCTGCAACGAAATCGTACAAATCCAGCCCACCGTGGCTCGCGAGACAGTCCATGCGATGCAACTCCATGTGCTCATCAAACTGCGACAGACGCAAGAATCGCTTCAAGGTCGAATCCTTCATGCGCTCCACATCTTTGAACCGCATGTGATTGGCCACCAGCGCCTCAATCTGCCCGGTATCGTCATTGGAGAAATGCAGCCGCGGTGCAGATCTCATGCGCCATCTGCACGCCTACCTCCACATGCCCGTCGAAACGAATGCGGTCCGGCGCCACGCGAAAAGTCGCAGGCTTCCCGACGTCGTGCAATAGGGCTCCCCATGCCAGCGTCGCGCGAACAGTGCGCCGGCAGCTGCTCTAGCAGCATCATGGTGTGGATCCACACGTCCCCCTCGGGATGGAATTGCGGCGGCTGCTCCACGCCATGCATGCGAACGATTTCGGGCAGCACTTCTTTCAGCAGTCCTGTGCGGTCGAGCAGTTCAAACGCTCGCCGCGCATGACCTTCCGTCAGCATCTTGGTCAGTTCATCGCGCACCCGCTCGCGGCTCACCTGGTCAATCGTCGGCGACAGTTTCTGTATCGCCGCAAACGTCGGAGAATCGATCGCGTAGCCGAACCGGGCGGCAAAGCGCACCGCCCGTAGCATGCGCAGCTTGTCTTCCAGAAACCGCCGCTCCGGATCGCCGATTGCGCGAACCACTCCTGCCGACAGGTCCGCGCGGCCGCCGACAAAGTCGAGCACACGGTCGCCGTCCAGCGGATCCATCAGCAGCCCATTGATGGTGAAGTCGCGCCGCTGCACATCCTCTTCCGGCGACTTCGAATACTGCACCTGGTCGGGATGCCGCCCATCCGAATAAACACCGTCGCTGCGGAAGGTGGCCACTTCAATCGGATGGCGATGCTCAAGCGCCGCGCCGTCGCCCTCTTTCGGAATCGGTACCAGCACCACTCCAAACTGCGCTCCCACCGCGTAGGTCTCGGGAAAGATTCGCATGACCTCGTTAGGAGTCGCGTCGGTGGTGACGTCATAGTCCGTCGGCTGCAAGCCCAGGAGCATGTCACGCACGCAGCCGCCGGCAAGGTAGGCCTGAAAGCCGCATCGGCGAAGCTCGCGGACCACATGGATGGCGTGCTCTCTCATCGATGAAGTGATTGTATTCGGTACGGCCTCACGTCGCCGCTTACAATAAAACTGTGCCAGACGCCTACATCCTCGGCATCGAGAGTTCTTGCGACGAGACGGCCGCTGCCGTCGTGCGCTCGGGCGAAGAGCTCATCTCCAATGTCGTTTATTCCCAGATAGCTACGCACCAGCCCTTCGGAGGCGTTGTCCCCGAGCTCGCCTCGCGCGAGCATCTGCGCGCTATCGTGCCTGTCGTCCGCAAAGCGCTCGAAGACGCCGGCAAGTCCTACGAGACTATCGATGCGATCGCTGTCACCCAAGGCCCCGGGCCTCGGCGGGCGCTCTGCTGGTGGGGCTCAGCTTCGCCAAAGGTCTCGCTTACGCTTTGGACAGACCACTCATCGCCGTGAACCATCTCGAAGGGCACATTCACGCCGTGCTGCTCGAAGAACGCCAGAAGGGGAACCGTGACTTGCAGTTTCCGGTGCTCGCGCTAGTCGTCAGCGGTGGACACACGCACCTGTATCTGGCGGAGCGCCGAAACACTGGCTGGACCTACCGCAACATCGGCCACACGCGCGACGACGCGGCGGGAGAGGCCTTCGACAAGGTTGCCAAGCTGCTCGAACTAGGTTATCCCGGCGGTCCGGTCATCGACTTCCTCGCGCAACAGGGGAATCCAGAAGCGGTGAAGTTCCCTTTCGCCCAGATCAAGCACCGCGACCGCAATCCCCAGAACCGTCATTCCGCCGACGAACGACGCACCGACTTCTCTTACAGCGGAATCAAGACCGCCGTCCTCCGCTACGTCGAAGTCCACAATATGGCCGAAACAATTCAGCGGCGTCGCGAGGCGATGCGTTCGATCGCCAAGCCCACGCCGCAGGATTTCCTCGCCGTTTGCGATCACCAGACGCTCGATCTCGTCGCCTCATTTCAGCGGGCCGTGGTTGACGACCTCGTCAGCAAAACGCTTGGCGCTGCGGTTGACTACGGCGTTGCCACTCTGCTCGTCACCGGCGGGGTCGCCGCCAACAGCGAATTGCGCACCACCTTCGAAGCCCGCGCCGCCGAAGAAGGAATCCCCGTGCTCTTCCCTTCGCGCAAGCTCTCTACCGACAACGCCGCGATGATCGCCGCTGCGGCGTATCCTCGATTTCTCGCGGGCGAATTCGCCGCGTCAGACTTGTCGTCGGACCCCGCGCTCAGGCTGGGGTGAGAACCAACTCACCACGGAGGCACGGAGGACACAGAGAGCTGAAAACAAACCTAAGTTTCTTGATTGTTTATCCCATATGCATCGCGCTTCAGGGCGAAGAAATCGAATTCTCTCAGGGGCTGAAGCCCAAGGTTTATGAGGTCGGGAGCGGCACGGCTGAAGCCGTGCCCTTTCAAACCCGCGTTGTGAGTTACGTTAGAGTAGCCAAATAAAAAATATCTCCGTGCTCTCCGTGCCTCCGTGGTGAAGATTTCCTGTCAAGCGGACACACGTCCACCCACTCGTCCAAGGGTTAGATCGTTCGACAAGAGCTATTCTTCTTCGGTGGGAATCTTCGCTTCGATGTCCATGTCGCGGAACTCGCTCGACTCAAAAATCTCGCGGCATTCGAGGCACTCCACGAATTCCGCATCTTCGTCGCGCGAAACGACCTGGACACGAGGATGAAGACACTTCTTCTCCATGGCCTCGCCTTGGGGATGGCTGGGTGACGGTGACATGATTGCCGGCTGGATGAAATTCATCTTGCGTCGTCCGATTGACTCGGAACGTTGCGAATTGAGCGGTATTTTAGACCGGGCGCAATCGTTGTCAAGCATTTCCCATCGGCAAATCCAAAAATCTCGCCTCCTCGTTCACCTGACCTTCATATGCGGTCAGAACAAGGTTCCTTGGACGGCCTGCGACCTTCGGTGGGTCTAACTGCAAAATGTGCGCCTCTGTTCCTTCCAAAACAGCTATCAACCGCCAGCCGACGAGATGGACCGCAGCGTTCCAAGTGGCGTGGTGCACCCCTACTTCGGCTCGCAGGCTCGTGTCGAAGGTGCAGTCTCACCAGCCCGGCGACGCCCATCCAGACCAAAATCCGTGCTCAATAAGCTGGCCTCCAAGACGCAGCCAGTAAAAATATCCGACAATTTTTATCGCCAATACTCAAACCATTTAGGCTCTGCTAGTTACCGTTTAATGCGAATCCTCCACCTTGCCTGCAAACACTTGCATTCCGACCGCCCGAAACCCTAAAATCAAATTGCGACTGAATTAGTCGGCAATTCGTCTAACGCATTGGAGTAAGAGTTACTTTGCTGAAGTTGACCAAGAAAGCGGACTACGGGCTCATCGCCATGCGGCATTTGGCCGAGCACGCCGATTTGGGCGCTTGCAGTGCGAAGGACTTGGCTGATATGTACAGCATCCCGCAGGAGGCGCTGGCGAAGATTCTGCAGCGTCTGACCAAGGCGGGTCTGCTTACTTCGCAGTACGGCACCAACGGTGGGTACGTGCTATCGCGCGATCCGCGGACCATCACGGCGTACGAGGTGATTCGTACCATCGAAGGCCCGCTCTTCATGACGTCTTGCAGCGCTGCCACCACCGACTGCGAGCAAAGCGACCGCTGCACAGTCCGCGGGCCGCTACTCAAAGTGAGTCGCACGATTGAAGAAGTTCTAAACAAGTTGACCATCTGGGACATGATCGACACAGAGCCCGAGCCTTCGCCAGAGCTGGTTACGCTCGGCTGGCAGTCCGGCAAAGTGGAAAAAGTCTAGGAGATATTGGCAATCATGAGCGCGAATGTGATCGAAGGAAACAACGGCAACAAAGACGTGAAGCTCCCCATCTACATGGACAACCATGCCACCACGCGTGTTGACCCGCGTGTAGTGGAGGAGATGCTTCCCTACTTCACTGAGAATTTCGGCAATGCCGCCAGCCGCAACCATGAGTTCGGCTGGGTGGCCGAGCAAGCCGTCGAGCAGTCACGCGAGCGCATCGCCAAGCTCATCGGCGCGACGACGAAGGAAATCATCTTCACCTCCGGCGCTACCGAGAGCAACAATCTCGCGATCAAGGGCGTAGCTGAGATGTACCGCGAGAAAGGCAACCACATCATCACCCAGGCGACTGAGCACAAGGCGGTGCTCGACACTTGCAAGCGGCTCGAGAAGCACGGCTTCCGCGTCACTTATCTGCCGGTGCAGAAGGACGGCCGCATCGATCTCGAAGACCTGAAGCGTGCCATGGATGACAAGACCATTCTGGTCACCATCATGACCGCCAACAATGAGATTGGCTCACTGCAGCCCATCCGCGAGATTGGCGCGATTTGTCACGAGCGGGGCGTCCTCTTTCATACGGACGCGGTGCAGGCGATCGGCAAAGTCCCGTTCAACGTGATTCAGGACAATGTCGACCTGGCTTCGATCACCGCTCACAAGCTCTACGGTCCCAAGGGAGTCGGCGCACTTTACGTTCGGCGCAAGAACCCTCGCGTGCAGCTTGTCGCACAGATCGACGGCGGCGGCCACGAGCGGGGCATGCGTTCAGGAACCCTGAACGTCCCCGGGATTGTGGGACTCGGCAAGGCCTGCGAGATTGCGAATCAGGGAATGGCCGAAGAAGCCAAGAAGATCTCGGCTCTGCGCGACCGTCTGAAAGACGCCATCATGGGCCAACTCGACGAGGTCTATATCAACGGTTCAGTGGAGTACCGCCTGCCCAATAACTTGAACATCAGCTTTGCGTACGTCGAAGGCGAGTCGCTGCTGATGGGCATCAACGACATCGCGGTGTCGAGCGGTTCGGCCTGCACCTCTGCGACGCTGGAACCATCTTATGTATTGAAGGCCCTGGGCGCGGGGGACGACCTGGCCCACAGTTCCATCCGTTTCGGCCTCGGTCGTTTCAACACCGAAGCTGAAGTGGATTACGTCGCACAGCGCGTGGTCGAGACCGTGAACCGCTTGCGCGAACTTTCGCCGCTGTACGAGATGGCGAAGGAAGGCATCGATTTGACGAAGGTCCAGTGGGCGGCAGAGCCGACTCACTAAGTGGCAGCTAGTACGAGGGCTTCGGTCCCGAGACGACAAAGAGTTTAGGAGACACAATGGCATACAGCGACAAGGTACTCGATCATTACACTAATCCCCGCAACGTCGGTTCGCTCGACAAGAACAGCACCGAAGTCGGCACCGGTCTGGTCGGCGCGCCCGAGTGCGGCGACGTCATGAAGTTGCAGATCAAGGTCAATCCGGAAACCAGCGTCATCGAAGACGCCAAGTTCAAGACCTTCGGCTGCGGCTCGGCGATCGCCTCGTCTTCGCTAGCGACCGAGTGGGTAAAAGGCAAGACGGTGGACGAAGCGCTTCAGATCAAGAACACCGAGATCGTGAAGGAGCTCTCTCTTCCTCCTGTGAAGATCCACTGCTCGGTGCTGGCGGAAGACGCGATTCGCGCCGCTATCGGCGACTGGAAGAAGAAGCAGGGACAGGGCAAAGCCGAGCCGGCCGCCGTTGCCCAGCAGGCGTAAACTGACACTGGAGAATCGTGTGCCGTGCCTGCTGGCGCGGAACACAAGACAACCATGAGCACGGTCAACATCGAAAATCCGGTGCAGGCGCCGGCGGTGCCAGCGAAGGGCATCCAGGTGACGGACAAAGCGCTGGCGCGCATTCGTACCGCTATGGCCAAGGAGAATATTTCTCCGGCTGAAGGCGGCTTGCGTCTTGGCGTGCAGGGCGGAGGCTGTTCGGGGCTGAGCTACAACATCCGTTTCGATACTCAGCCGCGCGAGCGCGACCGCGTCTTCCAGTATGAAGACGTCCGCGTTTTTGTTGATCCGAAGTCGTTCATTTATCTGCACGGCATGATTCTCGACTACGAAGAAACCCTGATGCACCAGGGCTTCGTCTTCCAGAATCCGAATGCCAAGAAATCCTGCGGCTGCGGAACCTCTTTTTCGTAGACACGGCGCAGCCGAATTTCACCCCAGTCGCAGCGCAGTTGAGGACGGGAGTTCCACGGCTGTGGAAGTCCACAGCTGATGGTGTGTCGCGCAGAGATTGAAGGAACATTATGGCTTTCAGTGAGAGAACAACGGGTGGAGCTAATGGCGTGCTGGTTTCGACCCCGTCGAAGCCGATCACGACGGAGTGCTGGTCGTGCGGCGCCATGCGTGCCGCACATTACTGCCAGGAGTGCGGCAAAGTCCAGCCGCCCGCGCCGGTGGATTACTTTAGCTTCTTCGGACTGCCGTACAAGCTCAACCTCGACACTGGTCAACTCGAGCGCGACTTTTACGCGCTCAGTCGCAAGCTCCATCCCGACATCAATGCACGCGCCGACGGTCGCGAACAGGAATGGAGCCTGGAGAAAACTTCGCAGCTCAACGACGCCTATCGCACCTTGAAAGACCCGATCTCGCGCACCGAGTATTTGCTTCGCTTGCAAGGCGTGCAGTTGGAAGAGCAGTCCAAAGCCGCCACCGAAGAGGCCCGCAAGACCGGTGCAGTGAAGAAGCAGGTCGTCCCGCCCGATCTCCTCGAAGAGGTTTTCGAGCTGAATATGCAGCTCGAAGAATTGCGCATGAACAAGAAGATGGACGAGGACGATCCATCTCTCGCGCAAGACATACGCAAAGCCAAGGACAATCTCATCGCCAAGCAAAGCGAAATGCTGTCGGAATTGCGGTCAGCTTGGAATGAGTGGGACGCGCTCACTGAGCGTGGCGCCGCGGGCGAAACTGTCGTCGAGAACGATCGCGCCGCCGCGCGCGACAAGATGGTCGGGATACTGAATCGCCGCTCCTATCTGCGCAACCTGCTGCGCGAAATCGATGAGGTACTGGAGAGCTAGCGACTCGCCCATGGCAACCGAACGCATCATCGGCATCGACCTTGGCACCACCAACTCGCTGGTTGCCTACATGGAGAACGACCGTCCGGTCGTCATCCCGGGCGAGGATGGCTTGAATCTCGTGCCGTCGGTCGTCGCCCTCGATGAACGTGACCAGATCATCGTCGGCAATGCCGCGCGGAAGTACCTTATCGAAACTCCCGAGCGCGCCGTCTATAGCGTGAAACGCCTCATGGGCCGCGGCGTCGAAGACATTCAGGACGAGCTTAAGCTCTTCCCTTTCCGCGTGGCCGACGACCTCGCACCCGGCGAAGTGTTGCGCATCAAGCTGGGCAACAAGACTTATACGCCTCCGGAAATCTCAGCGTTCATCCTGCGCCAGCTCAAGCGGAACGCCGAGCGCTATTTCGGGGCTCCGGTAACCAAAGCCGTCATCACCGTGCCCGCCTATTTCAATGACGCGCAGCGCCAGGCCACGAAAGACGCCGGACGCATCGCCGGGCTCGAAGTCCTGCGACTGGTCAACGAACCGACAGCAGCTTCTCTCGCCTACGGTCTCGACAAGAAAGATACTGCGACGGTCGCGGTGTATGACCTCGGTGGCGGTACCTTCGACATCTCGATTCTTAAATTGCACGAGGGTATCTTTGAGGTTATCGCTACCAACGGCGACACGCACCTCGGCGGCGACGACATCGACAACCTGCTCATCGCGATTGCGCTGGACGATATCCAAGGCGATCTTGGCATGGACGTACGGCGCAGCGGGGAAGCTGTGCAGACGATTCGCAAGGCCGTCATCGACGCCAAGATCGCACTCTCGTCGAACGATGAGACTACCCTCGACGTTGTGCTTCCGGATGGCAAGCACTATCAGCGCAAGATCACACGCGAACAATACGAACAGCTCATTCGCCCGGTAGTTGACCGCACCGTCGGACCCGTTCGCCAGGCGATGAAAGACGCCGGCCTCACCGCGAAGCAGATTGACGAAGCAGTGCTCGTCGGAGGTTCGACTCGTATTCCGCTGGTTCGCACGCTGGTCGAGAAACAGTTCGAGCGCACCCCACATGCCGACCTGAATCCCGACGAAGTCGTCGCTCTGGGTGCGGCTGTGCAAGCCAACATTCTCGGCGGAGGCTCGGAAGCAACCAAGGAAATGCTGCTGCTCGACGTCACTCCGCTCTCGCTCGGCATTGAGTCGCTCGGCGGAGGCGTGGTGAAGATTATTCATCGCAATTCCACGATTCCGGAATCCGCGACCGAGCACTTCACTACAGGAGTCGAGGGCCAGACCAACGTTGCGATCCATGTCGTCCAGGGCGAGCGGGAACTGGCAAAAGACTGTCGCTCGCTGGCGCGGTTCGATCTGAAAGGCATTCCGCCGATGCCTGCCGGGCTGCCCCGCATCGAGGTGAAATTCCTCCTTGACGCCAATGGAATCCTGCATGTGTCCGCCCGTGAGGCACGCAGCGGCAAGGAAGCCGAAATCGAAGTGCAGCCCAGCTACGGCCTAACCGACGAGCAGGTCGAGGGCATGATTCTCGAATCGTTCGACTACGCCGAAGAGGATTTCCAGAAGCGCCAGGTCATCGAGGCACGCAACGAAGCGGACACGATGCTGGCTGCTCTAGACAAAGCACGCAAAGGACCGGCGTGGCAGCAACTCACGTCGCGGGAGCGTAGCGACATCGACAAGTTGGGAAAAGCGTTGACCGCGGTCGTGCCGCACGACGACTATCAGGCGATTCGCACGCGCAATCGACGCGCTGAACCAGGCGACGATGCACTTGGCCGAGTTGATGATGGACACCGCCGTCACCACGGCACTGAAGGGCAAGACGATGGAGACGGCAGACGTTGGAGAAGGCCCCGCCTCTCCGCATCCCATCGCGAAAGCTGAAATTAAAACCTAGCAGAGGAACTATGGCAGACGAAAAATCCCAAGGCACCGGAGCCGCTACCATCGAAGCTCCCGCCACGAACACGGTGAAGGTTACTTTTCTTCCCGAAAATAAGACGTTTGAATTCGAGCACGGCAAGCTCCCTTATCAGGACCACGGCAAGCCGCAATCGCTGCTCGATGTCGCGCTGAACTTCGGCCTTCATCTTGAGCACGCCTGTGGAGGCAACTGTGCCTGCACCACCTGTCACGTGGTGGTGAAGAAGGGCAAGGAGCTGCTCAGTCCCATGGAAGATGACGAGGCCGATAAGCTCGACATGGCTGCCGACCTGCAACTCGAGTCGCGCCTCGGCTGCCAGTCCGTCATCGAGAAGCCCGGCGAAGTCGTGGTCGAGATCCCCGCGTGGAACCGCAACTACGTTTCCGAAGGAGCGGGACACTAGCATGCCTGCCGACTTGACCTGGGACACCGCAGAAGACATCGCACTTGCGCTGGCCGACAAATTCCCCGACCAAAACCCGCTCGAAGTCCGCTTCACCGACCTGCACCGCTTCGTGACGGAACTGCCGAACTTCACCGGCGATCCCAAAGCGTCGACCGAAGGCAAACTTGAAGCCATCCAGATGGCCTGGTACGAAGAATTCGAGGACCGTCAGGAATAAGCCGACCTAGATCAAAGCAAAAAGCCTGGCTCATCCGCCAGGCTTTTTGATCGCGCAATCACAATCTCTTATCCTGCTACCGCCGCCGGCTGCGCTGTTCGCACTTTAGCCTCGCGCAGATACTGCGCCGCCTCTTCCGGAGGAGTCGGGTTCTGATAGAAGCCTGTTCCCCACTCGAAGCCGGCGATCTTCGTTAGCCGCGGTATAAACTCCACGTGCCAGTGATAATGCTCCATCGGCCCCTCTTGCACCGGAGCAGTATGGATCACCATGTTGTACGCTGGATTGTCCAGCACCAGGTCAGCTCGTTGCAGCAGGTTCTTTAGCGCCCGCGCCAGCGCCTCATAGGTTTGTGAGGACGCGTTTTCGAACGCCGATTCGTGCTTCTTCGGCAGCACCCACGTCTCGAATGGAAACCGTGGTGCATACGGCGCGACCGTCAGGAACGCTTCGTTCTCGCTCACCACCCGCACGCCTGCATCGGTCTCTTGCCTGACGACGTCGCAAAACACGCACCGCTCTTTGTACTGGTAATACTGCTTGGCGCCTTCAATCTCTTCCAGCACATGTTTGGGAACGATGGGGAGCGCAATCAGCTGACCGTGCGCATGCTCCAACGTCGCCCCGGCGGCGGCACCGTGGTTCTTGAAGATCATGATGTACTTGAATCGCTTGTCTTTTTTCAGATCGAGAATGCGATCGCGAAACGCCCACAAGACATCTTCGATGCGCTTCTCCGGCAGCGTCGCCAGCGTCGCATCGTGATCAGGCGTCTCGATGATGACTTCGTGCGCGCCGATGCCGTTCATCTTGTCGAACATGCCTTCCGCCGAGCGGTTCAGACTTCCCTCGATCCCCAGCGCAGGAAACTTGTTGGGTACAACCCGTACCGTCCAACCTTGCGCATCGCGGCCCGTGCCATTCGGGCGATAGGCCAGCACTTCCGACGGTGTCTTGTTCTCGTTGCCGGGACAAAATGGGCAAAACCCGCCCTTGTTCTTGACGGACTCTCTTACAAAATCGGTTGGGCGTTTGGAGCGATCAGTAGATATGATGACCCATCGTCCGACGATGGGATCTTTGCGAAGCTCGGGCACAGTTACATGTCTCCTGGGGAACCTCCGATATATTACGCTATCGTTGCTCGCCCCAAAAGAAGCCACATCACAATTTCAGCGAATAATCATCGTGATGGGAAGAAACCTGATCTTGTGCAGCGTAGATTTCCTGACTCTCTGCCAAGCAAAACAGCCTGGATGGAGAGTCCAGGCTGTAATTCTGCGTCTCACTACCACTCGGTCATGCGCCGACTTGTTTACCGACTGTCGACGAATGCTTATGGTGGGTATTCGCAACCAGTTGGATGCACTCTTCCAGCACATCGAGCGCAATGTCGGCCTGCTCTTTACTGACAATAAGCGGCGGCGCAAGGCGCACTGTGTTCGGCCCGCAGCCCAGCAATAGAACTCCGCGCTCAAACGCCTTCTCGACGATGAGGTCGCGCTCTGCTCCGCCCTGCGTCCGGGTGTTCTTGTCGGTCACAATCTCCACGCCGATCATCAGCCCGCGTCCGCGGACATCGCCAACCAGATCCAGCCTGCGCGGCCAGTCGGCGAGTCGTTCCATCATGTAATCGCCGACGACTTCGGCATTCTTCACGCCTTCGCGCTCCAGCACGTCGAGTGTCGCCAGCGCAGCGGCTATACACACTGGGTTTCCCCCAAATGTAGAAGCATGCGATCCCGGAACCCAGTCCATGATCTCTGCCTTCGTCATGGTGATGCCCAGCGGCATGCCACTGGCAATTCCTTTCGCGATGCAAACAATGTCAGGTTCCACGCCGGTGTGCTCAATCGCCCACCACTTGCCCGTGCGCCCCATGCCCGACTGCACTTCATCCGCCACCAGCAGAATCCCATGCCGGTCGCAAATCCGCCGCAACTCCTGCATGAACACCGTCGGAGCGACAACGTATCCACCCTCACCCTGAATCGGCTCGACGAAAATGGCGGCCACTTCCTCCGGCGGCAGGATGGTCTTAAACAGCTTCTCTTCGATATAGCGCGCGCAGCCCAGCGCAAATGCCTCGCCTTCCTGGGCTCCGCCGACACAACCGCGGTACACATCCGGATAACGCACGTGCGTCACGCCCGGAACCATCGGCGCAAACCGCCGCTTCTGTTGCGGCTTTGACGCCGTCAGCGACAATGCTCCCATCGTTCGCCCATGGAACGCTCCGAAGAAGGCGATCGCGTTCTGCCGCTTGGTGTGATAGCGCGCGACCTTCAGCGCACATTCCACCGCCTCGGCTCCAGAGTTGCCGTAATAGAACTTGTGCGGCCCCTTCATGGGGGCAATCTTCGATAGCCGTTCCGCCAGCGTCACCATGCTCTCGTAATAGAAATCGGTACCCGACATGTGGATCAACTCGCCCGCCTGCTTCTGAATCGCGGCGACCACTTCTGGATGGCAATGCCCGGTCGAAGTCACGGCGATGCCGGCCGAAAAGTCGAGGAACTCGTTGCCGTCCACGTCTTCCACGATCACGCCTCGCCCGCGCTTTGCCACCATCGGGTACGACCGCGTGTACGACGGCGAGATGTAGCGCTCATCGCCTTCGAGAATGCGCTTGGCGTTTGGTCCGGGCAGAGCGGTCTTGATCTTCGGTCCGGCAACTGGAATTAGAGTATTGGTGGTCATGGTCGTCTCCTGCGAAAGGGCTGTGGCACGGCGGACGTGCCGAATTTCTTGCTTGCTCGGAGTTGCATGTCTTATATAGTCAGACCGCAAATCGGGGCTTAGCCTTGGATCTTGGAATGAAGGAACTAGTCGCCCGAGAAAAGATTGGGCCGCGCCATGCAAGGAGAGAACTTGGAGTCTGCGCGCATCGAAATCGGCCGAGACCACGCCGCACGCACGCCGGCATCACACGCGGGGTGGGTCTCCGCATAGGTGATCATCCGGGGCCTGGATAGACGGCTGGTCATGCTATTGATCCTTACTTAAATTATAGACGCCTTCTTCGCACTCCGTAACCCCCTAAATCGCTGACAATCCTGCTATTTCCCGCTCACCGGAGGCGCCACAAACACCGTCTTGCGCGGAAGCTTGGCGGCAACCTCGGCACTCAGTCCAAGGTTCGTTTCGAGCACGTCCAGCGGATTCCCCGCCAGCCACTCGCTCAGGTCCATCGCCTGATAGTGAGGGCTGTTGAATCCAACGAGGATGCGGCACACGTCGTTGCCTTTGTTCTTAATGTAGTGGCCTGCGCCCATCGGAGCATAGCCGACGTCACCGGCTTCGAACTGGTCGATGACCGCATTCCCCTGCGCCAGAAATACGCCCATCTCCGCCGTGCCGCTGATGTAGTACTGCCATTCGTCCGCATTCGGATGCCAGTGCAACTCGCGCAACGCGCCTGGCTGAAGCTCGATCAGCGATCCCGCCATCGTCGTCGAAATCGGAAACTCGTTGACCGTTACAGTCCGCTGGGTACCGCCTCCGGGAACTCGCCGCGGCTGCTGAGCGTCGAGCGGATAGCGATGCATCGTCGTCAACTCCGGGTTTCGACGCGCGGTTGCGATCAGCGAGCTGTCGTCCGGCACCGGCCCTTTAACGAAGTACGCTTCATGAGTCGGCAGCGGCGCCAGCTCCGCGATGGTCAGACCCAGGCTTTGCGACACAATTTCGCGCGGCGTTTGCGCCAAAAAGTCCGTGATGCTGAAGGTGTGATCTTCCGAGAAGTCGCCGTTGTCGAAGATCAGGATGAAGTGGCACTCGCCGGGCCCAAGCCCCTGGATCGAGTGCCCATACCCGCGCGGAAAGTACCAGACGTCGCCTGCATCGAACGTGTCGATGTAAGCCGAACCGTCCGGATGAAGGATCGTGGTGCGGCAGGCGCCGCTGACCACATAGGCCCACTCGGCCGCATTGGCATGCCAGTGCAGCTCACGAATCGTACCCGGACCGAGCCGCATTGAGACGCCGGCAATTCCGGTCGAGATTGGGAACTCGTTGACGGATGCGCCGCGGGTGATGCCGCCGTTGAAGGCCTTCGGTGCCTGCTGCTCAAGCCGGTAACGGAACGAGGGTAGTGGCATTGACATCTCCAGTTGCTCTTTGCTGAAAGTGACTTTCGGTCGAGAGGGTTGTCCGATTGTACTCAACAGTTCCGTGTTTCGGAAGCCCGACATCGACCCGAGGTGAACTCCGCAGTTCCCGGCTGGAAAACGTACCCACTCTCGCCATAAAATAGAAGCACGCGAGTTATCGCCGTACTTATACCGTTTAGACCCGCAATGTTTGACCCAGCCAACCTCGGTTTCCGCCAGGCAAAACGCAAATGGCTCTTGGCGTTAGCCGTTCTGGTTGGCACACTCGCGACCTGGGGCTGCACGCGCTCCAATGCATCGGCTAGCGCGCCTCAAGCCGCAGTTGGGCAGCAATCGCCGCGCGTTCCATCGCCGACGTCGGACACGCGGCCAACACAAGCGCAAACGACCCAATCACCGGCGGGTCTTAGCCTCGAACTGGCGGACACCTTCCGTGAGGCGCAGTCCGGCAATCCTCAGGCCATGGCCAAACTCGCCAACGCCTACGAAACCGGCGAAGGCGCGCCCCAAGATTTCCAGCTGGCGATTAGCTGGTTCACCAGAGCCGCCGAAGCGGGCGACAGTCTCGCGATGTATCGCCTCGGCCGCATCTACGCCGCCGGATCCGGCGTGCCCAAGGACTACAAAGAAGCCGCACGCTGGTATGAGAAGGCCGCCACTGCAGGCAATGCCGATGCGATGTACAGCCTGGGCCGCGCCTACGAAACCGGGTCAGGCGTGCGCGAAGACGTGCAAGAGGCGGTCCGCTGGTACGACGCAGCGGAATTGCGTGGCAATAAAGAGGCGAAGGCGGCCGCAGAACGCCTTGGCGAGAGCATCGAAGACCATTAGCCTCACCGCGGCCACAGCCACCCAAACACTCCCGCTGTCAGCAACCCGTAGACGAGTCCGTCGATTACTTCTTTAATGACCATGCTCCACGGCTCGCCTTTCCAAATGCCGTTCGCCAACTGGCTCAGGCCGTAGGCCATGAACGCCACGGTTCCCGCTACGCGGAATACGGCCAGATAATCCGTTCCCGGAGCGACTGTGTGTCCGGTGACATAGGCGGTGAAGAACGCGACGATCAGGCAGTACCCGAACCACTGCCCCAGGAACTTGCCCATGACGATCGGGCCGTTCTGGCGAAGGTTCAGCGTTCCTACCGGTCCACGCTTGAATTTCTCCGCGGTCTCGGGAGACTTCATCTCCGCATGAGTGGTGTGCGGAAACATGTACAGCCCGGGCGTCACGCCCGCTTCCCGAATAGCAGCGCTGACCTTTTCCTCGCCGGGCATCTGCTTGTAGTCGCCCTGGTGATACTTCAGCAGCATGTGCATGACGAAGCTGGCGAAGAACACAATCACAGCCGCCAAGATGATCGGCAGCCAAAGCGCAGTAAGGGGAACCATAAAATCCTCCACGAGCGGATACGGTTAGCCCGAGTTTCCTCGGAACGCTATCGGCGCCAACGGTGCATGTCAAGTCCAAACCTTTTGCATCGGATTGTCGGTGATATAGTTGTCTATAACACAAAAATAAGATAATTTATCACGACTGTTTAGAATCAATGGTTTGGGAGGAAATTGTTCGCAAACGATTGAATCTACGACTAGTTATACGTATCCATCAGTGCGCGTAGGACTTAGCTGTCAAAAACGGCGATTTTTGGTCTCACAAGTTGTCATACTTGTATTACTTGTATGCAAGTAATTGTCATACTTTCAATACAAGTCATACTCGTCTTCGACGCATGAGAACGATGTCAAAGGACAAACTGCCCCCCTCGCGCTGGGCGTGGGATTGGGGCAAGAGACAGTAATCCCCTTGCCTCACTTAGGCATGTTTTAGAGAACTTGAGTCCAGGTGGATAGGACGTAGGACACACAGGTGCGTGATAAGGAGGGTCTCCGTTCCCACCCTTTCCCAAAAGACGGGAAAGGATGGGGCACCCGCGCGACGAAAGTCAAAATCCCCACGCAACCAAAGGAAGGTTGCATGGGGCACCCGCCGAGAGCTCGTCGGGCCTCGTGAATCTTTGCCCAAGTGACCTGCCGGAAGATAGAGAAAAGCAGATCTTCCTGCGGCTAGAAGCCACCGAGGGATGACAGAACGAACAAAGGACTTGGACGTGGCGCTAAAGCGCCGCTCTACCCGAATCATCGCTGCGGTTTGACCCCGTTTCTCGCCCTTCCCTACAATCGAAGGTTCTGCACTTCTACAGGGAAGGTTCATGGCGCTACAGCTTTTCAATACTCTGTCTGGCAAGCTCGAAGAGTTTCATCCGCTCGAAGACAACCTGGTCCGCATGTATGCTTGCGGGCCGACGGTTTACGACTACGGCCACATCGGCAACTTCCGCACCTTTGTCGCGGTTGACGTGCTGCGTCGCTTTCTGAAGCAGAGCGGGTACAAGATCAAACATGTCATGAACATTACCGACGTGGAGGACAAGATCATCCGCAACGCTGCGCGCGATGGCGTGACGGTACAGGAGTACACCAAGAAGTACACGCAGGCGTTTCTGGAGGACGCCGATGCGCTGAACATTGAGCATCCCGAGCTGCTAGTGAAGGCGACGGACCACATCCAGGAGATGGCGCACTTCATCGCCGAGTTGCGCGACAAGGGTTACGCCTACGCCGCCGACGACGGCTCGTATTACTTCCGCATCGCCAAGTTCCCTGAGTACGGCAAGCTGTCGAAGAAGGACTTTGCCGGGATGGCAGACGGCGCGCGCGTGGATGTGGACGAATATGAGAAGGACAACGCGCGTGACTTCGCGCTATGGAAGGCACCCAAACCCGGCGAGGCGCAGTGGGACACGGAGATTGGCCCGGGGCGTCCGGGCTGGCACATCGAGTGCTCGCAGATGTCTATGAAGTACCTGGGGGAGAGCTTCGATATCCACTGCGGCGGCGAGGACTTGATTTTTCCGCATCACGAGAACGAGATCGCGCAATCGGAGTCGCTGACCGGAAAGCAGTTTGTGCGGTATTGGGTGCACTCGCGGTTCTTGCTGGTGGAAGGCGAGAAGATGGCCAAGAGCGCGGGCAACTTCTATACCGTGCGCGACCTGGTGCTGATGGGACACAAGCCGTCGTCGATACGGTTTTTGCTGATGTCCGTTCCGCATCACAAGCAGTTGAACTTTACGTTTGACGGATTGACGCAGGCGGCGAACTCGGTGGAACGATTGCGCAACTTCAAGTTGCGGCTGCAGACGTCGAAGTTCGAGGCCGGCTCTAATCCAGCGGTCGCGGAGCTGGCGGAACGCGCGTCGGCCGAGATGCGGACCGGCATGGAAGACGACTTGAACACCGCGCGCGCCCTGGGAGCGGTGTTCGACCTGGTGCGCGATGTCAATGCGGCGGTCGACGGCGGACAAGTGAAGCAGGATGACGCGCCGAAGATTCTGAACGCGCTGGAGCAGTTCGACGAACTTTTTGCCGTGCTGCAGGATGACGACGCGGCGAAGGTGCGGGCGACGGTCGAGTGGGCCAAGGCCGAAGGCAAAGGCGACAAGATAAGCCCCGTGGCAGCGGAGATCGCAAAAGCTGCGTCATTGTCAGACGCTGAGGTCGAGAAGTTGGTAGCGGAACATTCGCAGGCGCGCCAGTCGCGGAATTTCGCGAGGTCGGACGCGATTCGGAACCAGCTGGCGGAAAACGGAATCGTGCTGGAGAACACGAAAGATGGAGTGAGGTGGAAGAGGAAGTAAGATCGGGCTGAAGCCCTCGCTAACATCTACCGTCCCTCCGCCACCCCACGAAGCGCAAAGGCGGCGCTTCGCGGGGACCCCGGCTGCCGGGACTCTGGATTACTTGCCACTTTACCCACCACTCCGCCTTCGGCTGCGTGGTGGGCTAGACTGTTTCGCCCCTCTGGGGCTCTTAGTTTGAACGACCTGTTCCACCGTCGTAATGTGAAACGAGTACTCACACAGACTGTGAAGAGCTTGCCAAAGAGTCGTGGAAGCAAATTCTCCGCGGACTGAAGTCCGCGAGGAAAAATAAATGGCTGAACGGCACGGCTGAAGCCGTGCCCCTTCAAAACCCAGCCCGAAGCGACTCTTTGTGCAAGCTATAAAGCTGCGTCCCTTCACAATCAGCGATTTGTCAGACTTCCGACTCGAGTTCGGGCAGGCCTTCGCCCGTGGAGGTTGGTTCTTCGGTTGAGTGAACTTTGGCAGTGGTTACGAGTGCCACCGCCGCGATGACGACGATGCTGCCCGCCAAGATAAAGCGATCGAAGCGTTCATGCAGCACCAGCCATCCCAGGAACACCGCAACGATGGGATTCACATAAGCGTACGTTGCCACCTTGGGTGTCGGCACGTGCTTCAGCAGCCAGATGTACGCGGTGTAACCGACCCATGATCCGAAAACCACGAGATATAGAACAGCCAGAACGCCACGCTGGTTGAATACCACGCGATGGACTTGACCGGTCAGTGTCATCAGTACGGTGTGTCCGAGGCCGGCGAAGAGCATCTCCCAACCGGTGGCGACAAATGGGTCGACCTTCATCTGCCATTTGCGGGAGAGCACCGAGCCAACCGCCCAACTGAAGGACGAGAACAACAGACTGATAGAGCCGATCAACTGCATGATTCCGAGTGCGTCGCGATGGGTGATCTTTGGCGACATGAGAACCGCGATGCCGACGATGCCCAAGGCCAGCCCGATCAGACCGCGGCGCGACATACGGTCGCCACGAAAGATAAAGGTCTCGAGCACCAGAAACCAAATCGGCGTCACTGCGACGATCAGCGCGGCGAAACCAGTTGGGACGTACTGTTCCGCCCACGCCAGACCGCCGTTTCCGCCGACCAACAACAAGCCTCCAATGGCTGCGAGACGCAAGGCTTCACGAAAAGTTATTCGAATGGGACGACCGAACATAGCGCAGGCGGCCAGCATCAGCGGCCCGGCGATGAGAAATCGCATGGCGCACATGACGAAGGGCGGAATGCCTTCGGCCGATGTTATGCCGATGGCGAGATAGGTCGATCCCCAGAAGACGTACACCAGCGCGAAGGCAATGATGACCTTCAGACGATGCCGGCCGGAATGATCAGTCTCTGCGGGAATGGCAGATGGAGCAGCGCCGGGCATCAGGTCGCCGGCAGCTTATGGTTGGAACTGCGCAGGCGACTGCCCGTCAGCAGAATGTAGTGGACGCCAGACAGCATGGTGAAGGCGAAGGTTGCGTACAGAAATGTTGTTTTCAGGGAGATCACCGCGGGCGTGGCGACGACCTGGGCCAACACGACAAAGAAGACCGCACCAATCTGGCAGACGGTGTTGATCTTGCCAAATACGCTGGGACGGAAATCGCGGAAACCGACGGTTGCGTACAGCGCCATGGCCGTGGCCAGGATGCAGACATCGCGGCTCAATACCAGCACGGTGTATTTCCAGGGGATTTTTCGCGCGATGGACAAAACCAGGAACAAGGAGCTGAGCAGCAGCTTGTCGGCGATGGGGTCAAGATACTGACCGAGCATGGTGCGTTGATTAAGCACGCGCGCGAGCCAGCCATCGAGCGCGTCGCTGAGCCCGGCGAGGACGAGCAGGCCAAGTGCCCAATGCCAGTTGCCGTCGAGAACATTGGTGATGACGAAAGGGATAAAGATGAGGCGCAGCAAGGTGAGCTGATTGGGCGCAGTCCAGAATTGATTTTTCACCCCGCCCCCTCTGAATGGCTGCATCCCCGATTTCGCCTGTCTTTCAACCAAGAAATGTCGATCATTGACGGTGCTCACGCATCCGCCGCCGAATGCCGAAACGACAGTAGCAACCCCGTCCTTAGATTGTGTCGTTAATAGTACTTGCTTGGCAAATGGCAGTTGCTGAAAGGCCTTGGCGGAGGTCAAGCCTTGGCCATCAGCTTGTGATTGGCGTCACCGCTTCCAGCGCCAGCAAACAGGTAAATTGTCGGACACGTAGTTGCTTTCGTGCGAAAGCCCATGGTCTGGCTCACCCGAATTGTTGCCCGCTCGCTCGGCAAAGCTTCTGACTACCTGGGGAGGAGTACGCCGGGTCACCTGAAGACCGCGCGATGGGGCGAAGTGGAAGCCTACTTCTACCTGCGCAGTCTGGGCTATCGCATCGTCGCCAGGAACTTTCGGACGCCGCAAAGCCATGGCGAAATCGACATTATTGGGTGGGACGACGGTGTGTTGTGCTTCGTCGAAGTGAAGACTCATTCGCAAACCGGCTTGGTTCCTCCGGAGATGGCGGTGGACGCGGCGAAGAAAGCGCACATCCGGTCGGTCGCGCGCCGCTACGTGCGACACCTGCGGTGCGATGGACCTCCGGCGTGTCGCTTCGACATCGTTAGCGTGATTCTGGGAGACGAACGGCGTGGACCGACTATCAAGTTGTATAAGGGGGCGTTCTCGTGGAGGTCGCGCCGATTGGCGGAGCGGGAGCCTAACCCGCGGTACGAACGCAAACGCTGGTGGCGGAAGTAGAATGACTGGCGGAGGTGCAGAGAAGATCTCGTGATCGATCGGCCGCTACTTGCTCCGCCCGAGTTGCACCGCTAGAATAGGGATGCCAACCGAAGTAGGCGCGTAGCTCAGTTGGTTAGAGCGCTACCTTGACACGGTAGAGGTCAGGAGTTCGAGTCTCCTCGTGCCTACCATTTCTTTCAGCCAGTTATGTTTTTCCAGCGACGCTGTCCGCTACTCTTTTGTCGTGCCGCGCACGATGATGTTCGTCAGTCGCCAGGGGTTCTGGCGCAACTCGATCTGGAGATCGCCATCTTTGTTGATGACCAGTTGCGCGGCTGGATACAAGACCCCGGCGCTCTTGGATTTGTCCTGGTCGCTGATATTGATTTCGCCGCCTGAGAGGTTGTAGGCCTGTGATGGCGTATTACGGTACGCCTCTTTGAACGTGATTTTTCGGTTGGTTACGAAGTAGATCGTTCGTCCGGTGGGGCTGGGCGTCGAGGAGATGTAGGAGACATCGTAGCCGATCGTGCCGGGTATCTGGATTCGACCCACGGCCTTCATCTTCTCCAGGGCATTGACCAATCCTTGATTCTGGCCTTTCGCAAAGGCTTCGTCCAGGACCTTCTTGTCCTGCGGCGTCGAGTAGCTGTAAATCAACAACTTGATATTGATCACCTTTCCCATCTGTGTGCTGGTGCCCATCGCTGTGGCGTCGATCACTTCCTGAGCGTCAGCGGTGGGCACTGCGGCGATCGCGGCGATCGTCAGGAACGCAGTGAGGGCCCCGAGGTGAGCGAGATTGCGAACCGTGCGCATGTGCTGTGTCCTCCTTTAGGGACGCTTGGTGAAAGCTATCAAGCATGGGCGGATGAGAGCAAGCGGTGAGGACATAAATATCGCGGGTGGGGCGACGACGGGAGGCCAGGTCCGTATCCCTGCAGGGCACGTGCGATACTGGCGGGTCATCGTCCTTTCACTATGAATGTGAACGCAGAACGGGTGCAGCGGGTACTGGTCACCGTGTTTGCGGTACTAGTGCTGGCTAATGCGTTCGCCGCCGGATTGCGCACCGTGGCGGATTCCGATACTGGCTGGCATGTGGCCACAGGCCGATACGTGTGGCAGCACAGGGCCATTCCTAGCAAGGATGTCCTGTCCTATGGCTCCGCCGGAATGCCGTGGGTATATCCGCCGTTCGGCGGAGTGCTGCTCTACCTTGCTTACCGAGTTGGCGGCTTCGCGGCATTGAGCTGGGTGTCCGCCGCGGCATGCGTAGCGGTGGTTGCGTATCTGGTTCGCAAGCGAACAATGCCAAGCCTCGTGCTCGGCATGCTGGCGATTCCTGCCATCGCTTACCGAACAGCACCGCGAGCCGATTTGTTCAGCACTGTCTTGTTTGCCGTACTGTTGGGAGAGTTGTGGGCGTATCACTGCGGCGAGCGAGTGCGGTTGTGGCTGGTGCCGGTGATCATGCTGTTGTGGGTCAATCTGCATCCGGGATTTATCGCAGGATTGGCGGTGCTGGGAGCGTACGTCGTTCTTGAGGCGGCAGACTTGATATTTGCCGAGCGTCGCGGGCCGGCGCAACAACGGCTTCGAGCGGCGTGGCCGTGGCTTGTCGCGGGAATTGCGGCGACGCTGGTTAATCCGTGGGGCGTGAGAATCTACCCTGCCGCGCTGAGCCTAGCGGGGATGTTCAGCCCAGCCGCGGGCTCACTGAACAGTGCGAACTACATTCAGGAGTTTGCCGGCGTTCCCATCACGTGGCAAACGTTCTTTCAGCTATTCGACGTGCGGCATCTGGAAAACGGCAATTCCTGGCTGTTGCTGGTTGCTGTGTTGCTAGTGCCACTTGCAGTCTGGCGCAAGCAGTTGGGAGCGGCGGTCGTTCTGGCAGGCGCGATCTACGAAGCGCTGGCGCATGCGCGCTATCTTGGCATGTTCGCGATTGTCGTGGTCACGCTGGGAGCGACACTGCTAGACGGATTGGTCACTACGGACGGTGCGATCGATTCGCATGTGGTGAAGAGTCCTCAGGTAAAGCTGCCGTGGGCGGTGATTGCGGCGTGCACCGTCTTGTTCTGCGCGATCGCCTGCCTTCATATCGTCGATTACGCCTCCAACCGCTCGTACGTTTACTTCCGTGCCGATTCGCGGTTCGGCGCGGGCGAGTCGTTCTGGTTTCCGGAACGCGCGGCCGAATTCATCGAACAGGAGAAACTTCCCGGGAATGTGTTCGAGACGTTTGCCGTGGGCGGATTCGCCGCGTTGCGATTGGGAGCAGGGTATCCCAACTTCATCGATGGTCGGGCGGACCACTTGAATCCGACGCTGTTTCTGGCGGAGCAGAAGCTGGAAACAAGCGCGCCTGATTCTCCGGCCTGGCAAGCGGCGGCCGAGCAATGGAATATCAATACCGTCATCATCGCCAATGCCGGTTATCGCGCGTTGCAAGGCATGGACGCAAATGCGTTCTGCAACAGCACAACGTGGCGCCCGGTGTACCTGGACGAAGTGTCAGTCGTACTGGTGCGCAATTCAGCAGCGAACCAGCCCTGGATTGATCGGCTGGCCATCGACTGCGCGACGGCGCCGCTGCCTGCGCCGAGCGACACCTCAAAGATTGGACAGCATGACCACTATTTCAATGCGGCTGGAATGCTGTACGTGTTGCGGCGAGATTCCGAAGCGCAAGACGCATTGCAGAAGGCGGCGGCGAAGGATCTGCAAGACCCGAACACACACTTTCTGCTGGCGCGCCTCTATCAGCGCGAACAGCGACTGGAAGTGGCCGAGCAGGAGTATCGTCTCGGACTGGCAATGAAGGATGATGACGGAGCGTGGTTCGAATTGAGCCGCATCCTGGCCGCGCGTGGTCAACTCGCCGAGGCGAAACAGGCATTGCAAAACGCGATTGGGTCGTCACTTCAACCGTTGGTGCTATACATGACGATGGCACGGCTGGATCTGGCAAGTAACCAGCCGCAAGAGGCGTTGGAGTCGCTGCAGTCGGCCGAGAACACTAGTCCTTTCCGCCACGGAGGTGAGAGCGTCGCGCCGGAGCTGTATGCAGAAATCGCCGAAGGCCGGGCGGCGGCCTATGCAAAGCTAGGCAACACGCAACAGGCGATCGAACAGCAGCAACTCGCGGTGAAGCTGACGCCGTCGGTGGCGGCGCGATGGATGCGTCTGGCAGACTTGCTCCAGAACGCCGGACAATATCAGGCTGCGGCTGGGGCAAAAGAAAAGGCCCAAGAGTTATCGGCTCTTGCGCCAAGTAATCCGTAGTTCGGGGGAGGGCTAGCCTTTTGTGATTCCCATCGGGCTGGGATTGTCTTTGGCGTGCTTGGCCTGGTCGATCATGTGCTGCACCAGCTCTTTCTGCTCAAAGTCAGGATGGAGCTTTAGCAGTTTCTCCCATGCGGCAACGGCGGCTTTGGAATCGTTCTTGGCTTTGTACTCGATGATGCCCAGGTTCATGAGCGCGCCGGGGTGCTTGGGATCGTAAGTCAGCGTCTTCTGCAATTCAGCAATGGCTCCGTCGGCGTCGCCGGTAAAGTACAAACAGGTTGCCAGGTCAGTGCGGACGTTGGGATTCTTTGGGTCCGCTTGCAGCGACTTCTGGAAATAATCCTCTGCTTCCTTGAACTGATGAGCGCTCTTGTAGAGCATGCCGAGATGGTTCAGTGTCTCGGCGTTGTTCGGGTCCTTCTGCAACGCGGCGAGTAGCGGCTCGGCTTTCTTGTCTGCCATGCGCTTCATGTCGTCCATAGACGGCATCTGCTGTGCGCCGGCAGATGCTGGCATTCCGGCAGGAGCGGTGGCAGTTTGCGCAGCAGGGATGGACGCGCTGACGGCGGGGGCCGATCCACGCAGGAGGTAACCGACAACGACGCCCACGAGCAGGCAGACTGCCGACATCACGATGACTTGCACCGGTTTCCAGAGCTGATTCTCAACGGCTATGGCCACGTTGGGTTCGAGCGGTTCGTTCGACATAGAATTTCAACTTCCTGAGAGTTGCCTTTAGGGCATCTGGCCGACGAGATGCGGCCACATAGCATTACTATGCACCGAAAATGCCAAAGTCGGTGGCTGGGAGATAATCTTTTATGGCAGCGGTTTCAAGGACTTACGAGGTTCCTCGTTGCGAGCCGCGACCTCCGGTTCGATTTTGGGAGGGATTCGACCCACACTGCGGGTTTTTTGGCGCTAAGAAGACTCGAAAAATTGCGGGCCAGGAAAGGGTAAGCGACTATTTTGCTATGGTTTAGCTCGGCCCTAAGATTGGTGACGGAGTTGCTCGAGGAAATCGGGGTAGGTTTGTACAATAGTCGCCAATCACCTGATTCAAGGATGACTGCCTTCGACGATCTGCGTGGGCTTCTGCGACTTCGGGCCATTCAGCTGAGTGCTTTGGCCGTCGTCCTTAGCGCCGTTGGCATTATCAGTTTGAGCATCAAGCTGTGCATCCTCGACCTCGACATCTGGTGGCACCTGAAGGTCGGCGACTGGATTGTGCAGCACTTGGCCGTGCCCCACAGCGGCATCCTGTCGCGAACGGCAGCCAGCCGGCCGTGGGTGGCATATAGCTGGGGCTACGAGGTGCTGCTGTCACGCGCGTATGCGTGGTTTGGGCTGCTGGGCATCGGCCTATATGGGACGTTGCTGACGATCGGCGTGGCATTTGCTGTGTACTGGATGCTGCGGCGCATCTCAGGTAAGTTCTGGACGTCCATTGGGCTAGCTGTTCCCTGCTGTTACGCATTTCTGTTCACCATCATGCCGCGGCCGGTGTTCTTCTCCATCATCCTGTTTTGCGTGGTGCTGGCGCTGTTGTTCGAAGCCAACCGGTCCGGGCGTATTGAAACGCTGTATTGGTTGCCACTGATTTTTCTGCTGTGGGCAAACCTGCATATCCAGTTTCTTTATGGACTGTTTCCCGTGGGAGTGTTGCTGGGCGTGAGCTTGTTGCTCTGGGTGCTGGAGCGGATGGGCAAGTCGCCGTCGTTTCTGGCGCCGCGCACGCTTCCGCCGGGGAAACTGGCGGCGATTTTTGCGGCATGCGTGCTCGCTACATGCATCGGGCCGTATTCGTATCGCCTGTATGGCGTGATCGCGGAGTATTCCAAGGCCAAGTCGGCGTATTCGCTGATCGTCGAACTGCAGCCGCTGACGTTTCGCGCCATGAACCACTATGTACAGCTTTTGCTTTGCGCCGCGGCGTTTATTGCGGTCGGGTGGCAAAAGCGCGTTGACCTGTTCAAGCTGGTGTTGCTGATGGTGGCCGCAGTGGTGGCGTTCCGCACCATGCGGGATTCGTGGTTCCTTTGCACGGTAGCTGCGTCATGCATCGCCGACGTAGTGGCCGGTTATGGCGAAAAGGAAAAGCCGGAAAGCACGCTGGAGTTGGCTGGAGTCTTCGCAACGGTGGCGATTGCGCTGCTGCTGTTCGCGCGCGGGACGGACTTTACGACGCAGGGATTGGACCAGGCGATCAGCCGCAGGTTTCCGGTAAAGGCAGTGAATTTTTTGCGGCAGAATCCGGTGCCCGGGCCACTGTACAACACGCTGGACTGGGGCGGCTTCCTGATGTGGTACATGCCGAACTATCCGGTGGCGATTGATGGGCGCAACGACTTGTACGGCGATGACCTGGACGAACGGTTCATCGCGACGCAGCGCGGCGACGAGTCGTACAAGCAGGACCCTTACCTGAATGAATCGGGCGTGGTGCTGATACGGCGCAGCGACGGGCTGTATTACGCACTCAATCAGGATGCGCGGTTCAGCCTTATTTATGAGGACCCGGTTGCGGCGGTGTTTGCCCGGAGGTAGGGCTAACTACAGACCCCGATCGCGAGTCTATTGCAAATACCCCCTCCCTACGCCCCTTTTAGAATCAGCAGGTTACGTTTCGAATATGGTGCAGCTTCCTGAATTCATTACAGTTATACGCACTTAATAGATAATAAAGGAGTTATGCTCGGCGTTCGTATGCACCCGCGCTTCATCGCAGACCCTGTTATTCGGTTTTTAAAGAGCAGGGATATCCGCGCTCTGGGCGCGGAAAGGCAAGAAACACCACTCCCTCTGCCTCACAAGCTAGTTATTGCACGAACGATGAGGCGAGCGACATGACGCAGGACACAGAGGTGAGTGATTAGGGCTATGGAGTCACGCGCTTGTAGATGAGGTAGGACTGGCGCTCGTAGCTGGAGCGCTTGTATAAGAAATATCCGTCGGAGAAATGCGCCATCTTGTAGCCCTTCGCGTTCATCCATCCGTTCATCTGCTTGTACGTAATCTGTGGGGCTTCGCTGAAGAAAATTACGTACTCCGGAGCTTTAGCGTCGAACTCCTCTTCATTGACGCTGGCACCGACGAGGGGAAGCCCATGGTGAAAGTAAGCAGTCGGCATGTTCGCCAGCATGTTGTGATCGTAATAAGCCTGGACACCGACCACTCCGTACAGGTAACCAAAGACAGTTTGGTTGTCTGCGCCAACAGACTTTAGATACTGGACAACATCTTTCGAGCCACTGTATGGGTATCGGTATTCATTGCGAATCACGACAGCTGCGTCCCACATGTTGAAGAGGGCGAGGCAAGCGATTAGCGCCGTCACCACCTGAGTCGCGCGCACTTCAAATGGACTGAACCGGGCGCGTTCTTCGGGCGTGGGCCACGCAACCCAAAGCGCGGTGATGGCCGATAGGAAGACTGTTCCATGGTGGTGGGCGTAGCCGTGGACTGCAGCGTAGAGTGCGATCAGAGTTACCATTGGTAAAGCAAAAACCAGAAGTCGTTTCCTTAAGAAACACCATCCTCCTGCCAGAGCAAGAAAGATAATTGACGGGAGAGGGTGATCGAAGAACGCTCCGCTCAAAATTCCGTAAATCTTCTGAATCGGCGTCGTTTTCAAGGTACCCGGGAGGTCAGGCGTAGCCGCGAATTCCGCGACATCTCGCGTCGGCATCAAGGTGGCGACGATAAACAAGAACGCAGCCGTCATAATGCCGATGCAGAACCAATAACGCCGGCGAAGCTGCGTGTCGAACGTGGGCCACGCACGGATGGCATCCAGGAGATAGACCAGCCCAAGGCATCCGGCAATGATAGTGCCATGCAAAGTCAGATTCGCCAGCAGGACCAGCACGACGGTCATGCGCCCGGGGTGCTGGAGATCGCGGAAGAAGTAGGCCGCGAGAAAACAGAAGAGCGGAAGCAAGGTGTACGGGCGGGCGATCACCGCGTACTGATAGACCATGAAATAGCTGAAGGCCAGCAGCCAGCGCAGCGTCGGCGGAAAGGGTGCGAAGAAGATGAGGAAGGCCACGCCGGCGGTAGCGAATACCAGTCCCAGAGGACCGAGTGCCGCGTAAGGAGCATGGAAGACGTGCTGGGCGATCCAAAGGATTAGATGCCACAGGCCGGGGCTGCCCTCGTAGCGCAACTCGTAAAAGAAGATTCGCGGGAGGCTAAGGTCGCGGGAAATAAGCCAGGCCTGGGCCTCGTCGGCCCATTTCTCGTGATAGTTCAGGGTGAAGGTGGTGATGGCAATCCACAGACCCAGCACGCAAAAATCGCCGACGCACCACCAGTTTGCGGCTGATGATTGCGGAGTCGGAGACGCCGAAGCGACCTCTCCGTCAAGGTATGTGGGCGACGGAGACGAAGGCAAGAGAGGCTCTACCATTGCTTCGGGTTGTGGGTCAGGCGCCGGTTCGTTCATGTCGATGTATTCCTGTTGTGACGGAGTGGCGCCGGTCCAACAGATTCGGCATCGTTGCTATTTAGTTCTCGCGCACCAGCACTCTGGCCTGGTCGTCGAGATAGACCTGTTTGTAGCCGGGCAGGATGCTGAGCGCTTTGCCCATCTCGGAGTCAGCCTCCAGCAGGATCGTCTGTGAACCGCTCAAAGCAGGATCGGCTGCAAGCGGCACCTGGCCAGTGGTGACGTTGAAGTATCCGAGCAGGAGTTCCTCGCCATAGGCGTCGGTGCGACTGTCGATCTGCACCGGGTACTCGGGCAGGTACCAGGTGAGAAAGCTTCCCCAATCGTAATTGTTGAACAGCGGGTTGGGCAGGTCGTGCTGTCGAATGTACTCGCAAGCACGCACGGGAAATTTATCGCTCACTTTGGCCATTAAGACGTCGCTTGCAGACGGGACGCGAACGGCAAAAACGAGCATCAGCACGGCGAAAGCGGCTGCGATCCCGGCAGGCAATACCCACGAGGCAGTTGCAGAATCGGAGTTGCGTGCTTCGTCCGAATCGATGGCGTCCAGAGCCTGCGACAACACGGCAACCGCAGCCAACGCGACTAGCCAGGCATCGCGTTGCAAGTGAAACGAGACAACGGAGCAGACCGAGAGCAGCAGCAGTGAGAACAAGTCGCGTGCATGCCTTCGTCCCAGCGCGAAGAATGCGGTCATCACCAGCAAAAGCAGCACGTAGTCTTGCGGCTGGCGAAAGCGCAGCGCGTGCATTTCGGGGAAAAAAGGATCGGCGGCGAACAAGCTGACACTGCGCAACGCGGCTCCCCAAAGACGATAGCCGTATGGATTGAAGAGGGTCGCTAGAATGCTCGCGGCCGTGATGACTACCGTCGTCGGCAACGGGATTCGGCCGCCCGACACGAACCAGGTACCTGCCGATTCACGCGTCAGGCGGGCGATGGTGTCGGCGATCAGAAGCAGCAACAACGCTCCGAGTCCGTACACGAACTGAATATCGAGGTTCGCCCAAAGCAGAAACAGCGGCGGCAGCCAGTACAACACTCGCGCGTCGCCGCTCCCACGAGCAAAGTTAATCACAGCTAACACGACGGCAAAAAGCAAGACCGAGGCAATCGAAGACCGCAGGGGCGCGCCAGCGACAAGGTAGAGGGCGATGGCAGTGAGCAGCACTCCGGTCCAGAATCCATGACGGGCTCCGCGCGCAAGCAGGAAAATGGCAACGGCAATCACAAGCCCAAATGACATGTAGAGCAATACCAGCCCCCGCAAGCCAAAAACTTTGACGGCCATCGCAGTCTTCACATCAAAAAGCCAACTGCTGTCGACCCATGACAGTTGGGCATTCTGCGACATCACGAGGTTGTGCGGAATGGCGTGGTTGGTGAGAATCCAAGTGCCTACGCTGAGGTGACGCCAGATATCGGACGAAGCCAACGCGGAGAGTTTGCCTGCCTCGTGGATTCCCGCCGCAGCGAACAGAATAACCAGTGTTGCCACCTGTAGAGGCGCGACCCACGATGCTGCCGGAACGCTCCGCGTCGAAGCGACCGCCGATGCAGTGGAGCCGCTGGTCATCGCAACTATTTCCGCACGACCTTCTGATTCACCCGGTTGGGCGAGGTAACAGAAGTGGTCGTGCCATCGGGGTTATGCATCACGTTGTGGCAGGTCAGCGTACAGGTATTGCTGGCACGGTTATAGCTGATGTTGAGTCCACTGTTTGAGCCGACAACGCTTACGTCGAAGTCAATCATGCGGTCGCCGCCCGGATTGGAGCTGGTCGCGCCCACACCGTGCGCATTGTGGCAGACTGAGCAGGAAACGCCGTCGTTGTACACGTGGTTCTGGTGACCTTTCCACGAGATCGTCTGCATAACCACGGTCAAGTCATGGCACTTGGCGCACATGCCGTAAGGCCCATGAATCGAGAGGTCGGGCATGGGATTGAGATTGATGGTGATGGTCGAACCGGGCCCGGCCGGCGCCTGGCTGCTCTCGTAGTCGTGTTCAAGGATGTGCCAGTTTGTCGAACCGTGCGGGCCATTGGGTCCGGCGCCCCCGAATTCGCGATTGTCGTCGCTGTTGTGGCAATCGGTACAGAAGATCTGCGTGCCCATGGTGCGGCCGTGGGTGGTGCTTCCACTCAAGTCGAGCATGGTGGGAAGAAGGCTGGGCTGCGGCGCTCCGGAGCTGCCTTTGGGCCGCATGACCGGGTGGGCAGACTTCGCCGTGGCTCCGAACGGAATCAAGACGTTGAGAGGATCGGAGACGGCGCGCGCCGGCAGGTATCCGTAGAGCGGATTGGACAGCTTGCCGGAACTCGTCCCATGGCAGCGCAGGCAATTCTCGTACTGATTGACTGCCGGGGTGAGGACGGTAGTTCCGTCGGTCGCGCTGATGCCCTGGATGAGCGTTTGCGAAACCCGCTCCATCGGCGGAACGTTGTAGGTGTTCACCTGCTGTGAGGCGTGAGAATCGTGGCAATCCGCACAAGTGGAATGCCGGTTGCTGTTAAGCAGAACAGCTTCTGATGCATCATGCGTGTTCTGACCAGCCGGGAACGGATGGCCCTTCTTCTTGAACTCGGTGAAGACGTCGGGCGCGGCGGGCGAGACGTTGCTGCCTCCGCTGTGGCAAGCGATGCAGGTGCCTTCGTTCAAACCGCGCAGCAGCCGGACGGGTCCGCTGGCGTTGTGCATGGCGTGACATGTGCTGCAGGAGTTGGATGCGACGGTCGGGTACGGGCCGACATTCGCCGAGCTCGACACTTTACTTTGCGAGGTGCTGTGAATGCTGGCCGCCCAACCTGCAACCGGATTCGTCTTGTTGGTCGTTGTACGGTTGGGGTCGTGACATGCCATACACAGCTGGCCGTTGGAGCTGTCGCGCACCAGAAAGTTCAGCGATATCAGGTCATTGGCTTGAACGTGCGGGTTATGGCATGAGGTGCATTCGATATTGCCTCGGATCATCAGCACCTTGGGGTCGGCGGTCTTGCCGTTCTGGTAGATCGAGGCAACCAGATCCGTGGAATCCTTCAGCGGCAAGGTGAGGCTGAACGGGTGCGAGCCCTGGAGTTGCGTGCCGAAGTTGTCCTGGGGATACATCGATCCGCTCATGGCGACCTTACCAAAAAGTACGGTGTCGCCGGTCGCAACGGTCCCATCATGGCAGGCCAGGCAAAAGCCGCTCTGGCTTCCAAGGGGTGGCTTGGGGTTGTCGGTGTTCTGCGCCGTCGAGCTGGTGTAGGTCGAGTACGTTGAATTGGAGAGCTTCTGATTCCACAACGGCGCCAAATTACCGTTGCCGGAGTGCGGCACATGGCAATACGTGCAGGGCGCATTCAGCGGCCCTGAAATCGGCGACCGGCTGCCCGGAGACAGGTTATGTGCGCCGAGCACATCAGTGCTCATCTGCCCGAACAACAACGACGCCGACAATGACAAAATCACAAGCCATGCCAGCCGCAGGAAGAGCCTCACTGCACTCCTCCCTTGGCCCGCTTGATTCCGTAGTAATGAAATACCTGAACGCGACGGTTGTAAGAGTCGACTACGTAGATGCGATCATTGTGGTCGATGAACAGCCCGGCGGGCATCTGAAACTCGCCAAATCCGGAGCCATTGCCGAAGTAATAAAGAAGCTGGCCGGAGCGATCGAACACCTGCACCTGGGAGCGGCTGCCGTCGACCACATAGAGATGGCCCTCGGAATCGATGCCGATTCCCTTGGGGCGAAACAGGTCGCCCGGGCCGTCGCCAATCTGTCCGATGGAGTACTGGAAGGCACCGGAACGATCGAGCACCTGGACGCGGAAGTTCATGGCGTCCACTACGATGAGGTCGTTACCATCGAGGCGCAACTCAGTCGGATAGTTAAACTCGCCCTTGCCCTCGCCGGTCTTGCCGAACTTGCCCAGCACGTTGCCCTGCATATCCAGCATGAAGACCTGGTTGCGCAGCGTGTCGGTGACATAAATCCGCTGTGCACTGGAATCAACGGCAATTCCGGTCGGACGCTTGAAATAGCCCTCGCCACCTTTCAGGCTGCCGATGGCGCGCTGGTACTTGCCACTTGGGTCATAGACGAAGATCTTGCCCGCCTCAGAGTCGGTGACGTAGATGTTGTCCTTATCATCGACGGCGACACATTGTGGCGCCAGCATGGGGTCCTTGCCCTTGTCGCGGCGGGAAAGGAACTTGTACTTCTGCTGCTCGAAATCGAAAATGTGCACGCCGATGGCGCCAGGGTCGCTGACGATGATGCGGCCGTGCGAATCGGCCACGATGCTGTAGGGACGGACAAGAAAGTGAAAGTCAGGTTCGCCGACGACGAAGTTGAAGGCCTTGGTCCAGAAGCCCAGCTTGAGCTTGACCTCGCGATCGTTGCTGAAGACACGCTCAAACTTGACGGTGCGTCCGCCGTCGAGCAACAAGTCGGGGACCTTGATCTCGGTGGGTTGCTGCTTGGTCTTGCCCGCTGCCCACGCCGGTGCGACGTAAGCGATGGCGAACAACGTAAAAATCACGCACCAGCGACGGATCCGGGTCTTGCTTAGAAGAAATTGAACCATCGATACAAACCAATATAAACCGCGGAAAAATTAGCTGGCGCAACCCCGGAAGCACTGAAGCCCTGCACGAGATGACTGTATCCGCCGTTAACTCCGACTTTGCGGAACTGATACTGGGTGGAGAAAATCTCTTCTTCCACCTTGTTGGCTGAGAATATTCCTTGGTTAGTCGTATTGCTGTTGGCCTTGAGATACGTGCCGGAGACGGTCCAGCGACGCACTGGAGAACCCGACGCCGAGAAGGCGTAGCTGGTGCCGCCGTACATGATCAGCAGGCTGGGCGGAATAATCGGCGGCAGCGGCGGAGTTGGATTGACCCCACCACCGCTGGCCAGACCGCTGCCACTGGACTGGTTGTAGTTCGCGCTGAAACTCAAGCGCTTTACTCCCAGGGCAGTGCCGTAGCTCTGGCTGGAATAAGCACTGTCGGGCTGTCCGGTCAGGAGGCTATGCGATGCGCCAGCATTAGCGGTCCAGACGACCTGACCGAAGCGGCGGCCCACGCTGCCGGCATAGCTGTAAGACGACGTCGTGTACGCAACCAGTAAGGTCTGCAGGTTCTGTCCGTAGCCGCCCGACATCGTGACGTTCCACCCGCCAAATTGGCGGTTATAACTCGCGTTGGTGGAGAAGCCAAGCTGGCTGCCGCTGATGTTACTGGAGTCGTTGTCAGTCACGTAAGCATTGGCGTTGAATGAGCCGCCGAAAATCGTACGGCCGTAAATCGCCCCGACGGTGACGCCGCTTGCAGTGTAGTTGATGCCGTTGTAAAGCTGCTCGCGCCATTCGTACTGACCGCGAATCTGCAAATTAGGAGCAATGGCATAACCGCTGCCCACCGTGAAATCCCAGGCGTGCGAGGATTGGGACTGGGTGAGGTCCGTGGTCGGCGCTGCCGTGGTGGTTGCCGTAGTGGCTCCGGCGGCCAGGCTCGTAGCACCCGTCGTAGAGGCGCCCGTCGGGATAATCGACTGATAAAGTACTCCATTCAGGTTGTCGGTGTAATTGGCGCTGGTCGAAACGCTCCACTTCGAAGTGGGATTGATGCCGGCGAAGGCGCTGATGGTATCAATCGTCCCATTAAAGCTGTAGCCGAGATAATCGGAGTTCAGGTCGGTTCGATTGAAATTGACCGATGTGCTGCCATGCATCGGCAATGGATGCGCGACGGTGAAGTAATAGCCGGTGCTGTCAGAGGTGGAGGACTCCGGCTGACCTGTGCTGAAGATCTGAGGTATCTCGGCGTTGGAATTGTTGTGATTGAAGCCGCCAGCCAGGCTGAAGTTGTCCCATCGATAAGCTGAATGGACGTAGAAGTTGTTGAAACTGGTGCTGCCGTTTTCGTTCGTGCCATACACCGAATAATTGGAGTTGCCGTACGAATAGCCGATCGACACGCTGGGAGCGTCAGGCAAGTTGGCGCTCCAACCAATGCCGAAGCCCTGACCGCTACCGTTAGTGACATAGTTCTGGGAGCCCGGCAGCGAGAAGGTGCCTTCCTTGTTGTAATCAGCGCTGTAACTTACCGAACCCGGAAACTTGCTGCCGGCGAAAATCGACGAACTGAGGGCAATTCCGCTGGAATCTGTGGTGGTTTGGAAATTGGAGTTGGCCCAGTTCTGGTTGTAATACGGCGTGACATTAAACGACAGGAAGTTAGGGCTGTAGTAATAACCGCCGATCGAGGCGACACCGCCAAAGTTAAAGCCGTGGCTCGAACCGATCTGGTTGCCCCAATTGTCGCTGTAGCCGCCGGACAGGTTCCCATTCCCCGTAAGCTGGACGTGATCGCCCACATTAATTTGCGCCGCCGCGGGAACCAGGAAAAACAGCCATCCAGCTAAAAATATCGTCGCCTTGCGATTATGAGTGCGCACAACATATACCAGCTTTCGGCCAGGTACTTATAAAACTTCAACTTTCGCGTTCTGATGCAGTTTGTTGTCGAGAGCGGCGCGGACCTGATTCGTCTTGTTCTTCTCCAGTTCCGGAATCAGTCCGGCCTTTACATCCTCAAACTTGGCCTTGCCTGCCAGCCGGTGCCCGTTCAGACGGACCACGACATAGGCCTGATCGACCTGCAAAAGACTGCTGACGTCGTCTTTTTTCATGGCAAGCAGGGCGCTGGCCACGTTCGGAGGCAGCTTCGAGCGGTCCACCCATTTGTGGTCGCCCAGCATTACGCGATAGTCGTCTTCGGAAATCTTTTCGGCCAGCAAACCAAATTCCTCAGCCGTCTTGGTGGTCTTCGCCTGCTTGTAAGCGTCGTCGGCGCGTTTCTTAGCTTCTTTCAGTTGAGCAGCGGTTGCATTTTCGGGCGGAATGACCGAGATGCTCTGGAATGCAAATGATTCCGGATATTGGAAGCGCTGCGGGTTCTTGTCGTAGTAGGCTTTCGCCTCCGCCACGGTAACCGTGGACTTGTTGTTCACTTCCACCTTCAGGTACTGGTCGATCAGGAGCGAACGTCGGATCTTTTCGTTAACCGCTTTCTCGCTGCCGTTGAATTCCGCCTTAAGAAACTGCTGGTATTCGGCGTTGGTCTTGAACTGCTTGTGGAACTGGGCTTCTGCCTTGGCCAACTTGTCGGCCGGGACCTGCATGTTGCGGCGCTGGGCGTCCTGGTAAGCCAGTTCTTCGAAAACGATCATCTTCAGCGCGCCCTGGCGGATACCGGGCTCCATGTCGGTGGGAAATCCATTGTGCTGCTTGGCATACGGAAAGATGGCGTACATCTCGCGGAGAAGATCCTGATCAGTCAGGACGGTGCCGTTAACCCGGGCTACCGGCTTTCCGGTCGGTTGCAGTTGCGGAGCCATGGTTTGTTTGGCCATCAGGGTCTGCCCGTGTGACGAGACCTGGGCTGACGCCGAACACACCACTAGCAGAAGAAGTGCGCAGAGTATGAATTTGGACTTCATGTTGCCTCTTATGATTGCAATCTTAAAAAGTGGGGGAGAGAGAGACTCCCTCCCCCTAAGCAAACGCCGACCTAGAAGATCGTCGTCGCGGTACCATTGTTCATTTCGTTAGCTTCGCCACCATGGCACTGACGGCAGAACTGCGCCGTCTGGTTTGCGCCCACAGTGGTCGTGGCCGGGTTATAGGGTGCGCGGACGAAGAACATCGTCGCGTAATAGCCAGTCGCCAGACCGCTCTTCGGACCGGTGGTGACCTTTACCACGTTCATCAAGTGCTGATTGTGGCAGGTGGTGCACAGAACAACCGGGTTGCCGTTATAGGCAGCCGGGCTGACGAAGAAGCCATAGTTCTGAACGAACTGGTACATCTTCGTGCCCGAAGGATAGGTGATCGCGCCATTGACCACCGTGCAATCCCAGTTGTACTGTCCGCCGCAACCAATCACGGCGTTCAGGCCCACTGGGTGGTCGTTGAGGTAGTCGCCAGTGCCGTTGCCGTCGTTTCCGAGCAGGGTCGGAATGTTGTTCGAGGCATAGGTGCTGGGAACGGTCTCATAAACCTTGTTCTGCATCATCGCGCCCTTGGCCCAGTTGCCGTCGTGGCAGCTGAGGCAGGTCAGGATGCCGCCCACATCGGGCGTCCCGGCGCTGAACGAAGCAGGCAGCACTTCAACATAGGTGCTACCGGTGTCGGTCTGACCGGTGATGATGGTTTTACCGAACAGAGGAGCGACGTCCTGGCCCCAGAGGGCCACGTTGCCGGTGGTGGTGTCGGTGGTCGCAATGCCGTTGCCGCGTGCGCCGCTATGCGGAGCATGGCAGGCAGCGCAGCCACGACCATAGTTGAGGTGAGCACCTAATACGTCAGTGGCGGGGCTCCATCCTGGCTGTGCCACAGCGAACGTGGCGAAAGCCAGTACTAACAGAGTGACAAACGTTACTTTCTTCATAAGCCTTAAGGCCTCCTGAAAGTCGTACTGCTAATAAGAATTAACGGGTACAACTAATCGTTCTACTGCTCCCGGGAACCCGATCGAGCAGGATTCCCAGTTTCCTGGCCGCCGCGGCAGCCAGAGAACTTTGCGCTATGGCTTCTTCTCTTCCGGCTTGGCGTCCGGGGCCTTCGCCTCGGCAGCCTGCGGTGCAGCCGGCTGAGTCTTAGCAGCGCGATCCAACAGCCGCTGTTGTTCTTTTTCCTGTTTCAACTTCTCCGCCTCGACGTCGGTGATGTAACGGAACATCTGCACCCGACCGGGATACTGCTCCGAGGTGAAGACCCGGTTCTGCTTGTCGATATACACATCCACCAGCGACGAGAACTGTCCGGGCAAAGTGCCGTGCCCACCGACGAAAGCCAGCAACTGGCCCTCGGTGTTGAAAATCTGGAGAATGTCGAGCATGGGGTCGGCCACCCAGACGTGTCCGTCGCTATCGACCGCGATGCCTTTGGGGTGTGCGAAACATCCGTAGCTGTCGCAGTGCTGCCCGAACTGGCTGATGTATTTGCCGTCGCCGTCGAAAATCTCGACCCGAAAGTTCATCGTGTCGGTGACGTATACATTGCCGTCTTTGTCGATGGCGACTCCAGTCGGCCCAGCGAAATTTCCCGGCGTGGTCAACTCGTGGTTCTTGCCGGTGGTGCCGATGGTGCGCAACTTCTTCAACGAGTCGGCGTCGAAAACTACCACCTGGTCTAGTTGCGTGTCGGCAACGTACAGCAGCCGGTTCTCGGTATCGATGGCCAGTCCGACGGGATCGACTAAGCCTTCTTTGATCTGATCAACGACTTCGTGCTTAGCGTTCAGGATGAGAACGCGGTGCAGTTTGCCGTCGGAGATGAAGATGCGATCATCGTCGTCGATGGCGACGCCGTTGGGCAATTCAAAGGTCGCTTCGAACTTATTACGAATCAGCGAGGCGTCGCGAGTCTCGGTGTTGAAGATGAAGATCGCGCCTACACGTTGGTCGGCTACAAAGAGGTTGCCCTTCGAGTCGACGGCCATACCGTTCGGCCCCAGCAACTGGAATGGCATTTGTTTCAGCTTGTGGTCTTTATCCGGCTGCGTGCCGGCGAGCCGATCCATCCAGGTCTGTTTTACCTTGGGCTGCTGGTCGACAGGAGTGGTATCGAATTTCTGCCCGGCCAGGTAGTTGATGTAGCGAACACGTGGAATGTTGGGCGGACCGGGCCACGCCAGCTTGCTGAAATCGATTTGCGGCGTGGCCGGCGCGGTCGCAGCAGGCTGCGTGGTGCTCTTCTTTTTCTTGTCGGCAAACGAAGAAGACGGCGCAAGCAGCGTCAACAGCAGGGCTGCCGCTACGAGAGTCTTACCGGCCTTCATCGAGTTGTTCCGCACGGTCCACATCTTTCCCATCTCCAAATTTCTAGTTCGCGCCGATCTCCAGCCGGTTCTTATGGCAGGTATCGCAGAACGCCATGTTGTTGGCCTGGTCCTTCACCAGCAGATCGGCTTGTGCCGAGCTGTGCGGCTGATGACACGTCATGCAGTTAATCTGCTTCTTCACTTTCGTGGCGTCAGCCGGGTCCATCACGTTCTGCACCGGATGCCCAATCACCGGGTGCCCAAGGCCGTACTTAATCGGCAGGATAATAACTTTGTTCTTCTGATAGTAGTCCTCTGGCAGGATTACTTCTCCGTTAAAAATTGTGATTGCGTGCTGATCTTCGAGTTTTTTCGGCTTCGAATCGGGCCCGTGGCACTCGAGGCACAGTGCATTGCCTTGGGCACGCAGCAGGTGATCATTGTTGCTGCCGTGCGGTTGATGGCAAGTCGCGCAACCCAACCCGTATGCCGGTTGGTGCAGATGCGCTTTTTTCATTCCATCAGCCTGCTCGCTGTGACAGGCGAGGCATGCCGAAACCGGATCGGGCTGAATGAATCCAGGGGTCTTGCCGGCATGCGGATTGTGGCACGCGGTGCAGTCGCCTTGCGCTCCGGGATGCTGTACTTTCGCTTTTTCGATCTTCTCGGCCTGCTCGGAATGGCAAGTCACGCAGACCGCTCTTACGTCTTTCTCATTGAGAACGACTTTTCCGTCCTTCGGCGCAGCGTGGCAGGTGGTGCAAGTTCCTTCCGCGAACGGGGGATGCGTGTAAGCCTGCATCAACTTCGGCGAGCGCGACTGGTGCGGATCGTGACACTGCACACAGTTCGCGGTCGCGAACGGCTGTCCCTGATGGGCCTTGATTAAGTCGGCTGAAGTTGCGTCGTGACAGTCGAGGCACAGCGCCGGAGTCGCCTTGGTGAGGTGGTAGTCGTATTCGATCTTGCCTTTCTCACCTACTTTGTGAGTGACGTGGCAAGTTTCGCAACCCATGTCGAGGGCGGCATGACGGCTCCCCTTGTCGGGGACGTTCATGCCCTTGGTATGGCACTCCAGGCAGAGATTTTGGCCTTTGTCGCCGGAGTCAGCCTTGATCAGCTGGTACTTGTAATCAGACTGGTGGGGATTGTGGCACTTGATGCAATCGCGAACCGCTGGAGGATGGACCGTGCCCTTGAGGTCGGCAGCATTCTTGTCGGTGTGACAAGTGAGACAAACCGCCGAAGGACTGGCGGTGATGAGCTTGACCCGCGTGACATCTTTATTGACGCGAATTTCATGACAGCTGGTGCAGCCCATGGCAATCGCCGAATGAACGAACTTGCCTTTGGCTTTGTCTTCGTGGCATTCGATACATTTGGCCGAGTCGGTGTTCTTGTCCAGCGGAACCGGGTGAATGGCCGCCATCACGAAACTCGAACTGAGCGTTAAAGCCATCACCAAAATCGACCGTACTGCCTTGGTCACAACTTCCTCCAACCAGCAGATGCATATGTGCAATACGAGTGCCGCAATTGCCAAGGCAACCCGCTGCCGGCTCGACTCGACCCTAAACTGCTGAACCTTAAACTACTTAGCCATCTATCTTCGACACTGCGAAAGCCGGTTGAAAGGTCACGAGCGGCGATGGAAATGGGTTTTCCCCCACAGCCGCACCGTGAAATCGCGCAGTCTCCCGAGTAAGTTAACCGCTTGGGCAACAGCACCTTTGGTGCGATGCTCACCATCAAAATTGGGCCGACCTAGGTTCGTATCCAGGAAGCGTCTTGGAAAGTCACTCTTCCTTCACCGCTGGATCGTTGGGCAAACGAAATCCAACAGAAAGACCTCAGTTGCTGCTCACAGCACCGAGAAATATGAGTGCTCTGACGAGCAGCGGCGCTAACAACGGCGCAATACGCCGAAACCACCGCGACTGGTGCGCGGTTTAATCACTAATTTGGGTGATATGGCTCAGCGGGGGCATATCCGCATATCACAAATCCATATTCCCCATACTTAGCTTTCAATGACTTAGCGGCGCGGATACGTTTGGCTCCCGACGTGCGATGGAACTGATTGGAGGTCGAGGAGCACTCATGGTTTTCGACATCTTATCGATACCAAAACGAATTTACAAGACATTGTCTAATCTGCGCACAGGCATCATTTTACTGCTTTTAGTGGGCGTCTCGTCGGCCCTGGGAACGTTTATCTTGCAGCGCCCGGTCACCGACCCCGAGAAAATGCAAACCGCGTATTCCCCGGAAACGCTGCGTTGGCTGGACCGCCTGACACTTACCGACATCTTTCACGCCTGGTGGTTTCTCGCCCTGCTCGGACTGCTCAGCCTGAGCATCGTTCTGGTGTCGGTCGATCGCTTCCCCAACTCTTGGCGGTTTTATGCACGGCCGTATCGCAAGACCGATCCGCATTTTCGCGGCGCGCTTCCAACCAAGGTGGAGTTGCCAGTCAAGAACGCAACAGATGGTCTCAACGCCGCCGAGCGGGCACTGAAGAAACTGCACTGGCCAGTCGAGAGAATCAGCGACGGCGATCAGAGTTCGCTGTATTGCGAACGTCATCGGTTTTCTGTGATGGCGGTGTACGTGATCCATGCCAGCCTGCTGCTGATATTTGCGGGTGGCATCATCGACGGGCTGTTCGGTTACAGCGGATTCCTGATGCTGCAAAAAGGACAGACCGGCAACGTGATTGAACTGCGCACCGGCGCCAAGAAAGTGCTTCCGTTCAGCATCAAGTGCTACGAGGCCGGACAGGAAAACTACGCCGATGGATCGCCGAAAAAGTGGTGGTCCAAGCTGGGTGTCGTCCAGGACGGCAAGGAAGTCAAGACGAAAGAGATTGTGGTCAACGATCCGCTGGTGCATCGCGGACTGCGGTTCTATCAAGCCAGCTACGGGCCAACCGGCAAAGTCGAGGGTGTCAAGGTCGTGGCTACCGCAAACGGCGGAGCGGCGCGCGAGATTACGTTGCAGATGAATGAGCCGGTGCAGTTGGATCCCAACACGTCGGTGACTCTGGCGGAATTCATTCCCGATTTTTTTATTCGCGACAACCAGGTCTTCAAACGGTCTGACGACGTCGTGAATCCGGCGTTTCGCTTGGTGATCAAGAAGGCGGGTAGCGACCAGGCGGCGATCCAATGGATCTTTCCGGCGTATAACCCCGTGAGCCAAGGACAAGAAGCGGATTACAAATTCGAGTACCGCGACATGCAGATGGGCTATTTCACTGGCCTTGAGGTTTCGCGCGAGCCCGGCCAGTGGCTGGTTTGGGCGGGTTGCGTGCTGATGGGCGTTGGATTGTTTGTCGCCTTCTACATGGTGCACATGCGGTTGTGGGTGGTCGCGGTTCCCAATGCCAACGGAAAGCTGGTGTTGTGGATCGGCGGACAGGCCAACAAGAACAAAGACAGATTCGAGCAGAAGTTCAACGAAGTCGTGGACAACATTCGGACTGAATTAGACCAGGCGTCAATCACTCCTCGCTCTGCGCACAGACAAGACCAAGAAGAACACGAATTGACGCTAGTAGCGGTCAAGTAAGAACTGGCGAGGGGAAGGAACTAGGAGACAAATGATGGCAACGCGTGCACGAGTAGTACGGATGGGCCCTCCAGTCACGACCGGAAGTAATGCGCTCTTGATCCTGGTCGGACTCGGCGTGGCATTCCTGTTGATTACGGCATTGCTGGGAGCGGCAAAGGTCGGCGGTCCGCTTTATAACGAAAGCAATCTTCTTTATGTCGCATTGATTTTTTACGCAGGCGCCGGGGCTTTGTACATGGGGTTCGGCGTAACCGGCACCACTAAGTATGTGAAGTTCGCGTCGGTGGCAACTGCAATTGGATTCACCGCCAACACCCTGGCTGTAGCTCACCGCTGGTATCTGGCGGGACGTCCGCCGTTCGCCAGCATTTATGAAATGCTGCTGAGCTTCGTGTGGACGGTAGCGGCGCTCACTCTAATCACGGAAAAGAAGTTCGGGGTAAAGATCATCGGCAGCATCACCATGCCGCTGGCGGTAGTCTGCGTCATCCTGATGCAACTGCTGCCGTCGGAAGTGCGGCCGCTGGTTCCTGCGCTGCAATCCACCTGGCTGCACGTTCACGTGACCCTGGCAATGTTGAGCTACGCCGCATGTGCCGTGAGTTTTGCACTGGCCATGATGTTCCTTATCAAAGACCACTTCCCGACGGAAACGTTCCTCGCCCTGACCAGTGGCCTGGTCAGCGCGATCTACATCGCGGTCATCGCCACCCGGTTCGAGAAGTGGGGTGGTCTGTCAGTCACCGCGTGGGATGCAAAAGAAAAGAGCGACGTGTTCCTGGGACGTGGCGTGAGATTGTTCGTCACCGTACCCGACCTGGGCTGGCTGTTCGTGATGGCCGGCGTGGCTGCTCTGGTTCCGCTGGTGTTCTATGCACTGGGCCGGACGCAGAAAAACGAGTCGTACTTCGGCATCGCCAACAAGGTGGTCTTCATCGGAGTGCTGCTGCAAGTCATCGTATTGGCGGCGTTCGTACTGAGAGTACGCGACGCCAGTTATGCCTCGCCTTATCAGGAAGGGCTCTACCAGACTTCACTGGCAGCATCACCGTTCATCCTCGGCGGACTGGTCACCGGAGTCTTCGCATCTTTGCTTTACCTGATGCTGCTGTGGCGGCGGTCCGACCTCGAAAGTTTGCTGCCGAGCGCCGACACGCTGGATCTCGTAACTTACAAGACGATTTGTATCGCTTTCCCGCTGTTGACCGGCATGATCGCTGCAGGCGCATATTGGGCCAACCGGACATGGGGATCGTACTGGAGCTGGGACCCCAAAGAAACCTGGGCTGCGATTACCTGGCTGGTTTATGCAGGCTATTTGCACATGCGCATTACGCGCGGATGGCGCGGACGCAGGGCGGCCTATTTTGCCATTCTCGGATTCGGTGTAGTGATCTTCACATTCCTCGGCGTAACGTATCTGCTTCCCGGCTTACACGCGTACGCATGAGGACCAACCAGGCTGAAGGGCGCAGAGACGGTTCAGATTTGGCCCCATGAACCGGCTCCGTGCTTCTTCAGCTTGGATTTTAGAGGGCGCGAAATTGTGTCACGAGGTAGTAAAGTTGGTCACGTCATGAGTGGGCCGACTCCAGCACGAACTCTTGCAAAAGGCGATGCGCAACCCTCCGATGCGCCCGTACCCGTCGTGCGAAAACGGCGCATCAATTGGGCGCTGAAGGCTGTGTTACCCATTGCGGCCGTCCTGCTCAACGGACTGCTGCTCTTTCTGTTGGTGTCGTCATCGCTGGCGCCCGGGCCGCGCAGCGACGTCATTGCTGTAGCGGCGGGCGGCGCATTCGTCATTTGTGTAGCGGTAATCATGGTGCTCGCGGTGCAGGTGCGTCGTCCCATGATGGAGTTGCAGGAAAAGTTTGCGCGCGTCCAGTTAGGTGACATGGACGTGGCCGTCACCTTCGCCGACCGCAACGACGAAATCGGCGACCTGGGCCGCGACTTCAACGACATGGTTGCGCAACTGAAGGCCAGTCGTGAAGAGATCAACCGCTTGCACCAAACGCAGATGTCGCGCGCCGAGCACTTCGCAACGCTCGGAGAATTGGCAGCAGGGCTGGCACACGAAATACGCAATCCGCTCGCGGGCATTGCGGGCGTCCTCGACATCGTCAGCCGCGACCTGCCCGAAACCAGCGTGGCTCGCGAGGTGATCGAAGACGCCAAGCAGGAAGCAGTTCAAATCAATCGCATCTTGACCGAACTGCTCGATACTGCCCGGCCCAAAGCACCCCAGTTCCGCGTGACAGACATTGTCGGCACGGCCGAACACGCAGTACTCTTTGCGCGCCAGCAGGCAGTGACCAAGCGGATCAATATCGAGTTCGAAGTGAAAGACGAGTTGCCGCCGGTCGAGCACGATCCCAACCAAATCAACCAGGTGCTTCTGAACCTGCTGCTCAACGCCATCCAGTCGATGGACAAGGCAGGGGCCATCCGAGTCACGGTTCAGCAGGAAGAGGACGCAGTGGCGATTGTTATAGCGGACGAAGGCAAGGGCATCGCGCCGGAACATCTGCCCAACATCTTCCGACCGTTCTTCACTACCAAAGGGCACGGGACAGGCTTGGGACTTTCGCTGGCCCGTCGCATCGTCGAGTCGCATGGCGGCACGATTAGCGTAGTCAGCACTCCAGGACGCGGGACTCAGTTCACCGTCCTGCTGCCCGTTCATCGCGCGGAAGAAAAAGCCTCGTAAGAACAGTCAGGCAAGAAACGGCTGGAGTGCTTGCTCGATGTCGGACGGACCTACCCGCTCCCCGCGATTCAGGCGGTCCAGCAGTTCATCCACAATCTGCTTCGCCTGATTGCGTTCCCGATGCAAAAGGAATCCGTCGTAGATGTGCTCGCCGCGCATGGCATCGGCGATTTCGGTTTCCTTGTCGTGCTCGCCGAGTTCGGTGAAGTACACCACCTTGTAACGGCCACTGAATTCGGCTTCGCGATAAATCTCAAACATTACTTTCTTGGTGTCGGTCGTGAGTGGCATTCATTCGGTCCCGAGATTCGATATGGTCATTAGTCGTCTCCGGAAGCAGCCGATACGTGCGGTTCGTTGACTGGTTGCGGCAACGGAACCAAAGTATCTTGCTGCGCAACCGAGCGCCTCGTCAACGGCATTCGCAGGGTGCGCTCGAGTTCCGCGAGCTGACGCTCAAGCTCCTGCGCAGTGTCAGCTTTCTTGAGCAGATCTTCCTGATAGCGCTTGAGGAAGTAATCGATGGTCTCGACGCGAATCTTGATCGAGCCGGTTGGCTTGTTCTCGTCGAGGTCCTTGAATGCAAAGTACGGCGTGCCGGAGCTTTCGATGATGCTTTCGATCACGCTGTAGATCGGCGCATCATGACCGCACTTGAAATTACTGACCTCCAGCGCGACGAGATTCGGATGCCGCGCGGTAAATTTCGCCGCCCAGATTTTCTGATTTGTGCTGCCGGAGTAGGCGTTCTTCCACACATCCTTGATGTCGAGGGCATGAGTGATCGCGCCTGAACGCACTTCTTCGCCGAACAAGCGATCGAGCATGTCGTCATCGGTGGGTAGATAAGTCTGCGAGAACACCGGGTAGCCCAACTTCTGGAACTCCTCCATGATCTCGTGGTTCAAACCGGGGTCGTGATGATAGACGCGGCCCAGCATGACGATGCCCAGTCTGTTTTCGCGCTCCAGGGTGTCGAGCACTTCACGGGCGCGGCTGCGCATGTTCCGGTCAAAGTCTTCCAGCGCCTTATACGCTACTTCAATCGCGCGATCATTCTCCTCTTCCGAGAGGCCGAGCAAGGGGCCCCACGTCTGAAACATCTGCAGACCGAACAGCTTGGGATCGTGGATGTTGAGAATGGGATCGAGATACTGGATTCCATTCTCCTGGAAGACATCGCTCTCTTTGGTAAACGCTGCCTTCACAGAGTTGGGAGTTGCCGTCACCGTGGGACACGCGTTGCTGCCGGTGCAATTCTTCAGCGGTTGATGCATCGTGTCGACCATCGGGAAGAAGATGGTGTTGAGCGGCTTTTTCGCGTGCTTCTGGAAGATCAGATTGTACACGTGGGGAATGCCGATCTTCGATGGGAAGCAAGGATCGATTGCACCACGGCCCGCACCGGCGCGGTACATCTCCTGCGTAGTGAAGTCGGAGTAGATGATGTTTTCCGGCTGCACGCCGAGGCTCTCGAGATAGGCGCTGAACATCGGGGCATAAAGATACATGTTCAGCACTCGCGGCATGCCGACGCGATGCGTCGCCCGGGATCTGCATCAATGCAATGCGTTGCTTGACCGCCGATTTCCACGATGTTTTCGGTACTGGATCGGCAACACTCTGCGGATTACGCGAGCGCCACACTTCGCGGGCGGCGATGTCCACAAAGTTCGGATTGGCATTCTTCAGCGCGTCCAAGCCGGCCTTGATGCCGCGCATCGCGTTTACGTCCTCAACCTGGCCTTTTTCGCACGTGGAGATGATGAGACGGCGCTCGCCCTGCTGCAGCGGCACCTTCGACTTGAAGACCGGCAGCGGCGAGGACTTGTCGATCTCGCCGACGCTCACGTCGATGAACGTACGCAGGCAGTTGTTCTTGCAGAAGTAGCAGCGCGTATCTTCGCTGCGCGTAGTGCGGTAGTTGATGCTCTGGACAGCGTCTTGGCCGATGAACGACGTGCGATGGCCGTTCTTGTACAAGCGAACCGCCTCGACTCCCGCGCCAATCGCGCCCGATTCGCCGCAATGCTCGTGCACGATCACTTCGGGGTCATGATCGACGCCGTGGAAGTGCGAGCGGATAAAGTCGACCTCCGACTTAACCGCGGCGAGGTTCTTCTGCGTGCCGCCTTGCAGGATAAATCGCGAACCGAGCTTCGCCAGGTTCGGTATTCCCGCGACGTACAGAAAGATGTTCTTGGGCAAGACCGCCGCTAATCCGGCAAGAATTTCTTCGCCACGCCAACCCTGGCGTTGAAAGTTCACAATGTCCGACTGCATAAACACAGCGCAGCCATAGCCGAACACCGGCATCGTCGTCGCCGAAAATGCGATGTCGGCGTACTGCTCAACTTTGTAACCCAGCCCTTCGGCGGTGCCTTGCAGGAAGTATCCGTTGCCGGCCGAGCATTGGGTGTTGAGCTTGAAGTCCTTCACGCGCCCGTCTTTCAGGACGATCAACTTGATGTCCTGTCCGCCGACATCAACGATGACGTGCGGGTTCTTGTAGAACTTCATCGCCGACTCGGTGTGCGCTACGGTCTCCACCAGCGCCACATCGGCCTTCAGCACGTCCTTCAGGACATCTTTGGCATATCCGGTCGTGCCCACGCCCAGCACATCGAGCTTCGCGCCCTGCGATTCCACTTGCTCGCGAATGGCGACGAACATGTCGATGGTGTCCTGGATCGGGTTGCCACCCGATAACTGATACGCCTTGCATAAGACGTCGCCGGCCTCCGAGAGCAGCACCGCCTTGGTCGAAGTTGAGCCGCCATCGATGCCGATGAAGCCGTGAACCGTTTCACCAGCAGTGAATTTCGCGCCAATAAATTTCGGAATCGTATATTGCTGCTTGAACCGCGCCAGTTCTTCGTCGGACGCGCTGAGACCTGCGCTACCCGACTTCGCCTTCTCCGCTTGGCGCCCGACAGCGATGTAGTCTTCCAGGCACTCGGTTCCCATGTAGATACCGACTTCGGGGTCTTCGTCCTTGCCGAACTCGACAGCGCCGATCGCTGCGAAGTACTGCGCGTTCTCCGGAACTTTGATTAGTTCTTCCGGCTTTGCTCCTTCCGGCAACTCAACCTTGCGTTCCTCCCACATCCGGGGAATGTTCTGCTGCCACGCTTCTTTCATGCCGCGGATAAAGCTGTTGGGCCCGCCAAGCAGCAGCACATGCGGACGCAGCGTGTGTCCGCGCGTCAGCACAGTCAGATTTTGCAGAACAATTGCGTCAAATAGCGACGCCATCAATTGATCGGGGGGAATTCCCTGCTTCTGTAATCCATTGATGTCAGTCTCGGCAAAGACGCCGCACTTCCCTGCCACCGGATGCAGTTTGATTCCGGTGTAGCCCTGATTGCCCAAGTCTTCCGTCGGAATTTTCAGCTTGGCGTTGATCTTGTCGATGACCGCGCCCGTGCCTCCAGCGCATTTGTCGTTCATCGAGGGAATCTTCTTCTTGCGGCCGGTATTCTCGTCTTCCTTGAAGACGATGATCTTCGCATCCTGGCCGCCGAGTTCGATGACCGAATTCACTTCAGGATGGAGTTTCTCGACGGCCAGCGAGACCGCCGTCACCTCCTGCACAAACTTCGCGCCGACCAGATTGGCAAGCGCACCTCCGCCCGATCCGGTGATGAAGATTCGACAGTTGTGCGGAGCGATCCCCGCCTCATCCTGCATGCGCTTCAAGAATTCCAGCGTCTTCTCGGGCTGCTTGGTTTCGTGCCGCTGATAGTCACGCCAGATGATTTCGTCGGTCTGTGCGTTGACGATGACGGCCTTCACAGTCGTGGAGCCCACGTCCATGCCAACGCTGTAAACCGCAGCATGACCGGACTGTGACGAGATCTCGCGAGACTTCGCCATGATGCGCGCCGGAAGCGAATCTTCCGTCGGCGCGGAATTCACCAAGGCGTCGAGCTGAATATCGATCTTCTGCGCGCCGCTGTTGCAGGTCCCGTGCTCGTGATGAGGATGCGAATCCACAACTCCTCCTAAGAATGCAGCCGTCAGTCGCCGAAATTGCCCTCGACACGCCGGAAGCCATGTTTGGCCTGCTTGAGCAGCCACGTAATGACCCGGCGATCGTTGTAGCAAAACGCGAGTATGTGGTTCAGGGTTGAAAAGCAGCTTTTTTGGCACTCTTTCTTCATGTCCTTCAACTGCTTCGCGTCAAACTTGTGGTTCTCGATGGTGCCCCAGTCATAGCCGGCCGAGTACATCGGAAAGCACGGGGCGAGTGTGCCATCTACGCGAACCACCAGCGAATTGTGGCCGGCGCGGCAGTTCCAGTCTTCCAAGTCGCCATGGATGAAGTTCTTCATCTGCTCCAAGCGCTGTACCGAGTTCACCATGTGGTACCCGGACTTCTGTTTATCGATTAGCCAGTCCACCAGTTCCGCCACCGCCGGATGGTCTTTCTCGCGGATGAACGTCGGGTTCGAATACAGGTGCTTAAACTGCGGCTGCTCGGTCATCGGCGACTCGCAGATGTGATAGTCGGTCGCGATGCCGTTGTCATGCGCTAGCTCTGTCAACCGGCGGACGTCATCCATGTTGTTGCCGCAGATGTTGATGTTCAGGAACACGGAGTACCCGTACTTGTACTGCTTCTTGACCAGGTAATCGAAGTGCTCGCGAATCGGCACCATCGCCTTGGGCAAGCCCTTGCCGGGTACGTCGTCCCACGCAATCGACCGCGAGGTTGACGGTGCCAACCCCGGCGTCGGCGATCTTATCGATCACCTTCGGCCACATCAGTCGCCCATTCGTAGGCAGATACACCCAGAAGCCCTTCTTCACCGCGTAATAGATGATCTTGTGCGCAAAATCAGGACGCAGCAGCGGCTCGCCACCCATTAGCGCCAATACTCCGGCGCCAGAATCGCGCAGCCAGTCGATCGAGCGTTTGGCCGTGTCCTCTGTCATCCCACGCACGCTGTTGTCGAACGCCCAGCAGTAGTGGCAGTCAAGGTTGCACTTCCACTCGTTAAACAAATACGCGATGATCGGATGAAAATCACCCGGCATCACGCGCGAGCGGATGAAGGGAAAAGCCCAGCCGCGTACGGCCCGGTAAATGTGCTTGCCATCCCAGCTCCGCCTCCCGTTCTTGGGAAAGAAATCCTCGTCCGGAGCGTCGATCAATTCCGGATGCTGCGGAAAGACCGGCTCCGGCAACGTCTGCAGCGTACCGCTCGGCGGAGGCGGCAGCAGGCGCGGCTGCTCGGGCGGCTTCATCAGCAGCTCATGCAATTCAACATCAAGTCGGTACGTCGGTGCAGCCTCACTCACTCGCGGCACATCGACTTCGGCCATCGTCCTAATGTCCTTTCTCTTCGACGCCGAGCGTTGACGAAACCCGGCGGCGGCAAATTCGGTTATGCGACTGCGGTTTCCAGCTTCCCGGGAGCGAGAGCCGGCATTCGTTTCAAGCGTGCCTTGCCGTTCATCAAGTCGCTGACGTGCAGCACAAAGTTCGCCGCGATCCCCGTGACGCCCTCACGGTGCGGCACCGGATAGAACAGGTTGCGCAACTCTGGATGTTCGCCAACGTAGTCTTTGATGTCGTCAAGCCGCTTGCCGGTTGACTGGAGGACTTGTTCGAACTCCATACGCGCTTTGACCTTCGCCTCGCCGAGCGCCATTTGAACGCGGCTATGGGCGTTGATCTCGCCTTCTCCCGACGTTTCGATGGGCAGGAAGATCATCTCCTTGAAATGATTGGCCACGCCGGACTGTACGCCGTCCGATTGTGACGAAGGCATGCATCCGAACGGCTTCAGAGCCAGCACCATGTGGCACAGACGGTGCTTGGTGTAATACACGTTCTTGCCGACTTCGAGGTGCCCTTCGCCGCCGCGTGCGAATTCGTTGTAGAACGGGTTCGCCAGCTCGGCCATTTCTTTCTGATCAATCAGGTGGTGCGCAATGTTGCCGAGGGCTTCGACCACGCGATGGTACTGTCGCGCATAGACACGCTCGCCGGCGCCAATCATCCACTGCTTCTGGCGGAACTTGAGCTCGTTCTTCGCCAGCTTGTGCAGCTCCCACCAATTGACATTCTTATAGGGAGCATCAAGCGAGCGTCGAGCGGCCGCGCGCGCCTTCACCTGGTACATCATGTACATGATCCAGGTTCCGATGGGCTCGACCAGCACCTGAGCGCCTTCACGCTCTAGGAACTCGAACATGTGGAAGTTGCCGTCGCCTTCCGTGGTCTGCGCCCAGAACTCACCAATGATCTTGACGACTGGCTTAACACGAAGACGATCCACCTCGATTGTGCCGAGCTGGTCATGCGCAGCCTGCAAGGCATCCTTGTACGGATTGCCATACAGCTGCTCGCGAACCTTTAACAGCGAGTTGACCCAGATCTCCCACTTTTCGCCTTTGTGGGCGTTGATCCGTTTCGACATCCACTCCGGCAGGTCTTCGTGGTCTTCGAATGGCTTGCGCTCGCGCAGCATGGTGCAGAGCTGATCGATCGACTCATGAAACACGCGGTCGGTCTTGCCCTTCTCGACTTCGTACGGGCGAATGCGGTAAATCATTTCGTGCATGATGTCCCCGATGTTCAGCGCGTTAAACATACCCATGCCGAAATCGACCGTGAACTTCAGTCCCGCCTCGCCGGACGCAGCCTTTACGCCGTCATTCTGCTGGAACAGCAGCACGCGGAAGCCGTCGAATCCGGCGTTCTGCAATGCCAGCCGATATTCGGACTCATACATGCCAAACCGGCATGGTCCGCAGGAACCCGCGGTGAAGAACACGTAGTTGTTGATGACCTCTTGCTTGGTGAGGCCACGACCCTCGAGGCTCTGCAGGTGCTTCACCAGGTTGCCCACGGTGAAATACGTCGGATTGCATTGCCCGTTATTGCCGTACTCCTTGCCCAACTGGAAGCCCTCGACGTCGGGCACAGGCAGGATTTCGCAGCGGTAGCCGCATCCCTCAAAGACCGCCTGGATTACTTTTTCGTGCTTCCAGGTGAGGCCGCCAAAAAGTATGGTGACCTTGCCGCGTTCCTCGGCGGTAAATGGCCGCTCAACCGGACGCTGGAAGTGACGCACCGGGCCGCTGTCCAGGCCCATCATGCTGGCAAGCCTCGCGCGTTCGCGCGCCAGGGTCTTTTGAATCTCTTCTTCCGTTCGCGGACGAGTTAACTCGTCCAGCGGGAAATCGACGTGGGTCACGGGCATGGCAATTCTCCAATGTAAATTTTAGGGGAGCCGAGTGGCCTGGATTCGATCACGTTCTTTGAAGCAGGTGGATAAGACGGACGAAGGGTGTGTGTATCGCAGAGACGGTTAAGGCGGGTAAAATTACTCACAGCAACAACAACCTATGCAAAGGGCGCGGCTGCCCAACGACAACCATTGCAAAAATAACGGCTGCTGAATCCACTTTGGAAGGGCGAGAACTCTTGTTCTCTTTCCCTCCCCGTCTTTACTGAATTATGCTACCGCATTCGAGTCCGTGCGGGACGCGACGGATAAATTTTTTTGAATGTGTTGCATCAGACGTTTGTTGAAAACGTCGACGGAAGTTCCTGCGAATAGCCAGCCAAATCCGACCCGGGGTTATTTTCGTCAACCTTAACTACTTCGGCTTCGTCTGGGGCATTTGGTTTTCGGCGACAGAGCCTAAATGGGCGTCGGCTGGTAAGGTCCTCAACAATATCTGCGACAAGTTTAGACGATCAGACATCGAAAAACTCGTGTTCGTCGCCATGGAAACACAAACTTACCATTCAAATCGCGAGGACTGAAATCATGAAGAAATCAACTGCGGGAATACAAGAAGAAGAACGCAGACAATTGGCTCCCCTGGCAACTCCCACCAACCTGAAATCGGGGGCGACACAAGACATCTCGGGAGCCATGAACGCTATCCTGGCTGACGTTTTTGCGCTCTATATGAAGACTAAGAACTTCCACTGGCACCTGAGCGGACCTCACTTCCGGGATTACCACTTGCTTCTGGACGAGCAGGGCGACCAGCTCTTCGCCATGACCGATCCGATCGCTGAACGCATCCGCAAGATCGGAGGCACGACGATCCACTCGATTGGCCACATCGCCCGGCTGCAACGCGTATTAGACAACGATGCCGAATATGTCGAACCCGAGGACATGCTGGCTGAGTTGCGTGAAGACAATATGACCTTGGCCGCACGCCTGCGTGAGGCCCACAGCGTCTGCGGTGATCATAACGACGTGGCCACGACTAGCCTGATCGAAGTCTGGATCGACGAGACCGAGCGGCGCACTTGGTTCCTGTTTGAGGCCAGCCGGCATGGGGATTCCACCGGCCACTGAAACATCGTCGGATGGGCACAAGAAGTTATCCAACCCTACTAGGGACTAGGAGACAACATGCCCGACACAGGAGAAGATCGAGAGATTAAGCAACGCGTCAACGCCAAGGAAGCACTGCGAGTGGCGCAATCCAAAAAATTATTGGTGAAGACCAAGAAGGACAATTCAACTGCCCGACCCTTCGCCAAGTCTGAGAAAGTCACTAAACCAAAGGCGGATAAGAACATGCCCGGGAAAAAGCAGCGTGTTTAACGGGAGGTCCGGTGCCCATCCTACGATCCTGTAAGACGTGTGGTCGCCAGAACCGCATCCCCGTTGAGCATCTGGCAGACACCGGACGCTGCGGAGCTTGCAAAGCGTCGTTGGGTCCCATCGGCGAACCGGTGGAAGTCGATACCCAGTTGTTCGACGAGATCATCGAAAAGGCCCGGGTGCCGGTGCTGATCGATTTCTGGGCCGCCTGGTGCGGTCCTTGCCGAATGGCCGCTCCTGAAGTTGCACGGACCGCTGCTGAAATGAGCGGGCGAGCCATCGTCCTCAAAGTGGATACCGAACGCCATCCCGACTTGGCGTCCCGCTTCAATGTCCGGGGCATTCCAAACTTCGCCGTTTTCTCCGGCGGCCATCTCGTGAAACAGCAAGCCGGCCTTATCGACCATCAGCAAATGGAGAGTTGGCTGGAGTCTGCTGCTCATACCGCTCTGAGATAGAAGCAGGCATCCAACGAGCTCGCGCGACTCTCGTGTCGCCAAAGAAGTGTTTAGGCTTAAGGCGTTCGCGTTATGTGCTTGAGTTGTTTGGCGTCCCCGACGGGATTTGAACCCGTGTTACCGCCGTGAAAGGGCGATGTCCTAGGCCAGGCTAGACGACGGGGACGCTGTTTGGAAGGGGAAATACCGTCGGAGATTCAATGATAACAGCCGCATAAAATGCGTGTCAAAACGACTCCCACGTCGATCCTTATTTCTGTCGGCTGCAATAAAACGCAACGGTAGCCTCGCTTCTGTGAGCCCCCGGACCTGCTACTTCTCGCGCCCGCCCAGGTCATCTGTAGCCAGGGAGAACGGCTCGGCATCCGGGGTAAGCTGCCAGTCGGGCGACTCCAACTGCCGCGGTGTTTTCTCAACCTGCTGCAAGTCCGGCAGGTCTGCTGCCGACAGCGATCGATCGAGATCGGGCATCTTCCGAGCGATTGGGAAAACCGATCGTTCCATCGAGCCCACGGCTTTGTTGTAGGAGTCCACAGCACCGCCCAACCTCTTTCCGATGTCTTCGAAATTCCAAGCCATTGCGCTAAGCCTCTGATAGAGGGTCTTCCCCGCTGCACTGATTTCCCGCGCGCTCTCCGCCAGGTTCTTCTGGTTCCATCCGTATGCGACAGCTCGCAGCAACGCAATCAGTGTCGTCGGAGAAGCCACAATCACCTTGCGGCTGACCCCGAATTCAATCAGCTCGGCGTCCTCATCCATGGCCGCTCGAAAGAACACTTCCCCGGCGAGAAACAACACCACGAACTCGGGCGTTGATTCAAACTGCGTCCAGTACGACTTCGAACTTAGGTTTTCGATGTGCTGTCGAACTTGGCGCGCGTGGTCGGCCAACCTCGTCTTTCGTGTCACGTCGTCCGGCGCTTCCAGTGCCGCCAGATAGGACGTGAGCGGGACCTTCGAATCAATCACAATGTTCTTCTCACCAGGTAGCTTCACCACCACATCAGGACGCCTGCGTCCATCCTCTCCCGTGACAGTCACCTGTTCCATGAAGTCGGAATAGGCCAGCATCCCCGCCAACTCCAGGCAACGTCGCAGCTGCAACTCACCCCAACGCCCCCTCGCCTGCGGCTCGCGCATCGCTTTCACGAGGTTGCCGGTTTCCGTCTTAAGCGCGTTTTGCGAATCCTGTAGCGACTCAACCAGCGTCTTCAGGCCGCCGTAGGCTTCGGCCCGCGACGTCTCCAATGCGCGAACGTGCTCATCCACGTTCTTGAGTGACTCGGCTATGGGCTTTACCAGCGTCTCCACGGCCTTCTCGCGCTTTTCAAGTTCGCTCTCGGCTTCCGACTGGTGCTTTTCCATCTGGCTTTTCGCCAGTTGCAAAAAGCTGGCATTGTTGCTTTCCAGCGCCGTCGAGGCCAGCGCCTTGAATTGCGCCTTCATCTCCTCGCTGGCTTCCGCCAGCAATCGGAGCTTCTCGCCATTGTTGCGGCGTTCGCTCTCCAATGTCGCTTCCAGACCAGACTTAGCGGCAAGCAGGGCCGAATTCTCTGCCTGCTGTTGCAGGAGGCGGGCGTTTAGCGACGCGACGTCTCGCTCCAGCTCCGCTTTGCGCTCGGCCTGAGCGGCCGCGTGCGAGCGGCCGGCCAGCCACATCACGGCCACGCCCAGCAACAATCCCGCGAAACTAAACAGAATCACAGTAGCGTTCATTGCAATGTCACGGAGAACTGCTGCTGTATTGTATGTTGGCAGTGGCAGGAACGGAAACACGCTACCGCTCGTCTAATTGTTCAGGAAGTAAGCTGTGCGTTGCAAAGCAGGCAATTCGCGATTGCTGAGGACGCTCTTGCGAGCGTTCTGCTTGCTATGCCTGATGCTTTGCCTGGGGGCGACGGCCTTCTCGCAATCTCAAGCCACGGTTGATGCCGACGGCGCTCAACAACTACTCTCGCTCATCAACCAGGAGCGGGCCAAAGAGGGTGTCGCTCCGCTCGAAGCCGATGAGCAACTGGCGCGGGCCGCGCGCAAACACTCGCAACGGATGGCGGAAGCTGACGAGCTGCAGCACCAGTTGGATGGCGAGGAGCCGCTGGCATTGCGCTTGGGCGACGAGAATGTGCGCAGCGATCGCGATGCCGAAAATATCGCTCTCGATAATGATGTGCCCAACGCTCACGTCATGCTGATGCAGTCACCAATGCACCGCGCCAACATTCTGAGCCCCAAGTTCAATGCTGTCGGAATTGCGGTCGTCAGGAATGGAAACTTGGTCTATGTCACGGAGGATTTTGCCCACGTCTACCCAAATTACTCGGAACTGGAAGCTGATGCAGCAACGCAGCAAGCGATCAATGATTACGTGCGCGCTCAGCATTTCCCCATGCCGATGCGAAAGCCCCGCGCTGAGCTGACGAACATGGCTTGCGACATGGCCTTGGACGACAAACTCGATGGCGAGAAAGCTCACGCCCTGCCCGGAGTGACCAGCGCTGTTCTATGGACCGCCGAGGACTTGACCAAGCTACCAAACAGCCTCAAGAAGATACTGTCCCAACCACTCAGTGCGGAATACTCGCTGGGGGTCTGTTTCGCCCCCAGCGTGAGTAACCCTGGCGGGATTTATTGGGTAGTAATGGTTATTTACTGATATGAATCCGGTGGTAACCTCGGCCAACGCCAAATCGAACTCTTACTGCACCATCACAGTCGGTGCGCCCGTCCGGCAATTCTGCGGTGCAGCTATCGCTTTTACTTTGCTCCGCAGGTTCGACTTGATGAACTGTTCGCCCGCTTCCATCATGTGGATCCACACATTCTGGGCCAGGCCGTTGTGGTTTAGAAACTGGGCGACTTCCGCCGCGTCAAGTTTAGCTCCCAGTTCCTGCGCAAATTCCTGAACATGGGTGACCGTAATCTCGGCGGTCACCTTTTCACGCCAGCACTTCTTTTTCAGCTCATTCATTTCTGCTTCCCGGACAGAATGGATTTGCTTGCAGAGGTAGAAATACGCCACGGGAAGCGAGCGGCCTATGCCACATATCACGGCCTCTTGTGATGTTCGTCACAACCCACCTGGACAGGAGCTAATCCAGGCCATTCGCTGCCGAATTACCTTGCGCCGGCCTGTGCTACCCTGCGTTCACGGATGAGCGCATCCTCGCAAGTTTATGTGGGCACAGCCGGCTGGTCGTACAAGGACTGGGAAGGCATTGTCTATCCCGCGCAAATCAAGAAGTCACAGCATCCCGTCGAATACATGGCGCAGTACTTCGACCTGCTCGAGATCAATACTTCGTTTTATGGCCACGTCAAGCCGGAGTGGGGCAAATTGTGGTGCCGCATGGCGCGGCACGCGAATCTCCGGTTCCTGTTCACCGCGAAACTGAATCGCGCCTTCACCCATTCGCCCGTCGCCGTCATCGAAAGCACTTCGGCTGAAACCATCCAGATCGGTCCGAACGACGAACGCTGGGCCAAGGCCGGGTTCGACTCCATCGCTGAGGAGAACATGTTGGGCGCGGTGCTCCTTCAGTTTCCCATCTCGTTTAAAAACACCGACCGCAACCGCGATTATCTCGACGGTCTGCTGGAAAAATTCAGGCAGTATCCGCTGGTGGTTGAAGTGCGCCACAACAGTTGGACCAACGAAGGCACCCTCCGTTACTTCGCTCAGAAAGCAGTCGCCTTCTGCAATATCGACCAGCCGATGTTGGGCAAAGCCGTGACCCCGAGCGAGCGTGTGACGTCGTCTATTGGCTATGTGCGCCTTCACGGTCGCAATTACGAGCAATGGTTCGACAGCGACTCGCGGAATGATCGCTACAACTACCTCTACACTCGCCCTGAACTAGAGAAATGGAAAGGTCGCATCGATAGCATCGCCGGCAAAGCGCAGAAAACCTTTGTCGTGACCAACAACCATTTCGAGGGACAGGCTGCAGTCAATGCGTTGCAACTCAAAAGCATGCTGAGCGGCGGGACAATAAAAGTCCCGGCGACCGCTTCGCAGCCGTTACTGGGAACTCGGCGAAATCGCATCGCCAGATGAATAAACGGTTACAACGCCATCCCACAGAGTGGTAGTCCACAGGCTGGTCACCAATAAGCAGCGATTAGTCAACGATTTCTGGGATTGATAACGCCAACCTGATTTTCGCACGGAACCTTTTCGCACCTCAGCCGTATAACTCCATAGATGCTGAACCGGTGAAACCGCAAGGCAAGCCGGGCGCACACCACTCAAGAAGGAGAAACCTATGGACGCGAAATACAATTGGCTGATCGACAATACCGCGATCCGCGTCACCCTTAATACGGTGGCGTTCGCGCTCTGGATTGCCACAGCGATTGCGCTGCTGGAAGTAGCAGCGAAGTTGTAATCGAAATCCGAAGTGCACCTCGCGAACCGTGTTGCAGACGCTAGCCAAAACTGGCTGCGCCGGAAAAACCCCGCTTACCCCACCCTGCAGGCGGGGTTTTATTTTGTTTTGATTGACAAATTGAAAGGCGCTGGGCGATTCTGCCATGCCACGGAGGCACGATGGGGCGCGAGATCCAGTGCAGGATGAAATCCAGTGGCAAGTGGTTTCAAGGTAAGGCGCTGCTCGAAACCAGCGAGATCATCTTCCGCGGCGAGCACCGACTGAAGATCCCGTTCGAGTCTCTCAGCTCGGTGGTGGCACGCGACGGTGCGCTTCACTTAAAGTGGCCGGGGGACTCAGCCGTGCTGGAGTTGGGCGAACAAGCCGAGAAGTGGGCTCATGCCATCCTCCACCCCAAAACTACCGCCGACAAGCTGGGTATCAAGCCCGGCCTAACCGTCTCTGCGGTTCACCTGCGCGGCGACGCTACGATGCAAGACGCACGCGAGACGGTCGCCGCGTTTTCGGACAAAAAGCCTCTGGTAAATTCCGATATGATTTTTCTTGGTGCTACCACAACGTCCGACCTGCGCGGGATCACGAAACTGATTCCCTCTCTCGCCGCCAGCGGAGCGCTCTGGGTCGTTTATCCCAAGGGCCGCCAAGAGATCACCGAACTGCAAGTGCTCAGCGCGGGACGCGCGGCCGGACTGGTGGACATAAAAGTCGTCAGCTATTCTTCCACCCTAACAGCGCTCAAATTTGTCCGCCCCAAAAACACAACGTTAAGAAACGCCCACCGGCTCGCATGACGAGACACGATGGGCGTTAGATTTCGAGGTCGACGAGTGTTACGCCTTCTTCGTACGCACATCCACTTCGCGCAGACGGGCAGCCTTGCCGCGCAGCGAACGCAGGTAGAACAGCTTGGCGCGACGTACATGCGCCGAGCGCACGACTTCGATCTTGTCGATAACTTTTGAGTTCAGCGGGAAGATGCGCTCGACGCCATGGCCGAAGCTCATCTTGCGAACGATAAAGCTTGGGTGGGTGCCCTTGCTCTTCGAGATGACAAGGCCCTCGAACATCTGCACGCGTTCCTTGTCGCCTTCCTTGATCTTTACGTGCACGCGAACAGTGTCGCCCGACTTGAATTCGGGAAGATCGGTGCGCCGCGTCTTGGCAATCAAACGGTCAATAATCGGTGAATTCGACATTTTTCTTTTTCCTTCTCTGTCGCACGCCTCGCGGCGGCCTGAATCTTGGTCTTTCAACTACCAGAACTGTGGCAATAACTACTGCCGTCCTGCAATCTCTTCCACAATCTTACGATCCTCTTTACTCAGCTCAGCCCCGCGCAACAAGTCGGGACGATTGCTCAATGTCTTCTCCAGCGCTTTGCGTCGCCGCCAGCGCCTGATCTCGTCGTGGTTCCCGTTCACCAGTACCTCGGGAACCGGCATTCCGCGAAACTCTGCCGGACGCGTGTAGTGCGGATAATCCAGCAATCCACCCGACCCGCAAGTTGATGACGGCGGCTCATTCTCGCCCCGAACCGGCGCATCACTTACGTTCGCCGTGAACGACTCTTGCTGCGCCGATGCCGCATTGCCCAGCGCTCCCGGAACCAGTCGCGACACCGTATCCACGATGATCGCCGCACCCAGTTCCCCGCCGCTCAGTACAAAGTCGCCAACCGAAATCTCGCGGTCAGCGAGATACTCACTCACGCGTTCGTCCACGCCTTCGTAGCGGCCGCAGATCATCACTACTCGCTCGCGGCTGACCAACTCTTTCGCGACGCTCTGCGTGAACAACTGCCCTTGCGGCGACAGCAAAACCACCGTCTCACGCGCGTCAGCCACCAATCTTTCGGAACGCGACGAGACACCCATCGCCTCCAGGCACTCGAAAATGGGCTCCGGCTTCAGCACCATTCCCTCGCCGCCGCCAAACGGTCGGTCGTCTACCGTGCGATGGCGGTCATGCGTGAACGTCCGCAGGTCGTGAACCGCAATCTCAATGAGCCCTGCTTCGCGCGCTTTGCGCACAATGCCGTAATCTAGCGGCCCGCGAAAAAAGTCCGGGAAAATCGTCAGGATCTCGAACTTCATTCCGGCCTCCCCACTTCGCACTGGGCGATGGGGACCTCCAAACTATTTATGCCCCTTGCGGCGCTCACCGGCTGTCCGGCTTTCGTCCGCTTCCAGCTTCTGCCGCCGCTTCTCCTCGTCGTTCAACGGAGACTGCACTTCCAGCAAACCTTCGGGCAACTCAAACTCAATCCGCCGCGCCGCCAAATCCGTGCTCTTCAAAAACGCTTCCGCATACGGCACCAAAAACTCCTGCTCGCCGCGCTTGACCACCAGCAGTGGAGCTTCTCCCGCTCCAAACTGCACATCCGCGACCGAGCCCACTACCGACCCGCGATTCACGACCTCACATCCCACCAGGTCGCTGATATACGCAGCGCCCGCTTCCAGTTCCGCCCGCTCCTCAGCGGGAATCTGCAATTCGATCCCGGCTAGTCGCTCGGCATCGCTGATACTGTCGACGCCCGCAAACTTGAGCACTATGTGTCCCTTGTGGAACCAGTGCTCTTCGACCTGCAACTCCCGCCGAACACCGTTCGCAGTTAGTCCCGAAAGCTCGTGTCGCTCGGCGAATCGCTCCGGAAAACTCGTGTGCAACTCAGCCGCAACTTCGCCGCGCCGGCCTTGCGGCCCCAGCACGCGTGCGATGGTGACAAAGGCAGCTATTCCACGATCTCCAACTGATAGCGCTTGCGTGTTTTCGAAGCGGCCGCACCAAGTATGGTCCGCAGGCTTCGTGCCATGCGACCCTGCCGCCCGATGACGCGCCCCAGGTCGCTCTCCGCCACTTCGAGCTCCAGAACAATCTGGCCATCCTCGTCAAACGGTTCGACGAAGACCTCGTCCGGAGCATCCACCAGCGCCTTCGCCAGCAGCATCATCAACGCGGGAATGTCTTGAGCAGTCGCCATCAATCCGTTTCCTCGTTCAATTCGTCGGTAGAGCTGGCCTTTAGGCCAGCGTCAAGCGGCCCATTCTTAACATTCCGCGCGGGCTTCAGCCCGCGAGGAACACCTTACGCCGCCGGAGTTGCCGCTGGAGCCGCAGCGGCCTTGTCCACCAGCTTCTTCACCCGATCGGACAACTGGGCGCCCTTGCCCGTCCAATACGCAATGCGGTCGCTCTTCAGTAGCACGCTGGCGGGATTGGTGCGCGGGTTATACGTGCCCACCACTTCCACTGAGCGGCCATCACGGGCGCGGTCTTTTTCGATCACGACGATACGGTAATACGGTTGTTTGCGCGCACCACGGCGCGAGAGGCGAATCATTAACACAGAAGGTATTTCCTTTCCTGCAATTCAGGGTTCCGCGCACAAGCTCATGCGCCAAAGCCATCAAAATCAGTAGCTTGACTCAGGGAGCCGCGAGCGGCACAGCTTTTCCCTCAGGCGAGACGGATATGCCAGCGATTGCTCGCTCCACACCCCAAAACAAGTGCCAGTTGGCACTCGTTGGACCCCCGCTGCTGGAGGCAAAGAACTATTATCGCGGAACTCGCAGCATTCCGCAAGGTACACACCGCGCCAGCTCCCGTTTCACGAAGTCGGGTGATCGATCTTCGGTGGTTTCTTGGGAGTCACCTTGGGAAACACAAATTCCTGCAGGATGTTCACCCCTGCCCCCGTCGCAATCCCGATGAGCGTATTGTTCACCGTGGTTTCGAAACCGTGTTGGCTGCCTTCCGGATAATACAGATTCGAGATGGCGCCCGACGCAAGGCTGCCCAGAATCCCGGAGTAGTTCGGCTGCCAGTTTCCGTTGTCGCCCTTCGTCATCACTGACATTTCCAGGGCATAAAGTATGCGTGACTTGATCGTACCCGTGCCTTTGTAGAAATACCTCGGGTCTTGTTTCAGGATCGATGGCAGGATCGCATTGCTGATGTAGTTGCCGATAAAAAAGTCGCCATACGCCGCACCGAAGCGCCGCGCATAACCCGCAGCGCCTTGTCCGTAGCCTGGAAATGAATTGTCCGCCTGCTCCCCTCCCGCAATGATTCCCGCGATAACGAACGACGTCGGATCGATTGCTGCCTTCCACGCCAGCCCAAACTTCTGCTTTGTATTCATGGGCGCGGCATCCGCCACGTAGCTCGTGTAGAAGTTGGGTATCACCCCCACTAGCCGTTGCTGTTCCTGCACCTTGATCTGTTCGGTCGCAATCTCCTCCGTCGTCAGCCGCACGCTCACATCGGTGACCACGGGAGCCAGATCAAGCGTGACCGCCGGAACGAGGTAGCCTTCAGTGGCCAGTATTGCCCCAGAGACGGTCTTCGTCTTGAAGCCCTTAAGCGCGATGCTTAGTTCGAACGGTCCAGGTGCAAGATTGGTAAAGGAAAATTGGCCGTCTGACGCGGTGGTAGTCACCTGTGATGGCGTTGTGGCCCCGCGAGTGAGCCTGACCTCGGCACCGGAAACCGCCACGCCGGTCACATCCAGCACCGTTCCGCTAACCGTTCCAATTGCCAGCGGATTCTGCGACTGAGCATTAGCCGGCGGCGGCGCATCGCCAGAAGGTCCTTGCGCCATAGTCGCCGCCGCGGCAGGGATCGCCGTGTCCGACTGCGCTAACAAGGGAGAGCAACTCAGCAGAAGGCCGCAAATTAGCGCAACGCCGAGTAACGTGACTGGAAGGAAAGGATTGGATATCTTCTGCCACACACTCGGGCCCATTTGTTGGTTGTTCTCCCCGCGACAGCGGCACTTGCACAAACCCCGGCGGTTTCTGAAAGTGTCGCGTAGGTCGCCAGACTAGCATACCGACGGCTCGTATTCGCAACGTACTCGTAAAACCACATTTCGCGTTGGGCCCAAAACCGGCACCTTTCGGTCGCGCGGGAAATAGTGGCACTTCTGCGATACCCTGCTTCTCATGCCCACCGCCTCCCATCCCCCGACCTGGAAGACCTTGCTGGCCTTCGCCATCATCTACTTCGTCTGGGGCTCGACCTTCCTCGCTATTCGCATCGGCGTTCATGAAGTCCCGCCATTTCTCCTTGCGGCAATGCGCTTTCTGGCCGCGGGTCTCGTTCTTTACGTCTGGATGCTGGCGCGCGGCGAGCGCTCGCCCACCCCACGCCAATGGTCTTCTGTACTCATAATCGCATTCCTGATTTTCGTCCTCGACTACGGACTAGTGTTCTGGGCCGAGCAAACTGTGCCTTCCGGGCTCACCGCGGTGATGTTGGCTACGATTCCAGCTTTCATGGCTCTCTCGGAAATCATCTTCCTGCGAACTCAAAGGCTCACCGTTCGCCTCGCGGTAGCTCTGCTGATCGGCCTGGCTGGAGTGGCCGTGCTGGTGAGCCGTTCGCTCAATCTCGGCGGCGCGCCCGTGGCCACCGCGGGAGCAGTTGCGCTGATTATCGCCGCGATGGGCTGGTCAGTTGCGTCGGCGCTCTCCCGCAAACTCCCGCTACCGGAATCCAAGGTCATGAGTTCGGGAGCGCAAATGTTTAGCGGAGGAGTGCTACTGGCTCTCGTCTCCGCCGCCCTGGGAGAGTTTCGCAATTTCCATCCCGCAGCCGTCTCGCGTGCCGCATGGCTCTCGTTGCTCTACCTCATCGTCGCCGGCTCTATCATCGCCTTCACCGCTTACGTGTGGCTCATTCATCATGAATCGCCCACCAAAGTCGGCACCTACGCATACGTCAACCCTGTCATTGCCGTGCTGCTGGGATATTTCTTCGCCGGCGAATCGCTCGGCTTGCGCACGATTCTCGGGACCCTGTTCGTTCTTATCAGCGTAATCGTGATTACGACGACGCCACGGCGGGTGCCACTGAAAACTGACAACTGACTTCACGGTTTCGCTCCAGCGCAATCACACTCCCGATAACTCTCCACACTCAACCCTGCCACCGCGCAATATAGGGCACGCGCAATCGGCTTTTCGCCCTCCAGCGCGGGACCCGACACCGCATACAACTTCAGCCAATTCGCCCGTGCTGACTCGCCGGCAACCACCTCGTCATACACGCGGCTCAAACTCGCTGCGTTCAACTCTCCCGCCTTCCACTTCCGAGTGAACGTGTATTCCTGCTTCCACCGCCCCCGATTCTTTTGGCGCTGGCGGCCGGCAGGTTCGTCAGGTAATAAGTGGACTGGTCGGTAACGACTCCATCGCGGTTATAACTCACCACCCGAAAGCCCGGATTCTGGCTATAAATCGGCGAGATCGCCGGATTCATGAGCACGAACTCTCGTTCCGGTCCCGCAGCGCCAATCAGGCGATAGTCATCGGAATGAGTGTGCGCGGCGAAACTTGCAATGACGGTCGAGTGATACTTCGCCAGCAAGGCATCGAACTTCGCCGTCCACTCCGGAACCCACATCGGCACAATCGAGTTGCCGCAAGTATCCGCGTTATCCGGCGCTCCACCCTTGATCTCCGATTGCTGCTTCATCGCCGAGGCGTAGCCGTCAATGCCCGGCGGAATATGAAACATCAGCCAGACTTTCTGATTCGCCTGCGCCGCGCTCGCCAGGTTTTGTTCCAGCCAAACTAAGAGGTCCGCGGCCGCCGTTGACGACACCGGCGCGCAACCATGTGCGGAACTCAGAGCCTGATACTTTTGCGACAGGAAGATGCTGTTGACGGAGATGATTCGCACTCCGTGAAGCGCCGGGTGCGGCACGTTGAAGCTGCCCAGGGCCTTCCACGAGGCCGCAAACCGGTCATCCCCGCCGGCCAGGTCGCGCGCTACGCCGGCGGTGTTGTTCAGAAAGTCGCCGTTCGCTTCAATGGTGTAATCGCCGCAATCGTTGTCGTTGTTACCGGGAGTGATAAAGATTTTCGTTCCCGGGAAATTGCGTTGCAGCTCCAGCGCCAGAAACTTCGCCGTCTTAAGGACGAATGCCCGGTAGTGCTCCGCATCGGTGTCGTGGGTGGCGTTCCGGTAAGTCGCTGGAAAATTGTGTGCCAGAAAATCGCCCGTGACCATGACCAGTGTCGGGTGATGCAAGGTCGCCGGAAGCTGTTTCATCGCCGACTTGAGCAGCCACCAATTCGTGTCGGAGCCGTACTGGCTGAACGCTATTGGCGTTGTGCGATCGAGGATCGCCTCCCACCGTTCTGGCTCCGCCTTTTCCAACTCAGCAACCAGCGACGGGTCGGCCATCGGGTTGAAGTGTAGGTCGGAAACCAGCAGGAACTTCGCGTCAGCCGCACGCGTGACAGCGGGTACCGTCAACACCGTCAGAACCACCGCCACGAGCCATCTCAGCCGCATTCCCCACCTTCCGTATCAAGTGCGCCGATTATAGCGGTACCGCTTTTAGCCTTTGGCTTTAGGCGAGTGGCTGCTGCCAAGTGCGAACAGCTAAGAGCTAATAGCTAAGAGCTAATGCTGATGGTTACCAAAGTTTCCCTTCGTTGGGTACTTTCGTAAGTTGACGCCCCGTAGAACCCATGCCACCCTTACGACGTGGGTGTAGTCTGCCCGCAAGGACACTGCTATATTTTGCTGCCGGCGTATTGGCAGTCTGGCAAGACGAACTGGCAGCCGACGGCTAGTAGCTCGAAGCTGCATTGGAGGCTCTGATGTCCTGCTCCGCCTACTCGGTTCCCCTTCCCACCGCTTCTCGATTTCGAAAAGCTCCCCGCAACTCCTTATTTAACAGGACTTTACCTGTAACTCCTTTGTCGCCGCGCATTTGCATGGAGATCTTTGTATCCCCATGAAAACGAGGAATTTACAGATAGGGGGGAGGGGGGTACACTCACCATCCCTGTCCAAATTCTGGACAAGGCTCATACGATAATCTGGTAGCGCTCATGCTCCGACTCCTCTGCATTACCGCCCATCCCGACGACGAAGCTGGAGCCTTCGGCGGAACGCTCGCGTTGTACGCCGATCGAGGCGTGGAAACCTCCGTGATTTGCCTCACTGCAGGGACCGCCGCGAAGAATCGCGGCCCGGCGAAAACCGACGAGGAACTGGCCGAGTTGCGTACCGCCGAACTCTTGGACTCCTGCAAGTTTTTAGGTGTCACCCATTGTGAGGTGCTGAATTATCCCGATAGCAAACTCGATAGGGCTAATTTCTACGAGGTCGTCGGACATCTGGTGCTGGGGATTCGCAGGTTACGCCCTCACGTCGTCCTGACCTTCGGCCCTGACGGAGGTCTGACCGGCCATCCTGACCACGCCATGGCAGGCGCCTTCGCGACCCAGGCATTTGAATGGGCGGGAAGAGCGGACCGGTACCCGGCCCAACTGGAGCAAGGCCACCAGCCGCATCGCGCGCAGAAGCTCTATTACTGCACTGCCGATTTTGTGCTAGCAGACCGAATGCCGATTGCGCCGCCGACGGTTTCGGCGCGCATCGAGGTGGGACGGGACCGCTTCGAGAAGAAGAACCAGGCGTTCATGCTGCACAAGACCCAGACTCCGCTTTTTGATCGGCTGCGCAAGAATTTGGGCAAGATGCCGACGCACGAGATGTTTCATCTCGCGGCTGCTAGCAAGCCGCGGGAGGCAAAATTCGAGACCGACTTGTTTGAGGAAGTGGTGGAAGAGTGAGATTTTCTATGCCACGCGGCAAGAAAATCAAAGGCAAACGCAACCACGGATTAACACGGATCACACGGATAGGAATTAAGCAAAAGAAAATGCGGGTCCTTCCACTCGGGCGGCGATCGTTCTCGCCGCCCTCGCTCAGGATGACCTGATGGGTTGAACGCAGCTCAGAGGTTGAACTCTTCCTGGTAGTCACGCCAGATGCCGCCCTGATAGATGGGCCGAACCGGAACGTCGTCGGCGTGCTTGGCGGTCTTCACCCATAGCCACGCCTGCTGAATTTCGTTGGGATGGAAATAATGTGTCTCGGCCGTGAACAAAACCGTGCCACCGACGAATGTGGACACAACGTCTTCCCATTTGCTGGCGCCTACGAGCGCGACGCGCGCGATGTGGTCGGAATACTTGTGAAGAAAACGCAACTCTTCCCAGCGCGCCGCGAGATCGACGCCGTCCATCTCGGTGACGTCGGCAAGAATGCCAAGCGGTTTCTTCCTGCGTTCGGCGATTGCATACTCAAGCTGCGGCTCGAATCCCTTGATATCTTCAGCGGTTACTTGTCCGGTGACCTTGAAGCCAAATGCCCAGCCGCCGGTTTCCTTCAGTCGCTCAATCATGGATACGATTCCCTTCTGATTTCAGTTGTCAGTTGTTAGTTGTCGGTCGCCAGTTGCCAGTTTCAAAAGCAAGAGTGACCACATCGCTCAACATGACAACAGCACGAAATTCGAGATTATCATGCCACGCGCGAATGAACAGGCCCTTGTCGGTTGATATGATGGCGGTTTGAGCAAGCATCCGATGCGAGGAAAGTTCATCACCTTCGAGGGCCTTGATGGCTGCGGCAAATCCACCCAGCTGGAGAAGCTCTCTTCTGTATTACGTGCCGAAGGCATTGACCTGCTCACCACGCGCGAGCCGGGCGGAACCGACATCGGCGAACGCATTCGCAGTGTGCTGCTGGACTCGCGCACGGCCGGTCTGGATCCGATGGCAGAAATGGCTTTAATGTTCGCCTCGCGTGCGCAGCAGATTACCCAAATCATTGTGCCTGCGTTGGAAAGCGGCAAATGGGTTTTGTGCGACCGGTTCACGGATTCCACCGAGGCCTATCAAGGTGGCGGACGACAGCTTGGCAGCGATGCCGTCCTGCAACTTCACAAAGTGCTCTGCCGCGGCTTGTGGCCCGACTTGACCATCCTGATGGACTCCGACGTAGAGCACAGCGTCAAGCGGGCGCGGCGACGCAACAAGGTGGCTGTCGATGGAGCACAGGCCGACGAGAACCGCTTCGAAAAAGAGAACTATGAGTTTTTTTCGCGGGTGCAGCAGGCCTTTCGCGCCATTGCGCGTCGGGAACCGCAACGGGTGGCAATGGTCGATGCGCGGCGTCCGGCAGAAGCTGTCCACCCGGAAATCGTAGCGATCGTCCGGCAGCGGTTACTAGACGCCGGTGATGCGTCGAATCGAAAGCAGCCAGTCAGTGCAGAGGCTAACCCTGATGCCATTCTCTGACTTTCACGGCAATGTCGACGTGGTGCGGACGGTTCGCGAGATGCTGGCGCGCGACCATTTCCCGCACGCGGTGATTCTGTCCGGTCCGCAGGGCTCAGGCAAGTTCACCCTGGCCCAGATGGTCGCGAAAGCGATGAATTGTCTGGAACAGCCAGTATCGGACGGTTTGCCCGATTTCTGTGGAGTTTGCGCCAATTGCACTCGCATCGGCCAAGCTGACGCCCTGGAAGAACGATTTGCGGAGGCGGTCGAGGTTCGCGAGAACCTGCGCGATGCCGACAAACGCGAGACACGCATCCTGGTGCAGACCCATCCTGACGTCACAATTATTCCGCCCGATCCTCCGCAGATGCTGGTCAAGGTCGACCAGATCCGCCACGTCATTCGCGAGATTTATTACAAGCCTGCCGAGGGCAAGCAAAGGGTTTACATATTCAGCGAAGCCGACTTCATGAAAGAAGCGGCAAACTCGCTGCTGAAAATCCTCGAAGAGCCGCCCGATTTCGCGTCGATCTTCCTGCTGACGGACAACCCCTCTGCGCTTCTTCCCACGATTCGTTCGCGGTGTATGCACTTGCGTCTGTCGGCGTTGCCGTTGGAAGACGTTGAGAGCTATCTGGGAACTGTGCGGCCGGAACTAAAGCCCCGCGAAACCGCACTCGTTGCGCGACTATGCGGCGGCGGGCTGGGTCGCGCGCGCAATTTGGACCTCACGCAATATCTGGCGGCCCGGCAGGACGCGTTAGCGCTGCTCGCACCCTCGATGGGCGAGAAAGACCACAGCGATTTGTTTCGCGTCACCGATGCGTATCGCGGGGGAGCCGAGGGGAAAGCGAAGCTCGACCAAACCATCCGCACCTTGTATGCGTTGCTCGAAGACCTGTTGTTCCTAAAGTCAGGTACGCGGGAACTGGTGCGCAACATCGATATTGAGGTACAGCTCGGCAAAATGGCTGAGCAGGTTGATTTCGCCTGGATCGTCGAGGCCGTCCGTCAACTGGGTGAACTTGAATCAGGAATGCGCCGCAATCTGCTGCGCACGCTGGCGCTCGACGCATTCGCCACTTCGCTGGAGCGTACGCCGGCATAGCACGAAAGTAGTGTGACGCGGCTCATTGAATTGGCTGTTGAGGTGTGTTAGGGTATCGCCAAGTTCACACCCGAAGACGTCCTGGGAACAACACAACCAGAGTCTCGCCAGACCGAAATTCGACTGTCACGGCTGGTGCTTGCGTTAGCCGGACTGGTGTGCAAGTCATGGGAGCAAACACCATGAAAGATTCGCTGGATTCCACCACCGTAGGTAGAGGTCTTGACTCCGAGGTGTTTGCCAATCGGCGATTGATCCGCCCTTCAATGAACCGCACTGACAACCATCGCCCTGAAAACGGCGATCGCCGCGAACGCCCCGAGCGCAGGGAGGGTCCCGCGAACGGCAAAAAGACCGCTCCTCCAGAGCAAACCCACGCCGAGAATTTTTATTACCAGAAGCAAATGCAGTCCAAGACCCCAATGGTCTTGGTGCTGCAGGATGACGAAGAAATCCATGGCGTGATCGAGTGGTATGATAAGTACTGCCTGAAGCTGAACCGTACCGGCGAGCCCAACTTGCTCATCTACAAGCCCAGCATTAAATACATGTACAAGGAAAGCGAAGCAGTCGGCGGAAAATAGCCGACGCTAACCGAGGGTTCGGAGCAACAGAAAACCGCGCTGAGAGCGCGGTTTTGTTTTTTCATCGTTGACTGGGTGCACAATTGTACATACAATTCACGTTGTGGATTTCGAGTGGGATCCAAAGAAAGACGCGACGAATTTCGCCAAACATGGCATCCATTTTGCGGATGCAGTGTCCATCTTTGAAGACGACGCGGCGATCACCATTCGTGATCCATTTGGCGAACTCGAAGAGCGATGGGTAACAATCGGGATGGATGCACTTGGAAGAGTCCTAGACGTGATCTACACGTGGAGAGACGAACGAATTCGAATTATTTCCGCATGGCAGGCTTCGAATAAAGAGCGACGCCAATACGAGGAAAAACGATGAAGCGCGAATATGACTTTAGTAAGGGAAAACGTGGAGCGATTGTTCCGTTACCCAAGGGCAAGACCAGAATCACAATCCGCCTTGATAATGAAATCCTCGATTGGTTTCGCGAGCAGGTAAATCAAGCCGGCGGAGGAAACTACCAGACTCTGATCAATGACGCACTGCGACAATACATGGAGCGAATTCCTCTTGAGAGTGCGATTCGGCGCGTGATCCGCGAAGAGTTGACTCGTGCGAGTTGAAGCGTCGGTGCAAGACTGCCCAGCAATTTATAGTTTCGGCAGCACAATTCCCTTTTGTCCCTGATACTTGCCCTTCTTGTCTTTGTAACTGGTTTCACAAGGCTCGTTGCCCAGGAAGAACAGGATCTGGCAAAGTCCTTCGTTGGCATAGATGCGCGCGGGCAGAGGAGTCGTGTTCGAGATTTCGAGGGTCACAAACCCTTCCCACTCCGGCTCGAACGGGGTCACGTTAACGATGATGCCGCAGCGAGCATAGGTTGACTTGCCGACGCAGATGGTCAGCACTTCGCGGGGGATTTTGAAGTACTCGACCGAACGGGCGAGAGCAAAGGAGTTGGGCGGCACGATGCAGACGTCGGATTCCAGGCTCACGAACGAGCGCTCATCGAACTTCTTGGGGTCAACGATGGTGCTGTTTACATTGGTGAATATCTTAAATTCGTCGGCGACCCGCAGATCATAACCATAGCTGGAGAGACCGTAAGAGATAACGCCTTCGCGGACCTGCTTTTCCGAGAAAGGGTTGATCATATCGTGCTCGGTGGCCATCTTTCGGATCCAACGGTCACTCAGAATGGGCATGGGACTCCTTGTTGCGCTCCGCCCAGGTTAGCGCCGAAACCAGGCGCGAACCTGGGGCACCCAGCGCGGACTCGTTCGTAGATGTTTGGAACGGTATGGCCATCTTACGGAAAGGCGGCCGAAGTTGACAATGGCGGGCCTGTTTCGCCAAGGTGCACATTTTCTAACCCTTGCACAAACTAAGACTTACCGGAAATGGCCGCAGTCGGGTAGAATCGCACCAGCGCTCGGGGTGCAGCGGTTCCCGGGGATAGCAAGTTGCGGAGCCACCTGTGATCAAACTGGATCTGATTAACGAGGTTGTCACGAAAACTGGGGTGACGAAGACCAAGGCTGAGATGGCTGTGGAAACCGTCTTCGAAAGCATGAAGACCGCGCTGGCCAAAGGTGACCGCATCGAATTGCGTGGCTTTGGCGTCTTCACGGTGCGTCCACGCAAGACGGGCATCGGACGCAATCCCCGCACCGGTGCGGAAGTGAATATTCCGCCGGGAAAAGCCGTCCGTTTCAAGCCGGGCAAAGAGCTGCAGTCGATCGAGTAGTTGTGGCTGTGGCGTTGTTTCGAACTTGGTGCTGCGGCATAGCCACGTGTCCCAATCGGCCGGCGACTGACAGTGTGTGGTTGGTTTCGGGCGCTCTTCAAGGACGATTTCGATAACCGATGTCAGACCCGTCGCAGCCCCTTTCCTACACCTTCGAGGTGCCCCCTCATCCCCAGGTGTATGTCGTCACCCAGCGCAAGAAGCGGCCATACTGGCTTCATCTGTTGCTCTTGCTGCTGACCATGGCAACCACTCTGGTAGTCGGCGCGCAACTCTACGACAACTTCCTGCACAGCTTACCGGCGTTCACTCTGGGCAGCGAAATGATGCCGCTGTTTCATCCTCAATGGATTTGGCAACAGCCGGCGAGGCTATTGGGCGGCATTCCGTTTTCGGTTGCGTTGATGGCGATCCTGCTGGCTCACGAGATGGGGCATTTTTACTTCTGCGAAAAATACAACGTAAATGCCACGCTGCCATTCTTCATTCCCGCGCCTACTCTGATCGGAACGATGGGAGCGTTTATCCGCATCAAATCGCCAATACGGTCGCGCCGCGAATTGTTCGACATTGGAGTCGCCGGGCCGATTGCAGGTTTTCTTGTCGCAGTACCTTTGCTGTTCCTCGGGCTGGCCCTGTCGAAGCCTCTCGGTCCGACGTTCGGGAGGGAGAGTCTCGACATCGGATTCCCCGCGGTGTTTCACCTGGCGCACTGGCTCCTGACACCGGGAACAGCTAGAGCGGTTCCACTGACTCGCCTTGCCCTGCACCCGATCGCCGTGGCCGCATGGGTGGGAATGTTTGCTACCGCTCTGAACCTGCTGCCGGGCGGCCAACTTGACGGAGGACACCTTATCTATGCCGTTGCGCCTCGGGCGCACAAATGGGTAACTCGAGTCAGCGTGGTTGTGTTGGCGCTGCTATCGACCTTGTGGATAGGCTGGCTGGTTTGGGCTGTGATACTCGGGGTTACCGGCTGGCGTCATCCCGCGGTTCCCGTGTGGCCGGATTTGGGGCAGGAACGGCGGAGGTTATCGTTCGTACCCGTCGTCCTGCTCGCATTGACGTTTGTTCCAGCGCCCATCCTCGGCCAGGGATGGTTCTAGCCAGCGGACAATATGGTCGTCAAAATTCCTCAAAGTGTCGTTTGAAATAGATCCACAGAGAAGCGTGCGCGATCTGCGCAGGGCTTCGTCGCCAAAGCTCGACGTATTCGTCTAGCTGGCCTTCCGCATCTCGATTTGTTCGTCCCGGATGAAGAACTGCGCCGGGCACTTATCAGAGCCACAGATGACCGGCACCAGACCGGCGACCTGCTTGCGCGTGATCAATCCTAGCTGACCACAGGTTGGACAAGAGAGCACGGCCCAGTACGGATCTTCTTTGTCGCCGACATCGCCAGCGTTCTCCAGGACGAAAATGGTTCCAGGCTCCATCTGTTCGGGGATCCATTCGCTCAGGATGCTCAGTTCTCCGATCACGTGCCCTCCTTAACCGGTCAGACTGGTACTGCACTAACTCATGAAGCCCTGCGCCGCCGATGCTGCATAGGATGCTGGTCCGAGGCAGCGCGTTTCCTTGCACTCTTGACTCCTGCTTCTAGCCTTTGAACCGTGTCACTCAGGCAGACGGTCAGCATCGGCTGGCGGGAGTTCTTCAAGACATCGATCACGCCGCGCGCCGAATCTTCGAGAAAAATGTGCCGTCCATCCGTCAGAAGGTGATATTCAGACGCAGTGCGGACAGTATCCACCAGGCGCTTGCCCAGTTCGCGCTGCAGAAAGCGCATGACCCGGCGGATCTTTTGCAACGAGAAACCGCGCTCGCGCATTTCGCAGATAATGGCAACTTCCGTTAGGTCGTCGAGCGAATAGACACGCTGGTGGCCGTCACGGGCAGGAACGACGATGCCACGCTCGTCCCACCATTGCAGTTGTCGCGGACTAATGCCGGTAAGTTCCACCACCGCACGGGATGTAAAAGTCTGGCGCAAGCTGAAGGTTTCCCGAAACAAAACCACTGCTAAATGTTTGAAACATCATATTGCAGTGGCGTGCAGAGTCAACATCAATTGTTAACGAAACAAGCACTCCCCAGTACCTACTCGGTGACCATCGGGTGCGCCGCGAAGGAATAGTTGCGGGATTTTGCAAGTGAAGAACGGCGTGAGGATGAAATTGCGAGTGCGCAAATTGCGGGCGATTTTGCAGCGGTGTTACACTTTTCAGGTCTGCCGGTCTGAGCGGGAGTAACTCAGTGGTAGAGTCACAGCTTCCCAAGCTGTTGGTCGCGGGTTCGATTCCCGTCTCCCGCTCCATGCATTCTCACCGGAGATTTTCAGGATGCGTCTTCCCTCAAAAAGCTCTTGCCATAATTTTCGGGTCCGAAAATCAGCAGCAATGCAAGCCCGGTCATGACGACCAGCTCGAACGAGGTGAGCGCCCAAGCGTAGCCGAGCCGATCCCGCAGAGCGAATTCTATGGTTGGCGTGGACGCGGCCAACAGGATTCCGATCTGGTAGGTGAACCCCGGCAGCAGGCCGCGCACCGCAGCAGGCGATAGTTCGTTGAGATGTACGGGAATAATTCCCCATGCGCCCTGTACCCCCATCTGCATCACAAAGGCTGCCAGCGCCAGAACGACGAGGGTTCCGCCAAAGGCCCAGGCGGGCATGATGAGCAGCGACAGGCTCAGCGCGCACAACATGCTGTAACGGCGGCCGATGCGCTCGGACAGCAATCCGAAAATCACGGCGCCGGTAACCGCGCCGACGTTGTAGAACATGGTGACGTAGGCGACGGTGTTGGGCAAGATCCCGTGGCTGTGCTTGAGGAAATCGGGATACAGGTCCTGTGTGCCGTGTGAGAGGCAGTTCATCAGAAACATCAGAGCAACCATGTAGAGCACCAATCGCTTGTGCTGCATGGCGATCTTAGGGCCGTCGATGGTGCGCACCAGGCGGTTCTGCTGCCAGGCCTCGGATTCGGGGACCTTGGTGCGGATGTAGAGGGCCAACAGCGCGGGAATGCCTCCGACCCAGAACATGGCGCGCCAACCGAAGTTGGGCAGAACGACACGGGCCGCGATGGCAGCGAGCAGGTAACCGTTGGAGTAGCCGCTTTGCAGGATTCCCGAAAGGACGCCACGCCATTTCACCGGAGCGTGTTCCATGGCGAGCGATGCGCCAACGCCCCACTCGCCGCCCATGCCGATACCGAACAGCAAGCGCAGGATGAAGAACACGGTGAAGTTGGGGGCGAAGCCGCACAGCAACTCGACGGTGGAAAAGAAAATGACATTGGCCATCAGCGGGCGACGGCGGCCGTAACGGTCGGCCAGCATGCCGAAGATGAGCGCGCCAATCGGACGCATGGCCAGCGTGCCGGTAACCGAGAGCACGATGTCGGCCTTGCTGACATGGAAATGCTGGGCCAGCGTGTCGAACAGGAAGATGACGACAAAGAAGTCGAAGGCGTCGAGCGTCCAGCCGAGGAATCCGGCGGTGATTGCATGCCAGCGGTCGGAGGGTCGCAGGGATTGGGCGTTCATCGGGCGGATGCAGTGTATCAGGTGTGGATAGTGGTTAGCGGGTAGTGGATAGTGGATAGAAAAAACGCCCACACAAGACCTGGGAGGCGCATCGAACCCCTCCCTATCGTCCAGAAGAAGGACGATAAGGGTGGGACCCGCATGGCGATGGTTAGCGCTTTGGGTCTTCTGCGATGACCCGCAAATCGTGCCCCGTCATTTCCTTGGGTTGCGCGACGCCGAGGATGCCAAGCATCGTCGGAGCGATGTCTTGCAGCGCACCGTCGGGCTTGAGGGTAAAGCGGCGAGCATCGCCCTTGAAAGTCCCGGCCGGGACCGCGTATTCGGCGGCCACGATGAATGGCACAGGGTTGGTGGTATGTGCCGTCTGCGGGCCTCCGGTGCCGGGATCGATCATTTGCTCGGCGTTGCCGTGATCAGCGGTGACGATCATCGCCCCACCTGCGCGCTTCAGAGCGGCGTAAATCTGGCCGAGACAGGCATCCACCGTCTCCACGGCCTTGATGGTCGGAGGAATCTTGCCGGAGTGGCCGACCATGTCGGCGTTGGCGAAATTCACGACCATGACATCGAACGTTTTTTCCTCAATAGCTTTCACAACGGCATCCGCTATTCCCTGGGCTGACATTTCTGGCTTGAGGTCGTACGTGGCAACCTTGGGCGACTGCACCAGCACGCGGTCTTCGCCCGGGAATGGCTTCTCGATGCCGCCATTAAAGAAATATGTCACGTGCGCATACTTTTCAGTCTCGGCCACGCGCAAGTTACGCATATTGAGGTTCGCCATTACGTTGGCAAGAATGTTGCCCAGCGACTCGGGTGGCGACACGACCGCAAGCGTGAAATGCTTGTCGTATCGCGTCATGCAGACGTACGTCAGATCTTTAGGCACGCGATCGCGCGGAATGATGCTGTCGAGCTCGGCAGCGCCCTCGAGTTCCGCTCCGTCTTGTTCCGTGAAATGGCTGTTGCGCGCGAGGCAGCGGGTAATCTGGCGTGCGCGGTCGGCACGAAAGTTGAAGTTGATGCAGACATCTCCATCGCGAATGGTGCCGACAGGCTCGCCACGGCTATCAACCACAACAAACGGAATGATGAACTCATCGGTGACGTCGCGGTTGTACGACTCCTTCACACCCTGCACCGGGTCGGAGTAGCGTCCGCCTTCGGCATCGCCGAATACCATCGCATCGAACGCCTTCTTTTCGCGGTCCCACTTCTTGTCACGGTCCATGGCGTAATAACGGCCGCTGATGCTGGCTATCTTGCCCACTCCGTATTCGCGCATCTTCTGCTGCAGTTGCTCGATGTACTTAGCGCCATTGGTCGGCAACGTATCGCGACCGTCCATGAAGCAGTGCACGAATACGCGCTCGACGCCGTTCTGCTTGGCCATGCGCAGCAGAGCATAAAGATGGTTCGAGTGAGAATGCACGCCGCCGTCCGACAATAGACCAAACAGATGCAGCCGCCGATCGCCGGTGCGCGCTTTCGTCATGGCATCGAGCAGTGCCGGGTTTTTCTCGAACTCGCCGTTTTCGATCATGAGGTCGATCTTGGTGATGTCCATGTAGACGATGCGACCCGCGCCAATGTTGAGGTGTCCGACCTCGCTGTTGCCCATCTGGCCGGTGGGCAGGCCCACGTAACGACCGCTGGTGTGGATCAGCGTGTTGGGAAAGTCGGCCAGCAGTTTGTCGTAGTTGGGCTTGCGAGCCAGAGATATGGCGTTGGCATTAGACGGCGGGGCATAGCCCCATCCGTCCAGGATGATGAGAACCAGCGGCTTGGGACCGGTCATTGGTTGAATAACTCCTGCTCGAGTTCTCTGCGAGTAACGTTCAAATACGCGGATACCTGCACAAGAATCGTGTTCAGCGTTCCGATCTTCAATTGCCGGTGCGCAGGGATTGTAAGGTGGTGTTCGTAGCCTCGAAGGTTCGTGGTGAGCCGCAGATGACTGCCCTTCTGCCTTGTAATTTGGTAGCCATAGCGGCGCAGCAGCTTAGCGAGTTCGTGACCGCCAAGCCCGCGAGGAATCATCAGGCTGAGATGACCTCATCGCGCACAAAATGGAGGCGGATAACGGCAGGGACCTCGTCTTCTGCGAAATGGCAGCGTACAGCATCGCGAACCATTTCTTTTAGCTCCTCTATGGAGTCGGCTTCCGTCACAATGGAGTGGCCTAAGGCGTGAGCTTCGTAGCCGCCTTCAGCGGATTCTTCGACGGCGAAAATGATCTCGGATTCCTTCATCGTGACCTGATTATAGCCGCGCCGATGCGCGCGAGGCAGCACATCGACGCGGATTCAAGAGACGCAAGGTCGAGGGTTACGCCCTTCTTTTCGCCAGCTCTCCGTGATAGTTGAGCGCCTTCAGGCCGTTGAAGCGCGATGCCGGGCCGAGCTCTTCTTCGATGCGCAGCAATTGGTTGTATTTGGCGATGCGGTCAGTGCGCGAGGCCGAGCCGGTTTTAATCTGTCCGGCTCCGGTGGCCACCGCCAGGTCGGCGATGAACGTATCTTCGGTTTCGCCGGAGCGATGCGAGATGACAGCGGTGTATCCGTTCTCACGTGCCAGGTTGATAGCGTCGATAGTCTCGCTGACCGAGCCGATTTGGTTCAGCTTAATCAAGATCGAGTTGGCCACGCCGGAATCGATGCCGCGCTGGAAAATCTCGATATTGGTAACGAAAATATCGTCGCCTACCAACTGAATCTTGCTGCCAAGTTCGTCGGTTAGCAGCTTCCAGCCCTCCCAGTCGTTCTCCGCCAATCCGTCTTCCAGCGACACAATCGGATACTGCCGCGCCCAGTCAGCGTAGAACTTCACCATCTCTTCGCTGGAATGTTCGCTCTTGTCGGACTTCTTGAACACGTACTTTTTCTTGTCTGTGTCGTAGAATTCGCTGGCCGCGGGATCGAGCGCGATAGCGACCTGCTCACCGGGCTTGAACCCCGCCAGCGTAATGGCTTCCAGGATGACCTCGATCGCTTCCGTGTTCGACTTCAGGGATGGAGCGAAGCCGCCTTCATCACCGACGGCGGTGTTATAGCCCTTCTTTTTGAGCACGCTCTTCAGAGTATGAAAAGTCTCGACTCCCCAGCGCAAAGCCTCACTGAATGAAGGGGCACCGACCGGCATTGCCATGAACTCCTGGAAATCAACGCTGCTGTCGGCATGCGCGCCGCCATTGAGGATGTTCATCATGGGCGTGGGCAGCAGGCTGGCGGTAAAACCGCCGAGATACTGGTACAGCTCGATGCCCAGATGATCAGCCATGGCACGCGATGCGGCCATCGAAACCGAAAGAATTGCGTTCGCACCTAATTTGCTCTTGTTAGGAGTTCCGTCCAACTCGCACATCGCGGCGTCGAGTTCACGCTGGTCGCTGGCGTCCATGCCTTCGAGTTCGGGGGCGATGAGTTCGTTCACGTTGTCGACCGCCTTCAACACGCCCTTGCCGAGGTAGCGCGACTTGTCGCCGTCGCGAAGTTCCACGGCTTCGTGCTCGCCGGTCGAGGCTCCGCTGGGGACGGCTGCACGGCCGCGTGCACCGCTGGAAAGAATGACATCGGCTTCGACCGTGGGATTTCCACGGGAGTCCAAAATTTCGCGAGCAATAATCAGTTCGATATCCGTCATGGGGATGAGTCCTTGTCTCGCACCTATGGGATTTGCGCTCCAGTTCGCGACCGAGGGATCTCCGGCTGACGGCAACGGCGAAAGGACTGCTGCAATCCGTGCCCGGTACTTGTCGCAACTGTAGACGCGGCGGCGAAAGACTTATGAAACCCCTAATTATACGGGAGCCAGCCGGGGCCACGGTGGAGGGCGGGACAACTGGCAATCACGGGTTACGGCAAGTTGACAAACCTGCGGGCGGGCACTGGATAGTCACTCCCATGAAGGGTTTAAACTGTGGAAAACTGTTGGCCGTATTCGCTTACTTCTGTATTCTCTTGGCAGCAAGTGGCGAGGTGTGAGCAAGCATTCTGGCTGCGCCGTCGTCAACGGTTCATACGCGTCACGGAACAGGAATCTATGTGGAAATCTACACGCAAGGAAGATGAATACTTGACTCCCACTCCCGAGCAAAGCGCCCCTAGACCCACGCAAACTTCGCAGCCCGCGGTAGCACGTCCAATGGAACCTGCACGAACTGATGCGGCACGCGGAGTTGATGTAGCAACCATTGGCAAGTCTGTCATCGTTAAAGGCGAGCTGTCGGGCAGTGAGGACCTTTACGTCGATGGCGAAGTGGAGGGTTCCATTACGTTGACCGGCCAAAGCCTGACGGTCGGTCCTAACGGACACGTTCGCGCGAATATTGATGCGCGCACCATCATTGTGCACGGCCAAGTCAACGGAAACTTGCGCGCCAGCGATCGTGTCGATTTACGCAAGAGCGCCTCACTCACGGGTGACATCGCAACTGCCCGAATTGCGATTGAAGATGGAGCGTACTTCAAGGGCACCATCGATATTCAGAAAGCCGAGCCCATGCCCCGAATCGAACCCAAACCGCAGCCGCCTGCGGCCGTCGCCAGTCCGGTTCCGGCTAGCGCAGCGCAGGGTTCTTTGCTTGAGCAGAAGAAATATTGACGCAAGTTAAGATCGATTTATCGGGACGCCCACCAGGCGTCCTGTTTTTATTTGTGTTGGGCGTCCTTGTTCCGCGCCAGTCTAAAGGGCCCTAACACGCAGGTGGCATTGGCGCTTATAGCCGCAATACCCGTACAATGAGGCGCAATGGCGCCAGGCATGTTCAGTAAGATTTTCGGCAGCTCTGGCCAGCACAGCTCCGGCGACGAAGCGGTGTCGGGCGAGCGTGTCTTGCGCCGCTCGACCGGTTTCAGCGAGTTCATCAAGTGGATGGCGCGCGAAGACGAACAGAGCGTGCTCGATCTGGGATCCACCTCCCCGGCTAACATTACGTTCTTTATTGGATTAGGGCACCGCTTTCACCAGGAAGATCTGCTGCGGCTATCGTCCGACAAGTCGCTCATCGTGCCGAATGGCGAGGGCGGCAAAACCTTCGATGTCGACCGGTTCCTGGGAGAGAACCTCCGCTTTGAGCGCGAGGAGTTCGATGCCGTCATGTTCTGGGACCTTGCCGACTACTTGCCCGAGCCCCTGGTTAAGCCGGTTATCGAGCGCATCCACGTGGGCATGAAGCCGGGCGCAATCCTGTTTTCCTTTTTTCACACCAAGGATGCCGGATCACAAGTTCCTTTCTACCGCTACAACATCGCTTCGAAGGACACTCTGGAACTGCAGCCCTCCGTCCCTTTTAAACTGCAGCGAGTCTTCAACAACCGTCACGTCGAGCAACTGTTTCACGACTACAGTTCGATCAAATTCTTCCTCGGCCGAGACAATATTCGCGAAGTGCTGGCGATTCGCTGAACCGTCAACTCACCCAACTTGTCGCGTTCGCCGAATGACAAACTGCATGACTCCCGGCAGACGCAACGCCCCGAACACAGCAGCTTGTATTGGCTTAGGCAATGACAACAGACGACGAACTTGGGAAGCAGCACCGATCAACGGCAGGATGTGCCGCCGGTAGTTTGATTCATACTCTGCAAGCGCGTCGCGCAATGAGCAGGCGCTGATCAGGAACGGTGCGAGTGATGTGGCCGCGAACTGCCCAGTCCGCAACGCGATCGAGATACCGTCGCCCACAAAGGGATCAATGAAAGCAGCGGCATCTCCCACGAACATCAAATTGTCCCGCACCGGAAGCGGTATTCGGTAGATAAGGGGAGCCGTACTCACGGGCTCGGTGATCGCCTGCCAATTGTGGCGGCGCGCCGCCAAAGCCGGATGCAGAGCGAGCACTTCCTCCAACGAAGTCGCGCGATCAGAACGCACCATTGCGCATGCGTTGACGACGTCGTTCGCAATGGGCTGAACGCCGCAATATCCATTTTCGAAAAAATACAGGTCGGTGGAGCGCGATGGCTGTTGCTCGCGAAAATGGGCCTTCACGCCAATCCACTTCGGCCCGGTTGGGATAGGCTCACGCGCCGTAAATCGCGACCAGCGCCCGGCGGCGATGATCACCGTCGAGGCTTCAACTGTGCCATACGAGGTATCAATGTGGAACGGGCTAGTGCCTTCAATAGACCGGACCTCGCAGCCCGGCCTTGCGTCAATGCCAGCTCGCTTTGCCGAATCCCACAGCAGCGCATCCAAGTCGTACCGCGAAATGCTAAGGGATGGGGCCTGGACGCCCGCGCTCACGACGCTTCCGTTTAGATGTAGCCGAACCTGGTCGATGACCGGCGCGTCTTCCAAAACTGGACCTGCGGCGGGGACGAAACGAAGCAGATCGCGCAGCACATCGAGCGATTCGGCAGAAACAAACTCCCCACAGACTTTGTGGCGCGGGAATTCACCCGCCTCGAACAGCACCACGCGGGCACCGAGTCGCGCAGCAGTGATGGCGGACGACGAGCCTGCGGGCCCCGCGCCAATCACGGCGATATCAAACTCGGCCCGGCGGTTCTGCATTCTCCCTCAGGTCCTGCTTCCAAATCAGCACCCCCATGCGAAACAGGAAGTACCTTGAAATTTCGACACGTTCACCCGGAACCTCAGTCAGCATCGTGCGCATCTCTTCGACCGTGTAGGCCCGTCGCACCGAGGCGGGTGCGTCGTGCCACGTGATGCGGCTGCGAAACAGAGGCAGGCCGAGGTACACCAGTAGAAGATGCAACCGACTGCGAACCAGATCATTGACTAAAACTGCTTGACGGGACACCCGCAGCGATTCCCGCAACAGCATCCGCAGCGTATCGGGATCGAAATGGTGTACGAACAAAGAGCTGCTCACCACATCAAATGAGTCGTCGGGAAATGGTAGGCGCAGGGCATCACCTGACACCGACGGAATTACTTTGCCGGGCAGATGCGACGACACTCGGTCGAGCAACGTGATCCGCAATGTAATGCCTTCTTGTGCTAGCACTCGTTGCGCCTTAAGCGGAACATCGCCAAGCCCGGCCCCAACTTCCAGAAGCGACAACTCGCGTCGGCCCGTTTCACCAGCTACTCGACGCAGGAGAGTGATTGTCGTCCGCGTGCCGCCAAACCAGTCGTTGATGTGCCGCAAATCGCGGAGCGAACTTGCGATTTCTTCCGGAGTGCCGAGGTCGTCGTCCAGAAGTTCGGCAGTGACTCGGCGCTTCATCTACGCGGAAGAAGCTTTCAGCGTTTCTTTGCGGACTGTGAGTTTCTCGATCAGGTCAGGGCGCAAGTCGTATCCGCGGCCAGGCTTGTCTGACACTGCAATCGTGCCGCGAGTTGAAACCTCGACTTCAGGCTCGATGATGTCTTCCTTCCAGTAGCGTTTCGAGGCCGAGACGTCACCCGGGAGCTCGAAGTTGGGTAGCGTGGCGAGGGCCACATTGTGAGAACGGCCGATGCCCGACTCGAGCATGCCTCCGCACCACACAGGCACGGCGAAGCGCTGGGCAACATCATGTACTGCTACGGCTTCGGTGAACCCGCCGATGCGACCAGCCTTGATGTTGACGATGCGGCAAGAACCAAGTTCCAAAGCAGCCTCGGCGTCACGCGAGCTGCGGATGGCCTCGTCGAGACAAATTGCCGTCTGGACTGCCTGTTGCAGTCGTGCATGAAAGTAAAAGTCATCGCTCCACAGCGGCTGCTCAATCATGAGCAGGTTGAAGCGGTCGAACGTCTTGAGGTGCTCGAGATCTTTCAATGTGTAGGCTGAATTCGCGTCGCAGCTCAACAGAATGTCAGGCCACCGCGCGCGCACCTTTTCCAGCACAACCACGTCCCATCCCGGCTTCACCTTCAGCTTGATGCGCTGGTAGCCGGCAGCAAGTTCGGTTTCGATCTTCTGCAATAACTGTTCGTGCGAATCCTGGATGCCGATGCTGACTCCACAATTGATTTCACGCCGGGTTCCGTTCAGCAGCTTCCAGAGCGGCATTCCCTTCTCCTGCGCCTCGGCGTCCCATGCGGCGTTTTCCAGAGCGCCTTTCGCCATGCGGTGCTCGCGCACCCTGGCAAGCAACGCAGGAACTTCCCTTCCGGCCGTGAGGGTCTTCCCCAACAACGACGGGCCCAGGTAGCGCACAATGACGTCCCATGCGCCATCGATGTATTCCTCGCTGTAGTACGGATCCTCACCGGCAACGCACTCACCCCAACCTTCGATGCCGTCGCTGTGCAACGTCACCAACAGAACACGACGGTTGTACGTACGGCCAAAACTGGTCTCGAAAAAATGGACCAGCGGAATCTGCAGCTCACGGAGAGTAATTGACTCGATTTTCATCGTCACCTTTGACCGTTACGCGTTCGAAGTATACGACCAGTCTTCATCCCAATGGCCCAAGAGGAAACAGCCGTTTCCGCTAGCATCGCGCTCGTAGCCCAGGCACGACAGCCCACAAGCGAACGCAGCTTGCAGCAGCTCGCGATTGCGCGTCTGCACTCTCAGCGCCTCGCCGCGCATGGTGGGATCGGCTTTCCACGCATAAATTTCGCCTGGAACCTCGATCCGCCGCTCTACTCGCAAGGTAGCGTGATGTCCGCTCGCCACCACCGTTTCCACACGTCTCGAAGTCATCCACCATTCGGCGACCAGCCGGTCGGTCGGCAAAAATCCCTGCAAGGGCGAGTTGGTGATCCCGTACTGGTTCAGGTTATAGCGGCGCGCGATCGCTCCGAGTCGTTCCAGGTTGAAATAAGAATTCTTGATCTCCAGCGGATCGAAGGTCCACTCCATCAACTCGTAGCCACGAGCGACGGCATCATCCCGCTGGAAGAGCTTGATTTTGCGGCCGAGCCCGGTGTTACGGTGACCCTCCTTCACCGCCACCATATGCGAATGAAGATACGGATGTCCGTTACGATTGCCTGGAATCGCCATGGCGAAGCCGACCAGCATGTCGCCATCCCACGCGCCGATTAACTGTCCACCGATCTTCGAGGCCAGCGAGAAAATCCGGAGCGGAACCAGCTCGGCATCGCTGAAGCCCCACACTTCCTTTTGCAACGCCACACACTCGCCGAACTCCTCCAGTGTCGTGCAGTTGCGCAGTGCGAGAGTGTCGACGGTCACAGCTTCTCCTGCTGTTTCGACTCCTGCCACAGCACCTCCATTTCTTCCAGGGATGCTTCCGATGGCTTACGCCCCTGTTCGCGTAGCCGGGACTCCAGATACTCGAATCGCCGTCGAAACTTGCGATTCGTTTTACGAAGCGCCGACTCAGGATCGAGCGCGAGATAGCGCGCAATGTTCACTAGTACGAAAAGCAGGTCGCCGACCTCGTCTTCCAATCGGCCACGAAGCTCTTCCGAAACCTTGTCGTCGCGCGCGCTCGCGACAGCCGTCGCTGACTGCGGTTGTGGGCCCGGCTCGGGATACTCATCGAGATTACGGCGCAACTCCGTCGTCTCCTCGCTCAGCTTCTCGAACAGACCCTCGATATTCGGCCAGTCAAAGCCCACGTGAGCGACACGCGAGCTGATCTTATACGCCTCCATGAGCGCCGGCATCGCGGACGAAACTCCGTGTAGAACGGACTCGGGATGGTCCTCCTTCGCAGTTTCGCCGGTCTCCTGTTGGCGCTTCTTCTTTTCTTCTGCCTTCAACGCTTGCCAGTTTCGCAGCACTTCGCCAGACGTATCAGCTTTCACGTCACCGAAGACATGGGGATGGCGGTCCACGAGCTTATTGGAAAGGCGGTCAAGAACGTCGTCGATGGTGAAATGTCTCTCTTCGGCCGCCATCTCGGCATAAAACAGGACTTGCAACAGCAGGTCGCCCAACTCGCCGGTCAGTTCGTGCCAGTCGCGCGCATCAATGGCTTCCAACACCTCGTAAGTTTCTTCGAGGGTATAGGGCTTGATGGTGTCGAAGGTCTGTTCGCGGTCCCAGGGGCATCCGCCCGGCCCGCGCAGCCGCGCCATAATGGAGACCGCGCGCTCGAATCGTTCGCCTGTAGTGGGCATTGCAACCAATGTAAACGAGGCGGAGCAGTTTGCGCTATACGGCAGCTAAACAGAATGAAACGTTTGATACAGCAGCTCAGGAATGTCTGAGATGATACCGTCGACACCCCAGTCGGCAAGCTGTCGCATCTGGCGAGAAGAGTTTACCGTCCAAGTCATGATCTCCAGGCCGCAACGATGCGCTTCTTCGACTAACTGCGCAGTCACCATGTCGTGGCGGGGGAGAAACACTTTGATCGGCAACTGTCGCCATATCGCCATCGCCTCGTCGCGGTCGCAGATGAACCCTAGCGGCATGGTTCGATCGAACTCACGCATACGCAATAACACTTCAGGAAGAAATGACGACACCATAAATCCGTTTTGCGGAGGTGTGGCTTTCAGAGCGGCCAAGATGCGATCCTCGCCCCCTGGCTCTTTTAACTCGATGTCGAGATAAGCGCGTGGACCGAACTGCTCGAGAACGTCTTCCAGGCAGGCAAGCCTGTGGCCATTGCGACTCACGAGGTCGGCACAGTTCGTCGTGGCGATCTGCTGGCCATTCCACTCCGGATCGTGCCACAGCACATTACGGCCATCGCGAGTGCGTCGCACATCGAATTCGAAACCGTCACATCCGTGCGACAGCGCATATTCAAAAGCGGACAGTGAATTTTCAGCGGGATGATCGGCGAGCCGTTTGAAGCCGCGGTCACGCACACCGCGATGACCGAGCAGCATCGGTCGCTTAACTGAAGGAGACGCGCCGCCTTGGGAATCAACCATTAATCGAGATCGAAGTCACGAAGCGGCTTGCCGGTGTCGGGAGTTTCCTTGGCCTTCCGCACGGCCTCCTGGAACTTCTTCTCCAGCAAGTCCCCTGCATTCTTCTGAGCTGCCACCGACTGCTGGAAGATCGACTCCTTGCGGCTGTCTCTTTCCTTCATGGCGCGCGCCGCCTCCTCCATATCATTGAAAGTCTTCGGGGCAGCTTTTGGAATGTGCGAGATGACTGCCTTGGTGGCAACATCAACTTTCAACAGTGCGCCGCAGCAGGGGCATGCAACTTCAAATTGACCGTCGGGACTCTTGGCCATGCTCAGCATCTTACCGCAGCCGTCGTGCACACGGCTAGCATCGGTGTGTGTCGGCGAGCTACGCTTTGAACCGGAATTACTGCAGCTCTTCCATGCACTCTTCCAGAACTTTGCGCGACGGGCGAGTCACGCTCTCTGGCAAGGTCGCCAGCGGTTCATCGGTCATATTCAACACCTCGATGAAGTTCGGAGCCTGAGTATTCACGTACAGCACCCCGGTCAGCACTTCGTCAGCCTCCTTGGACTCCGCCAGGCGCGTGATCGCGTGAATCTTGTTCGTCGGATCGTAATCCTCCTCCAGCTTGCGCAGTCGAAGCGCCGATCCGTCATGCATGGTCACGTGAATCGTAGTGCCTGCGTCGTAGTCAACATCGATTTCGTCAAAGGCGGGCACAAAATTCATTTCGTGCAGCGGCTCTTCGTGATCCTTCATGAACTTGTACGACTTGGTCGAGCCTTCGTGGTCGTTGAACGTCACGCACGGCGACACCACGTCGATCATGACGGTCCCGCGGTGCGCCAAAGCTGCCTTCAACATGGTGTGCAGCTGACGCTTGTCGCCGGAAAACGACCGACCCACAAATGTCGCGCCCAGTGCGATTGCCAGGGCGCAAGTGTCGATGGGTGGCAAATCGTTGATCACGCCAGTCTTCAGTTTTGAGCCCACGTCGGCAGTAGCAGAAAACTGTCCCTTCGTCAGGCCGTACACGCCGTTGTCTTCAATGATGTAGATCACCGGCAGATTGCGGCGCATCAGGTGCACAAACTGGCCAATGCCAATCGATGCTGTGTCACCGTCCCCGCTGACTCCCAGCGCGACCAACTTTGAGTTAGCCAGTACCGCACCAGTGGTGACCGACGGCATGCGCCCATGCACCGAGTTGAAGCTATGCGAGCGGCCCATGAAATATGCGGGGCTCTTCGACGAGCATCCGATACCCGACATCTTGATGACGCGCTCGGGCCCCATGCCCATCTCGTAGAAGGCGTCGATGATGCGTTCCGAGATCGCATTGTGGCCGCAGCCTGCGCAGAGCGTCGTCTTACCGCCACGATAATCCAGCACGGTGAGCCCGATGCGATTGGTCTTGGGTTGCGGCGCGGTTGTGGTCGCCATTTACCTGCCCTCCTGGGAGACGATGTCGTCCGTCACCGAGCGAGCGTCGATCGGCAGCCCGTTGTAATGGCGCACACTGCGCAGCCGAACCACGTCTTCCGCCGGAATATCCAGCTTCAGCAGGTTGAACATCTGGCCATCTCGATTCTGATCCACTATGTAAATCCGCTTGTGCGAGGCAATGAAGTCGTGCACTTCGCTGCTAAACGGATAGGCTTTCAATCTCAGATAATCGACCTTTACGCTGTGGTCTCCCTGCAACTGATCCAGCGTTTCCACCATTGCATGATGCGACGTGCCATAGGCAATAACGCCAACATCATTTCCTTCGTTCCGCACCATCTCCGGTTTGGGGACCGTGTTGCGCGCGTGCTCGAACTTGTGTCGCAGGCGGTCGAGATTGTTCTTGTAGTCGTCGGGGCGCTCACTGTACTGCGCCTTTTCGTTATGTCCGCTGCCTCGCGCGAACCACGCTCCTTGCGGATGTTCGATCCCCGGGAGTGTGCGGTAGCCGACGCCGTCGCCGTCCACGTCTTTGTAACGCGCGAAACCGCCCAGGCGGTCGAGATCTTCCTTGGAAAGCACTTTCCCGCGATTGATCGGCTCCGTTGGATACTGGAACGCTTCCGACATCCAGTTGTTCATGCCCAGATCCAAATCGCTCATCACGAAAACTGGGGTTTGCAACTGGTCGGCAAGATTGAAAGCGTCGGTTGCCATGCTGAAGCACTCCGCAACGGAGCATGGAATCAGCATCGGATGCGCTGTGTCGCCATGCGAGAGTTTTGCGACAAACTCAATATCCCCTTGCGATGTGCGCGTCGGCAAACCGGTGGACGGCCCAACCCGCTGCACGTCCCAGATCACACCGGGAATCTCGACGTAATAGCCCAACCCGGCAAACTCTGCCATCAGCGAAATGCCGGGACCAGCCGTGGCCGTCATCGCCCGTGCACCCGCCCATCCGGCGCCCAGAACCATTCCGATCGCAGCCAGTTCATCCTCAGCTTGCACGATCGCAAAAGTTGCCTTCCCATCAGCATTTACCCGGTAAGCCTTCATGTAATCTATGAGGGATTCCACCAGCGACGACGAGGGCGTGATGGGATACCAGGTCACCACCGTTACGCCGGCAAACATCGAACCCATGGCCGCCGCTGAGTTGCCGTCGACGATGATCATCCCTTGCGTCTTGTCCATGCGCTCGACTGTGAACGGATCGCTCTTCGTCAGGTTGGCTACCGCGTAGTCGTATCCAGCCTTGGCAGCGTTCCAGTTCATCTCGGCCGCCTTCACCTTTTTGGAGAACTGTTTCCGCAACGCCTTCTCAACTTCACTCATGTCGAGGTTGAGCAGTTGCGCCATCACGCCAACGTAGATCATGTTCCGGACGAGCTTGCGCAGCTTGGCTTCAGGGCAAACCGTCGCCACGATCTTGTCGAAGGGCACGGAGTAGAAAACCAAATCGGTGCGCAGCTCGTTCAGTTTCAACGGTTCGTCGTAGAGAACGGCGGCGCCTGCGGCGAGAGCCAGCACGTCTTCACGCGCAGTCTCGGGATTCATCGCCACCACGAAGTCGATTTCCTTCTTGCGCGCGATGTAGCCCTTCTTGCTGGCGCGAATGGTGTACCACGTAGGCAGTCCGGCGATGTTCGAGGGAAATAGGTTTTTGCCGGAGACGGGAACACCCATCTGAAAGATCGAGCGCAGCAAGACGGTATTGGCGCTTTGCGATCCGGAGCCGTTTACGGTTGCTACTTGAATGCTGAAGTCGTTAACGATGGACTTGCGGTCGGCGGACGTGGCCGAGCCGTGTACTGCAATTTCTGTTGTGGCCATCAATACCCCTAGTTCGGTTGCCCCACGCAGCAAGGATGGTGGAGGGGTTGTTCCTATTATAGGGCAGCAATCCGCTCACGAAAACCGGCTGCGGCAAGTATGCGATGTACTGGAATGGTGCGGGACCTACCGCAGTGGCAGAATTCGGACGCGCGCTCGTCGCGGATCAATGGTGACGAGGGCTCCCTGTCCTATTTCCGGTTCCAGTTGTCGAATCGCACTTATCACCAAAGTTCCCATCTTGAGGGGAGATGTTTCCTGGGATCGCAACTGGATCACGCTAGGACCGCGGCGAGATTTTGACGCGAGGAGAACCCCGAAGTCGAGGTCATGTGTGAAGACGAGGTACTTGTTGACGGCCGCCCAATCAAGGATTTCGCTGTCCAAGGCGTTAGCCTTACCGATTGTGCTCCAATGAACGGCTTCCCAATCCTCTTGCTGGAACACGGTCACCCCGGAAGGTGAAAGGTTCATATCGATCAGAATCTTCACGCGCCCTTGAGCTCGATCTCACGCTCTTCGGCCCGAAGCGCGGCGTAGGAAAGCGCTTGGGAGATGTCCTCTGCCTCAAGATAAGGGTATAGTCTGAGAATCTCCTGGGTAGTATGGCCTTCCGCGAGCATTCCCACGATCATACCGACAGTGACGCGCATACCGCGGATACAGGGCTTGCCGCCCATTATGGTGGGGTCGAGGGTGATCCGATCAGTGGCCATGATGTTTGCCTGCCGTGCGTCCTAGCCCTAAAGCTGTGGCTTACATTATAAGGCAGTGGGAAGGCCATGGCAGGAGCATTACACGGTCTGGTAGTACTGCGCCATGTTGCGAAACTTCTTGTATCGCGCATCGAGCAATTGCTGGAGCGGCAGCTTTTCGAGTTCGCCCAGGTGTTTTTCCAGGGCCTCGGCCAAGCTCGCGGCTGCAGAATCATAATCGTGGTGCGCGCCCCCTGAGGGTTCGACTACTACTTCATCGCAGAATCCCATCTCCAGGTTGTCCTTCGCCGTGATGTGCAACGCCGCAGCCGCAATATCTTTCTTGGCCGCATCACGCCACATGATCGACGCGCAGCCCTCGGGCGAAATCACCGAGTAGATACTGTTCTCCTGCATCAGGACGCGGTCAGCGACGGCGATGGCCAACGCGCCTCCGCTACCTCCTTCGCCGGTAATCGCAGCGATAAACGGCACCCGCAGCCGTGCCATCTCGCGAAGGTTGTGAGCAATCGCCTCGGCCTGTCCGCGCTCCTCGGCTCCCAATCCCGGGTATGCGCCCACCACATCAATCAGCGAAATCACCGGACGGTTCCACTTTTCGGCAAACTTCATGAACCGCAGCGCCTTGCGATAACCCTCAGGATTGGGCTGGCCAAAATTGCGATAAACCCGCTGCTTGGTATCGCGCCCCTTTTGTGTGCCGAGAACTGCGACTTCACGCCCATTGAAACGCGCCATCCCGCACACCATGGCGGCGTCGTCGCCGAAGCCGCGGTCTCCGTGGATCTCGCTGAAGTCCGGAAAGATGCGCTCGATGTAATCCAACGGGTACGGCCGCATCGGATGCCGTGCCAACTCTGTTCGCTCCCACGGCGTCAGTTGACCGGAAATCTGGCGGCGCAGCGCTTCCACTCGGACCTGTAGGTCCTCGAGCTGTTTGAGTGCGTCCTGGTTGTTGGCGGCAGCGCCCTGAAGTTGCTCGATTTGCTGCTCGATGCGCTGCAGCTCGGCCTGTGCGCCGGAGGGGGTTTCCATAAGTTTGTCTGGCCTTAGTTGTCGAGGCTAGTCGATGATCCTCACGCTGCCTCGTCCGCACAGCTCTTCCACGCGGTTGATGAAGGAACGGTCCGGCAACACATTATAGCCTTCCGCCTCCATGACAGCGGTAAAGTCGCCCTTGCGCTCCAGATCGAACAGCACCTTGGCCTCGCCCTTGCGCTCGGCGCAAATTGAGTGCAGTGCGTCGATCGTGCCTGTCGACGAAGTTTCCACCGGGACCTTGATGCGCAAGCTTCGAGCCAGCTTCGGCTGCGCTTCTTCCAGCGGAGTGATGTCGCTGATCATGAGCTTGGGATTGGAGCCCTCCTCGACACGAACGCTTCCCTTCACCAACACCGGTACGTCGAGCTTGAGTTTTTCAGAAAGCCGTTTGAATGATTCAGAAAAACAAAGAATGTCCACCGAGCCAATCATGTCCTCCAGGCGCCCCTGCGCGTAGAGGTCGCCTTTTTTCGACTTCGAAATGCGTACGGCCTTGAGGATTCCGCCAACTAGAACCTCGTCCCTTCCGGTTGACGACTTCATTTGGCCGAGGTCTTCCGTGGTCAGCGCGCTGAAATCGAGGAGCTTCTCCCCATACTTCTCCAGCGGATGTCCGGTGATGAAGAAGCCCAGAATTTCTTTTTCGGCGGAAAGCCGCTGGTGCTCGTCCCAATCAGGAATATTCGGCAGTGGCTTTTCAACCTGCGTCGTATCTTCCTCAGCGAATACGCCGAACAGTCCATGTTGACCCATCGCGGCATCGCGTTGCGACTTTTGCGCATGCTCCATCGCCGTATCGACCACAGCCATCAACTGCGAGCGGCGCCCCATGGCGTCCATTGCCCCGCTCTTAATTAGCGACTCGATCACGCGCTTATTGAGCAGCCGCAGGTCAACTTTTTCGCAGAACTGGAAGATCGACTTGAATGCACCAATCTCTTTGCGCGCACTCACGATCGACTCAATCGCGTTATGGCCGACGTTCTTGACCGCAGACAGCCCAAAGCGGATCGCCTCACCGTGAGGCGTAAAGTTCGCATCGCTTACATTCACGTCCGGAGGCTCAACTGGAATCCCCATCTCGCGGCATTCGTTGATGTACTTGACCACATCGTCGGTGCTACCCGAAACCGAAGTCAGCAGCGCCGCCATGAACTCGACGGGGTAATGCGTCTTCAGATACGCGGTCTGATATGCGAGCAATGCATACGCAGCCGAATGCGACTTGTTGAAGCCGTATCCGGCAAACTGCTCCATCAGGTCGAAAATCTTCTCAATCTTCTTTTGCGGAAATCCGCGTTCGAGCGCGCCCTTCACGAAGCGTTGCCGCTGGTTGGCCATCTCGTCGGCGTTCTTCTTGCCCATGGCGCGCCGCAGCAGGTCCGCTTCACCCAGTGAGTAGCCCGCCAGTCGATTAGCGATCTGCATCACCTGTTCCTGGTAAACGATGACGCCCAGCGTCTCCTTGAGCATCGTCTCCAGTTCCGGCAATTCGTACTCGATCTTCTTACGGCCCCACTTGCGATCGATAAAGTCATCAATCATCCCACCCTGGATCGGCCCCGGGCGGTACAGCGCGTTCAAGGCCGTCAGGTCCTCAACCGCCGTAGGCTTATAGCGCCGCAACACGTCGCGCATGCCGTGGGATTCAAACTGAAACACACCCGACGTCAGTCCCGTGTGAAAGACTTTTTCGTAAGTCTGCGCGTCGTCGAGTACCAGAGTCTGCAAATTCAGGCGCTCTCTTCGCACTTGCTCGATCAGTCGCAGCGCATCGTCGATGATCGTGAGCGTCGTCAGCCCAAGGAAGTCCATCTTCAGCAGGCCGAGTTTCTCGATCGCCTTCATGTCGTAGGCCGTCACAATTTCGTCGTTCTTGGTGCGATGCAGCGGCACCAGGTCGATGAGCGGCTGCGGCGATATCACCACGCCTGCCGCGTGGACTCCGGCGTTGCGGACGAGGCCTTCGAGCTTCTTGGCCGTGTCGATCAATTCCTTGGTCTGTGGCTCCGATTCATAGGCTGACGCCAACGCGGGCGAATCCTTCAACGCCTGCTCAATAGTGATATTCAGAGTCGGCGGCACCATTTTCACAATGCGCTCGACCTCGGAATACGGCACATCCATCGCACGCCCCGAGTCCTTCAGCGCCGCTTTGCAGGCCATCGTGCCGAACGTGATGATCTGCGCCACCTGGTCGCGGCCGTACTTCTGCGTGACGTAATTAATGACCTCGCCGCGCCGATTCATGCAGAAGTCGATATCGATGTCAGGCAGGCTAATGCGTTCGGGATTCAAAAAGCGCTCGAACAGCAACTCATTTTGTAGTGGGTCGATGTCGGTAATGCCCAGCGCATAGGCCACCAGCGCGCCCGCTGCCGACCCACGGCCCGGACCGACTGGAATGTTGTGTTCCTTGGCATAGCGGATGAAATCCCAAACGATCAGAAAATAGCCAGCGAATTGCATCTGCCGGATAATCCCGATCTCGCGCGACAGCCGCTGCTCGTAGTCCTCGAGCGAATGTTTCAGCCGGCCCATCGTCTGGAGTTCGCGCAAGAGATTGAGCCGGCCCGCAAACCCTGCGCGCGCTACGTGCTCGAAGTAATCGGGAATACTGAACCCCGCCGGCACATCAAACTGTGGGAATGGATCGCGAACTTTTTCCAGCTTGGTGTTGCAGCGTTCGGCGATCTCCAGCGTGCGATGCAGAAACTGTTCGTATCCCGAAAACGCTTTCTTCATCTCGGGATAGCTCTTGACGTAAAACTGGTTATTGGCAAACTTCAGGCGGTTCGTGTCGTTGATCGACTTGCCCGTCTGGATGCACACCATCACGTCCTGCGCGTGCGCGTCATCTTCGCAAAGGTAGTGGCTGTCGTTGGTCGCCACCATCGGGATCCCCAGGTCTTGTTCCAGCTTCAGGAGATTGTTCTGAATGCGGTCCTCTTCCGGCAGCCCCTGGTTCTGAATCTCGAGAAAGAAACTTCCCTTACCAAAAATGTCCCCGAACGTTGCTGCTGCCTCTCGCGCTTTGTCGTAATGCTCGAACGTGAGTTCCTCGGCCACCTCGCCCTTGAGGCAACCCGACAGTCCAATCAGTCCCTTCGCGTGCTCCGCTAGAAATTTCTTGCTGATGCGCGGCTTGTAATAAAAGCCGTTGAGCGACGCTTCCGACGCAATCTTGACCAGGTTGCGATAACCCTCGTCGTTCTCCGCCAGCACGATGAGGTGGTTGTAGGTGTCGCCTTCCGGCGCTGCGCGATGGTCTTCCTTTTTGCAGATGTACAACTCGCAGCCCAAGATGGGCTTCACACCTGCTTCTTTGGCCGCATTCGCAAATTCCACCGCGCCAAAGATGTTGCCATGGTCCGTCATAGCGACCGCAGGCATGTCGAGTTCCTTGACGCGCTGGACGAGCTTGGTGGTATCGCATGCTCCGTCGAGCATCGAGTAATCCGTATGCAAATGCAGATGGACAAATTGCTCAGACATTACTTTTGTGGCCTTCTCTGGTCGTGTTCATTGTAGTCGCGCGCGATGTGGAAATCAGGGGCCGGAATATCACCAGAATCTCCGGCGAGTACCTCAGAACGCGTCCGTCCCCTCAGCTCGTTTCGTCGGCTCTTCGGGCAAAAGCAACACGCCTCCGGTGATCTCCTGCCCCGGCGGTGTCTGATGGGGTACAGACTCAACGGCGGCCTGCTGTGCACGTTTCTTCGCGAAGGCTCGATATGCAAAGATCACCGCGAGCAATGGAGCCGCGAGCAGCAGTCCCCAGAAACCGAGCATCAGGCTGAGCAATATCGGAACCGTGAGCGAAGCCCAGATCGGCACCTTCGCCGTTCGTCGCAGGATGAGTGGCTGAAGTACCAGCCCATCCACCAACACAATCGCACCGTACAGCCCAAGGACCCACAGAAACATGTCGAGCCCGCCGCCGAGTATCGCCGCCAATGCCGGTCCGACAAAGGTCAGCACCGGCCCGAAGTGCGGAATGAACTGGAACAGCGCCGCGAGTAGCGCCCAGAATGGCGCCCATGGCACATGCAGAAAACTCAGGCCACCCCACCACAGCAGACCGACGCAAATCGAGTCGTAACATTGCGCGACAAACCAGTCGCGCAGCGCGCCGCCGGTGATGTGAACATGCCTGGAAAACTGCATAACTCTTTGGATGCCGCGCCGACCGGGAGGTCGCCACACCCATGCTACACTGAGGCAGAAGCTCCTTCCGGAGCGCGCAAACCATGAAATTTGGCGTCATCATCTTCCCCGGATCGAACTGCGATCACGACGCATACTGGACGATCTCCGAGGTGTCGAAGCAGCCGGTAACGTTCCTCTGGCACGATTCGCCCGACCTCCAGGGATGTGACGCGATCATAGTTCCGGGCGGCTTTGCCTATGGCGACTATCTGCGCACCGGGGCCATCGCCAAGTTCTCGCCCGTCATGGAGTCGGTCCGTAAATTCGCCGCTGACGGTGGACTCGTCCTCGGCATCTGCAATGGTTTCCAGATTCTGTGCGAGTCAGGGCTGCTACCAGGCGCACTCATGCGCAATGCCGGACTGAAGTACATCTGCAAGCCCGTCCATATTCGCGTGGAAAACACGAACACGCCGTACACGCAGAATCTGACCAAGGGCGAAGTGTTGCAGATTCCCATCGGCCACATGGAAGGCAATTACTTCTGTGACGAACAGACTCTGGCGGAATTGAAAGACCAGGACCGTATCATCTTCCGCTATGTAACGCCGAGCGGCGAAGTGACGGCCGACGCAAATCCCAACGGCTCCATCGACAACATCGCCGGCATCTGCAACGCAGGACGCAACGTTCTCGGCATGATGCCGCATCCCGAACGCGCCAGCGAGCCCGAACTGGGAATGACCGACGGTGTGAAGATTTTTGATTCACTCGTATCAGCGCTGGTGACAAAGTAGTTCGCTGCAACCGGCAAAAACCGCAAGTGACCTAATCTGATCCGCGTTTCCTAGCCATGAAAAGGGCCCGCTCGCAAGCGGGCCTCGCAGCGAAACTAGTCGTTCTACAGGTTCTTCTTCGTCCACTTATCGATGCGGTCCAGCGCTATCTCGAGGTTCTCCACCGAGTTGGCCACACTGAAGCGCAGGTGGCCTTCGCCAAACTCGCCGAACGCAGTACCCGACAGGGCGGCCACTCCTGCCTGATCGAGCAGCGCATCCGCCAGCTTCTTCGACGTCCATCCCGTCTGCGTAATGTTCGGGAAGGTGTAAAACGCGCCCTTCGGCAGCCGAGCACGAGAAACCCTTGATCTGGCTGATGCCGTTGACGAAAACGTTGCGTCTCTTCTGGAACTCCAGTCGCATCCGCTCAGTCTCACTCTGGTCGCCGCGAATCGCTTCAATCCCCGCAACCTGCGTGAAGGTCGCGGTGCACGAGTTCGAGTTGGTCATCAGGCGCGCGATATGCGTCGCCAGATCGGCCCGCATCACGCCGTAGCCCATTCGCCATCCCGTCATCGCATAAGTTTTTGAGAAGCCATCGAGGATGATCGTCCGATCCTTCATGCCTTTGACCGACGAAATACTGAATTGCTCGCCTTCGAAGAGCAGGCGACCGTAGATCTCGTCGCTCATGACCATGATGTTGCGATCGCCGATCGCGGCAGCGATGTCACAAATGTCGCCCTTTGTCAGGACACCCCCGGTTGGGTTTTCCGGCGAATTGAGGATGATCAGTTTCGTCCGGTCGTTAATCAGGCTTGCCAGTTCATTGACATCCAGCCTGAAGTCGCGCTCTTCGCGCAGCGGAATCGGCACTGCTTTTCCGCCCAGGAAATTGATCATCGACTCATAAATCGGAAAACCTGGATTCGGATAGATGACTTCGTCGCCTTCCTCCACCAACGCAAGCATGGTGAAAAAGATGATCGGCTTGCCGCCCGGCACGACCACGACTTCGTCGGGCGTGAACTTGACGCCGCGCGTCTTCGTGACTTCATCCGCGATCGCTTCCCGCAAATCCGGCAGGCCGGCCGAAGGCCCATAATGCGTGTAGCCCATGTGCAGCGCGTCGACAGCAGCTTCTACGATGTTCTTCGGCGTATCGAAATCGGGCTCGCCGATTTCAAGGTGAACGATATGTTTGCCCTGCTTTTCCAGGGCGCGGGCACGGACCAGCACCTCGAACGCTGTCTCGGTCCCGAGGCGTGACATCCGCCGGGCGAGGTGCAGCTCCGCGGGTGCGGAAACAGTAAGTGAGTTCATTTTCTTATTCCTCGGTGTCGAGTGGATCTTAGACATACGGCCGCAAGATTCCAGTTCACATTCTCTGGCCAGTTTTTACGAGGCGCTGTGATGCCTGGCCTAATTCTCTGTGACGCCGCGCACTCGAAAGGGCTGCGTTGGAGGGCCCGCCTTGCACTTTCGGAAAACTCGCCCGTGCACGCCGCTTTGAAGGGGCACGGCTTCAGCCGTGCCGATACGACCTTTTTTTGTCATTCCCCGGGGACTTCAGTCCGCGGGGAATCTGCTTTCCGACTTCTTTCGCAGCCAGTTCAGCCCCGGTGATACCAAAACTTCGCCGTGGGAGTCTACTTCACTCCGCATACTCAATCTCGATGCAATCGTGGCCGTCTTCGCCAGCATGGCCGATACCGAGCAATACTTTTCTTTCGACAGGCGCACTGCATCTTCCATCGCCTTGTGCGAGACGTTGCCGCGCACACGATACACCAGCTTGATTTGGGTGTAAACCTTGGGATGGTCGTTGGCGCGCTCACCGTACGCTGCGACTTCCAGTCCGGTAAACGGCTCGCGCTTCTTGCGTAGGATGCCGACTACGTCGCTGGCAGTACATGCGCACAAACCGATCAGCAGCAATTCCACTGGGCTGCTCGCGCTCTTGGTTTCGCCGGTATCGACTACCAGCGCGTGCCCGCTACTGGCCTCGCCCAGGAAGCGGTCTTTGTCCGTCCAGATGGCTCTTGCTTCCACCATGTGATCCTCGTTCTCATTGGATGCCCGAATGCCGCGGGCAGACTATTGCGGCTTGGGTTCGGTAGGGGCCGTCGGCGGCGGTGGCGTTGTGGGCGCAGTCTTCACGGGTTCCTTCCCGTACACCGAAAACTGGTCAATGGGCCGCTTCAATCGGATTGCGACGTCCATTTCGGGCTTGTCGATCTGAAAGTCTTCGCCATAGGTCTGGAACCCCGGCGACAGCACCTGCACTCGTAACATTCCGTATGGTAGGCCTTCGTATACTACCTTGCCCTCGTTGTCTGTCTTGATTTCGAGTCCGCCTTTGGACTGCTTTCCGTTTTTCCCCACCGGGTGAAGAACGATGCTGGCGTTCCGCACCGGCTTGTTATTGTCGTCTTTCAACACCGTGAAATGCACGTTCGCCGCCTGAACCGGAGCGGACTGCTTGTCACTGCCTAAAGCCACCGCCGTCAGCAAGAATGCGCAACCAACCCACCCAGCCATCCAGCGACTTCTCATGAGGGTATTCTAGGCGTGTAAAGGTGCAGTCGCAACGCGGCGCGTAAGTCGTCTTCGGAACCGATTCAGTCCGGATTGGCGGGGGCGCGCTTCAGGGTTGGCCGATCGCTATCGTTTGCGTCTGTTTGCGTCGTGGAACTCTTCTGCTGCGTGGTAGCGGGTACGTCGGGTTCTGCGTCCTGTGTGTGATTTCGCAGGACCGGCATATTACCCGTGCCGACATCGAGTCGGTGCCTACCCTGCAAGGCCATCAGCCGCGCCTTCATGTTGTCGAATTCGCTGGTGTCGACCAAGTAGCTGTCGCGGTCCGGAAAATACATGCGAATCTCAGCCTGCGCCGCGCTGATCCGGTCGGCTGTCATCGGATGCGTCGAAAACATCTTGGCGATCTTGCTGTGTTTTTCCTTCTCTTCCGCCTTCAGCCGTTCGAAAAACTGAATGAACGCCTGCGGATCATACCCGGCCACATAGTCGTACTCGAGCCCCAGCATGTCGGCTTCGCGCTCCGCATCGCGCGAGAACTTCAGGAAACCCAATGGCACGGCAATGCTGGCCAGCTCCGCGATGGCATATCCCGCCGGCCCTCCCACAAACATAAGTGGAATCGACGCCATGTTCCATATTTGCTGCTTGGTCATGTTCTTCGTGGCGTGGCGCGCGGCAACATGCGCAATCTCGTGCGCCATCACGGCCGCAAGTTCAGCTTCGCTGTCAGCCGCCAGAATCAGGCCGGTGTCCACGAAGAAAAAACCGCCCGGCAGGGCGAACGCATTCACTTCGTTGCTGTCGATCACCTTGATCGTAAAGGGCACGCGTGAATCCGAATTCCGCACCAGGTTCTGGCCAATGCGGTTCACATATTGTGTGATCTCCGGATCAGTAATCAGTTTCGTGCTTCCCTCCACCTGCTTGGCAAGATCCTGTCCCAGAGCGATCTCCCGCTCGATGGAGTAGAAGTTCAAACCGCTACCGATGTTGCGATGACCAATCAGCGTGACATCGTATTTGGCAGGCTCCGGCGTAGCAGGACCTTCGGGTGGCGGCGGTGGCTTCAGCGGATTTGTCGCGGTCTTTACTTCGGGTGTCGTCGTGTCAGCGGGATCGGGAGCGCGCTCGCCATCCTTGGTTACTTGCGCAGCCGTGGGTACTTCACTGCTCGGAACGCTGGTTTCCGTTTGGATGTCCGCGGCGTCCGATCGCTGGTCCACCACCGCAGCGCGTGACGTCCCATCTAGCGCAGGATTTTGGTTTTGATCGGTCGATTGGCCTGCAGCCAAGCTCGCAAGCAGTAAGACGAGAACGAAGCACAGTGTGCTTCGCCGATAGACGCCAGTCGAAAATCGACGCCGAATCATTGGGGGTACCTTTGCGCTTACACTCGCAGTTCCAAGTATGCTAACGCCACTGTGCGCGACACCGCGACCAATACCGATTTTGTAGTCGCGCCTGCCCAGTTCGGTGCAAGACTGAAGAGTCCCAAATCAGACCTGAGTGGCGGTAACTGGCACGAAAGCCCGTGCCCAGCCAAAAGCGGCATCACTTGCACCGCTTTTAAGTTCACATATTACTCTCCCGCTGTGAAAAAACAACTCTCAACGCGCCAATAGGCTGCTAGATGAAATCTGAGTGAATTACGCTCACATCCCACTTGACATCCCTCCCCCGAATGTCGTACATTAGCACTCGTTGGACTTGAGTGCTAGCAGCCGCCTCTGGCTCACTTTTCGGCTCCCTTGTCCGGCATCGGGTAAAACCCAAAGTTGATGACCACGCCGTGCCTAACGCCGAAGTCGTGCGCCCAAGCTGGCGAAGGTGTATCGCAATCCAATTTGACTCAAACGTTTGAAAGGAGTTCCAAGAATGGCTACTAAGCTGACTCCCCTGCATGACCGTATCGTGATCCGTCGTGTAGAAGAGGCCGAAACCACCCGGGGTGGCATCATCATCCCCGATTCCGCCAAAGACAAGCCGCAGGAAGGCGAAGTCATCTCCGTCGGTCGTGGCAAGAGCAACGATAAAGGCGAGACCTTCCCCCTCGACGTAAAAGCGGGCGACCGCGTTCTGTTCGGCAAGTATGCCGGCACTGAGATCAAGATCGACGGCGAAGACTTCCTCATCATGCGCGAAGAAGAAGTCCTCGGAATCCTGGAAGGCGCCACCAAGCCGGCACTCGCCGCCAAGTAGTTTTTCCGAAATTGTTTTGAAAGGGCACGGCTTTAGCCGTGCCGGAAACAGCTAACCAAAGTTTGGGGCTTTAGCCCCTGAGGAGAAGCAAGAAATGGCAAAACAAATTCTGCATGGTGAGGAGTCACGGCAGTCCATCCTGCGCGGCGTTAACGTCCTCGCGGATGCCGTGAAAGTCACCCTCGGCCCCAAGGGCCGCAACGTCGTAATCGAAAAGAAGTTCGGTTCGCCGCTCATCACCAAAGACGGCGTCACCGTAGCCAAGGAAATCGAGCTGAAGGACCCGCTCGAGAACATGGGCGCACAGATGGTGCGCGAAGTCGCCTCCAAGACCTCTGATGTCGCCGGCGACGGAACCACCACCGCGACCGTTCTGGCGCAGGCCATCTATCGCGAAGGCGTCAAGACCGTCGCAGCCGGCGCCAATCCGATGGCCCTGAAGCGCGGCATCGAGAAGGCCGTCACCGCTGTTTGCGGCACCGTGGACAACGACGGCAACCGCAGCGGCAGCGCGCTCGACAAGTACTCCCAGAAGGTCACGGGCGACATGATCGCCCAGGTAGGCACCATCTCCGCCAACAACGACTCCACCATCGGCACCATCATTGCCGAGGCGATGAAGAAGGTCGGCAAAGACGGCGTCATCACCGTGGAAGAGTCGAAGACGATGGAAACCCAGCTCGAAGTCGTCGAAGGCATGCAGTTCGATCGCGGCTACCTGTCTCCCTACTTCGTCACCGATCCCGAGCGCATGGAATCCGTCCAGGAAAATCCCTACATCCTGATTCACGAGAAGAAGATCTCCTCGATGAAGGACCTGCTCCCGCTACTCGAGCAGATTGCCAAGAGCGGCCGTCCGTTGGTGATCATCGCCGAGGACGTGGAAGGCGAAGCACTTGCGACCCTGGTCGTGAATAAGCTGCGCGGCACGCTGAACGTGGCTGCCGTCAAGGCTCCTGGCTTTGGCGACCGTCGCAAGGCCATGTTGCAGGACATCGCCATCCTCACCGGTGGCAAGGCTATCACCGAAGACCTCGGCATCAAGCTGGAGAACGTTCAGATGAGCGATCTCGGCCAGGCCAAGAAGGTCACCATCGACAAGGACAACACCACCATCGTCGAAGGCAAGGGCAAGGCTGAGGACATCTCTGGACGCGTGAAGGAAATTCGCGGCCAGATCGACAAGACCACGAGCGACTACGACCGCGAGAAGTTGCAGGAGCGGTTGGCGAAGCTGGTGGGTGGCGTTGCCGTCATCAAGGTCGGTGCGGCCACCGAAACCGAAATGAAGGAAAAGAAAGCCCGCGTGGAAGATGCGATGCATGCTACCCGCGCTGCAGTTGAGGAAGGCATCGTCCCCGGCGGCGGTGTGGCGCTCATGCGCTGCTCTGACGCGATCGATGCCCTGAAGCTGGAAGGCGACGAGAAGATCGGCGGCAACATTGTGCGCCGCGCTCTCGAAGAGCCCCTGCGTCAGATCGTCGGCAATGCCGGCGAAGAAGGAGCGATCGTTGTGGGCCGCATCCGCGACTCCAAGGAAAACAACTTCGGTTACAACGCCCAGACCAACAAGTTCGAAGACCTGGTCAAGGCTGGTGTAATCGATCCGACCAAGGTGACCCGCACGGCCCTGCAGAACGCAGGTTCGATCGCGTCCCTGATGCTCACCACTGAAGCTCTGGTTGCTGAGTTGCCTGAGGAGAAGAAAGAAGCTCCCATGGGCGGCGGCCACGGCGGCGGCATGGGCGGAATGTACTAAGTGAGCGCGTAGTCCGCGGCGTCTGAGCCGCGGGCGCTCATCCTGAGCGAGGGCGCGAGCCCGAGTCGAAGGATGTCTAGAACAAGCTAAAGACCTCGCAGAAATGTGAGGTCTTTGCTTTTTCTGACAACTGATAACCGACAACTGATAACTAAGGTTATAATCCGCCTCACCGATGACGCTGACCCCAGGCATGAGGCTGGATGGTTATGAAATTCTCGGTCCCCTTGGTGCCGGCGGGATGGGCGAAGTCTATCGCGCCCGCGACGTCACCCTGAAGCGCGACGTCGCCATCAAGGTACTTCCCGAATACTGGTCGCGCGATCCCGAGCGTCTTCGCCGCTTCGAGCAGGAAGCCCAGTCCACTGCTGCACTGAATCACCCCAACATCGTCTCGATTTTCCATGTCGGTCAGTACGACGGCTCGCCCTACATCGTGACCGAGTTGCTGCAGGGCGAGACTCTGCGTGACCGCCTGCACCACGGCCCTATGCGGCTGCGCGAAGTGCTGGACTATGGCGTCGAGTTCGCCCGCGGACTGGCCGCCGCTCACGATGCCGGAATCGTCCACCGCGATCTCAAGCCCGACAACATCTTCCTGACGAAAGACGGTCGCCTCAAGATCCTCGACTTCGGGCTGGCCAAGCTCGATCCCGCTAGATCTGCCAGTACCGACGGCGACACCGTCACAGTCCAGCAGCAGACGAATCCCGGATATGTGATGGGGACCGTAGGCTATATGTCGCCTGAGCAAGTGAGGGGACAAGTTGCCGACGCACGCAGCGACATCTTCTCCGCCGGAGTCATTCTGTACGAAATGCTGACCGGCAAGCCCGCTTTCCGCAAGGCGACATCGGCAGACACGATGAGCGCGATCTTGAACGAAGACCCGCCAGCGGTTTCACAACTCACGCCGAGCGTTCCGCCGGGATTGCAGAGGGTCGTGAATCGTTGCCTAGCCAAGAACCCGGCGCAACGGATTCAGCATGCTTCCGATCTGGAGTTCGCGCTGGAGTCGCTCTCGGATTCAGGTATCTCGTCGGTAGCTGGCACCAACCAGGGTCAGCGATCGCGTGCGATCTGGCCGACGGCTACAGCCGTAATCGTTGCCCTTGCTACCACGGCCATTGCAATTGCGGTGTGGATGACGTCACCGCCGTCCGGTCCACTCGATTCGAAACAGATTACCTTCTCCGCCGATCCCAAGAACGGGCCACTGGTCTCGGGCGCATCGCGGCTCTATTTCGAGAGCCGTGGCGAGCCTTCCGAAATGGCATTGAGCGGTGGGGTTATCGCTCCCATGCGTGCGCTCGAACCCGGAATGCTGTTGATGGACATCTCACGGGATTCGTCCACAGTGCTGGCCTGGAAGGTCGATCCTAACAATGAAGTCGGGGGCGGCTCCTTGTGGCTGGTTTCCGCATTGGGCGGTTCTCCTCGAAGGTTGGGCCATTTCCTGGCGCAAGCGGCGCAATGGTCTCCTGACCAGCAATCCATCGTGTACGCCGACCAGCACACTATTTATCGCTGCGACCCGGACGGGGCCAACATCGCAAAAATCTGGGATGCGCCCGGATATGTGGAAGAATTTCGCTTTTCACCCGATGGCCAAAACCTTACCGCAACGGTGAGCGGGGTGGGGCGCTCAAATCCGCGGCTGTGGAGTCTGAAAGCGGACGGAAGCAAGGCCCATCTGCTCCTGCCAGACTGGCCCGTAGACCAGAGTCAATGGTCTGGACAGTGGACCTCCGACGGGCGGCGCTTCGTGTTTACCTCCGACCGCGAAGGGCGCGCGAACATCTACGAATTGGTCCTACCCAGATGGTTTGAGTTCTGGAAAGCTCCGAAGGCGGTGCGTATCACCGGAAGCCAGGTGAACATCGAGGCCTCTGTACCGGCGCGTGAGGGGGACGGTCTCTTCATCCTTGGACGAATGGACCAAGGTGCGATGGAAGCATACGACTCGAAGGCAAAGAAGTTCGTGCCGTTTCTTGATGGTCTGCCTGCACTCGAATTTGTGCTCTCGCCCGACCGGCAATGGATGGCTTACACGGAATATCCCACCGGACATCTCTGGAAAAGCCGCTTGGACGGGAGCGACAAGGTGCAGCTGACAGGTTCTTATGCCGTCATGCAGCGGTGGTCGCCCGACGGGAAGTCGCTGGTGTATTCCGATTGGCAGAACCTGTACCTGGTTTCAGCCGACGGTGGCGCTCCCGAAAAATTGACACAAGCCGGTCAACATGCTGTTGCGCCCACGTGGTCGCCCGACGGAAAGTCAATCGTATTCAGCTATTACGATTTTACCGAGGAGCCCCTGAGAGGAATTCATGTGTTGGATCTGGCCAGCGGCAAACTCTCGCAGATGCCGAACTCGGAAGGTTATTACGTACCGTCGTGGGCGCCGGACGGAAAGTTCATGGTAGCGATTGCCCAAAGTCCCTCGCGAATGATGTTGTACTCGGCCGAAACCAAGACGTGGAAGGAACTCATCCGGTTCAACGAGCACGAGCCCTGGGGTTACTGGATCTGGTCGAGCGACAGTAATTCTCTCTATATGGCGATCGTGGTAGGGCAAACCGGAATGTACCGCGTAACGGTCCCCGCTGGAAACTTGGAAAAGCTCATCGGTCTGGAAGGCATTGATACGCGAGCCTTGGATTCTTTCGTGAGCCTTACCCCTGAAGGACAGCCCGCAATTATGAGCCACACCGGCGTGGCGCAAATCTATGCACTGCAGTGGAATCGTTAAGTCGCCGGGTACCCCACACAAGCTGGTTTTGCTTGAGTACCGGGTGCCCCGCTCAAGCCGGTTTTGCTTGAGCGGGGTTTTTCCTTGTTTCTCTTTTCTGACAACTGACAACCGACGACTGATAACTGAAACGGGTGCCCGACTCAAGCTTCCTTTGCTTGAGTGGGTTTTTTCTTTGTTTTTTCTAACCACCGACAACTGACGACTGACAACCGCCTCGCAGGTTATAATCCGCCTCACCGATGACGCTGACCCCAGGCATGAGGCTGGATGGTTATGAAATTCTCGGTCCCCTTGGTGCCGGCGGGATGGGCGAGGTCTATCGCGCCCGCGACGTCACCCTGAAGCGCGACGTCGCCATCAAGGTACTTCCCGAATACTGGTCGCGCGATCCCGAGCGTCTTCGCCGCTTCGAGCAGGAAGCCCAGTCCACTGCTGCACTGAGTCACCCCAACATCGTCTCGATTTTCCATGTCGGTCAGTACGACGGCTCGCCCTACATCGTGACCGAGTTGCTGCAGGGCGAGACTCTGCGTGACCGCCTGCACCACGGCCCTATGCGGCTGCGCGAAGTGCTGGACTATGGCGTCGAACTCGCCCGCGGTCTGGCCGCCGCCCACGATGCTGGGATCGTCCACCGCGATCTCAAGCCCGACAACATCTGGCTGACGAAAGACGGTCGCCTCAAGATCCTCGACTTCGGGCTGGCCAAGCTCGATCCCGCTAGATCTGCCAGTACCGACGGCGACACCGTCACCGTCCAGCAGCAGACGAATCCCGGATATGTGATGGGGACCGTAGGCTACATGTCGCCCGAGCAGGTACGCGGAGAAACCGCCGATGGGCGCAGTGACATCTTCGCCTTCGGCACGATCTTGTACGAGATGCTGTCTGGGACGCGGGCATTTCGCAAGCCGACGTCAGCGGAGACGATGACGGCTATCTTGCACGAAGACCCGCCCGTGATCTCGCAGATTGCGCCGGGTACACCCCCGGCGCTTTTGAAAATCGTGCATCGCTGCCTGGAGAAGACCCCTGAGCAGCGATTCCATTCCTCCTCTGATTTAGCATTCGCGCTGGAAGCCTTATCGGACTCGGGCAAGGTTGCCGACACGGCGTCGCCAAGTGACCGGGTCCAGCAAGACGGAACCGGCAAGTTTCCGCCGGTCGCTCCCGACTCGGATTCCCGGGTGCCAGAACTGAAGCCGGCAAAGCCTTGGTGGAAGAGCAAGACCGCAATTGCCGGAGCGGCTTGCCTGGTCCTCGCTGGATTTCTCTACCCATGGATCGCTCCCCAGATCGAGAGGCTGTGGCGACCGCGCGAATTGCAGCAGCTTACGGTGGTTCCGCTCACCGCGTTGCCGGGGATCGTGGCTTCGCCTTCCTTCTCGCCAGACGGCAGCCAGATTGCCTTTGCATGGGATGGAGAAAACAATGGGGCGGGATACGATCTCTACGTCAAAGCCGTCGGTTCCGAGAAGCCTTTGCGCCTGACCCATCATCCCGCGACCAGGCTTTCTTTAGCTTGGTCGCCCGACGGTCGCAACATCGCTCAAGCACGCGTCGCAGGAGAGGATTCGGGCATCTACCTGATCTCCCCAACCGGCGGCCCGGAGCGGAAACTCGCTTCCAGAACCGTTTCAAGTTATTACGGAAACGAAATCAGTTGGTCTCCCGACGGAAAAACCCTGGCCTTCATTGATCACCCGGCCAACGCTACCTCGCCCGAGACTTTGCAGCTGTTTTTGCTGTCGCTCGACACTCTTGAAAGAACCAAGCTTCCAATTAACTGTAATCTGGCGGCAACACCCTCTTATTCACCGCGTGGGACTTTCCTCGCGTGGGTGTGTGACGATACAAACTTCAAGTCTTCCCTCTGGTTGTTGCGGCTGAAAGACAGCGTTCAAACGCAATTACTCAGCCGGGCTGGCCAGATCCTCGGCTTGGCATGGTCAAGCGACGAACGCCGAATCGCCTTCAGCATCGATTCGAATTATGGGGCATTGTGGGAAACCTCCGTTGTTGCTCACGATCGAACCGAAATACTGCCTATTGGACACGACTCTTCCGATCTCGCCGCCAGAACCTCTCGTCCGGGCCTCGCGTATGTGCAAGGGTCGAGCAACACAAACATCTGGCGTTTGGACTTGTTCGCCTCGCCACCGCAAGCTCGCAAGCTTGTGACATCCTCCCGCGATCAGTCGGCGCCAAGCATCTCGCCCGATGGAAGCAAGATCGCGTTTGGGTCAACCAGGACCGGTATGTCAGAGATATGGATGTGTGACTCCGATGGCTCGAATGCCCAACAATTGACCAACTTCCGTCACCCATCGACTGGGACCCCACGCTGGTCTCCCGATGGTAAGCTCATCGCCTTCGACTCGCGGGTCGAAGGCGAAGCCAATCTATATATTGTCGACCCTCACGGCGGCGTTCCTCACAAGCTGAACACCGACACACATGGCAACAGCCAGCCCAGCTGGTCGCACGATGGAGTCTGGATCTATTACGTTAGCGCGTCGGATCGCGGCAAACCCACGGTGTGGAAAGCCCCGTCGAACGGCGGACACGCCATGCAGATCGCCGGACCTGGCGCAATCCTCCCGTTGGAGTCCCCCGACGGACAGTACGTGTACTTCGCCCGCGATTCGAAGCTTTGGCGAGTCAGGACTGACGGATCGATGGAAGAAACCGTAGCAGGCATGCCCGAAATCCTCTTTCTGGGCGATGAATGGTTCCCGGCTGAAGCGGGAATCTACTTCCTCTCCCACCCGAACGGTAAATCGATCGTTAACCTCTTTGACCCCCAAACCAGGCAAGTCCGGCCGATCTTCACGCTGGAAAAACCTGCCCCCGGCTGGATTGGCAGCATGCCGGTTTCCAGGGACGGCAAGTTTATGCTTTACCCGCAGGTGGATCAGGCCTCGAGCGACCTCATGTTGATCGAGAACTGGCGGTAGTGCGCTCCAGGTTCGCCCGCCTGATATGAATCGTTATCACGCACCTCTGTGTCCTCCGTCCTATCGCGTCGCCCTCCACTTCGATAAAACAGGCTTTGTGAGGCAAGGGGATTTGTGTCTCTCTAGCCCGTCCGCACCCAGGCTGCGGGCGTCGACTCTTTGAAAACTCGGAACGCCTGCGAAAACCGCCAGACCGCCGTCGGCAAGAGCGCCGCTTCCCGGACTCGCGCCGATGTGCGCCAACCCCTTTGGTTGTGCTACTTTGGCCGTAAGCTCCTTTGTTTGCCCAAACTTACGCCGAATCGTGCAATAAATCCTTTGTTTTCAAGAAGGCCATGGGGGGGCCGCTGCGATTTGCGGAGATCGATTTTCCCGACTAGGCGCAAAGGCGCGCCCCGGTTTCAGCCCCCAGGGAACAGAGGAGCACGCCAATCTAGGCCTTGCCGTTACTAGTTTGCGGCCTGGTCGTGCGGTTTATGTACGAGTGCTTTTTGGTTTTGGGCGAGCTTCGTTGACAACGATGGCTTTCCCCGCCATGAGAGAACCATTCAGACCGAGGATTGCCTCTTGTGCGTCTTTATCGGCAGTCATCTCCACAAAGCCAAATCCGCGACCCGCGCCGGTCACCTTGTCGGTGACGATTGTTGCGACCTCAACCGGGCCATACGTTGCGAATGCAGCTTTAAGGTCTTCCGCAGTTGTGCTTGCTTCCATATTTCCTACATACAGATTCTTCATTATTTCCTCAAGTCTGGTGAGGACACGTGGGGCAAAGCCGCTCGTATCTCTCGGTAAACAAGACGATGGTTCTCGTCTCAGAATTGCGATGGTGAGGGGGATGAAAGTTGGATCGTCACAGTATGTTTTCCGTGACGACGATTGTGTTACTTGAAACCTGTCCGACCGCTCCTCTAGCAATTACGGTCTGCGTCGTTAGTCCTGCCGTTATTGTCCAGCCAGTTCAGTAGCGATCGCAAACTTGCCTGGGCCAGCGCTATACAAGAGTCACCTGCACCGTAGTAGATGTTGATGGTATCTCCATCGAGCCCGATGGTCTGGCCGCAGGGAAACACCACATCGTGCACGTCACCGCCGCGCTCATAGTCCGTCTCTGGTCCGAAGATCCAGGAATCTCCGCGCAGCAGACAAACGTCGGGCTTTTGTAGATCAAAAAGGGCGAGGCCTATTCTGTATAACGCGCCGGAGGCGGTGTGCTTGACTCCGTGGTAGAGCATGAGCCAACCTCTGTCGGTCTCAATCGGCGGGGACGACAAGCCAATCTTGTTCGCGTCCCACCACGCACCCTTGCGCGCTTCCATCATGACTTTATGGCCACCCCAGTGGCGCAGGTCGGGAGAGTAAGAAATCCAGATATGGGCCCCCAAAGGGGTCATAGGTCGGTGGATAAGCGCCCATAGCCCACCAATCCTATAAGGCAGAAGAGCCGCGTCTTTATCGTCTGGCGACATGACCACGCCGACTCGTTCGAAACTTCGAAAATCGGTGGTCAGTGCCAGCGAAACTCCAGGGCCACCTTTGGAGTACGACGTGTAGGCGACAGCATACTGCTGCAGCTCTGGCACGTAGGTAATGCGCGGATCTTCAATTCCCCAAAGTTCTTCGGGATATTGATTTGGCTCCGGCATGAGTGTGGGACTTGGATCGATCTTCCATCCGTCCACACCGTTCACGGAGCGCGCGGCGCAAAGATGGGAGAGACCGCGGCGGTCCTCGACGCGACAAAGCAGGAGCGTTGAGCCATCAGGAAGCAGCGTCGCGCCAGCGTTGAAGACGCTGTTGATTCGGTAAGGCCAGTCTTTGCTGGCCAGAATTGGATTGGCGGGATGCCGCTGAAGGAGAGAATCTGTCGAATCGGTCGTTTCGATGGTCAAAGTCATAGCTGATGTCACAGTAGCAGCAAACGGACCCTCGAAAATGCCGGTTTGCAACAAACTCCAGAATCGCGCCAATAACCGACTAAAACGTCGTCTCTGGCGATTGAATTGTTTCAAACTGCCGCATCTCCGAGAGGGCCATCAAGAAGGAAAGCGTAGATTCTGCTCCCTGATTCTCGTTGGCCCGATCAGGATGAAGACCGTCTCGACATCCTCCTGTAGCCGCGTCGTATAAGGCAACTTTCAGGTCGTTGTCTCCCAGGAACCAATTGAACGCAGACCAGGCTTGTGTGCGCCAATGGTTATCTCCGGTGGCGCGATACGCCTCGAGGCATGCGGACACCGTTGCACCCGCCTCTACCGGTTGCTGATCGAAGCGAGCTTTTTCACCGGCCTTACGGTAGAAACCCTGCGACCCGATCGGAACAAAGTGTCCATTCATGTTGCAGCGTTGTTGCGCAGCAAGCCACTCCAGCGACTCGATGCCGGCGGAGATCCATTCCTGGTTCGAGGTGCGCATGCCCGCCAGCAACAAAGCCTGGGGGAGACGCGCGTTGGAATAGGCCAAACTGTCTTCAAACCAATTCCAATCCTTGGTACGAGTCACCCTATAGATATTCAGCAACCTTCCCGCTAGCGAATCTCTCTGCATCTGTGCCGCCCTGTCGCCTGCGAATCGGTCAAGATACTCCTGGATTCCGAACAATGAAAAGGCCCACGCCCTCGGGCTGGTGAACGCCATCGCTGCCGGAACTGCAAGCTCGAAGAGACGTCCCGCGAGGCCCCTTAGACTCTCATCGACCGACTGATTGATCGCGGCTCCTAAGGCCCACAAAGCGCGGCCGTGACTGTCTTCCGAGCCCTCCGATTCTTGCCAGCGACGCTCATAGCTGAGAAAGTTGCGGAACCTTCCATTAGCGGAGTTGAACGCAAGCCATAGAAAAGCCAAGTACCGCGAAGCCAGTGCCTTTGCGCTCACATCTCCATCTGCTCCAAGTTTTTCCACCATGATGGTTGCGATCAACGCACGGGCGTTATCGTCCGTGGTATAGCCCTCATGCTGGTTCGGCACCGCGAATACGGCATGCTGGAAGATCCCGGTATCATCTGTCATCCGGTTAAGATGGTCCACTTTCACGGGAGGCAGTTCCTGCGGGCGATTGGCGCCAACGGGATTCGGGCTCATCAAGCGAGGGTTCCATAGTCGCTCGGCCCTGGCGCGCTGAAAGCTACGCATATAGTCCTGGGCGACGCTTTTCCAAACCATGTTGCGCGAATACAGATAGGCGCGTTTGCGCATGGCGTGCCGTTCGGCTTCATTTTCCAAGAGCCAAATGGTCTGTTCTGCAATCGCGTTCGCGTCATGGAATGGAACCAAGACTCCGCGGCGTTGATCGAGCAGCTCTTGCGCGTGCCAATAAGGAGTGGAGATGACTGCTTTTCCTGCACCCAATGCGTACGCCAGCGTTCCAGAGACGACCTGGGCCTCGTTCTTATAAGGAGTGATGTAAATGTCGGCTGAACCGATGAACTCCATCATCTCTTCTGGGCTGACAAACCGGTTGTGAAATATGACGTTGTTTTCGACTCCGAGGTCTTTAGCAAGCAACTGCAGCGACTCCCGGTATTTGTCGCCCTCACGCCGCCTGATGTGTGGATGAGTCGCGCCTGCAACGATGTACGTTACGTTGCTGTTCTGAGCCAAAATGCGTGGCATCGCCTGTATGACTGATTCGACTCCCTTATTGGGCGAGAGCAGGCCGAAGGTCAGCAGTACAGATTGGCCTCCAACTCCGAATCGGTCCTTATAAAAGTTCGGATCAACAAATGCGAGGTTTGGTACGCCGTGGGGGATGACGTCAATCTTCGCGGCAGGAACCTGAAAGATATCCTGGAGAAATTGCGAGGAGTGCTCACTCATCACGACGAGCCGGTCAGAGAGTTCTGCCAGCTCGACCATCACGCGGTGTTGGTCAGGGTTCGGTTCGCGTAGGACGGTATGCAGCGTGGTCACAATCGGCATGCGGAGTTTCCGCAACAACTCCAGGATGTAGCTCCCCGCAGCTCCGCCAAAGATCCCGTATTCGTGCTGCACGCAAACCAGGTCGACATTGGTGAAATTGAGAAATTCGGCTGCGCGGTCATAGGATGGCAGCTCCTCTTCGGTGAGTTCGAATCGAACCCGCTCGGGATAGCTATATTCGGAGTCCGGATCATTCACGGGAAGTGCGAACAGCCGTTCCGTTCCGAACTCGGTCGAAACCGCATCACATAAATCGGTAGTGAACGTGGCGATCCCGCACTGGCGCGGAAGGTAATTTCCTATGATGGCGATTCGGCTGGGAAGTGAGAGATTTACGGATGCATCGAACCGTTTCGTGGGTATGAGCTCGGGTTCTTGCGGCAGCGGGAGTGCGAGTGTCAACGGTCTCCTGAATGGAAGTGTCTTTAGTAACGACATGGGCCACCTGTCCGGTCTACTTAGAGGCTCGGCGAAGAGTCGCGACCCTGCCAGGTTCGGTTCCTTCTCGGGAACCTCGCCTGACAAGCCACGACGTGTGCGAAAGCCGGCGTGCCGCTATTCGACAGCACACCGGCAAACCTCAACTACTTTGCTTCTGCATTTTCATGCACATTCGCTTTTTCGACGGCAGCACGTACCGCCGTTAGAAACGACTCGCTGCTCGCTGGGGCGTGGACGTCGCCTGACAGCGTCTTGCGGAAGTTCGTCTTCTTGCCGTAGATCGCGACCGTGGAATCGTTGTCCTGCTGGATCTTGGCGCCATCCAAGGCGACTCCAGCAAACAGGCCTTTGGTCCTCGAGTAGCTCAAGGCCTCAGTATTCATTTTCCAGTCGGTGCCTGCCGATGCATGCCGTCCCACTGGCCCGGCGGCAGCTGATGCTTCGCCGCTCAGCTCGAACTTGCTGGAGAGCAAACCCTGCACGCCTTTGTCGTTCATGAACAACACGACAAGATCAACTGACTCAACGCCAGCTTGGAAGCCAAAATTGCCTCCACCAATCGAAATGAATGCCGGCGCACTCCAGCCATGAGCTGTGCGGCAAGTAACCACGCCGCGTCCATGCTCGCCGCCGACGATGAATCCGCCTTTCCCCATGCTTGGTACAACAGCGATGCACTTGGCGCCATTCAGCACTTCTTCCGGAATTCCCTTGTCGGGCGCTTCCATGATCTCGTGCAGAACTACGCCGGAGGCTTGTAAGCGTGCGGTGCTGTCTTCGAGCCCGGTTCCGGCGAACGCGAAAGGGGCGAGGGACAACGTTAACAATCCAATTGCATATTTCTTCATCAAAACACTTCCTTTTCATTCCACTGTGTTTTTGTGGACGAACTTGTGAAGGGCGATTTCCGCCGTGAGGATCACACTGTTCTGCGGCCGCTGATCAGATTGAAGACCAGTATGATTACAGCAATGACCAACAGAATGTGGATCAGGCCACCTCCCACGTGAAGGGTGAATCCAAGCAGCCATAGAATCAAGAGAACAACCAAAATTGTCCAGAGCATTTGCGCCTCCTTGACCTGGAACGGAAAGCTTGTAAATGAGGATGTAGGTTTCAACTAAATGCGGCCGAGCAGCAACAAAACGACCACGATTACGAGCAGCAACCCCAATCCGCCGCTTGGGAAATAACCCCAGGAACGGCTGTGATTCCAGGTCGGGAGAGCGCCCACTAGAAACAAAACCAGAAGAACAATCAAGATGGTTCCAAGCATATTTTCCTCCTTGCCGCTAAGAATCCAGTGCCGGCGGCGTGCGGGTGTAACCAGCGTTTCCGTGCGCTGTAGTGGTTGCGATCAAGCTCGCGATGGTGGCTAACAGATGCTCGAGATTCTGCCCTTTGGGATAGAACCGGTCGGCAAGCAGACTGGCTGGCACGGCGTCCCCTCGGTAGTCGCTGCTCATCGCGACAATCGAGACTGAAGGGTGAGAACTACGCACGTACGAGATTAATTCGACTCCTGACATGTGCGGCATGCCGAGATCGGTGACAATCAGGTCGGGGAGTGCTCGGTTCAAATGCAACAAAGCGCTGGCACCATTCTCTGCCGTGGCTACGTCGTACCCAGCAAACATCAGCAACATCCCCAGTCTTTCCCGGATCTGCGGGTCTCCGTCGACTACAAGAATCTGGGCTTTTGATCGGTTCGACATGTGCATTCCTCAACGTGACGGATTGAACTGCATTTCACTATCCACGATGTCACGCGTGCGCTGTGCCGGTCTGGTCAATACAGAACACCTCGCTCGAGGAGAGTTTTGCCGCACTCTCCTGACCAAGATCGATGCGGTGAACTCGGGCAGGTGAGCAATTGCGGGCAGACCGCATGGACGCTAAAGCGGCACTCTGCCCATCGCGCAAACCAACGCAGAATCGGTATTAAGGGAGGATTTCCGAATGTCTCTAAACTTTGGGTGTGGGCTCAGACTGGCGTTCCGTCTCTACTGACAGCAACGATCGTGGCCCGTGTAGCCAGATCTCCGTCGGCGGCCACGCCGAGAACTCGTCTGGCGTGCTTCTTCGCATTTTCCTCGGTGAGAAATTTTTTGACGTGCTGAAGAGCGGGTTGCGCTGGTAGGAATTCGACTCGATAGTACGTCATCTCATTGCTCCTTCCGGCTCCCGTTGCTGCGAAGCCATAAACCACCCGCAAGGTCGCACGTTTCAACGCCACGTGTTGGGAATGGCCGTCCATCGTTGGAAAGTCGGTAAATACCGCCGCTTGTGGCACTCGACACATACACCTGGACACAGGAATAGGCGAGGCAGAACAACCGTTTCAACCCAACCCTCAGGAGGCAACGCTCTGAACTGGTCGCTCTTACATTGGCGGCAATGGACTGAAAAAAAATGCATGATTAAGACAGACCTCGCTCTCAGTACACAACGGCGGGCTGATCCGATCTGAACCCTTCATCGCGAAACCGTATTCTTATCGATCGCAGTCGCGCTGGCTTCGGCGGGGGTCAGCCGTGAAGGATCACACCCGGTAAAACCGCTGATGCATGCCAGGTAATTGCGTTGGTGATCGGCAACATTAACTGCACTCAATTCTGTCGTCGAGAGCTTCGAGCGATCACAGGCGACTTCGCCATCCCAACACTGAGTGACATTGCGCCGGTGCGCAGCCACCGTTACCGCGCTTACCTCGGATGGACTCAGTTTCGATAACTTGCAACCGGACCAGCCGTTCCAGCAATCAGAGACATTTTTCTGTTGCTCGGCTATGGCGACGCTCGCAGCCTCTGACGCCGTCAGTTTGGTATGGTCGCACGATCCAATGCCGCTCCAACAATCGGCGACCAGTTTCCTGTGCGCAGCTATGTCAACTTCCGCTAGTTCCGGCGCGCTGAGGGTCGAGCGATTACACGATGTCCATGAATATTCGCAATCAGAGATGTTCTGCTTGTGCTTGGCATCAGCGACCGCATTTTTGTCGGCTTGAGTCAAGGCAGAGGCGTCGCAGGAATCAAAGCCGTTCGAGCAGGCAAACACGTTCTGTTGCGGATCGGGTGATTGTGCCCACATCAGCCTTGTGAAGCCAACAAGAGAAATCATCAACACTAAGCGATAGACCGTTCGTGACGTTATCTTCATGCGGTTCCGCCTTCTACGGGCGCCCGGCTGGACGTCCCGCCTGATTCCACCGTTATTGTCATCCTGACAAGCCGATCAATGCTGGTCAACTTTGCTCAGTGAGCAGTTCTGCTCAGACGAATGGGATACGCGGCGAAATAATAAGGATGCAGCTTGTTCTGGGGGCTGCGCCCTTCTCAAGTTCCACGAAGGGCAATGGAAGGTAGTCCGCGGTCACACTGTATAGCGGGATCGCAGCAGGAGGGCTCATGACCGCAACGCAAACTTTGCCGGCAGTCGGCTCCCTTCAGTTGGACGCCATGCTTGCGAATGCGCTGGTTCTTAGCTGGAGCGATCTGATGCCCGAACTGACATCGGGTCTGATTCATGTCGAATATCACGTCGGGTCCCAGGGAGCGGTCGAGTACTTGAAAATCTGGGCGGCGTCTAACCGCGGTCAGTGGGACTTGGTTTGTGAAGACTTCATGCGCTCCAGCGCTTCGTGCCCGGGCGGACTTCGCTTCGCCAACGGTTACCAATCCGAGGGGCTTGCGAAGATGCTTAACCAGATAATGCAACACCCGGAAATGTTCGTGCTGAGTACGGCCTCTGGCGCCGATCGCATGATACAGGTCCCCCCGCCAACCCAGAAAGATAGACTCGCAGCACGCGGGATGGCGGAAGACTTTAGTGACCGATTGGCAGAGTGAGGCTCAGTGGCGTTCCTCGCCTCGAGCACTCCCAGCTAGAAGGTGTGCCGCACAGAAGGGTCGCATGCGAGCCAGTAGTTGCGTGCGAGCCAGATTCGGAAAACGCAGTAGTGAGACACCGGAGACAACAATGAATTGGGACAGCATAGAAGAAAAGTGGAAGCAACTAATTGGTTCTGCCAGAGAGAACTGGAACAAGCTTACCGACCAGGATCTCGAACAGATCTCCGGCCAGCGAGAGCCACTGATCAGCAAGATCCAGGAAACCTATGGAATTACCCGGCGAGAGGCCGGCAAGCAAGTATGGGACTGGGGCAAGAGCGTGGAGCACAGCCGTAAGACGATCGCATAAGGCCCACGATCCCCTCTTCGCAGTAGACGCACCGAATCAACCGTTTTCCATTTGTAACCCAGATTTCAAGCGTTCTGCAGACACAAATGATGTAAGGAGTTTTCAATGAATCTCAACCTGATGGATCCAAAACTGATTGCTCTCGGAGTCGTATTGGTAGTGCTGGTCGTCGTCGCCATTGCGCTGTACGTGCGAAAACGCAACCACACCACGGCGGAACTGCGTGACCGTTTCGGTCCGGAATACGATCGCGCCGTGAAGCAACACGGTTCGGAACGCAAGGCCGAAGCAAAGTTGGCTGACCGCGAAACGCGAGTTGACCTGTTGCAGATCCGCAGTCTCGATCTGGCGGAACGCGAGCGCTACTTAGCACAGTGGCAGGCCGTGCAATCCCGCTTTGTCGATTATCCGAAGGGCGCAGTGACCGAAGCCGACGAACTGGTTAGTTCGTTGATGCAGACCCGTGGCTATCCCGTCGTTGATTTCGATCAGCGGGCGGCAGATATTTCCGTCGACCACCCCCGAGTGGTGGAGAACTATCGTTCGGGGCACAACATAGCACTGCGGTTGGGCACAGGCGAAGCCAGCACGGAAGAATTGCGCACCGCCATGATCCACTATCGGTCGCTCTTCGACGAACTAGTTCGCGTGCAAACGCCCGCCGATAAAAGAGTGGCATAACTCGAGGTTCTATGACGCTCTTGCGACCGGGACCAATTCACCCGCTCTACAACAAAAAGGAGAAACACGTGATGAAACCGAGCACGGACGACAAAGCAACAGGCAAACTCCACGAAGTCAAGGGAACAATCAAGGAAAAAGTCGGAGAGATAACCAACAACCCCGATCTGGAAGCTGACGGCAAAGCCGAAAAGAATGCCGGCAAAGCTCAGAACTGGGTCGGCAAGGTCGAACATCTCGTCGGGGAATAAGCGTATCAACATCGAAGTCAGAGACGTGAGAGGAGCAAGACAGAATGACGCAATCCGTGTTGGAACGAACGGGCGACCAAATTGCAGAAACCGCGCGCAAGGCATCTCGGGCGACATCCGCCGTTGCAGATGCTTTCGATGACGGCGTGGCAGCCGCCAGACGCGTTGCAAAACAAAGTGGCGATGCTGCCGAAGAGTTTATGGACGACACCACCAAACGCCTGCAACGGCACCCGGTTGAAACGATGGTGGCGACATTCGCCATGGGCGTCGCCGCGGGAGTTGTGATCGCCTGGATGATAAAGCGAAAATAGAGTGAACAACAGGTCGAATGCTTGAAAGAGGCGTCCAGCGTGACCTGGACGCCTTATCTTATTGTGCATCTACGGAGCCACTTCAGAACGGCCGCATAGACGATCGTTTTTCCCCAAACAAGCTAATACCACTGGGCCCCAGCCGGGGTATGACCGGGAGAGGTCAAAACTATACAGCTATTTGTGATCGCTGCGCCTAGCCTGTAGTTGAGGCACACTCAATGAAGACATTTGCAGCGATCAGAACAGCAGCACTGTTCATATCTTTGGCCGCGATTATTCCTGCGTTTGCACTGCAGGAGCAAAAGGAAGCCAAGCAAGAAGAAAAGCCACAAGAGCACGCACAGCCGCAGCAGCAACACGCTCAGCCGCAGGCCAAGCAGGAGAGCCCTCAGAAACAGCAGCCTGCCCCGCAGGCCAAGCAGCAGAAACAACCGGCGGCCCAACCGCAGCAGCATGCCCAGGAGAAGCAACCGGCGGCCCAGACGCAGCAGCATGCCACGCAACAGAACCAGCAAAAGCAGCAGGCAGCTCAGACCCAGCAGCACGCCAAGCAAGAGAACCAGCAGAAGCAGCAGGCAGCCCAGACCCAGCAGCACGCCACGCAAGAGAACCAGCAGAAACAGCAAGCAGCTCAGACGCAGCAACATGCCAAGCAAGAGAATCAGCAGAAACAGCAAGCGGCTCAGACGCAGCAGCATGCCAAGCAAGAGAATCAGCAGAAGCAGCAAGCAGCTCAGACGCAGCAGCATGCCAAGCAAGAGAATCAGCAGAAGCAGCAAGCAGCTCAGACGCAGCAGCATGCCCAGCAGCAGAGCCGCAACAATCAGCCCGTACAGCACACGCAGGCACAACAGCATGCTCAGCAGGCAGCATGGCAGGGACACGAATCACAAAACTGGAATTCAGACCACCACACATGGCAGCAACGCGGCGGCTACCATGGCTATCGCATTCCCGACAACCGCTACAACGGCTACTTTGGACCGAACTACGGGTTCGTCATCTATAACCAACCTTATATGGTGGTTGGTGGATACCCACGCTTCCAGTACAGCGGCTTCTGGTTCAGCCTGGTTGACCCGTGGCCTAACACTTGGGCAAACAACTGGTACCAAACCGACGACGTGTATGTCGTCTATCAAAACGATGGGTATTACATGTACAACCAGAGATATCCTGGCGTCGGCATCGCCATCAGCGTTTCCTTGTAGGTCTTGCCCCGGTACGAGCTCGTAATACTCCCGAAAGGAGAGCAAGATGATTGTCCCTGATATAGAAGTTCCCGAAACGCCTACGGCGATTGGACACACCCAAACGCAGCCGAAGCGGACCACCGCTCCTGATCGCACAGCCGATAAACGCGCCGCTGCCACGAGAGCGAACATGAAAAAGAAACGGGCCGCGCACAGAGTCGCACTGCGACGGTCGCATACCGGCGGTTAATCGCTGCGTGGCCTTATCAAGCCTGCGGCTTCTTGGTATTCGAGAGGAAATGAAACTCGAACTCGCTTACGTCGGCCGCCGTAGCCCTGCTTCTCGCGAAAGCCCCGCCGGGCGAGTTGTTCGTCCTAACCGGCCGAACGCCTTCGAGACTGCCTTACTTAACGAACTCGGAAATACAGGAAATAGGTACCGTCATCAAAGCACCCATGGACAAGTCCCAAGCCGACGACTGTGACCGGATTAAAGAGCTCGGTTACGGTTCTTCCCGCCACATCCAAATGTACGGCGAGCGATTTGACATCGTGTCCGATCCTTTTCCTGCGGGGACTGGAGTCGCGGTCGAGGTAACAACTATAAGCCAACCAAAGAAGCGGACGTTGCGGCTACCGACGTCGATTCTCATCGGTCTGAAGGGGTTGTTTCCAATAGCAAAGAAGGCCAAGTGAGGGACTTCACAACGCAATAGAAGTTGACGAGTGTGACTATTCGAGTGCCCCGCATTCATGAAATGAGAAGGCCGATCAAATGGAACATTGGGGAATCTACCTCGCGTACGCATGGATGGGTACGATTATCTTAGGTCTCGTGGACGCCGTGCGAGCCATCCGCAAGGGCCCGCAGCCACAAGCTCAGCCCCTCGGACCCCATGGACCTAGTAGGTTGGACCCATGAGCAGCGAAGGATCGGCAATAATGCTGAGCCTCTTGAAGGAGCTATCCGTCTTTAAGGCCCTGGATGAGGAGTACCAGGCTGGCGCCAAAGGTCAGGCGGAATCAGAAGCTCATAGGGAGCGCGAGCAGCGACGGCTGGCGATAAAGCAGGAGATGCGCGATCTCGCCGCCGAGAGCAAGAGGGGTCCTTCATAAAGATTCGAGTGGCGCTATTAGAGTGCCACCGATATGTGCCGGGGTTAGCCGTAGACCCTGGGCTTGTGGGTGGTCAGTATTGACCAGACCCAGATCTCCATTCCCAGCGACAATTGTGTTGGCCTTGATATTGATAGGTCGACGTGCTCAACGGGAGGCCTTTTGACTATGAACGGGAACTATCAACGCGACGGTATTCTGCCGAAGTCATTCGTTAGCTTGATGCGAAGTTTGAGCTTCTGTCCTCACGCCAACGCTGGTTGGCCAATACGCTGCGCTGGTGAGGCAGGACCTTCACAGCATTGTTATGACTGCGGGGCCCAGCGGACCTACGTTCTCCAACCTCTCATGCGGAGGGGTCCCTGGACGCGTCCGCAACCGGTCTACACGTATCCCATCGACATTGCTTTCTCGCCAAGCATACAGAATGGGCCCATCTCGCGGGAGCTGTTGGCGGTCCCATAGCTGTGATCCCATATACTGCGCTGCAATCTCGCAAGCAGCTCCTACCGGAAGCATAGAAAGGTTACCAACATGCCGTTAGTTCAGGTTGTCATCGCCCTGATCGTTGTCGGAGTTCTCTTGTGGCTGGTCAATCGCTTCATTCCCATGGCAGGTTCCATCAAATCCATCTTGAATGCTGTTGTGGTGATCGCTGTAGTGTTGTGGCTGTTGAATGTTTTCGGGCTGATGCAGTCTCTCACCAACATTCACGTCGGCAAGCCGTAACGAAGCGGGGTCCGCTGTCGGAAGAGCTTCGAAAACCAGACAGAGAAGTGCGTGCGCGATGAACAAATACGGTTCGGATGCCGCGGGGAAGCTGGGCCAGCCTTGAGAAACGTCCAAGCGAAAAACCTTCAAGCACTGTTGGTTCGCATGCTAGCGTTGTTGCTGGTTACCATGATATTGAGCGGCGGCGGCTCAGCATATTCGGTGCTGACCCACGAAGAGATCGTCGACCTACTGTGGGCAGATGAGATCAGGCCGCTCATCCTCAAGCGCTACCCAGGGCTATCCGAAGAGCAAATCAAAGAAACTCATGCCTACGCTTACGGCGGCGCAGTCATCCAGGACCTCGGCTACTATCCATTCGGCAGCGTCGAGTTCAGCGACTTGGTGCATTACGTTCGAACCGGGGACTTCGTGCGAGCACTGCTGCAGCAGAGCAACGACGCAGATGAGTACGCCTTCGCTCTCGGCGCATTGTCGCACTATGCCTCGGATATCGCCGGACACCCGGCGGTCAACCAAGCGGTCGCGATCGAATATCCGAAGCTGCGGGAGAAGTATGGGAACTCAGTCCGGTATGCGCAGGACAAGACCGCGCATTTAAAAACAGAGTTTGGCTTCGATACCGTGCAGGTGGCCCGAAACCGTTACGCCTCGCCGCAATATCACGATTTCATTGGATTTCAAGTGTCCAAGTCGCTATTGGAACGGGTCTTTCCCCTCGTTTACGGGCTGGAGTTGAAAGATGTATTGCCCCGCGAGGATCTTGCGGTCGGCTCCTATCGCTATTCCGTCAGCCGGCTGATCCCGGAAATGACTCAGGTCGCGCTCCAAACCCACAAGAAAGAACTGATGCACGAGACACCCGATTTTGCAAAGCAGAAGTTTCTGTACCGTCTTTCCCGCTCCGATTATGAAAAGGAATGGGGAAAAGATTACGTGAAGCCTGGCTTGGGCACACGTATCTTGTCGACATTCCTGCGAATCATGCCAAGAGTCGGGCCCTTCAAGGGACTGGGGTTCAACAACCCGACTCCGCACACCGAAGACCTTTACATCAAAAGCATTAATACCACTGTCGACCGATACCGAGTTCTTCTCGAAGAAGTCCGCGCGGACAAACTCGTGCTGCCTGACTACGACCTTGATAGCGGAAATCCAACCAGGATAGCCGAATATTCGCTCACCGACGACACATACGCCAAGCTGCTGGGTCAGTTGGCTAAAAGCAAGTTCGACCGAACGACGCCTGAACTGCGCGACAATATTCTGCAATTCTATTCTGACGTGCCGGCAGTGGCGTCGATTCAGACGAAGAACGACAAGGATTCCTCGGCCAAATTGCTCGAACTGCTCGATCAGTTAAAAGCTGCGACTCTGGTACCGGCCACGGAAGCCATAGCCGCCCGGTGATTATCGCGCGTCAAGCGCGGGGTAGTAGTAACCACTACGCTTCTCAGTACCTTCCCGCGCCCACTCCTTATCAAAACTTCTTCCGGCCTCCCGGAGTGTGTGCGCCGGTTGTCGAAGTCGCGCGCTTCTGAGAACAGTGGTCTGAATTGACCGTTCTTGTCCTTACGACGCATGACATGATGCAGGTATGGCGCAGAAGAAGTCGAAGAATAACGGACACACGCGAGCGACCCTCGCGGATATAGCGAGGGAGATGGCGAAGACCCGCATGCCGGGCTCGGTCCGTGAGGCGGTCGAGATTGCAGAGGCACGAGATGCCCGCATGCATCTGCAGGTCTTGGTACCACGGAAAGCAGCGAAGCTGAATGCCAAATCAAATCCAAGCCGGCACCATGATCGTTCACCAGTCCGCGGCCGTGCGGTCGCTCAACGTAGAAAGCGAGCCGTATTTTCACCAGTGGTCTTCGTTGGGACCTCTCGAGAGTTCAGGACTCGATCAGAAGGTCCGCGCCATGGGCTGGAACTTGTTCTTCATGGCCGGCGAAATCAGGGCGGTAGTGCCCGCATGGGGAGGGCACAACACTCTGCGGCGGGGAGTGAAGCGGCTCTTGGCGCAGACCCAGCTGCAAAATCTGAACTGTCTGGAAGTGACTCACATCCTACGGAAATACTTCCTGGGCATTCCGTATCTCTCGATTGCAGCCCATGCCCGCCACTTGCAGGAAGGGTCTCAGATCCGGTCGATCCAGCAGCGCGCGCAAGATGCCGTAGCTGGCTGATTGTCACGATCGAGGCGATTCCCAGTGTCTCCGGCGGGCGAGGCCGCGCCCGGCAAGTACCTACGGCCAAACGCCAACCGCTAGCTGAATTACCAAGTCTCCCAGCATTCATGCAACATCAGACTTGTCTCTTCTTATGTCTTATGTCGGAACTGGGGTTCTGAATAAACAGTTCGCCTCGCGTCACTCTTCGCATCGCGTCCAGGAGGACGGGTACATCCGCTGAACGATAGACGATGCCGTAGGCTCGCAACCACTTCATGTAGTCAACCAGGTCGCTCTCCTCGGCCAGAAGCAGCAGCGCGGTCTCGCGACGCTTTATCATCCGCTGGATCTTTGGGAATACCGGCAGAGAATTTGTCGATAAAACTAATACGTGTGGATTGGCCTTTTTCAGCGAACTCAGCAACTGTTCGGGAGACCGTGCCCGCCCTGCGATGCGAACATCTTCCACGACCGAAAGTACGTCGACGATCACAGCACGAAACAGCTCTTGGTGGTCTGCAATCACGATTTCAATCATTTCTCCATCCTGCGGACCGCATGCTCGAATTCAGTGCTGGTACGGTAGACCGAACCCGATCCGCAAAACTGGTCAATATTGCACACAGTCACTTAAGTGGGAATGGCTGGTACGGCGCGAAACTTGGGCGCTCCGTCTATTTGCGAAGCAGGAATGTGAGCAGTTCTCGGTGCACCTGCAAGCGGCCGTTGTAATCGATAAGGCCCAACTTGCGGAACCGATTCATAAAGAAGCTCACTCTGGAGCGCGTAGTGCCAATCATCTCGGCCAAGGTTCCCTGGCTCACCTTCAAGATGGCTGGAAGCGACTTTGACTCTGTTCCAAAGCTCGTAAGCGAGAGAAGCGTTCGCGCCAGCCGCTTCTCGCTGGAATTGAAAAGTTGATCGAGGAAGTCTTCTTCAATGCGGACAACGCGCGAAAGCAGGTGCGCGATAAACATCCGCGCGAACGCCGAATCGTCATGGATGAGGCGAGCGATTGTCGCCTTCTCCACGCGCATGATCATCGACACATGGACCGCTGTCGCGGTGGACATCCGCAAAGGCCGTGGCGTCCCTAAGCAGCCTTCACCAAAAAAATCACCTTCTCGAAAAATAGCAATGACGGCCTTCTTGCCGCCCTTGGATAGAACTGTCAACTTCACATTGCCGGCCTCGACATAGAACATCGCGTCGGCCGCATCTCCCTGGGAAAAAATCGGCTGCTTGTTTCGGTACTCCTGACTGCTGCTACTACTGCCAATGCTCTTGAGCAGCACCCCGGCCTTGAAAGTGAGTGCGCGTTTACTTGCCATCGGTGTCTCCCGCCAAATTGCACTGGCCAATGGTCAGCTCACTGATAGACGCAAAATTGTTGTCGCGAGCCGCCGCGCTGCTGATCGAAAACAGCCGTCCATCGGTCTATCCCCCACCAATCCAGTTAATGGTCCTCGGCCAGTTGGCTCCGGAGAGCCGCCGCCGCTGGAACTGCGATCGGCCCCGTGCTCGTCCGAACGATCATGGATGAGCCTTTCGACACCCCAGCGTCGCTGAGGCTCGTCTGCTCGAGATCCAGGAAGAGTATCCTGCTGTCGGAGTAGTAGGCCTCGCCGGATATGGTCTGCGCTCGGAACACTGGATCAACACGAGGCAGATATTGCTGTCGACTAACTGAGGAAACAGCGGTCAGGTCGGCTCCGATGAAGTTGCGTTCCGCATCCACATCGGGGTCGATCCGGTGGTTGATCAAATGCCCCCGCTTCGCGATTTCAATCGCGAGATCGTGTGTGGCCGCGCCCACCCAGATCGGCGTCCCCTCGACTGTGTAGTCGGTTTTCCAGATTCGAAGATGATGACGCCGCGACACGACTGCCTCAGGATCGGGCAGGGCGTACGAGTAGTCCTGCACTCTTCCGAATAGGTTGAACCTGGCCATCGGCAGCCTGGCGTCGTTGGTCCCATGTTGCAACAGGTGCCAGACGAATATCGGTCTCCAGCGATCCGTTTTGACCCAGCCGGCGCGTGCAAACGCTCGCTGCAAGTCTGCTGGTTGAGCGACGAACACCAGGTTCAGCATATCGCCTTCACGTCCCTCAGCATCAAACACTCGTTGCGGCAGAAAACGCATCATCTCGGCCACTTCCGAAGCAGTCTCCTCGGAACGCCGCAGTCCTGCTGCTGGCACTGGAGTAGCACCGTCCACTTGCGCGGTGATTTCGGTACTCTTCACAACTGTGCTTTGGTGGCCGAGTGTCAGCAGGAAAACCGGCGCGGCCGGCAGGAAGATCAAGCTGGTAATAATCATCGCTCCAAGCATCAGCTTGGTACGAGAGCCCCCTTTTACTTCCTTGCTTCCTCGCAACTCAATCTGATCGCCATCCGTCAGCTGCAAAGCATCGACTCTGAGGGACACTTTGCCCCCGATTCCCAGGAGCTTCCTGCCTCGAATTCCGGTGATGGAACCGCGGGCGATGGTTCCGGCCGGTATGACGGTGAGGCCTTCCAGACTCACGTCTCTCACCACAATAAAACGCACGTCGTCTCCCACATGAGCGCGTGCAGAAGAAATGGTCTCGGCTAGTTGAAGCTTTACCGGAGTCCCGTCTGGAATGGTAATTCGCGCGGGCGGTATGCTTATTTCCTGGGCTGGAGCAAAGGACGCGAGAAAAACCACAAGCAAAAGATGTGCCTGTATTTTGCCAAGATAACCGCTGAACAATGAATACCGCCTTTTGTCGGAAGCCTGGCGTCTCACCCGTGACGGCCAATAGATTGCGCGTTGACGTGGTGGATAAAGGACACACTATCTCAACCCGGACGCCGCGTATGGTCACAATTGACCACATTGTAAATTTCATCGCGGGAACCCCAAAACTGGCGTGAAGCCTTCAATGTTTGGAAAGCTGGCGATTGGCCAAGCTGTATAATATTGACCAGAGTCGGCGGGCGTGCCTGTGTTTAGATGAGGATGCAAAAGTGCAAGCATCGCCCACTTGGAGGTGCGGCATGAACGCACGGGAGACTCCCATCCGAAACCAGCGAGTCGCAATCAAAAATCTTCCATTGGTCGTTTCCACGCGATCTGCTCAACCGGCCAAAGCCGGAATTGGGACGCGTTCACCGCTTCCGATGCTGGCGGTGCAACCCAGGAATGGCGATGCCGTTTTCGATGCCAAGACCTTTCTCGCAAGAGCTGGGTTGGGTAAGAACATTCTCAATCTGAAAAAGAATGCAGTGGCCTATGCGCAAGGCGACCCCGCCGACGCGATTTTCTACGTGCAGAAGGGCCGACTGAGGATCACCGTCACCTCGGCGAATGGCAAAGAAGCGACGATCACCTTGGTGGGCCCCGGGGAATTCCTGGGGGAGAACTGCATGGTCTCCGCCCATCCTGTTCGACTCGCCACCGCCACCGCGATGACCGAATCTATATTGCTCAAGATCAGCAAGGCGGAAATGACCCGCGTCCTTCGTCAGGAGCCAGAACTATCGGAGATGTTCGTCGCCTTCCTGCTCAACCGGAATGCCCGCATCCAGGCAGACCTGGTCGATCAGCTTTTCAACTCCAGCGAAAAGCGATTGGCGAGGATCTTGTTATTGCTCGCGCAATTCGGCAAGGAAAGCAAACCCGAGATCGTCGTTCCCAAGATCAGCCAGGAATTATTGGCTGAGATGATCGGCACGACTCGGTCCCGAGTGAGTTTTTTCATGAATCGCTTCAGGAAACTCGGATTCATTGAATACAACGGCGAGATCCGCGTCCACAACACACTGCTGAATATCTTTCTGCAGGAGTAAGTCTCTTCCCTCTCCAAATAGTTCCACCGATTACCCACTTGCGGGTGCTGGCGGGGCTTGGGACGCGAGTGAATAATTGCGCGACGAGATTAGGCTCGCGGCCCGTTTCGAGTCAGCTCGCGAGTAGGCACATTCACGACAGCTAACCGACACGGACCCGAAGCTGCTTTCCCCCGGCGGAAAAGCCATCGCGTTGACAGGGGCCCGGGTTATGGAAAGTCAACTGTAGTCCGGCTTTTGCGCCGTCGGCTGATTGGCCATATCCGCGTGATCCGCGCAAATCCGCGGTTGCTTTTGTCTCTCCCGCTTTATCACACGTTGTGCTACTTTGTCCGTAAGTTACTTTGTTTGCCAAAACTTACGCCGAATGGTGCATTAAAGGCAACTATAAACTTGCCTCACAAACCCTGTTACGCTGAATTGCGACGAGAACGGGGAGAATTGTGATGCGGAATATGATGGTGTTAAGTGTCTCGTAAAACAAACAGCACGGGACAGCGCTACTGATCGTGATTACCCCTTTTGCTATCGACTGGCTGAGTCGCTTGTCCAGTCTTTCCCTCTGTCCATAGGAACCAACGGCGCTGGATTTCTTTTGCAAACCGTTGTAATTTTCGGCGTCTCGGAGGGTTGTTCGTTCGCTTGGATTTGGTGGATGCGTAGGCATCGAGTTAAAGCGCATCTCGCCAATCTGCGGCGAGGCTTGGTCATATGGGCGGCGGTAATGATATTTGGTTATGGCCCGTTTTTTATTCGCAATGTGCTAACGGTTAGGAGCCAGATTATTGCCGATGCAGAATCCCTTGCCATGCCATCGCTGCCACGGAAGCTGAGTATAAAACAAGCGGAACTGCGAAAGCGTACACCCGAACCAACTAAACAGCGCATTGTTTCCAAGGAAGAACGAGAGCGCGCAGAAAATGAACAAAAATTGATGGCAGTGTTTAACCGGACCGATGTTCGCCTACTCCCGCCTCCCTATGTGCCGTCACCGTGGGGCGAACCAGTGATGTTTAACCACTTGGCTGTAGAGATCACAAATCACAGTGATTACGATATGGGCGACCATTCTGTTAACTGTACAGTGTATTCAACAAAGGCCGCTCAAGGTATAGCTATATTAGGCTCCACAATAGACCCTATAAATCCACCCAAGATTCAACATTTGCCCGTGCTTTCTGGTGGACGAGGCGAAACAATTTCGTGTCCCCTGGGCGTAGTGTTGCCCGGACCTATTTCCTGTGTAGGCGTCAAAGTGGGCCTTCACTTTGTAATTCCCAGTTATGCTAAGAGAAAAGACAAATGGTACAACTTTCAGTTCATCGACGGGCAGTGGGTTCAAAGCAATCTTGAAAATGCCTCAGATTTTTGCCAGCAGCATCCATGAATAGTTTTAATGGTAGAAGAAGATGATGAAGAAAAGGGCGGAATACATCGAAGGCCGGAAAGCAAGGGAAAACTTTGAGGACGCAATGCGTTACGCATTCAGCATCCCCAAAGAACAGGCTCCGGCCAAGCCGAAGCCTAAACGCCGCAAAAAGCTCGGCAGCGACAAGGGCTAGAAGGTTTCTTCTTGCCCCGTCCCTGCCGCCGGATGGTGGAGCGCGTCGTACCTCTTTGCCCGTCAGTTGGGCATAGGTCAAACGCTTGCGGGACATAGCAGTAATGAAGCGCTCGGAATCGGTGATGCGCTCTGCTGGTTTCTTACCGCCGCGGTTCCTATCCGCGTAATCCGCGCAAATCCGCGGTTGCTTTTGTCTTTCCCGCCTTATCACACGCCACCGTGTCCTGCGTCCTATCGCCTCGCAGCCCACTTCGATAAAACAGCCTTCGTGAGGCAAGGGGATTTGTGTCTCTTTGTCTGTCCGCACCCAGGCTGCGGGCGTCGGCTCTTTGAAAACTCGGAACGTTTGCGAACAGAGCACCACTTCACTCGTGCCGAAATGCGATAACCCCTTTGTTTGTGCTACTTTGTCCGTAAGTTCCTTTGTTTGCCCAAACTTACGCCGAATGGTGCAATAAATCCTTTGTTTTCAAGAAGGGGTTAGGGGGGGTACCCCCTACCGAAAGCAAATCCGGCGTTATGATTTAGTCATTATTCAACAGACGCCGCTGTGTCTGGTATGAGACACTTACACCCAAGAGAGTCGCACTCTGCATTGCGACGCGTGGGGCGTTTTTTCATTTCTCCTAGCGTAGCGTCCGGCTCGACTCTGTCTTTTTTCTAGAGCGTCCTCTGCGACCTCAGCGCGGTTGGCTGACCCGCCCTGGCACCCTCGAAGGGAGCTACACGCGCGTGAAGGTTCATCTCATCAATCCCAGCCACGTCTCTTTTGGCACTGCCGTCATTACTCCTCGCTGGCTGTACGTACTTGCAGGTGCTACCCCAAAGACCTATGGCGACCCCATCCTGGTCGATGAGACCCTGGCTCTGCTCAATCCCGAAACCATCCAGCAAGGTGACGTAGTCGGCATCGGTATCCATACCGGAAACGCACTTCGTGGCTACGAAGTAGGTCGCGACGCTCGCGCTCGCGGCGCTTATGTCGTGTATGGCGGCATTCACGCCACACTCTACCCCGAAGAGTCGCTTGAACTCGGCGGTGCCCACGCTGTAGTGAAAGGCGACGGCGACGTCGTCTGGGCCAAGGTGCTTGCCGACTGTTTGAGCGGCTCGCCCAAAACGATTTACGAAGGCGGCCGCATTGATGCCGACCAGTTCTCTGCCGCGCGTTGGGACCTGATTCCCCGCAAGAGTTATATGTGGGCTTCAGTGCAGACGGTCCGCGGCTGTCCCAAGCATTGCTCTTTCTGCTCGGTCTGGCGCACCGACGGGCAAAAGCCACGCCAGAGACCCGCCGACGCGGTCGTCGAAGAGATCGTACAGTTGCGGCGCCAGGGCTTTCGTTTTATCGCCCTCGCTGACGATAACTTCTACCCCGTCACCCTCACCGATCTCGAACTCGCCGGGCGTCAGAAGAACCACGCGCACTTGCGCCAGCTGCAGTCCATCCGCGCCGAGCGCTTCGAACTGATGTCCCGTTTGGCGCAGCTCCCCAAAGACACAGTCTTCTACACCCAGATCACCATGGAAGCGGCTGAGGACGACGAATTCCTCGACGCCATGAAGGCGGCGCACATCTTGGGAGCGCTGGTCGGTGTCGAAGCCGTCACCCCCGACGGTCTGAAGGATGTGTACAAGGACTTCAATCTCTCCGGCCAGGCGCTAATCGATCGGCTGAAAAATTTCCGCGCCCACGGCATTCACGTCTTGGGCTCGTTCATCTTCGGTTTGCCCAGCGACAAGCCTTCCACCTTCGACGCCACTGCCGCATTGGCTGACGCCGCCGATCTCACCTTCGCCCAGTTCGTGATCCTCACGCCTTTCCCCGGCACCATCGATTTCGCCAAGTGGGAAAAAACCGTGGATGTCACCACCGCGCAGGTGAACGGCATCCCGCTCACTCGCCGGTGGCTCATCCCGCAGGAGTCGCGCCCCAAGTATTTCGGTCTGCATCCCACTATGTCAGCCGATGAAGTGCGGCAGCGCACGCAAGCGGTCTGGGACAAGTTCTACAGCTTCGACTCCATCTGGCGCCGGTCCAGTTTCCTCAAGTCGCTCAAAGCCCGCGCCGCATTTCTTCTGATTTCGAAAATTTATCGGCAGATGTACGCCGACACCGGAATCACCACTGACAGCGCTCGCATGGCCCGCTCGACGAAGATCGCCAGCTGGCTAGCCAAGCCCTGTCGTTTGTTATTCGCAGGAAAACCGATGCCCGACCTCGAAGTCCCGCCCTCACCTGAACTGTTTCCCGAACCAGAAATGGCCGCCGGCGACTAAGATCGTCTAGCCACATCGTTAAAAAGGCCTCGCATCGCCGCGAGGCCTTTCTCTTAGAGCTTGTCATCCCTCGCCCGCAGGGCGGGGGATCTGCTTTTCTACGCTGCTATCGCCGCCTGATACTCCTCGTAGACTCCCTTGAAGTCCGTGATCGTGTGATCATTCTCGAAGTGCCAGATGCGCGTCGCCACTTCATCGATCAGGTCATGATCATGCGAAACCAGCAGCACCGTTCCCTGGAACCGCTGCAGCGCGATGTTCAGTGCGTTGATCGACTCCAGGTCCAAGTGGTTCGTCGGCTCGTCGAAGATCAGAACGTTTGGCTTCTGCAGCATCAGCTTGCAGAACAGCAGCCGAGCCGCTTCCCCGCCCGATAGCACGTCGGTCTTCTTGTTGCCGTCTTCCTTCTGGAAGAGCATCTGGCCAAGAAGTCCGCGAATTTCCTCATACGCCGCACCCGGCTCCCACTGATGCAGCCAGTCCGCGACCGTCATTCCCGGCTGAATCAGCGAACGATGGTCCTGGGCGAAAGTATCCGACCGACGCCTCGTGTCCCCACACCACCTTGCCGTCGTCAATCAGAGGTCCGGCATAGCCGCTCGTCTCGCGTAGCTCAGCTTCCGGAGTCGTCGGCGAATTCGCCAGGATCGCATTCAGCAGCGTTGTCTTACCCGCGCCGTTCCGTCCCATCAGCGCGATCTTCTCGCCCCGATTAACGTTAGCGGTGAATCCGCGCAGCACGTCATTGTCGCCATATGACTTGGTAATGCGATGCAGTTCCAGCACATGCTTGCCCGAAGGCCGCTTCTGCTCGAACTTCAGGAACGGGCGCTGAATGTTCGACCGCGCCAGGTCACCAATAGCCAGGCGCTCCACTTCCTTACGCCGTGACTGCACTTGGCTCGAACGCGTACCAGCCGAGAACCTCGCGATAAACTCGTTTAACTGTGCAATCTTCTTCTCGCGCTGTGCGTTCTGGCTCTCGATTTGCGAACGGATCTGCGTCTTAGCCAGCACCATCTCGTCGTATGTTCCGGTGTAGGTGATGATCGTTTCGTAATCGATGTCGGCAATGTGCGTGCAAACGCTGTTCAGGAAGTGCCGATCGTGCGAAATCACCAGCAGCACTCCGTCGTAATCGTTCAAGAAGCTCTGCAACCAGTGGATCGAGTCGAGGTCAAGGTGGTTCGTCGGCTCGTCCAGCAGCAACGCCTGCGGATGCCCAAACAGCGCCTGCGCCAGCAGCACGCGCACTTTCTGTCCACCCTGCAACTCGCTCATCTGGCGCTCGTGTAGCTCGTCCGGAATGTCCAAACCTTGCAGCAAAATTGCAGCGTCGGCCTCGGCCGAGTAGCCGTCTTCCTCGCCTACAATGCCTTCCAGTTCGCCCAGTCGCATCCCGTCTTCATCGGTGAACTCAGTCTTCTCGTAGATGGTGTCGCGCTCTTGCAGAGCAGCCCACAGGCGCTTGTTGCCCATCATGACCGTGTCGATCACGCGAAATGCGTCAAACGCGAACTGGTCTTGGTTCAGCACGCCGAACTTCTTGGGGCGGACGACGCTGCCTTTCTGCGGTTCGAGCTCTCCGGTCAACAGCTTCATGAAAGTGGACTTGCCGGACCCGTTGGGACCAGTAAGTCCGTAGCGTTTCCCGGGAGTAAACGCGGTGGACACATCTTCGAACAACACTTTTGCGCCGTAGCGCATAGAGACTGCACTGACTGAGATCATGATTTTTTCTGGGTCTGCGGGAATTACCCGCAAGGCGGGTAGCAGCTACAAATATTAGATTATCATGCGTGCTCGCGGGGTTCAGGGAATGTCCCATGAACAATGAAAATCAGCATTGTCTTGATGCACTTACAGCGTTGTTTCGAAGGGGCACGGCTTCAGCCGTGCCGATAAGTTCCTTATTTTTCGTCATCCCGAGCGGACTTCAGTCCGCGTGGGATCTATCTTCCCAATTTCACTGAAACTTTTCCCGAACTCGCGAAGACTATAAAGCCCCGCAATGCGGGGCTTTTGTTTGGCTTACATGAATTGGCATCGAGCCGAACACTATTGCTCGTCCGCCTCTTCCTCGGTCCCATAGCTGACCGCTCTCCACGTGGTATCCGGATTGATCGCGGTCATGGCCTTCACCAGGTCGACCGTCTTCGGTCCCAGGTCCTTCTCATACACCGCGCCATTCAGATTGACGACGAACGTCATCGCGCCTGAATTGTGGTACTGCGCGGGATACGCGACAAACGCAAAGCCTTCCGTCATCTTTCCATTCACGATATAGCTCTTCGCGCCGCCCGGAGCCGCTGCCCCCTGCGCCGTCAGTATGCGGAAGTAGTACCCGTGAAACGGATCGGCTTTCTTGGAGTAGCCTTCGGCGGCTGCATACTGGAACACCGGGCCGATCGGACTCTGCGGCTCGCCCTCGGCCGTTTTCCAGTACAGCCCGTTCTGCTTGCCTTCATCGCTGATGAACTTCTGCGCGTATTGATGCACCGTGTCGCCATCATGCAGCGCATCGAAGTAATCATCCTGCGCATCGGCCAGCGCCTTGCACACCCGAATCGCCGCCAATTCATTGTTCCCGATTCGCCGGAACAACACTTCTTCTACCCCGGCCTTGCTGTCGTAATACCACTGACCGGCGGCGTTCTTCTTCAATGGAACCGGGAACGGCCAGTTCTCCGCGCCCATGAACAGCGTCTCGTCGCCGTTAGTTTCTTTGCCCCAGCGGTTCATCTGCTCGTATCGGCGGATAAAGTTTTCGCCATTCTTCTGGTCCTGTACCGGATCGCCCGACGACAGGATGGGCGCCGACGATGCGCCCAGCACCGCCTCCATCGCAGACTTATCGCCCGACTTTACCGCGTCATAAAGCGCCTTCGACGCATCCGAAAACGAAGTAAACGTCTTCTGCCCAGCCTCCTGCGCCGACGCAGTCACCAGCAGCGCAATCGCCGCCATCATCGATCCCACAATTTTCAAAATTCCTGACTTCTTAAACATGTGCAATCTCCATCGCAACAACAAAATTTTCAAACGCCAAATGGCAAGTTCACGGTCAGCGGACGTCTACTTCTTGCGCGCTCCACCGCCCGCAGGACGCGCAGCCGGGGCCTGACGCGCCGCTGGTTTGGCGCCGCCCATGCTCTGCTTTCCGCGATTCGAATCCGCGCGCGCGTTGCCACCCTGTTTGTAGCCGCCAGTCGCGCTGGTATTGGCTGCCTTCGGATTCCCGCCAAATCCGCGGTCAGCGGCGGATTTATTGTTGGCGCCTGCACCCGGACGGTTGCCACCCGCGTTGTTATTGCCTGGCCGGTTCGCCCCAGCGTTATTGTTTCCCGGGCGGTTGTTTGCGTTGTTGTTGTTGCCCGGGCGGTTGTTGCCGGCATTGTTATTCCCCGGACGATTGTCCCATTGTTGTTGTTCCCGGGACGATTGTTGTTGTTGCCCGCCTTGTTGTTATTGTTGCTGCCGATATTTACGTCCCCGTTGACGTTGACCTTGTTGCCGTTGCCACGCCCGCTGTTGTTATTTCCGCTCCACGCCTGCTTGTTGTTCGGGCGGTTGTTGTTGCCATACGGCGTGGGCACCGGACGATTGTTGTTCTTGTAGTAGGAATTGTTGTGGTAGCGGTTGTTGCCGTAGAACGTATTGCTGCGCGAAACGTATACATTGTTCTGATACACCACGTTCCCGCCGCGCCAGTTGCAGCCCCAGCCTCCGCCGTAATAACCCCATCCGCAGCAGCTATTGTTCATCGACGCGCCTATCGCCATGCCGACACCGAACGAAATCAATCCTGTCGTCACCAGCGCTGCCGTGCTGTATCCCGGCGGATTGTACGGCGTGCCATAGACCACCGTCGGGTTGTAGGTCGGCACGTAAACCACCTGGGGATTCGCCTGCTGAATCACGATGGTCTGCGGGCTCTCCTGCACCACCTTAATTTCCTTGGTGGTCTTCAGGTTCCCTGCCGCCTTCGCTTCCTGGCGCAATTTCTGAATTGCAGCCATCACGTCGCTCTGCTGGTTATACGCGGCATCGCCCAGCGCTGAGGTCCACGCCAGGTTCTTCGCCATCTGGTCCAGCACCGTTGGGAACTGCGTCAGCGCCTTCACGCTGGGGTCCCACGGCTGCTTATCTACGGCTGTCATAAGAGCTTGATCTTTGAGGCCGCTGCTGTTCACAAAGTTACTGGCCGCCGTTACCTGATCCGGATACGTCGCTGCTCCCAGGATCTGCGCGATCAGTTGATCGGGATACAGCGCAATTGGCGACACGATGTTTTCGATGTCGGATGTGGTAAGCGCCGCCTGGTCAGCCTCCTGATACGGCGGCTCGTACATGGGCATCGCCGCAACATTAGGGGTGGTGGCCAGCAGGACGACCCCGCTCAACAGGGCCGCAAGAACTTCTCTCAGAAATTTCATGGTACGGTCTCTCCATTTCGCTTCACAGTCCGAGCCGGGAGGGGCGGGAATTGAGAAGACGCTCGGCTTACGCTTCGACACTCGTTCGGCAGACTGGCTATCCTGCACCACAAAAACGTAGCTCTGCTCCAATCGCGGCGCCAATCACGTCCACGAACAAGCTGATAAATCTCGGGGGGTAGTTGCAATAATACTACCTGCCCCAGCGGCGGGCAAAGCGAATTGATCGCAGCCGGGTTGGTCACAGGGAGGAGCGCAGTTTGAAAGCCGCTTCACTCGTAGCGGGAAAAGGCGACAGGCCCGGAGGGCCGACATATCTGAGCCCAGTGCTTCAGAGTCTGTTACGAAACTCTATGCTCGTCCTATGCGTTGGAACAAAGACAACGAAATTCGAGTGCCGGAGACACGCCATAATCTAGCCCAGCGTGAAGCCGAAGGCGAAACGCTGGGTTCAGAGGGATATTTCATGCGAGTCGCGGAGCGACGGCAGCGTTTCGTAACAGACTCTTCAGCACTGGGTGAGCGAAGAAGAAACGAGAGTCCCGGAGCCGGACACCGGCAAGGGATGGTAGATGAATCCGCGCCTTTGCCCCGCTTCGTCCCTCCTCGGACTAACTGCATCCCTCCGAAACTCCACACACCACCAATTTCTCCGTGCCCTCCGTGCCTCCGTGGTGAAATCAATCCTCCATTGGCGACTGGCAACTGCCCACTGGCGACTGAATGTTCGTCCGTCACGTTAATGGGTGACGAACTCGCTTGCTGTTCCCCACTACTTCTCCTACACTGCCTCTGGAAGGATGAAGGAGAGTTGTCGTCCAAGTTCAAAAGAGGCGGCAGCCGGATACTTCCCGAATCCCCAGCTAGGTGGTTCGACCTGTGACTGGTCATATTGGTTCCGAGTTTTTTGCCTGTTCACCCGCCAATTCCTACCTCTATCTCCACAAAATTCAACTTAAACCCTTACTCTGCAATAATTTGCCCGTAAGTTACTCGCACTCAATATTTTGCGGCGACTTTCGCCTTTCGCCCCTTATGTTTTCAATATTTTACGACCGTAGGGGGAGGGGGAGGGGTGCGGTTAAACTGTCTCCTGATGTTCTCGACATCCTCAGGACTCTCATGCTGACCGAACGCCTGTACTACACCGACTCTTCGCTTCTCGAGTTCGACGCTACCGTGACTGCTGTTGAAGAGCAGGGCGATGAAGCTCTTGTTTCCCTGGATAGGTCAGCTTTCTATCCCACCAGCGGCGGCCAGAACTTCGACGTCGGCGAGATCTTTGGGATCGCCAACGGCTCCCGCGTACGGGTCATCGGCGTTCAGGAGCAGGAGCAGACCGGCGACGTCTTGCATCGTATCGAGTGCCCTCCCGGTTGGCTGCGCCCCGGGGTACCAGTCCGGGGCGAAGTCGACGCCGTCCGCCGCCGCGATCACATGCAGCAGCATTCCGGCCAGCACGTACTGTCCGCCGCCTTCGAGCGGCTCTACAGTTTTCCGACCGTCTCGTTTCACATGGGTGACGATTACTGCTCCATCGATCTCGCCACCGACAAACTAACCGCGCAGCAAGTTGAAGCGGCCGAGCGATTAGCGAATGAAGTCATCGCTGAAGACCGTCCCGTCGAGATTCGCTTCGCCACTCCCGACGAAGCACGCGGCATGGGAGTCCGCAAAATTCCGGCCGCCGTTCGCGAAAAACTTCGTCTCATCGATATCCGCGACTTCGACCTGAATGCCTGCGGAGGCACCCACGTCCGCAGCACCGGCCAAATCGGCGCCATCCTGCTGCGCAAGTTAGAAAAGGTGAAACAGGGCACTCGGGTCGAGTTCGTCTGCGGCCTGCGCGCCGTCAGCACCGCCCGCCGCGACTTTCAGACCCTCACCGACGCCGCTGCCGCGTTCTCCACCCAGATCTGGGAAGTCCCGCAGCAAGTTCGCAAGTCGCTCGACGAAATCAAGACGGCGCAGAAAACTCAGCATCGTCTGCTGGAAGAAGTCGCCGAACTGCAAGCCTCAAACCTGCTGCAAAAAGCCGCCGCACAGCCCAAAAGCAGCGACTACAAGCTCGTTGTCGAGTTCTTCGCCGACCGCGATCTCGCTTTCATCAAGATGCTGGCCCAGAAGCTCATCCGCCTCGACAAAACGATCGCTCTGCTGGCCTGCGGCGGCGCGCAGCCCTCCCTCGTATTTGCGCAAACCCCCGGGCTACCCAATGACATGGGCGCGCTCATGAAGGAGACCCTTCAGAAGCTCGGCACACGTGGCGGTGGCACGCGCGACATGGCCCAGGGTGGCGCTCCCGATGCCGACCGCGCAGAACATGCCCTCACCGAAGCCGCCACCGCGATAGGATAGGGGCTGCGGCTTGCGCCGATAGGTCGATTTTTTGGATTCCAAGCTGATTCTCGTTACCGTTCTGATCCGCCTCGGCGTCGCTGCGGCGATCAGCAGCGTACTAGTGCGCGCCCGCCGCTTCCGCGTCCTGCTGTTTCGCGAAGAACGCACTCTCGGCGAAAAAATAGAAGTCGTCCTCATCATCGGAATCCCCATCGCTCTCGGCGTGGTGGTCCGCCATTTTGTACGAAACTTCTACGCCGCCGACATCTCATTCGAAGGCGCGATCCTCATGGGCGTGATCGGTGGCCGCCTCGCCGGAACTATGGGTGGCATCCTCGTCTCCATCCCTGCCCTCTTCATCGGCGAGTGGCTTGCGCTCCCCATGAACATCCTCGCCGGATTTCTCGCCGGCCTTCTGCGTCACGTCGCCTCCGAGCGCGAAGATGTCTGGTCTTTTTCTCCGCTCTTTGACCTCAGCATTTATCACTGGATTCGCCGCAGCATCCGTAAATCGCTCATCGACTGGCAAACGTCTTTCTTACTGCTGATTCTCGCCCTCGAGTTCGTTCGGATCCAGTTGCATCGCGCATTCCCCCGCCGCATTTTCGCCCTCGACAGCGACAACTGGCTGGTCGAACTCGCCATCTATGCGGGCACCGTCATGGCCGTCGCCATCGCGCTCAAAGTGCTCAACAACGTTCGCATCGAGATGAAACTCGAGCAGCAGGAGCGCTTGCTCTTGCAGGCGCGCATGGAAGCCCTGCAGAGCCAGATCAACCCCCACTTCCTGTTCAACACTCTTAATTCCGTGTCATCGCTGGTGCGCCGTGATCCCGACTCGGCGCGCGAAATGATCGTCAAGCTCAGCAACATTTTGCGGAGGCTCTTGCGCAAGGGCGGCGACTCATTCGTGCTGTTGCGCGACGAAGTCGAGTTCCTCGACGACTATCTCGACATCGAGGTCGTCCGCTTCGGCCGCGAGAAACTTAAAGTGGTCAAGGAACTCGAGCCGGCTTCACTCGACCACATGGTTCCGAGCATGATCCTTCAGCCTTTGGTCGAGAACGCCATCAAGCATGGTCTTGCCGACAAAGTCGAGGGCGGAAGCATCTTCATCCGCAGCCGCTCGACCGACGGCCGCATCGTGATTGAAGTAGAAGATGACGGCGTCGGCATGCCTGTCTCGGGAACCAGCGCCTCGTCGGGTACAGGCATTGGAATGGTCAACGTCTCGGAGCGCTTGCAGGTGGTCTACGGAGACGCCGCTGAAATCACCATCGAGAGCCAGCCCGGTCACGGAACGCTGGTGCGCCTCGTGCTGCCTGTTCTGCTGGCCGACGACATGGGCGGCTCGGTCGCCGGTGCGCTCTACGAAGCCCGCTCCAGCACTTCGCGGTAATAGTTCTCATACATCGGGATGATCTTCGTCGCGCAAAAACGCGCCTGCGCACTCGCCCGTGCCGACACTCCCATGTCTTCCAGCCGCTCGGGATCCGACAGTACTTCAACCGCGTATTTGGCCATACTCTCGACGTCCCCAACTTCCGCAAGGAATCCGGTTTTGCCGTGCTGGATGACTTCCGGCACTCCGCCAGCGTTGGTCGCAATCGGAACCACCTGGCACGCCATCGCTTCCAGCGCAGCCAGTCCAAACGACTCCAGCTGGCTGGGCATCAGCATCACGTCGGCCCACGGAAGCTTCTCGTAAATCTGGTCCTGCTTGCCTAGGAAGTCGATCTTATTGTGAATTCCCTTTTCCACGGCCAGCCACTCGGCACGCGAACGTTCCGGCCCATCGCCAATCATGATCAGACGCGCCGGAATCTGTTTCTGCACGCGATCGAAGATCTCGATGACATCGGGAATGCGTTTCACTGGCCGAAAATTCGACAAGTGGACCAGTATCTTCTCTTCCGGCTTCGCCCAGTTCGAACGCTGCGCCATAATCTCGGGCGTGCGGTGATACATATCGCAGTTCACGAAATTCGGAATTACCTTAATGGGTGTCGTAACTTGGAAGACTTCCAGCGTCCGCTTTGCCAGGTACTGAGAAATCGAAGTCACGCCATCGCTTTGGTCGATCGAGAACCGCGTAATTGGCAAGTACGACGGGTCAGCCCCCACCAGCGTGATATCGGTCCCGTGCAGTGTCGTCACATACGGTAATTTCCGGCGTTTGCGCGCCCGGTCACACGCAAGCATCTGCCGCGCCAGCATTGCGCTCACCGAGTGCGGAATCGCATAGTGCACATGCAGCAGGTCGAGGTCGTAAATCTCCGCGACCTCCGCCATCCGCGTCGCCAGCGCCAGGTCATACGGCGGGTATTCGAATAGCGGATACCGCGACACCTCCACTTCGTGATAGTGAATGTTAGGTTCGGTCCCGGTCAGGCGAATAGGCTGCGAGTACGAAATGAAGTGCACCTCGTGGCCCCGGTGCGCCAGTTCCAGCCCCAGCTCCGTGGCCACAATGCCGCTACCACCGTAGGTGGGATAACACGTGATTCCAATTTTCATCAGGAAAGACTCTCGTCCATTGTGTCCGAATCCTCGCGATTGCGATAGCTCGAACGCAAGCGGTTGACTTCAGCGATTGGATGGCCGTGGCAAGACGGGGATTCACCGGTTCGATTTACAGATTCGTCGTCACGAGCAAGAAAAAAACGCCCGCCGAAGCGGGCGCGGGGAAAAGGAACTCGAACTCACCCTAGATTCAGCGCTCGCTTGAACGAACCCTTGTCATTCTTGATCTTGTCCTGCAGCAGCATGATGGCGTAAATCAACTGCTCGGGCCGTGGAGGACACCCGGGCACATACACATCCACCGGAATCCACTGGTTCACGCCCTGCACGAGCGCGTAGTTGTTGAACACACCGCCCGACGTTGCGCACGCGCCCATCGAGATCACCCACTTCGGCTCGGGCATCTGCTGATACAGTTCGCGGATCACAGGGGCCATCTTCTGCGACACCCGTCCCGCAATGATCATCAGGTCCGACTGCCGCGGTGAAGGCCGGAACACTTCTGCACCAAACCGCGCAACGTCGAACCGCGACGCGCCCATCGACATCATCTCGATCGCGCAGCACGCCAGCCCAAATGTCATCGGCCAAATGGAATTCTTGCGCACCCAGTTGACCACGCTGTCGAGCGACGCCAGAATGACGCCTTCGTGTTGCTGCCCACCAAATGTCGCCTGCAGCGTCTTTGCGCGCAGTTCTTCCGAGCCGCTCAGATTGTCGAACCGCTCGGTTCCTGTCTCTGGGTTCTCGAATTTAGGAATGCGAGTGCCGGAATTCATCGCTTCATTATACCCACTCTGTTTGACGCCCCGCAGCCGAGCAAAGATGCACCTTAGCTGTCCCTCCCAGTTCCGCTACGACGTGGCAAACGATTTCGCCATCCGAATGACCGGCAGGGTCAGACCGTTCTCCATCGGAACATCGATTCGCTCGATCTCTTTGTATCCATGCGCCGAATACAACGCCACGCCGGTCAACGTTGACGCCATTTCAATTTGGTGAAATCCCTCGGCCAACGCCGCTTGTTCACACGCCCGCACCATCGCGCTCCCGATGCCTTTCCTCTCCCACCCCGGCTTCACGAAGAACGCGCGGATCTTCGCAGGCTCACGGGCGGGATCAAGCAGCTCAGGCTCTCGGCTCGGACTATGCTGGTCGCCGCCAAACAGCGTCCTCCGCCGGCTCCATCCGCCGCACGCCACAATTTCGCGGTCGTGCTCTACAGCAAAATACGTCCCATCGCGAATCAGTTGGGTATCGACTCCATACACCAGCCTGATCGCCGCCTCGCGCTGTGCGTCGTTATACTCCCCGGCTTGCAGAACCCAAACCGAGTCCGCAACCAACTTCTGGAGCACCGCGAGGTCTTCAACCGTCGCCAGCCGGAGCCTGAACTCTCTCTTCATTTCCATTCTTGTCATTACGAGTCGAACGAATTCACCACGAAGCCACAAAAGGACGGATTCTGGTTGACCAGTTTTCCGTCCGTGTCGTCCGTGCCCCCGTGGTGAACTATGCCTTAGCTACGGAATCACCACCACTTTCCCAAACTGCTCGCTGCTCGCCAGGTATTCATGCGCCGCTCTCGTCTCGCTCAGCGGAAACGTCCGGTCCACGACGGCTTTGAGTTTCCCGGCGAACACATGCTTCAGCACCTCGTCGAGTTCTCCCATGCCCCCCATATAGGACCCATGAAACGACAGCTGCCGCGCAAACAGCACGCGCAAATCGAGCGCCGCGTCGTGCCCCGTGGTCGCTCCGCACGTCACCAGCGTCCCGCCATACTTCAGCGACTTGATACTCTCCGCCCACGTCGCAATGCCAACATGTTCAAACGCGATATCCACCCCGCGGCGGCTCGTAATGCGCTTCACTTCCTCGGAGATCTTCTGCTTGTAATGGTCAATGGTGTAATCCGCGCCCAACTCGCGCGCCTTCGCCAACTTGGTCTCGCTGCCTGCCGTCGTGATCACCGTCGCACCCAGCATCTTGCACACCTGTATTGCCGCTGACCCAACGCCCGAACTCGCTCCAATCACCAGCACGGTCTGTCCCGCTTGCAACTCTCGCGTTGCCCACCAGCATGTGCCACACCGTCAGAAACACCAGCGGCACCGACGCCGCTTCCACGAAGCCCAGCGAATCCGGAATCGGAATCACGTTCGCCCGCGGCACCGCAATCAGCTCGCAGTTCCCTCCATCGGCGTTATTGCCCAGCACCGCAAATTGCGGACAGAAATTCTGCCGTCCGCTGTTGCACTGCTCGCAATGCTCGCAATACAGCATCGGAGACAGCAACACTCGCGTGCCCGGCTTAAGGTCTGTGATGTACTCGCCACACCCGGCCACCTCGCCCGCGATGTCGCTGCCCAAAATGTGCGGTAGCTTCACCCCCGGCAGCCCTTTCCGCACCCACAGGTCAAGATGGTTCAGCGCGCACGCACGAATGCGCACCAGCACATAATCCTTGCGCAACTCCGGATCAGGAATGTCTTCGTACCTCAGTACTTCCGGCCCACCAAATTCATGAATACGTACGGCTTTCATTGCTCTCCCCAACTCAAGGCGTCAAGCACGCTATAACGCGCCTAGCCATTTTACGGGCATCCGCGCTGCAAGGGCGTTTGCCAGTTTTTCGTCTGCGGTAATAAGTTGTGCTCCCGTATCCAGCGCCAGTGCCACGTAAATACTGTCATAGGCAGATCTCTCAAAAGTGAGTGCGATGGCAAGAGCCTGTTCGACCAGACTTTCCGAAGAGAACGTGGGGAGTCTTTGCCGCTTGAGCAGGTGCAGGCTCATTTCCGCGGAGTCTCGCCCACACCGGCCCACTCGAACGGCCTTCCAGAGGACGTTCCCTATCTCCGCCCAGAACAGGTCAGGAACCACGAATTGAACCTCCCCATTCACTTGCTGGCGGAGAAGCTCATTAGCCTCACGCAGCAGTGGCTCGCTCGCGGCAGGAAGACACCACTTTGCAGCCACGCTGGCGTCGATGACATATTTCATTAACGCGACCGGTCCTCGCGCTGCATCTCCTCAGTCGAAGGAAAGACGCCCGTGGCCGCCGTGGGCGCGGACTGCAGGGTCCTTACGCGACGAAGAAATTCCCGGCGCGCCTTCAACTCACGCGCCGTGGGAACATTTTGTTCCAGAAGGGTCAACACTTCCGCCGCAATGGACTTGCGCTTCTGCTTTGCTCTGGCCCGTATAGCCTCATAGAGCTCATCAGGAACATTTTCTACGTATAGGGTAGCCATAGGAGAATCCTATGACTTCCATTGTTTCATGTCAAAGCATTCACTATCAGCGTCTCGCGCCTCATACCGGCTTCCTGCATCTATAATCGAGAGTGCCAGTCCCTATGGACATCTACGAACAAATCGTTGAACTCCGCCGCCAGGGACGCCGTGGCGCTGTCGCCACCATCACCAACGTCCGCGGCTCCATCCCGTCCTTCCAGACCGCCAAAATGCTGGTCCGCGACGACGGCTCCATCGCCGGAACCATCGGCGGAGGCTGTGTCGAAGCCGAAGTCTGGCAGGCCGCGCGCGAGGTTATGGAAGAAGAGAAGCCGCGCACTCTCACCTTCAACCTCAACAACAATCCCAAGTACGACACCGGCCTCGTCTGCGGAGGCACGCTCGAAATCTTCATCGAACCTGTGCTCCCGCCCGCGCTGCTCTACATTTTCGGCGCCGGACATGTGGCCTACAACCTCTATAAAGTTGCGCAAATCGCCGGTTTCGAGGTCATCGTCGTCGACGACCGCGAGAGCTATGCCAACCGTGAGCGTTTTCCCGATGCCCGCGAAGTCATTGCCGCCGATTTTGACGGCGCGACGCAGCGCCTTCACATTCCCGAGTCCGCGTACATTGTCATCGTCACCCGCGGACACCGCGACGACATGCGCGTCCTTCGCTGGGCTCTGAACGCCAACGCCCGCTACCTCGGCATGATCGGCTCCCGTCGCAAGACCATCGCCATTTACAAGGAATTGGAAACCGAAGGCGTCCCCTCCGAAAAGTTCGCCCAGGTCCACGCTCCCGTTGGACTCGAGATCGGCGCCATCACGCCTGAAGAGATCGCCGTCGCCATCGTCGCCGAAATGATCGCCGTCCGACGTCGTGCGTTACCCAACATTGCCAGCAAATCCTACGACTACATCGCGCGCGACACCACCAGCGGCGCTGCGCAGGACGCCGTCGAAGAGACCGCCGACAACCGCTAAGCTCATCTCACTGACGCGCTTCCCCGCAGTTTGATATCTTCAAGCCATGCCCCAGACCGCCGGTATCTGCGGAGTCATCCTCGCTGCGGGTGCATCCACTCGCATGGGCCGCGACAAAGCGCTGCTCCCCTGGCCACCCGTCGCCGAGGGCGTCCCTGCCGTCAACACGTTTCTGGGAGCCATGATCGACCTGCTCCAGCAGCAGTCGGACCTGGTGCTCGTCGTCGCCGGCCAGAACGCCGACGCCCTGCAAACTGTCGCCGACGCCCACGGCGCATTTCTCATCGCTAATCCTAATCCGGATCGCGGACAGTTCAGTTCCCTTCAAGTCGGCTTGCGCGAAGTTCTCAACCGCGGCCGCGACGCCGCCTTAGTTTCGCCGGTCGACCGTCCGCCCGTTCTGCCCTTCACGGTTCAATCTCTGCGCCACGCGTTTCTCGCGTCAGATACCAACATCTGGGCTGCGGTCCCTGAGCTCTCTCCCGCCGGCTCAGGCGTCCACGGTCATCCCATCCTGCTCGGCCGCGAAATGATGGAGCAGTTTCTCCGCGCACCGGTGACAGCCGTCGCCCGTGACATCCAGCACCAGCATCAAGAGCACATCCTTTATGTGACCGTCACCGACGTGCGCATCGCCGCCAACATTGACACCCCTGACGACTTCGCGCGTCTGCTGCGTTCCGAAACCATTCCCGCGGAGTCCACTTTTTGAATTCCATAGAACCGCAATCCCAGGCCTCTGAATTTATTGAGTCAGTACTCGCGCTCCGTCCCGCTATCGCCGTCTTCGACTGCGATGGCACGCTCTGGAGCGGCGACGCTGGTCGCGACTTTTTCTATTGGGAAATCGAGCGCGGTATCGTCAGCCGCGAGGTCGCCGACGCTATGGTCGAGCGCTATAGCTTGTACGAATTGGGCGTCGTCGGCGAAGAGTCCATGTGCGGCGAGATGGTCACGATGAACAGCGGCGTCCCGGTCGACCAACTCTATGCTGCTGGGGAAGAATTTTTTGCTGAAGTCGTGCGTCCCCGTGTCTTCCCTGAAATGCACGCACTCACCCGTCGCCTATCCGACCAGGGATGCGAACTCTGGGCAGTGTCCTCAACCAACGACTGGGTCGTGGAAGCCGGAGCCCTGCACTTTGGATTTGCCCGCGACCGCGTGCTCGCCGCCTGTGTTCATACCGAAGCAGGACGCGCCACAGACCGGCTGGTCCGCGTTCCTACCGACGAACTGAAGACGGTGGCAATCCGCGAGGTGATTGGCAAGCCCGTACACGCGGTTTTCGGCAACTCGATCCACGATCAGGCGATGCTCGAAATCGCCGCCTATCCGTTCTGCGTCAACCCCAATCCCGATTTGCAACAGGTCGCGAAACAAAAGAACTGGCCAATCTTCTGGCCGAACGGAACGGTTCCGAAGGTTCCCTGAGCTGCGTCGCCAGAACCGCACCTACTGAAGCGAATACATGTACAGATTGTCTGTAATCTCTTCTTCCGCCAGCGCGAACAAGTCGATCCAGCCTTCCACCGGCAATGAGTCCGCGGGTAGCTGGTCTTGCCAAAGGGTGAATCGCAGTCGAATGCGGCTCCCAAGCTGCGCGCTGATTAAGTCAAAAGGCAGTCGCATCTCGAACACTTCCCCGATCGCGACCTCAACTCCATGCGTGCTGCTGTTTCCATTGTTGGCGGGATAACTCGCGAGAATCGTGCGCTCATTCCCGTTGCTCAACGTCCACTTCAGCAGGTTCTGCCCCTGCCCCTCGACCGTCAACCTATACGACGCCACTGCTGAGTCGCGGTCCTTCGCATCCGCACTCACTTCCAGGTTCACCACAATCTGATACGGTTCATCCGGAAAACGCTCGTGGAAATCCAGCCGGCCCGACACCGAATCGGCGTCCAGCCCTGCATATACCGCATCCAGCAAAAACTGTTTCCCGTGCATCGCGCTGGTGCGCTGGTCCGACGTATAGCTCGCCGCGCCCATCCACTCGAAATAGCCGCTCACTAACCCATCCACCTTGGCGCGCACATAGGCAGTCTGCGGATGGTACACCGGACGCATCACGCCAACCGCAATCGGCACCGTCAACTCCTCGGGCGGCACGCCTTCCAACGCCGTGTACACGTTCGACAAGTGCCGCCGATATAACTCGTCGAAGTCACGGTCGTTGGCCGAATGATGTTCCGGACCATACCACCAGTTCCAGTCGCTGCCTTCGGCGATCATCAGTTCTTCCCATGCCAGCTTGCGCTGCGTCTCCGACACGCGGTCCGCGTTGCTGTCGTAATACTCCCGCGCCTCCGACAGCAGGTCCCACGACTTGTTGTCCTCCGGAGCCCCGATCCACACATTAAAGTTGGCGTGTATCCACGACCCCGGCACCAGTCGCTCCAGTCGCCCGAAGTCCGACTCCTTGTGGCGTGCAATCGCTTCGCTCACCGTCACCGATTCAATCGTCGGATCGCTCTGCAACCCGTCGTAGAACCGTCGCAGAAACTCCCTTCCCGATTGCGGGTAGTACTCCCACGCATTTTCGCCGTCCAGAATGATCGACACCACGGCATCCCGTCCGCGCTCCAGCACCGGCCGCGCTGACTCCCGAATCGTGTGCAGCAAATGATTCGCCGCATCCTGCGCCGGCATGCCCGAGTACACGAACCCAATCAAATCTGACAGCGTGTGATCGCGGAACACCATATTCATCCGCGTATCACCTTTTTCGAAGCGATGGATATTGTAAAGCTGTTGCGCGCTGTCTCCGTGCAGGCGGCCATGGCCGTCGCGCGCAAAGTTATACCCGATACTACGTGCCAGCACACCTTCATCCGTCGCCATCCACCGGATCCCTTGCCCGTGAGCCAGCGCCAGCACTTCCTCCGACACGCTCCCCTCAGACGGCCACAAACCCGCCGGGCGACTGCCAAACGTCTGCTGGTGCTTTTCGAGAGCCCGATCCACCTGCTGCGCCGCGTCGTCAGGCCTGCGAAAACGCCTCGTCGGTAACGGCAACCCCGGCGTTGATTCCGCCCCGGCGTTGGTATCGCAAATCAGCGGAAGAATTGGGTGATAGAACGGCGTCGTCGAAAGTTCAATCCAACCTTGCCCCGCCGCATGCGAGTATTCCGGTATCACCTTGGCGAGAATTTCCTTTTCTTTCGCCAGCACCACCATCTGATCGCTGCGGTCGAAATCTTCGCCCTTCCGGATCAGTGCCGCCACTTCCGGGTCCGTAAGAAAGTACTCATCAAACCACGCCAGTTGCGATAGCACCTGCAAGTCCGCATAATCCCGCGCTACAAAATACGATTCCGGGCCCTCCGGACGGTCCATCGTCGCACGATACCGCTCCCACAATTCGCGATACCGCGGGTAGCGTCCAATCATGTTGACCGGGTTTGCTTGGAACAGGTATTGCAACGCGAAGCGCCGCTCCGCGGCGGTAAAGTCGTTGGCCGGCTTCGAGACCAAGTCAAGAAATGGGTCGTGCGCCTTGCCCGAAACGTAATCCTGAATCTGCGCCAGCAGCGATGGCACTAGGTTAAAGTTCTGATGGACCCCCGGAAACTCTTCCGCCAGCTTCACCATCCCGTAGTAGTCCTTCAGGGCGTGCAACCGCACCCAGGGAAGGCGATACTCGCCTGAAACCATGTCTTTGTAAAAAGGCTGGTGCATGTGCCAGAGCAGCACCAGGCGAATCTTAGGGCCGTTATCACTCATTGTTTCGGATTATTGCGCCACCAAGTTTAACAGTGAATTCATCGGCTGCGACACCGAGTTTCTGCAGTCCTCCCAAATTAGTACTCGCACGCAACATAGCACCGTGTACCTACACGCAAAGGGCTATCACGATCAGTCACTTACAGGCCATCGGCAAAACTTACGCACTTCCAGAACTTCGATTACACTAGGACTTTGTGCGCATCCTCACCCGCTACATTTTGAAGGAAGTCAGCTCCCACGCCCTGCTGGGTGTGCTGCTTTTCACCTTCATCATCTTCATGCGCGACCTCGGACGCTTGCTCGAGCTGGTCGTCCGCAACAGCGCCCCGCTTCCCAGCGTAGGCGAAATTTTTCTCTATACCCTCCCCACGACCTTCATGATTACCCTGCCGATGGGTGCTCTCGTCGGCATCCTGATCGGCCTGAGCCGTCTCGCCGCCGACAGCGAAGTCACCGCGATGCGTGCCAGCGGAATGGGCGCCGGCATGTTTGTCCGCGTCGTCTCCATCTTCGCCATCGTTGCCTGGCTGCTGGGGATGTTCAACAGCATTTATGTCGCGCCTCGCGCGGCTACCGCTCTCACCAACCTCCAGGACCGCCTGAAGAGTTCGCAAGCGTCGTTCGAAATCCAGCCGCGAGTTTTCTACGAAGAGTTCAAGGACCACGTCGTCTATGTGCAAGACGCGATCCCGACAAAGGGCCAATCGCTGTGGCGGGGAGTTTTCCTCGCCGACATCTCCAACCCCGCCTCACCAAAAATCACCCTCGCCGAGCGCGGAGCCCTGCTGAGCGAATCCACCGAAAAAGTACGTTTTCATCTCGAAGACGGCACCGAACAGGAACTGATTGCCAAGTCGACTGACCAGTACAACATCACGACCTTCGAGAGCACCGACATTCCCATCGAATTGCCTTCAGCATCCGACCGTGGCCCTCGCGACCTGCTTCCGGTAAACGAACTTAGCCTGCACGCTCTGCTTCGCAATGCCAAGCGCGAGCAAGCCGCTGGCGCCGCGCTGGTCAAGATCGACCCGATGTCTTCGTCGTACGACTACCTGAAGGCCCGCTACTACCAAATCGAGTTCCACCGCCGCTTCGCCCTTCCTGCCGCCTGTCTCGTTCTCGCCCTGGTAGGAATTCCTCTCGGCCTCTCCGCCCGCAAGGGCGGCCGCAGTGCCGGCTTCGTCCTCACTATCGTCTTAGTCTTTGTCTATTACTTCTTCTCCCTTGTCGGGGTGTCGCTCGCGCGCCAGGGAAAGGTCGCACCTTGGGTGGGAGTCTGGGGCGGCAATTTCTTCTTCTTCCTCTGCGGATTGTTTTTATTGTGGCGCGTCGATCGCATGCCTCTCGACTTTAGCGCCGTCAACCGCGTCACCACTTGGATCAGCGAGAATTTCTCCGCGCTTGCGGCCCGCTTGCTCGGTTCGCGCGAAAGCCGCCGCCTCCGCACCGGCACCCGTCGGCCCAAGCGCCGTTACGGTGCCAAGTTCCCTCTCATCCTCGACGATATGATCCTGCGCGATTTCGCCATGTATCTCATTATGATTCTGGCGACCTTCCTTATCCTCGCGCTCGTCTTTACCTTCTTCGAGTTGCTTACCGACATCGTTCGCAACAAAGTCTCGTTCATCGTTCTCGCCGAGTATCTGTTGAACCTCAGCCCGTCGCTGATTTACCTCATGGCGCCCATGTCGGTCCTGCTAGCCGTGTTGATCACCTTTGGCCTGATGGAAAAATCCAGCGAATTGACCGCCATGAAGGCCACCGGCATCAGCATCTACCGCGCGACTCTGCCGGTCCTGGTGCTCGCGGCCCTCTTCGCTACTGGACTCTTCATCTTCGACCAGGCCTACATTCCTCACACCAACCGCCGGCAGGAAATCCTTCGCAACCAGATCAAGGGCAAGCCGCCGCAAACTTATCTGCAAGCCGATCGCAAATGGATTTTCGGGGAGAGCAACCAGATCTACTACTACCAGGTCTTCGATCCTGACACCGACCGCTTCGGCGGAATCTCCGTCTTCGAATTCGATCCCACCACCTTCCAGATGACCCGCCGCATTCACGCTGACGCCGCTCACTGGGAGCCCGGTCTCAAAAAGTGGGTATTTGAAAACGGTTGGACTCGTTCGCTGCGCGGCGCATCCATTCTCGAGTACCGTACTTTCGACGTCGCCACATTCAACGAACTCAGCGAAGATCCCGGTTACTTCAAGAAAGAAGTCCGCCAGTCCTCCGAAATGGATTACGAGACTCTGCGCAACTACATCCAGGACTTGCAGCAAAGCGGCTTCGACACTGTCCGCCTAAAGGTCCAGCTTCAGAAGAAAATCGCTTTCCCGCTCATTACCCTCGTGATGGCCATCCTCGCCATTCCCTTCGCTGCCCGCGGACGCCAGGGCGGCGCCCTCGCCGGAGTCGCCATCGCGCTCGGCATCGCCATCGTTTATTGGGTCACGGCCGGCATCTTCGAGGCCATGGGTAACGCCAACCAGCTGCCCGCTCTCCTCGCCGCCTGGGCCCCTGACTTCATCTTCGCTCTCGCCGGCGGTTACATGCTCCTCCGCGTGCCGACCTAGAGACGCTCTCACAAACTCTGTGCTCGCAAAGTGAGTTTTGAAGGGGCACGGCGTCTCAGAACCCTTGTGTTGCAAGAGTTGTGCGTCAGGGCACGACTTTTAGTCGCGCTGATAAGCTCTCCGTATTTTTACCGCGAACGGGCTTCAGCCCGTGAGGTATCCGCTTTTCTGTTAGGTGGAAGCGCCAGGCTTTAGCCTGGCGAAACAGCACCTGCACATGAAACGGGCTTTAGCCCCGGCTGTCCTCAGCGTCGGAATAGACTGATGACAGAATACCTGTGTGGTTTTGAAGGGGCACGGCTTCAGCCTTGCCGTAAAGCCGCCTATTATCGAAATCCCGAGCGGACTTTAGTCCGCGAGGCACCTTACAATCATCTAAGTAACTTCACGCCATGTTCAAGAACCTGCGGCCGCTCGCCCCCTATCTCCGGAAATACCGCACCACCTTCTACATCGGCGCGCTCTGTGTTCTTTGCAACAACCTCGTGTGGATCCTGTTCCCCATGGTAATCCGCGACGCCGTTCGCGACCTCAACACCCACATCTCCGTCCCGACGCTTCGCAAATACGCGTTGTACTTACTCGCCATCGCCCTTGCCAAAGGCGTCTTTCAGTACCTCACTCGCTCCATCCTCATCGGAGTCTCGCGCGAAATCGAGTTCGACCTCCGCAATGATCTCTTCGCCCACCTCGAGCGCCTCTCTTACAGCTTCTATCAGCGCACCCGCACCGGCGACATCATGGCGCGCATGACCAACGACCTCAACGCTGTCCGCATGCTTGCGGGCCCCGGCATCATGTACACCGCGAACACTGTGGTGTTCACCGCAGTGTCGCTAGTCTTCATGATGAGCATCAGTCCGCGCCTCACGCTCTTCGCCTTTCTGCCACTGCCTATCTTCAGCATCGTGGTGCAATACTTTGGACGCCAGATTCACGAGCGCTTCGAGCGCATCCAGGCCATGTTCTCCGACATCTCCGCCCGCGCTCAGGAAAACTTCTCCGGCGCCCGCCTCATCCGCGCCTACGTCCAGGAGGAAGCGGAAATCGACCTCTTCGAGCGCGCCAACGACGAATACATCGGCCGCAGCCTCAAACTTGTCCGCTTGATGGGAATGTTGTGGCCCACGCTGGAAACGCTCCTCGGCCTGGCAGTCGTGATCGTGCTCTTCGTCGGCGGACGCGAAGTCATCCAGCATCGCATCAACGTTGGCGATTTCGCCGCCTTCAACACCAACATGGTGCAACTCACCTGGCCCATCATCGCCCTCGGATGGGTCATCAACATCTTCCAGCGCGGCACCGCTTCCCTCATTCGCATTGAAAACATCCTGAAGGAAAAACCGGAAATCACTGACGCCGACGTGCCCGCGACAAACGCCCCAACCGAAGTCCAGGGCGACATCGAGTTTCGCAACTTAAGTTTTCACTACGGACAGACCCTGCAAACCGCCACTAACGGCAACGGACGCACTCATGGCGACACCGCGGTTTTGACGAATGTGAACCTGCGCATTCCAGCCGGAACCAGCCTCGCCATCGTCGGACCAACCGGCTCGGGCAAGTCCACTCTCGTCTCGCTCATTCCCCGGATCTACGACGCCGAACCCGGTTCCGTCCTCATCGATGGCCGCCCCATCCGCGAATTTCCTCTCGATCTTCTTCGCCGCAACATCGGCTTCGTACCGCAGGAGACATTCCTCTTCAGCGACACCATCCGTGAAAACATCGCCTTCGGCGCGCAAAACGCGACTGACGCCGATGTCCGCCGCGTCGCACAGGCCGCCAACATCGCCGATGACATCGAAAGCTTTCCGGAAGGCTACAACACGCTGGTAGGCGAACGCGGCCTCACGCTCTCCGGTGGACAAAAACAACGCACTGCCATCGCCCGCGCGTTGATCCGCAACCCTCGCATACTTATCCTCGACGACGCCCTCTCCAGCGTCGACACTCAGACCGAAGACCGCATCCTCAACCACCTTCGTGAAATCATGCGAGGCCGCACCACCATTTTCATCTCGCACCGCGTCTCCACGGTGCGCAACGCCGACCGCATCGCCGTCCTCCACGACGGCAACATCGTCGAGTACGGCACCCACGATCAGCTCCTCGAACGCAACGGCTACTATACCGAGCTTTACAACAAGCAGTTGTTGGAAGAAGAACTGGAAACCGTTTAGAAGAGATACCGGGCGAGAAGAGTTGCCGCGCCGCCGTATTGCTTTGTATCAGGGCACGACTTCAGTCGTGCCGTACTGGTCCCTTTTATTTTGTCATCCCGAACGGGCTTCAGCCCGTGAGGGATCTGCTTTCCCCCCAGAAAATCACCCCGCCTACCCCCCTCCCGCCAATTCCAGATTCTGCCGCTGCGTCCAGCCTGTTTTTCCACTCGGCAGCTTGATGCGAAACCACCACGCCTGACGTCCCATCTTCGTTACTCGTGCCGAGCAACTCGACCCTCCGCAACCCCCACCATCTGGCTCGACGATAAAGTCGCCATCCGCGTCTTTGTACCAGCAACCCTCTGCCCAAAAGTCCGCTCGCCCTTCCCCTATTCGCGCGAAGCGCAGAATGGTGTCGCCTTCCTTAAGGTTCAACTCCGCTATCGGCTCCGTCACCCGCACGATGTCAGGCGCATCGACGATAATCGCATCTTCCAACACTTCGACCATCGTCCCCGCTGCAACCGAACCGATTTCGCGGCGCGTGTCCTTCCACGTATCGGCGATCCCCGCCAATTGCACGACCTTCAGCCGCGCCGATGAGGACTTCACCAACCCACTCGACCGGATGACAGGCAGCTTCGGAGGATTGACCACGTGTTCGCAGTTGTACTGTGCAAGACCCGCTATTGGAAACACCAGCGCTAGCGCCCCAATTCCAAACCGCAGGCGGCGCTTACCCATGAGCGATCGCCTTCTTCAACACCGCCCTCACTGCATCCACCGCCAACTGCGCCGCATGTCCCGAGGCCGCAGGTAACCCGCCTACATTTTCGACGACCATCTCCTTTGTGACGGCAACCGCTTCTTCCAGCGACTTCCCATGAACAAGCTCGGTGATCAGCGACCCGCACGCCATCGCCGGCACGCATCCCTTGGCGCGAAAGCGAATCTCGCGGATGCGGCCGCCATTCACCTTAATCGCTAATTCCAGGATGTCGCCGCACGCTGGATTTTCCACTCGCACGCGCGCATCCGCATCGGCAAGTTCCCCCGCATTGCGCGGATGTTCAAAATGATCGATCAATTGCGGCGAATACATCTGACCCTTTCTATTCGAATTTAGGTGGAAGCGCCAGGCTTCAGCCTGGCGAACTGAGGTCCGCAGATGACATGGGCTTTAGCCCCGGCTTCTCCTCGGCATCGAAAAGCGCGCTGAAAAATTCGCTTTCAACAGCGTTTTGAAGGGGCACGGCTTTAACCGTGCCGTACAAGTCTTCTATATTGTCATCGCGAGCGGACTTTAGTCCGCGAGGGATCTGCATCTTCGACTCTCCGTAACCTCCCGCGCCGCGCTACACATGAACTGCGACATATCAATTCTCATCACTTCGTATAATCAAGGCCATCCGCCGTGCCAGACTTCACTCCCCAACGCGTGGTCTGCCTGCAACCCAGCGCCACTCTCACCCTGCGCGACCTCGCCCTGCTCGACCGCGTGGTCGCCTGCACCAAATACTGCGCCGACGTCTGCCCCGAGGCCGCCGACACTTCACGACTCATCGTTTCGGATTCCTGGACCGCGCAGGCCGAGCAGATTCTCGCCGTCAAACCCGATCTCGTTCTCGCCTCCGTACCTTATCAGTTGGAATCTGTGGGCGAAATCCTCAAAGCTGGCGTCCGCTTTCTAGGACTCGCTCCCCGCACCCTGAGCGACATCTACACGGACATTGCTGCCATCGCAGGAATCATGGGCGTACCCAATCGCGGCAGCCAGGTTGTCACGAACATGCAAGAAGCTATCGATGAGATTCGCCAAACCTGTGCAACCTCACCATTAAAGCCGAAAGTCTTCTGCGAAGAGTGGGGCAAGCCAATCATCGCCTCGCAACCTTGGGTCGCCGAGCTAATTGAGGCCGCCGGAGGCGAGTCCATCGGCCATCCCGGCAAGACGATCTCCTCCGAATCCGTAGCCGACGCTCAGCCCGATGTCCTATTGGCCGCCTGGTGTGGCGCCGGCGATCGCGTGCCACTGGAGAAAATCATCGAACAGCGCCACTGGAACAATCTTCCGGCCGTGCTCGAACGCCGCGTCTTCTGCATCAGCGACGAATTGCTCAATACGCCCGCCACCAGCCTCATCGGAGGCCTGCACGCCATCGCATGGGCGCTTTACCCCGATCAATTTTCCCGCCCGCCTGGAATTCGCCAGATCGGCGAACTTCGCCCCACTATGTGATAGCCTCGCATTCGAGTAGTTTGCTGAAAGGCTAGTTTCCGCGAAGGTTTCGTGTCAGGGCACGACTTTAGTCGTGCCGAAAAGCCTTTATTACTGACCCGCCGCGCGGACTTCAGTCCGTGCGGCGCGATGGATTGCAACTTTTTTCCGCGGCCTGTTTAATCCTCCGCCCCACGGATACACCGACTTTCGAACTGCTCGAACCAGCAACGAGGACGTTATTCTTGACCAAGCAAGTAGTGGCCGCTCTCATTCTGCGTGGTGACGAAATTCTCTGCTGTCAGCGCACCGAGCACCAAGCGCTGCCTCTCAAGTGGGAGTTCCCCGGCGGCAAAATCGAGCCTGGCGAAACCCCTCCTCAGGCCCTTCGTCGCGAGTTAGACGAAGAACTCGGCATCACCGCCGACATTGGCCGCGAAATCACGCAGGTCCTGCACACCTACCTCAATGGCAACTCCGTCAACCTGCATTTTTACGTTGTGGATCGCTACGAGAAGGAATTGCAGAACCGCATCTTCCGCGACATGCGCTGGGTCAACCGCCGCGACCTGCCCGCGCTCGACTTCCTCGACGCCGACAAAGAACTCATCCGCCAACTCGCCGCCGGGCAACTCCTCTAACCTCCTCCGCCTGTCACGAACCACGCAATCGTCAGCCCGATCATGATGATCGTCGTTGCCCACGCGATGAAGTTGAACCACGTACCGTTTACGTGCTTTCCCATTAACTCGCTCTTGTTCACCAGCAGCAACATAAAGATCAGCACAAACGGCAACACGATGCCGTTCACGACCTGCGAAAGTATGGTGATCTTCACCAGCGGAATATTCGGCATCAGGATCACCGCTCCGCCCGCGATCAGCAGCAGCGTGTACAGCCAGTAAAAAACTTTCGCTTCATCGAACTTCTTATCCACACCCGACTCGAACCCTAAACCCTCGCAAACCGTATACGCCGTCGAGATCGGCAGGATCGACGCCGCAAAAATCGACGCATTGAACAGCCCCGCCGCAAACAAGATGTACGCAAACTCATTCGACAGCGGACGCAACGCCTGTGCCGCATCCGCCGCATCACGAATCTGCCGCACCCCATGCGCATACAGCGTCGCCGCGCACGCCACCACGATGAACCACGCCACCACGTCCGTGAACAGGCAACCCACAATCACGTCCCAGCGCGACGCCCGGTACTCCCGCGCGGTAATTCCCTTCTCCACAATCGAAGCCTGCAGATAGAACTGCATCCACGGTGCAATCGTCGTTCCGATCACACCAATCACCATGTACAGATATCCGGAATCACGAAACGCCGCAGCATGCGGAGGCTTGAACGTCGCAACAAACGCTTCCTTCCAGCTCGGCCCCGCCAGCACTCCCGCAATAATGTAGGCAAAGTAGAAGAACGACGCCGCCAGAAACACCTTCTCGACGCTCTTATACGTCCCCTTCACCACCATGAACCACACCACCAGCCCCGACACCGGCACGCTGATGTACCGCGAGATGTGAAACAACTCCAGGCTGCTCGCGATGCCCGCGAACTCCGCCACCACGTTCCCAAAATTCGTGATGATCAGTCCCAGCATCATGAAAAACGTAATCCGGAACCCGTACTCCTCGCGGATCAGGTCACTCAGTCCCTTGCCGGTCACCGCGCCCATGCGCGCCGACATCTCCTGCACCACCACCAGCGCGATCGTCATGGGGATCATCACCCACAGCAGCAGGTAGCCAAACTGCGCCCCCGCCGCCGAGTAGGTATAAATCCCCCCCGCGTCGTTATCGACGTTCGCCGTGATGAACCCCGGCCCAATCACGGCCAGGAACATCAGCAGGCGCACTCTCCAGATTTTCAGACGTCGAGTTTCAGACATGACACCGGAGTTTGAGGTGAGATGGTGAAGCCTTCCAGAATAACCGTCAGCGCCGAATTGCGCCAACGCTGCCGAGCGACGGGTAGGGCGGCTTGAAGGGGCCGGCTTCAGCCGCGCCGCAAGCCGCTTCTTTAGGTGGAAGCGCCAGGCTTTAGCCTGGCGAATTACGGTCCGTGAAGAAGACGGGCTTCAGCCCGGGTTTCTTGGGTAGAGCTGGCCTTCAGAGCCTGCCCTGAGCGCAGTCGAAGGGCCAGCGTCCCGACCGGATTATTTTTAACCCGAGCCGGCTTCAGCCGGCGCCATCCCCTACAGCTTCGCCCTCAGCATATTGATCACGTCATCCGCCGTGATCACCCCCGTCAGCACGCCTTCATCATCGATGACCGGCAGCGTCAGCAGGTTGTACTTGTCAAACAGTTCCGCAATCTCTTTCTCGTCCGCCCCCGGATGGATGGTATGCATATGCCGCGAACTCAGCAGCATCAGCGGAGTCTCCGGCGTCGCCAGCACCACCTTCGCCAGCGGAACCGTCCCCAGTAGCTTCTCGCGCTCGCCAATAATGTAGATCGTGCTCACGCTCTCCACGCCGCCTTCAAAGTTCCGCAACATCTCAATCGCATCCGAAACTTTAGCCCCCGACTTCAGCGCCATGTACTCCGTCGTCATGCGCCCCGCGGCCGTGTCTTCCTCGAAGGTCATCAGCTCGCTGACTTCCGCGCGCTCTTCCGGCTCCATCTCCGTCAGAATTTCCTGCGACGCCTCCGGAGCCATATCTCCCAGCACATCCGCCGCCGCATCCGGATCCATTTCCTCCACGATGTCCGCCGCGCGGTCCGAATCCAGCGAGCTCAGCACCGACACCTGCATCTTCGGGTCCATCTCTTCCAGCGTCTGCGCCGCCACTTCGTCATCCAGCGTCTCAAACACCGCCTCGCGCTCCGTCGGAGCCAGCTCCTCCACAATGTCGGCAATGTCCGCCGGATGCAGTTGCGCCAACCGGTCCAGCGAGATCTTCAGCTTCACCCGTCGCGCCGGGTCCGTCTCGATCAGGTCCACAAACTCCCACGGAATCAGCCGCGGCGGAATCTTCTCCATCATCGCCCGCAGCGCCGCCGCCGGAACCACGCCGCGCAGCAGCCGCCGCATCGCGCCGCGCGCGCCCACATCCACCGCGCTCAGCTTCAGCACAATGTGATCGTCGCCCACTTCTTCGTGGATATCGACGTCATTCACCCGCACCACCTTGCGGCCATGCACGTCGATGATCTGCTGGTCGAGCAGGTCGCGTTCCAGCAGCAGCATGCCTTCGCCGCTCGCGTACGGAGTCCAATCCGCCGACATGGTATCGGCGCGCACGCCGCCATTCACCGACGCGACCGACTTGATCGCCAGCAGCCGTTCGCCCTGGCGCGTCTTCACCACGAATCCCGATATGCGATTGGTGTCTTCCTGCGGGACGAGCGCCACCTCGCGCACTTTTCCCACAGGCGAAGTGCCCGACGGGTCATACACAGGCGCGCCAATCAGTTCCGAAAGTGCAAGCGACGGCATCACTGCCACTATAGCCGAACCGCCCCGCCCACCCAATCAGTTGTTTTTGGAATTTTATTTTTCGCTTGTCATCATGAGCGGAGGCGGCCTTGCCGCCGTAGTCGAAACTGCCTGCCGTTACAAACTTTCCTAATGTGCGTTTATGCGCGGCGATTCAAGCTTAAGTAGATGACTGGCGCAAACCCTCATCACCGTCGTTACTACGCACCGATTACCTGCACTCGATTACCGACGATGCGCCGCTTTGGTGTGCGGCGCTATCTTTTCTAAGCAGTCACAAAAATTGGTTCAATGTCCACCGGTATGTCGGCTAGCTTATCCAATGCGCGCCGGAACTCAGGGCGCAGAACACCCAGAGTGTCCAGCATCTTCTTCGCTCCCTCATAGTTCCCTTCCGCCTCTACCGTGAGGAGATCTTGCGTTAGGTCGCGGACGGCGTTTTTGAACTTTGCGTGGTCGACGGCGAAAGTACCGTCCGGACGCGCCATGAAAGCCCCTTTGTCCATCAGGTAGTTTACTTGGATTGCCATAGCCTTGCCGTGCGCATCGTTCAGACCAAACCGCAAGCTGCGGAACGACGATGCGAGGTATGTTGTGTACAGTAGCTTCTCGGAATTTGCGTCCGGCTTCAGGACGTCGGCCAAGCCCATCGACTGCGCATGATCGAACATGTATTGCAGAGCAAAAAGACCAGTCGCTCCGGCCTTTGCTTCCTCAATCACGCTGTAAAGATCCTTCAATCGCTCGGCGCGGCGTGGTCGGTTTGCCATTCACCGTTATCTGGAGCGGTCCAGTCCATGACACAACTCGTGGGTCAGAGTGTGTGTGAAGAATGCATCAAAGTTAACGTTACCTTGCTCATCCTTAGCTGAGCACGCGTTTAGAAATTGGGATCAGTGTATGCTGGAACTTCGCTTCCTGCACGTTCTTCAACATCACTCGCTTGCTGCCCTTTTCATGCACCACGCGTTCGTCATTCGGCAGGTTGTACGCCGCCGTCTGAACGCCATGATCGCCATCGCCCGCAGAAAACACCTCGTTCACCACGCGAATCGGCGCGAGCGCCCCGATCTTCGGGTTGCGATACTTCGGGTCGATGGGGAGATTGTTTTCCACTTCCTGCATGTGGTCGCCGAAGAACTTCAGTTTCGCGGTCTCCACGTCATCCCGAACATTGATGTAGGCTTCGAATGAAGCTTTGTATCCGAACCACTCATCGTTGTAGGTCTCGTAGGGACCGATCGTGATGTCGAGCGGCGCGTCCAGATCCATCCACGCAACGTCGCTCGCGTAGTAATCGTTTGAAAGGAAGGCGTCGGCGCGGGTGATGAGGAACCGTCTCAGTGTTGCGTTCGCAGTTAGTCCGGCAGCTTCCTTCAGCAGACCCGCGCAACGCTGCAGATTGTCTCTGTATGCTTGGCTGTACGGAACGAACTTGAAGCCATTAATACCGTCTTCGCGAATGATGGTGAAGAAACTGGCCTCCTCCTGCTCATTCACCGGAAGAGTCGCCGCCCAACGCTCGAACTGCTCCTTGGTCATGTTCTCCGGGTAGAAATTCGCACCCGGAAGCTTGTGCTCCGGGACTCCGGGCATGAACGCGGTGTCGTTATCAAGCGAAGACCAGGGGCCCTTGTTGATCCAGAAGTAGTGCAGCCGAGCTTTCCCCAGTGGCGTGGTGTCTAACTTCAGACTCGCGTAGAGGGCTTCGTTCCCGCTCCAGCATTGGGTAATGAAGATCTCGTCAATGACACTCGCCGCCTCGACCAGCTTTACTAGTGCTCGGCTATCGCCGTCGGACAGATTGCTGACATCAACATGTAATTCCGTTGTTGAAAAGCGAGGGGTCATTTTCTTCAGTTCCAGAGCACTCGGGACACTGGTAGAGAGTCGGTCGCTCGACCGACACGATCGCTGAGCCAACAACGATGAGGAATGCGAGAAAGGCAAGGTGTTCCATTTAAGCGGTCTCTCCAGGATCTGCGCGATTCAGCGGACGCACCACCGCGAGCGTCTAAACCTCTCAATTCGCGGACAAGCAGACAAAGGCAGCGCCGACCTACGCAGTGGCATCCTCGAAAGGGCCGATCGTGCCCGAACGAGAATGGGATAAGGAGTCAAGTACTGATGCTACAAGTAAAATTGCGGCATCATCCGCGGGCCAAATGGTTTGATGCGGAATCGGCGCTAACGGGCTCACTCTACTCGTCAAGTTCCGAGCTGGCATTTGACGAGTTTCGGTCGACAGGAAGCATTTGATCGAAGAGCGCCTTGGCAAAGCTGCCATTCTCGAATCGTCTGCTTTTCGAGACGTACGCCAGCATCGTAGATTTCATTGTCAAGTGCCTCATCCCGCACATTGTCGAGCTCGAATATGCTAGCACCCTTCCTGCTGAGGCCAATCTTTGGAGTCACCTTTAACACAATAAAACCCTCCTCAAGATTATAACTCTGATACGAACTGCTGCAAAACATACAATTGAGCTCTGCTGCTTAGCTTCTCGATGGATTTACGATTCTTAAGGGCACGGAGCAATTCGGATTGCCCCTTGTTGTGGGTGCCGATGTTTACGATCCCGTGAACAGTGAACTTCGATCTCGGGTCGATGAGCGGTATGGAAAACAAGATCTCATGGGGGAGGTAGATTCTTGTTCGGGAAATACACGTTGATCTTTGAATCTGCAACACTCTTGTCGTATACTCGAGCAACGCGGCGCTTCCATGCGCTGCCAGCATTGCCATCTCCAATGTTGAGGGTGAAGGACGGGTCGGTCGTATTTCCAGCAACTATCACCAATTGTTTGCCATCCCCACTTAGAACCATCAGACTTACCGAGACCAGCTTGGCGTCGAGTCTCGCCTGTTCTCCTATCTCTTCAACAATTAGCTGACGTACATACTCGGTAAAGGACATCAGCGTCGTGCGGACTACCTCCAACAGTTTCCCCGCCGATGGATCATCACTCCGGTTCATTTGGAACTCACGCGCCTGTAGCATACGACTTGCAAGCTCCCACTTTTGGTTGCGCACGACCGGGTCAGTTTCGACCGGCACTTCGTTGGGTTCGCCTAACTCCGATGATATCCGGTATCGGTAGGGGGCGACCGGATGCGGTATTCGCAGAATTGCAGTGTGCAACATCCGGGAGTATTGGAGACATGGCTGGAGAGCGGAAGTCAATCCTTCATGCAAGCGACCATCGCTGCCATTGTGCTCATACACCTCAAGGTATGGTGTCCGAGCAAAACTCATATCGGCCGGAACGCGGGCCGTGAGCATGCAAAACCTCCACGTCCTCGTCGATGAATTTTTCAACGTAATCAATCCCATCCGCACAGAAGTCTGGCCTCTCCTTGAATTCCTCGATATCGATCCAAAATGCGTTCACGTCGTAATTTCGCAAGCAGAACGACACGGGACGTTCGGTAGTGGGGCGATTCGCGAATATCAGCCTCAGGTTGAGAATTCGTGCACCTTTGGCTGAGGGAACGGGCGTGATTCCTGGCGATGTTGGTTCGCCTTGCACGAGTTCCCACGGTTGCGATTGCCCCGACTGGACTTCGGCTTCGGGGAGATCGATCCAGTTCTCCTTTTGTGATTCCAATAAAACCACATTTCGAAAAGTCATCTCATTGCTGTCGCCGCCTTCTATATCAATGTCGATGTCCCACTCAATTGCGCGACAAGCATAGTGGCCCAGACGGAGAATGATGAACGTCAGGGATTCCGAGAGTTTCAATCGGCTCAAAAACTTCTTTTCGAATCGAGCGCGAAAATCGCGCAAGAATACGTATGCAGGATGGTCGCGAGAGTCGGGTTTTACCGATGTGAAGTGATCAGTGTCGGGGAGCATCTTGGTGCGTCCGAAATAGCGCCCAGCGGATTCTCGCTTTACTACTTGCGGCAACGGTGGCAGGTATTTACGACGGAATATAAAGTGATTCTCGCACGCTTCCGCACCATCCAGACGCGGGATCCTCTCTTCGTCGAGCAATTTTCGGAATTGATCGTCGAGGTCGCGAAGAATGGGGCTGGCCCATTGCAGCTCCCGGGCAACCGCGTGCCCATAGATATTTCCCACGATTTTCAGGCAAACCCATGAGGCCCAGCTTGAGCCATACGACGGTGACGCAATCAGGACAAGGCCAACCGTCTTATTCGCAAATTCCTGGACATTTGCGTCGAGCAGATAACGAGCTACGATCCCTCCGGTGCTGTGGCAAACAAACAAAATCGTTCGATGTTCGAGGACGGACTTCTGTCCTGCGTCCCTTCGCTCGAGAGCCCCGAAGAGCTCCTCAGCAGCGTCCGACACCCCATACTCACGGGAATCGATTCCAGAAAAATACCCTCCTAGGTAAATCGAGTACTGCCGAAACTCAGAATCGTTTGCCAACAGGTTGGGCCAATACACCCCAGGCTGGCCATCGCGTCCGGAGTGAAACCAACAGCCTGCGCTATCGGAGAGCACGCCGTGAACGAATACGATGACTCGGCTCGGTCTCACTAGGCCCGCACCAAATGTTGTCTTCTTGCCTTCGTCCGGCCTGTGGAGTTCATTGAGGTATTGACCAGTTCCATCCATGAATCTACCCGTGACTGCCACAGCGATTTAGGAAAGTTCTTCTTCTAGCTCTAAATACTCTTGCCCTACACGATAACCCAATTCAATGCCGGGATGCCCCCAAGTTCGGGCCGCGTTCTGCGCTAACCTGGGTCCACCAATCCTCACGCAAACTGAGTCTGCTGCTCGCGCCAACACTCCAGCCCGCGGCCACGCTTACGTCGCGCGCTGGTTTTGCGCGCGGCGTGTGGCGAGGGCGGCATA
>CAVSQO010000013.1:0-206662 GCA_963730105.1 uncultured Acidobacteriaceae bacterium
AACGAGAACGGCTCGAAGTCGATCAGCTTCTTCTTGCGTTCCCGCAGCTCGTTGTTGGCCTTAAGGACCTCGTGCTTCTCGAGATGATCGCCCACGCGATACTCGCTATCGCCAGCGTTGACCACGGTCACGAAGTCAAGCACGTGGCCGTTCTTGACCTTGCGATAAGGCGACTCGATGAAGCCGTAGTCGTTGATCCGCGCATAGCAGCTCAGTGACGAGATCAGTCCGATGTTCGGGCCTTCCGGCGTCTCGATCGGACAGATACGGCCGTAGTGCGTCGGGTGAACGTCGCGCACTTCGAATCCTGCGCGCTCACGCGACAGACCGCCCGGGCCCAGTGCCGAGAGACGCCGCTTGTGCGTGATCTCCGACAGCGGGTTGGTCTGGTCCATGAACTGCGACAACTGCGACGATCCGAAGAACTCGCGAATCGCGGCCATCACCGGCTTCGCGTTCACCAGGTCATGCGGCATCGCTGTCGACATTTCCTGGTACACGCTCATCTTTTCCTTGATGGCGCGTTCCATGCGGACCAGGCCGATGCGGAACTGGTTCTCGAGTAACTCGCCTACTGCGCGTACGCGCCGGTTGCCGAGGTGATCGATATCGTCGACCGAGCCGATATTCTTGCGCAGCTTGAGCAGGTAGCGAATGGTTCCGTAGAAGTCATCGGGCTCCAGCGTGCGGTGGTCGAGATTGGTCGCGTCCTCGCTCTCGAACAGCTTGATGTTGAACTTCAGGCGGCCCACCCGTGAGAAGTCATACTTGCGCGCGTCGAAGAACATGCCGTGAAACAGCGCCGTCGCCGTGTCCAGCGTCGGCGGATCGCCCGGACGCAGCTTGCGGTAGATCTCGATCAGCGCTTCCTGCGGAGTCTTCACCGAGTCGCGGCGCAGCGTCTGGCTAATGACCGTTCCTACGTCGTCGCGCTCAGGGAAGAACAAATGCAATTCGGCGACGTTGGCTTCCATCATCTTCGAAAGCTTGTCCGTCGTCAGTTCGGTGTTGGCTTCGAGCAGCACTTCGCCGGTCGCCGTGTCGATCACGTCGGCCGCAACGAATGCGCCTTCCAGGTCGGTCGTGTCAATTTCGATCTCGGAGATCTTGTGCTTCTGGATCTCCTTCATCACCGAGGGCGTAACTTTCTTGCCCGAATGCACGATCTCATCGCCGCTCTTGGTGGCGATCTTGTGCGCCAGCTTCATGCCCAGAAGGTTCGTAGGCTTATCGACCCCGGGCTCCAGCGTCCAGTAAATCTTGTTGTCGCGCAGAGCCATGCGATCGACGGTGTAGAACGTCCGAAGAATGTCCTCATCCGAACGCAGACCCAACGCGCGAAGGAAGATGCTGCCCAGAAACTTGCGTTTACGGTCAATGCGCACATACAGCACGTTCTTCTGGTCGTATTCAAACTCGACCCACGAACCGCGGTACGGAATGATCTTGCCCAGGAAATAGGTACGGTTGTTTGCGGTCTCAAAGAAGACGCCCGGCGAACGGTGCAATTGGCTGACGATCACGCGCTCGGTGCCGTTGATGATGAACGTGCCGTTCTGCGTCATCAGCGGAACATCGCCAAAGAAGACTTCCTGCTCCTTCATGTCGCGAATCGAGCGGTTGCCGGTCTCCGGGTCCTTGTCGTAAATGGTCAGCCGCATGGTGACCTTAAGCGGCGCGGAATACGTCATGCCCCGCTCTTCGCACTCAGCCACGTCATACTTCAGTTGCAGGCCCACCGGATCGCCGCACTTGTTGCAGAAGTCGGGCGTGTTGGCGTTGTACGTGCCGCACTTGGTGCAAAGCACGTCGCCCAGATGGAATGGATCGGTCTTGACCGTCGATCCGCAATTGCGGCACGTGGTGCGCAGGTGGTTCAGCCCCTTGAGGTGGCCGCACTTGCATTCCCAGTTGCCGATCGCGAACTCGACGAAATCGAGCTGCGACACATTGCGGAAGTCGGTAATGGGGAAAACAGACTGAAACACCGCCTGCAATCCCGAATCGTCACGCTCGCTCGGCAGCGAATCCATCTGCAGGAAGCGGTCGTACGAGCGCTTCTGCACCTCAATAAGGTTAGGGATCTGGATGGTCGCCGGAATTTTGGAAAAGTCGAATCGATTTCGATTGGCAGTTTTCTGTTGCGCCATGTATAAAGCTCCTAATCTGTGCCGGTCAGGTTCACTCGCCTGGCCGCGCAAGCCCCGCGATGGCGGGGAAGTGCCGGATGGACATCAACCGTTGCACGATGACATTGCTGGCCGAAGGTGCTGCAGTTTCGCTGGCTTTTGCGCACAAAACCGATTGCGCTCACGGAGACGGAAGTCCCCGCAAGCGCCGATTGAGGCGTTGAGCAATCCCATGACCATTTGGCCTGGGAACACGGCTTTTGGTTACCTGCCGTGATGAGTGTTGCTTCCCGCTGCAGTATCTTCAGGCCTTGTCCTCGGCCCGTTCGCCGCTGCGCCTGAGCCGGCGCGACTACGACTGAACGTGCCGCCTGTCATTACCTGCTTTGTTGCCCGGATTCGATGCCGCCTGAATCCGTCCCACGATGCCGAGGAATTCTATGGCCCCTGCTGTTTGGATGCCATTTCGCTTCCTGCGATTCATCGCGCCCCAAACCGCTCGCTCCAACGGTCCGAGGTGTGTTCGCTGCCGCCGGCTTATCGCCGGTGACAGCGGCCTGTAGCTCCGGTCAGCGTGCCCGGAGTGGAGTTGCCCAGCTCCTCGTGAAGCCGGGCTAAAGAACAATTCTGAAGGCGCCCCCGTTGCCTCTTCGCCCCCCCTCGGGGAACTACTTCACCTCTACGGTTGCACCCGCGTCGGTAAACTTCTTCTGAATGGCCGCGGCTTCGTCCTTCGTGATGCCTTCCTTCACGGTCTTGGGAGCGCCATCGACCAGGTCCTTGGCTTCCTTCAGACCGAGGCTCGTGACTTCGCGAACGGCCTTGATCACGTTGATCTTGTTTGCGCCCGCTGCGGTCAGGACGACGGCGAATTCCGTCTTCTCTTCCGCCGGTGCCGCTGCTGCTGCACCCGCGCCTGCGCCGGCGACCATGACAGGGGCTGCCGCCGCTGCCGAGACGCCGAGACGCTCTTCGAGCTTCTTTACCAGGGCCGCCGCATCCAGAAGCGACAGGCCTACGATTGTTTCTTCCAACTGCTGCAGATCCGCCATGTGTATCTCCACCTTATTCGTTATTCGTTGTGTTGATTTCGTTCCCGTCTCTGAGGTTTCCAGTGTGCGCCCGCATGCCAGACATCACGCCTGACGCACCCCTCACAACGGATAACGCAATCTTTTCGGGACCACTCACGCGCTCCCAAACTTTTCTCTACGGCCGAAGCTGGCGCTTACGCGCTCCGCGGCTTCCCCGCCGGAAAATTTGCCCTTCTCGACGCCCTGGTTGATGACCACGGCCAGGTCGCGGCCAATCGCGTTCATCACCGTGACCAAACGCTGCGCCGGAGCATTCATCAGGAACAGCAGCTTCGAGTAAATCTCTTCTTTCGACGGCATGCTGGCCAGTGCGTCAATGTCCTTAATCGCGATGACCTTGCCATCCACAATGCCAGCCTTGAAGGTGTACTCCGGGTTGTCCTTGGCGTACTTGCTGAGCACCTTGGCCAGCGCCACTGGGTCGCCGCTCGTATAGGCGATGGAGGTCACTCCGGCTAGGTCCTTCATCGCGCCTTCGACCTTGCTGCCCTTCGCCGCGCGCTCTGCCAGCGTGTTCTTCACCACGCGATACTTGGCGCCTGCGCCGCGCACCGCCTTGCGGAGCTCGAAATCCTTCTCCACCGTCAGCTTGCTGAAGGTGCCCACAACGGCGTGGCTCGCACCTTCCAGTTCCTTGGTCAGCTCTTCAACCTGCTCGATTTTCTTCGCTTTGGTAACTGCCATCTTCGATTCCTTTTTCCAAAATCCGCTTTGGATGGGACTCGGTAGAGCCGACCTTCAGGTCGGCGTCCAGCCGCTAATAATCTTTCCCGAGCGGGCTTTAGCCCGCGAGGAGACTAGCCTTTTGCCGCCAACTCCACCGCAGCCGTGTCAATCGCGACGCCCGGCCCCATGGTGGAACTCAGATAGCAGCCCTTGATGTATTTGCCCTTCGCAACCGAAGGCTTCGCCTTGATCACGCTGGTGATAACCGTCGCCGCGTTCTCCACCAACTTCTGCGGCTCGAAGGAAATCTTGCCCACCGGCACATGTACCAGCGCAGTCTTATCGGTGCGGAACTCGACCTTGCCGGCCTTGGTTTCCTTCACTGCCGCCGCCACGTCCATAGTCACGGTTCCCGTCTTCGGGTTCGGCATCAGTCCGCGCGGCCCCAGCACCTTGCCCAGACGGCCCACCGACTTCATCATGTCGGGCGTGGCGATCACGGCATCGTAGTCGGTCCAGTTTTCCTTCTGGATCTTCTCCACCATGTCGTCGCCACCCACGAAGTCAGCGCCCGCGGCTTCCGCCTCGCGCTGCTTCTCACCGGATGCGATAACCAGAACTTTCTTGGTCTTACCCAGTCCGTGCGGAAGAACAACGGTTCCGCGCACCATCTGGTCCGCATGCTTGGGATCGACTCCCAAACGCATCGTGAGGTCCACCGTCTCATCGAACTTGGCGAACTTCACCTTCTGAAGAAGGGGCACGGCTTCCTGTAGCGTGTAAGGGCGGTTCTCCACCCCGGCGCGCGCCTTCTCAACGTTCTTTCCTGATTTCCTCATATTGCTCCTTGTCTCCCACCGCCGCCGCTCTTGCTGGTCAGCCGTGGTGTTTACGACTTACAAACTCTTCGTCATCCTGAGCGAGAGCGCGCCAAAAACGCGCGCTCGAGCCGAAGGACCTGCTGTTACGCGACTACTTCAATCCCCATCGACCGCGCAGTTCCCTTTACGCTCTGTATCGCAGCTTCCACCGAAGCCGCATTCAGGTCAGGCATCTTCTGCTTCGCGATCTCCAGCACCTGCTTCTCGGTGACCTTGCCGACCTTGTCCTTGTTCGGCGTACCCGAACCCTTGGCCACGCCCGCGGCACGCTTCAGCAGAATTGATGCCGGCGGCGTCTTGGTGATGAAGGTGAAGGTGCGATCGGTATACACGCTGACCACCACCGGGATGATCAGGCCATCGAGTTCCTTGGCGCCCGTCCTGGCGTTGAACTGCTTGCAGAACTCCATGATGTTGATCTGCGCCTGGCCTAGGGCCGGACCCACCGGCGGCGCCGGAGTGGCCTTGCCCGCCGCAATCTGCAACTTCACCGTTCCTGTGATCTTCTTTGCCATAGCTTCTTCCTAGTGAATTCCGCTGAACTTGCTGCTCTTCGCTCGCATTTCGCCCTTCGCCAGGTGCAAGCGAAGAGCGAATAGCGAAAAGCGGCCTTTACGTAAGAACCTTTTCTACCTGCCCGAACTCCAACTCCACCGGAGTCGAACGCCCGAAGATCGTGACCATCACCTTCAGGGTCTCGCGATCTTCGTTCACCTCGTCCACCATGCCGGTAAAGCTGGCAAACGGGCCTTCGGTAATGCGCACCGATTCGTTCTTCTCGAACTTGACCTTGAGCTTGGGCTTCTCGCGGCTGTCGGCCACGCGGTACACGATCTGCTGCACTTCTTCTTCCGACAGCGGCGTGGGCTGCTGCCCGGTGCCCACGAATCCCGTCACGCGTGGCGTGGACTTCACCACGTGCCACACGTTGTCGTCCATGTCCATTTCCACCAGGACATAGCCGGGATAAAACATGCGTTCGCTGGTGTACTTCTTGCCGCCGCGAACTTCGGTGACCGACTCCGTCGGGATCAGCACTTTGCCAATCTTGCCGCCCAGGCGTTCATCGGCGCGCAGGCGCGCTTCAATCGATTCCTTCACCTTGCGCTCAAAACCCGAATAGGTGTGGATGATGTACCACTTCATGTTCGGGTTGCTAACCACGGCGGATGCGTCCGCTGCAGTTTCCGCAGGGGCATCCGCAGCCACAGGTGTTGGCTCGCTGGCCGCCGGTTCGGTGGTCTGCTCGGCCGATTGGTCTGCGTTATGTTCTTCGGTTTTGATTTGCTCTTCCGTCATTCGTCTCAGCTTTACCGCTTGCTAAAAACTCCGCCTTCGAAACCTTCCGCGTCAGGGCCCGACTTTAGTCGTGCCGCGCAACTGGCCACTTTTAAGTCACCGAGCGGGCTTTAACCCGCGAGGCATCTTAATGGTGCGCCAGCCGCTTCAACACCTGGTCAAGACTCTTTCCGATAATCGAGTCGATGACCCAGAAATAAAACCCAAACAGAAAGACCGTAATGATGACCACGGTCGTCGTGCCCTGCACTTCTTTGCGCGACGGCGTGGTGACTTTCTTCATTTCCGTGCGCACGTCGTTGTAAAAACTCTTCGCGCGCTGCGGCCATGCTTTGATTGCCGCCAGACGGTCCTGGTGTACGGGCTCGATCGCTGCTGACTTCGCCATCTGGTTCCTGTCTCCGGCGCCTACCGCGCCTCTACTCTTCCGTCGTCACCCAACTAGTCACTGGCCACTAGCCACTGACCACTAATTCTGGCAGGGGCGGAGGGATTCGAACCCCCAAGTCCGGTTTTGGAGACCGGCAGTTTAGCCGTTGAGCTTACGCCCCTGTTTCTCGCTCTTCGCGATTCGCTCTTCGCTTTTCGCCAAAACCGCATCCCTCGCCAACGAAAAGCGAACAGCGAAAGGCGAATAGCGTCCTTGGCTACTTCGCCTCTTTGTGCGCAGTATGCTTCCGGCACTTCCGGCAGAACTTGTTGAACTCCAGCCGGCCTGTCGTGGTCTTCTTGTTCTTGGTGGTGGAGTAGTTGCGGTCTTTGCACTCTCCACACTGCATGGTCACAATTTCGCGGGGCATGGTTGCCTTCCCTTTCGTTTACTTCGCAGATTAGCTGCGAAGCCTTGTCCGCGCCTTCCGCGGATATCAGCAAGCGCTTTCGCGCCGCCGAGAAAAAACTAAAACTCGGGTGGCCCACATATGCCTTCTTCTGGCATATGTGGGATCCCAAAACTCCTACGCAATAATCTCGCTAATCGTCCCGGCGCCCACCGTGCGTCCGCCTTCGCGGATCGCAAACCGCAGGCCCTTTTCCATCGCCACCGGAGTAATCAGCTCAATCTCCAGTGCCACGTTGTCGCCCGGCATCACCATCTCCGTGCCCGCCGGCAACGTCGCCACTCCCGTCACGTCCGTCGTGCGGAAGTAGAACTGCGGCCGGTAGCCCTTGAAGAACGGAGTGTGCCGCCCGCCTTCTTCTTTCGACAGCACGTACACTTCGCCCTTGAACTTGGTGTGCGGCGTAATCGATCCCGGCTTCGCCAGAACCATGCCGCGCTCCACGTCTTCCTTCGCAATGCCGCGCAGCAGCAATCCGGCGTTGTCCCCAGCCAGACCTTCGTCCAGCTGCTTCTTGAACATCTCCACGCCCGTCACTACCGTCTTGCGCGTCTCGCGGAAGCCCACAATCTCGGACTCCTCGCCTACCTTCACCTTGCCGCGCTCGATACGGCCCGTGACCACCGTGCCACGTCCCTGGATCGAGAAGATGTCTTCAATCGGCATCAGGAACGGCTTGTCGATGTCACGCGCCGGCAGCGGTATGTTCTTGTCCACCGCTTCCATCAGCTCATCGATCTTGGCCTCCCACTGCGCTTCGCCATTCAACGCACCCAGCGCCGAGCCGCGAATCACCGGCACATCGTCGCCCGGGAACCCGTACTTGCTCAGCAACTCGCGCACTTCCATCTCCACCAGGTCAATCAGCTCGGCATCTTCCACCGCATCGCACTTGTTCAGGAACACCAGCACGTAGGGCACGCCTACCTGGCGGGCCAGCAGCACGTGTTCTTTGGTCTGCGGCATCGGACCATCAGTCGCTGCGACTACGAGAATCGCGCCATCCATCTGCGCCGCGCCGGTGATCATGTTCTTGATATAGTCGGCGTGGCCCGGACAATCTACGTGCGCGTAGTGACGGTTCGCCGTCTCGTACTCCACGTGCGCGGTCGCGATCGTGATGCCGCGCTCCCGCTCTTCCGGTGCGTTGTCGATCGAATCGAACGAGCGGAACTTGATGTTCGGATTGTGCTTCTGCAATACCTTCGTGATCGCCGCCGTCAACGTCGTCTTGCCGTGATCGATGTGCCCGATCGTCCCTACGTTTACGTGCGGCTTGCTGCGATCAAATTTTTCTTTCGCCATAACCTCGCCTAGTAGTACCGGTAAAGTTGTTTGAACTTCTCACGCAGAGGCAAATCCACCGCCTCCAGCGCCGTTAAATAAAACTCTCGCACCTGCGCCTGGTCGCCCACCGAAAGCGCGTCATACCATTGCTGCGCGCTGCGGCCGCTCTTACCCAGTGCCTGGTCCGTCTGCTCCAGCAACTTCTCGCGCAACACGCGATCGAAGTCGCGAATCGGAACGCCCTTGCTCCGCAGCAGCCGCAAATACTTCTCTACTGCGCCCGCGGCAAAGATGCGTTCCAGCGCCGAATGAAGCTGCCGAAATTCTGCCTGCTTCTCGACGCCGATTCCAGCCTGCTGAAACGGAACCCGCGCTTCAGGTTCTGTCATATCTGCGTTCACCAAACTGGCAATCTCCCTGCAAATCTCTGGAGCTGATGATCGGGATTGAACCGATGACCTCTCCCTTACCAAGGGAGTGCTCTACCAACTGAGCTACATCAGCTTGCACTACCTTAAAACTCGCTTCAGCCCAGCTTCGTATCAGGGCACGACTTCAGTCGTGCCGACGAACCTTTCTTCTTTGAAGGGGCACGGCTTTAGCCGTGCCGTACCGAGCCTTTTCATTTCCTCGCGGGCTTTAGCCCGCGCGCCGCAAACTTCTGGAGCGGGAGACGGGAATCGAACCCGCGACCAACAGCTTGGAAGGCTGTGACTCTACCACTGAGTTACTCCCGCCAGCCCTACTCTTCTTCGCGTCCTTGACGGTCTGCTTCCTGCTGCAGTTTCCGGTGGTGGCTCCACGTCCGAACCGCCCACATTGCCAAAATCGCTAGCGCTCCGAATCGAAACCTCTCATCCGGAAGAGTCGTCCACGCTAGCACCATCAGTACGGCGATCAAGCCCATCGCCACCGAAAACTTCTTCATTCCCAATCCTGGTGCACAGGGGAGGATTCGAACCTCCGTAGCCCGCTAGGAGCGGCAGATTTACAGTCTGCTGCCATTAACCACTCGGCCACCTGTGCACGTCTTGCCGAGCAAAAACTCCGGCCCGGTACCGCCTGTCCCGCTATCAAAGAGCGTCTCGCCAAGTGCCTCGCAGTCCCACCGGCAACACTCCGCATCAGCCGCGCGATACGGCCTCCGCGCAAAATCGGTTCTGGGAAGCTGCTGCTGGGTTCAGTTCTCTCGGAGAGTTCTGCGACCTGCCTTGGCTTGCTTCTGCTGCGTCACGCAGCGTGCTCAAGATAATCTGGAGCTGGCGAAGGGATTTGAACCCCCGACCCTCTGATTACAAATCAGATGCTCTACCAGCTGAGCTACGCCAGCGCGTTGCTCGATTGAGGCCTTAGCCCCATCGCGCATAGTTCTCCCTGCTTACCGGGACAATTTATAAAGATAGCATACGGCCGATGCCCTTGCAAGCCGCGTTCCAATCCACGTAAAACACTCAATTCACTCAGTTTTGCAAGGTACGGCGACCTGCTACTCGCCACTCCCGCGGGCCTCGTGGCTGGGGATTCTGCAGAGTGCGCCCACCATCGGCGGACGCCGTCAAGCGGCCATCCTTATGATAGCTCATTTAAGAATCTCCGTCATCCCTGGCAACCCCAAGCTCAAATTCGCTGGCCAGCAGCCCTCCCGGCCGAACCACTGACAACTGACAACTGGCGACTGGCAACTGTTTTCCCGTATCATCGACAATCATCCATGCGACATCGTCGGCGTAACCTCTGGATCGCCCTCGCAGTCCTCCTCGTCATCGGCGCAATCGTTCTCGCCGTACTCCTCCGCAAACGCGCTGCGCCCGACGCCGTCCGCTTATTGCCTGACGCCGACGCCATCCTCTACGTCAACCTCGAACCGGTCCGGCTGCTCACCGATCTCGGCAAGAACCCGCCCAAAAATCGCGAGCCCGAATACGAAGATTTTGTCCGCCAGACTGGATTCGAATTCGAGCGCGATCTCAATCACGCCGCACTGGCCATTCACTATGCGAACACTCCTCGCAATCCTGCGACCGAGACCCGCTACAGCGAGATCATGCAAGGACAGTTCGACAGCCAGAAAGTCAGCGACTACCTACGCAAGCAATCCAAGAGCGTCGAACAATACAACGGTTTCGAGATTTACGTCATTCCCCTTGAGGGCCGCACTGTGCACGTGGTGCTGCTCGGCATAGGCATGGCTGCCGCTTCCAACACCGAAGGCACTGATGCCATTCACGGCATGGTCGACCGCTACAAGCAGGCGGCGTTGCCGTTTGGCGGCCCGGAACCCGTACGCGAATACTACCCTCGCGTCCCTCTCGGCAGCTTGGTCTGGACCATCGCCCGCATACCGTCCAACGGCCAACCGCACGACCGCAACGAGTTGTTGTTGCCCGGCTCCTGGAGCAGCCTGCTACCCCGAGGCAGCGTGGTGATCGCCTCCGCCCGGCCACTCGGCGACCTCCATCTACGCGCCCAGGTCATCACCCAAAGCGACGCTGAAGCCCGCGCCTTCACCGAGCGCGTCGGTACATTCCTCACACTGTTCAAGACCCTCGACATCTCGCTCGACGGCGGTGGCCCCGACCCCGACGTCAAGAAAGCCTTCGACAGTTTCACCGTTCAGCAGGACAAGAGCGAAGCGCTGCTCACCGCCAGCGTTCCCTTTGCGTTTTTCAAGAAGATTGTCAGCGACACGCCGATTGACTTCGGCCCCGATACGACCAAACCTCCGGAAGGCCGCCCGCCTCCACCGTTGGCATCGCATGCATAGCCAGGTCCACAGTGCCAAACCCGTTAGAGTATCTAGCGTTGGAAGCACCACGCTTTAGCGTGGTGACCAAAGCTCTCGAAGATGCGCGGGCTTTAGCCTCGGCAGTTTCGTATCAGGGCACGGCTTCAGCCGTGCCGTACAGCTCCCTAAAAAATGTGCCGCGCGGACTTCAGTCCGCGCGGCACCTTGATCCGAATCCGATCTCGATATTCTATCCGCCCGCTCCGAACGCCGAGTTCGGTAAATCGCGCAGATACTTATGTGGATTGACCGGCGTGTCATGAATACGCACCTCATAATGCAAATGCGCTCCCGTGCTACGCCCGCTCATCCCCACATAGCCGATGACCTGTCCCTTGCGCACTGATTGCCCATCCGTAATCGCGAAACCTGACAGATGCCCGTAGCGGGTCCTGACTCCATTGCCGTGATCGATTTCGATCAGTCGCCCATAGCCGTTGTAAAAGTTCGCGAAAGTCACCACACCGTCCGCCGGCGCGATGATCGGCTGCCCGTAGTGCGATGAAATATCCACGCCCGAGTGAAACGCGCCTTCACCGTTGAACGGATCAATGCGCGCGCCGAACGGTCCGGTAATCGGTCCCATGACCGGCCACAAAGTCGGCGCGGTAGTCGCTACCACCCAGTCCGACAGTGATGCTTTCTGGTTCATCCCCATACCCAGTCCGGCCGCCGTCGCTCCGGTCAGCGCCGACTCGCGCAATGCATAGAGACCATCGATCGCGTCAGCAACTTCTTTTTGGTCTAGGGGCTTGTCGTTCTCGGTGAGGAATTTTGGATTGGGTTTAAGTCCGTAAATAACCGAAACTTCGTTCGCAATCGATCCTAGTGAAGCTACTTGTATGTCCTTCTCGTGGTTGACTTGCTCCAACTGCGAATACTTCGTCTGCAACGCTGTTTTCTCGGTGCGTAGCTGGTTGAAACTCGCCACCTTGAACAACATGCGTGCATACGATCCGGCCATGCCTGTAATCGTTGACATCCCGATCACGGCCCCGGCTAGAAAAACATACAAGTAATGTAGGGGAATGGGGATCTTCCGTAGCTGTCCCTCAGCGTCGCGAGCTACGAAGAGAATATAAAAACGCTTCCGCAATACAATAACCCTCAGTTCAAAGTCGTCCGGTAACGATTGATGCTACGGCCTATGAAATACCGGAGCGTTTGTTCCAAGCTGGCCCGAATTCTACTTCTGGGACCGCGAAGAGCCACGAGGTATTCGACTCTTCTCCCGGGCATCGTGGAATGGTGCTGACCCGAGCGCTGGGTTCGACTAACCGTAAGACACCAAACCGTAACAGAGCGTCAAACCCAAAGTCAACGTTTTCCGTCACAACTCGTACCACTTACGTGGCGGTCTGCATGCCGATTCCAGCCCCTCAGCCCGCCAGGAGTTTGCTTTGCCGTTCGGTAGAAGCGCCAGGCTTTGGCCTGGCGAAATCGCGTCCGAAAATGACTCGCGCTCTATAGGTTACGGAAAACTCTGGTTTGCCAAGGTTTTGAAGGGGCGCAGCTTTAGCTGCGCCGTAGAGTTCCCTTATTTTGTCTTCCCGAGCGGACTTTAGTCCGCGAGGGATCTGCTTTTCCGACGTTTTCCGAGCCCGTTTGGATTTGCCGACCCTACACTCCGAGAATCCGTCGCCCCCGAACGCGGTATATTGTGCTGGCAACTCTGAAGCCTCATTACTCGTCGCAACCAACATGCCCGCGAACGAACTCGAACTCATCCAACGAATCCGCCGCGCCGCCACCCCAGCCCGCCAGAAATCCGGTCGCGGCATCGGCGACGACTGCGCCGTTCTTAGCGTTCCCCGCGGCCACGAAATTCTCGTCACTACCGATTTCTCTCTCGAAGACATTCACTTCCGCCGCGAGTGGCATCCCGCCGATTCCATCGGACACCGCTGCCTGGCCCGCGGCCTCAGCGACGTCGCCGCTATGGGCGGCACGCCGCATTCCGCATTCTTGTCGCTCGCACTTCCCGCCGGCCTGCCGCAAAAATGGGTCGACGACTTCATCCGTGGATTCCTCAAGCTTGCGAAGCACTATTCCGTTCAGCTCGCCGGAGGCGACACCGCGCAGTCACCCAACGGAGTGCTCGCCGACATCATCGTCGTCGGTAGCGTTCCGACCGGCAAAGCGGTGCTCCGCTCCGGCGCCCGGGCAGGCGACATCCTTTATGTAAGCGGGATTCTCGGCGCCTCGGTGGCTACTCTACAGAAACTGCGCAACGGCAAGAAACTGTGGACGGCCCAGCACCTGCGGCACTTCTGTCCCGATCCGCGCATCGCCCTCGGCCGCTACCTGCGCGAGAAAAAACTCGCCTCCGCCATGATCGACACCAGCGACGGCCTCTCCACCGACCTCCGCCACATCTGCGATGAAAGCAAAGTCGGCGCAATCGTCGAAGCCTCGGCACTGCCCGCCGTATCCGGCGAAGACGGCCTGCAGTTTGCGCTGCATGGCGGCGAGGATTACGAACTGCTCTTCACCGCTCCACCCGGCCGCCGTATCCCGCGCACCATCGCCGGGGTCTCCATCACCCGCATCGGAGAAATCACCCGCGGCCGCTCAATCAAGCTGAAGACTCCTGACGGCAAATCCCAACCCCTGCTCCCCGGCGGCTGGCAACACTTCGCCTGATCAATCCTAGCCTCCCTTGTCCGCCGCCGGACACGCCGTCCTCGCTTTGCCCCCCTAAACCACGTCTTTTCAACGCACCTCATTGGCGCGTCAGTTGCTCCTTCAACCTCGGGGTAATCGATGCGCACTCTTCTCCGTAACCTTCGCTACGGCCTTCGCGGACTCCGCCGCCGTCCCGGCATGACCGCCGCCATCATCGCCACACTCGCGATCGGCATCGGTGCCACCACTGCTATCTACACCGTGGTCTATGCCGTCCTCATCGCCCCGCTGCCCTATCCGAATGCCGACCAGCTCACGGTCATTTGGTCCAAAGTGAACGGCCATCGTAACGGCGTCTCCGCCGGAGACTTTCTCGACTGGCAACGTCAGAGCCATTCTTTCCAGCAGCTCACCGCCTGGACCGGCGCAAGCTTCAACGTCGCTACCCAGGAACAGCCACAGCAGCTCATTGGTCGACTCACTTCGCCCGGCTGGTTCGACATGCAGGGTATCCCGATGTTTCTCGGTCGCGATTTCCTCCCCGAAGAAGGAGTCCCCGGCAAAGACGAGGTCGTCGTTCTCACCCACAAGCTTTGGAACGAACTTGGCGCCGACCGCACCATCGTTGGCAAAACCATTCCGGTTGACGGCAAACCTCGTACCGTCGTCGGAGTTCTATCGCCCGGCCTGCCCGACCGCCTCGGCTTCGAAATGGCCGCGCCTCTCGCTTTCACCCCCGAGCAAATCAACCACGAATATCACTGGATCTTGGTCATGGGACGCCTCAAGCCCGGCGTCACTCTGCAGCAGGCGCAGTCCGACATGGACGCCGTCACCTCGCACATTGCCGCCACCTACCCCAAATCGAACACCGGATGGGGCGCCCGTGTTGATCCCCTCAAGAATGATTTTCTTCCGCCCGAGCGCATCGACAACCTCTGGTTCCTTCTCGGCGCTGTCGGTTTCGTACTGCTCATCACCTGCGCCAACGTCGCCAATCTTTTGCTGGCCAGTGGCGCTGGACGCCAGCGTGAAATTGCCATCCGCACTTCGATGGGCGCTTCTCGCACCCAGGTCTTTCTCCAGTTCCTCACCGAAAGCCTTCTCCTCGCTGCATTAGGCGGAGCGCTCGGCATCGCCTTCGGCAAGCTGCTGATTCGTCTTGTGCTCGCCATCGTTCCGGAAGGCATCCTCCCTTCCGAAGCGAATTTCCACTTGGATCCTCCGGTTCTCATCGCAGCTCTCGCCCTGACCACTCTCGCCGGGCTCCTCTTCGGATGCGCTCCCGCCTGGTACGCCTCTCGTGTCGATCCCCAGGAGTCGCTCAAAGACGGTGGACGTTCCACTTCCGGCTCCAGAAGCAACAAGCTGCGTCGTCTGCTAATCATCGGCGAATTCAGTCTTGCACTTTCACTGCTCGCCGGCGCAGGCCTCGCCATCCACAGTTTCTGGAACCTCACTCGCATCGATCTCGGCGTGCAGACCGACCACGTGCTCACGTTCCAACTCAATCAGCCGCAGACTCGCTTCGCCTCACCCGCCGAAATGAACACCTATAACGATCAGGTCATGGCCGCCGTCCGCGCGGTTCCGGGAGTCTCGTCAGCCGCAACCGTGACCGGCCTCCCCCTGCTCGGCACCAGCGATGGCATGACCTTCAGCATCGTCGGCGGCCCCAGCTACAGCGATCCCTCCAAGCGCCCCGGCACCGGCTTCCAATCCGTCTCGCCCGACTACTTCAAGACCTTCGGCATCGATGTCATCCAGGGCCGCGCCTTCACTCCGCAAGACACCTCCACCAGCGTGCGCGTCGCCATGGTCAACCAGGAATTCGTCCGCCGCTATCTCCAGGGCCTCGACCCGCTGCAGCAACGCATCGCCATGGAAGAGATCATCCCTGGCTCGCCGCAAGTCGGTCCTATCGTCGAGTGGCAGATTGTCGGCGTCTTCCACAACGTCCGCGATGGCAGCTTCCGCGAAGACCGTCCCGAGATGGACGTCCCCTTCACCCAGTCGCTCCAGCGCAACGTGAACATCGGAGTCCGCACCGCCCGCGATCCCGGCGCCATGGCCCGCTCCATCGCCGCCGCCGTGCATTCGGTCGATCCTCAGGTCCCCATCGCCCACGTTCGTACCATGGACCAGGTCAAGAGCGAGTCGCTCGCCGAAGACCGCTTCACCATGGTGCTCTTCGCCGCCTTCGCCTTCGTCGCTCTGCTTCTCGCCGCCGTCGGCATCTACGCTCTCATGGCCTTCGCCGTCTCGCAGCGCACCCAGGAAATCGGCCTCCGCCTCGCCCTCGGCTCCGGCAAGGGCCGCGTCATCTCGCTCATCCTCCGCGACGCTTCCACCCTCGCCGTCACTGGACTCGCCCTCGGACTCGCCGGCGCCGCCCTCATCGGCCGCATCATGCGCAGTACCCTCTACGAAGTCGGCGCCATGGACGTCTGGGTCCTGCTCACCGTCGGCATCGTCCTGCTGCTCACCGCGCTGCTGGCGTCGTATCTACCCGCTCGCCGCGCCGCCTCCATCGACCCAATGAAGGCCCTGCGAACGGAGTAAAGCATTACGACTACGAATCTCTATTTGCTGTCATCACGAGGCCGCGCTGTTGCGGCCGAGGGATCTGCTGTTCGCTGGGAGTGAGAGTCCAGTGGGTGCCCCACATTTGCCCGCCTTTGGCAAAGGGTGGGATTTAGCTAGGTGGCAGTGACCTTCGTCCAGTTCATTCGTGGTTGCAGTTGCCTCTAATTTCCTCCGTGTCCTCCGTGCCTCCGTGGTGAATTTCCCGCCGCAGTGTTCATCCGTCACACGGCACCCCTCTCCCCGCTGTTTATAATCCCCGGCATGAACCTTGAGCAGAAACTGACCGAACTGAAGCGCCGCGACTCCCTCGCCGAGTCCGGTGGAGGCGAAGCCCGCGTCGCCGCGCAACGCAAGCAAGGCAAGATGTCCGCCCGCGAGCGCATCGAGTTCCTCCTCGACGAAGGCACCTTCGAAGAGACCGACAAGCTCGTCACCCACCGCTGCAACGACTTCGGCATGGACGAGCAAAAGTTCTTCGGCGACGGCTTCATCACCGGCTACGGACGCATCGAAGGCCGTCTCGTCTTCGTCTTCGCTCAGGACTTCACCGTCTTCGGCGGCTCGCTCTCCGAAACCAACGCCGCCAAGATCGTCAAGATGATGGACATGGCCATGCGCGTCGGCGCTCCCGTCATCGGCCTCAACGACTCCGGCGGCGCGCGCATTCAGGAAGGCGTGATGTCGCTCGCCGGTTACGCCGACATCTTCCTGCGCAACGTTCTCTCCAGTCGGCGTCGTCCCGCAAATCTCCGCCATCATGGGCCCCTGCGCCGGAGGCGCGGTCTACTCCCCCGCCATCACCGACTTCATCCTCATGGTCGAGAACACCTCCTACATGTTCATCACCGGCCCCGAAGTCATCAAGGCCGTCACCCACGAAGAGGTCACCAAAGACGAGCTCGGCGGAGCCATGACCCACAACGCGAAATCCGGCGTCGCCCACTTCCTCGCCCACGACGACGCCGAATGTCTCAGCATGATGCGCGAGCTGCTCAGCTTCATGCCCTCCAACAATCTCGAAGACCCGCCGCGCAAGGCCTGCACCGATCCCATCGATCGCGCCGACGAAGCCCTCGACACCCTCGTCCCCACCGAATCGAATCTGCCCTACGACATCAAAGACGTCATCACCCACGTCGTTGACGACGGCTACTTCTTCGAGGTCCACGAGCACTACGCCAAAAACATCGTCATCGGATTCGCACGCCTTAACGGCAAGCCTGTCGGCATCGTCGCCAACCAGCCCAACTTCCTCGCCGGAGTCCTCGACATCAGCGCCAGCATCAAGGCCGCGCGCTTCGTGCGCTTCTGCGACTGCTTCAACATCCCGCTCATTACGTTCGAAGACGTGCCCGGCTTCCTCCCCGGCACCCAGCAGGAGTACGGCGGCATCATCACTCACGGCGCCAAGCTGCTCTACGCCTTCTCCGAAGCCACCGTGCCCAAGATCACCGTCATCACCCGCAAGGCCTACGGCGGAGCCTATTGCGTCATGGCCTCCAAGCACATTCGCACCGACGTGAATTACGCCTGGCCCACCGCCGAAATCGCCGTCATGGGCCCCGAAGGCGCGGTCAACATCGTCTACAAGCGCGAGTTGGAGAAGTCAGAAAATCCCGAAGCCGATCGCGCCGCCAAGATCGAGGAGTTCCGCGACCGCTTCGCCAATCCCTACATCGCCGCCGAGCGCGGATATCTAGACGCAGTAATCCGCCCCCGCGACACCCGCCGCAAGCTAATCCAAGCCCTCGATATGCTGGAAAACAAGCGCGACAAAAACCCGCCCAAGAAGCACGGGAATATACCGCTGTAGGTTTTGATCGACAAAAATTAGGAAGTGGGGGCCCCATCCTTTCGCCCGCTGTTGGCGAAAGGGTGGGAGCTAGTCTCGGCCAATTCCGTCTCGCCCTCGGCCAGAAGTTCGCCGCCAAGCAGCAGGCGCGCTTCAGCTTCCTCCTGGAAGCGCTGCAATACGGCGGGCAGCGCGTTGCTGAGATCTCATTTTGACGCCCTGCGCCGCGGCAGGAGCACCAACTCGGCCGCTTCCTCAGCTTCCTTGAGGAGCGTCTTGCGCGGCGTGCCTATCTGCGCACGCATGGTCAGCCCACGCGCTAAATCCGTGACCTGGGTTGCGCGCGCGGCTACGGGAAAGTCAGATGGGATTTCTCCCGCGCTGATCCCATCCCGGAAACGGCGCTCCAGCAGCGCCGCGCCGCCCTTGGCCGCGTTCTGCAGGAACCGCTGAACCTCAGCGTCGTTCACAAGCGGCGCGACGCACATCAGAAGGCAGCCCCGGGCGGACCCTTTCTCGGTCGCACTTTCGACGGCGTACCTCAGAAAGCCCGCGATCGAGTCGCGAAGACTCTGTGGCGCGAGGAGTGCCTTCGCGGCGGATGCGCCCTTCCGTTCTGCGTACGCCCTAAGGACGCGCAAGAATATCGCCCGCTTGTCCCCAAAGACGGCATACAGGCTCGGCCGTCCCACACCCATCCCGGCGACGAGATCGTCAATCGTCACTCCGTCGTAGCCTTTCGACCAGAACACCTGAGTCGCCTTTTCCAGCGCCCCCGTCTCGTCGAAGCTGCGCGGTCGTCCCCGCGGCCTAGCTGCATTTTGAATCATTTGGTTCACAACTCATTGACAACGGTCATCCACCAATATATAACTGAATAGTTCTAAATTAGCAAGCCGGCTCTGGCCTCGCGGGGCCTCACGACTCGATCTTAACCCTTTACCACTAAGGATGGAAAATATGAACGAAAGTATATTAATAACCGGAGCAAATGCTGGGCTTGGGAAAGAGACCGCCCGACAGTTAGCATTGAAAAAAGAAACAAAAAAAGTAATGCTTTTTTGCAGAAATCAAGCGAAAGCAGAGGCAGCAAAAAAAGACCTTGAGGAGAAAACGGGGAAAAAGATTTTTGAAATTATTATTGGGGACGTTACGGATGCAAATTCTGTAAGAAAAGCAGCAGAAGAAATAAGGGTAACCCATTGATGCAATAGTTTTAAATGCAGGTGGAGTAGTTGGGAAAACGGCTGCGAAATCTACGCCTTCCGGTATGAATCAATTAGCTGCTACGAATATTTTAGGTAATGTAATTCTAGTGGAGGAATTAATTAAACGGGACAAGTTAAGGAAAACAGTTCTATCAGTCAGTGCGGAAGCTGTTCCAGGAGTAAAGATGCTCGGAGTAAAACCAGTTTCAATGAGGACTTCTTCTGTAGATGAGTTTGCTGCTGTTCTTGATGGATCATATTTTGGTAATAAGTTCAATGCATTGCAAGCATACGCATATGTCAAGTATGCAGAAACCATGTGGACGTTATCAATGGCAAGAAAATATCCTAAGCTCAAGTTTATTGTTGTGAGCCCAGGAAATACAAAAGGAACTCAGGCGCCAGATAGTCTTCCCCCGGCAATGCGGTTTATGTTGAAGTATCTGATGATGCCTATTGTATTCCCATTGATGGGCGGAATGGTGCATAAGCTGGAAGTAGGTGCAAAACGCTTTGTAGATGCCATTTCGGATGAGCGGTATAAAAGCGGCGTTTTTTATGCCAGTAAAGAGGGTAAGTTATCAGGGGACATGGTGGACCAGAGCACCTTTTTTACTGATTTGAAAAATACTTCATTTCAAGATAACGCCAACGAGGCAATTCACCATTTCATAAATTAGGCCTGAAAAGTAGTAGTTCTTCATATATGAGTCTGGGCTCGTGGCCCACATTTCCCGTGGCCCATATCTGCCTTCTTCTGGCAGATGTGGGTCTTTTGTCGAAAGCTGAAATCACCGCCGCTGCCCCACACACTCCTTCCCTTTGCCGGTGGGCCGACTCTGTAAAACGGGATGCCAAGTCACGACCGGCGCTCATTCCTCACTGGTGTCCAAGTGAACGTTCTTCAGTTCCTTGATCTCCGTGATCGCAATCGCGCGAGTTCCTTTTCGCTCAAATACGGGACCGGTCGCCTGCACATACTTGCCGACGAAGGGCATCATCTTTTCACGCTGACTGGAATCGGGCATGTCCGCAGAGATTGGGAAATAGATGAACCCGTCGTTGGTGAGGATGATGATCGGTGAGCCGTGCCTGACGCACTCCTGGGTGCACTTCAAGCTGAACTGGGTGGCCGTCGCAGCCGGATTTTGGACGGGACAAGCGAGGTCGCGAACGGCCCCCTCGATGGTCATCGTCTTCGCGTTGGGATCCATCTTCGTACCCTGACGCGCGAGCGTCGGGCAGATGAACAGCAGGGATAGAGCCGTAGCCGAGAATACCCGAAAGAAAGTGGAGCGGTTCATAAGCCTCCTGAGCTGCGCGACGCTGAAAGTTGGCAAAAGTCTACACCACCTCGGTTGTGTGCGGCGGGTTGCCCAGGTAACCCTCCGTTCAACTCAAAATTCTTCACAAGGGTGCCCCATTCAAGGGCGTCCGCCGTGGCGGAACCTTGAGTGGGGGTTTTCGTCGGCGGGTGCCCCAACCGGCCTGATTTTGGCCAGGTGGGTCTTTTGGATTTCACCGACCATTAACCACTGACGAGCGAACCTAAGAGGCGCGGCAGCGCCGACGCGCTTTTAGGCGTGGGCGTAAGCCCGCGCATAAGCCCAAAACAAATTCCATTTCCACTCTGCCGAAGGCCGGCGCGCAGGCAAAGCCGCAGCGCCCGCAAGAAAACTTACCCCTGCTCGATCCGTTCGCACTTGAGCACCAGCTCTTCCAGGACAACCTGCGTCTCTGTGGAATTGAGTAGGTCTCCGGTGCACTTGACGATGCGTGTGCTCGACAGCGTCCATGTCTGCGCCGTCTGGGTCCGGTCCTCGCTCCGCAGCACGAGAACGACCTCACGCTGCGCGTTGGTACCGCTACGGCTTTCCGCCAGCCATGAGCTGAGACTGGCCTCGCCTATCACGCCCCGCTTCAGGGTCACGTCCGGCACCTTATATGTGCCCGTGATCTTGCTCCAGGTTCGGGGGCTCATTTCCGTTTCGGTATTCGGCCAACCCCGTCTCGAGGCCGAGCCCGCTGCACTCCTGAAATCCCGCTTGCGTTTCGGACTCGCCGGCAAATTGCAGCAGGAAGTTGAACTGACGGTAGGGAATTTCTCTTGGCATGCCCGCTATTATCTCCCTGAAGCGTGCCGGGGGATGGGCCGCCCCGCGGTAGCCATCGGCCTTCCTTCGGCCGGAGCCTGGCCTGAGTGTCCCATGGGCCTTCGGCACACCTATGGAAATAAAAACCGCTACTAGGCTCAGAGGTCACGGAGAGACCTGATTGAGTAAAACTCCGTGCCCTCCGTGTCTCCGTGGTGAATGATTCTCGACAGAGCGAAGTCGAAGGGTGAGGCTTTTCCGAAGTCTCCTCGTTTAGGATATGTGGGTTTTTCTTCGCAACCCACCACCGGCCGCTGACACCTTCCGTTTATCACACCCCACCGTGACCGGCGCCCTTTCGCGTCCGCCTCCATTGAGCGACCATTCACCGCGAGGAGAGGGAGTGGTGTCTCTGGCCTCAGCCCCCGCCCATTCCGAAGACCGGAAACGGCTCTTTGACATCTCGGCGTCCCCTGCGGCTGTAGCTGAATCGGTGCATACTTGTATGGAATGTATGACAAAATTCTGTCATACTTATATGCAAAGTATGGCAATTCGGCGTATGATTTGTATGTATTGTATGACCAGTCGGGCCTCGAAAAATGCTCGAAATCGCACCTAAATCATTGCGGCACAAATGGATACGCATAAATCGCCTGAAATCAATCGCTTGCGAATAATTTCGCGCTAACCAGCTGATTCTAAAGAGGCATGAAAATCAAAATGAAGGAAAAAGCACCCCAGACCGAAAGAAACCTGCTTCAGGTTCGCCTTTCCGACAACGAAAAGCGCAACATCAAGATGATGGCCGCGGGCCAGGGATTAACTCTGCGCGAAGCGACCGTGGCGGCATTTACCGCCTGGGCGGAAAAGCTCCGCGCCCAGGCCGCGGCTGCCAAATCGGCCAAAGCTGCCGGGCAAAAGTAAAGCGTGGGCTGTCGGGTAAAGATACCGCCCTCGTCCAATCCTGCATTGAGGAGGCGAATATGCGTCGTTGGTTCTGTCTAGCCTGCTTGTTGTGTCTTGCCTGTTCAACCGCTCTCACCCAAGACGTGGTCACGGTTTCCGGTGGGCCCGAGACCCACAAGGTGATACTGGAGAATGCCCAGGTCCGCGTGCTCGACGTGCACGTGCAACCCGGACAGAAGGTCGCGATGCATTCTCATCCGGCCAGCGTCGTTTATTACGTCACCGATGCCAAGATCAAGTTCACCCTTCCTGATGGGACAAGCCGGGTGGCTGAGGCCAAGGCTGGTACCGCCTCCTGGCGCGATCCCGGAACGCACGCTGTAGAAAACGTGGGCACCTCCGAGCTTCACCTGGTGCAGACCGAAATGAAGGGTGAAACCAAGAAGTAGAAATTCCTTGGTAGCTAGAACGCGCGATTCTCGCCCCTAAGTCTCACTCGCTGATATGGATACCTATAACTGCGATATTTATCAATCGTTTGCGAACAATTTTCTGCTAACCCATTGAAAACACAGGGGCGAGTGAAAATATTTGAGGCCTCCACTATACGCTTGCCGGAATTCACTCCAACGACAATAATGTGCTGCACTACTCGGCAAGGAGTGCTAAACGTGGGTGGCACAATCGTGCGGTCTCAACCAACTCGGCCGCAGTCCCGTTCTCGACGCTCGGTTCGCACGTTCGTGGGCAACGGCATCTTCTACTTCGACGCATTTCTCTCGCCTTCGGAGTGCGAGCAGATTCTCGATGAACTGGCCTCCGCCTACTGGCAGCCCAGTCTCACTTACCAGCAGCAGCCCGACGGGGAGTATCTCAACATCCTCACCGATCGCCGCATCAGTAACACGGCCCACCAGGAGTGGTTCAGCCACCAGCTGCAGGCCATCCTGCGCAAGATCGAGGCGCGCATTCAACGGCGCTTCGGCGTGGCGCCCTCCCATCTTGAACACTGGCAGGCCACCGACTACTGTCGCAATGGCATGTTCGACTACCATCTCGACGCCGGATATTGGAGCAAGCATTACGCCGGCGAACGCCTCCTCACCTTCCTTCTCTACTTGAACACGCCACTGAAGGGTGGTGGCACCCACTTCCGCGCGGTCGACACCTACGTCGACGCCCGCGCCGGACGCTTGCTCATCTGGAACAACCTGTTCCCTGACGGCGAATGCGATTGCCGGATGATCCATTCCGCCACTCCACTGCTGAAGGGCAAGAAGACAACCCTGGTCACATGGCAGCGGCAAAAAGTTTTTCGCGTCACGTAGTTTCCATTCCAACCATGAGGTGAACACCATGGCATTACCGAAAAGGCAGTCGGCCCTGGTCAACGAAATCGCGAAGAAGTACGGCAGCGTTATCGACTTGAAGAAGTCCCCCGCTGTGCTGGTTGAGATACTGCGTAATTACGGCCGTGTCCTCGATCCGGATCCCGGAGGGGGAACCGGTGGCGTAAGCCCCAGCTCCATCGCCGTCGCCGGCCCGCCACCTCCGCCACCGCCAACGGTGAAGCCAGATGAAGCCAGCAGCGATGTAATGCTTTCCGACGTGATGCGCGCCGTGCTTAATGTGCAGCGCGACATCAACAGCATCAACAAAACGCTGGCCCAAAAGAACGTCAAAGGTACTCGTTAGCTTCGCCGGCCGGTTGGAGACGAAGGAGATGTCACGAAAGAACGCTCCTCCCCAGTTACCCTATCCGGCCGGATTTTTCCCCATAACTTCAGGAGCGCTCAAAATGCCGACTCACCGCGTCCGTCTCGTTGCGACCTTGCTGGTTCTCGCCTGCTCGATAGGTGCTGCGAACCTTTCCGCCCAGACGACCGACCAGACCGCCCTGCTGAAGGAATCCATCAGCCTCACGGGCCCGGTGATGTGGATCGATTCCGGCTCGCCGGGAATGGTGCTGGTGGTGGTTCGGGGCAACGATGTCGTCATCGAGGGCTATGGTGAAACCGCCAAGGGCAACGGCAAAGAGCCCGATGGGAAGTCGCTCATCCGCCTGGGCTCGATCTCGAAGACCTTTACGGGCACCCTGCTCGCCAGTTTGTCGCTCGACGGCAAAGTGCATCTTACGGATCCGCTGAAGATGTACGCCGGAGGCGCAACGGTTCCCCAATTCGGCCAGCGTGAGATCACCCTGCTTGATCTTGCGACTCACTCGGCCGGCCTCCCTCGCGAGATCGGTGACGTCCCTCCGAATGTGAAGGCGTTCACCTGGCCCACCAAGGAGCAGCGGTGGACCTGGCTGGCCGGCTACAAGCTCGCCTGGGAGCCGGGCAAGAATGCCGCGTATTCGAATGTCGGCTTCGATCTCCTGGCAGACGCGTTAGCTACTGCCGCCGGTAAACCCTACGCCGACCTGTTGCACGAGCGCATCACTGGCCCACTTGGAATGAACGACACTGGCGTTAATCCGACCAAGGAGCAGTGCGATCGGCTGATGCTGGGCAGCGGCATTGGCGGGCCCGGGCCCTGCGTCGAAAGCTCGGCCACCGAGGGAGCGGGCGGGGTGTACTCCACGGGCGCCGACATGGCGCTGTGGATCAAGTACAACCTGGAGCAAGATCCCACAATGTGGCAAGTGCCAACGGTCGCGCACGCCGTCTATCGTCCGCGACAGGCGCTCTCCACCGCCATCGGCTTCGACGAAGCTGGGCCCATGGCGGGCATCGGGCTCGCCTGGGTAACCATGGCCGCCGATGGCATTCGTCCGATGATCGTCGCCAAAAGCGGTGGAGGCGGAGGCTTCATGACTTACATCGCGTTTGCGCCGGGGCGCAATGTCGGCGTGTTCGTGGCAGTCAACAAAGTCGGTTTTGAAATGTTCTACGGCATGACCCAGGCCGCCAACGACCTGATTGCCAACTTGGTAACGCGGTGAGGCGCGGTTGGCGATTCGATTCGCAGCCTACTACGCGAATAATGTTGAACCGGCCTGAATAGTTTGTTACTGTCCTTCCTCACTTCCCAAGAGAGAGCGGCCATGCCGATTACCCGGATCCTGCACTTTGAATTGCTGGGCTTTCTGTATGGTCTGGCGGCCATTGTGGCCTTCCAGATGCTGACCGGCCGGATCAATCTCAAGGGGCTTTTCCAGCAAAAAGACGGATCGACACAAACCAGTCCGGAGAGGATTCAGTTGTTGCTGGCGACCATCGCCGCCGCCTCCAGTTATTTGGGCGAAGTTGCCAAAAGCAGCACCGGGACGATGCCGGACGTGAGTAATAACTGGCTTTATCTGATGGGTGGCAGCAGCGGCATTTACGCAGTCGGAAAAGCATGGAAAACATGGACCAGCAGTAACAAATTAGGAGGGAAGTCATGAGTGTGATGGCACAGGTTTGTGGGTTTACACTTTGCGCCTTTCTGGGCGCGTTGTGCGCCACCATCATTGCCTGGATCTGGATGGGTAAGATCGATTTGTCACAGCTGATCAGTGAACCATCGGGAGATGCCAGCATGTCACGCTTCCAGTTGCTGATCTTCACCTTCGTGATCGCCATCAGCCTTTTCGTGCTGGTGGAAGCCAACCACGGGGCCATCCCAGACATCCCGTCGGGCGTGCTGACGCTCCTAGGCATCAGCGCCAGCACATATGCGGTGAGTAAAGGCATCTCGTATAGCCAACCTCAGCTGCTGACACCGCAAGCCGGCAGCGCTGCCGACACGGGCGGAGGGGCGGCTGTCGCGCAAGCTGCCGCCGATGAAGCGAGTGAGCACGCTGCGGCCGCTCAGCAGGCGGCGGCGACCACACAAGCGGCCGTCAGTCAGATGGCGGTGCACGCTGCCGCCGCTCAACAGGCGGTCCAGCAGACAGCAGAGAATGCGGCAAAGGCCCAGCAGGCTGCGGATAAGGCGACTGGCAACCAGCCCTAGAGACAGAAGCAATGTCACGGGGCAGTTATCCAGACAACGATCCGATTGCCTACTGGAGGTGAGGTGTAGCCATGCCGACAAGAAACACCCCAACAACGAACGCAGGCACCACGACGGCAACAAAGAAGACAGCAGCGGCCAAGACGGCCAGGGTGGCACCCGCGGCGGCGGCGGCGACGACGAGTGCAGTAAGAACCGTCGCTCCGATGATTCCCCTGGCTATCGCGCTGTTAAGCAGTGCCGTTCTACCGGGCGGAAAGGCGACGACGACCGGCCCCGGCGCTCCAACCGGACCAATCACGAGCACGCAGCCCCAAAAGTGTGGAGGCGATATATCGGACTTCCGCGCCTGTCACGATATGTATCCGACTGGCTGCACCATCAGTGGCAGCTCGTACGATCCGTTCCTGAATGAACTTAAGAACCAGATTAAGTGGGGAACCTTGGCTCCGGCTGCCATGCAGCCGAAAGAAGTCATCAGCACTCTCGACCAGCTCAATCAACTTGAGGCAGCGATTCAGAAGATAGGACTCAACCAGAAGAACCATGGCGACCTGTCCGGTAAATTGGCAGATATGGGTGAAGGCAGCATCTATGGCGTGGTCGGGTATCTCTATGCCGTGGAACCGGAAGGTGCAGAGAGCAGCAACTGCCAGCTTGCCAAGGACCCTCCTGACTTCCAGGATGTGGACTACCACATTTTCGTCGGCTTCGACCCTGCGGTGGGGGAGAAGCTTCGCAGTGGCAAGGCCATTACTTCAGCCGAGAAGCACCAGTCGATGGTGGTGGAGATGACGCCGCACTATCGCGACGCCTTTCATCAGGAATGGACGGTAGATGCTGTAAAAGCTGTACTGGGACAGCAAGTCAAGGTGCTCGGTCAACTGATGGTTGATAACGAACACTTCGTCGCAGGCCAGGACTGCGGCGTCGATCCGACCAACGCTCGCTGCTGGCGTGCCTCGGTGTGGGAACTACATCCGGTCATCGACTTTACAGCATGCGCAGCGAATAACTGTAGCGCCAGCTCGTCGGCAGGCTGGACACCCATCGGAGAAAACACCAAGACTGCCAGTGCGTCGGATGAAGCTCCCGCCAAGGGGGCGGCGAAAGGCGCGAAATAGGGATACTGGCGAAAGAAGCCGCTGCATTGCAGCGGCGTTTCTGTTGAATGCCAATCGCCTGTTGTGTGGAGGAGTGAGGAGACTGCAAACAAGAATCCCGAGGTTGTGTTGCTCCTTCCTCTCAACCGGCAGTTCGCTTTAGACCCTTGCCGACCTGTGGTCGCCGGATGCTTGCGCACGCAGCGTACGATCTTGACTTGGGCTCCGGGCTTACTGCCAACCGGAATCGGGCTCAACGCCTCGGGATCCTATCTCGCCTTTGACGGGTCTCTTGTTTTCTCAACCGGCGGTTCGCTATTGACCGTTGCTGTCCCTCCGTTTGCCTATGCGCTGCAGGCGCGGCTACGGTGAACTGGCTTCAGCCCCGGACTCGCCACCAACCAGAAAACCTCGGAAACTGTCAAAGAACGAGTTTGTTTTACTCCTGGCGTTTTGGAAGTCAATAAAAATTAGACGATTTTATCGGCTTTGTTTTCAATCGAATGCAGCTCATCCACAGGAGGGTGACCGGAAATGGTGCAGAGTCGCCAGATAGTTCGCTTAGGCTTCACGCAAAACCAGTATTTTCGCGGCGCTCGTGATTTCCGCCGAAGTTATTTCGATTGCGCAGAGCGATGAATTCCGTGTGACAATCTGGCAGCATCCTTGTTTTATGCGGCTTCGAACGCATCGCACAATTTGCATTTTCGCCATTTGTTACCATCGGCGGCATGCTGTTAGTGCAGGCTGAACATCTCGTGAAGTCGTTTTCGTCAGGTCAGAATGCCTTTGGTACCGGCTCGACAAGCCGGGTTCGGGCAGTCAATGACGTTTCGTTGACGATCGAGGCGGGGGAGACGTTGGGGTTGGTCGGAGAGTCAGGCTCAGGTAAGAGCACCTTGGGACGCATGCTGCTGCGACTGATCGAGCCGGACTCGGGAACGGTGCGCTTCGACGGTCGCGATGTGCTGGCCGCAAGTGGAGGCGAATTGCGGCGGCTGCGACGGGACATGCAGATCATCTTCCAGGACCCTTACGGCTCGCTCGACCCGCGCATGACCGTCGAGCAGACGGTATGCGAGCCAATCGCTATTCACGGTGGAGAGCCACGCCAGTCGCGCCGCGCCCAAGCGTCGCAGATGCTGCGGGCGGTCGGGCTCGATGAATCGGCCTTGCGCCGTTATGCACACGAGTTCAGCGGAGGCCAGAGGCAGCGCGTCGGGATCGCGCGCGCACTGATGCTGCGGCCGCGTTTTATTGTGGCTGACGAGCCGGTGTCGGCGCTCGACGTAAGTGTCGGGGCGCAAATCGTCAACCTGCTGCGTGAGTTGCAGAAGGAATTTCAGCTCACCTATCTATTTATCTCGCACTCGCTGCCGGTGGTGCGCTACCTAGCAACGCGCATCGCGGTGATGAAGCAGGGTGAGATTGTGGAGTTGGACACGACCGAACAAATCGTTACGGCTCCGAAGCAGGAATACACGCGCACGTTGCTGGCGGCGACTCCGGAGCTGGAGACTGCGACTACGTAAACGCCAGCGTCTCCTGGCTCTTGCGTGCAGCCAACTCGTCGCGAAAGGCTGCGCCTTCCAGGCGCAACAGAAATGCTTTGGTCGGCAGTCCGCCGCCGTAGCCACCCAGAGCTTTGCCTCCGGCTAGTACTCGATGGCACGGCACAATGATCGCGACCGGATTGTGATGGTTCGATTGTCCGACGGCGCGATAGGCGTTCGGACGCTTCACGGCCCGTGCGATTTCACCGTAGCTGCGTGTTTCGCCGTAGGGAATACTGAGCAGCTGATCCCAACACTCGCGCTGGAAGTCGGTGCCGCGCAGATCGAGCGGCATGGCAAATTCGCGGCGCCGGCCAGCGAAGTATTCGTCCAGTTGCTGGTGTACCTCCGCACAAGCGGAGGATGATTCCTGCCAGTTGACCGGTCGGCCGGCCAGAGTGACTGGAAGCTCATGGCCAAAGGCGAGCACCGCCAGGCCTGCCTCCGACATGCCGAGGACCAGTGGTCCGACAGGAGAGTTGATACGCGAATAGTGAAGTATTTCCATGTGACTCTCAGCCTTGTTTTCGCTAGGGACGCTACACTTAAGCGGCCGACCGTTGAATCATAGCGAGAATTGGCCCGTTGATGCACGTGAAAGCCGAACGAACAGTTTATTTGTAAAGCGATGTAAAGCGCTGCAAACAATTAAACGTTGTGGCCACCGCGACGTCCAATCAGCTACAGGGTTTACCTGTGAGTGGAAAAAAGCGGTGGCACGCGTATCTTCTTGGCTCACTTTCGCCATCCAAAGCCGCAAGGGGCTAAAATAAGGAAGACCCCCGCAGCGAAACGACATCCAATCGAACTAACGGCTGGTCCTAGAGAATGAATCGAACTCGCATTAGTGTCACCTTTTTGGCTGTTCTGCTGGCTTGCTCGGTTGGCAGCCTTGCGCAAGACAAACCGGCATCAACCGCTGCCTCGGAAGCTCCGGCTGCGGCCGCCCCGACAACTCCGAGCACCGACAAGGCGCCAGCGCCTGACAAGGCCGCGGCCTATTACCACTTCGCAATGGCGCACATCTACGAAGAGATGGTCTCGATGTATGGGCGCGCCGATTACGCCAACAAGGCGGTCGACGAGTACCGACTGGCCATCGAGAACGATCCGACGTCGGACTACCTGAACGCCGGGCTCGCCGAGCTGTATGCCCGAACGGGCCGCATCAAGGACGCCATTCAGGAAGCACAGGACATCCTGAAGCGCGATGGCAACAACCTTGAGGCGCATCGCCTTCTGGGCCGCATCTATCTTCGCTCGTTGGGCGACATGCAGTCGGGCACGCAGTCGCAGGAAGTCCTGAAGTTGGCGATCGACCAGTATGAGCAGATCGTCAAGCTCGACCCCAAGAGCGTGGAAGACCACCTGCTACTGGGCCGGCTCTATCGTCTGAATAACGATCTGGTGAAGGCTGAAAGCGAATTCAAGACGGCCGTGCAAATCCAGCCCGACTCTGAAGAAGCAGTGACCGCGCTGTCGATTCTGTACAACGAAGAGGGCGACTCCTCACGGGCACTGGATGTTTTGAACGCATTCCCTGAGGCGGCCCGCACTTCGAAGGTTTACGCGGCGCTGGGCTATACCTACGAGCAGAACAAGGCCTACAAGAAGGCCATTGAGGCGTATCAGAAGTCGGTTGATCTCGATCACGACAATCTTGATTCGGTCCGCGGACTGGCCCAGAACCTGCTGAACGATGGCCAGACGGACGCAGCTCTGGCGCAGTTCAAAATCATTGTCGAAGCCGATCCCTCGGATGCGCAGACCTACATGCGCATGGCCGAAATCTACCGGCGTAGCGGCAAATACGACGAAGCGTCGGACGCGCTCAACAAGGCCAATGCTATCGTCCCTGAGTCGCTGGAGCTGAAATACAACATCGCGGTTATTGAAGAGGCACAGGGCAAGTACGACGACGCGATTGCGCTGCTTAACCAGCTCTTGCAGAAGACTGATCACCCCAGCGGCGAGTACGACGCCTCGGAAAAGAACAATCGCGCCATCTTCCTGGAGCGTTTGGGTACGGTCTATCGCGAAGCCAACAAGCCGCAGATGTCGATCGACACCTTCCGTCGCATGACCGAACTGGGCGACGACAACGCGATTCGCGGCTACCAGGAGATGATCGAGACCTACCGCGACCAGAAACAGTGGCAGATGGCCACCAATGTCGCGGAAGAGGCGGCAAAGAAATTCCCCAACGACCGCTCGCTGCAGATGGTAGCGGCGTCACAGCGCGCTGACATGGGCGAGTCCACCGCGGCCATCGAGCAGGTGAAGTTGATGCTCAAAGGCACGGCCGACGACCGCGACGTCTACATCGCGCTGGCCCAGATGTACAGCCGGGTGAAGGACTGGCCGCAGGCCGAAACTAGCATCAATAAGGCGTTGGCGCTGTCGACCAAGCAGGAAGACAAGGACTATGCCTTGTTTGTCGCGGGCTCCATCTACGAGCGCCAGAAGAAATATGAGCAGGCCGAAGAAGCGTTCCACAAAGTAATCGTCAGCGATCCCAAGAACGCGCAGGCCCTGAATTATCTTGGCTACATGCTGGCCGATCGTGGCACGCGCCTCGACGAAGCGCTGGGCTACATTCGGCGCGCCGTGGCGCTCGATCCGCAGAATGGCGCATATCTCGACTCGCTTGGCTGGGTCTATTACCGTCTGGGCAATTACGATTTAGCGGAAGAGAACCTGCGGCTGGCGTCGGAAAAGATCGGCAGCGATCCGACTGTGCAGGCCCACTTAGGAGATCTCTATCAGAAGACCGGCCACCTGAAACTGGCCACTACGCACTGGCAGCGCGCTCTGGACGAGTGGAACAAGACCATTCCCGCTGAAATCGATACCGAAGAAATGGCCAAGGTGCAGAAAGACCTTGAGTCGGCCAAGGTGCGACTGGCGAAGCAGACTCCGGGCAAGGACTAGAGCGCTTCCGATCTGACGAGAATCTGGGTGCCCCATCCTTTCCCTGCATTTGGGAAAGGGTGGGAAACATGCTGCTAAACTCGCACTATGCTTGCCAGCTATGCGGCTCGCGTGGAAGACTCTCGCGGGCGGCGCTATCCTGAGCCGCCGCATCCGTACCGCAACGCATTTCAGCGCGATCGCGACCGCGTCATTCACTCGCGAGCATTTCGCAGGCTTGAGAACAAGACACAAGTCTTCACGCGCCGCTACTCTGATCACTTCCGCACCCGCCTGACGCACACCATCGAAGTCGCGCAGATCTCGCGCACCATCGCCGCGGCACTCGATTTGAATGTTGACCTGAGTGAGACACTGGCATTGGTGCATGACATTGGGCATCCTCCGTTCGGGCACGCTGGCGAACGCGCGCTCGACGGCTTGATGCAAAAGCATGGCGAGTTTTTCGATCACAACCTGCAGGCGCTGCGCATCGTTGAGGACTTCGAACTGCGCTACGCCGCATTTAGAGGACTCAACCTGACCTTCGAAGTGCGCGAGGGCGTCATCAAGCACTCGCACGATTACACAGTAGCCAAGCATCCGGAATTGGCGGAGTACTTGCTGGACCTGCGGCCTCCTCTCGAGGCGCAGCTCATCGATTTGACCGATGAGATCGGCTACACGACGGCCGACCTCGACGACGGATTCGAAGCGAAACTGCTCAAGCTGGCTGATATTCGCAAGAATGTCCGCGCGTTTGAGCGTTTCTTCGTCGAGGCGGAGTCGAAGTATCCCGACGCGCCCGACAAGCTGAAGTTCAACGAAGCGCTGAAGCGGATGCTCAATCGGTTTGTCTCCGATTTGATCGAGAACACGAAGTCACGCGTCGCACAATCAGGCGTGAGCAGCGTTGACGAGGTACGGAGGTATCCCGAACGGCTGGTTGCCTTCAGTCCTGAGGTCGAACAGGAACGCCGCGAAGCCAAGGCTTTTCTCTACAAGACGCTGTACGAAAGCAAGCCCCTTCTACCCGAGAAGATTAAGGCGGAGAAAGTCGTGACTGCGACATTCGACTTTCTTGTCGCGAATCCTAGCGCGCTGCCGGCGAGCTATCAGGAAAAAGTCGAGCACGAGAAGCTGGTGCGGGTGGTATGCGATTACATCGCCGGGATGACCGACCACTACGTGCAGGACGTATGGAAGAAGCTCGTGACGAGGTAGGACGGCACATCTGGCTAAACTGGATTGACATGTGCTGAACGCGAAATTACGCTTGCCGCATGGCCAAGTCCGTCCAGCTCCGCAACGTACCCGATGCCTTACATCGCAAACTGAAGGCACGCGCCGCCAAGGCAGGGACGTCGCTCTCCGGTTATTTGTTGGCAGAGATCAAGGAGATCGCCGAGGTTCCCACTCTGGCCGAATTCCGTAAGCGATTGCGTCGCCTCAAACCGGTGACTGCCGACCTTGATGCAGCGCGGATCCCCCGCGAACATCGAGATGCCGGTTCATAGCGCCTTCCTTACGGCTTCAGCGGATACAGCTTGATATCGCGGAAATAGATTTCCGCGCCTTCCGATTGGATCAGGATCTTTCCGCTGGCGGGATACGCTTTCGAGCCTTCATTGACCAGCTTGCCGTTCAGATATTGCTTCACATTATCGCCCTGCACCACGATCTCAACCACGTTCCATTCGCCGTGCGGCTTTTCGATTTCGCCGTTGGGGTCCCGGTAGCCGGTCACGTTCTGCCAGGGCCCTTCGCCAATGCGCTTGATGCGTGCAGCAGAGTTTGGAGGCCCGGTTTCGCGCTTTCCGTCGGTGCCGCGTGAGCGCGGCGCCGTCAGTCATGTAGAAGTCGCCCGTCTGGCCCTCGCAAATCTGATATTCGATCGACGTCGGCCACACTTTGTTCGGCCCCTGAATGTGATATAGGATGCCGCTGTCGCGGGCCTGACCCTCACGTGGAGCGTGCGTGGCTTCGCCCCATTTGAACTCGGCGCGCAGGTAGTAGTCCGCGAATTCCTTCTTCGTGATGAGGTATCCCATCTCGGCGCCGGAGACGTGAATCACATCCTTCTCGAAGGTGAACACATGATCAGGATCGCTGTTCAGTCCGTTGGTCTTGAGGAAACTATCGAACTGGTCGCGATGGCTGCCGTCAAACAGGACGATCGGCTTGCCGTGAGCGGGAACGTAGGAGTCGCCTTCGCCAGCCAGTGCGGGTGACGAACATAATCCGGCCAGAACGGAAGCGAGAAGAATCGCGAGCATAATCGCCCTGCGAAAAAGCTTCATGGTGTTCTCCTTTAGGGGATTCGTGGCAAGCAAAGCAGTGGAGACGGTCAATTGGTCAGTCGGCTTGTCGCCGCCCGAACACATCCAGAATGCGATACGGCTTGGGTTCGTCCAGAGCGACGGCGGCTGAACGGCCGCCCGGGCCGCGTTTCAGTCCAGCGGTAACGTAGGCATAAGGATCTTGCGGTTCGGAGCGGCGAAACCAGCTTCGCAATCGGCGGATAATTTTCTGCGCGAACGACACTCCAAAATCCTCGTGGCAGCTAGTCTCCCGCCACCATCTCCGGCGCCCGCTGGATTTCTCCCACATCCACCAAGTTGGTTGGATACTTGCCGGTATAACATGCCGTGCAGTATTTGACTGTATCGTTTTCGCCCGCGGCCTTGCGCAGACCCTCCAGCGACAGGTACGCGAGCGAGTTCGCACCAATGTATTCGCGAATTTCATCCACCGACTTGTTGGCAGCGATGAGCTGGTTCTTCGAGGGCGTGTCGACGCCGTAATAGCACGGCGAAATCGTCGGCGGACACGAGATCCGCATGTGGACTTCCGTCGCGCCGGCGTCGCGCACCATGCGAACGATTTTGCGACTGGTTGTTCCGCGCACGATGGAGTCGTCAATCAGCACCACCCGCTTGCCTTCGATGACGTGGCGCACCGGGTTCAGCTTCAGCCGCACGCCAAAGTCGCGCACCCGCTGCTCCGGCTCAATAAATGTGCGGCCGACATAGTGATTGCGGATCAGCCCGAACTGGATGGGAATTTCGCTCTGCGCAGAGAAGCCCATCGCCGCAGTCACACCCGAGTCAGGAATCGGAATCACGATGTCGGCATCGACCGGCGATTCGAGCGCAAGTTGCCTGCCCATGGCGTCGCGCGACTGCTGCACCGAGCGGCTAAACACGATGCTGTCAGGGCGCGAGAAATAGACATGCTCGAAGATGCAGCTGGTCATGGGCTGCTGCGTCGCATAATAACGCGAGTGCACGCCTTCAGGGCCAACGATGACCAACTCTCCTGGCTTTACTTCACGCTCATAGACGGCGCCGATGAGGTCGAACGCGCAGGTCTCAGAGGCAAACACAATCGCGTCTTTGTGGTTTTCAGAGTGCCCAGGAATGCGGCCCATCACCAGCGGACGAAACCCTCGCGGATCACGCGCCGCATAGATATGGTTGGGCGTCAGCATGACCAGCGAAAATGCGCCTTCGATGCGGCGCAACGAATCGCTCATTGCGCTCTCCAGTGTCTCTTCCTTGGAGCGCGCGATCAGGTGCACGATCACTTCGGTGTCGCTAGTGGTCTGGAAGATCGACCCCTGGCGTTCGAGCTGCGACCGAATCTCGTGGGCGTTGACGATGTTGCCGTTGTGCGCCAACGCGATCTTGCCCTTGCTGCATTCCACACGGATGGGCTGGGCGTTGAGCAATGCCGAATCGCCAGCGGTCGAGTATCGCGTGTGGCCGATGGCCGCCGAGCCCGGAATGCGCGCCAGGACCTCAGCGGTGAAGATGTCCGAGACCAGGCCCATCGCCTTGTGCAGCTCGATGTGATCGCCGTTGGCTGACGCGATGCCTGCCGACTCCTGTCCGCGGTGTTGCAACGCGTACAGGCTGAGGTAAGCGAGCTTGGAAGCTTCGGGGTGGCCATAGATGGCCGCCACGCCACACTCTTCGTGCAGTTTGTCAGATGTGATTAGCATCGCTCACCTGTTCCATCGGTCGGTTACGAAACATTTAAACTCATGCCTTCCGCTACGGCATGCTTCCCGTCACCAGTTGCTCTTCCGTCTCGGTATGCAGCGCCTTTTCCAGCGCGCCCGCCCATTCCGCTTTCAATTCCGACACCGTTGCCGAGGCCGACACATTTCCGTCCACCCGTATTTCCAGATTGTCGGGAACCGTGCTGCCGATATTTTCTGCTGAGAGGGCGTATTTTACCGCTATTAGTTTGATTCGTTCGACGCATTTCTGGTCGCAGGATATAAGGATGCGGCTGGCGTCCTCGCCGAACAGCACAAACTCCGGAACCAGGCCGCCGGAAGTCACGTCGACTTGGGCGCCGATTCCCCGGGCAAACCCACATTCCGCCAAAGTGACCGCCAGTCCGCCCTCGGTGCAGTCCTTGGCCGACTCGATCAGGCCTTCGTCGATCATCTGGACAATCGCCTTCTGAAGCGCGGCTTCTTTTTCGAGTTCCAGCGCCGGCGGGAAGCCCCAGATCTGGCCCAGAATTTCCTTGGCGTATTCGGATGATCCGAATTCGGCCTCCACGTCCGACGCGTCGCCCGGCTCGGAGCCACGCAGCAGCACCAGCGCCCGATCGGCCTGTTGGAAGTCAGATCCGACGGCTTTTTGCACGTCTTCGAGGATGCCCACGATCCCCATGACCGGGGTGGGATAGATGCCTTCGCCCAGCGTTTCGTTGTAGAAGCTGACGTTGCCGCCAGTGATGGGCGTCTCCAACTCCTCGCAGGCTTTGGTGATGCCGTCGATGGTCTGGGCAAACTGCCACATAATGTGCGGCTTCTCAGGATTGCCGAAGTTCAGGCAGTTGGTAGCGGCGATGGGAGTCGCTCCCGAACACGCCACGTTGCGCGCCGATTCGGCGACGGCGTGCATTGCGCCCAGCTTGGGATCGAGGTAGCACCAGCGGCCGTTGCCATCGAGGGCCATCGCCAACGCGCGCTTGGTACCCTTCACCCGGATGACTCCCGCTTCGCGGCCCGGGCCTTCGACAGTGTTGGTCTGCACCATCGAGTCGTACTGCTCGTAGACCCAGCTCTTGGAACAAATGTTTGGGCTGGCCAGGAGCTTCTTCAGATTGCCGGTCAGATCGGCGTTCGTCCCCAACTGAATGGTCTCTGGCATCTCGCGTGGAACCGGCGGCTCCCAGCGCTCCATGGGACGGTTGTACAGCGGAGCCTCGTCGGTCAGCGCCTGGTTGGGAATCTCGGCGACGACTTTGCCGTGCTCCAGCACCCGCATAATTGATTCCGGAATGACTCGCCCGATAGTGACAGCGTCGAGTCCCCACTTCTCGAAGACCCGGAAGACTTCGTTCTCGCGGCCTTTCTCGGCCACTAGCAGCATGCGCTCCTGCGACTCGCTCAGCATGATCTCGTACGGAGTCATGCCGGTGTCGCGCTGCGGCACCAGGTCGAGTTCGATCTCGAGACCGACACCGCCGCGACCGCCCATTTCGCAGGTCGAGCAGGTCAGCCCTGCGGCGCCCATGTCCTGGATGCCGATGATCGCCCCTGTCTGCATGGCTTCGAGGCAGGCTTCGAGCAACAATTTCTCCAGAAACGGATCGCCGACTTGCACGTTGGGCCGCTTGGCCTCAGACCCTTCGCTGAATTCCTCGCTGGCCATCGTCGCGCCGTGGATTCCATCGCGTCCGGTCTTCGAGCCGACGTAGATCACAGGGTTTCCTTCGCCCGACGCCTTGGCATAAAAAATCTGGTCACGTCGGACCAGACCGAGGGCGAACGCGTTGACCAGCGGGTTGCCGTTATAACAGTTCTCGAACTTCACCTCACCGCCGACATTAGGCACGCCAAGACAGTTGCCATACGACGCAACGCCGCTGACCACGCCTTCCATCACGGAATGGTTCTTGTGCAGTGTCGCCTGGTCGAGCCCCGGCTGTGGGGTGATCGGTCCGAAGCGCAGCGAATCCATGACCGCGACCGGCCGCGCACCCATCGTGAAAATGTCGCGCAGGATCCCGCCAACGCCGGTCGTTGCGCCCTGGAACGGCTCGATGAACGACGGATGGTTGTGCGATTCAATCTTGAACGCGCAAGCCCAGCCGTCACCGATGTCGATGATGCCCGCATTTTCGCCTGGCCCTTGCACTACACGGCGGCTACGCGTGGGCAAGCGCTTCAGGTGTACGCGCGATGATTTGTACGAGCAGTGTTCGCTCCACATCACGCTGAAGATGCCCAGTTCGGTGAGCGTGGGCGTGCGGCCCATCGACTTCAGGATGCGCTGGTATTCCTCCGGCGTGATGCCGTGGTCGCGCAGCAGTTCGGGAGTAATAGAGGGTTCCTGGGCGGCGGCCGTTGCGGATTCGATTGGGCTCATGGCGATTCGGAGTGGAGTCTTTATTCTCGCATGGCGGACGGTGCGAGGAAAGGTGCAAGAGCGCGGCCAACGAAATTCCGCCCAGCCTGCGATCGGCAGGACAAGATCGTGCAAACAGCCCGTAGATGAACAAGCTCGAGTGGCCCGAACGGTTACTTTCTACCGCTTAAACGTGCTTTTCGGCTGGCGACCTCGCCAAAACAGCGGGCGCGATTGATGCTACCAATGGGCGTGCTGTCGGGTGTCGCGGGCCGGTGACATCGAGTAGACATCTGCGCAGGTCGTCCGCTACATGAGATTGGAGATGAATTTGATCGCCGTAATGCTTGGCAGAAAGCAGTAGGCTGCGGCTTTCGTAGTGACGAAACTCGAGAATCCCGTGACCTTGATGGGTGGCGCGCCGTTGGCCTGCGGAATCACGAAGATGCTCTCCGCCGGATCTTGTGTACCAATCATCGGATCTTTCGATTTAGGGTCCAGCCTGACCTGCCCGGCAAATGCAGCGCCGTTGACCCATTCCTTCAGCACGAATTCGTATTGATCCTCGATATCTGAGCTAATGAAATACCCCATCAGCCCGCGCTCGATGCCGTCATAGGGTTGCTTGGGATCGTAGTTTGGCCCGTAGGGCAGGCCGCGACGAATCAGCCGGTGGTTATTGTTGCTGCCACCGGGATTTCCCTGGCCGATGACGGGCTGGCCCCGGGGATTGATGCGGCGCATGTGAGCCCCAACCGGGCAGCGCAGTCCCTCGGGATCGCCTGAGCCATCGGCGTTGACGTATTCGTAGTTGTTGAGCTGATCGGGCGGGATGCCGCCGGGAGGGCTATCCGTGTCGGGCGACAAGGCAAGTGGAACGCCGTTGCGCCAGCGTCCGCAGATCTTGGCGGCGAGCAGTTCGGGATCGATCTTGTCTTTGTTCGATTGCAGGAAATTCTCGAATCCGACCACGTCGGTCTTGATCATTTTGAAGACGGCGAAACTGCCATTCAGTCCGAGTTCATGAGGCTCGGGCACAAGGTAACTTTCCGCCTCGTCCAACAAAACGAAGAGCCAGGGCTCGCAGGGCTCTTGATGGTCCGCAGGATATCGCTCGGGACCGCCACGGATGGTGGTCATGCTGATGCCGTCGGTGTAGCCAAAAGGAACCTTCGCGCTGGGGACGGGATTGCCGTCTACCATCTCCAGCCAGGCGTTACCGTCGACGCGGCAGATCTCGCGAAACGCGCCACCTTCGGCAAACAGGGCCGACAGACGGTCGCTGTAAGTCGTCATCGCCTCAGGGTTAATGGCGTGCAGCGTCAGCAGTACGTGATCGCTCCCTGTGCCGAAACCGCCAATCCAGTTCTCGGGAGCGCTGGGCCCGGTATCACCCACGAATTGTGCCTGCCCCGCGGCGCCGGCAATGAAAGAGCCGAACGAAGCGAACGAAAGCTCATCAACCTTATCTCTGATTTCCAGGGCAAGCATGCCCGGCCAGGTAATGCCGACATTGAGACAGTAGTCCGGCTTGTAGCGCGGCGCTTCCGCTTGATTGTCGAAAGGGCCGGGCTCGAAACCGACGTGCCAGTCTTCGGCGGTGGTGATCTGGGGCGTGTCAGATTCGTCGCCACTGGCGAGGCGTCCCAGCAACTTGCGCGCGGCCGCTGGATCGCCAATGGTCAGCAGAAAATGCCGCACCATCGGCATCCGGTAACCGCGCACGATGAATCCCTGAATGTCGGCAAGGTCGAGGGTGTTCTTAGCGCCTGAATTCGCTTGCGTCTCGTCGTCCTGGCTCACTGCATTTCTCCCGTTTGGCCCTCGCTGCGAAGTCAATGAACTCCTGATACTTCCTGCATGGTAGCAGTGGAGAAGCTGGAGTTGAATCGCAGATCCTATTCCGCGGCTGAAGCTCCTCGATAGGCAGGCCGCACCAGCAGAAGCCCGAGCAAAATGTGAACAATGGACGCCGGCAGCAGCAGGACGCCTGCGAATTCTCCTCCGACCCGGAGAAAGCCAAGGTAAAGCCCGGCCAGCAGGTTATAGACGAACAAAGCCCGGGTGGCCTCTGCGCTGTGCGTGCTCGCTCGGCCAGCACGCTATCGCAAGGGACAGAAGCGCGAATCCGGCCACGCGGGCAACGGCGATACCACTCGCGGATAGTTCAGTACCCAACAGCAGGCGGGCGGCGAGATTAGGCACGGCGATCACCGCAATGCCGGTTCCTAACTCGATCACCGCTGACGCCATTACAAGCGTTCTCGTCGTCATCACTTCCTTCCGAGTTGGCGCTTACTTCGGCCACTGCTTGAACATCTTCTGACGGCCTTCTGCACCATCTCCTGGTTCTTGTTGCCGTTGTTGTTCAGCGTGTTCTGCGCAATTCCGCGCCACACCAGCGATTTTGCCTTGACGTCGTAGAGACTGACCACCATCGTCGCTTCCACATTCTGCTGTGGGCTAATACCGCCCATGCCGCCGCCGATACCGCGCATGCCCCATGCGTTATAGGAGGTCTGCTCGCGCTCGCCGCCACTGGCAGCCAGGACGAGGTCAGGATTTTGGCTTTCCTCACCTTTTGGAGTCCCTTTCTGTTGCATGGCCGCTTCGATGTCCTGCTGCGCCACCTGCGCCAGGATCGAGTTCTGGATCTGGTTCTTGTTGTTGGAGCCCCAGGCATACGTGTGGTACTGCGAGAAATTCGCGTTGTGGTCGTAATTCACGGAAACCTGCTGACCAATCGCAATGGTCGACGCGAAGCACAACAATGCGCAAATTGCAATGTTCGTTTTCATGTTCGTAGTCCTTTTCATAGTTTGAGTGCGCTGCCAGCTTGTGGCCGGCAGCGCGGTCATTGCTTTTTCATGACTCGCGATTGTCTTGCCGGCCGCCTAGTTATTGGCTCTGGCGATGGCGTCGTCCATCTTCCTCTGGTCCTCGGCCGATAACTGCGATGGCCCGAGGTTGAACGTCAGCTTGTCGATGCTTCCGGTGAAGTGGAAAGGACAATCATAGGTAAAGTCCACCGGCGTACGCGTGTCGAGTCCAACGTCAAAGCTCTCGTCGGCGGGCATGAGGAACGGAATGGTGTGTTCCATCGACTTGCGGTCGACTTCTTTGCCATCCACGGTCAGCACGCCGGTACCGCCCTTGCCGACGCCGGGGCCGTCGTATTTGAAGTCGAAGACGATGGTGTGCTTGCCTTCGTCAAGCGAAGGGCCTCTCCAGCGGAACCGCTCCAGGTCGAGCATGTTGTAAACGAAGACCGGCCGGCCTCTGCCGATGTGGAACAGGTCGGTGGCGAATGCCAGAACGAGTCCGATGGCGGCGATCGCCAGCACAGCATAACCAAAGCGCTTTCTCCACCGGCCGGCCGTGCCGATGAAGAGGAGAAGCAATCCGAAAATTAACAATCCCAGCCCGATGTACTTGACGGGTTGGCTGCTGAAAAACCAGCTTGCGCCCGGACTGAGATAGAGGCCGTAGCCGCCGATCATTCCGCCTTCGGTCACAACCACGCCCTCCGCGCCGCCACTCGGGATCGTCAACTCGGCAGTAATGGTGAAGTCCCTGCCGAGGACGTTGGGGGCATTTCCGTCCGGAATGTTGGCGTTCTCACCGGTATAGGTGAAGACCGTTTTCCCGGCGATCGCGCTCGGTCGCGCCGTAAGCGCGCGCACGAAGCCCGAGTTATCCAGCGGTAAGACCTGGTGGTCCGCTGCCTCTTTCTGGAACAGCGCCTGCATTTCCTTCAGCTTGTCAGGCATGGTCGCGGCGAGGTCGTTGGCTTCCGAATAGTCCTCGGAGATGTGGTAAAGCTCCCACTTGTATTGATCGAGAGGTGGCATCGCCGTGGTTCCCAGCTCCCAGGGCGGAGCGGGCGGCGTAGTGGCTGCCACCCAGCCATCATGGTAGATGGCGCGGTTGCCGACCATCTCGAAATACTGGGTATCGCGTTTAGACGGCGCATTGGCGTTGGCTGAGTCGAAGGTGTAGAGCATGCTCACGCCTTCGATTGGCTTCTGCTTGATGCCGTTGACCTCGTCGGGCGCCTGAACGCCGGCGGCTTCGAGGATGGTCGGAACAATGTCAATGACGTGGTGAAACTGGGTGCGAATGCCGCCCACGTCCTTGATATGTCCGGGCCACGAAATCGCCAGGCCTTGCCGGGTGCCGCCGAAATGCGATGCCACCTGCTTGGTCCACTTGAAGGGCGTATCAAATGCCCAGGACCAGGCCACCGACATATGCGGATAGGTCTTGTCCGAGCCCCAGTCGTTATAGTGCAATGCGTTCATCGCCAGGACGGGCTTGACCATCGGCATATTGATGATGCCGTTGTAGGCGGTGTACTGGTTGAACGTGCCGTACACGCTGCCTTCGGCGCTGGTGCCGTTGTCGCCGTCGATGTAGATGATCAGCGTATTGTCGAGCTTGCCCAGCTTCTGGACTTCGTCGATCACGCGACCAATCTCGTAGTCGGTGTAGGCGGTGTAGGCGGCGAAGACCTCCGCCTCGCGGGCATACATCTTCTTTTCAGCCGCGTTCAGCGAGTCCCATTTGGGCAGCTTGGCACCACCATACTCCGCCTGTCCGTCCGGCCACGGCGTTAGCATTGTATTCGGCGGAATCACGCCCAGCTTCTTCTGGTTTTCGAAGATCTGCTCGCGCAGCTTTTCCCAGCCCATGTCGAACTTGCCGTGGAACTTGTCGATCCATTCCTGGGTTGGCTGGTGGGGCGAGTGCGAGCCGCCGGGCACGTAATAGAGGAAGAACGGCTTGTCAGGCGCGGCTGCGTTCAGGTCGCGCAAGTAGCGGATGGCATCGTCGGCCAGGTCGGTGGTGAGGTTGTAGCCTTTCTTGCCGACCCACGGATACACCGCCTCGGTGTTGCGGAACAGGTAGGGCGTCCACTGGTCGGTCTCGCCGCCCAGGAAGCCATAGAAATACTGAAAGCCCATGCCGATGGGCCATTGGTCGAAGGGGCCGGCGGTGGTGCTGTAGGTGAAGCCCGGCGTGTTGTGGTCTTTGCCGAACCACGAGGTAGCGTAGCCGTTCTCCTTCAGTATCTCGGCGATGGTAGCGTTATCTTGGCCGATGACGGAGTCATAGCCGGGGTAGCCGGTGGACAATTCGCCGATGACGCCGAAGCCGACTGAGTGATGGTTGCGGCCGGTGATCAGCGCCGCCCGCGTCGGCGAGCAAAGCGCGGTGGAGTGGAACTGGATGTAGCGCAGCCCCGACTTGGCAATGCGGTCCAGGTTCGGGGTCGGGATGACGCCGCCAAAGGTGCCCGGCACGCCATAGCCCTGGTCGTCGGTCATGATGAGCAGCACGTTGGGCGCGTTCTTGGGCGGCACTACACGCGGCGGCCACCAGGGCGTGGAGTCCTTTGCGGTTTCCTTGATCACGCCGCCGAACTTCGGAGGCGGTGGCGGAAGCTGCTTCCCGTTGATGGTGGTGGTGGCATCGGCCTGACCCAACGTGCCCGTGACCACTTGCGCGCCGGCACTGCCCGCCGAAAAGGCTAGCCACGGCAAGCACTCCCAGGGTCAGCTTTCGAAATCCCGCTCCAAAGTCCATCGTGATCTCCTCACAAGTACTTCTGGGTTAGCCTCCGTCGGGAGGGTTGCGATGGGTTCATCGCACGGTCAACTCATCTACAAATTCAGCAATCTCTAGTTGTCCCCAAAGCGAACTGCCTCGACGTATTCCAAACCATGCACCTCGCGCACCGAGCGAACCTCGAGTACCGGTTCCTCGGGCGCTGTCTCCATTAGCATCAGCAGGTCGGTAAAACAACTGGAACGTATGTGCGACTTCAACGCCTGCTCGCTCGACCAGTCCTGCTCCAGGCAGATCGTCTCCGGATCGCCGACCTCCTGGAAAATCCGGCTGGCAATAAACCCGCGTTCCACCTGGGCCGCGATCGTAATGGACCGCAGCGCTTGCACCGCCTCGCCGGAATGATGAGGTCGCACCCGCATCCTTAAATTGAGCTGAAACATATCTGCCCCGTCCGGAGTTGCTGTACGACACACCTCCTGTGTGTGCTCTTGCAGGCGGAGCCTTCCCTTGGCCTGCACTTTGTTTCACCCTGATCTGCAGTGCTCTGACAGCCTCGGCCGCAAGAAGACGGCGATCTGTCATCCCCAAACTCGATTTGAATTTGTCATCTTCAATTGCAATCCAGAGGCCATCCAAACCCGGCTGCCTGCAGTTGAAGTGAACGCCGTAGGAAAGGGGTTTATCGAAGAGCAGCAGGTCATGAGCGACAAATCCGAGGCCATGGCACTCCGACGTTTCGGAGGAGACTCCGAACGGTCGGAGTTTCGGGGCGCCTACCCAATCCTTTCGCTTGGTCTGCGACTGAGGCCGAGCCTGGCCATCATGGAATCGAGCGTCGTGGGCTTCAGACCGAGGATTTCCGCCGCGCCGTCTTTCCCGCGCACGCGCCACCCGGTCTGTTCCAGCACCTTTCGTACATGTTCCCGCTCAGCATCGGTATGAAGCAGGCTGGGCCCGGCACTATACAGCGAATCGCTGGGCGGCTTGATGTACAGCACAGGACCCGTGGCGAGTATCACCGCTCTTTCCACGGTATTACGGAGCTCTCGAATGTTACCCGGCCACCCGTAGCGCTGCAGGTCATCGATGCTTTCTTGGTCGATGGATTCAATGCCCTTGCCGAATAATTTTGCGAACTCGTTCACGAACGACTGGGTCAGCAGTGGGATGTCCTCTCGCCGCTCGCGCAGCGGTGGCGTGCGAATGGGGAATACATTCAGCCGGTAGTAAAGGTCATCTCGAAACCTTTTGTCGCGTACCGCCTGTTCGAGATCACGGTTGGTAGCTGCAACAATGCGCACATCGACCGAAATGGACTTGGAGCCACCCAGACGCTCGACCTGTTTCTCCTGCAAGACCCGCAGCAGCTTGACCTGGATTTCGAGCGGCAACTCGCCAACTTCGTCGAGAAACAGGGTCGAGCCATGGGCCAACTCAAAGCGGCCAACCTGCCGCGACATGGCTCCGGTGTAGGCTCCCTTTTCGCGCCCGAACAACTCGCTCTCAATCAGCGTCTCTGGGATCGCGGCGCAACTCACCCTCACCATTGGTCGCGACGCCCGCAGGCTGCGTTCGTGAATGGCCGACGCAACCAATTCCTTACCCGTGCCAGTTTCGCCGGTGAGAAGCACCGTGGCATTCGTGTCCGCCACCTGCTCGACCTGTTCGAGGACATGACGCAGCGCCGGACTCTCGCCAACCAGGCCCGCACGTCCGTGTACTGTCTTTACTTCCTGCTGCAGGTAGACGTTTTCGCGTTGCAGGCGGTCGCGCAGGCGGCGCACTTCAGCGAGGGCTTCCCGGGTCGCCGTCTCGGCTCGAGTTCGCGCCATTGCGCTGCCAATCATTTCTACGAAGAGCCGTAGGCGATTCACCACGGCCTCCGGCCATTTTCGTTCCCGGTGTACCGTGCCGAAGGAAATCGCCCCGATTACGTTGCCCCCTACTCGCAAGGGAGCAGTAAAGCTTGAGCGAGGCCCGAACCGGCGGCCAATCTCCTTCTCGCGCGCTGCTTCTTCGGGAAGATCGTCGAGGCACTCCCAGCAGACCTCTTGTCCTCCTAATATGCGGCTCGATATCCAGGGTATGTCTTGGGTGAGGAATGCCGGGAAGGGGGCAAGGCCCGCCACCTGCCAGGAGTGGGTGACCGCATATCGAACGCCATCTTCTTCCACGCGAAACAGCGTGCTTCGCTCCAGGTCAAGGAACTCCCCAATTTGCCGCTGTGCGTTGACGATCTCGGCGTCGATGGTTTCCGCGGTAACGCTGACGAAGCGCGCCGATAGCTCGGTCAACAACATTTCGAAGCCCAAACGGTCGTCGAGCTCAGTGTCTCGATTGGGGAGCGAATGATTCATTCAAGAACTCACGCAACCTGGCTTGCTCCCTTTCCGAGGCGAATCCGGAAACCTGGGAGACAGAACTACCCCACTTCGTTTTTTGAGATATCTGATGTTACCCGCCCTGGATGGCGGCAACAAGCGAAAACTGGCGGGCGCAGGTGTACGATCGGCCCGGCGAATGAGGGCGCCGACTTCCCCCAAGTACAAGATTCATCGAGAATTAACATCGGTTCCGGCGTCTTTCGCTGGAGCGCGGGATCCACGGATGCGCGGCCAGTCTTCGGCCTCTTCCCACTGGTAAGCGATTTTTGGTAGAGCTGACCTTTAGGTCAGCGTCTAAACCCTTTATATTTGAGCCGCCGAGCGGACTTTAGTCCGCGAGGTGTGAGCATTTCGGACTTTCTCCGCAGCCTGTTCAACCGACGACACGCTTCCGCGAGGGCGTGAGCCCGAGCGCCTCGCGGCCACCCGGAAATTTCTCTAGCGCAACAGCCAGCGGCTCGCGCCTTATCACAAGGCGATGTGTCCTGCGCCCTTTCGCGATGCGACTCGCGCCTATAAGACAGGTATCGTGAGGCAAGGGATTGGTGTCTCTTGCCACCTTGCGCCTCGGCCGCGGGCGGCAACCGCTCTTTGACAATTCCTGAAATCCGGTTCCAGATGGGGCGACGCTTTGGCTGTTTGAAGCTTCTCATCCGGCGAGGATTGCTGTCATACTTGTATGATTTGTATGACATATGCGAGTATGACTTGTATGACAAGTATGACAAATTTCCCCCACCCAGATACCCGATTTTCGCGCCTAAGTCCTACGCTCACTTATGGATACGTATAACTCTATTATTTATCAATGGCTTGCGAACAAATTTCTCCCAACCCATTGATTCTAAACAGGCACGTGAATGGGTTTTTAAAACCTGTTTGAGTCGACTACAACACCGAGGCTAGGAGCGCCTAATCGTCCGCCTCTTCCCACTGGTACCCACAGGCCAGGCAGCGCCAACGCTGCCCCTGTGCGGTGGGAGGCTCGGGGAACGGAATGGCCGCGGACCACAGCGAGATCTGCCCCGGATTGGCGCCGGCTATGTGGCGGATTTCCAGTGACTCGCATTCCGGGCAGCAGTGTACGACGTCGCCGTCCGGCTCCTCTTCGGCCCCGGGTTCGGCGCGAAAGTCGTCGAGCACCTCGAGGGCACGCACCACCTGGTTGTCATGGACCTGCAACTTGATGCCCCACATGGCCATGCCAATATGCAGGTTCATGGCATGCTCATCGCGCACCGAGGCTTCGATTCCCGCCGACGACAGCTTTCCCTGGGCGAGTTTGGCTTCCCCGATGTTCAGAAACGTTGCGATGGTGACCAGGTCTTCAGCCATGAGGACTGACGGCTAGCGTAGGACTAACTGACTCCACCCGTCAATTCATTTAGATGCGCCCGTTGGCTGTGTCGTTCGATCGCCTCAACAATTTGCAATGCCACGGCCAGCGCATCGCGGCCTTGCCCCAGTGAGACTTCTGGCGTCGTTCTTCCGCGGACCGCCTGGAGAAAGCTGACCAGCTCTGCCCGCAGCGGCTCCTGCGCATCGATCTTCGGCTTGAAGGGCGCGATGCCCGGCAACGCGCTGGTAACCATGCTGGCAGGATTGAACGGATCGTCGTCGGCGTTGGTGTTTACGTCTTCTCCCACGGTCAGCACCAGTACGTCCTGGCGCGAGAAGTCGAGCGACACATACTGTCGTGGCTGGAAGAAGCGCAGCTTGCGGACCCGCTCGGTGCTCACGCGGCTGGCGGTGAAATTCGCCACGCAGCCCGATTCTAACTCGAGGCGCACGTTGGCGATGTCCACTTTCTTCGACAAGATGGGCAGCCCGACCGCACGAATCTCCTTCACCGGAGATTTCGCCATGGTCAGCACAATGTCGATGTCGTGGATCATCAGGTCCAGCACCACGTCGACATCGAGCGACCGCGGAGTAAACACGCTGAGCCGATGCACCTCGAAGAACATGGGCTTGGTGAGTAGCGGAAGCGTAGCACGCACTGCGGGGTTAAAGCGTTCGAGATGACCAACCTGCACAATACGATTGTGCTCTTGTGCGATCGCTTGCAACTCGTCGGCCTCGTCCAATGTACTCGCCAACGGCTTTTCGATGAGCACGTCCGCGCCGTTCTGCATCAGTTCGCGCGCGACGGCAAGGTGCGCGACAGTCGGCACCGCGACGGACACCGCATCGACTCCCGCCACGAGCAGTTCGGCGACGGAACCGAACGCTTTCGTAGCGAACTCCGACGCGACGGCTTTCGCGCGCGCCTTGTCGGCATCGGCGACGCCCACGAATTGCACGTTCTGCTGAGGATCGCTTTGCAGGTCGCGATAGACGCGCGCGTGGTTGCGGCCGAACGCGCCGGTTCCGACGACTCCCACCCGCAAACGGCCGCTGCTGTCAGGCATGTTGCGATTGTCGCCTATTGGCTTGGTTCGAGGCAAAAATTGCGCCTACGCGGTGTGTCCTGGAATGTGGCTGACTTGCCTTTCGCCCACGATGCAGATTCCCGCGGCGTTGGACGCTGCGATGACCGCAGGTTTATCGAAGATCAGGCACCGTCCGGCATCGAGCGCGAGACATGTCGCGCCTGCCTGCTTCATGGTTTCAATGGTCCTCGGCCCAACGACAGGCACGTCGAACCGCATGTCCTGATTGGGTTTGGCGACTTTGATCACCGTCAGCGCCCGGCTGAAGGTCGAAGGCTCCTTCCCGAGCGAGGGAGACTTCATCAGCTCACCTGCGCGCAGGACGGTCGCGTCCGTGCCCTCCATCGCTTCCACCGCGATGCACGCCGCCTCAGCGATGACGACAGTCTGTCCGATATCGAAGCGCGACAAGTGCTGGGCCACACCGCGTCCGTAGGTGATGTTGGTCTGCTCGGCGTCAGAAGGGCTGCGGCTGGTCATAACACCCTCTTCGGCCAGCATCGGCTCGAGCAGTTCCGTGGAACTCATCAAAGTGATGCCCTCGGATTCAAGCACTTTGGCAATCGCGCCAATCAACGAATCGGTGTTGCGAACGGCGAGGTTGAGCAGCACCTTCGCCAGCCGCCAGTCGGGCTTGATGCTGCTGAAAATCTGCTTGTGCTTCACCTGTCCGGCCATGATGGCGCGGGTCACGCCTTCGCGCTGGAACGTCTCAATCAGCTTCGACAACTCGCCGAGCGATAACCAGTGCACCGACACCGCGCCGTGCCGCTCGATCTCAGGGGACGTTTCTTCTTTTATGGCCGCGACCACAACTTGCATGCCTTGCGATTGCGCTGCGTCGAGCACAAGGAAGGGGAATTTCCCATTCCCAGCTATGAGTCCAATGCGTTGTGGAGTTGAACCTGCCATAGTGCTGATGTTGCCAGCAACCAACCACAGTTGCCAGCTACTTGATCACACCCCGTTGTGACGTCTCGATAAACCGCACCAGCATCTCGACATCCTCGCCCTGCTCGCGCTCGGACTTTAACTTCTCCAGTGCCTGCGATGTGTTCAACTTCGACGCCAACAGGATCTTATACGCATGATGTAACTTCGCGATGCGCTCACGCGAGAAGCCGCGGCGCTGTAGTCCAACTTTGTTCAGCATGAAGGCGTGCGTGTCCCGCTCGGCGCTGGTCATCGAGTAGGGCAGCACGTCCTGCGTGATGGTCGTGCCTCCGCCGACATACGAGTGCGCGCCGATGCGCACGAACTGATGCACCGGACACAGTGCACCGACCACGGCCCACTCCTCGACCGTGACGTGCCCTGCAAGCGTGGCGCCGTTAATCAGCATCGAATGATCGCCGATGACGCTGTCGTGACCAATGTGCGTGTAGGCCATGATGAGCGTATCGCTGCCCACGCGAGTAACGCCAGTGCCTTTCGTCGTGCCGCGACTGATGGTGACACATTCGCGAATGATGTTCCGGTCGCCCACTTCCAGTCGCGTGCGCTCGCCGTGATACGTCACGTCCTGCGGATCGGCGCCCACCACGGCGAAGGGATAAACCTGGTTGTCCGCGCCCCATTTCGCTGGGCCACCCAGCACCACGTGCGAAACCAGTTGGCAGTTCTCGCCGAGTTCAACGTCGGCGCCCACCACGCAGTAGGGACCGATGGTGCACGACGCGGGGATTCTTGCGGACGGATCGACGATGGCCGTCGGATGGATGCTCATGGCAGGGTTATGCCTGTTCCGCTCCGGATGGCGGAGGGGGCGCAGTCTCGGCATGCCGGCCGCGACGATCCAGTAGGCGGCAGGTGATGACTGCTTCGCACGCGACTTTGTCGCCCAAATAAGCCTTGCCCAGCATGCGTCCGGCGTTGCCGCGCCACACCAGCACGTCCACCTCAATGCGCAGCTGGTCGCCGGGAATCACCGGCCGCCGGAACTTGGCGCGCTCGATTCCAGTGAACAGCAGCAGCTTGTTCTCGCGATCCGGAAACTCGGTCAGCAGAAGCACGCCACCGGCCTGCGCCATGGCTTCCACTACCAGAACACCGGGCATGATAGGACCGGCCGGAAAATGGCCCACGAAGTATGGCTCATTGACGCTGACGTTCTTGACCGCCACAATACGCTTGGTGCGGACGAGTTCTGTGACGCGGTCGATCAGCAGAAACGGGTAGCGGTGGGGCAGGATCTTTAGGATTTCCTGAATGTCGAACCCCGAGGATACGTCGATTTCGGCAGGCGCGGTTTTCGCGGTGTCGCTCATAGCTTGTCTCGTGAAACTCCCGATTATACATTTCGTACGTGACACAGATTGTCCGTAGCAGCAATGGCGCGCAGAATTGAAATCTATGACTAAGACCAAGCTAGTGCAGTCGGAGTCTGTATTGAACAAGAAAGTTCTGAGCTGGCTAACCGACCGCCAGCCCGAAATGATCGAACAGGTTCGCCAGTTGGTGGTACGCGAATCTCCCACGCACGACAAGCCGGCTTGCGATGCACTCTGTGCGTATCTCGCAGTGCGGTTCCGCACGCTTGGCGGCAAAGTAAAGATCCATCGCCAGGCTAAAGCCGGAAATCACCTTCAAGTCGACTTCCCCGGCGCACGCGGTCGCCAGGCGGTTCTCCTGCTCGGCCATTACGACACGGTTTACGACCCCGGCACGCTGTTGTCGATGCCCTGGCATGAAAAGAATGGCCATCTGTATGGGCCGGGTGTGTTCGATATGAAAGGTGGCATCGCGCAGATCATGTTTGCCCTGCGCGCATTGCGGGAGGTGAACGGCGCGTTGCCTCGTCCCGTGACCGCCTGGCTGGTCTCAGATGAAGAAATCGGCAGCGACAGTTCCCGCAGACTCACCGAGAAGCTGGCCGCGAAGTGTGCGGCGGCGCTGGTGTGCGAGCCCGCCGGTCCCGGCGGGGCGCTTAAGACCGCCCGCAAGGGCGTTGGCGGCTTCCTTATCCAAGTTACCGGAAAGTCAGCCCACGCTGGCCTCGACTTCGACAAAGGCCACAGTGCCATTCTCGAGCTGGCCCATCAGATTCACGCCGTCTCGCGCCTGACCGACTTGAATCGAGGAATCACCCTTAATCCCGGTGTCATTCGTGGAGGTACACGTACCAACGTGATCGCCAGTGACGCCGTCGTCGAAGTCGACTTGCGCATCGCCAGCAAATCCGACGGGCCGCGCATGGAGCGTTTGGTGAAGGCGCTGCGGCCGGTCAACCGGAACTGTCAGTTACGCATTGAGGGTGGCATCAACCGTCCGCCGCTGGAGCGCACCAGGCAGGTGGCGGAGCTATTTCATCTTGCGCAGCAGATCGGGAGGGAACTTGGCTTCCCGCTCAAGGAAATCGCCGTCGGGGGAGGCTCGGACGGCAACTTTACGGCCGGCATCGGCGTGCCGACGCTCGACGGCCTCGGCGCGGTTGGCGACGGCGCTCACGCTTCACATGAGTACGTGGTGGCGGCGGAACTGCCTCGTCGTGCGGCACTGCTCGCGGGGCTGATTGCCGCCATCTAATTGTGCCTCTGCCACTTGAGTGGCATGCTGATGCAGCAGCTGTGACCTGTCTCTTTTGACGCGAGCCCACGAAGAGCCTAGAATTTGATACTGAAGCCCGCTAACCGATTGCGCCTAACCGCAGATCAACCGGGCTGTTCGACCGGAGGATTTATGTTTGGTGGAAAGATCGGTCTGCCCGAGCTGGCGGTCATCGTGTTCATCGCCCTGCTCATTTTTGGCCCCAAGAAATTGGGCGAACTGGGTAAGGGACTGGGCGAAGGCATTCGCAACTTCAAGTCATCGATGAACGAAGGCGCTTCCGGCACCACAAGTTCGACGTCAACCTCGACGGAAGAGAAGAAGTAGCATCCGCAGTTTGCGAGCGGAGTTGCCCGTCGTGGGGAACTCCGCGGCTCACCTTATTCCTGTTCAGCCCTCATAGAATTAGGATTCCCGTTGCGGCCTCGACACCGCGCATCATTCGGGACACCCGCGGCACCGGTAGACCCACTACGTTGAAATAACATCCGTCGATGCCCTCGACCCAGCGCGACGCGATCCCCTGGATGGCGTATGCTCCAGCTTTGTCCATCGGCTCGCCGGTGGCAATGTAGCCGGCAATTTCAGTTTCGCTGAGCGCGCTGAACCGTACTTCCGTAACCTCCGCATCCGTGCGCTCAAAGGCAGGAGCCACAACGCACACTCCAGTGATGACCTCGTGCGCGCGTCCGGACAACAGCCGCAACATGCGCGCTGCGTCCTGCTCATCGCGCGGCTTTTCCAGCAGGTGCTCATCCACCACTACAATCGTGTCCGCACCAAGTACCACGTTGTCAGGGTGCCTCTCGAAGATGGCGCGCGCCTTGTCGCGGGCCAGACGTTTCGCATACTCCAGCGGAGCTTCGTTCGTCATCGGCTGCTCGGGGATGTGCGCCGGCTCGACGGTAAAAGAAACGCCGGCATTGCGCAGTAATTCTGCGCGACGCGGTGAAGCGGAAGCCAGGACAAGAGGCATGCTCGCACGATTCTAACCGGCGTCGGACGTCACGTGCGACTTGAACCCTGCAGGCGTGGAATCCACCTGGGCACCTGTCGGCAGAACTCCTCGTACTCGCCATCAAACTGCGAGCGCAACGCCGGCTCTTCATAGAACACGACAAACAGGTGAAAACATACAGCGAGAAACAACGCGTACCCCGCGATTGTCCGGCTCCGATAAAACAACGCCTGTCCAATTACGACCGTCAGCACCGAGCAGTACATCGGATTGCGGTTAATTCGATATAAGCCACTCGTAACTGCGCTCTTTGTGGGAAAGATGGGCGCTGGCGTTCCTTGCACGCGAACGAACAACGTCGCACACCAGAAGTAGCCGATCGCTCCCAGCACGAAAAGCAATCTGCCCGCAACGCGCCAAGTCGACGGCACAGCGACACCCGGGCCCACCATGCTCTGCGGTACCCACACTCCGATGACCAAAGGCACAAACAGCGTGAACAGAATAGTTTTTATCGCATTGGAAGCCGTGCTCATCGTCGCTCTATGGTACTGCGCTGCGCAATCGACGCCATCATAAGCTGCTAGAATTGACCTGTCTCCCGGCACACCGATGGATCCTTCACTCATCCGCAATTTCGCTATCATCGCCCATATTGACCATGGGAAAAGTACGCTCGCCGACCGTTTGCTCGAGCTGACTGGCTCGCTGACGGCGCGCGAGATGCAGGCCCAGGTGCTGGATGCAATGGACCTGGAGCGCGAACGCGGTATCACCATCAAAGCGCATTCGGTGCGCATGATGTATCCAGCCAAGGACGGCAAAACCTATCAGCTCAATCTCATCGACACCCCAGGCCATGTCGACTTCAGCTACGAAGTTTCGCGCTCTCTGGCCTCCTGCGAGGGAGCGCTGCTAGTCGTCGACGCCTCGCAGGGCGTGGAAGCGCAGACGCTGGCCAACTCTTATATCGCCATCAACAACGGCCTTGAAATCATTCCGGTCATCAACAAAATCGACCTGCCCAGCGCCGACATCGAGCGCACCAAGGAAATGATCGAAGGCGCCGTCGGCCTCGACGCCTCGCACGCGCTCGCGATCAGCGCGAAGACCGGCGTCGGTGTTCCCGATATCCTGGAAGCGATCGTACAGAAGATTCCGCCGCCCAAGGGCAAAGCCAGCCATCGCCTTCAGGCGCTGATGTTCGACTCCTGGTTCGATCCCTACCGCGGGGTTGTGGTGTTGGCCCGCATCGTCGAAGGCACGATTCGCAAGGGCCAGCGCATTCGTCTCATGGCCAATGGCCGCACCTTCGATGTCGAAACTCTCGGCGTGCTGACTCCTAAACCGGTCGAAGTCGACGAACTGAGCGCCGGCGAGGTCGGCTTCCTTGTCGCCAACATCAAAAACGTGTCCGACACTGGAATTGGCGACACCATCACCGACGACGTCCATCCCGCGCTCGAACCATTGCCCGGTTTCGAAGAATTGAAACCGATGGTGTTCGCCGGACTCTACACCGTCGACGCCCACGAGCACACCATGTTGCGCGAAGCGCTGGAGAAGCTTCGCCTGAACGACGCTTCGTTCTTTTTCGAGCCGGAAAGTTCCGCCGCGCTGGGCTTCGGCTTTCGCTGCGGCTTCCTCGGCCTGCTGCACATGGAGATCATCCAGGAGCGGCTGGAGCGCGAGTACGATCTCAACCTCATCACCACTGCGCCGAGCGTGCGCTACAAAATCACGCTCACCGACGGCAGCGTCATCGAAGTCGACAACCCTTCCCGCTGGCCCGACCCCAGCGAGATTCAGAAGATCGAAGAACCCATTATCACGGCCACCATCCTCACTAACGAAGAGTATGTCGGCGGCATTCTCAAGCTGGTCGAGGACAAGCGCGGCAAGCAGAAAGCGTTTGAGTACGTCAGTTCAGCACGTGTGATGCTGACCTACGAATTGCCGCTGAACGAAATCGTGATGGACTTCTACGACAAGCTGAAGTCGGTCTCGCGTGGTTACGCTTCCCTCGATTACCACCTCACGGGCACGTGGGAATCTCCCATGCTCAAGCTCGACATCCTGGTGGGCGGCGAACCGGTGGACGCGCTCTCCATCATCGTGCACAAGGACTTTGCCTATGATCGCGGCCGTGCTCTCGTCTCGAAGATGCGTGAGTTGATTCCCCGCCAGATGTTCGAAGTCGCCATTCAGGCCGCCATTGGCGCCAAGGTGATCGCCCGCGAAACAGTTGCAGCCATGCGAAAGAATGTAATTGCCAAGTGTTACGGCGGAGACATCAGCCGCAAGCGAAAGCTGCTCGAGAAGCAGAAAGAAGGCAAGAAGCGCATGAAACGTATCGGCCGCGTGGACATTCCCCAAGAGGCTTTTCTGGCCGTATTACGAGTTGGCGAAGACTAGGCCAACACTCCCACCAAACCAAGATTTATTTATTTCATAGTGCGATAGTCAACTACAGCACTACAGCATGAGGTAAGCGGCTTTTCATTTAGAATCTGTACTTTAGCCGGGAGGCTGCTGACACGCGACCGACGAGAGCTATAGTGCTATAGCTACCTCACGCACTATAACATTTAACCTTGCTTATGGCGGCGGCCCCGCTCCTTCTTGTAGGCCGCGCCTCTTAATCCGGAGTTTTCAAAGAGCCGATGCCAACCCGCGGCCTGGGCGCGGTCTGAAAGAGACACTTCTCCCTTTGCCTCACACTCTCTGATTACAGGACGGCAGAAGAGTGCGAAAGGGCGACGGACACATCGCCTTGTGATAAGACACATGGGTATCAATTCCGCAGGATCCGTCCTCTGCCTCCCCGTAACCGAGGCTAATTACGAAACGCCGCCGGGTCATCAAATTGTGCAAAACGGCTTACGCTGCACTTTTCTTTGGAATTCGAGACGCCGACGCCAACGCGGTTCTTCGGCCGGGTAAGGCATTGATTTAGAATGTCCTTAACTGTTTCAGGCATTATGACAGACGGGTTAACTTGCTGAAACGGTGAGGACTAGCGGAATCGCTGGTCGCGCGATCCACAAGTTTTTCCACAAGCATTTTCCGGTCCGATTCCCACCGTCTCCGCCCTATTTGCGACGCGCTTCAAAAGAGAAAGGCCACCCGGATAGGTGGCCCTTGGCGTTCTTGACTAGACAGTCTTACTGCGGCTTGGTCGGAGTGCTCGCGGGCTTAGGAGTCGTCGTGCCGGTCGCGGGCCTGGTTGTCCCTGGCGTCGTTCCTGCCGGCCGCGGAGTCGTGCTGGCCCCGGTCTTCGCCGGAGCAGGTACGCCAGACTGCGCATTGTAGGCGTCTACCACTGACTTGGTGATATCAACCGCCTGCGTCGCCACCACCACCGGTCCTTGCGGCCACGGTGACGATGCGTCGAGCAGCAAGCCATATCCGTTGTCGGAAACGTACTTGGTGATCACCGGCGCCATCTTCTGCAGGATGCGCTGCGCGATCTCATTCTGCTGCTGCTGGAATTCGTTTTGCGCGTCTTCCGCCTGACGCTGCAGACTCTTGGTCTTGGTCTCGATCGACTTCACCAATGTTTCATGGGCCTCGGGACTCATCTTGTCGCCCGCATTGGTAAGCTGCTTCTTCTGGTCTTCGATGTCGGTATTGAGCTTCTGCAGTTCAAGCCGGCGCGGTTCAAACTTTTTGGCCAGGGCCTCGAAATCACGCTGGCCTTCATTGCTGCCGGCGATTGCGCCCTGCATGTCGATGACGCCCACCTTGACGTTGTTTTGGTTGATCGCGGGGGCAGGTGTAGAAGCCGCGGGGCTGGGGGTGGCCGAACCAGTCTGGGCCAGCGATGCCATCGAGACCAGAACGAGCAGGACGATGCTTGCAAACGTGCGCTTCATGAGTTTTGCTGTAACTCCTTGGGGTGCTCCGGGAATTCCTCAGGTGTTCCAGTTGCACTCGACGTCTTGATCGGTGCTGTTCCGGACGACCGGACATGTCTTCGCACAATTGTCGGCTGCGCAAAAACCCCGGCCGGAAGATTCGGCGGTGCGGATACTTTCATTATAGGGAAGCCGCCTTCCCAGCGTCAAATTGTCGCCAAACCAGTGTCTTGGCCTCGCTTGCCTGCCGGCAACAGTGCAGTCCCGGCGCTGTATCAGAACGTGGTCGCCACCGTGAAGCGGAACGTCTTGCGCGGCTCACGAATCAAGTAGGCCGGGTTATAGAGCGCATTGACATTGGCGAACGTAAAGTCACCCGCAGAGCCCGCCGGGAACATTGAACGGGTGATCGGCGACGGCGGAGCTAAATACTCGTCTAACCGCAGCGGGTTGTAGGCGTAGTAAATGCGGAATGGCGCGTTGACTACTGGCAACACCACCTGCAGTTCCAGCCCCGTAGACATGCGCGGCTGATAGTTCGTCCCCGCCAAGGGAGTCAGGTGACCCGACACCGGGATCTGGACCACGCCCGCGCAACTGAAGTTGGGGTTCAGGTAAGGACAGCCATAACTCGTGCTGTTGAGCGTCTGCACCTGCTCACTGGCAATGGCCAGTTGCGAGGTGTTGGTGATGAAGTCCATACCGGTGTCGACAAATGGAGCCAGCGTGACCGGACCAACGATAGGCACGCGGTACTCGAGGTTGGCCACCCAACTGGTGTCGCCACCCGGGAAGATGATCTGATTGACCGGAATGGTAACGTTCCACGTGCCGCGCCGTGGATTCGTCGGGTCAAGCGGCACCGTGGTTCCATCCGGGTTCATCAGCGGTATCGTAACCGCCGATGGGAACAGCACGACGGGAGAAACTGAGCGAATATCGAATCCGCGCAGGTCCTGGTCGCCGCCCATGTAGAAGCGGTCGAACGGCGGGGCTACATCTCCGGCGTAGCCGCTGATCCACGAACCTTGCACGCGGAATCCCAGCGTATTGCGGCCCTTCTGCATCGGCTTGAATTTTTTCCACTCGACCACCGGCCTCAGGTAGTGGGTATTTCCGCCCAAGCCGGCGATTTCCGTCGCCACGTAGAAACTCTGTCCGTTATGCGGACGCTGCGGGTTATCGATCCGGTTGTACGAGAAATTCGGGACGACCTTGCTGGTTTGAATGCCGGTCAGGGCGTTTGGCCCCGACAATCCGCGGAATGCGAGGCTCTCGAAGTACAAAGTCGATGCGGCGCTGTACGTTTGCAGCGTTGTGTCGTCGAACGAATAGGTGATGCCGACGCGTTTGAATGACCGCTTAATCGGGTAGCTGAGCGAGGTCGAGGCGCCAGTGCTAGTCTGCGTGTAGTTCTGCAACAGGGCCTGGTAACTGGCGGGCAGGTTGATCGACTGGCCCTGCTGCACTTCCAATTGCTGCTGCTGGTTGTAGTTGTAGCTGCTGTGGTAAATCGTCCAGCTCCATTGCAGCGGCCGATCGAATAGATACGGCTGAGTAAACGACAAGGTCTCGTTCTTCTGGTATTGGCCGACCGACACTTGTATGGTGAGCGATTCGCCCTTGCCGAACAAGTTGTTGGTGGTGTAGTTGACGCCAATGAACCCACCGGAGAGTCCGCTGACGCCGCCCGTTAGTCCGATACTGTTTTTGCCCTTCTCATGGACCTTCAACAGGATGTCGACCGACGCATCCTGCGAGTTCTGCTTGATTTCCGAATCCTGCTCAGGTTTCAGCGGTTCGAAGTACTGCAGCTGATTCAAGCGCAGCAGGCTGAGCTCCCACAGGTTGCCGTTATAAACCTGGCCTTCTTCGATTGCCAGCTCGCGCCGGATGACCTTATCGCGCGTCGTCGTGTTCCCCTGGAACTCGATACGCCGGACGAAGAACTGCTTGCCTTCATCGAGATCGATCTTCAACGAGATCTCGTGGGTCTCATCATTCGCATCGGTGTTCGGCACCGGCGCGAAGTTGATGTAGCCGAGCGCGGCATAGGCCTTGCGTAGGTTCTCCAATCCTTTGCGGATCGCCTCGGTGTCGAAGATGTCGCCATCTTTGATCTTGAACTGCGCTCGCAGGGCGCGGGTATCCGCGACGGCCTTGTTGCCGGTGAACGTGATTTCCTTCAGCTTGTAGCGATCGCCTTCTTCCACCGGAAGGGTGATGTCGACGGCCTTGCCGGGCTTCTTGGAAAACGGCCAGTACCACGGCGGCTTGGTGTCGTGGATCTGCGTCTTCGGGTCTGCTACGAGTGCCTTGAAGTAGCCCTTGGTCTGGTAGAAGTAGCGCACGCGCTCAGCGTCTTCGTTCAACTTGGTGGAGTCGTAGGTACGCGGGAACAGGTCCTCCAGGAAGGCTGGAGTAAACACCGAGTGCGGAACGCCGATCGGTTTCAGGTTCTTCATCGCGCTCTGCAGCTCGCGCGACTTCAGTGCCTTATTGCCCTCGAAGGTAATCTTCCCGACTTTGACCTTGGGTCCTTCCTTAATCACGAACGTAAGGCCCACGGCTGCCGGCGGAATCGGGCGCACCTCCGACGTGACCGTCGCAAACTGGTGGCCGTGTGCCGCCAGTAGTTCCTTGATGACGACCTCCGCCCTCTTCACCTTGGTTGGATCGTATTGACTCTCCTGCGACAACCCGACTTTTCGTTCCTTGAACTTATCCAGGACGTCGCTCTGCGACACCGAACTCAGGCCGACATACTTGATCTCGCGGATGGTCGGCTTTTCTTTCACGTAAACGTGAATCAGCCAGCCCTTGGGGGTCTGTTCGCGCTCGATGCGCACGTCGTCGAAATAGCCCGTGTTCCATAGCGAGTTGAAGTCCCGTTCCAGGGCCTGCTGGTCATAAACGTCGCCCGGCCGGGTGAACATACGGGCGCGAATGGTGTCCGCGGGAATCCGGCGGTTGCCGTGGATAATGATGTCCACGATCACTTCTTGCTGGGCCCAGGCAGAGGAGGCGGCAAGGCAGATGATTGCGAATAGGAAACTTAGCGCTGTGGCACAGAAGCGCCGCCCGCGGTTAGAACTCTCCGCAGGGTTTACCTGGCTTTGGGAAGAAATAGGAACTACCTCAAACCGTGTTTAGATGAAAGCGCAATTATACGGTACGGGCACCGTCCTCATAAAGCCAGCGGCACTCGCTATTTCCGGGGTCACGAAGAACGTAACCCCTTCATGTGCTAGAAGTTTCGTGCATCCGCTCAACTTCAACCAGCGTCGCGTAGAAGGTCGCGCCGCCGCCCAAGTCGGCCAATCGCGCCGAAGTGAGCACGTTGATGTTGACCCCGCCCTCGGAGAGTTTTGCCCAGCCCAGCTTGGCTCCGACGACTCCCGCCGCAACCGCGCCATCCACCCGTGCGGTCAGGATAATCTCGCCTCGCTCGTTGAACACCCGCACCCGGTCACCGTCGCGGATGCCTCGGCGTTCGGCGTCAGTCCGGCTTATCTCTAATTCGTTTTGCCGCTCCATCTTCTGAATGCCTGGCAGATTCACGAACGTTGAGTTCAAAAAGTTATCGGCCTTGCGCGCCAGTAGCTCCAGCGGATAACGCTCGGCTGTCGCCGCGTGCCGCGACTCCTCGGGTGGAACGAAGTCAGCCACCGGATCCATTCCTTGTTCGATAAGGCTTGCGTCGTAGATGCGGGCCTTACCATTCGCCGTCGGAAAACCATCCGCGAACGGAAGCCACGGTTTGTCACTCTCGTCGCCGTGCAGGTTGAGGCGCACCTGCGGCTCGCGCTCCAGACGTTCTCGCGTGATCCCTGCCAACTGCGGCGCACCCGACGCCAGCGCCGCGTCGATCATCTCGTCCACCGTCTCGCGGAAGCAGGCATCGTCGAATCCCATGCGCAGCGCCAGCTCGCGAAACAGTTCCACGTTCGAGCGGCATTCTCCCCGGGGGTCTATCGCCTGCTGCGACACCTGCAGAAAGAAGTGCCCATACGCCTTGACCAAGTCCTTCTGCTCGAAGAATGTCGTCGCCGGCAACAGGATGTCCGCGTAATCCGTGGTGTCGGTGAAAAACTGCTCATGCACCACCGTAAACAAATCCGTGCGCTTCAAACCTCGCACCACCAGATTATGTTCAGGACACACCGCCGCCGGATTGCAGTTGTACACAAAGAGCGATTTGACCGGGGGATCGTTGACCTCTGTCAGCGCTTTCCCTAACTCAACCATATTGATGCTGCGCGCCTCGCGTCCCAGTGGACTCTTCTTCATCAAGTCGGTGCGTTCCAAAGCTGTGGTGTTGAGCCCGAAACCTCCGCTGAGCGAAAGCTGCAACCCTCCGCCAACTTCTTTCCACGATCCAGTGATCACCGGCAGCATGCATACCGAGCGCACCGCTGCGCCGCCGTTCGTGGTGCGCTGAATGCCGTAATTCAGACGAATCGACGCCGGCCGCTCCGTCGCATACTCATGCGCCAGCCGCTCAATGTCTTTCGCCGGAATCCCCGTCCATTCCGACACCTGCTTCGGGGTGTACTTCGGCAGCCGCTCTTGTAACTCGGCGAATCCGTCGGCGTAGCGCGCGATGTAATCCTCATCGTGCAGACCATCGCGCACGATGATGTGCATCATGCCCATCGCCAGGGCCACATCGGTGCTCGGATTGATGGGAATATGCCAATCCGCTACTCGCGCGGTACGCGTGCGATAGGGATCAATCACCACCAGCTTCGCGCCGTTGCGTCGCGCTTCCTCCACAAACGGCCACAGGTGAACGTTGTTGCCATGAATGTTGCTGGCCCACGCGATGATGTATTTCGAATGCCGGAACTGCTCCGGCTCCGTCCCCACTTTGCGCCCGTATACCGACACGATGGCATCGCCGCCGGTCGTAGCGCAGATCGTTCGCAGCAGCTGCGACGCTCCCAGTCGATGGAAGAAGCGCATGTCCATCGACGCTCCATTCAGCACTCCCAGGTTGCCGCCGTACGAGTAAGGCAGGACGGCTTCGGGACCAAACTCGGCGCTGATCTGTTTCAACCGCGTGACAATTTCGTTCAACGCCTCGTCCCACGTAATGCGCTGAAACGCTTCGACTCCGCCCGCGCCCTTCGGCGCTGTACGCCGCATGGGATACAGAACCCGGTCCGGCGAATACACTCGCTCAAGATATTTCGCGACTTTCGCGCACAGGAATCCTTGGGTGATGGGATGCGCGGGATCGCCCTGGATGCGCGTCGCCCTTCCGTCTTCCACGGTGATCAGCGTGCCACAGGCATCGGGACAATCGTGCGGACACGCGGCATGAACCACTTGTTTCATCGCTCAGGACCTTGCGCCATTATCCCACGCTGCAGCGAATTACCCTCGAACCAGCGAAGAGATCACGATGTGCCGGAGCACTTGGGACGAACCCCCTGAAAACCGGGCTGAACCGCGGGAATTGTTGTTAACGTTTTGTGTCCATAGTTGCCCAACGCCCCTCGTCGCGGAGTATGATTCTTCAATCCATCTGGCACACCCCAGGGGCCAGGGAGAAAGCACCATGAACCGAAGACTTTTCGTTCTGCTAGCCGTGACGATTCTGGCTGCATCCCTGCCCGCCGAATCCAAAATGCGCGGGCCATCGACCTCAGAGGAGCGGGCCCGCGCCCTCAACTACGTGCAGAGCCTCGAGCAGAATCCGCTCGGCAAAGACAGTCTCGACAAGCGTATGTGGCTCACCGAGTGGCTGGTCCAGGTTCCCGATCTCACGGTGAATACCTGCTGCAAAGAGCTCGACTCGCTCGACCAGGTGAACGAGACCTACTCAAACCAGTTGCGCATGCAGGTGATCTACTCGCAAGCGGCGTTCATGCTGCAGCATCCTCGCGTGAAGAGCGACGCTGAAATTCAGGCCGCGGGGCTGGCCGGAGCGCTCCGCGCTTATCGCGCCATCCAGCGTTTCGACCCCACGGCGCAGTATCCGGTGCTCGACAACCTGCTCTCGCTGGAGAAGAAGGGCAAGCTGCTGCGATACGTCGAGAAGCAGTCCGTCTGTAAAGAAAATTAACGTCCTGCAATTTCGATGGAAAGGGCGCATTCGCTGCGCCCTTTCTTATTGCCCGCAGTACAATTTCTCCGCCAACCGAGGATGGCTGCCATGCACTATTCCTTCACCGCCATCGCCGACGCCGACATTCCCCAGGCCGCCAATCCGATCTTCCAGCACCTGCTCGACACCTACGCTAGCGAGACAAACAAAGTGGTCGCGGTGTGGCGCTGTTTCGCTCCGATGGACCTTAACTTCCGTCCTTATCCCAAGTCCTCGACCGTCGCCGACATCCTGAAACATCAACTGCTCTCCGAGCGCAGGTTTTTCGGCGAATTTGTCGGCACACCCGAACCGCCCGCGAACGAGGTGCTTCCGTCCTCGCTGGAACTTGGCGCCTGCACCACGCGCATGATCGAATTGGCGCGGCCCCGGCTGCACTTCTTCGCTGGACAAACCGCAAAGTGGTGGATGGAAGACGTTCCGTTTTTCGGCGAGCAGCGCCAGCGCATCTGGGTCTTCTGGCGGCGCGTGCTGCACACCTGCCATCACCGCACCCAACTTACGGTGTATCTGCGAATGCTCGACAAGCCGGTACCTTCGGTGTACGGCCCAACGTCCGACCATACCTGGGAAGGGGCCGATCCGACGAACTCCATCGCAGCGGCGGGAAGAAAGTAATTCTCTGTTTTGAAGGGGCACAGCTTTAGCTGTCCCGTACGAGACTTATTTTTGCCATCCCTCACGGCTTCAGGTCGCGGGGGATCTGCTTTCGACGATTGTCTACCGACTCAAAGGACGCATCCGTGCCCTGCTTTACCGCACCTTCGCAAACAATACCTGGTCCACAATCGCGCCATTCTTGATCGCGCTTCTCCGCATCACGCCTTCGCGCTCGAACCCCGACTTCTCCAACACCCGAATCGACGCCGAATTGTGCGCAAACGCCATAGCGAACACCCGCGTCAGCTTGTAATGGTCAAACGCCCACTCCGACATGGCGGTGACTGCGCGCGTCGCGATTCCTCGGCCCCAGAAATCTTCACTCAGCCAGTAGCCCATCTCCGCGCTCATGCGCGCAATATCGCGCCCCACCAGGAACCCCACTCCGCCCACCGCCTCGTCACCGAACTCAATGGCGAATGCACACTCCGGCTCTTGCGAACGCGCAAAGTCGAGAAAGTCGATGCCGTCGCGCCGCGTGTACGGATGGGGAAACTGGTCGCGCAAGTTGGCGGCGATCTTCGCATTGTTGGCGTGGCGCAGAAGCGCCTGCAGGTCGTCCTTTCGCCAGGAGCGCACCTTTAGATCGCTCAGTTCGAGCAGCATCTCTCCATGTTATCGCCCAAACGCAAAACGGAGCAGCCGCAGCTGCTCCGTTCCGCACGAATTCCTCAGCCGAGGCTATACCGACATCACTTCCTTCTCTTTCCCCTTGGCCATCTCTTCCATCTTCTTGATCTCGTCGTCGGTCAGCTTCTGCAACTGGTCCATCGCGCCGCGCTCTTCGTCTTCGGTGATCTTCTTGTCCTTCATCGTCTTCTTGATGGCGTCATTGCCGTCGCGCCGGATGTTGCGCACCGCCGTGCGATGCTCCTCCAGCACCTTGTGCAGGTGCTTCACCATTTCCTTGCGGCGGTCTTCCGTCAGCGCCGGCACCGGAACTCGCACCAGCTTGCCATCATTCATCGGGTTCAACCCCAGGTCGCCGCTTCGAATGGCCTTCTCGATCGCGCCAATCTGGCTCACGTCCCACGGCTGCACGGTGATCAACTGCGGCTCGGGAGCGCTAACGTTGGCCAGCTGGTTCAGCGGCATCTGCGAGCCGTAAGCCTCAACCAGCACGCCGTCCAGCATGTGTACCGAGGCGCGGCCCGTACGCGTCGCCGTCATTTCCTTGCGGAAATCTTCCACCGCTTTGTCCATCCGCGTTTTGAGCTGCGCAAATCCGTCTTTGAGTGCAGGAATCGACGCCATGGAAATCTGTGCCATGTCTATTCCCCCTTATGTATGTGAAAGTGCTGTCGCAAACGCTCGATTATAACTCCGCGTGTCGAGCGATCGGCGGTTAGTCCCCGCCGTCGTACACCAGCGATCCCACGTTCTCCCCCATCACCACCCGCAGAATATTACCGTGCTTGTTGAGGTCAAACACCACGATGGGCAGCTTGTTTTCCTGGCACATGGCGATGGCCGTCGTGTCCATCACCTTCAACCCGCGCCGCAGGATGTCCATGTACGTAATCTTCTCGAACTTGGTCGCGTCCTTGTCCTTCATGGGATCGGCCGTGTAGATGCCGTCCACCTTGGTCGCCTTCAGGATCGCGTCCGCGTGAATCTCCATCGCCCGCAGCGACGCCGCCGTGTCGGTCGAGAAATACGGATTGCCCGTCCCCGCCGCAAACACCACCACGCGCCCTTTTTCCATGTGCCGGATGGCGCGCCGCCGAATGAACGGCTCAGCCACCTCATGCATCTCGATGGCGCTCATCACCCGCGTCCAGACGCTCTGTTTTTCCAGCGCGTCCTGCAGCGCCAGCGCGTTGATGACCGTCGCCAGCATGCCCATGTGATCGGCCGACACGCGGTCCATCTCCTTGGCCTGCTCCGCCACGCCGCGGAAGAAGTTCCCTCCACCCACCACGATCGCGATCTGCACTCCCAGCTTGTACACATCGGAGATTTCCGCCGCGATTTCGTGCACACGCGTGTTATCGACGCCAAAGCCCTGGCCCGCCGCCAATGCCTCGCCGGAAAGCTTGAGAAGGATGCGCTTGAATGCAGGTGTGGTCATGATAAGAGATATTTGGTGGAGCTCAACCCTCCAGTTTAGCAGCAGGCCTCGACGCTATCTCCGGCGGGCAAGAACCGATCTCGCTATCGCGGAGTGTTCCCAAAATAGGATTCTCCGCCGCGGAAATGCGCTAGTGTTGTTTATGCTGTGGTGACTGGCGATGAAAGACGGCATAGAGTGGTACGAGGCGTAGTAACCAGCCCAATGTTACCTATCGACGAACTATTACACCGCGTATTCCGGCTCTCAGAGTTTCGTCCGTACCAACGCGAGATTATTGAAGACGTTATCGCTGGATGTGATGCGGTCTGCGTCATGCCTACCGGTGCCGGAAAAAGCCTCTGCTACCAGCTTCCCGCGGTCGCGCTGGGAGGCTTGACGATCGTAGTCTCGCCGCTGATCGCGCTGATGGCCGATCAGGTGCGTCAGTTGGGCGAACTGGATGTACCGTCACGGTTGCTCAATAGCTCGCAAGATTCGGCCAGGCAGCGCGAAACGCTACGCGAACTCCAAGCTGGCTTCGCAGGGATTCTGTACGTAGCGCCGGAACGTTTTGCCGCGCCCTCGTTTCGTGCCCTGCTGCCGCAACTTCGGCCGCGCCTCTTCGTGGTCGACGAAGCCCACTGCGTCAGCTTCTGGGGACACGACTTTCGCCCAGACTATATGCGGCTGGCCGAGATCCGCGAGGCTCTGGGTTCGCCCGTCACTGTAGCGTTGACGGCCACCGCAACTCCGCAGGTGCGTACCGACATCGTGACCTCCCTGAAGTTGCGCTCGCCCAAAATGCACGTCACCGGCTTCGACCGGCCCAACCTGCGTTATGCTGCCCGCTACTTCCGCAACGACGGCGACAAGGATGCCGCACTGCTCAGCGGATTGGCTGCTTCGCCCGGAACCGGGATCGTATATTGCGCGACGCGCAGAACGGTTGAGGAGCTCACCGCCTATCTCGAACAGGAACTTCCCGACCGGACGGTGTGCGGCTATCACGCTGGAATGTCCCAAGCGGGCCGCAAAGAGAGCCAAGAGCGCTTCATGCGAAGCAAAGGCGCGATCATCGTCGCCACCAACGCCTTCGGTATGGGAATCAACAAGCCCGACATTCGCTTCGTGCTGCATTACAACCTGCCGGGCAGTGTGGAGGCGTATTACCAAGAGGCAGGCCGGGCTGGACGCGATGGCCGCACCGCCAACTGCGTTCTCTATCACTCGCCGCGCGATTTTGTGATTCAGCGGTTCTTCATCGAGAAGACCGGCGATAACAACGAACATCTCAGTGACGCCGATATTGCTCGTCTGCAGGCCAGCGCAAATCGCAAACTTCAGGCCCTTGAGCAGTATGTCTCGGCGACGCGTTGCCGCCGCTTGATGATCCTCGACTACTTCGGCCAGCGCGATCCCATTTCCGGCTGTGGCTGCGATGTTTGCCGGGGAAGAGTGAAGCGTCCGCCGGAAAGGATCGCTGTATCGCCACGGCTGTCGCGCGACCGGTCCACCAAGGTTAAAAGCACGCCCGACGTGCCACTGGATGCGAGTGCTGAATTGCGTTTTGAGGCTTTGCGCGAGATTCGCCGAGAACTCGCCAAACGGGACAGCGTCGCCTCCTTTTGCGTTATGCACGACAAGACCATGAAGGAAGTAGCCCGCCACGCTCCTGCCAACGCCGCGGCTTTATTACGGATCTCGGGCATCGGCCCCAAGATTGTCGAGAAGTACGGCGAAGCTTTTCTGTCGGCCCTCCGCGACTCGCAGCAGCAAAAATAAGAGGGGCGGGAATCAATCCCGCCCCGCTCGATCATGCTTAGGTGACTTCTTTACTCGCCAGCCTGGTCGGCCGCCTTACTGACGGCGACCGTCTCATTGACGTCGCCCACCTTGAAGCGGGCAAACCGTTTGACCGAGATGTTCTCGCCCAGCTTGCCCACCACGGTGGCGATCAACTGATGCACCGTCATGGTCTGGTCTTTGATAAAGGGCTGCTCCAACAAGCAGACTTCCTCGTAGAACTTGCCCATCTTGCCTTCGACGATCTTCTCCACTACTGCCGGCGGTTTGCCGGTCGCGGCTGCCTGCGCGCGGTAGATATCTTTCTCTTTCTCGAACGCGTCCGGCGTCACGTCTTCTTTGCGGATGTAGCGCGGATCAGTCGCGGCGACGTGCATCGCAATGTCGTGGACCAGCGTCTTGAAATCGTCAGTGCGCGCCACGAAATCGCTCTCGCAGTTGACTTCCACCAGCACGCCGATCTTTCCGCCAGCATGGATGTAGCTCGCCACCGAGCCTTCGCTCGTCGCGCGGGTCGCTTTCTTGGCGGCCGTCGCCACGCCCTTCTTGCGCAGCACCACGATGGCGGCTTCGATGTCGCCCTTGGCCTCAGCCAGGGCATTCTTGCAGTCCATCATGGGAGCGTTGGTCTTGTCGCGAAGTTCTTTCACTTGAGCGGCAGTAATGTTCACAGTTGTAGTTCCCATTGTTCGAAAATCCTGTTCTGCTGTATCAGCTCTTTTGGTCTTTTCTAGTATTAGATTGCGTTCCTGACAAAACGACCCGCGCCAACGGTCAGCGCGGGTCTTAAAACCATTCCGTCAGCCTCTCGGCTGCGTTTACGCGCTTGGAGTCTCGACGGTATCCTCGGCAGGTGCCGCACGCCGTGCGCCCTTGCCCAGGACCTCCTCCATGCTCACATCTTCCATTTCGCTGGCATCGAGCCCCGGGGCAGTCCCCGCTTCGCTCGCGCTGGCCGCCGCAGCTTCGGCGTCCGCACTGTACTGCACGCCCGCCTGGATGTCGGCCTCCTGCTTGTCAGTCACGGCCTGCGCTCCCTCGACCACTGAATCGGCAATCTTCGAAGCAAACAATCGGATCGCCCGCAGCGCATCATCGTTACCCGGGATCACGTAATCCACTTCGCTCGGGTCGCAATTCGTATCGACCACCGCTACTACCGGGATCCCCAGCTTGCGCGCTTCCTTCACCGCGATCTGCTCTTTGTTCGAGTCGATCACGAACACCACATCCGGCAACCGGTTCAGGCTCTTGATGCCCGCCAGGTTCGCCTGCAGATGCTTGCGCTCGCGCTCCAGCTTGACGACTTCTTTCTTCGGCAGCAGCTCGTAGCGGCCATCGGTGGCCATCTCGTCGAGCTCCTTCAGCCGCTTCACCGACTTCTGCACTGTGATCCAGTTGGTCAGCAACCCGCCCAGCCAGCGCTGGTTCACGTAGAACATGCCGCAGCGGTTCGCTTCTTCCGCGATGGCGTCCTGCGCTTGGCGCTTGGTGCCCACAAACAGCACCAGCTTGCCTTCCGCCGCCTGGTCCTGCACAAACTTCGACGCTTCCTTGAACATCTTCAGCGTCTTCTGCAGGTCGATGATGTAAATCCCATTGCGCTCGCCGAAGATATACTCCTTCATCTTCGGGTTCCAACGTTTGGTCTGGTGCCCGAAGTGAACGCCGGCTTCGAGCAACTCCTTCATCGTGATGTTTGCCAAGCTACCTCCTAGCTTGCATCCCTCGCGGCGGCCTTAGCCGGATCGTCTGGGATTACATTTCCGTGCCCCGCCCCGTTGAATCAGCGGGTGCGGAAAGATTCGTTCCGGCACTTACTTCTTCCCCCCGCCCCCGGAACCACAAAGCAGGAGTTGTCAGTTGTCAGATACCAGTTGTCAGTTAACTGAGAACTGACAACTGAACACTGACAACTATCTCTTCGAGAACTGGAAGCGCTTGCGTGCGCCCTTCTGGCCGTACTTCTTGCGCTCTTTACCACGAGCATCGCGGCGCAGGAAGCCTTCAGCCTTCAGCTTGGCGCGCAGTTCAGGATTGAACTCCTGCAGCGCGCGGGCCACGCCCATGCGGACCGCGCCCGCCTGGCCGTTCACGCCGCCGCCGGCGCAGGTGCAAATTACGTTGAAGCTGCCCGCCGTCTCCGTCAGCAACAGCGACGACTTCGCCATGGTGCGCTGCTCTTCGGTCACGAAGTAGGTGTTAAACGGCTTGCCGTTGACCGTAAACTCGCCGCTGCCGGGGCGAAGAAACACTCGGGCCACGCTCGATTTGCGCCGTCCCGTACCGTAATACTGAACCAGTTCTGCCATTTCAATCCTTGGGTGCCCCATCCTTTCCCACTTTTTGGGAAGGGGTGGGATCTAAAATCTCTCTCGGGTGCCCCGTTCAAGCGAAGCTTGAGCGGGAGTTTTCTACTTCGCGGCGGCTACCAGCTCCGCCGGCTTCTGCGCCGCGTGCGGATGCTTGTCGCCCTTATAAACCTTCAGCTTCGAGGCCATCTGCCGACCCAGCTTCGTGTGCGGCAACATGCCTTTGATCGCTTCTTCCACTACCATCTCCGGCTTGCGCGCAAAGCGCTTCTTGTACTCCTCGGCCTTGATGCCGCCGGGGAAACCCGAATAGCTGTAATAGGTCTTCTTGTCGGCCTTCAGGCCGGTAATTTTCACTTGCCCGGCATTGATCACGATCACGTGATCGCCGGTATCGAGAAACGGGGTGTATTGCGGACTGTCTTTACCCGCGAGGATGCGCGCCACGCGCGACGCCAGCCGGCCCAGAGTCTGGCCCGACGCATCGACAACAAACCATTTACGCGCAATTTCCCCTTTGGGGAAATACGTAGACATCGTGAACTCTCCCAGAATTTAGAAAAGACCGCGAAAGAGCCGCTGAGTTCGTGGCGCTGGAACGCGCAGAAAACCCCTAGGCGGGCAAACGCAGGACTACCAAAGTCTTAAGAATAGACTAGAAATGCGGCACCTGTCAACGAAACCAGTGCTGGGCGCCCATCCCGACTTCACTTGGCGCGGTGGGATTTTCCTCGGAATGCCACTCTGCATCAAAACGTCTCCGGCCACCGGTGCGCCCCGTGGTAAACAGCCAGAATCACAATGCGGGTCTTATCCACTGCATACGCCGCGATGAACGGCGTATTTGGGATGACCAGTTCGCGTGTCCCCGGCACCCGTCCCGACCTTCCGGACATGGGAAAGGCCGCCAGCCGTTCCACACTGCTTATGATCCGCAGCATTACCCGGTCAGCTACGTCCTCGCTGTTGGAAAGGGCTATGTAGTCGCGCACCTGGTCGAGCTGCTGCGTTGCCTGCTCGGTCCACTCGATCATCCGCTGGCGCGTCCCGTCTTCTTGAGACGCTTCACCACTTCCTCATGGCTGACCAAACGGCCCTTCCGCATCTCGGTCAACCCCTGGCGCACCAGCGCGTCTTGATAGGCATGCAACTCGATGTAGTTGCTGATGGCCTCATTGATCAAATAGCTTCGCGAACGGTCTTGCGCGGTGGCCAGATTGTCGAGTTCATCGATCTTCTCCGCATCGGCCCGGAAGCTGATGGTCTTCTCATTGCTGCTCATAATACCGCCACCATATCAAGTAATATTCCGTATTACAACCAGCTGTTTCCCGCACCCTACTCGCCGAGCGAAACCCCGTACTCCGCCGCGATCTCTCGCAGCCGAGCAAGAATCTGCTCTTCGGAGTAGCCGACCTGATATCGCAGATACGCGTAATTATCAATACGCGACTGCTGATGCGGATCCTTGTGGCCGGTGTCATGCGCGAATTTCATCGTGATTTCGACCGCCCGCCGGTAAAGCGGCTCCGCCTCCTCGAGTCGATTCGTATCTTGCAGCAACCGGCCCAGGTTGTTGAGAGCGACCGCCACGTTGGGATGCTCCGGACCGTAGGATTTCTCGATTATCCCGACTACGCGCCTCTTCAGCGGCTCCGCTTCTTCCAGCCGGTTCGTCGCCGTCAGCAACAGGGCCAGGTTGTTGAGCCCGATCGCAACATCAGGATGGTCGGAGCCATAGGATTGTTCATCGATCGCCAGCGCCCGTCGCATGAGCGGCTCCGCCTCTTCCAGCCGGTTCGTATCCTTTAGCAACGATGCCAGGTTGTTGAGGTCTCTGGCGACATTGGGATGTTCAGGGCCGTAGGATTGCTCGTCAATCGCCAGCGCCCGTCGCATCAGCGGGGCGACAGATCATAACGAGGGCTTCAGCCGAGGCTCTCAAACGCAGCAAGATGGTGTATAGTCCCCAATCAATACAAGGCCCCTATGACGACCAACTATTCGCGCTACACGCTCGTTCGAGACCGCCCCGATGCGGCCGATTACCTCTATCCTCCAAAATCGGAACGCATCCGCAAACATCTGCCATCGCGCGTCGACCTGCGCCGCCTGTGTCCGCCGATCCAGGACCAGGGACGTCTGGGGACCTGCACCGCTCACGCCGTGGCCGCCGCGGTTCACTACGAACATCGCTTGCACAAGATGCGGGCCATTCATCCGTCCCGGCTTTTCATTTACTACAACGAGCGGCCCATCGCGCATGAGAAGCGTCTGAAGCCTTCGGTCAACCTGCGCGATGCCATGAAGGTCATGGCCAAGTACGGCGCTTGCCCGGAAATCCTGCATCCCTACAACCAGCACCCTCACGCCGTCATCAGAAAACCGTTGCCCGCGGCGTATGAAGCCGCGGTGAAACATAGGATTGCCGCGTACTATCGCATTTCACACCGGTCGCTCACGCCGCAAACCTTCCTCCACCGTTTGAAGAACTGCCTCGCCGACCGCCATCCGTTCGTCTTCGGTTTCTGGATGCATCCCAGCTTCGAGCCCCCGATCACTAACAAATGGGAAGGCGGCATGATGCCCATTCCCCGCAAGCGACACGACCCAGCACACGGAGGTCACGCCGTCATGGCCGTCGGCTACGACGACCGCAAACAGGCGGTACTGGTGCGGAATTCGTGGGGAACCGACTTTGGCCTCAAGGGCTACTTCTGGATGCCCTACAGCCTCATCAGCGATTCCGGCTTCGCCCACGACTTCTGGACCATTCGCGGCATCGTCGGCAGCGAGAAGAAGTAAGGGTTCACGGTTTGAAAGGGCACGACTTCACAGGCTGCCGAAAAAAGCGATTTTGGGTAGAGCTGGCCTTTAGGCCAGCGTCGAAGGCGTTCATTTTTTGCCAGTCCGAGCGGACTTCAGTCCGCGAGGAACCCGCCTTCCGGACTTTTTCCGCAGCCTGTTTAGTCGTGCCGCTAATCGGAACGCTCTTTCCAGTGTCTAGGTGCCCCAGTTCGCGCCGCGGTTTTCGGCGCTAACCTGGGAGTCCTCAGGCGAGGTACAGCAATTACGCCAACTGAGCCTGAGTCCACGACACTCCCGTCGCGTCAAGGGACGGCATATCAAAGCCCAGCGTTTTCAGAGGCCGTTACGAACTCTACGCTCGTCCTATGCGGTGGAAGACAACGAAGTTCGAGTGCCGGAGGCACGCCATAATCTAGCCCGGCGTGAAGCCGAAGGCGAAACGCTGGGTTCAGTGGGATATTTCATGCGAGTCGCGGAGCGACGGCAGAGTTTCGTAACAGTCTCTTTCAACCTGGGTACACTCGTTTACAGATCGGGAGTCCCGGCAGGGACGACACATCGACGCGAGGGCTTCAGCCCGAGCGTCCGCCTTATCACACGGCCACGTGCTCCACGTCCTTTCGCGGTCGGCGTGGCTTCTTGTTTAATCGACGAACGGCGAGGGGAGGGATTGGTGTCTCTCGCCGCGCATCCGCGCTCAGCGCGCGGGACGGTGTGTTCTTTGACATCATTTGGGGCCGAAAATGAGTATGACTTGTATGTAAAGTATGTCGTTTGTTGGTATGAAAAGTATGTAAAGTATGACCGATTTTGAGGTCAAAACCGGCGATTTATGCCGCTAAGTCCAACGGGCACTGATGGATACGTATAACTACCATATAAATCAACTGCTTGCGAACAATTTTCTCCCAAACCATTGATTCTAAACAGTCGTGAAATTTGTCTTGCAGCAATTAGTCGAGCGCGAAGTACGTTTTCCGATGCGCCCGACTTGCCTCATCCCCAATGAGCAGGTACGACGGGAAACCGTCCCACCCGGCAAACATCCGGAGCGATTGGGCCTCGGCAGGCACGTCGAACACCCAGGCCGTCTCGTACGACTCTCCAGGCCGCAATGGATCGCGAAGGGAATGTGGTTGGCCGTGAACTGCCTCCCAGCCCTTCTGCCCAACCGCCGAAACCGGACACTCCCGCCCGCTTCCGTCGACCAGCACGAGTGTAGGCGGATCCGGCGTCAAAGCGCCATTGCCTCTCCAGGGCGCGATGGTGCGCTCGTCAAAGTGCGAGCGCAGGGTGATCACGTAGAACTCGCCATGGGCCATGGCGTCGCCGATGGTCTTGAACCGCTCGACGTTCCGTACCGAGTAGGCGATGTGGCAGTCCATTCCGCAGTAGAACTTCTCGTCGCCGCGGGCGACGGTGCGGTCGTAACTTGCCCAGGAAAAGAACGCAAGCAGGGCGGCATACCCTCCGAGCAGTAAGGCGATTGCCAGCAGGGAATACCGGGTCCACCTGCGGCGCGTAAACCAGAGCGCGAGGCTAGCGATGGCTAGCAAAATGCTCAGCCCCAGGGTCCCCAGAAAGCACAAGGCCGCCAGGTGCGATTCGAAGTTGCCGTTGCTATACATCATGACCTCTTTAACAAGTACTTTGTGATGCAAAGTACTGGGACAAAACAAAAGGGGCCACATGGCCCCGAGTTAGCGCTAGCCCTTTCGCGCCGACTGGATCACCGACTCCATCTGCAGCAAATATCCTTCGAGCGCGCGTCGCCCCGCGGCCGTCAAGCGAAACTCCGTGCGCGGTTGGCGACCCACGAACGACTTCGAGCACTTCACGTAGCCAGCATCTTCGAGCTTTCGGGCATGCACGCTGAGGTTTCCATCCGTGATCTCCAGCAGTTTCTTCAGATCGTTGAAGCTGAGCGCGTCGTTCACTGCGAGAGCGCTCACGATCCCCAGCCTGACTCGCTCGTGGATCACCAGATCGAGCTCCAGGGCGCCCTGTCCGCCCGCCGCGCTCTTCTTCCGCGATTGCTTGCGTTGAACGCTGGAACCAGTGGGATCGACCGCTTGCTTAGCCACCATGCCTCCTCGCGATGTACGCACCGAACGCAATGTGCACCAGTCCGAATCCCAACGCCAGCATCACATTCGCCCACCACCAGGGCAGCGGTAGCGCGATTGCTCCGGCCAGCACGAACACGGCTCCCATGACCGGAATCGTCCGCACCGAGAACGCGCCCGCCTGCATCACGGCCACTCCGTACAACAGCAGCCACACGCCTGGTATTTGCCGCGGATCACTCTGCACGAATCAGGCCACCGTCATCACGCCACCCGCAAACAGCGCGGGCAGCAGGCCGACGAACAGCCTTCGGCCCGGAACCGACAGGATCGCCGTGCCCAAGTGCGAAGCCTTCCAGTGCATGGCAACCAGCGCCAGCGTGACTGCGACGAGCGCTTCGGCGAGCCACACCGCCACCCAGCCTTGGGTCGTAGTCTGGCGTAGCGCAATCGGAGCTGCAACCAGCGCCGTCAGCCCCATCGCGACGTATCCCCAGCCGGAAACGGCAGTGAACGTTGTGCTCCGCTCCATCGCTTTGCGGATGACCTCGAGGTGCTCGATCGCCGAGGGCTCCGGAGCGGCCGACCGGTTTCGTGGAGATCTTCGGCAGGGACGCGGATCGGACATGAGCGATACTCTAGGTCCGGCGTACAATTGTTGTCAAGTACTTTGTTATGTAAAGCACAGAACAAAAGAAAAACGACACAGCCTCTCGACTGTGCCGCCAAATTACAAACGGAGGTTACTTCGCTCCAACTGGTTCGGGAACATCTCGGTGTATCGCTTCGAACTTCAACCGTTTGGTTTTCGCATCCGCATCGATCCGGATTGTGTCACCGTGCAGCACTTCGCCGTCCAGGATCTTCATCGCCAGCGGGTCTTGCACCAGGCGCTGAATCGCCCGCTTGAGGGGACGCGCGCCGTAAGCCGAATCATACCCTTCGGTGAAGATCAACTCCTTCGCCTTGGGCGTCAGCTCCAGCTTGATCTTGCGATCGGCCAACAGCCGCTGCAGATCCTGCAGCCGCAAGTCCACGATCTTGACCAATTGTTCCTTGCCCAGCGGATTGAAGAAGATGATGTCATCCACCCGGTTCAGGAACTCCGGCTTGAAGTGCCCGCGCAAGGCTTCCATCACCTGCTCGTGAGCTTCTTCCTGTTTGTCTGGCGCAGCTCCGGCCTGCTGCAAATAGCTCGATCCGATGTTCGACGTCATGATGAGGATGGTGTTCTTGAAATCAACGTGGCGGCCTTTGCCGTCGGTCAGGCGGCCGTCATCCATGATCTGCAGGAAGACATTGAACACGTCGGGATGTGCCTTCTCGATCTCGTCGAAAAGAACCACAGCGTACGGACGACGCCGCACTGCCTCGGTCAACTGCCCTCCTTCGTCGTAGCCGACATAGCCAGGAGGAGCGCCAATCAATCGCGATACGGAATGCTTCTCCATATACTCCGACATGTCGATGCGGATCATGGCGTGCTCATCGTCGAAGAGGAACTCCGCCAACGCGCGCGCCAGCTCAGTCTTGCCCACACCGGTTGGGCCCAGAAAGATGAACGAGCCGATCGGGCGTTTAGGATCGCTCAGCCCCGCTCGAGAACGCCGAATGGCATTCGCCACCCGCGACAACGCCTCATCCTGGCCAATCACGCGCTCGCGCAGGCGGTCTTCCATGGTCACCAGCTTGTTCACTTCACCTTCCAGCATCTTCGACACGGGAATGCCGGTCCACTTGCTTACGATTTTGGCGACGTCTTCCTCGTCCACCTCTTCCTTGAGCATGCGCGATTGCTTAGTGTCCATCTGGGCGCTGAGCTGCTTGATCTCCGCCTCCAGCTTCGGCAATTCGCCGTACTGCAACTTCGCCGCGCGCTCGAACTCGCCCTTCCGGGTGGCTTCCTGGATGTCGATTTTCAGTTTCTCGAGCTGCTCCTTCTTGGCACGCACGTTGGCAATGATTTCCTTTTCCTGCTTCCAGCGCGCCTTCAAGGCGTTCGACTCTTCTTTGATCTGCGCGAGTTCTTTCTCCAATGCCTTCAGGCGCTCCCGCGAGTTCGAATCGTCTTCCCGCTTCAGCGCCTGCCGCTCGATTTCGAGCTGCGTTGCCCGCCGTTCGAGCTGGTCGATCTCTGTCGGCATCGAGTCGATCTGGATGCGCAACGAAGCCGCCGCCTCGTCGATCAGATCAATCGCCTTGTCGGGGAGGAAGCGGTCGGAAATATACCGATGCGACAAGGTCGCGGCTGCCACAATCGCCGAGTCCTTAATGCGCACGCCGTGATGCACCTCGTACTTCTCGCGCAAACCGCGCAGGATCGCGATCGTGTCTTCCACATTAGGTTCGCCCACAAAGACAATCTGGAAGCGGCGCTCGAGTGCAGCGTCTTTTTCGATGTACTTGCGGTACTCATTGAGCGTAGTGGCGCCGATGGCCCGCAGCTCACCCCGCGCCAGCGCCGGCTTCAGCATGTTCGAAGCGTCGATGGCACCCTCGGCCGCACCCGCGCCCACCAGCGTGTGCAGCTCGTCGATGAACAGGATCATCTGCCCATTCGACTGCTCGATTTCTTTCAGTACGGCCTTGAGGCGGTCTTCAAACTCGCCGCGATATTTTGCGCCCGCAAGCATTGCGCCCAAGTCGAGCGAGACTACGCGTTTGTTCTTCAACTGTTCGGGTACGTCGCCCGAGATGATGCGCTGCGCAAGGCCTTCAACAATGGCGGTCTTGCCTACGCCGGGCTCGCCAATCAGCACTGGGTTGTTCTTGGTGCGTCGCGACAGCACCTGCACCACGCGACGCACTTCCTCATCGCGCCCGATTACGGGATCAAGCTTGCCCTTCTTGGCCAGCTCCGTCAGGTCGCGAGCATAACGCTCCAGGGCCTGATACTTGGCCTCGGGATTCTGGTCGGTCACTTTCTGATTGCCGCGAACTGCCGTCAGCGCGCGCAGAATGTTGTCGTAGGTCGCGCCGGCCTTGCTCAGGATCTCCTGCGCGGCATCCTTCTTGAGCTTCGTCATCGCCAGCAAAATGTGCTCGGTCGAGACGAACTCGTCCTTAAAGTTCGACGCCTCTTTGAAGGCGCCCTCCAGCAACTGATTGGCTGCGCTCGACAGCGACGCCTGGGCCGCCCCTCCGCCCGACACTTTGGGCAGATGCTCGATCGCCGACATCGCTTGCGCCTGGACGGCCGGGACTTGCAATCCCACTCGCTCCAACAGAGGGGCGACGATGCCCTCATGGTCTTCCAGCAGCGCCGTCAGTATGTGGACTGGCTGTAGCTCCGGATTGCCGTGCTCGCTGGCGATATCGTTCGCGCGCTGCACCGCCTCCTGCGCTTTCACGGTTAGTTTGTCCCATCGAATTGCCATAACGTGCTCCTGAATATTGCCGGTGGCCGTGGCCACCATTATGAACTGTATGAATTTTATGAGGCCCGACTTGGACGCAATAATTTCGTGTGCCAATCGGTGTTGGGCACAACAAAAGGGAGGGGATCATGAGGTGGTCCGCCTCCCTTACGTCGTAAATCCTGCGTTCCGGGAATCCCGGGAAACGCCAGTTATGGATTAGGCTGCCTGGTTCGCTTTGCCTTCCAGGACGGAGCCGGCACCGATGTTCACTTTGATCTGCTTGGGCTTGGCTTCAGCGCGCTTGCCTAGCTTGATCTTCAGGACGCCATTGCTGTAGTCGGCGCTGACGTCTTCGGAATTCACGGTGTTCGGCAGCGTGAACGAGCGGGTGAAGCTGCCATAACGGCGCTCCACGCGGCGGAAGTTCTCTTCCTTCTCTTCCTTTTCGAACTTGCGCTCGCCGCTGACAGTCAGAACGTTGTTCTCGACCTTCACGTCGAGGTCTTTCTCGTCGATTCCGGGCACCTCCAGCTTGAGCTGGATGCTGTGCTCGTCTTCGTAGACATCGACCGGGGGAACAAACGCGCCTGCGGTCAGCGATTCCTCGCTTCCGCCCCGGGCCTGCTCCTCGAACAAGCGATTCAGACGGCTCTGCAAGGTGTTCAATTCTCGGAAAGGCTCCCAACGAGTTAATACGGTCATGACCTTCAACCTCCACAACGGATAAGAAATCTGGTGGCTCTGCAGCCACTCACCTGATTTGATGTGAACTTAGCACAAATGAATCATAAAATCTTAGTGTGTTTATGTCAAATAATGGCTGGCGACACCTGATTCTCGCAAGACCCGACATAAAGCTAAATCTATTCAATAACTTGACAGATTATGCACTTCAGATATGCGGTCTCTGGAACGCCGGCAAGAACCGGGTGATCGATGGCGGCCCCTCGCTTCTCCAGGATTCGGAGCCGCCGTCCGGCATCAGCGGCCGCCGCATCCAGCATCTCCAGGAACTGCGATTGTTCCACGTGGAACGAACAGGAGCATGTGACGAGCGACCCGCCTGACCGGAGCATCTTGAGGGCGCGGAGGTTTAACTCCTTGTAGCCACGCAGGGCGGTTTCGACTGTGCGTTTGGACTTGGCAAAGGCGGGCGGGTCGAGAACGATAGTGTCGTATTGGCGTCCGGCTGTGGAGTAGTCCTTCAGCAGGTCGAAGGCGTTAGCCTCGATCCACTCGATTTCGCCGCAGCTGTGGGAGGCGCGATTGAGCTGCTCGTTGTGCTCGGCGACTTCCAGGGCTGGCCGGGATGAATCCACCGCTGTCACCTTGCCGCAGACGCGAGCCAGGTGCAAGGCGAAGCCGCCCTGGTAGGTAAAACAGTCGAGGGCTTCGCCATGGGCGAAGCGAGCTGCGGCGGCATAGTTTTCACGCTGGTCCAGGAAGGCGCCGGTTTTCTGGCCGCCTAGACCGTCGAAGTGAAAATGCACGCCGTTCAGAGTGAAAGTCGTTGCTGATTTGTCGCCATACACGAGCAGGGATTCACGCGCCGGAAGTTGCTCCAACTCGCGGATGTGCGGATCGACGCGGTCGAGCAAGCTAGCGCCGGAAAAATGCTCGGCCAGTTTCTCCGTAGTGACGTCGCGGGTGTCTTCGCGATCGAACCCTTGCGTCAGCACCTGCATAACGAGCACGTCGTTGTACTTATCCACGATCAGGCCAGGCAACAGGTCGGCCTCGCTGAAGACCACACGGTAGGAATCGCTGTCGTGTACGTTTCGCTGCCGGAATCGCACGGCCTCGTCGATTCGGCCGCCGAGAAGCGGTAACAGTTCGTTCTCGCCGATGATCTTCGAAGTCAGCAGCCGGATCGCGATCTGCGATGAACTGCTGTAGAGCGCTGAGCCCAGATTGCGGCCGCGCTCATCGTGAATATGTACCAATGCTCCAGGCGGTATGCCCTCAGCTTTCGAAATGTCGGAGCGATAGACCCAAAGATGCCCGCCCTTCAGCCGCAAGGCGCCGCGGTTGCTGACCGTCACGACAGGGATGGATTCGTGAGCCGACACTCTCGCCTCGCAGTGGAACGAATGCACATGTTAAATGTTCTTGGAATCGAAACAGGAAACCTACTGCTGGGCGGCTTGTTCTGAGGCAGTTGCAGCGTCGTCGCCCGCATCCTGCGCTTCCGGCGCTTTCGATGTTTTCTCTTCATCGGGCTTCGGCGGGGGGACGTAGTACAGAATTCGCCGGCAGTAATCGCAAGTCATGAACTGTTGGTTCGTCATGACCTCTTGAAAGACTTGCGGGCGCAGCATGACGCTGCACGCCCCGCATTGCTCGTTGTCAGATACGGCCGCCAGGGCAGTCCCGCGCACTTTGAGCACGTGGTCATAATGGCGCAACACCTCTTCGCTCACTCCGGTTCGCAACGCATTGCGCCGGGTGGTCAGCTCAGCCAAGGCCGCTTCGTCGGCCGCCGTTCGCTGGCGCGCCGCTTCTTTCTCGCGGTCGTTCTCGGCAGTATCGGCCTTCAGTTGGGCCTCCGCCTTCTTCAGCGTCTCTTTGCGGGCATCGGCGGCGACCATGATTTCCAGGATCTTGTCTTCGGAAGCTGCTATCTTCTGCTCCGCGAACTTGATCTCTTCCATCAGGGCCTTGTATTCCTGATTGGTTTTTACGTTCAGGGATTGGTCGCGGTATTTGCTGATCTTTTGCTGCTGGTCCTGAATGTCGGACTCGTGCTTGCGGCGAGCAGCGTCGTCCGCTTTGCCGGCGGCGATCGCCGATTCGACCTTGGTCTTCGAACCGGCAAGTTTGGCTTCGATTTCCGCCACGTGTTTGGGCAGGGCGGCAATTTCGGCCCGCAAGGCGGCGATCTGGGAGTCAATCTGCTGGAGTTCGATGAGACTTTGAAGGTCGGAAGTCATTACACCTTTGCGCAACCTGTCTGGATTCTAGCACGCAGAAAAGCGGCTTCCACGCGTCATAGCAGCTAAACATGGGTCTTTAGTTGTATTGAGCGAGTGTCGCGCGAATGTCTACGATGGAGCTATGGCACTCGAAATCGCCCGGCTGTGTCTGGGATTGTTCATCGCAGGCTTTCACGCATCGATTGCCGATTTCATCTTGGCGCGGGAAGACTCGCTGATTCTCGCCTTTCGCCAGCGTGGTTTCGTGCTGGCTACCGCCATCCCGCGAAAGACTGCGCATAACCTCTACTTCGCTTTGGGTATCGTGGTCGCTCTGCTGCAGCTCTTGAGGCTTCACCAACTGGCGTCGTAGAACGCGGCAGCCAGCGGTGCAGTTTCCGTGGCTTGCGATAAACTGCTTGCCTACAGAAACCAACCGCGGAGCCGCCGTGAAGACTTGCATTGTTCTGACCTTGTTGTGCGCCCTCGTACTGACCTTCTCGCTCAACGCTCAAGACCACCCGTCGACCGGGCAGCAGTTAACGATTGAAGCCATCTTCGCCGAAGGGGGACTTACCGGACGCGCCCCGGAAGCCGTGAAATGGAGCCCTGACGGCACCAAGGTTTCCTACGTACAACGCGACGACAGTGGCGAACGCGGCGCTCTGTGGTATATCGACTTGGCAACGGGCAAGCCAGCGGTGCTGGTGTCGAGCGAAAAACTGACTTCGCTCGCTCCGCCTTCCAGCTCCATAAAAGACGAACGCCAGAAAGAAGCGATGCAGCGCTACTCGGTCGCGGCTTACCACTGGTCGCCCGATTCGAAGCACCTGCTCTTCGACTCATTGGGACAGCTCTGGTATTACAGGCTGGACACCGGAACGGCCGTGCAAATAACCTCGAGCGCGGACGCGGCGTCCGATCCCAAGTTTTCGCCTGACGGCGAACGGCTGGCCTACGTGCGCAAGCACGACCTCTACGTCCGCGACATCAAGCACGGTCAGGAGGACGCTCTCACACGCGACGGCAACGACAACCTGCTGAATGGCGAAGTCGATTGGGTATACCGTGAAGAGCTTTATAGCCGTAGCAACTACTTCTGGTCGCCCGATGGCAAGGCGATCGCATTCCTCGAAATGAATGAGAAGGACGTGCCAACGTATCCGATCACTGACTGGATCCCCACTCACCCGACGGTGGACATGGAAAAGTATCCGAAGGCAGGCGATCCGAATCCGGGAGTGCGAATCGGCGTTGTGTCGTCGAGTGGCGGCAAGTTGAAGTGGATCTCTGCAGGCGGAGGAAAAGATGGCTCGCTGCCGCTAGGAAACGATCCAAACGTCCTGATCCCGCGCTTCGGATGGGTGCGCGATGGCCTTCTGTGGGCGATGGCGATGGATCGGGTGCAGGACAAGCTCGACATTTATTTTGTGGATGTGCAGAGCGGCAAATCCAAACGTGTGCTCAGCGAAACCAGCGATGCCTGGATCCACGTTCCAGATTTTGAGTTGCTGTCGTCCGGCGACCGCTTTCTCTTGACCAGTTGGCGCGACGGACACAATCACATCTATCTTTACCAATTCGACAAGCAGAATCCCCTTGCAAACGATGCCAAACTCGTCGCGCAACTGACGAAGGGCGACTGGGAAGTGGAGAGCATCGACGCAGTGGACGATGCGGGGGGCACCGTTTACTTCACCGCCAATGAAGGTGACTGGCGACAGGCAAATGTATTTGCCGTTGGCCTCGACGGTCAGAATTTTCACCGCGTCTCGAGACAGAACGGAACTCACGGGCCCAACTTCGGGCCGCTGAAAACGAAGTCTTACGTGGACACATACTCCGCGCTCACCACTCCTCCGAGTATGTCGCTGTGCACGACCGACGGAAACTGCACACCGTTCTGGCAATCCCGAAGCGTCGAAGCCTACAACCTGATCGCACCCAAGGCGGTCGAATTCAAAGCGGCTGACGGCACGACAACGCTGCTGGGCACCTTGCTGCTGCCCGAGGGTGGGCCGATGATGGCGAATGGGAAGGCGCCACTCATCCTGAATCCGTACGGAGGCCCCGGCGCGCAGTCGGTACGCGATGCGTGGGGTAACACTTCTTATCTTTTTGACCAAATTCTTGTTCGCCAGGGATTTGCCATCCTGAAAGTTGATAACCGCGGCATGGCCAACCGCGGGAAAGCGTTCGCGCTGCCCATCAAGCACCACTTCGGTCCGACCGAATTCGGCGACCAGATGGCGGCGCTCAAGCAGGCGCTGCAGCAATACCCAATGCTGGATAGCTCGCGCCTGGGCTTCTGGGGATGGAGCTACGGCGGCTATTTCACGCTGTACACGCTGGAAAAGACCGACCAGTTCAAGGCTGGAATATCGGTCGCACCCGTGACCGACTGGCGCAATTACGACTCCATCTACACCGAGCGCTACATGGGACTGCCGAGCGAAAACGAAGACGGCTATCGTGACAGCTCTCCGCTCAACTTCGCGGGCGACCTGCACGGCAAGCTGCTCGAAGTCCATGGCACCAGCGACGACAACGTGCACCTCCAGAACACGATTCAGATGACGAACGCATTCATTAATGCCGGCAAGCAATTCCAGCTGATGCTCTATCCCCGCAAGACGCATGGAATTGCCGGAAAAGTAACGCGCAGCGATTTGTTTCACCGGATTGAAGATCATTTCGAGCAGAACCTGGCACCCGTGAAGTAGCCTTTGCAAAGAATTCAACCGACAGGGAGGTACCGAACCTTGAAATTCGCTAAGACGATCACATGCCTGTTATTCACGCTCGTTATTGGCGCGACGCTGGTTGCCCAGCAAGCCGTTCCCGCTGCTAACCGCACCATCGTTCGGGCCGGAAAGCTGCTGGATGTCCGTACTGGCAAGACTCTGACTAATCAGGCCATCGTCATCGAAGATGGCAAGATCGTGAGTGTCGGCGCTGACTCGGGAGCTACTGACGCCAGCGCCAAGGTCGTCGATTTGTCCGGCAAGACCGTGCTTCCCGGCCTGATCGACGCGCACACGCACATCACCTTCGATCCCAAGTTCGGCTACGACCGGCTGGCGATTTCGCTTCCCCGCGAAGCATTGATCGGAGCCAAGAATGCACGCATCACTCTGCTGGCGGGCTTCACCACCATTCGCAACGTCGGGGCCGACGGCTTCACGGATATCGCACTGCGCGACGCTATTAATGCCGGTGATGTCCCTGGACCTCGCATCGACGCCAGCGGTCCCGCGCTCAGCATCACCGGTGGACACTGCGACGACAACCTGCTGCCCTACGAGTGGCACGCCACGGAGATCGGTGTTGCCGACGGTGTCGAGAACGTGCAGCACAAGGTGCGCGAGATCATTAAGTACGGAGCTGATGTCATCAAGGTCTGCGCGACCGGCGGAGTGCTGTCGTTGGGCGACAATCCGCAGGCTTCGCAGTTCACGCAGGAAGAATTGCGCGCCATCATTGCAGACGCGCATCGCCTGGGACGGAAAGTTGCAGCGCATGCTCACGGCGCGCAAGGCATTCTCTGGGCCACGGAAGCGGGAGTTGATTCCATCGAGCATGGTTCCTACATTGACGATGCCGGCATCGCGGCCATGAAGGCGCACGGGACATATCTTGTGCCAACGCTTTATCTCAGCGACTGGTTTCTGGAAAACGCGCCCAAAATGAATGTCCCCCCAGCGATGCTCGCCAAAGGCAAGGAAGTCATGCCTGCAGCGCGCAGGAACATTGCGCATGCTTTCGCCAGCGGCGTTAAGGTCGGCTTTGGAACCGACGCGGCGGTTTATCCGCACGGTCTGAACGCACACGAGTTTGCGGTGATGGTGAAGCTAGGGCTGACGCCGCTGCAGTCTATTCAGGCGGCGACGGTCAATGACGCCGACCTGCTGGGCTGGTCCGACAAAGTCGGCGTGATCGAGCCCGGGCACTTCGCCGATATCATCGCGGTGGATGGCGATCCGCTTCAGGACGTCACCACGCTGGAGCACGTGAAGTTCGTGATGAAGGGCGGGGTGGTTTACAAGAGCGAGTAGTGGCAGCGACACATTGCGCTTGCCCGGTGCCTCGGGTTTCTGTTTGAATCCTGAGGCATCGATTCCTTTATCCCTGGGAGCTTGATCTGGCGAAACAAATCTTCGCATGCAAGTCCATCGATAAGCTGATCTCCGAATCGGAGGAGCCGGAACATCGACTCAAGAAGACGCTCGGACCATGGTCGCTGACCGCGCTGGGCATCGGCGCCGTCATTGGTTCGGGCATTTTTACGGTGATTGGCACGGCCATCGCCGGCCAGAAGTTCGACACTTCCTCTATCCTCAACGCTCCTCTCCTCGACTATCTTGTGCATCATGTGGCCACGCTCGGCCGACCAGGCGCCGGGCCTGCGCTCGCTCTGTCGCTAGTGCTGGTCGCAATCGTGTGCGCGTTCACTGCACTGTGCTATGCCGAGCTTGCGTCGATGATTCCGATCGCCGGAAGCGCCTACACCTACACCTACGCCACCATGGGCGAGTTGATCGCGTGGATCATTGGCTGGGACCTCATTTTGGAATACGCCGTCAGCAACATGGCGGTGAGCGTAGGTTTCGCAGCCCACTTGGTCGATATGTTCGACTGGTTCGGTTGGCATCCGGCGCTGCGCTGGATCTCGCCCGCGTACCTGCCCTCGGGCCTGACCGACTTGCAAGGCAATGTTCTCTATACGCCAGGATGGCACTTCGGATTCAACATCCCAGCATTTGCGGTAGTCATGCTGTTGACGGTCGTGCTGGTACGCGGCATTCGCGAGTCGGCCGAGACCAACAACGTCATGGTCATCCTGAAGATCGCGGCCATATTGGCGTTCGTATTCGCAGGGATGCATTACATTCATCCCTCGAACTACCACCCCTTCGCGCCGAATGGTTGGTCGGGCATACTCACCGGCGGCTCCATCATTTTCTTCACCTACATCGGCTTCGATTCGGTTTCGACTGCCGCAGAAGAAGCGAAAAATCCTCAGCGCGATCTGCCCATCGGCATCATCGCGACGTTGATCGTTTGCACCGTGCTCTACATTTCTGTGGCCGTGGTGCTTACCGGAATCGTGCCGTGGCAGCGGCTCCTCGATGACGCCGCTCCGGTGGTCAACAGCCTGAAGCAGCTCGGCATCACTACGGGCTCGGTAAAGTTGCATTGGGTGCGCCTGGCGGTGTTGTTCGGCGCCATGATGGGCATGATTTCGTCGCTGCTGGTCTTTCAATTGGGACAGGCACGAGTGTGGTTCGCGATGTCACGCGACGGCCTGCTACCCAAGTTGTTCGGGCGCGTGCATCCACGCTTCCGCACGCCTTCAACCGCAACGTGGATCGCTGGCTTCCTGGTGGGTGTGCCCGGCGGCATTCTCGACATCGGCACTCTGGCCGACCTGTCGAACATCGGAACTCTGTTCGCCTTCGTGCTGGTTTCACTTGGCGTCATCATCCTGCGCTACAAGCAACCGGAGCGGCGGCGTGGGTTTCGCGCGCCGGGAGGTCTGGCTGCGCCGGTGCTCAGCGTGCTGTTCTGCATCCTGCTGATGGCTGGGCTGCCGATCCTCACCTGGCTTCGCTTTTTCGTGTGGCTGCTGATCGGACTTTCGGTGTACATGCTGTACAGCCGCTACCGTAGCGAATTCTGCCCCGAAGACCGGCGGCGCTAAGTGGGAGAGCTGGCCTTCAGGCCAGCGTCTTACCATCCTAAAATGATAAGGGGCTTCAGCCCCGGAATATGACGACCGACACCTCCAGCAGCGAAACTCCTGCGATCAGCGAATTCATCCGCTCGCTGCCCAAGGCCGAACTGCACCTGCACCTCGAAGGCACGGTCGATCCGGCGACGCTGGCCGAGCTAAGCCGCCGCCATCCGACGCCGCTCTCCACCACGAATAACCGCTACACCAACATTGCCGATAGCGGGCGCGTCTTCACCGAGGAAGAGGCGCTCGAGCTTTATCAGTACAAGAACTTCACCGGGTTCCTTCTGGCGTTTAAGGCGGTCACTGAGCGGCTGCGCACCGCCGAAGACTATGAACTTGTCACCTATCGAATGATGCAGAAACTGCACGCGCAGAACGTGTTGCATGCCGAAGTGTACGTGTCGGTCGGCGTCATTCACTGGCGCGGAGGAGAATTTGCGCCGCTGTTCGAAGGCCTCGAGGCGGGACGCAAACGTGGTGAGCGCGATTTTGGCATATCGCTGTACTGGATCTTCGATGCCGTGCGGCATTTTGGCGCCGAAGCGGCCGAACGCGTGCTCGACGAGACCCTTGCGCTGCGCAGAACCAGCGATAGCATTGTTGGCATCGGCCTGGGCGGCGATGAGCGTCGCGCCGCGCCGGAGTTGTTCCGCGACGTCTACGCGCGGGCCGCGAGTGAAGGACTGCGCCGCACGATCCACGCGTGCGAGACGATGGGGCCCGAGTCAGTGTGGTCGGCGTTGCGGGAATTGAAAGCCGAGCGCATCGGCCATGGCCTGCGCGCCATTGAAGATCCGGCGCTGGTGGCCTATCTTGCCGAAAAGCAAATCCCTGTCGAGGTCTGCATCTCCAGCAACGTGCTGACGGGTTGTTGTCCATCGGTTGATCAACATCCTCTGCGCCAGCTCTACGACGCTGGAGTAGTGGTCACACTCAATACCGACGATCCCGACATGTTTCGCACCAGCCTCGTGCGCGAGTATCAGGTTGCGCAGGATGCGCTCGGCTTTAACGCGTTAGACTTACGCAACCTCGCTCAGAATTCCTTCTGCGCGTCGTTCCTGCCGGAGGCGCGGAAGCGTGAGTTCCTTGCGGAATTCGAAAAGCAGAATCAACCACCGATTCACACGGATAACCCGGGTAAGTCTCAGGTAAATTGAATTCTTGTTGTAATCCGTGAAATCCGTGCGAATCCGCGGTCAAATTGAATTTGTCTGGACTCGAACGGATCTATGTCTAAGCACATCGGAATCGTGGCGTGCAGCGCGGAAGGCGCGGCGCTGTGTTACCGCACCATCTGCGACGAGGCGCCTGCGCTTATGGGGCGCCACATGCACCCCGAAATATCCATGCACACGCACTGTCTCGGTGAATACATGGAGTACATCCGCCACTATGATTGGCAGGGCGTTGCTGATCTGATGCTGTCGTCGGCAACCAAGTTAGCGAACGCGGGTGCGGACTTCCTGATCTCTCCCGACAACACCATCCATCACGCGTTCGATCTCGTCGCCCCCCGCTCGCCGCTACCCTGGCTGCATATCGTGGATGAGGTCGCAGCAGTAGCGAAGTCACGCGGCTTTCACAAGCTTGCGATTACCGGCACGAAGTACACCATGGAAGGCACGGTGTACCAGAAGAAACTGCCGGCTGCGGGCTTTGAATATGTTGTGCCGAACGCCGACGAACGCGCCCGCATCGATCAGATCATCATGGATGAACTGGTAAACGGCATCTTCACCACCGATTCGCGCGTATATTTCCAGCAGGTCATCGGAAGAATGAGTCATGAAGGCTGTGATGCGGTGGTACTGGGATGCACGGAGATTCCACTGCTGATCGACGACATCGCGTCGCCCCTGCCGACGCTGGACTCGACTCGCATCCTCGCGCGCGCGACACTGCGCCACGCCCTAGAGTAATTAGCGCGCTGCCTGCGCCGCCTTGAACGCCGCCAGCCGCTCGTGGGTGTTCATCACATGCTCGGGTAGCGCTAACTGCGAGCCTTCTTCGAGGATCGGAATCAACTTGTCGAACTCAGGCCCCGAATGCGAGCCCGTGAACACGATGCGCACGGGATGGAACAAGTCTTTGCCCTTAGTCTCCGTCTTCGCCTTCACCTCGTTCATAATGGCCTTGAAGCGCTCCGGAGTCATCGGCGACCGATCGCCCTCCACTTGCTCAGTAAACGCCGTGAGAACTTCGTTCGCCTTCGGCCCACCCAGCACTTCGGCATTATCGGGCGAGCTCAGCGCCGCGGTCGCATCTACCCGGAAAATCAAAGCGGCGCGCTCGGGCAGTTCATCGAGCTTGTTCACCGACGGCGACAGCAGCGCGACCACTTTGCCGAACCACGCACGTGTGCGCTCATCGAGATTCTCCGGCAAGAGTCCGGCCTTAATGAAATACGGCTCGGCCAACTTCTCGATTCGCTCCGGCGGGCTTTTCTTGATGTAATGCCGATTCAGCCAGTACAGCTTCTCCATGTCGAACATCGCGGCCGACGGCGTGACTCGTTCCAGACTGAATTCCTTCGTCAGCTCTTCGGGGGAGAACACCTCGCGGTTGCCGCCTGCCGGCGCCCAACCCAGCAGCGCAAGATAATTCACCAACGCTTCCGGCAGCACTCCCATCTCGCGGAAGTTAGCGATTGACGTCGCGCCGTGCCGCTTCGACAATCGCGTGCCGTCCGCACCCACGATCGTGGAAAGATGGGCAAATTCCGGCACCGGCCATCCCAGCGCTTCGTACAGCGCAACTTGCTTCGGCGTGTTCGAGAGATGATCGTCGCCGCGAATGACATGGGTGATCTCCATGAGCGCGTCGTCGACCACCACCACGTAGTTGTAAACCGGAATCCCACTTGACCGCAGGATGATGGGATCACTCACTGCTTCGTTGGAGAACTCGACCATGCCCCGAACAATGTCATGAAAGCGAATGGGATGCTCGGGAATAGCCAACCGGATAGCTGCAGCTTCGCCACTTGCGCGACGGCGTTCCGCTTCAGCCGGATCAAGCCCTCGACATTTCCCCGAATAAAGCGGCGAGCGTTGCTCAGCCATCGCCGCCTCGCGCTCGCGCTCCAGTTCCTCTTGTGTACAGAAACAGAGGTATGCCTTGCTCTCTTTCACCAGCCTCTCGGCGTGTTCGCGGTAAATTGCCAGGCGATCGCTCTGTCTATATGGCGCAAACGGCCCTCCAACGTCGGGACCCTCATCCCAGTCGATGCCGAACCACTTCAAGTCCTCCAACAGCTGGTCTTCATAGCGGGTTTCGCTACGCTCCAGGTCGGTGTCTTCGATGCGCAAGACCATCGTGCCTTTGCTCCTGCGAGCGAACAGCCAGTTATAGAGTGCGGTGCGGGCATTGCCGACGTGCAACTGCCCGGTAGGAGACGGCGCGAAACGAACACGTACTTTGGAATCTTTGCTCACACTCTGATGTTAGCAAGACCGCCGTCAGTTGGAAGGCGTCGAGCCTTCGTCGGGCAGGGTGGGGCCGCACGGCCGGCACATTTCGTCTTCCAGGTCTTTCATCACCTCGTCCCGTTCCGCGCCGTTGTGCATGCGCTTCTCCATCTCCTGCAGCGCGACGTTGAGAATGTGATAGTGGTGCAGTTCGCGGAATTTCGGGTCGGCGGTCGCTTCCCGCCACAGGCTATGCAACAGGTCCACATCTTCTTTGCGGACGCGCGGCCGATGCGGCCCCAACTGGTATTCGTGCCGGGTGCCATCCGTCCCGACCACCACCAGCGTCAGTCGCGGACGCGGCTCCGGCAGGCGTTCCCAAGCATCTCCTGCGAGCTTACCTTGCTCGTCGGCGGTCAGTTTGCGCGACTGCCCACACACAACTATTGTGGAGTTCAGGCGTTGCGCGGTCGCTACGATACCTTCAAACACATCGTTCGTCGGAACCACTACCAGCGAGACATGCTTGCCTTCTTTCTCCGCCACTGAAACTACAGCCGTCAAAAGCTCCTGCTCGTACTTGTCGAACACCTCAGCAGTTTCCATCTCCATAGTTCCGCTGAAGGTATGCTCGCGGCGGAAAATCCGCGCCGTCATCACCACTACATCTGTTTTCGTGGTGTCTACTCGTGCCAGCAGGTCGCGCAAGATAAGCCAGGTTCTGAGGGTCACGAACCGCCACCAGAATGTTTCCCGGACGGACTTCCACCGTTTGGGCATTCAGTTCCGTGTCGGCCGCAACGTTGAATTGCTCCAGGCCCGACTCGCCCGACGCATGTTGCTTTGCCACCATGCGTTCCGAAACCGTAAGCACCACGAAGAACACGGCACTGAAACTCACGCCCGCGATCGTGGCCATTTCCTTGGTGAATAGATTCACCAGGGCGGTTGAGAACAGGACGACCAAGATAATGCCCAAACCAACCGGAATTTCCACTCCGCGAATGTGAAAGTTGCCGGGAACCTTCCATTCGCGTTTTTGCGGAAGCGTGTAACGCAATACCAGCACCGCCAGCGACATGAACGAGAAGCTCCAGATCACGCCAAAGGCGTACAGCGATGCCAGCAGATACACGTTGCCGCGGCTGGCGATGATGGTCAGCACCTGCAACAGGGCGATCATGTTGATTACCCGATAGCTGGTACCGTACTTTTTCTGCGGCTTCTTGAACCACGTCGTCAGGACGCCGTCTTCCACCATCCGGCTGAGCACTCCGTTTGCCCCGACGATCGCGGTGTTCACCGCGCCCGACAGGATCAAGGCCCCCACCAGCACCACGAAGCCCTGAAAAACCAGCCTAAGGGTATACGGCCCGACCACGTTCATCGCCAGGCCGCCAATCAGGTTGGCGAAGTAGTTATGGCGTTCGCCATCGGGAATGATCATCACCGCGAAAAACGACACCAGCGAGGTGAAGAACAGGCTATAGATGAAAATCACGAGCCCGGTCTTCTCCAGGTTCTTCAGCTTGGGATGCTCAATTTCCCGGTTGACCTGGGCCAGGGACTCCTCGCCGCTCATAGCCAGCACGGAATGGCCGAAGCCCACCAGCAGCATGATGAGCGGAATCCTCTGTGCCCACGTGCCCAATAGCCATCCCAGCGACTCGCGATCATGATGCATGTCGGCGGGCGAAGGCAGCGGCGGAAGCTGGGCACCATGCTTCGCAATGGTGATGAGGCACCAAATGATAAGAACCACGACCATCACGGTCGTGATCTTCATGATCTGCAATGCTCGCTCGCTCGATTCGTGAATGCCCTGGACGTTCTTCCACCAGAAATAAGCGGTCACAATGACCGCGAACACCGCACTGAAGGCGTTCTCCGGGATATGGACGTCGTGGCCGATGTGGTGGAGTGTGTCGGTCAGGAAGCCTGCAAAATACTGGCCTGCAGCCACCGAACTGATGGGGCCGGTCAGCACGTAATCGAACAGCAGCGCCGACACCGACAGTTTGGCCAGCGTTCCTCCCAACGCCTGCTTCACCACGCGGTACACGCCGCCGCGCACGAACATGGCGCTCGACTCGATATACAGAGCGCGCACCGCGTAACTGAAGATCATCACCGCCAGCACAAACCATGGGGCGCTCTTACCGATGACCTTCTCGGCATCGCCGCCCACGTAATAGGCCGACGACGCCAGGTCGGCCAGTACGATGGCTGCAGCGCGCCAGAAGGAAATAAAGGTCAACATCACCGTGGTGGCGACGAAGACCTTTACAACCGGCTTTTGCAAGTTTGTAGCCTGTGACGACATGGAATTGGTGTGATCGCAGGAGGCCGTCAGTTTGGCAGTCACCTGTCGACCGCGAGCGACAAGTCGCGCCGCTCGCGTACAGGATTGAAATCTACACGCTTCACACCGCGTTTGTCAGCTGTACAAGAGGCGCAGTGGAGAGACTACTCCCGGCCTGCTAGGTAGGTCTCGCTGAGCCTGTCATGCCAGCACAGGCCGTCCACATCTACGAACGCCCACATCAGTCCCATGCCCAGCGAGAGCGCGGAGAGATAAAAGCCCAGCACGCGGCGCCGACGCTGCCGGAAGCCGGGGCTCCGGCCCTTGAACGTATGCAGCCGGATTCTAGCCGCCATCATTCCCACAGTCTTTCCGGCATAGACCACAAACAGGTACTGGTAGGTGCTCCACAGCACCACTGCCGCCGCCGCAACTCCGAGGAGCAGAGGCTTGGTCAACGCTGGAGTACCCAGCATCTTGAACGCGACTGCGGCGAATGCGGCGATGCCGATACCAGTGACCGCGAGATCAAGGAAGCCGGCGAGTACACGGCGTGAGATCGTTACTGCGCGGAAGGGAAGCTCGATGTGCTCGCGATCAACTGCCGCATCGCGCGCGCTCGGCAATTCGAATTGCAGCCCGTCAAGAAACGGAGTGGTCGGTATCGCCTCCAGCTCTTCGGGTACATCCAGAATGCGCGGAACTTCTGAGGTCACCGGATCGGCCAGGCGATAGTTCGTCTCCGGTGCTACCGACCGATGTTTTGGGAACGCGATGACCTTGCGCTTGGGACGCGGTCGAACAATCGTGTCGACAAACGGTTCGGGATCGGGTTCCGGTGCGGACGCACACACAAGCTCGCTCGGTTCCATTCGCTCTTGCAGCTGCGGGAGGTCTGAGGCGACCTGCGGTTCCACGACGACGTCTGTGATTGAGATATCGAGGACACGCGAGTCGTCACCAGCTTCCGGGGGTACTACTTCCTCGAAATCAGCTACGGAAGTCGCACCGCTTACGGTGTCGGGCCCCATGGGCGCGTCAGCTTCGGCGATGGCTTCGTCGGGAAAAGGAAAGCGCATAGTAAATGCGCCCTCGATGCGACGTCCACGTCGTTTCTTGTAGCGCTCTAGACGATCTTGCAGTTCATTGCGCCAAAGTTCCGCAGCCGATTCTGCCGCACCTTCTTGACCGTCGTATTGTGAGAGTTGCTGTTCTGTCATGTCGTGGCGCGACTATTCCTTGTCCGACGGCGCGCGGCCGTATGGCTGGTAACGAGGTTCATGAAAGTGAGGACGAGGTCGTGCGCTTGCAAGTAACGCTGCGGACACAAAAATGCGTCCGATCGTTCGCCATCTTCGGCGCAACCAGTTACTGGCAAGCGGGTTTAGAAGAACACCAGAGCAGCGTGAAACAACCGTCAGCGCTTCGCGTTTTGCCTCAGTCGGGGCAACGTGCTAAGTTGCAAGGTTCAGCTGATTTCAACGACCCCGGCGAGGGAACGCGCGACCTTCGATGATCTCCCGCACTCGATTGATTATCACGGCCCTGTTGGGTTGTCATCTACTTCTCGCGCCCGCGCTGTTAACCAGCCAGTTGCGCAGCAGTCCCGAACAGCAAGAATCTTCGACAATTTCGCCCACTTCTGACGCTGCGCCCGCGCAGGAACCCGGCCCCAGCGGAGCAGCGCAGGGGACCTCTTCGCCTGCATTACCGGCCCAGCAACCTGCACCGCCAAAAACCCAAGCTCCTCCAGAGCAGGACGAGGGCATGAAGGTGATGGAAGAAGTCGTACGGCAACAGATGCAAAGTTCGGCCCAGGAGAACTCAGGCCCTCCCCGCCCTCCGGCCAATGTCGTGTTGAGCCGCGACGAAGTGCTGATTCGGGCCGACGAGCAGGAAAAGAACCAGGACGTTTATAAGGTCCGCGGCAATGTCGAAATTCGTTTTCGTAACAATGTTATCCACTGTGACCAGGCAACCTATGACTCCTCGACCGGAATCGTCGTCGCCACCGGACACGTCGTTTATGATGGCGGCACCCACAGCGAACATCTGGTAGGCACGCATGCCACCTACGACATCAGCCGCGATACAGGGACGTTCTACGATGTAACCGGTTCCACCGGCATCACCGTAAAGAATCCAATCATGTATCTCAGGTCATCCACACCATTTTTTTTCACGGGCAAGGTTGTGGACAAACTGGGGCCCGACCTCTACCGAGTGCATAACGGTATCATCACGTCGTGCCGGCTCCCCAAGCCAAAGTGGGAGTATCATCCAGCGACCGCGGTGGTCGAAGTCGGGGGCGAAGCCAAGATGTACCACGCCACCATGCGCATCGCGGGAATCCCCGTCTTTTATTTTCCCTACGGGCAACATCCTGCCGACAACCTGGGCCGGCAGAGTGGATTCCTGATTCCTGCCATCGGTCAATCGAATTCCAAAGGAACCATCATTGGCGATTCGTTCTACTGGGCGATCAACCGTAACTCCGATGCCGAGATAGGCGGCTATTTATTTTCCGCGCGCGGTTACGCGCAGGTCGGTAACTATCGCAACATTGGCTGGCATTACCAGCTTCATGCGGAGTACTACGGGGTCATCGATGAAAAAGGCAACCCAACGACGAAGCAGAGGCAGGGGGGCGAGGAAATCCGAGTGAACGGCTCTGCCGATTTGCCGGACGGATTCCGCGGGGTGATCTCGGTTGATTATCTCAGTTCGTACCTGTTCCGCCTCGCGTTTGCACAGAGTTTTACCCAGGCCATCAACTCCGAAGTACGATCAGTCGGTTTCGTGAGCAAGAGCTGGTCGGCAGACTTCATGGGTTTGATGGCGTCGCGCTACCAGAATTACCAAAGCGAGGTGCAGGGCGATGTGATTGACATCGCTCACATCCCCAGTTTTCAGATGGCCGGGTTTGAGAGCCCTATCCTGGGGTCCGCGTTCATGTACACCTACGACTTCGCTGCCGAAGGCCTCTCCCGTCACGAGCCCGGTTTCCAGACTCAAAATATAGTAGGACGCGTCGACGGTTCTCCTACCATCTCACTGCCCAAGTTCCTGAAGGGTTGGACCTTCCGTCCCGAGGCCGGATTTCGCGAAACCGTTTGGACCGAACGGCTTGTCCCCACCGAGAACAACACCGGCGTAATCGGTGTCGCGCTGGCTCAAGCCATCAACCGCAACGTATTTCAAGGGTCGATGGAAGTTCGACCGCCGTCCATCGAACGAATCTTTGATCGAAAACTCTTCGGCTATGTGATGAAGCATGTGGTGGAGCCCTACGCTGTGTATCGCTACGAGACCGGCATCAACAACTTCGCCAACATCATCCGCTTCGACGAACGCGACATTCTGGCCGACTCCAACGGCGTAGAGTACGGAGTCATCAACCGTCTCTATGCCAAGAAATCCAAGTCGAGCGGTGAGTGCTACCAGCATCCCAAGTATTTGCCTTCGGATACGCCAGCACCGGAAGCGAAAGAGCTGATGGCAAAAGACCCGAACATTTGCGACGACCAGAGTGGACCGGCGCGAGAAGTCATTACCTGGACCATTGCCCAGAAATATTTCTTCAACCCAACTTTTGGCGGCGCGCTGGTACCGAATGAGCGCAATGTATTCGATAGCACCGTGGACTTCTCCGGTATCGCGTTTCTGACCGAGCCACGAAACGCTTCGCCCATCATTTCGCGCTTGCTTGTTAACGATAAGTCCACCAACTACGAATGGGCGCTGGACTACGATCCGGTGCTACACCAGATCAACGCCAGCACGATTTTCGTCGGCCAGCGGGTTTCACCCAAGTGGTACTTACTTGGTGCCGAGATCTATCAGCATATCCCGGGCGAGGTCATCCCCTCCTCGAACGGCCAGGTCCTGGCTCCGGACATCTCCAACCAGGTTCGGGCCGAGGCGATTTACGGGAACCTGACCAATCTCGGCTTTAGTACGGCCGCTTCGATTGCTTACGATATCAGGAACGTCTATGTCCAGGGTGCGACCGTGCAAAGCACCTACAACTGGGATTGTTGCGGCATCAGCTTCGAGTACTCGCGCTGGGCGCTGGGTCCGGTGCGCAATGAAAATGCCTACCGCTTCGCCTTCAGCCTCACCAACGTCGGGACCTTCGGCAACTTGAAAAAGCTGCAGCGGATCTATTAGTTCGCATCTTTTCTGCCTGTCTGGCCGTCTAGAATGGACGTATGTCTGAATCCCAAAATGCGGCGCCCGAGCTGACCGGCAGCCTGGACGCAAAGTCGCATCGCCTGCAACAGCAACTGCGCGCGCTGGGACGCGTGCTGGTCGCCTATTCGGGCGGAGTGGACTCAGCTTTCCTGGCTTGGGCCGCCCATCGCGAACTGGGCACGAACATGCTCGCGGTGCTGGCCGACTCTCCGAGCCTGGCGCGCTCGCAGATGCAAGACGCCGTGGCCTTTGCCCAGGAGCAGGTAATCCCGCTTACGATTCTCCAGACCGCCGAGATGGAGCGCGCCGAGTATCGCAAGAATGACGCATCGCGCTGCTTTCATTGCAAGGACGAGCTGTTCACCGTAATGGAGGACTTCCGCCTGCAGCACCGCTTTGACGCTGTTGCATACGGCGTAAACGCCGACGATCAGGGTGATTACCGCCCCGGCCAGCAGGCGGCTCGCCAGCATGGCGTGGCTGCTCCGCTTCTCGATGCAGGACTCACCAAGCAAGAGATTCGCGAGCTGGCACGTCTCGCCGGACTTCGCATCTGGGACAAACCCGCTTCGGCCTGTCTCTCGTCGCGCATCGAGTACGGCCGTCCGGTCACCGCAGAGGCGTTGCTGGTAGTCGAACAGGGCGAGGAAGCATTGCGTCAGATGGGCTTCCGCCAATTCCGCGTCCGGCATCACGGAGACATCGTCCGCATCGAGATCGCGCGCGACGAACTGCCTCGCGCTCTCAGCCCCGAAATGGCCGCCGAGTTCACCCGCATCTTTAAGGCGTTGGGTTTTTCCTATGTCACGCTCGATCTAGAAGGATTCCGCTCGGGCTCAATGAACGCCGTCCTGCCGGTCGCGATTCTCACCAAATTTTAGACTTACGAGTGGCCGCGACATATCGGCCGATCTATTCGATCCGCAGCGCCTCCATCGGCTCGATGCTAGCCGCTCTCCGCGCCGGGATAAAACCAGCCAGTGCTGCCGCCGCTGAGAGCACCACGATCGCAATCGCCATACTGACGGGATCCCAAGGGCGGACTCCGAACAACTGGTCTGCCATGTAGTGTCCGCCGATTAGCGCGATCGGGATCCCAATGGCAAGCCCGAGTCCCACCTGCGTAAACGCACCACGCAAAACCAGACGCACCACGTTGTTGCGGTCGGCGCCCAGCGCCATGCGCAGCCCAATTTCGCTGGTACGCCGCGCGACCGCGTATGACGTGATGCCGTACAGACCGACGGCCGCGAGTATCAGCGCCAGCGCGCCAAACAACATGGTCAACCGTGCAATGAGCCGCTCCTGATCGAAGTTGCCACTGACCTGGTAATCGAGTGAGTGCAAATCTTCAATCGTGAGGTTGGGATCGATGTCGGCGAGCGTGCGGCGTACCAGCGTATCCACGTTCTGGGGAGGTGTATTGAACCGCAGCGTGATCGAGTTAATGAACAGCGAACGGCCTTCCGCCATCAATTCGTTCGGCGTCTCGACCTTCAATTGCTGCGTCAGCGGCCGGAAATACATCGGCCTCACCTCGTCGCGCGGATTAGTGTATTTGGCATCGGCCACAACCCCAACAATCTCAATTGTGCCGGAGTACTTCTGCTGGAAGACTCCAAAGTGGTGGCCAATAGGATCTTCCTTGGGGAAGAACTTCTTGACGAACTTCTCGTTGACGACCGCCACGAACGGCGAAGTTGCGGTGTCTGCATCAGTGAAACCGCGTCCCCGAATTACCGGCTGACCCACCGTTTCAAAGAACTGCGGGTTGACCCGGTCCCATGATGATCCAAGGTGCGGATTAGGGCCCGGATCAGGTCGCCCTTCAACAAAAACTTCCTCGCCCCAGTTGTTGCCCTCGAGCGTGCTGTATAGCGCCAATCCAACACTCTGGACTCCCGGCACGGCGCCAAATTGCTGTTCCAGCCGCTGATAGAGGGCCGGTAGCTTCTCCGGGGTGTAGCCCGCACCGGCGGGATCAATGTGCACGACATACCGGTTTGCAGTCTGGAGTCCGAAATTCTGGTGCTCCAGGTTGCGCAGCGTCTTAGTCAGCAACCCGGCGCTCACCAGCATCACCAGGGACAACGCGGCCTGAAATACAATCAGCCCCTTTTGGGGTAACGCGCCGCTATCACGAGTCGAGCGGTTAGCGCCACGCAATGCTTCCGCCGGATCAGCATGTGAGGTGATCCACGCAGGCACTATGCCGAACAGGATCCCAGTAACCAGGGACAGCAGAAACGCAAACCCGAGCACTGGGAGGGAAGGACTCGCCTCGATCGGTATGTTGTGCGCTCTGGGAAAAGCCAGCGCCAATATGGTTCGGGTTCCTCCGTAGGCGACTGCGAGCCCTGCAAGTCCGCCGAGACAAGCAAGCAGAATGCTCTCCGTCAGCATCTGCCGAATCAGGCGGCTGCGTGCCGCACCCAATGCCATTCGAATTGAAGTCTCTGCCTTGCGTGTCGTTCCTCTCGCCAGGAGCAGGTTGGCGATGTTCGCGCATGCCACCAGCAGCACCAGCGCCGAGATGATCATCAGCAGGTAAAGTCCCTTGCCGGTTTCCTGTTGCAGGTTTTGGATGCCGGCGCCACCGGGTGTTATCACAACATGCTGCTTGGCGATTTCCGTGGAGCCGCCGTTACGCGTGTAATCGTCCACAGTGCTAAGCCACAGACGCAGATTGTTGGAAATCTTCGCCTGCAGCGGACCGATTTCCGTGCCCGGCTTCACCCGGCCGATTGCGTAGAGCCAGTTACTTGGCTTTACGTGCAGCAGCCCGTTGTCGCCGTCGATCATCGGCTCGATGGCCAACGGCATCCATATAGCCGGAGGACTGGGCCGCAGTCGGTCTCCAAAAAATCCGGGTGGGGCAATGCCCGCCACCGTCACTGGCTGCCCTTGGATGTAAATACTCGAGCCCACTAACGACGGGTCGCCGCCATATTCCGATTGCCACGCCTGGTAGCTCATAACGACCGCCGGTGCTGCGCCCGCGGTGTCGTCGGCCATCGACAATACCCTGCCGGCGAAGGGCCTGATACCGAAGGTCGTGAAGAAATTGCCTGATACAAACTGGCTGCGCAGCGCCTTGGCAGGCTCGGAACCGCGCCGCACATTCATTGTGTTGAGACCCGACTGCATGGCAGCCAACTGCTCAAACTCAGGCGTAGTATCGCGAAGATTGAGATACAAGTCGTACGAGAAAAGATCGAAATCCCCGTCGTCGTTGATGAACCCGCCATTGACGCAGCAGTCGTCCTTGTCTCCTAGCCGGTACAGCGACTTGGGATCAGCCACCGGCAGAGACTTCATCAGTACCGCATGCACCAGTGTGAAAATGGCGGTGTTCGCACCGATGCCCAGCGCTATGGTCAAGATGACCGTTAAGGCAAAGCCCGGCGATTTGCGTAGTTGGCGAAACGCGATACGAATGTCATGCATAGTCGGCTCTTCGTCCTAGGTAGTTGAAAGCACTTACGCTTCCACGCCCTAAATTGTTCAATCGACTCAGTCTTGGACCCATAGGGCGGTGCTTCCAGTGCCCGGAACGTCCATCCCTGCCATCGGTTGCCCAAATATGGACAATGGTTGATCGACGCTCGGTTCTCTCTTGGACGAAAAAACTCCCTCACCGTAATCCGTGAAGTACCTTCAATGCCTGATTCATGCCAGCTGAATGGGCCCGGGCAGAGTCGGCCCTAGTGCTTCGGCAAGTGCCTGGCACGACTGCGCATGCGATAATTAGGGGTTCAGGCTCTTTTCCAAAGGCGGTTTGTATTTTGTTGACAAAACGATTGGCAGTCCTGCTGTTGCTGGCATGTGCCGGCTGCTCGGCGCAGAACCCGGCGCAAAATGTCTCGCCCGAGCTCAAAACCAAGATCCAGCGTCAGATCCAGGCGCAATACGACCTTCCGCCGGAAGTGGTCGTCGGTGTCGGACCGCGCCGTCCGAGCGATTTCCCTACTTATGACTTGGTGACCATAACCCTGAGTGGCAAGGGACATGAACAGACCGTGGATTTCCTTCTCTCGCAAGACGGCAAGACGCTCGCGAAGGTCACCAAGCTTGACCTGACCAAGGACATTTACGCCGAGCGCATGAAACAGATCGACACCGCGGGACGTCCAGTGCGCGGTAACCCGAACGCCAAGGTCACGATCGTCAACTATGACGATTTGCAGTGTCCGTTCTGCTCGCGCATGCATGCCACTCTGATGGAGGAAATCCTCCCTCAGTACGGCGACCGCATCAAGATCGTGTACAAGGATTTTCCGCTGTCCATGCACCCTTGGGCACAGCATTCCGCCAACGACGCCAACTGTCTGGCCGCCGAGAACGGCACCGCTTTTTGGCAGTTTGCCGATTACGTGCACGCCAACCAGAAGACCATCAATGGCAGTCAGGACTTGCAGAAGTCGAAGGCCGAGTTGGACCGCATCGCGCTCGATATGGGCAAGAAAAATGGCGCCGATATGACTCGCTTACAGGCGTGCATCAAAGACCAGCCTGACAAGACACTGAAAGCCTCGATGGCCGAGGGCGATTCCTTGGGCTTGAATGCAACTCCCACATTGTTCATCAACGGCGAGAAGCTCGAAGGCGCAGTGGATGTCGAAGAAGTGAAGGCCATTTTGAATCAGCAACTGCTTGCCGCGGGTGTCCAGCCTCCGGCCGGGCCGCCTGCTGCTGCTCAGCCCAAGGCCGCCAACTAGCGCGCTGGCTGGCGCAACGATGGATCCAAAGCGGTTGTGTGGCAGTCTGCCAGTTAGAAGGAGCACGTTTTGAATTCGACCACCAGGCATGGAACGAGCATCGCTGTCGTTTGCGTTCTCGCGATGACGCTTTTCCTGCTGTTCACACTGACCGGTTGTAACACCAGCAAGGAAACCGAAGGTGTCATGGCTACTGTCAATGGCCGTAAGATCCTTCGTACCGAAGTCGACAAGTATTACAACAACCAGACCGCCGACGCGCCACAGAAGCCCGTCGACGAGCAGGCTGACACCTTGCGCCTGAACATCCTGAAACAGCTGGTGGACAACGAAATTCTCATGCAGCGCGCCGAAAAACTAGGCCTGCTGGCTACCGATGACGAAGTCAACAGCAAGCTGGCCGAGATCAAAGCTCCCTTCAGCCAGCAGGATTTCGACAAACGCATGTCTGACCGCGGCATCACGCTCGCGGATTTCAAGGCCGATTTGCGCCGCTCCATCACCGTCGACAAGGTCCTCAACAAGGAAATCACCTCGAAGATCAACATCACCGACGGCGACATTACCGCCTACTACAACCAGCACAAAGCCGAGTTCAATCTGATTGAGCCGCAATACCATCTGGCGCAAGTACTGGTGACGACGCAGCCCAATCCGCAGGCGCGTAATGTCGCTAACAAGGCTCAAAATGACGCCGAGGCGAAGAAGAAAATCCAGGTGATCGAGAACCGCCTCGACAGCGGTGAGGACTTTGCTTCCGTCGCGATGAACTTCTCCGAGCAGCCCGAGACCGCGCAGAATGGCGGCGACTTGGGCTTCGTTCCTGAGTCGTCCCTCAAAGGCGACAAGACGGCGTACGACGCCATCAACAAACTGAAGCCGGGACAATACACCGGTGTGCTTGTGGTCGCCGACCCGAACAGCCATCAGGTCTTTGGCTATCGCGTGGTGAAGCTCATCAGCAAAGAACAGGCGGGCCAACGCGAATTACAAGACCCGCGCGTACAGCAGGCCATCCGCGAACAACTACGTGATCGCCGCGAACAGTTACTCAAGGCTGCCTACTACGAAGTCATTCGCGACGAAGCCAAGGTCGAAAACTTCTTTGCCGAATCGATTCTGAAAAAAGCCGGCACGATGAAGTAGGGAATTATTTGACTTTAGTTAATCCCTGCTCCAAATCGGCAATCAGGTCATCGCGATTCTCTAATCCAATGTGCAGGCGCACAATGCGATGGCCGTAATCGGGGCGGCCTCTGAAGCCAGTGAAATCATAGGCGACCGCGAGGCTGGCGACCCCGCCCCAGCTATAGCCGATCTCGAACAGTTCCAGTGCGTTCACAAACGCTAGAACTTTTTCCTTTGGGATTCCGGGCTTGAATACCAGAGAGAACAATCCGGACGACCCGAGAAAATCGCGCTTCCAGAACTCGTGGCCGGGGCACGACGACAGTACGGGATGCAGGACTCGCTCGACTTCCGGGCGTTGACCTAGCCACTGGGCGATGTGCAGCGCCGAGTTTTCGATCGCTTTCAGTCGCACGGCCATCGTCTTCATGCCGCGCAGCGCGAGGCTGCAATCGTCGGGCGATGCTGCCGCGCCCAACACCTGCTGATGCGCGCCCAAAGTGTTCCATAGCGCTTCTTCTTTTACGGTGATCGCGCCGAGCAACAGGTCGCTGTGGCCGCCAATATATTTCGTAACCGCCTGCATCGTGATGTCCGCGCCGTGCGCCAGGGCGTCGAAGAGCACTCCCGCCGCCCAGGTGTTGTCCGTCACCACCAGTGCTCCCCGCGCGTGCGCGACCGCGGCAATCGCCGGAACGTCCTGCACTTCCATGGTGATCGACCCCGGACTCTCGCACCACACCAAGCGCGTATTCGGCTGGAACAGCGCTTCGATCTCCTGCCCAATCGTGGGATGGTAGAACGTGGTCTCGACTCCGTAGCGCTGCAGCACGAACCGCATCAGCTTGCGGTTAGGCCCATACACGCTCTCCGGCACCAGGACGTGATCGCCCGCTTTCAGGAATGCCAGGTTGATGGTCGAGATGGCGCACTGGCCGCCGGGCGTGATCAGGGTGCGGAAGCCCCCTTCGAGCTCGCAAATCCGCGCCGCCAGCTCAAGTGTCGTAGGAGTGCCATACAGCCCATAGGTATAGCCGACGTCGTACTGGTTCCAGTCGTCGGTGATGTCGCCCGCGTCGTTAAACACCACGGTTGAGCCGCGATACACCGGCGTCGTCAGCGAGTGGAACCCCTCGGGCACGCGCGCATCCGAGTGGATGAGCTTGGTCGTCCAGTCTTTCTTCATTGAAGCATTATAGGAGGGTGGTACCCCCCTCCCCCCTGCCTCAAATCTTTGTTTTCATGAAGATAGGCATCATTTCTGCCGCAAAATATCAGAAATAAAGGAGTTATAGGTAAAATATTGGAATACAAGGGGTTGCGTGTGCGCTTTTCAGGTGGGGAGCCGCCGGGTGGACGGCGGGAACGAGCGGGAGTAGCCATCGAGCCTCCTAAAATCGGCTAAAAATGCAGGCCGCTGGCGTGTCGCCAGAGGCAAAAGACAACAGTATTCGCGCGGGCGCATTACGCCCACGGCGTCAGAGTGGCAGAAGCGTGGAAAGCTGTCAACTTACGAAAGTACCCAACGCGGGCAAACTTTCGTAACCAGCCGAGTCGGTTCACCACGGAGGCACGAGAACCGACGCGGCTCCGCGCTCGTACCTCACTGCACGATCGCGGAGGATCTGATGAGAATGCAGTCGCGTGTCAGGCTTGGCCTGGTGTTGTTGTTTCTTTGCTCCCTTCCACTCTTCGCTCAAGACGAGAAAGACACGTTAAGCGCGACGATCTTGCACCAGGACGGGTTGTTCTGGGATGCGTATAACCGCTGCGACGTGGAGAAAATGTCGCAATTTTTCTGGCCGGACGTCGAGTTCTATCACGACAAAGGCGGCCCGACGATCGGATTGCCAGCCCTCGACGAGACGCTTCGAAAGAACCTCTGTGGGAACCCGAACTTCCACCTTCGCCGGGAAGCAATCGAAGAAACCGTGAAAGTCTTTCCCCTGCAAAAAAACGGCGTGGCTTATGGGGCGGTACTCTCTGGCGAGCACTACTTTTACATCAACGACAACGGTAAGCCGGAGTACCGCGACGGCATGGCCAAGTTCTTCCACGTGTGGCTGCTGAAAGATGGCACGTGGAAGATGGCGCGGATCGTGAGCTACGACCACCATGACGCGCCTCATGAAAACAAGAGACAGGAGACAACGATCGCGCCCCAGGTGCTGGAGCAGTACTTGGGTAAGTATGACGCGCCGAAGACGGGCACTCTGGTCGTCACTCGAGACAACAACCTGTTGAACCTGACGATAGGGGACAAAACGTATGTCCTGCACCCCGAATCGGAAACCGTCTTCTTCACTACCGACCGCGACTTGACGTTTGAGTTCGTGAAACAAGGAACAAAAGTATTCAAGATCGTGGTACGGGAACACGGAGCGGTGGTGGAAGAAGCGAAGGCAGAGTGAGCGGATCTGCATGGTCAGTTGTCAATGAAATAACCGCCTCACCACAGAGGTACGGAGTGCACGGAATTCATGCGACGCACTCCTTTGAAAACGACGGCAAGCTATTTAGGAACAAGGATCAGTCCGAATCTCCGACATTGGTGTCGAATACATCACACTACTTCGACAAGTTCGTGACAATTCGCCACCACCCACATGCTGAACTCATTGGAGGTACAAATTAAACGGCGCCTGGGCCGAGTCGTGTCGAACTCGGCCTTTATGGGCGCGCCACCCCTAGGCGGAAGGGCCGGCAGTTAACGGTCGTCGACGAGACAAGCTAGGGAGAACAATATGAACAACCTTGAGGACGAATTGAGTGGGAAAGCTCGATTACTCTGTATTTTGGTTTGTATAGCAGTTACGTTGATAGCGCCGATGTCCGCACAGACCGGCGCGTGGACTTCACCCGTAGTGCTCAGTACGGGCGGTCAGGGCTGGGAGGCAGCCGCAGCCATAGATGGGAGTGGCAACTCGGTGGCTCTCTGGGATGAGCGCACAACGCAAGATCAGCTCTGGTCACGCTCGAGACCGAGCGCTGGCAGTTGGGGGGCCGTAACGAAGGTCTCCCCGGCACTGCAGGCAACGTCGGTTTTACCGGCCGTGCGTCTCAGCAGCGCAGGATTCGCGACAGCAGTATGGAGCGATAGCAATGGCGTGTGGACAGCCGATCGCCCGTCTGCTTCGAACTGGAGTTCCCCTCAGCTTCTGATCCCCGGCGCGTCAAATCCGAATTTTGTAATGAATTCGCGAGGCGATGCCGCTATAGCCTGGACTGTGGGCGGTGGTTCGAGAAGCACCAGCGGCACGGTTATGGCCGTACTGCGGCCTGCCGGGTCAGGCTGGACGGCACCGCAGACAGTCGCCAGCGGTGTGCATCTTACCGCTGATCATGCCGGAATCGCCGGGAATGGCACGGTGATCGTGACTTGGGAAACCTACAATGCAGTTTGCACTAGATATGGTTGCGCGCTGAGCAACTACGTTCTGCATGCCTCCCGGCAAAATGCGGGTACCAACTCCTGGGTGGACTCGGGCCTGCTGTTGGGACCCGATCTCGATGGGCATGCCGCGCGGGTGGCGCTGGATTCCACCGGAGAAGCAATACTGGTGGCGTTCAGTGCTTCTGACGTGTACATTTCCACCAACCAGGGCAGCTCCGGTGGCGCCTGGAGCCCGTTCAAAACCGTCGTAAATCCTCCGAATGCGACGATTGTCAGCGATCTGGCGAGCGACGATGCGGGACAGGTAACTCTGGTTTACGAGCTCATCAGTTATCCCACGTCGCAGGCGCTTGCGGTCAGCGCAACCATTAGCAGCAACACGTGGTCGTCGCCTGTGGTTCTGTCCGGCAGCGATACGAGTGTCGGCCAGGTGTATTTCGCTCTCGCTCCGAATGGCACGGCGCTGGTGGTTTGGTTGTCGAGCAGCGGGACTCCCGTGGTCCACGCCGCCATACGAAACACCCCTACGGGGGCTTGGGGCAGTCCGGTTGCTATCTCTGGACCGGGCAGCTACATCGGGCCGGAAGCCGCCGCGGTGGACTCCTCGGGAAATGCGATCGCGATTTATTCCGGCTACGACACCAACAGTGTGCACACGGAGTACGCGACGAATTATCTGCCTTAGCAGCGACTCGGGACGGCGCGCTGTTGCGATCCGGGGGCGCGCCGTCCCGAGTACGCTAAGGTGTGTAGAGCTTGCGTCACCGCGGGCGGGGAGCGAACCTACTCGATCACCGCCAGTGTGTCGCCGGGGTTCACGGTCGATCCTTCGGAGGTCGTGATTTTCTGCACCTTGCCGTCTTTGGGCGACTTCATCTCGTTCTGCATCTTCATGGCTTCCATGACGATGACGCCTTGTCCGGCTTTGACCTCATCGCCGACGGCGACCATGACGCGTACGATCTTGCCCGGCATGGGGGCGGTGATCTTCTGCGGTCCGGCCTCGGCGCCTCCGGCGGCGCGGCGGGTGCGCAGCGAACGCGGGTCCTGCACATCGACGGCATAGCGCGCGCTGCCGATGACGAGGTGCAGTTCACCCGACAGCGAGCGTTCACGCTTGATTTCGAAGGCATCGCCCCCGACCAGCAGAGACAGAATGTCGCGCGCGGTCAGCGCGGCGTCGACTTCGATCATCTGGTCGTCGACCACGCACAGCCAGGTGTTGTCGCGGCGGGTCAGCTCAAGACGATGAGTCTTGCCGTCGACAACTACGTCGTAGGTCATCGCGACCCGCATCCCTTCTTCACGCGCGGTCCGACGCCAGTTGCTGGGCTCCGCAGCCGCGGCGCTGCCGTTGGTCGAAGCAGGCGAGCCGTTGACGCCAGGAAACGTCGCCTTTGGATCCATGGTCGCGAAAATTCCCGCCGCGACCGCGGCAATGATGGGGCGCCGCGGATCAGTCTCAACTGCGGGATGCGCCAGCAGCCGCTCCAAAAATCCGGTATCGATGTTGCCGGCGCGGAAGTCGGGGTCCTTCAGAATCCGCCGGAACAGCGAAACGTTGGTCTTGATGCCGCCGACGAAATACTCGTACAGCGCGCGCAGCAGGCGGTCGATGGCCTGGTCGCGCGTTTCGGCATAGCCAATCAGTTTGGCCAGCAGTGGGTCGTACTCGATGGGTACGGTCCAGCCCTCATACATACCGCTGTCGCGCCGGATGCCCGGTCCCGACGGCGAAATCAGCCGGGTAATCTGGCCCGGCGAGGGGAAGAAATTGTTGTCGGGATCTTCGGCATAGATACGGCACTCGATGGCGTGTCCGCGCAGCTTAATGTCTTCCTGCTGGAACGGCAGCTTCTCGCCTGACGCGACGTGAATCTGCAGGTGCACCAGGTCGAGCCCAGTCACGAATTCGGTGACGGGATGCTCCACCTGCAAGCGCGTGTTCATCTCGAGGAAGTAGAAATTGCGGTCCTGGTCCACGAGGAACTCAACCGTGCCGGCGTTCTGGTAATTGGCCGCTTTGGCCACGCGTACCGCGATCTCGCCCATTCGTCGCCGCATGTCTTCATCGACGATAGGCGAGGGCGACTCTTCCAGCACCTTCTGATGGCGGCGCTGCACCGAACACTCGCGCTCGCCGAGATACACGACGTTGCCGTGCTCGTCGCCGAAGATCTGCATCTCCACGTGGCGCGGGTTGAGGATGGCCTTCTCGACGTAAACCTCGTTATCGCCGAAGGCGCGTTGCGATTCGCTGCGCGCGTTCTCGAAGGCCGAGCGCAGGTCTTCCGGCTTGTGCACCAGCCGCATGCCCTTGCCGCCACCGCCGGCTGCCGCCTTGAGCATGATGGGATAGCCAACCTGTTCGGCTATGCGCTCGGTGGCTTCGTACTCCATGCCTTTTTCGGAGCCCGGAACGAAGGGCACACCCGCTTTTTTCATGTGCTGGCGCGCGCTGGTTTTGGAGCCCATCATCTCCATCGATTCGGGCGTCGGTCCGATGAACTTGACGCCAGCATCGCGGCAGGCCCGGGCGAAGCGGGCGTTTTCCGACAGGAATCCATAGCCGGGATGAATGGCTTCCGCCCCGCTGCGCCGCGCGACGTCGAGAATCTTGTCGAAGTTGAGGTACGACTCGCTGGCTGTCGCTGGGCCTATGTGATACGCGTGGTCGGCCTTGCGGACGTGGAGCGCTTTGCGATCGACGTCGGAGAAAACGGCGATGGACTCGATCCCCATCTCGCGGCAGGCACGAATGATGCGGACGGCGATTTCGCCGCGATTGGCTATGAGAATTCGCTTGAACATGAATGCGCCTTTAGCGCAAAGACATCCCGCGGCAAGACAGGGACGTCCCTTGCCGCGCAAAATAGCTCGCGCCAAAGCAAGAATTGTACTGCAAGGTTATCCACTAGCCAGTGACGTTGTCACAATTGTGAGTGACGGAATTTACGACGGCAAAACAAAACCGCGCGGACTGAAGTCCGCGCGGTATCTCAATAGGAGCGCTCTACCGGCACGGCTGAAGCCGTACCCTTTCAAAACACGGCCAAAAACGACTTTGGCCGCGGTTAGCGAAACAATTACTTGGTTGGCGTTTCCGTAGTCACGATTCCCGAAGGACCGGCCTTCTCGGCCTTTTCCTTCTTGGTGGCCATGGTTTTATCCACCCAATCATCCGCGGTCTTCAAGTCGGCCTTGCGCGCGTCAGGATTGTCGCACTCGAGGTCGGCGCGCTCGCGGTACATCAGGTTCAAGTACGCCATGGCGTCGTCGTAATCGGGACGCAGCTCGATCGATTTTTGCAGCTTGGCGATGCCGTCTTCGACCACGGCCTGGTTGGCGCTGATGGCCTTCAACAGGTCGGCACAGGTCTTCTTGTCCTTGATGTCGTCGGTCGGCTTGAGGCCCAGCTTGGCGCGGGCTTCCAGGCGAGGCTGGTAGGCCTGCGTCCAGTCGATCACGGCGATCGAGTAATAGACTTCAGGATCATTGGGATCGAGCGCCGCCACCTTTTCGTAGTATTCCTTCGCCAGGTCCATCTTCTTCATGTTGAAGTACAGCGAAGCAATACCCTTCAAGCTGTGGATCTGCTGTTCCTTGGGCGGATTGTTAGCCAGCACATTTTTGAACTCGTCGATGGCCTGCTCCGCATATTTGTTGTTATCGGGCGAGTCGGCCCCGGGAATATATTGCTGGGCATACGCGGTAGCCAGATAAAGACGCGCGTTGGTGAGGCTGGGGTCGAGCTGCACCGCGTTCTTAAAATGTTCAATGGCTTCTTCGTAGCGTGCGTTCTTGTAGGACTGAACGCCCTTGTTGAGTTGGTCGCGCGCTCTCAGTTTTTCGCAACCCACCGCTGAGAGCAATGCGAGCAGTACCGCCAGAATCGTTAGTACCCGTGCGCTCTTATTCATGTCTGCTGTTACTCTCCCTTACGCGTTTTCGGGTCTCATGGCATAGCGGGACACCGCACTTCGCGATGTCCCGCCTTCCCAGAAGGAGGAGTGTTTCCCGATTCACGTTCCTAATCCACGACTTGCTACTGGCCGGCTTCGATCTTGGCGGTGATCAGTCCGACCTTGTCGACACCCGCGGAATGCGCGATGTCGATTACCTGTGCCACTTCGTTGAACGTCAGGTCCGGATCAGCCTTGACGAACATGACCTTTTCAGCGCGAGTCTTGAAGATGTCGTTGAGACGGCCTTCAAGGTTGTCCCACGTCACGTCGTCCTGATTGATCTTCAGGTTCGCCTTGTCGCCGGAACCCTTTAACAACTGCACCACCACGGTGCGCTCGTCCGACTCCGGCTGCTTCTGCTTGTCCTTGGGCGGCTGGGGAACCAGCGCGTCCAAGCCCTTGGGTGTCAGGGGCGTGATCACCATAAAGATGATCAGCAGCACCAGCAGAATGTCAATCATCGGCGTTACGTTGATATCAGCTGCGGGGCCGCCTTTGCTGCCCCCCATTTGCATTCCCATAAGTGACTCCCGTTACGGTGTGGGCGCCGCAGGTGGTGCCTGCGCCGCCGGACCGGTCTTCTTCTGTTCGGTCAGTAAACCCACGTCGTCAACTCCTGCCGAGCGTACGTTGTCCACTACATCCACAACGTTGCCATAGCGGGCGCGGGCATCTGACTTGATGAAGACCCGCTTGTCCACTTTGTTGGCCAGGCGGTCCTTCACCTTCTGTGTAAGCTGGTCGGGATCCACGCGGTCCGAGCCAAAGTAGATCTTGCCATCGCGCATGATCGAGATGAGCAAAGCATCTTCCTTGTCGGCGTCGGGCATGGGTACTGGGCTGTTGACCTTGGCCATGTCCACGCTGACGCCTTTCTGCAGCATGGGCGTGATGACCATGAAAATAATCAACAGGACCAGCATCACGTCCACCATAGGCGTGACGTTGATGTTGGAGTTTACTTTCGAGCCTTCGTCGCGAACTGATATTGCCATGGTTCAATCTCCCCGTTGCATCGGAATTCGGTGGTACTACTTCACCGCATCCGACTACCGGCGGACGGCCCCGCGACGCTTCAGGAAGTAGTCAATCAGCTCGCTGGAGCTGTTGTCCATTTCCACGTCGAAGGCTTCCACCTTGCTGGAGAAGTAGTTGAACATCATAACGGCCGGAATGGCGACGAACAGACCGATAGCGGTGGTCACCAGCGCTTCCGAAATACCGCCGGCGACGGCGCCCAGACCGGTTGCCTTCTGGGTCGAGATTTCCTTGAAGGCGTTCAGAATGCCGACTACCGTGCCTAGAAGCCCAATAAACGGTGCTGTCGAACCGATGGTCGCCAGTCCGCTTAGTCCGCGCTTCAATTCGGCGTGGGTGATGGCTTCAGCGCGCTCCAGAGCGCGTTTGGAGGCTTCAATCTGCTCGCCTGGAATGTCGGCCGATTCGCCGTGCGCGCGGAATTCCTGCAATCCGGCAGTAACGACCTTCGCCAGGTGGCTCTTCTTGTTGCGCTCGGCAATCTTGATGGCTTCGTCGATCTTGCCTTCGCGCAGCGCGCCGGCAACGGCGGGAGCGAACGCACGCGACTGTTTGCGGGCGGCGCTGAACGCCATGGCGCGGTCAATCATCACGCCGATGGACCAGCCCGACATGATGAACAGGATGATTACCACGATTTTTGCCAGGACGCCCATCTGCTTCCATAGCGAGACGGGATCCCATCCCACTGCGCCTTCCTGGAACATCCAGACAGCGACATTGGGTACGTGGCTGAGAGCGTAAGTTGCAACGTTAGCTAAAAGCATGAGTCGAATTCTCCTCCTCGGGAACTTCGTTACTGCTGAACCCGTTCGCTACTGCGAGTGGTCCAGAACCTGTTCGCCCGGCAACGTACCGCCGGGAACGCCTGTCTTCGTCTTGCACGCGCGGCCAAAATCGGTCCGCCGTGTTGTGCTGCGATTACGACCGCATTACCGCTGGACGTAGTCGAGAGTCGAAGGGCAAGGCGCGAATGCGCAAATTTCTATCCACCTGCCAGGGTGAAGTTCACGTTAATCGTGGTCTCCACCTCAACGGGTTCGCCGTTCAGGAAATACGGTTTGTACTTCCACTGTTTCACGGCTTCAATCGCCGCCGGAGCCAGCATGGGGTGACCACTGACCAGGTGCAGGCCCTCAATCGAGCCATCCTTGCTGATCACCGCCTGCAAAACCACCGTTCCCTGAATACGAGCTTGGCGTGCCAGCGCCGGATACACCGGCCTCACCTGGTGCACCAGCAGACCTTGTGACACGCCCTGCGAGACGCGTACGCGCTGCGGGGTCGCGGCTTTCGGCACGACCGTCGGTGTGTTGCCGATGATTCCGCCCAGCACTCCGCCCATCGCGCCGCCCGGAACTCCACCGGGTACGCCGCCCACGACTCCAGCCACGCCGGTCGACGGTGGCGGTTCGTCTTCTTTAATCATGGCGACTTTTTTCGGGATGGCTGTCGGGGTGCGCAACTGGCCGTTATCAAGGTCACTCTGCCTGGGCTTCACAATCTTGATTTCGGGGGTTGCTGCCGGAGGCGGAGGGGGTGGAGGCGGCGGAGGCGGCGCCACCAGGAAAGTCATGAGCTGCTGTTTCGGTAACGCCTCGGTGAATACCAGCGGTAGCAATACAAGTACGCCAATGAGGAGGATCTGGATGATAAATGAAATGGCAGTGGTTGCCTTCTGCTTATTCTTTATCTTGCCCCCAGATTCCATGAGGCTGTCTTCAAACATAGCCCTATCTCCGTAGAATGCTTTGACTACTTAGACACCGGCTTGCAATATTTTGCTCCCGGCTTCGCATTTCTGCATCCGGTCATCGCCAGGCGACCCCTTGTCCCAAACGTGCAAAACCCCATCGCCCGCCCGAAGGACTTGAATATACACCTCGAAAGGCGGTTTGTGTCGCTCAGAAAATCGATTATGCCTTCGCTTTTATCTTTTCCCGGCTGGCCCTTACCGCTGGCAGGGTCGCCGTGCCGGTCTTCTTGGACCGCCACTCCTGATAGGCCACCAACATCGGAGCCGCTACCGCAATGGATGAGTAGGTTCCGATCAGAATTCCGATGACCAGCGCCAGCGAAAACCCGCGCAGCACCTCTCCCCCGAACACATACAACGAGAGTACGGTGAGAAATGTCAAGCCCGAAGTAAGAATGGTCCGGCTCAGGGTCTGGTTGATGCTCTTGTTGACCACGTCGGCCAGCTTCTCGCGCCGCATCAACTTGATGTTTTCGCGGATGCGGTCGTAAACGACGATGGTGTCGTTCATCGAGTAGCCGATCAGCGTCAGGATGGCCGCAATTACCGTCAGCGTGATGTCTTTGTTCAGCAGCGAGAAGAACCCGATGGTGATGATGGTGTCGTGGAAGCACGCCACCACGGCGCCGATGCCGTAGATCAGCTCAAAGCGGAACCACAGATACACCAGCATACCGGCCAGCGAATACAACGTCGCCCACAATGCCTGTTTACGCAACTGGCCGCCGACCTGCGGGCCGACGATCTCTACGTTGCGCACCGCAAAGTTCGAGGTGTAGAAGTCCTGCTCCATCGCCGAAACTACTTCCGGCGGAGCCGCGCCCTTTAACTGATCCACCGACGTCAGCACGCCTCCGTGCTGCTTGTTGCGGAAGTCGTCGATCTGCTGCGCAATTGCCAAATACTTTTGCGCCGAATCGATGCCGCCCAGATGTAACGGGTCCTTCGAAAGCAAATACTGCTGGATGCTCGACGGCCCGGTGTTATTCAGGTCCTGCTTGCCCGCCTGCGTCTCGCTGCTGGACTCAAGGGCCTTGATGATCGTGTTCTTGCCCTGGTCGAGCGCCGCTTCACTGGTCTCGCGCTGTTCGAGCGCAATCAGCACTTCGTTGTTGCCGGCTTCGCCATAGCTCTGGATCTTCGGGTCTTTCAATCCAGCGCGATCCATGGCGGCGCGGATCTCGCTCAAGTTCGGCGTCTGCGCGAACTTCACATAGACCAGCGTGCCGCCCTTGAAATCGACACCGAACGGAATCCCGTGCCAGAAGAAAATCGACAGCAAACCCGCGACGCTGAAGATCAGGGAGAAGGCAAGGAAGTACCACTTCTTGCCCAGGAAATCGATATTGGTATTACGAAATAACTCCACCGCTAGCCCCTTACGAAAAACTCAAGTTGCCTCTTCTCGCCCCCGGAAGCAAAGATTCACCACGGAGACACGGAGGACACGGAGTTCTATAAAATTCTTCTTACAATTCCTCGGCGCAAAGCTGGAACGTTGAAGTTAATCAACAGTCCAACATGCACCCCGCTCAACCTCAGGTACGTAATCAATTGCGCTTCATGCACTGGCTGGAAGCGCTCAATTGACTTCAACTCCACAACCACCCGCTTGTCGACCAGCAGGTCGAGGCGGTAACTGCAATCCAGCCGGACGCCCTTATATTCGACCGGAATCTCCACCTGCGACTGGAACGGGATTCCTCTCAGCGTCAGCTCGTGACTCATGCTGACTTGATACGCTGACTCCAGAAGGCCAGGCCCAAGTTCCCGGTGCACCGACATGGCCGCATCGATGATTTCACCGGTCAAATCCTCCTCGGCGAGGCCTATCGAGCGTGTCTTTTGCTCTTCGTCGATCACCGAGGTGTCTCCACCGCCAAGTCCGCGCAAAATTTTATTCATTCCTCCGTGTTCTCCGTGCCTCCGTGGTGAACACGTTCTTGTACTAGATACTCAAAGCCTCGCCACGCTGGTGGCGATTCAGGATGGCGTCAAAAATCACGCGCGATACAAAAACTGACGTAAACAAGTTCGCCGCCAGACCAAAGCTCAGGGTCACGGCGAATCCGCGCACCGGCCCGGTTCCGAACAGGAACAGGATGATGGCCGACACGATAGTTGTCACGTGTGTGTCAACAATTGTGACCCAGGCGTGCCTGAAGCCCTGGTCCACCGCCTGTGGAGGCGTCTTGCCGTGCCGCAGCTCTTCACGAATGCGTTCAAAGATCAGCACGTTCGAATCGACGCCCATACCAATCGTAAGGATCACACCTGCGATTCCCGGTAGCGTGAGCGTCGCGCTGGTGAAGCCGAGGAAGCCCAGCAGGATGACCAGGTTCAAAAACAGTCCGAGGTCGGCGTTGATGCCCGCAAACTTGTAATAGAAGAGCATGAAGAGCATGACGGCGATCATGCCGAATAGAGCCGCACGCACGCCGGCGCGAATCGAGTCCGCACCCAGCGACGGTCCAACCGTGCGCTCTTCCAGGTACTTGATGCCCGCCGGCAATGCGCCAGAACGCAGTGTCAGCGAGAGATCCTGCGTCGCCTGCTCGGTGAACGAGCCGGTGATGCGGCCTTCGTCGTGAATCTGTTCCTGGATAGTGGCCACTTCCATCACCTTGTTATCGAGCACCACCGCCAGCCGCTCGCCTACGTGTGCGCCGGTAAACGCCGCAAAGCGCCGTCCACCTTCGCCGGTCAGCGTGAACTTCACATCCGGACGCCCGTTCTCGTCGCGACCCGCGTCGGCCGTCCGCAGATCGCCGCCGCTTACCGCTGAGGCCCGGCTGATCAGCCAGTACTGGTCAGCGTTTTCCTGTCCCTGCGCGCCGATGTTCTTGCCCTTCATCAGGACCGAGTTCGCTGGAAGCAGCCCGCCGTTGGCCTGCATCGCTTCCTGCTCGCTCGTGTAAGGACCGCCGATCGCTTGCCGGATTTCCAGCATCGCAGTCGACTGCATGATTTCTTTCACACGCGCCGGATCGTCTACTCCGGGCAGCTGCACAAGAATCTGGTAATCGCCCAGACCGTGCTCCTGGATCACCGGCTCGCTCACGCCTAGCTGGTCAATTCGGTTACGAATCGTCTCGATCGCCTGCTGCTGCGCCTTGGTCTTCGTGTCTTTCACGATGCTCGGCTTCATAGTTAGCGTGAAGGTGTTGTCCGCGCCCGAGCCCAGGTCGTACTCCGGCAGCCGATCGGCTACCAGGCTGCGGAAGTCTGCGATCGACTCCGGCGGAACGCCCTTCACCACGATCAGCTCCGGATGCTGCTGCGGATCGGGCTTGGCGATCTCGGCGTAGGTAATTTTCTTCGCCGCGAGATCGTCCTTCAGACGCTCGACCGCGCGGTCGCTGTCGGCGTTGACGGCGTCATTCACCTGCACCTGCAGAATGAGGTGCGTGCCGCCCTTGAGGTCGAGCCCCAGATGAATGCGGTCTTGCAACGCAGCCAGCAGGCCGGATGGAGTGAAGCTTTTGGGAATGCCGAAGATGCCGAACAGGAAGAAGATCAGCACCGCGATAATAATGAGGACTTTTGCTGTGAGCTTATTATTCATGAGTAACTGCAACCCTGCTAAGACTTAAGCTGCTTATCCTCCGGGGTGGTCAGCGACACGACGGAGGAGCGCGCCACTTCGAGCTTGAGATTGTCGGGAGCGATCCGCAGGATCAGCGAATCGTCCTTGGCCGACATCACGATGCCCTTCAAACCGCCGCTGGTCACCACGGTGTCGCCTGCCTTGATCTGCGTCAGCATCTCCGCCCACTTCTTCTGCTTGCGCTGCTGCGGCATGATCAGCAAAAAATAGAAGATTGCGAAGATCGCAACCATCATTACGATCGGCCCGATGCCTCCCGCGCCGATTCCCTGTAGATAAGTCCCTGCCAATGTCAGCATGTGTCGTTAACTTTCGGTGGAAGAGCTGGGCTTTAGCCCAGCGTCCCGAACACCACAAAATTGTCGGGGCTTTAGCCCCGGAGGAACTCTCGCTTCCCGCGCTTTGAAAGGGCACGGCTTCATAGCCTGCCCTGAGCGTAGCCGAAGGGTGCCGCAAAGCTCCCTAATTTTCGTCATTCCGAGCGGACTTTAGTCCGCGAGGAATCTGCTTTTCCACAGCGACGCACTCCCACCGTGCTGCATCAAACCTTCAAGCTGGGATTACGTCCGGGAATCTCAGGCTCTTTCAGCAGCGTACCGCCGGGTGTTGCTAGGGGACACTCAGATGCGGTGGTTTCACACCAGACAGAAAAGTCGCGAACTCCCCAAGTAGTATAGCTTGCCGGACGCGTCGCATGGTGTCAAGGTAATAGGCCAGATTGTGCACCGTGTTTAAAGTCTGCGCCAGCAACTCGTTAGACGCATACAGGTGCCGCAGATAAGCCCGCGAATACCGCCCGCACACCTTGCAGCCGCACTTTGGATCAATCGGCCCCTCATCTCCCGCAAACCGCGCGTTCTTGATGGTCAGCCTGCCCTCCGACGTAAACAGCAGCCCGTGCCGCGCCGCTCGAGTCGGCAGCACGCAGTCCATCATGTCCACGCCCTGCGCGACGTAGTGCACGATCTCCTCCGGAGTGCCCACCCCCATCAGGTAGCGCGGCTTGTTCTCCGGCAGATACGGAATCGCCGCGTCCACCATTTCGTACGTCATGGGACGCGGCTCACCTACGCTTAACCCGCCAATCGCGTACCCGGGCAGGTCAATCTCGACCGTCCGCTGCGCCGACTCCCGCCGCAAGTCGGGATACATCCCGCCCTGCACAATGCCAAACAGCGCCTGGGTCTGGCCCGGTGCGACGCTTGAACTTTCAGACGTGTCATCCTGAGCGGAGGCGGCGTCTTTCGCCGCCGGAGTCGAAGGACCCCTATCGCCGCGACGATCTCCGGGCTCGGGGTTTTGAAGGGGCACGGCTTCAGCCGTGCCGTAACGGTCCCCTGAAAGTCCAAGGGCTTTAGCCCCTGAGGGAATTCCCCCGAACCAAACTACTTCTTCCTTGTGCGCCTCGAAATAATCGCGACTCCGCTTCAGCCACCGCAGCGTCATCTCCATCGAACCACTCGCTCTCTCACGGCTGGCCGGATGCTCGGTGCACTCATCGAACGCCATAATGATGTCCGCCCCCAGCCCGATCTGCGCCGCAATCGAGCTCTCCGGCGTGAACATGTGCGACGACCCATCCAGGTGCGAGCGAAACGCCACGCCGTCCTCCGTCACCTTGCGCAGCTCGCTCAGGCTGAACACCTGGAACCCGCCCGAGTCCGTCAGGATCGGCTTGTCCCACGCCATGAAGCGCTGCACGCCCCCGAGCGAACGCACCATCTCTACGCCCGGCCGCAGATACAGGTGATAGGTGTTGTTCAGCAGAATCTCGACGCCCAACTCTTCCAGCACGTCCTGCGCGACGGCCTTCACCGTCCCCAGCGTGCCGACGGGCATAAACACCGGCGTCTGCACCACGCCATGCGGCGTGAAGAAGCGTCCCGCCCGCGCCTTGCCGTCGACGGCCTCAATCTCAAAGCGAAAAGACATGAAGGACGATTGTAGCGGGAGAAGAAGAATGCACGCCGAAGCACTGCTGGGTTCGTAAAGCCATGTCGCGTTGAGGTGTCCTCATTTGCTCAGACTCGAAGCACCCCGCAGTGCGACAGTGATTGTGGAGTTGTCTTTTCGGCATCTCCGAGATAGAGGCGAATATGTCGCACAAGTTATCTTCTCGTATCGTTCTGACGGCAGCGTCCGTCGCTCTGATATTTGGAGTTGCAGCATGCAGTAAAACCTCGGCCCAGGACAACGGCGCCCAGGGTCAAGCAGCGCAGACCGATCAGTCGCAGGATCCTGCATCGACAGGCAACCTGGCGCCTACGGACGGAACTCAGACTACCGATACCAGTTATCAGCAGCCGGCAAGTCAGCCGCAGCCTGCGCCGGCTCAGCAGACTTCTCCGGCTCCGGCGGTGCAACCGGTCGCACAAGACCAGACCTATTCCAACGGCGAGTCCGACGCCGACTACCAGCAAGCGAATTACGGCCAGCCGGTGCTTCAGGCCCAACAGCCTCCGCCGCCATTACCGCAATATTCGCAGCCTCCAATCCCCGGCGATGGCTATATATGGACGCCCGGATATTGGAGCTACGCTCCTCAGGGCTACTTCTGGGTGCCCGGCGCCTGGGCGTGGCCACCTCAAGTGGGATTCCTGTGGACGCCCGGATATTGGGGATTCGTTGGCGGAATGTATGGCTACAACTACGGTTTTTGGGGCCAATATGTCGGCTACTACGGCGGCATTAACTATGGATTCGGCTATGGCGGCATCGGCTATCAGGGTGGATACTGGGCCGGAAATCGTTTCAGCTATAACCGCTCGGTCAACAATATAAACATCAACAACGTTAACGTTTATAACCGCTCCGTCACCAACGCCACGACCAATCGCGCCAGCTACAACGGGCCCGGAGGCATCACGCGTCGGCCATTGGCAGCCGAAAACGCCGCATTGCGGCAGCAGCGCATTCCCCCCATGACCACGCAGTTGCAGAATCAGCGTGTGGCATCGCAGAACCACCAGCAGTTCGCCTCCGTCAACAACGGGCGTCCGGCTGTTCTCACGGCGACCAAGCCCATCGCGGCAGGCAAACCGATCGCGCCGGTGATTCCCGCTCGCACCACTCCACAGCAGCAGCAACATGCTCAGGCGCAGCCTCAGCAACGGGCTCAGGCGCAGCCGCAACAGCATGTCCAGACACAACAGCAGCAACATGCTCAGGCTGAGCCGCAGCAGCACGCCCAAACACAGCAGCAACAGCATGCTCAGGCTCAGCCACAACAGCATGCTCAAGCCCAACCGCAGCAGCATGCCCAGGCTCAGCCCCAACAGCACACCCAAGCGCAAGAGCAGCAGCTCAGGCACAGCCGCAGCAGCATGCTCAGGCACAGCCACAACAGCACGCCCAAGCCCAACCGCAGCAGCATGCTCAGGCTCAGCCGCAACAGCACGCCCAAGCCCAACCGCAGCAGCATGCTCAGGCTCAGCCGCAACAGCACGCTCAAGCCCAACCGCAGCAGCATGCTGAGGCGCAGCCGCAACAGCACGCCCAACCGCAGCAACGGGCCCAGGCGCAGCCACAGCAGCATCCGCCTGAAGAAAAGAAGAACTAGCGGCGATTTGCAAGGTTAGTCGCGTTATGCCCCACCCCATCCTCTGTTTCCGGGGTGGGGTTTTTGTCTCCACGCGGCGTGGCGTGCGCCCCGCCCGCGCCTTGCCGTCGCCAGCCTCAATCTCAAAGCGAAAGTAGCGAGGGAGCGAGTTCAATCACCGGCCGAGGTTGTCGGTAGCGTGCAGTCGGCGACTCTTACAGCTTCGCGCAAAGCAGCGGTTGTCTCGTTGTCCGGCACAGTCAGGCGCCCAAAAGCCCAGCGGCCAATCTGCAGCACGACGGCCCTGCGCAGGGCGCACAGACGTTCGGGGAGTTGCCAAGCATTCCCACAATTATGGTTGAGCGCGACGCATGGCTGACACCAATGCCGGGCTAAACAGCCAGCGCAACCAGGGTAGTCGTCCGGTCCGACAGGAAGTGGGGTCGAGATTCCGGGGTAAACACCTGATACAACGTTGCCCATTCGATAGTCCGAGTTGCCATAGAGGAGCTGACAGCCGTACAGGTCACCGCTGGGCCCAATCGCGAAATCGGCTTCGGCAGCTCCACAACTGCCGGCCGGCGGCACTGCAGAAACGCCGCCTAGAAGTGGCAATAACAAATCTCGGAAATATATGTTTGGCACCCGTTGTCCGTTAAGCAGAGTGCGGAACCAACTATCGACAGCCGCACGATGGTACTCCACGGTATCGTCAAAGTACGGATCTAGCAGTGGATTGAGCTCCGGCGGCGCGGGCGGATAAGCAATGTCAAAGATGATCCTGTCAGCACCAAGGCTAAGGCAGAAATCAAAGACGTCTTCAATTGAGAAACCTGCTTGTACGTGCCTTGCCGTGTAGACGGTTTCGATCGCTACTGGAAAACGCGCCTGCAGCACCGCCGAGAGCGTGCGGACGGCACGCTCATAGCTCGGCGCCGATCCGGCAAAAGGCCTTAGTTTGTCATGAAGGAACGCGGGACCATCAAGGCTCACTGTTGTTTCCATACCGTAGCGTTGAACCAGGTCTAGAAAGCGCTCCAAGTTGTTCACCACACCATTCGTTACCACAGCAAAACGAGGACGCTCCCGGAGGGACCCGGAATCGACTAGGTCCAGAGTTTCTTCGATTGCCACCTGCATCGCATCCAAATTGAGGGTAGGTTCGCCCCCAAAGAATTGAATGAGTTCACAACGCTCGCGTCCCGATAGGAAGCGGCGAATCACTTGGCGAGCGGTGTGTGGACTCATCCGCTGGGCAGTCGGAGCGTGAGGCGAAAGTCGCGCATAGCAGTATTGGCATGATAGGTTGCAGGCGTCGGTCACCACCATTACGAGCTTATTGATACATGGTGCTTCGGGTCGTCCGCACTTTGGATGCCTGGCCACTCTACTTCCTCGCTGTCATGTCGGACCGCGAACCGCAGGCCAAAACACTTTTCGCGGCGGTGATACGCAGATGTGGATACAGAAACGGTGCAGGCTGCCGAAAGCGGTAAGGTCCCGTGTGCTTGCGGACTCGATCGGCTATAACTGAGAAGAATCCAGAACTGCTATTCCACAGACGAAGTCATACCCATTCAGGCTGGCGCAAAAAAACAATTCCTTCAGCAGCCTGCGAGAGTCACTCTACGACCCTTTCTACCGGCCCCCCCGGATTAAAAGCCAGGGAACCACAACAACAGCAACAACCACAGCCGCAAGCTCTCAAGGCAAGATTAGACAAATCGGCAAACGAGGCAGATGGATATTTTTCCTTCGCATCCAAAAGCAACTTAACCTGCTGCGAGAGGAACTCTCGATCATTGCGTCCTTGGGCGTCAACTAATTCGGGAGTCAAGAATGGCACTTCTCCACGACGGCTGACGGTTGGGGTATTTTCCTTGCTCATAATTAATGACCTCCTTGGGGGGGAATTGTAGCCTTGCCGCCATGAGCGGTCAGTGACTCTCATCACCCTCCTGCGTTCGTCTCTTGGCCGCCCGCGAACTCCGTTTCGCCTATGTGAGTGAGTCGCAACGCGGAAAGCTGATGGGCACCATCCACGGCTTCGAGATTCCCTTCACCATCGATTTTCCCGGTGCTCTCGTCGGCGACAAGCGTCATCGTGGGCACCGATCCGCTGAAACCACGGCTCGATCTGTGGCAGAGCGTGTGGAACCAGCAGCGCTAACGAGTGCGTTAGCTTCCAAACCTCTCGGCTGCACGCGCTTTGGCTTTCGCAGCTTCTTCTTCCCGATTCTTCGGCGGGGCGTTCGTCTCCAACTCACTGAGAAGCTTGATCGAGATGCCTGCAATCTCATCTACCGCAGCCAGGAACATAGCTTCGTTAGCCTTCGACGGCTTGTTGAACCCAGTGATCTTTCGCACGTACTGCAGCGCCGCCGCCCGCGTCTCGTCTTCGGTCACGGGCGGATCGAAATTAAATAGCGTCTTAATGTTCCTGCACATTCCGTTTCGCCTCGCTAATGAAATCCGCTCACGAATCTTTGACGCTCGACCGATTTACTTCGACTCCTCCAGCAACTGCTGCAAGTATTGCTGCCAGAAAACAGCCCACGTGTGCGTGCCGTGCCCGTGCGTCTGGTCAGAAGCAGGAATGAGCACGAACTGGCCTTTCTTGACGTTCTTGATTTCGCGCTGCGCGATCCCCAGCTCCGGAGGATTGATGAAATCGTCCGCCGAGTTCACGAACATGACCGGCACAGTGATAGTCCCTAACTTCGCCGATGGATCGTAATTTCGCGACGAACTCACCGCATAAAGAAAGTCGTTGGCATCGAGCGTCGAGGTCCGCTTCATCGCCTCATCCAGATACTTGTCGGCCGTCTCGCGCGTGGGATAGTTCTTCTGCGCGGGAATAGGCGAGATGCCGGCGATGATCAGAAAGTCCTCTGAGATCTGCAAGGCCGCCCGCGGTTCTGTCGTGTACTCGCCGCCCTTCCACTCCGGATCCTGCCGGATGCCGTCGATCACCATCTTGCGCCAGATCCGATTACGGCCAGCTAGTTCGACTGGTAGGCACGCCAGCGGCATCATGGCGTCCATAAAGTCGGGATAGGTCTCGCCCCAAACCCACGCGTGCATGCAGCCCATCGAAGTGCCGAGAATCAGGCGCAAATGATTGACGCCCAGTCCCTGCGTCAACAAATCGTATTGCGCCAGCACCATGTCGTCATAGTCGTATTGCGGAAAGTGCGCGTGCATACCGTCGCTCGGCTTGCTCGACTTTCCGTGGCCAATGTTGTCGGGCAGGATGATGAAGTAGCGATTGATATCCAGAAGCTGGCCGGGCCCATACAACACGTCCGCGAATTGAGGAGCCAGGAACTGACGCCCCGATCCTCCGGTTCCATGCAGGATGAGCACAGCGTTGGTCACGCGCCCGTTGGCATCTTTCACGGGCTTGCCCAGCGTCATGTAATGCATGCGTAACTCCGGCAACGTCTCACCCGACTTGAAATGAAAGTCGCGCACGATGTAGTCGCCTTCGGTCGGTGTGAACTTTGGCGCGGGCTGCTGGGTAGCCTGTGCCCAGCCCATCGTTGCACTCAGGCATAGCGCGATCAAAAAAACGGAAAGCAAGAATCGCACTCGGAGTTGGTTCATCGGTGTACCTCTTGACGCTGCATTCAGATAACATCCCTGGATTTGCTTTCCTGCCCAGCCTTATCTGTATCTGTGTTGGTCCGTGTTAATCCGCGGTCGGTTTTGGTTTTTCGACCTGGGTGTTTCTTCTCCGTGTCCTCCGCGCCTCCGTGGTGAATCAGTCCTCTGTCTTATCCGCGGCGATCCGTGTCAATCGGCGGCTAACGCCTTTTGCTTTTGTCGTTGTTTCTCTTCGAACTTTGCCTTGCTCACGATGGCGCGTGCAATCGTCCCGTATCCAATGACCTCAATTCCATTGCTCGCGCTCACCTTGAAGGTGTAGAAACGCCCATCGAACGACTCCAGCACGGCCTCTGTCTTGATCTTCATGCCCACCGTCGCCGCAGCGCGGTGCACGATGTTGATCGCCGTCCCCACGCTTACTTCATCGCCTTCACAGTACGGCTCCAACGCGTTGTACCCGGCGGCTTCCATCATGCCGATCATGTTGGGCGTGGAATACACCGGGGGCAGGTGTTCTTTCCATGCCGTGAGTGTGTTCTTGGGCTGAACGGTAGTCTCGGCTTCCCCGTGCGTGCCGATAGGAACTGGTTTGGCCATGCTGCGAGATTATCGTGACCCTCGCGGAAAACAAAGACACCCAGGAGCTCTCGTGGAATCGTTACGCCTGAAGCGCTGTTCCCATTTCGGGAATCGGTCGCCGTAATTCGAACCAAGCCCTGCCGCAGCCCGAATCCAACCCAAAATTTGCCGTTATAACAAAAGTTATAAGTGGCCTCGTTCACAAGCTCACGGCACCTCGAGCCCACCTTCAAAATTTCTCCGCGGCCTGCATTTTTCCCTTGACAAACTATACTGTGTATCGCACACTGTGTATCAGCTACTATGTCGCGCACGGTTACCAACCCGAACCCAGAAGTCCTCGAGAACCTTCGCTCTGAGCTCCGCCGCGGCTCACTGATCGTTGCCGTGCTCGCCGAACTGCGCACCGAGCAATATGGCTATACCTTACGTAAGTCACTGGAAGAACATGGGATAGCCATTGACGAGGGAACTCTTTACCCCCTGCTCCGCCGCCTCGAGACTCAAGGTCTGCTGGCCAGCGAGTGGCGCGAGCAGGACAAGCGTAATAAGCGCTTTTACCGCCTTTCAACCCAAGGGAACGTCATCCTGACCGAGTTGCTGTTGGATTGGGAGCGCCTGTCGGCCTCAGTTCGGGCGATCCTGCAAGAGCCAAAACCCGTCGCCACCGGCGAATCGACCCCGGCTTCCCCTAATGAAGCCTCGCCAAAGGAATGAATCTATGGAACTTATTGATCGTTATCTGCAATCCGTAAAGCTGGCGTTGCCCAAAGCGCAGCAAAACGACGTCATCCGCGAGTTGACCGACGAAATCCTCTCGCAGATCGAAGAACGCGAAACCGCCCTTGGCCGCCAACTAACTGAAGATGAACAAGTTGCTCTGCTCAAGCAACTCGGCCATCCCATGCTGCTCGCGGCGCGCTATCGCAAGCAGCAGTACCTCATCGGCCCGGCTATCTTTCCTATTTATTGGATGGTGCTCAAGCTTGTCCTGGCGGTCGTGCTGGTCGGAATGGGGATCGCCGCGGTCGCGGTCGCAGCCTCCGGACGCGGACTGGGCGCTTCTCTCGGCGTTTTTGCGCAGTACCCCGTCAGCGCCATTTCCGCTTTCGCATGGGTCACCGGCGTCTTCGCGCTGATCGAGTACTTCGGAGCGAAATTCAAGTTCCACGACAAGTGGGACCCGCGGACGCTTCCCAAGCTCTCTAAGCTAACGAAGCGGCCGTCGACGGCGGAGACTGTCGCCGGGCTCGTCTTCAGCGTTATCTTCGGCGTGTGGTGGCTGGTAGGACTGAAGCACCAGTTCCTCATCTTCGGGCCAGGTATCGCATTCGTTCACTTCGGACCCATCTGGCAGACGGTCTACCCCGTGTTCGTGGTGGGGGTCGTGGTCGAAGTTGTTCGGCAGAGCATTGCTCTATTGCGGCCGGGTTGGGAGAAGGGACAGTTCGCGTTTCGTATGTTCTCCCGCGCTGTGAATCTCGTGGTGCTGTATTTCCTGATCAATGCAGCTGACTTGATCGTCACGGGTGACGCGATCAACCCCGATCTCCAACCAGTCCTGAAAGGGATCAACCACGTTGCGCATCTCTGCCTCATTGTGGCCGCCGTGATGACCGTCGCACAGACAGCTTGGGAGATTTACTCGTTCTTTTTCCGCGGCACCGGCAATGGCCACGCTGCCGCGGCCAGCCTGTAGCCGGAGTTCTTAGGAAAGCCATCATGAATTCCTCAGTCGCAACCAGTACTGCTCCCGGCGTGACTTCGACGCATGCTCCGAGCGGGAATCATTACGTCGCTGTCGGATATCTGCGCGCCTTCATCACGGCCCTGCGCCGCATCCCAGCCGTCGCACGCGTGATTTGAAAAGCAGCCGCGGATTTCCACGGATTACACGGATAAGATTTGGTCTTCTGTCGTTCTCCCCAACGTTGATCCGTTCCGATTCGTGCAAGTCAGCAGTGCTTTTGCTTTTTTTCCCAGCAGTATCCGCGCAATCCGCGGTTTGCCTTTGTCTTTCACCCAATTCCAATCCGTGCCTATCCGTGTAAATCCGCGGCTGCCCTTGTTTTCCCGCTAGAATAGAGATACATCGCACGAGCGGCGCCCGTGGGGAATACATCGCTTTGTCGCAGTTCACTGAAACTTACGACGTAGTCGTGGTCGGAGCCGGTCATGCCGGGTGCGAAGCCGCCATGGCCGCAGCTCGCATGGGGCTGAAGACCGCCCTCTTCACGCTCAACGTCGATCTCATCGCGCAGATGTCGTGCAACCCCGCGGTCGGCGGCATTGCCAAGGGACACCTTGTCCGCGAAGTCGATGCCCTCGGCGGCATCATGGGCGAAGTCACCGACGCCGTCGGCATCCAGTTCCGTTTGCTCAACACGTCGCGCGGGCCGGCCGTATGGTCGCCGCGCGCGCAATGCGACAAGCAGCAATACCGCCTCAAAATGCGTGAGGTACTCGAGTCCGAACCCAACCTGCACATCAAGCAAGCCGAAGTTGTGGAACTCGTAGTTGAGGAACTCGTAGGAAACCAGTTACCAGTTACCAGTAACCCACCCGAACCGACGACTGACAACCGACGACTGGCAACTGGTGTCAAGCTGCGCGACGGCCGCACCGTAGGCGCGCAGGCTGTCATCATCACCACCGGAACATTCCTCAACGGGCTGATCCACTGTGGCGAACAACAGTATCCCGCGGGACGCAGCGGCGAACCCGCTGCGGTGCTGCTCGGCGAATCGCTCAAGGCGCTCGGACTGCGTGGGTGTCGTCTGAAGACCGGCACACCTCCGCGCCTCGATGGGCGCTCCATCGACTGGTCGAAGTTCGCCGTGCAGCCCGGCGACGAGAACCCGACGCCCTTCAGCTTCCGTACCAAAAAGGTTGCACATCACGACAAGCAGGTGCCGTGTTATATCGCCTTCACGACGGCGGAGACGCATCGCATCCTGCGCGAAAACCTGATGCGCTCGCCTATGTACAGCGGACAAATCCAGTCCATCGGCCCGCGCTACTGCCCGTCCATCGAAGACAAGATTGCGAAGTTTCCCGACAAGGAAACTCATCAACTCTTCCTCGAACCTGAAGGCCTGAACACGCACGAGATCTACGTCAACGGCATGTCCACCTCGATGCCCATCGACGTGCAGCTCGCGGTCATCAAGTCGATTCCCGGCCTCGAAACCGCCGAGATGCTGCGCCCCGGCTACGCTATCGAATACGACTCCATCGACCCGACCGAACTGGAGCGCACGCTCGAGACCAAAAAGATCGCGCGCCTCTATCTCGCCGGACAAATCAACGGTACCAGCGGCTACGAAGAGGCCGCGTGCCAGGGAATCATGGCGGGCATCAACGCGGCGCTCAAGGTGAAGGGCGAGCCGCCGCTCATTCTCGATCGCACCGAGGCCTACACGGCGATCCTCATCGACGACCTCATCAGCAAAGGGACCAACGAGCCGTATCGCATGTTCACCTCGCGCGCCGAGTTCCGTTTGCACCTGCGCATCGACAACGCCGACCGCCGTCTCACCCCGCATGGCCGCCGCGTCGGACTCATCAACGACGCCGCTTGGGCCGACCATCTCGCCAAGCAGGAACGCATGCAGGTCCTGCGCGACGTCCTGGACCGCACGCGTATCAACGCCGAGCTGGCCGCGCGTGTCGCCGACGATCCCGCCGCCCTCGCCGTTCTCGAATCGCTGACGAACTCATGCGTAGGTCTGACATTGTCGCAGGTCCTCAAGCGTCCCGAAGTCCAGATCGAACACCTCGCGCCGCTGCTGGCGAAGCTGATGCCGACGTTCTTCGCGAGAGAAGAAATTACCAGCTACCAACTACCGGTTGCCGTGCGCAACGAGCTGAAATCCGTCGAAACCGAAATCAAATACGCCGGCTACCTCGATCAACAGACGAAGTCGATCGAACGGCTGAAGAAGTCCGAGCAGCGCGCCATCCCTGATTGGTTCGATTACGCCAAGGTCTCGGGTCTCTCGCGCGAGATGAACGAAAAGCTCACTCGAGTGCGCCCCCGCACTCTCGGACAAGCGAGCCGCATCCCCGGCGTCACTCCGGCGGCAGTGTCGCTCGTCAACGTCTACATCGAGATCCAATCGCGTCAGCAGGCACAAGCCACTTCGCCAGCCCAATAAAAAAGCGCAATAAAAAGCGTCTGAACCGGGGGTCCGGACGCTCTGGAAGTGGCCGCACTTTACAAGCTATGCAGCGCCTTCTGCTGCTTACTTGGCGCAGCTGGAGTCTTATTCGAAGCGGGCGACTTGTTGCTACCTGCCGCCGGCACTGGCTAGGTCCGCAGTTCGACTACCGTCGCGCCTCCTCCGCCTTCGTTCTGCGGAGGCTCGGCGACTGTGGCAACATGTGGATGAGACTTGAGGAATTCTCGCAGCGCTTTGCGCAGAATGCCCATGCCGCTGCCGTGCACGATGCGCACCCGCATCGCGCCAGAAAGAAACGCGCGATCGATGAACTTCTCCACCGCGCTGGTGGCCTCATCGACATTCTGCCCGATGACGTTGATCTCGGTGGGAACGCTGTCATCTTCGCGGCTTAGCGACACGCCAATGCCACGCGAGCGCGCGGCGGCCACCGGATTGGCACCGGCGCTGACCACCACACTGGCTACGTCGTCGCGCGGGACCTTCATCTTCATCGCACCCACCGACACTTCGAAAGAGTCGTCGTCCAGGTGGCGCAGCACCTTGGCGTTACTGCCCAGCGAGCGCAAACGAACCGTGTCGCCGACTGACACGCTTTGCACCACGTGGGGCTGCGCGTCGCGATCGCCGGTGTCAGAGCCCGTTGTGTGCGCGACGACCGTCGAATCGAACTGCTCACGGAATTCCCTGCGCATCTTGGCGATGCGGCGCTCGGCATCCTTGGAGAGCTTGAGCGCTTGCGCCCGGTCCTGCACCGCGTTGACCGTCTCGCGCGCCTGGTATTCGAAGCTATGCAGCACACTCTCCAGCTTCTTCTCCATCTCGCGGATCTTCTCGCGCTGCTCTTTCTTGCCTTCCAGCTCCAGGTGGTTGCGCTCGCGTGCCAGTTCCTGTTCTTTCGTACGCAGGGCCAGTCGCTCCGCGTCGAGTTCGCGCAACTGCTCGTGCAGGCGATCGAGAAAGCGGGAGACATCGTGGGTTTGGGTGGTGAGTTTTTCTCGTGCTTCGCTGACGATCTGCGGATTCAGTCCAAGTTGTTGGGCGATGTTGATTCCTGCCGACGCGCCTGGCACTCCCATTCGCAACTCGAACGTCGGAGCCAAGGTTCGCTCATCGAAGCCGACGGCTGCATTGAGCACTCCCGGCGTGTTCGCGGCGTATACCTTGAGCGCGGTGTGGTGCGTAGAGACGATGCTCACGCATCCGGCGCGACGGAAGAAGTCCGCGATCGAGACAGCCAGTGCAGCGCCCTCTTCGGGGTCGGTGGCGGAGCCGAGTTCGTCGAGCATCACTAGAGAGTCGCGGGTCGCGTGGTGCGAGATGAAATCGATGTTGGTGACGTGCGCCGAAAACGTCGACAGGTTCTGCTCGATGGATTGGTAATCGCCGATGTCAGCGAACACACCGTCGAAGATGGGCAGTTCGGCGCGCTCGGCAGGAAGCGGAATCCCCGACTGCGCCATTAGCGCCATCAAGCCGAAGGTCTTTAGCGCGACCGTTTTCCCGCCAGTGTTAGGGCCGCTGATGATCAGCTGGCGGTGCTGGTCATCGAGCTCGACGCTCAGCGGTACGACCGCGACGCCTTTGGGCTTGAGCGTGCGTTCCAACAGCGGATGGCGGGCGCTGCGCAGGACGAGCACTTCGGATGGCGAGTCCGGCGTGGCGGTTGCGATGAATTTCACGGCCACGCAGTCGTAGTCCTGTGCGAAACGCGCCTTGGCGAACTGCAGCTCCAACTCGCTCAGAACTCCGACCGCAGCCTCGAGTGCAACTGCCTGTTCGCCGATGCGCGACGTCATCTCCAGAAGAATGCGGTGGATTTCAGCCTGCTCTTCGTCGTGCAGCCGTACCAGCTCGTTGTTCAGCTCGATGGTCTCGAGCGGCTCGATGAAGACAGTCTGGCCGCTGGAAGACGCCCCGTGAGCGACGCCCTGCACGCGCCGCCGCTGTTCGACCTTCACCGGAATGACGAAGCGCTCGCCTCGAATGGTGACCAGCTCGTCCTGCACAGCCCCACCATCGGAGAGCCGGCGCAGGTACGACTGCAGCGACTCTTGGATCGAACGCCGCTGACGTTCGATATCGCGGCGGATGCGGGCCAGCTCAGGCGACGCGCGGTCGTCGAGCGTTCCGTCTGGAAGGATCTTGTTGCGGAAGTAGCGCAGCAGGGGCGTAAAGTCGGCGATACCCTGCGAAAGCTCACTGATCGCGGCCCACTTGCCTTCGATCGCTACCGGCGGATGCAACGCGATTTCACGCCACTCTGACGACCGGTCGGCCAGTAGCAACACGTCGCGGATTTCGGTCAACTCCAGGGCCGCGCCCTGAATGCGCGACTTGTGCAGGAGCGGCGTGGGATCGAGTAGCCCATGAAAATCGAATCGACCGCCGTTGCGAAGGTATCCGCGAAGCTCTTCGGTGAGCTGTTGTTGGCGCTCGATCCAATCGCGGTCGCGTGAAGGGGCGAGAGCAGCGATCCGCGCCTGTCCGAGCGGGGAAGCGGCGTACGCTGCGAGCAATCCACGCATGTGGTCGAACTCGAGCACGCGTTCGCTGGTGTGCGGGATGGCTTCGGGAACCGTCATCGAAAATCAACTAATCGTACAGGAGCGAAGCGGAGGCGTGACACTTCCGCCCTGCGGCCGATTCATAGTTTGTTCATGGTCACGGTCCCCCGAGGCTACCCTCTCGCGCTAAGGTGCGATTACACTGGTGCGGTAGTTCGCCATTCATCAATACGAGGGAATTATGCCGTCCAATGTGTCTGACGCGTTTGTATTCTTTGGCGCCACCGGCGACCTGGCCCACAAGAAAATCTTTCCGGCGCTGCAAAGCATGATCAAGCACGGCTTTCTCGAGGTACCGATCATCGGCGTAGCCAAGTCGGGCTGGACGCTTGAACAACTGCAGGAGCGCGCCCGCGACGGCATCACCCAGTTCGGTGGAGGTGTTGATGAAGCCGCATTCAAGCGCCTGTGCGAGCTCATGCAGTACATCGACAGTGATTACAACGACGCCAACACCTACACGCAATTGCGCCAGAAGCTGGGCTCGGCGGAGTCGCCGACGCATTATCTGGCGATTCCTCCCACCATGTTTCCCGTGGTGGTGAAAGGACTGGCCGCAGCGGAGTGCACCAAGAACGCGCGTGTGGTCATCGAGAAACCGTTCGGCCGCGACTTGGTGTCGGCGCGCAAGCTCAATGACACACTGCACCAGGCGTTTCCCGAAGATCACATCTTCCGCATCGACCACTACCTGGGCAAAGAGGCGGTGGAGAACCTGTTGATTTTCCGCTTCGCCAATAGCTTTCTGGAACCCATCTGGAACCGCAATTACATCCACAGCGTGCAGATCACCATGGCCGAGTCGTTCGGCGTGGAAGGCCGAGGAAAGTTTTACGAAGAGGCTGGCGCCATCCGCGACGTGGTGCAGAACCATATGCTCGAGGTGGTGTCGTACCTGGCGATGGAGCCTCCCACCACCATGTATCCCGAATCGGTGCGCGATGAACAAGTGAAAGTGTTTCGCATGATTCCGCCGCTCAGCCCGGCGAACATCGTGCGCGGGCAATTCAAGGGCTATCGAGACGAGCCCGGAGTCAGTCCGCAATCCGATGTCGAGACGTTTGCGGCTGTGCGCTTGGAGGTGGATTCATGGCGCTGGTCAGGCGTGCCGTTCCTCATCCGCGCAGGCAAGGAACTGCCGATCACCGCGACCGAGGTGTTCGTGAAGCTGCGAAAGTCTCCGCTGGCCAAGACGGGCACGGACCGCAATTATTACCGCTTCAGGTTGGGCCCTGACTTCGAACTGAGTGTGGGTGCCCGGGTGAAGCGCCCTGGGCCGTCAATGGTTCCCATGCCCGTGGAACTCACCGCTGTGAAGTTCGCCGCTAGTGCCGAGATGGAAGCTTACGAACGGCTGCTGACCGACGCAATGAAGGGCGACCAGTTGCTCTTCGTTCGTCAGGACGCAGTAGAAGCGGCGTGGGCGATCGTCGAGCCCATCCTCGGTGACTGTTGCCCGGTAGAGACCTACGAGCCGGGTACGTGGGGGCCTCCCGACGCGCGCGAATTGGCGGCCGACATTGGCGGCTGGCACGACCCGGAATAGCTTTTTATCGAACGCGCGGCCCAGAGACAAACGGATTCCCCGCGATCACGAACCGCAAGGGCTCGTCGATTGCCTTCTTAATGCCAATACGCGCCGTGACCGTGATCCGCTTGGGGCGATAGCCGTCATCAGCAAACCACAAGTCTGAGCGGGGATCCGTGAAGTCCTTTCCGTTGTCGCGTGGACGGGTGATGTCTAGCGCTTCCGACATTCTTCCTGGCCCGCTGGAGATAAGCCGCAACTGCGCGACACTCGGCTCAGCTGAAAGGTCGATTCCGCGAGCCTCAGCCATTTCCTTCAATCCAAACACCGGCTCGAGGGCGCGAAACAAGACGCCCTCACCTTTGCCGTCAGGCGTACAGGAGACGTTCGTACAGTAGTGATTACCGTAGATGAAATACACGTAAGCGTGACCAGGAGGTCCGAACAGAACGGCATTGCGGGCCGTGCATCCCCTGAAAGCGTGAGCAGCAGCGTCGGCAGCGCCGAGGTAGGCTTCGTCTTCGACAAGGCGGCCGGCCAGCAGTTGCCGGCCGTCGCGGCGAATAAGCAATTTGCCCAGCAATTCGCGTGCAACCGTAACCGCGTCACGAGCGAAGAAGTCGCGCGGGAGTCGCGGTGCGGCACGCAGAGACTTCGCGGTGTGGATGGCTGAATCGGCGAGGCGCTGGGTAGGCATGCGAACTGACTACGGCTGCTTGACCGCGATCATGCGCAGGCGCTTGTAGTCCACAGTCCAGACGCCGTCGTGGAAAAGCGCCGGTCGCGCCAAGTCCTCGATGCGGCGCATCAGTTCTTCGCGCTGCTCCGGCCGCAACACATTGCTGGCGAACATGCCGAACATCTCCAGCCAGGTGCGCAGGCCTCGCTCCGCCACCTTCGAGCGGCGTGGGACGATCGAATAGCACAGCAAACGTCACCTGAAGTCCATGCGATTCCAGCATGGGCGCGTATTCGCCAATCGAGGGATAGAACCACGGCGAGAGCTTCTCGGGATTCGGCACTCCCATGTCAGTTAGCGCTTGTATCGCGGCGTTCCAGACTTGCTGGATGTTGCCGCGTCCGCCCATCTCGAACACCAGGCGGCCACCCGGCTTCAGCGCGCGAGCCATGGCTGCAATAGCGCCCCCCTGATCGCGCACCCAATGCAGCGCCGCGTTGGAGAATACGGCGTCAAATTCGTTGTCGTAGTTCGCGGTCGCAATATCGGCCACTTCGAAACTGCAGCTCCGGAAAGTTTTTCGCGCGGATGGCGATCATCTCAGCAGACTGGTCGAGCCCCGACGACCTCGGCGCCGGACTTTGCGATCTCGGCGGTGAGTTGGCCGGTGCCGCAGCCGACATCCAGAATGCGTTCGTCTGCCTGTGGCGCCAGCATGGTCAGCAGGTCGCGGCCGAATTGCCAGACGAAAGCATGGCTCGACTGATAGAGCTCCGTGTTCCAGGTAGAGGTGGATTGCGCCATGAATTTCATTGTAGCGGCGCCGCCGCTGGCCTGTCGGCTCACCCCGCTGGAGTGCTCCGCATCCGATACAATCAAAAGGACTCATGAACAAGATGATCTTTGCCAACCTGGTGCACCGGCCGTTCCGCACCATCATCAGCGTGGTGGCGGTCGCGGTGGAAGTCACCCTGATTCTGCTCATCGTCGGCCTCTCCATCGGCATGCTCAACGACGCCAAGAACCGCCAAGTCGGCATCGGCGCCGACATCATGGTGCAGCCGCCGGGTTCGTCGCTGCTGATGGGCGTCAGCGGCGCGCCGGTCTCGATCAAAGTCGCTGACGTCCTGCGCAAACTCGACCACGTCGTGGCAGTGGCGCCGGTCGTCACCCAGCTTTCAACCGGCGGGACGCTGGAAGTCATCGATGGCATCGACCTGAAGTCATTTGAGGCGGTCGGCGGTCCAATCCATTACCTGTCGGGAGGACCGTTCCAGGGCCCGAACGACATGCTTATCGACGACTACGTGGCGGCGGCGAAGCACCTGAAGGTGGGCGACACCATTGAATGGCTGAACCACACGTTCCGCGTTGCCGGAGTGGTGGAGCACGGTCGTGGCGCGCGCAAATTCGTACCCATCACCACCCTGCAAGACCTCATCGGGGCCGAGGGCAAGGCTTCGATCTTCTACGTGAAGCTCGACAGCCCCAACAGCGCCGACGCCGTGGTGCGCGAGATCAAGAGCATTCCCGGCATGGAGCAGTACGGCGTCCACTCGCTCAAGGAATACCTCAGCCTGATGAGCTCCAGCAGCATCCCGGGGCTTTCGACGTTTATCGACGTGGTCATCGGGATCTCGATGGTCATCGGCTTCATCGTCATCTTCCAGGCGATGTACGCCGCAGTGATGGAGCGCACACGCGAGATCGGCATCCTGAAGTCGCTGGGCGCCGGCAAGCTCTACATCGTGAATGTCATTCTGCGCGAGACGCTGCTGATCTCGATTGGCGGCATCATCCTGGGGATCGCGGTGAGTTACGCGGCACGCACGGCTCTGCACCAAAAGTTCCAGACCCTGCCCATCCTGATTACCCCAGAGTGGCTGGTGCGGGCGACGATCATCGCCATCATCGGGTCGCTGCTGGGAGCGATCTATCCTGCGCTAAAGGCCGCACAGAAGGACCCGATCGACGCGCTGGCGTACGAATAGGACATCTCAGAATTCGAACATCACTATTAGCAGTCTTCGTTTCTTTCGCGACGGCGCAACGGGCTTCGGCGGCTTGCGGTTCGGTAACTCGGAGCCTTGAGTCGCAAAAGGCAATGCGTATTGCGACGAGAACTTCGTCGACTCTCTCCGTAAGGACACGGTGCGCACTTTGTGTCTGCGCGCTTCTGCGGCGGTCTCAGGCTCTTCTGACCCTTTAAGGGTCTCTGGGAACGTCTTCAGATGCGTGCACTGACACGCCTTCAGGTTCGTGCATAACTCATCACTGCCGCGGTCACACTCAGGGCAGCAGCGGTTGCAGGTAGCATGAGGAAACGGCTTTTCAATGATCAAACGTACGCCTGTCCTTTCACAGAAAAAGCTCTAAAACTCTTGCTGTTTTCAGACGGACGCGCGATACTGCAAGAGACCCGCGCATCCGAAAGGATGTTGTTGCCGCTAAGCAATTTGGGTTCCTGCCGGTCAGTGGTGACACACTGACCGGTTTCGTTCATTAGCTACTCTTGGCTCATATCTCCACCATTCACCAATACTCGTCGGGTCCTATCTTTCATCCGGGCTTCCAGGGTGGTCCTATCATTCCGCCGCCCAAAATACCCAGACTTTCAACTTTATTTAGGATAACGTAGACAACAATTGGTTGTCGATAGGTTATGCTTTGCCTTTCTTAAGCTCGATGGTGTCAACGCGGGTGAAGTGTGCAGGATCCTTGCGCTCAATCCGCCAGAGATCTTGATTTTCGGTCGCTCCTAGGGTGTTAGAAAGGCTCTTCCACGCCCATTTGCCCTTCATGGGTTGCTTCTTGAACGTCACAACGTGATGACGGTCAAGCTCTGCTAGCAGTTCGCCCAAGGTCGCCGGCGGCATTGCTTTAGCTTGGCGCCAGCCGAGATAGTGATTGATGGCATCGCGGATACGCAAATCGTCCAGCGGCGGAGGTGTGGCCTCCCCTCGGAACGTGTCCGGTTGCAGTTGCCCCTTGATATAGACGTCGATCGCTGCCTGGACAGAGGCCAGGCGTAGCCTGAGGCTTTTCTCCTCAGCTTTCAGTTGCTCTAGGAACTCATCCGATGTTTGTATACGTTGGCTAAGCATCTATTTGGCTTTTAGTTAACATAGCACCAACGTATTTTAAGGTCAAGGTTCGAATTGCAGCGTCACGCTGCGGTCCACGCCTCAAATCCGCATCGGCATCACGACGTAGCGGTACTTGAAGCCGTCGTCGCTGCCGTCTTCCGGACGCATCTGGCCGGCTGACTGGGCGTCTTTGAACTCCAACCGAACCTCTCCTGCACTTTGGGCCTTCAGGAAGTCGATCAGGTACTCGGAATTGAACCCGATGGTCATGGGATCGGCGGTGTAGGCGGTCTCGATGGAATCTTCAGATTCGCCGGCTTCGGTGGACGACGAGGAAATCTTCAACTCGTTCTTGTCGAGTTTCATGCGGATTGCCCGCGAGCGCTCGTCGGCGAACTGGGCCACGCGCTGGATCGCGGTGTTGAGATCGTTGCCGTGGACGACAACTGACTTGGTGGTCTCGCGGGGCAGCACCGCTTCGTAGTTGGGGAATTGTCCGGTCAACTGGCGCGAGGTCAGCAGGCGCTCACCGATGCGGAAGAACAGCGTCGAATCATCCTTGGCAAACTCGACCTGCTCGACGTCGCTGTTCTGCAGCAGCGAGTAAAGCTCGCTCATGGCCTTCTTCGGAACCAGCGTCTTGTTCTCGCCGGCCACGTCAAAAGTTTCGCCTGTTTTTTCGATGTGCGCCAGGCGATGGCCGTCGGTAGCGACCATGGTGATGGACTCCGGCTTCAGCACCATGAGCCCGCCATTTAGTGTGTAACGCGACTCTTCGTTAGAAATCGCAAAGATCGTTCTGCCAATCATGCTGCGCAGGGTTTGAGCGGGAATCTTCACGCTGCCGGACGCCGGGAACACAGGCAGCCCAGGAAAATTCGCCCGCGCCATGCCGACCATCTTCGTGTTCGAGCGCCCGGAACGAATATTGACCCAATGGTTTTCCAGCAGCTTGATGGAGATATCGCCATCGGGCAGCAGCTTTACGTAGTCATACAGCTTGCGGGCGGGAATGGTGCAGGCGCCTTCGCGCTTGACCTTGGCCGCGCACGAAGTCCGCAGGCTCAGATCAAGATCGGTGGCAGTAATCGTCAGCCGGTCATTGGCGGCTTCGAATAAAAAATTAGACAGGATGGGAATCGTCGTCTTACGCTCGACCACTCCCTGCGTGGCAGTCAGTTCCTTGAGCAATTCAAACTTGCTGACGCTGATTTCCATCGCAGTTCCCTGGATCGCTCCAGTTGCTTCCGCAGCCATAAGTTCCACCTTGGAGTCGCGTCCTGGCGCCGGGACCTTCATGGTGGCGCAGCCAGGATGGTACGAGAGCCCGCGACTTCTGCATTTCCTTATATCAAATAAGAATCTTATAAAACAGTAGTAACAGTAGACACACTGGAAAAGTGGAAAAGCACGGCAAAACCGCTACCTGAAAGCGCTTCAACCGATTCGCTTGCCACCAAAACGCCGGCCCAATTCTGTGCTGCCTGTGCTGAACCGGGATCCTCAAAAAAGTTTATTCCGCCTCTTGCACGCCGTTCACAATCTGTCCACAGCCCGGGTCAAGGAAAACAGCTTCCAAAAGTGAAAAACCGCACCAAGGGCACGGTTTATCCGCCGAGAATCTCGGTGAGTTTGTTCAGCAGCCTGTTCAAATCCTTGTCGGTTTTACGCAACTCGGTAATCTTCTCGACCGAATGCAGGACTGTGGTGTGGTGCTTGCCGCCGAACTGGCGGCCGATTTCCGGCAGTGACGCTTCCGTCAATTGCTTCGCCAGGTACATGGCGATCTGCCGCGGATAGACGATGGAGTGCGAGTTGTTCTTGGCCTTGATCTCGGCCGGACGCAGCCCGAACTGGTCCGACACCGCGCGCTGGATCGACTCGATGGTTACCTTACGGATCTGCGAGTCGATGAGGTTCTTCAGCACTTCCTGAGCGGTCAGCATGCTCAGCTCACCTCCCGTCAGGGACACATAAGCCGCCAGCCGGATCAGCGCGCCTTCCAACTCGCGCACGTTGCTGCGGATGTTCGACGCCATGTAGAGTGCGACGTCGGTGGGCAGCATCACCGGTATGGACTCAGCTTTCTTCTGCAGAATGGCCACTTTGGTCTCAAGGTCAGGCGGCTGGATGTCGGCGATCAGTCCCCACTCGAAGCGGCTGCGCAAGCGGTCCTCAATCTCGGCCAACTCCTTCGGCGGACGGTCACTGGCGATGACGATTTGGCGCATCGACTCGTGCAACGCGTTGAAGGTGTGGAAGAACTCCTCCTGCGTGCGCTCTTTGCTCACCAAAAACTGGATATCATCCACCAGCAGCACATCCATGTTGCGGTACTTGTCGCGGAAGCTGGTCATCTTGTTGTTCCGCAACGCGTTGATCATCTCGTTGGTGAACTTCTCGCCCGACATGTAGCAGATGGCCATCTGCGGTTCGCGCTTCTTGATCTCATGTCCGATGGCCTGCATCAGGTGGGTCTTACCCATGCCGACGCCGCCGTACAGGAAGAGCGGGTTGTAAGCCTTGGAGGGGCGCTCGGCCACCGCACGCGCCGCGGCATGTGCAAACTGGTTACCCGAGCCGATGACGAATCCGTCGAAGGTGTACTTGGGATTCAGTTGCGAGGCGCCGTCCCAGTCGAAGCGCTGCTGTCGCGCGGAAGCAGCGGCGCTACTCTCGTTCGAACCGGCCGGTTCGGCGAACGCCTCGCCATGGCGAACTTCGCCACCGCGCTCCGGCTTGGCAGAGCGCTGCTCGACATCGGTGACAAACTCGACGTCCTGGTATTCAAGGCCAAGGTTCTCGATGGCCTCGCTGATCAAGTCGCCGTACTTCTCGCCGATGTGGCAGAAGTCAGGGTTCGGGACCTTGACGAACAGCGTCGGTCCGGCCGAATGACTGAAGCGGGTTGGTTTGAGCCACGTTTCGTAGGAGTGCCGGTTGACTTTCTTTTCCAGCGCATCGAGTACGAGGACCCACGGATTGGGAGAGGTCGATCCGAAATAAGACATAGCAAAATAACCCTGGAGGCAATCGCTGCCTCGAATCGGAACCACTAGTATTCAGGGGGGACAAGTGCCAGCAAAGCCACAATCCACCACACGATTCAGGAGATAGTTAAGATCCGTAACCGAAGAGGCCACGGCAAGAACCTGCATTTCATGAGAGAGTGCGTGAAATGTTTTCTCTGTGGCTGCATGGCATCCTAGCACGAAAAAACATATGCACAAGATGACGTTGCACCGTGCGCGGGCAGCACTGGTCGCGAGTGATTGATTTCGTGAATGTTACTGGCGAAAAAATATTTTGCTGCAACACTCGTGGTGCAAATCGACGCGGGCGCAAAAATTCTGCGCTCCGCACGGGATACTAACCTCATGTGGAGCACGAATGTTACCACCGAAATCGATGCAATCCGCGCCGCTTGCGGCTGAGGCAAGCCAGACGGTATACTTTGAGTTTGTCCCTGTTAACTTTTGACCAGTGAGGAGCAGTAGTTTCGCATGCCGAAGCGCACATTCCAACCCAACCGTCGTCGCCGCTCAAAGACGCACGGATTTCGTTCCCGTATGAAGACCAAGAGCGGACGTGCGGTAATTTCGCGCCGCCGCGCCAAAGGTCGCAAGCGCGTCGCCGTGAAGGCCGGTTTCCGCGAATAGCGGAGGCCGTTCGTCCGTGTACGCACCGTCACCAGTTCAGCCAAAGCAGTTGGGCCAGCGAAAAGCCTCTACGGGATTCCGACTTGAGGGTAATGAGCGGCCTGGTAACTGTTGACCGATGCCTGCCGTGACAAGTCCTGATCGTGCATTTGCGAAGTCGAAGCGCCTATTGCGGCATGCGGACTTTCAGCGCGTGTACAAGTTGGGCCGCCGCCAGTTCACCGGTAACATGACGGTATTTTTCCTGCGGCGCGCGCCTGATCCAGCGACGGACCATAGTCCTTCGCTGCGTGTAGGATTCACCGTAGGAAAGGTTCTGGGCGGTAGCGTCGAACGCAACCGCATCAAGCGCCGCATGCGGGAAGCCGTGCGGACTTCGTGGCCTGAGACGGAAGCGCCGGTGGACGTGGTGTTCCACCCGCGAAAATCAGTACTCAAGTTGCCGTTTCCCGAAGTAACCAGAGAAGTGGCCCGCGGTTTACAGTTAGCCGTGCAACGCGCCCGCGAAGCGAAGCCGGCGAATCAGGTGCAGGTGGAAGACAAATGAAAGCGGTAATGCAGGCTGGATTACGCGGTTACAAGCGGTGGATTTCCCCGATGCTGCCGCACGCCTGCCGCTTCGAGCCCACCTGTTCCGAGTACGCGCTGGAGGCCCTGGAGCGCCACGGAGCGTTACGCGGTTCGTGGCTTGCACTCGCCCGCCTGGCGCGCTGTCACCCGCTGGCGCGGGCTGGTTATGACCCGGTACCTTCGGGAAACAACAGTTCGAAGTCGTGTTGCGATAGTGTTGAGTCTGCCCCGATGGGCGCTGCCCCGGAATCCATAAGCCGCCGTTACTGAATGGAACGTCAATTTGCCCGAGTATAAGAATCCCCAACAAGAGCCCGGCGGCCAGAGCAATATGCTGCTCGTGATGATGGCAGCCTTCGCGCTGATCCTCATCGCGCAATTCGTTTTCTTCAAGAATAAGCCGACTACTCCGGCGCCGGCACAGCCGGCAAAAACAGCCAAAGCTCCTGAAGCCCAGTCGCCTGCTGTGGTGGGAGCCGACACCGCCAAGTCATCGAGCGCGCCGGCGGTACCGGCGCAAGCCGCAAGTGCCGAAACCGAGACCGTGGTCGAGAACGACCTCTATCGCATCGTATTCACCAATCGCGGCGCGCAGGCCAAGTCGTGGGTGCTGAAGAAGTACAAGGACGAAAAGGGCCATCCGCTTGACCTGGTAAATCCCGCCTCGTCCAGCTTCGGACTTCCCCTGAGCCTGTACACGTACGACCAAGCGCTCCGCACCAAAATCAATTCGGCGTTGTACATCCCCACCGCCGGCGAATCGACCACCGCCGTTACCGTGCCCGGCGAGCTTGGCTTCGTTTATTCCGACGGCGCGGTTACTGTTCGCAAGACGTTTCGCTTCGATCGCACCTACGTGATCTCGCTGGAAACTGTCGTGACCGTGAATGGCCAGCCAGTGCAGGCGTATCCAGCGTGGCCCGCGGGATTCGGCGATCAAGGCACTGGACCATCGTTCGCGTCCGCGCGCGTCGATTACTACGCTGGCGACAAAGTCGAACGCCTGGCAGCGAAAAAGATCAGCGGCGGTAACACGGTCCGCGGTCCCTTGATGTGGGCTGGCGCGCAGGACCAATACTTCGCGGCCATCTTCTTGCCCGACACTCCCACCCAGGCCTCGATGGTCACCTTCCACGATCAGATCCAGGTCCCGAAGGATCCGGCCAAGCCCGATCCTAATAACCTCGTCAAAGTGGATGTACTCGGTGCGGCGGTAGGCGATGTTGACGGCACGACTCGCGAACGGTTGTTCGTGGGGCCCAAAGCGCTGGATGTTCTGAACACTGTTCATTCCAACACGCTGAACGGCGAGTCCGGCGGCCCTGACCTGACCCACGTGGTTGATTTCGGTTTCTTCAGCCTCATCGCCCGCCCGCTGTTCCTCTGGCTGCTGTGGACGCACGACCATATCGCCGCCAACTGGGGTGTGTCGATCATCATCCTGACCGTCATCATTAACCTGGCGCTCCTGCCGCTGCGCATCACCAGCATGAAGTCGGCGCTGAAGATGCAGAAGCTGCAGCCGCAGATGAAGGCCATCCAGGAGCGGTACAAGAAGTATCCGTTGCGCGATCCACGGCGCGCCGACATGAACGCCGAGATCTCCGCGCTGTACAAAGAACATGGCGCCAATCCGGCAGGAGGCTGTCTGCCGCTGGTGATCCAGATGCCGTTCTTGTTCGCGTTCTACTCCATGCTCGGCATCGCCATCGAACTGCGCCAGGCGCCATTCCTTTGGCTGCACGACCTGTCGTCGCCCGACAAGCTGTTCATCCTGCCGGTCCTGATCGTCATCAGCACGCTGTTCGTCCAGAAAATGACGCCCAGCGCGGGCATGGATCCGGCGCAGCAACGCATGATGACCATCATGATGCCGCTGATGCTGGGCTTCTTCAGTTGGTCGTTGGCCTCGGGACTGAGCTTGTACTGGGTGGTCGGCAACCTCATCGCGATCGTGCAGCAATACGTAATGAACCACACTGGCCTGGGCAAAGAAATGCGCGCCGAGGCCGAAAAACGCGCCCGCAAGGCCGCAAAGTAGCACATGCGATGCTAGCTTCGAGTTGGCTGTGTTCCGCCGAATGATTGGGTAGAGCGGCGCTTCAGCACCGCGTAGACGCACTTTTTTTGAGAATGGAGCCGGCTTCAGCCGGCGGCACGAACACGGACTCGTAAGCGCCCTGATCTGTAAAATCGACTATTTCACCATGCCGATAACCGACAAGACTGCCGCCGCCAAAAGAATCAGCGAACTGCTCAATGGAATCATTGCCACCGGCGATTTCCGCCTTCGCTACAAGATTATGGTCGATCCGCCGTCGAGTGAGCTCGACTTCGACAAGCCGGTGATCAAAGTGGATCTCTCCGGTTCCGACAGCCCGCTGGTAAAGGAACGCGGCGGTGAACTGCTGCGCGCCTTCGAGCATGTCGCACTTGAGATGCTTCGCCTGGCGCCTGACGAGCATGACCAGATTGTCTTCGACTGCGAAAACTTTCGCTCGGCCCGCCAGCAGGAGTTGCGGCTCTCGGCCAACGTTGCTGCCGACCGCGTCCGCCAAAGCGGCATGCCTTATGCCTTCGCGCCCATGTCTTCGCGTGAGCGCCGTCTGGTGCACTTAGCACTGCGCGATATGGTTGACTTGCGCACCGAAAGCGCGGGCGAATCGCTGCAACGCTACGTGGTCGTCTATCCCAAGGACTACCAGGGCAAAGCGCCCGCACCGGCGCCCTCGCCGCGGCGAAGATAAAGCTTCTTTCGTTGTCATCCTGAGCGCAGCGACCGTAGGGAGCGGAGTCGAAGGACCCCTATGATTGCGACGGTTTTCGGGCGAATTCTGAACAAGACGTTGTTCTTCTCGGTGACCTCCGCGCCTCCGTGGTGAATAATCAGTCTCATGCACCTCGATGACACCATCGTCGCCATCGCCACTCCTCCCGGGCGCGGCGGCATTGGCGTGGTGCGCCTCTCCGGCGCTGAAGCGACAAGTATCGCGACCCCCATGTTGCGCCTGGCACAAACCGGAGACCTCAAGCCGAACCACGCGCACTTCGCCGAGCTGATCGATCCCGCCACAAGCGACCGCATCGACGAAGTCGTCGTCACCTATTTCGCCAAGCCGCATTCCTATACGACCGACGACGTACTCGAAATCTCCTGCCACGGCTCGCCCGTCGTGCTGCGTCACGTCGTCGAGATGGCTCTCGCTCGCGGTGCGCGTCTCGCCGAGCCCGGTGAGTTCACCATGCGTGCCTTCCTCAACGGACGCATCGACCTCACCCAGGCCGAAGCCGTCCGCGACCTCATCGACTCGCAGACGCTCTACCAGGCACAGGTTGCGGCCCGGCAACTCGAAGGCGCACTGTCGAAGCGACTGCTGCCCGTCAAGCAGAAGCTCATCGACCTCATCGCCGTCATGGAAGCCGGCATCGACTTCGCCGAAGACGATATCTCCATCATTCCCGACGAGCAGATTCTCGATCGCATCGCCGAAGTTCACGCGCCACTCGAACAACTTCTCGCCAGCTTCACCTACGGAAAAGTCGTGCACGAAGGATTGACCCTGGCCATCGTCGGCCGGCCCAACGTGGGCAAGTCGAGCCTGTTTAATCGCCTGGTGGAGCACGAGCGCGCTATCGTCACCGCTACTCCCGGAACAACCCGCGACCTAGTGACCGAGACCGTTTCCCTCGGCGGAATTCCTGTGCGTCTCGTGGATACCGCTGGCATCCGTGACTCGCTCGACGAAGCCGAAAGCATCGGCGTACGCAAATCGCTCGAAGCCCTTGCCGATGCCGATATCGTGCTGGTCGTCCTCGACGCCTCGCATCCTGCCAGCGATGACGCCGCCCGTCGTCGCGACACCGAACTGATCTCGCTGGTCACACGTCGCCTGGCCATCGTCGTGCAAAACAAAATCGACGCCATCGCGACCGCACCGCTGATGCCCGACGGTGGCTTGACGGTCGTCATGACGTCCGCCAAGACCGGCCAGGGCATTGAACAATTGCGCGCGAAAATCCTGCGCCTCGCTGGCGGTGATGGCGGCAGCCAACCGGAAACCGGCTTCCTTACCAACGTTCGTCACCAGAGGCTGGTGCAAGACTCCATCGCGGCTCTGGACAAAGCAGCGGCAGCGGTGCCACTTAAGACCCCGCACGAAATGCTGCTACTGGACCTCTACAGTGCACTGCGTCCGCTCGACGAAATCACCGGGGCCACGACTGCCGATGACATCCTCAACCTGATCTTCAGCTCGTTTTGCATCGGGAAGTGACGAAGCAACTCAGTGGCCGGCTTCCGGCGTGCGAGGCATATACTCGTCACATCCACTGGAAAGAGAGACAGCTGCCATGGCGCACCTGAACATCTACGTGTTTCGTTGCTCGCGCTGCGGCGAGCCCGCGGTATCACTATTCAAGGAGAAGACCCCCGGCGGCACCGAGTCGCAGGACATGATCTTCCCGGCAATCGATCTCAAGTCGATCCGCGCACAGTGTTCCGCCTGCAAACACACCCAATTCCGCGACGCGGCCGACGCCGCTCATCATGAGTTGGTGGACTGGAATTGAGCTTGGATCAAACACAGTCAATACTGAATCTTCCCATCAGACGCTACTTGGTTACCGGACACAGAGACGTGACGACAAGAAGATATTCAGTTGCCGAGGCCAAGAAAAGTCTCTCGAAGCTGATTCGCGAGGCAGAGCAGGGAAAAGATGTGTACATCCATTGATGAAGAGAAGCGGACGGTGAAAGTCGTACCGCTGGTGGTGGCCAAAAAGCGGATTTTTGGAGGATTTGACGGGAAGATTTCCTGGCAGCCGGATGCATTTGACCCGTTGACTGACGAGGAGATGGAAGACTTGGGCTTCGAGTAGCCTCTTGGAGCGCTACTGTTCTGTAGTTGCGGCCTCAAAGTCGAACTGAGACCACAGATCGTCAATCGCACCCCCCACGCCCCAACCCAAATCACTGCAAATGTTTCGCACTCTGCCAAGCCGGTAAACGAATGCGGCCCTGCGCTCGCTGTGCATAGAAGCCGCGAGCTTTAAGGCACCGGCGAACGTCCTGATCAGCGCCGAAAACCAACTATCACCCTCCATGCCGACGTCGCACGTGAACAGAGCAGCTAGTTCGCAGTAGTAGGTCATGAGATCGAGTAAGCCTTCGGGATCTCCGACTGCCTTCTTGTAACCGGAGATCGCCTTGAGAGCCTTCGAGACAGAAATCTCCTGACTTGGCTTGGTGACATCCGGCCGGAGCCAACGTTCCAAAGCCTTCTTATACGGCTCAAGAACTTCCGCACCTATGCCAAATCGAGTATGAAGAAATACTCGATTGTCTTCGCTTGCGTCATAGAGGTCATGCAGCAGATCGATTAAGCCGGCACGGTCAAAGCGCGAAAGGGGATCCTTTACATCGGCCCAACTTGATTTGCCACTCTTCCGTCTCGTCATCTGTGGATACGTCCGTCGCTTACTTCGTCATCGCCCCGAGTGCCGCGCGGAAGATCGCATCGAAGTTATCTCTGCCCGCCGATGCCACGGCCTTCTCCACGGCCTTTTCCGCCAACGCCCGCTGGTAGCCCAGGTTGGTCAGAGCCGAAATCACATCTTCTTCGATCGCCGATACAGTGACCGCGGCTTGTGGCGCGCCGAAGGCATCGAGCTTGTCGCGCAACTCCACGCACATACGCTCGGCCGTCTTCTTGCCGATGCCCGGAATTCGCGTCAGCCGCGCATGATCATTCGCCCGGATCGCGCCCACCATATCAGCCGTCGCCATGCCGCTCAGGATCGTGATAGCGAGCTTCGGCCCAATGCCGCTCACCGTGATCAGCTTCTCAAACAGCTGTTTCTCGTCGCCGCGCAGAAATCCGAACAGTGCAATGGCATCCTCGCGCACATGAGTGTGGATGTGCAGCGCCACTTCGCTCCCCAACGCGGGCAGATCAGAGAATGTTGGCACAGTGATAGTGACGTCGTAGCCGACGCCCGCCGCCTCAACAATGGCCTGGTTGGGATGTTTCGAGATCAACCGTCCGCGAAGGTGCGCAATCATGGATTAGTTGCCAGTTGTCAGTTGTCGGTTGTCAGCGGATAGTCGACGATTTCTGAGAACTGACAACTGATCACCGACACCTGGTTCTCACTGCCTTCTCCGGTGGTACACCGCAAACTCATATCCGGGATTCGGTGGGAACAGCTCATTGATCTTCCTCAGCCGCTCGGCCAGCGCCGCCGGAGCCAGCAGCGGATAGTCGCGTTCGCGCAATTCCTGGTAATCCACGTCGAGAAACAGCGACAGCGTGTAAACCGCGATAGCGTCAGCGAACGCCGCCATCAGGTACTCGTGCTTCGCCTTCTCCGCCTCGGGACCGTTGCTGGTGGCGATTTTTCGCAGCTCGTACGCGTCCATCGAGGTCTCGCCGCGCACTTTATCGTCCACCTGCTTCCACACCAGGTCGCTGAACTCCTGCGCTACCCCGACTTTCTCCACGAAGTTGTGTCCCACGTTGATGAAGAACTCGAACGCGATGGCGAAGCTGTCTTCCATCAGTCGCGTGGAGATAAAGACACACTGCGAATCGCCCAGGGTGTGGTTGCGATGGCAGATCGCGCTGTCGGCCAGCTGCACATCGTAGCGGTCGGCGATCATCGTCTCTTCGTCGAGATTCAGCGTCAGCGGCACGAAGTAGTACGCCTTGCGGCTCAGCGCCGCCGCCACCGTGCGCGGCACGGCTGTGACCATGCGTTCCACGTCGCGCGCGCCATTCGTGACCTCGCCCATCACGGCATAGCAAATGCCGTTGCTGGCCTGGGACACGGGCGCCAGCCGCACCACTTCTGCGGGCGTGCGCGTAATCGCTTGTGACGTTTGCGACATGAATCGTGATTGTAACGCAATCGCCGCGGCCGCCGTGATGCGGGCCTGCGCCGTTTCGTTATACCCTAGGTTTGTGATGTCCTTCGCCGCTCCAGCCGCTGCTCAGCAGCGTAGCAAGCTCTCCATCCTCTTCACCTCGACGGTGCGGGTGCTCTTTACCACCCTGCTATTCACCGCCGGAGGCATGGGGCTCGGCCTGCTTCTCGGCATCATCGGAATGGTCACCTACGGCCTGGTCCGCGGCGTCCAGCCGGACATGCGCAATGCCTACTTGCACTTCGCCATTCCGCTCGCCATCACCGTCGGATGCGTGGCCTTCCTAGGCGCACTGACGCTCGAAGTCCGCGCCCGCCGAACACAGCCGTGATCCCGGGTAGAGCCGCGCTTCAGCGCGGCGTCCACGCGTTTTTCTTTTGATGGAGCCGGCTTCAGCCGGCGGCACAGTTGCCGCACGGCCACACTATTTCCTGAACTGCTCTAGAATCAAAGATTACCCATAGCAACAGGTGAATCAATTCATGTCCGAACTCATCCACGTAAAACTGCCCGACGGCAGCGTCAAAGAAGTCCCCAAGGGCACCACCGCTCTCGACATCGCGAAGGGCATCAGCCCGCGCCTGGCCGACGCCGCCCTCGCCGCCCAAATCACGCCCGCCGGCAATAACGGCGACAAGCCGGAAGCGAAGCTCGTCGATCTGACGAAGCCCCTCGAAGAAGACGTCGAACTCCGCCTGCTCACCGAGCGCGATCCCGAGGCCCTCGAAGTCTTCCGCCACTCGTCCGCGCATCTCATGGCCGCCGCCGTCCTCGAACTCTTTCCCGAGACCAAGCTCGGACACGGCCCCGCCACCGAGAACGGATTCTTCTACGACTTCTATCGCGAGAAGCCCTTCACTCCCGACGACCTCGCGGCCATCGAGAAGAAGATGCAGGAGCTCGTCAAGGCCGACCTGCCCTACGCGCGCGAATTTCTGCCGCGCACCGAAGGACTCGAGCGCTTCAAGGCCGAAGGCGACTTCATGAAGTGCCACTTCATCGAGCAATTCACCCAGCCCGATGAGAAAATTTCGATCTACAAGACCGGCAAGTTCACCGACTTCTGCCGCGGCCCGCACATCCCGTCCACCGGACGCATCAAGGCCTTCAAGCTCCTCAACATCGCCGGAGCCTACTGGCTGGGCGACGAAAAGAACCCGCAGCTCCAGCGCATCTACGGCACCTCGTTCTACTCCAAGAAAGAGCTCGACGACTACCTCAACAAGCTCGAAGAAGCCAAGAAGCGCGACCATCGCCTGCTCGGCAAGCAGCTCGACCTGTTCTCCATTCAGGAGCTCGCCGGCCCCGGCCTCATCTTCTGGCATCCCAAGGGAGGCCTCATCCGCAAAGAGATGGAAGACTGGATGCGCGACGAGTATCTCCGCCGCGGCTACGCGCTGGTCTTCACTCCGCACGTCGCCCGCACCGACCTCTGGAAGACCTCCGGCCACGCCGGCTACTACGCGCAGAACATGTTCACCCCCATGGAACTGGACGACGCGGAATACCGCATGAAGCCCATGAACTGTCCGTTCCACATCCTCATCTACCAGGACTCGCTCAAGTCCTACCGCGATCTGCCCGCGCGCTACGGCGAGCTCGGCACCGTCTATCGCTACGAGCGCTCCGGCGTCATGCACGGCCTGCTGCGCGTGCGCGGCTTTACCCAGGACGACGCCCACATCTTCTGCACTCCCGAGCAGATCGAAGACGAAGTCGTCGGCTGCATCGACTTCGCGCTCGAAGTCCTCCGCGTCTACGGATTCGACAAGTACCAGGTCGAGCTTTCCACCTGGGACCCCAACGACCAGAAGACCTACGCCGGACGCCCCGATCAATGGGAGCTGGCCGAGCGTTCGCTCGAGCACGCGCTCAAGCGCCGCAACATCGAGTACAAGACCATCCCCGGCGAAGCCGCGTTTTACGGCCCCAAAATCGACATCAAGCTGGTCGACGCCATCGGACGCCTCTGGCAGCTCTCCACCGTGCAGTTCGACTTCACCCTGCCCGAGCGCTTCCAGCTCGAGTACGTCGGCGAAGACGGCAAGCGCCACCAGCCGCTCATGGTGCACCGCGCCCTCTACGGCTCCATCGAGCGCTTCTTCGGCGTGCTCATCGAGCACTACGCCGGAGCCTTCCCCGTCTGGCTCTCACCCACGCAGGTGGCCATCATCCCCATCGGCGAGAAGCACCAGGCCTACGCCTACGAAGTCGGCGAAAAGCTCAAGGCCGCCGGAGTGCGCGTCCACGTCGACGCCCGCAACGAAAAGATGAACGCCAAAATCCGCGAACACGCCATGCAGAAGGTCCCGTTCCAGTTGGTTCTAGGCGACCGCGAAATGGAATCCCACGAAGTCAACGTCCGCGTCCGCGGCCAGGAAAAAGCCGAAGGCTCGGTGCCGGTGGATGCATTCGTCGAGCGGGTGAAGAAGCTGATTGAGACGAAGGCGGCGGGGCTGTAGTTCCGCGCAGAGGCGGCGGTGTTCAAATGGTGGCGACCACCGACCAAGAGTTCACATTTTTGCTCTCTCAGTAGAGATCAGGATTCACATCCTTGGCCCCACAGGCAACTGCGGCATCATGCCAAGCGCGGACGATTCGTTGCGCCAAATCCAGAGAGTCTACGCGAACGCCGATCCGAGTTACTTTGCCCTGTCCCTGGAAGTCGTTTACCTGCGTGCCGGTACAGCCATCGCACTTGGCGCGGTTGCTCTGAGTTAACGTCGACGTACCCGACGTTTGGATCGAGTCACGTTTGCCCACCAAGAGTACGAGGACTTCCGGGTTGGCGCATTGTGAGCCACACCCGGTCCGATGCGTTGAATTGTCAGGCTCGCCAAACCAAGCGTAACTCTCTAGGGCCTCGGGGAACGATTCAATCGCCACAGCAGTGATTCTGCTCGGCATAAGATCCTTTAGACTAAACACATACACCGAAGTGCCGAGAGTGTCTTTCTTGCTCCAGCTTCTCCATTGTGCATCATCGATGTCGTGCTCAGCCTCCCAACCGTCTCAATCGTCTGGCTTAGGGTGACCTTACATCCGTCGATCGATAAGCTCACTGCTCGAATGGATCCTGTGAGCGTTGTATTGTAATTATTCTTCTCCGGATCATCCCGTAGATGTACCGTACCCAGTGACCTAGGGAGCTTTTGGGAGCTTGTCTTCTCGACAAGCCACAGGGTAGTGTCACTTAGTGAAGGAGTTGTCTGCGGAGTGGTGGCGGTTCCTACTGTCAACATGCAGACGAGAGTTAAGAGAAGGCCTGCGCCGCGTCTAAGGCTCGACAGACAGAATACACTCGACTTGTCGGAGAGGTACGTCATGGGCGGCACTTCGATGAATAGGGGACTGATACGGCTATTTGTTCCACCGTAGCACCTGCGGAAGACTGTTCAACCATCTCCTTTGTGCGCTTGGATTCCATCACAGGTTTAGTGTTACCGAAGTCCGATGTATCAAAATACGGGCCCTTGACAGAGCCACTGCAATGGAGCCGAGCCGCTTGGTCGAAGTTGTCCTTGTGCATTTTAGCGATATCCATCCCGCCGAATTCGGCCACACAAAAGGCAAAAACATCACTGAACACTACTATCTTGTGAGATTTGTCACCCGAGTTGCAGCTATAACTGGCGCTGATGTAGTTGTATCGAAATGGTTCTTGCGCAAATCCATCGCCGATGAGAGCTGACAATAGGATGCCTAGAATTCCGGTTGCGACAGTGAGTTTCCTCATTCAAGTATCCTCATTACTCGGCTCCGCCAAAAAAGGTCGCTTTCAGTTCATCCGGCGGGCACCAACCATAGAATTGCTGTGTAGCGTAGCCGAAGACGCGCAAACTTCGCCATGGCTCTAAGGTGACGCCCAGGCGCACTCGGCTGCCAGGCGGCTGGCTTTCAGTCAGGCGGGTGACCCACGGTCGGGCGTAGGCAAAATCGGGTCGGGGCGGAATAGGGCATTTGCGAAGGCAGCTCTTTCCCAAGACTAGAGCCAACGGGAACCCCACTTGGATGCTATTGACACCGTTATAGTCCGAGGCTAGAGTTCTACCCTCAATCGTACGATCAAACGCATCTTGAAGCGCAGGGCGCAGTTCGTAGTTTGAACTTGGTTCTTGCGATACGAGAAGGAGTGTGACGTGAAGCAGTTAATTTGTGCCGCTTTTGTCTTGATCTCGCTTCACATTTCGGCGGCTGACAAACCGCTACATCAGACTCTCTCACCATCCTCGTTAACCACGGATCCAACAGTGATTCGGCCTGCAGAAACAAACTTCATCTCCGAATCAGCTGACCCAGTATTCGCATTTCAGGCGGGCAACGCCAACGCTAACGACTGTGTCTGCTACGTTAATGGCCATAGTTGTAGCGAGGGCATGACGGCCTGTCTCGGCGGGTTCAAGTCTGTTTGCGCCCCTGTCAGCCAAAATCACAAGAGTTGCGGCTGGGCTACCGTTCGGTCAGGCAAAGAGCCTGTACGCTGTGACGGAGGGGAGACCTGTAAATAGGCAAGATTTAGTAATTATGTTTTGCCCTCATCGAAGCTACGGAGCTGTCCGGGTTGCGGAAGGCGCCGAGAAACCACTGGCGGCAAAGAAAGCAGGCCGGCTATGCTTTGTATGTCGCGTGCAGCTCTCCGTGGGAAGTCACGGGGAACGTGGCCTGATGAGCGGAGAGGTCAGGAGGCTCTACTTCCAGGTTAGCGGCTGAGTTGCAGGCACCAACAGGTTCGGACTTGGGAAATAGCTACCACTATCACCACCAGCTCCGAACCTAACGTTCCAGCCTTTAGAAGTATCCAGATAAATCTTGGGGACGCGGAGAATAAAACTGACTCGATCTCCTGGGCTCCGAGTGCCCGTGGATTACCGGAAACGAAATACTGTCGCTTTGTTGATTCCCAACATATCGGTAGGCGTAAGGGTTAATAACCGTGTATGAACCTACCGTTGTGTTAAACGGCGGAACTGTGAAGCTAATATGAAACTCGTCTGAATTTTCGGACGGGACCCGCTCTACATCGACAGTTGTCAGTTCTGTGTTGGTTGAGCGTTCTGCCTGGGGCTTATATCTTTGAACGATTGTGGTCGTCGCCGTAGGAGGGCTCACGGCGCGGTTATTCCGACTCGGCTGGTTGGCGAAGGGGTCATTCGGAATGTTATGTGCGGCTCTGATATTGTTGCTGTAGAACGACGATTAGATGTGACATTGCTCTTGCTACCCTGGTCCCGGTCTCAGCGTCGTGATTTGGTATCACGTGGAGCAGCCCAGTATCCGAGCCAACGGAATGATAGCGCTGGTCTTGTTGGGAGTAATAGCGCTCATCTACGCACTGACCATTATTGACGCAATCTATAACTGCAAAGTTCCCGTCGCTTCCGGCATGACAATCTAGCGCCATAAGGGGAGCGACACGAAGCAGCCCGTACCGTACGACGATAGTCCACTCGTTATAATCTATCCCAAGCATCGCCATGGTCGTTCGGCTCCGCTAGCGCGTTGTTAATATAGTTGAGGGTATCGTTAGCTGATGGGCCTTCGGTCACGCAAGGATCGATTCGCACGCGCTGGGCACGGAGGGACAGAGGGCATAGAAGTATGATTAGGATAAGAAAGATCTTCATTGACTTCTTTCATCTACGCTACGAGATTTGCTCACCTGCTTCTACGGAAACTGCGATCAAGGTGCTGTAGCATACCGTAACGTTATGGCGCTGACAAGTTTTTTAACTCCCTCTAGTCCACCACTTCGATGCTATTGAGGCTGATTAGATAACCGTGTCGGCTCCGCGCCGCCGGGTACACTTGGTGCGCTCAAGGAACCAAGGCTCGGAGGAAAGGAGCCGAGCACATGAAGATTGTAGGTTGTGATTTACACACGCGCTACCAGCAGATCGCGATGCTGGACAGGGAAACGGGCGAGCTGATCGAGCGTCGCCTGGAACATGCCCACGGGGAAGCGCGAGCCTTCTACGCTAGCCTGCAGGGGCCAGTGCGAGTAGGGGTCGAAGCAACCGGCTATACCCGCTGGTTCGAGCGCCTGCTGGCCGAGTTGGGACACAAGTTGTGGCGGGTGGCCCACCCTGTCAACTTATTGATAAAATGAAACTTACATGAGAGGGTGGCCCATCCCGCCTTCTTTTGGCGGGGTGGGGCTTTTCGCGGGTGGCCCACCCCGTCAAATTATTGATAGGAATAAACTTACATGAGAGGGTGGCCCATCCCGCCTTCTTTTGGCGGGGTGGGGCTTTTCGTTTTGTTTAACGACAATACCCGGAGAACAAAAGACCCACCCGGGCAAAACCAGCCCGGATGGGCCACCCACTTCACAAGCTCACGTAACCACCATCACTGACGAGGCACTTATCAAGGCCATACTCTCTCCCCATGCCTTGGGGACTCGTCCGCTTCCAACAATCCCACTGTCTCCACTTCATCACCTTCACTTGTTACCGGCGGCAACCCTTCCTCGACACACCCCGCGCGAAGAATGTCTTCGAACGCTCCCTTGAACAAACCCGTCGCAGTTACCGGCTCGACGTGGTCGGCTACGTAGTCATGCCCGAGCACATCCACCTCCTCGTGAGCGAACCCGAGCGCGCAACTCTCTCTCGGGCGATTCAGGCAGTGAAGCAGTCCGTCTCCCAACAACTCAAGGCCCCCGACGGACGCTTCTGGCAAACTCGTTACTACGACTTTAACGTCTTCACCGCAGCGAAGCGGGTCGAGAAACTGAAGTACATCCACCGAAATCCCGTCCACCGTGGACTCGTCGAAAAGCCCGAAGACTGGCCCTGGAGCAGCTACCGTCACTACGCGTTCGGCGAGGTTGGCACCGTCCAAATCGAATCTTCTATTGCGGCCTGGAAGCGGCGCCAAGTCGGGAAAGAGAGAGTTCTCTCACTCCCCAAGGATTGAAAGTCGTCCTTGCCTCCGAATCACACCGTTCCGTGACCCACGCCCTTTACCATCCCATCGCGAGACGCGTAAACCATACCCTGTGAGGCAGGGCATTTGTGTCCCTCACGAAGGCTGAGCTCAGGCCGCAGCCATCCGCGGCTCTTTGAAATTTCCGCGACCGCACCGGTCACCGCCCGTCATGCCGACAGGCTTCTCCATAAGCTATTGAAGCTAAGGCACTTACCGCTGCAAAATATTGACTTACATACTTATATGATTTGTATGACACAAAGTGCGTATACAAGTCATACTTGTCATACATCTGGCGTCGAGAAAAAGCGAACAACCGGCGAAACGCGGTCCGTTAAGTTCTACGGCTACTAATGGATGCCTGTAACATCATTTATTTTCAACCATTTAGCTACACTTTTCTCCTAAACGATTGAAAACAAAAGACCGCAGTTTTCTTTTTCCGTCACTCCAAGACGGGTGATATGGGTGGGACTTCTCGTTCCTAGCACCGGCACCTCGACTGACAGTTAACAATCTGCTTGACTTGCCGCCCGTTCCGGCTAATGATTCCGCCGTCCAGCGTGACCGCAAAGGCTGGGCTGGAGGTGAAAGGAGAATCTTATGCGTCCACTGCAACGTCTACTGGCCTGCGTATTCCTGATGCTCTTGGGCTGCAGCCTGGCATGCCCAATGGCGGCACAAACCACCAACCCTCAGGCTTCCTCCGCATCCAGTACTTCGTCCTACTGGAGCGACCCGTTGAACTGGAAGCAGCAGTTCGTGCCCGACTCGCCCTTGTTTTGGGACGATTCCAGGCATTGGACTACGAATTTCGGACCTGCCTATCGCGACACAGCGGAGAAAGGATCGCAATTCTTAGCGTGCTCTTCGCAGTTCGCGCTCTGTTTTGAATCAGGCAAGCCGCCTCTGCCTTGCACGCTCTCTCCCGACGGCCACTCCGCCAATTGCAAGTGCCTGGTCTACAACAAGCCCAATTTCGTGCTGTCAACGGCAATTCTGAATTATCCGGTGTACCAGGCAACCATTCAGGCTTGTTTTGCGAACAGCTCTGGCACCAACACCTGCACAGGGACCAACACGGCCCCGGTTTGCCAATACCTTCCGGGCGGGGCCCTCATCCCAGGCGCGAATGTAATTTCGACGTACGACCCTTCGACGCAAGACACATTGGTAAAGGCTTTGAACCGCCAGTCTCCCACGACCACCTGTTCGAAAGCGCCATTTGCCGGATGCATGACCGCGCCCTGCACCCTCGATGAAGGCGGCTCGACCGCCACGTGCAAGTGTCCGGTGTTCTATGGCAGGTTCACGCTCACAGGAGCGAACGCCCAATGTTCCTTGGGCGGCAACTTTGTACCGTCCGCCTCGTACATGCCAGCGTTGGATCCCAATCCGTACCAGTAAAGGGCGGGCTGGGGTTTTCGTTTGTTCAACGACGAGGCCTAAGGAAAACACCCCGGCCGGTGGCCCATCCCGCCTTCCTTTGGCGGGGTGGGGCTTTTCGTCAGCGCCGCGACCAGTTCCCTAGAAGTTACACGCCGCGCCCTTGGTGCAATTCACCACCACCGTAGCCTCCATCGTTTTTCCGCTGTGGTGAAATCGTGGACCATCGTACGTGCACTGATAGACATTCGGCCCCAACTGGCTCGAGGTCCCCGGCGAGCCGAGCAGCGTAAAGTTGGCGTCGCCGAAAGCCGAGCCCATGTAGCTCTTCACCGTCGCATACGGCGCCGAGCCCACCACCACGTCCTCCGTGTTCACGGCGTTGATGATGGCTGAGTCCAGGGCGTAGTACCCCGCTTTCGTCGATGAAGCTTTCCAGTTATTCGACGGGATCTTGCTCCCTTTCACCGTCACCGGGCAGGTTTGGGCGCTCATCGTGACCGCGGCCGCCAACAGTACGACAACGGCGGTCCATCGTCCGAAGATTCGAAGTGGCATCGTACCTTCCTCTTTCAGCGTCGCGCCCGCGGGCCCGGCACTGGCGTCCGCAAGTATAGCGGACAGGCTCGCCGCTGGCCCAAGTAGCGCTCCGCTCGCGGCCCACATATCCCGTGGCCCATACTTGCCTGCCGTTGGCAAATTTGGGGCTTTGTTCTGGGCACCTCACAGACCTATGAGCGGCTGGGTAGGGTTTTCGTCTTACCGCCGACCGGCGTAATGTGGTATAACTGTTATACCATCGATGCGCTTCCATTTCGACCCGCGCAAGAGCCGGCGTCTGCGGCAGAATCCGCGGCGCGGCATCGGTTTCGAAGAGGCGCAAGAGATCTTTTCGCGTCCCTATTATCTCGACCAGCGCTCCGACCTCCCGGAACAATACCGCGCCATCGGTTGGGTCGGAGGCAGGTTATTTACGGTGATCTTTGAGGTGCGCGAGGACGCGGAAGGCGAGTATTACCACCTCGTCACGTTGTGGCGTTCAACCTCGCAGGAACAGGAATTGTATGAAGAACACTCGTAATCGCAAAAAGCCGGTGTCGGCCGAGGCCATCGCCCGCATGGCCGACGGAGGCAAGGACGTCTCTCGTTACTTCACCAACAAGGGACGCATGATGGGCGCCCATCCAGCGCGTCAACGTGGACTTCACCGCCTCCATGCTGCAGGAACTGGATCACCGGGCGGAGGAATTGAACATCAGCCGCCAGGCCGTAATCAAGACCATGCTCCGCCACGCCCTCGACCAGCACTACCTCGCCACAGCTGCGCCTGCCCCTCGGCGGAAGGCCAAAGCCAGTTAGGCAGCTTCAGCGCTGGGTAAGGTGTCCGACGGCGCATTCCACTCTGCCGAAGGCTCGCGCGCAGTCGCAGACGAAGCGCCAAGAAAAGAACACGCCAGTAGCACGTCGATCTCCCCTTGTCACACCCACAAGTGACCGGCGTCCTATTTTCGCCCGCCGTCCTGTCCTACACTCCCGGATCGAAGGATGAGGGAGAGCTGCCTTTGAAGCGCGGGCAGCTGGACAATATCCTCTCTTCAAACAGCCGTGAGACTTGGCCATGTCTTGGCATGATTTTGGAACCGGTTCGACTCCCACCCACCCCGCAGCGCCCTCCCGATCCTCAGAAATCTCTCCTAACTCCTTATTCCGGAATATTTTGCCCGCAAGTCCTTTGTTCTTGATATTTTGCGCACGAAATCGCGCCTATCTTTATGAAAACAAAGATCACGGGGAGGGGGGAGGGGGTAGGCTGGAAGCCCACCCCTATCAACGCGCTAAACCGTCACCGAGTTGCCGAAGTAGCTCACGGAAACCGACAAGCGGTCAGAGCTGGGACGCAGCAGGTAATTTCCGATGCGTGCGGCTCCTACGTACCACGGCAGGACCGGGAACGTTGCCACCAGCTTGGCTTCGCCGTGCCCGGCGAAGTCAACCAGTTGCGCCGCTCCTTCATATGGGACAACCAGAAGCTGATGTCCGCTGCTACCCGGCGGCACGACGAGTTCGGCAACGCTGCCGATGGCCTGATGCTGCCCGAATTCGGGACGTGCGGGATCTCCAAGATGAAAGACGGTGTAGCCTTTCTTTCCTCCGATGACGAGCTTGTTGCCAATGTGAGCGATCGAGTGGGCGTGCTCGAGCGGAATGATATGCCGCAGTCGTAGACGACTGGAAAAAACTTCGAGACCGCGGCTGGAGATAGCGTAGACGTAGGCGCCGGCGCTGGCGACGTCATGATACTCGGGTTCCACGCTGCCGCAGCAACCACCAACAGGAACCACGATTCCGCTTGCCGCCAGCAGAGCCAGGCCATCCTGCCCAAAGGCAAGCGGAGCCAGCGGCTGCACCAGCACGCCGCGAATGCCGGGCACAGTCCACGAGTCACTGCTCGCCGGAGCAGCGACGTTGGAAAGATCGAACGACAGCACCCGGCTGTCCGTGACAACGATCGCCTTCGGCGCATTGCCCAGATAGGCGGCAGCAAGACTACGGCAGGGCTGCGTCAACTGGATCGTGCCGGCACGAATGATGAGCTGCTCCTTGACTGCGATGCCGCGAGACGCGGGCGCAATGGGCAGCGAGACGTTCTCTTCGGCGATGTTAATCCGCGGAGCAGGCGCGGGCGGAGCGGGATTGTTCGCACCGGCCTCGCCGCGCAGGATACCGAGTTCTCCATCACCACTGGGTGAGACGACCGCGCTCAGTCGAAGGGACGATCCTGCTTGAGCAATTCCCGTCTGCAGGAGCTCATTGCGAGCGCCGAGGAGAGTAGCGATCTCCCCGACATTGAGCCCGGTGATTTCGACCTCGTACCCGTGCTCAACCGAGTTTTCGCCAATCGACGGATCGACGCCCCAGACGGGATTGTATTGGTGGAAGTAGAGCCACCATTGGTCAACCAGCTTCTGGCAGAAAAGGACCTGACCGGCGATTTGTGCGGCAAGCTCCTCGATCTGGAGCTGGCTCAGAGGCGGCGGCGCAGGGATGAGGATGTCGCGCGTGCCGCCAGTGGTCTGCACCAGAATCTGACAGCCATAAGGCGCAACGAAGAACTGGTCGCCCGGGTAAGGAATATCCACCGTGATCTCGAATGGCGCTTGTGTGCCGTAAGCCGGTGCGGCCACGCTGAACACGTTCAGCGGATCATTCACGATACTGGCGCTAATGAAGAAGATTGGTGCAATCGTCAGGGCGGTGACGCTCGCACTCGCCTTGAGCCGGGAGAAGTCCTTCGGGTTCTTCAGGTAGTTGTTGACTTCCTGACCGCTAATCTGACCGCAGGAGATGGACGGGCCGTACCAGGTGAACTCGGTCCCGATCGTGGTGGACATCTGCGGTATGCCAACCGGAACCGGATCGAAGTCACCCACCAGCGAAATGCCGTCAGTCTGCGCGACAAGAGCGTTGAGCGCCAGATTCCCGATCGGCGAGTTGGCCACGTTGAGCTTCTGATTGCAAACGATGTGCGTATCCGAGAGCTGATTGCAGTCGCTGGGAGTATTCGAGGGAGGACTCACGACATTCTTGGCGACCAGCACGGCGGCCATTCCAGCGACAGAGAAGAACACGGGCTCGATGAGCATGTCGCTGAGAGGGAAGATGAAGTTAGTGAAGATGCCGATAGCGGCTCCGAGCACCCCGGCGATAACCGTGCAAGCATCGGTGTCGGAATTCCAGGAGTAATTGCTGTCGACAGTCAGGGTATTGGTCTGGACAATCGACGTGGTCGAGGCGACGGTGACATCGATGTGGACCGTACAGGCCGGCGTATGCAGGTCGCCACTGAATTGGGAGGTGAGGCTGGCCACCCCGGCGTTGTCAGAGTAGTTGGTGGACACACCGGTGGTGACGTCAAGGTGGACGGCATCGCTTTCGTGCTTCTGCTGGTCGGCGATGAGGCCGCTGTAAATCGTCGCGCTGGTGGTGCTTTCGAGGACGGCAGAAGATTCATACACAGCGAGGGATCGTTCCTTGCCCGCGCTGTCGAGCAGACGGTCGATGAAATTTCCGGTATAGAACGTTTGCCAAGTAGAGGGGTCGGTGCTGTCTCCCACGCCAAACTCCAGCCGGAAGCAGATGCGCTGCAGGTCGGAAGAGACCGCGACGCCTGCGTTCAAGACAAAGCTGGGGTCGGTGCCGATGCCGGGGTTTTGGTTGGCGACGAGCCCCGGCCCGCTCAGCGATCCACCACTCGAATTGCTGCTGCTGCTACTGCCTGTTTCCGCAACCTTCGCCAAGCCGAGGTTGATGGACTGCGCGCTGGCACTGGAGAGGAACGCGATGAGTTGCTGGTTGACCTGGTTGGGATCAACACCAGGCGGAAGCGTCGGCAACTGGCCCGGAACCACGTGGTCCACCGACACGGTCATTACGTCCGTGTCATAGCCTTGCACGATGTAGTCAACGCCAAAAACCATAGTCACGTTGAAAGGAATGGGGTGCTGAGGGACGCCGTTAGGGTTGGCCTCGACGTCTTGAAGGCTTACCACGACGATGGTGACGGCCTGTGAAATCTGCGGACGCGTGGCAGAGATAGAGGTCGAAGTAATGCCGGTGTAGAGCTGGTTGTAATAGATGAACTTGTTCACCGGCGCAGGGCTTGAAAACGAGCTGGCGCCAAACTCCACGTGATCGACAACAAATTGATAGCCGCCAATGCTGAACGGAGCAGGAAACGCCAGCTGCTCAGTCTGCAACGTAAGCAACTGCGCGTCGAGAAAGGTGTGGGCGCTGAGTTGTAACTCAATCACGGGCTCAACAGGCATGGGCCATTTCTCCAAGGGTTGAACTGAGGGAACGACCGGTACAGATGATGTAACCGTGAAACAAGTGAGGCGTGGAGTCCGATCGAAATGCCGACGGAGTCCGAGAATATTACCACAGGTCGAAAAGGTTGATTAGATAAACGCGGGTGGCCTATATTTGCCTGCCGTTGGCAACTATGGGGCGTCTGTTCCGTGCACAGGATGGACCTACGAGCAGCAGGGACGAGATTTTCGTCCGTCAAATTTACCCGACGACGTTGCATGGCTCTCCCCGTCTAAGGGACATGCTTACTCGCAGGCTCCTGCCCTGTCTCATTGTCCTCGCCCTCTGCTCGTCCATCTGTTTCGGCCAGGTAAAGCTTCCCACCGACACTCCATCCGGCCAGGTCTGCGCGGCGTGGCTGCAAGCTTTCAACAGCGGAGACCGCGACACCTATCGCGCCTTCCTTGAGAAGTACTCCCCGGCGCGGCTCGACCGGTTTGATTCAGCGATGGACTTCCGCGCTCGAACCGGCGGGTTGGAGCTAAAGAAGGTTGAGTCGGCATCACCGACCGAGGTGGTTGCCATCGTCGAGGAACGCGGCACCGAGCAATTCGTGCGCATGACCTTCGTGGTCGATGCGGCTGAGCCCCACAACATGAGCCGTGTGGAGCTGAACGCTATTCCCCCTCCGGCAGAATTTGCCCCGAAGCAGTTGAGCGAAAGCGAGCTGGTGGCTGCGCTGCAGACGAAGCTGCAACAGGACGCGGACGCAGGACAATTCAGCGGCGCGGTGCTACTGGCGAAAAACGGCAAGCCGATTTTCGAACACGCGTATGGCATGGCTGACCGCGAGCGCAAGCTGCCCAACACGCTTGATACGCGCTTCCGCATTGGATCGATGAACAAGATGTTCACGGCTGTTGCAGTCCTGCAGCTGGCGCAGGCTGGCAAGTTAAAGCTCGACGCCCCATTCGGCACCTACCTCACCGACTATCCCAATAAGGAGCTGGCGTCGACGGTCACGCTCCACCAGTTGCTGACGCATACAGGAGGTACCGGCGACATCTTCGGACCCGACTTTGACCAGCACCGGAATGAGCTCAAGACGCTGCAGGATTATGTGAAGCTCTACGGTAACCGCGCGGCGGAGTTTCCTCCGGGCAGCAAGTGGGAGTACAGCAATTACGGCTTCATTCTGCTGGGCCTGGTGGTTGAGAAGGTCAGCGGCCAACCCTATTACGACTACGTGAATACCCACGTCTATGAAGTCGCGGGAATGAAAGACTCGGGCTCGGAGCCGGAAGACAAGACAGTTGCCAATCGCAGTGTTGGATACACCAAGCCACCCGGCAGCAAGGACTGGCAGCCGAACACCGACACGCTTCCTTATCGCGGAACCTCCGCCGGCGGGGGCTATTCCACCGTAGGCGACCTGCTTAGGTTCGCCAACGCGCTCCAGCAACACAAGCTGCTCGATGCTCAATACACGGAGCTGCTGACCACCGGAAAAGTGGACGAAGGCTTCGGACGCTACGCCTACGGTTTTGAGGACAAGGTCGTCAATGGCATACGTTGCTTTGGACACGGCGGAGGCGCGCCGGGAATGAACGGCGATCTTCAGATCTGTCCTGCGCCGGGATATGTTGTGGCGGTGCTGGCGAACCTGGATCCTCCCGCAGCCAGGCGAATTTCTGATTTCATTACCAACAGAATGTCCGGGCCCGCTCACTGACGGCGGCCCGTCGTCCATCTTTGCGTGCCGTTGGCAATGGAATCGCACGAGGTAAACGTCCGAGTCCGCGGCTAGGAAAAGCCAAAGGCTCAGTTCCAATGGACGCGTTTGCGGACGGGTGAGGGGCCTGATCGAGACGAAGTCGGTGGCCTCATAGCTTGCTTGTAAGGGAATCTTTAGCGTATCGGACCACGTCTTCCGTGGGACTCGGCGGGTGGCCACCCCGTTAAATCCTTAAAACAACAAACTTACAAGATTGGGCGCCCCACTCCGCCTTCTTTTGGCGGGGTGGGGCTTTTCGTTTGTTCAAGGACGAGACCCAGGGGAAGCCCCCCCATCCAGTTCACAGAGCGGGGTACATGCAGGATCCGTTTGATCGTGGGCCACGTTGTTTTCCTTCATGACGTGAGCACCCATTCACCCCGGACATACACGCTGCCATAGCTACCTTGTTAGTCTTGTCCGGCGACGGATTTGGAGAGTTGTAATGCGACGTCCTTGCCCGTTAATAGGTAGCTGCCATCCAAACGGACATCCGCTGTGGCTGTTACGTAGGTAGGGAGCCACAGGCCATCGAGAACCGTGAATTGCATCATAACGTCGAGGTTCGTGATCCACCAGGAAGGTTTCTTGGTCGGTGTGCCTTCTATCCGCTGGATGCGGAACGTTGTTGTATCAACCCAGATAAGTCCGCTCAACAGATTTTTCGCTTTCCGTTTCGGAATGATTCGCAAAAGGTAAGTGGAAACGTCGCCGTGCTTTTCCTGTTGAAGAAAAACAAACGTATAGTTGCGTCGGCTGAACTCGCTGCTGCTCTCGGTCGGAACACTTTCCAAGTCCAAAACATCGCGCACCATTTGTTTGCCTCTCGCAATGCCGCTCGCTTGTTCGATCACATATTTTTTCGTGGCGGGCGGAATGAAGGTAACTTCGGCAGTGGTTTCCGAGACGGGTTTTGTTTCGTCACCGCGGAACAGTTTATAGCTTCGAGTCACCGTGTAACCTTGGGCCATTGCAGGATTCTGCTGCTCCGCCGTCTCCAGTGATTGCACGATTGTGTCCAGGTCAGGGGCTTTCGCTTGACCGCCGACTTCGGCCCGAGATACTTGCTGAGCTGACACGAGCGGGACACATATCACAAGAGCGATAACTCCCCAAAACGCCCGTTTCCGCATAGGAGCCTCCGGTCTTGTTGATTCACTTTATGGACCGGAAGTTTGCTGTTTCCTCATCAAACCAGGTAAAAGCGATGAAGCAAAAACGGGATATGGGAAACCACGATCCTTGGCGGATAGATCGCCGAGTCGGAAGTGATTCGCGTGTCGCCCATATTTACCTGCCCTTGGCAAATGTGGGGCCTTTGTTCCGGGCATATCACCTAAAATCTTACGTGTGGTAAGATGCATCTATGGATAAAGTTACCGTCTCCTCCAAAGGCCAAATCGCCATCCCCAAGCAGGTTCGCGATGCTCTAAATCTCTCCGAGGGCACCAAGCTGACCCTCGAAGTCCGCGGGCAGGAGATTGTCCTTTCTAAGGGCGATGCGTGGAGACAGCTTCAAGGGGCAGCTCGCGGCCTAGACCTCGACCTGGCTGCCTTCAAGAAAGCGGAGCGCGAGCTTGAAGATTCGCGTTCTTGACTCGTGGGCCATCATTGAATGGACGAGGGCTCGACAGCCCGCCGGGGATGAGGTCGCAACGCTTCTTATGGAAGCGCGGGCGGGCGCGGCGCGGCTATTGATAAGCGCCATCAACGTCGGCGAGGTTTACTACATTCTGCGAAAACATCACGCTGAAGAAATCGCAGAGCGTTGGAGGATTCTTGCGCGGACCCTGCCTGTCACCATCGAAGTGCCGACCGCCGATGACATCTGGGATGCGGCTCTCCTGAAAGCGCGATATCCGATCGCCTATGCGGACGCATTCGCCGCCGCCCTGGCGCAAAAGTATCGCTGCCCTCTGGTAACGGGCGACCCTGAGCTTCGCTCGATCGACGGCCTCGACCTGGACTGGATCGGCCGCGATAGAACCTAAGTCAATCATGCCCGCGGCTTCAACGCATCTGGTACGGATGGAAGATGTAGTCCTTCGCCTTCACTTTCACATGGCACACTTGTCCGCAGTCCGAGAGGCTTTTGGGATCGGCCGTGAACTTGTCCGCTGCGGCTTCGTAGTTGAATACCGCGTATCCCCATCCCCCCGTTTTCGGAAATCTCTTGCTGTCCTTTTCCATGACGAAAGCCTGGCTAAAGGCCGCTGGCACATCCACCGGGAAGGGGGCCTCCGTGCTCTTCTTCTGCGTCCATTGCAGCTTCACGATCCTGGAGCCCTCCGGAAAAGGCTGGCCGTTGCCCGGAACGCCGGCCTTGTACGCCTTGATCATCGTCGGATTGGCGACGATCACCTTGAGCACTTCGTCGGTCCGGGCGGAAGACACCACCGACCAGTCCTCGTATCCCCTGAAGTCGGAGAACGCGATTCCGCTCGGGGATATCAAGCGAGTACTTGTCCTGCGCGGAATCGGCCCTCAAAACGAGGACGCCGAGGACGGCGAGCGCCATCGTCGCGATCGCAATCGTGAGCTTGCTTTTACGCTGCATGGCTGATCCTTTCGTAACCAGGATTTCCATTTTGGCCCCAGGATTTGGCGCAGCATATCACAGGCCCTTATCACACCGATACGTGACCGGCGTCCTATCTTCGACCGCAGTCCTGTCCTACACTCCCGACTCGAAGATGAGGGAGAGCTGTCTCCAACGAGAGAGACAGCCGGACAATACCCACATCCGCAACGACACTGTGAGACTTGGCCATGTCTTGGCATGATTTTGGATATCGTTCGACTCCCACCAGCCCTGCAAAGCCCTTCCAATTCTCAGAAATCTCTCCTAACTCCTTATTCCAGAATCTTTTGTCCGTAAGTCTTTTATTCTCGATATTTTGCGCACGAAATCGTGCCTATCTACATGAAAACAAAGATCAGGGGGAGGGGGGAGGGGGGAGCTGGAACAGACTTTGGCGACTGGCAGCTGGCTACTGCTTCTCGAACACGAACACCACGTCCCCATCCTCGTACTTCCACACGTTGGTCAGGACTTTTCCGTCGGCCGACACCGTCGAATTCATCTCCACCACGACCTTGTCGTTTTCCTTCTCTACGATTTTCCGTGTCGAACCTGGCCCGACCTCGCACATCACGGTTGAGAACTTCGAGGGGTCAACATGCGGTTCTTTATGTTCTTTGCCGTCGCACACGCGGACACTCTCTTGGTGCCGCTTCGCACCAGCTTTGGTCACGAAATCGAGCGTGCTGGTATACGTGTCTGGTCCGGTCTGCCTGGTGGTCAGCGTTCCCTGCGCGATGTCGCGATTGCCGAGCTTTGACTTCTCAGGATTGAGTTTCCATGTGCCGGTAAAATCGGCCGCTCTCATCGTCCCGGCGATCAACAAGATGGGAAGCACCTTCCTGACAAATGGAAACATAAGGCGTCTCCTCACCCAGTTGAGGCCCAAGCCTGTGTTTCACTGCGCAGGCGAGCAACGTCTTTGGTAGGAGCGCTCCCGAAGAAGCGGCTGTATTCCCGGCTGAACTGCGAGGCGCTGAGATACCCCACCTGCTGGCTCGCAGTTGCTGCGTCCATCATCGCAGCCAACATCAGGCGTCTTGCCTCCTGCAGGCGCAGCACCTTTTGATAGTGCAGTGGGCTCATCGAAGTGACCGACTTAAAGTGCTCGTGGAACGACGACACGCTCATGTGCACCAGCTCGGCCAACTCTTCGACTTTCATCGGCTGCGAAAAGTTGGCGCGCAGCCACGAAATCGCCTTCGCAACCCGGTTCACACTCGACTCGGCAAATCCCATCTGGGCAACGCGAACTCCAATGGGACTGCGCAGCAGCCGGATCAGGATCTCGTCCACTACGAGTGGAGCTACCAGCTCAGCGTCGCCGGGCTGCGCGAGGCACTCGATTAACCGGGTCGACGCGTTCACGATGCTGGCATCGGCAGGCGTGATGTAAACCGCGCGCCGTTCTTGCGCTGGAGGCAGACCGAGCGGGAACACCTTCAAAACCAGTTCGGCGATCCTGCGTGGATCGATGTCTAGCCTGAGGGCCAGGTAAGGTTCGGAATAACTGGCTTGCGTGACCTGGGCAGCAACCGGCAGGGCGACCGAGTAAACCAGCATGCGTGATGCGTCGTACTCCAACACCTCCTGCCCAACGATGACGGTCTTCGCCCCTTGCGCGACGATCGACAAGCAAGGCAACAGGAGTCCGTGCACACACTGCTTGTTGACTCGCGAAAAGCGGCTGGCGTGTAATCCGGGGACGCGCAGCTCGAAACTGCCATCGTGCGGAGCATAGGCCGCAAGCAAGCGCGCCAGCTTAGCCACATCTGGTGCATTCGCACCTTCGAGGTTGCGCGCTTGCCGCAAAGGAACGACTTTGCCGTTGGTCTTCACCGGTTCGAGAATACCTCTTTCGCAATCACGCTCGCTCATTGCTTTGGGCCGGCCTTCGTCTTGTTCATCCAGACCCGCCAAGTGAGCGGCCCGGCTTCCTTGTTGGTCATCGGCCGACCAGCCAGCTTGAGGGCCAGTTTGATCTGGCCATGATGGTAGCCCTCGTGCCAGATCATGTGCTGCAGCAGAAGGATCGGGTGGTCATAGTGAAGGTACATGTCTCCGCCTTTGTCCACCTTGCCTTTCACTGCGTCCCGCACCACCCTGGCGCTGTCATTCAGCATCTGCGCGATGCGATCGGGATCGCGCTCCGCCAGCCACTCTTCCGTGGGAGCCTCTATGGCGAACTCAGGCGCGTCCTCCGACACAAACACGAGTCGCACATAGTGGATGTGTGTGAACATCTCGGCAACGGTCGGGCTGCCTGCCATCGCCCTGACGTCGAGCCCGCCCTCCGGCACAGCGCGGAGCAGGTTGACCAGGATGGTGTTGTTGCGATCCCACGAGTCCAGCAGAGCAGCGAGGAGAGTTTGGTCTGACATAGTCAGCTAGTGCACTTGAACGAGAACCGCAATGTCGAACTTGGAATAGTACTTCTTCACGTCAACCGGCCCGTACTTTTCGCGGAAGTTCTCCACCACCAACGCTACCTGCTTGGGATCAGTTATAGGAACAGCCTTGAGTTCAGCCTCAGTGCCACGCGCATCGATCCCAATCTTAGAGTTCTTGAGCACGTTCTTGTACCACTGTGTATCGGACCCCTGCACCGGCAGCAGGTAAAGCTTACCTTGCTCGAAAACAAACCAGACTGGGATCGAAATGGAGCGTCCTGATTTTCGGCCGGTCACTGTGATCTTAATTTCGCGATACCGGGAAAGGCGGTCCTTCAGACCATCGTTCTGGGCTGGCATGTGCACCTCCCGCACTTAAGGTTATAACTCTCACTCTCCTTTGAGCGACGCCATGTCAATCGAGAAGCGATACTTTACATCCGACTTGAGTAGTCTCTCGTAAGCTTCGTTGACCTTCTGCATGGGGATGACTTCCACATCAGAGGTAATGTTCTGCTGCCCGCAGAAGTCGAGCATCTCCTGAGTTTCGGGAATCCCGCCAATGGGCGAGCCGGAAAGACTGCGTCGCCCCATGATCAGGTTGAAGGCCGCCACCGCGAGAGGCTTTTGCGGAGCGCCGACAAGCGTAATATTGCCGTCGCGGCGCAGAAGACTGATGTATGCGTTAATGTCGTGATCGGCCGAGACCGCGTCGAGAATGAAGTCGAAGCTGCCGGCATGCTTCTCCATCTCATTGGCGTTCTTCGAGATGACGACCTCGTCCGCTCCCAGCCGGAGTGCGTCATCCTTTTTGCCCGGTGAAGTGGTGAAGACGACGACGTGCGCTCCGAGCGCATGGCCGAACTTTACGGCCATGTGACCCAGTCCGCCGAGACCGACCACGCCAACTTTCTTGCCCGTGGTAACACCCCAATGGTGCATGGGCGAATACGTGGTGATCCCCGCGCAGAGTAAAGGAGCGGCCCCGGCAAGATTGAGGTTCGGCGGGACGCGTAGAACAAACCTCTGATCGACGACAATGCTGTCGGAGTAGCCGCCGTAGGTAACGCCTCCCAGATGTTTATCCGGGAAGTTGTAGGTGAAGGTTGGGTTCGGGCAGAACTGCTCGAGTCCAGCTTTGCACTCCGGGCAGGTTCCGTCCGAGTCGACCATGCAACCGACCGCTGCGAGGTCGCCGGGCTTGAACTTCGTGACCGCTGAGCCAACCTTGGTTACGCGGCCAACGATTTCGTGGCCAGGCACGCAAGGATAAACAGTGGGCAGGAATTCGCCCCACTCGTTGCGGACTTGGTGGAGATCGGAGTGACAGATGCCGCAGTAAAGAATTTCGATCTGTACGTCCTGGTCGGTTGGATCACGCCGTGTGATCGTGGTGGAGGCTAGCGGCGATGTCGCACTGGCAGCGGAATAAGCTTTTGCTTTGAACATGAATATACCTTTCAGCGACCGACCATTTTCTGCAACTGCTCAGGGTAGCGAGCGCCTTCCAGCTTGATCCGTGAGGTAGCGCTATCGATCTCGCGAAGATCGTCCGCCGTGAGTTCAACGGCAACTCCCCCGATGTTTTCTTCCAGACGATGCAGCTTCGTGGTACCGGGAATGGGAACCATCCAGGGTTTCTGGGCGAGAATCCACGCCAGTGCGATCTGCGCGGGAGTTACGCCTTTCTGCCGAGCGAACTCGCCGACCACATCGACCAAGGCTTGGTTGGCGTTGCGGTTCTCTGGCGTGAAGCGAGGGACAATGTTGCGGAAGTCTGTCTTATCGAACTGTGTATCGGCATTGATAGCGCCGGTGAGAAAACCCTTGCCGAGCGGACTGAAAGGGACAAATCCGATACCCAGCTCTTCCAGCGTGGGTAGGATTTCCTGCTCCGGCTCTCTCCAGAATAGCGAGTATTCACTCTGCAGCGCCGTCACTGGCTGTACGGCATGCGCGCGGCGGATGGTCTTCGCGCCCGCTTCCGAGAGGCCAAAATGCTTCACTTTGCCCTCCTGGATGAGGTCTTTCACGGCGCCGGCGACGTCTTCAATCGGCACCTCGGGATCGACTCGGTGTTGGTAGAAGAGATCGATGACGCCGGTCCTGAGACGCTTCAAAGACGCGTCGGCGACCTTCTTTATGCGCTCCGGCCGGCTGTCCAAGCCGCCAGTGTTCTTGCCGTTTTCATCGATATTCCATCCGAACTTGGTGGCGATGACGACCTTGTCGCGATAGGGCGCCAGCGCTTCGCCCACGAGTTCTTCATTCGTCCACGGGCCGTATACTTCGGCGGTATCGAAGAAGGTTATGCCGCGCTCCACCGCTCCCCGTATCAGTGAAATGCCATGGTGTTTCTCAACGGCGGGACCAAGACCGAAGCTTAAGCCCATGCAGCCGAGACCGATCGCCGAGACTTCCAGATTGCTTTTTCCAAGATTGCGTTTCTGCATCGTGTCTCCTTCGAAAGCGAATAATTCCAGCAGCAGAGGAGATGCTCACAATCGCCATCTCCTCGTTGCTTGCTTTCCAAGTATCATCCGCAGACGCTTTGGGCAGATGCCTATTTGGATGAACTTCTTGCCTAATCCTCCGAGGAGGGGAGTCTGCTCAGGCTGCTTTGAAATAGCGCATATTGTCGAGGTCAGCGATCATCCCGGGCTGATTCGTCGGGCGCCATCCCAGCCTTTCCTGGGTGAGTGCGCTCGAGGCGGGAACATCGGCGCCCACAAAGAACCCAAGGAATCCAAAATGCTGGGCTGCCTCTTCGGGAGACTTGGAGACGACTGGCACGTTCAGTCCTCGGCCGATTGCCTCCGCGATCTCTCGCAGCGGGACCCCCTCTTCGGCGATCGCGTGGTACCGCGCTCCTTTGGAACCTTTCTCCAGCGCGAGCCTGTAGAGATGGGCAGCATCGAGCACGTGCACCGCAGGCCAGCGGTTGCGCCCGTCGCCGACATACGCCGAGACACCTTTCTCGCGCGCTAGAGCGACCATATAGGTGACGAGCCCCTGCTTGACTGTGTCGTGCACCTGCGGCAGGCGCACCACCGACGCACGAACGCCTTGCTCAGCCACCGAAACTGCCGTCTCTTCCGAAACTCGGGGAAACGCGGGATTGGAAGGGGGCATGTCGTCCTCGGTCGCGACGCGTCCGGGCGCAATGAGCGCGGCCCCGGCGGTCACGACCAAGGGACGGTCAGAGCCCGCGAGCGCGGAGCCGAGAACCTCGATGGCTCGCCTGTCCATCTCACAGTTCGCTGCGAATTTTGAGAAGTCGTGGTTAAAGGCCGCGTGGATCACGCCATCCGAGGCGGAAGCTCCACTCCGCAAGCTCTCCAGATCGTCCAGATCGCCTCGCTGCACCTGCGCACCAGCATCGGCAAGAGCTTTGGCGCCCGCATCGGAGCGCGCCATCCCCACGACCTGGTGTCCCGCAGTGAGTAATTCCCGAACAATTGCTGTACCGATGAAGCCTGTTGCTCCTGTTACGAAAACACGCATTCCATGCTCCTTGTGCTGCTCAAACTGTTCTTGTCAGTTGGCCGTAAGTTCCGTATTGCTTTTCGATCTCCCGATTGCGTCCAGCTGTTCGACGATTGCATCTGGCAGCTTGAGTTCGGCGGCCGCAAGGTTCTCGCGCAGGTGCGCAACCGAAGATGTGCCCGGAATCAGCACGATATTTGGAGAACGTTGCAAAAGCCACGCCAGCGCAACCTGCATCGGAGTAGCCCCTAGTGACGTCGCCGACGCGTCGAGCACCGTCGACTGCAAGGGGGTGAAACCTCCGAGCGGAAAGAACGGCACATACGCGATGCCTTGTGCGACGAGGCCGTCGATGAAATCATCGTCGTTCCGGTTCGCCACGTTGTAAAAGTTCTGCACTTCGACGATCTCTGTGATCGCCTGAGCTTCCGCCAACTGCTCGGGACTAACATTACTCAGACCGAGATGACGAATTAGTCCCTGACGCTTGAGTTCAGCCAGCACCGTCACCTGCTCTTCGATCGATCCCGCCGATGGCGCCGTGAATCCTCCCACCCGCAGGTTGACCACATCCAGGCTTTCCAGGCCAAGGTTGCGCAAGTTGTCGTGAACGGCCTCAATCAAGTCTTGCCGCGACAGGGCGGGTATCCATGACTTGTCTGCACCCCGGCGCGCGCCAACTTTGGTCACGATTACCAGGCCATCCGGATAGGGATGCAATGCCTGCTTGATAATCTGATTGGTCACATGCGGGCCGTAATAGTCGCTGGTGTCGATATGGTTCACGCGCGACGCGACCGCTTCTTGCAAGACCGCGATGGCAGCATCCACATCACGAGGCGGTCCCCACACTTGCGGCCCGGCGAGTTGCATCGCTCCGTAGCCCACGCGTTTCAAACTCATCGAGGTGCCCGGAAGCGTGAAGCTCCCGCCAAGTTCCAGTTGTTTCGTCATTCGGTTCTCCTCCAGTCGGTTGCGGCTTTTGCGAAGTTTTGCTTTACTTGATGATTAGATGAAGAAACCTTCAGGTTAGGAGTTCGCATTTGCCGTATCCTTCAGCAGCCGTCTTAGAGCCCCGTAAATCGCCTGTGCAAGCCCGTTCGACAGCTAGCGTGGATGCCATTCTGAAGGCCACTGTTCAGGTTTTGCTCCGTGTCGGAAAGGAGCGGCTGACCACCACGAGGGTCGCAGAGCGGGCCGGCGTTTCCGTCGGAACTCTGTATCAATACTTTCCCAACAAGAGGGCGCTGCTCCAGGCCGCCTTGAAACGCCACCTCGAAGAAGTGACAGAAGTTGTCGAACTCGCTTGCGCGCAGCAGGAAGGGAAGACACTCCGCGAGATGGCGACCGCTGTCGTCACCGCATTCCTTGACGCCAAGATGAGGGCCGCCAAGACAAGTGCCGCTCTCTACTCCGTGAGCTCCGACGTCGACGGAGCGAAGATTGTGCAGGGGATAGTAGTCCGCCATAACAAGGCGCTGGTTCGAATGTTGGCGACCTCCTCGGAGCCGCTCGCGACCGATCCGCAACTGGTTGCTTCCATGCTCCAGGGGACAATGGCCGGTGTCATGCGGACGCTCTTGGAATCGAGCGCTCCGGAGAAGCAGTTCGAAGCCTTGCGTGAGGAACTGATCTTTGTGGCGTGCGCATACCTCGACGCTTGCTCCGCTCGTGTTTCGGTTCACTTCACCGCCGCCGCGAAGTAGGGGGAGTTGGCGACGAAGTGGCACGCTATGGGAGCAGCAGTATTTTGCCGGCGACACCCTTCGCTAGTGCAGCATGCGCTTCGGCAGCATTGCGGAGCGGAACTCTGCTTGCGATAGGGATCGTCAGTTTTCCCGCCCTAACGCCCTCAACGGTGTACTCCAAGTTCTTCGTATCCTGTTTGGAGACGAAGGCGACTATGCGAACCTTAGGATACTTGGCCGCATTGGCTGGAGCGCCGGTCACAGACGCGAACGTTCCGCCGTCTTTCACCTTTCCCAAAAGGTCCTCGGCGGTCTTTCCCCGAACCGTGTTGGCGACCACATCAACTGGCTGGAGATCCTCGAAGGCTGCTGGATCATCCAGTGCGACCAATCGATCAGCGCCAAGATTCTTCGCGCCGTCCAATTGCTTTTTGAGGACCCCTGCGGTGACTACGGCGCCGCGGTCTTTAGCGGCAAAGACTGCCGAGCGACCCACGCCTCCTGCCGCTCCAGAGACCAGCACAGTTTGGCTGGCTTTTACATCGGCCCCCACCAAAACGAGTTGGCTGCCAGTCATGGTGACGAGCGGAAGAGCGGCCGCGTCTGAAAGGCCGATGCCCGTGGGAACCTTTGCGAGGAGGTCGGCTTTCACAGCGCAGAGTTCGGCGTAGGCGTGGTCAGCCAAGGCTAGAACCTGGTCTCCGATAGAAAATTCGCTGACGCCTGGGGCGAGCTTTTCGACCGTTCCTGACAAGTCGTAGCCGAGGATCGCTGGAAACTGTATCGGCCGCCAGTCCTTGGTTTGTCCCGCTCGCACATAAGTGTCTATGGGGTTGACGCCCGCCGCCGCTACGCGTACCAGGACTTCGCCCTGCTGCAGAACAGGATCGGGATAGTCTTCGTACTTCAGGACCTCCGGTCCGCCATATTCGTGAATGACCGCTGCTTTCATAGTCCTCCTGTTCGTCGCCCCTCACGCTTTTTCGTTTGGAACCGCGGAGTGAGCCGCTGATTCCCAAGGTCAGAAGCGTGAGTGTCAATTTTTCGTTCACGCCGTAAAACGATGCAACAGCGTGGCGTTTAGAGACTATTTTTAGGAGTCCACCCCGTCTCAAAAACTTATGGGAAATCCGTGTTCATCCGTGTAAATCCGTGGTCGAATGCTTTTTTGCTCGCAGGGGCCATCAGCTATACCATCGTCCCGTGCGCGACCAGGTCCTGCATTACATTCGAGAACGGAATTTGCTGCGTGCCGGCGACCGTGTTGCCGTCGCCGTTTCTGGCGGAGCCGACTCTGTAGCGTTGCTGCGTGTACTCCTCGACCTTCGCGCAGAACTGGGCATCGTCCTCACGGTCGCCCACTTCAATCACCAGCTGCGCGCCGCCGAATCGGACGGAGACGAGCAGTTCGTCGCCGAACTCGCCCGTAACCTTGAGCTCCCCTTTTTCGCCGGACGCGCCGACGTCAGCGAACACGCCACGACCCGCAAACTTAGCCTTGAACAGGCGGCCCGCGACCTGCGCTATCGCTGGTTGCACCAGTTAGCCGTCCAAGAGAACCTCAACGCCGTCGCCACCGGCCACACTCTCGACGACCAGGCCGAAACGGTCCTGATGAAGTTTCTTCGCGGTGCCGGCACCCGCGGGCTGGGCAGCATTCGGCCCATCCTGATGCTGGAGCACGTGCCTGTCGTGCGCCCGATGCTCGAGACTTCACGCGCCGACGTCGAGCTACTACCTGGTGTCGCTCAACCAGCCGTGGCGAGAAGACCACACCAATAGCGACACGCGCATGACCCGCAATCGTGTCCGTCACCAACTCCTGCCGCTTCTGGAGCGCGACTTTAATCCCAACATCCGCCAATTGCTGAGCGAAACGGCCGATGTTGCCCTGGCCGAGGAGGACTTTTGGCAACCTTACGTCGCGGCACTGGTCTCCCACTGGCACCAGAAGGTCCGCGGCATGCGATTGCAGGAATCCGCTGGTGCCGGTGCAGGCTTTCTGTCAGCCGGAGTCGCTGTCCAGCGCCGCGCCTTGATGCAATTCCTCGAATGGCATGGCATCAAAGCCGATTTTCACCATATCGAGGAAGTCCGCAGGTGCGCCCTCGGAGAGGCCCCCTCGGCGAACCTGCCTCGAGGGTGGCGGGCCAATCGAGACGGCGATTGGCTGCAACTAATCCCACCAGCCTCGGCTACTGATGAACCCACGGCCGATGGCGGATACGAATATGTCCTGCCAATTCCCGGTCGCACCCTGATTTCCGAAGCCGGGGTCACGGTTCAGGCGACCATCGTTCACACCGAGGCTGCGGCTCTTGAGTCACCCGGGACTCTTCTGCGCGCGGCCGTCGTCGGATCCGAACTCACTCTCCGCAACTGGCACGCCGGCGACCGCTTCCGCCCCGCCCATTCCGCCTCCGAGGAGAAGCTCAAGCGTCTCTTTTCCAAGAAACGGATTCCCGCCGAGCAGCGCCCGCTTTGGCCGGTGGCACTTTCCGGCGGCCAGATCGTCTGGGTGCGCGAATTCCCGGTTGCCCACGACTTCGCCTGGGTCCCGGGGGACGGCGACGCCGTCAAGATCGAGATATTGCCGGCGAAATAAAGACCGCTGGCTACCATTGCTGGCGAACAGGTGTCTAATGAATTGTGCTTTTAGTGATCTTTCGGCCACCGGTGCTCCCCTCGAGCCTCGGCTCGACCCAGCGGTTTTTCCTAAGTCTTTCCTCCCGTTCCGCTTACACCGGAGTTACAATCAAGGGACGAAGCGAAAACTACATCCAGCGCCTGCCGATGGCATCTAAAGAGTTTGGGCAAGGCTTTATGTCTGCCCGGTTACACAGGAGTCCTCAGTGAATTCGACGGTCAAGACAGTCGTGTTCTGGCTGGTAATTGTGCTTGCTGGCGTCCTGCTCTGGCAGGTCGTCAAGGGAGCCAATTCCGGCGCCAAAGAACGCGAGGTTAATTACTCGGAGTTCATGTCCCAAGTTGACCAGAACAACGTCAGCGAAGTGACAGTGGTCGGCAACGATGTCCGCGGCAAGTTCAAGAACGACAAGGCTGCATTCCATGTGGTCGTTCCGCCGAACTATTCCGAAATGTACAAGCCGATGCGCGACCACGGTGTAAACATCACCGTGAAAGACGCTAACGGCGGAAGCTATACTTGGCTCATCAACCTGTTGCCTTTTGTCCTGCTTGGCGCCCTGTGGTTCATCATGATCCGCCAGATGCAGACCGGCGGCAACAAGGCGCTGTCGTTTGGCAAGAGCCGCGCCCGCCTGCTCTCTATGCAGCAAAAGAAGGTGACGTTCAAAGACGTTGCCGGCGTGGATGAAGCCAAGGAAGAGCTCAAGGAGATCATCGAGTTCCTGCGCGAGGCGCAGAAGTTCCAGAAGCTTGGCGGACGCATCCCCAAGGGCGTGCTGCTGGTTGGACCTCCCGGAACCGGCAAGACCCTGCTGGCCCGCGCTGTCGCCGGCGAGGCCAACGTGCCCTTCTTCAGCATCTCCGGCTCCGACTTCGTCGAGATGTTCGTCGGCGTGGGTGCCAGCCGTGTTCGCGACCTGTTCGAGCAGGGCAAGAAGAACGCGCCGTGCATCATCTTCATCGACGAAATCGACGCCGTCGGCCGTCACCGTGGCGCAGGCCTCGGCGGCGGACACGACGAGCGCGAGCAGACCCTCAACCAGTTGCTGGTCGAGATGGACGGCTTCGAGTCCAACGATGGCGTTATCCTAATCGCCGCTACCAATCGTCCCGACGTCCTCGATCCGGCGCTGCTGCGTCCCGGACGCTTCGACCGCCGCGTGGTGGTTTCGCGTCCCGACGTTCGCGGACGCGAAGAAATCCTGCGCGTACACACCCGCAAGATTCCGCTCAGCGACGATGTCGATCTTCCCGTGCTGGCCCGCGGCACACCCGGATTCTCCGGTGCCGACCTGGCCAACATGGTGAACGAAGCCGCGCTCTGTGCCGCGCGTCAGAACCGCAAGGTGGTCCTGATGTACGACTTCGAGCAGGCCAAGGACAAAGTCCTGATGGGCGCCGAGCGCAAGTCGATGCTGCTCTCGGACGAAGAGAAGAAGGTCACTGCGTATCACGAAGGCGGCCACGCGCTGGTCGCCGCCATGCGCGCGCACTCCGACCCGCTGCACAAGGTGACGATCATCCCGCGCGGTATGGCGCTGGGTGTGACCATGCAGTTGCCCATCGACGACAAACACACCTATACCCGCGACTACCTCGAGACGCGCCTGGCCATCATGATGGGCGGCCGCGTGGCAGAGGAGTTGTTCCTAAACACCATGACCACCGGTGCAGGCAACGACATCGAGCAGGCTTCCGATCTCGCTCGCAAGATGGTTTGCGAGTTCGGTATGTCATCGCTCGGTCCGATCACTTTCGGCAAGAAGGAAGAGCAGATCTTCCTCGGCCGCGAGATCAGCCAGCACCGCGACTTCAGCGAAGACACGGCGCTCAAGATCGATGCCGAAGTTCGCCGCTTCGTGGATGAAGGCTACAAGTCGGCGGTCGATATCCTGGCTCCAACCGTCCCGCGCTGGAGAAGATCGCGATGGCGCTGTCTGGAGCGCGAGGTGCTCGATGCCAACGAGATCCAACTGATCATCGAGGGCAAGGAACTTCCGGTGAAGATCAATCCAAATGCCCCGGCCACTAAGGACGAAGTGCAGCAGGTGCTGAAACCAGCTCCTGGCCAGCAGGGCGTGGCTCCGGAACGCCCGGCACAGGCGTAAGAAGCAATTAGCAACTAGCGATTAGAGATGGGCGGCCGCAGATGGCCGCCCTAGTTTTTTGATCGTCATCCTGAGCGAGGACGCGTCGAACGGCGGGCGTCCGAGTCGAAGGACCGGCTGTTACACTTCAACAGAGATCAGCGGCTTCTGCTTCTCCACCACTTCGCCAATTTCCACCGCGGGAACGCTGACATCTTGCAGCCCCCTAAGCAGCCGCGCACCATCCCCCTCCGCCACCGAGATCAGCAATCCCCCTGCGGTCTGCGGGTCATATAGCAAGGTGCGAACATCTTCCGGCACATCGTCCGAGTACTGCACGCATCCTTCCGCAAACTCTCGATTGGCTTTTAATCCGCCTGGCACATCACCCGCGCGAACGCATTCCAGCGCGCCTTCGAGCAGCGGAACCTTCGACGCGAATAGCCGCACGCTGACGCCCGATCCTCGCGCCACCTCACGCACATGTCCGATCACACCGAAACCGGTCACATCGGTCATGGCGTGCACCGTGAAGCCGCCTGAGATCACCACTTCTGCCGCAGCTTTATTCAACGTGCTCATGGCATGCACCGCGCCGCGAATCCAGGCATCATCGGCGTGGCCGCGCTTGATCGCCGTCGAGATCACGCCCGTTCCAATTGCCTTGGTGAAGATCAGCCGGTCGCCGGGCTTGGCGCCGCTGTTGGTCAGCACGCGCCCCGGATGAACAGTGCCGGTCACCGCGTAGCCCAGCTTGATTTCTTCATCCCGAATGCTGTGTCCACCGATGACGGTGCAATTCGCTTCGACCATCTTCGAAAGCCCGCCCGCCAGCATCTCTTCCAGCACCGTCACGTCGCCGTTCTCAGGAAAGCACACCATGGTCAGCGCGCTCAGCGGCTTCCCTCCCATTGCGTACACATCGCTCAGCGAGTTGGTCGCAGCGATCTGACCAAACGTGTACGGGTCATCAACGATAGGCGTGAAGAAATCGACCGTTTGGACGAGCGCCAGCTCAGGCGTGAGTTGATACACGCCGGCGTCGTCGGCTGTATCGAAGCCGACCAGAACGTTGGGATCGTGTTGCCGGGCTAATTTCCCAAGCACCGAGTCCAGCACCGCCGGACTTAGCTTGCTGGCTCAACCCGCGGCTTTCACCATCTCCGTTAAACGAGGCTTGGCGTTGTCAGGCACAGATCGATTGTAGCAACGGGAAGACCAAGAGCTTTTAGACCACGGATTACCACGGATCGTCACGGATTAGAATCTTAGGCAAGATCAAAGGCGAACTGCGGATTTCGCTGATGGACGCGGATTTCTCTTGTAATGAATTCCGATCCGCGTAGTATCTGCGTGATCCGGGGTTCGAATTTGATTTTGACTTAATTGATCCGTGGTAGATCCGTGCAAATCCGCGGTTGAATTTACTTCGCCGGGATCAGGTGAATGTCACTTCCGTACAAGAACAGCAGCGCGCTCTGCAGGCGCTTCGACCAGGCGATCTCGTCGTGGTGCGCACCCTCTTCGACCACAACCTTCAGCCTCGTTGGTCCCAGTCCCTTGTCGCGCAGGATCTTCTCCAGTTCCGTCACCGGTTCTACGTCTTTCGCCGCTGCCTTTTCGTCAGCCTCTTCCGCGGTTCCGATCGCCAGATACATGCGCTGTGGAAACTGCGTCGATTTTTCTGCATCTTTCAACAGTTGCCCATTGCCGATGAGCAGCGACGGGCTCTCAATCAGCGCCTTACCGAATACCCCCGGATGCGCCAGTACCGTATAGAGCGTCACCGCTCCACCGTACGACGATCCGCCCAGCCCGGTATTCTGCGGCCCCAGCGACACGCGGTACTTTTTCTGGATGAGCGGCATCACTTCGTTGATGACGAAATCACCGTACTGCTTGCCGTGCACATCCTGCGTCTCGAACTTGCCAAGTTCTTTGTTGTCGGCATCTGGATAGGGCAGATATTCATTGGCTCGGCGACTGCCGTTGTTGTCGATGCCTACAACAATCATCGGCCCGATGCGCATGCTGCCGGTGAGGAATTCCACTGTCTCGTCGAACCGCCACTCGTGATTGAACGCCGTGGCCTCGTCGAACAGGTTCTGGCCGTCCTGCATGTAGAGCACGGGGTAATGCTTGTTGCGATTGACCGGCGCGAAGTAATTAGCCGGCAGCCACACCCGCAGATTTCGATGTTCTTAAATACCTTGCTATTGATGGTGATGATTTCCAGCTCGCCCAGAACGGTGTGCTCTTTGGGCGGGATCAGCTGATCGATGGTCGAAGTCGTCGGAGGATTCTGAGCCTGTGGTTGTGCCGGCGAATCGGAAGGCTGAGGCGCCGGTTTCTCCTGTGCAATGGCGCCAATACTCAGAAGAAGGCAAGCAACCGAAACGAGGCAAGCGGCGCGGAATGTCGGCATGCCAAAAGCTTAGCAGGCGTTCCAGATTCTTCGTGAACTTCGATCGATCCTCGCTTTTCGCGTTTGCCTTTTGCCTAGTTTCTTCTCCGCGTTCTCCGTGCCTCCGTGGTGAAAACGGCTTTTGCCAAATTCTGATCCGCGCTGATCCGTGTAAATCCGCGGCCACTCTCACTTCAGCTTCAAGTTCACCAGCTCCATTTGCGGATAGCTGTGGTCCCAGTCATCCGAGATATGCTCCAGCGTGATGCGCACCGTCTTCGTCTGGCCGGGCCCGATGGGCGCGCGGCTCAGATCAACCAGGTCCGGATATCCCGCCAACTGGTTTTCCACCAGAACGTGCAACGGAATCGTTTCCTTCTGCACAATCTCTCCTAGCGTGTTCTTGAACTCCGCGTGCACGTCGGCGCCCACCAGAGCCCGGTCACCAGTGTTGGTGATGTTGAAGTCCAGGTAGGTGACCGTCCCTCCCATGTAGTTCTCGGCAGCGCTCAGCTTAATGTCGGAGAGCTTCAATTGCTGGGCGTACGGGTTCAGTTCGGGGCCGGCTTGGGTTTTGTGTCGGCTGAACAGCAGGATGCCACTCACCGCCACGATCACCACGACTAATCCAACGAGCAGCGGTATCCAATTCCGTTTCTGGTCCGCCGCGGGGGCGGGTTCGAAGGCCGGTTCCATGACGACCCGATTTTACTCCGCTCCACGCAAGACCGATCCATGCGTCTGTAACATTCCGTTAACATGCTTAAAATCAATGGATTACGCTACTTGGCGGCTGGCTTTCGGCCTTGCGTCGAGCTATACTGTTATTGGAGGCTTCCATGAAGAGCGTCCAAAATACCTTTTGGCTGACCCCATCCAGTAGTCCCTGCCAGTTTTCCCTTCCCGACCATTAGGGTTCCCTCGGCCCAAATCTTTTCTTACTGGTTTCACCCTCCGCGCGGGCGGCTTCCGTGGGTACGACGAGGCTCCGCCACAGGTTGGTGAACTTGGGATTTTCCCCTTTAGGTACCCGAAAGTGATGTTTGTATGTGCTGGATTTGGTTGTTCTTAGCAATTTTCCTGGAAGTAGCGGCCACGGTTCTGATGAAACTATCCAACGGTTTGACTCGCACCGCGCCCACAGTGGGAATGTTCGTGCTCTACGGTCTGAGCTTCATCCCCATGACTATCGCATTGAAACAATTGGAGATAGGTACTGTCTATGCGATTTGGTCGGCAGTCGGAACTGCGCTGGTGGCCGTGCTCGGCGTCATGATGTTCCATGAACAGGCCAACAGTCTCAAAGTCGTGGCCATTGTACTGATTATCGCCGGCGTGGTTTGTCTCGATCTGTCGTCGCGACGCTCAGCACGCACTGTCGTCCGGGCGCAGGCCGAACTTCCCAGCGATGCCCGGCTGAACGAGATTCCGCCGGCAAACACGGCGAATGTTGCACAGCGGAGTTTGGGATCGGGAGCGGTTCGTCCTGCTACCGGGCCTTGATCTCGACGACTTTCAGTTCCGGGATCTCGTGGTTCCAGCTGGGTGGGACATCTTCTACTGCGACACGGAAGAAGCGCATTTCATTCGGCTTGATTGGGTTACGCGCCAGCGCATTGCCGATCAGATCCGTGCCTCCGTGCGCCATGCCGACCATGGGCTTCTGGACGCTGGCAATCACGTTCCCCTGGGCATCGCGAAACTGCACTTCCGCCGTCGCCCCTGTGATCCGCGCGTTGCCTGCATTTGTGGCCAGGCCATCGACGTACAGTGCGCCGCCATCGGGAGGTCGGCTGATCTGAACTCCGCTCACCCGCAGGTCGGCAGGCGATGCCGCCATCACAACTGCAGGCCTTTGTGCCGATGCTTTGCTCGATCTAGCAGGTAGATACCGGAGTACTATGCCTAACAAAACCAGCGTGACCAGCGTCCACAAAATCCTTTGTCCGAGCGGGTTGGATCGCTGCGGCTGTGGGCGCCGCCGATTGCTGACCAGGGTGAGGTCGGCCCGCTCGCTGACGGGCCCGCGCGAAGTGCTTGCCATGGCTATCCTCTTGACGCGAAGCCGAGCTTCTTTCATGGTGTTGGGCCAGAACTCAATGGATTTTCAGCGAGACGAATCAGGCAATTCAGATTGGATTAACAGCCGCAGGTTCGGAAGCAGCGCGACACTGTCATCTTAACAAAAGGCGCCTTGCCGCTGTTGAACATTTGTGAAAAATACGAACTATCCCTTGATAACCAGGGAGTAACTTTTCATCGCTTCTCATGGCTCGATCCTCGCTCCGGCCACAGTAATCTTGGTGTCGGTGCGGAACTTGCGGTAATCCTTGTAGGTAAAGTGCACGTTTGCGTTCACACCTTTCAGCAGCGCTACTCGCGCGTCCAGCTTCACGTCAATGCGCTGCGGCAACCACACCTCGTTATTTACCCGCACCTGCTGCATCTCGAACTCCGTGCCTTTGTGCAGTCGCGCTATCACCCAGCCGACCGAAACCGTATCGGTGAACTCTGCCCGCAGCTTCGTCCAGCTAGAGTCTTGCTCGTCGATCCAGAAGCGGGGCTTGATCTTAGGCAGCATCTTCGCCTCCCGATGTTTGCCTTCGAATCCCGGCCGAGGCGTGCCATCGATCACCCAGGTCTCGCGCCCGTTCAGCACCTCGCTGCCCACCAGCGTGAAGTCGTATGCATCCAGAATCTCGCGCACAAACGCTCGCTCGTCTTGGCGCTCCTTCTCATACTTCTCGATCCGTTTCTGTCTCTCTTCTGTAGATTCGTTTTCGCGCTTGCGGGTTTCCTTCTCGAATTCTTCGTCCTGTTTTTTTTGTTCTTTTTCTGACAGCGGTTTGTCGTCCTTGGCGACCGTCCGCTGGAACGGCTCGCCATACAGCACCATGATCTCGTGGGTCTCCGACTTGCTGGATTTCACCGCGCCGTTGCCGTCGAGGGTGTCTTCCTGCATCCGCTCCAGGAAGGTGTAATCCTTCGCCGCCTGCCAGTTGAAGATGTCTTTGTCCACCGCCTTCTGCATGATCGCGCGCGCGTCGGGCTGCGCGGCATGACGCTCATCCTTCGTGCCGGGGACAGTAGTTGTCTCACCTTGAGCGGGAGCCTTGGAAGTTGCGGCTGCGTCTTGTCCACGCGCGGGCGCTCCAGGGAAGAGCAGTAGCAGGGCGAGCGCGAGAACATTTCGCGACATATTCATTCCAGACGCAGTGCCCGTCAAAAAGTTCCGGCGCCGGAGCAATCTCCGGTTTGTCATCCTGAGCGAGGAGCGAGCGACGAGTCGAAGGACCCTATGTTACTGGTTCCTCAATCTCGGCGGCCTTCGGGGGTTTTTCTGGCAACTGGCAACTGACAACTGCTTTACTCGCCCGCGACCGTCATCCCTCGATTCGCAATGTGGGCGAAGCAATCGCTCCGCGAAATTCCAAGTCGTTGCCGATTTCGTTGACGTTCGCGAACATGTCTTTCAGGTTACCTGCTACGGTGATTTCTTCCACCGGGAAGGTCAACTCGCCGTTCTCAATCCAGATTCCGCTGGCCCCACGCGAATAATCGCCGGTGACCAGGTTCACGCCCTGCCCGAGAAACTCGGTAACGAACAATCCTTCCTTAATGTCAGCGATAATCTCCTGCAAACTCTTCGCGCCCGGCTTAAGGAAGAAGTTTCCAGGCCCGATACCCGGCGTTCCCGCTAGGCCACGCGATGCATTGCCCGTGGTCTGCATCCCGAGTTTCTTGGCGGTGTAGGTGTTCAGCAGATACGATTTCAGCACGCCATTCTCGACCACCACGGTCTTGCGGCTCGCCACACCTTCTGAGTCAAACGGGCTGGTGCCGAACAAGCCGGGTAGCGTTCCGTCGTCCACGATGTTGATGTTGTCGCCCGCGATCTTCTCATTGATCTTGCCAGCGAGGTACGACGCTCCGCGATACACCGAGTCGCCATTCACCGCTTCGAAGATGTGTCCGATGAGCGATCCCGACACCGTGTTCTCGAACACGATGGGCACCTTCTGCGTCTTGACCTTGCGGGCTCCCAACCTTCGAAGGGTTCGCTTAGCGGCAACCTGCCCGACGTGTTCCGGCGACTCCAGCTTCTTCAGCGTCATCGCGACCGAGTACCAATAGTCGCGCTGCATCGCCGAGCCTTCCATTTGCGCGATCGGCACTGCCGACATCGAACAATACGAGCGCCGCGAGTCGCCAACGAACCCGTTGGAGTTTGCCAGCACCTTGTAATAGATGGACGCATCGAAGCTGCCGCCGTCCGAGTTTGTGATACGCGGGTCTGCCGCCATCGCCGCCTTTTCCGCTCGCCGCGCGTAGTCGATGCGATCGGCCGTGGACAGCGAATACACGTCGTCGTTGTAAAGCTGAAGGTCGCCTTCGAGCTTGCCCTGCTGCTCGGGCGCCGGAATTCCGGAGAGCGGATCTTCGCTCGTCACCTTCGCCAGGTGCAGCGCCGCGTCCACCATGGTCCGTAGACCCTCCGGCGTGAGGTCGCTCGAATATGTGCTGGCTGCGCGCTGTCCGAAGAACACGCGTACACCGATGCCTTTCGAGCCCGACTCTTTGAGCGTCTCCACTTCACCCAGACGCACCGTGGTGGAGAACTCGCTCCCATCCACGGCCACTGCTTCTGCCGCCGTGGCGCCTCCCTGCATGGCACGCCGCACCACGTCAGTCGCGATTTCCTTCAGATCAGCCGATAACACCGGCACGCCGGCTGCACTCTCTTGCGTCGATACACTCATAAGGGCCCCTTACTAGAATACCCAATTACCGGACACCAATTTTGTATTGTCATCCGGGGCTTGCGGAGCGAGCCGATGGACCTTCGTTTCGCCCCTGCAGCGCACACGCTCAGACACGGAAAGAATTTCATCCAAAAACTCCGTGTCCTCCGCACCTCCGCGGTGAAAAATCTTAATCCCGCTCCATCATCGCGCCTGGCCTTCACCGGAGCCTCTCCGCTATTCGAATGCTCCTTGAGCCATTCCGCTTCGTTCGGAACAGTAATCGGTGCCAGCTTTGCTTTCTGCAAGCCGCTGTTGATCGCGGGCAGATCGGCAGTCAGCTTCGTGAAGTCGGCGACCACGTCTGCCAGCTCATGGTCGAGCGAGTCTGCCCGCGCCACCTGGTAGTTTGTGGGGCGCCCTTCGTACTGAACCACATCGCCATACAACTCGCCCACATGTTCGCGGATGCGTTCTTCACCAGTGATCGCGCCGCCCTCTTTCGTGGCCACAATCTTCGACCGCAGTGCGTCTGCCTTGCTCGACAACGTTTCCAGCTGCGCGTTCATCGGATTGCTCTTAGGCAGCTTGCTCGCCCGGTCGGTCGCGCCGTCGCGCACCGCCAGGATCGCCGCGACTTCATAGCTCATGTGTCCCAGCATCTTGTACAGCTTCAGCGAAAGGTCGTAGTCCGCCTTGCGGTCGTCGAGGTTAAACTTCGCCCGCGGGTCGAGCACCAGCGTCACCTGCCCGTTGTAAGTCTGGTCGCCCTTCACCAGCTTCACCGGATAGGTGCCCGGCAGCACTCGAGGTCCTTCCGAAGCCTGGAACAGCACCTGCGCGCCGGGAGGAATAATCGGCGGCGGCAACCGCATTGACCATGGAACCCGGTTCAGTCCCTTGTGTTTGCTCTTGGGAGTGAACTCCGTCAACTCGGTGCCGTTAGCATCAGAGATCTGGATCTTCAGGTCGCCGAACATGTGCCGCGCCTTCTGGTAGTAGGTGATCGACGCATCGTTGGGACGGCTCGGCCCGACAAAGGCCGCATCCCCCTGCGCCCAACCGCCCTGGGCGTTGAAATACTGGATCGACGGCGGACCTTCCAGCACCACCGCGTCCTTCGCCATCAAGTCTGGCGTGAGCTGCCGCAGCGGCGAGATGTTGTCGATGATCCAGATGCCGCGTCCATGCGTGGCCAGGACCAGGTCCGAAGTGCGCGGCTGCACCACGATGTCGCGCACCGCCACGGCGGGAAAATCACTGCCTCGGTACTGCGCCCAGTGCTGTCCGCCATCCACCGAGATCCACAGCCCGAACTCGGTGCCCACAAACAGAAGGTTAGCGTTCTTCGTATCCTCGGTAATCACGTGCGCGTATCCACGTACGCCGTTCTCCGCCAGGTTCAGCGAGGTCCACGTCTTGCCATAGTCGCTCGTCTTATACGCATACGGAGTCATGTCGCCGTAGGTATGGCGATCGAACGTCGCATAAGCCACGCCATCGTCGAAGCGCCCCGCGGCCACCGTCGATACCCACGAATTCGCAGCCAGTGCCTTTACGTTGCCCACGACGTTGGTCCATGTCTTTGCGCCATCGCGCGTGATCTGCAGGTTGCCATCATCGGTGCCCACCCAGATAATCTGTCCGTTGCGCGGCGACTCTGAGATCGAATAGATGGACGTGTGCATTTCAGCCGACGAGTTGTCGACTGTTATGCCTCCTGACTCTTCCTGCTTCTGCTTCTCCGGATCGTTCGTGGTGAGATCGGGCGAAATTTGTTCCCACGACTGCCCGTGATCGCGTGAGCGGAACAGGTACTGCGCGCCGATGTAAATCGTCCCCTTCTCATTGGGACTCATGTGGATCGGCGTGTTCCAGTTGAAGCGCAGCTTCGGTTGTCCGTAGTTTGGGAATGGCTTGATAGAGCGCATTTCCAGCGAATGCCGGTTCACCCGGCCGATCTCGCCGCCCTGCGCCTCGGCATAGATGTAGTCCGGGTCCGCCGGATCTTCGAACATCCAGAAGCCATCGCCGCCAAACATGTTCTCCCATTGCGCGTTGGCCACACCGCCCGGATACGACGAATCCCCCACCCAACTGCTGTTGTCTTGCAGTCCGCCGTACACGTGGTACGGATCGGAGTTGTCGATGCTGACGTGGTAGAACTGCGATACCGGAAGGTTCAACTGGTGCGCCCAGCGCGTGCCGCCATCCTGGCTGTTCCACAGACCGCCGTCATCGCCCGCATAAATCAGGTTGGGATTGGTCGGGTCGATCCAGACATCATGGAAGTCTCCGTGCGCGTTGGCGACCGAACTGAAACTCGTGCCTCCGTTCACGCTGAGCAGCAATTGCAAATCGGGCTTGAATAGCTTGTTCTCGTTCACCGGATCGACGATGAGGTTCGCAAAGTAAAACGGCCGCCAGATCATGTACTGGCTGGCGTCGAGCTTCTTCCATGTCTTTCCGCCATCATCTGAGCGGAACAGTGCGCTGTCTTTCGCTTCGACCATGGCAAACACCGTCTGCGGCTTGCCCGGAGCCACTGCAATCGCGGTGCGTCCCCACGGCTTGGCCGGCAGGCCCTTGGTGTTGGTGTCGGTCAGCTCCGTCCAGTGCATTCCGCCATCGTCGGAGCGGTAGATTCCGCTGCCCGGTCCGCCGGAACGGAACGTCCAGCCTTGCCGCCGGAAGTCCCACATTGAGGCATAGATGGTTGAAGGGTCCTTGGCGCTGGCCGACAGCATGCCGCAACCGGTCGATCCGTTGGCGCCCGCCAGCAGGCGCGTCCACGTCTTGCCACCGTCGGCGGTTCCGTACACGCCGCCTGTGTCGCTGTCATTGAAAGCGTGTCCCGTGGCGCACGCCAACACTCGGTTGCTGTTTTTAGGATCGATCAGGATTTTCGAGATGTGCTCGGAGCCCTTCAGCCCGACATTTTCCCAATCTTCGCCGCCGTCGGTGGACTTGTAGATCCCGTCGCCGACGGAAACGCTGTTGCGCATCCATGACTCGCCCGTGCCCACCCACACGTTCTTCGGGTTCGACGGATCAATCGCTATCGCTCCGATCGACTGCACGTCCTGCTGGTCAAACACCGGTTTGAACGTCGTGCCGCCGTTGATTGACTTCCACACCCCGCCGCTGGCTGAGCCGACGAACAGCGTGATGCGCCCGCTTTCATTCACCCCGGTCACTGCGGCGATGCGGCCGCTCATCATTGCCGATCCAATGTTGCGCGCCGGCAATCCTGACACAGTGGCGCTGCTGATCTGCGGCGCGGTCTGGGCCGCCAGCGTCGCGCCAATCATGAAGAGTGCCAATGCGCTCCAGCGCAAAGTGGTCATCAGGGCTGGGCGGATCATCTGCGAATCATTCATCGTTTCTTCCTCTTGTTGACCTGTAGCAGCTTCTTGTTTCGCGATTCCGAGCGGATTGGCCTTATGACTTAATCCTGATCTGTGTTCATCCGTGGAAATCCGCGGCCGACTTTGTTTTTCTCGATCGCTTAGTGCTTCAAACTCGCCGGTACCGCAAACTGCGACTCTTGCAGCGGCACATTCACTTCCACTTTGTCGATCGTCACAGTCGCCGTTTGTGTGGGATCGTTCTTCGGCCAGATCGCCATCGAGAACGGATACATCACTCCGTCCACCGCTTTGTACGAGCCGTATTCCGTTACCGATTCCTTCACCGATCCGCGAATGTACTCCTGCGCCTCGCGCCGGATTTCCAGGTACGAATCGGGATCGAGATCGTAGTACAGCACGTCCCCATTCTTCAGCGTGACTTTCAGCCGCAGCGCGTCGTCGCCGTCTACCATGCTGTGGCCCAGGTACTCGACGGTGTTGCCCTTGGCCTTGTAATCCACCAGGGGGCCATCGATGTCGGCGTCAACCGTCAAATCGCGCAAGTCATCCTCGCCCATGAGCTGCGGGTCCTTCTTGCCTCCGAACGGCTGGATCATCCAGCCCTCTTTGCCGTCGTAGGCCTGCACCATGGTCATCCCGGCCACGATGATGTCCTGCCGAATCTCGTCGGGGCGTTCATGCTCAATAATCACGCCGACCGGCGGATTGTCCGACTGTTCCGCCCGCCCGGTGATACGGAGCGTCTTGACGGCCTTGATCTTGTCCAGGCCACCCTTGGCCTCGATGTTTTTGTTCACCAACTCGTCCGCCGTTTGCGAAAACGCGAGAGCGCTCAGGCACAGAACGGCGACGGCTAGAACCAGCCAGCGCTTCATGCAACCACCTCGAACTTGAATTCTGGAACCCTGGTGTACGACAACCCCGAAGAATCTGACAATGTATGACGCGATGATGTATACGCAGCCCGCTAGCCGCCGGTTCCACCCACGGTCAACCGATCCACCTTCAGCGTCGGAATCCCCACCCCGACCGGCACGGACTGTCCATCCTTGCCACAGGTGCCTACGCCTTCGTCGAGCTTCAGGTCGTTGCCTACCATCGACACTCTGGTCAGCACGTCGGGTCCGTTGCCGATCAGCGTCGCGTTCTTCAGCGGCGCCGTGATCTTTCCGTTCTCGATCATGTAGGCCTCTGACGCCGAGAACACGAACTTGCCGTTGGTGATGTCCACCTGCCCGCCGCCGAAATTCACCGCGTACACGCCGCGCTGCACTGACTTGATGATGTCTTCCGGCGCATCTTCGCCCGCAAGCATGTAGGTATTGGTCATGCGCGGCATCGGAATATGCTGATAACTCTCACGCCGTCCATTCCCGGTATTCGAGATACCCATCAGACGGGCAGACAGCTTATCCGTTAGGTATCCCTTTAGGATCCCCTTTTCGATGAGCACCGTGTTCGCCGTCGGATTGCCCTCATCATCGACATTGAGCGAGCCGCGCCGTCCCGGCATAGTGCCGTTGTCCACCACCGTGCACTTGTCGCTGGCCACGCGCCGGCCCATCATCTCTGAGAACGCCGATGTCTTCTTGCGATTGAAGTCCGCCTCCAAACCGTGTCCGATGGCTTCGTGCAGCAGCACGCCCGGCCATCCCGGTCCGAGCACCACTTCCATCTCTCCCGCCGGAGCATCAATCGCATCCAGCTGAATGATCGCCTGCCGCGCCGCTTCGATGGCGAAGTGTTCGGGCGTCTTCTCCGTCTGGAAGAAGTCGATCGCCACACGTCCGCCGCCGCCAGAAGTTCCGCGCGACGACTCACTGCCCGATTTCGCCAGGCAGAACACGCTCATGCGAGCCATCGGCTGGGAATCCTCGGCAAAGCTGCCGTCCGACCCAATCACTAGGATCTTCCGCAACTCGTCCGCATAACCTACGCGGACTTCTTTAATCCGTGGGTCATACGCGCGCGCCGCCACATCAGCCCGGTTCACCAGCTCCACCTTCGCCATCACGTCGGCTTCCACCGACGGCAGCGGTACCGGATAAAGGTTGTGTGCTGGCGCATCCGTCAGGCCCACCACTGGCTGCTTCGCGGGGCCGCTCGCGATCATCGCCGCCGTCCGCGCCGCGTGCAGAATGCGCTCCGGAGCCAGGTCGTCGGTATAGGCGTATCCCGTACGCTCGCCCGAAAGCACGCGCACGCCGCAGCCCACCGAAATCCCCTGCGAGGCCGACTTCACCATGCTCTCGTCGAGCGAAACCGAAGTCGAGGTCTGATATTCGAAGTAAAGGTCGGCGAAATCTCCGCCCGCGGAAAGCGCTGCAGACAGGTATTTCTCTACGTCTGCCTGCGCCAGGCCGTAACGTTCAAAGAAGAACTTCTTATCCATAATCACCGCTCGGGTAGAGCTGGCCTTCAGGCCGGCATCCACCCAGTTCTGAAAAGTATAGGGGGTTTTAACCCCCGCAATAGGAATGCACTATCCTGGGATACTCTCCAGTTTAGATGCCCGCTTTCCGCATTCGTTGCGGCCCCGCCAACCCTGGCCCGAATCTCTGATTATCACACACCCCTGTGCGCTCTGCTGCTGCCCTGGGCCCGGGCTTTCGCTACCCTTCCGATAAGGAACTGGCATGCAAAACTGCGCAATTTCCGCGAAATCGCTGGGACAGCTCCTCGAGTCCTTCTTGGCCGACGCCCCCCACGCCGTCGCCCTGGAAAACGGCGAGCTGCTTTTTAACTTCTCCTCCGCGCGCTATTCGGTTTCCGGAGAAGGCAAATGTGTCCTCCACCTCTGGTCCGACGAACGTAACGCGGTCCGACGTGTCCTCGACGCGGAACTGAAGCCACGTGTGCTGCGACTTAGCGTGCTCCGATTCGGCCAATCACAACCCACGATCCTTGAGATTTGCTCCGACCCCGCCGCGGCGGGCAGTGCTACGGCCCTGCGCGCCATCCGCGGCCGTTACAAGCAAATCTTCGAGCGCGTTCTCCTGCGCGAATTCCCCCGCTACAAGCTCGACTCCATCAGTAACCGCGCTGATCTCGAACACTCTTGCAGCCCTGTGTACACCCGCGCCGTCCTCCGCCAGGGCCAATCGGCATTTGCTGTTCTCGGCGTCAGCGGAGACGAAACCCAGCAGTCTATTGATAACGCCCTCGCCTTCGGCATCCTCTGGATGAACCACCAGCGCGAGCAGCTTGCGGGTCGCGCCCATGTCGCTGGACTCAAGCTCTTCGCACCAGCCGGGCGTGGCGAAATACTTCGCCAGCGCATGGCCCATCTCGACCGTGATGCCGCCCAGTGGCAACTGTACGAACTCGACGAGCGTTCCGAAACCTGCGCTCCGCTCGACTGCGCCGACTCCGGCAACATCGTCACCCGCCTGGTCCGCGCCGTCGACGCGGACGCGGCGCGCGCTCGGTTCTCAGCGTCGATAGCGCACATGCAAGCCATCGCACCCGCCGCCGAAAGTTATGTCGAGTCCGCCAGTGAGATCGTCTTCCGCCTCCACGGACTCGAATTCGCCCGCGCCAAACTCGCGCCTGTCGCCGGTTCCTTCCGCAACAACGAAGTCATCACCTTCGGACTCTGGCCCGCCGAATACACCCTCGACGACTCCAACGAGCCTGCTTTTCGCGACCTGGTCACTCGCCTCGCCGAACGCCGCAGCCCGCACGGCGACCGCAGCGACCCGCTCTTCCGTCTCTGTCCTGAACGCTGGCTCGAATCGTTGATCACCTGCGACGTCCGCGCTATCGACGAACGCCTCGACCCGCGCTTCGTTTACTCACAAGTGCCTGCCTTCGCTTCCACCGATCGCGCCATGATCGACGTGCTCACCTGCACCCTTGACGGCCGCCTCGCCATCCTCGAACTCAAGGCCGACGAAGACATCCATCTCCCGCTGCAGGGGCTCGACTACTGGGCGCGTGTCCGCTGGCACCAACTTAATGGGGGCTTCCTCCGCAATGGCTACTTCGCCGGATGCGAGCTCTCCGACGCGCAGCCGCTTCTTTATCTCGTCGCCCCGGCCCTGCGCACCCATCCATCGACAGACACTTTGCTGCGCTACCTCTCTCCGCAAATCCAGTGGACTGTGGTCCAGGTAGACGAACGCTGGCGCCACGCCGTCCGCGTCATCAACCGCAAACACCCGCAAAACCCTTCAGCCGCAGATTTTCACGGATCTTCACGGATCGATGGGAATCAATGAGAACGCAACAGCAGCAGTTGAAACACGGCGACGTTACCTTTGCGATTGTTCGTGCTTTTTACGACGTATACAACGAACTTGGTTTCGGGTTTCTGGAATCGGTGTATCGCGAAGCGATGACTCAGGTACTCCGCTCACAAGGACACCAGGTGGAGCAGGAGCGGTCCGTGGAGGTGTACTTCAGAGGAGCATCGGTGGGTTCATACAGAACTGATCTAGTGATTGATGACAGGGTAATTGTTGAATTGAAATGTGCGCGAACTTTGGAGAGTGCTCACGAGGCGCAATTGCTCAATTACCTGAAAGCTACGGAATTCGACGTTGGCCTGCTACTCAACTTCGGCCACAAACCCCAATTCAAACGAATGATTTTCGATGTCCTAAAAAGAATCCGTGCAAATCGGTGAAAATCAGCGGCGGTTCTTGACATTGATTTTCCCTCGCCAACTAATCCTGACCACATGCCTTGCTCAATCCACGGTTGCCTTTGATTCTTTGTCTTAAATAAATCCGTGATGATCCGTGAAAATCTGCGGCTGAATTAGCCTTTCCCAACCCCACCCTCGATCGCCCGAAACCTCCAGTACTCCCCCGCCGTCTCGCTCAAATCTCCCGCGGGCTTCTCCCCCTTGAACACCCTCGACACGCCCCTCACCACTCTTCGCATCGGCAATTCTCCGTTCGCGTCCGCCAGAAACAACTCTCCAACCTTTACCGTGCGGTAGTACCACCGCTTCAGCAGCGCCAGATGCTCCATCCACTCCAGCGCGCTCTGCAGCTTCGGCACCTCGACCCCCGCTAGCGCCTCGTTGATCCGCGCCTCCATCGACTGCGGTTTGGCCTGCATGTGTGCAGCCTCTGACTTCGAAGCCACGTCCAGCCGCACCGGATCGCAGATGCGTCCCTCCACAATCTTGAACAGCGCCACCGAGTCCGCTTCCGCCGATGGCTGAATCATCACGCCGTTCAGCTCATCCAGCTTCCGTACGATTTCCGGCAACTGCGCCGTCGCCGCCTTCACTTTCTCGAGCCGTGTATGCAGCGCTGCCGCGCCCTCAAAATCCAATCCAGCTGACGCTTCATCCCGCATCTTCTCGATCTCCCGCACCAGAGACTGTCCGCCGCTGACGAAGTACTCCCGCACGCGCCCGACCTCGGCCGCGTATTCCTCGTCGCTGCAGCCCTTGAAACACGGCGCCAGGCACATCTTCATCTCTGAATAAATGCACCCAGGAAACGCCGGATCAGGATTGAGGTCGTCGGTACAGCGCCGCATCTTGAAGAAGTCGAGCGAGTCATTGGCAAACTTCTCCGCCGCCACCCGCGTAGCAAACGGCCCAAAATATTCCCACCCGCTCTTGCGCCCGCTGATGCGCGTCGTCACCGTTGCTCGCGGATACGGATTGTCCAGGATCAGCTTGACCAGCGGCGCAAAGCGAAACCGCATGCGGTCGCCGTAGCTTGCGGGGAACTCGCGCCGCAGCGTCTTGTACAGCAGTAGCCCGGCCTCGAAGTCCGAACCCGTCGCCGTCCACTCGACTTCGCGCACCCGCTCGCGCAGGTTGAGCTTGCGGCTCTGTCCCTCCACAGCGCTGAGCAAGCGTTGCAGCCGTCGCCGCAGGTTCGACGACTTACCAACATACGGCTCGCTACCCTCGTCGCCGCGCAGCACGAACACCGCCGGCGCAGCCGGCGCAGCAGCAAATAGCTCGCCATCATGTTCGGGCAAGAACTCCACGGGAAGATTCTAGTTGAGCCGTCTTGCCGGCGTGAGCGAAGCGGGAGCCGGCAGGCGAAATCCTGAGCGGAGCGACCGAAGGAAGCGCAGTCGAACGATCCCTGGCGCAGCGTAAGAGTTTTCGGGGTTGTAATTGCTAGCCACTAACCACCAGCCACTAGCCACTTTCTTTCTTCCCCCGCAACTTGATCCGCGACGGCGCCTCAATCGGCTGGAAGTGCGCCTTCTTCGAATGCAGCCTGAAATCGCGCCCCTCCATCTCCACCTTCTTGCACATCTCGTGCAGCCGCGAACGCATGCGCTCGCCGATGCGGTCGCCCAGCGTCTCTCGCCGAGCCGCACGGTCCGCCGCCGAATAGCTCCGCGGATTGTCGTCTTCCATCCGCTCCTGCTCCGGCTTGTCGGGAAAATTCGTGGTGATGATGGTCGTCTTATTGTTGTTGTAGCGGCTGTTCAGGATGTAGTTGACCGTATCAAACACCCACTCCGTGCTGCGCACCGCGCCCAACTCGTCGATCACCAGCACTTCCGCCTCGAACACCGGCCGCAGAATTTCCATCTCCGTCGCCGGCACAGACGCGTTATACGAGTTCTGGATCGACTTAAGCAGCTCGCGATAATCGCAGAACCGGCACGGCACGCCTTTGTCGCGTATCAGCGCCTTCAGAATTCCCACAGCGAGGTGCGTCTTGCCCACGCCTACTGATCCCACAAACAGCAGGCCAGTCTTTTCCACCGGATACTCTTCCACGAAGCGTCCCGCCGCGAGCCTCGCTTGCCCCAGCTTCGCCTCCTCTGGATTCTCGGGGTCGTAGCGGAATGTGCTCAGCTCGCAATGCTCGTAGCGCGCAGGAATCTTCGCCCCCGCCAGCAGTCTCTCGCCCCGCCCCTTCGTCCGACATTCGCAGCGCTCAACCGCCCGCTCCTTGCTGTCGGCAACATCGCGCCATCCCGTCCCGCCGCAGATCGGGCACGTCGATTCAGTTTGCGAACTTACGCCGCTCATCTCTGATGTCTCCGAAACTCGACTGTACTTCGCAAGCTGTCGCTGCGCAACTGGCTCAAGTCTGGGGTTTTCTAGCCACTAGCCACTGTCTTGTAATCCGCGGTTGCCAATTTATTCTTCTGACCCAAATCTTATCCGTGTCGTCCGTGTGCATCCGTGGTCGCTTCGGCCTTTGACTTTTGTCGTCTTCCGCGTCCTCCGCGCAATCCGCGGTCGATTTGCTTTTGCCGTTCCCTAACTCCTTCCGCATCAGCAACCTCTTCCTACCCCCAAAGTTGCATACAAAATCGGTTTGCTACGCCACCCTCCGCGCAGTAAACTACTCCCTCCGAATTCATACTCCCTTCATAATCCGCGCCGAAAATCTTATGGACCGTTATCTTTGTATTCACTGTCATTTTTATCAGCCGCCGCGCGAGAACCCATGGCTCGAAATCATCGAGCAGCAAGACTCTGCGTACCCTTATCACGACTGGAATGAGCGCATCACTGCCGAGTGTTACGCTCCCAACGCCACCTCCCGCATTCTCACGCCCGACGACCGCATTATCCGCATTGTCAACAACTATTCCCGCATCAGCTTCAACGTCGGACCCACCCTGCTTTCCTGGCTGGCTGACCGCGCCCCTGAGACCTACCAGGCCATCCTCGACGCCGATCGCGAAAGCCACGATCGTTTCTCCGGACACGGCTCCGCCATCGCGCAGGTTTACAACCACATGATCATGCCGTTGGCCAACCGCCGCGACAAGCAGTCGCAGGTGGTCTGGGGCATCCGCGACTTCGAATACCGTTTCCATCGCGATCCCGAAGGCATGTGGTTGGCCGAGACCGCCGTCGACATCGAGACCCTGGAAGTCCTCGCCGCCAACGGCATCAAGTTCACCGTGCTGGCTCCGTCTCAGGCCAAAGCTGAACGCCGCGAGACCACGTCGAAGTTCAAAAACGTCGAGGGCGGCAAGATCGACCCCACGCGCCCCTACATCTGCAATCTGCCGTCAGGCCGCAGCATCAGCCTCTTTTTTTACGACGGCCCCATTTCCCGCGCCGTCGCCTTCGAAGGGCTGCTCTCCGACGGCGAACGCTTTGCCAACCGCCTCATCAGCGGATTCACCGAAAACCGCCGCTGGAAGCAGCTCATGCACATCGCCACCGACGGCGAAACCTACGGTCATCATCATCACAAAGGGGAGATGGCCCTCTCCTACGCGCTGCACCACATCGAAACCAAGAAACTCGCGCAGCTCACCAATTACGGCGAGTACCTCACCATCAACCCGCCCACCCACGAAGTCGAGATCATCGAAAACGCCGCCTGGAGCTGCTCCCACGGCCTTGGCCGCTGGAGCACCGACTGCGGCTGCAATTCCGGCAGCAAGCCCGGATGGAACCAGGCCTGGCGCGCTCCGTTGCGCAACGCCCTCGATCACCTGCGCGACAGCCTCATCGAACCCTTTGAAACTGCAGCTTCCGAACTGCTGCTCGATCCCTGGCTGGCGCGCGACGAGTACGTCAACATCGTGCTCGACCGCGGCGATGACAGCCTCAATCGCTTCCTTGCCACGCACGCCCGTCGTGGACTCTCCGAAGCTGAAATCGGCACCGTGCTGTCGCTGCTCGAAATGCAGCGCCACGCCATGCTCATGTACACCAGCTGCGGATGGTTCTTCGATGAGTTATCCGGTCTCGAAACCGTGCAAGTCATCATGTACGCCGGCCGTACTCTGCAACTGGCCCAGCGGCTCTTTCCCGACCATCACGAACAGAAATTTCGCGAACTGCTGCAGTTGGCCAAAAGCAATCTGCCTGAGTACGGCGATGGAGCCATAATCTTCGATCGCTTCGTCAAACCCGCGCAGGTCGACCTGCTGGCCGTCGCCGCGCATTTCGCCATCGCCTCCATGTTTCAGCTCGCTGCCAACGGAGACCTGGCCCGCGCCTACGACCTCCACCCCATTGAAGATGTCCGCCTCGAATCCGGCCGCGCGCATCTTGCACTGGGCGCAACTCGCGTGCGCTCACGCATCACCCGCCGCCATCGCGAGGTCGCTTTCGGAGTGCTCCACTTCGGCGACCACAATCTCATGGCCGGCGTCCGCGTTTATCCCGGAGATACCGAATTCAGCGCTATCGTGAAAGAGGTTCGCGAGCCCTTTCAGTCTGCCGATCTCCCCGCCACCGTCCGTTTGCTCGATCGCCACTTTGAAGGGGCCACTTACTCGCTCAAGTCGCTCTTCCGCGACGAGCGCCAGAAAGTTGTCAGCAGGTTGCTCGGCTCGACCATGGCGGAAGCCGAAGCCGCGTACCGCCAGATTTACGCGCACCACGCGCCGCTCATGGGATTCCTCAGCGGCATGGGCGCGCCCCTGCCCAAAATGCTGCACCTCACCGCCGAGTTCGTGCTCAACACCTCACTGCGCCAGGAATTCATGGCCGACGAGCTCGACCTTGAGCGCGTACGCGGTCTGCTCGAGACCGCTGCCCGCGAGAAAATTCAGTGGGACTCCGCTTGGCTCGGCTACGCCCTCACCAAGCGCTTCGGCCGCATGGCCGACGAGCTCGCTCTCAAACCGCACGTAGACCTGCTGCACCGCTTCAACCTCGCAGTCGAGCTGGTGCGCTCGCTGCCCTTTGAGGTCGACCTATCCCGCGTGCAGAACGTCTATTATCATCTGCTCCAGAGTGTCTATCCAATGTATCTCCAGCAGAAAGACGCAGCCTCTCTCACCTGGATCACCGAATTCACCGCCCTCGGCCAGAAGCTCGGCGTCTGCGTCGAGCCACCACCCGCTGCCCCAGCACTGTAGGCGTTTCATTCTTGATTTGTCATCCTGAGCGAGGACGGCGAGAACAATCGCCGTCCGAGTCGAAGGACCCGCTTTTCGTCGGCATCGCGAAAACTCTGGGTATCCCATCCTTTCCCCGTTCTTGGGAAAGGGTGGGAACAATACGGTTCCGCGAGCTAAGACCTTATCCGTGTGAGCCGTGTAAATCCGTGATTGCTCTGTTTTGACTTTCATCTTCCCCGATCCGCGCCATCCGCGCGATCCGCGTCGCTTTTGACTTGTTGCCCAGATCTGATCCGTGTCGATCCGTGAAAATCCGCGGCCGCCTTCGTTTTTCCGCCCATGTTTTCTCCGTGTCCTCCGTGCCTCGGTGGTGAATTCGTTTTTGCTCGCTTTCCGGTTTCTCTTGACATGCGGCTCATTTGGCAGGTAAATACTCCCGCCACAATTTGCCACCTGCGGAGGTGTCACCATGAACAAAGCGGACCTGATCGAGAAAATCGCGGCCTCGACCGGCATCAGCAAAACCGCCGCCGGCACCGCCATCGATACCTTCGTCGATGCCGTCACCAGCGCGCTCAAGAAGGGCGACCGCGTCACTCTCGTCGGCTTCGGAACCTTTTCCGTCTCCCACCGCAAGGCCCGCAGCGGGCGCAACCCGCAGACTGGTGGTGTCCTCAAAATTGCCGCTCGCCGCGTCGCCAAGTTCACTCCCGGCGTCGAACTCAAAAAGCACGTCAACAAGAAGTAGGTAGGCGGATTGATTTCCACGACATGCGCTGGCGCTCTTGTTCTTTGACTTGGGCATGTCCGCGTGATCCGTGCCAATCCGCGGTTGCCTTTGTTTTTTGCCCAATTCCGATCCGTGATAATCCGTGCAAATCCCCGGCTGCCTTTGCCTTTCGCATCCTCAGCGCCCGCTTCGCATCAAATCCCCGGTGACAGCGCTCCGCCGGTTGCCGCCATCACCACCATTCCGGTAGAATGTAAGTTTGCAACCAGCGAGTTAGGGAGTCCCATGAAGGCAGCCATCCATCCGGCTTACAACGAAACCCGCGTACACTGTGCCTGCGGCAACGCATTTATGACCCGTTCGACCCACAAGGGCGACATCAGCGTAGAAATCTGCTCCGCCTGCCATCCGTTTTTCACTGGCAAGCAGAAGTTGATGGACACCGCCGGGCGCGTCGAGCGCTTCCGCCGCAAGTACGCTAAGTCCGATGCCGGCAAGGCCGAGGCCGCTAAGGCAGCCGAAGCCGCCAAGACCGCCGCGAAGTAGTCTTGTTTCCAGGGTTTACCCCAAGCCTCCGCCCGGGCGGGGGCTTCTTTTTGCAAGCCTTTATTTTTGCCCAAGACCTTATCCGCGTTCATCCGCGAAATCCGCGGTTGCCTTTGTTTTTTGCCCAATTCCGATCCGCGGTCATCCGTGTAAAATCCGTGGCTGGTTTCACCTTTGGTTCTTGTGAATCCGTGCCTGCCTTCTGCAAACAGGCACAAGAAAGCCGGGGAGCATTTCCCCGGCATCCAAGATGACACACAAAGTAGCTACAGGTTGATCCTGCGACGAAGCACGCCTGCAAGTCCGATGATCCCGGAACCGAACATCAGCAGTGAGCCCGGCTCAGGCACCGCAGAGCTGGTGTAGATCGACATGGTGCCAATCGCTACAGTATTCGCTCCATTGACGTCGGAAACGAGGAACTGCAAAGCGCCAACGTCAGCGCTGCCGCTCTGATATCCGATGAAGATCGCGCTTCCATCACCGTTGCTGTTCGACACACCGTTCTCGGTAACCGTCGCAATCAGGTTCAAGCTCGTGTCGTACACATTAAGAATCCCCACAAACGGCCCAAACGGATCCGCCTGAATCTGCGCTCCGCCACCGAAGGTTCCGGTGTTGAAGATGGCGACGATACTGTCATCGAAGCCGGTTTGATCTATGTTCCAGATCAGGTGTTCGCCAGGACTGAAGTTGCCGTTCCAGCCATTGCCCTGGTCGAGGCGCTCGAAGGGGTCGAAATCGTTAAGACCAATGAGTCCGGTGATTCCACCGGCGGACGTAAAGGGCTGGGGCGTTGTAAGTACAGTGAAGGAGGGTCCAAGTTGACCCCAGTCAACCGTATCCACAGTAGTTGCTGACGCAGTGGCAATTCCCAAGGCCAGCAGCAACAATACAGCGATCGCAAATTTCTTCATAAGCTCTCCGCTTCAGAATTTCCACGAACGGGGCACTTATGCGCAATTGGAATGCCACCAACCAAAACTATTACCTGCTGAAAACAATCGGCTACCTGGTTTAGAGGAAGCACAACTATCGCGAAAGGTTGCAAAGTCTTTCATCCGAGATCCCCCAAAAGTGGATATATTCTTCCTCAGTCCCCGGAATTAATTGGTGTGATAGTAGCGGCACCTTCTGGGGCCATTGCTTATCCGATTACGAGGTAGCAACCAGAATGCTCAGCCAGTGTGGCTTTCGATTTGGTGCGCGTAATCCGCACCATCCGCGCGGTCGCTCTTGACTTGACCTGAGTCCGATCCGCGTCCGTCCGCGGTTGCTTTGCCGTATCCTTACCTACGATGCTCGACGCTGCCCGCATCGCCACCCTTCTCGAACCGTTTGTCGCGCCGGTGCCTCCCGAACTCGCGAACCAGCTGCAGATTTATCTCGAACTGCTCCTCCGCTGGAACTCGCGCATTAACCTGACCGCGATTCGCGACCGCGAAGCAAATCGTTACCCGTCACTTTGGAGAATCGCTTTTCGCTGCCCGCGTACTTCGCGACGCCGGCGCATTCCATCCGTCGGCTGGCATTTTGGCCGACGTTGGTTCCGGCGCCGGGTTTCCGGGACTTCCCATTAAATTGTTCGTGCCGGAAGTTCACCTCACTCTCGTTGAATCCCAGAACAAGAAAGCGACATTTCTGCGCGAGGCGATTCGCAGTCTGGATCTGAAAGACGCAGACGTTTTCTGCGGCCGGGCGGAAACCTGGAACCGGACCGCCGACGTCATCACCCTGCGCGCGGTCGAAAAATTCGAAAATGCCTTGGCGGGGATCGACCGCTTGGCGGCACCAGGCGGAATGCTTGGGCTGCTGGTCGGCGCTGCCCAGGTAGCAGCGGCTCAGTGTTCTCTCGGTTCAAGCTGGCGGCTACGGGATCCCACTCCAATTCCCCTTAGCGACGGAAGGGTGGTCCTAGTGGGAAATAATGTTATTCCTTGAGGCTGATATGGTGCCATTGTGGGAGATATTGGCTTCGAGAATTCACCGCACCGCCCATGTATGGGAAGTGGCCGTCGACTAACGCCGGCACTTCAGTCGGGGCCCGTATGATTGACTATGAGTCATACAATGCTGTAGCGTCATTAGTCCTGAGGTGGGAAGTATGGCTTAAGTTGCGCCGAGATCTTATAGCTAAGTGGGAAACATCACGCTCAAACGCGTACTTTTTAATGGAGCTTCCTCGAATGAGTCCCTACTTGCAAGAGATTGCTATGGGGTCAAGTTGCCCACAGATTGTTCCACGTGGAACAATTTTGCGATTTTCCGCCGAAGGCTGACCAGACTCATGACGACCACGGTGGCCTCCAGCCGCACAGAGGCCAGATTGTTCCACGTGGAACATTCTTGCCGAATACGCACAACTACCGATAGGACCTACCCTTCGCTGAATCAGCAGCTTCCGATGAGGTATTCGAGTCTTGCACAGTTTTTCCTCCAGAAATTGAGTTTGCACCATCCTCGGGCGTTGCCCATCCCGGCCCAGCGGTCTAATCTTTCCCGGAGGCTTTCGCTCCCATGGGTCGGGTCATCGCGGTTACCAATCAGAAGGGTGGCGTGGGTAAAACCACGACCGCCATCAATCTTGCCGCGTCACTGGCCTTCAAGGGCGCTAAGACTCTATTGGTGGACTGCGATCCGCAATCCAACGCTTCCAGCGGAGTCGGTTTCGACCGCGATCCTCACCGCCTGAACACCTATCAGGTTCTGATGGGTGAAGTGACGGCGGAGGCGGCCTCCTGTCCTACCGAAGTTGAGAACTTACAGGCGATTCCGGCCCACAAGAACCTGATTGGCGCCAATATCGAGCTCGTGCCGCTCGATCATCGCGAATACCGGCTGCGCTACGCGCTGGATCCGGTGCGGCAGAATTATGAGTATGTGATCCTCGACTGTCCCCCCGCGCTGGATTTGCTGACTCTCAACGCTTTGGTAGCGGCGGATGCCGTGCTAATTCCCATGCAGGCCGAATACTTCGCACTCGAGGGCGTGACGGAACTGTTGGATACGGTCGAGCGAATCAAATTGGAGCTGAATCCGGGCTTGGTGGTGGAAGGCGTTGTGATCACAATGTTTGACGATCGGACGAACCTAGCTCAGTCGGTTGCGTCCGACTTGCGGGGATTTTTCGGCGAACTGATGTGCGACACGACGATTCCGCGCAATATTCGGCTTGCCGAAGCGCCCAGCCACGGCAAACCGGCACTTTTATATGATCCGCGGTCACGGGGTGCAGAGGCCTATTTGCAACTGGCGGACGAAATTATGGCCCGGGCGAAGCGTGCTTCAGAGCAAGCCACCGTGCATCCAGAGATCGCAAGTTAAAGAAATAATGAGAGTTGAGAAGAGTTCATGATGGAAAAACGAAAGGTGCTAGGACGCGGGCTGGAGACGCTATTGCCTTCGCGCCAAGGCGCCACGCCAGCTCCGGCTGTACACGCGGGCGAGGCGATCCACCAGTTGTCGGTTGAGCTGATTGACCGCAACCCATATCAGACGCGCTCGCACGTGGATGAAGCAGCTTTGACGGAATTGGCTGATTCGATTAAGGCAACTGGCGTTTTGCAGCCGATCACTGTGCGCGCAGTGCCAGGAGGGCGCTATCAGCTGATCGCCGGCGAGCGGCGTTGGCTCGCCTCGCAACGTGCTGGGAAGACGACGGTTCCGGCGATTGTGCGCCAGGTTTCGAACGAGCAGGCGATGGAAATGACCATCATTGAAAATCTGCAACGTGAAGACTTGAACCCAATCGAGCAGGCGAGGGCCTTCGATCGGCTGGGGAGGGAATTCGGGCTAACGCAGGAACAGATTTCGCTGCGCACGGGGAAAGAGCGGTCCTCCGTGGCTAACTTCCTGCGGCTGTTACGGTTGCCGGAGGCAGTGCAGACCTGGGTGGCGGGCGGACATCTCAGTTTCGGTCACGCCAAGGCGCTACTGGGGCTGGATTCGCCGGAAAACATGATGACTATTGCCAACCGCGTGGTGGAAAAGGGTTTATCGGTTCGAGAGACGGAAAATGCAATAGCGAACTTGAGCCATCCCGTGCGGCCAGAGCTGGATCAGAAGCTCAAGGAACTGGCGATCGATCCGAATGTTCGGGAAGCACAGCGAGAGTTGGAACGAGCGCTCGGAGTAAGAGTCACGATCAAGGACCGGAAAGGGCGCGGGAAGATCTTGCTGGAGTATTCGTCACTGGAAGATTTTGACCGAATCCTGACGTCGCTGACTGGCAAATAGGGCTTGTTATAACATTTGTTATAACGTACTCATAAGTGCCTTTTCACTATTGTGACTGTTGGTCATTGTTCATCAGGCTTTCCATTGATTAAGGTCGGCGCGCATTTGCTGAATGCGATCCGCGGGGACGCCGGCAAAAGGAAGAAGGAGTCGAGTCACATGCCGAAGGCGAAGGAGTTTACCGTAACCATCGCAGACAAACCTGGCGCCTTGGGGAACTGCTTCCTCGCTCTGGCAGCGCGCGGAGTGAACATCCTTGCGTTTCAATCGTATGTCGAGGCGGGTGAAAGCCTTACCCGATTCATTGCCGATGATATGGCCGCCGCCAAGGCAGTGCTGCGCGATCTGCGCATGATCTTCGAAGAGACAGACGTCGCCGTAGTCAGGTTGCCGCACCGTCCGGGTGAATTGGGCCGCGCGTCCGCGCGCTTGGGCGAGAAGCAGCTGAACATTGACTACAGCTACTGCGGACTGGAATCAGGCTCGAACCTCGTGCTGCTGGTCTTCGGGGTCGACAAATTAACCACCGCAGCGACCGTACTCGACGAGCTGGTCGCCGAAAATACGTAGATCATAGGCTCCGCGCGTCCGCTCGCCACTTCGGCGTGGCCCGTCGTCAGACCTGACTCAGAACAAGAACTTCAGCGCGAACTGCACTTGGCGCGGATCGCGCGCTGCCAGGATCTGGTTGAACGTTGGCGAACTGATATCGCTGTCGGGCAGTCGGAAATTCGGATGATTCAGGATATTGAACAGCTCCGCCCGAAATTGCAATGACGTTGATTCTGTGATCTTGATGTTCTTCAGCGTCCCAAAATCCCAATCCAAGTAAGTCGGTCCGATGTTGACGTTCCGCCCCTCCGTCCCAAACTGTCCCGCATCAAGGACCGGATCGAGTTGCTGGAAGGCGCTCGCGTTGAGCCAGGCGGTGACCGTTTTCGGGCCGGTGTTCGGATTGCCCACCTGGTCAGGACGCTGCGCCGAGAAACCCGTAATCTCGGGCGCGGTGCCCTGGGCCGCCACGTCATTCGAATCGAATACCGTGAACGGCGTTCCGCTCATCAGCGTGACGATACCGTTCAATTGCCATCCTCCAAAAACCTGTTTGTACCACTCGTGCCCCCTCTGCCAGAAGGGAAGGTCCCACGTGTAACTGAAGACGAAGCGATTGCGCGCATCGAACATCGAGAGCCCACGCTCGGCCGCCAGGTCGAAAGGGTTCTGCGCCAGATCGTTCTCGCCCGCCACCGGTTTGGCTTCCGAACCCGTCATGTTGAACGACGACGCATCATCAATCGATTTCGACCACGTGTAGGACGCAAGGAACGAAACCCCGTGACTGAAGCGCTTTTGCAGGCTCACCTCCAGCGCGTTGTACGAGGAGTTCGCGATGCTGGCGATCTCACCCATGGAGGAGAAAATACAACTGCTCGGCGAATCAGCGAGCGTACATCCCGAATAGAGTCTCCGTTGGTTAGCGTTGCCCGAATTCGAGATCGGCTGTCCGTCGACGTAGCCGGGAATGAACACAGCCGGGTTCCCCTCGATGAAGCGCGGCAGGTGGGTTCCCTTGGTGCCGACATATCCAATTTCGAACAGGTAGTCGCGACCGAACGAGTGCTGCAGGTTCAGGTTCCACTCCTGCGAATACGGCAGCGTCATGTTCGGCGCCAGAGTCAGGTTGGTCAGGGGCGTCGAGAATGCGCCCGGGACCGGCGGATTGCCGTTGTACGGATCGGCGAAGTTCGGCAAACTCACTTGCGGCGTCGCCAGGTATGGCGGAGCGCTGATCGGCGTTTGCAGCGGGCCGCCCTGACCGGTGTAATACGGTTCATAGAAAATGCCGTAGGCCGACGACAGGAGGGTCTTCCCATCGCCAAACATATCGTAGGCGAAGCCCACGCGCGGCGAAAAGGCGGTTTTGTAGGTCGGGATCAACCCCGCTGGGATGCCGGGATCGCCGGGATACAGCAGTCCCTCGGGCGCATTCGGCATCACCACCGACTGGCGTCCCGGAATAAACATGGAGTTCAGGTTATGGATCTCCGTGTACGGCAGAGGCAGCTCGTAACGCAAACCCAGACTCAGAGTGAGGCGTGGCGTCACCTTGTAGGTGTCCTGCGCATAGGCGTTGAATTCATTGCCGCGAATGTGGCGCGTGAAATTGCCGAGGCCTTGCAGGAAGACCACGGGCTCGCCCGACAGGAAACTGGCGAACGCGTCGGTTACGGGGAACGGCGCGAACACGAAGAACCCGTTGGTGGCGATTCCCTGCGTAACGTTGATCTGCTGGTACTGGTATCCGCCGCCGAACTTGAACAAATGCTTGCCACGTGACCAGCTCATCGATCCCGAGTAGTCGTACAGATTCTCGTAGGTATTGCGCGGCCCGGTGATCGGGTTGCCTATGTTCGTATAGCCGCTGATCTGGATGAACGGTGGCCCTTCCGCAACCGCCAGGCTCGGCGAGTACTGGAAGCCCAAGTCCTCGGGAGGCGTGTGCACCTGGCTCTGACTAAAGAGCAACTTGTTGCGTAGGAACGAGAACCGCAGCACCCCGACCAACGTGGGCGTGAAGGTGTGGGTCTCCTGCGCGACGAAATTCTGTGCTCGCTGATCGCTGGCAACCGGGAAGCCGGGCACACTAGCACCTGCCGGCGACAGTGGATTGAGGTCCGACGACTGGTAAAACGAATAACGGAAGTTCAGGTTGTCGTTCTGCGTGAGGTAATAATCGATCTTGGTGCCGAACTGGTTGTAATCGTTATTGATAATGCCCGACGCGGAATACGTGTTGGTCCCCACGTTCGGTTCAGGAAAATATTGCAGTAAGTTCTGCGAGATGGGGTTGATCGACGGCAGTTGGTTGTTCGGATACGGCTGGTTGGCGAGGACATTGAACAGTTGGTTGTTGGGATTGTTGCAGAAGCCCTGGGTGAATCCTTCCGGACACAGTTGCGCGAAGTTACCGGTCCGCTCCTGCATCGACGGTACGGTGGTGAGTGCAGTTACACCCTGTTCGTTGCGGAAACCTTCGTAGTAGCCGAAGAAGAAGAGTTTGTTCTTGATGATGGGGCCACCCACGGTGGCGCCGAACTGGTTCTGTATCAAGGGCAAGGGCTGCGTCTGAAAATAGTTTCGCGCGTCGACAGCGTCATTGCGCAGGAAGTCCCACAGCGCGCCATGGAAATAGTTCGTCCCTGAGCGGGTGATGATGTTCGTCGTCGAACCTATTGCGTCGCCGAACTCAGCGGGTGCGTTCTGCGTAATGATGCGGAATTCCGAGATCGCGTCCACTGGCGGTTTCAGTACATAACCGCCATCGACACCGTTGAAGTTTTCGGCGCCGTCGATCAGAAAGTTGTTGGATTCCGGCCGCGACCCATTCACTGAGTACGGCTGATTGTCCCGCAGTCCGCCGCCCGCTTCCACCAACCCGGGCGTTATCGGCACCACACCGGGCTGCAGCAGTCCCAACTGCGAAAAATTACGCCCGTTCAGCGGAAGGTCTTCCAGTTCCCGCTCTCCCACCACCTTGCCCATGCTGGTTTCGGTGGGCGCGATGAGATCGGCATCGGCGGTGACCTGCACCACTTCTATTTCCGATCCGATCGCAAGGTGAGGCGAAACCGAAGCACTCTCGTTCACGTCCACCGAGATGCCGGTCTGCACGTATTCCTTGAAGCCCTTGGCCGTGATCTGCAGGCGATAAGTTCCGACAGGAAGTTCCAGCACTACATAGTTGCCACCGCGGTCGGTAACTGCCGTCCGTGAAAGATCGGTTTCGGTTTGTTTCACGGTCACCGTCGCGCCTTGAACAACCGCGCCGGTTGAATCGGTGACGGTACCCCGGATGCTTCCACTGATTTGCTGAGCAGACAAACTGAGGCCAGCAAGCAATACAAATATCAGCAAATTGCGAATGATGATCATGTTGTTTTCAAGTCCTCAGCAGATTTGGTCGCAGACACACGTCTGCATGCACGCAGAATGGCGTGAATTACCGGTTCACTTTTCGCGAGTTACCCCAA
>CAVSQO010000014.1:0-75425 GCA_963730105.1 uncultured Acidobacteriaceae bacterium
GCGCGCTGCTCACCGACTTGTTTCTGGCGGGTGAGATTTTGAGAAAGCAACATCAGCCGGCGGCACATGTGGTCGCGCGCGAGGGCGGATGAGCAATTCGCTGCCTGGACTCATCTCTGCCCGAACTGTTCCCCAAGAGAGCTTCCCGGACTAGTCTGGATCGAGATACTCCTTCGGCACGTCATCTTCCAGAATTTCATGCGTGTGGACCTCGCTCGGAGTAGCGCGCCTCGCATCTTCGACGCCGGCTACTATGCCCGCCTCAAACGCATTTCCTTCCTCAAGCAACTCGTCAGGACTCTCGGAATCCGCGACTTCGACATCGGACAAACCTTGCAAATCTCCCGCCTGCCCGGCCGAACGCGCTGCTGCTTCCTGCGCTGAGAATGAGTCCGCTTCCGCAGTCCCCCTTCGCCTTCGAACGGGTCTCCGGCGAGTACTATTTGGCTTCCTGCTGACTGCTTTCGCTGGTGCCTTTTTGTGAGCGGACTTGCTCGCCGACTGTTTCTTAGGAGGTTGTCCCTTACCAGCCGGCTTTACTCGCGTGAAGCGACCACCAGTCCCAGTCTGTAACTCCGACGAAGAGGCGCACCGTTCACCTTGACTTGTGGATAGCGAAATGACGATAGATCCTCGATCCTATATAAGAATATGCGCAACGTACGACAAATATACCTTTGAACAGGCAGTGCATCGAGCGTTCCAGTGCGCTTTAAAGCTTGGGCATTTTGCGGCGATAGCTGATTGCTAGCCATGGAGAGAGGTATCACTGAGGGGAAGATGACGGCCACAAAGAAGCGGCGCACACGCAACAGAACTTCTCCAGCTCCGACCGAGTATTTGGTGAGAAATTTCCTACGTGCTGGTGAAAGCGAATTCACGGCAAACCCGGAGCGGTTTGTTGCAGAACTTTCAGCCCCTCTGAAGGCAGATGAACTGGCGTTCAACAATTTCATAAATTGGACAGTTAGGAGTCCAGCTACGTATCGAGCAGCTGTGGAAGAAATAGCAAACCACGCACGCCGGCCCGTGCCCATCAATTCACTGGCGCCCGTGCTCGAGGAAAGGGCTCTTCTGCGAGGGCGGGTTTACCTCGGTCACGTCTGGGAAGTGGTTGATGACTTGACCCAGAATTGGGAACGAATGTTCTGGTGGTTATCGGAAGAGGGGCTTTCCATCGAGATTCTGACGCCCAGGCAGCTTCGTTGCAGGATCAACCTGAAAGCATTGACTCCGTTTGAGCGACTTGGGGGACGACTATTTCGGGAAGCGATGGTTCAAAACAGGGTATCTGAAGAGGCCCTCCTCTCAATCGCAAGCCATCTGGATGCCAAGGGGTTCGAGCTTAAGGCAAACCTGAGGCCCGCTGATTGGGAACACATTGCGGTCTATAACCAGCATCATGCCCGAAGAGCGATTCGCACTTTCCAGCAAGCGATTCGATGTTTCCCGCGCGAGGTCCGCAGGGGTTTGTCGGAAGCCAAGCGACGCTATGAGAAGGCCTGCGAGGTCTGATTCCGGGCTCACCGGATGTCCCTATCGGGCGACAATGAAATTTTAGGCTCGCTGGCAACTTCCTGCGTATATGCTGCTTATCTTTTAATTTTCGTCCACTATTTTACAGATGCGCCGTCAATGATTGCGCGGACGCCGGAATTCTATCAATCTCAAATTCAGTGATGAGGCGAAGCGCATATCAGCTCTCAAGGCTTAGCGCTGGAAAGTCCTCGTCACAGAACGCGGAGGTTGAAATGGTTTCGCCGTCGATCGCACCACCCCTCGAGATCTCGTACAAACCGCTGCCCTCATTGAAGCCGTACTCAAGGAACGCTCGGACGCATTCCAAGCACCAGATCCGCCAGATCGCTGTCAGCATTCAGGAGTTTGGCTTCACAAATCCAATTCTCATCGACTGCAACGACGTCATTGTTGCCGGGGCGGGTCGATTCGAAGCGGCGAAGTTGCTCGGCATGACAGAGGTGCCAACGGTTCAGCTTGCAGGTCTCAGACCCGACCAGGTTCGTGCCTATGTTCTGGCCGACAACCGCTTGGCCGAAAAAGCCGGCTGGGACAATTCAATCCTCGCCATTGAGTTGCAGCACTTATTGACCCTTGACACAGATTTCGATGTGACGATCACAGGGTTCGAGATTCCGGAAATTGACCTGATACTTCAAGAGGCGAATCAACCAAACGACGAAACCGACAAGTACGAGGAATCTATTGGGCCTGCCGTGACACGCCCCGGGGATTTGTGGAGGCTTGATAAGCACTTCATCCTTTGTGGCAACGCCGTGGATCCAAGGTCATTTCAAACCCTGATAGGCAAGCGGCGCGCAGCTGCAGTCTTCGTCGATCCTCCTTACAACGTAAAGATCGAGGGCCACGTTTGCGGCAATGGATCCATTCACCATCGCGAATTTGCGATGGCCTCCGGCGAAATGAGCGAGGAGGAGTTCACCACCTTCCTAGAAACGTGCTTCAGTTGGCTGGCACGATACAGCATGAACGGATCAGTTCACTACGTTTGCATGGACTGGCGTCACGTTGGCGAACTGCTCGTGGCTGGACGGGAAACTTACCAAGAAGTTCTGAACGTGTGTGTTTGGGTTAAGGACTCTGGCGGCATGGGATCGTTCTACCGATCGCAGCACGAGTTGGTAGTTGTCTTCCGAAAAGGGCCGGAACGTCACCGCAATAACGTGCAACTTGGCCGGTACGGCCGCAACCGGACCAATGTTTGGCGGTACCCGGGAGTGAATACCGCCTCGAAATCGGGGGAAGAAGGCAACCTACTCGCCATACACCCGACCGTGAAGCCGGTCGCTCTTGTCGCCGATGCCCTGCTGGACTGCACAGCCCGAGGCGACATCGTCCTCGACTCATTTCTGGGTTCAGGCACAACCCTCCTCGCCGCCGAGCGGACAGGGCGGGTCTGCCACGGCATGGAGATAGACCCGCTGTACGTGGACACAGCTATTAGGCGGTGGCAGCGGTACACCGGTGGGCGAGCAATTCAGTTGGCTACCGGCAGGAGTTTTGGCGACGTGTCTTCTGAGTGGGAGGCTGAACGTGAGCGGTAGTAACGAGCCAATTTACCCGGTGGGTTACAAGAAGCCTCCACAGCATACTCAGTTCAAGCCGGGCCAGTCCGGCAACCCTCACGGACGTCCCAAGAAGGTCGCGACCTTCGAGGAGGCCTTGCGTACGGAGCTTCTCGCTGCGGTCACGGTGGTCCAAAAAGACGGGAAACGCCGCAGGATTTCGAAGCAGACGGCAATGCTGCGGCAGCTAATCAATGAGGCTGCTACGGGGAACCTTCGGGCAGCGATGTGGATTTCGAAGTTGGCACTCAGTCTGAAGAGCACCGAACGAAGCGCCCTGGATGAGCTGGTCCAGACAATGCGCAATCGACACGCCCAACTCGAGGTGGCAAGCCAGAAGCAAACTCGGAGAACGCGAAAGAGTGGACCCGGCCGGCGCCAGGAAGTAGCCGGCACGACTGCCGCAGCCGGAGGTCCACGATGACCACCCTCAATTACGGGCCCCGAGCCGAACGGTTCGCCATGCGACCGCCGGAAGAAGACTGGACGATTAACATTCTTGAGGGTGCGGTCCGAAGCGGCAAGACCTGGTCACTGCACCTCAAGATTCTTTACTGCTGCACCTACCCAGTAGCTGGCCGCAAGATCCTCACAGGAGTTTCCAAGCAGAGCATCTACAACAACGTCCTGACTGACCTGTTCGACCTAATCGGATCCGAGAACTACAACTACAACCGAAACTCGGGAAGGCTTAGACTCTTCGACTCGGAATGGCTGGTCATCGGCGCTAAGGATGAAGGTTCGGAGCGCTACATCCGCGGGCTCACGGTTGGCGTTGCGATCTGTGATGAGTTGAGCCTTATGCCGCAGAGCTTCTTTCAGATGTTGCTGAGTCGACTGTCACCGGAGGGAGCACGGCTGTACGGGACAACCAACCCGGACAGCCCCTATCACTGGCTGAAAACCGATTATCTCGACAACCCGGAACTGTGCGTGGCTGGAATCTTGTGGTCAGAACATTTCACGATGGAGGACAATCCCAATCTGACGAAGGAGTTCGTAGCGGCGCAAAAGAAGCTTTACAAAGGTTTCTTCTTCAAGCGATTTATCGAGGGTCTTTGGGTTCTGGCCGAAGGCGCGATCTATAAGGATTCTTGGTCCGAGGAACTCCTCTACGACCTGAAGGACGAGCCGGCGGGGCTTCGCTCGCCAGGCTGCTACCAGCAGCGGATCATCGCCGTTGATTACGGGACCACCAACCCAATGGTCTTCCTTGATATTTACGATGATGGTCAGCGTTTTTGGGTCGTTCGCGAATACTACTGGGACTCAGCCGTTGAGATGCGCCAGAAGACGGATGCTGAGTATGCCGACGACCTGGTAACCATCATCGGTCCGTACAACGACGCCAAGGTGATCGTTGATCCATCGGCAGCTTCGTTCAAGGCCGAGATGACAAAGCATGGGATCTGGCACGGAGACGCAGACAACGAGGTGAACGAAGGCATTCGCATCGTCTCCATGATGCTGAACCAAAAGTTGGTGCGGTTTTGCCGACAGACTGCACCCAAGACCATCCAAGAGATGCAGACCTACGCGTGGGATGCCAAGGCCGTGGAGCGCGGTGAGGAAAAGCCCTTGAAAGTGCACGATCATGGCCCCGACGCACTACGGTATTTTGCCAAGTCGGAAGTGCCTTACTGGAGAATTCAGTCGCGCTAGCCGGTCCGCGCGTCACCTGCAACCTCACTCCACCGCGACGACGTTCCGGCCGTCCTTTAACGTCGGCGAATCTTTCGGTGCTTTCTCGAAATGGGGAACAGCGACCCTTTCAGAGACTCGTCAAAATCGCGGAAGAGACTGTGTCGGTCGGACGCGCAATCACTTCAAATCCCGACCCGCCGGAAGCCGAGACGCTTGCGCTGCTCGTTCCAGTTCATGGGGAGATCGCTCCAGAGTTTCTGCGCCGTCAGATCGTAAGGTTGACGTCCGTCGAGAATTGCCTCGACGATGTCAGGCGCAAGGAAGGCACACTCCAGAACCCGTCCTACATATCGTTCGTCAAGTCCAGTCTGCTCTGCAATCGAACGCCGGCCCTTCGCGCTGCCGTTCATGATGCGTTCTCGCCAGTCGTGAGCACGTGCGATAGCCTTTAATAAGGAGGGTGCTGCCGGCCTCAGGATTTCGCCCTTCGCGTTGGGCGGCAGCACTAGCCTTACTTCTCCCCCACAGCGCTTGAGCTTTGCCCCAGCTTCCAGGACAAATAGATCATCGCCGCCGGGTTGGTTGGAGCCGACCGAGCCATCCTTTATAAGCACATCGCGAAGTTCCGACCGGCTGACATTCAGCTCGACTTTGTCCTGGTGCACCACAACGCGGTTGATCACTTGTGCGACTAATTCCCTGAGCTTCTGGGGCGGCGCCGAGGGCCATTCGCTCGATGCACTTCGGGCAGCGGTAACCAGCTGCTGCGTCTGAGCTGGCGTGTCTGTCGGGAGACCAAGTTGATCTATGACCTCGTGGTCGGATTGCGCTAGCGTTCGCAGTCTTGCCAAGACCAAGCTTTCGACATCATGCGCCGGCAGGCGAATAGGTCGGCGATCCGTGTTGCCGTTATTGTCCTTCGCAGGCTGGCAGACGTAGTAGCGATATCGTCTGCCATTCTTTACCGCATGCGTTGGAGTGAAGCCGTTGCCGTTAGCATCCTGCAGCAAGCCCACCAGGAGGCTTGGTGCGGTAGCCCGTATACCAGTTCTGCGTCCTTGGTTGTCGCACCTCAGTTGAGCCTGGACTCGGTCCCAAAGCTCTTGCGACACAATGACTTCGTGCTCTCCGGCAAACACTTGATCGCGGTGGACAACTTCACCCCGGTAGATGCGGTTCTTCAGGATCTCGTAAAGCGCCCCGCGCGAGTAGGAGCTTCCACCCGATCGGTTTCCGGCCAAGCTGATCCTCACCTTGCTCTTAATCCTTTCGCGGTCGAGGTGGCTTTTCAGCTTGGACACGCACCCCAATTGAAGATACAGCTGATACAGATCGCAGACCAATTGAGCTTCTTTCGGGTTCACGATCAGCTTCCGCTCCGTAAGGTCATAGCCAAGCGGAGGGACTCCGCCCATCCACATACCCTTGCGCTTCGAGGCGGCGATTTTGTCCCGAATCCTTTCTCCGGTGACCTCCCGCTCGAACTGGGCAAAGGAGAGCAGGACATTCAGAGTTAGCCGCCCCATGGAACTGGTGGTATTGAACTGTTGGGTGACGGAAACGAAGGAGACGCCTCGGGCATCGAGGGTCTCGACGATCTTGGCGAAGTCGGCCAGGCTGCGGGTCAGCCGATCCACCTTATATACAACGATGGTGTCGACCTTTTTGGCCTCGACGTCCGCGAGCAACTGTTGCAGGGCTGGACGGTCGAGATTCCCGCCCGAGTAGCCGCCGTCGTCATAGCGGGCCTGAAGCGCTCGCCAGCCTTCCTGACGCTGACTCAAGATGAAGGCCTGACAGGCTTCCCGCTGGGCATCGAGGGAATTAAACAACTGCTCCAGACCTTCTTCGGACGACTTGCGGGTATAAATGGCACAGTGAACTGCGGCTTTGTGTTCCGTGCTCATTTGGACCTCAGGGAAGCAGCCGTCTTGGACGGGCTGGATTTCAGGCCAAAGAACAGCGGCCCTGACCAACGGGTGCCGGTGATAAGACGGGCGATCTCAGACAGGCTCTGATACAGGGATCCTTGATATTCGTAACCTTTCGCTTTGACGGTTACGACGTGGGTGTGGCCTCGCCACTGGCGGATGAGGCGAGTGCCCGGCTTGAAGCCGGGCGCAGCGGAGATCGCCGCGCCGGGATTCTTCTCCAGCGCCCGTGCCATCTGGCGGAGCCGCTGACTCGCACCCGGGCTAAGCGCCCGGAAGGCCCGTTCCTGGATGCTGTAGGCCAGGATGCGAACCATCAGCTGTCGGCGAAGTTGCTGAGGCGGGGCGGTTTGGAAAAGTTGCCGCCACAGGGCGCAGAGGGGATCTTTGCCCATTCTGGGCAGAGAATCAAGTTGGACCGCTAGGTTGGCGCGCATGTTGCCTCCTGAAAGGCTTTGGCAACATTTCCGCTCTGTTCGGGGCAACAATCAAGTCAAGTGGGCAGGTTAGCCCAGGAAGACGAGCGCTGCTGGCTGCCGGGTACGGATGGCGAACAGATGGCGCTGGTTCACGTGGACGTGTGGCGAGGTGGAAGAGACGGCCATGGTGCTACGAGCCTCCGCGAAAGGGATGCAGGAAGACGAGCGGGAAGCGTGGGTAATTAGGAACGTGGAAGAAGGAGTAGGCGGGGGCGTGGGGCGATGATGCTGCCGGCCACTGAATAGGTATTGGATTCATCTGGTTGTTCTTCTATCCTTCAAACGTAGTACACAGGTCACTTCGTCTATGAAGCCACGCGCGGATTTCTGCCCAACCGAAGTTCTATCTGACGCACCAACGACGCAGGATTCCTTTAGTCATTCCCGGGTCGCAATCGCCATAGCCGACGTAGTCTTGACGGCCGCGGGTGGAAAGGCCATCGGGCTGACTGGCACTTGGGGAAGCGGAAAGTCAACCGTCGTCGAACTGTTGAGGACCACGCTCAAGGAGCAGCCTGGCGGAAAGATCGAGACATTTGTCTTCGACGCCTGGGCCCACCAAGGGGACCCGCTGAGGCGAGCGTTTCTCGAGCAACTTATCGACCACTTAGTAGATATTGGCTGGTTATCGTCACCTGAGCACTGGAAGAACCGGAAAGACGATCTGGCAAGGCGAGTCCAAAAGGTGACCACCAAGACTAGGCCCACTCTCACTCCGCTAGGGGCCATATTTGCGGCACTGATCTTGCTTGCTCCAGTGGGCCTGCAGTTAGTGTCAAAGTATGACCATAACTCCTTTGATCATCCTTACTGGGCCGGTATTGGATTTGCGGTTGCCGCCCTGCCATTTTTGTTTGCTGCAGGTGTGTTTCTGTTTCTTCGACCTACGAAAAAGTTCTGGGAAGTTCGGTTCTGGAGTGAAAATCGGGAAAAGTACAGGGACGAGACCATATTGGCGTTGTTTTTCAACCGCACCCAAGAGCGGACTGATTCAACAACCCTCACAAAGCCCGATCCGACCTCGGTTGAATTTCAGTCCATGTTCTCGTCGTTGCTACAAGAAGCGCTCGGCGATGGCGAACGACGACTGGTCATCGTAGCTGACAACCTTGATCGGGTGGATTCTGGAGACGCGCTCGAGATATGGGCCACGATGAAGGCATTTTTTGATCTCGGGGCTCGGCGTGGTTCGGATTGGTTACCTCGTTTGTGGCTGCTCGTACCGTTTGATCCGACGGCGTTGAGGCGACTGTGGCCGGAAAACAACAAAGTTGAGGGCGACGACCTGAACGGTGTGGCACCCTTGTCTGCTGGTCGTGACGGCATTGCCGACTCTTTCGCGGATAAGACTTTTCAGCTCACTTTTCGTGTTTCTCCGCCGTTGCTATCGGATTGGAGCCAATTTTTCATTGAACAGTTGAAGATTGCATTCCCTTCCGGGCATGATGACAACGAATTTCACAAAATCTACCGTCTGTACGATCTGAAGAGGCTTGGCGGCGCGAGACCGCCGACTCCGCGTGACATCAAGTTGTTTGTCAACAGGGTGGGTGTCATACATCGGCAGTGGCCTTTCTTTCCATGCAGATGATCGACCACGTTTCATCGCTCACGCTGCAATCCGCACCTTGGCAGGCCAACAGTGGCATGACGACGTACACGCAGTTAGTTCAGAACCCGGCGGCCCTCCCCGAGACGTTAGCCGTAATAGCCCAAAAGACTCTGGAACTCCGTAGATTCGAGCAACTATATGAGATACATCGCGTATTTCCACAAGCACAGCCATACGTATCCAAAGTTTTACTGGCGGTAGCTCAACTGCCCGGGGCCCTCGGATCGATTCCGGCTCGAGACATCGTTGAACACTACGACCTTTACTCTGCATCTCTGGGCGAATTGATGAATAATCTTATTGAGGTTTCGACAGAAAAGTCAGAGCTGGCACATACGATCACAGGATTTGAGTTCGACCCTAAATTGGCTGATTTATATCTGAAAGTTCTGGCATACAGCGGAAAGAACGACGAATATAAGCAGTACCTTGCTTCTGAACTTCGCGACGTCGAAAAAGATGTCTGGGATTCAGAACTTGACCAGCAGGGTTCGCTGATTGACCTAGTTCTTCGCTTGCGGGAAAGTATCGCACCCAACCAGACATTGGGCTTAGGCTCGGCGTTTGGGGATGCGCTAGAGGGTCACTGCCGGAGACTTATCAGCGGGGACGTTAAAGTCGACCGTCTCAGGGATAGATGGCCTGTTTTATTAGACGTACTTACACCGCCTAGTCGGACGGGCTTGTTGTACCGTCTCGGCGAAATGGTGCGTGGTTCTGACGTGTCTACTGCACCTGTGTTAGAGATCTACGGCGATGCTCTCCTTAACTCTCCTGAATTCGCCAGCCATGCCGACCAATTGGGATTTCAAGCGGCACCGCACATAATTGAAAGAGAAGTTCCGGTTGAGATTCAATGGCTGAACGATGCCCTGCGACGGAGGGAAATCATAGAAAAGATGCCGAAGGCGGCTATCTCCGAGATGAACGGCCGGGTCGCAAGTGTTAACGAGGAGGACTTCGATGACGAAAAGCGGGGTCTGTTCCAAAGTCTGCGGGAGACACTAGAAAAGTTGTCTTAGTGAATGAATAACTGGCTAAACACTTACGTGAAGAATCCGCAGCCAGCCACGAGTGGCACGAAGTCGTGAAGCAGTCGCTCTGAGGTCATATCAGTCGGTTCGGTTACCGTCTGCACTAAGTTTACGGGGCGGTGTGACCTGTTCTAGGGAGCCTCTGCGAACTTCAACCAAAGTGCAGCACTGGCCATGCGGAGTTTATCGAGGTGTCCGGAGATTGGCAAAACTGTTCGTGGTTATGCAACACAAGTCAAGTTGGCATTCGCCGAACCATCGGTGTGTGATCGCATTGCATTCGCCTGGCGCGAATCGCGAAACCGGACCGACTGTCAGCCCTTCGGAGAAAAGAGCCGCAGAACTAGCCTTCCGGGTCCAGTCGGGCATTTTCTCTGAGTCCGGTTTCAGCCCAAGACATGCGAAATTGCGGCCAATACGGCGGATTTCCGCGACAGACCTGCAAAGTTTCTCTGCACTTGAGACTTGCTGGCGGAGGGAGAGGGATTCGAACCCCCGGTACCCTTTCGAGTACAGCGGTTTTCAAGACCGCCTGTTTCAACCGCTCACACATCCCTCCGCGGTTATCTAAGTTTACCGCAGGCTTTGAGTCTGGAGACTTCCCGGTCTCGGGCTAGTGGTGATTGTGCTGGCTCCCCAGTGACCAGACTTTTTCGATCGTGCCAAACAGAAAAGCGGTGGTGAGGCCGAACAGGAGCCATCCGTTCAGCGCTTCGAGCGCGCCCAAAAGTTGCCAGTGCCCCTCCAGTACTAATTCAGCGTGTCCGTAGCTGGTGATCGCGTTCAGCGAATAGAGCATCGCCGACCGGTTGTCAGGCAGGGCGCCGAGTATCCGATAGGCTGCGGCCCATATGGCGGCCTCGGTCGCGTGCAGACAAGTGGCCATTAGAGTAACGGTTCCGACCACGGAGACGAACACCAGGATGAGGTGACGGCGTTCGAGCATGCGGCTGGAAGCGCCAATGGCTCTTAGTCCGACCAACCCAAGCCCCAAGACATGGATGGTTACGGTCAATACGATCAAAGGCAAGCCCCAAGCCCAATCAGCGCTCCAATGCGCAGGGTCTTCTATCGCCACACTGAGAACGGATTGGGCAATGTGCATTGAAACCTCGTACGTAGCTCGCTCGACTTACACACGACTGCAACCAGCGGCGAATTACCGCGTTCCTCGAACTGCGTGCACCACAAATTGCTGGTTGGTCTCTGCAAGATAACACTCTTTCCCGTGCACAAGGCAGAGCGAAATGATGAAGGACAGTCCAGTCAGCAACGCCAATCTATCGGCGGTGTATCGGGGGTACCCCCTCCCCCCTCGAAATCCGTGGAATCAAGGACTTAGGCCGTGGGATGAGTGCAAAAGCGTCATAACAAAAGTAGTTATGCGTAAATTCGTCATTCGATTGATGTTGCATGGCCGTTTTCGCGTCCTCAGGCGACATCGGCGGTGTCTTCGACGTCGTCAGAGTCGGCAGGCGGTTTCCGGGTGCCGTCGCAGTAGGCTTTTGCCCGGCTGAGTTCGTAGGCCAATTCGTCGAAGGTGACCTCGCCGCTGGGGTCCTTGGGAATGTGGAAGTACTTGTCCGCCTGCGTGACCGCACGCGAGGGCATACGAGCCAGACGGACGTGCTCTTTTGGTTTCGCGGTTGGGTCGACTGGTTGTTCGGCGGCATCCAGAGCGGCCTCAGGGGGAAGATCGAGATCGACGCCCTGGGGCAAATCGAATTGCTGGGCGACGTCGGGAATTTCGACGGCACGCATCGGCTGGGCTGGCCCGGCCTGGGGTCGTTCGCCTTTCCATTCCGGAGTGGAGTTCAAGGCGGTGGCGGTCTGCTGGAGGGTGTAGAGCAAAAGGCCGGCGCGCTTGGAGTCGATGCGGTCGTCGGCGAGGGCCTCGGCCACCTGCTGGAGCGAGAGCAGTACAGCATGCATGTTGTCTAGCACGGGAAGCTGGAAGCGGCAGCTTTCGCCGCGCCTGCGGGAGCGCGCCATTTGCACGCGGCGGGCGCGAACGTTGAGGTGGAAGTAACAGAAGTTGTGGCCGAGCAGGGCGGGAGATTGACAGTAGACGCCATCTTCCTTGAGATGGTCACAGGTAGCGTAGGACATAAGGCCTCCTAAGTCCGGGCTAAGCTGTCAGCCTTCAGCTCTCAGTTCTCAGCCGTCAGCCAACAGTGAGTTCGTACACGCCGCCGGTATGCCGGAAGCAAAGTCGTACAGTATCCGCGCGGGGGATAAACCCCCACGTTAGAAGCGTGGCAAAAGGCGGGAGGGAATTGCAAGGATTATTTGCGAAAAATGACGGGGCGTTCCCGTTTTGGGAAAATCAGTTCACCACGGAGGCGGAGGACACGGAGAAAGGCAAACGCGGATTGCGCGGATGAACGCGGATTAAGTAAGGTGCAATTTACCACAGAGGCACAGAGACACAGAGGAAGATGGGGCAGAAAGGCAGGCGCGGGGGCACCCGGCGGCGTTCTATTAGCTCGGGTTGAAACCCTCGCGGAAGAGTGTCGTCCCTGCCGGGACTCGCAATTCGTAAGAAAGCTTACCCAGCCCGCCGCGGCGGATTGGGCTTTGATATATCGGCCCTGCCGGGCCGGCGGAAGGAAAATCCCGGTGGCGGTTGGTGAAGAGTGGGGCGCAGAGTAGACTTTTTTAGCAACCGAAAATTCGCTACCCCCCAAATTTAAATTTTGCTCGTAGAGGCCAGATTGTCTCGACGAGGTTGTTTCAATTCTTCGATCACTGTCAACCAGCCTTGATTGAAGCTCAACAAGAACCATTTACGAGGAGAGAAGTATGGACTTCGGAGCTAGTGTTCGAAAACTTACGATCGGGGCGGTCGCCGTCTCCAGTTTTTTACTGGCCGGCGATTTCACCCGTGCGCATGCGCAAGCAGCGACCACGCAGAAACCCAACATCGTTGTCATCATGGGTGACGACATTGGCTGGATGCAGCCGAGCATCTACCATCGCGGCCTGATGGTCGGGAGAACTCCCAATATCGACCGCATCGGTAATGAAGGCGCCCTCTTCACGGACTACTATGCCGAGCAGAGCTGCACCTCCGGGCGCAATGCCTTCTTCACTGGCATGCACCCCCTGCGCACGGGCATGATCCCGCCGCAACTCCCCGGCAGCCCGTCTTATCTTCGTCCGGGCACACCGGCCCTCGCCGTGTTCCTGCTTGACCTCGGCTACAACACTGGCGAGTTCGGGAAGAACCACCTCGGCGACCACGTGCAGGCGCTGCCCACCGCACACGGCTTTCAGGAATTCTGGGGATACCTGTATCACCTGGACGCGATGCAGGGGGTAAGTTTCCCCGATCTCAATAAAACTCCGACGGTGCAGGGCATCGCACCGCCGTGCATGAACACACCCATACCCGGCATGACCGAGGTCCCCGGTGCAGTGGACCCCAGAAAAGCGATCTGCCTGACACCGCCACGTCCGGTGATGTGGTGCCACTCATCCGACGGGACGGAGAAGAACCAGACTTGCAAAGACGAAGGGCCGCTGACGCTGGAGCGTTCGAAGACGGTGGACGAGGAAATTTCGTCCAAGGTCATCGACTTCCTCGACCGCAACGATCCTAAAAAGACCAACAAGCCCTTCTTCGTCTGGTATAACCCGGCGCGCATGCACATCACGACCGTGCTCTCGCCGAAGTACGAAGCCATGATTGGTGAGCCGGGCGGCATGGACTGGGGCGCCAACGAAGCCGGCATGAAGCAGATGGACGACAACATCGGCTACGTCCTCAAGAAGTTGGAGGACATGGGCCAGCTCGACAACACCATCGTCGTCTTCACCACCGATAACGGCGCGGAAGTCATCACCTACCCGGATGGCGGCGTCACGCCCTTCAAAGGCGGAAAGCTCACGACTTGGGAAGGCGGCATGCGTGCTCCGTGCGTCATTCGCTGGCCCGGGCACATCAAGCCGAATACGGTCATCAACGGAATATTCGCCTCGCTGGACTGGGTGCCGACGTTTGTTGATATCGCCGGCGGTCCCAAGGGCGACGACCTCAACAAGCAGATCCAGGCCGGCAAGTACCCCGGAATCGTCAAGACTATGCTCGACGGCGTCGATCAGCGCGCCTATCTCGAAGGCACGTCGGATAAGTCGGCGCGTGATACCTTCTTCTACTACTCAAACTCGACACCTTCCGCAGTGCGTTACAAGAACTGGAAGATGTATTACACGATGACTCCGACCAGCCCGACCGGCGCAATGCAGGGGAAGATAACCTATGGCTGGACTATGGTAGACAACATCCGGCGAGACCCCTTCGAGATCGCCGGCGGGTTGGACGACCCGAAATCCGCCCTGGGGGTCGGGGGTGCACTTGCCTCGCCCTCTACGGCCTATCTGTACGACTGGAACATGTTGCCCCTCGGCCAGTTATTGTGGGAGAAAGAGCTGATGACGTATCAGCAGTTCCCGCCGCTGCAGGCTCCAGAGTCGTACAACCTGTCTCAGATCTTGGAACAGGTCAGGGCAGCCCGGGCAATTAGTCATGCTGGTGACTAAGGCTTGAAAACGCGGACTTCTGAGAGTCCACAGAAACGAAGTCGGAAGCGAGGAAGGCGGTATGTCCTTCCTCGCGCTCCGTTTTTGTCCTCGCTGGACGGCCCTCTCGGTTACCTCGTTCGCTAACGCTACCCGTGGCATCGTCAATCACGAGCCTTGCAAGTGAATAGCCGATGATCTCAGTATTCCTCAGCGCGTGTGTTCTGGCGTTCCTCACGGTGGTTGTGCATGCTACGGGGATCGCCGTTCTGGTGCGGGGCTTGCTGAGATCGCACCACGAGCCAACCGGCGTGTGGTATGTCACCCGGTTGCTCTTGCGGATGATCTGGTGGCTGGTTCTGCTCCATCTGACGGAGATCGCCATCTGGGGCCTGTTCTATCTGTGGCGTGGCTGCCTGACCAATGCCGAATCGGCGTTCTACTTTTCCGGTGTCACGTACACGACCCTCGGCTACGGCGAGGTGGTGCTGGCTAAGCCGTGGCGGCTGCTCGGACCGATCGAGGGCTTGATGGGCGTCCTCATGTGCGGCTTGTCCACAGGTTACTTCTTCGTGGTGGTGAGCCGGATCCATCAACCGCGGCAAGGTTAAGTCCACTGTTGTTTCGTAAACTTGACTATTGCCTCGCGCTGGCCAACAGCGACGGGTTCAGAAGGAACTGAGATTCAGCTGGAAAAGGAGCAGCAGGGGCTCCGCCGAAGAAGTAGGCGCGACGTCCCGCACGCGTCGTTCCTCGTCGTGCCGGTGACTTGCCGGCGTTGGCAGCCAAGGGCGAGTCGTGCAACACTTGACGAATGCAGCGTTTCCTTCTGCTATGCCTTTGCTTTGGATTGTCGCTAGCGATGCCGGCATTCACTCAGCAGAGCCGGGCCGCACAGGACAAGCCTGCGGCACAGTCCTCGGATGCCGGGTTGCCGCTGAGCTTTGAGCGCCAGACAGGCGATCTGGATGCCATGGTCAAGCGGGGCAGCGTTCGAGCGCTGGTGCTGTATAGCCGCTCCGGATTCTTCTACGTAGACGGGAAACCTGAGGGCATTTTCTACCAGGCAATGCAGTACTTCGAGCAGTTCCTGAATGAGAAGTTGCATACCCGGCAGCACGTGCAGGTTACGTTTATTCCCGTCCGGCCCGACCAACTGGAAGAGGCGCTGAATGAGGGCGTAGGCGACCTGATCGCGTACGGACTAGTGGTCACGCCGGAACGCGAACAGCAGGTGGCGTTTTCGATCCCGATCCAAACCGACGTGAAGCAGATTATCGTTACGCGGAAGGACTTCGGCGCCCTTACTTCGCTGGACCAGTTGGGCGGGAAAAAGGTCTTTGTGAACCCGCTCACCACGTATTACGACAGCTTGATGAAAGTGAATGAGTCGTTGCGGCAGGCGGGCAAGCCGGAAGTCCTGATTGAGAAAGCCGACAAGAGCTTGATCGATGAAGACCTGCTGGAGATGGTGAATGCGGGCATACTTCCTGCGACCGTCACCTTGGCGGAGCGCGCTGATCTGTGGGCCAGCGTGTTTCCGGGAATCACTCCGCAGCCGAAACTGGTGGTTGGCACCGAAGGCGACCTGGCATTCGCGATGCGGAAGAACAATCCGCAACTCAAGCAGCTGGTGGATGAGTTCGTGAAAACCCATGGCATGGGGACGTCGTTCGGCAACACCCTATGGCGGCGCTATCTGCAAAGCGACCAGTGGGTCAAGAATCCGACCACGGCGGAGGAAATGAAGAAGTTTGAACAGACGGTTGCCTTCTTTAAGAAGTATGCATCGCAATACGGCTTCGACTACCTGATGGTCGTGGCCCAGGGCTATCAGGAGTCGATGCTGAACCAGGCGGCGAGGAGTCCGGGCGGTGCGGTGGGAATTATGCAAGTCAAGCCGAGCACCGCGGCGGCGGCGCCCATCAGTATTCCCGACATAGGGACTGCGGAGAACAACATTCACGCTGGGGTAAAGCTGCTGAATTCGATCGCGACGAATTACTTCAGCGACCCGAAGATCGATGCGACGAACCGGTTGCTGTTCACCTTTGCCGCCTACAACGCAGGCCCAAACCGCATCGCGGAGCTGCGAAAGAGAGCTGCGTCGAGGGGACTGGATCCCAATAAATGGTTCGGCAACGTCGAGCTCATGGTGGAACAAAGTGTGGGGCCGATCACGGTGCAGTACGTGAGCAACATCTATAAGTATTACGTTGCCTACAAGCTGGTGGTGGAGCAGGGGCAATCGCTGCAATAGCCTGTCGACGCCGCCCGGGAAGGGCAAAATCGAGCGGTTTGAGTCCTGTGGGGCTCAGCCTGCCATGGAGGAGCGAGAGGGCGCTTGGCTCGATGCGAGCGGCTGTCCCGCTATGATTACCTTATGAAAGCAATTTTCGAACGACTCATCGCGTGTCTTCTTGTTTTCAGCATTGGAGTGGCGTCGCCCATGATGGCGGTCGCACAAACCCAGGCTGCACCCGCGGCTCCGGCGACTGCCAATGCCGCACCGCCGCCTCCGTCAGCCAACGATCCCTGGCCACGAGTGGTCACCTCGCAAGGAGCGACCATCTCGGTGTATCAGCCGCAAGTGGAAAGCTGGACGGGTAACAAGCTTACCGCCCGCTCGGCTGTGAAGGTGAAGTTGCCGGGCAAGACGGCTACGGATTATGGGGTCGTCTGGTACTCGGCGCAAACCGAAGTGGACAAAGTGAACCGCGTGGTGACGCTGGAAAATGTGGCCGTCACCAAGCAGAGCTTCCCGACCATTGCGAATAACGGTCAGGCCTATACCAGCGCCTTTCTGAGCGACACGCCGACGCTGAAGACGGTGCCGCTCGACTTGCTGGAAGCGGAATTGGCGGTGACGAATGCGGCGAGCGAGCAGAAGACGTATCCGCTGCAAAACGATCCGCCGCAGATCATCTTCAGTATTACTCCGGCGGTGCTGGCGCTGGTGGATGGGGCGCCGGTGCTGCGGCCTTCGGCGGACAAACTGCAAAAGGTGATTAATACGCGCGCGATGATCCTGTTCGATCCGTCGAAGAGCAAGTATTACGTCGCGCTGATGGACGGCTGGATGGAGGCGGACCGAATCGATGGAATGTATTCGCCGGCGAAGCGTGCGCCGACGAAGGACATGGACAAGATTCTGCAGGCGGCGCAGTCGAATGGACAGAACCAGCCGCTGGGGAATCCGCAGGAGTCGCTGAAAGAGGCGGAAGAGGATGGCCAGGTGCCGACGATCTTCATCATGACGAAGCCGGCGGAGCTGGTGGTGACGCAAGGCGTACCGGTGTATGCGGCGATTCCGGGCACCAGCCTGCAATATGTGAGCAACACGGGGAGCGACGTCTTCCAAGACACCTCGAATCAGAACTATTACCTGCTGATCGCGGGGCGGTGGTTCCAGTCGAGCGCGCTGCAGACGGGCGGGAGTTGGACGTACGTCGCAGGAAACAGCTTGCCGGCGGATTTCGCCAAGATTCCGTCGTACAGTCCGAAGGCCAGCGTGCTGGTTTCGGTTCCGGGAACGCCGCAGGCGAAAGAAGCGATTATTGCGAACTCGATTCCTCAGACGGCGACGATCACGAGGTCGGCAGCGAAGCTGAATGTGACGTATGATGGCGCGCCGGACTTCCAGACGATTCAGGGCACTGATCTGACTTACGCGGTCAACAGCGCGACGCCGGTGGTCTATGTTCCGACCAATGCCTACTATGCAGTAGACAACGGCGTGTGGTTTACGGCTGGGGCGCCGACGGGTCCGTGGGCGGTGGCGACAGTGGTGCCGCCGGCGGTGTACACGATTCCGCCGAGCTCGCCGGTGCATTATGTGACCTATGTGCAGGTGTATGGGTACACACCGAGCGTGGTGTACGTAGGCTATACACCGGGCTATTACGGCACGGTTGTCTCGTCTGACAATGTGGTAGTTTACGGGACCGGCTATTACTATCCGCCGTACATCGGACCGTATGGATGGGTGCCGGCTCCTTACACCTACGGCGTGGGTGCTGGATTTGCGTGGAGTGTCGGCGCCGGATGGGCGCTGGGCTTCGGCATGGGCATGGCCTACGGGTCGTGGTGCAGTCCGTGGTGGGGCCCGGTTGGCTACTGGGGATGGGGCTACGGAGCTCCTGCCTGGGGATGGGGCGGATACGGCGGCGCGGCAGCAGCCAATGTTTATGGGCGCTGGGGCAACACGGCATACTCCGGAACTCGGGCGGCGTGGGCCAATCCGTACACCGGCAATGTGGGCACGGGAGGCCGAGGGGCTTACTACAATCCTGTGACCGGCAACAGCGGGACGGCGGCACATGCTCAGAACTACAACGCCTACACCGGAACCTATCGCTCGGGAACGAATGTCAACGGATATAACCCCTCGACTGGGAACCATTATTCGGCGCAAGGCCGCACGGCGAGCAATGCCTATACGGGCAATTACGCGGCAGGCGCGCACGGCATGGACTACAACCAGAACACCGGAGTGGTGCATGGCGGCGCGGCGGGAACGTATGGCAACGCGAACACGGGACAGTCGGTGAGCGGCAGCCACGGGTTCGCGTACAACACGAACACCGGCAACCTGTATGCCGATCATGACGGCAACGTGTACAAGGCGACTCCGGGATCGGGCAATGGCTGGCAGCAGCACTCCGGCAGCGGGTGGTCGAGTCCTTCGTCGGGCTTTGACAAGTCTTCGGCGGACAGCTGGGCGTCGGCACGCGATAGCGGATCGCAACGCTGGGGCAACTTCCATTCGGGTGGATGGGGCGGCGGATATGGTGGAGGCGGCTGGGCCGATCGTGGAGGTGGCGGCTTTGGGGGCGGAGGCTTCCGCGGCGGCGGCGGATTCAGAAGATAAGTGGTCAGTGGCTAGTGGCTAGAAAACCCGAGTGCGGGAGAGGTAAATCGAATTCCCTCAGAGGCTAAAGCCCATTGTTCATGAGCGTCGGAGCGGCGCGGCTGAACAGGCTCCGGAAAAGGTCCGAAATGCTCACGCCTCGCGGACTAAAGTCCGCTCGGCGGGTCAACTATAAAGGGCTTAGACGCTGACCTAAAGGTCAGCTCTACCAAAACCGCTTCTTGCCGCAGCCTGTGAAGGCGTGCCCTTGCAAAATTCGGTTGATGAGATAGATTCTCTTGTTCCCTGCTCGTTCGTTACTGAAAGCGGTAGCCGGGCTTCAGTTCGCAGCGATACGACGCGACTTGATCGCTGCCGACAGTTTCGGTACATTGCGCCCAAGTCACTCCCAAATTTGGCCCCAGTGGAAAGACGATGGCCTCGCCATTCACTTCCGCTTCGATGCTCGGCCCTTCGGCGGAGGCGGGCAAACTGAAGCTGAGCGACGGGCCGAAGATCGCCGGATACGACTCGCGCACGACGTCAGTTTCGGAGGGATGGACCACCTCCGCCTCAACCAGATAGGTCACAGTGTCAGACCAGTTGCGGACCTCGACGGTCAGTTGCCGCTCATCCGGAGAGAAAGTTTTGTGCTCGACGTGCGTGAAGGGACACGGGCCGGCAATGCAGGAAACGCGCACATTGCGAAACTGATTGCCCTCGCCCGCATCGAGTGACAACGATCCGGTGGCGGCCTTCCAGCGTTTGTCGGGCGAGCACGGAGGCTGCTGGGTGCAAGGAACGTCTCCCTTGTTGACCACCTGGAAAGCCTTCACCGCAGTGCCTACCTCGGCTGCTTCGGTGGAGCGCACCACATAGCGCACGCGAACATTGGAAATGACCTGCGCTGGCGACAGCGCGGCGGTTCCTTGGGGCGAAGCATTGAGCAGGACCATGTGGGCGACGTAAAGCTGGTCGCTGATGACCTGGTCGAGTTCCAAGGGATGGTAATCCGGATGGTCGAAGCGAAGTGTGACCGACTGATGACGGCGAAAACCTTTAGGTAGGGTGACGGCGAATGAGCCGGTTTGATCGGACTTCGTCTGTCTGGTGAGTCCTCCGGTAATGGCGACAATCGTCACATCGGCGATGGGGACGCGCTTCGTAGGATCGGTGTCGTCGCGAATGACAGCGCCGTGCAGCGTGATATTGCGGCGCTTCTGAATGTAAGAGACAGTAATTGTCGCGATAATCGCGAGCGCGCATAGGGCCACAATCCCCACCGTAAGTTTTCGAGCCCTGGTCATTTTGACGCTGGGAGACTGTGACTCGAGTTGGGGCGATGCAGACACGACGCTGAATATTGGATGCAGAATTCAGGCGTCGCGACTACCCGGCAACCTTGCGCAGTGTGAGTCATCTAAAGCTGAAGAGTGAGGGCCACTCACCCACGATCGACGCTTCTCTCCCGCCGCCAACTCCTGCGACAACTTGCCGGCACGGGCGTCTGCCTTCCCATCTTCGGACGTCTCGCATTCGGGTTTCAGGATCCGCCGCAGACCGCATTGGGAAGCTCCGCGGCTCCGTTGTCAGCCGACGATAACAATCTTCTGGAAGAGATCGAGAAAGCGCACCTGCTGTATTTCTGGGAGCAGGGCAATCCGCAGACTGGTCTGGTGAAGGACCGCTGCAATGTGCGAGCTGCCGACAATAGCGTAGTGGCTAGCATCGCGGCGACGGGATTCGGATTGACGGCGTTGTGTATCGCTGACAAGAACGGTTACGCCTCGCCCAGCGATGTGCGGAACCGAGTGCTAACGACCCTGCGTTTTATAAGCAAGAAGCTGCCGACGCACCGGGGATTCTTTTTTCATTTCGCGAACGCTAACACGGGCGAGAGAATCTGGGACTCGGAAGTTTCGTCGGTGGATACGGCGATCCTGCTGGCGGGCCTGCTCACTTGCCGCCAACAGTTCGAGCCACATTCGGAAATCACAAACCTGGCATACGAAATTTTCAACCGGGTGGACTGGAGCTGGCTGTCGGAAGACACGTCGCTGTTGTCGCATGGCTGGACGCCGGAGAATGGCTTCCTGCCGTATCGCTGGGATTACTACAGCGAGCTGATGATGATGTACCTGCTGGGTCTGGGTTCGTTTGCGCATCCGCTGCAGGTGGAGGTGTGGAACGCGTGGAAGCGCACGGTATTCGAATATGACGGGTTGCGGTATATCGGGTCGTTTGCGCCGCTGTTTGTGCATCAGTATTCGCAGGCGTGGTTTGACTTTCGGGGGAAGCGCGACAAATTCGCCGACTATTTCGAGAATTCGGCGATTGCGACGGAAGCGCATCGGAGGTTTTGTATCGGGCTGGCGAAACAATTTTCCGACTACAGCGACGACTTGTGGGGGATCACGGCGTCGGACTCGCAGAACGGATATGTGATTTGGGGCGGTCCTCCGGCACTGGGCCCGATCGATGGGACGGTGGTGCCGTGCGCCAGTGGCGGTTCGTTGCCGTTTTTGCCGGCGGCGACGATTCGGGTGTTGCGCAACATCCGAAGCAACTATCCGTCAACGTGGAGCCGGTATGGGTTCGTCGATGCGTTCAATCCGTTGAAGAAGTGGTATGACTCGTACGTGATTGGCATCGATGCAGGAATCACAATGTTGATGGCCGAGAACCTGCGAACTGGCTTCGTGTGGGAAACGTTTATGAAGAACCCCGAGGCGACACGCGGGATGGAGCGAGCGGGATTTCACGCCTATACCGGGGCGCCTCCGCAAGCGGCGGTGCCGGCCAGTGGTGCCACACAGAGATGATGGCGCGGACCAAAGGCGTTTCAGGGAAGATGTAGACGAATTCCCTCAGGGGCTAAAAGCCCGGTTTCGTGGATGTCGCTACCGGCACGGCTGAAGCCTGGCGCTTCCACCCGAAATCAGGCGGCAATGCGAAGACGGCCGGTGCGCAAATTCATGCGCGCGAGAGGACGTTCCTGCAACAGCAGTTCGGTCGATTGCACGGAAGGATTGCTGTGGAACCAGCGACGAAAGACACCGTCGCACAGGGAATTCGCGATGGCGAGCAGACTCATGCCTTGATGGTGAGCCATCCAGATGCGGACCAGCTCAGGGCGCGAGCGTCGCGTGCCGTCCTGCTTGGTGAAGTCGGCGGCTTCGTACATTCCGTATGCGCCCAGCCAGCCTGAACGCTCCATGGCGTGTAGATTGGCCAGCGCTTCGCGGGGGCTGATGTGCACCGCCAGCGCTGTCGAATATGGCGAAATTACCAATGCGGCCGGATGTATGTCGCGCAGCGCCATGTCGGGCAAACCGTAGGCGAAATACGCATATCCGCCACCGTCGAGGCGCTGGGATGAAGCCGACTCGGAAATTCCCCAAGAGACTCCGCGCTGTCGGGCGTAGCTACGCTGGGCTCGGACTGCTTCGATGCCGGCGCGATCGAGAAGGGTGTCGGGGTAGGTGTGCGTCCACAGGCAGGGCATGAGGTACTCGAACATGGTGCCCGCCCAGGAGAGCAAGGCGACGTGGCCTTCGCGGATTCTGTGCCGGCGACCGAGGGCGAACCAGCTCTCCTGCGGAATGTCGTTTTTCGCGATAGCGACGAAGGTTGCGATTCGCGACTCAGAGGCGAGCTGGTCATAGCACTCGGCGGTAAGACGCTCGGTCTCGGCATCGAGGGCGATTGCCAGCAATCTGCGGTTGGGATTCAGAAGGACGCTGAAGTCGGTTTCCTCGGCCAGCTTGCCGGCCTCGGCTGCGAGAGCCTTCAGATCACGGACCAGGTCGACGGCGTTTTTGCGTGCCGCCGGCAGCATTGCGCGGAGCTGGTCGCGCAGCCGGCGCTCCTCGGAGGAGAGAGAGGTGGTGTCGTCGAGAGCCTGGTGCGCGTCGAGCTCGAGTTGCAACGCATCGATAAAGTCGGGGATGCGCGTCAATTCGATATCAGAGTACGGCGCGACACCCAAGTCGTGCAGGTATCGGCGCAAGGGACGAAACTCCGATAGCAGCCACGGGGTGTAGAGCTGCAACATCGACTGAAAGCTGTCGATCAGGGTCGATAGTTGTTCGGCAAACCATGGCGACTCAGCGGACGAGGGTACAAGAGGGAGGAGCGAGATGGCGTCGAGCCAGTCGGTGCGACTTTGGCGGAGGAAGTTTTTCAGCACACGGCGATGAATCACCCCAAAGCGAACTAACTCGCGCAGATAGTCAGCCACGCCATCGGCTATTCGAGCGTCGATGAGCGGTTGGCGGAGTTGCTCGAGGCAGCCCTGTTCGAGGGTCCAGAGCGAGGCCACGAGGTTGCCGCTGTCGGCGGTCGAGATAATGAAAGGCCGAAGTGGCTCAAGTGTTTCTCCGTCGTACCAGTTGTAGAAGTGGCCGCGATAGCGGCGCAGACTCGCGGCTGAAGCAAGTGTTCTGCCAGTCAACTCGGCAAACTCCGGCACGGTCAAAAAGCCAAGCTGGCACGCGGCCTGCCGCGCGTTCAGCAAGAATCCGAGGTTGGTGGGAGAAAGCCTGCGATCGAGAAGCAGCTGCGCTTCCTGAATGTTGTCGGGTATCAGCCAGTTGGTATCGGTACGGCTGAACTCGGCAAAGAACCTCCACGTGCGGAGCGCGATCCGGCGGAGAAAGATCTGATCCGATTCCGACTTCTGGTGGCGCGTACGAGGAACGCGATTAAGCCAAACCGAGAGGGGTTTGCTGGCTGCCCAAAGAAGCAGAATAGGTAAAGCTGCAAATAAGGCGCGGCCGCGCACGAACCAGACGAGCGCGCCGAGCGCGAGCGCCAACGCGGAGGTCCAGTCGAGATAAACGTCGAGCGTGGTGCGGCGTTGTGAGTCGTGCTCTTCCTGGGCAGCGGTTACCCACTCCAGCATTCGCTGACCCGTGACCGCGCGGCGCACCAGCGCGCGAACCATGGCATCGAGCGACACCAGCATCTGATGAGCGAGGAATATGAGACTCAGCAAGACACCCAGATTGGCGGCGAAAAGGCTGTCGGGCAAATTGCCGACAAGCGACGGGTCGCGGCCAACAGCAGCGCGCGCCAGGTGAAACAGTAAGCGCACGAAGTTGGGCAGAAACAGAAGGCAGAGGGTAGCGAGCGTCCAGTACCCGGCGGAGCCGGGAAGGACGAGCCAACCCAAAACGAAGAGGAGAAGGGTTGCGGGCTCGACGAGGCTACGGCGCAGGTTGTCGAGGATCTTCCATTTCGAAACCAGCGAAATGGGATTGGCGACACGCTTGCCGCCCGGAGCTGGAACGCGCGGGAACAGCCACTCGACAACTTGCCAGTCGCCACGCAGCCAGCGATGCTTGCGGCGATTGTAGGCGCTGTAGAGCGAAGGGTAGTCCTCGATGATCTCGATGTCGCTGACCAGGCCGGAGCGCGCATACGCGCCTTCGATGAGGTCGTGGCTCAACAAAAGGTTTGAGGGGAAGCGACCATCCAAAATGCGATGCAGGACATCGACTTCATAAATGCCCTTGCCGACGTATGTTCCTTCGCCGAAAAGATCCTGATAAACGTCGGAAACGGCACGAGTGTAGATATCGAGCCCGGTCTGCCCGGACCAGATTTTCGCCAGGCGTGAGCGTGCAGCACTGCGGATGCTGACGCCGACGCGAGGCTGGAGAATTCCATAACCGGCGACGACGATGCTGCTGTCGGGATCTACGATGGCTTGATTCAGCGGATGCGCGAGCGTTCCGACCATTCGGCTGGCCGTATCGCGAGGCAGCAGCGTATCGGCGTCGAGGGCGATGACGAAACGGACAGTCGGCATGATGGCGAGGTTGCCGATGGCAATCGCATAGCCGTCTTTGCCTTCGCGCAGAAAACGGTTCAGCTCGATCAGTTTGCCACGCTTGCGTTCCCAGCCCATCCAGGCCCGCTCGCGCGGATTATAGCGGCGCTCGCGGTGGAGCAGGAAAAACGATCCGGCCCCGTAATCGGCGTACTTCTCATTCAAGCCTTCTATGAGGTCGGCACACAGGACAGCGAGAGGGTCAATTTCAGCCGGAGGAGTTGGCGAATCGGGAAGATCGGTGACTAAAGCAAAGTGCAAGTTGGGGTCCTGATTTCCCAGGAAGCGGATTTCCAGGTCGTCGACCACCTTGTGCACCTGCTGCTCGCTGAGCAGCAGCGTGGGTACGGTTACCACCGTGACGCATGAATCGGGGATTCCGTCGCTGAAGTCGAGCTTCGGGAGGGGCTGCGGCGTCAGGAAGGAAAGCGCCAAGTAGTTAACGATTTGAATGGCGGTCTCGGAACAGGGCAGCATCAGGATGAGAAGCAAGAAGACGTAAGTCTCGAACGACCAGAAATCAAACTCGGAGAAATGAATGACCGTGCCGGCAATCAGCGCGGTGAGCAGAGTGATCGTCGGCAAATAGAATTCATCGGGATATGCTTTTGCTAAACCTTGCAACGACTGCTTAAACGGCGGGCGAAAGCCAGCCTTGCGTTTGAGAGTGGCAGTTCCCTCAGCAACGAGATAGTTGCCGACGTGAGAAATGCGGGACGCAAGGCGAGCATCATCACAGCGGGAGTGGCTGGCTTTCTGCGCCAACTCCAGCGCTGCGCGCGCGACTTCCTCCTCCGACAAGTCGGAGTAGTCGGCGATATTGGCGACCTGGTTGCGATATTGGTCGCGACTTTCAGGCTCCATGTAGCCATACACGCCGGCTGGGTCTTGCTGCAGAAAACGGTCGAAAAGGATGAGAGGCTCGATGACCTGCCGCCAGCGAATTTGGCCGAAAGTCCGCAGGCTTTGCAGGCAAGTTTCAATTTCGGGCTTGCCTGGTTCGGATTCGTGGGGCGTACTCGCGCTCGCCACCAGGCGTTCGAGAATAACCAGCTTCAGCGCGGAGGTTATTACCCAGAGCTCGAGAAGATTGAGGACGGTGACTTCCTGGAAAGCAGCAAGATAAAGCGAGAATACGATTTCATCGCAGCGATAACCTGCAGACTGGGCACAACCTTCAGCGATGGCCAGAGCACGCGGAACGATCGCGCCATCTGACATGCGTACGTGGGGCAAGCGACGCAGTTTGTGAAGCGAGTCGTATACATCGGCAAATGAGCTTTCGAGCAGGGCGGTGTTTTCTCGAAGAAAGTTCGGAGCGGAAGGAGACGAGTTCGCGCGGCGAGCGGCCCGCAGCGCGCGCCCCAATTCTTTTGCCAACAGCCGGCAGCGAGTGGCGAAGACCTTCGAAGAACGTGTACCCGGTATCCATGCCAGGTTCCGGGCAAGCTGACGAGCATCTGCCTGCAAATTTTCTGCATTCAGCGGGCGGATGCAGTCGGCAGGTGCACCATCGGCTTCCTTGCCGGACGATCCGGTACAAGTGGGATGCGACATCATGCTCCGGTACTCAGCGATAGCTGGCTGCTTGCATGGCGAACATCTCGGCATAGAGTCCGCCCAGGTTGACGAGCTGTTGATGGCTGCCTTGTTCCGCGACGGCGCCATTTTTCAAAACCACAATGCGGTCGGCCATGCGGACGGTGGAAAATCGATGCGAAATGAAGAGCGCGGTTTTTCCGACGGTCAGCTCGGCAAAGCGATGAAATACTTCGAATTCGCTGCGCGCATCCAGCGCCGCAGTGGGCTCGTCGAGGATGAGCAGTTGCGCATCGCGCAAATAGGCGCGGGCCAGCGCGAGCTTTTGCCACTCACCTCCGGAGAGATCGACTCCGCCTTCGAAGCGGCGGCCGAGCATCTGCTCGTAGGCCAGCGGCAAGCGGGCGATGACCTCGTCGGCCTGGCTTTTTTGCGCGGCGTCCATGAGCAAGTCGGTGTTGGCGAGTTCCTCGATTCGACCCACGGCGAGATTTTCACGCGCGGTGAATTCGTAACGCATGAAGTCCTGAAAGATGACGCCAATCTCCTGGTGCAACTCTTCCAGACGAAACTCGCGAAGGTCGATGCCATCGAGCAGGATTTGTCCCTCGGTGGGGTCATACAAGCGCGTGATCAACTTCACCACCGTGGTCTTTCCTTCACCGTTTTCACCGATGAGCGCTAACCGCTCGCCGGCATCGAGGTCGAGGTCCAGGTTGTTCAGCACGAGCCGGTCGGTGCCGGGATAGCGAAACGACACGTGCCGAAACTCAATGCCCTGACGGATGGGACGCGGAATGGGACGGGCAAACTCCTTGGAGCGAATAGTCGGCTGCATGGCGAAAAACGCCAGCAAATCAGTGAGAAACAGAGCTTGATCAGCGATTCCGGCGAGCGTGGAGAAAACCTGCTGAATATTCAGGCTCGCCTGCTGGATGGCGCCCGCGAGAAAGGTGAGCGAGCCGATGGTGATCACGCCGAGCAGAGTCTTCCAAATTACGAAAACGTAAGCCGAGTAGTAGCCGATGGTTCCCAGCACCGACAACCAAGAGCCCAGCGCGAAGCGCCGTCGGGCCAGCGCGACGTCCTCGTCATAAACCTTGTCCGACAGACGGGTGAAACGATCAGCGAGAAAGCCGCTGAGTCCGAAGAGTTTGAGCTCCTTGGCTGCTTCCTTGCTGCCGGCGAGCTGGCGCAGATAGTCGAGCTGGCGGCGGACCGGAGTCTGGCGGAAGTTCTTCTCGTAGCCGAGAAATGCAAAATGGCTTTCGCCCAGGAATGCCGGCAGTACGCCGGCACAGAGCATCAGCATTAACCACGGCGAGAAGGCCATGATCGAAACCGACATTAGAACGGCGGTAATGACTTGCTGCACGAGGCGGCCGATGGACTGGATCATTCCAAGCCGGTCGGTGGCCTGCACCCGCGCTCGCTCCAGACGGTCGTAAAATACCGGGTCTTCGTAGGCCTGGAGGTCGAGTTCAGCGGCGTGCTTCATCACCAGAATGCTGACGTGACGGGTGTAGTTTTCGGCAAGAAGTGAGTCGAGAAAATCAATGAGCCGGGCGAGCACAGTGTTGCCGACGGCGAGCGCAAATTCAGTGGCGACCAGCCACCAGAATCGAGGAGAAACAGCACCGTGCGAACTGACCGCATGCACGATGTTGTCGATGATGAGCTTGGTGACCCACAGAAGCGCGAGCGGAAGGACTGCGGCCACCACACGGCAAAACAGTCCAGACGCTACTACCAGCGGGCCTGACTGCCAGACGATGCGCAGCGTGGGGGGCACGTTTTTTAGGGCCCGCAGTCGTTGGCGCCAGCCGCTGGTGGAGTTCGCTTGTCGTTGTTCGGTCTTCACCGCTCCATTCACGACAGCACCCCGGCTTCCAAACCGTTTCGGCTACTATATCCGCCGAATCACGCCCTTACCGGCGCGGCAACTGACCGGGAAGGGAACAAAGTTCACGAATTACGGCCTTTCTTGCACAGACCGCCAAGCGTGACCGATAGTCAGTCTAGGCGGAGTTCCGCTCAGGCCGCGACTGCGTCCGCTTGCCACACGCGGGAAGAAGACGCACGGTCCCCTCCGACTTCGATGCGCGAGCGAAGTTTCAAGCGTGCCTTGTGGAGTTGCGACTTGGAGTTGCCAATTGAGCAACCCATGAGCTTGGCGATCTCCTTGTGTTCATAACCCTGAACGTCATGGAGCACGAAAACAGCGCGATATCCTGCAGGCAAACGGCCGACGGAACGCTCCAGCAGGATGCGGTCAACGGCAACGGCCAAGGTCTGATCGGTCACGCCAATTTCTTTCTTAGCACTGCCGTCCGGTTGCGACTCCAAAGGCTCGGGCGCCAGCGGAAGAGTTTTCTTGCGCAGGTGCATGAGCACGACATTCATGGCCACGCGATGCAGCCAGGTAGAAAATGCGGAATCCCCACGAAAGGTTGCAACCTTACGGAACAACTGCAAGAAGACTTCCTGGGTAAGGTCTTCGGCATCCGCCGTGTTGCGGGTGATGCGCAGACAGAGCATATAAACGCGGCGCCGGTGCAGGTGATACAGAGACTCGAAGCAGGCCGGATCGCCCAGCACGGCTCCAGAAATTGCTTCCCGCTCCGGAAGACTACCGGCTAATACATTCTTCTCGACTGTCAAAGGACGCCTCCAAATTGGTTAGTGTCAGTTCAAACTGCGCTCAAAACCGCGAGCAAGGAGAAGCGTGCAAGCGGCCTTGGCTAGTAGTTCTTCGCCGGCTGGATGCCAGCGTATCCGCCTGCGTTGTTAACGGTAGGACAACGGGAAGGCTACGAGTATCAGGTAGAAACCTTGAAGAGATTGGCGAAGTTCCGTAGGCCGGGGGGAGACTTTTGCGAGGAACCGGCGGCCCGTCAGAGCCGCCAGTGGTTTAGGAGACGCTGTTTTTCTTCGGGACTTTGGCGCCTTTTTCGCGCGCTTCAGAGAGTCCGATGGCAATGGCCTGTTTTCGGCTGGTGACCTTGCCGCCTTTTCCGCCCGGTCCGGAACGCAGCTTGCCTTCCTTGAAGCGGCGCATTTCGGTTTCGACGCTCTTACCTGCGGACTTACTGTACTTTCGGTGACTCGATTTTTTAGTTGGCATTTTTTGACCTCGCGAGATTGGAGTGCGATTCAGCGCAGTGGGTTGCCCTGCAATGAAACAAGGGAGCGGCGCTCAGTCTTTGCCGCCGACAACCTGGGCGTGGCCGAGGGCCGCTACGAGCGACAAGCCTCCGACGATGTTGCCCAACAGCGTAGGTACGAAGAACTGCGTGAGATAGGTGCCGAAGGAGACGGCGCGGGTGACCACGAGAAACAGAGCGGTGGTAGAGCCGGCGACGATGTGGTTGAATCCGGCCAAGCCTACGATGTAGGTGATGATAATGATGATGCTCACCTTGGCGGACTCAGCTCCGGGAAGCAGCCAAACCATCAGCGCGATCAACCATCCGGCGAAGACGGCACGGACCGCAACCGTCCAAAAGCCGGCCCCGAAGTCTGCGGCGCCGATTGTTGACAGCCCGGCCTGCGTATGGGCGTCGAAGACGACAATGCGCGCGAGACAAAGAGCGAAGAGAAACGTTCCCGCAAGGTTTGCAGTGAGCACGATGCCCCAGAGGCGCAGAACGCGCAAGAGCGTCTTCATGTCTTTGTGCAGCAGCAACGGCAGGATCACGGTGAGAGTGTTTTCGGTAAAGAGCTGCTGACGTCCAAGAATGACGATTAGAAAACCGATGCAATAGCCGGCCTTCGAAATCAGAGGCCGCCAGGGACTATCGGGCAAATGGGATATCAGCAGACCTTCTGCGATGAAGGAAAATCCCATGGACAATCCGGCCGCCAACCCCGACCAAGCCAGTGCCGACGCCGGGCGACGAAGTTCCTCTTCGCCCTCGCGGCGGATGGTCTCGTAAACGACATTAGCGCCGATGGCCAGCCGTTCTTCCACCTGCTTTTGCTCAGCGCGGGTAGAAATCGGTCCCTCGGACGAAATGGCCTCCGGCTTTGGCTTGGTAGCCCGGGCTCTCAAATGCGTCCTCCAATTCGGCCATCGACGAATCATACAGCGCTCCGTTTGCGGCGGCCAGACCGGAACGATGAGTCTGTGGCCTGATCGGCGTGATGTCGTTGCTTACAACTGTTCGACTTGGATGCGATTTCCGCGCCTAAGGTGGGCAGGATGCGGGAGAATTTACTCGATTGAGCGGAGCAATTATTGCGATTGCGGAGACAAAAAGGGCCGGGAGATTGACTCCCGGCCGCGAAGCAAGAACAAGTAAAAGTTAGAAGCTTAACCGCAAGCCAAACTGAATCTGGCGCGGGCTGGTGTTGGTGACCTGTCCGGGGAGTGCTCCGAAACCAGTGGCATTGCTGGTGTCGAGGTAATCGCCGGCAGGATCGCCGAACTGGTCATGGTTGAAGAAGTTGGTGAACACTGTCTGGAACTCGCAGCTGAAGCGCTCGGTGATCTTGAACATCTTCTTGATGCTCAAGTCAACGTTCCAGTACGGCATGCCGCGCAGAACGCCGAAGCCGCCGTCATGGGTGTCGAGGCCGAGGATGGGCTGGCGGATATTGTTCCACACAGCCGTTGGATTGGCGAACAAATTGGCCCCGTTCAGGCCGGATGTGCCGATCGAGCCTGTAGTACCGAAGTAGCGCGAACCCTGGCCGTTCATGGGTACCATGGGAATCGCGTTCTCCGAGTTACCGTAGCCGAAGAAGTTCGAGGAGTCGCCTTCACCGAACGCCTGGCCGCCTCCGTTGATGGTGCCGAGCGTGATGGGCAGACCGCTACCAGCCGTAAAGACAGGAGCGATCGTCCAGCCACCCAGTACGTGTCCCAGGAAGCCCGACTGTCCCTTGTACCAGTGAGGCTGATACACGAAGAACAGGTTGTAGACGTAGCGACGGTCGAACGCCTGGTAACCGTAGCCGTTGCGGAGATCGAACGGATCCGGCGCCGTGGCTTCGCTCGTCGCCTGGACTTCGGCACCCGTACCGAGAGCCTTGGACCAGGTGAAGTTCGACTGCGCGGTTACGCCGTGCCAATCCTGCGACTTGAGGGTGATGAACAGGCCGTTGTAGTTGCCGTAGCCGACGCTGGCGTTCATGCCGACGCCGGAGGTCAACTGACCGCTGCAACCGATTTCGGATCCAGTGGGGCAGTTCAACGGAGTGTTCATCATGCTGCGTGGGAAGTTGAAACCGCCGTTGTCCAGATCGCTATACAAGCTCCAGACGTTGGCGATGGCGAGGTTGCCGGTACCGTTCAAACCTTCATTGGCGATTACCGCCTGGGTGCAATTGGCGAAGCCATTGCAATAGCCGGTTCCAGCCAAGGCTGACTCAAAGAACGGTTGCGGCGCAACGGCTGCGGCGTTGCCGACGCAGTTGCCACCACCCATGTTTTTGACGTTGCCATTACCGCAGTAGCCGACCACGGTATTGGCGTAAGCACTGGCGAAGGTCTGGCCGCCCTTGGTCATCATGTAGGGCACGGCATTCAGGTTGATCGGCAGGTACTCATTGTGGATGAGGCGACCGATGTAACCAATCTCCATGCTCAGACGGTTGTTGAGTTGGCGGGCAAAGGTGAGGGTGAAGGTGTCAACGTTGTTAGGCCGGAAGTTCGGATCCAGCGCTTCGCCGGCTCCGGCGGCGATTCCGTTTACGCCAGGATAGAACGGTTGGGGCAACGTCTGGGACGCGGCCGGTAGAGGAGCGGTGAGGCCATCGACGCCAACGCGGAACGCGGTGGCAGGGTTGGCGCCGCCATTCCCGGCGCAAGTACCGTTAATCAGCGCGCCGACGCACTGTACGGGCTGGATCAGTCCGGTTCCCAGCAGGGGAACGAGCACCAAGTCCACGCCATTCAGACGTCCGTAGGTTCTGCCGTATCCACCGCGGATGACGGTGCGGCCGTCACCGAATACATCCCATGCGGCGGCCAGACGCGGGCTCCATTCACCATAGAACGGATTGTACGGATACTTGGAAGGATGGGCGGTGTTGCCCACCAAGGTGAAGCCTACCTGCGGGTTATAGACGTTGCCCGCCAGGGCAGCCGACTCGCGGGAATCCAGGTACTGAGTCGTGCTGATTGGTGTGTTGTCGGGCCCGACAAAGATGACCTGCTTGCCATTCGCTTCTGTCGGAGGCATTTCCAGCGTCCAGCCCAAACCGAAGGTAAGGGTGAACTTTGGAGTCATGCGCCAGGTGTCGCTGCCGTAGAAGTTGTAATACGGAATGGTGACCTTGTCGAAGGCGGGCGTGAGCGGTGGGTTCAACGTCAGGCTGCTGCCGGCGCGGGTATAAGCAACCTGCGAAATTGAGTCGATGCCTAACAAGGCGGCGTAGTCGCGGCCCCAAGTCGAGTTAGAGGTGCCGCCTGCGGTGACGGCCGCGGGGATGTATCCGGTCATGTCAACACCCGATCCCGCGCCACTGGTCGTGCCCAACTGGTAAGTAGGGGAGTAGTTGATGCCGCCGCCGTTGTCAGTACGGCTGTGCCAGTTGAAGTTGTGCTGGTACATGCCGCCGAACTGGATCATGTGCTTGCCATGCAGCCAGGTCACGTCGTCGCGAATCATGTTGTCCTGGCCGTCCCAGAATCGGGTGCGGGCCTGTTGGGTATTCACGTTATAGGGAATCAGAGCCTGGGTCGCAGTTTCGCCGAAAGGCTCCAGCGCTCCGCCCAGTCCAGGAATTTGCGGCGGTCCGCCAAGTCTGCCCCACTGCCACCAGTTGCGCAGGAAGCTGTAGTGAATATCGTTGGTGATGTTATTCGTAAGCTGGCCAGTCAAGCCAGCCACCAGGAACCATGGCTGCTGCGGGTCGTTCGACAAGGACTTCGGAACGCCGAGCGTATCACCGGGCTCGATTCCACCGATGTCTACCTGGTCAGTGGTTGCCTTCTGGAGATTGTAGTAGCGATAGCTGCTCATGAAATGCCACTTGTCGCCAAAGTCGTGGTCGAGGCGAGCAACGGCGAAGTTAGACGTCTGGGGCGTCGACATATTTGCCGTGAAGCCCAGCACGTTCAATCCGTCGCATCGCGCCAGGCCGCAGCCTGCTTCATTCGATAAGGGCATGTACTTATTCCAGAGCCCCTGAACGAGCGGGTTGATGCCGACGGCCCGCGGATCGCAAGGCCCGGCCGGGCACTGCGCCGGATTGTAGGTGACGCCGTTGTAGGTGACGGGAATGGGGTTCAGGTTATAAACCTGCGTTACGCCGTTCGCGTCGGGGAACTGCAGCAAGCCGAGCCGCATCGCAGCCGAGGGCACTGCACGTTCAATGGTTGTGGCTTCTGGGAAGCGAAACCCCTCGTAGTTAGCGAAGAAGTAGGTCTTACCGCCCAGTACTTTCTTGGAAATGATCGGGCCACCGACCGCGCCGCCGAAGCGGTTGTAGTGATAACTCGCGTTAGGCAGACCGTTGTAGTTATTGTTCCAGGTGTTGGCATTCAGGTTGTTGTCGAGGTAATACTCGTATGCCGTGCCATGCCACTGGTCGGTGCCGCGCTTGGTGACAATCTGTACCTGCGCGCCTGCCGAGCTGTTGAAGTCAGCGCCCTGACCGGCGACGCTCACTTTGAATTCTTCCACGCTATCCGCGGGGGTCGGCATAACGCCGGTCGCACCGGCCGCTACGCCGTTACTCTGATTGGCGACGCCGCCAGTAGGATCGCCCGCGAAACTGGTTGTATAGACGCTCATGCTGCCGTCCATGTCGTTGGTGTTCTCGCCGCCATCCAACTGGAACGAGCTCTGGTCCACGACTGCGCCGGCCACGCTACCATCCGGGCTGATGCCCGATTGCAACGTTAAGAAGGTGCTGGTGTCACGGGCGATGGTGGGGAGCGACTCAAGAGCCAGGCCTGAAACCTGATTGCCAACGGTGGCGTTCAGGGTTTGAAGTTCGACTCCGGAGCTCTCTACTTCGACGGTCTGGCTTTCAGCGCCGACTTTCAGGGTGACGTTGTTAGTGGCAACCATGCCCACCTGAACTACTTGTTTGGGAATCGATATCTTCGCGAACCCAGCTTTGGTGATGGTCACGTCGTAAGTGCCGGGAGGAACATCCACCAGCACATACCGTCCTGACGAGTTAGTGTTGGTGGAACGCGTCATGCTCGAGCCGACGTCTTTAATCGTGACCGTTGCGTCGGGCACAACCGCATTGCTCTGGTCGGTCACTAAGCCGGTGAGCGTTCCGGCTGTTGTTGTCTGCCCCCACGCGGGAAAAGCCGCACAGCACAGGAGCAAAGCCAATAGTGTGGAAATTGAAACAAGGGACAACAGGAGTCGAGCACGTCTCATCACAAACCCCCTCATCAAGTTTTGCAGGCTCTAAATGTTGCGACTCTTCCACGTGAACGTAGGAGTCCGTATGAGATGCCACTACTATCTGTCGCAACTTAGTAAGTGATACGACGAGCCCAAAAAAACTCGAAAGAAGGTAAGGTTGTCCTGCTGTGTGTCCCCCGACTACTGCAACTTACCCCCGCAACCCAGCCCGTCGCCCTGCTATTGTCATGGGACATTATTCCTCGGAGCGAGACAACGCAAGACCACTAAAGTGCTACTTCGGCTTTTCCAGCAGACTACGGTCCAGGAGTCCAGAGCGCCTCAGTTCGGGTACAACTATCGCTGGAGTAGCCAGGCGGTTTTGGCCGCAAAGTCGGGGAGGCGATGGTGCGGCAGGATCGCCTGTCCGGACGCGATCGTGTTGCGTCGCCCCGCGCTTTACCAGTAGGATTACGCGAACTCGTAATAAATCTGTCACATCCGAGGGATTTCTCATGCGTCGTTGGTCGGTTCTGTTGCTATTGATGTCGGCTGCGCTAGCCCTGAATTTGTCCGCACAAGTGGATACGACGCTGGTTGGAGGCATGAAGTGGCGGCAGATAGGACCGTTCCGCGGGGGCCGCGTGCTGGCCGTGGCGGGAGTGCCCGGCGATCCCAACACCTACTACTTCGGAGCGGTCGCAGGCGGCATTTTTAAGAGCACCAACGGCGGGATGACGTGGGTTCCGACCTTCGACCACCAGAGCATTTCGTCGATCGGCGCGATCGCAGTGGCCGACGCCGACCACAACGCCCTCTACGCGGGCAGCGGCGAGGCCTGTTTGCGCGGCAACATCTCTTATGGCGACGGAGTGTATAAGTCCACCGACGCCGGACGTACCTGGACCAATGTCGGACTGAAAGACTCGCGTCACATCGGTGCGGTGATCATCGATCCGCGCAATCCTGATGTCGTGCTCGTAGCTGCGCTCGGACACGCCTGGGGTCCTAACGCCGAACGGGGCGTTTTCCGCACCGCCGACGGCGGCAAGACCTGGCAGAAGGTTTTGTATAAGGACGAAAACACTGGCGCGATCGATGTCGTGTTCGATCCCAAGAATCCCAGCATTGTTTACGCGGCTTTGTGGCAGGTGCGCCGGCAGCCATGGACGTTCAACAGCGGTGGTCCCGGCAGCGGGCTCTACAAGTCGGTTGACGGCGGCCTGACCTGGAAGCAGTTGCAAGGCAATGGACTGCCCGCAGGCGAGTTGGGGCGAATCGGAATCGCGGTTTCCGGGGCCGATTCCAACCGCGTGTACGCGATCATCGAAGCCAAAGAGGGCGGGATTTATCGCTCCAACGATGCGGGCAATTCCTGGATGCGCGTTAACGATGACGAGCGCTACCGCCAGCGCGCCTGGTATTTCAGCCACATCTTCGCCGATCCGCAGAATGTGGACACGATGTATGTGTTGAACACCGGCGCCTTCCGTTCCAATGACGGTGGCAAGACTTTTGACTTGTTGCCCGCGCCGCACGGCGATCATCACGGACTGTGGATTGATCCTACGAACCCGCAACGCATCATGAACAGCAACGATGGAGGCGTGACCATTTCCGTCGACGGCGGCAAGACGTGGACTGAGCAGAACAACCAGCCGACTGCGCAGTTCTATCACGTGGTTGCGGACAACCACTGGCCCTATCGCGTATATGGCGCACAGCAGGACAACTCGACCGTTGCCATCGCCAGCCAGAGCGATGATGGCGTGATCGCGCGCCAGGACTGGTACGAAGTCGGCGGCGGCGAGAGCGGATACATTTCGGTCGATCCCCGCGATTCGGAAATCGTGTATGCCGGCTCGGACGCGGCGATTATCACGCGTTACGATCACCGCACCAACCAGCTTACGGATGTGTCGCCGTATCCGCTTGATACCTCCGGCAACGGCGCGAACGCGCTGAAGTACCGTTTTCAGTGGACCGAGCCGGTCTTGGTATCGGCCTACGATTCCAACGTGATTTACAGCGCGGCGCAGTTCGTGATGAAGACAGCTGACCAGGGCCACAGTTGGAGCGCCATCAGCCCCGATCTCACGCGCAATGACAAGAGCAAACAGAAGCCTTCGGGCGGAGACATCACGCTGGACATCACCAGCGTTGAGTACTACGACACCGTGTTCGCACTGGCGGAGTCTCCGCTGCAAAAAGGCATGTTGTGGGCGGGCACGGACGACGGCCTTATCCATCTCACGCGCGACGACGGCAAGAACTGGGAGAACGTCACGCCCAAGGACATGCCCGATTGGAGCATGGTGAGCATCATCGATGCCGGACATTTCGATGCCGGCACTGCATATGCCGCGATCGACCGCCACAAGCTCGATGACTTCAATCCGGTGATCTACAAGACGCACGACTACGGCAAGACATGGACGCGCATCAACAGCGGTATTCCTGCCGGAGCCTACGTTCGCTCGGTGCGCGAAGATCCAAAGGTTAAGGGGTTGCTCTATGCGGGCACGGAGACTGGCGTGTATTTCTCCATCGATGATGGCGCGCACTGGCAGTCGCTGCAACTAAACTTGCCCACCACGCCAATTCACGACCTCGCCATAAAAGACGATGACTTGATTGCCGCGACGCATGGCCGCTCGTTCTGGATTCTCGATGATGTGAGCCCGTTGCGGCAGGCAAGCGCAAACATCGCCAACGACGAGTTTCATCTCTACCAGCCAGCAACGGCGACTCGGTTGCATTTTCCCGACCAGGTTGACCGCAAGCGACCTGTAGGCGACAACCCGCCCAAGGGCGCGGTCTTCTACTACTATCTGAAGTCGAAGCCTGCCGAGAAGGAAGAAATCACCATCGACATTTTCGACGCGCAGGGCAAGCGCGTGCGCCATTTGTCGAACAGGGAGGAGAGTAAGAGCGAACAGCCGCCCGAGTGGCCCGACCAGGAGAAGCCGGCCAACCTGCTTCCCGAAAATGCCGGTATGAATCGTTTCGCCTGGGATTTCCGGTACGACGAACCCGTACAGATTCCCGGCGCATTTTATGCGGGAGATCCGCCTCGCGGACCGCTGGTTACTCCCGGTGCGTACCAGGTCAAGCTGACGGTCAGGGGCAGGACGCAAAGCGCGCCGTTGAACGTTACTATCGATCCTCGCATCCAGAGCACGGTGACGGCCGCCGATTTGCAGCAGTTGAACGATTTGGCCTTCAAGACGCGGGAGGACATTGACGCCCTGCATCGCGCCGTAAACCAAATCCGCGGGCTGCGGGCGAACTTAGAAACGCTCGAGAAGTGGACGGCAGCGGGCTCTCCCAACAGTGAGGTGATTGCCGCCGCCAAGGGTCTCGACCAGAAGATGACCCCGGTCGAGGAGAAACTGATCGAAGTGAAAATGAAGAGCTCGGAAGACAACCTGCGCTATCCGAACATGCTCAACGAGCAGTATGCGAGCTTCAACGACATCATCACGAGCGTTGACCAGGCGCCCACCGCGCAGCAACTTCAGGTCTTCGACGAATTGCACACGCGCCTGACTGCGCAGTTGGCGCAGTGGCAGCAGATTCAAACCTCCGACGTCCCGGCGCTGAACGACCTGATGCGCAAGAACGGCGTGCCCGCGCTTACGGTAGGAAATGGACAGGCGGAGTAAACGACGCTATCCCACGTTGTGGGATTTTTAGGAATGAATCGGTGTTGGCAGCTCGGCCCGTTCCTACTCAGACCTCAGCGCCTGCATTGGATCCAGTGACGCTGCACGCCGTGCCGGGATGTAGCAGGCGAGCAGAGCGATGGCGCATAACAAGACAGCGACCCCGCCGAAGGTGAGCGGATCGGTGGGCTTCACCTCGAAGAGGATACTCGACATCAGCCGCGCGAGCGCAACTGCCGCGACACCGCCTGCGCCGATGCCGATCAGCGTGAGACGTGCGCCGTCGCGCAGGAATGCCCGCAAGACGTCACCGCGCTGCGCGCCCAGCGCCATGCGAATGCCGATCTCCTGGGTGCGCTGTCCCACAACGTAAGACAGCACGCCATAGATGCCCACGCTGGCCAGCAGCAGCGCGACTACAGCAAACCCGGTGAACAGAATCATGGTAAAACGCTGACGCGCAATTGAATCCGCCACGGTGGTCTCCATCGGCTCCGGCTCGAAGGCCACGGCACCACTGTTGAACTGGCTGACCTTGTTGCGGATCGCCGAGAAAACAGAAGCCGGTGCGACTCCCTCCTTAGTGCGCAGATACACATGACTGTATTCCGCCATGAGAGTCATGAAACGGTCGGGCGTTTGCATTAGCGATTCATATACTTGCGCGTGCATCGTTTCTGTGGAGTCATCCGCCAGCCCCCACTGCCGCACGTGCCCGACCAGTCCAACTACCTCTTCGGCGCGGGTCTCGCCCGTGACCGAATCGACCGCATAAACGTGCTTGCCGATCGGATCGGCACCGGGGAAGTAGTGCGATGCGAAGTCCTCATCGATAACTACAACCGGCGAAGAGTGCTCATTGTCAGCGTCGGTCAAAAATCGGCCGCGTAGCAGTGGAACCTGCATCACCTGTAGATAATCCGGCTCAACCACATATTGGAGTGTGTGTGGCAAATCAGCCCGGTGCGCCGGCCGTGCCAGTCCATCAACATAGAAGCCCTCCTCCGTGTCGCCCTTCATGGGATGCGAGCCCCACTCGAACGACACGCTCTCGACTCCTGGAATGGAGCTTAGTTGTTGATGCAGCTCGCGGTACGCGGCACGAACCATGTCCGGACTTTCTCCGGCTAGCGACGGGGGCATCGAGACCACGAACGAAAGCACATTGTGAGCATTGAATCCGGGATCGAGGTTCCACAAACGCATCAAAGTGCGGACCATCAGCCCGGCGCCGACCAGCAACACCAGGGCGAGCGCTATCTCAACCACGACAAACGCGGACTGCGCGCGACTTCTGGTTCCCGCGACCGAGCGCCTGAGCTCATTGAGGGTTGTGCTCACATGCGTACGCGATGTTCTTAGTGCTGGCACTAGACCGAACACGATTCCCGCAAGGCCGGAAGTTGCCAGCGTGAACAGCAGCACGCGACTGTCGAGCCCAACGTTCTCGGCACGGGGCAACGCCTGTGGTAGAAGGCTAAGCGCGGCGCGTGTGCCCCAATCCGCCAGCAACAGTCCCAGCGCTCCTCCGACCAGCGCCAGTGCCAAGCTTTCCGTGAGTAACTGCCGGACCAACCGACCCTGTCCGGCGCCAAGCGCGATGCGCACGGCGAACTCGCGGCTGCGCGCCGTCGAGCGCGCCAACATGAGGTTGGCAACGTTCACGCAAGCGATCAGCAACACACACAATACCGCTCCCAGCAACACCAGCAGCGCAGGACGCACTTCGCCGACAATCACCTCCTTCAGTGGGATGATTGTGGTCTTGATATTGCTGTCGACATCGGGATAGGCGGCGGCCAGGCCGCGATTCACGCGCGCCATGTCCTGTGCGGCGTCGTTCAGGCTAACGCCGGGCTTGAGCCGTGCCACCGCATCCGTTCCCCACTCGGCACTGCGATTGCGGAACTGCGGCTGGCTGTACTCGCCGATGGGTGTGTAAATGTCGGACCTCGCAAAGTTCCACATCTTCAGCCGGAAGCTGGCGGGAATAATGCCGATTATGGTGCGCCCCTGTCCGTCGAGGATGATGGTCTTGCCCAGCACACGCGGGTCGGAGGCAAACTTGCGCTTCCACAGGCCTTCGCCAATCATGACTGTCGGGTTCGCTCCCAGGCGATCTTCGTCTGAAGTGAACGTTCGTCCCTCCAGCGGCCTCACTCCAAGAGTCTCGAAGAAGCCGGCGGAAACCATCTCGCCGATGACGACTTCGGGTTCACCGCTGCCGCTCAGCGCGACGCCGCCCATTTCGCGATAGGCAGCCATGCTGGAGAAGCTCTGGTTCTCGCGTCGCCAGTCATCGAAGTCGGGGTAGGAAATCGAGCCGGTGCGGAAATTCGGCGTGTCACGGAACAGTGCGACGATTCGGTCGGGCTGCGAGTAAGGCAGCGGATTCAGCAACACAGCGTTCACAACCGAGAAAATTGCCGTGTTCGCACCGATGCCTAATGCCAGTGTCAGGATGGCGATCGCCGCAAAGCCAGGCGACTTCGCCAACTGGCGGACTGTGTACCGCAGATCATGTAAAACTGTGTTCATCCTCACCTCGACACCGAGTACAAACAGTTAGATGCAATCGGTGTTCCGGGGTGACGTCGGTCCTAAGTTGTGGCTTGTGTGGAAGTTGGCGCTGACCGAGGGCGCAGGTCGATTTTCTGCCGTCCGGTGGCGGGCTGGGCTGTTCGCGGGCGGACACCCGTCTGGCCACTATCAATTGGAAATTTCAGATCAGAAGACGGAACCCAGCGCCATTTCTAACGCTGGGGACTGTTGTTACGAAGCTGCGCTACGCCACTGGCTGGGGCTGGTCCTGTTTGGTGATCAGCCGCTTCAGGGCCTCGCGGTCTGTGTTGAGCAACTCTGCGATTCGAGCTGCGTTCACGCTGGCCACGATGATCAGTTCACCTTCGGTATCGACCTTGCTGAAGATGCCCAGCCGCTTCATCTTCTGCGCCTGGTGCTGATTGTCGTCGGTCGGGCTCAGGTAGTGCACCAGTCCTGCCTTGTAGCGATGCAGCAGGAAGAGGTGCGCGAGTGTCATCAACCGCTTCTTCTGGAGCGACGGATCGTAAGTGTTCATGTCGCGAATCGATAGCAGCTTGTGACCGTGCCGGTCCTGCACATCGGCAAAGATAATGTTGGCTACGCGCTCCTTCCCATTCAGAATGCTCAACTCTAGAAAGTCCGACCCAGCTGCCAGGGGACGCAATAGCGGACGGAATGTTGATAGCAGGTTGTTGTGCTGCGCCCAGATCTGCAGCCACTCTTCCAGCACCTTCGGCGGAAACTCCGTCTGTATCAGGTGCTGGTGCTGCGTCGATCCCTTGCCCATGGCCTTGGTGGTGGCCGTGCGTCCGGAAGCCGCCATCAATGCGGCATCCAGTCGCGGACCGCCCACCAGCGTTTGCGGCGTGCGGTACGGCGATTCGATCAAGCGCAACTTGCGCTGTAGCCGTGCCAGAGAAAGCATGCCGTCCTGCCGCAGTGCAGTGGCGAAGTCCTCGGCTGCGAGTCCATCGATCTGATGGCCGCCGTAGGTAATGAAGTTGAAGACGAAGCCCAGCTTGCCCAACTCTTCGGGGAAGTGCTTCATCTGTTCGTCGGTCATGCCGGTGGTGTCCCAGTTGAACGATGGCGACAGGTTGTACGCCAGCATCTTTTCGGGGAATTCCGCATGGATCGCCTCGGCAAATTCTTTCGCTTCGTGCAGGTTCGCGGTCGCAGTTTCCATCCACAGGATGTCGGCGAATGGCGCCGCAGCCAGCGACTTGGCGACGGCGTACTCCAGTCCGCCCTGCACCTGGTAGTAGCCTTCGGGAGTTTTGGCCAGCTCCGCGCTCCAGGGAACTTCAATCTCCATGGCGCGAGCCCGCTCGCGCGCCGCATACCACGACGCGTGCTCGGAGAACTCCAGCCACTGCTCGGCGTTCAGTTCGAAGCTCTCAGCCTGGCTGATGCGAAAGGCGATCTCCTCCGCCACCGCCTGACGATAAGTCTTGAGGTCGGCCGCTTCCTGCCATGCATCGAGACAGCGCCCCGTCACTTTATCGAGGACCGGCTCCACATGGCCATCTCCGCTCTTCTTGTAGGCAGCAGCGGCGTCAGCGATTACCGATACCAATCCCGCTTGGTCGAGCCATACGTTGGCGGCTGCGTATTCCGCACCCGACAAATTGAACATCAGGTGGCCGCGCACTTCATCGACGCCCGCTTCGTAAAACTTGCGATGGATGGCGAGGAACACCGACTTGTAGCTCGGCACCTCGAGGTTGGTCGCGCCCAGGATGAACGGCTGATCGCGCTCGTCGGCGCAACCGTCGAGCAGGTTGGCGGCCTCGGCATCGGTGCGCGCCACGATGATACCCGGCACTCCCATCACGTCGAGTTGGAAGCGCGCCGCGTTCAGCCGCTGGATCTGCTCGTTCTCCGACACCAGCACCTTGCCGCCCTGGTGTCCGCACTTCTTCACGCCCGGCTTCTGGTCCTCAATGTGGTAGCCCGGTACGCCGACTTCGACGAACCGGCGGATCAGGTTGCGCACATGCGCATCACCGCCATGTCCGGTGTCGGCGTCGGCAATGATGAACGGACGGTAATCGTGCTCAGGCGCAGCCGCACGCTGCTCATCCGTCATACGCGAGCGGAAGTAGTGCTGGTTGCGGTCGGCCGTCAGCAGTGCGCGTACAATAGCCGCCGCCTCGTCGGGCACCTGGCTCAGCGGATAGCTGGCCAGATCGGCGCCTGGATCTTCATTGATGCTGCCCTTGGCCGACGTCGCCCATCCCCCAAGGTAGATGCCCTCGATGCCGTTCCGCTTGATGGTCACTGCCTGTCCGGGTGAGTACGGCCCGAAGGTTGTAATCGACTTACCGACGGAGAACAGTTCACGCAGACGGGCATAAAAACCTTCTGCCGCGCTGCGCGCGATGGGATAGTCAGTGGCGATCGTGCCTCGCTGCTCCACCACCTGGCGGGCCGAATAAAGACGGATGATGCCCTTGAAGCGCGGGCTGGCGAAGTATTTCTCGACCTCGCGCACTCTTTCTTCCTGCTCACTCATCACGGTCAATGTGCTCATAACGGTCTCCTGCGAGAATGGCTTTAATGTGCGGCGCAAATCGCTGCGGCTGGTCCGCAATCTTCGCGATCAGGCATTTCCTTCGATATGAATATGGTAGCGAAGGTTGACCGCAAGCTGACGTCGAATTGTCCTACCACTTTCGTTCGCCCTAATGGGAACGCAAACCGCCGCCTTGTGCCGTGAGCACGGTCACGCGAGTTTGTGACTGCCAAAAGCGGAATTAATCGCGACCGTGCGTGACATGTTTCCAGAATGGAGGTAGGGTATTTCACATCGGGTTTTGTTGGGGTAATTGGAATGACACGAGCAGGGCTCTGGTTGGCGGTCGGGCGATGGGCGGCCTGCGTCCTGTTCGTTTGCACCACGTCAGCGGTCGGCCAGCGAACCGGCAACCCCCTAGCCACAACCACGCCGGGCGCACTCCCGCTGGTCAACGTGGGCGGCGGGCCCATGGAGTCTCAATTCGAGAACATGGACTTCGCCCAGAAGATCCTGGCGCAGCAGAACAAGAAGTCTGATCCTAAGACGCAGGCCCGCGAGAAAGAGCTGGTGGATTCCGGTACGGTTTCGCAGCTCGATTTGGACGCACCTCCCAGGGCCGTGAACGAATTCAACGAGGCGAGCGCTCTGTTGCGGGGACAGCATTCGCAGGAAGCCATTGGCCATCTGCAAAAAGCGATTGCCGCGTATCCGAAGTTTGTTTCCGCGCACAATTACCTTGGCATGGCCTACGTGGACATGGACGATCCTGCTCGCGCCCAAACTGAATTCGAAACTGCAGCGAATCTTGACGCCAAGTTTGCCACTTCCTTCGTCAATCTTGGACGTCTCGCGCTTTCGCAAAACAACTACGCCCTTGCCGGTTCGCAACTGCAAAAAGCGGTCGCCATTCGTCCCGCTGATCCCGCCATTCTTACGGCCCTGGCTTACGCGCAACAGGGCAACCATCAATATCGTGACGCAATCGACACCGTTGGACGGGTGCATGCTTTACAACATCCGGGCATGGGAAACGCCCACTATGTCGCGGCGGCGGCGGCCGTAGCGCTCAACGATCTTCCCGTCGCTCAAAGCGAACTCACACTTTTCCTGCAGGAAGATCCTTCGAATCCGCTGGCACCGACCGCGCGCAACAACCTCGACATTCTCAACCGCAGCCAGCAAAAAGCGGGTGCCTCGTCAGCGCAGCAGACCGTCGCGGTTGCGGCACCGCCACCAAACTTGGCCAATTCCGATCGGCTGAAGACCGAGTTAGCCGGAGCCGGAGAGGAAGCAGGAGGCGCTGCTAGCTGCGACAATTGCGCCGGCCCGTCCGCCGCCGCCGAAGCGAGTTCTGCCGTAGCTTCGGTTCCCGATCCAGCCGATGCTCCGCCTGACCAGTGGACCATACGCAAGGTGGTGGACGAGGTGGCCGTGTTCTTCGGCGTCAGCAGCGGCGGACACTCTGTTACCGACCTTACGTTGAGCGAGATTAAGGTTCGCGACGATAACAAGCTTCCGGAAAAAGTGCTGCAGTTCGTTCCGCAGTCCAAACTTCCCTTGCGACTCGGCGTCCTGATTGACACCAGCGGCTCCGTGCAGCAGAGGTTCTCCTTCGAAAAGCAGGCTGCTGCCAAGTTCATGCAACAGATGCTCAGCAACAGTTCGGATCTCGGATTTGTGGCCGGTTTTGCTGAAACCTCTACTGTGACTCAGGACTTCACTGGCGACCACGATCAGCTTGCTGCGGGTGTCAACAAGTTACCCAGTGGAGGGGGCACCGCTCTCTTCGATGCAGTCTCGCGGGCGTGCTGGAAGCTGGCGGCCTATCCCGAACATGAGAGAGTTGCCAAGGTCCTCGTCGTGCTCACCGACGGTGAAGACAACTCCAGCCACACCAGCCTACGGCAGACGATTCGCGATGAAGAGGCAACCGGCGTTACGGTCTACACCATCAGCACAAAAGAAGGCAACGGCGACAAAACCGAAGCCGACAAAGTGCTACAGACGCTGGCCGAACGTGGTGGTGGGGAAGCGATGTTTCCCGGCGACATCATGACGCTGGGTAAATCGTTCGATAAGCTGCGTGACCAGATTCGTAGCCGCTACCTGATTGCCTACAAACCTGCTGATTTCGAGCCCAATGGGAAGTACCGCACCATCAGCATCGTCGCCGAAAAAGACGGGAAGCACCTGCAGGTGCACGCTCGCAAGGGATACCACGCCCGCGTAGAAGCCGCTACCCCGTAAGCCTCTATAGGACCGGCAGACCAACCATCACAACAGGCAAGCGACTCGTCCTGGCTCACAGCCGACCGGCTTATTTGCCCTTCCCATAGGCATTCGAGTGGAGTAATCTATGGTCCCATAGACGTTCGAGTGGAACGAGGCCATGGCACGTACTGATAAGAAGCCCAAAAACGAAATGCTGCAGGGAACGCTTGACATGCTGATACTGCGCACGCTCGTTACGGGCCCCGCGCACGGCCACACCATCGCGCACGTTATCGAGCACTCTTCCGACGATGTATTGCAGGTGGAGCAGGGCTCGCTCTATCCCGCGCTACATCGCCTCGAGGACCGCGGCTGGGTGTCGTCTTACTGGGGCGCGAGCGAAAACAATCGGAAAGCGAAGTTCTACAAGCTGACGGCCGCCGGTAAGAAGCAACTCACAGCGGAAACCAGCCGCTGGCGCCAGTTGGTGGGCGCGATCGGCCGCGTGCTGGGCGAGGCAGAAGGGTAAACCGAGGCAAGAGCCAATGCGACTGTCACGATTCTTCCGCCGCCGCGATCAGGATGCCGACTTAGCGCAGGAGCTCGACGCTCATCTGCGGCACGAAATGGATGACTACGTCGCACAAGGGCTTCCGGTCGAGGAAGCGGCTCGCCGCGCGCACCTGACGCTCGGCAGTACCGTCCGCATCCGCGAAGACCTCTGGAGCTGGAATTCGTTTCGCCCGCTGGAAGGCTTCCTTCGCGACCTGTCGTACGCAGCTCGAACTCTATCGCGCACTCCCGGCTTCGCCATCATGGCGATTCTGGTGATGGCACTCGGCATCGGTGCCAACACAGCATTGTTCACCGTGGTGCATTCGGTGCTGCTCAAGCCGCTGCCCTTCGCCGATCCCAATAGCCTGGTGATGCTGTACGAGCGTTCCTTCGACGTTAATTATCCCTTTAATGTCATCGCTCCCGGGGTGTACGCCGAGTGGCAGAAGCATGCGCAGAGCTTCGAGCGCATGGCGATCTTCGGTTCAAACAGCTATAACCTTTCGGGCGATTCAGGACAATTGCCGGAGAAGATCGAGGCAGCACGCGTCTCAGCGGAGTTCTTTCCGACGCTGGGCGTGCGGTCCGCATATGGGCGTACTTTCGATTCGTCTGACGATCGGCCGCAAACTGAGGCCACGGTGGTGCTCTCGTGGGGACTATGGAAGCGGCGTTACGGCGGGGACACTTCCATCATCGGCAGAGACATCTTGTTGGATGCCAAACCTTACACGGTCATTGGCATCATGCCCGCGTGGTTCGTGTACCCCGACGTACAGACGCAAGTGTGGACGGCATTTCACCGCGAGATACCGCCCCAAGATCTGGTGACGCTCGACAGCCATAGTTTCGCGGCCATCGCGCGCTTGAAGCCGGGCGTGACCTTGCCACAGGCCCTGAGCGAAATCGACACCATCACGCGACGGCTGCGCGAGCAATATGGAGGCACGCAGCCGGCCATCAGTATCGGCGCCAACATGCGGTTGCTGCTGGACGACATGGTGCATGACTTCAAGACGCCGCTCTACGTCCTGCTCGCGGCCACCGGTTGTGTCCTGCTAATTGCTTGTCTCAATGTCGCCAATTTGCTGATCGCACGCGGTGCTTCCCGGCGCAAGGAGGTGGCGATCCGGGCGGCACTGGGTGGAAGCCGATGGCGACTGATCCGGGAACAACTCACCGAAACCCTGCTACTTGCCGTCTTTGGAGGATCGCTCGGCTTGGTCTTCGCATACTTCGCCATTCGCTGGTTAATCGGTGTTCGCCAGGACATCGCTCGCGAAGAGGCCATCCAGATGGATTGGGTGGCGGTTGCCTTCACGGTCGGCGTGACTCTGCTGAGCGCGCTGCTGGCAGGACTGATTCCGGCGCTTAGCACCAGTGGCAGAGGGGCCCTCGGCGCATTGCAGGAATCATCGCGCTCGCATACGGGGGGACAAGGTAAGACGCGGCTCCGCAAGCTGCTGCTCTCGCTCGAAGTCGCACTGACTGTTGTGTTGCTAATCGGTGCCGGGTTGCTGCTGAAGAGCTACCAGAAGCTGCGCTCCGCTGATATGGGTTGTGCAACCGACAACATTCTCACCATGCGGCTGAGTCTTCCGGAAGCACACTATCGCGAGCCGGCACAACGCGCTGCATTCTTCGACCAATTGCTGGCGCGCCTGCGCGCCCTTCCCGGAGTGTCAGCAGCCGCGTTGGTGAATGTTGTTCCGGGTCAGGGTTACGGCGGAGACAACGTGATCACCATTCTGGAGCATCCGCCGCTGCCCAAAGGACAAATTCAAATCGCACGGCGTCGCTTCTGCGACCCGGGATACTTTGCCGCCCTGCAGATCCCACTTGTTCGCGGGCGAACCTTTACCGATCAAGAACGGGTCGACAAGGCCGACAAGGTAATCATCAGCCAGCTCGCGGTGGAATCCTTTTTCCCCAACGAAGACCCAATCGGCAAGCATCTGGTGGTCGACGTAGACATGGACAACCATCTGCGTGCTTACGAAATCGTTGGCGTCGTGGGAGACACGCGACTCGAGATTTCAACGCCGCCCCAGCCGATGATGTACTTTCCGATGGCCAGTGGCATCAATGGGCGCGCCGTGATCGTGGTGCGTTCTCAGCACGACGTCACCTCACTGGCGATTCCGGTGCAACAGGTTGTTCAGTCGCTGGATAAAGACTTGCCTGTCGCCTATGTACTCACATTAAATCAGCTCATCGGTGCGTCGATGATCGAAGCCAGCTTCACATCGACGTTGATTCTGGCCTTCGCAGTCTTGTCACTCGTGCTCGCGAGTGTCGGACTCTACGGCGTGCTCTCGTACCTGGTGGAGCAGCGCACCAGCGAGATTGGCGTGCGGATCGCGTTGGGCGCGCAGCGTGAGCAGGTGCTACGACTCGTGCTGCTCGACGGGTTGCGGCCGGCGTTGATCGGACTGGGTCTGGGGGTGCTCGGCGGGGCGATGGCCTCGCAACTCATCCGCAGCATGTTGTACGGCGTGCGTCCTCTGGATGCCGCGATCTTCGTCGCCGTCGCGATCGTGCTGATGCTCGTCGCCGCAGCTTCTTGTGTGCTGCCCGCGTGGCAGGCATCACGGCTCGATCCCATGCGCGCCTTGCGCGTGGAGTAAGAAAATCGGCGCTTGCGGCCTTGTTTCCATGTCGCGTGGTTTTGCTGCGGCATCGGAGCGGCCCAGACGAACCTAGTCGATGAGCGTCACCGCTCCCGTGCCGAGGTCATAATAGCCGGCGACGACCTTCACTTTGCCATCTTTCACCATGCTGGAGATTACCGTCGATGCCTGGCTCAGTAGGGTGGCCTGGATCTTGGCATTCGCCTTCGTCGCAGCTTCGAGGTTCGTCCCTGCCTGATCGACCGCGGGCTGGATGTGTGGAAACAGCGAACTGATCTGGCCCGGAACGTCCTTGCCCTTGATGGTGGCGTTGACTGCTCCGCAGTTAGCGTGGCCCATGACGAGGATTACCTTCGTCCCTAGAACCGCGGCGCCGTATTCGAGGGTGCCGATAATTTCCGAGGTGATCATGTTGCCGGCGACGCGCGTGACAAAGACATGGCCGATGCTCTGATCGAAAATCAGTTCGACCGGCACGCGCGAATCGGCGCAGGCTAAAACGGCTGCGAATGGTTCCTGCTTTTCGACGGTGTGCTCTTTCAGAATGGCCAGATCGTGTTCGTAAGCGGTCATTTTACCGGCGATGAACCGCTTGTTGCCGGCCATCAGTTCAGCCAGTGCTTCATCGGGCGTGAACTTGCTTTGCGCCTGCGCCGGCAGCGGGGCGGTCAATTCCAGGCCGGAGGCCAGCAATCCGGCGGCAGTGGCAGTCACACCCAGTTGCAGGAACCGCCGCCGGGATGATGTCGATTTCGAAACTGATGGTTCCATGTTTCCTCCGTAGTGAAATACCGCGGATTATACGAGTGGCGGTTTAGCGTTTGCGTCCCCGCTTCGATGCTGATTTTTTACCACGAGTCGATGCCGATTTGTGCCGACGTTTAAGCGCTGCCTTCTTTGTCTTGGCCGGCGCGGATTTTTGCGTCCTGCCGCGAACAGGCCGGTGACCGTGCCTCGGCGGCTTGGTCGGCGGGGGTGGCGGAGTCGGAGGCGGAGTGGTCGGAGGTGGAACTGGTATCGTTCCAGTGGACAAGGCCTGCAAGAGAACCGAGCCAATCGGACTGCCCCAGCCGCTGCACGCATCCCATCCGGGGCCGGCGCTGAAGTCGCCGTTGTTCCCCGACGTGATGTCGCGGAACGTCCCTGGCTCAGGTGCGAACGTCTGATACAGATTAGGGTTCAGGTATCCTGCCGCTTGTCCCAGCGACTGGTTGAATAGGGCAACCAATCCGGCCCATAAGGGCGCTACCGCGCTGGTACCACCGACTGCGAAGCTCGAGCCGTCGACTTGCACCTGATAGCCGGTGTTGGGATCGGCGTCTCCGGCAACATCAGGAAGGCCGCGTCCGGCGAAGCTGGTTGATGGGACGCTGACGTTGGCTTGCCAGGCGGGAATGGGGAACGTCGCGCTCACGCCGCCACCAGTCGCGCCTTCTCCTGTGGAGAGGTCATTCCACACGACCTCGCTCGAAACCTTCCCGCCGGAAATCTTGAGGCTCGTGCCGCCGCAGGCCAACGAATACGGACTCGAGGCCGGGAAGTCGACGTGATCCTGGCCATCGCTCACGCCATCGGTAGAGCCGTTGTCGCCGCACGCGACGCACACTGTCACGCCTACTGCGGAAGCCGATTGCAGGGCGCTGTTGTACGACTGCAGCGACTGCGCGGTCCACGTCGATTCTGGTCCGCCCCAACTGATGGAGATCACCGAAGGCTTGTTGACCGTGTCCATCACCGCCTGGTTGATGGCATCGAGGAATCCCGCGTCGGTGTTGGGAGCGAAATAGACGACGATATTCGCGCCCGGCGCGATCGCGCCCGATACCTCGATGTCGAGCATGACCTCGGTGTCGGGACCGCTGGTGTCGCCGGTTGGCGCGTTCTGTGCTCCGTCGACCGAGACAGCGATGACGCTTGGCGCAGGCGAGATCTTGAGTCCGCTGAAATAGGTAGCGAGGTCGGATGTGGTGAAGCCGCCGCCGAGTTCGATGATGCCGATTGTCTGCCCTTTTCCGTTCCCTGTTGTGGGGAAGCTATAGGCCTGGGCGACTTGCAGGGCAGTATAGGAAACAGCGGCGGCCGACGGGTTCGCACTGCTGCTATTGGCGATGCGGAAGTGCGTCGTCGCCTGCGGCCGATCATCGAGACCCATAACCGCAGTAACGACCTTGTTCAGTTCGGTGGGAAGGCTGATCGATCCGGTGCGTCCGCGATACGAGCCGCCCGGATGATCGTATTGCGCCAGCTCCACTTGGAACGCCTTGCAGAAGTCGCCGGCCTTGCCAGTCAGAATGACCGACCTCGCAGCGAGGTTGGCTTGGGCGATCGCCAGTCCGTTGGCGGCGGCGAACTGCCCGACCTTCTGAACATCCGCAGGATCGGCGCCGTAACGCGCGGAATATTCCTCGCGCGAGATGTGCTGACCGCTGGCGATGAGCTGGTCGAGAGACGGATGCTTGCGGCGCGTGGAACGCGGTCGCAGCGTCAGTGTTACCTGCATCAGATGGTTGGGATCGACCGAACCTGACTTGCTCGCTCCAGGAAGCGGTTCGCGCGCGCTTCCCGGCAGCTTGACGTACTTACTGAACGGCATGATGGATTCCTCAGCGTTGCCGCGAATACGTTACCGCGGCTGATTGTCACTTTATGACGAAGTAGCGAGGACCAGTAAAACCTGCTGGCGGATTATCATCGCTGAGAGGTTGAAAAGCAAGGCAGGTTGTGACACAGAATGGGCTGAAGCGGATCGTTCCCATTTTGGGAATGTTGGCGGATGGTAGGGGTACCCCCTCCCCTCTCGGATCTCATGGAATCAATGAGTTAACGCACACTTTATGCGCAAGCGCATGATTCCGAAGGGGTTGCGGGCAAAATCGTCATTCCAAATAACTTAGGTGGTCGCCCCGGGGACTGGCCCGGAGGCCCAGAGCTAGGGGATAACAAATCCCCTTGTCCTCATTCGCGCGATTTTAAGGAACGGGCAGATGCGGGACAAGGACGCAGATCACGTGGCGGTGTGATAAGCACGAGTACACGATCGGGTGGTGTCTTCAAACCGAGATTCTACTCACGGTTCCCCCACAATTGCCAACCGCAGGCAATTGTGGGCCACCCGAGCTAAATAAGCCTTATTCAAAAGACTTACGGTTACTACCACCGCGTCATCATGCCGGTCTGCGAACCGCTTCTCATCGCCAGCAGTAGCCTGTCGCCGATTCAAGTGCGCGGCACGGTTCTAGGGTACAACCCCCAATCTCATCAATACATCTGAGAGGTGGTCTGACTCGCGGACAATCGTCCGCGCGACATTTGAAGTAAGGGGAATTCACCCGGCCGCCCTATGGTTGCCAGCATGGGGCGCCGAGAAGCAATAAAAAAGAGGGAACTCAAATGAATATCTGAAGAAAAGACAAAGGTGGGTTGCTGGGGAAGGTTGGGGTGAGTTCTGGTCGCGCCTGAATCCAGCCGCAGGCAATTTGCGCATGACGGCGCCTTCGCCATAGATGGGGTGAGCGATGCCAGATTCTCTTCGTACTGCTTGCATGGCCTATGCAGGCAAACGAAATGCACGTATGCTGCTGCCGTTCTTGAGATCCGGCAGTAAGTTCCAACATGCTGGATTGAAGCCCTTGGGGCTTTCCGTTCTTCTTTATTTGTTGGCGACGGTTGGCTGCGGGGGTGGAGCTGCCGATCCGAAAGCAGATCCTGCTCCCCAGCTCGCGAGCAGGCACGGTTGCGGCAACCGGCAATCCGCTGGTAGCCCAGTACACAATTTCTCCGCCGGCGGCGGCGACGGTTGCCGTTCAGTTCGGTCCGGATTTGACCTACGCGCTTTTGACCTCACCGCAGACAAGCGCGGGGGCGGGAGAACCGGTGACAGTGCTGGTCGCCGGCATGAAACAAAACACGACGTATCACATGCGTGCCATCGTCACCTATAGCGATGGATCGCAGCAATTCGATAGCGACCATACGTTCCAAACCGGAACGATTCCGCCCCAGCGTATTCCCAGCATGAAGTTAACAGCGGGGAGCGCGGCGAGCGCCGCGCCGGGGGTCGAATTGATGTGTCTGACCATCGGGAATGCGAACCAGTTGCTGGCGCTGGCGACCGATCCTGCGGGCAACGTGATCTGGTATTACGACTATGACCCTTCCCTGGGCATCCCACAGCCCATCAAGCTGTTACCCAACGGACACATGCTGACGATCTTGTATCTGCAGGGCAATCCGGGAGGGACGGTGCAAGAGATTGACCTGGCCGGGAATGTGATCCGCCAGTTCGACTACAACGCACTCAGCCAGAAGCTACATGCCGCGGGATACAACATTCAGGTTTTCTCGATCGACCACGATTTTGTCGCGCTGCCCAATGGGCATCTGTTGTTGATTGTGAGCGACACGCGCGTGTTCACCGATTTGCAAGGTTATCCCGGCCAGACGACGGTGACGGGCGATGCCATCGTCGACCTTGACGCGAATAACAATCCGGTATGGGTCTGGGACGCATTCGATCATCTGGATGTGAACCGTCATCCCATGAGTTTCCCCGACTGGATCCATGCCAACGCGCTGGTTTACAGTCCGGATGACGGGAACCTGTTTTTGTCGTCGCGGCACCAGTCCTGGATATTGAAGATCGACTACGCGAATGGAAGTGGCGCGGGCGATATCCTCTGGAAGCTCGGGTACCAGGGAGACTTCCAACTTAGTTCCGACCTGCCCTCGGATTGGTTCTATGCGCAGCACGATGCCAACGTCGCAAGCTCGAACTCAACGGGAAACTTCCAGATGGCGATGTTTGACAACGGAGACGATCGCATCTTCGATTCCAGCGGCACGACCTGCGTCGGCGCTTCGTTGCCGTACTGCTATAGCACGGCGGCCATTTTCGACGTCAACGAGACCACGATGACCGCTAGCCGATTTTGGTCTTTGCAAACGCCATACTCCTTCTGGGGCGGAGCGACACGAGTGCTTCCCAATTCCAACATGTTTATCGACGAGACCGCTCCAATCGACCTGAATCTGACGGGTGCAAGAGTGCTAGAGGTTACGCAATCTCCGAACCCAGCCGTAGTCTGGCAGCTCGAGATTGATGGGCAGAACGCCTATCGGACGATTCACCTGCCGAGCCTGTATCCGGGAGTTCAGTGGTGACGTGGACCGATTTCGTAGGCTGGATGTTTGTTGATGCGAAGGCTTTCGTCTTACAATTATTCCGCCCGTAGTGCCTTCATGGGATCGATGCTGGCCGCTCGGCGTGCCGGAATCAAACTCGCTGCGACAACTACCAGCGCAACCGCGACCAGCGCGCCAATAAAGGAAAGCGGGTCATTCGGGCCGACTCCGAACAGCATCGAGCGCAGCAGACGAGAAGTCAGAAACGCGAGGGGCAGCCCAACGCCAACGCCGATGACTGCCACACCCAGGCTTTCGCGCAAGATCATCCACAGCACCTGTTCGCGCTGCGCACCCACCGCGAGCCGGACACCAATCTCAACGGTCCGATTGTTGACCCGGTAGGCGAGGGTTCCGTACAGACCGGTTGCGACCAGCAACCCAGCCAGCAGTCCGAAGAAGACCGAAAGCTTCGAGAACAGCCGTTGCCGAGAGATTGACTCTTCAAACTGCGCCTGCTGGGCCATCGGTTTTAGCAAGGGCAGATTGGGGTCAATATCGCGCACCGCCTTGGCGACGGTGGGAAGCATGGCCATCGGATCGCCCTCGACATGCATTTCGACGTTCATCTGCCCCACTCCACCTCCGCCGACCTGGGTGTAAGGCGTCCAGATCATCGGGGTGTCCTTTTCTGCGAGGCCCGTGTACTTGTTGTTGCCTACGACACCTACGATCGTTCTTTCGTGAGGCTGCTCTCCTACGTGATGTCCCAGCGGATTCTGGTTTGCCAGGTAGCGCTCGGCGAACGTCTGATTGATCACGACAACCCTTTGCGAGTCGGCGGTGTCGGACTCAGTAATGCCGCGGCCCTCAAGCACCGGAATTCCCATCACGTGAAAGAAGTCAGGTCCGACATTATTGCCGCGCAAAGGAGCAAACGTCCCGGTCGTGAAGTGAGGACTGGCGCCGTCCACAACAGCCGCGTCGTTATTGCTCCATCCTTCACCCGGACGGTTGCCAACCAGTGAAACCGACTCAACTCCGGGCAAAGGCCGCAGCCGCGCCATCAGGGTCTGGTAGAACTGGATGGTCTCCTGGCTGGAGTGCAGTCCCTGGGGATTGATGCCGAAGACCAGAAGGCCCTGGGTCCGCATACCCACCGACACATTTTCCAAATTGCGCAGAGTGCGCAGCAACAAACCGGCAGCCACCAGCAACACAATGCACATCGCCATCTGTGCGGCTACGACGATCTGACCGAAGCGAGCCTTGTGCTTGTCCTGCGATGCGGCGGCGCCCGAACTCTTCAGGGCCAGTCCGGCGGGAGCCGACAATGCGCTGCGCAGAGGAGCTAGCCCAAAAACCAATGCGGCCAGCATGAGAATGCCGAGGGTAAAGGACAGGACCGACCGATCCGGTTGCAGGCTGGTCTCCAGTTGCGACCACGCCGCTAACGCTCGCGTAGCCGGAGTGGCAAAGCTCCACGCTAAAACCCCGCCGGCCACAACCAGCAAGAGGCTTTCGGTGAGCAGTTGGAGAAACAGATCCACACGTCCGGCGCCGATCGCCAGGCGCAGACTAAACTCCCGTTGGCGTGACTGGTTGCGAGTGATCAGCAACAGCGCGACGTTGGTGCAGGCGATCAGCAGCACCAGACCCACCAGGCTCATCAACAGGTAGAGCGGTCGCTGATAGTCATCGGCATACTGATCCAACCCCCGGGCCGGAGCCAGTGAGAGAAGCGGCTTTTGCTCGCCCGCCTTGGGATTCTTGACGCCGACATAGGCGGCGTTTTGAAACTGCGGTTGCACCCGCGAGACAGCCTGCTGCGGCGTCATACCGGGAGCAAGACGCGCGGTCAGCAATAAGCACCACCAGTCGGGCACGCCGTAAAACGTCTTGCCATCGTCACCCGAGTCGCCCCAGGCGTTCAGATCCACCCGATTTTGCAGCGGGACCCAAAAGTCGGTGTCGCCCCTGCCGCGTTCCAGTCCGGTGAAGCCTGCGGCCGACACACCGATGACAGTCAGCGGCACTCCCTTGACAAACAGCGTCTGACCCAGCACTCCGGGATCGCGCGAGAAGCGGCGCGTCCAGAAGTCGTAACTCAGGACGACGACTTGCGCATGGTTGGTCTCATCTTCCAGGGTGAAGCCGCGACCGCGCGCCATTTGAACGCCCAATCCGGAAAAGAAATTGCCGCTTACGATCTCTCCGGCCGCTACCTCCGGTTCCGTTCCGTAACGAATGCTGACTTTGCCAACCGCCAACGGCGCGGCGGCGATGAGGTCGGAGAAAACGTCACGCCGTTGCCGGAGCTGCTCAAACGCCGGATATGAAAATGAGGTCTCATCGTCGCCGGTGTTGCTGGTACCGTCGGGCCGTCCGTCGACGCGGAGATTGAAAACCCGGTTCGGCTCGGGAACCGGCAACGAGCGCAGCAGCACAGCGTTCATCACGCTGAATACCGCAGTGTTTGCGCCGATGCCGATGGCCAGGGTCAGGATCGCCGTCAACGCGAATCCGGGTGACTTGCGTAACTGGCGCGCGGCGTAGCGGAGATTGTTGATCAGAGTGTGCATCGCAGGTCCTTCGGTGGAGCGGCTCGATGGTAGGAGATGCACGTGGCGAACCACTGGCGACGTCGAGGATTCAGTAACTTACGCGTGATTCGGTCAATTGGAGTGTTCGCGCAGCAAATTGAGTGTTCGGAATCAAACAGGGGAAGCTATCGAAGTTGCGGGGTGCTCTACTGTCCCGGCGCGACATAACCTTCCTTGAAGTGGACGTGCATCTGGCCGGGGTTTTCGGCGAGCTTGACGGTGATCTTGTGCCATTTGCCGTCGTTGTTGGGATCGGTGGGGTGGTATCCAAGAATGTATTCGGAACGGAGTTCGCGGCTGATAAGGGCAGCGATCTCGGGAATCTTGCGGCGATCGTCGGCGGGAATGTCGCGTCCGCCGCTGACGCGGGTGACGTCGTCGAGCCACTTGCGTCCCATTCGCTCTTCGATGGTCTTCAGCAAGGGAATCGGCATGTCGTCGAAGATGCCGATCGAATAGGTCAGCACGTCGGACTCAGCGAGAACCGACTTGATCTCTTTGAGGTTGTAGCGGCTGCGGTTGTCGCCGCCGTCGGAGATGATGACCATGGCACGGCGCTTGTATTTCGCGGTGCGCAGCTTGTTCACGCCGAGATAAATGGAGTCATAGAGCGCGGTCATGCCGTGAGGCTCGACAGTGGCGAGGTGCGCCTGGATGGTGTTGAGCGATTCGGTGGAGTCGGCCACCAGAGTGGGGCGGTTGGAGACGGCGATCACATAGTAATCATCTGCGGGATTGGCGAACTGGAAAAACTGGTCGACGGCCTGAAGCAGATATTCGACTTTGTTCTGCATGCTGCCGCTGAAGTCGAGGATGAGCGCGATGGAGAGCGGGGCGTCATCATGAGAGAAATACTGGATGTTCTGCGGCACTCCGCCTTCGAGCAGTGAAAAATTCTGGCGGGGAAGATCGACGACGGGACGATTAGTGGTATCGACCACGGTGACAGGTACCAGCACGAGGTTTACGTCAACGCGCACTGGGCGGGCGGTCAAAGCAGGAAGGGTCACGCTCGCAGGAGCGAAGGACGAAACTTTGGCATTCGGTCGCGGGGCGATATGGGGCGCGTCAATGGGCTGATCCTGCGTCCATGCGGCCGGCGCCAGCAGAAAGGTTGCGGCAAGGAACAGGACTCGAAACGTTGCAGCGTACTTCGCGTTCTGCACAATCACGAACCACCCCCGGACTCGGCGCAACCGTGCCGGGATGGGAGGGAGGATCGGCGGGCATGTGATGCCGCGACTCGATAGGTATGGAAGCGGTTCCGAGCAGAGCGTCGATAGAGCTTCGCCCCAGGATTGCTACCGAACCTCGAACGGGAGCGGCCAAATGCAGCGCGCCACGACGTTCCTCACCCCAGCAAAGTCTTGGGCGGGATTGTATGCCCAAAAGGAGAATTTGTGACGCGGAACGCTATAAATATTTTGTAAAGCGCAGGAGAGGAGTCGGCGCAGTGCTTTGTGAAGTGCAACTACGAAGCGGATTTGCCTTTGCACGGTGTGGCCCAGTGCGATAGCGTTCCGCTCGGAGGTGAACTGAATGCCAATTCAGAAGCAAGCGGCGTGTTGCCGCAGACAGACGGTAGAAGGGCACGAGCAGCTGATCATTGAGACTGCAGCGGGGCAGCGCATCACGCTCACGGATGGCGCTGCGTCCATCGTGATCGCGGACACGAGCGGGAACTCGATTCGGCTGGAGAACGGCAAGGTGACGGTCAGCACTCCCGGGACGCTGGTGTTGCAGGCAGCGGTGGTCGAGATCAACGGATCGCAGGTGGTGTTGAATGCTCCGATGGTGCAATGCAGCGGCGTGCTGCAGGCAGACGCGGTGATTGCCAACACGGTCGCTGCCACCAGCTATACGCCGGGGGCAGGGAACGTGTGGTAGATCGGGCGCGAACTCTAAAGCGACTCCTAAGCCGGAGGCAGATCGGCGGCGTAGCGCACGAACTGGATTTCCTGCGGCGTGAGGTTGCTATATCGCCCAGAGTTGAGCTGGCGCACGCGAGCGTCGGGCGGCATGGCGCGAAGGGCTCGAATTACGTTTTGCACTTCCGGACGCATCGGCGGGAGCTGGCGCGCGGTCGAGCTTGCGGCGACGTTGTGATTCGTATATCTCGGGGCCGACGAGGTGTACGACGCGTTGCGAATGGTCGCCGCGTTGTTAGCAGCAGAATCGGGCTGCATGGGAATGTTCGACTGCTCCGCAGGAGCGCCATATTGCTGCTGCGCAGGAGCGCTGTACTGCTGCGCTGAGGGAGGCCCGGGAACGTAGTTGCTGCCTTGCGCGGGAGGAGCCGCGTTGCTCGGGGGATCTCCGGCCGGAGGATAGTAGTAAGGATAGGGATACGGGTAAGCGTAGCCGTACGGATAGTAGTACGGATAATAAGGAGCATAGTAACCGTAATAGGGATAACCGCCCCAGTACGATCCCCAGCCGAAACCGATGCCAAATCCGATTCCGACTCCCCAGCCATAGCCGTAACCGTAGCCGTAGCGCGGGTAGCCGTAATAGCCGCCGTGGCCGTAGTAGCCTCCGTGGTAGTACCCACCGCCGTGATAGCCGCCACCGTAATATGCGCCGCGAGAAGCGCTGGCATAGTGAGCACCGCCGCCGTAGCCTCCGCCACCGTGGTAGCCGCCTCCGCCTCCACCATGGAAGCCGCCGCCACCGCCGCCGCCAGCGCGTGCAGACAGGGACTCGGGCGCCAAGGCCAGCGTGACAATTACCACTGCCGCGCAAAGAATTTTGAAGACCATCGACTTATTCATATTCACCACTCCAGCGAAGTGCGCGCCCGCTTTGCCAACTGTCCACAGTGGCCTCGGGATGCCACCATTATATGCCGCTCGCTATGAGGCGGCGTCCCACCTCTAATAAAACGGTTTCCAGCGATAAGTTTCTTTCGCCCGTCGTTCGACTCATTGTGCCGGAGGAGGCCGCCGCAGCAGGAGGCACTGAGGGCAGCAGGTTCGGGCTGGCGGTTTGACCCTTAAATCAGGAGACTGTAAACTTGAGGTTTCCCGCCTAGTGGCAGATCAATTAAGGACCAACCGTGCGCAGTTATACAAGACATCAACTGAAAGAGAACGCGTTTGCCGAAACGACCGCCGACACCATTTCGTGGGCGGTGGACCACCGCTCGAAGCTGACCGCAGCCGCCATTGCTCTGGCCATTGTGGCCGCCGTGGTCGTGGGTGGCTGGGCATACGTCAACTATCGCAACCAGCAGGCCAGCCAGGCATTAGCCGACGCGCTGCTGAAGTACCAAGCTCCGATTCGTCCCGCCGGTGAGCCAGCGAGCCCCGAGGTGCTGAGTTACGCGTCGGGCGCGGAGCGTGCCAAGGCCGCCAACGCTGGGTTCACAGCCGTCGCCGACAAATATTCGTTCACCCGTAACGGACGCATAGCGCGCTACTTTGCCGGCATCACGCTGCACGACATGGGCGACAACACGGGCGCGGAAAAGCAGTTGCAGGAAGTGGCGGGAAGCAGTTTCGACAAAGAAACCGGCAGCCTGGCCAAGCTGGCGCTGGCGTCGATCTACCAGGATACGGGTAAGACGCAGCAAGCCATGGACCTGTTGAAGGCGCTCATGGAGAAGCCGACTACCGCGGTGGGGAAGACGACTGCGCAGTTTGAGCTGGCGAATCTGTACGAGAACAATCATCAGCCGCTGGAAGCGCGCAAGATCTACGAGCAGATGCAGAAGGACTACCCAACCAGTCCGGTCGGCCAGTTGGCGGCGCAAAAGTTGCAGACGCTGCATCCGTAGCGGACGGCGAATCAATCGGATGTTGAATTCCCTCAGGGGCTGAAGCCCAATGTATTCGCGATGGTGTGCGGCACGGCTGAAGCCGTGCCCTTTCAAATCGCGCCTATGATCTCTACTCGACGCGGTTCCAGGTCTTGTCGGGGTTGTAGTCAGACATGCTGCCCGCGAGTTTATCGGTGTCCTGGCCCAGGTCCTTTTCGTAAATGGTGCCGTCCTGGTTGACGATGAAGGTCATGACGCCGGAGTTGCGATACTCGGCGGGATAGGCAACGAAGGCGAAGCCATGAACCAACTCACCGTTTACCAGGTAGCTGTGCGCACCGCCTTTGGCAGCCGCCCCCTGCGCGGTAAGCATGCGGTAATAGTAGCCGTGGAAGGGCGTCTGCTTGCCCTGTTGGATGTTGTAGCCCTGGCCGGCGGCGTCCACTAGCAATGGACCGATCGGGCTTGGAGTCTCGTTGTCGCTGGTCTTCCAATAGAGTCCGTTGTGCTTGCCCTCGTCGCTTACGAATTTGAGGGCATAATGCTTGGCCTTGTCGCCATCCTGGATAGTGGAGCCGTACTCGAGCTGTGCGGCCACAAGAGTGTGCAGCACGTCGATGGCGTCGTTCTCGTTGGTGCCGATGCGGCGATAGAGGATTTCCTTCATTCCGGTTTCGGTGTCGAAGTACCACGCGCCGCTGCTGTTCTTAACGATGGGGATCGGCATCGGCCAATTCTCGGCGCCGACGTAGAGGGTAGCGGACTGGTCGGGCTCGATGACGACGCGGTGCATCTGGTCGTAGCGCCGAATGAAGTCGGTCGCCATCTTCTTGTCGGCTACGTCATCGCCGGTATGCAGGACCTGACCGGCGTCCGAGCCGAGGATGGCATTCAGCGTCGGCTGATCGCCGGATTTTACGGCGTTGTACATGGCGAGCACAGCGTCGCCGGGCGATGAGAAAGTCTTCTCGTTGCCTTGCTGGGCGAAGGCGTTCGGGACCAATAGTGCGAGCAACATCGCGAATATCGCGCTGACGAGTGCGACGATACGACTGCGGAAAGAACCGATCAAACTGTAAGAATGCGATTTAGATTTCATAGCGTGTGCTCCTGGCTTCGAGGATTCGACAGCAACGGGGATTGCGCTTAAGTGGATCACCGGCGTCGTCCTTCGCCACCACCGCGAGCCTGACCGCCGCCGCCGCGATTCTGTGCGCCACCCCCACCGCCACGGTTGCCTTCCAAACTTTGTTGTCCCCGGGCACTGTTGGTGCGGGCATTTCCGCCGGAGCTGTAGTTACTGAAGGCGCTCTTGCCGGAGTTCGGAGCCGGCTGTTGTCCGTAGCCGCGCTCCGCCTGGCGCTGGTTCTGGTTGAAATTGCCGCCGCCTGCCTGGGCCTGATTCGCTCCGGCACGGTTCTGTTGATTGAAGTTGGGTTGGTTTCCGGCGGCGCGGTTCTGCTGATTCATAGGCTGGTTTCCGCCTGCCCGTTGCTGCCCGAGATTTCCCTCACCTGGCCGCTGCTGTCCCACAGCTGCCTGTGCGCCTGGGTTTCGATACTTGGCCTGATCCAGGTTCTGGTTGAAATGCGGCGTAGAGCCGTTGAAATTGTTGGCGCGGTTATTCGCGTTAACGTTGTTTCGATTGACGTTGTTGCGGTTGATGTTGTTCGCGTTCACATTGTTGCGATTGATATTGTTCGTGTTGATGTTGTTCCGATTGATGTTGTTGACGTTCACGTTGTTTACGTTGCGGCCGTAGTAATTGTTGCGGTTCACGAACGTGTTCGACGTGGAGATGTAGGTGTTGTGGTTGTAGACCACGGTGTTGTTGTGCCAGCCGCATCCCCATGAGTTGTATCCCCAGCCGCAGCATCCACCGCCGCTAATGGCCGCTCCGACCGCGATGCCGACTCCGAAGGAAAGCAGGCTGGTGGCCACCATGGCGCCGGTCGAGTATCCGGGATAGACGGGCACGGGAGCGCCGTAGACGACCGTCGGGTTATAGGTGGGCACGTAAACAATTTCGGGCTGCGCCGGCTGGATGATGATGGTCTGAGGCGGAGCCTGGACGACCGTCGTCTGCGGTTCTTCTCCCTCTGCGGCCGCTGGAGGCGGCGCAGCGCCGGGAGCCTGGTTCTGCACGGTCACATTCTGCTGCTGGTTGGTCTTCAGGTTTCCTGCCTGATAGGCGCGCTGACGCATCACCTGCACGGCATTCATCACGCTTTGGGGAATGTTGTAGTAAGCGTCGCCCAGGGCGGAAGTCCACGAGAGATTGGTCGCCATCTGACTCAAGACATCAGAGAATGCCGTGAGGCCTTTCACGCTCGCGTCCCAAGGCTGCTGATTGGCGGCCTCGGCAAGCTGCTGGCCCTTGAGGCTCGCGTTCTGTTGCAGCCATTGATAGGCAGCGCTGACCTGGTCCGGGTAGGTGGAGGCGGCCAGTACCATCGCGACCAGGTTGTCGGGAAAGAGCGCGATGGGAGCTACCAACTGATAGAGCTGGTCCGGGGTCGGTGCGGCGTAGGTCGTGGCCGGCGCCTGTTCCTGCGAGGCTGGCTGGGTTGCGGCAGTCTGCGTGGTTTCCGGCTTCTTGCCGCAACCGTCGAGCCCCAGGACACTGAACATTACGCTGAAGCTAAGAAGAACTGAGAGAGCTTGCTTGAAGATTGGCATAGCGATGCCTCATTTATCGGGTAATGCAAATTACGGCGATAGCGATACGGTACAGCATGGGGTGCCCTTCTCTCAATACCCCGGAAATTAGGTCCGAAAATACGAAAACTGCTAATGCACGATTATTTAGAATCAATGAGTTAGGCGGAAATTGTTCGCAACCAATTGAAAATTAAGCTAGTTATACGTATCCATGTCTCGGCGTAGGAGTTAGCGGCACTTTTTTTCGTTTCTTGTTGGTCTGCGTCTCGTCTGCTGCCTCCCGAAGCGGTCAGGCCGCGCGGACTGAAGTCCGCGCGGAACATCGAAAAGGGCGACGTATCGGCACGGCTGAAGCCGTGCCCTGATACGAAGCCGTTCACGAGTATTTCTGCGCAAGCTGGCTGTGAAGCCGTGCGCTTTCAAGACTGACTGCCGATACCGGTTTTTTCCACGAGTTGGTGCGAGTTTTCAAAGAGCCCATGCGGTCCGGCGCTAGGCGCGGACGAGGTAGAGACACAAATCCCTTTGCCTCACATTACCTTCTTTACAGGGCGGGAGATGGGTTGCGAAAGGACGCAGGACACGTTGCCTTGTGAGCACAAGAGAGCCGGGACGATTGCCCCGGCTCGTTAGACGAAACACAATCCGACTAGAGGTTGATCTTGCGGCGCAAGACGCCAGCCAGACCGAGAATCCCGGAGCCGAACATGATCATGCTGCCAGGCTCAGGTGTGGTGCCGCTGGACGTATAGAGGGTGAAGGCTTCGCCACCGTCTCCGCATCCGCCTATCGCGACTCCTCCTACTGCGAATTCGCAAACCGCGGGGCCCTCATTGACATCCCAAGCATCAAACTGGGTGCCCGCGCTATCATTGGCATTTCCCAAAGTGAGCCAATAGGTACCGCCCGCTGATATGCCCCCGGAAAGGCCAGTAACAGTAGCGTTGTAAACATCGAAGCCGTAGGGATTCGAAGCGAAATAGCTGTAGCCGACCTGGGCCGTGGAGCCACTGCTGATGTCACCGGCGAACGGCGTGGTTCCAAGCCACCACGAAACTGTCGTCGGAGTCGTGCCACTGGGAACCCAAATACCGAAGTCAAGGGTGGCCGCGGTGCCGCTGCCGGTCGCGACGAACCCGTCTGAAATGCTTTGGCTATACGGACCGGGGTTCGGGCCATCGATAAAGAACGCGTTGTACTGACCATTGGTCGGGCCGTCGTCGTATAGGACTTGCGCGGAAGGGTGACTCACAGCGTGGTTCCCCGATCCGTGGCCACTCGTTGTCGAGTTAACAGCCGCCGCGTTTACGGCTGAAAGCGTGGCGATAACCGCGATCGCCAGTAAAATGTACATCGTCCTCCGAAGTGTCGAGTTCATGTTTGGTTCCAATTCCTTCCTCTCCGCAGAATTGAGATCATCTATAGTCGCCTTACGACTGTAGGCACGAAACTATGAATGGTGCGTCTCATCTTGTCAAGGAGTTTACATAGAAAGTAATTGCCACCAAAGTGCTACCAATATTGGTGCGAACGGACAGCCGTTTAACACCCTGGGTTTCGTATGGGATACGAGTGGATCGCGTGCGCGCATCGGTTTACTTCGGATGCCTCGGTACAGAGCCGTGGCGATGCCGACAGCACGAACGGGCTCGGTGCCGTGCAAACATCCGTGGTAATTGGAGAAAGCAACTATAGTCATGACGCAGGCCTAACTCGGGAATGACAGTGTGATTTTGGTTTCCATCGTCAACCGGAGCTGCGAGTGATTGCGAGCGACAAGTCGCCATATCGTAGGTAATCGACGCAGAGCGGCTCAGCTTCGCTCCAGATTTTGGCGCAAAGTTGGGAGTCGAGTGGGTGGGGACGGCAGCACAGCGACATCGATAGAATGATTCAAGGCGTCATGCAAATCATTATTTGCGGGCTGGTTAGGAGAGGCATTCATGCAAGTCATCGAGAACTGGACCCCGCAGGGCATTACGGTGTACATGGACGGCAAGCGCTATCTGAATTGCGTCTTTACCGAGTGCAAGATTGTGTACGGCGGGGGTGATGTGATGTGGGAGAACACGCAGTTTGTGAACTGCCAACTGGTGTTCGACGCCGCGGCCCAGCGGACGGTCGCCTACCTGACGAACCTTGGACTGCTCAAGCCGCCTCCGGGGATGGCAATGCCGGCGCCTCCGATGAGTTCGGGGCCGAATTGAGTAGTTCGGCTAGAGCGGTTCCGGGTCCGGTGTATCGCCCTCGGAAGGTCGGAGGTGCCGCCGGGTTGAAACCCGGCTCAAATCAAGAAAAGGAACCATTGACGCTGCGCTGAAGCGCAGCTCTACCCTTTTCCATGCGGGATTCAGCAACTCCAGAAGCGCTCTAGTTTCTGTCGCCGCTGCCGTGGCGCTGGCGGCACAGTTTGCACGCCGTCGGCGGCTGGGTGTTGTCTACCTTGTGCTTGACCGGCTTGAGTGTGTGCAGATAGGCGAACATGTATTTCAGGTCGCTGTCGTTGAGGTTCTTGTAAACCATGACCGGCATGATCGGGCTCAATTGTTGGCCGTTGACCTGGCCGGTACGCAGCACGTTAACGAAGAAATTCTCGTCGTAGCCGATGATGCCGGTGGCATCAGGAGTGAGGTTGGCGCTGGCGACGTTTCCCCACGGACCGACGAGAGGCTGCCCACCAGCGTAATCCATGCCCGCGACATTCTTACCATCGACCTGAGGCGTATGACAGTCGCCGCATCCGGCAAGACTGGCGAGGTGCGCTCCATACTTCACGGGATCGGAGGCGAGGTTGCCGTCGCTCACCGGCATGGTAAGCGGCTCGGGCACGTTGCGGATGAGATATTTCACGGGGAAGATGATTTCCGTACTGGGCAACTCGTGGCGCACCGGCGGGAGAGAGCGCAAATAGACGATCACGGAGGCCAGGTCTTCATCCGACATTTCACGGAAGTGGGTGTAGGGCATCATGGGGAAGAGCGCACGTCCATCGTGGCCGATGCCTTCGCGGATGGCGCGAGCGAGTTGGTCGTCGGTCCAGTTGCCGGCGCCGGTCTCGGGATCGGGCGTGAGGTTGGGAGCAACGATTCTTCCGGGGAGATCGGCGTACGGCTGGATGTCACCGGCACCCTCCATTCCGGCCACGAATGGTGTGCCCGGCGCTTTCCAGTCATGCGGCGAGTGACAATAAATGCAACCTGACAGAGCGGTGGCAATGTAGCGACCACGTTCCAGACGGTTGGGAGTTGCCTCAAACTTTCGGTCGGTCAGCGGGCGCGCTCGCGGCCCAATGAACGGACGCCAGCCAATCGTTAGTGTGATTCCGATCGCGATTAAGGCGAGCATCACAATCCAGCCAATCAGCAAACCTTTTCCCAGCCGCGACATGGCGAGTCCTCCGAAGTGGTCAGCAAGAGCCGAGCCCGACACTGCTCTGGCATCTTGCGATATCGATTGCGGTAAAAATTCCTACTGAAATTACGCCCCGGCACTGCTTGGCGCAACACTATACAACCCAAAGACCACGCACGCGACCAGTTTGTTTCTCATCGCGACCAGGAGATACAGGATCCACTTGGTCGCGAGCGACCGTTTCTTGACACTGCGTTTACAACACTTTATGCTTGTATTTTGCCTTAGTGCGACTCCCGCCTGTCTGTACCTGCCAGAGTGATCCGTGAGGAGCTTGGCCTGCCAGACCCGGCCTTGGCCGGACAACGTGGGCTGTTTGGGAAGTATTTGTGCACTAAGGAGTTAGGCAGGTGCCGCTATGCTAATTCGGGTCGCGGATTTGCATCTCGAAAAGCTGGAGTTCAAACAGGACTTTCAGCCCGGAGAGATCGACTTTGGCGCCGATTTTCGTCAGGAAGGCCCGCTGCACACCGAGGGCCGGGCTGAGGTGATCGTTGAGCATCGCGGTCACAAGGAAAACATTGACGACATCCGCGTGGTCGGCAAGTTGGATGCGACGATGGAAGTCGGTTGTGCGCGTTGCCTTGAACCGGTGCAACATACGGTAAACTGGGCATTCGATTTGCTATACCGGCCGCTGGGCGTTGACCGGCGAGCGGAGGAAGTGGCGATCACGGAGGCTGACACCGAGATCGGCTATTATCAGGGCGAAGGTCTTCTGCTGGAAGACGTTTTGCGCGAGCAGGTGCTGCTGGCGACGCCTGTGAAGTTGGTTTGTCGCGAAGATTGCAAGGGTTTGTGCCCGCAGTGTGGGGCCAACCTGAACGTCGAGACATGCAATTGCCAGCAGGCCAGCGATCCGCGCTGGGCCGCGCTGAGCGAGTTAAAAAACAAGCTGCAAAGCTAAAAAATGCGGTCGCGGTTTTACGAGCGATTGCGATATGAGGTTTTTTCATGCCTAATCCAAAACGGCGGCATTCGCAGGCCAGAACGTCGAAACGCCGCTCCCACGATCACTTGACCGCGCAATCTCTGTCAGATTGCCCCAACTGCCACGAAAAGAAGTTGCCACATCGCGCCTGCCCCAAGTGCGGGTTCTATAAGGGACGCGAAGTCATCGAGCAGAAGGAAGCCGCCAGCTAGCTCGCTAGTCCGGCGTAGACGTCAGGACGATACAGGCAAGCATGCCAACCACGATTGCCATTGACGCGATGGGCTCCGACAAGGCGCCCAAACCCGAAGTCGATGGTGCGATACTCGCCGCCCGTCACTATGACGTGGAGGTGTTGCTGGTTGGGCAAGAACAGCTGATCCGCCAGGAACTGAAGTTCCATCCGCTGTGGAAGCGGCTGCCGATCGGGATTGTTCCCGCCAGTGAAGTCATTGGCATGCACGAGAAGGCCGCGCAGGCGGTGCGCGCGAAGCGCGACTCGTCGATGCGCGTGGGACTGCGACTGGTGCGCGAAGGCCGCGCAGCCGGTTTCGTCAGCGCCGGCAACACCGGAGCGTGCATGGCCACCGCAAAGATGGTGCTAGGTGCGTTGCCGGGCGTGGACCGTCCCGCGCTGGCTGCGGTGTTTCCCACTGCGCAGGGGACGGCGACCATCCTGATCGATGTGGGCGCGAATGTCGATTCCAAGCCGCAAAACTTGCAGCAGTTCGCCATCATGGGCGACGTGTATTTCCGCACGATTTTTGCCGACCGCTTTGAGACCGCGGAACATCCGAGGGTGGGTGTGCTCTCCATTGGCGAAGAGGAGAGCAAGGGCAACGAGCTTTCGAAAGAGGCTTATAAGCTGATTCGAGAGTTGCCGCTGAATTTTGTCGGCAATGTGGAAGGACGCGACCTGTTCAACGGCAAGGCCGACGTGCTGGTATGCGATGGATTCGTCGGAAATGTTGCGCTGAAGATTTCCGAAGGCATGGCCGAGACGGTACGCTTCCTTCTGCGGCAGTCGCTGCAGGCGACCATCACGCGGCAGGTGGGATTCATGCTGTCGCGGCAGGCGTTCGTCGATTTCAAGAAGCGCCTCGACTATTCGGAATATGGTGGCGCGCCGCTACTGGGAATCAAGGGCGTGTGCATCATCAGCCACGGCTCGTCGAATGGCAACGCCATCAAGAATGCGATTCGCGTGGCCAGCGAATTTGCCACCAGCCAGATGAACGGCGTGATCGAACGCGAAATTGCGGCGGCCGGTCGCGAACTCGAGGGCAGCAACGGCAAGTCGATAGTGGCTTCTCCCGCGGGCAGCATCGGACGAGGCCTGGTTTAGCCGCGTGCGCGCGGACCGGGCGATTCTCTGCTATTTTCTGTCCACTCCACCAAACAGGTTGACTCGATGAGCCAGCATCATTCTCCCCTTGCATTCATGTTTCCCGGACAAGGCTCGCAGCAGGTTGGCATGGGCCGTGATCTGGCGGCGATGTATCCCGTGGCGCAGGAAACTTTCGACGAAGCCGATGAGGCGCTGGGCTACAAGCTATCGCAACTCTGCTTCGAGGGCCCGGAAGACCAGCTCAAGCTGACCGAAATTACTCAGCCGGCCATCCTGACCGCTTCGGTGGCGGCGTGGAGGGTGCTGCAGTCGAAGGGAATCACGCCCTCCTACGTTGTGGGACATAGCCTGGGCGAGTACTCGGCGCACGTCGCAGCGGGCACGCTGTCGTTTGCCGATGCGGTGCGAACCGTGCGGAATCGCGGCAAGTACATGCAGGAAGCGGTACCGGTCGGGGTTGGGGCGATGGCGGCGATCCTCGCGCTGGCTGCCGAAAAAGTCGAAGCGATCTGCGTCGAAGCCGCGCAGGGAGAAATCTGCCAGGCAGCGAACCTGAATTCTCCAGACCAGACGGTGATCTCGGGCAACAAGGCCGCGGTGGAACGCGCGGCGGAATTGGCCAAGCAACGCGGCGCAAAGAAAGCCGTGATGCTGCCGGTGAGCGCTCCGTTCCATTGCGCGTTGATGCAGCCTGCGCAAGACAGGCTCGCGGAAGACTTGCGCACGCTCGACTTCCACAATCCGGAAGTGCCGGTGATGTGCAACGTCGACGCCGCTCTAGTAACTGCGGCCGACCAAAGCCGCGACGCACTGATCCGTCAGGTGACGGGAGCGGTGCAGTGGGTGCGGTCCATGCAGGCACTGATTGCACTGGGCGTCGAGAATTTTGTGGAAGTCGGCCCTGGCAAGGTACTCTCCGGCCTGATGCGGCAGATCGACCGCTCACGCTCGTGTGTGAACGTGCAGGACGAAGAGTCGCTGCAAAAGACGATCAATCACTTCAGCGTGGCGTCGGCACATCCGGAATAGCTATCAGCTTTCAGCCCTCAGCTATTAGCTAATACAAAATCTCTGCAAGCAACGGTGTTAGTTCTCCCTTTCCTGATGGCGAGGGATGATAGCTGAAAGCCAATGGCTGACAGCTTCTTTAGTACGGCGAAAACCCGAGCGTCTTGTCGGAGTTCTCGACCCAGATGTGGGCTTTTTGGGCGACGCGATCGTTGACGGTCACCACCACGACGATACCGCTAGCGGTGACGTCGAACGTCGTGCCATTGCCGCCCTTCGGAACGGCGGAACCATCGATGTGGTAGCTCTTGATAATGCCCCACTCGCCGCTCGGTCCCCAGTCCTTCATGAAGTCTTGAAAACCATACTGCGAATATTTCTGAGGATGCTGCTTCCAATCAGGGTCGTGGTTCCAGATGGCATAGGCCTGTTCGTAGTTCTGCTGCTGAAGGGCGGCGAAGAACTGGCTGACCTCGCGCTCTTGAGGATAATGGCGGAAATTCCAGGCTAAAATCGCGCATACGGCGACGATTGCGACGATGGCGATGATGCGGTTGCGCCGTTTGCGTGCGGCCACGGGATCGTACGGCTTCGATTCGAACAGGGTCATGACGAGTTCAGTTTACTCTGCAGCATAAAAGAAAAGGCAGACCCGATTGGGCCTGCCCCATGGTTCAAACAACTCGGGTCGAATTACAGTCCGAGGCGACGACGGCCATAGCCGATGGCGCCAAGCAAACCGGAGCCCAAAAGCATCAAGGATCCCGGCTCAGGGACCGCAGAGCCGGTGTAAATCGTCGCCGGACCGATGGCGAGGTCATTGTTGCCATTAATGTCGACGACGCTGAAATCCAGGAAATGCACGTTCTGCGATGTGCTCTGGTAGCCGATGAAGATCGCGCTGCCATCGCCAGCCGACGTGGAGTTGCCGTTCATCACAACCGTTCCAAGAACGTTTCCACTGGCGTCAAAGGCCACGAGCGTGGCAACGAACGCACCGAAGAAATCGGCCTGGATAGTCGCTCCGCCGCCGTAAGTCAGTTGCGAGTCAAACTGGATACCAATGTCCTCATAAGGAGCAGTGGGATTGGCGGCGCCAATGTTCCAGATCAGGTAGTCGCCGGGGTTGAAATTGCCGGACCAAGTAACGCCCTGTTGCATCAACTCGAACGGGACGCCAAAGGGTCCGACTAATCCGACTTCGCCGACTATGCCACCGGCGGAAGTCCAAAACTGTGATGTGGGAAGCTGAGTTCCCGGGGGGCCGTAGCCCTGATTCCCCCAGTTAATCGAGTCATTCGCGAACAGGCTTGACGCGAACAACAAACAAAACAGAGATGCGATGACCAGTTTTTTCAAAGTGTAGGCTCCAAGTGGGAAATTCGTGGCTGCGGAATTCTACCACTAAGCCTCAAAGTAGCAACTCGGTCGCCACAGGGTGGCCAGCTAAGTCATCTGGAATGAATGACGTCAGTAATCATGGAAGCGGTTACTGTGCAACTTCTTGCATTACCGTGGGAACCGGATTTCCCTTGTTGCGTTGTGGCTGCGGCTAGCCGGATCTGCTTGTAGCCACTACAGCGTTCGTTTGAACAGTGCCGTGGCAATCGTGAGCATCACCGCAGCCGCGATCAGCAGATACGCCAAGTCGGCGCGAATGGCTACGAAGCCTGCGTCCTTCAGCAAGACCGCTTTGAAGCCATGTACTGCGTAGGTGAACGGATCGGCGTAGGCGATCGCCTGCAACCACTTGGGAAATGCCTTGATGGGATAAATGGAACCGCTGGGGAAAAATAGCAGCGTATTAAGGATTCCGAAGGTGGCGCGCGGGACCAATGGATCTTCCACACGCACCATCATGAGGAACATCATGGTGTTGAAGGCCAGCGAGGTGACCACGATGAGCAGCAACACGTAGAGCATGTTCTGCGGCTGAAACGGCGTCCCCAGCCCGGAGAGCAGGGAACCGAGCACAGTGATCACCACTCCCGAGAGCACGGCTTTCACGGTTCCGGCGAGGTTCAACCCCGCGACCAATTCGAACTTGGTGATGGGCGTGACCAGGTAGCCTTCATGCACGCCGCGCGCTTTGTCGTCGATGTAGAGCATGCCGCCGCCGATCATCACCGACACGAACATGGCCAGCACGATGGAGCCTGGCAGCAGGTACTTCATGTACTCGATATAGGGATACAGCTCCACCGTGTCGAGGACGATCTTCTGAATGATGCGCGGCTCGACGTCGGGCGTATTCAACGCCGCGGTGAGATCGGTGAGCAGCGACTCCAGAGTCGAGCTCATGAAGTTGTCGGTATTGTCGACAATGAGGGCGATGCGCGGATGGTTCTCCTCGTACACGCGGCGCGAATACTGCGGCGGAATGATGATGGCGCCGTCGAGAACCCCGGTGCGCACGTCCTCCATGGCCTGCTTGTCGTTGTCGTAGGGGACAGCGGTGAAGGTGCGAGCGTTCGACTGCACGGCCGCCAGCGCTTCGTGGATCTTGACCGCTTGCGTGCCGCCGTCCTGGTCGACGACACCGAGGCGTGCGTCTTTGATCTTGCCGCCGAAGGCGTTGCCCAGCACGATCAACTGCACCAGCGGAAAAACCATCGAAACCAGCATCAGCGTGGGAGAGCGGAAAAACTTGCGCAGCTCGCGTTCGACGATGGCCCACATGCGATTCATGGGCGCATCCCGGGACGATCGGGCATGACGAACTGGTAGGCCTTCACTTGCTCGTCGCGTAACTGGCGTCCGGTGTAGTGGACGAAGACGTCGTCCAGCGTCGTGTTCTGAACGGACAGTGCCTTGAGTTCCACGTTAGAGCGGACTGCCAACTCCACCAACTCGGTGGTGGTCTTGGAGCCGTTGCTGGTGAGGATGCGGTAGCTGTCGCCGCCCTGCGCTTGTACTGAGGTCACGTCTTCCAGCTTTTGTAGCTGCTCCATCCAGTTGGCGGTAGGGTGGGAGAACTGAGTTTCGATGACGTTCGATCCAGGTACCGTCGCCTTGAGTGCAATGGGCGAATCGAGCGCGACGAGTTTTCCGTGATCGACGATGGCAACGCGGTCGCAGAGCCGGTCCGCTTCGTCCATGTAGTGCGTGGTAATCAAAATTGTCAGCCCGTGGCGGCTCTTGATGTCGGTGAGCATCTCCCATACGGCGACACGCGAGACGGGATCGAGGCCGGTGGTGGGTTCGTCGAGGAAGAAGATGCGCGGGTTGTGTACCAGCCCGCGGGCGATCTCCAGCCGCCGCCGCATGCCGCCGGAGAGTGTCTTGGTTTGTGCGCCGCGCCACTTGGTGAGGTCAACCGTTTCCAGCAGCTCAGTGATGTTGCGTTCGCGCTCGGCTGCCGGCACGCCATAAAGCTTGGCGTAGATGCTCAGGTTCTCTTCGACGGTGAGATCGATGTCGCTGGTCATTGCTTGCGGAATTACGCCCATGCAGTGGCGCGCGTCGTCAGGGTCTTTCGCTACGTCGTAGCCGTTGATGACAGCGCGCCCCTTGGTGATGGGCAGCAGAGTGGTCATCATGCGGATGAGCGTGGATTTTCCCGCGCCGTTCGGCCCCAGCAGCCCGAAGATTTCGCCCTGCTTCACGGTAAACGACACGTCATCAACCGCGGTGAAGTCGCCATATATCTTGGTGATGTGATCGACAACGATGGCGTCGCCGCTCGGCGCTTCGGATCCGGACGACGCCTTTACCTTGGGAGTGAGCCAGCTCATTTTGAGCCCTTAATCAGGCTGCGCGGCAGGCGCACTTCGGCAGTCATACCCGGGACAAGCGCTCCGTCAGGGTTGTCGACTTTGAGCTTCAGACCGATGGTCTTGATGTCTCGTTTGCGCCGGCTGACGTCACGTTGGGTTGCGTAGTCGTTCTCGACAGCCTTGAAAATTACTGTACCGTCGATGGGCTGCCCGGCCGGCAAGAGAACTTTTAGCTTGTCGCCCTCGGCAATAAAGCGCGCATCGGTCTCGGGAACCGAAGCCCTTACCCAAGTATCGCTGAAGTCGATGATGGTGACGATCGGCGAGCCGGGATTCACCACCTCACCCTGGCGGGCGGCGCGCACCGACACCGTGCCAGTCACCGGGGCGAAGATTTTCGAATAGCCGAGCCGGGTTTCGGCTTCGGCCAACTGCGCTCGCGCACTGTTCAGTTGCCCCTCGTTGACTGCAACATTGCTGGCGGCGGCACGCTGCTGAATGGTATGAGCCGAAGCGGTATTCAAGTCGGCCTTGGCAGCTTCGACGTTTTTCTGCGCGCTCACCACCAGTGCCTGCTGCGCTTTCAATTGCTCCTCAGCACGAACCCGCTCCTGTTCCGACGCCACGCCGGCTTGGGCCAGTTGAATGGTGCGCTGCGAATCGCTCTGGATACGCACGAGATCGGCCTGGGCCTGGGCAAGCACTGCCTGTGCTGAAGCTACATGCGCCTCCGCATTGATCACGCCGCTATTGGTTTCGCCCACGGTTTGCGTATGCGTGGCGCGCGTTGACTCCACTTGGGAGCCATAGGCAGTGATCACGGCGAGGGCCGAGTCCCGCTGCGCCTCGAGGTCGGCAGAGTCGATCTCGGCCACCAGGTCGCCTTGCTTCACCTTGGAGCCTTCGTCAACGTAAAGCTTCTCGATGCGACCCATGATCTTGGAGCTGACGATGACCTGGTTGGCGTCGACGATGCCAATCAGTACGGTGTCGGAGGTGCGGTCTGTCGAGAGGAAGTAGTACGCGGCGGCCGCTGCCACCAGCACAAGAATAAAGATGAGAAATTTGGGTGGCTTCATTCAGGCCTCTTCAATTTGCGTTTCCGCGCGGCCACGTGATGGGGCGGCTGGGAAACTGGAGACGGAGAGATTTCCGCGGAGCCACCACTTGAGGCAAACTCGGCAGCGAGACAGAGTCCGGCCTCGCGATCGGCGAAGAGCATGGCAGCAATCTGGTCGAGCACCGCGGCACGCCGCGCCTGGATAGCCTCGAGCGAAAAGAGATCGGTTCCGCGCAAGCGCTGGCGCATCGGCGCCGTGACGAAGTAGAAGACGATGGTCGCGATCAGCGTAGGAATGAATTCTGTCACGTCCACCGGGCGGAACTCGCGCCGATCGATGCCTTCGGTGAGCGTGGCCACAAGCCTCTGCGAGAGCGGACGGCTATATTCCTCCACGATTCGGGACAGGTGCGGCGACATGCCGCGGCTGGCGCTCATCATCTCGCTCTGAAACAGACGGGCATAGTGTGGCGTGCTGGCGATGGTGTCAAAATGCGCGAGAGCATAGCCGAGAATTCGCTGGCCCGCCGGCACCGGACTGTCGAGGACCTGCGTCAAACGCTGGGCTAGCGGGCGAAAGAACTGGTCGAGCACCGCGCCGTAGAGAGCATCTTTGTCGCGGAAGTAGTAATAGAGAAGTGCCTTGTTGACGCGCGCCGACCGGGCGATCGCGTCCATGCGCGCCCCAGACAGCCCTTCGTTGGCAAACTCAGAGGCGGCCGCCTTCAGAATGGCGTCGCGGCTGGCCTCGGGCTGATTGCGCGTGCCGAAAGTGCTCCGCGAACGGGATTTTGCTGATGTTGCCATAATTAACTAACTGGTTAGTTA
>CAVSQO010000015.1:0-366373 GCA_963730105.1 uncultured Acidobacteriaceae bacterium
TCGTAGCCCAGCACGTAGCGCGGCGGAAGTGCTGGGTAGGCTCGCTATAAGAGTCCCGAGCCGGTTTCAACCGGCGACACTCTTCCGCGAGGGCATGAGCCCGAGCGAGCCTCAGTCCGCGAAATCCGCGGTTGCCTTTGCCTCATTCCGATCCGTGACAATCCGTGTCAATCCGCGGCTGCTTTTCTTCCTCTGTGGCGAGGCGTCCCAAAACGGGAATTGGGCCGCTCCCGACCCCCAATTTAGCCCTCAAAATGGCGTTATAACAAATGTTATAAAGGCCACCTTTTGGGGGTACTCGACCTCAGTTCCTTATGTTCTCCAGCAACCCTTCCACCTCGGCCTTTTTATCAGCCGCGAGGGGGAGCAGGGGCAAGCGCGGGGGGCCTCCATAGAGGCCGTTGAAGTCCATCGCGTACTTCACGGCCGGGATGCTCAGCTCTCCCACGATGCGAACCGCAGCCTTCGCGATGCGCTCCTGCTTCTCGCGCGCGAGCTCCGTATCTCCTTCTTTCCAGGCAGCATAGATCTCGTAACACGCGGTGGGAGCGCAGTCGGCAAAGGCCAGGATGGCGCCTACGGCTCCGGCATCGAGCGAGGGAGCGAGCTTCTGGGCCGCTCCGACGAGCACCTGGAAGCCAACCTCTTTCTGCCGCGTCTTCAGCGAGCCGACCACTTTGACCGCAGCGGATGAGGGCTTGGGAGCCGCGTCAGCAGCGGGTCCTCCGATGGAAACCAGCGCTCCGCCTTCGGCACTCGCGGGAGCGGCGGCCGCCCGCAGCATGCGTCCCGTAACTGCTGTAAATGTGTCAGTTACAGTGGCTTTGCGCTGAATGTGACGCGTGCCTTCGACCATCTTCTCGACCTTCTCGATGGAGCCGGAGGACTCCTTGATGCCGATGAGGTTGGGATGCTCGGCGAGCTCGATGACCAGCTCGGCGGGGATGTCGTAGCTGGTGGCCTGCGGGAAGTTGTAGATGATGACCGGCAGGGGCGAGCGGTCGCACACGAATCGGTAGAAGGCCAGCATATTCAATGGGTTAGCCATCTGTCCTTTGTAGTAGTGCGGGGTGCGGACCATGGCGACATCGTAGCCGATGCTCGTGCGCGTACTCGGTCAGCCGCAGGGTCTCGATGGCGGACTCGACGCCGGTTCCGGCGATCATGACCTTCTCGTTGGAAGCCGCGTCAATAGCGGTCTTGAGGACTTCGCGGCGCTCGTCGTCGCTGAGCAGGATGGCCTCGCCGGTGGATCCGAGAACGACGATGCCCACGGTAGGCGTGCGCGAATAGTGCTCGACGTTCTGCTCGAGCTTGCGGTGGTAGATCTTGCCGTCAGGGTAGAACGGCGTGGTGATGGGGGGATAAATTCCGTGTAAGAACATGTCAACACCAGTTTCGAGTTTCAAGTTTCAAGTTATTTTGCGGTGGTGGCGCGCTCGGCGTGAAGCTGCTGGAGCGCGTACACCTTTACGTCTCCGCGTTGCAGGGCCGCAATTCCTTCGCAAGCGGCACGGGCAGCGGACAAAGTTGTGATCGTTGGAATGCGCGCGGTTACGGCTGCGCGGCGAATCGCCTTCTCGTCGAACCAGGGCTCGATGCCGTGGGGCGTGTTGATGACGAGCTGAATGCGATCTCCTTTGATGAGGTCGACCACGTTGGGACGGCCCTCTTTTACTTTGTAGACGCGCTCGACCTGCAGGCCGGCGTCTTCGATGATTTTTGCGGTGCCGTGGGTGGCGACAATGCTGAAGCCGAGTTCGGCGAAGCGCTGTGCGAGATCAGCGATGAAAGGCTTGTCGCGATCGTTGGCGCTGATGAAGATGCGTCCGGATGTAGGGAGCATCTGGCCGGCTGCGGTCTGGGCTTTGGCGAAGGCCTCGCCGAAGTTGTCGGCCACGCCCATGACTTCGCCGGTGGACTTCATCTCGGGGCCGAGAACAGTGTCGACGCCGGGGAACTTGCCCCAGGGGAAGACGGGCGACTTCACGTAGTAACAATTGCCAGTGTCGAGGTCGGTGGCGCGCTCGACGTTTTCGGGGAGGAATTCGCGGAGCTTGCGTCCGGTCATGAGGCGAGCGGCGATCTTGGCGAGAGGTACGCCGGTGGCCTTCGAGACGTAGGGCACGGTGCGCGAGGCGCGCGGGTTGACTTCGATGACGAAGACCTTATCACGCTGGATGGCGTACTGAACGTTCATCAGGCCGATGACTTTCAGGGCGCGCGCGAGACGGAAGGTGTAGTCGCGAATGGTGGCGAGCACTTGCGGCGAGAGGTCGACCGAGGGCAGTACGCAGGAGGAGTCGCCGGAGTGGATGCCGGCCTCTTCGATGTGCTGCATGATGCCGCCGATGACCACATCTTCGCCGTCGGAGAGAGCGTCAACGTCGACTTCGGTGGCCGACTCGAGGAAGTGGTCGATGAGGACGGGGCGCTCCTGGGAATACTCGACGGCTTCCTTCATGTAGCGGCTGACGGATTCGTCGTCATAGGCGATGACCATGGCGCGTCCGCCGAGAACGTAGGACGGGCGAACCAGCACGGGATAGCCGACGCGATTGGCGTTGGCGAGCGCTTCTTCAACGCCGGCGGCAGTGGCGCCGGGAGGTTGCGGGATATCGAGTTCTTCCAATAGTTTGCCGAAGCGCTTGCGATCTTCGGCAAGATCGATGCTCTCGGGCGAGGTGCCGATGATAGGCACGCCTGCAGCTTTCAGCGGGAGGGCGAGGTTGAGAGGAGTTTGTCCACCGAACTGGACGATGACGCCGATGGGAGCGCCGCTTGCGGCCTCGTGCTCGTAAATCGCCATCACGTCTTCGTAGGTGAGCGGCTCGAAGTAGAGACGGTCGCTGGTGTCGTAGTCGGTGGAGACGGTTTCGGGATTGCAATTGACCATGATGGTTTCGAAACCGTCGTCGCGAAGGGCGAAGGCAGCGTGACAGCAGCAGTAATCGAACTCGATCCCCTGCCCGATGCGATTGGGCCCGCTGCCGAGGATGATGACTTTCTTGCGATCGGTGGGCGTGGCCTCGTCTTCGTCTTCGTAGGTCGAGTACATGTAGGGCGTGAAGCTCTCGAACTCGGCGGCGCAAGTATCGACGCGCTTGTAGACCGGGCGAACACCATGTTGCTGACGAAGCTTGCGGACGGCCTCGAGCATGCCCTTGCCCTGGTTGGGATGCAATGACTGGCCGATCCTGGCGTCGGAAAAGCCGACGCGCTTGAGATCGCGAAGCTGCTCGGTCGTGATCGAGTCGGCGGACAACTTCGGCAGGTTCGCCTGCTCGTCGGCGATTTCCTTGAGCTGGTAGAGGAACCAGGGATCGATGTTGGTCATCAGCCCGATCTCGCGAACGGACATGCCCTGCGAGAGGGCATAGCGGATATATTGCAGGCGCTCCGGGTGCGGGGTGACCAGCCGCTTGGTGAGGATGCGCGGCTCGATGGTTTCGGAACCGATACGCTTACCGGTTTCAAGAGAGCGAACGCCCTTGAGCAACGCTTGTTTGAAGGTGCGGCCAATGGCCATCACTTCGCCGACGGACTTCATTTGCGGGCCGAGGGACTCATCGGCACCAGAGAATTTCTCGAACTGCCATTTCGGAATTTTGACTACGACATAGTCGAGTGTCGGTTCGAAGCACGCCGGCGTCTTGCGAGTGATGTCATTGGTAATCTCGTCGAGCGTGTAGCCGACGGCGAGCTTGGCAGCGATTTTCGCGATGGGAAAGCCGGTAGCCTTCGATGCCAGAGCCGACGAACGCGAGACGCGGGGGTTCATCTCGATGACGACCATGCGTCCGTTATGCGGATTGACGGCGAACTGGATGTTGGAGCCGCCGGTCTCGACGCCAATCTCGCGGATGACGGCGATGGCGGCGTCGCGCATGGCCTGGTATTCGCGATCGGTGAGCGTCTGCGCGGGGGCGACGGTGATGGAATCGCCGGTGTGTACACCCATGGGGTCGAAGTTTTCGATGGAGCAGACGACGATGACGTTGTCGGCCATATCGCGCATCAACTCGAGTTCGTACTCTTTCCACCCGAGGATGGACTCTTCGAGCAGAACTTCGTGGACAGGGGAAAGGTCAAGGCCGCGGGCGAGAAGTTCGAGCAACTCTTCGCGGTTGTAAGCAATTCCGCCTCCCGTTCCGCCAAGAGTGAACGATGGGCGGAGAATGACCGGGAAGCCGATCTTGCTGGTGAAGTCCATCCCGTCTTTGAGGTTATTGACCAGCGACGACTTGGGAACATCCAGACCAATTTTGGTCATGGCATCTTTGAAGAGGAGGCGATCCTCGCCCTTTTTGATGGCGTTGAGCTGCGCGCCGATCAGGTGTGCCCCATACTTTTCCAATATTCCGTTGTCGGCCAACTCAACGGCGAGATTGAGAGCGGTTTGCCCGCCGACAGTGGGAAGCACGGCAAAGATGCCGGAACGTCCGCTGGCCGAAAGCATCTCGGCTTCGACACGGATGATTTCTTCCAGGTAAGTCAACGTGAGTGGCTCGATGTAGGTGCGGTCGGCCATCTCGGGTCGGTCATGATGGTGGCGGGGTTGGAATTGACCAGCACTACTTCGTAGCCGTCGGATTTGAGCGCTTTGCAGGCCTGCGCGCCGGAGTAGTCGAACTCAGCCGACTGGCCGATGACGATGGGGCCGGAGCCGATGATCAGAATTTTTGCGATGTCGTTGCGGCGTGGCATTAACTCTTTGTCACCAATTCTCTGTTTAGATTTTGAAGGGGCGCGGCTTCAGCCGCGCCGAGGTTCGATCGAGTCGACTGCGGCTTTAGCCACTGAGGGACCTCGTCTTTATTGCGCCCGGAAATGCTGAACAGTAGGGATACTCATTTGCTTGTTCGACAAGTCTTCTTCCAACTGGGTTGCGATAAATATATCCAACATGGTTGCTGTAGTCGCCTGCGCCGCGGATGCGATGATCGGAAAAGCCGATCTGCCAGATCTCCATCGACAAACCCAATCGCTTTTTTGCTTGAAAGGAGAACCCACCTTTAATGAATTGAACGGCACGCTCAAGCGTGAGTGTTGGAGTGATCAGGATGTGGAAGTGCTCGGGCATCAAAACATATTCGTGCAATAAGTACGCGCGACCTCGATAACTGTGAAGGGCGTCTAGGAACAGCTCGGCCCACTGTGGATTTTGAAACAAAGCCCGCCGCTGCCAGGTCTGGGAGGTGACAAAGTATGTCGCTCCGGGCTGAGCCATTTGTCGTGTTGGTCGCACTTCGAATTCCCTCAGGGGCTAAAGCCCAGATTTCTGATAAGCCTTTATGGCGTGCCTAAAGGCACGCCCCTTCAAAAACCTTCACCAACCTCGCGGCTAAAGCCGCGCCCTTCAAATGCTTTCCCCACAACTCACCCAAAGGTACGCCGGATATAGGTCTCATTGCCCCTTCCAATCCTCCATCAGCTTTACAAAATCTTTGAAGAGGTAGTGTGAGTCGTGAGGGCCGGGCGCGGCTTCTGGGTGGTATTGCACGCTGAACAGAGGCAGCGAACGATGGCGTAGGCCTTCGAGCGTATTGTCGTTCAGGTCGATGTGGGTCAGCTCAACTTCACTCTGCTTCAGCGAGTCAGGGTCGACTGCAAAATTGTGGTTGTGGGCGGTGATCTCGACCTTGCCGGTCTTCATCTGTTTGACCGGATGATTGCCGCCGTGGTGCCCGAACTTTAACTTGTAGGTTTTGCCGCCCAGCGCGAGTCCGATGAGTTGATGGCCGAGACAGATGCCGAAGATGGGTACTTTGCCCATCATGCGGCGGATATTGTCCTGTGCGTAGGTGACGGGTTCGGGGTCGCCGGGGCCGTTGGACAAGAACACTCCGTCAGGCTTCATCGCCAGCACGTCTTCTGCGCTGGTCGTCGCCGGAACCACGGTCACACTGCACGACTCGCCCACGAGGCGGCGCATGATGTTCTGTTTGATGCCGTAGTCGTAGGCCACAACACGGTATTTCGGCACATCGTCCTTCACTCCAACCACTTCGGTCGGTTCGTGGGAGCGGACGCCTTCGTCCCACTGATAGACGCGCGGGGTGGTGACTTCCTTGGCCAAGTCGAGGCCGTCCATCTTGGGGATGGAGCGCGCCTTAGCGATGAGTTTTTCGGTGTCGAACTCGAGGGTCGAGATGACGCCGCGCATCACGCCGTAGGTGCGAAGATGGCGCACCAGAGCGCGAGTGTCGATTTCGGCGAGAACGGGAATTTTGTAGCGGTCGAGATATTCCTCGGCAACCTCTTGCGAGCGCCAATTGGAACTGACGCGAGAGAACTCGCGGACGATGAGGCCCTCAATGTACGGGCGGGTCGCTTCGTTATCTTCAGAGTTGGTTCCGTAATTGCCGATTTGAGGATTGGTGAGAATTACAATTTGCCCGGCGTAGGAAGGATCGGTGAAGATTTCCTGATAGCCGGTAATGGAAGTATTAAAAACGACTTCGCCGTAACATTCGCCTTTGGCGCCGAAGCCTTTGCCGTGGAAGATGCGACCGTCTTCCAGCGCAAGGATAGCCTGCATCGCTACTCCGTAGAGTGGATTTTATAGATTTTATCAGGGATTGCGGCGCGGCATAAGAGGCGGATTGAGGAAAATCGAGCATGCCGCGACGTAAACGACGTTCAGGACGAGATCGGTTCTCGTCGGCGAGGTCGAGGAGAGGGCGAAAACAGCGAAGGAGGCTCCGGCGCGGGCTGAAGCCCGCGCCAGAAGTCACAAACAAGAAGCTTAACGGCACGCCTGAAGGCGTGCCCCTTCAAATCTCAGGGTGACGCGCGGGAGGTTTATTCGAGTTTGCCGAGTTTGGCGAAGGGCCAGTAGCCAAAAACTGCCTTGCCGTAAATGTAGCTTCCGTCCACCGGGCCGAAGTCGCGGCTGTCGTTGGACAGGTTGCGATGGTCACCCAGAACAAAGTAACAATGCGGCGGAACTACGGTCTCGGGGTACGAGCGTACGTCCTCATACATTTCAGGAACATAGCTTTCGGCGATCTGGCGGCCGTTGACATAGACCACACCGTCCTCGATCTGCACGTGGTCACCGGGACCTGCGATTACGCGTTTGATGTAACTCTTCGAGGTGTCGCGGGGATAGCGGAAGACGACCACATCGCCGCGCTGTATTGGCTCGAGGCGGTAGACGAACTTATTGATGAAAACCCGTTCCTGATCTTGCAGGGTGGGCATCATGCTGGTGCCTTCAACTTTGACGGGCTGGTAAAGAAAGATGATGAAGAAGGCCGAGACCGCCAGCGAAATCAGGATGTCGCGCACCCAGCGGCTGACTATATGGTTCGACGAGTTGCGCTGTGAGCCGTTCGCCGGTTGTCCTGCGTCGGATGTGTGGCCGGGAGTTGAAGTCATCGGATAATCCATTATAGTGAACACCACTCGCGGAGCGTTTGTGCGCAGCAGGCTTGCAACTATCGGCGCGCTGTGCGGTTAGGCGCTTCTCGGCTAGAATAAGCGCCGAGGTCATGGAATGACGAAGAAGCCCGTCTTACTTGCGCTGATTGTGGTGGCGGCGGTACTGGCGTTTGCCCAAGGGGACCACGTCCCGGCATTCAACCCGAAGCCTCCGCTGCCGGGAGAGTTGTTGCCGATTCTGCCGTCGGACCAGCGCGTCGGCGAGAACTTTAAATTCCCGTATCAAGTACACGCTTATGAGTTGGCCGCCAAGATTCCCGGCGTGATCAGTCAACTGCCCTGTTATTGCTATTGCGAGCGCATTGGACACAAGAGCCTGCACACCTGTTACGAATCGGACCATGGGGCGCACTGCGGCATCTGCATGAAAGAGGTGTACTACGCTTACCAGCAGACGAAACTAAAGAAGACGCCGGCGCAGATTCGCGAAGGAATCATTAAAGGTGAGTGGAAATCGATCGACCTGGAAGCCGCCGTGCAGATGAATTAGCCCGAGGATTCCGGCGATTTTGCGCACAGTTGACGCCGCCGCGGGTTGCGGGTATAACACACCACAAACAGCCTGTAACACTTGGGTTTTCCACAGCCCTGACGGGTTGCCTCCCGTTTACGACTCAAAGGACGTAGTGCAATGAAGAAAAAAGAGGCAGAAAACGTTCAGGAAACCGAGTCTAAATCGAAGAAAATAATTGGGTTGAATAAGGCTCCAAGTGGGTCCGACGGCAGTGCCCGGGGGGGCAAGCCGGTAAAAATCACCGAAGACCCACGATATACACAGGCTGTGCAAAACTACGAGGCGGGACTGGGGGCACTTCAGTCTCATAAGTACGATCGCGCCAAAGCGCATTTCGAGAAGGTGATGGCCGGGCCGAGTCCAGAATTGGCGGACCGGGCGAAAGTCCATCTGAGTACGTGCATGCAGCAGTTAAATCGGGATGCTGCTACCTTCAAGACCCCGGAAGAACGATACGATTACGCGGTGTCGCTGATGAATATGGGCGACTATGTGGGCGCTCGCGAGATCTTCGACGAACTCACGAAGAAGAATCCCAAGCTGGATTTCGTGTGGTACGGGGCGGCGGCGCTCAACTGCCTGATGGGACACTTTCCGGACGCGATCACGGGACTGAATGAGGCGATCCGCCTGAATCCGGCGAACCGCTTCCAGGCGAGGAACGACTCCGACTTCAAAAGTTTGGCCGACGACCCGCGGTTTACCGAACTGCTATATCCTGATACCAGCGCTGAAGTGCCATCCGACGCCCGAAAGTGGCATTTCTAGCCAGGGATTAAAGCGGTGACACCTAGCCACAGTAACCGAACAGAGGTGCGTCCCATGCGAGTGGTTGCGATGGGCGGTGGCACAGGACTCTCCACACTTCTGCACGGCTTAAAGCAGCATGTGATGTTGGCCGGAGAAGAACCGTTCGACCGGATGCTTCCCTTCATCTCGGATTTGTCGGCCATTGTGACCGTCAGCGATGACGGCGGATCTAGTGGGCGGCTTCGCAAAGAGCTCAACGTGCCGCCGCCGGGCGACATTCGCAATTGCATTGTGGCCTTGGCGGAGAAAGAGGCGCTGCTCTCCCGGCTGTTTCAGTATCGCTTCAAGGCGGGAGAAGGGCTGGAAGGACACAGCTTCGGCAACTTGTTTTTGTCGGCGATGACTGACATTACCGGCGACTTCAGCGAAGCGGTGAAACATGCGGCGGCGATTCTGGCCACGCGAGGGAACATCTTTCCGGCGACTACCAGCAATGCGCAGCTTTACGCGATCATGGATGACGGCTCGGTGGTGCGGGGCGAAACTAACATTACTGCTAGCAACCGGTTGATTACGGAATTGCGCATGGCGCCATTCAATGCCAAGCCGGCCGCGGCGGCGTTGCAGGCGATCGAGAGCGCGGACCTGATTACCATTGGGCCGGGATCGCTGTTCACCAGCCTGATACCCAATCTGCTGGTGCAGGATTTGTCGAAAGCCATTGCGAAGTCGAACGCGACCAAGGCGTACGTCTGCAACTTGATGACGCAGGCCAACGAGAGCCTGAACCTGACGGCTTCGCAGCATATCGTTGCGATTTACAAACACGCCCGGCATGAGTTCTTCGACTACGCACTGGTGAACCAGACTCCGGCGTCTGCGACGATGGCGAAGAAGTATGCTGAGAAACAGCAGTCGCAGATCGTGGTGGACGCCGAACAGATCGAGGCACTGGGCGTAAAGCCGATACTGGGCGACTATCTGGCCGAAGAGATGGATGCTACGGAAGGCCTGATTGCCCGTCATGAGACGCATCACGTAGCCCACGATCTATTGCAACTGATGCTGGAATCACGCGAGAACATGGCGGTCGCCTCGAAACGCGAATCGTGACCTTTGCTTGAACCCACTCTTGATACCCTGTTAGGTGATGATGAAGCCGCCTGCTGCCTCTGATAACTCCGCCCAGCCAAAGCCTGTTGAATTTGCCATCGCGATTCTTGCCGCGGGAAAAGGCACGCGGCTGAAATCGCGTCACCCTAAGGTGCTGCACAAGATTGCCGGGAAGACACTGCTCGGTCACGTGGTGGCGGCCGCGGCCAAGGTCGTGCCCGCTTCGCACATCTTCGCCATCATCGGCCACGAGGCAGAGCTGGTGCGCGAGGCGTTGCAGGCGACAGGCATCCAGTTCGTACTGCAAACCGAGCAGCGTGGAACGGGACACGCATTGATGGAGGCGCGCGAGGCATTGCAAGGATTCAACCACGTACTGGTGCTGTCGGGAGATGTGCCGCTTATTCGTTCGGAGACCATCGAGCGGGTGAGGAATTTCCACATCGCCAATGGGTCGGCGATGACGATTCTGACGGCCGAGCCAGCCGATCCAACGGGCTATGGACGGGTATTTCGCAAGTTCGAGAACAATGTGGCGACCGACGAAGTGGACCGTATCGTCGAGCAGAAGTCGCTGCGAGGCAACGAAGGCGAGCAACGCGAGATCAATTCGGGTATCTACGCGTTCGCAGTCGAACCTCTTTATGCGCACATCGATGAACTCACCACAGAGAATTCCGCAGGTGAGTTTTACCTGACCGACATGGCGGCGGTACTGGGCAAGGCGCAGAAGAAGGTGCTGGCACTTCGAGCTGACGATTCGAATGAAGTGCTGGGCGTGAACACGCGGATGGAGCTGGCGGAACTCGATGCCAAGCTGCGGGCGAAGAAAGCGTGCGAGTTGATGGAGGCGGGGACGACGATCTTTCGTCCCGAGACCTGCGACATCGACGCGGATGTGGAGATCGGCGCGGATACGGTGATTGAGCCGTTCGTGCAGATCATCGGGCGAACCAAGATTGGTTCCGACTGCCGCATTCGTTCGTACTCGGTAATTACGAACTGCGAGATTGGCGATAAGGTCCTCGTCCGGCCGGGATGCATCATGGAAGACTCGGTCGTGGGTAGCGGTGCGCAGCTCGGGCCGTACTCACACCTGCGTCCGGGAAGCGATATTGGGGAGGACGCGCACGTGGGGAACTTCGTCGAGACCAAGAAGACGAAGCTGGGCAAGCGGTCGAAAGCGAACCATCTGTCTTATCTCGGCGATGCGGTAATTGGCGAAGACGTGAACATCGGAGCCGGCACCATCACCTGCAACTACGACGGCGTGAACAAGCACGGAACCGTCATCGAGGACGGAGTGTTCGTGGGCAGCGATGCGACGCTGGTGGCGCCGGTTAAGTTGGGCGAGGGATCGTATATAGGAGCGGGATCGTGCATCACCGACGACGTGCCCGCCGATGCGCTCGCGATTGGACGCGGACGGCAGGTGAACAAGCCGAATTGGGCGGCCGAGAAGCGCGTCGAGATCAAGAAGGGCAAGTAAGCGTGATGGTGCGGAAGTAGGTTTGCAATGTGGGTAGGGGCCCTTCGACTCCGCTCGTCGCCGCGGCGACTCGCTGCGCTCAGGATGACAAAACGAAACTAAGGGAGGCCTGGTGGCCTCCCTTAGTTTTGTTGACTGGTTCCGCGACTCCCGACTACTGGGTAGGGGCCGGTGCCTCCGGCTGAATCGTGATCGACGACTTTGTCGTGAAGCTGGCGACCGACTCGGCTGGAATAGTGAGTTCCTTGTTGCCGGTGAAGGCCGCTCCCGCGGTCCCGGCACCTGCACCAACCAAGCCTCCGATGAGAGCGCCCTTGCCGCCGCCGGCGAGTCCACCGATCAGAGCGCCCCCGCCAGCACCGCCTCCGACTAACACCGCGGTGCGCTTACCTTTGCCCTTTTGCGTTACCACGTACTCGTCGGTGCTCACATCGTGCGGAACTCCCCTGACGTTGACGGACGTGATCTTGATCGCAAGGATAGCCTCGCCTTTGAACCTGCCGGCTGACTTGGCTTCGGACACGATACCGGTGACGCCTGAGCCGGCAGGTATGACGACCTTGCCGTTAACAGCAATTCCGTTGGCCAAAGTACCGGTGAAGGGTTGGCCGTCCTGAGCGGTCTTGGATGAAAGTGTGCTGCCAACCCGAACGGTTATGGTCTTTCCAGCAGGAATCACGATTGGCGGCGGCGGCGGTGGTACTTCTGCGGCAGGAGCCGGCGCTGAAGGCACAGCGGCAGTTTCCGCCGGAGCCTGAGCGGGAGTGCCTGCGGGGGCCGTGGCTTGCTGTCCGGGCGCCGGAGTCGCCGCTGGGGCCGACTGGCTCTGCTGATCGGTGGAAGCGGGGGGAGTCTGGGTCGCCTGCTCTTTCTTACTGCATCCGGCCAGGGCCGCTACCATCACGACTCCAAGCAAGATTGCTGCTACACGAGAACGCATAAGTCTCTCCTAGATGAAGTTAAGCCGGATCAGACACGGCGGTAATTGCGGGGGGACGAGCACGACGGGACATGCTCTCCCGTACGAAGAAGATTATAAGCTGGCGGGCCGAATCCGAAGTGAAAACTCGGACACATGCGGAGCGAGCGTGAGCCGCGATCAGCTCGATCGGAAGGTGCGTAAACAGTTTGCTAAAAAAGCCGTAAGAACAAATTCCCCGCGGACTAAAGTTCGCGAGGAATGACAGAAATAAGGGACTTGTTTGGCACGACTGAGGAGGCTGCTGAAAGAGTCGTTTTCGCTGCTAATAAAAAACCTCAGGGGCTAAAAGCCCTATCGTATTTCTAACGTCTCCGGGCACTACTGAAGTCGTGCCCTGACACAAACCGTCTGCGAAGCGAGTTTTTCAGCAGCGTGTAAAGCCGTGCCCTTTCAAGACCTGGCCGAAATTGACTTTTTCCGCAAGCTCTAAAGCCGTTCACATTCTATGCGGATTCCTGAGCCTGGCTTGTGTCTTCCAGTCTGGCTTCGTGGCGGAGCGCGAAGTACCCCGCGAGCCCGGCAACGAGCGAGGCAACCAGCACTGCGGTCTTGGCCTCCATCAAGTGGATCGGGTCGCCGAAGGCTAGCCCGCTAATGAAGATCGAGACGGTAAAGCCTATACCTGCCAGAACGCCGACAGCAGCCATCTGCAACCAGCTCACGCCGTTAGGCAGCCGAGCTATACCCATCTTTACAGCCACGCTGCAGAATCCAACGACGCCGAGCGGCTTGCCGAGCACGAGGCCGAGGACCACTCCCCACGCAACGCGACTCACCAGAAGATCGTGCATGGCTCCTCCGGAGAAGGTGACACCCGCGTTCGACAAGGCAAACAGTGGCAGCACGAGAAATGAGACCCAGTCGTTCAGTTTGCGGGTCATGCGCTCGGAGTCGGCCTCGGTGGCATTCACCAACTGCTCGAAGCTACCCAGCAAGCGGCTCGCGGTGGCAAGGTCCCCTGCGGCGCGGGCGGCCCGGAAACGGTGGATCATGTCGACGCCGATTTCCTGGAATTGCTGGAACGAGAGGCGGGGTGTTGTCGGGACCATAAATCCGAGGATCACTCCGGCGATGGTGGCGTGGATTCCAGAGCGCAGGATCGCAACCCAGAACAGGATCCCGAGCACGACATAGACAATGTTTCGCGTAATGCCGATGCGGCGCAGCCCCAGCATGAGTAACAGGAAGAAGACGCCGACGAACAGAGCCTGCACGCGCAGAGTGTCGGTATAGAAGAACGCAATGACGATGATTGCGCCGATGTCATCGGCGATGGCGAGTGTCAGCAGAAATACTTTGAGTTCAGACGGTATGCCCTTCACCATGCCGAGCACGCCGAGGGAAAAGGCGATGTCGGTGGCCATGGGGACACCCCAACCATGTTGACCCGGGCCGCGGAAGTTAATGCCCACGAAGAGCAATGCCGGCAGGACCATTCCGCCGAGAGCGCCGACGATGGGCAGCGCGGCCTTGCGAATGTCGGACAACTCGCCATGGACGATCTCGTGCTTGATCTCCATGCCTACCAGGAAGAAGAAGATTGCCATCAGCGCGTCGTTGATCCAGGCGTGGATGGGCAGGTCGATCTTCGAAACCGAGAGTTCCATTTCCCACAGATGGTGGTAGGAGTCATGCCATGGAGAGTTGGCCCAGATGAGAGCTGCGATTGCCGCCCCCAGCAACAGGATGCTGCTCACTCCCTGGATGTGAATGAATTCCTGGATGGGCAGGACGAGGGCGCGGGTGATTAGCGACTCCCTCAGCTGTACTTCCAGGGCGCCGTAGGTGCGGGCCGGAATTCCCAACTTGTCGCTCATCGCTTGCGGCTCTCCCCTTTGGTGGCTCTTTCATTGAACCCGCAAAACGGAAGTTGGTCAACGACGCAAGTCGATGCGCCTACGGTGGCCGTTTCGGATATCCTGTTGTCCCATGTACGCGATCGTACGAAGCATCTTGCTGGTTTACGCCGCTCTGCTGCCCATCGTTAACCCGCTAGGCATGGCGCCGATTTTTGCGGGCATGCTGGAAAGCTACGACGTGGATGTTCGGCGCACGGTCGCGATGCGAGTGGCAGTGAACGGCGTCGTGCTCTTGATGGCCTCGCTATTTATCGGTTCGTACGTGCTCGATTTCTTTGGGGTGAGTATTGCGGCCGTGCAGTTGGGAGGGGGCCTAGTGGTAGTGGTTGCCGGGTGGCATATTCTTAACCAGCAGCCCAACCTGTCGGAACGTCGCGTACCTGAACGGCCCAGCAATCAGACGATTCTTTCGCAGTCCTTCTACCCATTGACGCTGCCACTAACGGTCGGCCCAGGTTCAATCGCGGTAGCGCTTACGCTGGGCAGCAATGCACACGAAGAAAACCATATGCAGCTGCTGGAGAGTGCGCTGGTTTCGACCATTGGCATCGTGCTGATCGGGTTAACAATTTATCTCTGTTATCGCTACTCCGATGTGCTGGAACGGCTACTCGGACCTAACGGAACGAGCATCGTGGTGAGATTGTCTGCGTTCATTTTGGTGTGCATCGGAATACAAATTATGTTCAATGGCGGCGACGAGTTTTATACCGAGATGGTGAGGAACGCGAAAACTGCTCTTCAACCGCATTGAGCGATGCTGCTTTGAAATGATGTTCGGCTAGCCGGCGTCCGGATCTGTAGGGCTTAGGAATTGTCTTTCTTGTGGCAGTCGACGCACTTTACCGGTGCGGCCTTGCCTTCGGCGTTTTCCGTCTTGTGGCAGGTGATGCATAAACCTGCCGTGGCGCTGGAATTGTGGAATGCCGCTTGAAGACCAACGCGCACGGGTGGCGTCGCGGGCTTGGTGTGGCAATCAGTGCAAGCTTCTTGTGCTGCCTTCAACGGCTTCTCGGGCTTCGATGCGTGATGACACACTTCACACTTGCCGGCGACACGAGTGTGCGCAGAGTGCGAAAACACGACCATTCCCATGGTCGGGCCCTTCAGCGGGATCGGTGCCGGCGGGGCCTCCTGAGAAGCGGCGCCGGGGCCAACCGCGACGAACAGTGATAATACGAGCACGAAGGCAAGTGTGTTGTATCGCTGCACGGGCCCTCCTATGGTACGAACGCTCCGAATCAGCAACGCAATTGTAGGCAACAAAGTCCGCCAATGCTGTGACGCAGCATGCAATGGGATGTGACGCTGATACGCCGACGGTCACATCGAACTTGAATGCGATTTTCCTCCCGGATTCGGTCAGTGCCCACCAAGGCTGTTCGCGTGAACGCGCGGACTCAAACTTCGAATCATCTTGCTTCATGCTGCATCCAAACCATTCGACTGTAACTACTTCTTTGCAGGAGCGAATCCAGCATGCTTAGCCGTTTGGCGTGGGTCAGTCTGATCATCCTTTCGGGCGCGCTCGTGGGAATGTTATTTGGCGCCTCGGTTCCGAGCGTTGGCAGCGCTGCGCCGGACTTTACCTTAAACTCAGCGGGACGGCAATCCGATCACCCTCTCTCAGTTCCGCGGCAAATGGGTGGTGTTGTACTTCTATCCGCGCGACATGACTAAAGGATGCACGATTGAGGCGCACAACTTTCAGCGCGACCAGCCCAAGTTTCAGGCACTGAACTCCGTCGTGCTGGGAGTCAGCGTAGATGATACGAAGTCACATCAGGAGTTTTGCACCAAAGAAGGTCTGACCTTCAAGCTTCTCTCCGATACTGACCACAAAGTGTCTGAGGAGTACGGATCGCTGACCAACATGGGAGTCGTTAAATTCTCCAAGCGCTACACCTTTATCATCAATCCCCAGGGAAAGATTGTGCAGGTGTATACCGACGTCGATGCCGACATCAACCAGCACAGCGAACAGGTTCTCACCGAATTGGCGCAATTACAGAAGTAACTGCCCGAGATCCTTTGAATTCCGAAATTCTCTAGCAACGAAATTCGCACGGTTCGTGAGCGGCCTACTAGACCGTTGACGGCCGTCCCGTTCTTGGGCGCTACGCGCCCATATTCGAAGCTACCCTCACGGCCCTCAACCAGAAGTATGTGACGCCCGTCACACGGTTGTGAGGACTGAGGTCACAGAACCCCGGCCCGTAGACCGCTATCTTGGACAGTAGAAGATTACTAACCATTGAGCAGACCGCGCACTTAGCTCGATCTGGGGGCAAAACAAAGTGAAATCAGCAACTTATCCCGAAACCGAGTCCGCCTCGAACGGCGCGGACCGCGCGCCCGACTTACCGCAAACCTCGCCCCAAGGCGATGCAAGTGCTGGAGGCAAGATGTCTAGAGTGAAAGTAACCGTTGACGGCAATGAAGCCGTAGCGCATGTCGCGTACCACGTAAGTGAAGTCGCGGCCATCTATCCGATCACGCCGTCGTCTCCCATGGGAGAGTCGTCAGACGCGTGGTCGTCGATTGGCGAGAAGAACATCTGGGGCACCGTTCCCAAGGTCATCGAGATGCAAAGCGAAGGCGGAGCCGCCGGAGCATTGCACGGCGCGCTGCAGGCGGGCGCACTGGGCACGACCTTCACGTCATCGCAAGGCCTGCTGCTGATGATCCCCAACATGTACAAGATTGCTGGCGAGTTGACCAGCACGGTGATTCATGTGGCTGCGCGCGCCGTAGCGGCGCAGGCCCTGTCGATCTTCGGCGATCACCAGGACGTGATGGCTACTCGGCAGACAGGCTTCGCAGAGTTGTCGTCCAATTCCGTGCAAGAGGCGATGGACCTGGCGCTGATCGCGCATGCCGCGACATTGGAATCGCGGATTCCCTTCCTGCATTTCTTCGACGGCTTCCGCACCTCGCACGAAGTAGCAAAGATCGAGCAACTCAGCCTCGATGACATGCGGGCGATGATCGACGATGAGTTGGTACATGCGCATCGCGAGAGAGCGTTGTCTCCCGACCATCCGGTGCTGCGAGGCTCGGCACAAAATCCCGATGTCTACTTCCAGGGACGAGAGACGGTGAATCCGTATTACCTGGCGTGTCCAACGATTGTGCAGAACGTGATGGACAAGTTCGCGGCGATCGTTGGACGACAGTATCGGTTGTTCGAGTATGTCGGCGCCGCCGATGCCGAATACGTGATCATCATCATGGGTTCCGGCGCGGAAGCTGTGCATGAGACGGTCGATTACCTGACGGCTCAAGGCAAGAAAGTCGGCGTGCTCAAAGTGCGCCTGTTCCGGCCGTTCTCGGTGGAGCACTTCCTGGGGGCATTGCCGAAGACTGTCAAGAGCATCGCCGTACTGGATCGGACGAAGGAGCCGGGCAGCATCGGCGAGCCGCTGTATCAAGACATCGTTACCGCATTGATGGAGGGATTCACCGCTGCCAAAGCACCGATGGCGGCGTTCCCCAAGGTCATTGGAGGACGTTACGGACTGTCGTCGAAGGAATTTACCCCGGCGATGGTGGCACGCGTGTTCGAGGAGCTGACCAAGCCGACCCCGCAGAACCACTTCACCATCGGCATCAACGACGACGTGACCCACACTAGCCTCGACTACGATCCGTCGTTCTCGACGGAAGATCCGGCGACGGTGCGCGCGTTGTTCTTCGGATTGGGAGCGGACGGTACGGTTGGCGCCAACAAAAACACCATCAAGATCATCGGCGAAGAAACCGACCTGAATGTCCAAGGCTACTTCGTGTATGACTCCAAGAAGTCGGGCGCCGTCACGACCTCGCACCTGCGCTTCAGCAAGAAGCCGATTCGCTCCACGTACCTGATCTCGAGCGCCAACTTCATCGCCTGCCATCAGTTCGGCTTCATGGAGCGTCTCGATGTGCTGAAGGCAGCCGATCCGGGCTCGGTGTTCCTGCTCAACAGTCCGTTTGGACCCGACGAAGTGTGGGACAACCTGCCGCGCACGGCGCAGCGGGTCATCGTCGAAAAGAAACTGAAGCTGTATGTGATCGACGGCGTTGAGGTCGCGAAGGCGGCGGGCATGGGAGGACGCATTAATACGGTCATGCAGACATGCTTCTTCGCGATCAGCGGCGTATTGCCGCGCGAAGAAGCGATTGCGAGCATCAAGCACTCGATCGAGAAGACGTACGGGAAGCGCGGTGAGTCGATCGTGCGCAAGAACTTTGCGGCGGTGGATTCGGCGCTGGAGAACCTGCACGAAGTGAAGGTGCCGGATGCGATTACGTCGAAGTTCGAGATTCGCCCGACGGTGCCTGCAGAAGCTCCCGATTTCGTGCGCAACGTCGAAGGCCTGATGATCGCGGGCGACGGCGACCTGGTTCCGGTCAGCGCTATGCCGATTGACGGAACTTTCCCCACCGCGACAACACAGTGGGAGAAGCGAAACATCGCGCTCGAAATCCCAGTGTGGGATGAGCAGCTTTGCATCCAGTGCGGCAAGTGCGTCATGGTGTGCCCGCATGCGGTCATCCGCGCCAAGGTGTATGACCCGAACAGTATCAACCATTCGCCGGATGGCTTTCTGACGGCTGCTCCGAAGTGGCGCGAGTTCTCTGACCTGAAGTACACGCTTCAGGTTGCGCCGGAAGATTGCACCGGTTGCGCGCTGTGCGTGGCGGTTTGCCCGGCCAAGAGCAAGAGCGAAGCCAAGCACAAGGCCATCAACATGGAGCCACAGCCTGCGCTGCGCGAGAAGTACAACGAGTACTGGAGGTACTTCCTGTCGATTCCTGAACTTTCGCGCGAGAGAATTTCGCACACACAGGTGAAAGACGCACAGTTGCTCGAGCCGTTGTTTGAGTTCTCGGGTGCGTGCTCGGGCTGCGGCGAAACGCCCTACATCAAGGTCATGACCCAGATGTTCGGCGACCGCGCACTCATCGCCAACGCGACGGGCTGCTCGTCGATTTACGGCGGCAACCTGCCGACGACACCCTACACGGTCAACAAAGAAGGGCGCGGTCCGGCCTGGTCAAACTCGTTGTTCGAAGACAACGCCGAGTTCGGCATGGGTATGCGCTTGGCGGTCGACAAACAGAAGGAATACGCCGAAGAACTGGTTCAGCGCATGGCGTCGGCCATCGGTGAAGAGCTGGCGGTGGGCATCCTGAGTGCCGATCAGTCCAAGGAAGGAGGCATCTTCGCCCAGCGCGAGCGGGTGAAAGCCCTGAAAGCGAAGTTAGCCAACGACAAGACACCGGCAGCGCGCGATCTGCTCGCAGTTGCCGATGAGTTGGTCAAGAAGAGCGTGTGGATCATCGGTGGTGATGGCTGGGGCTATGACATCGGCTTCGGTGGCCTGGATCACGTGCTGGCTTCGGATGCCAATGTCAACATCCTGCTTCTCGATACTGAGGTCTACTCCAACACTGGCGGACAGATGTCGAAGTCAACGCCGTTGGGTGCGGTAGCGAAGTTCGCCGCAGGCGGCAAGCGCACTCCGAAGAAAGACATTGCCATGATGGCGATGAATTACGGGCGCGCGTACGTGGCGCATATAGCAATGGGCGGTAATGACGGTCAGACGATGAAGGCACTTGCTGAAGCGGAGGCGCACGACGGACCGTCGCTGATCATCGCGTACAGCCATTGCATCGCGCACGGCTACGACATGGTGTACGGCATCGAGCAGCAGAAAGCCGCGGTGAACTCCGGACACTGGCCGCTGTTCCGTTACAACCCGGCGCTGGCCAAGGAAGGCAAGAACCCGTTCCAACTTGACTCGCGCGCGCCGAGCATCCCGTTGGAGAAGTACATCTACAACGAAGCGCGTTACACCATGCTGGTCAACAGCGACCCCGAGGAAGCCAAGCTCTTGCTTCACGAGGCGCAGGATAACGTCAACGAGCGCTGGAAGCTGTACCAGCACATGGCCGCTATGAGCTTCGAGAAATAGCGCCGAGGAGCGAGGAGAGAAATCATGATCGACCTATCCACAAATTATCTTGGGCTGAAACTGAAAAATCCGGTGGTCGTCTCAGCCTCGCCACTGACCGAGAAGTTCGAAAACTTCGAGCGGCTCCGCGACGCCGGTGCTTCAGCCATCGTTATGTACTCGCTATTCGAGGAGCAGATCGAAGCGGAGAGCGAGAACCTCGACGCAGCGATGGAATACGGAGCTAACAGCTATGCCGAATCGACGAGTTACCTGCCCGACATGCCCAAGTACCAGGTCGGTCCGGACCGCTATATCGATCTGCTTCACAAGGCAAAACAGGTAGTAGACGTCCCGATCATTGCCAGCCTTAACGGAAATTCCCGGGGTGGCTGGACGCGGTATGCTGAGTACCTCGAGGAAGCGGGCGCCGATGCGCTGGAGCTGAACATCTTCAATGTTCCCACCGATCCGTCGGTGACATCGGAACAGTTGGAGCACGGATACTGCGAGCTAGTCCGCGCCGTACGGAAGGCCGTGAAAATTCCAATCGCCGTAAAACTTGGTCCGTATTTCACCTCGATGGCGAACTTTGCCAAGTGCTTATCGGAAGCCGGCGCGGATGGCATTGTCATCTTCAACCGCTTCTACCAGCCTGACTTCGATCTCGAGCAGTTGGAAGTCACCCCCAACCTGGTGTTGAGCAGCCCGCACGAACTGCGGCTGAGGTTGCATTGGGCCGCGATTCTGTATCACCAGGTTGAAACCTACATCGCCATCACGGGCGGCGTACACGACGCGAGCGACGTGCTGAAGTCGATGATGGCCGGCGCGCACGTAGCCATGTTGACCTCGGCGCTGCTGAAGTACGGCATCGAGCATATCGGCGTGGTGCTGGCCGGCATGGAAGCGTGGATGGACGAGCACGAGTACCAGTCGATCAAGCAGATGCGCGGCAGCATGAGCATGGTGAACATCGAAAACCCCACGGCGTTCGCGCGCGGGAATTACTTGAAGATGCTGGGCTCCTACAAATTTGGAGACGCGGGTTCGGCATTGCCTACGTTCTAAGAGTTATCCTTCGTCTGCGGTAAGACGGCCGGATTCCCGATGGGAGTCCGGCCATTCTTTTTGCCTTCGGATGACTACTTCAGCACGATCACCAGCGTGCGGCCGTCGGTTTTAATCTCGCCACCGGTTGCGGTCTTGGTGTCTTTGATCTGCTTAGGCCGTTCAAAGTAACCCGTGGCCTGGACCATGCCGGCTTGTTGCAGGGTGGCCATGATGAAGTCACGTTCGCCATCGATGTTGGGATCGATCTTGTGGGTGATGGCGTTCTCTTTGCGCTGGTCTTTCTCGATGCCTATGTCGTGCGTGCCGGCCCCGGCCCACAGGGTCTCGCCATTGGGACCTTTGAAGGGCGTTTGCCAAATGCGGAAGTGGTCGCGCTCGCCGATGACCTTAACGGCTTCGGCGCGCGCGTAGCCGTAATCCTGGCCTCGACCGAACAGAAAGAGCGTGCTCATGGGAACGGTGACATACGCCTGCTTTTGCAAGGTCGCAATGAGCGCGCTGACCACGGCGTCTTGATTGGTCTTGTCGGGCAGCACCCAGGCGGCTGCTTTGAATGCTGCTGTGACCTGCTTCTCATTGCCAACGAGTACGAAGTTGACCAGATCGCCTTGGTTGCCTCCGGGGGCAGCCTGATCGGTCACGCGGTAGGGCAACTTGGCATCGAGCGTCGCGAACAGAGGCTTGAAGTTGTAATTGTTCGGGTTCGATGCAGCCGCCGCTGCAGCCGCGGTGCGCTCAATGTGCGCCTGAAACTGGCCGGTTGGTTTTGAGGTTGAATCCTGATTGATGCCGAGATACAGGCGGCCGGAAGCAGGGACGACATAGGTTCCGTCAGCGCCGATGAGGAAGGGAGTGGCAGCGCGTTCGTTACCCACTTGTCCAACTAGGGCACCGCGGCCGGCGCTGGGGACTGACAGTGCCCGCAGTGTGTCCGCCCAGCCGCGCTGCGCGCCTTCAGGGCCCACGCCCGTCTTGTCCTTGAAGTCGACGGTGCCGGTAGCGGTGATGTGCAGCTTGTCTCCGGCGTTGACGTCGATTTTCGTATCAACCCACTGGGTATCGCTGGAGACAGTGACATCAGCACTGCTCGTGGTTGGAGTTGCCGCCAGCGCGGGGTTGGCACAGTACAATCCCAAGGACAACAGCAGGCCAGCCAGAATTGAGCGATTTCGTTTCATCAGTGCAAAACGCTCCCGCAAAAGTTTACCGCAGGTCAGGGTTCGCGCCCGTCGGGGAACCAGCGCTACTGCTGTTGCACTTCTTCAAATGCCATCCGGCCGAGGAACATGGGGTGCGAAACCTTGGAGCTGTCGCCGGGGCCAAAGACCGGGTACGGAGTGTTCTGCGCTTTCACAGGGAAGCCCCAGACGTCTCCGTTGCGCATATCGACCACGATTTTCCCCCAGGTAGTAGTTCCGTCAGCCTTGCGCAGCGAAACAGTTCCCTGCTCGATATGGAAAGGGTAAGGCGAGCCGCCTTGCGCCAGAACCGGGGCCGGATGGACGACCGGGCGAAATGCCACCACAGCCAACAGAATTGCGATCACCAACAGCAAGACCTTAACGAACCAATCCAGTTTCATAGGACCCTCGCGGCGCAGATCAAAGCTGCGCAGTTATTGGCTGGAATTCTATACGTTTCGGGTGCGAGGTCCACGATCACAAGTCGTGTTTGTACTCGGCAGCAGTTAACGGCACGGCTGAAGCCGTGCCCTTTCAAAACACGACAGCGCGCAGCATAGGGCCGTTCTAGCTGATCATGACCTTTTGGTCACAGCCCTCAGCGTCGCTGCAAACGTTACAGACGCGTCTAACAGTTCGGAAGCTGGTGAGCGTGAGGCCCGGGGCTCGGTAATGCGACCGGATAGGCTCATCGCGCAGCAGATCGGTGCTGAGGTACTTCTTGTTGTCGTCGGCCCAGCGCGAGAAATGTTCTAGTGATATATATCGCTACAACGTAAAAACGCGCATACGCACTCTTTTAGAATCAATGACTTGGGAGAAAAATATTCACAAGCCATTGATAAACAATATACTTATACGTATCCAATTCTCCCCGTTGGACTTAGCGTGCTGTTTTTCGACCGACCTTGGGCGATTTCTCCCAATTTGGTGAACCGGCGTTAGCGGTGTTCGGTTGTCAAAGAGCGATCTGTTTGCGCGCAAGAGCGCTGGCAGGGCACAGGGACACCAATCCCTTTGCCTCGCGAAATATGTTTTACAGAATCGGAGCCGGACGGGAATAGGACGCAGGACACAGAGGCGGGTGATAAGGCAGAATCACATATCCCAGGTTAGCGCCGAATATGTCCGGGGCCAAGTGCCGCACTCGGGATCTCATCACGCACGGAAGACTAGTGGAAGGCGTCTGACCAGGATTGCGAGGAAAACATATGTTGCCATCACGACGGGAGTTCGTTCGATCAGCAGCAGGAGCCGCGGCAATAGGCGTTATTCCAGCCTTAGAGCCAGTGACGGCGGAAGCGAAACAGAGCGCCTCGCCACAAGACTTACTCGCGCTATTCAAGTCGCTTCCGGGTGACGTCGCCGTGAAGATTCATGCGCCCGCGACGAACGGCAAACCGGAGTTCCTGGTGGAATCGAATGCCGCGAAAGTTCTGTTCGTGGGCAGCGCCTTCAAATCGTTCGTACTGTGCGAAGCGTTGCGACAGGTGGACGCGCCCGACGTGTCAAAGACCATCGCCTCGCAGCAGCTCACGCTCGACGCCAGCGTGTGGTCGTTCGATAGTGCGAGCTTCAATCCTCCCAACCTGATCGGCAAAGTTTCCGAGCGCACAGCGCTGGAAGCCATGATCCTACACAGTGACAACACCGCGACGGACATGTGCCTCAAGCATGCAGGCCCCGACAAAGTGCGCGCCCAGATCGCTGCCATGGGACTGAAGAATACGACGATCCCCGACAGCACCCGCGCGTTCATCGGCTATTTGCTGGGTGCAAAGGACATTCAAGGCTTTACCTGGGACGCACTGACAGCGGCGGCGAACCAGCCGATGACCAATGCCCCGCTCAACAAGGTGTGTACCATGTCGTCTTCGGCCGACGACTTCGTGTCGTATTATTCGCGCGCCTTGCAGGGAGAGTTCTTCAAGAACCCGCAAACGCTTAACCAATTCCGTCAGATCCTGTCGATGGGCGACGCAATCTGGAAGATGCCGCTGCCGCTGGGAGTCAGCGCCTTTCTGAAAGGAGGCAGCATCGACGTTCCCGGATTTCATGCCCTTTGCGTTCCCGGAGGCATGTTCTTCGACGACCGATGGGTGTACTTCTGCCTGACGATCAATTGGACTGCCGCGGCCGAAAGCGATCCCGCAACGGTTCAGGCTTTCGCCGCAGCTTCGAGCCGCGCGCTAGCGCTCGTCAAAGAGGCGCTGTCGGCTTAGATCCGAACACATCACCGGAAATCGTGAGAAGTCGAAGCACTCACTCCGGCAAGAGAAGCTCGGGTGGAACCCGACTAAACGCCCGGTTGTTTCAAATCGGGAAAATTCCAAAGATCGCTGCCTTTTTTGTGCCGTGACTTCCTGACAGAGCTATTGTTGAGCTACCTCCCCAACAACACAGAAGTACTCCTCAGGTGTCCCATGAAAAAGACCCTCGCAATTGTTTCTTTTCTGGCCGTCGGCTTGCTGGTAGTAACGGGGTCGGCGACCGCAACAAACGTGATGATGCAGTTCAATGGGAATGGAAGCTATTCCTATAACTATCCAACGTATCCGTACTATTTTGACGTCAACGGGTCACCGGAGACGCTGATGTGCATCAGCTACAACGAGCACATCATCTACGGAGAGACTTGGGAAGCGAACGTGATGTCGTTGGACTCGTTTGCCGTGTTCAGCGGTGTCGGATACCAAGAAGCGGGAGAGCTCGGATGGCTCTTTCTGCAAGCCGCAAGCGATGGAGGGTCCAACCCTCTTTACAACGCGGAAGCATGGTATCTCATGGAGGGCGTGCCCACTCCGGACCCATCTCCTGCCATGGATGCCCTATTGGCAAGCCTGACATTTAACCAGAGCCAGTATCCCGGCCTGCGGGTGTTCGTCCCGATTGATGGAACTCAGAGCTGGACAGGGGAAGCGGTGCAGATATTCATTGGCACGCCGGAACCCTCAAGCCTGTTATTGCTGGGCACAGCGCTGATCGGAGCCGGAGGAGTATTCCGGCGCAAGATCAACCTGTAGTTGGCTTGTCATGAGGAACTGGAGAGCCCGGAGGATACCGCCGGTTTTTTTGTCCCATCACTTTTTGCGGCTCAACTGGAAGACCGGGAGTGACGCCAATGTAGGCTCCGTAAATTGGCGGGCGTTCGACAATTAGCAAGCGTTCGACGCTTGACCCGCATGCTTTTTAGGCGCCGCGAAATCTTGTGAGCAGCGACTGGCGGAAAAGTAATAAGAGCGCGGCGAACAGAGAGAACGCTGCGCCGGCGGCCCAGCCGTTCCATCCGCGGAGACCTGACCACCATTTGAGATAAAGCGGCTGTGAAAGTGCGTCGGCTTGCACGTAGTCCAGTTGATAGAACGACTGGTCCTCGTTTCGATTCTGTGCGAGCACGCGGATATTTCGGTCGCGAGGGGTCAGGCAATTCACCAGATACGCCGCGATTCGGCTTTGGTGATGGTTTTCGAAGACGAGGGTACGGTTGCTGCCACCGCTGGGCAGAGCGGCAGTGAAAGCAATTGGATTTCTCCGAGTCCTTCTTTCATCTCCTCGACTTTCGGGAAGTCCACAGAGACGAGTTTCGGCATCAAACGATGGCCGTCAACCGAAAGTGACAGGTCGGCGAGCACGCGCTCGGCGTAGGCCCGTTTTTCAGCGTCTGAAATGACGCCGTCCCCATCGGTGTCGATGCTTGCCAACACGGTGGAAGATACGGCGATCCCCGGGGTGAGTCGCAGGAACACTTCAACATGGTCCTTGTCTGTGTCCAGCGAGATGAGCGCGGCCTGCAGGTACTCATCGACGCGATGCGCGGATGCGGGCCCCACTAGCAACGCAACGATTACCGCGACGATGGCTAGGGTCTTGCTCATTTTGCCGTCGGACTCCGGCCGTAGTCGTTGGTTGGATCACGATACATGGTATGGACGTGCATAGCAGGATCGCCGCCCAGGGTTTGGGGCGCGTATTCGATGACGAGGTGCGGGCCCTGAATCCGGTAATAAGCGGTGATGCTGTTTCCGGGAGTGGCCGTGGTTGGACCGCTCCACGCGAACCAGGTTTCGACGATATCGGCTTTCAGCTCGGCCATACGAGCCTCGGCCGCACTCTGGTGAATGATGTCGGCCCACTCGGAGATGAGGTCGAGCAACATGGCGCGTTGCGGCGCGGTCATCGCGGACGCTTTTAGGCCCTCGGGCACGATGGTTTTGCCGTCCTGGCCTGGGCCGAGAACAAGATCGGCCAACTTGTAGCTCAGAATCGCCTGCTTCTTCTCCGCGTCGTCGAGGGCATTGAGCAACGCAAGAGCTTTGTCACTCTCTTGGCCGAGGGGACGCACGGTTTTTCCGTCGAGGGTGAAGAGCGCCGGCTGGGCACCAGTCAGAGTCGGGGTGAGCACGCCACGCACGCCGTCGATGGTGATGTTGAGCGCTAAATGGTGTCCTCCAAACTGCAACATCCAGGGATCTTTCTCGGATGGTTTGCCCAGGATGGAGATGTAGAAGAGATCTTTGCCGAAGATCGGATTGTTCCCTTCCTTCGTCTTAAGAACCTGGTCGCCCTCCATGATTTGCTGGACCTTTTCATAGCCGCGCGGGCTGAGTGCGGACGAAACCAGCGCCATAGCGGCGGTGCGCTGCGCGGCGTTCATTTCCTTGAGGCTGAGGCCACCGCGAGGAACGAACGACGTCGGAAGGTTCGACCAGGTTGCGCGCTGCTTTTCGTCGTTGAAGGCGTAGAGCACTTTCTGACGCTGCGCCGCGTCGAGGGTCGAAAGGAAAGTATTGGCTGCACTGACGATGCGTGTGGTCGCTGTCTGAGCACTGACCGCCGTCAGCGACGAACCGACCAAGGCCAATGCCAAGAGTGAGCGGAATGCTTTTATCGAAACAATGGTCATCTCAGGAACCAACCCCCACAATGGATTCCGCCGATTATATGCAATCGCACGCTCGTTGACGGCAGCCGGCCGTGTTCTGGTGATAACGGGCTGTTCAGCGTCCCCGGAGCTTGGTATTTTGAATTTATGCGCACCGCCCAAAGTGGAATCTTTGCTCTTGGCAGCCCTTCTCACGCTTACCTGGAATTCGATCTACTCCGCGGCCAAAAAGGTAGCGACCTGGTGGCGAAGATCTCGTCGCTGCGTGAACCACGGACGACAGTCGGCGGAGTCAACCTGGTCGTCGGGTTCAGGCCGGAACTGTGGCGCGAATTCGCGCCGGATGATGCACCGGCGGGGATCAACGGCTTCAATGCGGACGTGGTCGGGATCGAGGGCCTTGTGATGCCGGCCACCCAGCATGACGCGGTGCTGTGGATCTCGGGCAGTGCTTACGACGTGATCTTTGACGTTTCCCATGCGGCGATCACCGAGCTGAAAGGACTGGCGTCGGTTGCCGACGAGACATCGAGCTGGCCTTATCGTCACGACCGGGACCTGACCGGCTTCATTGATGGCAGTGAGAATCCCATCCTGATCGAGGCGCCGGAAGTCGCGCTGATAGCGGAAGGCAAGCCGGGCGCGGCTGGATCGATATTGCTGCTGCAAAAGTGGCCGCACGATCGAGCGCTTTGGGAATCGCTCAACGAAAGCAAGCAGGAGCTGGTGATCGGGCGAACGAAGCCGGACAGCGTCGAACTGGAGGACAAGCCGGCGGACTCGCATGTCGCGAGCACCGATCAGGACAAGTTCGGGAAGATCTTCCGGCGGAATATGCCGTACGGCACGGTGACCGATCACGGCACCATGTTCGTGGGCTTCAGCGCCGACCAGCACCGGCTTTCCACGATGCTGGAGAGTATGGCGGGCGTTACGACGGGCGTGCGGGACGCGCTCACGCGCTACACCAAGCCAATTAGCGGCGCTTACTACTTCGTTCCCGCAGCGGAATGCCTCCGCCAAGACGGTGACGGAGTGGTGCTGGAAACCAAGAGCACGTAAGCCGTATTGAGGCGAACGCTCGCTTACTGCAACGCGTTCGTTAGGAATCCTCCGACATCTTTTTTCAGCCGCGAGAGCGAATCGCTCTTGATGTACATCATGTGTCCCGCGTCGTAGTAGCCGAGGGTGATCTTGTTGTGCTGGTCGGCGGTCAGGTTCATGTGGTTCAGGGTGTACTGCGTGGCGAAGAACGGAGTTGCCAGATCGTAGTATCCATTGGCGACGAACAGCTTCATGTACGGGTTCTTCACGAAAGCCAGGCGCAGAGCCTCGCTGGTGTCAGGAAAACCTTCGCCTGCCGAGCCCCAATCCCAGTCAGTGACGCCTCCGCCGAGCACGTAGTATTCAAGGTCGCTCTTGTAGCCGAGGTCGGTGCGCACATAGTTGTTGAAGGTCGCGGTAAAGGGCGGACGGATCACGGCCATCGAGGGGTCCCAGAACTGGCCTTCCCCGCGCACCTGTGACAGTTCGTCGCCGGTGAAGCGGCTGTCGAGGCGTCCGACCATCAGGCGCTGGTTGAGCAGAAGCTCATGGCAGAACACTCCCTGCCTCAGGCGCATGTCGTTCAGGTCGACGACGTGGGAATCGACACCGGTGAAGCGCGACACCTGGTCGACGAGGGTCTGACGTTCTTGCGCAGTGAGACGGTCGCCTTTCTCCAATCCCTGGGAATACTCGCCGGCGGCGAATTGCTGCGCGTCGGTCAACACGCTGGCGAGATCGCGCGACTGCAAGTCCGCAGGAAGCTTCTTGTGGTACCACGCGGTAGCGGTGTAGGTCGGCAAGAAGAGCACGTAGGGCAGGTCGTTGCCGCGGGTGAATTCCAGCGTCTGGAAGTTCAGCACGGACGATATCAGCACGACGCCGTCAAGAGCGATGCCCCGATCGACCAGGTAGCCGCTGAGCCCGGCGGCGCGCGTGGTGCCGTAGCTTTCGCCGACGAGGAAGAGTGGCGAAGTCCAGCGCTGGTAGTGGCTGAGATAGAGGCGGATGAACTCAGCAACCGACGAGATGTCGCCCTTCACGCCAAAGAATTTCTTGGCGAGTTCTTTCTTCGTCGCGCGGCTATAGCCGGTGCCGACGGGATCGATGAACACGAGATCGGTCTGGTCCAGCCAGGTGTCTTCGTTGTCTACGAGCTCGAACGGCGGCTGCGGCATGCCTCCGTTGGGAAGCATCTTGACGCGGCGCGGACCGATAGCGCCCAGATGCAACCAGATCGATGCCGAGCCGGGACCTCCGTTGAACGAGAACATCAACGGGCGCTTCGCCGGGGCGTTGTCGAGCGTGTAGGCAATAAAGAAGATGTTGGCCTCAATCTCGGTTCCCTCGTCGTTGCGGATGGGCATGTAGCCGGTGGTCGCGGTGTAGTGGAGCACGCGTCCGCCAACATGAATTTCGTGGTGGGTGACAATTGGGGGCTCTTCTTTGGGCTTCTCTGGCTCCGGCGTTTTGCCGGATTTTTCGCCAGCCGGAGCGGCCTTGGCTGCGGGCTTGGCGGCTTCGGCTGATTCGTTCTGCTGTGCCGAAAGGCTAAAGGTGCAAATGAGAATTAGCGATACAACAGCGACGACGCGCAGATAACGCATCCATATCTCCCTACGTTGTGATTGCTTCCCTACCCCAATTGCAAGCAGGCGATTTTTGAAACTGTAACATGCGCGGACGAAAACTAGGGACGCCGAGCATGGCGCTGCTCGCGTTCGACCTTGGCAGCCTCGCGCCGACGCAGTGCGCCTTCGTAGCGGCGCTTCTCGTCTTCGGTTTCGGGGATGACCGGATTCACGGGCAGACGGCGACCATGGCGATCGACGGCAACAAAGGTGAGATAGGCGGTCGCGACCTTCTGCCGCGAATTGGAGATGTAGTTCTCCACGGAAACCCTGACGCCAACTTCCATCGATGTCTTGAATACGCGATTCACCGACGATTGCAGCAGAACCATGTCGCCGACGTGGACAGGCACCAGGAAATCGATGTGGTCCATGGAGGCCGTGACCACGTAGGAGTGCGAATGACGATGCGCGGCGAGGGCGCCGGCGAGGTCGATCCAGTGCATCAGACGGCCACCCAGCAACGCTCCCAGCGGGTTGGTATCGTTGGGCAGAACTAATTCGATCATTTCAGACTTCGAGTCGCTGACGGGCTTGGGTGTGAGCACTGCTTCGTTTGATTCCATTTCGTTCCTTTGTTGCTAATGTTTGGTGACACGAGCAAGATCTCATGCAACATCAGTATGGCGAATCCAGTCAATTGTACTGGGGGCAGGCTTTTATCGGCATCCCAGTATCGGCCCCCGAACGTTGAGCTAGAGTAACCGCTCTTGTACCATTCTTTCGAAGCATAGGGAGTGAGCATTCATGGCAGATGAAAGTCGCGTGGTGGCGCTACAGCAGATCCTCAACGACAATCCGAATGATGCGTTCGCGCGCTACGCACTGGGTCTGGAGTTTTCCGGAGCTGGCGAAACGGAGGCGGCATTGACGGAGTTCGAGCGCTTGTTGGCCGCTCATCCTGACTATACCAACGGATACTTTATGTCGGCGCAGGTGCTCGACCGGGCAGGGCGGACGGCGGAGGCGCGTGACATGTTGCATAAGGGCATCGAGTCGGCAACCCGCACGAACAACCGGCACGCGCTCTCGGAGATGGAAGCCATGCTGGAGGAGTTGCAGACTCGCCAGTGAACCGCAGCGGCGGTGCATAGTCAGCAACCTGTGCCTAGAAGATTGTCCATCGCTCGCACGGACGAGTGGGCGATAATTGCAGAGCATGCAGCCAATGACCAAGCGAACCAGGCTTGTCCGGGCCGGGCGATTGCTCGCGGTGTTCGCGCGAGTGTTGTGGCCTGTTCTGACGGTCGCGGTGGTGTGTGTCACGCTGGCGGGCGCCCAACAGACGGGCGGAAGCGCTGCATCGCCCAAGATCCCAGCCAATCCGCTGTCGTCACTTCTTAAAGAGAAAGCCCCGGCACCGGTTACCACGCCGCAACTTCCGGCGGCCATTCCAGAGCAGGCGACGGCAATTCCGCTGCCCGATGTCGCTGCCAAATCTCAGGTGCTGGCTCAGGCATTGCGAGATGCCGCCGGCAGCCTTCCGACGCGCGATCAAATCACCGAGGTTCAGTCGTCGATCGCCGACCTTGAGCCCAGCCTGGAGACGAAACAGCAAGAAGTCAACGCCCTGCTCGCGGCCACCCCCAACTCTCTGGAAATCAGGGAGGAGGAAAACTATTGGCGCGGCATTAAGAGCTATACCAACGGCTGGCAGCAACAACTGCTGAACTGGGCGAACAATGCGCAGACCACGCTCACCATGCTGGACGCACAAGAGCCGGCATGGGCAGCGACGCTCGCGGAAAACCAGGACAACCACGAGCTGGGGCCGGTCCTTTCGCTGCTACAAGGGAACCTGGCCGACATTCGGAAGTTGCGGCAGCAAGCACAAGAAACCCTGCAACTGGTGGTGAACCTGCAGATCAAGGTCTCGACTTTCGACCAGATTTCAGACGACCTGATCTCTCGACTTATACAAGCCAGAACGAAGTTGAAGGGCCACATACTGGACCGGGATAGCCTGCCGCTTTGGGATGTCAATGCTCGGCATGAGCAGGGTGAAACCTCCAGCGTGTTCCGCAGCGTAACTGGCCGCTGGATTTCCATTGTGGCTTTTCTGCAAGAGAACCGGGGCACGATTCTCTTCCTCATCCTCTTATTCTTTGGCTCGGAGCTGCTGTCGTACCACCTGCATCAGATTGTTAAGGACAAGCAGCCAGACGACGAAATCGAGGCCGACACCTACCGCATACTCGAGCATTGGTTCGCCGTTGGGCTGCTGCCTCCGTTAATCCTGGGATATGTACTGGCACCCAGCGCGCCCGTCACGGTGCTGGGACTCGTAATCCTAGTTTCGTTTTTTCCGATTCTGATTATCCTCCCGCCCTTGCTGAGCCGGCCCTTGCGCTTGGTACTCTACGCTTTTGCCGTCATCTACGCTTTTAACTGGGCGGTTTCGTGGATCAGCCTCAATCCCGTGTCGAGGCGCGAACTTCAGTTCGTGACCAATGCACTCTTATGTCTGGTGCTGGGATATCTGGTTCGTCCATCGGTCTCTCTTTCCCGTGACGAGACGTGGTGGGGGCGCCTGGTTTTGCTGGGGGTCCGCGCCGCCGTAGCCGTGCTGGCCATCTCGCTCGTGGCCGACCTTTTCGGGTACATGAAACTGGCACACTATCTCGCTCTGGCCTGCGTTTACAGTGCGTTCGTCGGGCTGAGCGTGGCGACCTTTAACCGAGTGGCCATGTTGCTGTTGACGGTGGGGCTGCGCTCCCCGAAGGCTGAGAGCATTGCGGCAGTGCGTCTGCACCGAGACGGAATCTGCCGCTGGGTCCCGCGGGTACTGAAATGGGCTGGCGCTCTTATCTGGGCGTCAGCGCTGCTGGATTTGCTGGGGATTCAGGATGGAGCGGCGGCCGCTCTGAACGGATTACTTGATTTCCGGATTGCCGGCAGCTCGAGCGGCGCAACCGTCGGCGGCGTGTTCGGATTTTTCCTGATACTCGCCGTGGGCTATGCCGTCGCCAACGCAATCCGTTTCTTTTTCCGCGAAGAGCTCTTTCGCCGGATACATATGTCGAGGGGCTTGCCGGAGCTAATCGCCTCGATCATCTATTACCTGTTGATGCTGATCGTGTTCCTGGCGGCGATTAATGCCGCCGGCATCGAGCTGAACAAATTCACAGTGCTGACCGGCGCATTCGGCGTCGGCATCGGCTTCGGCCTGCAGAATATTATTAACAACTTCGTGTCGGGCCTGATCCTGCAATTCGAACGGCCGGTCCACATCAATGACATCATCGAGGTCGATAACAATACGGGAAAGGTGACCCGCATAGGGATTCGCTCCAGCACTATCCAGACAGTTCAGGGCGCTGAAGTCATCATTCCCAACGCAAACCTGATCTCCAGCAAGGTGATTAACTGGACGCTCTCGGAATCGCAACGCCGCCGCGAGTTTCTAGTCGGCGTGGCCTATGGAACCGACCCGAAGGTTGTGCTGAACATTTTGCGCGAAGCGGCCTCAAAGCATGAACTCGTCCTCACCAAGCCGGAGCCGATGGTGTACTTCACCGGCTTTGGGGATAACGCTCTCAACTTCGAATTGCATTTCTGGGTGATGCAGGAAAATAACGGCATGCTGATCACCAGCGAAGTGGCCATGGCGGCAATGGAAATGTTCGAAGAAGCCGGCATCGAAATACCATTCCCGCAACGCGATCTGCATTTGCGGTCGATTGATCCGAGCGCGGCCGGAATGCTGGCGAGTGGCGAGGGGAGCAAACTCCTGTCTCCCGATGATGCGCCCTTTGAACCCGTGTCGCGTGAGTTGGACGCCCCGCGTAGGCCTTCCGGAGACTGAACCGCAAAGTTAACTCTTTCCTCGCGCAATCGAGCGAGCGTGCGATTCATTTTTTCTTCACAGTCACGTTCGCCTTCGCGCCGATGACGCGGCTGCCGCTGGCGTAGAATACGGACAATCAATTGGCTGTGTGTGGGCAGCCCGTTGTGACCCTGGAGGTATCCCGGCCTTGAGCAATCTTCCGCAAACACTTGCCGAGCTTCGTCGCCATCCCCAGTTTTCTGAAGAGCGCCTTCGCGTTCGTCGCGTTAAGGATGAGGTGCGCGACAATCTCATCGTCCGCCTACGCCGTGATGAGCCGGTGTTCCCCGGCATCGTAGGGTATGAAGACACGGTCGTCCCGCAGTTGGTTAACGCTATTTTGTCGCGGCACAATTTCATTCTGCTCGGTTTGCGCGGACAGGCGAAAAGCCGCATTTTGCGCGCGTTGACGACGCTGCTCGATCCGCAAGTTCCGTACCTCGCAGGATGCGAGATTCATGACAACCCTTACGCCCCGCTCTGTTCCCGGTGCCGGCAACTGCTGGCGTCCGATCCCGAGGCGGCGCGCATTGCCTACCTGACGCCTGATGACCGTTATGTCGAAAAGCTTGCGACTCCTGATGTGACGATTGCCGACCTCATCGGCGACATCGATCCCATCAAGGCGGCGAAGGGCGGCCATGAACTGGGCAGCGAGTTTACGGTGCATTACGGATTGCTGCCGCGTGCTAATCGCGGCATTTTCGCGGTCAACGAGTTGCCCGATCTCGCAGGAAAAATCCAGGTCGGACTGTTCAACATCATGCAGGAAGGCGACGTGCAGATTAAGGGTTACCCAGTGCGGCTGCCGCTGGACGTGTTGCTGGTGTTCAGCGCTAACCCCGAAGACTACACCGCTCGCGGCAAGATCGTGACGCCACTGAAAGACCGCATCGGTTCGGAGATTCGCACTCACTATCCGGCGACGGTGCAGGAAGGCGTGGCCATCACCAATCAGGAAGCTTGGACGCAGCGCAACGGGCATCCATTGCAGGTGCCTGGATTCATCCGCGAGGTGATCGAGCACACGGCATTCGTCGCCCGCGAAGACAAGCGCGTCGACAAGCGTTCCGGAGTCAGCCAGCGATTGCCGATCAGCGCGCTGGAGAATGCTATTTCCAACGCAGAGCGCCGCGCCATCCGTTCTGGCGAAAAACTTGTCGTCCCGCGTGTCGGCGACATTTACGCCGCCATGCCGTCCATCACTGGCAAGCTCGAACTCGAATACGAGGGTGAACTAAAGGGTGCCGATACCGTCGCGCGCGACATTATCCGCGCCGCTGTTGCTCGCACCTATGACCAGTACTTCCACGGCAACAGCAATATGAACCAGATCGTCCAGTGGTTTGATCTGGGCGGCGAGATCCAGTTGCGCGACACCGCCGGCGCTCAGGAAATGCTGCACAAGCTGCGCGGGATTCAGGGCCTGCTCGACAAGCTGGGCCCGCTCGGACTCAGCGGCAAGGAGCCCTCAGAGATGGTGGTCTCGGCCGCGGAGTTTGTGCTTGAGGGCCTGTATGCCCACAAGCGCATCGGTCGCAGCGAAGAGCGGGTCTTCACCGCGGGTGAAAAACAGCCTCGCCGCGAAAAACAGAACCTGCGCGACGAGGAGGAAGACGAACGCGATTTCCGCCGTCAGCGCAGGCCGTTTAATTAGCCGTTAGCTATTGGCTGTGAGCTTTTAGCTTTCGGCATTTTCGTAATTAGCGAGTTAGCAGGGAGCCCAAACTCGGTACCGTTTTCCCAGCCCTAAGGGCTAAGAGCTAATCGCTAACGGCTCGTTTTATGAAATTCGTTAAATACAAGAAATACGTTCCCGATCCCGCAGGGGAGATGAGCATGGAGGACCTGCTCGCCGCTCTCTCCGACCATTTGCTGCAAAGCGGATTTCAGCGGCAGTACATGGACTATTACGATCAGAACGCTACTGACCAGTCGCTCGACGATCTGCGTAACGCGATTGCCGAAGCGCTGATGAACAGCGACGCACTCGATGAAAAGCTGCGCGAGCAAATCGAGTCGATGAGCGCCGAGCAGTTTGAGCAACTGATTGACCAGCTCATCGATCGCATGCAGCAGGAAGATTACATTACCATCGATCAGCCGCACGATCCGTCTCGCAGCTCTACTGCCGGCGGCCAGGTTGGTGAATCGCAGGCCCAGGCGCGCTTCGAAATTACCGACAAGGGACTCGACTTCCTGGGATTTCGCGCTTTGCGCGACCTGCTCGGGTCGCTGGGTAAGTCAAGCTTCGGACGGCACGACACTCGCGACACCGCGACGGGCATCGAAGCCAGCGGCGCGTCGAAAACTTACGAATTCGGCGACACCCTAAACCTCGACATCACGGCAACGCTGTCCAACGCTATCCAGCGCGAGGGGCTTCATCTGCCGCTCAACATTGAATACAACGATCTGCAAGTTCATCAGTGCGAGTATCAGTCGTCGTGCGCGACCGTGTTGATGCTGGACTGCTCGCACTCCATGATCCTGTACGGAGAAGACCGATTTACCCCGGCCAAGAAAGTCGCAATGGCGTTGTCGCACCTGATCCGCACGCAATACCCCGGCGATTCCCTATCGTTGGTTCTGTTTCATGATTCCGCTGAGGAAGTTCCACTCTCGCAACTGGCGCGCGTTCAGGTCGGCCCGTACTACACCAACACGCGCGAGGGGTTGCGCATGGCGCAGCGCATTCTCCAGCGCCAGCGCAAGGACATGAAGCAGGTCATCATGATTACCGACGGCAAACCGTCAGCACTCACGCTCGAAGATGGCCGCATCTACAAGAATGCTTTTGGTCTTGACCCTATGGTGGTGAGCGAGACGCTGCAGGAAGTCTCTAAATGCAAGCGCTCGGGGATCTTGATCAACACCTTTATGCTGGCGTCCGATTACGGGCTGGTGCAGTTCGTCCAGAAGGTCACGGAGATGTGCCGCGGGAAGGCCTACTTCACGACGCCGTACACGTTAGGCCAGTACCTTCTGATGGACTACATGTCGCGCAAGACCAAGACTGTCCATTGAGACTGCCATGCCTGCCGCAAAAACAAGGACCGCATCGCGCGGTCCTTTGTCGTAAATTCGCGGCTCTCGAGTGACTAGCTCTTGGGCGGCTCCGGTGCTGCTTCATCTTCTTTCTTGACCGCCGCCTCCGCAGCCTGGAATCCCAGCTTGGAGTGCGTCCCGTCGCAGAACGGCTTGTTCACCGACGCTCCGCAACGGCACAGCGAAAATGCCGGCTTGCCGGTCAGGTCATACGGATTGCCGTCGGCGTCGACGAGCTCAATCGATCCCTCGGGTGCTTCCACTCGGTACGGCCCGTTTCTACGAACAGTGATCTTCACTTGCGCCATTGCTCTCCTCCCCAATCTCGCGGCACGTCGCGCCGTACAGTTATTGTAGCCGACTACGAATCGAACCCCAGATTACTCAGCGATCGCACCCATTCCGCCAACCTTACGGAACCGATCGCCGACGAATTCGTACCTATCCCCAGTCAGCCTTGTCCGGAAGCGGACATCACGGAACATGGCTGGACAACGCTGGCATGCGGAAGCGTCTAACTCGCTGAAAATAGGCGTCAGCCGGTGGTGGCCGCCGTGCATGGTCAATACTTGGCGGTTTCGCCGAATTCACCCAAGACTCTTCCGCCGAAGGTCACACGATGCTGCAAGACTTACGATATGCGTTGCGACAGCTGAAGAAGAACCCTGGATTCACTGTCGTCGCTGTGCTCACTCTAGCACTGGGCATCGCCGCGGTAACGACCGTCTTCACCTGGGCGAATTCAGTGATGTTCAACCCGTGGCCCCAGGTCCGGCGCGCCAACGAAATTCGCTCGCTCTCCGCGATGGTTCAGGCCGGGGGCGGATACTCGTTGCATTACGACCAGCTTCTGTACCTGCGGGAACACCATCGCGGTTTCGCCGACACGACTGCACATGAGATGTTCGCGGTGGACCTTGCAGGTGGCGACGCCCGTCCCGAAAGGTACTGGGCCGGCATCGTCACCAGCAATTACTTTTCGATGCTCGGCGTAAATCCGATTCTCGGCCGTGAGCTTCACCATCCACGATGACCGCGCCTACGGCTCCGCTCCTGAGGTGGTGTTGAGCTATGACTTGTGGCGTTCCCGCTTCCAGGGCGATCCCGGCATCGTGGGACGCACTATCAGCGTCAACCGGCAGCCCCTCACGGTCATCGGCGTCGCGCCGGAAAACTTCGTCGGCATCTATGGCGGTCTCGCACAATCATTGTGGGTCCCGTTCAGCGAACTCGCCGCTCTAACTGATGGCAAGCCCGATCCTCTCGTAACCGGCCATTTTGGATTGCAGGTTGCCGCCAGGTTACGTCCGGGCGTTTCCGATCAGCAGGCCGCGGCGGAACTTCACAGCGTCGCACATCAATTCGCGGCGCAGCAAAAGTCTGCCCACTACAAAGATTGGGACCTGCTTTTGTCTGACACGGGCCACATGTCGCGCGGCCTGTATGGCAGCATTACCGACGTGATCCCGATTCTTTTCGGCGCCGCCGGACTGCTTCTGGCACTGGTCTACGCGAATGTTGCGGTCCTGCTGATTCAACGCAGCTCGCGCCGAGTGCGCGAGCTCGCCGTTCGTACCTCTCTCGGCGCCAGCCGCTCCCGACTTCTGCGCCAACTGTTGACCGAAACCGCGGTCATCGCAGTGCTGGCGGGGGTAGCGGGCTGGCTTGCCAGTGTTGCTCTGTCTCGGACGATGTACGCGCTGCTGCCGAAATTCGGGGTTACCTACGCATTCAATCTGCAACCCGATCTCCGCATTCTTGGCTTTGCCCTAGGATTGACGGCGATTACAGTGCTGGCCTGCGGACTCTTCCCCGCCCGCCAGGTGCTGAAGGTTTCGCAAGTGAGCGCCCTGCACGACGGCGCCGCCTCAGTCGTAGGCGCTCGCAGTCGGACGCGGCGCAATGCTCTGCTAAGCCTGCAGCTGGCGCTTTGCTTCGTTGTCCTGGTGGCCTGTGGCCTCCTCGTTCGTACCTTGTGGAACGTGGTGCACCGTGACCCCGGCTTTGCTACCGACAACACGCTCGTCGCGTCTATCGACCTGGCACGTGCCGGCTACAGCGAAGAGAAGGGACTGGCGTTTCAACGCACATTGCTCGAAAGATTGCGGGCGCTCCCAGGAGTAAGCAGTGCTTCACTCACAAGTTATGTCCCAATGGGTTTGAGCGGCGGCGGTAATGTCCGTGATGTGGCGATTGCCGGTTATCAGCCGGGCAAAGACGAGAGCATGAGCATCGTTACGGACTCAGTGGCTCCGGATTACTTCAAGACGATGCGTATCCCGATCCTGCAGGGGCGCGAATTTAACGACCAGGACGTCGCTACGGCACCCTGCGTCGCCATCGTGAATCAGGACATGGCCCGCAAGTACTGGCCCAAGGGCGATGTAGTCGGCGCTCGGATGCAGGTGGGCAAGCAATCCTGCGAGGTCGTCGGGGTGAATCGCAGCGTCATCTACCGCAGCGCCGCGGGTGATACGGGAGATCCCGTCGTGTACCTGTCGATGCTCCAGGACTACCAGAGCACCTTCAGCGTGGTGTTGCGAGGTGTAGCTTCCGTTCAGAATCTTCTTCCAGAGCTTGACCGCGAAGTTGCTGCGCTCGACAGCACCCTGCCCATCAACGACGTTGAAACGCTGCACGATCATATCCAGAGTGCGTATTCCGACACTCGAGTGCCTGCCGAATTAATCGCCGTGTACGGACTTTGCAGCCTGCTGGTTGCGACGCTGGGCGTCTATGCTGGGCTGGCCTACTCCGTCGTCGAACGCACGAAAGAATTCGCGCTGCGGGTTGCGTTAGGAGCCGAGCGGCAGCGCATCTTCGGCATGATTTTGCGCGAAAGCAGCAAGGTTGCGCTAGCAGGAGTTGCGGTGGGAGCCGTAGGGGCCTTCTTCGTAGTTCGAGTAATGAAGAGCCTGCTGTTTGGCGTGTCGCCATTTGATCCGGTCAGCGCAGTCGCGGCGGTGCTCGTATTGCTTTCTACCGCGGCGATAGCCGCCTGGATACCGGCTCGCCGCGCCGCTTCCATCGAGCCCATGCAGGCATTACGAGCCGAATAGAACCCGGGAAAAAAGGGGATGAACACATGATCCAGGAATTACGCTACGCGATACGGCAACTGGCAAAGTCTCCGGGATTTGCCATCGTATCCATCCTCACCCTGGCGCTCGGAATCGGCGCCAATATCGCTGTCTTCTCCGTGACCAACGCAATTCTGCTGAATCCTAGCGGAATCCCCCATGCTGGGAATCTGGTTGCGCTCCGTGCCCATTACGATAGCCCGCCCGATTTAGGCAATATCTCGTTGTCGCCTCCCGATTTTGCCGATGCCGCCGAAGGCAAGGACATCTTTTCGGACGTTGCCATCATGAACGGCAGCAGCTTCAATTTCAGTCGCGAGAACGCCAACCCTGAACTGATGCAAGGTGCCCGGGTTTCTTCCGGCTATTTCGACGTATTCGAGGTACAGCCCGCGCTCGGTCGAGTCTTTACTCCAGAGGAGGATCAGCCTGGCGCCGGCTTAGTTGTCATTCTGTCGAATCAGGCCTGGCACAAGCGGTTTGGCGCGGACCCGAACATCATTGGCCGTTCCATTATTCTGGATCAGCGATCGTATCGGGTTATCGGCGTCATGGGTCCGGAATTCAACTGGCCCAATCAGGCGGAACTCTGGGTTCCAATCGCGCTTCCCCCCGCTCGTTATCACGACCATAACTTCCGCTACAACGAGTATCTGTTTGGAGTGGCTCGGCTGCGGCCGGGCGTGACCCTGAAGCAAGCCAACGTTTACCTGACGATGAAGGCGCAGCAGAGCATCGCCTCCGAGGGGAGCGACAGCTACGGCCGCATCAGTGGTTGGGGCATGTTCTCCATGCCGCTGACCGAGTTCGTAGGCGGCAATCTTCGCAAGCCCCTGTTGATGCTCCTGGCAGCCGTCGGCATGGTGTTGCTTATCGCCTGCGCCAATATCGCCGGGTTGCAAATCGCGCGTGCATCGGCCCGTCAGCGTGACCTCGCGGTCCGTATCGCGCTCGGGGCGTCCCGGTGGACACTGATTCGTCAAGCCCTGATGGAGAGTATCGTGCTAACCGTTGCGGGCCTCGTCTTAGGATTCATGGTAGCGCTCGCGGCGACCCCGCTCTTGTTGCAAGGCCTGCCTCCGTCACTGGCCGAGCATCTGCGGGTCTCGTTCGCGGGACCGGTCCTGCTTTTCGTTGTACTTGTCGCGGTCGTCTGCTCGCTGCTGTGTGGAGTAGTGCCCGCGTGGCATCGCACCCAGCCCGGATGGTACAGCGCGCTCCACGAATCCGGACGTTCGGGCACTGCCGGACGCGGAGGACAACGGGCGCGTTCTTTCCTGGTGATTGCACAGGTTGCACTTTCACTTCTGCTGTTAGCTGGGGCCGGTCTCCTCTTCAGCAGTCTCAAGGCCCTGGAGACGGTTGAGACGGGCTTCCAGGTCAGTGGTGTAGCGAGTGCCTATTTCTCGTTGCCTAAAACCGTCTACGCAAAAGATGAGCAACAAGCCGCTTTCATGACTTCGCTTGAGGAGCGACTGCGTGCGATCCCGGGAGTGCAGTCCGCGGCTCTCATCGATGCCATTCCCTTCAGTAACAACGGCGGCTCGGCCAGCTTTTCCATCCAGGGACAGGCCAGATCGTCCAACGCCCCTCCGCCGCATGGCAACATCCATTTAATCTCCCCGGGATTCTTTGCCACGCTGCGTGTTCCCTTCGTGCAAGGCCGCGACTTCACCGATGAAGATCGCAAGACCACCGAGCAAGTTGCCATCGTCGACGAGGTGCTGGCTCACCAGTACTGGCCCGGCCAGGATCCTCTCGGTCAGCATATTTCCCTCGGTGATCCCAACAAAGGTCCGTGGATTACCATCGTTGGCTTGGTGAAGCATTCCCGCGAGAACTCTCTCGAAGCCGACACCAATGAAGGCACCTACTTCCTACCCATCGCTCAATCGCCAAACCTCACCGCCGGTATTCTGGTCCGCAGCTCGCGCCCGGCGGAGGGCCTAAGTGCCGATCTCGCATCCGCCGTTCGCGCCGGCGACTCCAGCGTTCCGATCTATGACGTGAAAACCATGGAACAGCGTGTGAACGAGTCTTTGATCGGGCGCAAGTTCGTCGTCATGCTGCTGGGTACCTTTGCCGCCCTGGCGTTGTTGCTGGCGGCGCTTGGACTGTATGGCATCATCAGCTACTCCGTACGCCTCCGCACTCGCGAACTAGGGATGCGGATGGCCCTCGGAGCTCAGCGCAGCACGGTGTTGAAACTGGTGCTAATGCAGGGACTGCGTCTTGCGATGATTGGCATCGTCGTGGGCATCGTGTTCGCTGCCGCCCTGGGCCGCGTGTTCACCAGCCTGCTGTTCCGAGTCAGCATGCTGCATGTGCTGCCCTGGCTCTGTGCGGCTGCACTGCTGATGAGCGTCGTCCTGGTGGCCAGTTTCTTGCCCGCGCGTCGCGCAGCCTCGATTGAACCAATGGAGGCCCTGAGGACAGAATGAACAGCCCAATCTTGAATAAGGGAATACGGCAATGAATATGATCTTGCAGGAAATTCGTCAGGGCTTGCGGCAGATGCGTAAGGCGCCGGTCTTCACCGTCGTGGCAGTTGTCACCCTCGCGCTCGGCATTGGCGCCAACACAGCGGTGTTCACCCTCTTCGATCAGGCTCTCCTGCGTTCGCTGCCCGTGCGCCATCCCGAGCAGTTGGTACGTCTCCATTGGACGGGCGACGCCCCCGGCCACTTCAACTCCTATGGTGGTGACGACAACGATTACTTCTCCTACCCGATGTATCGCGACCTGCGTGACAAGAACCAGGTATTGCAAGACCTGATTGCCAATGACCAGCAAAACGTCGCGGTGCGATGGAACAACAAGCCTGACATGGCCGGTTGCGAACTGGTGTCGGGAAATTACTTCGAAGCCCTTGGCATCCGTCCGGCGATGGGCCGCTTGTTCGTGCCTTCCGACGAAGCGCAGAATGCCAATCTCGTAGCCGTGCTGAGCTTTAGTTACTGGAAAACGCACTTCGGTTCCGATCCCTCCGTCATCAACCAGACGCTGTTTATCAATACTCAGCCATTCACCATAATCGGAGTCGCCCCTCCCGGCTTTCACAGCATCGTCACCGGATCGCTCGAAGACGTGTTTGTTCCGGTCACCGCGAAGGCCATCATTACTCCTCGCTGGCAGGACCTGGAAGACCGACGCTCCAACTGGCTGACATTGTCGGGGCGCCTGAAAGACGGCATCAGCCGTCAGCAAGCCGAGGCCGGCATGGCGCCGCTGTGGCATGCGTTGCGCGCCGAAGAGTTTAAGACCTTCGAGCACAAGGCGCGCTGGCAGAAACGATTCCTCGATGACTCGCACTTGCAATTGATCGACGGCGCCCGCGGCTTTTCGCCGCTGCGTGATCAGATCAGCACGCCCTTGATGGTGCTGATGGGCATGGTCGGACTGCTGGTGCTGATGGCGTGCGTGAATGTCTCCAGCCTGCTGCTGGTGCGCGCCGCCGGTCGGGTGCGCGAGATCTCCGTTCGCTATGCCATGGGCGCCGGCCGCTGGCAGATTGTTCGCCAGTTGCTGATCGAAGGGGTTTTGCTAGGACTCTTTGGCGGGGTGCTCGGGCTGATCCTTGCTCCTGCGGTATCCGGTGTACTCATTCGTAAATTGGCAGGCAGCACTCCCACCGAACTCGCCTTCAATCCGAATCCCGATCTCCGTATTCTGTTGTTCGCCTTCGCGCTGGCTTTCCTGGTGGCGTTGGCCTTCAGTCTCGCACCCGCGCTCCACTTCCTGAATCCTGACTTAGTGACTTCTCTGAAACAGCAAACGCAGTCGTCCTCCGGTACCCGGCTGCGTTTCCGTCGCATCCTGGTCGGAGTACAGATCGGGCTGAGCCTTCTGCTGCTCATTGGAGCAGGTCTATTCGTACGCACTCTGCGTAACTTGCAGTCGGTGGATTTAGGATTCACCTCAGACCATCTGCTCGGTTTTAACGTCAATCCTCGCCTCGCGGGTTATCAGCCCGACCAGGTCAACGCCTTGAACCGGCGGGTCCTGGATACCCTGGCGGCGCTGCCCGGCGTCCGTGCCGTCGCCGCCACCGATGATCCGGATCTCTCGGGCAGTGATGACAACGGAAATATCCGGATCGTCGGCTACAACGCGAAAGAAGACGAAGATATGCAGACTGAGCAGCCTTGGGTGACACCGCGAGTACTTCGCCACGATGCAGGTGCCGTTGCTCGCTGGACGCCCGTTTTCCGACCATGATGTCGCCGGCACGGATAATGTTGTCATCGTGAATGCCAGCTTCGCGCAACATTATTTCGGCACTCCGCAAGCTGCTCTGGGTCACGTGGTGAATTTCGGGGGTGTCGAAGACCCGCAGAACACAACGATCGTCGGCGTTGTCGGTGACACGAAACATCACGGTGTCCGTGACCCGGTGCGCCGCACCGCCTACCGGGCTCTCTTTCAGTCCACCCAGCCGAACTTCATCACTTACATCGTGCGCACCTGGCAGGCACCCACTGCTGCAGAAAATAGTATTCGCGTCGCCATGCAGCAGTTGGATTCGAAGCTGGCCTTGGGCCAACTTCGCACCATGGATGAGATGATCGCCGACAATCTCTTGACTGAACGCATCATCGCCCTATTGGCAGTCAGTTTCGGTGTGCTCGCGATTTTGCTCGCCGCCATCGGCCTGTACGGCGTGCTGGCCTATTCCACCGCCCAACGGACGCGTGAAATCGGCATCCGCATGGCCCTCGGAGCCCAGCGCAGTAGTGTCGTGTACCTGGTACTGGCCGACGTGCTGTGGCTGGCGGGAATCAGTGTCGCCGTGACCATCCCGCTGTCACTGCTGTTCGCGCGCATGGTTCGCAGCCAGCTCTTCGGTGTCAGCCCGTTTGACCCGGTTACGCTGTTCGCCGGGACGCTGCTGGTCGCATTGGTTGCGCTACTTGCCGCCATGCTGCCGGCCCGGCGCGCCGCCTCGGTTGAGCCCATGAAGGCACTGCGAACCGAATAAGCAGCGTACTGCACCAACGGGTTGCGGCCGACCGTCTCAAGACGTGGGGACGCGTTGCCACTTAGCGTGCCCGCATGATTTCCGCCGGCTTGGCGAGGGGAAGCTTCGCAGGAACGCCAAGCGGAAACGACCCGTTGCCTTCTAACTTGCTCCGCATGGTCTGAGCCTGTTCTTGTACGACCTGGAGCTTCTGCGAGACCCTCGGGGACAGGTGTGTCTCCCGCAGCGCCAGCTCGCAATTCAACAGGATGGAAGTAATTTCCCCGCGCAGTTCGTTACGCAGCAGGCTTTCCGCCGCTCGTCGGCACGACAGTTTCTCGCTGAAGAGTCGCTGTAGTCCGCGATCCACTTCTTGCGCCACTCTTTCAGTGCTGTGCAGCGACAAGTTGACGTAGATCGGCACTGCCATTCCCGCATGGTTCGCCACCAGTCTTTCGGCTCCGATCTCAAGTTGCTGAAATGATTCGTCGAGCACCAGCACGTCATAATCGTGATGTTGCAGCAGCGAAATCGCCTGGTTCACCGACCGGGCAATCTGCGCCTTCTGATGCGTTTTCTGTTCAATGGCCGCCGCGCACTCTTCCCCACGCGACGACGCGGTCACAAGAATAATCATGAGGTTCCTCCGGCGAGATTTCGGACACACGTCCGCAGGCCCGCGAGATGCAAGTTTCTGACCAAAGGACTGCAGCTCGCCGCTTACGCGATCGAGCCGTATTCCTTCAATTTGCGATAGAGCGTAGTTTTGCCGATGCCGAGTTGCTTGGCCGCTTCCAGCTTGTCTCCGTTCAGAGTCGTAATCGCGTGCAGGATGGCTTGCTTCTCCAGCTCGGCCAGCGACGAAATCCCGGGGGTTTGAAAGTGGACGGCCACCACCGGGTCCTGGGCATGAAAATTCTGCAGGGCCGTCGGCAGGTCGGCGATGTGAACAGTTGGGCCCGAGGTCAGCGCGCAAGCCCGTTCCAGGCAGTTCTCCAGTTCGCGCACATTTCCCGGCCATTCGTAGTTGAGCATGAGTTTGAGGGCGTCATCGCTGATGTTGCGCTGCACGCCCGTAGTACGCGCGACGCGTTCGAGAATGTGTCCAGTCAGCAGCGGAATGTCCTGCTTGCGTTCCCGCAGCGGTGGCACCCGCAGCGTCAGCACATTGAGCCGGAAATACAAATCGCGGCGGAAGGTTCCCTGCTGCACTGCCGCTTCCAGGTCGCGGTTGGTCGCCGCTAGCACCCGCACACTGATGGGTATCGCCCGCGTTCCCCCAACCGGTCGAATTTCTTTTTCCTGCAAAGCGCGCAGCAGCTTGGCCTGCAAATCAACCGGCAACTCGCCCACTTCATCCAGAAAAATCGTGCCTCCGTCGGCGGCGGTCATCAAGCCATCTTTAGCGCGAACGGCACCGGTGAACGCGCCTTTGACATAGCCGAATAATTCACTCTCGATCAAGCTCGGCACCAGCGAGCCGCAATCGACCGGGATGAACGGCTTGTCGCGGAAAGGACCCGAGTAGTGAATCGACCGGGCCACCAGTTCCTTGCCCGTTCCACTCTCGCCCAGAATCAGCACCGGATGTGTGGTCGCCGCGGCCTTGGCAATGATGCGATAAAGGCGATCCATTTCCGGCGCCTGCCCGACCATCGCCCCAAATCCGTGTTTCGACTTCACCTGTTCGCGCAGCAGCCGGTTCTCCGTCGCCAGCTTCAGGTGGGCCGTGACCCGATCCAGCACCAGTCGAAGCTCATCGAAGTTGAACGGCTTGGTGACGTAGTCATACGCGCCAGACTTCATCGCCTGCACCGCCGATTGCACGGTCGCAAATCCGGTCATGATGACGACGACCGTGTCCGGTCTCCTCCGTTTAATCTCTCGCAGCACTTCCATGCCGTTGGTGCCCGGAAGGCGCAGATCCAGCAGAACTACATCCACGTTCGTGCTATCCAGCGCACGATAGCAGTGCTCGGGTGAGTCGGCAATCATGGTGTTGAAGCCCAACGCATCCGCGACTTCGCGGCACGACTCGCGCACCGTACGTTCGTCGTCGACAATCAGGATGTTGAGAAGATTGGAATCGGCGCTTTGTTCGACTGGCATTTCGGTCTCTGCGGTAAGCACGGTCAGGCCTTCTTTCTGTGCCACGGTCTCGCACGAATCGACACGCAGTAAGTTCTTGAAACGCGCGCATGTCTATTGTCCCTTTTTGGGACGCGCACGCTAGTACGGCCATCACACCGGCGTGTGAGGCACCTTTTTCCCATGAACGCCGGAAGCTCCGTTGGTCCGCGCCAGCGGCCTCGAAGACGACGATTGGCCGGGAGCTTCCACGACGGAATTTTCCTCTTCCGTAGCGCTGCAATCGTCCGCCAGCTGCGAAAACTCGGCACCGCCTTGTCCGGAGGTCAAGGCATTCAGCCCCGGAATCCCAAAATGGTTTAGCAGTCGTTTCACCAGTTCCCCGCCGCGTTGCGCATTTCTTTCGATGGCGTGCAGGTTGCGCTTCAGCCGGCTGTACGACGGCAACTTCCACTCCATCACCTGGGCATTCAGTAACGTACTCGCCAACACGTTATTCAAGCCGTGTAACAGTTCGGCAAATTCCGCATTGACCGAGGAATCGCGCCGCATATCAATGTGGCCTGCCGTCGCTTCTTCTCCCGCGCTATCACTACCCGGCAACTCCCGCAGTGGGTCCATCACTCGTACCTCGCAGCGCACTCAAACATCGAACTCTCTGAATTGCAACCTCGATGCCAAACCGCATTTACGGCGTAACGCCCGATTCTTTGCGGTTTTTCGACGTCAACTCACTTCGTCGTCGGCAACACGAATCGGTACGGGGTTCCGAATTGGGACGGGTCGACTTGAACTGCGCTGTACATCTCGCGTTTTTCCGCGAGTGACAGCCAGCTAACCCAGGCGGGAGAAGACATTGCAAGGCGCTGGAATCCCACTCCCAAAATAGGACCCGATGTATTGAGAATTCCGCGTTTGGGATGCGAAGCAGCAGGCAACTCATGTCTACCTGAGTGTCGAGCCGGCGATTGCGGACAAAAAAGCGGGAGGCTGGGCGCCTCCCGCTGAAATGGCTCGGAACTGATTCGGCTAGTTCTGGCTCTTGGCGGTTCCGCTACCCACCGCGGCCACCGAGCTCGGCAGCGATGCCGTGCTGGCGGTACGCTGCAGCAGCAATCCGTTGTGCCATGACGACGCCAGCAACTGCCCCTGATAGCTCATCGCGCTTCGGATCTGGAAGCTGGCCTCCGAAGTCTGTTGCCAGGTTTTGCCGCCATCGGAGCTCTGATACACGCCCTTGGAATTCATGGCGGTGGCGAGTAGCCGGTGTGCATCGCCGTCATAGGTTACGCCCAGCACGTGACTCGGTGGCAACCCGCTCATCACATGTACCCAGGTCACTCCTCCATCGCCCGAACGCGCCGCTCCTTCTCTGGTCCCCAGCCACAGGGTCGAATCGGGAGTCATGGTGAAGTCATAGATTCCGGTCACGTACTTCGGAGGCGTAATCTCCGCCCAAGTGCGCCCGTCATCGTGTGACAGAAACATCCGCTTCACGCTCGCCAGGGCGAGCGTCCCGTCGGAATATTCGTTGGCGACGACGAAGTCTTCTTCGCCTTCCACCGGCGTTCCATACCACTTCTTGCCGTTGTCCACGCTGATGAACAGGCCTTGATTGGTAGCCGCGTACCACGCTTTGTCCGTGATCTGCAGCGAACGCACCCGCGGTGCGATGGCTACCGGAATCGGAACCTCAACCGGCTCTTTCTTGGCCGGGGCCTTTCGCGCCGTGGTTTTGGCCGTCTTCGATTTACTCGCGACGGGCTTAACCGGCTCCGGAGGTGCTTCTTTCTTCTGCCATTCCGGCACGGGCCCAACGATCATCGCGGCCGGTTGCCATCCGCTTACCATCGAGGCCAGGAAGTAGATGCCGTGGTTGGTGCCAGCGTAGATGACGCCATTCGGTGCCTGTTGGAGGCTCAGGATATCGCGATCGCCGAGCCCTCGGCTGATTTGTTCCCAGGTCTTGCCTACGTCGTCGGTGGTAAACATTCCGCCGTGGACCTTGTCGTTCACGATGCCGACATACAGCCGATTGGGGTTGGTCCTGTCGGTAATTACTGCGCCGACCATGCGGTGCGAGAACCCGCGATTGGACGACTGAATCTTGGCGAACCCATCATTGGTGGCCAGCACCCCCCCGCGGTCCGTTGCCAGCAGCACGCGCTCGGGGTTGCGCGGATCGATCAACACATCGTTGACTACCACATCGGCCGTGGTGACGAGAGTCCACTTCGCCCCGCCGTCCATCGTCCTCCACAAACCACCGGTAGTCCCGGCATAAACGATTGACGGCCGAACCGGATCTTGCTTCAGAACGCGCGTGCGTATCGCCGAGTGCGGCATTCCCTGCACGCGATGAAACAGGTCGGCGCCATTGTCGCTTCGGTAAATTCCCGAGCACGCGCTGGCATACACATGAGAAGGATTCTTGGGATCGATGATGATGCTGAACACGTCAGAGTCGTCCAGCATTCCCTCGTGGATGCTGTGCCAGGACTTTCCTCCGTCCGGGGTCTTCCAGGCCAGGTGCCGCGTTCCGGCGTAAACAACTTCGGGATTCTGCGGGTCGATGGCCACCGACACGAAGTTCCTCATGGTGGAGTAGTTCACCGTGACGTCGGGGTTCTCCGGCGTCATGCGTTGCCACGTAGCGCCCGCATCGCGCGACCAGAAGACACCATCCAGTGCGCCGATGACCAGGGTGTTGTGGTCACTCGGTGCCATGGCCAGCGCGCGTATCGACTTGCCGTGCGCACCCGGCAACTCCTGCCAGGTCACGCCGCCGTCATCGGAGCGGAATACGCCGCCTTCGTCATCGTGATACAGACCCCAGCCTGCGGCGTAAATAGTTTTGGTGTTCGTCGGATCAAACACGACGTGGTCGATCACTAGGCTGTCGCCCTCTCCGAGGTGGGCGAACGGCGCCCACGTATTGCCTCCGTCGTGGGAAACGAACAGCTGTGCTGCGCTGGTTCCCAGAAGCAGATGAGTGGGATCGCTAGGATCGTAGGCCAGACTGCGAACATTCCCGCCATCCGGACCGATCAGGGTCCAATCCGAAGCAGCGGCGCGGCCAGCGCCTAGTGAGACGAATAACGCAACAGCCAGCGCAAACGTGAAAACAAAAACTACCCGGCTTTTTATACCCACAACCACATCTCCATTCGGTAAGTGACGAACTTAAGATCGCCGCAGAGAATCATACCCGCGCGCCGGCACTGGCCGACAGTATCAAGATCAATTCGGGCCGCTCGTCCCGTCGAGCGGTTCTCGATGTCTCGCGCCGGACAATCCGTAGGGAAGGCTCCCAACGGACCAAAACATCAGGCGCACTCAGGAGGGCACGCTTCGCGAGCCGTAGCTCTTATCTTACTACCGGCGAAAGCTGCCCATCAGGCTTACAGGAAAAAGCCGGTGAGAGGTTGTCCTCTCACCGGCAGGTTACTGCGTTTCAGGCGTTTCGGCTACTGAGCAGGCGGTGCTGCCGGAGCTTTCTTTGCCTTGTGATGAGCCGGCGGCGCAGCCTTACGCGCCTGGCCCTGTACTGCGCTCTCGTCTACCGGCGTTCCTTCCTCTACCTGACCCTGGCACAGACCGCCTTCGGGGACAAAGTAGAAGTGAGTCGCCTTACCCTTGGTTCCGCCCTGGCGAGGCTGGATGCGCGTTGCATCGGCCTTCGGACCAAGGTCGTCCTGGGTCATGTAGAACTTCACGTTGACCGAGCGCTGAGCACCGATTGTCTGCTCGTTCACAACTTCCTTCTCGTCGGTGTAGCCCACGATTTCGAGCTTGCCGGAAGGCTGTTGCTGCAGACGGAGCGCCATCTTGTCGAGGACGTCCTTGCAATCGTTGTCAACACGCCACGGACGCTTCGGATCCTTCTCGAAGGTACACTCGCCCCAATCCTCGATGCTGACGCACTTGACTTCTTCCACCACTCCAACCGACGTGGTGCAGGTGCCTGTCAAGCCGTGAGAATCAGTCGCGGTTACCGTCACATTGACCGTCGAACCCGGCAGACCAGCCGTGTTCAAGGTGGCCGAAGTGCCGTTGCCCGAGATCGTGCCCGCCGACGCCGTGTAAGCGTAGCTGGTGATCGTCGCGCCGTCCGGACTGGTGGCGTTCGCGGAAATCGTCGAGCTCTCACCCGACTTCACGGTCGTCGGATTCGCCGAGCAGGTTACGTTCGGCGGATTGAACGGCTTCACCGTAAAGCTGGTCGAGCAGCTTGCTGAATTGTTCTTCTTCCACTTCGGGTCGGTAATGGTCGCGTTGGCGGTGTAGCTGCCCGGCGCCAGACCAGTCGTATCGACCGACGAGGTAGCCGCGCTCGGAGTAGCCAGTTTGCCACCCGTCGCGGTCCAGGCGTAAGTCAGAGCGTGCTTGGGGCTGAAGTTCGTGCCCGCCGCGGACACCGTTACTGGCTCGCCCGCAAAAACCGGCGCCGTCGGGTTGGCCGTGCAGGCCGCCGACAGCGGAGCGGTGTAGTAATTGCCCAGATTGAACACGATGCCCGATGACAGGCGGACCATGTTCCATGTGGAAGTATGGTTATTGAAAGTGCCTGGATTGTACGAAGTGTAGAGATAATCCGCTTGCGCGATGCGCAGCGAAATGAAATTGGTGAGGGTCAGGTCGAAACCACCGCCCGCGCCCACCGTCGCACGCCACTCCGAATTCAGACCGGCCGGGCTCAGATGCGAAGCTCCACCCAGGACCCGTACAAAGGGCGAGAACTGGTCGTTATGCCACTTATACTGCAGACCAATCAACCCCAGGCCGACGTTGGAATACGTGCTGTTGTAGTGGCCACTACCGTCAACCACAACGCCCAGATTATGGGCATAGGGCAAGTAAAATGTGCTGGATGCGTTCCATCCGTGAGCGATGTCGGGAACATGGCCCCAGTCAACGTAGCCATTCGGATGCAGCCAGGAATAGCCACCGAAAATCTCCGCTCTCGGCTGTACAGTATCTTGCGCTGCGGCAAAAGAGCCCAACAAACACACTGCAAACGCAAGGGCGATCGTTGTCGCTACAACGCGTTTCGGGACTCCATCACAAAAAGCCATTCTAATTCCTCCGGAACTCTAGCAGTACCGTCAGCAAAGTGGCCTACCGGGGTTCATTGTTGAACGTATCAGGTGCAGGAATGCATGACCTGCTTTTTAACAGTTCCCGATTGTACAGCAACGGAGAAGATATACAAAACTACTGTTTCCCGTTGTTTACTGACTTTATAACCGGGTAATTCACACTGTCATGCACGATCACAAGCCCCGACAAATCTTCACAAACCCGACCGAACGACCGTACACCCCTACGCACGGCCAAACCGCTGATGCAACCATCGTACAACATCGAAGCGGAGTAACGTAAGAGAAATTCCAAGCAAATATTGCCGAACTTGGCCATCGCCTAAGGCCCGAGTTCGCATCCCAATCGGGCGAGGGTAACCACGCGTCCCGCCCTTGGCTCAGCCGTGACGCTTTTGACGCCCAAAAGTGATACCTTTAACGGAAGCCACCTTGTCGCCCAATCTCCGGTTGGAGGTCCGGGCGCGATCCGACACGAGGTCGTTGGATCACCTCAAACAAATGAGTCAGGCGTTATTGACCAGCATCGTATCGGGGACCACATTTTCAAGGGGCGTTTATTCAGCATGAGCCAGGAAAAGGTCTTAATCGTCGAGGATGAGGAGTACGAGCGCACCGGGCTCGCCGAATTGATTCGCGCCTGGGGTTACCAGACAGAAACCGCGGAGGACGGTGTCGAAGGCCTATCGAAAGTGGAGTCGTGGGAGCCCTCAATCGTGGTGACCGACCTCAAGATGCCTCGCATGGATGGCATGGAGCTGCTCGAGAGTATCGCGCAGGCTCCGCAACAAGTCGCGGTCATCCTCCTCACCGCGCTCGGCAGCATCGATGCCGCCGTCAATGCCATGAAGCGTGGCGCCTTCGATTTCATCGAGAAGCCGGTCAACCCTACCCGGCTGCGCAACATTCTTCAGAACGCCAGCCGTCTGCGCGGCGCAGAACGCGAACTGGAAGCCAGTCGTCGCCGGTTGCGCGATGTCGGCGTTCTCGGCTCCCTGGTCGGTTCTTCGAAGGTGATGCAGGAAATTTTCCGCCTGGTCGAGATGGTTTCTCCGAGTACCGCATCGGTTCTAATCACCGGAGATAGCGGGACCGGCAAGGAACTGGTTGCGCGTACCATCCACTCGCTGAGCAACCGGAAGAGTAAACCCTTCGTAGCGATTAACTGCGCGGCGATCCCCGAGACGTTGATCGAAAGCGAAATCTTCGGCCACGAGAAAGGCGCATTCACCGGCGCCCTCGAACGCCGCACCGGCTGCTTCGAGTTGGCCGAAGGCGGAACGTTGTTGCTCGACGAAATCGGAGAGATGCCGATCGCCACGCAGGCGAAGTTGCTGCGTGTGCTGGAAGACCGCAAGCTCCGCCGCCTCGGATCAAAGGGCGAAACATCTGTCGATGTCAGGGTGCTTGCCGCCACCAACAAGCCACCAGAAGAAGCCGTGGCCCGTGGCGAATTGCGCAACGATCTTTACTATCGCCTGAATGTGTTCAACATCCACATGCCTCCGCTGCGCGAGCACATGGGAGACTTGCCCGACTTGGTCCATGCTTTGCTTGCCGACATGAACGAGAAACATGAACGCAATGTCACCGGTGTGGATGAAGCCGTGATGAACGCATTCCAGGCTCACACCTGGCCGGGAAATGTTCGCGAGTTGCGCAACACGTTGGAGCGGGCGGTGATCGTTTGCTCCGGCTCAATGGTCGAAACCAAGCACCTGCCGCCCGGCTTCGGCAAAGCCATCGCGCGCGCGCCGATCCACGACGCAAACGCAGTTCTGCTCGGCGTCGGCACGACCGTGGATGAAGCTGAACGTCTGCTGATCCTGAAAACCCTGGAAGCCACCCACAACAACAAAACGCGTGCGGCCGAGATCCTCGGCATCAGCTTGAAGACGCTTCACAACAAATTGAAGGAATATGGCCAGCACGGTACCCTGAGCCACTCCGAGCCCGACGCCGCCGCCAGCTAACAACGAATCTGGGTGCCCTAGTGTTGGCTAGACGGGCGTTTCTCGTTTGCGTTGACTGCCGATCTCAGGTTGGTTCGCTTATACTCGGCTGTTCCCCCAATGCCCGAGGGCGACCATGGCTGAAATCAAACCTCGCTACGAATTTCGTACCTGGGCGGAGAATCTAACGCCGGTCCGCGAACAGCTTCAGGCCCTGTCGGAGCCGCGCGAGATGGTGAGCCGCGAGACCTACCTGATTTCCTCCGCCACCGACCGGTGCAACGTCAAGATTCGCGCTGGACTGATGGACATCAAGGTGCTGGTTGCCGAAGATCGCGGACTGGAACAATGGAAGCCAGTTTTGAAAGAGGGATTTCCGCTGACGCGTGCCGCGATATCCGATCAAGTTTTTCCCAGCCTCGAGATTGCATCGCCTGCTCTCGGCAAGTCCGAATACTCGATGGAAGATTTTTTTGAGCAGGTCATACGGCCCGAGCCTAAGATCGCCATCGTCGAAGTGTCCAAGACGCGATATCAATTCGGTATCGGCGCGTGCTCGGCCGAATACGCTACTGTCACTATCAACGGCGTGCCCCGAGACACAGTCGCGGTGGAATCTGTCGATCCCGATGCGGTGTTGCAACTCGTGCAGAAACTGGGCATCAAGGAAACTAACGTCAGCTACATTCGCGAGATCAAGCGCGTCTTAGGTTAACTGCACCGCCGCATGATCGGCGCGCCAGGCTTCCGATGAATTCGAAAGAGGACCATATGGGAAAAGAGATTGAACGCAAGTATCTCGTCAAGAACGACTCGTGGCGCGGCCAGGTTGAAGGCAAACGGTACCGTCAGGGATACCTCAGCACGGTGAAAGAGCGGACGGTTCGCGTACGCACAGCCGGCGACAAGGGATTCATCACCGTCAAAGGGATCACCGTGGGAGCAACCCGGTCGGAATACGAATATGAGATTCCTCTGGCCGACGCCAACGAGATGATCGATCACTTGTGCGAGAAGCCAATCATCGAGAAGACGCGATATCGCATTCCGCAGGGCGATGTGGCGTGGGAGATCGACGAATTTGAGGGCGACAATCGTGGACTGATCGTCGCAGAAGTCGAGCTCAAGAGCGCGGACCAATCGGTTGCGCTGCCCGGCTGGATCGGGCAGGAAGTGACCAACGATCCTCGCTACTTCAATGCCAATCTGGTGGCCAAGCCCTTCAACACCTGGTGAGCGTCGCGCCTCGTTGCGAACCAACGAAACGCTCTGTACAATCAGAACGTTGCCTTCACAACGAGTTCAGTCACTCACTCGTTTGTTTCCCGCGCCGAAGTGGCGGAATTGGCAGACGCGCATGGTTCAGGTCCATGTACCCGCAAGGGTGTGGGGGTTCGAGTCCCTTCTTCGGCACCATAAAGTTCAAAAGCTCCGGTTCCCCGGAGCTTTCGCGTTTTTGATCTCACACTTTTTGACGACACATCACGCCGACGCGGTTGCTGCTGCGCCCATGTACTGAATCGCCAGCAACGTTTCATCGTCCGCGCGTTCGGTGCCGTTACGATATTCCTGTAGCCGGTCCCGGCAGTTTTTGACCAGTATTTCTGGGCATTCTCCGAACTTTTCTCGGATCGCAGCCTCCAACTTGCACACGCCATATTCCTCGCCAGTCGGCTCCTGTGCTTCGGAAATACCATCGGTGTACAGCACCAGCATGTCGCCCAGGCGAAGATTGAAGCTCGTGGGAACAAACTCCTGGTCAGCAAACATGCCCAGCGGCATGCAGCTACTCTCCAGGCGAGTGATCTCGCTCCCGCGCACCAGCAAAGCCGGAAGATGGCCTGCATTGACGAGTTGCATTTTCCCGGCGGCAGAGCTGTGTCCGAACACCAAGGTCGCGTACTGCGTGGATAGTTTGCCTTCGCAGAACAAGCGGTTGGCACGCAACAAGGTTTCCTCTACGCCGAGTTCCATGGGCAACAACGCGCGAAACACTGCGCGCAGGTTCGCCGTCAGCATGGCGGCCGCAACTCCTTTGCCTGCAACATCAGCGATGAGAAAATAGGCGCCACCTTTGCCGTCCCCCAGCACGTCGAAGTAGTCGCCGCCGATTACGCCCGCGGGACGGTAGTGATAAGCGATTTGCCAGCCGGGAATGGCCAGATCGGGCGCGGGCAGCAATCCGTTCTGGATGCGCGCCGCTAGTTCCAAATCGAACTCCAGCGCGCGCTGCTGCGACGGCGACAAGCATCCCAGACATACCGAGATCATCGGATCGCGCAGCAAACGGTCGGCTTCAACCGTGTCGTGGCAGACCGCACACAGCCCAAATTGCCCGTTATCAATACGTTGCAGCGCCTCATCCACCTGGCTGAGGAGCTGGTTCAGCTGGTCAGTGGGATGCTCTTCCAATACGGTTTCCAGACGCTCACGGCGGGACAAAAGCTGCTCCCGCGCAGTCTGGAGATGAACAGTTTCAAGGGTCGCCATGGTTGCACCTATGCACGGTTAGACGGCTGATCTCGATGGCGGATTCATTGTTTATCGGTCCGCCATTCCGTCTCGCAGATGCACAATACATCAATGTTTTCAGGCACTTCATCCCGATTGTTGTGGTCAAAAGCAGTCTCTTTAGAGCCGAGGTATTCTGTTGATTGTGGAACATAAGATCGGCTTTCGAACGCGCTTCGTTATCATGGCGGGGCTGCCCGGGACGGGCAAAACCGCGCTCGCAGAAGCGCTGGCTAAGAGGTTGAAAGGAATTGTGCTTAGCAAAGATGCGGTGCGGGCGGCGCTGTTCCCGCGTGGGGCGATCAACTACTCTGGCGGGCAGAATGATTTCTGTATGTCTGTGATTCTAATGGCCGCACAGCGCATCGCCGCAGATCACGCAGTGCCATTCATTTTTCTGGATGGGAGGACGTTCTCGCGGACGCATCATGTGCAGCAGGTGGTGCGGGCCGCTGCGATGGTAGGCGCTGGGCTAAGTGTGCTGCATCTCCATTGTCCTGAAGCACTTGCGCTGGAGCGGATTAAGAAAGATCAGGGCAAGCATGCAGCGAAAAACCGCGATCCGCTGCTGTATTTTCTGGTGAAATCGTACTTCGAGCCGATTGCTCTGCCCAAGCTGGACGTAGACACGTCGAGGCCGCTGGAAGAGTGTGTTGCCCAGTGCGTCGGATATCTCACCACAGAGAGCACGGAGAAAATCTAAGGGAAAAGCGGCGCGACTGTGTTGCGAAATTCAACAGTTATAACAATCATTATAATGGTTTTTGCATGGGTATTTGCATGGGTATTTGAGGACGGCGCCCGCGGACTGAAGTCCGCGGGGGGATTAAAAAAGGTGGTCTGTCGGCACGGCTAAAGCCGTGCCCTTTCAAAACCTAGTTCGTACGAATTTTTCAGCAGCCTGTGAAGTCGTGCCCCGATACATTGCGGACGGACAAGCGAGTCTTTTCGGCAGGTCCCTTGCGGACTGAAGTCCGCTGGTGATGACAAAAGATCTAGGCAACTGCTCGTACGCGGCGCTGAAGGCTGCGCAGCAGCTACCTCGAAGCAGCTCCTCGACGACGGAGTAGCTGCCGGCGAGGGCGGAGTCGAGGGCGGAGGGATCTTTGCCGCCGGCTTCGGCCATGTCGGGACGTCCGCCGCCGGAACCTCCGACTTTTTTTGCGACTTCAGCGATGATTTTCCCGGCCTGAATTTTTGCAGTGAGGTCTTTGGTCACGCCGACGATTAGAGCGACCTTGCCGTCGCTCACCGAACCGAGCACCACCACTCCTGAGCCGAGCTTGTTGCGCAGGTTGTCGATGAGGACGCGGAGTTGTGCGCGCTCTAAATTGTCGGCGCGAGTAGCTAGGACTTTCACGCCTTTCACCTCGCGCACATTTTCGGCTGCAGACTGAACCGAGCTTGATGCAGACTTCATGCGCGCCTGGTCGAGTTCCTTTGCGGAGTTTCTTTAGTTCTTCTTCGCGGCGGTCGAGTTCCTGACGCAGTGCATCGGCTGGCGATTGGTCTTCTCCGCCGCGCACGAGCGTGGCCACAACGTTTTCGAGTTGATGGTCTTTGCGGAAGTGGCGCAGCGAGCCTTCGCCGGTGACGGCCTCGAGACGACGCACGCCACTGGAGACGCTTCCCTCTTTCAAAACTTTGATGAGGCCGATTTCGCCCGTCGCTGCGGTGTGCGTACCTCCGCAAAGCTCGGTGGAGAAATCGCCGATGCGGATGACGCGCACGCGGTCGCCGTACTTCTCGCCGAAGAGCGCCATCGCCTTGTATTCGTTGACGGCGACATCGATAGGCACGTCTTCGATGACTTCGACGCGATCGTTGCGCAGGACTTCGCGGTTGGCAAGGTCTTCGATGTCTTGCAACTCCTCGTCGCCGAGTGAGGCGAAGTGGGAGAAGTCGAAGCGCAGGTGCGAGGGATCGACCAGCGATCCGGCCTGCTTCACATGCGAGCCCAGCACCTCGCGCAGCGCAGCATGAAGAAGATGCGTGCCGGTGTGATTGCGCATGGTGGCGCGGCGGACTTCGTCGTTGACGACGGCATCGAGCTTGTCGCCGACGCGAATGGCTTGCTTCGCGAGCGACGCGGTGGGCGCGGACGCCCTGCACGGGATAGGTCACGCCTTCGACATCCGCGACGAGGGTGTTGTGGTCTTCGGCATAGAGCCAGCCGACGTCGCCGACTTGTCCGCCGGCATCGGCGTAGAACGGCGTGTGGTCGAGCACGATCTCGCCGCGCTCACCGGGAGCTTCGTGCGCGCCGAGGCTGCAGGCCTCGCGCGCTGAAGCCGCTCGGCCGATCAAAAATAGGCGGCTTATCGGCACGACTAAGTCGTGCCCTGACGCCGTGCGAATGAGCTTGTCGGTCATGCCCGTCACTAGCTAGCGAGGACTTCGCAGTTGTCGGAGCGGGTCTGGCGATAGCTTTCGAAAACTCGGGCTTGCATGGCAGCTTGCGCTTTGAGCTGCCCTTCCAGGAGGCCTGCGCGCGCTTGCGCTGCTCGTCCATCGCGGCGTCGAAACCGCGGCGTCGAAGTCAGATTCCGGCATCTCGGCAGGCGTCTTCGATGAAGTCGCGCGGCAAACCGAACGTGTCGTAGAGCTTGAAAGCGCATTTACGCCGACATATGCTGTCGATCACGCCTGACCGCTGCGAAGTGCATCGTCACAAGAGCTGCAAGATTATTGACCGTCAGACTGACGGCAGCGAGGCTACCGCGTCATCGACGAGTGCGCAACATATCGCGTTCTCGACCGTCGTCCTGAATCATGCGGCTGATTACCTTGGCCACTTCGAATCTGAAAGGCTCAGGAGTTCTCTGATCCGCTCGATCAAGCTCGCTCTCGAGCATCTTCCAGCCAACGTCAAGCGTGTGCGCGAACCGCGTCTCCTCGCCTTAAACGATCTCGGACACGCGTTGCGCGATCTCGATCAGTTCCGGATAGGCATCCTTCATCAGGTCGCGAACAGCGAAGACCATCTCGTACAGAAACGGCTTCTCCTGCCCGAGCAGTCGTCCATGACGAATTGCGCGACGGATGATCTTGCGCAGCACGTAGCCGCGTCCTTCGTTCATGGGCAGCACGCCATCGGAGATCAGGAACGTCGCGGCGCGGGCGTGGTCGGCGATGACGCGCAGCGATGCCGCCTGGTGGTGCTGCTCTTCCACATCTTCGCGCTTCAGTTCTTCGTCGAGTTGCTTCGTGCCAGTCAACTCGGCGGCGCGCTTGATGAGCGGCACAAACAAGTCCGTGTCGTAGTTCGAGATCACGCCCTGCATTACCGCGGTGACGCGCTCGAGTCCTGCGCCGGTATCGATCGACGGCTTGGGCAGCGGATTGAACTTGCCGTCTCGCCGACTTGTCGAACTGCATGAAGACGAGGTTCCAGATTTCGACGTAGCGGCCGCACTCGCAGGGGAAGTGGCAGTCGGCGTGTCCGGTCGTCGCTGGCCTCAGGCCCCATGTCGTAATGGATTTCGCTGCAGGGGCCGCAGGGGCCGGTGTCGCCCATCTGCCAGAAGTTGTCTTTCATCCCCATGGCGAAGATGCGCTCTTTGGGCACGCCGACGCTTCAGCCAGTACTGCTCGCGCTTCGTCGTCGCGCGGGATGTCGCCCTGGCCTTCGAAGATAGTCGCGTAGAGCTTCGCCGGATCGAGGCCGAACCAGTCCTTCGAGGTCACCAGTTCCCAGGCGTAGGCGATGGCGTCTTGCTTGAAGTAGTCGCCGAAGCTGAAGTTGCCCAGCATCTCGAAGAAGGTGTGGTGGCGGTTGGTGAAGCCGACGTTTTCGAGGTCGTTGTGCTTGCCTCCGGCGCGCACGCATTTTTGCGAGGAGGTGGCGCGGGAGTAGTCGCGGTGCTCGAGGCCGAGGAAGACGTCTTTGAACTGGTTCATGCCGGCGTTGGTGAAGAGCAGCGTGGGGTCGTTGGCCGGAACGAGCGAGGAGGAGTGGACGATCTTGTGTCCCTTCTGCTCGAAGAAGCGCAGAAATATGGAACGGACTTCGGAACCTGTGAGTGTTTTGCTGGGCATAAGAGTTGGGTCGTTATCCGCGAAAAATCAGGCGAAAAAGGTCGTCTGCGGCGGGGAACGTAAGTAGTGATTTTAGCATTGGCGGTAGAAATGCGAATTCACCACGGAGAACACGGAGCGCACGGAGAAAACCACGTATTCACCACAGAGACACAGAGGCACAGAGGAGAAGCGGGCAAAAAGCAAAGGCCACAGCCGACCACGGATGCACACGGACGACACGGATAGAGCGAACGCAGAGAAGCAAATCCATCGACTTCGCTCACAGCAGGTCCTTCGACTCGGACGGCGACCGTTCGCGCCGTCCTCGCTCAGGATGACAGCTTGATCTATAACGCTGGATCGACTCCCCCGGCACCCGTGTCGCCAATTGACCGGCGGGGCGGGGCGCAGCATAATTTGAGTGCTCAGCGATTTCCGCTACTGACAAGGTGGCCAGCGGTGAATACACAGAATCCGAACGACCGCCGTCCTTTCTCGACGGCCGGGCAGAAGCTCGACGATGTGATCGGCGATACCGCCAAGCGCATCGAAGAAGAGACCAAGCAGCTTATCGACTACCTGAACGACGAGGTGGTGCCGCTGGTGCGGCAACATTCGACCAAGGGCTTGCGGGTTGCGTCGGACAAGTTGAAGGACCTGGCCGACTACATGGAATCGGCGACGCAGCAGAAAAAAGGGCTGAAGGCACGGCCTCTTTGTGGACCTGCAGGTTGGTGGCGCCGGCTAAAGCCGGCTCCGGATTCGCTTTGGACATTTGTCCGCGGGCTTACGCCCACGGCTAACACAAATGTCGCCCTGCGGGCTCAAGGACGTTCGAACTGGTGCGGGTTCGACGATTCCCACATTTCCCAAAACATGGGAAATATGGGCCACCCACGGGGTGTTGATCCACGGCTAAAGCCGGGAGTCGTGGCGCCGTGTTTCGCCGGGCTAAAGCCCGGCGCTTCCACCGTAAAAGAACGGCTATGCGGCACCCTTCGGCTTCGCTCAGGGCAGGCTCTTGAAGCCGTGCCCTTTCAAGGCACAATCCCCGGATGTCCCCGGGGTTGTCGCATGTCGTTCCTGGTTCTCATTCTGGCTGGCCTATTCCTGCTCGCGGGTTGCCACAAGAATGGCTCATCCGCGAAGCACGTTCCGCCTCCGCCAACCGTGACGCCGGCACCCGCAGCTTCGACAGCTTCGGCTCCCAAATCAGTGCCGGAAACGACGGTTTCGCCCAAAACCAAGCCGATCTACGTCGAGACCGGATTGGCGAGCTGGTACGGGCCTCCGTATCACAACCACAAGGGCGCGAATGGCGAGATCTTCGACCAGAACGCGTTGACGGCGGCGCATCGCACCATTCCGCTGAACTCGGTGGTGCGTGTGACCAACGAGACGACGAAGCATGTGGTCATCGTGCGCATCACCGACCGCGGGCCGTTCATCGAAGACCGCATCATCGACCTGTCGCTGGCTGCCGCGAAAGCGGTGGACGTGTGGCAGCCGGGAACAGCGACAGTGAAGGTTGAGGTGCTGTCGGCGCCGGCGCCGATCGACGAAGGTGGGCGCTGGTGCGTGCAGATCGGGGCGTTCCAAAGCGAACACGAAGCCCGCAAGCTGAAAGAGAAACTTCAAGAACACTATGCGACGGCGAACGTCATTCAGTTCACCGGTCCCACCGGCGAATGGGTACGCATCCGGCCAGCGGGCGATAACAAGCAGATGGCACAGGAAGTCGCCAGCAAGACGCACGTGAAAGAGGGTGGCGTGTTTCTGGTAAGGCTGGATTGAGGGAAGCTATTCAGCTATCAGCCATCAGCTATTAGCTTTTAGCCAGCAGCGGCAATTCCTACCTGATAATTTTTCTCGTCGAGGCGGACGATTGAGCGACGCGGTTCACGCTTCGCCATCCGGACACTTTCCGTTATCCTGAACAGCGTCTCGAGATTCGCCTATGCGAAAGTCGCAGCGCAAGCCCGCCAGCACGCCGTTTGTTCCGCTGACCATACGATTCGACCATGCGCTGTTGTTTGCCGCGCAGGTGCATCGCAATCAGGACCGCAAGAAGAGCGGCATTCCGTATCTTTCGCACCTGCTGGGCGTGGCCGCGATTGTGCTCGATTACGGCGGCGACGAAGACATGGGTATCGCGGCGCTGCTGCACGACGCGGCGGAAGACCACGGCGGACGCGCGATGTTGCACTCGATTGAGCAGATTTTCGGGCCGCGGGTGGCGAAGATTGTGGATGGCTGTACGGATTCGTACGGCGATGAGGAGAAGAGTAAGCCGAAGTGGTATCCGCGGAAGCTGCGGTATTTGCGGCGGGTGCGCCATGAAGACGCGGAGACGCGCTTCGTTTCGGCTGCGGACAAGCTCTATAACGCGCGGGCCGTCTTGCGCGATCTGCGGCAGTCGGGTGATTCGGCGTTCGATCGGTTCTCGGCACCGAAGGTGAAAGTGCTGTGGTACTACCGTTCGCTGGTGCGGGAATATCGCGCGGGAGGCGTCACGCATTTGCTGAAGCCGCTGCTCGACGATTACGACCGCGCCGTCACTGAGCTGGAGCATCTGTCGGGCTTGCTGGCTGCGCCGAGCCGGGAACTCAAATCGAAGACAAAGCGCAAACGTTAGAGTCAGGAGCCAGGATTGACTGTCACGGAAACCGAGCGCATCGGCGAACTGCTGAAGTCGGCGAAGACGATTGCTGTTGTAGGCCTGAGCGACAGCCCGTTTCGCACCAGCTATCGCGTGTCGGAATACATGCAGTCGCAGGGATATCGCGTCATTCCGGTGAACCCGGAGATTCGAGAGTCGCTGGGCGAAAAAGCCTACGCGTCGCTGAGTGAAGTGGCGGAGAAGATCGACATCGTGAATGTGTTCCGACGGCCGGAGTTCGTGCCGGAGGTTGTGGAAGAGGCAATCCGGCTGAAGGTTCCGGCCATCTGGATGCAGGAAGGCGTGATGCACCAAGCAGCGGCGGAAAAGGCGCGTGCGGCGGGGATTTTTGTGGTGATGGACCGATGCATCTTGAAGGAGCATCGGCGGCTGTCGCCGTAGGTCTTCACCACGGAGGCACGGAGGAATTCGCTCGTCGCCATTCGCTGTTCGCTCTTCGCGAAAAATCCTTTCACCACAGAGGACACGGAGCGCACAGAGGAAATCATTTCTTATTTCTTATTTCTTGACGAACTTCGGCGGGTAGGGACGCCCGACTGCGATTTCGTTACGTCTTCTTGCTCTCGACTTGGTTTTCTCCGTGACCTCTGTGTTCTTCGTGGTGAGTCTTCTTCTTTGCCTGGCGGATTTCTTCCAACCGCGCCTTGATGCGCTTCTCGATACCTTCTTCCGTCGGATGGTAGTAAACGCGGTGTTTTAGATTGTCGGGCAGGCACTGCATGTCGGCGACTTTCTCGTCGAGATCGTGGGCATACTGGTAGCCCTTGCCGTAGCCGACGGACTTCATGAAGCTCGTAGGCGCGTTGCGCAGATGGAGCGGCACAGAGTCTTGTGCAGTCTGCTCGACGTCCTGCTGCACTGCTCCGTAAGCGGTGTAGAGAGCATTCGACTTCGGAGCGGCGCAGAGATATACCACTGCCTGCGCCAGGGCGAGATTGCCTTCGGGCATGCCGAGAAAATCGACGGCGTCGCGCGCGGCAAGCGTGATGTTCAGCGCGTTGGGATCGGCAAGGCCGATGTCTTCGGACGCCATGCGAACTACGCGACGCGCGATGTACAGTCCGTCTTCGCCCGCCTCGAGCATGCGCGCCAGCCAGTAGAGCGCGGCATCGGGATCGCTGTTGCGCACGCTCTTGTGCAGCGCGGAGATGAGGTTGTAATGCTCCTCGCCCGACTTGTCGTACATGAGCACGCGCTTCTGTAGCGCGTCGGTGGCAATGGCTTCGGTGATGCGCTTGTCTGCGTTTTCCCGCGCCAGCGTTGCGGCAACTTCTAGAGCGTTATAGGCGCTGCGGGCATCGCCGCTCGAATACGCGGCGATCTTCTTCAGTGCGTCTTCTTCGGCTTCGACATTCAACTCGCCCAGCCCACGTTCCTTGTCTGCCAGCGCCCGCTTCAGCAATTCGACGATCTGCTCTTCGCTGAGCGGTTGGAGGGTGTACACACGACAGCGCGACAACAGCGCCGAAATCACTTCGAATGACGGATTCTCGGTGGTCGCGCCAATCAGCCGGATGCTGCCCTTCTCGACATAAGGCAGAAATGCGTCCTGTTGGGCTTTGTTGAAGCGGTGTACTTCATCGACGAACACGATAGTGCGCGTGCCGTACTGGCGGGCCCGCTCAGCGTCAGCCATGACCTGCTTGATTTCCTTGATGCCGGCCAGTACTGCCGAGAACTCGATGAACTCGGCGTGAGTCATGCCGGCAATAATCTTGGCCAACGTGGTCTTGCCGACTCCGGGAGGACCCCAGAAGATGAGCGAGCCGGTATCGTCGCGCTCGATCTGCACGCGGAGAGGCTTGCCGGGGCCGAGAATATGCTCCTGGCCGACGAACTCGTCGAGCGTGCGGGGGCGCATGCGGTCGGCGAGCGGGCGGGTCCGGTCGCTGCCTTGGTCACGCTGCGGGATGTTCTGAAACAGGCTCACGAATCTATTCACCACAGAGGCACAGAGACACAGAGAATTTCAATTCATAAAACCCTGCGTTTGATACCGTTCTTGAGAACAGCGACATTGAAGTTGATCAGTAGACCAACATGCACATTCGTTAGTCGCATATACGTGAGCAGTTGGGCTTCGTGAACCGGAAGGATTTCCTGCACAGATTTCAGCTCCAAGACCACGCGATTGCTCACGATTACATCGACTCGATACCCGCAATCGAGCTTCACCTCCTTATAGGTAAGCGGAAGCTCGACTTGCTGGACAAAGTCGAGGCCCCGAAGGTTCAGTTCATGGCAAAGACACGCTTGATAGGCCGACTCGAGCAACCCAGGACCGAGGGCCCGATGCACGTCGATCGCTGCTGCAATGATGTCTCTCGTTAGAGCCTGTTCCGGCCAGGGGACCGGATCTAGAACCATGCGCTTGCCCGACAACAGGACGGAATTCTCATGATCCATGCGTGTTTCACCTCGCGCTAGACCTGCATCAGAATTTTATTCCTCTGTGCCTCGGTGTCTCTGCGGTGAAGAATTTCTCTGCCGGGCGGCTTCGTAGAGGACGATCGAGGCGGCGATGCCGGCGTTCAGCGATTCGACTTTCGGCGATTGTGGAATCGCAACGATCTCGTCGGCTTGCGATAACAGGTCCTTCGACAATCCTGCACCTTCATTGCCGACCATCAGCGCCACCGGCCCGCGCAGGTCAGAATCGGAAATCAAAGTTCCCTTGTGAGATGACGTCGCCAAGACTCGAACCCCGCGCTTTTTTGCCTCTTGCAACGCTGCAGCTAACGCGACTTTCACCGTCGGCAGACGAAACATCGAACCTGCCGACGCACGCACCGCTTTCCAATTCCATTGGCTCACGGTGCGTTCGCCGAGCAACATTCCTGTGGCGCTAAACGCTTCGGCCGAGCGCGCGATGGTGCCCAGGTTCCCCGGATCCTGCACGCCCGCACTAATGACGAGGAGCGCGGGCTCGGGAAGAAACACGTCGTCCAAGTCGAATGTTCGTACTTTCACCAGGGCAGCGACGCCTTGCGGCGTCTCTGTTGGCACGGCGCTAGCGAATACGTCGTCCGGGAGCAGCAACACTTCAGTGTGAGAGGAAAGTTGAGGCAACAGCTTGTGCGCCCGGTCGCGCGCCGATTCAGCGAAAAACACTGTCTCCAGTCGCAGGCCGCTGCGGATGGCCTCTTCCGCGAGGTGCATTCCCTCGATTGCGACTTCGCCTTTGTCGCTGGCGGCAGCGTCATGAAACAGGCGTCGCAACTCCTTGACCCGCCCGTTCTGGCGGCTGGAAACGCGCCGCAATCGGCCCTCATACTCCTGAATTTCTGGCATATTTTTCCCAAAACAGGCGTCTATCGTACACCTCGACACTGGCAGCGGGCGCGCAGCCGCTCTCTGGCATGTTAATCTGCTGTCTTACAAATCCAAGAGACCGCAAGCGTCGCTTCGGTCCCTACTTTACGTCGCAAAGAGGTGCGGTTGCGTCCCGAAATCGTAAAGATAAACGTCACCCGTCCGGAAGCTTCGCTGGTGACCTATGTTGCGGAAAAGATTCGCGGAGGCGACGTAGTCGGCATGCCGACTGACACGTTTTACGGCCTGGCGGCCGATCCCTTCAACCTGCACGCCGTCGATCGCATTTACGAGATCAAAACGCGCTCGCGCCACAAACCGCTGTCGCTGCTGATCGAGTCGGTGGACCAGGCATCGGACCTGGCGTGGCCGGTACCGGAGACGTTTTTTCTGCTGGCGCGGCGCTTCTGGCCCGGCCCGCTGACCATTATCGTGAAGGCCGACACCAAGCTGCCGTTGAAAGTTACCGCCAATACCGGGAACGTGGCCCTGCGTGTGCCCGCAGCGGAGGTTCCACTGGCGATCATTCGCGCTATCGGATCGCCCATTACTGCGACTTCGGCCAACCTGCATGGGGCGTCGGAGTGCACGAATGCACATGAAGTTCGCGATCAGTTGGGTGATTGTCTTCCGTTGATCGTGGATGGTGGACAGTCTCCGCGCGATATGCCGTCAACGATCGTCGATTTAACCGACGAAGCAGGCGGCTGGCGGATATTGCGCCAGGGAGCGATTCCGTCCGAGCAAATCGCCGAATTGCTCGGTCAGGGGTAGCCGCCACGGGGCCGGGCGAATTCCAATCCCATCCCTATCGTTGGCTGTTCGCTGCGGGAGTGCTCGCGTGCGTCGTATACCTATTTGCGACGGCGTTCGAGATTATGCGCGAAGCGAATTACGATCAAACGCGCCCGGTCGATGCGATCGTAGTGTTCGGCGCGGCTGAGTACGTCGGACATCCTTCGCCGGTGTACCGCGCGCGGCTCGATCATGCGTATCAACTTTTTGAGCAGGGCATGGCTCCGCTGATTATCACTACGGGCGGTTCGGGAAAAGACCCCAGTTTCAGTGAAGGCCAGGTGGGCCGCGACTACTTGTCGAAACTGGGGGTGCCGGATGTGAACCTGATCGCCGAAACCCAGGCCGGCGATACCGACCAGTCGGCGCGGCGCGTGGCCGTCATCCTCGAAGCCAATGAATTGAAGAGCGCGTTGCTGGTCAGCGATGCGTATCACCTGTATCGGGCGAAGCGCATGATGGAGCGCGAAGGCATCACGGTTTATATCTCGCCTCGGCCGGGCTCGATTCCGAAAACCGTGTGGGGACGGTGGTTGTCAGCCCTGCGCGAGGCGTTTAGCTACACGTTGTATCGGCTGCATATGACGTAGATCTGGCGGTTCTCAGCTTTTAGCTATCAGCAAAGCGACTCATAGTATTACTTTTGCTATAATGTAATGAGAGGCAACTATGGAATCTGCCATTACGGTAAAGGGTCAAGCCACCATTCCAAAGGCGATCCGAGAGCATCTCCGATTACAGCCAGGGGACCGGGTCAAGTTCTTCGTACATCCCGATGGCAGTGTAGTTCTCCTGCCTAAGCTGCCTGCTTCCGCCTTGCGAGGATGGATCAAGAGAAAGCGCCGACCCGTCACAATCGAAGAGATGAATGAGGCAGTGCGGGACGGTGCTACCGGCGTTCCGCGAGCCAAGAAGCGTCGATGATCGGCCTCGATACCAATGTCATCGTCCGCTATCTCACGCAAGACGATCCGGTGCAGTCGCGAAAAGCCACGGAGCTTATCGAGCATCGGTTGACAGTCGAGACGCCTGGCTTCATCAGCATTGTGGCGATGGCAGAAACCGTTTGGGTTCTTGACCGAACCTTCAACCAGTCGCCCCGGGAAATCGCTGCCACCATCGAGCGAATGCTTCAAATTGAGGTTCTGCTCATTGAACACGAGCAGGAAGTATTCACTGCTATGATCGCGCTCAGAGAGAAGAGGGGTGATTTCGCCGATGCCCTCATCGGCGCGCTGGGCGCTAAGGCCGGCTGTAAATACACTCTGACCTTCGACCAAAAGGCCTTGCGGCTGTCAGACTTTCAGCCGGCATAAGTTGTCCCGCAGGGAACCAAAGTATCGCGCTACTTCACCAGCGCCAGCACGCGCGCCGGGCCGCCAGAACCGTTTTCCAACTTGATGGGAGCAACTACGACAGTCGCACCGCTCGCAGGCACCAACCCAAGGTTCGCGACGTTCTCCAACTGATAAACACTTGCTTCGGCGGTGAACTGGTGCACGGGGTAGGTCTTGCTGGCGCCAGGATCGATGCTCATGGTATCGATTCCCAGTCCCACCACGCTGCGCGTTTTCACCAGGAACGTTGCGGCTTCAAGCGAGAATCCGGGAAAGTGGGGCACGCCGTCGGCTGCAGCATTGCGAAAGGCTTTGGGCTGGTTCCAACGATCTTCCCAACCGGTGTAAGCCATCACGACCGCGCCGGACGGAATCTCGCCGTACTGAGTCTCCCAGTCGGCGATGTCTTGCACGGTGATTTCGTAGTCGGGATGTCCGCTCGCCTGGGCGCGCACATTCAGCACGACGAGCGGACGCACGAGCCTCTCGGCGGGAATCTGATCCACCGTCCACATGCCGTGGGCGAAGTGCGCCGGCGCATCGAGGTGAGTACCGTAATGCTCCTGAGTGGTAAAGATGCGCGAGTAGTAGCCGTCACGCTCGATGTTGCCTAACTCTTTCGCGCTGAAGGGCGACTGCTCCGTGCCCTCCCAGTTGGGCGAGTGGTCGTTCAGATCGTGAGTGAGGTCTACCACATTGTGGTAGGCAGTCGGATCAGGCATGGTGGGTTTGCGCGCTGCAAACATCAGGAGTGCCAGCGCCAAGCTCCAGCCTATCGCAAATGTCTTCCACTTGTGCATGCCGAGATATGAAATAAGAACCCTGCTACGGGCAATTTGGCGTGCCGATTACTGCTTATTTAGACGCGGGATGGGGCGTATTTGTTTCGAAAAGCGGGAACTCTGGCTGATCGCCACTGATGGAAGCTTATTGCGAATTTAGAAGTTCGACTTCCCTCAGGGCTGAACTACAGTGCAGCGCGGCACGGCTCAAGAGGCTGCTGAAAAGGTCCGAAAGGCAGGTTCCTCGCGGACTGAAGTCCGCTCGGAATGTCAGAAATAAAGGGCTTATCGGCAGGACTGAAGTCGTGCCCTGACGCAAAACTGCTCGAAAGGGAGTTTTTCAGCAAGCTGTCAAGCCGTGCCCTTTCAAATCACATCGATGAGATTAGTTCTAATTGGTTCGTTCCAGTACAAAGCCGAACCACAGTGAGTTCGAACCGTTGTAGTCGATGCCCGGCTTGGTCTGGGTCATGAATCCCATACGCTCGACTTTCAACGAGCACCCATGGCAGGGCTGGTCGAGGACGATTTCGTAGCGGCCATCTTTCTTGATATTCGCGATGCCCAGCACCTTGCCTGATGCATCGGTCAAGGTCACTTTCGAGCGAGGCAGAGGATAACCTCCGCTGTCGGTCACTACGCCTTGCAGCTTGCCCTTCGGCGGCAACCCATCGGGCAGGTAGTCGCGCATGGCATAGCCGGGTCCGCGCAGCGGGCGGCCGCCCAGTTGGCCCGTAACTTTGTCGTGCTCCAGCGCGAGCACTCCGTTGACGAAGACGTATTCGAATCCTACTGACGGACGGTTCGGGTCGTCGAAGGTCGCCACGTCTTTCACCGTCTCGGGGTTGAATATCGTGATGTCAGCAAAATACCCCGTGCGCAGAAGGCCACGATTTTCCAGCTTCACTTGCTGTGCTGGAAGCGACGTGAATTTGCGGATCGCATCTTCCAAGCGGAGGTTGTGCTCCTCGCGTACGTACTTGCCCAAGATTCGCGCAAAGCTGCCGTAGGCCCGAGGATGCGACTTCGACTCGCCCAGCGGCCCGGTCGGACTCACCTCGCCATAATCCGTGCCGACGCTCACCCAGGGCTGCCGCATGGCGAGCTTTACGTCGTCTTCGCTCATGCTGAAGTAGACTGCGCCGACATTGTCGCGGTCGGCGACGATCAGGTCGAGCGCCGCGTCCAGTGGGTCTTTGTTCTCCATCTGGCCGATCTGGGCAACGGTCTTGCCCTCGAACTTGCGGAATTGCGGATTCAACACTGACACGACCATCACTCCGGTCGGCCCACCGGTGCCGCGCCACATGTTCTCGAATGAGCCGCTCGGGCCTTCGAGTTCCTTGCGAATCTGCGCACGGGTGGCGGGATCTTTCAGCCGCGCCACGAATGCGTCGGCTCCGCCCTCGTGATATTTCGGCGGAATGAGCGCGCCCAGTGACGTGGCTGACGCGGTGTAGGGATACTGGTTCGCCGTGACATCAATCCCTTCAGCACGTGCCTTCTCGATGGCGTCGATCACCTGCGGCATCTTGCCCCAGTTCTGCTGGCCCGAAACTTTGAGATGAAAAATCTGTACCGGGATGTTGGCTTCGCGGCCGATGCGGAAGGCCTCGTTCATCGCGTCGAATTCGGCGTCGCCTTCGTTGCGAATGTGAGACGCGTAAACTCCGCCCTTGGCCGATGCGACTTTGGCTAGCGCGATCAGCTCATCGGTTTTAGCGTATGAGCCCGGGGCGTAGATCAGCGCGCTCGACACGCCCATAGCGCCGTCGCTCATGGCGTCGTCCACCGCAATCTCCATGTCCTTGAGTTCGGCCGGAGTGGGCGCGCGGTCGGCATTGCCAATTACCAAGTCACGGACTTGCGCTGCGCCGACATAGGTCCCGAGATTGATGCCGCTGCCTTGCTTGGTCAGGCGCTGGAAATATTCCTCCAGCGAACGCCAGTCGGCAGTGACGTGGTAGTGCTCGAAGACGTCGGCGCTTTCCTTGTTAAGCACGTCGTTGGTGGGCGCGATGGAACCGCCTTCGCCAGTGATCTCGGTGGTCACACCTTGCGTCAACTTGCTCACCGCCTGCTTGTCGACTAGCAGGTTGAACTCGGACTGTCCCAGCATGTCGATAAAACCGGGAGCGACAATAAGTCCCGTGGCATCGATAGTGCGCTTCGCCTTGACGCCAGCAGCCGCGCGGCCGACAAAAGCAATGCGATCGCCGATAACGCCGACGTCGGCGTAGGTCCACGGGTTGCCGCTGCCATCGATGACGCGTCCGTTGCGGATGAGGACGTCGAATTGCTGCGCGAACGCGCCGGTCACGACAACCAGAAAAAGCAGCGCCAGTGCTAGTGATTTCGCCAAGTCTTGTTCACCACGGAGGACACGGAGCGCGCAGAGGAATCAAAATAACCTTTGCACGGTTGCCTCGCCCAGCACCCTCCCTTTGGAGTTGTCAACAAGCTAACCCGCAGCTTGGTTAAACTTAAAGATAAGTCAGCCTCGCATCACCAACGCGACTATCAGCGCGAGATCGGCGGCGAACACCGTACTGATGAAATTGACGGAATCGTTTCCCAGCTTGCCGCGATTTTCGAGGATCGCCCCTAACACGCTGTCGAAAAGCATGCCGCAGACGCCTGCAATCGTAATCAGGGAAGCTGCGGTCCACGGAACCAATCCCAGCAGTGTGCCTGCCCAGGTGACAACACTCGCCGCGATTCCGCCAGCCAGTGTGCCTTCGAAGGTGATCGCGCCATTGGTACCGGCAGGCGCAGGAGTAAATCCCAGAATCATGCGTGGCTGCCGGGCTACGGCCTGGCCGACTTCGCTGGAAACCGTGTCGGCAGCCGCTTCGGCCAGCGCCGCCATGCCACCAATCAGCAGCATCCGCGATTGTTGCGGAAAGAGGATGGCCACAGCAGCACAGAGGCTAGACGCTCCAAGGTTGGCGAGGACTTGCGAGGCTACTCGCCCACGCGCGCGTTCGGCCACCCCAATGTTGCGCTTCCGTTCGCTGCGCCACCGTGTCGCCAGCAGGGTCAGGAGAAACACCGCCATCAACGGAGCAATCCCCCGCACGCCCGCCGCGGTCATCCAGAGAAATGCGATGCCTGCGCCCGCCAACGCCCCGCCATCGCTGACTGCCCGCAGTGCGCGGGCCAGCAAGGCAAACCCGAGGGCCACCACAGCCGCTGGCAAAGCCATTGAATGGTCGAGGGTTATCACGCGTTGTTCAAAGTTCTCCAGGCGCGAGAGCATCGCACCGCTAGCGAAGGGCCAATGTGCCAGACTGCCTTGCTTTAGCGAATCCTAACAGAGCGGCGCGCCCTTCCCGTGTATAGCACTTACGTTCCAGATGATTTCTGGCCGAAATGTTCTACTCTATCGAAACAGCTAGATTGAGGGCGCCATGAAACCTGCTGTAAAGAGTCCCATTCGGATTGCCGTGGTCGAAAGTGACCCGCTCCGCTTCGTTGGCTTTCGCGCACTCTTCGAAGGAGACCGGAACTTCACGCTGCAGGGTTACACCCCTTCCACAATTTTCGGAACTCGCGGCTACGATCTGGTGCTGATCGGAGCGCGCACCGGCGCTGCCATGTACGAAATTATGGCCGGGCTGAAGGCACTGAATCCAAGCGTGCGGATCATCGCTACCGGCAATGTGCCCGGTGACGAGTTCGCGCTACGTGCCTTGACCGCGGGCGCTAAAGGCTACATCGAGGAGTCGTCTTCAGCCAATGAGTTCAAAGAGGCGATCCGCGTCGTCCATAGCGGCTCGGTTTGGGCATCGCCGCACCTGTTCAGCAAATTCATTGAGCGGATGACCAACATCCCACGCCGCAGTCGAGCCGAAGAGCCGCTGGTTTTCACTGCGCGCGAACGCGAAGTATTGAATCTGCTGGTGTCCGGGCGATCGAACAAGGAAATCGGGAACGCACTGGGAATTGAAGAGCGCACGGTAAAAATGCATGTCGCCAAACTGATGCGCAAGGCAGGGGTGACGAACCGGATTGCCTTGTCGGTGCATGCCCTCACGCACTCTCTGTTGGGTGTGAATCAGTCGGAATAACAAGAAATATCCCTGCCAACTAGTTACTTCGTAGGCAAGGTTACTAAAGTACAGGGTACCTGTACCTTCGTAACTTGCGCGACCATTCCGCAGGACAGATACTGCATTCACCTACCACAGAACCTGGGAGATAGGGTTGGAGGGGGACGCGAGGGTCTCCTCTTCCAACCCTAAATTTTTGCGCCGGGAAATATGTTCCTACCATTCTTGTCGTCCTGGACTCGCTCCCGGAGCAATGTTAGCGTCGGCGAACCCCGTTCGGTAGTCGGAGTGCCGCCGGGTTGAAACCCGGCTCTCATCATAAAAGAAGCCTTTGACGCTGCGCTGAAGCGCAGCTCTACCCTCCCTGCGGGTGGGATTCAGCACCTTCAGAACTGCACTAAGCTCGTTCGCCTCAGGACACTAGAGAGTAACCAGCGACGCTCTTCTAATCCGCGAAAACTGCATTGAATCCAACTAAGATGGCGACAGCCGGTGTCGACTGGCCTGATACACCGCAATCCAGATCGGAGTCGAGTTATGAAGAAGATCTCTATTGCCTTGCTGGCATTCCTCGCCACGGCGGCGTGGGCCCAGTCAGGAGCACGCAGCGCCGACATTGAGCGCGTCCAGAGCGCGACCACGATCCTGAGCCAAATCATGGAAGCCCCGGACAGAGGCATCCCAGACAGCATTATGTCGGGAGCGAAGTGCATCGCCATCGTGCCTTCTATGCTGAAGGTCAGCTTCATCTTCGGCGCGAATTATGGCAAGGGTGTAGCTACCTGCCGTACCGCGACTGGCTGGAGCAGCCCCGCGTTCTTCCGGATCGAAGGCGGCAGCTTCGGCTTTCAGGCCGGCGGACAAGCCAGCGATCTGGTGCTGATCATTCGCACCGACGACGGCATGCAGCACCTATTGCAGAGCAAGTTCAAGCTGGGTGCGGATGCTTCGGCAGCAGCCGGGCCGGTTGGGCGTGATGCACAGGCGGCCACAGACTTGACCATGCGCGCTCAGGTGCTGACCTACTCGCGCTCCCGCGGCCTGTTTCTCGGCGTGTCGCTGAGCGGGGCGGTGATTCGCCAGGATGATGGCGACGTGCGCGCTTTCTACGGCAAGGATTGGACGTTCTACTCGTTGTTGAACGGAGAAGTGCCTCCGCCGCAGGATTCGTTGGCGCTGCTGAATGCAGTGGAGCGCTACGCGCCAACCAAGCGCGCCGCGTTGCCTGCTGCTGGGTCTGTGTCGGCTCCGGCTCCGACGCCTGCCGCAGCTCCTGCGCCAGCCGAAGCCGCTCCAGCGACGGCGCCAGCGGTCGATCCTGCTTCGACTTCGACGGCGGCGCCGGTTGAACCAACGGCAACGGCATCGCCAGCGACCGCACCGGCCAAGGTGCCTGCTCCAGCGGCAGTGCCTGCGTCAACTGCGCCTGCCGATCCAGCGGATCCCGGAAACTCTTTGCGGTAACTGGACAATGCGTTCACGGCGGTGGCTGCGGCCACCGCTTTTTCTTTGCCCTCGCAGTCGCTCTGCCAGCTTTGGTTTGCCTTCCCTTCCTGCGCGGTGCTACGGTCAAGAAGCCCCCTGATGATGTACCGACTGCAATACTTGCTGCTGGCCGTACTCGTGCGCCTTGTCGGAATGCTGCCTCGCCCGTTGGCGCGCGCGGTGGGAACTACTATCGGCCGACTGGTTTACCTAGTGCATCCGCGGCTGCGGCGCGTGGGAATGCGCAACCTGGAAATGGCGTTTCCCGACAAGTCCGCCGCAGAGCGGCGAAAAATCTTGCGCGGCGTCTACATCTCTCTCGGACGGCTGCTGGCGGAATTCTGCCTGTTCCCCAGTTATACCCTCGCCAACGCGTCGAAAGTAGCGGTGTACCAGGGTTTCGAAAACTTCGAAGGCGCCGAAAAGCGCGGCAAAGGTGTGCTGTTTCTTACCGGGCATTTTGGTGGCTGGGAGATCGGCTCATTCTTTCATTCCCTACAGGGACACCCCATGAGAATCGTGGTGCGTCCGCTCGATAATCCCTATGTCGATGACCTGGTCACGCGCTACCGCACGCTGCACGGCAACAGCGTCATCGGCAAACAAGGATTTGCCCGGGGCCTGCTGGCGGCCATGGAGGGCAACGAGACAGTCGGCATCCTGATGGATACCAACATGACTCCGCCGCAGGGCGTGTTCGTGGACTTCTTCGGCATTCCGGCCTGCACCGCCGTGGGCATTGCGCGCGTGGCCTTGCATACCGACGCTGCCGTTGTGCCTGCCTTTACCATCTGGGACCCGGTGCTGCGCAAATATCGTGTCGAGTTCGGCCCGGCGTTGGAGTTGGTGCGCACCGGCGACGGTGAGGCCGATGCCATCGCCAACACCGCGCTGTTCAACCGAATTTTCGAAGACTACGTGCGCAAGTATCCCGACCAATGGCTGTGGGTGCATCGCCGCTGGAAGACCAGACCTTCGGGAGAGTCGCCGCTGTACTAGGTTCCGCTGTTCGCTTTTCGCTATTCGCTATTCGCTATTCGCCTTGAGGTTGCGTAACGGCATGATTAAAACGGAAGCAATCAAGATTATGCGTATTCACAAATTCCAGACGGACTGAGCACGAAGAGCCAAAAGCGAAAGGCGAAGAGCGAGGAGCAAGTCTCTAGCGAGTCGCTGTGGTAAGTCTCCCGAATTTCGCCTATAACAATGCCATGCCGCAGACCTTGCAAGCACTCGCGGAATTTACTGCCTCTCGGCTCATCGGCAACGGACGGATCGAAATAGGCAGAGTTGCCAGCATCGCTCACGCGCAAGCGGGCGATCTGGTGTTCGTCGAACACGACCGCCATCTCGAAGAGGCGATGAACTCGCATGCCAGCGCCATCGTCGTGCACGAATCAGCTGGGGACATCACCACCAACAAGCCGCTTCTGATCAATCCTCACCCACGGCTGGCGTTTGCCAAAGCTGGTTCGTTGCTGCAAAAAAAAGATGCGTCGGCGCCAGCGATTCATGCCACGGCGGTGATTCATCCATTCGCTAAAGTTGCGCCCACCGCCAGCGTTGGTGCGCACGCCGTTATCGAAGCGAACGCGGTGATCGGCGAACGCAGTTTCATCGGCGCTGGATGCTACGTCGGCGAGGGTGTCGTCATCGGCGACGATTGCGAGATCTATCCGCGGGTCGTGATCTATTCGGGAACCACCATCGGCCGCCGCGTGATCGTGCATGCCGGCGCTGTGCTCGGCTCCGATGGCTTCGGCTTCGTGAAAGACGAAAAATTCGGACGCTATGTAAAGTTCCCGCAAGTCGGACGGCTCGTCATCGGCGAATATGTCGAGATCGGCGCAAACTGCACCATCGATCGCGGCGCACTCGATGAAACTGTCATCGGGCCGGGTACGAAGTTCGACAACCTGGTGCACATCGGCCACAACTGCGCGATCGGCGCGAACACCGTGATCGCGGCGCAAACTGGAATTTCGGGAAGCTGCACCGTGGGCGACGACTGCGTTCTGGGGGGACAGGTAGGCATTGGCGACCACGCGCGGCTGGAGAACGGCACTATCCTCGGTGGACAGGGCGGGGTGTTGCCGCACAAAGTCTTGCGCGGGAAGGGCGAGATCCTGTGGGGAACTCCGGCACAGCCTGTGCGCACGTACCTGAAACAGCTCGCGGTGCTGGCGCGGCTCACGCGCAGGAGCGAGAAGTAGGCATCATGGCTGTCATCGTCGTCGGCGGACACTCTCGCAGCGTAGGCAAAACCAGCGTCGTCGCCGGCATCATCGCCGCTCTGCCTGAGATGCATTGGACGGCGGTCAAAGTCACGCAATACGGTCACGGAATCTGCTCGGCCAATGGCGAACCTTGTGACTGCGAGACCGACGATCATTCGTGGGCCATCAACGAAGAACGCGACCGTAGTGGCGAGAGCGACTCGTCGCGTTTTCTGGTATCAGGAGCAGCGCGGTCGTTGTGGGTGCGGACTCGCCAGGGTATGTTGGCGGAAGCGATGCCGCGTCTGCGGAAAGAGCTGGCGACCGCTGAAAACGCTATCCTCGAATCGAACAGCGTGGTGCGCTTCTTACGGCCCGATCTTTATCTCACGGTGCTGGACGCTGCGAATCCTGACTTCAAGGCGTCTGCGAAGGAATATCTCGACCGGGCTGACGCCATCATTCTTCACGACGGCGCGCAGCTAGCCGCGTGGGCGGGCGTGTCACTGAAACCTGTAGCTTCAAAACCAACCTTTCGCATTTCGCCGCCGCCCTATGTCACATCGGAGATCGTGGAGTTCGTGCGGGGGAAAATTCTTAACTCGTCACAAGGCGGTTCGCTACAGAGTCACTGAGACACAGAGGAACTCTTCCGTGCTCTCCGCGCCTTCCGTGAAGATTTGTTTCTCTGTGCCTCTGTATCCCTGTGGTGACTACTTGGTTTTCGGATCCAGCTTCAGCGAAGCCGAATTGATGCAATAACGCAGGCCGGTCGGCCTCGGTCCATCGGGAAAGACATGCCCCAGGTGCCCGCCGCAGCGGGAACACGTCACTTCGACCCGTCGCATTCCCAGCGTGTTGTCTTCGTGGGCATCGATATTGTCTTCTGACGCCGGCTGATAAAAGCTGGGCCACCCGCATCCCGCATCGAACTTTGTGTCGGACAAAAACAATTCCTGCCCGCAGGCGGCGCACTTGTAAACACCGGGAGTCATCACCCCTTCGTACTCGCCGGTAAAAGGCCGCTCGGTTCCCTTCTCGCGTAGGACGTGATACTGCTCCGGCGTCAGTTCCTTGCGCCATTCTTCTTCAGTCTTCTGAACTTTGTCTGCCATTCTTTTCCTCGTGTCATTAGATACGTCATGCCACCCGATGGTTTCAGGCGCCTCCCGCCATAAGCCTGGGAGCCAGCGACCTTGTACCGATAGTTTCTGAACTCTGCAATCGGCGGTCGCCGTTGTGTTGTCACTATAACGTGTGACGGGCCGCACAGCCGGTTGGGTAACGCATCTTGTATCAACGAAGGCAACGTTGACGCACACGTTTGTGCCCCACGGCACCGGACGGCGCGCCGACGGATCATGGCTATTACGCGAATGGCAAATTTCAAAGATGCGGGCCATCTCTTCCGTATGGCAGCGGTCTTCGCAGCCGGAGCCGTGTTGTTCCTCTTACTGCGCAGCTTCTTTGTGCCGAAGAGTTTCGGAAAATACGGCCACTACCGCGCAGCCGCGCTGGCCGAAATCGCTGCCAAACCAGTGATGTTCGCCGGCCATGGTGCATGTGAAAGCTGTCACACCGACGTGTTCGACGTGAAGAGCAAGGGCGTGCATGCACATGTTGCCTGTGAGTCCTGCCATGGGCCGCTGGCCAAGCACGCCGACGATCCCACCGCGCTTCAGCCGCCGCATATCGATGTCGCGGTCTTGTGCGTTCGCTGTCACGAGGCCAACATCGCCAAGCCGAAGAGTTTTCCGCAAGTGGCGTCGGCAGACCACTCGGGCGGAATGGTCTGCGACACGTGTCATAAACCCCACAGCCCGAAGATCGATAGCGGAGCGAGCCAATGACCATGACCCGCCGTCAGTTGCTGATACTGCTGCCCGCCGCCGCCATCGCCTGGGAGTCGATCCTAGCCGGCACGCCGGAAGCTGCGCCCAACTACAACATGACCGAGCACTGGTGGGGCATGCTGATCGACGTCACCAAGTGCATCGGTTGCGGGACCTGCGTGCAAGCCTGCCAGGCCGAGAACAACGTACCCGACGGCTACTTCCGCACCTGGGTCGAGCGATATCACGTGCCCGGTTGGCCGGTCGAGAACCCGGTGGTCGATTCCCCCGACGGCGGCAAGCACGGATTCCCTGCCGCGACCGCAGAGGGTGGCAAGAACTTCTTCGTGCCTAAGATGTGCAACCACTGCGCGGACTCGCCGTGCACTCAGGTTTGCCCGGTGGGCGCGACGTTTGTTTCGCCGGACGGCGTCGTGCTGGTCGACCAGACGTATTGCCTGGGTTGCCGCTACTGCATTCAGGCGTGTCCTTACGGTTGCCGCTTCCTGAATCCCGAAACGAAGACTGCATCGAAATGTACGCTCTGCTATCACCGCATCACCAAGGGACTCACCACCGCGTGTTGCGAGACCTGTCCCACCGGCACCCGGCAGCTCGTGGATCTCAAGAACCCCAACGATCCGGTGCACAAATTCATCGAGACGCACAGCGTGCAAGTTTTGAAACCACATCTCGCCACGCGGGCCAAGGCTTTCTATTACGGCCTCGACGGCTCGGTGCGATAGGAGGGCACATGACCGGCATACCTGTTGAAGGCTTCATGTACCCCAACGAGATCGAGTTGCAGTGGAGCGTGCTGATCGTGCTCTACCCGTTCCTGACCGGACTAGTCGCGGGTGCGTTCATCCTCGCATCGCTCGAGCGCGTGTTCCGCGTAGACGCGGTGAAGCCTACCTATCGGCTGGCGCTGCTGACGGCGCTGGCGTTTCTGCTGGTCGCGCCCTTGCCGTTGCAACTGCATCTCGGCCACCCCGAGCGCTCGCTGGAGATGTACCTCACTCCGCATACGTCCTCAGCGATGGCGATGTTCGGCTTCGTGTATCTGTGGTACCTGATGGCGGTACTGGTATTGGAAGTCTGGCTCGACTATCGGCACGACATCGTCGTCCTCTCGCAGACCACTACCGGATGGAGGCGACTGGCTCTACAAGATAATGACGCTGGGCTCGACCAACATCAGCCCCGGTGCGCTGGCGCTCGACCAGAAAGTCGGGTGGATCATCACCATCATCGGCATTCCGTCGGCGTTTCTGCTGCACGGCTACGTGGGCTTCATCTTCGGCAGCGTGAAAGCCAACCCCTGGTGGTCGTCGCCACTCATGCCGGTCGTATTTCTCTTTTCCGCGATGGTCTCGGGCATCGCCATCGTCATGCTGGTTTACATGTTTCTTTGCCGGGCGCGCAAAGAGCCGATCGACATGCGTTGCCTCGACACCGTAGCGAAATATCTGTTCTACGCCTTTCTTATCGACTTCACGCTCGAACTGCTCGACCTGATGCATCGCATCTACGAGTCGGACGAATCGTTCCGCAGCCTCGATTTCATGGTGCACACCAAGCTCTACTTGCCGCATATCGTGATTCAGATTCTGCTGGGTACCCTGACGCCGATTTTGCTGCTGGCCGCGACTCAGGTGTTGCCCTTGAACGAAGCCCGACGCAGGCTGACTTATGGAGTCGCCGGCTGCCTGACCATGATGGGCATTTTCGCCATGCGCTGGAACGTGGTGATCGGCGGGCAGCTCTTCTCCAAGAGCTTCCTCGGCTACACCACTTACAAGATGGGGTTGATCGACCGCGAGGGCCTGCTAGTTGCCATCGTGCTCACTATCTTGCCGTTCGTCATTCTGTGGGCGCTGATCAAATTGCTGCCGCCGTGGGAAGATGCGGATGGCCCGCAACTCGCGACGGCCCACGGCGACGATTGACGCGCCGCTCACTCAAACTGTTTGCGGAACCCCTCGAACAGTTGCTTCAGGTCGCTGACCTCGCGTTGCAAAGCGGCGACTTGTTCCTCCAATCGCGCAATCCGTTCATCGTCACCCGATGAATTCGACGGCGAAGCCACGTGAATGGCCGCCATCTGCGCAACATCGATCTCGCCCGACAGTAGATGCGCGTAGCGCGATTCTTTGGTTCCAGGCTGTCTCGGGAGCATGACAGCAAGCGGCGGCTCGCGCTGCATTAGCTTTTGCAGGCTCATCTGCACGGCGTCGAGATCTTCGAAGTGATGCATGCGCTCGGTACGCCCGCGCAATTCACCCGGAGTCTGAGGTCCGCGCAACAATAGGACGCAGAGCACCGCTGTTTCGCCGCGCGACAAATTCAACACATCCTGCAAACGGTGTTCGTACTTGGTGACGCGGCTATCGGCCCCGCTGGCCGGGCCCGCGAGGCCCAGGTCCTGCAGTCCACGCAGCGCATCGCGAACGGCGTTTTCCTCCAGGCTCATCACCGGATCGCGATTGTTTTTCTGGTTGCAGGCGTTGACCAGCGCATTCAGCGACAGCGGATAGTAATCCGGCGTGGTGATGTCCTTCTCGATTAGCGCGCCCAGAACGCGGGCTTCAACCTCATTGAGTACGTAGTCCATGAACCTTGGCTTTCATTTACTCGGCCGCCGGAATTAGAGCCGCGGCAGATGAATAAGTCGCCACAGCGGCAGGCACAGTAGAAGCATCGCTACAATCGCAAGTCCAATCCTCACACTGTGGGTCCTGAAGCGTTGAGCGATGGCGGTCAACAACAGCACCGTTGCCAGCAAAACCGTTACTCGCACATATCCGTCTGACGTCTCTCGCGCCTTCGTCCCCTGTTCAAACACCTCGGAGGCTTCGTCGGTCAGCTTGGTAGCTTTCTCTAATTCAGTGTTGTGATATTCGGGCAGGAGCTGGGGACCGGGAGGAGCATTGGGATTGTTGAGCGGGTCGGTTTTCAGCCACGCGTCATAAGCCACGCGAAAATCGGGACGAAAGCGGCGCTCGAATAGGTGAGCCACCTTCTGATCGCCGGTGGCAGAGGCTTTCAACCAGTCGGCAAAGGTCAATGCATCGTACAGCCGCTCCTGGTCGCCCAAGGTCTTCATGCCCTGGGCCTCGACGCGCAGCCGGGTCGACTGTTCATAGCGCTCATCCTGCCGGCCATCCCACAAGGCAGCCTGGTAGCCACTCCAAGCCGTGGCTATGGCGACCATGGCTAAAAGAATCGCCTCCACGATCTCCAAACCCTCCAGCCATCTTGCCTTCTGATGGGCCTCGTGCTCTTCACGTTCATTCAGTCGGTGAGCGATCTCGATGTTCGCTCCGCCTGTTTCCGGCATAACGTCTCCTCTTCTTCCAAGGGATGACGGTGCACACGTCCTTGCCCGTATCCTGACAAACTAATGATCTTGGGGAGCACTTGTCTAGCGTTGTATTCGACACGATCCGAAAACCCTTCACGATAGAATCGACTACTCATGACAAGCGTAAGAGAAATCCCGCGGTTCGAGGTTCTCTTTGATCACGCCGAACCCAGTCCGTTCGCCGACGACGCGTTTGCGCCCTACGGGAATTTCGCCCTTCCCGCTCCGCCCAACGATCGTCCGTGGATTTACACCAACTTTGTGCAATCGCTCGACGGCATCGTCAGCTTGCTCGGGAAACATGCGTCAGGCGGCGAGATCTCCCAGTCGCGCGCCGACCGGTGGCTGATGGATCTGCTGCGCGCGCACGCGGACGCGCTCATCATGGGGATGAACACCCTACGCGAGGAGCAGCGCAATCGCGGCCCCGAGAGCCGCGGCATCGTCTTCCAAGCGGTCGAACCGGAATTGCTGCGGCTTCGTGAGAAATTGGGCAAGGGCCGCCAACGCAACATCTTCGTTACTCGCGCCAGCGATCTCGATCTCTCGCGCTGGAAAGTCTTCGATGGCGACACGGTGGACTCGGCCATCGTTACTTCACCTGCGGGCGCCGAGCGCCTGCGAGGACGAAGCAGCCATCCGCACGTCACCATCATCGCGGCCGGGACGGGTGAGTCCATCGATCTCCCCACAGCGATTCGCGAGCTAAGGCAAACGCTCGGAATCCGACACCTGCTTTGCGAAGGCGGCCCGACGCTGTACGGCTCGCTGGCTCGCGCCGACCTCATCGATGAAAAATTCCTTACCGTTTCTCCTGTGGAAACGGGGCAGCTTGTTCCGCCGGAGCAAGAGCGCTTGCCCAGCGAGCAAAACATTTCGATGCTCCAGCGTCCGACGATTTTCGCCGGGCCCGGCTTCACCAAAGAGACCATGACCCGCTGGACGTGGCTCAGTTGCCGCAAATCGGGCGACCACCAGTTCCATCGGTTCCGGCGCACGCGCGACTAGCGAAGTAGCTCATCCACCACCGCATCGACGTGAATCACGGTGGTGTCGAGAAATTGGATGCCCTGATCGGCGGCCTCCCGCAGCAGCAGCGGAAGCTCGGTGCCCGCCAGAACGATGGCCTCAACGCCGTCTTCAGTGTGCATCCGGTGGGCGATGTCCATAATCTCCGCCCGGGTCTGCGGCAGGAACTGGTTCTTCAGCAACTCACCGACGTACTTCTTGTGGATGAAGTCCCGCTCGGACTCGGTTGGTGTCACGAGGGCAATCCCCGCCCGCTGAAATTCCTCGGGGTAGAAGTTCGCTCGCATGGTGAATCCGGTTCCAAACAGGCCAACCTTTTTCAGACCGAGTGCCTTCGCCCGATCAGCGGTGGCAAGCACTATGCTGAGGAGCGGGATGGCAGACCGCCGCTGCAGTTCGTCGAATACGAGATGCGGCGTGTTCGCGGCGATAAAACCAAAGTCCGCGCCTGCGCGTACCAGTTGCTCAACACCCGAAGCAAGGTAGTCAGCCAGGTCATCCAGCCGCTCGGTGTCAAGCATTGCAAGGCCCTTGTCGACATCAAGGCTGTTGATGACGATGTGCGGGAACCCGCCATCGGGCTTGCGGGCGCGATAGCGCGCCACGATGGACCGGTAGTAATCGATGGTGGACTCGGGCCCAAGTCCACCGATCATGCCTGCGGTCTTCATTCAGTCGCCAATCACGCAGCTCAGGATCCCACATCTTCCCACGCACAAGGAAAACCGTGTTCGACCCTTGCGTCCGCTATATAATGGATGTTATATAGGAGCGATATGCCGAAACTGAAGATCACCACCATTGGCGCCTCGGCGGGGCTGATCCTGAACAAAGAGGTCATGACACACTTGCGGGTGAAAAAGGGTGATTCCTTGTATCTGACGGAAGCACCTGGAGGATTCAGGGTCACGCCCTACGATCCGGGGTTCGAGCGCCAGATCACTGCGGCCGAGGAGATCATGCAGGAGGATCGCGACGTGCTGCGGGCACTCTCGAAGTGAAGCGCTGGCGGTGGGTGCGCGAGGATGTTGTCTACGCCATCCACGACCGACAGTTGGCGGAACACGGCGGACCCGAGGGAGTGCGCGACGCGGGTGCCCTCGAATCGGCCCTGGCGCGCCCGCGCAACCTCGCCGCCTACGAACGGCCGGACGCCGCCGCACTTTCAGCGGCGTATGCCTATGGGTTGGCTCGCAACCATCCGTTCGCTGACGGCAACAAACGAACGGCATGGGTGGTCGCTCGCGTGTTCCTGGCAATCAACGGGCATCGCCTTGAGTTCGATCCGCCCGATGCGGTGCGGACCATCGACGCGCTTGCCGCCGGAACGCTCTCCGAATCCGAACTCGCGACGTGGTTCCGGCAGCGAGTACGGAAGCGATGAGAGTTCTAAATTCCCTTTTCCAACGTTCCCGCCGCACGGTTTATTGCAGGCAATAGTTGGCTACGCGGCACTCAAGGTTCTTTGCAGACTTGAATAAGGTTAGCTTCGGTGTCGCGAATCTCGAAGAGCTGAGTGTCGCCGCCATCTTGGATCGGACCGACAAGAACTCCACGAGTTGAAAATTGTTCGTGCGCTTTTATTCAATTTATCGCAGAAGATGACGGATACAACCGGCGGGGGTCTGTCGAATCCGGCCTGTTCCTCCTCCGCCCGTGCGCTCAGCAGGATCGTAGGCGCATCGTCATGCGGGAGCTTTAGAGCAACATCGGATGGCAACGCGTTGTCCCAGTCACTTGGCACCTTCGCAAGCTTGCAATCAAACGTGTTGATCCACCACTGCTTTGCCCCTTGTATGTCGGTGTAGCTGAGAGCTATGGAGTCTGTGTAGAAGGGCATGCTACATCCCCTTCTCCAGCGTCTCGGCAGCGCGATTCAGTGCGCCGGTTAGTACTTTCAACTGCTCCTGTGTGAGCGCCACGTCGTGCGCTTCGATCGCTTCATTGACGCCCGGAATCACCACCGCTGCATATCCGGTGTATTTGCCGGGAGCATAAATCGCGTGCTTGAACCACGGCCGATCGGGTAGGCCATCGATGATGAACGCCCGCTCCGTGCCGATCAGCGCCTGATTGACCTTCACCGGATCGCCCTTCATGCTGGTCTCCACCTGCATCATCTGAGCTCCAGCTTTTTCGAGGCGCGCCGCCGCCTGTTCGGCATCCGCAAACGATGGGGACTTCGCGCCGAATGCATCTTTCGACTTGGTCTCTGCGGCCTTTATGTACTCAGAGATCTCCTTGCCATAGTCTTCGTAGTCGAACGGCAGTAGGTCTTCCGATGCCATGCGCAGTGTCTGCAATCCGTACACCCGCGCCATCTGCTGCTCGTACACGAATGTCGGATCGCCGAACTTCGTAAACCATGCGAAGTTATCGAACACCGAGTGATACACGCCATACGGTCCGCCCGAGCCGATGTCGGTTGAAGGCACGCCCAGATGTTGCAGAAACGGCGTGAAGTCCGAACCGCTGCCCAGGTCGCCGACGTTCACATCTTTCTTTACCACCGCGTTCGGTTGACGGGGAGCGCCGCCGTTAGCCGAATCACGCTCGCGCTTTTCCTGCATCGCCTTCCATTGCTGATAGACGCTGCCGCCCTTGGGACTCGGCACCGACTGCGACACTTCGCGTATGTACTGCTTTAAGCTCGGCACCGCCGACGCGCCAAAGTTCGGGCCCGCCACGGCGACGTCCATGTTGAAATAAGCGACGGCGTTTCGTAACTCATCGGCATGCTGCTCGGCGAATTCCGTCGAGCCGATCAGGCCTTCTTCTTCGGCGTCCCAACTGGCGAAGACCATGGTCCGCTTGGGTTTCCAACCGGTTTTCAGCAGCGCGCCCACACCATGCACCGCTTCCAGTTGAGCCGCGGTGCCGCTATTGGGATCGACCGCGCCGTATACCCACGCATCGCGATGGTTGCCGGTGATCACCCACTGCTCGGGAAACTGGCTGCCCTTCACCATGCCGATGACGTCGTAGATCGTCGTCCACTGATAGTTCTGCTTCAGCAGCATGTGCACCTTCGCCGGTCCTGGGCCCACGTGATAAGTAAACGGCAACGCGCCCTGCCACTCACGCGGAGACTCCGGCCCACCCAAATTCGCCAGGATCGGAGACGCATCGTGATACGAAAGCGGTGTCGTGGGAATGTGCGGCATATCCGTCGCCTGCTCGGGCGAGACGCGCTTGCTGTCCGGCAAATCGGGTACCGAGGCAATTCCGGGAGTCGTCGGATCGCCCGGATAGCGGAACAGATACTGGATCGATCCGCGCTGCACGCCAGTGTCGGGCCGCCACGGCCCCTTGGGATACTTGTCGCCCTTAAAATATCCGTCGTCCCAGGGGTCGGAATAAATTAGGACGCCGATGCATCCGTATTCCGACGCGACGAACGGCTTCACTCCGCGGAAATTCATTCCGTAGCGAACCACGGCGATCTTACCTTTCAGGTCGACGCCCATCTCCTTCAGCTTCTTGAAATCTTCGGGACGCCCATAGTTCGCATACACCGCGTCGGCCGTCACGTCGCCCGACGGGGAAAACGCGTTATAGGCCATCACCACGCGCGGGTCATCCTGGTAGGGATCGTCGCCATCGACGTGCTCGCGCGACGGTCCGTGCATCACTACACCGTCAGGCGCGACCAAATCCACATGGATTTCCGCCGGCAAATTCATCCAGACCTTGTATTCCTGGATGTAAGCATCGAGTCCCGCTTCCTTATATTTCTGCAGCACATACTCAGCGGTCGCTTTGTCTTCGGGAGAACCGGCCACGTGGGGCGCCGACGTTAGGATGCGTAGGTGCTCCTTGGCCAACTCGGCGCTGGGCACGGCCAGAAACGTCTTCTCAGCCTGCAATTCGGTAGCGGCGTCGCGATATCCGGTGATCTTCGTCGGCGGATCGAATGGAAGCTTCTCGGTCGGTTGTTGGCTATAGGCTATGGGCGAAAAATTAAGGGTGGCGAGCAGAAGTAACGCCAGGACACGTTTCAATCGGAGACTCTCCTCAGAGTGCAAGTTCCATCTAGATTACACAAACTGGGCAGAACAAGGGCCGATTCGACAGCTACTAACTCTTATCGTTGAAAGCACACTATTTACTGCCTCCAGCGTGAAGTAGCATCACTGTCAACGACAAAAGGACATCCACTAAGGTGGTGTAGAACTTAAGAGCCATTGACAACGTTTGTGCCTACTATAGAGTAGCACTCGCTGTTCCGGGCCGAACCCAAAGGTGTCGGTCCCTTTTAGTTTCTGGCCGCGGCTTCCCCACGAAGCCTTCGCAAGCCCACCGACGCAAGCCTGGTCACAACCGGGACATGCTTTTCCCGCAAAGGAAAAACGCTCATGACCAAGAACGTCGTTCGACCCTTGTTCGTCCTCGTCTTGCTGGCCGTCTGCGCAGCTGCGCCAGCATTTGCAAGCACCATCGTCTATTACCAAAACCCCGACTACAACGGTGCCTACGCCTCGCAAAACGACACCAACGGCTTTGGAAATTATGCCACCGCCTACGACAACTTCACGCTAGGCTCTACCTACACCATTAACCGCGTGGAATGGGTTGGTTCGTATTTCAATCCTCCTACGCAAGGAACGATTACAGGCTTCACTCTGAATTTCTACGCTGACAGCGCTGGCTCGCCGGGTGCCTTGTTGGCCAGCACGGGTGATGTCGCCGGCAACGCCGGTGAGACTTTCCTCACTTTCGACAACGCAGGTGACCCGACCTTCCTCTACGGCCTGAACACCACGTTCACAGCCGCGGCCGGCTCGACGTACTGGATTTCAGTCGTACCTGATCTGGGATTCCCGCCGCAGTGGGGTTGGGAGACCGGCACGGGTGGTGACGGCTTGTCGTATCAGTGCTTCTTCGGCGCATGTGGATCCGAGCCGAATGATCTTGCCTTCGCGCTCTTCACTCCGGAACCCTCCAGCCTGGCTTTGCTGGCAACCGGTTTGGTCGGACTCGGTCTTCGGGCCCGCCGGCGTTTGTTCTAGGAAAGTCGCGTGCCGGACGCGAGAGCAAAAGCTATTCGAAAGTGGACAAGTAACCGGAACGATAACCGTAAGCCACTACACCAAGAGGAAACGTAAATTATGAAGCTCTTTAAAACTTTGGCCATTGCGTCGTTCCTTGTGCTGACATGGACGACAATTGCCAGCGCGCAATCGTGGACGCCCCTCAACAATCAACCCATCACCGTCGGCGGCTTTGACGGCGTCGGCCAAATGCTCCAACTCAGGGACGGCCGGGTATTGGTGCATCATGAAAACGGCACCGGCAACCTCAACTGGGGCTATACCGATTGGTATTACCTCACTCCCGATGCTTACGGCAGCTACGTCAACGGCACGTGGACACTCGCCGGCAATCTGCCAACCTCTTACCAACCTTTGTATTTCAGTTCACAGACCTTCTTGAACGCCACAACCAATGCCCAGACTCCCAGCTGCCCTCCCGGCCTGAATTGCGGACAGCTCTTGCTGGAAGGTGGAGAGTACAACTCCAACGCAGGTACCGACAACAATCTGGGCGAGATCGGAACCTATGTTCCATTCAATGGCGGGATAAGCTTCGTCTCGAACAGCCCTCCAACCGGGTGGACGCGCATTGGCGATGCCGCTAGCGTCATTCTGTTCAACGGGGCCGACCTTCAGTCGAGCTGTTGTAATTCACAAACGCCGGTAGGCCGCCAGAACGCGATTTTCAATGGCCCCAATTCGTGGATCACCAGCGGCAACGTGCTGCAATCGACCACTGACGAATCCGGATACACGCTGCTGACCAACGGCAAAGTGCTGATGATCGACACCAAGCGAGTCACGGCTTGCCCCAATCCCACACAGAGCTCCGAGCTTTACACGGTTACGAATCCCAACGGAGTTGGAACCTGGGCGTGCGGTCCGCCGCTTCCCGTCCTGCTCTACAACTCGCGGGACGAGGAACTGGGTGCCGCAACCATGATGTACAACAACAAAGTATTTGCCATTGGTGGAAACAAGAACGCCACGGCGGTGTACGACGTGGCAGCCAACACTTGGGCCGTGGGTCCAGTTCCGGATGCAGGCCTTGGTCAGTCCGATGGCCCGGCGGCCCTCGAACCGAACGGCAAAGTGTTGGCCATGCTGAGCCCGGGATTGTTCCTAAACGGCTGCTATTTCATGGAATACGATCCCATCGCCAACACCCTGACCAATACGACCACGACCATCATTCCTCAGCCGGCGGATTGTACGCCGCCTTCGAACGACACCTCGTACGACGGCGCCCTGATGATCCTTCCCACCGGCCAAATCCTGTTCACTGCTTTCAACCTGTACGTCGAGGTGTACAACCCTGCTCCGGGGCTGGCTAACTGGACGTGCACCAGTTGCAATCCTACGCAGAGCATCCCCGTTCCTGCGTCGATCATCATGACCGCAACCACGTTCCACAGCGGTCAGGCCAACAACCTGGTTTACGGCTATCAGCTCAACGGTCTTTCCCAGAACAACTTCTACGGTGACGATAAGCAGTCCGACACCGACTTCCCACTGGCTCGCCTGACTTGCTCCAACGTGTCAGGCAATAGCTGCACCGTCGGCTATGTGTACTACGCTTTCACGCACGACGACGGGCCCGCTGGGCCGAATGTGCATTCCATCGCTCCCAACCACTTCGGATACACCCACTTCGATCTGCCATCCATGCCAGCGGGAACCTACGACTTTCAGACGGTTACCAACGGTATCGGCTCCAATTCGGTTCGCGTGACCGTGCAGTAAAGTCACGCCGGGACCTTACAAGGCCACATTCCGCCAACCGGAATGTGGCCTCAATTTTTCTGGCGACATCTCCGCTTCCGAAAACCTAACGAAAAAAACTAGAATGCGCATACGATGACTCATCCTCCATGCGCTCTCTTTCCCGCAATGCCGTGCTGGCCCTGATTGGCGTGACGCTGGTGCTGCACACTACCGAGGAATACCTGACTTTCCCGGCCTATCTTGCGTCTGCTAATCAACTACCGCGCTTCCTGCCACCGCCCGCGCTTATGCAAAACCTGCAAAACCTGCGAATAGCACTGCTAGCAGCGACCGTGCTGCCGCTGGCCGTAATCGTCTGGGCGATATGGCGTCCGCGAAAAGCGCTGCTGGTAGCGGTGCTCTTTCTTGAGTGCATCCTGCTGATCAATTCCGGCTGGCACGTCTTCGCGGCCTGCGTCAGAGGCGGCTACGCACCCGGAGTGATCACCGCAGTCCTCATCAACCTTCCCTTCGGCGTGTACGTGCTTCGACGGTCCGTGAAGGACCAATGGATTCCCGCGCGAACCGCATGGCTTCTGCTCGGCATCGCGCTGGTAGTGCATCTCGCGGCCGCCGGCACTTTTCTCGCAGGATAGGCGAAAAGTTTCTCTGCGCCGTCTCCTAGTCCACTGTGACCGGCATCACGGTGCGCCGCGCCTTCCCGTACCACAATCGAAGACAGGAGAATCATCATGGAGCCGTTCCGTCATCATGTCTTCGTTTGCACGCAACAAAAACCCGAAGGAGTTACCTGCTGCCCCGCCAGCGGTTCAATGAGCATTTTGGGAGCGCTTCACGGCGAGTTGGGCAAACAAAAACTTAGCGACGAGGTACAGGTCACCAACTGCGGCTGCCTCGGCCTCTGCGATGACGGACCGATCATGATCGTCTACCCCGAGGGCACCTGGTACCGCAAAGTCACGCCCGCCGATGTTCCCGAGATCGTCACCTCGCACCTGAAAACGGGCTATGTGGTCTCGCGCCTGCAATGGAACGACCCTCCAGCAATGAAGGCGGCGGCCGTCGATCACACGCAGAAATATCTCGACATGGTCAAGGCCAAGGACGAAGCCGGCATCCTGCCTGACGACCTCAACGATCTGGCTCGCGCCTTCATGTCCAGCCGCGCGCTGCTGACCGCGCTGGAACTCGACATCTTCACCGCCGTGGCCGATGGAGCATCCGCCGACGCCGTCGCGCAGAAAATCGGCGCCTCACCGCGCTCCACCGAAATGCTCCTGAATGCTCTGGTCGGTCTCAAGCTGCTCGAGAAACGCGACGGGGATTTCTTCACCACCGCCATTACCGGCCGCTTCTTCGCCGAAGGTTCACCCGACAACGCCTGTGGTGGTCTGCTGCACACCGCGAACCTTTGGCATCGCTGGTCAACCTTGACCGACGCCGTGCGCACCGGAACCTCTATCGCGCCCCGCGTGCGCAACAATGGTTGGGCGCAGACATTCATCGCCGCCATGGACCGCAACGCCAAAGAGCGCGCCGGAGTTGTGGTCAAGGCCATCGCACCTAACGGCATCAAGCGAGTGCTCGACCTGGGTGGAGGCTCGGGCGCTTACTCGATCGCACTGGCGCGCGCCGTGCGTGGCCTGAAAGCAGAAATCGTCGATACGCCTGAAGTCGTGCCACTCACCCAGGACTACATCCGCGAAGCCGGACTGTCCGATCGCATCTCGACCCGCGTAGGCGACATGCTCACCGATCCGCTGGGCGATGGATACGACCTGGTGCTGGTCATGGCCATCTGCCACATGTTCTCGCCCGATGAGAACCGTACGTTGTTCGAGCGCGCCTTCAACGCTCTCGCTCCCAAGGGCCGGATCGTGGTGCAGGATTTCATCCTCGAGCCCGACAAGACCGCGCCTCGCGCCGCCGCCCTATTCGCGCTGAACATGCTGGTGGGAACCACCGCCGGCAGTACGTATAGCGAGCCGGAATACGCCAACTGGCTACGCGACGCCGGGTTCACCGGCGTGCACTGTGTGCGCCTGCCCGGTCCCGCTGGGCTGATGATTGGGTTCCGTGCTGGGTGAGCTACTTTCCGACAGAAAAAGCGAGAGCGGCGCGAACGCCGCTCTTCTTAACCAAAGTTACAACCAGTCAGACACGCTTGCGCAACCGCGATGCCAGTAAACCGGCGCCACTCATCATTAGCATGATCGTGCCCGGTTCAGGCGTTGTCGAGCTCGCAGTGGTCGATAGCACGGCCAGGTCCCAACCGTACCAGTCGCCGGTTGTGGTCAGCGTAACGGTGTTCGCTCCTGCCAGCGTAGTCACCCCAATGTTGAAGAGACTCGCATAGGGGCCCAGATTTGCGTCGATCGGTCCACCGATTACGACGCCATTCAGGATGATTTGTTCCCCGGAATTGGATGCATCGTCCGCCCCGGTCGCCAGGAACAACCTTCCCGTTCCACCGCTCGTCAGGTTAAACACGGTGCTGGTCGAGATGGTTCCCATGTTGTTGTCTTGCGCACCTTCGTTGATCAGGACCGTGCCATTCGGCAGGCTGCTCGACGAATACACGACCACCAACTCGTTCCCATATTGCTCGGAATACGCACCGGACTGTACCGAGTAGGAACCGTTCCCGGTTACCAACGAGGTCACATTCCAAGCGTAGGCGTCATAGTTCGGTCCCATCGTGTAGGACACGCTAGGACCGCCCAGCGCGTTGCCATTGAACGTCGTCACAGGGGACGGCGATCCGAAGTAGTTGTCCGCGTAATATCCGGCATAGAGTATGGTCGCTCCGGCAGGAACGCCTGACACCGTAAAGTTGCCGGCCGTACTCGTTGAACCAGGCTCGGCATAGCCAACCACCGTGGCCCCCACCGTCCCGGTGAAGGTATGCACAGTCGTTAGGTTGTCGGCGAATCCGCTGCAGGCGAACAACAGCGAAACGCCACATGCGATCAAGAACCGCTTCATAGATTTTCCTTCCATTTAGCTTTTTCTGAAGACTCTCTTTCCCTTGGCCGTTGGGGCTGTATTATGGCTCATTTCCGCCGGGAAAAAACACAAATTCTCATTAATAAAATTCGATCGGCGTCGAGTCGAGATCGATATCGGCTGGGTTCCCCGCTCTAGCTAGGCCGTAGCGGTTGCTGTCTACGCCGCAGGACTGGTCTGGGTAGCCACCGCAGTCGTGACGCTACTCTTTTTCGGCACGGTCAATGCCGGCGGTTTCAGCATGGCTCTCACCTGCGGCAGGGCTGCCCGCATGGCAGCTTCGCCTGCGGCAATCAACTCCGGTGTCCGTTCGAAGCAGTCGTAGCTGAAGCCACCAACCTCAGGCTCAATCACCATGTCTGCGTCTTTCTTCCAAGAGTCCGACAATTTCGCCTGCGCAATCGAGAAGCATTGCCCGATGACTTCAAACACATGCCGCGGCGGACGCGCGTTGCTCCAGTGCGCGCTCAGGTAACTCCCGATCACACACCCCGCACCCATGCCGCGCAACGGAGTCGTCGGTACCGCGTATGCCAGCATGCCATCGATATAGGAGCGCCCCTCGATCTCCACCGGCAGAAACATTCCCGGATACGCGCAACTCGCGCGGATAGGATCGGCCAGCCCACCCCTGGTAAACACCGTGGCCTCGCCCGTGCGGAACTCCGTCGCCGTAATCGCCAGCGGAATTTTCAACTCTTCGAACGTCTGTTTCTTTAATACGCGCGCGAAAAAACGTGCCATACGATCGGTGTTGTAGAAGCCGTATCGCGAAAGCGTCAGCCGCCCGAAATCGCGCAACCGTACCGCGCACGCCATCTCTTCCAGCTCAGCCGCGGTCATTCCACCGCAATAGGCTGCGCCGATGATCGCTCCCACGCTGGTCCCGGCCACGTAGTCCACCGGAATGTTCTCTTCTTCCAGAACTTTCAGCACTCCGATATGAGCGATGCCACGCGCGAAACCTCCGCCCAGCGCGATGCCCAGCTTCAGCCGCTTGGGCTCCGAAGCGCGTGGCAAAATAACAGGACGGGTGAGTTCACGGGAAAATGCGCGTACCGAGCGGACAATTCGATCGAAGTTACCCAAGGCCCTACTCCCTGCCGAGTGGCTTTCCCACGGTGGGTGCCTACACCCCTATGGATGCCACCCGTTGAAGAGATGATGCCTCACTCCCGCCGCAGCGTCGAGTGTCATTCATAGCACACTTCGTAAAATTCAGGTTACTCGTGCGTCGCATCGTCGGGTCAGTTCTCGCGTGCTACGCAATTCACCTTATAATCCAGCCCATGGACTCTGTGTCGCAGCCTGCCGATCCGCTTCTCCGGCTCCACTGCGTCAATGTGTTCGTGCGCGACCAGGAGCAGAGCCTCGAGTTCTACCGCGACCAGCTCGGCTTCCGGGTCGTCTTCGACACCCGCGTCCAGTCCGGCGAGCGATGGGTCGCAGTCGCTCCTCCTGACGGCGATGCCGTGCTCTCGCTCGTCGCTCCCAAGCCCGATTCCCGCCAATACCAGCTCATCGGCCGGCCCACCGACGTCGTCTTCGTTACCGACGATGTCCTCGCCCGTTACCACGAGTGGCGGCAGCGTGGCGTGCAGTTTCTGACCACGCCAAAATTGAAGCGCATCAAGTATGTTGATCAGAGCGGTAATGCTTCCGCTACTTCTTCCATGCTGCTCGGCCGCGAATCTCCCGTCTGGGGTCGGGCCGTCACCCGCTTCAAAGACCTCGACGGCAATTCTTTCTCCCTGGTGAGCTTCGACGAGGTCACTCACGCCATCGAGACCCAACGCCGCGCCGCGGCCGCAAAATCTGAGGCCGAGCGCCGCCTCGTCCAGGAGCTCGAAATCGCGAAACAGGTGCAAGCTCGCCTCTTCCCGCAAGAGCTTCCCCCACTGCAAACCCTCGATTACGCCGGAAGATGCCTTCAGGCGCGCCAGGTTGGTGGCGATTATTTCGACTTTCTGCCTCTCGGCCAGCAGCGGCTCGGCCTGGTCATCGGCGACATCGCCGGCAAAGGCATCGCGGCCGCCCTGCTCATGGCCAATCTCCAGGCCAACCTGCGCAGCCAGTGCGCCATGGCCATCGAAGAACCGGAACGGCTACTGCGCTCCGTCAACCGGCTCTTCTGCGAAAACACGCCCGACGGCGCTTACGCCACATTTTTCTTCTCGGAATACGACGATCAGTCAGGACGCCTGCGCTACGCCAACTGCGGTCACCTTTCGGCCCTGCTATTGCGCAGCGACGATCGTGTGGATCGCCTCGACTCCACCGCCACCGTGCTGGGACTTTTCAAGGAATGGGACTGTTCGGTCTGCCATGCCGACCTGTTTGCCGGAGACACCCTCGCGCTCTATACCGACGGCGTCACCGAAGCCGCCGACGGTGACGGCGAAGAGTTTGGCGAGCAGCGGCTGCTGGATTCCCTGCAGCGCCACCGTGACCTGCCGTCTGAGTCGCTGGTAGGAGCGGTGATTGACGAAGTGCGCCGCCACAGCCCCCACGAACAACAGGACGACATCACTCTCATCGTCGCCAAATGCAAGGCCGACGAAACGCAGAACCAGCTCGGCCTGCCCTACGACGCGAATGCCTGATCCGGGTGCACCATCTTCGCTAGCCACTAACCACTAGCCACTGACCACTTGTTCTTGTCACCGGCCCCCGACTCTGCCAAACTACTTTTTCTTCCTGTCCCCATGGTGCGAGAAACTTCCGCTGGCGGCGTAGTCCTGCGCAGAATGCGCGGACGCTGGTATTTGGCGGTGATCGAACCGCACATGCAGCGTCCCCGCAAGAACATTCGCGTCCGTACGGCCAAGCGCACCCCCGCCGACGCCGAACTCATCGCCCTCCCCAAGGGAACCATCGATCCCGGCGAAAAGCCCGACGAAACCGCCCTCCGCGAAATCCGCGAAGAAACTGGCGTTCGTGCCGAATTGATCACCAAGTTGGCCGACATCAAGTACATTTATGTGCGCAACTGGGGAGACCATGCCAAGGTCTTCAAGATCGTCACGTTCTACCTTTTTATGTATCGTTCAGGACGCTTGGGTAACATCTCGCCCGCTATGCGCATCGAAGTCCAAAACGCTTTCTGGTTGCCGCTGGAAGACGCCTCATCCAAACTGAGTTACAAAGGTGAGCGCGAAGTCGCCGAACGCGCGGTCGCCTACTTGAACGCCCATCCCGAACTGGAGGAACATGCCGCAAACCCCGCACATTGAGCGCCACTTCACCGCTGGAGAAGTGGTTCGCGACGTCGTCATCGGCATGTCTGACGGCCTCACCGTTCCCTTCGCTCTCGCCGCCGGAATCTCTGGCGCCGTCGACAACAGCCGTCTCGTCGTCGTCGCTGGACTCGCGGAAATCGCAGCCGGCTCCATTGCCATGGGCCTCGGAGGATACCTCGCCGCGCGCAGCGATGCCGAGCACTACGAAAGCGAGCGCAAGCGCGAGGAGCTTGAAGTGCAAGAGATCCCCGACGAGGAGGCGCGCGAGGTGGTGAAGGTTTTCACCGATTACGGCCTCACCCGCGAAGAAGCCGCGCCCGTGGTCGAAGCCATGACCAAGAAGCCCACGCAGTGGGTCGACTTCATGATGCGCTTCGAGCTCGGCCTGGAAGAACCCAACCCCAAGCGTGCCCTGCAGAGTGCCCTTACCATTGCCGGCTCCTACATCGCCGGAGGCTTTATCCCGCTCTCTCCTTACATGATTTTGCACAGCTCGCGGGTGGCGTTGATTTGGTCGGCGGTCGTAACCCTGATCGCGCTCGGGGTATTCGGCTACATCAAGGGCCGCTTCACCGGCTCCCGGCCCGGCCGCTCTGCCCTGCAAACCATTGTAATTGGGGGACTTGCAGCCGGAGCCGCCTTCCTCATCGCAAAAGCCATCTCCTGATCCAACGTAAATGGAAAAGAAACCGTGCGAATTTCATTGACTGAATGAACATTCATTCATTAACATGGTGACAACTTAATAGGCGCGCGTCGTTGCCATCCTCACCCCACATCTTACGACGCGCGCTGCTTGTATTTTGAGGCCGTTTTATTCGATGAGGAGAGCACAAGTGAATAGTCATCGTCCTCTTCTTCGCACTCATTCTGCGTCATCCCCCAAAGTTCATCTTGAATTCGCCACCTCGCACAACCGAAGTTCATAAATCTCGCGTGTCGGGAATCGCGTCTTAATCAACGTAGCCCAGTCCGGCCCCCGCCGCGGCGGGCCGGCATGAAGTTGGAGCGCTTGAGTATCCATGCAGAAACGCATTGATAAGGTCGCCGTCTTAGGCGCGGGCACCATGGGAGCCCGCATCTCCGCGCACTTGGCCAACGCCGGTGTTCCCTCTTACCTGTTCGACATCGTTCCCCCCGACGCCGACGGCCCCGCGCGCAATCGCATCGCCGCCGCCGGAAAAGAAGCTGCCGTCAAGTCCAAGCCCGCCGCCTTCATGAAGCCGTCACTCGAATGCCTGGTCACCATCGGCAACTTCGAGGACGACCTCAAAAAGCTCGCCGAAGTCGACTGGATCATCGAAGCCGTCATCGAAGACCTCGACCTCAAGCGTGAACTCCTCCGCAAAGTTGACGCCGTCCGCAAGCCGGGAACCATCATCACCACCAACACCAGCGGCCTGCCCATCGCCAAAATCGCCGAAGGCTTCTCCGACGACTTCCGCCGCTCGTGGTTCGGCACGCACTTCTTCAACCCGCCGCGCTACATGCGGTTGCTCGAAATCATTCCCACCGCCGACTCCGACCCCGCCGCGATAAAAACGGTCGCCGACTTCTGCGATCTCCACCTCGGCAAGAGCGTCGTGCGCGCCAAAGACACGCCCAACTTCATCGCCAACCGTATCGGCACCTTCTCCATGCTCAACGTCATGCGCGTAATGCAGGAAATGGACCTCAGCGTCGAAGAAGTCGATGCCCTCACCGGAACCGCAGTCGGCTGGCCCAAAACCGGCACCTTCCGCCTCGGCGATCTCGTCGGACTCGACATTCTCGGCCATGTCGTGCGCAACGGCGCCGTCAACATCAAAGACGAACGCAGCGAACTCACTCTACCGGCGTTCTTCCTCGAAATGCTCAACCGCAAGTGGCTGGGCGACAAAACCAAGGGCGGCTTCTACAAGAAGCAAAAAGGTCCTGACGGCGAGAAGCGTTTCACCCTCGATTGGAAGACCCTCGAATATCGCGAGCAGCAGCGGCCCAAGTTCCCTGCCCTCGAAATGGCGAAGAACATCGACGATCTTGGCGAGCGCCTGCGCACGCTGATCGCGCCCTCGAAGGACAAAGCCAACCAGTTCCTGTGGAACGTGCTTTCTGACCTCTGGACGTACTCCGCAAATCGTGTGCCCGAAATCGCCGACTCAATCGTTGAAATCGACAAAGCCATGAAGACCGGCTTCAACTGGGAGCTTGGCCCGTTCGAGCTATGGGACGCTGCCGGCGTCGCCCAAACCGTCGAGCGCATGAAGAAGGAAGGCCGTCCGGTCGCCACCAATGTCGAGAAGCTTCTCGCCTCCGGCAAGACCACTTGGTACGCCGACGATCGCCAAGACCGCCAGCGGCCGCAAGTACTTCGACATCGCCTCCGGCGATTACAAACCGGAAGAAGTTCCCGCCGGAGTCTGGTCCGTCACCGTCGCCAAGAAAGCCAACGGCGTGGTCAAGAAAAACGCCGGAGCCTCGCTGGTCGATCTCGGCGACGGCGTCGGCTGCATCGAGTTCCACTCCAAGATGAACTCGCTCGGCGGCGACATCGTCTCGCTCATCACCCAGACGCTCAAGAACGGAGTCGGCGCCGAAAACTTCGACGCCTTCGTCATCACCAACGATGCCGGAAACTTCTCCGTCGGCGCTAACATCATGATGCTGCTGATGGCGGTGCAGGAAGAAGAATGGGACGAAGTTGAGATGGCCATCCGTCAGTTCCAGAACATGACGCAGGCCATCAAGTTCTCGCCCAAGCCGGTCGTAGTCGCGCCTTTCGGCATGACGCTCGGCGGCGGAACCGAAATCACGCTTGCACGCTCACGCGCGCCAGCCCCACGCCGAGCTTTACGCCGGACTGGTCGAAGTCGGTGTCGGCCTGCTGCCCGGCGGCGGCGGATGCAAAGAGATGACCATCCGCGCTATCCACAAAGCCACGCACATCCGTCCCCAGGGCCGCGGTGAGAGCGTTGAGCTCATGGAAGCCATGAAGCAGGCTTTCGAAACCGTTGCCATGGCGAAGGTCTCAACCTCGGCGCTGGAAGCGAAGGGTCTCGGCTTCCTTTCGCCGGGCGACAACATCTCTATGAACCGCGAGCGCGTACTGAGCGACGCGAAAGAGCGCGCCCTCGAACTCGTCCACGAAGGCTATCGTCCGCTGACCATGCGCAACTGACATTCCAGCGCCCGGCGAAAGCATCCTGGCGACGCTGAAGATGGGCGTGCACATCATGCGGCAGGGCGAGTTCATCAGCGACCACGAGGTCAAGATCGCCGGCAAAGTCGCTGAGGTTCTCTGCGGAGGCGAGGTTAACCCCGGGCACTCTAGTCAGCGAACAGTACCTGCTCGACCTGGAGCGCGAGGCCTTCAAGTCCCTCTGCGGCGAAAAGAAAACGCAGGAACGCATCCAGTACACGCTGAAGACCGGAAAGACGCTGAGGAACTAGAGGCTGAAACCACGGATTGGCACGGATGAACGCGCGATTCGAATACAGATTGACGAATCGCGAGTATCACAAGATACGGCCGACTGTGTCTATACGAGGTTCAATTGCTATGGATTCCCATTATGGGAGCCGTGGGATACTGGCAGCGTGAAATGGTACCAGGGTATCTTGGCCCTTCTTGAACTCCGCGGGCTTTCTGTATATGGGCGTGCTGCTCGTTCTTTTCGATTCGGTGCATGATTGCCCGCTTATCGTTGGAAGTACTTAAAGTGATGAACGCAGCCCGACCGCGGGGCGACGATGAACTTAGCCCAGCACGTAGCCGAAGGCGGAGTGCTGGGTCGAGGCGCCGGAAAGAACCGTGAGTCCCGGTAGGGACGGCAGATGTTCGTAAGGGATCCGGGCTATCGGCCTATTAACGAAAAGGTAACTTCCCGAAACTAACACAGATGCCGAAATCGACCCAAAATCCGACCCGTAACTCCTTACCCGAGACATGGATACGTATAACTCATTTTGAATCATACTCATGCGAACAATTTCCGTCCCAAACCATTGATTCTAAAGATCGTGAATCACGTGTTTTTGAAGAGATTTACTGCGACTACAACCGTCAACAACGGATTAACCATTTTGGTAACTAGCTGAAGGCTGATAGCTGACAGCTAAGAGCTAATAGCTCGGAGCTTTCCATGCGTGAAGTCGTAATCGTCAGTGCCGTCCGAACCCCGGTCGGCAAAGCCTACAAAGGAACCCTGCGCGCCACCCGTCCCGATGACCTCGCCGCCTTCGCCATCAAGGGTGCCCTCGAGCGCGTGCCCCAGCTCGATCCCAAGGAGATCGAGGACGTCATCCTCGGTTGCGCGATGCCTGAGGCCGAACAGGGCATGAACGTCGCTCGCATCGCTTCCCTGCGCGCCGGACTGCCCGTCGAGGCCTCGGCCATGACCATCAATCGCTTCTGCTCGTCAGGCTTGCAGGCGATTGCCCAGGGTGCCGAGCGCATCATGGCCGGCGGAGCCGAAGTCGTGGTCGCGGGTGGCGTCGAGTCGATGACCATGATCCCCATGGGCGGCAACAAGGTCTCGGCCAATCCCTGGCTGGTGGCGAACTATCCCGACTCCTATCTCTCGATGGGCCTGACCGCCGAACGCCTGGCCTCGCGCTTCAACATCACCCGCGAACAGTCCGACCTGTTCTCTGTCGACAGCCACAAGAAGGCGTTCGCCGCCATCGAGGCCGGCAAGTTCGACGACGAACTCGTGCCCGTTCCCGTCAGCTTCACCACTCCGAACGGCAGCAAGCCCAAGCGCACGGAAATCGTCTTCAAGATGGATGAAGGCCCCCGCGCCGATACGTCGCTCGAAGCTCTGGCCGCGCTCAAGCCTGCGTTCCACATGAAAGGCACGGTCACCGCCGGCAACTCGTCGCAAATGTCCGATGGAGCAGCCGCGGCAATCGTGATGTCCGCCGAGCGCGCCAAGGCACTCGGCCTGAAGCCGTTGCTGCGCTATGTCGGATACGCCACCGCAGGCTACAAGCCGGAAGAAATGGGACTCGGCCCGGTGTTCGCGATTCCTAAGGTCCTGAAAATCGCGGGACTCAAGCTCAGCGACATCGAAGTCATCGAGTTGAACGAAGCCTTCGCGGCGCAGTCGCTGGCTGTGATCAAGGAAGGCGGGCTCGACCCGTCCATCATCAATCCCAACGGCGGCGCGATTGCCCTCGGACATCCGCTGGGATGCACAGGCGCCAAGCTGACCGCAAGCATCATCCGCGAACTTAAGCGCCGCAAAGCCCGTTACGGCATGGTGACCATGTGCGTCGGCGGAGGCATGGGCGCGGCAGGTATTTTCGAGAATTTGCAGTAAGACGCTCCTCGCCTTTCGCTGTTCGCTCTTCGCAAAGACAGCTTCGACTTGCGGGGTTGGCGAAAAGCGAATGGCGAACAGCGAAAAGCGAGACAAGAGTTTACGAATTCCGAGACGAGTGAGGAACCATGGCCACAACGACGGTAGCTCCCAAGACGAAAACTACGGGCGGAAGCTTTCTGCTCGAAGACCACAACCTGGAGAACGTATTCACTCCCGAAGACTTTAACGAAGATCAGCAGATGGTCGTGAACCTCGCGGCCGAATTCGCCACCAACGAAGTCGTCCCCAATGCCGAAAAGATGGAGCACAAGGACTGGTCCGTCTGCCGCGACCTGCTCAAGAAGGCTGCCGAGATGGGCCTCACCAACGCCGACATTCCCGCTGAGTACGGCGGCTCCGACATGGACAAGGTCTCGTCGGCCATCATCTCCGACTTCATGTCGAAGTACGGCAGCTTCATGGTCACCCTCGGCGCGCACAGCGGCATCGGCACCCTGCCTATCGTTTTCTTCGGCACCGAAGAGCAGAAGAAGAAGTACCTGCCGAAGCTCGCGACCGCCGAAATCGTCGGCGCCTACGCGCTCTCGGAGAGCACCAGCGGCTCCGACGCCATGAACGCGCGCACTCGCGCCGTGCTTTCGCCCGATGGCAAGCACTACATCCTCAACGGCGAGAAGATGTGGATCACCAACGCCCACTTCGCCGACCTGTTCACCGTCTTCGCCAAGATCGACGGCGAGAAGTTCACCGCCTTCCTGGTCGAGAAAGACTTCCCCGGATTCTCTGTCGGAGCGGAAGAAAAGAAGCTGGGCATCCGCGGATCATCCACCGCGCCGCTCATCCTCAACGACTGCAAGGTGCCGGTTGAGAACGTGCTTGGCGATATCGGCAAAGGCCACATCATCGCCTTCAACATTTTGAACGTCGGCCGCTTCAAGCTCGGTGCGAGTTGCGTAGGTGGCGCGCGCTCGTCGCTGGTCAGCGCCATCTCTTACGCGAAAGAGCGCAAGGCCTTCACCAAGAGCATTGCTGACTTCGGCTTGATTCGCGAGAAACTTGCCCAAATGGCGGTCGGTATCTATGCCGGCGAATCGATGGTCTATCGCACCGTCGGCATGATGGACACCGCGCTCGGGCTCATCGAGAAGAATCCCGAAGCCGTGCGCAAAGCCATCGAGGAATACGCGGTCGAGTGCTCCATCATCAAGGTCTGGGCCTCGGAGATGCTCGACTTCGTGGTGGACGAAACCGTGCAGATCTACGGCGGCTATGGCTTCGTCGAGGAGTACCCCGCGGAGCGGCCCTATCGCGATTCGCGGGTGAACCGCATCTTCGAAGGCACTAACGAAATCAACCGCATGATTATCACCGGCTGGCTGCTCAAGCGTGCCATGAGCGGACAGCTTGCCCTGCTTCCGGCCATCAAGAAGACGATGGACGAGGTCATGGCCGGCCCGTCATTCGAAGAGCTAGAAGGCACCCTGGCTGCGGAACAGAAAATCGTTAGCAATGCTAAGAAACTTGCCATGCTCGTGGCCGGAGCCGCTTCGCAGAAGTACATGCAGAAACTGGCCGACCAGCAGGAAATCATGGGCGCGATTGCCGACATGGTGATCGAGGCATTCACCATGGATTCCTGCCTGCTGCGGGCACGGAAGTTCATCGAGGCACAGGGCGAGCAGAAAGCTGCCCTAGTAACCGCGATGACCCAGATCTACATTGCGGGCGCAATGAGCCGCCTCGAAGCCTCGGCCAAGAAAGTGATCGCTGCTGTGGCCGAAGGCGACATGCTGCGCACCCAGATGGCGATCGTCCGCAGGCTGGTGAAATTCGAACCGGTCAATGTGATTGCCTTGCAGGAGCAGGTGGCAGCGCGCGTGCTCGAGACCGGCAAGTATGTAACGGCATAAGAGGTGTTTTCACCACGGAGACGCGGAGACACAGAGAATTTCTAGATCTGTTCTTCTCCGTGTCCTCCGTGCCTCTGTGGTGAAGCGCTTTCTCGCTGTTGCTTCCGAATCTCTTCCATCACCGACGCGATGAGCTCTTTCGCGTCCGTAATGCCCTTCATCACGATCTGGATATCCATTGCGGGCTTCCCCGCTTGTCGCGCACTTTGGCAATAGACTCCATGCTGACCCACCATGGTGAGCGCATCGGTCAACGTGTCAAGCGCAACGGCCAATCGGCCTCGCGGGACTCCCATGCGGAATTCATAGTGCTCCAATTCTTCGCGCTTCTCGTCGAGTACACTCATACGCTCGATTGTAACCTCCGCTGCGAACGTGAATAATAGAGAGCGCGCTATCAGTCGCAAGATTCGAACTTCGTAGGAGAGTGCAATGCAGAAGAGCAGTATGTTACTCGTGGTTTTCATGATCGCAATCCTCGCCTCAAGCATCAGTGCCCAGGAGCAGCAGAAACCGCCGGCCAGCCCTCCCGGAACGGCATCCGTCACCTTCGCTGATGGTAAGACCGTCACCATTACATACAGCCGCCCCTCGATGCGTGGCCGCAAGATCTTCGGCGGCCTGGTTCCCTACGGGCAGGTGTGGCGCACTGGGGCGAATGCGGCCACCAGCCTGAAGACCGATGTCAACCTTACGATTGGCGGAGCAAGCGTCCCGGCAGGCAGCTACACGCTTTACAGCATCCCCAACGAGAACGGCTGGAAGCTGATCATCAACAAGCAGACCGGGCAGTGGGGCACAGATTATGAAGAGAAAGACGACCTGGCTCGCGTTGATATGAAAGTCGCAAACAACGCCAGTCCGACCGAGCAGTTCACTATATCTCTCGATAAATCGGGAGCGAGTGGGGCGACATTGAAGCTCGACTGGGCCGGCACGACTGCGAGCGTACTCATAAACGAGAAGAAGTAGGAGGCGCTCGATGGACGAGAACACCAAGATCGAGATTCGACGCTGCCTGGTTTGAACCGACAAGAGACGCTTGGCCGGGAGCCTTAAGCAGGAACTGCAATCGAAGATACGGCATTGACCCCAAGGTGCGACACGCCCATGGGGAGCTCGAAGTCATTGTCAACGGGAACAGCGTTTACTCGTACAAGCGGGAGGGTCGAACTCCGTCCCTCGAGGGACTGCTTGCGCTGGTGGAACAGGCAGCAAATTCCTAAGCGGGAAACGGAGCGGCAGAAACGCTAGACGGGAAGCTGCTCCTGCAACCAACCGGCCTCGAGAACTTTGGGTTCTGCCGTTAAGTCGAGCACGAGGTTCTCCAGCACAAACCGCTTGCTGACTGGATTGGATCGCAGCGCGAGATCGGCGCGGGCGATGCGCCGGATCGCAGCTGGTGAGTTCGCGCCGCGATTTGTAACGACGCGCCTGGCGGATGATATCTTCCGCTGCAAACGGCGGAACGCGGAATCCTTGCCAGAGTGCCTGCCACAAAGCCCGCGAGTCGCGCACGTTGCGCTCGAAGATCACCAGCATCTGCCGGAAGGTGCGCGAGAGCATGTACAGATGGCCGATAGCCGCCTCATCACCGTCGCCGGTATTGAGGATGGCGTCGAGCACTGCGAGGGCGCGAGCTCGATCGCGGGCCGAAATCGCGTCGGTGAGTTCGTAGAACGAGCGCTGCTTGGCCGCGAGCACCATGGTCTCGACGTCGCCCAGCGTGATGCGCTTCTTCTCCCCAACAAACAGCACGAGTTTTTCAAGTTCGTTGGCGACCATCATCATGTCGCCGCCGAGGGAATCGACCAATTCGCGGGCGGCATCGGCGTCGAGCTTAACGCCTTGCGCATCGGCGGTATCGATGGCCCACTTCACAGCGTCGCCCTCATCGACACGCGCAAACTCCAGCACGGTGCAATGTTCGCCGAGTGTTTCACGGATGCGTTCGTAGCGGTCCTTATCTTGCAAATCCATTCGGCGCACATCGGCGGGAATGCTGATGTGGTCGGCCACAAAAACGACGAGCGCATCCGGATTGGGGTTCTTGAAGTAGTCTTCGATGGCGGCGAACTCATCGTCGTGTTTGCCCCGGGTGTAAAGGTTCTTCACACCGCGGATGAAAAACACCTGGAACGGCGCCATAAGCGAAGGAGTCCGGGCGCGGTCAAGCGCATGCTGCAACTCAACTTCGCTGAGGTCCATGTCGTACACGCTCAATTCGCGAACGTCGGCAGGGACCAACTGCTGCAAGACTGCATCGCGGCAGCGCTTACGAAAGAACGCCTCGTCGCCCACAAACACATATCCCGGCGCTAGCTTGCGGGCCTGCACATCGGCCACGAACCGGTCCGATGCGGCAAAGCTACGCATTAATACGCCTCCACAATGTTGTTCACCAGCGACTTGGCAAATTCTTTGGCCACACGCAGGAACGCCGGATTCGATTCGTCGAAGAAGCTGCTAACATCGCGGGAAACCTGGTATTGCTCGCGATAGGTATAGTTCGGATTGTCCCACAGGGTCTTCCCCGATTTGCTGACCAGTGAAACTTTCACGCTTAGGGTAACTACGGAAGAGGAAATACGTCCGGTCACCGAATCGTAGGTCAATGGATCGTTAGATGTCCCTCGGACAATTCCCTGCAAAGTCGCGTCGGCGTTACCATCATTATTGGTGGTCACCACGCGGAAGTTCGTGCGACTGTGGAGTTCCTGCACCACTGCCGCAGTAAGCGTCTGCTCAATGCGGAAGGTCTGGGTTATGTTTGTGAACATCGGTACATAGATAGTGTGAATGTTGGTTGGCAACCGCACCGCGTTACCACTTGTGTGATAGCCGCATCCGGAAGTTCCGAGCATTGTGATCACAGCGAGAACCATCGCCATCCACACGGATCGCTGGCGACCTCATCACTGCACAGTCCCACGCGGACGTCCAGGAATCAACGATTCGGCGCATTCCACGGCAGCCACCGCCGAGACGCGCAGATTGTCTGAGGCTGCCCAGATCCAGAATCCATTATCTCGTTCTGCCTCATGCCGAACCAGCACTTGAATCTGCTCCTGTCCCGCAGCATTGACATTACTAGGTGCGTCTTCCCCGCCCGGCGACACCTCTACATGGTCACCCGCAAGCGCAGCGATAAAGGCCTCGGCCGTAGTCGGACGCTCCAGTTCAATGTAAAGCGAAAACGCATGGCCGTGAAAGATGGGAGCTTGCAGCAGCATCAGCGAAGGTACGGCTGCCTTGCCGTGAACGATGCTGCTGAAGTCGCGCCGAATGCGCTTTTCAACGGTCTCCAGCGACGGTGCGGACCTCGTGCCGTAGCGATCAATCAGGTTGAACGCAACCTGCGAATCAAATACCGTCTTGGGAAGCTGCTGGAAGGAGAGCAGATTCACCGTTTGTTCGTGCAGTTCATCCATCCCGCGCTTGCCGCGTTCGGAGGCTGGTTCGAAAACCGTCACGTTGGAGCGTGACACCTTGGCCGCCTTACCCGCTCGCAGCAACAGCAAAGCCAACACCATGGCCGCCGGGTGAGCGATCCGGACCGGCGTACTTCCCAATTCAACGCGAGGAATATTCCCTAGCTCCCGCTCCACCCATGGCGCGCGCAAGACGACGCCGGCAACATCTTCGAGACCGTTCGACAGATCGATAATGTCGCTTCCCGCCTTTTTCGCGATGCCCCACGTATTGCGCGTGAATGAATCGTCGGAAGCGAAGAAGGTGAAATCCACAGACTCCATGTGCTCGGGCAGTACGTTCTGGATAAAAGTCGGCTCGTCGCCCACGGCGTCCAACTGCCCCAGGGTTTCATCGTCGTCGAGCAGCCGAATATCGTGCGCCGGAAAATTGCGCTCGCTGAGCACATCTTTGAGCTCGCGCCCTTTGAGGCTGGCAGCTCCTACAATGGCAACGCGAAACAAACCGCCCCAGCTTCCAGCCTCGGGATGGACGGGGACTGTAATCTTGGGATCATTTTTCATCAGGCGTGTGAGGCCTCGTCTTGAGGCGGAGGTGGAGGCAGTGTGGGCCGCCGGAAAACAAAAGAGAGCCGAGCCAGAATTCCGGCTAGCGTATAGACCAGCGCGATCAAAAACAGCACGTAGCGCGAGAAGAACCAGCCCAGTCCGATGATCCCGCCGAAGACGATGATCCAGCGGAAATTCATCGGACGGCCGAGATTCAGTTCCTTGAAGCTATAGAACCGCCAGGTGCTCACCATCAGGAAGGCAATCGCGAAGACGAATACGCCCCATCCAATCGAGAGCCACCACAATTGCAGTGGGTTTCCACTGACGAAGTGCACGACTGCGGCAATGACTCCCGCACCCGCTGGTATCGGCATGCCAACAAAATACTTCCGTCCGGGGCGTCCCGGATTGGAGGGCTGGGGATTGACCTGAATATTGAAGCGCGCCAATCGCGCAGCTCCCGCCATCAGGAAAACGAAAGTAGCGATAGCTCCAAGCTGCACCACTTTGTTGCGCAACTCAAAGTCGTCCATCGCCGGAAGGGCGCGGAAGCCCCATAGCCAAGCGAGAATTGCCGGCGCAATGCCAAACGCGATAACGTCGGCCAGCGAGTCCAGTTCGCGTCCAAACGCGCTAGTGGTGTTAGTCAGCCGGGCGATGCGGCCGTCAAGTCCGTCGAACAGGATGGCGAAGCCGATCGCCTTAGCGGCCTGGTCGAAGTGCCACGGATCGCCTGCAGTGCCTTGAATGGCCTGCGAGATGGCATAATAGCCAGCTGCAATGTTGACCGCTGTGAACAAGGAAGGCAAGACGTACAGGCCCTTGTGTTTCGGGCGCGTGCGCGAGACTGCGCGCTGGGATTCCGCTGGTTGATCGCTCATCGCGCCTCCGCAGCGTCGTGGGTCACGCCGGCAGCCACGCGGGCGCGGGACACTGCCAGCAATGAGGAGCCTCCAGCGACGTGGTCGCCGAGCTTAACTTTGATTTCCGCCGCTGCGGGAAGCATTACGTCGACCCGCGACCCAAACTTAATGAGGCCAATGCGTTCGCCGCACGTCACGTGATCGCCCACTTTCTTGTTGAAGACGATTCGGCGCGCCAGCAATCCCGCAATCTGCTTAAACACGACCGTACCGCAGTCGCCCTTCACTGTGACGATATTCTGCTCGTTCTCCTCGGCCGAGATTGCTCCCATCGCGTTTCCGAATTTGCCGCGCTGGTAGGTGACGTCGGTGATCAAGCCTGAAATCGGCGACCGGTTCACATGCACATTAAACACATTCAGAAAGATGCTGATGCGGATGCAGTCCCCGCCGTTCAGCCGGATGGACGAAACGTCGGTCACTTTGCCATCGGCCGGAGATACGATTGCGCCGGCGGAGGAAGGAACCAACCGCTCCGGATCGCGAAAGAACCACAGGAAAAACCCACCGAGCAATAGTGGGACGACGGCCAGTGCCGGCACCGTCAGCCAGCCCAGAAGCAGGGCGACCGCCAGACAGGCAAAACCATAATAGTAGCCATCACGGACCATGAGTATCCCAATGATTATAAGACCTCAAGCGGAAGCGTGTGGCTGATATCGAGGAGCCTAGGAGTACACGAATCTTTCAGGGGCGCGGTTGCAAGGTTGCCGGCACAAGCAGATAGACATCCACCCTGACGGTAAGTTGAGGGAATTTACCGCCGAGCAATACAGCCACAACTTGATTAGGCGACCTGGTGGCCGCTACGGAACTGCTGTTCCAGCGATTCCATCTGGTCTTTCAGGCGAAGCTTCAGCTTCTTCAGGCGCACTTCCTCCAGCTTTTCATCTTCACTCAAGTACTTTTTGGTGACGAGGGCATCGAGCCGCTGAGAATACTGCGAGTGCTCCTCCGCCAGTTTGCGAAAAATTTCATTGCTGGCCAGAAGCTGATCACGAACCTGAGTTGCCATTCAGTGGACCTCCGAAGATGATGGAGCGATGAAAACGTTAGCACACAGTTTTTTCAGTCTCAAGGGATTTTGTCACAAGACTGCAATGGAAGTCGATAAAGGATAGCGTCCTCGTCAGGAGACTGGTAGTAGATCTTTCGCCGCCCCTCGACCGTAAACCCAATCTTTTCATAGAGTCGCCGGGCGGGAGTGTTGGATTCCCGCACTTCCAGAAGCAACGACACGGCACCCGAGGCGGCAGCTTCCGCTGCTAGATGGCGGACCAACGCGGATCCAACTCCTGCCTGGCGCTGGTTCTCGTCTACCACGATGTTTTCGATTTCCCATTCATCGTTCAAGCAGCGGGCGACGAGGAACGCGACCACGAGTTCGACGCCCGATTCGCGCGTGGCAACGAGGGCAATTCTCTGCGGTACTTCAGCGGCGAACAGCACCTCGTATTGCGAGGAGCTCCAGTGGGCCGCTGTCGGCGCTTGCGCTTCAAGCTGGCGAATGTGAGCAAGATCAGTGGGTGTAGCCCGGCGTATCAGTGGCGAGATCATCGCTTTGGTTGTGAAAACAGTTCGGCGTCGGAGCGACGAATGTAGTTGGCATCAAGCGTGGCAGGATCGACGGTCTCGCCTGCCAGCAGCTTTCTCAGGCCAATGCGGGCGACCGCATCGGCTTGCAGCGGATCCACCAGTGTCACGGCCCCGTCCGCAAACTTCTCAAACGTCGTAATGATTCGAGATTTCTGCCTGGAAGGTCGCTCTACAAACCCATCGAGTTTCTCAATCGACTGCCGGACGAGCCTCGCCCAGTTCTCGCGGACCTCGTACTCTCCGACATAAAGTTCGCCTCGGCCGGCATCCAGAACAGCAGTCACGACTTCTCCATCGTGACCGTATATAACGGCGAGCGCCTCGAGCATCGAAACCGCCGCCAGCGGCTTGCGCAGAGCTTCGCAAAGCGCCTTCACCGTGGACAATCCAACTCGTAGCCCGGTGAATGATCCGGGTCCATCGACAACGACCAGTCCATCGAGCTGCGATTTGGTGAGGTTGGCCTGTTCCAGCAGTTCGGCGATGGAAGGAACCAGCCGCGCCGAGTAGGTGCCGCCTTCGAGTGTGCAGAGTCCAAGCGTTTCGAAGGACTTGGCGTCTCCGCGGCAAAGCGCCACGCTGCCTTGCCGGCCCGAGGTGTCAACCGCGAGAACGTACATGATCAGCCGCTGTGCCCCGCGTCTTCCACCAGTTCCAGCAAAACGCCGCCCGCGCTAGCCGGATGCACGAAGACGTAGCGATGTCCCCCAGCGCCGACTTTAATCTCGTCATTGATCAGCCGCGTGCCGGAAGCCTTTAGGCGATCGACGGTCTGCGCGAGGTTAGTGACATGCAATGCAACGTGATGCAATCCCTGCCCACGCTTCTCCAGGAACTTCGCAATCGTGGAATCGGGCACCGTTGGCTCCAGCAATTCAATGCGGCTCTCGCCAAGGGGAACCATCGCCACGCGAACCTTCTCCGATTCAACAACTTCTTCCGGCATCACTTTCAGACCAAGCTTCTCGTAGAACTGTTTGGCCTCGGCCAGCGACTTCACGGCGATACCCAGATGATCGATTTGCGTCATGCGTGTTTCCCCAGTTCTCCCACGATCTCTTCCACGAGAGAATATGGGTCGCGTTTGTGTTCGGCAACTTCGGCGGCGTAACGCCGGGCTTCCCCGTGGCTGAGGTATCCGGTCACGACCCGCTGAAACAGGGCGTCGCGCAGCATCTCGGTAATGCGTTTCCGCCAGTTTTCGATCCGTCGGTTCCTACCCAACTCGCTCTTGCTCAAATGCGCGCGGTAACTCTCGATGGCTTGCAGCACCGCGGGTATGCCGGTTCCGTCGCTGGCCACGGTTTTCACGATCGGCGGAGTCCAGTTATCGTTGCGCATGGCCAGCGATTGCATGGCCCGAATCTCGCGCTCGACGCGCTCAGCACCGTCGCGGTCGGATTTGTTGATGACGAACACGTCGGCAATTTCCATGATTCCCGCTTTGATGGTCTGGACGTCGTCGCCCATGCCCGGAACCAGCACGACCACAGTTACATCTGCGAGGGTTACGATATCGACCTCGGCCTGGCCGACGCCCACGGTCTCGATCATCACGAGGTCGCGTCCGCTAGCATCGAGCACTGTGGCCACATCGGCTGTGGTGCTCGCTAGTCCGCCGAGCGAACCGCGTGTGGCCATGCTGCGAATGTAGATGCCCGCGTCAGCATAATGCGACTGCATACGAATGCGATCACCCAGAATCGCTCCCCCGCTAAACGGGCTGGTCGGATCGACAGCCACGATGCCAATAGTCTTGTTTTGCTTGCGGTACTCGCGCGCGATCTGATCGACCAGCGTGCTCTTGCCGGCACCGGGCGAGCCGGTCAGGCCCAGCAGCACCGCATTACCGCTGTACGGAAACAGTGCCTTCAGCAGTTCGACCGACTCCGCCGTACGATCTTCAACGACAGAGATCGCACGCGCCAACGCGCGCGGATTACCTGAACGCACGCGAGTGACGAGTTCTTGGATGTGGCCGCTGGTGGTTAATGGGGAAATGGTACGAGCCTCAGTCTTTCAGCACCTGCCGCGCAATTACCAGTCGCTGAATCTCGCTGGTGCCTTCGCCGATCGTGCATAACTTCACGTCGCGATAAAACTTTTCTGCCGGATAGTCCTTGATGTACCCATAACCACCGTGAATCTGCACGCACTCGTTGGCACAGCGCACCGCAACTTCGCTAGTGAATAACTTCGCCATCGACGATTCCTGCGTGGTCTTCATGCCGGCGTCTTTCATCGCCGCGGCACGATGCGTCAACAGGCGCGCGGCATCGATCTCGGTCGCCATGTCCGCCAGCTTGAATCCAACCGCCTGAAACTCACTGATCGCTTTGCCGAACTGCTTACGCTGCTTGGCGTACTTCACCGCCGCTTCGTATGCGCCCTGGGCCATGCCGAGACCAAGCGCCGCAATCGATATTCGTCCGCCATCGAGCACTCGCATCGCGTCGATGAAGCCGTCGCCTTCCTTGCCCAGCAGGCTCTCGCCGGGAATTTCGCAGTCCTCGAAGATCAACTCCGAGGTGTCGCTAGCACGCAGCCCAAGCTTGTTCTCTTTCTTTCCGGCACGAAAGCCCTTGGTTCCTTTCTCCACCACAAACGCCGACAGCCCGTGTGTGTGCGCGGTCTTGTCGGTCACCGCAACGACGACAGCAACATCGGCGTAATGCCCGTTGGTAATGAATGTTTTCGTTCCGTTCAGTACCCAGTTCTTTCCCTTGCGTACCGCCGAGCAACGCGCGCCACCAGCGTCCGAACCGGACCCGGGCTCGGTCAATCCCCATGCTCCGATGAATTCTCCACTCGCCAGCTTGGGAATGTACTTCCGCTTTTGCTCTTCGTTGCCCGCAAGAAAGATGTGGTTGGAACCAAGCGACGTGTGCGCCGCAACGATGATGCCGATCGAACCATCCACACGCGACAGCTCTTCGATCGCGGTCACGTACTCGACATAACCCATGCCCGAGCCGCCGTACTCAGTCGGGAAAATGATACCCAGCAGACCGAGCTTGCCCAGCTCCTTCACCGTCGCCAGAGGAAATTCACTGGCTTCGTCCCACTTCATAACGTTGGGCGCGATTTCGCGCTCGGCGAACTCGCGCACCATCTTCTTCAGTTGCAGCTGTTCATCCGAGAGCTGGAAATCCAAGCAATCCTCCGCGCTCGCCACGCGCAGGTCTCCCCTGACGGGCCTGCATGGATGGGCGAAACTAGCGATTATCCCATACCAGCAACCGCGAAAGAAATGACGATTGCTTAGCGAGCGACCTTCGACCCGATGACTGATGCGACGATGTCCAACGCCTGCGCGCACTGCTCACGGGTAATGTCCAGGTGAGTAACAAAACGGATTTGCTCTGGTCCAACGCCATTTGCCAACAGCTTCTGGCCGGCCAGCACGCACGACATCTCTCCCGAGTTCATGCCGGTCGCCGTGATGTCGCAAATGACGATGTTGGTGTGTAATTTTGCCAGGGTCGATCTTGAAGCCGGGAATCTTGGACAATCCTTCCGCCAGGAACTTCGCATTGGCATGATCCGTTCGCGAGTTTCTGCGGGCCCCGTCTCTAATGCGATCAGTCCGGCGGCCGCGAGAATTCCAGCCTGTCGCATTCCTCCGCCGAGCGCTTTGCGGTAGATGCGTCCCCGGTCAATCAACTCTGCGCTTCCAACCAGCATGGACCCCACGGGCGCGCCAAGTCCCTTCGACAGGCAGAACATCACGGTGTCGGCCTTCGCGGTCAGTCGATCGACAGGAATACCTAGTGCGGCCGAGGCATTGAAGATGCGCGCACCATCGAGATGCACCGGCAGTCCGAGTTCGTGGGTGCGCTCGCAGACATCATCGAACACTTCCGCAGGCGTCGCACTGCCTCCGGCGAAGTTATGAGTGTTCTCTATGCAGATCAGCCCGGTCCGGGCGGAGTGATAGCTTTTCGGTCTCAGCTTGGATCTCACATGTTCCCACGTGATGATGCCGTCTTCAGCCCACAGCGTGCGCGGCACAACACCGGAGAAATGGGCCATCATCGCCATCTCGGAATTGAAAACGTGGCTGCGCTCCTCGCAAATCACTTCTTGTCCGTGCGTGGTGTGCAGCTTGATGGCGATCTGGTTGCCCATCGTTCCGCTGGGTACGAATAGCGCTGCCTCGCGCCCGAAGATTTCGGCAGCACGCGCCTCCAACCGATTGATGCTTGGATCTTCGGCGTAAACGTCATCTCCCACCTCGGCTTCGAACATCGCCTGCCGCATCTCCAGCGAGGGTTTGGTAACGGTGTCGCTGCGAAGATCAATGATTGCAGGCGCTGTAGAGGAATTGTTCATAGGAACTACTCGATTCCAAGGTTAAATGATGAGTCCGTTCGCGACTCACACTCGCGCCGGGCGCTCGTCGCGGATAAACCGCGCAAACACTTCGTTCGATAAAAGACGGCCGCGCGAAGTCAGCCGCACGCGCTCACCTTCACGCTCGAGCAAGCCATCTCCAATTAGTTCGTCAAACACGGCGCCCAATTCGTCCACCGCTGATTGCCCGAATCGGAATGCAATTTCCGTCAATGAAACACCGCAATTCATTCGCAGACCAAGAAAGAACGACTCTTCCAGCGCGGTTCCGGAATCGGCGAGCGCCCGCGATGCCAGCAGTTGCTGCACGCGCGCCGCCACGGTTTGCATGTTGTTCGCCGCCGCCGAATAGACTTCCAGCGAATCAGGAGTCGCGAATCGTACTGTCTCGATCCCCTGCTCCGCCAGCGTCTCGCTCGCAGGCAGCATCGAGTGCGCATCCACGCCGAACCCAAAATACGGCTGACGAGTCCAGTACTTCAGATTATGCCGCGAGTCGCGCAAACCGATGCCGTGCGTCACATCTCGGGCGAAATTCGAAATCTCATACTGGTGAAGGCCGCCTTTCTCGAGCCGTTCGCAAGCCGCAAGGTACAGATCTGCGGTCAGGTCGTCGTCCGGAACGAAATGAGCATGATAGCGACTGCCACCAGCCAGCAGCTCGCTGCCCAGGCGCGAATCTTCGTCCACCTCCAGCATGTAAACGCTGACATGCGGTACGCCAGTTGCCAGCGTTTCGGCGAGCGTGAACTCCCAGCTTTCTGGCGTTTGATAAGGCAATCCGGCAATCAAGTCAATTCCAATGTTCCCAACGCCGCGCGCGCGCAAGCGAACAATGTCATCCAGCGTGACGGCCGTGCTATGGAGCCGGCCAACCGATGAGCATTCCTGATCGACAAATGACTGCACGCCGAGGCTGACTCGGTTAACCCCGCAACCAACCAACCCATCAAGTACCGGTTCGGTAATTGTTCCCGGAGCGCACTCCACCGTGATTTCTGCCCCTGACTCGACTGCAAAGTTCTCGCGCACGGCCTTGAACAACCGCTCCAGTTGGTCGGGAGCAAGCACTGACGGAGTGCCTCCGCCAAGATAAATCGAATCGACGCCCTGCTCGACGCGACCGCCGAGTTCCGCAGCCATCGCCCGACTTGCTGCCATCTCGGCACAGACCTGACCGACGTACCGGTCAAATATGGCACGGGAGAATACGCCGGAGGCGAAGTTGCAAAAGCTGCACTTGGTGCGGCAAAACGGAACCGAGATGTAAATTCCCAGAGACAATTTCGTCACAACCTTGTAGCCAGCGGCACTGTTGCCACGCCGCTCGTCTCATCTATTATCACTATAGACTCGTGGATCACGCGTCTGAGCCGTTTGGACTGCGTCGTCGGGAAGCTGGTGAAACGTTGCACCCGGAGAGAACGTGAAGAAGCGCGTCGTCATCACTGGCATGGGTGTGGTCAGTCCCAACGGCATCGGCAATGAGGACTTCTGCCGCGCCGCGCTTGCCGGCGCAAGCGGGGTCCGGCGAATCACACGCTTCGACGCCACTGATCTTCCCGTACAAATTGCCGGCGAAATTCAAGGCTTCGATGAACTGGCCTGGGTCGATGCCCACGAGCGCAAACATCTTTCGCGCGCGGTGCCGCTGGCGTTGGCGGCCTCGACCGAAGCACTGCAACAGGCGGGAATTGAAACCTCGAAGCTCACACTGGGGCAGCAGCGCGAGATCGGCGTGGTGCTGGGTACCGGAGGCGGCGCGCAGGACTTCTCCGAAGAAAACTACCGACTCTATTTCAGCGGCAAGGCCAAGCAGGCAAGCGTCTTCTCCATTCCCAGTGGGACCATGGGCACGATGTCGAGCGAGATCAGCATGCGCTTCGGTCTGCGCGGGATGAGCCATGTCATCACCACCGGCTGCACATCGTCAACGGACGCTTTCGGTTACGCGCTGCGCGAAATCCAATTCGGCTTCATCCCGATGATTCTGGTCGGCGGTGTGGACACGCCCATCGCTCCGGGAGTCATGAAGGGTTTCGCGTTGATGCGAATTATGACAAGTTCTTGGAATCAGGAGCCCGAGCGTGCCTCGCGTCCGTTCTCCGCCGACCGTGACGGATTCGTGCTGGCCGAAGGTGCGTGGATGTTCGTCCTCGAAGAGTACGAACATGCCCTCGCGCGCGGTGCGCGAATTCTCGCCGAAGTCGCGGGTTATGGTTCCACTTGCGAGGCCTTTCATCGCGTCCGGCTGCAGGAGTGCGGCGAGGAGCCGGCACGTGCCATCCATATGGCAATGGATGACGCCGGAATCGCCGCCGAAGATGTGAACTATGTGAATCTCCACGGGACATCGACCCAACTCAACGACCGCATTGAAACTCGTGCCTTGAAGCTGGCGCTCGGGGCTACGGCACGCAGCACACCGATGTCGAGCTTGAAGTCGCAGATCGGGCATCCTCAGGGAGCCTCGGGCGCAGCCGGAATCGCCGCCACGCTTGTTGCCATGATTCATCAACAAATTCCGCCGACCATCAATCTCGAAAAGCCCGATCCGGATTGCGATCTCGACTACGTCCCCGAAGCCGGCCGCAGGGCCACCATCGAGCACGCAGTTTGCAACTGCATCGCCTTCGGATCGAAGAACTCCGCTTTGATACTCCGCAAACTCACATAGCACGTCCGCTTGCAGTGACGAGCGCAAAAACGATACACTCCGCCCCATTCCTACCGAGGGTGATGGATGCCGCGATTTCGCTTGTTGGTGCTGCTGTCTGTTCTGTGTTCGTTGTCCACCGTTCTTGTTGCCGCTGAGGCGAAACCCACTCCGACGATCCACGACTTCAGCTTGAGCATGAAGGCGATGGACGGCTTGTTCCCGCTCTTCTGGGATGCGAAGTCGGGCCGCATGTATCTCGAGGTCAGCAAGTTCGATCAGGACGTTCTCTTTCTGCCGTCGCTGCCCTACGGTCTGGGCTCGAACGATATTGGACTTGATCGCGGCAAGCTGGGTGAAGGCGTCGTCGTGCATTTCAGCCGGATCGGGCCTAAGGTGCTTTTGGTCCAGCCCAATCTTGAGTACCGGTCGTCCTCGACGAACCCTGCGGAACGGATGGCGGTGACGCAGTCGTTTGCCGAGTCGGTACTGGCGGGCTTCAAGGTCGACGCCGAAGAGAACGGCGCTGTGCTGATCGATGTCACCGACTTTCTCCTTGCGGACGCGTTTGGTGTGACCAAGCAACTTACGGAGAGCAAGCAGGGCAACTACAAGGTTGACAAGGACCGCAGCGGAATCGTGCTCGATAACACCAAGAACTTCCCGCTGAACACCGAAATCGAATCGATGCTCACGTTTACGACCGATAAGCCGGCCGAAAAGTCGCTGGTCGCAACTGTGGCTCCCGATGCGTATGCGGTCACATTGCGCGAGCATTATTCGTTTGTTCAGTTGCCCGGAGAGGGTTATCAGCCGCGTGCGTTTGACCCCCGCTCTGGATACTTTCCGGTCATCTATCGCGACTACTCGGCGCCGCTGGGATCGCCTCTCGATTTGCGCTTCATCCCGCGGCATCGCTTGCAGAAGAAAGACCCTTCCGCCGCCGTCAGCGAGCCGGTAAAACCGATCGTCTATTACGTGGACCGCGGAGCACCGGAACCAATTCGCAGCGCGTTGGTCGAGGGAGCAAGTTGGTGGTCGCAGGCCTTCGAGGCGGCGGGGTTCAAGAACGCATTTCGAGTGGAAGTGATGCCAGAAGGCGCGGATCCCATGGATGTGCGCTACAACACGATTCAATGGGTACATCGCTCTACGCGCGGGTGGTCGTATGGCGCTGGCGTAATCGACCCGCGGACGGGTGAAATCATTAAGGGCCAAGTGACGCTGGGATCGTTGCGCGCGCGACAGGACTACATGATCGCCGAGGCGTTGCTGTCTCCTTACAGGAAGGGTGGAGCTCCGTCGCAATTGCAGGAGATGGTACTCGCACGACTTCGTCAGCTGGCTGCTCACGAGGTTGGGCATACGCTGGGGCTTGCGCATAATTTCGTGGCGAGCGCCATTGCCCCAGGAACGTCCGTCATGGATTACCCGCATCCGTGGATCACGCTCGACGCCGGCGGGCATCCTGACCTTTCGCATGCATACGCGACTGGAATTGGCGCGTGGGACAAGGTGGCTATCCAGTACGGGTATTCGCAGTTCGCGGCGGGCGCGGATCAACATACAGCTCTCGATGCGATTCTTAATAAGGCCCAGAGCAACGGGCTGTACTTCATCACGGATCAGGATTCGCGTCCGCCGGGCGGCGCGCATCCTTATTCGCATCTTTGGGACAACGGTCCCGATCCGGCGGCAGAGTTGGATCGCATCCTTAAAGTGCGGGCTGCCGCGCTGGATCAATTCGGGGAGAATGCGATACCGATAGGAACTCCGATGGCGGAGATCGAGGACACGCTGGTTCCGCTGTATCTTCTGCATCGCTACCAGACCGAAGCGGCTGCGAAGGAAGTTGGAGGACTGAACTACCGTTACGCTCTTCGTGGCGATGGGCAGTTGGTAACCGAGATGGTCAGTCCAGCGGATCAGAAGAAGGCTCTGAGTGCGCTGATGGAGACGATTTCGCCGCAGACGCTTACGCTGCCCGAGTCGCTGCTCAAGATACTTCCACCTCGTCCCGAAGGATATCCGCGGACACAGGAATCGTTCGCCGGTCACACAGGTGTTACGTTCGATCCGGGCGGAGCAGCCGAAGCAGCCACCGAGATCACGCTGAGTCTGCTGTTCAACCCGCAAAGGGCGTCCCGACTGGTGGAGTATCATGCCCGCGACGCCCAGAATCCGGGTTTGGCGGACGTGATCGAGGCGACTTTCGCGGCCACATGGAAAGCGCCACAAGTTAAAGGATTTTCGGGCCAGATGCAGAGAGTCGCTGAGACAGCGGTGGTGGAGCATCTGCTTGGTCTGGCAGCAAACAACGCGGCTTCGAGCGAGGCGCGAGCGATGGCCCGCGATGAGGTGGTCTCCTTGCGAGGCTTCATCGCCGGCGTATTGCCGACTACGAACGAGCAGAAGGCGCTGCAGGCGGCAACTCTGGCGCGGATTGATCTGTTCCTGAAGGAGCCCGAGAAATTCTCGCCTGCTCCAACGCCGACGGTTCCGCCGGGACAACCGATCGGCGACGATGAATAGCTCTTCGCGTAAGCGAGCGTGAGGTATTTCATCGTGCGGCGCTGTTCCTGCGTCTAATGAAGGTCACCGCAACAACTGGTTTCGCGTGCGACTTCGTTAGAATCATTCTGAGGACATGGCCAACATCCACGAAGAAGAAGTACTGGGCAAAGCGTACGACAGCAGACTGATGAAGCGGTTGCTGACGTACCTGCGACCTTATCGTCTGCAGGTAATCGTCGCGCTGATCGCAATCGTACTGAAGGCCTGTGCTGATGTTCTCGGCCCTTACCTGACGAAAGTCGCGATCGATAAGTACCTGGCCAATCGCACAGAATCTCATTCCCTGCTCGATCGCTTCCTGAGCAGCAAACCCTTGACGGGAATCGCGCAAATCGCCGCGATTTACATGGGGTTGCTGCTGTTGAGTTTCCTGTTCGAGTTCACCCAGACGTACATCATGCAGTGGGCAGGACAGAAAGTGATGTTCGACCTGCGCGCCCAGATTTTCCGCCATCTGCAACGGCTGCATGTTGCGTTTTACGACCGCAATCCGGTTGGCCGACTCGTTACACGGGTCACCAGCGACGTAGACGCGCTCAATGAGATGTTTACCTCGGGGGTGGTTTCCATTTTCGAGGACATTTTCGTTCTCATCGGCATTGTCGCCATCATGCTGAACATGAGCTGGCGGCTGGCTCTGATCACGTTTGCGGTGCTGCCCATCATCTTTTACGCCACCAGCCTATTTCGCAAAGCTGTGCGCGAGAGTTACCGGCGCATTCGTATCGCGATCGCGAGAATCAACGCGTACTTGCAGGAGCACGTGACCGGAATCGTCGTCCTGCAACTTTTCAACCGCGAAGAACGGTCGTACGAGCAGTTTAAAAAGATCAACCGCACGCATATGGATGCATACAAGGACGCAATCGAGGCGCACGCGATTTACTACCCGGTGGTCGAAGTTCTCTCGGCAACGGCGATTGCATGCGTCATCTGGTTTGGCGGGAACCAGGTCATCCGCAATGCGGTGACGCTCGGCGTATTGGTGGCCTTCATGCAATATGCCCAACGCTTCTTCCGCCCCATCCAAGACCTGAGCGAGAAGTACAACATTCTGCAAGCGGCGATGGCGTCGAGCGAGCGCGTTTTTAAGCTGCTCGACACAAAGCCGGAAATCGTGTCGCCCCAGATTCCGCAGGTTCCTGACGGCCCGGGACGTATCGAGTTTGACCACGTCTGGTTCGCCTACCGCACCATGGCCCAAGCCGCCGAGGAAGCTGCGCGCCAAGGGGAAAAACTTAAGACCGAAACAGCGAGCGTGCACGCAGAAGACGAGTTCGACTGGGTACTGCGTGATGTGTCGTTCACCATCGATCCCGGCGATACCGTCGCGTTTGTCGGCCACACGGGCGCAGGAAAGACCACTATCATTTCCCTGCTGCTGCGCTTCTATGACGTACAGAAGGGCGCGATCCGCATCGACGGGGTGGACATCCGCAATATGGATCTGGCCGAATTACGGCGGCGTTACGGAGTGGTATTGCAAGATCCTTTCTTATTCTCCGGAACGGTGGCCGACAACATTCGCCTGGGTACGCACTGGATCACCGATTCGTCCATCGAAAACGCTGCGGAGCAGGTGAACGTTGCCGATTTCATTCGTTCACTTCCCGGCGGTTTCGGCGAAGAAGTGAAAGAGCGCGGCAGCACACTGTCCACCGGACAGAAGCAGCTCATCTCGTTTGCGCGAGCCCTCGCGCACAACCCGAAGATCCTGATCCTCGATGAAGCCACTTCGAGCGTGGACACGGAGACCGAGTTTCGGGTGCGCGACGCCCTGACGCGGCTGGTGGAGGGCCGCACGTCGATCATGATCGCCCATCGACTGAGCACCGTGCAGCGCGCCAATAAAATCATCGTGATGCACAAAGGCAAAGTGCGCGAGATTGGAACGCACCAGCAACTGCTCGCCAATCGCGGGATCTACTGGAAGCTGTATCAGCTTCAATACAAGGAGCAAGAGCTGCCGGCACCCGCGGCTCAACTTCCTCAAGGCGAAACCCTCGGCGTTGGCGCTTCGGCGGACGATTAGCGGCTAGACTTGGCCTGCCGCGCTGAGTGGTACCCCCTCTCCCCGTCCCTTTGGAATTAATGATTTAGCACACATTTCACGCGTAAGATTGCAAGCACAAAGGACTTATAGGCAACTGATTCCATTCAAAGAACTTAGCTGGCACTTCACGCTGCATGCGGGTGGAGTGTGCAGTCATGGTTCGCAGTGTCAAAGGTCCTTGGAATCATTGGTTAAGAAAGAATTTCTGCGCAAAATCCATGGTTTGTTGGATTTAGGGGCAAAATATTAATTTCAAAGAACTTAGCGCGCAACGAACCGCACTGAGCGGCTGCATCTCCGTGATGGCCAAAATCAGCCAACCGAGCACCAACAGATATCGCGCCTGCGATTTCGGCGCGAAATGTGCCAGTTTCATTGTTAACGCGGCTGGCACATTAAGTCAGGAAAAATCGACATCGCGAGGTTACGAAGGTAACCGGAAAATTCCCGAAATGGACCCGTCCGCCGTTAGCTGACGGAATCCGTCGCGGGCTCTAGCAGGGCGAGGAGCAGCAACAGCCCAGCGGGGAGAAGCAACGTCCACACGGCGATGCGCGAGGCGAGGGTCGCACCCAGGACGGCGCCGATAAAAAAGAACGCCCAAAGGCTGCCCAAGAGAACTGCGCGACGCCAGTGGGTGTCTCGTTCACTTTGTGCCTGGGACACAGGTGCGCGGAGAATTCCGAATGCGACGTGGCGCGCCAGGTTGTTCAGGTCTCCGGTCATGAAGCCAAGGCTTACAGGCTGGCCGCCTACCTGGGTCACCGATGTGTTCAAGATGCCCATCGCGGTACTGAGGAGCACGATACCCAGCCATTCAGGCCAGGCGAAGTAGTTCCGGGCCACGGCAAGGGCGAGCATAGCCGCGACAAGAAGCGAAATCCGGCGCAGCGCGGTGCGCCGATCGGTGTGTACAAGGAGCGTCCCGGCCAGGATGCCCAGCAGAAAAAACGGAATGGGGAGGAGACTGTGACCCGCCGCCGCGAGATCGCCCTTTCCGGCATACATGCCGCCCGTGGTCGTGTTACCCGTCATGAATGAGGCAAAGACTCCGAAGTTCAGCAGCGCGTAAGCGTCGACGTAGCCGGCGATTAAGACGCGGGCGAGAGCGCGGGGGCCCGGTGCTGAGAGAGTCGTGCTGCCAACGCCGGTGAGGTTGGACAATCGAGTCCCCTTGTCAGAATTACGCGGCGTGATGGGCGGTGCGCGTTGGACAATACTACAAGACGCGTGCGGGCGGAGGCATACTGTGCCAGCAAACACACCGGAAGAAATACACGTGTTGTTTCTCGACGCATTCAATCGTGCAGATGTCGAGGCGTTGGTCGCGTTGTACGAAGCGGGTGCGACTCTCGTGACTGGAAGCGGAAGTGCAGTTGGGCACGATGCCATTCGCAAGGCCTACGAGCACATCCTCGCCGGTGGTCCGCGCATGGAATTAGAGACTCGCGCGATAGTCGAGTCTGGAGACGGTTTGGCGGTAATGCATGCGAGCTGGGTAGTCCATCGAGGTGCGGACGTAGTTCGACGGGACGAGTACCGAAGTCGTACGACGGCAACGGGATGGGTCGTGGTTGTTTGTGATTGACGAGCCGAGGACGCCGGGATGCGGAAGCTCCTAATGCCGAGGATGTTCCTTCCCATCCTTTTGCAAAACAGGCGAAAGGATGGGGCACCAGATTCTTGTACTCCGCACATCCCAACAGCCGAATGTCATAATCCTTGGGTGCGAATTCTCATCTCGGCGGGAGAGGCTTCGGGCGAAGTTTACGGCGCGAAGTTGATCGAGGCGCTCGCAGAAAACTGTCTGGCATCCGAAAGCAGCTGAGCTGGAGTTTTTTGGCGTGGGCGGCGAGCGGATGCAGCAGGCCGGATGCGAGCTGGTGGTCAACGCCAACGAGATCGCGGTGGTGGGGCTGGCGGAAGTGGTCGAACATCTGCCGCGCATCTTCCGGCTGTTTCGCAAAGTCGTGGCCGAGGCGGAACGGCGGCGTCCGGACGCGGCGGTGCTGATCGACTTTCCCGACTTCAATTTTCGGCTGGCGCGCGAACTGCATAAGCGCGGGATTCCGGTGATCTATTACGTCAGTCCGCAGTTGTGGGCGTGGCGGCAATCGCGGATCGAGCTGGTGCGCAAGTACGTTCGCAAGATGCTGGTGATCTTTCCGTTCGAGGAGAAGTTTTATCGCGAGCGCGGAATTGACGCGGAGTTCGTTGGGCATCCGCTGGCGGATATGCCGCTGCCGTCGATCACGCGCGAGGAGTTCGCCGCAGAGTATGGACATCGATGCGAAGCGGCAGTGGATTGCGCTGTTGCCGGGCAGCCGCCGAGGCGAGGTGTCGCGCATCTTCCCCAAGCTGTTGCAAGCAGCGCAACTTCTAGGCCCGGAATACGTTTACATAGTGCCGGTGGCCTCAACGCTCGATACCCACTGGATGAGGTTCATTTCTGCACAGCCACAGCGGCCCGCCAATTACGTTTACCAACGATGCCCGGGCCACGTTGCTCACGCGCGCGCGGCGGCGGTGGCCAGTGGAACGTCAACGCTGGAGGCGGCGCTGATCGGCACACCGTTCGCGATGGTGTACCAGGTGGCTCCGCTTACCTGGACGTTCGGCCGCCGTCTAGTAAAGGTGGACCGGTTCGCGATGGTGAACTTGATTGCCGAGCGCGATGTGGTGCCCGAACTGGTGCAGGACGGTTTCACCCCCGAACGGGTCTGCGCCGAGTTGCGAAGGTTACTGCCTGAAGGCAGACGCGCGAACGCGATGATGCGAGGGTTTCGACGAGGTGCGACAGCAGGCTGCGGCCGTCTGACACGCGAAGGCAGCGCCAGCGAGCGGGCGGCGCGGGCGGTGCTGGACGCACTGGGAGTCGTCGTGTAAATGCCGAGAGCGCAGGAATTCGAATTACCTCAGGGGGCTAAAGCCCGGGATTGCAGATGCTCCGGAACGGCACGGCTGAAGCCGTGCCCTTTCAAATCAATGTGCACCTTTTTTAACAGCGTTGAGACTTAGTTCAGGACGACGACCGCAAAGCGCGGCTCTGCGGCCTTCCATGTAGTTTTTCCATCATTTATAGTACCAGAAGGGCAGGAGTTCTCTCCATAATGCAAATCGCGGCGCGAACTTTAGGGCGCGTGGTTCTCATCCTCACTCTGGCGGCCCTCGTACCGGCCTCTTATGCTGCTGACCGGCAGCGCATCCAGGTCGAAAATTACGTTATTCAGGCGGTCGTCACTCCGCAGACCCACCAGCTCAAGGCGATCGCGCGGGTGAAGTTCACCGCGCTGGACGACATCAGCATCGCGACTTCCAGCTTCACAACGGACTGCGCCCGACGCGGGTGCTCGATGCCGAGGGCCAAACGCTGTCGGCGGAACGCATCAGCCAGGATTCGACGGTGCGTGTGTCGCTGCCCGCCGGACTTACGAAAGGCGCGAGCTCGACCCTGACGTTTCGAATACGAAGGCACCGTGCAGTCGGCCGACGACAGCCCGGTTCCGGGATTGAAGCTGGCCTACATTGGCGATCCGATGACCTATCTGCTGTATGCGGGCGCATGGTTTCCCATGGTCGGATACGGCACGAACCGGTTCACGTTCGACCATTGGGATCAGTGCTCCGACGGGATATACCGTGATTGGCAGCGGGAAAGAGACCACCGGCGCGATGCCGTCCGATCGCGGGAGAAGACAATGAAGCGCCGCGCGCGGCCGTGAAGAAAGCCGCGGCGCGCTCTGGTCCGGGCAAGCTGGCAATTCCCGCCGGGGAACTACGACACTATACGTTTACCTACGCGAAAGCGAGCTTTCCGGGGACGATCCTGATCGGCAAGTACGTGCAGACCAAGAGCTCCGAGGGCGGACTGGACGTCACGGTTTACACCTCGGAGAAGAACAAAGGGTTTGCGCAGGCCTATGCCGACGCGGCATCGAAGGAATATTTCTACTTCACATCGAGCTTCGGGCCGTCGTTCAGCACCAAGTTAAGCGTGGTGGAAATCCCCGACGATACGGTGCCGTAGGCGTGGGCGCCGGAGATCGCGGCGATCAACTCGCGGGCGTTCAACTCGAAGGTGAACTATCGGCTGCTGGCGAACACCATCGCGCACCAGTGGTGGGGAACGATGGTGAGCCCGGCGACCAGGAACGATTGGTGGATCAGTGACGGCTTCGCGCGGTACTCGGAGGCGCTGTACGTGCTGCATGTCGGCCGGGCAGGCGGGATTCGAGGAAGTCACCAAGGACATGGCGGTGGGCGCGCTGGCCTACATCAGCGTTCCGCTGTCGCAGGTGGGCAAGCTGGACGTTTTCTCGCCGGAGTTCCAGTCGCTGGTGACCGACAAGGGCGGCAGCATTCTGAACATGCTGCGCTGGGTGATCGGCGACCAGGCGTTCGACAAGACCATGCGCGACTTTCTGTCGCAGTATGCGGGCAAACCGGCTACGGTGGACGACCTGCGTAAAGTGGCAGAAGCAGCGTCGGGACAGCAGCTTTCGTGGTTCTTTGTGCAATGGCTGGATTCGACAGGCGCTCCGGAATTCAAGACGAAGTACACGATTTACCGCACGCAGAAGGGCTTCCGGGTGGTGGGGGAAATCCAGCAGGACCTCGATTTGTTTCGCATGCCGGTGGAGTTGAGGATCGATACCGACGGAAAGACCGAAACCAAGCGCATCGAGGTGTCGGGCGTGGATTCGGCGTTTGCGGTGGAGACCTTCGGCAAGCCGCGGAAGATCACAGTGGACCCGAACAACCGGGTACTGAAGAATTCGCCGGAACTGCAGGTCAGAACGTCGATTGTGCGCGGACAGCAGGACGTGGAGCAGGGCGACCTGACGGAAGCGCTGAAGGAGTTCCAGAAAGCGCTGGACGTCAACCGAAACAGTTCACTGGCGCACTATCGCATCGCCGAGGTGTTCTTCGTGCAACACAACTACCAGTCGGCGGCGAATGCCTATCGGGAATCGTTGAACGGCGACGGCGAGCCGCGATGGACTGAAGTCTGGAGCCACATACAACTAGGGAAGATCTTCGACCTCACCGGACAGCGCGAACGCGCCAGCAACGAGTACCGGCAGGCGCTTGCAGACCAACGACAACACCGCGGGCGCACTCGACGAAGCCCGCAAGTATTTGCAGGCTCCCTACACTCCGCAGAGCGCACCCAGCGGCTCGCAGTAGGCCGGATTAGGCGATGGTGTAACAGGCAGGGCTAAGCTCCAGAAAACCTTCACCGTAATTTGCAGGTCGCTGCGTTGTGCGGATAGCATCGCGCCGCTGGCGTGGAGGGTCCGTGCGCCCGATAGTTGCGAAACAACGTAAATATTCCCATGTGGCTTGGGAAAAGGCTTAGACATTAAGTGCAATAGCTTGCATGTAAACATTACGCCTTGCCCATAGTAAACAAGGCAACAACGGCTACTGGAGTAACTTGCGCAAGGTCGACAACGGAAGCCGGATTGCACAGTGAGTGCCATTGGATTCCGTGACGTTGCTGTTCACGGGTTGCGCAACTGTGGTTTTTCACACGCGCCACGTGGGAAATGTAGTGACACTACGATTCGACGAGGACCACGGGAGGTAGTAGATGGCACGTGAAGGCGGCAAAAGCCAATCCGCAAAGCTCATTACTCTGCTGGCGTTCGCGCTGATGATGGTGCCGGTAGCGCAGGCGTCGATACTTAGCGTCGGAGGAACGGCTCCCCCGAGCCCACTGTTTCCGACCGGGCCGACTCTGGCGTCAACTTCGGGCACAATCACGACGCCGACATTCACAGACACCTACAGCACGTGGGTGGTGCAAGACCCAGGCAATACATTTTGTGCAAATTGCCTGGATTTCATCTATGTGTTCACGAACAACGGACCTGATGTCAACGAACGTTACTCGATGTCCAGTTTCACTGGCTTCATGGTTGATGCAGGCACGAATCCGTTCGGTGTCCACGATCCAATTACGGTTGATCGTAGCGCAGGAATCGGAGGCGTGATTGGCTTCAACTTTGACCAGTTCGGTGATGAGATGCAGCCAGGCCAGACTACGGTTAATCTGATCATCGAGACCAACGCAGTGACGTTCACCAGCGGCTTCTTGTCCGCTCAGGACGGGACAGCGGGCAGCGGCGTAGCCTTTGCTCCGCTGGCTCCGGTTCCGGAACCTTCGTCGCTCATGCTGATGGGCGGAGGCCTGATTGCGTTGGGAGGATTCCTCCGCAAGTCGCGGAACAAATAGATAGATCGATTGCACAAATGGCAAGACATCAGCGGCACTTGAGGCCGGCAGGTGTCTTGCCACTTGCGTTTAGCTCGCCGACATCCCCCTTATTGCTGGCCGGATCGGTTCCGTTCCGCGGGACGCCGGTTCTATGTGCCAGCGTTGCCAGAACCTTTTTCGCGCTTTCGGTCGCCCGCCTCGACACTATTGACCAACAGGTTATCTCAGAGTGTAGTTGTGTAACGACGACATAATTGGCCGAATAGTGGCGCCAAGGGCCCAGAATTCCCAACGAAATCAGCCACCACACTAATCTTTAGTAACCACTGTAACCCGCAAAAATGGTTACTGGTAACTCTGCAAGTTATTGAAAATTAATGCCACCCTTCGGTCAAACCTGCCGAATCATCTCGACAAAGTCGTAATCCTCACTTAAGTTGTATTGAAACCAGAAAACTCAATTGTAGTATTGCAGATTCCTGATCACGCAAGCCAGAACAGCGCATCTGGAATATTCCAAAATTAAAAGGTGAACAATGCACCCCCTATGCACCGCATTCGCGCGCCCAAACACTGCCCATTGGAAGCTACAACGATTGAAACTCAACCGAGTCGACCCGCGTGTTCTCGCTGCCCTATTGATGATCGCAATCGTGAGCTGTGCAATTCCTTCACTGTCCGCGCAAGATGCAGCTTCGATTTCAAAAATCGAGCCGCATCTGGCAGCCACCGTTGCTTCCGGCGGAAATGCGGAAGCACTGATCGTTCTTAATGAGCAGGCTGACCTGAGCGGGGCGGCCAACCTTCCAACGAAGTTGCAAAAGGGCCAATACGTGTACGCAGCGCTTCGGGAGGTTGCAGAACGAACCCAGGCGCCAATTCGCAAGATGCTGCAAGAGCGCGGCATCCCGTTTCAGTCCTTCTATTCGGTGAACATGATCAAAGTGAACGCCAGCAGAGACCAGTTATATGAACTCGCGGGACGTGAAGAGGTGCAGCGGATTGACGCGAATCCCAGGGTCCACGTGGGCATACCGGCACCGAACACGCTGGCGTATTCCACCGGGACAAACTCTAATGTCCAAACTGCCCAAGCAGCCTCGGGGATTACGTGGAACGTATCGCAGGTGAAGGCGCCGCAGGTATGGGCGCTGGGCTATAAAGGCACAGGCATAGTCGTCGCAGGAGCTGACACGGGCGTGCAATGGGACCACCCCGCGCTTAAGTCCCACTACCGTGGGTGGAACGGAACCACCGTGAATCACAGCTACAACTGGCATGACGCCACTAGTGCCCACTCGCAGACGCCGGTCGATCCCCAATTCCACGGAACATTCACCATGAGCGAAATGGTGGGCGACGATGGAGTGGGGAACCAGGTTGGCGTCGCGCCGGGCGCCAAATGGATTGCATGCCGCAATATGGACCAAAATGGCAACGGCACTCCGGCGGAATACATCGAGTGCTTCGACTTCCTGCTGGCGCCTTATCCCTACAATCAACCTCAATTGGCGAACCCGGCGATGGCGCCAGACGTCATCAACAACTCATGGGATTGTCCAACCACCGAAGGCTGTTCAGTCAATACGCTCCTGCAAATTGTGAACACTGTGCGTGCTGCCGGAATCGTCCCGGTAATGGCGGCCGGAAATACCGGACCGGGGTGTTCCACGGTCAACCTGCCTCCCGCTATCTATGCGAATGCGATAAGCGTTGGGGCGACCGACTCCTACAACAACATCGCCGTCTTCAGCAGTCGCGGGCCAGTGACGGTCGACGGCAGCGGGCGGCTTAAGCCGGAGCTGGTCGCGCCGGGTCAATACATCACCGGCGCCATAGCCTACAACAACATGTATCAGTCCTATTGGTCGGGAACGTCGATGGCGGCGCCCGAGGTGGCCGGAGCAGTCGCTCTGCTGTGGCAAGCGAAGCCATCGTTGATCGGCAACGTTACGCTCACCCTGACATATCTGACCCAAAACGCTACGCAGCTCACCAGCACACAAACCTGCGGCAATTACCACGGGGCGTCTATACCCAACACAGCTTTCGGATACGGGTTGCTCAATATCTTGAAGGCAGTGCAAGCTCCGTAAGAGGACCTTAGTTCAAAGAAGAAGGTGAAGGCCGCTCAGCCGGGCGGCCTTTTCCTTTGGGACACCGTGTGACAGCACGAGAACCTGGAAGGCTTCACCCATGGATTCAGGACTGATCAAGTACTTGAGCTGAAGCGCGACTTTGGCCCGCTCCTGTGGGAGAACGCAGTCCTGGAACGCGTCGGCAAACTGCGATTGTTCTCCGATGCCTAGCAGGAATTGCGACTGCGTCAGCAGGGCGAGCGGGTCAAAGCCGCGATCGGCAGCGACGGCCCCGAGGGCAGTAAAGTTTACATGTGCGGTGATGTCCTGCTCGCCGGGGGCCTCGTAGGGTGATGGGGTGGCGCGATGTGCGCGATAGGTCATCAACGTGTCGCGGTGCCGGCCGGCCAATTGCTGGTCGCGGGTGTAGCCGTAGTCGATGAGGACCGCGAAGCCTTGCTTGCCCGCGAAGGCGTTGGTGATGCGGTTCATCCATCCAAGCGCCGCGAGCGAAACTTCGACTCGCTCGCCGGACTCTGGATGCACGCTGTAGCGATCTATAAAGTCCAGCTCGTCGGACGATGCAGGAACGAAGTACTCGCTGAGTTTACCGGCGATTTCGGTGACGCGCACCGCGCCGCGATGATCGATGATTTCGACGGGCAGAGCGTCGAGGAACTCGTTGGCGAAGACGATGAGGCAGCTGCTTGCGACGGATGCGGCGCTTTCCAAGGAGTCGGAAATTGTGGCGCGACCGTCAGTCAGATGTTCCCGCAGCCGTTCGTGTAGTCGAGCGCGAAGTACCGGCGATTGCTCTACCAGCGCGTAATGCAAGGCACGAGCGAAATCCGGGAATTGCTTGGCTGACCAGTCGAGGACATCGCAGGCGAAAAGGCCGCGCCCGGGACCGAGTTCGATCAGGTCGATGCGTTCGGGCGAGCCCAAGACACGCCACATCTCCTCGAACTGCCGCGCCAGCAGACGCCCGAACACGGCGTGGATGTCGCTCGAGGTGTAAAAGTCTCCGCCTTTGCCAAACTGTTCGGTCGGTCGCGAATAGTAGCCCAGTTCAGGGTGATAGAGGCACAGCTCCATGTAGCGCGAAAAGGGCATGGGCCCGCGGTGGCGAATTTCGTCAACGATGACGTCGCGCAAGGTCACAGCTTGCCTTCGCGCTCCATTTGCTGATGCTCGCGGCGGTGCTGCGGGGTACGAATGAACATTTCGACGAGGTAGTCGTGCAGGCAATCGAATATCTGGCGTTGGAAGGCCCACTCGAACTGCGCATCGTCAAGATCGCGAGGGTGCAGCTCGAAGCAGTAGGTGTGGACTGGAGGATCAGTGAATCGCGGGCGGATGACGACTTCGATGGATTCGCCCTTAGCGCGGGCGTCGAACTCTACGAGCGGGTGCTCGTAGAGGCGAAGCTGCTGTTGCACGCGAGAGAGGCGGTCGAGTGTCACATCGCGATTGTAGCCGAGGTGGGCTACTCGTACCGCAGGGCTTCGATGGGATCGAGGCGCGAGGCCTTGATGGCGGGGAGCATGCCGCTGACCAGGCCCACGAGTCCGAGGATGATCGTCGCCACGACTACGATCACCGGATCGATGATGAGTTGAATGTCGGCCGCCTCGGCATTCTTGGCCAACGCGCTGTAGAACGTGATGCGTCCGGCGAAGATTGAGACGGCGTAGGCGAGGATGATTCCCGCGATGCCTCCGACGGCGGTGATGGTCAGGGCTTCGGCGAGGAACTGGAAAAGGATGTCGCGCCGGCGGCCGCCGAGGGCCTTCTCGACGCCGATTTCACGGGTACGTTGCGTCACCGACACCAGCATGATGTTCATCAGGCCGACTCCCCCGATGCCGAGCGTCAGCGTCCCGATGAAGCCGAGCAGAATCTTGAGGCCCATGGTGATGACCTGGAACTGGTGAAGCTGCTTCATCATGTTGAAGACGTAGACGGCGCGCTTGTCGTCGGGCTTGAAGTTGTACTGGTCGGCGAGAACCTGCCGCACCTGGCGCTCGACCTGCTCGAACTGATCGCCTTCGTAGCTCACCCAGATGCCGTCGAGATAGTGCGTGTTCTTCAGGTCACCCATGGTGGAGAACGGAATCTCGATGACCCGGTTTACGCCGTCGTCGCCTTCCTGCATACGCGGGGCGAGCACACCAATCACTTTGAAGCTGATGCCGTCGATGCGAATGTACTGTCCCAGGGCGTATTGGCCGGAAAAAAGTTTGGTCTTGGTTTCGGAGCCGATGACGGCGACGCGGGCTTTTGCTTCTTCCTCTTCCTCGCCAAAGAACTGACCTTCCCCGATATGCATGGCCTGGATTTTGAACATGCTGGGATAGACTCCCTCGACGTTGAAGGTGTAGCTGCGAACGTCGTATTGCACCGTCGACTGCTTGTAAGCCGCAGGCGAGATGCGCCTGACCATGGGAGCCGCGTTCACGATGCGGTCCACGTCGTCCATGGTGAATTTAACCTGGGTGCCCGCTTTCTGCCCGCCCGCCTGCTGCGAGGTGCGACCGGGAAATACGCCGATGATGCGGGTCCCCCACTGCGCAAAGATGGTCTCGATGGCGCGACCGAAGCCGTTGCCGTAGGCCAGCAGAAGTACAACGGTAGCGATGCCCCAGGCCATTCCGAGCATGGTGAGTGTGGTGCGACGGCGGTTGAAGCGCATCGCCTCGTAAGCCTGTAAGAGGATATCGCCGACCATAACTACTCCGATCTCAAAGCGTCTACGGGTTGCAGCATCGCCGCCTTGCGCGCGGGATACAAACCCGCGATGGTTCCGGCGATGGCGAGCGTTCCGATGGCCACGCCTGCAGACATGAAGGACATGGTTGGAGGATCAAAACCGGGTGCTCCCCCGGCCATTCCGCTCATGACGGCCATGAGTGCTGCCGCGCCGCCCATGCCGATGGCGCCGCTGATCAGCGTCAGAAATGCGCCTTCCAGGAAAAACTGCAGGAGAATGCTGCGGTTGGTGGCGCCCAGGGCCTTGCGCAGGCCAATTTCGCGAGTGCGCTCACTGACCGCAACCAGCATGATGTTGATGATACCGATGGCCCCGAGAGTAAGTGTCACCAAGCCTACGCCGCCAAGAAAGATGTCCATGACATCAAAGATCTTGCCAACGGCCTCGGCGTTTTTCACGGTGTCCCAGTCTTCGAAGGCGTCGTCATTGCGCCAGTCGAAACCATGATTGCGAGCAATAATCTTGCGCACTTCCTGGCGGGCCAGTTCGTGCTCATCCCGCACCCGGGGACGGTAATTCAAGAAGGAAACCGCGTTTTCCTCCTGGTCGCCGGTCAGCGGGAAGAACTGGTGCATCATGTTGTAAGTCAGAAAGACGCGATTGTTTGTGGAGTTGTCGTCCCCGTGCCCGACCCGCTGCACCACCCCAACGACTTCGAAACGGACGTCGTTGAGTAGGATCGAGCTGCCAACCGCTGTCCGCCCGTTCGGAAACAAGTTCTTCAGCATCTCGTCGCCGATGACGCAAACGAAGCGCTTCTGGGTCTCGTCGGCTTCGTTCAGCCAGCGTCCGGCCGCGAGAGGCAAATAGCGGATCGTATTGAAGTGCGGCGGAATGCCAACGACTTGACCGTTGGTATTGCCGTATTCGCTAACCTCGTGCAGGTCGTTCCGCTGAAGCACGGGCGCGACCGCGCGGACGTGAGGAGCCTCGCGCTGAATATCGAGATAGTCTTTGAACGTCAGCTTGTAGGGATGCCCGGAGCTCATGTTGCCGGCGACGGCGGGAGCCCTGCCTGGGAACATGAACATGATGTCTTCGCCGAGGGAGTTCATTTCCTTGCGGTTACCCGAGCGGAATCCCTCGCCCAGTCCGACCAGGAGGAGCAGCGAACCCACACCCCACGCGATGCCAAACATGGTGAGGAACGAGCGCAGCTTATGCGCCCACAGGGTGCGCAGCATCTGCCGGAGGATTTCGAAAAAGACCATCTACAAGTGACGCTCCCCACCACTGTTCAGTACGTTGACCAAGACTTGTTGGTTCCCCAACCGTGCCGAATTCGACAGGCCCATTATCCTCCAAGTTAGACTCCACAAGTAACGGGGAGTAAGCAACTTACGTGTAATCAGGGACGAGTTGCTTATTCTTGTTCCTGAGTGTCAAAAGCCGGTGAAAACGACACGTACGTGCGGGCAATCTCGGGCGAGATTCGGTATCATAGGGGTACCGCAACTGGCAGCGACTAAAAGGATGGCGTGGACCGGTTGCGAATCCACAAAAACTCAGGAGTAAATGTAAAGATGGCGAAGGAACCTCGGGCGACCGACAGCACAACCCCCAAGAAGAGCACTCGCAAGCCCAAGACCGAGGCCGACAATGGCATCCAAATTGTGAAAGCGGCTGCCAAGACTGCCTCGAAGACTAAGAAAACAAAGGAAGTAGCACTGGAGACTCCGGTCGAAGAGAAGATCCGTATTCGCGCCTATGAGCTTTACTTGGAGCGTCAGGGGCAAGGCGGATCGCCGGAACAGGACTGGTTCCAGGCAGCCGCGGAGATTTACGGCGAGTCCGTCGCCTAAGATCGCCTGAGCCGACTGCTGGCTGGCTGAACGCCCTTCCTTATCCTGCGATGGCCCGTTGTCGGGTAGCGGTTGCGGGGTCACTGTATTGCGGACTTAATCCGAATAAGAAAAATCAATAGCTCTCATAGGACGGGGAGGCGGGCTTTCGGGCTCAACTCCCCCGTTCGTTTCTCGCAAGAACGAGCGTCCAACCCGGCACGGTGTCAGGCGCGGGAACGCAGTCGTCACACCACCGTGTGATCTGAATCACGTAGCGCCGGGTCTCCAAAGGCAGTATCCTTAGCTCAGCGCGTAACCGGCTTGCCATGCTCGGCGGCGGCTCGGAATCTTGAGGATTAATTTCAGTATGTCAGTGCAGGGTCGCAGGTATTTGCGCTTCGGCGCAGTGATCGTCGTGATCGTGGTTTCGCTGGCCTATCTCGCCTACACGGGCGTACAGGACAGCAAGAGCTACTACGTCACGATCAAAGAACTGAACGGCATGGGCCAAGACGCGTACAGCAAGCGTCTGCGGGTAGCCGGAAATGTTGCACCCGGATCGATCAGGCGCCAAGGCACTCACTTGGAGTTCCAACTGGCGGAAGAGGGACGCACGATCCCCGTGGTTTACGCCGGCAGCGAAGCTCCACCGGATACGTTCAAGGACAATGCGCAGGCACTTGCGGAAGGCAAGTACGGCCGCGATGGAGTCTTCCACGCGACGAATATTCAGGCGAAGTGCGCTTCGAAGTATGCGCCCAAGCAGCAAGGACAGCCGGGAGCGACGACTGCCGGCGAAAGTCCTCAGAAAGCAGAGTTGAGTGGTTCCCAGCCGGGAGGCCAGTCCCAGTAGCTTGCGCCCGAGCGACTGCGAGCAACTAACATCCATGACAGGCACATCCGATTTGCCTTCGTCCAGCCAGCCTGTCATCGTTCTCAAAGACCTGGTTAAATTCTTCGGCCGCTTCGCCGCGCTGCGCGGTATTTCGGACAGCTTCGCCCCGGCGCGCCTGTATGTGGTGGTTGGCGACAACGGCGCCGGCAAGAGCACGTTGCTGCGGGTGGTTGCCGGACTCATGGAGCCGAGCCAGGGCTCGATAACGCTGCTGGGCGCCGCGAACGTTCGCGAGGTGGCGCACCGAATCGGCTACATGGGACATGCTCCGCTGCTGTACGACGAACTCGACGGCATGGAGAACCTGCGGTATTTCGCTGGCTTGTACGGAATTCATGATGACGCCGTGTGCCGCGCGGCCATGCAGATGGTCGGCCTTGATCCAGAGCTCGAGCGGCGTGTAGGACAGTACTCGCAGGGCATGCGGCAGCGGCTGTCACTGGCACGGGCGGTGTTGCACAATCCGGAGCTGATGCTGCTCGACGAGCCGTTCTCCAACGTCGATGTGCGCTCGGCGCGGGAGATGGCGGCCGTGCTGGGACGGGTACGGGATCAAGGCAAGACAATTTTTGTGGTGACCCACCAGGCTGCGCTCATGGAACAAGTTGCTGACGAGTTCGTGCACATGGAGGCAGGAAAGATCGTCTCGCGCGAGAGCGCGAAGCAGGCATCGATCGCGGCCGCACGCGAACTCGGGGACGCTCCGTGAGCCACGTCGATGTGACCAAAGCGACCCTGATGAAAGACCTGCGCATGGAATGGCGGTCCAAAGACGCCATCAACTCCATGCTGTTCTTCTCGCTTCTGGTGGTGGTGATCTTCAGCTTCGCGTTCAATCCGACGGCCGAGCAGTCACGACTGATCGCCGGCGGGCTGATCTGGGTGGCGTTTTTGTTTGCGGCAGTGGTCGCACTGAATCAGACTTGGGCGCGCGAACTGCGTAATCAGGTGCTGGATGCATATCGAGTTTCTCCTGCGCCGCCCAACGCGCTGCTGCTAGCGAAGGTGCTGGGAAACTTTTTGTTTGTCGTAATTTTGGAAGCGCTGATGGCTCCGCTGTTCGTGGTGTTCTACCAGCTACGGTCAGTGGGACCGGTATGGCAGTTGGTAGTGATCGCGTTGCTGGGAACATGGGCGCTGGTGGTGAACGGAACGTTTTTCGCGGCGCTGTCGATCCGCACCCGTAGCCGCGAGATCATGCTGCCGTTGATTCTCTTCCCTATTTCAATTCCCGCGCTGCTGGCGATGGTGGACGCGACCACGTCGGTACTGACAGGCGAATCGACCCCTGACTTCTGGATCAAGCTGCTGCTGGTTTACGATGTCATCTTTACCGCAGTGTGCCTGTTGCTTTTCGAGAGTGTGCTTAACGCAGAATGAAATCTCTTAGCATTGCTTTTATCGTATTCACGCTTGCCCTGCTTGGCTTCAGCACGTACCAGGGGCTGTTTGTTGCGCCCACCGAGCAGACCATGGGCGACGTGCAGCGCATCTTCTACTATCACGTGCCGTCGGCGTGGGTAGCCGGGGTGTGCTTTTTCGTTAACTTCCTCGCGTCGATTGCGTATTTGTGGAAGCGCAGTCTGAACGCCGATGCCCTGGCTGCCGCGAGCGCCGAAGTCGGCGTGGTGTTTTGCACCATCGTGCTTATCACTGGGCCGATCTGGGCGCGGCCGGTGTGGGGTATCTGGTGGACCTGGGATGCGCGGCTGACCACGACGCTGGTGCTGTGGTTGATTTACGTGAGCTACCTGATGCTGCGGCGTTTCGCCGCGGGAGGTCAGACGCAGGTTCTGGCGGCGGCGTTGGGAATTTTCGGATTCGTCGATGTGCCGATCGTTTACATGTCGATCCGGTGGTTTCGCACCCAACATCCTTCGCCGGTGATGGGAGGAGGCGAGAACTCCGGGCTCGATCCGACCATGCTGCACGCCTTTATGTGGAACCTGCTGGCATTTACCTGCGTGGGGATCGTGCTAGTGGCGACGCGCTATCGTTTGCAGCAATTGGAGAACGCGGTGGAAGCTGAGCATGCTCAACTGGCGCTCGAAGGCAGGGCGCGATGAGCGGGTTTGTCGCGTTGCGGGCTGCCTACGCCGTGACGTGGGTTATTGCGTTGCTGTACGTGCGCTATTTGGTCGTGCGCTATCGCGCAGTGAGTAAAGAAATGAAAGACCTCAAACGGTCTGCGTGAGGACGACCACGTGAGCGAGAAGCGCGGCACTCTGCGGATGATTGCCGCTGCCAACTTCATTTTTGCCGTCCTGTTTCTGATCTTCAGCTTGCCGTTCTTCTGGCGCCAGGTGCAGGTGCTGCGCCAATGGCCGGAAACCGATAGCCAGGTTCTGCGCAGCGAGGTGGTGACGGCGCCAGCGTCGGGCCACGAAAATGTTTACCGCGCAGAGTTACAGGTGCTGTACACCGTCGCTGGGCAGCCGGTGACGTCGGAGTTGACGAGCTTCGAAAGCACCAACTACGAAGCGACCCTGCAACGGACGCAGCAGTTCCCCGTCGGCAGTCACCATGTTGTGCGCTACGACCCAGCAACTCCCAACCATTCCCGCATCGGCGCAGGGTGGAACCGGACATTCTTCGCATTGCCACTCATCGTGCTGACGATGGCAACATTCTTCGCATTTGTAGGTGCGGTGTTTCTGGCGATCGCGAAGGCGACTGGGTAGTTCGAGCACTCTGCGAATGGTCGATCTACGCTGCTACCTCGCGGCGTTTCCCGTTTGTTTTCAATGTCTTACAGTTGCTCGCGACACAAATAACGGACGGTCGACTTGATAGAACGCCAACATGACGGAACTTTCCCATTGAGTAGGGTGAAATACTAGTGGAACCAGCATTTTGATCGCCGAGGTGGCGTTGCTGACCGACCATACCGACGAACAGCTCCTGGTACAGGCGCTCGACGGAAATGAAGACGCGTTTACCGCCCTCTACCGGCGGAGGCAGGGACCTGTCTACCGCTTCGCCCTGCATATGAGCGGCTCGCCACACGTGGCGGAAGAAGTCACGCAGGAAGTGTTTCTCTTCCTGATCCAGCGTGGACGCGATTTCGATCCGGCGCGCGGAGCATTGGGGGCTTTCCTGTTCGGCGTGGCAAGGAACTACGTCAGGCGCGCGATGGAGAAGAGTTACACCGAGTCGGTGATGACGACTCCGGCGGAAGACGACGACCCGTCGCTGGTGACGGAGTTCGATCCGCTGTTTGATCTAGCTCGGAGCCAGACTTCGAAGGCGGTTTGGAAAGCGGTGCTGTCGTTGCCGGAGCATTACCGCGAGGTGGTCGTGCTGTGCGACTTGCAGGAGCTGAGCTATGCCGATGCAGCGGCCGCCCTGGGATGTGCCCTGGGAACCATCCGTTCGCGCTTGCATCGGGCGCACGAGATGCTGGTGAGGAAGTTGCAAAGCTCGGCCCCCGCGCTGGTGGGGTTTTCGGGTGATGCCGCGAGGTGTGTGTCATGAAGTGTCATGAATTTATTAGCGCTGCAGAATGCTTGACGCCGTCGCAGTTGTCCCTGATGCGTGCGGACGATTCGCCGATGATGTCGCATGCCCGCGAATGTGCGGCGTGCGGACGCTGGCTGGAGTCGCAGTGTGTCCTAGGCAACGCGATGCAGTCGCTGCGTGCGAGCACCGCGCAATGTGAAGCCGGCCCCAGCGTTGAGCGGGCCGTCATGCTGGCGTTCCGAAACCAGGAGTTCGCTTTTGCTTCGGGAGCAGCCCCTGAACGCGCTGCGCCTGTCGTCTGGCGGCTCAGCCGATTCTTCGAGGTTGCCGCGTATGCGGCGGTGGCCGCTGCCTTGATCATGGCAATCTTCCTGGGATCGCGTTTGCTGCGAGATCGGCAGGCTACGCGAGCAACGGCACAAACGCACGCCGTTACGGTTCCACCGCAAAGCAGCTTAAATGCGAAGGCGCCGGCGGCAGAAGTCCGGGCTTCAGAGAACCAGACGGCGGAAGAAACAGCAAAACTACTCCCGGTAACGAACCGCGCTGCTCGTACGGTGGCAGCGAAGCCGGGGACGGCAAAGTCGGTCGCAGCGTCAGCTGATACCGACAACGATGGGTTTGTGGCGTTGATGCTGTGCGATCCCCTGATATGTTCCGGCGACGAGCAGGTGATTCGCATGGAATTGCCGGGGTCGAGCGCGGCGTCTCCTGTGCTGGCCGATGTAGTGGTTGGGGATGATGGACTGGTTCGCGCTATGCGGATTGTGAATTAAGAGATGTTGGGGGGTAAAGGTTTGGAGGTTTAGATATGGACTCCGAAAAGCGCAAGTCTTGGATTTATAGGGCGTCGTTAGTGGTCTTCGCGGTTGCGTTGATGACTGCGGTTGGGTTCGCGCAGGCGCCACCGCCTCCTCTACGCGATGGCATGTTCATGGGCGGACCTGGACCGGCGAGCGGAATGATGGGAGGGGAGTTTGGCGACGGCAAGACTGTAACCGGCGCGCCTCTGACCGCGGTGGTGACCGTGACCCGTGACACTACGCTGGCGGACGGCAACAAGATCCACAATGAATCGCAAGCCAAGGTCTATCGGGATTCGCAGGGTCGGGTTCGCCGCGACGTAGGCGTGGACCTGGTCACACCGGCCACCGGAAACGTAAAGCGGAACGTCGTCATGATCATGGATCCGGTGGCGGGAAAGCGCTACATGCTGAATCCAGACAACAAGACCGCGCGCGCGATGCCGATGCACGGCCCCCGGCAGCATGGTGACAAGGGGACGGACGCTGCCAATGGCGAAACCAGAGGACCGGCACAGGCTGGCGCACTCAAGAAGGAAGACCTCGGCACCAAGACGGTGAATGGGCTGCAAGCCGAGGGTGTACGAGTCACTCGCACCATCGCGGCCGGCTCCATCGGAAACGATAAGCCGATCGACGTGGTCACGGAGCGTTGGTATTCTCCGGACCTGCAGATTGCAATTATGACTATCCACAGCGACCCGATGATGGGAACGGTCACCACAAAGTTGACCAACGTCACGCGCGGAGATCCGGACTCGTCGCTGTTCCAGGTTCCATCAGACTACACGGTCGAAACCGGCAAGCCGAACGAACCGATGTACATGCCGATGAAGCCCTAGAGTTTCCCTGCCCACCCCCCGCCCAACGGCGGAAGGTCTCGCGACCTTCCGCCGTTTTTTCGTTCGGTGGAAAAGCTCGCTCAAGCGGCGAAGTCGCTGCCGTCCAGTCGACTGAGCCGCGAAGCTTCCCGAGATGCGTGACATGCGGTCACGGAATTGACACTGCGACGGCTAATCTGGCGTACAATTTCGTCCACGGGGCGGGATTCGGCTTCGTCCGGAGACGGCATGTCGCGGTTCAGCGGATGGTGGGTTGCGCAGTGTCTGCTATTGGTTGCGCCCACGCTGTGCGCGGCGCAGGGATCGCCGACCCATCTCACCAGCGTAGAAGTCTTCGTGCAGGTCACTTTTGACAACGATCGGAATGCGGGAGACCAGATTCGCGTCGAACTGATCAATGAGACTGGCGTCCCCGTCGGGCAGACGTTTACTGATTCCGAAGGGAAGACGACGTTTCACGTGTCGAGTGCGGGGACATACCAGGTTCGTGTATCTGGAACTCCGATCCAAGGGACTACCGTGGAGAGCGTCCGGATCGAGGACATGGACAAGAGCAGGACAGTCTACCTGCGGGTGAAGCCACGAACCGATGGCGTTTCGACCACGACGAAAGCGAATGCTCCCCCCGTAACGTCGGCCGCCGAGCTGAAAATTCCTGCCGACGCCAAGAAAGCATTTCGCAAGGGTATGGATGCGTGGGAGCACAACGACTATCCCAAGGCCGCCGAGCAGTTTGAAAAGGCGGTTGCTGCTTACCCCCAGTACGACACTGCTTACAACAACCTGGGAGTGATGTATATGCAGATGAATGAACCAGTGAAGGCGCGGGCGGCATTCGAACGCTCGGTCGCACTCAATGACAAGAATGCTGACGGGGACCGCAACCTGGCACGCATGCTGATTCACGACGGAAATTATCCGAGAGCCGAAGAACTGCTGAAGAAATCGCTGATGGTGGAACCGCTCAACCCCGCCAGCTTGACCCTACTTTGCGACGCCGAAATGAAAACCGGCGATGAGGACGGAGCTTTGCTGACCGCTCGCAAGGTGCACCAACTGCCCCATGAAGGTTATTCGGTGGTGCACGTGATTGCCGGCCAGATCTATGAAGAGAAGGGCCAGCCGCAAAATGCTGCCATCGAGTATGAGACCTACCTGCACGAGAGCCCCAATGGCCCCGAAGCCAGCCAGGTGAAGATTTCGCTGGCTCGGCTGACGGCCACGAACCGGCCGAATCCCCAGTAGGCGTGGGTAATGGTGGGGACGGCGGTGAAGCGCCCCTTGCGCTCCGGTACCGCTATTCCGCCTTCGACCTGCTGTATCCTAGACGGACTCACATGATGACCAAGCTAGGATTTGCCCTTCTGCTGCTCTGCCTCGCCAATGTTTCGAATGCCGCTGACAACGCCGCCGTGCATGGCGGTAACGGAGTCGTGCTGCCACCTCCGCCGCCGACCAAGGTCGAGCCAGTCACGGAAACCATTCATGGCGTGACCGTGACCGATTCTTATCGCTGGCTGGAAGACTCCAAGAGTCCGGCCACGCGGGCATGGCTGACGGAGCAAATGAAGTACACCGAAGACTATCTTTCGCAGGTGAAGATTCGTCCTGAAGTCGTGAAACGCCTCACCGACTTAGTGCATGTCGAGAGCTATTCCGTGCCGGTGGAGCGGGGCCAGAAATATTTCTTCAAGAAGCGGCTCCCGGAAGAAAACCAGGGATCGATCTATATCCGCGACGGACTTAAAGGAAGCGACGAGAGGCTGGTGGACGCGACCAAGTTGAGCGCCGACCAAAATACCTCGGTCAACGTTGGAGACATTTCCAAGGACGGCAACCTGTTGGTGTACGACGTTCGCGAAGGCGGAGCGGACGAGCAGTCCATCCACTTGCTGGACGTGAAGACCCGGCGCGAGCTTCCTGATGTGCTGCCGACTGCACGCTATGCCAGCGTCAACCTGAGCCCGGACGAAAAAGGTCTGTATTACGCCAAGTTTCAGCCTACCGGTTCGGAGGTGTTCTACCACGCGATCGGTACTCCTGTTTCAGCCGACCCGATGATTTTCGGTAAGAGCTTCGGCGGCGAAGACTTTGGGCCTATGGAACTGATTTTTCCTGAAGTAACGGAGAATGGAAAGTTCCTGGTGATTCATGTGAATCACGGAGTTCCGGCCAAGCGCGTCGACATCTACGTGAAGGACCTGAGCGTTGCAAATGCTCCGATCAAGCCGCTCATTCACGGCATCGACAGCCAGTTCTCGCCGGAAAATTATGGCGACGATTTCTATGTCCTTACGGATTACCAGGCGGAGAACTACCACGTCATAAAGGTCAGCGTGGCCGATCCTGCACCTGAGCACTGGCAGACCGTTGTGCCCGAGGGCAAGGATGTCATCGAGTCTATTTCAATCGTGGGCGGCAAGCTGTTCGTGACCGGACTGCACGACGTCATCACGCAGACCCAGGTGTATAGCCTCGATGGCAAGTTGGCTGGAAAGATTTCGTACCCAACTCTCGGGGCTGCGTCGGGAATGCTTGGGCGTCAATCGTCCAATCATGCTTTCTACAGCTTCGAGTCGTTCACGATTCCTCCGGCGATTTATCACTACGATGTGGCCACTGGAAAGACCGATGTGTTCGCCAAGCCAAAGGTCCCGTTCAATTCAGACCAATATGACGTGTCGCAGGTCTTCTATAACTCGAAGGACGGCACGCGCATACCGATGTTCATTTCGGCCAGGAAGGGGCTGAAGCGCGATGGTCAGGCTCAGGCGTTAATGTTCGCCTACGGAGGATTCAACGTCAGCCTGCCTCCGCACTGGGACCCCGAGTATGCATGGTGGATGGAACAGGGCGGCTTTTTCGCCCAGCCGAATCTCCGCGGTGGCGGCGAGTACGGCGAGGCATGGCACAAAGCCGGCATGTTCGAGAAAAAGCAGAACGTGTTTGACGACTACTTCGGCGCGGTCGAATACCTGATCAACCAGAAGTACACTTCGCCGGCTCACATGGCCGCGCGCGGGCGTTCGAACGGCGGATTGTTGATGGGAGTGGCGATGACTCAGCACCCTGAGTTGTTCGGGGCGATCTGGTGCGGCTATCCGCTGCTCGACATGTTGCGTTACCAGAACTTCCTGGTTGGACGCTGGTGGACGGCGGAGTACGGCTCGGCCGAGAAGGAAGACCAGTTTCCTTACCTTTTGAAGTACTCGCCCTATCACAACGTGAAGAAGGGCGTGAAGTATCCAGCCATCATGTTTAATACCGGCGATTCCGACACGCGCGTGGATCCACTGCATGCCCGGAAGATGACCGCCCTGATGCAGGCCGACACGGGTGGCGACCGGCCGATCTTGCTGCACTATGAATTAAAAGCCGGGCACAGCTCCGGGGTGTCGATTACTCAACTGGTCAACGATACGGCTGACGAGCTTTCGTTTCTGTGGAATGAAACGGGCGGCAAATAGAGCGAAGTAAAAATCGCAGGATCAGCGATGAATGTGCCGGTGTCCCACGTGGAACATTTGTTTCAAAATTGAACTGCAGTTCCAGATTGCGCCTCAGGTGCGTCTCATCACGCCCCGACGTGACCCGTCTCACAGAGATAGTTCCCAATTAGGAAGAAGCTGTTAGGTAACAGGAGCGGGACCGTTTGACGCGAACGGTCTGGCAATCCTGCGCCGTTTAAAGCGGGCCGCTGCAAGGGGCCCTCAGTGCTGGCCTCTCACGAAAGGAGTGCCCACGCACATGTCAGCTATCGCGACTCTTGTGGATAACGCCGAACAGGGCTACATCGACCAGACCATAGCGAAGAACAACGGGCGCCCCGGCGCGTTGTTGGGAATTCTCGAAGCGGTGCAGGAGCACCATCCCCACAAATACCTTTCCTCGGAAGCGCTGCGGTACGTGGCCGCAAAACTGGATATTCCGCTATCGCGAATCTACAGCGTGGCTACGTTTTACGCCTTATTCAATTTGCAGCCACAAGGCGATAACACCGTCTGCATCTGCCGGGGAACGGCGTGCCACACCCGCAATTCGCGCAACCTGCTGGAGAGCCTTCGCCTGGAGCTCGGACTGGGATTGGACGATGACGAGGAGTCCGGCGAGGCTGACAAACTGGCGTTAACCACCAAAGACGGCCGCTTCACGGTGCGGACTGTGGCGTGCTTCGGGCAGTGCGCGCTGGCTCCGGTGGTGGAGATCAACCATCGCATCTGCGGGCACGTCAACGAGCGCACGCTACAGCGCGAAGTGCGGGCGCTGGAACGGGAGAGTGAGTGATGCCGCGGATTGAAGACATCGGCGTATTCAGCTCCGTCCGCGAAGCGGGACTTAGCAAGCTTCTGCCCACCATTCCGCGCGTTGCCGTGGGTATGGGAACGTGCGGCCGAGGAAATGGTGCGGAAGGCCTATACCACGCATTCATTGAGGCCATCGAAGCCAGCGGCATGAACTTTTATCTCACCTCGGTGGGCTGCTTTGGAGCGTGCTGTCAGGAACCGCTGGTGAACTTGTACGTTCCGGGACAGCCGCTGCTCATCTTGCATGGAGTACAAGCCAGCGATGCCGCGCGAATTATTCACGACGTCTCCAGCGGCAACATCACGCCCGAGCTGGTGTATTGCAAGATCGAAGAATGGGACCACATCACCGGATCGATCCGCTATGGCCACGGCTATCCCGAAGTGCCGGCATGGCATGAAGTACCGTTCTTTAAGGGACAAAAGAAGATTGTGCTGCGCAACTGCGGCCTGATCAATCCCGACGATATCGAGGAATACATCGCCGTGGGCGGATATCAGGCGCTTTACAAAGCGCTGATTGATGCCCGTCCCGAGAGTGTCGTCGAACAGATCAAGGCCGCCAAGTTGCGGGGCCGCGGTGGCGCTGGCTTCCTGACCGGCAATAAGTGGGAATTCCTGCGCAAGGCCGTAGCCGATCAGAAATTCATTATCTGTAATGCCGACGAAGGCGATCCCGGCGCGTACATGAATCGCAATGAGATCGAGAGCGATCCGCATTCGATGCTGGAAGGCATGATTATCGGCGGATACGTGATGGGCGCGACCCAGGGAATCATTTATGTGCGCGCCGAATATCCGCTAGCGGTGCATCGCCTGCGCCGGGCCATTGAGCAAGCGCATGAATATGGCGTGCTGGGCGACAACATCCTGGGCCGCGGATTTAAGTTCGATATCGAACTGGTGGAAGGCGCGGGCGCGTTCGTCTGCGGTGAAGAAACCGCTCTTATCGCATCGCTGGAGGGCGAAGCGGGACGTCCCCGGCCACGACCTCCGTTCCCTGCGCAAAAGGGATTGTGGGGCAAGCCGAGCAACATCAACAACGTCGAGACGTGGTACAACATCGCGCCCATCGTTACGAAAGGCCCTGCATGGTTCACCGAAATGGGCAGCGCCAAGAGTCCGGGTACGAAGGTGTTCTCGCTGGTAGGCAAGGTCCACAGCACGGGGTTGGTCGAGATGCCACTGGGCACTCCGCTGAAGACGTTCGTGTACGACATCGGGGAAGGCGGCGCAGACGGCAGAAGTGTTAAGTCGGTTCAGACTGGCGGTCCGTCGGGCGGGTGCATACCGCATGAGATGTTCGACACTCCAGTGGATTACGAAAGCCTGGCGCAACTGGGCTCGATCATGGGGTCGGGCGGCATGGTGGTGATGGATGAAGACAACTGCATGGTCGACGTGGCGCGCTACTTTGTCGAGTTTACGAATTCGGAGTCGTGCGGGAAATGTGTGCCTTGCCGCGTGGGACTGAACAAATCGTTGCGCATCCTCAATCGCATTACCGCCGGCGCGGGGCGCATGCAGCATATGGAAACCCTGGAAGAGCTGAGCCGCTACATTCGCGACTGCTCGCTGTGCGGGCTGGGCCAGACCGCTCCCAATCCCGTCATGACGACGATGCGACACTTCCGCCACGAGTTCGAGGACCACATCGTGGCCCGGCGCTGCCAGGCCGGGGTGTGTACGGAGCTGGCGCTCTCACCCTGTGAGAATAGTTGCCCGTTGCACATGAACATTCCGCGATTTCTGCAACTGTTCAAGGAAAACCGGCTGGACGACGCGTTCGAGTCGGTGATCCTCGACAACCCCCTGCCGGCTTCTACCGGACGGGTCTGCCAGCATCCTTGTGACGAGCGCTGCCGCCGCATTACGACGGACGAAGCGGTGAACATGCGCGAGGTGCATCGCTTCATTGCCGACAGCATCCTGCTGTCCGACCGCTTCGAGGCGGCGGTGAAGCGCGTCTCCGAGCGAATGTTAGAACGCACGGGCCGGAAGATTGCTGTCGCGGGCGCTGGCCCCGCAGGCTTAACAGCGGCGTTTTACCTTGCGCTACTGGGACACGATGTCACGGTGTACGATCCGCTGCCCGAAGCAGGAGGAATGCTGCGCTTTGCGCTGCCGGAGTATCGGCTACCCAAACCGGTTCTGCGGCGTGAGATCGAGCTGATCGAGCGTTTGGGCGTGACGTTCGCCCTCAACACCCGCGTCGGCACCGACATTTCGCTCAACGAATTGGATGAACGCTTCGATGCGGTATTTCTCGCCATCGGTACTTGGAAAGAGTCGTGGGTTTACCTGCAGGGAACCGAACTGAAGGGTGTTTATCCGGCGCTGCCATTGCTCGAGTCGGTAGCCAAGGGCGACGTGGTGAATCTGGGACGCAAGGTGGTGGTCATCGGCGGCGGCAATGCGGCCATCGATTCCGCGCGAACGTCATTGCGCAAGGGCGCGGAAGTTGTTGTGGTCTATCGCCGCGAGCGTAAAGACATGCCGGCCATCGAGGAAGAAACCGAAGCGGCTGAACGAGAAGGTGCACGGATTGTGTTTCTCTCGGCGCCGCACCGCATCATCGGCGATACCAAAGGCAACGTCAAGGCTCTGGAAGTGGTCAAGACGCGACTGGGCGAGTACGACACTTCAGGACGCCGCAAGCCGGTACTTACCGACGAAGTGCAGCGGATTGAATGCGACTCGGTGATTCTGGCGGTGGGCGAAACGGTTGATCTGGATTTCTGCAAAGCGTCGGGACTGGAGATCAAACCGGCCGGCACCATCGAAGTGAATCGTTACAGCCTCGAATCCAGTCGTCCGCGCTTTTTTGCAGGCGGCGATCTGGTCACAGGCGCGTCCAACGTTTCCAATGCGATGGCGTTTGGCAAACGGGCGGCGCGCGCCATCGACGAGCAGTTGATGGAAACCAAGCGATGGGAGCAGGTGTTCCCCGCCCTGGAATACGAGCAGTCACCGCCCAAGGATGTCAGCGAATGTCACCGTCACGCGCCGCACGAGCTTTCGGTCCGCGAGCGCATGCAGTCATCGGCGGAGGTGGTGGTTGGTTTGTCTTCGGAAGATGCGCACGAGGAAGCCTGCCGCTGCCTGCGCTGCGACATCAAAGTGGCGGCGTCCCGCTAGAGAGGAGTGTTTCGTCTTGCCGCAAAAAAAGGTTTCACTCCGCATCGATGGCGAATTGGTCAACGCCGAGGAAGGGCAGTCCATCCTGGAGGCGGCGCGCGCGAATGCGAAGTACATTCCCACTCTTTGCTATCTCGAAGGCCTCAGCTCTGTCGGTGCATGCCGGCTATGCATGGTGGAAGTTTCCGGAATCGATCGCCTGTTCCCCGCGTGCACCACGCCGGTGCAGGATGGCATGTCGGTGACGACGACGTCTCCCAAACTGTCGCGCTACCGCCGTATCACTACTGAGTTGCTACTGGTGGAACGTAACCACGTGTGCGCGGTCTGCGTCGCCAATAGTCACTGCGAACTACAGGACATGGCTTATTCGCTAGGCGTCACCAGCGTGCGCTTCGCCTACAACTTTCCCAAGCTCAAGGTGGATGCCAGCCATCCGCGTTTCGTGCTCGATCACAACCGGTGCATCCTGTGCACGCGCTGCGTGCGGGTATGCGCGGAGATCGAAGGGGCGCATGTGTGGAACATGGTATCGCGCGGCATCCACGCGCGCATGGTCTCTGACCTGAACCAGAATTGGGGGGACGCCAAGTCCTGCACCAACTGCGGCAAGTGCGTGCAGGCTTGCCCCACCGGCGCGCTGGCGGAGAAGGGCAAGGCGGTGGAAGAAATGGTCCGCGACACCACGACGATCAGCGCAATCGCGCGGCGTAAGGAAGGGGTCGAGGCATGAGAAAACTGAGGCTTGCCACCGTCTGGCTCGACGGCTGCTCCGGCTGCCACATGTCGGTGCTCGACCTCGATGCGGCGCTCATTCCCATACTGCGCAAGGTCGAGATCGTTTACGGCCCGCTGGTGGATGCACAGGAATTTCCCGAGGACGTAGACGTCACGCTGGTCGAGGGCGCGGTCAGCTCGCAGGCGGATGCGGACAACATCCAGAAGATCCGCCAACGCACCAAGACACTGGTGTCGCTGGGTGACTGCGCGGTGACCGGCAACGTGGCTGCGATGCGCAACACCGTGCCGGTGAGCAAGCTGCTGCAACGGATCTACGTGGAAGGTTCGGACATCAACAAACGTGTCCCCCTCGATGGTCTGCCGCAACTGTTGAAGCTGGCGCGGCCCGCACAAGACTACGTGAAGGTCGATTACAGCGTCCCCGGTTGTCCACCGCCCAGCAAACTGATTGCTGCGTTCTTGAACAACCTGCTGGAAGGGCGCAAGACCGAGACCATGAGCAAGATCAAGTTCGGATAGGAGTGGCGATGAACCGCATCACAATTGAGCCGGTGAGCCGCATCGAAGGTCACGCCAAGATCACGCTCCAGCTGGACGACTCCGGTAAGGTGGCCGACACCCGCTTCCAGGTGACGCAAGTCCGCGGCTTCGAAAAGTTCACCGAAGGGCGGCCGTTCTATGAGATGCCGGGAATCACTTCGCGCATCTGTGGCATCTGCCCCATCAGCCACCAGTTGGCGTCGTCGAAGGCGTGCGACGCCATTATGGCGGTGCGCATACCCAAGACCGCACAGTTGTTGCGTGAAGTGGTGCACTGCGGTCAGTTCGTACAATCCCATGCGCTCAGCTTCTTCTATCTGTCGGGACCTGATCTTCTGCTGGGCATGAATTCCGATCCGGCGACGCGCAATGTGGCCGGCCTTATCGAGGCGAATCCTGAATTGGCCCGCGCCGGCATTGACCTGCGCAAATTCGGCCTGCAGGTGATTGAAGGCCTGTGCGAAGAACGTGTGCATCCTTCCTGGATTGTTCCCGGTGGAGTAAAAACTCCGTTGCAGTTGGAGACCCGCGACCGCTTGTTGGGAGCCATCCCAGAGGCTGTCGAGACCACGATGCGGTCGCTAACTCTGTTCAAGAGCAAGCTGGACGCGTTTCAAGAGGAGATCGAGAATTTCGGCTCCGCGCCCACGATGTATGCGGGCTTGGTCGACCCCGCGGGAAATCTGCAGCTCTACGACGGCGACCTTTGCGTCCGCGACGCGGACGGCGAAATCGTCGAGGCCCGGATTCCCGCCGAAGACTATGCGGAATATATTGGCGAGGCCACGCTGCCGGAGTCGTACCTCAAAGCGCCGTACTACAAACCGCTCGGCTATCCGCAGGGCAGCTACCGCGTGGGACCGCTGGGACGTATGAATGTTGCCGAAGCTTGCGGCACGCCCTTGGCTGACGGAGAGTTGCAGGAGTTCCGCCAGCGCTTCGGACGCGTGCCTCATAGCGCATTTCTTTACCACTATGCGCGGCTGATAGAAGTGTTGTATGCGTTGGAGCGGATGAAGGTGCTGCTGACACTGCCCGAGATACTCGACCGCCACGTTCGGGCCAATGCGAGTGTGAATGCGCTGGAAGGGGTCGGCATCATCGAAGCGCCGCGCGGCACGCTGATCCACCATTACAAAGTCGATGAGAACGGCGCGATCGTTTGGGCAAATCTTATCGTCGCTACGGGCCATAACAATTTGGCCATTGGAAATAGCGTCCGCCAGGTAAGCGAGCACTTTGTGAAAGGAGACCGACTCGAAGAGGGAATGCTGAACCGGGTCTCCGCCGTAGTGCGGGCCTACGACCCATGTCTGAGTTGCTCGACACATGCGTTCGGCGCGCCTGCGGTCAGTATTTCGCTGCTGGGCCCCGACGGAACGCTATTGGATCAGATACGAAATTGAGAAGGTTTTTAGTTAGCCGGCAAGAACGAATTCATATTTTTCATACAGGAGACCATCCATGTCCTATGTAGTTCACGTTACGATGACTGAGGAAAACGACGTCCAGCCCAAGAAGGCAAAAGGCGTCAAGATCCACGTCGAAGGAAAGTACGAGTACAAGAACCTGGAAATCGCGCGCGAAGCCGCCGAAGTGGCGTGCACAGCAGCCGTGAAGCTGAGACCGTCGCGCACCCGGACCATCGACGACGACGATTGGACCGAACACCCGGACCGCTCGGACTAACTGGCGTATTCGTCAGTCTGATAGCACAAAACTCGTCCTCAGCGAGGTTCCGCGGAACGGTGCGCAAGGCAGTTGGTAGTCGTGTCCCCATCTCGACTACCGAAGATTTTTCATCGCTGCGATTAAAAATACGTGATAAATCGCGCCAGCCCGTTGACTGTCTAGTCCGCATGGTTAATCGTTGAAGTGTAAGAATTTCGCGGGCTCGCGTCCTGCGCATGCGCAGATCCACCACGCGGGTATCGGAGGTGTACTCATGGCAACTGTTGCTCCGGAAGTTGATATTGAGATCAAGTCACTGAGCGCTTATGGAATAGCGCGGTCGAGCGTGAGCGGCGCGCCGCTGAACGCCGATGAATTGCGCAAGACCGACGCCTATTGGCGGGCGTGCAATTATCTCAGCCTGGGAATGATTTATCTGCTGGACAACCCACTTTTGACGGAGCCGCTGCGGCCCGAGCACATCAAGAACCGCTTGCTGGGACATTGGGGATCGAGCCCGGGACTGTCCTTTATTTATGTGCATCTCAACCGGCTGATCAAGAAATACGACCTCGACATGATTTTCCTGGCCGGCCCCGGACATGGCGCGCCGGGGGTGCTCGGACCGGGGTATCTGGAGGGCACGTATTCCGAGGTGTATCCCGACAAGAGCGAGGACTTCGAAGGCCTGCGCGAGTTCTTCAAACAGTTTTCGTTTCCGGGCGGTATTGGCAGCCATTGCACGCCGGAGACGCCGGGATCAATTCACGAAGGCGGCGAACTGGGTTACGTGCTGTCGCATGCCTGCGGCGCGGCATTCGACAATCCGGAGCTGATTGTGGCCGCGGTGGTGGGCGATGGCGAATCGGAGACCGGTCCGCTGGCGACGTCGTGGCATGTCAACAAGTTTCTAAATCCCGCGCGCGACGGCGCGGTACTGCCCGTCCTTCATTTGAACGGATACAAGATCAACAACCCGACGCTGCCCGCTCGCATGTCGCATGACGAACTGGAAAGCCTGCTGCGCGGCTACGGTTGGACGCCGTATTTCGTAGAAGGGTCGGACCACCCCAGCATGCATCAGGCGATGGCGGCCACGGTGGAGCATTGCATTCTAGAAATCAGGAACCATCAGCAGGAGGCACGGGGAAATGGGAAAGTCGTCCGTCCGCGCTGGCCGATGATCGTGCTGCGTTCGCCCAAGGGATGGACAGCTCCTGCGGAAGTGGAAGGGCACCGTCTGGAAGGATTCTGGCGTGCCCACCAGGTGCCGCTGCCGAGTGTGAAAAAAGACCCGGAACAGTTGCGGATTCTGGAGAACTGGATGCACTCGCAGCGCCCTGAGGAACTTTTTGACGGACAAGGCAAGTTTGCTGCTGAGTTCCGCAAGCTGGCTCCGACCGGTACAAGGAGGATGAGCGCTAATCCGCACGCCAACGGTGGACGGTTGAAGAAGGCTCTCCGCCTGCCCGATTTTCGCGAGTATGGCGTGAAGCTCGAAAAGCCCGGTGTGGTTCAGGCGGAGAATACGCGTCCGCTGGGCGTCTTCCTGCGCGATGTGATGAAGCTCAATATGAGCAACTTCCGCGTGTTCGGGCCGGACGAGAACACGTCGAACAAACTCGACGCCATTTATGAAGTCAGCAAGAAATTCTGGATCGAGGAGTTCTTTCCCGAGGACCTGGACGGCGGCGAACTTTCCTCCGACGGGCGCGTCATGGAAATGCTGAGTGAGCACACGCTGGAGGGCATGCTTGAAGGCTATGTCCTGACCGGCCGGCACGGGTTTTTCTCCACCTACGAGTCGTTCGTGCATGTCATCGACTCCATGTTCAACCAGCACGCCAAGTGGCTTGAGATTTGCAATCACCTGTCGTGGCGCGAGTCGATTGCTTCGCTCAACCTGCTGATCACTTCCACCGTTTGGCGCCAGGACCACAACGGATTCACTCATCAGGACCCGGGCTTCCTCGATGTCGTGGTGAACAAGAGCGCCAACGTCACCCGCATCTATTTGCCTCCGGATGTGAACTCGCTCTTGTCGGTGTCCGACCATTGTCTGCGCAGCCAGAACTACGTGAACGTAATTGTTTGCGATAAGCAGCAGCATCTGCAATACATGACCATGGATGCAGCCATCACGCATTGCACCAAAGGCATCGGCATCTGGGATTGGGCCAGCAACGACGAGGGCGGCGAGCCGGACGTCGTGATGGCATCGGCGGGAGACATCCCGACACAGGAAGCGCTGGCTGCGACCGTGCTGCTGCGAGAAGAGTTCCCGGACATCAAGATCAGGTTTATTAATGTGATTGACCTGTTCAAGATGCAGCCCAGCACCGAACACCCGCATGGGCTTCCGGACAAGGATTTTGACTCGCTGTTCACGCTGGACAAGCCAGTCATCTTTAACTTCCACGGATATCCATGGCTGATTCACCGGCTGGCGTATCGTCGCCACAACCACGACAACATGCACGTGCGCGGCTACAAGGAGAAGGGCAATATCAATACGCCGCTGGAGTTGGCGATCAACAACAACATTGACCGCTTCAGCCTGGCTATGGACGTGATCGACCGCGTGCCACGCCTGCAACGAATCGGCGGACACGCTAAGGAGCGTTTCCTGAACCAGCAAATCGAGTGCCGCAACTACGCGCACGAATACGGCATCGACGAACCCAAGGCAGCGGCGTGGGTGTGGCCGTACTAGCAGCCACGGCCAAAATCACGATGGATGCGGTTTTTCCAGGATGACTCGTACCGTATCGCGCGCGATCAACAATTCTTCGTCGGTTGGAATTGCATAGGCTAGTAGTTTGGAGTCGTCGGTACTGATGAGCCCCTCACGGCCTACGGTCTGCTGATTGAGAGCCGCGTCAATTTTCAGGCCTGCCCACTCTAGAGATTCGCAGATGCGAGCGCGGATTTCCGGCGAGTTCTCGCCGATTCCACCAGTAAAAACCACGGCGTCGGCGCCGCCCATGGCTGCGAGATATGCTCCGATGTACTTGCGCGCGCGATAGCAGAAAACCTCCACAGCGAGTCCCACGCGCCGGTCGTCGTGGTCCTTCAATTCGGCCAGGAGTTCGCGCATGTCATTGGTCAAACCTGAAATTCCCAGCAAGCCCGACTGTGTATTCAGCAAGGTGTCCACTTCCGACGGCGACATCCCTTCCTTGGTTGAGATCAGGCTCGCGACCGCCGGGTCAAGGTCGCCCGAACGCGTGCCCATCACAAGCCCCTCGAGTGGCGTCATGCCCATGGACGTGTCCACCGAGTTCCCGCCTTTGATTGCGGCAGCGGAACAGCCATTCCCAAGATGAAGCGTGATGATATTCGTCTGCTCGCGCGTCAGTCCTCGCAACGCACGATAACGAAAGGCGACATAACGGTGCGAGGTGCCGTGAAAACCGTAGCGCCGGATGCGATATCTCCGGTAAAGGTGGTACGGAATCGCGTAGAGGTACGCTTGATCGGGAATCGAGTGGTGGAACGCCGTGTCGAACACCGCGACCTGCGGCGTGTCCTTACCGAACAACTCGCGCGCCGCCAGAATCCCCTTGATGTTGTTTGGATTGTGCAGCGGTGCGAGATCAATGCAGTTTTCGATGCCTTGCAGCACCTTGTCGTCGATGAGCGCCGACTCGCTGAAGGCCTCACCGCCGTGCACGACACGATGGCCGACAGCGTTGATGTCGGCGGTGCTGCGAATTTCCGTTACCCCTGACTGGTCTGAAGCGATGTAGCGGACCAGGTAGTCGAGCGCAGCCGAGATGTCGCGCAGCGAGGCAGTGGATTTGTGCTTGGCTTCATTCCCCTTCTGAAAGGTGACGATCGCCTCGCCTCCCGCACGTTCAATCTCGCCTCGGCAAAGACGCTCATCCTTGTACTGCTGGATGCGCTCGAGATCAGTTGCAATGATTTGAAACTTCAGGCTCGAACTGCCTGCGTTAAGAACAAGAACATTCATACGAGATCAATCCAGTTATCGACGCTTGCCTTGAGCGAAGCTTGCCCGTCGCCTGACGGAAAGGGATCTTCGTTGACTTGGGAGCATGCTCAAAACCGGCTCGGCTTATTATAGGCATTGACAGAGTTCAAAAGTGGGCACAGTCGGTTGGAGGAACCATAGAATCCCGTGTCGCCTAACTCGATTGCTCGACGATTGTCGCTACCTTTATCGGCGGATTCAGTTCGAAGCAAAGCCCGCTAAAGCCACATGACACCAAACTTCTATGCAACTCGTATGATGTGGACGGCAATCTCAGTGCAGCTGTCACAGCAACTCTGCGACGGATCCTAATGGCGGGAATTGCGCGACCGAATGCGATTTCCTGAATCTAACCAACTCGACCGGAGAACTGAACCATGTGTCATGATTTTTGTACCTGGAACCGAGACCGAGCATGGCCAAGCCAATACTGCTGAGTGTGGATGACGATTCCGATGTCTTGCGAGCGATAGAACGCGATCTTCGTTCGCAATACGGCGCTGAATATCGAGTGATTGGAAGCGACTCGCCCGAGGGTGCGCTCGATCTCCTGAAACAGTTGAAGGTGCGGAATGACAGCGTAGCCTTATTGCTTGCCGACCAGCGCATGCCGCGCATGGACGGGGTGGAGTTTTTGCAGCAGGCGATGGGAATCTTCCCCAGCGCGAAGCGGGCTTTGCTAACGGCGTATGCCGACACCAATGCGGCTATCAGTGCCATCAATCAAGCCAGTATTAACTATTTCTTTCTGAAGCCATGGGACCCACCCGCGGAGCATTTGTATCCGCAATTGGATGATTTGCTCGATGACTGGCAGGCCTCCTTTCGTCCAACATTTGAAGGAATTCGTGTGCTGGGCACTCGCTGGTCGCCCCGATCGTATGAGCTGCGCGACTTCCTGGCACGAAACCACGTGCCGTATCAGTGGATTGATGTCGAGCTTGCCGCGAATGATCCGGAAACGAAGCGCCTGTTGGAAGCTCTCGGTCCGGAGGCGAATGATCTGCCAGTGGTGCTCTTCCCAGACGGCACCAAGCTGCTTGAGGGTGTCCCGGCCGATGTCGCGCAAAAGGTCGGATTAAGCACCCGGGCCCAAACCAGCTTCTATGATTTGGCGATTGTTGGTGGCGGGCCGGCGGGTTTGGCCGCCGCCGTTTACGGAGCCTCCGAAGGCCTGCATACAGTAATGATTGAGCGCGAGGCGCCTGGTGGTCAGGCTGGCATGAGCTCCCGCATCGAGAACTATCTTGGATTCCCGACTGGCCTTAGCGGTGCCGACCTGGCTCGACGCGCCGTTGTGCAAGCCAAGCGCTTCGGTGTTGAAATCCTGTCACAGGAAGCCGTTGGCGCTCGCGCGGAAGGGCCATACCGGATCATCAAGTTGGTGGATGGGAATGAGATCTCTTGTCATGCGCTGATGATTGCAACGGGAGTACAGTGGCGACGCCTGGAGGTTCCCGGCATCGACCGATTGCAGGGTGCCGGGATTTACTACGGCGGCGGTGCCACAGAAGCCTTGTCCTGTAAGGGCGAGATCGTTTACGTAGTAGGCGGCGCGAATTCAGCGGGTCAAGCGGCCATGAATTTCGCAAAATTCGCGGAACGCGTTGTTATTCTTGTCCGCGGAGAATCCCTCTCTAGCACCATGTCGAAGTACTTGATCGACCAGATTCAAGAGACACCTAACATACAACTATGGACACACGCCGGCGTGGTCGAGGCACATGGCGAAACCCATCTGGAAGAGATTTCGGTGCTGTGTTCCGATACCGGCAAGACTGAGCGCGTTCCGGCGAACGCGATGTTTATTTTTATTGGAGCATTGCCGCGTACCGATTGGCTCGCCGGTCTGGTCGAGCGGGACGAACGTGGTTTCCTGTTGACGGGCCCCGATCTCCTGCGTGACGGACAGCAACCGAAAGGCTGGACACTCGATCGTGATCCGTTTCTGCTTGAAACCAACGTCCCCGGAATTTTTGCCGTGGGCGATGTGCGCCACGGTTCCATAAAACGAGTAGCTTCCGGAGTCGGCGAAGGATCGGTGGCCGTGCAGTTCATCCATCAATATTTGAGCAAGGTGTAAATGGTCGACAAATCTGAACTACTTCGCCTTCCCGTGTTTGCTGATTTGCCAGACGATCAACTCGATTGGTTCATCAGTCAATCGCAAGAGATGACTCTAAAGGCGGGTGACGTGTACTCGCGCCAGGGTGCCCCCGCCGACGCGATGTTTGTGATTCTTGAAGGGCAAGTTCAATGGCGAGGCGAGCGCGGAGGCGAGACCTTTGTCTTTGATGTCGAGGCTGGCGACGTTACCGGAGTACTTCCGTTTTCCAGAATGAAGCAGTTTGGGGTGAACGGACGCGCCGTGACGGACACGCGCGCCCTACGATTTCCTGCGTCGAAATTTCCGGAACTTGTACAGAAAATGCCGGAACTCACAGCGCGTCTCGTGGGCCTGATGTCCGACCGGATCCGCGAAACCACCCGCCTCGAGCAACAGCGTGATCGCTTGGCCTCCTTGGGAAAGCTTTCAGCCGGACTTGCGCATGAACTTAACAACCCAGCCTCTGCTGCGAAACGTGCCGCCAGCCAGTTGCGCGACATTTTAAAGAAGGTCAAGAATGCCAGCCTCGAACTGGGAAGACGCGATCTCACTCCTGCGCAAAAGTCAGAGATCGAACGACTGGAAGCTCTGTTCACGCAGCAGGATATCGTTCCGCCCGACGCCCTGACCATCAGCGATCTGGAAGACGAGATTGACTCTTTGTTGCGTAGTCATGGGCAGAACGATTTGTGGCTCTTGGCAGCAGGTCTGGCGCGGAGAAACATCAAGCCAGAAGTGGTCGAATCTTTGTTCGCAACCCTGGATGGGGATACCGCTCGAGCCGCCCTGGTCAGGATTGCCGCTTCGGAAGAGATTGCGAACCTGTTGCATGAAATCGAAAGCAGCACCGCGCGGATATCGGACTTAGTCGGCGCGATCAAGGAATACACCCACATGGACCAGGCGCCGGTGCAAAACGTGGACGTTGCAAAGAGCCTGGAAACCACGCTTACGATCATGAATCACAAACTGAAACAAGGCGTGGTTGTACGGCGCGATTACCAACCCGATCCCCTCCTGGTGAATTCGTTCGGCAGCGAACTGAACCAGGTCTGGACCAACCTCATCGATAACGCAATAGACGCCATGGGCGGAAAAGGCGAGCTTCGTATCCGGACCTACCGCGATGACGGTTGTGCGGTGGTTGTGATCGGCGACAATGGGCCGGGCATTCCTGACGAGGTCCAGCCCCATATCTTCGAGCCTTTCTTCACGACGAAAGGAGTGGGGGAAGGTACAGGCCTCGGCCTCGACACTGTCCAGCGAATCGTGAAGAAACATCGGGGAAATGTTGAGGTTAATTCCCGCCCCGGTGACACGCGCTTTCAAGTGTGGCTCCCGTTGGCCGGTGCCCCTGTCTAATAAGGTGTGGCCTACACATCGAACCCCGACTGCTCCTTAGAGCCACTAAACTTCGGGCGTAACCATGCCCAACTTTCGATTCTTTCCTCGCATTCGATCCCGACTCGTCAATGGCCGTTCGGGATCGTGAAGCTTCTCGTCGCGGTTTTGTTATTGAAGTTAGAGGGTGAGTCGAAATTTGCGGCGTCAAAGAAAGTCTGAGCCGGTCCATTCAACTGGATGGTTGCAGAGCTAATGATTTCCTCGCCCGTGTTTTTCAGCTTGATGATGTGGAGAGTCGTGGCGGCATCAGAAATATACATCCCAGTAAGGAGCATGTTGCTGGAGTGCATACTGGACGAGAGGCCCGACATGCTGGCCAAGGGATGGAAATTAATGACCCCACGCATTTAGCGTAGGTTAGCTAGGCCGAGTTGGTAGCGCTACCGGGAATCGAACCCGGGTTTGAAGATTGAGAATCTTCCGTCCTAACCCCTAGACGATAGCGCCACGCTGGGGGCAACTTTCTGATTATAACAAACTTGCCAACATGAGCCGAAGCCGCTGCTGGAGCGGCTTTGCAAGGGATTGACAAGCCGTCCGGCAGGGCGCAGAATCCTATCTGCTTGGCGAATAAAAAGCGAAAGTAAAACCTCGCCACTCGCAACACACTCTCCTGAGGTGTTCTCATGCCGTCCACTGCCACGCTTCGTGCTCATGTCGAGTCCACGCTCAGCGAACGTCTGTCCTCTACGTTGATACTTCGCGAAAAAGCTTCCCCACTGATGGCTCCTACAGGAGTGGTTGCCTTCGATATTCTCACCGGAGGATTGCCGCGCGGAGCGTTGAGCGAAATTACCGGCCCGGCTTCTTCGGGACGCACCAGCGTAATGCTGGCGGCGTTGGCCAGGTCCACGCGCCGCGAAGAAGCTTGCGCGCTGGTGGACGCCAGCGACAGTTTCGATCCGGCTTCGGCTGCAGCGGCAGGAGTCGATCTCGATCGGTTGCTATGGGTACGTTGCGGCGAACGTGATCGCACTTCCCTGCACAAAGGTCAGCGGCGCTCAGTGCTCGGACGACTGGAGCAAGTTCTGAAAGTCACCGATCTGCTGCTGCAAGGCGGAGGCTTTGGCATGGTCGTGCTCGACCTCGGGGACATTCCTGTAGAAAGTGCGCGCCGTGTACCGCTCACCTCGTGGTTTCGTTTTCGCCGGGCTGTGGAGTCCACCGCCACTGTATTGCTCGTTGTGGAGCGAGAGCCATGTGCGAAAACCTGCGCGTCTCTGGTGGTGCGTTTACAGAGAACGGCAATGTGTGCCCTCGATACGGCTCCGTCAACCGAAACAGAATTTCCTGAATGGAAGGTTTTGGACCATGAGACCTCTGCGATTCCGCCGGCGAATGTGGTGAGCCATGCGGCCCTGCTGCGTGGCATGCAGTTGCGTGCCGAAGTGGGGCGTTCGTGGGTACAGCGCAAACCCATGCACTCTGTGGGAGCCAGCTTCGAATTGCGCGCTGCTTGGTGATGTTGCCTGCAAAGACTCAGCATGTTTGCCTGCCTCTACATTCCCGATTTCCCCGTGGCAGCCATTGTTCGCGCGGAACCATGGCTGCGCGATCGCGCCGTGGCTGTGCTCGAGGGAAAGCCTCCGCAGGCGCGGGTGGCCGCACTGAACGACAAAGCTCACCTGCTTGGAATGGAAATCGGAATGACAAAAATGCAGGCTGCCGTTTTCGAGCCGCCGGAAGAGGAACGGGTCGTCGCAAAGACTGACACTAGGAAGAAATCTTCGCAAATCGAGTCGGCTTTGCGGCATGCAAAGGCACAACCTAAAACGAATGCCGTAATCCTGCGGCAACGCTCGCTGGCACAAGAAGAGTCCTCTCACGCCGCCTTGCTGGATGTTGCTCATGCGTTTACTCCGCGAGTGGAGGACACGCATCCTGATCGCTTACTACTCGACCTCGATGGACTGGAACGGCTCTACGGACACCACACCACAATGGCCCGTGAACTGGCCTCGCGGCTAAGCCTCGTAGGACTGGAATGCAACATCGGCATGGCTTCTAATCCCGACGCCGCCATGCACGCCGCCTGTGGGTTCAGCGGCACAACGGTGGTCCTTGCCGGCGAGGAACCTAAACGGCTGGGCATACTGCCCATTCATGTCTTGCTCGATTCGTTTGATATCGCATACAGCGGGCAGGCAGAAACTTTGGCTGCAGTGCGTGAACGCGACAAGTTGCGCGAGCAGCTGCTCGATACGCTGGAGCGTTGGGGTGTGCGAGATTTTCGCACCTTGTCCCTGCTGCCCGATCACGCCCTGGCATCCCGACTGGGGGAAGCTGGCAACCGCCTGCAACGGCTCGCCCGCGGAGCTGGGATGCGAACGCTGGAACTCTGCGAGCCTCGCGTGCAGTTTGAGGAGGCAATGGAATTGGAGTCGGCTGTGGAGACGCTCGAACCATTGTCATTCCTGCTGAACCGCATGCTCGATCAGCTGTGTGCACGGCTGGAGGCACGCGCCCTTGCCGTGCAGGAATTGCGGCTACGTCTGCAACTGGAGCCCCGCGTCGCCGATGAGCAAACGGCGACTTTGCAGGAACTTGCTGCCGAGCAAAATGCATCGCTCTTGGCCGATCGCAGAGACGGCAATCTCTACACATGTACCCTGCGCCTGCCAGTGGCCATGCGCGATCCCAAAATTTTTCTCAAGCTGCTGCAATTAGACTTGACAGCCCATCCGCCAGGAGCACCCGTTTGCAAACTATGGATCACAGCCGAGCCGGCGCGTCCGCGTTCGGCGCAACGTGGTCTGTTTTTGCCCGTCACTCCCGAAGCCGAAAAGCTAGAAATCACACTCGCGCGTATCACCGGCATAGTGGGCGAGCGCCGTGCTGGAATCGCGAAGTTGCTGGATTCGCACCGTCCGGATGCGTTTCGTATGGAGCGTTTTACTTCGCAGCAGGAAACAAGGCATGAAAATGGTAGTCCGACAATATCAGATATAACGAATGCTCCGCCGCTTGCCTTACGCGTGTTCCGCCCGCCAAGGCAGGTTCGCGTGCAACTGGGAGAGGGGCGTCCCTCGAAGTTAGCGATGTTGATGCGAAATGGAAACCAAGAGGAATTGCAGGGAAAGATCCTGTGGTCTGCGGGACCATGGTGTTCATCCGGAGACTGGTGGGCCGAACAATCTGCTTTCCCCAGAAACGCTGAAGAGGTACAAGCTTGGAACCGCGAAGAGTGGGACATCGCACTCGCCCATGAGGGCGGCGACAACATAGCTCTCTACCGTATCTATCGCGATACCGGTAGCGGCCACTGGTTTGCCGACGCCAGCTACGACTGACTTGTATGTACATCGAGCTGCACTCTCGTTCCGCATTCAGCTTCCTCGAAGGGGCTTCTGTTCCCGAGGAATTGGCTGAAGCATGCCATACGTACCAAGTGTCTGCGATGGGGTTGCTCGATCGCGACGGCGTTTATGGCGCCGCCCGCTTCCATCTCGCCATGAAGAAGCTCGGACTACAGGCGCATATCGGGGCGGAGATCACTTCCCTGCTGCCGCATGTGACGTTGCCGAAAGATTCAACGCTTCCTCGCGTGTCTCTGCTGTGCGCTTCACGCGAGGGATACCAGAACCTTTGCCGGCTGGTCACGCGCATGAAATTGCGTGCGCCAAAATATCCGGCGACTCTGCCGCGCCAAGCGAAGCGTGCAGCAACCCAAGAGTTGCTGCTTAGTTCGCAAGCTGTTGCGTCCCCCAACGATCTTGCCGAATTCTCTTCCGGCCTGATTTGCATGACAGGCGGAGACGAAGGCCCACTGGCGTTCGCTCTGGCGCAGGGCGGTATAGAGGAAGCACGCCGCATACTTGAGCAACTCATCGCCATTTATGGCCGTGGCAATGTGTATGTCGAACTGCAACGTCATTACAACCGCGCGCAGGAATCCCGTAACCAGGCGGCCGTCGAACTTGCTCACAGTTTGAAACTACCATTGCTGGCGACCCAGGGCGCGCAACACGCCAAACCGGAAGAGCGGCAGATTCTCGATGTGTTCACCTGCATTCGCCATCATCGCCATCTCGATACTGCCGGACGATTGCTATCAAGCAACAGCGAGCGGCACATCAAGGCGCCACAAGAAATGCTGCGCTTGTTTGCTGATCTCCCTGAAGCTATTGCTAATACTCTTGAACTTTCGTCGCGCCTCGGCTTCACGCTCAACGATCTTGGCTACAAGTTCCCTGCTTATCCGGTCGATGCAGGAGAGAGCATGAGTTTGTTTTTGCGGGCTCGAACATTCGAAGGAGCACGCGAGCGCTACCAGCGTCCCGGGCAAAGCGAGTTGTGGCAGCGGGCACGACGGCAGATTGAGCGCGAACTCACGCTCATCGAACGGCTCGAACTCGAAGGTTACTTTCTCATCGTTTGGGACATTGTTCGCTACTGCCGCGACCACGACATCCTCGTACAGGGACGAGGTTCGGCAGCCAACAGTGCTGTCTGTTATTCGCTCGGCATCACAGCCGTCGATCCCATCAGAATGGAGTTGCTGTTCGAGCGCTTCCTCTCGGAAGAGCGTGGGGAATGGCCCGACATCGATCTCGACCTTCCGAGTGGAGACCAGCGCGAGCAGGCGATTCAATACGTGTATGAACGTTATGGCAAGCTCGGTGCAGCTATGACGGCCAACGTCATTACCTATCGGGGCCGTTCTGCTGCGCGTGAGGTGGGTAAGGTACTGGGGTTCGACGAAGAGACGCTCGGCCGCCTGGCCGGTCTGGTGAGTTCGTGGGAATACAAGGACCCCGGCGACACGCTCGAGCGCCAGTTTCGCGATGCGGGTTTCGATCTGCAGCACCCACGCATCCGCAAGTTCTTCGAGCTGTGCGTTGCGGTACAGGATCTGCCGCGTCATCTGGGTCAGCACTCCGGCGGAATGGTCATCTGCCAGGGACAACTGGATTCGGTTGTTCCGCTCGAGCCGGCCACCATGCCCGGCCGGGTGGTGGTGCAGTGGGACAAGGAAGATTGCGCCGACATGGGCATCATCAAGGTCGACCTGCTGGGGCTGGGCATGATGGCCGCGCTGAAAGATTCGCTCACGCTCATTCACGATCACTACAAAGAGGACGTCGACCTCGCCATGCTGCCCGCGGATGATCCCGTGGTTTATCGCACCTTGCAGAAGGCCGACACGGTGGGCATGTTCCAGATCGAGAGCCGGGCGCAAATGTCATGCTTGCCGCGCCTGCTATCCCACGCGCTTCTACGACATTGTGGTACAAGTCGCGATCATCCGCCCCGGGCCCATTGTGGGCAAGATGGTCAATCCGTTTCTCATGCGACGGCAGGGACGCCAGCCTGTGGCCTATCCGCATCCTTCGTTAGAGCCGGTACTGAAACGCACGCTCGGTGTACCGCTCTTCCAGGAGCAGCTCTTGCGCATGGCCATGATCGCCGCCGGATTCAGCGGAGGCGAGGCGGAAGAGTTGCGCCGTGCAATGGGCTTCAAACGCAGTGAAAAGCGCATGCGCGACATCGAGGTCAAATTGCGCGAAGGCATGGAGCGCAATGGCATCTCGCGTGAAGCGCAGGAGGAGATCATTCTCTCCATCACCTCGTTCGCGCTCTACGGATTCCCCGAATCGCACGCCGCCAGCTTTGCTCTCATTGCCTACGCCAGCGCCTACCTCAAGTGTCATTACCTCGCAGCTTTCACCGCCGCGTTGCTGAACAATCAGCCGATGGGATTTTATTCACCGGCGACCATTGTGAAGGATGCCCAACGGCACGGGTTGCGCGTGAAACCAGTGGATATTAATCGATCGGAGTGGCTGTGCACGCTGGAAGAAGCCTCCGTTGTTCCCTCGCGGACTAAAGTCCGCGAGGGAGAATCAAAATTAGCCGCTTGGGACGCTGACCTAAAGGTCAGCTCTACCCGACAATCGAGCTTTTCTCCAAGCTTTGAAGGCGTGGTCCACCCAACTTTGCGCATGGGCTTTTGCTATGCCAAGGGGCTGAGCGAAGAAGCCGGGACTGCGATCGTTCGCGCTCGCAGGCAGCAGCCTTTCGACTCGATTGCCGACCTCGCGCATCGGGTGCCCGAATTGCGGCGCGACCATCTAGTCCAACTGGCTTCCATCGGGGCATTGAACTCTATTGGCTGTGCCACCGCAAAAGAGGCGCAAGCCCAACTGGATGGTCCCCGCAAGAACCAGCGTCTGCATCGACGCGATGCCTTGTGGCAGGTGGAGCGCGCCGTTCGCTTTGCCGGACCGCTACTCGATGGCATCCCCGAGATCGATGAGGCTTCTCCGCTGGCGGCCATGACTCCCGAAGAGCGACTGGTTGCCGACTTCCACGGCACCGGACTCACAACCGGTCCGCATCCCATGGCGTATCGCCGGGCGGATCTCAAGCGGGCGCGGGTGCTTTCGGCATTCGATTTGACACAGGCCAAAAATGGCAGCCATGTGCGCACAGCCGGATGCGTGATTGCCCGTCAGCGTCCGGGTACCGCTAAGGGGTTCGTCTTCCTCAGCCTGGAGGATGAAACCGGGATCAGCAACGCGATCCTCACGCCCGACATCATGGACCAGAATCGGGTGGTGATTACCTCGGAGAAGTTCCTGCTGTTGGAGGGGATCCTGCAGAACCAGGACGGGGTGGTCTCGGTGCGGGTGGAGCGGGTGGCTCCTTTGCGGGAAGCCTATGCGACAGATTCGGTGGACATCACGGATGCGGAGGTCAGGTCGCACGATTTTCACTAGAAAAACGACACACTGATTCACAGTTGTTTAGAATCAATGGCTTGGGAGGAAATTGTTCGCAAACGATTGATTTTTAAGCTAGTTATACGTATCCATGTCTGCCCGTAGGACTTAGCTGCCGAAAACGAGGGTTTTGGCCCTAAAATTTGTCATACTTGTATTACTTGTATGACAAGCGATTGTCATACTTTCAATACAAGTCATACAGATATCCGGGCGTCACAATCGATGTCAAAGAACAAATTCTGCCGCGCGCTGGGCGCGGGATGGGGGCAAGAGACACAAATCCCTCTGCCTCACGAAGCAAGTTTTAACAAACTTGAGGTTCCGTGGAATAGGACGCGGGACACAAGGGTGCGTGATAAGGCAAGAGCCGACGATATCCCGCGCTATCGTCCGTTGACGTGGCGCGTTTTGCGCTCGGACTAACGTCCTAGCGGAAGAATGCCGCCGGCTGAAGCCGGCTCTGGGATCAAAATAGACAGCCTACCCAGCACTCCGCTTCGCTGCGTGCTGGGCTATGATATTTCGTGCCTCCGGCACTCGGATTTCTGCACTTCGTTCCACCACACAGAACCCGAGGCAAGTTTCGTAATGCCCTCTGAAGCGGTGGGCTTTGATATAGCGTTCCTGTCGGGACGACAGTGACAGGGGTCAAGCTGAATTGATGGCTCGCCAACGAAAACCCCCGCTCAAGCTTCGCTTGAACGGGGCACCCTCACGAATATCTTGCTGGCTCCGATGGGTTACCCAGGACACCCGCCGGAAAACTAAAGTACCCAAAGCGTCCCAAAGTGGGAATTGCCGGCGGAATCCTCTGTTGTCCCTGCTGAGACTCCCGGCAACTTCTCGCGGCCGTGGCGTTCGCCCTCAGGCCATACCGGACAGGTCACAAATTTCATTCTTGTTCACTTGTGATAAGGCGATGTCACGCTTGGCGTGCCCGGTTCGCCGTTAGAGAAACTTGCGGGTTGGTTGCGGTGTCTGAACCCTTAGGCAAGCCAACGTGATCACTGACATGCAGATCGCCTCACGGCCGAGGTATAATTTCATTCGCGGGCTTGCCCGCTGTAATTCTCTGGAGGCGCCTATGAAAACCAGTCCCATCGTGTCCGCGGACAGGTCTGCCTCTATCTCGCAGTAAACCTGATCACAGCCTGTCCATTCCTTTATCCCGAACCAGCGCCACAGGTGTGCGCGCCTATGAGGAATCAAAGTGACTTTAATGGAATTGGGCTGGAATGCCGATTGGCAATGCGACTTTGCAGAGCATTCGCGCCAGGGATTTGTGCCCGCACGCGTTAGCAGCGTGATGAAGGGACACTTCCGGGTCTGGAGTGAAAGCGGAGATGCACTCACCAAACTCTCAGGGAAGCTGCTCTTTCGAGCCAGCTCCAAAAGCGACCTCCCCGCCGTGGGCGACTGGGTAGCCATCGGCCGCGGACCTGGCGATAGCGGCGGCGTCATTCATCATGTGCTGTCGCGACGCACGAAAATCTCGCGTAAGATCGCTGGTCGAGTTGTCGATGAACAAGTCATCGCGACGAACGTCGATACCGTGTTTATCGTCAGCGCGCTGAATCAGGAATTCAACCTGCGCCGTCTGGAGCGCTATGTCGCCCTGGGGTGGGACAGCGGCGCTCAACCGGTGGTCCTTCTTAACAAGGCTGACCTCTGCGAAGAGGTGTCGGCGAGAGTTGCCAAAGCTGAATTCAGCGCTCCTGGAGTTCCGGTGCACGCCATTAGTGCGAGCGAAGGCGTCGGCTTTGATGCTTTGTTCGGCTATCTCAAGGTGGGTCGAACCGCGGCTTTCATCGGCTCATCAGGAACAGGTAAGTCAACCATCATCAACCGCCTGCTGGGTAACGAAACCCAGTCCACTCGGTCTGTTCGCGAGCAGGATGATCGGGGGCGGCACAGTACTACGTCGCGGCAAATGTTTGTGCTGAGCTGCGGCGGGCTGGTGATCGATACTCCAGGCATGCGAGAACTGCAACTGTGGAACAGCGAGAGTGGCCTCGGTGCTGCCTTCAACGACTTCGACGAAATTGCTGCGAAGTGCCGTTATCGGGATTGCAGCCATCAGGCGGAGCCCGGATGCGCGGTTCGTACTGCTATTGAAGGCGGACTGCTCGATCCCGAGCGCGCGAAGAATTTTCTTAAGCTTCGCGCGGAACAGGCGTACCTCGAACGCAAAGTTGACGTTCGTGGAGCGCGGGAAGCGAAGAATCGCGCTCGACTGGCTTGTAAAGAGTTGCGTAAGACCATTGCATTCAAGAACCGGGGCTAATCAGTTCTTGGTGACTATTGGTCGCGGGCCGCGGGGTAACCGACACAGGGCCAGCACGCGCTCCCAACGTCAAATAGATTGGCGTCGGCACGGAGGGCAATCAACGCGACTCTTGGTCAAGCGCAGGTCAAAAGACCCACCCGACCAAAGGAAGGTAGGATCGGGCACCCGGCGAATAGATCGGAGGCCCCGGGGCTAAAGCCCCAGATGTTTTGCATCCGAGGTCACCACGCTAAAGCGTGGTGCTTCCACCCAAGACGAAGTAGCCTTACGGCACGACTAAACAGGCTGCGGAAAAAGTCCAAAATGCTCACACCTCGCGGACTAAAGTCCGCTCGGCGAGTCAAATATAAAGGGCTTAGACGCTGACCTAAAGGTCAGCTCTACCAAAAACCGCTTTTTTCCGCAACCTGTAAAGTCGTGCCCTGACACAAAACGTCCTGAAAAAGAGATCCCAACCGCCGATAGAACTGCATCACTTCTTATCGGTGCTCGACGAGGGCCGTCCCGGCTCCTGCCCGGGATAAGCGTACACACCGCGACCGGCTTTGCGTCCTAAGCGGCCGGCTTTGACGTACTGCACCATCAGCGGAGCTGGGCGGAATTTTTCGCCAAGCGATTTGTGCAGGTATTCGAGGATGTGCAGGCGCGTATCCAATCCCACGAGGTCAACCATCTCGAACGGGCCCATGGGATGATTGAGTCCCAGCTTGATGGCTTTGTCGATGTCTTCGGGTGAGGCGACGCCTTCCTGCAACATATAGAACGCTTCGTTGCCAATGAGCGCGTTGATGCGGCTGGTGACGAATCCGGGCGACTCTTTGATCACCACCACTTCTTTGCCCATGCGCTTGCCGACATCGACGGCGGCGGCGAGTGTTTCGTCGTCGGTTTCCAGCGCACGGACGATCTCCAGCAATTTCATTTTGTGCACCGGATTGAAGAAGTGCATGCCAACGCATTTGGGCGCGCGATAGGTAACGGACGAAATTTCGGTAATGCTCAGTGACGAAGTGTTGGAGGCGATGATGGTTGTCGGGCGGCAAACTTTGTCGAGCAGGGTGAATATTTCCAGCTTCGATTCCATCTCTTCGGGGACAGCCTCGATCACCAGGTCTGCTTCGCGCGCTGCCTGTTCGACTGACGACGCATACTCCAAGCGCTTGAATGCCTCGTCGGCGTCGGCCTGGGTTACTTTGCCGAGTTCGACCGCCTTATCGAGGTTGGCACGGATCTCGGTTTCGGCCTTGCGCAATGTGGTCGGCAGAATGTCTTCCAGGATGGTGCGGTATCCGCCAAGAGCAGCGGCATGGGCGATTCCGCGGCCCATGATCCCGGCGCCAATGACGGCGATAGTGTGGACTTCGGGCATGCGCTTCTATGCTCCCCGTTCAAGCTGCGCAAGGATGGTGACGAAGTTGGGATCGGACTGGCGCATGTATTCCGCAAGCCGCTTTTTCTCCTCCTCCGAGAGGAGATGGATGCTCACGCTGACGCGGCGCAGGGTGGCTGCGATGTCATCAATGAAATTCATCATGCGGATTAATTCACCACTGGCAGGCATAAGAGTCCTTTCGATTACAGAAATGATAGAGAGAGACCGTCACGGTGGTCAGTTGAAGTGAATGACCAACTTGCTATTCTCGCTGGCGGTGGGAATTAAGTAAAGAAGGCTACCGTCCCTACGAGACTCGGATTTCATATGCCGCTTACCCACCACTCCGCCCGCTGCGCGGGCTGCGTGGTGGGCTAGACCATTTCGCCCCTACGGGGCTGCCATCGTGCGCGGCCTGTTCTGCCTTATGATCAGAAACGGACCGTACACAAACGTCCTCGACGAATGGTAAAAGGAGCGGCGCGGTGGGCTGAAGAGGCTGCTGGCAAAGCGGGAAAAGCGGATCCCTCGCGGACTAAAGTCCACTCGGGATGACAAAAAGTACGTGACTTAACGGCACGCCGAAACAGGTTGCTGAAAAAGTCATTTTCGCTGCTGAAGAAAAACCTCAGGGGCTAAAGCCCTACCGTATTTTCAACGTCTTACGGCACGACTGAAGTCGTGCCCTGATACAAAACCATCGGCGAAGCGACTTTTTCAGCAACCTCTAAAGGCGTGCCCCTTCAAAACATCGCCGAAGCAATAATTTCTCCGCGGTCTGCAGTACTTTCACGCCGCAAAGTCGGATTGAATCGGCGAGACAGCAGGGGCGGCGGCGTTGGTTGGGACGGTCGCGGGGCAATCTCGGTCGGTCACTTCGGTGACTAACGCCAACTTTTCCGCCAATTCGGGTGTGAGCGCGCCGCTGTGCAGGCGCCATGACCAGTTGCCTCCCGGCTTACTGGGAATGTTCATGCGGGCGTCGCTATCCAGGCCGAGAATATCCTGCACCGGGATGACGGCGAGAGTCGCCACCGAAGCAAAGGCGGAGCGGATGAAGGCCCAGTTGATGCCGTCGTCGACCTCGCCGAAGTACACAGTCGCCCAAGCCTTCTCGCGTTCGCTGGCGCTGTTGTTCCACCAGCCCACAGTAGTGTCGTTATCGTGGGTCCCGGTGTAAACCACATAGTCGCGCGTGTACCGCTGTGGAAGATAAATGTGCGAGCCCTTGTCTCCGAAACCGAACTGCATGACCTTCATGCCGGGGATACCAAGCTTCTTGCGCAGCTCGACCACTTCTTTGGTGATGTAGCCCAGGTCCTCGGCAATGAAGGGCAGATCCTGGAGTTCATTCTTGAGGGCCTGGAACAGATCGTCATTGGGGCCGGGCGTCCAATGGCCGTTTTCCGCTGTCGGGTCTTCGGCGGGAATCTCCCAGCAGGCTTCGTATCCACGAAAGTGATCAAGACGAATAATGTCGCAGGTCTCGGTCGCCCAACGCATGCGGTCGATCCACCAGTCGTAGCCTCGGGCCTTCAAGGCGTCCCAGTTGTACAGGGGATTGCCCCATCGCTGGCCGGTCGCACTAAAGGCGTCAGGCGGCACACCGGCAACGACTTCTGGAGATAGATCTTCTTTCAGACGGAAAATGTCGGGATGGGTCCACACGTCGGCGCTGTCATAGCTGACAAAGATCGCGACGTCACCAATGATCTTGATTGCATGCAGGGCGCAATACGTGCGCAACGCTCTCCACTGTTCAAAAAACGCGAACTGGAGGAAGCATTCGACCTCGATCAGGTCCTTCAATTCCTCGTTTAATTGCTCGAGGGCTTCTGGCTTCCGATGTGTAATTTCGGGAGGCCAAGCGCTCCACTCTTTATCACCAAAGTGCTCGCGCAGCACAGCGAATAAAACATAGTCGTCCAGCCACTTCTTGTTCGCTTTGCAGAACGTCTGATACCTATCGCGTGCGCTCCCTTGAGCAGATTGGAGAAAGTTTCTCGCGGCCTCACGGAGTAACGGAAGCTTGTGGGCATGTACGACGTCAAAATCGACAGCGCTGTCGGGCTCGGGGAGATCCGAGATACGCGTTGGGTCGAGGTAGCCGCGCTCGACTAGCCGCTCGAGGCTGATCATCAGGACATTGCCGGCAAACGCAGATGTGCAGGAATAGGGAGAATTTCCATAGCCCGCCGGGCCGAACGGAAGAATTTGCCAAAGCGTCTGTTTGGCGGCGGCCAACCAGTCAACATATTCGTAGGCAGCCGGACCAAGATCGCCGATCCCGCCGCGGGAAGGCAGGGATGTAGGGTGCATCAGGATGCCAGACGATCGCTTGGTAAACATGGTTATCGATTCGACTCGAGCACATTCGTAACTTCCGCGTCCGCTCAGGCGACGAATTCACCACGGAGGCACGGAGGACACGGAGGTCTTAGTTTCTTCAAGCTCCTCCGGAATCGAGCTGCAGAAAATCCAAATCTGCTTGAGCTGGAACTGAGCAGTACGGCGAACGAGCTAGCACAGAAATAACCCAAGCAGCGGTTCACGCTGCCTGCACCCCGCGCAGGACGAGCAAAATTAGGACCCTTCTCCCAGGCGGCTCATGCGCTCCATTTCCTGCTTGTTGATCTTGATCTTGCCATCCTTTTCCAGTTTGTCGCGCAAGTTCTGTACGTAGAGACCTTCGAGCACTTGCCGCTTCTGGTCGAGCAGCGCTTCCTTGGCGCGGTCCCAATTCTGCTTGGCTTCGGCGGGTGTAGGCTCCTGCTTCTCCACTATGGCAAGCACGATGCCGGTGCCTTGGCTGCCTTGCATGGGGCTGCTGATTTCACCAACCGCCATGCCGAATGCGACGTTGGCCGCACCGCTCATGGCGCCCACGTCGGGAACCTGCGCAGTCGAATTCACCAAGTCGCTGGTCTTCACGGTGGCGTCGAGCTCCTTGGCGGCCTTCTTCAGATCGTGCTCGGCACGAGCGCGGTCCGAGAGTTCCTGAGTCTTCTGCGCCAGGAGCGCCTGAGCGCGCTGTGCCTTGAACTGATCTTCGACCTGGGCCTTGATTTGATCGAAGGTGGGGGTTTGCGGAGGCTGAATCTCGGTGACCTGATAGATCGCGTAGCCTTGCGGCGTCTGCGCCATTGCCGGCGGGTCGTTCTTCTTCGCCGAGAACAGGGCGTTGGACAACTCCTGGGCGGGACCCAACCCCGGCAGCGCATCGGCCTGCGCGATCAGGTCCGTGGTAGTTACGCTGAGGCCCTTTTCCGCGGCTGCCTTGTCGATGCCAGCCGAGCGGGCGGTGTTCTCAACGGAGTTCGCCAAGTTCTGTGCGGCGGCGGCGGCCTTCTGCTGCTTGATGGCAGGCTCGATCTGCGCCTTCACTTCGTCGAGCGGCTTAACCCGGGCATTCTGTTTGTCTTCCACCAGAATGATGTGGAACCCGTAGCTGGTGCGAACTACTCCTGTCATCTGGCCTTTAGGCGTGTTGAATGCCGCCTGCTCGAATTCGGGAACTGTGCGACCGCGTGTGATGGGAGGAAGCAAGCCACCTTGCTGCGCGCTACCCGGATCGTCGGAGTACTTCTTCGCTAAGTCGGCGAAGTTTGCCCCAGCCTTCAACTGCTTGTCTATGTCGTCGGCTTTTGCCTTCGCTGCGTCGACGGCCTTCGGATCGACTTTACCGTCGGGTCCCGGAGTCGGTGTCTTGATAAGGATGTGCCGGACAGTGACAGTCTCGGGAATGCGGAATTCGTCCTGATGCTGGTTGTAATACGCCTGCAAGTCAGCCTGGGTGACGGGGATCGAACCTGCAACTTGGCTGGTGTCGACTAAGATGTAGCGCGCTTTGCGCTTCTCGGGGATGGAATTCAGGTACTGCTGCTTGTTCTGGTCGTAAAACGCCTTCAGCTCAACGTCGGTGACTTTAACCTGTTTCTTCACATCGTCGAGGGTCAGCACGGCGTAGTCGAACTTTACTTTGGTGTCTTGCTTCTTGACCTGCTCTTCGACTTCTTTGTCGCTAACGGTTGCCGGCGCACTGATAGCCGAGAGCAACTTTTGCTGTGCGAGCTGGTCTTTCAGTTCCTTCTCGAATTGCGCCACGCTTAAGCCGAACTGGTTCTGCACGAAGTCTTCATATTGCTGCTGACCGATGAAGTTGCCACCCGGGAAGAACAGCTGGCCGAACTGGCCCTGGTGCAGGTAGTCCGCCAGTTCTTTATCGCTGACGCCGAGCCCCATGCGATCAGCTTCATAGGCAAGTGCGCCCTGGGTAATCATCCCATCGGCGGCGCGCTGCATCAAAAAGGGCATGAGGGTGGGTGGAACGTTGCCGCGGAACTGTTGGCGTCCGATCATGCGGGCGCGCTGTGCGACCTGTTGGAGGGTGATGTCGTCGGTGCCAACTTTGGCCACGACGCCGGCAGTGGTGACGCCGCCGCCGAAATAGTCGCCGAACAGGCCGCCAGGAACGAGGGTGATGACCATCATGACGCAGATGACCAGAAGAAGACCGCCCAAGATGATCTTTTTCATTGGGCCGGGGGTTTGCAGAAATCGAAGCATGCTTGTACTGGACTCCGGGAGTTGAATAACGGAAACCTTTATTATATCCGAGTAATTCGGTTCTCTCGCGGATGCGGGCCTCGCGGGTAAAGGACATGTACGCGTGGGAAAATCGGGCGCGCAGCCGAGTGGTCGTGGGGCACCACTCGGGTGCGATTATTCCCCGAATAAGGGTGCGGCCTTCACGCGGTAGGCTGCTAGTGTGTTGTAATTAAGGCAGATAAGTATGTCCAAATTGTCTCCAGGGGTGCGCGGCCGAATCATTGCCGCAAAGCGGCGCGTACGCGAACTCACGATGATCGCGAAGGGCGTGGCCTCGACCGATCATCCGGTGCTGGCGCACATCATTCCGATTCGGCGCTGCAATCTGGCGTGCAAATACTGCAACGAATACGACGACTTTTCCAAGCCGATTCCGCTGGATGTGATGAAGAGCCGCATCGATCACCTGGCGCGATTGGGAACGACTGTCGTTACGCTGAGCGGCGGCGAGCCGATGCTGCATCCCGAGCTCGACGAAATCATCGCACACATGCGGACCTATCCGATTATTGCGGGCATGATCACGAACGGCTACTTACTGACGGCGGATCGGATAAAGCGACTCAATAAAGCGGGGCTTGATCATCTGCAGATCAGCATCGACAACGTAATGCCCGACGACGTGTCGAAGAAGTCGCTGAAGGTGCTCGACAAGAAGCTGCAGCTGCTGGCGGAACATGCCGACTTCCACGTGAATATCAACTCGGTGGTGGGCGGTGGCACGCGCAATCCTCACGACGCGCTGGTGGTGGGACGGCGGGCGGTGCAGCTGGGACTTACCTCGACCATCGGAATTATTCACGACGGTGAAGGGCAACTGCGGCCTTTGGGCGACGAAGAGCGCGAAGTTTTTCTGAAGATGAAGAAGCTGGAAAAGAAAAACTACTCGCGTCTGAATTGGTTTCAGAACAACATTGCGCATGGCCAGCCCAATCATTGGCGCTGCCGAGCGGGCGCGCGTTATGTGTATATTTGCGAGGACGGACTGGTGCATTACTGCTCGCAGCAACGCGGATATCCCGGCACGCCGCTGGAACAGTACACGGTCGAACGATATCCGGCGGGAGTTTTTGACGGAAAAAAGCTGCGCGCCGCACTGCACGGTTTCCTGCGTGCACCAAGTTTCTTATTTTGACTTTTGGCGCGCTCCGCAAACAAAGCCAACGCCGCGATCGCCCGTCGATCAAGGCCAACTAGTTCAAATTGAGTAGGCGATTTCGGCGGCAGTGAGCTGCGACAATCGATCGTCGCTCGTCGGAAACTGAGCGAAACGTGCGGTGCCTTGGGCTCAAATTCGAATGCTATAATGATGTTGCCCTTCTGAAGTTTTCCCACACAAGCGGGCGCGTAGCTCAACTGGCAGAGCAACTGACTCTTAATCAGTAGGTTGAAGGTTCGATTCCTTCCGCGCTCACCATCTTTTCAATAAGTTAAACTCGCTTTGCGCTCTGCTTGCGCTCCGTTTAACGCAAGATGCACAAGCGTGTTCACTGTAAGCACGAGGCTATGTTCACGCCGCTTCTCAAGAGTGGAGGTGAATGTTCTGACGGCCTCCCAGGCGGCCGCCTTGGTCGGATATTCCTGCTTGGTTCCGATTAACTTTGATCGACGGGTTGCACCGTCGTACCAAAGGTAATTCCAGGTTTTGCGACGCCTGTCAAAGCGCACAGACCCGGTCGTATGTCGCTGAACTCTCTTCATTGCTCTCTCCCGTGAGCAGAGTCAGCGGATGACAGACCGGGAATAGCATCTAGCTCCGGCCTGAGGAACCTCCAAACGCAACGCCGAATGCCTGAGAGTCTATGTGCGGGAATTTTTCCTTGGCGCGCCCACAGCAACACGGTGCGATGGTTGACGCGCAGATATTGGGCGGCCTCACGACCAGTGAGCCATTGCTTCCATGATCTGTCCATCCCAGATGCCTCCCCGCACCCTAATTTATTAAGTCATTTGTCCTTAGGTACTTAGATAGAATCAATCAAAACGGTGTAATAACTACATTGTTTTCAGCAATTGTTGCAAAATGCGACATTCATTGATCATGTATATGAACGATTGCGCGCGCTCTTCGAGGGGGCAGTGTCAAGATCTTACGCCGCCCCATCCTATTGATTGTATTTGACTTAGAAACACAACACCCTCTGAGGTGCTGGCTTGCAGACATAACAACCAAGGTATTTACCTAAGCAGATACGGTTAGCTATATGACACCACTCGGCTTAATCGGGCCCGTCCAGTCCGTCCAGGTATGCCCGGAAAGCTTTGGCTTGGTCCGACAACTCGGAATCAGGTGTACGTTCGTAATAGAATCTCGCCGTTTTTCAGTCCGGACGGCCGGATTAACCCATCGACCAGCAGCATAACGAGTGCGTCGTCAAGTTCTGGGTCTATCCTTTTGTAAACTTCTTTTTTCCGCGACCAAGCGCGGGCCGCTTTAGCGTTGATATAACTGCCGTCTTTATGTTTTGTGGACACTTTCCCTCCTCCTCACCACGACATTCAGATTCACATCCCAAATAGTCACCTCTCCGTCGTGTGCTGCCAGGATCGAAATCAGGCCGCAAGACAGCTCGGATTCTGATCCAGCTCCCCTTCGTTCCTAACTTCTGAACAAACCGTGATCTGTCTGAAAGTAACTTTGCGCGGTCGTCAACTCCCCAGAACAAGACCTCCGAGGAGTCAATGGTTGCACTTGTACGCATAGGGCGTTTGAACTAACCCGCTGGCGCGGGGGACGCTGCCGCGTACGGCGGACCCAGCATTGTTGGAGTAGGTGACGTAGTGTGGGTCACAGAGAAAGGAGATTTCTGTGACCTCACTTCGGCAACGCGTGCTGGACGAACTCCAGCGTCGTAACTACTCGCCAGCCACTACTCGCGGCTACATCCTCGCAATCAAACAGTTCGCGGACTATTTTGGAAAGTCGCCTGAACATTTAGGCGGTGACGAGATCCGCCAGTTTGAAACGTACTTACTCCGTGATAAGAAGCTCGCCCCCGGCACGGTGGAAGGACGCATGTCGGCTCTGCGTTTTCTTTACAAGAAGACACTGAAGCGGAGGGACATCTCCTACGATGATCTGATCTTTCCCAAGACTCCCCGAAAACTGCCGGTGGTGCTGAGTCCTGAAGAAGTCAGCCGCATGATCGAGGCGGCTCCGAACCTGATGCATCGCACTATCCTCATGGTTCTCTATGCTACCGGCATTCGCCGCACGGAGGCATCCCTTCTCAAGGTGAGCGACGTGGACAGCGAACGGATGGTTATCCATGTTCGTCAGGGCAAAGGCTCCCGAGATCGTGATGTGCCCATGACCACTAAGCTGCTCGAAGCTTTACGTGAGTACTGGCGATGGAAGCGGCCCCAGGATTATCTGTTTCCCAGCACGAAAGGGCATCGCGGGATAGAGCAGCCAATCTCCGATCACACGATCTGGTACATCTGCAGCGAAGCCGCCAAGCGCGCCGGAATCAAGAAGAGGATTGGCGCACATACACTCCGCCACAGCTTCGCGACAACCCTGATGGAATCAGGGACTGACCTGCGGACGATCCAGCTTCTGATGGGCCATGCGCACCTGGAACATACCGCTCGGTATCTCCACATGTCGCAGCGCCACTTGCATGCCGCACCGAATCCGCTGGATCAGATCACCGTCAGTAGCCAACGCTTTTCGCGAATGCGGCCGGATGACTATCGGGCATGACACGACCACCCTGGGAGGTGGCCGATATCATCCACAGGGCAGGTGACAAGTTCTTCGAACGTTATTGCGATTCGCTCACCTGGACCCAGCTCAAAGTGCTGCGCGCAATCGCGCGTTGTCGCACGGCCGCACTCGGCGGGCATCGCGATCAATGCGTTCGCTGTGGGCATCAGGCCATCTCTTACAACTCCTGCCGAAACCGGCACTGTCCGAAGTGCCAGACCAATGCCAGGGAGAAGTGGTTGTGCGCCCGGCGACAGGAACTGTTGCCGGTTTGCTACTTTCACCTGGTCTTCAGCGTGCCGCACGCGCTGGTCCCGTTGATCTGGCAAAACAAGAGGTATCTATTCGGACTGTTGTTCGACACCAGTGCCGCAACCCTACTGGAAGTTGCGGCCGATCCGGCTCGCCTCGGTGCCAAGATCGGTTTCCTCAGCATTCTGCATACGTGGGGACAGACTCTGCAGCGACACCCGCACGTCCACTGTGTCGTGCCAGGTGGTGGACTGTCGCCTGACCACTCGCGGTGGATCCGCTCGGCACCCCGCTTCTTTTTACCGGTGAGAGTACTCAGCCGCGTCTTTCGGGGCAAGTTCGTGGCTGGATTACGGCGGGCTTTTCAGAGGAAGCAACTTGTCTTTTTTGGCCCGTGTCAGCCGTTGGCCAACGAGAAGGCATTCGCAGCCTTCTTGCGCACTCTGTTTCGGGAAGACTGGGTCGTTTATGCCAAGGCTCCCTTTGGCGGGCCAGAGCACGTGCTTCAGTACCTGGCCCGCTATACCCATCGAGTGGCCATCTCGAATCATCGCCTCCTCTCCGTGGATGGCGATCGCGTCACCTTTCGTTGGAAGGACTACGCGCATCACAGTACGTCCCGTGCCATGACTCTGACGTTAGAAGAGTTCCTGCGTCGGTTCTTACAGCATGTTCTGCCCAAGGGTCTTCCACGCATCCGCTACTTTGGCTGGCTCGCTAATCGCCGCCGCCGGGAGTTGCTGCCGCTTTGCCGGAGGTTACTAGCGGTCGCACCTCCACCGGCTGAAGCTAAAACCGATGCAGCCGCGGTCTGGCAGTGTCCGATCTGCGGTGGCCCCATGCACGTTGTGGAGTTGCTAACCGCCGCCCACATGCAGCAAGAACAAGGACACCAGGTCTATATCCTTGATAGCTCCTAACCAGGCGGTCCCTTTGACGAGAAGCATGCGCGCTTCGGCGTGCTTACAATGCGTGTGCCTTGGCAGGCGAAAACTCTCGTTCCAACCGTCAGAGGAGAGTCTCAACATGCCATATCCGCTTTGCTCCCCATCAACTCTGCCGGATTCGCCTGAACCAACCAACCCTTCTCCCCGCCTTCGACGCTTTCACCAACATTCAAAACCCATAACCTGAGGGCCCACGCACCCCTGGTGCCAGCGGCTTCCTTCTAACGCCCTTATCGAAAGCGCCCCGGCCCTACGCTGAGCCGCTCCCTTGGTCTTTTCACGCCGGGGCACTTCCGATAAGGCCCTAGCGTTTTACGTCCAAGTGGCGGTGCCAATGCGGTTGCCGGATGCTGGCCGACTTTTCCGGGAGTAATCTCCCACATGCCGGTTTTTCGGCAACTTGCCAGAGGCATAGCCGATCCGACCGGGGGTGAATCAATGCATCCTCATTTACGGCTACTCAACATCCTCTCTTGACGTGATTGCTCTACGCGCAGAAGTGACGATCGATCATCTCTGCTCATGTTGACATCCGACCCGAGTGGTGCAACACTTGGGTCGGATGCCTTCCAGACAAAATACCGATGCCCGTATCGCCCTGCTGCAGGGAACGCTGGACCTGCTCATTTTGAAGACTCTCGTGCTGGGGCCGCGCCATGGCCAAGGGGTGGCGCGGTTGATCCAGCGCAAATCGGAAGAGGTTTTCTTTGTCGATCATGGTTCGCTCTATCTGGCGCTGCAGCGGCTTGAAGACAAGAAATGGATCAGCGCCGAGTGGGGCGTGAGCGAGAACAACCGCAAGGCGCGTTTCTACTCGTTGACGGCGAAGGGTCGCGAGCAACTCGTCGAGAAGACGACTGAGTGGGAGCGGTTGACGAGGGCGATGGGGCTGATTCTGGGCGGGAGCACGGCGCCGGGTGGCGAGGAGGCTTAGAGATGTTCAAGCACAGACGTAGCAGGGAGGATTTCTCGGAGGAGATCAAGGCGCACCTGGAACTCGAAGCCGATGAACTCAGACGTGAAGGACTGAGCGACGAGGAAGCGCGGCGGAAGGCGAGGGTCAAGTTTGGCAATGTGCCTGCGGCGCAAGAGCGTTTCTATTTGAAGAGTCGAATCGTGTGGCTGGACAATCTGGGGCGCGATCTTAAGTATGGGATTCGCCAGCTGATGAAGAATCCGGGCTTCGCCGCGACCGCGATCCTCGTGCTTGCTCTGGGCATCGGCGCGAGTGTTGCGATCTTCGCTTTTGTGGATGCCGCATTGATCAAGCCGCTGCCGTATGAAAGCCCATCGCGGCTCGTCAACATGTTTGAGAGCAATCAGACGGGGCCGAGGTTCCATCTGTCCTATTTGGATTATCTGGACTGGAAGAGACTCAATCACGTCTTCAGTTCGATGGGGGAGTACGAGCAGGACGACCTTATGTTGAACACGCCCACAGGCACGCAACAAGCCAACGGAGCGCGGGTGAGCGATGGCTTCTTCCGGACGCTTGGGGTGATTCCGACGCTGGGTAGAGATTTCTATGACGGCGAAGATATTAAATCGGCTTCCGGTACGGTGTTGCTGAGCTACGCTGCGTGGCAGAAGCGGTTTGGTGGAAGAGCGGATGTAGTTGGGCAGACGGTAACTCTGAATGGGACTTTGGCGAGCGTCATCGGAGTGTTGCCGCGCAACTTTCATTTCGCTCCGGCGGGACCGGCGGAGTTCTGGCTGACGATCGATCCATCGAGTAACTGTAACAAAAGCAGAGGTTGTCACAATTCCTTTGGAGTCGGCCGGCTCAAAGAGGGAATCTCCGTCACCGCGGCTGACGCGGAGATGAAGGGGATCGCGGGGCAGTTGCAAAAGCAGTATCCCGATTCGAATCTCACCCGCGGCGCGCTGGTCCTACCTCTGACAGACGTGATCGTTGGTGACATTCGCCCAATTCTGCTGGTGCTGTTGTGCGGCGCAGGCTTGTTGCTTTTAATTGCCAGCGTGAATGTTGCGAGCCTGTTGCTGGTGCGTTCCGAAAGCCGGAAACGAGAGATTGCCGTGCGCGGTGCTCTGGGGGCGACGCCGGGGCGGTTGATTCGCCAATTCATGGCGGAAGGTTTGCTTCTGGCGGCGAGTGGCAGCGTGCTCGGTATCGCATCTGCCTATGCCGCGACGCAGATTCTCCTGAAACTCCTTCCGCCGGAAAGGCTCGCGGAGATGCCCTATTTGTCTGGAGTTGGGCTGGATGTTCGTGTGGTGCTCTTCGCTGGCGTAATTTCACTGCTGGCTGGCGCGATATTTTCTCTTACCCCGATGCTGCGGCTGTCATTGGTGACCGTGCAGCAAGGCCTGGCGGAGGGAGGACGGACAGGCGCGGGTGTCGTGTGGAGGCGCTTCGGCGCAAACCTTGTCGTCATCGAGCTTGCCACGGCCATGATGCTGCTGGTGGCTGCCGGTTTGCTGGGCAAGAGCTTCTACCGGCTGTTGCATGTAGAGATGGGTATCCAGCCGGAGAATCTGGCTATGTTACAGGTCTGGGGACCAGCCTCCAGCTATGCGAAGGATCCGCAAAAGGTTGCGATGGAACGGCAGGTCTTGAGCAAGCTTGCGGCTATTCCAGGAGTGAAATCGGTTGCAGTCTCGAGCGATCTGCCAGTCGGGGATGGTGATGGTATCAAGGCGATCGGAATCGTCGGTAAGCCGAACCTGGGAGATTACAACGAGGTGAATGACCGGGAGGTGAGTTCCACCTATTTCACGACCCTGCAGGCGCGGCTGTTGCGAGGCCGATATTTCACTGAGGCGGACGATGCCTCCCGGCCAGGGGTAATAATCATCAACGAGACGTTCGCAAAACGTTACTTCGCGGGGGAGAATCCGTTAGGAAGCCGCATTAACTTCGGCGATGTGAAGTCTGTGCTGGAAATCGTCGGCGTCGTGGATGACATTAAAGAAGGGCCGTTGGATATCGCTACTCGTCCTGCGATGTATATGCCCTTCGCTCAGAGCCCGGACAATTCCTTCTTCGTCATCGTGCGCACGTCGCAAGATCCGAAATCCCTGCTACCTTCAATGGAGACTTCGATTCATGAGGTAGATCCCAACATTGCCACTCATAACGGCGTGACCATGACCGACCACATTCGCGACTCGCCGGCAGCCTACCTTCACCGTTCCTCGGCGTGGCTGGTGGGAGGCTTTGCCATGATGGCGCTGTTGCTCGGAGTGGTGGGGCTGTATGGAGTGATTGCATATTCGGTAAGCCAACGGACGAGGGAGATCGGCATCCGGATGGCGCTTGGCGCGCAACGCTGGTCTGTCCACCAGATGGTTTTGCGAGAAGCGGGTTGGCTCGCCACTACCGGAATCGCAATTGGAGCGGTTTGCTCGTTGGCTGCCGCCACACTCTTACGTGGTTTGTTGTTCGGGATTCATCCATGGGACCTTCCAACTTTGGGGGGAGTGGCCGCAGTTCTAGGCGTTTCGGCCCTCCTGGCAAGCTATATTCCCGCTCGCCGCGCAGCATCGGTCAATCCGGTGATCGCGCTGCGTACCGAATAGACTGGCGGTGGTGAATCTCGGGGTTGTCTCTTAAAGCAAATCGCCGAAGCTCGCTTTGAGCAAATCTGATCTCGAAACGCGAGCTGGCCTGAAGTTATTATTCGCAAGAACGTCGTAGCTGGTCCTTGGCCACTTTAAGGTCGATCTACTACCAACATTTTTAATCGTGGGTCGATTGTCTTTCATGGAAACGCAGAACGCGCAAGTCCCTTGCAGGGCGCCTGCTCGCCCAATGACGATCGAAAACAATCCACTTGTCTGTATAGTCGCCAAACCGTTGAACTGCCACTCGCGTGCAAACTCCCGAGATACCGGCTTCGAGGAAGTGATAGCCGTCTCTTCCCCGCATTTGTGTCCGAAACCTAAATATCGCAACCTACAAGCCGGATAGGTTCGGGGTGAATTTCGAACGGGTTAGATAATTGCAAGTGGCAAAAGATCCGGAACGCTATTCCGAAGAGTCGTAGTTTAGGTTTTGCCCAAGCCAGCGCTCGACCTCTGCCACGCTCATCGCCTTGCGTCTGGCATAATCGGCAACTTGATCCCGATCGATTTTGCCGAGGCTGAAATATCGCGACTCAGGGTGAGCGAAGTAGAGCCCGCTCACGCTGGAGCCGGGCCACATAGCAAACGACTCGGTTATCCGCATGCCGGTATTGGCCTCAACATCGAGCAGGTGCCAGAGTGGGCCCTTCTCTGTGTGGTCCGGGCATGCCGGATACCCTGCCGCCGGTCTGATTCCTCGGTACTTCTCCTGGATCAGATCCGCGTTGCTCAGGCCTTCGTTGCGACCGTAACCCCATTCGTCCCGCACCCGCTTGTGGAGACACTCGGCGAAAGCCTCGGCCAGACGATCCGCAATAGCCTCCGCCATAATCGCGTTGTAGTCGTCGTTCTCGGCCCTGAATCGGTCGCACAACTCCTTCAGTCCAATCCCGCTGGTTACGGCGAAAGCGCCAATATGATCGGACAGCCCAGTGTCCTTCGGCGCGATGAAGTCGGCGAGCGATCGGCACGGTTCGCTGCCTTCTCTGTCTGACTGCTGACGGAGGAAGTGGAACCGTTCGAGAACATTTGCACGTGTGGTTTCCGTGTACAGCTCGACATCGTCTCCCACGGCGCTGGCAGGAAATAAGCCATACACGCCATTTGCGGTGATCGAGTTTTTCTCAATCATTCGATCCAGCAGGGCATTGGCTTCTGTGTAGATCTGTCGCGCTTGCGCTCCTTGTTCCTCGTGCTCGAGGATGCGCGGATAAACCCCTTTCAGCCCCCAGGTGTGGAAGAAGGGCGTCCAGTCGATGAAGTCGCGCAGCGTTGCCAGTGGAAAGTTCTTAAGCACGCGTACGCCGGTAAACTCAGGCACCGGCAGGTCTTCAGCGTGCCATTTGATTGGAGTTCGTTTGGCGCGAGCTGCTTCAAGCGAGACAACCTGCAGACGCGGCGCGGAGTGGGCTTTGCGGAGTGCATCGTAGTCGGCGCGATGCTGCGCGATGAACGCCGACTTGCCGTCGTCGCTAAGAAGGCTGGTCGTAACGGGCACCGCCCGACTGGCGTCAAGAACGTGAACCACCGGCTCGCTGTAGTGCGGTGCAATCTTAACGGCCGTGTGTCTCCGGCTCGTTGTCGCCCCGCCGATCAGTAACGGCAACTTGAACCCCTGTCGCTCCATCTCGCGGGCCACATGCACCATCTCGTCCAGAGAGGGCGTGATCAGACCGCTGAGACCGATGAGGTCGGCCTTCTCCGCCTTGGCTCGCTCGAGGATCTTTTCGCAGGGGACCATCACACCCAGGTCGATCACCTCATAGTTGTTACAGGCAAGGACGACGCCGACGATGTTTTTGCCAATGTCGTGAACATCGCCTTTGACAGTAGCAAGCACAATCTTTCCCTGAGCTTTGACTACTTGTCCAGCCGCAACCATCTCTGCCTTCTCTGCCTCCATGAAGGGCGTCAGGTGGGCCACCGCCTTCTTCATCACCCGGGCAGATTTGACCACTTGAGGCAAGAACATCTTGCCGGCCCCGAACAAATCACCCACCACGCCCATGCCGTCCATCAACGGGCCTTCGATAACCAGGAGTGGCCGCCCTAACTTGACGCGCGCTTCTTCGGCATCGAGCTCGATGTACGTGTCAATTCCCTTGACCAGTGCGTGAGAAAGACGTTCTTCAACCGTGCCGCTGCGCCATTCCTCTGCCTTCTTCTCACTAACCACCGAGCTAACGCCCTTGAGCGTTTCGCCGTACTCAACCAACCGCTCGGTGGCATCGGGACGCCGGTTGAGCAACACGTCCTCGACCAGCACCTTCAGCTCCGGATCAATCTCCTCGTACACTTCGAGCATTCCGGCATTGACGATGCCCATATCCAGGCCCGCAGCGATGGCGTGATAAAGAAACGCGGAATGCATCGCTTCGCGAACCTTGTTGTTGCCTCGAAAGCTGAACGAGATATTAGAGACGCCGCCACTGACCTTGGCATGCGGCAGATTGGCTTTAATCCATCGCGTGGCGTTGATGAAGTCAACTGCGTAGTTGTTGTGCTCCTCCATGCCAGTGGCGACGGTGAGGATATTGGGATCGAAGATGGTGTCTTCGGGCTGAAACCCGACCTCGTCCACCAGGATCCGGTAGGCGCGTTCGCAGATTCGGATCTTGTCTTCGTACGTCGCGGCCTGGCCCTGTTCGTCGAAAGCCATGATTACCGCCGCAGCGCCATACTTGAGAACCGTGGCGGCGTTCTGGCGAAACTTTTCTTCGCCTTCTTTCAGCGAAATCGAGTTCACGATGCCCTTGCCCTGCAGGCATTTCAGCCCGGCCTCAATCACCTCCCATTTCGAGGAGTCCACCATAAAGGGGACCTTGGCCACCTCGGGTTCGCTCCCCAGCAACTGCAGGTAACGTGTCATCGCCGTGACGCCGTCGATCATGCCCTCGTCCATGCAGATGTCGAGGACGTTGGCCCCATTCTCAACCTGCTGCCGCGCTACGCTTACCGCCTCTTCGTATTTACCTTGTTTGATCAGCTTCGCGAACTTGGGCGAACCGGCCACGTTGGTCCGCTCACCAATCATGATGAAGACGCCGCGCTGCTGGGTGAAGGGCTGTGATCCAGACAGACGAAGGGGCCTCGGATCCCTGGCGTCGGCCACGCTCACGACTTCAGTTGCGCTCAAGATCTTCCCTCGCCCCTGGCGTTGGATCCCACCGCAAGGGTCGGTTCCCACTTTCGCGGAGGTTGCCCCTCGAGCGCTTTGGCGATCGCCGCGATGTGCTCGGGAGTGTTACCGCAGCAACCGCCGGCGATATTGATTAATCCTGCACGCGCGAAATCTCCCAGGTAGCGGGCCATATCCTGCGGACCCAAATCGAATCCCGTTTCCGAGAGCGGATTCGGCAATCCGGCGTTCGGGTAGCACGAGATGGCCACGTCCGCCTTCTCCGAGAGCTCCTCAAGGAACGGATACATCAGATCTGGACCGAGAGAGCAGTTGAGCCCCACCGACAGGGGTTTCACGTGTTGCACCGCGTTCCAGAACGCCTCGATGGTTTGGGCGGAGATCATCGTCTCGCCGCCGCGCCCCACTGCTGCCGAGATCATCACCGGCAGTTCCTTCCCGTCTTCATCGAACACCTCACGGATGGCAACCAGTGCGGCCTTGGCATTCAGCGAGTCAAAGATTGTCTCTACGAGAAGAAAATCCGAGCCGCCGGCAATCAGGCCTCGAACCTGTTGCGCATACGCGGTCTTCACTTGGTCGAACGTAACCATCCGGAAGCCAGGATCATCAGCATCAGGCGAGTTCGAAAGCGACACCGTCAAAGGCCCGATTGCCCCTGCCACGAAGCGTTGACGCGAGGTCGCACTACCGACACGATCGGCCCATTCGCGGCACTGCTGTGCCGACTTCTCGTTTATCTCCGCAGCCAGGCTGCCGAGGAACGGATCATCGATGATCTTCTGGTAGAAAGCCGGATCCTTCCGGCCACCATGCTCCCGCGGATCATCCACGAAGAATTCGCTCTGCGCGATGCTGGTCGCTCCGAACGTGTTCGTCTCGATGATGTCCGCCCCTGCCTCCAGGAACCGCCGATGGATGTCGCCGATCATCTGCGGCTGTGTCAGTGTGAATAGATCACCGTTATTCAACAGACCCTTGGTCGCGTCCTTGAAGCGGTCCCCGCGCATATCCGCTTCCGTCATGCCATAGGTGCGGATCGTCGTGCCCATCGCTCCATCGATAATGGCAATTCGACTGTCGAGGATCTTTTCCAGCGGATGTCGGCTGAGTTTCGTCATGTCTCCGTAATACCCCTAGCAATGCTGTGCCGGTGCTATCTACCTGAAATAAAAGACCTTGGGCCATTACTGACCACCGCGTTCTTCGGGCGGTCGCTTCAGCTTTGGCCACGTTCGCCGCCGTGGCTCGTCCTATTAATTATAACGATGCAGTCAGCGCTCAACCTTGATGCGCAGCATCGGTAAGATGATCGTTATACAGTTTGGATGCACCGAGTACCGCAAGGTAGCAAAACGCGATATAGCAGAGCAATTGTGCCTCACCACCATAAAGAGAGTTAGCCTTCTCTTTGTATGCTAGGTGGTTCTCGAGTCTTGAGGACAAGACAATTCTCTGCGGAGACCGGAAAGATTGGGGCCCACGACGATTCCAACTCACACCAATCGACTGCCCTTCACGCCGACGGGCGCGGTCACCGGCATAGGCAGCCTGCCTCTCACCTCCGCTGCATCGGCGATCCAGGCGGTTGCCGACTTTTCGCCGGAGGTTCCTTTCTGGCCTCAACTGCCACAACTGTCTGAACGAGAGAGAGTCATCGGCCAGGCATTGGGCATCGTTGCTGATCTGATTGAGCCGCGCAACGAAGGCTACGGATACCAGGTAAAAGAAGGCCGGATCGATTCACTGCTGGAAATTCTTCACCGCAGTGTCGGAGATTTGACCTCGGCGAATGCCGTGGGCTTCGGCGCATTCGAGAATGCATTGTTCTCGGGTCTCTTCAGAGATGCAGTCGCCGTGAAGGGACAGATTGAGGGACCGATCACGTTGTCAGCTTATCTGTTCTACCACGATCGGCCTTTCCTTTCCGATCCCGCTCTCTTTGCTGCCATTGCATTTCATGTCTCGCAGATCATTTGCTGGCAGATTGATCGCCTGAAATCCGCATGCCTTCCCATGTTGATGTTTGTTGATGAACCGGCTCTGTGTCTGGAAGGGCCGAGCGCGAACGCCGTCTCCGAGGAGAAAAGGCTTCTCGCCTTGGCGGCCACGCTGCAGGACGCACGAGTTCGAGGTGCCTACGCGGGATTGCATTGTTGCGCTGCACGTCCGTTTGAGCGCATGTTCCGCGCAAGGCCGGATATTCTGTCTTTCGATGCCCATGAGGGCCTTGAATTGTTTTTTGCCGAGTCGCAAGCACCCGACTTCGTGCGTCAGGGAGGAATGGTCGCTTATGGGATCGTTCCCACGCGGCCAAGTCTGCACGCGCTCGATTCAGCGAAAATCTTTATCCGGTGGTTGCAATCTGCGTCCCAAGTTGGTGATCTCCAGGAGTTTGCTCGACGCGCAATGGTTACGGCAACCTGCGGACTCGGACTGCTCGATATGTCTGCTGTCGCAGACTCATTTGGCGTTGCTCACAGCATAAGCAAACTGATCAGAGCGTTAGCTGGGCAGCCGGACTGACCCCTTACGGTCAACTACACCTAATCTGAGTGCAAAATGAGAGCTGATGTTGTCTTGGGTTCGACTTCCCTTCTGATAAGGTTCCGAATGCTAGATCCGCATCAGCTTCCATTAAATTCCATTGGTGGATAAGTTATTGGATCCTAAGCTCCCAAACCTCTGTGGGGCCTCGGCCTTTGTTAATGCTGATTTGCGCTCCATTTGCGCTCTGTTTGTTGTATTACCACTGATTTTCATGGTCTTAGGTGTCATCCGTTGACCTGCATGTTGTTGAATTTATGTTCAAGCGCAGATTCGATTCCTTCCGCGCTCACCAAATTTCCAATAACTTACAAGCGGTTTTTCGAACGCAGGGGTCGCTCGGGTCGGAGCGACCTGCAGAATGGCGCAGGGAGCATAAGCCCGTGCGGTGGACTGCAGTGCGCGGCGAAGGCTGCGGTTGGAGCCGGAACCGAGAGGTATAGAGCATCGGGCCGCTTGAGACGTTGGCCGAGTTGCTCTGGGTTGCGGACATCGTGTTTGCAAGTTCCGCGGCCGACGGGCGGGAACCGTCGTCTTACATCGGGAACGTCGGTTCTGCCCGCCGGTCGCTTGCTAAGCGGCTCGACCGGGTTTACGGGATGGAGGAGATGGCTCGTCTGAGCTCTGATCATTTGCTGCAACATTGATCTCCTGAGACAGTTCAGTGAGTTTCTCGTCCGTCTGCTTCTCTTCGTCCAGCGTCTGCTGCAGAAGTTTGAGGTGCTCGGTTTCGCCCAACACTTTCGCAAATGCGCAAACCGTTCCGTACGCCGCGATTTCGTAGTGTTCGACACGCTGGGCCGCCCCGATCAGAGCCGAGTCCATGACGTCACCTTCGAAGTCGTCGCCGATAACCTCGGAGCCCTCTTCGATGAGCCCCTCCATCCCGGCACATTTCTTGCCACCGGAGCGTTCGTCCAAGGCCTCGAAGATCTGTTCCAGACGCTCCATATGACCGCGAGTCTGCTCCAGGTGCTCGGTAAAACCATTGCGCAACTCTTCCGAGGTGGCCGCTTTGGCCATTTTCGGAAGTGCCTTGGTCAACTGTTTCTCGGCGCTGTAAAGGTCTCTTAGTTCGTCCACATAAAGTCCGCGTAGTGAATTTTTTATTGTTGCCATAATCGCCTCTCCTCGGCTGAGACTACGTTTCATATGCGGTCGAGGCTATCGGGAGAATGCCGTAGCCAGGGCATCCAAAGCCCTGACCTGAAGGAATTAGTCGGCCGGTAGACAAGAGTCGTGCACGATTCATATACAAAATTCACCCGTCTGCGCGAATATGTGCATTTCATTCACGTGTTACGGGCAACACCCGATTCGTGGATCACTCGGCAGCGGCTAGAGTCGCATCGTTAGTGGATCGCGCAGTTCGTCGCCAAAGGAGAAGTGTCGTGAAACACATTGAGCGAATTGCAATTGAGACTATAGCAGTGGCGGGATTTGCGTGGAGCGGACCAGGGCTTTTGGCGCAAAGTACAAATCCCGGCTCGGCGCCCCCACCTAGTCAGGCTCCATCGACAAGCAACCCAAACCGAGACTTGTAAAGGCCGAGCCTCCCGCAGCGTAATCCGTACACCGCGCGAACAGATCGCCGACCGAGCCCCCAGAGTACGGCGAATTCCTGGTACCGCTACGGGCAGTACCCGATACCTGCTTTTCCCATCTAAGGCTATCTTTTGTAAGCTGAAGTTTTTCAGCCAACGAGCCCCGACTTTCGCGCCGCCGACCGCCGCGGCGTCGGATGTTTGAGTGAAGATGCATTGAGCCAGCGCCGACCTAGCTCCGAGATTGCGCAACTCTACGGTCTCATCGCTGGTATTGCGGTAGTGGTAGCTCTTTACTTCGCGCGCGCAGTATTGGTTCCCTTCGCACTGGCCATGCTCCTGAGCTTCCTGCTCACTCCACTGGTCAAGCAACTACAACGGTTTCGATTGCCTCGTGTCCCTGCGGTAATCCTCGTCGTATTTGTAGCTGTCGCAAGTGCTGTATTTGTCGGAGTTGTGGTCACCAACCAACTGGTTGATGTGACCACCCAACTTCCGACCTACCGGGCCAACATACGAAGGAAGCTGACATTCCTACACAACGGAGCCAGCATCGGCGTTGTTAAAGCCACCGAGGCGGTTACCGAACTTGGCTCTGAAGTTGTGGAGACGCTTCCGGGAACACCGCGTCAAACCGCCCCGCTAAGTGGCCGGAGTTCCACCCACCTCAAGGCAGGAGAGCCAGTTGAGGTGCGGGTTATACAAACCCCGAGTAGTTCCGTGGAGGTCTTGCTTTCACTGATTGCGCCGTTGGGCATTGCGGCCGTCGTGCTGGTTTTCACTATTTTCATTCTGCTGCGGCTCGAAGATCTGCGAAATCGGTTTATCCGGCTGGTCGGACATAACCACATCACTCTAATGACGCAAGCCCTGGATGATGCCAGCCGACGCATATCGACGTACTTGTTACTCCAGTTCGTTGTGAACTCCGTCTACGGAACGGTGATTGGATTGGGGCTGCATTTTATTGGTTTGCCGAACGCCTTATTGTGGGGCGTCATCGCAGCGGTATTTCGCTTCGTTCCCTATATTGGATCGCCTATCGCAGCATTTTTGCCGATCGCCTTATCAATGGCGGTTTTTGACGGCTGGACAAAGTCGCTCATGATACTCGGCTTCTTTCTCGTCATCGAGATTGCGGTTGGAAACTTCGTTGAGCCGACGTTGTATGGCTCGAAGACGGGAATCTCTTCACTTGCGATTCTTGTGGCTGCCATTTTCTGGACGCTGCTATGGGGGCCAATAGGGCTCGTTCTGTCCACCCCGTTGACAGTATGCCTGGTTGTGGTAGGCCGGCACGTCCCGCAGCTCGAGTTCCTTCATGTCCTGTTGGGGGATGAGCCCGTACTGACACCAGAATTGCGCTTTTATCAGCGCATGCTGGCGTCCGATCTTCAAGAAGCGCGGCAGGTACTGGAACAATATCTGCAATCGTCGAGTCTGCTGGAACTGTACGACTCGGTTGTGATCCCAGCGCTGAGCATGGCACAGCGCGACCGGCAACAGAATGATTTGGACGAAGCAGCCGCCGAAGCCATTTATCAGAACACGCGAGAGTTGTTGGATGAGCTCAACGAGGAACACTTGGAACCTCGGCAGCCGGATTCGGTTGCAGCGGAGCAGAAAGCAATCGTTTCATATGGAGGCAAAATCGTTTGCATACCTTCGCGGACAAGCGCAGATGAAACCATTGCCAACATGCTTGTTCACTTGCTTGAGCGTGAAGGCCGACAGGCAGCGTGCATCCCGCTTCGGTCACAAGTGGAAATGATGACCCTGTTGGCAGAAGCCCGTCCCGATGTGGTGGTCGTCTCTGCGTTACAGCCTTTCGGACTGACCCATGCGAAAAGGTCGGTTGCACAAGTACGAACGCGGCTTTCGAACGAGCGCCTGGTGATCGGTTTGTGGAATTTCGGGGGTGAAATTGATGGGTTGCTCGCTCGGCTTGGTTCCCAGGTGCAGGGAGCCGTTGTTCCCAGCCTTGCGACAGCATTGAAGGAACTCAAGCAAACGAACCTCGACCAGCCGACAAACGAAGGACCTTCACCGTGCGAGCGCGAGGCAATTGCTTTGCACTGAAGCCGTTGTGGCGCGACTTCAGGCAGGCATTGTCGTGATAATGCCACGATGGCCTGAAACACACATTCGAATAGGTCCCTTTTTCGACTAGTCTGGATTCAGATACTCCTCCGGCACGTCATCTTCCAGCACTTCATGCGTGTGCACTTCGCTCGGAGTCGTACGCTCCGCAGCTTCAACGCCAGTTACTATGCCGGCCTCAAACGCGTTTCCTTCCTCGAGCAATTCATCCGGACTCTCGGAATCCGCGACTTCGACGTCGGACAAACCCTGCAAATCGCCTGCCTGCCCGGCCGAACGCGATGCTGCTTCCTGTGTGGAGAATGAGTCCGCTTCCGCGGTCTGACTTCGCCTTCGAACGGGTCGCCGGTGGGTACTACTTGACGTCTTGCTGACTGCTTTCGCTGGTGCCTTCTTGTGAGCGGACTTGTTCGACGAGTGTTTCTTAGGAGCTTGCCCCTTACCGCCCGCCTTCTTTGCTGTTTTCTTAATCGCGGCACGCTTGGGGCGAGTCGCTTGTTTTGGCTTCGTCCGTTTCTTCTTAGCTTTCTCTTTGGCTGCCATAGTTGCAATCTCCTTACCGGCAAGGCGCGAGCGAAAACCCCGTCGCTTCACGCGACGGCGGTGTTTCCGTGCGTGCCAATCTGTTCCTGAATTGTCAGCACGAGGGTCTCGTAATCAAAGGGGCCGTCATGGCGCTTCCCGTTGATGAAAAACGTCGGGGTGCCATTCACGCCACTACGGACGCCACTGCTGAAGTCGGCGCGAACACGAGTCTGGTAAGTACCCTCCTCCAGCGCCTTTCGCAGCGCTTCAATAGGCAGACTCAGCTGCTCGGCAAGCTTCAAATAAAGGTCCCCACTCAGCTGCTCCTGGTTTTCGAACAGAAGGTCGTGCATCTCCCAGAAATTTCCCCGTGCGCCGGCGAACTCAGCGGTCTCCGCAGCGGATTCGGCGTGCGGGTGCAGCTCGCTCAGCGGGAAATTCCGAAACACGAACCGAAGGCTCTCTCCAAAATGCTTTTGTACTCGCTTGATTACGGAGTAAGCACGCCCGCAATGTGGACACTCGTAATCTCCATATTCGACTAGTGTCACTCGTGCATCTTCTGGGCCCTGGATGTGGTCCTCGGGAGTAACAGGCGGTCTGAGACTAGCCATTAATCTTCTCCGGTTTGGTCAGTCCCTCGAGAGCTTCCAGAATGCCGTCGGCCCCGGGATTCACGGCGATCGGCGAGAGATAGCTCCATGCGATAACTCCGTTTTTGTCAATGACGAAGAGGGCGCGCTCCGAGATTCCGTCCCCACTTCTATAAGCTCCATAGCTGCGAGCAACGGCTCCCTTGGGTTCAAAATCCGAGAGCAGGGGAAAATGCAGGTGTCGGGCTTCGGCAAAGGCCCGGTGGCACCAGACTCCATCCACAGATACTCCGATTAACTCCGCGCCGAATTTCTGGAACTCAGGCAAGATTTCGTTGTAGAGCGCCATCTGATCGCCGCACACGGGACTCCAATCCGCGGGATAAAAAGCCAAAATCACCGGATGTCCGCGTAATTCCTGGAGTGAAAGCTTCTGGTCGGGGGTCACGGGCAGCGTGAAATCGGGCGCTGGTGTGCCCGGCGGCAGGATATCGGACATAAAAGCTCCTCTAACACACTCGCTGATACTTCATACATCGCAGAGTGTCAGATCAATTTAGAACTGTTGGTCATTCCCGAATCGCCGATTTCTCTGGGGATGCATTTGCAGGCACCCATCAGGGTTCGGTTCATATCTTCGACGTAAGATGACGATTGATGCTGCCGGGGTGCACAAACAAGAACTTTTGTGAGGTGCAATTTCGGCCCCTAACATCCTGACCTTTACTGGAACTCAAGCATCACAATCTCGGGGTTCGATCCCAGGCGCAGCGGCGGTCCCCAAGTGCCCGCTCCACTTGAAGTGAAAATCTGCATTTTTCCGATCCGGCTTAGGCCATATACAAACTGCCGATAAATCCGCCGCGCCAGCCAACTCCATGGCACGAACTGCCCCAGGTGTGTATGCCCGGATAGCTGCAGGGAGACTCCGGCAGCCTCCGCGACCTCCGGATGGTCGGGCGCATGGGTCAACAGAACACTGGCGCGATCACGATCTAATTGAATACCGCGGAGCACCGCAGCAAGGTTACTATCATGCGCCGCGTTGCGATACGGAACACCAATGATCTGCAGACCGTCCACTTCCACCTTTTCATTGCTGAGCACCCGGACTCCCGCAGCCGCGATGGCTCGCAGATATTTGCTGTCGTCCCCAAATTGCTCATGATTTCCGGCAACGAAATACACCCCTTGTGGCGCGACGAGTTCACTCAATGGCTCCGCGGCTCGTTGCGCGTCGATGGCCGTCCCGTCATACAAATCGCCGGCAATAAAAATCGCGTCAGGCTCTTCCTTCAAAATCTTCGCAACCATGCGCCGCAGGAAACTGCCGTTTCGTACATGGCCCAGATGCAAGTCGCTGATTAAAGCAGCCGTTCGCCCGCGCCACGCTTGAGGGAGGTTCGCGAGCTGCACCGTTGTCCGGGTGATCCGGGTCCAGCTTGCGTTGAAAACTCCGTAGACTCCGGCCACGGCCGCCGCCCCGAACAATAACTCCACAGTCCGATGAAAATTCAACTCCAGCCCCGCCAGCCGCGCAAAACCGAAGATAATCCAGGAGGAAACCGCGGCGATAAAGAGGAAAGACAGCACACCCAACCAAACGGCAGCAACCCTATAGAACGCGCGTAGAGCAGCATTTGTGTAGCGGAAGGCGAGCAGCGAAGCGACGACAAAGCTGACCGATAAGAAACCGAGGGTCAGTTTGGTCCAAAGCGTTCCCGGTGTTTCATGACCAGCTGGCGAAAATGTCCAGGTCTTATAGAGGAGCAAATGCGTCAAGAACAGAACGAACTGAATGATTGCAATGAATCCGATTAGGCGTTTTGCTCGCATGGTGCATTAGACTCATGAACCTGCGGTTTGGATTGTTGCGAAGTGTAGCAGGAAGGTCGGCTCTTCAGGGCGAGTGGCTCTGCTGGAGCTAGAGAGTTACCTGCTGGAACTTGTACCTTTTAGACCTGCATCATAGGCGATGCGGCGTCGCTCGGTCGGACCCTTCGCTAATCCAGTGAAGCCCCTAGTCGTGTGACCGATATCGCCGCGCGGTCCCTTTGCTCCCTCGAGCGTTCGGCATACCTGAGACCAAGAAAGTCCGCTCCGGCGCAAGGCTTCCACACGCAAAGCATCCACCTGTGCTCGGGGTCTGACGTAGATGCAAAAGACGGCTTCAATTTGACGCTGAACCGCAAGGAAATTGGCGGTCCAATTCAGTGAGTCGTCGGTCCTCAGGACGATCCGAACGCAGGCTATTGACACGACACGGCTCCAGTTGCGCCACCCCGGAGGGCGGCGCAGAGCGATGCTGACGGGTTGAGGCTACGACAGCCTACGGCGGATCGTCCAGATGACACCAAGAACGCCAGTGCTGAGCAATGGCAGTGAGCCGGGTTCGGGTACCGGTGAATTCGATGAACAGGGATCGGCACCCGGAGGTTTACCCGGGTCAGGATGCAGGCTCATCGTGCACGCAGCTCCGCTGTCACCGCCTAGAGAATCGAAGAAACCAACTCGCACCAAGCTGATGTCCTGAACATTCGAATAGAACGAGATGACAAGGGCGGTTCCAGGCATGTTATTCGAAACTCCGGACATTGTGGTTATGCCCAGCAGATTCATACCACTGTCGTACGCGGAGAGCGTTGCCATAAACGGACCGTACGGGTCAGCTTGGACCGCCATTGAAATACCCGAAAGCGGGGTGTCGAACGAGAATAGGAAATCCCCGTTGCCCTGGTTCCAGATCAAAGCGCTTCCCGGAAGAAAGTTGCCATTCCAGCCGTTGCCCTGGTCGAGACGCTCGAAGGTGCCGCCGCCCACAACTCCGACCAGACCAGTTTGGCCAGCCTGCGAAGTCCATAACTGAGGAGAAGGCAGCACAGTAAAAGATGGTCCGAGTTGGCTCCAATCGACGATGTCTGCCCAGACGCTGCTGACTCCGATCGATATGCAAATAGCCAAAATCGATGCAATTCGCTTCATAGTGCCTCCGTTGTTGGGCCCACGCTGACAGCGAGCCCGATTTACCACGGATGAGATTGAACAGAACCAGCACTTATATCCCATTTGCCGAAATTTGGCTAGACTAATCGGGATTAACTACGCAAGCTTTGCGCCCTCCGGGCGTCCTACTTCAGCTTGGCATACTCAGTCTTGGCCTCGATCAGTATCGGAACACTAGGATCGGCATCTTTCCATAGCGCAAAGAAACTCTCGTAGGACTTTAGTCCAGACTCGTTTCCGGTCTTGGCCTGCGCACGTCCGAGCTGTAATTGAGCGAGTGCTCCGGTAATGTAGTTCTGCACAATACCCCTATTAGCTAGGACCTTCTGAAATTCCGCGGCAGCTCTTTCTGGTTGCCCGGCCTGTAAATACGCGATGCCCCGTAGATAAGCTGGATACATAAGCCCAATGCCAGGGTTCGGAGATCCGAGTTCGTAGGGGAGAGCAGGCTGCAAATCTTCAATCGCCTTAGCAGGGGCGCGGTTATTTAAATCAATCGCAGCTCGAATTGCCGGAAGCCAATAGTACTGGACCATGGTGTCGAACGGATGCTGCTTTGCGAGTTCGTCAGACAGCGTCTGAGCGCGTCGCCAATCTCCGCTTCGCGCCAGAGCGAGCGGCCCTAGTATCTGAGTGTTCTTGCCAGGCGAAATCGCCAATGCTGCCGTCGCTTCCCTTAGCGCAGGCTCCAGCATCCCCGCCTCGGCGTGTTGCAATGCGCCATAGAGCCTCCAGGTGGCCGCAGTCTCCTTGGAATCCGCTTTGATCGCCGACTCGCTGGCGTGGCTGCTGTCTTCGGCCGCCTTAGCGAGTCTGCCGAAATAGGCTTCAGTGCCTGACTGCATCGCGATTAAGGGATCTTCCCATCCCGGTTTTCCGGTAGCGGCCGCTACTTGCTGGTCCATTTGCGTGTTGTTGCCCGTCAGAAAAGCCAGCAGATAGCGGTTTTGCGCTATGTACTCGTTTTCCAGCTTCCGTTCCTTGGCTTGCTCGAGAATCGTTCTCGCCTTGTCGAATTTCCCTATGTACAGATAAAGAGCGGCGCAGTTGCCGTAGTAATTGGCATTGTTGGGATCGAGTTGCAAGGCCAGGTTAGCCTCCGCGATCGCTTTCTCATAATTGCCGACGAAGCTATCGATCACGCTAAGATTGCTATGCGCCTTGCCCTCGCGAGGATAAATCTGGCTGTAAACCGTGTAGGTTTCGGTCGCTTTCTGGAGATCGCCGACATACTCCATGTAATAAATACCCTCGATCGTCAATTTCTCCTTCTCGGTAGTGTGGTCACGCAGCTGGAAGGCCTTTTCGAAATATTCTGCCGCCAAGGTTGGCTGATAAAGATCCAAATACGCCACACCCAGCCGGCTATAAGCCATCGCGAAATTTGTATCGAGTTCGACCGCGCGTCGGTACAACGGAATCGCCGCTTCTTCTCCTTGGCTCTGCTGGGTGGAGATTCCAAGACTGTAGGCCTGAAGGGCCTCCAAGGACGGAGTGCTGACCTGAGATATTGGAGCATCGTATTTCTGGATAGACGCCAGCGACTCTCCCAGTTTTCCGCGCATGCTGGAAGCCATTTTGTTGAGTACTCGTACCACCTGCTCGCGGTTTTCCGCCTCTCCTTGCACGATAGCCAGTAAGTCGCCGGTGTCGCAGTTCTCCGCACGGAGCGCCATCGGATAGTGACTACCCAGACTTGATATCGATCCCATCAACATGGCTGTGCTGCCGGTGCGCTGACAGACCTGCCGTGCCACATCCTCTTTCAAGGGAGTGTCTGGCGCCTGACCCATGAAACGGAGCTGCTGACGCACTCTTCCCGCTGGAAGCACGTTGAGGAAGGGAGACTGCTCAAGATCGGCGGTCAGGGCTTGCTTCAAGGCCACGTCAAATACGGGCGTGCCAGTGGAGTTATCGAAGTCCGCGAGTACGATGGTGTCCTTTTCGGTGAGCGGAGATGCCCGACGAATCTGCCAGTAATATGCGATAGCAGCGACCGCGACCAGGCCTGCAGCAACCCAGGCGAACAGCCACTGTGGCTTCCGCCTGAGGGCCTTGTGCACACTGCTGACGTCGGCTTCGCTCGCAACAGCCGCCGTGGTACCGGTTGTAATTATTCCGGTCTTAGTCTGAGGATTGATCGGCGCTTCAACGACCGCGTCGCTGGAATGAATCACTGCTGTCGGCAAACTTATCCGACTCTGAACCCCTGAGCTGGACTCAGTTACGCGCGGCGCCGGTGCCGCGATTGTTTTTGACACGACGGGCGCCAGAAAACGATACCCGCGCCGGGGAATCGTCTCCACATAGAGTGGTTTGTCCGCGTTGTCATTCAGGGCTGTTCTGATTTGCTTGATGCACTGGTTCAACCCGTGCTCGAAGTCAACGTAGGTTTCTTCGCCCCAAATCTCCTTCTGGATCTCGTCCCGCGTGACCATTTGTCCGGCTCGACTGGCCAGCAGGGCCAGGACCTTAACCGGCTGAGGCGGCAACTTGATGAGGATTCCGTCTTTGCGCAGTTCTTCGACGTCGAGGTTTAGCTCGAAGACCCCAAATCGAAGGAGTTTCTGTGTGGCGCCCACGTTGACCACCCTGTAGGTCAAGTTGTTGCGCGCGATTATACATCGGCCTTTCACATGAGAAGCGCTTTTTCTTCATTGAGATGTCTATCTAACTCCATCTCCACCAGCCGTTTAGCCGTTGACCTGAAACATACCTCCATATCACTTCGCAAGTATTGAACGCGGTTGGTAGCGGCGCATTGTGCCCTCACGAGAGCGGGAACCAGGCATAGCAGCCACCCGCTCTGGTCGGGGGATCGCACTCGGAGGCGGGATAAACAATCCGCCTCCGGGTGGCGAAACCAAAACTGAGGAGACTGACATGAAAAGACAAAGTGCCAGGAGTGAAGTGACATTGGATCCCGAAGATGTTCGTCGCCTGGCTTTACTGGCGACGGCTTTGCGGGTCATCAGCATCGTGAATCATCTGCGACTCCACGAACAAAGCCTCACGGTCACCCGCGCTGAGCAGCCGCCCCTCGAGATCGAGTTCATCGGCCGCGTGCCCTTTGCCTTCGCTTTCACCGAAGGCAACGAAGCCTCCTTTCGTGTGCCTACGGGGCATCAATTCCTGATCGAACACGTGACGGTTTCGGGACCGGCTACGCACGTTTTGGATGTGCAGATGGTGACGCGCTCTCGGCACATGTTCCGGCAGATGACGCTGCCGTGCGGCCTGCTGCCCCAATCCGACGACCAGTTACCGGAGATGGGCGCCGATTCCGCAATCCTGGTGCAAGGATCAACCGCCAACACGCTGATGTTCAGCAACGGTATCGAGCGCAGCTCCTCCATCGTGCCGCCAGACACCTACGTTCAGTTGTGGGGCTGCTTGGAGCCGACCGAAGATCCGGCCAGTCTCTGAAGTCAAGTTGGGAACTGCCGTATCTGGCCTGGCGTCTTGCGGCGTCCCCGGTGAGGAGCAGCTCCGCGGTGAAGTTGCTCCTCACTAGACACCAACCACCGCGCCAACCTCGACCACAAGGAGGCTCCCATGAACAACCAGAGCTTTGAACTCAGCACGCAGAAAATGAATTCTCAACCCGTAACGATCCACCAACTGCAACACGGGGACTGCGAGGATGCGAGCCGCTATCTCCGGTGGTGTCTTGAGCTACAGCAAAAAGTCGCAGCAAGGGTAGCTTCTCAGAACGATGTCAATGTAGCGAGCAGTCGCCAGCCATTTGCTCTCGCCTGCCCGCCACCGGCGTCTTCGCCCTCGGCGGATCCTCGCGACGAAGGCCCCTCGGCTAACACCGAACTCTCCTCAACCACTTCCAGTCAGGAGCAGCTTCGCGGCGCAGCCACTCCCCACTTCTCACCAACGCACCGCCACAACCGTCACCATAAGGAGATCGTCATGAATAACCAGGACGTTGAAATGCACGCACAGGCAGCGAAGTTGAAGTCCGAAACCAGCTCGTCACTGTTCACCGTGGCTGTGATTGTGCTGTCGCTTGCCATTGGCATTGGAGCGGCGGCAACCCCGGCTGCTGCCGCCACTCTCATGACTAGCGGGCAGCTCACCCTTCCCACTCCCTGCAATCCTGGACCTGCGTGTGGCCCCCCCAACCAGGGAATCTTTCCAAACGTCGTATTTAACAGCCCCGTGAGTTTCACCGGAACCTGGGGTGCGAACGTTGCGCCTGGCTGGCAGGGGTCCTATTCGGGCTCCGGAAACGCGCCAGACGGACACCACGGAACCGGTCTCAGCACTTGGAACTTCTCCAATGTCGGTAGCGTCGGAAACGGTTATCTGCCGACGGGCACCATTGTCTATTTCGGTGACCTCGACGGTTTCTCGGGCAACGAAACATTCACTCTAAACGCCACCTATTTGAACAACCCAATAGGAGCTTGGTTGGAATCGCCGTTCTATTGCTCAGGTCCGAATTTCTCAACCGAATGCGTTCAGGGAGCCATGCCTGAATACAGATACAACGGAAACGGGAATTACACGTTCGATGGCAACAACGTGAATACCCCTTTCAATCCCAACATCGGTGTGTGGCTCAAGACCAATCAGCCTATCGATTACTTGACCGTGGATAGCACCTCGACCAACCAGGGTTTCTCCATAGCCGCCCCGGTTCCTGAACCTGGTTCCTTGCTCCTCTTGGGAAGCGGCATCCTCGGCCTCGGCGGTCTCGTGCGACGGCGATTGCTCGGCTGATACGCGAACACTTCTCAACCATTCAGGGAGGAGCAGCTTCGCGGTGCAGCCGCTCCTCCACTTTTAACCGAAATCACCGCCACTACGTTTAGCAAAAGGAGACGATTATGAACACCCTGCGTTCCAACTTCTGGCTGCTCGCTGTTACCACGGTTGCCGTCTTGTGTCTGGGTTGTGCACTCCCAGCCAGCGCGGGATCGGCTGATTTCGACAACGTCATCGCTCCGTGCTGCTTCGGCAGCGCTGTGTATGCCCCGGTTACCGGGTATCCGCCCGCTACCTTCTTGTTCGGCGTGATCCTGGACAATTCCGGGTGGAACAACGAGGCAACAAGTGCTCCAAACGTTTTGGCCACGAGCGATTTCTTGCCGACCGCCAACGGGTATCTGTTTGGCGGCATCGACGCTGTGTTTAGTACACCAGTCTGCGATGTGCAGTTTGACGTAATCAACGGGTATGGGGCGGCGGTCTTCACCGCTGACGCATTCAGCGGACCCATCCTGGTGGCCGCGACGTCCCTCTACCTGAATAGTTTTACGACGACAGGGGACACCGCTCATGTTGTGTTCCCGTTTTCCAATATCACCGAGATTGTCGTGTCCAGCGGCCAAGCTCCCGGAAGCATTGACTTCGCTACCGACACTTGGACATGGTCGGACTGTTGCTCTACACCCACTCCCGAACCCGGCACCTTGGCATTGTTCGGTTCCGGCATCCTCGGCCTCGGCGGTGTCCTGCGACGGCGATTGCACGGATGATATGCGAACTCTTCTCCCCCAAATTACGTGAAGAGCAGCTTCGCGGTGCAGCTATTCCTCACCTCTCAACAATGCCCGCCACAACCCTGACCTAAAGGAGGTCGTCATGAAAAACCTGAATGTTGCACCGAACACCCATGCAATGAACCTTCAGCCGGTAAGCAACAATCCGCAGGGGCTGATCGCTTTTTTGCTCCTCACCTGTCTCATGGTTGGCTTCGCCCCTTCCGCGAAAGCGGCGGAACTGGTACAAAATGGCGAATTTTCGCAGTTCACAAAGGGCGCCAGGAACGAGACCGTTAGTTGGGATAACGGTGTCCAGAACGCGGTACTTAAGGATTGGACTAACACCATCGCATACACGTCAGCCTATGGCCCAAACGCTTCTGAGACGATCGGAGCGTGGGGTATTTTGTTTCTCTGGGGTCCCAAGAACGGCTCGCAGAACGGCTTTACCGACATGAGCCCCAACCAGGCAAACGACCCGAGTGCCAACTTCCTGGCTTTCGATAGCGACCCCGCTTTCAGGGGAACGTTTTCCCAGACCATTACCCCAGGACTGGTCCAAGGAGGCCAATACGTGCTGTCTTATTACTGGGCTGCGGCTCAGTACACCGACAGAACTGGCCCTATCGAGAGTGGATTCACGGTAATGCTGGGTTCTCAGATGCTGGTAGACGGAACAATTGGAACTGGCTTATACGCGTCTATCCCGAGCCAAGGCTTTAGCGGCTGGATTCCCGAGTACGTCGCTTTCACGTATCACGGCTCGGGCGATGTCCTCTCGTTTATCGCCGAAGGCAGCCCCTCAGGCCTGCCGCCGGTAGCGCTCCTCGACAGCGTGTCGCTCGTCGGCCCCAGCCCCACACCGGAGCCCGGAACTCTCCTGCTGGCAGCCAGCGGATTACTCGGCCTGGGATCGTGGCGAAGTTGGTTGCGCCGAAGGTAGCCCACCCATGAGGTTTACTTCGGATGCCGGTCTGCGGCATTTAGCATCGCGGGCCTGACCGAGACGATTCTCGGCGGGCCCGCAAGCCAGCACTCAGGCAAACCCAGGAACAACGCTTTCCGCCCACGATTCTTGCGAGGTAATTATGGAACCGCTCCGAGAACTGCAACAGATTCTTCCGTCGTTCGCGCTGGATCTCCTTCGGCTAAGCATCTGGCTATTGCTGCTGATGGTCATCTTCGTACCTCTCGAGAGGCTTTGCGCGGCGCATCCTCGGAAGGTCCTCCGCAAAGGACTTGCCACCGACTTAGCCTATTACTTCATCAGCAGCCTGCTGCCCAAGATGATTCTCGTCCTACCAATGACATTGATCGCCTGGGGACTTCAGCGCCTTATCCCGGCCGGACTACAGTTGCACGCAGTGAACCTGCCGCTTTGGGGACGCTTCGCAGCGGCGCTAGTCGTGGGCGAATTTGGTTTCTACTGGGGCCATCGCTGGTCTCATCAAGTTCCCTTTCTGTGGCGCTTCCACGCCATCCACCACAGCGCCGAGGAACTGGACTGGCTGGTCAACACACGCGCCCATCCGCTGGACATCGTGTTCGTCCGCCTCTGCGGCTTTGTGCCCATGTATGCCCTGGGATTGGCACAACCCATGATCGGCAATCGAGTGGACCTGGTGCCGTTGCTGATCATGCTGGTAGGGACCGTTTGGGGCTTCTTCATACACGCCAACGTGAACTGGCGCTTCGGCTGGTTGGAGTGGCTCATCTCCACCCCTGCGTTTCATCACTGGCATCACACCAACGACGAGCACATCAATAAGAACTATGCCTCGATGCTGCCATGGATGGACCTACTCTTCGGGACCTGCCATGTGCCCACAAAATGCTGGCCTACGAGGTACGGAATCAACGCCCCCACATCTCCGTTTTTGGTCGGCCAACTAGTGCAGCCGATGAAACCCAGCGAACGTGTCCACGTTCTTGCTGGGAACCTGAAGTCGACGACGTCGTGATCATACGAGATGCCAGCCGATCAGCCTCATGTGAAGCGAATTGCAAGGAGTCTTTCCAGACGCCATGTTGTGCGCTTCACCAGCTAACAGGGGTATTCCAAAGCTCCGACCTGGTAGTAGGATCGAAATCGCCTCTTAAAGGTCGAAAAATGGCGTTATGTGGGAGCCAGTTCGATACCGACATGGCATTCCAGCTCTGGGCGTGCCATGCTGTGCTACTCCCGACTTGGCAGCCTCGCGCTGCTAGGCATCGCCTTCCTCGGCTCCAGCGGATTCCTGCGACGTCGATTACGTGGCTGATGCGCGAACTCTTCTCAACCACTTCGGGTGAGGGGCAGCTTCGCGGTGCAGCTGCTCCTCACTTCGAGCACTCATCACCGCACTCGCCACAACCTTATAACCAAGAGGAGGTCACCACGACAACCCAGAGCAAGGTCGGCCCGTTCGCAACCTCAATTCTGAACCGGACTGACACGGCAACTTACCTCCTCGGCGCGGCCAACGGGAGGTTGTCCCGAAACCGGCTTGGGGGAGGCTATTCCTTATAACTCGCCTGGGAGGACATGACTTAGGAATCAATCCGGGCCGCATTACAAGTTAGCCGGGACTGGCTAGAATTGCATAGCATCACTCTCGGTGCGAATTTAGCCGTCCGATCTGCGCGCTATAAGGCTTCCTGTTCCCACTGAATTCGGAGCCTAACGACAACAAAAATACTTTGTGTTCCGCGGCCGCAAATGTAATCCTCGCAAGGGACAAAAACGAGCTATGTGTTTTTCAGCGACAGCCAACTTTGTCGGCAGCGGAGTTCTGGGCGCAGTCGGCGTCGTCACCTTGACGAAGGTTAAGCACAGGCGTGAGCTGCTTTTCGCGTCGTTGCCCGTGCTATTCGCCGTTCATCAGTTCATCGAGGGATTTGTCTGGTTGGGGCTGGACGGAATTCTCTCCCCTGTGGTGGCGCACGACATGGGCGCAGCGTTCATGCTATATGCACAGGGACTTTTGCCTTTCCTGCTGCCCCTAAGTGTGCTGCTGTTCGAGCCGGACGCGACGTGTCGCAGGCGGATGCTGCCGTTTCTCATCCTGGGTGGAGCAACGACGCTTTATATCTTGTGGGCGCTGACGGCGTTCCAACTGCAGGTCTTCGTTAAGGGAAACAGCATCGTGTACATCAATCAAGCGACCAACAACACAGCTGTCGCACTGCTCTATGTGATCGCAACTTGCGGTTCGCTGTTTTTCTCGAAAATCAAGATGATGGTGATCTTTGGTGTGGCGAACCTGGCGATACTGCTGATTGTTATGGAGGTCAAGCGATACGCATTCACCTCATTGTGGTGTGCGTACGCGGCAGTCGCCAGTGTGATCATTCTCGGTTACTTCTGGACAAGCCAGGAAGACCGGCCATTCCTGTATCCGTAGTAAGGAAGTACGAGATTAGTATTCGTAAGTCGGCAACGCACAACGAACTCCGTTGCGAGTGATTTTGCCAAGAATGAGTGTCGTGAAGCTCGTTTCTCGGGCCCATCTAGGGAGACATAGCTCCGGCTTGCCCGTCATCCAAGAGCGATCCTGACCTCTACCCTAGATATGAATCACATTGTGTTAGCGTAGTTCCGACTAAATGTCACGATGCCACCCAGAACGCGGCGCGGTCGGACAATGGAAATCCGAATGAAAACCGTCCAGGACGGAGCACGCCTCCGGATCTTTCTCGCCTTCGTCGCCTTCATAGCTCTTATGCCGGTCAATCTTTCGAGCCAGGCACCGATCGACAGCAAGCTGTTCCCCGGCATGCAGTGGAGGTTGATCGGTCCATTTCGCGCTGGGAGGGTTACTTCCGTCGCCGGCGCGACTGACCCGAACACCTATTATTTCGGCACCCCCGGGGGCGGAGTCTGGAAGACGACCGACGGAGGACAGGTCTGGCACCCGATTTTCGACCAAGAGCGGGTCGCTTCCATCGGCGCACTCGCGGTGGCCCCGTCTGATTCCAACGTTTTGTACGTCGGAACCGGAGAGCAGACGTGGGGTAATGGTGTTTATCGTTCCGCGGACGCAGGCGCGACATGGAAGAACATGGGTCTGCGGGACGTGCCCTTTATACAGGCGATCGTCGTCGATCCGAAAAATCCCGATGTCGCCGTAGTCGGCGCAAACTCGCTCGGCATGGGGCTCCTCTGGCGGCCACTTCCAGCCACCGCAAAAACCGCGAACCGCGGGATCTTCAAGACTGTCGACGGCGGCAAAATTTGGACGAAAGTCTTCGCCGCGAACGACTCGATCGGGGTGGTCGATATGTGCTCCGATCCCGACGACCCGAGCAAGTTGTATGCGGTGCTCTATCATCCGGCATCGGGATCGGGCGATTCAGCGATTGAAGCAACTTCCGACATCGTGCAGTCAGGAGACGGGGGTTCCACCTGGACTGCTCTTGCAAGCAGCGGGCTGCCTGAGAAGGCCCGCGGCAGAGGCGGCATCGCGATCGCTCCCGGGACCGGTGGACGCCGACTGTACGCGATCGTGGACCAAGGATTTTTCCGCTCGGATGACCGGGGCGCGACCTGGCAGCAGTCCACGAAGGACCCTCGTGTGATTGCCAGCCCCTACTTTAGCCGTGTCTTCGTCGATACGCGGAATCCTGACGTGCTCTACGTCTCGCAGACCTCAATGTATCGGTCCACCGACGGGGGCAAGACCTTCGAAGCCTTTGCGGGAGCCCCCAGCGGCGACGATTACCATGTGGCCTGGATCGACCCCCGCGATCCTGCGCGCATGATTTTCGGTGTGGACCAGGGAGCAGTTATCACGGTGGACGCCGGCAAGACGTGGAGCTCGTGGTACAACCAGCCGACGGGACAGTTCTACCACGTGTCAACCGACAACCTGTTCCCGTATCGCGTTTATGCGGCGCAACAGGACAGTGGTACCGTCGGCATACTCAGTCGCAGCGAATATGGCGAGATCCTTCTGCAGGATTGGGCTTCGATGGGCGGCTTCGAGTACGCCTACATCACACCCGATCCGGCGCATCCGAACTTCGTATACAGCGGTGGCTGGTACGGCACGGTAGTGCGTTTCGACAAACTGACAGGCCAAGTCGCGACCGTCTTCGAGCGCGGCGAGAAGTATCGCGCCGCGCAAATGCCGCCGCTGGTATTTTCGCCGCAGGATGCTTCCACGCTGTATGTGGGCATGCAGTTCGTGCTCAAGACGCGCGACGGCGGCAAGAGTTGGCAGGAGATCAGTCCAGATTTGACCGGTTATGGGGAGCAAGAGGAGCCGGAAAAACCGGACCCGGACAAGCCGCGTCCGCCGGCGATTACCGCATTGGCTCCCTCAACCGTACAGGCGGGTGTCATATGGGCAGGTACCAGCAACCGATTGGTTCAAATCACGCGCGACGGCGGAGCCAGTTGGAAGGACGTCACCCCGGTGGGATTGGCGGTCCCGACGCAGATCACCTACATTGAAGCCTCGCATCATGACCCAGCCACCGCCTACGTGACGGTGGGTGCGACGCGCGAGTCCACCTCTCCCAATGTCGCACGTACCCACGACTACGGCAGGTCATGGCAGAAGATCGTCAGTGGGTTCCCGGAGCAAGAAATGGTGCGCGTGGTGCGCGAAGATCCCAAGCGGAAAGGCCTGCTCTACGCCGGGACCGATACGGGCGTGTTTATCTCCTGGGACGACGGCGACCACTGGCAGCCGTTTTCTCTGAACCTACCGGCAACCCCCGTTACCGATCTCCAGGTGCATGGCAACGGCGGGGTGATCTCCACCTTTGGACGCGGCCTCTGGATTCTCGACGACATGACTCCTCTGCGCGAGATCAATGAGAAGATCACTGCCGCTGACGCGCACCTATTCTCCCCGGCAACTGCCCTGCGCTGGCGTTGGGAGAGCTATCAGGACACGCCTTACCCCATCGAAACTCCTGCCGGCCAGAACCCTCCCGACGGCGCGATTCTCGACTACTACCTAAAGACGCCGCCGGCGGGTGAGCTGACTCTGACTATCTATGACGACAAGGGCGGAGAGGTAGCGAAAATGTCCAGCGCGGCGAAGCCGGCCGATTATCTTCCGGCCAACGCGCCGGACTATTGGTTTGCCGGCGAGGACACCCTCACCAAGAAGGCGGGAGTCAATCGCTTTGTATGGAACCTCCGGTATCCTCCTCCGCCGGCACTTCCCTACGGTTATTACGGCAAACTGTTGGAGTACACGGAATACACATTGGCCGATCACGCCGTGCCCGGATTCACGCCGCGCCAACAACCTCGCGGGCCGCTGGTTGTGCCAGGCCAGTACACGGAAGAACTGCGGGTGGGCGGACAAACCCTGCGGCATACGCTGACCGTGGAGCTCGATCCCCGCGTGGCCGCTTCGCAGGCGGATCTGGCCGATCAGCTCGACCTTGCGCTGCGCATTAGCCGAGGCATGCAGTTGAGTTCCGACGCTTTTTACCAGGTCGCAAAGTTGCGCAAAGCGTTAACCGAGCGGACGGACGCGTTGAAGCCGTCTGAATCCAGAGAGACCACGGATGCCGTGGCCGCCTTCGAGAAGAAGATCGATGCCATCGACAAGGGCAGCAAGAGCGCGCCGGGATTGGGCCCCGTGAACCGCGACCTCGCCCGCCTCATCTTCAGCGTGGAGAGCGCCGACACGCGTCCAGCAGACACGGTCCAGTCAGCGGCACAACAAAGTTGCGACGCCCTCGACAAGGACCTGGCAAATTGGCAGCAGTTGAACGACCACGATATCGCTGCCTTCAACGCAGTCCTTACCGCCAATCAACAGGCTCCATTGCCTATCGTTACTGGAATCAGCAGCACGGGTTGCAAGCCGTAGGAATGTGGGCTTCAGCGGTGCCTCAAAGCCTGTCGGGCTGAGTTGCAAGCTCCCTGCGGGGGAATTGTTTGAATGTTAAGTCGAGTGAGGAGCACGGGTGTACAAAAAGCTGAACTCAACGAGAACGTTGATTCAGAGAACGACCACGGAGGCTCCTCATGGAGAGTATGTATTACATCGGCCTGGATGTTCACAAGAAAACGATCAGCTATTGCGTCAAGGATGGGAGCGGGCAGGTCCTGCAGGAAGGCAAGATCGGAGCCACGCGAGGCGAACTGGACAGCTGGATGAAGACTCTTCCTCAGCCCTGGAGCGTAGCCATGGAAGCCACGATCTTCACGGGCTGGATCTATGATCATCTGCTGCCCCACGCGGCCCAGGTAAAGGTGGCGCATCCGCTGATGCTGCGGGCCATCGCCGCGGCGAAAAAGAAGAATGATCGGATTGATGCCGGCAAGATTGCTGACGGCCTGCGCTGTGACTTCCTTCCGGAATGCCACATGGCACCGACCGAGATTCGGGATCGACGTCGGACCCTACGCTACCGGCATCTGCTGGTGCGCCAGATGGTGCAACTGAAGAACCGGGTTTCGGGTCTGCTGATGGAAACCGGAGTGAGCTATAGCAAGCAAAGACTGCACAAGGTGGGCTACTTCCGTGAACTTCTGTCGAGCAACCAGGAGATCCATCCCAATATTCGACCTTTGCTGAAGCTCAGCCGGGATGCCATCGTACGGCTGCAGAAAACGGAATATACCCTGGTGAGTTCGCTGCAGCGGGACCCCTTGCTGGCCGACAGAATCAAACGACTCAGGACGGTTCCCGGAGTGGGGCCGATCACCGCCCTGACCTGGGCGCTAGAGATGGGGGAGGTCTCGCGCTTCCCCTCGATCAAACAAGCCATCAGTTATTGTGGGCTTTGCGGTGACGAAAAGAGCTCCGCTGACAAGGTCCTACGCACTCCGCTTTCTAAACAGCGCAACAAACATATCCAACGTGTACTGGTGGAAGCCGCGAAACTGGCGCCCAGAGAGAACCATGAACTGGCACTGGTTTATGAAACCGAAAAGCAGAAAGGCAATGCCAATCGAGCGACGCTGGCCGTAGCCCGGAAGATGGTCGCGTATCTGCTCGCTGTGGATCGGGGCAAGCGGAACTTCGTGCCGGCAGAAGATCACCGGGGCGCGGCGGCCTAACCGCCGCCCGCGGGAAGAAAATCGACAGGATTACAGAGCGCGCAGGCTGCCAGGTCCTGCAGGTTGCCGACTGAGCGACGGAGATCAACTCCCGAGGCTCTCTCCGAATTGTTTCGGGACTGGCAGCGAACACAGACTCAATCTTCGGTGACGGCTCTTGGGAGCCCGAGACTGCGAATGGATGTCCGGTTCTGCGCTAGGCAGGAACCATTGCCGAGAGGCATAGATTGCACGCTAGGAGTCCTGCAAGCACTGTTTTGGGCGCTCTCGCGAGCGCCCCAGGAAGACCATTGCTTCCTCTTGACTAAGACTTACATGGATGTCGGCTACACACAAGTACTTGAAACGAGACCCAGGCTCGTACCGGGAAGTCGGCTTAGCGTTAGAAAGTGAGGCTCTACTTCTGACCGGTCGGTCAGCCGGTAGTGGTGCCGTTCGATTTCCACAGGCATAGCGACACCATCGCGGAATGTGTCAGGATATCCCCGATGCTCCCGCGCAGTCCCAGCGCAACCCCCTAAATGAAGAGCAAGACAACGGCTAGAACAGCCTTGCTAATCTGTGGACGCGAAACAGCACACTACCGGTTAGCCGCCGTTCTTGCGTTCCTCCGCGCCTTCGTGGTAAATCAATCCTGCGTCTCCAGCAAATCTCAATCTTCCCGAAACGCGAATCCTCACCCAGATTTCCGAAATAATCCTTGCATTCCCCGCTTGCCTTTAGTCACGCTCATAGCGAGGGGGCGAAGTCCCCCGTCTCCCGCCAAGGTCGATCGAAAATACCACATTTGAACAGCCTTAGAGCATTCGCAGAACTGCCGGCCGATGAATCCGCAAGTAGGATCCTCTCTCATCGCCTTCCCATTCTTTACTCCAATCCGTAACCAGAACTCGCGCTTTCGCATATCACTCTCTCGCTCCTTCTGGCATGCTTCGTGCATGACGACGATTGAGGAAATGTCATGGACAGCGGGTACTACGCCGCCTGCACGGCCCTGATGTCGCGAATGCAGGCGCTGGACACGGTGGCGGATAACCTGGCGAACCTCAGCACGTCAGGCTACCGCAGCCAGCACAACGTCTTTCAGTCGGTATTGGCAGGCATGAAAGGAAGCTCAGGCTCTCCGCTGAACCAGGCGCTTAACGACTACGACGTGCTGGGCGGCACGCGGCTTGATTCTTCCCAAGGAACCCTGCAACGCACCGGCAACGACCATGATATGGCCATCGAAGGGCCCGGTTTCTTTGTCGTGAAATCAAGAAGCGGTGAGGTGTATACGCGCGATGGAAGCTTCCAGGTTTCGCGCGACAACCAACTGGTGACGGCCGCGGGAGATCCGGTCCTGGGAGAGAACGGGCCGGTCACAATTCTGGATGGACCGTTCACGGTGAGTCCTGACGGAACGATTTCGGTGAATGGCGCTATCGCCGGCAAGCTGAAGCTGGTCGAGTTCGACCCAGGAACACCGCTGCAGAGCCAGGGGCAAACTTACTATTCTGCGCCCGGCGGCAGCCCATCCGCAGGCCAATCATCGACCGTGCGGCAAGGGGCCCTGGAGAGTTCGAACGTCAGCGCCGTGTCCAGTGTCGTCGAACTCATCACCGTACAGCGTGAGGCGGAGATGATGCAGCGCGCTTTAGCGCTGTTCAACTCCGAGATGAACAAGACCGCGACCCAAGAGTTGCCGCGAGTCAATTCGTAAAGGAGCAGCAATATGTTTCGGGCCTTGTTTACCGCAGCGAGTGGAATGGTGGCTCAGCAGCTCAATCTGGATAACATCGCCAACAACCTGGCCAATGCCAGCACCTCGGGATTTCGCAAGCGCCGGATGCAATTCGCGGACTTGATGTATCAGAACAACGTCATGCCGGGCTCTGCGGCGACCCAATCGACCACGATGGCGGCGGGACTGCAAGTCGGTCTAGGGACACGACCCTCTGCTAGCGAGATTCTGCAGACCCAGGGAGATTTCACCAGTACGGGCAACCCGCTGGACCTGGCAATTCAGGGACAGGGGTTCTTCCAGGTCAAACTCCCGAGTGGCGAGACGGCCTACACCCGGTCAGGATCATTCCACATGGACGCGCAGGGGAACGTTGTTACCAGTGACGGAAATCCTCTGGATCCCGCGATCACGATTCCCTCCAACGCACTAAGCGTTACCGTCGGTTCGGATGGGAGCGTATCGGTCACCCAGTCTGGCCAGACCCAAGCACAACAAATAGGAAACATCCAGCTCGCGATGTTTGCTAATCCCGGAGGCTTGAACAGCGTGGGAAATAATCTCTTCCTCGCTACCACCGCCTCGGGCGATCCGATTGTTGCTACCCCCGGGGGGACGGAAGGGTTGGGGACCTTGCAGCAAGGGTCCGTCGAGCAAGCGAACGTGAATGTAGTGGACGAGTTCATCGATATGATCCTGGCCCAGCGCGCCTACGAGTCGAATTCCAAGGTGGTTCATGCCGCTGACCAGATGTTTCAGGAACTCAATCAGCTGAGTCAGTAGAGGTACAAAGCTCATGAGGAACTGGTTAGTTCGGCTATGGATTGCGAGCCTGCTGGCTGGGGTCCGCATGTTCGCCGTGGCGCCACCGCATTCCGTTCTTCTGATTTCGCAAGACATTGCAGCCGCGCTGTCACAAAAGGATTTCCGAGTATCGCAGGACCAGGTAGAACTGCTAACAGCAGTTCGTTCCACCCGGGCTGAGCCACCCTTGGAAGTCATGTCGGTCGAACCCTGGCGCACAGGGAGTGCAAAAGTCAGGTTACGCTGCAGCCAGCGCGAAGTATGTCTTCCCTTTTATGTGCTGGTGAACTGGTCCTCTGCGGTGGAATCCGAAACTGCAATCTCCCGTTGGAGCTCATCCGGATCCCGCGCCATTGCGCCGTCCGTCCCGCAGCACGGGCCTTGGCTGGTGCATAACGGCGAACCCGTCACCCTGGTTATCGAGCGGGAACACCTTCGCGTTCAACTGCCGGTCGTGTGCTTGGAAAATGGCAAAGCGGGCAACACCATCCGGGCGCGAAGCACGGACCACAAACGAATTTACGTGGCTGAAGTAGTCGGTGAAAAATTGCTGAAAGGCCAACTCTAAGCGATGGCAACCACTCTGGCACCACGGATCCGGATTTACGCGCTGCTGCTTGCTGTACTTGTCGGTTGTGCGCTCACCGCCGAGGCCAAAAACAAGCCAACTCCAGAGGAACTCAGGCAAGGCTACATTGCCAACCTTGAGCAGCAGCCTGGCGCGCAGCCCGTGACGCGCACGCTAGGCAGCTTGTGGTCGCCCAGTGCCCCGCTGGGGAACCTCTCCGCCGATATCAGAGCAAGGGGCCTGAACGACACCATCACGATCGTCGTGGCGCTGCAGACCTCGGCCCAATCGAACGGCAATCTCACCAGCCAACGTTCTTTCACGACGCAGTCCGGGATCACCGGGCTGGTGGCCCAACTCAGTACGAAGAATCTGAACCCGTTGTTGGCTGCAAATTCGTCGACCCAACTGCAGGGAAAAGGACAGACGGAGGCTGATTCTCAACTCACGACGACTCTGACTGGACGGGTAATTGCTGTGTTGCCCAACGGGAACCTGGTAGTGGAGGCGCAGCGCCAGGTGTACATGAACAACCAACACGAAACCATAATTGTTCGTGGCGTGGTCCAGCCTGCCGATATCACAGCGAACAACGCGGTGCTGTCGACCGCAATGGGGAGTTTGCAGATTGAAATGAAGGGCAAGGGGATCATTTCAGATAGCACACGGCCGCCGAATCCCATCACCCGCGCCATTTTATGGCTGTTCGGATTCTGAATCCCATGCTCTCCCGATCCATGTGTCAACGCTATTCTCCGCTGCTCATAATCGCTGGTTCAACAGTGCTCTTGTTGGCGAGCGTGACGGCTGTGGCGTCTGATTCAGTGCGACAGGTTATGGTGCGTGACATCACCACCATTGCGGGAGTGCGCGACAACCAACTCATAGGATACGGCGTGGTCGTAGGACTCAACGGAACGGGCGACCGCAGCCAGACGCAGTTTACGACCCAAACACTGGCGAATGCGATGAAGCGCATGGGCCTCATCATCGCACCATCCACCATCCGAATCACTAACGTCGCAGCAGTGTTTGTCACCGCGTCGCTGCCACAGTTTGCCCGTCCGGGCATGAACCTCGATGTCACTGTGTCGTCGATCGGCGATGCCAAGAGCCTCGAAGGAGGCGTGCTGTTGCTTACCGGGCTGCTTGGGCCGGATGGATTGGTTTACGCCAATGCGCAGGGTTCGGTCACCCTCGGTGGATATACGGCTGGCCGCGGCGGCAATGTGAAGGTACTCAACTATCCGAACGTTGGACGGATCCCTAACGGTGCGATCGTAGAGCGCGATACCGCAATCGATCTCAATCACATGGCGACCGTTTCGCTCATGCTGCGCGATCCGGATTTCACCGAGGCATGTGAAGTCGCGGCGGCGATCAATCAGGAATTCAGTAAAGAGGTAGCCCGCGCCGTCGATAGCCGCCGAATCGATATTAGTGTGGCGGCCGCTATGGCACCATCCGTGACCGCGCTGGTTTCACGAGTGCAAAACATTTCTGTTTTCTACCGTCCGCGGGCGAAGGTGGTTATCAATGAGCGGACCGGGACGATCGTGATGGGCGGCGAAGTGAAGCTTTCTCCCGTTTCGGTGATTCACGGGAGCCTTTCGATCGAAATCACGACATCGTACTCGGTGTCACAGCCCGCGCCATTTTCAAACGGAAAGACGACGACAACTCCGGACACCAACCTGCAGGTAAATGAGGAACCGACTCGCAGTATTCGTCTAAGCAATGGCGCGAACGTGGAGGAACTGATCGCCGGATTACATGCACTGGACGCCAACTCGCACGAAATTGTCGCCATCCTCGAGGCGATCAAAGCGGCCGGCGGACTGGCGGCCGAACTGGAGGTCATCTAGGTGACCGATCTAACACTGGGATCAGCGGCATTGCAAGGGAATGTCCCGAGGTGGGCGCAGGAATCGCGACTGTTGTCGAGCATGAGCGCACAGGAAGGACTGAAAGACCCGGGAAAGATTGAAAAGGCAGCCACGGACTTCGAGTCCATTTTGCTCGGACATTGGCTAGAAGAAGCGCAGCAATCGTTGGGCAGCGCCCCGGGCGGCGAGGACGATGACGACAGCGATCCGGCGCAGTCCCAGCTGCAAGGACTGAGCATGCAATCGCTGGCAACGGCCATCACCAGTTCTGGAGGAATCGGGTTGGCATCGCTGATCAGCCGGCAACTGCATCGGCTCGACGGTGAGGCTCCTGACTCGCTGCAAACGGCGGGAGCGAATGCACCGAGGGCCCTCGGCACGATAAATTCGCCGGCACCGCAGCCGCAAAAAAGATTTGCAAAATGACTAATCGAATCCAGGGATTTGCCGATAAGGAGATGGGCCGAGGAAGGGCTCGCAAATCATGAACATTGATTCGATTCGATCCGCTGGCGCCGGGATTCCTACTGACAAGAACGCCCCACAAGTGAAGGGCGGCGTGAGCTGGAACTCCGCCGAGAGCCAGGCGGTTCGCGCCACGCTTACCAGTGACGTCTCCGCAGTAGGAGCGTTGGTGACACGCGCGATGCAGACACCCGGTGTGCGGCAGGACAGAGTGGATGCCTTGCGGGCATCGGTCGGAAGCGGGAGCTACTCCATCGATGCACATCGGATAGCCGCCTTGATACTGAAGGACCAACGTGAATAAGGTTGACCGAGTCGACTGCTCCAGTCCCAAGGTCCTATGACTTCTGTTCCCGCTTCGCCCGATTGTGCGCCACACCTCAGCGACCATCTGATCGCTGTGCAGTCGCTTTGCCAGTCTGTCCAGGCAGGAATTGCGGCCCTCGGCAGCAATCGTCTGACGGCATTTAATGTGCAAGTAGAACTGCAAAAAGAACTGTGCACGGGGTTGGAATCTGCGATGAATCTTGTGGCTATTTCGGCCAGGGACCAAACATTGATTTGCTCCAGTGAGAAAGAAGAGCAATCACTCCACGACGTCGATCAAGGGCACCACCAGTTGGCGGCATTGAATCGCGCGTACGCAGCGTTGCTGCGGCGTTCGCGTCGTTCAATTGCGATGCAGATCGCACTCTGCGATAGCTGTCTGGGCGGCTTTGGGACCGTTGACCCTGGGCACTCTGGGCGCCACACCTGGCGCACGGAGATGTGATTCGAATGGCGAGCCTGACCTCAAGTTTAATGATGGCAATGCATGCGCTGGTCGCACAACAAGGTGCCATGGATGCCACGACTAACAACATCGCCAACGCCAATACTCCCGATTACTCGCGACAGGTGCCCGTGCTGGCCGAAAATGAGCCGACGACTGACGGCTCGCTTCAATATGGCAATGGCGTCGAATTGGAAAAGTATCAAAGCGTCAGAAACCAACTGCTGGATTTGCGGATTCAGGAAGAAACTTCGCAGCAGTTCAGCGCGGACGCACAGACGAGCGCCACTCAACAGATTCAGCCGTTGTTCACGACGTCGGCGCAGGACATAGGAACTCAGATGTCGGCGTTCTTCACCAGCATCTCACAACTGTCTGCCGACCCGGCTAACCTGTCGCTGCGCACGGGAATGATCTCAGCTGGCCAAAACCTAGCCACGTCATTCCACACTGCTGTCTCTGGACTTACCGAGATCCAAAATGGACTGAATGCAACGGTCAAGCAGAGCGTGGACAGTATTAATGAACTTTCCCAGCAAATCGCGGCCCTCAATCCCAAATTGGTTGGGCTCCAGCAGCTTGGACAAGATGGCGGCGCCGTGCAAGACCGGCAGACAGGGCTGGTTCGCCAGTTGTCGCAGCTCACCGGAGTCTCGGTGACTCAGACCGAGAGTGGGGTCACCGTTACAACCGCAAATGGTGCCCCACTGGTCGTGGGAAACCAAGCTTTCGCTTTGCAGTCAGCAATCGGAACCGACGGTAGCCAGCACGTGACGTCGCAGGGCCAGGACATAACGAGTTCGTTGGCCGGTGGCACTCTCGGGGGGACGCTCAACGTTAGAGACCAGGTAATTCCCGGAATCCTCGATCAACTCGACACGCTCGCCAGCCAGTTCACCGCCAGCTTTAATGCCGCACATAGCCAGGGAACCGATTTGAATGGCAATGCCGGCGGAGACTTTTTCGCGCCAATAAGCTCGGTCGCGGGCGCAGCTGCGCAAATCAATGTGGCCGTTACTGACCCTTCGGCGATCGCGCTCAGCTCGGACGGATCTGCAGGCGGAAATGGAAACGTCGCTCAATTGTTAGGAGTGCAAACGGCTGCTCTTCCCTCCGGGCAGAACCCAACCGACAGTTACTCCAGCATCGTGTATCAAGTAGGCGCCGTGGCCGCCGATGCGCAAGCGGAGTCTGACGCCAGCAGCATGAGCTTGACCCAGCTTACGGACCAGCAGTCTTCCCTTTCCGGGGTTTCCATCAACGAAGAGTCGGTGAACCTGATCCGCTACCAGCAGGCATTCGAGGCGGCAGCGCACGTTATCAGCACCATCGACCAATTGAATGAGGTCGCATTGAACATGGGTGCGACCACTTCAGGATACTGAAGAATATGCGAGTCAATCCCAACATGGTTCCAGACGTACTGGCGGCGATCTCCCATGCACAGGAAGCCCAGGATGCAGCCTTGCAGCAGATCTCGACCGGCAAACGCGTCAATCAGCCCTCAGACGATCCGGCCACCGCCGCTGCGTTGGTTGAGAATCAGAGCCGTGCCGATGCTGTAGATCAGTACACCCAGAACGGAAATACCGTTCTCGATATGGTGCAGACGGCCGATTCGGCCTTGAGTTCGGTAGTGTCGGACGTCAATCAGGCGATTAGCGTCGGGGTTGAAGGAGCCAATGGTACGATGTCCGACGCCGACCGGCAAACCCTGGCCAATCAGGTTGCAGGAACTCTGAGTAGCGTGGTTTCGCTGGCCAACACGTCCTACGGTGGCATTCACTTGTTCGGAGGCACCGCCACGACCACGGTCCCTTTTACAACCGACACGACTTCCCCGTCGGGTTATCAATACAACGGGAACGACGGTGTGAATTCAGTGGCCATAGGGGACGGTTATGAAGTTCCCGTCAACGTTCCTGGCGACCAGTTGTTCCAGCACTCTGGAGCCGATCTGCTCGGATCCCTGCAACAGCTGGTAACGGCCTTGCAGGGGGGCGATACAACCGCAATCGGTACAGCCACCAACCAGCTGCGTTCCGCACTGGACTATGTAAACCAGGAACGCACTTTCTACGGCAACGTCAGCAACCAGATCAACGCCCAAGAGTCGTTCTTACAGAATGAAACGGTGAGCCTCAAAGCGCAGGAAACCTCCCTGGCCGGAGTCGATATGGCCACAGCCGCCACTAACCTCAGCCAGGCGCAGATCGCGACGCAAGCGGCGTTGGAGGCGGCAGCGAAGGTGCTGCCTGAATCGCTTCTCAATTACCTAAGTTAGCCGAGAGAGGTAATAACCGGGAGGGCAAGAGTGCGTATGGTCGCAGCCGAACCGCCCTGGTTGGCGCGTATCAGGCGCACCACTCAGCTGGATTCGCCAGTTTCGAACGCCGCAAGATGAGCGACGCGAGGGTTGAGTTGGGCTCCCAGTTCCCTTCCGTTGGCTGATGATGCACGCAGATCCGCCAGCCGCCATGCTTCTTGAACATCCAGAATCAGAGCAATCTGCCGTTCCAGCAGCTGTTCGTTGGATTGGAATTGCGCCGCAAGCAACTGCCGGCGCAGATGAGCATAGAAGCGGGACAGATTTTCGGCAGCAGGCCCTCCATTGTTCCGATCCAGAGAGCCTTCGAGCAACCCTAACACTGCAAACGCATGATTGAGTCGATCAGAACGGCCTTGAATGTTGCCCGCGCGCATTGCCGCGATCGCATGGCTTAAGTCGTCGATCAGCATTTGATAGAGAATGACCACCAAGCCCACACTGGTGGCCGTCTCGACGGCGGCCCGCCTATAGCTATGCTCTGGTTGGCTGACATTCATCAGCTATTGCTCCCGTTGGAATTAGAATTGTTTCCCAGGATGGCATTGATCTGTTGTTCCTGCATAGGGAGCTCCTGCAGGGCGATGTCGGCCTGGTTATATTCATTGGTCAGTGTCGTCTGTACACCAGAAAGGTAGGTTTCGAGGTCGTCGATCTGGTTCTGGAGGTCAGTGTTCTCGTCGCTTAAGCTCTTTAGGTCCACGGTAAAAGCCCCGTCGGAGGGATCGGCGAAAGTGTTCAACGCGCTTGTCAGATTGGCGGCGAAACCGTCGGACGATGCCCCTTGGAAGAAAGCCTGGACAGCGCCGGGGTTGTTCTGGATGGCGCTGCTGAGCGTGGAACTGTCGACCGTAAGGGTGCCGTCGTCATTCATGGTAATGCCCAGGTTCCCCAAGGTGGCGATGACGCTCCCGCCCCCTGAATAACTGGGCGCCGCTAGCAACTCGCTTTGGAACATACGCACCGTACTATCACTGGCGAGAGGCCCCGAAGTCTGGTTGGTCGAGTCGTAAGCAAACTGGCCGTTCACCTGGGAGACCAAGCTGTTGTAAGCGGAGACAAAACTGTTAATGGCCTGCGAGGCCTGTGACACGTCCGGGCCCACCGAAACACCCACTTCAGTACCCGGTGCCTGACCGTTAAGGAACAGGGTCACCCCGTTGATGGCGCCGGTCACCGTGTTGGTTGCGCTGGTGATCGGGATTCCGTCAACGGTAAGGGATGCGTCGGTCCCGGTCGCCGCCCGTGTAAAGAAACTCGGCGAACTACCTGAATCAGGGCTGAGACTGAAATCGCTGGCGCTACCTGAGCTATTGCTGACCAATGCGACTCGAGCGCCCTTGGAATCAGTAACCACGTTGGCGGTCACACCTAGCTTAAGTCCATTAATGTAGGTTGCCAGTTGGTTCGGAGTGTTGACCCCATTCCCAATCGAGATCGTAGTCGTCGTCTGGGAGTCGCCGGTCCCAACGGTGAGTTCATAACTCCCAGCAGCGAACGCAGTGTTCCCGTCAGCCACAGCACTTGAATACCAAGATGCGGTCGAGGCCAGATTGCTGACCACAATCACGTGATTCCCGGTTGCAGCCGTTCCACCTGCCGTGGCCGTTACCAGGCTTGGCTGAGTCGAGGTTGTCTCCCGTGCCGCAAGCGCGCCCAGCGGGTCCTGCAATGAGCTGAGGCTATCAACGAGAGAAGCAGCCTCGCTGTTCAGCTGATTCAGGGCAGACGTTTGCTGAGAGATGGCCTGTTGCTGAGCCTGCCATAACTGCTCCGGGGCGCGGTCGGCAGCTAGGATCTCGCTGACCGTGCTGGCCACATCAATACCGGACGACGTGGAGCCGGTAGCAGAAAACAATGCGCTCAGGTTAACTGTGGGCAATGAACTCATGGCTGGTGACTACCCCTTCAATTCAGTTCGAGGACGTCCGCGACGCGGCTCGCCCACCCGCTGAAAGGTTCCCGGGCAAGTCCGGAATGCTGGAGTGCGTGTCGATCGACCTCAAGGCAAGCCCGATCCAGTTGACCGAAAAGCAGGATAAGGGAATCCCGCGATTCCCCCATCCGCCGAGACTATTGCAACAGCTTGAGCACGGACTGCTGCATCTGGTTGGATTGCTGTAGAGCGGCAATACCGGTCTGCTGCAAGATGGTGTACTTGGCCATGTCGGAGACGTCCTGGCCGATGTCCGCTGCCGTAATCCCATTTTCGGCGCTGGACAGGTTCTGAATCTGGGTGTTGATGACGGTAGAAGCGCTCTGCAAGCGGTTCGACACCGCACCCAGGTTGCCGCGATCAGCGGCAACATTGGAGATGGCCGAGGTAACGGCAGAAAGAGCGGTCTGGGCATCGGCCGCAGTACTCAGGTCGGTTGCCGTGAGATCAACTGGAGTCCCGGTGAATCCGACGCTCGCGGCTGACAAGGTACCGATGGACACGGTAATGGGGCTGCTGCCGGCACCGGTGCCGTCGCTTAGGTAGACAGTGTTACTAGCTGCTGTCGCCTCCTCCGCAACTGCCCCAAGCGTTGTACTGGTGTCCGCCACGAAGATACTGCCGTTGCCGTTCTTATCGGTGAACACCACATTCCCATTAGCGTTCAGGCTGGCGTTCACGTTGACGTTGGTCGAACTATTAAATGCCGCCAGCATCGTTGCGACGGTGTCACCCGCGACCGCTGTATAAGTCTGGGATTTGCCGCTGTCAGAATCAGTCACGGTAATGGTGTCGCCGACATTCATCGCCGATGCCGCCGTCAGACCGCCATTGGCGCTGGCCCAGTTGTTCTTATCGAGCCCCGCCGCTCCGCCGCCGAATACCTGGCTGCCGTTGTAGAGGGTATTGCTGCCGATACGATCGATTTCCGACTTGATCGAGGTAAATTCCGCGTTCAGCGCAACGCGCTGGGTGTCGTTCACCGTCCCGGTCGCGGACTCCGTGGCCAAGGTGACAGCACGGTTCAGCAGAGTGGTGACCTGCGACATAGCGCCATCGGCGACCTGCAGCAGGCTTACACCGTCAGTAGCATTTCGCGCAGACTGGGTCAGCGCGGTTACGTTGGCGTTTAATCCATCAGCAATCGCCAGGCCCGCCGCATCATCAGCACCGGAATTGATCCGAGAGCCCGACGACAGTTGCAGCAGGGTTTTCTGCAGCGAACTCTGGGTTACGTTCAATTGGTTTTGCGCTACCAGGGACGTGATGTTGTTCAGAATGCTCAGTGCCATGGAATAACTCCTTGCAAATTGATTCCGCCCGCCAGCATACGCGTTGCATTTCGCTACATAACCGCTGCGTGGAGCAGGTGGTTTTTCGAATCGAGGAGTTTATCGGCAGTTTGTGAAACTTCATCAGCTTCGTGGGCCAGGTGTAGTTGCGATAAAGGTGACTCCGTCAATTCGCGGGCCTTTGGCTGACACGGCACTTTAATTTTCATACTTCTAGCCAGTCTGCCGATGTCGTAAAGCAGGCACTTTCGTAGAAGCGCCTCACTTTCGCCCGCTAGGACACAACGGTGATAAGACTGACTCGCATTAACAAGACTTCGCTGGCGATGAACGCCGACTTAATCAAGTTCATCGAAACTGCACCCGATACCGTAATCACATTGAGCACCGGCGAAAAAGTGGTTGTCACGGAAAGCGTGGAGCAAATCATCGACCTTATTGTTCAGTTTCGCCGCTCGGTGATGCAGGGACTCGCCTGCCCGGCGTTGGGTCTTTACCTGGCGTCCTCGGCGACGCCTCGTGGGCCATTCCCGAAATCCGAGAGCATCCCCGAATCGGGACGACTGCTGTAGGGAGAGAAGGGACCTGAGTTTGGACAAGAGCAGCGTTGGCGGAATCACCCTGGCGATCGGAGGTATCACCCTCGGCTTACTACTCGAGGGTGGACGAGTCTCCCAGATCCTCCAGCCAACAGCGGCGATCATTGTATTTGGCGGGACCATCGGCGCCGTCATGCTGCAGTTCCCGCTCTCGGTCATTCTTGCGGCAGCAAAGCAATTGCGCAACGTCTTCCGTGAGGGGAAAACAAAATCGCTCGACACGATCCGACAATTGGTCGCTTACGCGCACCAGGCGAGGAGAGCCGGAATCGTCTCTCTCGATGAGGAATTGGAGACGATCCAGGATCCGTTCTTGAAAAGGAGCCTGATGTTGGCGGTTGATGGCACGGAACCCGAAGAACTACGAAAAATGATGGAATCGGAACTCAATGCCCAGGCAGAAGAGGAAGAACTGACCGCCCGTGTCTTTGAGTCGGCGGGCGGGTTCGCTCCTACCATCGGAATTATTGGCGCAGTTCTCGGGCTGATTCAGGTGATGCAACACCTGGCGAACATGGAAGAGGTCGGGAGAGGTATCGCGGTGGCTTTCGTGGCGACGATTTACGGCGTGGGCGCAGCGAATCTGCTGTTCCTACCGTGCGCCGGCAAACTCAGGATTCGCTTGCGTCAGCAGCAAGTGTTACGAGAGATGACTCTCGAGGGAGTGGTCTCCATACTCGAGGGGATGAATCCCCACGTCTTGGAAGGCAAGCTGTTCGGCTACCTCCAGGAACAAGACCGCCAAAACAGAGACGGAACTCGTTTTGAGGTTCGAGTATGAACCGTCGCAAGGCAGGGGGCACCCATGTCAACCACGAGCGATGGCTCGTGTCGTACGCCGATTTCATCACATTGCTATTTGCGTTTTTTGTGGTGCTGTACGCATCCGCTGAAATGGACAAGAAAAAAGTCGTAGAGCTCTCGACTGCCATTCAAGGGGCCTTCCAGCAGATGGGAGTCTTTGCCAACACACCGTCAGCTGCACCGAGTGAAGCAAAAAACGGCGTGCGGTGCGCAACGACGCCATCCACTTCAACTGCTGGGACGCCTATGAACAATACCGCAGCGAGCGTCGGTCAAGGCAATGCCTATGATGTGCAAAGAGAACTGGAAAGCATCTTAAGCAACGAAATCAAGCAACACGAAATCGAGATGCGGGTTACGCCGGAGGGACTGGTTCTAAGCTTGCGTGAAGTAGGATTTTTCAACAGCGGGCAGGCACGGCTGCTTCCGAGTGCCGTCCCCAAGTTGGCTCGTATTGCAGGGGTCCTCAATGCACATGGGTTCGATATTCGCGTTGAAGGACATACCGATGACGTTCCGATCCATACCTCAGCGTTTCAATCGAACTGGGAGCTGTCCACGGCGCGCGCCACCGAAGTGGTGACTCTTCTGGTCGAAAACTATCATCTTGATCCGCTCAAGATTTCTGCTGCCGGATACGGGCCGTACCGTCCCGTCGCCTCCAATCAGACTGCAGAAGGGCGAGGGATGAACCGCAGGGTAGACCTGGTAATTACTTCCCGCGAGAATCCGGGGTCGAAGACTCCGGCGGAGGCAGCCCCGCCCGTTGGCCTTTAGAGTGTGCAAGCAGTCTCCTAGCCGCCTCCGTTAGCCAAAACAATCCTTTAATTTTCGAAGTTTTTATATTCGCATTCCTTTTGCGGTGCACTGCTGTTCCTGTATAGGGTTCCAAATAAGTCACCTGCTGGAACTTTTTACCCCATCCGTCGCGATTTTCACACGACTTGTGCCGATGAAAGACTTCGCGGTGCATGTATGCCAATGCTGCTGCTCATTGCGGTGGATCGGACTGCGTCGGCTAAGTACCTGCCGCAAGGCACTCACGTCAGCAGTGCGAAGGCTCGACACCACTCCATGTCATTGCAAGAGAGGGCTTCCCAACAATGTTTGCCCTAATCGGAATTCTGGTCGTAATTGGCGCAGTCGTTGGCGGTTATCTGATGGAGCATGGACACATTCGGGTGCTCCTGCAGCCGGCAGAACTGCTCATTATCGGCGGGGCGGCCGTAGGAACGCTGCTCATCGCCAACCCGCCGCGGATCCTAAAGCAAATCATTCATTCATTTGCAGGAATCATTTCGGGCTCCAAGTTCGACCAGTCACGTTACGTCGATTCGCTCAAAATGATCTTCGAGCTGATCAACAAAGCCCGCAAAGACGGGCTCGTGGCGTTAGAACCCGACATCGAGGAGCCGGAAAAAAGTGAGATCCTGAAGAAGTATCCACAGTTCTTGAATGATCACCACGCGAGAGATTTCGTATGTGACACCCTGCGTATGGCCATTACCGGGAACTTGGATCCATTTGACGTGGATCAAATGATGGAACTCGACATGGAAGTTCACCACCAGGCAGCCCACGATTCGATTGGGGCACTAACCACAATGGCTGAATCGATGCCCGGACTGGGAATCGTCGCCGCGGTGCTGGGAGTCGTAATTACGATGGGTTCCCTGGGCGGCCCACCAGAACAGATTGGCGAGAAAGTGGCAGCTGCGTTGGTAGGCACTTTCCTCGGAATCTTACTTTGCTACGGATTCGTCGGTCCGCTAGCCAGCAACCTTGCGAAATTGGCGGAAGAAGAACGGGCCTACTACCACGTTCTCCGAGTCGCCATTGTCGCGTATATCAAAGGAACACCTCCGATCATGGCGGTCGAGACCGCGCGTAGGGCTGTGCCCACACATGTTCGCCCGTCATTTCTTCAGGTTGAGCAAGCCTGCAAGAACCGCACCAGCAATACTGCAGGAAGTGAACCGGAGGCAGTACAAACGACGGTGAGCGAATAGCACTGTGTTATGCCGGAAACTCGTCCAGTCATCGTATTGAAGCGCAAGCAAGGGGAAGCCCATCCGCACGGAGGCGCATGGAAGGTTGCATACGCGGACTTCGTGACGGCAATGATGGCGTTGTTCATTGTGCTCTGGCTGATGAATAGCAGCAAGCAAATCCAGGTGGCCGTCGGAGGATACTTCAAGGACCCCACCGGCACTTCAAAACGAGTGGGAAGCGGACAGACCGGCTCGGGCCAGAACTTCAGCTTGACCAAAGACGACATGCCAAAACTCAAAGAAGAGCTGGAGAAGGCCGCTCGTCAAATCCCCAACTTCGAAATCCTCAAGAACCACATCGAGATGACGATTACCAGCGAAGGCTTAAGGATCGAATTGACCGAGTCGGAGTCAGGCACGTTTTTCGACAGCGGCAGTTCGCGACCAACTGCGAGTGGTCGCGAGATGCTTAGCATGCTGGCGAGAGAACTGGGACAATTGCCGAATAAAATCTTTATCGAGGGACATACCGACTCGCGACCGTTCACCCGCGGCGGTAACTATAGCAATTGGGAGCTGTCCACCGACCGCGCCAACGCTTCTCGACAACTTATGCAGGCCAGCGGCGTGCGCGTCGATCAGGTGACGCAGGTGAGAGGATTTGCCGACCAAACCCTTCGAGATCCGAAGCACCCCGAAGATCCTTGCAATCGAAGGATCTCGGTCATTGTTGGCTACACGACCAAGGACGAATCGGCAGTGGAAAGCCAGCAAAATCCGCCCTCCCGCTCGGATCGGTAATTCACATGAGTGAACCCGTTTGACGTAGATTAGGCGATCGGCCGCAACAGCTGTGCGGCGCGCTGCTTTCCGCTGCGTACCGGTACGGCCTCAAAAAACTCGTGGTCCCCCAAAATGAGTGACGCTGGGTTCCTGACCGGACAGCGCAAGTTCAGAACACTTCCGGGCCTGAGGCGCACCAGGTCACTGAGTGGAATCCTGAGGTCGCGGATCCCTATGGTGCTTTGGAAGGTGCACCCCAGGACACGCTCGCGCAGTCCTACTCGCTGTCCGGCGCGGAGACGCGGCTTCTTTCTGGGGTCCGCAGAAATCTGACGTAGCATCGCACTCGCAAATGATGTCGGAAATGTAAGGTTGAGTGCACCGGAGGTTTCATTCAGTTTGATGGCAAAGTTAAGGGCGGTGAGTTTTTCGTTAGCCGGAAAGACGTCTTGCTCCTGCGTCGTTTTTTGTCGTCGGTCCATTCGGATTGCAACCCCCAAGGGTTGCCAGGTTGCCTCCAACTGACGGCAGATGATCTGGGCCACTCCTTCCATGATGTCTTCATCAATTTCGGTCATCTCGCGGGGGCACAACTGAGGTGCACCTAATCCACCCAACAAAACGTCAATAATTGGAAATACTAGCGAGATCTCGACCTGCAAGAGAACGGCCGTATTGCCGGGCTGCAGCGAAAGGACGGCCACGAAGCCGCTCTCCCGATATTGGGCCCAGAAGTCGCGCACCGGCATTTGCTCCACTGCGGCCAGAGTCATTTCAAAACGGGAACGTAAGTACGCGCCCAACGAGTTCGACGAGTTTCGAGCAAATGCTTCGAAAAGGTTGGTCATGAACCGCGCGTAACGTTCCGACATCTGGCCAGCGTTACGGAAATTACACAACTCGATCGAACGGTGCTCACTGTGGTCCGGACTATGTGTGGGGGCCTTGGCATTACCGATGATTAGGTCGATCTCTTTCCCAGTGAGCGTCTTCTTCATGTTGTCCGTTTCCCGCCTAACGCAACAATCAACCTCGCAATCGCCCCCCGTTCATCATTGCGGCAGGTTAGATAGCGATTAGAAGCGTTCGTCGCCGCGAATCCGAGGTGCACGAAGGATGCCAAAAGAGAACTTCTACTGTTGAATTGTCTGGATTGCTTTGGGACGAACCTGCTCGTTCTGAATTGCTGCAGCATCCCAGCCGCCGCCAAGTGCCTTGACGAGGTAAACGGACATTACCATCTGCTGACCCAGGAGTTGGGTCGCTAAGCGTTGGTTGGTAAGCAAGGCCGACTGTGCGGTGATGACGTCGAGATAGCTCGTCACGCCCCCGACGTAGCGGTTGTTCGCCAATTCCAGCGCACGTCGCGCATCGGCCACGGCAGCGTCTTGCGTGGTACTAGCTTGTGACAATGCGCTGAGACCCGACAGCCCGTCTTCTACCTGCTGGAACGCGGTCAGTACCGACTCCCGATAATTCGCCACCGACTCGTCGTAAGCTGACTTGGCAGCCGCCAGGTTGGCGCGGTTCCGGCCACCCTCGAAGATGGGCTGCAACAGGTCACCCCCGATGGCCCATACAGCGCTAGGTGCCGTAAACAGTGTCGTAATGTCGATGCTTTGCACACCACCGCCGCCGGCGATCGTAAGTTGGGGATAAAAAGCTGCCGTCGCGACGCCGACGAGGGCATTCTGGTAGGCCATCTGGCGCTCGGCAGTAGCAATGTCGGGGCGGCGCTCTAACAAATCGGAAGGTACGCCCAGGGGAACCGGAGGAGGGGCCGCATTCAACGCCCGAACAGGGACGTTAAACGTCGAAGCGGGGTTGCCCGTCAACACCGCAATGGCGTGCTCGAACTGCGCACGCTGCTGTTGCACCAGATACAGCTGCGTTTCGGTCGAATCGAGCAGAGTCTGCTGCTGTGCCAGATCGAGCCCGGAAGCAACTCCGCCATTGTGGCGATCTACGACCAGTTGCAGGCCCCTTTTCTGAATTGTTACCGACTCCTGAACCACCTGCATCTCTGCATCGAGCTCGCGAACGGTAAAGTAGTCGGCGGCGAGCTCCGCGGTGAGCACCAGATTGACGTTGTACATGTCGGCCGCGGTCGATTGCAGCGACGCATTGGCAGCCTGCAGACCGCGTCGCACCTTACCGAACAAATCAGGCTCGTAATTCAGCAGGAACGGAATCCCGAAGGTGTTTTGGGTTAGCGGATTGCCCAGCGTTACAACTTCCGGACGATTTCCGGAATAACGAGTACGTGAGGCATTCGGGTCGGTGCTCACGGTCGGGAAAAGGCCGGAAGAAGCCACTCGCGCCAGCGAACGAGCCTGGTCGAGACGGTCCTCGGCTGCCACCAGCGATTGATTAGCCTTTAGAAGTTGCTGCTCGTAGTTATCCAGCTCGGTGTCTTGAAAAATTTCCCACCATGCGCCCTTGGGGATGGAATCTTTGGGCGCGGCGACTCGCCACGGAGCTTCGGTCTTGTAGGCTTCCGGCGCTTGCACTGAAGGCCGATGGTAATTCGGTCCCACCGTGCATCCGGCAAGCAGGCCACAGGCTATTACGCCTGTAGCCAGCGTCAGCCGTCTCATGACTGCGGGCCCCCCTGATTCTCAGGGGCAACATTCACCGGTTGACCATCCTCCAGCGAATCAGCGGGATTGATAACGATACGATCCTGTAGCTCAACACCGCCCAGGATCTCCAACGTCGTGCCGTAGTCTCGTCCAATCGTGATCGGATGGAGACGCACTTTGCCGTCATCGCCGACGACAGCGACGCGCGGCCCTTCCTGCCGGAAGAGCATGGTATTCACTGGGATGGTGAGCTTCTGCGCGTTAACTCCCGGACGAAAATGCACTTCACCGAACGAGCCTGGTAATAGTCGTCCGTCGGGGTTGGGAACATCTACCTCGGTCAACAATGTACGGGTCTGCGGGTCGATAGACTCTGCCGTCCGGGCAACTGTGCCCTTGAACTTTTGGTTTGGCAACTCAGATAACGTGACCCACGCTTCCATGCCCACTTTGATCGCAGGAGCGTAGTTTTGCGGAACACTGACAAACACTCGCAATGGATCGACTTTTGCGATGTCGAACAGTTCCTTGCCGGTGCCACCCGCGTTGATCAGAGCTCCGGGGTCGACATTGCGTTTGGTCAGCACACCCGAGAACGGTGCGTACACATGTTTAAACGATTCCAATTGCTCGAGCCGACGAACATTGGCATCGGCCGCGTCGAGATTGGCTTTGGCCTGCTGGTACCCACTCGACTGCTGGTCAGCCTCCTGTTGCGACACTGAATCTGTCTTCCGCAGTCCGACGTAACGGTCGGAATTGATCTTGGCCAAATCCATCTGGGCTGCGACCTGCTGCCGGGTGGCTCGCGCCTGCATAAGTTCCTGATCGACTTCCGGCGTGTCGATGTCGGCCAGCAACTCGCCCTGGGTGACCCGGCTGCCGATGTCCTTATACCAATGCAGGAGATAGCCATTGGTCCGCGCATAGATGGGAGACTCTTCAAAGGCCTGCAACGATCCCGGAAGAACCAATTCCTCGTCGGGCTTTTCCGCGATGGGATGAACCACAGCCACAGTTGGTACGGAGTTGCGTTCCGTTTCGTCCGCCAGCACACGACCCGCACGCATGCGCAGGAACATTGTGAGAACCCCGCCAATGACCAGCAGCAGGAGCACGAGGCCCACCAGCAATAACGCCTTGCGGGGCGGAGCTGGTGGAAGCGTGGGCGGCGGCGTTATTTCAGGTGCCCGCCGCTCGCCGTCCAACAATTCGGAATCTGATTGTGATTGCATATACGTCTCATCGTGCTCGGTTCGTAACATTCTATGATGGTTCGGACGCAGCCTGTCTTGCCTCCCTGTGTCCGTGAATCATGGTGAAAATGGAGGGCACAAAGAAAAGCGTCGCTACGGTTGCGAAAATCAATCCGCCAATCACGGCTCTCCCCAGGGGTGCATTTTGCTCGCCCCCCTCGCCGAGACCAAGTGACATGGGCAACATGCCGATGATCATGGCCAGCGCGGTCATTAGCACGGGACGAATGCGGGTAAAGCCGGCCTCCAGCGCTGACTGCAGTGCGGGCACGCCTGCACGCAAACGGTCACGCGCAAAGGAGACCAGCAAAATCGAGTTAGCAGTTGCCACGCCCATGCACATCACTGCGCCCGTCAACGAAGGAACACTCAGCCGGGTGTGGGTGAGCAGTAGCATCCAGCAGATTCCCGCCAGGGCTCCGGGCAATGCGGTGATGATGATGAACGGATCAAGCCAAGACTGGAAATTCACCACTACCAGGAAGTACACCAGCACAATCGCCATCACCAGTCCGACGCCCAGCCCAAAAAATGATGACTTCATGGTTTCAACTTGCCCGCGAACGATAATGCGCGAGCCACGAGGAAGGGTCTGCTCGAAGGGCTTCAGTACTTCCATCGTTGCCTTGGCTACCGCACCTAAGTCGCGGTCCTGGGTGCTAACGTACACGTCGATTACAGGCTGCACGTTGTAGTGCGAAACCACGGCTGGGCTGGCCGTCGGGGTTAACTCGGCGAGGTTCCCCAACACCTGGTAGTTGGGCGTGCCCGGATCGTTGATAGGCATTCCCATCAAGTCCTGCAGCGAAGTCACATGGTACTGCGGAGATTGGACCGCGACTGAATAGGTGACACCATTCTTGGGATTGAGCCAGAAGTTAGGCGCAGTCTGGAAGCTGCCGCTGAGCGACACCAGCACATTTTGTGCAACGTCACGGGCATTCATCCCAACCTGCGTGACTTTCGTGCGATCAATCTGAAGGTCGAGAGTCGGCAGTGTCAGCATCTGCTGTACATGAACATCCGCTGTACCAGGGATCTGCCTCACGCGGTTGGCGATCTGTTGGCCGATAACATAGTTCTTCTGCATGTCAGCGCCAGTGATCTGAATATCGATCGGCGCAGGCAGCCCAAAGTTCAATATCTGGGTGACAATGTCTGCCGGCTGGAAGAAGAACTCCACTCCCGGAAAACGCCGCGGCAAATCAGCCCTAAGCGTGCGGATGTAGTCAGCTGTGGGGTGGTGGTGTTCTGCATTCAGACCCACCAGGATCTCCGCGTCGCTCGTACCAATGACGCCGGAGTTGCTGTACGACAGGTTAATGCCCGAGTACGGCAGGCCAATATTGTCCAGAATTGTGACTAGCTCATCTGGGGGGATCTCCTGCCGCAGGTATTTCTCAATCTCGTCGCATAAGCGTGCGGTTTCTTCCACGCGCAGTCCGGCGCGCGCGCGGACGTGCAACCGCATAAGGCCGGCATCCACTGTGGGAAAGAAATCCTCGCCCAGAAAGAAAACCAGCCCCATCGAGAGAATGCAAAAGGCCAGAAAGCAGGCAGCGAAAACTTTGCGATGGCCGAGCGTCGTTTCCAGCAGCTGGTAGTAACCGTCGCGGAATTTCTCGAATCCGCGCTCAAATCCCCGCTGATATCGCCCAAAAATCGTCTTCGGCCCCGCCGCCCGATGTTCATGCCCTCGCATGATGTACATCACCAGCGTCGGAATCAGAGTGCGCGACAGGAAGTACGATGCCAGCATCGCAAACACTACCGCCTCCGCCAGCGGCACGAACAAATACCGAGCGACGCCGGTAAGAAAGAACATCGGGACAAACACGATACAAATCGACAACGTCGAAACGAATGCCGGTACCGCGATCTGGGCCGCACCGTCGAGGATCGCCTGCTTCATTTCCTTGCCTTGCGCCAGGTTTCGCTCGATGTTCTCAATCTCAACCGTCGCGTCGTCCACCAGAATGCCCACCGCGAGAGCAAGACCTCCCAGGGTCATGATGTTGATGGTCTCGCCCAGAGCACCTAGGAGAATGACCGAAACGAAGATGGAGAGCGGTATAGAAATCGAAATAACGATCGTCGGGCGCCAGTCACCAAGGAAAAGCAGGATCATCGCCGCGGTAAGGGCCGCGGCAATCAACGCCTCGCGGACGACGCCATCGATGGAAGCACGCACAAACAAAGATTGATCGAAAAGCGGCTTGATCGAGATGTCTCTGGGGAGCGACTGTGACGCGATCGGGATAATATCTCTGACCGCGCGGACAATAGTAAGCGTGGATCCCGTGCCGATCTTGTAGATCGACATTAGCGTGCCGCGAACTCCGTCCTGCCGGACGATGTTGGTCTGCGGGGCAAATCCATCGCGCACGTGCGCCACGTCGCGCAGATAGATGGTTGAACCGTTCACAGTCTTAACGGGCAGATCGTTGAGCTCCGCAATGGTCTTGGGCGAGCTGTTCATCTCGACTTGATACTCGAGAGGACCGATCTTCGCCGAGCCGGATGGCGTTATCAGGTTCTCCGAATTTAAGGCGTTGACGATGTCGGAAGGCGAAAGTCCGTTCGCTTGCAGTCGCGGTAAGTCCAGATCGACTTGCACCTGCCTTATTTTGCCGCCGTACGGATAGGGCGTTGCTGCACCTTGCACGGTCGCCAGTTGTGTGCGCAGAAAGTTCTGTCCGAGGTCGAACAATTGCTGCTCGGGTAGGGTCTTGCTGCTCAGGCCCAACTGCACGATGGGCGTTGACGACGCAGAATAAGTGATGATCAGTGGTGGCGTGGTCCCTGGCGGCAGACCACGTACGATAGTCTGCATGATCGCGGTCACTTGCGACAGCGCAGTCTGAATGTTCGCCCCTTGCCGGAAGTAAAGCTTGACCACTCCGACGCCGTTCACCGACTGCGACTCGATGTGCTCGATATTATTGACCGTGACGGTGGTGGCGCGCTCCGAGTTGGTCACGATGCGGTCGGCCATCTCGCTGGGCGCGAAACCGGCGTAGTTCCAAACTACGCTGATAACCGGAATATTAATGTCAGGAAAGATATCAACCGGAGTGCGCAGAATCACGATGGGCGTCATGATGATGATTACCAACGCCATCACCACGAACGTGTACGGACGCCGAAGCGCAAGTGCGACAATCCACATCGGTCAGGAATGACTCCAGTCAGCCCCAATTGGCGCTTGGGTTGCGCCACTACGGGCACGAACTTTTGATTCAATACGGTACGTATTGTATTCAATATATGCTATGGTGAGTCATGGGGCAAATGCTCTCGACCCCGAGTCAGCCACAGCAGCCGCAAGCGGCGGCAAAGCGCTCGCCCGGCCGTCCGCGTAGCGAACAGGCTCGCCGTGCGATTCTGCGAAGCACTCTCCGCTTACTGAAGCACACTGGCTTTTCGGACCTCACAATCGAAGCCATTGCCGCTGACGCCGAAGTAAGCAAGGCCACGGTTTACCGTTGGTGGCCCAACAAAGGCGCGCTGGTGGTCGACGCCTTCGCCTCCAGTGCCGACCGCAAACTTCGCTTTCCCGATACCGGATCAGTACAGCGCGACGTCAGTATGCAGATGCAACAGGTAGTCTCGATTTTTCGCAGTCCACGTGGAAAGATTGTGGCCGCTTTACTCGGAGCCGGACAATCCGACCCAGAATTGCTTGAGACATTTCGTGCCAGGTTCTTACGGCCGCGCCGACAAGAAGCTTACCGTACGTTGCGCCGAGGAATCGAGCGCGGTGAACTGCCTCGCGACCTTGATCTCGATCTGACGCTGGATATCCTCTACGGCGCAATCTACATGCGGTTCCTCATCCGTCACGACGACCTCAGCGCACGGTATGTAGATAATGTTTGCCGCCTGGTTCTCAGCGGCGCGGCAATTTTTCGGCAGCACGTAGCCGAACCAACGACTCAGACAACCCAGTAAGCAACGCCAAGTTCGAGTCTTAGCCAGTCCGACGCACACTAATCACGATCAGTTGGCATATACGGGGCTCGCGAGCCCTCGTAGATCGTGGTTGGCTTTGCCGTCGAGATCGAAGATCACCACTTCGTTGACTCCGGTTTTCAGCCACTCTTCCGGGACGTAGAGAGTGTATTGTGGCCCGATGTTCCAGAACCGTCCCAGCAGGTGTCCATTGACCCACGCCACTCCTTTGCTCTGGCCGCGCATGTCGAGATAGGTGTCGCCGGTCCGGCTGAGCGCGAACGTCCCGTGCAGGAAAGTCGGACCCAAGCTACCGCTTCCATTCGGCTTAAAAACCAGGCCGCTGAGGTCGTTCATAGGCAGCCGGTAAATTCGCCATCCGCTCAGTTCCTTTCCACCGAGCGTCACAGCTCCGAGGATGCCTTTCCGTTCATCGCGAAGGCGCTTGGAGAAATTGATGCGTCCTCCGTTTTCCACCAGGATGTCGATGTCGTTCTCGGACTCACTCGAGTGAAGCGTGACCGAGCTCTGTCCTAGCCGAGTATCAAGCGTCCCCTGCTCGTTTCCGTTAACGTAGACCTTCGCATAATCGTGCATCCCCTCGATGTGCAGGTCACCGTTAATAAGCCCAGTCACTTGTGTTCTATAAAGGATGTAACCATACGCTTGGCCGACCATCTCCATGGCCTGCGGCGACTCTGACTTGATCGGTGCACCCAGGTTCTTCCACACACTGCTGCCCTCATAGAGCGGAAACCGAGGAATTGCAATCAGTGAACTGGATTCGGGCACGTCCGGTAATTTGACGGCGGGATCGTGTGCGGCGATCACTTCGCGAAACTCATAATACTTTTTCGTTGGGCGCCCAGACTCGTCCAGCGCCGCATCGTAGTCATAACTCGTCGTCTGAGGTTGATACGCCTTGTCGTAGTTCGCCCCGTTCATGAAACCGAAGGTCGAGCCGCCATGAAACATATAAAGATTGACGGAGTATCCCTGCCCTAGCATCCACTCCAGGTCGCGTGTTTGTAGCGCAGTGTCGGTCACCTCGTGTTTCCCGCCCCAGTGATCGAACCATCCCGCCCAATACTCCCCTGCCATCAGCGGCTGTCCCGGACGAAAATCCGCCAGCGCTCTAAAAGCTGCTTGTGCCTCGCCGGGGCCAAAATTTACGACTGCGGGCACGCCGGGCAGCGTTCCGTTCGGCAACTGCTCTGGTCCATCGGCGGTGTACAGCAGCGACTCACTAAACCCGGCCCCCGCGATCAGGTCATAGATGTGCTTCATATACTGCTTGTCTTTATCGAACGATCCGTACTCATTCTCCACCTGCACCGCGAGAATCGGCCCGCCGCGCGTCGACTGCAGTGGGGCCAGTTCCTCACCCAGTCGCGTAAGCCAGCGCGCCGTCGGCTGCATAAACTTCGGATCATCGCTGCGCAGCACGATGTCGGGAGCGGCCAAGAGCCATGCCGGCAAACCGCCGAGGTCCCACTCTGCACACACGTAAGGACCGGGCCGCAAGATGACATACAGCCCTTCTTCCTGTGCGGTGCGCACAAATTCTGCCACATCAAGTTGTCCGTGGAAGTCGTACACACCTGGTTTAGGCTCGTGCAGGTTCCAGAATACGTAGGTGGAAATCGTGTTCAGCCCCATCGCGCGCGCCATTTTCAGCCGAGCGCGCCAGTACTCGCGTGGGATACGCGGATAGTGCATCTCGCCTGCGATGATCTGAAAGGGCCTTCCATCGAGCAAAAACTTTCCGTCGCCGACAGTCAGCTTGTGCTCCGTTGAGTCTGGGCCGGCATTAGCGGACAAGGTCATGAACATCGCCGCAAGTATGCAGACGAACTGAATCGTGTTTCGCATATTGCGGGCTGTCATTTGGATGGCGCGCCGTCCAGCACAAGCACTTCAAACGGTTGAAGCGAAAACGAGTGTGGTTGTCCTGCAATTACACGAACGCTCGACTGCCCGGCATCTTCTTTCCATGGACTGTGCAATGTGTAGCTGCCGGCGGAGTTCGCGGGCAACTCGAACGCCTGCCCAACATCAATGCTGATCGTCTGCGGTTTGTCCGAAGGATTGCGCAATACCAAGATCGCCTTCCGTGGCGACCATGACGCCCAACCATACACTTCTAGCTGGGCGGGATCGCCGCCGACCCAGTGCGTATCAACGAGCACATCGGCATTTTCGCGAGACCACTTTGCGCCTTCGGCCAAGTCGTCCCAGTTGGCGCTCGATAACAACGCCGGCGTAATGTACATCTCCTGCAACTGGGTTCCATTGCCAAAGTAATCGCGAACCTCCCTCTTGAAGTCGCCCTGTGGATCGGAATCCAGGTTCTTCGCATGTTTCGCGTAGATGATTCCGTGCAGCATAAGCGAATTCAGCGGAAACAGCGGCCCACTCAGCACAATGTGCTCGTAGGTGTCGGCATCGCGGTACGTGATCCACTGTTCGCGCTTTGACCCGACGCCCAGGAAATCATGATCTTCCCCTCCCCGCCAAATCGAGTCGGCATAACGTAACCAGAACGGCGACGGATAGGTGCCGGTAGTGAGATTGATGTAAAGGTCCGGCTTCAGCGCGCGCAACTCGCCGATCAGGTGGATGGCCGCCGCAAAATCGCTGTCGAACTCACTGCCGGGGACGACACGATCAGCGTTCCCCGTCCCATCAAACTTGAACTGATTCACGCCGTAGTCACGAACAAACTTGAAGCACGTGTCGTGAAACGCCGCATAGTATTTCGGCCCTGACAGTGCGAACCCATTGTTCTCGATCTCGTAGCCCGCTTTGCGCCCCGCCTCGACTCGCTGTTGTTTGGGCTTGCCATAACCGCCCCACGGAGACATCCACACTCCGGGCGCGGTCCCATAGCTCGCAGCAGTGTCCTTCAAATTAGTAAACCCGTTCGGAAACCCGGAATTGAAGTGCCACAGCGTCGCCGGATCGTCCCAACCATCGTCGAACAGGAAAGACGCGATGGGTACTCCGCGCTTCTTCGTCAACTCCGTGCCGAAGGTGTTGATCACATCCAGCGCACCCGCCTCGTCGTACTTGCTGAAGTAGCCGAGGTCGTACCACGAGTTGTAGTTCAAAAACGGACGATAGGGGTGTGCTCGCTCCCGCTCGAGATAACGCAGGAGTCCGCGACGAAGCTGGCCCTGCGCAGCAATGCCCAATACCGAGCTGTAGGTAACACTCTGTCCAGCCTTGAGTGGCAACTCGCGCTCAATCCAGCAACGGGCACGCCCACCTGCGACCGCGCACGTTGACAGTGGGTCTTCAAACCCGGCAAAGAATTGATCCGTAACGATGGGCGAGCCTTTGACCGTCCCTACAACGCGAGCAGTCGGCGAATGCCAATCCAGCAGCCTCACTTCGCGGACCAAAACATCGCCCGACTTCGCCGTCACCACAATTTCTTGCCGTATGTAGTTCGATCCGTCGCGCAGAATCACCCGCCAAGTGACATGAAGACGGTCCTGCTCGTCGGCGAACTCTACGACGATAGATTTGCCGGGAATTCGCTCCGACAATCGCGATGCTCCCGGATGACCATCCAGTTCGACGAGCTTCGGAACCGCAATTATCTTCATGTCCGATGCAGAAAGCACGGTCCCGTCGCCCAGCAGCAGTACAAAAGGAAGCACGCGCGTAGGCTTCGCCGAGCCACTTACATTTAGATTGCGGAACTCTATCTCTTCCACGTGATTGCCAGAAATCTGTGCGCTTATCGCCACGGCCGCATTCTGAAGAACGAACCGATCCGTCCTGACTTCAGACTTGGCAACGCCAGGCTCGGGCGCAAAATACACCGGCGTCTCCTGTGACCAAGCCGCTCCCGCTAGCCCCGACGCAGCCAACAGCGCAGCCAACACTACTGACCCTTTGAGGGTGATTGCCATGAATGAACCCTACGAGCTCAGCGCGTCTCCTGCTGGCTCCTGCTTGCGTCCGCTCACCAGCGAACCCAGCACCATCCCGATGCCCGCCAGCGCAAATGCTCCTGCCCCAGCATAGCTCGCGGGAGTCTTGAAGAAAAAGAAACCGATCGTGGCGACCACACCTCCGGCCATTGCCAGGTACCCGCCAAGTGTCGAGGCGCGGTCCCAGAACAGCCCGGCCACCACTGCGACCAGTGTTCCAGACAAATAAATCGTCGCCGTCATGTTCAGATAGAAATACGTCGGTCCGGGCAACGTGTACCAAAGGCCCCAGACCATCACGAAAATGCTGACGAAGAAATTCGCTCCCCGGTTCAGCATTACCTGTTGCAACGACGTAAGCGGTTTTTTGCGCAGCGGCCCGATGATGTCCTGCGCAATGATTGCGCTCCAGCCCAACAAATATGAGCTGTTGACCGACATGGTTGCGGCAAGCATCCCCGCAACGACCAACCCTAACACTCCTGAGGGCAGAATCATGGCCAACATGCGTGGCATCGCTTCCAGCGAATTCTGTGACGGGCCGAGCAACGCCAATGCCGCGATTCCCCACATCATCGGCATCATGCCTCGGCCGAGAAAAATGAAACCCGCCCACGAGAACACACGCTTGCTGACTTCGGGACTGCGCGTAGAAAAAGTCCGCATCGCCGTCGTCTGCCAGCAAGTATGGATCGCCAGCCAGATCAATACTTGAAACGCAATGTACGCCCAGCCGTATTCGGGGTTGGCGAAGGGGTTGAACCCGCCCGCACCCATCGTCTGGCGCACCGCATCGTACATCCGCGTTACGCCTGTCGCATGGACCGACCACAGCGTGACAAGAATGGTCCCCACGCTCAGCGCGACAAACTGGATGAAGTCCGTAATCACGATCGATACCATCCCGCCCAGAACGGTGTATACCAGTTCCAAAAGAAGGATCCCGGTCATCACCGCCTTGATATGGCTTAGCGATATACCGGAGATGATCGCGAGGAACGTCCCCTCAACCTTCAGGAACACCCCCATATTAAGGATGCCGCCGGTAGCGACGAGAACTCCAACGAACACCCTGAGGTTGCGGCTGAATTTGACCTCGAAGAACTCTGGCACAGTCATCAACTGCATGGCGCGCAATCGCTTGACGATGAAGCCCGTGCGCCCGAGGAAGATCATCACCAACCCAGCGATCAATCCGTTGACGAATGACGCGTAACCCGTCTTGTAGCCGAGTTCGGCGTAATACATGAAGGTAATGGTGCCGATCTCGGTAGCCGCGAGGGTCGCGACGGCAAGGAACGTTCCCAGTTCGCGTCCGGCGACCAGAAAGTCGGCGATGCCGCCAACGAATTTGCGGCCATAGAGTCCCGTGGCCAACGTGGCTCCAAGGTAGGTCACGACAATGACCCAGTCGAGAGTGGAGAAGTGCGTCGCCATCATCGCGGCCGCTGCGCCTCGGCCCGCAAATTGGCAAACATCTCGCGCAAATCGCGCAATCCGCGCACCAGAACGATCAAGGTGATGACGGCGAATGCCGAACCGGCCAACACGAAGTTCGCCATCCAGAAGTAGTACCAGCCATTCATGATTGGCCGTGATTGTAATTCATGCGGTTCTGCATCGATGGGATTTTGTGTACTGCATTAGACTGTGTTGCGGACCATGAGCGACTCTGGAACCATCACCAAGTGTGTGATCCTCGCCCGCGGGCTTGGCACTCGAATGCGCGAAAGCGATGCGACTGCCTGTCTGGACGAGGCGCAATCGGCATCGGCCGACGGCGGCGTCAAAGCCATGGTTCACGTCGGGCGACCTTTCTTGGACTACATCCTCAGCGCCCTCGCCAACGCTGGATTTAAACAAGCATGCCTGGTGATAGGGCCGGAGCACGGCGTGATACGCGAACACTATGCGGGCACGAATCGACCGTCGCGCATTGGGGTCAGCTTTGCCGAACAACTCACACCCCGAGGTACGGCAGATGCAGTGCTGGCCGCCGAGGAATTCACCGGTCCAGACGAGTTCGCTGTCATCAACAGTGATAACTACTATCCGACCATAGTCCTTCAGGTTCTGCGCGAACTTGGCCAGCCCGGCGCTGTTTTGTTCGACGCTGCTGCGCTTGTAAGCCACAGCAACATTCCGCCAGACCGCATTCAAGCGTTCGCCTACTGCATCGTCGATGACGACGGTTTTCTGACCGACATCGTGGAAAAGCCCCCCGACACCTCCGCCTTTAATGTCGACGGCGAAAAACTTGTCAGCATGAATTGCTGGCGCTTTAATCCCGCGATCTTCCAGATGTGCCGCGACGTACCACTCTCGCCGCGTGGCGAATTTGAGTTGCCGCTGGCTGTAAAGTTGGCAATCGCCCAGGGCCTGAAATTTAAGGTCACAGTCAACCGGGCTGGCGTGCTTGATCTCTCACGCCGATCCGACATCGCCGCCGTTACTGAGCGCCTCAAGGGCGTGCAGGCGGTACTATGAGCGCGGCGATCGCCGGCCGTCTCCTTGAATCTGGCATGAGCGAAACCGAAGCGTCGACAAAGGCCGCTCGCTTTGCGGAGCTTGACGGGCACCTCGCAATTCCAACCGGCGCCAAGCCTCTGCGCTGGTTTGTGCCCGGCCGAATCGAGGTGCTCGGCAAGCACACTGACTACGCCGGTGGCCGAAGCCTGCTGTGCACCGCGGTGCGAGGATTCTGCGTGGCTGCGGTTGGACGTCCGGACGCGACGGTTCGAATCCATGACGTCATTCGCCGCCAGAATTTCGAGTTCACTCTGTCTCCACAACTGGGAATTCCCCTCCATGGTTGGCAGGTCTACGCCGCAGTAGTGGCGCGGCGACTGGCAAGGAACTTCCCCGGCGCCATGCGCGGTGCGGATATCGCTATTGCCAGCGATCTCCCATCGGCCGCGGGAATGAGTAGTTCAAGTGCTTTGGTGATCGCAATTTTCGCTGCGCTCTGCGCTGTCAATCAACTCAATGAGCGTCCCGAATACGCTGCCAACATCCACACTCTGGAAGACCTCGCCGGCTATCTCGGCTGCATCGAAAACGGACAAACGTACAAGTCGCTTATCGGTGATGGAGGCGTCGGAACCTTCGGTGGCAGCGAGGACCACACCGCTATCCTCTCCTCGCAACCCAGGCATCTCAAGCAATATTCTTTTTGCCCAGTTCGTCTGGAACGCTCCGTCCAATTGCCTGCCGATTGCTCATTCGTCATCGGAGTCAGTGGAGTTGTGGCGAGCAAGACTGGCTCCGCTCGCGAGCGATACAATCGTGCATCGCTCGCCGCAAAAAAGATTCTTGAGATCTGGCGATCTACCTCCGGCTCCGACGATTCGACGTTGGCTGCTGCGATTACCAGATCTCAGGATTCTCCGGATCAACTGCGTGCAGCTCTCGAACACCACGGAGGAGCGGAGTCCGCATGGCTGCTGGATCGCCTCGAACAGTTCCGCCTGGAGTCAGAGACTATTATTCCTCAAGCCTCTGACGCCCTTGTCCGGCATGACCTGATGGCCTTCGGTACGTTAGTGGATGATTCTCAGGCCGCCGCCGAAAAGCTTCTTGGAAATCAGGTCCCCGAAACAATCTGGCTTGCACAACAAGCCCGTTCACTTGGGGCTTACGCGGCATCGGCTTTCGGTGCCGGATTTGGCGGGAGTGTATGGGCTCTCGTGGATCAGCAGGAAGACACGCGATTCGCCCACCGCTGGCGAGAGGCATACCAACACCGCTCCAATCGCGCCTCCCGCGAGAGCCAGTTCTTCATCTCCACGGCCGGGCCGGCGACGATCAGCCTATAGCCCCACCTTAGGCTCCAATCGTATGTATTTGAAAATAAGAGTGATGAGAGGTAAGCCGGTCGCCACAAGAGGCTGCCTGCACAGTACCTTGTGGGTGAAATTTGGTGGACCTGGTCGGGATCGAACCGACGACCTCTTCCATGCCATTTCCATCAACGAAGTGTAGGCAGCGAGAGAGAGAAGCAAACGTGAGTGATACAGAGAGGCAGTGTTCATGCGGCTTTGGCGCTTGTTCGCTGCCTCTCACCTATCCTGAGTGACACGCTTCCGACACAGCCCAGACACGGGCAGGGATGCGAGGGTTACGACACAAGGCACGACACAGCGCCACCGCACACGACAGTCTAGCAGCTGAGGGTGGGGGTCAGGGCGGGATGCACCCTCTTTCGAGCCGTTGAATATGCTAAAACCCCTCTGCAGATAGAAGGGAATTTCGGGGGTTTCTTTCTAGATTAGAAAAGAATAGAATGGGCTTGATATGCCACGCTCCCGAGGAATTGCGAAAACTGGCGGCAGAAAGCGCGGAACACCAATCGCAAAACCCACGAATTGGCCGAAAAGCTCGAAAAGCTGGGTTGCGACCCCATAGCAGGACTTGCTCAGATTGCCATGGCTGCTGAAACTGCTCCAGAGTTGAAGGTGCGGTGTTACGCGGAATTGGCGCAGTACCTCCACGCCAAGCGCAAGGCTGTGGAGCAAACCTCGGAGGGGAATCAGGAAATCAGTGTGATCGTCACGCGCGTCGGGGGGCCTGACCTTGGACGACTTCACGTTGTCCGGGAGCAACTTCCAAGGGGAGGCGTCACTCCCCGATGAGGCTTAGGTCACTGAAAGGATTTTAGCCGCAAGGATACAATCTCATCCGTAGTTCCGGGCGGTTACGTTCGCGAAACACGTCCTGCACTAAGTTGCTCAGAGGCACCATGAAGACAGCTTCAATCTTCGTTGCTGTTCTGTTATCAGCTATTGTGGCTCGCGCTCAAGATCAAACCCCTGTTATTTTCTCCGTCAGTCAAGTCGTGGCGGGAGCCGAGAGAGCCGACACCCTGTATGCCCTTGCCGAGGGCAAATGGTCTGATGCGGATGACCACTTGGGGGCATTGTCCACCGAAATACACTGTTATTACCGCTTTGGATTTTGTGAAGAAGCTGACGCGATATACACCATGGGACAAGCCCAGGCTACTCTCAATAGCTTTGATATTCTCCGCTGGGACAAACGGGAGCTGATCGCTGTTGATAGTTCCCCTACATGCGTGGTGAAAACCTTGCGGTTTGACTTTGCTGCGAAGAAGGTGACCGTTACTATGTCACTGAAAGGTGAAACAAAAGACACCTTCTGTAAAGGCATGAAAGCTACGACGGCGTTCTTGGGGGTGGGAGCAAAAGACGAGATGAAAGAAAAGACCAAATGAACGAAGCGACGCGTTGAGGCACAAGAGCGGGACGGAATTGTGACCATTTGATAGCATCGGCTCACGCGGCTAGGCTCGCGACCGAAAAGCATTCTTTCCCGGCCACCGATGCCCCCCTTAGACGCTACCCCGTGCGCGCGTCATAGGGTCTGGCTCCGGCAATTTTTCGCTAAAAAAGGCGGGCTGTGCGGATGCAGGACATCTTGTCATTTTGATCAACAGGCTGCGCCAAGGTCGAGTTGCAGGTTTTCAAAGGCAAAAAAATGCGGCTTTCGACGCCATGGCGACGGGGCTGGGGTTGGGTCTATGACACAAGGTGAAATTGCAAAAAGGCCCCTACCGTCATTGGCGGTCGCCGAACTCATCCGGCGAGCCCAATAAGATAACGGCACACAATGCTCGATTGCCGATTGCAGCAGGTCAACGTCGCTCGCCTCTTCGTCGCCTTAAGGACTCCCACGCGAGTCTGAAACTGACGACGACAGCCTTAGTAGCCTCGCCTCCCAGTTCCTGAAAGGGAATGCGCCAAGGCATTGCGCAGCTTATTAAGACTCCCGATAACGGCCGACATTTGGTTATCGCTACCGGGGAACATAGCGCGAACTAAGGCACGTTTCTGGGCGAAACTTAACCTTGCTTCGGCGATCTGCTCAGGATTTAGCACGACCCTCTCAATCATGAAGGAAAGCTGTTCTTCAAGGATGAGGTGCCCCTTAAGCGTAACGAGGGCCGCCGCGTCTGCCTCCATAGTGGAAGCGAGCTGCTGATAGACGGTTGTAACCCGCGCCTGAACGGAAGGCGGCATCTTCTGAAAGATTGCATTCTGTTGCTCGTCATTCATAAAGGCTCATTCGTGATTGGAACGCAGCGCGGGGAATAGGCCGGGCAGGAACGCCGCCTACCGCCGCTTCCGTCATTGTGGCTTCGCCTGATGCGCGGCTCACTTCCTGAGTTTGCGCACGGTGAATGTGAGCTGCAGAGGCACGAACCTTTCTGGCCCTACACGATCCAATCCCCGGCCCCGCATGAATGCCAACGCCTCTGCCAACGCCTCTGGCGTGAAGTAAGACGCGGCTAAATCTTCGGGTATATACGATTCCTCGAACTCGAAGGCGTTCAGGCGCTCCTGCATCAGCTCTTCGATTGCTCCTGGAAAGCGCTCTTCGAGAAACTCGCGGCTCTTGCAGACGTGGCAGTAACCTTTTCCGATTGGTTTGCCGACGAGTTCCGGTGCCCCAGGGGCTTCGGTGATGATGGAATTTGGCTTGCAACAGCACTCTTCAAAAGCCATCCGAAGCAGCATGTTGCGAGCAGCCACGAGTTTTTCGCCCGCCGAGATTGAGTTCTTGAGCAAAGATGCGATGAACCAACCAATGCCAAAGATGCAAAGGGGTAGTATCAGCCCGTTGTCGGGAGCCACCGTAACTGCAACGAGCACAGTCACGCCTAAAACAATGAGGTAACACAGGCCGGCGTCAGTCTTCCGCTCTGCCCACAGCGATTGTATCTGCGCCCATGCGCGGGCCACTACCCCTCTTCTGTCTTCGGGGTTCACCTGTGACTCCCTTTCTGCGCTCCCCTACCGTGCGCGGCAGTTGCAGCAGTCGAATCGTGATTCGCCACAATGCTACGCTACTGCACAAATGCAGTCACCCTGCCCGTCGCATGTCAGTGAGGGAGAATTGTGGCAGCCGGATAGCCGCTGGCCGATCACTAGCGGCGATAAGCTACGCATCTCTAGTGGGTGTGACTGCGCATCACTGGTGTGATGCTTGTCACGGTATTACCGTCACGCTCCTCGGCTGAGCTTGGCGCTCTTTGGCACGTTTCCGTTTCCAAACCCTAGGGTTTTTAATTAGGAAACGGTAGGAAACGGTTCCGAATCCCCGGACGGGGGAGGATTCCCTTTAATTCCTTCCTCCCCGTCACGATTCCGCTGTTCAGCGTTTCCGTTTCCGTGGAAACAATTAGGAAACGATTCATCATGCTTATTCAGCCATTTCGAAACGGTTCCTTTGGAAATGTTGAGCGCGTCCGCTATTTGCTGGAAACTCCGCCCCTTCGCTCGCAGCGCAAGCACCTGTTGCAGTTTGTCTTCCTTGTCCGCACTTGCGGCCCTGCCAGGCCGGGTGTGACTCAGGTACGCCCGCAGTTCCTTTGCTTCCCCCGGCCTCACAACCATCTCGAAGCAGCCCATTTCGTCTAGGTGTGGCCTGCCCTCGATGATGAATGGTTCGCACGCCTCGAAATCGCGGCCCTTCACGTTTGCGACGTAAATGCGGTTCGCCTGTGCATCAATCTGGCGCATGCCCCAGCCGTCGAAAGCATGGCCCCAATGTCGCCACTGCCCCGCAAAATATTTTCCAGCGTCATTCGATCCTGGGTTTCGAATCCTTTAGGCGCGTGGTGAGCGCCGGTGATGGTTCGAGCGCCCGCCGCTTGCAATGCGAATAACGTTTGTGCGAAGGTGCGCGAAGATTCGGCATCTTCTTCGCCATTCATGAACCGAACGGCGGTATCAAGGAAAATGTCCGCCCCTTGTGCGGCCTGCAGAATGCGCGGATCGGCAAGCGAAACCTGTTGCTTGGCGGATAGCGTGCTGACCAACAAACGGTCACTGCGGACGTGATTTTCCAGGTGGAATAGCTTGAGCCGCGCCCAGAACGGCCCAATGGCGGACTCAGGAATCAGATACAGCACGCGGCTACAGGGACGTAGGACTGCAAACTCGTGCCAATTGAATAACGGCGCTTGCTCCAGCAGCGCCCGAACCATGGCCAGCATGACCATGGTTTTCGCGTGCCCCGCCAGCGCCCCAATCAGCGTGATCCCGTCTTCCTGCAGAAAGCCTTCGATCGCGAACCGCAACGGCGGAGCGTTCAGAAATTCCTCGTAGGTGTGGAACAGCGCCCGCCAGTCAGTGCCAGTGCTCACTTCGCCTCCGCCAGAAATCGTGCGACCTCATCCGGGTGAAAAAGCAGCCTGCGACAAATGCGCACCGGGCGAAGCTTCTGCTGGCGCACCCAGCTTCGTATCGTGTGCGGACTAACGCAGAGTGCCTTGGCGACCGCCAGCAACGTGAGCAATTGGGGAACTGTAACTGTATCCGGCATCACTCACCTCGTGGCCTTGAGCCGTGCCTCCACGGCTTCCGCTGGAATATGCCACTGTTTGCCGACCTTGCGACCCGGCAAAGTGCCAGCCCATAGCAGGTGGTACACGTAACCGAGGCTCACCCGCATCTGCTGCGCAACTTCTCGCGGAGTCAGTTCTGATTGCTCCCTCATAAATCCTCCCTTTGCGATTCGCCGAACCGGGTCAGCGTTTTTTCTATTGCACTGCAGCGGCGGTGAGATTACTATAACTATTGTAACTATGACTTCTAAACAAACACGGGTGTTACGCAAGTGCGCAGGCGAGGACGAGGCCAGCGATCTTTTGTATTGGCTGAATGAGCGTCGCCGGACAGCCGATCACGCGAGAATTGAGCGCCTGCTGAAGAACCTCGCGATCCTCAGGCGCTGGTTTGGGGAAGGTACGAACAAGGCCGACGAGCTGCCCTGGGATGCGGGGGTGTCCTGGGATGTGGGATTGGTTGCCCTTTCGGACTCCAGGAGTGCCCTTGCGAGTGTTCGGCGTGAATTGAGACGGCACCGATTCTGGCCCGCACTGGCAAACGTCGTGAGTCCAAGCTCCCGAACCAAGGGCAGCAAACTGGATTTTTGGTGGTCTCCAGTTAAGCGTAGCGGGGCGAACATGAGCGCAGCCGTGCTGACGATACAGCTATTAGGAACAAGCGGTTTGCTGCACAGAATCCAGCAATGCAAAAAATGCTCGCGCTGGTTTTTCGCCCGAACCATCGTGCAGAAGTTGTGCTCGGAGAAATGTCGAAAGCAGCTTTACAAGTCGAGTCCTCAATTCAAGGAGCACCGGCGCAAGTACATGCGGCAGTATCGTGCTCACACAGAAGCGAAACGATTCCGAAAGCAGAAGACAGGAGGCAGGAAACTTGGCTCTCAAAAAACGCGGTAAGACGTGGCACTGCCACTTCGTTGTAAACGGACAGCGGTTCCGGCAGTCGCTTGGAACAACGGACTGGAGAGAAGCGCAGGCCAAAGAGAAACAACTCATCGCTGAGGCTTCCGAAGGGAAGCTGACAGCACAACTCCACTGCTCTCGCCCGTCTGCCGTTTGGACAGGCAGCCGACGATTACATGAGTGCTCGCAAACTGGAGCTTGCAATTGCCAGCCGAGCGAAAGAGAAACAACTCTTCGTGCAACTGCGGGCCTTCTTCAAACAGGAACCGCTCAAGGCCATCACGGCGAAGCGAATCACCGATTACCGTACCTGGAGGGCGGAACAGGGAGTCGGCCCCGGCCGACGCTCGAACGCAGAGCTTGGGCATCCTGCGCCGTGTGATGAAGCGAGCAAGGCTCTGGGCGCGTGTTGCTGACGATATACGCCCGCTGAAAGAGCCGAACACGATTGGGCGAGCACTGACCGAGGAAGACAAGCAGAGGCTTCTTAAAACGGCTGTGATGCGGCCTGAGTGGGAAACGGCTTACCTCGCGGCGATTCTCTGCCTCAACACAACAGCGCGGGGCTGCGAATTGAAAGCCCTCCAATGGTCAGACGTTGACCTGTTCGCTCGGACTCTGACGATTCGCACGTCCAAGACGGCTGCTGGCGAGCGAGTGGTTCCGCTTACTGACGTTGCGACTTCGGCGCTGGCCCGGCTGCGTCGCAGAGCCGAGTCCTTCGGCCCGGTTCTGCCATCGCATTACATCTTCGCGGCTTTCGTCCCGAAATTCACTTTCAGCGGCAAGAAAGTCATAGGCTACAACGTCACCGCGTTTGACCCGACGACCCACGTCAAAAGCTGGAGGTCAGCTTGGCGGACTCTGACGAAGAAAGCGGGGTTGCCGGGTTTCCGGTTCCACGATCTTCGGCACTGCGCTATCACTCAGCTTGCGGAGGGTGGAACGTCGGATTCGACCATCATGGCGATTGCCGGGCACGTCAGCAGACGGATGCTGGAGCGGTACAGCCACGTTCGGATGGAAGCGAAGCGCAAAGCGATGGAAACCCTTGCCACAAGCACCAAAACGGCGGGTTATGACACAAACCATGACACAAATATCACGGTTGCCAGCACTCGCCCGGTCTAAGCTGTTGAGAGAATTGGTGGACCTGGTCGGGATCGAACCGACGACCTCTTCCATGCCATGGAAGCGCGCTCCCAGCTGCGCCACAGGCCCACTTTGAGGAGGGACATCGCCTCAAACCAACGACGACATCATTATTCTCTCGCAGGCGAACACCTTCGTCAAACCAGTGCGACTCCTTCTTCCCTTGATTTCGGGAACAATTCGCCGCTCAGTGGGTTCCATTACCTATACAGACGCCGGAAGACATCTCCGCAAAGCAGGACACAGTCCCGGACGGAAGCTTGAGGTTGCACAAGAGTGTTGTCAGGTGCCCGAGGTTGATATCATGAGGACGACGCCATGAGCAGCGTGGCGGGAGCATCATCATTGAGTGACCTGGCGAGCGCGATCGATGTGCGCAGCGAAGAAGCCGCGATTGTGGCCGAACTGAAGGCCGGATCGGAAGCGGCATTTTCTTGGCTGATTGCCCACTACAGCCAGCCGGTGTACAGCTTGGTCTACCGTGTGCTCGATGATCCCTCAGACGCGGCCGACACTACTCAGGAAGTCTTCATCAAGGTATTTCGTGGAATCAAGAGTTTTCATTCCAATGCCAGCCTGAAGACCTGGATCTATCGCATCGCGCTGCATGAAGCCTTCAACCAGCGCCGTTGGTGGTTCCGCCACAGAGGGCGTGAGACCACAATTGAACCCACCGCGAGTAGCCACGACGGGAATTGCTCCCCGGGACTGAAAGACCTGCTGGTCGATGCTGCCTCGTCGCCACTGGACAACGTTTACAACGAGGAGTTGCGGGCGTGCGTCGAGTCGGAATTGAAGTCCATCGCAGAACCGTTTCGAAGCACCATCATTTTGCGCGACCTTGAAGAGCTGTCGTACGAGGAAATCGCTGAAGTCATGGAAGTGTCCCTCGGCACGGTGAAGTCGCGCCTGGTTCGTGGGCGGGAGGCGCTGCGCAAAGGACTCGGACGCCATTTGCCTGCTTTCGGCGTTGAGACGTCGGATGTCCGCGCCAGCAAGCGCCGTACAGATAGAGCGGCCAGCGGCCAGAAAGCTGAGGTCATGCCATGAAGTGCTTGCAAGCGAAGCAAGTCATGTCGTCGTACCTGGACCTTGCGGTGACGCGCGCCGAAATGTCGGAACTGCAATCGCATATGGATTCCTGCGGCCCGTGCGCGACCCATTTCATCGCCCTGCAGCGTACGCGAGAGTCCGTCGCGAACCTTGGCCGCAAACCCGCACCTCCAGACCTGGCCCTCCGGATTCGTGTCGCATTGTCTCAGGAAATCTCTAACGCTGGGCCTTCACACTGGGATGCATTGCGCGTTCGCTGGGAAAACCTGTTTAACGCTGTGATGGTGCCGGCGACCGGCGGTCTGGTCACTACAGTCGTGATGTTCGGCTTGTTGATCAATTTTCTGGTGCCGGCGCAACTCCCCGGTGCCAATGACGTGCCCACCACTCTCTATACTCCGCCCGAGCTGCAGTCTGCGCCATTCGAGATGGCGATGGACGCCGCACGGACGGAGCCTCTGATCGTCGAAGCTTACGTGGGCGCAGACGGTCGGGTGCAGGACTACCGCGTCCTTTCCGGTGGCGATAATGGCGGCGCGGTTCTGTCAGAACTGAAGAACATGCTGATCTTCGCCACGTTCCGGCCCGCCACCAGCTTTGGTCGTCCCACCGCTGGCCGCGCGATCCTGGCGTTCTCCAAGATCCAAGTCAAGGGATGACGCGCCACGCAATCCAGTAGCGCAATTTGCGCTGGACGTTACCTCCTCGTAAACTGAGAGTTTCGTACTCCGGCACAACTCGCTTCAGGAGGCACGTCTGAGTAGTTTTTCCCGTAGGGTTTTGGTCGCGTTCGTAGTGGCGGTTTTCGGTTGCTCCGCTGGTGCCCAGTCGAAGGCGACGCTGGAAGTCAGCGAAACATTATTCAGTGTTCTCTCAGCCATCAATGTTTGTGGCTATGACCACGAGCTAAGTGCGTCTTCTCCGATCCGTGCCCAAGTGCGGGTCGCTCTCGTGGCCGCCAGCGAGTCACCGGAAGCCGCGGCCGCGGCCCAGAAGATGTGCAAGTTCTACCAGGACCACCGCTCGCCCGACTCAGGGCGTCAGCTCACCGAGTACGTCTCGCTCGCGCTGAATCTGGGCGACCCTCCGAACTTTGTGCCGAAGTATCAGGAAGCCGACTTGCCGCCTGACGCAAGTTACGTGCTGGGTTTCGTTCCCCTGCTCAAGGAATATGCCGCGAGGGCTAAGCTCCATGCCATCTGGCTTGACCATCAGGCTCAATACGAGGCGCTCGTGGACCAGTTCCACGATCCAGTAGCCCGCATGATTACCTCGACAGACGCCTATCTTCGCATGCCGTCCTCCGGCTATTTAGGACGCTCATACACCGTGTATCTCGATCCCATGGCCGCGCCCGGACAGGTAAACTCGCGCAATTACCAGGCCGACTACTATTACGTCGTCGTTTCTCCCGCTAACGACGAGATTCACATGAACCAGCTCCGGCACACGTATCTTCACTATTCGCTGGAGCCATTGATCACCAAGCGGGCCACCACGCTGGCGCGGCTGAAGCCCATCCTGGCCAGTGTGCAGAAGGCCCCTATGGCGCCCGAAGACAAAACGGATATCGGATTGCTGGTGATTGAGAGCCTGATTCGCGCCATCGAAGCTCGCAGCCCGCTCGATCCTAAGCTCCCGGAAAAGGAGCGCATTGCGATGGTGAATCGTGATGAGGCCGAAGGGTTCGTGCTGACCAATTATTTCTATGAGCAGCTCAAAGAATTCGAGAAAGACTCGACCGGAATGAAGGACGCGTTTCCGAACTGGCTGCACGATATCGACGTCGACAGGGTCAAGAAGAAAGCGGGGGAGATTCAGTTTGCTGCTCAGGCCGCGCCAGACGTAGTACGGTCAGGCGCTCCAAAGCCGGATTCGAAAATCGACCAGGCTGAGCGTGCTTTGTCCAGCGGAAATCCCGCCGGTGCAGTTCAGCTAGCTCAAGCGGCCCTCGCACAGAACGAAGACGCGGGCAGGTGCTATTTTGTGCTGGCTCGAGCTGCGACACTGAGCGCCAATATGCAGGAAGCCAAAGACGACTTTGTGAAGGCTGCGGCGTCTTCGAAGGACCCTCGGACAGTCGCATGGTCTCACATTTACCTTGGACGCATCCTCGATTTGCAGGACGAACGCGAGGCGGCCGTGGAACAATACAAGGCCGCACTTGCCGCTTCCGACCTTTCGCCCGACACCCGCGCCGCGGCCGAGCGAGGACTGCAGACGCCCTACGAGCCGCCCGAGGCTTCGCAAAAGCCAAAATCGCAATAAGATAGAAGGTACGGCCCGTGGCCTGCTCTCTCGAAAGGACCTCTTATGAGATTCAAATTGGCAATAATGGCTGTACTGGTGTCGGCGAGCCTGGCGATGGCCCAAGCTACCGCTAGCAAGCCTCCGGCTCCCGCGCAGGGTACGCAGGCTGCCGCAGCTCCTGCTGCTCCCCCCGCTCAGCATCAGCCCCAGGCAAAGTCCAAGGAAGAGTTTGATGCCTACAGCTTGGCCGCGTCGAAGACCGATCCTGCCCAGATGGAAGCGGCTGCCGATGACTTCGCCCAGAAATTTCCGAACAGCGAACTCAGAGAGCTCCTTTATGTGCGCGCGATGAACTTGTACCAGCAACAAAACAATTCCGCCAAGGTGATTGCGACCGGCCGCAAGGCCATCGAACTGAATCCCACCAACCCGGTTCCCTTGGTTGCGGTGGCTTCGGCCTTAGTTATGGATACCCGGGAAAGCGACCTTGACCGCGACAATCGCTATGCGGAAGCCAGCAAAGACGCGCAGGCCGCCCTTGACAATGTCGATACCGGCTTGGAAGTCCCTCCAAACGTTCCCGCAGACCGGGTGGCCGCCGCCAAAGCCAATCTGCGCTCCATCGCTTACGACACTCTGGGTGTCATCGCGATGAATAAGAAAGATTACGCAGCCGCAGAACAAAGCTTCCAGAAGGCCGCCGACCTGATGAAAGACCAGCCCGACGCCGTGGTTTATCTGCGTTTGTCGGTCGCACAGGACAACGAGAAGAAATATCCCCAGGCGTTGGATTCCGCCAACAAGGCAATTCAGTACGCACAAGAGGGCAGTGCAGAAAAGAACCTGGCCAAGCAACAACAGGCAAGGCTGCAAAAGCTCATAGCCGAGGGTAGTGCTCAGCCGGCTCCGGCGGCGTCAACTCCTCCGCCGACAACGCCTCACTAAGCAGATCGGATTCAGCAGTCAGCAAAATGACCTCAGAATTGATTGATCGTGCGGCACTGGAAGATGCGCTGGGACACAGATTCCAACACCGTGCCATCCTCGACCAGGCCCTCACCCACTCCTCCTTCGCCCGTGAAGCGGAGGTACAGCTCGGCCAGGAAAGCACTTCTCAGACCGCCAGCGACAATGAGCAACTGGAGTTCCTCGGCGACGCCGTGCTTTCCTTTGTCGTCAGCCAGGAGTTGTTCCGGCGCTTTCCCGAGTATGCGGAAGGCGACCTATCGAAGCTACGGGCCCATATCGTAAGCGCACGGGCTCTGGTTCGTCCTGCACGACAATTGGATATCGGCAAGTACTTGCGCTTCGGCAAAGGTGAAGAAAAAAGCGGCGGCCGCAGCAAAAGCGCTCTTTTGGTGAATGCGCTCGAAGCACTGATTGCAGCCCTGTTTCTCGACGCGGGCATCGAGGAAGCGCACCGGTTTGTTGTTGCTGCGATTCTTCAGCCGGCACTCGATGAATTGCAAAAGCTTGGCCAAAGCCAGCTACCCGTCACCGACTACAAGTCGGCACTGCAAGAAATTGTGTACGCCTTGGGTCGTCCGCAACCTCGTTACACCGTGGTGAAAGAGCAGGGCCCTGACCACAGGAAGCTGTTCACCATCGAAGTTCACGTTCCTGCTCCCCACACCGGCGGGGAGGCCTTTGTCAGCCGCTCCGAAGGAAGTACCAAGAAGCGCGCTGAACAGGGAGCTGCACGGCAAGCCTGGGAATATCTACAATCATTGCAGGCCGGATCAAGCATGGCCGTTTCCGAACTGGAAGTTGAGTCATCCAAGAAGTCATGAGCGAAGTACGCGCTGAAGCTGAGGTCGTTGCGGAACCCGATGCGCTCCCTCCAGGTTCCGAAAAGAAGGCCGATTCCGAATCCGGCCTGATGAGCGCGCTTCAGTCTCTGGCAACCACCATTGTGATCGCCGTTTTCGTCATCACCTTCGTAGTCCAGGCCTTTCAGATTCCATCCGAGTCAATGGAGAAGACGCTACTCATCGGCGACTACCTGCTGGTAGACAAGGCGCATTATGCCAACTCCGGAATTTGGGGATGGCTATTACCTTATCGCCGCATCAATCGCCAGGACATCATCGTCTTTCGCTATCCGGTGAATCCTCAGCAGCACTTCGTGAAGCGCGTCATCGGCGTGCCCGGCGATCACGTTCGCCTCGTCAATAAGCATGTCTATGTAAACGGCGTTAAGCAAGACGACGAATACGCAACCTTCAACTGGGACCAGCACGACAAGTTCCGCGATAACTTTCCCAACGGCGGACTGTTCGCCGAAAGGATCGCTTCCCCATGGTTCGTCCAGGCCCAGAAGCTCGTAGAGGACGGCCAATTAATCATCCCTGAGGGCTCTTATTTCGTTCTCGGCGACAATCGCGACGACAGCTACGATTCCCGTTACTGGGGATTGGTGCCCGCCGACCACATCGTCGGACGGCCGTTGCTGATTTACTGGTCGATGGGCCAAGTACCGCCTGCTGACGGCGAAAGCCCGACGTCTGGTAAACTTTCGACTTTGGCATACAACATCGTCGAATCAGTCAAGGAACTCCGCTGGAAGCGCATGTTCCGTATTCCCCGCTGACCGTAGCGAACTGGCTCACAGCAAAGGATCGTTCATCTTGGCTTCTACAAAGAAAATCGATAAGTTGGCTTCTCCGAAGAATGTGGATAAGCCAGTTGCGGAACCGGGCGCTCAAGCCGCAAAGCCGCAGAAACCCAAAGAGACGACCCCTGAGTTCATTGCGTCGATCGCCGCCGTGCTGGTGACCGGCCTTTTTATCATCACTTTCACTCTGCAGGCCTTCGTCATTCCCTCCAGTTCGATGGAGAACACACTCCTGATTGGCGACCACGTATTCGTCGATCGCATCATGCTGGCGCCCAAGGCCAAATGGGTCGGTCCGCTGATTCCCTACCGCCATCCGCGCCATGATGACGTTTTCGTGTTCATTTCTCCGGCAGAACCTGGGTTGTATGTCGTCAAGCGGGTGATCGGCGTACCTGGTGATCGCATTCGACTTCAGGATGGTGTGGTGTATCGCAATGGTGAGAAACTCGACCCGCCGTTCGTCGTCCGCAATGGTACCTACAATGGATACCGCGACAACTTCCCTGCCGTACCACCCACCGACTATGACGGTGTGACTCCAGCGTGGCGCGATGAACTGCCCTCTCACCTCCAGAACGGTGAGTTGGTCGTGCCCCCGGACAGCATTTTCGCCATGGGCGACAATCGCGACGTCAGCCTCGACAGCCGCTATTGGGGCTTCGTCCCGTACCAGAACATTATCGGCCGCCCCATGTTCATCTACTGGTCGTTCCAGCAGCCACGCGATGAATACACCCGTACTAGCATTGGCGAGCGTCTGCAATTCCTCGTCACCATCGTGATTCATTTCTTCGATCAGACCCGCTGGTCCCGGATGTTCCACGTGGTGCGCTGATGCCTGTCCGCGTCTCACGGCGGGCGTGGTGGGTGTTGATTGCCATTGCGGTCATTGTCCTTGGCCTGTTGGTCCCGCCGTTTGTAAATGTAAACCGTTACCGCAATCGGGTCGCGGCTTCGATTGGTCAGGCTCTGGACCGTGATGTCTCGGTTTCAAGCATCGAACTAAGGCTGCTTCCGCGACCAGCGATGGTGCTCTCTACGTTTGTTGTGGGCGACGATCCAACCTATGGCGCGGAACCCATGCTGCGTGCCGATACGGTGACTGCCTACCTCCGATTGAGTTCCCTCTGGCGAGGACGGCTGGAGATCGGCACGTTGTCACTCGAGAATCCCAGCCTGAACTTGGTTCGCCGTGCTGATGGGCACTGGAACCTCGAAGAGTTGGTGGAGCGTACGTCGCAGGTCCCGTCGGCGCCGACCGCTAAGGCCCGCCCCGAATCTCGTCCCCGCTTCCCTTACGTCGAAGCAACCGGCGGACGCATCAACTTCAAGCTCGGACTAGTCAAGAAGGCCTTCGCATTTTCCGACGCGGACTTTGCCCTGTGGCTTCAATCCGAAAACGAATGGGGAGTCCGGCTCGAGGCTCGCCCCGTCCGATCAGACGTTCCCGTTAGCGATACCGGCACGCTAAGAATGGAAGGCAGCTTTCAGCGTGCTTCTCAATTGCGTAGCACGCCGGTGAGCCTGAACATCAATTTCGAAAAGGGACAGCTCGGTCAGGTAACTACTCTGATCTACGGACGCGATCGGGGTTGGCGCGGGGGCCTGACTTCCACCGCCACTCTGGCGGGAACACCCGCTTCCCTCGCCGTCACGCTCGACGGACAGATTAGCGATTTCCGTCGCTACGATATCGCACTAGGGGAAGCGCTTCGGTTAAGCGCCCATTGCACTGGCACGTACTCGTCGCCCGATGACTCGATTCGTGACATACAGTGTCAGGCACCGGTACGTCCCGGTCTACTCATGGTGCGCGGCGATATCATCGGATGGGCTGGCGAGGACTACAACCTTGGCATTTCCGCAGAGCAAATTCCCTTAGACCGGGTTGTCGCCCTCGCGCGTCACACCAAGAAGGATTTACCCGCCGACCTGACGGCTACCGGAACCCTCGATGGCATCTTTACCGTACGCAAGGACGCCGGGTCCACCCCTATATGGGCCGGCGGCGGGCGCACCAGGGATTTTGCGCTGCAAGCAGCCGTTTTGAAGCAAGATCTGCATCTCGGCGAAGTTGAGTTCTCGATTCCTCAGGCCAATCCGCAATCCAAAGGCAAGCACGCCCCGCGCAAGACTACTCCGCCCCCCGGCAACGCTGAACCTATACAGCCCCTGCGCGTCGTGGTCAGTCCCTTTGCGATGCCGCTTGGGGCGCCTTCGCCCGCCACTGCTGCCGGATACTTTGACCTCGAACGTTACCAGATCACCCTGAGTGGAAACGCCGAACTGACTCGTCTCCTCAACGTCGCACGTGCCACAGGAATCGGTACTCCCAAGCTTGGCTTGGCGGGCCCCGCGCAACTCGATCTTCAGATCGCCGGTTCATTCACCGGCTTTGCGCCACCTTTGCCGTCCGGTCGGCTGCAACTGAGCAATGCCACCGCCGAGTTACAAGGCGTTCTTGAACCACTAAAGGTAGCATCCGCGACGGTCACCTTCGTCGACCAGTCAGTCAACGTTGGTCCATTCACCGCCGAGTTCGACGCTGGCCCAGTCGTCACCGGATCGGCCAGCTTTCCATTGATCTGCACTTCGCCCGAGACGTGTGTCCTGCGCTTCGACGTGCACACTCCCGAAGTTTCTCTCGCTGGCCTCAGTCGCCTCTTTAATCCCGCCTTTCAGAGTCAACCGTGGTATCACCTGTTGGCCACCGGCCAGCGCGACGACAACGCGCTCCTGAAAGTTGTTGCCCGCGGACACCTGTCTGCAGCACGGGCCCTGATCGGGTCGCTTCCTGCGTCCAATCTTTCCTGCACGATTGAGATGAGCGCCGGAACCGTCAGTCTGAAGGACATTCGCGCCGACGTTCTCGGCGGACATCACAGCGGTAATTGGGATGGCGACTTCACCGCGAAACCGCCCAAGTTCTTCGGCTCCGGAAGCGTGAGCAAAATCGCCATGGCCCAGGTTGCCACGACCATGCATGATGCCTGGGCCACCGGGACCCTCGACAGCCAGTACACTTTAGGCGTTTCCGGACTCGATGCCACCACGCTGCGCGATTCCGCCACCGGGACCGCCAATTTCAAATGGAGCGGCGGAACGCTTCGCCACATTGTCCTCGAAGGCAAAGCGGCGCCGTTGTCGTTCTCCAGCCTGACCGGCGAAGTCGCCATTCGAAACGGAGCGCTCAATTGCGACGACTGCAAGCTGCAGTCGGGCAGCGAAGTTTACCAAGTCAAGGGCAACGCAAGTTTCGACCGCAATCTCGATCTCCAATTGCGCCGTCCCGACGAACCCTCCTACGCCATCACCGGCCCGCTTGACAAACCACGCGTGGAAGCGGTGCCCACGCCTTCTTCGGAAGCCAAGCTGCACTGAATCTGTTCCGTCCGCGGCCCGTTGAGAAGTGCAAAAACGCTCCTGCCTGCATGGTAGTATCGAAGTCAAACTCCCATGGTGCGTGATCCCCTAATCATTTTCTTCGAGATCGTGGTTCTCCTGTTCGCAATCAGCGTCCACGAATCGGCACACGCATGGATGGCCAATCGCCTGGGTGACCCTACCGCTAAAATGCTGGGACGCGTCTCCCTCAATCCTCTGGTTCACATCGACTTGTTTGGGACGATCCTTTTGCCGGCAATGCTGATCCTGGTCGGCTTTCCGCCGTTCGGCTACGCGAAGCCCACCCCGGTCGACAATCGCAACTTCAAGAACCCGGTGCGCGACGACATCCTCACCGCGGTAGCCGGACCCGTCAGCAACTTCCTCACTGCATTTTTGGCCGTCATTTGTTTGGCCGTGATTTTGCATGGCACCAGTAGCGGCGCAATTTCTCCATTTTTCCGAGGCGCCGACGTGGCAAGCCCTCTGGCCAAGATGTTCGAATTGGCCATTCTCATCAACGTTATTCTCGGCGTATTCAACTTAATCCCCTTGCCTCCACTCGACGGAAGCCACGTTATCCGCCACTTTCTTTCTTACGAGACGTTGAAGGTCTACGACCGTGTCGGCTACTTCGGGCTGGTGATAGTCATGTTCATCCTGCCGATGGTCGGATGCTCGGTCATCGACACCATCGCAGCGCCGTTCTTGGTTTTCTTCTATTCCCTGCTGAACGCACTTTTGAGAATCTGATGGCCGATCCCATATCCAGCAAGAAAGGCCGCATTGTTAGCGGCATGCGCCCCACCGGCAAACTCCACCTCGGCAACTACGTGGGTGCTCTGCGCAATTGGGTCAACCTGCAAGACGCCTACGACTGTTTCTTTTTCATCGCCGACTGGCACGCGCTCACCACCGATTACGCCAACACCAGTGACGTCAAGCAGAATTCGCTCGAGGTCATGATCGACTACCTCGCCGCGGGCCTCGACCCTGAACGCAGCACTCTCTTCATTCAATCGCATGTGCCACAGCACGCTGAGCTGCACTTGCTATTCAGCATGATTACTCCGCTAGGCTGGCTCGAGCGCGTCCCCACCTACAAGGAGCAGCGCGAGAATATCAACGACAAGGACCTCAGCACCTACGGCTTCCTCGGATACCCGCTCTTGCAGTCGGCCGACATTCTCATGTACAAAGCTGATTTCGTTCCCGTTGGAGAAGACCAGGTCCCGCACGTTGAATTGACCCGCGAGGTCGCGCGCCGCTTCAATCAGTTTTATCCGCGCAAGGTTGGATCCCAAGACCGCGACCCGAAACGCTGTCTGGTCTTCCCCGAACCCAAGCCCCTGCTGACCCCTGCTGCCAAGCTGCCCGGCACCGATGGCCGCAAGATGTCGAAGTCCTATGGCAATACAATATTGCTCAGCGAGCCGGAAGCGTCGTTGCGGTCGAAGCTAAAGACCATGGTCACCGACCCGGCACGCGTTCGCCGCAGCGACCCAGGCAATCCCGACGTTTGTCCCGTCGGCGATCTGCACAAGATTTTCAGTTCTCCTGAGACCATGGCTAAGGTATACGAAGGCTGTCGCTCCGCCGGTATCGGATGCATCGAATGCAAGGGTTGGGCCGCCGACAGCCTCTGGCACGTGCTCGAACCGATTCAGGCGCGCCGCGCGAAATACGAGTCAAATCCCAAGCTGGCTTGGGACGTTCTCGAAGCAGGCTCCTCGAAGGCTCGCGTCGAGGCCGAGGCTACCATGCAAGAAGTTCGCGCTGCCGCCAACCTGTCTTACGAGTTTGAGCCTCCTAAGACGGCGAACGGGAGCCAATAACGAATGACCGACCAGCCACAAATCGAGAACAACGTCACCGCTCCGAAGCCCGCTTTGCCGAAAGAAGCCACGCCAGCCCATTCGCACAAAGAGGGCAGCGACGAGTCCTCCTTCTCGGTCATGGTCGGGCAAGTTTACGATGGCCCGCTCGATCTGCTGCTCGACCTCATCCGCAAACAGGACATCGATATTTACGACATCCCGATTGCGAGGATCACCGAGCAATACCTGAAGTACGTTGAGAACATGCCACAGCTCGACGTCGATGTTGCAGCGGAATTCATCTACACAGCCTCGCTGCTCATCCACATTAAGTCGAAGATGCTGCTGCCGCGCGATCCCGATGCCACCGGCGAGCTCGAAGATCCGCGTCTGGAACTCGTGAACCGCCTGCTGGAACACGAACGCTTTCGCACTGCGGCGCAAATGCTCCTTCAGAAGCAGCAGATCGAAGAAGCGGTCTGGACGAATCCGGCCATGAAAGAATTTCGCGACGCGGAAGGTGCCGAACCAGAACTCGCCGCCGACGTCGTCGATCTGGTCAGGACGTTTCAGCAAATCCTGAATCGAGCTCGCACCAAGCCGGCATTCGACGTCGAAGAAGACAGCGTCTCCGTTTCACAGATGATCGACTACGTTCGCCGGCGATTGTCTCTGGAAGATAAGCCGATACGCCTGAAATCGCTGCTTCGTAGCTTGCGCTCGCGGACCTCGCTGGTGTGCGCCTTCCTGGCCATACTCGAATTGATACGTCTGCAGGCAGTGCTGGCGCGGCAAGACAACGTGTTCGGCGAAATTGTTTTGAAGAAGCATACGAATTTTGACACCTTGGCGTCCGAGAACACGGGGATACACGACGACTGGCGTTAGGCCTATTCTCGGTCGAGCAGGCTTTTACGGGGTGCGGGAAAATGCGACTTTGGGTAGAGCTGGCCTTCAGGCCAGCGTTTAACCCGTTTTATTTTTGTCATCCCGAGCGGACTTCAGTCCGCGAGGGATATGCTTTTCTAGCTTTTTCGGCAGCCTCTTTAGCTGTTGTACAAAATGACGTAGAGTTCACCTTGACTAGAAAACTTCGATAGCCAATCAACCATGAGTGTGAAAGCCAAAGTAGAAGCCATTATCTATGCGACCGAGGAACCGGTTTCGCTGAACCAACTCGCTTCCCTGCTGAAGGATTCGGTGCTTGCCGAACTCCGCGCAGAGGACGAAGCACGGTTGGCCCTGAACGAAATCATCTCCAGCGAGAAACCAGAAGTCGACGACGAGGACCCGGGCGACGAAGTTGCACTGGCTCCCGAGGTTCAGCCCGACACCGGCCAGCAGCCTGACGACGCCAACGCAGCACCCGCCGAATCACAAGATCTCGCCAATGCTGAGAAATCTGCCCAGGAAAAGGAAGACAAGGAAGACACCAAGCGCGTTAAAGCGCATCTGTCACGGATTCTGGACGAGCTCACTACTGAGTACAACCAGGGCAGCCACGGTGTCGAGGTCCGCCAGATCGCTGGCGGCTATCGCATGGGCACCAAACCCGAGCATCACGATGTGGTCGTCAGCTTCGCCAAGAGCCTGAAACCGCCTGTGCGGCTTTCCCTGCAGGCGCTGGAGACGCTGGCGGTCATCGCTTACAAGCAGCCCGTAACCGTCCCCGAGGTCAGCGATATCCGCGGAGTCGACTCCTCAGGAGTGATCGGCACCCTGCTCGATCGCAAGCTCATCAGTACCGCGGGCCGCAAACAGGTTATCGGCCGGCCCATCCTCTATAAGACCACCAAGGAGTTCCTGCTCCGCTTTGGCCTTAACAACGTCGCCGAGCTGCCCAGCATGGAAGAATTTGAGAAGCTTGGGGAGGCCCAAGGCGGCTTGTTCACAGGTCAATCGGCAGAACCTGCCTTAAATCTCGAGTCTCCGACGACTGCCGGCTCTGATCAAGAACCGCCGTCCGACTCGCTTGACGCAAACCCCGCTGACACAGCGTCATAGTTGCGTATCATCGCACGACTTCAAAGGCTGCGGAAAAACTGGCTTCGGACGATGTTTTGAAAGGGCACGACTTTACAGGCTGCGGAAAAAAGCGGTTTTTGGTAGAGCTGACCTTTAGGTCAGCGTCTAAGCCCTTTATATTTGACTCGCCGAGCGGACTTTAGTCCGCGAGGTGTGAGCATTTTGGACTTTTTCCGCAGCCTGTTTAGTCGTGCCGCTAAGCCTTTTATTATTTTCATTCCGAGCGGACTTTAGTCCGCGAGGAATCTGCTTTTTACCCTGGGTTTTGCCCCCGTCCGTCCGTGTGAATCCGTGGTTGATTTTGCTTTTGATTTGCCCCAATCTTATCCGTGCCGATCCGTGTAAATCCGCGGCCGCTTTTCATCCCACTCAAAATTCACACAACTGTCATTGATTGGCATTTCCGTCAGGCATTACCATTCAACCTATCCCTATGCGAGCTTCTACTGGTTTGATGGTCCTCCTGTTGGCCGCCGCGTCTTTGTGCGCCCAGCAGATTCCTTCCGGCACGATTCTTCCGGCCATGCTCGACAACACTCTCGACTCGAGTCACAGCAAGCCCGGTCAAGCCATTTCCGCGAAACTGATGCAAGACGTTCCGCTGCCCAACGGCGGCAAAATCAAGCGCGAATCCAAGTTGCTGGGCCATGTGGTTGCGGTGTCCCCGGAATCCTCCGGCCACGGTGCGAGTATTTCGCTTCAATTCAACCAGATCGACATCGATAAGCACATTGTTTCCATCAACGTCGGCCTGCGCGCTCTGGCCTCGATGGAGGCGGTTTCTGCAGCCCGTCTACCCGCGAACCCCAACAGCGGTCTCGGAACTACTGCGTGGGACGCGAACATGTTGCAGATTGGCGGACAAGTTGCCTTTAATGGTCAACGCATTGTGAAATCACAGAAAGGGCAAGTGGTCGGAAGAGTCGTCGAACCCGGCGCGATCCTGGGAGCGCCAATGGCGAATCCCGAACGCGGCTGTCTGACTCCGGTCGGCAACACCTCCGACCAGGCTTTCTGGCTCTTCTCCACTGACGCCTGCGGAGTGTACGGCGAAGACAACTTGAAGCTCGACAGCGGTATCGGCGGAGCCAGTCCCGGGCAGATCGTCCTCGAATCGCCACAGAAGATAACCATACGAAGCGGAAGCGGACTCCTGCTCCAGACGAACTAGCCAGCTTGGTGAATTTCCCTTTTTTCCCGATCTCATCCGTGTCGATCCGTGTAAATCCGTGGTTGATTTCGATTTTGACTTTCGCCCAGGCCAAGATCCTCGCACTCCGTTCGAGGGTTATCACATCGATGGGTGATAAAGTCTCTAGGTATGGTGTTGTCTACGGCATATAATCCGCAGCGGAAGGGTAAGGCGGGAGTGTCCCTATTCCGCACGCGCCCTCAAGAGCGTGACCGCGTGACTCGACATCTGCGCCGTTGGACTGATTGCCCGCCGTTTCAGTCTTCACAACCCCTAGCTTTCGCTCGTCACCAAAAATTCTCCCCTAAGCCTTTTGTTTGGCCGACTTTACCTGTAACTCCTTTATTTGCCCGATCTTGCGTCATGTTCGCGTGGCAAGTCCTTTGTTTGGACGATTTTGCAAATACAGGGGGGAGGGGGGGTACACGTCTTCGGCCCCCGTATTCCCAAATCGGGAATCCGAAAATCTAAATCGCGACACCTCGCTGGCGAGTTCCCATGCCTGCTGAGCGCCTCCAGAAAATCATTGCTGCTGCCGGCATCTCCTCACGCCGCAAGGCCGAGGAATTGATAACCTCCGGACTTGTCACCGTAAACGGCCAAACCGTCACCGAACTCGGCTCGAAGGCCGACCCCGAAGTTGACAGCATCAAGGTCAACGGCCGTCCGCTGGGCGGCCCGGAACACTTCGTCTACGTGCTCCTCAATAAACCCAAGGGATATGTCGCGACGGTCACCGATCCCGAAGGGCGACCGACCGTGCTGGACCTGGTGCGCGGCATCAAGGCGCGCTTGTACCCGGTCGGCCGCCTCGACTATCTCAGCGAAGGCCTCCTGCTGCTGACGAACGATGGTGCGCTGGCGCAGAAACTCACGCATGCCTCGTCGCACGTCCCTAAGACGTATCTGGTGAAGGTGGGCGGAAAGCCCACGGATGCTGAGATTTCAAAACTGCGGGGTGGAATCTTCTTGCCGGCGGAAACGACGCGACTGAAATCGCCCGAAGCCAGCGCGGCAGGCAAGCCTACCAGACGACGCTCCAAGGCCGTTCGCGCCGCAGGAGCGCAAATCAAGCTGGTTCGAGATGCCGCCAACCCCTGGTATGAAATTACTTTGATCGAGGGGCGCAACCGGCAAATCCGGCGCATGTTTGAGCAGGTCGGCCACCACGTGGAAAAGATCAAGCGGGTTCGGTATGGTCCTTTGGAACTCGACGTCGAACCGGGCAAGTTCCGACAACTGAGCGCGCAGGAAGTAAAGCGCTTGAAATTATCGCCGGCTACGAAAGAGCGCAAGCGACCGACAAAATAATTAACGCCTGCCCTTTTCCGTCTGCGAGAAATTTTCCAGCATCGGCAGCCGCGCCGCGCCGTACAGTCCAGCATCGCTTCCTAGCAGCGCGCGAGTGACGATGGTTCCTTTTTCGTGTCCGATGCGGTCCGGTGACGTGAGCGCGTAGATCGACGAGCGGAACTTCATCTCTTCGTACATCGCGGGAGCGAACGCGTCCCAGGCGCTGGAAACGCCTCCACCGATTACATAGATAGGTAGATTCAGTGCGTTGACCATGCCGCCGATGCCGATTCCCAAGGCGCGTCCCACATTCTCGAACACCTTCTTCGCAGGAACTTCGCCTTGGATCGCAAGGTTGTAGATCGAGCGAGAGGTAAACTGCACCGGATCATGCGAGAGGCGCTCCAACTCCGGAGACTCGCCCCGTGCGATTGCCTCCTTCGCCATCCGCACAACCGCCGTCGCAGAAGCATATTGCTCCAGGCAGCCACGGCTTCCGCATCCGCAAGGATGTCCGTCAGCATAAACGGTAAAGTGCCCAAGCTCTCCGGCCATTCCTGTCATGCCGTGCCACAGCAGGCCATTGAATACAAGCCCTCCGCCCACGCCAGTTCCCAAGGTGTACATGGCCATGTTGTCGTATTCGCGGGCCGCGCCCAGCCACTTCTCGCCCATGGCCGCGGAGTTGGCATCGTTCTCCAGGATGACCGGGGCGCCCAAGCCGCTTCTCAATCTCATCGCGAACAGGAAAGCTCTTCCAGTCGGGCAGGTTGGGCGATTCCATCACCATGCCGGCTGCCATGTCGATAAAACCAGGCACTCCAATGCCAATGCCAACCAGTTGACCGGAGCCGTGATACTTCTGCTTCAGGATGTCGATCGCCTTACACATCTCGGTGATTACGAAATCACGGCCGCGTGATACCTCGGCGCCGAGTTCCAACTTCTCCAGCAGCTTTCCGTCGCAGTCCACAGCGGCTATGCGAAGGTTGGTGCCCCCAAGATCTACCCCAATGGAATAATCGCCCATAATGCCCGGTTGCTCCTCTCTTTCAGCAACATTCTGATTGGCCCGACAAATACTACTTACTTTTGGCAATGACTGCAGTAATGACTGCTGCGACCGCTGATGACCACCCGCTTGATCGGTGTGCCACAAACCAGGCACGGTTGGCCCTCCCTACCGTACACCCGATGCTGCAATTGGAAAAACCCTTCTTTCCCGTCAGCATCGACATAGTCGCTAACGGACGAACCGCCCAACGAAATGGCCTCGTGCAGCACTTCCTGCAAAGATGCGTGCAGTTTGCGGAGTTGCTCGCGGGTCAGGGTTGCGGCCCGGCGTCGCGGCCGAATGCCGGCGCGGAACAGTGACTCATCGGCATAGATATTTCCAACACCGCTCAGCAGTTTCTGGTTGAGCAAAGCGCTCTTGATGGGAGTTTTCCTGCCTCGAAATAGTTCGATGAACCGCTCGGCTTGCGAGTCCAGCGGCTCGTCGCCGGGAGCCTCAAAGCCAGCAGAAGTTGGCGAAGCATCGCTCACGACAGCGAGGCGGCCAAAGCGCCGAGGATCGACGAACCGCAGTTCCCTGCCAGATGCCAGAGTCGCGATCGCGTGAGTATGCTTGGCAATTTCCAACCCGGGATCTGTTATCTGCATTCGCCCTGTCATCCCCAGATGAACCACCCATTGTCCATGCCGCAAGGCACGACCTTTTCGCCCGCCGGATTGTTCGAGATCGAAAACGATGTGCTTGCCGACGCGACGCACTCGGAGGATTCGAGCGTGTTCGACAACTCTGGCGATGTCCTCAGCGGAGGATTTAAGGGGCTCCGGCTTTTGGCCTAGCCAGATGGATTGGATGGTGTCGCCCGCTACCCGCTTGTGCAGGCCTCGGGCGATAGTTTCCACCTCAGGCAGTTCCGGCATGAGAATCCAGTGTACGGCATCGGCGCAAGCCGGACGTTCCAGAGCGAGCGTTGCGTTGACTCGGCCAGACCTGTAAAATCAACAGTTACACAGCCTGTCCGCTCGCGATTACCCCAGAATCCTGCAAAACCCTGTCGCAAGCCATGGGCGAGTTGTGTGCGTATCTCAGCGGTTGGGCGCTCGGCCTCCAGGCCGCCGTGTCCCCCTGAATCGGAGTTGCAAGTTGAAAACTAGCAAGACGGCAGTCATCGTCGGCGCGCAGTGGGGCGACGAGGGCAAGGGCAAAATCGTAGACGTTCTCTCGGAGCGGTTCAACGTTGTGGCCCGCTATTCCGGCGGGCACAATGCCGGCCACACGGTCACCATCAAAGGGAAGAAATTCATTCTTCAGTTGATCCCTTGCGGAGTGCTGCGCGAGGGGTGCCGAGGCGTAATCGGCAATGGTGTAGTGCTCGATCCTTTTGCCCTGATGAAAGAAGTTGACGCGTTGCGCGCGACCGGGGTCAAGATCGACGGGAATCTTTTCATCAGTAACCGGGCGCACGTGATTCTGCCCTACCATCGCATGATCGAACTGGCGGCCGAGAACGCTCCCGGCCGTGTGAAGATCGGAACGACATCGCGCGGAATCGGTCCCACGTACGAGGACAAGATGGCCCGCAGTGGCCTTCGAGTCCAAGACTTGCTGGACAAGGCGCTGCTGAAGAAGCACATTGAAAACGCGTGCCGCGAGAAAAATACGATTGTCCACGCCCTGTTCAATAGCGAGCCAATCGATCCGGACAAGATGTACACCGATTACGCCGAGATCGCGGATCGGATCGCCCCGTTTGTTACCGATACGGCCTTGCTGCTGAACCGCGCAATTGCTGATGGTGAATCGGTGATGTTCGAAGGCGCGCAGGGAACAATGCTCGACATCGACCACGGCACATACCCGTTCGTGACGTCGTCCAGTGCGACTTCGGGTGGAGCATCGACGGGTACGGGCGTTCCTCCCAATGCTATCTCCATGGTGGCCGGCGTGACGAAGGCATATTGCACACGCGTCGGCGGAGGGCCATTCCCAACGGAACTTAACGACGCAGTAGGCGAAGCGCTGCGCAAGAAAGGCAACGAGTTTGGCGCCGTGACGGGACGCCCGCGCCGTACCGGATGGCTTGACTTGCCGTTGCTTCGGTACTCCAACATGCTCAACGGAACTGGCTGGTTGGTGGTTACCAAACTCGACGTATTGGATGACTGTAGCGAGATTCCTATTTGCGTTGGCTACAAGATCGACGGCAAGAAGACCGAGGAGATTCCAGCGCAGGCCTCGGGCTTCGAGAAGATCGAGCCGATCTATACCAAGCTTCCCGGATGGCAGTCACAGACATTTGGAATCGACAGCTACGATGCGCTTCCTGCGAAGGCAAAGAGCTATCTGGCGTTCGTTGAGAAGGAAACAGGTGCGAAGGTAGGAATCGTTTCCACTGGTCCAGATCGTGAGCAAACCATATTCGTCGAGGCGTTCTCAAAAGCGCTCGATGCAGTAAGCAAAGGGTAGTCGGTAGGCAAGGAGCCGCACATGGTGGTACTAGCGGTGACCTGGGTCGCGAACCCAGGTAAAGAAGCGGAAGTCGCAAACATCTTCGAGAAGCTCGAGGAAGCATCTCGCCAGGAGCCCGGGTGCCTGATGTACATTGTGCATCAGCATCGTACGGACCGCAGCCGGTTCTTCATTTACGAGCAGTACCGCAACGACGCGGCGCTGGAAGCTCATCGCCAGTCACCGCACTTTCAGCAGTACGCAATGACTGCGCTGAAGGATATTGGTGAGCGTCTACAGGGTGAGCTTTATGTGCCACTTAACGACGACGCGCGACTGGACCGCAGACGAAAGAACTAGAAGGGCAACAGTCCCCTCCCGTATTTACGGCTTCGACAAAATATAGGAACCGCCGCCGGGCTCACGCTCAAACCAAGTAACCACGAAGCCTTTCGCAAACAACTCCTGAAAACGCTGTCGGGCGCTTGCCTGGACATGGGCGACGCTCTCAGGCGACGATTCATCCAGTTTGACGTTCACATGCTCGACGTCTTCGCCAATCTGCGGCTCGGCGCCGCTGAGAAGCGCAAACACCCTGTCGGAACTCAAATGCCATTCGGCGACCAGTCGATCGGTCGGCAACCCGGCGTGCAACGGGCTGCTGGTGGCGCCATAGACATCGAGTAGGTATCGCTGTGCAACCGCACCGAGGCGGCAGATGTTGAAGTAGGCGTTGCGGGTCTGCAAGGGATCGAACGTCCATTCAATCAAGGGAATTCCGCGAGCTAGAGCGTCGTCGCGTTGCGCCAGTTTCAGCCGGCGGCCGACCCCCAGATCGCGATACTCAGGCAGCACCGCTGCCATGTGCGAGTGAAGGTACGGATTGCTATCACGAATGCCCGCGTAGGCCAGAACAAAGCCCACCATCATGTCGCCTACGAATGCGCCCACGACCTGTCCGCCTGTCTTGGCAGCCACCACGTACATTTGCGAGGGCACGACGTCGCGCTCGCGAAATCCCCAAACCTGAAATTCCAAGTCAACCATCTGCTCGAATTCTCGTATGGAATGGCAGGGGCGTATTGTTATCGCCTGGTCGGACATGGTTAGTCGAGATTAATACTCAGCGGTGTACCAGCGAAAGCCCTTGCGCTGTTCTTCATCTGCCTGCTTGATCAGCGACATGGTCCGCCGGCGCTTGAGGTTGCCGACCGCTGCAACGATCGCGTCGATGAGGGCCATGGGAGCCACGTAGGACGCGCCGAAGGAAGGCGTCTCGACCGATGCAATGAAACACTCGTCTGCCGCCCGTGCCAGCGGAGAAACGAACGTATCGGTGATGGCCACGGCGAATGCCCCATTGCGTTTGGCGGCTTGCAGCCCCTCAACGGTCATCCTCAGCCCTCTCCGGAAACTTATGCCAATTACGAGGTCCTTGCGGCCAACCGTACGAACCACGTGGCTGACCCGGCCTGCGGCGGTAGCTGACAGCACCGGCAGGCCAATCACGGTGAAATGGTACTCAAGGTGATGCACCAGGGAGGTCGCTGCATCGCCGCCCAGCAGGAGAATCTTGGGGGCTTCGTACAGGCGCTTGGCCAGGGCGCAAATCTTGTCGGCATTGAGGCTATTGTTAAGCGCGTGTAGGTTCTGTATATCCCTCTGCAAAGCGGCACGAACCAGCGAAGCGGGACCCGTTCCCTCGCGCGCGGCCGCCTTCATGGTGTCGAGCGAAGTGGCGTAGGCGACAGAAAGATCGTGCAAGTGCCGCTGGAAGTCTTTGTAGGTTGGGAAACCGAGTCCCTGGACGATCCGCACGGTGGTGGCGGGATCCGTCCCCAGCCGGTCAGCCAACGCCCGCACGCTCAACAATACGTACGGCCGAGGGTTTTCGAGTACCGGGCGGATGATCTCCTGGCGCTTGGGACTAAGATGTCTGAGTTTGTCAGACAAACTTCCGTGTGACGCCGCAAGTTTATTGTTCGCCCGCTTGCCAGTCATTATTAAGCAGCATTGCGTATTCCATGCATCACTGTCAACAAGTTTCGAAGATCAAGCTGACCTGGCAAAGCCTTACTGCGGGTATCCGCGCATCATTTGTTGCAAAATGCCCATGACCCGTGGATAGCTTGGGAATCCGGCTTTTTGTGGGTCGTGAAACGTGTGGAAAGAGAACCTGGCGGCCGTCGGCACCAAGGAATTGAAACGAAAGTTTCTCGTCTCCGAACGTCGGTGTTCTTCGCCGCAATTCGGCCGGAGTTAACGCGATCAGGAGCTAGTCGCTGTAGTGTCTCCGCCCACAACCAGCTCTTCGCGGAACATCGCGAACAGCACTTTCAGTACCGAGGCGATCACCGGCCCCAGGAACAGGCCAAGAAATCCGAACGCCTCGACGCCCCCGAGAATGAAGAACAAGAGCACGAGGGGATGCAATTCGACCTTTCCACTCACCACCCAGGGCCGGATGATGTTGTCGGCCATGCTGATTACGATGGTTCCCCACGCGAGGACAAATACCCCCTTCCATAGGGCGCCCGTAAAGATCAGGTACAGGCCCGCAGGGACCCACACCAGAGCAGCGCCGACTATCGGAACAACTGATGCGAGGGCAGCACATAGTCCGAGGAGCAAAGGCGACTGGAGGCCTACGAGGGCAACCGCAATTCCGGTTAACACTCCTTGCGCGACCCCGACGGACACCATTCCGTAAACGTTGGCGACGATCGTGTCGGAGATGTTGGCAATCAGGCGCCGGGCCTGCTCGGGCGAAAGCGGCATCATCCCCACGGCCCGATGTACCCAGTCGTGTCCGTCGCGGAAAAGAAAGAAAACGATTGCGAGCGTGATCAAGGAGCTGACAAGGAGGCTGGCAAAGCCACCCAGAACGGCGGTGCCCGAACCCCATGCCCAAACCGCGGCTTGTTGCACGTGCGAGGTGACGGCCCCTCGTACGTCGAACTTGGAAATATCAACCCACCTCCCGGCGAAATGAAGTGCACGGTCAGCGATAGTTGTCAGGAAGAAGGTAAATCCACCTTCCGCTGCGCTTCTGCGACTCAGGTACTGCGCGGCAGCGATGGCCTCGTCGGTGGCCAGCGCTATAACAATGAAGACAGGCACGCCAAACGCTATCAACAAGATTAGCGTGGACAGCAAAGAAGCTCGGCCGGGCTTGCCTTTCGTCCACCGCAGAACTCGTTGGTGAAAGGGATAGAAAACGACTGCCAGGATGATGGCCGCTGCAATAGGCTTCAGAAACGGGAGCGCGATAACGAGTGCCACCACGGACGCAAAGAGGGTCAGCGTTCCTAGAAACCACAGCTTCGTCCGCTTACTGTACATTTCCGACATCAACCACTCTTTCTCCACTGTAAGAATGCCGGCGGTGAAACTGACTGCACCGAGTTGTCAGGACCACGCTAGTCCCGAGTCTACGGTGCGGGGGCCATCGTTGTCTTGCTTGTTCAGGGCGAAACTCTGCTGCCGCCTAAAGGCACAAAAATGCCTCCGCCGGCGGGGCAGCGGAGGCAACGTAAATTGTTTTGTCAATCGAGGAGGGAACTTAGCGCTCCCTCCTGAAATTAGAACCCACCGGACTGAACTAGAAAGTCAGGCGGAGCGCAAACTGCAATTCGCGCATCGTGGTATTTGGATCGATGTCCGTGACCAAACCAGCATTGTTCAACAGCTGACCGGTTGGGCTCATGCAATCGACGCAGGTGTTGCCGGCGTTCTGGTTGAAGTTCAGCACACGGTGGTTGAACAGGTTGAACACATCCATGCGGAACTGCAACGCGAACCGTTCGGTCAGGTTGAAGTTCTTCATAATGGTCGCGTCGGTCGTGAAGGAACGCGGTCCGTAAAGGGAATCCGTTCCAGCATTGCCCAGCGTGCCCGCGCACGGTCTACCCCAAGCGCCGTAATTGGTGCAGTTTTGCGACATTTCCGCGATCGGCGTGAAGTACGTGACTGTGTGGGTAATCGGGTTCAGCGATCCGCCACCCATCGACCACAGTGCCGAGTTGCCCTTGTTCGGGTTGCAGACACTGACATCTTCGTCAGAGCCGCACTCGTTGTAAGTCGCCGTGAAAGGAAGACCCGCCGACCAGTTCAAAGTCGTAGTGATGCCCCATCCGCCGATGATCAGGTCTTCGGCCCTGCCGGCGCCTCCGCCGAATTGTTTACCCTTGCCAAAGGGCAGCTGATAAACCAGGTTGGTAACGAACACCTGGGGACGGTTCTGGTCGTCTGGACCGTAGGCAACCCGTGGATCAACTGCGAAGTACTCGGTGTTGCCGCCGGTGTAGTTCAGCGCTCTCGACCAAGTGTAGTGGGCGATGAACTGCAGACCATGTGACATGTTCTGCTGCAGCTTCACTTGCAGGGCGTTGTAGCTACTGTTGGCGTTATTGCCAAAGTAGTTGCCCATAACGGAGCCATCTCCACCACCGCAGCACAACACATTCGTCGTCACTCCATTGGCATCCGTGTACGGAGTACTGATCATGTTGTAGTAGAACTGACGCTGTTGCTGAGTAACGATACCCTGCTGCGTCAGCCCCCAGTTCTGGATGTTAATCGGGTTGAGGTCATACGATGATCCGTCACCGGTAAAGCCGTGACGTCCCTCAACGCCTATATACGCAATTTCCAAAGTCATGTTGTTGGTTACCTGACGCTGGATGGTCACGTTATAGGTACCAACCGAAGGCAAAGTCTGACTCAGGGGCCGCATTCTCGGCTGCACGTTGCCCGACGGGCCGCCCAACGGCAGGATGCCGGAAGAAGGAACGATCGGGAAGGAAAACGCGGGCGGAGGCGTATTCAGGTTGTACGCCGCGATGAAGTTGTTCGATGCGAGTGGATTGACGCTCGACCCCGTAATCGTCTGGTTAGCCAAAACCGGCAGGTTCTGCGTATTCGCGTGTCCAAAGTTCGAGCCGAACACTCCCATGTCGTAGCTTATGCCAAAGCCCATGCGAATCACGGTCTTCTCGTTCATCGAATAGGCGAGGCCAAGGCGAGGAGCAAACGCGTGCCAATCGTTGCCGAGACTTCCGTTGGTGCCGTAAGCGCCGTATCCGGCAACGCGGATAACGCCGTCGCCCGGATTGGAACCCACGACCGGGTTGGCAAACCCACCCTGGCCTTTTCCGTTGACGGTCTCAGGCATGTAGAGTTCCCAACGCAAGCCGTAGTTGAGGGTCAACTTCGGCGTGATGCGCCACGTATCCTGCCCGTAGAAGAAGTACCGCCATTGGTGTTCCGCGGCATTCAAGCTGGTGCTCACGAAACGCTGGAAGTTGGTCACGTTGCCGAACAGGAACGTTGCAAGGTCGAGGCCGCCGACGCCGCCGTCTGCCGTGTTCTGGTGGCTGAAGCTCAACACTCCTGTACGGTTCGCATCGCTAGGAACGCGCAGGTTGCTGGCACTGCGGATGTCTGCACCGAACTTGAAGGTATGGTTGCCGTGAAGCTTGGTCCAGTTGGTGACGCCCTGATACTGGTTTTCGTCTTCAATCAGCGGGCAGTTGCAGCGGCCAACGTTCAGGCCTTCGCCCCAAGCAGTAAGCGTTCCGTCTCCGTTGAACGCCGGCAAACCGTTGGTGAACGCCTCCGTTGCGGCACCTTGGTTGGTGATGTTATAGCCGGGGAGACCGAGTGCACTCATCGGTTGCGTACTGCCAAAGTACTTATCGGTGTGGGGGTTGTAATGCATCCAGCCAAAGCGGAAGTCGGCCAGCCAGGTCTGACTTAAGGTCTTGGTAACTCCTACCGAAACGCTATAGTTGTGAATTTCCGAGCTGCCCGCCAGTCCAGGCCCTGATCCGAAGCCATTGCCGCCCGCGGCTCCCAGGCCCGGTGCGCCTGACAGACTGAACCACTGCTGGCTATAACGTCCAAACACATTCAGCGTCGGGGTTGCCACCCAGTCGATGCGACCGTCCCACGCATTTTCGTCGTAGGGTCCGGATCCGCCCGCAACGAAATTGTTAAGCACGCCGCCGGTAGTTGGCGTCGGGAAAAGCGCCAGAAGAGCGCGTGCTCCTGACGAAATCTCGCTGTTCGGGATCAGGTTGCCCACAATTGCAGTTCGATTGTTGCCTTGCAAATTCCCGGTATTGGGGTCGAACACCTGTCCTTGCTGATAGCCGTTACCGCCGCCGCCGCCGGTCTGACCAAGATATTGACTCAGGTTGCAGAAGCCGGTGGTCTGTGCGCAACTGCTCTCTACCAGCGCGGTCGGGATGGTGTAGACATTGGTCGTACCGGTGGTCGTCTTAAATCCTTGGTAATCGCCAAAGAAGAACAACTTGTTTTTAATGATCGGGCCACCAAGCGAACCGCCGTACTCCTGCCACTTGGTCGACGGTATGTACCGGCCATCGACGGGCGCATACTGCGTGAACGGATCGCGCGCTTCGTTAGCATCTGTGCGCCGGAACCAGAAAGCGCTGCCATGAAAGTCGTTGCTGCCGGACTTGGTCTGCGCGGTCACGTAACCGGCGACGGCTTTACCCATCTCAGCGTCATACTGCTGCAGAGCAACCTTCGCTTCTGTTACAGCGTCGAGGTTCGGGTTGATGACGATGATTCCCAGGATCGGGTCCTGATTATCGGTGCCGTCCAACTGGTAGTTGGTGCCGCTGAAGTGCTGTCCGTTGACGAACGTCTGTTGCGAGCCCTGCGGATTTTCCGTTGCCGCGTGGCTCCAGCCGGTCAGCTTCTGCGTACCAGGCGACAGCAGCAAGAAGTCGGTGAAGTTGCGGTTGTAGGTCGGCAGGTCCTGCACGTACGCTTGGTTGTACTCGACTGCGATGTCCGACTTGTCGGTCTGCAACTGCGGGGGCTCGCCAGTCACTTCCAAGGTCTCACTCGTGGAGCCGACCTGGAACTGGACATCGACACGTTGGGTGCCGTCTGCAGAGACCGGGACGTCGCCCTGCTCGAACGTCTTGAAGCCGGTCCCTTCGAACTTGACCTTGTAAACGTCTGGGATCAAGTGCGTGACAGAATAGTTGCCGGACTCATTCGTCGTGGTCGTGACCGCTGTGGCCTTGGCAACACTGGTTACGGTCACCTTTGCATTGGCAACAGCCGCTCCTTGAGGATCGGTTGCTGTCCCGACTATGTTGCCGAACACGGCCTGACCGTAAGCTGCAGTCGAAGCCAACGCTATCACCACGCACACTACGATTGACAACACCCACCGTTTTTTCATTTCACCCTCCGCAGTGGAATTCCGGCTGCGTGGCCTGATAGCCACGCGGCTCGCGAACTCACCGCCCGTGCTTGCTGGAAACCGTTACGACTGTTGTTGAAGTGGAGAAGGTTAGAAGAGCGTTGTGCGCAGGTATGAACACAAACACCGCGACTCACGTCGCACCGCGGTCGCAACTCGGCGATTTCGCTTAAAACTGTGACGAACACTTTTAGGATCCCGACTAAACAGTGCCATGAATGGGGAACCCCTAGTCACCCCGACATGACAGTCAGCAACGCTATATCGTGAAACGCTTGATGTCAAGGGGGTTGGGACGCTCTGTCAATAATAGATTTCAGGTAGTCGCCGAGATTTTCCTGCAAACGTAATCTTGGCCGAACAAAACCGATTTGGCGAAAAAATCGCCTCGCAGGGGGAACCATGCAAGTAATTTTTTTATGGTAGGGGCTTCAGCTTGGGATCCAGCTCTTGAGCTTGCTTGAACTCTTCGGAGGCCGCGGTCTTGTCGCCTTTACGTGAGAGAGCGATTGCGAGTTGATAATGCGCCTGGGGATAGGTCGGGGACATCTTGATCGCGCTGCGAAACTGCGAAATTGCACCGTCGAGATCGCCAGCGGTGAGCATGCGCTTCCCGGAATTGGTCGCGAACGTGGCTCCCTGGACGCCGATCTTTTGTTTGACCAAGGTGTCGCCCAATTGGCTTTCTGCTTCTGCGCCCGATGTGTCACCCATCTGTCTTAATACCGCGGCAAGCGTAGTGTGCGCGCCTGCGAGTTGTGGTTGCAGGCGGATGGCCTCGCGCAACGCTTGCGCCGATTCAGGAAGTTGGTTCATTTGTTTCAGTACGGTCCCGAGGGTGTAATAGGCTTCGACGTAATCGGGCTTCAGCTCAATTGCCTTTTTCAGATACTCGACCGCGGCGGGAAATTCTCCCTCTTGCCACATGGTGTTGCCCAGCGTGTAGTAAGCGTCCACCAATTTCGGATCCAGCTGGACGGCCTTTTTCATTTCGGCTATCCCGTCGGTCAGGTTGTCTTTCAGCTTCAGGGCGAGTCCGAGATCGTAATGCAATGAAGCGTCGTTGGGCGACATGGCGATCGCTTTCTTTAACTCCTCAATCGCGGCGTCGAAATTAGAGAGCTGCATTTGGGAGATGCCAAGATTGCCGCGGAAGCCTGCATCGTCGGGCCGCAGCTTGACCGCTTCCTGAAACTCCTTGACGGCCTCATCCCCTTCTCCCCGCTGCATAAGCACCAGCCCTAAATTGTTATGCGCATCGGCGTCATTCGGGGTAAGTGCCACCACCTTGCGAAATGCCGCAGCCGCCCCTTCGACATCCGTGGTTCGCTGCAGCAGTTGTCCGAGTTTGGTTTGCACGATTGCCGACTCGGGCTGCAGTTCCGCCGCCTGCTGATAGGCGGCGATGGCTCCGTCCTTGTCGCCCGTAACCTGATAGGCGTCCCCCAGGTAGTAGAAGGCGAGTCCATCCTGGGGATTCATCTTGGTCGCAGCGATCAATTCTGTTTGAGCACCTGCGCCATCGCCCTGGTTCAGCCGCACTACTCCAAGATGAAAACGGGCTGGCTCGTACCGTGCGTCGAGCTGCAGCGCCAACCGGAACTGTTGCTCGGCCTCAGACAATTGCCCGCCCTGAGCCAGAAGAGAGCCCAGTTCATCGTGCGCTCCCATACTGTTCGGGGCCAGCGCAACGGCTTTCTGAGCTTCAGCGATCGCTTCTGCATTCTTGTTCTGGGCATTCCAGGCGCGGGCCAGTGCGCGATGCGGCTCGGCGTCCTTGGGCGCGAGTTTGCTGGCTTCCTTGAGTTCCGCAATCGCGTCTTCAAAATCGCCCGCGGACGACAACGCCTGGCCCAGGTAAAAATGCGCCTGCGCATCGTTGGGTTTCAGCTTGATGGCAGTTTGCAAGTGGATCAGCGCGCCGTTCAGGTCGCCGGTGTGAAGCAGCACTTTGCCCAGCGTCAGTTGCATTTCGGCGTTTGCCGGGCTGAGCTTCACCGCTTGTTCAAGTTGCGATTGAGCCGCCGCGAAATCTCCGGCGCGGATAGCCGAAAGCGCACTGTCATATGCCTTGGTCGCCGCGGGATTCGCAGTTGCCGTCTGCGCGAAGAGTCGTAAGGGAACCGGTCCGGGAAATGTTATGAGAGCTAGAACCGCGACGAATCGGACCAGGGCCGAACCTGCTGAACGCAAACGGGGCACGATGACAATAGGCTAATGCCTTGGCCACACTTCCTTCAAGGAAGCGCTCCTCATTGTGACACTCGCGAAGGGCCGGTCTACAATGCCCATCGCATGAGTTTTGGGAATTTCATTCGCGGAAGAGTCTCTCGCACGACGTTGCTGTGCATCGTGGCTTGTTGTTCGGTGCTACTCGCGGCGGAATGGAACCTGCCGTTCGGGCCGTGGAACCGAGCATCGCAGGAGCCGGTCCTGTCTCCGCAAGGTAGCGATTGGGAGTCTGCCGGCACTTTCAATCCCGCTGTCGTGATGCATCGCGGAAAGATTGTGATGCTGTACCGTGCCCAGGATTCACACGGCACGTCGCGGCTGGGTTACGCTGAGAGCAACGACGGCATCCACTTCACTCGTCGATCCGAACCTGTTCTAGCCCCCGAAGCTGACTACGAAAAAGACGGCGGCGTTGAAGATCCGCGTCTGGTCAAATTCGGCGACACGTACTACCTGACCTACACCGGCTACAACACCAAGGACGCGCAGTTGTGCCTCGCAACTTCGCGCGACTTGATTCATTGGGACCGCAAAGGCGTGATTCTTCCCGCCTACAAGGGCAACTGGAATACCGGATGGACGAAATCGGGAGCGATCGTGCCGAAAAAAATCAACGGGAAATATTGGATGTATTTTCTAGGCACCACTCCCGACAAGAATGACCAGATGGGACTGACTTACTCAACTGACCTGATTCATTGGACGGAAGCTACGCCAACGCCAGTATTGCCGCGGCGGCCCGGGCAGTTCGACTCGCGGGTGGTTGAGCCCGGACCGTCGCCGATTCTGACTCCAGATGGGATTGTGTTGATTTACAACGGCGCGGACGACAAGTTGGTTTATCGCGCGGCGGTCGCGGTCTTCGATCGCCATGATCCGAGCAAATTGCTCTATCGAAGCGAGCAACCGATTTTTGCGCCAGAAAAAGAGTGGGAAAAAGTCGGACAGGTTCCCAATGTTGTTTTCGTCGAAGGCATGGTCCAGCATGGCGGCCGCTACCTCTTTTACTACGGAGGCGCAGACAAATATGTGGGGGTGGCGGAAGCACCGAAATTGCACTGACTAGCGCGTGTATCTGACGTTTTGTGGTCAACTACCTTGGTGGACACATTCCGCGCAATCCTAGTTAATCGACGATCTTCTTTGGCGCTGGTCGTGATTCTTTCGGCGAGTTCTCTGTTTGCGTCGCAGCCAAAGGAATTCCGCAACTGGCCGGCTGGCGCTTCTCCCAAAGAAGTCGGCAAACGGGTGGCCGAGCGATTTGTATCGACTGTGAAGCTCAGCCAGGACGCCGCTCTGTATCCAGCGATCTGTACGTGGTACGGGGCATTGACCTTCGCGCAACTGGCGGACGACAAGAGCCTATTGCAGCGCCTCATTGGTCAGTTCGATGCCCAGTTCACTCCCTCGTTGGTGAACTTCACACTCGCGAAGCAGCATGTGGACTATTCGGTTTCCGGCGCTGTCCCGCTGCAAATCTACCTCGCCACCAACGAGGCACGATATCGGACGACCGGGTTGGCATTCGCCGACCAACAATGGAAACAGCCAACGCCCGAGGGCCTGAGCCGCGAAACGCGCTACTGGATCGATGACATGTACATGATCACGATCCTCCAGGTACAAGCGTATCGCGCGACCCGAGATCAGAAGTATCTTGACCGCGCTGCGACAGAGATGACGGCGTATCTCGACAAGCTGCAACAACCCAATGGCCTGTTCTACCACGCCCCCGATGCTCCTTTCTTTTGGGGCCGCGGCAACGGTTGGGTGGCAGCCGGTATGACAGAACTCCTCAGCGCGCTTCCCACAAATCATCCTCAACGTGCCCGCATCATGGCCGGCTATCAAGCGATGATGAAATCCCTGGTCGCCTTGCAAGCACCGGACGGAATGTGGCGTCAGTTACTGGATCATCCGGAGGCGTGGCCGGAAAGCTCGAGCACCGGAATGTTCACCTTCGCGATGATCATGGGCGTAAAGAAAGGCTGGCTGAACGAGAAGGTTTACGGCGAGCCGGCGCGCAAAGGATGGCTCGCATTGGTCAGCCATCTCGATTCAAAGGCAGATATCACGGATGTATGCGAGGGTACGGGACGGAAAAACGACCTCAACTACTACTTGGAAAGACAACGCAACACGGGAGACCTCCACGGTCAGGCGCCGGTTCTTTGGTGTGCGTCGGCGTTGCTCCGATGATTGCCTGCGATCGGCGTCTTCTTCTCATTGGTAACCGCTCGAGCCCGACACGTCTGCCCGACGCTGTGCTCTAATTCTGGTGGGCTCATCCCGAGGATTTCTATGTTCCGTCTCATCCGTGTCTCAATCCTTACTTGTGCATGCAGCGCTACGCTCATCGCTCAGGCGCCTGCCTCCAGCAAAGCTGCGCCTACGCCTCAAACGTCCCAATCTGCTGATACGAGTTCTGACTTTGCTGGGGCTCGTCGCCTGGCGCAACAGGGCAAGTATGACGAGGCCATTGCGCAGCTTCAAACGCTGGCCGCGAAATCCCCAAAACCGGCAGGCGTCACTCGTGAATTAGGTACGGCGTATTACTCCAAGGGCGAATATCTAAAGGCCGCGGAGTATCTCAAACAAGCGACAGACGCGGATCCCAACGATAAGGAGGCGGTGCAATTACTAGGGCTGTCTTACTATCTCGCCGGACGCCCCGCGGAAGCGATTCCCTATCTGGAGAAAGTGCAAACGTGGTATCCGCGCGCCAATATCGACGCGGCTTACATCCTCGGGATCAGCTACATTCAGGCCAAGGATTATCCCAACGCGCGCAAGGCGTTCGCAAAGATGTTCGACGTGCCTCCCGATTCGGGCGCCAGCTATCTGTTTACCGCGCGGATGCTGTTTCGCCAGGAGTTCACTCCGATCGCGGAAGACTACGCGCAGAAGGCTATCGCTGCCGACCCCAAACTGCCGCTGGCGCACGAGTTGCTCGGCGAAATTCACCTATTCACCTCAAAGATTCCCGAAGCGATCAACGATTTCCAGCAGGAGTTGGCGATTAACCCCGCTTATCCAACCGTGTATTACAAGCTGGGCGACGCGTACTCCCGCATCCAGAAATACGACGAGGCAGAGCGTCTATTGCAGCGCTCGATCTGGCTGGATGCCACGTCAACCGGACCGTACATCCTGATGGGCAAAGTGCTGGAGAAAAAAGGCGAGCCGATCCTGGCAATACGAACTCTGCAACACGCCGCGAACATGGACCCGAACAATCCGATGACTCACCAGGTGCTGGGCCAAGCCTATCGGGACATCGGCAAAGCGGACGAGGCGGAACGGGAACTGAAGATCGCTGAGCAGTTGCGCAACAAGCAAACCGACATTCAGTGATTCATGGCCCACACTTCGGCGGATCGCCATTGAGTTGTTTGAGCAGGGTCTTCGCGGAAGTCAAATCCGGATTGAATTGCAAGACACGCATCGTATAGTCGCGCGCATGATCAATCTGCCCCGAGGCGCAAAATGCGTGCGCGAGGTTCATCCCAATACTGCTGCGGCCCGGCGCACGCCTGAAGGCGTCCTGCCAAAGTTTGACTGCATCGGCCACTTGTCCGGACCGAGCTTCGAGCACTCCGAGGTTCGTTTCCACGTCGATCAACGTAGGATCGAACTGAAGGGCTTTGCGATACGCTTCGAGAGCCTTGCTCGTCGCTCCGTGTTGCTGCTCGATGTAACCCATGGCGGCTAGTAACGCAGGATCGTCGGGTGATTGTTCGACGGCTTGCCGGATCAGGCGCTCAGCCTCGGGAGCCGCCTTTGTCATTCCGCTATTGACAATCGATTGCCATGCCAAAGCACGATCGCGAACGTCGTTGTCATTGTTGTACGAAAGCGGAAAAGTCACCAGCTCAGGCAGCGAAGTATTGGCTGCATTCTCCAGCTTCACCCCGGAGTTTGGTCGCCGCGGGATGCCATGGTCGGTGACCGCAGTGTGCGCGATATCGCTGCTCGCGGTTGCAGGCATGTGGCACGACGTACAGTCCGGCTGGTCTTTGTGGTGCTTCTCGCCAAATGGTGCGCCGTGGCAAGCTAGGCACTTCGACCGATAGAACGCCACGCGCTCATCAGCCGGAATCGTTCGGTGAGGATCATGGCAGCTAGTACATGACATGGCGTCACCTGACTTCTTTTTGCACATGCTCTGCGCCAACTCTTCGAACTGGCTGGCGGCACGCATACCCGACTTAGTGCTGCCGGTAAGAACGTAGTAGCGAACGTAGTCCGACAGATTGTCGCCCGGTCGGTATTGATACATGTGCTTACCCGGACGCTCAATCGCGGCATTGCCCTCGAGATGGCACTGCATGCAGACCTGGTCGCGACGCTCAGGTGCGAGTTTCGCGGGATTCACGACCGCTCCGCCTGCTATATGTCCCGCTCCCGGACCGTGGCAGCGCTCGCATGTCACTCCCGGGTACAGAAACAGCGGTGAAGCGTAACGGTTCTCGGTGCCCTCGATGGGAGGACGAATTCCGCTGACGTGACAGTCCATACAACTGGTCAACGCGGGAAGGTTCATGGGGATTTCACGCGCATCACCATAGGCCGGAGCCATATCCCACGTGTGACGACTGGTGTAGAGGTTGATCGGTGTTTCGAAATAAAATCCGTCAACCGAAAAGAGGTAGGTGGTCCCGCGACGCCCCTGACCGATGTAGTACAGAAGTTGGCGTTTTCCTTGCACCAGTGGATCGCCTGTCCGCTCAAAACTCATCCACACTTTTCCGGATTCGGAATACACGCGGTACTTGACCTGTGACTTCGGGTGGCTGAATTCTCCGGCGACCAGGTTGTCGGTCGCGGGTCCACTGGCATGGGCATGGGCGGCGGCATAAAAAGATTGAGAGATCGCGGCGTGACAGCTCGTACAAGCTTGGTTCCCAACATATCCGTTGGCATCTGGCTTGGGCTGCGCGGGCGAGTTTGTATCATCGGCAACAGCAGGCAGCGCACCGAGCATGGCCAACACGAGTGCGACCGACGCCACTCGCCTGAGCCATTGCGGCGCTATGACGCGCGGCAGCGTGATCACTGCGGGCGTTCCCTGGTCAACTGCTCCAGTTGTTGCAGATTGTCGCGGGCGAGTTGATTCGAGGGATCGATGCGAAGCGCTGCTTCGTAGTGTGACTTCGCCTCGCCGAGACGACCTAGCTGGACGAGCGCGGTACCCAAGTTGGCCTGGGTATTGGCATCGTCAGGGTTCAGCTTCGCTGCGTCGCCAAACTGCTCGGCGGCGCCGCTGAAATCGCCTTGAGCTGCCAGTGCGTTGCCCAAATTGTAGTGGGCGTCGAAGTAATCGGGCTGCGACGTTAGCGCGATGTTAAAGCACTTTACCGAGCCCGCCAAATCGCCTTTTGCGAGAAGCGCTCCACCCAGCGCATTGTTAGCCACCGCATCGGTAGGACGAACCGCCACCGCCGCCTGAAACTGTTCAATTGCTTCGTCGAGTTCCCCGCGAGCCTGAAGCATCTCGCCGAGGTTGTAGCGCGACTCGAAACTGTTCGGCGCTTTCTCGACTTCATGTCGTGCCCACGCTTCCTGCAATACCATTCGCGGATCACCCGGCCGGGAGGGATCACTTTTCGGGAGCATCTGCAGCCAGAGGTGCGCCATCTCATCGGTGGCGAGATTTCCTCCCAACACGCGTGCAGGCGGATGGTTTGGGTTGGCCGTATTCGCCCCTGAATTGTCGTAAATGTACCGCATCTTCAGCACTGTGTTCTTGGGGAGGAAGACCGGCTCCGCATAGCGATATACCGCTTGCCAATTCACGTCCCAGCGCTTGATGTGGATGAGCGTCTTGGTCGTGCCGTCAGGGAGCGTCGCCGTGGCTAAAAGGTCTTTGCCAAGATAATGCGCGTGGGGATAAACGCCCAGCAGGTCTACGTCGATGGGCAACGTGAACTCGTCTGTGACGACGAAGTTGCTGTCACCGGCAGGAATGTCGAGCGCAGCATCGTTCTGCAGTTGGAGCAGCATGGGATGCACGGTCGCCGGCTTGTCTGTGAAGTACAAGCCGATGCTCGGCTGGACGGGTTCCACCTTGCCTGATGGCTGCAGGTGCGCGTTGAGCACCAGATCCGTACCCTTGTCCAAACGCAGCGCCATCCCGTCCGGCTCGTTGGTGACGACGGTTCCCGGCTTCCAGAACAAGAAGTGGCTGTCGGGATCGAAGACTTCCGATTCGATACGGATCTCCATTCCGCCAAAACCGCTGCCCTTGTCTTTCTCCATCCGGCGCGCCGACTCGTAACGGTCAACCAGAATGTTGGCGTGGTGCACGACGCGCTTGTCTCCCGGATGAATCTCGACCGCGCGCACCCATCGCGTCTCATGGATGGGCACGGGAAAGATGAAGTTCCAGTACTGATCGATGCCGTTCGCCTGCAGCATGTACGGCTTCTCCGCCTTGAGGATCAAGTCGGGTTGTCCCAGCTGCCATCCTTCGACGAACTTAGGTTTCGGCGGAAGGTCCGACGGCTTGCCCTCCAACATACCCTGATCGACCCACATCCGGATTTTGGCAATCTGGTCGTCAGAGAGTCGGCGTTCGTCGGCGAACTTTATGTCTTGCGGTTCCGGCAACCACGGAGGCATGAATCGCGTCTGGGTCACGGCCACGATCTGGTGCCCGTGTCTCTTGACGTCTTCGTAGGTAAGTAGCGGAAACGGCCCAGCCTCGCCGGGCCGGTGGCAAGACGCACAGTAGTGATACACGATAGGAGCAATGTCGCGGTTGAACGTGACCTTCGCAGCGGGCGAATTCGGTTCAGACGACCACAGCCGGGATTGATACCCGCCGATAGTGAGAACGACGGCAGCTCCCAGGACGAGCGCGGTCTGCGAATTGAAGCCGTCCCGTCTCATGGAAGATCTGAAATGTAGCAGCCGATCCCACTGACGGAGGCGGGCGCGGGATGGGCGCTATTCAGCGCAGATTGGATGGCCTGATCAAGTTCGTGGGTCGTCGGAGCGCTGCGGGCATGGCCAAAGTCCACATACCAATTGTCGATGCGGCCGTGATAAATCAGGTCGCCGCGAGCGTTGAAAACCGCTGCCTCGGGCGTGATTTCTACTTGGCTCACTTTGACCAACTCACGCTGCGTATCGCGCAAAGCAGCCATTTTGTAGCCGTAGTCGTGCAGATGCTTTTCGATGTCTTGCGGCGTTTCAGATTTGTCGGGATAAACCAGCATCATTACTGCCGCGCGGGCGTACTTGTGGCTGAGAGCCTGAATGGTTGGGGCGTAGCGGTTCGAGACAGGGCAGTCGGTACGAACAAAGATGAGAACCAGAGGCTTGCCGCCTGACACTTCAAAGGGATTTATCGTTTTCCCCGAAAGATCAAGAGCGATCGCTGCATTCGACCCGGTGTCCGCCGGAAGCCTATTTACGGGTTGGCCAGCGGGAGCCGCCCCAGCTTGGAACAAAGCCCCGGCCAACACGACGATGGCCAGCCCCGTGAATCGCCTTAACACTTCGTGGTCTCCGAAAAGCCTTCGTGGCCCGTCAAATTTCCTCGGCTGCTACTTGACGACTTCGCCGATGAACACCGTGTACGGCTCAAGCGTCAGTCCTGACAGCGGTTGTTCGCCGGCAGACTTCGTTGTGGTCAACAGCGTCTTTGCCTGCTTCGCGCCAAATCCCTGCGCCGAGAGGTCGAAGCTGACGTTCTGCTGCTTTTCCGACATATTCAGCACCACCAGCACAGCCTGGTTCTTGTAGCGCCGCAGGTACGAGTATACGTTGGCGTTGCCCTGGTTGAGCGCGACGTAGTCGCCGTCAAGCAGCGCTTTGTTGGTATGACGTATCGCCAACAGATTCTTGTAAAAGTTCAGGATCGAGTTGGGGTCTGCTTTCTCGGTAGCGACATTGTGGGTTTGATACGACACCGGAACCGGAAGCCAGGGAACGCCCGTGGTGAATCCGGCGTTGGGCGTGTCGCTCCACTGCATGGGCGTGCGCTCGCCGTCGCGGCCTTTCTGGACCGGCCAACCTAATTGGCCGATGGGGTCCTTCACGTCTTCTTTGCGCGTGGGATCGTTGTTGGCCATGCCGATCTCTTCGCCGTAATACATGATGGGCGTGCCGCGGAGAGTGAGGTACATGCCAGCCAGCAGTTTCGCGATGTCGTCGTCATGTTTGCCGTCGGCGAAGCGCGTGTACGCTCGTACGATATCGTGGTTGCTCATCACCCATACCGGCCATTCGCCTGAAGCATTCACGGCTCCGACGTGTTTGCGGAAAACCTCTGCCGACAAAGGCGTCAACTTGGTGAACATCAGGTCCATCGGCATCTGCAGCTCGTCGTGTTTCGTGCCGTAATAGTCCTTCAGCTCCGAGACATCGCTAGTCCATGTCTCACCAATCAAGACGGCGTTATATGGATTGGCGGCATTGCGCAGTCCCTTCATCACGGTGTGCACTTCGGGCAGCTTGTCGTTGTACTTGCGTTCCTGGTTCTGATCGCCGTACTCGTTCTTTCCCGGAAGCGTCGGATTGTTGGTCAGATTCGGATCTTCAAAAAGCGTGTCCACAGCATCCAGCCGGAACCCCATCACGCCGCGCTTGTACCAAAAGATGGTCGAGTTATACATTGCCGTCGCCACTTTGGGATTGCGCCAGTTCAGGTCGGGCTGTTGCGGATAAAAATAGTGGTAATAGTACTGGTTCGTCTTCCCGTCGAACTGCCAGGCCGAACCACCAAAAGTCGAGGTCCAGTTATTCGGTGGCTGGTTCGGGCCCTTGCCATTCCGCCAGATGTACCAGTCGCGATACGGGTTTGTCTTCGACGATTCCGATTCGATAAACCACTTGTGCTTGTCGGATGTGTGGTTCACCACGAAATCGAAGATGATTCCAACGCCATCCTCCTTGCCGATCTTCTCCATTCGGTCGAAGTCGGCCAGAGTTCCGTACATTGGGTCAATGTTCTCGTAGTCCGACACGTCGTATCCAAAATCCACCTGTGGCGACGGAAAGCAGGGCGCGATCCAGATGGCATCAACCCCTAGCCACTTGAGGTAGTCCATCTTGGACGCGATGCCATTCAGGTCCCCGATGCCGTCATTATTGCTGTCCATGTAGCTGCGCGGATAAATCTCCTGAAACACCGCATGCATCCACCACGGATGGCCGTCGGCATCTGTCCCCTTTGACTGCGCGCAGATCGATGGGACTGCCAGGACGAGAACAAATAGCAGAATCACGAGAGTGGAGAACTTTTGACGCATCGAGTGGGCCTCCGTGGCCGAGCATACATGGAACCTGAAACGGTACGAGTCTAATGCATCGCGCTGAGTGACGCCATAAACTGTTGCTGGCACGTCGGCATCGGCGGCTTGCAATTCTGGTCGGCCGTACCCGAAAATGAAGTTCACTTCGACCATAGGTACGAGCAAGGCGGGTTACTCCATTTGTCACAGTCGCGCCGTAAATTTCTACAATCGCTCTGCCGCTCTGCTTTCGTGCTCACACTCTCTGACGTTTTATCGCTGGCGCGGCCGCTTCCTATCTTCGGACAAGAACGTACAAATCCGTCGAACTCCGAGACCGATCTTGGCGTCACCTTCGTCAACGTCGCACAAGAAGCCGGCCTGAACGCCAAGACGATCTTCGGCGGCGAGCATAAGAACAAATATCTCCTCGAGACCACGGGCTGTGGCGTTGCTTTTTACGACTACGACAACGACGGCTGGCTCGACATTTTCCTCGTCAACGGTTGGCGATTAGACGGCTTTCCACCGGGCGAGGAGCCGTTCAATCATCTCTTCAAGAACAATCGCGACGGTACGTTTACTGATGTCACGCTCAAGGCTGGGCTGAAGCACACCGGCTGGGGCCAAGGCGTCTGCGTCGGCGACTACGACAACGATGGCTACGACGATCTGTTCATCACCTATTTTGGAAAGAATGTTCTCTACCACAACAACGGAAACGGAACGTTCACCGATGTGAGTGAAAAGGCCGGCGTCGCGGGAATGAGAACGCGCTGGGGCACAGGGTGTGCTTTTGTCGACTACGATCGCGATGGCAAGCTCGACCTTTTCGTGGCGAACTACATTGACATGGATCTGAAGACTGCGCCGGTGCCGGAGAGCGGTCCTTGCCTCTACAAGGCCGTCATGGTGGCCTGCGGACCGCCCGGGTTAAACGGCGACTCGAACATCCTCTACCACAACAATGGGGACGGCACTTTCACGGATGTCTCCGATGCGTCTGGCATCAAGAAAGTGAACGGGACGTACGGACTCGGTGTCTGTGTCGCCGACTACGACAACGATGGCTGGCCCGATATCTATGTTGCCAACGATTCCGTCAAGTCGCTGCTGTATCAGAACAACAAGAACGGCACCTTCACCGAGGTTGGACTGGACGCGGGCTGCGTCCTCAGCGCCGACGGCAAGCCGCAAGCGGGAATGGGAGTCTCGGCGGCCGATTACGACCTCGATGGCAACCTTGACATTCTAAAAACCAACTTTGCCGGCGACACACCGTCGCTTTATCACAATCAGGGCAATTGGAGCTTTGAAGACGAGACGTTTCAGGCGGGTCTAGGCTTGCATACGCAGTATCTCGGTTGGGGATGCGGTTGGTTCGATTTCGATAACGACGGCTGGCCCGACATCCTCATCTGCAACGGTCACGTCTACCCCGAGGTCGAACAACTTACGACAGAAGCCGGATACCCGCAAAAGAAGCTGCTCTACCACAACACTCATAACGGGCGTTTTCGCGAAGTCACGCAATACGGCGGCCCGGGAATCACGGTGCCGAACGCATCACGCGGTTGCGCCTTCGGAGATTTCGACAACGATGGAGATGTCGATTTTGTCGTCAACACCGTTAACGGTCTACCGCAGTTAGTTCGCTGCGACTCGAAGCTCGACCACAACTGGATCAAGGTGAAGTGCATCGGCACGAAGTCGAACCGCAGCGCGATTGGAGCGCGCCTGAAGTGCGTTACTCACCCTTCCGATGAACAGAAGCCTCAACAGCAGATCGATGAAGTCCGCAGCGGCGGAGGCTACATCTCGCAAAGCGACCTGCGCATTCATTTCGGTATCGGCAAAGCCGACAAGGTCGAGTTGCTCGAGGTCCGCTGGCCCAGCGGGCAGGTGGACACCATGAAAGACGTGAAAGTCAACCAGTTGGTATACGTGAAAGAAGGCCACGGCATCGTCAAGTCCGAGCCTCTCGCTAACGCCAGGAAGAAATAGCAGCAAGCCTCATCCCTGTCGCTTTCGATCTAGACCGGTTTAAGAAATTCTGTAGCAGTTCTGCGGACCGGTAGAGCCGAGCTTCAGCTCGGCGTTCGCTCCGTCTTTTTAATGACATGAGCCGGCTTCAGCCGGCGACACAAAGCTGCTCTTCGACTACACCGAAACTAATCTGGTCTGGAAATTCCCAGCAATACAGTTGAAACCCACCGGGTTCAGCAGTACCATCAGGCTCTCGCTAGTTCAGCGAACACCGCATCCCTGGAGTGCGCGATGGTCGGTCAGCAGGAATACTCATGGTGGGCCTGGGGCAGTCCGGCCTATATTTATCAGGCTACGGTCCAGATCGATGACCGCGACACCATGGCCGAAGTCGCCTTGGGTCGCGCCAACTTCGTAGACGACGGCGAGAATTTCTATACGGCCATCAGCATCCTCCAGGTCATATCGGCCAAGGGGACAGAGAATTTCAGCGACACGACGCTGGCTGTCTGGCGGCAGGGAATGACCAGCCTCTCTATGCAAATCACCGTCATCAGTGCCTTCGCATACGGGCGCTTGATGTTGAATTACTGGTCGTAGGGGAAGGTCATGGAGTTCCAGTCCACATTCCCGGTATCCAAGCCCACGTCGCACAAGTGCATTGTCTATGACGCCCGCGATGGCCGCATCGTTCTAGTCCACGAGTTCCTCGGCGACGGCAAAACAGGCGTCTTCGGCGAGCAAGGTCAAGCAGAACGCGAGCGCATCACGCTGGAGAGCGCACGTAAACAGATCCCCTCACCGGAGCACCTGAAAGCGCTTCACCTGGCTCCCGGATTCCCTTGGGATCCGCACACTCTGTACCGCGTCGATGTCGAGACCGGCAGCCTGAAGGCGCACGGCAAAATGCCGGAGCGTGGCTCGCACAAATGACAGATCATGTGCACAGTTCTAGCTTTTCCCCGGCGGTTCATTCTTCACAGCAACGCCGGAGCCTTCCTTCACAGTATTGATTTGATCGACTGCGACATTGTCGAAACGCTCCGTCTGTCCGCTCGGCCAGCGTATCTCGACGGAGTCTAACTTCATAACCGAACCCAGACCAAAGTGCACGCGCATATCGCTCTGCGAGTAATAGCTCGAACCGCTCCGCACCTCATCGACCAGTAATCGCTTCCCTGCCCTAATCGTGATGCGCGCGCCGATTCCGTCGCGGTTCGATTTTGTACCGATGGTCTTGAACGCAATCCAGTGATTTGGATACTTCTGCTCGTTCTTCAGCAGGCTGGGCGCTGCGTTCATGTTGCTGATGACGGCAGACAACTGCCCGGTATTCCATAAATCTCCCACCGCCAGCCCGCGCGACGAAGCCAATGTGGTGATTCCACTGCCGCCCGAGTCGGACACGTCGCTGAACGTCGCGTCGCCGTTGTTGCGGTACAGAATGCGCGGCTCCTGGTAGTTGCTACCCAGATGAAACTTGTCCACTTCGGGATACACGTGTCCGTTTACCAGCAGCAAATCGGGCCAACTGTCGTTGTCGAAATCAAAGAACATCGTTCCCCAGCCGAGATACTTCGTATGCAGCCCCAGGCCCGCGGCAGTCGTGAGATCCGTGAACGTGCCGTCCGGATTGTTGTGGTACAGCGTAGACGTGTCATCGGAGAAGTTGGTCTTGAAGATGTCCAGGCGGCCATCGCCATCGTAGTCTCCGACGGTAGTGCCCATGCCTCCCTGTTCGCGGCCGTCTTCGTTGAACGCCGCACCCGCCACCACCGCGACGTCGGTGAAGGTTCCATCGCGGTTGTTGTGGTACAGAATGCTCGGCGTACTGTCGCAAGCAACGTAAATGTCGGGCCAACCATCGTTGTCATAGTCGAGCGTCGAAACGCCTAGCGCATAGTGGCCGTTGGTCTGATCGATATGCGCTTTGACAGTGACATCCTCAAACGTTCCATCGCCGCGGTTGTGATACAGAATATTCTTATGATGCGGCAGGCCTCGCGGTCCGCACATCACGGGAGCGCCCTTCCACATGCACGATGGCCGGTCACCAGGCGCAGGCGCAGTGGTCACATCAAAGTCAACGTAATTTGCAACGAAGAGATCGAGATGGCCGTCGCGGTCGTAATCGACAAAAGCACAGCCCGCTCCCCACTCTTTGCCGTTTCCCGCAACGCCCGCCTTCTCGCTCACCAGCTTAAAGACGCCGTGCTCGTTGTGATAGAGGCGGTTCTTGCCGTAATACGTGACGTACAGGTCTTGCCATCCGTCGTTGTCGTAATCGCCCACGCACACGCCTTGCCCCCAGCCCGTTGCATCGGCCAGTCCGGCTTTCTCGGTGACGTCGGTGAACGTTCCGTCATGATTGTTGTGGTACAGATGGTTGGTTGGCCCTGTCTTCCCGGCCTTCATATCTTCCAGCGTCGTGCCATTAACGAAGAAAATGTCGGGCCAGCCGTCGTTGTCGTAATCGAAGATGGCCACGCCGGTTCCGGTGGTCTCGATGATGTACTTCTTGCTATCGACTCCACCGAAAACGTTCTTCATGGTCAGCCCGGCTCTTTCGGCGATGTCGACGAAGTTCGCCACCGCTCCGGGCGCACTCTTGGCCGGCGATTGAGCGCTAACGCTCGCAGTCAGCGCCAATAGAACTAGAAGTATGAGCAGAATTCGCGCGTGCGCGGAATACTTCGTAGGGAACCCGAGCAGGAAACACATCCTGGTCTTGGATACTAGGGAAAGGCTTCTCGCGACGTCAAGCAACCGCGGGGAGCTCTAACAGGCTTCTGAAAGAGTCTCCCTCAACGCGGTTTTGAAGGGGCACGGCTTTAGCCGTGCCGTTAACGCCTCATTTTGATCCCCGCGCGGACTTTAGTCCGCGCGGCACACTGGATTCCAGCAGCCTTTACGCTACTTGAGGTTATTGAGTGGCTGCGGGTCCATGCGTCACTTCCATCTCACTCAACCGCAAAACCAGGCACTTGGCTGCACCGCCGGCTTTCAGGAATTCAGTAAGCGGCACTTCGATCACGCGGAAGCCTTCGGTCTGCAGCCGGCGCGAAAGTTCAACACTGACTTCGTTCATCAGGATGGTTCTCCCCACGTTAATCGCGTTGCAGGCAAACTTTAAAGCGTCGCGTAGCGTGACGACGATTCGTTTTTCCGCCGGATAACGGGACGCGATCTTAGCCTGAGACACGGCGTCAAAAGCCTCGGGATAGTAGAGAACATACCCGCCAAAGAGCGGACAGAAACAGGTGTCGAGATGGTAGAAGCGCGGATCGATCAGTCGAAGTGAGATCACCTCGACGCCCCATGTTTCTTGCAGATACGGATGGCTCGACTCGCGGCTGCGCATGCCATGTCCCGCCCACAGTCGCGAATTGTCGGCCTCAAAGAGCGCGTCGCCTTCACCCTCGAAGGGCACGGCACGCGGCAACTCGCGCACCGCGAAGCCGGAATCATCAAACCATTTTCGAAAGTGTGGCTCCTCGCCCTGACGCTCAGGATGCAGAAACCTGCTCAAGGCAACCATTCCCTTGCGCACCAGCCCGGCATTGGCCGTGAATACCATGTCGGGCGAACCGGCCTGTTGCTCGACCAGCTCCACCCGCGCCAAGCCTGCCAACGCGGCGTGCAACTGTTCCCACTGACGGGTCGCATTTTGTGGGGATGACCGGTTGACGTTGCCTTCCATCCACGGGTTGATGACGTAATTCACGTCATACTGGGTTGGGGGACACATCAGAAAGGCTGGGCCGCTAGGAACGGAACGATCGCTCACGCTTCGCACAGAAACCTCACCCGGGCTGACTTCCGCCTCTGTGGGGCTCAGTCTGCCCCAGTCTCTAGGGCGAGTCCAATCCAAAATTTCTATGCGCCTTATGAGTAACTTCAGTGCATGAACGTAGCGTTACAAGAATGCTATCGCGAGCAGGCGGCTACTTCTTCACCGGATAATCCTTGAACAACTTAGTGACCGTGCTGTTCGCCTCGTCCATCAGTTTATCTGGGTGGTTGGGGCTGATGGCCTCGGAGCCCATACCGCGCCACACCAGTTTCTTGGCCTTGGCGTCAATGAGGTCAATGATCAACGTGCCAGGATGCACGACCACCGTGGAATTTCCGTAGTAACCGTCCCAATAGAGCGAGTTCCCCGGCGACGTCATGCTGGGATCGAATGGAGGAATGCCGCCTGTCGCGTTGTAGATGGGATTGTTCGATGTCATGCTGACTTCTGCATCGACCGCACCGTAGATCTGCACCAGCAGGTCTGGATTGGCCGGCACTTTCGTCAATCCGTGGGCCGCCATTTCCTGGTCCACGGCTCCCACGACATCAAGAGCGAGCATGGGATGCGCGACTGCACCCACCGGAGCCCATCCGTACGTCTTATACTTCGCAAAGTCGATGGACTTGTCGTAGTGAACGCGGATCTTCTCGGCTTGCGCGCTTGCACCCAACACCGCGACAACCAACAGAAAACGGACCACGCAAGAGCGCGTACCAAGCTGCGTCAAAGACATTTATTTCCTTTCTCGTGCAATGAAAGTTCCGAAGTCGGCTTCGATCCCGGGCCTACTGCTTGGGCCACTGCTTGAACATCTTCTGAACTGCCTTTTCCACCATTTCCTGGTTTTTGTTGCCGTTGCTATTCAGGGTGTTCTGCGCGATGCCACGCCACACCAGCGACTTCTGCTTCACGTCATACAGGCTGACAACCATCGTGGCCTCGACGTTCTCCTGCGGGCTGATTCCGCCCATGCCGCCACCGATTCCGCGCATGCCCCAAGCATTGTACGAAGTCTGCTCGCGCTCGCCGCCGCTAGCCGCCAGCACCAGGTCGGGGTTCTGACTCTCCTGCACTTTCTGCAGGCCCTTTTGCTGCATGGCGGCTTCGATGTCCTGTTGCGCTACTTGCGCCAGGATCGAGTTCTGAATCTGGTTCTTGTTGTTCGATCCCCACGCGTAGGTGTGGTACTGAGAAAAGCTCGCGTTGTGATCGTAGTTGACGGAAACCTGCTGCGCCAATGCAACGGAACTTGCCACACAAATCAGTATTGCGCAAAACGCTAACTTAGCCTTCATAAACAGTCTTCTCCTGTCTGAACTTTGTACCGCTCAGTTGAACTGAACTCTCACTCGTCGAACCGAATAAGCCCAACCGGCTTAGCGCCGGAAGCCGCCTCCGCCCCCGCCGCCCCAGCCTCCACTCCGATCTGCTCCAGAGTGCTGGTACTGGGAGAAATTGCGGCTCTGGGCCTCTCCGCGCGCACGATTCTGGGCTTCCTGGTCCATGTCGCCGTACGACCCGCTGCTTGGCTTGTTGTAACTGCCGCCGCCCGACGGGTGTTGCTGGCTGTAGCTTTGGGCCTTTTGTTGGTTGGCTGAGTAGTTCGGGTTGCTTTGCGCCTTTTGCTGGTCGGCCGAGTAATTCGGGTTACTCTGCGCTTTCTGTTGAGCAGAAGAGTAATTGGAGTTCGTGCTCGTCGGATGCTGCTGCTGCTGGTAACTCTGCGCTGATTGCTGTGCGGTGGACTTGTCGACCGTGTTCCAGCTTCCGTTATCGTACTTCTGCCACCCGCTTCCGGTGTTCTTGTACACGTTGCCGTCGTGGCCTGCGTACATATCGCCGTTAGAGGTCTTCCCGGCAGCAGTATTGCCATACGCGGTGCTTGTGGCCGCGCCCTTACCACCCGACGACGTCTGCACCGTCCCAGCCGACCCATAGGCGTTGCTGGCATGCTGCGTGTAAGCTGTCTCGCCGTTCTTGTTTACGACCGACTGCCCCCAGGATCCGTATGCATTTGAGCCTTGGTGGGTCGCCGCTGAGGCCCCGGTGTACGGGTTATAGGCCTCGCCTACAGCTTGTTTGCCGTACGCGGTGGATGTCGTCGCTCCGCGCGCGTACGTCCCGGTGTTCGGGTTGTACGACGCTCCCCAGTGCGCGCTACCGTACGGTCCGTACGCGGAGTTTTCGTAGCCGTATGCGCCGGTATAGGGGTTGTAGGTGTGGTATCCGTAGGTCGCGGCGTAAGGATAATAGAACCCGCCATAAACATAGGGTGGATAGTAATAGCCGGTTCCGCTCGCCACGATGGCGCCAACCGCTGCTCCGGTAATGAACGCCCCCATATATCCAGCGGTATAGCTGGCCTGGACATTGCCGTCAGGCAACGGTTGCTGAACCACGTAAGTGACGTTGTACACCGGCGAGCTCGGCGGAATGGTGTAAATCACCTGGGGCACGGTCTGCGCTGTTTGCCATGGTCCCTGCGGACTCGACCCGACAAACCATATCCCTTGATAGCACAAGTAATACTGTGACCCGACCTGGATCACTCGATTCGGCGTGTTCGTCGCATACGACATCGTAGTGCCGGTAATCGGCAGGAACTGAGGCGAGCCCACGTACGTCACTTTTACTTCGCTCGCCGCCTGCGCCGGATTCACCGTAACCGTTGTCGGAATCTGCGCAATCAATACGGCGTCTTCCGCTTCCGGAGTTCCCGGAACCGATGACAAAATGCTTCCCACTGGGCTGCTGACGGGTATCTGGGCGAAATCCGGCGGTAGGCTGTACGTGGCAAACGTCCACGGTCCCAGCGGTCTTGTTGCGGTAAACCAGCGTCCTGACGTGAGGAAGTAAAAAGCTCCGGTCGGCGCATATTTGAAGATCGGGCTGCCAGTGTTCGACCCGTACGACAGTTGTGTGCCGGGAATCGCGGTCCACTGCGGAGGCCCGCTGAAGACAATGATCTCCGCCGGCGTTGCGCTGGAATAAACTACCGGCGCCGTCGCGGCGGGCGGCGCAGGAATGTAAGGTTTAAGACTGGCGAAATTCGAATTCGCAGGCACCTGCGACATTCCCGCGGGCAGTTGGCTGGTCGCAGTCCAAGTGCCGCTAAGGCTCGATGCCGTCATCCAACCCTTGCCGTTGAACAGGTAATACTGCGACGCGTTTTGCACCTGGAACAACGGCCAGTTGGCATTCACCACAAATTGCAGGTTCGAGTTCGCGATCTTTTCCATCACTGGCGTGCCGTTCACCAGCAAAAGAATCGCCGGCCGCATGCTGATGTAGATCGTCGGAGGCTCGTTATTCAGCTCGGTAGTGGGCGGGGCCTTCGCCTTCTTGACGCTCGCCACCAGCCGCTCCAACGAAATGTTCATGGTGGCGGCTGGATTCAGAAAGGTCCTCACCAGCGAGCCCATCTGCTCAGAAGTGGCTGGATCCAGCGACGGAAACGTAACGCTGTTGATCTGGGGATTGCTCAGCAACACGGTGTGGGTGTCCATGTTGACGCTGGTCTGCATCTGCACCGCGAGCACGCCCACTTGGGTCTTGCCGCCGGTCGGTGTGATGGTGAATGCCAGGCGGGCATTTATCGTCTGGTAGTTGTTCCAGTCATCCACCTGCGGCTGGTAATAGACCAGTTTTCCCGAAGGCTTGGTGATCTGCCTCGGCCACCCTGGGTCCTGGGCCGACGCTGACGCAAACAGTGCCACCAAAAGGACGATTGTCAGTGAAAAAAAACGATCTCTTCTTGCCGCAAGAGTGCCCGGCATGGCTAACTCCCCTTCCGCTCCGTTGAATCCGGCGTCGTAGCCGACGCTGACGCGCGCCGCCTGCGAGCTTTCTTGCAAGGCAGGTCCTCGCCTGCTTCGCAATAAGCCGCATAGAGAACAACTACCAACGCCGTCACCGTGCACAGAACCACTAACGCCACGGTCCCCGCCATGATTTCCTACCCCCGGTACGCTCAAGCAGAATCTTGCAGGGATTATTACACGCCGAGGGCGCGCGAGTGTTACAGCGTGGAAGCCGGTCGACCCTTAACTCGATGAGCCAGGTCGCTGGGACGCACTATCACCGTCCCAGCGCTCCCGGCAATTCGAGAAGTCTTACTTCGTCGTTGGCAGTCCTTCCATGGTTCCGGCGACGCCTTTGTTCAGCAGCGCCCGAACCACGACCCGCCGGTTCTCCGCCTGTCCCTCAGCGGTCTTGTCGTTGCCCACCTGACGGCTCTCGCCCATCGCGCCCGGAGCCAGCATGTTGGTCAAGGGAACGTGACCCTGCTGCACAAGAATGTTCGTAACATTGTTCGCCCGCTCTTCACTGAGCTGCTGGTTCAGGGCCGCGCTGCCCACCGACGATGCGTAACCCTTCACCTGGATGTTGTAACCGTTGTAGGTCATCGCCTTCTGGACCAGGGCCAGCAACGGAGCGTTGTACTGCGGATCAACCTTCGTTACGCCGTTGCCGAAGAGCACGGTGACTTCGTCCAGGATGTAGTACTGGTCAAGCTCTCCGAAGCGGGCGCTGTTCGCGGCGATCTTGGCCTTATTGGCGGCGATCTCCTTCTGCTGTGCGGTGATCGCAGACTGCTGCTCCTTCAAGGCTGCATTCTGCGCCGCCAGCGCGTCTGCCTGCTGCTGCAGTTCAGCCTGGTTCTTGGCTGCCGCCACCTTAGTCTCGTGGACCGCAGCCTGCGCCGACTGCGCCTGCTCCAGGTCATCTCCGGTAAACCGGACCCATTGCGCGACGAGCTGGTTCTGCGCGTTGTAGGTACCCTGCACTTCGCACGCCAGCCCAGGGATCAAAGCCGCCATAGACATTTCTTTCTTGCGGGCCTTGAGGGCACCCTGCAGCTGCTGCACGTCGGTGTTGTCGTTCAGCACAACGACCACATTCCCAGTGTCCGCCTTCATGGTCATGGTGTTGCCGGCGCGACTGATGATGACGCCTTTGACCTTTAGCGACTGCGCAAAGGCGGCGGTGCCCGCCAACAGCGTCAGGACGAATAGAATTGCGAACCCACCGATTGCAGCTCTTAACTTCATTTTCGTGTTCATGGATATTTTCTTGCCTCTCTTCGCGATTGATGCCAACTGTAGCCAGCCGGCGTATGTCGTATTGGGAACCGGCCCATTCAAGGGCCAAACTCCGCAGCAATATTCATTCCGCTGCTTGCGCGGCAGAATTGCGGCAGAGTGCAAAGCAAATGGAGCTAATCTGGTACAGCAAATACTAGCAGAACTGCCCTTCTTAAGCGCAGAAGATTTCTCGGGCAATCCCTATTCCAAACGCGGCTCCGACCGCGGAAATACCGTGCTGAAGCATCGCTCCGGAACCCATTTTTCAGTGCCGCTCAGGCGCTCCTGTCAATTTTTGTCTTGAAATCAGTACTTTTACCAGTTACCGTTTCTAGCGCAGCAAAATTAGCGTTACGGCATTCAGGACGGTCATCCGATCGTTCAACAGAACCGTTATTGTTAGACTGAAACGGAGAAACCAATGAACACTGCTTCAAAGTCAGCAAGAGTTGCTTTAGCCCTTCTGGTGGTAATGGCGATGGCCTGCATTCCCGGATTTGCCCGGGACAAGTACGAAACCATCGACGCTACTGCCTATGGCACCAGCACCCAATTAGGACGCAACGTCGGAGTGACGGTCATCATCTACGAGTTCTCCACGCCTGAAACCCGCCAGGCCCTGGTCGAGGCGTTCCAGAAGGGCCAGAACCAGGGATTGGTGAACGCGTTAGAAAAGATGCCGGCGGTTGGCCGTATCCAGATTCCCGGCACGCTGGGCTACGACCTGTCGTTCATCCGCATGATCCCCTCGCCGACTGGGCGAACCATTCGCTTCGTCACCAACCGCAAAATCACTTTCGGCGAAGCCTACGCCGACTCTCAGAGTCAATCCTTCAACTTAACCGCCGGAGAGATCCAGATTAACGATCAGGACAAGAGCAAGAGCGGTGGCGTTCTGTATCCGGCCTGCCAGTTCACCATCAACAAGGACGGCGAGCTGCAAATCGAGTTGAACCAGAATGCCTGGCGGTTGAGCAACATCATCGACTGGAAGGGTACCTCGGAGAACTAAGTCGTAGGCCGCCGACCGCGGCCTCTGCCGCGGTTTGGGTTCTGCCCGCGACAGCCACTGTTCCTGTTGCACCAGGTAGAACGGTGCTTTCGGCCGGTCTTACGGATTTCAAACCGGCGTACGAAGTGCAGTTATTTTCACGTGCGCATTAGCCATTTCCAACGAGGTGGAATTATGAGAACAAGAAAACAGTCCAGCACGGCCTTCGCCGTAATTTGCATCGTGCTGCTGGCCTGTGCCGTAGGACAGGCACAGAAAAAGAACAAGTACGTATGCGACGAGCCAGATCCGGCCAGTCTCTGTAAAGCCTCCGACACCTGCGGGTCCGCCACGGCCCCGTGCACCGTCGATATCACCAAGGCGGGCAATTCTGCCAACGTAAAACCCGGCATTCCTGATGCGAAGAGCAACCGGTTCTTCTGCATCAAGAAGGGCACAACCACCGTCTGGATGACCTCGAACAAGAACACTGGCTTCATGGTCTCGTTCGGCACCGACTCGCCGTTCGATCCCGATGATCCGATCATCGGCGGCGCCAACAAACAGATCACGGTGAAGGCGAACACTCCGGGTTGCTACAAGTACGACGCCGGCGCCTTCTATCCAGGAGCCACCTACGGCATGAGCGGCGGCAGCAAGCCGGAATTGGTGATCCTGCCTTAACCGGCAGACCGCTGTCCGACTAAACGAACCGAACCCTCGAGGCCCACGCGTCTCTGCCAGTCAGAGGTCCGTGGGCCTCGAACCTTTTTGCTTAGACCGGATCAGCAATTAGTGTGTCAGGCGAGCTCTTGGGTAGAGCTGAGCGGGTAGAGCTGGCCTTCAGGCCAGCGTCTAAGCCATTCATTTTTGATCCGCCGAGCGGACTTCAGTCCGCGCGGCGCCTGCAACGCTGACTTTCTCCGCAGCCTCTTCAGTCGTGCCGTAAGACGTTAAAAATACCACCGCGACGACGCTCTGTGCGCCGATCGGAAAGACCACCAAAAAAGGCGCTGGGCCATGTGGGGCCACATGACCGCAGCGCCCTCGCCTTCGTTGGGGTTGCTAACGGGGCGACACTCATTCGGCAGCGTGCCAAAGGGCTTCTGCCATCAACCCGAACTCGCGTGATCCTGGCTGAACTTCGAAAAGGCCAACCATTTTCATGGTTGGCCTTTGTGGTTGTTGGAAAGCAGCTACTGCGCCGGTGGCGGCGTTGCCTTCTTATGCTTTGAAGGAGCAGCCGCGCGCGACTGGCCCTGCACAGCGCTTTCGTCCACCGTTACCGACTCTTCCTGGGTGAACGTCGCTCCCTGTGGAACGTAGTAGAAGTGAACCGCCTTGCCCTTCTGGCCGCCCTTGCGCGGTTCCAGACGGGTCGGGTCCACTTTCGGCCCCAGCTCGTCGGTCGTCATGTAGTACTTCACATTGACCGCGCGCTGCGAACCCAACTGCTCGGCATTCGCCACTTCTGTCTGGTCGGTGTAGCCGACGATGGCCACTTTGCCGTTCGGCATCTGCTGAACGCGAAGCGCCAGCTTATCGAGGATGTCCTTGCAGTCGTTGTCCACGCGTCCCGGACGCTTGGGGTCTTTCTCAAACGTACACTCGCCCCAGTCTTCGACCGTGGCCACTTGTTGCACCGGAGGCACGCTGACAGACGCCGTGCAGCTTGTGCTCAGGTTGTGATCGTCGGTTGCGGTTCCCGTGACGGTAATCGTGTTGCCCGCATCCGCATTGGTTGCAGTCAACGTTGCCGAGGTCCCGTTACCACTCAACTGGCCACCGGTGCTGGTCCAGGTGTAGGTCAGCGGACGGCTCTCTGGGCTGCTGGCGGTGATGTTGACGGTTGCGCTTTGATTGATGGCGATCGAGCTCGGGCTGGCCGAGCAGCTCGCCGTCGGCGGATAGTTCGGCCGCGCCTTCACCGTGAATCCAGCGCTGCACGACGCTACGTTGCTCTTCTTCTCTTTTGGATCGGTCGCCGTACCCGTGACCGTATAGCTTCCCGGTTGCAGTCCCGTAGTATCGACGTTTCCAGTCGTACCCGTTCCGCTGACCTTGGCGCCAGTGCTGCTCCAGTTGTAGGTGAGCGTGTGCTTGGGATTGAAGTTCTGCGTGCTGATACTGGCATTCACCGGATCGCCCGGGAAAACTTCTGTCGGTGAAGCCGAGCACGATGCCGTCGGCGGCACCGGCGGCTTGCCGCCGAAGGTGAAGTTAATGCCCCCGATCGGGCCGTTCATGATCGTGTCGTAAACGAACTCGTGATTGGTCGGACGGTAGTCCACATCCAGGTACCGCCAGCCCACCGCCAAGCCCCACCTCTGCGTGAATTGGTAGTTCAGCAGGCCCAGTGCCTGGTAATCCAGGTTGGCCCCGCCCGCGCCAGCGTCACCAGACACCGTGATGGCAGCCTTTTCGCCAAGGGGGAATATGAACCTCGCGCCACCGAGACCGTCAACCCAGTTCGCCGAGCGCGAATTGCCCAGCCCCGAGGGCTCCAGAGTATTGTTCAGGCCCAAATACCAGTAGCGAATTCCGCCTAGGGCATCGACCTTCAAGTGGTCGCCGTTATACAGCCGATATCCAATCTTTGGGGTAAAGATCGACTCCGTCAGGTGGGTATTGATCGATGTCTGGCCGAAATCATTCTGGGGTATCCCATTGTCGATACCCATCTTCACCCAGAAGAAGTCGATCGGCATCACGAAGCGGCCCTTATCGGCTTCCACCGTGATCGGGATCATCCCTTTGAGTACGTGAAACACATCGGTGAACGACTCATCGATGCCCGCATTATGGCCGAGCGCTCCAGCCGTACCCTTCACTCCTGTAAACCAGCCGTAAATCGAGATCGAGACGCGCCAGTCAGAATTGCTATAGCCGCCTGTTGGATACTGCGGCGCCGGATTTGCCGGCAGGGGATCAGCGGGTACGGCTGCGGGTGTCGCAGCAGGTGCGGCCGCCGCCGGGTCAGCAACAGTCAACTCTGCCGGCCCTTGGGCGACGGCAGATAGAGAAAGCATCAGGGTCAGCGTCACCGCGACCATCACAAAAAAACTCTTACAGTACGAATTCATTCCTTCTCCTCGTTACACAACACTGCGGCGATTGCCGCCAAGACGCACTGCGGGTTAGGCAATGCGCCGCTTCTGGGGGGACTATTCGGTACCGATAAGCTTAGTCGCAAAGGAACTTACGGGCAACTGCCCGAAAGTACTAAGGCTCAAGCCGCTTAGGGCTGGCGCGGCGGCCCGATCAGCGGCGTCTTCACCGGCTTCGCCATGCCATAAAAGACCACCACGCCCTGGCCCGCGCCTTGCGTTTGTAGTGCTTCATCGACCTTGCCCAAGGCATCAAGGTAGTTCTGCCAGTTGTTAGTGACCCAGACATCCCCAGCCGGACCGATGCCAACGTCAACCATCAACTGCAACCCTCCGCCGACATAGCCGCCCGGAGGCGAAATAGCGTCGCCGGTCTTTACGCCCGGCGGGCAATGCTCGGTGCGGAAGCCGCATAGCTCTACGATTCCGGCCGACGCGGTGCTGAAGTTGGAGATCCATACATTGTCGTTACCATCCACGGAAGCCGCCCAAGGTCCGACGATGCCTTTGCCATATATCGGAGAGAACCGCGCCTCGGTGCCGTCAGGACGCAACACCGTAATGCTGCCGCCTTCGTAGCCCCCCTGTTCCGCGGCCATCGCAGGCACCAGCACCTTGGTAGCTCTTGCTCCGGCGTCTGGGTCGTTGTCGAAGTTGAACTTAAACGCCGCCAGCATTTCCGCAAACTTCAATGCTCCCTTGGGCGAACTGCCCAATTTGTTCGTAACCCAGACGTTACCTTGGCTGTCCACGGCGAGACCGCTGGCGGAGTATCCCACCTTGAACGTTTCAAATTTGCTGGGATCCGAAGCGGGGAAACGGACCACGTGGTCCGCAACGGCATTGGTGACCCAGATGCGGTCCTGCTGGTCGATGGCGAGCGCGAATGGCCCCATAAGCTTGCAGGGGTTCTTCAGTGGATCGCCCGTCTTGTTCTGGCAGAAAAACTGCACCTTGGACGGATCGCCCTGCGGAAGCTTCACGACCTGGCCCTTGATCAGGTCGAGGGCCCAGATATCTCCGCTCGGCGTGGCGATGATGCCCTGCATCTGGCTGATCTGGCGGTTGAAGTTCCAGCCTTCCGGAGGCGACAGCGGCTTGCCGTTCTTGTCGAACTTGGTAATGTTCTGGCCGGTAAAGCTGGTGGGCCATGCATTGTCCTGCGCGTCGAGAGTCAAGCCGAAACCGGGGCCTGCGATGCCTCCGCCCCGGAAGCCCAAAGGACTGGGCGAAAGCGCTTTACCGTTAGGAGCGAATTTGCTGAGACCGCCGGTCCAGGAAGCGTCCTGATTCTGCGCGCCGACCGTAAAGTTGTCGGCGATCCAGGCGTTGCCTTCGCTGTCGATCATCAGCTTGCCGCCACCGCTGTAGCCTCCGCCCGTGAACTTGAGCGGAAAAATGAAGGCGCTGGGAGCAAACGTCAGATACGGCAGGTAAGGCGCATCCCGCATGAGCTTGCCGGGTGTTCCCGGCTTCGGCAGCGGATAGAACTCATTGAGCAACGCGAAAATCTTGTCAGGATTGTGCCAGGGGAAGAATGCAACCACCTCGGTAGCCAGCAACGTATCCGGCGGAGGTCCCCCGCTGGGAGGTGTAGTCGCCGCGAAGAATTGGCTGCATGCATCCGGCTTCACTCGCGTGATGCAACCGGCCATCACGTCGGCCAGCGTGCCAAAGTTGGCCATCGTCGGCGTCTGCGCACTGTTAAGGCCGTCCAGAATGGTCGGCCCCCAGCTGCCGGTTTCGAGATCGACAAAGTTGGGCACGTTATTGGCGGCAATCCGCAGTTGAAGCGGAGAACCCTTAATCGTGGTGTTGTCGATGAGCTGCCCGTGCGTCACTACCGACGCAATAGTCGTGAACTCGTTGATTACGACGCGCGCCGGAGGCGTGCTCCCCACGACCGACAACAGCGCGATAGCTGGATTGTTACCCGCTGCCTTGTTCACAGCCGGCACGCCGCCCGTGGCTACGAGATAGAGGCTTGCCTCAGCGGCCGCAGCTCCACGCACCGAAAAGTTACCATTGGCGTCGGTCTTGGTCTGCGCGAGTTGCTTGGGTGTGCCGGAACTCGCCGCCCAGAGCGTCACAGTCGATTGAGCGATGGGCGCTCCTCCTCCCATCACCTGGCCTTTGATATCGGCGGCAAACGCCTGGCCAGCCAGGAAAAAACCACAAAGAGCAACGATTGCCTTTTTCAGTCTTCGAACGTTCATTCTGCGATCCACTTTCCTCTCTCCTCGGAGATGGTTTTGGCCCACTAATGCAATACGCCCGTGCTCCTTTTCAGGGGTTCACGAGCCGCGTTTTTTTGCTGACCATCAAGGGTAGTCTGGCATGCTGTGGAGGGGCAACTGCCCATAAGTACCATGCCGGGTGCCAAGTGCCCCGGGTTCGCGCCGTACTTTTCCGTGCTCCCTGGGCTGCAAACTCCAGTCCCGCACCGCGGGGCGGCAGAAGAAAGCCCACCGTTTCAGGGGCTGTTACGAAACTCGACACTCGTCCTATGCGGTGGAACAAAGACAACGAAATGCAAGTGCCGGAGGCACGCCATAATCTAGCCCAGCGTGAAGCCGAAGGCGAAACGCTGGGTTCAGTGGGATATTTCATACGAGTCGCGGAGCGACGGCAGCGTTTCGTAACAGTCTCTTCAACTGTGGGAAAGGGTGTAATAGAAAGATCTGACTCCCCCGGGGGACAGCATAATCCGCGAGGGCTTCAGCCCGAACCATCTCCACACTCGACCATGCTTTACCCCGAAACCGCCCCACAGATATCCAAATCCTCCGTGCCCTCCGCGCCTCCGTGGTGAACTCTTTCCTCCCTAGTGCTTCTTGTGCTTTCCGTCGTGGGTGTCGAGTGCCAGATCTTCGGCGGCACTCTCGTCAGAGTCCTGAAGCTCGGCCAACAACCCGGCGTCCGTCAGGTCCAACGGATGCGAGTTCTTCCAGTCGCTGTGGGTCACTTCGTGCAATCGTCCGACAACATCCTCGTCGCGGACCTCGATCGCGCACTCCCTTCGGCTGTCGAAGCTGCCGGGAGCCAGGTTGATCGAGCCCACGATGCCGCGGACGTTGTCCGCCAGCAACAATTTGGCGTGCAGTTTAAGCCCCTTCAGTTTGTGGACCTTGACGCCAACGTCGTCGAGGATGCGCAGGCCGCCGACGCCTTCGAGCAGCTTCTCTTTTTTCAGCTTGTGGGGCGCGCGAGCCATCACATGTATCGTGACGCCCCGTTCGCGAGCGCGAACCAGGCGTTCAATGATCGCCGGGTCCTGATAGCGCTCGTTCTGCAGCCACAAGGTGTGCTTGGCCTCGTCGATGAATCTGCCGATTCGCTCGCGTCCATTGCCGACGCACCAGATCAGGTGAGAGTTTTCTCCGGACGTGAAAGGCTTTCGATCCCAATCGGCGTCGAAGCACTCTTGGACCTCGGCAACTTCGTGGTGGGCGCTGGTGACGACGGCGTAGTCCCGCGTCTCGGTCAAGTCTTTAGGCTCCCAGTTGAACGACATAATGAAGGCCGTTTCATCGTCAACCACCATGGACTTCTCGTGCGTAAGGTCGAACTGCGGATTGCCGTCGAGGACGTCAACGCCGGCAGCCTTGAGCATTTTTCGCGTCTGCTCGTTCTCCGACTCGCCGCTGCGCCGGGCAGGATTCAGCATCACCCGCACCGCCACGCCGCGTTTCTGAGCAGCAATTACGGCCTGCAAAACGGCCGGGTCGGAAAACAGGAACATCTTGATGCGCAGCGACTTGGAGGAATGGTTGATGGCGTCCAGAATCGGACGCGCGGAATCATCCGGCAGAACAATCAGTGAGCGTGACATGTTAGTTCCAGTTTACTTTCTGTGCTGCCCCGGGCCGGAAGGATCAGGGCCCGGAGACGGAAGCCGCATCCTCGAATTGGGTGCGATGGAGTTGTGCGTAGATGGCGTTTTTCGCCATCAATTCGTCGTGCGTACCACTCTCGGCCACAACGCCGCCTGAGATCACAATAATCTGGTCGGCATCGCGAATCGTGGTCAAGCGGTGAGCAATGGTGATGACCGTACGTCCCTTCATCAAACGCTCCAGCGCTTCGATGACCAGCTTCTCAGACTCGCTGTCGAGCGCCGCCGTTGGCTCATCGAGCAGCAGGATCGGATTGTTTCGGATCATGACCCGCGCGATCCCGATGCGTTGCCGCTGTCCGCCTGAGAGCGTCGATCCGCGCTCACCGACCATCGTGTCATAGCCCTGGTCCAGCCGCGAGATGAACTCGTGCGCATTGGCGAGTTCCGCCGCTTCGATAATCTCCTTCCGTGTCGCGTCGGGACGTCCAAAGGCGATGTTTTCCGCGATGGTGCCGTGAAACAGCACGGTCTCCTGCAACACGTAGCCGACCTGGTCGCGCAGCGACGCTAGCTTGAAGTCGCGAACATCTCGTCCGTCGATTTTGACTGTGCCCCGAACCGGATCGTAGAACCTCGGGATCATGCTGACCACGGTTGATTTTCCGCTCCCTGTCGGACCGACAATCCCCACTAGCTGGCCCGGCTTGATGGTGAAACACACGTCCTGCAACACAGGATTCTTGACGTCATACGCGAAACCAACGTGCTCAAACTCGATTTCCCCTCGTGCCGGTGGCGCTTCGATCGCATCGCTCTTCTCAGGAATAACGGTGTCGGTGTCCAGGATGGCGCGAACCCGTTCTACTCCGACTGCGGCTTGTGCAATCGCATTGGTGGTGGTCGCGAGGTCCTTCACTGGCTTGAAGAACTTGCTGAGGTACGACAGATATACGGTCAACGCACCAACCGTCATCACCTCAGCCAAAATGAGGTACGCGCCGCGCCACAGCACTATGGCGGTGCACACCGCAACTGTCACCGTCACCACGGGCGACAAGAGCGACTTTATGCTGCGCGCCTTCAGCGCCGCATCGACAGTGGCCTTGCTGACTCCGGCCAATTCCTTCTGCTCCAGGTCCTGTCGTCCGAAGGCCTTTACTGACTCAATCGACTCCAAATCCTGCTGCACCACAGCCACGATTTGGGATTGCTGCCTTCTCACTTCGTGGGTTGCTTTCTTCACCGCTTTCTTGAACCGCGATACGAAGAGCAACAGGAACGGAGTGACACCGACCGCAATCAGCGTGAAGTCCCAATTCAGCCAGAACATCAGCGCCAGCATGCAAACAATGGTCAGTAGGTCGACCAGAATACTTAGCGTCGAGGATGACGCAAAGCCCTGGATCGTCTGAATGTCGGTGGTGATCGTGCTCAGCATTGTGCCGGTCTGGTGGGTACTGTAGTAACCCAGCGACAAACGCTGCAGGTGATGGAACGTCCGCAGGCGCAGATCATTCGCGACCCATTGGCCGACACTCTCCGTGTAGTAGTTGTCGACATAAGTGGCAATGGCGCCCAAGACGGCGATTAATACATAAGCACCGGCCGCGATCGCCGCAATGTGCATCTGATGTCGGCCATCCATCAACGGATGGAGCAAGCGCTCGAGCCAAGGCGCCATTTTGTGATGGCTGACTACATTGTCGAGGATCACTTTCAGCGGCCACGGCGTCGCCAGGCTCATCGCGGTCTCTACCAGCATGGCCAGCAGAATGACCAGCAGCGTGCCGCGGTAGGGACGAACCAGCTCACGGATGAGTCGCAACATACGACGATCTGCCCTCAAACACGCACGCGAGTCAATGTCAGAACCCGCGCGCGGATCTAATTGTCTGAGACTTGGATACTAATTAGATTGCGACTTCGCTTGCAAGCTCATGTGCAACGAAAAAGGGCAGCGCGTACGCTGCCCTTCTCTCCACTGCAAACCGCTTTGACGCTAGAAATTGGAATCCGAGGGATTAGCGTCGTTCAGCTGCACTGCAATCGTTCTACTTCGGAGTGTTGACGGCTGGAACCTTGTGCGGTGCGGGAGCGGCAGCCTTGGCTGCGGCCTGCTCGCCGGCACTGGGTTTGATGGTCAGAACCCAACTTCCCTGAGTGCTCGAGATGCTGCCAAACGCGATCGAGTTGAGATATTCATCGTTCCCATACTTATTGAACGTGACCTCAATCTTCTTGACAGGCGCGGGAGACGGCTGGGCTTCGTACGGCAGAATGGCTTCGTGCTTGCCTTTGTCGGCCTTCAGTAACAGCACGCCTGGGCCGGTGCTCTGGGTAATGTGGTACGCGCCGGCCGGCATTTTAGTATCGCCGGCATAAAACGCCATCGGAGCCTTGAAACTCACGTTGAGCTGATCGCCGTTCCATGAGTTCTGCGCCGCTGCCGGAATCATCGCCACCAACACTACTAACCCTGCGAGGACGATCATCGTCCGTGAATTCTTCATGTATTCCTCCATGTGGCCCTCTCAGGGCCGATTTATACTGCGCGGAACTTGAACTCGGCCGCCGGTTGCTGCTCCGGAGTACTCGAGTTCGCAGTGTCTTCGTGAACCGCTCCACCAGTCAGCAAAATCGATTCACTAGGCACAGCGTAAAAAATGCGCTCGTCTGTCTTACAACAGATTTAAGCGCTCAATTTCACGCCGCACCCGGATGCCCACAAGCTTACTCGTAATCACGCCAAAACTCATCTGGAAAATTAATCTTCTGTTCCCAATCGAGTCTGGGCAACGGGCCGTAGCGAAGAAGGAACGGTCTTGGCGAACCTAAGGCGCCTCCGCCAGTTGAATCAGTTTGGCGGCTGCATCGAGCTGGGTGACTCGGAAACTGCGAACCTGTCCCACCTCAAACGGATGAGGCGCGGGAGTGGTGGAAGCAGCGCCGCCCTTCCAGCGGGCCATCAGCATCGAGCCAAGGTCCGAGATATTGCCGGCCGCTCCGCCTCCGTCCCGGTATTGGGCTGCCGTCGAACCAGATGCCGGCGGACAGGTTCCGTACACGCCATTGCCGAATTCCACCTGGGCCCCGTTGTCCGAGATGGCGTATATCCTTCCGGTGACGACGTCGCCCACCTTGTGCTCCGCCAGGAACTCGTCCATGTCGGTGGGCAGGAGCTGCTTCATACTCAGCCGAATCAGCCGCTTCTCCGCATCGATGGAGACCACCTGCGCCTTCACTTTTTGTCCGAGCTTCAGCACTTCGTGGGGATGATTCAAGCGCTTTTCAGCGGTGATTTCGCTGATATGAACCAGACCTTCTACCCCCTCGGTGATCTGCACAAAAGCGCCAAACTTGGGCAGGCTGGTGACGGTCCCTTCGATCGCCGAACCTGCCGGAAACTTCTCGGCCGCGCCGGCCCAGGGGTCGCCCAAAGCCTGTTTGAGGCCGAGTGAAATGCGCCTCTCACCGGTGTTGACCGCCAAAATAACTGCCTCGACCACCTCGCCTGGCTTCACTAAATCACTGGCGGTACGCACCTTCTTGGCCCATGACATCTCTGAGACGTGGACCAGTCCCTCGACGCCGGGCTCTAACTCGACGAACGCGCCAAAATCGGCAACGCGCGTGACGGCGCCGCGGACGCGATCGCCCACGTTGTACTTGCCGGGAACAGAATCCCACGGGTGAGGCTGCAGCTGCTTCATACCCAGCGAGATGCGCTGCTTTCCGGCATCAAGTTTGAGGACCTTGGCTTCAATCTCCTGGCCCACCGTTAGCACATCTTCCGGCTTGTTGACCCGGCTCCAGGAGATATCGCTGACGTGCAGCAGGCCGTCAATGTCGCCTAAATCGACGAACGCACCATAATCCATGAGGCTGCGGACGGTACCGCGCACCGTTTCGCCCTCCTGAATTCCCGCGTAGCGCTGGTCCTTCAGCGAACGCGCTTCTTCTTCCAGCACCGCGCGACGATCCACCACCACATCTTCGTCGGTCACGTCGAGCTTGGTGATACGACAGCGAATCTCCTGCCCGACCAGCTTCTCGAGCTCGGCAGCGTCACGAGTTGCGCTTCGGGATGCGGGCATGAATGCCCGGACGCCGACATCCACGCTCAGTCCACCCTTCACAACGCCCGTGACTGTGCCGACCAGGGTCGCCTTGGAGGTAAACGCCTGCTCCAAAGCAGACCAATCTTTGGGAACGGCAACCCGGGATCGGGATAGCAGGTAGTAGCCGTCCGCGTCGCGGCCCTTTACCGACACGATGATCTTGTCGCCGGGCTTTGCGTCCGGCAAATCGGTCAGCGGCAACGTGCCTTCGCTCTTGAAGCCAATGTCCAGCAGGACAGTGTCGGTGGTGACGGCGACCACTGTACCCTCAAGCCGGCGAGCACCGTCTTCGGAAACGCGGGCGTGCTCGCGCTCGTATTGGGAGAGAAGCTGGTCGAACGATTCGGTGGACTCGCTGGATTCGGGAGCCTCGGGAGTTTCAGGCGTTTCGGGCTGGTTGGGATCAGACATGATGAATTAAGACCGAATCCAGAATATCAGTGCCGCGGCCAAAGCGGCGGAGCCGCGGTTAGCTGTTAGGCGTGCGCGTAAGCGCTGGCAGGGCGCCCGCGACGCGGCGTCGGTTTACCTTTCCTTTGGACATCAAAGGGCCGGCAACTTACGTCATGGCCTGTTCTATAAAGGGGAATGTCAAGAGAAACACTTCTCCCACGACCGGAAGTGGAGAAGATTTCCTGGACTTCCAGCCCCTGTGCGATTTGCGAGACGTTCTGCGGTGGTACGGACCTCACCTCTTCGCCTTTCGGCATGGCTTTCTGTGATGCGACGACGCCAATCGATTTGCGAAACGAAGCAAGCGTTCCGGTTGTCTGGTGGCAACCATGGTTCTATCTGAGGCTCGTGGCCTACGGCTTTTTCGGGTTATCCGAGGGGGCATAGGGTTTACACAGAGACTGGGTGTCCGAGACACCATGTCTACAGGCCATCGTCATACTCACCCTCGAACCCGAGCGTTTCTCAGAACCGGCTGGTCATCTTCCGCAAAGTTCGGCGGAGAGGCAGAGGCTCTTGTGCAGAAACGCTCAAGCTGCTTGCTGTTTCAGTTTCTCAGCGTCGAAGCTTTCTCCTTTCTTCCAAAGTGTCAGCGTAATCGCCGCAATCTTGCGGGCCAGCGTCAGACGAGCCATGGCGGGCTTCATGCCTTTGGCCAGCAACCTCTGATAGAAGTCCTGGAACGGCCCGGGACGCACACTTGCCATGGTGGCCACACCCTTGAACAGGCCCTTCAGATCATGGTTGTGGTCTTTGTTCAGGCCGCGAATGGAAACCACTTTCTTGGAGCGCCGCAGTTGGCCGTCGCGGTTGTCGTAGTCCCCGCTGGTGTGAATCTCCAAGGCCAGTCCGCTGTAGGCCCACAGCTGTCGCTTGGTGCGAAAACGGTGTGGAGTTTGTAGCAAGGCGATCAGCAGCGCCGCCCGGATCGGCCCTACGTATGGAATCTGCCTCAGCTTGCTGCTGATGGAATGCTTGCGGCTTTCCACTAACAGGTCGTGCCGCGCCAGTCGTCGCAATCGTTGCATCCCATCCAGTTGTTCATAGAGTCGTTCGGCGCGGCGGCGGACGCCCGGTTCCCGCAGCTTGTCCAACCACTGTGCCCGATGCCGGATGTAATAGACGTCCCGTCCTGCACACGCAATGCCCCAGCTGCGATACAACGCTTTCAGTCGGTTCATCACTCGACTCTGGTCTTCCACAATCGTCAGGTAGCTTCGCGCCAGCTCGCGCAGCATCCGCACTCCCGTCTCGCCGTGATACACCGATTCCAGAAGGTTGCCCCGCAACAACTCAGCCAGCTTGCGGGCATCTATGCGGTCGCTCTTGCTTCCCGTCTTCAACAGAGCGTTCTTACGCGGGTTGCAAATCACCAGATGGGTCACATGGGGCTTCAGCACGTCGTACAGCCACGCTGCCCAGGTACCTTCTTCCAAGGTCACCGACAAGTTGCCGCGCAATCCGGCCAGGAACTGCAGCAGGGTTGAGGCTTTGGTCTCAAGTATCGATTCCATCACCAGCTTGCCGCTGGCATCCATGACCGCTACCGAGATCGTTGCTTGATGAACATCCAGCCCAATATACTTTTCGCTAGTCACTTAAGGGTGCTCCTTTCGTAGGTGATGAGGCTCACACTCACAACCTACCCCAAGGGGCGCCCTTTCATAATGCGTTTACAACAGCTATCCTCTACATAGGTCACCGTGTAAGCTAGTCGCGTCCATGAACATCCAACAAAGGCTTGTCGAGCTTCAGGACCGAGGTTTCTGCGTGCTACCGGCCCACTTTAAGACGCCTTTGCTTGATGCGTGCCGCGAAGCGTTTTGGCCGACGCTCCTAACTTATCTAGAGGACAATCACGAAAACTCTAACCGCGGCCCTTGTCGCCACTTTGTGCCGATGCCATTCGTGCCGCCATGCTACGCCCCGGAGTTCTTCTTTGACGCCGACGTGCTTGGGATTGTGCGTGGCGCAATGGACGACAGAGTAGTCGCGGACCAATGGGGCTGCGACCTGCCGATAGAGGGCTCCGACTACCAAGGATTTCATGCCGACTATCAGCGTCCATTGTTTGTGGAAGTCCCGGAGATGCAGTTGCCCGTCTACATGCTGAACGTCAGCTTTGGCCTGCTGCGAATATCGGCCGCAAACGGCCCCATAGAAATCGCACCGGGCACTCACCGGATGCCAAGAGAACAAGCTAGGCAGCTTATTGACTTCGGGGAAATCAAACCGATTACCGTTCCGTTGGAATTAGGGGACGTTCTAATTCGCCATCCTTGGTGCCTGCATCGAGGGACGCCAAACACGACCGATATACCTCGACCTCTCGTGACCGTTCGTTATGTTCGCCGCTGGTACGTCGATAACAGTCGTGATGTCAATTCCATTCCACTAGCCGTTTGGCAGTCGCTGGACTCTGGCCAGCAGAGTGCGATGCGTTTCCCCATCGGGCACTGAGGGGCGACCGAATTTGTGCCAGGCATTACTGGCGATAAATCCCCGCGGCCCATTCTTGTTTTGACTGACGACTTGCAACCGGCGACTGGCCGGGTGGCCCATCCGGCCTGATTTTGGCCGGGTGGGTCTTTTGCTTATTGCCGGGTGCTTCGTTCCGCATGCTGCCCCGGGCTCGGCCGTTTTTGGTTGAGCTGGCCGGGTGCGCCACCCAAGCCGCACTTGCTTGTGTGGGGATTTTCCTTCCGCAGGCCCAGTAGGGCCGATATATCAAAGCCCACCGTTTCAACGATGGGTAAGTGAATAATGCCTCCGTTCCTCTCTGCCGAAGGTAAGGCTTGCGCGCAGGCCGAAGGCCGAAGCGCACAAGACAAAATCCCAAAAAGGATCCCTGTTCATCCGCGCCATCCGAGGTTGCCTTTGCCCAGATCTTCTCCGTGCTCCCTGTGTTCTCCGTGGTGAAATCGGTTTTTGCCCAATTCCGATCCGTGTCGATCCGTGTAAATCCGCGGCCGATTCTTGTTTTGACTGGCGACTGGCAACCGGCGACTGGCAACTGTCTTCTTCTCCGGGTGGGTCTTTTACTTATTGCCGGGTGCGCCACACAAGCCGCACTTGCTCGTGTGGGGATTTTCCTTCCGCAGGCCCGGTAGGGCCGATATATCAAAGCCCACCGTTTCAACGGTGGGTAAGTGAATAATGCCTCCGTTCCTCTCTGCCGAAGGCCTGCGCGCAGGCCGCAGGCCGAAGCGCGCAAAACAAAATCCCAAAGGACCCGTGTTCATCCGCGTCATCCGCGGTTGCCTTTGCCCAGATCCTCTCCGTGCTCCCTGTGTTCTCCGTGGGGCAAATGGTTTTCGCCCAATTCCGATCCGTGTCGATCCGTGTAAATCCGCGGCCGCTTCTTGTTTTAACCGGCGACTGGCAACTGCTTTCTTCCCATTTCGGGAATTTTTCTGGTTACTAAAGTTTTTTCGCCTTCATTTTTTCCCTGACATCCCTCCCCACCCTGCGTTATCCCTGAACTGCGTCCCGCCCTCATCGGGCGAGCGCCATTTTGTTCTTTGTAAACTATGCGCTGTAACCCCTTTGTTTGTGCGACTTTGCCTGTAAGCCATTTTGTTTGCCCAAACTTACCCACAGTCGTGCAATAAACCTTTTGTTTTCAATAAGGCGGGGAGGGGGGTACCACATCATCATCAGAAAGGAAATCTGGCCTCATGCAATACGAAACCTGTCGTCACATCAAAGAAGACGGAAACTACTGCGGCTCGCCCGCTCTGCGCGACCGCAAATACTGCTATTACCACCTCATGCAGCGCGGACGCCGCCTGCGCCGTGCCCGCGCCCTTCGCGATGAGGTGCCGTATCGGCTCGAAATCCAATCATTAGACAATCCCTACGCCGTGCGTGCCGCCCTCACCGACATCGTGCAGGCCCTCGCTTCCGGCCAGCTCGAATCTCGCATCGCCGGAAAGATGCTCTATGCCATCCAGCAGGTGAGTTCGGCCAACCGCCGCATCGAGCAACTGGAAAAGCAGAAAGACGCGCAAGATCAAGCCCAAGCCGACGACTCGCGCGTCCAGGAATGCCCCGAGTTCGAAAAACAATTCGGTCTCCCGCCCGGCGTCGACCTCGACGCCGAAACCGACGCAGCTCTGCGCAAGGCTGACGAGGAGGATGAGATCCGCCGCAGCGAATCCCTCCCCACGCCTCCGCCCGGCGTGCGCCCCGGCTCCGCCGCCGACCGTCTTTACCGCGATGAGGCTTATCAGATGATGCGTCTGAGGATCAAAGGACTGCAGCACGAGCTCCGTGAATACCATGAGCAGAAACGCCAGCAGTTCGAAGAGATGATGAAAAAGGAGATGATGTCGGCGACCCCTGCGCCCCAGCCGCTCGCCGACACCGCCTAGTGTTCTGACACGGAGCCCTGCGTAAATGAATTTTTCAGTAGCCGATGAAGGCCAGCGCTACGCTTCACTTCTTCCAGAACTTCCAGGAGCCTGGCGTCGGCGGTGGCGGAGGAGGAGCAGGAGGCAATTCGACAACATCTTTTGGAAGCGTACCGTCGAGACGTTGTTGCGCCTCGTCCATTGCCTGGTAGGGATCGCGCCCGGTGACTTCCTCATACCACGCGGGATGATGCGTCCAGGCCCAAGGCTCACTGACGGTGCCGCGAGTCATGGCCTGAATGGTGCCGGGTTCGCCGAACGTGCTGAGATAGATGTGCACGAAGATACCAGCGAGCATGATCAGCGCCGAAATGTCGTGAATCACATAGGAAATGGATACGAGAATTCGGCCGAAAATTTCGGGGAACCACATGATGACGCCGGTGATTACGTATGCGATCGAGCCGCAGACGATTTCCCAGAACATCATCTTCTGCCCGGCATTAAAGAAGCCAACGTAGGCTGGCTCCATCTTGTGACGACTGGTGAGGTAGTCCGGCAAATGCTTCATCCACTTCGAGTCGCTGGGCCCCCACCTCATGACGCCTACCCAATTAATGACCTGGAGCGTGAAGAAGAAGACGAAGCCGAGCCCGAACCACGGATGCAGCAGACGGGTCATGGCTCCGCCGCCGAACAACGGCGTGAAGAAGCGGAAGATCCAAGGCAGGTAAATGCCGAAGCCGGAGAGCAGCGCCAGGAAGAAAAAGATGCCGTACATCCAGTGCAGAAAACGGGCATAAGCGCGGTGACGCAGCAGTTCGCCGACGTACACTACGGTGCGGCCTACGTGGTTGATGAAGCCCGCCGATTCAAATCGTTCCGCTGGCGTCGCCATCTAGTTCTCCTTCCTGCGGTCGAGGCCGCCGTCAATTTCCTTTACCGGCGGCTGCGGCTGCGTCCGCAGCGGTCCCTCGAGGATGTAGTGCATGACCACGCCAACAAATCCCAGCATCGCGGCAAACAGGCCGACCGGCTTGAACCATTCCTTCCAGACGGTGAAGGCGAGTGGAATGCGCGGCTTCGCCGGCAGGTTCCCGTACTTCTCCGGCTTCGTGATGTCATGCAGCACGTAGATGACGTGCGTGCCACCGATGGTGTCAGGATCGTACACACCCGCGTCCTTAAAGCCCGACACATCGCGCAACTGCGTGGCGCGCTTCTCGGCAAGGAACTTCATGTCGTCTTTGGTGCCGAAATGCAGGCATCCGGTCGGACACGATTTGATGCAAGCAGGTTCGAGACCGGCTCCAACGCGGTCGGAACACAGCGTGCACTTATAGACCTTCTTCGTTTCAGGGTTGAATTTGGGGATGTTGAAGGGACATCCGGAAACACAGAATTGGCAACCGATGCAGTTTTCCTGCTGGAAGTCGACAATGCCGTTGGCATATTGCACGATAGCGCCGTCGGCAGGACAGGCACGCAAACACCCGGGTCTTCGCAATGCATGCACTGGTGCTTGCGCATCAGCCAGGCAAAACTGCCATCGGCATGCTGGTCCTCATTGAACTTGATGAGGTTCCAGTAATTCCAGTTGGTGTCGGGCATCGTCTGGTAGGTGTTGTCGAAATATGTGGTTTGGAACGGCATATCGTTCCATTCCACGCAGGCGACTTCGCACGCTTTGCAGCCGATGCAGGTGGTGGTGTCGATGAGCTTGCAAACTTCCGGCTCGCGCGACATGCCCTTACCGGCGATGGGTCCGGGATGGGCCGAGATTTGCTGGATCTGGAGAGTTTTTCGATCTGCCATCTCTGCCTCCCTATACTCTCTCGAGCTTCACTAGGAAGCCCTTGAATTCCGGTGTGTACGCATTGGGGTCGGTGACCGTCGGGGTAAGCCGATTGGCGGGCATCTTCGAGGTGCGGCCTTCATCCTCGGAAATTCCCTTGAAGCCCCAGTGAATGGGAATACCAACCTGGTAGAGCTTTTTGCCGTCGACCATCATTGGCTTGATGCGTTTGGTGACCATGGCCTTGGCGATGTAGTCGGCACGAATGCTGCTGACCTTGAGCTTTTCCCCGCCGCGAATTCCCATCTCATCGGCAAGTTCGGCAGGGACCTCAATAAAGGGCTCGGGCACCAGCTCGACGTTCATGGGATTGTTCTTCGTCCAGTAGTGATAGTGCTCGGTGAGCCGGTAAGTGGTGCAGATGATGTTGTAGCCCTCGTTCGGCTTGGCGTACTTGTCCAACGGCGTATTGAACTTCTTCACCACCGGATTGCTCGACTGATCGGGGTGAAGAGGATTCAAGATGGGACTTTCGATGGGCTCATAATGCTCAGGCATGGGACCGTCGGCGAACGCGCCAAGAGGAACGAAGATGCGTCCGATCCCTTCGGGATTCATGATGAACGGACCCATGTGCTCGTCGGGCTTGGAGTCGGGCTTGAAGTCGGGGACATCGTTGCCCACCCACTTTTGCGCGGTCTCGTTCCACCAAACCTGCTTGCGGGAAGGATCGTAGGGCTTGCCGGTGAGATCGCAGGAGGCACGGTTATAGAGCACGCGGCGATTGGCGGGCCAGGACCATCCCCAGTTGGGATAAATTCCCAAGTTCGACGGATCTTCGGTACCGCGGCGCTGCATCATGGGCCCGGCTTCGGTCCAGGATCCGCAGTAGAGCCAGTTGCCGCTCATGGTGGAACCGTCGTCGCGCAACATGGCGAAACCGGGTAACTGTTGGCCGGCTTTGAACGAGGCTCCAGACTTCTCGTCGCTGAAATCGGCAAGAGCTTTGCCATTGATTTCCTTGGCGATTTCGCTGAGCGACGGATGATCGGGAAGCGTGTAGGTCCAGGAGGCGTTCAGGATGGGATCAGGGAATTTTCCGCCTTCCTTCTTGTACAGTTCGCGGATCTTCAAGAAGATCTGCGCCAGAATGTCCTGGTCGAGGCGGCAGTCGCCGGGAGTGGGGACGGCGACATTTTTCCATTGCAGCCAGCGCGCCGAGTTGACCATGGTTCCGTCTTTCTCGGCAAAGCCGGCGCCCGGCAACCGATAGACGGTGGTGTTGATCTGCTTCATCTCCTCGGGCGTGGTGCCCGGAGCTTCCCAGAATGCGCTGGTCTCGTCGGGATAAATCTCGCAGACCACCAGAAAATCGGCCTTCTTCAAGGCGTCGATGTTCTTCTTGCTGTCGGGGCCGATCATTACTCCGTTCATGCCGAAGGCGAAAAATCCCTTGACCTTGCCCTCGTACATGTCATTCCAGTTTGTCACCCACGAGTACTGGCGATCGATCTTGGGGAGGTAGTTGAAGGCGAAATCGTTTTCCTTGGTTGCCGCAGGACCGTACATGGCCTTGAGGAACGAAACCATGAACTTGGGCGTGTTCGACCAGTAATTGAACGATTCCCATCCATCGGGCTTGGAAACCTTGGGTGTCACCCGGTCTAGAAAAGTCTTCAGGTCCTTATCGGCGGGACTCGGCATCTTGAGGTATCCGGGCAGGATGTCGAAGATGCCGGCCATGTCGGTGGCGCCCTGAATATTGGAGTGTCCGCGCAGGGCGTTCACACCACCACCAGCGCGGCCGACGTTGCCCAGCAAAAGCTGCAACATGGCGGCGGTGCGGATGATCTGGGTGCCGAAGCTGTGATGCGTCCAGCCGACGGCGTAGATGATGGTGGCAACCTTCTTCATGTCTCCGTCTTTGCGGACGGAGGTAAACAGGTCAGCAGCCTTAAGGAATTGATCTTTGGGAATGCCGGTGATGCGCTCGACCATCTCGGGCGTGTAGCGCGAGTACTGCTGCTTGAGCAGTTGATAGACGCAGCGCGGATGTTCGAGCGACAGATCATAGGCGATGTTCGGTGGCAACGACGGAGGTGGAATCGGGCCGCCACCCATCGCCTTCGCGCCGGCCGGCCCCCCGGCCTGATAGCCCAGCCCTTCGGCATGCGAGGAACCACCGCTTCCCTGGTGGCCAGCAGAGGTGTTACCCGCCGAAGGAGCAGCCGTGCCGGCCGCTACGAGTTTGCCCGTCTCGTTGCCGCCAGCCTGGTAATTCCACGTGGACTTGTCGTACGTCTTGGTCTCGGAGTTGAAGCCCGAATACAGGCCGTCTTCCGGCAATTTGAAGCCGTCATTGATGAGGAACGCTGCGTTGGTGTAGTTGACGAGGTACTCGTGTGCGACGCGATTGTTCTGAAGCGCGTAGTTGATTACGCCGCCGAGGAACGCGATGTCGCTGCCGGCACGAATCTGCAGGAAGAGGTCGGCCTGGGAAGCCGTGCGGGTGAAGCGGGGATCGACGACGATGGTCTTGGCATCGCGGTTGCGCTTGGCCTCAACCGCCCATTTAAAACCGCAGGGGTGATTTTCAGCCGGATTGCCGCCCATGATGAGCATCATGTCGGTGTTCTTGATGTCAATCCAGCCGTTGGTCATTGCCCCGCGTCCGAAAGTTGGTCCCAAACTTGAGACCGTGGGGCCGTGTCAAACACGCGCCTGGTTTTCCAGGCGCACCACCCCCATGCTCCTCATCGTTTTCACGACGAGGTAATTGAACTCATTGGTATCGGTGCAGCCGCCAGTGAAAGCGATCGTCTCGCATCGATTGACCGTGTTGCCCTTGGCGTCGGTCTCGGTGAAGGTTTCGTCGCGCGTCTTCTTGGTCCAGTGCGCGATCTCGTCGATGGCCTGGTTCCATGAGATATCGTCCCAATGGTCCGATCCCGGGCGGCGCACCTGCGGCTTCAGCAACCGGCGATCATTCAGGATGTCCTGCTCCAAAGAGGCGCCCTTAGGGCAAAGCGTGCCGCGGTTGATGGGGTGGTCGGGATCGCCTTCCACATGCACCACCTGCGCGGTGACGTTCTTGGCCTTGTCGCCGATGGTGTGGATGATGATTCCGCAACTCACAGCACAGTAGGGGCAGGTGCTGCGCGTTTCTGTGGTGCGCGCGATTTTCAACCCCTGCGTCTGCGCGTAAATTGGCTCGGCATCGAAGCCGAATGCGGTCAGTCCGACGACTCCCGCCAAGCCGGTCTTTACGAATGAACGTCTAGAAACATCCACGGCGCGAACCTCCTATTGGAGAACGAAAACAATTCGGCGTAAGGACATGGGGGAAACAATTGTCGAGCATTGCTCGGACCGAGAAAACGCTCGAATTTGCCAGATGCTCGATTCACATCTCACCAGTCGTGACTCGATGCAAAGAACGGAACCCGGGGACAAACGCAGACGAGATTACATCGCGCCACAAGTTCCGTCAATTCCGATGTTGGTGAGGGCGGGAGCGATTCGGGAAGTTCGAAAAATAGCGCTAAAAACCAACGATGTTGAGCTGGATTTTCCTGTAGTCATGCTCCGCCGCCCACAAATCCAAGGGAGCAGTAGCAATTTCGTCAACTATGGGCACGGCGTGACCATCCACCGTCAAGTCCACGGACTTGAGGTAATGGTTACAGGTGTCACACGCTTCGACCCTGACAGCCGCAATGCCTTCCGCGGAATACCGCGGCAACTTCTTGTGGTTCTCTTCCCCACAGGCTGGGCACAGAATCCGGCGAAATTCCCATTCCGACATGCAGAACGAACAGAGCAGCGAGCGCTTACCACCGTCTCCTTCAGTCCGGATTACCGCAAGCTGAGGACGAAAGCCGCAAGTTGGACACAACTTCTCGCCACTCGAATGTGCCGCGACCTGCGCAGCGCGCGCTATCTGTTCGGCTTGGGGCTGCAATAGAACGCGGGCAAAGAAAGTGCTCCCAGCATCGGACGCGTCGGGCGTATCGAGCCATTGCTGCAACATCTTGTGCGCCTGGTCAAAAAGGTGGCCGCGCAGACCACTCGCCGTCTGAGCCAAAGCGGGCGGACCTGCTTCGGCTACGATTTCTACGAGCGCCGGAAGAGAATTTGCCGCTTGGCGGAGATCAAGCCGATCGCGGAGTCCCGCACCACTAGTGTTCGTAACCTCGGGTTGCACCGCAAACTTTTTGGAGAGCGAGTTCTGATACTCCAGCACCCGGCAATAGAACGTGAGGACCTGTGTGGCCCCGGGGCTGGACGCACGGAGATCGGTGCCTCGATCAATACGCTTTTCCCAAGAACTACCGTTGCTTTGAGACCACGCGGTTGGCAAGTCGGGCAGTCCTTCGCTGCCAAGCGATGATAACCCAACGGTTGTTAGCCGCCATGCCGGAGCCGGTTGCCGCCAAAAATAAGAAACGCCGCACGGGGTAAGCGTGCGGCGTTGAGAGACCGGGACGAGCTACTTCACAGAAACCGTAACGTCGTCTACGTACATGTAGGTCAAGTTGTTGTCACCGTTCCCGTGCGCATTCAGGTATATGCGAAGGGTCTGGCCCTTGTAGGGCAACAAATTGAAGTACATCATGGTCCACCCTGTCGAAGTGCTGCAGGTTTTCATGACCTGCGCCAAGGTCGTGCCCGAAGCGTTCTGGATCTGGACCTCCTGCCAATCGTTCGTGATCGTGTCCTGGCACACTCCCCAGTAGTAGAAGTTCAGCGACGCCCCGACCGATGTGCTTGGAATCGTCACGGTCTGGTAGATCGAGGAATCGCCGTTCTGCTGCGGAGCTGTGGTTGCGCCCAACACCGCACTGTAGCTGCCGGCGTGGTGCTTGGCTGTTGTAACCGACGGCGCCAGAACTCCGCCCGCCGTCCAGTCCATCAGGTTTCCGGTTTCAAAGCCTGAATTCTGAATCAACTGGGAGACGTTGCTCACCGTAACGCTGATCGTCGAGGACGTTCCCACGTTGCCAGAAGTATCCGTGGCTTTGGAGTAGATGGTGTGCGTACCGTTGCTCACGTTCGTGGTGTTCCACGAATAGTTGAGCGGAGAGGTTGTACCGGTGGCCACTTGCGCTCCATCAATGTAGATCTGGATGGAAGCTATGCCCACACTGGAAGTTGCGGTCGCACTCACGGTAACGGTTCCGGTGAGGGTAGCGCCATTCGTCGGAGCGGTGATCTGGGTCACCGGCAGAGTGACGGTGGTGCCGGTCCCCGACAGGCTACTGGTCTGCGTACCAGCGATGTCAGTCACCGTCAATGTTGCGGATTCCGCAGCAACAACGGATGGCGTAAACGTCACATTGATGGTGCAGTTAGAGTTCGCGGCCACCGATGTGCCGCAGTTGTTGGTCTGCCCGAAATCACCAGCATTGGGTCCGCTGATCGAAACGCTCACGCCGGTCAGGGCCACGCCGTCGCCATTGGAGAGCGTCACAGGAAAAGGAGAACTGCTAGTCCCAACGCCCTGATTACCGAAGCTCACGCTCGCCGGTGCCAGCGTGACATTCCATACGCCAGTACCTGACAAGCTGGAACTCTGCGTGCCCGCGCTATCGGTCACCGTCACGGTTGCCGTACGCGTGCCCGACGCCGTGGGAGTGAACGTCACATTGATGGTGCAGCTGGAGCTGGCGGCAAGGCTGGTGCCGCAGTTGTTGGTCTGCCCATAGTCCCCCGCGTTGGTACCGCCCACCGCCACGCTGAGCCCGGTCAGGGCCGAGCCAGTGCCATTGGTGAGCGTCAGGACTTGCGCAGAGCTCGTCGTCCCGACGTTCTGATTACCATAGGTCAAGCTGGCCGGTGCAAGAGTGGCGAAACCGACACCCGTGCCCGTCAAGCTGGAACTCTGGCTGCCCGCACTGTCGGTCACTGTGACGCTCGCTGTACGCGTGCCCGCCGCGGTGGGAGTGAAAGTCACGTTGATGGTGCAGCTGGAGCTGGCGGCAAGACTGGTGCCGCAGTTGTTGGTCTGCGAGTAATCACCCGCGTTGGTACCGCCCACCGCCACGCTGAGTCCGGTCAGGGCGGACCCGGTGCCGTTGGTCAGCGTCAAGGCTTGCGGAGAGCTGGTCGTCCCGACGTTCTGGTTGCTGTAGGTCAAGCTGGCGGGTGTTAGCGTCACGGTTCCGACTCCCGTGCCCGTCAAGCTCGAAGTCTGAGTGCCGGCACTGTCTGTTACCGACAGCGTTGCCGAACGTGAACCTGTCGCCCCGGGTGTGAAAGTCACGTTGATGGAACAGCTGGAGTTCGCCGCCAACGACGTGCCGCAGTTGTCGGTTTCCGCAAAGTCAGTGGCGTCGGCGCCGGTGAACGAGATGCTCAAGCCGGTCGCCGCTGTCGTCTGACTGTTGGTGAGCGTCAGGGTTTGCGATGCGCTCGTCGTCCCCACGTTCTGGTTGCCGAAGTTCACGCTGGCCGGCGCCAGGGTTACGCTCGTGCCGCCGCGCACCGAGACCGTAACGTCATCCACGTACATGTAGGTCAGCAGACCGTTGCCGTTCTCGTGATCGTTGAAGTAGATCCGAATCGTCTGGCCGACGTAGTTGATCAGGTTGAAGTACATCGAGGTCCAGGCGGAGGAGGTGTTACACACCTTCATCACCTGGGCCAGGGTGGTACCCGTCGCGCTCTGAATCTGCACTTCCTGCCAGTCGTTGGAGAGGGTGTCGTTGCAGGTGCCCCAGTAGTAGAAGTTCAGCGACGCCGCCGTCGCCCCGCTGGGGATGGTCACCGTCTGATACAGCCACGAGTCACCGTTCGGCTCCGGCTCGACACTGGAGCCCAGTTGCGCGCTGTAGCTGCCGGTGTGGTGCTTCGCTGAAGTCACCATCGGCAGGTACACCCCACCCGCATTCCAGTAGGTCAGGTTACCGGTTTCGAAGCCGCTATTCTGCAGCAACTGCTGCACCGAGTTGTTTACCGTCACCGTGATCGTAGCTGAGGTGCCGATGTTACCCGCCGCGTCGGAAGCCTGCGAATAAATCGTGTGCGTGCCATTGGTCACGTTCGACGTGTTCCACGAGTAGTTGAGCGGAGACGTGGGGCTGGTGGCCGTTTGCACTCCATCGATGTAGAGCACGATCGAAGTCACGCCGATGTTGTCGGTCGCGGTGGCCGTCACGGTGACCACGCTGGAAACCGTGGCTCCGTTCGTCGGAGCGGTGATCTGGGTGACCGGCGGAGTTACATCGGTGCCGGTTCCTGACAGGCTGCTGCTCTGCGTGCCGACGTTATCGTTGACCATCAGAGTTGCCGTCCGCGTGCCGTAGCCGCCCGCCGTGAAGGTCACGTTGATCGTGCAGCTGGAGTTTGCAGACAACGTCGTGCCGCAGTTGTTGGTCTGCGTAAAGTCGCCCGCATTGGTCCCGCTAAACGAAACACCGATGCTGGTCAGCGTGGTGCTGTTGCCATTCGAGAGAGTAAACGCCTGCGGTGAACTCGAGTTGCCAACGCCTATATTGCCGAAATTGAAAGTCACAGGCGTCAGCGAGACGTTCGAAGTTCCGGTGCCAGTGAGGCTGACATTTTGGGTGCCGGCGGCATCGCTGACGGTGAGGGTGCCGGTTCTAGTGCCGCTGGAGGTCGGCGTGAAGGTAACGTTGATGGTGCAACTGGAGTTCCCTGCCAATGAGCTTCCGCAATTGTCGGTCTCCGAGAAGTCCCCGGAGGCACTAATGCTGTTGATGGTTACGCTGTTGCTTCCAGTATTGGAAAGCGTAACCGACTGAGGAGTGCTCGACGTGCCGACGAGTTGTCCCCCAAAGGTCAGACTGGTCGGACTCACGGTGACCGATGATCCGCAATTGCTGAACTTAAAGTTGGCAATGCGGGTGTTCCAATTGAAGGAGCCGGTGGTCTTTATGTATTCCTGCGTGTACCAGAACGTGCAATCGTCCACCGGGTCGACCTGCATGGCACTGTAGTCGCCCCAACGATTGTTCATGCTGTAGTTCTGTGATCCCGTTCCACTGACCACGATTGTTTCCGCTTGCAAGGTATTGACCGGATCCGTAGCCAGTCGCCCGGCGTAAGCGACCGATGGATAGACCGAACTGCTTGACTTGCTGTATCCGACAGCCAAATCGCCGCTTTGGTCCATGGCCACGCTTCCCATCCAGCGATAGCTGGAGTCCGGAGCGTAGGTACTTTGCTGCGCCAATACAGGAGTACCGCTGGGGTTTTGAATCTCGTACCAGCGGACGCCGCCGCTGCTACCCGCAGTGACGGAGTGATTCACCACCAGCGACTCATGCGTACCAAAATTGCGATAGGCAAGGCGATGCATCAAACGGTCACCGAGCGAATCGAGGGTTTGGCTGCCGGGCTCCGGGACGCATTGACCGCCCCCGCATAGCGGGCTGAAGGCGGCAACGTTGATTACCGTAGGCCCTGTGAAAGTCGAGTTCGAGGGGGTCGTCCAGTCGACATGAAACTTGTACATGCTCAGTGTGTTCGTTCCAAACGTGAGCAGGTAGTTGGGTGACCCGGTCGGAGGCGGCGTGGTGCCATCCAGATCGGCAGGAAGCAGCGGCCCAAGTGCGGCACTCTGCTGGAAGCACTGTTGGGTAGCTGAAAGTCCCGCCAGCATCTTGTTGCGATCATAGGCGCAGGCATCAGGACCGATGTACGTTTGACCGTTCAGGAACATGTCGAACGTTTCGTAGTAGGCATCGGGCCACACGCCCATCTTGGGATAGTCATCGAAATCGCTAGTGCCGTAGCTGAACGAGTAGCGATACCAGGCGCCCGTCGCGTCTGAAGTCTGCGAAACCGCGATGCACTGCAGATACGGGGTGGATCCTACCGAGAACTGGCTCAATACCCAGCGATTTGCCAGCTTGTCGTAGGTTACGACCGGGTCGCCATTGTTGTTGGTCTGGCAACCACCTCCAAACCCCGACCAGAGCGTATTTCCCGCAACCGGCCCCAGCAATAGGCTGCCCGTCGTCTTGTCGAAGACCGCGAACGATGCATTGACCCACTGCACGTACTGAGTCGCGCCGACGGTACCGTTCGTGTCAGGCGGAATGTATTGCACCGAGAAGCCGTACTGTCCCTGTCCAATGCCCTCGAAGCTTAGACCCGTGGTTGGCCCATTCGTGGTAAGCGGCGCGAGCGTCTGCCGCACCGAGTCTTCCGGCAACTGGATCAAACCTGGCGGAAGGGGCACCAACTTCATCGGCTCAACATCCTGGAGGGCAGTACCTGTCGGAGAAGCGGTCTTCACCATTTCGCTCAGAGGAAGCGATAAATCATGGTGAACATTTTGACGAATGGTGGTCGGACCTTGCATCGACTGTGCATAAAGTGAAGCGGATGTTAGCACTGCAAATGCGACGACAAAACACAGGGGGAGGGCATACGACTTTCGTGACATGCAATCGTCTCCGGAGACTTGGCGCAGGTGGGACTATTTAGTGAATCTCGGTGATACTAAACTCAATAGTACTCAAAATGCAATAGATATCGGGATGATAAGTAATGACAGATTAGTGTTATTGATAATATAGTTACGGCACAATAGTGGCACATACCTCTTCGTTTCTAGTCACATTTTATGCGAGGCAATCGAGTACCTGATGGGTTGCTATAGGTATACCAGAGCCGAGTGCCACGAATCCATCGGCTTGCAATAGAATCCTCGGATGACCCGTCATTCCTTAATTTCTGGATTACTACGACTCGCCACTCTGGTGGTGCTTTTTGTCGCCACTTTTGCCGCCGCTGCTGACTTCAGCTACTTGGTTTATGTGGGCACTTATACCGACAAAGGCAGTAAAGGTATTTATGCGTACCGGTTCGACCCCCGAACGGGCGAATCGCAGTCGATAGGACCCGTAGCTGAAACCGACAACCCCTCTTTTCTCGCCGTCTCTGCAGACAACAAGTACCTTTATGCGGTAAACGAAACCGATCATTTCAACGGAGACCGGGCAGGAGCCATCAGCACCTATGCCATCGATCGGAGCTCCGGCAAATTGACGCTGATGCAGCAGATTTCGTCGCTGGGCGCGGATCCGGCACACCTCTCGCTTGACCGGACCGGCCGGTATTTACTGGTCGCCAATTACACCAGCGGGAATATCGCGTCGTTTCCCATCGCGAACAACGGAACACTCGGTCCGCGTTCTTCGTTTGTACAGCACGCTGGTTTCAGCGTAAACAAAGAACGTCAGACGGGACCTCACGCGCATGAGATTCAGGCCAGCAAGGACAATCGCTTCGTCTTCGTGCCTGATCTGGGACTGGACGAATTGCTGGTTTACCGCTTCGACTCCAAGAGTGGGGCTTTGAGCCCGAACAGCCCAGCGTTCGTTAAGGTGAGCCCCGGTTCGGGCCCGCGTCATTTAGCGATCGCTCCATCCGGCAGGTTCGTCTATCTAGTAAACGAGCTATCGTCGACTGTTATCGTCTTCTCGTACCAGGCGGATTCGGGACAACTTCGCGAACTACAAACTATTTCAACCCTGCCTCCCGGCTTCAAGGGAGAGAACACTACGGCAGAGATCGCGGTGGACGCCAAGGGAAAGTTTCTTTACGTCTCGAATCGCGGAGATGACAGCATCGCGGTCTTTGATATTAATCAGCGCGACGGGAAGCTGGCTTTCGTGGAGCGCGTTCCAACCGGCGGCAAGACGCCTCGTCACTTCACGCTCGATCCGACGGGAAGGTGGCTGTTTGCCGAGAATCAGGACTCGGGTACGGTCAATCTATTCTCGGTCGATCCTGCGAACGGTCGACTGACCGCAACCTCGCACAGTCTGAATGTAACTTCGCCAGTCTGCGTGGTGTTCGTACCGCTGAAGTAGGCTGGGTCTTGGCCCGGGCGATTCCACCGATCAAGGTAGAGTTTGTCCTGCCGCAGCTCGATCGGCCAGAATCACCGCCTGATCGCGGCTGATGCCGCCGGCAGGGATGGAAGTGTCTCCCGCCTGCAAACGCGGTAGCATCGCAACCTTTTCGGCGCCGGTCACCAACCATAGGATCTTCCGGGAACGGTTCAGCATGGGATACGTCAACGTCATGCGGCGGTGCCCCATGTAAACCTCGGTCACACCGACGTCGGAATCCGTCACCTTCAACACCGGATCGCCCGGCACCAGCGAAGCAGTATGTCCGTCAGGGCCGAGGCCGAGGTGCGCCAAGTCCAGAACCGCCGGCAAGCCCAGAACTTCTCCCAGTTTCAGCGCGTACTCTTTCGCTGCCGCATTGAGATCGGCCATCTGAACCGGCATGGCGTGAATTTGCTCGCGCGATATGGACACGTGCTCGAGCAAGCTCTCGTGTAAATGAGTGAGGTTTCGATCGGGATCTCCGTCTGGCGCAACCCGCTCGTCAACCTGAAAGATTTCTACTGCGGGCCAGGGAACGTCTTCGTTGGCCAAGGCACGCAACATGACCCACGGGGTGTGGCCTCCGCTGACCGCCATCGAAAACTTACCGCGCGCCGCAACCGCCGCGCGAGCGTCCTGAGCAATGATCGCAGCGGCTCTTTCTGCCGCGGACTGCGGATCAGCCAGCACTTCCAGCGTCATACCGAATCCTCTCGATGAGTTCTTCAGCGGTCGCGCTGCAACAACTATTTCTCGGGCTTCTCCAAATGGCCACCGAATTCGAAGCGCATCGCCGACAGCACCTTGTTCGCGAAGTCAGCGTCTCCGCGCGAACTAAAGCGTTCATAGAGCGCCGTGGTCAAAACTGGCGTCGGAACCGCTTCGTCGATCGATGCCTTGATCGTCCAGCGACCTTCGCCCGAGTCCGACACTCGTCCTCCGAACTTGGTGAGGTTGGGATCGGCGATAAGTGCGGATGCTGTGAGATCCAGTAGCCACGACGCGATCACGCTGCCCCGTCGCCAGACTTCAGCTACGTCCGCGAGGTTGAAGTCGTATTGATAATGTTCCGGATCGCGCAGCGGAGTCGTCTCCGCATCGACGGCGTGGGTTTGCTTGCCGACGTTCGCCGAGCGCAATACGTTCAGCCCCTCGGCATAAGCCGCCATGAGGCCGTACTCGATGCCGTTATGCACCATCTTGACGAAGTGTCCGCCGCCGCTGGGGCCGCAATGCAGATAGCCCTGCTCGGCGGTGCCTCCGACCTTTTCGCGACCAGCCGTTCTCGGAATATCGCCCACTCCGGGTGCGATGGTCTTGAAGATCGGATCGAGATGTTTCACGGCGACGTCGGGCCCGCCAATCATCAGGCAGTAGCCGCGCTCCAGACCCCACACTCCGCCGCTGGTGCCGACGTCCACATAGTTAATGCCCTTCGGCTGCAATTCGTTCGCCCGCCGGATGTCGTCGATGTAGTACGAGTTGCCGCCGTCGATCAGAATGTCCCCGGCTTCGAGGAAGGGCACGATCTCGGCGATCGTCGAGTCAACGACAGCCGCGGGAATCATCAACCATATGGCGCGCGGCTTCGCTAGCTTGCTGACAAAGTCTTTGATGGACGACGAACCGGTGGCGCCATCTTTCACCAGATCCTCAACGGACTTGGGCGCCATGTCGAACACGATGCAGGTGTGTCCGTCTTTCATCAGCCGACGCACCATATTGGCGCCCATTCTTCCCAGACCTACCATTCCAAGTTGCATGAAGTGCATTCTCCTTACTATTTAAAATTGCCGATTCCTTACTTGTGCGCCCGGTAGCGGCGAATCTGGTTGTTGGTGGAACTGTCGTGTTGCAGCGCAGGCTCGCCTGGGCTTTCGAGCTCGGGAATAATCCTTTGCGCCAGGACCTTTCCCAACTCCACTCCCCACTGGTCGAACGAATCGATGCTCCAGATAGTTCCCTCGGTAAACACAATGTGCTCGTACAGCGCGACGAGCTTCCCGAGTGCTTCGGGGGTGAGTTCGTCGAGCATAATCGTGTTTGTCGGACGGTTACCGCGGAAGACCCGATGCGGCACCAGCCAATCCGGAGTACCTTCGGCCTTCACCTCTTCAGCAGTTTTGCCGAACGCTAGCGCTTCTGTCTGCGCAAAAACGTTGGCCATCAAAAGATCGTGATGGCGGCCGAGCGGGTTGAGCGTTTTGTAAAACCCGATGAAGTCACACGGGATCAGCTTCGTTCCCTGATGGATGAGCTGGTAGAAAGAATGTTGACCGTTGGTTCCGGGCTCGCCCCAGTAAATTGGACCGGTCTGATATTCGATCTCCTTACCCTTGAGCGTGACGTGCTTGCCATTGCTCTCCATCGTGAGCTGCTGGAGATACGCGGGAAAGCGTTTCAAGTACTGCTCGTAAGGCAGCACGGCAACGGTCTGCGCGCCGAAGAAGTCGTTGTACCAGACGCCCAGCAAGCCCATCAGCACCGGCAGGTTCTTCTCAAACGGAGCCGTGCGAAAGTGCTCATCCATCTGATGGAAGCCGCTTAGCATGGCGCGAAAATTCTCGGGCCCGATCGCCAGCATCGTGGAAAGCCCGATGGCTGAATCCATCGAGTAGCGCCCGCCAACCCAGTCCCAGAACTCAAACATGTTGGCGGTGTCGATGCCGAACTTCGTCACTTCCGCGGCGTTGGTCGAAACCGCAACAAAGTGTTTGGCGATTGACGACTCGTCGCCACCCAAACCGGCAAGCGCCCAATCGCGCGCGGTGTGCGCATTCGTCATCGTCTCCAGGGTGGTGAAAGTCTTCGACGAAATGATGAACATCGTCTCAGTCGGATCGAGTCCGTACACAGCTTCCGCGAAATCGGTACCATCGACGTTGGAGACAAATCGAAACGTCATGTCGCGCTGGCTGTAATGACGAAGCGCCTCGTATGCCATGACGGGACCAAGGTCGGAGCCACCGATTCCGACATTAATCACGTTTCGTATTCGCTTGCCCGTGTGGCCCTTCCACTCGCCGCTGCGGACGCGATCGCAAAATGCCGCCATCTTGTCGAGCACAGCGTGGACACTGGGAACAACGTTCTTGCCATCAGTCTTGATGACTTCGTCTTTGGGAGCGCGCAGTGCGACGTGCAACACGGCCCGCTTTTCCGAGACATTGATTTTTTCACCGCGAAACATGGCATCGATTCGCGCGCGCAGGCCCGACTCCTCGGCCAACTGCAAAAGCAACTTCAGCGTCTCGTCGGTGATTCGATTCTTGGAGTAATCGAGGTAAACCCCTACTGCCTCAGCCGTAAATCGTTCCCCGCGATTGGGGTCGTCGGCGAACAGCTTGCGCAGGTGAAGCTCCTTGACCTGCTTGTAGTGTGCAGCCAGAGCTTTCCATGTGTGACGACGCTTCAGATTCTGCAATCTGCCTGCCATCTCGCTGTTCCTTTCACCTGTCCGCAATGCGCAAGCGGATCGGAGCTACCCAAAGCCTTCCGACCGAAAAGGCCGAGGACAGGGAAGCTCGGCGCTCCCGCGCCGCTCTCGATTACCGGAAGTCGTCAGCCGAGCCTTATTCCAGTTCGGCTGACATGAAAACGAAATCGCTACTTGAGGACCGCGCTCTTTGACTCAATGACTCCCATGAGTTCGTTCCACGAACTCACGAACGCTTTTGCGCCTTCGGTCTGTAATTGTTCGCCCAGCGCATCGATGTCGATTCCAGCCTTCGTGAACTGCTGCAGCACCTGTTCGCAATCGCCGCCATCGGGAGGCATTACGCCGTCGATCACGCCGTGATCGGCGAAGGCCTTCAGTGTCCCTTCAGGCATCGTGTTCACTGTATCGGGCGCCGCAAGCGCCTTGATGTAAAGGATGTCGGACGCCTTCGGATCCTTTGTCCCGGTGCTGGCCAGCAGCAGACGCTGCGGGTTGTAGCCGGCCTTGATGATGTTTTGCCAGCGCGGCGTCTTCAGCAAATCGCGATAGGCGTTGTACGTCCGCTTGGCGATCGCGATACCCAATTTGTCGCGCAGGTCGTCGCCGACTTTGCTGCTAACCGCAACATCCCACCGGCTGATGAATACCGATGCTACAGAGCCGACATTCGTGGGCAGCCCGGCGGCGATGCGTCGCTCAATGCCCTTCAGGTAAGCCTCGGCCGCAGCCAGGTACTGCTCGCGCGAAAACAGAAGGGTCACGTTGATGGAGACCCCCGCGAAGATCGCTTCCTCAATCGCCGGGAGGCCCTCGGGCGTCCCCGGGATCTTGATAAATAGGTTGGGGCGCGCGCCGCGTGCAGACAAATCCTTCGCGGCAGCCAGAGTCGTCGCCGTATCGTAGGCCAACAGTGGCGAGACTTCGAGCGACACCCAACCGTCCACCCCCTTCGTCTGGTCGTGGATTCCGCGGAACAGGTCGGCCGCGCGAGTGAGGTCATCCAGTGCCAGATCGAAGAACAATGCCTCGCCAGAATGCCCGCGGCCGGTACCTTCGTGGATGGCCGAATCGTAAGAAGAGCTCTTCTTAATCGCCTGGTCGAAAATCGTCGGGTTCGACGTCAGGCCGGTGACCGACAGATCGTCGATGTAGCTTTTCAGCGTGCCGTTGTTCAGCAGGTCACGGGTAATGTTGTCGAGCCAAAGGCTCTGCCCCAGGTCATGGAGTTGTTGGGTCGGTTTCATTCTGCCTCCTCGCGTATGTGTCGTCGAGACTGCCAGCCTCCAGTTATGAAGACCAGGGGAAAATCATGTTCGACACGGCTTCCATGATCCCACAGAAAGCGGCTTTCGACATCTGCCCTGGGTCGAAATCGCTGCCGTCAGCTTCGGAAAGCACGCAGCAATTTACCCGTCAGTAATGTTGAGTCGGTCCCGCCGGAGATGTTTCAGGAAAATGACAGTCTTTCGGGCGACGGCGACGTGGATGAAAGCTAAGATGATTCGATATGGAAACCGATGCGTCTATCGCCGGTCTTAATCGCCGGTTCGGCATCCCCGGCGTCGCGGAAGTCGTCGCGGGCAATGGCGGATTACCGAAAGTCACGATTACATCGGCCGTGACAGTAGGCGAGATCTACCTGCATGGCGCACACGTCACCTCCTGGCGACCGGTCGGCGCCGAAGAAGTCTTCTTCGTTAGTTCGCACTCGCGATGGGAAGGCGGCAAAGCGATTCGTGGAGGAGTCCCTGTTTGCTTTCCCTGGTTTGGCGACAAAGCCGACGATCCTAAAGCGCCTGCCCATGGATTTGTTCGCACGAAACCGTGGCAGCTTGACTCGATTGTGGATACGGGTTCGACGGTCGCCGTCACGATGTCGACCGCCTCGGACGACAGCACAAAGCGCTGGTGGCCAGCAGACTTTTTGCTCACGCTTCGCGCCTGCTTCGGGTCGGAACTGGTTCTGGAGCTGACGGTGACCAATACCGGAGGCTCTTCCGTGCGGTTCGAAGAGGCGCTACACTCCTACCACAATGTGGGAGATGTTCGCACAGCGCGTGTGAGCGGATTGGACTCGGTGCACTATCTGGACAAGACCGACGAATATCGCGAAAAGGCACAGACCAGCGACGTCAGGATCACAGCAGAAACCGATCGCGTTTACCTGGACACACGAAGCAAGGTCGAATTACTGGATCCGGTTCTGCGCCGCCGGATTGAGATCCAAAAAGATAATTCCCTGACGACTGTGATTTGGAATCCGTGGGAGAAAAAGGCGAGTGCAATGTCAGATCTCGGCGACGTCGAATGGACGCGAATGCTCTGTGTCGAAACCAGCAACGTCCTTGGATACGCCGTGGAGGTCGCTCCCGGACAACAGCATCGAATGAGCGCCACCATCCGCGTCACCGGACTCTAAGTGCCCTGCGACATTAGAGCCGCTAATACTTTGGGAGAAATGGCGGAGGACGCAGTCTCCTGCGAACCCGCGTGGTTGATGCCCTCCATGAGTATGTGAACGGGGTTGCACTTCGCAGTGGTGTTCCGGCCTCCGCAGTGAGAAAGAGTCGCGGTTGCTGCTATCCAGCCAAGGCTTGCCGAAGGTATCCTGCGACGTCACTGACGAAGCGATGTACCGAAACCTCCGCGATACGATGGCCGACGATCGCGTTCATGGTCTTTCCCACGGCACCTAATGGTGGTTCGTAAATCCCGGAGAAATCCAACTGGGTTTCGGTCGAAGTCAGCGGGTAGATGGAAAGCTTGCCCTGCATGAGAGGAAACAACCGCGGCAAGGTCGCGGCCTCCCACTCTAGGAGCAATGTCGTGCTGGCGCCGGAAATGGCATCCGGAGCTTTTTCTTCGACGCCTTTGACGAGGATCTTGATGTCGGCCTTCACTCCAACTCCAGCAAAATCGACGTGCAGTTCAGCGGCAACCGATTCTGCGCGGTCAGCGGCCGCTTTTGTAGCAGACTGGAACACTGCGAGTGCATTCTGTTTGAGCGCATCGCGGACGCGATCGTAGGGATGATTCACGTAATCGTAGCTGCGAATGTTGCGTCCGGTAATCATAAACGTGGTGGTTCCGACCGATTGGATCGCCAACTTAGGAGCGGGCAGTCACGCAAACTCTACCACAGTGCGGGCCGAGATCGACCTTGCTGCTATCGTGCAGGACAAGACGTGCACGATTGCCGGCTCGGGTGGGGGCTCTCCGAAAAAACGCAGTAACGATTTTGCTTGTATGATGTTTTCCGCTTCCGATGTGATGATCGGCGGGGTACTTCTGGCTGCTGGTCGCTGTGATCCAAAGAGTGAGGAGGCTTGATGGCTCTCATTGACGTCCCATTGTCGCGCTCGGGTTTCGGACAGACACGGCGCGTCGACAACTGGTGGGTGCAGCCTGTCGTCGTATTTTGCGTTCTCTCTGCTTTCATCGTCTATGCCACTTGGGCAGCGTTTCAAGGGCAGCATTACCGCTTCGGGCCGTACCTGTCGCCTTTTTACTCGCCGGAATTGTTCGGTTCCGCTGACAGCTGGTTCGGCCGAACGCCGAACTGGATGCCGGTATGGGTTACGGCCGCGATGCTCATCCTCTGGGCGCCGGGTGGATTTCGAGTCACCTGCTATTACTACCGAGGGGCTTATTACAAAGCTTTCTGGGCCGATCCACCCTCCTGTACAGTTGGCGAGCCGCGAAAAACCTATCTCGGTGAACGCTCCTTTCCTTTAATCGTGCAAAACATTCACCGGTATTTCCTTTATCTGGCGCTGGTGTTCCTGGTCATTCTTGCGCGCGACGTGTGGAATGCGTTTTGGTTCAACGGCCGATTCGGTATCGGCGTCGGCACTCTGGTCCTGCTGGCAAACCTGGTGCTATTAAGCTCCTATACCTTAGGTTGCCACTCGTTTCGCCATCTGGTTGGTGGCTTTCGCGACCGATTGGCCGGTGCCCCAACCCGCAAACGGGTGTACGACTGTGTGAGTTGTCTCAACCGGCGACACATGCTTTTTGCGTGGTGCAGCCTCTTCAGCGTAGCATTTGCCGATCTTTACGTGCGGATGTGTTCCATGGGTGTGTGGACGGACTGGAGGATCGTTTAGTGACGGAATACATCGAGCACGAGCACGATGTCGTAATCATTGGGGCCGGAGGGGCGGGGCTGCGCGCTGCTGCGGAGGCTTCGGCCGCCGGTGCGAGAGTTGCGGTCATTACAAAGTCACTCTTAGGTAAGGCACACACCGTGATGGCAGAGGGCGGAATAGCCGCCGCCATGGCGAATGTCGACGACCGGGACAGCTGGCGCGTTCACTTTGCCGACACCATGCGCGGAGGTCAATATCTGAATAACTGGCGCATGGCAGAGCTGCATGCCAAGGAAGCTCCGGCTCGGGTGCGTGAACTCGAAGCCTGGGGTGCGCTTTTCGATCGCACGAGCGACGGGCGCATTCTGCAGCGCAATTTTGGTGGCCATCGCTACCCCCGGCTGGCGCATGTTGGAGACCGGACGGGTCTGGAAATGATCCGTACACTGCAAGACCACGGCGTGCATCTCGGCTTAGACGTGTTCATGGAATACACCATCGTAATGCTGCTAAAGGACGGCGATCGCATCGCAGGAGCATTTGGCTATGATCGCGAGCGGGGCCGGTTTCACTTGTTTCGTGCCAAAGCCGTCGTGCTGGCGACAGGAGGCATCGGAAGGGCTTACAAGATCACCAGCAACAGCTGGGAATATACGGGAGATGGTCACGCTCTCGCCTACAACGCTGGCGCGTCGCTGATGGATATGGAATTTGTGCAGTTTCATCCGACGGGGATGATCTGGCCGCCCAGCGTACGCGGCATTCTGGTCACGGAAGGAGTGCGTGGCGAAGGAGGAGTACTTCGGAATAGAAACAATGAGCGCTTCATGTTCAGTGATATTCCTCCGCTTTATGTAAACCAAACTGCCGATTCCGAGGAAGAAGGCTGGCGTTATACCCAAGGTGATAAGGAGGCCAGGCGCCCACCGGAACTGCTGACGCGGGATCACGTGGCCCGCTGCATTCGACGTGAGGTGCGGGAAGGCCGGGGAAGCCCGCACGGCGGCGTATTCCTCGACATCGCCTGGATTAAAGACAGGATTCCCAACTCGACCGAATACATCAAGAAGAAGCTTCCCAGTATGTATCACCAGTTCAAGCAATTGGCGGATATCGATATTACCCAGGAGCCGATGGAAGTTGGGCCCACGACTCACTACATGATGGGCGGTATTCGAGTGGATGCCGATTCTCAAATGTCGGACGTCCCGGGATTGTTTGCCGCGGGAGAGTGTGGAGCAGGTTTGCATGGTGCCAACCGGCTGGGTGGAAATTCGCTTTCCGATCTACTGGTTTTCGGTCAGCGCGCAGGAGAATTCGCGGCGCGATTTGCTAAAGAAAACTCATTGGGCGAGATCAATACTCAGGAACTCGCATCCGCAGAGAAGTGGGCCCTTCGAGCTTTCGAGTGCGAGGGCTCGGAGAACCCCTACGCCGTACAGCACAAGCTGCAAGACGTGATGCAGGACCTGGTCGGGATTGTTCGTCAAGAGCAGGAGATGCTGCAAGCGCTCGAGTGCATTCGGGAGCTAAAAATTGCCAGTGACGCCGTCAGTGTGGACGGGAACCGGGAATACAATGCCGGCTGGCACACCGCGCTCGACCTGCACAATCTGCTGACAGTCTCAGAAATTGTGACGCGCGCAGCTCTGGAAAGAAAAGAAAGCCGCGGCGCTCACTTCCGCGAGGATTTTCCGGCCAAAGACGACCAGTCAGGAAAATTCAATGTCATCGCGCGGAAAGGACCGAATGGAGAGGTGCAGCTGACGCGCGAGCCAATCCCGCCTATGCGGGAGGACTTACAGCAAATCGTCGAGGAGATGAAGTAATGGCGACGGCAACGTTTCGCATCTGGCGCGGAGAAAAAGGACAAGGGAAGTTCCAAGACTATACGACCGAAGTCGCGGCTGGCATGGTGGTCCTCGACGCTGTCCATCAAATCCAGGCGGAACAGGCCGGCGATCTTGCCGTCCGTTGGAATTGCAAGGCGGGGAAGTGCGGTTCATGTTCCGCCGAAATCAACGGAATGCCGAAACTAATGTGCATGACCCGGTTGAACTCCCTCCCGCTCGACCAGTCTGTAACAGTTGAACCGATGAAGGCTTTTCCTCACATGAAAGACCTGGTCACCGACGCATCGTGGAATTACAAGGTGAAACAGCGCATACCGAAATTCCAACCCCGAAAGCCGGACGCGGAAGATGGTACGTGGCGCATAGCACCCGACGACGTCGAAAGAGTGCAGGAGTTTCGAAAGTGTATCGAGTGCTATCTGTGTCAGGACGTTTGTCACGTATTACGCGACCACCACATGCACGACGAGTTCATCGGGCCACGATTCCTGGTTTATATAGCGGCGCTGGAGATGCATCCTCTGGACATTGGCAACCGTGTTGAAGAGTTGCGAGAGCAGTTCGGCGTCGGCTTGTGCAATATCACTAAGTGCTGCACCAAGGTGTGCCCAGAGGGCATCACAATCACAGACAACGCGATTATTCCCCTAAAGGAACGGGTTGTAGATCGATTTTTCGATCCAATCTCAAAATTGTTCCGCGTTTTCAGCAATACGAAAGCATAGGAGGCGTTATGGATTTCGAACTCAAGTCCATCTCAGTACAAAGTATCCCCGAAGCGCTCGCCAAGGCGGAGCGTTATAGGCTTCTCAATGAACCTGTTCTTGCAGAAAGCATTTGCCTCGATGTTCTAGCCATCGTGCCCGATCACCAGCAGGCACTGATTTCCCTGCTCCTTGCGCGGACTGATCAGTTTCACTCCAACGTGCAGCCGAAATGGACCCAGGAGGTTCTCGCTCGAATTCAAGGAGATTATGAGCAAGCCTACTACTCCGGCGTGATCCAGGAGCGTCTGGGAAACGCCCGCATTCGTTATGGCGATTCTGGGGCTCGCACTTCCGCATATCACACTCTGCGGGATGCAATGAGTCACTACGAGAGGGCCATGAATTTTGCCCCGCCCGGAAACGACGACGCGATTCTGCGATGGAACACTTGTGTGCGCATGATCATGCAGAACCCGGAAATTCGGCCATCGTCCAAAAACGATTCAGAGGCATGGCTGCGCGATGAAGCCGGTTCCAAAATCGCAGACGCTTAGCGTTGATAATACCCTTCGTTTCTGTGGTCGGACGTCGCCGACCATAAGACGTGAATTAATCGCCTATGAGGGGTTGGAAAGAACGTAAGGCTGCGACGTAAGGTCGTCTTGATTAAGCTAGTCGAAAGACACAGACAAAGGAAAATCACTCTCCAAACCAGATCCAAACCATTTTCTTTGCCTTCTAGTCAGCCAAGTATGTCAATTGTGTCGACTCGCGAAGTACCGGCATCCGCGACGATTTCCGCAACCTTTAGTATCACGTCCTGATGGATTGCCGTGAACTGCGTGCAATCGCCCGTTTTGACATAGGCAAACAACTTCAGTTGGAAAGCCGCACTGGCAAAATAGATACACCCTTGTCGTCACATACTCCTGCAGGGCAAGTGCGAGTTAGTCCTCTTTGCCGGGTTGCGAGCGCATTCAGGGTTTCTAAACCCATACCTTTTAAGACAGCGCAGGCGGCCATTTTTGGCCGCGGGTTTTCAGCAGGTTGCGGTGACGTTGGAGCTGACCCTTTTAACGTCTCCAATCAAGTGAGGATTCACACTGCTTTTCTGCTGCTGAATGTTGCAAGCCGAATCGTTCTCGTCGCGTGACTTCGTCGGTTTCAGAAGTTCAAGCAACTCCGTGCGGTTCACAGCTGTGCGCGAGCCTGACTTGTACCTTGTGAGCCGCCGGTTGTGGAGCCACAAGCGGATGGTCCAATGTGAAAGGCCCGAGAGCTGTGCGGCTTCATCAACTGTCAGGAAGCTGTCTTTCCTTGAGCCAAGATCTATTGACTTAATCATGGCACACACTTTAATTTCGATCCGGTTTAGATCCTTGAGGCTGCCGGTAATCTGGAACCTGGACAACAGCGAACAATTGGGCCCGATTGTCACCGGAGAAGGTCAGAAGTGGAAAACCTCGCCCACGGAGGTCCGGCTTATGGAATTAGACGGATGGCAGCTTCGGGATGAGTTCTTCGATTTGCGCGAAAACGATCTCCAAGGACTCACGCAATTTCTGAATAAGGTGGGCGTGTGGTCTTCGGACCCGGAATCCTCGTCGTTCGATTCGTCCAGGTATCCTCTTGTCGCGCACCCAGATGACGTTTGGCGGTTCCGTGATGATCTGAGAGATGCTCTGCTATATCGCAAGAATTTCGCGGCTACCGTGGCGCCGGAGTTGACGAAGCCGAAGACTCTACTTGACCTGATGACGCTAAATTCGGCTAACAGTTTTCCGCTGCGCTTTGAATTGTCTGATGTAGCTGCGGGCGTCGTAACTATTATGAACGCGCGCCTTATCCTTTTCGCTACTGTGTTGGCAGACGTGGCGCGTGGTGTCCGTTTCAAGACGTGCAAGAGGAAGGACTGCCGGAAGCCGTTCCCCATTACATCCAAGCACTCTAGAAAGTTTTGCTCTCAATATTGCGGGCACCTTGTCTCTCAGCGAGAGAAGCGAGCTGCTGAGCAAAAGCGAAAGCGCGACGAAAAGAGAACCCGGCCCCGAAAATCCTTGCGCTGAAAAGGCACACGCTTTAGAATTTCGCTGGAAGTTAGTGATTCGCGTAAACCATTGATTTTAAATGGCGGAGAGACAGGGATTCGAACCCTGGGTACCCTTTCGAGTACACACGCTTTCCAAGCGTGCGCCTTCAGCCACTCGGCCATCTCTCCGCTGGGGAAGCGCAGGTCACCGCGCTTCTGCGAAACCAACGATTTTCATTGTAACGTATTGCGTGCCCGCGGCAGGCCAACGCCGCGAGCACGCTTCAGACGGCCTTCGCGCCTACTCTTCTTCTTTGAGTTGCTGGGCCAGGTAGTTTGGATAGCCCATTTCGCCAATCGCGTGCAACTGCGCTTCGAGCCAGTCGATGTGGTGCTCCTCGTCAGTAAGAATTTTTTCGGCGAGTTCGCGCGAGCCGCCATCATTCTGTGCGACACACAATTGAATGCCGTCGTTCAGGCGTTTGACCGCGTCGTACTCCAGTTGAAGGTCGTTCTTATATTGCTGTTCGACGGTCTGGCCGATGTTGATCTTGAAGTAGTCCGTCATGTTGGGAGCGCCATCGAGATACAGAATCCGTTCCATCAGCTTCTCGGCATGTTGCATTTCTTCGATGGATTCCTTGCGGATCATTTTTGCCAGCCGCTCGTAACCCCAGTTCTCGCACATCTCCGCATGCAGGAAGTACTGATTGATGGCTGTTAGCTCCGCCTTTAGGACCTGGTTCAGAAAATCGATAACTTTGGGATCACCCTTCATCGCATCTCTCCGGTGTTGAAAGTGTCAGCTCAGCCCAGTCCAATGAGGGCCTTCACCGAGTGCAGTACTTTCTGGAACCAAGTATTGTAACGCTCAGCTTTCGCGAACCCTAACTTAAGTTGGAACGCATTCGGGAGCCGCGAACCGCCGACGCCTAGAGGTGGATTAACAGAACGATCGGGGAAAAGCCTTTACTCCGGTCCGCTGCCACCATTGCGCGGACCGTTGCCGGAAGAAGGCGGCGTTTGCGGACTCGCAGCCGTGCCATTCGACATCGGTGTGACATCGTGGCTATTGGGAGAGACATAACCATCAAGCAGGCGACGGTGCATGCTGTAGAGCGCCAGTTCCAGGCGATCAGAAACGCCCAGCTTGTCGTAGATCTTACGCAGATAGTTCTTGACGACCTGCTCCGTGGTGCCGACCTCCAGGGCGATGTCCTTGTTTTTCAGGCCCTGTGTCACACCGCCGATGATCATCATCTCTTTTTCGCTCAGCCGGAGCTGCTGCTTCGGCGTAACCCCGTGCTCTGACTGGGTACGGTAGGCGTCGATCACCCAATTTACACCCTGATTATCGAGCCAGGTCTCGCCGGCGGCCACCTTCCTGACGCACCGGACCAGCAAATCTGGCGAAATCGAGCGAGTCAGAATTCCTCGCACGCCGCGGCGAAGGTAATCGACGGTCTCTTCTTCGCCGGTTCGCTGGGCGACGATAATCACCCTCGTTCCGGGCTCGGCCCGTCGAATTACTTCAGAAATCGATTCGGCAGGATTGGGAGACAGTCCGGCTTCGAACAGAATTACATCGGCAGACGTACTGGAAACCGTGCTCAGGGTCTGTTGCAGGTTTTCCGTCTGGGCTACGACTTCGAGGTCTTTCTCCAGAGCAAAAATCTTGCCCATTCCGACGCGAAAAATCGCTTCGGAATCCGCAACGATCAAACGTAAAGGGGAATGTTTCAGTTCTAAAGAACCAGAATGCTGGTCCGCGCTGGATCTCGGCGATACTCCATCCAAGTGCTGGGGAGGCATCGTAAATCCGAAATTTTCAGAGGCGTTCGAACTTATACTCATCGATCACTACCGCCACGCTTCGCCCAGAGGGTTCTTCTGAGAATCGGACCACGCGGCCCTGGCACTTCACCAGAACATCGCGATCGGAACCCAGTACATCGCCAGGCATCGCTACTGTAAATTCCACGGTCGAACCCACTTCGACCTCAGTCCGCGTTCGGAACAAAATTCCTCCGGCCGAGATGTCAATCGTCTCCGCCTCATGTTCCTCGGTCGGCGTCTTCAGCGTGACCCGCAGGTGTAGAGGAAACCGAACTGCATTGCGCAAGTTAGCATGTGATTCAGGATGGGATTCAGTGGCCATAACAGTCGTTTCCACTTAACAATACATCCAATCGCATCCTGCCCTGAAGTTACTAAAGTACCACCGAAGTCACCAGTACTGCCAGTAAAAAACTTACACCGGGCCAATGATTAATCGAATTTAGACATAATGCAATCAGTAAGTTAGCAGAAGTGTGCCTATCAACCGGCACTGAGAGGGTAACCAGTTCTAGCTTTAGGTAACACTAGTTGATATCAATCGATTGGCCTAAAGGTGCTATTTTTGTAATTCGGGCCCTTCATTAAGAGTCCCCCCCGACTATATGTCGCCTTGTTGCTGCTTGGTTGGCTCGAACGCTTGCGGGTGAAACGAACCCTTCGCTCGTCTGGACTGATATCGTGAAGTGCAGCGATGAATAACGGCGAACGCCGTCTCGGCTTGGTTGTCGTGCCAGTCCATCGGAGCCACTGTGAGAACCATTAACCTGGAAGATGGCATGCCAACGGTCGCGCAGGCCCGCGCGCGGCTTGCGAGCGAATTACAAGTGGCGCGACGACAGGGGGTTTCTATCTTAAAGTTGATCCACGGTTACGGATCGACTGGAGTTGGAGGCGACTTACGAGTAGCGTTGCAATCCACGCTACGCCAGATGGCGGATCGAAATGAAATTCGCGACTGTATTTTTGGCGAGAACTGGCGTAAGAGCGACGAACACGCCTGGACGCTACTCAAGCGATTGCCCGAATTGAAGGAAGATCGAGACTTGGGCAGAGGCAACCGCGGAATCACGCTGGTGGTGTTGTGACCGAAACCATCACGGTTAATGCCGGAATCGATGCTGACCGCTCAGCAGGTCCTTCGCTGGCCGCAATTCTGGCCTGCATGCTGGCCGGCATGTGCACCTTCCTGAATGTATATTGCACCCAGCCGCTGCTTCCTTACCTGCAGCGGGTCTACAACTCGACCGTCATTGGTGTCAGCCTGACGGTCAGCTCGACTATCCTTGCGGTCGCCTTAATGGCGCCCCTGGTTGGGCTGATGGCGGAATCGATTGGCCGCAAGAAGGTCATCGTTCCTTCGATTTATGCGCTGACAGTCCCAACTTTGTTGGCAGCAACCTCCCAGAGCCTGGGCGCGCTGATTTTCTGGCGCTTCATGCAAGGTCTTTTTGTGCCCGGTGTGATCGTCGTGATGATGGCCTACATTAATGAGGAATTTGCCGGCGCCTACGTCGGCCGCGCTATGTCGGCCTATATTTCCGGAACGGTATTGGGTGGGTTCCTGGGGCGATACATTTCCGGACTGGTGGCACATCATTTCGATTGGCGAGGCTCGTTTCTGGCGGTTGGCATCTTGAATCTGGCTGGAGCCATCGTGGTGCAGCGGGCGCTCCCTAAAGCCAGAAACTTCGTACGCTCGGTCAGCGTTCGGAACTCGATCGCCGAAGGTTGGGACCACCTGCGAAATCCGCGGTTGCTCGCCGTGTTCGGCATGGGATTCGCGGCGCTGTTCTGTCTGGTGGGAGTATTTACCTACGTTAATTTCTACCTCGCGGCTCCTCCGTTTCGACTGAACTCGGCGCAACTCGGCAGCGTTTTCTGCGTGTACCTGTTGGGTGTATTCGTCACTCCGCTCTCGGGGCGCTTCCTCGATCACTACGGTATTCGCCACACGGCACTACTAGCTTTCGGATTCGCGCTGGTCGGGCTCTCGCTCACGCTGATTCGCAAGCTGCCTCTGATCATCGCAGGGCTGGCGATCTTCGCTTCCGGTATCTTTATTTTTCAGGCCGTTGGAACCGTACAAACGGGGACCGTTGCGCAGCGCTCGCGCTCCTCAGCCGCGGGACTCTACGTGACGTTCTACTATGTTGGCGGAAGCCTGGGCGCCGTCGTCACCGGATGGACATGGCTCGCAGATGGCTGGCAGGCATGCGTTTTCCTGCTCATGGGCGTGGCGGGAATAGCGCTCATCCTGGCATATGTCAGCAGCAGAGCACGGCGCGCCACCAGCAGCCCTCTGCAATAAATATGGGCGGCATCTCTGCCGCCCATCCACCACTGATCACTGGCAACCGGTTCTATGTTCCTTCCGACCAGCTCGCCAGGTACTCTTCCTGCTCCAGCGTCAAGCGATCGATCTTGATGCCCATCGACTCGAGCTTCAGCTTGGCCACGCGTTTGTCGAGTTCCTCGGGAACCGGAAAGACCTTCTTTTCGAGTGTCGCGTGGTTCTTCACCAGGTAATCGACGGACAGGGCCTGATCGGCAAAGCTCATGTCCATCACTGACGGCGGATGTCCTTCGGCCGACGCCAGATTAATCAGGCGGCCTTCGCCCAGCAAGTTGATCTTGCGTCCGTCTTTCAGCGAATATTCCTCGACGAAATTGCGCGTAGTGCGCTTCGACGACGACATCTTTTCCAGCGCCGGAATATCGATTTCGACGTTGAAGTGGCCCGAGTTCGAGATGATAGCCCCGTCCTTCATGGCGTCGAAGTGCTCTTTGCGGAGCACGCTCTTGTTGCCGGTAACTGTGCAGAACACGTCGCCAATCTTCGCGGCTTCGTCCATGCTCATCACGCGGTAGCCATCCATCACTGCTTCAATGGCTTTCGTCGGATCGATTTCGGTGACGATCACTTCCGCGCCCAAACCGCGCGCGCGGCTGGCCAGACCGCGGCCGCACCAGCCGTAGCCCGCGACCACGAACTTCGCGCCCGCCAGCAGGAAGTTAGTAGCGCGCACGATGCCATCAATCGTCGACTGTCCCGTCCCATAGCGATTGTCGAACAGGTGCTTGGTGTCAGCATCGTTCACCGCAATGATGGGGTAGTTCAGAACGCCCTGCTTCGCCATCGCACGCAGACGGATGACGCCCGTCGTGGTCTCTTCCGTGCCGGCAATGATGCCGTCTAGAACTTCCTTGCGCTTGGTTAGCGCAATCGTCACCAAGTCTGCACCGTCATCCATCGTGATCTGCGGCTTGTGATCGAGTGCCGCCATGATGTGCGAATAATAGGTGTCGTTGTCCTCGCCCTTGATGGCGTATACCGGGATGTTGTAATCGCGCACCAGGCAGGCGGCAACGTCATCTTGGGTCGACAGCGGATTGGAAGCGCAAAGTACAACGTCCGCGCCACCGTCGCGAAGCGTGATGGCAAGGTTTGCGGTCTCTGCCGTCACGTGCAGGCATGCCGAAATCCGGATGCCTTTCAGTGGCTGGTTCTTGATGAACTCCTTGCGAATGATCTGCAAAACCTTCATCGACTGGTTGGCCCAGTCGATGCGCTTTTTGCCTAGATCGGCCAGTTCGATGTTGGCGATATCGCCCGCTGTCTGTGTGGTTGTCGTCGACATATGCTCCCGTTTCTGAAGTGTTACTTCAAAGACTACTCGGATGCACGATCGCCCCATGGTGATCGACATCGCAGGATTGAGTGAAAGGGCGCCCTTGATGCCGGCGCCCCGAAATCGAAATTACTTCGCGACCTTCTGCGCGCCGGTTTCGGCCAGACCAGCCTGTTCGCGCAGTGATGTAGCTTTGTCCGTGGCTTCCCAGGTGAACTCAGGTTCATTGCGTCCGAAGTGACCGTACGCGGCTGTCTTGCGGTAGATCGGCCGGCGCAGGTTCAGCGACTCGATGATTCCCTTCGGGGTAAGCTTGAAGTTGGCGCGGACCAAGTCGGAGATCTTCTGCTCGTCAACCTTCGCGGTTCCGAATGTATCGATCAGAACGCTGACCGGTTCAGCCACGCCGATGGCGTATGCCAACTGCACTTCGCAACGATCAGCCAACCCGGCAGCCACGATGTTCTTGGCGATGTAGCGCGCCATGTAGCATGCTGAGCGATCGACCTTCGTCGGATCTTTGCCGCTGAAGGCTCCGCCGCCATGCCGTCCCATGCCACCGTACGTGTCCACGATGATCTTGCGTCCGGTCAGTCCGGTGTCGCCCATCGGCCCGCCGATCACGAACCGTCCCGTCGGATTGATGTGGTACTTGGTGTCTTCGTCGAGCATGTCCGCGGGAAGCGCAGCCTGAATGACGTGCTTCAGAATGTCGGCGCGCAGCTCATCGTTGGAGACGGTTTCCGCGTGCTGCGACGAGATGACTACCGCGTCGATCCGGACGGGCTTATGGTTCTCGTCGTATTCCACGGTCACTTGAGATTTTCCATCAGGACGGAGATAAGGAAGGGTGCCATTCTTGCGGACCTCCGACAGGCGCTGGGTCAGTCTGTGCGCCAGGAAAATCGCGGTCGGCATGTAATTGGCGTTTTCGTTGGTCGCGTAACCGAACATCATGCCCTGGTCGCCGGCGCCACCGGTATCGACGCCCATCGCAATGTCGCCCGACTGTTTGTTAATGGACGAAATCACAGCACACGTATTGGAGTCGAAGCCGTAGAGCGCATTGTCGTAGCCGATCGAGGCCACTACGCCACGCACCAGGTTCTGGAAATCAACGTAGGCTTTGGTGGTGATTTCACCGGCAATCACGACCAAGCCGGTGGCGGTCAGGGTTTCGCAAGCGACCCGGCTGTAGGGATCTTCTTTCAGGCAGGCGTCTAGGATGGCATCTGATATCTGGTCGGCAATTTTGTCAGGGTGTCCTTCTGTCACCGATTCAGACGTAAAGAGATAACGCTTTTTCGTCAATGTGAAACTCCTATTGAAGTGAAAACTCGGCGACTCCAGTCGCTTCGATTAGACACAAGGGGGCGCTGTGGCGTTCCCGAGCCTACCTTGAGAATACCAACCTCTTCGGCAAACTCCCTATATTTTAGGCCTCAAATGGCTGAAACGGCCACCGAATGGCGCGATTTTGCAGTGAAATTACTGCCCGCTATGCGTCCCACCTCAGGCACTCGCATTCAACGCGTGGTGGACCGCAATCAACTGATCCAGCACTGAAGGCAGTTCTTCCAAGTCCAGGGCGTTGGCGCCGTCCGATTTAGCCTGACGAGGATTGTCATGGACCTCCAGAAAGACTCCATCCACCCCAGCAGCTACGGCCGCGCGAGCCAGCAGCGGAATGAATTCCGGCTGTCCCCCGCTTTGCTGCGGTGTCTCGTCCCCGTTGGTCGCTCCAGCCGATGGAAGCTGAACGGAATGTGTGGCGTCAAACACCACGGGCGCGAATTCCCGCATGACCGCCAACGACCGCATATCGACAACAAGGTTGTTGTATCCAAACGACGCACCTCGCTCTGTCAGGAAAACTTTCTCGCACCCAGCTTCTCGAACCTTCTCCACGGCGTGACGCATGTCCCAGGGGGAAACGAACTGCCCCTTCTTCACATTGACGGCCCGGCCGGTTTTCGCGGCGGCAACCAGCAGGTCGGTCTGGCGGCACAGAAACGCAGGAATCTGCAGCACGTCAACCGCCTCGGCTACGCGCGCCGCATCGGCAGCTTCGTGGACATCAGTCAGAACCGGCACGCCCACGTCGCTACGAACTCTGCTGAGAATCCGCAGTCCCTCTTCCCGCCCGGGACCGCGAAAACTGTGAATTGAAGTGCGATTCGCTTTGTCGTACGAGGCTTTAAAGATGTAAGGAATCTTCTTCTGGACAGCAACTTTCGCGATGGACTCGGCCATCTTCAGCGCATGCTGTTCGCTCTCGATGACACACGGCCCGGAAATCAGGAACAACTTGCCGTTCCCGATATTGACATGCCCGACCAGGAATCCTTGCGCCATCCGCGTGCTCCAAACGTCAGCGGATCGGCGACCCGCGTCTACGAACATCCTACTGCACGCACGCTGGATCAGTCGTTCCTCTGGCTCACAAAATAAATTCCCGGCACCTTTCGATGCCGGGAATCCGAACAGTATAGAAGCTCTGCAAGTCTGTCTGGCGCTAAGGTACTTACGCCAACCGACTAGATCTTAATCTTGCGGCGCAGCATGCCGGCTGCGGCCAACAGACCCGATCCGACCAGCCCGATCGTACCCGGCTCAGGAACGGAAGGGTTAAGCTCGCCGCTCGATAGATTGCCTTTGTACGTGACGAAATCGATGTCAACCACCTGGCCAGGGGCGAATCCCGTGTTCCGGAAACCGGCTGTCGCGCTGGTTATGTCGTACGAGCCAGCGAAAAAGCCATACTTGGCGTTAATGAACAGAGCCTGCACATCCAGCAAGCCACTCATCGCGTCAGGACCGATGGTCACAGTAAACGTCTGCGAGTTCGGACCGAAAGTATACGGGCTGTTGCTGTTGGAATAATCCAGGGTTGCACCGGAGATCCAGAAACTCCCGGCCGAAGCTCCCTGATAAGCGTGCCCGGTGATCGGAGTGAATACCGCGGCAGTTGTGCCGATGGACACCGAGCCAGTGGTGTTCGGACCAAACGTGATCTGAGTCGGAATCACATTCGCGAAGCTGGCGCCCGTTATCGCGGTGACCAGCACGAGTAGCGCTAAGGCGAAGGTTAGTTTGCAAGCCATTTACTGTTCTTCCTCCTAAATGAAGCGTCCAACACGCGCCTTCCGGCGCCAAGGTATTGATCCCTAAATCTTTTCCAGCTTCAGAAACATCGAGCTGGTTGTTGCCTGTACCAGCGAGGTACTTACCATACTGGTTACCTGTAACGCGCACAATAGCCAAAAGGTGGTGACGCTGTAGTTTTTAGGTGGCGAATTTAACCTACTTTGAGTTCGATTCTCCACCGAAAACTAGTAGCACAATGACTTTTGATGTTGTAACGTGTCCGTCGCTTAGTCTCGCGAGACTGGCAACCGCTTACTTAGGGAGCACGGCCAGTTCCAAACGCGTACTCCTAAAACCAATCACTTCGGCGTCCCGCTCATTGGCGATGTGCAAAAACTTGCAGCTTTACGAATTGCTAGTGGTAATCCGAGTCCACATATCATGAAGTACGTGGCAAGCCTCATTCGAGTACTACCGAGGTCGTCATCCTCAAGTAATGAATACCGTTACCGGCGCGAATGAATTCCGTCGAGCTGTCGCTGGTTACTGCGCGGCGCCCTTATTGCTTGACCTTTTCAGACCGCAAGAATTGTTCCACTTCGTTGCCCTCACGTCTGTGCTTGTGGACAAGCCTATGTTCATACGAAGCACGAACAAACTCCCTGAACAAAGGATGCGGCTCGAGCGGCTTTGATTTGAATTCCGGATGGAACTGGCACCCCAAAAAGAATGGATGGCCTGGGATCTCAACGATCTCTACATATGTTCCATCGGGGGTAGAACCCGTGATGCGCATGCCCCCGGCAGTGAGCGTGCTTTCATACTCACGATTGAATTCGTAGCGATGCCGGTGACGCTCGCTGATTTCGGTTTGACCGTAAGCCCGCTGAGCAAGCGATCCCGGCTCCAGCCGGCAGGCCCAGGCTCCCAGGCGCATGGTCCCACCCAGTTCTTCTACGCCGCGCAATTCACGCAGCTTATAGATCACCCGATGGGGCGTTGCCGGATCGAACTCGCTGGAGTTGGCTTGCTCCAGGCCACACACGTTGCGGGCAAACTCCACGCACGCGGTTTGCATTCCCAGGCAGATGCCGAAGTAGGGAACATTGTTTTCGCGGGCATACTGAATCCCCTTCAACATGCCTTCGATGCCGCGTTTCCCAAATCCGCCGGGAACCAGAATTCCATCGACCATCTCTAGCTGGGTCTGGACCGACTGGTCTTTTGACTCCAGCCCCTCAGCCTCGATCCAATCCACGTTGAGCTTCAAGTTATGGGCAAGTGCGCCATGCACAAGCGCTTCTTTTAGCGACTTATACGAATCCTCATATTCCACGTACTTGCCAACAATCCCGATGGTTACTTCGTCCTTGGGGTTATAGACACGATGGACCAGTTCTTCCCAATTCGCCAAGTCCGGCTCTCGCGTGTCAATGCGCAGGTAGCGCAGTGCCAGCTGGTCCACCTTCTCGTGCGCAAAAACCAGCGGGACTTCGTAAATCGAAGCGACGTCCTTCGCCGTGATGACCGCCTCTTCCTCCACGTTGCAGAACAGAGCAATCTTCGACTTGATGTCGTGCGACAGGTAACGGTCGGTTCGGCACAACAGAATGTCGGGCTGAATGCCGATGCTGAGCAGTTCTTTCACCGAGTGCTGGGTCGGCTTGGTTTTCAGCTCGCCGGCGGCGGCGATGTACGGCACCAGCGTCACGTGAACGAAGAGAGTGTTCTCGCGGCCTAATTCTTGCCGCATCTGCCGAATGGCCTCGATAAATGGCAGCGATTCGATGTCGCCGACCGTGCCCCCGATTTCGACAATCACCAGGTCCACGTCTTGCGCGACCTTCTTCATCGCGCTCTTGATTTCGTTGGTGACGTGCGGAATGACCTGCACCGTCTTGCCCAGGTAATCGCCGCGCCGCTCTTTGGCGATAATGTTTTCGTAGATGCGGCCCGTGGTCCAGTTGTTGTCGCGGCTCAGGCGGCTGTGGGTGAAGCGCTCGTAATGACCGAGGTCGAGGTCGGTCTCGGCGCCGTCGTCAGTCACGAAAACCTCGCCGTGCTGAAATGGCGACATGGTTCCAGGATCAACATTCAGGTAAGGGTCGAATTTCTGAAGCGAAACCTTGAGGCCCCGGCTCTCCATCAGGCATCCGATCGAAGCCGCTGCCAGTCCCTTGCCCAGAGAAGACACCACGCCGCCGGTTACAAAGATGTACTTTGCCGCCATTCGCCCCTCATTTGTGTGGATTTGTGCAGCCGGGAGAAGTGCTCCGCCCCCTCTGGAAATAAGGGAGCCCCTTGCGCTGGCCAGGCAGCGCTCTCAAAGTGGAACTTGTAGGGGTGCACAATCAATTATGGCTGGATTTGTCCGGCCTGACAAGATTGAAGTAGAGGTCATCCCTGTGAATAACTCGATACCCGTCGTTCGCGCTGGTGAGTAATCAAGGCGATTCCTGAGTCGCTCAGTCCCTTATGCGAAAAAGGTTCGGGTGGAACAGATGTTTGCCACCTCGAGGCTGCCAGCCCGAAGGGCGGAACAATCGTAGCCCCGGGTAGAGCGGACCGAATTCGCCCCTCTGTTGGGCGAATTGAGGCCGTGGAACCCGGGGTAGGCCGTATTTGAGAATCCGGAGTCGGTTTTCAACCGACGGCACCGTTTTCGCGAGCGCGTGAGCCCGAGCCTCGCACCGCGCGGGCACGACACCCGAAAGACTCTACCCTCTGTCACCCGCAATCCTCTTCGCCGACCGGAAAACGCCCTCAAACATGGCTGCCGTCAGCTTTCCCGTTGCCGTGTTCTGGTTGGACGGGTGATAGCTGGCAAGCAGCGTGACGCCATTCGCCATTTCGTAGCTCTTGGCGTGACCGAACACGATCCCGGCTTTCGACGTTAGCGCGTCCACTCGCTTAAGGTGCGCCAGGTAGGCATCGAACCCAATCTTGCCGAGCGCCACTACCACTTTGACATTACTCAGGATCGCCAGCTCCCGATCCAGAAACCCCGAGCAGTTGGCCAGTTCACTGGGCAAGGGCTTGTTATCGGGCGGCGCGCACCGGACGGCCGCCGTGATGTAGCAGTCGATCAGCTTCAGCCCGTCGTCGCGACTCTCGGCCGTGGGCTGCGAAGCAAAGCCGGCCTTATAGAGGATGGGATACATGAACTTGCCCGAGGCGTCTCCCGTAAACGGCCGGCCCGTCCGGTTGGAGCCGTGCGCCCCTGGAGCCAGTCCTAGAATCAACACTCTCGCGTGTGAATCGCCGAATCCCGGCACAGGCCGCGCCCAATAGTCATGATCGCGATACGCCTTTCGTTTTTCGCGGCCAATCTGCTCGCGATATTCGACTAACCGGGGACAACGAGTGCATGCGATGACTTCGCGATCGAGAATGGCCAGTGCCGAGGGCATGGTGGCTATTGTACGGGTGACCGCTGGCAGCGATGCACGTCATGAAGCCCTGCCCGATCCGGTCCTCTTCGTCGGCATCGATTGCTATATTGGATCGAGAATGCTTCCGTTCAAAGTCAGGATCTCGCCCGCAAAGAAAGAACACTTGAGGCGCAGCCGAGTCGCATTCGTTGCCCTATACCTATTAGTCATCCCGAGTCTCAGCCAGAGTCAATCGGCGCCCCAGCGAACGAGCCCGGCAACCCTTCGAGAAGCGGGCAAGGCGAGGAATGTGATCCTTGGCGCCGCCGCCACTCCCTCCCACCTCGATGAACCAGAGTACGCGCTCACTCTGGCTCAACAGTTCCGCCAGCTCGAACCCGAAAACCAGATGAAGTTTGCGGTTGTGCACCCGCGTCCCGGATCCGACGCCTCCGCGTATGACTTCGTCCCCGCCGACCGTCTCGTCGCTTTCGCCAACCAGCACGACATGCTGGTTCGCGGACACTGCCTGGTCTGGCACCAGCAAGTCGCGGAATGGGTCAGGTCGGGTCTCGCGAGCCAAACCTACGATTCCCACGCGCTGAGTGACATTCTGCAGAACCACATCTCGACTGTCATGCAGCATTACGCCGGAAAAGTCTGGGCTTGGGACGTCGTCAACGAAGCGTTCAATAACAACGGCACACTGCGCAGTACCGTCTGGTACGACTCCCCGGGAATCGGCTTCGCCGGAAAAGGTACGGGTTACATCGAGCAGTCGTTTCGCTGGGCGCACGCGGCTGATCCGGCAGCCAAGCTCTTCTATAACGACTATGACGCCGAAGCCATCAATGCCAAGTCTGACGCCATCTACGCCATGGCCAAAGATTTTCTAACGCGCGGCGTACCGCTCGATGGCATCGGCTTCCAGGCACATCTCAATCTCAGGTTCAACGACCCCAGGATGATGGCTTCCTTCGCCGCGAACCTGAAGCGGTTCAGCGACCTCGGCCTGGAGGTCCACATCACCGAACTCGACGTCGCGCTTGACCGCAACGACGCACTGCGCCTGGCAGCACAGGCCGCTGTGTACAGCAACGTGACCGCGATATGCCTGCATACGCGGTCGTGCACGGTGCTACAGACCTGGGGATTTACCGACAAGTACTCGTGGATTCCTGGCTTCAGCAAGGGCAAACAGGGCTGGGCGTTGCCTTATGACGCCACCTACAAGCCGAAGCCCGCATACGACCGAATGCTGAAGGTGTTGCGGTCGAAATAGCCGCGTGGATGCCGCCCAGCCCGTTTGACCGCCCCTCCACCGTCTCTTACACTTAAAGGTTAGGCGTTCCTCCGGAGTCTATTTGGAGAGCACGTCAAGCGAAATCCCTACTTCCGTTGTTCCTGAAGGCATTCCGTTGACGACAGAAACCACTACACCTGAAACCACACCGGCTGAAACCACCAATCCCTGCAAGCGCGAACTGACCATCGAAGTTCCCGTCGATGTCGTCACTAGCGAGCGCGACAAAATCGTCGGCCGCTACACCAAGTTGGCCCGCATTCCCGGCTTCCGTAAAGGAAAAGTTCCTGCGACGGTAGTTCGCCAGCGCTTTGCCGACGAAATTAAGAGCGACCTGGTGGAAGCCCTCGTGCCGCGCTACTTCCGCCAAGAGACGGCAAAGCAATCGCTGTTGCCCATCTCGCAACCGCGCGTCACCGATCTCCATCTGCACGACGGCGAGCCGTTGAAGTTCACGGCTGAATTTGAGGTCTTGCCCGATTTCACGATCGCAGATTACGGCGACATTAAACCCGAGACGATCGATACCAACGTGACCGAAGACGACGTCGAACAGGCGCTGAAAAACCTGCGTCTCCAGCACGCTACCTATAACGCCGTCGAAGACGAGCGTCCGCTGGCTGACGGCGACTTCGCCGTGGTCAGTTTCCGTGGCGTTCCAAAAGCCGCAGAGCAAGACGCCGACTCGAAGCCGGTCGAAGTCAACGAGGTCATGGTTGAGATCGGGGGCGACAACACCATCCCCGAATTCTCCGAGAACTTGCGCGGCGCGAAAGCCGGCGAGCACCGCTCGTTCGACGTGAAGTATGGCGACGACTTCTCCGACAAGCGCCTGGCGGGCAAAACCATGACGTACGATGTCGACGTGAAGGCCATCAAGACGCGCAGCGTCCCTGAAGCGACTGACGAGTTCGCCAAGGAACTGGGCGCCGACTTCACGACCTATGACGAACTTCGCAACCGCCTGCGCGAAAACATGAAGGCCGAGAAGGAACACGAAGCCGAGCACCAGGGCAAAGACAAGATCGTCGCCGAACTGGTAAACCGCAATGATTTTCCAGTTCCCGAGGCAATGATTGACCAGCAAATTGACCTGCGCCTCGAGCGTGGTCTTCGCGCTCTCGCCGCCCAGGGCATGAAGACCGAAGACATGAAGCGGATGGACTTCGACCGCCTACGTGCCGGCCAGCGTGACGGAGCGCTTCGCGAAGTGAAGGCGTCGCTTATCCTCGAACAGATTGCGGAGCAGGAAAAAATTGAGGTCAGTGACGAAGAGTTGGAGCAGGAGCTGCAAGGCCTGGCTCTTCAGGCGAAACAGCCTGTCGAGCAGGTTCGCGCGCGTTTGACCCAGGATGGCGGGCTGGATAGAATCCGGCATCGCATTCGCAACGAGAAGACGTTAAATCATCTTTATCGCAGGTCCGCCTAGCGCGGCCTGCATTTCATTCCCGCGCCTTGTCCCTTCGGGAGCAGCGCGGCAGCTACAAGAAGGAGCCACAATCGATGCTGGTACCCATGGTGATCGAACAAACCAGCCGGGGCGAGCGGGCGTACGACATTTATTCCCGTCTGTTGCGGGACAATATCATCTTTCTTGGCACTCCTATCGATGACAATGTCGCGAACCTGATCATCGCGCAGTTGCTGTTTCTGGAAGCCGAAGACCCGGAAAAAGACATCTCGCTCTACATCAACTCTCCCGGCGGCTCTATCACCGCCGGCATGGCCATCTACGACACAATGCAGTTCATCCGTCCGGACGTGACGACAATCTGCATTGGTCAAGCCGCTAGTATGGCTGCGACTTTGCTCGCCGGTGGAGCGCCAAAGAAGCGCTTCGCATTGCCCAACTCGCGCATCCTTATTCATCAACCTCTCATGTCCGGTTTATCTGGACAGGCGACCGACATCGATATCCATGCCCGCGAAATTCTTCGTATGCGTGAGATTACCAACCAGATACTGGCGAAGCACACCGGCCAGCTCCTGGAAAAGGTCGAGCGCGACGTAGAACGCGACTTCATCATGAACGTGCAACAGGGCAAGGAATACGGCATCATCGACGACATCATTTACAAGCACAAATAGAAGCCGTCCCGCGAATCAGTTCTTAAAGTGCACTGGGGTAGAGCTGGCCTTTAGGCCAGCGTCGAAGTCGTCTATTTATTTCATGCTTCGCGGACTTTAGTCCGCGTGGGGTCTGCTTTTCGAACCTTTTCATCAGCCTCTTCGGCTCCTGACGGCGATCGGGTTCGTCATCGCCTCATTTATCAGACCGGCTTTAGGACTTGAGCCACGTGACTGGAGAGGTTCCTCTCTGCGCAAGATTTACCCTGCCCGTGGTGCGAAAGTTGTATTGGAATTCTTTCCGTACACACGCACGACTACTGTAGTTGTGCTTCAATAGGCTCATACACGAAGAGGCAATCGCGGAGACCCGCAGTTAGGCCAGTTGAGCTTTCTCCGGAGCGTCACGGCTCCGAGCGGTCTTAAGCGAGCGGCCGATTCAGGTCAGGAAATCGGGATCCTGGCTGGGGGAGTGTAGCGTAGAAGGAGTAGCTTTCCGTGAGAACTCGGACTGGAAGCGACGAAGTACTTCGTTGCTCTTTTTGCCACAAGTCGCAAGACGCTGTCGCCAAGCTCATTTCGTCACCCACTGACTATCCACGCGCTTACATTTGCGACGAGTGCGTTGCCGTCTGCAACTCGATTCTCGAAGACGACCGCACTGAGACCCAGACCTCGGCAACGCCGCACCAGTTGCCCAAGCCGTCTGAGGTCAAGACGTTCCTCGATGAGTACGTGATCGGCCAGCACCAGACCAAGAAGAAGCTCGCCGTCGCCGTCTATAACCATTACAAGCGCGTGCACATGAACCGTCAGCGGAACGGCGAAGTCGAACTGGCCAAATCGAACATCCTGCTGATCGGCCCGACCGGAACCGGCAAAACGCTGCTAGCGCAGACGTTGGCCAAAATGCTGGATGTCCCGTTCGCCATCGTGGACGCCACTACGCTTACCGAAGCCGGCTACGTCGGTGAGGACGTCGAGAACATCATCCTGAAGCTGCTACAGGCAGCCGACGGAGATGTCGCTCGCGCGCAGACCGGCATCATCTACATCGACGAGATTGACAAGATCGGGCGCAAGGATGAAAACCCGTCCATCACCCGCGACGTTTCCGGCGAAGGCGTGCAACAGGCCTTACTGAAGATCTTGGAAGGCACCGTTGCCAACGTTCCTCCCCAGGGCGGCCGCAAGCACCCACATCAGGAATTCACTCCGGTCGATACCACCAACATTCTGTTCATCTGCGGCGGCGCCTTTGTCGGCCTCGAACGGATTATTTCTCGCCGCATGGGCAAGCGCTCCATGGGCTTCCGCACCGACGAAACCAAAGAAGCGGCCTTCACCGAGTCCAACAAGCGCGATACCGAACTGCTGGCGCAAGCCGAACCGCAGGACCTTATTAAGTTCGGGCTCATCCCCGAATTTGTCGGACGCCTGCCCGTTGTCGGTGTACTGAGCGATCTTGACGAAGACGCCTTGGTCGAAATCCTCTCCAAACCCAAGAACGCGATCGTCAAACAGTATCAGCGGCTCTTTGAATTCGAGAACGTCAAGCTGCATTTCACCGACGACGCTCTCCGTTGCATCTCCCGCGAGGCAATGCAGCGCAAGGTCGGAGCACGCGGCTTGCGCATGATTCTGGAAGAGCTGATGCTCGACCTGATGTACCAACTCCCCAGCCAAAAGCGCGTGAAAGACTTCGAGGTCACCAAAGACATGGTCGAACACCGCAACGTCAGCCTGCCCTTAATGGAAAAAGCCGGCTAGCGTTATCAGGCTCGATGTTTAACGCGGCGCGGCCCACGGTCGCGCCATTGTTTTGCGTCAGGGCACCACTTCACAGGCTGCGGAAAAAGTCGGTTTTCTGGTAGAGCTGGCCTTCAGGTCAGCGTCTAAGTCGTTTATTTTTGGATCCCGAGCGGGCTTTTAGCCCGCGAGGAATCTGCTTTCTCCACTTTTTCCGCAGCCTCTTTAGTCGTGCCGTCAGCGCTCTTTTTAACGTTTTACCGCGCGGACTTTAGTCCGCGCGGAGCCTATGCGCACTGACCAAATGCTGTTTCAACGCATGATATCCTGATTGCAAGACACCTCAGCTCCCGCAGAGCGGCAGCGTTCTGAACGACAAGGCGGTTCCAGTGACTCAGCGAGAAAAGTTCGAGACCAAGAAGCTCCCCATGATGCCCATCCGGGACGTGGTCATCTTCCCGTTCATGATGACGCCGTTCGTGGTCGGCCGGGAATCGAGCGTGCATGCCCTCGAAGAAGCTTTGGCGGGCGACAAGAAGATTTTTCTCGCGACCCAGCACGACGCCAGCATCGACGAGCCCAAAGCCAACGAAATCTACCAGGTCGGCACCATCGTCAACATCGTCCAAAGCCTCAAGCTGCCCGACGGAAACATCAAGGTGCTGGTTGAAGGTCTCGAGCGCGGCAAAATCCTCCAGGTCGTCGATACCGACGGATACTTCGAGGCAACCGTTCGGACGGCAAAGTACGGCACCGAGCTTACCCCGCAAATCGAAGCCGCCATGCAGCGTGTCACTGGCTTGTTCGAACAATACGTGAAGCTCTGCCAGTCGCTTAACTACGAGACCATGATCGCCGCTGTCCGCAACGACGATCCTTCGAAGCTGACTGACACCATCGCCGCCAACTTGCAGCTTTCAATTGAGGAGAAACAGGAACTCCTCGAGATCTTCGATCCCGCAGAACGGCTAAGTCGCATCGGTGACGTGCTCGACGTCGAGATCGAAAAGCTCAACATGGACCGCACCATCCAGTCGCGCGTGAAGCGCCAGATGGAACGCGCCCAGAAGGAGTACTACCTCAACGAAAAGATCAAGGCCATCCAGAAGGAACTGGGCCGCGGTGAAAAAAGCGAGTTCGACGAGCTGAAGAAGAAGATCGACGCAGCCGGCATGCCGCGTGAAACCCACGAGAAAGCAATCCAGGAGCTGAAGAAGCTCGAAGCCATGCCGCCCATGTCGGCCGAATCGACCGTCTCGCGCAATTACCTCGACTGGCTGCTGGCCGTGCCGTGGAAGAAGCGCTCGAAGGAAATCCGCGACATCGAAATCGCCGAAAAAACGCTCAACGAAGATCACTACGGCCTCGAGAAAATCAAGGAGCGCATCCTCGAGTTCCTCGCCGTCCGCCAGTTGGTGAAGAACCCGAAGGGCTCCATCCTCTGCTTCGTCGGACCTCCCGGCGTCGGCAAGACCTCGCTCGGCATGAGCATCGCCAAGGCCACCGGACGCAAATTCGTCCGCATGTCGCTCGGCGGCGTGCGTGACGAAGCCGAAGTCCGCGGCCATCGCCGCACCTACATCGGCGCGCTCCCCGGCCAGATTATCCAGATGATGAAGAAGGCCGGCACCAAGAACCCCGTCTTCATGCTCGACGAAGTCGACAAGATGTCCATGGACTTCCGCGGCGATCCCTCGGCCGCGCTGCTCGAAGTGCTCGACCCCGAGCAGAACTTCATGTTCGTGGACCACTACCTCGACGTCGAGTACGACCTCTCGCAGGTATTCTTCATCGCCACCGCCAACGTGCTGCACACTATTCCGCCGGCCTTGCAAGACCGCATGGAAGTGCTGCGCCTGCAGGGTTACACCGAGCCGGAAAAGGTCGAAATCGCCAAGCAGTACTTGGTGCGCAAGCAGCGCGAAGCAACCGGCCTCACCGAGAAGAACATCACCTTCACCGACGAAGCGCTGCAGACCGTCATCCGCAATTACACCCGCGAAGCCGGCGTCCGCAATCTGGAACGCGAGATCGGAAACATCTGCCGCAAGGTCGCCCGCAAGGTGGTCAAAGAAGGCGACAAATACTCGGTTACTCTCACCGCTGACAACGTCAACGATTATCTGGGCGTCTTGAAGTTCCGCGACACCGAGGCCCACGAGCGCAGCGAAGTCGGTCTCGTGACCGGCCTTGCGTGGACCGAAGTCGGCGGCTCCATACTCACCACCGAAGTCGCCACCGTCGACGGCAAAGGCAAGCTCACGCTCACCGGCAAGCTCGGCGACGTCATGCAGGAGTCGGCACAAGCCGCCATGTCATACGTGCGCTCACGCGCGCATCGCCTGGGCCTGCCCCGCGACTTCTACCGCAATCTCGACATCCACGTGCACGTGCCCGAAGGTGCAATCCCCAAGGACGGCCCCTCCGCCGGCATCACCATGGCCACCGCCATCGCCAGCGCACTCAGCCACATCCCTGTCCGCCGCGACATCGCCATGACCGGAGAGATCACGCTGCGCGGCAAAGTCCTAGCCATCGGCGGCCTCAAAGAAAAGCTGTTGGCCGCTCATCGCGCTGGAATCTTCGAAGTCCTGCTCCCCGCGGATAACGAAAAGGATCTCGCCGAGGTTCCGGAAAACCTGCGGTCCGCGATGAAGCTGCATTTTGTGAAGACCATGGATGACGTCCTGGCGCTCGCTCTCGAAAGCCCGCTGCCGGATGTGCCGGATGAAACTGCGACGATCGCCGCACTCCCATCTACACCGGAAGCTCCAACGGCGCACCAGTAACTCAACACGCCGGTACATCCACGTTCGGACGGTGCGGGCGTTTTCTATCCACTAACCACTGCTTCGTGGGTGCCCCATCCTTTCCCTTCTTTTGGGAAAGGGTGGGAACATCAACCTCTCGCACCGCAACGAACCCAGCCCGCAGGGCGGCACAATCGTAGCCCGGCACGTCAGTGCCGGGGATTGTCAGAAAGAAATGTCTCGAGTCGGCTTCAGCCGACGACATATCATTGTTTCATGCGCTACCCACCGTCCTGACTGGGCCTTTCTATTCGGATCACAAACTTAACCGCAAAGCGGCGGAGCCGCGGCGTGCTTTTAGGCGTGCGCGTCAGCGCGCGCAAAAAGGTCACTGTAGATCCCCAGCCGCGGAGCGGCGTTTTGTGCACCGGATCGGTTGCCCCGCACAATCCGATTTTGAGTTGTGTACGTTCTTTTTCTATCCACTACCCACCATCCACTTCACTTAACTGCACTAAAATAGACCCGCCATGATGGGCTCACTCAAGGGTAGCGCCGCCCTCGCTGTCGCCGTCGCCACCGTCATTGCTCTTCTCATCCTGCTCCCCGCCTATCGCGTCTTCTTCGCCATCAGCCTCGGCATCGCCATCGTCGTCGCCGTGATTCTCTACTTTTGGCATAAGCTCCGCCCCGTTCGCATCGACGACGTCGAAGACAAACGACCCTTGAAACTGGATTGAGCCATTCCTATTTCGGGAATCTTCGTCACTTTCGTTTTGTCCGCCTCTCGTTTTCCTTGCCCCACCGCCACTAGATGCGATATTCCTAGGTCGGCCGAAATTCGGCCGGGTCCGCTGGGCTCGGCAGCGGTAACGACCGCGATCTTTGAAATCTCGATGCATCTTCCGCTAAGTGCTTTTATTCTGCGACTTTGCGTCAATCTCGTTGGTAACTCTATGGTTCTAAAGGGTCGCTGGCGCTCGTGCCGACGCTAACTCCTTTGTTTCTGCTACTTTACATATAAGTCCAATGTTTGTGCTACTTTGCAGACTATGATCGCGCAAGTCATTTGTTCTTGCGACTTTGCATTTAGGGGGGTAGGGGGGTGGGCCCGTGCCAGCTTGCTCTTTCCCGCCCTTGCCGCCATAGTGAGAGGGTGAAGGTTCAGACACGGTTCGTGACCAGTGCCGCCGCTCCAGCGCAGTTCCCTGCCCCTAGCGCCCCCGAAATCGCATTCCTTGGACGTTCCAATGTGGGCAAGTCAAGCTTGATCAATGCGTTGGTAGGCGACAAGATCGCCAAGACCAGCAACACGCCAGGGCGCACGCAAACCATCAACTTTTTTGAATTGCGCCGTCCCGGCAAGCCTCATCCAGAGTTCTTCTTCGTCGATCTTCCCGGCTATGGTTACGCGCGGGTTCCGAAGGCCATCACTACGCTGTGGTCGGGATTCATCGATCCCTACCTCGCATCGCGGCCTTCCCTCGCGCTCTGCTTGTCGTTGGTGGATATTTCGATTCCGCCGCAGCAATCAGACATCCAGCTTCACGAGTGGTTGCGCCACCATGATCGGCCCTATCTCGTCGTAGCCACGAAGGCTGACCGTATCTCGATCAACGTATTGCGCAAGTCAGTAGCGACGTTGTCCGAGGCGCTCGGAGTATCCGCCGACGCAATAATCCCCTTCTCGGTGAAGGGGAAAACAGGGCATGTTCAGCTATGGCGCGCGATTCAGGTAGCGGCTGGGATGCAAACGTCGGAAAGTCCGGTCGATTCCAAGTAGTTCACGCCGGCCAGACTTCGAGCGCTGTTCGTGACAGGATCTGGTGCTTCGCTGCTTCCGAAAGCGGTAGCTTACGAAACTCCGCGAGATTGCTGGCAATTTCCGGAACGCCTGGTCCCGGCCAGTCGGTTCCAAATAGTGTTTTATGAGCGATTTCTTCCAGCCGCGGGAAATACTTGAGGAGTGTTTTCGGCGGAATTCCGCTGATGTCTAGATAAACGTTGTGATGTCGGCGGACCAGGAAAAATGCGGTGTCCATCCACAGTGGACGCCCACCATGCGCCAAAAGAATTTTCAGATTGGGGAAATCTACGGCCACGTCGTCCACGTAAATCGGATCGCCGAATTTGTTTCTCGCGCCGGGAAAAATCGACGTGCCGGTGTGCACCATGATCGGAATGCCATTCGCCTCGGCAGCGCGATAAATGATCTCGAGCTCTTTAACGCCGTTTAGGTAATCATTCGGATACAGCAACTGGTGCGGCGGATGAATCTTGATCAGCTTGATTCCCAGCCGCACGATCTGCTCCATGTCAGCCAGCACATTTTTTGTGTGTCGCGGATGAACGCTGCCGCACGGAATCAGCCGCTTCGGATCTTCCTTCACGTAGTTCGCAACAAACTCATTCACTTCCGGAGTGAAGCCGATGACTTCAGGAGCCACGTAATTGATCAGCACCGCGCGATCGATGCCAATTTCGTCCATGTGTTTCAGAAACGCTTTGGGTGATTGACAAAACCGCTCGATCTGCTCGAAGTCCTTGCGCGACTTCTTCATCAGCGCCAGCGCTTCGGGCTTGAACAGATGCATTGGAGCGATATGAACGTGACAGTCGGTGATCATCTAGTTGGCGGCCGCTTCCAGGAGGGCCCGCTTGGCAAACACCTTCACCATCTCACGGCGATATTCGGGCGTCAGCGCAGACGTGGTGAGCGGCTTCGCCGTCCGCGCCGCCAGTTCACCAACCGTCTCTGCCAGTTCCTGGCCAACTTCCATTCCGACCAATCTCGCATCCACATCTTTCACCAGGTGAGGCGCAGGATTCACTGCGGTAATCGCCATCCGCGCATCCTCAACCCTGCCGTTGCGCATCTTCATCGCGACCGCCACTCCAGCCAGCGGATAATCGATGCTGCCGCGCACGCGAAGCTTCTGATAGCTGCCGCTCCAACCTCGGGCAGACGCCGGAAGAAGCACGCGCGTCACGACTTCACTCGGCGAAAGATGCAGCCGCACGATTCCGTCATTGATGTAGAACTCCGCCACCGGAACGCGTCGAACGCCATCTGGACCCGCAATCTCAATCTCTGCCCCAAGGCACAGCAGCGCTGGCGGCGTGTCTCCAGAGAACGTCGCCCAGCAGGTCTTACTGCTGGGAGCGACATGGCACAGATCGCCGTCCTTCTTCAGGCAAAAGCCGCAACTCTTGCGCCACAGCAGCGATTGGTTGTACCAAAGGCAGCGCGTATCAAGACAGATATTTCCGCCCAGCGTTCCCATGTTGCGCAGCACCGGAGACGCAACGGTCTTCACGGCATGGCAAAGAACAGAGTAGTCGCGCCGAATGATCGGAGAGTGTTCGATAGCGGCCAGTGTCGTGAGCGCCCCGATGCTGACACCATCAGCCGTTTCGTGGATACCCCGCAACTCGCCAACGCCGCGCAAGTCGAGAACGTAAGGCGGCGTGAACAGCTTCTGCTTCATCGATGGCAGCAGATCGGTTCCGCCGGCAATGACCTTCACTTCGTCGTCATGCTTGGACAGAAAAGCGATGGCCTCATTGAGCGTTCTCGGCCGCAGCAATTGGAAGCTGGGAAGACTCACTCCGCACCTCCAACCGTGGCAGTCTTTCTTGCCGGGTCATCCGGATGCCGCTCCGGCCCTTTGCCACGAAACCACAGCGATCCGCCATGTTCGCGAAGCCTCTTCGGCTGCGTCGGATCGACGCCTTCGGTCATGTCGATCTTCTTCCCGCCTCGCTTGGCCCGCAATGCCGCCAGCACACGCTCAGGAGTGAACGGCGCTTCCCGCAGTCGCACTCCCACAGCGTCGTAGATCGCATTCGAGATGGCGGGAATCGTGGCCGCCAACGATCCTTCACCCGCTTCCTTCGCCCCAAACGGGCCTTCCGGATCGATACTCTCGACGATGATGCATTCGATTTCAGGAGATTCGACCGACGACGGACTGCGATACTCCAACAGTCCTGGATTCATCAGCAGCCCATCTTTCCAGACCATTTCCTCCTGCAGCGCCTGCCCGAGTCCCATCCACACCGATCCGATCACCTGTCCCTCGACCGCGACCGGATTCAGCGCGCGCCCGCAATCATGCGCTGCCCAAATCTTGTGAACCGTGACCTCGCCGGTTTCTTCGTCCACGCTCACGTCGGCCACTTGTGCCGAGTACGAATACGCTGGCGAAGGTCCGACCCCTGCGCCCTTGTGCTTGCCGCCTCTAGCTTCAACTGGAGGCGCATACGAACCCGTACCAGTCAGACCACCGTGAACATCAATCGCCGCGACGACTGCTTCTTCAAAACTCATGTGATCTTTCGAGCCTTCTTCTTTCCGCGTCTGCAGCACCGAACCGCGCAGAATTTGCCCATCCACATGACCTCGCGCTGCCTCCTCGTCGGCGCAGCAGGTCGAATCCGTCGCGGCTGAGCCTTGCTTCAACACGCGATCGTCGCTGATCACGACCTCTTCCGGCCCACAATTCATGCGCCGTGCGGCCGCGCTCACGATGTTCTTCTTCACGTCTTCTGCGGCTCGAAGAGCGGCGTTACCCGCCATGAACGTCACCCGACTGGAATACGACCCGAGATCGATCGGCGTCAGGTCTGTATCTGCTGCGATCACCTTCACCCGCGTCAAGCTGCATCCGAGCACCTCGGCCACAACCTGCGCCGTCATCGTGTCGGAACCCTGTCCAATTTCCGACGCGCCGGTATACACCACAACACCGCCGTCGCGGTCTATCTTGATGTTCACCGTCGAGTGCGGCATATCGGAGCGAATAATGCTGTTGGCCGCTCCGCTCACATAATGGCTACAAGCCATACCGAGTCCGCGTCCTTTAGGCAGCTTGCCCTTACGGTTGTTCCAATCAGACCGCGTGATCACCTGTTCCACGCACTCCGGCAATCCGTAGCTCAACACTCGCAGTCCGTTTACCGTCACGGTCGGAGGCTTGAGCAAATTAATCCGTCGCATATTCGCGGGATCGACTCCGATCTTGGCCGCGATCTCGTCCATCTGCGACTCGAACGCGAAGCGCACATTCACCGTGCCGTGACCACGCATCGCGCCGCAGGCCGGCTTGTTGGTGAGCACACGATAGCCGTCATAACGGATATTAGGAATGTCGTATAGCGCTCCCAGCAGCGCGCCGGAGTACAGTATCGTCACCACGCCATACGAGCAGTACGCGCCGCCGTCCTGTATCACTTTGCAGGCGACCGCAGTAATCCGGCCATCCTTCTTTACACCGGTCTTCAGATCAACGATGGTGCGCGGCCGCCCACGATGCGCCCAGAACACTTCTTCCCTCGTGTACGTGACCTTCACCGGAGCTTTCGCTGCGCGCGCCGCGACGGCCGCAATAATCTCCAGCGGAATGATCTCGCTCTTGCCACCAAACCCTCCGCCAACCAGCGGTTTGATCACCCGAATTTGCGACATCGGCAACTCGAGCACCAGTGACAGCTTGTGCTGCAGATAATACGGAACCTGGGTCGACGACCAAACGGTCAGTCGGCCCTGCTTGCCGGTGTGCGGATCGATTTCGAAGCTGGCCAGCGTGCAATGTGGCTCCATCGCAGCATGCGTCACTTCGTTCGCGATGTAGCGCGCTTCGGCAATGTAATCGGCGTCGGCAAATCCTTTCTCCGGGTCGCCAAAGACATGGTGATAGTCTTTCTCGATGTTGTTTGCCCGTTCCGGATGGATCAGGTCGCGCTCCGCTTTCATCGACTCTTCGGGATCAAAATAGCCCGGCAGCGGTTCGTACTCGACCTCGATCAGTTCCAGCGCTTGTTCGGCAATTTCCTCGCTCACCGCCGCCACACACGCGACGTTGTCGCCGACATAGCGCACCTTCTCGACTGCCAATGCAGTCTCGTCGTGCCCAACCGGAAGAATCCCGTACTTGTTCGGCGCATCTTCACCGGTAACAACCGCGACCACGCCGCCCAACGCGCGCGCTTTGCTGGCGTCGATGCGTTTAATGAGCGCGTGCGGATAAGGTGAATGCAATATCTTGCCCACTAGCATGCCGGGCACGCTGAGATCGTCGGTGTACTTGCCGGCACCGTTGGTCTTGCCCGCTGCATCCACCATGGCGATCGGTTTGCCGATTACAGAGAATTCGCTCATTACCGCTTCGCTCCCGCCAGCTCCGCCTTACTGTCTTTGCACTCCGCCTCGATTACTGCGCGGATCGCCTGATACATCTGCGAATATCCCGTGCATCGGCACAAATTGCTGCTCAGCGCCTCGCGAATTTCCTCCTCCGTCGGATCGGAGTTGTTGGCAAGCAGCCAGCGCACCGTCATCATGAATCCCGGAGTGCAATACCCGCACTGCGATCCACCGAAATCACCATAAGCTTTCTGCAACGCCGCCAGTCCCCCACCGTCCGAAATGCCCTCGACGGTCGTGATCTCGCAATCTTGAAAACTTGCCGCCAGCATCGTGCACGACAGCATCGGGACGCCGTCGACTTGCACGGTGCATGCGCCACACGAAGAGTCGTCGCAGCCGCGCTTCGAGCCAGTAAGATTCATATCCTGTCGCAGCACGTCCAACAAAAGACTGTTGGGCTGGACCGCCAACTCGTGCGTCCGTCCGTTTACTTGCAATTCAATGAGTTCTTTTTTCATCGCCATCCTTAATAGACCGGCACTGAAGGATCAATCTCCCGCGACCAGCGGTCGATGCCTCCGCGCAAAGATTGCACCTTTTCGAAGCCCTGTTGCCGCAACCACGCCGTTACGTTCATCGAGCGTACCCCGTGATGACAAACCACCACGATGTGCTCCTCAGGATCAAGTTCCTGGTTAAATCGGGCCGGAATTTCTCCCATGGGAATGTGCTTGCTGCCATCAATTTGTGCAGTTTGGAGTTCCCACGGTTCGCGTACGTCCAGCAGGGCGTGCCCGGTTCCGGAATCTCGCAACGTTTTCAGTTCGCTGACCGATATCTCGTAATCCATCGAATTCCTTTTCGCCGTGGCGAAAGCTACTTACCTTGCCACTGCGGTCTGCGGCGATCAATGTGCGCTTGAATGCCTTCTTTGGCGTCACCTGTCTTCATCAACTCGTCGAGGTAGATTTGCTCGGAGCGCGCCAGGCCCTTGTCGAAGTGCATTGAATCCCACGCGTAGAGCGATTTTTTGGCCAAAGCCAAAGCAGCGGCACTCAGCTGACTCACCCGTGCGAGACACTCCGCAACCAGCGTTTCGGGATCATCGGCGAGCCCATTGACGAGTCCGGCAGCGAGAGCTTCCTGGCCTGTGATAGTGCGACCCGTCAGAATCATCTCGGCCGCTAGCTTCTGCCCGACGATAGATGCCAATGCCACGCTCGCCACAGGCGGGAAGCAGGCCAGTTTTATCTCGGGAAATCCCCATACGGAGTCGGGCGAGGCGTACACAATGTCGCACAGCAGCGCCAGTTCGGCTCCGCCTCCAAGACAATGTCGCCGAACGCTCGCGATCGTCAGCTTCTTCGTCGCGACCACCGCGCGTATCACTCCGTGGAACGCAGTCAGCATGTTACGCACGTTCTCAGGAGTGTGCGCCGCTATGTCCACTCCGCTGGAGAACACCCGTTCCGCTCCTGCGAAAACAATAGTGCTAACGTCGGTCATGGTTTCGATCTGCTCCAGCGCCGCCAACAACTCGCCCATCATCTCCATGTCGATGACATTCAAGGGAGGGTTGTTGAGCGTAATCCGTGCGGTTGGCACTTGCAGATCAATCAGAATGCGCCGGAATGCGGGTTTGCTCGCCCATGTCGTAGCCATAATTACGACCGCTTTCTCGCCCGCTTGCCGGTCGCCGGATCCGCGAGCGTACTCTTCCTTGGCGCGGAACACCCGTTTGAAGTTTCTTCTCCACGCACTCCTCGCAGAAATATGTCGCTGACCTGGCGGGCGATGGCTTCTGCGTCGGGATCGATGCGTGGCTTATACCAAGTGTAGAGCCAGTTCATCATTCCGAACAGGCCCATCACCGCTGTGCGGGTAGCGATGCCATTCTTTCCGCTGGCCCTCCGCCCGAGCCGCGACAAGTTCTCGGCTTGCGCAAGTCCGTCGACCAGTCCGACGCAAATCTTGTAGTACTCCCGCTTGATGGCCGCGAGCTCGGCCCAGTAACCGTTCTTCAGTACATCGTCTTCGTGTGACAAAACCTTCATCGCTTTCTGCTTGGCCACGGCATAATCTACGTGGTTGTGCACGAAGATGCGGATGCGCTCTTCAGGATCACTACTGGTCGCCAACCGTTCGCGCAGACGATCAATGATGGTGGTAAAGGTGTGCTTTTGGATCAGGTAGAGCAGCTTTTCCTTGGAATCGAAGTAATAATAAAGACCTGCCAGTGAGATTCCACTGAGGCGCGACAGGTCACGCATCGAGGCGCCTTCGTAGCCTTTTTCGGCAAACACTTCCGTTGCATAGTCGAGGATCTCGGAAAATCGTCGGTCGAACCGGGTATCCTGGCCGGTAGCGGCAGCTTGCGCTTGCGAATCTGGTATGACCAACTCAGAACTCCATTGCGGCGTGGCGATGGGAATCGATAGTCTAAACGAACGTTCGTTCGAATCATAACTCCGCCGCCACAAGACTGGCAACCCTTACCCTCCCGCCCTGCGACTCCACTCGCTCCATACGTTCGCAACGAACCAGTCTCACGTTGCTGCACTCGCTGGTCCTGGCGGGATAAAACCCCGCGTTGACAACTGCTTCCAGACAAGGCAAACTGCAGAATCCTGAGGATTTGGTTCCCGCAGGCGACGGAAGCATCTGGCGAGGCAAAAACGAGCCTATTCATGACCGCGCAATCAAAGGTTTCCTACCGGCTGGAGTCCACGCTCGAAAGCGTGAATAAAGCGGAAGAAATGGCCGACCAGGTCGCCGCCCAGGCGGGTTTTGATGAGGACGTTCGGGGCGGTATCACCATGGCAGTGCGCGAAGCCATGATTAACGCGGTTTTGCACGGCAACGCCTACGATCCAGGGAAGCGCGTAAACTTGTCGTTTGAACAAAACGGCCGTGAGTTGATAATTACCATTGGAGACGAAGGCAAAGGACTCGAACCCGACGAGGTTCCCGATCCCCTCGCTCCAGAAAATCTGATGAAGCAGTCCGGCGCGGTATTTTCCTTATCCGGGCGTTTATGGACGAAGTTCGGTTCCTGAAATTGGAACCCGGCACTGAAATTACTTTGATCAAGCGGATCCCGG
>CAVSQO010000016.1:0-578832 GCA_963730105.1 uncultured Acidobacteriaceae bacterium
AGATGGCGCTTTTGCGCGGATGCACTCGAACTCTGGCGTTCAGATGAGAAGCTACTGATCTTCTGCTCCTGGTCGTCCTGCCACACTTTGAAATCGTTCTGTGTGAGGTCCTCGATGTAATTGTTTTTCTTGTCCGTCACTACCACGTCCACCAGCACGAGCCGCGATTCCGCACGGATGGTGGCGGCTGCGGCGGTGGGCGTGTCCGCCGCTTGTTGTGCGTAAACACGGAAGTACGCGGTCCCGCCTCGTCCGACGACGAGGCACATCACAACCGTAGTAAGAAATGCGATGGCCAAAAAACGGCGATAGTTCACTGACGCCCCCGTACCTAAGGAATCTCGATTACATCATTCTGAGCAGCCAATTTGCCTTGCCCATCTCGCGCGACGACCCGAATCACGTAGCTGCCGGGTTTCACGTCAAAGTTGCTTTTTACCGTGATCCCGGAGTTCAACTTAGTAGCCAAGGTGTCGTCCTTGATGTGCATCTGGACGGTAGTGCTCTTGGCGGAAATGAAGTTTGCGTTACGGTCAAAAAGCGCGGCGACAACGGTCAGTTCGTTCAGATTGCGCCCCCCGGACTTACGAAAGGCCATGCGTCGCACGTCGATGTGGACCAGCACAGCGATGTGAGCATCGGCGGTCGCCGACTGGAAGAATTGCGTCTGCAACTGCAAAGGCAGTTCATGCATTTCGTTCTGCGCAAAGACTTCGTCCGCGATCTCGCGCTGCGCTTCCTGGTTCGAGTCGCCCTGACTCGGCGCGTTATAGCCCTTGCGCGCCTGCACCGTCAAACCGGCGCCCTGCGTGAGTTCGACCTTGAGCGTGTGAAATTTACCGTCATTTTTCAGGTTCGGCGGTGCGAAACCCAGCAGGTAGGAGTATTCGGGAGGCGCGCTGAGCTTCTCCAGTCCGGTGGCGAGGTCGTTGCGGTCGCGGAAATAGCTGCCGCCGGTCGCGTTGGCGATTTGCATCATAGGGTCCGCTTGCGCTAAGTCCCCTGCGGCCTGGTAACTGGACATGTCGCCTCCAACCACCGCACTGCCCCAGGCCTTCTGGCTGATGTCGACGCCACTCGCCGGTTGCGTGTACAACCCTCTGATGTTGAGCGTGCTGATCATCACCCCGTCTCGGATGGCACGGTTCAGGTAGTCCGTGAGCGCAGCCTGGTGAGCGGCCACTACAAAGCCCGGAGACAGAAACACGATCGTGCGCTGGCCGGGCAAGGCAGAAACTCGCCGCACCACATCACCCAGACTCGACAGAAGGAGCTGCACTTGAGCGTCGCCGGCCTGCAACACCCGGTTTGCGGCAGCATGAGCCAGTGAGTCAATCACACTGTTCGACACACCGACATTGCCGTCAAACTGGCAGGCCACGATTTCCTGCATCACCATCATCAGGGCCCGCGAGTCACGAATTATCTCGATCTGGTTGGCGATGTAATAGTCGATGGGAGGGCAATCCGACGGTCCCACTGTGCCCACCGGCCGCGGTTTCAGCAGTCTCAAAGCAGCCCGGAGTGACTCTGGATCGTTGGTGTAGTCCTGATTGCCCTGCCCCGAAATGGTGAAGATGGCGACGGAGTCGCCGGGCTGAAGAGTGCCGATTCGCTGTTCGGCAGCGATTCGGGCCTGCGCAAGATCATTCGCGGATGCGTTGACGTCGTCAAACAGCCACGCTATGTGCTGGCCATGCAGCGGTTCGATGCGTACTTCGCCTGACTGCTTGACGGCGGGGTTCTCAGAATTTTGTGCTGGGACGGCGGCTGCGCTTTCAGCTCCCGACCGCTCGACAGAAAACTTTGTAATAGTCTGCCGCTTATTGTCGTCGAATAACAGGAAGTCTTCCTGTTTCAGATTTCCCACTGCTTTGCCGTGGGCGTCCCGCACCACCACTCGCACTTCAACCAAATTCACCTTGACTTGGAAGGTTTGCAGTTCTTCGTGCGTGCTGAGTTCGGGCACGTTCGGCGCGACTTCTTGTGGGGCAGCACTCGGCGGAACTTGAGGAGCTTGCGACGACGTCTGCGCAACTGACGGACTAACCGCCAGCATCGAGATAGTCAGCAGCAGTCCGCAGAGGTGTGACCATCGGCCGCGCAGTACACGACCGTCGTGTATCCAATTGTGGCGGGTTGCGCTATTCCGGGGCGATGGTCTCATTGCACTTTCGTCACAATCCCAGGCGCTTTCTACCACCAAAGGTGGAAGACTTGCCCGCCGCACGCATGAGATTGTCGGATAACCGATTCAATCGTACACCGCAAGCCAGGGTGGCCATATTTCTCAGCGCGGTGCCTAAGCTTTCGCGAGAGCTACAAGATTTTCTTGCCGAACGCGGAGAGCGCCAGTTCCACGGCCAACTCGGCAGTCTGGTTATGCTCGTCGAGCACTGGATTTACTTCCACGATTTCGAAACTCAACATGCGCCCGTGGTCGGCGATGATTTCCATCGCCAAGTGGCCTTCGCGGTAGGTGGCGCCGCCCCATACAGGAGTCCCCACACCCGGCGCGTCCTCCGGATCGATCCAATCCATGTCGAGCGAGACGTGGTAGCCCACCGTGCCGCGCCCTGCGAGACGTAACGCTTCTTCCATCACCGTACGCATGCCGCGCTCGTCGATGTCACGCATGGTGAAGGCGTGCACGCCGGCCCGCTTGATGTTGTCGCGCTCGTTCGCGTCCACGTCGCGGATGCCAACCAGCACGCAGTTATCGGGCTTGACCTTGGGGCTGAAATCAAAAATGTTGCTGAGCGGCGAATCGAATAATCCCATGATCGCGCCCAGAGGCATGCCATGCACGTTTCCGCTCGGCGAAGTCTCCGGCGTATTAATGTCGCTGTGCGCGTCGATCCAGATGAGTCCGATCTTCTTGTTTTGCCGGCGATAGAATTCTGCCACGCCTGATACTGTGCCCGCCGCTATCGAGTGGTCCCCGCCCAGCACCACGGGAATGTGGCCGCTCTCCAGTGTCTTCAGCACCAGTTCGGCTTCCTTGGTGCAGGTCTCCGTGATTTCTTTCAAGTATTTGGCGCGGGGATCGCCTTCCGGCCGCGTCTCCAGCACGGCAACCGAAATGTTTCCGCCGTCCCTCACCTCGTATCCGAGGGCCTCGAGCTTGCTTTCGAGTCCGGCAACGCGCACCGCCGACGGTCCCATGTCGACGCCGCGGCGCGATTGACCTAAATCGAGTGGCACGCCAATGATGCGAATCTGCTTCGGCGTTTCAATGTTCAGTAACGGCTTCGTGGCTGGACTAGTTGCCATAGAGGATCCTGTTTTTCACCGACGACTACGGATAGAGGCGATATAGCATACGCGGGAATGGAATGGTTTCGCGCACATGCTCGAGACCGCAAATCCACGCTACGGCGCGTTCGATACCCATGCCGAAGCCTGCATGCGGCACGCCACCGAATTTGCGCAGGTCAAGGTACCACTTGAACGATTCTTCCGGCAGCCCGTGTTCATGAATGCGTTTGAGCAGCAACTCGTACGACGCCATGCGCTGCGATCCGCCGATAATCTCGCCGTAGCCCTCGGGTGCGAGCACGTCCACGCATAGCGCGAGGTCAGGCCTGTCGGGATCGGGTTCCATGTAGAACGCCTTCACCGCCGCGGGATAACGATGTACCATCACCGGCCGTTCGAATTGTGACGAGATGTAAGTCTCATCGGGCGAGCCGAAGTCGCCGCCATACTCGAATTTGTTTTCCAGCAGCCCCTTCGAATGCGCATCCTGTAACATCTGCACGGCATCGTCGTAAGTGATGCGTGGAAACGGCGTGTCGATCTTCTCCAACTTGCTGATGTCGCGGCCGACCGTTTCGAGTTCAGGACGCCGCCGCTCCAGGCAGCGTTTTACGATGAAGGTGATGAACTCCTCAGCAAGCTGCATAAGGTCATCGAGCGTGCCGTACGCTATTTCGGGCTCGACCATCCAGAATTCTGTGAGGTGGCGGCGCGTCTTAGAGCGTTCCGCGCGAAACGTCGGTCCAAAGCTGTACACCTTGCCGAGCGCCATCGCCGTCGCCTCGATGTAAAGCTGTCCCGACTGCGTAAGAAATGCCTGCTCGTCGAAGTAGTCCACAGGAAACAGCGTAGTGGTGCCTTCGCACGCTGCTGGCGTAAGAATGGGTGGATCCGTCAGCGTAAAACCGCGGTCATCGTAAAAATCTCGCGCCGCTTTGATGATTTCTGCGCGCAACCGCAAAATCGCCGCCTGTCGTGGTGACCGCAGCCACAAATGGCGGTGCTCCATCAAAAAGTCGACACCGTGCTCTTTAGGCGTGATGGGATACGGATCGTCGGGATTCACCCGCTGCACGACTTGCGCGTCGGTAACGTCGAGTTCGTAGCCACCGGGAGCGCGCTTGTCGGCGCGCACTTTGCCGGTGACAATCACGCTCGACTCCTGCGTGAGCGTCTTGATCGACTCGAACAGTTCGGGTGAGACCGCGTTTTTGGCGATGACGCCCTGAATGACGCCGCTGCCGTCGCGGAATTGCGGAAAGAGAAGCTTGCCGCTCTCGCGCAGGTTGTACAGCCAGCCGCGGATCGTCACCGTCTGGCCATCATGCTTGCCAATTTCGCGGATCGTCGTGAGAGTTGCTTCCGATGTTTCCATGAGTCCTTTGGTCGCGTTCAAATGAAAAATTTGAAGCTCTAAACCTCTAGCTTGCTATACGCTTCAGCCATCTTCTCCGACACCTTCTCGCCTTCGACGCCTTCGATCTCCAGTAACAGCGCCGGCACATGCGGAGCCGCGCGCAACAAAGACATCGTCTCTTTCCAGTCGATCGTGCCGGCTCCGGGCCAGAGATGTTCGTCCTTCTCGCCATGGTTATCGTGCACGTGCGTGGTACGAATCAGGTCCTTCAGCGTCTCGAATGCTTGCGCGACGCCCGGAGCCATGTGCGCGTGTCCCACGTCGAAGCACACGCCCACATCGGTGAACCGCGCGGTGTGCAGCAGCTCCACCAGGCCCTCGGGCGTAGAAAGCTCGTTGGGAATGTTCTCCACTACCACCTGCACGCCCAACGGCTTGGCGAAGGCGCGCAGATGTTCCAGTGAAGTCATGGCCGCCTCAGTTTTCTGTCCCGACGCCGCTTCGCCGCTCACGCCGACGTGCTGTACCAGAAACTGAAATGGAGCCTGCTCGGCGACCTCGATGGCGCGCTTGACTTCGTCCATCGCCGCAATGCGGTCGCGCTTCTCCACCGCCGCGATGTTCAGCGGAGGAGCGCCGCTCCGGCCGAACTCATCGTCGCCGTGCATCGGAGCATGCATCGAGTTGAAGCCGATGCCGGTGCTGCGAAACCAATTGGCAATCTCGCGCACGTGCTGCCGGTCGGAGTAATTGAAGTGTCCGCGTGCCGCAAATACCTCGATCGCCTCGGCGCCGCCTGTCACCATCTGGTCCAGCAGTCCAGGATGTAACCGTTCCTTCCGCGCGAACACCAGCGTTGACATCGCCCGCCGCATCAGAACCCCACCGCCTTCCCGTTATTGCGGCCATCGCTTGCGCCCAGCCGCTCGCCGGTCTTCGGATCGATGGCGATGCACTCGGCGTCGCCCCAGAATTCGCGATCGTCTTTGATCTTGTATCCCATGCTTTCGAGAATGCGCACCGTGTCGGGTGAAATGCCGAACTTCTCCAGCATGACCAGGTCAGGCAGCCACTGGTTGTGGAAGCGCGGTGCGTTCACCGACTCCTGGATGTTCATGCCGTAATCCACGACTCCCATCAGCACGTTGGCCACCGTAGTAATAATGGTCGGCCCGCCGGGCGAGCCGAGCACAAGGTAAAGCTGGCCGTCCTTCAGCACGATCGTTGGCGTCATGGCCGACAGCGGACGCTTGTTCGCGCCCACCGCATTAGCCGGGCCCTGGATCAGCCCATACATATTCGGCACGCCCTGCTTGGCGGCAAAGTCGTCCATCTCGTTGTTCAGCAGGAAGCCCAGGCCCTCGGCGGTTACGAACGATCCGAAGCTGCCGTTCAGCGTGGTGGTCACCGATACGGCGTTCCCCTCGGGATCAACCACCGAATAGTGCGTGGTGTTCTCCGACTCGTGAACCACGTTCGGTTGCGGATGCGCGTTGGCGTATTGGTCGAGCTGGCTGAAAATCGCGGGACGCTTCACATCGCCTGCGGGTGTCGCCTTATGCAGCGGGATGCTTTCGCGCCACGCTGCGGCATAACGTTTGTCGATCAATTGCGCCACCGGAATCTTCGAGAAATCCGGATCGCCCATGAATTCGGCCCGATCGAAGAACGCGCGCTGAAATGCTTCCGCCGTAAGGTGAATACTTTCGGCCGAGCGGTCACCCTGCTTGGCGAGGTCATAGCCTTCAAGAATATTCAGGATCTCCACCAGTGCCACGCCTCCCGACGATGGCGGCGGCGCGCTGATGATGTCGTACCCGCGATAGGTCCCGCGAATCGGCTGGCGCTCCTTCACCTCGTAAGCCGCCAGGTCTTCGGCCGTGATCAATCCGCCGCTCTTCTGTATGGCCGCCGCCAGTTCGCGCGCCATGTCGCCGCGGTAGAAGTCATCAGGATTTTTCGCGATGCGCTCCAGCGTGTGCGCCAGTTCTGGCTGCTTGAACACGTCGCCCGCCTGATAAAAGTTTCCATCGCGCTGAAAGATGCGGCGCGACTCCGGAAACTTTGCCAGCTTGTCGTCTTGCAGGTCCTTGGCTGTGGCGTAGTCCAGCACAAAACCGTCACGCGCGAGATATATCGCCGGCGCCATCACCTGTTGCAACGTGAGCTTGCCCCAGTTCTTCTGTGCGTAGGCCAGCCCCGCCACCGAACTGGGCACTGCGATTGCCGCGTAGCCCACCGTGCTCATGTCCGCGATAACGTTGCCGTCCTTGTCGAGGTACATGTCGGCAGTGGCCTTGGAAGGGGCCTTCTCGCGGTAATCGAGGAAGTGCACCTCGCCGTTCGCCCGGCGGAATAGCATGAAGCCGCCGCCGCCGATGTTGCCCGCCTCAGGATGAGTGACCGCTAGTGCAAATCCGACAGCGACCGCAGCATCCACGGCATTGCCGCCCGCCTTCATGATCTCGACCCCGGCATCGGAGGCGTCCGGCTGCACCGAGGCAACCATCGCCTTGGGAGCGTGCGTAGGACGCATTACGCTGCCGGCCATCGCCTGCGCGCACAAAGCAACAGCCACGATTCCGTGCACGATGGAATGTTTCAGCTTCATAAAATAGGTGACAAAAGGATGTTGCCGGGCGGCTTGGATAGCAGCTTCCAGCCACGCGAGCACAAGCATTTGAGGCTAGCCCACGGCCTAGGCAGAGTCAAATCTTCCGACTGTCATCAATGAGCCCGCGGAGCGCTGCGCTCGTGCTGGGGTAATGACCAAAGGCGCAGAATTTCGCCTGCATCTTCCACCCCTCTGCACCGCTTTCGGGCGAATATCCACAGTTAATCCACATCGTCGCACCGAATCTGGATGCGCCCGCATCCTTCTTTCCGGCACACTAGAGGTAGTCTCGAAATCCGCTTTGAAGGGGCACGGCTTTAGCCGCGCCGTTACGGGCCCGTCGGAATTGGGCTTTAGCCCCTGAGGCGGGTCGGTGTTTCCAGCCAATCTGCTTAGGGGACGGATTTTCATTCAATGGCGCAACCCGGCGATTTTGCCAGCACCGTCAAGCAGCAGGCCGACATCGTCCGCATCGTGGGCGAGTACGTCAAGCTGCGCAAGAGCGGCGCGCAAAACTATTCCGGGCTGTGTCCCTTCCATCAGGAAAAGACGGCTTCCTTTTCGGTGCACGCGGGCAACCAGTTCTTCCACTGCTTCGGCTGCAACGCCGGGGGCGACATCTTCACCTTCGTGCAGAAGATCGAGAACATCACCTTTCCCGAAGCCGTGCGCATGGTGGCGGAAAAACTCGGCATCCCTATGCCGAAGGTCAGCTACTCTTCGCCCGAAGAGGCGCGGCAGGCCAAACAACGCGGCACGCTGCTCGATATCCACGAGCGCGCCTGTGCATTTTTTCAGGAGCAACTGAAGCGTCCGGAAGCTGCTCACGCCCGCGAATACCTGAAGACCCGCGGCCTCGGCCCCGAGATGATCGCCGAGTTTCGCATTGGATTCGCCCCCGAGTCGGGTTTTCTGCTCCGCGACGCGGTGCGCGGCCAGTTCGACGAAGAGATCATGCGCGAATCCGGCCTCTTTTCGTGGAAGGATAAAGACCAGTACCAGTACCAGGGACAGACGACGGGCAGGCGCAGCAGAAGACTGCACTGTATTCCAAGTTTCGCAACCGTGTGATGTTTCCCATCTGTACCGAGCAGGGCAAGGTAATCGCCTTTACCGGGCGCACGTTGGCCAACGATGAAAAGTCCGGGCCGAAATATCTCAACTCGCCTGAGACGCCGATTTACTCGAAATCGCGCGTGCTCTTCAACCTCGACAAGGCGAAAGAAGCTATCCGCAAGCTCGACTACGCCATCCTGGTCGAAGGCCAGATGGACTGTATCTCCGTGTATTCCGCGGGCCTGCACAACGTCATCGCCAGCTCGGGCACCGCTTTCGCCGAACCCCAGGCGCGCCTGCTTAGCCGCTTCAGCAAAAAGATTGTGGTGAATTTCGATCCCGACACCGCCGGGGCCGCCGCCGCCGAACGTTCGCTGGCGCTGCTGGTGAGCGAAGACTTCGAGATCAAAGTGCTCACCTTGGAAGCGGGCTTCGATCCCGATCTCTTCATTCGGAAAAAAGGTGCGAACGCTTACACGGAAGCGCTGGCGCACTCGCAGAAATATTTCGATTACCTCATCGAGCGGGCGCGGGCGCTGCATCCGGTGCGTACTCCGGAAGGAAAAGTGAAGGCACTGAACTACCTGCTGCCGCACATTCAGCGCATTCCAAGCCGCATCGTGCGCGACGAAATGGCCAACGAAATCGCGCACCGCATCGGCATTGAGTCGTCGGTGCTGCGCCAGGAATTGCGCCACGCCGCGACGGCGCGCTCCGCATCGCGGGTGAACACTCCTCCAAAAGCGCAGTTGACCGATGCCGAGCGCGTGCTGATTCGCGCGCTGGCCAGTCCCGACTTGGCCCATTCTCCACAAACCGCTCGTGAAGGCCAGGACCCAGACTTCGAACCAGCGCGGCAGGCGCATTTCTTCCTGACTCAAGAACGATTACACGAGGGCCTCAGCTCCCAGGCGTTGATCGATACGCTGCTCACAGCCCACGAGCAAGGACTCGACCCGATGGGTCTGCCGCTGGAGGAAAACGATCGCCGTCTGGTCGCATCGGTGCTCATGGATGACCATGAAGACCTGACGCCCGAGCTCTTGGAGAACGCCGTGCGTTCACTCGGTAAGCGGCGCATCCTACGCCAACTCGACGACCTGCAGCACCAGCTCAAAGACGCCGAGCGGCGCAACGACGCAGTCCTCTCCGCCCGCCTCTTGCAGGAGCGGGTAAAGCTACGCCGGGCCATGGGTGCAGGCGCAGAGGGCTCCGCAGTTCAGTAGCAAGTGGTTATTTTGCAGTAACTTAGCGGCTAGCTGCCGTCGAATCTATGTCGCAGAGCGCGGCATAACGTTGCAACAAAAGGTACTAGGAAGGCATCTAACTTACTAAAGTCGGCCAACTTTCATTCTGGTGCGCGCCCGGCCGACGACTGCTCCGAAAGAAAGCACTAGGGATGCGGGCCCTGAGTGTGCTAAAATTCGAAGGTTTCCGCATATCTTGGTACTCCCGTACCTTTCCCGCCGTGGTGTGCACTGAACAAGAGCGTCCGCTATGGAGGACGCCGAGGGAATTCCGCTTTGGCTCTAGACGACAAGTTTGACGACATTAAGAAATTGATCGACGTGGGAAAAGAGAAGGGTTACCTCACCTATGATGAGGTCAACGATCTTATCCCGCACGACGTACATTCACCTGAAGACCTCGATGACCTGATTACCACCATCGGTGGCCAGGGCATCGACGTGCTCGAGGGGCCGAAGTCACCCAGTGCTCTCGACAAGTTCGACAAGGGTGACATCGAAGCCGGTGAAGACGTCGAGCTCGACCTGACGCCCGGTGCTCTCGAGAAAACCAACGATCCCGTCCGCATGTACCTGCGCGAGATGGGCACGGTGCCGCTGCTCACCCGCGAGGGCGAAGTCGAAATCGCCAAGCGCATCGAGCGCGGCCAGCTTCGCGTGCTCAAGGCGCTGTCGCGCTCGCCCATCGTTATTCGCGAGATCATCGCCATGGGCGAAGACCTCAAGCGTGGCGTGCGGTCCATCAAGGAAGTGGTTCTCTTCGACGAAGACGAAATCACGGAAGAAGTGCTGGACAACCGCCGCAACGACATCACCGGGCGCATCGACGAGCTCAACAAGCACTACAAGAAGTCGCAGCAGTTAGTGGAGAAGCTGGCCGGTATCGTACCCAAGAAGAACGCCCGTCTGCATCGCAAGACGCGCTGGGCGCTGGGCCGCGAGCAGGTCGCGATCTCCCACGTCATCCGCAAGCTGGGCTTCACCAATACCGAGCGCAAGCGCCTCATCGACCGCGTCAACAAGACGGTCGACAGCATGCGCGGTCTCGACAAGCAGGCGGTCAACTTCGAGAAGCGTGCCGAGGCGACGCGTTCCGATGAGCAGCGCAAGGAACTGCGTAAGCAGGTGCGCGGCATCCGCTCCGACCTGGAGCGCATGGAGGCTGACGCCGGCGCCGACTTTGCCGAGCTGAAGCGAACCCAGCGCGAGATCGTGCAGGGTGACGTCGATGCCGAATACGCCAAGCGCGAACTCATCGAGGCCAACCTGCGCCTTGTGGTTTCGATCGCGAAGAAATACACCAACCGCGGCTTACAGTTCCTCGACCTCATTCAGGAAGGCAACATCGGCCTGATGAAGGCGGTGGACAAGTTCGAATATCGCCGCGGCTACAAGTTTTCGACCTACGCGACGTGGTGGATTCGACAGGCCATCACCCGCGCCATTGCCGACCAGGCGCGCACCATCCGTATTCCGGTGCACATGATCGAGACCATCAACAAGCTCATCCGCACTTCGCGGCAGCTGGTGCAGGAACTCGGTCGTGAACCTACGTCGGAAGAAATTGCCAAGCGCATGGACATTCCGGTAGCAAAAGTGCGCAAGGTGTTGAAGATCGCGCAGGAACCGATTTCGCTCGAGACTCCGATCGGCGAGGAAGAAGATTCGCATTTGGGCGACTTCATCGAAGACCGCGCCGTTGTTTCACCCGCCGAGGCGGTGATCAACGTCAACCTCAAGGAGCAGACATCGAACGTCCTTCGTTCGCTGACCGCCCGCGAGGAAAAGGTCATCAAGATGCGCTTCGGGCTGGAAGACGGTTCCGAGCACACGCTCGAAGAGGTCGGCCAGTCGTTCGCGGTCACTCGCGAACGCATCCGCCAAATCGAGGCCAAGGCACTGCGTAAACTGCGGCATCCGTCGCGCTCGCGCAAATTGCGCGCGTTCATGGACGGCGTGCACGACTAAGGTAGAGCCGGACTTCAGTCCGGCGTCTCAGGGCCAACATTGATCAGGCGCTTCAGCCCCTGAAACGAAAGGCGCGAGCGATCGCGCCTTTTGCTTTACTTGGTCAGGCGAAATTCCCCGTGCAGCTTGGCCGTCGAATCCTCGCCCACCCACACATCAAACTGTTCCGGTTCAACCACCCACTGCTTCTTGATGGGGCTCCAGAATTGCAGTTCGTCTTTTCCAAGTTTGAAGTGCAGCGTCTGCTTCGCGCCCGGAGCTAGGCTCACACGCTCAAACCCTTTGAGCTGTCGCACTGGTCGCGAGGCACTCCCTGCGCGCTGATGGATGTATAACTGCACGACCGTATCGCCCGCGCGGCTGCCAGTGTTGGTCACGTCAGCGGAGACGTCAATCGTCGTGCCAACATGCGCCGTCGCCTGCTCTACTTTCAGATTGTCGACCGAGAACGTCGTGTAGCTGAGTCCGTAGCCGAATGGGTAGAGCGGAGTGCTCGGAATATCCCAATAGCGCGACTTGAAATCCGGCGAGGTCTCGGGTAGCTGTGTGAGGTTGTGGTTGTAGTAGATCGGAGCTTGGCCAGCGGTACGCGGCCAGCTTACCGGCAGATGTCCCGCAGGATTGGCATCGCCGAACAGCACATCGGCGACCCCGTTGCCGCCCTGGCTGCCGGGATACCATGCTTCCAGAATTGCCGGGACGTGTTCCGCCGCCCAGGAAATATCCAGCGGGCGGCCGTTCACCAGCACCAGCACCACCGGCTTGCCGGTGGCGACCACCGCCTCAAGAAGTTCTTCCTGTCCGTTCGACAATTTCAGCGACGACCGCGACGCGGATTCGGCACTCATCAAATCGATCTCGCCCAGCACCAGCACGGCAACGTCGCTGCTTTTGGCAAGGGTAACTGCATCTGAGATGGCTTTTTCGGCTGCCGCAGGGCTTTGCTCGGGTTGCTCTTTCATTAACGCGGCCATTGGCAAGTTCTCGAAGGGCGAGGGAATCGTTCGCCGAATGTTCGGTCCGTGAGCAAACTCAACATGTACTGCTGATCCGACTTTGTCGCGAATGCCCTGCACGATGCTGACGGTCGGTCCCGGCTTTACTATCGCTCCCCACATGCTAAGCAGGTCAGCCTCGGCATCGCCCAGTGGACCGATTACGGCGATTGAGTGGATCGTCTTTCCACTCTTGTCCAGCGGCAGCAGTCCCTTGTCATTCCGCAACAGCACCATCGAGCGTCCCACCGCAACGCGCGCCGCCTGTTGATGCTGGGGATCGTTCAATACCGTCGCCATGCGCGACTCGTCGTAGTACGGGTGCTCGAACAATCCCATGCGAATCTTGGTCTCCAGAATCGGCATGACCGCGGCGTCGATTGCGGCGGTGGTGATGCGGCCCTGCTGCACCTCTCCCGGCAGATACTTCAGATAGCTTCCGCTGGCCATGTCCATCTCGAGCCCGGCGGTGAAGGCCTTAAAGACGGCGTCCTGCACATCGCGTGCGTAGCCGTGCGTCACCAGGCTGTAGACCGCGAAGGCATCGCTCACCGTGAAGCCCTTGAAGTCCCAGGCGTCCCGCAGCACGTCGTGCAGCAGCCATGGATTGCCGCTCGCCGGAACATCATTCAAGTCCATATACGCGCTCATCAGGCTGCCGACGCCCGCATCAATCGCGGCCTTGAAGGGTGGGAGATAAACGTTCCACATTTCCTCTTCAGGGACGTATGACGAATCGTAATCGCGTCCACCATCCGCCGCCCCGTATCCGGCGAAGTGCTTGACGCATGCCAGAACACGATCGGGCGCGCCTAGATGCTCACCCTGAAATCCCAGAACCTGCGCGCGGGCCATGGCCGCGCCGAGGTATGGATCTTCACCCGCGCCCTCTACCATCCTTCCCCAACGGGCATCGCGCGCAATATCCACCATGGGAGCAAAGGTCCACTGAATCCCCACGGCCCGCGTTTCCTGAGCGGCAACGGCCTGCGCGCCCTCCACCATCTTGACGTCCCATGAGGAAGCCATCGCGATCGGCGCCGGGAAAATCGTGTGGTAACCATGAATCACATCCAGCCCAAAAAGAACCGGGATGTGTAATCGCGACCGCTCGACTGCCAAGTGTTGCAAGCGGTTGATCTCCTTCGGATCGGGGACCCACAACACCGAACCTGCGCCCACGGTGCGGACGACGTCCTCGAACGACTGGTCCCCCATGTTTGCTTTCCATTCCTTGGTGGGAAAGCCGGGAAGCTGCGACAATTGCGCGACCTTTTCGTCGAGCGTCATCTGTTGCAGCAGGCTGTTCGCCTTCGCTTGCACTTGCGCGTCGGTCAGCGCGGTCGTCTGGCCAGTAAGTTGGTCCCCAAAGCCAAATAGAGCCGCCACCGCAACCAGAACTCGCAAGCATCTACTACTTGCGATTCGTCTCCCCATGTAGTCCCCCTTTTTTGAACAGCGACGGAAGATGCATCGTCAAACCTGCGTTCCTCGTTGCTCATCCGCGGAGATTTATAACACAGCCTCATCACTGAGGCGTCAGCTATCGCGCGTTGTCGGCCAGAACGATTCCGAAGCCGGCAGCTGACTGATGTCGCGGGAGCAAGAAAAAGGGCAGGTCCGAAGACCTGCCCGACTGTGAGGAAGGCACTAGTTAGTCATCGCCTTCTGACATCTGCTTCATGACCTGGTCGAGGTTAAAGCTGGCCGGCTTCTGGCGTGGCGGAAATTGCTTGAAGCTGGTCAACCATTGTCCGACATAGGCTTGTGCTGGAGTCAGCAGGAAGACGCGATCCAGTCGCCAGTGCGTGTAGTCGATGCCTTCCATCTCGGCCCGCTCGAACGGATCGGCGTGCAGGTCGAACAACTTGGGCACGCGCAATTGCACGAAAGGCGTCTCCCATACGGAGAATCCATGTGCCGGCTGCTCCAGGAACAGCGCCTTCCACCTGTCGTAACGCAAGGCCGCCAGTTCGCCGTCGTCCGTCCAATACAGGAACTCACGCCGAGGATCCACATCTGTGTCGCCCTTCAGATACGGCATCAGATTGTAGCCGTCCAAGTGGACTTTGTAAGTCCTGCTGCCCGCCTGGTAGCCGGTCAACAGTTTCTCCTTAACATCGGGCACACCCGCCGCCGCCAGCAGTGTGGTGGTCCAGTCCTCATGCGCCACTGTGCCGTTCACCAGCTTTCCCGGCTTGATCACGCCCGGCCAGCGAACCACGAGTGGTACGCGATAGCCACCCTCCCAACTTGTGTTCTTCTCACCGCGGAAAGGCGTGGTTCCACCGTCGGGCCAGCTCATCACTTCCGCACCGTTGTCGCTGGTGAAGATAACGATGGTGTTGTCGGCAATGCCCAGGTCATCGAGCTTCTTCAGCAGCACGCCGATATTGTCATCGAGCTGCGTCATGCCCGCGCCGTACAGGCCTTTCTGGTTTTCCATGTCCGCGTACTTGGGCGGCAGGTGCGTCCAGATGTGCATGCGGGTGGTGTTATGCCAGATGAAGAACGGCTTGCCCGCCTTCACTGCACGGTCCATGTCTTCCAGCGTGACCGCGAGGAACTCATCGTCGGCCGTCTCCATGCGTTTCTTGGTCAGCGGGCCGGTATCTTCGCAAGTCTGCTTGCCCCAAGGACCGAAGCGCGGATCGGACGGCGCAGGGTTATCCGTCGCCGTAGCCTTGCACTTGAACACGCCACGCGGGCCGAACTCAGCCTTGAATGTGGGGTTCCTCGGGTAATCCACGTTTTCCGGCTCTTCTTCGGCATTCAGGTGATAGAAGTTGCCAAAAAACTCATCGAAGCCGTGCACGGTGGGCAGAAACTCATTACGATCGCCCAGGTGGTTTTTGCCGTTCTGAAAGGTCATGTAGCCTTGCGGCTTCAGCAGCTCGGCAATCGTCGGATCTTCCTTCTGTAGGCCGAGCGTCGAGCCGGGCAGGCCGACCTTAAGCAAGCCGGTGCGAATCGGGCTCTGCCCCGTGATGAACGCAGCGCGTCCCGCGGTACAACTCTGCTGTGCGTAGGCATCGGTGAACAGTGCGCCTTCGTGGGCTATGCGGTCGATGTTGGGCGTCTGGTAGCCCATAGCGCCAAGGTTGTAGGCGCTGATGTTGAAGTAACCTACGTCGTCGCCAAAGATTACGAGAATGTTGGGCTTCTTCTGTTGCGCGGTGAGCGGCAAAGTGGCGGCTATCAGCCATAGGCTGATCAGCCAAGGAATCTTCCTGCTGAACTTCATGAGTCCTCCCGGACTTTACTGGAACTGTTCGAGCGTATCAGTCCGCGCGGGCAAGCGGCCTGTACTTTCTCGGATTGCAAACACTGCACAGGGAGAGTGCATCTCGCGATGCGCTCTCCCCGCTTCTGCGAATCAAGTTGGCCCTCCCCCCGAAGGGTTTCCCTTGCACAGCAGAACTTTGACCGGCTATCTCGGCAACGCGTCAGTGACTGTTCTCAGCTGCTCTTCGACCTCAGCCAGCATGGCGCGTAGACCTTGTTGCAGGCCGTCTGTCAGCACCTGGCTGGCCAGCCAACGCTCGAGGATTTCCTGCCTGCAGCGGAGTTGCATGAGCGTATGCACGACTTCCGCAGATTTTGCAGGTGTCAACACAGCTGTTCGCATCTGTCGCCTGGGGATCGGATCTGATCTATACGACGAACTGCGAAGGAGAGCTCTTCCCCCCGAAAGAACCCTCCCTCAAGCCGGATCACTTTGGATCCGAACTTATAATTGCTTTACGAGTGCGGAAATCGTAGCCCGCGCTTCTCAACCTCGCAATTGGACCTTAGGACAATGCGAGCCACTACGTTATGGCAGTTGCAGCCGATCGCCTTCCTTCACAACCTTCGACATCGAGCGACCTTGGTACGTGTATTTCACCGCCAGGTATTTGTCTGCCCCTACATTCGGATCCCCACCCATGTTGCTGTTGTTGACCTTGATGTTGAGCGTGTTGTTCTGAACCATTGAGCGGAGTTTGTTAGTCACGTTCATGCCCCGTCCGTTCTTGCCGTAAATGGCGTTATTGATGTGCAGCATTCGGCCCTGTGCTTGCGCCGGAATCTGAATAACGGATGCCGTGATGAGCAACACGGCGAGTACGCTGAAAACCGAACGAGCGGTGCGCATGATTGTGTTCCTTCCTGTGTAAGGGCAAGATCTCGGTTGCGAGGCGTGGGCGTTCAATTGGAATCTGGTGTTGCTGCAAGGGTGGCCAATTCTGACCCAGCATCCCGGGCAGCGCAATTGCACCTTAGTCCAATAGGGAGGGAGCGATGTTTGCAATCAGAACGGACGACATCAAGCCAGCGGCAACTCAACCGAGAACGCTGCGCCTTTGCCGTTGTTGTTCTTCATCTCGATGTGGCCGCCCAGCGATTCAAGTATGGACTGGCAAATCGATAGACCCATTCCCAGTCCGGTGTGCTTGGTAGTGAAAAACGGCTCAAATAGTTTGTCACGCAGCTCGGGGCTGACGCCGGGGCCGCTGTCAATCACCCAAATTACTCCGGCGCTTCGCTTCGACTTCCGTCCTGATGGTGAGGCAGCGCTCGGCCATGGTGTCGGTCATGGCGTCTAATCCGTTGCTGGCCAAGTTCAGCACGACTTGCTGCAAGCCGACCTGATCGCCCTTCACCATCACTGCCGACGAACGGAGCGCCAGTTCGATTCTTATTCCTCGCAGCGTAGCTTCGTTTCGGATCATTTGAACCACGCTGGTGGCGATCTGGTTGAGGTCCACGGGCTCGATGGTGACATTTTCTTTCTTCAGCATCGCCCGCATGCCCTGAATTACTCCACGTGCGCGCTTGTCATCGCGGGTAATGTCGTCCAGCGCCTCGCGAATCTCCACCATGTCGGGATCGGGACGCCCAGCAAAGCGCTGCGCCGCTTCCGCGTTGCTCATGATGGCTGCGAGCGGCTGCGAAAGTTCATGCGCCAGTGACGCGGCCAACTGTCCCATAGCGGCGACGCGATTGAGGTGGTGAATCTCAGTACGCGATCGCGTCCGCTCCAACTCAGCCTGTTTTCGTTGGGTGATGTCGAGGTGCACGATCAGGCTACCGCTTTGCTGGTTCGGCAGTTGCAGTGCGCGGACCTCGATCCATCGGTCATCGACAGAGAGGGGCAGTTCGGCGGTGGCGCTAGCCCGGGTTCCGGCAATTACTTGGTCGATGGGGACTGCGCCCGCAAATCCGTCTTCCGAACCGATCAGCTTGCAAAGATACTCGGTGTATTTGGATCCCGGATGCGCAGTGTTTGTACATCCGCCTTCAGCCGCCACATCCTCATGGCGAAGCTGGTTGGTCCGCAGAATCTCGCCTTGCCGATTCACCAGAAGCGCCAGTCCCGGCAGCGATTCCAGCATCGCAGAGTTCAGCTCTTCTTCCTTCCGTCTTCTCTGGCGTTCGACTAAGAGAAAAGCAACGAGCGCCAGCAACACCGCCAGCACGACGGTGAGAGCGATGATGTAACGACGGTATTGTCGCCACGCGCTTGGAGGACGGTAAAGGATCGTCGCATCAGCGGGTAGTCTGCTTTCGGGTATGCCCCATCGCTGCAATTGGCGCCAGTCCACGATGAACGAGTTGGGTACTTTGCGGACTGGCATTCCGTCGGGGTCGGCGCCCTTGAGCAGTTCAGCCATTCGCTCTCCGGCGATCACGCCGGCAGCTCCTATGTTGAATATCGATCCACCGACCGCTCCCTTTCCCATTGCCACGTCGCTGTCAGCGAAGATCGGCAGGTTAACCATGGCTGTCAGCTCTTCCACCTGCTGCGGGACCGTCAATTCGCGGTGGTCTGCATCGAAGAAGAAAGAGCCAATGAAGATGACTGTGCCGCTGGGCAAATTGCGGACCCTTTCTTTGGTCTCGTCCCAGGAAAAGCCCTTAATCTCCACAACTTCGAGGTGGGGGAATGCTCTATGAAAGTTGGCAAGGATTTCCGCGTTGCCCCGATTGTCCGCCGCCGACGAACCCTCGAGAAAGGCGATCCGCTGTGTGGATGGAAGCATTTGCAGTGCCGACCGCAACGTTGCTGCGTTATCCAGGGCTGCCAGCACCGTCGCGGAATGCGGTACCGGTGCTGGAAAATTGGCGCGGTCTTCTTCCTGCATGAGAAGCAGGATGGGAGCTTGCGGCCACAAACGGTCCCGCAGCAGTACCGCATGGGGAACAGGCGCAATGGTCACGGCGACGACAGCATCGAATCTCTGGTGTCCGTACTTGTAGGCGAGCCACTCGGAGACCTTGACCGAAAAGTCGCTGGGCTCCGGTGGAACCGGGGCCACGGTATCGGTTACCAGTTCAACACCGCCCGGATAGCTGGTTTTTAATCCTTCCTCCATTCCCCGCAAAATTGTGACCGAGCCCGGGCGGGATACCTGAAAAGGCATCAGCACGAGGACTCGTTTGGAAGGAGGAGCCGGCTCCCCCGCGGTAAACGGGCGAGCAAGCGGCCACAACGCTGCGAACACGATGAAGGCCCACGAGATTCTGGTTGCCATGCGCACTTTGGTCAGGTTGTCCGGTATTTACCACGATTATAGTGACGATGGCCCATGGGTTGTTCAGACCTGCAACCGGAGCCTAACAGCCTTCTTAGAAATGCAATTTGAAAGGGCACGGCTTTACGCGACCGAAAAGTCGCTTTCGCGACAGTTTCGTATCAGGCATGACTTGGTGGAAGCACCGGACTTCAGTCCGGTGACCACGCCCTCCGCAATTCTTTTAGGCTTTAGCCTTGGTCTCGCTGGTGGAGGGCAAACCAAAATCAATGTCACATCGCGTTCCCGATGGTTTGTATCAGGGCACGACTTCAGTCGTGCCGACAAGTCCTTTATTTTTGTCATCCCCCGCGGACTTTAGTCCGCGAGGCGCCTGCGGGCCTTTAGCCACTGCGGTCCTTTCCACCGCCAGAAAACACTCTTTCGGCAGCCTCTTCATTGGCGATTTCGCTACCCAGACCCATAGTTACAAGGTCCAATTGTGGCCCGTTAGTTCAATAGGTATTCTTCGAACGGAAGTAATTCATAACCGATGCAGGCGACCTTGGAACAAATGAACGACACGGCCCCGAAGACCCTACGAATCACGTTAGTTGACGACGATCCTTCGGTCCGAAGCGCCGTCTCCCGACTGCTGCGCTCTAACAATTACACCTGCAAAACCTACGACTCTGCTGAAAGTGCCCTGGCTGACCCCGACTTTGCTGGCGTGGATTGCCTTGTTCTCGACGTCCAGCTTTCCGGGATGAATGGCTTCGCCCTACGCGATCGGCTGCGGGAAATGGGCAGTCCGACGCCCTGTCTCTTCATTACCGCGCACCCTGCAACCGGCTCGGCGGAGTGGAACCATGCGGTTGGCGACTGTCCCTGCCTGACCAAGCCATTCGAAGAATCGCAATTATTGGCCGCAATTGACGGCTTAGTGACCGGGTCGTAGACTCCGTCCGCGGCAGTAGTACCATAACCAAGCACCCTCGAACGTACTCGTTCGGTAGACTTGTTGTGACGCCACCCGACACCATTGAGAAAACGGTCCACGTTGTCGACGACGACGCCAGCCTGCTGCGCGGGGTTGCCCGCCTGTTGCGCTCTCACGGCTACGTGGTCAAGACGTATTCCTCGGCCGCAGAATTCTTGAGCTCCGGCATTCCCTCCGGACCGGCATGCCTCCTGCTGGACCTCAATATGCCGGGAATGACGGGCCTGGAACTGCAGCAGGTTATCGCAGACTACCAATCCCGCCTCGCCATCGTATTTATCAGCGGCCAAGGCAACATTCCCGCCACGGTCAAGGCCATGAAAGCTGGCGCAGTGGACTTCCTGGTCAAACCGTTTGAGGGCAAAGTACTGGTAGCTGCCATTGAGGCGGCATTGAGCCGCTCCATCACTGCTCATGCTCTGGACGGCTCGCTGCAGCGCGACTGGGCTCTCTTCGCGACGCTCTCTCCGCGCGAGCGGCAGGTCTGTTTGCTGTTCGCCCAGGGTCTGCTGAACAAACAGATTGCCGGTGAACTCGGCACTACAGAACGAACCATTAAGGCCCAGCGTGCCAGCGTTATGCGGAAGCTCACCGCAAATTCGGTTCCTGATGTTGTGCGCCTTATCGAAAGGCTTCGTGACGGCGGCCGCCTGCCCAGCTAACAAGTACCGGAGGTACGAAATAATCTAGCCCAGCACGGAGCCGGAGGCGGAGTGCTGGGTTAAGTGAGAAATTTGATCCGAGTCCCGGAGTCCCCCAATCAGCGCCGTCGTTGCGCTGATTGGGGCGGCGAAGGGACGACAGATGTTGCGAGGGGCTTCAGCTCCGATTCAAATCACTCCTGTTTCTTCCGGAACACGTTGTCAATCATCTGACGCATGAAGTGGCCGCCGAAACCCCCGGCGCTCGCCGCGAGAATCTGCAGGAACGCTCCGTACACCTGCCCTCGGTCATGCGGCCATTTCACGATGAAGCTGTAATAAGCCAGCATCAGCGGCACGCCAATCCATATAATCAGCACCCATCGCCACGGCCGCCGCCATTTCCAGTAGGCGAAGACCATGGCGAAGAGAACCATGCACAGCGCAGTCAGCAGCGCGTCATCTACCACCTGGTTGACCCAGCCAGAGAACACGCCGCACGCCACGGCGAACACATAAATCAACGGATTGGTACGGGATGAAGTCGAGGTACTGTGAATGATTTCCTCCAGTTTGATGCGCATTCGAATGGGCTTCGACTATTACGCCGTCGCAGATGTCCGGGTTGAGCTAGACTGCGAGTCCGCAGAGCGGACGCCATAGTCTAGCCCAGCCCGCAGGGCTGGGGCAGCTTGCGCAAGAAACCCGTAGTGCCATCGGCACGGCAGCCTTCTCCTTGTGTCAACCTCGATGGGTCACGTGAGGAATACTGCGAGTCCGCAGCGCGGACGCTATAGTCTAGCCCAGCCCGCAGGGCTGGGGACGCGGCCACCCTAACCTCGCGAGCGCCGTAGGCGCGGCAGCCCTTTCTCACCCAAACACGTAGCGCGAATCGTACTGCACGCCTGATTTCTTGAGTAGTGCCAAAAACTCATCCTCGAAGCTCCATTTGCGATGGTGCTCGGCCTGCTTGGAGATGTATGCGGTCACCGCCTGCCGTTGCGACTGGCTGACACTGAATGCGCCGTATCCCTGCTGCCATTGGAATTCTGCTGAGGTTTCGTGCAGCCAGCGCGAGCTATTTGCCTTCAGGTCCTGCATCGCCTTCGACAAATTCATTGTCTGGTGCAACAGGATTAACGCATGAAGATGATTGGCCGTACCGCCCGCCGCGACCACGTGGATGTTCTTCGCGTACGCGGTCGCCACGACATAACGCCAAAGTTCCTCGGGATTGCGAATGAGATTCCGGCGGTCCTTGGTGCTGAAGATACAATGGATAAGGTTGTGAGAATAGGTGTGCGACATACCTTTACGTTATGCCAACCCGAGATCCGAAATCGGTGACAATTCGCACATCCTGACGGTTAAAGGCAGCCGTGCCGACGGCACTCGCTTTTCCGATTGGCGTGTCCATCCAGCGCTGGCGCGCTGGGCTATAGACTATGCCGTCCGCTTCGCGGACTCGGCAGAGTTTCATCCGCCTAGACTGTTGCTTGCTTAACCTGCGTCAATACTGATAAAACCCTCTCCCTGACTTCTTCCCCAGCCACCCCGCATCCACCATCTTGATCAGCAGCGGGCACGGCCGATATTTCGGATCGCCCAGGCCGTTGTGCATCACCCGCATGATGTCGAGGCACACGTCGAGGCCGATAAAGTCCGCCAGCGTCAGCGGGCCCATGGGATGCGCCATGCCCAGCTTGAAGACCTCGTCCACCGCCTGCGGAGTCGCCACACCCTCCATCACCGTGTACATGGCCTCGTTCAGAAGCGGCATCAGCACGCGGTTCGACACAAATCCCGGCGCGTCGTTCACCTCCACCGGCGTCTTCTCCAGCTTTTCGGCCAGCGCCTTCACCGTCGCGTATGTCTCGTCCGACGTCGCCAGCCCGCGAATCACCTCCACCAGCTTCATCACCGGTACCGGGTTGAAGAAGTGCATCCCGATAACTTTGTCCGGACGCTTGGTCACCGCGCCCAGCTTCGTAATCGAGATCGACGACGTGTTCGATGCCAGAATCACTTCCGGCCGGCATAGTTGATCGAGGTCGCGAAACAACTCCGACTTGATCTCAAACCGCTCGCTCGCCGCCTCAACGATAAAGTCGCACGCCGCCAGCCGCATGCGGTCCACCGTCGGAGTAACCCGGGCGATCGCGGCATCACGAGCTTCCGCCGTGATCTTCTCCTTGGCGACCTCCCGCTCCAGGTTCTTGCGGATGGTCTCCACCCCGCGGTCGAGAAAGCGCTGCTCCACATCGACCAGCGTCACTTCATAACCGCCCTTGGCGAACACGTGGGCGATGCCGTTGCCCATAGTTCCGGCGCCAATTACACCAACACTCTTAATTTCCATGAGGATTGCCTCTGTCGCTGCCCAGCCGCGTGTCAAAACAGTCGAGTGTAGCAGAGGCTCAAGGGCGTATCAGTTGGTATTGCTGAGAGGATCGCTGCTGTCTTCGCTCTTCACACCAATCAGCAGGCACGTGGCGTTGTCTTCCCCTCCGGCATCCAGCGCCGAGTCAATCAGCGCATCGCAGGCGGCTTGTAACGAGCCGGAGTTGGCCATGAGATCGTGAATCTGCGGGTCTTCCAGGTGGCGCAGCACACCATCGGTCGTCAGCAACAGAATGTCCCCCGGCTCCGCTGGAAATTCGGCAAGGTCCGGCGGGCTATCGTCTTCGGTGCCCAGCGCCCGGGTAATGATGTGTTGCGCCGTCGAGTGTTTCGCCTCTTCCACCGTCATGATGCCCCGCCGAACCTGTTCCATCACCAGCGAGTGGTCTTCGGTCAGTTGCACCAGCGTCTCGCCGCGCAGCAGGTAAATGCGGCTGTCACCAATGTGGGCGGTAGTAAAGCGGCCATCGTCGAAGCGGGCCGCCACCAGAGTGGTGCCCATGCCCGACGTAGTGCTATGCCCTTCAGCGTATTGCAGGATGTTCTCGTTGGCCTTGCTCACCGCGTCCGAGAGCAACTGCGCGCCCAGCGGAGCATCGATCAGGGCAGCATTCGCGGCCATCGGCTCTTGATCGCGAAAGTACGACAGCACCGTGTCCACCGCGATTTTGCTAGCGACTTCGCCTGCCGCGTGGCCTCCCATGCCATCGCAAACGATGAAGACTCCTTGGCGCAGGTCGAATCCCCAGCAGTCCTCATTGGACTGCCGCACCTTGCCTATCTCACTTCGGCCGACCACCTCGAGTCCCAGTTGCATGCGCGCATAAGTTTACGCTGACTCCACATTTCGCGCGAGTTACAAAAGTGGGGGTTGCCTGGTTACCGACGCGATTTTCATCGATTTCGACCAGTTTCAGACCGCGCCCTTAATTTCCCGTTAACTGCCGCTACGGACGCGCGTCTTCGCAATATCCGGCACCTTGTCGTGCGAATCGGAGTGCTCCATGTGGTGCTCCTCCAGGTCAGCCCGCAACAACTCGAACGCCTCCTCCGGAGTATTCGCCCAATGAATCAGGTCGAGGTCCTTGGGCGAGATCGTCCCCGCATCCACCAGCGCCTGAAAGTTGACGACTTTGTCCCAATAAGGCTTGGCGTACACCACCGCGCCGATATGTTTCGCCAGCTTTTCCGTCTGCACCAGCGTCAGCAACTCGAACATCTCGTCGAACGTCCCAAATCCCCCCGGGAACACCACCAGCGCCTTGGCCAGATAAGCAAACCACAGCTTGCGCATGAAGAAGTAGTGGAACTCGAAGTTCAGCTCAGGCGTGATGTAAGGGTTCGGCACCTGCTCGAACGGCAAATTGATATTCAGCCCAATCGTCTTGCTGCCGGCTTCCGACGCCCCGCGATTGGCGGCTTCCATGATGCCCGGCCCTCCGCCCGTGCACACCACGAACCGATGCCGCGGCTGCGCGATGGTCTGCGTCCACTTCGAGATCAGGAAGGCCAGCTTGCGCGCGTCTTCGTAATACTGCGACATCTCGAGGTTCTTTTCGGCGCGCCGCAAGAGTTCCTGCGCCTCCGCCGACGAGACCCCGGCCTCCTGGATCGATCGCAGTTCAGCCTCCGCGGTCTCCCGGCTGCGAAACCGCGCCGAGCCAAAGAACACGATAGTGTCCTGAATGCGTTCGCGCCGAAACTTCGACAGCGGCTCCTGGTACTCCGCCAGGATGCGCAAAATGCGGCCATCCGGCCCGTTCAAAAATTTCTTGTTCTCGTAGGCCAGCGGAACCCGCTGGTTAGGATGCGGTAACGGTTCGCCTTTATCTTTTTGTCGGACATATCGATAGAGATACCAGTCGTGCATGAACGCTCGGTCAACTCTTACACGCTATCGCAAAAGTGGGCGCAAGGGATAGGAACGGCCTGTCTTCATCAGTCTTTCCGACCGACGCAGCCTCCTCATACGGTGGTAAACTCTTGCGCGTGATGACGAGACTACTGCTGTTCGCCGCTCTTATCGGACTCGCTGCTCACGCCAGCGGACAAGCCGTCGCCCGCCCCGACGTGCCCGAGAAACTCAATGCTCCTGCGGGCGAGCAGGTTGTCCTCGTTGCGCACGCGACCGGCTCGCAGATCTACACGTGTCAGCCTGCAACGGACGGTCATCTCGGCTGGGTCTTGAAAGCGCCCGATGCAGAACTGCATGACCAGCAGGGGGCGGTGATCGGCCATCACTTTGCCGGACCTACCTGGAAGGACAACGACGGCAGCCAGGTTACCGGTAAGGTGGTCGCCAAGGCCGATGCGCCCGAGCCTGATTCGATTCCGTGGTTGCTGGTGACGCGTTACCGGCCATTCCGGCGAAGGCGTGCTCAGCCGAGTCACCTCCATCCAGCGAATTCACACCAAAGGCGGCCAGCCTCCCGCGGCTGCCGAGTGCACCGCCGCAAAACAGAACGCAGAAGTAAAGAGCAGCTACACAGCCGATTATTACTTCTACGCTCCGGCAAAATAAACTCGGGTGCCCCATCCTTTCGCCGCCTTTGCGAAAGGGTGGGAAGCAGACTGCCACTTGTCGTCACGGTGCAGCACTTCTAAGGATTGTCATTCCCCGCTCGCACCGGCTAGCGATTGTCATCCCCGCTCGTACCGTCTAAGGATTGTCATCCCTCGCGGACGTCCGTCCGCGGGGGATCCGCTGTTTCTCTGCTCCGTCATCCTGAGCGAAGGCGGCCTTGCCGCCGGAGTCGAAGGACCTGCTGTTCGTTCGGATCTGTCATCACGAGCCCGCGCAACGGGCGAGGGATCTGCTTTTCTAGCTTTGACCCACGCGTCCCGGCAGGGACGCCATATCTAAGCCCAGCGCCTCGGCGCTGGGAACGCGCCCACAAAACCCGCGAGTCCCGGAGCCGGTTTACCGGCGCAGGGACGGCAGATGAACGAGCTACCACTTCCGAGCCATTAGATTTAGCGAACATTAATAGGTGACCCGTGATACATTCCTTCCCGCGCCACTTCGACATAATTAGGTTGCCCGCAAGTCTAGACCTCCCGGTCTAAGAAATTAGGAAGACAAAATGAAACAGCTACTGGCCGTGCTGTTGTGTATTTCTTTTCCACTCTCCCTCGCCGCCCAATCGAATACCAATGCCCCAACCGCCGCAACTACTTCTGCGGGATCGCTTAGCGTCGACGACGTCATCAAGTTATCCAAAGCTGGAGTGGATGATGACGTCATAATTCAGAAGATCAAGAAACAAGGGCAGCCTTTTGACCTGACGACGGACCAGTTGATTCAGCTCAAGTCGGCTTCGGTGAGTAACCGCGTAATCCAGATCATGATCGACCCAACAAAAGCGTCGCCATCCGGCACAACCTCCAGCGCTTCAATGCAGTCCACTGGAATGACAAGTTCTTCGCCCGGTGATGCTACTCCGGCAAAATCGTTCGTGGAGAGTTCGGCTCCCCAAACGGATAACCGGCCTCGCATTTACCTGGTATCCGCAAGCAAAGGTAGCCAGTGGAATGCGGCGCGAGACCAGTCCATGGAGATGAGCAAGGATTTCGAAAAGAACTGTCTGGGCGTAAGAATAACGATCAACCAAAGCGCGGCTGACTACTCCGTCGTCCTAAATCACATCGAACACGGCTTCGCGCGTGATAACCAGATTCAGATTGCCAACAAGGACGGTGATCTTATTTCCAAGACCAAAGAGGGCGGAAGCATCAATGGCGACGTAAAGAAAGCGTGCGAAATTATACTTGCCGACTGGGCGAAAAGCGCGAAGTAAGCGTCGGCTAAGCATCGCGTCCATTGGCATGATGTGCCCACGGAAGTCGACGGCTTTCCGCCGCCAGCACATCTCCATAGTCCCCCTCACCGTCCGCGAAGTCTTGAACGAACAAATCGCGAGGAAGCTACCATACCCCAGATTCGCTAAATAGCGTGGCAAGCTGGAGGAGTCGAACGGAGGAATTGAATGATCCGATTTAATGCCTTGCTTCGGGATGAAGGGGTCGATCCAGCCGAAGTCAAACTCGCTCGTCATCAGCAAGATACGCCTGAATCCGGGCGTCAGGCCCTTTACCATCTTTGGCGCGCGGACGCCGGACACTTTGAACTGTACCAGCGGATACAGGGCCGGCCATCATTCGCAAATGCGCGAATTCTGGCCGCTTTTGTGGCCACGCCATTGGATGAAACTCTCTTCGTCGGTCTCTACGAAATCGGTGAAGTCCGCAAGGCACCGAGCGGAACTTTGGACCCGCTATCAAACAAAGACGTCTCGGGTTATCACTTCTACGAACTCGCCTTGTCACAAGAACTCGGCGATTATCGCGGACGGCTGATTCTGAATTGGGGTACAGGGTTCCGAAGCTGGGTGCAATGGGCGGCTAGGAATGACAAGGAAGTAATCGAGATTAGCCGCACAGCGAATGATCCGCCTTTCCCGGGCTTCCTCGATTTTAGGGAGCGTCTGAGCAAGCTGAAGTTTATCCCGGTCGCGTGGCGCACTGCTCTGGCTGCAGTTCAAGGAATTTATCTGCTGACATGCCTTAGGACAGGGAAGCAGTACGTCGGAATGGCTCACGGTCCCGGCGGATTTTGGGCACGTTGGGAGCAATACGCCGCCTCGGGACATGGCGGTAACAAACGGATGATAGATATTCCCAAGTCTGACTATCAGGTTTCTGTGATTGAGGTAGCGAACTCATCGGCAAGTGTGGACGGGCTTGGCAGAATGGAATCGCGGTGGAAGGATAAGCTCCTCAGCCGTGAGTTTGGGCTCAACGGAAACTAGCTCTGCTATTAATTGCTCGCCGTTGGCGGGGTGCCCCAGGTTCGCGCCGCGATCTTCGGCGCCAACCTGGGACGCAAACTCTAGTCCCGCCTCGCGGGACGGCAGAAGAAAGCCCAGCGATTCATCGCTGGGTAAGCGGATAAAGAAGATTTATTCCGCTCTGCCGAAGGCTCGCGCACAGGCCGCAGGTCGAAGCGCACACAATGATTCTTATCCGTGTTCATCCGTGTAAATCCGCGGCTGAATTTGTTTCCTCCGTGCCTCCGTGGTGAATCTTCACTTTCCCAAAACGGGAATCTGCCCCAACTTTTCTCAGAAAACTCTTGCTTTTTCCTCCCGCCCTTTGCCACGCTTCTAAACGTGGGGGCGAAGACCCCCAGTCGCACGTCGTACGACCCTTGCTGCCGGCATACCGACAGCGTGCACCAATTCCTCTTAGCTAATGGCTAATAGCTAACGGCTAAGAGCTAACCGCCCGTTTTTAGGAGGCTCTATGGACATTCGCACCTGCGACCATCTCAAAGAAGATGGTTTCTACTGCAAATCACCCGCTCTTCGTGGCCGCAACTACTGTTATTTTCACCTCAAGCTTCGCGGACGCCGACTCAACATGGCCCGTGCCTGCATCCTCGACGCCGAGCAGCCGGTCGACTTTCCTTTTCCTGAGGACATGCACGCCGTCCAGGTCACGCTCGCCGAGGTAGTCAACGCACTCGCCCACAAGCGCATCGATCACAAGACCGCCGGCCTCGTGCTCTATGCCATGCAGCAGGCCGCAGCCAATTTGAACCATCCTCCCGGATGGGAGGGCACCTTCCAGGCCGTCGAGCCGAATGCGCCCCTTCAGGCCCTCGAATACCCCAACTTCGAGGAGCAGTATCAGTTGCCTAAAGGCATCGATCTCGAGGCCAATCCCGAAGTCACCTTGCAGGAATCTGGCGTTCTTCCGGAAGCGTTCCCAGTCGAGACCATGGGTGGCCCACAGCCCGTGGGTGGCCCGCAATTGCCTGCCGTTGGCAATTGTGGGTTCACATCCCCCCAGCAGACGACCGCGAAGAAGAAGCGCAAGCACCATCGCCGCGGCGATCGCGTTCCCCTGCCGGTACCGAAGCAACTCTGGCAGCACGAGGATCCCGATGCCCCGTTCCGCGCCTACAGTAGCGACGGCCGCGAGCTGACCCGCGCCGACGCCGAGCGCTGGCAGAAGCGGAAGTTGCGGGACATGATTGCGTTCATCAAACACGGAGACCCGAACGCGCCCTTGGATCCGGAAGAAGAAATGGCCTTGGAGAGTAATGAGGTGGTCGCCTAATCATGCTCCGCGGCCTCACAAATCCTTGCGGCTTAATATTTTGCCTGCAAGCCTCACAGGCTCAATATTTTGCCCGGACTTTCGCCTTTCGCCCCCTGTGTTCTCAATATTTTACGGGCACAGGGGAGGGGGGGAGGGGGGCACTTCCTAGCCGATACGTCCCAAAATGGGAATTAGCTGCGCGGGTGCTCGCGGTAGGTGACGGCTTCGACGACGCCCATCCAGATGTCGACGAGGCCGAGGCCGCTGACCAGTCCGCGCACGAAGCCGTAGTTCAGGAACTCTTTCACTGCGGGATACGGAGCAAGCAGGGAATTGTCGGTCCAGAGTTTGGTCCACGGAAGTACGGTGAGGATGATGCCGACTTCGAGGCAGAAGAGCACGAACACCACCAGCCACAGCCGTTGCAACCAGCGATGCGGTGGTTTGGGGCTCTTGGCCGGGGGCATGACTAGCACCGGACCAGCGGGCGGCGGCTCGTTAACCGGGCCCGTCTCTTCGGCGAAGAAGCTCAGCGCGAAGCCGGAGGCGGTTAAAAACCGGAACGGCAGGGACAGTGCCCTGCCGTATTCGAGGTTGTCGAAAAGTTGCACTAGAGAAGCTCTTCGTTCCAGTTCTCGAGGAACTTCTTCACTTCCGCCATGAACTGGTCGGCGACCGCGCCATCGATGACGCGATGATCGTAACCAATGCTGAGGTGCATCATCGAGCGGATGGCGATGGAGTCGTTGCCGTCCTTGTCGGTGACGACCACCGGCTTCTTAACGATTCCGCCGACGCCCATGATGGCCAACTGCGGCTGGTTGATGATCGGCATGCCGAACTTGGCTCCGAAGATGCCCGGGTTCGTGATGGTGAACGTGCCGCCCTGCACCTCGTCGGGCTTGAGCTTCTTGGTGCGGGCGCGCTCGCCCAGGTCGCTGATGGCGCGCTGCAGGCCGACGAAGCTACGCTCCTCGGCGTTCTTGACCACGGGAACGATGAGTCCCCAGTCGAGGGCGACGGCGATGCCGAGGTTGATGGATGAGTGGTAGCGGATGTTGTCGCCTTCGACCGAGGCGTTGACGATGGGGAACTTGCGCAGTCCGTGGACGGCGGCGCGGGCGAAGAACGGAGTAAAGGTCAGCTTGCTGCCGGTCGCCTGCTCGAACTTGGACTTCATCTTCTCGCGCAGCTTCACGATGCGGGTGACATCGACTTCGAAGACTCCATGCACGTGCGCGCTGGTGCGCTTGGACAGGATCATGTGCTCGGCGATCTTCTTGCGCATGGTGCTCATGGGCACGAGATCACCGGGCGCAACGCCGCCGACGGGCTGCAGCGGAGTGGTGACCGCCGGAGCCAGTGGAGCTTCGTACGACGGCGCTGATGCGGCCGGAGCTGAGGCCGCCGCTGCGGGCGCGCCGCCGGCATGCTTGGCGACGAATGCCTCGATGTCTTCCTTGGTGATGCGGCCGCCCAGTCCTGTGCCGGGAACTTTGGCGAGATCGACGTTGTTGTCCTTGGCGATCTTGCGCACGAGCGGGCTGGAGCGGACGCGTCCCTGCTCGCCATTGTCGGACTCGGCATCCGCTTGCGGCTCGGGCGCCTTGGCGGCTGGTGGAGGCGGAGGGGGCGGAGTAGCTTCCTTCTTGGCTTCGGGAGCAGAAGCGGCAGGCGCAGCGGCCTTGGCTGGGGCGGGGGCGGAGGCTCCATCGCCGTCGCCGATGACGCCGACTACGGTGTTGACCTGGACGGTGTTGCCGGCCTCGACCTTGATCTCCTGGAGCGTGCCGGACGCGGGAGCCGGAATTTCGGCGTCAACCTTGTCGGTGGAGATTTCGAACAGGGGCTCGTCGCGCTGCACCTTGTCGCCGGGCTGCTTGAGCCACTTGGTGATGGTTCCTTCGAAGATCGATTCCCCCATCTGGGGCATGACTACGTCTGTTGGCATGGTTTCCTTCCGTGGGGTTGCGGGTTAGAAATCGCAGTAAAACGCAAATGACGATTATATCGCGACCGACGGCACCCTTTGCCGGCTTGCGGAGCACGGTTGTCGGGCATTGGCAAATGTGAGGAAAACGACGAAACTACTGCTGCCGGTTTGCATTGGATGTGAACATGAACACTTTTCTTCTCGATCTTCGCTACGGGTTGCGGATGCTGGCTCGCTCGCCGGGGTTCACAGCGATTGCGGTACTGACACTGGCGCTGGGTATCGGTGCGAACACGGCGCTTTTCACGGTGGTTAAGGGAGTGCTGCTAAACCCGCTGGCGTATCCGGAGTCGGGTCAGCTGGTGGCGATCTATGAAAAGTACGAGAAGCCTGCCGGCTTCGAGAGTGCTCCCATCGAGTACATGAATTTCCTCGATTGGCAGCGCGACAGCCGCTCGTTTGCCTCGATGGCCGCGTACCGGAATGAAGACTACAACTTCATCGGCAATGGCGAAGGTGAGCGCCTGAGCGGATACATGATCTCGGCGGAGTTCTTCAGCACGCTAGGTGTGGCTCCGGTGCTGGGCCGCACGTTTCGCGTCGACGACGATCAACTCGGCGCCGCGCCGGTTGTCGTACTGAGCGGTGGTTTCTGGAAGCGCAAATTCGGGTCGTCGCCCGACATCATTGGCAAGCCGATCATCCTGAATGGAGCCGCGTACACCATCGTCGGCGTTATCCCTGATACGTTCAGCTTCTACGGCAACCTGCGAGATGTTTATACGCCGATAGGGCAGTGGAGGGATCCATCGTTTCGCGATCGACGCATCTCGGTGAGTGCGCGCGCGTTCGGCAGGCTGAAGCCGGGAGTCACACTCGTACAGGCGCAAGCGGAGATGGATGAAGTTAGTCGCAACCTCGCCGTCGCTTATCCCCAAGCCGACGCCGGCAAGAGCATCAAGCTGATCCGGATGAAGGAGGACCAGGTCGGCAACGTCGAGCCCTTGCTGTTCGTGCTGTTGGCAGCGGTGGGATTCCTGCTGCTGATTGCCTGTGCCAACGTTGCGAACCTGCTGCTGGCGCGTTCGGTGGCGCGGTCGCGCGAGTTCGCGATTCGCTCGGCGTTGGGAGCGAGCCAAGCGCGAATGATCCGCCAGCTTTTGACGGAAAGCATCGTGCTTTCCGGAGTGGGCGGAGCGCTTGGGCTGCTGCTTGCGTACGTCGGAACGAAGACGCTGCTGAAGAGTTTGCCCGCGGCATTACCCCGAGCCAGTGAGGTTGCGCTCGACTCCAAGGTGCTGCTGTTTACGCTTGGGTTGTCGCTATTGACCGGAGTGATCTTCGGGCTGGCGCCTGCGCTGAAGGCGACCCGCGTCAATCTGCAAGAGGCGATGAACCAGAGCGGGCGCGGTTCGAGCGGCTTCCGTCATCGGCTGCAAGGAACCTTCGTCGCCGCCGAAGTCGCGCTGGCGCTGGTGCTACTGGTTGGCGCCGGACTGATGGTGCGGACGCTGGCGGCGTTGTGGCAGGTCAATCCGGGATTCAATCCCAGCCACGCCATCACCTTTAACTTGTCGCTGGCGGCGACACCCACTACGACTTCCGCGGACACGCGAGCTCGCCTGCGCAATTTCGACGACAAGATGCGCTCGATCCCGGGTGTGCAGGCAGTGTCGGTCACGCTGGGTTCGCGCCCCATGATTCATGATTCCTCGCTGCCGTTCTGGATCGAAGGCGAAGCCAAGCCTGCCCACGACAGCGATATGCATGCGGCAACGTTCTTTCTGGTTGAGTCCGGCTTTCAGCAGGCAATGGGAATCACCCTGCTGCGCGGCCGCTTCATAACCGACCAGGACAACGAAAACACGCCGATCGTGGTTGACATCGACGATTCGTTTGCGCGCACTTATTTCCACGGCCAGGACCCCATCGGGCAGCACCTCAACTTCACGGAGTTCAATGTGCAGGCGGAGATCGTCGGCGTTGTGGGACACGTGAAGCAGTACGGGCTCGATACCGATCCCAAAGGTACGATCGAGGCACAGTTCTTTTACCCGTTCATGCAACTGCCAGAGAAAGTGATGCCTCTGGTGGCAAAGTCGGTCGCAGTGGTGCTGCGTACGCAAGGCGATCCGACGGCTGTGATGGGACAGGTTCGCGAGACGGTGAAGGAGATCGATCCGCGGCAAGTGATCTACAACGTACAGACCATGGATGACGTAGTGGCGACGTCGTACGCAGCGCGCCGGCTGACGATGATTCTGCTGGGAGTGTTCGCGGGGTTGGCGTTGGTGCTGGCGTGTGTCGGAATCTACGGCGTGATTTCGTACCTGGTAGGACAGCGAACGCAAGAGATCGGCATCCGCATGGCGCTGGGAGCGCAGCGGCGCGACATTCTGTATCTGGTGCTGGGAGAGGGAACGAGGATGGCGCTGATTGGGGCGGCGATCGGCATCGCCGCATCTTTGGTCTTAACCCGCCTGATGGAGAAACAGTTGTTCGGAGTCAGCGCGCACGATCCGTTCACCTATGGAGGCGTCGCCCTCGTTCTCATGCTTGTGGCGGTCGCGGCATGTTATGTTCCCGCGCGTCGGGCAGTGCGGGTCGATCCGATGAGGTGCCTGCGAAGGGAATAGAGGGCCGCGCCGATTAACGGAAACCATCTGGCGTCCCTGCCGGGACTCCAATCAAATTTTCCACTGAACCCAGCACTCCGGCCGCCACGGCGGCCTACGTGCTGGGCTTTGATATTTCGTGCCTCCGGCACTCGTTTTTCATGCCTCCTGTTCCACCACCGAGAACGCGTACCGAGTTTGATAACAGGCTTTGACGTGCGGGGCTTCGATATTACGCCCCTGCGCCGGGGGAGGAAAATCGAATCGCCTCAGGGGCTAAACAGGCTGCGGAAAAAGTCCGGGATGCTCACGCCTCGCGGACTAAAGTCCGCTCGGCGGGTCAAATATAAAGGGCTTAGACGCTGACCTAAAGGTCAGCTCTACCAAAAACCGCAATTCACCGTGCTTATTTGGTTGGTTCGAAGAGCTCCTTCGCCAGAAGAACGGCGGACATCGCGGTTGGCCAGCCGGAATAGAACGCGAGGTGGGTAATCAGTTCGATGAGTTCGTCTTGCGTGACCCCGTTCTCGATGGCGCGCGGCAGATGAAAGCGGAGCTGCTCGGTGCGATTGAGGGCGACCAGCGCGGAGACGGTGATCAGGCTGCGGTCGCGCTTGGAGAGGCCGGGCCGTTCCCAGATGTCGCCGAAGAGGACTTGTTGAGTGAGTTCGGAGAGCTTGGGGGCGAAGTCGGCGAGCGCGCCTTTCTTGGGCGGTTTTGGTTCCATAGGGTCCTCCTTGAGGTTCGGTCGCGCGCTAATTATAGGGCGGCGTCTTCGCGTCGGCGTATGCCGTCCTTTCGGGGACCCACATTTAGTTTCCGTGCGTACCCAGCGCTGAAGCGCCTGTTACGAAACGCTGCCGTCGCTCCGCGACTCGTATGAAATATCTCACTGAACCCAGCGTTTCGCCTTCGGCTTCACGCTGGGCTAGATTATGGCGTGCCTCCGGCACTTGCATTTCGTTGTCTTTGTTTCACCGCATAGGGCGAGTGTCTGTTTTGTAACAGCCCCTGAAGCTGGGCCTAGATATTCCGTCCCTGCGGGACGGGGCATGCCCGATGTACCGCCATGCCTCGCTCAGTCATGGTTGCGGGAGGCATACGGCAAGGGAGTCGCCATTTTCCGAGCTACACGTGAGCTATGTTGCGATCCAATCGGTTGAGTCGGATCCCGGCGAAATCGCTTGTTCGCTGCACGCAATGACAGTAAGCTGGGGGCGCAAATTCAGCATTCGGCACGGAGGGAGAGGACATGAGACCGAAATTCGCGATTAGAGGCATCATTCTTTTGTCGTTAGGGCTGGGCACGGTGGCGATAGCCGTCGCGCAGATGCCCAATCCGTACGGGCCGCCCATCTCTTTGGAGACCGCCAAGAAAGTTGCCGCGCCCGCGATGGCTGAAGCGGCGAAGAATAACTGGACGATCGCCGTCGCCATGGTAGATCCCGGCGGCAATCTGGTGTACTACGAGAAGATGGACAACACGCAACTCGCGAGTGCGCACATCGCAGTTGAAAAGGCGCGGACTGCCGCAATGTTCAAGCGGCCCACCAAGGCCTTTCAGGACGCCCTGGCCAAAGGCGAGGAAAACCTTCGTAGTTCTCGGCCTGCCCGGAATGTGTGCCAGCGGAGGGCGGCTTTCCCCTGGTCGTCGATGGCAAGATCGTGGGCGCGATTGGGGCGTCGGGGATGACGAGTGCGCAGGATGCGCAATGCGCGAAGGCGGGAGCGGATTCGCTGAAGTAAAGGAAGGTCTTCACAACGGAGGCGCGGAGGACACGGAGAAGAGTCGGGCAAAGGCGAAAGCAGCCGCGGATTTACACGGATCGACACGGATGGGAACTGGGTAAAAAGCGAAGGCGACCGCGGATTGCGGAGACAGAAAAAGACGGGACGACCTGCGAGCCTTCGCCGCCGGTAATGTCCCGTCAATGTTCGTCAGCGAGTCTAGCTAGCTCGTGACTTGCGCAGGAACCCACCGAGTGCCAGCAGACCGGTGCCCATCAACATCAGCGAAGCCGGCTCGGGTACTGAAGCCAGCGGCTCAAAACCCGTACCGCTACCGGCCGTGCCGTCCTGAGCCGACAAGTAGCCAGTGGTGTAGTGCAACGCATTTGTCTCAATGACCAGGTCGACCGTCGTCTGACCGGGGAGAATTCCATCGCCGAACTGGTCGAAGTTGAAGCTAATTACCGGACCGTTCCCCGTGAGGCTGCGGGAAACCGTAATCGGATCATGCACTCCGAACGGGTCGGTGCCAGCGTTGACCATGAAGCCAGCGAAACTCGACATGCTAAAGCGCTGGTTTACCGCGGGTCCATCGTTGGTGAACACGTAGATAAAATCCAGGCAGTTTGCACAGAAGGTATTGCTCGGATCTGCCTGTACCCACGTTTGGTAGGTGTCTGTGAAAGTCGGGGTAGTAATTGTGCCTGAAGTCGACGCCAATGTCGGCCCGGACGGAAAAAGCGGACTCGGTGGAGCTGTTCCTCCGACGCTTAGTATTGAGGCTTGCGCACTCGTCAAGCACACCAGCATGAATGCCAGCAAAACCACGAGTATCGCGGAATGAGATTTACCCTCTTCGGGTGCCATGATTAATACCTCCAATGTTCCTTTCAATTCGTAGTGGCACTCCACGGACCCGCAACGACGCGCGAACGAGAGTGGCGAAACCGATGAACAGTGCCGATCCATCGGCCATGCCGAAGAGCACGCCGCAAACCAGTACGATGTAGGGGAGGGACTGGGGAGTTGCCGAGCTAGAAAAATTCGTTCGGCGTCTTACTACGACCCTTGTCCAATAATCAGGATCGGAGAGGTCGGTTTGTCGGAGCCGATGGCGTCTTCCACGGTCACGGCGAAGGCCTTGGCTTCGACGCCCTGGGACATGGCGTGGTCCATCATGACGGCGTTGCCGTGCTCGTCGGGATGGAACATTCCGGCCGGCATGGGCGCGCCTTCCATGGGGATGAGCCACAATTCGTACATCTTGCCTGGAGGCAACGGCGCGAGGTTGCCTGCCACCAGCATCACGCGCTTTTGCGACGGGCTATAGATGGCCGTCGCGTGCGGCTTGCGTCCCTCGGACTGCGGACTCAGCGAGACCTGCATCGCGTCAGGAGCGGACAGAAGACGCAGGCGCTCTTCGGACTGGGCGAGTTGCGCTGAGGTGTTCTGGTAGAGGTGGCCCATCGACGCAAGTTGATCGTGCAAGCGGCCGTTTTCCTGCCACAGGTTTCCTACGGCGAACAACAGCGCCAGTGCGACAACTGCAGGAATCAGGGCCCAACTGAATCCACGCCGCCGTATCGTTTCGGAGGGTGAAGTTTCCGGGCGGCGCGGTTCCAAGGCGATCGCCCGCATCAGGCGGTCTTTGCTGCGGGCCGGAGGACGCGGCCCTGCGGTGCTGAGGGCCAGCAATCCGAGATCGCTGCGCAGGGCCTGGACTTCGCGACGGCAGGAGGCGCAAGTCTCGACGTGCTGTTCGAACTCCTGCAGATCGCTGCCGGTCAGCTCGTTCAGCGCGTAGAGCGCCAGGTCCTCGGCGAATTGTTCGTGCGTCCTCATCTTGTCTTCGTCGTCATCTTCGACTTCATCCCGCAAAGCGGGTGCGTAACATCTGCAACCCGCTACGGATACGGGTCTTGATCGTGCCCAAAGGCTCGCCCGTCTTCTCCGCAATTTCGGTGTGCGTCAGCCCCTGGAAAAACGCCATTTCCATCGCCGTGCGCTGGTCGGAGCTCATCTCGTTCATGACCACGCGCACTTTCTCAATCACCAGCGTGCGCTCGGTCTCGTCACGCGGATCGACCCCGCCAGCGATCACACATTCTTCAATATCGGTCTCGGGACGGCGTCGCCGCAAGCGGTCGATGGAGCGATGGCGGGCAATCACCGCCAGCCAGGCCGCGAGGCTTCCGCGACTGCTGTCGAAAGCGTCGGGCCTGCGCCACAACTGCAAGAAGATGTCTTGCAGGATGTCTTCCGCCGCGCCCGTGTCTTGCAAAATGCGCAACGCCACTCCGTAAACCACATGGGAATAACGGTCATAGAGCTCCGCCAGTGCTTGCTGGTCGCCCGCGCGTACGCGTGCCACCAACCGCATTTCGTCCCCCGCGTCAGTACGGGTTCCCGGGCTCGTGTCCATCGGTTCCATAGGTTAATACGTCGTGAAGGGGCCGGCGGATTGAGGCATCCCACGCAAGTCGCAGGGCCGAACGCCGCGAAATTATTTTCGCGCGGCAAAATCCGATGTTCCCTTGCCTGCGTAGTGCAAGTAGCAAGTGGAAACCACGTGAAGATACCAGCAAAGCCGTCCCGCCGACAACTGGCTGGGGGAGTCGGTTGCGGCGGGGCGATGCTGGTAAAGAACAGTTGCCGGTTGGCAGTGGTTCGTAGCGATAGAAACCGGTTGGCCGCAACTACCCTTGTTGCCTGCGCGTCCGCATCTCCGCCAGCATGGCAGCGCGATCATCGTCAGACAACGATTCGCGGATAGAAGGGAAAATTACTTCCTCTTCGAGCTGCAAGTGCGCGCTGAATGCTTCGTCCAGGGCCTTGGTTATCGAACAAATCTCGGTGCCCACGTCATGCAGGGTGTCGGGATTGCGCTCGACCAGCATAACCAGCGGAAGCAGGCGCTCAATTAGTTCGTCGATGGCCTGATGCTGATCGTGCATGGCGGCCAGCGCATGGCGCACGCGTTCGCTGCCGACAGCGTCGAGTCGTGGACGCAGTGTGAGTTCCTCGTCGGCTTCGTGCAATGGCAGCGAAACCGAGTAATAGCGGTGAACGCCTGCCGCAGCCTGCCGGATATCCTCGGGCGACGCACCTTGAGCATGGGCTAACTTTATGGCTGCCGCAGTGAAATAGCGGATGCGCTGATGGCAGCCGGTGAGCAGGTCGAGAGCGTCTTCGGGCGGCTGTTTGGCCGGGCGGGGCGTGGTGATCTGGTTCAACATCGTGTCTCCATTATCCCGCAAAAGCAAAAAGGCCAGCTCGGTGAAGAGCTGGCCCTGCTTACAGGCAAGCGTGAGTTACGAGCGACGGAAGCGAGCGAATGCCAGCGAGCCCAGTCCGCTCACCATCATCAGAATGGTGGACGGTTCCGGAACAGAACTTCCGGGATAGAACTGGAGATCGTCGATGGCGATAAAGGACGACGTAATCTCCAAGGACTTAATGTCAGAGGAGCCCTCGGTGAAGTAATAGTAGTCGTTGCTGAGGAAGGGGAAGGTGTAGGACTCGATCGACGCCCCGCTGGCGTCAAACACAGCCAAGGTCACCGTTCCCGGTCCCGCCAAGCCGATGCCAATCTGGCTGGTCGGGTTGACCAGAGTTATGGTCGTATCCATGGCCCAGCCCACGCCTGGACCGGTGCCAACGTAGTTTGGCGGGCTCTGGGTACCGTTGAAGTAATACAGCTGGTTGTTGGCGTCAGATATCGACGCAACTCCGACCCCAAGGTAGTGGCTCGAAACCACGGGATTGCCCGCAGCGACGTCGTCGAAATTGACCCAGGTTCCGAAGACCGGATTCAGGTTCGGGGAGGGCGTTCCCTCGGTGATCGATGCGCTCGCTAGTGAGCACAAAGCGATCGTAAGGGCGATGGCAAGTACCACTCGTTTCATTGGCGATCTCCAGGACGCGCGAGAGTTGCGCGGTACAGTAAGCAACGCAGTTTCGGTGCCACGATGACCGACGGTAAAGCCTCTAGAATCAATATGATTACGTGAGCCGTCAAGCTCGGGTGCAACAAGTTGCACATAAAAGGGTAGTAGTGTTCCCTTTTTTGGGATGCTGCTGCGGAGGTAAGGACCGATGGAGTGGGGCAAAATCAGCGCTGGGTTTCCTACCTCAGGAACCGCATCTCTACCGTCACCTGCACCGGGACGGGCTGGCCATCTTTTTTCGCCGGCGAGAACTTCCAGGTCCGCACGGTGGTGACGGCGCTGGCCTCAAACACGGCGTTCGAACTGCGCAGCACGTGGACTAGCTCGACGCGTCCTTTGGGGTTGATGCCCACGAGCATGACGACCACGCCGTTGGGCTCGACGTCGGCCGGGACGTCGGGATACTTGGGGTCAGGCGCATGGGTGGCCTTGGGCGGCTTCATGTCCTTGGTCACGCGCTGGTAGCTGGCAAAGGCTGCGTCGTCGATGGCGCTGGCCGGTGTAGCGGTAGACATCGACGAGGAGTCGGCGGGCTTGGTGGCGGATTGGGCGGCGAATGTTGCGACGCCGGTGGTCAGGATCGCGAACGCGATCAGGGTAAGAGTGCGCATGAAGGGTCCGGGTTGGTTTGAACGATGCACGGCTATCTTACCCGCGCGTGGGTGAATGCGAAAGCAATACACGGTGATGAGTTACCACGGAGATATGCCGTCCCTGTGCCGCTGAGGCGGCTCCGGGACTCGGAGTTTCTGGGCCTCTACCCAGCGTTGAAACGCTTGGGCTTAGATATGTCGGCCCTCCGGGCCTGGGTTCGTGATGTCGCATATTGTAAACTGTAAGTTACCGGTCACGAACGCCGCTGTTGACCTGAACACACGCGGTTCCCCGCAGAACCATCTCCGACAAGCAGCGGAGCCCAACCTCCGCACGGCCTTAGGCCACCGGAACCCCTCAGACGAGGGAAAGGACTGTCGTTTTGAGCAAGAGCTTACGAAATATCGCCATCATCGCGCACGTGGACCACGGCAAGACCACTCTGGTGGATGCCATGCTGAACCAGAGCGGCACTTGGCGCGCCAACGAAGCACACGCCGAACGGGTCATGGACTCGAATGAATTGGAGCGCGAGCGCGGCATCACGATTCTGGCCAAGAACACCGCGATTTTTTATCACGACATCAAGATCAACATCGTCGACACCCCCGGCCATAGCGATTTCGGCGGCGAGGTGGAGCGCGCGCTCAAGATGGTGGACGGCGTGATGCTGCTGGTCGATGCCAGCGAAGGTCCGCTGCCGCAGACACGTTACGTGCTGAGCAAGGCGCTGGAAGCCAAGCTGCCGCCGATCCTGGTGATCAACAAGATTGACCGGCCGGACGCGCGCTCGCAGGAAGTGCTGAACGAGGTTTATGACCTGTTCATCGATCTCGACGCGGGCGAAGACCAGATCGATTTTCCCGTGCTCTACACCAACGCGAAGGCGGGTACTGCGACCGCCGACATCGACAAGCCCGGCGAAAACCTGCAGCCATTGTTTGAAGCCATCGTCAAGACCATTCCGCATCCCACGGGCGACGCCGATGGGCCGTTGCAGGTGCTAGTAGCCAATCTCGACTACAGCGACTATCTCGGACGACTGGCGATTGCGCGTGTGTTCAATGGCACGTTGCGCGCGGGAGAAGACGTGGCTATCGCGAAGCGCGACGGCTCGATGGAAAACACCAAGATCACCAAGATGTTTACGTTCGCTGGACTGAAGCGCACTGACATCACCGAGACGGAGTTGGGCGACATCGTGGCAGTCGCGGGTGTTGAGGGAATCAACATCGGCGAGACCATCACGGACGTTGAGAACCCGGCGCCGCTGCCGATCATTACGATTGACGAGCCGACTATTGCGATCCAGTTCATGGTGAATACCTCGCCATTTGCGGGACGCGAGGGGCAGTACGTGACTTCTCGCAATTTGCGCGACCGCCTGGCAAAAGAGCTGCTGACTAACGTCTCGTTGCGGGTGGAAGAGACGGAAGCGACCGACTCGTTCAAGGTGATGGGACGCGGCGAGCTGCAACTGGCGATCCTCATCGAGATGATGAGGCGGGAAGGCTTCGAATTGGCGGTGGGCAAGCCGGAGATCGTCACCAAGCACATCGACGGCAAGCTAATGGAGCCGGTGGAGCGCCTGACCATCGACGTGCCGGAAGGATTTGTCGGCGTGGTGATCGAGAAGCTCGGCGTGCGCAAGGCGCAGATGCAGAAGATGCACAATCATGGCTACGGGCGCGTGCGCATGGAATTCACCGTGCCCAGTCGCGGGCTGATCGGGCTGCGCAGTGAGATGCTGACCGACACGCGCGGAACGGTCGTCATGAACTCACTGTTCGACGGATACACCGAGTGGCAGGGCGAGATTCCGCATCGCGTGACTGGCGCGCTGGTGGCTGACCGCAACGGTTCGACTACCGCCTATGCGTTGTGGGGACTGCAGGAGCGCGGCGAGCTGTTCGTGGGGCCGGGCGTCGAGGTGTACGAAGGCATGGTAGTGGGCGAGAACGCACGCGACAACGATCTCGACGTGAACATCGTGCGCGAGAAGAAGCTTACGAACATGCGGTCGTCCACGGCCGACGAGGCGATTCGGCTGGTGCCCTTCAAGAATCTGAACCTGGAGCAGGCCATCGAGTTCATCGCCGACGATGAGCTAGTGGAAGTCACGCCGAAGATGCTGCGGCTGCGGAAGAAGATTCTGCAGCAGAATCGGCGTCCCAAGCGGAATCAGCAGCCGGCTGGGGTCGAGGCGGGTTAAGACTGGGCAGCCGCGGATTTACACGGATTCTCACGGATCGGAATTCGACAAAAAACATTCGGGATCCGTTCATCGTTTTTTAGAGGTTGCGTAGTCACCGGAGCCGTTTCGGGAAAACGTAGACCGAGTTCCCTCAGGGGCTAAAGCCCGACTCGGTTGATAGGGCTAACGGCACGGCTGAAGCCGTGCCCCTTCAAACCTTGCGAACATGAGTCTTTCCGCAAGCCGTGTCCCTTCAAAACGACAGGCGGGTCCCAATTTCAGAGTCAAGAAATCCGTGTAGATCGGTGTAAATCCGCGGCTGACTTAGTTCTGTTTCACGGGATACTGCTTGAACATCTTCTCGACCGCGGTGTTGACCTGGTCAAGCAGCTTACTCCGCTGATCGCTCAGCTTATCTTTGGCAATGCCTCGCCAGATGAGCTTCTTTTGATTTGCGTCGATTACATCGACCACTAACTCACCTTTATGGACGACGACGCTGGTGACCGTACCCGGAATGTTGTACCAATACGTAATTCCGTAGTTGATAGGCGGTATTCCGCTGCCATAAATGGGGTCGTGGTAGCTGAACGAAACATCGCTATCGCTTGCGCCGTACACCTGCACGTAAAGGTCGGGATTGTCCGCTACCTGCTTGAGTCCGCGCTTAGTGAGGTCATCTTGCACAGCGGCGACGACGGCGAGGCGAAGCATCGGCTTGGCGGAGGCCTGGTTCGGGTCGAGAGAAAAAGTTTTGAACTTCGTGAAATCCGTGGCCTTGTCGTATTCGACCTTGATTTTCTGCGCTTGCGCGGCGAGGCAAGTGAGCGCAATGAGCAGGCACAACAGAGAAGCGGGCCGCGCGCGACGTAGGAACGAAAATTGCATGGACTCTCCCAACGGTTCGAAGTGGTGGATTTGAAGTAAGAAGAATTAGAACACAAGGGCGAAAGTGCACTACAATCTCGCCATCATCGCCATCGGGAGTTATGGCATGTTGCGTCGCTTGATCGTTGCGCTCGCCGTTGTATGCCTCGCCCAAGGACTGTTGGCGCAGGTTCCTGCCCAGCCGCAGGGCAATTCAGCCAAAACTCAAAAGCCGCCCGGCAATTGCACGGTCAGCGGGCGCGTCATCAGCGCCGCGGATGGCGTGCCGCTGCGCTCGGCACGAGTGGGGCTGATTCAGGCGAGCGAGCGCAGGCATCCGCTGGTGTACGCAACCACCACCGACAACGAAGGTCACTTTGAGATCAAGCAGATCGAGTCTGGACGCTACAACTTCTACGCCTCGCACATCGGTTATCTCGAGCAGCAATATCAGTCCAAAGGAAGCGCCGACGACGAGGGCGCGGTGCTGTCGCTCACTTCGGGCCAGGAAGTCAATGACGCGATGTTTCGCCTAGTACGCGCCGGTGTCATCACGGGCAAGGTGGTGGACGACACGGGCGAGCCGATGATGAACGTGAACGTATCGGTCTTGCATAAGCCCAGCGACGAAGAACGGGAGGAGGAGGGACCGCTCGGCAAGAAGCTGGAAATGACCGCGGTTTCGACGGTGGTGACCGACGACCGGGGCGAATACCGAATCTACGGACTGAAGCCGGGCGAATACTTCGTGAAGGCCGTGGAGACGAGTGAAAGCGGAATGATGTTTGGGCCAATGCAAGACAGCAGCGATGAGACGGTGTTGCGCGAGCTGGGCAGCCAATTCGCGCCAGTCTTCTATCCGGGCGTGCTGCAAATGGACCAGGCGCAGGCAGTGACGTTAAGCGCAGGAGAGGAAGCGCAGGCCGACCTGCCCATGCGTCGCATGAAGATGGTCGAGGTCGCAGGCCGGGTTATCGGACCCGACGGAACTTCGACGGCTCGAGCCTACGTTAGCCTTTCCCTGGCCGGGGTTGAAGACTGGGGCGGGAACCTGAGCAGTGGGACTGACAGTAAGGGCGAGTTCTCGATTAAAGGCGTGGCGCCGGGCAGCTACTACATCAGGGCCGGGGTCCGTGACAAAGATAAGTATTACAACGCGCGGCAGAAGATCGAAGTAGGAGAAGCCAAGGTCGAAGGCATTGTCCTCAGCCTGGCCGGGGGCGCAACAATACATGGCCGGGTACGGACTGCCAGTGGTGCGCCGCCTCCGACGGGGAGAATGTGGGTTCATTTGCGGCCGGTGGCGGACGAGGTCGGGTCCAGCTTCCCCTACGTCGAGGTCAGCAAAGAAAGTTCGTTCGAAATCGATGGCGTCGCCGACGGCGGCTACGTATTCGCGGTCAACGGACTCGAGCCGGGCTGGTTCGTAAAGTCGGCCCATTTGGGTAATGACGACGTGTTCCAGGACGGCGTGCAAGTGGAAGGTGGCGCGGCCAAGGGCAACCTCGATATCGTCGTCAGCTCCGATGGCGCACGGATTGAGGGCACGGTCACCGATAGCGATAGAAGCCAACCCTTGGTTGGAGTGCAGGTGAAGGCCAGAGTCGATCCACCTAACGACTACAACTACAGTCGTTTTTGGGCGACGACGACTGACCAGAATGGGCACTTCGTACTGAAAGACATACCGCCGGGAAAGTACAAAGTCAGCGCGAAGATGCCTTCGGCAGGCGGCAGCGCACCTGCGATCAAATCGGATCCGGTCGCGCTGATTCTGGGGGAGCGAGAACATCGCGCTCTCGATATCAAGCTTAAGATTCCCGAGAGCCAGTAAGTCCCCCTTCGGCTGAATCTTTTGGACGTCAGTTTACGTATCGGTATTCGTCTAAGCAGACTGCGGCAAGAGTCGAACAGCATATCCCTCGCGGGCTAAAGCCCGCTCAGGATGACAATAAAAAAGGACGTGCACGGCACGGCTAAAGCCGTGCCCTTTCAAAACCTTTGAAGCCGGCCGCTTTCAACTGCCTGGTGTCGGTGAACGCCCGGCCAGTCAGGGACGGAATGCAGGGCAGCGCTCCCTGACACTGGTAAACTAGGAGCCTACATGCCCATCCGGACTATGCGCCAATGAGTGTCTCCGAGGCAATCCGCATTGCTCTGCTGTCGCTGTGGGCGAACAAGCTGCGCTCGGTGCTGACACTGCTGGGCGTGGTGATCGGTGTATCCGCCGTGATTGCGGTGGTCACGTTTGTGAACGGAATCAACGGCTACGTGGCGGAGAAGGTGTTTAACCTCGGCGCGGACGTGTTCATCGTCAGCAAGATGCCGAACGTCGTTACCGATGTCGACCAGTTCATTGAGGGCAACAAGCGCAAAGACATCACCATGGACAACTACCAGGCCGTGGTCGACGACTGCTCGGCCTGCAAGATCGTGGGCGCGGCGGTGCGCAACTTCACCGGCAAGGTGGTGTACGGCACGGAGAGCAGCACGGACACAGTGGTCCGCGGCTGGACTCCCAGCATGGAGCCGATTTACGACCTTGACGTGGTGATGGGCCGACCGCTGAACGATGCGGACGAAAACAATGGGTCACAGGTCGTCGTGATCGGCCAGGACATTCGCGAAAACCTGATGGCCGGCACCGACCCGATCGGCAAACTACTCAAGGTGGACGGCCACGAATATACCGTCATCGGCGTGGGCAAGAAGGAAGGCAAGACGCTGGGGCAGAGCCGCGATAACTACGTCATCATGCCCATCAGCGCGTGGTTCAAGGCCTATGGCTCGCACAACAGCGTGAACATCTGGGCCAAGGGCTTCGACGTTGGTACGGCGATGGAGCAGGCCATTGACCAGTCACGCGTAATCCTGCGGGCGCGGCGGCACGACGTGTTGGGCGAAAAAGACAGCTTCGTCATCGAGACTAACGACAGCTTCCTGTCGCTTTGGGCCGACCTGAGCGGAACGTTCTTCATCGTGATGATCGTGATCGCCTCGATTTCGCTGATCGTCGGTGGCATCGTCATCATGAACATCATGCTGGTGTCGGTGACTGAACGAACCCGCGAAATCGGCATCCGTAAGGCGCTTAGGCGCGCGGCCACGTGACGTGATGCGCCAGTTTCTGATCGAATCGAGCACCATGGCCTTGATCGGTGGATTTGTCGGTGTGCTGTTGGGTATCGCGATTGCGGAGGGCGTGACGATTGCCATTGGCATGCCGTCGGCCATCAAGCTCTGGGCCATCTTTGCGGGATTGCTGGTCTCGGCCAGTGTGGGAATTTTCTTTGGCGTGTATCCAGCAAATAAGGCGGCGAAACTCGATCCCATTGTGGCGTTGAGGGCTGAGCTATGAGCATGCGCGGCGGCGACTACAAAGAAATCTTGCGCATGGCGCTGGAGACCATCGCCAAGAACAAAATGCGCTCGGGCCTGACCGTGCTCGGCATCGTCATCGGCGTGATGATGGTGATCCTGATTTCGTCGGTCGTGCGTGGCCTGAATTCCAACGTCGAGAACATGGTGAAGGACATGGGCTCCGACATCATCTTCGCGTTTCACATCGATGTGTTCACCTTTGGGCGGCCGACCACCGAAATGCTGACACGCAAGGAACTCACGCTGGACGACGCGATCGCGATGCGCGACTTGCCGCACGTGAAGGCCGTCACGGACGGCGTGCGCTTGCAACTGCCGCAATTCGGCACCGGCTCCTATTCGGTGAAGTATGAAGGGCGCAAAACCAAGAACACCATCCTTGACGGCGACCTGCCGGACACGATGCGAGTGTTCGACCTGAAGCTCGATAAGGGCCGTTGGTTCACGGAGAGCGACAATGAGCGGCGGGCTCCGGTCATCGTGCTGGGTTATGACACGTCCGAGAAATTGTTCGAGAATGAAGAGCCGCTGGGCAAGGAAATCAACATTGAAGGCGAGCTGTTCACCGTGATCGGCGTGTTGTCGAAGCGGAAGGCGGCGTTTGGAAACGGATCCAACCCGGAAGACAACCTGGTGTATTTCCCCATCGCGACCTTGCACAAGCTGCATCCGGAACTGAAGCAGCACTGGATCAGCGTGAAAGCGACTTCGCACGACGACATGCCGCTGGCGATGGACGAGATGCGAGCGCTGTTGCGGCGCAGGCGGCATCTGGCTCCGAACCAGCCGGACAACTTTGCGGTCTTCAGCCAGGACGCGCTCAGCGACACCTGGAACCAGCTCACGGGCGGAATCTTCGTGTTCATGTTTGCGGTGTCGAGCGTAGCGCTGATCGTGGGTGGCGTCGGCGTGATGAACATCATGCTGGTGTCGGTAACGGAGCGAACCCGCGAAATAGGCGTGCGCAAAGCCATAGGTGCGCGCAAAAGCGACGTGTTGCTGCAATTTACGCTCGAAGCCATTACGCTTACCGGCCTCGGCGGCATACTCGGCATTTTGCTCGGCGGATTTCTGACCATGCTGGTGCCGCTGGCGTTTCCGTCTTTACCGGCGAGCATGTCGTTGTCGTGGGTGCTGACGGCGACCATGGTGTCGGTCGCGATCGGCTTAGTGTTTGGCATCTATCCGGCATGGAAGGCTGCCAACCTCGATCCCATCGAGGCGCTGCGCTACGAATAGACGCGGCGCAGTCTGCTAATCTGATCAGCTTGTCATGCAATTTGCTCTCACGGTGATTGCGGCGGTGGGTGCTCTGCTGGCGCTGGCCGGCGCGGCATATTTCGCGCTGTGCGTGTGGGCGGCGGGGCGGTTTCGGCGGCGACACAGAACGACAGTGCGGGTCGATTTCGAGCCGCCAGTGAGCCTGATGAAATCGCTCAAGGGAATCGATCCGCACATGTATGCGGCGTTTCGCAGTCACTGCCTGTTCGACTACGGGGAATACGAGTTGCTGTTCGGCGTTAGCGATCCGAACGAGCCCGCGCTCGAGTTGGTCAAGCGGTTGCAGCAGGAATTTCCCAATCGGCAAATTCGCGCGATCCAGTGCCCAAAGAGCCTGGGGCTGAACGGCAAGGTCAGCACGCTCGCACAGCTGCTGCCACAGGCGAAGTATGAGCACATCCTCATCAACGACAGTGACATTGTTGCGCCACCGGACTATCTGCGGCGGGTGATGTGCGGGTTCGCCGATGAGCGCGTGGGCATGGTGACATCGCTCTATCGTGGACTGGCAGGGAAGACGATTCCCTCCAAGATGGAAGCGCTGGGGCTGAGTACCGACTTCATGGGCGGGGTGCTGGTGGCGCGCGAAATGGAGGGAGGCGTGCGGTTCGCGCTGGGTGCGACGATAGCAACCACCAAGCGCGTGCTGCGCGAGATCGGCGGACTGGAAGGGCTGGTCGATTACCTCGGCGACGACTACGAATTGGGAGCACGTACCGCTGCGGCGGGATACAAGGTAGAACTGGCTGATGTCGTCGTCGAGACCGCGCTGCCCGACTACACGTTTGGTGAGTTCTGGACTCACCAGATGCGCTGGGCCCGCAACGTCAGAGACCGAAGGCATGCGCAATACTTCGGACTAATCGTGACCTTCGGATTGGCATGGGGGATTCTGGCGTTGCTGGCTGGTCCGGGAAAATGGTGGACGTGGGCAGCGCTGGTGGTGGTTGCGGTGTGTCGCTTTACGGCGGCTATGGTGATAGGCCGCGGCGTGCTCGAGGATCCATGTATGTTGCGCGATTTGTGGCTGCTGCCGTCGCGCGATTTTGTGGCGCTGGCGGTGTGGGTGGGGAGTTTCACGGGGAATCAGATTGAGTGGCGCGGGATGAAGTTTCGCGTGAGAAACGGGAAGCTAGAGAAGGTATGAGAAGTTCGTGCGCAGGGGACCGCGCAAAAGCAAAATCAAAGCCGAACCTCCCGACGAGCGCGAAAAATGCACCGCTCAAGCGGTTGTTACGAAACTCTGCCGTCGCTCCGCGACTCGCATGAAATATCCCGCTGAACCCAGCGTTTCGCTTTCGGCTCCACGCTGGGCTAGATTATGGCGTGCCTCCGGCACTCGAATTTCGTTGTCTCTATTCCACCGGATAGGACGAGGTAGAGTTTCGTAACAGCCTCTGAAGCGGTGTGTGCTCGGAGCCTTTACTTCTTTCCCTGCACGGCTTCGAGGCAGCGGCCATAGAGTTCGAGAAGGTGCTGGGCATATTCTTCCGCCGCCTTGGACGAAACACTGCCTTGAAAGCCCACGCCCGGGGCTGCCGACTTGCCGTAGCCTGTCGAACCGGCAACAAACTTCATCAAATCGAGCGCGATGTCTTCGTCGCGCCGCGTGCCCAGCCCCCTGGTGATCGGATCTTCCATACCTGCAGGCTCCCTTAGGCTCGCACTGTTGAAGCGCGAGATGAGGGAATCATAACAAAGCTCCGCCGCCGGCGGCAGGGCGGTGGGCGCTTCGTCAAGTCAGGGGTGTCGATTGCGAGTGTCCAAATCACGCCTCCACGGCAATGTGGCACACGCGTCCCACGATGTAGTCGGCGAAGCCCTTGCCGAACGCAATCTCCACCAGTTCGACCGGCCAGTCGTGGTTGAGAGGCCGGAGGACAATACGCCCTTGAGCAACAGCAACGTGCCGGATGGTGCACTGCTCGCCAGAGCGAACCGCATATACGTTGCGCATGCCGCGGCGGTAGGGGCGCAGCGAATTGTAATGGCGGTCAAGTAACACGACCGCGCCGGGCGCGAGCTGCGGAGACATAGCGCGAACACTGCCGGCGTCAGCGCGCACCATGACGAAGCGCAGCCATTCGGCGCGATCACCAATGGTGTCGGGCTTGAGTCGGTTCAGGAAGCGCTTACGGAATTTAAGCGAATCCAGGAACTGACGTGGCAGTATGCGAGGCACGAAGGCAGCGTCGGCAAGCGACACCAGAGGCACGCTGTCGAACGACGAGGCGCGCTCGGGGCGTTGCAAGGCACGGAGCCGCAACTCCTCGGGGTCGGCGAGGTCAAGGATGTCAACCTGCAGGACTTCGAGCAGGCGGTCCATGGCTTCGGGGCTGAGGCCGCGACGGGCGTTGAGGAAATTTGACATGTGGGCCTGCTGAAAACCGGCGTCGCGAGAAAGTCCAGATCCGGTCAATTCCCCACGGTGGATGCGGGCCCAGATATGGGACCGCAGGTTGTCTTCGAGGTCTGAGATTCGCATAGTATTGCTGAAAGCTATACATGTACCTTCGTAATATGCCTATAGCAATAAAGTCATTGACCGCTGGTTACCTCGGTGCAATATTGGACTGGTTCTGGAATTCGATCTGGCCGAGGGCAATGATGAAAGTTGAAGTTGAGGAGGACCGGGCCTTTCAGGAGTTGCGCCGCAAAATCCGGGAGGCCAGGGTGCTGTGCCCGTCCGTGGAGTCGCTGCTCGAAGGGGTGCGCTTCACAGGGCGGTTGAGCGTAGTAGTACAGAACGGGAAGATACTGAAGTCGGGTTACGAGGAGGGTTATTTTACGCGGCGGCAGGATGAGCGCGTGGTGAACTAGCGACGCTCGTCTGATCTTCAGCAAGTCATAAGTAGCAGGTCATCGTAACTGAAACGGGCCCTGTGCACGGTCTCCAGATAGGGAGGGGACGCGTCGCAGGGCCTTGGTTTTTTGCAGTGAACTTTAGGCGCCGAGGATCGTCATATGAAGACCATCAAGTACGAGCTGAAATATTGCGAAGGGTGCGGCACTTTGAAGCTGCGCCCCGTGAATTCCACCAACCACTCCTGTGTGCTGTGCGAGCGAATGCTGGCGCGCTTCCGGTTTCCGCAGCGGGTCGAGCGGAAGATGCCGGGAGGTCTTCCACCCCAGATTGCCGGCGTCGCGCCGGCGGGGAGGCTGCAATGAGTGCGACGGCGATTTCTTCATGCAAGCCGAAGTTGCGGGTGCTCGACCGACGGCGGCGGCGCCGGGAGTGGGACGAGAGTGACAGCACGCGGGCAGACGCGCTGTTCTTTCGTGGACAGACGCTGGCTATCATTCGTCATTTTTTCGAGATCGCCAGCCAGATCGGCCGGCTGCCGTCGATCCTGGGGCGGGAATTTTTTCGCGCGCGGGTTTCGCATCACGCGATTCCGAGCTTCGAGGACCAAGCGGTATTTGTTCACGATGTGGAGCGGGCGCTGGGACGACTGAATGACAACGACGCCGAAGTGATCGCCCTGGTTGGACTGTTTCAGTATTCGCTGGACGAAGCGGCAGAGCTGCTTGGACGCAGCCGGACTACCGTGGCAGTGCGATTCGCCGATGCGGTCGATCGACTGGCGGAGCTGTTCCTAACCGTTGGGCTGCTGCAGGAGAACCGGCCCGACCGGCGGTTGCAGCGATTCGCAACGCCAGTATCGACGGCGGGGCTTCCTCCGAAGAAGCCGGTGGCGTCGGTGGGCGCCGAGTCGTATCACATGGTGGGCAGCGAGGACGGCACGTGCTGCTATGCTGCGCGGCGGTTGTCGGATCCGGCGTGAACGCCGAGCTAACGCTCGGCTCTACGACTTTGCGGGAGGGGCTGCTTCGAGCGCGATGGCGGGCAGGCCGAGGCGTTGGCGGAGAGCGTCGAGTATCTCGGCGGTACGGGTGGCGCCGACGCGGGTGATGCCGAGGCCATGCAACTCGAGCACGGCGTCGAGGGTGCGGACTCCGCCGGCGGCTTTGACCTGGACCTCGGGCGGGGAGTGGCGGCGCATGAGCACGAGATCGGCGAGAGTGGCTCCGGTGGGAGCATAGCCGGTCGAAGTCTTGACCCAATCCACGCCGATGGCGCCGCAGATTTCGCAGAGGCGAATTTTGGCGGCGTCGTCGAGGTAGGCGTTTTCGAAAATCACTTTGATTTTCGCGCTGGCGGCGTGGGTCGCTCTGGTCAGGATGCGAATTTCGCTTTCGACGTAATGCCAGTTGGCGCTGCGGGCCTCGCTGATGTTGATGACCATGTCGAGTTCAGTGGCGCCGTCTTTCAGAGCCTGTTCCACTTCGGCGAGCTTGACGGCGGTGGTGTGGCCGCCATGAGGGAAGCCGATGGTGGTGCTGGGCTGTACGTCGCTGGGCGCGAGCAGTTGCGCGCAGCGCGCGGCGTAGTAGGGCAGGATGCAGACGCTGGCGACGTTGTAGCTGAGCGCGAGCTGGCATCCGGCCTCAAGCTCGGGGACGGTGAGCGCGGGGTTCAGCAACGAGTGGTCGATCATCTTGGCGATGTCGGAGTAGGAATAGCTGGTGGACATTTTTGACTCCGGTGCCGGGGACTGGACTTAGTCTAGCGGTTTTACGGTGGGGATGTAGCTGGGCAGAAGGCGAGAAAAAGCGGGCCGCGATACTGCGGCCCGCCAGTTCAAGAAAACAACTCAACTCAATGGACTTGGTTCACGGCTCCATTGACGAAAGCGGCTCCGTTGGGAGTGCCCACGCCGGTGACGTTGTCCCATCCATTGGTGACAAGCAGCGTGGAATCCGTACCGAAGGAAATGGCGTACCACCGGCCGGAAGTTCCGTTGTAGAACGCGCCGGTGAACTGGGTGTTGATGTCAGGGGTCGCGATTGCGACGGCCGACTCATAGAGCGGTGCGTAGCCGGAGCGCATGATGGTACCCGTCAGGTTGGTGCCGGTGTAGGCGGAGCTCTGCTTGACGTCGCGAATAGCGCCAGAGGGCATGGTGTAGAGATAGGGAGCCGCCAGGCCCGCGGGCTTACCGTGGAGCTGCTGGCTCTTCTGGTTGACGACGGCCCACATGCCCGAGAACATCGGGCAGGAGGCGCTGGTTCCACCAATCACCGAGACGGAGTAGTTGCCAGGATTGTTATAGGAGTAGATGATTTCCACGCCGGTATAGGGATCGGCCGTCATGGAAATATCAGGCTGCTGGCGTCCAGTGCCCGACAGAGAACTCTGCCAGGATGGCTTGGCGAAGTAGGTGCTCTGGCCGCCTCCGCCACCGAAGTAGAAGCACTGACCCGGTGCGAGGGTGGATGCGCAGACCAACGGGATCTGGGGTGGATTCGTTCCGCCGGGAGCGGCGATACGGGTAAGGTCGGTGCCCCAGCCAGTCTGGAACTTCATGGTGTAGTCCGGATTGATGAAGTCGCTGGTGCCACCTACGGCGGTTGCGTGTGGAGAGTCAGAAGGAACGCTTACGGTGTAAGCGCCAACTGCGCGGTAGAAATCACCGTCGTCCCCGGTTGAGAAGTTGATGGAGACGCCCAAGGTAGCGCCTTCGGCGTTCAGGTCGTCCCAAGCCTGCATGCCAGCGGCATCCTCGTCGTATTCGTCTGAGCCGTAGCTGTTGGAAATCTGGTTGCCCAGGCTGTTGTCGAGCGCCCATTGAATGGCGTTCTGGAGGTTGTTGTCGTAGTTGTCGACGGAACGCACCAGGGCAACGTGAGCTCCCGGCGCCATCGAGTGAGACCACTCGATGTCGAGCGTGGTTTCACCGGCCCAGCTGGTGTTGGTGGTGTCGGCCCCAAATGGGTTGTAGTCGAAGAAACCGCCAGTGGGCAGTGAGAAGGTAGAGGAGAAGACGCCGAAGTCGGCGGTAGCGGTGGGAGAGCCCCATGCGTCGATGATGACGACGGTCTGGCCGGTTCCGTCGTTGCCGGCTGCGATGAGAGGATTCACACCATAAGCGATCTGCAGAGCGGCGGGTTCATAGCCGCAGGGCGGAAGGTGACCCAGGCCACTGGTGATGGGCGAGCCGTAACGGTTGCCGGAATAGTAGGCGGCGGGCAGATAGGTTCCAGTGGTGGTGAAGGTGTGAGTTTCAACGCCGCGATAGCACTGGTTCTCATAGAACAGGCTGGGAGGCGGGCCGCTCTGGACGTTGGTCTTTATGTTGGCCAGAGGTATCGCAGGGAACGGCAAACCGGTGTCAGGATCGACGGGGCGGATGGAGCGCGGCTTCATGGCGACGGGATGCAGGCCCTGAACGGCACTCACATAAGCCGCAGCAGGTCCGGCGATCGAGATGTCGGAAGTGTTGGAGAAGGTGGTGGTGCCATTCACATTGAAACGGTTAATTTGAACGTTGAAGGCACGTTGCATATCGGCAATGCTGCCCTGCGCGTTGATGTAGAAGTTGCCGGGGTGAACAGAGGTCACCGCCAAGCCGTGCGACTCGAGAAAACTCTTGACCACGGCGGCTTCCTGCGCGGTGGGACCAAAGCGGGCGGCGAACTCAGCGGGCGTTAGCCACTGCTGGAAGAGAGGCGACTTGGGATCGTACAGCTGCTTGAGTAATGCCTCGCGCCCAGCAACGTTGTGCTGCTGCAATCGAATGGTGATGGGGATGACTTTCGAAGTGCTCTCGGGCCCGAGGTTCTGAGCATGTTGGGTAAATCGCGGGGTGGTGTTGGCGAGCACCTGGGCATTGGCAGCGAACGCCGAAGAGGCCAAAGTGAGAGCCAGCAAAACGGTGGCCGCGGACGTCAGTCCGATGTGTAGTCGACCGGTACGAGAGGCCATATCTTTTTCTCCTTGTGAGGCGGGGTGGTTTGAATGCGGAGCGTACTCCGTGACTTGCTCATACTGTGTAAAGTGCCCGAACTAGACCCGGAACTTGCGACGCAGAACACCCGCGATGCCTAACAGTCCGGAGCCGAGAAGCAAGAAGCTGGAGGGTTCCGGGGTGGAGAAGAACGCGGTGCTTTGAGCTCCGTTGGAATCAAGTTCCGAGAACCACTCAGAACCTGCGCCTCCGGGAGCAGTCTGGGCAAGAACGATGCTCAGGTTGTAGCTGCCATAGCCATAAATGGGCGCGAAATTTACGGTGCCGGTGACGGTGAAAAGGGTGTCGCAGTAGCCGCAGTCCGGGAGCAAGAAGCCTGCGATGAAGACGCCGTTGAGATACACGTCGTTCTCGTAGGTGGCGCCGGGGATTCCGCCGTAGCCGTCCACGACACCCCAATCGGCAGTCAGATCGTTTACGTACGTGGTGGAATTAAAGAATGTCTCAGTGATGAAATCACCGGACGTCCACATAGGTGCCGACAAACCGCCGTTGGCACCCATGAACCCGCATCCATTGGTCTGGCTGCAGTAGAAGGTGGTGTCGCTGGGGAATGGAACTGAGAATCCCGTGGGAGTAGCGAATGCGCCGGAAGTAAGTAGAACCAGTGCGCACACGACGGCACTGGCCAGGGAAAGTCTATGCTTCATTTGAGTCTCCTTATGGTTTGGTCACTCGGAACAGGGAGTTTGTTCTGCGGGCCACAGCATAGCGGTGGAACAGCAACGAGGCAAGTAGTATTCAGGAAATCGACGGTCATTCTTCCCGCTTTAGGGGGACGGGTGCGGGAGCAGACGAAAGCCGGAGCGGTAAGGCTCCGGCTGATCTTCTGTGAGCGATCCCAGGTGGGTGCTAGGCGCTATGCTTTTCGGCCATCTTGGCCATAGCGATGGTGAGGGCTGCTCCGCCGAGGGTCTTGATGAGTGCGGGATGCTCGGAGTAGAAGGAACTCGCCTTGTCGATGAGCGAGGGATCGGCTTTCTCGGCGTGAGCTGCGAGCTGCTGCACCACTTCGGGAGAAACCGACTGCGCCTGCTCTGGTGTGAGTTTGGACGCTCCGCCGGCGAGGAGGGCGGTAAGGCCACCAGCGCCGCCAGCCGCAGTGAGTTGCGAAAGAACGCCGGGTCCAGCGGAAGCGAGCAACTGATTCAAGATGCCGGCTTTCTGATCGCCATTGGAATTGTTGAACAAGCCGCCCAACATCTGGCCGAAGTCAGGAGTGCCGTTGGAACGGAAGGCGGCGGCGAGGCCGTCGGCGAGAGAGTTGCTGGGCGCGGCCTGCGCGACTTGGTCGAAGTGCTCAATCGCCTGAGGGTTGGCCTGTCCGGAGGCCGAGGTGTTGGCGTACTGCTTGAGTACGTCGCCGAGTTGGTCGAAGAGTCCCATGATGTTTGCTCCTTGGTGGAAGTGGCCTCCGTGAGGGGGCGAAAGTTAAATGGTGAAACGGCACGGTGAACAGGCTGCGAAAGAAGTCCTTTTTGACGGCGGAAACAAAATCAGGGGCTAAAGCCCACCACCTATATTTAGCACGCAACGGCACGACTAAAGAGGCTGCTGAAAAAGTCATTTTCGCTGCTGAAAAACCTCAGGGGCTAAAGCCCTACCGTATTTTCAACGTCTTACGGCACGACTGAAGTCGTGCCCTGATACAAAACCATCGGAGAAGCGACTTTTTCAGCAACCTGTAAAGCCGGCCCAGGATATTAATAGGGTTTCGGAACGCCGAGCTGAAGCTCGGCTCTACCCGAAAGCGGCGGACGCACTTGCTAAGCCGGTCTAGGATTAGCAGCCGGAAGTTGCGCCTTTGGGATGTGAAAGAGCCAATACGTCCGCGCGCTGGGCACGGCGTGGGATGGAGACACAAATCCCCTTGCCTCACGATTCCATACTTTAAGAGAGAACGGACGCGGTGCGAAAGGGCGCAGGACACATAGGTGTGTGATTAGGGGCGAGGCTCTTTGCGGGTGATTGCCTCTCGCACGTTCGCCAAGGGGGCGGTCGCGTTGAACTGAATTGAGCCGTTCGCCGCACGCTCAATGCCCAACTGCTTCCAAAGCGCCGGGAGATCGACCGGGTCCGGTTGGTCGCGCATCTGGTGATACAGATCCACCAAGACGGTCGTCTCCGTGGCCTTATCGCCGACGGTGAGCGCGCGCTCGATGTCCCAGTCCTGGGTGATATTGCCCGCAGCCAGAATGCCACGCAGCGCGTCCTGCAATCCCTTCTGATTGCGGGTCTGCTGGCGGATGCGGACATCGGCAACCAGGCAGAACATGGCTCCGCCCCAATAGGTGCGGCCCCAGGTGTGGGTGTGGTCGAGTCCCTCGTCACCGGGCGCAGGTTCGCCTTGTGGCATGTCGCGGACGACGTCGTGCCACATGCGCTCAGCAGAAAGTTGGCCGGCCTGCACACGCGCGATCGGTTCGACGTAGACGGAGATGCCTTCTTCGATCCAATGATGGTTTCTGGTCATGGAGGGAAATGCCAGGTGGATCATCTCGTGGGTGAGCATCCAATCGTCATTGAGCTGAGCGACGGTGGTGTCGGGCCCGAGCGATATGGTGATGTAGCCGCCGTTGTCTGGATAAGTGACACCACCGTGGACGCCCGAACCTCCGCGAACATGCAAATCGAGGCTGACGTGGGGCACGGGAAATTTGCCGTAGTAGGTGCAGACGGCGTCACCGGCGCGGCGGACCCAGGTGAGCAAGTCGTCGCGAGAGGCTGTGCCGGTTTCTCCTTCGAAGCGCACGTCGATCGCGGAGCCGCAAATAGTGACGGTGGTCGCAGGGCCGGAGGCGTGTTGAGGAGGTGCTGCCATCCAGGCGATGGCGACGATCGCGGAGGCAACCAAAGCCATTATGGGGATTACGCGGCGCGAGAGGAGGTGACCAAACTGCATGTTGCTTGGATGCTAGCAGGAGGCAGGCGACTCGGACTGAAGTCCTCGCGGAAGAGTGTCATCCCCGAGGGACTTAGGAATGCTGCGGCCAGCCTATCCAGCGTTGAAGAGGTTGTTACGAAACTCTGCCGTCGCTCCGCGACTCGCATGAAATATTCCACTGAACCCCAGCGTTTCGCCTTCGGCTTCACGCTGGGCTAGATTATGGCGTGCCTCCAGCACTCGTTTTTCGAGCCCCCTTTTCCACCACCCATGGAGCGCACTGAGTTTCGTAACAGACTCTGAAACGCTGGGCTTTCTTCTGCCGTCCCTGTGGCGCGACTGGCAGTTTCACGGGAGGTCTCGACTAATTGGGGAGAAGTCATGTTCGCTGTGGGAAGCGTGTTCAGGGGCTGAAGCCCATTGCGTAATAGGGTCTAGTCGGCACGACTGAAGTCGTGCCCTGACGCAAAATCGTTCCGGGGAATATTTTCCCGCAAGCAGTAAAGTCGTGCCCCTGATACGAAGCCTTCGTGACTCAAGTCAGTTCTATTGTGCGGAGCGCCTACGCAGAACGCCGGATCCACCAGCGCTCGATGAGGTAATCGAGCGAAAACTTGCCCGGACCGAAGACAAGGATGACGAGCGACGCCATGAGGTAGGTGAATGGAGCAGCGGCGGCGAACTTGTCGGGGTCAGAGAAGATGGACAGCAACGCCTCGCGATCGCCGGTGATATAAGCGACAGTCATGTTGCAGGTCAACAACAGGGCGATGAGACGAGTTCCAAGTCCGAGTGCGAGCAAGCAGCCGCCAACCAATTCGAGGATCGATACGAAGTACGCAGTCGGACCGGGCGCAGGCAGGCCGAGGCTGCCGAAGTATTCGATGACCTTCGGCAAGTGGGTCAGTTTGCCCCAACCATCGACCATGAACTGCCATCCCCAATAAAGACGAACGAATAGCAGCAGCGGCGATTGCAGGGAATTGCAGATGCGGACGAGCAGCGAATACGCCCTCTGCAGCTTGCGGGCAAGAGATGTCATGAATTCCGTCCTAATCTGATTTGCAGAACCAACCCAGGGATGACCACAGCGCAAACCATGCCTGAACGTTGGCGGCAGCGGCTTCGCTTGAATGGCTCGTCCAATCGACGCTGTCGACTGCTTCCGAAAGGCACTGGCCGTCGCGCAGCGATTTCAGAACCCCAAACGCCTCAGGATCGAGGCGCTTGAAATATACCGAATTGTCGGCACGATGGACTGCGAGGAAAATCTTTTGCCGTTTGGGCAACGTCCGCATGCGAGGGCGCCGTCGCGGCGGACGCTCGGTGACCGCGTTACTCGCAATATCGATGACCCGCTGCTCGCGACGAATGGCAAGAATCATGTCGTCCACGGGATAACGCAAATCGAGCAGGCGAACATAGGGCTGCAGGGCGAATTGCGGGTCGGGACCGAGTTTCGGGAGGTCCGACTCGGTGAGCGCAGGTTTCGCCGCTTCGTCGAAGGCCTCGATTTCTGCCCACTCCAAGCGAACCATGTCGAGGGCGATGTCTTCCACTCCAGCGATGTGTTCGGGGTGGGTGCGCAGCCATGGCTCCAGGCGCGAGCCGAGGTTGCGGAGGGTGAACGACTGCGAGGGGCAATCGCGCAGATAGGCAATGGAGAGCTTCTCGAAGTTGCGATCGCCGATGATGAGGCGGAGTCCCTCGAAGTCTTCGGCGAGTGCCGACAGCACGCGGAACCAGTATTGCCGGTTGTAGATCTCCAGGCGCTCGAAGGAAGTGAGACGGTCGTTCGGCTTGATGATTTCTTCTGCGATCTGGCGGAGTGAGCGGCCATCGCTGGTGCGCTGACGCATTCCTTCGGCAGCCGTCAGCGGCTGACGCACGGCGTCGAACATGCTGCGCTGGATGTGGTCGAGGTTGCTCATGCGACCACCTTCTCGGCGATGTAACGGTTGGCCTTCAGTGCTTCGCGATGCACTTCGTCGAAGGATGGAATGTGGTCGTCCCACTCCAGCAGCGTTGCCGTTGGTCCGGTCAACTCAATCGCCCGCGAGTACAGCCGCCACACGGGATCGATCACCGGATGGTCGTGGGTATCGAGGATGTACTTCTCAAACTTGGAGTGGCCGGCGATGTGGATCTGTGCCACGCGCTCGTGGGGGACGCTATTCAGGTAATCAAACGGATCGAAGCTGTGATTGCGCGAGGACACGTAGATGTTGTTGACGTCGAGCAGAATTCCACAGTCGGCGGCTTCCACGACCTCGGTGAGGAACTGCCATTCCGTCATTTCGGAGGCGTGGAATTCAGCGTAACTGCTGACGTTTTCGACGACGACTGGCACTTCGAGAAAATCGCGTGCCTCGCGAATTTTCTGCGCGGTCTTCTTTGCCGCCTCGAAGGTGTAGGGCATGGGCAGCAGGTCGTGGGAGTAGGTGCCGTCAACGCTGCCCCAGCACAGGTGATCGGAGAGCCATGGGGTTTTCGTCCGGCGAACCAGCTTTTTTAGACGCCGCAAGTGCTCGCGGTTGAGCGGTTCTACGGAGCCGAAATACATGGAGACGCCGTGCTGCACGACGCGATACTGCTCGAGAATCTGGTCGAGCACGTGCATGGGTCGCCCGCCATCGACCATAAAGTTTTCCGAGATGATTTCGAACCAGTCGACCACCGGCTTCTTTTCGAAAATGTGGTTGTAATGCGGAATGCGCAGGCCGATGCCTACGCCGTAATTGGTGAAGCCGTTAAAACGATTAGCGGGCATGATGACCAAATGTCCTAAACAGCAGGCCCCGTCCATGATGGGCAGAAGGGAATTGCCCTCAGGGGCTAAAGCCCATGGATTACGTAGCCCAGTACGGCCCGGCTGAACAGGCTGCAGAGAAAGTCCGAAATGCTCGCGCCTCGCGGACTAAAGTCCGCTCGGCGGGTCAAAAAATAAAGGGCTTAGACGCTGACCTAAGAGGTTAGCTCTACCAAAAACCGCTTTTTTCCGCAGCCTGTGAAGCCGTGCCCTTTCAAATCACATTATGAAACCAGTCCTAAGCGCGAGGGCAGGGAGGTCGTCCCAACCCTCGCGATCAAGATGCGATCGAGCTTACGAAGCCGGCGGCTTGGAGCCGTCGGTTGCGCAGCCACCTTTGCCCTTGCAGGAGTTCTTACCTTTGCAGCCGTTGTCTCCAGTTTTACAGCCGCCCTTGCCCTTACACGAGTTCTGGCCCTTGCAGGCGTGCTTGTCCTTGGAGAACGAGGTCGCCATGTGGCCCAGGTTGGAGTTGCTGGAAACAGAGTTGGACGATGGAGTCTGCGCCATAGCCGTATTGCCGGCCATGAATCCCGCGAGAGCAGCTCCCATCATGAGTGACTTCATCGATTTCGTCATTGCAGATTTTCTCCTCTACTTTTTTGAGAGACCGTAGTCTCTGGCCTTCACTGTGGTCCGAACAGATTACGTGCGAAGCATTCTGTCGGATTTCCCGTGATTAGGGAATCGTTTTTTGAGAATGCAGGCTTCCTTTTGGATTTGGAGGACGCCCCACACGTAAGTGGTGGTCCATGCCGGTTGACCGCGGTCGCCGAAAAAGCCGAACTCCATCGCTCCAGCCGGGTGGATCCGCCCAGTTGCCGTATATGACTTCGAAATTGGCCGGAAGTTACGCTTGGGCGAAGAAAAAATTTAGACGGTGCCGTAGGGGCGCTACGTGCTTTGCCAGTTCTTTGGGGAGTTCGGTCGAATTGGGCAGACCGTCTAGCCTGATTTTGCAGTCGTTTTAGCAGCCGTCGGCTTCGGGGCTGCGGCGCCTTTGGCGCCCGTCACGCAGCGAAACCCGAGATGATTGGTTCCGGTGCTGACTTCGCCCTTGCCGCGGGTGCCAACGATATAGCGCGAACAATACTGGTCGGTGCAGAGGAACGATCCGCCACGATGGACTTTCTTGGGTTCGGTCGGCTCGTCGGGATCGTAGGATTTGGCAGGCCCGGCGGGTTGCGGGCTACTCCGCCTGCGGCTACTAGTTGCTGGTAGTAGTCGGGACGATACCAGTCGCTGGTCCATTGCCACACGTTTCCGGCCATGTCGTATAAGCCATAGCCGTTGGGCGGATACTGGGCGACGGCGGCGATTCCTACGTGGCCGTCTTCGCCGGTATCGTGATTGGGGAAGTGACCCTGGTGGGTGTTGGCCATCCACTTGCCATTGGGACGGAACTGGTCACCCCAGACGAATGGCTTTCCGGCGAGACCGCCGCGAGCGGCGAACTCCCACTCGGCTTCGGTGGGCAGGCGCTTGCCGGCCCACTTGGCGTAGGCCTGGGCGTCCTCGTAGGCCACCTGAACCACCGGATAGTCTTCTTTGCCCTTGATGTCGCTGCCGGGGCCAAGGGGATGCCGCCAATTTGCACCCGCAATGTATCTCCACCACTGGAAATGATCGTTGAGCGGTACTGGGTGGTCAGGGGCAGAAAACACGACCGAGCCGGCCACAAGGTTCTCGGGCGGGGCAGTGGGATAGTCCTCTTGCCGCGGCTTGCGCTCGGCAACCGTGACGTATCCCGTGGCCTTCACGAACCTCGCGAATTGCGCATTCGTGACGTCGGTCTTGTCCATGAAGAACCCGTCCACGTAAACCCGGTGGATGGGACGGGAATCCTTGGTTGCATTCATGCCCACTTCGTCCATGCCGGGAGGGTCGGCGGCTCCCATGGAGAACTCGCCGCCGGGGATCCAAATCATTCCGGCAGGCGCCGGGATGGCTGGCTTGCTGGGATTGGGGACGGTCGGGCCGAATGCCGCGTTGGCTGTGGGTGCGCCGGCGCTCGCGGAGTCGATTGCACGGCCGATGTGCAACCTCCAGCCAGCCATTGCGACAGCGGCTGCGGCGCAGAGCGCAAGAAGGAGTCCAGCTCGTAGTGTCGACAGTGCAGGCGAGGAATTGGTTGGCGGATTCAGGTCTTTGCCGATGCTTTGTTTGCGGCCCACAGAAGACTCCAACTGGCGCTATGCCGCCAGGCTTTAAGGCGGTATGAACGGGCAGTAACGTTAGTGCTGATTCTAACGTGCGGCGAACTTAGTGTCATTCGCGGGAGCGGCTTGCCGCCAATCCCTTACGTACCACGGCGGTGATGGAGTCGCGCAGATGCATGCCAGCCAGTTCTGACTCGGTCACCCACTTCACCGCGCTTACATCGCTGCCCGCGACGGCCTCGCCGCCAATCGGACGGCAGAGGAAGTCAATCAGGACGTAATGGTACTGCGTCCGGCCGTTATCGTCGGCGAAAATGCTGTCAATGACGTCGAGAACCGCGCCCACTTCGACGTGGAGGCCGGTTTCTTCCAGGGCCTCGCGAGCAGCGCCGTCGCGGAGTTTTTCGCCCAACTCAAGAAGGCCGCCCGGAACCGACCATTCGCCCTTCAGGGGCTCGGTGGCGCGGCGCACCAGCAGAGCGCGGTCAGCCTGGATAATGACCGCTCCTACGCCAATAAGTGGATGTTCGGGATAATCTCGCTTCATGACGCCCGTGGTGGCCGTTACTGGAAGAAATTCTGGGGCTGCAGTCCGATCACTTTCCATCCCTTGGCCTCGCGTTTGAGTTGGAAGCGCATTTGTGTGCTGTGGCGCTGGGTAGTGGGAAGGATGTCGGTCGATTCTGCCTCCATATCGACGTCAGCTACGGCCGAGCCCAGGTCCTTGTCGGCGGTCGCCTGTAAAAGCTGGTAGCGGAACTTGATGCTGTCGTGAAGGCGGAAAAAGGCCGTCATTTGGTCGCGAAATTGGGCGTAATCCTTCATCCCATCGGGATCGAAGACATCCAGAACCTTGTCGAGGTTGTGGGTTTCAATTCCGCGCTGGAAATTGGTTAACACATCCTGCGTGATTTCGTCAGATAGATCGAAGGCCTGGGTGGCGGCTGAAACGGGACTATCCCCAGAATGACCCGGGGTTGCCGGCGCGGCGGACGGCTGCTGGTTCTGGCCAATGGCAGACGCTAACAAGACGCAGGAGCACGCCAGTGATTTGAACTGCCCCAACGTGGGCGACTTGTGCATAATACTGTTTTACACTGATGTGGCAGAGTAGTTGCCACAATGCGAATAGGCGGCCGAAAACGCGATCGGGACACTCATACCCCAGCAACCCAGGAACCACCCGGGACGCCACAGGAGCGTGGCAAAACGTGGCTGTCTGCGGCACAACTTTCGGGGAGTGTGGGGGTTACAGGAGATGTGGCCAGTATCGCGTTAGATCGCGGAATACTCCTCGGCGGATCCGCTGTAGGGAGTGCGGAAACGCTCGAAACGGCGCGGGCATCCATGACTGAAACCCCAGTTTTGGAGATGCTGAGTGACGCCGAGGTGATGCTCCGTGTAGCTACCGGAGACACGGAAGCGTTCGACTACCTGGTCGATAAGTTTCGCCGTCCGATGATCAGCTTTATGTACCGGATGACGCGGAACCAGTCGATAGCCGAGGAGCTGGCACAAGAAGTGTTTCTGCGGGTGTATCGTTCGCGGCAAAGTTACGCCGCGAGCGCGAAATTCACCACCTGGCTGTATCGCATTGCGACCAACCTGGCGGTGAACCATGCGCGCGACACCAAATACGAGCGCCCGGAGAACACGGTCAACATCGACGAGCCCGACACGGAAACCGGATTAACGGTGGACGTGGCGGACCGCAGCCTTAACGCCGAGCAGACAATTCTTCGACGCGAGAGGTTGGCGGCCATTCGAAAGCACGTCGAGGCATTACCGGAAAGGCAACGTGCAGCCGTGATCATGCACAAGTACCAGAATATGGACTACAAACAGATCGCGGCCGTGTTGAAGTTGAGTGAATCAGCCACGAAGTCGTTGTTGTTTCGGGCGTACGAAACACTGCGGGAGACGCTAAAAGAGTTTATATAGGCAGTTGCAGGAAGCAGGGTGCGGTTATGAAGTGTGGAAGCTTGCGCGATGAGTTGATGGAAGTAGTGCTGAACGGTTCGGACCTGGCTACTCCGGCGGTGCAGGATCATCTGGCAACCTGCTCAAGTTGTGCGCAGCAAGTGGCATCGCTGCGGCAGACTATGGATCTGCTGGATGAATGGCAGGCACCAGAACCCTCCCCTTATTTCTCAGCGCGATTGCACGCTCGCATGCGCGAAGAACACGCCACCGAGCGAGTGGGCTGGTTCGCATGGCTGCGTCGACCGGTCGTCGTGACTGCGGCAGCGGCGTTAATGGCCGTTGGCGTAGGTTTGCTGGAAGGTGCGCACTGGAAGGCAGACCATGCGCGAACAATGGCGGGCTACGGCACATCCACCGGAGTGACGGTGGGTGCTGTCGGCGACCTGCAGTATTTGGACAATCACGCGGATTTATTTTCTGACTTTGACGCTTTGGACGATAGCCAGACCGAAACCAATTGATGATTATGCGCGCCCATTACTCAGCCCTTATCGCTTTGACTGTGGCCACCAGCACGGTCCCGGTGTACGGTGCGCCCTTCTGGCAGAAACATCACCCTCCGCAGGCGGTGCAACTTCAGTCTCCTCAGCCCAGTGCGCCCGCGGCGAATATGCTCATGGCACAGCAGCAGGCTCCGAAGCTGAACACCACGCCACAGCCGCACATGAAGGGCCCCGGTCCTCACCAGGGAGATTGGCTACGCCAGTTCAGCAATCTGCCCCCGGCACAGCAGGAACAAAAACTACAGAATGACCCGATGTTCCGGAGCCTGACCCCGGAGAAACAGCAGCACCTGCTCGACCGGCTGCGGAATTTTAATAGCCTGTCGCCCGACAAGAAGCAGAAGATCCTCAACCGCATGGAGACGTACGAGCATCTGCCTCCGGAGAAGCAGGCCCAGGCGCAAACGCTGTTTCATCAGTATCAGGGGCTTCCCGCCGATCAGAGAGGCCAGGTTTCGCAGGCGTACCGCCAACTGCGACAAATGTCTCCTGAGCAGCGGACGCAGTTTTTCAACTCTGACGAGTTTCACACTAACTTCAACGACCAGCAGCGCGACCTACTGCGCGGAATGTCGGAGCTGTACCCCAGCACGACACACTAAGAGTTTGTACGGGATTTATTGGGCCGTCGCAAGTTCCGGCGAGGTCAAGCTCTTGTAGAAACTGACAACCTCAGTCGGATCGCCATCGGCGATGATGGAACCTTTGTCGAGCAGAATAGCCCGATCGCAGAACCGCGCAACTAATGCCATGGCATGCGAAACGAAAAGTATCGTCTTACCTGCTCGACGGAAGTCCTGAATTCGCGCGAAACATTTCTCCTGAAACGCTGTGTCACCGACAGCCAGAATCTCATCAAGGATCAATATGTCAGGGTCTACTTCTGTAGCAACTGCGAAAGCCAGCCGTGTGTGCATGCCTGTGGAATATTGTTTGATCGGTGCATCAATAAAATCTGCGATCTCAGCAAAATCAATAATGCTTTGTTCGCGCTTCTTCATTTCTTCCTTGGAATAACCCATCAGGAGTCCGTTCAGCAAAATATTCTCGCGTCCGGTCAATTCGTGATGGAACCCGGCACCTAGTTCGATCAGAGGAGCGATCGATCCTTCGACGCGGACCCGGCCGGACGTGGGACGGAAAACGCCGGCGATGATCTTCAATAGTGTGCTCTTGCCGGAGCCATTGCGACCAATCAAGGCCAGCATCTGGCCCTGGGGTATTTCCAAGGAAACATTCTTAACGGCGTCTAGGTCGTGGTAGCTTACTCCCTTTCGCAGAAACTTAGAAAACAGCTCGCGAAGGGTGTCAGGGCGTTCATGAATGACGCGAAAACGCTGCGTGACGTTCTCGAGTCTGACCACCACGGTACTGGCCGCTGAGCAACGTTCAGACATAAAAGACAAATTCATCCTGATACTTTCGGAATACTCCAAAGCCAATCGCTAGCGCAACAAAGGCGCAAACAAAGGATGCAGCGATAGATTGCCATCTAGGTAACATTCCGTAATATACGGCCAGGCGGAAGCCGTTAATTACGTAGATGATGGGATTCAGTTTAAACAACCACTGCCGATTTTGCGGAATAAAATCAAGAGCATAGATGATCGGCGTCAAGTAAAACCATGCCGATAACACGACTTGCATGATATGGGCCACATCGCGGTAATACACGTTGGCAGTCGCGAAGAAGAATGTCATGCCTAGGGTGAAGATAATCAGCGCCAGCATCGGAACTGGGAGGAAACAGCCATGTCTTATAAAAGGGATGTCGCATGCCAACGACGAGCAACGCCAGAGGTATGAGAGACAGCAGCAGGTTGATGATGTTTGAAACCACGGCGGCAACTGGGAACACCAACTTAGGTACGGAAACCTTCTTGATCAGTTCGCCGTTGCCAACAATCGATTCCACCGCATAACTCAACGATTGCGAAAAGAAAGTCCACGGTAACAGTACGCTGAGCAGAAAAATAGCGTAGTGCGGGATGGAAAACCGCATAATCGTGGAGAAGACCACACTCAGCACCAACATCATCAGGGCCGGATTCAGCAAGGCCCACATGAATCCCAGCACCGAGCGTTTGTAGCGAACCTTCAGTTCTTTGAGGGCAAGAGCCCATATCAACTCGCGATAGCGGAAAATCTCACGTACCAGTTCGGTCAAATCTAGCAACTCCAGACGGGCGAACCGAGCCAATTGCCGATACGGGCCCGTGCCTCAATATGTCATGCTAATGGTAACAAATCCGAGGTAGAAGGGTGAGTGGCGCGAATTGATCTGCTCCAAGTCGCGCGGTGATTCGATATCGGATGCGTCTCGACGCGACGTCAACGTCCATCGGAAAGCGCTGAGGCGCGTCGTGTCTCTCGTAGTGCAGCGCTGCCGCAGTAGCGGCAGTACCCGCCAGAGGAACGTCTTGCTCGGTGCTCGTCATTGTATGATGAAGAGCGGCGCTGCCGAACTCGAATAATTAGCCGCGAGCGAAAGGCCGGCGGATCGGCGCAAGAATTAGAAGATGACCGTCCGAACCGAATACACAACAACAGTTGAACGGCAGACAGTGGCTCCCATGCGCGATCTATCGCGCAGAACGGCCATCTGGGTGGGAGTAGCAGTCTGTCTAGTCAGTTTGTGGATCAGAGCGGGGATACCCCTCGTTGCTGCACCCGTTGCGGTTCATGATGACCAGTTCTTTCTGCGCACGGCCAATTACCTGCTGGCCCATGAGTGGTTAGGACCGTATGACAAGATGACCCTCAGCAAGGGGATGTTCTATCCGCTTTTCATCGCCGGGGCGTTTGTCGCGGCGGTCCCTCTAAAGATTGCCGAGCAACTGATCTATCTAGCGGCATCGGGTATTACGGCGTTCGTGGCAGCCCGCGGGTCGCGCCGCCGCTGGGTAGGATTGCTGATGTTGGTTGGGTTGGCGTTGAATCCTGTTCCCTGGCACCAGTGGCTTGCCCGCGTCTCCCGAGAGAGTTTGTACATAGCTCTTTCATTAGGCCTGTTTGGACTGGTTATGCTCATCAGCTTTCCCGGGCTCCGTAAGGCGCAACGCAATATATTGCTAGGCTTGGGCTTCGGACTAGTCTGGGGGGCTTTCTGGCTAACCCGGGAAGAAAGTATATGGCTTCTTCCCGCGTGCATGGTAGCTATTGCATTTGGAGCAGCTCAAGTATTCGTTGAGCGGAAAACTCGATCTACTGCTTCCGCGGGGAACAACGCACCGTGGAAGGAGTGGCGGCCAATCATAGTGCCTTTGCTTGTGGGGAGCATATTCTGTTTTCTTGCGATCGGATCAGTCGCTGCTCTCAACTGGCACTATTACGGCGTTTTTCGGACCAATGAATTTCGCTCGGGCGGCTTCGTAGAGGCGTACGGTGCGCTGGCGCGCATTCAGAGAAGTCGTTTCCAGCGATTCGTTCCCATTCCGCTTGACGCGAGGCAGAAGGCGTATGAAGTGAGCCCCGCAGCGAGAGAGCTTTCGCGTTCGCTTGAGGAAGGACAAGGACGTGGCTGGGAGGCTTATGGATGTTCGCAGCATCCTATCCCACCGCCTTGCGACCAGCAAGCCTGGTTTATGTGGGCCATGCGGGACGCCGCTTCCGAAACGGGGCACTATCGTTCGGCGCCAGAATCGGATGAGTTTTACACAAGGATTGCGACCGAGATCAATAACGCATGCGACTCGGGTAAGATTCGGTGCGGGCCGCTGCGGGAAACATTCATGCCTCCCTTCCGCTGGGAATACGTTGGTGAGACCCTGGAAAGTGCCAAAGGGTTTGCCGGTATGGTCTTCGATATGGGTAGCGGAGAGGTGGGCGCCGTGCCCAGTGTTGGATCACCGCAGGGGCTCGCAACGTTTGCGGATATCACCGACGAGAATCTGTCACCGCCCGTAGGAGGAAGCGTACAAGACTTCCCATTGGGCCGGGCGAACGGGTGGGTGGCCGGCCGCTTCGAGGTGCCCACACTGAAGATTGTGACTTACACAAAACGAGAGGTGAAGCAATCCATTACCGAGACGGCGGCCCCTGATGTCGTCGCAGTGCACCCTGACCTGAAATCCGTGCGATTCACGATTGAATCGGATTGCCCCGTTCTGGAATGCGACCTCGCGATTGAGTCAAGTGCCGGACAGGTTCTAGTTCCATTCGGAAAGCTCGTTACCGGAGCTCCGGTTAACACGCCTGACTTGATTCTCTATATTGACCACGCCGCGGCCGATGAGACCTCGAGTTCGTTTGGTGAACGTCGGCGCGCGAAACAGCAGCGGCTTGGATCGCTGATCGGCAAGATATATTCCAAGAGTTCTCGCGGCCTCAGTGTTCTAGCGGCGATAGGAGTGCTGGTCGCGATTATGAGGTTCCGGCAACACAGGCCGTCTGTCGCTTTGCTTGCTTTGGCCTTCGGAAGCCTCACGGCAGTGGCAAGCAGAATCATACTGCTGGCGTATATCGACGTCACTTCGTTCTCTACATATTTCCTGCATTACTGTTCGCCAGCATCACCGTTCCTTATAGTATTTGTCATTTCCGGAATTTATTTGGGGTTTTCATCGTTGTCAAAGCCCGAAGGGAATCGCCAGTTGCAAGATTACCTCTGAGCGCCCTTGTCGACTGGTGCACTTTAGATAGGCGACCTGCTTGCGCAAAATCCAAAGCGTTGGCTCGCCACGGCATGTTGCTCAAATTCCACTTTATCTAACAGGTAAACCAAGATGGAACGTCGAGACAAGCTTTTGTCCGGACTGGATCTTTCGGTGAGCAGGGGCGTTGAGATCGGTCCGCTGAACAAGCCGACAGTAAGAAAAGACGAGGGCGCGATCTTGTATGTTGACTACACAGACACCGACTCGCTTCGCGCAAAATATGAAGAAGATCCAGCAGTAAATACAGAGGAAATTGTTGAGATCGATGCGGTCTGGGGAGCTCAAACGCTCGCTGAATGCATCGGTCACCAGCGAGTTGACTACGTTGTCAGCTCTCACGTGGTTGAACATGTACCCGACCTGATTACCTGGCTGGAGGAGATCGAGTCGATACTCAAGCCGGGTGGGAGCCTCAGGCTGGCGGTCCCTGACCGCCGATTTACGTTCGATTATCTCCGTCGCGAAAGCCGGCTCTGCGACATAGTCAACGCCTACCTATTGAAATCCAGAACTCCTCTTCCGATCGCGATCCTCGATTACTTTCTATCGGTGAGACGGGTGGACCAGCAAGCCGCATGGGACGGCAAGCTTCCTGCTGAGCTGCCAAGAGTTCCGGGCCATGACCTCAAAGGAGGAATGGGCGTTGCGACCGACCAGATCAAGAATGGCACATACCATAACATCCACTGCTGGGTGTTCACGCCGCGTTCTTTCGCAGAGTTATTTGCGGAAGCAGCGGCAGAGGGGCTGATCCATTTCGGCTGTGAGGCCGTTTATGATACCGAGCCGGGGCAACTGGAATTTTTCACAGTTTTAAAACAGTGCGAGGACCGCGAACAGACGGCCGAGAGCTGGAGACGAGCAGCATCTTCCGTGGTAGAGCTCAAGTCCACGAGCGAACGCAACGCAGAACTCAATGCTGCTGCCAGGGCCGCGGCGTCTGATGAAATATTAAGTTTAAGACTTTCGCTAGCGCAGAAGGAAGAGGAACTGTCAGGGACCAAGCAGACCCTCGCGTCCGTCCTAAGCTCCCGATCATGGAGGATAACCGAGCCCCTCCGATCCCTGAGGAGCGCGTTTCGACGTTAGGGGTTCGCGCTTTCTGCAAGGCCAGTGAGACTTGCGGACAGGGTGGCCGCTTGCTTAGGCTGGATAGATGGTCTTCGTCAAGTCTCGAATTCCCACATTCCACTCGAGTTTCGTGCTTCCAATCTTACGGCAGAGCACCGCCGAACCACAAAAAGCTGGTTGGCGATCCAAGTCGAGGGTTACCGCATGAAGTGCATGGGGCACAATTGAGCATCGTTCTCCCAGCGCAGTTTCGATAATTTCAAATCCAGTTGCGGAGTTGAAAAGTGCGTACCATGCTTGATCGGAGAAGCGCCAATAGTCCCAGGGCATTTCGTGTAGCGGCCAGCTTTGATGGGAAGTAAGCATGACCAGTCCATCTTGCTTAAGTATGTGATTCAGCTCGATGACAACTTTCCATGGCATCATCAGATGTTCAAACACAGAAGTGGCGAATACCGCATCGAAGCTTTCAGGCGGGAAGAGACGGGAAAGCTCATGTGCGTCCCCGACCAGATCGACGTTTTCACCTTGTAAAATGTCGACGCCCACATATTCGAGATGATCGGGAATCAAGCCCTTACGGAGAACTCCTGATCGATTGCGAGATCCCAATTCAAGCACACGTCCAGCTTGTGGAGATAACATGGAGTAGAACTTTGCCTGCAAGGCATGGTAGACATCGGTAGCCAACAGCAGAGATCGAAAGCCTTCAAGTTCGGCCTGTGTGCCGGAATTAGTTTCGACCATGATTCGCAAATTCAACGCGTCTTCTGAAGTTGATACCGCGACATGGCAGCCGAACCTGGAATTCCTGCCAGCCTGACCGCATACCGCCTCGACGTCCGGACTCGGCATGGCGAGGTCGCCCGAGAGGGGACGGGCATCTCCGTTCGGGAAGAGCGCTATCAACCGGCAGATAGGTTGTTCCCGGGAAATCCAACCCGTCACCCAAACGAAGCCGCCGAAATAGTAGAACTGATCTACGTGCCAGCTAGCCATCAGTCGAACACCTTTCAGTAAATTAACGATCTATGCGGGGATCACCATTCCTACGCTGGTCGCAACATTTGCAGTGGATCGAAACTGATCACTCCAGGGTTTCGGCACACGCGGCGGGAACGCAGGCTTATGGTTTTCGCTGGCTATCAGGGACAAGTTGGGGTTGTAGAAGGGATCTTCTTGGAGCGTCTTGCCCCAGCGCTCAATCATGACGTTCGATTCCTGAATGATCCGTTCTACGCGAACCGGATCGAAGTCATACCCCCTGGAGGCCGACTCCAGATGATATAGCTCAGCATAGGGCGTCCAGATTATGCGGTAACCGGCCTTGCGAAGTCTGAGGCATAGGTCTACGTCGTTGAAGGCGATCTTCAGTTCGTTCTCGTCGAGCCCGCCCAATTCCAGAAAAATATTCTTGTGGATCAAAAGACAAGCACCCGTGACGCAGGAGACCTCATGCACTAAATGCAACCTGCCAAAATAACCGGCGTCGGAGCGTGGTTGCCGAAGGTGGCTATGGCCCGCCACTCCACCTAAGCCGACGATTACACCGGCGTGCTGAAGTGTGTTGTCGGAATAGTAAAGTTTCGCGCCCACCGCTCCCACACCGGGCTGCATGACCTGTGTGACCATCTCCTGCAACCATTCTGGGTGGATAACTTCGATATCGTTATTCAACAACGCAATCAAGTCGCCCTTGGCCTGACTGGCAGCGCGATTGTTCAAGGCGGAATAGTTGAACTCGCCTTCCATTCGCAAAATGCGGATCTTCGATTCCTTCCGCAAGCTATTCAGGTATTCAGCGGTTTCCTCTTCGCAACTGTCGTTATCAACGATGATGATTTCCAGGTTGTCGTACGCCGTGCGATGAAGGAGACCGTCAACGCAGCCGCGAAGCAATGACATCCGATCGCGCGTGGGAATGATCACCGAGACGAAGGGAGCGGGATCGGGCGGTTGCCTGATAACGCGATTGAATTGCGGCTGGTTTCCGCCAGTGACACGAACATCTTCACCGCGTTCAGCAAAATACTCAGCGAGCGCGCGGCGTGAAGCTTGTACAGCAGTGGGCAGATTATCGATCGAAAATGTCTGGACCCCTGGTGCAGTTCGCCAATGATAGAGCACGTGAGGAATGTGGCGGATCCGATCTGCGCCGGTAAGTGACACAATGCGCAGCGCCAAATCGTAGTCCTGGCTGCCCTCGAAGCCCTCTCGGAAGCCACCGACCTGACAGACCAGAGATGCGCGGTAGACCCCCAAATGGCTGACGTAGTTCTGTGAATAGAACAGTTCGGGGTTCCAGTCCGGCTTAAAGTATGGTGTCTGGCGAACGCCGTTGGCGTCGATCTTGTCTTCATCGGAGTAAATGATGTCGGCGTCCGGATGTTCGTGGAGTGTAGCCGCGACCATGTAGAGTGCGTGCTCCGGCAGCTCATCATCATGGTCCATCAGCGCTATGAACCTACCCGTGGCCAGTTGCAGAGCGGAATTACTGGCGGCAGAAATATGGCCATTATCGTTGCGGTATACCAACTTGATGCGCCGATCTCGGCGAGCATAGTCGTCAAGGATCGTGCGGACTTCGTGGTTCGTCGAAGCGTCATCAGCGATGCAGAGTTCCCACATGGGGTAAAGCTGTGCCAGCACCGAATCCAACGCTTTCCGCAGAAACTCCGGCCTCGTGTTGTAGACCGGCATGACCACCGATATCAGCGGACGATCCTGCAAACGCTCGATGTGGTCGCGAATCGCGGCCCTATCCTCGTCGTTGATGGTGTCGAAGTGGGTTACCCAGCTTTGGTAGTCCCGAGTCATGATCGCGGCAGGGACTTCAGCGGCGTTTGGACCCGCGCCTACTTTGCTGATGACTCGTCCCTCAGTCGCTCCATGTTCCAAGTAGTGGACCAAGGGGTTCATCCCGGCCTGTGCAACGTCGGCGTAACGCTCCAGATAAGCCTGTGCGTCGAAATCAGGCCCAGGGTCGCGATGCTCGGTAGCACCAAATAACGCGTAATGCAGTGCCGGGTCATAACCGGCTGCGGCGATGTCTGGAAACTGCGACAGGTACCAAGCCCCATCGAAGAGCTGGGAATTAGCGATCAAGTCGCGCGTCTCGAAAAGACGGCGCCGCGCACGGAGCCGGCCAATCAGCTGGAAAGATACTGTCCACCAGATAAGGCGGCCGAGTCGTCGAGCGTATGAGCGGAGCCGCGGGAATCCCTGAAAAGTTGAGCTAACCCGCGACGCCAGCTTCCACGCTGAGCTGCTCTCGATCAGTCCTAGTTTCGTCTGCAGGCCGGCTAGGTCCTGTTGCAACAGTTCGTCCGCGGCCTTTTGCTGGGCAAGCGGTCAGTAGCTTCTGCAAGTTGCGTTCGTAGTTTCGCCCCGGAGCCGTCCAGCTCAGCGATCTTTCTCTGTTTCGCATTGATGGTTTGGTCCTTCGAGGCAATCGTCAGTTCCCGCTGTCGGATCGCCTCGGTAGCCCGCTGAATTTCTTCGTCTCGGTTCCTCAAGAGTTGCATCGAGCTGCTGTTTCAGATCACTGGGTATCGTCTCGCGGGCAGCCATGTCGAGCTTGAAAGTGCGAATCCGATCGCCAGTGACAGCGATCTGCTGGTCACGGTCTTGGATGAACGGCTTTCTGGTCGGCGAGTCCGTGCTCGAGAGCGGAGACGCGATGCAATTGCTGCTGGAGATCGTTCAACACGGTGGTGAACAGGGAGCTCAAGTCAAGGACCTGCGAACGGTTACGAAAGGTCTCGCCGCGGGAGGCAAAAATACGACGAACGATCGCGGCCGATTGCGGATCATTCCCGAGTTCAAAGAGACGCTGCAAGAGACGCGGCTGGTTCTGACCGAACCCAAGAACACCGAGCCCTTCCGAATGATGAAACTCAAATGACGGGTATGTCTCAGACAGCTCCTGCCAGAGCTTCCATACACCGAAGTCCCGCTCCCGCACATTCGTATCGTGGAAGACCACAACCGCACTGGCAGACAAGGCGCACTTCCAGGTGTCGAAGTCATGTTTAACTGCTTCGTAGGTATGCAGGCCGTCGATGTGCAGAAGATCGATGCTGTTGTCGGGAAATAACTGCGCGCCTCATCGAAGGTGCTCCGCAGGAGCTTGGAAAATCCAGCGAAATGGCTTTCGTTGAAAGCGAGCAACTCCTGGAATACTTCTTCACCATACGAGTCCGGAGTGTTCATCGCCGCGCCAGGTATCGACCGCAAAGGCGCGTGATGGCAACCCGAATTGAGCAATGGCCTGGCAGAATGCGGAATAGGAGTTCCCACTGTGCGTTCCCAACTCGACGAACAACGCAGGGTTGGGCCGCCTTGATCAGCCAAAATGCGATGGCAAGATGGCCCGTCCATGCCCCGGGTGGTACCTGCCGGGAGGGCTCCCAAAACAGTTCGTCGCCGATTTCGAGACGTTCAATAACTTGAGGAAGGCTGAGAACTGTCCGGCGAGTGCCATAAGCTTGAAGAACCACTCCGCGGCGCCGTCTGGTGGCGTTGCTTCGAAAAAATCGGGCATCGTGGCGTTTTTCGACCTCAGCGAGCGTCGAAACAACCATCGTATCACGCTCTTTCCCTGCGTGCAGACAACGTCGCCCCGCAGCCGCCGTCGGAACTAGATGCCGAAGTGCCTTTTAGCAGGTGCTATCTATCGGTGCGCGTTCATGGAGCCTCGAACTTTTCCGGCAAGGTCGATGTGGGACCAATCATGAAAGCCTCCGCCATGATTGAGTTAGGCGGTCCATTGTGGCTAAACATGACCCATCCCGACGTGTTACGAGGGAGGTTGATATCCGAAGTCGAGGAAGACCGCGCGACTCGGCCTCCAGGCGGAATGCTCAGTGGCACTGAGGCGACGACTTGCATATTCGCTCCGATCACCGTAATGGTCCCCGTGATCGGCATATCAGAAATATTCATCAAAACCCATAAAGCGTCATAGCCGGTAGCTGTGTTCCATCGGGGGCTGACGAGAGTCGTGTCAACGGCACGAAACGAGTAGCCGCCAGTGCCGGCGACGTTGGTGACATGGACCAAGTACAGGCCAGCACTTGGCGCTACGAAGGATGCTCTGCGTCCTGCGCCATTCCCGTTCTTGAGGATGGCGGGAGCATAGCCACTGTTCTGCGTAAACGTCACACTAGAAGACCCGCGGCACGCTTGTAGATAGTCAGTAGGGCCGAAAACGGCAAGCGGGCTAAATTGGGGCCGCGTGGCATTCAGGAAGTTATCCGCAGGAGGCTCGAATTCCACCGAGTAGGAGTGACTGGCCTTGGGCGTAAATTCCGTACCAGAAGGTTGTATTTTGAGGGAATGAACTCTGCGTGAGCCGACCATCCGGAATGATAATCACGGGTGTCGTGCAATCGGTGCTCTCAGCCTGAATCGACAGGGCACTGATTGAGCAAGCGAAAACAAAGAGAAGAATAATTCGATTCAACATTAGGGATACCTTCCGATGACAGTAACCGGTGTCTTCGTAAATAGTAACCAACATGTTTGTTACTGTATGTAGGATTTTCGCGTAACTTTGCGCTCAGTTTCAAAATGGGAAACGTCAATGCACGGTGCTGGGAATTGGCTTGTTTTCTGTCTGAGCGAGTTAATCCACTCCACCACAGATCTTGGCCATAAGCCCGAATATGGAGGCTAAAGTTCATGTGTTATCGACAGGGCGCCGGGGAATCAGCCGCGAAGGGTGCCGAGCTGGCAACTGCCAAGCTCATCGCCCGAAGGCCATTTGCATCGGACCGAAATTTTGGCTCGTTCCGAGGTTGACACCCTAGGACGTTGCGACGGACTGTTGCAATTGCATTAAAATGCTTACCGATGGGAAACCATGAAAGCCGGTGCAGTGCACTAGATTAAGGGCACGGAAATACGGTTTACCGGCTCATTGCGAATCTCATCGGATAACCCTGTCACGACAGGGCGCATAACGTTACGAGGAACCTACCAACTGTCATGTGGAATTGCGCTGAACAATTGGATCTGCTGGGAATGCGCGTCATAAAAAATGAACAAGACATCATCGAGCCATTCGTGCGGCACCATATTCGTCTGCTCGATCGGCTCGTTATCTTGGACAACGGCTCTGTAGACCGAACAAAGGAAATTCTCGATCGGTTAGCGCAGAGTTCCCTGCCTCGAAGTTACGACGACGATCAATTCGGCCACACACAATTCCAGCGGATGAATCAGCTGCTCCAGGCCGGCCTTCGAACCTATCATCCCAATTCGTCATCCCTTTAGACGCGGATGAATTTCTGGGAGTGTCTAACCGAAGCGGACTGTGCGAGGCGCTTATGACAATACCGCCAGGAGGGTTTGGACCTGTGCCTTGGCGGACGTTTGTTGTCACGCCCAATACGGTGGATGAGTGGTCGTCGATCCGCGAAGTCATTCGGTATCGACGCCGAGGGGAAACGCCGGTCTATTACAAAGCTGTGCTTCGGCCGGAGGGAGAGCAATGCGACGACCTCGAACTGGACTTCGGCAGCCATAACGTTCGTTCCATCCACGGAAGGGAAATACCTAGTGTCAGCCTCGACGCACTCAAGCTGCTCACTTCCCTGTCCGCAGCCGCGAACAATTTGTGGCAAGGATTGTGATCGGGTGGATGGCAAATCTAACCCGCGATCCCAACGTGCGATACTCAGGCAGCGGCTACCAAAAGCGAGATAATTTCGACAGAATCGCACGAGGTGACCAGATCGATGAATTGACATTGTGCGAGTGCTCGCTCCTCTATGCGCAGAGCCCCAGGCCGATTGATCGGCAGTCAGATATCGTCGGCGATGTTCCACACATCGCATACGTCAGGCAGTATTCGGACAGCAAGGCCATGGATGCCATTCAGTTGATCGCTCGCTCTGGGCGCAGTCACTACAAGCGACTGATGGCAGCCGGCAGTCGCAAACCAATTCGCGACAAGAGGCCGTCGAATATAGCTTCGTGCCATCCCACGACAAACGACAGTAGGAGCGTAGGTGGTTCCGCAAATGATCCACGACTCGGCCCTAGGGGTAGGTTGGAGAGTTGACGCAGCAAAGGGCCGCTACTTCAGGGATCCCAGTACCAGCTAAAGCTATGACAGACAGACGTTCTAGGACCAAGGCGCCTTGATCTCGTCCGGGGGCGCTCCTTTTTGTTGCACGGCCGTTCGGCTCGAAACACTCCTCCGACCGGAGCGTTCTTCGAGATTTGCTCCACGTCCTGAAATCCCACGTGTTGAAGCAACGCCAGGCAGCAGGCGATATTTGGGAACCAGAAGCAGGTGGGATCGTAACTGGGGTTCTCCGGCGGTCCGCTTTTGATACCAAAAGGGTGAAATTCGGCCATCGGCTTGTCACTCGTGTCATCGCAGGTTGCAGTCTGCATGAGAACCGTGCCGGTGCATACCGAAGCGACCTTTTGCAAAGCCAGAATAGGATGACGAAGATGATAAAGAACCCCGAAGAACATAACGAGATCGAAGGTTCCCATGCTGCTGGGATTAAGGTCGTAGACATTGAGCATGTAAGTGCGCGCCTGTGACCCGAACGCAGCCCGGCAAATTTCAAACTTGCGGGCCATGGGCGGATAGTTTTCGATGCCGATGACCTCGGCTGCTCCTCGCCGTTCGGCTTCAAAGGAAAAAAAGCCTTCAGCGTTGCCGATGTCCAAGACGCGCATGCCGGACATATCGGCGGGTAGTCCAAAATGGGGAAGCTTGTCGACGCTGGGTCACTCCAGCCTGGCGTTACGATTCCGTCCGGAAGTTCCAATCGATGAAACCAATAGGGTTCTTCGGCGATTCTTGATTTGATCGAGTCGCGATCGGGTAATAGTCTTGATCCATTGCGATTAAGAGTCCTTTCCGCACGTCCTGCAGCTCAGTGGCGTGAACTTCGTTCGCGCGAGAGCGAAGTCGCTGGGAGTTCGGTGCGCGAGTCCTTCACGGTCCGGAGAACCACCAAGGCAGCAGCAGTACGCCAAGAATGAGGGAGCGAGATAGTAGAGAAGAGGCCCAATACCACACCATTCTTCGGAACACGCCAGAATCTCAACAAGAATGACTGTGGCTGACAGTAGTCACGAAGATCTACGCTCCTCCATGGCGGTGCATCCGGTGGCGCGGCCCAAACCCAGATGTGCTGGAGTCCACAGCACCGGCACTGAATTGCTGCGGAAACCCACATCCGAAGAGACGCGCATCAAATAGAATCGGGTTCCAACCGTTGTCTCCATTGATCCATTCCATAGCATTCTGGTCGGCACTCTTCATCGCAAAGTCCAGTTCGCCGTAGTAATAGAACGCCCCCAGGAAAATGAAATCAGCCCCGGAGCCGCCAGAAACAGAGAGCAACCCCTTCTCGGCGCCAACGGAACTTGGCAATGCGGCCCCGATGCACAACACCAGTGGCGCGATTGCCGGGTGCATATAGCGGCAGCCCCAGGCCTCGTCGGCCGGGGATTTTAGTAACGATAAAGGTCAAGGGAAAGTCCGGTAACGAGCAAGGTGAAAATCACCAATGGGCGATGGGTTCGAAACGCACGCGGGACCGCATAGAGGCTGGCGATAGGAGGGGCGAATAAACAAAGAAACCCTTGCTGGGAGAACCGAACACTCCAATCACATTGATGAAAAACTGTAAGGGCGATTCAATCAGCCAGCGCCTAAAATTGTTGCACCTCCGCCAAGCGGGCCCCAGAAATGATTCGCCCCCCAGTGGCCCACCATCCAGATAGCGCCGACGAGCAAAACACTGAGTCGATGATCTGGACACGGCGTGCTCGCCAGTCGTTCTTGAACTGCTCGTAGACAGATAGGCGACCACGGGCCAGAGCATAATTCCAGTAGACTTCGTACTCAAGGCGAGGCCACAGACCATAGCGAAAAGGAACACACGAGGCCAGCTACGAATCCTTTTCCAGAAGCGAGCGCGAGATAGCCAGCCAGGAAGACAAAGAAGGACTGCTTGGTTTCAAGACCAATATAGGCGTAGGGCCACAACATGGTTGTAAAGGCCGCTGCCAGCGACAAGAAAAGACTCACGCCGGGTGAGCAAAGCTTGCGCAACCAGAGAAACAAAAGCGTCACCAAGCCGCGGTCAAGAGAGCCGGTTCGAACGAGAGAGCAAAATCCGGCGAAAAGAAAAATTTGCCAAGTTTCAAGAACGGAAGATCAAAGATCAAAGAAACCGGACCGTGGCGTGACCAAATCATCGGAGGAAGCGGGTGTCCCTTCATCCACGCGGTTGCGATGGAGAGGATTCGCAGACCCGAATCTATTTCTTCCTGACCGTACCCTTGTCCGGCGATGGATCCAGGGGACAACGACAAGTAACAGCCAGAGAGGGCAATAAACAACATCGCAGTTTCGCGGGTTTAGGAGTCGTGGCTTATTATCCATTGTTTCATCGTGAAAGGGCCAAGGCCTTCGCGATCATCTGCCAGCCCCACGGGGAAGTCCGCAGGTTCATTCGGAAGACCACGGAATAAGGACATGACAAACCGCGCCATGCGCGTGCCGGAGAGTTCTTCCCCGCGCTTACGTCTTCGATCAATTTTTTCCCCGAAGGATCACCACGCATCGGTAGACGTTGAAGAAAGGAAAGCCGGCTTTCCCAACGAACTCAGGAACGTATCCCGCCTGCCGCAATAGGTTGTCAATTTCGTCTGGCCGATAATGCTTGCGGTGACCAATGTGTTTATCAAATGTGGACATCGGTCCGCCGGGAGCGGTCAATACCAGTAAACAACCAGGACGCATATACGCTGCGGCACTTCTCAATAATCGGACGGGATCATCCACGTGTTCGATGACCTCGGAGCAAACTGCATGAGTCGCCCAACCGCATTGCTCCTGCGGAGCGGTCGTTTGCTCGATCAGGTTGCACTGAACGAACCTGCCGTCGGGAACCTTCCTTCTGGAAATTTCCACTCCCGATTGACTTAGTTCTAACCCCAGTATCTCGGTCCTTGGGGAGATGGCACGGACCGCTGCTGCCATGTCTCCTTGCCCGCTGCCGATGTCGAGCAAGCGAACTCCGTCGCCACCATTCCGTAGTCCCAACAAGTCGATGCAGGTCTGAAAACGATAGGCCTGTGCGGGGTTTTCTGAAGCTGCATCACTGTAGTCGTCCCAGTGAGAATCCCAATTGTCTCGATCCGGTTGGCTCACTACTCCTCCAGTCAGATTAGAGCCGGCCCAACTTCAAGTCGGGAAGCATGGCCAACATCGACTTGCGTAGCGCGTCACGGGTCCCCGAGCCACAAATCCAGCCGAGTCCACGAATCCGGTTAGTGTTTAGGCGAACGATTGGCACGTCGCCCTTCCATCCGCGATCGCCGCCTGTATACTCGAATCCTACTTGGCGTGGCTCCAAGCCGGCACATTCAACGGCGAGCTGCGCGATCTCGCTCACCGTGATGTAGTCGCCTGTAGCCACGTTAAATGCGGCAAACCGTTTGGTTGAGCGTGCGGCCGCCAGCAACACTGCGCTCACCACGTCGCTGACATGGATGTAGGACTTGCTTTGCGTGCCGTCCCCCAGAATTCGCAGCTGTCTTGGGTTCTTTAACAGTTGGCGCAGAAAATCAAATCCTACCCCATGCGTCTGCCGTGGCCCGACGACGTTGCCGAAACGGAAAACACGGCCAGTAAATTCAAACATGTGACAGTAGGAAGTGATCAGCACCTCACCGGCCAGCTTGCTTGCCCCGTATGTTGAGATTGGCAGCAGTGGTCCATGGTCCTCATCTGCTTCCTTTTCTCCCAAGTCGCCATACACACCGCTGCCGGAAGCGTAGAGGATCGTCTTAGTCCCCGATTTGCGCATGGCTTCGACAACATTGTTGGTAAGATATGTGCCCTCACGAAAGTCGATGTCCGGTTCCGTCGCGGCTCGAGCGATGTCTGGATTGGAAGCTAGATGAATGACGACATGGTGGTCCTGCATGGCGGTCGTAAGGGAGTCTATATCTTTCACGTCGCCGCGGACCACACGGAAGCGAGGATCGTTCAAGTGCTGCTCGTAGTGCCATTCCCGGCCGGATGAAAAGTTGTCGTACAAGGTCACGGCGGCGACGGAATCGTCCGCCAGCAGCCGGTCGGTAAAGTGACTCCCGATGAATCCAGCACCACCAACTATGAAGTAGCGTTGTGTGTTGGCCATTTTGATGTCCGCGCTGTAGGGCGATGTCCGGCAGACGGCGAATGTATTCAGGCCGAACTTGTGCGAGAAACATCGGATGTTGCTCGGACGGAATCCGGCCCGCACAAGTAAAGGCCAGAAGTCTTTCACGTCGTAGTAAGTCTTATGATCGTCCATCTCGTCCCTCGGACTTAGCCCGAGCCGGAAGGCCGAATACTCCAGAAATCGTTTGCCTCGCCAGGACGGAACATTGAAGACACACATTCCTCCAGGTCGCACAATGCGCAAGCACTCTTGCAGTGCCGTCAACGGCTGCCACAAATGTTCCAAAACAGAGATGCAGAGTACGACGTCCAGGCTGGAGGATGGCACTTGACAGAGTACGTCTGGCAATATCCCCTCTACCGCCAGTACTTGGGAAGACCCTTGAGATCATCCGACAAAGGCGGAAATCCACCAGCAACACCTGCACCCAATTCGTGCAGAACACTTCGAGCAAAAGTCGCATGGTAGCCACATCCGAAGTCACCGAGTTGTTTGCCTTCCAGCGACCCGGTATATCGGCGAATCTGGCGAGCAGAGAGCCAGACGCCGAATCGGTCAAGAACGGACGGCTGGTAGTTTTGTCCATACGCTCGGGTGCGAGCGTCTTCGCGCAGACTACTATCTTCGTTTCACATTTGCGGCCGCGGCGTGAAGCGCAAGCGTAAAGGTGAAATTCATAGCTCCGCCCATCACAAAGAGCAGGCCTGTTACCGCCATGTGGCTGGCGGGTGCAACATCGCCGGACAATCGCAACCCCGAACGGAGATACTCCAATACGAGAGGAACTGCCAGCGCAATACCGGCGACGACGGCGAGGGCACTGAGTATGACAGACCGAGTGTAGGAGAACATTCCCAGGAAACGCCGGGTAATCATGCCGCTGTAATCGAAGAACACCCGCGCCAATGCGCCCATGTAGAACCCATGCAACCCCAGTACCGACAACGAGAGGCCTAATAGCATCCAGTAGAGCGAAAAGGTGACGGGACCGAGTCGTACTGGGCCGAAGGTCATGGGCAATGTCAACAATAGACCGATCGACAGAACCAGCAGTCCTGGACGAAAGAGAAAAAAGTCCGCGCCGTAAATGAACATCGCTCGCAGGTTGATCCACGCTGCATGCCATGGCGAGAACCAGCCCGCTCGCTTGTGATGGCTGAACCGCCCTTCCTGGTCCTTCAGAAAACGGACCGGAACTTCAGCAGTGTTCAATTCCATACGCACTGACTTCAATACCATCTCTGAGGCATATTCCCAGGACTGCGAGTGCAAGTCCATTCGACACAAGGCATCACGGGTAATCCCGCGCATGCCACAATGAATGTCGGAGAAGCTGCTGCCATAAAGGAAATTCAACAGCCAGGTCGTGATGGGTGTGCCAAAGTATTGATGGAGCGGCGGCATGGAACCGGGTTCGATGTAGCCACGGAAGCGAGACCCCATGACATACTCGAAGCCGCCGTGAAAGCTCTGCATGAACGGTTGCAAGTCGCGGAAGTCGTAGGTGCAATCAGCGTCGCCCATCAGAATGCATTCGCCGCGAATAAACGGAATGGCGTCAATGTAAGCGCGCCCCAGCCCGCGCCTGGGCACTTTCAATACGCGCGCGCCTTTCGACACGGCGATCTGGGCAGTGGCGTCGGTGGAGCTGTCGATGATCAGCACCTCGCCTTTTACATTGGCGCGCTGAAGACCCTCCCTGCACCAGTCTACGAACTGCGCAATCGTGAGCTCCTCGTTGAGCGCTGGAATCACGATCGAGAGTTCAGGATCATCCACGTCGTTGGCGGGAACCAGCAGCTTCACGTCGCGGTCTTCCGCGTCAGGAGTTGAACTTGGACCACCGATCATGTAGGAACTCCCCACGATTGAACCTGCCTAGAGCTGATATCCCGAATGGGCGGCATCGTTGTAAAACATCGCACTGTTTCGAGCGAATAGTCGTCGAGATCTTTGCCGACGGTCTTAAGCTTGCCGAGCACACTGTCGGTCGCGGTGATGATGTGGCAGCCCACATCGTTCGCCTGAAAGATGTTCAGCAACTCGCGTGGGCTGGCCCATAGCACCTCGATGCCGGAATCGGGCGAAACCATATTCACCGCCGCCGCCATCAGAGGGACAGGGTCTTCTCCAGTGTCCGCAATCCTTCCTGCGAACACTGAAATCACAGAAGGTGCGCCACCAGCCAGTGCTGCCGCGGCGTCTCGAACTTGATCCAACGTCAGAATTGCGGTGACGTTGACCTTGACGCCGGAATGTGCCAAACGGCGGACCAACTCCTTCGATGACTCGTGCCGCGTGTTGGTCACGGGGATCTTGACGTATACATTCTCGGCCCAGTCCGCGATCTTGTGCGCCTGCCGCTCCATCTCCGCGAACTCGTCCGCGAACACCTCGAAGGAAATGGGCTTGTCGGTCACGGCCGCAAGAATCTCGTGCGCGAACGCCTCGTAGTTTTTCACGCCGGCCGCACGCATCAGCGTAGGGTTGGTCGTAAAACCCTTGATCAGGGGATTGGCTTGCGCCTGCAGTATCTGTGCCTTATCAGCGCCATCGGCAAACAACTTGATTTTCAGTTCCGCGACACTTCTCACAGACTTTCCGTGCCTTTCATCAGAATCCAGTCAACTGCCTCCGTAAGCGACGTCACGCGCAGGTCCGGAGCGAATTGAGGCTCGCGTTCTTGGTATCCGCGGTCGATCAGAATGGTTTTGCATCCGGCGTTAGCGCCAGCATCAATGTCGCGCCACCGGTCGCCGATCAAGAAACTGTGGTTCAGGTCAATCCCGTGCCGCTGCGGCCGCGAGCTTGATCAGCCCGGGTTGCGGTTTGCGGCAATCGCAATAGATCCGCGTCGTCATGGTAACAGGTCAGTACGTCGTCTAAGGGAAGCTCCATACTCAATCGGTGGTTGATTTTCTCGATCACATCACGCGTTTGCTTGCCTCGTGCAACATCTGGCTGATTGGTGACGACCAGCAAAAGATAACCCTGCTCTTTAAGCCGTGCCAAGGTCTCTGCCGTACCCGGAGGGATCCGGAGGGATTCCGCATCGTCAGGCGGATAGGGCTTTCCGTGTCGAATCACCGACTCGTTCACTACGCCGTCACGATCGAGAAACACTGCGCGCTTCAATTGCGCAGAGGTTATCGATTCCCACTTGGTAGCCTTCTGCTGAAGTGTCGGATGCGACACCAAAAGATGCCACACAATCGCTTGAAATGCCTCCGAGTGAGGCGTCACTCGGTCAGCATGGACGGTTGGAATAATGACGCAAACATCGGCGACCCGCGCTGTGTAGCCGCCGTCCCGCCCAACAATTCCCAGAACACTCGCACCCACCGATTTTGCATAATCGAGTGCTGCAACGAGGTTAGGGCTTACGTTACGCTCGACGCTGCCTCCCCCTACGGAGAACACCAGAATCGCGTCGCGCGCTTGCAGTCGACTTACCCGGAGCCAGGCCTCAAACACCGTTGTCCAGCCTTCGTCGTTGGTCCGTGCTGTCAATTCCGAAACGTTGTCGGTCGGCGCGTAGCTCTCGATGCCCGCCAGTTTGCGAAAGTCATTGACCGCGTGCGAAGCATTGCCCGCGCTGCCGCCAACGCCGAGGATAAACAGGCGTCCAGCATCGTTCGCGAACGCTGGCTAAGAGAGACGCCATTCGTTCGATCGACGCGGCGTCCAGGCGTCGCGCAACCTCTTCCACTTCAATAAGATAGAGCGATGAAAAACTCATGGAAATATCAGGTGCATTCAACATCCGGGCAGTCAAAGGGTCAGAATAGCATAACCAGAACACCGATTCCGCTAGCGAGCGAGGAACTCGGACGTTTCGCGAAGGCCCTCAGGAGAACCGATTTCATAGAAGCGTTCGTGCACCTCAAAGGCTGCTAGGTCTCCCGTCTTGAGCAGGTCCTGATAAATGATGGCAAGGTCGCGCTTTTCGCCGAGAGGAATCGTGGCGAATACGCTGCGATGGAAGGCCCCCAACCCATAGTCAATGTGGTGCATTGCAGATGTACGACGGGTCTTGTCGTAACAAACGATCCGCTCACTATCGTATTCTACGTTGCTGTTGTCGTAGAGTCCTTCATTTCGATAGACGGTCATTAATCCGGGACGGCCGCTGTGCGCGAATGCAGTGTCGACCGCGCGATAGTCGCAAGTCAGATAAGAGTCGCCGTAGAGTACAAAGAAGCGTCAGGCAACAATGGCAGAGCCTGACGAATGGCACCCGCAGTACCCAGCAGAGTCGGACCATCAAAGGAGTATTCAATTTCGACTCCAAATCTGTGAACCGTCACCAAACCGCTCTTGGATCTTTTCGCCCAGGTAGCCTACCAGCAGCACCGCTTTCCCGAAGCCGCTTCGTTTGAGTAAATCGAGCTGATGCGACAGAAAAGGACGGCCATTTACCTCGATCAATGCCTTAGGTATGGTTTCCGTCATCGGCCGCAAGCGGCTTGCCAGTCCGCCTGCTAGAATGACCGCTGGCATAATCTCCTGGGCAGAGTTTAAGTTAGTTGGAGGAGACGACACGCGTACCTTCAAAATCAAACCGGAATCTAACTTCTTTCAGACCCTGCACCCGCATGGCATGACGAAGCGTGGCCTTGTCACCGGCGTAGAACATCAGAAACCCACCTCCCCCCGCACCAATTACCTTCCCACCTAGCGCACCATTCGACATCGCGCATGAGTACCACTCATCGATTTTGCCGTTACTGATGCTGGCACTCCGCTTCTTCTTCCATTCCCAGTGGACGTTCATCAGGCGGCCAAACTCGGCAAGGTCGCCGCCTTCGAGCGCCTGTTTGCTGCGCATCCCCAAGTCTTTGACGAAATGAAGATTATCTAGTATCTCCGTATTTGCTACCTTACTCTTTTCATCCTGATCCTTTAGTATGGACGAGGCCGAGCGCGAGTAACCAGTGAAGAAAAGCAGCAAATTATCTTCCAAGTTAAATAGTGTCTCTTCCGAGATAGCTAACGGCCAAGCCCGTACAGAATCGTCAGTTCCAAACTCAAAACAAGTGATTCCGCCATATGCCGCGATATATTGGTCCTGTTTGCCGATGGGCTCACCAAGAACATCAATTTCCAAGTGACAGGCCTGGGCTGCCAACTCGTGAGGATGAATCAAGTGTTTTTTGTGCGAATGCAACCCTTTTAATAAAGCGGTTGTAAAACTCCCCGAAGAACCAAGTCCCGTCCCCGCCGGAATGTCAGCCATGCTGGAGATCTCTAGGTTGCGGACCTGGATCCCGACCAACCGCAGGGCCTCCCTAATAATAGGGTGCCGAATCTCATTGATCGACGATACTTCCTCGAGTTGCGAATACTTAAGGAGGAAGCTATCTATGAATCGCGGGTGGATAGTTATATAGACGTACTTGTCGATAGCGCCGGCAATTAGAAATCCGCCGTGCTTTCGCGAATAGGACGGCAAATCGGTGCCTCCCCCGCCTAGAGAAACCCGCAGGGGCGATCGAGTGATGATCATAGCGTTATTTTATATTACGCCGGCGCACAGTGATCCCAACGCTTCCAGGCGGTGCCTGTAGCATTCTCACCGAAGGGCCGGGCGAACCATTGTCTTCGATCCACTCGATGGTAAACAGTTGGTGGTCAAGCCGATCGAAAGGTGCGTAGCACCGTCCTCAGGCTATTCGAGAATGCCTCGGGACTAAGTTCAGCCTTGACTCGTACTAAGCTGTTGGCGCGAAGAGACTCCCACAATTGTTGGTCGCCGTAAAGTCGGATGCAATACTCTGCCATCTGGTCGAGATCGTTAGCGGCGAAGTAATCGATTCCATTGTCCCATTGCATCTGATGTGCAATCACCGGAGACACGACCATTGGCACACCATATCCGGCTGCCTCGTGTGCTTTAAACGGCATGCCTGCAGCGTATCGAGTTGGCACCACGAATACACGAGCGCGATCATATAGAGGACGCAGGTCGCGCTGTGCTCCCAGGATCTGGACAGTGGGATCTATAATTTCGTCCGTCAGAAGTTCCGTGCCGTATCCCGCGATGGTAAGAACCGCGCCTGTTTCGCAGTGAATTCTGGCCCATTGCGTATTGCAGAACTCGCGGATGGAGTCGGCATTCGGATTATCGGAGCCGTGCACGGAACCGACGAAGAGGAACCCTGCCCGTTCGTAATGTGGTGAGGGTGTGGGAGTGGAGGAGATACTGTGGCCAACGAGATATACCGCTCGCACTCCTGCATCTTGCATCACCTGCCGATCGGAGTCCGAGACGACGACCACAGCATCGGCCAACTTCGCGAGGGCAAGCTCCTCATCCAGGCCACAGGGCTCGAGAGGGTCAGGCGGAGCAATCGGCGCGCCGAGCAGTTCAAGACGGTCGTGCGCGCGTTGGGAGAAGATTGCTTCGGCGTCATATACCAGTCCGAACTTCCTCGACCGGAAGACGGAAGGATATTCTCTGAGCAGTAATTTGAGGTTGTGCGGCCTGCTGATCCACACAACGTCGGCCGACGGCATGTACTCGTCGACTAACTTCTGACGAAAGCGGAAGCCATCAAAGATCTCGACCTCCCGCGGCAGGTCTTCATAGCCGTCGCCGATGACCGGAAATGTTGAAGTGGAGCAGACGACATGGTGACCCATTCTGGATAGAGCAGAAATGACGTCATTGCTCCGTGGAAACCCGGCACCCAATCCTCTTTTCGGGATCCTGTCATCGAGATAGACGATTCGCAGGGCCCGTGTGTTAACGGCGATCCTGGCCGCAACGACATTCGCCGGAATCGGAGCGTAGTGCTGCTCTAGTTCGGGTCCCCATTTGTTTTTAAAGGTGATTTGGTGTGCCGCCATCATGGCGGTCGCTTGATCGTTTCCACCCGAGCTGGCTGATTCGTAGTGCTGTATCTGCGCCAACGGTTCGTATACGACGCTCAGGCCGTTCTGCCACAAGGTCATGCAGTAATCCGTATCCTCGTAATACGCGGGCGCGAATTGTGCGCTGAACCCGCCAAACTGACGGAATATCCTTGCTGGCGTCACCAGGAAGACGCCGGAGCAGTAGTCTACCGGGCGGCGAAAGTTGTACTGGCGTAGCTGCGGGTCGTCCCCGCGCCCATAGCCTAATGCACTTCCATCGGACCAAATAATCGATCCCGCCTCTTGCAGCATTCCGTTCGCCAGCAGGATCTTTGCTCCGACAGCGCCCACAGTCTCATGTTCGAAGTTATTCAGAACCGCCGCGATTGCTCCGCTCGTCAGGAGGGCGTCGTTGTTGAGAAAGCAAAAATACTCTCCGGCGGCAATATCAGCAGCTTGCATACATGCGGGACCGAACCCGATGTTGTTTTGGTTACGAATGACCTTAGCTCCCCTAAATCTGTCCAACATCGCTAGAGTCGAGTCAGTTGACCCGTTGTCCACGACAATGACCTCATAGGGGACGTCCGCGAATCGTAAAACGGACTCCAGACTTAGAATAGTGAGGTGAGCTTTGTTCCTGGTTGCCAAGATAAAGGACAGTTTCGGCGCGTCTGACGCTGGTATCGCCAGAGTTTCATTTCCGGCAAGCAATTGATTCAGACGCCGGCGCCCCTTCGCGTCCCAGTCCGCCTGAGCTCGAAGCGTTTTCGACCGTAGGGTTCGTTGCTGCCGGTCCAATAGTCGGCTCAGGCTCCAGGCGAGAACGTCGCGCTTCGTCGCTTCCGCAATCGGAAGCCGCGATACGACGAACCGGATGAACTTATACTTATCTTCATCGTGGCCCTTGCTAAGTGCCCCCCGCAGAGTGCGCAGTCGCGCGATCTGCTTGGCAATCCACCTCCTGACGTTCTGATCTGTCAAGCAGTTCCCCTATTTCCAACGAATAATATGTTTCTGGAAATGCGGTGAGAGCAGCGGACCGTCCACAACTGTGCACAGTGCGCCCGGCTTCGCCACTGCGCCAAACGCATCTACCGGAATGTTGATCGATGCCTCGAAGCCACGCAGCTGCATTCGATTTCTCTAGTTTAGTAGACACACGGGTCGATGACAAAAGCGCTGCATATTTAGCGGTCATGACGTCGTATCAATCATCAACAGCTCTGCTGTAGTTCTAACGGAAGCTGTCCCCGTTGCTTGCTTGAGTCTGGCACGGTATCTTGTAACCGGTTCTTGATTATTATTCATGCTCTTGACGTCCGATCCTGCCGACGCACTACGCCGCGTTCTAGTGACCGACGCGGCGCGCATCGTCGTTGCGATTGTCTCGATGGCGATCGGGCTTGCTTCCATCCTTGCGCAGGGATTGCGCTGGAAGATCGCGCGACCGAGTTCGCTTATGGTTTGGTCTTCTTTCTCTCCTATATGGCTATCGCACGCTGCTGATGACTGAGTCAGCGCAATTGTTCCTAACCCGCTCCAACATCTTGTTCCAGATTGCTCTCATAACGTTCACGATCGGGATCCCCGCCATTTTGTTCGGCTGGGGACTGGTCGCCAAGAAACACAACTGGCTAACGAAATCGCTGCTTACCGTGAATGCGCTGATGGCGGTTGCGTTCTTGCTGTTTCACGCTAATGGCAGCGTCGTGGGCGCACTCTTTGTGATGAATAATGTGTTGGTGATCGGTTTCACCCTGGCCGTGATCATCTACCTTTACGTCGTGCCGGTCGGCACCGTACCGGAATTGAAGACGCTGCGCACGGTCGTTCTCATTTGGGGCTTGTTCGTCATCTACAACAACCTGCGCGGCTGGTTGCCTCGGGGCGGAGGGGACTTTGAATTCATCGGATTCGCGATTTTCTTGTGCTCGCTGGGATACCTGGTCGCGCACCGGAGCTTGCGCAACGAAGAGGCGCTCCTGGCTATCCGTAACGAACTCGAAATTGCCAGGCGCATACAGACGTCAATCTTGCCGGAGGGAATGCCGAAACTCTCAGGCATGCACATCGCCGCACAGTACATTCCCATGTCGCAAGTAGCAGGAGACTTCTACGATTTTCTGGTGATCGACAATCATCGAATTGGGGTACTCATTGCTGACGTGTCTGGCCATGGCGTTCCGGCCGCCCTCGTCGCGTCGATGGTCAAAGTGGCGATTGCTGCACAGGCCGAACACGCCGACGATCCCGCCCGAGTCATGGCGGGACTAAATTCGATTTTGTGCGGCAAACTGCAAGGCCAATTCGTGACCGCAGCCTACCTATTTCTCGATCTTCAAGCAGGCGCCGGCCGGTACACTGCGGCCGGACATCCGCCCCTGCTGCATTACCGCGCGACTGACCAATCGATCGATGAGGTCGTGGAAAACGGGCTGATACTGGGAGTCATGCCGTTTGCGACTTACGCGTCAAAGAGCCTCGAGCTGGGTAGAGGCGACTGCTTCCTGTTGTACACCGACGGTGTTCTTGAAGCGGATCAACGCGGAGAAGAATTCGGAACGGACCGCGTGAAGCAAACCTTGTCACGGCGACTTTCGGCTCAGGATCTGTGTCGATCTCTGAGTGCCCAGATAACCGCTTGGTCGCAAGGGGTCGCAAGCGACGACGTCACCATCGTCGCGGTCGCGATTGGCTGAAAAACGTAAGAGCCGCCCACGATGGGGCGGCTTATGTGAGGGTTCTTACGGTTACGCTGTCGGCGCGCCCGCCAGCACCTGCTCACGTATTTCGGCGTCGTGCTTTTCTTCGGCGCTGGTGGTAGGCAATGCAATCTCGAGCAGTTCCGGAATCGACTTGACATAGTGCATAGTCAGGCCCTGCAGTTGTTCAGGCGTCAGGTCTTCCTGTACGTTCTGCCGGTTGTCCTCAGGGAGAATGATGTCTTTCACGCCCGCGCGTTTGGCGGCGAGGGTCTTCTCTTTAATTCCGCCAATCGGCAGTACGTTGCCACTCAGCGTGATCTCGCCAGTCATCGCGGTCAGTGGACGTACCCTGCGGTCCGTTAGCAACGATACCAACGCGGTTGCCATGGTTACGCCGGCCGAAGGGCCGTCCTTCGGGATCGCCCCCGCGGGCACGTGAATGTGGATATCGTGATTGGCGAAGAAGTCTTCGTCAATTCCGAGTTCCTTGGCATTCGAACGGACCCAGGTCAATGCAGCTTGCATCGACTCGCGCATGACATCGCCGAGCTGGCCGGTCATTGCAAACCCGCCTTTGCCCTTCATCTTGTTGGCCTCGATGAAGAGAATGTCGCCGCCTGTCGGCGTCCACGCCAGCCCGACTGCTACACCGCTGCGCTTGGTGCGCTCAGCGATTTCGCCTTCGGTGCGGATCTTGATACCGCCCAGCATATCGGTGTGTTGTACAAGTTCTGTCGTGACCACCAACTTGTCGGTCTTGCCTTCGGCGATGCGACGCGCCTGCTTGCGGCAGATGGTGCCGATGGTGCGTTCCAGGCTGCGCACGCCTGCCTCGCGTGTGTAATGGCGAATGATGAACCGAATCGTCTCTTCCGGGAACTCAATCTGGTCCTTCGAGATTCCGTTTTCCTCGATCTGCCGCGGGACCAGATACTGAAACGCGATGTGTACCTTTTCTTCCTCGGTATAACCTTGCAGCTCAATGATTTCCATGCGATCGCGCAGGGGCTCGGCAACCGGATCGAGCTGGTTGGCCGTGGTGATAAACAGCACCTTCGACAAATCAAAGGGCACGTCGAGGTAGTTGTCGCGGAAGCTGAAGTTCTGCTCCGGATCGAGCGCTTCCAGAAGCGCTGAGCCCGGATCGCCCCGAAAATCTCGTCCCACCTTGTCGATTTCGTCGAGCATAAACACCGGGTCGTTGGTCTCGGCACGGCGAATGCCCTGCATGATCTGGCCGGGCAGTGCACCAATATAAGTGCGGCGGTGCCCGCGGATTTCCGCCTCGTCATGAACGCCGCCCAACGACAGACGCACGAACTTCCGCCCCAGTGATCGCGCGATCGACTTACCCAGCGAGGTCTTGCCTACGCCCGGAGGTCCAACAAAACAAAGGATGGGCCCCTTCATATTGGGCTTCAGGCGGCGAACCGAAAGGTAATCGAGAATGCGGTTCTTCACCTTCTCCAAATCGTAATGGTCGGAATCGAGGATTTCTTTGGCCTTGGTGATGTCGATCTCGACGCCCGACGATTTCTGCCAGGGCAGGACGGCAAGCCACTCAATGTAATTGCGGGTAAGTCCGTAATCAGCGGCCATCGGCGACATGCGCGCCAGACGACCCAATTCCTTAAGTGCTTCTTTCTTAACGTCATCGGGCATCCCGGCGGATTCAATCTTCTGCCGCAGGTCCTCGGTGTCGCGGGTGGTTTCGTCCTGCTCCCCGAGTTCCTTCTGGATGGCTTTCATCTGCTCGCGCAGGTAGTATTCGCGCTGGGTCTGCTGCACGCGGTCCTGGACTTCGCTCTGGATCTTGTTGCGCAGTTGCTGGACCTCTAACTCCTTTGCCAAGTGCTGGTTAATCTTGTCGAGCCGCGCCTGCACATCGGGAGTTTCCAGCACATCCTGTTTGTCTTTGGTCGACAGCGAGGGCAACGAAGACGCGATGAAATCGACCATGCGTCCGGCGTCTTCAATGTTGGAAGCAACCGTAGAAAGCTCATCCGACAAGGTCGGAGAGCCCGGCGACGATTTGCTGGAACAAGGTCAACACGTTGCGCTGGAGCGCCTCAATTTGCGCATTTACGGGCGCATTGATCTCGGGAATGGACTCCACGGTTGCCAGCATGAACGGATTAAGTTGTGTGTATTCAGTAACTTTCACCCTTTCCAGCCCCTCGGCAAAGACGAACAGGCTCTGGTTGGGCATGCGCACAACTTTGTGGACTACCGCCAGGCTTCCGACTGAGTACAAATCGGTCGGCTGTGGGGCGTCCACGCGCGCCTCGCGCTGAGCTACCACAATGATAGTTTTATCGTCTCCCAGAGAGTTAATCAGCTGGACGGAGCTTTCGCGGCCAACGGTAAGAGGAAGCACCGCGTGCGGGAAAAGTACGGTGTCGCGTACCGGAAGCAGGGGCAGCGTACGCGCCTCATCGGCGTCGTTGCGGAACTCTGGATCGGGGCCCGGATCAGGCTTGGTAGCTTCTATCTTCTTCTCTTTATTAGGCATATGACTCCTTGAGTCACTTATACTCAATGTTAGATGAGCGGCAGATTATGAAAGTTGCAGCCGTATTCAGCCGTTTTCCTGGGTAATCCGGGTCGTTCGATGCAAGCACCGCCGATCGTAAAAAAAACGCCTTATTCTGCTTCCATTTATCGGCACTGGCGCAGTTCTCAAGCATTAACGGACACTCCAGCGGCGCTTTCTTCAAGCGCTGAGGATTGTATCCAAGGTGGCGGGCGGCTACAACCGCCGACGGCTAATGTTTACAAATCTTTCCCAAAACGGAATTCTTGGAGGGGTGGGTGTGCCACAAAAGGGCCGGACGACTGGGACTTATAACAATTGTTATAACGGGCTTTTGCGACCGAATTAGCGATGCCAGATTGCCGCTGGAACGCGGGGAAATCGTAGTCATTTTCAGTGGGAGGCGGGTGCCGATACTTAATGCTGCTTGGCTGCCGGATAAATTCCGAGCACTTTTACGAATTCCGCAATTTCGCCGAGATGACGCAGGGCATTGCGCGCGGCTTCATCATCGCCACGGAGAATATCGACAAAAAACACGTACTCCCACGGGCGGCCTCGCATCGGTCGCGATTCGATCTTGCTCAGGCTGACGTCGCGCAGGGCAAATACGCTGAGCGCCTTGAACAGTACGCCAGGAACATTCTTGAGGGCGAAGGCGATGGATGTCTTGTTCGCTCCCTTGCCGATTTTCTTCGACCTGGTAATGAGCAAGAAACGCGTGTAGTTCTGCTGGTCGTCCTCGATGCCGGACAGCAATACTTTGCCGCCGTATTCGGCCGCGGCGCGTTTGGCAGCGATGCCGGCGGCGTCGGCCAGATGCTCGGCGATGACGTGTCGGACGCTTCCCGCAGTGTCGTAGAAGGGCATGGACTGGATGCCGGGATGCGAACGGAAGAAATTGCGGCACTGGTCGAGCGCCACCGGATGCGAGTACACGCGGCGGATTTCACTGAGTTTGACGCCGGGCATCGCAATCAGGTTGTGGCGAATGCGCAGATGCATTTCACCATGGATGAAAACTTCGCGCGCCAGCAGTAGGTCGAAGTGCTCGGCGACCGATCCGGCCAGTGAATTTTCGATGGGAACTATAGCCGCCTGAACCTTGCCAAGCTCGACCAAGTCAAAAACTTCGGCCGAGCGCGCGCACGGCACGACCGTTGCGCGAGGCAACATTCGCCCCGCGGCTTCGTGGCTGAAGGAGCCCAACTCTCCCTGGATGGCGACTTTCATACGATGGGCACGAGGATAACAGACCGGCTTACAAGTCTTTCCCCATCAAATAGGCATCGAGAGCATGCGTGGGATAGTAGAGGGGCAGCGTGCGCAAAATTGCGTATCCCAGTTTTTCGTAGAGCTGTATGGCCGGCTGGTTGTTGACCGCGGTCTCAAGGAAGATCTGTTTGCATCCCCCGGTGCGTAGACGTTCCTCGCACTTCTGCATGAGTCGGGTGGCCAAGCCGAATCGGCGTGCCTCGGGCAGGATGTCGAGGGTAAGAATTCGTCCGATGTTGCGGATGGGTTGCGCCACCGCGAATCCGGCAATCCCGCCGGCGAATTCGCTGCCTCGGCGGAAACTCGGCCACCAAAGTGATGGCCTTGCGGCGCAGTATGAAGCCCGTCAGGTCCATTTGCGTGTACGCGATTCCCGGCGGAAAGCACAACTGGTCGATCCTCCACAGGCGATCGAAATCGGCGGCGCGATAATCGCGAATGACGAAGTCCACCAGTTCAGTGTGCAAGGGGTTGCGGGCGGTGCGCAATGGTTGTTTTCACCACTGAGGCACGGAGGCACCGAGAATGTGGAATGCGATCTGCAGCGTTTGTTCGCGTGACGTGCCCAGGGCACTCAGGTTTTTATGGGATGGTTACCCAGCACTCCGCTTCGCTGCGTGCTGGGCTGTCATGACACGCCCTTCGGGCTGAAGGCTGGCACGTATTTTCGGAGGATTACGCAAGGCTGAAGCCGTGCCCCTTCAAAACCGATTTATGAGATGGCTTCGCGGAACTTCCTGCGCATTCTCGACGCGCTCGATCGCGATGATGGCCACCCACTCGTTGTTGCGGTTCTGATAGCTTACGATGCGGCCGCCGAGCAGCGCAGCAGCACGCTCGGGAGTGATGTCTTCGTGGTAATCGAAAAAGCGTTCCTGAATCGCTTCTCCGAAGGGCAGGGTCTGCCACAGGGGATGCGGCGGTTGCCATTTGGTGGTGAACATAAGTACAACGTCAAACTCTCCAGTCGCCTGCGCCGCGCGTTCCATCTCGGTCTCCGAGAAATTCTCAACGCGGGTGACATCCATGGGCTGCTTTATGTATCCGAGGTACGGCCGGGTCATCTCATCGGAGGCGGGCCAAGCGGTCAGCACACGCGCCTTGGGATATCGGCGCGCGATCTCGTTTTCCGCTTGTTTGTGAAGGACCACGTAATCCCGGTACAGCAGCGTATCTTCGGGCGCAATGCGATACGGCGGAGGAGTCAGCAAGGCAAACACAAATGCCGCGCATACGGCGACTGTGTACCACACCCAGTAGCGAAGACGACGGCGCAGCGTGGAGATGCAAATCAAGACCACCAGCGGCAAAACCGGGAGCATGTAACGTGCGAGCACAGCGCCGCCCAGTATCGATAAGGCGACGACGTGGGCCGCGATTACCACGGCAAAAACCATCTGGATCGGGATCGTAATGCGCAGCCGCTCGCTGCCGTCACGTTCCAGCAATGCAGGCTGTGACATCGCGTAGAGCGTAAGCAGCGTCAGCACAAAGAGGTTGAGGTAGCCCAGCAGGTGCCACAACCGAATGAGCATGGCGAGCGACACTCGGAGGGGCGTCAGGGTCGCGCCCAGGTTGTAGCGAAGATATTCAGGATTCCCGAGAAAATAGCCCGTCTTGTGGTGGTGGTAGGAGAGCCACAGCAGAAGCGGCGTCCAGCAAAGCAACAACGAGAGAGTGCGTGGCCAGTCGCGTTCTTGGAAGCATATTGGTTCGTCGATCCACCGCCTGAGCCAAGGGCACACCACTTCCCATGCAAGCAGGGCCATCGGAGTGATGATCGCTGTCTCCTTGGCCACCGGAGCCAGCGCGAGAAATATCACTGTCGCCACCGGGCGACGTTCGACGTACATCGCCAGTCCCCAGAGGGTGAATGCGGCCGCCATCATGTCGAGGTGAGCCAGCGAGCTTTGGGCAAAGAAGACCGGATACGCCGCCGTGCACACCACGGTTGCCACTGCGACCTGTGTATTGGCCACGCACCGTGCCAATCGCCACACACCCGTTAGCGCGAACGCCGCGATCAGCAGCATCGCGGTGCGGGTCACCGCCGGCGTGAAGGCGCTGTACTTCCACCAGAAAGCCAGCCACAGCATTACCAGCGGCGGGTGAGCGTTGGACAACGTCGAATGCGGAATGAGCGATCCGGTGAGTAGCAGATCACGGGCGGCAGGAATGAAGTATCCGGCTTCGTCCCAGAAATAGGGCAATCGCAGCAATGCCGCGTGACTGACGAACAGGCAGGTGAAGATCAGCGAGAAAGCCAGGAGTTGATCGCGGGCCGACTCCCAAAGCGAATTTGCCGCGGTAGGTCGGGAGGGCAGGGAAGATGCGGACGGCACTGGTGACCGCGGAGGCTGGCCGTCCATTCGCTTAATGGATGGGTCCGCTGCCGGGATGCATGCGCGGATCGAGTTTTATCTCGCCGAAGGTGGTTTCGTAGTTCAGCAGATTCTGCTGAAGGATGGTGTAGAGCGCCTTGGCTTGTTGCGGGCTGAGGTAGACACCCTGGAAGTTGCTGACCTCGACTTTCGCCTCGTCCTGCTGTTGCAGCGTGCCGAAAACAAGAAAGAAGTCCCAGACGTTTACGCGAACCTGCACGCTGTTGGCGTAGTTCTCGCGATAGTCGGAAGTATTAGTGAGTTGAATCGAAGGTTGCGTAGGATTTGCCATCATTCCCTCTCGCCGTCATGGCGCCGAATGTGAAGTGTAACAAAGAAGGGAGACAGGTCGTCGGGATGCGCGCCTCGTAAGTAGAGTGCGCAATCAAAACCGATTTCCGCCGGGGCTAAAGCCCGAGTTGACTGGCGACGCTGATTCGCCAGGCTAAAGCCCGGCGCTTCCACCTATCTACTTCGCGGGCATGGTGTAGTAGCCGGTACGGTGACGTACCTGCAACTCTGACGGATCGGGATAGTCTTTGGTGGCGGGATCGATCTTGATTTCGATGCGTCGGTATTCGGAGTCAGACAGGCGCTCGCTGGGATAGTAGGCGATGAGGTATTGGGTCCGCAGTTCGTCGCTGATCTGGCGGAAGGCAGAATCCAATTGCTCGAGCGAGCTGGCATAGAAGTACTTGCCGCCGGTGTCGCGGGAAAGCGTGATCAGCGCGTGCTCGCCGCCGATGTCGCGGCCGGCGTTGCTCTCGATGGGCACGATGATGATGCTGTAGAGGATGACTTCGGCTTCCTGCGCCTCGCGCACGGCCTGTTGATAACTGGTCTTGCTGACGGTGTCGCCGCCGTCGGTGATGACGACCATAACTTTGCGTCCGCGCCGGTCGAGCAGCGCGTCGGAGCCAAGGTACAGCGTGTCGTAGAGCGCGGTCGCGGCCCCGGTATGCACGCGGTTGATGCCGCGGTCGATGACACGAATATCGGCGGTGAAGGGCGTCAGTTGGTCGACGACTTCGCTGAATTGAAAGAGCGAGATGCCATCGATCGGACGCAGAATGGCGTGCGAGAAGCGGCGCGCGGATTCGAGCTCAAGCTTCTGGTCATTGCGCGTGCTCAGGCTGGTATCGATGGCGATCACGATCGATAGCGGCAGTTCAGACTCGCGCTGAAAGACCGCGATCTTTTGTAGCTTGCCATCTTCGTAGAGCTGGAAATCGTCTTGTTTAAGCGACGAAATCGGAGCACCGCCGGAGTTGGTCACGGTGGTGAATACGTTCACCAACTTCACGTTGACGCGAATCGTGGAGTTCGGGTCTTCAGCTGGGGCCGCTGTCTGTTTGTCAGGAGGATGAGGCACGGTGGTGGGTGCCGCAGGCTGGTTCGCATTCGGCGGATGCGGCACGGTGCTTGGGGTCTGCGCGACCAGAGGTAGCGTTGCCAGGAGGCAAAACAGGCTACAAGCCAATGTTAAGCAGCGTCGTTTTGCGAGGAGGCCAGAAAAGGTCGGAGAGGTCACCAGCATTCGTTAACTTAAACCCCAGTATCGCTACTTTGACGCGCCAGTTCCGGCCAGCGGCACTTCCGCCGGAAATGGCTCGCCGTCAGCCCACACGGCTCCGTCGGCGAAGAATTCTTTCTTCCAGATGGGGACGGTCTTCTTCAGTGTATCGATAAGCCAGCGGCAGGCGTCAAAAGCGGCCGCGCGATGCGCCGAGGCGACCGCGATGTACACACTGGTCTCGCCAATCTGGAGTTGTCCCAGGCGGTGGACTAGCCAGACGTCACGAACGGCATAGTTCGCCAACGCTTGCTGCGCGAGTTGCTCCATCTGCTTCAAAGCCATTGGCTCGTAGGCGGTGTAATCGAGATAGAGCGTGCGGCGGCCACGGGTCTGGTTGCGTACGATTCCGTCAAATATCACAACGGCGCCATCGTCGGGTTGGCGAATCGCGGCAGAAATTGCTGCTCCGTCGATTGGCTGACGAACAAGGGCAGCGTGGTCGGTGGTTTGCATCGCGGGCGTATGCACGCTGACGGGAGTATCGGGTGCGCCGCCGCTGACGGGAGGAATCAGGGCGATTTCGTCGCCGTCGCGAAGCGGGGTGTCGGCCGCGGAATACTCGTAGTTCACGGCGAGTGCGATGGCCTGGCGAAAGTTTTGCAATTGCGGCATGCGCTCCTGCAGGACAGCATAGAGTTCGGCCAAGGGAGCGCCTTCGGAGATCTCGACCGACTCGTCGTCACGCCCGGCGATCTCGCGCAGCATTCCAAGGTAGCGGACTTTCACCTGCATACTGCTAAGAATATCGCACGGCAGTGGCGCCGGGTTCGTGGCGGGCGGTTGCACCTCCATCGAAATTCCCGGTTTCGCGGAACGGCGCGGGATTGTACATTGGATGAGACCGTAGATCCGATGGAGATATTCGGAGTGCCGCTCATGCCATTTGCCCGCCAGAGTTCCGCTAAGCGTGCTGTTGAACTGATCACCGTGGTGTCACTGCTGACTTTTGTTCTGGTTCCGGCGTCTCTACCGACCGCTGCGCAGGATGCCCAGAAGCCAGCCGCGGCGAGCGACAACTCGCCAGTGGCCCGTGGACGTTACATCGTGGAGGACGTCGCCATGTGCGGTACCTGCCACACGCCACGCAAGCCGAACGGCGAGCTTGACCACAGCCGATGGCTGGCCGGAGCTTCGGTGCCGTACCTGCCTGTAGAACCCAACTCGAATTGGCCCGCGGTGGCGCCGCGTCTGGCCGGAACGCCTCCTACGAGTGATGCGGGGATGATCACCTTGCTGATGACCGCAGTCTGGGTCGATGGCAAGCCGCTGAAAGATCCTATGCCGAAGTTTCACATGACACACGCTGATGCGGAGGCCGTGCTAGCGTATCTCAAATCATTGCCTGCGAGTAAGTAACTGCTGGTAAGTAAAAAATACCCTACTCGGGCACCCTTCTGGCCGGGATTGCAATCGTAATGTAGTAGCGAACTCACGCCGCCGCTCGGCAATCTAGTGCGGCGGTTCGCCATGGGCACGGGCCCCACACGCTCCTGCCTTTTTGCGCATTTGGCAGACACTATGTCCGTTCCGATCGAAGACTATGCCATCATCGGTGACTGCGAGACGGTAGCTCTGATAAGTCGTGGTGGCTCTATCGACTGGCTGTGCTGGCCTCACTTCGCCTCGCCGGCATGTTTCGCGTCGCTGGTGGGTACCCCAGAGAATGGCTTCTGGTCGATTGCCCCTACGGACGCTGCGACGAGTACCCGCCGCTACCTCGATCACACCCTCGTTCTCGAAACCCGGTTTGAGACACCCAACGGGGCGGTGGTAGTCCTCGACTTCATGCCGATCCGCGAACGCAACTCGCATCTCGTACGAATTGTTCGCGGAATCCGCGGCCAGGTTCCCATGAGGATGGAACTGGCTTTGCGTTTTGATTACGGCCAGTCGGTCCCGTGGGTCACGCGGATGGAAAACGGTGCTGTTCGTGCGATTGCGGGTCCTGACATGGTGGTACTACGCTCCACCGAAGCGACTCGCGGTGAAGGCTTGCGCACGGTCAGCCAGTTTTCGATTCGAGAGGGCGACGAAGCGGCGTTCCAACTCAGTTATGGGCTGTCGCACGAAGATATCCCGCAGCCGGTTCAACCGGAAGAGGCCCTTCGTGAGACGGTCAGTTTCTGGGAAGACTGGACGAGCCAGGCGAATTTGTCCGGCGAATACGCCGAGGCAGTTGAGCGTTCGCTGATCACCCTGAAAGCTCTGACCTATCGCCACACCGGGGGAATCGTGGCGGCGGCGACGACTTCACTGCCTGAGCGGTTGGGAGGCGAACGAAATTGGGACTATCGGTATTGCTGGCTTCGCGACGCGACTTTCACTTTGCTCGCCCTGATGAACGCCGGATACTTCGACGAGGCCTGCGATTGGCGCGACTGGCTGTTACGTGCGGCTGCGGGGAGTCCTGACCAAGTGCAGATTATGTACGGCATTCGCGGCGAACGGCGGCTTACGGAGTGGGAACTGCCTTGGCTTAGCGGCTACGAAAACTCACGGCCGGTGCGGGTAGGCAATGCGGCGTCAGACCAATTGCAACTCGATGTGTACGGGGAAGTCGCAGATGCGCTGCTGCACGCTCACATGGGCGGGATTCCTGCCAACGAAACCTCTTTGGCACTGCAATGCTCGCTGACCGACCATCTCGCCACCATCTGGGACCAGCCCGACCAGGGAATCTGGGAGGTCCGCGGTGGACCGCAGCAGTTCACCTATTCCAAAGTCATGGCCTGGGTAGCGTTTGATCGCTCCCTCAAGACGGCAGAGAAGTTCGGGCTGCAAGGCGATCAGGAGCGCTGGCGACAGGTTCGCGATCGCATTCACAGTGAGGTATGCGAGAAAGCCTATGATTCCGAGCTTGGCAGCTTCACCCAGGCGTACGGTTCGAAGGAACTCGATGCGTCTCTGTTGCTGCTACCGCTGCTGGGTTTTCTGCCATGGACGGACCCGCGCATCCGCGGCACGGTCGAGGCCATCGAGAACCATTTGACCGTAGGAGGTTTCGTCCTTCGCTACAAGACCGAGCACGTAGATGACGGACTTCCCGCGGGCGAAGGAGTCTTTCTGGCCTGCAGCTTCTGGATGGTGAGCGCGCTGAAAATGCTGGGACGCGACGACGATGCCAGGCGGTTGTTTGATCGCCTGCTGGCTCTGCGCAATGATGTCGGGCTGCTGGCCGAGGAATACGATCCTCGCGCCCAACGGCATCTGGGAAACTTTCCCCAGGCCCTGTCGCACATCGCGTTGATCAATGCCGCTTTCGAGTTCATGCGCGCCAGCAGTCCTGGGCAGCAGCGCGCCGCGTCCAAGCCGCCTTCGGACGGGAACGCAGGTGCAGGCCAATAGTGCGACTGGTGAATCCATTGTCCGGTATCCTAATGATCAGACTAGCGGGATACGGTTTTTTGTGCCACCGGTTCCTTGCCGTCTGAGGAGACACAGGGTGGCTTCCGCTTCGACTCCGCTCTGGTACAAAGACGCCGTCATCTACCAGGTGCATGTCCGCGCCATGTACGACAGTAATGGCGACGGCATCGGCGATTTTCGTGGGTTGGCGCAGAAACTGGATTACCTACAAGACCTCGGTATCAGCGCGATCTGGCTCATGCCGTTTTTCCCTTCGCCGCTGCGCGACGACGGCTACGACATTTCCGACTACACTTCGGTCCATTCCAACTACGGCACGCTCGACGACTTCAAAGTGTTTCTGGATGCGGCTCACCACCGCGGTATCCGCGTGATCATCGAGCTGGTCCTGAACCACACCTCCGACCAGCACCCGTGGTTTCAGGAATCCCGCAAGTCGGTCGATAACCCACGCCGCGACTGGTACGTGTGGAGCGACACCGACACCCGCTATCGCGGAGTCCGCATCATCTTTCTCGACACGGAAAACTCCAACTGGGCTTGGGACCCTATTTCCAAGGCGTATTACTGGCACCGATTCTTCAGCCATCAGCCCGACTTGAATTACGACAATCCCGCGGTGCGCGAAGAGATGTGGAACGTGATGAAGTTCTGGCTCGATCTTGGAGTCGACGGGTTCCGGCTCGACGCCGTGCCGTACCTGGTCGAACGCGAGGGCACATCGTGCGAGAACCTGCCTGAAACCCATGTGGTCATCAAGGATCTACGTCGGCGGCTGGATGAGAACTATCCCGGCAGACTTTTACTTGCCGAAGCCAACCAGTGGCCTGCCGACTTGCGCGCCTACTTCGGCGATGGCGACGAATTTCACATGGCGTTTCATTTCCCGCTGATGCCCAGGATGTTCATGGGGCTGAAGCTGGAAGATCGCAAGCCCATTACGGAAATTCTGCAGCAGACCCCTGCGATTCCGGAATCCTGCCAGTGGTGCTTGTTCCTTCGCAATCATGACGAGCTGACCCTGGAGATGGTCACCGACATGGAGCGCGACTACATGTATGACGAGTACGCGCGTGATAAACCGATGCGGCTGAACCTGGGGATCCGTCGTCGGCTTGCGCCGCTGCTCGACAACGACCGCAGGCGGATCGAACTGATGAATGGCATGCTGCTGTCGCTTCCCGGCACGCCTGTCATTTACTACGGCGACGAGATTGGCATGGGCGACAACATCTATCTCGGCGATCGTAATGGCGTGCGCACTCCCATGCAGTGGGACGGAAGCTGGAACGCCGGCTTCTCATCAGCCGATCCGGAGAGTCTTTACGCGGCCTTGATCCTGAATCCGGTTTACGGCTACCAGGCGGTGAACGTGGCGTCACAGAAGCGGCTACAACATTCGCTGCTGTCGTGGATGCGGCGCATCATTCAAGTCCGGAAATCGACGCCGATTTTCGGACGCGGCTCGATCGAGTTCCTGTATCCCGAAAATCACCGCGTCCTGGCATACCTGCGGCAAGTCGACCGGGAAACGGTTTTGGTGGTGAACAACCTCTCCGCCTCGGCGCAAGCGGTAGAGCTGGATTTGAGCCGCTTCAAGGGGAACATCCTGATAGAGATGTTTGGCAGGAACATCTTTCCTCGCGTCGGCGACCTGCCGTATCTGCTGACGCTCGGGCCGTATCAGTTTTACTGGTTTAGGCTGCGGCGGGTGTGAGAGCTGTAGCGAGTTGTGGAAGAGCCGAAAAGCAGACCCCGGCGGCTAAAGCCGCCGAGGGATGACAAGAAGAAAAGGGCTTGTACGGCACGACTAAACAGGCTGCGGAAAAAGTCCGAAATGCTCACGCCTCGCGGACTAAAGTCCGCTCGGCGGGTCAAATATTAAGGGCTTAGACGCTGACCTAAAGGTCAGCTCTACCAAAAACCGCTTTTTTCCGCAGCCTGTAACGTCGTGCCCTGACGCAAAGCTGCACGAAAAGGAGCTTTTCCCGAATCTGTTCGGCGAGCTTTGAGGGAGTGCTGCAGTGGCCGATGAAGACATCCTTTCCGACGAACTGCTGCGCCAGCTAATCAGCGTGGGCGAAGTGGACATCCTCGTCGGCCTGCACACCTACAATCACGCCAAAACGATCGGCCACATAGTGGAGGTCATTCGCGACGGTCTGCTGAAATATTTTCCACGCGAACGGGTCGCGATTCTAAATGCCGACGGAGGCTCAACGGACGGCAGCCCTGACCTGGTGCGGGCAGCTTCGATTAACGACGTGCGCAATTCCTACAACTTCCACAGCCTGCGCACGCTGCACTGCATCAGCAGCCAGTATGCGTCGGTGCCTTCGGCGGGGCAGGCGATGCACATGGTGGTTGCTGCCGCCGACCTGCTGCGCGCCAAGGCCTGCGCGGTGATTGCGCCCGAGTCCACTGAGATCTTGCCCGAATGGATTGACCGGCTGCTGAGTCCAATCTATCGCGAGCATTACGACTTTGTGGCGCCGGTTTATCGACGCCATCGCTCCGAGGGGACACTGGTAACGAACCTGTTGTATCCCATGACGAGGGCGCTCTACGGAAAGCGCATTCGCGAGCCGCGTCCGGGAGAGTTTGCCTTTTCTAACGACTTAGCCGGCCAACTTGTTGCTAACGAGTTGTGGACCAACGATGCCGGCCGCCTCGGTCCGGAAGTTTGTATCACTATGGAATCACTGTCGGATGGTCTTCGCATTTTCCAGACCTTTCTCGGCACGAAGGGGCAGGTTGATCAACAGCCGCCGGACCTGGTTGCGGCCCTTCGCCAGACGGTCGGTCCTCTGTTCTGGTCGATGGGACAGACCGATGCAGCGTGGAGCGTGATCCACGAGGTGCATCCCGTGCCCACAGCCGGCCCGGAATTTGAAATCACGACCGACGAAGTAAGTGTTGACCGCGAGCGACTGCGCCAGATGTTTTCGTCGGGCGTCGTGGACCTGGAGCCGGTTCTCAAGTCGATTCTTTCGTCTGCGACCCTTGCGCAGTTGCAGAGTGCGGCGGCGCTGGAAGCGGAAAAGTTCAGTTACTCCGACGAACTTTGGGTGAAGTCTGTATACGAATTTGCCGCTTCGTATCACCGGTCGGTCATTAATCGCGACCACATCCTGCAAGCCTTGGTGCCGCTTTTTCGAGGAAGGGCATACGCCTACCTGAAGGAGAACTCGACCGCTTCCCCGGAGGGATTGGAGGAGCGAATCGAATCTCTCTGCTTAACCTTTGAACGCTTCAAGCCGTACCTGCTTGGGCTGTGGACGGCACAGGAAAGAGGCTCGTAATGGGAGACATGATTGCCAATGAACTTAGCCAGGCATGGAATGAGTTTGCCCGGGCCTTGGCTCATTTGCTGCCGCGATTGCTGGCGATTCTGATCATCGCCGTGGTGGGATGGGTGATTGCGTACCTGCTGAAGGTAGCGCTGCGCAGCGGCTTGCGGTTGGTGAGGTTCGACCGCCTGTCTGAGAGGGCGGGCGCTTCGCAACTGCTCAACACGGCCGCGTTGCCGTCGCCTTCGGAATTGTTGTGCCGGTTGGTGTTCTGGGTGGCGTGGCTGGGCATCATATTGGCTGGCGTCAGCTCGCTGGGAAGTGCGAGTGTGCAGCAACACATCGCGGACTTCTTTCTGTTTCTGCCGAGGCTGTTCGCGTCGTTGCTGATTGTTTTCCTGGGGATGCTGGCAGCCAGCTTTTTTGCGCGTGCCGCGCTGCTGGCTGCAGTGAACGCCGACCTGCCTTCACCGCATGTCTTGAGCGATGCGGTCAAAGTGGTCATTGTTGTGTTGTCGATCTCGATGGCTTTCGAAGAGCTTGGCTTGGCGCAACGAACGGTGCTCATCGCTTTCACTATCGTTTTTGGAGCGTTAATGCTTGGGCTGGCGATTGCGTTCGGATTGGGTGGCCGCGATTTGGCGCGCCAGTTTCTGGAGAGACGGTTCTCGGAGGACCGAATCAGACGGAAGAATGAAGACCATCTGTCGCCGCTGTGAGGGAACGAAGGCTGGGCGTCAACTGGGCGAGATGGCAGTTTCGTCGGCGGCGCTGGAGCCCTGATCGTCCCAGGTTCGCTGCAGGAATTGCATTACGGACTGGGGCGTGACAATTCCTACCACTTCACGCACTTGTCGGCGGCTTACCACTGGCAATATTCCTGGGTTCTTGCCAAGACGTTCCAATACGAGTTCGACCGGATGGTCGGGATGAGCATGGGCAAAGTCGGTAATCATCAGGCCGCTTACGGTTGTTTCACCTGAGCCGGAACTTAGGGCTTTCTCAACCCGGTTCCGCGTTACCAATCCCTCGACCAGTCCATCACTGCCCACTAAGTGCGCCTGAAGGCCAGATTGCTGCATTGCCTCCAGAGCGCTGGCGGCGGATGCGTTCGGTGGGGTCATGGGGAAATCGCGGATCATGAAGTCCATAGCCCGCCATGTTCCCGTCGGCATGCGCGCACCCGGAACCGGCATGTGCACATCGTCTTGTTGCAGCAGCGCGTGGTACAGCGAAACCGGCTGATAATGCTTCGAGATCGCGAAGCTGATCATGTTGGCAATCATCAAGGGGACGAAGACCTGGTAGTCCTGGGTGAGCTCGAAGATCATGAATACCGAAGTCATGGGAGCGCGAATAATTCCAGCGAAGAGCGTGCCCATGCCCACCAGAGCGTACGCGCCCGCGTCGCCGGTGGGGAAGGGCGCAAAGCGGTGCATCACGGTGCCGATGGTGCCACCGAGCATGGCTCCGAGGTAAAGGCTGGGGGCGAAGATTCCTCCCGCGTTTCCGGAAGCATACGAGATGATCGTGGCCGCCAGCTTTACCACACAAAGCAGCGCCATCACCTTCAGCAATAGGCCGCCGTTAAGGACTTGGTTTACGTACTCATATCCGACGCCCATCACCTGAGGAAAAAAGACGATGATTATGCCGATCGCCAGGCCGCCCATTGCCGGCTGAATGATGCGGGTCCGCGCCGGCATGCGTTTGAACAATCCGCGCAACCACAGCAGGCCTTTCGAAAAAACCAGCGAAACGCCGCCGCCGATGACTCCCAGGACAGCATAGGCAATTAATTCGGCTGGACTCACCAGGTGGTACTGCGGAACCTGAAAGATCGGGCTGTTCCCGAGGATAGAGCGCTCGACGATCACTGCGGCCACCGAGGCGACCACCGTGGAGCCCACCAGCGCCGCATTCATGTCGCCGATGATTTCTTCCAGCGCGAAGATCACTGCCGCGACCGGTGTGTTGAATGCCGCCGACAGCGCCGCCGCAGAAGCCACCGGCACCAGGCTCTTGGCGCGCTCCGGGGACAGCTTGAACCATTTGCCGATGGTGGAGGCGATGCCCGCGCCAATCTGTACCGAAGGTCCTTCGCGTCCCATCGAATGGCCCGAACCGATGCAAAGCGCCCCGGTCAGAAATTTGCCGAATGCTACCCGGCCGGGTATGTCGCCATGTTTCAGGTGGTACGCCGCCTCGGTCTGAGGGACGCCGCTGCCGCGCGCGTCGGGGAAATACTTCGCCAACAAGAATCCGGTGACCAGGCTCATCAGCGTCGGCACCAGGATGTAGCGCAGCACCGAGGGCGACACGCCGAACAGCACATACGCCGTACCTTTGATGGCCAGCGTAAACAGCACCGCGGCTAAGCCAGCGAATACCGCGATCACGATGGTCAGCGCGAAAAAGATGTGGTTCTCGCGTAGCCGCAGTTTCTGTAACAGTGGCACCGGCGACGCGTTCATGGTCGCTCACCGTTGTGCCGACGCCCGATCAGCAACAGGGCCTCGTCGTCCAGCGCTGGCTTTCCGCAATAGCCTGAGACCGTCTGCTGCATTTTGAAAATCAGCCCTACACCCGACCTCACCGCATCCGAATCGGGTGGATACGCAGGACTCTTGAACTTCGTCTCCATCGCCACGGCCTCATCCTTCAGCGATTTCAATTGAGCACTCGCCTTTTCTTCAGCCGTCCGGCTCAGGCAATTGTCGAGGCGCGACTGGGTTTCGGCAAATGCCGCCAAGAGCCGTTTCTGCCTTTCAGCCGGTGAAATCTGCGGAGCCAACGGATCTTCGTTTTGCACCGCTTCGGTCAGTTCGAGCAAGCGACTCGACTTGGTTGACTCTGGATCCACATTGAGCGCAGCGCGGAGATATTGTTCAGCCTTGGCGTAATCTCCAGTCTGGAACGCCGTCTCGCCGGCTTCGTTGAGAGCGTCGACATTCTTGCCATCCAGTTGAACTGCTTCGCTGTACTCGTCGAGAGCATGTGCAGGATCATCGGCCTCGATGAACATTTTCGCTGTTTCAATGTGGGCAGCGGCCGTATTCGGTGTCCTGCCCTGGAGGACCAGCAACTCCGAAACAGCCAGGTCGCGTTGCTGATGGGCCAGCAAATAGCGAATGAATTCGATGCGCAGTTTGCGTCGCTCATCAGACTGCGCCGGGGCCCAATTGGAATACAGGGCGCTTTGGTAGTAGTGCACCGCCTCCTGTACCAATCCTTGTTTGGCGGCTAACCGGGCGAGGCGAGTATTGATCCCGGTATTTCCAGGGTTCGACTCACGCAGCCGAAGCAGCAATTGGTCTGCTTCTGCGTCGTGATTTCCAGCAATCAAGGCGTCTGCCAATGCCAATTGATACTTCTCGTTGTCTCCTATGTTGGACGTGGCTTTGCGAAAAGCCTCGAGTGCCTTGGCGGTATCTCCGGACTGCATCGACTGCACACCGCGCTCGTACCAGAGGCCGGCGACCTTCGCATCCAGTTGTTGCGCCCGGGCGGCCATCTGCTTGGTAAACAAGAACACGCCGCAGGCGGCCAACGAAAGGCCGGCCAGCAACAAGATCTCTTTGTTCAGGACACGAGGGAGTTTAATTTCTTCCACTGCTGCTGGCTCCAAAGTTGGTACAACGGCGGGTGTTGGGGTGGAGTTCGCAAATCGATCTCGCGATTTTCTTGCCGACCAATTATAAATGTGGCGCGCGGATGCTCGAATACGCCACTTCGCTCCGAGTGAAACCCCTTGCGGCCGTGCCGCGCTCCACTTCCGCTTCAATCCCCGAAAAACGTACGCTGCGAGCCATCTTCGTTACCTCTGCAACTTCTTCATTTACAATGTGTTTCTGCTTGCACGGCTTTACGTTTCTCCGGCATTGCCTCAACCATGTTGAGATGCGGTTGTCGCGGAGGACGGTACTGGAGTTGAAGGTATGAGGCGATTAAGCTGTCGCCTTTGCTTTTCGCTGGGGGCCTTGCACGCTTTCCTTGAGACTCATGCGTCCACCGCACTTCCGGATAACCGGCCTGGCAGCGCTGATATGCCTGCTGCTGCTCGCGCCCGCTCTTCGGGCGCAAAGCCCCACGCTGATTACTCTCGACCAGGCCATCGATCTCGCGCTCGCGCATAATCACTCGCTGAAGGCGACACGCACACTCGTTCTGCAGAACCAGGCGCAAGAAATCACAGCGAACCTGCGGCCCAATCCGACGCTGAGCTTTGACTCCCAGTTCCTGCCGATTTTTTCCCCATCGGAATTTTCCAATGACAATCTGAGCGAAGTCCAGCAGTTCGACGCGGGTATTGGGTACCTGTTTGAGCGCGGCCGCAAACGACAGCACCGCTTGCAGGCTGCGCAAGACCAGACCGCGGTGACCCGAGCCCAGGTTACGGATGCGGAACGCCAGCTCACGTTTAACGTCGCCCAGCAATTTGTCGCCGTTCTGCTAGCCGAATCGACGCTTCGGTTTGCCGAGATCGACCTTAAGAGTTTCGAACAGACGGTCGACATCTCGCTCACGCAGTACAAGTCGGGTTACATCAGCGAAGGCGACTACCTGAAGATCAAGCTGCAGCTATTGCAGTTTCAAACCGACGTCTCTTCGGCGCGCTTGGCCCGCGTGCAAGCGCTCGTAGGATTGCGCGAGTTGCTGGGCTATGACGCTGTACCGGCCAATTACGACGTGGTTGGAGATCTGACCTACCAACCTGTGCCCTCAAAGCTCGAGGACCTGCAGGCCAAGGCACTTCAGGAGCGCCCGGATTATCGCGCTGCCGAATTAGGCGTGACGGCCGCGCAGAGCCAGATCGCGCTGGCCAAGGCGAACGGCAAGCAGGACGTGAACGGTGAGTTGGCTTACTCGCACGTGTCGGGCGAGAGCAGTGCTTCGTTCTTTGTGGGTGTCCCTTTGGCCATCTTCAATCGCAATCAAGGTGAGATCGCGCGCACCGGATATGCCCTGACCCAGGCCCAGGAGACGCAGCTATCGACGAGCGATGCTGTGCTGTCCGACGTCAGCGACGCGTACGAAGGGCTGCGCAGCAGCGAAGAAGTGGTACAACTTTATACTTCGGGTTACCTAAAGCAGGCACAGGACTCACGCGACATCAGTGAGTATGCCTATCAACGCGGAGCGACCGCCCTGTTGGACTTTCTTGATGCAGAACGCAGCAACCGGGCGATCCAGTTGGCTTATCGCCAGGCCTTGTCTGCCTACATGACCGCACTTGAGCAACTTAAAGAAGCAGTCGGAACCAGGAATCTGCCGTGACCATGCGCATGAAACGCTTCGCCCCGCTCACTGCCGCAGCCGCGATTGCGTTGGCGCTCGCCGGTTGTAATGGGCCCGAGAACGCCGCAAAGAACCATGCGAATAACGCCGACACTGCCGAGCTATTCACCATTCCGGCGGACCAGATGGGGCACGTGCAGGTGCTTACCGTGCAACCATCCAGTCTCACTCGCAGTCTTCGGTTGACGGGAGCGGTCGCCTACAACAGTTTTCACACCACGCCCGTCATCACGCAGGTCAGTGGTCCGGTGAGCCGGATCGTGGTGGTACCAGGACAGCACGTGCAACGAGGCCAGCCACTACTTTATGTCTCGAGTCCCGACTATTCGCAACTACGGACCAATTACCTGAAGGCCAAAGACGCCTACCTGCTTGCACAAAAGACTTACGCTCGTGCGCAGGATCTATACCAGCACCACGCCCTCGCCGAACAGAACCTGGAGCAGGCTGAGTCTGGCAAGGTCCAGGCCGAAGGGGACTTGGTGGCAGCCGAGGCTGCGCTGAAGGTGCTGGGAATCACCGATCCCGATGCGCTATTGAAGGCGCCGCCTTCCTTTGAGGCGTTGGTCAAGGCCCCCATCGACGGAGAAGTCGTCGAGCAAGACGTGGCTGTGGGACAACTGCTTCAGACCGGCACAACACAGTGTTTCATTCTTTCCGATACCAGCACGGTTTGGGTGCTGGTCAACATCTATCAAAAAGACTTGCCTTATGTGCACGTGGGCGATCCAGTCACGATTCAGACTGAGTCTTACCCCGACGTTTTCCACGGCCGTATTGCGTACGTCGCGGCATCGCTCGATCCCAACACGCGCACTCTGCAAGCGCGCATTGAGACCAGCAATCCCGGCCTGAAGCTGAAGAAAGACATGTACGTGGTGGCGACGGTGGATGCCGGCACTATCCAGAACGCAATCGCCGTGCCGGACTCGGCAGTGTTGCGTGACACCGAAAACCAGCCATTCGTGTACGTGGAAGTCGCCGACAAGCAGTTTGGACGGCGATCTGTGACGCTTGGCGACAGCATCAAAGGACAAACGCAAATAACCAGCGGGCTGAATCCAGGCGATCGCGTGATCGGAGATGGCAGCTTGTTCCTGCAGTTTGCGAACTCGCTGCAGCGTTAAGGGTTACCGGCTGAGATTGACTGATCGATCGTGATGACGACTATGGCGACCAAACCGGAATGATCCATCGCATCGTACAAGCGTCGCTTCGTCAGCGGTTCCTGGTGCTGATGCTGACTGGATTCATCATGATCGCCGGAGTCATATCGTTCCGGCGCATGCCGGTGGACGCTTATCCCGACCTTTCGCCGCCGCAGGTCGAACTCATCACGCAATGGCCGGGCCACGCGGCTGAAGAAGTCGAGCGACTGGTCACGCTTCCCATCGAGTTGGAGATGAATGGCGTGCCGCAGATGGTGGTGATGCGGTCCATTTCGCTCTATGGCCTCTCCGACGTAATCCTCACATTTGAAGATCGAACCAACGACTACTTCGCGCGGCAGATCGTCTTCGAGCGGATCGCGCAAGCCAATCTGCCCGCGGGCGTCACGCCGACCATGGCTCCGCTGTTCAGTCCCAGCGGTCTGGTGTACCGCTATGTGCTCGAAAGTCCTGATCGCAGCCCGCAGGAACTGAAGACCATCGAAGACTGGGTCGTCGAACGGGCCTACCGTTCGGTGCATGGTGTGGCCGATGACTCGGGCTTCGGCGGCACGGTCATGCAATATCAGGTGCTGCTCGATCCCGCCAGAATTTACGGCTATCACCTGACCGTTCCGCAGGTGATGACAGCGCTTGGCGCCAATAACTCCAATGCCGGCGGCGGATTCTACTCGCAGGGCGGACAGTTTTATTACGTTCGTGGCATCGGCTTGGTGCGCAACACCAGTGATATCGGTGACGTCGTTGTTGGTAGTAGCAACGGCGTACCGATTCGGGTAAAGGACATCGGCGATGTTGTGATTGGCAACGCGCCTCGCCTGGGTGAATTCGGATATCAGAAGAACGACGACGCCGTGGAAGGCGTCATCCTGATGCTGCGCGGCGAGCAAACGCAGAACGTCCTCGAGGGTGTGGAAGCCAAGACCGAGGAATTGAACCGTTCTGTTTTGCCGCCAGACGTGAAAATCCGGCCCTATTACGATCGCAGCGAGTTGGTGAAACTGACCACCGACACAGTGGAGGAAAATCTTCTTCGCGGCATGATCCTGGTGCTGATCGTGCTGATTTTCTTTCTGGTCAGCATTCGTGCGGCGATTATCGTCGCCCTTACTATTCCGCTCGCGCTTCTATTCGCCTTCATTGCACTACACGCACATGACGGGGCCGCGAATCTGCTTTCTATCGGAGCCATCGACTTTGGGATCATCATCGACGGCACGGTCGTGATGGTGGAGAACATCTACCGTGAACTTGCCCTGCGCGAGGGCCAGAGTTACAAGCTCAATGAAGTCATTCTTGCCGCCGCCAAGGATGTGGATCGGCCGATTTTCTATTCCGTTGCGGTCATTCTTGCAGGTTATCTTCCGATTTACGCGCTCACCGGACCCTCGGCGAAGTTGTTCCATCCCATGGCCGAGACCATGTCATTTGCGCTGGTTGGTGCGCTGATCCTTACGCTCACGCTGGTTCCGGTACTCGCCTCGTATTGGTTCAAGAAGGGCGTAAAGGAAAAGACCAACCGCCCCTTCGAGTGGATGAAGCGCAAGTACGCGGTCCAACTGGATTGGGCATTGGCGCGGCCCAAGCTGACCATGCTGATCGCGGTTCTCATCTTCGGTGCGGCCTTGTTGCTGGTCCCGTTCATCGGCGGCGAATTCATGCCCCACCTCGACGAAGGCGCGCTATGGGTGCGGGCGACGATGCCCTACACGATTTCGTTTGAAGAGGCCAGCCGCATCTCGCCGCAAATTCGCGCGATTCTCATGTCGTATCCGCAAGTCACGGTGGTCGCCTCCGAACTAGGACGGCCCGACGATGGCACCGATCCGACTGGCTTCTTCAATTGCGAGTTCTACGTTGGATTAAAGCCCTATAAGGACAGCGCGTGGAGTGGCGACGTCAATACCAAGGCCAAGTTAATCGAAGCCATCGACCACAAGCTGAGCGCCTTTCCCGGCATCGTCTTTAACTACACGCAGCCGGCAGAGGATGCAGTCGACGAGGCGCTGACCGGCCTGAAGAGCTCGCTGGCCGTCAAAGTTTATGGCGATGACCTGACGGTACTGCAAGACAAAGCGATCCAGATCAAGAACACGTTGGCGAAAGTCCCGGGGTTTACCGACCTCACCGTCGTGCGCGAGCTTGGCCAGCCGAGTTTGCTCATCGATGTGGACCGCGACAAGATTGCCCGCTACGGAATCAACGTCGCCGACGTCGAAGCCGTGATTTCCGCAGCCGTAGGCGGCCAAGCCGTGACGCAGGTCATTCAGGGGGAGAAGCTGTTCGATCTGGTCGTCCGCATGCAGCCTCAATTTCGTAGCAGCGCCCATGAGATCGGTGAATTGTTGGTTGGCACCCCCGACGGAAAGCAGATTCCGCTCAGCCAGCTGGCTGACATCAAGGTTGGCAATGGGGCATCGTTTATTTATCGCGAGAACAACTCCCGTTACATCGGCGTGCAGTACAGCATTGAAGGACGCGACCTTGAGCGTGCGGTGCAAGACGGCCAGAAAGCGGTCGACCAGGCCGTTGTGCTGCCTCAGGGCTACACGCTGAACTGGGGCGGAGAGTATAGCCAGTTTCTGGAAGCCAAAGCGCAACTCATGTTGATCGGTCCGCTCGCCATCGTCATCATCTTCATGATCCTGTTCGCGTTATACGGAAACTTCAAGTTCCCGGTCACCATCGCGCTGGGCGTTATTTTGACCGAACCGGTGGGCGCGCTGATTGCATTGAAACTTACGCACACGCCGTTCAGCGTTTCCTCGGTTCTCGGATTGCTGGCGCTCTTGGGCGTCTCGGTGGAAACGGCCGTGATTCTGGTTTCCTACATCAACAAACTGCGCCAGGAAGGTATGGACATTCGCACGGCAACCCGCGAGGCCTCGCTACTGCGGCTTCGTCCCATCATGATGACGGCCCTCGTAGCCTGCCTTGGCCTGTTGCCGGCGGCGCTCGCCACGGGAATTGGTTCCGACACGCAAAAGCCTTTCGCCATCGTCATTGTGGCCGGTCTCATCTCGCGGCTGTTCATCGGATTCTTCGTCAATCCGGTGCTCTACGAGATGGTCGCTCGTGAAGGGGATGTGCTGCAGGTATAGACGCTCGGGCCCGAGGACAAGAGAATCTGGGATTTTTGGAAAGCTATGGTGGGCGCTACAGGATTCGAACCTGTGACTTCCACCGTGTGAAGATGGCACTCTACCGCTGAGTTAAGCGCCCACAAAATGCGGTAGTCACGATTGTAACAAATTCAGCGGTGGCATCATTCCATCGCCGAAGCGGGCTCACTTCACGTCTTTCATCTGAGTCAGCGTTCCGTATTCGTGCCCTGAGCTGTCGCTCGCCCGCGCAATCAGCGTGGTGAATGCATCGCGCAGTTCCGGATATTTGGTCAGCAGCGCCTTCATCATGGCCAGGTTATCTTGCGACGCCAGCGTGGGATTGCTCGCATCGGGGGTTTCGTATTGCACTCGCAGATCGAAGTCGGGTCCCACGGCAACGGCGGCCAGCTCCGCCACTTTGAATGACTTTCCCCCTGCAGACAGCTCCAGCGGCGCACTTGAGTTCGGCACATAGGCCGGGCGCGATGCCTGAATTTCGTCGGTGAGCTTGTCCAGTTGCGGAGTGCTCATGAAATCCACCGGCGCGGTCAAGTCCCACGCTGTCAGATAGTAAAGCCACGCGTTCAATGACTGGCTCTTTTCCTTGTATTCGCGAGCCTTGGTCAGAAACCATTCGCCGTCGTGTCCGCCAATTGAGTTGAGCCTCGCATAATAGCCCGCAAGCTTCCAGCCTTGCCCGACTTCTTCCAAGATCATGGTCAGCGTGATCGGTTGCTTGCCCGTGACCTTGGCGATGGTCACCGCGTATCGCCCCGGCGGCAGGTTGGGAATCGCGAATCCCACCCGATCCGGTGAGTTGTAAATACCACAATAAAATTCGGCCCGCTGCCAGGTCGTCTTCGAGTTCCTCGCGTCCAGCACGAAGGTCCGCGTTTCGGCCAATTTCCCTTCAGCAAAAAACTGTTTGTCCGCGACTACGGCCCGCTCAATACCGCCAAAGTTCGCAGCCACCTCCGACACGGCGTCCGCCTTCAGGCCGGCGACATCGCCTTGGGCGGACAGATTGAAGTATTGCTGCGCGGCGGTCTCGACCGCCTTGGCCGTTGCGGGGTCAATCTCTGAGCCGCTAAAACACTCCTGTGCCACGGCGGCGCACGTCGCGGCCACAAGAAATAACAGGATTAGCGCGATAAATTTAGGTGGAGTATTCCGATTAAGAACCATTACGCGCACGTTCATGCTTGGGATGAATTTCTACCTCGCAGCCCCTAGCCAGCAACACCAGTCTGCGCCCGGGGTTAGAATAGGCAAGTCGGAAGACGCGGGTCTTCCACCTTCGTTATGTTACGCCTCGGCGCTACTCTCGGATTCGCATTGTTGCTGCCAACCGGCATCACGCTGTCAGCCCTCGGCGCTCATGCCCAGACCGCGCCGCCAGCGGTAGCGAAACCGTCTTCAACCGCCTCAACTCACACCGCAAAGGCCCACTCGCGGAAACCGGCACCCGTCGTAGAGGCTCCGCAGGCACCCGCTGCTCCACCGACGCTGGAACAACAGCCTCCGGTTCCCCCGCAGGTTACCTATCAGAACGGACAGCTCACCATCGATGCGCAAAATGCCACGCTATCGCAGGTTCTTCACTCGGTTCAAACGCAGACTGGAGCTTCCGTGGACATTCCTTCGGGAGCGGGCGGCGAGCGGGTAGTGGCCACGCTCGGACCGGGCAAGCCTAAAGACGTGCTGTCCAGTCTGCTGAACGGTTCGAAGTTCGACTACGTGCTGCTGGGCGTGGCGAATAATCCTGGTGCGGTTCAGAAAGTCATCCTTCTGGCGCGGACCAGCTCCACCGCTTCGAACACTGCGCAGATGAACGTGCGGCCACCCCAGCCGCAGCAAGGCATCGAGCCACCCGAAGAAGATCCGCAGAATGAACCGGAAGTAGAAAACCAGCCTCCTCTCACGCCGGGTCAACCGGGCTTCCCCGGGGGCGAGCAACTTACGCCTGATACCATTAACGTTCAGCCGACTGCTGGCCGCACGCCCGAGCAGATGTTGCAAGAACTCCAGCGCATTCAGCAGCAACAGCAGCAAATGCAGCAGCAGCTCAATCCAGCGAACCAGCAGTCGCAGCCGCCAGTGCCCGGTCAACCATTGGTCATGCGGCCACAGTGATCCGGTCAAATCCGGTCCGTGCGGAATTCAGTTTTTCTTGACGCTCGCGACCAACTCCGCCAACGACGCTTGATATGGAGCGCGCGCTACTCCCCGCTCGGTGATGATCGCTGTCACATATTTGTTGGGGGTTACATCGAACGCCGGGTTCTCTACCTTTACCGCGTCAGGCGCGATTTGCCTGCCCGCCAGGTGCGTGACCTCGCTCGCCGCGCGCTGCTCGATGGGAATCCCGTTGCCATCCGCCGTATTCAGATCAACGGTCGAAGTTGGCGCAGCCACATAGAAGGGGATTCCGTGTTCCTTAGCGAGCACGGCGACCGTGTAGGTGCCGATTTTGTTGGCCACATCGCCATTGGCTGCGATGCGGTCAGCGCCCACAAGGACCGCGTCGATCTTGCCTTGACGCATGATCGCGCCCGCCATGTTGTCGGCTATCAGCGTGGTAGGAATCCCGTCTTTCATCAACTCCCACGCTGTCAGACGAGACCCCTGCAGGAACGGCCGCGTCTCGTCGGCATAAACACTTAGCTTCTTGCCTGACTCTATTGCCGCGCGAATCACGCCCAGCGCGGTTCCATACCCCGCAGTCGCCAGAGCGCCCGCGTTGCAATGCGTCAACACTGCGCCGGCACTCGGCAGCAGCACTGCGCCGTGCTTGCCCATGGCTTCGTTGGCGGCGATATCTTCTACATGCATGCGCTGCGCCTCGGCCACCATCTCGGCTTTGATCTTCTCTACCGGCAATGCCCGCAGCTGGTCGAACTTATCGCGCATTCGGCGAATCGCCCAGAACAAGTTCACCGCCGTCGGACGCGTACCAGCGAGCACATTGCAGATGGTGTCGAAGTCGCGCTCCAGGTCTGGCAGCGTCTGCGCCCGCGACTGCAGCGTTCCCAACGCCACGCCCATCCCGGCTGCTACTCCGATCGCCGGTGCTCCACGCACAATCATGGTGCGGATCGCGTCCGCTACTTCTTCATAGTTCTTGCAGGTGACGTAAGTTTCTTCCGTCGGCAGCTTCGTCTGGTCGATGAAGCGCACTCCGGCATCCGTCCATTCCAGTGTCTTGATCATTAGCTTATTTCGTTTCGAGGGCCTTTACGTGTTCCGCACGCACATCGTTGGCGGTAAACAACGCGACAAACTCTGCCGGCGCGGCCGCTTTCTCCACATTCACGCGCCCGCCTGCTTCCTGCCGCTCCACCAGGCACAATACGCCGGCGACCTCAAATCCAAACTCGCGCGCCGCTTCAATCGCCTGGATAGTGGACGCCCCCGTGGTGCACACATCATCCACAATCACCACTCGCGCGCCCTTTTCACGGAAGCCTTCTATGCGTTGTCCGGTTCCGTGGGTCTTTTCCGCCTTCCGCACCAGGAAGCCATTGATGGGCGAGCCTTGCTGCTCGCTGATGACCGAAGTCGCTACGACAATTGGATCGGCGCCCATGGTCAGCCCGCCGATCGCGCCGGCATTCCATCCCCGCTCGCGGATCTCTTCCAGTACCGCTTCACCGGTAGCCACAGCACCGGCCGCATCCAGCGTGGTCAAGCGGCAATCGATGTAATAGTCACTGGTCCCGCCGCTGGAGAGCTTGAAATCACCCAGGCGAAACGACTTTTCCGCCAGCATCTGCAGCAGCTTTGTGCGCGCGTTCTTCATGTTTCTCCACGATACCATTTTCAGCCCAGCGCCTTTTCCATGTGGCGGAAATGGTCGGTGCCAATCCACAGCATCGAAAACAGCGCGAGGTTGTAGCCGCAGTGCGTCAGAAATGAAGCAGCCACCGAGTCGGCGCGTTCGCGCACCAGCGTAAACACTATTCCCACTATGAAAATACTAAGCAGCGGGGCCCATGCGTTTCCCAACTGCGCGCCGTGAATGGCTGCGAATGCAACTGCTGTTAGTAACACCGCGGCAAGTGTCCCATACGCCCGTCGCAGCACCGGGTACAACATGCCGCGAAAGAACAACTCCTCCAGCAGAGGAGCTAACGTCACGCCGAAGGCCGCCATCAGGTATGCGCCGGCAGTGTCGCTGAAATATTTGTCCACCGGCAGTGACTTGGGTATCGGCAGCCAGCGCGACGCAAACTCCACTGCGAACGCAAAGCCGATGCCTCCCAAAAGGAATCCCATCGCCGCTGCGCCCGGCCAGTTCCAGCGGATCGCGCGCCGGAACGGCTCGCGCGATTTGTTACCCACCATAGCGATCATGAAAACAATCACCACCGGATACGCCGCTACCTGCGATCCGATGATGACAACCGGGCTCGAAGCCAGATCGTTCCATGACAAATGCTGTTCGCGGGTCAGAAGGTGTGCGACACCCAGTGCTACCGTGCTGAACAGGAATACAGCCGCCAGCGTGAACCCCAAAACTACTGCCACGTCCCAGCCGGACCATGGCGGAAACACTTCGCGCTTAGGCTGCGGGGGCAGCATCGGGGGCTCGCTCAGCGGCGGAGCTGAGATTGGTTCGCTCTCCGCAGGAATGATAGGAGCGGATCGCTCTCCTTCCAGCGGTTCTTGTTCAGGATCAGTCATTCAGTTTCGTCGTTGTCATCCTGAGCGCAGCGACCACAGGGAGCGGAGTCGAAGGACCCCTTTACCTGCGATTTTCTCGCACGGTGTTTCAGATGCAGAACGGGAACTGCTACGCGCTCTTTCCATTCGACGTGACAGCCATCAACTTGGCGAGCGCCTGCCCGGTATACGATTTCCTGGTCCGCGCTACTTGTTCCGGCGTGCCCTGCGCCACAATGCGCCCACCGTCTTCGCCACCTTCGGGCCCCAGGTCTATGATCCAGTCTGCATTCCGGATCACGTCCATATTGTGCTCAATAATAATGATGCTGTTGCCCAGGTCGGTGAGCCGGTGCAGCACTTCCAGCAACTTACTTACATCGTCAAAGTGTAGGCCTGTCGTCGGCTCGTCCAGCAGATAGAGCGTCTTGCCCGTCTGCCGCTTGCTCAATTCGCGTGCCAGCTTGATGCGTTGCGCCTCGCCGCCCGACAGGGTCACCGCCGATTGGCCCAGGTGAATGTATCCAAGCCCCACATCCACCAGCGTCTGCAGCTTCTGCTTGATCTGTGGAATGTTCTCCAGCACCGGCAGTGCATCGGCCACCGGCGTCTCCAGCAAATCGGCAATGGAATAGCCTTTGTACTTCACTGCCAGGGTCTCGTGGTTATAGCGCTTGCCGCCGCACACCTCGCATTGGACGTACACGTCGGGCAGAAAGTTCATCTCGATACGCCGCTGCCCATCACCCTGGCACGCCTCGCAGCGGCCTCCAGCAACATTGAACGAGAAGCGTCCTGCCTTGTAACCCCGCTCTCGCGACTCGGGAAGCATCGCATACAGGTCGCGAATCTGCGTAAACACGCCGGTATAAGTCGCAGGGTTCGACCGCGGAGTGCGCCCGATCGGCGACTGGTCGATGCGAATGACCTTGTCGATGAACTCGGTGCCCGCGATGCTCTTATGTGCGCCCGCTTCCTCACGCGAACCATACAGTGCCTTCGCCAGAGCTCGGTACAGGATGTCATTGACCAGCGTCGATTTACCTGAGCCCGAAACGCCCGTCACTACCGTCATCACGCCCAGCGGAAAGCTCACGTCAATCTGTTTCAGATTGTTCTCATGTGCGCCCAGTATGGCGATCGCTTTGCCGTTCGCCTGCCGCCGCGCGAAGCGGTACATCACCTGCTTCTTTCCGGCGATGTATTGTCCGGTCAGCGAGCGGGGGAATCCCTCGATCTGCTCCGGCGTTCCGCTCGCTACTACCTCGCCGCCGTGTCGTCCCGCACCCGGCCCGAGATCGATCACGTAGTCCGACCGCCGGATTGTGTCCTCGTCGTGCTCGACCACCAGCACCGTGTTGCCGAGGTCGCGCAGTGACTCCAGCGCGCTCAGCAACCGGTCGTTGTCGCGGTGATGCAGGCCGATCGACGGCTCATCCAGCACATACAGCACGCCTCGCAGCTTCGATCCAATCTGCGTCGCCAGTCGGATGCGTTGTCCTTCGCCTCCGCTGAGTGTCATGGCCGACCGGTCCAGCGAGATGTACCCAAGTCCGACGGCATTCAGAAATCCCAGCCGCTCCGTGACCTCGCGCAGAATTCGTCCCGCAATCTTTTCTTCCCTCTGGTTCAGCTTGATCTTGGCTGCCGCTTCCACCGCGCGCGATACCGGCAGCGTAGTGAAATCCGCAATCGACATGCCGTTGACTTTCACTCCCAGGCTTTCCCGCCGCAATCGCTTGCCCTCGCACGCCGGACAGCGCGTGGCTGACATATGATCGAGCAGCCAGTCGCGGTACGTCTCTGAACTGCTGTCTTCCATCGCCTGTCGCAGATACGCAAACACGCCCAGAAAACCACCCCGCTTTTTTTCACCCTGTTCCGGTCCGTAAAGAATGAGGTTCTGCGTCTTGCGCGGAAGTTGTTCAAATGGTTTCGCCAGGTCGAATCCATACGCCGAAGCCGCCAGGTTGAGCGTATGAATCATGTTTTGCGACGCTGATCCCGGCCCCAATCCACCTTCCAGCAATGGCTTCGACCAGTCGGTGACCACCTTTGCCGGATCGAAATCGTACTTGCTGCCCAGCCCGTTGCACTCTGGGCAGGCGCCATACATGCTGTTGAACGAAAACGAGCGGGGCTCCAGCATGGCCACGTTAATGCCGCACTCCGGACACGCCAGCTTCGACGAGTACAGCTTTTCTTCGCCTTCCACTACTGCCACCAATACCAGGCCATCGGCCATCTTCATGGCCAACTCAACATCGTTGGCGAGCTGACGCTCAATCCCGGGCTTTACGAGCAGACGGTGAATCACCACTTCGATGGTGTGGTTCTTGCGTTTGTCGAGCTTGATCTCCTCATCCGCAATGTTGCGTAACTCGCCGTCGATGCGCGCCCGGCTGAATCCCTGCTGCACCAGCTTGTCGAGTTCCTTCTTGAATTCGCCCTTGCGTCCCCGCACGATCGGGGCGAGGATCATGACCCGGTCATCGGCTTTCAGCTCCATCACTCGCTGAACAATCTGCTCCGCCGACTGCCGCGAGATCTCGCGACCGCAGTTCGGACAATGTGGCACGCCGATCGAGCTATAGAGCAGGCGCAGGTAATCGTAGATTTCCGTGATCGTTCCCACGGTCGAGCGCGGGCTGCGGCTGGTAGTTTTCTGTTCGATTGCAATCGAAGGACTTAGGCCGTCAATACTGTCAACATCGGGCCGCTCCATCTGGTCGAGGAACTGCCGCGCGTAGGCTGACAATGTCTCCACATATCGTCGTTGGCCCTCGGCATAAATTGTGTCGAACGCCAGCGACGACTTGCCGGATCCGCTCAGGCCGGTGATGACTGTTAGCGTGTTGCGAGGAATCTCGACGCTGATGTTTTTCAGGTTATGCTGCCGTGCTCCCCTGACCGTGATGTTATTGATTCCCATGGGCTTAGCTTCTGCCGATTCGAAACTGCAAGTACCGTTTAGGCGTGGCTGAATCCCCTAAACCGAAGCCTTGTTGCGCTAGTGAGTTCGAATGCGGGTAGGCGCAGCTCTACTCATGTATCTTATTTGCCAACAATGCACACCGTCAACGCGACTACTGCGAAGGCTCTCAAGCACTGTAGAATCAAAGGAGTATGACGCCCTTGCTGCTGTCGTTTCTTTTGCTTTTCACGATTATCGTTTCTTTTGTTTTTGGAATCGCCCTGGGATATTGGGCAGTTTGCGGCATTTTGCACTTTTTTAATCCCGCCCGGACACAAAACAAGCCCTCACGACCCCGCACTTTCGCTCCATTCCCTAGCGGAGACTAGGGCCCCGATAAGATTTTCATCTCCGAGTCATTTTTTATAGATACTCCTGCGACTTTTCGCCTCACCGCCTGACCTAATTGTTCTGCCTGACTGATGCGAACTTCCGCAGTTTTTACCCGCCCGTTGCGAAATGCATCACGTTCTGGGGTGACGCTTGTCACAGATACTCTTGGCCTCCCTGTAACAAACTGATGCTGCACTCGCAGAAATTCGGGTGTGCGGACCCGCTAATGAGCATTGTTATAACAAGTGTTATAACGGCTGGTTCGCTTCATGATTCCGTAGATTTTGAAGGATAGGCAATGAAGAAAGTCATCTTAGCGGTGTTGCTTACGGCTCTGGCACTGTTCCTGATTTTGCCGAATCTGTCCTGGGGCTTCTAGTACCCGGGAAGCTTGGGAATCTGTCAGGCCATCGCAAGCGATCGGCTTACGTGAAGTTCCTGGTTACGCAGTAGTTTCTACCGGCGCCATCACCCGAGGCTCCTCCTTGAGAGCAGTAGCCTCTTGATGGCAGGGTCGGCCGTGTATTACGGCAGTAAGTTCCGGGTCCTGCAGAATTCGGCGCACACGCGGTTTGCGCCACGCACGAGGAAGTACCGTACTCTTTCCCCGATCGCACTTGTCCGTCGCTGGCAAATCCCCGCACTCTGCGCCGGGCTTCGAATTTCTACTTCATCTTTTTTATTCATAATTCATCCTCTGGCCTCGGATACCCTTCCGGACTCCTCTTTTTTCTCATCGTCCGCCATGGGTCTCCACCGCCCTCTTCCTTGCCGCCCGACCTCGCCGCGTCCACCGAAATCTCTGGTGGGCCGGCGACTGGGCGTGCCCGGAGTCAACCATGAGCATGGGAATTCTCTACGATGCGACTTTATGCATCGGATGCAAGCAGTGCGAACAGGCCTGCGCTACTGAGAACGGCCTGGCGTACGACGACAAAATTGCAGAACAAAATGTAACGTCGGCTTATAAACTCACCACCGTCCTTACCAAAGACGATAAGTTCATGCGAAAGCTGTGCATGAACTGCGACGATCCAGCCTGCGCTTCGGTCTGTCCCGTCGGTGCCCTGCAAAAGACCGCGCTCGGTCCCGTCACCTACGACAAGCACAAGTGCATGGGATGCCGTTACTGCATGGCCGCCTGCCCCTTCGGCGTGCCCAAGTACGAATGGGACAAGGCCGTACCCGGGGTCCGCAAGTGCATCATGTGCGCTCCGCGCGTCGCTGCCGGCAAGCCCACGGCTTGCGCCGAAATCTGTCCCACCGGAGCGACTAAGTTCGGCGAGCGTGATGAGTTACTGAAAGAGGCCCGCAAGCGCCTCCAGGAAAATCCCGACAAGTACCTTCCCCACATTTACGGGGAGACCGAAGTCGGCGGCACGTCGGTCGTGTTGCTCTCCTCTGTCGACTTTCAGAAGTTCGGCTATCGCGACGACCTCACCCAGCGGGCACTGCCGATGTACACCTACCAAGTGCTTTCCCGCATTCCCGACTTTGTTCCCATCTTTGGAGTTCTGCTCGGAGGCGTTTACTGGATCACCCATCGCCGCGAAGAGGTTGCGGAAGCTGAAGGCCATGGCAGCGAAAAACGCGATGACAACGGGGGTGCACAGTGACCGTTCCCAAGTTCCGTTTCACCTTCTGGAAAGCCGTCTTCCTCGTCATTATGGTGGCCGGGGTCTACGCGACCTATGTCCGCTTTGCGAAGGGACTGGGCGCCTCGACTAACCTGTCTGACCAGTTTCCCTGGGGCCTGTGGATCGGTTTCGACGTGATGTGCGGCGTCATGCTGGCGGCCGGCGGATTCACCCTGACTGCAGCGGTCGAAATCTTCAACATCAAGCGCTGGCATGCGATCCTGCGGCCCACCATCCTTACTGCCTTCATGGGATACCTGCTGGTGTGTGCCGCGCTCATGTATGACCTCGGCCTGCCCTGGAACATCTGGCATCCGCTCATCATGCGCAATCCGCACTCGGTGATGTTCGAGGTTGCTTACTGCGTGATGCTCTACACCACTGTGCTAGCGCTCGAATTCTCGCCCATCGTTTTCGAGCGGCTAGGTTGGAAGCGCGCGCTGAAAGCAGTTCGCAGTGTGATGATCGTGTTGGTCATCCTTGGCGTCTTGCTGTCTACATTGCATCAGTCCTCGCTGGGCACGCTGTATCTCATCATGCCCAATAAGCTACATGCCTTCTGGTACAGCCCACTGTTGCCGGTGTTCTTCTACCTCTCGGCCATCGCCGTTGGCTTGGCGATGATCATCTTCGAGTCGTCGATGAGTTCGAAGTACTTCGGCCGCGAGATCGAACTCCCCATCCTGCGTGACATCGGCCGCGTGCTGGTAGTCGTGCTGGCCATCTACGGCATACTGCGCTTCGAGGACCTTTACCATCGCGGCGTCCTGCACCTAGTTTTTGTGCCAGGCTACGAGCAGGGCTTCTTCCTGTTGGAGATATTCCTGTCGGTCCTGATTCCGCTGGCGCTTCTCATGGTTCCAAAGATCCGCGAGAGCGCCCAGGGGCTGTACTTGGTCGCGGTGCTCACGTTGCTGGGATTCGTCACCAACCGTCTGAATGTCGCCATCACCGGTGTCGAAAACGCGGTCGGTGCACGCTACACGCCCAAATGGACCGAAGTCGTAATCACGGCGATGTTTGTCGCCCTCGGCTTTGCCATCTTCGGGTTGGCGGCCCGCTTCTTGCCCATCTTCCCGGAGGAGAAGGCCCATATGCCCGCGCTCCCGAAGTTGGAAGGCGTGCGCGCGGAGATAGCAGTGCCTGTTCATGCTGGAGACTGACCAATCCGATGGCGCCCGTGCCAAATCTGCGTGGATGGGCTCGCTAAGCCGAAGTATCAGCGCGAAGCTGATGGTATCGATCTTTATCGCGATGCTCTACATCTTCGCGCTGCTGGGTTACTTCAGCATCCGGCTGCACCGCAAGCATCTGGAAGCCGCTGCCCTGATCAGTGCCGAGCAGCAGAGCGAGGTCCTGCGTCGCAGCGCCTCGCACTACATGCTCAACAACGACCGCGACGGCCTCTACGAAATGATGGCCAACATGGCCGACCAGCCCGGCATCGTGCGGGTGCGCATCATGAACTCGGAGGGCGTCATCAGCTACTCGACGCTGCCCTCCGAGGTTGGTGGCGCAGTCAACAAAGATGCCGAGGCCTGTTACGGCTGCCACGAACAGTCCAAGCCTCTCGCGCTGCTCAAGCGCTCCGACCGCTTCCGCGTGTATCACAACGACAAATCGCGCGTACTCGGCGTCATCACGCCGATTGAAAACCAGGCGGCTTGCTCCAATGCCGCTTGCCACGCGCATCCGGCAAGCGTGCAGATTCTCGGCGTGCTCGACACCAACCTCTCACTCGAGAAAGTTGACATCAGCCTCGCGCAGGAGCGCCGCGCCATGCTGACCTACACCGGCGTCGCCCTGCTGCTCGTGGTCATTCTCAGCGGAGTTTTCATCTGGTTCGTTGTCCGCAATCCCCTGCGCGAACTCAAGGCCGGAACTGAGCGTGTTGCCAAAGGCGAACTCGGCTTCCACATTCCGGTGAAGTCGAACGACGAAATCGGCGATCTGGCGCAGTCGTTCAACCAGATGAGCAGCCGGCTGCAACTGGCGCAGGCCGAAATCACTGCGTGGGCCCGCACTCTCGAAGACCGCGTCGACGAGAAAACACGCGAGCTGACGCAGGCCCACCAGCACATGCTGCAGGTGGAGAAGATGGCGACCATTGGCAAGATGGCCGCCGTGGTCGCGCATGAGATTAACAATCCGCTTTCTGGCATCCTGACCTACTCGCGCGTGGTGAAGCGGTGGATCCAGAACAATTTCTCTTCCGCCCCACGCACCGAGGAGATGAGTGGCTCGCTCGACCTCATCGCCAGCGAGAGCAAGCGTTGCGGCGAGCTGGTGAAGAATCTGCTGTCGTTTTCGCGCGTCACGCCCATGAACCTGGAGTGGTGCGAGCTCAACCAGGTCATCGACCGTTGCATACGCCTTGTACAGCACAAGATGGACATGGCCACCATCCAGCTCAATCTCAAGCTGGGCGACGAACTCCCGCACGTGCGCTGCGACCCCAACCAGATCGAGCAGGTCGTGCTCGCCATGGTCATCAACGCCATCGACGCCATGCCGCAGGGCGGCAATCTCTGGATCACCACGCGCCAGGTATCGGCCTCCGCCATCGAGCTAACCATCCGCGACGATGGCATGGGAATATCCGACGAACATCTGATCCACATTTTCGAGCCCTTCTACACAACGAAAGAGGCCGGCGGTTCCGGCCTTGGTCTGGCCATCAGCCAGAACATCGTTGAACGCCACGGTGGCAGCATCGCCGTGCATTCGGTGGCGGGGCAGGGAACCACTTTCACGATTTTGCTTCCGGTTGACAGCCAGAGAACCACTCTGGCCAGCGACGAAGATCGCGCAACTTTGCAAGCGAGGTAAGGATTATGAACAAAGGTAAATTACTAATTGTTGACGATGAACTGAGCGTCCGCGATTCTCTGGCCAAATGGTTTGCTGAAGAGGGATACGACGTGGGCACCGCCGAGAGCGCGAACGATGCGCTTACGCGTGTTGCCGAGCAGGCCTTCGATGTCGCCCTCGTCGACATCAAGATGCGCGGCACCGACGGCATCGAATTACAGCGCCGCCTGCACGAAATTTATCCCGACATGCTGGTCATCATCATGACCGGCTATGCGTCGGTAGAGACCGCCATTGCCGCGCTTAAGAATGGCGCCTACGACTACGTCAACAAGCCGCTCGATCCTGATGAGATCGCGCATCTTGTCGCCAAAGCCATGGCGCATCACCAGACCGTGCAGGAGAACACGCGGCTGAAAGAAACCGTTGCCGACCTCACGCATCCCACCGACATCATTGGCCAAAGCGGCGCCATGAAGCGCATCTTCGAAGCCATCGATACGGTCGGCCCCACCGATGCCACGGTGCTGATCACGGGCGAGAGCGGAACCGGCAAAGAGCTCGTCGCCCGCGCGGTTCATGCCGCGAGCAATCGCCGCTACCATCCCATGGTCGTGATTCACTGCGGAGCGCTCACCGAAACGCTGCTCGAAAGCGAACTGTTCGGACACGAGAAAGGCGCTTTCACCGGCGCGCAGTATCGCAAGAAGGGGAAGTTCGAAATCGCCGAAGGTGGAACGGTCTTTCTCGACGAAATCGGCGACATCAGCCTGAAGACGCAGACTGACCTGCTGCGCGTGTTGCAGGAGCGCGAGATCGTGCGCGTCGGCGGCAATCAAACCATCAAGGTTGATTTCCGCATCGTCGCCGCTACGAACAAAGACCTCGAGCTGCTCATCGAGGAAGGGAAGTTCCGTCCCGACCTCTTTTATCGTCTCAACGTCTTCCATATCGAGCTGCCGCCGCTGCGCGAGCGCCGCGAAGACATCCCGCCGCTGGTCGACCATTTTGTGCGTAAGTTCTCGCGCGAGATGAACAAGAAGATCACCCGCATTTCCACGGGAGCCATGAATGTGCTGCAGCAATACGCTTGGCCGGGTAACGTGCGCGAGCTGGAGAACGCCGTCGAACGCGCCATGGTCGTTGCGCAGGAGCCTGATCTGAAAGAACAGGACTTCACGCTGAAGTCGCGCAACGGTGCAAGTGTCGGAGGAGCGCGCAGCCTCGACGATGTCGAGAAAGATCACATTCTCCACGTGTTGGAAGATTGCGGCGGCAACCAGACGCGTACCGCCGAGGTGCTGGGCATCGATCGTGTTACCCTGCACCACAAGTTGAAGAAGTACGGCTGGAACCGCAAGGAGAAAGAGAAAGAACTGGCCGGTATCGAGACCCAATGAAGAAACTGCAACTGCTGCCGGTGGGAAACGTCGATCCCCGCCTGCTCGAATGGTTGCGGCAGGCGCTGTACGAGAAATTCCGTGTGCCTGCAGAAGTCCTCGCACCCGCGCTCGATCCCGCGTTCGCATTGCACGCCGAGCGCCAGCAGTTTCACTCGTCTGAAATTCTGGGAGCGATGCAACGCTACATCAATGGCGATACCTGGCGGTTACTGGGCGTTACCGAGCGCGACCTTTACATCCCGATTCTGACGTTTGTTTTCGGCGAAGCACAAATGGGCGGCTCGAGCGCCATCGTCTCGTACCATCGCCTCACACAGGAGTTCTACGGCCTGCCGCACGATCTCGACCTGATCGCCAGCCGACTGCTCATCGAGTCGGTGCACGAACTCGGACACACTCTGCACCTGACACATTGCCAGGAATATCGTTGCGCCATGGCACCGTCGCACGCTGTCGAATGGATAGACATCAAAGACAGCGGGTTTTGCGAAGAATGTTTGGCTAAAGCCACACAGGCTGTCTGACAATGTCAGACAGCCTGTCGATGTCATTCGGAGCGAAGTGGTGCGTTCGCCTTGCGCCTCGGCAGTAGCAGAGGGGTTCGGAAACGTCCCTATTTGACCTTGGCTTCTTTCGGCCGGTCAGCCCACGTCCAACTGAACAGGTGACCTTTGTGCTCTTTGGCCATGGCGGTAAAGCCGAGCACGCCCATGGCAAGAAAAATCAGGAAGAAAACGACGGCAATGATGAGAACTGGCATACCTCACCTCTGCGCTCATTCTGGAACACCAGTGCCCGCCATGCTGTGACTGCAATCACCGCTGGATGTGAGGCGCAAACAGGCTAATCGTAGCTTTTGCTTCGGCGAATTGCCTCAGTTTCCGCCCACCGCTGTTTTCCCGGCCAGTTGTGCCTTCGCCCGCGCTAATTCAGGGCGGTCGGAACTTGCGCCCGCACAGTTCTTTACCAACTGCGCATAGTACTTGTCGGCCTTGGCCGATTGGTTGGTCATCTCCGCGGCGCGCGCTGCGCCGTAGAGACCATTGAAGCGGTTGGGATCGATCGTCATCGACTTCTCGTATTCCGCTAGCGCCTCCTGCGGATGGTTCGATTCCAGCAGGATGTCGGCCAGCATCTCGCGCGCGGGAATCTCCACTTCGCCCTTACCCAGAGAGTCCTGCTTATCGGCGACGCCGCTCATGATTTTTGCAGCCTCGTCATTCTTGCCTTCGGCGAAGGCGATCCACGCGCGTATCTCGTCGCGATCAGTGTCCATGTACTGCGCCAGGTAGGCATCGGGAGACTTCTTCACCGCTTCGACCATGGCGTCATACTTCGCGAGGTCCTGCTTCGCCGCCGCTGCATCTTTCACGTGTCCACTGCCCACTGCCCGCGCCCAATAAGTTATGGCGGCGTTCTGCGGCATCGCATCCTTGGACGGCTCCAGGGCGGCTGCATGCTTCCAATGCCGCATCTCGATGTCGTACGTGGCCGGAAACCCCGCGCGCGCCATGTCGAGATAATCGTGCATGTCATGGCCGGCCATGGTGTCCATGGTCGTGACCTTCTCTACCAGCGCGTGCGCCTTGTCGTCCTCGCCTACTTGCAGGTAGGCATAGTTCAGGAAGTCCATCGCATGCAGTTCATGGCCGGTCGAGCCTGACTGCTCCGACGCGGCGACCGACGCCAGATTCGCCTCGATGTCCTCCTGCCACAGACCAAGCCGCGCGAAAATATGTCCAGGCATGTGCGCGGCGTGCGGAGACGACGGCGCAATCTGCCCGTAGCGCCGTGCTGCTGCCAGTCCGTCCGCCGCCATCTGCGGGCTGTCGCAGGCATGAATGATGTAGTGCGATATGCCGGGATTGTCCGGCGCCAGCGGAAACTCCGCATTCAGCAGCGCCAGCGCCTTCTTCTGATTAGCGAACGTCGTGTCGCGCGGAGGCGCAGCCGCCAGCAGCGACAGCCCGTAGAACGCGGTTGCCTCATGGTCCTGCGGATACTTCTCGTGCAGCTTCTCCATCGCCTGCGAATAGGCGGCGACCCTTACTTCGAAACTTGACTTTTCGTAATTCTGATAGAAGAGCGCCAGCGCGTCGAGGTAGTCGCGCTCGCGCTGCGTCTTCGCGCCCAGCTTGTGTCCCTTTTGCACGAGCGTCAGACCGCGTTGCAGCGTCGCCGCATTCGGACGGTCCCAAATCTGGTGCCACTGGCTCATCGCCTCGCCCCAATAGGCAATTGCGCAAGTGGGATCGGCGGCGATGATGTCTTTGAACTGCTGCTCCGCCTTGTCGTACCAGAAGTCGTGCAACAGGGCGACGCCGCGATTAAACGCAGCTTGTTGGGAGGCGGCGCATGAGATAGGGAAGTCCACCGTTCCTAGCTTTTCGTTGGCAGACGACGGCTTTTGCTCATCAATGGCGAGTAGCGAAATGCTGAACAACAGCACGGGCAGGAGTGCGAAAAGGCGGAACTTCATGCGTGCCCCCCATCGGCGCAAAGTATGGCACCTGGATGTCTTGGTTTAACCCAGAAGCGTCCAACAGTGTATACCGGTTTCGGTAGTCCGCTCTAGAGTCCGCCGATTTGCTTGTCCAGATCCGCCAGCGTCCGACGCAGCAACTCCGCGTAACGCTCGTTAGTGCTCTGCTCCAACTGCTGCACCACGCGGCTGCGCGATAGCATCAGGTCCGACTTCCTGCGTCGCTGTTCCACTTGTTCGGAAGTAAGCGCCGCATTGCCTCTCACATCTCCGGCCGCGGCTGACTCCTCTATTTGCGCTTCAACTGACTTGCTTTCCCAACCTCTCGCCATACTTCGATTATATGCCGTGCAAAACCGGTTTTTCAATCAGCGTCACGCAGCAACTCCTTCCTTGTGACGACGCACTTGAGACCCTTCATACACGGCAGGTTCGGCGGGCATTCGCAGGAGGGCGGCCCCAGCCGCCAACCAACCACTTCGGTCGGCCGGAAGCCGGGGCCTCGCGGAGGAGACACTAGGAGGAGGGATGCTGCGGATCTTGGATATCTTGGTCGTCCACGCTGCCGTTCCATCGCGCTGCCAGCGCATCGGCCACGCCCGCCAGCAGGCTGTGTACCGTGAACGGTTTCTTGATGTGCTTGTGCGGAGCGCCCCCAGTCGCCAGACGCAGAAGCTCACTCTCCGCATATCCGGTCATGAACAGCGTATTCAGTTCCGGCCGTATCGCCTTCACCTGCCGCGCCAACTCCGGGCCATTCATCTCCGGCATGATCACGTCGGTCAGCAGCAGATCAATCGCCGTGGACTCATCGCACACGATATGCGTGGCTGCAGCCGCTCCATCGGCCGTGAGCACGTGATAGCCGCCCATCTCCAGAGCTTCGCGCGTCACGTCGCGCACCGCTGCCTCGTCTTCTACCAGCAGGATGGTCGCCGGAATCGCGTGCATCCTTTGATACGACTGATTGTCGTTCTGCGTTGTCACATTCATCGCGCACCGTCTCTGCTTCCGCAACATTTTGCAAACTCGCTTCTGCTAATGCACGCGCGACACCACTCAGTCCGTGACAAGACCTGTCTTCGCAAACTCCGCCGCTGCAACGCTCTACGAATAAAAAGCGAAACCAAACACGCCCGCTGCGATTCCCATCGCGGAACTCAGTCCTCTTTTGGTCCACCTGTTTCGGGAATCCCCTCTGTTATCCTCACTTATTAACTTCCGGCGCCGAACTTCGCGCCACATCAAGGACCCACACCGACCATGACTCTCCGTTTCTGCAGCCGAATTGCTGCTGCTTTGCTTATCCTTGCCATCGCCGTTCCCGCTGACGTTCTCGCCGCCACAGCGACTCTTCCCAACACCGAGACCGTCAACTGGGAAGTGATGTCGCAGATCCGTAACGAAGGTTTCCACAACTCCAAGGTGATGGAGATCGAGGGCCAGCTCACCGACGTCATTGGGCCGCGCCTTACCGGCTCGCCCAACATGAAGCGCGCCAACGAGTGGACGCGCGATCAGTTCACCGAGTGGGGTCTGGTGAACTCACACCTCGAGAGCTTTCCCTTCGGACGCGGCTGGTCGAACGAGTACACCGAAGTTCGCATGGTCGCGCCGCAAGCTTCGCCGCTGCTCGCTTACCCGAAGGCCTGGACGGTCAGCACCAACGGCGCCGTGCGCGCGCCTGTCGTGAAGGCCAAGCTCGCCACCCAGGCCGACCTCGACAAATACAAAGGACAGCTCTCGGGCAAGATCGTGCTCAACGGCGACATGCGCGAGATCACGCCCGGCGAGAAGCCTGCCTTGAAGCGTTACGACGATAAGGACCTGGCGGACCTTTCTCAGTACCAGATCCCCAGCGAGAAGCCGCGCTTTAACCGCGAAGAAACCGCGCAGCGCGTTGCCTTCCAGAAGACACTCAACCAGTTCCTCATGGACGAGCACGTCGCCGCCATCATCGATCCCAGCCGCGCCGGTGAAGCCGGCCTGGTCTTCGTGCAGAGCGGAGCCAGCTACGAGCCCAATACTCCTGCCGGCGTTCCCTCGCTGGTCATGGCCATCGAAAACTACGGACGCATCACGCGCCTGCTCGACCGCAACATCCCCGTCGAACTCGAGCTCGACGTCCGCAACACCTTCTACGATTCCGATCCCAACGCCTACAACACCGTCGCCGAAATTCCGGGTACCGACAAGAAAGACGAGCTGGTCATGCTGGGCGCGCATCTCGACTCCTGGCACGCCGGCACCGGGGCCACCGACAACGCCGCCGGCAGCGCCATCACCATGGAGGCGATTCGCATTCTCAAGGCCATCGGATTCAAGCCGCGCCGCACCATTCGCGTCGCCCTCTGGAGCGGCGAAGAAGAAGGTCTGCTCGGCTCGGCTGCGTATGTGAAAGACCACTTCGGCTCGCACGCTGCGCCCACCGATCCCAAAGAACTCGCCATGCCCGAGTGGCTGCGCAAGAACGACACGCCGCTCAACCTCAAGCCCGAGCAGGCCAAGGTCTCGGCGTACTTCAATGTCGATAACGGCACCGGCAAGCTTCGTGGCGTTTATCTGCAGGAGAACGAGGGCGTCGCGCCCATCTTCAGCGCCTGGATGCAGCCCTTCAACGACCTCGGCATGACCACGCTGACCATGCGCAACACCGGCGGCACCGATCACGAATCGTTCGACGCCGTCGGCATCCCCGGCTTCCAGTTCATCCAGGACCCGGTCGAGTACATGACGCGCACCCACCACTCGAATGAGGACGTGTACGAGCGCATCCAGCGCGACGACATGATGCAGGCCGCCGTCATCCTCGCAGCGTACGTGTACGATGCCGCCATGCGCGATAACATGCTCCCGCGCAAACCGCTGCCGAAACCCGCGCCAGCAGCTGCGCCGGCACCTGCGCCAAAACCGTAGCGCATTGAGGATTCTGGAATGGGAGGAGTAGAACGGGCTACTTTTCTCATTGCCCCAGAAAAAAGGTTCTACCTTATCTGCGTTGCGTTGGCCTGGTTGAGCGACCAAACTACTGGAAACCGTCGACAACTAATTGTTTTCAATTAGTTTCGCAACCTTGCGAAAGCGCTGGACTTGGCTCGCGGTACTAAACCTGCTGGATCGCATCTAATAAAGTGAGAAAGTAGAGGTACACACCATGAGACTGCCAAGCTTGAAAGCGCTGAGTTTTAGCTTTCTTCTGGCAGCGGTTTTGACCGCGCCCGCGTGGGGCGCAGACACAGCGCTTCCAGGAACACTCAACTACATTGAAGGGCAAGCCAGCGTCGGCGACCAGACGCTCACCTCGAAATCCATCGGCTCGGTCGAATTACAACCCGGCCAGTCTTTGTCGACTGGTAATGGGAAAGCTGAAATCTTGCTGACGCCCGGGGTCTTTCTGCGCGTCGGTGACAACAGCACGGTGAAGATGGTTTCGTCGAACCTGACCAACACCGAAGCCGACCTGGTCAAGGGACAGGCGACCGTCGAGGTCGCAGAGATTCACCCGTACAACATGCTTCGCATCGGCGAGAACGGCGCGACCACCCAGATGATGAAGAACGGCTTTTATGCATTTGATGCCGATCATGACCAGGTGCGCGTGCTGAAAGGCGAAGCCAATGTTCAGTACGATGACCAGAACGTGCAAGTCAAAGGCGAGCGCGTGCTCGATCTGAGCACTAGCGGACGACTGAAGACGACGAAGTTCGACAAGAACGTTTACGAGACTAGCGACCTGTATCGCTTTAGCTACCTGCGCTCGCAGTACCTGGCGGAGGCCAACGTCGATGTAGCCCGCAATTACTATGCTGGAGGGCCAGGATGGTATGGCGCGGGGTGGTACTGGAACCCATGGTTTGCAGGCTATACGTGGATTCCCGGCGATGGAATTCTCTATAGTCCTTTCGGTTGGGGATTCTATTCGCCCTGGTACGTGGGCTACGCACCTTACTACGGCTTCGGTTATCGCCGCGGATTCGGATACTACGAACACTATTACTCCGGACGCGTCCTGGCTGCGCCTGTGCCACGGATGAATATGGGACGCGCTTTTGCAGCCTCTCCACAGGCTCGCGGTAGTTTCGGAGTTGCCGGCCCGGCGTTTCACGGCGGCGGATTTGCCGGCGGTGGTTTCCACGGCGGGGGCGTCCATCGTTGATATCGACTATTCGTAGCGCAGCGCTACTAGGGGATCGACCCGCGTGGCGCGGCGCGCGGGAACTAAGCAAGCTGCCGTTCCTACGACGGTCAGAACTACCATTACTCCGACAAATGTTACGGGATCGCGTGGAGACACTCCCCAGAGCTGGCTGGCCACCAGCCGGGTGAGCGCTACGCTCGCCAAGATTCCCAACACCATACCTATGCCGATGAGGCGCAGCCCCTTGCTCAGCACCATTTTCAGCACGTCGCTAGTGGGAGCACCCAGCGCCATGCGGATGCCGATGTCATGCGTCTGCAGCGAGACGGAGTAAGCCATGACGCTGAAGACGCCAATCGCGACGAGTGTTAGTCCCACGGTGGCAAAAACGCTCAGCAGGATCAGCACGAATTTAGGTCCGGCGTAGCTGAACTGCTGCAAGTAGCCCTCAAGCGTGCCGGTCATGGTTAGCGCCACGTTGCGGTCGACCGCCCAGATTTCGCGCCGCACCAGCATCAGCATCGACAGTGGCTCGACGCCGGTTCGCACGAGGATGCCGCGCTCCATGGCGCCAGTAACGCTATATGGAATGTATGCCTCAGGCGCTACGCCCTCTTGTAGGCCGCGGTTTTTCGCATCGGCAACCACACCAATGATTTCGAAGTATTGGTCTTTGGGCGACTGCGGCATTTCGTCGAACATGTTGAACTTGATTTTCTGGCCGATGGGATCTTCTTTGCCGAAATAGGTCTTCGCCAGTGTCTCATTGACCACCGCGACGGGACGCGCAGCATCCACGTCGGATTCTGTCAGCAGCCGACCGCGCAGCAGATGGCGCCCCATCGTTTGGAAGTATCCTTCGCTGCACAGCTGGAACATAGTGCGCCAAGGATCGGCGTGGGTTTTGCCGGGGATGGTGACGTCACTCTCAGGGCCGCCATAAGGTGGAAGGGACGAGGTCTCGGTGGCCGCGATCACACCCGGCAGCGCCGTCACACGTTGCAGAACCTGGCGGAAGAAAATCTTCTTCTGCTCCGCGGTTTCGTACTGACCTTTGGGAAGCGGCGTTCGAGCGACCAGAATATTGACCGGATTCAGGCCTAGCTCGACGTGTTGCAGCGCGAAGAGGCCGCGCATCATCAGACCCGCGCCAACCAGCAGAACGATCGATAGCATCACTTCCCACACGACAAGGCCGGAGCGAAACTTGCCATGACGAAAGTCGGCGTTGACGCCTTTGCCCGTATCTTTCAGGCGGGTATGGAGGTCACCGCGAACTGCATGAATGGCGGGCGCGAGGCCACATAACAAGGTAGTGAGCCCAGTTACACCAACCGCAAACAGCAAGGCGCGCCAATTCAGGCGCAGCACTGCTTCCGCCGGAATCGTTTGGTCCGGCATCGCAGCAGTGACGCCCTTTAGGCCGAAATACGCGAACAGGCAACCCAACAGGCAGCCACCAAGGGCGAGCATCAGGCTTTCGACCAAGAGTTGCCGCACGATGCGAGCGCGGCTGGCGCCCATCGAGGCGCGGATGGCAATCTCACGTTCACGCGCTGTAGCCCGTGCCAGCAGCAGGTTGGCGACGTTGCTGCACGCGATCAGCAACAACATGCCCACAGCCGCAAGCAAGGTGTACAACGTTCCTTTGAACTGGCCGACCACGTCATCGGTGAGTGTTTTCGACGACACGGTGAACGTCTTGGGGAAGTCATTGGGATACGTTTTCGCCAGGTTCCGAATAATCACGTCTGCGTCTGACGTTACTTGTTGCAGCGTGACCCCCGGTTTGGTGCGCGCCAACATCCAGAATTCGAGCCGCTGGTTCTCGGGATCGCTGCGGTTCATGTTGTTGGGCACCCAGATGTCGACGTTCCCCAGCAAGAATCGCGGCGGCATCACCGCAACCAGAGTGCGCGGCTGACCGTTCAGCACTAGCGTCTTGCCAATAAGGTTGGGGTCGCTGTTGAACTGCTTCTTCCACAACCGGTAACTCATGGCGAACACGGGAGCTGCGTTCGCATCGCCGTCGGCGCGGGTAATCATGCGGCCGAGCGACGGTTGCATGCCGAGGAACTCAAAGGCGTTGGGGGTCACCCATTCGCCGTCGAACTGTAGTGTGCCCTCCTTGTCGGTGTAGAGGATATCGAGCTGCGCGTTGCCCATTACATCTTCGAAGACATGGTTCTGCGTCTCGATGTCGAGAAACTCCGGCAGCCGATAGCTGGGGTTGAGGTAATACTCAGGCCGAGTGGTGTCGTGTACATAAACCACCGTCAACCGTTCGGGAGCGCGGTAGGGAAACGGCTCAATGAGGACGTTCTCGATGACGCTGAAGATCACCGTGGTTGCGCCGATTCCGAGTGCGAGAGCGACGATCGCCAGCAGCGTGAAACCACGATCGCGGCGGAATCCGCGCAGTGCATAACGTACGTCCTGCGCGAACCAACTCAGGCGTTCCATGCAACCTCCCCGACGCCAGATTGAAGCCGCAGCGTCCCCTGGCCTGATAGACGAAGTCCCATCGGTGTCTGTTCCGTTGATGGGATGAGTCGCGGGGAAATGGCTGCAATCGACGGGCGAGTGAGACGGAAGTTAACTTTCATTCGTTTTTTCGCTTGACAAATCAAATTTATCAATCTAAAAATTGATTTAGATAATAAATTGGCAATGGAAAATAAAGATTCCAAATCGAACAGCGATTGGCAGGAGCTGACCCGCCTCACTCACGGGCAAGAGGTAGTCGTCGAGCGCGTGCGGCTGGCGGGGAAGGAAATCGCCATCGAAGGCCAGTTTGAGCTGCCGCAATTGGCGCGGCTTAGCTCGGAAGACCAGGTGTTCGTGGTGGCGTTTGTGCGCTCCCACGGCTCCATCAAAGAGATGGAGCAGGTCTTTGGAGTCAGCTACCCGACAATCAAGGCCCGGCTGACGCGCATCGCGCAGAGCCTGGATTTTGTAGACACCAACCCGTCGCCCTCGCGCACGGAAATTTTCGATCGGCTCCGCCGCGGCGAGATCACCGCGGAGGATGCCATTCGCGAACTGGAGTCGTTGCCATGATTCCCCTCGTAGGTGTTGTCAGTTGGCGGCGCTGGCCGCGCAGCCGCAGCTTCCGTTTATGGGTCCCACTGTTCCTGTTGTGGCTCCTGCTGCTGCCATTGGCTTTGCTGGCGCTGCCCGTGCTGTTCATCGTTTGCGTGGTGAGCCGGGTAAATCCGTTCGAGGCCATCGCAACTTTCTGGGGCATTTGTGCGGGATTTCGCGACACCCACATCGAGATCGACAACGGCGAAGCGCTGGTGCTGATCCGTATTCTTTAGGAGAAGTCATGAACGAACATCGGCGCCAAATTCTGGAGATGCTGTCGCAAGGCAAGATCACGGCCGACGAAGCCGAGCGGCTGATCACCGCGCTGGACAAAGGCACTGGGGCGGAAGCGTCGGGGAATGGCGCGTCGACGGCTGCTTCCCGGTACAAGTATTTGCGCATTCTGGTCGATTCTGACAATGCACGGGACCCGCGTCAGGGGCCGGTAAAGGTGAATATTCGCGTGCCGATGCAGTTGCTGCGCGCGGGAGTGCGCTTGACGGGACTCATCCCACCGCAGGCACGTGACCACGTGAATCAGGCGTTGCACCAGCGGGGAATCCCGTTTGACCTGAGCCAGATCAAGCCCGACAACCTGGAAGAACTCATAGATCACCTCAATGAACTCACCATCGACGTGGACGTTGATGGCCGCGGGCGAGGCGACGAGAAGGTCAAAGTGAAGGTGTTCTGCGAGTGAGAAGGTTATTTTTACCACGGAGGCACGGAGGACACGGAGAAGAAAGAGCTAGGAAGAGAGGATCGCCGTAGTCCGGAGCGAAACCTGGTTCCTCGAGTCGCTCGTGCCGTAGTCACCGGTGCCCAAACACTGCCTGACCCCCTATAATGTAGGCCATCCAGCCGCGGCTTCCAGCGGGTATTCTTTGCGCCCTTCGAGGCCCGAGCTTTCGGTGTCGGTCAGGAGGCCCTATGTCGCCAAGTTCCGATCTGGTTGCGGTGCGTCTGCCGCGGAATTATGACGTCGAGCTGTTGCAACGCGACCTCCACACCCTGCAGGAAGTTCAGCGTGCCCCGCAGCCCGGGCCGTATCACAAAGGCGAGTGGACCGGCATCGCACTGTATTCGATGGGCGGAAAGCAATCGACTTTCCCCAGCGCAGCCGGCACCGATCACTACCAGGAGACCGAGGAGCTGCAACGCGCGCCTTACATGAAGCAGGTCCTGGATGACCTGAAGTGTCCGAAGGAAGTGGTGCGTATTCTTTTTCTCCCGCCCGAAGGACACATTAAAGACCACTTCGACTTTCACACCAGCTTTCAATTCGGATTGCTGCGGCTGCATATTCCCATCGTCACGCATCCCGACGTCGTGTTCTTCATCGACGGGCAGCGCATGACGTGGAAGCCGGGCGAGCTATGGTATGGAGATTTTTCGAAAGTCCACTCGGTCAAGAACAATAGCTCGATCGTGCGTGTGCACATGGTGATCGACGTTCAAATCAACGACTTCGTGCTCAGCTTGTTTCCAGAGGACTTCATCGCACGACGCCGCGCGGAGGGCATCTCGATCACGACCGATCCGATTCCTGCGTCAGAGGCCGAGCTGCGCAGGTTCGCGTGCGACTTCAAGATTCCGGGAGAGTTCATGCCCATGTTCGTCATCGGAAAGCCACTGAGTGCGCTGGCCAAGGGAGCCAATGCAGCGGTGCGTCTCATCGATGGCAAGCTGAATGTGCTGATCGATAGCAAGCCCGCCTTTCGGCTGGAGCGCCTATCGGACGACGTCTTTGGAATCTCTGGATTGCCACCGGGCATGACGCTGCAGCTGAAACGCGATAACCAGGTTGTCCGCGATGTCGTGCTGCACATGAAAGGGCTGCCCAAGGACCTTTACTCGGCGCGGCTGGGAATCATGCGCGGGCCGTCGATCAGCGAACAGAGTGTTTCGCTTCCGGTCATTCAACAGACGGCTAATGCCGCCGGCTCGCTGGGCTAGGGCTGCATCGTGCCTACCAGTGACAATATGAATACGAACGTCGCAGTTGCTTCCGGCGCGTCGGTGAAGGGTGCCGCCAGTTTTTTGTCGCGTCCCGTAGGATGGGCGCTCTGTCTCACACTATTGCTCGGAATCGGCATCCTCCGCATCGTTTCTACCTATCACGTCTTCAATCACACCATCGATGAACCTTCTCACCTCGCCTGCGGCATTGAGTGGTGGGAAAAAGGCACCTACACGATCGAGACCAAGCACACTCCGCTGGCGCGCATCTCGATTGCGTTTCTCCCCTACCTTGCGGGCGTTCGCGAAGTAGGCCATCCAAAGGATTGGACCGAAACGTATCCCATCCTGTCGGCAGATGGACACTACTGGCGCAACCTGACGCTGGCGCGAATCGGTGTGCTGCCCTACTTCGTTATCGCGACGCTCGTGGTCTTCTTTTGGACGAAGCGCATCTACGGCGCACCCGCAGCTCTGTTGGCGGCCGCCATCTTAACCTTCCTTCCGACGATGCTGGCGCACTCGTCGGTCGCGACGACGGACGTTCCTTTCACCGCCATGTTTGGCCTGGCAATGTACGCGTTCACTCTTTGGCTGAAAAAGCCGGACGTGCGGACGGCTTCGGTCTTCGGCGTCACCGCCGGACTGGCGTTTTGCGCGAAATTCTCCGCGGTCGCGTTCGTTCCGGTTTGCGCTGGGGCGATCCTGGTCCTGTACGCGCTGGCCGGCAATACGAATTGGCGCGCGCTGTTGCGCACGGTTGGTTTGAGCCTGCTGTGCGCGTTCCTTGTGACCTGGGCGATCTATCGTTTTTCTTACGCTCCTTTGAATCAATTCACGAAGGTTCCCGACAGAGTGGCAGCTAGGGTATTCGGCCCGTCATCGGGTTTGACCAATGCTGTCCATCACATTACGTCCAGGGTGCCTGCGCCTATGCCCGAAATCCCAGACGGCATTCGATACCTGCGCGAGCAGAACCGCCAGGGAATCCCCGCCTACCTGTTCGGCCGCGTTAAGGATGGAGGCTTCTGGTACTTCTTTATTGCTGCGCTGATGGTCAAGACGCCGCTGGCGGTGCTCCTGCTAGCGGCTTTGGGGACTGGTGTCGTCGTAGCCCGCTATCTGCATGACCGGCGTGATTGGGAGAGTGCTGCACCAGTCGCCTGCGCAGTCGTGATCATGATCGTGACCATGCCCACTCGCATCGACACGGGCCTTCGGTATGTCCTGCCGGTATATGTGTTCATGAGCATGGTCGCGGCGCTGGGGCTGGTGACGCTGTGGAATCGCCGTCATCACAGGACGCTGTCGCGGGTCATTGCGGTTCTGCTCTTCGCGTGGCTGACGGTTTCGTCGGCATTGGCGCATCCGGATTACCTCGCGTATTTCAATGAATTCGGGGGCAGTGATCCGTCGCGGCTTTTGGTGGTCGGCGACCTGGACTGGGGACAGGACTTGACGCGACTGGCGACTTATCTGCGCGAGAATCATATCGACCACATCAGTATTGCCTATGAAGGCTTTTACGATCCGCAGTCGCTAGGGCTGCCCGATACCGTGAAGTTGAAGTGCGGCGACGTGCCGACTGGGTGGGTTGCGGTGGCCGTGCGTCGTGCGCGTCGCTCTCCTGAGTGCTGGCCATGGCTACCGCAGCAGCAGCGGGTGACCATCGTAGGCAAGACAATGTGGATCTATCACATGCCCGAGCAATAGTTGCTGCCTGGTCAGCGGCGCCGCCGTCTGCAATCCTCCGTTCTGAGGGCATTGAACGTACCGCTGGCGACACTGTGTTGCCTGTCGAAGCCGATGCTAAACTAACTGGATTACGCGGCTTTTGATTGGGGTCCGATCATGCCCAACCCAAGCGAGACCTTCCATATTCTGCAACCGCGCCCGTATCCGGGACTGCTCTCGCTGGTAATTCCGATGTACAACGAGGAAGCTGTGGTGCCGCATCTGCGCGGCGCGGTGGAACAGTTCATGGCAGAAGTCTCCGGGGACACCGAGATCATTCTGGTGAACGACGGCAGTACCGACGAAACTCTGGCGCGAATTGCGGCATGGGCGAGGGAAGACTCGCGCGTGAAGGTCATTCACCTGTCGCGAAACTTCGGGCACCAGCTCGCGTGTACCGCGGGACTCGATTTCGCCAACGGTGACGCAGTGGTTGTGCTGGACGCCGATTTGCAGCATCCGTTGCACGTTATTCACGAGATGATTCGCCGCTATTGCGAAGGGTATGACGTAGCTTACGCCGCCGGACTGGTGCGCCAGGGCGAGAGTTGGTTCAAGAGGTTTACTGCGTGGTTCTTTTACCGGTTGATGCGGAGTCTGGTATACAGGCGATTGCCCGTCGATGCTGGAGATTTCCGCCTGATCTCACGCAGTTGCCTCGACGGCCTGCGCCAGATGCGCGAAACCCATCGTTTTCTGCGCGGCATGGTTGCATGGGTGGGCTATCCCCAGATCGCGATTCCTTACGAGCGCGCAGCCCGGGTTGCGGGCCGATCGAAATATCCGCTGCACAAGATGCTGGCTTTCGCGTGGACTGCTGCCACCTCATTCTCGATCTTGCCGCTGCGCGCGATTATGACGTTCGGCTTGATTGTGACTCTCTTCGGAGCGGAAGAAGCCGTGCGAGCCATATTGGCCCATTTCTTCCACTGGTATACGGTGCGCGGCTGGACGGAGCTGATCGTAGTGGTGTCGGTGATCGGCGGAACCATGCTCATCAGCATCGGAATTCTTGGTGAATATGTCGGCAAAATCTACGAGCAGTCCAAGGAACGTCCTCTCTATTTGGTCGCTCGCACCCTCAACGTCGAATCGGCAAAGCAAGATCCTGCCAACGAGCCGCTCAGCCGCAGCGAATATCGATGAGCGATTTCCCAATCGGAGCGCCTGCAGCCCACTGAGTCGATGACGGACAACAAGCAAAATTCTTCTTCGAAGGCAGCCGGGCGCTTCCTCATCGTGAACGCTGACGATTTCGGACGCAGTGAAGCAGTGAATCTGGGAGTGGCGGAGGGTTTTCGCCGCGGAATTGTCACCAGTGCGTCGCTGGTTGCCGCCGGGCCGGCTTTTGAGCAAGCGGTTGCCTTGGCGAAAGAGCTGCCGGAGCTGGGAGTCGGTATTCACCTGATTGCAAACGAATACACACCGATTCTTCCGCTGGCTCAAATACCCAGACTCGTCAACGCAGAAGGCCGTTTCTATTCGCGCCCACGGCAGTTTCAGCGAATGGCCGTCGATCCCAGAATTCCCGGGGACCTTTTACTGGAGTGGGACGCGCAGATCGCCAAGATCCTGAGGGCTGGAATCACGCTGACGCACATTGACGGCCACGGGCATTGTCACGCGCATCCCGCTGCTGCCGGCGTCGTGCTGAAACTGGCACAGCGATATGGGATCCAGCAAGTGCGCCTACCGGCAGAACCCATTTGGTGGAAGCCGGGGCTGAATTTCTCCCCTCGCTTCGTCGAAAAGACCGTGCTCAACTTCGCTACCCAAGTACCGCGCTGGATCTGGGAGGGCAAGCTGACTTTTCCAACGTCCTTCTACGGTTTTTCGCAGGGCGGACGCATGAGTGCCGAGGTGGTCCGCGAGGTGGGGAAATCTGCGCCTCCAGGTGTCTCCGAACTGATGGTGCATGTTGCCGTCTCCAACGACGAAGCACCTGGGTTTTGGACAGGATATGATTACGCAGGCGATCTTCGGGCGGTAACTACCTACAGCAAGCAAGAGTTCGAGAAGGAATTCGGCGTCTCATTGGTGACGCACGTTCAGGGAGGACCTGATGGATTCAGGTGAGCAGCGCAAGTTTTGGGACGAGCACATCACGGAATGGGCGACGAGCGCCTATGAAAAGGACAAGAAGCTCCCTTTCATCGAAGAGATCGCCAAACCGTGGCGCAAGCACTTGAAACTGCGTGAAGACATGGCGGTTGAAATTGTCAACGAATGGGCGCCCACTTCTGTGGTGGAACTGGGATGCGGCATGGGAGAATTTGCGTCTGCATTTCTGAAGACTTCGCCCACGGTCCGCTTATATCGGGCATTCGACATTGCAGAGCCGGCCGTCGCTAAAGCACGGGAGCGAGTCAGCAACGCTGTTGGCCCGAACGTCGACGCGAAGGTCGAGGTGAGCTCAGTCGAAGATCTGGATCCGACCGCATTTCGCGATTACGACGTACTCGTCGGATTGGGGATCCTTCCTTACCTTACGGACCAGGGTTTCGAGAAGCTGGCGGCCATCGGTCGAGGCAAGAAGTACCTGCTGGACTATCATCCCAAGGAAGCTACGGTGTTCAATGGGATTCACTTCGTATATCGCAAGGTGAAGCGCTATCCGTTCTACCGCATGTTCACAGAGCCTGAATTGGTAGAACTCATGGAGCGGTCTGGATTCGCGAAGTTCGAGTTCATCAGGCGCGGGCCGCTTCGCTTCATGAAGAGCGTGTGATCGGTGAAAGAGCGGAGTTGGCGTTCACAACCTTCAGCTCGCCAGCCGCGTTCACCGGTCCAACTTCCAACCCATGAGCCAGATGCGACAAAATTTCTGAGTCGCGCCGTTCGATGCTTCATCTGAAACGCCAGAACACGGAGCTGAATCCGAGCCGCATTCCGGGTCGAATCGTTTTTCTGGCGGCTGACCACAGAAGCGCCACTTTCGAGCCGTGCGGGGTCAACATGACCGCGGGATGTTCATATATCACACGCGAGCGTGAGCGATGCCGCACGCTTCTTGCCCACCAAGTGCTACACCTGCTGTTATCGCCATTTTTCAGCGCGGTTCAGGAGTTTCTATGACTGACCAGCAATCTCTCTCTAAAGACACCAAGATGGCCATGGCCTCGCAGTTTCTGGGGTTCATGCTGGACGCCTATGACATGGCATTGGTCCTTGTCATGGCCCCCATCCTGGTCAAGGTTTTCGTCTCCCCCAAAGGCAGCGCAGCCTGGCAGTACATCGTGATCGTGTTTACGTATTCGATCACGATGGCGGCCAGACCCATCGGTTCGGCGATCTTCGGACGATACGCCGACAAAATCGGCAGGCGCTTTCTGCTGGTACTCACCATCGGCGGCGTGGGTGTGATGTCGCTGTTGGGAGGCTTTCTACCAACCTATGCGCAGATCGGCGTCTGGGCATACGTAATCTTCTGTGTGCTTCGGCTGTTCATGGGTATCTTCTTCGGTGGCGAATATGCGGTCGGGCATACCTTCGCCATTGAATACGCTCCCCAGAAGCGCCGCGGAGCCATCGGCGGATTCATCCAGTCTGGTTTCCCGCTGGGCTACGTATTCGCTTCGCTGGTGTTCGCAGCGATTTCGTTCTTCACCACCAAAGAAGCCATGGCGTCCTACGGCTGGCGCATCGCGTTCATGACGGGTGTAGTGCCGGTTTTCCTGGCGCTTTATATTCGGAAGAACCTGCACGAATCGCCCGAGTTCGAGAAAGCTAAGGCGGAGGGAAACATCGAAAAATCTCCGTTCCTGAGCCTGTTCAAGCCTCCGCAACTGTGGGACTTTCTGCAGGTCTTCTTCTTCATGACGGGATTGTTCCTCACCGACTATTCCGTGTACGGGTTCCTGCCGAACATCCTGACGCTGAAAGGGCGCGGCTTCGACACCACCACGTATAGCTTGATCTATGGCTTCGCGCTGTTCATGGCGTTTCTGGGATATAACTTTTACGGCTGGCTGTCAGACAGGACGGGAAGAAAGATTCTTACCCAGTGGTACTGCGTATTCCTGATCGTATTCGGCGTGCCGGTATTTTATGTGCTGTACCACGCCGCCATCGAACGCAATCTGTGGATGGCCGTGCTGGGAACCGTGATGGCCGCAATGCTGAAACTAGCGTGGGGAGTGGTTCCCGCTTATCTTTGCGAGCGCTTCCCCACAAAGCGTCGTGCAGCAGGCGTGGGCTTCGGTTATTCGTCAGGCGCCCTACTGGGAGCGTGGTTCAGCGCTTATGTGTGGTGGGCGCACAAGATCCCGTTCATCGCCAACATTGAGAAGCAGGATCTGTGGTTGTCGCCGGCTGTGGTACTGACGGTGGGTGCGATTATGACCTTCGTCAGCCTGCTGTATTCACCCGAGACCCGACACCTGCACCTCGACGAGGTGGGAGTCGACAAGGTACCCAACCGCGGGCCAGTGCGAGTGGAAACGGTACCGGCACACGCTGTAGCCCATCATTGAAACAGCCGCGCACCGGCGCTGACTGACTAAAGGCGATTCGCGCGACGTGACCGGCATCTGTGAGGTCACGTCGTGCGAATTTCAACTTTGTGTCGCTGTTTATATCCCCGATTCTGCTGCCATTTTTGACATCTCTTCGTCGAGGCGCGACAGCATCTGCTGTAACCCTTCCACTGCGCCGTGGGCCTTGGCGACTGTTTCCCGCAAGTCGGCGGACTCGAACAACATGCGCGCAGTTACCGACGTGCCCCCGGTTTGCTCAGTGAACGTAACCGTGGTGTCAAAAGGCGGCGGCGACTCGTGGAAATAAGAGATGCGTTCGGGTGAGACGATTTCGCGGTAGATGATTTTGTTCTCGTAGTTGCGACCGTCGGGCCCATGCATGGTGAACCGCCATACGCCGCCCGGCCGCACATCCATCTCGTAGGTCGTGGTGGTGAAGCCGCGCGGCCCCCACCAGTTCGAAATGTGCTCACGATTGGTCCACATCCGGAACACCAGTTCGCGGGGTACGTGAAAGAGCCGCGTCGCCACAATTTCGCGATCGGCCGTGCTTGTTGTCGTTTTCGTGTCTTCCAGTTTCAGCATTTTGTTACTCCTGTTTCGTAGGGTTGTCGGGGCGCGACGAAGCGGATCGTCGGACTCAACCGGCGAACCTCAGATCTTCGCCAACAATTCGGCCAGCCGGTCGAGGCTCTGCTTCCAACCAGCTTCCATTCCCGCCAAGGGTTGGACCGTTGCAGCGGTAGTCTTGATCACGCGCGATTGCAATGTGAGCTTCGTCTTGCCATCCTGTTCTTCGAAGGTCACGTTATGCCGTACTTCGAGCTGGTCGCTGCCTTCCGCATCGGCATAGGCAGAAGTGGTGAAATCGAGCCATTCGGGTTCGATCACCTCGTGGAAAACGCCCCGCACCGGGATCACCGTGCCGTCGGGCCCGCGCATGTCGATGCGGATCAAGCCGCCAGGCCGCGCGTCCCATTCGCACACTGGATTCGTAAATTCACGCGGACCCCACCACTGGGCCACGTGGTGTGCGTCGGTCCAGGTGCGCCAGGTGAGGCTGCGTGGGGCGTTCAAGATTTCAGTGATCGCGAGTTCTTTGAGTCCGGCACTGGGATCAGTGCTTCTTGCGCTGGTTGCGGGCATGGTGCTTCTCCTTCTTGTCTTTTTCTTGAAGCGTGCGTAGGTATTCGTCGAGCCGATCGAAACTTTGCTCCCAGAAGCGTCGGTAGTGGTCTACCCAGTCGGCGACGTTCTTGAGTGGCTCGGCCTCGAGCCGGCAAGGACGCCACTGCGCCTCGCGTCCGCGGGCGATCAGACCGGCACGTTCCAAGACCTTTAAGTGCTTTGAGACCGCGGGCATGCTCATATCGAAGGGCTCGGCCAGTTCCGTCACCGAGGCCTCGCCCGAAGCCAGGCGGGCGAGAATCGCGCGCCGCGTGGGGTCGGCGAGGGCGGCAAAAGCGGTACTCAGGCGATCGGTCATGATGTACTAAACCTGTTAGTTAAATAACCTATTAGTTAAATACAACAGATATGGAATGCCTGTCAAGAGGATTGGAACTTTTTCTTATGTTGGTCTGCTGCGCCGCCAGTCTGGACAGCATTGGTCAGAGGGCCGAGTCTATGTAACAATCGCGGACGGCCTGGCATCCTGTCGTTTGTTCGCGATGGACCTCTACTCCCACGTACGCGTGTTGTTTTCGATTCTGCTGGGACTGGGTGTCTCGCATCTGCTGCGGGGCTTGGCGCGAATCGTTCAGCATCCCAAGGAATACAAAGTCTATTGGGTCCATCTGGTGTGGTCGCTGTTCCTGTTCCTCTACTTGATTCATTTCTGGTGGTGGGAGTTCCGGCTGCGGCAAGTGACGGAATGGACTTTTCCGCGCTACTTCTTCGTCGCGCTTTACGCCACGCTGATGTACATGCTGTGCACGCTGCTTTTCCCGGACGAAATGGCGGATTACAAGGGGTTTCGGGAGTACTTCTATTCCCGTAAGGGTTGGATCTTCAGCTTCATGACCTTGCTCTTCGTTGCCGACATCGGAGATACGCTCTTGAAAGGGCTGCCCTACTTCGAGTCGATAGGCACTTTGTATTATCTGCGAATCGGATCGTGGATCGTTCTGAGCCTGATTGCCATCAAGGTGAACAATCGAAGGTACCAGGCGGCGTTCGCAGTGTTTGCGCTGCTAACTGAGGTGTTGTTCATCCTGACGGCTCAACGCACGATGGGTTGAGCGACGATGGATTGAGCCGGGAACCCACAGTCGTGTGTTCTACTAGCAACGAACTTTCGCGCTGCCTTGACTGCCTCGAACCTCCATCGCCAAGTCTGTCTGGACCAGCCGCCGCTGGCGCATCGCTGTGCTGCTCGGTATCGGAGTCATCGTCAACTTCTTCGATCGGGTGAATCTGTCGGTCGCGATTACTCCGCTGAAGAGCGAGTTCGGTCTCAGCACGGTCGCCCTCGGATACCTGCTCAGCACCTATAGCTGGACGTACGTGATGTTGCAGCTTCCTTCCGGGCCGGTACTCGATCGGTTTGGCGTGAAGCCGGTGATTCGCGTCAGCGCGTTGCTGTGGAGCGTGGCTTCGTTCGCCACAGGACTGGCGCGCGGTTTCGCCGCTATCGTCTCGGCGCGTTTGTTGCTCGGCGTCGCGGAGGCGCCGACGTTTCCCGGCAACGCCAAAGCTATCGGCGTATGGTTCCCGCGCAGTGAACGCGGGCTGGCGACTGCCATCTTCGATTCCAGCGCGAAATTCGCTTCCGCGATTGGTATTCCGCTGGTCGCCGTCATCGTCCACTACTGGGGATGGCGCGCGAGTTTTCTTGCGACGGGCGTTCTCAGCGTCGGATACTTTGCGCTGTTCTGGCGGGTGTATCGCGATCCCACTGATGACCCGCTGTTGTCGCCCGCGGAGAGCGAATACATCGCCGCTGGAGGTGGCGAGGAGGAGGCCGCGGTCGATCAGCATAGCGCTGCGTCATTGTGGTTTTTGCTGCGGCGAAAAAAAGTCTGGGGCTTGGCCCTCGGCATGGCCGCGTACAACTACAACTTCTATCTTTTTCTCACATGGCTGCCGGGATACCTTAGTACTGCACTGCATCTCGACATTTTGCGGTCGGGTTTTTATACCGCGGTGCCGTGGCTGGCGGCGACGGTGAGCGACCTCATCGTTGGCGGATGGCTCGTTGATCACCTGATTCGCAAAGGCCGCAACGCCACGCGGGTGCGCCAGACCATCCTAATTTCAGGATTGGTGCTCGCCTTGGCTGTCGCGGGCGCCACGCGCACCACAAATCCTCGCGTCGCGATTTTCTGGATCTCGATCGCGCTGTGCGGCTTGGCGGCGTCGGCGCCGGTGGGGTGGTCGATCCCCAGTCTCATTGCGCCGGCGGGCAGCACGGCGCGAGTGGCCGGCATTATGAATTTTGTCGCCAATCTGCCAGCCATCCTTGCGCCCGTTATCACCGGATACCTGGTCGGCAACTCGCAGTCGTTTCGCCGGCCGTTTCTGGTTGCTGCGGCGGTGCTGGTCGCGGGGATTTTTTCGTACATATTTCTGCTTGGCAAAATTGAAACCATTCCGGGACCCTCGGCAACTTCGGCGCTCTGATCTGTGCGGCACGCCATTCGCTCTGCGACAATAGCTAAGGACGCTCCATTTCCATGCACGCCGAGAACGATCAGCTAGACAACGAAGCACTGAGCGAACCCGCTGCACCGGCTGCCGACAAAAAATCGGGGCTGGCCTTTTGGGCTGCGCGCGTGCTGGAAGAGGCCGACAAAGCCAGCCAGGATTTCGCCGCCGATCCGGTACACGATCTGCGCGTCGCTATTCGCCGTTGCCGTTCCATGGCCGACGGATTTCTCTCGGTCGATCCTGATCCCGCGTGGCGACAGATGAAGAAGCTCGGCAAGGGTCTATTTGCCAGTCTGGGAGAGTTGCGCGACACCCAGGTGATGATGGAGTGGATTGAGAAGCTTTCTAGCGATGACGATCCGCTGCGCCATGTGTTGCTGTCGTCGCTGCGGCAGAAGGAAGACGAGCTGAAACTGGTCGCGAAAGAAGCGGTCGATAACTTTGATCGCAAGCGCTGGACGACTCTAAACGACAAGCTTGCCGAGCGCGCTACTCGAGTGCCGCTAGAAGGCCCGGTCTTTCAGTATCTCGCACTGGAGCGCTGGCACGAGGCTTATGAGTTGCATCGCACGGCGCTGCGTAATCGCAGTGCTGTCGCGTATCACCAGTTGCGCATGGGCATCAAACGGTTTCGCTATACGGTCGAGAACTTTCTTCCCGAGCGCCATCAGCGCTGGTCGCGCGACCTGCGCGATTTACAGGATGCCCTGGGCGAGGTCCACGACTTCGACGTGCTGTGGGGGCTGGTGAAGTCGCATCCGGAGGTCGGGGTCGAGGAGCGCGCACTGTGGCAACAAACGATTTCGACTCAGCGCGAAAAGCGCATCGCCTTCTATCGCAAGAAAATGTTGGGTAGGGAATCGCTGTGGCAGAAGTGGCGCGCCGAATTGCCATCGGGTGCCGCGCTGGCGGAAGCCTCGCTGGAGAAAATGCGAACCTGGGCCGAATTTCTCGATCCCGACAACAAGCACGCAGAACTTGTTACCACGCTCGCGCTGGAAATATTTGATGGTCTGGCGCGCGAAGGTATTCTTCCCCAGTCGGAACCCGCCCGGCGAATTCTGCAGGCCGCGGCGGTGATGCACGATGTGGGGCGCGCGAAGAATAGTGGTCATCGCAAACGCGGATACCGCATGATTCGCAACTTGAAGCCTCCCGTAGGATGGAGCGACGAATATCTGCAATGTGTGGCCATCGTGGCGCACTACCATCGCGGAGGTCTTCCACCCTCAAACCATCCGATTTTTGCGGGACTGCCGGCACAGAGGCGCAGTGAGTTGATGCCGCTTGCCGGCGTTCTGCGGCTCGCTAACGCGCTGGATGATGCGCATGATCAGCGGATTTCGAATGTGATGATCGAGCGTCGCGACGGTGTGCTGAAGATCTACGCGCAAGGACTTACACCCGCGATCAATCCGTTTGGCGAGCAATTGGCGCGCGCACGTTATTTGCTGGAGGCGTGCATCAAGATGCCGATTCTGTTTCGGCCTCTTCCTGGGCGGCGCAGGCCGCCGCCAGAAGCCAAAGGCTAGCGGTTTGCTGAAAAAGTCGAAAAAGCAGATCCTCGCGGACTAAAGTCCGCTCGGCGGGTCAAATATAAATGGCTTAGACGCTGACCTAAAGGTCAGCTCTACCCAAGATCGCCTTTTTCAGCAGCTTGTAAAGTTGTGCCCTGACACGAATTCACGTCGAAAGTGAGCTTACTGCGTAGCTCCTGGTGGCGTGGCGGGCTTTTGCGAGGCGTCTGCCGGCTGAGCGGGTGCCTCGCGCTGCGGCGGTAGCGGATAGTATCCGTGGCGCGCGCTCACCAGCAGTCCCGGACGCTTCACTCGCACTTCGATGTCGCGATACGCGCTGGAAGCTTTCTGCGTCGTGTTGTAGCCGAGTGTGTACTGATTGCGCGCCTGCGAGGTGATCGTCTGGTACGCGCTCTCGATGGTCTCGCGCGAGAACGAGTCGATTACCTCGCCGCCGGTGGCGTTGGCGTACTTGGGAAGAATGTCGGTGTAGCCCTGCAAGGGTATGTGCAGCTTGTCGATCTTGTTCATGCCGGGAATGGCGGAGGCCTCGACTCCCACGGCGTAGATCGCGATGCCGTTGGTGAGCAGCACCTTCAGCACCTGTGAGTAGCTGGCGCGGCTACCGTACTCATAGCCGTTGCTGATCACGAAAATGATTTTGCGGTTCTCGCGGGGCAGGTGCGCCAATTCGGTGGCCGCCATCAGGATGGCGTCGTTCAACACATGCGACTCGCGCGCTGGGGTTTGGGATGGTAGCGGAAGAACTCCCGGATCGACCGGTTTGCCGTTGACGTTCGGAGGCGAACCGAGCGGTCCACCGACCACCGGAGCGCCCGGATTCAGGCCCTGCAAGTCGCGAATGCGCTGCAGCGCCAGTTGCAGACGCTGCGGGTTGCCAAAGTCCGACTGCTTTTTCACCGAGTTGCCGTAGGTGAAGACGGCCACCTTGTCGAAGGGACCGAACGAGCCGTCGAGCGCGGAATATGTTTGGGCAACTTTCCTGACGGTGTTTTCGGAAATGCCGAGGTCGATGACAACCGCTGCCGACAGCGGAAACGGATCGCTGGTAAAGAACGTAATGGTCTGTTTGACGTTGTCTTCGTAGACGCTGAAGTCCTGCGCCAGTAATCCGTCAACCAGCTTGCCCTCGGGGTCCTTCACCGTTACCGGCACGCTGATGAAATTGACGTTTACGTTGAGCTTGAACAGCTCGTCGAAGTCGTTCCCCGGCGCGCCGCTGCCCTTGGTGGAGGGTACGGTTTTGATGCCCTGCGAGCCCGGAGGAGGCGCTGTGGGATTTGTCGAAGAATCCGACGGCTGTCGAGTATTTTCCGCGTCCTGCGGGTTAGTTTTCGAGGGAGCAGTGCCGCTATCGTCACTCATGCCGGGAACTGGAGCGGTCACATCCGGAGGAGGAGCAGGCGGTGGCGCGGGCGCATTGTTCTGCGGCTTCGGAGCATCCGGCAGCGGCTGCTGTGCCACTGCGATGCCAACAGTCATAGCAACCATGGCCAGCAAGAGGGCGGATGTAACCCAGGAACTTGGTTGACGCTTCAACATGTTAAGTGGCTGGTCTCCAACGTAGCCGGAACTTAGCCTCAGTATACCCGCAACCCCCGGCAGGCGGCACGCTGCGGATGCTACGGGTTAGACGTTTGCAATACAATAGATGCACCCGGAAGAAAGAGGTATGCGGTTGATTCGAGTTCGTACCCTCACCCTGATTGCGTCGCTTTTGCTATCGTCCTGCTTGTGGATGGCGGCCCAGTCCACCGTGCACGACCAGGAACCACCCCATTCGTCGGTGCCGCCTTCGGCCCCGACGGCCGACCAGCAGGGGCAGGAACCGGAAGACCAGTCGGTCGAGACCTTCAAGGCCCAGGTCAACGTGGTCAATATCTTCTTCAACGTCAAGGACAAGCACGGGCTGTTGATTCCGGGGCTCACCAAGACGGACTTCGAAGTGATTGAAGACGGCAAACCGCAGACCATCAAATATTTCGCGGCAGATGCTGACCAGCCTCTGACGCTCGGCTTGCTGATCGACACCAGTCCCAGCCAGGAGCGCGTGCTTACCATCGAACAGGAGTCGTGCGTCGAGTTCCTGCAGAGCGTGCTGCGGCCCAAAGACCTCGCGTTCCTCATCAACTTCGATTCCGACATCGACCTCGACCAGGACTACACCAACAATGTTTCGTCGATCAAGCGCGCGCTGAACAAGCTGCAAATCGGCGGTGGAGCGGTCGGCGGCGGCCCGGTGGGCATGGGCGGCGGCCCGGTGCCCAACTCGCATCCGCGCAGCACCGCGCTCAACGACGCGGTTTATGTGGCGGCCGATGAGAAGCTGAAGACCGAAGTTGGCCGCAAGGCGATGATCGTCTTTACCGACGGCGAAGACGAAGGAAGCCACCTGAAGATTCGCGACGCTATCGAAGCCGCGCAAAAGGCCGACGCCATGTGCTACGTCATCCTCATCGCCGACCGCGGCGGGTGGTATCAAGGCTTTGGCGAAGGCGACATGAGAAAGCTGGCCGAGGAAACGGGCGGACGCGTCATCGAAGTCGGCAACAATCAGCAGAAGTTGCGCCAGGCCTTCGAGCAGATCCAGATGGAGTTGCGCAGCCAGTACAACATTGGCTATTCGCCGACCAACAACAAGCTGGACGGCTCGTATCGCAAGATCCAGATCCACACTAAAACTGGCGACTACAAAGTGCAGGCCCGGCAAGGCTATTACGCGCTGGCAAGAGAATAGCTGTAGGGCGCGTCGCATTCGACTTGAGCCACAGTGGAATTCCGACGGCAGTAGCGGCACATCTACTATTTTCTTCCGCCTATCCAGTGGCTCGGCGCGCTATCTCATCAGATAGCCTTCGCGTCGTCAGCGCTCAATCGCGATCAGATCGCTGAGTCATCTGATGACCGCTCACACCACGGCAAGCAATTCTCCAACAATCGGTTATCGCGCTTAGCGACTTCAACATTCACGACTCGAGTTGGCCGCGGCTCCGCGGCATCTCGCGTGCTCCTCTACAAGCCACTACTCCAAGGAGGCGCGATATGAAGTTCCTGAGAACGATGGTATTGATGCTGGCGGTTATGGTCGTCTCGTTCAGTGGGACGCAGGTTTTTGCTCAGCAGGAAGTCGATCCTGATCACTACGATCAGCCCGTCGCGGAGAAACCGGCTGCGAAAACTCCCGCTCACAAGGTCTCAGCGGGTAATTATGCACGCGGGCATAAGAAGCTGGCGAGCAAGCGCTCGAGACAACACCACTCTCACGTCACGGCGTGAAGAACGGCCGAGCGGTCTTCAGGACTAGTTGTAAATAGCCGAGGGCCCTGACTGCTCAGGCCCAATTCCGGGTGCGCTCTTGGAACTCCGTATTCCAGGCGTCGCGGATGGCTTCCAGGGTCGGTTCGTGGAAGTGTTTGGGGTCGCCTTTGAATTCGTCGAGCGCGGTGACGTAGCCGTGCAATTCGTTGAGCGCAACCGTGTGCGGCTCAATCTGAGGATGCGTGTTGGACAGCAGGATGCCGATCTTGTTGGTATGTTCCCACGTCAATTCGTTCGACATTCATTACCCTCGGAAACTAGGGCAGGATTATAACCTAAGCTGTTCTTCCAGCGTCCACGTCCGCCAATTTCGCGGCGCAATGGGAAGTCGACGGCGTCAGGAGAAGTAGCGTCCATTCACTTCTTCGCCCATTACCGCGATGTCGGCGTGCGAAGTATCGAGCGGATCCGACTTCCAGGAGAAACCGATCGAAGGCACCTCGACCTGCGCCTCCATTTGGCATGAAGCACGCGTACCTGTGAAGCGGAACTGTTTCGCCGCATCCACGTAGATCGCGGGCTCGCCCGTCGATTTCCAAACCATCTTGAAGCTCATTCGCGCTGGCGTAGCAACCGCATCCAGTGCGGGCCAATGCGGTTGGTCGACGATCGGCACATCCTTCATCTGGAGCGTCCAGGCTTTTCCGTCGCCGCTGACGTCCAGCCCACCCGCCGGTACCGGAACCACCCAGTACAGTCCTGAGTCAGCAATGGGAGGATGAAAATCGTGGATCTGGTTGGCAGGGGCCACCGGCCCCTGAAACAACGTGAGTCATATATGCGTGAAAGTGCCGTGTTGAGCGGTTCGGGCCGCCCAGTATTCGCCGTCCATCACGCCATAGTCGGTGGTAGGAGCGCCAAACACGATGCGGTTTCCACGGTTGTCGGTCCCCATTCCAGTAAATGTGCTGCAGCGCGCCACCCGACCCTTGAAATGGTAGATGTGCGAAGGCTCCAAATTCGGTCCTGCCGGCTGGTTGTGGCTGCCGTTTTTGTCGAGCCAGGGAATTGGATAGGGACCGGTCCCGCCGTTGGCGGTCGTCGGCTGCGTTTCCTGGAATGCTTGGGGTTTCGATTCGGCAATCGCCGGCGCGAGCAGTATCGCGGCCGCCGCGCGGGCGGTGGTGGACAACATTCTACGGCGGGTGCACATCGGGCAAGAGGTCACTGCGCTGCCTCCTAATGGAAGAGGAACGTCAACAGCTCTGATGCCAGTCGAGCAGGGACTTACTCAGGAAAAGTTATGAGTCAAACCTGAAGGTGGAAACAAGGAACTGCGCTTCACTCGCCGACCGGTGAATCGCGATGCACAACTTTCACGTTGTAGCCCGCCTCGGCCAGCCGCTTCTTCACTTCTTCGGCAATCAGCACTGAGCGGTGCTTGCCTCCGGTGCAGCCGAAGGCAATCGTCAGGTAGCTCTTGCCCTCGCGGATATAGTGCGGGATCAGGTACACCAGCAGCTCCGAGATGCGCTGGATAAATTCCTTGGTCTGCGGGAACGACAAGATGTATCGCGCCACCTGCGGGTTCCGTCCGGTGAACGGCCGGAATTTGGGAATGAAATGGGGATTGGGCAGGAAGCGCACATCGAACATCAGGTCAGCGTCTTCTGGTACGCCCTGGCGAAAGCCAAAACTCACACAAGAGATAAGGGCGTTCTGCTTGCGCTCGCCGCTCTGGAAGCGCTCCGTCAATAAGGAACGCAACTCATGAACATTGAAGCGGGAGGTGTCGACCACCAGATCGGCCACCTCGCGCACTGGCTGCAGCCGCCGGCGCTCCGAGCGCAGTGACGCCTTCACCGAGTTTTTGCGCCCCAGTGGATGCGGCCGCCTTGTCTCACTATAACGTCGCAATAGCGCGTCGTCGCCGGCTTCCAGAAAGAGCACGGTGGTCTTGAGCGAGCTGCGAAGCGACTCCAGCAGTTGTGGAAGCTTGTCGAGACGCGCGCCCTCACGGATATCGACCACCAGCGCCGCCCGCTCGATTTCCGTCGAGTCGCGCACCAGGTCGGCGAAGTTCAGCAGCAAGCCCACGGGCAAATTGTCGACCGCGTAATAGCCGAGGTCTTCGAAGGTTTTGAGGGCCGAGAGTTTTCCCGCGCCGCTCATGCCAGTGATGATCACCAGCTCGTGGAGGCTGTGGAGCGCGGGTGGTCCCGCAGCCCGACTCTTGGATACGGATTTCTTGTTCGCGGCTCGCGAAGTGGCGCGTTTCTTCGTGGGCATAACTCTGCGAATTTCCTGTGGGCCGAGACTATCAGAGTTCGCACATCGGCGTCAGCAATTGCGCTTCGGTTTACGCAGCAGGCAGCAAGTGGTGATTCAGCGCAAACAGCGCCAACTCGAGGCGGTTACCCACGCCTAGCTTATTGAAAATGTTGGTGAGGTGCCGCTTAACGGTTTCTTCGCTGATGCCGAACTGCTTGGCGATGTCCTTATTGGTACAGCCCTCGGTGATCAGCGTCACCACTTCCAGTTCACGTGCGGTGAGGCCGAAAGTCTTGCGTGGCATGGGGGCGGTTTGCGCTGCCAGGTCACGCAACACCTGCACCAGGTTCTGCACCGGGCGCCCTTCGAGCCAGTATTGCCCTTGCATCACTGCACGAATGCATGCGGAGAGGTGCTCTGCGACCGCGTCCTTCAGCAGTACGCCACGCGCTCCTAACTGCAGCGCCTCCAGAACCTGCCGTTTTTCGATGAGGCCGGTCAGCACGATGGTGCGCGTGTCCAGATTGCCCGCGGTCATTTCGCGCAGGGCTTCCATGCCGGCCACGTTGGGCATGGCCAAATCGAGCAGTAATACGTCGGGACGCAGGCTGCGCGCCATCTCCAAGCGCTTCAAGGCCGTCGCGCGCCTCGCCCACAACCTTGACCGATGGGTCGGCCTGGAGCATGTTTCTCAGGCCTACCCGAACTACCGGGTGGTCGTCGGCAATCAGAACTCGGATGGACGTCTCTGCCACTCTACTTGCTCAGAAGGTTCAATGGTCCTGCTATGCCGCTGTCCTGCCTGCGGGAATCACCTCGCCGCCCAGTCGCGTCGCCAGTTCCGTCTGAACTGCGCGAATCGCGTCAACTATGTTGTCCAATGTGCCTTCCTCGTTGGTGCCGGATTCGCGTGTCGATTCCTCGAGGATCGAGGCATGCCGAGCTACAACCCGGGCGCCTAGAACCAAGCTGCTGCCCTTGAGACAATGCGCCTTTTGCCGGATCTCCTCCGGCTGGTGTGCTCGTTGTATCGCCTCGCGGATGACCCGCACTGTATCCCATGCGTCTGCCAAGTAATCGCGATAGAGCTCCGTTAGACCGGTGCGATCCGCCGCCATAGCTCGCTGCAGTTGGTCGAAGACTTCGGAAGTGAGTGGTGTCTCTGTTCCAGGCATTGGGCAGTGCCTTACGTGAGACTCAAACCTACATAGGAAACCACTATCAGCCACGTACGTCAAGCGGGGATAACCGATTTTGCAAGTACATAACTGCCCTAAAAGTGCCACTTCTATCCGTTTGCATGGTTAATCGTTATTGAAACTGTTTGAAATTAGGCTTACGTTTCTGCAGAAAGGCGGTGAGCGCTTCCCGGGTCTCCGGCGAATCAAGCCGCTCCGCGATGACCTGCACTTCTTCGCGTATGGCCCGTTCCAATTCCGTTGCGCCAGCTTTCTTGAGCAGCGCCTTGGTTGCACGGACGGCTGCCGCGGGCTTCTCCGTTAGCGTTTTCGCGGCGTTCAGCGCGGTCGCCAATAGAGGTGTCCGGAGCGACCACTGCATTCACCAGGCCCAATTCGTAGGCACGCTGCGCGCCCACTGGCAAGCCCAGCAAAAGCAGTTCCGAAGCGCGCTGATGTCCCATGAGCGCGGGCAGCAGCACTGTCGATCCAGCTTCGGGCACAATCCCGAGGTTCACGAATGGCATTACCAGCTTTGCGTTGTCCGCGGCGTAAACCAGGTCGCAATGCAAGCAGGATTGTGACTCCGATGCCGACGGCGGAGCCATGGACCGCCGCCACCACGGGTTTCTTCGCACCCGCCATGGCTGCAATGAATCGCAGCGCCGGAGGAACGGCGTGTCCCTTCCATGGATTGGCGACGAAATCCTCCAGGTCATTGCCGGCGGTGAACGAATCGCCGTTGCCATGCAGTAGCATCACCCGCACTTCCGGGGTGGCTTCACCCTGCTCCACCGCGTCGGCCAGCGCGTCGTACATGGCTGAGGTGAGAGCGTTCTTCTTTTCTGGACGGTCAATGGTAATGCGCAGTACGTCGTCTTTTAATTCGGTCTGAATTTGGCCCATGATTGTTCTCCGCTGTAGCAACCGGCAAGTTTACTGGAATACCGACACGGCTCTTCGTTTCTTACTCCCCATGCTGCGGAAATATGTCGGTTCGGACGCGATAGCGGAAAATGCATTTTTCGGGGTACCCCCTCCCCACTCCTACTGAAAACAAACGGTTTACGGCACGACTATGCGTAAGTTTGCACAAACAATAGAGCTTATAGATAAAGTCCTGCAAAATAAGGGGTTAGAGCTCCAAGTCTGTTGCAGAGCGCCGACGAACGAAGTTTACTGTCTGGTTATCAAAGATCCCGGACGACCCTCGGCCTCGATGAGGGCCGGACAAGAGACACCAATCCCTTGCCTCGCGTAGGTTCTTTTAGTGGTTTTGCAGCCCGGCGCGAAAGGGCATAGGACACAAATCCATGTGATAAGGGAGGGCTGCCCGAACTTCGTTATCGAACATTGTCTGGGACAGCCACCAACCGCCCCACATTTGCCAAGATCGGGCAAATGAAGGCCACCGGACATGTGGGGCAATAGCGAAATCGTTCGGTGGGACGCCGGCGCCGCTGGGCCATCAGAACCAGCCTCCGGACGGCACGACACCATTGAGGCGCAGATAGGTGACGAGATTGCCGTAATGCAAGGCGTCATGATTTCCCACTTGCGTCAAGACGAACATCTTGTTCGTCTTGGCACCCCAGAAGTCAGCCGGGTCATTGAGGTGCGCATCGGTGAACCCGGAGTAGACGCCATCGCAGTACTCGAACGAGCCTTTGAGGTAGGCCATGATCTCGGTCTTCGAAACCTTCGCTGTGGCCGTGGCGGGGTTCGCTTCACCCTTGACGTTTGAACACAATATGTAAGAGATATCCGCCACATGATTCAGGATCTCGGCAAACGAGCGGACGTCTTTCGTCGGCCGGTAGCTGTACTTGGACTCTGGCATTGCGGCCGCCGACTTCATGATCTTGTCCTGCATATTGCTACGAAAAATGGATAGCGTCGTCGTCAGCGGATTCGGCGCCGCAATCGGATTGGGCATGCCTTCTTGGGCGTTGGCCAAGGACGTCAAGACGGAAATAGCTACCATGCCAACAGGAACCACGACGCGAGCAATGGATCGGAACATTAGGAATCCTCCAACATCTCCGAGTGCGCCGAAAAGGGCTTTGAGATTCACAGATCTCCTCTGACCAGTATCTGCACGAGGTGCGATCTGCTTGGAACTGTGCAGGTAGCCAGCCAGAACGCTCCAACTTCTAAATGACTGATTCCTAGATAAGTTCAGTTCCAGGGTGACGATCGGCAACGCGGTCTTTGTCCGGAATCGAGACTCGCTGATCCAAAACGAACAGTCGATGCGATAACAGGCTTGTCGAGGAAAAGAAGCTGACGCACCTCACAGCGCTTGCATCCAAACTTCCGTCACAACCGCAAAGCGCGTGACGAGGTGCATATGGAAGATCCAAACCTTCCCGCTGGAACAGGGTCGGATGTGGATTCAACTCGCGGCCCATCGCCCGCGCAGCCAGTGGACGAGAAATTACAGAAGCTGCTGGACAAAGCACTGTACGGTGGAGGCCACCCGTCGGCACAAAAGCTCAGGAATTTCTTGAATGGCACTTGGCTCGGCGAACCTTTACATGTCGTGCTGACAGATGTGCCCGTGGGTGCCTGGACCTTGGCAATGGCGTTTGATGCGTTGGACTTCGTGTTCGACCGCCGGGAGTTTGCGCGGGGGTGCGACACGTCGATCGCAATCGGGTTACTGGCGGCGGGAGGCGCGGCCGCAACCGGGATGACGGATTGGTCCGACGTTGATCCTCCGGCTCGTCGGCCTGGATTGATTCACGGACTCCTCAACTTGAGTGGCGCCGCGTTATTTGCAACGTCGCTGTATTTGCGAAAGAAGAAATCTCGCGCGGCAGGCCGCATAGTGGGCATTGCTGGGCTATGCGGTGATGAGCTACGCAGCCCATCTGGGCGGCAAATTGGTGTATGAGCACAGAGTAGGTGTTGACCGCACGGATGGCCAGGTATTCCCCGAGCAGTTTGCCGCCGTCCTGCCTGAAACAAACTTGATGGATGGCAAACTTACTCGGGCAATGTACGAAGGCACGCCGATCCTGCTGGTCCGTCGGGGAGATCGCATCTTTGCTATGGCTGAGACATGCTCCCACTTCAGCGGGCCGCTCGCAGAAGGCAAACTCGAAGGGGACACCGTGGTGTGCCCCTATCACTTCTCGCGGTTTGCCTTGGAGGATGGCAGAGTAATCGACGGGCCAGCGGTTCACCCCCAGCCTTGCCTGGAAGTCCGCACGCGAAATGGGCAGGTTGAAGTGCGGCGTCAGAAAAGCGGATTCCCGCGGACCGAAGTCCGCGAGGAATGACAAGAATCAAAGGCTTGTACGAAGCAGCTAAAGCTGCGTCCCTTCAAAACACTGCAGAAAGCGAGTTCAGCAGGCTAGTTGCCTTGGGGCTGGGGAACGACCGACAACTTTCTCAACTCCGTACCCCGTATTGCCTCGACCTCGGCCGGGACGCCGCTGCGCTCGGCGGTGAGCAGGCGGTGCAGGTCGTCAACGCCTGAAACCGGCTGTCCGGCGAAGCGCACAACGACATCGCGCTCGCGGAGGCCGGCGCGCTCGGCAGGCGAACCCGGCACCACATTCTCGACCAGCAGTCCACTTTCGACAGGCAGATCGTAATAGCGAACGATGCGGCGATGCAGAGGGACGCCCTGCCCCATCAGGCCGACATAGCTGCGGCGAAGGCAACCGTCGCGAATGAGATGCGACGCCACGAATTCCGCGGTGTCGGCGCCGATCGCGAAACAGATGCCCTGCGCACCCATGATGGTTGCGGTGTTGACGCCAACGACTCGGCCCTGCGAATCGACCAGCGGGCCGCCGGAGTTACCGGGATTGAGCGCGGCATCGGTTTGCACCACACCATCGATGAGGCGTCCGGACCGCGAACGCATGGTGCGGCCCAGGGCGCTCACCACGCCAGCCGTGACGGTGTGCTGGAAGCCCAGCGGATTTCCGACGGCTATCACCAGTTGGCCGACGGCGAGCGAGCGGGAACTGCCCAATGGGACCGACGGCGCGGAGGTGCGCCCGCGGATGACGGCGAGATCGGTGTCGGGATCATCGCCCACAAGTTCGGCGGGGAAGTGGTCGCCTTCGACGGTAGTGACAGCGATTTCGGCCGCGCCATGTACCACATGGCTGTTAGTAAGCATGAAGCCGTCAGGGGTAAAAACAAAGCCGGAGCCCGAACCGCCCTGGCGGTCATTCTTTTGCCTCACCTGGATGTGTACGACGGCGGGACTGACACGCTGTACAGCGCCAACGACGGCGCGGGAGTAGGCGTCGAGCAGTTCGGCGTCGGGATGAGCTCCTGCGACTACAGAATGGAAGGTTTGCGCCTCTTCAGCGAGGGAATGAAAGGTTGCCATAAATTCCTGTGGTGATGTGGATGCGGACGGGGCCGGAGAGGATTCGAGCGGCGATGCACCCGGGGGAAAACAAGAGTAACCGCGGATTCGCACGGATTGTCACGGATCGGATTCAAGTCGAGAATCAACCGCGGATTACGCTGAGAGCGCGGAACGGAGGGAAGTCAACAGACCCACTCAAGCAAAACCGGCTTGAGTGGGGCACCCGCACCCAGCGGATTCCTCTATTTATTGCGTGCGCTTTTGCAGATCGAGGCACTGATCGTGGAGTTTGGCGTCGTGGGAGAGGCCGTCGAGGATCATGCACTCGTCGAGAGCAGTTTTCGGGTCGGAGTCCTTCAACAACTTGTAGAGCATCATGTGTGGCGGAAGCCAATCGGGAGCGAGCTTGGTGGCGGTTTTTAATTCGGTGATGGCGTTGGTGAGGTCTTTCTTGTTCTGGTAGGCGATGGCCAGGTTGAAGTGAATGTTGGCGTCGCCGGGCCGCAGGCGCACGGCTTCCTTGTATTCGGTAATTGCATCGTCGGTTTTGCCGATGACGTCGAGGCAGGTAGCCAGGTTCATGCGCGCGTCGGGATTGCTGGGCTGAATTTGCAACGCGGCCTGGTAGTGCTCAATGGCAGCCCCGTACTGGTGGTTGGTATACAGCAGATTAGCCAGGTTGTTGTGAGCAATGGCCAGCCGTGGGTTCAATCGGATGGCCTGCATGTATTCGGCCGCTGCCGCTTTGCCATCACCATTCTTCTTGTAGGCGTAGCCCAGGTCGTTGTGGGCATTGGCGTCGTTGGGCTTCAACATGACGACGTCCTGCAACTCGGCGATGGCGCCGGAATAGTCTTCCTTGTTCATCAGCAGATTGGCGAGACGATAGCGCGCGTCAACGTAATCGGAATACTCCTTGATGGCGGCGCGGTACTCGGTAATGGCGTTAGGAAAGTCCTTTTCCTTTTCGGCCAAGCGGCCCGCGTGATAGTGGCGCTCTGCGGCCGCCGGAATGATAGGAGCGGCCGGTGCTTCACCGGATGCGGGTGGCTTGGCAGCAGACGGTGGCGTAGTGCTTGAGGTTGAAGGCGCGGTGCGCGGAATCTGCGGCGTTGCCGGCGGAATGGAGGGCGCCTGTGGCTGAGGATTAGAGGGCAGTTGCTGGTCGTTCTGTGATTGCGCGAGCGAGAAATTCGCAAGCGACACAGCAAACAAGGTGGCAGCGATCAAGGACCGGGTGATGAATGAGCGGAGGGAACTCATGAGCGCGTACGACGAGTATAGCGGTTCGCGGGAAACGCGACATCAGCCGCGGATTTTCACGGATTGGCACGGTTAGACGAGAGGCAAAACTTACCGCGGATAGCGCGGATCGATTTTCCTTTAGCGCGGAGGGAACTGCAGTGTGACGGTGCGCGTGGAGAATGTTCCTGCCGGCCCGGGCGGGAAGACGATTTCGAGCGCCAGTCCAGAGGGCGGCTTGGTCATGGTTGCTCCTTTGGCGGCGATGCCGCTGGGAGCATTGAAGATGGGTAGCTGGTAGGTCTTTCCGTTTACGCCCGCAATGTTTAATTGCAGTTGGTCGTGGGTGGCATTCCAGTGCTCGGAGACTACTTTCAGGTTAGAGCTGGGAGCGCCGTCGGCGGGGGCGGTGAAGGGACAGGCGATGCCAAAATTGTCAGTTACGCGCAGGTGGATGGTGATCTTGTTGGTGGAGATGGGCACGGAGACCGTCGCGTGCTGATCGTTTTCGTTGGCGTCAATTTTGGGCGCGATCTTGCGGCCGTTCACTTCAGCGTCGAGGACTTTGGCGTGCAAGCTGAGTGCGGGCGAGAAGTCCAATTGTACGTTGGTGTTGCCGTGACGTTGGACCTCCAGTGTAATGTCATCTCCCACACTGTGGTATACCAAGTCAAGCTGCGTATTTCCAACCTTTACGTTGCGAATGGCAAAGTCACTCCAACCGGCAGGGACGTGTGGGGCGAAGGTCACGCTGTTGTTAAGCGCATTCACTTCCAGTCCCATCATGCCGCGCAAGATCGGGCTGATGACCATGGCCGAGGACCAGATCTGGTGCGGCGTGCTGGTGGAAAGCTGGGTGTAGAAGTCGCCGGAGAGGACCTCGGTGGTGCGGCCGGGCGAGCCGTCGTGCGCGAGTTGAGCGTTGGCCATGAGGTTCAGGTAGCCGTAGAGCGGGCGGTGGTAGCGGTATCCGGCGACCGAGGCCCATCCGGTGAAGAGCGGCCAGACGCTGCCAAAGTGATAGCCAGTGGGCGAATACAGCGGGTCGCGGTCGGAGATGATGCGCATACCCCAGTCGGCCTGGTGGTCAGGCGTGGCGATGACGTCGAGGAAGAGATTGCTGTTGTGCTGGCCGGTAAGACCGAACCACATGGGAACGGTGCCGAGCACACTCGGCTTGTCGATGCGATTGCCGCTGGTATCGAGGGCGAAAACATAGAAGTTCTTGTCGGGCGACCAGAAGAGTTTTTCGAGGGTCGCGCGCTGCGTGGTAGCTTCCTGATCGAGTTGTTGCACGATATCGTTTTTGCCGATGGCGTGGGCGAGCGAGGCCAGCGCTTCGACTCCGGCGATGCCGACGCCGGCCTGATAGAACTCGCCCGAAAAGGGCACTAGCGGCGGAGCGCCAGGAGGCGGTTGGTCGCCGGGTTGTGGACGCAGTGGGCCACCCTCGATCCAACCGTGGCCGGAGTGGATGTTTTCGGCCAGGCCACTGGGTGAGTACGTCGACTTCAAGAACTGATAGGCGCGCCAGAGGCTGTCCCAGTGATCGCGAGCGAAAGCCACGTCACCACTGGCGCGAACGTAGTCGGCGAAACCAATGAGGTAGAGCGGCGTGCCGTCGGCGGAGGCGGTGCCGTACGGATAGTCCTTCCACCAGTCGATGAGCTTCACGGTCTGGGCGATTTCGTGGGGGATCTTGCCGTCGGGACGCTGGTATTGCTGCAGGAACTCGAGCGCCGTACGCGTGGTCGCGAAGTCGCCGATGGAGTTGAGGGCGAGCGCGGTCCACATCGAGTCGCGGCCGAAGTACCAGCTGAAACCGGGGCGATGGCTGCCGCTAGAGATGTTGTATCCGGCGACCAGGCCCTTGCCGGCGAATGGCTCGTCTACCAGACCCTGCACAGTGCTGATGCGCGCCCAATCATAGGCGAGCTGCATATCGTGATCGGGGAGCGAGAGCTGCACGGTGTTGTCGAGGTAGTGAGAATAATAGTCGCGAGCTTGTTGAACAATGGAATCGTCGGAAGCCAGCAACTCGCGGTAGAGATCGTCGGCGGCCTTCTGGCTCTCGAACGAGGCAGCCATCACGAAACGATACGATGCGTGGCCCTTGGCAGCCGGACCAAGCGAGAACGAGTCGGTGTGTCCGGCGGAGTAGTTTGCGGCATAGGTTGTGATGAACGGGCTTGCGTCGGCGGTGCTGGCGACGGCCCAGAAGACGTGATGGTCGTTGCTGAAGCGGAAAGCCTTCAGTTGCGCATCCCATTGACTGTAGGCGTCGCCGACGGCGGCGGGCCACATCCAGGCGACGTCGGGCGTGAAAGAGCCTTCGACCAAGACAGGATCGAAGCTGTTGACGTCGATATCGACGATGGCAGCGCGCTCATTGATGGGTACGAACCACGTGGCGCAGGCGGTGAAGGAATCGTAAATGTATTTCACTGAGACCGACTCGGGCCGGACGGTGATGGTTCGCGGGATAGCTTCTCCGTTGAGAACAATGTCGCCAATGCGAAACCGGAGCTGAAAATCGCGAAAGAGTTTGAGCGGATAAATCCAGGCTTCGAAGGAGCCGTCTTCGCGGCCGAGCAGTCCGGCGTGCGGGCCGACGGCGTCGAGAAATTGCCAGTCACGCGCGGCGCGGGTGAGGGTGAGCGGGCCGGAATTATCGCACGGGGACTGAGCGAGGAGTGACGACGCGGACAGGACGACACTGAAGAGGGCGTATTTGACAGGCATATTCAGAAGACCCACCCAAGAAGAGAGGAAGCTCGGGTGGGGCACCCGCTTACAGGCATGAATAGCGTCCGGAAGCTCATCGGCTTGCGATGGTAGAGGAATCGCCGGGTGTGGGCAAGTGCGGCGGAATTGCAAGGGCAGGGAAAAACAAAAACCAACACACGGATCAACACGGATCAGAATTCAAGTCAAGAAAGCGACGCCGACTGATTCCCAAGCATAGGAAGCTTGGATGGGGCACGCGGCACGTCCGCCCTTTCTTATTGCACGGTCACGTTGATGGTAGTGGTCTGAGTGATGCCTCCACCGACGCCGGTGATGGTCACGTTGCCATTGAGGGGCGTAGGGCCGCTGCCGTTGCCGCCGCCGCTGCTCCCTCCGCCGCAGGAGAGTGCGCCGAACATAATGCAGAGCAGCAACAGTGCAAACAATCCTTTACGGACAATACCCACCCAAGCAAAAGAAGCTTGGATGGGGCACCCGCGGTTCGGTTTCGCGGTGAACACGATTCCCAGGGCGAAGACTAGCGAGGCGAGGATCCCCAGACCGCGATGCTGGAACGGCAGTGGCGCGCCTCGGTCCCAGGTAAGGACTGCGCCGGTGAGGGTGACAACGGCGGTGCCGCTGCCTCCGGTGACGGTCGCGGGGCTAATAGAACAGGTGGTGGTTCCAAGCGAGGACGACACGCTGCATGTGAGAGCCACGTCAGAACTGAAACCTGCCACGGGGGCGACTGTCAGATTGTCGGTAATGGTGACACCGCTGGGGATGGAGACGACCGGGCTGGCGATGGTGAGGGTGAAGCTGGGATTGGCGACGGTCACCGGAACCTGAAGCGTATGCGTCAGCGCGCCGCTGGTAGCGGTAATGGCGATGGAACCTGTCACCGCGGTGGAGGATGCGCTAACGGTCAGGGTGCTGGTGACGGGTGTGTTGGGATTGGCCGTAATTGAATTGGGATTCAAAGAGCACGTGATGCCGCTGGAACCGGTGCAGGAATAGCTCACAGCTCCGCTAAAAAGTTGCAACGCCGTCAACGTAACTGTGTCGGTCGTGGAACCGCCAGGGGCGACGGTTTCAGAAGCATTACCGGCGGCGATCTCGAAATCGGGATAGTTGATGGCGACGTTCACCGTCACGCTGTGGGTGAGGCTGCCGCTTACACCTTGGAGAGTTATGGTGCCGCTTTGCGCGCCGAGGGCGCTGGAGCTTGGGGTGATATTGACGGTGTCGGTCGAAGGCGCGGCCAGATTGGGGACGGCGAACGCGCACGTCGCACCGGGCAAACTGGTCGAGGTGGTGCAAGTCAGATTCACTGTCCCGCTGAAGGCCTGCCTGATACTTACGTTGACGGAGATGGGTGATGGTGTGGTGGAATTAAAGGTGATCGTTCGCACTGCGGGAAGAATGGCAAAGTCGGGCTGTGCCGGCTGTCCTGCGAGGGCGTTGAGGAAGCCAGAAGCGTCGATGGAACCCCAGCCTGTGGCGAGATCGTAGCCGGGGCCGGCGGAATAGCCGATGGGCGAGGAGGCGCAGTTGGTCGTACCGACGGTACAGACAACCATGTTGTTGCCGGTGGTGATGTCGTTGAAGGCCCACTGTGAGCTGGCGGCGAGTGAGTAAATCTGGGGATTGATGTTCCCCTGGCGCGATCCCAACCTCTGATTGGCCAACGCGACGACACCAGCAAACGACGGCGCGGCGGCGGAGGTTCCGCCGATGACGGTGAAGGTCTGATTAGAGTTGAGGCGGTATCCGGTCTGGCAACTGCCTTGCGAACAGATGATGTAGCCGTCGTGGTTGGGCGAGGCAGCCAGGACGAGGTCGGGGACATCGCGCATGCCATTGTCCACGGATGGGGGCACGCCATCATTGTTTTGCCATGAGGGCTTGGTGAATTGATTGCTAAAGCCTCCGCCCGTGGCAACGTTTGTGCCGGTGGTCGCGGTGTCATTCCAGGTGGTTTCCGGGATGTACCAGAAGGCCGACGCGCTGGTGTCGTTGGCGTTGCTGGACGAGTTCCAGTAAGTCTGCGCGGGAGCCACTCCATTGACGGGAGTGGCCGTGCTATCGCCTGTGAGCTCGGTCCCGCCCATGGCGGTGACGTAAACCGAACTGGCTGGATAGTCCACGGCGAGACCGTGCGTGGCGGTGGCCACGGGAGTCTGCGCAGTGCCGTCGCAGTCGGCGGCGCCATTGTCGCCGGCGGCGGCGGTGACGGTCTGTCCTTGGGCGTTGGCCTGGACGAGGTATCTCTCAACGGTCGCGATGTCGGAGGACTGGGCCTCGCAAAGACCATAGCTGAGGCTGATTACCGACGCGAGGTTCTGATTCACCAGATACTGCAAAGAAGTGTCGAGCGCGTCGGGGGAATACACAAAGACGATGGCCGCGTTGGGTGCGACGGAGCCGGCCCATTGGACGTCGAGGTTGGCCTCGTCGGCATCACTACTGGCGAACTGCGTGGGCGAGGCCACGGGGACGAGCGTTAGGTTTGCGGCGGGGAGTCCAGAGACCGTGCGGAAGGTAGCCGTGTCGGACGAAACGGTGGAGACAGCGATGGTGCCGTTAGTGGAAGTTTGGCCCACGATGCCGATGGTTTGTCCGGTACCGTCGTTGCCCGGTTGGAAGACACCGCTAGCGTAATCGGGAAGATCATAGATGGTGCCGAAGTCTCCCGGAACGATGAAGTGATTACCGGAGATGCTCGAGGTGAGTTGCGGATTGACGCGGCGCGCCCGCGAATGCAGGTGCGGGCGGAAGTCGTGCAGTCCGGAGATGGCGAAAACCACGCCGGAGAGTGCGTCGGGCACGGCGGGCTCGGACGCTGGGCGCGTAATGCAGGGTGCCGTCGACGAGGTAATTGTCGATAGGCGTGTGGAAAGCAGCTTCGACCTGCGCGGCGATGCCGCTGAACGCGATCCAGGTGCGGCTGCGGGCGATGTCGTCAATGGTGAAGCCTTGCGATATGAGCCATGCGGCGATGACATCTACATCGGGCTGGGCGAGGCCGAAGCGGTCGCCGAATTCTTCAGGCGTAACCCACTTGTGATAGTTAGGCGAGGTACGGTCTTGCTGCTCGGCAAGAAGCTGGTCGAGCGCGGTCTGCTGCTGGGCAGTACGCGCAAAAACCAGCGACATATGCTGCATGGGCATGGTGGCGGCAACCGGGCCGCGGTCGAGTTCAGCGCGAGCACGGGGCACGAGCGTTCCCTGCAAGCGGACGGTGCTGCTGTTGTCGATGGGGCGCACGATGCGGCGCTGCTGAATTGATTGGGCGGCGGCGAAGGACGTGAGCAGAATGATAGCGACGAGAAGCTTCGGTCTCATGGGTTACCCGGTTGTCCTGCGAAATCAGGATATAGGGAATGGGAGCAAGATTCGAGTGGAGTCTTAGTTTCGATTCCGGTTGTCGGTTTTCGGGAGACGGCAAGTGGGAGGATGGCCGGTAGTTACAAACAGCAGGTCCTTCGGCTCGTCGCTTCGCTCTTCGCTCAGGATGACGCTGTTTTGATACAACGCTACTTCAGGCCCGCGTTCTCGGCGGCGAGTCGGGCGATGGAGCTCCAATCGAAGTCTTCCATGCCGCGTCCGATGGCGGTGAGCATCTTGTCACGCACCAAGCTGGCGACGGGCATGGGAGCATCGACGGATTCCGCGGCGGCGAGTACGAGGCGCACATCCTTGAGACCAAGCCGCATTTTGAATCCTGCGGGATGGTAGCGCTCGTCGGCGATGATGCCCCCGTAGGTTTTATAGACGGGCGCGGCGAAAAGCGTATTAGTAAGGAAGTCGATGTACTCGTGCGGATCGATGCCGTATTTACGGGTGAGCGCGACGGCTTCACCCAATGATTCAATGACGGACGAGATGAGGAAATTGCCGCTGAGTTTGACTACGTTGGCCATCTCGGGCCTGGGGCCGATGACGAAGGTGCGCTGCCCTATCGCGTCGAAGGCGGGTTGGCAGCGAGCGATGTCAGCAGCGTCGCCGGCGGCAGCGATTACGAGCTTGGCGGCTGAAGCGGCCTCGGGGCGTCCGAAGACGGGTGCTGCGACGTAGTGCTGACCGTGTTTGTGATGCTCGGCGGCGAGTTGCTGCGAGAGCGCGACACTGATGGTGCTCATGGAGATGTGGATCGCGCCGGAAGCGAGGTTTTCGAGGATGCCCCCGGTGCCGAGCACGGCCGAGGAGACAGCGTGATCGTCGGCCATCATCGTGATGACGATGTCAACGCCGCGTGCGGCATCGGCGACAGAAGAAGCGACTTTTGCGCCGTCGGGGCGCAGCTCGTCGGCTTTGGAAAGGGTGCGATTCCAGACGGTAACGCTGTTTCCGGCGCGAAGAAGGTTGCGGGCCATGTGTGCGCCCATATTGCCGAGTCCGAGAAATGCGAGGTTCATAGGTGCCTCTGATGTGGGATTGGCGTTTCGAGTTGCGAAAAGCAAAAGCAACCACGGATTAACACAGATGACACGGATCAGATTAAGGCCTGTCAGGTAGCCGGGTCCTGAATCTAGCGCAGCGGGACGTTCTCGGCGGGCACGTTCCAGCCGCTGACTTCGACATGAACAGGAAGCTTGCCCGTGTCCGCAGTGCGATAGCGCATGCCGATGGTGCGCGATTCGCCAGGAAGCAACGAAACGAAATTGTCGTCAAAGAACGCGGGCACCACGTCTTCGCCGTCACTCTTGACCAACCGCATGTGGACCATGAAGGCTAGTGTCTTTGTCGGATTGGTGACGGTCAACTGCTCATCGAGCGTTCCTTCTTCACATCCCGGCGAAATGACAGGGGGAGTTGTAGACGCGGCCTGCGGATGCACGGCGAACGGCGTGGGGCACGGCGATGGGGCTGCCTTGGTTTGCAGGCGCAGTGAAACGGGCACGAGCTGTTGCAGGGCGGTCATGTCGGCGTAGGCAAGTTGCGGTGTCGTGGCGGTGCCGCGGGTCGACTGCCAGTCCATCTCGTCGGACTTGGTAGAGAGCCAGTAGAAGTTGTAGCTCTCGACCTTGCTGAATCGATCGGTGGCGTAGAGCTTGAGGAAATAGGTGGTCGAGAGGTCGGGCAACTGCGGGACAGTGAAGGCTACGGACGCCTTATCGGGGAAGACATCGACCATGGCGTCCTGCGTCCACTTTTGCGTGCCGTCGAAGCTGTAAAGCGTAGCCGTGACCTTGACGACGTACGATGTGCTGAGCGAGCTGACGACGGCAACGGAGCGATCGTTATAGGAATAGAGCACGTGCATCGGCTCGTTGGCTTTCTTGGCGCCGTAGTAGCCGCCGGCAGGGACGAGATAGTAGTCGTACAGATGCCAGATGAGCGAGGGCCAGCCGTTGTTGAGCATCCACTGGATGACTCCAGTGGAATTGAACTTGTTGCGGGCATAGGCCTCGAACATGGCGCGCTCGCCCTCGTAGTCCATAGCGTAGGCTTTGCGCACGAAATCGTTGAGGTCCTTGGGAGCGCCGTAACGGTGCTCCATGGAAGTGTTGTAGAAGGTGAGGGTCTGGAAGCGCTCGCCGCCTTCGTGAAATCCCCAGGTTTCGTTTTGTGGCCAGAGCGCATCGGGTGGAAGGAACTTGTGCAGGCTGGCGGGCGTAGGGATGGCGGGGCCAGGACTGGTTTCGGTGTTGAATCCCCAAGCGCCGCCAAGTTTGGTGTCGTTAAGCCAGTAATTCGGCGGAACGTAGTCGTAGGGGCCGGTCATCTTCACGCCGGACGGGCCAGTGACGGATGTGGGCGTGGCCGAGGCTGACGAGAGAACAGGGTTGGGCCAAAGCTCCTCTTTGCCAATACGCAAGTACATTGACTCGACGGTGGGAATAGGCGGATTGTCGCTGCCGTTGAGCCACACCAGCATGGAAGGATGATTACGCAGCAGGCGCATCTGGTCTCGCTGCGAGGCTTGGGCGACCTTGTACTGCTCGTTGCCCCATTCGTTCCAGCGCTCCCACATATCGCAGCAGCACCAGCCGGCCATAATGAGGACGCCGTACTTGTCGGCGAGATCGTAGAAGGCCTGGCTTTCGAGCTTGCCCTCGAGACGGAGGGTGTTGAGACCGAGGTCGCGCACATAGCGGAATTCGGTTTCCATGCGCTGCGGCGAGGAGCGGAGTAGCATATCGGGCGTCCAACCGCCGCCACGCACCAGGATAGGCTTGCCGTTGATCTTGAATAGCGCGTGCCCGTTGTTCATCTCTGAGACGACTTGTCGGATGCCAAAGGTTACGTCGCTCGAATCAGAGGGCTTGCCGTCGGCAGTGACGCTGACACGGGCGTGATAGAGCGTGGGCGTGCCCATTTCCGCGGGCCACCAGAGCTTGGGGTCCTTTAGGGTCAGGTCGTGAAATTGGTCCGGTGCGAAACTCACCGTCTTTTTCTGTTCGCCCGCCAGTGCGACTTCCTGATGGACTCTCTTACCTTCGATTTCCCAAGTGACGTCGGCTTTCACATCGTGTCCGGTGGCGTTCCAGACCTCGACGACGGGAGTAAGTTGCGCGGTGGTGAAGTTAGCGTCGAGCTTGCTGGCGACGTAAGGAAAACGCAGCTGCGCGGGACCGCTGGCAGTGAGATAGACCTCCCGGAAAAGCCCAGTGTCTTTGTCGGGCGGCGAAGGATTCCAATCAACGAAGGTGAGGGCGAGATCGTCAGGTGTGGATGGGAATACTTCGACAGCGAGCACGTTTTCGCCGAAGTAGAGCAATCCGCTGGAGAGATTGAGTTCGAAGATCCGCCAGGTCCCAGCGATGTCGGTCTTGGAGGCGAGTTGCCTGCCGTTCAGCCATACGTCGGCGCGATAATTCACGCCATCGAGATGCAAAGCGACGGAGTGTCCGGAGAAAGCGGCAGGCAGGCGGAACTGGGTGCGATACCACCATCCGCATTTATAAGGGCTGGTATCGAGCATGGCGAGATTCGAGAACATGCTGCCGATGGGGTAATCCATGCCGGGCAGCTTACGGAGGTTCGTGCCATAGAACGGGTCTTTGATGAGTCCGGCGGCGACCTGAGCGGCCACGACGGTGTTTGGCACCGTGGTGGAAATCCAGCCGATAGGGCGGTAGAGCTGCGACGAGAGGATTTCGCCATCGAGACCGGGACTACTGGTGTTCTTCAGCCCGGAGGGACCAGCGGAGGAACCCTGGAGCACGCAGGCCGATTGCAATTGCCAGCCCGTGTGAAGATCGAGACGCGTAAGGGGCGCGGGCGGAGTCGCGGCGGAAAGCTGGCCAGACGTAAACACGATTGCAACACAAGCGAAAAGGAGAATACTTCCGCGTACAGCCGAAGCGCGTCGGGACATTGAAGTTCCTCGGAGAGAATGTTACATGAGAGCACTTCCGAGGACAGGCACTGCAAGACTTTTGTGGTGGCACCGACGTCGGATTGCAGCACACAACAAGCGGAGTATGATTCTTTCTCACTGAGATGAAAGCCCATTCCAAGAAGTACTCCACCCGTGGAGAGCGTCGCGAAGCCGGACGACGATGCCGCGACAAGGTCAGTCGGGTCAGTCAGGGACAATTCGATCCAACCCAGCGCAAGTTTGATCCTGTTGCACTGATGAATGCAGCGCACAAGGACCGCGATCCAGAACTGTTGCCACTGAAGAATGCGCGCATGGCGATTTCGCCGTTCACCTTCTACCGAGGGGCGGCGCCACTGATGGCGGCCGATCTTGCGACTCTGCCGCGCACGGGGCTGGATGTTCAGATTTGCGGCGACGCGCATGTGCAGAACCTGGGCGCGTTCGGCGGCGGCCAAGATGGGAGAATGATTTTCGACATTAACGATTTCGACGAGACCATCCGAGGGCCGTGGGAGTGGGACGTCAAGCGCATGGTGACCAGCCTGATCCTGGCCGGCCGCGAGGCACGGAATTCCGAGCGCCAGTGCAAGGATGCGGTGCTGAGATTCGCATGCCGGTATCGCGAATCGATGAGTGCATTCGCGGAACTACCGGTGCTTGAGCTGGCTCGCTACCTGGTGACGCGCGACTTGAAGGTGGCGCCAGTACGTTCGGTGCTGCGCAAGGCGGAGCGGGCGACTCCCTTGAATAGCCTGGAAAAACTCACCGAGCGGAAGGACGGCCAGTACGTTTTTCGCGAGGCGACAGATCCAACGTTTGGAGAGAAAACACAGTACCGCTTGGCCGAGTCGACAGCCAAGCAGGTGCTAGCGGCATTGCCGGACTATATCAAGACGCTCCAGTCGGAGCGGCGGCACTTCTTTAGACAGTACAACCCGGTGGACGTGGCGTTTCGGATCGTCGGTACCGGCAGCGTGGGAACCCGTGACTACGTTGTGCTGATGTTTGGCGGCGCGGTGGAAGATCCGATGTTCCTGCAACTGAAGCAGGAATTGCCGTCGGCGTACGCGCCGTATCTGCCGGGCAGCCATCCGCCCAAACACCAAGGCGAGCGCGTGGTGGAAGGGGTGCGGCGCATGCTGGTGCAGTTCGATATCTTCCTGGGATGGGCGACCATCAATGGTTTGCCCTACCTGGTGCGTCAACTTCGCGACCACAAGGCGGGCATTGAGGATTCGGACTTGGAAGGAAACGGGCTGCTGCAATATGCGGAGGTGTGTGGCGAAATACTGGCCAAGGGCCACGCACGATCGGGCGATCCGTGCATGTTGTCGGGATATCTGGGCACGTCCGACCGATTCGACAAGGCCCTGGTGAACTTTGCCGTGGATTATGCCGACCAGGATACGCGCGACTTCGAGGCCTGGCTGAAAGCGATCCGAGAAGGCAGCGTGAAGACTTTGAAAGCAGTGGCTAAGAAAACGGAAAAGAAGAAGACCAAAGCGAAGAAATCGCCAGGAAAAGCGAAGAAGAAAACGCCGGCGAAGAAGAAGAACAAGAAGAAAACGAAGAAGAAAACATAATCGCGAGACCTGTCTTGATGGCTACGGCGGCGGCCTTAGCGATGGGTCGCTGTCGGCGTGTCGCTTACTCCAGTCGAAACGTCGCCCGAGGATGACCTTGAACAGCATGTGATCGGTGCCAGCAGTCACGCCAACCCCCAGCCCAAAATTAATCTCCCATTTGGGTGACACGTTCAAGTCAAAGGCCGGTACAAACTGTTGCGATTGCAAGGTGACGGGGTAAAGGTTGCTGACCGGGCCCCAGCCCCCGTAGTACTCCAACCCGAATGCAACTTTTGGCGTGAAGTCCCAGGAAATCTTCGCGTCGGGCTCGAAGTTCCATTGCTGATCGCTGGGCAAGCCTACGATGCCACGGTCGAAGGCCGGGTTCACCGACCAATACAGCCGGCCCTTCTGCTTGTCGACGATGGGACGGATTTCGATGTTCCAAGTGGATGTGGAATATTGTGCGCGCTGGTAGCCGAATTCGATCGAGAGGCTCGCGCCCACGGGCCAATGCCAACTTTCGGGCGCGCGAACGCGGGGACGGATGTGATCGCCTACCCAGTCCCAGCCCTGTCCGTTACGCGCGCAAGTGAAGATGTAAAAGCCGATTTCGGACCACGAGGTCAGGCCCTGGGTAATTTCGATGGTTTCGTGGAGCGCATGCTCGCTGGGAAATACTCCGTCGATCGTTTCCTTGCTGCCCTGGAAGGTGAAGTTGGAGTGCAGTTCGAGCATGGTGGTCTTGGGCGCGACGGTTTCGGACGGATAAACCTGGATCTCGTAGTTGTCCTGCGCAAAGCCGGCCACGACTAGCGCGCTCAAAAGGAGTCCCAGGAGAAGCGCCGGCCCTCTGGAGCGCAAAGTCACACGAACAGGATGCGGGAAAACCGAACGGGTTTCAAGTTAGGCAAGCCTTTGATGCGGTCGCCGATCGTGAAGCGAGGTCAATAATGCAGGCTGCCTTATACCATTCGGCTGCAACCGCGTGTTGGCAGCCCTGTTTGCGTATGCGATACTGAACTGCGAAGCGAATGAATGCGGCCAGCGCGAGGCTGGTGCCGCTTCAGGTTGCACCGGGTGCCGTAACCCAGTTCTTACGGTTCTGTAAAATATGTGCCGGGATGGCGGAACTGGCAGACGCAGCGGACTCAAAATCCGCCGAGGCTTATCACCTCGTGGGGGTTCGACCCCCCCTCCCGGCACCACTCACCCAAGCGAAATAGCCAACTCTCCTTAGTTACTCCAGTACCAAATTAGAAAGTAAGTACTCGTTTAGTGTTCCCGCTGGTCATTGCGGTTCCGTCGCTCAATCGCTATGCTCGTCAGCATCGGCTGATGTTCGAATATGGGTTGTCCCGTCTATAACGAAGCGGGTTGTTGTGCTTCATGGTGTCGTGTGGAGATACATGAATAAGCACTCAAGCGAGCGGATTCGATCCATTGCGGTTCGAGCCTTGGACATCGATCCGGCGAAGCGCGAGGCCTTTATTGCATCTGCCTGCGACCGAAATCCTGAGGCGATCCGAAGGGTTGTCGAGGAAATTCGACTGGCCCAGACCGCGACGGTGGCCGATCCCGCAAAAGCGCTTACATCGGACGGCGTCAACCGCAACGAATCAGGGGACCATTGTTTCGCTTCCGGCCAGGTCATTGACAAGCGATTTCAGATTATCGATTTCATCAGTGAAGGCGGAATGGGCGAAGTTTACTCTGCCCTCGAGCTGAACCTGCACGAGAAAGTGGCGCTAAAAGCGATTCGCTCGAACATCGCTGCGCTTTCTGGCGTCATTGAGCGATTCAAGGCCGAGGTCAAGCAAAGCCTGCGCATCACGCACCCGAACGTCTGCCGGGTGTATCAACTGGCGTCTGGAGCGGGTCGCGATGGCAGTCAGGTCTGGTTCCTCACCATGGAACTGCTTCCCGGCCCGACACTGGCACGCTATCTCGCCGATAACGGGCCCATGCCGTTTGATAGGGCCATGGTCCTGATTCGACAGATGGTGTCCGGGCTGGCCTGCGCCCACCAGGCGGGTATCATTCACCGCGATCTTAAGCCCAGCAATCTGATGCTGGTGGGTTCTTCCACCAGCGAGCGGCTCGTCGTCACCGATTTCGGGCTGGCTGTCTCTGTGTCATCGAGGGAAGCCGGTGGCATTTTCGGCACTCCGGCGTACATGGCGCCGGAACAAGCATCGGGCGGGTCGGTGGGGCCGCAAGCCGATTTGTTCTCTCTCGGCCTGATCATCTGCGAGATGCTCACCGGCAATCTGCCGGCCCTTGACCTGACGTCAGAGGAGAATTGCACTCGACAACTGAAGGCGTGGCTATCGCTCAATCCTAAGATTCCTGCACTGTTAGTTCCGATCATTAAGCGATGTCTCCAGTTTCGGCCTGAGGACAGATTCCTGGATGCTCGCGAAATTGTTCCACTCCTCGAGACCAAACGTCGGGCTACGGCGGAGAGGCTTGCGGCAGGCGGCATTTTGACTGCAGCTTTAATTGCGTTGGTCGCAATTCTTCTGCCGCCCTTGGCCGGACGGGTTGTTAACCTGGCGCAGGTTACGCCCGACAATGTTGTGTCTGCGTTACCAAGCCTTTCGGCCGACGGGAAACATCTCGCCTACATGTCGAATCGGGCTGATGCGTCCAACCTGGACATTTGGTATCAAGCGGCTCCAGCGGGAGATCCACGTCGGCTAACGAAGAACCCGGCTGAGGACACAAGTCCTAACGTTTCGCCGGACGGCAAGCTGGTGGCTTTCCGTTCGGAGCGTGATGGCGGAGGGGTTTATCTCATCGGCGCCGACGGAAATGGCGAACGGCTGCTGGTGTCAGGCGGCAGAAACCCAGCCTTTTCCCCCGACGGCAAAGCGGTTGCCTATTGGCAGGGGTCTGAAGACGCGCCCCGCTCAGGAGAGCTTTATCTGTACCCCCTCGATGACGGCCTGCCGCAAAGGCTGGTGTCCAATTTTGATGATGCCAGGCATCCAACCTGGAATGCCAACGGACAACTATTTTTCTTAGGCTGCCGGGATGCGGTAGCCGAGGCGCGCATGTGCCCCGACTGGTGGGTTGTCGATCCAAGCGGCGGTGAACCCGCCAACACCGGACTGCTGGCTCTGCTTCGTAGTCAGAACATCGAGCCCGACACGATCCCGCCGGTGTCATGGCGAGGGGGGCATGTTCTCATCTCTGGACGGAACGGGCCAACGTTCCACATTTGGGATGTTCTTCTTTCCGGGGCAAGCCCACGAGCGATAGGGCGTCCGCTGCAGGTTACGTTCGGCGACCAGGATGAAAGAGCTGTGACGGTGGCTGAAAACGGGACGCTCGCCTTGGAGCACGTTAGCGGCGCACTGCACCTGTGGCGTATCAATGCCGCAGGTACAGGCAACAGTGATTCAGCTCCGCAGAAATTGACCGATCGTGTCGAGCCGGACTGCTGTCCAGCGGCTTCCCCTGACGGTCGTTGGCTCTTCTTCACCCGCAGGATCGCCGACTTCCGGCAGTTGATGAAGCTAGATCTGTCATCAGGGCAGCAAGCGACAGTCTATACCTCGAACGAAGACAAACTATGGCCCTTACCAAACTCGACTGGCGAACTAGTCGTGTTCGAGTCGAGGTTGGGGAACCAATCCTCGATTGTTCTGTGGAAACCAGACGGTGTCCGCACCTTGTGCAACGCATGCTTTCACCCGGGCGCTTGGATTGCCGACGGAAAAGAACTACTTTATACCTCTGGTGATGGCGGCATCGCGATAATTGACATTCTATCAGGACGGTCACGGACCATAGTACCTGCGAGTAAGGACTACGTGCTCGGCTACTCTGACTGGAACCCGTCTAACCAACACCTTTTGTTCACCGCCACCGAGGGAGGTATAAAGAGGATATTCGCGGCCAGGCTCCCACGGGAAGGCGCCGTGACCGCGGCCGACTGGGTACCTATGACTTCGCCAGCAGAGACCGCTGACCTGGCGCGGTGGTCGAGCGATGGAAATAAAGTTTTTTACTTCTCTCACAAAGATGGTTTTTATTGTCTGTGGGAAAACTCATTTGATTCTGAACGGCAGACTATCGGCACTGCTTCCCCATTGACGCATTACCATGACTGGGGCAAGGGTGCCAGCCGCACCGCCCATTATGTGCTGGGTATGTCCGTAGCAGGTAACTGGATATATACCAATATTGGGGAAGTCAGCGCAACGGTCTGGGAAGGCCACCTGCAGCACAATCCAGTCGCGGATTTCATTCGGAGGACGATCGCACCTTGATTCTCACAAATTTCTTTGCATCCAACTAGCTTCCGCAGTACCATCCACAACCGAGGAATTTTTATGGCTAACCCTAAGCTGACCTGTATTGACATTACCTTGACCGGCGTGGTCAAGAAAGCCGACATTCTCAAGCGCATCAAGGAAGAACTAGACAAGGAGTTCAAGACGGACGTAATTAGTCAGCACCACAGGGTCACAGTCACCTGTGACGATAAGAGCGGAGGCGTAAAACCACCCCCGGCCCCGAAGAAGCCCAAGAAATGAGGCTTTGCCTCGTCTCCGCCCCAACGGCGACGGACTTCGAGGACCCTGCCGACGCGCAGAGTGCTGCCGTACGTCAGCCAGCGGGAGCACCTGCGCTCGGGATACTCGCCTTGGCAGCCGTTCTGGATGCTGAGGGAAGTAGTCCGGCGATCGTCAATCTTAATTCCTGCTATTACGATTACCTCGCCTGCGGGCGTTCTGGCGTGGATTTGTTCGCCTCATGGGCGGCGGATGTCATTCTGTCGACTGGGGCCGACATTTATGGGTTCAGTTCTATTTCCAGCAGTTATCCCACGAGCATACGCATAGCGGAGTGTGTCAAACAATCGCAGCCGGGGTGTGTAATTATCTTCGGCGGACCGCAGGCGTCCGTCGTGGATCTACGGACGCTCGCGACATTCCCGTTTGTCGACTACATTCTGCGGGGTGAGGCCGACGAAACCCTGCCGTTGTTCCTGGGCGAATTAGCTGGCGGCCGTGACTTCTCATCCGTTCCCGGCTTGACCTGGCGCTCGCCCTTCGGGCCGGTTAGAAACGTGAACGCCTCACCCATTCAAGACCTCGACGCCCTCCCTTTGCCAGCCTTCCACCTGACAGGGGAATTGGCAAACGCGACCTCGGCCCACCTGGAAATCGGCCGCGGATGTCCCTTCGCTTGCACATTTTGTTCGACGAATGATTTCTTCCGTCGCAAATTCCGCCTTAAGTCACCGCAGCGAATGCTGGCGGACATGCGAGCGGTCGCGTCGACTTGGGGCATACGCGCGTTCGAACTCACGCATGACATGTTCACAGTCGATCGGCACAAGGTGGTCGAGTTTTGCGAATGCATGCTTGCCTCGGGAGAGGGCTTTGTCTGGGCATGCAGCGCGCGTACCGACTGTGTGGATGAAGAACTCCTGGAGTTAATGGCCCGAGCCGGTTGTCGCGGAATGTTTTTTGGCGTAGAGGCAGGCTCGCAGCGCATGCAGCGAATCATTGACAAAGACCTGGATGTGCCGCGCGCGCGTGAAATCATTTCGATGGCCGAACAGTGTGGGATTGAAACGACGGTTTCGCTGATCACCGGCTTTCCGGAGGAAACCTGGGACGACGTGCGCGAGAGCGTAAACATGTACATGCACTCGCTCCGTCATCCGCACTCCTCTCCGCAACTCAACCTGCTTGCGCCGCTGGCAGAGACGCCGATTCATGCGAAATATCGCGACCAGCTTACGCTCGAAGAACTGTGCTCGGACGTGGGTCATCAGGGGCGAACTCAGAACGCGCTCGACCGGGAATTGATCCGCTGCTACCCGGACATCTTCCCCAACTTTTATCTGCTGCCGGTCCCGCATTTGGATCGCGAATGTGTTCTGGAGCTACGCGAGTTTCTGTTGATGGCTCCCACCAGACTGCGGTGGCTCATGGTAGCGCTGCAGCAAGCTACTTTCGGCATGTTCGATGTTTTCTCGGCGTGGCGCAAGCATCGCATGCGGTTGCATCCCGGGTTGCAGGGATGGGAGCTTCGAACCTATTACATGCTGGCTGACACGACCGCCGAGTTTGTCCGGTTTATTCTCCACGACTCTTGTGAACCGCTCTCTTCGTCGGCAGAGTGCATGGCGCTCCTGTATAAAGCGCTGTCGGATGTGAGGGCGGAGGAGACCTGCACTGCTGCGGGAGACTTAACGCCGGAATTCACTGATTCAGATATACCGGAGAGGGCGCCAGGGGTCTATGTCGTGCAGTTCGATTGGGACGTTCAGAGGGTTATTGAAAGCCTGAAGCGAGGTGAACCGGTAAGTTCGGTGGACCGCACTTCCCGGTTTTTCCGCACCCAGGCCGCAGAAGATGACGCGCGGGTTGTCGAAACCACTCCACTCATCGCTGCTGGTCTGCTCGTGTGCAACGGCACGAACAACGTGTCTGACTTTGTGGATGAGCTTGCCGCTTGGTTTGATGGACCCGAGGTGGCGCGCAGACTTGCGGCTGAATGTTTGCTTGAGACTCTGCTCGCCGAGGAACTGATCCAAGTGCGCCGTCCTCTGCTGACGAACTCGTCTGCCGAGATCGAGTCCTCCCAAGGCCTCAGGGTTTCAGGCTGAATTCAGCCTTTCCGCATTGCCCAACCCAGCATCAACAGGCCGCTGGCGGCAATCCAGCTGCCCGCTACGCGCACCGCAACGCGGGCCCACGAGGCGCGTAGTTGAACAACCATAGCAGCTGCCAATGCGACGAGCACGAATACCGCAAAGATGAGACCGAATAGAACTGCGGCCGAAGTGAACGAGAGACCCAATCCAGTCCCGTTCAGGTAGCCGTGATACAGACCTACGAGTGCCGCTAGTCCTGAGGTTACTTGTAATGACAGCTTCGCATCTGCGGCCAGCAATCCGCCGAGCAGCAGGAACCAAAACGCCGAAATGAAGGGATGAGCATTGGCAGATGTGGCGCCCAAACCGATGAGACCGCCCAGCAGCCACGCGGCCGGAAGAACGAACAGGGCTCGACGGCCGTAGCTCGCTCCGCGCAGCCCCGCCAAAAGCGCGAGCGCAAGAACCGGAGCCAGGTCTTCAGGGCTCAGCAGAAAGTGCATCAGGCCGTCGTAAATCGGACCCATGCCGGTGGAGTTCAGATGGGCTTCAGCCGGGAGAGCGGCGAACATGCAGACGAACGCTACAAAGGCGTAGAGCGGCAACCGTGAATGAATGGAACGGTTCTTCATGCAACCGCCTTCCATAAGAAGAACATTCCGCCACAGGCCACTATGCCACCTGCGAACCGTAAGAATCGCTGACCCCATGCCCAACGATGGACCGTGCCAATCCCGATGCCGATGGCATGCAGGCATCCGGTGGCGATCACGAATCCCATGCTGTAAAGCAGGCCACTTTGTCCGGGAGGAAGTTCGGTGCCGTGAGCGTGGCCGTGGAAGATTGCGAAGATGCTGACCAGGATGGCGGCCATCGCGAGCGGTGGGCGGACCTCAAACAGAACAGCCATTCCCAGCAGGATGGCCGAGGCGGCGATGCCGTATTCCACGCCCGGGAGCGGAACGCCCATTAGGCCGAGCATTCCACCGAATGCCATCACCATTGGGAACGCGACCGGCAAAAGCCAGATGGCCGGGCTACCCAGTTGCGCGCCCCACAGTCCTACGGCAACCATCGCAAGCACGTGATCGAGTCCGGAAATTGGATGCTTGAAGCCGGTTAGAAACCCCTTGGCTTCACCGGCCTGCGGGTGCGCGAATGCCGTACCGCTCCAGAACAGAATGACGGCGAGCACTCCACCGTACTTGGCGAGTAGCTGCTTCGGATTCTTGGTCATCGGCCAGCTCCGAACATGATCGCCAAGCGCTGAACTGTCCAGAAAGCTCCCAGTGAACCGACCGTGTAGCCCGGAAGGGCTGCGGCCCAGCGCGGCCAGCGTCACTTCGAGGATGCGGAAGGCGCGCTCCAGCAGAAGGATGAGGGCGACGAACGAGAGCTGTCCGATCTCGACTCCTACGTTGAAAGACAGCAGGGCGATCGGGCAGTTCGGCTTTGGGCAGTCCTGCGCTGGTGAGAGCGCTGGCGAAACCGAATCCGTGCAGAAGGCCGAAGGCGAACGCCACGACCCATGGATGCCGTATGGTGAAGCTGGTTTCGCCTCGCCACGAACGTACGATTTCAGGGCCGAGGAAGAGGATGCTGAGAGCGATGGCCGCATTCAGCGGGAGCACGGGCGCTTCGGCATAGCCGAGGGTAGCGATCGCCAGCGTGATGCTATGGGCGACGGTGAAGGCTGTGATGGTCTTCAGCAGCATCCAGCGGTCTTTGACGATCAGAAGCAGGCCGAGCACAAAGAGCATGTGGTCAGCGCCAAAGAGAATGTGCCGGATGCCCTGCACGATAAAGCTGCCCATCACCTGCAGACGGGTCTGGGCGGCTGTGATCTCGACCCAGGGCTGCGAGGGGTGAACGATGGTGGTCCAGCTGCGACCGTCCAGCATTTGGACGCGAACCAGCACGTCGGTGATCGTGCCTTGAAGGCCGGGGAACTCGATGCGCTCACCCGCAAGGCCGTTGGGGCCGGCTTCAATCCAATAGCGGACGAGTAGCGAATCGGCTAGTTCCTCGGTGGTTGGCTCCTTGAGGTTCTTCACATCATCGGGAAGCTGGAGCCCTATAGGAAGTCTCATTCCGGAGAGCGTGGGAGTCCGCCAGAGGAGGCTGAATTGGCCCGGAGCGGTCTCCTTGACCTCGAGGTAGGCGGGGCGGGATTCGTGGGCCCAGAGGGAAGGGACAAGAGCCAGAAGGAGCGTCCAGAGAGCTAGTCGAAATGGGAATTTAATCAAAAACACGTGATTCACGACTGTTTATTTTCAATGGCTTGGGCGGAAATTGTTCGCAAACATTTCATTCTAAATAAGTTATAGCTATCCATATCAGCCATAAGGACTTACGCTGCTCATTTGTCACTCTCCGGGCTCGGCGAGGAAAGGTGCCGCCGGGTTAAAACCCGGCTCTCGGGTCGCTACTGACCAGAACGCTGCGCTGAAGCGCAGCTCTACCCGTCCGTAGCTCTACCCGTCTGCAGCCGTACCTGTCCGATGGCGGAGGAAATCGTAGCTGCTGAGCGAATCATAGCGGCGGCATCTCCCCGGATGGAGCCGGAACCTGCTTCGGTTTTGGCGGCGTATTTGCCGGTGGCTGATCCCCTGGATTCGGGAGCAGTACCGTGTACTTGGCGCGCATGTCTTTGTATGCCTTCTGCCAGGCTTGTTGCTTTTGTTCGGCGAGCCAAGCGGTCTTTACGTCCGGTTCCATCTCTTCGAAGGCCGGGACGCGACCCGGGAATGACGGTGTCGACGAACACCAGATGCCAGCCATAGCCCGACTCGACCGGACCTTGCCAGGAACCAGGCTTGAGCTTCTCTAGGGCTATGGCAAATTGTGGGCCGAATTCCTTGGCAACGGCCTCGGGCGTGCGGTCGCCGTAGTAGTCCTGGAACATGAAGGAATCGCCGGAGGCAGCGGCGAGCTTGGAGTCTTCGGGTTGGCCGGCGATCTTAGTGAGCGCTGCGGCCGCGTCGGTCTGAGCGTTCTTGCCGCGCTTATCCGGGGAGAAGTAAAGGTGGCGGAAGCTGTAGCGGCTGGGCAGAGCGAACTTCCTGCTGTTCTTGTCGAACCAGGCTTTTAGCTCGGCGGTGGAAGGCTCGTGAGCGGCGGCGACGTCTTCGGCGAGGAACTGCATCTTCTGCGCCATGCGGCGCTTCACGATTTCGTCATCTTTGTCCAAACCCATTGCCAAGCCTTCGCGGTAGAGGACTTCTTCGCGGACCTTGTCTTCCACCATAGCTTGGAACTCAGCGGGCGTCGGCGGGCGGTGCCATTGCGATTCGAAGTAGAGGTCCATGGTCCGCAGGTCATCGAGGCTGAGGGCGATCTGCTTGGAGGACTCAACTCCGCCACGTCCGCGCTGCATGTAGGCATAGGCGCCGAAGAGCACGAGGCCGAGCAGCAGGAAATGGAGAAGGGGCTCGTGCAGCCAGCGTTGCAGCGCAGACTTTAGCGACGGGTGCGACCGAGACTGTTCCATCTCTGGCTGCGCCTCATCCAAGACCCGGGCCGAAGAATCCATTTGTTAGCAGTTTACTCCGCCGATTTAGTCGGCGACTCCGGGAGAAGGAGTCTTATCGTCAGCTTGACCGCCGGCTCCCTTAGGCAGAGTAATCACAGTAGTCGGAGCCTTAGGCATAATCTGGTAGTTGGCATAACCGAATTCATTGCTGCGGGCACCGTAGTAAGTATCGCCCACTTTGTACACGGCAACCTCGAACGGCGTTTCAGCCAAAGTGGTAACGATCTTGCCGTTCTGGATGGAGTACGCTGTTGAAATGCCCTGATAACCCGTTTGCACCGGGTTGCCAACTTCACTGGGAAGATTCATGCTCCTGCCGACGTGGAAGACGATGCTCTGTCCGGCCTTGGTGTAGACAACTTTAAACTGATCGCCAGTGACCGTATTGCGGACCCACAGGGTCTTGCCGACGATGAGCGCTTGTAGTTGGGTGTTGTCGAGGGCGACAGCACCTTTCTTAGTCAAGTCGGCAACCGTGGTACCAGCAACAGCGCCTCTGCGTGCGTCGGCGCTGGGCGTGTACCAGATGGGAGAACTCCATGCGCGCTCCTGAACGGTCGCAGACACGACGTCGGGCGGTGCAATTCCGAGCTCATGCGCCTGAATCGTGGTCCAACGTGGAGTGGGAATTTCCAGCACGCGGGCGTAATAGAAGGCATGCAGACTGGGATCGAATTCAGGATCAGTCCAGACGGTCTTCAACTCCACCGAGCCAACGGTGTTGGTGTAAGTGGCGTTTTCGATATCCACTGTGCTTTGAATGTTCGGAATTCTGCCTGTCCACTTGCTGGGTTTGCGATTGCCGGACCACACGACATCAAATATTTTCTCGAAACTCTGGCCGCTCTGGCTCCAGCCTTTGACGATCTGGATTCGGTCCAGATTTCCGGAGGTCGGATCTTTTACGGCCCACACGACAAAGGTAGGAGCTTTGGATTTTGCCGGAGGAAGATCGCTACCCATCGGCACGCCTGCCACGTACGAGCGCTTCACCCAATCCTTACCATCCAGGATGTCCTTGGTGTAGTCCCAGCCTCCGAAGAAGCGTACTTTGATGTGCGGACCACTGGCGCCGAACGTCTCTTTCCGCTGCATGCCGTCGAAAATCGAGGCGCGGGTGTTCTCCTCAGCCCAGACGCCCGTAACTCCCGCCGGGTTCTCGAGCCGCACGTCCAGACCGGCGAACAGATAACCCGACATGCGGGTTTCGATCTTGCCGTCCAAGCTGGCGTGACCGCCATAGAAATTTTCCTGGCGATACGGCACGCCGGTGTTGTGCGAGTCTGAACCCGCGACCATGCCGAACTTGTACGGGTTGTAGCCCCTGGTGTCCTGCATGGTGAGGCCATCTTTCAAGGCTTGGCGGGCGTAGCTGCCGATTATGTGGTCGAAACGCCCGTCGGGATTGCCAAGCAGGTAGCTCAGGAGCTCATAATTTGCGAATTCATCATTGGGTGAGAGCAGGGGATGCGTCTCTGACTGCCCCTTGATCTGCTTGATCTCCACCAGATGCTCGTTGCGGTCGCGCGATGCGGCCCAGGCGGCGTCGATCGGTCGTCCGAAGCTGTCCACGTCGATGGGGTACATGTGGCCGTCGCTCAGGTTGGCATTGTGCGAGATCGCGAGCAGTTCGTTGCCCGCTTTGCGCTGTCCGTCCATCCAGTTCCACAGATCTTCGGGATGGGCGGAGTCAATGGAACTAAATGGTGCCTGCGGTACCTTGGCGCAATCGCGGAAAAAGACATTGCGATGCAGGTTGCGGAAATCAGGCGTGGAGGTCCATTCGTAGGAACAGAAGGCAGTGAACTTTCCCGGCTCATTGGCCGCGTCGGCGGCTTTGTTGTTGTCCTCCCAAACGGTGTGGGTGATGGAGGGGACCAATAACTCCTTAACTGGCTCGCCCTTGATCATCGCAGTGCCGAGCCACAAGTAGATTCGCTGGACATCGGCGGCATCGTGCACCTGCAATTGCTTGGCGATGGGCAGCTTGCTGATCGGGGAGTTGGGGTCTTGCGCCAGGCGCACCGTGCCGACATACTCCGAGTGATCAGTCACGCCCGCCCAATCCAGAGGCGTTGTGATCTTGATGTCATATCCAAGCGGATGCTTGATGGTCTCGCCCTTAAAGTACTTGTAGGCGTCGGCAGGCCCGGTGAGGTGATTGCCGAAAATGAAGGCGTCGAATGACCAACTGGTGTGAACGTGCGTCTCGCCGAAATAGGCGTTGCGTTCAGGGTTCTTCTCTTGGGCAACGGCGAACACACTGATCAGACTGACGACCACGGTCAATATGAGAAACGCGAATGTTACAGTTCGGAGCGACATCAGGGACCCCTCGCTTCGTCGCAGGACAGTGTCAGGAAAACGCACTTGTCAGTTCCTTGACGGGGCTGCGACTTTAGCAGTCTCGGAGGGGAGAATTCTAGACGGGCACCGGAGCTTGCGCAAGCGCCAGGGAAAGATGCGAGAAGTAGCTAAAGAGCAGCTGCCTACTTGCTCGCCTCGGGCGGGGTGTACCACACGGGCGAGGTCCAGGCGCGCTGCTGAATAGTGGCCGCGACGTTGGGGTTCGGCGGGAGGTTCAGCTTGGCGGCCCAATACGTGGACCAGCGGGGTGTGGGAATCTCCAGCACACGAGCGTAGTAGGTCGCGTGCGCCTTGGGATCGAAGGACGGATCGGTCCACTCGCCGATAAGCTCGGTCGAACCAATCGTGTTCTGGTAGGTAGCACTCTTGATATCCACCGTGTTGCCGACGGCAGGAACCTTGCCCGTCTTCGGATCGGGCTTGCGGTCCCCGCTCCAAACCACGTCGTAAATCTTTTCCTGGCTCTTACCGTTCTTGGTGGAGATTTTGATGATCTGGATGCGATCGAGATTGCCGCTATCGGGATCTTTGATGGCGTGCACGATTAAGGTCGGAGCGGCTGTACCCGACGGAGCCGAGAGGTCGCCGCCCATGGGCACGCCGCCGTCGTATGCGGCCTTGACCCAGTCGGCTTGCTTGGTCATCTCCTTGGGATAGTTCCAACCGGCAAACATACGGACCTTAATGCGCACGCCTGACGTGCCGAAGGTTTCCTTGCGCTTGAAGGCGGCGAAGATGGACTCGCGAGTGTTCTCTTCGGCCCAGACGCCGGTGAGTCCGCCGGAACTGAGAGCGGTGGGAGGTTCGCCGCTGACCGACGTGGTCGCGGTAATCACAGTCTTGGGATCGTTGTCCTGATTGCCATGCGAGCCCGGATAGTTGCTGGCTTCGGTGGACGTGATGCCGGAGTGGAAGTCGGTACCGGCCTCGATGCCGTACTTGAAGGGATTGACGCCGAGCTTCTGTTGCTGCTCCTGGCCAACGCCGTAGGCCTGACGCAAATAGCTTCCGGTTGCGGAATTGGCCTTCTTGTCGGAACCAATCAGGTAGTACCACATCTCGAAATTGGCGAACTCGTCGGTGGGCGAAAGCGCGGGGCTGGTGTCGGACTGTCCCTTGGCCTGAATGATTTCGGCCAGCGGTTCGTTGGCCATGCGGCGCTCGGCGTAGTCGCGAGTGATCGGCTTGCCCGACATGTCTCGGGTGCTGAACATGAGGCCGTTGCTGGCGTTGCCGTTGTGAGGAACGGCGATGACGTCGAGGCCCAGCTTGCGCTGCGCTTCCAGATAGCGCCAAAGATCTTCGGGATCTACCGACTCGAAGGCGGTATAGGGAATTGCCGGGCCTTTGTCGGCGAAGATCACGCAGCGGTGCAGGTTCTGAAACTGCGGTGCCGAGGTCCACTCGAAGCCTATGAAGGTCGTAAACTTGCCAGGCTTGTTGTACTGGTCAGAGATGGCCGAGTACTTCTCCCAGGCCGAGCGCAGAAGCGTGGGATCGTTGAATTCCGGTATGGGTTTATTGACGACTGTGGAACCGATGAGCTTCTTAAACGCCTCGCCCGACACCTTCGGATCGGTGCTGGTCATCATGGCGTACCAAGGAGACTTTGCGAACGGCCCGTTGGGGTCGGTGGTGTCGCGGACGACTCCAAGGTACTCGGCATGGTCGGTGACGGCGAGAAAGTCGAGCGGCGCGATGCGCTTCTGCGGCTTGCCCATGTATTCGACGGTTTCGCCCATGGCGTACTTGTAGGAATCCTCAGGGGTGGTGCGGGTGCCGAAGGCGAAGGCGTCCATAGAGTAGCCAGTGTGGAGATGCAGGTCGCCAAAGTAGGCGTTCTTCAGCGGATTGCGCGGGGGACGGGCGTCGGCGGGTTGCGACTGGGCCGTCTGCTGCGTGGCGGCAGGAGCCTCGGGCTTCTTCGAACAAGCTGAGAGAGAAAGAATCAAAGTTGCGGTGGCAAATAAGAGCAAAGGAGTCTTCGTTGTACGCATGGGTCCTCTCACACACGCCCAAAGCACACGGCTTCGCAAGGCCGCGTGCGGAATGAGTGACACGTTAGCTTGTCATGGTCGTTTGAAGCAGCACGATTTTAGCATTCAGCCACGGACCGGCGTCTACTTCAGATTAGTGTTCAGCACATTGGCCAGTCGCATGCCGGCCTGGACGACTCGTTGACCGGCCACGGCCCGCAATTGTTCGCAGTAGGGCGGATCGATGGTGAACGGGCCTTTGCCGTCGCCGATGGGAGCGACGTAGGCCTTGGTCTGGGCCAGTCGCACGCTCTCAGTCAGCCACACGTCAACATCGAGGTCGGTTGCGGTCACGGTTTGGGGTGGCAGGGCAGCGGCGACCGTTATTACCGCTTGCGGGTCGTCGGAGGTGCCGATCGCGTTGTCCCATAGGGCGTGCAGTTCAGTGGCGGGATTGCCCGTGCATGCCGCTGCGTCGACGACCACGAAGTTTCCGCCGGAGTCACCGTGGGGCAGGTCCTTGCTGAAGCGGCCCGTGGTGTGAAGCGGCTGGTGGACATCGCCGACCATGTGCATCAGCCATACCATGTCATACGACTTGCGATTGTTGGATTCGTGGGTGGCGATAGCGCGGGTGAACGCTTTGATCTGGGTCTCGGCATTGGGCGACGGAGTCGGCTCCACGATGGAGCCATCCTGACTGATGGACGTGTCAACGAAATGCCAGTACTTGTGTAGCGCCTTGTCGCTATAGCCGATGTTTTCATCGCCGCCGTTCAGGGGAGGACGATTGCCGCCCTCGGGACCGTCGGACTGATAGCTCTTATCGCCTCGGATCTGGTCGGGCCAGGTGGCGGCAATCATGAACAGCATGGTGTTCTGCTGGTCGACCGTAAGGCCGGCAGGCAATTGCTTTTTCCATGTCGCGTAGAGCGGATTCAAACGCAGGAGTTTGTCGGCGTGCGCTTTCACGCTGGGATCGAGATGCTGATACGCAACGTATGCCACGGCCATGTGACCGAAGCCGTTCCATCCATACGAACTCGGGGCCAGCATGAGGAGCGACAACAGCAACGCAGACAAGCGACGCATGATTGATCCTTTCCGGCAAATCCGGTAGTGGGACTGAAGTGTCAGCGAAGATTATCACGGACTGGCGCAGGCGAATATCGCAATTCTCGTGACGGCACTTGAGTGCTGTGTTGCGCGGCGATGCTGGTTTATCGCGTGGGTGCTCGCGTCGGAAGCTTGAACGAGAACACTGAACCATGACCGACCTGGCTGACCACACCAATGGTTCCACCGTGGGCCTCAACGATGACCTTCGCGATAGCCAGTCCCATGCCGGTGCCGTGTGCGGCATATTGCTGCGCTCGGCCACGGTAGAACTTCTCGAAGATGAGCGACTGCTCGAAGCCGTCGATGCCCGGCCCGTAGTCGGCGACGCTGATGACGTCATAGCGGCCCTGCCGTTCTGCGGTTACCGTGATCAGGGTGCCCGAGGGCGAATACTTGGCGGCGTTTTCCAGCAGGTGGGTGATGACCTCGCGGATGCGGTCTAGGTCCATCACTACCGGCGGAAGTCCGTCGGCGATGCTGACTGTGACGGTGTGTTTCTGGAGCAGGTTGTGAGCGGCGTCGAGCGCCGAATCGATGGCTTCACGAACGTCGTGGGGCTGAAGATTCAGCTTCACGAGTCCGGAGTCGAGTTGCGCCATCTCGGAGGCTTCGCCGACCAACCGATTTAAGCGGTCGGTCTCTTCGTCGATGATGGTCAGCAACTCGGTGCGCTGCTCGTCGTTGAGATTCGAAGAGGTGAGCAGGCTGGATACGCTGGCCTTGATGCCGGTGAGGGGCGTGCGGAATTCATGGGTCACCGAATCAAGCAGCGCAGTGCGCAAGCGCTCGCTCTCCTGCGCGGCGCGATGGATGGTGACCTGGTCCACGGCGCGCGCCCGTTCGATGGCCAGCCCCGCGAGGCTGCCGATGGCTTCCAGCGATTCGCGTGAGACATTGCCACCCACCACGGCGAGCGCACCGACGGTCTTGACGCCCACGCGCAACGAGGCGTAACTAGGACCGTCCTCTTCGATTACCAGTTCGCCGCGCGCCGCCACCGAGCGGAGCTTCTCTTCGTCGAAGGCCACGTCAGGGCCGGAACGGTACACCGCTGCGTGATCGGTGACGAACAGTGCAGCGCCAGATGCGGTGAACGTATCAGTGATGATCTTGGGCAGCAGGTTCAGCAGCGAGACCAGGTTTTCTGTGGTGAGCAGCCGCTGGCTCAAGGCGTAAAGACGCTCTACTTCGCGCCGTCGGCGCTTGGCGTCTTCAGCTTCGCGACGCGCGCGTTCGGAGAGATTTCCGGCGACCAGCGCGGTAACCAGGAAGGCCAGCAACGCGACCCAGTTCTGCGGATCGGCGATGGTGAAGGTGTACAGCGGCGGAAGGAAGAAGAAGTTGAATGCCGCAGTCGCCACAATCGACAGAACCACGGCATAGCGCAGTCCCCAATAGGCTGAGGCGAGCAAGACGGCGATCAGAAACAGCAGCGCGATCGCCGTAGGATTGACGCTCAGGTAGCGTCCAGCGGCAATGATGGCCGCCAGACCGGCGAACATCTCAAGGTAGCGGATGACAGCGGTTCGGCTGACCGTGGGCACGCCGACATTTTACGCCGCGCGTGACAATTTTCGGGGTTGCACTCAGAATACAGGCAATGCAGAAGTCACCTGAGCAGTGGCTGGAAGAAGTCGCGCCCGCAAAATCACAGGGAATCCTGAAGCTCTTCCTCGGCTACGCTCCCGGGGTCGGCAAGACCTACTCGATGCTGAGTGAGGCCATCCGCCGCGCCAGTCGCGGCGAAGAAGTGCTGGTCGGCGTGGTGGAAACGCACGGCCGCAAAGCCACTGCCGAGCTTGCCGCAAAGTTGGAAGCCGTGCCGAGGCGCAAGCTCGAATACAAGGGCACGGTCTTCGAAGAGATGGATGTGGACGCCATCCTGGCGCGCAAGCCATCGGTCGTGGTGGTGGACGAACTGGCTCATACCAACATTGAAGGCAGCAAACATCTCAAGCGCTATGAAGATGTGATGGAGTTGCTCGACCACAACATCGACGTGTTGTCGACCATGAACGTGCAGCACGTGGAAAGTCTGGGGCCGACGATCCTGCAAATTACCGGAGTGCAGGTGCGCGAGACGGTTCCCGACTGGGTGATGCAGCGCGTGGACGAAATCGTGCTCGCCGACGTGACCCCGCAGGCATTGCAGAAACGAATGCAGCGCGGGGATATTTATCCCGTGGAGCGTGCAGGACGCGCATTGGCTCATTTCTTTCGTCCGGGTAACCTGATTGCCTTGCGCGAACTGGCGCTGCGGCAAGTGACGCAGGTGGTCGATCGCAGTCTCGACGCGTTCCTGGAGAAAGAAGACATTCCCGAGCCGTCGTCCGTACGCGAGCGTATTCTGGTGTGTATCAGTTCCAACCCAGCGGCACAGTATTTGATTGCCCGCGGTTCGCGCATGGCGCAAGGCATGAAAGGTGAGCTCTACGTGTGCTACGTCGATACAGGACGCCAGTTTGGGCCGGAGGACCAGAAGACGTTGACGGAAAACATTCGCTTTGCGGAGAACCTGGGCGCGAAGGTCGCGAAAATAAAAGGAAAAACCGTGGCGGAAGCGACTGCGGAATTCGTGCGAGAAAATCACATCACACAAGTCATCTTCGGACGCTCGGCGCGCGAGCGGCTGGCAGCGCTTTCTGTACCTGCGGGAGATCCAGCGATTTTTACAGAGCGCGCCGTCGGTTGACGTTCACATCGTGACCCAGGAAGATCGCTGATGAACGAGCACTCTCATATTCTGGTGGTAGACGATGAACCGCAGATCACTCGCGTGTTGCGCACTGCACTGACTGCGCAGGGCTATGATATTCGCGTCGCCAATGACGGCGAGATGGCGCTCGAAATCATGAAAGATTGGGCGCCCAACCTGATCATTACCGACTTGAGCATGCCGCAGCTTGACGGAGTGCAGTTGTGCCGGCGAGTGCGCGCCGTTTCGCAAGTTCCCATCCTTGTGTTGTCGGTGCGCGATCAGGAGCGGCAGAAGATTGAAGCACTAGACGCCGGCGCCGACGACTACGTCACCAAACCGTTCAGCATGAACGAACTGCTGGCGCGTGTTCGGGCTAACCTGCGGCGCACCCCCAAGGAACAAGAGCCCTCCGGATTGGTGGAGGTGGGCGACTTCCGGATCGATCTCGCCACCCGTTCCGTGCTGGTGGCAGGCCGCGAACTCAAACTCACTCCCAAGGAGTTTGATTTGTTGTTGTACTTGTCGCAACACCCGAACCGTGTCGTACCTCACCGCACGCTGCTGGCTGCCGTTTGGGGAGCCAACAGCACGGAACAGCCTGAATATCTGCGCGTATTCATTGGACAACTGCGCAAGAAGGTTGAGCTCGATCCCGCTGAGCCTCGCTACCTGCTGACCGAACGCTGGGTTGGATACCGTTTTGAACCCGGCGCCTGATCTTTACGAACTCTTTATTTTGCTCTTAGCTAGACATTAGCTCCTGCAGAGTCGAATGACAGTAGTGCACCTCTTCAGGAGCAGCAATGTACACATTCCTGATTCTCAGCAGCCTGAGTTTGATTTTCTATGTCGCCCTACTGGTCGCGCTCTATCGCGACGGCCGAAAGCGCCGCGTGACCAGCGTTGCACCGGTGCGGAAGCTCTTGGCCGGAAGCATCAGCGAATTTGCGACGGAGCCTTTACAGGTCGGCGGCACGCTTACCGCGCGTCAGCGCAGCTCGTCCGACGATGTGCTGTGGATTCCGGTAGCCAAGCACCATTGGAAGCCTGCGCCGCGAGCGATCGAGGGCGGCAGGACGAAGCTGGTTTGCGTGGCTCCGCCGACTAACAGCGGCGACGACTTGCAGTGCGGTTAAGAACCAGGGGAAGGAACAGTTCATGCGCGATATCGTGCTGGTCGCAATCTCAGTAGCATTCTTTCTGCTTTCGATCGGATACGTGAAGTTTTGCGATCGGGTCAAGTGAGGCAATCCAGATGACTACGCAATCCATCATCATGCTTACCATCACCATTCTCACCATGGGGTATCTGTTCTACGCCCTGCTGCGTCCGGAAAAATTCTGATATGACCCTCAATGGCTGGCTGCAAATTGCTTTGTTCCTGTTCGCGATTCTGCTGGTAACGAAGCCGCTCGGCGTGTATATGGCGCGGGTGTTCAATCGCGAACGGACGTTTCTCGATCCGGTGCTGCGGCCCATCGAGCGGCTGCTCTACCGCTTCACCTGGGTGGACGAAAACCACGAGATGCGCTGGACTGAATACGCCGTCTCAATGCTGTTGTTCAGCGTGGTACCGATGCTGCTGCTGTACCTGATCCAGCGGGTGCAGGGGTTCTTGCCGTTCAATCCGCAGAAGTTCGCGGCGGTACCGCCTGATCTGGCGTTCAACACGGCGGCGTCGTTTACGACGAATACCAACTGGCAGAACTATGCCGGCGAAGCCACCATGAGCTATCTGACGCAGATGGCTGGGCTCGCCTATCACAACTTCACTTCGGCTGCGGTGGGCATTGCGCTGGCGATTGCGTTCATTCGCGGTGTCGCGCGGCGGCAGAAGGAAACCATTGGCAACTTCTGGGTCGATATGACCCGAGCCACGCTGTGGGTGCTGCTGCCAATCTGCATCGTGGGCGCGCTTTTGCTGGTTTCGCAAGGCGTGGTACAAAACCTGCGTCCTTACGACAAGGCGACACTGGTTGAGTCCCAACAGGTGCCGCATGTGGGCGCCGACGGCAAACCTGCCGTCGACGCCAACGGCAAGCCTGTGATGGACACGGTGACCGAGCAGACCATTGCACAGGGCCCGGTCGCGTCGCAGGAAGTCATCAAGCAGTTCGGCACGAACGGTGGCGGATTCTTCAACGCCAACAGCTCCCACCCATTCGAAAACCCGACGCCGTTTTCCAACTTCATCGAGATGTTTGGGATTTTTGCGATCTCCGCCGGACTGACCTATACCCTCGGCCGCATGACGGGCTCGCAGCGCCATGGATGGGCAGTATGGTCGGCCATGGCGGTTCTTTTCCTGTGCGGGGTTACGGTCGCGTATTGGGCTGAGGCGCGTGGTAATCCGCTGCTGACGGGAGTTGACCAGCACGTGTCTACCACGCAACCGGGCGGAAACATGGAGGGTAAAGAAGCCCGCTTCGGCATCGCTACCACGTCTATTTTTGAAACGGCGACAACCGACGCGAGCTGTGGCGCCATCATCGGCTGGCACGATTCATTCACTCCGCTGGGAGGCATGGTTCCGCTGGTCAACATGATGTTGAGCGAGGTCATCTTCGGCGGAGTCGGCGCTGGCATGTACGGCATGTTGATTTACATCGTGCTCACCGTGTTCATCGCCGGACTGATGGTTGGACGCACGCCGGAATATCTCGGCAAGAAAATCGAAGCCTATGACGTGAAGATGGCGATGCTGGTGGCGCTGGTGTTTCCGCTGATCATCCTCACCTTTGCGGGAATTTCCTCCATTGCCGGTTTCGGGACGTCGAGCATCTCCAATCCCGGCCCGCACGGCCTGACGCAAATCATCTACGCGTACACGTCGCAGGCCGCCAACAATGGCTCGGCCTTCGGTGGACTCAATGGCAACACGCCCTGGTACAACATCACCGGCGGAATCACCATGCTGGTGGGTCGCTTCCTGATGATCATCCCCATGCTGGCGATTGCTGGGAACCTGGCGCAGAAAAAATATGTTCCGCCGTCGCTGGGCACATTCCCGGTGACGACGCCCCTGTTCACCGTGCTGCTGATGGGCGTGATCATCATCGTTGGCGCACTCACGTTTTTCCCGGCCTTGAGCCTGGGACCGATTCTTGAGCACCTGTTGATGGGTGCTGGAAAGACCTTCTGAGGTTCAGGCATGGCTGCAAGCAAAAAAGCTATCTGGGAATGGAAGATCGTACGGCGCGCGGTGGTGGACGCGCTGCTCAAACTGAATCCCCGCAAAATGATGGGCAATCCCGTCATGTTCGTGGTCGAGATCGGCAGCGTGATCACTACGGTGATGCTGTTTCTCGGCGAACCGCATTTCAAGTTCAACCTGCAGATCACGCTGTGGCTGTGGTTCACCGTATTGTTCGCCAACTTCGCCGAAGCCATGGCAGAAGGCCGCGGCAAGGCGCAGGCCGATACGTTGCGCAAGGCGCGTTCCGAGACCATGGCCAACCGTTTGCTCAAAGACGGCACCATCGAGCAGTGCAGCAGTTCGAAGTTGCGCTCGGGTGACACGGTGATGGTCGCGGCGGGTGAGTTCATCCCCTCCGACGGAACCATCATCGAAGGTGTAGCTTCGGTGGACGAATCGGCTATCACGGGCGAGTCGGCTCCCGTCATTCGCGAAGCCGGAGGCGATCGCTCGGCTGTCACGGGCGGCACGCGTGTACTTTCCGATCAGATCAAGGTCGAGATCACGTCCAATCCGGGAGAAACGTTTCTCGATCGCATGATCGCGCTGGTGGAGGGCGCCGAGCGCCAGAAGACGCCCAACGAAATTGCGCTGAACATTTTGCTGGCCGGACTCACCATCATCTTCCTGCTGGCAGTGGTGACGTTGCAGCCCTTCGCGATGTATTCGGGCTCGCCGCAAACAGTTTTCGTACTGGTGTCGCTGCTGGTCTGCCTGATCCCCACCACCATCGGCGGACTACTGTCGGCAATTGGCATCGCCGGCATGGACCGGCTGATCCAGCACAACGTGCTGGCCATGTCGGGCCGTGCCGTCGAAGCCGCCGGTGATGTCAACACCCTGCTGCTCGACAAGACCGGAACCATCACCTTCGGCAACCGGCAGGCTTCGCGGTTCGTTCCTGCTCCCGGCGTCGGCGAGGCGGAATTGGCCGATGCGGCGCAACTGTCGTCGCTGGCCGATGAAACTCCGGAAGGCCGCTCGATTGTCGTGCTGGCGAAAGAGAAGTACGGATTGCGTGGCCGCGAACTCGCGTCGCACGAAGCGCAATTTGTTCCGTTCACCGCCCAGACGCGCATGTCGGGCGTGAACATGAACGGCTACGAGATTCGGAAAGGCTCGTCGGACGCGATCGAGGCGTACTTGGCCAAGCAGAGCATCAAATTTCCCGCCGAGGTGCAGTCGACCGTCGACGAGATTGCGCGCTCGGGTGGCACACCGCTGGTGGTCGCCGAGAAGACTCGCGGTGCCCTCGGCGTGATCGAACTGAAAGATGTGGTGAAGGGCGGCATGCGCGAACGCTTCGATCAGCTGCGCGCGATGGGCATCCGCACCGTCATGATCACCGGTGACAACCCGCTGACTGCCGCTGCCATCGCGCGGGAAGCTGGCGTTGACGACTTTCTGGCCCAAGCCACGCCGCGTGAAAAGATGGACCTCATCAAGCGCGAGCAGGCTGAAGGCAAGCTGGTAGCGATGACCGGCGACGGAACCAACGACGCTCCGGCACTGGCGCAAGCCGATGTAGGCGTCGCCATGAACACCGGCACGCAAGCCGCGAAAGAAGCCGGGAACATGGTGGACCTTGACTCCAATCCCACCAAGCTGATTGAAGTGGTGGAGATCGGCAAGCAGCTGCTCATGACGCGCGGCTCGCTGACTACCTTTTCCATCGCCAACGATGTGGCGAAGTATTTCGCCATCATCCCAGCCATGTTCGCCGGAACATTCCCCGTGCTCAACGCGCTGAACATCATGCACCTGAAGACGCCCGAGTCGGCGGTGTTGTCGGCGGTCATCTTCAATGCGGTGATCATCATTGCTCTGATTCCGCTGGCGCTGCGCGGCGTGAAGTACCGTCCCATGGGCGCGGCTCCGCTGTTGCGCCGCAACTTGTGGATTTACGGTTTCGGCGGCATCGTCATCCCGTTTATCGGGATCAAGCTCATCGACATGCTGATTACCAACGTAGGGCTGGCGTAGGAGATTCAGATGAAGAGAAACTTAATCATTTCTGTCTTAATGACAATCGTTACCACGATCCTGTTGGGAGTCATCTATCCGCTGGTCGTCACGGGCATCGCACAGGTGATTTTTCCGCACAAGGCGAACGGCCAACTGATTACGCAGAACGGCAAGCTCATCGGTTCGAGCGTGATCGGCCAGGCTTTCACGGGGCCAACCTACTTCCACTCCCGTCCGTCTGCCGCTGGCACGGGATATGACGCAGCGAATTCCGGCGGCACCAATCTCGGGCCGACCAATAAAGCTCTCATCTCGCGGGTTGATCAGGACGCGAAAGCCTTGCAAGCCGAGAACCCCGGCGTTCCTGTTCCCGTTGATCTCGTCACAACATCGGCCTCGGGGCTCGATCCGCACATCTCCATCGCCGCCGCGGAGTTTCAGCTGCCGCGTGTCGCGAAGGCACGTGGGATTTCCGAGTCCCAGTTGCAGCAACTAGTGGCCGCTCACACCGAGTCGCGCCAGTTCGGACTGCTGGGTGAGCCGCGCGTCAACGTGTTGGAGTTGAACCTCGCGCTCGACGCTCAAACGGCCAAGCAATAAGCAGAAATAGAAAAGACCCGCCACGCTTGTGCGCCTGGCGGGTCCTTCCGGTTAGCTGTTTGGGATTGGCTTGAGGCTGTCCACTCTCGTGGCCTCAGCGAATCAACTCGACAGCATTTCGAGCGATGCGAGATTTAGAGCGGAAGCCCTAAGCCCCAGCCACCTCACTTGGGATACAACTGTGACAATCAGATTTCATATATTTTGGATCACCCTCCTTTCCAGTGTGAGGAGAAAATATCACTCGGCGACGGTGCCGTCAATCGGGTTTTGTCCCGAGAAACCTTGATGTCTTGAGTTGGCAATTGCCGTCATCGCGCCCGACGTGTCGTGTTATTTCACTTGTCTCTGCTGCCAGAACCCTTACAATGAGCAGCCATGAGCACTGCGCCCGTCGCAATTCCTGAAATTCCCGGCCCGGTCGGCGCCCGTCTGGAAGACCAGATCGCCTATCACAGCAAGAAGAGTGCCAGGTACCAGAAGTATTACAAGCGAATCAAGGTAGCTGAGATCATAGCGGCCGCACTGATCCCGTTTCTGGCGGCGCTGCACGTTTCCGACACGATTCCTATCGTGCATTTCGGCATCGGCATCGTCACCGCGGCGCTCGGCGTGATGATCACCATCCTGGAAGGCATCCTCCAGTTGTACCAATTCCAGCAGATCTGGATCACGTCGCGCGCTACCTGCGAGAGCATGACCCATGAGAAGTTTATGTACCTGGCCAAGGCCGGAGCGTATGCTACTGCGCCGGACCCGCTTGCGTTGCTGGCGGAGCGCATCGAAACCATCGGCTCCCAGGAAAATTCCAAGTGGGCATCGATCCAGCAGCCAGCCAAGGCCGGCGTGCATGGAGCTGGCGCCGGAGAGCCCAGCTAGCTTGCGTTAGACGGCTAAGTCGTCTTGGCATTCAGATCCAAGCTCGCTGGCCTGGATTCGCACTGGCTTTCGATTCGCTCTAGAATAGTCGATATGTGGCGTGATTTTTTCCGCTCGATGAAGACCCGCGAAGAGCGCATGGCGTGGCTCGTCGCGATCGGTGCTGACGCGCTGCAACTGGCTGTTACGCCGCTGTTTGTCGAAGGCGCACTCTCGCCTGCCGACGCCGTGCTCGACGCGATCGTGGCCGTCGTTCTCGTTCGCTTGCTGGGATGGCACTGGGCCTTCCTGCCGACGTTGATGGTTGAGGCGCTGCCCGGCGCTGACCTGTTTCCAACGTGGACCACGGCCGTGTTCTTCGTGACCCGCCAGGCACACCATTCCGGCGAACCGGTGATTCTGCCGCCGGAGCATTCCAGCCGTACGCGAGCCTAACTCCGATCTCGCCGGGAATTCCCGAGAAATTCGCTAGCTCAAGCCACCCGTTCGATTGCAGAGGCATCGAACCTTCCGATGGAAATGTGCAGCGTCAATCGGGCAAGAGTGGATCGGTACCCAAGCCTCTGGATCCGCGCCGTCGCCATACTGCTGATGTTGTTGGCTCTCAGCAGCAGTGGGGCGGCTTATTCCGTTCTGACGCACGAGGAAATCGTCGATCTGTTGTGGATGGACCAGATCAAGCCGTTGATACTCAAGCGCTATCCCGGTCTCACGGACGACCAGATTAAGGAAGCCCACGCCTACGCTTACGGCGGGTCCGTGATTCAGGACCTGGGCTATTACCCGTTTGGCAGCCATGAGTTCAGCGACCTGGTGCACTACGTCCGCACGGGAGATTTCGTTCGCGAACTAATAGCAGAAAGCAACGACGCCAACGAGTACGCGTTTGCCCTTGGTGCGCTCTCGCATTATGCATCCGACATCTGTGGCCATCCTCTTGCGGTGAATAAGTCGGTTGCAATCGAGTATCCGAAGTTGCGGGAGAGATATGGCAACTCGGTGCGTTATGCACAAGACAAGTCGGCCCACCTGAAAACCGAGTTCGGGTTCGACGCCGTTCAGGTTGCCAAGCAGCGCTATGCGCCGGAGCAGTTCCACGATTTCATCGGGTTCAAAGTGTCGAAGCCTCTTCTCGAGCGCGTTTTTCCGGTTGTTTACGGACTGCAACTGAAAGACGTATTACCTCGCGAAGACCTGGCGATTGGAACGTACCGGTATTCCGTCAGCACGCTGATCCCGAAGATGACGCAAGTGGCACTGGAAACCCATAAGAAAGAGCTGGTCCAGGAGACGCCCAACTTCGACAAGCGTAAGTTTCTCTACCGGCTTTCGCGTTCTGATTATGAGCGCGAGTGGGGCACGGAATACGAAAGGCCGGGACTGGGCACGCGAATTCTGGCAACCATGCTGCGCTGGATTCCCAAAGTCGGCCCGTTCAAAGGGCTGGGTTATAAAGCGCCGACGCCCCAGACCGAAGACTTGTACATCAAGAGCATCAACGTCACAGTCGATGACTATCGAAAGCTGCTAGAGGAAGTGGGCAGCGGCAAGCCGATGCTGGGCAACTCCGATCTTGATACCGGAAACCCGACTAAGCCGGGCGAGTATTCGCTAACCGACCAGACTTACGCCAAACTGTTAGGTCAGCTGGCGAAGAACAAGTTCGACCACACCAGTCCGCAACTGCGTGACAACATCCTGCAGTTCTACGCTGATGCGTCGGCAACATCGCCACCGAATGACGGCAAGATTTCGTCATCCGACCTAACCGCGTGGCTGACCCAGCTGAAGGCGATGACTCTGGTCAATGGTGCAGAGGCTGTGGCGGAACGCTGATCCTCAGCTCTAGTATTCCGCCAACTCCACCAGCGCCTTGAACACATCGTTCGCCTGCGGCAGAATTTCGTCTTCCACCTGCGGTTGGTAAGCGACGAAGGTGTCTTTGGCGGCGACACGCTTCACCGGTGCGTCGAGGCTATCGAACAGTTCGTCAGCGATGCGGGCCGCGATCTCGGCGCCATAGCCCCAGCTCAGCGTGTCTTCGTGCGCGACCAGCACGCGGTGAGTCTTCGAAACCGAGTTGGCGATCGCCTCCCAGTCGTACGGACTGAGCGTACGCAAATCAATCAGTTCAACGCTGACGTTGTGCTCGCGCTCCATCCGTTGCGCCGCCTGAAGCGCGCGGGGAACTAATGCTCCGTAAGTAATGACAGTGAGGTCATGCCCGAGGCGCACGACTTTCGCTTTCCCGAACGGAACCATATAGTCGGGCCCGGGATACGCGGCGCGCCCGAAAGTTTCGCGGTAAAGACGCTTGTGTTCGAGGAACATTACCGGATCGTCGCACCGGATGGCGGTGCGCAGCAATCCGTTAGCGTCGAGCGCGTTCGAGGGGAAAACCACGCGCATGCCCGGCGTATGGGTGAAGATGCTCTCGCCGCACTGCGAGTGATAGATGGCGCCGCCGGTGAGGTATCCACCGATGGCGACGCGAATTACCGCGGGGGACGAGAAGCCATTGTTAGAGCGCCAGCGGATCGTGGGCAGCTCGTTTCGTAGCTGGTGCATCGCGGGCCAGATGTAATCGAAGAACTGGATTTCAACCACCGGCTTCAGTCCGCGCGTTGCCATGCCGGTAGCGCGGCCGACGATGTTGGCTTCGGCCAAGGGCGAATTGAATACGCGATCGGAACCGAACGCAGTCTGCAATCCGCCAGTGAGCTTGAAGACACCACCCTTGCCCTTAACCTGCTTGTCTTTCAGATACTCATCGCGACTGCAGTCGGCGACGTCTTCGCCGAACACGACGATGCGCTGGTCGCGCTTCATCTCGTCTTTGAGGCACGCGTTGATGAGGTCGGCCATCGTCTTCTCGCCGCCAGATGGCTTCGCGGGAAGCGATGGACGAATCGCTTCGGTCTCAAATGCCGCCGAGGTGGGGTCGAGATTCGGCGAATACAGATACTGCATGTAGGTGCCGGGCTTGGGGAACGCCGCGGCGACCGCCTTGTCGGCTGCGTCCTGCACCTGGTCGATGACATCGAGCTCCATTTCGTGCAGCTTGGCCTCGTCAACAATGCCTTCGCTCAGCAGAAGAGCGCGGAACTGGGTGATAGGATCGCGTGCAATTTCCAGCTTGCGCTCGGACTCGGGCCGATAGAGCTTTTCGTCGTCCGACAACGAATGTGAGTACGGACGAATGACATGTCCGTGGACAAATGCCGGGCCATTGCCGGCACGGATGTATTCGATGGCCGTCTTCAGCGCGGCATAGCTGGCGAGAACATCGGTGCCGTCGACTTCCGCAAAATGAAAATTAGGGAAGCCCTGCACCAGCTTGCTGATGTTGGCTCCCGAGGTGTTCACTTCGACCGGCACCGAGATCGCGTACTCGTTGTCTTCGATCATGAACAGCATTGGCAGCTTGAGGTTCGATGCCGAGTTGAGCGACTCCCAGAACTCGCCCTGGCTCGTGGTGCCATCGCCGCAGGAAACATACACGACTTCGTCGCCGTGGAAGCTGACGTCTTTGAACTCGCGATAGTCGCCGGGGACTTTTTCCGCGGCTTCGGGATGGTGGTTGAAATAGCGTCCGGCTTCAGCACAGCCCACGGCCTGTAGAAACTGGGTGCCCGTGGGGGACGAGCCAGTGACGATGTTCAGCTTGGGACTGCTCCAGTGGGAGGGCATCTGGCGTCCACCAGATGCGGGATCGTCAGCGGCGCCCACGGCCTGCAGCAACATTTCATAAGCCGTGTTGCCGAGCGCTAGGCACAGGCCGCGGTCGCGGTAATACGGATAGAACCAGTCGTAGCCGGGCCGCAACAGGATGCCTGCAGTCACCAGCAGGGCCTCGTGTCCAGCGCCCGAGATCTGGAAGAAAATTTTCTGCTGACGCTTGAGCATGATCTCGCGATCGTCGATCTTCCGCGACTGATACATCAGGCGGTAGATCTCGATGAGATGTTGGGGCGTCAGCCCGGCGTATTTTTCCTGCTCAGAAGGCGCGACCGGTGCAACGGTAATCTTTGGCTCGACCTTAGTGGTTGCCATCCATGACCTCGAGCTTAAATTCAGGGCCCCTACTCGTGGCGCAAACTTACCTATTGTAAATCCCAGAACCTGGGTACCCCACCCTTATCGCCTTTCTTTGGCGATAGGTGTCGGACGCAACCGGCACCCGACTCAATATACTGGACGGGAAATGATACGCACGTTTCGTCCTATTCCGCTCAACAAAATAAAGCTGATACTTTTTGATCTCGACGGCACGCTGATCGATTCAGAACAGGACCTGGCAAACTCGGTAAACGCCATGCTGCGCCACTTTGGGCGCAAAGAGCTGCCGCTCGAGGTCATCGACACCTACATAGGCGACGGCGCGCCGATGCTCATCCGGCGGGCGCTGGGCGATCCGGCGCACGCGTCGTTTCTGCAGGAAGCGCTGAACTACTTCCTGCTCTATTATCGCGAGCACAAGCTGGATACCACTCTGCCGTATGCCGGAATTCCCGAGGCGCTGCAGCAGGCTGCCACACTTGATGGGACAACACGCCAGATGGCCGTATTAACCAATAAGCCCGTTCGTGCGTCGCGCGACATCCTCGCTGGGCTGGGGTTGTCGAAGTTCTTCTTCCAGACTTACGGTGGAAACAGTTTCGAGACCAAGAAGCCCGATCCGCTGGGAGCGCAGACCCTGATGCGCGAAGCCGGCGCCGAACCGGAAGAAACCATCATGGTCGGCGATTCGGAGGTCGACGTCCTGACCGCGCGCAATGCCAACCTGTGGAGCATCGGCGTGACCTACGGCTTCGCACCGCACACGTTGGAGCGTACCCACCCCGACATCCTGGTGGACACGCCGGAGGAGTTGGCGCGGGCGCTGACCGTTGGTGCTCCACCAGCCAACTCAGCCGAGTATCCTGCGGTGGATATTGTTGACTGAAACGACTTGATGGGTGCCTTATCGCCTTCCTTTGGCGATAGGGTGGGAATCACGTTATCCTCTCCTCATGCAGCCGGGCAACATGCGATCGCCCTTTCAGGAAGGCTTCGCTGCGCTACGCGAAGAGCCTTTGCTATTCGCAGCCGAGTTGGCGTGGCGATGGTGCTTCGCTCTTGCCGCATGGTTGCTAATGCTGGTCGCGGCAGTGCTGTTTCTCGACAGTCTAAAGGTCTCGGAGCTCGATCAGTTCCTGCTCAGCACCCTGCAACCAGCGCTGGAGTGGTCGGCCTTGAACCACATCCTGCATGGCGCGTTGCTGCGCGCGGTCTGGATCAAGTTCATTGTGCTCGCCGGACTGACGCTGCTGTGGGCATTCGCGGCTGCCGTGGGACGAGCAGCCTCGTTGCGCAACCTGGTCGCGTTGTTTGGCGGCGAAGATCGCGACGAACGCGCGGGCTGGCAGTTTCGGCCAATGCTTCAACTGCATCTGGCGCGGGCGATGTGGACGTGGACCGCGGTTGGCTGCTTGGTCGGATCGATCCTGCTGGGGACGGCGATGCAGCCGCAGCACGCAGCACGAGCTGCATTCTTCTACGTCTTTGGCGTCGCGCTGTCGCTGGTCTTCGGAGTGATGCTGAACTGGTTCTTCGGCCTCGCGCCGCTATTCTGCATACGCAACCAGGCAAGCGCCAGTGAAGCAATATGGCTGACCCTCGATTTCTGCGAGCGCCAGGCCGGGCGGCTGTTTGGCCTGTCGCTTGGGTTTCTCGCCCTGCGCATCGTTTGGGCCGGCTCGATGATTTTCCTGGTGCTGGCGCCTACAAGCCTGGGCAAACACTTGGCCGTCGGGTGGATAATCCTGCTGATGTTTGTGCTTTCCCTGCTTTATTTCGCGGGAGCAGATGCCCTGTACCTGGCGCGCCTCGGAGCGTATGCCGCACTCGCCGAAATCGACGCACAACCTACGCCTGAGCCAGAACCTACGCCTGAGCCGGACTCGGGTTCCCCCATCAACTTTTCTTCGGTTGAGTGGGAGACGGGGACGAACGGGTTGTCCCCGTCCGCATAAAGGTAACGAGCAGGAGTTCTGCGCCTCGCCTTAAGCTAAAAGCTAAAAGCTAACCGCTTCTTAATGCACCAGCGCCAACTTCTCTTCTTCTTTCTTCACCTTGGCGACGGCGATCAACTCTGCCGCCTTCTGCGCAATGTGCTCGGCGCTGACTTCGAACTCCTTGATCAGTTCCCACGGCGCGCCCGAATCGCCGAAGCGATCTTTCACGCCGATAGCGCCTGTGATGACCGGCGTGCCAAACAACTCGGGGCTTTCGGTGATGATGCCGCTCACCCGCCACGCCAGCGCGCCGATCTGGTGCTCCTCGGCTGTCACGACCACGCCGGTTTCCTTGGCCGCTCGCACGATAGCTTCCGCGTCAATCGGCTTCATGGTATGAATGTTGACCACGCGCGTCTCGTAGCCGAACTCCTGCTTGAGGATGTAGGCCGCGCGCATCGCCTCTGGAACCATCGGCCCGCAGGCGATGATGCTCAGGTCTTCGTGCTCGTTGTTGTAATCAGAGGCCAGCACTGTCTCGAACGCGTCCACCATTTTCTCTGCTTTCCGGCGGAGACGCGAGACATTTGCCTTGCCGAACACAAACGGCGTGTCTTCTGTGGTGACGATCGGCGTGGCTTCACGCGCGAAGCGGATGTACTTCGGCCCAACGTGTTCCAGCAACAGATAGTCGGTCGCTTTGCGCGTTTCGATGGCATCACAGGGAACCGAGACCACCATGTTCGGCAGGCCGCACATGGCGAAAAGGTCTTCCAGAGCCTGGTGCGTTGCGCCATCGGGGCCGACGGAGACGCCACCGTGCGCACCGGCAATCAGGACGTTGAAATTGCCGTAGCAGACGGACACCCGAATCTGGTCCAGGTTGCGCGCCGCCGCAAACGTTCCGTACGTGCCAAACACCGGAATCTTGCCTTCACGCGCCAATCCCGCCGCCGCCGCCGTCGCCGACTGTTCAGCAATGCCCATGCTGATCCAGCGATTCTTGCGCTCGGGCTTGCCACTGTAGAAATCGCTGATGGTGATAGACCCAGAAATATCGAGCCCCAGACACACAATGCGCTCATCGTCTCCGTTATTGGCGAGCGATTTGCCGAAGCCCTTGCGGGTCGGCTCCATTTGCACCTGCGGCGTGTTGGCCGCATTCCACCAGTAGTCGCGCGAGAAGTGCGGCATCTTCTCGTCGAGCTTCGCCTCGACCTCTTTTTGATACTCGGCCGCTTTTTTCAACAGCGCGTCGTAAGCGATGTTGCTCTTCAGGCCGAGTTCTTCCAGTCCTTTCACCATCTCGTCGTACGTCGGAGCGCGGCCGTGCCAGCCGGCAACGTTTTCCATGAAGCTGACACCTTTGCCCTTGACAGTGTTCGCCAGCAGCAGCGTCGGCTTGCCCGCCACAGGCGCGCTTTTCGCCTTCTGTAGTCCCTCGACGACTTGTTTAATGTCGTGGCCATCGACCTCAATGACCTCCCAGCCGAAGCTGCGATAGCGCTCGGCGAGAGGCTCCACGTTCATCACGTCCTTCACCCAGCCGTCGATTTGCAGACGGTTGCGGTCAATGATGCCGACGAGGTTATCGAGCTTGTAGTGCGACGCCTCCATCACCGCTTCCCAGATACTGCCTTCCTGCTGCTCGCCATCGCCCATGATGCAGAACACCGTGTGCTTCTTCTCGTTCAGCTTGCCCGCCAGCGCCATGCCCACCGCGATGCTGAGACCCTGGCCCAATGAGCCAGTCGAAGCTTCCACGCCCGGCAGTTTCAGCCGGTGCGGGTGTCCCTGGAACGGGGAGTACAGCTTGCGCAGCGTAACCACGTCTTCGAGCGGATAATAGCCGGCGAAGCCCAAGCCGAGGTACAGCGCGGGCGCCTTGTGTCCGCCTGACCAGACGATGCGGTCGCGGTCTTCCCACTCCGGCATGTTGGGATCGTGGTTGGCAACCTTCAGGTAGAGAGCGGCGACGATCTCCATCATGGAGAGTGTTCCGCCAGAGTGTCCCGAACCCGCTGCGCACAGGGCGACCAGGTCGTAGCCACGCATCAAGCGAGCGGCCTGCTCGAGTTCCGCAATCGAAAAATCGCGAACAATGGCTTTTGAGAATGCATTCATCAGAGGCATGTTGTTTCCTTCTGGCGGGCATGGCAATTTCCCCGAAGCGGACCTGGGTGCGCACAGAACGGCGCCATCCGTCGGGGTTCAGCACATGGCATGGAATTCACCCGCTACTCTTGGGACCCGATACACAAGGCTAGGCCGGGGTGCCCGCTGTCGCAGTGCGGGTAATCACTTCCGGTTGTGACGTATGCCACAGGCGGAGCTTGGCGCAGATTACAATGCTCCCGTACTTCAGGAACTCATACATGGAATCTGCAGACGCAGTCATCATTGGCGGAGGAATCGTCGGCGCCAGCATCGCCTGGAATCTCACCGAACAAGGATGCCGCAACGTGCTCATCGTCGAGCGAGAATCGCACCAGGGCAAAGGTTCGACCGGCAAGAGCATGGGCGGCGTGCGCGCACAGTTCGCCACTGCACCCAACATCCAGATGTCGATGTACTCCATCCAGTTTTATTCTGAGTTCGACGAGCGGCTCGGCCAGCCCGGCGGCTACCGTCCACAGGGATACCTGTTTGTCGCCACCGCGCAGAAACATCTCGACTACCTGCGCACCAACCAGGCTTTGCAGCATTCGCTCGGACTGAGGCAAGCCTGCATGGTCACCCTCGACGACATTGTCGCCCGCGTGCCGCAGCTTCGCTCCGACGACATTCTTGGCGGCAGCTTCTGCCCACCGATGGCTTCGTCGATCCTTATAGCGTGATGGTCGGGTTCACCACTTGCGCAACTGAACGGGGCGCGAAAGTCTGGCGCTCGACCGAAGTCACCGCCATTCAGCGCGACGGTTCAGGTATCACGGGCGTCGAAACTACCCGAGGCCCGGTCAGTACTCGGGTCGTCGTGAACGCAGCCGGAGCCTGGGCTGCGCAGGTGGCTGCACTTGTCGGAATCGATTTGCCCGTCGAACCTCTGCGTCGCCAACTCGTTCCCACCGAGCCCTTCGACGGCGTCTCGCACGAAATTCCCATGGTCATCGACATGACCAACGGCTTCCACTTCCGTCCTGAGAGCCTTGGCTTTCTGCTGGCGTGGAACGATCCGGAAGAAACCATCGGCTACAAAACCGACTTTGAGCCGTCGTTCATCGAGAAGATTCTCGTCCGCGCCGCCGACCGCGTGCCGTGTTTTGAAACTGTCGCGGTCAATCCCAAGCGCGCATGGGCCGGTCTGTATGAGATGTCACCCGACCACCACTGCATTCTCGGACCGGTCGAAGAAGTCCCGGGCTTCTTCTGCGCCAACGGCTTCAGCGGGCACGGCGTGATGCACTCGCCCGCAACCGGGCGCATTCTGGCTGACCTGATTCTGCACGGCAAGACAGAAGTCGTGAGCAACGTCGAGGTGCTGCGCCCTGCGCGCTTCGCCAAGGGCGAACTGCTGCACGAGACGGCGGTACTGTAGTTAGAGGCATGGTCACAACGCCCAATTTCAATCTGCGTTACGCAACGGATTCTGACGTCGAGGCAATCGTCAGCCTCGTCAACCGCGCCTTCGCCATCGAAAGCTTCTTCAAGACCGGTGACCGCATTGACGAAGCTCAGATTCGCGAAATGATGCAGCACGGCCCGTTTCTTCTGCTCGCGGAAAACGACACCCTCATCGCCTGCGTCTACGTGGAGCGGCGTGGCGATCGAGTCTACATTGGGGTGCTCGCGGTCGATACCACGAAGCAAAAGCTGGGCATCGGGGCGCGCATGATGCGCGAGGCCGAGGACTTCGGCCGCCGTGCGGGATGCAAGTTTGCTGACATCCGCGTAGTCAATGTGCGCCCGGAGTTGCCACTGATCTACGGAAAGCTGGGCTACGTGGAGAGCGGTGTCGAATCGGCAGCGGTCATTCAAACCGCGACCATGCCCGTGCATTTTGTAACCATGTCAAAACCGCTGTAGCCAAGCCTTCTACGTGCTCTCTGTGTCCTCCGTGGTGAATCTTGCCTTTCTGCCCAAGCCTCATCCGTGAAGATCCGCGTAAATCCGCGGCCGCTTCTGACCTCCACAACCACCGACGGCGATATCATTCATCCATGGACCACCGCACCCTTTCCCACACCGACCTCACCGTCTCGCGCTTCTGCTTCGGCACCATGACCCTCGGCAAGCCGCTCGACCAGGCGGGCACCAATCAGGTCATCGACCGCTGCGTCGACGCAGGCATCAACTTCTTCGACACCGCCAACATGTACAACGCAGGAGTCGCCGAAACCCTGCTCGGCACGGCGCTCAAGGGACGTCGCGAAAAAATCGTGCTGGCCAGCAAGGTGTTCTTCAAGATGGGCGACGCGCCCGACCAGCACGGACTCTCGCGCCAGGCGATTCTCCGCGCTATCGACGAGAGCCTGCAGCGGCTCCAGACCGACTACCTCGACCTCTACTACTTGCATGCCCCCGATCACACCGTGCCTGTCGAAGAGTCGCTCGAAGCCATGGAGTCGCTGGTCAAGCAGGGCAAGGTGCGGTATCCGGCATCGTCGAATTACGCCGGATGGGAAGTGGTGCAGATGCTATGGATCTGCAAGGACCGTGGTTGGCATGCGCCCTATGTCTCGCAGCCCATGTACAACCTTCTCTCGCGCGGCATTGAGCAGGAATACCTGCCCATGTGCAAGGAGTTCGGCGTCTCGACCGTGGTGTACAACCCGCTGGCCGGAGGTCTGCTCACCGGCAAGCACCGCCACGACGTTTTCATCCCCGGCACACGCTTCGATAACAACAAGATGTATCAGGACCGCTACTGGCATGAGCAGCAATTCCACGCCGTCGAGCGGTTACGCCAGATCGCGCAATCCGCCGGGCGCTCGCTCATCAGCCTGTCGCTGAACTGGCTGCTGCATCACACCGTGTCGGACGTCGTGATTCTGGGAGCGTCGAGCTTGGCGCAGTTGAATGAAAACCTCGCGGCGAGTGAAGAAGGGCCGTTGCCGGAAGACGTCGTCAAGGCCTGCGATCACGTCTGGCAGGATCTCCGCGGACCGTTGCCCATATATAACCGGTGATTAGGTCAGCACCCGCTTAATGAAACCCTTAACCCCGACCGTTCCCAGCACCCCTAGCCCGATCAGCAGAGCGACAAACGCTACCCAAGCTGGCATGTGAGGCACGTTGGGGGTGAGCGCGGTGCGAAGCCCTTCGCTCATGTACACCAGCGGATTGATCAGCACAAGAATCTGCAGCCAGCGCACGTTGTGCATCGCGGCCCAAGGGTAATACACGCAGCCGAAAAACGTCACCGGGACGACGATGATGCCGAACATGAGGGCGATCTGCTCGGGTTTCACGATCGTCCCAATTGCGAGGCCGACGGTCCCCGCCACCAGCGATGCCAGCACCAGGATCCCGATGAGCGTTGCCCAGTTCGACACATGCACCTGTACGGGCGTGGCGGGTATGAAGTACACCAAGGGGAAGATCACCAGCGCTGCCAGCATGCTCTGCACCGCGCTGAAGACGATTTTTTCGATCGCCACCCATGTCACCGGCAGCGGAGACATCACGCGATCGTGAATTTCGCGGGTGGCGCCGATTTCCATCGAGAGCGGGAGCGCGGTTGCCATGATGCCCTGAATGAAGATGCCAACCGCAAGTAGTCCGGGAAGGATCAGCGTGCCGAAGCCTCCCGCGGTCGCGCTGCTCTGGAAGCCCTGCCCCATCTTGGGGAACAGGTAGGTGAAGACGAAGACGAACATCAGCGGGTTCATCACCGTGCGAACGAGGAAGGGAATGACCTCGCGGCGCAGCACGCTGATGTCGCGCAGCAATAGCCCGCGAAACGAGCGCCAATAGAGCGTGTAGTTAGTCACGCAGGTCCCTCCCGGTGAGCTTGATGAAGACCGATTCCAGCGTGGTTTCGCTGACTGATATGTCTCGCAGGTTGTCGCCGGTGATACCCACAATCTCTGGTAGCAGGCCGGCGCGGCCATCGGTAAACACGATCAGGCCGGCAGCAGAAGCTTCGACCGAGGTGACGCCAGAAAGCGTTCCGAGGCGACCGCGTAGACCGTCGGAGCTGGAGTCCTGCAATTGCAACTGGAATACCCGCTGCGCGCCGACGCTGTTCTTCAGCTCTTCCGGCGTGCCGCTTACGAGGATCTTTCCGTGGTCGATGATGGCGACCCGGCCGCACAGCTGGTCGGCCTCTTCCATGTAATGTGTGGTGAGAACAATGGTTGTCCCACGTTGTCGGAGTTCGCGAATGATGTCCCACAGTGCTAGCCGTGTCTGCGGATCGAGGCCGGCACTCGGCTCATCGAGAAACAGTACCTCGGGATTGTGCGCAACCGCCCGCGCAATCTGCACGCGCTGGGCCAGTCCTCCGGACAGGGCCCGTACGGAGGCCTTGGACTTCTCGGTGAGCTTGAACAGCTCGATGAGTTCGGCAGCTCGCTTTGCCGACTCGGCATGCGGAATTCCGAAGTAGCGGCAATGAAAGTACAGGTTCTCGAATACGGTGCACTGGCGGTCGAGCGTATTGAACTGGGTCACGACGCCCATATAGCGGCGGGCTTCGGACGGATGGTCGACCACATTGATGCCGGCGATGGTGACACGGCCCGCAGTGGGCAGCGAGCGCGTGGTGCAAACACTGATGGTGGTGCTTTTGCCGGCTCCGTTCGGACCGAGCAGGCCGAACAACTCGCCGCGCTCGACCGCGAGATCGATGCCCTTGACGGCCTCGACCGGCGTCTTGCCGGGATAGGTCTTTACCAGCTGTTGGATATTGACAATTGCGTCGGTTGAACTGGTCACGGCGCTCCGCTTTAGTTGTTTCGGTTACCCCAAGAGGCTGTAGAAGAAGTTTACCAATGAATTGGGTGCAGATTGTTACAGGTTCTAGATGGCTTGCCCAGCACAAAATCCCGAGGCCCAGGCCCACTGAAAGTTGAATCCGCCAAGATGGCCAGTGACATCCACCACTTCGCCGATGAAGTAGAGCCCCGGAACCTTCTTACTCTCCATGGTCTTCGCCGACAACTCGTCAGTGTCGATTCCGCCCGCGGTCACTTCAGCCTTGTCATAGCCCTCGGTGCCAGAAGGCATCACTCGCCAGTGATGGGCGTTGCGTTCCAATTCTTCCAGAGCGAGATTCGTCCAGCGAGCGGGCGCATGAAGTTCGAGCCAGCGGTCGGCAAAGCGGTCGGGGAGTACCACACGGAAGGTAGACTTCGCTGCCGTGAGGTCGCGTCCGCCCGGCTCGTTGCGCAATCGCTGCGTGAGTTGTTTCTCAGGTGCAAGGTCGATGGTAAGCGCGTCGCCCGGCTTCCAGTACGACGAGATTTGCAGAATCGCGGGGCCACTGAGCCCTCGGTGGGTGATAAGCATCTTCTCGCGGAAGCGCTGGCTCCCGATGGACGCGATCACGTCGGCGGAGACACCAGCGAGGTCGCAATAGTGCTTACGATCATCCGTATCAAAGGTGAGAGGAACCAGCGCTGGACGGCATTCGAGAATCTTCATTCCAAATTGGCACGCCAGCTCGTAGCCAAACGCCGTGGCGCCCATTTTTGGAATGGACAAGCCGCCAGTCGCGACCACCAAGACAGGAGCATGAAACTCATCATCACCGGCAAACACAACGAATTGGTTGGCTCGCCGCACCTCGCGTACGCCGGTCGCGGTGAAAATCTCGACGCCCGCCGCGCGACACTCTTCTTCCAGCATGGCGACGATGTCCTGTGCCGAGCGGTCACAGAACAACTGTCCCAAAGTTTTTTCGTGATAGGGAATGCGATGCTTTTCAACGAGTGCGATGAAATCGTGCGGCGTGTAGCGCGCCAGAGCCGACTTGCAAAAATGTGGGTTCGAGGAAAGGAAATTCTCCGGCCGGCAATGCAGGTTGGTGAAGTTGCAGCGGCCACCGCCCGAAATCAGGATCTTCTTGCCAATACGATCGGCATGTTCGATCACGGCAATGCGGCGACCGCGTTGTCCCGCGGTGATGGCGCACATCAGCCCAGCCGCGCCTGCGCCCAGCACGACTGCGTCATAGGAATGGAGCACGGACTAGTTTCAAGTTTCGGGTTTCGAGTTTCAAGTATTGAATGAGGGCACGCAGGCGTCGGTCGCGAATTATGTTGAGTGCTGCGTTTGCGACAATGCCCGCTCGTCGCTTGACTCAGTAAGTGCGGCCTGTACTCCGTGCACCGAGAGCAACACCAGCGTCGCATCGTCGGCCAACTTACCGCTGGCATAATCTCGTACCCCTGTAAGGACGCGAGAGTGCAAGTCCTGCAAGCTTGACACGCCTTTACGCCGTAGCGTTTCCAGCAATCGCTCCGGACCGAACTCGGTCCCGGCTTCGTCGGCTGCCTCGGTGATGCCGTCGGTATAAAGTGCGAGACTGTCGCCGGGCCGAAGAACGACGCGCTCGGCGGGCGCGGCCTCGTGTTTCACCAGTCCCAGCACGGGACGGGTGGAATCCAGGAGTCCCACGGTGCCGTCGCCGCGGAGCACAATTGGTGGACAATGGCCGGCGTTCACGTATTCCAGAGTGCGGCTGGCCACATCGAGCACGCCGTAGAACAGGGTGACGTAATGCTCTTTCCCAAGCTGGTCGCGGAGAATGTATTCGACTTCGTTGACGATCTTTTCCGCGCCGCCGTCAGACGCAGCCAGCGAACTGACCGAAGCGTGCAACATAGCGGCAATCAGCGCTCCTGGCGTGCCCTTGCCGGAGACGTCGGCGACGCAGAAATGCAACGACTCGGGGCTGGGCTGCCAGGCACCGAAATAGTCTCCGCCGACATCACCTTTGGGAACGCTTTCGCCGAATAATTCGACATCTCCGGCGACGATGTGGCGCTGGGGAACGATGCGCATTTGGACCTGCTGCGCATCCTGTTTTTCGTAGTCGGCGACACGCTGCATCGAACGTACTTCGCGACCTCGACGGGTGAGCGACTCAACCTTTTCTAGCAGGGAGTCGTTACGCCACGGCTTCTCGATGAAATCGGCAGCGCCAGACTTCATGGCGCTTACTGCCAAATCGACATTGCCCCATGCGGTGAGAGCGACGACAGGCAGAGTATGGTCGAGCTGCCGCAGAGACTCGATCAAGTCCAATCCCTCGACACCCGAAGTGCTGTCGCGGCAGTAGTTCATGTCGACCAGCGCAAGATCAATCGGCTGCTGGCCGGCGGACAGGAGAGCTTCCTGGGGCGAAGAGCTCATCAGTACGGCGTAACCGCGCGAGCGCAGAAGCATAGCCAGTGCTTCGCGCACGTGCTCCTGGTCTTCGGCAATCAGTATCCGGGAATGTTCGTTGGAGTCCGTCATAATTGGCCTACCGGGTGAAGTGCAGTCCGATTGCCATTCTCGAGGTCGGCCAAGTGCAACGAAATCAGATGACGTCGGCAGTCTAAGTCGCGTGTTTGCCCACGAATGCGATACTTGTGTCCGAAAACGGACAGCGGCAAGTTGGGCCAAAAGTAGGCCGTCCTGGCGTCAAATTGCGGGATCCAGGGATCGACTTCAGTCCGCGAAGATAGGAACTTCTTCCTTCTTCTGGAGCTGCTTGGCGCGCCACGGCAGGATCGACAGGAACCATGCCTGGAAGCGATCCATGTAGAGGTAGACGACCGGCGTGGTGTAGATGGTCAGGACCTGGCTCACCATTAAGCCACCGACGATGGCGATGCCCAGCGGACGTCGCAGCTCGGAGCCGGTGCCGCGACCGAACGCCAGCGGAACTGCGCCGAGCAGCGCGGCCGCGGTCGTCATCATGATGGGCCGGAAGCGCAAAAGCGCTGCTTCGTGAATGGCCTCGAGTGGATTCTTACCATGACGCTCGCGCTCGAGCGCGAAGTCGATCATCATGATGGCGTTCTTCTTCACGATGCCGATCAAGAGCAAGATTCCGACCAACCCGATCACATTCAGTTCCATGTGAAACAGCATCAGCCCCAGCAGCGCGCCAGTGCCGGCGGAAGGGATGGTGGAAAGAATGGTGATGGGATGAATGTAGCTCTCGTACAGCATGCCCAGAACGATGTATACCGCGACGAGCGCAGCCAGAATCAGGAGCGGCTGCGAAGACAAGGAGTCCTGGAAGGCTGCTGCCGCGCCCTGGAAGGTTCCGTGGATTGACCCCGGGAAGCGCATCTGTAACTGCGCCTGCTCGATGACTCGCGTCGCCTCGCCCAGTGATTCGCCGGGATTCAGGTTGAACGAAATGGTCACGGCAGGGAATTGCCCCTGGTGGGCAACAGAGAGCGAAGTGGTCGATGGCCCGAAGTGGGCAAATGACGACAAGGGCACCTGTGCTCCCGCACTTGTTATGACGTACACGCTATTCAGCGCGTCTGGCGTTTGTTGATACTTGGGATCGACTTCCAGAACCACCCAGTACTGGTTGAGCGTGCGGTAGATGGGCGAAATCTCGCGCTGGCCAAAGGCGTCGTACAGCACTTCGTCGATCTGTTGAGCGGTGATGCCCAGGCGCGACGCGGTGTCGCGATCAATGACGATGTTCTGCGACAGCCCGTGCACCTGTTGATCGCTGCTGACATCCTTCAGTTGCGGGAGGGTCCGCAGTTTATCCACCAGTTTGGGCGCCCACTCATAGAGTTCGTCGAGATCCTCGCCCGATAACGTGTACTGATATTGCGCGTTCGATAAGCGTCCGCCGATCTGCAGGTCCTGAACGGCCTGGAAATAGAGGGTCGCGCCCGGGACGTGAGAAAGTTTCGGACGGAGACGCCCGATAACCTGGTCGGCGCTGACCTTGCGCTGGCTCAGCGGCTTCAGCGTGGCAAAGATGCGGGCCTGGTTCTGCGGCGAACCGCCGCCTACGGAGGCGATCACATTCTGGATCCCGGGGTCTTGCCTCACGATCGAGACGAACTCGTTTACCTTCTTGTTCATGGCGTCGAATGAGACGTCTTGATCGCCCATCACCGTGCCGAAGATACGGCCAGTGTCCTGCTGCGGGAAAAATCCCTTGGGCACGATGATGTACAGGTAAACGTTCACGCACACCGTGATGATTACTAGGGCCAGGATCAGGCGCTGGTGGCGCAACACCCAGGCCAGCGACCGCTTGTATCCACGGTTCAGGTGCACGAAGCCGCTCTCGCTCAAACGGTAAGCCGCGCCATGTTTTACTCCGTGCGGCTTGAGAAAGTGCGCGCACAGCATCGGTGTTGTAGTCAGCGACACCACCATCGAAATCGCAATGGCACAGCTGATGGTCATGGCGAACTCGTGGAACAGCCGTCCAATGAGTCCACCCATCAGCAGGATGGGTATGAACACCGCGACCAGCGAGATGCTCATCGACATCACCGTGAAACCAATCTCCCGTGAACCCAGCAGCGCCGCCTCGAACGGCTTCATGCCCGATTCGATGTGGCGCATCACGTTTTCCAGCACCACGATGGCATCATCTACCACGAATCCGGTCGAGACGGTGAGTGCCATCAGCGAAAGGTTGTCGAGCGAATAGCCCATCAGGTACATACCGGCAAACGTGCCCACGATGGCCAATGGCACTGCTACGCTCGGAATTACGGTGGCGCGCACTTCGCGCAGAAACACGAACACCACCATTACCACCAACAGCACGGAAATGATGAGCGTGCGCTCCACATCGGCCACCGAAGCTCGGACTGTGATAGTGCGATCCAGTCCGATGTCGAGGTCAATGCTCTGCGGGATGGAGGCCTTCAGGAACGGCAGCGCATCCAAAACACGGTCCACGGTGGCGATGATGTTGGCGCCAGGCTGGCGGAAGATTACTGCCAGCACGCTGGGTTTGCCGTTGAAGCTGCCCGCGTTATAGATGTTGGAGTACGAATCTTCCACCGTCGCTACGTCACTCAGCCGCACCGGCGCGCCGTTGCGGTAGGCCACTACCAGCGGACGATACTGGGCGGCCTTCATGAGCTGATCGTTGGAGTGGATCGTGAGGCTCTTGTCTCCCCCCTGCAGCGAGCCCTTCGCGATGGTGATGTTCTGGTTCACCACGGCCTGTCGCACCGCTTCCAGCCCAAGGTTCATTTGGTTCAGGACGAGCGGGTTGGCCTCGATGCGAACCGCCGGCTGCGATGATCCCCAGATAAATACCTGGCCAACGCCTTCGATCTGCGACAGCTTTTGTCCCAAGATCGAATCGGCCGCGTCATACATCTGGTCCTTGGTCATCGCGTCCGAGGTCATCGCCAGGATCAGAATGGGCGCATCCGCGGGGTTGACCTTGCGATAGCTGGGATTGCTCGGCAGGTCCGCCGGCAAATATCCGCGGGCCGCATTGATTGCCGCCTGGACATCACGCGCCGCCGCGTCGATGTTGCGGTTAAGGTCGAACTGCATGGTGATGGCCGTCGAACCCAGCTGGCTCGACGACGTCATCTGGTTAATGGCGGAAATGCGTCCGAACTGGCGTTCCAGCGGCGTGGCCACCGCCGACGCCATGGTCTCAGGGCTAGCGCCATTCAACGATGCGCCCACCGAGATCACGGGAAAGTCAACCTGGGGCAGCGGCGATACCGGCAACTGCATGTAGGCCAGGCCGCCTGCCAACAGCAGGGCGATCGTCAACAGCGTAGTCGCGATGGGCCGATGGATCGCCGGACCGGAGACGTTCATGCTAGTCTCCCGTCGCCTCAGCCGGTTTGGGCGCGCGCAGGTGGCTCAGCGCTACGCCCAGCCGGTCGAACCACAGATACACGACCGGCGTGGTATACAGCGTGAGCAGCTGGCTGAACAGCAGACCGCCGACAATCGTGACGCCCAGCGGACGCCGCAACTCCGAGCCGGTACCCGAACCAACCGCCAGCGGAATCGCGCCAAACAATGCCGCAAACGTCGTCATCATGATTGGCCGGAAGCGCAGCAGGCAGGCTTCATAGATTGCTTCTTGCGGCGGCTTGCCCTCCTTGCGCTCGGCTTCCAGCGCAAAGTCGATCATCATGATGGCGTTCTTTTTCACGATGCCGATGAGCAGGATGATGCCGATTAGCGCCATCACCCCCAAGTCCATGCCGAAGATGTTCAGAGCGAGAATGGCCCCCACGCCCGCCGACGGAAGCGTCGAGAGAATGGTGACCGGATGAATGTAGCTTTCGTACAGCACTCCCAGCACGATGTACACCGTGACGATCGCCGCCAGGATCAGCCATCCTTCGTTGGCCTGCGAGGCTTCGAACGCTCGCGCCGTACCCTGGAACCTCACCTGAATACTCGGGGGAATTCCGACCTCAGCCACAGCCGCGTTGATCGCCTTCACCGCTTCGCCCAGCGAATATCGCCCCCCCAGGTTGAAGGAGAAGGTCACCGCCGGAAACTGTCCCTGGTGGTTGAGTGCCAACGGACCGGAAGCACTTTCGAAGTGCGCGATGGCACTAAGAGGAACCTGTCCGGTGGTCCCGGGAACAAAGATGTTCTTCAGTGAATCGGGATCGACCCGGAATGTGGGGCCGACCTCCAGCACCACGTGGTACTGGTTCAACTGGGTGAACATGATTGACACCAGCCGCTGACCAAACGCGTCGTAGAGCGTGTTATCAATGGTGGAGGCGTTTACCCCCAGACGAGAGGCAGTGTCGCGGTCGATGACCACATTAACGACGGCGGCCTGGTTCTGCTGGTCGGTTGCAACATCGCGCAACTCTGGAATCGTCTTCAGCTTGGCCATCAGCCGGCCAGTCCACAGCTGCAATTCGTTGGGATCGGCGTCTTCCAGACTGAACTGATACTGGGTGCGGCTGATGCGGTCTTCCACCGTCAGGTCCTGCACCGGTTGCATGTAGAGCGTGATGCCTTCGACTCCGGCGGTTTCCTGCTGCAACCGTTTGATAATGGTGGAAACGTCGTCGCTACGCTGGTCTTTGGGCTTCAGGTTGATCTGCACGCGTCCGCTGTTCGGCGTGGTGTTGGTGCCATCAACGCCGATGAATGACGACAGACTGGCCACGTCCGGATCTTTCAGCACCGCCGCTGCCAGCTTCTGCTGGCGTTCAGCCATCGAAACGAACGAAACGCTTTCGGGCGCGTCCGAGATGCCCATGATGACGCCCGTGTCCTGCACCGGGAAGAAGCCCTTGGGCACAATGTCGTACATCCAGATGGTCGCGACGAGTGTGCCAATGGTGACCAGCAGGGTCGCGGTCTGATGGCGCAGCACGAACTGCAGCGTGCGGCCGTAAAACGCTATCGTGCTGTTGAACATCCGCTCCGACGCCTCGTACAAGCGTCCGTGCTGGCCTTCTTCTCGATGGCGCAACAGAAGCGAGCACATCATCGGCGTCAGCGTTAACGAGATCGCCGCCGAAAGCAGGATGGTCACACTCAAGGTCACCGCGAATTCGCGGAACAGCCGCCCGACAATGTCGCCCATGAACAGCAGCGGTATCAGCACGGCAATCAGCGACACGGTCAGCGAAACGATGGTGAATCCAATCTGGCCCGAGCCCTGCAGTGCCGCTTCCAGCGGCGAGTGGCCCTCCTCGATGTAGCGGGAGATGTTCTCGATCATCACGATCGCGTCATCCACCACGAAGCCGGTCGAGATGGTGAGCGCCATCAGCGAAAGGTTGTCGAGCGAGTAGCCCAGCAGGTACATCACGCCGAACGTGCCCACCAGCGACAGAGGTACTGCAATGCTGGGGATGATGGTCGCCGCGAGGGTGCGCAGGAACAGGAAGATCACCATCACAACCAGCGCGATGGTCAGCATCAGCTCGAACTGCACGTCGGCGACGCTGGCGCGGATGGTGTTGGTGCGGTCGGTCAGCACCGTGACGTGCACTGACGCCGGCAGGTTCGCCTGCAGCTGCTTCAGACGGAGCTTGATGCTGTCGGCAACCTTAATAATGTTCGCGCCTGGCTGCCGCTGGATGTTGAGAATCACCGCCGGCGTAGTGTTCATCCACGCCGCCTGGTAAGCGTTTTCCGGCCCCTCGATCGTTGTCGCTACATCCGAGAGCCGCACCGGATTGCCGTTTTTATAGGCAATGATGGTCTGGGCGTACTCCTCCGGCTTGAACAACTGATCGTTGGCGTTGAGGGTGTAGGCCTGCCGCCGGTCCTGCAGTTGTCCCTTGGCTTGGTCAACATTGACTTGTCCGATCACCGTGCGCAATTGCTCAAGGCTGATACCGTATGACGCAAGCGTCGTCGGGTTCGCCTCGATGCGCACTGCTGGTTTCTGTCCGCCGCTGATGGTTACAAGTCCCACGCCCGGCAACTGAGAAATCTTCTGCGCGAACGTGGTGTCGGCCAAGTCCTCAACCTGGGTCAACGGCATGCTGTCGGAGGTCATCGCCAGCGTGAGGATGGGAGCGTCGGCCGGGTTCACCTTGCTGTAGATCGGAGGCGTCGGCAAGTCTAACGGCAGGAACGTCTGCGCGCTGTTGATGGCCGCCTGCACTTCCTGCTCGGCGACATCGATGTTCTCTTCCAGATCAAACTGCAGCGTGATGACCGACGCTCCAAACGAACTGCTCGAGGTCATCTGGTTCAGTCCGGGCAATTGCCCGAACTGCCGCTCCAACGGCGAGGTGATCGACGACGCCGTTACGTCGGGACTGGCACCCGGATAAAACGTCACGACCTGAATGGTGGGGTAATCCACCTGCGGCAAAGCCGAGATCGGAAGCTGGGTGTAGGCAACCAGTCCCACCAGCAGCAATGCCACCATCAGCAGCGATGTAGCGATGGGCCGGAGAATAAATGGCCGCGAAATACTCATGACTGCGATCCGATGCCTTCAGCGTTCTTCGAGGATTGTGTTCCCTGACTGGCTGGCGCCTGGGGCGTAACGCGGCTGCCAGCCTGCAGCTTCTCCTGCCCGTCGGTAACGACCCGTTCGCCGGGCTGCAGTCCTGACGCAATGACCGCCGTATTGCCTTGAGTCATCGCGAACTGTATGGGCCTCAACTGCACTGTATTGTTGGAGTCGACGACGTAGGTAAATGTGCCCTGCGGCCCGCGCTGCATCGCGGCCACCGGCATGGTGATGGCGTCTTTCCTCGTTTCCAGCAGCAGGTGCACGTTGACGAACTGGTTTGGCCACAGATTATTGTCGGGATTCTCGAACACCGCCTTGAACTTCGCCGTACCGGTGGTCTGGTCGATCTGATTGTCGATGGTCAGAAGCTTGCCGGTCGAGAGCTTGGTCTGGTCATCGCGGCTATAAACGTCCACCGTGAGCGTTCCTTCTTTCATGCGCTGCCGCACCGCCTGAAGCTGGTCTTCCGGCAGGGTGAAGTCGATGGCGATGGGATGCAACTGCGTGATGATGACCATCGGCGTGGTGGACGCGGCCTGCACGTAATTACCGATGTCGACCATGCGCAGTCCGATGCGCCCGTTGATGGGCGAGGTGATGCGGGTATAGAAGAGGTTCAGTTTCGCGCTATCGATCGCTGCCTTGTCGGCGGCAATGGTTCCCTGATACTGCCCGAGCGAGGCCTCCTGCGTATCCAAATCCTGCTTGGCGATGACGCCAGAGTCGTAGAGGGCCTTCTGGCGTTCGAATTGCACCTTGGCGTAGTTCAGTTGGGCCTCGTCGCGCTGCAGGTTGGCGTGCGCTGTGGCCAGCGCCACATCGTATGGCTTCGGATCGATCTGGATCAGCAATTGCCCGATCTTGACGTCCTGGCCTTCCTGAAAGTTGACCTGCGTGATCTGGCCGTCGATGCGGGTCTTGAGCGAAACCGTATTAAACGCCAGCACCGAACCCAGTCCAGTGAGATAAACCGGAAAATCTCGCTGTTTAACCGTCGCGACTCCGACCGGCACGGCAGGAGGCGGCGCGTTTGCCTTGGCGTTCTTTGTCCGCGGCTGCAACCGGCCAGCACGGCGCAAGCGAGCACGGCAACGCCGGCTGCAATGCCCAATTTATGTAGTCCGGAAACTTTCAAATTTCCTCCTCGCTGGTGGACGCCGAGATGGGGGGAAGGCCGGCCGTCGCCAGTGGCAAAACTCTCTTACACCTGAGTGCCAGTTACAATATTATGAACCCCACACTATTAGACCGGATGGACGATTTTAGTGCCGTTAAGAGAGGGTGAAGGAAGGTTAAGTTTTGTGAAGGGTCCCAGCACATCCCGAAACAATTCTTCACCGCAGCCGGCTTCAGGAAAAGGCAAAATGAATCCGGTGAACCAACTGCTCATCATCGACGACGATCACGCGCTCGTCAACTTGCTCAAACGGTTTCTCGAAGCCGAGGACTTTCACGTCGATGCCGCCTACGACCATGACACTGGTCTTGCCGCGGCACTCGCCAATACTCACGAACTCATTATTCTCGATGTGATGCTCCCCGGCGGCTCGGGATTCGAATTGCTCAAGGCATTGCGTCATCAGTCGACAGTGCCCGTGCTGTTGCTCACCGCCCGTGGCGAAGCGGTGGACCGCATTCTCGGTCTTGAAATTGGCGCTGACGATTATCTCGCCAAACCGTTCGATCCGCGCGAACTCGTGGCGCGCATTCGCGCCGTTCTGCGCCGCACCCGTGAAGCAGCCGCTGGCACGGGCCGCAGTGATCACGACGAAGTGCTGAAAGTCGGTGAGATTGAGCTTTCACTCGGCAGCCGCAACGTCAGTTGCGGCGGCAAACCGGTCGAACTTACCTCCGTCGAATTCAATGTGCTGGAATTGCTGTTGCGCAATGCGGGCAGCGTAGTCACCCGCGAGCAGATCGCCGAAGTCGCACTGGGCCGTCCGCTGAATGCGTTCGATCGCAGCGTCGATGTCCACGTCAGCCGACTGCGCAAGAAGCTAGGAGGCTTTCCCGGGACGGAAGATCTCATTCGCCCCATCCGCGGCATCGGATACTTTCTTTCCGCCGCCACTCCGGAAAAGAGCCGGGCATGAATCGGCGCCTGTTCTGGAAGATCTTCCTGCCTTTCTGGGTCGCACAGGCCCTGCTGCTCGGTCTGCTCTACATGCGCCTGCATTACCGTCTGCATGCCGAGAACCCTTGGTGGGTGCAGCCGGAGCGCCGCCTCGTGCCTACACTGGCGGACCTTGCGGTCCATCGTTATGAAGAAGGTGGCGAGCCCGCACTGCGCTCGCTACTGGATCAGTCGTCGCTGCATGGCCGCGTAAACTACTGGCTGCTCGACGCAAATGGCCGTGAATTAAGCGGACGTCCATTACCACCAGAGATTCCCGAATACGCCCAGCGCGCGTTGCGCCATGAAGGCATGGTACGGCCCGACGATGCGGTGGTACTTGTTGCGCAAACTGTCACACCACGCGCCAACTACCTGCTGATTGGTGAGTTCATTCCGCCGCCGCTCTCGGAACGGGTTCCCGGGGACATGATCTGGGTGCTGAAACTCGGCACGATCATCTCGGCGCTGATGTGCCTGGTCATCGCCCACTATCTCAGCAAGCCCATCGAGCGTCTGCGCAAAGCCACCAACGAAATGGCACGCGGCAATCTTGATATTCGCGTCGGCGCCACCATTGGCAATCGCCGCGACGAGATCGCGGACCTGGTGCGTGACTTCGACTCGATGGCCGGAGAACTGCGGAACCAGATCGTAAGCGAACGCAACCTGCTTAGCGGCGTTTCCCACGAACTGCGCTCGCCCATTGCCCGCATGCGCCTGGCGCTCGCCCTGGCGCGTGGTCCAAACTCGCGGGAACGCGAGGAAATGCTCGACCGCATCGAGCAGGACACCATCCAGCTCGATTCCATGCTGGAACGCATCCTGACCGTCGCCCGTTTGGAGAGTGGCCAATACAAGCCGAAGTTTGAGAGCCTGTCGTTGAACGATTTGATCGACGAGGTGCTCGATGACGCTCGCTTCGAAGCTGCCGCCACCGATGTCACACTCAACTACACCGACGATGCCATCGTGACCGTCAGCGGTGATCCCGGACTCTTGCGCAGTGCGATTGAAAACGTCGTGCGCAACGCGATTTTCTATTCAGGACAGGGCGGGAAAATCGACATTCAGCTGCGCGTCGACGATGGACAAGCCGTCCTCACCGTCCGCGACAATGGCAAAGGCGTGCCGGAAGAAACTCTGCCCCTGCTCTTCAAGGCTTTTTATCGCGCAGACGATTCGCGCGTTACTTCGACCGGAGGCATGGGCCTGGGTCTGGCTATCGTGCGCAACGCCGTCGCCGTCCATGGAGGCACGGTGTTGGCGCGCAACGTCACTCCCCACGGATTAGAAGTTGAGCTTCGCTTACCTGTTTCCGGCTCCCCGGCGCCCAACCGTACCTCAGCTGCGCAATTGGCCACGCCGTTGCAGGGCAACCGCTAATCCCACACTGTCAGACTTTCAGGATTCCGGAATAAATCGCCATTCCCACGACTGCGTCTACACCCATCGCGTCGAGGTCATCGATCTCCTGCTGGCTGCGTATGCCGCCCGCCGCAATCAACCGCCGAGACGTGCGAGTACTCAAGTCTCGAACGATGTCCATAGGAATACCTTGCAACAATCCCTCGGTATCGATATGCGTGTAGAGGAACGCCGAGCAGTACGGCTCAAGGGCATGCATCATCTCAACCGGCGTGATGCTGGTGACGGTCTTCCATCCGTGAATTGCGACCTTTCCGCCGCGCGAGTCGATGGCCATCACCAGGCGTTCCACGCCAAACTCGTCGCACAGTGCGCTGGCAAATTGCGAATCGACAACGCCGTCTTTGATTAAAGAAGACCCAAGAATCACCCGCTTTGCCCCTGCCTTCAGCACCTGTCGTGCATTTTCGGCAGAACGAACGCCGCCTCCTACCTGGCACGGCAGCTTTCCGCAGAATTCCGCAATCAACGCCCGGTTGTCGCCTTTCCCCATGGCCGCGTCGAGATCGATCAGTTGTACCAGCGGGTAACGCGCGAACCGTTCCACCCACTCTGCGAAGTTGTCAAACTCCAGCGCCTTCTCTTCGCCCTGCACCAATTGGACGATCTTTCCGCCCATCAGATCGATCGATGGGATCAGCATGCCAACCTCACCGGAATGCCCGCGGCTCGCAGCGCCTGCTTGATCGTCTCGACCGACTTCAATCCGAAGTGGAACACCGACGCCGCCAGTGCCGCATCGGCCGCGCCCTCTTGAAACACTTCGACAAAGTGATGCGGCTCGCCCGCACCGCCCGATGCGATCACCGGAATCCGAACGCTGGTTGCAATCGTTCGCGTCAGCGGACAGTCAAATCCAGACTTGGTGCCGTCGCGGTCCATCGAGGTCAGCATGATTTCACCGGCGCCCAGGTTTTCCGCTTTGAGCGCCCATTCCTGCGCGTCGATTCCCGTTGGTTTCCTTCCACCCCATACGTATACCTCCCACGCTGTGGGAGTCAGTTGCCGGGCGTCGATTGCCACGACTACAGCCTGCGATCCATACCGCTCCGCCACTCGTGTAATTAACCGGGGATCGGCGATCGCCGCGGAATTCATCGCCACCTTGTCAGCACCGCAGTCGAGCACGCTGGCCGCGTCTTCGAGCGATCGGATGCCACCACCCACCGTAAACGGGATAAACAATTGCCTTGCCGTGCGACGGACCGTGTCGAGCAACGTGTTGCGCGAGTCCGACGTCGCCGTGATGTCGAGCAACACAATCTCATCTGCGCCGGCCTGGCTGTGAGCGACGGCCAGTTCTGCCGGATCGCCCGCATCGCGCAGTTGTTCGAACTGAATTCCTTTTACAACCCGCCCGCCAGTAACGTCGAGGCAGGCGATGATGCGCTTGGCCAGCGTTTCACAAGGCACAGAAGTTCTCCAGAATGTGCATGCCCACATCGCCCGACTTCTCGGGATGAAACTGCACGCCAAACAGGTTTCCGTGTTCTGCCACGGCGGTAAACGGCTGTTCGTAAGAGCATGTCGCAACTGTGTCGCTGCACACCGGAGCGCGATAGGAGTGGGTGAAATATACGTATGCGCCGGTTGGGACGCCAGCCAACAGGCGTGACCCTCCATCGATCGCGATGCTGTCCCATCCGACATGAGGCGATTTCACTCGATCGGAGAAGCGCGTGCACTGGCCGGAAAAAGCTCCCAGTCCACGCAACTCGGGAGCCTCGCTGCTGCCCTCAAACATCCACTGCAGTCCCAGACAGATGCCAAGCAGCGGTCTGTCGCCAAGGCCGTCGCGTAATATCGCTCCCAGCTTTCCATTCGCCAACGGCGCCGTAGCTTTGAAATTGCCTACACCTGGAATGATCCACTTGCTCGCACGTCCCACAATGTCAGGGTCATTGGTCACGGCACATTCCCGGCCGAGATGCCGGACGGCTTTTACCACCGATGTCAGATTGCCGGCTCCGTAATCGACAATGGCGATCACAGCAACCCCTTGGTGCTCGGCAGCATGCGCCCCAGTTGCTTGTCTTTCGAGCACGCTACGCGCAGGGCCCGCGCAAACGCTTTGAATATCGCCTCAATCTTGTGATGGTTCGAGCGGCCGTAAATGGTCTTCACGTGCACGTTGGCCTTGGCGCCGCGTGAGAAGCCATCGAAGAAGTCTGCCACCAGTTCGGTTTGCAGGTCGCCTACGAATCGAGTACGCACTTTGGTATCGACGACAGCAGCGCTTCGCCCGCCGAAATCAACCGCGACTACGCCCAGCGTCTCGTCCATCGGCATCACGAAATACCCGGCGCGCAGTATGCCGCGCTTCGAACCCAACGCCGCCGTAAATGCTTCGCCCAGCGCGATGCCGACATCTTCAACGGTATGGTGCTGGTCGACGTCCAGATCGCCCGAGGCCCGCAAATCCAGGTCGAAAGCGCCGTGTCTCGCCACCAGCTCCATCATGTGATCAAGGAATCGTATCCCGGTCCCTACGTTCGCGCGCCCATGGCCTTCGATGGTCAGTGCAATGCGAATGTCCGTCTCGTTCGTCTTGCGATGGATCTTCGCTCGCCTCATGCTTTCACCTCCGCGCCCAGCTTCAACTCCGCGACTACTTCGCGCAGCGTCGTCACCAAGCGCTCGGTGTGCGCGGTCGTACCCAGGGTGATGCGCACGCAACCATCGCATCCCGGATCGGCTGAGCGGTCGCGCACCAATATCCCACGTTGTCGCATAGCTGCGACGAACTCACGGTGCCGGTCGCCGATCTTCATCAGCACAAAGTTCGCTTCGCTGGGCCACCACGTAACACCCATCCGGATGAGTTCCTGCTCCAGTCGCACCCGCCCTGCCTTCACTTGCGCAACGTAGTTCGCGACGAAGCCATCGTCCGCAAGCGCCTCCGGCAGAGCCAGGAGCGCGACCGCGTTCACGCTGTAGGGCGACGACACCCGCCGCACCATCGGCATCTGCTCACGCGGTCCGGCGAGAATTCCGATGCGCAACCCCGCCAATCCATACGCCTTGGAAAACGTGCGTGCCACAAACAGATTACGCACCACGCCAACATCGGGCATCATCGTGTGGCCATGGAAATCGAAATACGCTTCGTCCACCAGCAACGCCGCGTCGGGAGCATGCATCAGCTATCGCCAGCAACTGCTCACGGGAAGCTATTCCGCCAGTCGGATTATTCGGACTCGCGACCGCGATTAGCTTCGTTACAGGTGTGATCCTCGCCAGGACGTTCTCCAACGGAAACCGCAAGTCCGCGCCACATTGCACTCGAGTGACCTTCGCTCCCGTCATCTCAGCGAAAATCTCGTACATACCGAACGTGGGCGTCACCACCATCACTTCGTCAGTAGGATCGAGATACGCCTCGCACAGCAGATGAATGGCTTCGTCTACGCCGTTTGTAAGTAGCACCTGGTCGGCGGGGAGATCGAGATGCGCGGCCACCACCGCCTCCACCGGCTCACGTTCGGGATAGCGGGCGAGATCTTCCGCCGTGATCTCTTGAATGCGCGCCAGCACGCGCGGTGAACATCCCTTGGTATTTTCGTTGAAGTCGAGGCGCAGTCCTGTGCGGCCCGCCAGTGGCGGATGATACTCGTGCATCTCACGCACCGCTTTGCGCGCGCTAAGCATCGCCGCACCTCAGCCGTACCGACTGCGCATGGGCGCGCAAGCCTTCCGTTTCCGCCAGCACGGTGACAACAGGCGCGATCTCCCGCAAACCATCGCGGAAGAACTTTTGTACCGTGACGACCTTCACGAAGTCTGCCGCGCTCAAGCCACCGCGAAAGCGTGCCGCCCCCGCCGTCGGCAGAACGTGGTTCGGCCCGGCTGCGTAGTCGCCCACAGATTGTGGCGAATAAGAGCCCACAAAAATCGATCCCGCGTGAAGCACCTCCGGGACGGTCGAATCGTCATCCACAGTCAGGTGCTCAGGCGCGATGCGGTTCACCCACTCCATCGCCTGCTCGCGCGACTCTGCCACCAGTGCATAGGCATTGCTCTTAATCGCTTTTGTGGCAATGGGGTTGCCCTTCGCCGCGCGCCGTACGCTGGCCGCTACCGCTTTTGCCAGCGCCGACGAAGTCGAGATAAACACCACCACCGCATCCGGATCATGTTCCGCCTGCGCCACCAGGTCCGAGGCTAGAAACTCCGCATTTCCCGATTCGCTGTAAATTACCGCTTCGGTCGGACCTGCCAGCATGTCGATAGGGCAATCGGAGCTCACCAGTTTCTTCGCCGCGGTGACGTAGGCGTTGCCTGGGCCGACAATCTTGTCGACCTGTGCGATGCTCTCGGTGCCGATACGCCAGCGCCGCGATGGCCTGCGCTCCGCCGCAACGATAAACCTCGCTGATCCCCAGCAAATATGCGGCTGCCAGCGTGGCCGGTTGCGGGTTCGGCGTTACCACGACAATCCGCTCCACACCCGCTACCTGCGCCGGAATTGCGGTCATCAGCAGCGTTGAGGGCAGCGGATAACGTCCGCCCGGCACATAACACCCCACCGACCGTAGCGGACGAACTACCTGCCCCAATTCGCCTCCGCTGATTTTTCTGCGCCACGAGCGCGGTATCTGCCAGTTGGCGAACCGCCGAATATTGGCGGCCGCATGTTTCAGTGCCTCGCGGGTTTCCAGTGGAGTCGCTCTCCACGCTTGCTCAATTTCTTCTTGCGAGACGCGCAAGGGCAGGCCCTTTTGAAGGTTGTCCCACAATGTGGCATAGCGCATCAGCGTTTTATCGCCGCCCTTGCGCACGGCCTGAATGATTCGCTTCACCGCGGGTTCAACCTCTTCCAAGCGCGATGCCCGAACTTCCAGCTTCGCTACCGCACGCTCCGCGGCTCGCCCAACGAGGATCCTCATCACATCACCACCTTATTGAGCGGATACTCGACGATGCCGGTTGCGTTCGCCGCCTTCAGCCGAGGAATTACCTCCCAGCACAGGCTCTCTTCCAGGATCGTGTTCACGGCCACCCACGCCTTGTCGCTCAGCGTGGAGATCGTTGGGCTATTCAGCGCCGGCAGCACGGCCAAAACCGCCTGCAAGTCTTCCACCCTAACGTTGAGCATTAGCCCAACACGACCTTGCGCTTCCATGGCGCCGCGCAGCATCAGCGCGAGGTTCTCGATCTTTTGCCGCCTGCAGGCGTCGGCCCATGCGGTTTTGTTGGCGATGATTTGCGTGTTGGACTCAAGGACGGTTTCAATGACGCGCAAACGGTTGGCTTTGAGTGAACTGCCGGTTTCGGTGACCTCGACGATGGCGTCCGCCAATGTGGGAGGCTTGATTTCGGTTGCCCCCCACGAAAACTCCACCTTTACTTCGATTCCACGCTGAGAGAAGTACTTGCTGGTCACGCTCACCAACTCTGTCGCGATGGTTGCTCCTCGCAGGTCTTCGGGGCGCTGCACGGACGAATCTTCTGGCACTGCGAGCACCCAGCGCACTTTGCCGCGGCTCTGTTTGGCGTAAATAAGGTCCGCCACGGTAACAACTTCCAACCCGCTCTCCATGACCCAATCGAAACCTGTCAGGCCGACATCGAGCGCGCCGTGTTCCACGTAGCGGGCCATCTCCTGCGCCCGGATCAACATGCACTCGATCTCAGGGTCATTGGTGCCGGCGAAGTACGATCGTGGACTCACATAAACCTGCAACCCGGCTCGCGCCAGCAGCGCGAGCGTTGCGTCTTGCAGACTGCCCTTGGGAATTCCGAGTCGCAATTTCATCGCACCCCTCCCGCTACGGTTAGTTCGGTGTTAAAGCAGGTTCGCGTGCCTGTATGACACACAACTCCCCGACCTTCGACTTCCACGCGGCAGAGAATGGTGTCGAGGTCGCAGTCGGCCTGCGCGGTGACGACCTTCAGACGGTTGCCTGAGGTCTCGCCCTTGGTCCACAGCTCGTTGCGGGTGCGGCTGTAAAACGTGACGTAACCCGTGGCGAGAGTTTTCTCGAAGGCGGTGCGGTTCATGAAGCCCAGCATCAGCACCTCGCCGGTGGAGGCGTCCTGCACAATCGCGGGCACCAATCCCCGCATCTTTTCGAAATCAATCTCAACCGCCATGGCCGGTCCTTTCGCAAAAACAAAAAACCCGCTGAACTTGCGTCAGCGGGTCGGAGGTAAAAGTGCGAAAAATCTATGAAATGATCGCCGCCGACACGCTCGCCACGTGGGAATGGTGATGATGGCGATGGATCAGCGAAGTCATCTTGACTTCAACCTTACCGGGAATTGCGCGCCGGTGTCAATGCAACTTTTCGGGGCGTGCCTTACGCGCCGCTTCTATCGGTGCGCCACCCACGCGAGGCCATCTGGGTTCTGACCTGGCATAATTTTTCCGACCACCTCCAGCGAATGCAGGTCGATCACGACGACATAGCCGTCGGGAGAGCAGGCCACGAACGCCCGCGAGCCGTCAGGTTGCATCTGGATACCCGCTGCGCCGTGTCCCACCGGAATTCGCTTCACGGTCTTGCGGGTTGCGCTGTCGATGACCGTCACGTCGGGGCCGCTTAGGCTCGAGATCAGCACCAACTTGCCATCGGGAGTGAACTTCAGCCGGTTCGCGCCCTTTACGTCTGCAGCCAGCGTGTCCGTCACTTTCTTGGTTGCGACGTCGATGATCGATACCGTGCCATCTTTCGCGTTGGCCGCCCAGATTTCCTTACCGTCAGGCGAGACGTCGAATCCCTCGTCACCATCACCGACGCGGACCACCGTTTCCTCCCAGTTCCCGCCTGCCGCGCCCATTGGACCGCCCGGGCGTGTTGCTATCTTGCTTCCAGGTTTGCCTAGTGGAGGCAGCGGCCCCGCGTTGGCAGTCTTCTCGATGATGCTCACGGTGCCGGAGTTGACATTGGTGGTGGCAATGCGTTTCAGGTCCGGCCAGACGTAAATCATGTGCGTACGGTCCTGGCCGGTACCGAGGATCCAGTCGATCTTTTGCGTCGCGGGATCGTAGCTGCCAATCGCCTTCGCGGCTTCCGCCGTGAACCACACTTTGCCGCCGGCAAACATTAGGCCATGCGGTCCGCGCAAGGCTCCCAGATCGATGGTCGGCAATGGCTTTCGCGCGATAAGGTCAACAACAGTGAGAGTGTTGAACGCTCCGAATCCGTAGTTGGAAATGTAAGCCGTCTTGCCGTCGGCGGAGGCGACGACTTCGTGCGGATCAGGTCCCGCTGGAATTCGCGCCAACACCTTCAGACTGACCGGGTCAACGATAGCCAGCATGCTGTCGCTCTTGGCGAGCACCAGCAAGGTTGCTGTCGACGTGTCCTGTCCGAACGCGACGTTGGAACCAAGTATGCCGACCAGCAAAGCGAGCAAAGTTACGACGTTTTTCATAGCTCAAAACAATACCGCAGATTCACTTCTTTTTGGGCTTCAACATCTCCCACGCCGCATCCGGGACCTTGCGGCCGAGAAGACTAAACGCACTGGCGCCGGCCAGCATCTCGCCGCCGTCCATGTAGACCATTTCACCGTTGATGTAACCCGCCTGATCGCTTACCAGAAACGCAGCCAGGTTGGAGATTTCTTCCAGCGTTCCGAGACGATGCAGAGGGTTGTGGTCGAGCAGGGCCTTCTCCATCGCGGGAACGGGCAGCAGGCGCGAGAATGCTCCTTCGGTGCGAATCGCCCCGGGCGCGATGGCAGCGAAGCGTATGCCACGATCTCCCCACTCGACCGCAAGACTGCGGGTGAGGGCGACGACTCCAGCTTTGGCGACGGCGCTGGGGACGACGTATGCAGAGCCGGTGTCGGCGTAAGTGGTCGCGATGCTCAGCACCATTCCCGAGTGTTTTGCCGCAAGCCAGCGCTTGCCGCAAGCCATCGTCATGTTGATGGTGCCCTTGAGCACGATGCCGATCACAGCGTCAAAGGCATGAGAAGAAAGCGTCTCGGTTTTGGCGAGAAAGTTTCCCGCAGCGTTATTGACCAGAATGTCGAGCGGCCCTGCACTCCAAATTTGCTCGATGAGCTTCTCAACGTCTTCGTCGTAACGCACATCGCAGGCAAAGCCCTCGATCACTCCGCCGGTTGAAGCTGCCAGTTCCGATGCGGTCTTCTGCACGACTTCGGCGCGGCGTCCGCAGATGTAGCCGCTTGCGCCCAGTTGCAGAAATCGCTCGGCCAATGCACGCCCGATGCCGGTCCCGCCGCCGGTGACAAGAAAGCGTTTGCCTTTCAGTAGATCGCTGTTAAACATGAGGCCCCTTTTTGAAAATGTATACCAATCAGCCGGGCGGCCTTTCGACCGCCCGATCTAAAGGCTAAGAGCTAATAGCTGACAGCTAGTTCAACACATGAATATTCTTCTTCTCGCACATCTCCTTGAGCACCTTCGGCCATACGGTGACGCTCACTTCGCCCAGGTGGGCCTTGCGCAGGATCTGCATCATCGTCCGTGACTGCCCGATTCCTCCTCCAATGCTCAGCGGAATCTCGTGATTCACGATCGCCTGGTGATACGGATACTTCAGGAAGTCCATCTGGCGGGTCAGCTCCAACTGCTTCTTCAGCGACTCGGCGTTCACCCGAATGCCCATCGACGACAGCTCGTGCCGCCGCCGTGTTACCGGATTCCACACCAGAATGTCACCATTCAGGCCGTGCAGCAGGTGGCCGTTCTTGCTGATCGTAGGTGTCACCCAGTCATCGTAGTCGGCAGCGCGCAGTTCGTGCGGGTAGCCGTCTTTCAGCATCCAGCCAATCCCAATAATGAAGATCGCCGGATAGCGCTGCAGGATCGCAGTCTCACGCTGCTTACGGGGCAGGTCGGGATACATGTCGAGGATCTCTTCGGCATGCAGGAACGTTATTTGCTCCGGCAGGCTGGGATACTTCGGATCGCGCAACGCCGGGAACAACTCCTGCGCCTGGCGTTCGGCCCCAACAATCACCTTCCAGATCTTGCTGACGATCGCTTTCAGGAAATCGAGGTTGCGCTGTTCGGGCGTCATCACGCGCTCCCAGTCCCACTGGTCGACGTAAGCGCTGTGATCGTGGTCGAGGAAGTAGTCTTTGCGGACGGCGCGCATGTCGGTGCAAATTCCTTCGCCCGGCTGACAGCCGAACTGTTTCAGCGCCATCCTCTTCCACTTGGTGGCGGCCTGCACCACTTGCGCGTTGATGGGATGCTTGTCGCGATCGTTGGAGATGTGGAACTGGATCGGGGTACGCGAGCCATCGCGGTCCAGCAGGTCGTTGACGCCGCTCTCTTCGTCCACAATGAGCGGCACTTCCACCATCATCAGGTTGAGTTCTTTGCAGAGGTTGTCTTCGATGTAGCGCTTCACCTCGAAGAGCGCCTGCTGCGTCTCTTTCGGTGACAGCAGCGAGCTGTAGTTGTCCGGCAGGACTTTCTCAAGTTCCAGATAGTCACCAATGCCGGGTCCAGCGAGGTCCGCTTTCTTGTCAGCCATGCTGTGCTCCTTGTGATTGCGGTCGGCATGCAAATCCTGCTCTACGGGCTTAGCAGGCTGCGGAAATGCGTCATCGAACTGCTTTGTATCAGGGCACGACTTCAGTCGTGCCGATCAACATCTTCTATTTGTCATTCCTCGCGGACTTTAGTCCGCGGGGAATCTGCTTTTCGACTTCTTCAGCAGCCTCTGCCGCGCGGCAGTCCGCACGCCGCCACGCTAATGAAACACCCGTTACAAACCGGCCGCAGTAACGGGCATCACGTCGGTGTGTGTCGAGTGGGGTCGACCTGCCACGTGGATCGTCCACACCAAGGTCGCCCGCATCTGCCTGAATTTCCCAAAAATGGAACCGCTGACACGGTTTGTACGGGCGAAACGTTGTGTGCGCCAGAAATGGGCCTATCGTTGGGTTGCGCCCTAATCATCAACCGAAACGGAGAAAATCGCACATGAAAACACCGGTTCTTTTATTTGTCGCCCTCGTCGCGCTCACCGGGGTTGCAATGGCCGGCCCAACCAGCCCTCTATATCTCACATTTCTGTACGATCTCAACGATTACGACATCTACGTCGCCCAAGGCAATAGCATTATCCGAACCTTCCCAGAAGCCTATAACGCTCCTCTCGAGGCTCCAATCGCCGTGTATGGCGACGTGAGGACGACTGCGTATTATGCTGGGGGCGCCGGTGGCCAGTACACGTTGAGTGGAACACCTACCGGCACGTCGTATGTCCTGCCTTCGGTCATCAGCACCGGTGGCGCATACGACTCCACGTCTGACGGCTCCCACAACTATCTGGTGGACCTTAGCACCGGTTGGGTTTACGAGACCGCTCGTGATTACACAAATCCCGTGGCCCTCTTTAATGCGGGGACAGCGAACGATTTGGGAATCACCTATGATCGAAGGAACAACTCTCTTTGGATTTCCGGCTGGAACAACACTATGGTGCAGGACTATTCGCTGAACGGGACCCTCCTGAGTTCGTTCAGCACCGGGCACTTTGATAACGCCGCGTTGGCGCTCGATCCTGCGGATCATACCCTCTGGCTGGTGGATGACTACTTCCACAATAATAACTACGGTGGCTATTTGGAACAGTATTCAACGGCTGGCGCGCTGCTCAGCGTTGGACCTTACGTAGGCTACACATTAGGCGGCGAGTTCAATACGCCAGAGCCAGGGACCTTGATCATGTTCGGCTCCGGTGTCCTCGGCCTAGCCGGCCTCCTTCGCCGCAAGATCAAACTTTAGCTCAATTGAGTAAGATTTAATGAGCCGCGGCAATCGCCCCGTGCCCCGTTCTAGCACGCCTTTGGCTAGGGCGGGGCCTTTCTTTCTCTTACCTCACCAATTCTCTTCCGATCGCTCGTTCGTCCCCCACGTGCGGTCGCTGGGTGGGCCTGTCTTTGCCCCGATCTCGCATTGCTCCCAAAGCGGCGGAGCCGCGGTTAGGTTTTAGGCGTGCGCGTAAGCGCGCGCTTCTCATCGCCCAACAGACTCTAGCCGCGGGTGGCCCGCCCGGCCCCCTCAATCCACGAATCAATCTTGAAATGGGTGGCCCATCCCGCCTTCCGTTGGCGGGGTGGGGATTCTCGCTGTCAGGCCCGGCAGGGCCGACATATCTAAGCCCAGCGATTCATCGCTGGGAAAGCGAACAACGAGAACCCATTCCTGTCTGCCGAAGGCTGCGCGCAGGCCGCAGCCGAAGCGCACAAGACTTGCCTTCGTCCAGATCTTCTCCGTGTCCGAAGCCTGCCCTGAGCAAAGTCGAAGGGTGCCTCCGTGGTGATTTCTTTATTCCCATTTCGGGAATTTTCTGGTTACTAAAGTTTTTTTTGGCTCATTTTTTTCCTGACATCTCCTCCACAACCGCGCTATTCCTGAAGCTAGTCCGCCCCCACCCGGGCGAACGCCATTTTGTTCTTTGCAAACTATGCGCTGTAACCCCTTTGTTTGTGCGACTTTGCCTGTAAGCCATTTTATTTGCCCAAACTTACACACGGTCGTGCAATAAACCTTTTGTTTTCAAGAAGGCTGGTAGGGGGGTACCACATCATCAGAAAGGAAATCTGGCCTCATGCAATACGAAACCTGTTGTCATACCAAAGAAGACGGAGCCTACTGCGGCTCTCCCGCTCTGCGCGACCGTAAATACTGCTATTACCACCTCATGGAGCGTGGCCGACGCCTGCGTCGCGCTCGCGCCCTGCGCGAGAACGTGCCTTACCGGCTCGAGATTCCTCCTCTACGGGATCTCGACTCGGTGCAGTTTGCGCTCTCGGAAATTACTCAAGCTCTCGGCACTGGACTGCTCGATTATCGCGCTGCGGGAAGAATGCTCTACGCCATCCAGCAGGCGACCTCGCTCATCAAGTACCGCGCCAAATTGGATGCCGCGCAGCCAGAAACAACGTCAGAAATGACGAACGATGCGAGCCAGCACTCACCGGCCGGCGAACACCCCCGCGTGCAGGAATATCCCGGCTTCGAGCAGGAATTCGGCATCAATCCCGGAACCGACATCGATGCCGAAACCGCCTGGACCCTGCGTAAGGCCGACGAGGAAGTGGAGTTGCGTCACGTCAATGACCTCCCCGCGCCTCCGCCCGGCATGCGCCTTGGCTCGGCCCAATACCGGGTCTACCGCGACGAGGCCTACCAGGCTTTGAACGTGCGGCTGAACAGCATGAAGCACCAGCTTCGTGACTACAACGAGCAGAAGCGTCAGCAGTTCGAAAAAATGAGAAAGGAGATGATGTCAGCGGCCCCTTCCGCCGAGCCGCTCGCTGACAGCGCCTAGAACCGTTCTTCGCTGGCAGACCGATTCGTCGCTCGGGTCGCGGTGTTACTCTTATCTACGTTTCGCGGGCACTTGCGCGTAGGAGAACCCGACCATGGCACCATCGGCTCCCGAAGCCACCGGTTCCACCTTGCTGACCAGCATGGACCTTCACCTCTTTAACGAGGGAAGCCATAACCGTCTGTACGAGAAGCTGGGTGCGCACATCCTTACCATGGACGGCAAACCCGGCACCTACTTCGCGGTGTGGGCGCCCGATGCCGAGCGCATCTCTGTGGTCGGCGACTTCAATGGCTGGAATCCGGATTCGCACCCTATGACTCCGCGGGAACATTCCGGCATCTGGGAGTGCTTCGTTCCCGGCCTGGGGAAGGGTTCGATCTACAAGTACCACCTGCGTTCGCGGTTTCACATGTACCGCGTCAACAAGGCCGATCCGTACGGCTTTCATCATGAAACGCCGCCGCGCACCGGTTCTATTGTGTGGGACCTCGATTACCAGTGGGCCGACGACGAATGGATGCGGCTGCGCCACAAGCGAAATTCCTGGGACGCGCCGATTTCGGTGTACGAAGTCCATATAGGCTCGTGGATGCGCAACGAGGCCGAGGGCAACCGCTGGTACAGCTATCGCGAACTGGCGCCGAAACTGGCTGCGTATGTCAACGACCTGGGCTTTACGCACGTCGAGTTCATGCCAGTGATGGAGCATCCTTACTACGCCTCATGGGGCTACCAGGTCACCGGGTACTACGCGCCCAGCAGCCGCTTTGGCACGCCGCAGGATTTCATGTACTTGGTGGACTATCTGCACCAGCGCGGTATTGGTGTGATTCTCGACTGGGTGCCCTCGCACTTTCCCAACGACCAGCACGGACTGGCGTACTTCGACGGCACACATCTTTACGAGCACGCGGATCCGCGCAAGGGATTTCATCCCGACTGGAAATCGGCCATCTTTAACTACGGTCGCAATGAAGTGCGGGCGTTTCTCATCAGCAACGCGATTTTCTGGCTCGACGTGTACCACATTGACGGACTGCGCATGGACGCCATCGCCTCCATGCTCTACCTCGATTACTCGCGCAAGCAGGGTGAATGGATCCCCAACATGTACGGCGGCCGCGAGAACCTGGAAGCCGTGTCGCTGTTGCAGCGCGTGAACCATGATGCCTACCAGGACTTTCCGGACATCCAGACCATCGCGGAAGAATCGACCGCGTGGCCCATGGTGTCGCGCCCGACGTACATCGGCGGCCTGGGATTCGGCATGAAGTGGGACATGGGCTGGATGCACGACACGCTCAAGTATTTCCAGCAGGACCCGATCCATCGCAAGTATCACCACAACAAGCTGACGTTTCGTGGACTGTATGCTTTCACCGAAAATTTCACGCTGCCGCTGTCGCATGATGAAGTGGTACACGGCAAGGGATCGCTGATCGGCAAGATGTCGGGCGACTATTGGCAGAAGTTTGCCAACCTGCGGCTGCTGTTTGGCTACATGTTTACCCAGCCGGGCAAGAAGCTGCTGTTCATGGGCGGCGAAATCGGCCAGTGGTCGGAGTGGAACCATGACAGCACGGTGGATTGGTTGCTGCTGAATTTTCCGTCGCATCAGGGAATCAAGCGCTGGGTCAGCGATTTGAATGCCTTCTATCGCGGCGAGCCCGCAATGTATGAGTACGACTTCAATCCGTTGGGATGGCGCTGGATCGACGCCAACGACAACGACAACAGCGTGCTTACCTACCTTCGCTATGGCAAGGACGAGAAGGCGCCGCTGGTAGTGGCGTGCAATTTCACGCCTGTGCCGCGTCGCGGCTATGGAGTTGGAGTGCCATTCGCCGGCCACTGGCGGGAAGTTCTCAATAGCAACGCGGCCATCTATGGTGGAACCGACGAAGGCAATTTTGGCGGAGCCGATAGCTCGCCAGTAGCGACGCACGGCTTCGATCAGTCACTGCTGCTCAACCTGCCGCCGCTGGGCATGGTGGTGTTCAAGCAGTAGTGCGGCCTACTTTTTCGGCGGCTGCGGCTTCTGCGGATTCACGACCAACATGTCATAAACCGGCATCTTGTCTTGCTTCTGCAGGAAGTCGGTGATGGTATCGAGGTCGACTACCGTTGCGGACGAAATGATTCCGTTGTCGCACTGCGACGGAATACCGGGACTGTCGGGCTCGACGAGGTAATCGCCTACGTCGCGCTTCACCGAACAGTTACAAGCCGCCTTGGTCTTGTCGTTCTTATCGATGGTGCAATCGGAATCGAGGCACATCGCCCATGGACGCTTGTTGGTGCATCGGGCATAAGTTCGGATAGGGAAAATAGCGTGATTTGATCTGGGTCCCGTCCGGCTTGTCGGCTTTGCAATCCTTCGCTCCCACCGACCAGCCGTCGGTGATCACCTTGCAATTACAGGTGCAGGTAGCTTTCTCGCCCATAATCACTACCGCTTCGCACTCCGAGAAGGTGCATAGCGCATAGGTCATGCGACACGCATAGAACGTGTTAGCCGGTATCACCGGCGCGGGCGGAGTGGTCGAAGAGGCTTGCGCGAGGGCGGATACGCTGAAGCTGCCGAGCATGAGGCAAGCAGTCGCAAGCATCTTAATTATGGTTGCCGGGGCCGGTTTCTGCGTGGCTTGGTTCACGAGGGCGTCCCTTCTTGCATCTGGGTGAGAACTGTCGCCCGAACTATACACCCGTTCCTGTTACCCTAGTCTTTCTCATGTCCATCAAGTTCACGCATAAACCCGGGCTGGTTGTTTACATTACGTGTGGCGATCCCACGCTGGAAATCTCGCGCGATGTGGCGCTGGCCGCCATTGGTGCGGGCGCCGACGTCATTGAGCTGGGAGTGCCGTTTAGCGATCCCGTGGCAGACGGGCCGGTCATTCAGCGGGCCAGCGAGCGTGCTCTGCAGCACGGGACCAATCTTGCCGGAGTGCTCGATATTGCGCGTGAGATTCGCCAGCAGTCGAAGGCGGGGCTGATTATCTTTTCGTATCTCAACCCCATTCTGCAATTCGGATTGGAGAAGTTCTGTGCCGCCGCTGTAGCCGCCGGAGTAGATGGCGCGTTGGTCACCGATCTTCCGGTCGAGGAAGCGCACGACTACTTGCGCGTAATGAAGGCACACAAGCTCGCGCCTGTGTTTCTCGCGGCGCCAACCAGCACCGACCAACGGCTGCGCGCCGTGGCGAAAAATTCGCGCGGATTCGTGTATGCCATTTCGCGCACCGGCATTACCGGAACACGACAGGAAGTGGCTGGCGATGCGCAATCGCTGGTGCAGCGGCTGCGAGCATTCACGAAATTGCCGATTGCGGTAGGCTTTGGAGTTTCGACGCCGGAACAATTTGCCGAGGTCGGTGCGTTCGCCGATGCAGCGGCCATTGGGAGCGCCATTGTGCAGCGCATCGAACAAAACGTGGGACGCGAAGCGGCGGCTGTGTCAGAGTTCTTGCAGTCGCTGCGAGTAGAAGCACTTCAAAAGGAAGGGCAGATCAGCCTTTAGCCATTAGCTTTTAGCCGTTCGTTAAGCTAGCTTGGTAGCTCTTTCACGGCTTCGAAGATTATGGACATTGCGGATTGGCGGCGCAAAATCGACGAACTCGACCGGCAACTGGTGGCGCTGATCAACCAGCGCGCCCGTTGTGCCGAGGAGATCGGCAAGCTCAAGCGCAATTCGAGCCTTCCGATTTATGAGCCCGACCGCGAACGCATTATTTTCGACAACATTGCGAGCATGAACCAGGGGCCGCTCACCCAGGTACAGTTGCGACAGATTTACGAGCGCCTGGTGGACGTGATGCGCCAGATTCAGCGCGACGAAATTGCTCCAGAACCGGTTGCGGACGGCCGCGGCGATCCGACCGAACTGGAGCCGAATGACTGAAAAGAAGCTATTAGCTCTCAGCTCTCAGCTGTTAGCTAAAAGCTAAGAGCCAGTTTTCCCAGGAGACCTGTTCCGAATGATTGTTGCGATGCTAGAGACTGCCACCGAAGACCAGATCCAGGACGTCACCGATCACTTGATACGGATGGGCTTCGCTGTGCATCGCACCACGGGCGCGCGCCAATCGGTGCTGGCCGCGGTGGGACGCCGCATTGATTTCGACACGCGCGATCTTGAGGTGCTCTCGGGCGTCGAAAAAGTTCATCGCATCAGCGCGCCCTACAAGCTGGTCGGCAGGCAGTTTCGTCCGCACGATACGGTCATCAAGTTTGCGAATGGTGTTGAAATCGGCGGCAGGGAAGTGGTCGTGATGGCGGGCCCGTGCTCGGTCGAGTCGCACGAGCAGCTCTTCAAGGCGGCAGAACAGGTTGCTAAGGCCGGAGCGAAAGTTCTGCGCGGCGGAGCATTCAAGCCGCGAAGCTCTCCGTACACCTTTCAGGGACTGGGACTTGAGGGCCTCAAGCTTTTGCGCGAGGCTGCCGACGCGCACGGTCTGCTGGCCATCAGCGAGGTGATGGAGATCTCGCAGATCGACGTGATGATGCCGTACGTCGATATCTTCCAGGTGGGCGCGCGCAACATGCAGAACTTCAACCTGCTGCGCGAACTGGGCAAAGTGCGGAAGCCGGTGCTGATGAAGCGCGGTATCGCCGCCACTATCGAAGAGATGCTGCTCTCGGCGGAATATATTATGTCGGGCGGCAACTACGACGTGATTCTTTGCGAGCGCGGGATTCGAACGTTTGAGACCTACACGCGGAACACGCTCGATATTTCGGCCATACCAATCGTGCACAAACTGTCGCACCTGCCGATCACGTCTGATCCTTCGCACGGCACGGGGTTGCGCGATAAGGTCGCGCCCATGGCGTGCGCGTCGTTGGCGGCCGGAGCGGATGCGCTGCTCATTGAGGTGCATCCCGATCCTGATCATGCGCTGTCCGACGGAGCGCAGTCGCTGTTTCCGGAGCAGTTTGCGGAACTGATGAACCGGCTAAGGATGATTGCGCCGGCGGTGGAGCGGACGATTTAGGTCAGCGCAACGTTGGAATTCACCACGGAGACACGAAGAGCACGGAGTAAGGCGAATTAGAAAGCCCCAACATTTCGTTGGGTTGAGGCAGGACCAACTGTTCGATGAAGTTTGACCCTTCGCGGGCTGAAGCCCGCGAGGGTATCAAAAAAGGGCGAGGGTAACGGCACGGCTAAAGCCGTGCCCTTTCAAAACGCAAGAAGTCGTGAGCCTTCAAACGCAGCAGCACGTATGCCCATCTCGCAAATCACGATCGTCGGCACCGGCTTGATCGGCGGCTCGCTCGCGCTGGCATTACGTCAGCATGGTTTTGCCGGGACGATCGTGGGTTGCGACAAGCGGGCGGTGCTGGACAGGGCACTCGAACGCAAAGTCATCGACCGGGCTGAAGCTGACCTTGAACGCGCTGTCGTCGGCAGCGACGTGATAGTCTTTGCCACTCCGGTCGGAACCATCCTCTCGCAATTCGAAGCCATCGCGCCGACGTTGCCTCCGACCGCGCTCATCACCGATACCGGCAGCACCAAACAGAAGTTCGTCGATCGCGCGCGCATGATTTTCGGTAGTGAGGCAGGGAAGCGGGTGTTGCCCGGGCATCCCATGGCGGGAAAGGAGTTTGCCGGGGTCGAGCATGCCGACGCGAATCTGTTTCAGGGCGCAGTGTGGCTCATTACGCCCATCGTCGCCGACCAGCAATACACGCCGTTGCAGGAAGAGTTCACCGCGCTACTGACTGCGATCGGCGCGCGCATTATCGTGCTCGATCCCGAACGGCATGACATCGTGTGCGCGTGGATCAGTCACCTGCCGCAGATGATCTCCACCGCGCTGACATCGGTGTTGCATGAAGAATTGGGCGACGACGAAACGGTGACGCAGATCGGCGGCCGCGCCTTGCGCGAGATGACGCGCATCGCCCACAGCCCATATTCCATGTGGCGCGACATTGCACTTACTAACAGCGAGAACATTGAAGACGTCATGTTGCGCTTCGAGCAGCAGATGACCCACCTGCGCGAGAACCTGCGCGGGCCGGCGCTGCGAGAGTTGTTCGAGAGCGCGAACAGGTTCGGTAAGAACCTCTAGCAGTGTGTTGCCTTGCCGATTGACCTCGTCAAAAACTTGCTCTAGAGTTGGCAACACCGAGGGAGGTTCGCCGATGCCGCGACGCTTGCTCCTGACAGGGTTCGTCTTTCTCACGCTGTTCTCCACCTGCTCTGCCCAGTTCCGTCCGTGCAAATTCTCGGATGTGTCTACAGTCGATCATGTCGATGGAGTTACGGTCCTGCGGTTGAATATTGTAGAGCCGGCTGGCACCGTCGGTGCTTCGGCGTTTATTCCAGCGGGCGATCGGAAGGTTCCGGCAGCCTTGTTCTCGCACTCGGCCATTCACGGCCCCGAAGCGAACGCTGATTTGCGGCGCTTTGCGTGGGCACTGGGTCGCTCCGGAGTGGCCGTGATCGTGTTGGACGGTACCGTCGAGTGGCTGGCGCCCAACAACAACTCAGTGCGAGATCCGCATCTGATGGCGTGCGCCGGGCAGTGGCTTATGCTCAACGCCAAACTAGATAACCAAAGGCGCCTGCTGGTTGGAACGCACGGAAGTTGGGGAGGAGGCGACACACCCTTATGCCAGCCGGGAGAACAGCCTTGCTATCAGCCGCAGAGCGAGATTGGCCTGGGTCAGATTGGAGCGGCTGAAAATACGGACGGCTTGCTGGCCGGATGGGGACTGCGAGGGATGGCCAATTTTGCTCAACGGCATTTACAACTGAGTGGAATCGACCCGCAATTGCTGGCTGGCGTCGTTGAATCGCCGATCAAGCAATAATCAAGGACCTGCGCGAGCCGGGGCTGCGGGAGATGTTCGAGGGCGCGAATTGGTTTGGCCGGAAGTCCTGAAGCGACCCGTTTCGAACTACCAATATCTAACCGGTCGACCTCTATCCAAAAAGGACTATCCCATGCCAAAGAAACAAGTCGTCCAACTACCGGGGTTTAAGACCATAGGGCCCTATTCCCAGGCCGTCAAGTCGGCAGGCATGTTGTTTGTATCGGGCCAGCCCGGTATTGACCCTTCCACTGGCGAAGCGGCCGGGGCCACGTTTGAGGCCCAAGCCCGACAGGCGTTTAAGAACCTGGATGCCGTCCTGCACGCCGGAGGCAGTCGCCTCGACTTGGTAGTCAATACCACTGTGCTTCTGGCGGACGTTTCGAACTTTGCTGTGCTGAACCAGTTCTTCAGCGAGTTCTTTCCCAACGATCCTCCTGCTCGCATGACCATGACGGTTCCTCTGCCGAAAGGGCTGCTGATTTCGATCGGCTGAGTAGCGGCGACAGAGGAGTAGGTCGGCAGAGTCGAACTGCTGCGGCGGGCCGGGACTGCGGGAGATGTTCGAGCGGGCGAATCGGTTTGGACGTAAACAAGATTAATGCTCTCGGCGAGAAGTCATAACTTCGTTTTTTTGCCACAGGTGCATTCCCCTCGTTACAATCACGCCCGGTGAACTTCAGGACCTTCCCATGTCATTGAACAAAGTGTTTGCGAGTGCCGACGAGGCAGTCGCCGATATCAACGACGGCGCGACCATTATGGTCGGGGGCTTCGGGCTGTGCGGGATCCCCGAGAACCTCATTCACGCGCTGGTGAAAAAAGGCGTCAAGAACCTGAACACGATCAGCAACAATGTCGGTGTCGATGAGTTCGGGCTCGGGCTGATGCTCTACGCGGGACAGATTCGCTCGCACAAAGGCAGCTACGTCGGCGAGAACAAGCTGCTGGAAGAGATGGTGATTACCGGCAAGATCGATCTCGAGCTAATCCCGCAAGGAACGTTGGCGGAACGCATTCGCGCCGGCGGTGCCGGAATCCCAGGGTTCTACACCCCTGCTGGCTACGGCACGGTCGTGGCCGAAGGCAAAGAAACGCGCGAGTTCGACGGACGTCCCTATGTGCTCGAACACGCGCTGAAAGCCGATTTCGCGCTTATCAAGGCGTGGAAGGGCGATCGCTGGGGCAACCTGGTGTATCGCAAGACGGCGCGGAACTTCAATCCGATGATGGCGACCGCTGCGAAGATCACGATTGCCGAAGTCGAGCATTTGGTCGAGCCGGGCGAGATCGAGCCTGACCAGGTACACACTCCTAGCGTGTACGTGAAGCGGATCATTCAGGGAGTAGGGTACGAGAAGCGGATTGAGCGGAGGACATTGCGGAAGGCGTGACATATGACGCGCGTAAGAGGCAGGTTTCACCACTGAGGACACGGAGCACACGGAGAAGAATTAATTCAACAATAGCTCTGTGCACTCCGTGCTCTCTGTGGTGAAAAACGCATTGTGAACAGAGTCAAAGGAAAAGAGTAGGCAAAGAAATACGATGGCCGATATCAAACCCGACAAGCAGAAGGACACCGAAAAGCGCGACCGAATCGTACGCCGCGTGGCGCAGGAGTTGCGCGATGGCTTCTACGTCAACCTCGGCATCGGCATGCCGACGCTGGTGGCGAACTGCGTTCCCCCTGGTATGGATGTCATTCTCCAAAGCGAGAACGGCATGCTGGGCGTTGGCCCTTACCCGCTGTCGGGACAGGAAGACCCCGACCTTATTAACGCGGGCAAGGAAACTGTTAGCGAGTTGCCGGGCACGGCGTACTTCTCCAGCGCTGAGTCATTTGCCATGATTCGCGGCGGGCACATTGACCTCAGCGTACTCGGCGCCATGGAAGTGGACGAGGAAGGCAACCTTGCCAACTGGATGATTCCCGGCAAAATGGTCAAGGGCATGGGCGGTGCGATGGACCTGGTCGCCAGCGCCCGCCGTGTGATTGTCGCGATGGAGCACACGACACGCGACGGCGCACCGAAGATCCTGAAGCGCTGCACGCTGCCGATCACCGGCCTGCGCGTGGTGCACAACATCGCGACCGAGATGGCGTATATTCGCGTGACACAATCGGGACTCGTGTTAGACGAGATCGCTCCGGGCCTGAGTATTGAAGAGGTGCAGCACGCTACTGATGCGCCGCTGCTGATCAGTCCGGCGCTGAAGACGATGACGATTTAGACCGCTACACTGCGAATTCCGACTCCGGAGCTAGCTATGCCGAAGAAGACGAAACCTGCGAAACGCAAAGCTCCCGCCAAGTCAGGCAAGCCCTTTGCGTTTATCAGCTATCGCCGTGCCGATAGCTCGGCAGCTTCGCGTTGGCTTTACGTTGCCGTACAGCGGACCTTTGGGCCGGATTCGGTCTTCATGGACACAGAAGCGATTCGCGTGTCTGACCAGTGGCCGCACGCCATTTCACACGCGCTGCGAAAAGCCACGCACCTGGTTGCGGTTATCGGCCCGCAGTGGCTGCGTGTGACCGACGACTTTGGCCGCCGCCGCATTGATCGCGACGACGACTGGGTGCGGCGCGAGATTTCTCATGCGCTGCAACAGGGTAAGCACATCGTGCCGGTGCTGGTGGCCAACGCGGACGACCTCAAACCAGAGGGCATGCCCGCGGACATTCAACGGCTCTCCAAGATCCAGCACTTTGACTTGCGCGATGACCGATGGGAAACGGATTTGAAGCTTTTACTCGGAGAACTGGAACAGATGGGTTTTGAGCGCTCGTCGGTCGGTGCCGTGCGGTATCCCAAGCCGGCCATCTCGATCACGGAAATTCCTCAGAGCGAGCTTTCGGCTCTGCTTCGCACCTTGCCGGGTTGGACGGAAGAGGTCTCGACACTGCCCGGGCAGGCGCCGCTGCAACGGATCGAACTGCGCAAGTCGTTCGAGTTCGAATCGTTTCCGCAGGCCATCGAGTTCATGCGGGAGGTGAGCGAGCTTGTCACGAAGGCACAGCATCATCCGCGCTGGGAAAACATCTGGCGGACTGTTACGTTCTGGCTCTCGACTTGGGACATTGGGCACAAGCCTTCGCAACTCGACATCGCACTGGCGCGCGAAGTTGAACGCATCTACAAGAAATATGGCGGGGAGCAGAAGGCCTCGCGCAAAGCCCGGCGCGCTCGCGCTACTCCGTAGCAGTAGAAAGGGCGCAATGACTGCGCCCTGAGTCCCGAAAACTATGCCGCGCGAACTGAAGCTCGCGCGGCGAATCGATATTGGGAGCGACTTATGGTGCAGCTAAAGCTGCACCCCTTCAAACCGGTTACACCGCGACGGGCTGCGTCACCGGAACTGGCGTCAGCCATCCGTGCCGGTCCTCGATCTTACCGTTCACGATGGAGTAAAACTCGGAGCGGATCGCACGAGTGATTGGGCCTACGCCGCCCTTGCCCACTTTGATTTTGTCGACCGAGCGAATCGGCGTGATCTCGGCCGCAGTCCCGCTGAAGAAGACTTCGTCGCCGAGGTAGAGCATTTCGCGCGGTATAACCTGTTCGACGGTCGGAATGCCCATGTCCTGCGCGATATGCAGTACTGAGTTTCGGGTGATACCCGGCAACACGCTATTGCCCAACGGCGGAGTGTAGATGCGGTCTTTGTGCACGACAAACACATTCTCGCCTGAGCCTTCGCTGACGTAACCGGCCACATCCAGCGCAATGCCTTCGGCGTAGCCGTTGGCCATGGCTTCCATCTTGATGAGCTGCGAATTCATGTAGTTGGCGCCGGCCTTGGCCATGGTGGGCATGGTGTTGGGCGCGAGGCGGCTCCAGGATGACACGCATACATCGACACCCTCGTCGCCTTCGCCGCCGAGGTACTTGCCCCATTCGTAATTCACGATGTAGACGTCAGTGGGCGAGCCGGTTGGATCGACGCCGACGGTCCCGTATCCGCGCAAAATAATCGGACGGATGTAGCAGGGCGAAACCTTGTTCCTGGCGACCACGTCGACGGTCGCCTGCACTAGTTCCTCGAGGGTGTAGTCGACGTCGATGCGGTAGACCTTGGCCGAATCGAGCAAGCGCTGGGTGTGGTCGTGCAGGCGGAAAATCGCCGGGCCCTTTGGCGTGTGGTAGCAACGGACGCCTTCGAACACCGAGGAGCCGTAGTTGATGACGTGCGCCATCACGTGCAGCTTTGCGTCATCCCACGGAATCAGGGTGCCGTTGCACCAGATGTATTCACTTGCTTTGATGGCCATCGCCGAGCTCCTTGCGTTAGGGTTCGATTGTCTCGTCCGTCAGAGCCTGCCCTGCCACTTGCGGATCGTGCGGCCATCCATGGTCGTCGACGCAGTACTTTCGAAACCGCGATGCGTCGTGGACTCAGCTTGACTGGAGATTATAACCGAGCTACGACCGCCCACGCGGATTTGGTTTTCCACCGTGGTTAGGATTGGGATTGGGCAAAAAAAGATGCTTACAGCTGACTGCGGGTATCTGCAATTCACCCCGAAGCAACAGCAGTTGGGTGCTGCTAACCCCATTCCTAGCATAAAGTTGCGCACAACCTTTGGGTTTAGTTTGCGTCTAAGTCAGTGGGTTGCTACATCGGTCTCGTATGGCCGGAACGCAAACCACCTCCGAACACGAACGACCGCCTGCGCTACTGCAATTCGTCGAAGGGAATGACAGGGCGGGAATGGCGAGGTCTGGTGCGGAGACAACTCAATGTTTCAGGAGACAAACAACCAATGAAGAAATCAGTAATTCTTATCGCAGTTTCGCTCTTGTTTACGCTGGCTGCGTTTGCCCAGGATGTACCGAAGTTCGAAGTTCCTATCGGTTTCTCGTTCGTAAACGTTCACCCTGACATCACCCACCTCACCAGCTTCAATATCTTCGGTGGCGGCGGCGGGTTCGTTTACAACGTGACCCCGTGGATCGGCATCAAGGCCGATTTTGATGGCTACACCCAGGGCAGCGGACTTAAGAACCAGCTGACCAGCCTTGGCTACGCAGGCCAGGCCAATGGCAACGTGTTCACCTACATGTTTGGCCCCCAGATCAAGAAGCACTCGGGCAAATTCCAGCCCTTCGGAGAGGCCCTGTTTGGCGCAGCGCACAGCAACCTGTACGCCCAGATCTACGATGCGCAGAACGGATTGACCTCGGGAAGCAGCAACAACAACGCCTTTGCCATGGAGTTCGGCGGCGGCCTTGATTATGCTCTGACCCCGCACTTCCAGATTCGCCCCGTCGAAGTGGATTACCTCTACACCCGCTTCGGCATCAATGGCACCAGCTACACCGGCAATCAGAACAACTTCAAGTACTTTGCCGGCGTCAACTTCACCTTCGGCGGAAAGTAAGCAGTAGCCGTAAAGAATGGCGTCACCTTCGGGTGACGCCATTTTTGTTGCTCGTTCGTCCACTAAAAACGGGGCCGCGTTGCGACCCCGTGCCCCACGAAAGCCAGAACCGATCAATCTCCAAACTGAGCATTCATATCGCGCCAGGCATTAACGCCGCGCTGCTCGGCGTCGTTGACGAAGCCCGCGCCGACCTTCTGCATGGTCGAGAATATCTCCATGCCCTTGTGCAGGTAGTCAGGGGCGTTCTCCAGCAAGCCCTCGAACTTTTCGGGATACTCGCTGGCCAGCACCGCCAAGCCACCCGCCGCCAGCGCCATCCCTATCGGTCGCCGACCGGCGAGAATCAACAGGGCTCCCGCGCCGATCGATCCGAACACCACCGCTTTCTTCCAATTCTGCATGTTCACCTCTGCGTACTCGCCAAAACGACACCCATTGTAGCCGACGAAAGCTCGACCTGACAGGAGCAAGCCGGCGCTGTTTCCAGTTACAGGGAATGGAAGGGCGTATGGGGAGTTTCGGCTCCGAAGACTCGCTCGTGGGTGTCGCGTTATGCGTAGTCGATCGGATTCGACTCAAGCCAGTGCTCATCGCGGGCTTTGCGCAGTTCGCGCGCGGTGGAGTGGGCGACGCTCGAAGTCACATTGCGAGTCTTCCAACCGAATCCAGCGACAAAGCCGAGAGCGCTTCCCAGAGTTCCTAACGCCAGCGCGTTCGAGACACGGTTGCGCCGGTGCCCGAGATAAGAACGCAGCAATCCAACGCACGCGCCGACGGCCGCCAGAGCCAAGGAATTTCGTGCTGCTCGGGCTGCGAGCGTGGACAACTTCTGCTCGCCACGAGCGGAGTTCTGGCCGGTGCGAATTCCGGTGATGCCGGCGTTGACTAGTTTCTTGCCGTAGCGGACGGTGCTGGTCACTGACTGGGGATGAGTCATAGTACTAATCCTTCGAAGTACGTACCAGTTTATATCTTTATATCGGCCATCTGCCGTCGATGGCCAGTTCACCTGCTGGCGCGACCTCTATCGGGTTCAGGTTCCCACGTCATGAACATTGTGTCTGTGATACGGGGCACCCCCGGAGGTGAGCGCGCGGCCCCATGAAGGTGACTCGGCTCACTGACGCTGCCGGAATGGGAACCGATAATCACGCATTAAGGGCCGGAATGATTCCCGCCGGCCGTCCCGGGTCGCCACTTCTACTGGAATCGACTTGCCCAGACAGGCGAGATTTTTGATTCAGGCAGCGCAGCTCGTTCGAGCTGACCTTGTGAGCTGCGCGCCAACACAAAACAGGCCAGCAAGCCGGAGATACAACGCACCATGTTCGAAGGCATGCAAAGTCCGGGGCACGCAATCTTCCTGGGGATTTCCATATCCCTTCTGAGCGGACTCATACAAGTTCTCGGACTCGCCTGTTTCGCATACATCGTGATCAAACGCCTGGCGCCGCTGGCTCGGGGCGAGCGCGATTTTCGTTTCGACCGGCCGCTGGTGCGAATTCAGAGGGTTGCGAAATTCTGGTTCGGGCAGTGGAAGCATCCGCGCTACAAGGTTGCGGGCACCTTGCACCTGTTCATCTTTGCCGGCTTCCTGATACTCGCCACACGCGCTTTCTATCTTCTTCTCTTTGGGCTGTCGGGGGACTTCGTGGCGCCGTCGGCGGTGGGCCGAGGGTACGACGTCGTCGCAGATTACGCGGCGACGATCGTCTTCCTCGCAGTGGCTGCGGCAGCGATTCGCCGCGTGGTCTTTAAGCCCGCGCGCTACGCCGTGCCGGAGAGATGCGGTAAAGGGCATGCGGTTGATGCCATCTTTTTATTAGCACTCATCGCGCTCCTGATGTTCTCCGAGAGCTTGTTTGAGGCGAGCCGGGCGGCGCTCCAAGCACAGCAAGGACAGACCGCTGAGTTTCTGCCGGTGTTGTCGCTGGGATGGCTGCTGAAGGACGTCGTTGGTTCTGTATCTGTGGCGACGCTCTGGAGACTGCACCTCAGCGCATACGTTACCGATGTTCTGACGTTCTACTTCTTGCTATGCTACCGGCCGTTCGGAATCCAGTTCCACGTAGAGACGTCGTTGTTCAACGTGTTCTTCGCGAAGCTGGATCGCGGAACCGTAAAGCCGGTGCGCTGGGGCGTGAGCGACGAGCAGCTCGACCAGGTGAAATCGTTCGGCGTGAAAAAGTTCGAGGACTTCACCTGGAAGCACATGCTCGACTTCTATTCGTGCGCCGATTGCGGACGGTGTTCGGATAATTGCCCGGCGAATGCCGTGGGGCGGCCGCTGTCGCCGAGGTTCCTCAGCATCAAGGCGCGCGACTATGCCTTCGAGCATTTTCCGGTATTTGGCAAGACCAACAACAGCCATCCGCTGATCGGCGGCATTTATTCCGAGGACGAAATCTGGTCGTGCACGACTTGCGGCGCGTGCGAAGAAGAATGCCCGCTGCTGGTTGAGTACATCGACAAGATTGTCGATCTTCGGCGAGGCATGGTTGATGACGGCAACGTGCCAAAGTCTATCCAGAAAGCACTCAAAGCGCTGGAAAGCCGGGGCAATCCCTACGGCAAGATGGAAAAGAAGCGCGGCGATTGGACGAAGGACAAAGAGTTCCAGCAAACCTGCAAGGTCAGTGTGCTGGACGGCGACGCTACGGCGGAGACGTTGTACTTTGCCGACAGCATTACGTCGTATGACGATCGCATTCAGGCGATTGGAAGAGCGACGGCGCGGATTCTTCAGGACACGGGCGCGGACTTCGCAATTCTCGGCGCAGCGGAGAAAGACAGCGGCCATGAGGTCCGGCGCTTTGGCGAGGAGATGCTCTTCCAGGCGCTGCGCGACCACAACACCGAAGCAATCAAAGCCTCGGGCGTGAAGCGGATCGTCACCTCCGATCCACACGCCTACAACGCGCTGAAACATGACTACAAGGATTTGCCTCCGGTGGAACACATCAGCCAGGTGATTGCGCGCGAGGTGAAGTCAGGGAAGCTCAAGCTCAATCATGCCGAGGACGGAAGCAACGTATACGCGTATCACGACCCCTGCTACCTGGGGCGGCATAACCAAGTCTATGACGATCCGCGCGATGTGCTCGATGCGATTCCCGGCTTGAAGCGGGTGGAGATGAGCCGCTGCCGCGATCGTTCGTTCTGCTGCGGGGGTGGCGGGCTGATGCTGTTTTACGAGCCGCAGGAAAACGAGCGGATGGGCGTAAAGCGTGTGCAGATGGCAGCTGACGCGGGAGCGAACGTGATCGTGACCGCCTGCCCGTTCTGCATGGTGAACATCGAGGACGCGATCAAGGTTTCGGGCATGGAAGGCAAGATGACCGCTATCGACCTGGCGGAGCTGGTGGATCAACACATCGTACGGAAGCGTCCGCTGGCGGGCAGCAAGGAAGAAAAGGAAGAACAGGTACTGACTCATGCAAACGCGTGAGGTCTGGAGCAATGTGTACAGGCCATCGGATAAATGGCACTAGACGGAAACCGAAGTCCCTCGGGGGCTAAAGCCCAATGTTTAGGAGAGCGGGTTCGGCACGGCTGAAGCCGTGCCCTTTCAAAACCGGTTTGTGAGATGGCTTCTAGTTCAGGAGAGTCAACGTGGAGATTCTAGTTTGCGCAAGACGAGTACCCGACACGTCGGAGAACGAGATTCAGCTCAACGGCGCGGGGAATGATATTGAACGTGACGACCTGGTGTATTCGATCAACGAAGCGGACAACTACGCGGTCGAAGAGGCACTGCAGATCGTCGCCAAAGCCGGCGGCAATGTGACCGTTGCCACTGTGGGCACGGACGAGGATGAGGAAATTCTTCGCCGGGAACTGGCCATGGGCGCCAATCATGGAGTGCTGCTCTCGGACGATGCGTTCAGCGGGTCGGACGGCAAAGGTATTGCGACCGTGCTGAAGGGCTTCGTACAGAAGGGAAAGTACGACCTGATCCTGACTGGTGTGCAAGCCGAAGACGGCGGTGCGCAGGTGGGTGGAATGCTGGCGGCGCTGCTCGATTACCCGTTCGCGTCGCTGGTGAATTCCATCGAGGTAACTGGCGATAAGAAGTTGAAGGTGGGTCGCGAGATCGAAGGCGGCAACAAAGAGATGAACGAGATCGACCTGCCGTGTGTGCTGTCGATTCAGACCGGCATCAACGAGCCCCGCTATGTCGGGATGCGGGGCATTCGACAAGCTGCGTCACTGGAAGTTCCGACTTACGGAGCGGCGGAGCTGGGAGTTGACATGGGAGCTATAGGGGAAGCGGCCGCGAAGGTGAAACGCGACGATTACTTTGTGCCGCTTGCCGGCAAGGGCGCGGAAATCCTGCAGGGTAGCAACGAAGAGATCGCCGACAAGCTCATTGAGTTGATGAAGGCCAAAGGAGGTCTGCAATGACGGCCCGGATATTTGCCTACGTCGCACACAAGAATGGCGTCGCCGATGATTCGGCCGCCGAACTGTTGGCTGCTGCGAAGAAGATTGATCCAGCAGCGTCTCCGACGGCGGTCGTCACCGGCGCAGGCCCCGAGCTCGATGCTGTCTGCGAAAACCTGCGCGCTTCCTTCGGCGAGGTGTGGAAGATCGCGAATGAGAGCCTGACTTATCCCAATGCGGAGCTGGTGCGCAAAGCGCTGATGAAGGTCGTACCGGCAGGAAGCATTGTGCTGGTTGCGCACAATCATTTTGGGATCGACCTGTCACCCGGATTGTCCATCAAGCTGAACGCGGCGTACGTGTCGGATGTTGTGGGAATCGAGGGGACTGACGGCACCAATCTCAAGTTAGTTCGTCAGGAATTCGGCGGACAGGTGAGCACGCACGTTCGCTGTGACATCTCTTCGGGCGTGGTGATCAATGTGCGGCCGGGAGCGTTTCAACCGGCAGAGAGTGTCCCTGCGGTCGGGGGCGTTGTCGACAAGAGTGCGGATGTCGGCGCCCTCACCGCGGGACGCCGGTATCTGGAAACTGTAGTCGCCGAAGTGGGCGACGTGGACATCACCAAGGAAGCGGTGCTGGTGTCTGTCGGTCGCGGCATTCAGGAGCAGGACAACCTGTCCATCGCGCAGGAACTGGCGGACGCGCTCGGCGCGGCGGTGAGTTGCTCGCGGCCGGTGGTCGATGCGAAGTGGTTGCCCAAGTCGCGGCAGGTCGGCTCATCCGGCCAAACCGTGAAGCCGAAGATCTATCTGGCATGCGGTATCAGCGGATCGTTCCAGCATCTGGCTGGACTCAAAGGCAGCCCGTTCATCGTCGCCATCAACAAGAACGCCAAAGCGCCGATCTTTCAGGTGGCTGACGTCGGGATCGTCGCCGACATTCTGGAATTTCTGCCCGAGTTGACCAATAGAGTTCGCGAAGCCAAGGGCGCGCACGCGTCCCGGTAGGAGTGAGGCACAGCCAATGATCACGAAGAAGACCCTGAAACTGAGTTTGAAGTCGTTGCGGGACTTCGGCAAGAAACGCCTGCCGGACGAAGTGTTGATCGAGCTCGACGAGCGCGACCAGTGCCCGGAAGACATCGTTCATACCATGTGCGACCCAGACCAGCTGGGTATTCAGCTGCTGTTTATTCCTGAGGAATACGGCGGCTTGGGCGGAAGCACGTTCGATGTGTATCTCATTTGCGAGGAGATGGCGCGCATCGATCTCGGCCTGGCCACGTCCTTATTTGCCACGTTCCTGGGGAGCGATCCGATTACCGTAGGTGCGACTCCGGAACAGAAGAAGCTGTGGCTGAGCCGCATCGCCGAAGAAGGCGTGCTATTTGCCTACGGCGCGACGGAACCGGAAGCGGGGAGTGACCTTGGCTCGCTGAAGACCACCGCGGACCGCGTCCTGCAAGACGACAAAGTGGTCGGTTACAAGATCAACGGCAGCAAGCAGTGGATCAGCAATGGCGGAATCGCCGACCTGTACACAGTGCTGGCGAATACTCCAAGCGGGCCGAGTTGGTTCGTGGTTGAGAAAGGCGCGAAAGGATTTACGCACGATAAGCCGGAGAACAAGCACGGCATCCGTTTAAGTAATACTGCCGCGCTGTCGTTGGTCGATACCTACGTCGATGCTGACCGGCTGATCGGTGGCGTGGAAGGACAAGGGCTGCTGCAAGCGCAGGCGGTGTTCGGATACACGCGCCTGATGGTGGCTGCTTTCGGCCTAGGCGCAGGATGGTCAGCGCTCGACCGTGCAATTCCTTACTCGACCAAGCGCATTCAGGCCGGGTCTCCGCTGTCAGAGAAGCAGGGCTACACACACAAACTGATTGTGCCCAACGTTGTGCGTCTGGAAGCGGGTCGCGCGTTCATTGAAGAGACGGCCGAACGCATCGACAAAGGTGAAGGCAGCCTGAACACTGAGGGGGCAATCGCCAAGTACTTGTCCACCGAGGCGGGGAACACCGCAGCCGAGGCGAGCATCCAGGCGCTGGGTGGCTACGGTTACACCCACGAGTACATGGTGGAGAAGATCAAGCGCGATGTGCGCATCACCACGATTTACGAAGGAACGTCCGAGATCATGGAGATGACAATCAGCCGTGATCGCTGGCAGCTTCACCTGAAGACCCGCGGGCAGCACTATCACGAGCGCGCGCGACAGGTTGAGGCGCTGCACGCGGCGCATCCTAATGTTGGCGCTGATGTAGCTGCGCTGGCGCTGCACGCTCTCGCAGAAGTCATGGAGAAAGCGCGCGCGGGACGGTTGACGCGCTACCAGCACATTCTGTTGCGCATGGGCGAATGGATCGCTTACGCAGAAGCCGCCGCCACGCTGGCCCGGCGCGCCGCACTGTTGGCCGAAGGCCGGCTGAATGAAAAGGCCAACGACCGATTCGATGCAACAGCGTTGGCAGCCATCAGCCGGATTTTCGCGCGCGAGGCCGCGATGAAGGTGGCGAACGACGGGTTGCGTTGCATTGCCGGCGCCGGTGGCGTGACCGATGCCGAGATTCCGGCGTTTGAGACATCTCTGGGACAGACGGCGATCCACCGAGCGCAGTCCGGTCTCATTGCTGACATGGATTACGTCGCTGACGTTTTGTATGGCCGCGCGCAAAAACGTCCAGCAGAACAGCTCACGGAAGTAGCCCTTCATAGCTAGAGCCGTGGGGCGTGCGTCTGCCTCTCCTCCACTTCACAGACGCACGACCCGCGTGGCGAGGAATGACATCATGGAAAACACCGCACATCGAGCAATCGCAATTGTGGGGGTGGGAGCCATCCTGCCCGACGCTCCGAACGCACCTGCTTTTTGGAACAACGTAAAGACAGGCCGCTACAGCATCAGTGAAGTTCCAGCCGATCGCTGGGATCCCGAGCGCTACTTCGACGCCGACCCCAACGCGCCCGACAAAACCTACTCGAAGATCGGCGGCTGGGTGCGCGAATACGCGTGGGACCCGATGAAGTGGAAGCTGCCGATTCCGCCGCGCGTGGCCGCCGGAATGGACCTCGCCCAACAATGGGCAGTCGCCTGCACGCGGGAAGCGTTAGAGGACTACGGCTATCCCAATCGGCCGCTGAACCTCGATCGTACCGCGGTGATTCTTGGCAATGCCATGGCTGGAGAGAAGCACTACCTCTCATCGGTGCGCATTTTCTTTCCTGAGTACGCACACGAACTGGAGGAATCGGCCAGCTTCGCAGCGTTGCCGCCGGAAGTACAGCGCGACATCACTCGTGAGTTCCACGACCGCGTCGGGGAACATTTTGCCGCCATCACGGAAGACACGATGCCGGGCGAATTGGCCAACTGCATGGCCGGGCGCATCGCCAACCTTTATAACTTTCACGGCCCCAACTACGTTTGCGATGCCGCGTGCGCCTCGGCCATGGCGGCGATCAAGTCGGCCGTGGAAGGCCTGGTCGAAAACGACTTCGACGTCGCGGTTACCGGCGGGATCGACCGCAACATGGGCGCGCCCACGTTCGTGAAATTCTGCAAGATCGGTGCACTGTCAGCCACTGGCACCCGCCCCTACGCCGAAGGTGCGGACGGCTTCGTCATGGGCGAAGGTGCAGCCATCTTCCTGATGAAGCGTCTGGCTGATGCTGAACGTGACCAGGACAAGATCTACGCTGTGCTGCGCGGCATCGGCGGATCGAGCGACGGCAAGGGCAAGGGCATTACCGCACCCAATCCGATCGGACAGAAGTTCTGTGTGGAGCGCGCCTGGAAGAATGCCGGTCTGTCGCCGGAACCCGGAACGCTCATTGAAGGACATGGCACGTCGACCCGCGTGGGTGATGTCGTGGAAGCGCAGAGCATGGCCGACATCCTCAGTAACGAAAATCTTCCCGCGCATTCGGTGGCGCTGGGTTCGGTCAAGTCGAATATCGGACACCTGAAAGGTGCTGCGGGGGCCGCGGGAATCCTGAAGGCCACGATGGCACTCCGCGACAAGGTGCTGCCGCCGAGCCTGCATTGCGAGCATCCCAGCCCGGAGATCGACTTCTCCCACTCTCCGCTCTACGTCAACACGGAACTGAAACGGTGGGACGTTCCTGCGGGCGGCGTGCGCCGCGCCGGCGTCAGCGCGTTCGGTTTCGGTGGCACCAACTTCCACGTGGTACTGGAAGAACACATTCCCGGAAGACTTAACGGCAACGGCAAGCGATCGGTCGCTGTGCCGGCCACACCGCCCACTGTGGCAAAGGAAGTCACGATGCAAGCCAGCAGTATTTCTCCAACAGTTTCAGTTCCAACTGCTTTCAAAGCGCCATTGCGTGGTGCGTTGGTCGTTGGTGCAGAGTCAGAGGCGGAGTTGGTCACGCGTCTGCGCGCCGTGCAGAAGGCGGCAGCAGCCGGAAATGCTCCGGAACCAGCTGCTCCGGCTGAATCCGATCTACGCGCGACCCAGCGTGTGGTGATCGACTATGTTGACGCTGCCGACCTCGCAAGTAAATCAGGCGTTGCGCTCAAAGCGTTTGAAGCCAATCAAGCGGCGTTTTGGAAAGCCATACGAGCGCAGGGAATCTTCCGCGGACAAGGCCCCGCGCCGAAGGTTGCGTTTCTGTACACCGGACAGGGCTCGCAGTACGCCAACATGCTCTCGACCCTCCGCGCTGCCGAACCTATCGTGCGCGAGACGTTCGCCGAAGCGGACAGAGTGATGACTCCGCTGCTGGGCAAGCCGCTTACTGAGTTCATCTTCGTTGATCCGAACGATGCGAAGGCCGTTGCGAAGGCCGAAGAAGACCTGCGTCAGACCGAGATCACCCAGCCTACCGTGCTGGCGATCGATATCGGAATTACCCGCCTATTGTCTGCTTACGGCATTCAGCCCGATATGACGATGGGACACAGCCTCGGTGAGTATGGCGCGCTGGTGGCGTCCGGATCCATCAGCTTCAAAGAGGCACTAGAGGCGGTCAGTGCACGAGGCCGCGGCATGACCCAAGTCGCGGTGGAAGACAAAGGCCGTATGGCAGCTGTGTTCGCGCCGCTCACCGAAGTCGAGCGCATTCTGAAGTCGGTAAAAGGCTACGTGGTCATCGCCAACGTCAACAGCACTGGCCAGTCGGTAATCGGCGGAGCTAGCAAGACCGTCGAGGAGGTCACGCAAATCTTCTTGCAGTCGGGCTACAACGTGGTGGAGTTGCCGGTCAGCCACGCGTTCCACACTTCGATCGTGGCTCCAGCCAGCGCGCCGCTGCGGCAAATGTTGCAGCGGTTGCATCTGCAATCGCCGCAGATTCCGATTGTCGCGAACGTCAATGGCGAGTTCTATCCCACGGGTCCCAATGTTGTGCCGCAGATGCTGGACTTGCTTTCTCAGCAGGTCGCGTCTCCAGTGCAGTTTGTGAAGGGCCTGACGACTCTCTACGATGCGGGCGCGCGGGTGTTTGTCGAGGTTGGACCTAAGAAGGCGTTGCAGGGATTCGCCGAAGATGTGCTCGGCAATCGCGGCGACGTGGTTTCGCTGTTCACGAACCATCCCAAGGTTGGTGACATTGCAGCCTTCAATCAGGCGCTATGTGGGATATATGCCGCGGGATTGGGCCGCGGGGTGGCTGTGATCGAACCCGAGGTCCGGACGAGGCCGGAAGCCACGGAACCCACGCCAGCAGAAATGGCGACGCCAGTCGCAAACGAGAAGCCTTTCGTCGCGCCCACCAGCGCTGCGGCTCCGTCGAACGGCGATCGCTATACCGAACTTGGGCATGTGTTTGCCGATGTGCTGGAACGTGGATGGGAAATCTATCGCGGTGAGAAACCTGCGCCGGTCGGGCCGGTGGTGATCACGGGAGCGGCGTTGGGGCTGCCGGGAACTGAGCACGTCTTCGACGACGGCAACGTTGGTCGCATTCTGCATGGCGATCAATTCATCAAGCCGATCCCGTCTGAGTTGCGCCGCGACATGCTTGACAGGCGGATAACGCGCCTGGTGAAGAGCGAGAGCGGTGAGGCCCGGTTCGACACCATCGAAGACGTCGCGGACGTTATCAAGCTTGCTGGTCGAGGTGGTGCGTTCGATCTGGAGAAGGAATTTGGGGTCTCAGCCGAACGCCTGGCAGCGCTGGATCAGGTGACTCGCCTGGCTATCGGAGTGGGCATCGATGCGATGCGGGATGCCGGAATTCCACTGGTCATGCGCTACAAGACCACGAGCAAGGGCACCCTGTTGCCCGACCGTTGGGGATTGGCCGATGCTCTGCGCGACGACACTGGCGTAATTATGGGAACAGCCTTCCCAGGTTATGACGCTTACGCCGACGAGATGGCGCGCTACTATGCCGACCACGCGCGCCGCGAGCAGCTAGCCTCGCTGGAACAAATGGTCGCTTCGGTAGCGGGAACGAACGGTCATTCGCCCCTCGCCCAGGAACTCGTCCGCAGGATCGAGGAGCTGCGCGCGGAGATTGGGAAGAACCCGTACGTCTTCGACCGGCGCTTCCTGCTGAAGACCCTGTCGATGGGACACTCGCAGTTCGCCGAATTCATCGGCGCTCGCGGTCCTAACACGCAGATCAATTCCGCGTGCGCAACCACCAGTCATGCCATCAGTCTGGCGGAAGACTGGATCCGCGCCGGACGGTGCAGCCGGGTGATCATCATCACGGCAGACGATGTCACATCGGATCACCTGATCGGCTGGTTTGGCGCCGGCTTCCTGGCCAGCGGAGCAGCTGCCACTGACGAAGTGGTCGAAGAAGCCGCGACTCCGTTCGATCGCCGCCGGCATGGCTTGATCATGGGCATGGGCGCAGCGGCGCTGGTGGTGGAGAGCGCGGGTGCTGCGCGCGAGCGCGGCATTCAGCCGATTTGCGAAGTGCTGAGCGCGGTAACGGCCAACAGCGCATTCCATGGCACTCGGCTCGATGTCCAACACATGGGCCAGATCATGGAGAGGCTGATCGCGCAGGCTGAAGCACACAGTGGCATCGACCGCCGGCAAATCGCTCCGCATACTGTCTTCGTTTCTCACGAAACCTACACCCCGGCGCGTGGCGGAAGTGCCTCGGCTGAGATCTTCGCTCTGCGCAAAGTCTTTGGCGACGCGGCGGACCAGATCGTCATCGCCAACACCAAAGGTCTTACCGGCCACGCCATGGCTACCGGCATCGAGGAAGTGCTGGCGGTAAAGGCACTGGAAACGGGAGTAGTTCCACCCGTCGCCAACTTCAAGGAAATCGATCCGGAGCTGGGCGCGCTGAATTTATCGAAGGGTGGGGCCTATCCGGTCGAGTACGCATTACGCCTCGGTGCTGGATTCGGCTCACAGATCAGTATGTCGCTGTTGCGTTGGGTCCCAACTAAGGACGGTGTTCGTCGCAGTCCGGACGCATTGGGCTACACCTATCGCATCGCGGATAAGCCGGTATGGGATGCGTGGCTGACCAGGATGGCTGGACGCCCGGCGGCGGATCTGGAAGTGGTGAACCGCACGCTACGGGTGCAAGACCAAGGACTCAGTGCGCGGGTCACGGAAGTCAAAGCAGCAGCGACACCGATTCCAGGAGCAGCACCCGTGATCCAGGCACCAGCGCCCGCGCCGAAAAAGGTTGAGGCAAAGCCGCAAGTTCAAGTTGTTGTGGCCTCGACCGCACCAAAGTCAGAAACCGCTATCGGCGACTCGGTGAAAGACTGCGTGCTCGCTCTGGTGGCGGAGAAAACCGGATACCCAGTCGACATGCTTGATCTGGACCTCGATCTCGAGGCCGATTTAGGCGTGGATACGGTCAAGCAGGCCGAGGTGTTTGCGAGCATTCGTGAAGCCTATGGCATCGCTCGCGATGATCAGATCAAACTACGCAATTATCCAACGCTGGCTCACGTGATTCGCTTCGTGAACGAGCGGCGACCGGATGCCGCCGTCGCCACGCCGACCGCCGAAGTGGCAACATCGGAAGAAGAAACAAGTAAGCCCGCCTCGATAGTGCCCGAGGCAATACCTGCACCGGTCGCCGCTGACGATGCGGTGAAAGAGCGCATTCTGGACTTGGCCGTCGACAAGACTGGCTATCCCAGAGACATGCTCGACCTAGACCTCGACCTCGAAGCCGACCTCGGAGTTGACACCGTGAAGCAGGCGGAAATGTTTGCCGCCATTCGCGAGATATACACCATTCCGCGCGATGAGAACCGCAAGCTGCGCGACTACCCAACGCTCGCGCACGTGATTCGGTTCGTGTACGAGAAACGCCCCGACCTGGCCCCGGGCGCTTCGTCGGCGCAGGCGATCAGCCAGCCCTCCCCCGTGGTCGAAACGGTCGCCGCGCCGACGCTATCGAGCGTGGTCACGCCAACTGCGACGGATGTCTCCTACGATTCAATCAAAGAGACGATTCTGCAGATCGTGGCCGAGAAGACGGGCTATCCGACCGACATGCTCGATCTGGATCTCGATCTCGAAGCTGACCTCGGCGTGGACACCGTGAAGCAGGCGGAGATGTTCGCCGCGGTGCGCGCCGCCTACAACATTCCGCGCGACGAAGGTCTCAAGCTGCGCGACTTCCCGACATTGGCGCACGTGATTCAGTTCGCGCAAACGAGGCGGCCGGATGCGGCAACTCCAAACGCCGAAGAGAAGATCCCAACCTCTGTCGTCGCAACTCCGCGGCCGATCGTCGCGAGTTTTGAGGCGACTAATAAGATTCCGCGCAGAGTGCCGGTACCGGTCCTTCGGCCGCCGCTCGCCATGTGCAAGCCCACTGGTGTCACGCTTGGGCCCGCGAGTCGAGTTGTTGTCATGCCCGACACAGGCGGCGTCGGCGAGTTGGTGGCGCAACGACTGAAGGCACTCGGAGTCGAAGTGCTCTGCATCGACCGCATGCAGGATTCGGATGATCTGAATACGACCGTTAAGAACTGGTTGACGACTGGTCCGGTGCAAGGTGTGTATTGGCTTTCGGCCCTCGATGACGAAGGCCCGCTGAGTGGCATGAATGAAAATAGTTGGCATGAATCGTTGCGGGTGCGCATCAAGTCGCTGTACACCACGATGCGCGTACTCTACGCGCAGATCGTTGCGCCCGGCACCTTCCTGGTCTCGGCCACGCGGCTGGGAGGGCAGCACGGATACGACCCGGCAGGAGCCGTTGCACCGATGGGTGGCGCGGTCGTCGGCTTCACGAAAGCCTATAAGCGCGAGCGCCCAGAAGCGCTAGTCAAGGCCGTTGATTTCGAGGCTGGACGCAATTCCTCACAGATCGCCGAACTCCTTATCGACGAGACGAAAAACGATCCGGGTGCGGTTGAGATCGGCTACAAGAACGCACTGCGGTGGAGTGTTGGGCTGCAAGAACAGTCCGCCGACGATGGCCAACCTGGCCTCGCGCTCCACAAAGACACCGTATTCGTAGTTACAGGCGCTGCTGGCAGCATCGTGTCTGCGATCACAGCGGACTTAGCCGCTGCTTCCGGTGGCACGTTCTACCTGCTTGACCTAGTTCCGGAACCAGATGCGAACAATCCCGATCTCACACGCCTTGTTACAGACAAGGACGATCTCAAGCGTGATTTGTTTGCCCGCATTCAGGCGCGCGGCGAGCGGGCCACGCCAGCGCTAGTCGAGAAAGAGTTGGCCGCACTCGAACGCGCTCAGGCAGCTTTGAGCGCGATCAATGCGGTTCGGTCGGCCGGTGGAACGGCACACTACTTCAGCGTCAACCTCGCAGATGCGAATGGCGTCGCCGCAGCCATTGAGCAGGTTCGCAAGCAGAGCGGCCGCATCGACGTGCTGCTGCATGCTGCCGGGCTCGAACGCAGCCACTTCCTGCCCGACAAGGACCAGCATGAGTTCGATCTTGTCTTCGACGTGAAGGCGGACGGCTGGTTCAACCTGCTGCATGCGATTGGCGATATGCCTCTCGGGGCGACAGTCGCATTTAGCTCGATTGCCGGGCGCTTCGGCAACGGCGGCCAAACGGACTACAGCGCCGCCAACGATTTGCTTTGCAAATACACCTCGAGCTTCCGCACCGCTCGTCCACAGACACGCGGCATCGTCATCGACTGGACGGCGTGGGGTGGCATCGGAATGGCGACACGTGGTTCGATCCCCAAGATGATGGAGCTGGCGGGCATCGACATGTTACCGCCCGAGGCGGGCATCCCCCTGATTCGCCGAGAGCTGACAACCGGAGGCGCGCGCGGCGAGGTCGTAATTGGCGACCGTCTGGGTGCGATGCTGAACGAATGGGATCCAACCGGCGGTCTTGATACCGCGGCATTGGCAGCCGCGAATGAGAAGTTGACCACGCTGGGCCCGATGGTCGGCAAGATAACCGGAATGGGCCTCTACAGCGGATTGACGATGGAGACGACGCTCGATCCAGTGGAACAGCCGTTCTTGTACGACCACCGCATCGACGGCACTCCGGTGTTGCCCGGTGTGATGGGGATCGAGGCCTTCGCCGAAGCTGCTTTGTGTGTGCATCCCGGCTGGCACATTGAGGCGATCGAGGAAGTCAACTTCCTGGCTCCATTCAAGTTCTACAAAGACGATCCGCGGACGGTGACGATCCAGGCACTGTTCTACCCACAGGGCGAGAAGCTGGTTGCCGACTGCCGATTGATCGGCAAGCGCCTGCTGCCGAACCAGCTACAGCCACAGGAAACCACGCACTTCACGGCACGAGTGCGAGTCAGCCGGCACGGAGCAACGGCAGAGAGAGGCGCAGCTCCACGATTGTCAGCACAAGCAATCGTTGAAGCCGCGCAGATTTATCGCATTTATTTCCACGGCCCCGCATACCAGGTTCTGCAACGTGCCTGGTGGGACGGAAAACGAATGATCGGCGAACTGGCGGCCGGCTTGCCTGGCAATCATGAACCGTCGAGTCTACCTACACTCATGGCACCGCGGCTCATCGAGTTGTGTTTCCAGACCGCCGGAATCTGGGAGATGGGTACGAGCAGCCGAATGGGCCTGCCGCAACGCCTCCAACAGGTGAGCTGGATGCCCGCTCCGCAATCGGCGGAAGGCCACCTCTATGCGGTGGTGACGCCGAATCCCGAGCAGGGAACCTTTGACGCTGAAGTAGTGGACACGACTGGAAACTGCTACGTGCGCCTGGGTGGGTACAGCACGGTGGCTCTCCCGAACGGGCCCGACGCTGAGTCGTTAGAAGCGCTGCGGTCGGTCGTTTCACCGGAAGAAGTCGCGGTCCATTGAGTGGTTGAAGCGTCAGAAGCAGGAGACTTATGAAGCAGGAATTTCAGAGAATCGCGATCGTGAATCGCGGCGAAGCCGCCATGCGTTTCATCCATGCGGCCCGTGAATTTAATCACGAAAACAACGCATCGCTGCGCACGATTGCGCTCTTCACGGATCCCGACCGCCATGCCATGTTTGTCCGCGAGGCCGACGAAGCGGTATCGCTAGGCGCCGCGCAAGTCATCGATCCCGACACTCGTTTGCTTAAGAGCTTTTACCTCGACTATGACCGCCTGGCGCTCGCGTTAACGGCAGCGTGTGCCGATGCGGTCTGGGTAGGTTGGGGATTTGTGGCCGAAGACGCCAACTTTGCCGATCTCTGTCGCGACATGGGCATCGTATTCATCGGTCCCGAGGGCGACGTGATGCGGCGACTGGGAGACAAGAGCTCCTCGAAGCTGCTCGCCGAACGGGCACAGATTCCGTTTGGCGATGCCACCGTTTTCATGGAACAGCTGGTGCCCGGCGCGCGCCGCGTCGAAGTCCAGATCATTGCCGATTACCACGGCACGACTTGGGCCGCCGGAGTTCGTGATTGCACCATACAGCTCCGCCACCAGAATGTGATCGAGGAAGCGCCGTCGCCGTCTCTATCGCCGGAACAGGACCACGCGTTGCGCGAAGCCGCAGTCCGGCTGAGCCAAGTGGCTGGATATCACAATGCGGGCACAGTTGAGTTCCTGTACGAGCCGGAGACCGAACAATTCTTGTTTACGGGGATGAACACTGGACTGGACGCCGAGCATCCTCTCGTCGAATGCACCACTGGCATCGACCTGGTGAAGCTTCAGATCCACGTTGCTCGCGGCGGGCGTCTGGAAGGCGAGCCGCCCCGGACGACCGGTCACGCCATCGAGGTGCAACTGAAGGCCGAGGACGCAGACGACGAATTTGCACCTTCTTCCGGCGTTATCGAACGTCTTCGCATCCCAACTGGACCGGGAGTGCGTATCGATATGGGCGTCGAGGAAGGCGATTCTGTGCCGGCAGAGTTGGACCCGACGCTCGCCAAGATCACCGCCTGCGGACAGAACCGCAGGGAAGCGCTGGCACGCCTTCAGCGGGTCCTCCACGAAAGCGTTGTCGTCATCAAGGGGGGAGCCAGCAATCGTGCGTTCCTCCTGGATCTGCTGGGCCGTTCAGAGATACAGAACGCACAAGCCGATGCCGGCTGGCTGGATCGGTCTCGCGGCTCAGGGGCAGCACCTCTCACGGCAGTTCGTCGAAGTGGCGTTGGTGCAGGCGGCGATCGAGGCTTACGACAGCGAGCTTAAGGTTGAGCAGGCGCAGTTTTATGCATCGGCGCTGCGCGGACGGCCACAGGTCCGCAGCGAAGTGGGCCATACCGTCGTGCTGCGCTATGGCGATCAATCGTATTCCGTCAACGTTTATCGTCTCGGCCTGCAGCAGTACCGCGTTGAGGTTGATGGCTCTCGCATCGATGCACATCTGGAGCGCCTGGGACCGTTCGAGTACTGGCTGACAGCTTTCGGCCGCCGTTTCCACACCATCTCGGTTGAGCAAGGCCGGGGTTACAGGATCGAACTGGATGGCGTCTCACACCGCATCGATCGCGACGACGGCGGAGTGGTCCGCGCGCCCTCACCTGCGGTCGTGGCTTCCGTCTTAGTAAAGCCGGGCGACATGGTTTCGACGGGGGATCGCCTCGCCGTCCTCGAAGCCATGAAGATGGAAATGCAGGTACTGGCGACGTTCCCCGGCAGAGTCAGGCAAGTACTGGCCATTCCCCACGTGCAGGTGGGTCCGGGAGATCCACTGCTTCAGATCGAACCTGCGACCGACCGGCAATCGACTACGTCGACCGAGCGGGCCTCGTTCGGAATATCGTTCGGCTCCGCTGGGGAGGCTGAAAACGATCATTCCCGCTGGCTTCGCAATCTTGAAGAACTTCGACAGCTCATGTTGGGCTTTGATGTCGATCGCGCGCGCACTACACGGCTGCTGGCAGAATGGAACCAATTCCCTGAGACCGTTTCGAATGGCGCCCAGATGCGCGACAGAGAGGATGAGATCCTCAACATCTTCGTCGATCTGTGTTCTCTGTTCCGTAGAAATCCCAAGGTCAACGGTCAAACCGGCGGCGGAATCGCCAAGCACCGAAGCGTATCTGTTCTCCTATCTCCGCATGTTGGATACCCGCGGGGAAGGGGCTCCGCCTGAGTTCGTTGCCGCGGTGCGTCGTGCGGTTGCGCACTATGGCGTGAGGACTCTGGATCGTTCTCCCGAGTTGGAAGAGAGCCTGCTTTGGATCTACAAGTCGCACCAGCGATTGGAGCAACAGGCAGCGCCAATTATGGGCGTACTGCAACGACGGTTGGCGCGGATCGCCGCTCGCCCACTACCCGCCGACGAATCTTTCCGCACGTTGCTCGATCGTGTGGTTTCGATTACCCGCGGACTGTTTCCCGCCATCAGCGATCTGGCCCGTGAGTTGCGCTATCGGAGTTTCGAGCAGCCGTTATTTGAGAAGGCCCGCATGGAGATCTACGCCGAGGTCCAGAGCCACCTGGATTATCTCGCCGCTAATCCCGATGCCGCTGACCGAAGCGAACGGTTGCGTGCTCTGATCGATTGTCCGCAACCGCTTCTCAGCCTCCTGTCGGGCCGGTTTGCGGGTTCGCCGCGCTTCATGCAGGAGTTGATGCTGGAGGCGATGATCTCCCGTTACTATTGCGTGCGGGCCCTCACCGACTTTCGCACTGTATCCAGCAATGGTTTCAGCTGTGTGTCGGCCCAATATGTCGAGAATGGCACGCGTTTCCACGTCTTCGCCACACACGTTGCGTATCAGCAGTTCGCAAGCGCTGTACAGGCGCTGTTCCCGTTCCTCGCGGAGGTCCCCGCCAACGACGAAGTTGTGCTGGATTTCTACATCTGGCAGGAAGGCCCGTTGGCCGCCCCTCAGGATGCTGAAAAGGAGATTCATTCCATCCTCAATGCCGCGGGATTCCCGCGCCCGATCCGGCACATTGTTGTGGTGTCGTCCGGCGCTGGGAGCGACCTCGGCATGGCAGGCACGCAGCACTTCACCTATGAGCCCTCCGGCGAGGGATACCAGGAGGTGGAACTCTTCCGCGGCGTTCACCCCATGATGGCCGAACGCCTGCATCTGTGGCGGCTGAAGAATTTCAAAATCGAACGGCTGCCGTCAGTGGAAGACGTTTACCTCTTGCACGCCGTCGCCATCGAGAATCCTAAGGACGAGCGTCTGTTTGCGGTGGCCGAAGTGCGCGACCTGACGCCGGTGCGTGACAAGGCTGGCCGTATCATTCAATTGCCTCACCTCGAGCGGATGTTTGCTGAGACGACGGCTGCCATCCGGTCATTCCAGGCCAAGCGCACCCCGCGCACGCGGCTGCATTGGAACCGGATCTTTCTTTACGTGTGGCCCACGCTCAATCTCAAACCGGACGAAGTGACCGACATCGTTCACAAACTGGCGCCGCTGGCTGACGGCCTCGGATTGGAGCAGGTGGTGGTCCGGGTGCGAATTCCTAGTTCGAAGAACGGAGAGTTGCGCGATACCGTCATGCGTATTTCGGCCCCAGGCGATGCCGGATTGCTCATGACTTTCCAGCCCGCAGCCAAGCTGCAACCCATGAAGCCCTTGACCGCGTATGACCAGAAAGTCGTCAAGATGCGCCAGCGCGGACTGCTCTATCCCTACGAGATCGTTAAGATGCTCACTCCGAAACCCGACGATACGCGGGCGGATTTCCCTCCCGGTGAATTTGTCGAGTACGATCTCGACGCCGAAGCGCGGCTGCAGCCGGTCGATCGTCCCTACGGCCAGAACAAGGCAAACATCATTGTCGGCCTCATTCGCAACTTCACCGACCGCTATCCCGAAGGAATGACTCGTGTCATGTTGCTTGGAGATCCAAGCAAGGACCTCGGAGCCATCGCCGAACCGGAATGCCGTCGCGTACTCGCCGCCCTGGATCTCGCCGAGGAGAAACACATTCCTGTCGAGTGGTTCACCCTCTCGGCGGGAGCGAAGATCTCCATGGACAGCGGGGTCGAGAACATGGACTGGATCGCCCAGGTTTTGCGCCGGCTGATCACCTTTACCCAGGCCGGTGGCGAAATCAACCTTGTCGTCAACGGCATCAACGTCGGCGCGCAGCCGTACTGGAACGCCGAAGCGACCATGCTGATGCACACCCGGGGCGTACTCATTATGACTCCAACCGGCGCGATGGTGCTTACCGGCAAGCGCGCGCTCGACTATTCCGGCAGTGTGTCGGCCGAAGACAATTTCGGCATCGGCGGATATGACCGCATCATGGGGTTAAATGGCCAGGCGCAGTATTTCGCGCGCGACATCAACGACGCCTGCCAAATCCTGATGCGTCACTACGAACACGCCTACATCGCGCCGGGCGAGCGGTTCCCGCGACGCGCCGTCACCACCGACCCCATTGAGCGCGACGTTCGACTTCAACCACACGCGAACGGAGACAGCAGCTTCAAGCTGATCGGCGAAATCTTCTCGGATGAAACCAACCCTGGACGCAAGAAGTCGTTCGACATCCGGCAGGTCATGAAGGCGGTTGTCGATCAGGACCACGCCCACCTCGAGCGTTGGTCGGGTATGCGGTCCGCGCACACGACCGTCGTTTGGGACGCCCATCTCGGCGGCTATCCGGTTTGTCTCATCGGCATCGAATCGAAGCCAGTGCCGCGTCTCGGTTTTGTTCCGGCCGACGGGCCCGACCAGTGGACTGCCGGCACGCTCTTTCCTCTTTCATCGAAAAAGGTGGCACGCGCCATCAACGCAGCCAGCAACAATCGGCCGGTCGTCGTCCTCGCGAATCTTTCGGGTTTCGATGGCTCGCCTGAGTCGATGCGGCGCCTTCAATTGGAGTACGGCGCTGAGATCGGAAGGGCAGTCGTCAATTTCAAAGGCCCGATGGTCTTCTGCGTCATCTCGCGCTACCACGGCGGTGCGTATGTCGTCTTCTCCCGTGCGTTGAACGAGCAACTCGAAGTCATCGCACTGGAAGGCTCGTACGCATCTGTGATCGGTGGTGCGCCGGCGGCAGCCGTCGTCTTCACCACCGAGGTGGAAGCCAGGGCCAGGAAAGATCCTCGTGTCCTGTCGAAGAATGAGGCGATGGCGCAAGCCGACGGCGTCATCAAGAGCCGGCTGCGTGCTGAATCCGACGAGCTCTTCAAGCTCGTTTACTCCGAGAAGCTCGGTGAAGTTGCCGCCGAGTTCGACGGAATTCACAGCGTGCATCGCGCGCTCGAGAAAGGCGCGTTAAACAACATCATTTCGCCGAAGAATTTGCGGCCGTATCTCATCCAGTCGGTAGAAAACGGGATCGCTCGCGAAGAACAGAAACGCTCTGCAAGAATTGAAAGCGAGAAGACCGACACACCCGACCTGTACACGGTTTTGCAAGAGCTGTGATGGAAGTCTGGTGGCTGGAACAGTCCGTAACTGAGCTGCCGGTAGCCGATGACTGGCTGGGTCCTCACGAAAAACTGCGTCTCGATGCCATGCGTTTTCCCAAACGCCGCACCGACTCGCGGCTGGGCCGATGGACAGCCAAGCGGGCCGTTGCCGCGTACTTGAAAGCGTACGACGATCCACAGACGTTGGCCCGAATCGAAATACGCTCCGCGGAGTCGGGTGCGCCGGAGGTTTTTCTCGATAATGGTCCGTGCGAAGTATCGATTTCAATTACGCACAGCACCGGCGTTGCCGCTTGTGCCGTTGGGCCGTCGCAAATCTCGATCGGATGTGATCTGGAATTTATCGAGCCTCGCAGCGACGCTTTCCTTGCCGACTACTTTAACGAAGCTGAACAAATGCTGGTGAGCCGCGTGCCTCCCAACGAGCGCGGCCTTTTCTCGAATCTGCTTTGGAGCGCCAAGGAAAGTACCCTTAAACTGCTAAAGGTCGGCCTTCGACTTGACACCCGCTGCGTCGAAGTCAGCCTCGGCGAGAATGCGGTAAGTAACGCTCTTGGAGACGAAACAGATGCCTCCTTTGTTGACGCTTCGCGTCAGTTTAGGATTTGGCGCCCATTGACCGTCAACTGCGCAAACCATCAGAGTCTTCGAGGCTCGTGGATGTCTTCGGGGGACTTTGTCCGAACCATCGTCACCGCTCCATCGTCGAGGGCGCCGAGGATTCTGTCGCTTTCCCGCGCAGAATGCGGCACCCAGCGGCACACAGTTATTGGAAATCAGTAAGCAACCGGGAAGGGAACTCTGGCGCGCCCGGAGAGATTCGAACTCCCGACCTATTGCTCCGGAGGACTTGCCGCACAAGAAATCAACAACTTAGCTCCGTTTGTATGGAATGCGATTCGCTAGTGATTATGCGGGTTTCCCACGCATCGCAACACTTTGAACCAAAGGCATACAAACGGCCAGTGGGCACAAGATTGGGCACAATATAATCGCGTGGACCACTAAGCGAAAGAGCGGAACAATTCGGTTTAAACAACTACGTGCCGCGTCGGTGTTGGAAGCACCGACACGACGCTAACCAAGGCACCCGATAGGAGGCACCCAGTGGCTATCGATCAACGTAGCACCGCAGTTTCGCACACTCAAGAATCATCCCTGACAATCACTCGGGCTGCATTGTACGCTCGAGTTTCGACATCCGACCAAAGTCCTGAATCCCAACTCCGCGACTTGCGCCAGTACGCAGAAGCTCGCGGATTTGAAATCTCGGAGTATGTCGATACCGGGTTCTCCGGCGCCAAACAGAGCCGGCCGGCGCTCGATCGTCTCATGGACGACGCGCGTAAGCGGCGCTTCGACCCATCCTGGTGTGGAGATTCGATCGATTCGCTCGGTCCACAAAACGCCTACTGCTCGCCCTCGAGGAATTCGCGGCATCGGCGTCCAGTTCATCAGCTATCAGGAGAACATCGATACCACCTCGCCTCTTGGTCAGGCGCTCTTCACTATCATTTCGGCCGTCGCACAGCTTGAGCGGGATCTGATTCGTGAGCGGGTCCGTGCCGGACTACGGAATGCGCGAGCGAAGGGCAAGAAGTTCGGGCGGCCTCGCGCCCAAGTTGACGCTGTCCGAGTAGCTGAACTGCGCCGGGACGGACTCTCGTGGTCCCAGGTGTGTCGAACGCTCAGTGTTAGCAAAGGGAGCGCCCTGCGATCGGTCACACGACTTGGACTCCAGATCAGTGCGACCATGCGACTGACCACCGGCTAGGGGCAGGCTTAGTGGAAATTAGTGAAATCACCTGATGGTCAACTAAGGCCAGCGATCTAAGATTGACTGAAATGATTACCTGTCCCAAACACAAGATTCCGCTGAAAATCAGACGCGACGTTAAAATACGGGAACTGGCGCTTACCTGTCCTTTCTGCAAAATTGAGAGACGTGCTGGCAACTGCAACGGTGCCAGCCAACCGACTGCGCAACTTGGTAGGTGATGTTCTCCGCGTGCCGCTCAACAGCGCCTCGGAAGGTCGCGCGCCCAACGTTGACCCCGACCAGGTGGCCGAGGTGCGCCGTGATGGGTCTCATGTTGCAGAGGATTACAAGTTTCAAACGGATTTACCGATCTGCTGTTTTACGACCTCACTAATGGCTAGGGCGAGTTTTACCTGCACGCACCGGGGGCGGAATCAGGCACGCACGTATTTGTTGAACCAGTCGATCGTGCGTTGCCAGGCCAGATCGGCCGCGGCTTTGTTATACCGTTCCGGCGTCGCGTCGCAATTGAAGCCGTGTACGGCGCCCGGGTAAATATAGCCGTCGTGCGGAACATGCGCCGCGTTCAGGGCCTGGTCGTAAGCCGGCCACGTCGCTGCTAGTCGCGTATCGAGTTCCCCCTGATGCACCAGGATCGCCGCCTTAATTTTCGGGACGTCCTCTGGGGCGGGCGGACCACCATAGAACGGTGCCGCTGCCGCCAAGTCGGCTCCCAGACGCACCGCCAGCATATTGGCGGTCGAGCCTCCGTAGCAGAAGCCGGTAGCGCCGATCCTTCCCGTGCAGTCAGGGCGTGACTTCAGCCACATGGCCGCGGCCACCATATCCTCAGACATCTTGCTCTTGTCGATCTTGTTGAACATCTGGCCGCCTTTATAGTCGTCGCCGGGATAGCCGCCCAGAGACGTGAGTCCGTCGGGCGCAAATGCCATGAAGTTGGCCAGGGCAAACCGCCGCGCGATGTCTTCGATATGCGGGTTCAGACCCCGATTCTCATGAATCACGATTACGCCGGGCAACTTCGTTACCGTCTCGGAACGGGTGTCGGCACTGACAGGCCGCACGAGATACCCCTTGATGCTTCCGTTGCCCTTCGGGGAGGGAACGGTCTCGTAAGTGGCCTTGATCCGGTCATCCGTGCGGGAAACCTGCTGGCCCAGAGCATAATTCGGCATCAGCGCATTGATAACCGTGGCTGCCGCCAGACCGCCCGCTAGTCGCTTCACGCCCTCCACAAAGGCGCGGCGACTAATCTCACCGTGAATGAAATCGTTGTAGAGTTCTATGGCTTCGCTCGGCAGTTTGGGTTCGGTCGGTTCCACTGGTTAACTCCCGCCGCGATAATACCACCTGTTTTTGGCCGAGATGGCGCGGCATACGGGCGAATGCCACGGCTTTCGACGATTCTTCGGTCAGGCTGGATTGCGTAATGCGCGCGCCAAGGGCAAGAAGTTTGGAAGGCCAAGAGCCCAGGTTGACGCTGACCGAGTGGCTGAGCTGCGGCGTGAGGGGCTCTCGTGGTCACAGGTGTGGCGAACGCTAGACGTCAGCAAGGGGACGGCTCAGCGATTGGCTGTGCGGCGAGCCGAAATACAAACGGGAACCTAACCCGATTAGGGAAGAATTGGCAACGAACCAAGAGCGATCCGCCGTCGCAAGGCTCATGGCGTACACGTGTCTCCCGGCTGGTGCTAGTCTCGACGCGGGAAACAATGAAGAACCACGACGTCGCGGCAACTTGGAAGTATCACGATGGCACGAAGCACTCTCCCTGGAGCATTCGTAACAATCTTCACGTTCTGGACTGGGCTAATCGGCCGCTACCTTTCAAAATCTACCCGACGATAGAGCCTCTACCGTTGCCGCGGGACGTGCCGCAAACAGGGGTGGCCGCGCTCTCTGCGATCTCAGGGTCCGTGCCCTCGTCGAGCACTAATTCAGTCCCTGGACTCCAGGACCTAGCGCGCATTCTGTACTTCTCCGCGGGAATCACCAAACAGCGCGAGCATCCTGGGGGAGTAACCTACTTTCGCGCCGCAGCCTGCACCGGAGCTCTCTACGAGATTGAGCTCTACGTGGTGACTGGCGACCTGGCTGGCCTGGATGCGGGCGTCTATCACTTCAACCCGGCGGACGTGGCATTGCGACTCCTGCGAAAGGGTGACTTTCGCGGAAACTTGGCTCAGGCGACCGCGATGGAACCTGCGGTGGCACGAGCGCCCGCCACGATTATCTGTACGGGAACGTATTGGCGAAACGCCTGGAAATACCAGGCCCGCACCTATCGTCATTTCGGTTGGGACAGCGGCACCTTACTGGCAAATATGCTGGCCGTTTCTGCAGCTTCGGGACTGGCCGCCGAAATCGTACTCGGGTTCGTGGACGCCGAGGTAAACCACGTCCTTGATCTCGATGAGCGGCGCGAGGTCTCCTTATGTCTGGTGCCCATCGGGCGTACAGCGGAAACCTCGCTGCCATCCCCGAGAGAGACTCCAGTGCTCGGCCTCGAGACGATCCCGCTTTCGCAGCGCGAGCTCGAGTATCCTGCCATGTTCGAGATGCATAACGCGTCTTCGCTTGAATCCGAGGATGAAGTCGCTCAGTGGCGCGGGAAGCAAGCGTTTTTCCCATCTTTCGCTCAGGTCGGTGAGGCAGTTCGGCTTCAGCTGCTGCCCCGTTCAGAACAACCGAAGGACACGATCGAGCAGGTGATCCTGCGGCGCGGCTCTACCCGAAATTTCGACAAGGCGGCATCCATCACACTGGCACAACTCTCAACCATTCTGGACTGCGCCACCCAAGGTCTTTCGGCTGACTTTCTTGAGCCTCCCGGCGCGCAGCTCAACGATCTTTACCTGATCGTGCATTCGGTGCAGACGCTCAAGGCAGGTTCCTACATCTTCCACCGTGAGCGAGCGACTCTGGAGCTTTTGAAGGGAGGGGACTTTCGGGCTGAGGCCTACCACCTTGGATTGGATCAGGAGCTTCCCGCGGACGCCTGCGTGGACATCTTCTTTCTCGCCGATTTGAAACTCGTCCTCGAGCGATACGGGAACCGCGGCTACCGCGCCGTCCAGTTGGAAGCGGGCGCCATCGGCGGCAGGATGTACCTGTCCGCGTATGCTCAGGGCTTAGGTGCGACCGGGCTGACCTTCTTTGATGATGACGTGATCAACTTCTTTTCGCCGCACGCGACCGGTAAGGCTGCCATCTTCCTGCTCGGCATTGGCAAACCGATGAAACGCAAATCGCAGTAGGGTCCGGTTCAATTCTTGGTAGGCCGAATGCCGCAGAAGAGGACACATTCGTAAACGCTGTTCGACTTGAACGAAGCCGCTTTGCGGCAGACGCTTCCGCGTGCCCCGAAGCGAGCGACATGGAAGATTCGAGACTAGCAATAAGGTAGCAGTAGGTCTTGAAGAATGAAGTGTCTCGCGTTACGATGAGACCGTTGGGAGCCTTGGCATCATGGGAAAAGAGACGAGCTCACGATTGACGGTCGTCCCACAAGTACTCTTCGTTCCAATAACTTCCAAGCCAAAGTCGATTGAAATCCCATAGCGCTCCGCCGCGTCCGCCGCGAACAAAAGCGGCTTCCTTCAAGTCGTTGTATCAAAAGCGACCGCCGCAGATCGTACCAGGCTCCTAAGTCTCCTGCACGGTCGCTTCTGATACAACACTAGGACTTCCCGGTAGTAATCCGATGAAAGCCACTTCCACGGTTTGCCGACTATTCGCTCAAGTGGATTTCCGCCGCGAAATGCGTCCAACGGCATTCCTAGACCCTAGGGCGTTTCGCGTTCCTATTACGGCCGGGTCTCCCTGAGGCCGACTGATGGACAATCTTCGAGGCGAAGAACTCGCTGAGCGGAGCTTAACGCAGCGCGGCCTTACTGCCGTAGACAAATCCGCCGGGTTGTTTAGCCGGCTAGACGGTGGCTAAAAGATGAGCTTGAGGCCGTTCTGAATTTCACGCGGTCCTTTGGTGAGGGTCGAGTAACCGATCCCGCTTTGGACGCTCTGACGCGTGATGATGTTATTGGTCGGACTGCAGGGCGAATATGCGCGGCTGCTATCGGGTACCCCGCAGTTGGTGTTGCCGTAGACGGGACCCTGATTGACGAAGTCACCCCGAAAATTGAGGTGGTTGAAGACATTGAAGAAGTCGAGTCGAAACTGGAGGCGCAGTTTCTCACTCCACAGCCGCCAGTTCTTGTCGACTGAGAAGTCGGTGTTCACATGCCCGGGCCCACGGCAGAAGCCACGAGGCTTCGTGCCCTTCGGGATCGTGGCCGATGTGGTACCCAGCTTCTGCGCACCAGCATACGACCTGCCTTGTCTGGGCGACTGGTGTGAAGGGTCTACCATATTGGGCAAACCGCATGAAGCTTCGGGCGGGGGCCGGTTAAGGAGATTGGCGCACCATCGATCGCGCGCTCGGACGGCGCCTCCTAATTTGGCAGAAAGAAAAGCCGGGCGGCCGTAAGTGCAAAGCCGTAATGAGCCCAGACAAAGGCTCGAATCAAGTCGCCAATGGAAAGAGCCCCACGATGAGCGGACATGACAGTGCGATTTGCAGGAACAGGTTGTTCCCGCATGGCCCATCTCTTCACAAACTCCACGAGCGCTAAATTTCGTCGCAGATTCTCTCTCTCGAGGTTTGTGGCTAATTCTTATTGCTATTCACTTTGACCGGCCTAAGCAGATGCGAGAACGTGAGTTGGGCCAGCTTCCACTTGCCGTTTTCCTTGATATAAACCTCAGTCACCATAAAAGGATTGGTGACTTCGTGCTCACCGACTACTGCCTGCAAATCAATGTCCTCTAGTAGCAGGATGGCTGTGTTACCAAATATGCGAGCGTCAACTGCGTAAACTGTAACTTTTTTGTACCAGATGCCACCGCTTTTAATGGTAGCTAGTTCTTGGGTTTTTCCCCAGGTCCCTCCCATGTGAGTGAACATGGCTTTGTCATCAAATAGCGTCTCTAAGGAATCGACCTTCTTGTCTGCCATCCAATCCCATTTCATGTTTGAGAGGTTGATGACTTCTTGTTGCAGCCGAGCGCGTGCCGCCGCCTCCATTTGCACCCGTGTTCTCCGGTAGCTGGCATAGTCTGCCGACCATTCCGGCCCGTTTACGCATTAACCGCCCGACTGGCTACCTCGCTGCTATTTTTTGCGGATTAGGAACGAGAAACGCCCAACCCGTGCTGTTAAAGAACTCCACCAGGTCGCGGCCACAGGACGGAACGCCGACTACACGGCCATCTCTAACAATGTTGGGTGTGTCAAGAGCTTTCTTGAGCACACTACTCCCGGCCCTCCGAGGAGAGCGCCATGTCGCTCTCATTGAAAACTCACCATCGTCGACCCAGGCTCGCGTCTAATCTCTCGGGCCGAACTCAGTCCGACCCAACCATCTCTCCGGTCACAACTGTGATCATGATTACCACTTCGAACTCCCTCTTAGGAGGGAGCGGGAGGTCCATCAAGTGGGCGGTGATTTACTGCACACCATGGACGTGTTCGGACTCTCCCGCGTACGAACCGAACTTTTTCAATTGCTCGTAATTCCATTCCTTGCGCATCATCCAGTACAGACGTACGGCTAGCTTCCTCGCCATCGCTACCTTGGCAATCGGTTTGTCGCGTCGCATCGCCAGGTGGGTATAGCGGCGTCGCCAGTCGGGGTCGCGCCGTACCACAGCTTGCGCTGCTTCCACCAGCAGGAAGCGCAGTAGGGTATTGCCCTGCTTGGTGATATGCCCCAGCCGCCTCCGATCGGCGCTGGAGTCTTCACAAGGGATCAGCCCGACATAGCTGGCGATCTGTTTGCCACAAGCAAAGCGCTCGGCGGAGTCGATGATCAGCACGAAGGCCAGGGCTGTAATAGCTCCCACGCCCGGATGCGTCATCAGGCCCAGCACCTCGGGCCGTTGCTTGGCTTCCTGCTCGACGGCCGTGCTCAACTCCTCGATCGTCGGGTTCAATCGATCCAACAGCTCCAGTAAGTCGTGCCGGCGCCGTGCCGCCCAGGGAGCCAGCGGAAGCGACTCTAACCGGGCTCGCCCCGATTTGCTCCACAGCGCCTGCTTGCGGCGTACTCCTTCATTCATGGCCACGGCCTGCAACTGATTCATGATCCGCGTGCGCATCTGCACCAGCCGATGCCGATGCCACAGCAGTTGACGCAGATCTCGATTTTCCGCACTGGGTACCCACACCCGAGGAAAGCGATCCTCCAGCAGCAACTGCAGCAGCAGCTCGGCATCCAGGCGGTCTGTCTTCTGCTTTCGCACTCGCTTGGCCTTGATCTGCGCCGGATCTCCGATCCACAGCTCGAAGCCCAGTTCCGCCAGCAGCCGCTCGAACCAACGGGCATGTCCGGTCGCCTCCATCCCCACTCGCACCCTGCAGCCTGCTGCCTTCAGCTCACGATAGAACGTCTCGGCTTCTCCATCGCTATGATTCAGTCGCCGTTCAGCGCGCTCCCCGGTGTCGGTATTTACAAACGCGATTTGCTGAACGCTGGGGTGATAGTCCACACCTATAATCCACATATCGGCTCCTTCCTCCCGAGCCTTGGGTCGTCGACCAACCAAAGTCTACTCGGTGGTCGAGGGGGCCGACATTGTTATGAAATCAAGTGAAACTTCCTCCACGCAGACTTTTGGACACTCGGTCGAAGTGCACGAGACAACGCGTCACTCTCTTTGCCACGTGACCACACGTCGGCATGGCAATATTAGAAAAACAAGGCGGCAGTCGCAGCGCAACGGACTGTGCCGGTCGTTGTCTTCGAAGGGCAGACGGTGAGCTCATCTTCGGATTCCAGACACTCCGGTCTGGACTTAACCGCTAGCCGGTAGTTGCTTAGAGCTATTCGCTTTCGAATCCGGTTTCCATTGCCGGCAGGACGTCCTGGTCGCGTGCGACCCATACGTAAATTGTCGGAAGAAGGAAGATGCTCATCACCAGATCGGCGACTAACCCGCCCACAATGACAATGGCAAATGGACGTTGCGAGTCTGAGCCGATGCCATGGGAAAGTGCTGCGGGAAGTAGTCCAAGGATCGCGACCAACATCGTCATCATGATGGGACGCAAGCGCAGGACTGCTCCGTGGACAGTAGAGTCTTCGATGGAAGCACCACGGGCCCTGAGCTGATTGATGTACTCGAGCATGATGACGCCGGTTTGAACCGAGACGCCAAAAAGAGCAAGAAATCCAACACCCGACGAGACGCTGAAATTCGTACCGGCGACCAAAAGGGCCAGCAATCCACCGATGGGTGCGATCGCAATATTGACCAGAATGAGCAGCGCCCATTTAAACGACTTAAACATGGTGTACAGGATGATGAAGATCAACAGAATGGTGACGGGCAGCACGATCAGCAGTCGCCTGTCGGCGCGCTTCTGGCTTTCGTATTCGCCCGCCCAATCGACGTGATATCCAGCTGGCAGGGTGACCTGCCTGTTCACCTTGTCGATGGCTTCTTCCACAGTGCTGCCAAGATCGCGGCCCCGCACGCTGTACTTGACTGCAATATAACGCTGCTGTCCCTCACGATGGACGAAACCATATGTCTCTCTGGGGTTTCTGTATTTATTTCCCATCATGCTTGCGGCTGGATTCCTGCCGAGATGGGCAATCGCAGTGATGGGGGTCGCTTGCGCTTTGCTGAGTGAGCGCTTCAGCAACCTCGATCCTGCGGACGCTCCGATCCGAACAAGCTTTGAAGCAGTGGCACTGGCTGGCTGCGGATTATTTATCTCTGAGGTTCTGCGCAACCGGCGCTTGAGGTTGGCATCGCAGGAACGGTTGCGCGTCCTCGTGGAAACCAGTCCGGCGGCGATCGTTACGGTCGACGAACGGGGCTTCATTGAACTCGCCAACGGCGCGGCTGCCGAACTCATGACTCCCCGAGACGGACATCTGATTGGGCAGCCAATCGCCCCGTTTCTACCCGAGTTGCATCACGCGTTGCGCTGGGACGAGGGACCACAGTTCAGGACATCGATGCAGTGCCGCGCGCACCGCGGCAACGGAGAGTCGTTCCTGGCCGACGTGTGGTTCTCCAGCTACAAAGAAGGACCGAGCCCCAAACTGGCCGCCATCATCGTTGATGTTACCGAGGAACGGAGCGCTACAGCCGAGTCGGATTCGGCGACCTCGATCAACCAGGAGCGAATCCCCTTAACCGGTCGCGAATCGGACGTGCTTCGGCTCCTGGTGCAAGGCTTGGCCAATAAAGAAATAGCATCGCAGCTCAACGTTTCGGAAAGCGTAGTGAAAAATACGCTCCAGCAGCTGTTTTCCAAGACGGATGTGCGCACTCGGAGCCAACTGGTCAGGGTCGCCTTGGAGCAATACCGGGACATGCTGTAGCAAGCCTGTTCTGGCAATACGGAATTGGGCCACCGAGTAGCACCTGAAAGGCTCGCAGCCGTTGATTGATTGTTGCGTGGCCGCCTACTTCACGAGACGCCATCCCATAACCTATTTGAACCGGACGTATTGCTCCGAGGAGCACTCGCTTGTAACAACGACCAGAAATCGGCATATGGGAGATTATTATTGGCAGGTCGGCCAGCATCCGACAACTGCGGCGAACTCGAGTGCGACACTGTTTCAGTGTGATTAGGAGAGCTAAGGGGCACGAACTCGATGAAGCTACCAAATGCGCACGCGGTCCCCTGGTGCCAAGTAGAGTTTCTCTCCGGGTTTGATACCGAAAGACGTATACCAGCCGTCAAGGTTGCGGACAGTGTCAGCACGATACTGGGCCGGTGAGTGGACATCCGTCATTAGCTGTTGGCGAAGCGCAGCCTCGCGGATCTTCGACGCGTAGTTTTGGCCGAAGGCAATGAAGAACTGCTGGTCGCCCGAGAAACCCTTTTGTACCGGCGGCGTCTTGCCGGCGAGCGAAGCCCTGTATCCGTCGTAGGAAGCCGATATGCCCGCGACATCAGCTATGTTCTCGGCCAACGTTTGCTTGCCGTTGACCGCGAGGTCAGGGAAAGGTCTGTAAGTGTCATACTGCGCAGCAAGTTTTGCGGCGGCGGCTTCGAAATGCGCGAGGTCCTCGGGTGTCCACCAGTTGCGGACGCGGCCCTTGGAGTCAAACACGCTGCCCTCGGTATCGAAGGTGTGACTGATTTCGTGACCTATCACGGAACCAATGGCGCCATAGTTGACCGCCGCGGGAGCCAGCGGGTCAAAAAACGGTGGCTGGAGAATAGCTGCAGGGAAGTTGAGTGCGTTTTGCAGCGGCAGATTCACGGCATTCACCGTCTGCGGGGTCATGGACCATTCCTTGCGGTCAATCGAAGTGCCCAGGCGCGCGACTTGTCGGTGATATTTAAAAAGATCTCCTCGCCATACATTGCCAAAGATGTCGTCGGATTTCACGTCGTAAGCCGAGTAATCAATCCAGGACTCCGGATATCCGATGCCGACATATAGCGTGTTGAGCTTGGCTTGGGCTTCCGCTTTAGTGGAAGCGGCCATCCAGGGTAGCGCCTCGATCCGCTGGCGGAACGCCGTGATGATGTCGGCGACCATCGCCTGCGCCTGTGCCTTTGCTTGCGGAGAGAAATACCGTTGGGCGTAGATTTGTCCCACATCGTCGCCGAGATAGCGATTGACGATGACGACACCTCGCTGCCAGCGAGGTCGCTGTTCGGGAGTGCCCAGGAGCACCTTGCCAAAGAATGCGAAGCGCTCTTCGGCCAATGCCTTGGGCAGCACATCCGCGTACTCCTCAATCAGGTGATAAGCAAGCCAGTCTTTCCAAGTATCCAGTGAAATGGACGCTACGAGAGCTGACTCGCCGGCGAAGGCCGTCGGTTGCCAGACGATGAAGTCGGTTTGCTTGCTAAGTCCCGCGCCTTGGAAATATGCCGTCCAGTCCAATCCGGGGGCCTTGACAGCGAAGTCAGACTGCTTCCAAGGATTGTTGGCTTTGTGAACGTTGTTGTCTTCCGCCAGCGTGAGATGGGTTTCAGCAATCGCATGCTCCAGTTGAACGATGCGCTCGGCACGGTCGTCAGTGTCCGTGAATCCAGCGAGCTTCAGCATGGCGGAAACGTGCGCTTGGTACTTGCTGCGAATGTCCTTCATCCGGTCGCTGGCGGAAACGTAATACTCGCGGTCCGGAAGTTGCAGTCCACCCTGCAGCAGGTAAGCGGCGTAATGCTCAGGGTCGTTGAAGTCGGGAGCCGCCCAAAGTCCAAAGAGGTGCGCTGTGTGGAAGTTGGTGTTATTGAGCGCGTCAACATCGGCACGGAGGCTTTCCCCAAGTGCGGTGGCCAACTGAGTCTTGCTCTGGATGGCGGCGATGGATCCCAGATGACGCCGCAGGGGAGTCAGGGCGGCGGTCTCGATGGCAGTCTCGTTCATGTACGAGTTGTAGAGGTTCGCGATCTTGCTGCTCCCTGAAGGTTTAGACGGACCGCCTTTAGCAGCCTCTTCGATGAGGGAGGCGGTGCGCTTGTCGCTCAAATCGCCCAAGGTTGTAAACACTCCCAGGCGGGCGCGGTCGGGTGGAATCACCGCGCGCTTAACCCACTCTCCGTTCGCGTATTCGAAGAAATTGTCGCCTGGGTTGATGGAACGGTCCATGTTGCCGACGACAATGAAGTGAGTGTCTTGTGGTCTCGTGTCTTGTGCATAACTAATCGGCGACGCAAGACCGAAAACGCAAACGCCTAAAAGTATTGCAGCTTGGTATATGGAATTGAGGTTGAATCGCATTGGCAAAACTCCCGAGGTGCCATGCAACGGGAAAGCAGGTCCCTCGTTAAGCAGGCTAACAGAGCAAGAGGGTAGCACGATGGACGTTGTCATAACGATGAGAGTCAGTCCTTACGTGGCAGGGTAGCCAGACTGCGAATCGTTGCCGGTACCCGGCGACAGGCCGCTCCTAGAACGTGAGTGTGAATTACCCCAGAAGTGCATAAATGTTCGTACCGCCGGACTGTATATTCTTAGCCGGAATACCAGTGACTCGCATGGGGAGCGACAGCTGTGAGAGTCGAGTGGGGCGCAGATCGGTCAAACAGGGAGCGAGCGACTCATCACGTGAGATTGCCAAGCCGCATTCGGTCTGCAGCGATTGAACTGAGAAGGCGCCTTACAGGGCATGGCTTTGTCAGGCTCGATATTTCTTGCCTGCTTGGTTCCAACGAACTCATTCGATCTTTAGGTGATGAGTGTGATTCTCTACCGCGTGACCAATATCATCACGCAGGCGAACGTCAAAGGGTGCTGTCAAAGTTCGATGTCAGAGTTACCCAAAGACATTATGAAGTCTCGCCTCCAATTGCAGGAGAGCCGTACTTTCAATTCGAGCAGTATAACCCCACGAGCGGGGGGTATTCAGCGCTATTACGCACCGTTGTCGCCTCATTTGATACGGTTGCGGTCTCTATTTGATTTCCTGACCCGCCACTTGGAGTTGTTTCCAGAGACCTGAGCCGGAGCTGTGTACCGTCTCAATGTTCATCTGATTCGAATGGTCGCGACGCATGACCAACCCTGCAATACCAGTCCTCCAGGTCTTCACAAAGATGTGGAAAAATATATTGCGGTATATCTTCTCGGGCGTACAAACGCGAACGGGGGAGAGAATGTCATTACGGACAATTCAAAGAAAACCCTAGATCGGTTTGAGCTTCGAGATTGCGGAGCAGGTTACATAATCGATGATGATGCGGTGTGGCACGCTTTGACGCCGGTATACACACCGGCGGGCGAAAGAAACCGGGCGTTCCGAGATGTACTCGCAGTGGATTTTTTTTCGTCACCACCAACGGGTAGAGTTCGGGCATAGCTTGAGACAACGACTCGAGCCGGAGCATTGAAATTAGAAGTGATGTAGGCCTAGGAACCCTAGCCTGAGATTAGGTGCTCAGTGACCCGGCGATTGAAGTAATACTCCTATCTTCAGCGTGTTCGTGGCTGCACCGCTGAGGACCGACCCGGCACTGTAGTCAAATTTGAAAGTGGATTTTCCACAGTGTGCAACAACGAGAGAAATGCAACCTGCTGATTTTAGGGCGGTTAGTATGCAGAAAGATAACTCACATGATCCCGAACCGGGCGCTTGACTCTGCCTCTCAGCAACGCAAGGCGATTGCTAGGGATCACCGCCCGAGAACCTTCTCCACCGGCTTGGCGCCCTTTGAAAGCGAAGTCGCTCCGACGCTGAAGTTCGCTTTCGTTGGGCTGAAAATATTCGCGCTTTGGCCGAATGTAAGCGGTTGAAGGGCGGTGCTGGAGTTGTCGCATCAGTTGGATTAGTACCGGGAAAGACCCCTTGGCGCCTGCAATTCGCATTCACTTTGACGTGTAGTCGGCATGTCTTCGAAGTGCCGCGGAAAGATTAGTCCCCACTGGTCTGAGCCTGCCCGAAACCTCGTGTTTGTGGGCAAGCACCGACCCGCTGTCCAAGTCAACAATCTCAAACACTTGCACCGGTAGATTCACTAGGGTATTTGGGCAAGTGTCAAACCATTCCAGATCGTCTGAGCCTCCGGCGGTGGTTCCGGTGTACATCAACTTCCCAAGGAGCAAACTTCTGGCCGGCGTCGATTCGCAGTCGTGACTGCACCGACGCTGGACGTGACGCAACGCCACCTAATCGACATCGGTCCCTCCAACCTCGACATCGAAGACCGATTAACCACCCGCCGCAACGGATCGCAGTGTTCACAACCGATACCGTCGCCGGCAGAGCAAGCTGATCTGATACACAACGCCCAGTTGGTTCGTTTTGTTTCAGCAACTTAGCGGAACACAGGCAAAACAGCGCCAAGTCAGGGCCAGTCCATTGTGTGGAAAGTGCATCCGCAGCAAAGTGCAACCTGTCAGCCGGAGTCACCGGCCAAACGAAAAGGAGAAACTCACATGAAAAGGGCACGCACCCTGATCACCCTCTGCCTGTTGTTTACCGCCGCTGCCCTCCACGCTCAGACGACCGAGAGCCAACGGCTTATGACCGTCAAGATCCCATTCGCGTTCGCCGTCGAAGACCACACCCTGCCGGCCGGCAAATACCTCGTCCTCACCGTCACCCCGGAGCGCTCCATCCGCATCGTCGGCATTGACGGCAACCATTCCGCCGTCGTCACCACCCTGCCCAATTACGTGACCTTGCCATCAGCCAACAGCCGCCTGGTGTTCCACGGGTACGGCAACCAGTACTTTCTGACGCAGGTCTGGACCGCCGGTCAGAACGTGGCGCGCAATCCTTTATCGAATATGCGAGCGATGGAGATTGCGGGCAGCGGCGGGGTGCCCCAGACCCTCACTGTGTTCGCAATCGCGGATCGCCGCTAACAAGTTTGTCGTAATTGAATACTTCTGGGCGCGTCCACCGTCGCGCCCGTTTTTCTTTGTTTCGGAATTGCTAAAGGAGACGCTCAGTAGTTCTCCAGCATCCACACATTGTTCTCGCCAACCCACCTCATAAGGGCAAGGTGACGCCCGTCGGGTGACGGGATGGCCCAATTAAGCGGACCATACTTCTCTCCCTCCCATATCACGCCGGCTTTACCGTCGAGATCGACGAAGAGAAGCACTGGATTACCCCAATTTGACGTTGTGCTAGGAATCAGCAGCCCGGCTCCGTCCGCCGACCAGTCCACGCTCCACAGATGAGGCCAATCCTTAACTACTACTTCTCGCGCCACTCCGGTCCGTAAAGATAAATACCGTATCCTATCTTCAATCCCACCATGCTGGATAATCGCAAGCATCGAACCGTTGGGCGAAAGGCTCCAATCCACACCCCCGGCGATTGTCGTGATTTTGGCAATTTCGCCATCCTTTCCGAGATCCGAGTCGAAGGAAAAAAATGTTGTCGAGGATTCCGCTCGAGTACTGAACAAACACAACTTGGACGGACTTCGAGCGCACTGCAAGTTGACGATCGCGTTCTCGCGCAAGACTTCTCGAGGTGCGCCGCCCGCCAGGCTCGTCCGCATGATCCTGACTGGAACCGAAGGATCATCGGGCTGATATTCCTCCAGGTAAAGAACCTCCGACCCGTCTGCGGTCAGTCGCGGTAAAAAAATGTTTCGTCCTTCGACCACTAACTCAGCGGTTGTCTGTTCGATCGGCTGCTTGAATATCTTCCAGGAACCATTTCGACTCGAGACGAAAATGACTGATTTACCGTCAGGTGTCCATGTGGTAGGCATGTTTCCGTGCTCATCCAAAGTCAGTCGATACGGCGCACTCAGATGCTGGGTGACCCGGTCGAGCTGCGCGATGAAGACCTGTGGCTCAGTGTTGTTGCGCAAGAATACAGTCCGTTTGCCGTTAGCGCTAACGCTCAAACCATTGATCGAACCTAACCCGCGTGAGAGTCTCTGCGCAGTACCTTTCGGTTTTCCGGTGTTGGGATCTACTTGCAGGGCCCAAACATCATTTTCGTTATTGGAGTCACTCGCATCACCTCGGAATGAATAAAGGAGCCGCCCGTCAGCAGCCCAGCAAAGGGCCCCAAGCCCCGATACTGTCGTGATCAGTTGCGGGTCGCCACCGTCCGTATCGCGGGTCCACAACGAAAGGGTCGTTCCGGCAGGATTTGCAGTAAAGCGGCGGAGCCGCTGAATATATGCGATTCGCTTGCCGGTGGGAGACCACGCGACAGACCAGAGGTGGCCTCCAAGGTGAGCTGGGTCCAAGTCCTGGGAAGCATTCACGATCCTATGCGCGCTCGCACCGTCGGAATCCATCCTCCAGAGATCGCTCCCCCACGGTTGCCCTACCGGATGGTCGCGAACGAATAGAAGACGAGATCCGTCCGGTGAGACCACTGCATCGTAAGCGTCGTCCATCAGTTTCTGCGGACTGCCACCCAGGATAGAAAGCCTCCAAACGGAGGTTGCTCCATCCATCCCCTGTCGCCCCTGCACTACGAGGTCGGTACTGTCGGGATACCAACCAGTAGGTAGAGGATTGAAATCCTTCGGCAACGCCAACTGACGGACCTCGCCCGTGTCGATATGGCGAACATAGAGCCCGTAGGGGTCGGCGTAGGCGATGTACTTGCCGTCCGGAGAAATTACCGCGCTGCGGATGGGCGCTTCCGGAGGATTGGCGGTAATTCGCTTTTCAATTGCCAGAGCCGGGGTTCTCGGCTTAGCACGCCACACAACGAGCGCAGCTATAACAACAACTGCGACTGAGATGATCAGGAAGTACCAACCGAGATGCTTCCCGGCGGAGGCCGTGCGCCGTCCGCCTTGCTCCTGCGGTTGTAGCGCGATCGCTGATGCGTCAACGGGCGGCGCAGGCGCGGCGGTTTCGTTGACTGGCTCTGGACCGCTCGAGGTTTCACTGACCTGCGCCACAAACCGATAGCCACGCCGCGCCAGCGTCTCGACGTAGTGCGGATTGTCCGCGTCGTCGTTCAGCGCCTGCCGCAGCTTGCGGATCGCCGTATTCAGCCCAACATCGAAGTCAACGAAGGTATCGGCAGGCCACAACTTTTGTTGCAGATCTTCGCGCGACACCACCTTTCCCGGTTTTGCCACCAACTCCAATAGCACACGAAACGGCTGCTCCTGTAGTTTGATGCGCACTCCGTTCTTGCGCAATTCCGCATCGCGTTCCGAAAGCTCGAATAGTCCGAAGCGGAAAACGCGATCGGGTTGCGTTGAGGGAAACGTCTCCATTGGAGGGCGTAGTGTGCTCACTTTCATATCCCGATTGCGCAGCGCCCGCACGAGGTACCTGTTAGCCATGACTGCCAGGAACGTACCATGGCGTTGACGTATGAACACCGAGCAACTCGGAGTCCACAATCCTGAATTGTTAAGGCATTGCTTGATAAGGAGGATTTCAGCGACAGCTGTCACCGGACGCGAGAGCGTGGTCATTCTAAAACGCAGACTGTCCGGAATCGAACAATTCGATCTGGCCGTTACGGTCTCGGTAATTGGTCCCCGACGTAAGTTTGACGAAATCGAAACTTGGCATTACTGGGACCTCGGAATCGAGGACGAACACTTATTCCTTGCAAGCGGGGGCCATTTTTACGACCCGAGAACAGGCGGAGACAGCTTCACGACTATAAGCTGGCGCGCAGCTCCCGGTGAGTCAGCCGTTCATGAAGATTATCTGGAATCACTCTGGATGGTACCGGATGTCCAATCGTTCCCGGAAGGAGTAGCTGACATTAATCTAGCGTCTCATGGATACAGGATCGAGGTCGCCGACTCCGATAATGCTCTGCTCGAGGTAGACGAAGAAGTCAACGAGTAGGAAGATACAAAGCCTAACAGTCTCATGGCGGAGGACCTCACGGATGATTGAGCGCAGTGACCCTTGCGAGGACTAGCCGTTGGCACCTCTTCGACCGCCGGGACCTTGTTAGATCTTTTCGGCCCCCTCCCTCTCCCCCATTGTAATCTCGACCGAAACGTCAGACGAACCGCAATTAGCCGGCCGGCACCTCATTTGGCACTCCCCGTTCGCTCCAACGGCCGGAGCGGTAGCAAGTCAAGTAGACCCTATTTTTTCGGCATTCGGGACAAGAAAGCGGCGCTCACACTCAAGGACTTCTGTGATCAGCGTTTCGAGCCTTGGGCCAGATCCAGTTTTGAGAAAGGCACACCGAACAATTGGCTCTGGTATCGGGCAGGAATACGCTCACTGCTCAGTTACAAGGCGCTTGCAAATGCCTAAGTCGATGCCATCGGCAATGAACTCGCTGCGGACTTCGCCTCGCATCGGCTGGCGTAAGGGCTTGAGGTCAGCACGGCAAATAGCGCCCTTCGTGTTCTGCGTCGCGCTCTGAAGCTTGCCGCACAGTGGGGCGCGTTGGAGGCTGCTCCCCCAATCTCTCTGCTCCCCGGCGAACGTCATCGCGAAAGAGTTGTCACTTTAGAGGAGGAGTCTAAGTATCTAGATGCGGCCCCGGAGCCAGTGAAGTCGATCGCAATGGTCCTTGCGGACACCGGGCTCCGGCCGGATGAATGCTATCGGCTCCGATGGGAGCACATTACGTGGAAGAACGGCACAAACGGCACGCCGCTGGTCACGCACGGCAAAACGGCCGCTGCTCGCCGGGTGTTGTATCTAACCCCTCGCATTCGCTTTGTGCTTGAAACTCGATGGGAGTTCGCTGGCAGTCCTAGCGAAGGCCGGATATGGCCTGCTCCGACCAAATGCGGCCACGTCAACCACGCCAGCTTAAAGAAGCAGCACGCACGGGCCTTCAAGACTGCGAATGCGGAGTTGATCGAGAGGGCAAAATCGAGCGGAAGCCCGCACTACTAACACCTTGGGTACTGTACTCATTCCGCCACACGTTTCTGACGCGCTTGGGTGAATCGGGCTGTGATGCATGGACACTAGCGCGGATCGCCGGCCACAGCTCAATCACAATTTCGAGTCGCTACGTTCATCCTTCGGAAAATGCGATGTCACGCTTGGGTGGGCACAAAATTGGGCACAGTCAGAAATCAGGGAAAAACAGCGAAGGAGCAAATGGCCGCAACAGACTGAAGGGAATGAAGAACTCTGGCGCGCCCGGAGAGATTCGAACTCCCGACCTATTGCTCCGGAGGCAATCGCTCTATCCAGCTGAGCTACGGGCGCATCCTTCAAGAGTATACATCCATCAACGCTCTCATATCTCCGCCAAACCCGCTCATCGCCGCCATGGCACGGGCCTCGGAGCCTCTCGTCCCGCCCGAATCAATACTATTTTTGCGCCTCCTCTGTTCTAATACTCGCTACAGTCGTAGCTCCGTTGACTCGCGAAAGGACTCGCCCTTTGCACTGGCTTGGTCGCATCATTTTGGCGCTCATGTTTCTGATCGCGCTGCTGTTGACGATATGGTCCTCCGCGGCGCTTTACTTCGATTCGCCGATCGCGTGGTTGCGTACGCCTGCCGCCATCTTGTACCTCATTGTGGTACTAGCGGCTTTGTTCATCCTGCGACGCCATCATCTGGGCCTAATAGTCGCCTACGCCGGATTCGCCCTGGTTGTCCTGTGGTGGTTCTCGATCAAGCCGTCCGGCGACCGCAACTGGCAGCCTGACAATGCCCAAACCGCCTCCGCCGACATCGACGGCGATCACATTACGATTCACAACGTTCGCAACTGTAGTTATGTCACCACGCACGACTACAGCTGCCAGTGGGAGACCCGCTCCTACGACCTCGCCAACCTGAGCGGCGCCGATCTCTTCATCACTTGGTGGGGGCCGACCCTGATCGCTCATCCCATCGTCAGCTTCGACTTCGGCCCTCAGGGCCACGTGCCCATCTCCATCGAAACGCGCGACGTTGTGGGTCAAAGCTACTCTGCCGTCCGCGGTTTCTTTCGCCAGTACGAACTGGCTTACATCGTCAGTGATGAGCGCGATGTCGTCCGCCTGCGCACCAATTTCCGCAAGGACGAAGAGGTTTACCTCTTCCGCACCACTGTTCCGCCGCAACTGACTCGAAAGATCTTTCTCGACTATCTCGAACGCGTCAACGAGCTCCATCGCCAGCCTGAGTGGTACAACGCCGTCACCAACAATTGCACCACCAACATCGACGTATCCGCTTCGCAGGCCCAGGACATGGGAACTGTGTGGAATTGGCGCGTTCTCCTGAACGGCAAGATGGACGAGATGCTGTACGAGCACCACCGCTTTGTCACCGGCGGACTATCGCTCCCCGCGCTGAAGGCGCAGGCCCATATCAACGACGCCGCGAAAGCTGCTGACGATAGTCCCCAATGGTCGGAGCTCATTCGCGTTGGCCGCGTCGGCTTTACTCCGCAAACTGGCGGCACGCCAACCGCGCCCTAGACGACTATCCGCTGACCACCCGGTCTCCGTGGCTCGGAGGCTGGCTGACCACCAGCATCCGCACGTCCGAACCGCTGCGGTTGAATGCCTGGTGCTGTTTTCCCGGCGCGATCTCCAGCCCATCGCCCGGCCTGAGCAAATATTCGCGGCCTTCGACTTCGAGTGTGAGTTCTCCGTGAAGCGCGTAGAAAAACTGCCGGGCGTGTACGTGATGATGCCTGACCTCGCTGGCCCCGGGAGTCATGCGCTCCTCAATCACACTGAGCTGCGGCTGTTTCACCAAATGCCATCCGTCGCAGTTGCCTCTCCAAATGTAATGTTCCGCCCTTTGCCGATTGATCGGCTGAACAAGCTCATTAGAAATGTCCATCGCACATCCTTCTCAGCTTCGGGTTTATGACAAGAATCAGATCGGTGTTATCTGTGAAAATCTGCGGCCGCCTTTGTTTCTCGCAGTCGCCTACTTCGCCACAAAAATCAGGAAGTAATCCATGCGGTCGTCTTTCACCAGTTCGTCATGCTCACCGAGCAGGCGATAGCCCGCCGATTCGACTTCCTGGATCGCGACATTCTTCTGTACTCCGTGATTCTCACCATTTCCATTGCGGTCGATGATGCCGACGCGCGCTCCCGTCTTTAGTGCTACCCGCAGATTTCGCATTAACTCCACTGGTTTCGCCACCTCGTGATACGTCTTCAGCAGAAGCACTGCATCCACACTGTCCGGTGGGAGCCGCGGATTGTTCCCGGTCCCCAGCACGGTCGTGATGTTCGTTAGCTTCTCTTTCTGCGCTCTTTCCTGCACATAGCGAATCGCCTCGGGATTGATGTCCACTGCGTATACTTTGCCGGTCGGGGTCACCCGCTCCGCGGCCCGCACTGTGAACCATCCCGATCCCGCTCCGATGTCCGCTACGCTCTTGCCCGCATCGATCCCCAACAAGTCCATCACCTGGTTAATGTGCAGCTTCTTGTCTCGGTCGGGATAATCAAAGATCGACAGATCGCCGGTATAGGGTGTACTGGTCTTCCGTTGCTGCTCTTGCGTCGTCGGCGTCGTCTGCGCCCGCGCCGTCGGTGCTGCGCCCGTCACCAGCGATGCCACACAAAGCACGCCCACCGCGATCCCGTGCCAACTCACTCCCAATCTCTTCATGCTCCGATTATGCATTTCTTTTCTGCCTAATTCTTATCCGTGTGGTCCGTGTAAATCCGTGGTTGTTCTTGCCCATCTACTGCGCGTGCGTTACCTTAGCTTTCTCGTTGGACTCGAACCTATGCCTCTCGTCAACCGTCGCAGCTTTCTCTGTACCTCCGCACGCGCCGCGGTCGCCTTAACCGCCGGATCGTTCACCATCGTCGAAGCGGGCCAGTCGCAGACAGCCGCTTCCGCCGCTGCGCGAACCGCGTCCGATCAGGTCCTCGACCAATTCGTTGAGTCCTACATGAAGGCGATGAACTCCCCCGGCCTGACCCTCGGCACCGCCAACCGCACGGGCACCGTTCGTGTTGCCGGCTACGGATTCAGCAACGCCGGTCTCAACCAGCCGGTCTCGCCTGACATGCTGTTTCACATCGGCTCCATCACCAAGTCATTTGTCGCGCTGGTGTGCCTGCAGCTGCACGAAGAAGGCAAACTCGATCTCCATAAGCCGGTGCTCGATTACCTGCCCTGGCTGCCGATTGTCACGACCTACGGTCCGGTTTCCGCCCACGACCTGCTGACCCACTCCTCCGGACTTCCCGATGCGCTTTCGCTCATTCCCTCCGATCGCGCCACCCGTTACGCACAGGCGTGGAAACCCGGCGAGCGCTTCTACTATTGCAACCTCGGCTTCGACATTTTGGGAAATCTCATCCAGGCGCTCGACGGGCGCACCTGGGCAAGCTCCGTCAAGGCACGTGTGCTCAATCCTGTTGGCATGCGCGCCACCGCGCCCGTCATTACCAACGACATTCGCCCACGGACTGCGCAGAGTTGGGTGCCGTACTTTGAAGACCGTCCCTATCCGCGGAACGGACGCCTTGCTCCGGCCGCCAACCTCCAGTTTGATGACGCCGCCGGCAGCATCGCTTCCACTCCCGGCGACATGACGCTCTACATGCAGATGCTGCTCAACCGCGGACAAGCGCCGAACGCGCGTATTGTCTCCGCAGACAGCTTTGCGCTCATGTCCAAGCCGTGGATCAAGGCCCCCGACTTCGGTCCCACCGCCAGCTACGGATACGGCATCGCGGTCGATACACTCGACGGTCACACGATTCTGCGGCATACCGGCGGCATGGCGTCGTTCATGTCGGCCATCAACGTCGATCTCGATGCCGGCGTGGGTGCGTTCGCTTCCATCAACGCGCAGCAAGGTTACCGCCCCGTGCCGGTGGCGAAATTTGCCATTCAGTTGATGGCAGCATCGGCCGCCGGCAAGCCTGCGCCCGCGGCACCCGAGATCGAAGACCCAGCTAAGGTGAAGAACGCTGCCGATTACGTCGGCGTGTACACCTCACCTTCCGGCAAATCGATCGAGATTTCCGGCGACGGCGCCTTGTTCGCGACCGTCGAGGGCAAGCGCATTCCGCTGCAACACGGTAGTGGCGATTACTTCATGTCCGCTGATCCGCTGTTGACTGACGCCTCGTTCCTTTTCGGCCGCGCCAAAAACGAAAAACCGAAAGACGAAAAAGACCAACAGCAAGATAAAGACAAGCCCGGCCCGGTCGTCGAACTAATGCATGGAGGCGAGTGGTATCCCAACTCCAAATACTCCGGCCCACGCACGTTCAGCGTGCCTCCTGAATACTCCGCGCTAGCCGGAACCTACCTTGGCGCAGGGGCGTTCGAGGGTTCGTCCGCCAGCATCGTGATTCTGAAGGGCGAACTCTGGGCCGAAGGGCAATTCCCGCTGGAGCGCATCGGCGAGTACGAGTTTCGTCCCACCGAAGACGCGCCCAATCCCGAGCGGATGGAGTTCCTCTTCATCGCCAACGGCAAAGCCCGCCTGCTGAAGTTCAGTGGGGCTGACTTCTTCCGTTTCGAGAGTGCATGAACCCGCAAGTGCTTATCCCTGCTTGTACTCTCGAAACTTGAAACTCGAAACGCAAACTGCTTTACCATAGTGCTGCGACGACGGAAACCGCTTGCTCGCTCCGTACGCCGCGGAGTACCGTTGATTTCCTTGCCGTAGCCTCGCGGTTACGGCGGAGCGACCCGTACTTCACGCTTCAAGCAATTTGGGCCATGAGGACATAATGACCGCGTCCAAGAACGCTCTTCTTCTCCTTATCTGTTTGTTTCTCAGCGGATTCGCACTCTCCTGTGCCACCGGTCATCCGCCCACGCCGGTGGGCCCGCTGGTTATCAATCCCGCCGCGCTTCCGGCCGCTGTTATCAACGTCCCTTACTCCGCTACGTTGACGGCCGTCGGAGGCAAACAGCCCTTCGTCTGGGCAATGGCGTCCGGCACGCTGCCGCCGGGATTGACCATTAGCACCAGCGGCGCCAACGGCGTCATCAGCGGAACCCCGACCACGCTGGGCACCACATCGTTCAAAGTTCAGGTCACCGATTCGCAGACTCCCACGGCTGCCGTCGATATCGCTGCCGAGTCCATCACCGTCAATCCAACGCTGTCGATCAGTACCACGTCGCTCACCTCTGGCTCAGTTGGCGTGCCCTATAGCGGCACGTTGACCGCTGTCGGCGGCGTGCCTCCCTATACCTGGTCGCTCACCTCCGGCAGCCTGCCCGCAGGACTGACCCTCAGCACATCAGGCTTCATCACCGGTACTCCTACCGCTCAAGGGACGCAGACCTTCACCGTGCAGGTCAGCGATTCGGCAACGCCTGCATCTACCGCCAGCGCGTCGTTGAGCCTCACCATCACTGGGCCCACCGGACGTCTCAACGGCAACTACGTCTTCTCGTTCTCCGGATTCCAGAATGGCAGCCGCGTGGTGCAAGCCGGCAGCTTCACCTCCGACGGACAGGGCAACATCACCGCCGGACTGATGGACTCCAACAGCGCCGCCGGCGTGCAAACCAAGCTGGCTTTTACCGGTACGTATTCCCTTGACACCACCAACACCGGCCCGATGACGCTGGTGATTCCGGTTCTCGGCACCTTTACCTATCAGCTCGCTGTCCCCGCCACCGGTACCATCCGTTTCATTCAGAACGGCACGGCCGGAAATCAGGGCACTGGAGTCATCGATAAGGTCACGTCCACCACCAAGGTCACCATCGCTCAGCTAGCCGGATTCTGGGCGTTCGGGGCGAATGGGGCTGACGCATCGCTCCAGCGCTATGCAGCCGCGGGAACGTTCCAGTCCTCAAATACTGGTGCTTTGACCAACGGCCTCCAAGACACCAACGACAACGGCGTGGTTGCCGCCAGCCAGGCCTTCACCGGTTCGTTTGTCGCCATCGATCCCGTCACTGGACGCGGCACGGCGACCCTGACGGCAAACTCCGTCACCACCAACTACAGCTTCTATGCTGCCTCGTCCAGCCAGCTCATCATGGTGGGCATTGATCCGCTCTCGTCCACTGCGCCCCTCGCGCTATTTGATCTCGATACCACGATGAACACCTGGTCAACCAGCGGGCTCAGTACCACCACCGTCCTCGAGCTCCAGGGCGTGGGAACATCCAACGGCAATACCGTGCCCTCCGGACTGTTGGCCTTCGTGACCTTCGACGGCAACGGCAACATCAAGGCGACCACCGACCAGAACCTTGGTGGAACGCTCAGCACCAACACCTACAACGGCACCTACAGCGTCACCAGCAACGGACGCACTACCCTCACCGGCTTTGGCACCAACTCGGTTGTCTTCTATCTTTCCAACGCCATCGGGTTCACCCTCGAAGGCGACCCGGGCGTCACCAGTGGAACCCTCGTTCCCCAAGGCGCTACGTCGCCCACCAACGCATCCTTCAGCGGCTCGTATATGGGCGGAACTCTCCAAACCGTTCTCCCCAGCGTCACCGTCGAAGCCGACTCCGCCACCGCCGACGGCAACGGCAACCTCTCCCTCTTCTACGACATCAGCGGTCCCGGAGGCCCGCAGCAAGGCCTCATGCAGTCGCTGACCTATAGCGTCGATTCCACCGGACGCGCGCCCCTCGTTCTCAACGGCACCACTGTCGGAATTGCCTATGTCGTCGACGCCGCCGGCAGCGGCGCGGGAGCAAACCCAAGAGTCTGGGTACTCTCCGCTGACGCCAACGCTAAGATCAACGCGCTGGAGCAATAGCGAGCGAAGCACTCTGCATTAGCCGGTAACTGGTGGCTGGCTACTGGCGACTGCTTCTGGCGTGTGTCATAATCTGCCGCGCTATGAAAATCCGTTTGTGTGCGTTTCTGCTTCTGAGTTCTTCGCTCCTTCTCTCGCAAGTAACCATCCAAGGCATCGTCAATCCTCAAATCAAGCAGGCACAGCAACTCAACAGCGAAGGCAAACAGGACGAAGCTCTCGCCATCCTCAACCCATTGCTCGCCGGCGATCCCAAGAACTACGAAGCCAACCTCACTGCCGGCATCGTCCTCGACCTGAAGGGTGACTACGGTAAGGCGCATACCTATCTTCTTCAGGCGATCGAGTTTGCGCCTCCCGACCGGCGAGTGCAGGCGCTGCGTACCACGGCAGTTTCTTACACGTTTCAATGTGACTTGCCGCAAGTGGCGAGGTACGAACAGCTCGCCTTCGACGCGCAAATGAAAGACCAGAAGTTCAGCGATGCCGCGGGCACCGCCAACGAACTGGCGCGCATTTATCTCGAGTGCGGCGACACCGCTGACGCGGCGAAGTGGTACCAAACCGGCTACGACACGGCGCTACGCACGCCCAACCTGTCAGAGGCCGACCGTGACCTGTGGAGCTTCCGGCTGGAAAACGCCAAGGCCCGCATCGCTGCGCGCGAGGGCAAGCCCAAGCAAGCCGACGCCGATGTCGCCGCTGCCAAAACCGCCCTCGACCAGAGCAAGAACGCCGACCAGCAGCGTTTCTTTCCCTATCTCACCGGATACGTGGCTTTTTACCAGGGCAACTACAAGTCTGCCATCGAAGAACTACAGAAGGCCGACCAGAAAGACCCGTTCATTCTGGTGTTGCTTGCGCAGGCTTACGAGAAGACCGGCAATCAGTCCGAAGCAACTAAGTACTACAAGCAAGTTCTGACCATCAACTCGCACAACCCCACCAACGCTTTCGCGCGGCCGCTGGCGAAGAAGAAGCTGGCGATGAGCAGCTAGGAAATCTCAGTCCGGGTCTAACGTTCCGGCAGCTTCCGAATTTCGGCAGCGTACAGTTCCGCCTTCTGCCGATTCTGGCTCAACTCCGCGGCCGTTCTGGCTCCCAGCAGCGCATTACGCCGTCCCGGCGACTGCTGCAGCGATACCTCGAACTGTTTCAGCGCTCCATCCGGTTGTTTGAGCTCGAGCAGCATATCGCCAAGTTGTTCGCGTGCCGGAATGATCGGACCTGGCGTCAGCGGTAATTTTTCGATCGAGTCCTCGAGGTCCGCGGCGGCAGTCATCTTCTTTTGCGCCGTAGCTCCATCCCCGCTCGCCAGCGCAACCCACGCGTCGGCCTCGGAGATCAGAATCGCCACCTGATCAGCCCAGTATGTCTCTCCATTAATCCGTAACTGGCGTTCGGTTGCCCGAAGCTTCTCGACCTCGTCGCTAGCATCTTGTGTGCGGCCCAGTCGCGCTGAGCCAATCGCCCTCCCCCAAAGCGCGACAGCGCCGACCTCTGACGATATGTTCTTCGCGGGTTCATCGCCGCGGCGTCCCGCCACTTGTGCTGCTCGACCGCAAGTCGCACCGGCATGGCCGTCGCCGCGTACCCAGCCTTGAAGTCTTGCCCTTGCTGCACGCTGATGCGATGTAGATCGGCGACTACGCCGGCGGCATCGTCGGTCTTCCCTAGTTGCAGAAACGCATAAGTCAGGTAATCCATGGCGTGCAACTCTTCGCCAATGTCGTTCTGTTGGCGCGCCGCCCGCCGGGCAGCCTCATTCGACGCGACGCTCTCGTTCCACATCCCCAGCCGGGTGAAAATATGCGATGGCATGTGCAGAGCGTGTGGCGCCGACGGTGCGATCTTCGAATAGTCGCGCGCAGCCTGCACGCCCTGAGGGGCCATCTCGGTGTTGTCACAGGCGTGAATCAAGTAGTGTGGGATTCCCGGATGCTGCGGATTGGTCGCGTATAACGGCTCCAGTATCGCTACCGCTTTCTTTTGGTTGGCATGCGTCTTGTCGGTTGGCGGCGCAGTGGACAGCAGGGACAGCGCGTAGAACACCTGGGCCTCGGTATCGTGCGGGTTGGTCTTCGCAACCTCAGCCATGCTGCGTTCGTAAGCCAGCATCCGCTCGCCTAGCGATCGGGTTTCACTGTTGGAGTAAACAATCGTAAGCGCGCCGATATATCCCGCCTCGCGCTCGGATCGTGGATTTCCCCTCGCTACCTGCGCTAGCTCCGCGGCACCCTTCGCATTGCTGAACGCATTCAGTGGCGGCTCCCAGAGCTGGTAGTAGTAGCTCATGGCGATGCCCCAATGCGCCATGGCACACGTAGAGTCAACGGCCAGCACCTCGCGGAAACTCTTTTCCGACTCGCTGTAGGCGAATGAATGCAGCAGGGCCACGGCACGGTTGAACTGAGACTGCACAGTCACCGCGCAAGTCGTGGCGAAGTCAACTGTCCCCAGTTTTTCGGGTGCAGGATGGTCATGCTGCGCTGTCAACGAGAGCGATCCGGCACAGATCACTGCCAGCGAAATACCCAGGCGCAGGGTGAACCTATTCATGACCGACCGCTCTTCCCGCTCGCGACAAGCATCTCGGCTAACAATGCGCTTCATGTTGGCCTCTGCCTTGTTACCTAAGCGAAGCGCCAAGATAATACAACTTCTCAATAAAACGATTCTGCTGGATAGGGGTTCCAAAAAAAAGGGGCACGGCTTCCGCCGTGCCCCCTGCCTCAGCAAGCAGACTTGCTCTCACGCAGCTGCCTTGTCGCGTCCGCAGCAGGGCATCGCTCCGCCCTTGCAGCAAGCCGCACCCTTCGCGCAGCATGACGTTCCGGCGGTCGTCTTTCCCTTCTTCATCATCGGGCATTTGTCGCCCGCGCAGCACGACGCCGATCCGCAGCACATCATTCCATCGGCCATCTTTCCGTCCTTCGTCATGGGGCACTTGCCGTCGCTGCAGCAGCTGCTGTCTTTGCCGCAGCACGACTTCCCATCAGCCATCTTTCCATCTTTCATCATCGGGCACTTGTCGCCCACCTTCAGGTTGGCCATGTCGTGGCCGCAACATGCACAGCCGTTCGATGCATCACCCGCCGCCGGAGCAGCCGGGACAGCTTGTGTCGCTGTCTGTGCCATCATCGCCAGCGCAAACAACATCGTGACTACCACTAACATCACTTTCGATTTCATGATTCCCTCATTTTCCTAAGGCCGATACTGATTGGCGACGTTGGGTGGAGCACCGCTTTAGCGGTGCATTCAGAAGATCCCAAGGAACCCCGGCTTTAGCCGCTGAGGTAATCCAACGCCAACTTTGTACGGCTTCTAGTTGCGCGGACGCACTTCCGCCCGCTGGTCTCGGCTTGCGACGGCCCACTTCTCCGTCGCGCAGACACAGCAATGCGCGCTTTAAATTCTCAAGTCGGTTTTCAGATCGAGGACGGGTTTTACGAAACGGGGCGCGTCCGCGCTCCGCCAGGTTCCAAACTGTTGCGCCGTCTGCGGAAGGGAGCCGCTAACTGCGGTCGCCACATCCAATGGCTGCGCCATCGTTCGCTGCGAGCTGACCACAAATCCCAGCGGACGCTCCGGCCCGCTGCTTCCCGAGCAGCACGGTGGCCGCTCTCCAGATAATGCGGGCGCCTGAATCCCATCGTCGGGGCAGCAAGACATGCCGCTCATGGCCTGCATCTTATGCATGCTCATCGAGCACTGCATCACCTGGTCGCCTTCGACCAGCGCCAGCCCGGCCTCGGCCCACAGGCCGATCGCCAGTACCAGCATCGCCGTTAGCAGCTTCCGGACTGTGAGATTGGTATTCATGCTCGAAGATCTATTCTCCGGCCCGCGCCGTCCTCCAGTCTGTGACGCCGGTCACCTTATCTTTTAGGTTCGACGCTCGACCTGCCGAAACGTACCTCCACGTTCACCGCGAAATCCCCGGTTGCTTTTCTTCGAAACTCGAAACTTGAAACTCGAAACTGACTTCCGCCCTGCATTACACTGTTACCGCAAAGGATTCCGAAAAATGAAGCCAGTCTTCTTAGCCGCCGCCGTTCTTGTCTCTACCATTGCCATCGCCCAGAATCCTAGCGCCACCATGCCTCCCGGACCGGGCGCTGGTCGCATCACGGCTGCGTCCGTCTGGCAGATGCCGTCCACCTTTCTCGCTGCCGCCCACAAGACTTGCGATAACGCGCCCCAGCCGCCCAACTTCGCCGATTGCTTCATCAATCAAATGTCGAAGGCCGGCGCACCCCCTGCAGCGGTGGCGTTCACCCGCATGCTGCAACGCCAGAGCAACGGCGACGTCGGCATCATGAGCGGCTTTGACGCGGTCGGCCCTGCGGTTGACGTCGCCTTCATCACGTATCCGCTGCGTGCCAATACCAATAACGGCCTGCTCTTCGTGAACGGCACGCCCAAAATCATCAACGCAGAAGATCTAAAGTTGCTTGATCAGACAGGCATGCAACAAAGCCCCCAGTTCCAGAACACCAAGAACCAGTTTCCTAACGTCGCCGTCTGGCCCGGCGATCGTGACGGCACCACTTGGCCCAATTCCGGAAGCAACTCCGAGGGCGGCGTGTCGTTCACGCTGGGCTATCCGCTGCTCAATGGCTGCCACGCTTGCGCTCGTGCCGGCTTCGCCGAGTTCAACTGGAAATTTGGTCCCACCGGCAAATTCCTCGGCACCGTCTTCATGGGCATGACGCCACCGCCCGTGCAATAAATAAGGGTGCTGGGCTGTTCTCTTCGGTGGAAGCGCCAGGCTTCAGCCTGGCGAATAACGTTGGCGGAGGACACGGGCTTTAGCCCGGGGTTCTCGCAATGCCGCGTAGCGGCGACACTCTCAATATTTCCGCCCCCTTTTTCCTCCCAATCCACACAAATCCACAGCCTTGCACCAACAACGGGCGTTGTTTCCCGCCGCCAACCAGACTAAATTTCAGACTGTCAGGCGGCCTTCCGCGAAGCCCTTTAGGGTCTTCGACTTGGCTGCCACCAACCTGTGGTGTTTACTCTGCAGGTTCCGGTTTTCAGGAGTAAAATACAAGATGTAGCGTTAGTTACTTGACATCCACAACATGGTGGGCGTACTGTCGCAATCCACGCACTTCCTAATCGAAGCGGGCGTTACAGTTCCAGATCCTTTTCAGTTCAGGTAAGGCTTCCGGCGCGCCGGTCACACAGCGCGTCCTAAGCTTTGGTTCCGTTCGGACGCCAGCAGCCGCTTTCCAACCAGATTGCGCATCCTGCGACGCGTGCTCACGTGTTTTGTGCGCATGCGCCAGCCATATTGCGGCAGCGCTGAATGCGAACAGAAACAGGGTAGAGCTAGCGTCCGAAGGCCCTTTTAATCCCCTCGCGGACTTTAGTCCGCAGTCCGCGAGGGCATAATTCGGAATGATTGGCATCGAACGAAGAATTCCGTCAGGAGAAGGCAGAATGGCCGAAATTAGCGACAAGACCACAGCCGCGGCAGCGACCAGCAGCGCCGTGCCCACCACCACCAAGAAGAGACCCGCCCCCGGCCTCACCTTCAAACGTTATTTCACCAAGGCGGGAGTCTCGCCTTACGACGAGATCGAGTGGGAACTCCGCCTCGCCCAGATCACCGACGCCCAGGGCGGCGTGATCTTCGAGCAGAAGGACGTCGAGACCCCCAAAGACTGGTCGATGACCGCCACCAACATCGTGGCCAGCAAGTATCTGCATGGCACGCTCGACACGCCCGAGCGCGAAACCGGCGTGCGCCAACTCGTGACCCGCGTGGCCGAGACCATTCGCGACTGGGGCATCAAGGGCGGATACTTCCGCTCGGCCGACGACGCGGCCATCTTCCACGACGAGCTTGCGCACCTGTTGCTGCAGCAAAAGGCCGCCTTCAACTCGCCGGTATGGTTCAACGTGGGATGCGATCGCATCGAGCCCAACTCCGACGCCCAGAACTGGCACTGGAACGCCGTCGAGCAAAAGGTCGAATTCGGCCCGGTCGGCTACACCAAGCCGCAGTGCTCCGCCTGCTTCATTAACTCAGTGCACGATTCGCTCGACAGCATCCTGACGCTGGCCAAGACCGAGGGCATGCTCTTCAAGTGGGGCTCCGGAACCGGCAGCAACCTGTCGCCGCTGCGCTCGTCCACCGAGTCGCTCTCCGGCGGAGGAACCGCCAGCGGCCCGCTCAGCTTCATGAAGGGCTTCGACGCCTTCGCCGGCGTTATCAAGTCCGGAGGCAAGACCCGCCGCGCCGCCAAGATGGTCATCCTCAACATCGACCATCCCGACATCGTCGACTTCATCGAGTGCAAGCAGAAAGAAGAAGCCAAGGCGTGGGCGCTGGTCGAGCACGGCTATGACGGCTCCGGCCCCGACTCCGAGGCCTACGCGTCGGTGTTCTTCCAGAACGCCAACAACTCCGTGCGCGTGACCGACGACTTCATGTACGCCGTGGTCCGCGACAGCGAATTCAGCACCCACGCCGTAAAAGACGGCCGTCCGGTGCAGACCTTCAAGGCCCGCGACCTGCTGCGCAAAATTTCCGACGCCACCTGGCATTGCGGCGATCCCGGTATGCAGTACGACACCACCACTAACCGCTGGCACACCTCCAAGAACACCGGGCGCATCAACGCCTCGAATCCTTGCAGCGAGTACATGTTCCTCGACGACTCGGCCTGCAACCTGGCGTCGCTGAATCTGCTGAAGTTCGCGCCCAACGGGACCTTCGACGTCGAAGCCTATCGCCACGCTTGCGCCGTCGTCATCACCGCGCAGGAAATCCTGGTCGACAACAGCGGCTATCCCACCGAAGCCATCTCGCGCAACTCGCACGACTACCGTCCCCTCGGTCTCGGTTACGCCAACCTGGGAGCGCTGCTCATGGCCTCGGGCCTGCCCTACGACTCCGACGCCGGACGCGACTACGCTGCCTGCGTGACCGCCATCATGTGCGGCGAGGCGTATCTCCAGTCCTCGAAGATCGCCGAGCTTTGCCCGTCGCTCGAGCCCGCGACGCCGCTGACGCACACCGTCGAGATCACCGGCGGAGCCTGTCCCGGCTGGTACGTCAACCGCGAGCCGTTCCTCGACGTCATCCGCATGCACCGCGCCTCGGTGAACAACATCAACAAGAAGAACGTTCCCACGGCGCTCTACGAAGCCAGCGCGGCCACCTGGGACGAAGCTCTCCAGCACGGCGAGAAGTTCGGCTACCGCAACTCGCAGGTCACCGTGCTCGCGCCCACCGGCACCATCGGCTTCATGATGGACTGCGACACCACCGGCATCGAGCCCGACCTCGCGCTCGTGAAGTACAAGAAGCTGGTCGGCGGCGGCATGATCAAGATCGTGAACAACACCGTGCCCGCCGCGCTGTTCAAGCTCGGCTACTCCAGCGACCAGACCAACGCCATCGTCAGCTACATCGACGCCACCGGCACCATCGAAGGCGCGCCCGCCGTCAAAGACGAGCACCTGGCGGTCTTCGACTGCTCCTTCAAGCCGACCAAGGGCACGCGCACCATTCACTACACCGGACACCTGCGCATGATGGCGGCCACGCAGCCGTTCATCTCGGGCGCCATCTCCAAGACCATCAACATGCCCGAGGACGCGGCCGTTGACGACATCATGGAAGCCTACATCTCGGCCTGGAAGCTGGGCCTGAAGGCAGTCGCGATTTACCGCGACGGCTCCAAGAAAGCGCAGCCGCTCAGCTCGATGGGCTCAGCAACCCACAAGTCGGGAAAAGATGATGTCATCCTGAGCGGAGGCGCGTCAGCGCCGGAGTCGAAGGACCTGCTGTCAGACGAGTCCTCCGAGCCGCCGAAGGCCGTCCGTCATCGTCTGCCCGACGAGCGCCTCTCCATCACCCACAAATTCAAGGTCGGAGGCCACGAAGGCTACCTCACTGTAGGACTCTACAAAAACGGCATGCCGGGCGAGTTGTTCATCACCATGGCCAAGGAAGGCTCGACCGTCAGCGGCCTGATGGACAGCTTTGCCTGCGCCACCTCGATCGCCTTGCAGCACGGCGTTCCGCTCAAGCTGCTGTGCGAGAAGTTCGCGCACACCCGCTTCGAGCCCAGCGGCTGGAGCAACAATCCCGACATCGGCTACGCCAAGTCGATCATGGACTACATCTTCCGCTGGCTGCAGTTGCGCTTCCTCACCGGACAGCAACAGGCGCTGTTCGACGGCCTGCGTCCCAAGTACATGGGCGGCGTAGCTCCGGTCAGCGCACCTGACGATCCGAACTACGGCGGCGCTTCTTCGGGTGTCATCCCGAGCGAGCGCAGCGAGTCGAGGGACCCCTATGTCGGCGACGATCCCACATTGTTTACGGGCACCCGCGGCAGCGTTCCCGGAGGCGCAGTCACCGGCCACCACCACGCAGCCGACGCGCTGAAAGAGCTGATCGACATGGGCGACGCTCCCAGTTGCTCGGTCTGCGGCGCCATCATGACGCGGAACGGAAGCTGCTACCGCTGCATGAGCTGCGGGAGTACGAGCGGGTGTTCGTAGTAACGGTTTGTCATCCCTCGCCTGCCCTCTGGGGGGGCGGGGGATCTGCTGTTCGCTTGCTCAGGAGAGTCTTTGTGAGGGCTAAGTAATGATCACAGTGCGCTGCCTTGTTACCGCCTTTTTAATTCTTTCGACATGTGGCTTGTGGGCTACGCCAATCGAGATAGGACTGCCGTGGTCGCCGATGGGGATCGTAAGAGCAGCCCCGGAACCAGCGCGCGCGGGGACGTTTGTGTCTCCGAACATCTTTCAGACGTTCGGAGTCCCCACCGGATTTGGAAACGACTCAGAGATGGGAGTTGAACTGTCCGGCGGCCGGCCAGCTAACGAGTATGAGCGTTTGGGCGGATTTAAGTTAGATTACGGAATAGATCACGATTCTCCAACCCTCGCCGGGAGCGCGGATTCAGTACAAGTCGCCTGGACCCAGACGATTCCGGAACCTTCAAGCTTTCTGCTACTGGTAACTAGCCTTTTCAGCGTGGTCTGCGTCGAACGCGAGAATTTATGTAAGCTGCTCAAGTTCCTCGGTGGAAGGAACCTCGCGTGAGCGAAAGGACTTAGTGCTTAAGTCCAAGAAGGTCGATCATAGTGACTGGTGGGCTCGCGCACTTGCTGTCTTAGGTCTTTGTGTCTCTGTCTATAGCATCTGGAGTGGAAACAGGACCCAGCACCTTCTAGAGGCAGCTTACTTCGATCGTCAGGTAACCATCAAGACCGTTCCTGCCGTTGGCGTCAGGCCGGAAGTAATGATTATGTTCCAGAATACAGGCAGGTCACGCGCTAATGTGCATTTCGCGAAATCCTCCATGCTTACTGCCAAGAGCGAGCAAGATGCCTTCAATCGATTGGGGGAACTCCAATCCGCTAAGGACCCAACCAGAGCAGAGATAAATCCGGGTGGTAAGTTGTCAGCTCCTGTCGTGCTCGGTCACGAAATTAGTCCCGATGAATACGCCAACTTGGTACACGGTGAACTTAGAATCTACATCGTAGGCGAATTGGATTATGAAGACGCGTTCGGCAAGAGTCACACCCGTACCGCATGTGATCGTTATGACTTCAAAAACCAAGCATGGGTAGGGTGTACGTCCGGAAATGAAACGCGCTGAACTTGCTGATGGTCCACATTTGCAGGCGCCGGTTCAAGCGCAGCTTGAGCGGGCCTCTTCGCTGGTAACAGCGACAGCCTTATTGTAGGAACGAAGATCCCCACTCAAGGCCAACGGAGGACCTTGAATGGTGCACCCGGGGGTAGAATGCGGTACCCCATGCTATGCTTGGCCTGACCCGAGAACTTGCTGAACCGTGACAGTTTTCGTCTGATTCGAATGGCCTGGTTATGATCGAGTTCTTGCGTGCACTCAAGCTCGGCGCAGTCAATCTATTTGGCGTCGCCATTCCTGGGTTCATGCTCTTATTCTTTTCGGTTCTTGGCGCCATCGCACCTGCGATCGTCCTTTGCATGGGTCTGTTTCACACGACGCTTCCGTTTGAAATATTGGAAAATTACAAACTACCGACCACGGTTGTAGTCGTCATCTTTTCCTACGTGGGGGGGTACATCTTGCGGTTGTCTACTCCAGACGAACTGGACAAGAAAAGTGCCCAGGTGGTTCTCGAGACCATGGACGAGGACGAGAAATCGTGCTGGCCATATACCGGTAACCCAACCGATAAATTCCCCTACGAGCACTTTTGGCTTTACCTCGAACAACGCGGTCTGAATGAAGTGCGCAGGCAAGTGACTTGGGGCAAGCCTCTCCCGGGTCTAAGCGGACCGCAGTTCGGCAAACGATCAAAAACAGCTATCCATCAGATGAAGCTTGACGTCTTGGTGAATTGCCGTGACCTGTTCGCCGAGATCGAATCGTATGAAGCACACATAAGGCTCATGTCGGGAACTTGGTTCGCAATCAAAGCTACGTGGCTAGTTGTATTAGTCGGGGCAATATCCACCATGGCGGGCATCTTCTGGTTTTCCCGCCCGGCCCTCACCCCTATGCCTTTTGATCCACGATCATGGTTGTTGGTGCTATTGATTTCGAATGTCGCGCTGCTCGGCGCTATGTCATGGGCGAATAGGAGCATCGAAAGGCTGTTCCACTACCGTCGAGTCAACGAACTCGTATGGATAGTGATGGCTGCAAACGCAGTCCGAACCAAAAGAGCTGCGACAGTTGCGAGTGAGTAGAACATCGTCAGACGGCCGGGTGCCCAAGCCCTCTTTTGCCTCGAACTATTTTGAAAGTGGGTGCCCATCCTTTTCCTTCTTTTGGAAAAGGGGCGGGTGGCCCATCCGGCCTTCCGTTGGCCGGGTGGGGATTTTCGGCAAGCATCCTAATCGGCGGGTGGCCCGCTCAACGCCTCTTCCGAAACCAAAATCTCAATGGGGTGCCCCGTTCAAGCGAAGCTTGAGCGGGGGGTTTTCGTTTGACCGCCTGATGCTACATCCTATCGTCGTTTCTTGGCGACAGGGTGGCGTGGTTCTTTCTTCACGAGATTGACTCCCCGATCTGCGAAGAATGATACCCACGGTCGTTCCTCGAATTCGTATTTCTCCATGACGTAGTGCATCGGTACCGCATAACCCGCTGCAATGACGATCGGCAACCCCAGCAAGACATAATTCTCCGAGAGGATAGGCCATCTCGCCGCAACCGTCACCATCACAAACTCTGCGAATCCGGCTCCGACTGCGGCGAATGCCGCTTTGTAGCCGCGCCAACTAGACCATCCATCCGCATACTCGAGCCATTCGGCACTCGTATCGTGATTCATTTTTGCTAGTGTCAGGCACGTCTGGCCGTAGCACCACGCCAGATGGGACCTCTGACGATAGAAAAAGAGGGCAGCCACCATCACACAAAGACAACCCGCCGCGATGTAGATGTGCGCATTCTTCCAAGCCATCATGGCTAGTGTCTCTTTCCCGTATGGCTCGACATCTTTGAAGGCATTAGCAATGCCACCGACCGTGAGTACACAGAACGCTGAGAGGATTCCCATGATCGTCATCTCTTTGTCGAGATACCCCAAATATCTTTCGACGTCAGATGTCGGTGTCGCCGATTGGGCTTGAGATGTCATGGCAGGTGGGCATCGTGCGCTAATCTCGACGTAGCCGCAATAGGAAAATGGTGGTGGCCTACATTTGCCTGCCCTTTGGCAAATGTGGGGCTGCCGAAAAACCATCCCTCCCTATCACACAGCTCTGTGTCCCAGGTCCTTTTCCATCCCTCTCTCGGCTCTGTAAAACCTATGCATGAGGCAAGGGGATTAGTGTCCCTGCCACCTTGCCGCGCCCACTGTGCGGCAGAATCTGCTCTTTGACACTTCCCAGAATGGGAACCGCGTGCCCGCCTATGACCTACTCCACCTGTATGACTTATATGTCGAGTATGACGACCATCTGTATGTAAAGTATGTAAAGTATGGCAAAAATGTGTATGTAAAGTATGTAAAGTATGTCGACATACTGCACCGAAAACCGGGATTTTTGCCCCTAAGTACCACGCGCACTAATGGATACGTATAACTCCCCTATTATCAATGCGTTGCGCACAATTTTGCCCTAACCCATTGAAAACAAAAGAGTGCGTGATTTGTTTTTTTAGAAATCGGCCGGGCGCTCCGTTCAAGCGAAGCTTGACCGAGGGTTTCGGCTCAACGTCCTCAGATGTCTGCCTGCCACCAAAGCACAACATCGGAGACGGCGACCCATCGAAAATCGCCGCTGTCACTGTCGATGGTCAGCCGATTCGTACCCGCAACCGCCAAGCCCTTGGGAATGACTTCCTGCCAGTAGCGATAGGTCGCACTGTCGTCAGAGGAGAATTTTCTTTCCCACACAGTAACGGAGTTAAGACGAATCGTGATCGTCATGTCGTCGTCGTTCCAATGGCCGAACATGAATCCAAGAATGGACCGGGAGTCATTACTTATGTTGTGAGGAATGGCGGGTGGCCCGCCCGGCGCTCCAATTTACAAGAAACCTTAAATCGGGTGGCCCGCTCCGGCTTCTTTTGCCGGGGTGGGGCTTTTGACGTTTGCACTTCTTTGGGTGGGAATTCCGCGGGTGGCCCTCCCGGCGCTGCGATTCACAGAAAATCTTGAAGTGGGTGGCCCATCCGGCCTTCCGTTGGCCGGGTGGGGATTTTCGGCACGCATCCGAATCGCGGGTGGGGCTGGGCCGAAAAACCACCCCTCCATATCACACATCTCTGTGTCCCAAGTCCTTTTCCATCCCCCTCTCGGCTCTGTAGAACATATGCCTGAGGCAAGGGATTAGTGTCCCTGCCACCTTGCCGCACCCACCGTGCGGCAGAATCTGCTCGTTGACAAGTCCCAGAGCGAGAGCCGGCGCCAACTCCAGCCCTCAAAAATCCAATTTGTCAGTATGACTTGTATGACAAGTATGACAAATACAAGTATGGAAAATATGACAAGTATGACAAGAAAATCCCCCCAAAACGCCCGATTTATGCATCTAAGTCCTACGGCCACTAATGGATACGTATAACTGGCCTATTATCAATGCGTTGCGCACAATTTCCCCCTAACACATTGAAAACAAAAGAGTGCGCGATTTGTTTTTAGAAATTGGCCGAGTGCCCCGTTCAAGCGAAGCTTGACCGAGGGTTTCGGCTCAACGTCCTCAGATGTCAGCCCGCCACCAAAGCACAACATCGGAGACGGCGACCCATCGAAAATCGCCGCTGTCACTGTCGATGGTCAGCCGATTCGTACCCGCAACCGCCAGGCCCTTGGGAATGACTTCCTGCCAGTAGCGATAGGTCGCACTGTCATCAGAGGAAAATTTCCTTTCCCACACAGTAACGGAGTTAAGACGAATTGTGATCGTCATTTCGTCGTCGTTCCAATGGCCGAACATGAATCCAAGAATGGACCGCGAGTCATTACTTATGTTGTGAGGAATGGTGAACTCAATGGGGTTCGGGCTGGACCCCTCGGTCCACCATTGGTCGGTCAGAATGCTGTAGTCCGCTACTCTTGGCATAGTTGCCACCTCTTTTCAGGTTGGATGGAGACGCAAGTCTCTCGAAGTGGCAGGAAAGCGCAGGAAGTATGCAGCTACTCTACACTATTGGGAATGAGACTCGAGGGGTCCCCCGTTGGGTTCGTCCGCGGTCCACATTTCCCAGCGAAGCAGTTTTCGTGAGAGCCCGGGGTAGAATCACTCCGAGGAGAGCACGATGAAACTCGAGCCTCAGGTTCGCGCCCTGCTGTCTCGTCCCAACTTCGCTCATATATCGACCGTCATGCCCGACGGCTCCCCCAACAATTCGCCGGTCTGGATCGACGTTGAAGGCGACCGCATCCTGATTAGTTCCGAAGAGGGTAGCCTCAAGGTCCGAAACTTGCGGCGCGATTCCCGCGTCGCAATCTCCGTTCTCGATTTCCATGATCCGTACGAAGAGCTTCAGATCCGTGGCCGAGTGGTGGAGGTTCGCGACGACTCGAAACTCGAGTTCCTGAACCGCATCTCGCACAAGTACATCGGCAAGAATTATCCGGATCGCGCGCTTGAGGGGGTCGTTGTTCTCGTCATCGAGGCTGACAAGGTCCGCTACGCCAAGCTCCCCTTCGAGCACACGCCACCGGCTGGTGGTGCAACGCCGTAGAGGTGTTACAAGAGGGCAAACAGTCTCGCCTTCGCGAGAGGATGGGACGAAAAACGATTCCTCGCTATCGCACAGACAGACTTTTGCGACCGGCGCGCGGGCGGGCGGCACAGGTAATCAAGATCAGGCGTAGCGGTTTTCAGCCAGCTGTTTCGAAACGCCTACCGAAGCTCGCGGAGCAACAACTGGCTGGCCAGGTGGGTACGTGCGGTCCGCAGGAAGCCGATGCGGCGTCGCTTGTCGAGGTCTAGCTCTCTCGTAATTTCGGAGAGGACAAACAGTTCCTCTTCAATGGTTCGCATTTGTTCACGAATCTCGTCGGGCTGGGTGAACAACTTAAGTTCCAATCTCGCCTGATGGGATGGGCAAGCACGATTCCGCGAGAACGCGGGCCACGATCTCTTCCGCGCGATCGTGGTACTCGGTATGCAGAGTACTGCGCCAGCCGGAGAATTCACCGCGCAGGAACTGGGCCTCGGGTCCTGTCGGGTTTTTCTCGTACTCGATATGAAAAGCTTTCACGAAGTCGATGCCCTGCTCGACCAATCGATCGATAGTTTCTGTATTAGCTATAAGATGCATGGTGTTATCCTCTGCGCAATCGATTGCCTACGGAGATCAATCACGCTATTCGCACTGAGGTCGGATCAGCCAGTAAGCTTCGAGCTGGCGGTTGAATCTAAGACACACTTGTAGCCCGGGAAGGCAGCATGGGCCGCCCTCCCGTTCGACATAGCTGACGAAACTACACGGCTAACGTTATGAAAGGTCGAGACGACCGTCTCATAGTTGTGAATCCGCGGAGTTCCATCGATTACCTTCGCCAGGGTCTTCAACACTTCGGGGTACGTGTTGGTGTTGTAATCATCTGCGTTGTTCTTGTTCTCCCACAGACTGATTGAAACCGCGTCCTGCGAGCCGGTGCTGCATAGACTGATTTCTTCTTTGAAGCCCTTCTGCTTGCGCAGCAAAGGAAGGATCTGGTTCTCGAATGTGCGGGTGTAATCAGACTGCATGTTCGATTTCAGGCGAAAAGAGACATTGCGTGCGTACATATTCAACCTCCTAAAGGTTGTTTCGCGTCGCATATAAGCTGGAGAGAACTTCAGATGGGCTGACTTATATTCAGGGAACCTGAATGAGGGGAAGGTCTACACTGCCTCACCTCTGACCCTACTCGCTAGTTTGAGTATTGTCAAAAGGACACGGTGTAACTGCGCACCAAGATTGCACTTCTCAGACGTTTGTGGGACAGAAAGCTATCTTTTCTGATAACTCTAAAGCACTTACCTCGCAGCTATAGTTCTTTCGATTCTCCCGAGGCAGCGAGCTATTATGCCCGGCGGCCCTGTGCCCCAGAGCCTGCCCTAAGCTTGCCGCGGCGGGGTTCGCGCCCTGATTTTCGGCGCTGACCTGGGAAGCAATGTACTTGCCGATACGGCGCTATTCCGGAAGAATCACGGCTTTGCTTCGCGGAATGGCGTCATAGGCCGCGCGATCAATTTTCAAGTGCGCCATTACCAGTTCGGGCGGCGTATGCGTCAGCCATTCGGTGAAAGACAGGTCCTGGTAGTAGGGGCTCTTGAACATTTCCAGGAAGACCATATCCGAGTCGCCGGTATTTTCGATGTAGTGCAGCAGGGTTTTTTCCACGTAGCCGACGTCGCCCGCTTGAAAGTCCATGGTGCGGCCTTTGTTGCCGGTGGAGATGACGGTCATCCTGCCTTTGCCGGAAATGTAGTACTGCCACTCATCGGCAGTCTGGTGCCAGTGCAGTTCGCGTAGGCCGCCGGGATGGAGAGTGACCATGGCCATCGCGGTCGTGGTGACCTTGAAAGTGTTGGAATCGATGATGCGCACATTTCCGCCCTTGGTGCTCTTGGTCGGAGGTATGTCCATCGTACGGAAGGCAAAATTGATCGGCGATTGCGGGAGCGTGCCCGCGGCAGCATGCTGGTCACTCGCCAGCGGGCCCGGGACAGCAACCGGGAAGATGAAGAGTTCTCCGCGGGGGGTATCGTGGAAGGCTTGCTCAGGAATGCCGAAATTTTTGGACAGGACTTCACGCGGGATGTGTGCCATGGCGTCGCTGAGCAGTACAGTTTCGGATTCGGAGAAATTTCCATCGTCGAAAACCAGCATGAATTCGCAGCCGTCGGGCCCGAGCCCCTGGATCGAGTGGGGAATGCCGCTGGGGAAAAACCACAGATCGTATTTGTTGGTGTCGGCGACGAAGCTGCGGCCGTCGTTGTCAATCGCCGTGATGCGCGCTGAACCGTAGAGCATGATGGCCCATTCGGCGGCGGTGTGCCAGTGAAGCTCGCGAACCCCACCCGCGTTGAGGCGCATATTGACGCCGGCTAAAGTTTTCGAGACCGGCAACTCGCGAACCGTGACTTCGCGGGACCAGCCGCCTTCGTAGACGCGCTTGTTGGCGAACGAAAACGGATATTTGAAAGTTGGGACGAGGCTTTTGGAATCCGTCGAAGGTGGCCAGATGGAATCTGGATTTTCGCTATCGAGAGGCGGATTGGCAGGGCCGGGGTCGCTCCTGCCTGGGGCGTTTTGGTAACTCTTCTGGTCTTGAGCAACCGCACTGGAGGCAGAATAAACGGTGACGGCAGCAGCCAGGGCCGCCGAGCTGACTCCCAGGAATCCGCGACGCGAGACTTGATTGCTTGGGTTGTCGGTATCCATTTTGCATCTCCTTGAAACCGGTGTCAGGTTTCGCCCCCTGGATGGTCAACCTTTATACACCCGAGCTTCCGAGTTGACCAATATTGATCTTCGAGGGTGGCGATGGAACGAAAGGCATCCCTCCTCATCACACAGCTCTGTGTCCCAAGTCCTTTTCCATCCCGTTCTCGGCTCTGTAAAACATAGGCATGAGGCAACGGGATTAGTGTCCCTGCCCCCTTGCCGCGCCCACCGTGCGGCGGAATCTGGTCTTTGACAATTCCCAGAGTGAGAAGAACGGCCCACCCGGCTCCAACTTCGCAGTATGATTTGTATGACAAGTACCGGTATGAAAAGGTGACTTGTATGACAAAAGATCCTGCGCAAACCCTGGATTTGTGCTTCTAAGTCCCACGGGCAGACATGGATACGTATAAGTACCATATCTTTCAGCTACTTGCGAACAATTTACGCTCAAGTGATTGATTCTAAACGGTCGTCAATTCGCATTTTCGCAATTGTGCCAGTTGGCGGAATACGTCCATTCTTCCTAGCGAGCTATTGTGCTCAGACGCGGCGGCAGGGGGAACCCTACCATTGAGCCTGGCCAAGAACTTTAAGGAGAAATGAATGAAATCCAAGAACTTACTTGCTGCGATTTTGGGCTCGCTCGTTGTGTTAGCCCTGTCATTGCCGATGATGGCACAGAGCACTACGGAATCCACGACCTCGACGACGACCCAGGCTCAGCCCGCGACACAGAGCACCACCACGACCACGCGTGAACCGGAAACCATCCAGCCGGCCCAGACCACGCAGACAACCGATACCCAAACGAAATACAAACATCACAAGGTGAAACAGACCGACACCACAACCACGACGACTACGCCGCAGGCCGAGCAGATGAAGCAGACTGATACGACGACGACAACCACGCCGGCGCCGCAGCAGAAGCAAACTACCACCACGACGACCACCACCCCGCCCCCGCAGAACTAATCGCGGAGCATTGGTCTTATTTGTTCCTCGGAGAGTAGTCCAATCTCGCTCCCAGGCGCACCACTCAGGCTCAATGCTTGAGTGGCATTTTTTCGTGAGGGCCGACAGTTCGGACGGTGGCCTCCGATTGGCGTATGATTGACGTTGAGAGAGTTTCCCGACTCCTCATTCAGACCCCCTGAACTAGGTCAGCTGTTCTGGAGTTCCCCCCTCTTAGTTGTGCATCGCAGGAGTTGAAGTGTCCAATCCCAAGTTCAAAGTTAATTCGAAGTTTACCCCTCGCACACCGGCACAACCTTCGCAGCAAGCCACAGTCGGTACCTTCTCGGACGAAGAGATCAGAGTGCGCGCTTACCAGATCTATGAGTCCAGCGACAGAACGAACCAACATGCCGACGCAGACTGGTTCCAGGCGCAGACAGAATTGATGGAGATGGTGGGCGGTAAATAGCCTTGTGTCTCAGTAAGCGCCCCGGGTTCGTGCCACAGTTTTGGCGCTAGCCTGGGTTGACGTTTGCCTGCAGGAATACCTCTCCCTGACTGGGCATGTTTTGGGTGAGTAGTGCAAGAAGCTACTTACTGACAAACATCAGCAATCTTTTTCACATCTGACACTCGGAATTCGCCTGGCTTTGGTGCGTTCGAGCCACTCTTCGTGGATTTGGGCGTTCCGGTTACCTTTACTTGTTTCCCGTTGTAGCTGAACAGCGTATCGTGATCTCCCTTGAGGATGAATCGCTCGCCACTGGGCGTGAGGAGTGTGAACGAACCGTTCATGCTCATAAGGCAGCCGGAAATTGTGGTCTGGCTGCCGCTTGTTTGCTGGCCAAAACTGACGGTGGAAATGGATAGCAGCAAGAGAGCGATCACTACAGCGCGCATGGCCTGGCCTTACGAATGGAGATTTGGGTGCGCCAAAATTGTACACAGGGCAAGTGCAGCCACGAAACGAAATCGGAAGCGACCGCGGATTTTGGCAGTGCGGTAGGATGGAGCACTGAACACGGAGGTGAACCATGGCCCTCAGCTTTGCGAAAGATATTCGGCCGCTGTTTCGGGACGATCCGGATGTGGAGGCGATGAAGCCGTTTGGTATGGACTTGTCGCTGTATGACGACGTGAAGGCACAGGCCGACAACATTCTGGCGCGGCTGGAAGATGGATCGATGCCGTGCGATGAGCCGTGGCCGGCGGCGCAGATCGACCGCTTCAAGCAGTGGATGACAGAGGGCATGGCGCCGTAGCAGCGGTTAGTGGTCAGAGATGAAGCGCCCACATTGCGAAGGAGACGAACGGAATGTACTGCAACAACTGCGGTAAGGCGAATCCGGATGATGCGCGGCTGTGTGCTTATTGCGGCACGTCGCTGGCGGGTGGCGTGGTGGTGGAGCGGAGGCTGGTGCGTCCGCGGTCAGGCCGCCGGATAGCGGGCGTTTGTGCAGGCCTGGCGCAGTATTACGGCTGGAACGTCACAGCGCTGCGGGTAATCTGGCTGCTGCTGCTCCTGTTCGGTGGAACCGGCGGATTGCTGTATCTGATCCTGTGGATCGTTATGCCCAACGAAGGCTAGTCAACGGAAGCACTACGGTTGTTAGCGGCGGCCGAGCAGCGTTTCTAGCTTCTCGACATCGCGGTGGGCGAGATCAAGGTAATGGCGGGCACGTTCCGTGTCGGAAGAGTTCAGCGCCTGCTTTGCCTTAGCGATATCCGTCCGCATATTGCTGCGGGCCGCGACCATGTCTCCCCGCAGACCGAGCCCGCTTTGGTGCATTTGCTGCTCCAGTGCATCAAGGCTGCTCTCCACCGATGCTGCGCGGCCGTCGAGTTGGTCAACTTCCGTTTCCATATCGTCGAGCAGTTTCTTCTGTTCGAGGGCGGCCTGCTGCTGGGCCTGGGAATCGTCGGTTGAGGAAGCGTTTCCGTAATCCGGAGCGGCGGGCTGGACTTGGGCCTTCCGCGCTGCGACGGCAGGCTGCTGGGATGCAGCGGGCGCGGCTTCCGCGAGTTGGGCGGCCCGAGGCGACGGCGGCGTTTGACTTGGAGTGGTCACGTTGTTGGACGAAGCAACCGCAGTCGATTGCGTGGTCGCCGACAGGTCAGGTGTGGCAGCGGCTTGCGCGGATTGATGTTGCAGGTGGGACTTGTAAACCGCATCGCCGGCCAACAGAGCTGCCACAAGGACGATTCCCACGATCAACAAGAGGCTACGATTGACCCGCGAGGCCGGCTGGCTAGTGGTGGGAACGAAACCCGGGTCGAAAGCGGGTTCTGCCGCCGGCGCAACCGGGGCATCTGCGGGACGTGAAGGCGAAGGAGAAACGCCGGTAGCGACTTGTGACAACGCATTGCGAAAAGCATCGGCAGACTGAAAGCGCTGGGCCGGATCCTTCGCGACGGCCATCATAATTGCGTCGTTAAGAGCCTTGGGCACGGTGGGTACAACCTCGATCGGCTGACGCGGAATCTCCTTGACCTGCGCCTGCATGATCTCGAAGTTGCTGGTTACGCTGAACATTCGCTTGCCGGTGACCATCTGGTAGAGCGACACACCGACGGAGTAAAGATCGGAACGTTCGTCGGTCGGCTGTGACTGCACTTGTTCAGGGGACGCGTAGTCGAGGGAACCGAGTGTCATGCCGGTCATGGTGAGACCGATCTCATCGGCGGAACGCGCCAGACCGAAGTCCATGAGCTTCACAACCCCCTTGGGCGTCAGCATCATGTTTCCGGGCTTGATGTCGCGATGGATGACGTGCCGGCTGTGCGCATAACTCAGGGCCGACAGTACCTGGCTGGTGTAGTTGAGAGCTTCGGAAGTCGGGAATGGTCCGAGCTGCAAACGATCGGCGAGGGTGATGCCCTCAACGTATTCCATGATCATGACGAACTGGTCGCCGGCCGTGAAGGCTGTGCGCAGGATTGCGATGTTGGGATGGTCGAGGCCGGCGAGAGTTTTGATTTCGCGCATGAATCGCGCGACAAATTCGCTGCGGGCCGCCAAGTCAGGGAGCAGGACTTTCATGGCTTCGGTGCGGTCAGAGAGCACGTTGCGCACCAGGTAGACCCTTCCCATGCCGCCGTGACCTAGTTCACGGATGATTTCGTAGTCGCCAATGCGCTGGGGCGCGTTTTCGCTCATGAAAGGACCTCCGACGAACGGAAGAGGCGCAGTTGCCCGAAGGGCACGAATGCATGGGAGCATACACCCAAAACCCGCGGTAGCGCGGTCCAGAAAAGCAATCAGCCGCGGATTTCATGGATCCGCACGGATGAAACTTAGGTCCGCCAAGAAAACGACGACCGCGGGTCGTGCAGGGTACGCGGATAAAGCCGGAGGGAAACTCAAATCAGCGCAGGGGCTACGATTTCGGAACCTTCTGTGCGTTTGGTTCGTACTAAGACACGTGTATAACAGGACGCTGTAACTGGGCCATCGTACTTCCTAACACAAACGAATCGATCTGAGGTGAAGCAATGAGTCTGCGCACACGCGCGGTCGTGGGCATCGTATTACTCGCAGTTATGTTTTCGGCTGCGGCAGCAATGGCGCAAGCTGCGCCCGAGGCACAACCGGACATAACCAAGGTCCCGGCAGCGGCACAGCCGTCAGACCACTTTGATGTGGACGCGGCAACCGATGCTTACATGGACCTAATGCCGGCTAGCGCCAAGGCGCACTCGGATGCCTATTTCGAGGGCGGGTATTGGCTGATCCTGTGGGATTTCCTGGTTGGCGCAATCATTTGCCTGATTCTGCTGAATCTGGGGTGGTCGGCATGGATGCGCAATGTGGCGGAGCGCATCACGCGTTGGAAGTGGCTGCAGACTTTTATTTACTGGGTGGAGTATCTGCTGCTGACCACCGTGCTCGGGTTTCCCCTCGCGGTATACGAAGGTTACTTCCGCGAATGGAAATACGGGCTGGCGACGCAGACGTTTGGGCCGTGGATGTGGGACCAAGTTAAGGGACTGGGACTCGGAGTGTTGCTGGGCGGCGTGGCGATGGTCGCGCTGTTCGGGGTAGTGCGGAGGCTGCCTCGTACGTGGTGGATCTGGGGCGCGGTGGTCAGCATTGTGCTGGTGGTGTTTATGATCATGATCGTGCCAGTGTTCATTGTACCTACGTTTAATAAGGTCACGCGTCTGGACGATCCCAGAGTGACCACGCCGATCCTGGCGATGGCGCGGGCCAATGGTATTCCGGCACACGACGTCTGGACGATGGACGCTTCGAAGCAGACCACGCGCATGAGCGCGAACGTCAGCGGGTTCGGTTCGACCATGCGCATCACGCTGAACGACAACCTGCTGCGACGTGGCTCACTGGAAGAGATTGAGTCGGTAATGGGTCACGAGATGGGCCACTATGTGCTCCATCACATTTACAAAGACATCGTCTTCCTGGTGATTATCGCGGTATTGGCGTTCGCCTACCTCCGCTGGTCGCTGGACTGGTGCCTGAAGCGTTGGGGCACGAAGTGGGGGATTCGTGGGGTCAGTGATCCGGCGGTGCTACCGCTGGTGGTGTTGCTAGCGTCGATCTTCTTTTTTGTACTGACGCCGGTAATGAACACCCAAACCCGCACCGAGGAAGCCGAGGCGGACATGTTTGGGCTCAATGCCAGCCGCCAGCCGGATGGATTCGCGCAGGCTGCGATTCACCTGGGTGAATATCGCAAGATGAAGCCAGGCCCGGTGGAGGAATGGATATTCTTCGACCATCCGAGTGGGTATCACCGGATTCATGCAGCGATGCAGTGGAAGGCGGAGAACTTGCAGTTGTTCAAGGCGGAGTGACGCGGTCCGCAGAGAAAAGCAAAAGCAGCCGCAGATCTTGTAAGCAATAGGCAGCTGCCGCGCGCTCTGTCGGTTGCGTCGCTCAAGATCTGGAGAAGACTGGTTCAAGCAGCCCGGGGCTTATGCGTCGGGCTGCTTCAGTTTGAGGCTGGGTTTATTTTCTTCCAGGAACTCGCGCAGCTGCGTGGCCTGCTCGAGCAGGCGGATCCATTGCTCGTAGTAGAGCGTCACAGGAAAACGACCGAGTCCGTAGACGCTGACGCCGCCCTTTTCGCTGACTTTGAAATCGATGGCGCGAGGACCGCGCGCCTTGGTCTTTTCCTGTAATGCCGCCAGTTGTGCTTTGAGCTCTTCGTAGGTTGGTTCTGCCATGATGTGACCTCTGATCGACAAACGTTGGAGGTTGAGTCGCGGGTAAGCAGAGATCTGTTCGCCCCGGGGGTTGCAATTCACACTAGTATCGTTTCGATTCCAGCTTTCTTCAAGGCCCGCAGATGCTGGCGGGGAATTTGTTTGTCGGTGATGACGCCGTGGATGTTGGCCAGCGGCACGATGGACGAAAGACTGGAGCGCCCGAATTTGCTGGAGTCGCAAACCGCGATAACGCGGGCCGAGATTTGCGCCATCTGACGGTTGAGTTGCGCCTCAAGCAGATTGGGCGTCGAGACGCCGGTCTGGGTGTCGAAGCCGTCAACGCCGAGGAAGAGTATGTCGGCCTTGAGGCGGCGCAGACTTTCTTCGGCGATGGGGCCGACGAGCGAGAAGGAATTGGTGCGCAACATTCCTCCCGTGAGTATCACATCCAGGGTGGTGCCGGAGAGTTCGCTGGCAATATTGATCGCATTGGTGATGATGGTGAGGTGTTGAAATTCACGCAAGGCGCGGGCGACTGCTGTGGTTGTGCTGCCGGAGTCGAGAACGACGGACTGGCCTTCTTTCACCATCATGGCCGCGGCGGCGGCGATGCGCTGCTTCTCGCGCGGGTGCTGCATTTCGCGCTCGGTAAGGTTGCGGTCAGACTCAGAGCCTGCGCGGATGGGAAGCGCGCCTCCGTGAGTGCGGTAAATCAGCCCGCGGTTGTGCAGCATCTCCAGATCGCGGCGGATGGTGATCTCGGAGCTGGAATATTTGCGCGCGAGGTCGCGGACTAGGGCGCGGCCGTTCTGATTGACGAAATCGACGATGGAGCGGCGGCGTTCTTCGTTAAGGACCGAGGTGCGTTTGTTCGCCATGGTCGCATACGATCCTATTCGAACAAAAACGCAAGAGCAACCACAATCAGTGGCCAGTGAACGCTGGCTAGTGATCAGGAAAAGCGTTGCCCTGCTCGGGCTGGGATAACGCTAGTCCACGGTGACAGATTTAACGAGGTTGCGGGGGCGGTCGACGTCGAGGCCGTTGCGTACCGCGATGTGGTAGGCGAGAAACTGTAGCGGCACGACTTCCATGATAGGCAGGAGCAGCTCTTCGAGGTGCGGCAATGAGAACGTCGCGACGCCCATGGCGCGTACGGTTTCGTCGCCCTCAGAGGCGAGCAGGATCTGGCGCGCGGAGATGTGACGGATTTCTTCAATCAAGGCCATGGATTTCTCATAGCGCACCACGGACTCAGGATCGCGGCGATCATAGGTCACAATCGCGACAACCGGCAAGGTTTCGGTGATGAGCGCAGTCGGTCCGTGCCGGAACTCGCCGGTGGGATAGCCTTCGGCGTGAACGTAGGAGATTTCCTTGAGCTTCAGCGCGCCCTCGAGAGCGATGGGGTAATGGACGTCGCGCCCCAGGAAGACGAAGGTCTGGTCCTGGTAGAAGTCGGCGGAAATGGCCTCGGCTTCGTCGTTGAAGCGGTCGAGCGAATGCTCGATGAGGTCAGGCAAGGTGGAGAGCGCCTGCACACGGGCACCCACTTGGGCGGCGTTGAGAGTTTCTTTTTGAGTCGCCAGAAAAAGCGCCAGCATATAAAGGGCGGTGAGTTGGGTTGTAAAGCTCTTAGTCGCGGGGATGGCCACCTCGCGACCAGCGCGGGTAAAGAAATTGGCGTCAGCCTCGCGAGAGATGGTGGAGTCGACGACGTTGGAGATAGAGAGCGTCTTCATGCCGTTTTCTTTGGCGATGCGCTGAGCGGCGGTGGTGTCGGCAGTCTCTCCGGACTGGGTGATGGCGATGACCAGCGAGCCCTTGCCATTGGTGGGAGTGCGATAGCCGTATTCGCTGGCGTGCTCGACGTCGACGGGAATGCCGGCCAACTCCTCGATCATGAGCTTGCCGCACAGGCCGGCGTGACGGCTGGCGCCGCTGGCGATGATGGTGACCCGGCGGAGGGCGGCGACTTCGGCGGGAGTCCAGGGAAAGCGGTCGGGGCGGATCCTGCGGGTGACCGGGTCAATGTGCTGCACAATGGTGTCCCGGATGGCCTCGGGCTGTTCGTAGATCTCCTTGAGCATCTGATAGGGAAAATTGCGAGTGTCAGCCGCCTGAGGCATGGGTTCGCTCCTCGCGACAGCATACCATAATCGCGCAAAAACAATCCACAAATCGAACATAAACGAACATTATGGTGAAGGCAGTGCAACAGTGTAAATTCCTAATAATGAGCATGCGAGTCCTTATTGCGATGTTAATGCTGGCTACTTTTGTCTTTGCGGGGGCCCAAGCGGGTCTGAGTCAGACCTCCTCGATTAATGTGATGCCGCTGCCCGCTTCCCTAAGAGTTAGCCCCGGAAGAATGAAACTCTACGTGTCATTCACGGTTGGGACTGCCGGGTACACTGATGCGCGACTGCAAGGCGCGATTCTACGCATGCAGCATCGGCTGAGACGACGCACGGGAATGGTGCTGCCGCTGGGGATTGCTCCGGTTGGGACTCCGCCGACACTGACGGTCGCAGTGAAAGAGGCGGGCGCGACCTACCCAAGGTTTGGTGAGGACGAGTCGTATTCCCTAGAGATCAACAGCGAACACACCACACTCACCTCCGAAACAGTAGTGGGCGCGATGCGAGGTATGGAGACGTTTTCGCAGCTCGTCGCGGGCGATGCGGATGGGTACTACTTCCCGCTAGTGAGCATTCAAGACAAGCCGCGCTTTCCGTGGCGCGGACTGATGATCGACGTAGGCCGTCACTTCGAACCGGTGGATGTCATCCTGCGCAATATCGATGGCATGGCGGCGGTAAAAATGAATGTCTTCCACTGGCATTTGAGCGAAGACCAGGGGTTCCGCATCGAGAGCAAGAAATATCCGAAGCTGCAGGGGATGGGCTCGGGCGGTCTGTATTACACGCAGGAGCAAGTGCGCGAAGTGGTGGAATACGCGGCCGATCGCGGAGTGAGGGTGGTTCCAGAGTTCGACATGCCGGGGCATACGAGTTCGTGGATGGTTGGATATCCGGAGTTGGCGAGCGCGCCAGGGCCGTATGAGTTGGAGATGCGCTGGGGCGTGTTCGATCCGACGATGGACCCGACGAGGGAGGAGACGTACGAGTTTCTCGACGGGTTTATCGGGGAGATGGCGGCATTATTCCCGGATGAGTACTTTCATATTGGCGGCGATGAGAACAACGGCCAGCAATGGAAGCAGAATCCGCAGATCCAGGCGTTTATGAAAGAACATGGCTACCGCACGACGGCGGAGCTGCAGACTTACTTCAACCAGAGAGTGCTGAAGATCGTGCAGAAGTACGGTAAGAAGATGGTGGGGTGGGACGAAATCCTGACACCGGACCTGCCGAAAGATGCGATCGTACAGTCGTGGCGGGGGTACAAGTCGCTGGATCAGGCAGCACGCGAGGGATACGGGGCGATCTGGTCAACCACGTATTACCTCGACCATATGGGTCCGGCGGAATATCACTATCTGTCAGACCCGCTCCCAGCAGACAGCAAACTGACCAAAGAGCAGGCATCCCACGTTGTGGGAGGCGAAGTATGCGCTTGGGGCGAATTCCTGTCTCCGGAGAACATCGATAGCCGAATCTGGCCCCGAACGGCTGCCATAGCAGAGCGCTTCTGGTCACCGCGCGACGTGACGAACGTGGCAGATATGTATCGGCGGCTGGACGTGGTGAGCGTGTGGCTGGAGCAGGACGGATTGCAACATTTGTCGAGCACTAACAAAATGCTGCGGCAGATTTCGGGCACCGAGGAATTGGGGCCGGTGGGCGTGTTGGGCAAGATTTCGTCACCCGAGGGCGTAGGTAGTCGAGAGCAAATGAACCATCATGGAACGCCAAGCACGCAGCTCATCCCGCTGGTGAAGTTGACGGATGCGGTGGTTCCGGATCCTCCATACCGGCGGCAATTTGCGGCATTGGTGGACGGGTTGCTGAGCGATGCTCCGAAGTTTGGCGTGGGGTCGGTAGAGTTGACCGCAACATTTCAGCAATGGCGTGACATGGGGCCGGGCTTCGGCGCGATTTCGGCGAAGGCTCCTGTGTTGCTAAATGCCAGCGGCCGGGTGTTGGAGTTGGAAAAGCTCGGAAGCGGAGGGCTGGAAGCGCTGAATTATCTGCGTTCGGGCACCACGCCTTCGTCAGAGTGGAAGGAGACGCAGATGGCGCTAATCAAGGAGGCAGAGGCTCCGGACGAGTCGCTAGTGAAGCTGCCATGGCTGGGGTCGTATCGTGCGCTGATTCTGGCGGCGGCCGACGTGGGCAGCCTGCGAAAGAGCGAACGCAAAGAGTGGAAGCAGAAAGTGCTGAGCGAGGCGGCGAAACAGGAGCCGAAACAGAAGTACACGTGGTGAGCCAGGCCAGTAGTCAGTTGTCAGTCAATGCCGAGCTGCTTGCGGGCGTCAGGACTGAGGCGCTCGGGGGTCCATTGCGGATACCAGACGATTTCAACCTTGGCGTCGGTTACTCCCGGAATGCGAAGCAAGCGTTGTTTCACCTGGTCGGTGATGTAGCCCGATGAAGGGCAGCCTGGCGCGGTGAGGGTCATCTCAACTTCGATATCGTCGCCTTCGATGTTGGCGCTGACGGTGGGTTTTATACGAACTTCATAAATGAGTCCGAGATCGACGATGTTGACCGGGATCTCGGGGTCATAGCACTCTTTAAGCGCGCTAAAAACATCTTCCTGGGTTATGGACATTCAATCCTCGCTATGACAGATTGTAGCGGGTTCAAAGATTGCGCGTGAATCGAGCAAAATACGAAGAAACCGCCGACTTAAGCGAATAACAGTAACGACCCGGGCTCGACCCGGCCAAAGGAGAAGTTGATGTCCAAAGAGTTGGAAACATTTCTCAACACGTGGGAAGAAGAAACCAAGAAGACGGTAGCGATGTTGCAGTCGCTCCCGGTCGACAAGTACGACTTCCGGCCGGATGCGGGCGGACGGTCGCTAGGTGAGTTGGGATGGCACCTGGCTGAAGCCGAGGCGCACATGACGTACGGCATCGAGCGGGGTGTGTTCGAAATGGGCGCGAAGCCGCCTGGTATCGAGCGTCCGAGAAAAATTGAGGAGCTGGCACCCGGTTTCGAACGCGTTCATGCGGATGCGGTGCAACGGGTGAAGAAGCTCACTCCGGCTGATTTAGATCGGGAGATCATGTTCTTCACGGGCACGCCGGTGACCGTCCGGCAGATTCTGTGGACGATGCTGCTGCATCACGAGATCCATCATCGCGGACAGTTGTCGCTGATGAACCGGCTTGCCGGAGGCAGCGCTCCAGCGCCCTACGGGCCGAACCGCGAGGAAATGGCGAAGATGCGGGAGAAGATGGCCGCGGCAGCGCGCTAAAGGAGATACTCGCCACATTCAGAAAGAGACGCGTAGCGAAAAGGACAAGTGGTGATTCGAGTTGGCGGAGCGCGTCCTACACGAACACCACCGTTTTGTTTTGATATACGAGAACGCGGTTCTCCAGGTGCCAGCGCACCGCCCGGGAGAGTACGACCTTCTCCAGGTCGCGGCCCTTGCGCATCATGTCTTCGACACTGTCGCGGTGAGAAACGCGCACGATGTCCTGCTCGATGATGGGTCCTTCATCCAGACCCGCGGTTACATAGTGACTGGTGGCGCCGATCAGTTTCACTCCGCGATCAAAGGCCCGGTGATACGGCTTCGCCCCAACGAAGGCCGGCAAGAACGAGTGATGAATGTTGACCAGGCGCAGCAAGTAGTGACCAACAAATTCAGGGCTGAGAATCTGCATGTAACGGGCGAGGACAATGAGGTCGAGGTCCGGTCCGAGGAGCCGAAACATCTCTTGCTCGGAGGCGGCTTTGTTCTGCGGCTCGGCCAGTAAATGAAACGGAATGCCATGAAATTCGGCGAGGCGCTGGGCGGCGGGATGGCTGCCGATGATGGTGACGATATCGCAAGCCAACTCTCCGGTGCTGTGACGGTAAAGCAGGTCAGCCAGGCAGTGGTCGTACGCGGAGACGAGTATGGCGACCTTCGGACGGTAGTCGCTCAGGGCGAGGTGGTATTTGATCTGGAATGCGTCGGCCACGGGCTTAAAGTGCAGGTCGAAGGCGGAGACTGGAATGTCGAAACCCTCGAGGTCCCATTCCAGGCGGGAGAGAAAAAGCTCGCGACCACCGTCTATGTGATCGTCGGCGTGGAGCACGCTTCCATTGTGGGCCACGAGGAATTGCGCGATGGCGGCCAGCGCGCCTTTGCGGGCCAGCGCCACGGGACTACTCAACAGCAATACGGCAGTATTCTTCATGGACAGCGATCCTGAGCTTTGGCGGCACGAGCGCGGTGGCCGGCCAGAGGAGGAATTGCTTCCACGGCGAAAACGCGCAGCTTCAAGATAAACGCGAAAAGTATTTTAGTATGGAGCGGTAGGGCAGTGCTTGGTGAGAAGTGGAGGCGACGATGAAAGCGATTCGAGTGCACGAATTCGGCGGACCGGAAGTGCTGAAGCTGGAGGATGTAGCCGACCTGCAACCCGGGCCCGGGCAGGTAGTGGTGCGAGTGCATGCAGTTGGGGTCAATCCGGTAGAGGCCTATATACGCACTGGTACTTACGCGATCAAGCCCAACCTGCCTTACACACCCGGGGCTGACGCCGCTGGAGTGGTGGCGGCAGTGGGCGATGGCGTGACCAGCGTGAAAGTCGGTGACCGCGTGTATACGTCAGGCTCGTTGAGCGGGACCTATGCCGAGCAGACGCTGTGCACGGAGGCACAGGTGCATCCTTTGCCGGCGAACGTGAGCTTCGAGCAGGGAGCGGCGATGGGCGTGGCTTACGGTACGGCGTACCGAGGAGCGTTCCAGCGCGGTGGATTGAAGCCCAGTGAGACAGTGTTGATCCACGGTGCGAGCGGAGGCGTAGGCACAGCGGCGGTGCAATTGGCTCGAGCCGCGGGTGCCGTCGTCATTGGTACGGCCGGGACTGACGCCGGACTGAAGCTGGTGAAGGAGCAGGGCGCGCATCAAGCGGTGAATCACACGGCACCGGGTTATCTCGACGAACTGATGAAGCTGACAGGTGGGCGCGGGTACGACCTGATTCTGGAAATGGTGGCCAACAAAAATTTGGCGAACGATCTTGGTCTGCTGGCCAAGAAGGGACGAGTGGTCGTGATCGGCAATCGCGGGACGATTGAGATTAATCCGCGCGAAGCGATGTCGCGCGAGGCCGACATTCGTGGAATGACACTGTTTGCGACGAGCGAGCAAGAGGCACGCGAGATGCGGGCGGCGCTGGAGGCGGGGATGGAAAACGGCACGCTTCACCCGGTAGTTGGGGGGAAGATTCCCCTGGCCGAGGCTGCGCGAGCGCACGAGGAGATCATGAAACACTCGGGCGCACTGGGGAAGATGGTGCTGGTGGTCGGATAAAAAATCGGAACCAAGTGCGGCCATGGATAAGACGTGTTGTTAGCAGGCGGGTTCCGGACGAGAAGTCGCGTCGCGGCCGATAGATTCCAAACATACAATCAAGAGATGAGGCGAGTTGACCTTTCCCGGGCTTCGATCGCGATGTTCGTAGTGTGCCTGGCTGGATATCTGACATTGTGGGATTCAATTCAGGCTCAACCGAGTGGGCGCTCGGCGGGCGAAACGACGTTTCAGCAGGCCGTCACCCAGTCGATGGCTGGCAAGCACGGCACCGCGATGGTGATCGATGTAGCGACCGGCAAGGTCTTAGCAGCGTATCACCCCGACGTGGCTGCGCGACGGTTGGCGCTGCCCGGATCGAGCATCAAGACGTTCACGCTGCTGACATTGCTCGAAGCCGGCAAGATTAACGAGCAAACGACGCTGATGTGCAAGCGCACTCTGAAAGTGGGCGGGCACAACCTGGATTGCACTCATCCGGAGATGAAGCAACCGTTCGATCCGGCGACGGCGCTGGCGTACTCGTGCAATTCGTACTTCGCGACCATGGCGACCCGTCTGACTCCTGCAGAGTTGCGCGAGAGTTTTCTAAAGTATGGTTTCGGTTCGCCCAGTGGACTGACGCCGAACGAGGCGTCGGGGAGTGTCGCGCTGGCTAGTACGCAAGAAGAGTTACAAATGCAGGCGATCGGGGAATGGGGTTTGCACGTGACTCCGCTGGAGTTGCTGCGCGGGTATCAGAAGCTGGCGCAGCTTTCGCAGAAGCACGACGCAGAGCTAGATCCACTGTTCGCCGGACTGGAAGGCTCGACCGCTTACGGAATGGGCCGCTTGGCACAGCCGGATGGGGCGATGAAGGTAGCCGGCAAAACCGGCACGTCGCTAGTGGAGGAAGGCTCCTGGCGGCATGGCTGGTTTGCCGGATATGCGCCTGAGAACAATCCTGAGATTGCGCTGGTGGTGTTCCTGGAGAAAGGGAACGGGCCAGTCGATGCGTCCGGGGTGGCGAGGGAAATCTTCGCGGCGTATGCGGCGGAACAGGCGCAGGCTAATTCTCATGGAGCGAATCGTTGAAGCGATTCGCGGTCACGTTGGCGACGTTGCTGCTGATGTGGGTTGGTGGTGACGCGCAGAACCGTACGAAGTCCGGCGGATTTCCCCAGACCGTGCGAGTTCGGCTGTGGTACCTGCGACCACCGCAGGAAGTGAAGCTGCAGGCCGACGCAGGGCTCGCGAAGGTCAGGAAGTGTGCAAATTGCGCCGAGAGCGCACTAACCACGCTGACGCTGCGAGCCGTGGGGGCGCGGATCCAGATTGGCGTGACGAAGGATCTCGCGACGGAAGTGCGCGTCAGCGGCCTGTATCAGATCGTAACCCCGGGCGCGCCGCCGCTGAAGGCAGACTTTCCCGTCGAGATTCGTGCGAGCGAAGGCCGGTTACTGGTGACGGCATCGATGCCGATGGACGAGTACATCGCGGGCGTTCTGGCGGGCGAGACAGGCAATTTCAAGTCCGATGAGACGCTCAGGGCGATGGCGGTAACAGCACGTACCTACGCGATGCACTTCGGGAGCCGGCATGCGGTGGATGGGTTCGACTTCTGCGACTCGACGCACTGCCAGAATCTGCGATTGGGAGACGTGACGCCTCGGCTGAGAAAGATCGTCGAATCGACCGCCAGTGAAATCCTGTGGTACGACGGCGAGCCGGCGGCGACTTATTACCATGCCAATTGCGGCGGCATAACCGAAGACGGACGCTACATCCTGGGCAACAACGAGCAGCGCGCTCCCTACCTCAAGCAGCATTCCGATACTTACTGCTTGCGCAGCGGCAGCAATCAGTGGCGAAGCGAAGTGACCAAGCAGGAATTGCAACGCGCGCTCGCGGCCGAAGGCGTGAACGTGCCGGGGCATTTGCGGTCAGTGTCTGTGCTGCAGCGCACCGCAAGTGGCCGGGTGGAGTTCCTGACCGTAACCGGCAGCCAAAGTGTCACCGTCCCGGGCCTGGCGTTTCGCACCGCGATCGGACGCAACATTGGATGGGAGCGGCTGAAGAGCAACTGGTACGACGTGCATGTCGAGAGCGACCGGATCGTGTTTCATGGACGGGGCTCGGGACACGGCGTGGGACTTTGCCAGATGGGAGCCGAGGTGATGGGCGAAGAGGGACGCTCGTATCGCGAGATACTCAGCTTTTATTATCCAGGCACGAAACTGGGTGTGAATGCGCAGGGAACCCAGTGGCAACAGCTGACCAGTGAAGACGTGGTGCTGCTGACCACTCGTCCCGAGCGAGATCGCGCGCTGCTGCCGATGGCAACGCGAATCATGCATGAGGCAGAGGAAGCCACCTCACTGGTGTACAACGGCGCCGCCGAGCTGAAGGTTTACGCGACCGTGGCAGCATTTCGGGATGCGACCGGCGAGCCGGGCTGGGTGGCGGCATCCACCCGTGGGCAGACGGTCCGCATGCAGCCCACCGATGTGTTGAGCGATGCGGGGACGCTGGAGAGCACGCTCCGGCATGAGTTGCTACACATGCTGGTGGAGGAGCATGCCAAGGCAGGGACTCCGCTGTGGTTTCGCGAGGGACTGGTGTTGTACCTGGCTCACGAAGGGTCGCGGGTGAAGGGAACGTTCGACAGCGTTGCCGGGTTGGAAAAGGCGTTGCGGAATCCAACAAGCGAAGAGGAAATGCGGGTGGCGTATGCCGAGGCGCGGGCAAGAGTGACATCGCTGGCGCAGCAACATGGGAAAGAGAAGCTGGTGGATTGGCTGCAGAACGGGATCCCGCCAAACCAATAGAGTAGATGTAGAGTCAGATCGGATAAGAATACATCGTTTTGTTAATGTGATTCGCTTACGTATAACACTATGACTCGTGCGATTCATTATCCAATTGATTTTAAATGTACTTACGGCGATAAGTTCGTCATCCCCGCCAGGTTTATGCAGTAGTGTAATAGTTAAGTAGTTAGCTATTGTATGATAGTTTATGCGTCAGCTCGCGGACGCCGAACACTCCATCCTGAGTTTTCAAAGAGCCAGTACGAACCAGCGCCCCCGGCGCGGTCGGGAAGAAACAGTTCTCCCTTGGCCTCACGCATCTTAATTACAGGCTGGGAGCCAGCTGCGAAAGGACGAAGGACACATCGCGTTGTGATAAGGCGGATGCGCGATTTGAAGCCTTGGGAATCAGCGGTTCGGTGAGGCGGATTTGAAATGTCGCTCCATCTCATGCCGTCCTTGCCGGGACTAAGGTGTTTCTTTTTGCGTTTACCCAGCGCCGAGGCGCTGCGCTTTGATATGTCGTCCCTCCGGGACAGATTTCTCATTGACTCGCGACCTCGCGGACTAAAGTCCGCTCGGCGGATCAAATATGAAGGCCTCAGACGCTGACCTGAAGGTCAGCTCTACCAAAACCCGCTTTTTTCAGCAGCCTGCAAAGTCGTTCCCTGACACAAAACCGCTGCGAGAAAAGTCCTTTTCGGGCTCGAGAACGCGGTAGAGTCGGCATTTCTCTCTGCTCAATCAAGCGCGGACGCGACCTCGCGGACTAAAGTCCGCTCGGCGGATCAAATATAAAGGCCTCAGACGCTGACCTAAAGGTCAGCTCTACCAAAACCCGCTTCTTTCAGCAGCCTGTAAAGTCGTGCCCCGACACAAAACCGTTGGCGGCGCTTACTTCGGGTTGGTGGAGTCCGGCGATGTGGTTGGTTTGGGGGCTTTGCCCTTGTCGGCGTCCTTCGGTGGCGGCTTGAGGCCGCGGGTGGACATGCGCTCGTCGGTCTTGATCTTGTCAGGCTCGGAGGCGCTCTTCGCCGCGGGCTTTTTCGGGTTGGGGGCTGTCTTCTTAGTTGTTGTGCTGGTGTTCTGGTCGTCGGGTGACGCACTGGACATAGGCGATGCAGCGATCGATGCAGTAAGGCACACGGACACGGTCATGAGCGCAAGGGCGCGGGCGAGTGGCCTAATCATGAGCGACCTCCGGCGAACGAGATCCGTGTACCAGATGAATATAGCTCTCAATGGCCGGATGTAGAAGCAGCAAAACCAACGGAAACATGAAATCCAGGCAGTATTGGAGCTCCACGGCAGCAAACCATGCCAGTAGAGCAGGCAGGAGCAAGAGTACAACTATAAGGCCGGTGCGCACCCAGAACCCGCGGCGCAAGCTGATCACCCACAGCATGAAGGCGGCGAGGGCCATGTCGATGAAGGCCGCTACCCAGCGATTGACCTTGAAGAGCACGCGGTTGTCGAGCAGTCCCTCAATGTAATTGGCCTGAAAGTACATCCCACGAAGCGGCCCGACAGGGCTTTGGTGATTGTCGAGGTAGTCCTGGTCACCCTCTTCGCCTTTGTAGCCGTGGCGGTCGCCGCCGATGAGAACGATTCGGCCGCCCAGCAGGCCGGGTATGATTCCGATGCGACTGGGAATGAGATCGGGAGAACATGCTTTCTTCTCGGTCCCTTTTTCCCAATCCTTGCCCTGCGAATAAGCGCAAAAAACCTCGACTGCGGAAATGTGACTGTCCCGTCCGGAACCGAGGACACGCAGCTTGGGGCTGATAAAGTCCTCGGCGGGCATGAAGGTTGTGTACACGAACTCGTGTTTGGTGAGCTTGTCGGCCAGGACTTTGGTCTCCGGCACAGGCGCGTGTTCGGCGAGATTGAGACCGCCAAAGGACGACTGCGTGTAGGCGTCGGTGGTCTGAAGTGCGAAAGAGTAGAAGTCGAACTCCTTGCCTGAGCTGTCAGCGCCAATCGTGACCAGAGGGACTTTGCGGAGATCGTCGGCGGGATGATCAAAGCCATAACGCGCGACCCATGCGGGTCTGGGCGTGGGGATTTCGTCCTCGGGGAAGCGATAGGAAATACCCCGTCCATCGAACACTTCCTGGTGATCGAAAATCTGGGGAACGGGAACCATCTCTTCGCGAAAGCCGAAGGTGAGAACAACCGGGATGTGGGCCTCTTGCGCTTTGCGGATCGCATCGAGGAGCGCCTGATCGTCGGCGTTGAGCGTGCCAGAAGGGCTGCCGGACTTGTCGAAGGTAGTTTCGTCGAGGTTGATGTCGAGGGCGATGACAGCAGCACCGGCATGGGTGGCCGCTTCCACTAACTTGGCGAGGAAGGCGCGGTCGGTGACATCGTCGCGGGTCTCGTTGCCGAGGAAATCGTAGAACGTGGCGTCGTCAATCTCGACCGGTGTCACCCAATGCACCTGGGGCTGGCGGGAGCCATGACTGGTGATCCACTGGTAGGCGCGAAGCTGCCAGGTGATGAGGCGGGGAAAATCGTTTTTGAAGTCTTCGTACTTGAAGCTGAGAAAGCCAATGATAAGAATCAGTACGATCCCGGCGGGATCGAGCCAAGGGAAGCGTTTGTGGATGGCGCGCCACGATAGCATTCGAGCGATCTCAAATCAGGCTGGTCGGAGAAGAATACCGCAGAATGGGTGCGGGGGGGGGCCTAGTAATTGGCGCGTCGTTCAGGGACCGCCATGGGAGCCTGGCGCTGCTCCGACGGGGACGCCGAGTACGATTTCGTCGCCCTGGTCACTCTGGGCCATGACGGGAACTTGCTGCTGCTTAGCGCGCTCGGAAACCTGGTCGCGGACGTACAGGTAGAGCTTGCCCATGGTGTCCATGCCTTTGCTTTGCTGGAGACCCTGCAACAGGTAATAAGTGAAGTAGCCGTGGCCAAGAGAGGCACTCTCGAGCGACTCCTGATTTTCCTGGCTAGCGGCGAGGATGACGCGGCCGGCCCCGGCACTCATGCGGTCGAGGGTTGCGGGCGAGATGGCCTTGAAATTTAGTGCGGCGGAGACGGTCTTGGTTCCGCCGGAACCGGCAGCGGCCCCGCTGAAACAGGTATCGAGAAAGACTGCGACACGCTGGGCATGAACGCGGCTGGCGACGGTGTTGGCTACGTCAACCATGGGAAGCGCGGTGGCGAAAAGCGCGTCGTGGTCGATGTCTTTGTCGGTGTCGGAGGTGTTATCGCGAGCAGCGCCGCTCTTGGGTGTGATTTCGGTGTCAGCGGTAATGATGTAGTTGACTCCGGCGGTGTCGAAGTCGCGCGAGGAGCCGTGGGTGGCGATGTAGATAACGACCAAGTCGTCAGGCTGCGCACTGCGAGCGAGCCAGTTGAGCTTCTCGCGAATGTTGCGCGTGGTGGCCTGCAGGTCGGTCAGTACGGCAACGTTCGAGGGCTTGAAACGTCCGACGTTGGCGCTGAGCAGCGATTGGGCAAAGCTGGTGGCGTCAGCGGTGGTGTAGTGCAGCACGGGGATGCCGGGGTCGCGAAACTTGCCGATGCCCACAACGAGTGCCCACTTTTCCCGCACCTGCGCCGTGGGTTTGGTGGCAGGGCTGGTGGAGAGAACGAAGGGATTGAGCTGTTGTTGCAGGGCCTCCGAGTTGTTCTGGCGCGCCTTCTCCAGCGAATAATCTGCAAGACGGGTATTGCCCAGCTTGCGCTCGAGCAGCGAGCGGTAATACCAGGCGTCGCCAAGACTGATGCATTCGGCGGTGGCAGTCTTGAGCAGCTCAACGGCGTCGCGGATTTGGGAAGGGTTACTGTTGGGCTGGACACGCTCCAGCGCCTGCACCATTAGGTCGGTGCCAGCTCCGCAACGCTCCTGGGCTGAGACGCACGCGCACAGAATCAGCGTTGCGAGAACGAGGCGCGAGATGTGGCGAAGCGACATGGTCAGTGCGACGGCGACTGACGCGCCTTGGTCTTCATGGCGGTGAGGACCTTGCCCTTCACACCGTTTTGCGCGAGTTTCACTTGTCCGTCCACGCTGAGATCGAAATTCACCGCGCCGGCGGAGCGGATGGTGTCGATGATGTTGTCCTCATCCACGCCAGCCTTCACCATCTGAATGATCTGATCATTGGTGAGAGGAGGGCCTGATGGTTTCTTGGGCGGCGGAGCCACCATCGATTTGGCGACGGTCGTGCTGCCTGTTCCTGATGAGGTCGATTTCGTCGAAGTGCTCTTGGTCTTACTCGCCGTGGAGGAGCTGGTGTTGCTGGCTGACTTCGTCGTCGTGTCGTCGTTGGCTGAAGATTTGGTGCCGGTATCCGCCGCAGCGACGGTCTTCGACTGACCGCTCAACGTCTTATAGTGGGCGATCGCGGTATCGATGCGGTTCTGCGGCTGCATGAAATACTTTTCGGCCGGCTTGTCGTCGATGGCCTTGCCGTAATTGATGGCGGCCTCATCCAAGTATTTCCGCGCGGCCTTTGGATCTTCCGAGGCGTAGGCCAGCGCCTCATAGGCGACACCGATGTTGTACAGACGATAAGCGTCATCTTCCTTGCTGGGAAAAGGCGTCATGGTTTCGAGGGCTTCGAGGTTGCGCGTCCAGAGGTCGGACTCAGCGAGTTTGTTGGCATCGTCAAGCTTGCCGCGCGCGAGCAGCACCTCGACGGGCTCTTCAGTGTTGACCAGGCGGGAGGCGATCTGCGAGACGACGTCGCTCATTAGCACGTCGCGCAACTCGGCTGTTGTGGGCGGCTTGTCGGGCTCGAGTTTGCCGTGTCTGAGCTTGTCCCATGTGTGCGACAGAGTTCCGGTGACACCTCCGGACGTGGAGCCGTACTGGTTGAACTCGTCATCGTACTTGGCAGTCACATTGTCGGAGTCGAGGGTGCGTCCGCTATGGGCATCTTTAGCCTGATAGGCGACTTTCAGGATTCCGCTATAACGGGTGACCGACTGTTGCTGAGGTTTTTTCGAGCCGGGGACGTAGGTCGATTGCGTCGATGTCTGAGCCTGCGGCGGAGAGTATTCGGTGATGGTGCAAATAACGACAGAATCGGGATGCTTGTCGTCGGAGCGCAGGCGGTGATCGTCTTTCAAGAGCTCGGCTTCGAGCATGTCGCGCAGTGCGCTAACGACGTCCGGCTGGACGCTGTGCCCGGTGACCTGGACGTTGATGGCGGTGCCGTCAAGGTGCGCAATAGGCGGAAGCTTGCGATGCAGGGTGATCTTTTTCTTGGTTGAGCCGAATCCCTGGGCCAGTGTTGTCGACGACAGACTGATCGCGAGAAGCAAGCAAGATACCGCCAGGCATACAGGCAGCTGGCGAACGAAGTGCAGGAAGCGCGGCATGGGCCTCCGAACGAAATGGACGTGTCGCCACATAGGCATGGCAAGGGGACAAAAAGTACCAGCACTATAGCAAGATTTGGGGCGGGAAGTCATGGGGAACCGGTCACCAAGGATGGGATTACCCCGCGTCAGTGCCAGAAGTTCCGCACCCAGCGGTGCGGGCGGAGCTTGGCGAGCATTTCGGGCGGCAACGGGCCGGCATCGGAAGCAGCGACATTGGCTGCTACGTGGCGAACGTTGCGCATGCCGGGGATCACGGTCGAGACCGCTGACGGGGTGAGGCAGAAGCGTAGGGCGAGCGTTGGGAGTTCGTCGAGCGTGATGCCCGTATCGCGGACGATGGCCTGGACTGCGTCCCAAACTTCTTGCTTGCGATTACCGCTGAAATAGTTTTGGCGGAAGTCGCCGTCGGGGAATTTCGTATCAGGCGTCAGTTTGCCGGTGAGTGCGCCTTCGTCGAAAGGCACACGCACGATCACGCCGATGCCATGCTTTTCGCAATAGGGAAACAGCTCGTCTTCGGGAGACTGGTCAAAGATATTGTAAATAACTTGAACGCTGTCGATGAGGCCGGTGGCGAGTGCCTTGAGGACATTGGCGGGCTGATGGTTCTGGATGGAGATGCCGGTCAGTCGGACTTTGCCTGAGTCCTTGAGCTGGCGGACGGTTTCTTGCCATTCAGGCTCGCTCGCCCAGTCATCATGCCAGGTGTGGAACTGGTAGATATCGATTTGCTCGCGCCCCAGGCTGCGCAGTGTTTTTTCGAGCGAGGCGAATACGTGTTCGCGGGGAAAGGTGCGCCGCAGCGGCGAGCCGGATTGTATATCCCACATGTAGTCTTGTGGCGGAACTTTGCTGGCGATGATGATGTCGGCAGACTTGCCGAAGGCGCGAGCGATGAGCTGTTCACTGTGGCCCTCACCATAGACCAGAGCGGTGTCGAAGAAATTGACACCGGCGTCGCGAGCGGCATGCAGCGAGCGCAGGGATTCGTCATCATCGGCCCCGACCCACATGGCTTTGCCGATGCCCCACGCGCCGTAACCGATGTCGCTGACTCTGAGTCCAGACTTGCCGAAGTTGCGGTATTGCATAGTATGAGTGCTCGATTCTGCCCCGGGTATGGCGGGCACCGATGATCTTACTCCGAGAACATCTGCCGAGTCAGCGCCAACAAGAATTGGCGTCTGGCACTAAGGCTCATGTAAGTTATGGCACTGCCTGGTGAATAGCTTGCACCAAGGTAGGAGCTAGTTGCAGTCCTTCACAGGTAGCCAAGAAATTCCTGCAAAATAGTTCGAGAATGCGGGATTTCCACTTGCAATTTACTGATAGTTAGGGCAATGTAGGATTCACGTAGGAGAGTGCCCGATGTACCATAAAACGCAAGCTCGATGCGTAGGTGGCTGCAGCCGAAAGCGGCATGCGACAACCGCCGGGCCATCTTTGGAAATTGTCGCTAGCTCCCGGCGACTTGACCCTACGCAACCGCAGACAAACTAAGGCTCGCTGAGTAGTTAACGGCAGCACGGTCCGCTTATAGGTCAAAGTTCGCCCATGGGCGGCGATAGGTCTACTCGCGGACTATCTCCGCGATAACAAGTTCACGCCGGTGGTGGAGAAGGTAAGTTTCTTCTTCACACAGAAGAGGGTAGGGCCAAAATCCTGCCGGATTACGCTGTTGCGGATGGAGGGACGTGGTCCCAAGTGCACAACCATCCGCAGGCAGCGGTCCAGTCTCAGATGTACCAGAGGTTCGCCGGCGTGATGCAATTCTCAAAGCGGTAGTAAGCGTGAAATCCAAACGTGAAGGAGGTGAGACGTGGAGAGCTTAGTAGTTGCATTTATCTTGGCGCTGGTCGCGGCGATCGGCTATGTCGGGCGCGACCGCAGCCTCGATGGCGTCGAGGTATCTCTGTGTCTCACCTGTGTTAACGCGATTATCAGCCGCGGTACTCGGGGCGAGGAGCGGGTCGCGTGCACCTACGGTGCTGCGCTACGCCCCGTAGATTTCACCGTCTGCGAATGTACCGGATACTGCGGCAAGCGGGACACCAGCAAGTTGGTGAAGATTGAAGGGTTCGCACGAGAGGGCCGAGAAGTGTACGAGGAAGTCGCGATTTCGTAATCTCGAGCCTTTTGGTCAAAGAACCGCCGGTGGCGGAGCCATAGCTTCGTCGCCGGCCTCTCTGACAGTCTAAGAGGTGCATGACCGGGTACTGGCAGGCGAGATTCACTGAGATTTCACCTGCGGTTTATAAGGGCTTGAACTAAAAAGCACATCCTATGGTGCAGGAGTACGCAAATCCGCTAGGAACGGCAGGCCGAAGCGCATGGCGATTCGCGAGGAAGTCCTGGCGAGCCCGCCGGGACACCGATGTAAAAGCACGCTGCTGCTCGACGGGTTGCCTTTTGCACCAGGAGACATAACCGCCGGCAGCGAGGACGAACTGCAAGCCGTCGTTATTGGCCGTGCCTCCGTTTGTGACCTCCCGATCTCCATTCGCGACTCCCGCTTCCTGAAAAACATCGCCCGACGGAGCTCCAGCGGAGAAGCTCCCCGCAGTACCTACCTGGAACTGCAGGAATTCCTGAACGACCACGGACAAGTATGGGAGAACAGCTGGATCCGCTTTCCCGAGCGGCGGCTGAGTCCGCACGCGCTCAACACATTTCTGGCAGACCTGAAGATCGGTGAGCGCGGACAGTTGAAACGCTATCGTACGGATTCGGTGAAATTCACCTTCGAACAAGCAGGCGAGACGTGGCTGCGGATCCCGATCAGTTATGCGCTGAAGCTGGCATTGGCTGACCTGTCGGGTACGCAGCCGCACATGCCCGAGAAGATGCGACGGGAAGCGAAGCGGCTGCTGCGGCACTTTTCCAACGACAATACTTCGCCGGAGACGACCTCGTTTCACGTGGTGGGTCCGAGGGAGCAGGTGCTGATTGGCGAAGCCGTAGCGGGCGAATCGGCGCGGCGGTTTTTGTTTACGTCGCTGCTGATGTCGTGGGCGAACTTGCGCTTCGGGTTGCTGGAGTCGGGGCAGCGCGCGCTGGTGTATCACGCTCCGCATCCTCCGGTGCGACAGACAGAGCTGTCGTCGTGCATCTCCGATTCGTTCTACCGCGAACTGTTCATGAGTCCGTGCTTGTCGGGCTGGGACGACGGCGAAGCGAAGTCCGATTACATGCACCTGTGCCACCAGGTGTTGAGCCGCAGCCAGCTGAATTCGGTCGCTAAGTTGCGCGAGGCCGGGATCATCTCGAATAACCTGATCGTGTTGCCCAGCCTGTCGAATGTGAGCCTGGCGAACAATGGCATCCACATCACATACGGTAGCCGCAGGCTGACGCGGGCGGTGGCTGACGGTCTCGGAGGCGAGTCACAACACGAAGAGAAGCGCCTGGGTGACCTGGCGATCAAGATCTTCGAGCACTTCCTGGTTTTGTTTGTGGGGACGTACTCGGCGGCGCCGTATCGGATCGACTTCGCCGAGTTTCATCCCGAAAAGCTGCTTTCATTCTTGCCGCACGAGCTGGACTTCACCCATTTGCGGCTGATGTGGCGGGAGTGGCAGGAAAAGGCCGAGTTGCGGGTGCTGGGACGGGCGTTCACGCCCTACGGACCACACGGTCTCGACAGCTTTATGGCGCGCCTGTTCAGGCTGCGCGGCGATCTGGTGCCCGATTATCGGCTGCTTAACTATCCGGTGGCGTGGCTGGCGACGGAGCAGACTTCGGCGCTGGACGGAACACCGGGGAATGTGACGCGATTGGTCTCCGAACTGGACGAGTTGGGGATCGTGGACCGGCGACTGTCGTTTTACATACCGCTACGACTGCGTGAATTCAGTCAGATGGGGTTCTCGGGATTCGAAGGCCGGTACTACAGCCTGTTTCCGACGTTCCAGCGCGACATGGCACAGGCGGCGAACCTCCAGCAACTTTTGCTGATGGTTGCGTATCAATTGGCGCTGGACGGAACTGTAACGGCGGATGATATTCCGGACGATCCAACGTCGGAGAGCGAGCGACGCACCCCATTTTTCTTTGCGGCTGCCGGTCTGCCGGCGTTTTACGCCCACAAGAAAACCCGCAATGCGCTGCTGAAACAGATACTCCCACATTGTAAGAGCACGCGTTCGAGCTGGCGGCATCCGGACTACCTGCGTGTACCCATCCGCGAATATGGCGAGGCGCTGGTGACGTGGCTGCAACAGAACGCGCGCGAACGATCGCGCAAGCTCAGGCGGATGTAACAGTCATGGAGTTGCGCTTCCGTCTGGCGGACAAGGGCCTGCAGGCGCACCAGAGGATCGTGGACGGGGTCATGGCGGAGTCGGGCGGCGGCGATCCAATGCGGATGGAAGCCCGGGAGTTCAATCGTACAGCCGAGCAGTATTATCGCGAAACGCTGCGGCGCGCCAACCTGAGCGAGGCGTTCGAGCAGTTGAAACAGGACGTACGGGCGCTGGAGAAGTCGGAGCATCTTGAGCTTGGCCCAATGGTGAAGCACGCGGTACGGGTACAGGATCCGGTGCGCTTCCTGGAAAGCTTGGGCGATCGGCTGCTGAGCGATGAATTGACGGTGCAGGAGGTGGCCAGCGTTTTGAACCTGCTGCTCCTGCTGAGCACGTTGGAGGAAGAACGGAACGCAGCACTCTAGGAACCCTCGCGGACTGAAGTCCGCTCGGGAAGTTCGAATCAAGGCTATCGGCACGGCTAAAGCCATGCCCTTTCAAAGCATCGTGACCTGAACCATAACCGCATGGCACAAAAATCCAGTTTGAAACACCAATACATCGATCGCGCGACCGGGACAGTGGCCGACGAAAGGCTGATGGCGAACCGGATTATCCGCACGTTGTACTCGCCCAAGCTGGAAAACGCATCGCTGCTGTCGAGGCTGGCGTCGAGCCGCCGTATGTCCGAGGTGCTCGGCTATCTGAATTATGACAACGCGCTGTCGTCGCGAATGTCGGGAATGCGGCGCTTCCTGCGCAGTTGCGGCATCGATGTAAGCGAACTGGTGGAAGACCCAGCCAAACTCGACACGCCGCGCAAAGTATTTGAGCGCAAGATCAAGTACTGGCAATACCGTCCCCTGCCACGAGCCGAACGATGCGTGGTGTGTCCGGCGGATTCGCGGGTGATGGTCGGATCGCTGCTGGAAACCTCGGGGCTATTCATCAAGGGAAAGTTCTTCGAGTTTCCCGAATTGCTGGGCGGCAAGGGCTCGCGTTGGACGCGGCAGTTCGCCGAAGGCGATTTCGCTGTGTTTCGCCTGACGCCGGAGAAATATCACTACACGCATGTTGCGGCGGCGGGTGAAGTGGCTGACTTCTACGCCGTGCAAGGGCGTTATCACTCGTGCAATCCGAATGCGGCGGTACGGTTGTTGACTCCGTACTCGAAGAATCGACGGGTCGTGACCATTCTCGACACCGACTGCGAAGGCGGGGAAAAGGTTGGCTACGTCGCGATGATCGAAGTGGTCGCGCTGATGGTGGGACAAATTGAGCAGCGCTATAGCGCGGAAAGGTATGACGATCCGCAACCGGTGAAGAAGGGAATGCGGCTGCAAAGGGGTGCGCCCAAAGCGCTGTTCCGGCCGGGAAGCAGCACCGTGGTGCTGATGTTCCAATCGGGGCGAGTGCGCTTCGCACAAGATCTGATTCGCAATCAGCGCAAGGCAGGCGTGCGCAGCCGCTACTCGTCAGGATTTGGACAGCCGGTGGTGGAGACCGATGTGAAAGTGCGCTCGTTGCTGGCGCATGCGATGGAGGTACAGCCATGATCAACGTAGTTTTCGTCGCGGCCCTGGCGTCGGCGCTGCTCGGTGCGCTGACGTGGGGCATCAGGACGCTTCCGGCGGAGCGTTGGCAGATGATCGCCGCGGTTCCGATGGCGAAGAACGGAAATGGCGAGTGGCAAGGGCTGAATCTGACGTTTTATGGCTTCTTCAGCGCGACCGCGAGTACGTTTGGCGTGGCGCTGATGATCGTGCTGTTAGCGGCGATTGGCACACCGCTGCTGACGGCCGCAGCAGTGATCGCGACCGTGATGGCGATCTGCGTTCCGGCGTCGAAAGTGCTGGCTCGCGTGATCGAGGGCAAGCGCAATACATTCACGATAGCCGGCGCGGCATTCGTTGCGTCGCTGATTCTGCCGCCCGGAATGGTGCTGGTACAGCGCGGCTTGTGGCGGTGGTTCGACGTCAGGATTTACGCGATGCCGGTCTTGGCGGCGGCCGCGATTACGTACGCACTGTCAGAGGCCATCGGCAGGATGGCTTGCCTCAGCTTCGGTTGCTGCTACGGCAAGCCGGTAAGCGAGGCGAGTCCGCGGCTGGCGCGGCTGTTTGCACTGTTCCCGCTGGTATTCCACGGCAGCACTAAGAAAGCGGCGTACGCCTCGGGACTGGCGGACGAACCGCTGATTCCGGTGCAGACGATTACCTCGCTGGTGTTTACGCTGGCGGGACTGTTGGGACTGGGATTGTTTCTGGCTGGACACTGGCGTCTCGCGGGCATTGTGCCCGCGTTGGCGACATGGAGCTGGCGGGCGGTGTCGGAATGCTTGCGCGCTGACCATCGCGGAAACTCGCGGATTTGGGTTTATCGGTGGATGGCGCTAATCGCGATGGCGTATCTGACGCTGATGCTGAGCGTCATCCCAAGCGAGGGACCTATACCCAATCTGGCGGCAGGATTGGCCCAGGTGACGTCGGCGGGAGTGATCGTGTTGCTCCAGTTGTTATGGGTAGGGTTGTTCCTCTATTACGGAAGAAGCCGAGTGACCGGCTCGGTTGTTTCATTTCATGTGGTGGCTGAGAGGGTATAGGCGGCGGCGCAAAAAAGCAGGCCCGCGAGATTGCCGAGCCTGCCAGAGTTGTTGCGGAGGGAAGTGAGTGAGCTACCGGCCGAGGCCGGCAGCCATGGTTTTCATCAGCGTGCCATTCGGATCGTCATCTTTCAGGGCCCAGGCGAATGCTCCACCTAGTCCGCCCGTTCCTCGAACCTGAACGTAAGCCATCTTCACGCCAATGGTCGTGGGATCGTCGTAGCTCCAAAACGTCTGGGTCGATGGGTTATAGATGGAGATCGCCCCTCTCCGCCAATCGAACGTCTTGGTGAATCCAGAGAGACTCTGCAGAGTGTTGTAGGTAGCAACTCCGTCGGTGTCGAGCGTATCGCCCGGAGGCGACGTGGCGGGACCGGTGGACGTTTGATACAGACCGTTGTTGGTGCTGGGTACGCCCTGCCATCCGGCGCCATACAGGGGCATACCGAGGACGATCTTCTTGCCCGGTACTCCAGCCTTCAGGTACGCGGTTACAGTGGCGTCAATAAAAAGACCTTGCCCCTGCTGCGGGTCCTGGAGCGTATCAAACAGCGGCGAAGCGTGGTTAGTGACGGTGTCCCAGGATCCGGCATAGTTGTAGCCGTCGACGGTGAGGAAGTCGAGCAGCCCGGCCACAGCGGGAAGGTCGATATTGACGTAGTTCTGGCTCCCGGCTGGCGTGTCAGCTGTCAGCACATATTGTTTTCCGGTGGTCTTCGAAAGCGCGTTGAGTTGCTTGCGGAATTCCTGCAGCAACGCGGTGTAGTTCTGCTTGTCGGAAGCGGTCGGGTATTCCCAATCAATGTGGAAGCCGTCGAACAGTCCGGGAGCGGTGATGTTGCCGTTCCAGTCGCTACCAACATTGCCCACAATGAACATGTCGATGCAGGAAGCGGCCAGGGCCGTGCGTCCGGCGGGAGTGCTGGCAGCCGCGATGAAGGCGTCGGTGTTGGCCGTCGATGCGCCCCCGAGGGAGATCAACGTCTTCAGGTTGGGATTCAGTTGCTTCAGCTTGAGAATTTCGGCGAAATTGCCATACAGCGGCCACTGACTGGGAATGCCACCCGTGGGCGGAAGAGAATTGTCTTCAAAGTCGGCCCACGCGTCGGCGATGGCGCAACTGGGAGTGGGGCTGGTGGTCACATTGGCGAACGCATAGACAAAGTGCGACATGTGTTCGGCCACGCCATTGGCCTGCATGTCAGCGATGTTGTAATTAGCGTAATAGATACTCCACTCTTCGAAGAACCCGGCGAGAACCTTGGGCTGCGGGCCTTGCGCCTGCGAAATCGCAGGGAACACGCAGACCGCCAGTACCAATAGCGACAGAGCGAGGGGGCGCAAACGCGCGGTGAGTTGAATCATAGGAAATGCCTCCTGGAAGAACGAACAGCCGGAGTATAGACAGGCCTGATCGTTATTGCAACAAATTTGACCGAAATTGAGCGATTTTGATTGGCCGCACGGCGTACTACCGCCGCGACGCACCACTAATGAGGGTGTTGGAGCAGATTGGCTAACTGTCTAAGGGCGTCTGGGTTGACGTCGCTGACCAGCACGTAGCGCAGGCCATCCTGCGTCCAGGTTTGCAGGTTGAACGAAGTGCTGTGGTCAACGAAGGACGCTCCCGAAATGCTGAGCTGGGGCGTATCGCGGAAGATGAAGGCGGAGATGAAGTGCCGCTGGTACGTGAAGAGGAGTTGCGCGCCGGGCTCCTGGTGGAAGTAAGTGACGCGACCGCCGGTCAGCGTAAAGGGTGAACCTTGCAGGTCGGGTATGTCGAAGGTGAACGGGATTCGTCCCTGAAACCATGGTTTTACTGTATGACGGTCGGTCGAAACCACCTCCACGGGACTGGCGCTGGCGAGATCGGCAACGTGCAGGTCGGCAAACTCGGCAAGCGAACTGGGTTGCCGGTAACGGTTGATTGAGAGGAACAAGCCCCCCGCTAACAGCAGCAGAGCAGCGGTGGCGAGAGCCCAGCGCGGCCATGAGAGCACCCGCGATTGTGGCGTCTGGATTCTGGTAGCCGAAGGTGTACCGGTCTCGGCGATTGCCGATGCCATGACGCGGGCGCGCAGCGCCGGTGAAGCGACGTAGCGCTGACCCGCGCGTCGTGTGGCGCTCTTGGCTTCCAGTAAGGCAAGCGCTGCGGAGGCGCATCCAGTGCAGTCGGCAGCGTGTGCGCGGAAAGCTTCCATCTCTTGCGGAGGCAGTTCCTCGTCGACGTAGGCATCTAGCCGGTTTTGCCACTCCTGGCAGCTCATCTTTCTTGCTCCGACTTTCCGTGACCGCGCGAGACCACGCGCTCACTTGCCAGTGTCTGGCGCAGCAGCCGGCGGCCGCGTGCCACCCGCGACATAACGGTCCCGATGGGCACCGACAGAACCTCGGCAATTTCGCTGTACTTCATCTCCTCCACATCACACAGCAGGATGGCTTCGCGGTACACAATCGGCAACTCCGCGAGCGCCGACTGCAAAGCCTCTCGAGATGCCGAGGCGAGCGCGAACGACTCAGGTGTTTCGCGCGTCACACCTGTCGACTCCGCAACCTCGGGTTCGAGCGGCACCGTCAGCTTGGCCTGTAATCCCGTGCGCGACGTGAGAAATGTGTTGCGCAAAATGCGGAACATCCAGGCCCGAAAGTCGGTGCCAGGTGTGAACGAGCTAAAGCCGCGCAAGGCCTTGGCGAACGTCTCCTGCACCAGGTCTTCGGCCTCACTTTCATCGCGCGCCAGCCAGCGGGCGAAGTTATAGAGTGCATCGAACAGTGGCATGGCCAACTGCTCGAATTGCTCGTGACTGGCGCTCGCTCGATCCACTCCCTCTACCTATTCAACTGCATTGCCGTGGGATTTATTCCCGTGGGCGGTCATTATCTCAATTTTTGCTGGTTGCGGCGGATTGCCGGGAATAAAAGCCACACCGGCCAGTTAGACAGAATGCAGGCACAGGAGGTGAGCGATGAGCGAGTCAGATACAGGCGAACGATCTCTGGTGGGCACGAAAGAGGAGATCATCCATGATCACAACCACGACGGTATCGACCGGCGGGGATTTCTGAAATGCATGGCGTGGGCGGGTGCGGGTGCGTTCTGCGTGATGCAGGGCGGAGTTTTGCACTCGTACGCGTTGAATGGAATTGGCCGCTTCGGCGGCCACAAACCGAAAGGCGAGCTGAGCTTTGTGCAGATCAGCGACAGTCACATGGGTTTTAACAAGGCGGCCAATCCTGACGTGGCGGCCACGCTGCAGGCGGCAATCGACAAGATCAACGCGCAACCCGAGACACCGGCGTTTCTGCTGCACACCGGCGACATCAGCCACCTGTCGAAACCTTCGGAGTTCGACACCGTTGACCAGATGCTGAAGAGCGCCAAGGTGAAAGAGACGTTCTTCGTGCCGGGCGAACACGATGTGCTGAATGACGAAGGCAAACAATACCGCGAACGCTACGCCAAAGACACGCAAGGGGCCGGATGGTACAGCTTCGACAAGAACGGCGTGCACTTTGTCGGACTAGTGAACGTGATGAACCTGAAGGCTGGGGGACTGGGGAGCCTGGGCAGTGAGCAATTGGAGTGGCTGGAGAAAGACGTCAAGCACCTCTCGAAAAGCACGCCTATCGTCGTGTTCGCTCACATTCCGCTGTGGAGCGTCTATCCGGAGTGGGGATGGGGCACGGACGATAGCGCACAGGCGCTGGGATACCTCAAGAAGTTTGGATCGGTTTCAGTGCTGAACGGACACATTCATCAGACGATGCAGAAGGTGGAAGGCAACGTCACCTTTCACACCGCGATGTCCACGGCGTTTCCTCAGCCCAAGCCCGGAACATCGCCGTCGCCCGGCCCAATGAAGGTCCCAGCGGAACAACTGCGAGCGGTGCTGGGTATCACCGACGTGAATTATGTTCAGGGAAAACATGCGCTGGCAGTGACGGATGAAACGCTCGGATAACATTCGAAAATAAGAGAGTGAGAAAGAGTATGAAGCACAAACTGTACATCGTTGTGTCAGCATTTTTATTGGCCTTACAGATAGCGGGCCACGCACAGAACAAAGCTGCCACACAGGACTCGAAGTCGACGCCGGTAGAAGTCAAGATCGACAACTTCAGCTTTACGCCGGCAACAATCACCGTAGCGGCGGGAACGACGGTGCGCTGGACGAACCGTGACGACATCCCTCACACCGTGGTGAGCGACGACCAGAAGTTTGAATCGAAGGCGCTCGATACTGACGATCAATACTCCTACACGTTCACCAAGCCCGGCACGTACCCATACTTCTGCTCGATTCATCCCAAAATGACGGGCAAAGTCGTGGTGCAGTGAGGGGCGGGAGATGGTGAACCCATTCGATCCGAAAACGGTGCTGTTCGCGAAGCACGCGCAACACGTGGTGCTGGTCCATTTCCCGATCGGTCTGTTCCTGGCGGCTGTGGGCCTTGACTTCGTGGGTCACTGGATGAAGAAGCCAGTGCTGGCAGTTGTTGCTCGCTATGACCTGCTCATTGCGGCTGTGGCTACGCTGCCCGTCATGATCACAGGGCTGCTGGCATGGCAGTGGCAGCTAAACGGACATAAACTTAAAGGAATTCTCTTGCAGCACCTGGCTCTGGGAGTACTGTCGAGTTGCCTGATCTGGCTGGTGTGGTGGATTCACTTTCGGGCCACCCGAAAACGAGAAGGCAGCCTGCCGGGATACCGCCTGCCGATCGAACTCGCCGCCACCATCGTGGTCGCCGTAACCGCTCACTTGGGCGGGTTCCTAAGCGGAGTGAACGTTCCGGGATGAAGGCGATTTAGTGTTACGGCGAATTTGCTCGTCTGAAACCAGCGTGTGCGAAAATGAGGCGCTATGCCCATCGATCCTCGCGCTGGAAAACCTGCTACGCCCGACATGCTGGTCGACGTTCCCCGACTCATCACCGCGTACTACGCGGAAAAGCCTGATGTCTCGCAACCAACGCAGCGGGTCGCGTTCGGCACCTCGGGACATCGCGGATCCTCCTTCGATGTGTCCTTCAATGAGAACCACATCCTTGCCATCTCGCAGGCGATTTGCGAATACCGCAAAGGCGAAGGCACGAGCGGTCCGCTGTTTCTAGCCAAGGACACGCACGCGTTGAGCGAACCGGCCTTCGCCAGCGCGTTGGAAGTGCTACTGGCGAACGGCGTGGAAGTTATGGTCGATAGCGAACTGGCTTATACGCCGACGCCCGCTCTGTCGCATGCGGTACTGACCTACAACCGCGGACGCAAAAGTGGGCTGTCGGATGGAATTGTGATTACACCGTCGCACAATCCGCCAGACGATGGAGGTTTCAAGTACAACCCGACCAATGGCGGTCCCGCTGACACCACCGCGACGAAGTGGATCGAAGATCGGGCCAACGCCATCCTGGCCGACGGAATGAAAGAAGTGAAGCGGGTCAACTATCGCTCAGCATTGGGATCGCCTAACACGCATCGCTACGATTTCCTCTCCGCATACGTCGACGACCTGGGCGCGATCATCGATTTCGATCCGATTCGCGCCGCGCGTCCAAAGCTAGGGGCCGATCCGCTAGGGGGTGCCTCGGTGGCGTACTGGCCGCGCATCGCCGAGAAATATGGCCTCAACATGGAGGTGAGTGACACCGACGTTGATCCGACCTTCCGTTTCATGCACGTGGATTGGGACGGCAAGATCCGCATGGACTGTTCGTCGCCCTACGCGATGGCGGGGCTGATCGCATTGCGCGACAAATACCAGGTGGCGTTTGCCAACGATACAGATGCCGATCGTCACGGAATTGTCGCGAGTGTTGGCCTGTTGAATCCGAACCATTACCTTGCGGTCGCGATCAATTATCTGTTTCGCAATCGGCCGGGATGGAGTGCCAACGCGGGAGTCGGGAAAACACTGGTCAGCAGCAGCATGATTGACTTCGTTGCCAAGAGTCTGGGACGCAAGCTGGTGGAGGTCCCGGTGGGGTTCAAGTGGTTTGTTGATGGCCTGCTCGACGGCTCACTCGGATTTGGCGGCGAAGAAAGCGCTGGTGCGTCGTTCCTTCGGCGCGATGGAACGGTTTGGACCACCGATAAGGACGGCCTGATCATGGGACTGCTGGCGGCCGAAATGTTGTCGCGGACTGGTAAGGATCCGGGACAACTGTACGCTGAGTTGACGGCGCAATTTGGCGATCCCGTGTACGAGCGTATTGACGCGCCGGCTGATCCGGCGCAGAAAGCTGTGCTGGCGAAGCTATCGCCCAGCGACGTGAACGAAACTAAACTGGCCGGCGACAAGATTGTGGCCATGCTGACCACGGCGCCGGGAAATGGAGCGCCCATAGGCGGACTGAAGGTTGTGACGGCGCGTGGCTGGTTCGCGGCGCGGCCTTCCGGCACCGAAAATGTTTACAAGATTTACGCCGAAAGTTTTGCGGGCGAAGAACACCTGCGGCGCTTGCAGACCGAGGCCCAAGAGCTGATCTCGAGGGTATTCAAAGCAGCGGGGGCGTGAAGAGAGTGACAAGTGGCCAGTGGCTGGTGGCTCGTGAAAAACAAAGCAGCCACCGATTTGCGCGGATAAAGCGGACCGGAATCGAGCAAAAGCCAGAAGCGAAAAACGACACAGGATCGAGCGCGAACTACCAGAGATGGACCTGAGTCCGGCCCGGAGATCTTCCCATTCTGGGAAGGCAGAAAGAATTTTTCTCCAGCAGGGGCAAATCGTTTGCCAATGCCAGTCGCAACACCTCTTATAATTACCTCCAGTCAGTTACCTCCCATTGTGGCAGCAATCCCTCGCAATCTTTGTGTTTTGAGGGCCACATGCTGTCTTCCTTGAATCTTGAAAGCGTATTTTCCGAAGCCATTTCCGGCCACCTGGCGGTTGTAGAGCAAATGAGTGCTCACCGTTCAAGGCTAGAAGAAGCCGCGGGCCGCATGACGCAGGCTCTGCTCGCGGGTAACAAAATCATGTGGTGCGGCAACGGCGGCAGCGCGTGTGACGCACAGCACCTGGCGGCCGAACTAGTGGGCCGCTACCGTCGCGACCGTCCGGCGCTGGCGTCGATGTCTCTTACCGAGAATGCCGCGGCGGTGATCGGGATCGCCAACGACTATGGGTTTCACGAAATCTTCGCGCGCCAGGTAGAAGCGCTGTGCCTGCCGGGCGACGTGTTCGTGGGAATCTCCACTTCGGGGAACAGCCGCAACGTCGCGGTTGCTCTGCAGCGGGCGCGGCAGCTCGGGGCATATACGGTCGCTTTCACCGGCGAGCACGGGGGTCGGTTGGGCAGTTCGGCCGACCTTTGGGTGCGCATTCCATCCAAGGACACTGCTCGCATTCAGGAGGCCTACATGCTCTGCGGCCACATGTTGTGCGATTGGATCGAGTTGGCCACCTGCATCTCGAACGCGGTGGAAGCCCAGAGGAATGCGGGATGAACGGACACGGCGCACAACTGATTGCAGCAGTCGAGAACGGATTCGGCCAACCCGAGGTGCTGGTGGTAGGCGACCTGATGCTCGACAAGTACGTTTGGGGCGATGTTGAGCGAATTTCGCCCGAAGCACCCGTCCCTGTGTTGCGCACCGCACGGCACACCGAGCAGCCGGGCGGGGCGGCAAACGTCGCCATGAACCTAGCGGGACTTGGAGCGCGCGTGACGGTGATGGGTTTCGCTGGTGGCGATGACGACCAGGAAACGCTGGAGAGACTACTGGGTCAGGCGGGCGTGAAGTCTGCCGTGATCGCATGTCCAGGTGTAGCCACCACGTCGAAGTTACGAGTGCTGGCGGGGCACCAGCAACTGCTCCGGATGGACTGCGATGCCAAGCCGGGAGATTTCAATGGCGCAGCCGACATCCTGCTCGGGCAGGTAACGGATCCCCTGGCATCGGCGTCGGTCGTGGTGCTGTCTGACTACGGCAAGGGCGTACTGAGTGAGCGTGTGTGCAGGACCATTATCGAAGAAGCGCGACGGAAGCATGTGCCGGTGGTCGTTGATCCCAAGGGACGCGACTTTACCCGGTATCGGGGCGCGACGACCATCTGCCCCAATGCCAGGGAACTGTCAGCTGTCACCGGAGAATCAGCGCGCGACTTGAAGTGGCTGCTTTCGGCCGGCCGAGCCATGGTCGCCTCGCTCAACCTGCAATACATGCTGGTGACGCTGAGCGAGAAGGGGGTTGCGATTTTGCGGCAGGATTCGTGCACCCAGATTCCGGCGGCGGCGCGGCAGGTGTATGACGTATCAGGCGCCGGGGATACCGTCGTGGCGGTGGTGGCGGCGGCAATTGCGGCAGGCGTGCCCATCGAGAGGGCGGTCACGCTGGCCAACCTAGCAGCGGGTATCGTGGTCGGCAAGGTAGGAACGGTGCCCATCCAGCGCGACGAACTGCTCGGGGCGCTTTCAAACGAATTGCAATTCGGCTCAGAAGAAAAGGTCCTGCGGCTCGAAGGATTGCTGGCCCGGACCGCCGCCTGGCGCTCGTGCGGATCGCGGATCGTGTTTACCAACGGATGCTTCGATGTGTTACACCTCGGCCACATTACATTGCTCGAGCAGGCCCGGCGTATGGGTGACCGCCTGATTGTCGCTGTGAATAGCGACCGCTCGGTGCGGACCTTGAAGGGAGCGAAACGGCCTCTGGTGCGAGAGCAGGATCGGGCGAAAATTCTTGCCGCGCTGGCGGCCGTGGATGCGGTTGTGGTGTTTGACGAAGAAACGCCGCTACGGTTGATTGAGGCGCTACGTCCCGATGTTCTGGTGAAAGGTGGAGATTACACCTCCGACGACGTGGCAGGAGCGGCAGAAGTGCGCGGATGGGGAGGACGGCTGGAATTGGTCCCGTTGGTGGCGGGCCGCAGCACCAGCAGCTTAATCGAACAGTCGGATAAACCAGTAATGGCGAGTGTACAAAGATGACCGGTTTGCTGCTTTCGGTAACGGTCCCGACGTGGCTGGCCATCGCGTGGCGAAAATGCCACCCCCGGAGCCGGAGCGTGACGAAGAGTTCTTCGGCGGTGCGCAACATTATTGTTTTTCGCCTCGATCAGCTCGGCGATCTCGTACTGACTACCCCACTGTTTCGGGATCTCAAGCGCCTTTATCCAGGTTCACGATGTACCGTAGTCATGCCGCCCGCATGCAAATCGATTTTCACAACCAACCGGAATGTCGATGAAATTCTCCCGTTGCACGAATTGAAGGTGAAGTGGGTACCTGCCCGGGTGCGATGGCTGGCCTCGGTGCTCTGGTTCTACTGGACCGAACTGCGACGACGGCAGTTCGATTTGGCCATCTCGCCGCGTTGGGACGTCGACGAGAGTCTCGCAACACTACTTTGTGTGCTGACGAACGCCGGCAAACGGGTCGGATACGGCGCTCAAGTATCCCCGGCCAAGCGCAGGCTCAATCGCGGATTTGATGCGGCGTTCGACGTAGTCGTGCCTGCGGGGCCAGTGCAGCACGAAGTTGATCGCAATCTGGCCATCGTCGAGGCGCTGGGCGGAAAAGTCGAGAGTCGGCGACTGGAAATAAGACTGACGGACACCGACCGCAAATTCGCTAGTGAACTGCTTACCCACCACGACCCGCGCAGGCTCCTGGTCGCCATCGGAATCGGCGGACGCGCAGCCAGCCGCAAGTGGCCCCTACAGCGTTACGCGGAATGCATCGCGCGCTTGAATCAGTGGCACGACGTGCAGCCGGTGATCGTCTGTTCTCATGACGAAGACGCGGAGGCATCGGAGTTATCAGTGATGCTGCCGGCACCGCCATACATTCTCAGTGGTGTTCCGCTTCGAGCAGTCTGCGCAGCACTGGAGCGCTGCGACCTCTTCCTAGGCAATGACACCGGAACAGCACATCTGGCGGCGGCCATGGACTGTCCGACGCTCGTCGTATCAAAGCATCCAGTGGGCGGAGATCCGAATCACGCCAATAGTCCGGAGCGGTTTGCGCCCCGTTGTGCGCGCCACCGGGTGGTGCGGCCGGTCGCGGGGAAACGTGAATGTGTGGCGTCATGCGGTTCGCCACGAGCGCACTGCATCCTGCATGTAACCGTGGATCGAGTCGTAGCCGCTGCGGCGGAATTGCTGCCCCAATTCGAGCGGGCGCCACGGCCCAAGGTGACTGCAAATGGAACCAGCAATCTCGCATCAGCGGCGCCGCCCAAGCAAGCACACACACCCGGGTTAGTGGCGGTCTCCTGATGCTCGTCTCGGCGGTCTGGAAGCGCACGCGTGGAGACAGAATTGCCGCGGCGGTTTCATCCGGGGCAGCGGCGAAGGTGCTGTCGGCATCGCTGACCCTGGTGTCACTGCCACTCGCAGTGCGATATCTCGGCCCGGAGCGCTTCGGCCTGTGGGCGACCATCGCCAGTACCGTCGTCTTTCTCAACCTGCTCGACCTGGGTATTGCCAGCACGCTAACCAACCATATCGCGCGCGCCTACGCAGTGGGAGATCGCGAGTACGCCGCACGTTACACAACGAATGCTTTGGCAGTGACTGCCTTGGTGGCGTGTGCTGCTGGGCTATTGCTGACAGCAGCGTGGCCTCATATCAACTGGATGGTGCTATTCAACGTCTCCGCCAACGTGTCGCGCGGTGAAGTGAGCAGAACCGTTGCTGCAGCCGCCACGTTGATGCTGCTCGGATTGCCGGGGTCTTTGGGCAGCCGGATCTTCGCTGGCTACCAGGAAGTCCATATCAACAATCTGGTGGTTGCCGTCGCCACGGTCACAAGTCTTGTCGGGCTGGTTATGGGCATCGCGCTGCATGTGTCTATGCCAGTGCTATTCACGATGTCGGTGGGAAGCGTGACGCTGTGCAACCTGGGCGCGCTGGTTGCCACTCTACTTTGGTTCAAGCCGTGGCTACGGCCCAGGTTGTCGTTGCTGCAATGGACGCGAGCGCGGGAATTGCTGGTCTCCGGGTCAGGTTTCCTGTTGATTCAGATCGCAGGAGCGGTGGTATTCAGCTCTGACAATGTGGTAGTGAGCCATTACCTCGGAGCGGCACAGGTGACTCCTTACAACGTCACCTGGAGGTTTGTAGGTCTTGCCGCCATGATGCAGTCGCTGATTTTTCCAGCCTTGTGGCCGGCGTATGCCGAGGCGAATGCGCGCGGTGACTATGGTTGGGTGAGGCGGACGTTTCGTTTCACCATGCAAGCTACCTTGGCGCTGGACCTGGCTGCGGGGATGATTTTCGTCGCTACGGGCAAACCTTTGGTTCGGTGGTGGGCGGGCGAGGCTGCGACGCCTTCCACGGCCCTTTTGGCCGCGATGGCCTTGTGGGCGATTATCAGCGGTTGCATGACCGTGGAGTCCTGCCTGTTGGCTGCGGTAGATCGTACCCGCGAACAAGGGGTGCTGTCGATCGTCGCCGCCATTGTGAACCTGGCGTTGTCGATCGTTCTGGTGCAGCGCATTGGAGCGGTCGGCGTGATAACCGGCACCATCTTGTCATACTTGCTGGTGCTGGTGGTTCCGCAGAGCCTGATCGTCAGGAACGTTCTGAGAGGACCCTTGGAGAAGTCTTCCGATTTGCGGGGACAACAAGGCGATACCGACAGCGCAGATCGGATTCTGTTTAACACAAGAGCGGTACATCCGGGTTGACTTGGAGAAGCTTGGGAAAGTGAGCCTTCAGCCCGCACAACCGATTTTCTCGATGCGCGGGCCGTCGGGGTCCGGGTCCAGCTCTAGCGAAGTAGTTTTCTGTAGCGGGTCGCGACGCCTCCTGCCAGGCCCGTTGCAAGCAATACGAGGCAGCTGGGTTCCGGCGTCGTCGCCGCTGTACCTATGACGTCAAATGTTGGCACGTTTTCGATAACTTCGTACCATCCATGACCATTATTGAAGGCAACGGTACTCTCATAGTCCATTGGATTTGAGAACCAACCAACAACAGTGTCGCTATCGGCCGCAGAAACAAAAATCCAGTACTGGGTACTGCCGAGCAAGGCTGTATTGGTGTTAGGAAACAGAGTCTCATAGCAAGGGTCGACAGGATATGCGATGCACGGTAGGGTAACCAGCCACGATTGAAGGACCGTGCCTGGAGCACCACCGTTATCAGTTGTGAGTTCGATATTTAAATTGCCGTTGGCTGTATACGTATAAAAGCCCAGATCGATCTGGGTGACAGTTGAATCATTGGCCGGAGTAAACGGTACACCGATTGCCTCGGAATGGACTCCTGCATCGATGTCCCACACCCAATCACCGACGCCGTAGTTGGGGCCGAATGTGGAAACCAAGACTTCGGCCTTGGAATATGTTCCCAGGGCAAGACACAGCAATACTGCGAGCAAGAACTTCCTCATTGCTTCAAGTCTCCTAATGGGGATAACAGAAAATTCAGCAGCTTTGGATCTCTTGAAGTCTCAAGTTCGTGGTCTTTCCGGTCAAGCGAATTCGCCTTCCATCCACTCCTGTGGTTCCATTATGGATAACGAGACACACAAACTCGGATCCCGAAAATGCTAAGATGTTTTCCTTTTCAGGAGAAGCCCTGTCCATGACCCCGAATCGCAGACGATTTCTACAGACCGCGGCCGGAGCGGCCGCGCTCACCATCACTACTTCTGCCCGTTCGTTTGGCAACACACACGTGCTCGAAATTGCGGCGAACTATCCCGCACCTCCCGGTCCCGACCGTTTGCCGCCGGCATGGTATCAGCGCAAGATCAAGCAGGTTCAGGCCAAAATGGCGGAGCGCAAGCTGAATGCGCTGGTACTACTCAACGCGCACAATGTGGTCTATACCACCGGCTATTTCCACCTGCCGACCGAGCGTCCACTGGCGGTGCTGATTCCGGCCTCAGGCGATCCCACGCTGTTTGTCCCCGGACTCGAGTCGGACCAGGTGAGGCTGTGGTGGGTGAAGGACGTCGATGTGTATTTCGACTATCCGGGTCCAGTGAACCGGGTGCGCTGGATCTTCGAGCGCGTCGACGCGCGCGGATACGGCGGAGGCAGCATTGGCATCGAGGAATGTACGCCGTCGAAGCGGGCGCAGATCCAACTCGGTGTTCCCAAGGCGAAGCTCATCGACGCCGGTGACATCGTCGAAGAAATGCGCTGGGTCAAGGACTCGGACGAGATCGGCGTGATGCGCCGCGCCACGTATTTTGCCGATTACACTGTGCAATCGGGACGCACGTTCATCGAGGCGAACGGAGGCGTCACCGAAAACCAGATTCTGAAAGCGACCGCTGACGCCGTCGCCGACAAGATGTCAAAGGAACTGACCTCGGTCGTCGGAATCGGGATCGACCCGCCCTATGGCGGACTGGTTCCGTTCGGCGTTCGCTCGGCGTTTCCTCACGCGATTCCCAGCAAAGACGTTCTGAAGAAAGGCGACGCGCTCATCCTGAGCTACGGCGCGATGGTCGGTGGCTACAATGTGGAATGTGAGCGCTCTTTCTGTGTCGGCCCGCCGAGCGACCACGCAAAGCGCATGTATGACGCCATGCTCGCCGCTCACGATACCGGAGCAGCCAACATGAAGGAAGGTATGGTCGCCGAAGACGTCGACAAGATGAGCCTGGATCAGATCCGGCAGGCGGGGTTCGCGCAGTTTCTCAAACATCGTACTGGCCACGGCATTGGACTGGAAGGCCACGAGGCGCCATGGATCGCGGAAGGCGATAAGACCGTGCTTAAGGTCGGCATGACGTTCAGTTGCGAACCCGGTGTGTACGATCCCGGATGGGGCGGCTTCCGTCACTCCGACACGGTGATCGTGGGGAAGACGCAGGGCGAGATCATCAACAAATATCCGACACGCCTGAACGACATGATCATCCAGATTTAACGGCGGGTTGGTCGACTCTCCGGGCCGCGACAGGGCGCAGCCGGTGCCGCAGCGTCATGGCCGTCCCGTAGATCAGCATCTCTATGCAAAACATCTGCGTCATCGCGAGGAACGTGATAGCGATCCGGACTTGTCGGCCGAGCGGTTCGAGCCGGCTGGCTAGCATGAACCATGCCAGGGCGTAGCCGGCGCCAGTCGCAATGAACACCATGACCACGACCACGGAGATCTTCGTTAGCGGCGACAACTCGCTCGCGGGGGCTGCGGGCGAGGGGGGCGTCCGGCGATACCATGACAGGCACCAAATGCACAGTGCCAGGAAGCCAAGAATGGTGCTGGCGTCTTGCAGGACGCCTGCCACGGTGGCGTGCTTCCAGTCAGGGAACGAGATGTGGGTCTTCAGCAGCGGTAAGAACTCAGCCGTCCGCGTATACGAATGCGTGAACTGGTCCCAGACGAGATGAGTGAGCGTGCCCACCGCGATCCAGAAGACGATCCTGCCGAATTGCCTCCAACCCCGGAACGATAAAGGCGCCGTCTTATCCTGGAGTCTCAGCTGGATTGCGCTGGGCAAGAGTCCGATGGCCGGGCCCTTCACCACCCACTCGAACAGCCAAAGCACCAGCAGCGCCACCGGTAGCGTGAACAGCAGCACGTCGGGATAATGATGGCCGCTACGGTCTTCATCGGTGAGCTGGATGAAATATTGCAGGTCGGGAGCAAACGTTCCGATCACCAGCGCCGGCCACAGGGGCTTGACCTTGCGAAAGGGCAGGGCGGCGGCGGCATGAGACAGAGTGAAGGGCACGAGTTATGGCGACTAAGAGTGTCGGGGAGTCCACTTCATTCTAAGCCAGACCGGCCTTCGACGCTTATCCCGCGAGAAACGGATTGGTCTCGCGCTCGTCGCCGATCGTCGTCAACGGACCGTGTCCAGGTACCACGATGGTTTCATCGGGCAAGGCGAGAACGGGCCCGAGCAGTGACTCCATGATCTTCTTGAATGAGCCTCCAGGTAGATCGGTGCGGCCGATGGAGCCGGCAAAAAGCGTATCGCCGGCGATAAGCTTCTTCTCCGCCGCAAAGTAGAGGCAAACACTGCCCTCGGTGTGCCCAGGCGTATGCAAGACATCGGCCACGACCCCGCCAGCTCGCAGTTTGTCGCCGGTATTCAGTCCGGCATCGATCGCGGTGTTCTCCGGCGGACGCATACCGATCCAGCTCGCCTGCACATCCAGCATCTTCAGCAAGGCCTGGTCGTTCGCGTTGAGCAACACCGGAGCGCCGGTGACGCGCTTCAATTTGGCGGCGCCGCCGATGTGATCGATGTGAGCGTGGGTGATGACGATCTGCTTCACCGCAAGGCCGTGCCGCCGCACGATGGCCAGCACTTGCTCGATGTCGTCTCCCGGGTCGATGACCATGGCCTCGCGCGTCTGCTCATCGCCTACGATGGAGCAGTTGCACTGCAGCGGGCCGACCGGGAGGATCTCGTGGATCATGCCCCCAAGCTACCATGAACGCGATGTCTTCGGCTCGGACAAGACGCGTCTTGTGCCGCGCGTGGCTCTGCGATACACTGCGCATCGCGCCGTTGAGTTGGGCTTAGTTCTGGTAATGATCGACAGGAGCGGCCCTTGGAACGCATTTTATTTCTCACGTTTCGCGGCCACCAGATACTTCTGGCCGATTGCAGCGGCTGCTCGCCCGAGGAGTTGGCGGCCGTGATCGATGAGGTTCCGAAGCACGTGACCCGCGAGCCCATTGGATCGCTGCTCGTGCTGGGTGACTTTAGCCGGTCAACCTTCACCAAGGAAACGGTGGAGCACCTGAAACTTGCGGCCGTCTTTGATCGGCCTCACATCAAGAAGGCAGCCTGGGTCCTGACGCAGAACCTGCCCAAAGCTCTGTATGAATCGGTCTTAACGTTTTCCGGGCGCGAGATTCCTACCTTCGAAACCCGCGAAGAGGCATTGGAATACCTGGTCGAGGACTCAACCCCAGGATAGGTGTTTCCCAAGGAATTAAGGCCTGCGTGCAGGACGCAGGCCGAAGAACTTGTAACTCTACCGCGCTAACGTTGAGGAGTAGTGGGCGCGGGCGCCGGGGTCTTTTGGGCTGGAGCCGACTTCGTGTTGCCCAGCACCGATCCGCTGGTGACGCCGCGCCGGGTGACCATCACCGAAAGCGTGATCGAGGTCAGCATGAAGGCGACGGCCGCGTAGGTCGTAGCACGGCTGAGTACGGTGCCGGCAGTTCGGGCGCCGAATGCGGTCTGGCTGCCCGCTCCGCCAAAGGCCGCGGCAATGTCGGCGCTCTGGCCGTGCTGCAACAGCACGACGATAATCAGAAAGGCACAAACCAGTACGTGAATGATGGTGATAAATACAATCATCGATGTCTCAACTCTCGCTGCGGGCGGCGATCACAGGCCGTCCAGAACTTCGCCCGCTCTTAAAATTTGTACTCTCGATACGCTGCCGGTTCATAGGTGAACGATGGTGCGGAAGGGGGGACTTGAACCCCCATGCCTTTTGGGCGCCACCCCCTCAAGATGGTGTGTCTGCCAATTTCACCACTTCCGCGCACAATAGGGACGGCAATTATCCGTCTTCCAAGCAGTAACGTAGAGGCTGTTTCAGTATAACAAAGCCGGGGGTGACCCAAAGTCGAACCCGAGCGAATTGCCTCGCTGGCGGTGTATGGTAGTTGGAGATCAGTTGGCCTCCATACGAGCGGCCGGCATTGGCTTTTCTCCCGATACAAACAACCACTCAACCTTAGCCTGCTTAGGTAGGAATCGACTGGCGCAAGGAGCAACACAATGCAGTCTGGAGATCAGGGGGCCTCGGCGCTCAACTACATCCAAGTCACTGAACAAAAGCGCTTGAACGAGGCTCGTGAACAGGGCGTTCCGTGGAAGAAATGGGGGCCCTATCTCAGCGAGCGGCAGTGGGGCACGGTCCGCGAAGATTACAGCCGAGACGGTAATGCGTGGGATTACTTCACCCACGACCAGGCACGTTCGCGCGCCTACCACTGGGGCGAAGATGGCCTCGCGGGAATCTCGGACGACAAACAGCAACTTTGCTTTGCAATGGCCTTATGGAACGGTCGCGACCCGATCCTGAAAGAACGCCTGTTCGGATTGACGAACAGCGAGGGCAACCACGGCGAAGACGTCAAGGAATATTACTTTTACGTCGATAGCACACCGACGCACTCCTACATGAAGTATTTGTACAAATATCCCCAGCGCGAATATCCGTATCGCGACCTGATCGAGACCAACAAACGGCGTTCGCGCGAAGAGATGGAATATGAACTGCTTGATACGGGCATCTTCGATGATGACCGCTACTTCGACGTTTTTGTGGAATACGCCAAGGCTGATCCAGAAGACTTGCTGATCAAAATCTCAGTGCATAATCGGGGCCCCGAGGCGGCGCAGATTCATGTGCTCCCCACGCTCTGGTTCCGCAACGTGTGGTCCTGGGGCGACGACGAACCAAAGGGGACAGTGCGGCAGTCGAATGAGCAATGGATAGGGGCCACGCATCCGAATCTCGGGGAGTTCACGCTTCAGTGCGAAGCCGCGACAGAGCTGTTGTTCACCGAGAACGAATCGAACGCGAGCCGTCTATGGGGCCAGCCCAATCCCTCGCCTTACGTAAAGGATGCATTTCACGACTACGTAGTTCGGGGAAAGAAAGACGCCGTCAATCCCGCGAGGACGGGATCGAAGGCAGCCGCGCATTACGTGCTTGAAGTTCCGGCTGGAGGAAGCGAGATCTTACGTCTTCGGCTGAGCTCCAAGCCTGCGGCCGACTCATTTGCAAAGTTCGATGAAGTCTTGGCCCAACGCCTCGCGGATGCCGACGAGTTTTACGACCGCATCACTCCCCACAACTTGAGCGAAGACGAGAAGCGCGTCCACCGTCAGGCCCTGGCCGGCATGCTGTGGTCCAAACAGTATTACTATTTCGACGTTGATAAGTGGTTAGAAGAGCACGGTGCTCATCCCCTGACAGGAACAGGCGAGTTCACCGCTCGCAACGTCGAATGGTTCCACATGCTGAACCGCGACGTCATATCTATGCCCGACAAATGGGAGTATCCCTGGTACGCGGCCTGGGACCTCGCCTTCCATACCATCGCACTTTCTGTCGTGGATTTCGATTTTGCGAAAGACCAGCTCCTCTTGATGCTGCGCGACCTGTATGCCCACCCCAACGGACAGATTCCCGCCTACGAATGGAATTTCAGCGACGTCAATCCGCCCGTGCACGCTTGGGCTACGCTTTTCCTTTACAGAATCGAAAGTCCGAGTTGGGCCGCGCCGACCTGCGATTTCTGGAGCGCTCGTTCCAGGGACTGATGCTGAATTTCAACTGGTGGGTCAACCGCAAAGACCCCGACGGCCGCAACGTGTTCGCGGGCGGCTTCCTGGGCCTGGACAACATCGGCGTCTTCGACCGCAGCGCACCGCTTCCGACCGGTGGACACCTCGACCAGGCCGATGGCACCGCATGGATGGCGTTCTACTGCCTCTGCATGCTGGAAATTGCCCTCATCCTCACCGAGTACGACTCGATGTATGAGGAAATCTCCTTCCGCTTCCTCGAGCATTGGGCCTGGATTACCTACGCGATGGACCGAATCGGCGTAAATCGAGACGAGATGTGGGACGAGCAGGATGGTTTCTTCTACGATCTGCTTCATTTTCCCGATGGCGATCCCATGCGCCTCAAGATCCGCTCGATGGTAGGGCTGCTTCCGTTGTGTGCCGCAACCGTATTTGAGGAAGGCACGCTGGCTAAGCACCCCAGAGTTCTCGAGTTGGTCGCGTTGTTCCGTAAGCGGCATCCGGAGGTGATAAAACAAATCGCTCCCGAACACGGCTCATACATCGGATATGCAAATCGAAGGCTGACGACGGTCTGCAACAAAGAAAAATTGGAGCGCATTCTGAAATACATGCTCGATGAAAACGAGTTCCTCAGCCCTTATGGCTTACGCTCGCTTTCGAAATACCACAAGGACCATCCCTTCAAGTTCGATCTCAGCGGACAGGAGTACAAGGTCGAATACCTTCCGGCGGAATCGAATACCGGTATGTTCGGCGGCAACTCGAACTGGCGGGGACCGGTTTGGATGCCGGTCAATGCGCTCATCATTCGCGGCCTTCTCAACATGTATCCGTACTACGGCAATGACTTCAAGGTCGAGTGTCCCACAGGTTCAGGGACCTATATGACGCTATTTGAAGTCGCCAGAGAAATTGGCCGCCGTACAGCAAGCATCTTTCTCCGCGACGCCAACGGCAATCGCCCAGTCTACGGAGGCACGAAGAAGTTCCAGGACGATCCACATTGGCGCGATTACATTCTGTTCTACGAGTACTTCCACGGCGACAATGGCGCCGGATTGGGAGCCAGCCATCAGACTGGGTGGACAGGGTTGGTCGCCCGATCTCTCGACCTGTTCGCGCGAGTTACTGAAGAAGACGCTTTGCGGTCGCCGAAGAAAATCATCGCTGAGATGACGCGAGAGCAAGTCACCGGACAGTAACGTGGCACCTTGAAAGGACACGGCTTCAGTGTGCCGATAACTCGCGGCCCGGCTCCTCAGTACTTCACAATTCTGACGAAGTTCTTAGGATCGAGACTGGCGCCGCCGACGAGTGCTCCATCGATCTCTTCTTCCGACATCAGCGCCGTGGCATTGTCTGGCTTCACGCTGCCGCCATAGAGAATCCGGAGTCCTGCTGCGAATTCGTCTCCGAAAGCCTTGGCCGCTTCATGACGAATCACGGAATGGGCGTCCGCTGCCGTCTCCGGTGTCGCGGTCAATCCTGTGCCGATGGCCCACACCGGTTCGTAGGCGATGGTCAGCTTCGACGCCTTTTTCGCTGAGATGCCATTGAACGCCCGCATGCACTGGCGCCGCAGCACGTCTTCCGTAAGTCCGGCCTCGCGCTCTTCCAGCACCTCGCCGACGCACACGATAGGGGTGAAGTGGCTCTCCAGCGCGTATTCCAGCTTGCGGTTGACCGTATCGTCCGTCTCGTTGAAGTACTGACGGCGCTCGGAGTGCCCGAGGATCACGTGCGTCACATCGATCGCGTGTAACATCGGCGCGGAAATCTCGCCGGTAAACGCGCCTTCTTTTTCCCAGTGCATGTTCTGGGCGCCCACAAACACATTGGAGCCCTTCGCCGCGGCGACGGCGGTCTGCAGGTCGATATAAGGCGGGCATATAACAATTTCGTCGCGGTCGTGGTCGGCCACCAGAGGCAGAAATTCCTGGAAAAATGCCGAGGTCTGTTCGGGCGTCTTGTACATCTTCCAATTGGCGGCGATGAGTTTCTTACGAGGCATGATAGAAGTCCATTCTTAAGGATTTACTTTCAGCATAGGACTTGGCGGCATTGCAAAAATGTTGCAGAGCACCAGCGTCAAACAAGACAAACTTCACTTCGCGGACGTGCACTGCTTTTTTCAGCGCCTCCGCCGCACTGGCGACGGCGACGTGCGCGGCCAACTCTACAGGATAACCGTAAATGCCGGTGGAGATGGCGGGAAAGACCAGGCTGTGGAGTTGCAGTTCGTCGGCCACGCCGATCGCTTCGTAATGGCAACTAGCCAACGTTTCCGGCTCGTTACGATTTCCACCGCTCCACACGGGTCCGACCGTGTGAATGACATATTTCGCGGGCAGCCGGCCTCCAGGAGTAGCTACAGCTTTCCCCGCCGGCAACCGGCCCTGCCGTTCGACGATGAGCTTGCAGGCCTCTAGAATAGCGGGGCCGCCGGTACGATGGATTGCGCCGTCCACCCCGCCTCCGCCCATGAGGGAGGAGTTCGCGGCGTTCACGATCGCATCGCAGGTTTCGCGCGTGATATCGCCCGGTCCCTTTACGACCAGCAAACGGTCGGCTGAAATGTAGAGTCGGACGGGATCGGTAAGGCTCGCCACAGGAATGGGTAATCCGGAAGAGGTTTTCGGACGCGACGGCGAGGCCGAGAGTCCGGTCTCGCCGCGCTTCCTGTTAGCCCAAAAAAGCAAGCGCTGTTTCAGCAGTGGTCACAAAGACCGAAATAACCATCTTGTCTTTGTTGCTGACGCCCTGTGCAGCGTTAACAATCCCAACGGCGGTGTTTAGCGACTGGGTTATCTCGACTGTTGAATCCCCCTTTTGCCACGTATTCAGTGATGTGATCGCTGAACCTGCGGCTTGATCGAACTGGGAGATCCAATTCCACTTTTCTACGACGGCAAGCTGATCAATGGAAGTCTTGGCTGCGCCTAGAGCACCGGCCAGATTGTGCGTGTTAATGCCGTGAAAAAGTTTCTTGAACCAAGTCATAATACCCCTTTCCATGACGCAGAAAGGGCATCAAGACGAAGTGCCGCTCCTGCTGTCTGATGGTGCGCAATGATACTACTTGTTCGTCAGAGCTTCTACACCCGGCAGTTTTTTCCCCTCTAAAAACTCGAGTGACGCGCCACCTCCCGTGGAGATGTGCGAGATTTTGTCCGCCACACCCGCGACCTTGACCGCAGCCACGCTGTCGCCTCCGCCAACGATGGACACGGCGGCACCGTTCTCCGCCACAGCGTTGGCAATCTTCTTCGTGCCCTTCGCGAAGTGGTCAAGCTCGAAGACGCCCATGGGGCCGTTCCAAACAATCGTGCGGGCAGAGCCAATTTCTGCTGCGAACAGCTCCACCGACTTCGGACCGATGTCGAGCGCCATCATGTCGGCTGGTATCGCCTGTCCCTCGCCGATTTGCAGGATGCGCGCGTCGGCTGCGACTTTGTCGGCCACCACGTGATCGATCGGCAGCAGCACCTTCACATGCTTCGCCTTGGCATCGGCGAGAATTTGCTTGGCGAGGTCGAGCTTGTCCGCTTCCAGCAGTGACTTGCCGATCTCTTGGCCTTGGGCCTTGAGAAACGTATAGGCCATGCCGCCGCCGATAATGAGCGTGTCCACCTTGCTCATCAAGTGCTGGATGACGCCGATCTTATCGCTCACCTTCGCTCCGCCAAGAATCGCCACGAACGGCTTCTGCGGATGACTCAGCGCCTTGCCGAGATATTCGAGTTCTTTCTCCATGAGCAGGCCAGCTGCGTTCTTCTCCACAAAATGTGTGATACCTTCGGTGGAAGCGTGCGCGCGATGGGCAGATCCGAACGCGTCGTTAACGTAATAGTCGCAAAGTTTGGCGAGGTGCCTCGCGAATTCGGGGTCGTTGGCCTCTTCTTCCGCGTGGAAGCGCAGATTCTCCAGCAGGAGTGTCTGGCCCTGTTCCAGCTTGGTCGACATCTCTTCCGCTTGCGGACCGATGCAATCCGGCGAAAATCCCACGTTCTCGCCCCGGCGCAGCACTTCGTCCAGCAGAATCCGCAGCCGCTCGGCCACCGGCTTCAAGCTCATCTTCGGATTGGGCTTTCCCTTGGGACGGCCCAGGTGCGACGCCAGGATGAGACGCGCGCCATGTCGCAGCGCGTACTCGATCGTCGGCAGGGTCTCGCGGATGCGGGTATCATCCATCACCCGCCCGTCGTCGAGTGGAACGTTGAAGTCGACGCGCATGAAAACGCGCTTGCCGCTTAAAGGAAGATCACGAATGGATAATTTCGACATAAGACCCCCACACGCCTGGGCGTGCCAAGCTGAACCACTTAGCCGAAAGTCGAGGCCAGGATAAGGGCGCCCCACTCAAGCCGGTTTTGCTTGAGTGGGGGTTTTCCCCGCCGATTGAAAGCAACCTCAGGAAACAGCCCTACAGTCCCTTGCTGGCGATGTAGTGAATCAGGTCGCGCACGCGGCAGGAGTATCCCCACTCGTTGTCGTACCATGCGATGACCTTTACGCAATTGCCCGCCACCACACGAGTCAAGGGCGCGTCCACAATCGACGACCGCGAGTCGCCCTTGTAATCCGACGACACAAGCTCTGCGGTCTCGTACCCCAGGAAGCCCTTTAGCGGACCGGCATCGGCAGCCGCTTTCAGCGCTGCGTTCACTTCGTCCACCGTGGTGGCTTTCTCGACGAACGCCACCAGGTCAACCACCGAAACGTTCGGCGTAGGCACGCGCATCGAGAACCCATCCAACTTGCCCTTCAGGCTCGGAATCACCAGCGAAAGCGCTTTGGCTGCGCCGGTCGAAGTCGGAATCATCGACAAGGCCGCCGCGCGCGCGCGCCGCAGGTCCTTATGCGGAAAATCTAGGATTACCTGGTCGTTGGTGTAAGAGTGAATGGTGGTCATCGTGCCGCTGACGATCTTGAACTTGTCGTTGATGACCAGCGCCACCGGCGCCAGGCAGTTCGTGGTGCACGACGCGTTGGAGATGATGTTGTCCTTCTTCGCGTCGTACTTGTCTTCATTCACGCCCATCACGATAGTGATGTCTTCGCCCGTCGCAGGGGCCGAGATGATGACCTTCTTGACCGTTCCCTTGAGGTGCTCCTTCGCCTGCTCGGCCTTGGTGAAGCGCCCGGTGGACTCGATGACCACCTGCACGCCGAGCGAACTCCAGTCGAGCTTGCCGGGCTCCTTTTCGGAGAAGACGCGGATCTTCTTGCCATCGACGGTAATCGAATCTTCGCTTGCTGTGATGTCGTTGGACAGGTTGCCCAGGACGGAGTCGTACTTCAGAAGATGGGCCAGCGTTTTCGGGCTGGTCAGGTCATTGACAGCTACGATGTCAATACCCTTGTCATTGAGTGCGGTACGAAAAACGTTGCGGCCGATGCGGCCAAATCCGTTGATACCTACTTTTATCGCCATGTCACCTCTCTGAGGAATCGTAGTTCTGTAGTAACAAATGAATCCGTAACTGCCGGAATATGAGTGCGAGCCGGATGAGTTGCCGGAACTAAAAAGGGTAGCATCCGGTAATCGGTGCGGCAAATGCGGCACGTCACAGGTTGGGTATGCCGCCGGTCACATAAGTGTGGGTTTTCTCGACCGGCGGGTGCCGCACCCGGCATTGCCGCCACCCGTCGAAGCGTGTTACAAGTGCAATATGCGCAGATGGATGCGCGACCGTTCGAAGCGGCGCAAACAACCCACCGAAAAACAGGGGCAGGAGCAACCGGCGCCCTTGCAACCCAGGTTTCCCGAGCCAATTCCTGACGATATCGGCAATCGTATCGAGCCTGAATACCCGTCTTCGGCGCCCTCCGCGGCTGAGCCGGAAGTCGAGGAACGTCAGCCCACCACCCAGACCGGCGGAGGCGAAGAGCCGCCGCAGGGCCCTCGTCGCGATCGCGACCGCAACCGCCGCCGTGGACGCCGCGGCCGCGGAGGCAGACCGCAGACACCTGCACAGGCGCCGGCCATGCCGACTCCTGGAGGACCGACCGGCGAAGCGGCCGAGGCTGATTCAGCTCCCGAAGTTGCCGAGCCGATCGCAACTGGCAAACGTCCGCCCGCGCCACATGAGGCCCAGAAGTCGAAGGGCGCCGTGGTGCTATCGATCGGACTTCCTGGCTCCGGCAAGAGTACCTGGTTCAAGCGCCATAGCATTCTTCCACTGTCCAGCGACATGGTACGCATTCTATTATTCGACGACGTCACCGAGCAGCGCTACCAGGACCTGGTCTTTTCTACGCTTCGCTCGATGCTGCGCGCACGGTTGCTGGCCAAGCGTCCCTGGAACTATGTGGATGCCACGAACCTTTCGCCGCACGAGCGTCGCAGTTGGATCAAGCTGGCAAACGACTTCGGCTACGAAGCGCACGCTGTGTTCTTCGACGTGCCGCCCGAGGTGTGCATCGAGCGCAACCAGCGCCGTGAACGCAATGTTCCTGAAGACGTCATGCTCCGAATGGCCGGCAAGCTGCGTCCACCGAAGTTCGAAGAAGGCTTCGCCAAGATTACCGTCGTGCGGCTGAAGAAGAAGGATGGCGAGGCCGGGGCGGTAGTTTCGCGCGTGGAGCTTCCAATCGAGCCGGATGAGGGCGAAGCCCCGGAGCCAGTCGACTCCGAATACTGAGGATCGTTCGCGGATATAGGCTGATCTGTATCAGCCAAGGGTATACTTGCACTCCTCGAGATTAGGTGGAGAAGGAGATCAATGGCGCAAATTACTCAGACTTGCGGCAAGACCACCATCACTTTTGAAGACTCGTGTGGTTATGCTTGTAACTGCAATCCTGTTACAGGCTGCGGTTGGATCGTTGGTTGTCCGGACGGTAAGGGCAATCTCACCTACACTTCCGGAACAGGATTGGTCTCTCACCCTCACCGCTTCCCGCAGATTTCTGTGGCCGGCAGTATGGAAGCGGTCGCAGGTATTCTCTCGAAGATATCGCGACGCCCTGTGTTGGTTCCTGTCGGGCTTCGTAACAAGAAACTTCGTAAGCGGACAATAAAGGGAACGCCGGCAGAGGTAGCCCTCGCTCTTGGGCTTGAACTCGGTCCTCCGCGCCGGGCGCGGGGCTCAGCCGGCCAAGATTAGCTGACGGTACCGGACGTTCTTCTAGTGGCCTACGGGAGGAGACATGACGACAGTAGCGACCTGTGGCAAGACCACGATAAATTACGACGAAAGTTGCTCGTACAGCTGTGTCTATAACGGAGTGGGCTTCAAGTGGTCTGTGAGCTGCTCCGACGGCAAGGGCGGCTCCACCACCACGAGTGGAACAGGAATAGTCAAGCATCCACCTAAAATACCTAGTGCCACGATCGCCGGGGACTTGGAAGTCTGCGCCAAAATGCTGTCCAGCGTGTGGAAGCGCCCAGTTATTGTCCCCGTAAGTCTTCGCGGTACCCGGGTCAGAAAACGCACCGTCAGAGGCACCAAGGAAGAAATTGCGGAAGCGCTGGGACTGCAGTTGGGCGCACGACAGAAGAAGTAAGCTTCTAACGCGGCGAATTGGCGTCTTTGCTGCGACCTTATTTCGGCTAATGTTCGAGCAATTTCTCGAGATCACTGAAGAAGCCAGGATACGAAATCGCCACGCACTCGGAATCGCGGATAAGCGTCTCGCCCACGGCTTTTAACGCCGCTATTGCAAACGCCATCGCGATGCGATGATCGCCGAAACTCTCAATTTCAGCGCCATGCAGCTTCTGGCCTCCGGGAATCTTCCAGCCCTCCGCAGTCTGCTCCACTTCCGCGCCCATCGCCTGCAGATTGCGCGTCACCGCCGACAGCCGGTCCGACTCTTTCACCCTCAACTCGCCCGCGTCTCGCACTATCATGCCCGGCCGTATAAGGCGCGATTGCCGCCAGCACTGGCAACTCGTCGATTAGCAGCGCGGTCTGCGCTCCCGAAATTTCGACCGGCTTGCTGGATCCGGGAGTCAGCGAGATCGTTCCCACCAATTCACCGAATTGTTCCTCCACTCGCATCATATTGACGCGGCATCCCACGGCCGCCAGCACGTCGAGCAGAGCCGAACGAGTCGGATTCAAGAGCACTCCATCAATCACCACGTTGGACTCAGGAAAGATTGCTGCCGCACACAGAAAGAACGCCGCCGACGAGCTGTCGCCAGGAATGAAGGCATCCAGCGGATGCAGCGCCTGGCCGCCAACAATCGTTACCGCGTTGCGCGAGCGAGTAATTTCCGCCCCAAACGCGCGCAGGGCCAGTTCGCCGTGATCGCGCGTGCGCGTCGGCTCTTCCACCGTGGTCTGCCCGTCGGCCAGCAGTCCCGCGAACAGCAGGCACGTTTTCACCTGTGCGCTGGCAACAGGAACGACATAGTCGATGCCCTTCAACCGCGTCCCGTGGATGCGCAATGGTGCATGATCATCCGTCGCGGTAATCTCCGCGCCCATCCGGCGCAGCGGATCCATCACTCGCTTCATCGGACGCCGTGACAGCGACTCGTCGCCGACCATCTCGCTGGTGAACGCCTGCGCCGCCACAATGCCCGAAAGCATCCGCATGGTCGAGCCTGAATTACCGCAGTCGAGAGCGGTCGCAGGCGCGCGCAATCTTGGGCCGAGTCCGTCGATAATCACAGCGTTTTTCTCGTCGCGGTCAACCGTGCAACCCAGCGCCCGCACGCATCCCAGCGTGCTGTTGCAGTCTGCACCGGGCGAATAGTTCTCAAAGCGCGAGCGACCGGGTGCGAGCGCAGCCAGCATAGCGTAACGGTGTGAAATCGATTTGTCGCCCGGCACGCGCAGGCTTCCCAGAATATTGCGCGCGGGACGAATCACGACGGAGTCATTCGGTGGCATCAATCTACATTACCGCAACGCGCGAATGGTCAGCGTCGCGACGCAGCTTCAGCGCGCGCTTCCTGCAACAATTCCACCGGAATTTCACGAACTCGCAAGCCAATTTCGAAACTGGCTCCGACCGGTCCGCGTCCCCAGCGGCCGACCTCCCAGTGTGCACGTAGAAACTTGGCTCCATTGGCCTGCGAAAGGTCGACCAGCAGCGGATACTCGCCGACATAAAACTTCTGCGGCAACGACGCCACGGCCTTCGCTTCCCACGTTGTTCCGTCGGCGGAGGTGAAGAAGGACACCTCGATCGACTCCTGCTCAACGATCTTGGTGACGGTAAGCGTGGCCAGAAAATAGGGGTGCGCGGCAGCGCTCACATCGACAGCATCGCTGTCACCCTTGGTGGTGACGACGGTATGTTCCGGAACCAGAAACGCATCGATCATGACGAATTCATTCTACTCAAGCGAAATGGCCTGCGCCCGTGACTGCGGTCACAAACGGTAATTTCTTGCCCCGATGGCTGCGATGCAACCATTGACAACCGGGCAAAGGCGACATACGATGTCGGGCACTCAGGGTCCCGCCGCTGAAGTTGAACTCGAAAATCTAAGGAGCGATTGAACTATGCCACGGTTGCACTTTGCCCTCGCTTGCGTACTGCTGTTGACCGTCGCTGCTCTGTCCGCCCCGGCGCAAATGCCAGTGCCCAAGCCCGCTCCGGAGTTGAGCAAACTCAACTACCTTGCAGGCAATTGGACCACCGATAGTGATCTGAAGCCCGGGCCGATGGGACCCGGCGGAAAAATAACTGCGACCGACAACGTGCAATGGATGGACGGCAAGTTTTTCCTGGTCATGCACTCGAAGTTTAAGGGTGCTATGGGAGATGGCATGGGGTTGTCGATTTTTGGCTACGATCCCGAGCACAAGGTCTATACCTACAATTCGTTCGACAGTTGGGGAGAAGTGGGCCGCTCAACAGGTACATTGGACGGCGACACCTGGACCTGGATATCCGACGACAGCGTGGGCAGCCAACCCTTTAAGGGCCGCTACACCATGAAGGTCCTTTCGCCGACTTCGTACGCGTTCAAGTACGAGATGTCGAAGGACGGCACCAACTGGACCGCCGTGATGGATGGCAAAGCGACGAAACAGTAATCGAATTCATCACATGCGCGTCACGCCATCGAAAAACGCCCGCAACAACCGCCCAAATTCTGCGGGACGTTCCATCGCAGCGTAGTGTCCGGCCTTGGCGATTACGCGAAATTGACTTCCATTAATGCCTTGGCGGATGAGCTGCAATTCGCTAAGCGGAACACCGTCGTCTTCTGCGGCAATTACCAACGTCGGCACATTGATAGCCGCCAGCGTCGTAGTCGAGTCCGCGCGTTCAGCCATGCCGCGCTGTACCGCGGCCATGTCTGCCGGTGACATCTTCTTTGCCATCGCGCGCGCGGCATTAACGATGTCGGGACGGTTGGCGATTGTCGCCGGTGAGAACAGCTTCTGAAACAGTTCTTTTATAAATTGCGTGGTGCCGTCGCGCCATACTCTCTCGGCAGTCTGCATTCGTCCTGCGCGGCCCTCGGCCGTTTCTGCTCCTGCCCGGGTGTTTGCCAGAACCAGCGCCGCTACCCGTTCGCGATAGCGCCGCCAGAACTCAAAGAGTGTGTAGCCGCCGATGGAAACTCCTACGAAGATTGCGCGCTGGATCTCGAACTCGCGGCAAAGTAGCTCCAGGTCTTCGGCGAGCTTTTGCATCGTCACTGGTCCCTCGCCCGCGTCGGAGTCTCCGTGCGCCCGCAAGTCCGGCAGAAAAACCCGATAGCGCGTGGCGAGTTGGTCCAGCACGGCATCCCAGAAGCGATGGTCGAGCGGGAAGGGATGCAGCAGTACGACATCTGGTCCGGTGCCGGTGACCTCATAAACGAGTTGGGCGTCGCCGCTACGGAGAGATTCCATTAGAGAATTTTCTCAGACCGACCACGCGGTTCAACATCACTTGCCCTCAGGCGCCAAAGCGCATGCGAAAAAAAGCTGCTTGATTTGGACTCCTGAAGCATTTTCACAGAGGGTGTAGCCCGAACTCCCTCAGGGGCTAAAAGCCCGACTTCGTGACTGCGGCTTACGGCACTGCGGAAAAAGTCCCGAAATGCTCACGCCTCGCGGACCAAAGTCCGCTCGGCGGGTCAAATATAAAGGGCTTAGACGCTGGCCTAAAGGCCAGCTCTACCAAAAACTGCTTTTTCCCGCGGCCTGTGAAGCCGTGCCCTTTCAAATCGACGAGCGGGCTACATTAACTGTAAAACCGCTATAAAGGCGTCCTCGACCCTTACTGGAGCAACGTTTTGGTGGGTATTCCCCCTCCCCCCACCGATCCGCAGAATCAATGGTTCACGCAACAATTCCGCGCAACATCGCACAAACATTATACTTATAGGTAAAGTCGCAGAAACAAACGAGTTAGTGATGATTGCGTTTGCGGCGTACTTGTAGAATCAATGCCTTACAGAGACAAAATCGTTAAAGTCGCATAAACATTGCGGTTAGAGCGGTTCCAGCCTCGTTGTTATCTCGTTCCGTGGCCGGAGGTGCCGCCGGGTTGAAACCCGGCTCAAATCGAGAAGGGAACCGTTGACGCTGCGCTAAAGCGCAGCTCTACCCTTTTTCGTGCGGGATACAGAAACTCCAGTCCCAGCTTCGAATTATCAAAGAACCTGACTACGACGTGACACTTCGAACAGCGATTCGAGTCCGCGGCCTGAGCCCGAGCGCGAGCGACACAAATCCCTCCCTCACGCAGCGTTGTTATACGAGCTTAGCGATCGCCCACGACAGGACATGGGTCACCTGCCGGTGTGATTAGAGCAACTTCGTTCGGTTCGCCCAGGCACAGGGGTTAGCTAGCACGGCCAGGCGGGGGCAGCTCTCTTGGGATGGGGGAGGGCCATCGGTGCAACTCCATGGGCAGATCACCGAGGCTGTGAATTTGACGGACTCTCCCAGTCGTGTCGATAACCGTCAAGCTCACAAGAGATTCGCTTGAGAACTGCTCGTTCAGAGTTTCTCTAACGCGGATGAGAAGCGTCAGCGCTCCTCCGTCAGTAAGGTCAAAGTCTGCCTGTATGCAGTTTCGGGAATTACGCCTTGGAGCGACATCCCCGTTGGTGGACTGCTTTTCGCATTCGGTGAGAACCCACTTCTCAGGTGCGCCGTTGGTTTCATATGCAAGAAAGTATTCCAGGGACACCCGCGGCAATCTGCTGTCGAACGAGGATGCCGAGACGTTCTTTACACGCCGAATGACGGTGGCCTCAGTCTTCGCTGATGAACGCGTTTGCGCCAAAGCACAAAGCGAAATGCCCATGATCGCAAAGCTGAAAAACGGTCGGCTCATGATTATTTAGACGTCAAAACCGGATGGACATATGATAAACAGCCCGAGATCGTGCTAATAGACATTTTCCTGGACTAACGTTTTCGAATTCTGTCGTTCCGAAAACTGAAGCGGGAGTCTCAAGCTCGACGCATCGGATGCTTCCGTCCCTGCCTGCGTAAGTCGCACTACTTCTACGGACACTGCGCGTAATTAGAACAAAAAAATGAGAAGAGGAAGGCGACTGGATATATAGTGTTCGTCCGACCAAAGTGCCGATATGAAAAAGCCCAACGCGACCCTCTTAGCTCTTCTCCTCCTCACTGCCGCTATGGCAGCTGCGCAACAAGCATCGGACGGTCTTCAATTCAATGTTCCGTATCAGTGTTCCGATGGACAGACCTATGTGGTGCATCGCTGCGCTGTCGGCCCCAAGGGAGAGTTCTGCTATTACCAAGCTGAAGGGCAATCCGAGCGTTACAACACGCGCGCCGCAGTCGTGTACCAAATGACAAAGATGTGTAAGGTCAAACCGGCGGGCGATGGTGCGGCAGTCGCGAGTTCTCAAACGGCGCAGTCATCGTCGGACCTGCAATTGAACACGCCTTATCAATGTCCCGGCGGGCTCACCCTCACGGTGTTTCAGTGTCAACGGCAGAAAGGTCAGGAATATTGCTTTGTCAGGGCGGAACAGAGCGGGAAATTCATTACCCAGGTTCCTAAACCTCGCGCCGAAGCGGCGACGCAGCTCAAGGCGTGCAAGGCAGGAACTCCTTTCAATCCACCCTACATTGCCGAATTCCCCAGTGCCTATCGTGTCGTGCAAGGAATGAATATCGGCAAACCGGCAGAGAATGTTCGCCGCGCGATCGGCGCTTTCTATCAGTTAAGTGAGATCATCCACGTTCTCGCGGGGCAACGTGCTCTGACGCCGGACGAACAGAAACTACTCAACGACTACAGCAGAATCTCGGGCGTGCTCGCCCAAGGTGCAGGGCAGAAACTTCCGAATGAGCAATTCGACCCTGCCGCCAACCCCTATCGCTACAGCCGTTCCGATCCGAAATTCGGATTTGAAGGCATTCCGGTCTGGACGACTTTCCTTTCGCCGGGCTTGCAAACGCAATTTGCCCAACTGGTCGGCGGCAGCGACCCGCGATATCAGGCGGCCGTCGAGCAAGAAAGGCAGAAGGCTTTGCATCAGGTTCAGGCCGATGCGCAGAGTGCCCAGGCTGCCCAGGCTGAAGCAAACATGCCGAAAGATGCCGGGTCGGTCGAGATCCGGCATTGTCTGGAATCGGGCCGCAGTGAGACGGAGTGTCTCGGCAAGGGATTGAAGACTGGCATGGATGAGCTCACCGGCGGGTTGATGAGTTCGCTCGACAAAGCCACTGCACCGCCTCCCGGGTTGCGTCTGAGTGGGAACTTTTCGGGCTCGGGCTTCGGCATCTCGTTCGATGACAAGATTGCGACTGTGTATTGTGGCACTCTGCAGCCGGTGCTCGCGGCGTACCAGGTAGAGCGTGGACCTGAAATCGCGGTGAGAGTAGCTATCAGCCCGAAGCCAATCACGGTCACCCTGAGGCCGGATGGAAAACTATCCGGCCCGGGACCGATTCTAGTTGCTGGGTTAGTACCGGCGGGCGGCGGTGGCGGCGGCGCGGCTGGCCCGAGCGCGTCTGCTTATGAACTCCACTCGCCGACGACAACGCAGGAGAAGCAGATCAGTGCTGCTGAAGTCCCGCAGTACAGCGCAGACCAGGTGCATCAAAATGGGATGGAGTACTCGGCCACCACGACGCAGGCGGCCAACATAGGTTCGGATACCAGTTACGCTAAGCCGCGACCAGCCGTACCCATGGTGGCGAAGACGGAGCATTGCAATGTCACGACCCTGACGGGTGCTCCTGTAACCAAGTTATCGGCTGCGCTATCGCAACTGACCGGCTCCTCGCCAGGAAAGGGCGCGACGATCCCAGTAGGGCTGCGCATGTACGGCAAATACGGAAACCAAGGCCTGCACATCGACTTTGAAGGTGATTTGGCGACACTCGAATGCGGACGGGCGCATGCCGCCGAGCCGTACACCGTGGAAAACGCGGCAGGACACATCACAATACGTGTGCAGAACGAAGCTGGCCCATTTTCGTTGGCGTTACAACCCGACGGTACGCTGGCCGGAGCGGGCAGTATCAATGTCAGCGGGAAAGTTTTGACTGGCCACAACGGCGACCAGATGACTTACGCGCCTATAAGCGGACAGTGCGCCATAGGTAGTTTGGCGGCGAGTAAGAATTAGTGAGGACAATTCGGGGATACTGCGCGGACTGAAGTCCGCGCAGCGTCACAAGGATGAAGGGCTTGTACGGCGCACCTAAAGGTGCGCCCCTTCAAAACCGCTTTAACCCGTAATTTTTTTCGCCGTCGCGTCCCACACGGCGGCCTTTTTGTTGAAGTACGAATAGTTCGCCAGGTGGCATCCGATCGCAGCGTTATTTCCGAACACCTCGTTTTCCACGCACGGTTTGCGGGTGCGCACTGCATTGAAGAAATTGGCCTCGTGATCGGCGGTGTCGTTGTAGCCCGCAGGTGGCGCATAACTCTCCACCTCTTCGGTCAACTTGGAGGCGAACGGCGCGGGTACCGGATGGTCCTTCTTCCAGTCTTCCTCATATTGCTTGCGTAAATCCTCAGGCCAGCCCTGGGTGGAGTAGCCTTCCATTTCCGGCAAGGTATTTTGCGGCGAAAAGGTCAGCGTCGAGTCCTTGATGATCATGGTGCCCTTGTCGCCATAGAATCCGATGAACTCGCCGCCATCGTTATTGAGGTTGCAACGTATGTCGACGCGGAAGTTGGGGTAGTCGTAGTAAGTCTCGATGAAATCGGGGAACTGGCGCCCATCTTTCCAGCGGAACAGTCCACCGGTTGACTGTGCACGAGTCGGCGCGGTGTTAGTTCCGGTAATGAACATGATCCCCGAGATCAGGTGGACGAACAGGTCTCCGCCCAGCCCTTCGCCGTAGTCGGTAAAGCAGCGCCAGCGGAAGAAGCGGACCGGATCGAATGGAATACTCGGCGCGCCGTTCTGGAAGGCGGTCCAATCGATGTTCTGGTCGTTGACGCCCGGGGGAATGGGATAGACCCACGCACCGCTGGCCGAATTGCGGTCCCAGTAAGCTTGAATGCAACATACCTCGCCCAGTTTGCCCGAGGCGTAAATTTCGCGCGCCTTCGCATACAGGATGGAGCTCACGCGCTGGCTGCCGACCTGCATGATGCGATTGTTCTTTTGGGCCGCGGCCATCATGGCGAAGCCGTCTTCAACAGTGTGCGACAACGGCTTTTCGCAATAGACATCTTTGCCGGCATTGCATGCGTCCACCACCACGCGCCGATGCTGGTGATCGGTGCAGGAGACGATTATGGCATCGATGTCTTTGCGGTCGAGGAGCTCCTTATAGTTGCGAGTTGTCGCAACTTGTTTTTTCAGCGTCTCCTGCGCAGCTGTCAAGCGCCCTTCCCACAGATCGCTGACCGCAACGCACTCCACTCCCGGTACGCGGAGCGACGCTTTTAGCAGCTCGCAACCGCGTACTCCTGTTCCAATAGAGGCGAAGCGCACGGTATTTCCGGTCGCGGCCTGCGTGGTCGCAGCGAAAAGGCTGGTCGGTTCGAGCAATGTAGCTTTCGCGGCGGCGCCGGCGGCGATGACGCCGGCTCCAATTTGCATGAATCGACGTCGTGTCCAGGGATTGTCGGTCAAAATTCCACCTCGCTAAGTTCGGCAACACTAGAGATTGACTGGCAGAGAAAAAGCCGCGGCGTGTCCGCGGCTTCCCCAAAGATGGAGCGAGGTCAGCGGCGGCCCTTTTTCGCAGCTTTCTTCGCCGGCTTCTTGGCAGCCTTCTTCGCGGCCTTCTTGGCTGGCTTCTTGGGCGCAGCTTCTTCTTCGCCGCTTTCTTCTTTGCCGGAGCAGCCTTCTTCTTCGCCGGAGCCTTCTTGGCCGCTTTCTTCACCGCCTTCTTGGCTGGCGGTTTGGCGGCCGCCTTTTGCCGCTGGCTTAGGAGCAGCCTTCTTCGCCGCCGGTTTCGCTGGAGCCGGCGCAGCCGCTTTCTTCACCGCGGGCTTCGGTGCGGCCTTCTTCGGCGCAGGAGGCGGAGCAGTGGTCACCGTGGTCTCTTCCGGCTCGTTGTCTTCCACCTCGACCACTTCTTCGATCACGGAAATCGATTCCGGCTCTTCTTCTTCCTCTTCTTCCTCTTCGTATTCCTCATCGTCGAGCGAATCGCCGTAGGCCCCGTCTCCGTAGTCATCCATCTCATCATCGCGACCGTACAGAGTGTTATCAAAAGCCGTCATGTGTCCTCCTGAGGTTGCCGGCCTCCGCTTCCCAACGGAGACAGCTCGCAAGGCTGAATAATGTTGAACCGCTAAACATGCCGCGCCAACAGGCGCGCGATTATAGCACGGCAAATATTGCGCCGTTGGTGATGCTGCGGCACGACAATACTGCGACGCGCCCTGTTGTATCAGAACATCCGCGACAAGGGAAGAGTGCAATCACCTTACGGTGATAAACGTCACAGGCAGGCGGTCAAAGTGTTACTTGCGGATTACGAGAACTTCGCCCGGCCGCAGGTTGGCCGAGAGGTTGGCGTTGTTCTTTTTCAGGTCGGCCACGGTGGTGTTGTACGACTGCGCGATCCCGCTCAGCGTCTCGCCCTTCTTGACCTTATGGTAGGTGGCCGCCTGGGCGCTGGTTGTCGATTTCGACCCGGACTTCGCCGAAGTGGTGGTCTTGCCGGACTTTCCCGTTTTGGGAGTGGGCGGATCGTCCCCCTCCGACGCCACTTCCGCGCTGCCGGTCTCTCCCAAAGGCTTGTAAATCAGCAGGGTGCGGCCCATGGCGACAGTGTTACCCGCGCAAATGGTTCCACTTCTGTATCTTGTTGACGGGAACGGAGAAATCGTCGGCAATCGACCCCAGTGTGTCGCCCTTCCGCACCTTATAGCGCGTCGGGTGTTTGGAGTACGCCACCGAATCCTCGCTCTGTCCCGGAGCGATCGGGATAATGAGCTTCGAGCCCACTACGACCTCATCGCTCGCCAGATTGTTGGCCTCTTCGATCACTCCCGCCGAGGTGTGATATTTGTGGGCAATCGAGCCCAGCGATTCGCCGAATTCTACCCTGTGATAGCGCCAGAACGTTCGCATGTCCGGCGGAATCAAGGCGATAGCTTCCTCGTACTTGTCCTTGCTGCCGGCCGGAAGATTCAGCGCGAACGTTTGGTCCTTCGGCGTGGTCATTCGCAGCAGGCTAGGATTGAGCTGCTGCAGGGTCTCTGTGGGAGTATCCAGGCACTCGGCCACGAGACGAAGGTCCACCGGATAGTTGATGGAAACCTGATCGGATGCCACCGGCTTCTCCGGAACCACGTTTTCCAGCCCATACTGCGTCGGATTCTTGGCCATGATGGTCACGGCCACAATGATCGGGACGTAGTTGCGCGTCTCCTGCGGCAGAACCCCACGCTTGTACAACTCCCAGAAGTCAGCGTAGCCGGTGCGCTCGACGGCATGCTGCACGTTGCCCGGGCCGGTGTTGTAGGCAGCCATGGCCAAGTACCAATCGCCAAACTCGCTGTAAAGGTCTTTCAGGTGCTTCGCGGCCGCTTGCGTGGACTTCACCGGGTCCTGGCGATCATCGACCCACCAGTTCCGTTCGAGGCCGTACTCCGAGCCGCGTCCAGCCATGAACTGCCACATGCCGCGTGCTCCGGCCCGCGAAACCGCCAGCGGCTGAAAGCCCGACTCCGCCATCGCGAGGTAAATCAGGTCCTGCGGAACTCCCGCCTGTTTGAAGGTCTCCGACACCATCTCGCGATACCGCCCCGCGCGCGACAGCCCGTGCTCGAGCGTGGGCCGCCCCTTCGGACTCGAGAAGTAGTTGATGAACATCGCGACCTGGTCGTTCAGCATCAGGGGCAAATCCGATTTGGTGGTTTTGATCTCGGCTTCGGCTTGGGCGCGAACTTTGGGATCGACCGGGAACGTGATGTCGTTGGCCTCATCGATGGGAGCCGGCTCGTACTTCTGTTCGCTGAAGCCATCACCTTCACGCAGGGCCACCTCCTCGAGGTCGCGAATGCCGTCCACGATCTTGTCGAACACTTTTTCCAGCCGCGGATTGTCGCGAACTTGAACGCTGCTGGAAAGCATTACATTGAACGCCTGGTCGAAGGTCTGCCGCGCAGCGTCCAGATGACCGTCGTGATATTCAGCCTGTCCCTGGTTGTAGAGCTTCTCCGCTCGCGCGATCAGCGCATCTACGGGATCGGATGGATTTAGCGGAGCTGCGGCAGGTGCAGTGGCGGTCGGCTGTGTGTCGGCTGGTTTCGGACTTCCCTGTGTGACCGTCGGCGCAGTCGCCTGTGCTGGCACCTTGGCGGCAGTGTTTTTGGGTTGGGAGGTCTCGCATCCCGTGCTTAGCAGCACGGCACAAAAAAACGACGGGGCAACCAGACACCGAAAAAACCTCATTCGCGCGAAACCGACTCCCGATGGAAAGATTGCGTCCCGCGCTGATGGTACTACGCAGCAAACGAGCGAGGCAACGGAATGGGACAGGCCGCACAAGGCAGACAGCGAACATTCTAGATGACAGCTTCGCAGTTCGTGGCACCTGGGAGCCACTAAGTCCGCCCTACCAGAAAAGTTTGCATAAAGTTTGCACCCTCCCCTTGACAATCAGAATCTCAGGCAACAGAATTTCAGCGGCCTTGGCGGATGACCGGCGCCACACCGGTTAGCCAGCCGCCAAAACTCTCTTCACTACCACGAGCGCGCCTCTTCTCCTACTTCCAACTCCGGCACACAGCCGGCGCTTTTCAGGAGGAACGAGATGATCTCCCCCAAACTACGCACACTCCTTGTAACAACTCTGCTAACGTCGATTCTGTATGCGACTGGCAGTGCCGCCCAGTCGGCTACACCAGGCCCCAAGAACTACAACGAAATGACCGTCGCCCAGCTCGAAGCGCTGATGGCCGCGGGCAAACTGACGTCGGTGAAGCTCACCGACTATTACATCGATCGCATTTTGGCACTCGACCAGAGCGGCCCCGGCGTCAACGCGGTGATTGAGTTGAACCCGGACGCGCTGAACATCGCGAAGCAAATGGACAAGCTCCGCCAGAAAGGGATCATCTTAGGTCCCATGCACGGCATTCCAGTGCTGTTGAAGGACAATGTTGATACCGGCGACCAGATGCAAACTAGCGCGGGATCCTTTGCGCTGGTTGGTCACCCCGCCTTGCGGGACTCTACGGTTGCCGCCAACCTTCGCGCGGGTGGCGCAGTGATTCTTGGTAAGACCAACTTGTCGGAGTGGGCGAACTTCCGTTCGTTTGAATCGATCAGCGGATGGTCTGGCCGCGGTGGGCAGACGAACAATCCCTATGGCATCGCACGCAATCCCTGCGGATCGAGTGCCGGTTCGGCTGCGGCAGCTGTCATCGAACTTCTCGGCAGTGTCATTCGGAACCGAGACCGACGGCAGCATCGTTTGCCCGGCCAACGCGAGCGGTGTGGTGGGCCTAAAACCGACGGTTGGGTTGACGAGCCGCGCGGGCATCGTACCCATCTCGCATACCCAGGACACCTTCGGTCCGCACGGCCGGTATGTGGCGGACGTCGCCGTTGCGCTCGGTGTGGTGCAAAGCCGCACCTTTGATGGTCGTGATCCTGCGACTGGCGGCGTACCTCTGGGATGGCAGGGAACGGGGAAGACGCGACCGACGAACATCCCGACGGACTACACGCAGTTTCTGAATCCGAATGGGCTGCAAGGGGCAAGGCTGGGATTGACTCGCTTAGGGCTTAGTGGCTTCGATCCCGATGTTCCGACGCCTCCTGCTGTACAAGCGGTGTTTGAGGCAGCCTTCGCTGCGTTGACGGCAGCGGGAGCTACTGTCATTGACCTGGATGCCGCGGGCTTCACCGGGTTCGGCAACGGTGGAGGACCTGGCGAAAGCCTGGTGCTGGACTTTGACTTCAGAAACGATGTGCAGGCCTACTTCGCCACGCGCGTGGGCGTGCCGGTGGCGGGTGGAACTCTGCAGGACGCGATCAACTTCAACAACGCTCATGCCGACGTGGAGATGCCGTACTTCAATCAGGATATTTGGCTGCAGTGCGAATCTCTGCTCCCAGGACCGGACGATCCACAACCGGTGTTCGGCGGCATGACCTACAACCAGGCGCTTGCTGCTGACCACCTCTACGGAGTGAATGGCATCGACGCCGCGCTGAGCCAGTTCAATCTCGACGCCGTGGTGAGCGCCACCGACAATCCGGCATGGGCCACGGACCTTATCTATGGCGATCACTTCATCTACGGCACTTCCAGTTTTGCCGCCGCTCCGGGCTATCCGATCATCCAGGTGCCTGCGGGCGAGGTTCTCAGCACCCTCCCGAGTGGAGCACCACTCCCAGGCGGCGGGGCGCCCATGGGCATCAGCTTCTTCGGAACGGCGTTCAGCGAGCCGACGCTGATCAAGCTGGCGTCGGGGTTCGAAGCCGTGACCCAGGCGAGGGCGAACAATCTGCCAACGTTCGCGCAAACTGTGCCCAACTACAATATTCAGGGTACGACGTTGAGTGGAAAGCAGAACATAACGGTACCGGCGCCGAGCAGCAGCAAGCAGCCGACGACCGCTCCAGCCGTTCCAGTACCGGCAAAGACAAAGGCGCTGCATCACCTGTGATTAGGCGCGCTTGACCTAAGCAAACTCGCGGGGCGATCGCATGCGTCGCCCCGCTTTTTCACAGCGTTGAATCATCCTGCAATGCCGCTTGCTGGCGTTTCAGCATCCTCAGAACCGCGTTGCCCAGGCGTGGGAGTTGTCCGCAGCGACTCGCCGTTGGGAACGTACCGCATATCTGGGACGATTCGCTCCGCAACATCAGTGGCTTCCCGACGCTGAGTCCCTTTGATTTGTCTGGCGCCCTGCCAACGGCCCACACCCCCAAGAACCACACTTAAGCGCCACCACACTTAAGGGGTGTAACACGTTTGAGGAATACTGTTCGCCAACTATTGGGCACTAGAATGCACCATCGGAGCCGGCTCTCCGTGTGCTCCGACTGCGCGCAACTATTGGCCGATAGCTGCGATTCAACCGCCCAACGTTGTACAAGCTCAAGAAATTCACGAGGACGAAATCACTATGAGCAAACCAAAGTATTTCGGGGGAATCCTGAATCGGGGACTCTGCGTGTTGCTTCTCTCGATCACCCCCTTTGTCTCGGCCGCAGTTGCGCAAAGCCGTCCACTCTCGCTGATGACGCGCCAGGTGCGCGAGGTCACGCTGACCGGACAAGCTGCGCTGCTTGGGCGCCTTCCCGCTACGCAAACCATGCAGTTGAACGTTGTTCTGCCGTTGCGCGATCAGGCTGGCCTCGACGCCTTCCTGGACATCTTGCAGAATCCCAACAATCCCGGCTATCGGCAATTCCTGACGCCGGCCGAGTTCACCGCTCGCTTCGGCCCCACCCAACAGGACTATGACGCAGTTGTGCAGTACGTACAGAGTCACGGTCTCACCGTTGTCGGCGGTTCGCGCGACGGCATGGACGTTCAGGTCAAAGGACCGGTCTCGGCCATTGAGTCGGCCTTCCACATCAACTTGCTGGTCTACCAGCATCCCAGCGAGAACCGCACCTTCTACGGTCCGGACCGCGAGCCCACGGTCGACCTGCCGTTCCAGCTCTGGCACATCTCGGGACTCGACAACTACTCCATCCCGCATCCGTTGTACGTCTCGAAGACCGCCTACGCTGCGGCGCACGGCATCGATCCGAAAGACGTTGTCAGCCACGCGACCACCGGCTCCGGCCCTTCGGCTTCGTTCCTTGGCAGCGACATGCGCGCCGCCTACTACGGAGGCACAGCTCTCACCGGCTCCGGCCAGAACCTCGGCTTGTTCGAGTATCTCGGTACCGACCTCGCCGATCTCACTACCTACTTCACGAACGCGCACCAGACCAACAGCGTGCCGATCACCCTCTTGTCCACTGACGGCACCAGCACCAGCTGCGTCTACCGAAGCGGCTGTGACGACACCGAGCAAACCCTTGACATGACCCAGGCCATCGGCATGGCTCCGGGTCTCGCCAGCCTGGTCATGTATGTCGGTTCGACCGACACTGCCATCATCAGCGCCATGACCACCCACAGCCCGCTGCCCACCACCATCGGCTGCTCGTGGGGATGGACGCCTGCTGATCCCACCACTCTCGATCCCTACTTCCAGAAGATGGCCGCTCAAGGCCAGAACTTCTTCGCCGCTTCCGGCGACAGTTCGACCTGGTCGCGCCGGAACGAAGCTTGGCCTGCGGACGACGCGAATGTCATCTCCGTTGGCGGCACTGACCTGACGACCGCTAGTGCCGGTGGCGCATGGAAGTCGGAGACTGCCTGGGTCGATAGCGGCGGCGGCATCTCGCCCTCGCCGGAACACATCGCAATTCCTGCATGGCAGAAACTGGCGGGCGTGATCAACTCCAGCAACAAGGGCTCCACAACCTATCGCAACGGTCCCGATGTCTCAGCTAACGCCAACTTCACCTTCTACGTTTGCGCCGATCAGACCACCTGCACGGCCAACGAGTACGGTGGAACCAGCTTTGCCGCCCCGATGTGGGCCGGCTACGTTGCCTTGGTCAACCAGCAACTGAAGACCAACGGCTACTCCACCATCGGTTACATCAACCCTTACCTCTACGCGTTCGGTACGAGTTCGAGTTACGGCACCGACTTCCACGACATCACCAGTGGCAAGTCGGGCAGCTACTCGGCCGTAACGGGCTACGACCTGGTGACCGGATGGGGTAGCCCTAAAGGAACCGGCCTGCTCAACGCTTTGGTTAGCGAGAAGTAAGAGTCGAATCAAAATGCATCTTGCGTGCCCCGTTCTAGCGAAGCTAGGGCGGGGCATTTTCCCTCAGGGGTAAAGCCCGACTTCGCGATTGCTGTTACGGCACGGCTGAACAGGCTGCGGAAAAAGTCCGAAATGCTCGCGCCTCGCGGACTAAAGTCCGCTCGGCGGGTCAAATATAAAGGGCTTAGACGCTGACCTAAAGGTCAGCTCTACCAAAAACCGCATTTTTCCGCAGCCTGTGAAGGCGTGCCCTTTCAAATCGACGGGCGGCCTACGTTCACTATGCCAGGGTAGACGTTAGGCGCGAGCGAGAGCGGCTTCTAAGTCGGCGATAAGGTCGCCAGCATCCTCGATGCCCACCGAGAGGCGGACTGTCGAGGGCGTGACTCCCAGCAGCTTTAGCCGCTTGGCGCTTAGGCCGATGTGCGACGACAGCACGGGATACGACAGGATGGATTCGACTCCACCCAGGCTGGTGGCCAGGTACCAGAGCCTGAGGCTCTTGATGAAGCGATCGACCGCAGCCTCTCCGCCGCGGAGCTCGAACGAGACCATCATGCCGAAGTCTTTCATCTGGCGCTTGGCGAGTTCGTGGTCGGCATGACCAGGAAGTCCGGGGAAGTACACATGCGAGACCTTGGGATGCCGTTCGAGTGCGCCGGCGATAGCGGCAGCGTTCCGGCAGGCGCGCTCCACACGGAGTTGCAAAGTCTTTAATCCGCGCAGAAGAAGATACGCGCAGCCCGGATCGAGACAGCCTCCGGTCAGAATCATCAACTCGCGAGCGGGGTCCATCCACTTTTTCGAACCGGCGAGAACGCCGGCGGTGAGATCGCTGTGTCCACCGAGATACTTGGTGGCCGAGTGCATTACGATGTCGGCTCCTAGTTCGAGCGGCTTCTGCAGGACGGGCGTTGCGAACGTGTTATCGACAACCACGCACGTTTTGTGTCGATGAGCGACCTTGGCGAGTGCGGTGATATCGGCGCAACGCAGCGTGGGATTGGTCGGCGTCTCCAGAAACAACATGCGCGTCTTACGGGTGAAATACCGCTCGGCCTTACCGAGGTCGCTGTAGGGAACGAAACTCGTCTTGATGCCGCAGCGGGAGAGCACGTTCTCGAATTGCTTCAGCGTGCCGCCGTAGATATCGAGCATGGAGACGATTTCGTCACCTGCCTTGCAAGTCGCAAGAGCCGCAACGAGTATCGCCGACATTCCGCTCGACGTGATCACCGCAGCTTCGGCTCCTTCGAGCGCGGCAATCTTGTCTTCCGCCGCCTTCACCGTCGGAGTGCTGTAGCGCGCATACAGGTACAGGTCGCGATCGCCAGCGGCGTAGCGTCGCAATTCCGCGAGTCCGGGCACAACGAAGACGGAGGTCTGCGTGATCGGCGTGGTCAGCGGAGCCGATTCGCCGTGGCGATCTTCTCCCGCGTGTACACACTTGGTGGCGTCAGCCGAGCCGCGTTTCATGAGAAGAAGATTGTAAAGCAGTGGTAGTGGTCAGTGGTCAGTGGCTAGCAAAGACAAGAGCAACCCGAACATCTTCGCGCCGATAGGGGTCTTTCGATTGCTCCTGCGGTCGCTTCGCTCAGGATGACAAAGCAAACGGCGCCCCGCGAGGAGCGCCGCTAAGACGAAGCTACAACTCTGCGTTACCAGGAGAGACGCAAGGCGAACTGGAACTGACGCGGATCGTACGCCGCGGTGGGTGCTCCGGCGTCATTCCAGATGGGATTCACGGCAGCGACGTTGAACTTGTTGATGATGTTGAACAAGTCCATGATCCCCTGCAACTGCATCCGCTCGCCGAGCTTGAAGGAGCGAGCGATGCGGAGATCGTTGAAGAAGACATACGGCGATGTCCCCGCGTTGCGCGACAGGTTGCCAATCAGGGTCGGCACCTGGCCGGTAACTAACGCATTCGCGAAGCAGGTCGGAATCAGGTACCCGCTGGGCGAGTACTTGGATGCCACGGCCGTGTCGCCGCAAGCGTCGGTCTGTCCGGCTTGGGCGATCATCGGGCGATCGGTGCTGGAGGAGAAGTCGAAGTTCTGATCGAATCCAGTGACGATATTGAAAGGGCGTCCGCTGCCCAGTTCAAGAATGAGGGCAGTGGTCCAGTTGCTGAGCAGCTTGCCCTTGGCATCGCTGCCCTGGTTGCCGCTCTGATAGACGCCGCTAATCACAAATCGGTGCCGCTGATCGAAGAGCGAGTTGGAACGGTCGAGGTTGGGATTGAAATTGTCCTGCGGCTCGAGTGTGGCCTCAAGGTCGGTGGAGTCGTCGATGGAGTGCGACCAGGTGTAGGAAGCGAGGAACTCGTAGTGCTGCGAGAAGCGCTTCTTCAGGTTCACCGTCAGGCCACTGTAGTCGGAGGTGCCGTTGGAGTAGTTGGCCACCAGGTCGCTGAAGGGGATTTGCTGATTGCCAAAGCCGAGTCCGTAGTACGACAGGACCTGCTGCGCGAGAGCGTTGACTTGCGGCGGGGCATAGTACTGGAGTGTCGGGTTAAATCCGCTTTGGCGGAAGAAACTTACCAGGGCCGCGGGAACGTAAGCGCCACATGCCGGATTTCCGCACTTGGCGGCGACCGCAAGATTCACGCCTGCCGTATCCACGGCCAACGGATTGTTCGCGAAATCGGCTTTGGCCGCTTGCGACAAGTTCGGGTCGGTCATGGCGTTGTACCAGTTCTGGACGATCAGCGTGCCGTTGGCGGTGTTGGCGTTGATAGGACGGTTCAGGCGACGTCCGCCATTGAAGTTGTACGACATGTCGAAGGTCCAGCTCTCGCCGAACTGGTGCTCGATGCCGACGTTGACCTGGTTGGAGTAGCCGTACTTGAAGTTTGCGGCGGTGGGATATCCGAAGGGCAACACGGAGAGCGGAACAGGAGGCTGCCCGGGCTGCAGGAAGTTCTGGTTCACCCACACGGAGGGCGTGTTGGGGGTGGGATTGAAGCGTTGCTGGTTGGAGAGGTAGGTGAACGACGGCGGCAGACAGCCGAGCGTACCCGTGAAAGCATTGGCGGCGTTCAAGGTCGCCACCGGGTTTGCCACATTACAGTCGACTGGCGATCCACCGAACAAAAGGAGCTGCGGGGCCTGAGTTCCGTCGGCCACGACGGAGTCAAAGACCAGCGCCATCATGGGATGGTCGAAGAAGATGCCGTACGAGGCGCGCCCGACGGTTTTGCCGTCGCCGAAAATGTCCCATGCTACTCCGATGCGTGGCTGGAAATTCAGATTCGATGGCGGCACGCCCTTGGTGAGTCCAAAGGTCTTGTAGGTCGCGGCGGCAAGCGCCGTGGAGGGCGGATAGTCAGGCAGGAACTCGACGTCGTAGCGCAGCCCGTAGTTGACCGTCAGCCGCGGCTTGATGCGCCAGGAATCCTGGACGAAGACGCCGAGGGTGTTGTTGTGGAACGCGAGGTGCGGATTTCCGACACCCTGCACCAAGTATTGCGGAATGCCCGCGCCGTAGGCCTGGACCGGGCTTAGACCAGGAGTGCCACTGATGGAGATGGCGCCGAAATCGTAGATGCCGCCAAAGTTCACGGTGAAGTTCGCGGTGAGCGGGATCAGGTTGTAGTCGACGCCGAACTTGATGTTGTGTGTACCCTTGGTGATGGAGAAGTTGTCGAGAAGCTCCCAGCGCTGCTCGACGCGCTGAACGTAGGAGAAAGGTTCACGGCCGAAGAAGGCGACGCCGGGCATGTTGACGGCGACATCGCTTCCGCCGGCGGCGTTGGAATACGAATAATTCACGCTGCGGCGCGCGTACTGGAAGCGGAATTCGTTGACCTTGTTGCTGCCGATGGTCCAGGTGTGCTCAGCGATGATGCTCCAGTCATGGAAATTGTTCATCGAGGTGCGCGACTGCGCATTTTGGCCGAAGACCTGCGGGCCCTGGGCGTTGACCTCGATGCCGTCCTGGATGTCGGGGCTGACGCTGCCGCGCAGCATCAACTGCTGATTGTTATTGATCTTGTGATCGAGGCGGAGTGAGTAGATATCGCCGAGTTCGTGAACGGGGAAATTGCCGACCAGGGACTGCATCGGGACGAACGACTGAGGTAGAGGAATGAACTGGGCGGTGGTATTGGGTGCGAAAAAGTAGCCGGGGCCGAGTCCCAGCGCCTGGGTGATCGGGTTTCTTCCGGTGATCGCCACTGGTCCCGAACTACCGACGAGGAATGCATATCCGATGGTGTTGGCATTGAATTGATTGTTGGCCGCAAGGTAGGCGAGCGTTTGTGCCTGTGACTGCGTCGCAGGGACGGCAAGCGTGTTGGCCGGCAACTGAGTGCCAAATTGTGCGTTGAAGAACGGAGTGATATCGGCTGTGGAGTTAAACCCGAAATTGCCGGAGCCAATGGTGGAGAAGCCTGTCTCGTGCCGATCGGTGCCCTCATAGGCAAAGAACCAGTAGGTCTTGTCCTTCTTGATCGGACCGCCGGCGGAGAGGCCGTACTGGGCGCGGGTGTATGCCGGCTGTTCGACGTTGCTGAAGGGATTGGTCGCCTGGATATAGCGGTTGCGCAGATATCCGAACGCGCTGCCGTGGAAGTCGTTGGAACCTGATTTGGAAATGATGTTGATCACACCGGCGGCGGCCTGTCCGTATTCCGCAGCGTAGCCGTTGGTGAGGATCTGGAACTCCTGCACAGCGTCTTGCGAAACGGTGGAGCGAATGCCATTGACTGAATTGTCGACAGCGTTGGTGCCGTCGATGTTGATCAGGTTGCTGCGTCCGCGCTGACCGCCGATATTCAGGCCTGAGGTGGGGGCTGCGCCGATGCTGGGCGTGGTGTCGCGCGAGAGTTGGGAATTCGTAAGGGCGAAGTTGACGTAGTTGCGACCGTTAATCGGCAGGTTCTCGATGCGCGTCTGGTCGATGGTGGTTCCCGATGCAGTCTGCTGGGTCTCAACCAGTGCCGCTTCAGAGGAGACGGTGACGGTTTCGGTCGCCGCTGCTACGGACAATTGAACCGCTAACTCCGCGACCTCACCGATGGTGAGACGCACCGATTCATTGACCATCTTGGCAAAGCCGGGAGACTCGACAGTCACCGAATACAGACCGGGAGGGAGCGACAGCAGAATCGCGATTCCCTCTGCGTTCGTGGTGGCGGTTCGTGAAACGCCTTTTCCGGGCTCGGCCGCGGTGACGGTGGCGCCGCTAACCACAGCGCCCTTGGCGTCTTTGACCAGCACGTGCAATTCCGAGGTCTGCACTTGCGCCATGGCTGCGGCCAGCAGGCAAATGGCTGCGATCAGCAAGCAGAAGAATCTGCGCGCGATGTTCATAGGGTCCCTTCTGATGGAGAAAAATTGCGGAATTTCAGGCTTATGGGCGGATGCGGAATGCGGGCATACGGAACGGCTGTCGCCCGCCCGACGATAGAGAGAGGAATTCATGGCCCAAGAGCTTTCGAGAATGACGAAACGAACCCACCCCGACAAACGTTCGGTTTTTATACCAAATGATGCTGGTAGTGCAAGCACGAAATGTGGGAGGAATCCGCTACAGCTATAGGGCGAACTTGATTCCTGAAGAACTGGACGCTGCTGACGTCAGTGCCCAAGCCATGCGCGGGGTATTGTGGGCGATGCCGACACGGCCGCGCGAGTCGAGCAGGATGACGCCGCCGTGTCCGTTGAGACGCGACTTGAGGTAGAAAAGAGCGCGCTGGGCAGCTTCCTGGGGAACCAAGCCCTGCTCGACGCGGTCGGCGATCCACTTGCTGAGAACCAGCTTCATCATCGGCTCTCCCCATCCGGTGGTGGAGACAGCGGCACTGAGGTTGTCGGCATAGCATCCGCAACCGATGAGCGAGGAATCACCTACGCGGCCGGGAGCTTTGTTGAGCGTGCCACCGGTGGAAGTGGCGGCGGCGATATTGCCTTCGCGATCGAGTGCGACTGCGCCGACGGTGTCGTGCGAGCGCATGGGGCCGAACTCGTCGGGCATTTGCAGATAGCCTTGCTGCTTGGCTTCGCGCAGGCGTTCGACTTCTCGCGGGATGATGAGTTCGTCGTTGGAGCAGAGGTCGATGCCGTGCTCCTGGGCAAAGCGCTCTGCGCCATTGCCGACGAAATAGACATGGGGACTGTCGGTGAGGATTTTCTTGGCGGCAACAATGGGATTGCGAATATGTTCGACGCAGCCCACGCCGCCGGCGCGAAGGGTGGCTCCGTCCATCATGCAGGCGTCGAGCTGCACGCGGCCGTCCATGTTGAGGAAGGAGCCGCGCCCAGCATCGAAGGTCTCGTCGTCTTCCATGGTGACGACCGCGGCTTCGACGGCATCGAGGCAGCTTCCGCCATCTCGCAGGGCAGCGAAACCAGCGGCCGCTGCCGCCTTCACGCCTTGCAGGTGGGCGTCGACGGCGTCATCGGGGATCGCCCACGCGCCACCGTGGACCAGGATTACAGGATTCGCAGACAAGACAGACCTTTCAGAAGGGAATCGCTCGTCACGTAAAGCAAACTCGACAGCATATCAGAAGAAGCAATTAGCAATTAGCGACTAGCAATTAGCTCTGCTATCGCGGGTTGAGACAGGATGGCTTATCGGTTGGGGGAACGTCGCGAGCAGGAATAAACTCTCCAGATATGGGCGATGTGGGACGCATGTTCGTCGTGCTGGGTGGGCTGCTACTGGTGCTGGGTCTTGTGCTGATCCTCGCCGGCAAAGGCAATCTTCCCATCGGGCGGCTGCCGGGCGATATCATGATTCGCGGCAAGAACTCGACATTTTACTTCCCGCTGATGACGTCGATTGTGCTGAGCGTGATTCTGTCGCTGGTGCTGTGGGTGGTGAACCGAATGAGGCGGTGAGTGAGGCTTTTGGGGCTGCGAAACTAGTCTTCTGCCGAACGTCTGGGCGCAGGTGCCGCTTTTTCTCGCCGGACCTCGTCGACCTTTTCGAGTGCGGGGGCGATTACCTTCTGTTCGAAGGCAGCTAGGAGCGTGTCCGCAGTGCTGTATTCCAACAATGGAAGTGCCCAGTGATACTTGCGGGGCAGGTCGTCGAACATTCCGAATGCGGGTTGTCCGCGCTGCAGGATTGTCACGAACGGAACCATGTAGTCCGGCACTACCGCCTGCAGTTCCAGCGGTACAGAGCGTGGATTCGTAATGTCGGCGATTACAAATCGTGACAAGCCCGCCAGAATCTTCACAGTTTCGGTCAAGTCTCGATCAGTCGGGCGCTCGAAATCGAAGATTATGGGAATGTAACCGAGCTGTCGAAGCTTGTCAGCCATTCGATCAAGCAGTTCCTTGCGTTCCGTGAACCGGCCCAAGATCAACACTGCTTTCTCGCCAATTGTCGTGAGCACATCGCGCAGCTTTTGGCGACTCATAAGCAGGTAAATGAATTGGGCCACTTCGAGATTGTCCACCTGAATCGGCGATTCTTCCGCAGGCGTGATCACCAGGTTCGATTGGATGGCTCCTTCCAGCTTTACGTTCCACGCGGAGATTCCATATATGTGACAAGCCGTCAGAGTTGCTTTCTCCAGGTTGGTGCCGACCAGAGTCGCCCTGTAGAGGTTCGCCCCGCTGAGGTCCGCCCCGCTGAGGTCCGCCTCGTTGAGGTTCGCCTCGACCAGGTCCGTCTCGCGGAGGTCCGCCCCATAGAGGCCTGCCCCCTCGAGGTTCGCCCCGCAGAGGTCCGCCTTGTAGAGGTTCGCGCCGCTAAGGTTCGCCGCGCCCAGGTCCGCCTCGCGGAGGTTCGCCCCGTAGAGGTCCGCCTTGATGAGACGGGCCTCGCTGAGGTTCGCGATGCGGAGGTGCGCCCCGCTGAGGTCCGTCCCACAAAGGTTCGCGTGGCTGAGGTCCGCTTCGCGGAGGTCCGCCCTACTGAGGTCCGCCCCGCTGAGGTCCGCCCCGCTGAGGTCCGCCCCCTCTAGGTCCGCCCCTTGGAGGCCCCCCTCGTGGAGATCTAGATCGAGGTAAGGGTTCTGCTTCCTCCACTGATTCCACGCCTTGGCACCTTCCTTCAGCTTCGCGAGATGTTCGGGATTCGCCATCGTGCCTGCCAGAGTGTGAGGGCTTGGTGCTGGTCAATACTATATGCGCGGCTCACGGTGGCACTCTACAAGATTTGTCATCACGAACGAAGCGAGGGATCTGCTTTCCGTCGCTGCCAACGAAAAACGGATTCCTCGCAGGCTGAAACCCGCGAGGAATGACAAGAATAGCGACCTGGACGCTGGCCTGAAGGCCAGCTCTACCCAACGCTCACACCTTCAGGTTCTGCATATACTCGGCATCGATCTTGATGGCCTCCAGTGGAGGCATGTCGAACTCTTCCTGCTCGACGAAGTAGTGCGTGATGTGGCCGCCCTTCTTCGCGGCTTCGAAGATGGGGCGATAGTCGATGGTACCGTGACCGAGTTCGGTGGATTGCACGTGCTCGGTACCTTTCTTCAGGTCGAAATCCTTGACGTGCAGCATCGAGATGCGCGTCGGGTACTTCGTGAGGAATTCAACCGGGTTGTACCCGGCTACGGATACCCACCCGCAATCCATCTCGAAGGTGACCAAGTCGGGATCGGTGAGCTTGATGAGCTCGTCGTAAGGCACAACATTCTTCAGCTTGCGGAATTCGGTAGTGTGGTTGTGGTACCCGAACTTCATGTCGTAGCCCTTTACCCTCTGGCCGATCTCGTTGTATTGCTCGGCATTCCACTTCCAGTCGTCGAGGGTGAAGGCATTGACCCAAGCGTCGTGATAGCCCGGATCCTTGGGCGAAAGCTTCACCTTCGAGGGATCTTTCAGCGACGGCGAAGCGCAAACGATGTACTGCAGCCCCAATTGATTGGCATAGGTAATGATGGATTCCAACTGCGGCTGCAACATGCTCAGCGGATAATGCGCGCTGACGCATTTCAGACCGGCCGTAGTCATTGATTGCTTGAACTCCGGCGCGCTCATGGCGTAGAAACCGGCGGCTTCGACTTCCGTATATCCGGCGGCGGCGATGGCCTTCAAGGTTCCGTCGAAGTCTTTGGGCAACAGCTCGCGCAAGGAGTAAAGCTGCAAGCCGAGTGGCAAGCCTAGAGGATACGCGTCGAGCGGAAGCGCATTGCGGAAGGCGAGGGCAGCAACGGAGGCTGCACCGGCAAGCTTCAGAAAGTCGCGGCGAGATGTCGTGTTCATGGGTGAGTGCCTTTCGGATACAGAGTCTACATCCACTGAAACTTCAACGTCAGCTACGCTGCGATACACTGCCTTCGAGACCACATTTTCAGCATGGCTGACAGCGAGCAACTCGGACTGATCTTTGCGGCGCCGCAGCGCAAGGTGTATGCGGTGCGCGAGCTGGTGGCAGCGCTGCGCACGCAGGTGGAACGCGCGTTCACCGACATCTACGTAGAAGGCGAGATTTCGAATTACCGTCCGGCCGAGTCCGGCCATGTGTACTTCACGCTGAAGGATGGCTTGGCCCAATTGCGGGTGGTGATGTGGCGAACCCAGGCACGGCTGTTGCGCTTCCGTCCGGAGAACGGGCTGGCGGTGATCGCGCGCGGGCGGGTGACCGTCTACGACGAGCGCGGCGACCTGCAATTGCAGGCCGAAATGCTGGAGCCGAAAGGCGCCGGCGCGCTGCAGTTGGCGTTTGAGCAGCTCAAGGCGAAGCTCGCAGCCGAGGGCCTGTTCGACACCGGCCGGAAGAAGCCGATTCCTGCATTGCCGCGTTGCATCGGAGTGGTAACGTCGGCCCGCGGGGCCGCACTGCAGGACATCTTGAACATTTTGCGGCGGCGGCACGAGTCGGTATCGGTATTGATTTACGACGCTCGAGTGCAGGGCGAGAGCGCGGCCAGCGAAGTGAGCGCCGGATTGAAGCACTTCAATCGCGCGCGTAACGTGGACGTGATCGTCGTGGCACGGGGCGGCGGTTCGTTCGAAGACCTATTTGCGTTCAACGACGAAGCTCTGGCGCGAACGGTGGCGGCGTCGAAGATTCCGGTGATCTCCGCAGTTGGTCACGAGACCGACTTCACGATTTGCGACTTCGTGGCCGATTTGCGTGCGCCGACGCCTTCGGCAGCGGCGGAGTTGGTGATCCGCTCGAAACAGGAACTGGCCGCCAAACTGGCGATGTTACGCGACCGCTTGCGGCAGGCCGCGAACTACAAGCTGCTGCGAGCGAACAATGCGCTGTCACGGCTCACGCAACATGGGGCGTTTGTGAGAATGTCTGACGCTCTAGCGCGACGGCAGCAGCGCGTGGACGACCTGGTGTATCGCCTGGTGCAGGCGCAGCGGCAGAATTTGGGGACTGTTCGGCGGCGGCATGAGGAACTGGAGGGCCGTCTGCGGCACCAGGACATGCGAGTTCGCCTGAGCGGGATTCGCCGTCAACTGGAACAGTGTACGACTGAATTGGGCACGCATTGGGAACGCCTTTTATCCGAAAGAAAAACGCAAGCCGAGCAACTGGCCACGTCGCTGGGACGAGCTGCTGAAACGGTTGTATTGAGGAAACGGTCGCGTTGGGAGCGGCTGGACAGCAGCCTGGCTGGGTTGTCACCTAAAGCCATTCTGGCGCGCGGCTACGCGCTGGTATTCGACGGCGCCGGCAACCTGGTGAAGGAAGCCATGCAACTCAAGGCGGGTGACTCGGTTCGCACGCAGCTCGCACAGGGTGAATTCACCGCAACGGTCGATGGCATCAAGCCGCGAACTGCCACAGAGTAGGACATCGGGAAATGCGCATTTTGGCCGGCCGGCTGCGCAACGCGCTGCATTAGAATGGAAATACCCGCAAGTTTTCTTGCGCGAAAGGACCGCCGATGCTGCAGAGCCTGGGCCGCATGCCGGAGATTTCGGTGAGCTCAATCATCGACATCCTGTTTGTGGCGCTGGTCATTTACGGGTTTCTGAAGCTACTGAAGTGGACGCACGCCATGCCCGCGCTGTTAGGCGTCGCGCTGGTCGCGCTGGCGGTCTATTGGGCGCACTTTCGTGGACTGAACACTACCGACTGGCTGGTAACGGCGGTAGCTCCGCTAAGCATCTTTGCGCTGATCGTGGTGTTCGCAGCTGAAATTCGGCATTCGCTGGTGCGGCTGGGACGGAATTTTTCCATGTCGCGGCTGGGCGGCCGAAGAGTGGAAACCTATGACGACATCGTGATGGCGGCCAACCTTTTCGCCAAGCATAAGACCGGCGCGCTGATCGTCATCGAGCGCCAGGATGACATGGGCAACTACATTGACAGCGGCGTTGCGATCGACGCGAACCTCTCGTATGACCTGCTGGCGACGATTTTCCTCAAAGATGGACCGTTGCACGACGGCGCGGTGATCGTGCAAAAGGACCGTATCGCCGCGGCGACATGTTTCCTGCCGTTGGCGACGGATCCGCAGCTGTCGTCGCAGCTGGGCACTCGTCACCGTGCGGGTATCGGCGTGACCGAAGAGACCGACGCGATTGCGGTGATCGTTTCGGAAGAGACGGGCGGAATCAGCATTGCGTCGGGTGGAGCGATTGAGCGCGACCTCACGGTCGAGCACCTGCGCGAGCGCATCAGCGAGCTCTTGCGGCGTTACATTCCCCGCACCACGCTGCCCACTACGGCAACCGACCGCGATCTGGAGTCAACCGGGCCAAGCAGTGAAATGACATCACAAGAGCGCAGCTACAACGACGGCGCGGAGCTCTGAGGATGCGCGAACTGTTCCGCAAATACGTGCTCAACGATCTGGATCTCAAGATCCTGGCACTGGCGATTTCTTTTGGTTTGTGGTGGATTGTGGGCCGCGATCCTTTAGTGGAGAGGGTCGAAACGGCGCCGATCGAGTTTCACCATGCGCCCGACAAGCTGGTGATGACCTCCGACAGCGACTTCGATGTGCGAGTGACTGTGAAAGGTCCCGAGCGCGTGTTGCGTGATTTGAAACCGTCGGACATCACTGCCGTGCTGGACTTATCGGGAGTCAATCCAGGCGAGCGGACGTTTGACCTCGGACCGCGGCAAGTCCACGTGCCGCGCGGTTTGACGGTGGAGCAGGTGGCGCCGTCGCAGATTCGCATTGATTTCAATCCCAGCGCTACGCGCACGGTCGAGGTGCGACCGCGCGTTATCGGTAGTTTTGTCTCCGGTTACGGCATCATTGACGTGACGGCCGACCCGTCGACGATCACGATTACTGGGCCGCAAAACCGGGTGAATTCGATTGACGCGGCGATCACCGATCCGGTGGACGCCACAGGCGTAGTCGGTAAAGCAACCTTCACTACGCACGCTTACGTGCCCGATCCATTGGTACGAGTGCAACATCCGGGACCGATTCACGTGACAGTCACGACCGGCAGATCTTCCACAGGAGCGGGCCAGCCTTGAGCGCTACGCAGCAGAAAAACCTCAAACGAGAACTTTTTGGTACAGATGGAATTCGCGGTGTAGCCGGCGAGTATCCGCTGGATCGTGCGACTGTTTATGCGATTGGACGCGCGTTAGGTCAGCGCTTGGCCGACCGCGACACGAATGCGCGCGTGGTGATTGGGCAGGACACGCGCGAATCGAGCGCGTGGATTAGCCAAGCTTTGGCAACGGGTCTGGAAGCGTCCCGGACAAAAGTCGTCAGCGCGGGCGTTATTACCACACCCGGCGTGGCGTATCTCACGCGGGAGAACGGATGCTCCGCCGGCATCGTGATTTCGGCGTCGCACAATCCGTGGGAAGACAACGGTATTAAGGTGTTCGGCGCGGATGGATACAAGCTGTCCGATGAGTTAGAACATGCCATCGAGGCTGACATCTTTGCGCACATCGAGCAGTTGGCAGCGGGCTCTGCGCAGGCAGACCACTCGGGTTACAACATGTTGCCCGGCGATGCGAAATTCCGCGAGCAATACGCGGAATGGCTGGCGTCGCTGGTTGGGCCGGGTAGCTTCGGCAAGCTTCGCGTGCTGGTCGACTGCGCCAACGGCGCGGCCAGCAACATCGCTCCCATGGTCTTTAAGGATTGCGATATCAACGCCGACTTTCTGCACGTCGATCCTAACGGGCGCAACATCAATGCCGGTTGCGGGGCGCTGTATCCCCGGAACGTCGCGGATGAAGTGAAGAAATCGAACGGCAAGTACGACCTTGGCATTACCTTCGATGGCGACGCGGACCGCGCAATGTTTTCCGACGCGGTGGGCAACGTGGTGAACGGTGATGGCGTGCTGCTGATGGCGGCACGCGATATGAAGGCGCACGTGCTGCTGCACAACGACACCGTGGTGGCGACCACCATGTCGAACATGGGACTCGAGGCGGCGCTGAAACGCAGCGGCATTCGCATGCTGCGCGCGGCCGTCGGCGACAAGTACGTGCTGGAAGAGATGATCATGACCGGCGCTACGCTGGGCGGTGAGCAGTCGGGGCACATTCTGTTTCGCGACATGGACACGACGACCGGGGACGGCATTCTCACTTCGCTGCGCGTGATGGAAGTGATGGTTCGCGCCGGCAAGCCGCTGGCTGAGTTAGTCGGCGATATGAAGGTCTTTCCTCAGCGCATTGAGAACGTGAAGGTGCGTGAGAAGTTGCCGATGGAACAGCTGCCCTCAGTCATGGAAGCCATCCACGTGGCGGAACGTGAACTCGATGGCAATGGACGTGTGGTGGTGCGCTACTCAGGCACAGAAAAATTGGCTCGCGTGATGGTCGAGGCCGAATCCGAAGAGGCCATGGAACGCCACGTTAGGACGATCGCCAGCGCGCTACTAGCGGCAATCGGGGTGTGAGTTCTAGCTCCCCGGCTTCTAAGGCAGTCCGGCGTGGGGCACGTCGACCCTCGTCATCCAAATCGCGGCCTGATGGTTCGCCTTTGCCTCGGCCTCGTGAAACGTCGGCGCGACACAGGCGAATAGGGTTCGTCCGTCATCACCGCCAAGCATGCAGGCAAAGACGCCCATGCTGTCAGTCTTGCGTACCTCGAGGATGCGGCCGCCCTCGGCCACTCGGACCAGTCGCCCGTGAGTTGCATCAGCGATCCATATTGCGCCTTCTGCGTCGAGGCAGATCCCGTCGGACGCAACAGCAAGTTGCCCGAGCGCTTCGCTGAGGTTCGTCGAGGTAGGGGGATCGCCGAAAGCAGCCCAAGTCTTGCGCTCTCCCAACTTGCTCGCGTTAACGTCGAAGGCGGTAAGCCGGTCCATCATGGATTCGGCCACGATCAGCGTGCGGCCGTCGGGCGTGAGCACCATGCCGTTAGGGAACCCGAGATCGTCGGCAACTACTTGGGCTGTACCATCGGATTCGATGCCGATCAGCACCGTGCTGCGCGGCGGCGCTCCGGTCATGAGGTCGAATCCAAAGTTGCCTACCCAGGCGCGGCCTTCAGGATCGACCAACATGTCGTTGCAGTGCCAAGGCGCCAGTCGTGACAGATCGGCATGCTCCACGAGAGAGCCGTCGAATTCGAGTCGCAGAATCCTGCGGTCGCGCATGGAGACGATCAACATACGGCCGTCGGGCAGGAAGCCGAGACCCGAGGGTTGCTGGGGAACGCGAGCGATGGTTTCGGCTGTGCCGTCCATCGCGATAGCGAGCACGCGGTGAGTGTAGAAGTCGGAGACGTAGAGGCGTCCGTCGCGCCAGCGAGGGGACTCGGTGAACGACAAGCCGCTGATGAGGGAGGTGAACGCCGACATCATGATCCCAGGTGGTCGTTAGTAAGCATCAAGATTTCGCTTGCAGCGTAACATGCAGCCGCTCGATGTCACCGGATCGCGTAACCGCCATCGACGCGAATCGTAGTGCCGGTGACGAAGTCTGAAGCCCGCGAGGCCAAGTACACGGCGGTTCCAGCAATTTCCTCCGGTTGACCCCATCGGCCCGCAGGGGTTCGCGCAAGGATTTCGTCATTCATAGGCATCGCACGTACAGGCACTGTCATGTCGGTTTCGATCCACCCCGGCGCGATCGCGTTGACTTGTATGTTGTGCGGAGCGAGTTCGATGGCCATTGACTTGGTCAGCTGGACTACTGCTCCTTTCGCTGCGCTATAAGAAGGGACGAGCCCTGAGCCAAAGTACGAGTACATACTGGCAATGTTGATAATCTTTCCGCCTTTACGATTGAGCATGGATCGGGCAGCGAGCTTGGAAAGGAGGAAAACCGCGTTGAGCTGGGTTTCGATAACGCGGTCCCAGTCTTCCGGTTTTTCGTTCAACACTCCGCCGCTTAGCGACGCGATACCGGCATTATTTACCAGGATGTCTATGCCGCCAAGCTCGCTCTCGACCTTGTTCAACGCGGGTTCCAACCCGGCGCGATTGGTCACATCAACCTCCGCGGCGAGCGATGGAACGCCGATCGCTTGCAATTCGGAAAGCACGTGCCGGTTCTTCCCGCCGTTTCGGCCAAACACGGCGACGGCGGCCCCAGCTTCGGCCAATCCGAGCGCAATGCCGCGACCAATTCCGCCATTGCCGCCAGTCACGACAGCCACCCGACCGGCTAAATCAAATAGCTCCGACGTTTTCATCTGGTACTCCCGCTTCAATGACATATGAACAGAGTTAACGATGCGAAATGCTCACAATCAGACGGTCAGGGTGAATCCGCCGTCTGGCGTCAGCGTGGTGCCCGAGATGTAGCTGGCTTCGTCCGACATCCAAGACCTCCGGTGTTCGGTACTTGTGTTCTAGTGCTGCGAGGCAACTTGCCTATTTCTGATCGGCGATCCATTTCGTGACGCGGGTGTGCAGCACATCCAGAGGCAACGGACCGGCATCGAGCACTTCGTCATGGAAGGAGCGGATGTCGTACTTCGCGCCGAGAGTCTGCTTCGCCTGGTCACGCAGCGCGAGGATTTCCATCTGACCCAGTTTGTAGGCCAGTGCCTGGCCGGGCCACGCGATGTAGCGATCGACTTCGGTCTGGATGTTGGGCTCGTCCATGGCGGTGTGCTCGCGGAAGAAATCCACCATCTGCTCGCGCGTCCAGTGCTTGTAATGCACGCCGGTATCGACGACGAGGCGAATGGAGCGCCACATCTCGTTTTCGAGACGGCCGTATTCGCTGTATGGGTCCTGATAGAAACCGACGTCTTTGCCGAGCCGCTCGGAGTAGAATGCCCAGCCTTCTGAGTATGCGTTGTAGCCTCCGAATTTGCGGAAGGGCGGAATGTCGGTCAGTTCCTGCGCGATGGAGAACTGCAGATGATGTCCGGGGACGCCCTCGTGATAGGCGATCGCTTCGGCATTGAGCAGGAGGCGGTGCTCGGGGTCGTACTCGTTGACGTTGATGCGGCCGGGACGGGAGCCATTGCCCGATCCGGGAGAATAGTCGGCGGGAACCGAACTGGGCGCGCGGTAGGACTCCATCGGAACCACGTTGAGCTTGTTCTTGGGAAGGCGGCCGAACAGTTGCGGCAGCTTGGTGTACATCTGGTCGGTGTAGTGCTGATAGAGGTCGAGAATCTGCTGGCCTGAAGTGCCGTGCAACTTGGGGTCCTGGCGAATGTGGTCGTTGAAGCTCTTCAAGTCGGCGAAGCCCTGCTGCTTAGCGATGACCAGCATCTGGGCGTCGATGTCGGCCACCTGCTTGAGGCCCATCTGGTGGATCTGCTCGGGCGTGAGACTAGTGGTGGTCATATGTTTGACGGCGAATTGATAGCGAGCATCGCCGTCAGGCAGTGACCAAACCCCCATTTCCGTGCGGCCATTGGGCGCGTAGTCGGTCTTCACGAAGGCTGCGAACTTCGCGTACGCGGGATTGACTTCGGTCTGAATGGCTTTCATCACCGCGTCGCGCAAGCGTTGCTGATCGGATGAAGAAACCTCAGCAGGAAATTTCAGAACGGGTTGTGCGAAGGGACTCTTGTCACCGCTGGCGTCGGCGATTTCCTGCGCCTGCACGGTAACTTTTTCCAGCAGAAATTTGGGCGGCATCAGGTGGTCGTGCAAGCCGAGCTTCATGTTCGCGGTCACCTGGTCGAGCACGCGCGGAATCTGGTGCAAGCGCGCGAGGTAGTTCTCGTAGTCCTTCGCGTTGGTGAAGGGCATCTGCGTTGGCATGGACGCGAGGCCAAGATGGATGCCACCGAACTGCTCAACCGGCATCTCCCAGTCATGGAACTTTGCGCCATCAATGGACTGTTTGAGGTCGCGCACCATGAGCTGCTGGTTGAGCGCTTCGTTGTCGGGGAATCCCGTGGTATCGATGGCCTCGAATACTTTGAGCTGCTGTTTGGCGTGCTCCACCTGCTTGGCGACTGCGTCGGGCGAGTAATCGCCGAGGCGGTCGTTGTAGCGAGTGTCTCCGACGTAGGTCGCAAACTCCGGATAGGTGCGGAGCGTGTATTCCCACTCGGACTGAAGGGCGTCGCGCAACTGGGCGCGGCGGGCGTCGAGGGTGGCTTTGTTGGTCTGGCCGGAGAGCGCGATTGCGAACGCGCACACAAGGGATGCAATGGCGAACAGTCTCATGTCGAGGACCTCGGAGTAGAACGAAGAGAATAACAGGAGGAGGACATGAAGAAGAACGGCGCAAAGCAAAGGCAACCACGGATGAGCACGGATGACACGGATCAGACTTGTGCAGAAGTGCGACGACCGCGGGTCAGGGAGGATGTGCAAGTAGTCGCAGTTTGAATGCAAGTATCGGTTATTTCACGGCGAATTTTTCTTCATGCGATCATTTAGAATCAATGGTTTGGGCGGAAACTGTTGCCAAGCAGTTGATTCCATTTGAGTTACACGTATCCAATTCTCCCCGTTGGACTTAGCGTCGCCGTTTTCGGCTGGCCTTGGAGTGCTGCTGTCCCGATTTGGGAATTGCGTCGGCGGAATCTGGTTGTCAAAGAGCGATAACCCCCCGGCATGGCGGGGGCGAGGACAAGAGACACCAATCCCTTTACGCCACGAAGCATGTTTTACCGAAGCGGAGTACGACGGTATAGGACGCAGGACACAGAGGCGCGTGATAAGGCTAAGACCGTGACATCTCAGCCGGAGCGAGTCCGGTTACCCGAGTAGCGCGTACATATGTCGTCCCTTCGCCGGAAAAACCGGCTCCGGGACTTGGGGATTTTTTCGCGGCTTTCCCAGCCCGCCGCGGCGGGCTGGGCTTAGATATGCCGTCTCTGCCGGGACGGTTTGTGCATCTGGGTTGTGTGCAGTGGAAAGGACGCGAACCCTTTAACAAGTCCAGGGCAGGAGTTCAGGAACCGGGTTGACTATTTGTCCCCGGACTCGCGGAGTTTTTGGGCTTCCTCAGTCACTCTGTCTTCGCGAACCTCACGATCATGTCTGTTGGCTGCGGCAGTGCGTTCCTTGAAAGCCTTGATTTTGTTGTGAACGTCTGTAAACACGTTTGTGTACGGCTGATCTTCCAAGATGTTTCACCCCAGACTTGATACTACGCTTTGGCGCGTACCTGTGGTTTTCACCAACGCGCTGCGAGGCAGTTCACGAATCCCACCCTTTCCCAGAAGAAGGGAAAGGATGGGGCACCCACGTCCTATCGGCTGGATGAACAAAAATCCCCGCTCAAACTTCGCTTGAACGGGGCACCCGGCTCCCGGTATGAGACGATTTCACTGAAATCGGCAATGAAATAATATCTATTCGATGCCCGACCAATCCCAAGCGCGCTCGTCGACTTCTCAAAGGATTTTTCTTTGCCATTCGTCGGAGGACAAACCGTCGGTTCGCAACCTGTATCGAAGGTTGATTTCCGACGGCTTCAATCCGTGGCTGGACGAACAGGACATCTTACCGGGTCAGGATTGGGATCGAGAGATTGCTGTAGCAGTCAAGTCGAGCGCCGTAGTCCTCGTGTGTCTCTCCTGCACTGCGGGGAACAAAACGGGATATATACAAAAAGAGATTAAGTACGCCCTTGACGTGGCCGCTGAACAACCAGATGGGACTATTTTCATGATTCCGGTGCGCCTAGAGGAATGTGATGTACCAGATCGACTTAAGCAGTGGCAATGGGTCAATATTTTCGACGAACATGGGTACTCACGCCTAATTCAGTCACTCAGAGTGAAAGGACTCGTTCCCGTGGACGTTGGGGGAACAAAGTTGGCTGATGTTCGGCAATGGGATCATCGGATGACGATACCAAGTTTGACCAGCGTAAGAGAGCTGCGAACTCTTACCGGCCATACAGGTTACGTCCTGGCGGTGACGTTGACCCCAGACGGAAAGGAGGCGATCTCGGCATCTGGGGATCGGACGCTTAAAATGTGGGAGGTGGCCAGCGGGCGGGATCTGCGGACTCTCGAAGGCCACGCGAGTTCTGTCTACTCTGCGGCGGTGACACCGGACGGGCGGCGCGCGGTCTCGGCGTCGGGAGATGCAACCTTGAAGTTGTGGGAAGTGAGCAACGGGCGGGAGCTACAAACTCTCGTGGGCCACACGAATGCCGTCACGGCGGTGGCAGTGACGCCGGATGGGAAGCGGGCGGTTTCGGCGTCCGTGGATCGTACCCTGAAGGTGTGGGAGCTGTCGAGTGGACGCGACTTGCGCACCCTCACCGGCCACACGAGGTCAGTCAGGGCGGTGGCGATAACGCCGGACGGGAAGCGGGCGGTTTCGGCGTCATATGACCGGATGCTTAAGGTGTGGGACCTGGAAAGTGGGCGCGAACTCCGCAACCTCAGCGGCCACACGCGTTTTGTTTATGCGGTGGCGGTGACGCCGGACGGGAAGCGGGCGGTCTCGGCGTCTAGGGACCGTACTTTGAGGGTGTGGGATTTGGGCAGCGGGCGCCAGCAGCACACCCTAACTGGACACACCGATAGAGTCCTTGGAGTGGCAGTGACCCCGGATGGGCAGCGGGCGGTGTCGGTTTCTTCTGACCGGACCCTGAAAGCGTGGGGGTTGCTTGGCGGGCGCGAGTTAGTGTCCTTTATCGCGGACGCTGAGCTCTGGTGTTGCGCGATACTGCCAGACGGAAGAACGATTCTTGCTGGGGACTGCAACGGTGCAATCCATGTGTTGTGCCTGGAATAGTCTGGAGCAAGTTTTCACGGTCGGCGATAGCGGATCCTTCCACTAGGAGGCGCATCGTTGTGCGCGTCCTCGCTCAGGATGACACTACGAGAAAAAACTAATCCAAATCGCGCCAGTTAGGCCCGGTGCCGAGTTCTACCTTCAGCGGCACGTGTAATTCGTAAACGTTTTCCATCCGCTGGGTGACGAGTTGTTTCATCGCGTCGAGTTCAGATTCGGGGACTTCGAAGACCAGCTCGTCGTGGACCTGGAGCAGCATGCGCGATTGCAGGTTGCGGCGACGGATTTCGGCGTCGATGCGGATCATGGCGAGCTTGATGAGGTCGGCGGCGGTGCCCTGTAACGGGGTATTGACGGCGGTGCGCTCGGCGAAACCGCGCAGGTTCCAGTTCTTGCTGAGCATGTCGGGCAGTGGACGGATGCGTCCGAAGAGCGTCGCAACTTTCATTTCGGTGCGCGCCTGCTCGAGGGTGCGATCGATGAACTGGCGCACGCCCGCGTACTTTTCGAAGTAGGCGTCGATGAAGCGCTTGGCCTCTTTCTGGTCGATGCCGATTTGCTGCGAGAGCCCGAATGCCGAGAGGCCATAGACGATGCCGAAGTTGACGGCCTTGGCGCGCCGGCGATGCTCGGCGTTGACTTCGCCGGTGGGCACTCCGAAGACCTGCGAGGCGGTGAGGGTATGGATGTCGTCGCCGCGGCGGTAGGCCTCGACCAGCAGCGGGTCGGCGGAGAAGTGGGCGAGCAGACGCAGCTCGATCTGCGAGTAGTCGGCGGCGAGGAGCAGGTTGCCGGGTTCGGCGACGAAGGCGGCGCGAATCTCACGGCCCAACTCGGTGCGAATGGGAATGTTCTGCAGGTTGGGATTGATGGATGACAGCCTGCCGGTCGCGGAGCCGGCCATGTTGAAAGTCGTGTGCAGACGGCGCGTGCGCGAATTCAGCAGCGCGGGCAGCGCGTCAACATAAGTCGATTTCAGCTTGGAAAGCTGGCGGTACTCGAGGACGAGGCGCGGGACTTCGTGCTCGGCGGCGAGACCTTCGAGCACATCCACCGCGGTGGAAATAGTTTTCCCTTTGCCGTATTTCATGGGCTTCGGCAGGTTGAGCTGGTTGAAGAGCACGTCGCCGAGCTGCTTGGGTGAGTTGATGTTGAATTCCGTGCCGCATTTCTGCCAGATATCGCGGGCCTTCTGATTAGCGTCGCGTTCGAGGCGCTGTGACATTTCGGCGAGGACTTCGGTGTCGATCTTGATGCCGGCATGTTCCATGCGCGCCAGCACGGGCGACATGGGAAGATCAATGTCGTCGTAAACGTTCTTTAATTTGGCGGCTCCGACATCCTGGCTGAGTTTCGCGGCGAGACGAAGGGTGAGGTCGGCGCCTTCGCCGAGGTTGTCGCTCATCTTGAGATTGAAGAAGCGGAAGGCAAGGTCGTCGAGCGCGTATCGCGTGTAAGTCGGATCGAGCAGGTAGGCGTAAAGCAGAGGATCGTGCGCTACGCCCGCAAGGGTGATGCCGCGGTCGGCGAGCGCATGGGTCGCGGCCTTGGAATCGTGGATGGCCTTGGGGAGCGAGGGATCGGAGAGCGCTTGCCTTAGTGTCTGAGCGGCTGCGGAGTCATCGAGAGTGAGAGAAAGCGCAGAGCCCTGCTTGGCGGAGATGGCGAGGCGAAGCTGCTGTGGAGTCGCGACGGTTTCGATGGCTGCGGTCAGCGACAATTGCTTGTCCGGTTCTTGTTCGGCTTCTTCCTCGGCAACTTCGGTGACTAGCTCGCCGCCGCTTTCCAGTGCGATGGCGAGAATGGCGTCGGGGTCCTTACCGACTTCCCTGATAAGCGCTTCGACATCCTCGGCGTCGGTTGCTTCGCGATAATCGGTCTCGCCCAGCTCGACGCTTTCGGTGAGGAAGTCCTGCACCAGCGTGTTGAACTCGAGTTCGGTGAATAGGGCGCGCGCGGCGTCGGGATCAGGCGGCTGAGCTTCCATCTTCGAAGGATCGAACTCGACGTCCACGTCGGTCTTGATGGTGACGAGTTCCTTGCTGAGCAGAACCATGTCGCGGTTATTCTGTAGCGACTCGCGATACGTTTTGCGCTCGATTTCAGCGGCGCGCTCAATCGCGTTTTCGACACTGCCGAAACGCTGGATCAACTCGACCGATCCTTTGTCGCCGATGCCGGGAGCGCCGGGAATGTTGTCGATGGTGTCGCCGCGCAGGGCCATGACGTCGATGACGCGCTCAGGCGGCACGCCGAGAATCTCCTGTACCTTGGCGGGATCGGAAATGAGGTTTTCCTTCAACGGGTTCAAGATCCAGATGCGATCGTTGACCAACTGCATCATGTCCTTATCGCTAGAGACGATGAAGACGGAGTAGCCCTGATCGGCAGCCTTGCGGGCGAGCGTGCCGATGACGTCGTCGGCTTCAAAACCGGGAGCTTCGAGGATGGGAATGCGATAGGCCTCAAGGGCGCGGCGAATGTAAGGGATCTGCTGCGCCAGGTCAGCCTCCATCGCGGGACGATCAGCCTTGTAACCCTTGTACTCAATATTGACGTAGGTTTGGGTCTTGGCGTCGAACTTGCGATGGCTGGGCATGGCCGCGGCTTGCTCGTCGCGGAAGATTGGTGCTGCTACGTCAAAGACCGCAGCCAAGTAGCGTGGGTCGAAATCGGCGCGTAACTTGCGCAGCATGTTGACGAAGATGAATGTGGCGCTGGTCGGAATGCCGGTCTTGGTCGACATGGGCCGCGCCATGGCGTGATAGGCGCGGAAGATAAACCACATCGAGTCGATGAGGAAGATGCGGCCCTTGGAATCTTTCGGTTCGTCGGGTAGGGCAGCGGGCTTAGGAGCGGCAGCGGTGGGCGCGGATTTTTTCTTGGGAGGCAAGAGGGGATTTTACTTGAAACGTGGAAGGAAAATCCCCGCTCAAGCTGCGCTTGAACGGGGCACCCGATCTGAACTCGGGGAGCCACCCCTACTCGACGAACATGCAGTCGCCGTAGGAGTAGAACCGGTAGCGCTCGCGGACCGCGTGGGCATAGGCGGCGAGAGTACGATCGCGGCCGGCGAAGGCGGATACCAGCATGATGAGCGTGGACTTGGGCAGATGGAAGTTGGTGAGAAGGGCGCCAGTGACTCGAAAGTCGAATCCGGGATAAATAAAAATGTCGGCCTCGCCGGATTGGGCGGTGATGCGGCCGTCGGGGGACTGACGTGCGGCGAACTCCAACGTGCGGACGGTGGTAGTGCCGACGGCGACGACGCGGCGGTTGGCATCGCGGGCGCGCTGGATCTTCTTCGCGGCGTCGGGCGAGATGGAATACCACTCGCGATGGATCTTGTGTTCCTCGACCACTTCGACGCGGATGGGCTGAAAGGTTCCGAGTCCGACGTGCAGGGTGATTTCGGAGGTCTCAATGCCGCGGGCACGGATGCGTTCGAGAATCTCGGGGGTGAAGTGAAGTCCGGCGGTGGGAGCGGCGACCGAGCCTAATGGTTGGGCGTAAACGGTCTGGTACTGCTCGCGATCGAGCGGCGTGTCGGGGCGATCGATGTAGGGCGGCAGGGGGACGTGGCCGATCCGCTCGACCACCGCGAAGAAGTCGGCAACGGGATCGAAGCGAAGATGGCGCTCGCCAGAGTCGCCGCGGGCGATGATTTGGGCAGCGAGTTCATCTGCGTGCTCACTTGCAGCCGCTCCGAAATAGATGCGCTCGCCGATGCCGAGCTTGCGTCCGGGATGGACGAGGGCTTCCCAGACATGCGGATCGGCGGAAATCTGCTTGGTGAGTAGCACTTCGACTTTGCCGTGGAGGAATTGCGCGGCGGCGGGATTGGACGCGGAAATCTGCTGGGCACGCGAACCGCTGCGGTGTCCGAAGAGGCGGGCGGGCAGCACGCGCGTGTTGTTAACAACCAGTAAATCGTCAGGGCGAAGGAGCCCGGGGAATTCGCGAAACGTGGCATCGCGCAGGACGCCACTTGCGCGGTCGACATGCAACATCCGAGCAGCGGCGCGGTCCGCGAGGGGCTGCGTTGCGATCAGGTCGGTGGGAAGGTAGTAGTCAAACTCGGACACGAGCACATAGCGATTATGCCCTAGTGAAAATCGCGAAAAGAGGGCGGCCCGCCTTCGCGGAATTCCAAAACTGGGTTACGATAGAAGCACTGGGGCTTCGGCACCAGTATTCCAGCCGTATGAAGACCGTTCAAGAGCACAAGGACGAGATCGTCCAGTACGGGAAACTGTTGCACCAGACCGGCTTGGTGGCCGCGACGGATGGCAACCTATCGGTGCGCCTGAACGACGGCACGGTCCTGTGCACGCCGACCCTGATGAGCAAGGGAATGATGACCGTGGACGATTTGGTCATCGTGGACCCGCTGGGGCAAAAGGTCAGCGGACGTCGCGGGGTTTCCAGCGAAATTGCCATGCACCTGTTCATCTACCGCAACCGGCCCGACGTGAATGCGGTCGTACATGCGCATCCTCCGACGGCCACCGGATTTGCGGCGGCGGGCATGCCGCTGGACAGCGCCCTGTGCTCGGAGATCGTGATCACCCTGGGCACCGTTCCGCTGGCGAACTACGAAACGCCGGGCACGCCGGAACTGGCCGAAGGGCTGGCGCCGCTGGTCGGTGGTCATGACGCCATTCTTATGGCGAACCACGGCGTCGTGACATACGGCGAAGACCTGCTGACCGCGTACATGAACATGGAAACAGTGGAGCACTACGCCAAGATCGCACTGGTGACACATATGCTCGGCAAGCAGAAGCCACTGAGTGACACGCATGTCAGCAAGCTGCGCGAGATCCGGCAGAAATATCTTTCGCAGAACCACGTCGGTGCGGCACGAAGTGACGACTAACATCAGTGGATAGGGTTAGCGGATAGCAGCGCTGAAGGCGTGCCCCCAACAAAGTAAAACTGCAGTAATCTAAATACGACTTTTGAAGCACAAGAGAGGCGCGAGCGAATCGCGCCTGTTTTTGCACCTAAAAAAGCGCTCGAACCAATGAGCCGGGTGGGCGGCAGGTTGGCCCGAGCGCGTTAGTCGTCACCGGAAACTACGGTTTCGGCTTGGGCTCGCTGGCGTGAGGCTGCTGGTGGGCCTGCATCTGCTGTTGCTGCTGATGCGCCAGTTGCTGTTGCTGCTGCACGTGCTGTTGCTGCAACCGCTGCGTCTGTTGCGCGTGCTGCTGCTCCATCTGTTGTTGCTTCTGCTGGTTCGCCTTTTGTTGAGCCGCCTGCTGATGCTCCTGCTCCTGCTGCTGTTGCAGCTTCTGCCGTTCCTGCGTCTGCTGGGCCCGGAGCTGGTCCTGCTGTTGCTGGTATTTCTGGTTCAATTCCGCGTTCCCGGTATCGGGAACAGGAGTGCGCTTAATCGCCGGTAGATCGTTGGGATGGACGGCGTTGGGGGGGCGAGGAACGTTGTTCTGCTGCGTGCGTCGTCTGCGCGTTATTTTCGGGTGGTCGAGGAACAGTGTTCTGCTGACGCGCGGTCTGGGGGTTGTTCTCCGGACGCGCAGCAGCGTTGTTGTTGGGCTTGGCCTCGGCCGCAGCGCGGTTGGGCGGAGGAGTGTACTTGCCTCCAGCCTGTTTGGCCGGCACTACGCCAGCGCCTATGAAATTCTGCCGGCTTGGGCGTGGCCGCTATGGGCGGCTTGCCGTGATTCACGGAAGCACGCAATTGCTGGTTAGAGCGCGCGGCCTCTACGTGCTGGGTCTGAGCCGCTACCGGCGGGATGTGCCGTTCGCGTGCGGCGGCCTCTTCCTGCGCAGTCGCGCGAGCATTGATTCCACCATTGCCGCCGTTGTAGCTGACGTGATTCGAATTGTTGACGACCACCCTGGTGTTGTAAACGTTGTGAATGTTGGTGATATTTACGTTGTTGACGGAACGGTTGTAGTAAAACTGGCCGTGGTCCCAACGTCCTCCTTCGTAGCCGTGGCCGAAGTATCCATAGCCGTAGTTAATACCGCCGTAAAAACCTACGACTGGACCCCAGTAGCCTGCGTGAAAGAAGAATCCGCTACCTCCCCAGCCCCACCAGCCGGGAGTCCAGAGGAAGCCGACTTCAGGAGCCGTCACCCACGTTCCAGGCACCCAATAGTAATCGCCAAAGTCGGGATCCCAAGCCCAGTAACCGGGTGTCCAGATGTAACCGGGTCCGGGACACAGCGGTTGCGCGTAAACGGGTAGCGGCGGCGGTCCGAATGAAACCGAGATGCCGACGCCGACTTGCGCGAACGACACGGCGCTGAGCGCCAGTATCACCAGTGCGATCCAAAGAAACCGTGAGGGGTGAGTACTCATTGTGCTTTTCCTTTCGCCTTCGTCATCGTGGGCCAGCGTTTACCCCGGCTTTAGTGGCGCGAAAGTGAGACATGACCGTTAGGTCCATATCCATAAGGGGAGCGGTTCTTCTAAACAAGGGCTCGCGACCTTGCAGCCGGGCGTCGCCTGGCGACTAGTCGCCAGTGCCGGTTGGCCGCAGGTCAGCCGTGGCAAAGCGCTGTCGTACATTGTCGCCGAATTCCTGCGCTTTTTCGGCGAGTTTGTTGCGAGTCTCTTCGCCGTTCGCGGGCGCCATCAGAAGCCCGACACCGATGCCAATACCGATTCCGGCGATTAGCCGGACCGCATTCCACAGGGACCTATGATCGTCTTCTCCGCGCAGAACATCAGCCGCGCGCCCCATACGATCGGCGGCAACGTCATAGGTGTCTTGCGCCCGTTCGCGAAGATCGTCAACCTGGTCGCTGATTTTGTTGCGTACGTTCTTCTTGGCTTCGTCAGGCTGGTCAAGCAGGAAAAGACCAGTCCCCAGTGCGACTTTTAAGACCTTTTTAATATTCATGATTTCGTCTCCCGTTACGGGACCAGAGTCCCGCGGCATTTGTTTGTGGATTAGGCTTACACTGCCGTCCGGCGTCCACTGATCAGGTTGAAGATGAGTACGACGACAGCCAATACCAGCAGAATGTGAATGAACCCTCCCAGAGGTGTAGGAGCTCACGACCCCCAAAAGCCAAAGCACCAGAAGGATCACAAATATCGTCCAAAGCATGGCAGTCTCCTTTTTCGATTCGCCTGCGAGAGCACGCGAATGGTTGCAGGCTCTCCGTCCTCACAGACAGTAGCAATTTCGCGGGCGTTTGCGACATCGGGTTAGAACTGTAGGCGGAGACGATAGTTCACCTACGCTGATTTCAGCGGTTCCGCCATGCTTTGCCACAAAAGAGGCTATTCGCCGCCCAGGCGGAAGCGCAGGCCGGCGCGGAAATTGGCCTTCAGCGCGGGATAGCCGAGCACTTCATTGTAGTGATCATTGAGCGCGTTACCGACATTCGCGTACCCGGTGATGTGAGGCGTGATGTTGTACCAGCCACCGAGGTCGACGCGGGCATAGCCGTCGGCGTGGTAGATGGGCGGGATATATCCGAAGAGGAAGTCGGAGTCGGGACGGCGGCCGACCGCGACTACGCCAACCGTCGCACCGAAGCGGGAGCGGACGTAGGTGAACAGCAGAGTTCCGGCTTGCTTGGGCCGGCGGAGCAAAGGCGCGCCGACTCCATAGATCAGGGGATCACAGTAGGGCTGCTCGCAGGGAGGGGCCTGCTGGATGCGCGTCGAGGTGTAGGTGTAAGCGCCGGTGAAGGAGAAGTGGCTGCTGATTTGGCCGCGCAACTCGACTTCGGCGCCGTGCGACATCGACTTGTTCAGGTTGACGTATTGGGCGGTGAAATCGACTGGGTTGGTGTAGTACTCGATCTGGTCGTGAAACTGATTGCTGTAATAGAGCGCGCTGAAATTGAGTTTGTTGCCCCAGAATCCCTGCTCGAAGCCGGCTTCCCACGAGCGGTTCTGCTCTGGTTGCAGGTTGGGATTCGGGAGAGTGGGATACGTACCCGAGATGCCGAAGGACTGCAGAAAGCTGGGTTCCTTAATGCCTTCGGAATAGCCAGCGCGCAGGCGGGTTCCGCTGAATGCTTCGTTACCGCGAAATAAGAGGAACGACGCCGAAGCGCGCGGTACGACTTTGTTGCCGAAGCTGGAGTTGTTGACGTAGCCGACTCCCGCCAGCACGGCGAGGCGCTTCCATGTCAGAAGTTCCTGCGCGAAAAGATAATTGTTAAAGCGCAGACCGTGGGTGTAGCTAAAAGACGCAAAGTCGGTGCCGGGCGCGTAGTTCGAAGTGATAGTGCCAGTCTCGTCTTCGAACGTATAGCCCACGCTGGTTTGCGCCCATGGGCGGGGCGTCCACTGCCCGAGGTATTCGAAGCCAGCGCGATTGTACTTGCTGAGGTTGGAGAATGGGCTGTCGAGGAATTCGCGGCCGGGATCGACGTACTGCTGCGAATTCGCCTGTAAATGGTTGTACTCGTAGCCGCTGAAGGTGTGCTGCCAGGCGCCCGGGCCACTGACGGAGAGCGAAGCGCTAGCCAGAAAATTATTCTGGTGCGCGATCTGATTGGAGTTGGGCGGAAGTACCGGATTGCCGTTGAACCACCAGTTGGACTGCACGCCCGTCCAGTTGTTGGAGTGGCGCAGTCGAAATCGAAATGCGACACGCGGGGAGAAGCGAATACCAATGTTGCCGCCTTGCAGCGAGTTCGAGTAAGCGTCGTTGATGCCCTGTCCCTGAGTGTCGAACTGATTGACGAAGAAGTTGTAATCGTAAATCTTGGCCGATCCGGCGACCGAAAAGTAGCCGTTCGCGGTTGAGAATGTGCCCCCATCGGCGCCGAATTCGAACTCAGGTTTCAAGGTTGTTCCGGTCGTGGTCCACATCTGCACCACGCTCGTCATCGCGTCGGTGCCATAGATCGTGCTCTCAGGGCCGCGCACCACTTCCATGCGCTCGATGCTGTTCATCGGCGTGACGCCGAAATCAAAGAAGCCGCCGGGATCGTTGACGGGCACTCCGTCGATGATGACCTTGTTGTAATCGGACTCGCCGCCACGAATAAAAAGGGCGGATTGTCCGCCGATGCGGCCTGCCGTGTTGACGATGGCGCCGGGAATATAGCTCAGCGCCTGAGCGGCCGCCGGCGGATTCAGCAGGGTGAGCTGGTCGCTAGTGAGCGCGTCGAGCGAAACCGCGGTCTGGTTCACGATGCTCGGCGTCGCGGTGGCGGAGACCACCACGGTCTGCGGCACCGTTGTCAACTTCAGTTCGACTGTGAGCGGTTCGGCTCGAGGAACACGTTACCGGCAGGGTTTGCGCGGCGAATCCGGGGGCCAGAACTTCAGCTTTGTAATCGCCGTCCGCGAGATTTGAGAAGGCGACGGTTCCATCGCCGATGGTGGTGAGAATTCCAACGCCCGCGTTGTCAGCGGCGCGAAAAAGAGTCACCTGCACGCCGGAGACGCGGTCGCCGGACGGGCTTTGTACGATGAGTTTCAGGTCGGCGGCGAACAGCGTGCCGCAGGTCAGGAGACAAAAAAGAAAGGTGCGAAAACGGTTCAACTCTCCTCCTCACGCGAAAGGGGTTGGAAAGAAGTTCGCGCCGGTCTCCTGACTTGCGAGTTGCGATGCGATGATCGCGGACAACGGCGGGAGGCCTTCCCGTTTGCACAGTGGCCTCGAGCCAAACAGCTCGCTTACAGTTGCGCGGCAGCGCGGGATTTACACCCGCTTCCCAGTTCCGCTCCAGCAGCGGAACGCGCGAACTAATCGTGGATGATCTGGAAAGAACAACCGAGAGCGGAATCTGCTCTTGGGCAAACTTTGACTCTATCGGCGGGGAGAGAGCGGTGTCAATTGCGGGCTGAAGAAAACTGCGAGTCAGCATAGGCGGTCACACGTTCGAGCGCGGCCTGCATCTCGGCATGTACGGCGTCGAGTCGCGCATCGTCAGCGTCGGACGGAACGAAGATCTTGCGCGCCACACGAATATAGGCGCGGGAAAACGGTTTGGGAATCATCATTGCGTCCCAAGAATTGAGCACCCAGGGGTTTTCCATCGCGACATAAAACGCAGTGATGGGAACGCCGGTGGTGCGCGCCAGCAGCACCGGACCTTTTTTCGCGATGAAGCGTGGACCGCGAGGGCCGTCGATGGTAAACGCCGCGCCGCCGCCGTGTTTCACGAATGAATCTAACTCCAGCAGACCGCGCTGGCCTCCGCGCGAACTCGAACCTCGCACCGGAACATAGCCGAAGCGTCGAATCACGCGGGCGATGAACTCGCCGTCCTTACTCTTGCTAGTGAGGACAGCAAAATTCCTGTCGCGGAAGATCCATGTCGCTCCCAGAACGCATCGGTGCCAGAACGGATAAATCCCTGGGTAAACGTTGTCCATGCTGCCGATGGAGCCTTCTTCCCAGGAGAACTCAATGCGCAGCGTTCGGCCGACTAATGCAATGAATGTGGATGCAGCCCAGGCGACGAGCGCGAACTGCGCGCGCTGCCACAGCGTGAATGGGTGTTCGCCGGAGTGGGACTCGTCCGCGCCAGCGGTAGATTCGAGAGGCACGGAACGAGTCTAAATCAACGGCTATTGACCAGTGACCCGTGGTTATAGGCCAAAGTCTTGAACTCAAGTCATACTTCCGCACACGGTTTGACGCCGACTGCTAAATGATTCGGCCACAAGGCCCGCTCGGCAGACGCGGGCGTAGAAAATAATTCTGCCCAGGAATCCGTTGGTGGGTATACAGTGTGGGCCTCATTGGGAGCTAAAGCGAAAGCCCCAAGAATTTTCCAGTCGGTCGGGGATATCCAGGGTAGGAGTTGCCCGGCAACACCTCGCGGTAAGTATAGAGAGGACGACACAATGAAAATGAGCGAGCGCCAAGCTGCAGCCTGGCAGGCGGATCTTAAAGCCTTACAAAGAAGATGGATTGCGATTGTAAAGTCTTCCGAGAAGGCAGAGAAGGATAGGTTGAAAAAGCGGGCGGCGGAACTCCGCGCGTTGGCCAAGAAACATGGTGTGAAGACGACGAGCCACAGTCAGAGAGCGATACCAATCGGAATTGGAATTGGCGCCGGTTTTCACCCTTGCCCGGATCCTGATATCGATAGCGTTCCGGGTTATTTTTGCTACTACGTTCCAACCAAAACCGGCGAGTGCAAGTACGTCTGCGTAAAAATCTAGGACGGGCGCTGGACGTAGTCTCTCCGTTCACGGGCATAGCTGTGTTCACGACACGTAGCCTCGTTAGCCGATTCCCTTGCCTGCAGCCCAAGAGTCATTCTGCTATCCCGCATAGCGCAGCCACTTCCGCAGCTCCGGCAGCGTCGGTCGCTTGCCGTACATCAAAATGCCGACGCGGTAGATGCGCGACGACAAACCGAGCAGTCCCCACGTCGTTAGCAGCATAAGCGCGATGCAGAGAAGGATCTGCCACATCGGCGGTGTCTCCGCCATGATGCGAACGAACATCAGGATGGGCGCGAAGAAGGGAACCATGGAGGTCCAGAAGGCGAGCTGCGAGTTGGGATGCTGCAACACCGTCGTAGCCATCACGATCGAGAAGATGATGGGCAGCATCGCCGGCCACTGTACCTGTTGCGCCTCCTGGTCGGAATTCACCATCGAGCCCAAAGCCGCGTACATCGTCGAGTAGAGAAAATAGCCGAGGATAAAGAACACACCGAATGCGACTATGCCGATCATGGGTATGTGAACATTGGCCAGCATGGTGCGCGATCCTGCGATCCCCGGCAGGGAGAAAGCCAACGCAACCAGCAGCCAGATGATGGTCTGCGTCAGACCGACTGCGCCCACGCCAATAATCTTTCCGGCCAGCAATTGCTTCGCTGTTACTGACGACAGCAGCACCTCGAGAATGCGCGAACTCTTCTCCTCGATGATGGAGCGCATGACCGCGAATCCATATACCAGCACGTTCACATAGAGCAGCATCACCATGCTGAACGAGACCAGGAAGACCGAAATGCCGCTGGCGCCTTCCTTGCCCTTCTCGATGCGGACGGAATCGAAGTCGATGGGCTTGAGCACGGTCTCGACTTCCGCGTCGCTCATGCCTTTTTGTGCCAGTTGGCGCTTTACTAGCGCGGAATGGACCGCGTTGCTCAGTTCGATGCTTTCCCCGAAGTCGGTGACGTCCTTAGCGCTGTAGACGACCTTACGATGGGCGAGATCGCTGTCCGACAGCCAGACGAAGCCGTCGATTTTGCCGTCGGAAACTTCGTTGCGGAGCTTGTCGCGCTCGGCGTCGGTGACATTGGTGTCGATGGTTATGGCATAGCTCGGGGCCTTGGGCTTCGAAGCGCCTGGTTCCGTCTTGGATTGCGGAGTGATGTTGCTTTTGGCGAGCGGAGCATCCAACTCCTGCTTGACGGCTTCGGCGATCTCCGGATTATCGGCAACCAGTACGATGACTCGGGTGACGCCCGATTTCATGTTCCCGAGAAATGCCGGTATCAGGATGGTCGAGGCCATGAATAGCGGCATGAGCAGCGTCATGATGATGAACGCTTTGGAGCGGATGCGTTCCAGGTATTCGCGCTGAATGATCAGCCATGCGTTATGCATTTTGCGCGACCACGTCGATGAAGATTTCTTCCAGGGAAGGCTCCATCAGTTCGAAACGGCTGATGCGGGCGCGCTCGCAGGCCATGCGCAATAGCTGTTGCGCGTCGGCGCCAGGTTTCAGGCGCAGCTCCACGTAGTTGCCGTAGTCGTTGACTGACTGAATCATCTCGTTGTGATCAAAGGGAGCTTCGCCCTCATATTGCATCTGCACCGTGTTCTTGCCGTAGCTGGCCTTGATCTTCTTGAGATCACCTTCAAGCACGCTGCGGCCGTGGTCGATGAGGCAAATCGAATCGCACAGGCGCTCCACCTGGTCCATGCGATGGGTGGAGAAAAGAATCGTCTTGCCCGACTTCTTCAACTCGATCATCACATCCTTCAGCATCACGGCGTTCGACGGATCGAGTCCGGAGAACGGTTCGTCGAGGATCAGCAGATCGGGATCGTGCAGAAGCGCAGCGACGAACTGGATTTTCTGCTGCATGCCCTTGGACAGTTCCTCAACCTTTTTCTGCACCCAATCGGAAATCTGCAGGCGCTCGCACCAGTCGAGCGCGCGCTTGCGGGCTTCGGCCGGCGATAGGCCGTGCAAACGGCCGAGAAAAACGAGATGATCGAGCACCTTCATGCGCTTGTAGAGACCTCGTTCTTCCGGCAGGTATCCAATGCGCCGCAATTGCTCGCGATGAAACTTTTCTCCGAACAGCCAGACTTCACCTTCGTCGGGAATCGTGATGCCGATCATCATGCGGATAGTGGAGGTCTTGCCGGCACCGTTGGGCCCGAGCAGGCCGTAGACGCTGCCTTCGCGAATGGTGAGCGAAAGATGATCGACCGCGACGAAGTGATCGTAAGTTTTATGAATTCCGCGAAGCTCGACTGTGTCGGGCATAGCCATAGCTAGACTCTCGCCGTGACCCAGGAGTCGCGCTATCCGAACTATTCCTGGAGGGGCTGTCTTCACGATTGTACTGATTGGCGGGCGCGCGACGAGTGCAGCGATGACTACGATGCTTCGCGTAGCGAAGACTTAACCGGTCCGCAGACGAGATTCCGGTTCGCGAGCGGCATCGTCAGCGAGGCGGCGGGCGGTGATGTCGAAATTGATGCCCACCATGCGCCTGGGCTTGCCTGCGGAGTCGTAGAACACCTGGCCGCGGCTGGCGACCCAGCGCGTACGGCTGGTAGCGGTGCGGATGCGGTACTCCATCGACCAGTTGTGGAGCTTCTGTTGAAACATTTCATCGAGGTGGGCGACGACATGGTCGCGATCTTCGGGATGCAGGCTCTCGATCCACAGCTCGTACGATGGCTTTTGGTCAAGCGGATAGTCGCACAGACGCTGAAAAGCATCGGACCAATAAACCTCACCACGAGCGACGTCCCAATCCCAGACGCCCCCTGAGACAACTTGCTCGGCAATGCGCAACCGCTCCTCGTTGGCGAGTAACTCTTGCTGCGCGACCCTGCGGATTTCCGCTTCGTTCGACGCTTGCAACACCGCGTTGCGCCCGACTTCGCCGAGGGCTGACACGATCAGACCTGAAATGGAAAACAGGAGAGTGTAGACGACGGCCCTGGTATCCGGCAGACCCACTGTGTAAAGCGGCGGTATTAGGAAGTAGTCAGCGAAGGCAATCGTCGTCAGAATGGAGACGAGACCTGGCCCGAGTCCTCCATAGAACGCGGAAAGTGCGATGGGAATGAAAAGGACCGCAAAGGGAACGCCATCATCGATGACACGGCCCATCAGCCAGCGTAGCGCGATGAAGCCAAGCGAGAGCAACACCGCCCCGCCATAACGCCATGCGACGCTTTGCCGAGCACTGACTCGCGGCACAAAACGCAAAAATGAGAATGAATCTCCCATGCTTCGTCAAGCGGCAAAGGAAGGTTTCCGGCGCCGCATTTCTTATTACAGTTGACGCTTACGGACGGGTTTTCGCTATAGCCAGAAAGTGGATTATTGGCTGCACGTTTGTAGGAAGTTGCTCACCATTTGTTTGCCGTGGCCCGTGAGTACACTTTCGGGGTGGAACTGCACGCCCTCGACGGCGAACCTGCGATGGCGCAGTCCCATGATGACGCGACTGCCGTCACGATCGTGACAAGTTGCTGAGATTTCGAGTTCGGCGGGAAGACTTTTTTCCTCAACCACCAGCGAGTGATAGCGCGTAGCCGTGACCGGCGATGGTATCCCTCGAAAAATGGTCTTGCCGTCATGCTCGACGGAACTGGTTTTGCCGTGCATCAGATTGGCGGCGCGAATGACATTGCCGCCGAAAGCTTCTCCAATCGCCTGATGGCCCAGGCAGACGCCCAGAATCGGAATGCGTCCGGCGAAGTGCTTGATCACATCGATGCTGATGCCGGCTTCGCGCGGAGTGCAAGGGCCGGGAGAAATGACGACACGTTCGGGGGCGAGTTGTTCGATTTCCTCGATGGTCGTCTGGTCGTTACGACGTACTACGACTTCATGACCCAGTTCTCCGATGTATTGGACCAGGTTGTAGGTGAAGGAATCGTAATTGTCGAGGACGAAAATCATGTCAGTGGCCAGTGACTAGTGGCTGGTGGCTAGCGAGCATTTTCTTGCGCCTCTGCAAGGAACTGATCAGACCATTCAAGATCCGACCCAATTCGGAGATGTTCGCTATGAGCATTTCGCACTGCGCGTCGGAAAGATACGAAAGATTATGAGCCACGATAACTTGAGTTTCGACCTCGAACAGCGATCCTCGAGCATGACAAAGGAACTGAATGAATTCTCCCGATGTGGCACGGCCCTGGCCCTCGGCAACATTACTCGGAACTGAAACCGCGGCCCTTCGAAGCTGACTTGTTAGACCGTACATTTCTTCACGTGGAAAACCGCTGCTCGCTTTATAGATCTCAGTTACAAGTGCGATGGCCTTTTGCCACGCGATGAGCTCTTGATACTTCTTGACAGTCACGTGTCTTGTCCTTTCTAGCCACTAGGCACTGGCCACCAGCCACTAGCCACTAGCCACCGGTCCCTAGCCACTTGCTTTCTCCGCCGCCCGCAGCAGTGCGCTGGCTTTATTCATGCACTCGTCGTATTCGCTTGCAGGATTGGAATCGGCCACGATGCCCGCTCCGGCCTGCACATAGGCTCGCCCGTTCCGCATGACCATGGTGCGGATCGCAATACATGAGTCAAGGTTGCCGGCGTAGTCGGCGTAGAGGATCGCGCCGCCATAGACGCCGCGCCGAACCGGCTCAAGCTCTTCAATGATTTCCATGGCGCGGACTTTCGGCGCGCCACTCAGCGTGCCGGCAGGGAAGCAGGCAGCCACCGCGTCGAGAGCATCCAGTTCTGGACGAAGCTGGCCTTCGAGCGCCGATACCAGGTGCATGACGTGCGAGTAGCGCTCCACGTACATCAAGTCGCGGACCTTAACGGTGCCGTAATCGCTGACGCGGCCCAGATCGTTGCGGCCGAGATCGACCAGCATGACGTGTTCGGCACGCTCTTTCTCGTCGTTGCGCAACTCCTCAATCAGCCGCTCATCATCGCTGGGATCATCGCCGCGCCGCCGCGTGCCGGCGATGGGGCGATATTCCAGGTTGCGTCCGGTGATGCGCACCAGCATTTCTGGAGATGCACCAATCACGTGCATGTCGTCGAGTTGCAGAAAGAACATGTACGGAGAGGGATTCACGGTGCGCAGGGCGCGATAGATCTGAAACGGGTCGGCTGGAGGCTTGAAGTCGAGTCGCAGCGACAGCACAACTTGAAAGATGTCGCCGGCAGCGATGTATTCCTTCGCCCTCCGGACGCAAGCGAGAAACTCATCGCGCGACATCGTGGAGCGGACTTTTATGGGCTTTTTCTTCGCGGGCGCCGACCAGCCCAGTTGCTGCTTGTGGATGCCGGTCACTAGCTTTGCGCTCCAGCGTATCGATGTCGGCCAAGGCGCGGTCATAAGCCTTGCGCGGCGATTCGGCGCGCACATCCGCGGCGGCGATGATGTGCAACTGGTGCTTCAGGTGATCGAACGCCAACAGGCGATCGTAAAAAGTGAACACGCAATCGGGCACATCGACGTCGGCCTTGGCAGTTGCGGGCAGCCGCTCGAACTGGCGCACCATGTCGTAGGCGAAATAGCCCACGCCGCCAGACGTGAAGGGTGGCAATCCCGGTACGTTTGCCGGACGATATTGCCGCAGATGCTCACGCAGTACGTCGTTGACGTTGCCGGTGCGGCGCTCTTCGCTCGATCCTCGCAAGATGGTCAGGTCGCGTCCACGGGCCGTGAGCACCATGCGAGGCTGCGCGCCAACAAACGTATAGCGGCCAATCTTTTCGCCGCCCTCGACCGACTCCAGCAAGAACGAATATTTCTGTTTAGCGGCGACGCTCAAGAACGCGCCCACCGGCGTCAGCAGGTCGGCGCTCAGCGTTTTAGCCACGGGAATCAATGTGGCGTCGCGGCTAAGCTGTAGAAAAGTCTTGTAGTCGGGCGTAACCATCGGATCCCGGGCGCAAATTGCAAGGATGGTTGCGATTATACGAGAGGCTCGTGCCGACTCGTTTTTTCTCCTTGACAGCTTAGGAGAGCCCGCGCTACTCTCCTTACCATCTTAGGAGGGACGTTGACTGACCAAGCTCAGATTCTCCCCGGCACTCTCGATCTTCTGATTCTGAGGGCGGTCTCCCTCGGCCCCTTGCATGGCTATGGCGTCCTTTTACGTATCGGACAGATCTCAGGCAACGCTCTGCTGATCGAACAGGGCGCACTCTATCCCGGATTGTTTCGCCTCGTTCGCCAGGGACTACTAAAGGCAAGTTGGGGCGTATCGGAGAACAATCGTCGCGCCAAGTTTTACGAGCTCACCGCTGCCGGCCGCAAGCGTCTGCACGAAGAGACTGCCAACTGGAACCGGCTGGTGGCTGCCATCGGTTCTGCGCTGGGCGCGCAGCCGGAGGAAGTATGAAATTCCTCGATTCGCTTCGTTTTCGTATCGCCAATCTTTTTCAGCGTTCCCAGGTGAACGCCGAGATGGACGAGGAGCTTCGTTCCCATGTCCAGCATCGGGCTGATGATCTCGAGCGGTCCGGTCTGTCTCGCGCGGAAGCTGAACGTCGCGCACGCATCGAGTTCGGCGGATATCAACGCTTCAAAGAGGAGTGCCACGAAGCAGCGGGCGGCAATTTCATCGAGACCTTCATAGGCGATGTGCGCTACAGCCTTCGCGTCTTGCGCAAGTCTCCCGGATTCACCGTTGTTGCCGTTGCTACGTTGGCGTTGGCCATCGGCGCGAACGCGGTAGTTTTTGGCGTATTGAACGCGCTGATCCTGCGCCCTGTGAATGTGCCTCAGGCGCAGAGCCTCTACGCAATCGAGCGCGGCGAGCACCAGGCGATCAATCACTCGTATCTCGACTATCTCGATCTGCGCGATCGCAACCGCAGCTTCGAGGGCCTGGCGGCCTATAACCTCGCTGATGCGGGGCTGGACACGGGCAAAGAGGTCACCGACGCCTGGGTGCAAGAGGTGACGGGGAATTACTTCGACGTGCTTAAGATTCAGCCGTATCTTGGCCGATTCGTTCACGCCACGGATGAGCATGGCCCAAACAGCGCTCCTTATATTGTTCTGACGTACGCCTATTGGCACAGCCATTTTCAGGATGACCGCGGTGTGGTGGGCCGCGTCGTTCAGTTGAACAAACATCCTTTTACGATCCTTGGCGTCGCGCCACCGGAGTTCCGGGGAACGTTGTTGTTTGTCTTTCCGGATTTCTGGGCGCCGCTGGTCAATCAGGAACAGGTGGAGGGACTGAATGTCCTGAACGAGCGCGGAAATCGCGACCTGCTGATGGTGCTGGGGCATCTGAAGCCGGGAGTCACCCCGGCTCAGGCGGTCGCCGACCTGAATGCAATTGGCGCTTATCTGGAAAAGACCTATCCCAAAGACGATGGCCAGATGACGTTTTCCCTGGCTCGCCCGGGTCTGGCCGGCGACTGGCTCGGCAGTCCGCTAAAGGCATTTCTGGGTGGATTGATGCTGCTGGCGGGATTAATTCTGCTGGCCGCGTGTGCCAACCTGGGTAGCCTGTTCGCCGCGCGTGCCGCTGACCGCTCGCGCGAGGTGGCGCTGCGACTCGCGCTTGGGGCAACCCGCTCCCGCGTTCTGCGGCAACTTTTTACCGAAGCCGTGCTGATCTCATTGGCCGGAGGGGGAATCGGACTTTGGGTTAGCGTAGCGCTGTTGCACGCACTGAGCGTATGGCAGCCGCTGCCAACCGCTCCTCTTCAAGTGCCTGTCAATCCCGATGCAAACGTCTATGCAGTCGCCGTCCTTCTGAGTTTGGCGAGTGGGTTCCTCTTTGGCGCGGTCCCGGTCAGGCAGGTGCTTCGCACGGATCCGTACCAGGTCGTGAAGTCCGGATCGACGAGCGTGATTGGGCGCCGGATCTCGGTGCGAGACATTCTGCTGGTCGTGCAGATCGCGATTTGCGCGGTGCTGGTGACTTCTTCGCTGGTCGCAGTGCGTGGACTGCTGCACTCCATGCACAGCAACTTCGGCTTTGAGCCCAGGAACGCGATCCTGGTCGAGACATCTCTGAACATGGGCGGTTACACCGGCGATCAAGTTCCCGCCATGCAAAAGCGAACGATCGATGCGTTAGAAAACATTCCGGGTGTGCAGTCGGTGGGTTTGGTCGATCGCCTGCCCCTTTATTACGGCAACAATGGTGCGAATGTTTTTACCGACCAGACGGCCGATTTGCGGCCGGCGAATGCCACTGCGTGGGCTGCGACGTATAACATTTCGCCGGAATACTTTGATGCGGCGGGGACGCGCTTCTTGGCGGGAAGACAATTGTCATGGCATGACGACAAGAACTCGCCGCGCGTTGCTGTAGTCAATCGGGAATTTGCCAACCGAATCCTCGGCTCGGCAACCAACGGGGTGGGCCGTTATTACAAGATGAAAGACGGATCGCGCGTCCAAGTGGTGGGGCTTGTCGAAGACGGGAAGTACGGGACCCTCGCAGAAGATCCGCAGCCCGCCATGTTCTTGCCCACCTTGCAGCAGAAGCCGTCGAGCGAATTCGCGTTGGTGGTGCGGTCGAACCGCGATCCGCAGCAATTGTCAGATGCAATAACCAGTACCGTACGGAACTTAGATTCGGGGCTGCCGTTTACGCTGCGCACCTGGAACCAGGAGTTGGAAAGCGCTCTGTTTCCTTCGCGCATAGCAACGATGGCGCTTGGTGTCCTGGGCATGATGGGTGCGGTGCTGTCGATCACCGGCATCTTTGGAATGGCGGCCTACTCCGTCAGCAAGCGGCTCAAGGAACTGGGAATTCGTATCGCGCTCGGCGCGCAGCGCAACGAACTGTTGCAGGCAGCGTTGGGCCGGGCGTTCAGGCTCCTGGCGATTGGGTCCGTGGCCGGGCTGTTCCTGGGAATTCTGGCGGCGCGGGTACTGGCTTCTATCGTGTACCAAGCAACTCCGCGCGATCCGCTGGTGCTGGGCGGCGCTGTTCTGGCTATGGCATTGTTGGGGCTACTCGCGACATGGATTCCAGCGAGGCGCGCACTGTCGGTGAATCCTTTGGTTCTGTTGCACGAGGATTGAATCTGTTTCGAGTGAACCGGATTCAACGCGCTACCCGGAGCATTCCTCCCGTACCTCTTTGTTAACTTGAACTTCGTCGACATCCGCTTGTTTCGCTTGCGCACGTTCCGCCATCTGCTTATACTCGTAAGGTTTGCCCGCCTGACGAGTCAAGTGCGCGTCGTGCGAGCGCACTCAATCGTCTGGGCCGCGCGCCCCGCAATCTTGGAGAGTCTTTATGGGAACCTCGATGGAAACCTCACTCACGCTCGAGCAAGAAAAAAATCCCTGGGAATCGCAAGCCGCACGATTCAACATTGCCGCCGAAAAACTGAAGCTCGATCCAGGCTTGTGGCGGGTGCTGCAGCAGCCCAACCGCGAAATCATCGTCCACATTCCGGTGATGATGGACAACCAGCAACTCGAAGTGTTCACCGGCTACCGAGTGCAGCATTCCATCGCCCGCGGGCCGGCCAAGGGCGGCGTGCGTTACGCGCCCGACGTCACGCTCGATGAAGTACGCGCACTGGCCAGTTGGATGACCTGGAAGTGCGCCGTTGTGAACATCCCCTTCGGCGGCGCCAAGGGCGGCATTATTTGCGATCCCAAGAGCATGTCGCGCGGCGAGCTGGAGCGCATGACGCGCCGTTACACTTCGGAGCTGATCGAGTTCATCGGGCCGGAGAAGGACGTTCCTGCTCCCGACGTCAATACCAACGAACAAACCATGGCGTGGATGATGGACACCTATTCCATGCACATGCGGCAGACCGTCACCGCTGTGGTCACCGGCAAGCCGCTCAACATGGGCGGATCGCGCGGACGCCGCGAGGCCACAGGCCGCGGCGTGATGATCATTGCCGACGAGTCCATCAAACACCTCGGAATGAAGAAGGAAGCCACCCGCGTCATCATCCAGGGATTTGGCAACGTCGGCTCCAACGCCGCGCTGCTGATGTACCAGGCCGGCTACAAAGTTGTCGGCATCGGCGAGTGGGACGGCGGGCTGTACAACAGCAAGGGCATCGACATCGCTGCGCTTACCGAATATCGCCAGAAGGAAGGCACCATCCACGGCTTCAAGGGCGCGGAGCGCGCGATTACCGAGGAGTTGCTGATCACCGACTGCGACGTGCTGGTGCCCGCCGCGACGGAAAACGTCATCACCTCGCTCAATGCCGACAAGGTAAAGGCGAAGGTGCTGGTGGAAGGCGCGAACGGCCCCACAAGCGCCGCGGCTGACGACATCCTCGCCGACAAACATGTGTTCGTTATGCCTGACATCCTGGCCAACGCCGGCGGTGTGACGGCTTCGTACTTCGAATGGGTGCAGGACCGCCAGGGCTACTTCTGGAAGGAGTCGGTGGTCAACGAGCAGCTGAAGGACATCATGGTCGAGTCGTTCGAAAGCGTGGTGAGTTATGCGCAGAAGCACCGCGTGAACAACCGCATCGCGGCCTACATGCTGGCCATCGACCGCGTGGCGTTCACCATTCGCCAGCGTGGAATTTACGCCTAGTCGGCAAGACAAAAGCCTGATTGGATGCGGCTCCGGAAACGGAGCCGCTTTTTTTCGCAGAAATCTCGCCGTCTGAAAAAATTACAAAAATTTACTCAACGTCCGTTCCCGTTACCCCGATTTCGGGGGCATAATACATGGCAAGGAAGTGGCCGTGGGGACAGCCCAAACCCAAGCCAGCACGCAACGCCTACGCATATCCCTCCGTATGCTTGCAGTAGCGGTGTGTTTTCCAGTGATCGTACTGGTCATCGCCTGCATCACCCTGCTACATCCCATTACCTCGTTCAAAACAAAGTTTCACTCCGCTGTACGCCTCTGGATGAGCGTGATGGATTGGGTAAAGGGCATCCCCATCGGCTACACCTACTGGGTGCAATATCACGCACCCAGTATGTTGGACGAGATAGCAGTACACCACGACGACTGACTTCCTAAGCCCAGTATCTGTGCGGTTGCTTTCATAGCAAGCGGTGGACGATAATCAGCTTGGCAGTGGCGACACGGCGGCGCCGCATTCGTCCGCTCATGTGAACCTTCCTACGTACATCACGCTGACCCGGATCCTCAGCATCCCTGTGCTGATCTGGATCCTGTCGAGCAATCATTTCAGTTCAGCCAACGGCGAGCGCGAGTTGCTCGCCTCAGCGGTCTTTATCGCGGCTTCTCTGACCGACGCCATCGATGGCTACCTGGCCCGTCGCCGGGCGCAGGTCACCACCATGGGCATGCTGCTGGATCCGGTGGCCGACAAGCTGCTGATCGCCGCCGCGTTCATTACCCTGGTGCAGTTCAATCCGCGTACCGTGCCGGCGTGGATGGCGGTCATCATCATTGGCCGCGAGTTCCTGGTCAGCGGGCTGCGCTCCATCGCGGCGTCGGAAGGCTTCACCATCGAGGCCAGCGATCTAGGCAAAATGAAGATGGTGGTGCAGATTGTGTCGGTGGTGGCGGCCATCATCGATCATCACTGGGCGTACCTTCCCTGGTATTTTCTCGGACTGCCGGTGCACCCCATCGCGCTGGCGTCGATCTGGATCATGGTGTGCCTGTCCCTGGTTTCGGCCATCGATTACTTTGTCGCCTTCTGGAACAAGATTGATCGCCGCTCGGAGAAGCGTCGCCGTCGCCGTTCTTTCGTTTTGAGCCGGCGCAGGAAGCGCAATGATGTCCCCGCCATCTGATGAAAAACCCGTTATAACTTCTGTTATAACTTCCGAATTTTCGCAGGAAGAACGCAGGCTTCTGCTGCGCCTGGCGCACCGCGCGATCAGCGCTGCGCTCGGTGTCCAAAAGCTGGACTTGACTCCTCCAACTCCTCATTTGGCACGAGCCACGGGGCGCCTTTACGACGCTTCATTTGCAGGGAAAGCTTCGTGGTTGTATCGGCTACGTCCTTCCTAAGCACTCGCTTTTTCAAACGGTTGCCGAAGCCGCACAGGCCGCCGCCTTCGACGATCCTCGATTTGAGCCTGTCACGGCCGATGAAGCTCCTTTACTTGCTATAGAAATCAGCGTTTTGTCGCCCTTACAACCGATTCGGCCGGAAGAGGTTGTTGTGGGAGTCCACGGGCTGGTCGTGACCAAAGGCAGCCGCCGAGGGTTGTTGCTCCCACAGGTTCCCGTCGAGTGGGGCTGGGACCGCGAGACTTTCTTGTCCCAGACTTGCCTGAAGGCTGGCTTGGCGCCCGACTGTTGGATGCATGATGCTGAAATAAAAGCCTTTACAGCAGAGGTATTCAGTGACGAGGACTTTCCAGGTTCGGACTCGACCGCGTCCTCTATCGGTCCTTAGATCCGGCTTTATTATTCAAATTCGGCATCAAATTCACGATTTCATAACAAGACGGTTGCAACAAACGGTGTGCATCTGTACTATCGGGACGCCCTATGCACGCAGTTTCAACCGTTTACGCCTCTCGTATCCAACGCTTTCGGCTCCCCCGGGTGTGTGTCGCCGTGGTGGGGGAAGATGCCGCCAATATTCTCGAGCGCGCTGAGTCCCTGGTTCGCGATAACCCCTTTATGGAGTTCAGGTTAGACTACCTGTCGAACCCCGCGGCCGGACTTCCGAAGCTCAAGCATTTTCTGGACATGCACCCTGAAGCGACCGTAATTGCCACCTGCCGGCGGGCGGTAAACGGCGGCAAATTCAAGGGTAGCGCGGCGGCGCAGTTGGACCTGCTGACCAAGGCGGCAGCGACCGGATTCCAGTTGGTCGACATCGAACTGCAAAGCGCACAGATTCTGAAACCTGCTGAGCTGGCAGGACTTAAGGACCGGGTAGGAGTCATCCTCTCGTTTCACGATTTTAAGGCCACCAAGAAACTGGAAGACACTTTCGCCGACATGAAGCGCTATCCGGCGGACTTCTACAAAGTGGTGTCCACGGCTACCAGCTTGTACGACAACGTCCAGATGATGAAGTTCCTGCAGGCGCACTCAGCCCAGTACGAGATGGTGGGACTGTGTATGGGCGAGCAGGGAATCATCAGCCGATTGTTGGGTGTACGCGCGGGAAGCGTGTTCACGTTCGGTTCGGCCACGCGCGGCGAAGAGACCGCTCCGGGGCAGGTGACTGCCGGCGAGTTGCGCGACACCTACCGCATCGACATGGTGGATGCGGCCACGCAGGTGTATGGCGTCGCGGGCGATCCAGTATCGCATTCGATGTCGCCGATCATGATGAACACCGCGTTCCGGCGCGAGACCGTGAACGCTGTGTATCTGGCACTTCACGCCAGGTCGCTCAAAGATCTGATGGCGTGCATCAACGACATTCCGCTGCGCGGCCTAAGCATCACGATGCCGTACAAGCAGGACATCGTTGCGCTGCTGTCGAACTCCGATGCGCTGACGCGCCAAATCGGGGCCTGCAACACGGTCGTGCGCGCACAGGACGGCAAGCTTTACGGCTTCAATACCGACGTGGCTGGCATCGTAATCCCTCTGGAACAGCGGCTAACCTTGCACGGCGCAAAAATACTGGTGCTGGGCGCTGGTGGCGTCGCGCGAGCGGCGGTGTTTGGGCTGAAGAACAAAGGTGCGGAGGTGTTCATTACCAACCGCACTCCGGAAAAAGGGCAGACGCTGGCCCGGCAGGCGAAAGCCAAGTACATGAAGCGCGCCGACGTGGCCAAATCAAACTTCGACGTCATTATTAATGCCACGCCTGTGGGCATGGGGACCAACCGGCAGTCTCCGCTGGAAGACAAGGAACTGAATACGAAATACCTGTTCGACTTGGTTTACGTGCCGGCCGAGACAAAACTCACGCGGATGGCAAGGGCGAAGAACATCGAGGTCATACCGGGGCTGGAAATGTTCGTACAACAGGGCGCCCGGCAATTCGAAATCTGGACGGGCAAGCCGTCGCCGATTGCCGAAATGAGCTTTGTGGTGAGTAAGGCCCTGGAGAGAATGGCACCGGCAGAAGAAGAGCCGTCGGCTCCCAGTGCTGCCAGTGGCAACGGTGCGAAGCCTGCGGCCAAGCCTCCCGCTGCCACGACCAAGCCCGCCGCCAAACCTATCGCCGCGAAGAAAGCGCCGCCAGCTCAGGGCAAAGCGAAAGCGAAAGCCGCGAAGCCGAAACCCGCGAAAAAAGCGGCCAAAAAGCCAGTCAAGCGCTAGACATTCCCCACGTGTCCTTCAATCGGGAAGCAATTCTCGTGCCGTTTCGCGTGTCCCACAATGTAAGTCCCGAAACGGCGATGGCTGGAAAATGGCGTCCAGTGCGGGTTTTGGCGCAGTGCCGTCCTGCGGGCCGCGAAAAAAAAGGGGATGCAAGCGGTTCTTTGTTGCAGTTTCGATACAGATAGGCTTAGGATGAAAACGGAGGCGGCACTCTCCCGCCTTCGCCAAAAATATCAGAACTAGCCCCACGTTCGAAGTCGAAAAGCCCTCACGCACGGAAGGTAGACCTGTGTGCGAGCATCCCAGGAGAAGACGGAGATGGCGTGGTACGCATACTGTATTACTGAACAAGCGAGCCTCCAAAATGGCAGCCGCGCAAGGCGACCATTTGCACTGGAGAACCTCAAGGGAGTTAACGAGGCGCCGGTTTTTGCTTACCCCAGCGGAGAGTTCGCGGTAATCGTCAGCGATCATTCCTCCGCAAGACCTCTCACCCAGCAATCCATCGTCGAGCACGCACGGGTCATCAGTGAGTGCTTCCGCACCGTCACCGTATTGCCATTCCGCTTTGGCACCATCTTTGAATCGGACGATGCCCTGCGCCGCGCCGTACGGGCCAACCGCAAAGCCTTTATGGAGAGCGTCTCGCGGCTGCGCGGAAAGTCGGAAATGCACGTCAAAATTGTGGTCAAGGACGGAACCATCGAAGAAGCGATCAGCGATATTCCGGCGGGAGTTGGCGGCGAATATCTGCGCAAACTCCGTGATCAGGCGAGCCGCGAACGGGAGCGCCAGACCAAAGCCCGGGCGCTCTCAATGCAAGTGCACAAACTCTTCTGTCCTCTGGAAGAAGACGTTGTCTGCAAGCGCACCGACGGCGGCAACATGGCCATTGATTTCGCCCACCTGATCGACAACAACACCGTAGCCAAATATCAGAACCGGTATTCAGCCGCTACCCGGCACTTCAAAGACTGCCAGGTGACGATCAGCGGACCGTGGCCTCCGTATCACTTCATGCCAGGCAAACTGCGGACGGTTTCCGGCGGAAACTAGCGTCGCAGGGCAACGACTCAATGAAAGCTTTCAGGCGGCCGAAAGGCCGCCTCACTTTTTGTTGCACAGGAGGACGCTGGTGGAGCATCTGATTGCTGCACGAACCTCGCTTTCCGGGAACCAGTTCCATCCAGGGAAGGAATTCAGTGCGGGGACGAAAAAGGCGGGCTGTAATGTTGACGCGTTCTGGTGGCGGGCATATTATCTGTGATTCGCCATGCCGAAATTTTAGCTCAGGGCGAGTTCCGAGTAGGTAGGCGTGGAGTACGTACTTATGGACAAAAAGAAGTTGGACACTTTCAAAAAGCGGCTGGAAGAACGGCAGCGCGAGCTTCGGCACAATGTGAGCCGCACGGCGCAGGACGGGCGCGAGGCTGACTTGGAATCGGCGCAGGACGTGGCTGATCGTGCAGCCAACTCCTACACCAAGGAATTTCTCTTCAGCCAGAGCAGCAGCGAACGCCAGATCCTGCAAATGGTGGAAGGCGCTCTGAACCGCATTCGGGAAGGCTCGTTCGGCGAGTGCATCTCGTGCGGTGACGAGATCAACCCCAAGCGACTGGAAGCTGTTCCGTGGACGCGCCACTGCATTGCGTGCCAGGAGAAAGTGGAACAGGGCCTGCTGGAGGCTACTGGAACGTAAGGCCGGCATCACTCCTCTTACAAGGAAAGCCGCCCTGCGGGGCGGCTTTGATTTTGCAGCGACATCGAACGAGCGCTACTGCGGCGGCTTCTTCTTGCTTCCTCCGAGCAGCCCGCCAAGTGCATCCTGCAGTTGCTGTTGTTGGGATGGCTGCGCCGTCTTGCCGGGCTGTTGACCCTGTTTCGCCTGGCCTCCGCCGAGCAGCGCGCCAACAAGGCCTCCGGCACTCGGAACAAGGTTATTCAACTTCATCTGCGCAATCTTCTGCATGTCCGGCGTTACCAATGGATGGCTCATGGTGCCGCCGATGATCACCGGCAGCACCAGTTCACCGTTCTTGTTTCCCAACGCAGTGTTTAGATAGCCTCCGACGCCAGTTCCACCGACCGACTGACTAAATGCTTTATCGAGCACTGCAGTCAGGTGCAGCGCCAGCGCCTCGTTTACCAGGTTGATGGTCCCAGTCGCGGCCATGCTGCCGACGTCGAGCGCGGCCTTCAAGTCGTTGGTGTTGGCAACACCGTTGTGGACGTCGAACGTGCCGCTCATGCTCGAGATCGCCGTGTAGCCTTTCGATCCGCCGCCAAACTTGGCGATCTTGCCGAGCTCATTCAGCAGATCGATTTTCATGAGCTTGCCGTTGGTCAGAGTGAAAGAGAAAGGACCGTTGAGCGTCTGCGTAACGTCACCCGACGGGGGAGTTGCAAAAGTCTGGTTCACATTGGCGTTCAGGGTCCCAGTGAGCGTGTCTTTCATATTGCCAACCGCGGTCAGCAACTGGTTGGCATCGGCACCATTGAGTTTGGCGTTGACGGCGAAGCTAGAGGTCACCTGACGCAGGTCAGCGGTGATGCTGCCGTTGATCTGTCCGCCATAAATCTGGCCAGTCAGCGGGTTCAACTGCACAACTCCGTGATTGAGGTTGACGCCGGAGTGCACGTTGGTCAGCGTCGTCCGATCGTAAATCAGAGAACCGACACTGATGGTGCCAGTGCCGGTTGCTGTGTCGAGGAAGCTCGGTTGCGGCGCGGGTGCGGCCTCGGCTGCGGGAACGAGACTCCATGAAGAAGACGCTTTCTTCGCCGGTGCAGGCTTGCTCGGTGGCATCAGCTTCTGCAACTCAAGGACATTTATCTTGTCAGCCGCGAGCGCGAAGGTGAGACGAGGTGCCTGGAAGTTGGCCATGCTGAGATTGCCGGTTGCGTTGGTGGAGCCGACCGCGGCGTTGATGTTCGTCAGGTTGACGGAATTCTGCGTGAATTGCAGATTGACGTTGCGAACGGTGACCGGCTGAGTGAGCGACGGGGTCTTCAGCGTCGCATCCTGGATGGCGCCGGTACCGCTGAAGTTCATGGCATCCGTGTTCTTGACTGGCCCGGTGGCGTGCAAGTCGAGCGTGATGGCACCGCTTCCGCTCATGCCTTCAACCGCGCTTACGCCGTAGGCCTTGGCGATACTCAGTAGCTCATCGACCTTGGCATTCACCGTCTTGATCGTCGCATCCACCGTGGGAGACGGGCTCGTGTATTGCGCGATGGCCAGCTGTCCATTAAGTGTGGTCGCGCCAGACGTTGCAGTGAAGGGGCTGGAGCGGATGTCCTGCGGAGTCATCGTCAAATCGAGATTTGGCACCTTCACGGCTTGCGCGATGTCTTTGCCGGTGATCTCGAGGTTGCGGCCGTTGACCGTCCCGTTCAGCGCGAGGTTGTTCATCGCACCCTGCGCGTGGATGTTAGCACTCAGCTGTCCGGTGATTTTTGCGTTCGGGCTGAACGCCACGCCGAACGCCGCGGCGAGCCGCGCGGCGTCTTCGATGGACGCGTCTTTCGCCGTGACATTGACGTCAGCCGTGCCGGGGGTTGTGTGTGTGTTCAGCGTGCCATTGACCGACAGCGGCGTCGAGCCCAGCTTCACATCGCCTTTCTTGATTTGGATGACATCCGTATTGAGGTTGTCGGCGACATCGAAGTCCGCCGTGATCGGGTATCCGACCTGCACGTTGTGAACGACGGCGTCGTTGATCTTCAGCGATCCCTTGGCCGCCATGTTTCCGCCGGAATTGACCAGGTCGGTCGAGCCGGAGAGCATCGCGTCACTGCCCTCCAGCGCGGAACTGTTGAGGAACTTTTGCGCACCGGCGACTGAGACTTCGTCGAGTTTTAGCTTTCCGTCAAACGGAGTGCTCAGCATCTGGGCCTGATTGATCGGCCCGACTTTGCCCTCCAGCGAGAGCGTCTCGGCTCCTTTGCCGGGAACGTGCGCTGCTACGTCAATCGAAAACTGTTTGTTAGGAGCGTAGTCCTTCACGGTCGCGTCGATGTGGTCGTATACCGCGCGTGGCTCGTGTTTTTGCAAGTCCGTGACAGCCACCTGTCCGTCAGTGATCTTGAGCTCGTCGAGAGCAAACGAGGAGTCCGAATTAGACGGTGCAGCCGCAGCGGGTTGGGTTGACGTGGGCGCCGCCTGCGCCGGGGCGGCTGTTGGGGTAGGCTGACCGATTCCGGAGAAATTCCAGATGCCGGCTTCATCTTTGATTAGCTCGATCTTGGGCTGTTTCAGCGTCAGACTGCTGATTGCGATTGTCTTGCTGAGCAGGGGCAACAGCTTCACGCTGATGTCCATCTCGCCGACCTGCGCGAAGGGCAGGCTGCTGTGAAAGCGCGGGTCCTCGCCAATGGTGACGTTTTGCGCCTGCACGCGCAGGGGAAAGACCGCGAGCGACAGTGGACCAAATTGCACCGGGCGATGCAACCGGTCCTGCAACTGAGACTGGATTTCGCCGCGATACTGATTGATGTCGATGATGTGCGGCAACAGCAGCATCACCAGCACGAAAAGTACTACGACAGCGACAACGGCAATTACCAGCTTTCGCATAACGGCTCCTGTTCCGGTATGTTTCGCCCGGTCACCCCGGTGGTTACGAATGGACGCTTATTGTAATTAGAAACCCGCTCTAGTGCCGCAGATGCATCATTTCAGAGGTTGCGGCGCAGGCCATGCACTTTCGGGGGAGAAATTTTACCCTGCCAACTTCTGGGTTTTTCTGACGCGAAACGCTGCTGGCAAACAGCATTGCGGGACATAGTGACATGCTTAAGGCGCTTTGGGAAGAGGCGCTAGCTCTACGATGGCGCGTTCGACGGCTCGTCTTCTTCGGCGTGCATCAGGCCGAATTTTTTCAGCTTATAGCGCAGCGCGTCACGGCTGATATCCAGCAGGCGAGCGGCGTGCGTCTGATTGTTGTTCGCCTGTGACATGGCCAGCTCGACCAGCGCGCGCTCGACTTCTTCCAGAGACGTGCCGCCCTCGGGAATGAAGAGTTTGGGCAGACTGCGGCCGTCCGGCAGAGTCTCGGCACCGCCCCCGTTGCTCCCACCCGAAGACATTTCGAAGGCAGTGTAGGCGGCTTGTTGCTGGGCGACGGCGAAGGGAAGATAGTCCGGACGCAGCACGTCGCTGTCTTCGAGGATCATCGCGCGTTCAACCGCATTCTTCAACTCGCGGACATTTCCCGGCCAGTCGTACTTCAGGAGCAGCTTGCGCGTGTCGTCCGTAATGCCCTGCACTGACTTGCGGAATTTGCGGTTGTAACGGTCGATGAAGTATTCCACTAGTGGCAGGACGTCTTCTTTGCGATCCCGCAGCGGAGGAAGAAAAATGGAGATGATCGCAAGACGATAGTAGAGGTCCTGGCGAAAGCTGTTTTCGCGAACACCGCGTTCCAGGTCGCGATTGGATGCCGCGATCACGCGAACGTCGACCTGCATGTCGCGCACGCCACCCACCCGGCGGATGATCTGGTCCTCGAGCACACGCAACAGCTTGGCCTGCAAGAGCGGCGACAGCTCGCCGATTTCATCGAGGAAGAGCGTGCCTCCGTCGGCCACTTCGAACAGGCCCTTCTTCATGGTCTTGGCGTCGGTAAAGGCGCCGCGCTCATGGCCGAAGAGTTCAGCTTCCATCAGCGTTTCTGGAATGGCAGAACAGTTGATGGCCACGAACGGCTTGTCTTGGCGACGGCTCTGGTAGTGGATCGTCTTGGCGATCAGGTCTTTGCCGGTACCGCTCTCGCCCTGGATGAGGATCGTCGTGGCCTCACTGACCGCGACCTTGTTGACAAAGCCCAATAGCTCCGACATCTTTGCCGAAACACCGACAACGTTGTGGTAGCCGGCGCGACGGCGTACTTCACCGCGCAGCGACTCGACCTCGGTGCGTAGGCGTGTCGTTTCCAGAGCGTTCTTGACGGCGACCGCGAGCTCGTCGAAATCAAGTGGCTTGCCAACGAAGTCATAAGCGCCGAGCTTGAGGGCGGTCTTTACGTCGTCCAGTTGCGGGTCAGCGGTGATCATGATGACCGCGCGCGCGTCGTTGTTTTTCTTGATCTGTTCGAGGATGTCGATACCGCTGGCGTCAGGCAGACGCACGTCCAGCAGCACGAGGTCGGGGCACTCGTTATGCGCTACGCGAAGCGCAGCCGAGCCGTTGTCAGCCTCCAGAACGCGATATCCCCACTCTTCGCACTTTTGCCGGAGTGACCAACGAACCAGCTTCTCGTCGTCAACGATGAGAACCTTTTCCGAAGGCATTACGTACCACTAGCTTACTACGCTGCGCGGAAAGAGGCATGTCCGTGTACGCAGGCTTCCGCGTGGCTCGGCCACTGCAGGTATGGGTCGGCTTAGAACGGCTGTCCGGCCACGAACACTCATATTGGGTTTCGGACAAGTGGCTGGCTACGGACGACCGCCGCGGTGTCTATATTCAGTGACTTCCGTCGGCGGCTGAATTGCTGGAATTCATATGGGACTCGGCCCGCAGGAGTAGCTTCTATGGAATCTTTGCTTCAGGACCTACGCTTCACGACCCGCCAATTACTGAAGAACAAAAGCTTCACCCTGACGGCAATCCTGTCGCTGGCTCTGGGAATCGGTGCCGCCACGGCAGTGTTCAGCGTCGTGTACGGCGTGCTGATCGACCCCTATCCCTACAAAGACGCCAAACGCATGGTGCACGTTGAATTGTTCGATAAAGACGGACGCCAGATGGGATTGGTGTTCAACACCGGCGCGGAATTAAACGACCTGAAGCAAGCCAAGTGCGTGGACGAAATCTTCATGCAGGGCGGCAACACCGTGACCATGACGGGTAGTGGCCAGATTCCCGTCTCGGTGCAGTTGGGCGAGTACACCCTCAACGTCTTCGAGTACATGGGAGTGCCGCCACTTTTGGGACGGCAGTTCAACTCGGCCGATATCACCGACGGCAAAGCGTCACCGGTTGCGGTACTGAGTTATCTGTTCTGGAAGAAACAGTTCAATGCGAGCCGGGACGTTCTGGGCAAAACCATCGAACTCGACCACAAGCTTTACACCATCATCGGAGTGGCCGCTCCGCGCTTCACTTGGGGAGACTCGGATGTGTACGTCCCGTACACTCCCACGGGCGACCCGAAGGATTATCGCAACAGTTTCATTAAGCTCAAGCCAGGCGTCACTTTGGAAGCCGCCAACGCCGAATTGCAGCCGATTGTTCTCAGCTTCAAAGACCGGGACCCCAAGGGTTATGCGCCGGTTGTCCGCACCAAGACTGTGACGCTGAACGAGCAGGTGCTCGGCCAGTTTTCCGGGACGCTGATGCTGCTGTTTGGCGCGGTGGTATTGCTTCTGGTCATCGGCTGCGCCAACGTTTCCATCCTCATGCTCGCTCGCGGCGCGGCACGCATGCACGAACTGGCATTGCGTTCTTCTGTAGGCGCATCACGCTGGCGCATCATGCGACAACTACTGACGGAGTCGGTGTTGCTATCGTTAACTGGCGCTGTGATTGGAGTGCTTCTGGCGTTCGGCGCGGTGAAGTGGATCGCGGCCGCCATGCCTTACTACTCGTTCCCGCACGAAGCGGCGATTCACGTCAGCATTCCGGTCTTGGCTTTCTCGGTCGTGATCGCAGTGATTACCGGCATTCTGTTCGGGATGTCTCCGGCACTGCAACTGTCTCGTCCAAACTTGAGTGAACTGATTCAGTCCGGCTCAACCCGGCATTCCGGTGGAGGCAGCGATCGCAAGACGCATCGCATGCTGATCGGTGGACAGGTGGCCTTGACACTGGTGTTGTTGACGATTGCGGGAGCGGCCACGCGAGCATTCCTCACCGCGTTTCGAGTACCGCTAGGATTCGATGTCGACAAAGTCACCAGCCTTAATCTGGTTTTGCCGCGGAAGTCTTACCCCGGCTGGACGGAGCGCGCCAACAAATACGAATCAGTGCGACAGGCGATTGCGTCGGCGCCGGGCGTTGAGCAGGTAACCATATCCTCAACCTGGCTGCCTCCGATGCAGGCGTACACCGTCAAAACCGAAATCGAAGGCAAACAGGAGTTAACGGGAATTCAATCGCAAGTAGTGCTGACGACTCCGGAGATGTTCGCCACGCTCGGGATTCCGCTGGTTCAGGGTCGCGACTTTACCCAGGCGGAGATGATGCGGGGTGCGCACGTCGCGCTGGTCAACCAGGCATTTGTGCACAAGTACCTGGGTAATGGCGATCCCCTCGGCAATCATGTTAAAAGCCCCATGCTGAAATTCGACCAGCAGGATTTCGTCTTCGGCGACGACAACGAAGGCTGGTTCGAAGTCATCGGGGTTGTGGCTGACGCGCGTAACAATGCCGGCTTCCGCAATGGCGGGGAAGATGCGACGGCCGTCAGCTCTCGAAACGGAAAGGGACTGCCGGCAGAGCCGGCCTTCTATATTCCGCACACCGTGGTGCTGACGCCATACATGAACTTTCTGGTACGAACCAAAGGGGACGCGGCTGCCGCGGTCCACTCGGCGGAACAGAGAGTCCAAGCTTTGGACCCGGAGATTGCCGTAGTCGATGAGCATCCCCTGACCTGGTACATGGACACCATGATCTGGGGGCAGCAACGCTTTATCGCCGCGCTATTCGGGGTCTTCTCGCTTTTGGGGCTAGTGCTCGCGGCTACCGGGCTCTATAGTGTCGTGTCGTACTCCGTCAGCCAGCGAAACCAGGAGATGGGCATCCGCATGGCGCTGGGCGCACAAAGGCTCGACATCGTCCGCCTGGTACTGCGCTCGGTAGCCGCCACCGTGGGCATCGGAATCATTGTCGGACTCGTGGCCAGCATTGCACTCAACAAGGTTGTCTCGCACTGGGTCCTCAGCAGTTCTCGCGATCCGCTGACGCTGCTGGCTGTGGCTGTGATTCTGGCGGCGATTGCGCTCGTGGCCTGCCTGTTCCCGGCTCGGCGCGCCGCTTCATTAGACCCCATGAAGGCCCTGCGCACCGAGTAGGTACCGCGAGATCGACTGCATTTGACAAAGCTGGCGACTGTTGTCGCCAGCTATTAATGCGGTTCATCACATCACGGCGTTGCGGACCGCATCCGCGATTCAAAAATGCGGTAAAATCGGCCACCGTACACCAGTCGTCGCTTCAAATTTCACGGGTCTCGTCGTCTGCTTCCTCGTCGCAATTTCAAAACCTAAGGAGACACTATGAGTGCAAAGGTTTCACCCATTCCACCGGGCTACCACACCATCACCCCGCACATTTTCGTCAGTAACGCCAAGAAGGCCGCCGAGTTCTATCAGAAGGCCTTCGGAGCAGAGGTCCGTGGCATGGCCGAGGCGCCAGACGGCAAAATCATCCATGCAGAGGTTAAGATCGGCGACTCCATCCTGATGTTCAACGACGAAGTTCCCCAAATGGGAGTTCTGTCACCGACATCCACCAAGGCCAGCACCTGCGTCACGCTGCACATGTACGTGGAAGATGCGGACAAGGTCTTCGCCTCGGCGGTGGCTGCAGGGGCAAAGGTAATCATGCCGTTGGAGGACCAGTTTTGGGGCGATCGCTACGGTACCGTTGAGGACCCGTTCGGCCATCGCTGGTCGATTGCAACCCACATCAAGGACCAGACCCCGGAACAGATGAAGGCCGCGATGGACGAGGCTATGGCCAAGATGCCGACCCACGCCTAGTTGCCGCTATTTTGGGGCGCTGTACTTAAAGCCCCGGGACGCGCTCTGCGCGGGCATCGTCCCGGGGTGAGCAAGTGCGAAAGCAGGAGCCTACGCTCCATACCTCACGAAGTTAGCCTTTTGTTGCGCTGGCTCCGTGCATTTTCGCGCGCTCAATCAGCATCTGTACCTGGTCCTTCTGGGCGTAGTCGGGATTGGTTTTCAGCAACTGCTCCCACGCCACCACTGCGCCTTTGGGGTCTTTCTTCCCCTGCCACTTCACGATTCCCACGTTGAACAGCGTGCCCGGATGATTGGGACGAATAGCGAGCGATTTATCGAACTCTGCCAGCGCCTTGTCGGCATCGCCGGTGTACCAGTACGCCGTTCCCAGGTCGGTGAGAACGTCGGGGTTCTTGGGGTCAAGTGCCAGCGCCTGGTTGTAGTAATCGATCGCCTGAGGGAAGGACTGACCGTCGTAGTACAGATTTCCTAGTTGCCGCAGGGTTTCGAAGTCCTTGGGATTCGCCTGCAGCTTGGCCAGCAGCGGCTGTGCAGCCTGCGCCAGCATTTCGGGGGTCGCTCCGCCTTGCTGCTGTGAGCCGATGCCCGGCAGTTTAGCGGAACCGAGCGGTGTTTCTCCGCCCATTTGTGCCGGAGCGGCGCCAGTGGGGGTCTGGGCCGCTTCCGGTGTGGAAGCTGTCGGAGCCGAGCCGCGAGCAAAGTACCCGACAGCAATTCCGATAATCAATGTGATCACAGCCAGCGTATAGGCTTGCACGCTGGTAAATCCAAGATTGGTGTTGGTTTTGTTTTCTTGCGCAGATACAGGCATTTCGTACTCCTTCTGAAATTGCTTTACTGTCAATTTTCCTGCCCGGTTTCGACCAGGTCGGATTTGTCTAACTGAAATAGCCTCTGCACAGCAACCGTCATCATGTCCTGGCTGGTGCGGTCGGGAATTTCCCGCATTTCCCTCGCCAGTGAGCTCGCGATCCGCTGCGAAATGTGTGCCGCCAGCATGGTCAAAACGTTGTCCTGGTCCTCGGTGAACGGACCAAACTCTTTACGAAGAAACTCCACTTCCTGCTGGCAGAGCTCTTCCAGCCGCTGGCGAATAGCAACAATCGTCGGCACCGCACGCTCGGCCAAAAGACGCCGACGGAAACCCAGTACCTCAGCAGTCACAATCTTGTTGGCGGCTTCCGCGGCCGCTTGGCGCTCGCTGGTGTCGCGGCTGACAATTTCCTCTAGTCCATCCATGTCAAAGAGAAAGACCCCGTCGATTTCTCCTGCACGCGGATCCACGTTGCGGGGCACAGCAACATCGATCATCACCACCGGCTTGTGTTGCCGGGCACGGGCGACGGCCCGTGCCTCCTCCAGGCTGATGATGTTCTGAGGAGAAGATGTTGTGCATACCACAATGTCGGCGACCTTCAGCTGTTCGATGCGATCGTCCCACGCAACCGCTTTGGCCCCGAGTTTGTAAGCCAGCTCGTCCGCCTTGGACTGGGTGCGGTTCATCACGTTCAGGCGAGTGGCTCCTGCGCTGCGTAAGCACTTTGCAGTCATCTCACCCATGTGTCCGGCGCCAAGCAGCAGTACTTCACGTCCTGACAGGTCACCCAGCACACCCATGGCAAGCTCTACCGCCGCGTACGGAAACGTCAGCGTCGAATCTCCCAGCGAGGTTTCCTTCCTGATTTTGGCCGAGACCGCCAGAGCTTTCTGGACGACTGCATCGAGGAAGCGCCCGGTCGCCCCGGCGGTGCGGGCCTGCAACCACGCCTCGCGCAATTGGCTCGAAACTTCCGGTTCTCCGAACACAATAGAATCCAACCCGGCAGCAACCTGGAATAGGTGGGTAAACGCTACATCGTCCATAAGGCGGTAAAAGTGCGACCAGTCGCACAGCTTCAGGCGATACTCATGGGTAAGAAAGCGCAAAACGGAGTTTGCAGCGGCCGGCACGTCATTGGCCCACACGATGAACTCGGTGCGATTACAGGTGGCCAGCACGATGGCCTCTTCGACGCCGTCGGAACGCAACAACTGGTGCAGTGCCTCGTAGCGGGCGGGCTCGCCAATCCAGAACCGCTCGCGCACTGCCACAGGCGAGGTTCTATGGTTCAGGCCAATTACCGCTAAAGTCGGGTCCACAACACTCCCTTGCAGCTAACTGGAAATACTAGAAGAAGTGCACCGCGAGTGCCAAAGTTGAGAAGGTCATAGCGCGGGACATAAGTATAGGGAAAACAGGCACTTAAGATCTGATTAACGGAGGATCGCGGCGGGAAGCGCCGCTCCGCTTGCGGCATATCACGCGGCAATCGCGTTTTTTTTCACCTGTCGGGCAGTTACGGAAGTGCTAAGTGAGAAGTTAGTAGCCAAGTGCGCACTGCCGGAGTTACAGTGATTGCGCCGTCCCGGACGGCGTTTTATTCCTCATTAACATCCGGCAAAGTGATTGAGGCGGAGGATTTGGCAATGACATTGTGCAAGCGTTTAGCACTCGTAAGTCTGGCCTTGGCACTAGCGGTCCCCACGATCGCGGTCGCGCAGGGATCAGGCGCGGACACCTTCAAGGCGAAGTGCGCCATGTGCCATGGCGCTGATGGAAGCGCGAGCACCGGCATGGGCAAGACAATGGGGCTAAAGCCGCTCAGTGGCCCAGAGGTCCAGGGTATGTCGGAGGCCGACCTGGTTACGCTGATCACCAACGGCAAGGGCAAGATGCCGGCCTACAAAGGCAAGCTCACGGATGATCAGATAAAGGCAGTCGCAGCCTACGTAAAGACCCTGAAGTAAACAGCCAACCAGGGCGATGAACCGGAGGCGACGGCAGGTGGGTGCCGTCGCCTTTCTTGTCCTCGAGGGCATTTAGCCGTTGCGGCTGCGATATTTTCTCCAGGCAAACCGCGCAGGGAAGAATAGGATCGCGGCCCAGACCAGCAGCAGCGGACCAGACGACACAATGAACAACGCAACCCCCGTCACGAAGTTCACCACGCTCTGGTAGCCGTCGACGCCGGCGTTCCTGAAACGCGTGCCGAACGAATCGGGCAGTGCGTGTGCGGGGACCTTGTATTCTTCGCTCACGGTTGCGTTGAGGGTGGCAAACTCGACTTGCTTCGACAGCAAGCGGCGCTCGCCTTCCATCCGCTCGATCTCTTCCCGGACCCGGCTCAACTCCGTTTCCACCTCGAGAACGTCAGACAACTTGCCAGTGCGCTGGCGCAGCAAGTCGAGCAGACGCTGTTCCGTGTTGCGCGAATTGCTCAGTCGAGCTTCGAGATCGACATATTGCGCGGTCACGTCCTGGCCGTTCTGCGATTCCGACTCCACCCGGCCGAGTGTCTTCAGCTCGGCCAGCGCGGCATCCAGTTGAGTCGCGGGCACTCGCAGGGTTGCCGTCAGCTTGCGCGGGCCATCGGAAGGTGCCGAAAACGTAAGGTCGCCGACGTAGCCGCTATATTGCTTCACGATCCTTTCAAGCCCTGTCCGCGCCTTGTCGAGGTCGGGCGTAACCACGGTGAGTTGCGCCGTGCGCAGGATCATCGGGGCACTGGGCAGCTCGGTGTTGTGATTCACCTCCAGGTTGGAGGAGAGTTCTGCCTCCTGAGCACGTTTGGCAAGTTGGTCAGCGACCTCTGCTGATTGCCGTGAGGCAACCCGATCACCGCCTGAGATGGCGGGCGCGGTCATGGGCCCGGCTGACCCCGAAGCCGGCGGAGTGGGTTCCGCGCGCTCCGACAGCGCAAGGTTCTCGCGCGACGCAGCCGGCGAGGCTTCACGCTCGCCCCGGCTGAAGCTGCTGATCATCGTGAACGTCAGCAGAAGGACAACCACACCCCCCGCAAACGCACCACCGAGCCACGGTGCAAACCACGGCATCCGGCCGCCTTCGAGCCAATTCCAGCGCCTGCCAGGCACCATCTCCTGCGGGTTTTGCTCACGCTCCTCCAGGGCGTGCACAAGCTCGTCGCTGACGGGAAACTCCTTCGCTTCGACGTCCCACGCTGTCAGACCTTCCGAGATGCTTTTGAGTTCAGCGGCCAGGATCTGACACTCGCGACACTCGTGCAGGTGAGCAGCAGTTTCAGCCGCTCGATCGAGGGGCAATTCGCCGTCGAGGTATGCCATCAACTCTTCGGGTTCCACGGGATGAATATCGCTTTGCATGTCAGGCCTCGCTTTCCGCAGACGCGGTAGAAGTGCCACTTCCACTGCCGCTCGATTGCGCCCAGGTCGGACGATTGGGGTTGAGGTGGTTCTTCAGTGCCATCCGCGCCCGGAAGAGTCGCGAGCGCACCGTATTCACCGGCAGCCGCAGCAGGTCAGCGATCTCTGCATAACTAAGCTGTTCGTATTCGCGCAGCATCAGGATTTCCCGTTCTGACGGATCCAGTTTCGCCATTGCCTCGCGTACCCACAGTCCGGATTCCGGTGTCCCAGCGGTCGCCGGTTCAGCCGCACCATCCAGACTCGGTTCCGCATTCCGTTGTTTTCGTCGCTCCGCCGCCAGCAGTTTCAGCGCGATCCCATAAAGGTAGGTTCGCACCAGGGCGCGCGGCTCGTAGCGCGATGCCCCGCGAATTACGCCGAGAAATGTCTCCTGCGTCAGGTCTTCGGCGCGTTGCGGATTGTCCAGCCTGCGGCGGAAAAAGCCGTAGAGTGGACCACTGTAGCGGGAATACAGGTCTTCGAATGCTTCCCGCGAGCCCTGCTGGAACTCGAGCATCAACGCTTCATCGTTGTTCATACCGTCCTTCGTCCGCCCCGGTGCTGCCGTTCAATACCTGTAATGTCGCCAACCGCAAAAAAGTTCCCGCCGTCCCGCGAATTGCCTCCAAATACCGCGGTGTGACTAAGAGGCCTATGTTTGGGGTAAGACGCGCAACCCAGCCACTGGAAAGCGCAAGGTCTTCGTTCGGGCCAAAATGCTGCCTGTCGCCTCCGGCTCGGCCTTTGTCGTTCGGCAGTCGCGAGAGTTATACTCGCGCTCGTCGCCACTCGTGGCCGAATCGAAAAAATGTTCGTCCTACGATGCTCACACGTTTCTCTAACCAATATCTCCGGCCGATGCATCCGGTCGGAGCCTTCGTTGTTCTCCGTGGAGGCATGATGAAAGACGACGACGCGCGCAAGCCCGAAACTGCTTCGGGTGTCTCGCGGCGCGACTTCATGAAGATTTCCGCAGTCACTGCCGCAGTCCCATTGGTTCTGGGACCGAGGGTAGTGGAAGCTGCTGGTGAAGACGTCGCGGTGCATGGACCGGGCAAGGTTTCCGTCGCGCTCAACGTCAACGGCAAGAAGTTGAGCGCTGAACTTGAGCCGCGAGTGACGCTACTTGACGCGCTGCGCGAGCAATTCGACCTGACGGGCGCTAAACGAGTGTGCGACCGCGGTGCCTGTGGTGCCTGCACCGTTCTGCTCAACGGCAATCCTGTCTATGCCTGCTCAGTACTGGCGATCGACGCCCAGGGCGCCAAAATCACCACCATCGAGTCTTTGGCCGAAGCCGAGAAGCTTAGCCCCGTGATGCAGGCCTTCGTCGAGCACGACGCGCAGCAGTGCGGATTCTGCACTCCCGGCTTCGTGGTGGCTACCACCCATTTCCTGCAACAGAATCCCAAGCCAACGGCAGACGACATTCGTCACGGCCTGAACGGCAATTACTGTCGCTGCGGTACCTACGACGGCGTTCGCGCTGTTGCGCTGGCGCAGGCGGGAGGGAAACAGTCATGAGCCAGTACAGTTGGCCCGATCCGGCAACCCGCCCGCTTCTCGGCAAAAAGATTGATCGCGTGGATGGTCCGTCAAAATCCTCGGGCCGCGCGAAATACACTTACGACTACAACCCGAAAGGACTGCTGGCCGGCAAGATCCTGCGCTGTCCTTACGCCCACGCCAAGATCGTCAGCATCGACACCAGCGCGGCAGAGAAAATGCCGGGCGTGAAAGCCGTCGAGGTCATTCAGGGTCCCGGCATGGAGATCTTCTGGGCAGGAGATGAAGTCGTCGGTGTGGCCGCTGTCGACGAAGGCACCGCCGAAGACGCACTCCGCCTCATCAAGGTGGAGTACGAGGTCCTGCCTCATTTCGTCTCCGATGCCGAGCCCCCCAAGACTGTCGCTACCGACAACGGTCCGATAAGCGCCGATGACTTCCAGGACATGGAAGAAAACCAGGTGCCCGACGAACAAGTAGTCGCCGCCATTCAGCAGCGCGGCATCAGCTTCAAGCCCACGGACAAGGACTACGCCTCGTACAAGGGCATGGGAGTCGATTCCAGCATCATCGTGGCCCTGCAAAAGGCGAAATACGTTCAGGCAGAGAACAAGCCAAAATCCCCGTACAAGAAAACCGCCGTGCAAACGCAGGGCTCGCCCGACAAGGCATTCACTTCTGCGGCTGCGACCTCCGAAGGCGTGTACGGCGTTCCCTGCATCGTGCACGCTTGTCTTGAAACGCACGGCTCGGCCATCGAGTGGCCCGCCGAAAAAGAAGTGGTGGTTCACGTCTCCACACAAAACGTGTCCGGCATCGCGGCCCAATTGGCTGAACCCCTCAGCGTTCCCGCCGGAAACATTAACGTCTTACAGCAGAACGTGGGCGGTGGTTTCGGCAGCAAGTTTTCCGTCGATCGCTGGGACGTCAACACCGGCAACCTGTCGAAAAAAGCGGGCGGCAAGCCGGTGAAGAACATGCTCGACCGCAAAGCCGAGTTCGAGGTCGCAGGCATGCGTCCTTCGGCTTACGCGCGCGTCAAAATCGCTGCCGACAAAGATGGCAAGCTGGTCGCCTGGGAGTCGCGCTCGTGGGGTACGGGCGGAGTCGGCGGTGGCGGCACCCCTCCGCTGCCGTACATCTTCGAGATTCCCAACCAACGCAAGCAGAACACCGCCATCTCCACTAACCAGGGAAGCGCTCGCGCCTGGCGCGCGCCTAATCATCCGCAGGCAGCCGTCATCACCATGGGAGCCATCGATGACCTCGCGGCGAAAATGCAGATGGATCCGCTGGATCTCGTCCTGAAGAACATGGACATCGCCGGCCCCCGCGCCCAAACCTACAAAGAAGAGTTCGCCATCGCCGACGAATTGATGGGATGGAAGAAGAGCTGGCATCAGCGCGGCGACCAGACTCCCGGCAACATCAAGCGCGGGCTCGGTCTCTCGATGCACACCTGGGGAGGCCGCGGCCACAACAGCAATCAGGATTTCTCGATTAACCCCGACGGCTCCGTGGTGGTCAAGCTTGGCACCCAGGACCTGGGTACCGGCTGCCTCACCATCATCACTATCGTGGCCGCCGATACGCTTGGCATCCCCATGGAGAACGTGAAGGTGCTTTACGGTAACAACCACTATCCGCCATCGGGCGGAAGCGGTGGCAGCACGACTTCCGGCGGCGTAACCAGTTCGACGCGGCGTGGCGCGGTGAATGCACGCGATGCGCTGTTCGCGAAAGTTGCTCCAGCACTGAAAGCCCAGCCTGCGGACTTGGAAGCCGTGGACGGCCGGGTGCAAGTGAAAACTGACAAGAGCCGCAGTCTGTCGTGGAAAGAAGCCTGTGCCAGGATCGGCGCGGTGCCGATTACCGTTCACGGAAAGAATCCCGACAAAGACGAGCCGCCCGACCTCACCAATAGCGGCGTCGGCGGCGTACAGATGGCTGACGTCTCAGTCGACGTCGAAACCGGCATTGTGCGCGTCAACAAAATGGTCGCCGTGCAGGACTGCGGGCTCATCGTGAATATGAAGACGGCGATGACCCAGGTCTACAGCGGCTTGATCATGGGCATCAGCTACGCGCTCTACGAGGAGAAGATTCTCGATCCTGTTACCGGCCGTGTGTTGAATCCCAACCTTGAGTTCTACCGCCTCGCGGGTCTCAGCGACATCGGAGAACTCAAAGTTCACATGATGACCGGCAAGGGCTATGACGAACGAGGCGTGATCGGTCTCGCGGAACCCGCGGTGGTTTCTCCGGGCGCGTCAATCTCCAACGCCGTCGCGAATGCCATCGGCGTGCGCGTGCCGTTCCTACCGCTCACTCCCGACCGTGTCCTCGCCGCGCTGGAAGAGGCAGGAGGTTCGCATGCATAGCGCGGTCGCTTCGAAGGGGCACGGCTTTAGCCGTGCCGTACGGGCCCTTTGTTTCTCTCTATTCCGAGCGGGCTTTAGCCCGGCGAAATGGGGCTCGCGGGGGCACGGCTTTAGCCGTGGCCGGGTCGCGTTTTTCGTATCAGGGCACGACTTCAGTCGTGCCGAACCGACTCTCATTTTTGACACCCCGAGCGGGCTTCAGCCCGCGAGGAGGCGCATATGCAACCCTTTGAATACGCAACGGCTACGAAAAAAGAACAGGTCGCTGTCCTTCTCACCGACCAATCTGCAATCCTTGCCGGCGGCACCGACCTGCTAGCGCTGATGAAAGACGACGTCGTCACTCCCAAGCGCCTGGTCAACATCAAACAGATCGACGGTCTGCGCGGCATCAGCTACCAGTCCGGCAACGGGCTGCGCATTGGAGCGCTCACCACGCTGGCTGAGCTGAGCGAGCCGAAGGATGGTTTGTCGAACTACCCCATGCTGACTGAAGCAGCACGAGAAGCGGCAAGCGCGCAGATTCGCAACCTTGCCACTATCGGCGGCAACATGTGCCAGCGGCCCCGCTGCTGGTACTTTCGTAACGGCATGGGATTGCTGGCCTCGGAGCAGAGCCACGACGGCGTATCTTTCATGATCAAGGGCGACAACCGATATGGAGCGATATTGGGAAATGGTGGGCCAGCGTACTTTGTCAGCCCATCGACCTTGGCTCCCGTGCTGATTGCCTACGGCGCAAAGATTCGTCTCTATTCCGCGAAGGCCTCCGGCAGTGGCGTCCGCGAACTGCCGTTAGAGAAGTTCTTCGTCATTCCGACCTCCGAAGGCCAGCGCGAGCACGACCTCAAGCCCGACGAAATGGTGATCGAGTTAATCGTTCCTCCTCCGTCGAAGAGTTTGAAGGCCTCGAGTTACGAAGTGCGGCAGCGCGCTGCATTCGACTGGCCGCTCTCGATGGCCAGTGTCGCGCTGGAGATGGACGGCGACACCGTCAAGAGCGCACGCGTGGTGCTGGGCCACGTCGCGCCAACTCCGTGGATTTCGCCTGAAGCAGAGCAAGCGTTGATAGGCAAGTCCATAACGCCTGATACAGCGATGGCAGCCGCGAATGCTGCCGTTGCGAACGCCAAGCCACTCAGCCGCAACAAATACAAGATCACGTTGACCAAAGCCGCGGTGAAACGCGCCGTCTTGAACGCAGCCGCTGGCCGCGCTGGAGGTGTGGCATGAAGCGCTCCGATTTGGCTGTGCAGCGAGATCGGGTAGAGCTGGCCTTCAGGCCAGCGTCTCGCCATGTTTCCTGGGTGGAAGCGCCGGGCTTTAGCCCGGCGAACCCTGGCAGGCATTTACTCGGCTTAAGCCGTGGATATTTCGGTGTTTCGTATCAGGGCACGACTTCACAGTTTGCGGACAAAGTCGAGTTTGACGCGGTTTTGAAGGGGCGCAGCTTTAGCTGCGCCGTACAAGTCCTTTATTTTTGTCATTCCTCGCGGACTTCAGTCCGCGGGGAATCCGCTTTTCGACTTTTTCCGCGGCCGCGTCGATCCTGCCGAACAGCAGCTTTTTATTGGAAGGGGCACGGCTTCAGTCGTGCCGAACGGCGTCTTCTTTTGTTCTCCCGAGCGGGCTTTAGCCCGCGACATTCCAGCGCAGGAGGTGTCGCATGACCATGTGGCTTGACCAGGAACGCTTCGACACCACAAGAGAGACTCTCTGCACCTCGCTCCGCTGGAAGCAGCAGTTCATCAGCGCCGACCACGATCCCACCGTGCCTCCGTCGAACGATGGCCTGTTCTGGTGCATGCACACCCAGACCTGCATCGGCCCCGACGGCGAGTTGGCCGAACCTGGCAACTGCTCATCGCCCGAAAGAAAGTGCCACGGCACAGGGAAGTGCCGGTAACCGTTAGCCGCGGATGAACACGGATTCTTCTCGATCATACGGATGATTCGTGTCAACCCGCGGGCTTGATTTTCCTCTTGTGTTGAACTCCGCCAACGTGGGATAGTGCCTGCCTTGCGAACCATTTTTTTCAACTCGCGCGGTCTGCGTGCTGGCTGGCGGCTTCTGATCTTCGTCGCTATCTTTGTCGGTCTCGGTTTTCTGGCGGACCTGGTCGCTACCAGGATCATCCACGTCAATCAGCGGGCTTTCCTCGATCCTGTTTCGTTCATTTACGCCGAGCTGCAGGCGGTGGTTCTAGTTTTGATCGCTACCTGGATCATGGCGCGCATCGAACGCCGCCGATTCGCCCGATACGGAATCCCTTCTCTTAGCCAATCGTTCGGCCCGGGCTTCTGGTTCGGCATACTCTGGGGCCTAGCCTCCACCAGTGCGGTCATCGGGCTCATCGCGGCCTTCGGCGGATATCGCGTTCACGGCCTGGCTATTCACGGTACTACATTGTGGTACTTCACTATGCTCTGGACGGTTGCCAATCTGCTGATTGGCTTCGCTGAGGAGTTCCAGTTCCGCGCCTATCTTCTGGCCACTACTGCTGATGGCATCGGCTTTTGGTCGGCCGCCATCCTGCTCTCGGCCGGCTTTGGGGCTTTGCACTATTTCTTGAAGCCGCACGAACGTTGGGAGGATTTTGCTTCCACGGCACTTCTCGGCTTGTTCATGTGTTTCACACTGCGGCGTACCGGCTCACTGGCGTTCGCCATCGGCTTTCATGCCGCCTTCGACTTCGCCAACCTGTTTGTCTTTTCGGGACAGAACGCTGGCGAATTTGCCGTAGGTCACTTGCTCGAAACGACGTGGCAGGGCCCTGCGTGGCTGACCGGCGGCTTTCTCGGGCCCGAAGCGAGTTGGATGGTTTTCCCGGTCATAGCCGCCATGTTCGCGATCTTCGATCGACTCTATCGCCACGCCCGTTTCCCCATTCCCGACTGAGGTTGGGTTTTGACGGGCATGACTTTACTAGCTGCGGAAAAAACTCGTTTTCGCGACAGTTTCGTATCAGGGTATGACTTGGTGGAAGCACCGGACTTTAGTCCGGTGACCACGCCCTCCGCAATTTTTTTTGGGCTTTAGCCCTGGTCTCGCTCGTGGAGGCGCAAACCAAAATCAATGTCACATAGCGTTCCCGATGGTTTGTGTCAGGGCACGACTTCACAGGCTGCGGAAAAAAGCGGTTTTTGGTAGAGCTGACCTTTAGGTCAGCGTCTAAGCCCTTTATATTTGACTCGCCGAGCGGACTTTAGTCCGCGAGGTGTGAGCATTTTGGACTTTTTCCGCAGCCTGTTCGGTCGTGCCGCGACCGACTGAAAATGCGTTGGGCTTCAGCCCCTGCGGGAATCTCTCGAGAGCGCAAAGGCAATCACATGGACCTGTGACCCACGTGCTTTCCCATTTCCACCCCGCTCCTGTAAACCTTCAGTAGTGAGGGGACGGATTTGTGCGTCCCGCCACCGGTCCGCGCCCAGGCTCCGGACCCTCCCGCTCTTTGACAAACTGTCGGCAGGCAGGTGCATACAATACATACTTGTATGACCAAAACGTGGCATACAAGTCATACTTGTCATACTCGATATGGAGCAAAAAGCGAAGGAAATACAAAGAATTTAGCCCCTAAACTAAACGGGCTCAATTGGATAGCTATAACTATATTTATTTTCAGTTGGTTAGCAACAATTTTCCCCTAACCCATTGATTCTAAACGAGCGCACCAAAGGAAATGCAACAAACGCCAAAAACTCGGCTAAAATTCTCCACGCGCGTCTCATTTCAGGGCACGAAATCGGTGAAGCCGCACGGAGGTCGCCACGAAGCAGCACAAGTTCAAAGTGAAACTCTTCGGTCAGGAAGGCTCTTCAGTCGCAGCGCTCAAGCCGCCCTTCGACGTCGTCGAAGTCTTCCAGCGCAAGGGACGCGTACCCGTGAAAGGCACCATCAATGGCTTCCCGTTTCGCAGTTCGCTGATGAACATGGGTGAAGGCCACATGATGGTGGTCAACGCCGATCTGCGCGCCGGCGCCAAGTGCAAGGCGGGCGACACAGTCAGCGTGCTCATGGAGCTCGACGACGAGGTACGCAAGATCGAACTGCCTGCACACCTGAAGAAGCTCATCGCCACCGATCCCAAGGCAAAAGAAGCTTGGGAGAAACTATCGTTCACTCACCAGAAAGAGCATGTCCGCGCCATCGAAGACGCCAAGCGCCCTGAAACCCGCGAGAAGCGCATCGCCGCCATGCTCGACATGTTGCGCAACAAGCAGACGAACAAATGAAGCGTCTATAGAATGTAGCGACGATACTCCCGGAGGCACGATGGCAATTTACAGGGCAGACCCATACCCCAACGCAAACTTTGTCGTGCAGATCGGAACGACCAGCCCGCAAGGGGACGAGGCCGGAATCCTCGAAGTGATATTCCCATCAGCGCAGATCTTCACCTACGAATACCGCAATGGCAATGAAGCGCTGAATTCAGCCCGAAGCCTCCAGTCCATCACGCGCTACGGGCGACTGATCTTGAAACGCGGTGCAAATGGTTCGCTGGACTGGTTTCAGTGGTGGCAGGCGATCAACCAGGGCACGTTCGACCGCCGCCTCGTGACCGTGGGCTTGCTCGACGAGCAGCACAATGGTCCGGTGCTGACTTGGTTGTTTGCCAACGCTCGGCCGGTGAACTACTGGTTCGCGAACCTGAACGCCTTGAGCGGAGAAGTACTCGTGGAAAACCTCGAACTGGCATTTGACTCCATGAATATGCGGTAGCCGGTCACCGCGTGTACCGCCGTATCGCCTCCGCCATGTCCGGATACTGCCCGATGAGCTCATTCCGATTGCCGGTTTCATAATCGGCATAGTCGAATCCGGGAGACATCGTCGTTCCCATCAGCGCCCATTTGCCTTCGCCAGCCAGGCGGCATCCTTGCCACACTCCTCCGCGCACGACAACCTGAGGCTGATGCCCTTTCGCGATGTCTTGTCCTATAGTCACGATTTCAGTTTCGCCGTTGGCATGCAGTTGCAGCATCTCCACCGGATCTCCCAAGTAGAAATGAAACACTTCTGTGCCGGGTAGCCGATGCAACGTAGAAAACGACTCGGGAGTGATCATGTAGTAGATCGCCGTGCCCAGCGACCGCGCACCTTGCACACCTTCCGGCAGGCATTCGATGGGAGCTATCCACCGCGAGCGATACGTTTCACGAAAGAATCCGCCTTCCGGTTCCAGCGGCGTCAGTTGCAGGAATTGCTTCACTTCCTCAGCGGTCATAGCTGCCAACAATAGCACCAAGTAGTTCTGCGCCGCTGGTGTCCACTGGTGGACAGAAATCTCTGCGATTGGACGCCGATTTATTCATCACGTATTCACAAAGCCGAATATGTACCACATCGTCAGACACTTGCAGACCACCGCAGTTTGGCATCGAAAGTGTAGTTAAGCACCGTGAACGTCTACAGCCCACGCAGGATGTTGAAAAAAAGCAACTAACCATCGAGCGGCTGTAACGTCTTACGAACAGCGAGGAGGCAGTATGGAGCGTAGATACCTGGTAGCGACCCTGGCCCTGGTGGCGACCTTTTCAATCTTCTCCCGGGAGTTTCGCTCGGGAGACCTCGCTAAACTTCCTCGTACGCGGGCCGAACTGATTGCCGATCTGCACTGTGCCAGGCAGTACGTCGCCGAAAAGGTGATGGCCCAACTGCAGCCCTTGGTCGGTCCGACCGCGCCAGAAGAGGCGCAGATGGTGGCCGAACTCAATCTTCCGGAAGTGGTGCGGACTGCGCTGACGAACGCGGAGGCGCGGGCACAAGCGCATGTCGCGCAGCAGGGAGCCGAGCAGAAGTGCAATGCTGCCCTGCGGTCGCAGCGTGAGGCCTTGCGCGCCCAGGAAGCCGCCCAGCGGGCGGTTGAGATTCGCATCCGCGCGGCCGAGCAGGGCCAGAGAATCAACGACCTTGCCGTAATACGCGCCCAGGAATTGGGCGAGCGGGCAGTCGAACGGGCACAGCAGATCAACATAAGAGCCGCGATTCGCGCCCAAGAGCTTGCCGAACGGTCCCTGGAGCGGACCCAGTGCGCGCTGGAGAAATCGCATTCGAAGATGGCACGTACTCAACTGCAGGGCATGCCGATTCACATCAGCTTTCAGGTGCCGGCAACTCCGCAGATCCATATTGTCGTGCCGGCAATTCCGCAACCGCCCACTCCTGCAAGTTTCTAGACGCCCGGCGAGGCGACTCTCAAACGCCGTCAATTCTGTCTCGAGCATTTTCGACAGAACTGACGGCGATTTCTGTTGGCGGCCTGCCCAATTTCGCACACTTGATCGCATCGGCGGACATCTCCCGATCTCGCCTCTTCTCCCTAATCGCCTAACCCCTTGCACTTCATGCTCTTAGGAAGCGATAGGATTGGTGCAGCAGTTGCTCAAATGTTGGCAGCAGCTTCTGACGAACAGGGGTGCACCATGGCCAATACGGAACGCATGCGGCAGGTGATTTCGGGGCAGTTTGGGGCAGAAGAGTTGCAAACCAAGCTGGCAGAAGGCTGGAAGCCAGTCGCCATCGAGTGGGAGCGGCAGCTTGCGGAGGCCGCGCCCGTCACTACAGCCGCGCCCGAAGTGCCCTTCGGACTGCGCGTCTCGGGCGATTGCGCGCACCTGGAGGAAGAACCTCGCGAGCGAGAAGTCCTCTTCCAGATCATGGAGCTTACCATCCAAGATGGTCCTTACTCGGGCATCGCCGACGAGCTGAACAGCCGCGGCTTCCGCACCCGCGATGGAAGCCGCTGGACGCCAGTGTCAGTCTTTCAGATGCTGCCCCGACTTATTGAGGCTGGACCGGGCATTCTCAGTAGCGAAGAGTGGCGGAAGAGGCGCCGAAACCTGCGGACGAGCACGCCGTAAGGAAGGCCGCTCTTGGTCAGGCACATGGTGGCTGACTGCGTGCAATGGCGATTGTAAAATTGTACTCGCCATGGCGTTTCCCATTCGTATCTGCGCTGTCTGCGGAGAAGAGTTCGAGTTGAAGCCCGATAAGCCGGGTTTCGCGAATCGCTGCCCCGGATGCAGCGAAGATTCCGAGCCCGTCAGTTCCACCGCAAAGCCTCGCATGGACGCCGACGAGCGCAAAGCCACCGCCGAAGCGAACGCCGAGCGCCGCAAAGCGATGCGCGATCTCCTCTACCGCAAAGACCGCTAACAGGTTCCGTCAGCAACCCCTCTCTCTCAGCTTCCATGTAGATTGGAAAGATGCGATGGAGAGTGCGGTGGGCTGAGCGGCCATACACAGAGAAGGCAACCGCGTGGCGATAAGCATCCAGGAACAGTTCGGGCAAATCGACATTTACGTATTCGACCAGATTCTGCGAGGAAACATCGCACCTGGTATGCGGGTGCTCGACGCCGGATGCGGCTACGGACGCAACCTGGTGCATCTGCTGCGCGTGGGATGCGAAGTATTCGCCCTGGACTCGGATCCGGATGCGGTGCATCATGTTCGCCAGTTGTCTCGATCGCTCGAGACTGGACTGCCGGCAGAGAACTTTCGCGTAGGCCCGATTGAGCAGATGCCGTTTCCCGATGATTTCATGGACGTTGTAATCTGCAGCGCCGTACTGCATTTTTCGCGGGATGACAGCCAATTCCGGGCCATGCTGGCCGAACTCTGGCGGGTGCTGAAGCCCGGCGGCATGCTGTTCTGCCGACTGGGTTCGCGGATCGGGATGGACTTCGAACGGTTGCGCGGCAACATATTCAAAATCGGGGACGGTTCCGAATGGTTCCTTGTCGATCAGCAGATGCTGCTGAATTTGACCGACGAGATGAACGCAGTGCTGATGGATCCACTGAAGACCACCCTCGTGCAGGATTATCGTTGCATGACGACCTGGATCATGCGAAAGCGAAGGGCGAACAGCGACGAGCAATCAGCCTTTAGCAATTAGCAACAAAGAGAGCCGGCGCCCGCCTGGGTGTGTATGCAAAACCTTGGGGTTGCTGCGTTCCCGTCGAAATTTTGCACAAAAACAAACTTCACGACCATTTAGAATCAGTGGGTTGGGCGGAAATTGTTTCCAACCAATTGAATCCAGACGAGTTATATGTATCCAATTGGCACCATTGGACTTAGGGTGCCAGTTTCTGCCCGTTCACAGGCGATTCTTGTCCCGATTTGGAAAACGGCGGCGACAGCGTTTAGTTGTCAAAGAGCGATCCATCGCCCTGCTAGGGCGACTGGCAAGACCAAGAGTTACCAATCCCTTGCCCCACGAAGCATGTTCTATGCGAACGAACCTTCGGAGCAATAGGACGCTGGACACAGAGGCATGTGACAAGGCGAGAAAGACAAAACCAACGGCGGATTTTCGCGGATAGGGCGAATCAACCAGTAAAAAAAATATTCCTCTACTTTCGGCAGACTTGGGGGTTGTTCGGTTCGAGGGCGCAGGCGGCGGCGAATTGCTCTGCCGCGGCCTGCTCCTGTCCGGAGTCTTTTAGTACGCGGCCAAGGCGATAGTGCGCTACGGCGAAATTCGGGTCCGCCGCTATCGCTTTGCGATATTAGACGATGGCCTTATCGACGTCGCCCTGATGATCGGCAGCCACCGCCAACACGTAGTGCGATTGGGCATCTGGATTTGACGGAACACTGGGTATAGTCTTCAGCGCCTCCTGGGACTCACCGTCTCCGGCCGCTGCTGCCTTTTCTATCCACCCGCGTGCTTCGTAATCGTCCTGCGGCATTCCCTCACCTGTGTGATACAGAATGCCTAGGTTCCTCATTGCCACCGCGTTCCCGGAAGCCGCTGCCATTTCATACCATTCCTTTGCCTTGACGTAATCCCGAGGCACCCCCCGCCCTTGCTCGTACATATAACCAAGATTAGTCATTGCCTCAGATTCACCAGCCTTCGCCGCTTTTTCGTACCACTCCTTCGCCTGATGATCGTCTTGTGGCACTCCTAGGCCCTCGTGGTACATAGCGCCGAGACTTCTCATCGCCTCAGCGTCACCACCCGCCGCCGCCTTTTCAAACCACACGCGCGCTTCATGACTGTCCTGAGGTACCACTTGACCTGCCTGATACATGATTCCGAGATTCCTCATCGCCATGGCGTTTCCTGCGGCCGCTGCCTTATCCGTCCAGTCTTTTGACCGCTTATCGTCCTGGGGTACTCCCAACCCTTTGTGATACAGAGTGCCAAGATTTGTCATGGCTTGAGCATTTCCCGCGGTCGCCGCCTGTTCAAACCGCCGCCTCGCTTCCTCGTAGTCCTGTGGAACTCCTAAGCCCTGGTAGTAAAGGACGCCCAAATTTGTCATCGCCTGAGCGTTCCCTGCGGCCGCCCCTTTTTCCCACCAGTCCTTCGCCTTCTGATAGTCCTGGGGCACTTCCTTGCCTTCGTAATACAGTTCACCGAGATCGGTCATCGCCCCAACGTCGCCGGCCGTCGCTGCCTTTTCAAGCGACTGCCTGGTGGCCTCAGACGACGGGGCATAGGGTGAGGGTTTGTCTTGAGGAGGCGCTGCCCGCAGCAGAGTCGGGGCGGCGACGAGCACCAGCAGCAGCGACGTGACCCAGAGTGTGGCCCGCAGAGGTAGGCGCATGCGACTCCCACTACACTTAAAGAGGCCGGTTAGCGAATGAGAGGATGAATTGCTCGCCATCATATGCCGAAAGCCGGGAATCCCCTAATTCGGCGTTATGTTACGGCTGCATACCGCTTAGGATGGAAAGGGTGTGGCGTCCTAGTTCCCGCCCTTTGCCGAAGACGGGAGAGGATGGGCCACCGGCAAGATCCTTAATGTACGAACCTATCGGAGGGAGCATGCCCGATCCTAAGTTCATGAATGCCGCACCGACCTTCCTGGTCCAAGACGTTGCGGCCACGGCGGAATGGTATGGGAAACACCTTGGCTTCACCGCGAACTTTTTTCCGGGTCAACCCCCTACGTCTTCGCAAGTCTTATGCGGGATCAGGTCGAAATTATGCTGCTGCGGCTCGAGGGCTACCACAAGCCTGTGGTCGTGCGGCCCGCCGGGAACTGGGACGCCTACATTCGCATGCAGGGCGTTCGCGAGTTCTACGACACGGTCCGGCAGACAACTCCCATCAAAATGGAGCTGAAAAAGCAGTCGTACGGGAACTGGGAATTTGAAGTAGTCGATCCCAACGGATACGTGCTGGTGTTCGGCGAGTAAACCCGGTAGCCGGTTGCTAGTCGCCAGTTACCAGAAAAATCACAGTCACCTTGCGAGTCTCGTGATCTGGTTCTCGTTATCGGACTCGCGGTGGTTGAGGTTTTCTTCTTTCTGAAGAAGAAGCGCTTCAACGTTGATCTGGTCGAGTAGTTCACTCTTCATGCGCCGGAATTGCGCCAGATACTTGCCGACTTGGCGGGCGATCTCGGGCAGCTTTTTCGGCCCAAACATTACCAGCGCGAGCAGCACGATGAACAGGATGTCAGGCATTCGACGGACCTCGAGGGCGGACATGGCGACGACCGCATGGCAGGTTGGAACGGGCGCGGCGTCAGCATGGCCAGCAGGCGCCCAGAGGACGGGTCCTCGGCGATGAAGAGTCTCCGCCTGCGCGGCCAATGACCTCATGACCTCGCACTTCGGCCGCTCCCCTTCCGAGTTAACTGGTGTGAGCCGACGCCTTGTTTTCGGCAGGTACATCCAGAGTGCTGGTGTTCTCTGCCTTTGTCAGGCTCTCTTGCTTTTCTCTCATGGAGTCTTTGAAGCTGCGGATACCATCGCCCAAGCCCTTGCCGAGTTCAGGCAGCTTCTTCGGCCCGAAGACCATCAGGGCGATGAACAGTATTACGACTAGATGCATGGGCTGAAACAATCCTTCAAACATGACGACCTCTCTTTTGCGAAATGAAACCTGAATGGAGGACAGGATCTTGTGACCGTCACCACGAAGGCACCGAGCTTCGTTGTCCATGATCCTGTCCTGCCGTGATGAAGCGTCGGGTGCCGCTGTCACGACGCTCGCTACCCCCGTACTGCTTTATCAGCCGCCACTGCCAGCTGGCTGAGCACGCTCAGGAACTGCTTGGACTGTCCGGTAAACAGTCCGTCGGCAGTTAAACCGGCAACGGCCGCCATGGCTCCGCCGAAACGCGTCGGTCAACGGACGAATCACCGCGCACTTCGGAAGGTTCGGGCTGATGAATTCGCAGGGAACCGGGAAGATGAGATTTGTCTGGAAGAGCGGCCCCAGCTGGTTGAAGTCGGGGAAGGTCAATCCATCGTCGGTCACCGGCGATTGGGAGTTTTCGAACGAGAACGGAGGCCCTTGCACGGCGTTGCCGGCGAAATCCACCCATTCCAGGAAGTGCGCGATCTCATCGCCTCCGATGCCGAGCGTGATGGTCAGAACTTCCGGATTGGTCACCTTCTGGCTCATGGCTGCGTAAAGACTTGAGCCGCCCTGCTCGATCATTCCGAAGTGAAACGCCGCGGTATCGGCGATCGCCTGAATGTGGTTGGGATCGTTGAAGTCGCTATTATTTCTGGGGATCGCCGTGCGATTGCTGATCTTGATGGCTTGCGGGTACTTGGCGCCAAAGTCAGGGTTCGTGGTGCTGCGATAGCGAATGTACCAACTCGTGTCGACGTTCAGGTGCATGAGGTTGGTGAGCCGTCCGATGTTGGATGCGCCCGTCGCCTGGCTGCCTTGAAGAGTGCGGAACGGGTCGAGGTCAACCGGGTTGGCGCCTTTCGAGACCAAGTAAGCGTTCAGGAAGTTGGCATGGCTAATTTCATCCAGAGTATTACTGGAGATGTACTGCGAGCCGTCGCCGTCGAGATACTGCAAGGCTTGCTGGTAGTTGTTCTGGGTTCCGTTGGTGACGCCACCCAGCTCGGCATATTGCACCCAAAGATCGCTCTCGATCAGTTCAGCCGCGGCCAGGAACTGCAGAATCGCGATGTCTCCTTTGGTGAGGCTGCCGCTCGCGCTGCCTGCCTGGCCAAAGGCTGACAATCCATGGCTCATCAACGCAGCTCCGGCGGCCGCGGTACCTGCCGCGATAGCACCTTTTCTTAAGAACGACCGGCGATTAACTCGCTGGTTGATCATGTTGTCCAAGTTCTCCATTACTGTTCTCCTCATGGTCCAGAAATCTGATTGGATGGACCGTGAGGCAACAGTAGCTGCGTGCTTTACCGTGCTTGTCATGAAGATGTCGAACTAATGTCATCTCTTCGAGACTTGGTTACAGATCGTTCACAAGCGCTGGCGATGAGGCGCGCAAGGGCCGCTGGCTCGGGCGCCGAACTGCAGTTCGCGCCGATCATTTGCCGCTCTCTCGGGGCGCTGGTAAACTAACGAGTTTGCTCAGCACTTCCTGATTAACTCTTTCCAGCCATGTCGAATACCTTTCCAGAAATCGCTATCGTCAACGGCGCGCGCACGCCTATGGGACGCTACTGCGGCAAGTTGCGCGACTTCTCCGCCCAGGAACTCGCCGCCATTGCCTCGGTTGAGGCCATGAAACGCGCGGGGGTTGTGCCGGTTGCGGTCAATCACTGCATTATGGGCAATGCCCAGCAAACTTCTTCCGACGCCATTTACGGAGCACGGCACGTGGCCCTGAAGGCAGGTATCCCAATTGACGTTCCGGCGCTTACGGTGAACCGGCTGTGCGGTTCGGGGATGCAGTCGGTCGTCAGCGCCGCGCAAATGATCCAGCTTGGCGAGGCGAAATGCGTGCTGGCCGGCGGCATGGAGTCGATGTCGCAAGCGCCGCATGTGATTCGCGGTATGCGCTGGGGCGTCGGATTCGGCGAAGGTAAGCTGGAAGACTCACTTTTCGTCGCGCTTACTGATAGCTACTGCAATATGCCCATGGCCGTTACTGCCGAGGCCTATGCTGGGCAACAGGGCGTCACCCGCGAGATGCAGGATGAGTACGCCCTTTGCTCCCAGCAGCGCGCCGAAGCCGCCTATCAGGCCGGCAAGATCCAGGAAGAACTAACGCCGGTCGCACTGCTCAACAAGCACGGCGAGCCGTCCGGCAAAATGTTCACCGAGGATGACCACCGCCGTCCTGAGACCACTCTCGAGTCGCTGGCCAAGCTCAAACCGTCCTTCGGCAAGAACGGCACGGTCACCGCCGGCAACGCCAGCGGCATCGTGGATGGCGCCGCCGCCGTTATCGTCATGTCGCTGGAAGCCGCTCACAAGCGCGAACTGAATCCGCTGGCCCGCATTGTGAGCTGGGGCATCGCGGGCGTCGAGCCGTCACTCATGGGTTCAGGGCCGGTACCTGCGACGCGCATCGCGCTCAAGAAGGCTGGTCTGACATTGTCGGACATCGACCTGATTGAGCTGAATGAGGCGTTCGCCGCACAGTGCCTGGCTGTGATGAGAGAGCTCGAACTCGATCCGGCAAAAACCAACGTGAACGGTGGAGCGATCGCGCTGGGGCATCCGCTGGGAGCGACGGGAACGCGGCTGTTGATCACGCTGGCGTATGAATTGCGGCGGCGAAAAGCGCGCTACGGCCTTTCGACCGCCTGCATCGGCGGCGGGCAGGGGATAGCGGTGATTATCGAGAATTTGCAGCGGTAGGGAATGGAAACTAAACGGCAAGGAGGTCAAGTCAATGACGACGGAAGAGCAGCCCCTGTACGAGGTCGTTGAAAAACTAGAGACTGCATGGAACAACAGCGACAGCGGGGCCTGGGCCGCGCTGTTTGCCGAGGATGCTGATTTCATTCACATTCTGGGTGGACACTTTCAAGGTCGCGAAGCCATCGCGCACGGCCATCGCATGATCTTCGACACCATCTACAAAGGCAGCCGCAACACTTTCAAGGTCGAAAAGGTCCGCTTTGTGCGCCCGGATGTGGCGGTGGTGTTTGTCACCGCCAACCTCACTTGGTATCTGAACGGCGCCGAGCAGCACATTCAGGCGCGCCCCACGCTCGTGGCGCAGAAGAAGGGCGGCGAATGGGAGGTTGTCGCTTTCCAGAACACGTTGATTACTCCCGGCGGTCCGACGCCTGATGTTGTGAAGAAATTGACAGAGGCGCATCCAATCAAGGGCGATACGCCGGTGAAGTGATACGTGCTTCGAAGGGCACGACTAGGCTCGTGCCCGCTTATTGGAGCTACTCGAAATTCAAGACTTGATACGTGGTCTCACGGGGCACTCATGGAAATCAAAAAAGTTGGTGTACTGGGTTGTGGTTTGATGGGGTCGGGCATCGCGCAGGTTGCGGCGACCGCGGGATTCGATGTCGTTGTACTGGAGCAGGAGCAGAAGTTTCTCGACAAGGGTTTCGCCGGGATCGAGAAGTCGCTGTCGCGGCTAGTGGAGCGCGGCGTCGAAAAGGGCGGCATCACCGCCGAGCAAAAGAAAGCAGCGCAAGCACGGCTGAAGGGCACCACCAGCATGCAGGAGCTGACGGACTGCGACATCATCATCGAGGCCATCATTGAAAACGTGGCGGAGAAGCGCAGGATCTATTCTCAGCTCGATTCGAGAGTCAAGAAAGACTGCATCTTTGCCACCAACACATCGTCGATCTGCGTCGCCGAGTTGATGACCGCGACCAAACGCCCCGAGCGGTTCGTGGGGCTGCATTTCTTCAATCCTGTCCCGATGATGAAGCTGGTCGAGGTGGCCAGGACTATCGCCACCGCGCCCGAGGTCTTCGAGACCGCCGTCGAGTTCGGCAAGAAGCTGGGCAAAGTCCCCGTGCGCACGGTCGACAAGCCAGGATTCATCGTCAACCGCCTGCTGGTGCCGTACCTGCTCGATGCCATTCGCGCCTACGAAGAGGGCGTGGGCTCCATCGCCGACATCGACGAGTCGATGAAGCTGGGCTGCGGCTACCCCATGGGGCCGTTTACGCTGCTGGACTTCGTCGGGCTCGACACGACGTACTACATCACGCACGTCATGTATGACGAGTTCAAGGAGCGCCGCTTCGCCGCGCCTCCACTACTGAAGCGCCTGGTGCTGGCGGGCTGGTACGGCCGCAAAACCGGCAAGGGATTTTACGATTACACCGACCCGAACAATCCGGTACCGGGAAGGTTTGTCTAGGGGCATGCTCTGGTTCCACCACAGTTGCGCGGCCATCAGCCTGGCGCTGTTCACTTGTTGCCTCAGCACCTCAGCCCCGTCGCAACAGGTTTCCTGCCAGCCACAACAGCTCCTGCGTAAGGACTATCAACATCAGGTTTCTGTTTGGTCTCCCGACCAAGGCAGGCGTGTTCGGTTGCGCAAAAATTTCAAGCTGCAGGTTGAATCCGGGGGCATCACCATTGGGGAATTCGGGCTTGTGGATGACCCGGTCAACACCGCGATCAAGTGGTCGTCGGATTCGCGGTCCTTTTATGTCGAGATGCGCGCCGACACCATCGGCGTACAACTCGTCGCCTATACGGTAATCGGCCACACTCTGCTGAAACTCAAGGGACCTGAAGTCGTGGCTAGAGAGTTTGAGGAAAAACATTCCTGCAAGTCGCGCGAAAACAATCTCCATGCCGTGCGTTGGGAGGACGGCTCCGGGCGCTTGCTTTTGATGCCTGAAGTCAACGACGCAAGTGATTGCGGCGATGAAAGGGGTTACCGCGAAGGCTTCCTCGTAGACGCCGAGAGCGGCAAAATACTGAAACAGTATCCGCAAGCGGTGATCGAGGCGGAGTGGAAGAAGTGCTGGCCCGATGTGTCCAGCCGATAATTGTCGGAACAGGACTTCGCGCTTTCAGGCGCTTTCCAACTCGCATCATTGGCTCGCTTTGAAAGTACTAATCACTAGTTACTAATTACCCGAGGACCTTATGACCGACTTCCAGAACCTCCATCTCGAAACCAAGAACCACATCGCCTACATCACCATCGACCGGCCCAAAGTGCTCAACGCTCTTAGCATGGCCACCATGGACGAACTGCGTCAGGCCTTCGCCGCCGCTAAAGACGACCCCGAAGTCCGCGTGGTCATCCTCACCGGAGCGGGCGAGAAGGCCTTTGTCGCCGGCGCCGACATCAGCGAGCTGGCGCAGCAGTCGCCCATCTCAGCCAAGGAGTACACCCACCGCGGGCAGGCCATCATCGATTCCATCGAGAACCTGGGCAAGCCGGTCATCGCCTGCATCAACGGCTTCGCGCTCGGCGGAGGCTGCGAGCTGGCACTGGCCTGCACCATGCGTCTGGCCAGCGAAAACGCCAAGCTCGGCCAGCCCGAGGTCAAGCTGGGACTCATCCCCGGTTACGGCGGCACGCAGCGCCTGTCGCGGCTGGTGGGCAAGGGCATCGCGCAGCAGCTCGTGCTGACCGGCGAGATGATCACCGCCGCCGAGGCCCTGCGCATCGGGCTGGTGAATGAAGTGGTGCCCGCCGCCGAACTCATCCCGCGCGCCGAAGCTATCGCCGCCAAGATCATCGCCAACGCTCCGCTGGCCGTGCAGTACGCCATGGAAGCGGTGAACCATGGTCTCGACATGACCCTCGCCGAAGGCCTCTACCTCGAGGCCACGCTCTTCGCCGTGTGCTGCTCGACCGAAGACAAGAACGAAGGCACGAAGGCATTTTTGGAAAAACGGGCTGCGCAGTTTAAGGGGAAGTAGTGGCTGCCTGCTAGAGCAGGCAGAGCACAAGAACGGGGTTTCTACCGTTGTGAAGCGCACCGTCATCGTAATCGTCTTACTCTTGGTCGCTGGAGAGATCTACTTCTCTCTTGATGATTCCGGCTGGATTCCGTACCGCCGCGATACAGAGGTGCGGTACTCCGGAGATTGGATGATTGGGGAATACCGGCAGTGTTCTGCTGAACCGGATGCTGCAGGGTCGGTCCACCAATTGAGTTGTATCCGTGACACCGATTCCAGTGTGACTCCTCACGACTTCCCGGTGACTTATTGGGGGAAGGAGAAGCGGCCAGACGTGTACAGCAAGTACAAGAAGGCCGTGTTGTCAGGTGCATTATCAGGGCATCCCGCAGACTGGAAATGGGAATGGCGGTGCCAAAGGAAGCAGCAGTTAATAACTTGCTGGGTTCTCCAATAGCTCTGCCGGATATACCCTAATCGGCGGTATTCGCGGTTGAGGTCGAATAGAATTCTCGTCAAGATGGATACTCTTGCAATCCTGGAAGGCCGACTGCGTGCCGCTGAACGGCTATACGACAGCGCCGCTGGCGTGTTCCTCGATAGGAAGAGGAAGATCGAGGCAGAAGAAGTCCCCTACACACCACCGCCATTCAACCCTGACACCGACGACCCGGAGCCGTCCTTTCTCGAAGAGTGGATGGAGGCGAACGAATTTCAGAACATCATCGGCCAAGCTTGCATTAGCATCATTCATTCTTGCTTGAAAGACTATCTGGTGGGAGTTCTTAAACGTTCCCATATTACAGTTCAGGCTGCGAGATTCTTGAGTCAAAGGCGAAATAGTGTCAAAGGCGAAAGCTGGTTTGGGCGTTATGTAGCATTATTTGAGGAAGCTTATCGAATCAACTGGGCTGAATCCCCGGTTTCCGCTCAGGCCATCGAGGAAATCAATCTTGTACGAAATGACATTCAGCACGGGCGTCCAACCCCTCTTGGCTTGAGTCGGTACCAAAGCGAGCAATACGAATGACGCTTCCCACTTGGTTTATTCACCGACGATTTTGAGACGAGGCTTCGGAATGACGACCACGTATATTCTTACGCTCAGGTATATGTCTCTCCTGAAGCATTCAAAGAATCCATTCGTCGGGTCAAGAGTTTCTGCGAGTTCGTCGAGAGCCGTACCAGCAGTAGTTGAGACGCCGGGTGGCCCAGGTTCGGCGCCTTAACCCAAAGAAAAGACGGCCTTAGGGTGCCGATCCCGAGCTGAATTTCCGTCGCAGGACAACGTAGCACCACGGACTTGCGAGCACGACCAGGTAGATAAGGTAAATCCACGGGAATTGCCCGACGTAGAAGTCGTGAGGCGATAGCGAAATCGGGTTCTTGATCAGCACGAATCCGACAAAGTCGACCACGATGGCGAGCACAAGCCAAAAGGCCCCGAGAAGTTTGGCTTCGCGCGTGTCCTCGAGGCGACCGCGTCCCTTGAAATAGAGGCCCGCAACGGGCATCCACACCAGCAAGTTCATTACGGGGAAAAATCGCTCGGCCATCCGGTAGGCGGGGCTTTCCACTGGTGGAACGGTAGCTGGAACATGCATTGCCTGCTCCAAGGCAATAGAAAAGATCGTTGCAACGATCGTGATGGCGACGTAGGCCACGACAAACGTCCATAGGGCGCGCCCAAGCTGAAGACTTTTCACGGTTGATTGGTTCATTCAGATCTCAAGTGTATTGAATAAAAATCTAACAGATTGTCACACGCTGCTGTGTCCTGCGTCCTATCCTAGCCATTTCCAGTTCGATAAAACATGCTTCGTGAGGCAAAGGGATTGGTGTCTCCCACCCTCCGCGCCCGCCATCCGGGCGAGTGCGATCGTTCTTTGACAACTTCGGCGCAGTTTAAGGGAAGATAGTGATTAGCCCTTCACCGCTGCTTGTGGGACGACCGAGGTTTGGTGGCCTCAGATCCTGCCTTCCGTGGCGCGCCCTTGAGCAGTTCTTCCGCGCTCAGGCCGAGGCGGTGGAGCGTGTCAAACACGCGTGGCCATTCCTCCTGCAAAAAGCGTTCTCGTTCCGAGGCCAACAACAGATGACGGGCGCCGGGATTGACGAACATGCCGCGCCCTCGACGTGATTCGACAAGGCCTTCTCCAACCAGTAGCTGATAGGTCTTCAAGACGGTGAGTGGATTCAGCCGAAACTCGGCCGCCATGCGGCGGACGGAAGGCAGACTGTCCCCTTCCGGCAGAGTTCCGTCCAGGATCATTGTCACCACGAAGTCCCGGAGTTGGCGGTAAATAGGCTCTCTTTCGTTCCACTCAGTGTCGATGTTCATCTGGTCAACTCCCTACGTTATACGTAACTATAACACGGCATCACGGATAGAGGCTATTTTAGAATCAATGACATAGAGAATTGCTAAGGGGCATCTTGTGCTGGTTTACACAACCACGACACTACTTCACTATATAGCATCGGCAAACAGCAGATCGCCAGGTCGTCAAGGAGAGCAAAACCGCCCCAAGTGAGCTATCTCGCGCCGCGCGGTCATTGATCGTTTGCGATCTGGCCAAACGTATTACCATCGGTCATGGCGTTTGGAACTCAGCAGCGGGCGTCATCGGGAGAGACGATTCCACCACAAGCCAGCGAAAGGCCAGCAAGCCGCACCGCGCAGCAGATCGTCGCGCATATAGCGGAGCTGCGCCCGGTGCACGAGGCATTCGCCTGGTTTCGTGCGCACGCCCGGGAACTCGAAGATATTCAGCTCGAGGTGACGGCGATCCCGGCTCCTCCGTGGGGCGAAGCGGCGCGTGGCACTTGGTTGCGCGAGCGCTTCGTGAGCTTGGGGTTGACCGAAGTCCATCAGGACGAACTGGGAAATGTTTTCGGCATCCGTCCGGGCACTGATGCGAATGCGCCATACCTTGCGCTCAGCGCACATATCGACACGGTGTTTCCGGCCGGCACTCCCATTACGGTCAGACGCCAGGAAAACAAACTGTATGGACCGGGCGTTTCGGACAACGGCTCCGGTGTCACGGCGTTGCTAGCGATGGCGAGCGTATTGGCGGCCACCAACATCGCGCACTCGGCGCCGATCCTGTTCATCGGGAACGTTGGTGAAGAGGGCGAAGGTAACCTGCGCGGCATGCGGCACATTTTTGAGCAGTCGCGATGGCTGGACTCGATTGGCGCTCTGGTGGTGCTGGACGGCGCGGGAACCGATACGGTCATCGCTGAAGGACTGGGCAGCCGCCGGTACGAAATTACCGTGCGCGGCCCGGGAGGGCACTCGTGGAGCGATTTTGGAGTGGCCAATCCCATCGTGGCGCTGGCGCGCATCATCGATCGCTTCAGCCAGACGACAGTGCCGGCGACCCCCAAGACGACATTTAATGTGGGCGTGGTGGAAGGCGGAACGTCGGTGAACTCGATTCCGCAGTCAGCAAGGATGCGGGTTGACACGCGTTCGGCATCGGTGGAGCAGTTGGACCGACTCGAGAAGGCGCTACGCGACGCGGTGAAAGAAGGTATCGCGCAAACCGCAGGCCGCAAGAAACAGGATGCTCTTACGCCGGAAGTAAGCGTGATCGGCGACCGCCCGGCAGCGGATTTACCGGCAGATTCGCGGCTGATGAAGGCAATTCGAGCGGTCGATGCGCAATTGCAAAACAGTGCTCGCGTGCAGCGGGCTTCGACCGATGCGAATATTCCTTTGTCGCTGGGGCGCGAGGCCATCGCGATCGGCGCCGGAGGTAGCGGCGGGGGCGCACACACCGTAAACGAGTGGTACGATTCGGCGGGTCGCGACCTGGGCCTGAAGCGCATCCTGCTGTTGACATTGGCGATGTGTGGAGTTGCGGAAGAATGAAAGCCAAAACGACCACGGATTTACACGGATAACACGGATCAGAAAATAAGTCAGAAAGGCAACGGCTGCGGAAGCCGGGGATAAAGCCCCCGCCCCATCGCCGGACGTTATTTCGCCAGGCTAGAGCCTGGCGCTTCCACCCAAGAAATGCGGCTTTTAGGCCGAGATTTTCAGTATCTTGTAAGTCGTGTCCTTGCAAAGCAGGTTTATGAGACCAGTTTCGTTTCTGTTCGCCCTTTGTTTGTTCGCAACATTGCTCGTCACTACCAATGCTGTGGCGGATGATGCCACGAAGTCTCCCGACGTGATTTTTATAAACGGCGACATTTACACCCAAGCGACTCCGTGGCGTGCGCAAGCAATTGCAGTGCGTGACGGCCGCATCGTTGCCGTCGGCAGTACTGGCGAAATCAGCAAGCTCAAGGGGACGCACACGCAAGTCGTCGATCTAGGCGGCCATTTTGTGATGCCCGGCTTCAACGACGCGCACTGCCACCTGGCTTCGGGCGGCTTCCAGAAGATGAACGTCGACCTGGAGGGGGCGCGGTCGCTGCTGGAGATGCAGCACCGCATCGGCTTGCGGGCGAACAAGGCCGCAGCCAGCGAGTGGATCCTGGGTCAAGGTTGGGACCATACGCTGTGGCCGAATCAGACCCTGCCGACGCGCCAGGACATCGACATGATGACAAACGGGCATCCGGCAATATTCGTGCGCGTGGACGGCCATATCGCGATCGCCAACAGCGCAGCGTTGGAGTTGGCGGGAATCACCGGCAAGACCCAGGCGCCACAGGGCGGAAAGATCGACCTCGACGCCAAGGGAGAGCCGACAGGAATCTTGCGCGAAGGCGCGCAGAGCCTTGTGTTCGCCAAGGTGCCGCCACCGACGCAGGCGCAGCGCAGGATGGCAGCAGAACTGGCCCTGGCCGACGCCGCTCGCTGGGGAGTGACCTCGGCGCAGGACAACTCGGAATGGCAGGAGTTCCTGGTTTATGAAGAGATGGAGCGCGAAGGCAAACTGACGCTGCGCATCAGCGAATGGCTCAACTTCCGGGATTCGGTGGATGAGTTGGAGGAGCACCGGGCGCATCATTCCCTTGACGATCCGATGCTGCACACCGCGATGCTCAAAGGCTTCATGGATGGGTCGCTGGGGTCGCGCACGGCGGCACTGTTGGCTCCGTATTCGGACGAACCCGGGAACTCGGGTCTGCCGCAGTTTCAGCAGGCTGAGTTGAACAAGATGGCCGTGGCGCGGGCGGATGCCGGATTCCAGATGGGCTTTCACGCCATTGGGGACCGCGCCGCGCAGATGGCACTGGATGCGTTCGCGGCGGGGGAAGCGAGTCCGCAAGCTCACGCCGACCCGCGGGCGACGACCCCGCGCGATTTTCGCTTTCGCATCGAACACGACCAGGTCATCGCGCCCGACCAGTTTGCGCAGTACAAGAAACTGGGTGTTATCGCATCGGTACAACCGAGCCATTTGCTGACTGATATGAACTGGGCGGTCGCGCGGATTGGGCCCGATCGAGCCAAGACTTCTTATCCGTGGAAGCAGTTTCTCGACTATGGCGTTCCGCTGGCCTTTGGCACCGACTATCCCGTGGAACCTATCAACCCATTTCGCGGCGTCTACGCGGCGGTGACGCGGAAGAATGAGGCGGGAACGAAAGAGTATTACCCCGAACAGAAGCTCAGCATCGAACAGGCATTGGCGGCGTATACGACAGGATCGGCTTACGCGCAGTTTGCCGAGAAGCAGAAGGGAACGCTGGCTCCCGGGATGCTGGCGGACTTCGTGGTCCTGGATCGGGACCTGACCAAGGTAGCGCCCGCGGACATTCTGAAAACGCAAGTGCTGGCCACAATTGTGGGCGGCAAGGCGGTTTATGTCGAAGTGTCGGTGCGTAACAATTTCCCGCAGAACGCGTCTAACTAGGCTGTGAACTTTCGGTGATCCCCTCACAATTCAGCACTACGCGGCAGCAACGTATAATTTAAGTTTGGGTTCTTTGGTTGGAGGAATAAGGAATGGATCCGCAGCGCATGGGCTTTGGGGAGAAGATGAAAGCTAACCGCTTCGCCTCGACATTGGTAATTCTGGCAACACTCTCGCTGGGCATCTTGATTGGCACGGTGGTGTCAGCGGGAGTGAAAGGCAAGGAAAAGGCCGCTTCTTCTTCGGACGCGACGCCCCTGCAAGTCCCTTCGCCGCAGCAACTGTCGAGCCAGTTCTCGCAGATCGCGCGCCAGCTCGAGCCCTCGGTGGTCAATATCAGCACCGAATCCACCATCAAGAACCCGCATCGCAAAGGTGGCAAGGCCACGCCGGGCAGTCCGGATGACGATGGCAGCGACGACAACTCCATGCAGGACTTCCTGGACCGCTTCTTCGGCGGACAGGGCGGCCAGGGTGGGCAAGGAGGTCAAGGATTAGGTGATGGACAGGACCTGCGCGAACGTTCGCTAGGCTCGGGAATCATTGTCGATGGCAAGGGCTACATCATCACCAACGCGCACGTGGTGGAGAAGGCTGACCGCATCCGCGTAAAGCTGATGAACGATCCGGCGACCGTGACCTACGACGCGACCGTGATTGGCAGCGACAAGGAAACGGACTTGGCCGTAATCAAGATTGACGCCAAGAAGACGTTGCCGGCGGCGAAGATGGGCAATTCTGACGGGATGGCGGTAGGCGACTGGGTGCTTGCCATCGGTAGTCCGTTCGGACTGGAAGAAACTGTGACGGCCGGCATCGTGTCGGCGCGCGGCCGCAACATCGTCCCACAGAGGCAATTTCAGTCGTTCATCCAGACCGATGCGGCGATCAACCCGGGTAACTCCGGCGGCCCGCTGGTCAATATGAACGGGGAAGTGATTGGCATCAATACTGCCATTTACACCAGCGGAGGCGGCTACCAGGGCGTGGGTTTTGCTATGCCGTCGAATACCGTGGTGCAGGTGTACAACCAGCTCATCAGCCCTGACCACAAGGTTTCACGTGGCTCGATTGGCGTGGAGTTCAATGCGGTTCCTAATCCGGCGGTGCAGCGCGTCTATGGCGTGTCGAGCGGCGTTACCATCGCAAACGTAACTCCGAACGGTCCGGCCTCCAAGGCAGGATTGCTGACGGGCGACACGATCGTTTCCGTGAACGGCAAGTCTGTCGCGACGGGTGATGAACTGGTGGCGGAGATTTCGTCGCTCAAGCCCGGGACCGTGGCCAAACTCGGATACGTTCGCAACGGCAAACCCAGCACGGCTGAGGTCACGATTGCCGACCGCTCGAAGCTGTTTGCTACGCGGCTGGGTGACGACGACGAAGGCGGGGAGGAAGCGCAGCCGCAGGAGAGCAAACTGGGTATAACCGTCCGCGACATCACGCCTGACATGGCGGATCGGATGAAGCTGCCGAACACCAAAGGAGTGATGGTGCAGGATGTGAAGCCCGACGGGTTTGGCGACAACATTGGCGTCAGCCGCGGCGACGTGGTGCTGGAAATCAACAAGCAGCCTATCAACAGCGAAGCCGACTTCAGCAAGCTGCAGTCGCAGCTGAAGTCGGGGCAGGACGTGGTGCTGCTGGTTCGGCCGCGCGGGCTGGGTCCCAACGGTGGAACGGTGTTCATGGGCGGGACGCTGCCATAACCTCGGTATTAGAGTGGGCCCGGCGGGGAGCTCTCGCCGGGCAATTTCCCGATTCCGAAGGCGGGTGCGAAGCCTGTTTCAGTTTAGAGAACGGCCGTTATTTTTCTTGTTCCCTTTTCGGTTAATGCACGATTACAATGACTGCGTTGTACTGGAATTCATAGATTTCCCCCGAGGTACACAGTTTGCGCTTCGATCTACGAATTCTCCAATCGCTCGCCATCACGCTGACAACGCTGCTCCTGGTGGGAGCAGCAATGGCCACCACCAAGACCAACTCAACCAAGCCGTCTTCCACTTCTCATAAGTCTGTAACGCCGTCGAAGTCGGGCAAGTCCTCCAGCAGCAAATCAAAGAAAAAGAAGACGTCGGCCAAGGCGACGTCGCACGGGCAGCACGGTATCGACCAGGAGCGGACCCGCCAGATTCAAGAGGCGCTGATTCGTGACCATTACATGACTGGCGAGCCGACTGGTTCATGGGACCAGGCGACTAAGGACGCATTGACACGGTATCAGGAAGCGAACGGCTGGCAGACCAAGTCTGTGCCGGATTCGCGGGCGCTGATCAAACTAGGCCTCGGGCCCGACAAGACGGGGCTGCTTAATCCTGACACGGCGGTTATGTCGTCTCCGCACGAACTGGGTTCACAGCAGGGAACATTGCCGGGAGGCTCGGCCCAGCAGTAGGTCGCCATTGAAGGAACTGATGAGGCGCGGCTCAGGCTGCGCCTTTCGTTTTGCGGTCACGCGGGTTTTCCCGTGCGAAGGCGTTAACATGTTCGAAATCTACTCGTTCGGTTCTGGCACTTTCGTTGTACAATTTGCTGCTTCGGCAAAGCCAAAATAAAGAGCGCACACACTTCGTCGATTCAATGGGGTCTGCCAAGTCAGTCCGACTTAAAAGGGGGAAGCGGAGTGAAATTCAAAACCATCTTAGGCATTCTGTCTGTCGGAATGTTATTTGCGTCATTCGCGGATGCACAGGCACCGGCTCCGGCGGCGGCTCCAACAGCCAGTGCAGCTGGTGCTCCGGCGCAGGCCCAGGGCCGCAAGAAAAGGGTTGCTGTCTTCGATTTCGACTATGCGACGGTTCAGAGCGCCTCTCAAGCGGCCTTCGGTACTAACGTCGATGTAGGCAAGGGAATTTCAGACTTGACGGTGAAGTACCTGGTGCAGGACGGAACCTATTCGGTCATCGAACGCAAGGCGATGGACAAGATTCTTGCTGAGCAGAATTTTTCCAACAGCGACCGCGCGAATCCGGCGTCAGCAGCCAAGCTGGGCAAGCTTCTCGGAGTGGATGCCATCATCGTGGGTAGCGTGACACAGTTCGGAAACGATAACAAGGACACCAAGGTCGGTGGAGGCGGCGGCCCGTGGGGCGCCTATGGCATCGGCGGAGTAGGTCACAAGAAATCGAAGGCCGTTGTTGCCGTGGACGCCCGCATTGTGAACATCGATACGGCCGAGATTATGGGAGTGGCGGAGGGGAAAGGCGAGTCGAGCCGCGAGAGCACTTCCTTGGTGGGCGGCGGCGGCGGTTGGCATGGGTGGGGCGGCGGTGCTGTCGACTTTGGCAGCAGCGACTTCCAACAAACCATCCTGGGTGAAGCGGTGAATGCGGCGGTCAAGCAGATGAGTGGCGAACTGATCGCCGACAACACGAAGCTCGAAATGCGCACGGTCAAGGTAGAGGGATTGGTAGCCGCCGTGGATGGCGGACAGATAGTGCTGAACGTCGGCGCAAAGGCTGGTCTCAAGGTTGGCGACCAGCTCACAGTTGAGCGCGTGACCAAGGAGATTAAGGATCCGGCGACGGGAGCGGTTATCCGTCGCATGGCTTCGCCGGTTGGCGTCATCAGGCTGACGGATGTGGATGACGTTTCGGCGGTAGGTACAGCGGTCTCGGGATCGGGCTTCAAGGTCGGTGATGCCTGTAAGACGGTAACGCAGTAGCAAGCTTGGTGGGTCTCAAAGCAAGAGAGGGCGCGGAGTCATCCGCGCCTTTCGTTTTATGGACGGTTGTAATCAGCGAGAGGCCGCTTCGCGAATCGCTTCGCCGACTTGCTCAACAGCCCAGTGAATCTCGTCGGCAGTGGTGACCGCGGGCGGAGCAATCATGACGTGGTCACCTCGTCGGCCGTCCACACAGCCTTGCATTGGATAGAGGAGTACGCCTCGCTTGAGGGCGGAGTCGTAAACGCGCGCGGCGAACTTCTTTTCGGCGGGATACGGTTGCTTGGTTGCTCTGTCGGCGACAAACTCGACGGCCCACAACAGGCCGAGTCCTCGCACATCGCCCACGCTGTCGAACTTCCATAACTTCTGCAACTCGTCATTCAGAACTAAGGCCACGCTGCCGCTGCGCTGCGAGTCGGCGGCCTCGACTAACTTGTTTTCGGCGATTCGCCTTAAGACAGCACGGCCGGCCGCGAGTGATACGGGATGTCCGTTGTAAGTGAACCCATGCAGCAGCGTGCCAGTGCCGTCGGCGATGGCTTCGACGACGTGGCGTTGCGCGATGACGGCGCCGAGCGGGGCGTAGCCGCTGGAGATACCTTTGCCGGTGGCGATAAGGTCGGGAGCAACGCTGAAGTGGTCCATGGCGAAACGGCGTCCAGTCCGGCCGAATCCGGTCATGACTTCGTCGGCGATGAGCAGCACCTGTAGTTCATGGCAGATTTCAGCGACGCGCTTCACATAAGAGGGCGAAGGAGCCGCTGCTCCCAAGGTGGCCCCACTAACAGGTTCCATGATGAACGCGGCGGCAGTTCCATTTGTCTCGGTGATGGCCTGCTCGACTTCGGCGGCATACTTCAGGCCGCAGTCGGCGCATCCGTTGCCGCAATCGTACGGACACCGGTAGCAGTACGGAGTGTTCGCTTTGGGGAACTCGCGCAGCATGGGCAGATAGATCGAGCGTCGCGCTTCATTCCCGCTGATCGCCATGGCACCCAGCGTGGCTCCGTGGTAGCTGTGACGGCGGCTGACAATTTGATAGCGCTCGGGATGTCCGCTCTCAACCTGATACTGGCGCGCCAACTTCAGGGCGCTCTCGACCGACTCTGAGCCTCCGCTGGTGAAGAACACCGCGCCGTCGCGAAATGCGGGGCCGGCGAAGTCGAGTAGTTCTTGTGCGAACTGTTCGGCGATATCAGTCGTGAAGTTGCTGGAGTGAGCAAACTCTAACTGTGCGGCCTGTTCAGCCATCGCGCGAGCGATCGCCTGATCTCCGTGCCCGATGAAGTTGACCACCGCGCTGGAGGCGAAATCGAGGATTTTGCGGTCCTCGGCGTCGAAGAGCCATACGCCTTCGCCCCGAAGAGCGACTGGATAGGCCTTGTTCAAAGAGCGGTGCAGCACCGCGGAGCGAGTTGCGGCGGCTGCTGGATGGATCGTTTTCTCCACGCGCGAATTATAAAGGCCAGATCTGATTGGGTGCGTACTCCAAGAGCAGCTTTGTGTCGCCGGCTAAAGCCGGCTCGAGAAATCCATAAACACAGCTGGACGCCGAGCTAAAGCTCGGCTCTACCCTGCGACCGAACGAGCACAGTAATGTTAAGCAGTTCTAAGCTAGTGTGCTAATCTTGCCCGCTGATACCCAGCACGAGGAAAGTAATGAGCCAGCAAGAGCACAATTTTCAGATGGACTATGTTGAGTTTCCCGCCACCGACATCGAAGCCACCAAGCGCTTCTACAGCGCGGTGTTTGGCTGGAGCTTCACCGACTACGGCCCGAACTACACCAGCTTTCACGATGGCCGCGTGGCCGGAGGTTTCACGATGAGCGCCAAGCCAGTGAAAGGCGGCGCGCTCGTCGTGCTGTATGCGAAGGACCTGGCAGCGACACAACGAAAGGTGGTCGAGGCGGGCGGCAAGATTACGATCGAACCATTTGAGTTCCCAGGCGGAAGGCGTTTTCATTTCGCTGATCCGAACGGCAACGAACTAGCAGTGTGGAGCGAGTAGGGTTCACGTCATTGGTTGAAGAGAAAATCTTGGGGGGGGGTGTGAAGATTGGCCGGGAAACTTAATTTCTACCTGGTGAAGAGCATTATCGTTGGAGCACTCGGCGGGCTGCTATTTGGTTTCGACACGGCAGTCATCGCTGGAACTACCCGCCAGTTGACGCAAGTCTTCAATCTTTCTCCGGGTGAATTGGGCTTTACCGTGTCGATTGCGCTGGTGGGCACCATTATTGGCGCCATGTTTTCGGGGATCCTGGGCGATCGATTGGGTGGGCGCGAGAGCCTGCGGATACTGGCTATCTTTTATGTGATTTCGGCGCTGGGTTGCGCCTTCGCCTGGAACTGGCCTTCGCTGCTTGTCTTCCGTTTCATTGGGGGACTGGGGATCGGCGGATCATCGGTACTGGGTCCGGTGTACATCGCGGAAATCGCTCCGGCGAAGTGGCGCGGATTGCTGGTGGGCTCGTTCCAGATCAATATCGTTATCGGCATTCTGGTGGCGTACCTATCGAACTTCATCATCGGGCGCTTTGACCTCGGCGTGAACGAATGGCGCTGGATGCTGGGGGTCGCAGCCCTTCCGGCGGTGCTGTTCCTCGTCATGTTGTTTGGAATTCCACGCTCGGCGCGCTGGCTGGTCACCAAGAACCGTATCCCCGAGGCGCGCCAGGTACTCGACTCGCTGGGTTCGCCTGACGGCGCCAGTGAGCTGGACGACATCATCGCGTCGATTCATGTGGACGGCCAGGTGCATTCGGAGCCACTCTTCCAGCGCAAGTACCGGCTGCCCATCTACTTGGCGTTCACCGTCGCAGCATTCAACCAACTCGCCGGCATCAACGCCATTCTTTACTACTTGAATTACATCTTTGCCATGGCAGGCTTCAGCAAAGTATCGGGCGATTTGCAGGCAGTGGCTGTAGGGGCGATGAACCTGGCCGCCACGCTGTTGGGCATGTCGCTCATCGACAAACTTGGCCGCAAGACGCTCCTGATGATCGGCGGCGTTGGCATGACATTCTGTCTGGCCGGTGTTGCGGCGGTGTTCTACACGAACCGGCATCAGAACTTACTGGTGTGGCTGCTGGTGGCGTACATAGGTTTCTTTGCGATCTCGCAGGGCGCGGTGATTTGGGTTTACATCAGCGAAGTTTTTCCGAACCGCGTGCGCTCCAAAGGGCAGGCGCTGGGCAGTTCGACGCACTGGATCATGAACGCGCTGATCGCATTCATTTTTCCAGTGTTCGTGCAACATTTTGGCGGCGCGTTCCCGTTTGTGTTCTTCGCCGCGATGATGGCGCTCATGTTCTTCGTGGTGATGTTCACGTTTCCCGAGACCAAGGGCGTCACGCTGGAAGAAATGCAGCACAAGCTGGGGATTGAATATTGACGTTGCCCGGGACGGGATTTTCACCACGGAGGCACGCGGGATACGGAGAAAGATAAATCTGTCGTACCGCTTCGCGGGACGATTGCTTGCGCAGGTCAGGAAATAGCCAACATGAAGCGTTCAATTTTCTTAACAGTTTTCCTCTTTTCTGTTGCGGCCGGGGTTTCCGTGGCCCAGACACAAGCTCCTGCCGATCTTTACAAGCCGGTGCTCGACCGGCTGCAGGCGATCACGACGATTCCGTTGGATGGTTGGAAGTTCATCGGCACAGACTTGCCCCACGGCGAGGTACCTGGTGCAGCCTTGGCCGAAGCGAAGCCGCTTGCGCTCAAACAGAACCTTGAGCTTCCGTCATGGGCGTATGAGAGCGTGGAGGTTCCGCGAGCACTCAACGGATATTCGGTGGCCGGCTCGCGGGTCGCGCTCAATCTAAGCGTCGACGGCAATACGGGCATTCTGATTTCGGTCTTCGTGAACGGCAACATGGTAGCGCGTGGCGACAGCGACTCGCAGGTGCCGATCACGCTGACGCAAGACGCCCAGCCGGGTCAGAAACTGCTGATCGCGGTGCGCATCGTTGCGTCGGGCACGGTGGGATGCTGCGGGGGAGCACCGGAAACGTATCTTTCCGCTGCTTCGCTGATGTTTGAACCGGGCGAGTCACGTCCCGACCCAACGATCCTCCGCCAGGAGATTATGGCGGCGGAGTTGCTGATCGCCGCATACCCTGATGGCAAAGCCGAACGCCAGCAGCAACTCGATGCCGTAGTAAAAGCGATCGATTTGGGTGCGCTGGATAAAGGCGATCAGGCGGCGTTCGATGCGTCTCTCAAGAGCGCGCAGGGCAAGCTCGACGTGCTGCGTCCTTACATGAAGCAGTTCACAGTGAAGGCCATCGGCAATAGCCACATCGACATGGCATGGCTGTGGCCTGAGACCGAGACGGTCGAAGTGGTACGCAACACCTTCGGCACTGCGCTGCAACTGATGCGCGAGTATCCCGACTTCAAGTTCACCGCCTCAGCGGCGCAGGCGTATGTCTGGATGGAAGAGAAGTACCCCGCGATTTTCAGCGAGATCGAGCAGCGGGTGAAGGAAGGCCGCTGGGAGATCGTTGGCGGCATGTGGGTCGAACCTGACCTCAACATGCCCGACGGTGAGTCGTTGGTACGGCAGATCCTCTACGGCAAGCGCTACTTCAAGCAGAAGTTTGGCGTGGATGTGAACATTGGCTGGAACCCGGACTCGTTCGGTTATAACGCGCAGTTGCCGCAAATCTATAGGCGGTCGGGAATCGATTATTTCGTAACCCAGAAACTATTGTGGGCCTCGGAATTCACCAGGTTCCCCTATCGCCTGTTCTGGTGGCAGGCGCCCGACGGCACGCGGATGATGACCTATTTCCCCAGCAATTACGCGTTGCCGATCGATCCGGTGAGAATTGCCGAGGACTCGGCGGTCTACGGCCCGCTGATGTGGAAATACAACGGCGGCACGAATTCCGCACCCGATGGCGCGCTGCAGATGATGTACCTCTACGGTGTCGGCGACCATGGCGGCGGGCCGACGCGCGTCGATCTCGACACCGCCCAGCGCTGGCAGAAACCCGATGTGGTGTTCCCCAAGCTGGAGCTCTCTACGGCGGCGAGCTTCCTCAACAATCTCAGCAAGAACGAGAGCGAGCTGAACTTGCCGGTATGGAACGGCGAGTTGTACTTCCAGTACCACCGAGGTGTGCAGACCACGCAGTCAGAGACCAAGCGTGGCAACCGCAAGAGTGAAGTCGCGCTACTGGATGCCGAGAAGCTCGCATCGATCGGAACGTTGTTCGGGCTGGCTTATCCGCAGGCCGATTTTGATGCATCGTGGAAGAAAGTGCTGTTCAACCAGTTTCACGACGTGCTGCCGGGCTCGGGCATCGGGATTAACTATGTGGACGCAGCGCGGAAGTACGCGGAGGTGCAGCGCTTCAGCAAGGACACGATACGGGTCGAACTCGGCGACCTCGCTGCACGAGTTGGCTTTCCAGTTAGTCCGATTCGGCTGACATCACCCCGCGAAGGTTCGTTCGGGGAAGTAAAGATGGAGATGGTCAACAGTCCGGTGGGCGTACTGGTGTTCAATCCGTTGTCGTGGACGCGCACGGGCCCGGTTGACTTCGATGTGCAATTCCCTGCGCCCGTTCCAAGCGTGAGCGCGGTAGCGCCTGACGGCAAGCAGGTCATCGTCCACATGGTCAGCCAGGACAAGCAGACCGGCAGGGCGCATTTGCAGATGATCGCCGAAGATGTTCCCGCCAACGGTTACAAGCTTTTCTTGTTGGTCGGGACGAGCGCTAAGCTGGTGGACATTCCCGGCGCGAAAAAACTCAAACCCAAGTTGAGCGCAACGTCAACGGCTCTGGAGAACGAATTCTTGCGCGTGCAGGTCGATCCGAAGTCCGGCTGCATCACCAGCATCTTCGACAAACGCAGCAACACCGAAGCGCTGGCGCCCGCGGTCGAGGGCGTGGGCGCTCCTCCCAACCTGCCCGACGGCAAACCCTGCGGCAACTTGCTGCAGGCTTTCGTTGACAAGCCCGCGAAGTGGGATGCCTGGAACGTGGATGCCAATTTCATCGAGCACCATACCGATCTGCTGCAAGCCGACGAAGTGAAGCTGATCGAGAGTTCGCCACTGCGAGCGGTGATCCGGGTGACGCACAAATGGCAGAGCTCCAGCTTCGTGCAGGACATCACGCTGTACGCTGGCATGACACGGGTTGACGTCAACATGCAGGTCGACTGGCATGAGAAACACATCCTACTGAAAGTCGCCTTTCCGCTGAGCGCGCGCAACGATAAAGCTACGTTTGAAATTCCCTATGGCACGGTCGAGCGGCCCACGACGCGCAATACTCCGGCGGAGAAGGCGCAGTTCGAGGTGCCGGCGCTGCGCTGGGCCGACCTGTCAGACGCGACCCACGGGTTCAGTCTGCTCAACGACTCGAAATATGGCTATGACGCCAAGGACAACGTGCTACGCCTGTCTTTGCTGCGTGGGCCGGAGTATCCCGATCCTAACGCCGACCAGGGACACCACGAGTTCACGTACTCGCTGTATCCGCACGCGGGCACTTGGCGCGAGGCGTTGACCGTGAGGCAGGGCTACGAGGTCAACGTGCCTCTGTTGGCCGTCACGACTACGCGCCACCAAGGTACGCTGCCCGCCTCGCAATCGTTCTTCGCCACGCAGGAAGACAACGTGGTGATCACAGCGATCAAGAAAGACGCAGACGACAACTCGCTCATTGTGCGCTTCTACGAATGGGCCGGGAAGAAGGGTGATGTGCACCTGACACTGCCGCAAGGCGCGTCGGCGGCGTGGCAGACCAATCTAATGGAAATGGCGCCGAGTGCGCTAAGTCTGGATGCCGGCGGCAAAGTCGTCACCGTACCGACGAATGCTTACGAGATCAAGACGGTGAAGGTTGAGTTCGCGAAACCCTAAAACCAATTTAACCGCGGATCTCCGCGGATTGGCGCGGATAAACCAATAACAAGATCCGATCCGCGAGATCTGCGTACTCCGCGGTTGCTTTTCCTGACGCCTCAACGATAATTGACCACTTATGTCCTTTACCCTGCTCGACTGGTCGGCCATCGTCGGATATCTCGCCATCACGCTCGTGATGGGCCTGTGGTTTCGCGGACGTTCGGGAAAGAGCGTTGACGACTATTTCGTCTCCGGGCGCAACGTGAACTGGTGGCTCGCCGGCACGTCGATGGTCGCCACGACGTTTGCCGCCGACACGCCGCTGGTCGTCACCGGTCTGGTGTATACCCAGGGCATTTCGGGTAACTGGCTGTGGTGGGGATTCCTGTTCTCGGGAATGATGACGGTCTTCCTCTTCGCGCGGTTATGGCGGCGCTCAGGCCTACTGACGGACGTGCAGTTCGCCGAGATCCGGTACTCGGGCAAGCCGGCAGCATTTCTGCGCGGCTTTCGCGCCATCTATCTCGGGTTGCTGATGAACTGCGTCATCCTCGGCTGGGTCACCAAGGCGATGACGTCCATCGTGAGCACCACGCTGGCGAATACGCCGATGCTGAACAACATCAGCAGCTTCATGACGGGTTTCGGTTCGGTTTGGAACGGCAACGACGGCGCGGCGCTCGCGATATGTGTGTTGTTCCTTATCCCGTTTACCGGCCTTTATGTCGCGCTCGGCGGCTTGTGGGGCGTGTTGTGGACCGACCTCTTCCAGTTCGTGCTGAAGATGAGCATCGTGATCGCAGTAGCGTATTACGCGATTGCGGCCTGCGGCGGCATGGGTGCCGTGATAGCAAGCCTGCAACAGATGCAGGCACACGGGGGCGGCAGCGCGGAGAGTCCGTTGAACTTTCTGCCCAACTTCTCGCGCGGCGTGACTTCCGAGCCGATGTGGATGGTCCCACTGGCCAACTTCTTCGTCTTCATCGGTCTGCAATGGTGGGCGTTCTGGTACCCCGGAGCCGAGCCGGGCGGCGGAGGCTACATCGCTCAGCGCATCTTCAGCGCGCGTGACGAGAAGCAGGGGCTGCTCTCGGTGCTGTGGTTCAACATTGCACACTATGCAATACGGCCGTGGCCGTGGATCCTGACTGGCATCGCGGTGATCGTGCTTTACCCCGGCCTCGCCCATCCTGAGACCGGATACATGCTGGTGCTCAACAATTATCTGCCGCACCAATATCGCGGTATCGCCATCGCTGGTTTTCTTGCTGCGTTCATGTCGACGATCGCGACGCAGTTGAACTGGGGCGCGTCGTACCTGGTGTCGGATTTCTACCGCCGATTCGTCAAGCCCAATGCCTCGGAAGCGCATTATGTTATGGTTTCGCGGCTGTGCACAGTGCTGCTGGTAATCGTGGCGGCGTACATTTCAGTGCAGCTTGGTTCGATCGCGTCGGGTTGGGAGATTGTGCTGCAAGTGGGTGCTGGAACCGGTGCGGTGTACATTCTGCGGTGGTACTGGTGGCGGATTAATGCGTGGAGCGAGATCTCGGCGATGGCGTGTTCGCTGGCGATTAGCCTGGTGCTGAGCCGCTGGCATCCGTTCAGCGGCAACAGTTCGGTGGTGTTTGCCAAAGGCGCAATCGTTACCACGCTGGTGACAACGATTGTGTGGGTCGCGGTGACGTTGCTGACCAAGCCCGAACCGGAGGAAGTGTTGACGCGCTTCTACCGCAACGTGCGTCCTGATGTGCGGGGCTGGCGACACATTGCTGATTTGGAGCCGTCCGTTCCGCAAAACCGCGACTTAGGCCGCAACCTGTGGGCATGGGCTTTGGGCTGTGCGATGGTTTATCTCTGCCTGTTCGGCACCGGCAAGATTTTGCTGCACCAATCAGGGCTGGGGGCGATTCTGCTGTTCTTCTCGGCGATGTGCGCGGGAATGCTCTACCGCGGCGTAGTGCGCAATTTTGCTGACGAGGCTGAAGACGCGCCGGGATCTGTGCCCGATTGGGTGGAGAGTCCGGCGGCGCCGGGGCACTGAAAACCTTTTCAACCACGGATTGACACAGATTTCACGGATAAGGATTACTTTCTGAGCGGATCGGAGGGCCAGATGGCGACGAGTCTACAGACCGGAGCCAACCTCAAGCAAGTCGTTCCTTTTCTCGGCGTGACTGACATGGAGCGTTCGCTCCGCTTCTACGTCGACGGGCTGGCCTTCGTCCTGAAAAACAAGTGGGAGCCCGAAGGGAAAATACGGTGGTGCTGGCTCACTCGCGGAGGTGCGTCGCTCATGCTGCAGGAGTTTGTCAAAGACGGTCACGGCGGCCGAAGGCCTGACGGCGTGCTCGGCCAGGGAGTCAACCTCTGCTTCCAGTGCGAGGATGCCATAGCACTCTACCGCGAATTCCGCTCACGCGGACTCGAGGCCAGAGAGCCCTTCGTCGGCAATTCGATGTGGGTGACAGGGATCAGCGATCCGGACGGCTACAAGCTCGATTTCGAAAGCGCGACCGATGTGCCGGAGGAGACGAAGCTATCAGAACTAGAGAAGTAACGCGACGTTAGCCGCCTTTTTCCAGCGTCTCAGCCATCTCCAGCAACTTCGTCACGGTGTTCCAGTTTCTGGCTGTGCCTTTGCCCTTCAGCGCGCGGCCGAGCACGGGGACGAACTTCGAACGCCCCATTCCATCGGGGAAATAAACATAAACTTCGCGGCCTTTCGCATGTAATTCTTCGGGATCAGGCTTCAGCGATGACAGGGCCGCCCGCGACTCGGCAACCGGTTCCGTGGCCAGGAACGTAATGATCAGCTTGCCGGGCTCAATATCTTTACGCTTGGCGAAGGGGTTCTTTGCAATGACTTCACGCATTTCAGGCACCGTGCGCAGCACAACGTCGGGACGAAACCCGTGCGTCTTTTCGATGGCGGCTTCGATCTTTGCGCTCAGCCCAGCATGACTGCGCTCGCTCGTTTGGAACACGACATTGCCGCTTTGAACATACGTTTGCACGTTGCAATGACCAAGCGATTCACAAAGGGCCCGCAGGTCGGCCATCTTGATCATATGGTTGCCGGTAACATTTACGCCGCGAAGGAGAGCAATGATCGTAGTCATAAGTGCACCAATCGTGTGCGGACTAAAGTCCGCGAATCAAATAAAGGAACTCGTTCCGGCACGGCTGAAGCCGTGCCCTGATACGAAACCGCTGCAAAAGTGAGAGCCGGGCCTGTTCACGTCCAATTCCTACAGCAACGCCCTGCTTACACACAACGCTGCCGCTCCGGCAATTCCGGAATCGGCGCGGTACTTGGCTTCGGCAAACGGAATCTCACTACAGCGCGCGTTGACCGACCAGAAAGGAAGTTGCGAGGCGATGCGATCGAACCATTTCGCCATCAGGCCGCTCAAGCCGCCCCCAACTACGATGATGTCCGGCTCTAACAGATCGACCACATTACCAAACCATACGGCGAGAATGTCGGCAGTCTCGCGCAGCATCTCTTCGGCCAGCGGATCGCCTTCCTCCCACGCTTTTGCAAGGACCTCGCTCTTTACGTTTTCGATCTTGCCGCCGGCCAGCTCTACGATGCGCTTGCCGCGCGTGGCTTCACGAGCCAGCTTTTCTTGCGCCCGCGCGGCGATTGCCCATCCGGCGGCAAAGGTCTCGATGCATCCTGACTTGCCACAGCGACAACGCACGCCGCGATAGTCGATGCTCATATGACCGCCTTCACCGGCGGCGCCAGTTCGCCCTAGATAAAGCTGCGCGTTATAGGTGATCGCGGTTCCCACGCCGGTGCCAAGCGTGGTGTAGAACATGCACTTGTAACCGGCGCCTGATCCCCATAACGCTTCAGCCAGCCCGGCGGCATTGGCGTCGTTGTGGACATGCGTCGGCAGATCGTAGGCCTTGCGAATTTCGTCGGCCAGCGGATAGTTGTGCCAGCAGGGAAGGTTCGACGGATTGAGCACCATGCCGGTCTGGGGATCGACCGGCCCCGGCGAGATAAGGCCGATACCGCCGATCTTCACGTCAGAATGTTCCTGGCGAATCGCGTCGATGGCGGCGCGCACGCAACCCAGGGCTTCGTCGGCGGTACCGCGCGCGTGCATGGGCGTGCGCGTCTTGTGCAGAATCTCGCCCTGTGGGTTCACCAGTCCCGCTGCAACTTTGGTACCGCCAATGTCGACTCCGATGAATACCTCTGCCGCATCGGGCATGAGCGCTCCAATTGGTCGAGTGTGATCTTACGATATCCATGCGCGAGCTTCGACACCGTTCACGAAAAGGCGCAAAATGTAGGCGAAAACGAATGAGCGAGCCGACAAAAGTTGAGGCTGCACTCGCGGTACCCGCGCTGGCCAAGGTTGCCGGTGTCGAGGACTGTACCGCTGTCATCAACGGCATTTGCTGGCGTTACCTGCATGCCGGCAGCGGCCCAGCACTGCTCATGGTTCACGGATTCATGGGTTATTCGTTCTCGTGGCGCTTTGTCATGCCGGAACTCGCGCAGCATTATTCGGTGTACGCCGTCGATTTGCCGGGTTGCGGCTTTTCGCAACGCAGTGTGGAGTTGCCCGGCACTCTGGGCAGCGATGCTGAAAATCTGCTGAACTTCATGGACTACTTCGGCATCGAGCAGTTTGATGTCCTCGGGACTTCGCGCGGAGGCGGAGCTACGATCGCACTCGCCGGTTTGCTGGCTGAGCGTGGCATGCTGCAACGGATTCGGCGTCTGGTGTTGTCGGCGCCAATCAATCCTTGGTCGCGGACTGGACTGCTGCGGGTTCGGCTGCTCCGTAACCGCGTAGGACGTCTGTATGTCGTTCACCTTGCTGCGCAATTTCCGTTCATCCTTAAGGATTTCTTCAAGCGGCTTTACGCCAATCCAGCTAAGATTCCTCACGACAGCTTTGCCGGGTATCAGGCCGGACTCGAGCCCGCGGGCAGCTTTGAGCATTTGTGGAACATCCTTCGTTCGTGGACGACGGACCTGCGTCAGATCGACTCTGTCCTGGCACAGGTGGAATCGCTTCCTGCGCTGTTGTTATGGGGCGACCGCGACGCCGCAGTCGATCCGGCTTCAGCGGAAGAGTTGCATCGCCGCTGGAAGAACAGCACCGTCATGATGATGCAAAACGTCGGCCACATGCCCTACGAAGAAGTGCCTGAAGAGTTCGACCGCATCGTGCTCGACTTCCTGCTGCATGATGCTCCGCCGACACCGATCCAAGATGAGACGCACGCCGTCGCCGCCCACAACCAGTCGGGGCCCGGCCGCCCGTAATCATGCTTCCCGACCTCTTTGAGGTACTGCGCAACCACTTCACAACGCATGGCTATTGGACGCTGGCGCTTACGCTGCTGTTGGAGAATGCGGGCATTCCATTGCCGGGTGAGACCATGCTGCTGTTCGCCAGCTTTCTTGCGTATCAGCATCATGAACTCAGTCTCGCGATAATCATTCTGGTCGGCACGGCGGCTTGTACGCTGGGAGACAACCTTGGCTACTGGATTGGTTTTCACGGCGGGCGCCCGTTGCTGCATCGCTACCAAAAGTTTTTCCGTGTCTCGGACGAGAAAATTGCGAGAGGAGAGAAACTGTTTGAGCGGTTCGGCCCAGCGACGGTATTTTTCGCACGATTTGTTTTCGGTATGCGGGTCATTGCCGGTCCGTTGGCTGGGGTGCTGCGCATGCAGTGGCGCCGCTTTGTGCTTTACAACTTCCTGGGCGCGGCTGTCTGGGTCTCCGTCATCGCCAGCGTGGGCTATCTTTTTGGACAGCACTGGCACCGGCTGTTGCGGATCGTGGGGAGAGCCAATGCAGTTGTTTTTCTCGTGGCGGCGAGTGCGGTGACCTATTTGTGGTGGAGGTACCGAGTCAAGTCGCGCTGAGGAATTGAGTGGACAGAAACTCCTAGATAGCACGGTACCCCCTCCCTGCCCATCCTGAAAACAAAGGATTTACACCACGAGTGTGTGTAAGTTTGGGCGAACATTAATAGTTATAGCTAAAGTAGTAGAAACAAATGGGTTAGCGGAGCAAGTCTGTTGCAGAGGCCTGGAGACTTTCATTGACTTTCTAGCTATCAAAGAGCGACGGTACAGCCATGCCCTCTGGGGCGCGGCCCGCGAGAGACACCAGTCCCTCGCCTCACGCAGGGAGATTTACACACACCGGAACGGGAGAGAAAGGGCGTGCGACACAGGTCGATGTGATAAGTCGCGCTGGCTTGAGCGCAGGGCACGGGTGATGAGGATACGGAAAAAGTCGAAACAGCAGATCCCCCGCGGACTGAAGTCCGCGGGGGATGACAAAAACAAAAGACTGGTACGGCGCAGCTGAAGCTGCGCCCTGATACGAATCTGTCACAGAAGAGAGTTTTTCAGCAGCCTGTGGAGTCGTGCCCTGATACAAAGCAACGGGCGCGTTTTCTCGGCGGTCTAATGCGACGAGGAAGATGAGAAGCTAGTGTCAGTACATCCTGTTCTGTGCCTAGAGGGGGCGCCGGGTTGAAACCCGGCGGACATCCAAAAAGGACCTTGACGCTGCGCTGAAGCGCAGCTCTACTCTTTAGGCGTTTTCAGACACTCAGTGGGCTGAAGTCTGGCGCTTCCATCCTCACGCGTCAGTCGGCTGCGTCTTTCTGCGGGATGCTGACAGGCTCGGGCACCGGCCACCACGCGGCGACTGCGGCGCCGAAGTACATCGCAGCGACGATGTAGAAGCCGAACCGCAGGCCATCGCGATGCGCCAACTCGCCGGCGATCACCGCGGTGCAGATCTGCAGCGCACTGGCGAGAAAGAAGAACGTGTTCTGCACGCGTCCCATGAAGTATTTCGGCACCATCTCCATCATTTCCGACGAGATGGCGATGCCGCCGACGCCGCGTCCCGAGCCCATGGCAAAGTAGATGGGCACGGCGATGACAATCCATGGGATCTCCGGCAGCAGCAGCAGCGCGGTAGCGATGACGCACATGGTTAGAGTGACTGAGCGGTGTGGGCCATGGCGGCGGATGAGTCGCGACGCATAGAACATGCTGCTGAACGCGCCAAAGGCCCAGCCTGCATTGAGCCATCCGTAGCCGACCGCACCGCGATGCAAAATGCGCTCGCTCAACGGAGCGGAGATGACACCCTGCGTCATCATGGCCGCGATGAATAGGGCCCATGCCAGGCCAAGCAGCAGCACCCGCCGTTCGGTTCTGACGTAGCGGAAACCTTCTCCTAGTTCGTGCACGTAGCGCGCCACTGCGGTATCCGGGGGCACGTGCTCGGACTGCGGGGCGAGGTGCGTCACGGTCACCCGGCCCTGGCGCACGTGGTACACGCAGGCGATGGATGCCGCATAGGTCGCGCAATCGAGCAGGAGAATTCCGCCCAATCCGATCTTGTTGTAGACGAAGCCGACGACGGCGCCTGCCAGTACCCAGCCGCCTTGCACTGCCGCGAGCATCAGCGAGTTCGAATCGATCAGTTTGTCTTCGGGCGACAGCTCCTGTACCAGCGCGTTAATTGTTGGCCAGAACATCCAGAAGCCGATCGCCACCAGGATGGTCATGCCATACACCTGCCAGACGCGAACATGTTGCGTCAGCGCCAGCACAGCGACCAGCAGGATAATCAGCCCGCGTGCCACATCGAGCCACATCATGAGGTGGCGTCGGTCTTCGCGATCGATCAGCACTCCCGTGAATGGCAGCAGCACCAGCGAGGGCAGGGTTTGCAGCGCGACCAAAAGGCCCAAAGACACTTCATTGTGCGTGGTCTGCAGGATGAACCAGATCACCGCGGCGGCATTCATTCCGCTGCCAATCATCGAGATGAGATTGGCGACAAAAAGCAGCCTCATCCCACGGTGCTGAAACGCCTCACGCATGTTCTAACTGTAGCGTAGTCAAGGTGGCCGGGTGGCCGCTTATACTAGAGCAGCCATTCGCTTTTCGCTCTTTGCTTTTCGCCAATCGGATCTTGTTGCGAAAGGCGAAGGGTGAACAGCGGGATCTCAACACGGGTGACATCTTGGGTCTGAAGCGTCTCTTCAAGAAAGAAAAACAGGAACATCGCATCATGCGCGAGGCCAAGCAGCGCGCAGGCACGCTGGTTCCCGAATACCACCGCGCCACACCGGAATGTCCCCACCCCGAACAATGGAGCATGTACGACTCCATGACGGCGGAAGTCGAAGTGTTGGAATTCCTGCGCACGCTGGTCACGACCACCAAGCCGCGCCTCGTGGTCGAAACAGGGACGTTTATGGGCGTCAGCACCCTCTGGATCGCGGAGGCGTTGCGTGTGAACGGCTTCGGGAAGATTGTCACCTGTGAGTTCGATCGCACGGTGTATGAGACGGCGAAAGAGAAATTTGCTGCGTCGGAGGTCAACGACCTCATCGACTTGCGAAACGAATCCAGCCTGGAGATGAAGGTCGACGGCACAATCGATCTGTTTTTCAGTGACAGTGATATGCCGATCCGCGAAGAAGAGGTACGGCGCTTCCTTCCCCAGATATCGCCATTTGGCGTGATCGTGATGCACGATGCCAGCTCGCACCTGAAGCAGGTGCGGGAGGCGGCTCTCAAGATGGAACGAGACGGACTCATTTCTGTCGTTCTGCTGCCTACTCCACGCGGCCTGGTGGTGGCGCAAAAGCGAGAAGGGCGGAAATAGACGGAAGAGCTTTTGCCACGCGGACTGAAGTCCGCGTGGGACATATGTCGTCCCTGCCGGGACTCCGAGCAATTTTCCACTCGAACCCAGCACTTCGGCCGCCGCGGCGGCCTGCGTGCTGGGCTAGATTATGCCGTGCCTCCGGCACTCAGATTTCGTGCGCTTGTTCCACCACACAGAACCCTAAGCGATTTTCGTAACAGGCGCTGAATAGGGCAGTACGAAACGAAGAACGCCGCTCCGCGGCTCCGCCATGTTTCCTACTTTGCCCCGGGCTGACGCCCGGGTCTAACACCAAGTCGCCGCTTCGCGGCTAAATTGGTTGTTGCTGTCCTAAGTTGTTCCACCACGCGAGTCGCAATCCGAGTTTCGAAATAGGCGCTGAAGCGCTGGGCTATGATATGGCGCCCTCCGGGGCTGCGATGTTGGTGTTGCAACCGTCGCACGTACAAAGAGCGAAAACGTTCTTCAGTGACGTCTTTCGCCATCTCACGGCGCAATGTGCGAGAACTCATAGCGTCCAGCCGTGAAAAGCGTTAGCATTCCGTCGAATAAAAATGCGGCCAGCCGCGTCACTCTGTCGTGCCGCGCTGCCTATGCGTCTCATCGAGGTGTGAAATGCGTTCTTCTCATCGCCTGCTTACTGTTATTTGCTTATCAGCCTGGCTCTGCCTTTCGTCTCTAGCGCAGAACACTCCCATCGTGATTCCAGCCGGCACTCCGGAAGATAAAGACCTGGCTGCCATCACCGTCCAATCTGACGCGCAGAAGCGGATCACGATGTACCAGGACTTCCTCACCAAGTATGCGGACAACAAAGCCGCAGCGGCCTACGGTGAGTGGCAGCTTTCCCAGCAATATCTCGCCGCAGGAGATACGGCCAAGGCGATGGAATATGGCAGCAAGGCGCTGGAGGCCTATTCGAACAACCTCGACATCATCGTGTCGCAGACCAGCATCGCGCAGGCCATGAAAGATAACGGCAAGGTGGTGGATTACGCGGTGCAAGGCGCGGGCGTGTATAACTCGATCGCCAAGCAACCACGACCGGCGGATATGCCGGATGCGGATTGGGCTTCGAAGATCGCCGGCGAGCAAAGCTCTGCGCAAAACGGTTACGATTTCCTGGAGTCTTCCGCCTACAATGCCATCGCTTCCGAAGAGGACCCAAACAAGCGAATGGCGGAGATCGAGAAGTTCACTCCAGCATTTCCGAAGTCCAAGTTCGAAGGTCAGTTGAGCCAGTTGGCGCTCTACACTCTGCGGCAATTGAACCAGCCGCAGCGCCTCGAGGCCTACGGTGAAAAGACCCTGGCGGCGAATCCAAACAGCATTCCTACGCTGCTGATGATGGCCGATGCTTACGCCGCCGATCCGAAGGATGCGGCCAAGGCGGAGACATACGCCAACAAAATAGTGACACTGGTTGGTCCCAATCCCGATACGAAGGAAAAGAAATCGTATGCCGGGCTGGCCCACATTTCGCTGGGCCACGCCGAACTCAATCAGGAGAAACTGGTGCCCGCAGTCGCTGATCTGAAGGCGGCGGTGGCGCTCTTGCAAGACGATCCCCAGAACCAGCAACAGGCCCTGTTCTACCTCGGCTACGCCTATGCCAAGCAGAACCACAAAGCTGACGCGGTCGCGACTTTGCAGAAGGCTGCCGGCATCGACGGCCCGTACCAGGGTCCGGCGAAAGAGTTACTGGCGAAAATCAGCACGGCCGGCGCGGGGAAGAAATAAATCGTCTGCCGATTGCGGGCCCAGAGGAGCCACGCATGAAAATGACGCAGCGTCGCTCGGTCCCAGCACAAAAAAACGAAGTCCCTCGGTGGCTAAAGCCGGACGCATGAGCGACAGTACGGCACGGCCGAAGGCGTGCCCTTTCAAAACCACGAGGAATAGTCGAGGTTAGTAACCGGATGCTACTTCTTGATCAACGCATCGGCCAGCAGTTGCGCCTTTTTTGCCAGGTTGTAGGCCCGTTCGTAGTCGCCGTCCGCAGTGGCCTTGCGCGACTGCTGAACGTAGGACTGGATCTGCATTCGCATAGATTTTTCTTCGTCGCTCAGAGAACGGTTGATGTTCTTCAGCGCATTCTCCGTGGCGTCAACCATGTGAGCGGTGTCTTCCTTCTGCTGCGAAGCTTGCTGGCTGGGGATGGCGGCAACAATCGCCATATCAGTCGCGTTCTCGGGTGAGCCGTTGTGTGGGGGATGTAATGCAGCCACCTGCTGCTGATTGTTGCTTGCACCTGGTGATGCTGCCGGAGGCGGTGCGGTTGAAGCCGCAGTGTTTGCGGGCGGATTGGTCTTCTTCGCGGTCTGTGTGCGCGCCGGTTTCTTTGGCTTAGTCGTCTTCGCTGGCGGCGGTTGCTGTACTTTCGGCAGCGGCGGCTCACCTACAGGAGTCTCGGGATCCTCGGGAATTTCGTCCGGCAGTACCTCTGCCACCGTAGTCGGGGCTCCAGCTTGCACAGGCAGCACCGGTTTCTTCTTGTTGCACGCTTGCGTAAGCAACAAAAGCAGCAATAGGACCAAGGTGACGAATTTGCGCGGAAAATTCATGTTCTGAGCTTGCTCGGATCTTCGACGAAACGCCGAATGGCCAGTGAGCCACTACACAGTGATTCCATGATAAACACTCGCAACGGAAGTTGGTGAGTTTCGCGTTTTCAGTTGGGACGAAATGCACTATCCGGCTAGGTTGCTGTCATAACCTCCTTATTTTCTTGCGGATGCGTTCCTGCCAGCGGCAGCAACAAGCGGAACGTAGTGCCCAAGCCCATCTCGGTAGTGAAATCCAGCGAGCCGCTATGCATTTGCAACACGCGATAGCTCATGGCTAGTCCGATGCCGCTTCCGGACTTCTTGGTTGTGAAATAGAGATTGAAAACTTTGTCCTGGATCTCCGGAGGAATGCCGCCGCCCTGGTCGCGGACCTCAACCGAAGCCGACACATCTTCTCGTCGCGCCTCCACGGTCAGCACGCCGCCGCGCTCCATGGATTGCACGCCATTGAGCACCACATTGAGGAGTGCCTGTTTGACCAGGTCATTATCCGCCTTGATCGGCAATGCTTCCTTCCCGATCAGGGTCTTGACCTCCACTCCTTGCAACGCGGCTTCCGGGGCCGCCAGCATCGCCACGTCCTCAACCAGACGTCGCAAATCGAAAGACGACAGTCGCAGTTCCACGGGACGGTTGAAGTCCACCAGCGTCTGGACCACGCGGTCGAGGCGATGAATCTCGTTGCCAATGATGTCCATGTGGCGGCGGGTATTGGGATCGACTTCCCGCATCTTCTCGCGGAGTAGTTCCAGGTGGACCACGATCGCGTTGATGGGGTTCTTCACCTCGTGCGCGACGCCTGACGTCAAGCGCCCGATGGCAGCCAGGCGGCGCGACAACTCGATTTCGTTTTCAATGCGCCGCACAGATTCCGCGTCACGCATGGTCAACAGCGCGCCGATGCGTTCGCCGCGTTCAGCAATGAAGTCGAGCGCGATCTGAATGCGGCGTCGATTGTCCAATTCGATTTCCCGCTGAGGGATCGCCTGGTGCAGCGCAAACGCGTCGAGCACGATGAGCCCGAGTTTGGTGTCGTCGGTGAAGATCTGCTCCACACCCTGGCCCAGCATCTGCTCCCGAGAGCGGCCTATGAACCGCTCGGCCGAGGCGCTCACCAGGACGACGTGGTTGTCGCTGGTGAACAGCACCAAGCCGTCCTGCAGCGTACCCATGATCTGATCGAGGTTGCCCTTTAGGGTGCTGAAGACTTCCTTGACGTCCTTGATTTGCCGGCCCAGACGATCAATCTTGGTGTTCACCAGGCCGAACTCATCTACCCTGCCGGGATCGGGCTGTGGGTTGGGATGAGGATCCGGTACTTCGGCGGTCATCTGGTCAAGCCGTCGTGCAATGGCTTCCAGCGGCCGAAGCGCGATATTCGAAACTCCAGCCGCCAGGGCAAGCGACATTAAGATCGCTATTGCGGAGTAGATCAGTGCCGTCGTCAACTGCGGCGTCACTTCATCCCCCATTAAAACGGTGGAGATCCCCACCCGGATGCTGCCAAAACGCTGGCCCTCGCCTTGTTGGAGTGGAAGATAAAAATCGTAGACCCGCGGCGGCCCATAGATAATTCGCAGCTGACGGAACACGTTGGCGGTCCGCACGTTGTCGAAGTTGTCGCGTCGGTCCAGTACTTTTCCTACGGCTGACGGATCGGTGTGGACGATGGCCCGCCCATGGACATCGATAATGCCGGCGTCGTAAATAGAAGGTGAGTAAGCAATAATTGATTGAAGAAGCGTGCTCATCCCCTTGTCATTCTGCAATCGGCTTTCAATGACCGACTGGATGCCTTGCGCATCGCCCAAATCGATGTCCAGCTGGTGCGAATCGACTGCGGTCGCAGCGTGCGCGTTCTCTTCAATTTCCTTGGCGACAAATTCCGCGCGATCATGCGCCGCCTGCGTGCTTTGGCGCACGCGATGCGAGATGTAGATGTAGCAGAACAGTGCGACCAGTACGAACACCATTCCGCTGATGGCGAGCACCAGCTTGGTTTTCAGGCGCACTTTTCCCATGGAATTGCTCGGACGAGCGTGGCGTTGTGGAAATCATAGCAATATTGGGTGCGCAGCAAAAGCTACTAATTGCAGTCCTGTCGTCCGTGGGCGCTCGCGCCGAATGTGTTTCTTCGCTGAGCGCAGCGGCCCAGCCGCAGCCAGGCAAGCGACTCCAGGTGGTGGATTTGTGCTAAGGTTTCGTGGGCACAAGTTCGAATTCCGCGCTCGGGACGATATCCGAGTTGCTGGTCAACTTGCGGAGCAGGAACAGACGTATCACCATGGAACACGAATCGAAAGAATTGGCGGGCGAGACCATAGCCCGCTTGCGCACACTGGCGCATGATTTGAGCAATGCCGTTGAAAATGTAATGCAAGGGTCGTATTTACTGGCGCAATCCAAGCTCGACGACCAAAGCCAGCGCTGGCTGAAGTTGATCGATCAGGCCGCCCAGGAAGCCGCACGGATCAATCGCGAAATCCGCGAGATTCTCCGTTCGCACGGATGACCTCTCAGCCGGCGAGGTTCTGAATGCCAATTCCTGTTGTTGGGCGCTTCCCCAGTGAGCAGCACAACTTCTCGCGAACACGCACCTGAAGTGGTATTTTCCCGGTCACCGCGAGGCACAGACTTAAGATTCAGATGAGAACACATCGTATCGCGCCAACGCGAGCGTGGTGCCTGCCGTTTCGATCAGCTTTTTCTTTGGATATTCACGGGGTTCTTGTTGGGGCGTCTCGAGCGTTCTTCAACTACGGGCTGATCCGTCGGGCTGCCTGAGATGCAGAACAAGCAGCCCGAGGATCGTTGCGAAATGAGTACGTAGATGACCTCTGTCGATTGCACTCCGTCAGGCAATCAACTTCGCGTCCATGGTGATCTTTGCATTCAACACGCGCGAGATTGGGCAGCCGGTTTCGGCGGCCTTGGCAGCCGCTTCGAACTTGGCCTGGTCAGCGCCAGGAATCTTGGCGGTTACCTCAAGATGAGATGAAGTAATGGAGAATCCGGCATCCGTTTTGTCTAATGTGATGGTTGCTGTGGTGTCGATGCTCTCAGCGGTCATTCCGGCATTGCCGAGTTGGGCCGACAGAGCCATGGTGAAACAACCTGCGTGTGCAGCGGCAATGAGTTCTTCAGGATTGGTTCCGATGCCATTTTCGAAGCGCGTGCTGAAGGAATACTGGCTATTGTTCAGTACCCCACTTGCCGTGGACACCGTGCCCTTGCCGTCTTTCAATCCACCCGACCAGTGGGCGCTTGCTTTGCGTTGCATTCTATCCTCCTCTATCAGGGCGAAAATCGCTGGAATCAAATTACACGAAAGCAGCAATTCCTGCCCATGCTCACGGGCCGGACACGCGGCAAAGTATCCGAATTTAGGATTGACATCTGGAGATTATTCCAGCGTCTGGACTTTAGTAAAAGTCTGAACAGCTGAGATAGAAACCGCAGGTGTCGCACACCATCTTGCAGTGGCGGCTTTGTAAAGAGGCAGAGCAGTTGGGACAGATCTGCGAAGGCTCCGTCGCATGCGCTATTTGGCGAGCCGATTGCTCTAAGTTTTGCGTGGTCCGTGCTGATTTGGAGTTCGGGTCGCCCATGTTGGTCGCGTCGTGTGATTGAGAATAGCTGACTCGGCGGAGATTTGAACGTGAAAAAGGCAGCGTTTATAGAGTAACCTGTGATTCGCACTAAAGTACATGTACTACTGGGCTAACCAGTGCTTAAGGTATTGGGTAACGGTCGCAGTTCGGCCTATCTATAATGCTATTAGAAATAGTAGTCTCTCATGCCGTCATAGTCGCGCGTGTTGCAGCGTGTTACTTTTGATTTTTTGTACTGCGCGATCGCATTTGGAGGACGGCTACTTGAGTCTGCAGTGTTTACTAGGTAGTAATCCTCCCGCCACTTTTCAGTCACAGAATTCTGCAGTCCGGACGCGCCGCCGACAGGAATTTTGTCGAGCGGTGCTTCGAAATTCGGGCGTAACGCCATCAGGATTTTTCGAACAGGAGAATTAAATCCCATGAAGAAAACGATCATTGCTGCTTTAGCGAGCCTGATGCTTGCTGGCGCCATTTCTGCCGCGAGTGGAGAGAATCCCAGTCCCTCAGCTCGAGCGGTCGTGATCGCCGGCGAGGGAGGCTCGCCGATACCTGTCGCCCCGCCGTCGATCTCGGCGAACGACGGACGACCCAACAATTAGCCGTAACCCCCCATATTTCGGGTCATCTACGACCCCTGGAGAAGAAGCCATGAAAAGAAATCTGCTCGGAACTATTTTGGTCCTTTCCACGCTCACGTTGGTTTCGTACGTTGCGAAATCTCCGGAAAATCGTCATGACGTTCAGCGACCGAGTTTGGCCGATGGTAGCGGACCGATCCAGACGTGCCGCCCAGGGACTAATTGCAATCCGGATGATCAGCTGCGTCAGACGGCTGATGGCAGCGGGCCAATCCAGACCTGCCGTCCAGGAACCAATTGCAATCCGGATGATCAGCTGCGCCAGATGGCCGATGGCAGCGGACCGATCCAGACGTGCCGTCCGGGGACTCATTGCAATCCAGATGATCAGCTGCGTCAGATAGCCGATGGCAGCGGGCCAATCCAGACCTGCCGTCCGGGAACGAATTGCAATCCGGATGATCAGCTGCGCCAGATAGCCGATGGCAGCGGGCCGATCCAGACGTGCCGTCCGGGAACGAATTGCAATCCGGATGATCAGCTGCGCCAGATAGCCGATGGCAGCGGACCAATCCAGACGTGCCGTCCGGGAACGAATTGCAATCCGGATGATCAGCTGCGTCAGATAGCCGATGGCAGCGGGCCGATCCAGACGTGCCGCCCGGGAACTAACTGCAATCCGGATGATCAGCTGCGCCAGATAGCTGATGGCAGCGGACCGATCCAGACGTGCCGCCCGGGAACTAACTGCAATCCGGATGATCAGCTGCGCCAGACGGCTGATGGCAGCGGACCAATCCAGACGTGCCGTCCAGGGACTCATTGCAATCCAGATGATCAGCTGCGCCAGATGGCCGATGGCAGCGGACCGATCCAGACCTGCCGTCCGGGGACTCATTGCAATCCGGATGATCAGCTGCGCCAGACGGCTGATGGCAGCGGACCAATCCAGACGTGCCGTCCAGGGACTCATTGCAATCCAGATGATCAGCTGCGCCAGATGGCTGATGGCAGCGGACCAATCCAGACCTGCCGTCCCGGGACTCATTGCAATCCGGATGATCAGCTGCGCCAGATAGCCGATGGCAGCGGGCCGATCCAGACGTGCCGTCCGGGAACGAATTGCAATCCGGATGATCAGCTGCGCCAGATAGCCGATGGCAGCGGGCCGATCCAGACGTGCCGTCCGGGAACGAATTGCAATCCGGATGATCAGCTGCGCCAGATAGCCGATGGCAGCGGGACCGATCCAGACGTGCCGTCCGGGAACCAATTGCAATCCGGATGATCAGCTGCGCCAGATAGCCGATGGCAGCGGACCGATCCAGACCTGCCGTCCGGGAACGAATTGTCCGCCTGACGATCAATTGCGGACCGCGGCTGGTCTTCACGGACAACGTTACGTCGAGGTTTACGCCGGGTAAACAAGCGGGTTTGTGGGCAGAAGAAAACTGACCTGAAAGTGCCGTTCGAGCTCCCGAATTGGGCTAGTTCGGCTGCCTTTGAGTCAAAACGGGTTGGGCATAAGCTACCGGTGTCCACCGGTTGGAGATAGTGCTTGTAACGCATGGTCGCGGGCGCTACCATAAACAGGTCGCCATGCGATTACATACAATCGATTACGTCCTATGGTTCGCCACTCCGGCACTGATGACGGTGCTGGCGGTGGCCATGTATCGGCGGCGCCTGCACAAAGATTATCCGTACTTTTTCAACTACGTCATCTTCCAAGTCTTGTCATTCCTCATCGAGTTCCCGCTGCGTAATTGGGAGAATGGATATTTCTATATCTATTGGACGATGAGGGCATTAAGTATCGCGGTGTCATTCGCGGTGCTGTTGGAAATCTTCAAGGATGCCTTCCGTCCGTATGAAGCGCTGCGAGATCTGAGTGTCATTCTTTTTCGTTGGTGCGCGCTGGTCGTGCTGTTGGTTGCGGGCATGTGGGCGATCACCTCATGGCGTGGAAATCAGATCGATAACGTCACCAACGCAATTTTTGTGGTCGACCGCAGCGTGCGAATGATGCAGTGCGGCTTAGTTCTTTTCATGCTGCTATTTAGCGAATATCTTGGTATTTCCAGGCGCAATGTTCTTTTCGGAATCGCAGTAGGATTTGGATTTTTCGCGGCGGTAAATATGCTTGTCATGACCGCCCTTACTCACCAAGGTGTAATTTCGAAGACAAATTTGAGCCGGATTAACGGCCTTGCTTACATCGTGTCCATGTTGATGTGGCTGGCCTACGCCATCCTTCCGGCCACCGCTCGCGTGGGCATGAAGCAGGCTGCCGAAGCTACCCACAAGTGGGACCGCGCCCTCGACGATGCCCGTAACCCCGCTCCTGCGGTCAGCCTTCTCGACACCATGGACCAGACGGTGGAGCGCCTGCTCTATCACCGTGGCGATGAGGTCAGCGTCCCAGTAGCCAACCGTCACTAGGCCCTTCCCCAGAGCGGGACGACCGCCGCAGTGAGCGGCGGCTTTGCTTTTGAGGTGAAGATTAGGTTTGGATTAAACCGGAGTTTTGGTTTTGCGCGGGGGGTTGAAGAATGGCAACTGCCGCACCGACGCTGAAGCGCGATGGCGCGACGCTTCGACGGTAAACTCGATCTTCAGCTTCGTGCCCGGCTTGGCGTATTCCGGCTCGACACTGGCCAGCGCAATCAGTTGCTTCAACAGCGGAGACCACGTGGTGGAAGTGGCTTTGCCCACCTGCTCGCGCCCACGATAGACAGGCACATGTACGCGCGAAGCAGTTGCCGGCGTTTGCGGCGGCAATCCGACGTCGTCAAACAAGGCCTCGACTTCGTTCCAGTCAATCTCCAATCCGACGAGGACACGCTCTGGACCGCGCTTGTTCTCGGCCATCAAGGCTTGCTTCCCGATGAAATTGTCCTTCTCGAGGTGAATCAGCTTGCCAAGCCCAATCTCGTAGGGCGTGTATTTCTGCGCAGCAATCAGCGCCTTCTTGCTGCTGACGTAATCGACGTCGGCGAGGATCAATCCTGCTTCGATGCGCGCCACATCCAGTGCGAGCATGCCGGTGGGATGAATGTCGAATCCACGCCCTGCTTTCATCAACTCATCCCAGACCTTCACCGCGTCTTGCCACGGAATCCAAATTTCGTAACCCAGATCGCCGGTATATCCGGTGCGCGAAATATCGATGGGCACACCCGCAATTTTGCCGCTCGTCTTGCGAAAGTACTTGAGGTTTTCGATGTCCGCTTCCGCAACGCTCTTCATGAGCTTGCCTGAGGTCGGCCCTTGCAGTGCCAACGCCGCCAGTTGCTCGGTGATGTCCTCGATCTGCACGTCGAGCCCGATCGCGTTTTGTCGAAACCACCGCAAGTTAGGGTCGGCAGCGGTCCAGCGATAGCGATTTTCCTCCAGTCGCGTAATTGTCCCGTCGTCGATGACCTTGCCGTCTTCATCACACCAGCAGCAGTAAATCACCTGGTTAACGCCGACCTTGTTGATATCGCGCGCCAGCACACGGTTGACGAACTTGGTCGCGTCGCGGCCGGTGATCAGATACTTAAACAAAGGAGTGACGTCAATCAGCGCCGCTGCGTTACGGATCGCGTTGTACTCGTGTTCGTGGTGCGTCTCGTAAACGCTGACCGCATAGAAACCCGACCACTCGCGGTAGTTCAGGCTCGTACAGAGCGGCAAGGTTCGTTCATGGACTGCGGTACCGATAGGCACGATATTTCCTCAGTGTGGGTGATTAGCGCGGATTATAGCGGCGCGTGCGCACACGGGGCAAGGACGTGACGACGCGAGCCTCACGCGCCGACGCCATAATACAGACAGATTCATGGCGCGCCATTTAGAATGGCGCTGCCTTCATCGCACAAAATCTTTTCGTTTAGGAAACTATGGCTTCCACGTCATCTGGACAGTACGACGCCATCGTCATCGGCGGCGGCCACAACGGGCTGGTGAACGCGGCCTATTTGGCCAAGGCTGGCAAGAAAGTCCTGGTCTTAGAGCGGCGTCACATTGTTGGCGGCGCTGCCTGCACCGAAGAGATTTTTCCCGGCTTCAAGTTTTCCGTTTGTTCGTACGTGGTCTCGCTGCTTCGTCCCGAGATCATTCGCGAGCTCGATCTGCCCCGGCACGGTTTGGAAATTCTGCCCCTGGATGGCACGTTCACGCCCATGCCCAACGGCGATCACCTGTGGCGAGTCAACGACCACGGCGTTACGCGCCGCGAAATTGCCCGCCATTCTAAGCTCGACGCCGAAGCCTACGACGAATTCGGCAAGGCCATGTTGCAGATGTGCCGCTTCGTGAAGCCGATCCTCAGCATGGTTCCTCCCGATCCCACCACACTCAATCCCAAGGACCTCATGAAGCTGCTCTTTCTGGGGCGCCGCTTCAAGGACCTGAACGGCGAGGACAAGTACAACCAGGTACAGCTGATGACCATGAGTGCCATCGATTTTCTCGACCAATGGTTCGAGACCGACGTGCTTAAGGCCACGATGTCGGCATCTGGAATCATCGGGACATTTCTTGGCGTGCGGTCACCAGGCACCGCCTACGTTTTGCTGCACCACTACATGGGCGAGATCGACGGCGCCTTCCGCGCCTGGGGCTTTGCGCGCGGCGGTACTGGAGCCATCTCGAATGCCATCGCTGACGCCGCCCGCGAAGCCGGAGTCGAAATCCGCACGCAGGTCGGAGTCGCACAAATCCTCGTCAAAGATGGCAAAGCCGTCGGCGTCGCGACAACCAACGGCGACGAGTTTTACGCGCCGGTGATTTCATCCAGCGTCGATCCGAACCTGACCTTCCTGAAGATGATCGACGCCCAGCACCTTCCCGACGACTTCCGCGAAGAAGTGAAGCGCTACAAGTTCCGAGGTTCATCCGGCAAGGTGAACCTCGCGCTCGACGCGTTGCCCAACTTCACTTGCATGCCCGGCGAAGGAAACCATCTTCGCGGCGCCATCTCAATTTCGCCCAGCGTCGATTACATGGAGCGTGCCTATGACGATGCCAAGTATGGCCGTTATTCACGGCGTCCCTACATCGACATGGTGATCCCGAGCCTTACCGATCCTTCTGTCGCGCCTCCGGGCAAGCACGTGATGTCGTGCTTCGTGCAATATGCGCCCTACAAGCTCAAAGAAGGCACATGGGACGAGAAGCGCGAAGAGTTCGGCGACAACGTGATCAACACCATCGCGGAGTACGCGCCCAATATCAAAGACATCATCGTCGGTCGCCAGGTCGTGACGCCGCTCGACCTCGAACGCGAGTGGGGACTGACCGAAGGCAACATCTTCCAGGGCGAACTGACACTCGAGCAGTTGTTCTTCCTTCGTCCCGTGCCCGGATATGCGCAATACAAAACTCCGATCAAGAACCTTTGGATGTGCGGCTCCGCCACACACCCGGGCGGGGGCATCATGGGTGCAAACGGTAGACTGGCGGCGTTGGAGATTCTCAAGCAGGGGAAGGGAAGCAACTAGGCCATGGCGGAGACTCGTGACGTCGTCATCATCGGCGGTGGACACAATGGATTAATCGCCGCCTTCTATCTTGCCAAGGCCGGTCTCAAGCCGCTAGTCCTAGAGCGTAGGCCGCAAGTCGGCGGATGCGCCGTCACCAATGAATTTCATCCCGGCTTCCGTTGTTCGACGCTGGCGCACGCCACCGGGCCAGTACGCGCGGAAATCGTTTCCGACATGAAGTTGGCCGCTCATGGCCTTAAGACCTATACGCCCGATGTGCGCGTGCTCTCGCTCACGGCCGATGGCCATCCCCTCGCGCTCTATTCCGACACCGGACGTACCCAACAGGAGATTGCGAAGTATTCGACCAAAGAGGCCGCGAATTACGCAAAGTTTCAGAAGGCGCTGGCCAACATCGCCGTGGTCATCGATCACTTGATGCAGATGACGCCGCCCGACATCGACGCTCCGGCATCGGGCAATGTATTCGATTTGCTCAAGACCGGCCGCAAAATCCGGGGACTGGACGAGAAAGACTTCTATCGACTGTTCCGCTGGGCGCCTATGGCCGTCGCCGACTTGGTGGCCGAATGGTTCGACAACGAGTTGTTGCGCGCGACCATCGCAGCACAGGGAATCTTCGGCACGTTCCTCGGTCCGTGGTCGGCTGGCTCGGGGGCGACATTTCTGCTGCGTGCCGCCGCCGACGGCAACCCGGCCGGGGGCGCGACGTACGTTATGGGAGGAACCGGCGCGCTCACCACGGCTATGGCGATCGCAGCACAAGCTGCTGGGGTGGAGATTCGAACTTCGACAGAAGTCGCGCAGATCAAAGTGAAAGAGGGCAAGGCTGTTGGCGTGGTCTTGACCAACGGTGATGAGATCGACGCTCGTGCCGTTATTTCCAACGCCGATCCGAAGCGTACACTGCTTGGCCTGGTGGATCCGCAGAACCTCGCACCCAGCTTCCTGCAGCGCCTGCAGCATTACCGCATGAACGGAACTGTCGCGAAGGTGAACTTCGCGCTGAACGGCCTGCCGTCGTTCAAGGGTATCGATGGAAACACGACGTCACTGCTTGGCGGTCGTATTCAGGTTTCGCCCGAAATCGACTACCTCGAGCGCGCCTTCGATGCCTCGAAGTACGGCGAGTTCTCGCAGCATCCGTACCTTGAAGCGACCATTCCGACGCTGCAAGATCCATCGCTCGCGCCTGCCGGAAAGCATGTAATGTCGATCTACATGCAGTACGCGCCCTACAAACTGCGCGATGCCGACTGGGACGCGCAGCGGCGATGCGCTGGGCGACGTGGTGATCAAGACGTTGGCGGAATACGCGGCAGACCTGCCCGGGATGATCGAAGCCCGAGAAGTCATCACGCCCAAAGACCTGGAGCAGACCTACGGCCTCAGCGGCGGACACATCTTCCACGGTGAGCTCGCGCTCGACCAGCTTTTCACCATGCGTCCTCTGTTGGATTGGGCACAGTACCGCACACCTGTCACGGGCCTGTATTTATGCGGCTCCGGAACACATCCCGGCAACGGATTGACCGGCGGCTCCGGCGCCAATGCCGCTCGCGAAATCGCTAAAGACCTGCGGAAGTCTCGCTCCCGCGCTTAAGGTCCGCGGCCAATAACCTGTGAAACAAGTGCTCTCCTGCTTCACGCCGTACCGATAACCGTCCCGCCCCATAGGCCCGCGAATGCAATCCCCGCTGCACCCTCTCGCAAATCCCCACGTCTTCGTCGTTCACCCGCTCGCCCACCGCGATGCTCTGGCGATTCTTTTCGGCGGCTGCCTCGCTCACGTCGTCAAAGTAGAAATCGAAAATCACGGTGCAACGGTCCACACCATCGGGCAAAACGAGATTCGTGTCCATATATCCCTTGTACAGATTGATCATGAAGTTGGGATACTGCCAGAAATACCACGCCCGCCCGCCTTGTCGCGTTGCCGATGTCGCCGCATCCTCGTCGGACGCCACCATCGGACTCGATTGCAGACAATACCGGTCTTCGGTCTCGATGGTGTACTGCTTGTACTCGAGTACGCTATTGAGCCCCTTGTGCAAGTGCGGCACGTGGTATCCGCCGTCAAGATAGTTGTCGACGAAGACTTTCCAGTTGCATCCCAGCGAATAAACGCGGCGCTCGAAGAAGTGCACCGAATCCAGATTCAGAGGTGCTACCCGCGCAACCAGCCCGCCGAGGAAGTCCGGCAATGGTGCCGCGGAGCGGTCAAGATTCACAAACACAAACTGCTCCCACACAGCGCACTGCACGGAAACCAAGCCGTTCTTCGCGCGATCGAAGCCGCAAACGCCTTCAAACTCAGGAGCGCCCTTCAGCGTGCCATCGAGCCCGTAGCTCCACCCGTGATAGGGGCAGCGAAAAATTGTCGCCTCGCCTGAGGCTTCCGTGACTACGGCCGCCGCGTGATGCCGGCACACGTTGTAGAACGCGCGCAGTTGCCCATCCGCCGAGCGCACAACGACCAATGGCTCGCCCGCAAACTGTGTGGTGACAAACTGTCCGGGTCGCAGCAGTTGGTCAATGCGCGCCACTACTTGCCACGTTCCGCCAAACACATGTTGCCGCTCGAGTTGCGCGATTCGCTCGTCGACATACCACGTGGCAGGAATTGTGTGGGACTGGTCGAGAGGCGCCTGATCGTTGTAGGAATGCAGGATTTCGCGGAGTGACAATTCCACCAGACCCCCTGGATATCTGCAGGAGGCCATGATAACAGGCGATTCGCCGCCGGGTTAAGCTGCTCTGGCGTTCCCAATCCCGCCGCGCAATACGTTGATGAACTGTTCGATCACCTGTTCGCGGTTGCCGTTGAAATCACCGGTGCGATGGAACAGCTCGCGATCGCCCTCGCCGGTCAGCAGGGAATCTTGCATGCGTTCGAACGTGCATTCCAGGATAGACGTGATCAGCAGCGGATCGACGTCCGAGCGCAGTTCACCGCGCTCGATCCCCATCTTCACGAAGGCCGTCGCACCCAACGGGTCTTCAGTCGCCACAAAGCGCGCGATCCGCTTCTTCAGGCTGAGCTCTGAACCATAATTGCCAAGCAGCACGATGCGGTATTGCACGCGGTACTGCTCCCAGAATTGCACCGGCAGCGACAACCGGTAACGCACCACGGCAAAGAAGCCGCCGTTCTTCACGTCTGATGGAACATCGAGATACCGCGGCAACGACCGCATAGCCGACTTGTAGGCCTCGAAGAACAGGCCGTCTTTGCTGCCGAAGTGCTGGAACACTGATCCCTTGGCGATTCCCAGGTGGTTGGCCATGTCGCCCACCCGTGCGGCCTCGTAGCCGTGTTCCGCGAAGTGGTGCATTGCGGCGTTCAAGATTAGTGTGCGCTTTTGCAGAGAACGGTTGCCCGGCACCGGCACGTTCGAGGTGCCGGCGTTCGGCGAATATTCAGCCATACAAACCTCGGAGATCTGGTGGATAGAGCCAGATCACAACAATTATTTTTCCTGTCTGAGACCCCAGGTCGCGTGCAGGCAACGAGGTTGGAATCGCCCCATACACACTTTCGTGCTTGCGCGAATCATAAATCATATTTGGCTTTGTGACGATAGTCGTTCTCAGGATTCATCTTAGGACCTGGTCCCGGTACCCATCTTTTGTGCCTGGCTGCCACAAAATAGGTTGACGCGGCTGCATCGGCGTGTTTCCTTGTCGGAATGAGCCCCGAGGCATTGGAAGTCGAGATTGTGCAAGCCACGCCGGCCGACGTTGGAGCCGTGGCGCCCCTGTTTGACGCGTATCGCCAGTTTTACAACCGGCCTCCCAATGAAGAAGCCGCTCGCCGCTTCCTGTTTGCGCGCCTCAGCAAAGGCGAGTCTGTCCTGTTCGTTGCCCTGCGCGGGCAGGACGCGGTGGGCTTCATGCATCTCTATCCAGTGTTCTCCTCGGTCAATCTGGCCCGCCAGTGGATCCTCAACGACCTGTACGTCACGCCCGGCGTCCGCAAGCAGGGTGTTGGCCTGGCGTTGGCCGAGCGCGCCCGGCAATTCGCGGAGTCGACCCAGGCCGATGGGCTGACGCTGGAAACCGCCGCTGACAACCATGCCGCGCAGCGTCTTTACGAACGGCTCGGCTGGAAGCGTGACGAACAGTTTTATCGTTACTTTCTGGCGGTTTGATCCAGCGATTCAATGCACCCATCCTCCACGGACGTGAACATCGGCGCCGTCACAGCGCAGCATTTGACGGCGGACATCCCCCATCCCAAGCGCGTACTCGGCTTTCGGGACCTCGTCATGTTTTACGTGGTCACGACATTGAGTTTGCGCTGGATTCCCGTCGCCGCCACTGTCGGTCCTAGCTCCATCGTCATCTGGGTCGTCGGCCTGTTTACAATTTTCATACCGCTGGCGCTTTGCATCATGGAGCTCTCCTCGCGCTATCCGCAGGAGGGCGGTATGTACCTGTGGACCAAGCGCGCCTTCGGCGATTTTCCCGCGTACCTTACCGGCTGGATTTACTGGACCAGCAACCTTCCGTACTTTCCCGCAGTGCTCTACTTCGCCGCCAGCAATGCGTTGTACATCGGTGGTACGCGCTGGAACAGCCTGCAGCGCAGTCCGGTTTATTTCGTTACGTTTTCATTTCTTGGCGTGGGGCTCGCGCTGGCTCTCAACGTGGTTGGTCTCAACATCGGCAAATGGCTAAACAACCTCGGATCTTTGGGAACATGGCTGCCTGTAGCTCTGCTTTGCGTGGTCGGCATCGTAGCGTGGATGCGATTCGGCTCCGCCACCAGCTTCAGTCCGGCCACCATGACGCCTTCGCTGAATCCAGGCATGTTTGGAGTGTGGGCGACGCTTCTTTACGCATTTAGCGGCGCCGAGGCTGCATCGTTCATGGGCGACGAAATGAAAGACGCGCGCCGCATCGTCCCCCGCGCCTTGATCACCGCTGGAGTCATCATTACCGCGGGATACATCCTGGGCACCGTCGCCATTTTGGCGGCCCTGCCCACCTCGCAGGTCAACAGCATGGAAGGCATCATGCAAGCCATCTCGAGCGCCGCTGCGCGCGTGGGCTGGTATGGCGTCGGTCCGGCGGTTGCGCTGCTGATATGCCTCGCCAATCTCGGCGGCGTGGGTGCGTATCTGGCGGCCTTGGCGCGCATTCCGTTTGTGGTGGGAATCGACCGCTACTTGCCGCCTGCCTTCGGTCGGGTGCACCCCAAGTGGGGCACGCCGTCGGTGGCATTAATCACCCAGGCGGTCTGCTGCCTGGCGTTCGTCCTGCTCGGACAGGCGGGCAGCACGGTGCGCGGCGCCTATCAATTGCTGGTCACCATGAGCATCATCACCAACTTCGTACCGTACCTGTTCATGTTTGCTGCGTTGATCCGCCTCCAGCGCGAACCAGTTGAGCCGGGTGTCGTCACGATTCCCGGCGGCCGCCACGTCGCGATTGCCCTCGCCGTGCTGGCCATGGTCACCACATGCGCCGTGATCGCGGGGTCTGTCGTCCCCGATCCCAGCGAGCCTAATAAAGTATTTGCTGTGGCTAAGGTGGTGCTCCTCAGCGTGTTGCTGATTGGAGGAGGGATGCTGCTGTACATGATTGGAAAACGAAGAGCGCGGGCTCGATAGCGTCGACATTCCGGCACGCAGAGACGAGGCACGTTTCGTGCGGTCTTATTTCGAGTGCTTCGCTCGCTTGGACGCGACCGACTTCGCGACCAAAGCCTGCAACACTTTTCCGTCCACATCCGCCAGCTTGTTGATATAGAGGCAGCCCTTGCCAGTCGTATGTTTGCCGAGCTTTGCCAGTAGCGCATCGGCGCCCTTCATTCCGATGAGGCCATACAACACGTTCGCTGCCTTGCGCGGTGAAAAACCGATCAGCGGCATGTCGCCCTCGCGCCCGCTGTCGTACTTGTAGTGGACGCTGCCGAAGCCAATAATCGCCGGACCCCACATGGTTGGCTTTTCGCCCGAGGCCTTCTGCATCAACTTCACCAGTACCTTCGCATCAGCGCGCCTGGTCTCGTCCGTGATCGCCTCGACAAATGCCGCGACACTCAGTTCAGTGGGCTTGGTCTTGTTCTCCGCCATTCCTGCTGCCTCCCGATTCATCCCAAAGCTAACATCGCTTGAATGCGGAACAAAATGAAAATAGGGCGCGCCTGGCGGCTATCGTTCGTCGAAAGAAGATTCACCATGCCTTTCCCACTTACGTGGGCTTCATTTCGCGGGGCTATAATAACCATTAAGTCCGGAGGGTTCCCCAACGTTATGAGCGACAACAACGGCAGCAACGGCAATACTTCGAGCGTCTTGAAACCTCGCGCTGAGTGGATCACCAGGCGTCGCGAAGAGGCCGCGCGCAGCGGCGACACCAACATGTCGCAGATGCATTTTGCGCGCAAAGGCCTGCTCACCGAAGAGATGTTCTTCGTTGCCGAGCGCGAAAAGGTTGCGCCGGAACTCATCCGCGACGAAGTCGCTGTCGGCCGCATGATCATCCCGGCCAACGTCAACCATCCCGAGCTGGAGCCGATGGCCATCGGCATCGAGTCTCGCTGCAAGATCAACTCCAACATCGGCAACTCGGCCATCACCAGCAACGTTGACGAAGAGCTGAAGAAGCTTCACACCTCGGTGCACTACGGCGCCGACACGGTGATGGACCTCTCCACCGGCGGCGGGATCCACGAAATTCGCGAAGCCATCCTGCGCCACTCGCCTGTGCCCATCGGCACTGTGCCGATTTACGAGGCAGTTTCGCGTGTCAAGCGCATCGAAGACCTCGACATCAACGTCATGCTCGAAGTTATCGAAGAGCAGGCCGAGCAGGGCGTCGATTACATGACCATCCATGCCGGCGTGCTCGTCGAATTCCTGCCGCTGATCACCAGCCGCATCACCGGCATCGTGAGCCGCGGCGGCGCGATCCTGGCGCAGTGGATGGCGCATCACCACAAGCAGAATTTCCTCTACGAGCGCTTCGACGACATCACGAAGATTCTTGCCAAACACGACGTGAGCTACTCGCTCGGCGACGGCCTCCGTCCCGGCTGCATCGCCGACGCCAGCGACGAAGCGCAATTCGCCGAACTCAAGACCCTCGGCGAGCTGACCACCAAAGCCTGGGAGCGCGACGTGCAGGTCATGATCGAAGGCCCCGGCCACGTGCCGCTCGACAAGATCAAGGAGCAGGTCGAGAAGGAAGTCGAGCTCTGCCATGGCGCTCCGTTCTACACGCTCGGGCCGCTGGTGATCGACATCGCGCCCGGTTATGACCACATCACATCGGCCATCGGCGCGGCGATGATCGGCTGGCACGGTGCGTCGATGCTCTGCTACGTCACTCCCAAAGAGCACCTCGGCTTGCCCAACGATAAAGACGTGAAAGACGGCATCATCGCCTATAAGATAGCCGCCCACGCCGCCGATGTAGCGCGTCACCGTCCCGGCGCGCAAGACCGCGACAACGCCATCAGCTACGCCCGCTACACCTTCGACTGGGACAAGCAATTCGAACTCTCGCTCGATCCTGAGACCGCCCGCGCCATGCACGACGAGACCCTGCCCGACGCCTACTACAAGGAAGCAGCGTTCTGCTCCATGTGCGGCCCGAAATTCTGCTCCATGAACTACTCGGCCAAGGTGGACGAGTACAACAAACAGGTTCACGGCGTGGAGAAGAAAGATTACTCGGACCTGGTGAACAAGCTGGTGGCGATCAAGTAGCAATTGGTAACTGGCAATTGGTAACTGGCGCGGACTAAGCCCGCGCCCTTTCATCGGTGAGAGCCGGCCCAACCAGCAACCAGTTACCGGCAACCAGCTACCAATCCGCCTTTGCTACACTCGCTAGGTGACCCGAATCCGCCGCAATGCCTGGATTTCTGCCTGCGCATCAGGCGTTTTGCAGGTCCTGATCTTCCCCAAACCCGCGCTCTATTTCCTGAGCTGGGTCGCCCTCGCGCCTCTCATCTATGCCGTCCTGCAATGCCGCAATCAGGACGCGCTGCTCACCATCGTGGAGGACGGCAAATGGTTTGCTCCCGCCACCGCGTGGCAGGGCTTTCTGCTCGGCTACGCCAGCGGCGTCATCTGGTATCTCGGCAGTTGCTACTGGGTGTACCACACCATGCATTTGTACGGAGGCCTGGGCGTCACAACCTCCATCATCATCCTGATTTTGTTCGCGCTGTATCTCGGCCTGTACCACGGACTGTTCGGCCTTTTGGTCGCCCTCATCGCGCGTCGCCGCAACGGATACAGCCTGCGTGCGCTGGTGTTCGCTCCGTTCGCGTGGGTCGCTGTCGAGATGGCCCGCTCCTACATCACGGGATTCCCCTGGGACTTGCTGGGCACCACGCAGATCGACAACATCCCACTCTCGCGCATCGCGACCGTAACTGGCGTTTATGGCATCTCCTTTGAGATCGCACTGGTGAACACCGCCGTTGCTGCCGCGTTTCTGGTCCCGCGTGCGCGTCGCAACGTGATGCTCGCAGCCTCACTCGCGGCCGCAGTAGTTTTGCAGGCAGGAGAGTTCGTGAAGCCTCCCAAGCTCGCTGGCGACCGCGGCGTCACGCTGGTGCAGTCGAACATCCCCATCCTCGACTCCGATGCCTGGAGTCTCGACTACCTGCAGCAGACCCTCGGCGAACTCAGCGCCCTGAGTTTGCGACCACGGAATGCGACACCGCAATCGCCAGGCCTGATCATCTGGCCCGAATCACCTGCGCCCTTCTTCGTCACTGATCTCCACTTGCGCGGGACCCTTGGCGAACTGGCGCGCGAGACCGACTCCTACATCATCACTGGCTCGATGGGCATCGAGCGCGCCGGCGATCCCAACCAGCCGCCCGACATCTTTAACTCGGCTGCGCTCATCGCCCCGAACGGCGCATGGATCGCGCGCTACGACAAAATCCATCTTGTACCCTTCGGCGAATTCATCCCGTTCGAAAATCTCATCGCTTTCGCCAAGCCGCTAACCCGCGAAATCGGCACCTTCGGTCGCGGAACTCATCGGACTCCCCTCGATGCCGGAAACACCAAGCTTGGAACCTTTATTTGCTACGAGTCCGTCTTTCCCGACGAGATTCGGCAGTTCGCCCGCAACGGTGCCGAGGTGTTCGTCAACGTCTCGAACGACGGATGGTATGGTGACTCGTCTGCGCCACTGCAGCACTTGAACATGGCCCGCATGCGCTCTGTCGAAAACGATCGCTGGCTGCTGCGCGATACCAATACCGGGATTACCGCCGTGATCGATCCTTACGGGCGCATCGTGACACAGGCGCTGCGTAACCAGCGCACGTCGCTCCAAGCCGCATACTCGCTGGTCGAGAGCACCACCTTCTACACCCGTCACGGGGACTGGTTCCCGTTTATTTGTGCGATAATCACCTTGGCCGGTGTGGTGTTGCGCTTCCGCGAACCTGCGGAAATGCTGCAGCCCGCGCCGGTTTAGAAGGACCCACACATCTCATGGTTGAAGAGTTAGAACAGGAATTCTCTGCGCTCCGCGAAAAGGTCCACGACCTTCAGGAGTATCTTTGACGCGCCCAAGCTGCGCGAAAAACTGAGCGAGATCGAAAAGCAGACTGCCGATCCAACGCTCTGGTCGAATCCCGAAAAATCCCAACATGTTATGCGCGAGAAGAAACGTCTCGAGACGGCACTCGCCACCGAGTCAGAGCTAGCACGCCGTTCGGGCGATATTAGCGCTTATTTCGAACTGGCGCAGGAAGGCGAAGACGTGTCCGCTGATCTGCGCCGCGAAATCGACACGCTGCGCGCCCTGGTCGACAAGCTCGAGATCGCAACTCTGCTTTCCGGCCCCAACGACGATCGCAACGCCATCGTCACCATCCATCCCGGCGCGGGCGGTACCGAATCGCAGGACTGGGCCGAGATGCTCATGCGTATGTACCTGCGCTGGGCCGAACGCCAAGGCTTCTCAACGCAGATGTACGAATACCAGCCCGGCGAAGAAGCGGGCATCAAATCTGCGACGTTCGGCGTGAACGGCGACTATGCTTTCGGGCTGCTGACCAGCGAGATTGGCGTGCATCGCCTGGTGCGCATCTCACCCTTTGATCAGGCCAAGCGTCGGCACACGTCGTTTGCCAGCGTCTACGTTTCGCCGGAAATCGATGAGAGCATCGAAATCGACATCAAGCCTGACGACATTCGCATCGACACCTATCGCTCCGGTGGCAAGGGCGGACAGCACGTCAACACCACGGACTCTGCTGTGCGTATCACGCACATCCCAACCGGAATCGTGGCCGCTTGCCAGAACGAACGTTCGCAGCACAAGAACAAAGACAAGGCGATGAGCATTCTGCGCTCGCGCCTGTACGAGTTCGAGCTCGAAAAGAAGAAGGCTGCCACCAAGCACATCGAGGATTCCAAGCTCGACATCGACTTCGGTTCGCAGATCCGTTCGTACGTCTTACAGCCCTACCGCATGGTGAAGGATTTGCGTACTCGTGAGGAGATTGGCGACGTGGACCGCGTGCTCGACGGCGATCTCGACCCCTTGATACGCGCCTATTTGCTATTACGGCGAAACGAGCGCTAGACCGCGGGCATGTCACTCCGGAATCAAGAAAGCTCCCGGTATTCGTTGGTCCAGCGTCGCCAACACGGCTCCGTTCGCCTTCGCGAGCCGGACTAGGTGACCATCGGTGACCTGCTTGGGGTGCTGGACCCATGATGGCAAATGGGTGATGTCTTGAGCGTCCGCGAGAAACGAAAGCGTCTTCGAGTGTTTCGACTTTAGCTGCCTCAGTAGGCCTTTTCCCGATTCAACCGTGTACTCGTGACGTGGAGTTTGGGCGACAATTCGTACGAAACCGAGCTCGGTAATCGAACAGGTCGCGATCTCAAGCTCGCTGCTGGATGCCCGGCTTACAATCCAATTCGCCACCCGGTCGTGAAACTCGTGTTCGCCCAAGCCAAATGCCAGCAGTGCGTTTACGTCGAGCAGGTATTTCATTGGAATTCAGCCAGCATTTCCTCGACTTCCTTGCTGGTTAAGGTTGGAGCTCCGGGGCCCAGGGTTAAGACTGGAAATCCGGTAACCGGGTCTTTGACGATTCTTGCTTTTCTCTTGGACCGCTTCTTTTGCGGCGTCAATACGATGCGTTCGCCCTCCATCTTTACGTCGAGAGGATCGCCTGCCTGAAGTCCAAGCCGGCGGCGAATCGCACTCGGAAGCACGACCTGCCCCTTGGTGGAGACTTTGGTTACCATGGTAAGACAATCTTACCACTCCTGGCCAAAAACAAGCCGAAATGGCTGCTGTCAGTTAACATTTGCTCATGAGCGACAACTGTCTCTTCTGCAAAATCATCGCAGGCAAGATCTCGGCCACCAAGGTCTACGAAGATGACAAGGTACTTGTCTTTGAAGACATCAATCCGAAGGCGCCGACGCATGTGCTCATCGTGCCTAAGCGGCACATCGCCGGTCTGAAAGAAGCGACGCCGGAAGACGCGGAAATCATCGGCTACTGCCAGCTGATCGCAGCCAAACTTGGCCGCGAGCGCGGCATCGAAGAAGGCTACCGCACGGTGTATAACGTCGGGCCTAAGTCAGGGCAGTCCGTCTTCCATTTGCATCTGCACCTGATTGGCGGCCGCGATCTGAAGTGGCCTCCGGGTTAAGCCTCGATCGCGATTGGATGTTGCGCCTTCGGGTCCCACGGAGTCGAGAACTGCCGCTCGATCTTCTCGCGATAGCACGGCCCTGAATTGTAGGTACAGAACGGATAGAGTTTTCCGTCGGGTGTGGCGTAGTGGATCACGCAGCGCTTCACCCGCTCGATGTCGTAGTTGTAGGCATCTTGAAAGTGCATGCCGGCCACTAACAGGGTGCGATAGGTAAAGGTTCCGTCCATGCCGTCGCGGCCCAGCTTCTTGTCGGTCAGTCCCTGCAAGGTTTGCAGAAACTTTTTGAATGTGAGCCCGCGTGGCGCCTTCTCCTCGCGGAAGTGGCGCTGCAGCATGTTCCAGACCTTTACGCCGGAATACAACTTGAATTGCAGCTTGGTCGTCTTGCGCGACAGCTCTTCCATGTCCTGCAACATGCTGGGCACGTCGACGAACTGAGTGATGGGAACTGCCTGCTTCGATTCCTGGTCCACAAAGAAATACGTGCCCAGCGAGCAATGGGGATGCGACGAGATCGTCGGCACGCCGGTGCCTCGAATCGCGGCGGTCAGCTTCGAGAACGGCGTGACACACGCCAGCGGGAACCAGTCTTCGTGCAGCTTGGTGATGCCGGTTTGCTCGCCGACGCATCGTGCCAGGTCCGCCAGGGTGAACCGCTTCGCCAGCAGTTCGTGCTTGGCGATGCGGCCAGTGAACGCGACCGGCTGGAAACTGATGCCTGACACCGTGTCGATGTTCTCGATGGCGACGCGCACGATGTCGCCGATTTCTTGGTCGTTGAGGCCCTTTACGATCGTCGGCACAAACACGATCTTCATGCCCGTGGCGCGGCAGTTCTCGATGACCTTCATCTTGGTCTCGAGCAATGCCTGGCCGCGCGTTCGTCGGTAGACATCGTCGGTCACGCCATCGAACTGCAGGTAGAGCGTGTTGAGTCCCGCGGCTTTCGCCTTCTGCGCGAACTCAAGATTCGCCAACTCAATTCCGTTGGTCGCAGCCTGCACATGGGTGAATCCCATGTCGCGCGCCATGGAGAGAATCTCAAAGAACTGTGGGTGGATCGTCGGCTCGCCGCCAGAGAACTGAACAACACGGCCATCGACCGGCCGCTCGCCGCGTAGCGTCTCCAGCATCACACGCACCTGATCGATGTTCGGCTCGTACAAGTAACCCGCAACGTTGGCGTTGGCGAAACACACTGGGCAGGTCAGGTTGCAGCGATTCGTGAGGTCCACGTTTGCGAGGGCGGTGTGTGAGGTATGCATGCCGCACAGGCCGCAGTCGTCCGGACATGCCTTGGCGCCTTCGACCTGTGGGTTCGACAGGCCGAGGTTATCGCCGAAATTCCACTCCTCCATCTTCAGATACAGCTCGACATCGCTGAACACGATGTCTCGGAACTCGCCGTGCTCAGGACACGACTTCTGCATGATGACTTTGCCGTCATCCTCGAGCACCATCGCCGGAATCACCTTCGTACATTCCGGGCACAAGGATTCCGTGGCTTTGGGAAGGCCGCGATGCAGGGGTTTGATCGGAGCTCCGGTGTAGGTGACTTCCGGTTGCAGGATGCGCAGACTGGGCCGCTTGCGCGGAACCAGAATTGAGACACTACTTTCGGGCGAAATCGTTTGGGTGCTCACTGTCCACTTCACCTCGGGAATTTGGCTGCAGGGCGGAGGCGCCTGACCCAAGATCACGCAGGCACAATTCGCCCTGCCTTAGTTCATTAATTGTGGAGCGTTCTATGATCCGATGCAGTGTCGGAGCGCACCACAATTTGTGAAGCGGGTGTGCAGCAAAGCGCGGAATTCCGCATTGAATGCGCAATTGCAGACGGTAAACAGGGCAACCAAATCTGCCCTCGGCCCCGCTGACTGTGACTCCGATCCTACGTCGGAATTGCGGTGCGGCGTACAATCAACCCGATCATTACCCCTTGTCTACATGCCGATCAGGAGGCCTTATGGGAAAGGCATCGAAGAAGAAACATGCACACGATTCTGAGAAGAGCTTGCCGTTGTCTGATGCCAAGGCGGAAAGCGCCAAGGCGAAGATGAGCAACAAAGAATACGAGAAAGAGATGTCTCGACTACAGACCGAACTGGTGAAGTTGCAGGAGTGGGTCAAAACGACTGGCGCCAGAATCGTCATCCTCTTCGAAGGTCGCGACGCGGCAGGCAAGGGCGGAACCATCAAGCGCATCGTCGAGCGCGTTAGTCCGCGCGTCTTTCGCGTAGTGGCTTTACCTGCGCCGACCGAGCGCCAGAAGTCCCAGATTTACCTGCAACGCTATATCGAGCATCTTCCCGCAGGAGGCGAGATCGTTATCTTCGACCGCAGCTGGTACAACCGCGCGGGCGTCGAACACGTGATGGGCTTCTGCAGCAAGCAGGACTACACCAGGTTCCTCAAGAACTGTCCGAGCTTTGAGATGTCGATTGTCACTGACGGCATCATCCTGCTGAAGTACTGGATGGAAGTGAGCGAGCACGAACAGCATAAGCGGTTCCTGGCACGCATCAACGACACATCGAAGCGCTGGAAACTGAGCCCGATGGACCTGGAGTCGCATCGCCGCTGGTACGACTTTTCACGGGCGCGTGACGCGATGCTGGCGGCGACCGACATTCCACAAGCGCCGTGGTACATGGTTCCGTCCGATGACAAGAAGCGGGCGCGATTGAATTGCATCTCCGATATTCTCAGCCGCATTCCGTACGAGGAGATTCCGTACAAGGCGCCGAAGCTGCCACCGCGGCAGAAGCCGCACGGATATAAAGAACCGAGGCTGCCGCACCAGCAGGTGGCGCAGCGCTATTGAAGAACAGTTCAATAGTTAACAACTTTAGCAACTGTAGTGAGAGGGCCGCATGATACGGTCCTCTATTTGTCGAAAGGCCTTCTAACGGGGCTGCGGGGTGCCCGGGCCCTGAGTCACGTTAAAGTTGGAGTCCGCGACATTGCCGTTGGGATGCATGGTGCAGTGATAGGAAATCTGCCCCATCCTTCCCTGGTTGTCGCGAATGTTCGCCGTGCCGTCCACCATGACGAACGCCCCTCCCTGATTTCGGCTCGGCTGACCATTGAAATTCACCTGCGCGTTGTTGATCTTCTGCCGCACCTTGTTGCGAATATTGTTCTGGCAGTTGGGAACAATGTTGTTGCTCCAGCCGTTGCCGGGCGGTGGATAGGGCTGATTGCCGCCGTTCCAGCCGCCACCGACGTTCCAGTTGTCATTCCACCAACCACTCCCGCCGCCGCCGTTATTGCTGCCGCCGTTCCACATGATGTCGCCGGTATAGCCCTCGTAGCCGTTCCTGGTGTCTTCGATGCGGATCACTGCGACCCCATTGTTCTGCGCGGGATTTCTTACCATGTACTGTTTGCCGCGGCCATCGACGCCGGCGAAGCGAAAGTTATTGGGGTTGCGGGGCAGGGGCTGATTGCATTTCAGCCGGACCCACTGCGCGGGCATGCCAGCCTTGGTCTGCAGGTAGCCCTGGTTGCCGCGGATCTGCACATCGGCGACGCCGTCCACGCGTACCTCAAAGGTGCACTTGCCGCTGCCGTTTCCGCCAGTGATTTGGGCGGTGATGGTTCCTTGTCCCCAAACAGACGCGGCGAGGAGCAGTATTCCAGCCAATAACGTTCCCTGAGTCAGACGTTTCACTCGCATGGTGTGGCCTCCGCCCTGAGAGATTAATCTTCGCAGCGATAGACGATAGCATGCAGCGCCAGCGGCGGAAATAGGGTGATCCCCGACCAAAGACGGCCCGGCAGTGACAGGCGTGCTGAGGGCTGACCCCCCTCCCCCTGTTTGACGCAAAATCCTGGAAACAAAGGACTTGCGAGAAGGCCGTTTTGCAAATTCGTCTATCCAAAAGAGTTACAGGCAAAATCGTCAATTCATTGGACTTAGGCGGCGGCGGAGCATTATGAAGGCGAGCAGTTGTGCGGTTGGGAAGGGCAGGGGAAGTGCAGAAGAAGCACTCGTCTTGGGCGCGGGCAAAAGTACCGCGAGCCATAAAAACCTCCAGATAGAGCAGGCCGCCCGCCATGAGCGGGCAGCGAAAACCAGCAATCCTACATGGGTAGGCTGACAGATGCGGCTGGTCCGTGCAAGTTACGAAAGTACAGTAACTAAATGGTTAGTAGCTGGTGAATAGCGGTTAGTAAATGTGTATGGCGCAATATTCGTCACCAGGAGTTCATTCCGAGCTGTGGCCGGAGCACTGGAGAACGCCCATATACTCGCTCCAGGAGCCTACGGCCTCGCGGTACTGGTAAGCGAGCACGCGAGAGAGTTGGTGCAGGTGCGTCATATCGTGAGCGGGCCAAGTCGCCAGCAGTTGCGACATGGTTACTGTTCCAAGAGAAGGATGCACTCCGCGGCGCTCAAGGTCCGCGGGCTGCAGCTTCCACGCGCGAAGCTCAACCAGGTTGTTGGTTCTGAGCTGAGCAAACTCGTCTAACAGCTGGTTGATGGATTTGCCCTCGACCTCGCGGACGTGGCCCTTCATGTCAAATGGTTCGAAGGTCTTGCTTTCGCCGAACTGCATAATCATGCGGGCCCGAGGAACCCAATCGGTGCGCTCGCCGCTGATGAGATGGCCGACGATCTCGACAGCGTTCCAAGTGTTGGGGCCTTCGTTGCGTGACGTCCAGATTTCGGGCTGGTCGCGGAGAAGGGCGTTGAGGGCGGCCGGAGTGCGGGCGAGTAGAGAGATGGTTTCGTCGAGGTTGTGTGACATCAAGGGCTCCGTAGGGTGCTGGGAGTTTGATTGTAGCGGTTTGGAATTGGATGCGTGCGAGTTGCGGTACAGCGCCCGGGCTGAAGCCCCCGGGGAAGAGGTATCGCCCCCTGGGGACTCTGGGGGTTTGTATCTCAGCCTACCCAGCGCTAAAGAGATTGTTACGAAACTCTGCCGTCGCTCCGCGACTCGCATGAGATATCCCACTGAACCCAGCGTTTCGCCTTCGGCTTCGCGCTGGGCTAGATTATTTTGTTCCACCGCAGAGGACGAGTGTCGAGTTTCGTAACAGCCTCTGAAACGGTGGGCTTTCTTCTGCCCGTCCCGCATGGCGGTGCTGGATTGTCGTGGATTCAGGCTTGATTACGGTTCCCGGTCCGCTTAGCCCACCCTATCGCCAACCTCGGGCGATAAGGGTGGGGTATCCAAATGGCCGGTAGTCGATTTCGGAGGCCGCAACGCACTCAGGCAAGAAACTTCTCCAGAGGCTCCCAATAATGGGCCTTCCAGCCGATGGCCAGGTGCTCGCCATTGCCCACGGGAAATCCAGTGTGGTCGAAAACCAGTTTTGTGCCTGCACCCTGTGGGTCTAGTTGGAAGCGCACAACCGAGAAGATGCCGGGATCCCAACTGGTCTCGCGCCACGCCTGTACGATGCGCTGGTTAGGCACCAGCTCCAGTTGCCGTCCGACGATATAGTCGCCGAAGATGCTGAACGCGCCGCCTGGCTCGCGGCTGATCATCGCAGGCTTCGCGATAAGGTCCGTGCCCTTCATCGCTCCGCTGAGCAACTCGACCTTCTGAAACTGGTTTGCGTCGAGAAGCGCATTGTAGAGACGTTGCGGACTCGCTTTGAAAACCGTTTCCTGGTGGATGGCCTCCGCGTTGTGAGAAAGGCCGCTGTCGGTGGCGGCGAACGAATCGCGCGAGGTGATGGCGAGGCCGCCAATCGCGACCGCAGCAGTTGTAATCCAACGGCGCCGGCTTGAGGAAACGAGGGCCATCAGCGAGTTATCAGGCGTATCCACGACTGCCTCCACGAAGCGAATTGTCGAACGGGTATGCGGATTTGCCGCAGCAAGGAAATGGAAACATCAATGCAAAATATGATCAATATAATATTGTGGCCGATGCCGTTGTCGCCCGCGCGACGTGACTAGATCAGAGAGGAACCCAATGCCTTACACTGCAGCTCATCGCTTACAGACGAAGAAAAACATCATCGACAGTGCGCGGAAGCTCTTCAACCGGCACGGCTTCGAAAACGTTTCCATCGGACAGATCATGGCGGGCGCGGGACTCACACATGGCGGTTTCTATTCGTATTTCGGCAGCAAGAGCGATTTGTACGCCGAAGTCATGAATTGTTTCTTTACCGATCCGGAATGGAAAAACTGCTGGGAGGGAGTGCATGTCGATCTTTCAGCGACCGACGTGGGTGCGCAAATCGTGAAGGCCTACCTGTCGCGCCAGCATTTTGAGGATGTGGAGAACTCGTGTCCGATGGTAGCGCTACCCACAGATGTGGCAAGGAGCGGCGTCGCGGCGAGAAGCGCGTTCGAGACCGTGTTCCGGGCGATGGTGAGCGTGCTGGAGCGGAGCATGACCAACAAGAACGGTGCAAGCCGCAGCACAGCACAAGCGATCGCGGCGTTAAGCATTGGCGGAATGGTGGTGGCCCGGACTTTGGTCGATCGCGGTCACGCCGACGAGCTACGCGCAGCATGCATCGATGCGGCGATGGAACTGGGTGGGTGGAACCAGGGGACCGACTCACAGCCTGGATCGCGAGCAAAGTCCAATGGAAGGGTGGTTCGCACACTTGCTCGACAACGATAGGAGCGTCTTAAGAAAGGATGGGCACCAACATCGTCGTTAGTTGAAACGAAAAACCCCGCTCAAGCTGCGCTTGAACGGGGCACCTAACTGGTTCGTAATCGCTAACTTCCTTAGTCGCCGAAGGCGGGTTCGGCCACTTCCTTTGCAGGAGCAGGCTTGATACCGCCGATGCTGCCGAGCGGAACGAAGGTGCCTTCGACTTTCGCCGGCTGCTCGCCCAGCACGTGCTCTTTGTAGAGCGCGAGCATGCGGGCGTCTTCGGCATCCTTCTTGATCTTCTCGTCGCGCGCCTTGAACTTTTCCTGACGCGCGTTCTTGGCGATACCGAGATCGTCGAGCGTGTGGTTGGCTTCGGCGTTCACGTGCTCGTCAATCAGCTTGAGCGTGTGGTCGGTGGTCGAGAGGCTCACCTTCTTGTTGCCGGCGAAGATTTCGTGACGGCCGTGCTCCTCGTACCACTTGGTGAGGGTGGCGGTCATGTGCATCTTCTCGACGATGTTGCGCCAGCCCACGCCGGTGTTGTAGGCGCAGAAGCTGATTTCGCCTTCCTGCGTGGCGTAAGGAATGATGCACTGCTCGGTGCGGCGGAAATCGTAGTTGAACAGGTCCTGGAACCACATTCCGGCGATGAACAGGAAGTTCCAGCGATCGCGGCGGCGGCGCTCGATGTCGGTCTCGGTGCGGTCTCCGCTGACCTTGCCGTAGTCTTTGCCGGTGGCGCCGAAGGTCTTGTCGAACTTCTTCAGCAAGTCGGTGAACTTGAAGTGCGTCGGCGACTTGAACGGGTCGTAGTTCTTCAGAAGCGCAAGGGTCATGCCGGCGATCGACATCCACTTGCCGCGGGCAGCGTCGTTCACCTTGGCGATGTCTTTGGCGATGGTGTCGCCGTTGAGAAACGCGGTGACAGGAACGGCTTCCTTGGTTTCCTTGTCGATCATGACGGCCATGCCAACGCCGCAGTTAGGGTGGCAGCCGCAGCTCAAAGAGCCCCAGTCCTTGTCCGGCCCGTGAACCAGGTCAGCCCAATCAGAGAAGGTGCTCATGAACGAGATGGGGAACCAGTCGCGAGTGGGCTCGCCCAGACCTGTCTGGCCCTTCACGTCGTGCGCGAGATGAGACAGCGTATAACGCTGGGCGTGACGGCGCTCGTCAGTGATGGCCTCATCGCGTCCGGTAAACGAAACCGGTTGGAACGACAGAAACGAAATGCGCTTAGGATTGTCGAGCGCGAATTGGATGATGCGTCCGACCTGTTCGTTGTTGAGGTCGTTGACAATGGTGACGACGGGAACGATTTCGACACCAGCGTTGTGCAGGTTCTCGATGGCCTGTAACTTCACATCGAATAGATTGCCGACGAGGCGGTGCGAGTTGGCTGCGTTGCCGATGCCGTCAAACTGCAGGTATGCGTAGCGCAGACCGGCTTCAAAGGCTTGCTTGGCGAACTCGGGACTCTTGGCGAACTCGATGCCGTTGGTCGCGGCCTGCACGCTGTTGTATCCAACCTTGCGCGCATAAGCGACGGCGTCAAGGAAGTACGGCGACAGCGTGGGCTCGCCGCCGGAGAACTGAACCGACATCTGGCGCCGCGGCTTGATGGTGATGGCGTTGTCCAGCATGGTCTTGATTTCGTCCCACGTAAGTTCGTGGACAAAGCCGACCTGGTTGGCATCCATGAAGCAGGGATCGCACATCATGTTGCAGCGGTTGGTGAGGTCGATGGTGAGTACCGAGCCGCGACCGTGTAGCACGGTGCTGCTGCCGTGGTGGTGGAGCTTCTCGTCGTTGTGGGCGCGGATATCGCGGCCGGGGAAAACGTCTTCGAGGTGCTTGAAGAAGTCGGTGTCCATGGCCATCACGTCTTCAAAGTGACCGTGGATGGGGCAGTCTTTCACCATCAGGATCTTGCCGTCGCGCTCGATGATCTGGGCCTTGATCTCGCCGGCCTTCTCGTTCATCAGGACTTCAATGGGCAGTTTGCCGTCGATGATCTGCTGGCGAATTTCGGGAACGCACTTGGGGCAGAGTGAGTCGGTGGTGCGGGGCCAGCCGAGCGGCGGCTTGGATTTCTGGTACGACTTCAACAGTGGCTTGTCAGACCACTTAGGCGTAAACGAGGGATTCTGATTGATGCTGTTGACACGGTCGAATACCGCCCATGCGCCCTTGGCGGCAACGGTGACAGCTTTTTCGACGTACTTAATAGGTTTGTGCATTTACGCCTCACGGAGAATTTGGTGGCGGCCTACCCCACATAGACAGGCCAAGTTCCACACCTTACGACAGTTACAGACTACCGGGCGGAGGCGGGGCGTCCAACGAAGTTAGGCCAAACGGGTGTAAATGGTGCTCTAGTGGAGATATCGCACATCGAATGGTGAGCTGAATCACAGGGCTATGTTATTGAAAAAGAAAGTCAGTTTCGAGATCTGCCGAGGGGGATTCTGCGCCGACACTCTTATCCGAAAGAGGCAAGATTGATGAGGCACGGGAATTTGGCAGTCCACACCCAATTCAAGGTCACGGTCGTCTGCAGCACGCCACATGCACCGAGTGGGTGACGAACACTTATAGCGTCTTACTATATATGCTAAAATGTAAGACATGAAACAACTAGAAGGAACGGTGACGTCGAAGGGACAATTGGTAATTCCGGCCAAACTGCGCCGGGCTTTGCGCATCGAAAAGGGCACGCGCGTGCGCTTTGCGCGCATCAAGGGCGGCATCGCGGTCTATCCCAAACAAGTCGATGACATTGAACGATTCCACGGTATCTTCGCTGGCTTGGGCCTACCGCCTGACATCGAAAAGGAACCTGATCGGGAGATCGAGTGAAAACGCACGTCCTAGATGCTAGCGCGTTATATCGTTTCCTTACAAAAGGCGACGGTTCGCAGGTCGTAGACGACTTGCTCAAGCAAGCTTCCGCACTCGGCGCGCCGATATTGATGTCGGCAGTTAACTGGGGCGAAGTATATTACTCACTCGTCAAGCGCGTTGGTCTGGTCAAGACAGACAACATGATGTCTGCCATGGCGAGCAGAGTGCCTCTCTCGCTTATAACAGTAACCCCGGACGACGCTGTCCGCGCTGCCCGCATCAAGGCCCAGCACAACCTTCCCTATGCCGACGCGTTCGCCGCTGCACTTACCGGAAGTCAGCACGTGCTGGTCACGGCCGATGTCGAACATTTCGAGCGCGTTCCGAGACTGCGCCTGCTCCGATTGCCCCGCGCCAAGAAAAACTAGATCGCCGCCGAAGTCAAAAAAAGCCCCGCCCTAGCCAAAATCGGGCTAGAACGGGGCACCCAATCCGACTGCAGCAGGAGACTCAACTCAACTTGCCGGTGGACGCGAGCTGCGCGTACCACTTGCCGGATTCCTTGACGGTGCGTTTCAGCGTGCGGAAGTCGACGAAGATGAATCCGAAGCGCTGGGAATAGCCTTCGGCCCATTCGTAGTTGTCCATCAGGCTCCAGGCGTTGTAACCCCGGATGGGAACGCCCTCTTTGTGGGCTTTCGCCAGCGCGCCGAGATAGCCGCGGAAGAAAGCGATGCGGCGATCGTCGGGCACCACGCCTTTTTCATCGGGGACGTCGCCGTAGGAGCAGCCGTTCTCGGTGACCTCGATGGCTTTCGGCTTGTAGCGGGCGTTGACCTGGGTGAGCAGGTTGTAGAATCCGTCGGGCCAGACCTCCCATCCCATCTCGGTCTTGGGGCCCTCAGTACCTTCCTCGGTGTCAACCTTGGCGGGACCGTTGGCGTCGGCGGCAAAACAGACCGCGCGCTGGTAGTAGTTGACGCCGATGTAGTCGAGCGGAACTTTGACGATGTCCATGTCGCCAGAGCGGACGCCCATGGATTGCAAGAGTTCGTCCGAGGCGAGCGGCTTGGGGTATTCGCCTTTGAGCGCGGGATCGAAGAACCAGTAGTTGCGATAGGCCTCGTAGCGTGCGGTGGCAGCCTTGTCGGCATCGGAGTTGGAGCGCGGAATGCAGTCGGCCATGGTGACAGAGGAACCGGCTTCGGCTCTCGGCGTTGCGGCCTTGATGGCGCGGAAGGCATGGCCCTGGGCGACGTTGACGACGTGAGTAGCCTTCATGAAGGCATCCCAGTCGGTGCGGCCGGGAGCGTGAACGCCGGTGCCGTAGCCCAGCCAGGTAAAAATGTTGGGCTCGTTGAAAATGCACCAGGTGTTGACGCGATCGCCGAGGTTCTTAACCAAGAGGGCGGCGTAGTCGGCGAAGTATCCGGCGGTGTCGCGGTTGGGCCAGCCACCCTGGTCTTCGAGAGTCTGGGGGAGGTCCCAGTGATATATGGTTACCAGCGGGCGGATGTTGGCCTGATGGAGCTCATCGAGGACGCGCTTGTAGTAGTCGAGACCCCTGGGGTTGGCGGGACCGCTGCCATTGGCCTGAATACGTGGCCAACTGATGGAGAAACGGTAACTATTTAGATTTAGCTGTTTCGCAAGTGCTATATCTTCCTTGTAGCGGTAATAGGAGTCACAGGCTACGTCTCCGGTCGCAGCACCTTTGACCTTGCCGACGGTGTGGGCATAACGGTCCCAGATGGACTCGCCCTTGCCGTCCGCTTTCCATGCGCCTTCCACCTGATACGCTGCAGTCGCGGAGCCCCACAGGAAGTTTTTGGGGAACTGATAGGGCGCGGGTGGAACTCCCGGGGCAAAGGGGAGATAGTCGGGCTGAAATTTGTCCGCCGGATCGAAGGGAAGAGGAAATCCACCGAGGGTGGTTTTGGAGAGCACCGAAGCGGCAAAAACTCCCGCCGAAACGCCGAGAAATTTTCTGCGATCCATGATGGCTCCTGAGCTGGCCACATTCGCCGAGAGTTAAATAACTGTTTATAGGACAACAAAACCGATTCTATGGCAAGCCTAAAAGACAGTTAAGTCCTTTAAGAAATCGATTTTTCTCATATTGGAACGGGAAGTCGGGGTGTCGGTCGGCGACGGTCGAAACCGCCGCCGAGGCCGCGGCAAGAGCTAGTTGTGGGGCGGGCCGCCTGCGCCGGGAGGCATCATGCCACCCATGTCGACCCTATGATAGTCGGACGGGACTTGAAAGAGGCTGGCATCCGGCTGACCTTCCTTGATGTTGGTGAGCAGCATGGTGGAATCCTTGGTGACCACTTTCACGGGGAAGTGCAGCCTCTGGTCGATCCAAAGGTCGGTCACCCGGGCCTGCTTGTCGGTGATCTGCCAGTGGTCGCAGGTGCGGCCGCTTACGTCTTCGACTCCGATCTTCTTGCATGTGAGGTCGGGCTGATTGGCGCAGGGATTCTGAGGATCGTAGCCCTTTAAGTCCTGAGTCACGTTGCCGGCATTACGCCCCGGCATTTTGCCAGCCTTCGATTCGATATACATCTTTTGCTCGACCAGAAGGATGTCGGTGGTTTGGGAAGCGAGATCGGTAATCATGGCAGTGGCATGGCCGGCACTTTCCATGTTCATGCGAATGTGACCGCTGCCAACGTAAACCTGGCCGGTGACGTCGTGGGGAGCCCGGTCACTCGTGGAAGTGACTTGCACATCAGCCGAAAAAGGCGAGATTTGCGGGACTTGTGCTACTGCGATTTGCAGCAAGAACAGGGAGACGAGTGCGGCAAGGACAAGGCGTGGAGCGGGTTTCATGGCATCTCCTCAGGATCGATATCTGTGGCTGCGCGAAGTCGGCGCGCAAACTGCATATATTCGACAGCCAGTTTACGCCAAGTGGAATTGGGAGTCCGGCAGGATGGCAGCGCGAGTCTCAGGCTTAGAACAAATTGCCCCGCCCTAGGCAAATGCGGCTAGAACGAGGCACCATAACGGGAGCAAGGAATCTATACTGGCTGACTGAATCGCGATTGGAATATATTCCTTGCAGCGAATCCCGTAAAGTTTTGTCGGTGATGTTCAGGAGGAAACCCTAGCATGGGCGCAACTGGAATGTGGATGCGAAAGCTCGACCTTTCCACCGGCAGCGATCCGCTGGTGCTGGTGCTGGTGGAAGGGACGGACCGTCGCAACCTCATGCTGGACCACTTTCCGTTTACGGTCGGGCGGCGAACCGACCGCGACCTGGTGCTGACTGACCCGCGGGTGTCGCGCGAGCACGCGCAGTTCATGCGCGAGAACGACGGAATCTACATCGAGGACCTGAACAGCCGCCAGGGGACGTTCGTGAATGGCGAACGGATGACGGAGCGGCGCAAGTTGTTGCGCAATGACAGGCTCGAGTTTGGAGTGCAGGGAGCGTCGTTCGTATTGTTCGATCCCGACCGGTCGGTATCGAGTATTGCGCAGCAGTTCATCAGCCAGTTTTCGTCGTGGAAGCCGAGCACGGGCGCCGGGTCAGACTTCGAAATGCTCAACGTATTTCTGGAAGCGGCGCGCAAGCTGAATAGCACCAACGTTCTGGAAGACGTGCTGCACACGCTGCTGGAAGCGTCGTTGCGACTGACCAAGGCGGAACGTGGGTTCGTGTTCCTGCGCGACACCAACAATGAACTGCGCATGGCGGCCGGACGCGACAAGAACGGGGAGATCATTCACGACGACAGCACAATCTCCAAATCGGTGCTGCGCGATGCGGCCAAGAGCGCGTCGGAATTTCTGGTGACCGACACCTCGGACAGCGACAAGCTCTCAGGCCGCGAGAGCGTGGTGGCGCAAAACCTGAAGAGCGTCATTTGTATTCCGTTGCGGCGCACCAGCATCCAGGGCAAGGCGGCTGACGAAGCAAAAGCGGGCGTGGCTGAACTGCTGGGCGTGTTGTATCTCGACTCCCATTTCCTGTCGGGCAAATTGTCGTCGGTGAACCAGGACATCCTGCGCACCATTGCCAATGGCGCAGCGGCGCTGGTGGAGAACGCGGCACTGGTGGAGACGGAAGAAGCAGCGCGCCGGGTGCAGCAGGAAATGAATATCGCCGCCGAGATCCAGCAGCGGCTGATGAGCGTGACCGTTCCCGAGGTCAGCTATGCCAAGGTCAACGCCACGAGCTATCCCTGTAAGGACATTGGGGGCGACTTCTTCGACCTGGTCCACACAGATAAAGGATTGTCGCTGATCGTGGCCGATGTATCGGGAAAGGGAGTTTCCGCGGCGGTGGTGGCGTCGATCCTGCAGGGAATGTTGTATTCACACCTGTCAGAAAATGCGTCGCTGTCGGAGATGATCGGCACGGTGAATCGGTTCCTTTTTGAAAAAATCGGCGGCCAGAAGTACGCGACGCTGGTCATCGCGAGGCTTAGTCCTGAAGGCGAGCTGGAGCTCATCAATTGCGGGCACGTCCCGCCGATTGTGGTTTCCGGAGACACGGTCACCAAGCTGGAGGACGGGAACCTCCCGGTGGGGCTGATTCCGGTGGCGCACTTCACGTCGGTGAAACACCAGTTGAACCCGGGCGACCGAATCATCGTGGTGACGGATGGGGTTACCGAGGCCGAGGACGCCAGCGGTGAATTCTTCGGCAACGACCGCCTGGAAAAGTGCTGCCACGGTGGGATGGAAGGAATCGAAAGCGCGGTGACCAAGTTTCGCGGAAGCACGCCCCTGAGCGACGATTGCACGCTGACCGAGATGATTTACCGGGGATAAGTCGACGGTATTGCGATTCCCAGAACGGTCGTAGCGAGGGCCATTCTGGGGCTGCCACTTTAGGGGCAGAAAAACCCTCCGATAGGGCTTGGAATGCGCCTAGCCGATGTGTTTTAATGCAGGAGTCACAAACGCTCCACCGTCTGCAGTTCTGCGAAAGCTATGAGCGTAAACGCTATTTCACAGGTTGAACTATCTGGCCAGCGAATCCTAACCGGGCAATCTCGTGCCGGGTCGATTTCGATGCTTGCGCTATGCCTAATGGCGCTCATGGTCGGTGTTCCGGCGGTAGCAGCGGTTCAGAGTACCCAGCAGAAAACCACGCACCATAAATCCACCAAATCCAGTTCGTATTCCAGCCATCATTCCTATCGTTCCAAATGGACGCCGGCTCCGATGTTCCAGGGTTCGCACGAACTGCTGGTACAGCAGAACGTCAAACTGGATCAGGACCAGATTCAGCGCATGAATAGCGAATACGACCTGGTGAAGTCGGAGATGTCGGAGGACCTCGTTCCGGTCAACGAGACCAATGCGCTGAAGATTGAAGACAATCTGTTGGACAATCGACGCTACTGCAGACCGTGGACGCGTGATTTCCTGCAAGACCTCAGCCAAGCGTACTACGACGAGTTCCATGCTCCGCTGCAAGTGAATTCACTGGTGCGGACGGCCGACCAGCAAGCTTATCTGCGACGACATAATCGTTTCGCGGCGCCTGCGTTTGGCGATACGGCTTCGACCCACCTCGCGGGTGTTGCGGTTGATCTGTCGCGCCGTGGACTGACCAACACTCAGTACCAGTGGATCAGGGGATACCTGCAGCCTCTGCAGCAGAAGGGGTTAGTCGATCCCATCGAAGAGCGGCAACCGGTATTGCATGTCGTGGTGTTCGAAAAATATTCGGGAAAGGTGCCGGCTTCTTCGTCGAGCACTTCTGAAGCCAGTGAGGCTACGGAAGCCGATCCGGCCACTAGCCAGCCTTAAACAGACCTCAAAACGAAGCCCGGCGCGAAGGCCCATAGCTTTCGCGCCGTTTGGTTTTGGCGGCAGAAGCTTCAGCGGAGCGCCATCACCAGCAGCTTGCGCTCTGTCATGTCTTCGATGGAGTAGCGCAGACCTTCGCGCCCTTGACCGGAGTCTTTGACGCCGCCATAGGGCATCTGATCGACGCGGAAGCTGGGAACATCGCCGGCGATCACGCTTCCGACCTCAAGCGTTTCGAAGGCCGTATTGATCAACAGGGCGTCGTGGGTAAAGACTCCAGCTTGCAAACCGTAGCTGGTGTTGTTGAGCTGGAACAGGGCGTCGTTAAATTCGTCGTAACGTTCAACGGTCACGACCGGGGCAAAAATCTCGGCGGAATTCACGCGCATTTTCGGAGTGGTGTCGGTGAGCACCGTCGGCTCTACGGTTGAACCTTTGCGCTTGCCTCCGGTCAGAATCTTCGCGCCTTCCTGCACCGCTTCGTCGATCCATTCGGTTACGCGGATGGCGTCCTGCTCGCGAATCATCGGCGGGATATCGGTGTCGTCATGCGAGGGATCGCCAACCTTCAGCTTACGTACGTCATCGAGGAGCAACTTGGTGAAGCTGTCGAAGACGGATTGCTCGACCAGGATGCGCTGCACGGAGATGCAGGTCTGTCCTGCGTAGGAGAAGCCGCCCGCAACGCATCGTTGCGCGGCGTAAGCAAGATCGGCATCGCTGTGCACGATGACACCGGCGTTGCCGCCGAGTTCGAGGGTCACTCGCTTCTTCCCGGCTTTACTTTTTAAGGCCCAGCCCACGGCGGCGCTTCCGGTGAAGGTGAGGAGCTTGATGCGCTCGTCGGTGACCAGGAGCGCGGCATCGTCGTTGGAAAGGGGCATGACCGCCAGAGCGCCTTCCGGCAGTCCGGTTTCGTGGATGACCTCGGTCAACATGAGGGCGGTGACCGGGGTTTGCGGCGCGGGCTTGAGGATGATCGGACAACCGGCGGCGATCGCCGGAGCAATTTTGTGGGCCACCAGGTTCAGCGGAAAATTGAAGGGCGTGATGGCGAAGGCCGGACCCAGTGGAAAGCGGCGCAGCAGGCCCCAGCGTCCGGCGGTAGCTTCCAAGGTGTCGAGCGGGATGTACTCGCCGTAGATGCGCGACGCTTCTGCGGCGGCCACCTCGAAGGTATAGATGCCGCGATCGACTTCAAGACGGGCGGTCTTGATGGGCTTGCCTGCTTCCTGGCAGATGGTGCGGGCGAATTCTTCGCGACGCTGCCGGATGCCATCGGCTATCTTGCGCAGAATGTTGGCGCGCTGGTATGACGACATCTTGCGCGTCACGGTGAAAGCTTGGACGGCTGCCTCAATCGCCGTCTCGACGTCATCGCGCGTGGCCTCGTAAACCACAGCGACCACGCTTCGATCGAATATCGAAGTAATCACGTATTCGCGGCCGTGAGTGGCCCAATCGCCATTCATGTAGAAACCAATGCTGCGGGTGGGAGCGGAGGTGGTGTGGCTCATACGGTACCTCACTGCACGGCGCGTGGCCGCTCATACTTGCAGATGGCCAAAACAGCAACGCGGTTGCCGAAGTGCTGGCCACCTGGCTAGTCCTGAGATTTTACCTCGCAACGGTTAAGAGGTGGCAAAGGCTGCGTGCCCGATGGCAGTGTGGCTACATCTACGGCTTGTTCCTGCTATAAACTTCTGCGTCATGGGCATTCGAATCTTGACCGTAATCCTGCTGGTGTCGTCGTGTAGTGGCGCTCAGGCGCAGAAGCCATCATGCAAAGATGTCTTCGTATCCTATGCAAAGCCGAATGAACGCCTCAGTCAGAAGATAAGTTTGAGCACCGACGCGCGTGGCGAATATACGGAATCGCAGCGCGTGACGTCGCCGCAAGGTACGCGGTGGCTGGTATCGCTCAATCCCGATTACACGAAAGCCGGGCCATGGGATACCACGTTGATCATCGGCAATGGTGCAGCCGGCACGCCAATTCTGAAAGCGACTTTCCGCGACCACGGCAATACATTCAGCGCAAACTGGCTGAACGAAAAGCTGGTCTACATCCAAGTTTGGTGGGGCAGAATCGTGTCCAGCGACATGATACTTGATGTCGAAAAACAGGCGTTCATCTATAACGAAGTTGCGAACTACGGCGCGCTGACCGATTGTAAGATCGATTAATTGGCCCTCGGCACGGACTGAAAAGATAGGTCCTGCGTCGTTTGTGTCACCACGCACACGATTCTTCCGTTCTACAATCCCTAGCATGGCGCACACCATCTTTCACGTGGATATGGACGCTTTCTTCGTATCGGTCGAAGAGCTGTTCGATCCGTCGTTGAAGGGGAAGCCTGTGGTCGTTGGTGGCCAAGCCCACGAGCGGGGAGTGGTGTCTGCAGCGTCGTATGCTGCGCGCAAGTTCGGAGTACATTCCGCCATGCCTCTGCGCACGGCGGCGAAGCTGTGTCCGCAGGCGATTTTCGTGGACGGCCATCCCGAGCGGTATCGCGACTACTCCGCGAAAGTTTATGAAGTACTGAACCACTTCTCGCCCAAGCTGGAGATGGTTTCTATCGACGAGGCGTGCGTGGATATGACGGGTACGGACCGGCTTTACGGGCCTCCCATGCGCGCAGCACACGCGCTGCACGAGGCAATGAAGTCCACCACGAACTTGAATTGCTCAATTGGCATCGGAGCGTCGCGCCTGATCGCCAAAATCTGTTCCGACCAGGCGAAGCCCAACGGCGTGCTGCACGTGCTCGCCGGCGGCGAAGTGGCGTTTCTGGCGCCGCTCGATGTGCGCAAGATTCCCGGTGTCGGCAAGGTGATGGAGAAGCGTCTGCAGGATCGCGGCATTCACAAGGTGGGAGATTTGACGGGATACGACGAGCGCTGGCTGCAAGCCAACTTCGGCGCCTTGGGACTCGCGCTGGCGGGCAAGTCGCGCGGCCTGGATGCAGGTGCATGGTTTGACGGGGACATTGGCGTAGACGAGGGACCGCGCTCGATCAGCCACGAACATACGTTCAACAACGACACGGCTGACGCCGAGACTCTGGAGGCAATGCTGGCGCGGTTGTCGGAGATGGTGTGCCGGCGGTTGCGCGATCAGCATCTGCACGCACGAACTCTGCAACTGAAGCTGCGCTATACGGACTTCACGACCATCACGCGCGCGCGAACCGTGGACGAGCCTACGGCGGTGGATTCGGAAGTGTTCGCGGTCATTCGCGAGTTGTTTCGCGCCAACTGGAACCGGGGGGCTGTGCGTCTGCTGGGTGTTCACGCCGCGCACTTCGACGACGAAACCGAGCAGCTCAGCCTGAACGGACAAACGGCGCACCACAAATGGAACCAGGCGCTATCTGCGGCAGACAGGATGCGGGAGAAGTTTGGCGAGCAGGCCATATCGCTGGCTACGGGAATGAAAGCGCGGTTTCGCGAGCGTACGCACGAGAATCCGGCAGCCCTACCGGGCAAGAAAAAAGACAAGTAAGCTACTTGGGGGTTGCGGGAGTCGGTACCACTGCCGGACCAGGCGGCAACTTCGGCGGCAGATACTTCTTGTTGATGCGGGCGATGACCACATAGTTGGGATCGACTATCTCGTTGACGCGTAGCTCTCCGGCCACCGACATCAACTCATACAAATCGAATTGCGACAGTCCGTAGTCGTCGTGAATCCATTTAATCAGCTCGGTATAGGCGATGCGAGTGGCGTCTTCCAACGGACGGTAAATGCCCGCGACCATCAGGTAATCGTCATTCTCGAAGCGTGGCCACGAAATCTTCTTGCCTTTGATGAGGTCGACTTGGATGCGTTCGTGCATGGGCACTTCGATGGCGCTGCCCGCCACCTCGCCATCGCCCATGGCGGCGTGGCCGTCTCCGAGGTAAAGCATGGCTCCAACCACATTCACCGGAAGGTAAAGCGTATTGCCGACACTCGCCTCGGGTGAGTCCATGTTGCCGCCGAATTCCGCCGGGACGAGCGAACTGCGTGCTTCGCCATCGGCGGGTGCGACTCCGATGCAACCCAGGAACGGATGCAAGGGTATTTTGGTCGTGAAATCGGAATCGGTGGCCTTGAACGTGGCGGTGTTGGTCTCCTTATCAATGGGGTAGAACCAGACTCGCTCCGGCAGATCGTGATTGAGCATCGGAGTGTAGGTGCTGCTATTGAGGGCGCCGAACCCGGGAGCGATATTGCCGATGCCCTGATCGCCATCGATCGAAAGATCAAGAAACTTCAGCACCAGCGTGTCGCCGGGCTGGGCCCCTTCGATGTAGAAGGGCCCGGTCAGCGGATTGTCCATCTTGACCATGCTCATGGTGTCGCCCGGTTTCTTGAGGGCGCCACCGAAACAATCGAGCGTGTTGGTGTCGAGGGTGTCTCCCGGTCGCAAAGCGGCAACCGGCTCCCCAGGCCCGAACACCGCCTTGACGTTTTCAGTAGTCGCGTGAAATGTTACGACCCGTTGTGGAGGAGGAACCGTAGCGGGCGTGGTACCAGGAGAGGGAATCGGCAGCTGGCCCAAGGCCGAAGGCGAGAGCACCGCCGAGCAGAAAAGCACTCCAAGCCCTACTTGCAACCGCATAGACGGAGGAGTTTACCACTCGAACCGGAGCCGGGGAAACTCGCCGGGCAGTGACACTATTACCAGCTCGACTGGTCAGGCGTCACAGACGCCTGTGATTAACGTGGATAACCTTGGCAAAGAAGGAAGAGAGGGCCGTCGCATGTGCCTTGCAATTCCCGGGAAGATCGTAAGCGTCAGAGGAGAAGACTTCGCGCGCATGGCGCGGGTCAGCTTTGGCGGAATCATCAAGGAAGTCAGCCTCGCTTATGTGCCGGAGGCGAGCGAGGGCGAATACGTGATTGTGCACGTGGGTTTCGCTATCAGCGTAGTGGATGAGGAGCAGGCGTTGCAGACCTTCGAATACCTGAAACAGATGGGCGAGCTAGAAGAACTCGCCCCCAAGGCGGGCGAAGCGTGAAGTACGTCGAAGAGTATCGTGATCCAGTGGCGGCGCAACGCTACGCCGATGCCATCGCCCGCACGGTCACGCGCCCGTGGACACTCATGGAGATTTGCGGCGGGCAGACCCATACCATCGTGAAGTATGGAATTGACGAACTCCTGCCCAAAGAGGTGAGGCTGGTACACGGACCGGGATGCCCGGTGTGCGTGACTCCGCTGGAGCTGATCGACAAGGCGCTACGGATTGCTGCGCAGCCGAATGTAATTTTCTGTTCGTTTGGCGACATGCTGCGAGTGCCCGGGTCGTCGGGCGACTTGTTCAGCGTAAAAGCAGCGGGCGGCGACGTGCGTATTGTGTACTCGCCTACCGATGCGGTGCAGATCGCGGCGCAGAATTCTGAACAGCAGGTTGTGTTTTTCGCGGTAGGTTTCGAAACCACTGCGCCGGCTAACGCGATGTCGGTGTATCAGGCGAAGCAGATGGAACTGCGGAACTATTCAGTTCTGGTGTCGCATGTACTGGTGCCGCCCGCGATGGAAGCAATTCTCGGGTCTCCCGACAATCAGGTGCAAGGATTTCTTGCCGCCGGGCACGTGTGCACGGTCATGGGTTACGAAGAGTACGAGCCCATCGCGAAAAAATACAAGGTTCCTATCGTAGTGACCGGCTTTGAGCCACTCGATCTGTTGCAGGGCATCTACATGTGCGTCGCGCAACTGGAAGAGGGCCGCTACGAAGTGGAGAACCAATATGCGCGATCGGTGCGCCGCGCAGGAAATGTGTCGGCGCAGCAACTGGTCGCACAGGTATTTCGTCTCGTGCATCGCAAATGGCGGGGGATTGGAGAAATCGCGCAGAGCGGTTTAGGGCTTGCGCCCGAGTACGCGCAATTCGATGCGGAAACCCGATTCGGCGTGACCGGATACACGGCGGAGGAAGATCGCGAGTGCATCAGCGGGTTGGTGATGCAGGGCGCGAAGAAGCCCGAAGAGTGTACGGCGTATGGGAAGCGTTGCACGCCGGATCATCCGCTGGGCGCGCCGATGGTCTCGTCCGAAGGCGCCTGCGCGGCCTATTACCGCTATCGCCGCCTGCGCGCTGAGGACGGGGTTCCCGTGGGGAGCGAAAATCATGGCTGAGTCCAAGAGCTTCCAGTTGCAGTGTCCAACGCCACTGAACGACAGCGAACACGTGCAGTTGGCGCACGGCGGCGGCGGACGCCGCATGCACGAATTGTTAGAAGGCCTGCTGCTCCCGAACTTCGCTAGCGAGGCGCTGCTCGAGCGACACGACGGGGCGACACTCAACATTGGCGGCGCACGATTGGCGTTTACTACGGATTCCTACGTGGTAAAGCCATTGTTCTTTCCGGGCGGCGATATTGGCACGCTGGCCATCTACGGTACGGTCAACGACCTCGCGATGTGCGGCGCACGGCCGCTGTATGTGAGCTCAGCGTTCATTCTGGAAGAAGGCTTCCCCATGGAGTCGCTGCGGCGCGTAGTCGAATCGATGCGAATGTGCGCAGCCGACGTAGGCGTGCAAGTGGTCACCGGCGATACCAAGGTCGTGGACAAAGGGAAGGGCGACGGCATATTCGTCAACACCGCGGGAATCGGCGTGGTCGAGCATGGGCTCAAGATTTCGCCATCGAATGTGCGCCCCGGTGACGTCGTCGTGCTGAGCGGCGATATCGGGCGGCACGGCATCGCGATCATGGCGACCCGCGAAGGGCTGTCGTTTGAGACTGAGATTGAATCGGACTGTGCGCCGCTGTGGAAGCCGGTCGAAGCACTGCTCCAGGCTGGCATTGAGATTCATTGTTTGCGTGACTTAACGCGTGGCGGACTCAGCAGCGGTCTGATCGAAATTGCTGACGCTGCGCACGTACGCATCCGCATCGAAGAGACGGAGATCCCGGTCCGTGAAGATGTGAATGGTGCGTGTGAAATCCTGGGTCTCGATCCGCTCTACCTCGCAAACGAGGGGCGCTTCATTGCGATCATTCCCGAGCACGAAACCGCACGGACACTCGACATCCTGAGTCAGCACGCCGTGACGAGTGGCGCCGTGCGCATCGGCCAAGTGATGGACAAGCCTGCGGGAATGGTAACGATGAAGGGCCGGCTGGGAACGGAGCGAGTGGTGGATATGCTGAGCGGAGAGCAGTTGCCGCGGATCTGCTGACGGCTAACCTGTTCGAATCCTGAGACGCTACGCGCCAACTAATTTTTCAAGGATGGCTTTGTTCCGAATTGTCAGCGTCGACCCTTTCAGGATGGCAATCTGACGCTTGCGGAAATCAGCCAACACGCGCGTGACTGTCTCGCGCGAGGTGCCGATTATCTGCGCGATCTCTTCGTGAGTCAGCGCCAGCTTGACCTTAGGCTCGGTCTTATCGACGCTGGTCGCGGTCCACTCCAGCAGCAGGCGAGCCAGACGTTCGGGCGCGGAGTGTGAAAGCCCCAGGCTGCGGATCTGCTGATAAGCGCTCTGGCAATCTTTACTTAAATGCTGCGCCGCCTTCAGACAGGCGTCTCCGTGGGTCTGCAGGAACTTCAGAAAATCTTCGCGCTTAATAAAGTTGAGCTGGCACGGTTGTCCGGTTTCGGCGGTGATTTCGTAAGGAGTGCCTGACACAGTGGCATGCATTCCCAGAACTTCGCCGGGCTGCGCAATCTTCAGGATCAGGGTTTTTCCTTCGGCCGACGTAGTGGAAAGTTTTACTCGCCCCTTGCACAACATGTAGATGCCGCGCGGGGACTGGCCTTCCACAAACAATATGGCGCCGGCGGGATAGGAGGCAGTGTACTTAATCCGGTCGAACGCTTCCAGTGCGCCTTTGGGGAGGGAACAGAAAAAGCTGTCGCTCCGAAGCTTGCAGATGACGCAATTTTCGACCAGCTCAAAACCGTAGGGTGACCCCACAAGTGCCTCCGTAACAGTTACTTAATATGCTATCACCGGCCGCAGGAAAGTCCTACAACAATGCCTGGGACGCGGATTAAGGGAAAACCGCATTGATCAGCGCCGTCTCAGGCGCGCAAGGCAGCTTCGCCACCAAGGGGCGAAAACGACTACGCTGAACGGAAAATGATTGCTCTCTCGTGATGTATATCACACGAATCCGTATCCTGCGTCACAGACCCCTGCCCACGGCGTGACAGAAAATCCCGCCCAACAACGGCTCAATAACAGGCGGGAGACGTACAGGTCTAATCGCCGCAACACGTTGGGCCCGGTGGAGGCAATTCAGCCGAGATCGGGCGTCCGGGACTCTAGTCCTGGTTTGCATCATGCAACAGACGGATTGCGGTAACGACCACTCTCCTCTACCCCAAGCGTCTCCCGCCTCTGGTTTCAAGGGTGGCCCGAGCGCCCGAGAAAGCGGCAGTCGAAGTTGCAGATCGCCAGGTTTGGGAGGTCGAATGAAGCATGGACGGCAGGCCCCGGAAGCAGTACTCCGGGGGACTTGGCAGGTGTGCCGTTGGGTCAGCGTAATTGTTCAATTCCAGTAGTCGAATCGACGTTCCTTTGATATTGTTGCGACGCCACATTAGGCGGTGCTAGAAGATCCGCCGTAAAACGAGAGGAACACTATGGCAGAAGCTGTTAAGCGCTACGAAGCCAGCAAGTCCGTTTGGGACGCGATTGCGAATTCGCGGCAGTTCCAGGACCTGATGGCGACCAAGAAGGTCTTCATCATTCCAGCGTTCATCTTTTTCGTGGTGTACTACTTCGCGCTGCCCGTTCTGGTCGGCTACGCGCCGAATTTTATGGCCACGAAGGTGATAGGTAACGTCAACATCGCCTACCTTTTCGCACTGTCGCAATTCTTTGTCGCTTGGATCATTGCCGGACTCTATGTCAAGGCCGCGGATGATTTCGACCGGCTGTCGAATGACATCATCGAGAAAGCCGGCGACGGCCAGGGAGGCAATTAGCCATGTCAACTTCGCTAATCATGTTCCTGTTCTTCATTGCCGTCACTCTTGGCATTACGTTTTGGGCATCGAAACGCTCTTCTGGTTCGAGCGCATATTTCGCCGCCGGACGCCAGATCAAAGGCTGGCAAAACGGAGTTGCGGTGGCGGGCGACTACATGAGCGCGGCATCGTTTTTAGGCATCGCTGGCATCATCGCCTTCCAGGGTTACGACGGCTTCATGTTCTCGGTCGGCTGGCTCGTGGCCTACCTGACGGTACTGCTGGTCGTTGCCGAACCGCTGCGTAACGCCGGCAAGTACACCATGGCAGACGTGCTTGCTTATCGACTGAAGGCTCGGCCGGTACGGGCGATGGCTTCGCTGAGCACCCTGACCGTCAGTACGTTCTACATGATTGCGCAGATGGTGGGCGCGGGCGCATTGGTCGCGCTGTTGCTGAAGGATTCCGGTATCAGCTATCGCACGGCCGTGATCGGCGTCGGCATTCTGATGATCATTTATGTGGTGTTTGGCGGCATGCTAGCCACTACCTGGGTGCAGATTGTGAAAGCAATTCTGCTGATGAGTGGCACGTTTCTGCTCAGCATCCTCGTGCTCGCGCATTTCGGTTTCAGCCTGGGAGCGTTCTTCAACGCAGTCGGACATGTCACCTATCACGATGCGAAGGGCGTGGAGGTCGTCAAAGACTTTCTGACTCCGGGCTTGCGATTTAAACCGCCCTATGGCGCGCTCGACCTCATTTCGCTCGGCGTAGCGCTGATCTTCGGCACCGCCGGACTGCCCCACATCCTGGTTCGCTTCTATACCGTGCCGGATGCCAAGACTGCGCGGCACAGCGTGGTGTGGGCCATGGTGCTCATCGGCACTTTCTACATCATGACAACCTTCTTGGGCTTCGGCGCTGCGACCTTAGTCGGGCCGGACTTCATTAAGACTCACGGTGGCACTAATATGAGCGCTCCGCTACTGGCGCAAGCCGTCGCAGGCAACGTCTTTTTTGCGTTCATCTCCGCAATTGCGTTTGCCACCATCTTGGCAGTGGTTGCGGGACTGACTATCAGCGCATCGACATCGTTCGCTCACGACTTCTGGACGAATGTTATCCACAAAGGCGTGGAGCGGGCACCCGGTGAGGAAGTGCGGGTGGCGCGAGTAGCCGCGTTTGTGGTCGGGTTCATCGCCATCGGAATTGCCATTTTGTTGGGTCCGACTGCGAACGTAGCTTTCCTGGTGGCGTTGGCGTTTGCCGTAGCCGCGTCGGCTAACTTGCCGGTGATCGTGCTCTCGATCTACTGGCGGCGCTTTAACACCACCGGCGCAGTAATGGGGCTGGCTGTTGGACTGTTAGCGTCCCTGTTCCTGATCCTCATTAGTCCCAGCTTTATGGGGGTCGATCCTCCGACGCTTACAGTCGGTCGCCACCTGTTCCAGCAAAAGGCATGGTTTCCGCTGGAGAATCCCGGAATCGTCAGCGTCCCAATCGGATTCCTGGCTGCGATCTTGGGAACGTTGCTGACCCGCGAGCCGTCCGCCGAGTTGAAGTACAACGAGCTGCTGGTTCGCTCCAACACCGGATTGGGTGCGGAGCAGGCCGGCACTGCTCACTAAATCCCTGACGGCCAGAGATTCTGCAAACGTCAGGAGGGCAGTTGGTCGAGGTTGTGAAAACTGCGGCGGTGGTCCCGGCTGCGATGCCCCTGGATCGCTGAAAGGGAACGCCGCCGCATGAGATTTGAGTATTGAGTCTGGCGGCAGATTCGCCAGCTTGTTGTGCCCTTATCAATTTATTCGCTGCGCATTCTTAAGTTCATGAAGTTGCAGGGAGTCTTCTTATGAGTACAGCTACAAAACTGCCTGATGCAGTCGATACAACCAAGACGATCGCGGAAGAGTATCCGGCCCCAGAAATCGTAAAACAGCAGGCGTTGTTGCAAGACTGGTTCGCCGAGCGGGCCAGGTTCCAGAAAGATCCGGACAAGTTCTGGGAAGAGATTGCGAAAGATTTCGTCTGGACGAAGCCATGGAACAAGGTCTTCGAGTGGGACGGCATCCACCACAAGTGGTTCCTCGGGGCGCGCACCAACATCACCGTGAATGCGCTCGACCGGCATGTCACCGGCGGGAACCGTAATCGTGTCGCATACATCTGGCTCGCCGAAGACGGCACCGAGCGCGTCGTCACTTATGGTCAGCTCTATCGCGATGTCTGCCGCTTTGCCAATGGACTGAAATCGCTGGGCGTCAAAAAGGGCGACCGCGTCGTCATCTATATGCCCCTTACCATCGAGGGTGTGATCTCGATGCTGGCCTGCGCCCGCATCGGCGCGATTCACTCCGTGGTTTATGCCGGACTCGGCCACACCTCGCTTCGCGATCGCATTGAGGACGCACAGGCACGCGTGGTCATTGTTGGCGATGCCGGATTCCGCCGCGGAAAGCCCGTGCCTTTGAAGCCTATCGTGGACGAAGCCCTCGACGGCCTCGAACTGGTGGAGAAGGTTGTCGTCTTCACCCGTAACCCCGCAGACTTTGCTCCCATGAGCCAGCGGGAAGTCGATTTCCGCGAGCTGATGAAGTTTCCGCCCGAATGTCCCGCGGAAGATATGGACGCTGAAGATCCGCTATTCATCCTGTACACCTCGGGAACTACGGGCAAGCCGAAAGGCGTCGTCCATGTACATGGCGGCTTCATGGTGGGTACCACCTATCACCTGAGTTCGTTCTTCGACATCGGCGAGCGCGACATTTTCTGGTGCACCTCCGATATCGGATGGATCGTCGGCCACTCCTACATTGTTTATGCGCCGCTGTGCGCGGGCGTGACCACCATGTTCCGCGAAGGCGCCATCGATTATCCCGATCCGTCCATCGCCTGGAAGATCGTGGAGAAATACGGCGTTTCGAAGATGTTCACCGCGCCCACCGCGCTGCGCATGTTCATGCGTTACGGCGAGAAGATCCCGCAGCAGCATGATCTGACTTCGCTGCGCCTGATCGCCTGCGCCGGCGAGCCGCTGAATCCCGAAGCATGGCGCTGGGCCCAGACTTATCTCGCGGGCGACGGCAAGTGGGGCTATGTGGTGGACAACTGGTGGCAGACCGAGTTGGGTGGCCCGGCGTTGGGCACACCCGCGACGTTGCCCATGCGTCCCGGCAAAGCTGGTTTGCCGCTGCCCGGTTGCGACGCCGACGTGGTGGACATCGATGGTAAGCCGGTGGCTCCCGGAGTGAGTGGCCGCCTGATTCTGCAGCGTCCGTTCCCCATGATGATGCGCACCATCTGGGGCGATCCGGCGCGCGCCGAGCGCGACTGGCAGGACATTCCCAACGCCTACGTCACGGGTGATCTGGCGGTGAAGGACGCTGACGGTTACATTTCCGTCATCGGCCGTGCCGACGATGTGTTGAACGTCGCCGGGCACCGCATCGGCACCGCAGAAATCGAGAGCGCATTGGTCTCGCATCCGGCAATTGCCGAAGCGGCAGCGATCGGCATTCCCGACGCGCTAAAAGGTGAGGCCATCGTCGCGTTTGTGCAATTGCGCGCGGGACACGTGGCTTCCGATGCGCTGCTGGCGGGATTGATTGACCACGTGCGCCGCGAAATGGGGCCGATTGCCACTCCGTCGGCGATCAAGTTTGTGGCCGCTCTTCCCAAGACTCGTTCCGGCAAGATTATGCGCCGGCTGTTGAAGGCGCAGGAGACCGGCGCCGAGATTGGCGATCTGTCCACGCTCGAACAGTAGTCAAGTTTTGAAAGGGCACGCCTTTATAGCTTGCAGAAAAACTGTTTACGCGATGGTTTCGTATCAGGGCACGACTTTACAGGCTGCGGAAAAAAGCGGTTTTTGGTAGAGCTGACCTTTAGGTCAGCGTCTAAGCCCTTTATATTTGACCCGCCGAGCGGACTTTAGTCCGCGAGGCGCGAGCATTTCGGACTTTTTCCGCAGCCTCTTTAGTCGTGCCGCAAGAGGCCGAAAACAGTTTGGGGCTTTAGCCCCTGAGTGAGTTTCGCGATGCTGAAAATGACTTTTTCTGCCGCTCTTTAGGCCAGCGTCCAAGTACGCTTATCATTGTTTTTCCTCGCGTACTTTAGTCCGCGAGGCTGTGAAATCGGAGGCAGTCTCGATGTCAACCCAGGAAGTTAGCCAGAATATTGATTCCATCCTTACAGAAACCCGCAGTTTTCCTCCGCCCGAGGAGTTCAGCAAACACGCCACCATCAGCAGCGAAGCCGAGTACGAGGCCCTGCGCGCCCGAGCCAAAGCTGATCCCGAGGCCTTCTGGGCCGACATTGCCCGTGAGCTGCACTGGTTCAAGCCATGGGACAAAGTGTTGGAGTGGAACGCTCCGTGGGTACAGTGGTTCCTCGGCGGCAAGCTCAACCTGTCGTACAACTGCCTTGATCGCCATGTGGCTACATGGCGGAAGAACAAGGCCGCTATTATCTGGGAGAGCGAGCCCGGCGAAGTCCGCACCCTGACGTATCAACAATTGCACGCTGAAGTGCAGAAATTCTCCAATGTTCTGAAGTCGCTCGGCATCAAGTCCGGCGATCGCGTCGCGATTTACATGGGCATGTGCCCTGAGTTGGCGATTGCCATGCTGGCCTGCGCGCGTATCGGTGCCGTGCACTCGGTAATTTTCGGTGGATTTTCAGCCAATGCCCTGGTCGACCGCATCACCGATCAGGAAGCCGTCGCCGTCGTGACTCAGGACTCCTCCTACCGCCGCGGCAGCGAAGTCAAACTCAAGGCCGCTGTAGACGAAGCTCTGGACCGCTGTCCCTCGGTGAAGAATGTCGTCGTGTACAAACGCACCGGATGCGACGTGACCTGGAAAGAAGGCCGCGACTTCTGGTGGCACGAGCTGATGGCCAAGGCCAGCGACGTTTGTCCCGCGGAGGAGCTCGACTCCGAGCACCCGCTCTACATTCTTTACACCTCAGGCACAACCGGAAAGCCGAAGGGCATTGTGCACACCACCGGTGGCTACTCGGTCGGCACCTACATCACCACCAAGTGGGTCTTCGACATTAAAGAAGAAGACACCTACTGGTGCACCGCCGACATCGGATGGGTCACTGGCCACAGCTACATTGTCTACGGACCGTTGCAAACCGGCGCAACCGTCGTAATGTACGAGGGCGCTCCCAACTGGCCGGCCTTCGACCGCTTCTGGGCGATCATCGAGAAGCACAAGGTCAACATTCTCTACACCGCACCTACTGCGATCCGTACCTTCATCAAGTGGGGCGACGAATGGCCGAAGAAGCATGACCTGTCGTCGCTGCGCTTACTGGGAACGGTGGGTGAGCCCATCAATCCCGAAGCGTGGATGTGGTATCGCGATGTGATAGGCGGCAACCGTTGTCCGATCGTCGACACCTGGTGGCAGACCGAAACCGGCTGCATCCTGATTTCGCCGGTGCCGGGCGCCGTGGCGACCAAGCCGGGTTCAGCCACCAAGCCTCTGCCTGGCGTCGAAGCCGAAGTCGTGACTCGTGCGGGCGAACGTGTACCGCTGGGTTCAGGTGGCTTCCTGGTCATCAAGCGGCCGTGGCCTTCGATGCTGCGCACGGTGTATGGCGACCCCGAACGCTACGTCCAGCAGTATTGGACCGACATTCCCGGCGTGTATTTCACCGGTGACGGCGCACGCGAAGACAAAGACGGATACTTCTGGATCATGGGCCGCGTGGACGATGTGCTCAACGTATCCGGGCACCGGCTCAGCACCATGGAGATCGAGTCGGCGCTGGTGGCCCACTCCAAAGTCGCGGAAGCGGCGGTCGTTGGCCGTCCCGACGAGATGAAGGGACAGGCCGTTTCAGCTTTCGTTACCCTCGAAATGGGACACACCCCTTCGCCGGAACTCAAAGAAGAGTTGCGGCAATGGGTGGCCAAAGAGATCGGCTCTATGGCCAAGCCAGACGATATTCGCTTTACCGATCAGTTGCCCAAGACACGTTCGGGCAAGATCATGCGGCGTCTGCTGCGTGAACTGGCTTCCAGCGGAGAAGTGAAGGGCGATACCACGACTCTGGAAGATTTAGGCGTGATCGCGAAGCTGAAGGAAGAAGAAGCGTAGTTCTTGAAGGGGCACACTTCACAGGCTGCGGGAAAAGGCGGTTTTTGGTAGAGCCGACCTTTAGGTCAGCGTCTAAGCCCTTTATTTTGTCATCCCTCGGCGGCCTTTAGCCGCCGGGGGATCTGCTTCTCCCGCCTTATCACCCGAGTACGTGACCGGCGTCCTATCGCCTCGCATAGGATTCGCCTAAAACTCAATTCGTGAGGCAAGGGTATTTGTGTGTCTTGCTCTCACAGCCCCGCCACGGCGGGCTCATGCGCTGCTCTTTGACAATCTGACGTCATCAGCGGTCTTCCACCAAGTATGACTTGTATGACAAGTATGATTGGCTGAATGTAAAAAGCGGCCATTTTGTGCGCTAAGTCCTACGCGCACTAATGGATACGCATAACTACATTATTTATCAATGGCTTGCGAACAATTTTCTCCCAAGTCATTGATTTTAAACAACAACACGTTTTCTTTTTTTATAGATGTTGTAGCCGACTACACCACCCATCCAGCGGACTGCGTTTGCGAGGTAGGCGGCTCTAGGTCGCGAGTCCTTCTTCCGGTTCCGGTTTGTCTTCCGTGGAGGAGTCAGCGGCGGCTCGACCACTTCCACCGGCGCAGGCGTCGTGAACTCGACAGTATCGGCAGGAACCACAACCGCATGCCGCTTGTACCACGTGACCGCGCTGGCGCGCTGCCACAGCCGCACACCCAACTGCGTGAGAATGATCAACTGCAGCAGCACAAAGGTCACTGGGGTCGCGGTGGGAGGCAGTTTTGCCCACACGAATATCCCGATCGCCAGAACTGCCCAAGCCACTCCGCTGATGCAGAGGTAAACGCGGAACAACGTCAAGCGGTTCCTCCAGCTGATGCCCAGCGCCTTCCAGATGTTCGGCCACATCCGGCGCTCGTCTTGCACCACGGCGCGCACTTGCGCAATGTCGAACCACAGGCGAACGAACAGAAAGAGCAATACAACGACAATGGCCCCGGCCAGAAGGATGTAGAACCCGGTCTGTGCCGCGACGACGCGATCGCCGATGTAGTCGGAGAGCCTGCGGATCCCGCTCAGCGCCATCCCCAGAAGTGCAAACGGGACGAGCGAGAAAATCGCCAGTCGCACGAACCGCCAGAAAAATGAGCCGGACGCTGCGAAGAATTCACCGGCGGTGAATCTACGGTCGTCGCGATAAACGGCCAGAATGCCGCCTACGACGAAAACCATGAACAGCGGAAACAACATTGCGAAGAGCATCGAACTTCCCGCCGATCGCATCAGGTTCACGGCGGGCCGGTCAGTCAGTTCGAAATACATGCCGAGATCGAAGCCCTTGGTCAGGCTCTCGCCCGCAAGGCTGTACCTCAACGCCTTATTGAGCGCGGTGTGCGCTCCCGCGGCGCCCAGGATTCCGAGCGCCACGTTGACCGCGTACACCCACCACAGCACTCGCTGACGACGCCACACCAGCGAGGCTCCGGCAGCTACCAATCCTTTATTCTCGTCTGCCATTGTCGTCTCCCGGTTAGGTTAGCCAGCTCAATGCTTGCGCGAAGAACTGGGTGCAAAACATCCAGTAACTCGCGATCTTATGGATCGCTGCGCGCTGCGGCTCAGTTGTGATGCTGTTGTTGAGGTAGTCGCGGTCCATGGTGATCTGGTGATCAGGGTCCACCTCGACCGAAAGCACCTTGGCTTTCTTTACATATACGAAGCGTTTCCAGCGGTCGCGGCCGTCCCACTTCTCGCGAATGGTCTCACCGTTATCGAACTTGATTTGCGCTACCACCGGAAAGATGAAGTCGCCGAGCCGCTGCAGCAGAATGTCGGTCTCGTATGTCGTTTCGCCCTTCTTCTCGTCGGGGGCGTCTTTATTGGACCAATCCACACGAGTCGAGTCGGCCCGTCGCACTTTGTAGTCGAAGACTTGGGTACCGTACACCGCCTGCTGCCAGTACCACCCGAGGTCCTGTCCGGCAACTTCATTCACCGTCCGCAAAAAATCCTCCTGCGTCGGATGGGTGAATCGATACTTCATGAAGTAGGCGTGCAGGGCTCTCTGCAGCGTCTGCTCGCCGACAATGTTTTCCAGAGTCAGCAGCATCGTCGCGGTCTTGCCGTAGGTGATACCGCCGTAAGCGCTCATGCTCATGTCCTGATAACTCGGTCGTGAGAGCGGATCGGTCTCGGCGACTCCGAGGTAAGACGAACGCTGGTCAGCCGTGTCGCCCGTCTGGGCGCCCATCCAGTTCAGCATGCTGGTGTTCTTGCCGTAGAGGCTATCCACCACCTTCACTTCGGTGTAACTGTTGATGCCTTCATCCAGCCACGCATTCTCGAATTCGTTGGTTGCGACCATCGCATACCAGTATTGGTGCCCGAACTCGTGTTCAGTCACTAACTCGGGGAACAGCTTCTGCCCCTTCGGTGCCCACCAGAAGGTGTCGCCGGTGATGAAGGTGGGATACTCCATGCCACCTGCTTCCAGTGCGCCATGCGGAGGATCGACGACTGTGATCTGCGCGTACGGATACGGCCCGTACCAGTCATCGAAGCGCTTCATCGTGCCCTGCATCACGTCGATATAGCGCTGCCACGAGCTCTGGTTGCTCTCGTAGGTCAGCAGCCGGATTTTTACCGCTCCCTCGCTGCCGTTAAACGTGCTCTCTACGACCTTGTAGTTCGGATCGGCGGTCCAAGCGAAGTCGTGCACATCTTCCGCGTGAAACGCGACGCTCTTCGTGCCATTGCCGTTGTCGGTATCGCTGGTCTGCACGCCCGTTGCGCCAATCACATAGTTCTTGGGTAGCGTGATTTTTACGTCATAGGTTCCAAAGTCGGCGAAGAACTCGGTCATGGCGTGGAACTGGTGGCAATTCCACGCGCCGTTCCACCAGACTCCGACTTTCGGGAACCACTGTCCTGCAAGCAAAAAGGTCCGCTTGTAGCCGGTGCGCGCGACCACTTCCGGGAACACCGCGTGAAATTTGATCTTGAATACGACGTCCTGGCCCGGCTCAACCGGATGCGGTAGCGCGATATCGAACACCGTTTTGTCGTTGGGGTTTCCGTCATCTGGCGAAATGAACTTGATCTGCTTCGTCACGTCGCCCATGCCGACGACTTCCAGCGAGGTCACTTCGTTCGAGCCGCTGTGCTTAGGGTCCCAGGCTTCTCCGAAATCGCTGGTGCGGAAATTGCCATCGCGATGCGCTTCGTGGACCCACGTGGAACTCGGCTGAAACGCGTTCAGATAAAGATGAAAGGGAAAGTGGTCGAGCGGCTGCCCAGTCAAGTTGTGGTACGTCAGCGTCTCGGTAGCATCGACGGCATGTTTCGCGGGATCGTACTTGGCGTCAATCTGGTAGGCCACGACTCGCTGCGAAAGCGGCCCCGTAACATTTGGAGCGAAGGGACTCTGCCCCCACATGATCGCCACACTGCCCAGCAGTATTACTAAGGCGAGAACCAGCTTTCTGGATTGCATCCTGCGTCTCCAGTGACAATAAAAACAAACCTGCTCATTAAACGGCAACTACGCAGTCAACGCAAGGCAGACACACGAACGCGGCGCAAGCTTGCAACTTGCACCACGGTTCGAAAACGCAGATTACTTCTTATCGGCTTTGAGCGGCTCACTCAGGCTGAGCGCCACGTCTACCAACGCCGGATCCACCAGGCGGTTCTTGTTGATCGCCTCAGTCAGAGGCACCGAAACAATGTCGTTGCCGCGAAGTGCGACCATGCAGCCGAACTCCCCGCGATGCACCATGTCGATGGCGCCGATGCCGTAGCGCGAGGCCAGCACGCGATCGAATGCGCTGGGTGAGCCTCCGCGTTGAATATGCCCCAGCACGACGTAACGTGTTTCGAGGCCGGTGCGGCGCTCGACTTCTCGGGCGAGAATCTGACCAACGCCGCCGAGTCGAACGTGACCAAACTCGTCCTTGCCCATTTCCGTGACCACAGGAGCACCTTGGGCAGGATCAAGATCGCTAGCGAACTTTGCGCCTTCGGCAACCACAATGATGCTGAAATAACGTCCGCGGGCGTGCCGCAAACGAATTCGCTCGGCGACTTCCTCGATGTCGAACGGCTTTTCCGGAATCAGGATCACGTCGGCGCCGCCGGCGATGCCGCTGTACATGGCAATCCATCCCGCGTCGCGGCCCATAACCTCGACCACCATCACACGCTGGTGCGCTTCGGCGGTGGTGTGCAGACGATCGATGGCATCCATGGCAGTGTTGACCGCCGTGTCAAACCCGAAACAGAAATCGGTTCCGCTGAGGTCGTTGTCGATGGTCTTCGGAACGCCCACTACTTTAAAGCCCTGTTCGTAAAGTCTCTGCGCCACGCTGTTGGTGTCGTCGCCACCAATGGCAATGAGGGCATCGAGGCTGTTGTGTTTCAAGGTCTCCATGCAACGCGCCAATCCCCCTTCGCGCTTCGACGGATTTGTCCGCGAGGTGCGCAGGATGGTGCCGCCGCGCGGCAGGATGCCGGAAATGGATTCGTAATCCAGCACCATTGTCTTGTTCTCGAGGACGCCGCGCCAGCCTTCCAGAAAGCCGACAAACTCGTCGTCATAGTGCAGAATGCCCTTGCGCACCACCGCCCGAATCACCGCGTTTAGTCCGGGGCAGTCTCCGCCGCCGGTTAAAATGCCAACTCTCATCGTTCCAACCATCCTCCCGCGAGTAGATGTAAATGATAGTAACGTATGGCCGCGACTTGTGTCCGGCGTAGTACACTCTGGGACGCAGCAGACCTGCGGAGCGCCATTCAGGAGAACCACCCCATGGCCGAGGAACGCACATTCAATTCCTACGACGAGTTCTTCACCTTCTATCTGCAGCAACACAGCGATCCGCGCAATCGCCTCATGCACGCCATTGGCACGACCCTCGGCATCGCAGTCGTAGTAGGCGCGTTTGTCCTTGGACACCCCTGGTACGCGTTGCTGTTCTTCCCGATCGGCTATGGTTTTGCGTGGACGGGCCACTTCGGGCTGGAGAAAAACAAGCCCGCGACCTTTGGCCATCCCTTCTGGTCGTTCATCAGCGACTTCCGCATGCTGGGGCTGATGTTCACCGGCCGGCTCGCGTCGCGGATGCCGGCCAAGACGCCTGATTCGCCACTCCCGCGCTCTAGCTGACCCTGTTACACTCGGCGCATACATGCGAGTCCTGGGCATCGATTGCGGCGGCGAATACACCGGCTATGGAGTAGTCGAGCAAGACGTCGAGGGCACGCTGCATCACCTTTGCAGCGGAGCGGTCCGCCTGCTTCCCCGCGAGGCTTTGGAACTCAGGCTGATGAAGATCTGTCACGGTCTCACCGAAATCATCGCTGTCTACACTCCTGAAGTCGTGGCCATCGAGGATGTCTTCTACGCAGTGAACGCCAAGTCGGCCCTGAAACTCGGACACATTCGCGGTGTCGCCATGTTGACTGCCGCACAGGCTGGGCTTTCCGTGGTGGCTTATTCGCCGCTTTCCATTAAGTCGGCTGTAGTGGGCTACGGTCGCGCTGAGAAGTCGCAGGTGCAGCTGATGGTCGCGCGCCTGTTGGAACTCCCCGAACCTCCCCAACCGCCCGATGTCGCCGACGCGCTGGCCATAGCCATCTGCCACGTGCACACCGCGGCCACCATCCAACGCCAGCACGCAACAGCCAAGTGAGTCACTGCTTCACGAACTTTAACGTACATGGACGCCCTTCCATCCGCGTGCCGCTGCCTGTCGAATCCTCGAAATGCGCCTTGATGTTGTAGCCGTACTCGGTGCCTAGCGGCGTATCGCGTCCGGGCACAAATTCCTTGGACCCAGTGCGCCCTTTCGCATACAGTGCAGCGTTGCCGTCGGGGGGAATCGTCCCGTCAATCTGCAGTGAGCCGGGTTGGCCTTCGGTGCCGTGCACTCCGTGAATTACCCCGTCCGTCACCGTGCTCGTGAATTGATAAGAGAAGCCCAGCGCGCCTCGCGCCGGCTCGCAGGATACGGTCGTCACCCACTTGCCATCGAAGCGTTGCGTGTCCGATGCAGACGAAACGCTCAATAGCGACATCAGGAAGAGCGCAGGAAGAAAATATTTCGCAGATCGCATGGCCATCTCCTTGGGAAGCGAGTTCGACATTCCGATTTGGCCCGAACGAGCATAACCCGTGTCCCGGCTGATCGAAACATGAATCCTCGCATCGCCTGCGGGGACCAAGAAAGCGCCCCGCCTCGGCCTTCAGTTAAAATCAATCGCCAGAATGCAATATATGGGCCTGAAATGTGTTGTCGTCGTGGGGTTCCTCTGCGCGCTGGGTGCGGCCGGGCAAACCGTTCACCAACCCGTCGCCGTCCCTCAGCCCACCGGGGCGTACATTGCCTTCAAGTTCGATTGGGACCAGGGGCAGCCGTGGGTGCGCTACACCATTTCGGTGGACGACGCCGGCAATACCCACTTCGAAGGGGTGGGAAATCCCATCGAGAGCGGCGACAACGACCAATTTGCGGAGGACTTCACCATGTCCGACGCCAACCGCCAGAAAATCTTCGACTTGGCGAGGAAGGCGGACTATTTCCAGGGGAACCTCGAGGGCAAGCAAAAAAACATCGCCCAGACCGGCCAAAAGACGCTGGTATACCAAGGGCGAACCGGCAGCGGCGATCAGGTCATCAAGAGCTCGGCAATCTATAACTACTCTCCGAACAATGATGTTCAGGAGTTGACCCGCATCTTCCAAGCCATCGCCACCACCATCGATTTCGGCCGCAAGTTGGCTTTCCAGTACCGTTTCGACAAGCTCGGGATCGACGCCACTTTGAGGTCCATTCAGGACATGCAGGCGAGCCATTATGTCGAAGAGATGCGGTCGATTGAGCCTATCCTGCAAAAGATCGCCTCTGATCCCAACATGATGCATATCAATCGAGTGACCGCCAAACAGCTGCTGAACTCGCCCGGTTCCCCGGGCGTTCACGCTCAGACGGCCACCCAGCCGTAAAGCCGACCGAATTGTCACCCTAGACCGCTGAATCGGGCTGGGAACCGAAATTGGGAGCAACCTCTGGCGCCGGCGTCGATTTTCAACAACTTCGCATCCAACGGGTGTTTAATAAGGTGCACAGGGGCGGGTCAGGTGTCGGCAAAGTCCCTCCCCACTGTTTACCAAGTCACAAGGTCCCCGGGCCGAGGAGCAAAATATGGCAAAGCGTACGGAATACGCACTGGTCATGATGACGGTGGTGGTGCTTGCGGCGGTATCGGCGCAGGCAACGTCGCATGTCAGGATCGTTCGCTTGAGCTACGAGAGCGGCAACGTGCGAATGGACCGCGGCACGGGCCAGGGTCTGGAGCGCGCTCTGCTGAACTCGCCCATCGTCGAAGGGTCGCGAATTGTGACCGGCAACGACGGTCTGGCCGAAGTTGAGTTTGAAAACAACAGCGTCGTGCGCATTGGCGAAGCAACCGAAGTCAGGTTCCGCCAGTTGCTGATGAACGATGCCGGCTACAAAGTCAACGAAGTCGAATTGGTCAACGGCACGGTGTACGTTGATGCCAGGTCCGAGAAGGGCGACATCTATCGTGTTGTTGCCGAGAACCAAGTCTTCGAAGTGCAGCGCAACTCACAAGCGCGCTTCCAGACCAGCGGAAACCAGGTGCAGGTCGCTGTTGTGAACGGCAGCGCGAATTTCGAAACTACCCCTCAGCCAGTCGCTATCAAGAAAAGCTTCACTTTGCTCGTCGACTCCGCCAACCCCAGCGGATATCTCGCGACCAAAGGCGTGGACAAGGTTCCGCTGGATGCCTGGAACAACGAACGCGCGGCCTATCAGAACGCTTACTCGTACAACAATGATCCGTACGGTGGGAAGGGCCTCTCTTCCGCTGGTTATCAGGACCTCGCCTACTATGGCGGCTTCATGACAGTTCCTGGCTACGGCCTGGCATGGCAACCGTATGGGGCTTCGAGTTGGATGGGATGGGACCCATACATGACAGGCGCTTGGGCCTACACTCCGGGATTTGGCTATGCGTGGGCTTCTGCCTATCCCTGGGGATGGATGCCCTACCACTATGGCTCGTGGGCCTATCAGCCAGTGATTGGCTGGTTCTGGTATCCGGGTAATTCGTTCAACGGCGGAGGCGTGGTCACAAATTGGCAAGCGACAGCGCCGGTCGTGAACGCACCCGCGGGCTATCACGCCCCTGTTCCGCCGACGAGTCCGACGAACGGCAATCGTGCTGCCGTTCTTGTCGGCCAGATTGGCCGCATGCCTGCCTATCTTCCCGGCGGTCCTGTGCCTCCGAATTTTCGCAGCGTGATTCAAGACCACTCCGGCCTCAGCGGAACGACGGCACCGTTGAGCGGAAGCTCCGGTAACAGCGGCGGAGGATCGTCGGTTGCGGCGCGCAATGCCAGGTCGGCTAATTCGCGGAATGTGTACTCCGCAAACCGCACTGGCAGCTCGTTCGCTTCGCCGCGCGCAGGAGCCTATTCGGGCGGGCACGTATTTGTTGTTCCGCAGTCATCGTTTGCGGGTTGGTCGTCGGGTGGTTTTGGAACAGCCGCCAGTCCGAGCGTGGGACGCAGCAGCGGCACTGCCGTGCCAGCCTCCTCCGGCATGGGCCACGCGAGCCACGCAGGCGCAGGTGGCACCCCGAAATAAACTTGGTCTGAGAACACAAGAGGCGGCCGCTTGGCCGCCTTTTCTATTGCCTCAAAGTTGGCTTAATACTTAATACACTGCGATCCCTGCATAGCCAACCACCATGTCGCGATCTCCCGAGACGTCTCCGGAGGTCGCGTAGCGGATCAAGTCCGCTTTGCTCGCACCCAAGTGCTTTGCGGCGGTCAACATGATGGTCGCCGGACCATACCCGCACATGCTGATATCTCCCTCGCGCACCGTGTCATAGAGACCACGTGGATCGAGTGCGAGAATCTGTTCAATTGCGCTCCGATCTTTTACTCGAGTCACGCTGTCACTCTCGTAGTGGTTCATGTCGCTGGAGGCGATAACGAGTGCCGGCTCCGACAGATTGGCGAGCGCCGCCCCGATAACTTTTCCCAGCGCACTCAAGACCTCGAAATTACTCGTACCGACTGTGATCGGGACAAACTGAATCCCCGGTATTAGAACCTGCAAAAAGGGAAGCTGTACTTCCAGCGCATGCTCATAGCGATGCGCTTCCTGGTCTTCACTAAGCAGCGGCAAAGCGGCTTTTAGACATTCGGCTAGCTCGGCATCGATGGTCACGTCGCCCAGCGGCGTGTGCCATGCGCCCTCGCTCATGATGGCCAGTGGCTCGCCTTTACCGGTGTGATTGGGACAGAGAATAACGCAGCGCCGAGGCAGCTTCAGCCGCCGATAAACCGCTCCCGCCACCGCTCCCGAGTATATGTACCCGGCGTGAGGCACGATACAACCAATCGCTGCGATCTTCGGTTCGGCGGCCTGTTGCCCGGCGGTCGCGCGTGCAGTGGTGAACGTCTCCACCTCTGCGCGCAGAAGCTGGGCGTTCCCGGGGTAAAAACGGCCTGCAACGGCGGGTTGACGAACAGCGGTACTCACGGCGCACGCTCCTCGGCATGCCGAAGCTCAATCGGTTGGGACTACGGCGCCCACGAGCTAAATTCTACGCCGCTTTCAAGGCGCGGTAGATGGCCGCCATCTTGTCGAGGGGAATGGCCTCAGCACGCACGTCGGAGCGCACGCCAGCCTCTTTCAGCGCCGCTCGCATGGCCTTGTCGTCAAAGTGCCCCTTCAGGTTATTGGCGAGGGTCTTTCGCTTCTGGCCGAAGGCAAGTTTGAGCATGTCCACAAAAGGTGCGGCATCAACTTGAAGTTCCGCCAGTCGCGGTGCCATGGTGAGACGCAGCACGCTGGAATGTACCTGAGGTGGAGGATCAAATGCCTCAGGTGGCAACGTGAACAATTTTTCCACCCTCGCAAACAACTGCGCGGTGGCCGAGAGCAATCCATAGTCGCGGCTTCCCGGCTCGGCCGAAATGCGGTCGGCCACTTCCCGTTGCACCATGATCACCGCGCGTCCGATTCGCTCGTGCTCCTCGAGGATGCGCAGAACGATGTCGGAAGTGATGTAGTACGGCAGGTTGCCCACAATGTCCACCGTTTCCGGCTGAGTGGGACGCAGGTCGTGCAGCGGACCTGGTTTCCTGCCAACCATCGAAGTCCACTCCACGTTGACGAAGTCCGACTCCAGCACCTCAACATTTTTCAGCGTGGCATAGCGCATCCGCATTTGCGCTGCCAGCACGCGGTCCAGTTCGATGCCGATGACTTTCCGCGCTCTTCGCACCAGCAGGTCGGTCAGCATCCCTCGTCCCGGACCAATTTCCACGACCGTTCGGTCGGAGATGTCTCCCAGCGCCTCCACAATTCGCCGGGCGGCGGAATGGTCGGTTAAGAAGTTTTGTCCCAGCTTCGGCTTTCGCTTCTCGCTGCCTCTATTAACAATTCCCTTCGACGCAGACCTGGCCACGTTGACCCTCTTTCGATTTCGCGATTAGACTCAAGTGTCTTGCGCGAACCAACATCATAACCGCGAGACCTGCATGACGCCGCTTCCGGCGAATGCTGGAACGCGGCGGCCCCAGACCCGGAGGTTTCATGCAAATCGCCTTTGCGGCATCGGAATGCACTCCCTTTTCGAAAACCGGCGGGCTGGCAGATGTCGTTGGATCGCTTCCCCAAGCGCTGGCGCAACTCGGCCACAGCGTCACCGTCTATGTTCCCCGTTACCGCTCTACCAAGTTGGAGAACCCCAAGAAGGTGATCTCCAGCATCACCGTTCCCTTCGACGACCGTTATCGCTTTTGTTCGGTACTCGACGGCGGCGTCCGCTCCGGCGTGCAATTTTACTTCATCGACTATCCGCCATTCTTCGATCGCGAAGCACTCTATGGCACTCCGCTCGGTGACTACCATGACAACGCGGAGCGCTTCGACTTGTTCTGCCGCGCCGTGTTGGAATCGGCCAAGATTCTCGGCGCACCCGACCTCTTCCATTGCCACGACTGGCAGACGGCTCTCATTCCGATTCTTCTTAAGACGATCTACCACGAAGACCCGGCCTATTCACATACTCCGTGCGTTTTCACCATTCATAACCTCGGATATCAGGGTCTGTTTCCGCCCGAAGTTCTGCCGTTGCTGATGTTGCCGTGGGACCTGTTCACCATGGCCAAGCTTGAGTTCTATGGCAAAGTGAACTTTCTGAAAGGTGCCATCGATGCTGCCGATTTCCTGACCACTGTGAGTCGCAGATACGCCCAGGAAATTCAGACCGCTGAATACGGCTTCGGACTCGAAGGTGTGCTTCGCGCACGTTCAGCCACTTTAGCCGGGATTCTCAATGGTGTCGACTACTCAGAGTGGAACCCGGCGACTGACAACATGATCGCAGCCAATTATTCGGCAGATGACCTTTCCGGCAAGGCAAAATGCAAGCAAGACCTGTTGAAAGAGTTTGCGTTGGCGCACGATACACAATTACCCGTGATCGGCATCGTCTCTCGTTTCGCAGGGCAAAAGGGGTTTGACCTCATCCAGCATGTAGCTGATCGCATGGCGCGTGAAGAGATGATCGTGATCGCTCTCGGCACTGGTGACCGTGAATACGAGGACATGTTCCGCCGCTTGCACAAGCAGTATCCGCAGAAATTTGCGGTGAAGATTGAATTCAATAATCGCCTGGCGCACATGATCGAGGCCGGAGCTGACATGTTCCTCATGCCCTCGAAGTATGAACCGGCTGGGCTGAACCAGCTTTACAGCCTGAAATACGGGACCGTTCCCATCGTGCGAGCAACCGGCGGCCTGGACGACACCATCGAACAGTACGATCCCGCGACCGGCAAGGGAACCGGGTTCAAGTTCAAGGAGTACAGTGGAGAGGCGCTGCTCGACACTGTGAAAGCCGCGGTCCTGGCCTTTCGCGACACTACGAAATGGCAGAAGCTCATGCACAACGGAATGGTTCAGGACTACTCGTGGAGTTCCGCCGCCCGCGAATACGTAAAGGTGTACGAACGCGCCAAGCAAGGAAGACCGATTCCGATCGTGCCGCAGTAATGGAATCACCTGGCCAGAAACGAAGCCCGATGATTAAAACTCTGTGTCTCTCCCTTCTGTTATCGCTTCTGATTTCCTGCTCCTCCGGAAACAAGACCGCGCCAGCGACAGCTTCTCAACCCGCGGCCAAGCCCGCAGTCAAAGAGGCGCAATACGATACTGGTCGCACCGCCTTCCAGCGCATGTACGTCGCGGCGCGCGCCTGGGCGCCCGATGTGAAAGCGTTCCGGCTGCAGTCGCAGTTCACGCCCGATGCGCCCACTTCCGAGGGCAAGGCTGGACTGTGGCGCGCATCGTTCGCGTCACCGTCGCGACGGATGATGAAGCTATTCGTCTGGTCAGGATTGGTCGGTCCCGACGCGCCGGAGCAGGGCATCAGCTTCTCTGCCGAAGATAGTTGGAGTTCCACTAACAGCTCGACCCAGCCGTTCGACATCGCGTTCCTCAAAGTCGACAGCGACAAAGCCTTTGAGATCGCGCAGAAAAACGGTGGCGAGAAACTCACGGCGAAAGATCCCAAGCAGCCTGTGACGTTTGTACTGTCATGGGACGCGACCAAGAACCAGCTCGTCTGGCACGTGCTGTATGGCGACAATCTGGACGAAGCCAAGCTGCGCATCGCCGTTGATGCCACCAGCGGAGCGTTTCTGCGAGTTGAAAAATAGGAACCATTCCTAACTTCAATTTCGTTACTTCGAATTAACAATCGACAAGTGAAATTGGGATAGAATTGCCCAAATTCTGGCGACCCCGGGAATCCTAATCTTTTTTGACAGGAGAGAATCCCGATGGAACCCACTGCTCACCGTTTGTACACTTTGCTTCTGTTTGCCGTTACGCTTTGTCTCATTGTGCCCGCGTATGCCGATTCGATCTCGGGTACGTTTGACGGCAACGCCACCCTCACCCCCACCGGCACGACCGGCGTGTACATCCAGAACTTCAGCGGCGATGGAACCGACGACAGATATGGCGCCTTCGATGTGGCGTCGATGTCCACCGTGGACTTCAGCAATCCACCGAACATCGTCATCGCCAATGGAATGCTGCTGGAAACGTTTGGCGACGGAACGCTTTTCGGCACTGGCACCGGAACCGGGATGGCCAACGGCCACGGCATGGCCACGTTCACGATTGACTTCGTGATCACTGGCGGAACCGGGATATTTTTCGGAGACCATGGTTCGGCGACGATCACCGGAGACATCACCCAGACCGGCCCGTTGACGGAGGCGATCAGCAACGCGTCGTACACCGGCATGCTGGTCACTCCCGAGCCGTCGAGCCTTGGCCTGCTGCTTCTGGGCGCCTCCATGGGCTACCGGCTCCTGGTGAAACCTCGGCGATTCTAGGTTCGAGTTCACAGTCCTCCGTGGAGCCGTCCGAAGGTATGGGCGAGCATGAGCGACATGATCAGCATGCCTGCCCCAAGCGCGAGCACCTGCCGGGTGTTGCGAAGGTTGAAATCGCCCACCCGGCAGATGAGCAAGTAGGCGACGGCGAGGTTGAAGAGGCCCCAAAGCACGTTGACCATTGAGGAGGACAGGCCAACTCCCGGCGGAGATGCAAATGGGCTCTGGAAGGCATTGCCCGAGACGCCATTGCCGAGATGGGGCAAGGTGTTCGCGAGGAACGCGCCTCCGAAGAAGTAAGCCAGATAGTGATACCAGCGCATGATTGCTCCCTTCAGGCTGCCCATCGTAGCAGGGGCTAGGCTGGGTTGCTGGGATGTTGTCATACCCCCCTCCCCCTCCCCCCAAAATTCCTCATTTTCATGAAGATAGCGCGATTTTGCGCGCAAGCGGTTGAGTGCGTGGGAGTTACACGGAAAATCCTGTGAAATAAGGACTTAGCGGATGTTAGGGCTGGTCGAAGATGTTCCAGAAATTGGATGGATGGCGAGAGCGGCCGTTGCTGAGGTGTCTGCATGCGGTCTCGGTGGCGAGGGACAAGAATCCCTTCGTCCTCTTCGGAGGCGATGTTAAGGGAATGCCGGCGGACGGCGATAGGACGTGGGTCACGCGTGTGTGTGATAACGGAGGCTCGCCCTCTGTGATAGTTGGTAAGGTCGGAGGATCGCGGGCGACCCACGGCACTCTGCGAACAGATCAGGTTCTCGACCACGCGGCGAGGACTTTGCTTACAAGTTCGCGGTTGCTAAGAGCTACGGTGAAGTCGGGTTTGAAGCGGATGGCCTGATTGTAGTCGTCGAGCGCTCCGACTAGGTCACCCCTGGCCTGACGCAGTAGGCCCCGGTTGTAAAAGGCGAGGGCGAAGTCGGGCTTGAGGCGGATGGCTTGGTTGTAGTCGGCAAGCGCGCCCTCCAAGTCGCCTTTTTCAACAAGGGTAAGGCCACGGTTGCCGAACGGAAAGGCGAAGTCGGGCTTGAGGCGGATAGCCTGGTTGTAATCCGCGAGCGCGCCATCCAAGTCGCCTCTGTGGTAGCGCGCAAGACCGCGGTTGTTGAAGGCGAGGGCGAAGTCGGGCTTGAGGCGGATGGCTTGGTTGTAGTCGGCAAGCGCGCCGTCCAAGTCGCCTTTTTGGTCGCGCGCGAAGCCCCGATTGTTGAAGGCGAGGGCGAAGTCGGGCTTGAGGCGGACCGCCTGGTCGTAGTCTGCGAGTGCGCCCTCCAAGTCGCCTTTGTTGTTGCGCGCGAAGCCTCTGTTGTTGAAGGCCTCAGCGAATTTGGGCTGGAGGTGGATGGCCTCGCTGTAGAAACGTTCCTGTTCAGCGGAGTCTACAGTGTTAAGGCCGCGCTCGAACCATTGCTGCGCAGTCAGCTCCTTTTGGGCAACAAGTGGGGCCTTCGCAGCTGCGCCCTTCTGCTGGGTGGCGGCTTGCTGCGCCGCCAGCGATGCCGGATGTAGTACCGCGTCAAGAGGCACATTAAGGAACTTGTCGCGTAGTTTGGCCATGGCCGCCTCGAAGTACTCGGGCGGAACGGTCATAGCGTTGTACCGCTTCAGGGAAGCCAGTTTGCCCGTGAGATGGTTGGCGATGGAGGGTGTGCCGAAGTCGAAGCCTTCCAGCATCAGGGGTACGATGTTGCGCTTGCTGTCGAGCGCAGCCTCGATCTCGCGACGGAGCCAGTCGCCCGGATCGCCGCTGCGCTCTAACGCAGAGGGGGTGAGCAGGACAACGAAATGTGCCCGGGAATGGATGTTTTCCAGGATGACGCTCTCGAAGTCGCCGCTGGCGAGACCGGTGTAGTCAAGAAGTACATCGAAGCCGTGGTGGGTAAGATCCTGGAAAATCGCGCGCGCCCAGGGAAGATTGGTGCGGCGATAGCTGATGAAAACGGTCTTCTCGATGCGTGCCATGGCGGAGATGACGCTGGTGAAGGGCAACGATAGCAGAAGGCGGTGATGGCGGGAAGGAAAAGCGGGCGCCCGCTCGGGTCACGCCCTCGCGGAAGAGTGCCGCCGACTGAACGGGTTGCTGAAAAAGTCGAAAAAGCAGATTCCCCGCGGACTGAAGTCCGCGAGGAATGGCAAAAATAAAAGCTTAGCGGCACGACTAAACAGGCTGCGGAAAAAGTCATTTTCGCTGCTGAAGAAAAACTTCAGGGGCTAAAGCCCTACCGTATTTTCAACGTCTTACGGCACGACTGAACAGGCTGCTGAAAAAGTCCGAAATGCTCGCGCCTCGCGGACTAAAGTCCGCTCGGCGGGTCAAATATAAAGGGCTTAGACGCTGACCTAAAGGTCAGCTCTACCAAAAACCACTTTTTTCCACATCCTGTAAAGTCATGCCCTGATACAAAACCATCGGCGAAGCAACTTTTTCAGCAACCTGTAAAGTCGTGCCCTGATACAAAGCCACTCCGAAGTGAGTTTTTCATCAGCTTGTAAAGTCGTGCCCCGATACAAACCTCTTCGACGCGATTTTTTTTGGCAGTCTGTGAAGCAGGCTCCCGGTCTCTTAAAAAGAGCTATCGCAAAAGAGAAAGCCGGAGCGCGGGCCCCGGCACAGAATTATTCTCGATCCAAGTTCGCGCGGATCACTCGAACGGTTCTCATTGTTCGACGCAGCGTCTACTTCTTCCGCAGTAGCGGATCGCCCTCGCCCGGTTCGCCCTTCAAGGTTTCTGCGAGTTTGAATCCCTCGGGGATCGTCTGTCCCTTCTCACGGCAGACGAAGTAGTTGATGGCACCGGCCGTCAAACAGCCGCGGCTCAGGTCGCCGACATTCTGCAACAGATCGATGTGGTCGGTCCGATAGCCGGCGCCGTATGGCGGGCTCAGGAGAGTCGCATGGCCGACCGTAAATGTTCCATTGCCCGTACCGGCTGCATTCGTGGCGAGAACACCGATCACGCGGAAACCGGTGCCAAGGCTGTGCGATGGGCCACCCACGAGAAATACCTCGTACTTCGTGCTGGGCTGGCCGAATTGAATGTTGATGTCGATGACGAGGTTGCCGCCCGGTTCGCTGTAGGCCATCATCCCGATCTGTGGCCCGTCCATGTCAAGCGGCCCGCCAAATCCGCCGGCATCTCTGTCATAGACTGCCGGGACGTGTGTTTCCTTGATTGGTCCAACTGTTGGCATACTTCTACCTCTTTCTTTCTGTTCGTGAACTTTCGCGCGCCGCAATTCCTTACTTTCTACTTGGAATAGCGGCGATGCAGGATATGGAGCAATTGCAGTGCCAGTGATTCGCGAGATGCTACACGTTGCCGGCACGCCGACAAGTTCGGAAGTTTCAAAGAGATGTGAGACGAGCGAGAGGCAGTGTGGAATTTTGGGTGTTGCGTTTCGGCGATCAAGCTATCTGGAAGGATAGTGAGGTCATTGAATTTGTGTGAGGGTGAGCCGGGAGGAAGAGTTTCGCTCAGGGTGACAAACCGAAAAAGTTGCCACTGCGCATCGTCGTCGGCTGAGCGAGCATCATTTTAGGTAGGAGGAAAGTAGGCGTGCACAAGATTCTAATGCTAGCCCTCGTTCTGGCCGTATCTGCGATTTGGTTGCAAGCGCAAGAGGGACACCCGGGCAGGGAGGGAGTCGTGCCGCCAGTTCCGTATCCCTATCCGGCGGTGGTCAGCGGATGCCTGGAGCGATCGGGCTTTTATTACGCAGTCATCGGCCAAGACGGGACAGCGTATAACCTGACCGGCAGCACGAAGGGCCTTATTCGTTATGTCGGGCACGAAGTGGAAGTCAGCGGCAACCCTACGGTGATTTCGCTCGACACAACCATGAAAGACACGGCATCGAGCGTCGAAGAAAATCCAGCTCTGGAAGTAAAGACGGTGAAGGAATTGGCGGGGACGTGCAACGCGGGGAAGTCGTGAGTCGATAGGTGGTGCGAGGTCAATCCCAGGTGAGCGCCGAAAAGGAGTGGCGTATACCTGGGCGCCAGCGATTCTTAGCCTTAGGATAGCCGCGTGATGCTAGGGAAGGCGTCAAAGCCGGCATCGAAGCTGAGAATTCGGTCGATGCCATGTTGCTCCATGACCTAAAGGTCAGCTCTTCAAAAAATCGCTTTTTTACGCAGCCTGCTAGAACTTGTACACGCGGGCTTCCCAGCCTTTCAGATGTAGAACGTCGCCAGCCTCGTTGGTGCTTCCTAAATTCGAGATCACAAGCCGTCCTGCTTTGATTCCACTGGGAAGTTGGTAGGTGACGGCGTCGGTCGAGAAATTCAGGACGACGAGATATTTCTCTGCTCCATTCACGCGCGTGTAGGCAAATATCTTCGGATTCGCGGGATCGAGGTCTTTGTAGTCGCCATAGACGAAGGCCAGCGAACTACGGCGCACATCGGCCATGTCGCGGAAGTAGTGATAGATAGAACCCTTGTCGCTCAATTCCTGTTTGGCGTTGATGGCGAGGTAGTTGGGATTCACGGCGAGCCACGGCTTAGCAGCGGTGGTGAATCCGGCGTTGGGCGACTTGTCCCATTGCATGGGAGTGCGCGCGTTGTCGCGGCCGGTCTTGCGCATCTCGGCCAGAAACGCGTCGGCCGGAACTTGATTGGTCACGACCATGGCTTTCCAGGCGTTCTTCACAGCAATGTCGTCGAACTGATCGATGCTAGTGAAGGGATAGTTGGTCATGCCCAGCTCATCGCCCTGATAGATGAATGGCGTTCCTTTGAGCGAGAGCAGCATGGTCGCCAACGCCTTGGCCGAGGCGACGCGATACTGCGGCGAATCGTTGCCAAAGGCAGAGACGACGCGCGGATTGTCGTGGTTGGAGAGAAAAACGGTGTTCCAACTGTGAACGTCGAGTGCCTGATTTTCTTGGGTGTAGATGGCTTTCAGTTCGGGGAGCGTCCAATCACGCCACACATCGCCGTTGCGGTTGAGGCGAACGGCGTCGAAGTTGAAGATCATGTTCAGCTCGTTGCGGCGCTCGTCGACCAGCGTGGGCGTTTGCTCCAGCGTGACTCCGAAGGCTTCACCGACGGTCATGACGTCGTACTTCGACAATGCCTCTTTGTTCATTTCCTGTAGATACTCGTGAAGGTGCGGGCCCATGGCATAGAAGTATTGCGGCTTCGCCATCGCTTCAGGAGGCAGATCGGGCAAGCCCTCGCGCTTGGAGATGAAGGGAATGACGTCCATGCGAAAGCCGTCGACACCTTTGTCGAGCCAAAATTTCATGAGGTCGTAAACTTCGTTGCGGACTTTGGGGTTATCCCAGTTGAGATCGGGTTGCTTCTCGGCGAAGAGGTGCAGGTAATATTCGCCGGTCGTGGGATCGAGCTTCCAGGCCGAACCGGAGAAGAACGACGTCCAGTTGTTGGGAACGTTGCCGTCTTTTGCCGGACGCCAGATGTAGTAATCGCGATAGGGATTGTCTTTGGACTTGCGGCTCTCGACGAACCAGGCGTGCTCGTCGCTGGTGTGGTTCACGACCAGGTCGAGGATCAGCTTCATGTGGCGCTGCTTGACTCCGGCCAACAACTCATCGAAGTCGGCCATCGTGCCGAATTCGGCCATTACTTTGCGATAGTTGCGGATGTCGTAACCGTTGTCGGCATTGGGTGAGTCGTAATGCGGGCTGAGCCAGATGACATTCACGCCGAGTCCTTGAATGTAATCGAGCTTTGACGTGATGCCTTTCAGATCGCCGATGCCGTCGCCGTTGGAGTCTTTGAACGAGCGCGGATAGACCTGATAAACGATGGCTTCCTTCCACCACTTAGGTTGATAGCCGTTGACGGTTGCGGCGGGCAGGGTGCCCGGCGCATTGGTGCCATCGGAAGGAGGTGGTAGTTCAGCGAAAGAGACCGTCGATACGGAAAGTAAGGTCAACAGAAAGAGTATGAATCGAATCACAGGAGTGTCCTTAGTTCGGGAAAATGTTACTACTTCTGTCATGCCATGCTACATCACTGGACTACAAGGGGTTAGCTGTACGTGGTAAGGTAGTCTCCCACCAGGGGTGGATTGCGGTTTGCGACTTTGGTGTGCATAATTTGGCGGCGTAAGGGTTTTTCCCATAAGGATGATGCAGTGCGTTCGTCATTGATTGCCCAGCGTTTTCTGACTCGGCTGAAAGCAACTGGGCTGCAATACGAAAACCCTCGCTTCGAGCAAGTACTGGCGATCGCGCGCGTGTTTATGGGCGGAACTGCGCTGGCGGTCAACCTTGCGCACCCGGTTGTTCCTGAACCACATAACCAATTGCTGATCTTCATGCTGCTGGTGTATTGCGTGCAGAGCCTGGGCTTCTGGATCTGGCTGGTGATCAATCCTGAGCCGCAGTTGACCTTTGTGAAGATCATGCAAGTAAGCGACATTTTGTGGCCGGTGCTGCTGTGCTTGTTTGCTGATCCGCCGAATAGCCAGGTGTTCGTTTTCTTTCTATTTGCGTTGCTGACGACCGCCTTCCGGTTCGGACTGTATGAGGCGGTGTTGACGGCAATCGCCAGTTCGTTTCTTCTGTCGGTGCAGGAGATCGTCGTTGCGATTGGCCCCAAAGACCTCAGCCACTTGATTTACACGCCTCTGAATATTCCGCGACTGATTCTGCGCTCCGGCTTCCTACTAATGACCGGCTTTCTGCTGGGCTACCTGGCGGAGCGGGAAAAAGAGCTGCGAGCGGAGATTGCCTTTACTAACCACTTACTGTCGTTCACGCGCGTAGGGAGGCCGCTTACCGAAGTCGTTACGGAAATATCCGTTGAGGTAGCGCGGGTGTTCGGGGCAGAACGGATTTACGGAGCGGTGACGCAAGTCAATTCAAGCAGGCTGTTCCGGTGGGATGTCTCTTTGGGCGCTCAAGCCACGTCCCAGGTAAAAGAGATCGGGTCCAATGACGCCGGGGCGGAGCTGATGTTTGAGTTTCCGCATACGTTGTATGTCCAGCGCCGAGACGATCGCCACGTAAGCACCGTTGCAGTCGACGATGAGGGACGCCGACTGAGCGCATCGGAAATCAGCCAGTTGGAGCTGCCAGCCATCGATGCCCGATCAGCACTGGTGGTCCGGTTGGAAGTGGGGCGGGAATGGAATGGCCGGTTTGTGCTAGTAAACGGACGTCTGGGGCGGAACCGGGAGCGCGAATTGCGGTTTGTGCAGAACGTGCTTCGACAATTGGCTCCGGCATTCTATTCGATTTACCTGTTCCGGCGTCTGCGCACAAGGGCGGGGACGATGGAGCGCGCGCGGGTCGCCCGCGAACTGCACGATACGGCGATCCAATCGCTGATCAGCATCGAGATGCAAGTGGATGTGTTGCGACGGTCGGCGAATGGACATCCGCAGACGGCCGAGTTGGAGCGCATCCAGGCGCTGTTGCGGGAAGAAGTGCTGAACATGCGCGAACTGATGCACAGTATGAGGCCGATGGAAATTAGTCCTCATCAATTTCTTGACTTTACGGCGCAACTCGTAGAACGTTTTCGCAGCGACACTGGGATGGAGGCACAGTTTGTCTCAGAGTTGGAGGAGGTCACTCTTCCGGCGTCAGCGTGCCGCGAGCTCGCGAGGGTGGTACAGGAAGGGTTGGTCAACGTCCGGAAGCATAGCGGCGCTAAATCGGTGTACATCCGATTTGGGTCGCAGAACGGCTTGTGGAAGCTGGTGATCGACGACGACGGGCGCGGATTTCCGTTCAGCGGACGCCTGACGCTGACTGAACTGGATGATCTGCGTCGTGGTCCGGCGGTAATTAAAGAGAGGGTGCGGGCCATCGGCGGTGATATGGTGATCGAATCGAGCCCGGGGCACGGTTCGAGACTGGAAATAACGGTTCCGCAGAAAGGGTACGAATTCTATGGATAGCAAAGTCGCCACAGTACGCATCGTGATCGCAGATGATCACACGATTTTTCGCGATGGACTTCGCCGGCTGCTCGAGGCCGAGCCGGAGCTCGAAGTAGTAGGCGAAGCTGCGGACGGGAACGAAGCCGTGGCGCAAACCAAGCAGCTTGAGCCGGACGTCCTGCTGCTGGACTTGAACATGCCACGGATGCCGGGCATGGAGGCGATGCGCGAACTGTCGGCGGCGGGCGATGGGAAAAATACAAAGATCATCGTGCTCACCGCGGCGATCGAACGCATTCAGATTGTGCAGGCGTTGCAACTGGGCGCGCGCGGCGTCGTGATGAAAGAAGCCGCCACGCAGTTGCTGATGAAGGCGATTCGCACCGTGATGTCTGGCGAATACTGGGTAGGGCGCGAAGCTGTCGGCGACATCGTTGAATTCATGCGGCTAAATGCGTCGGGCGACCGGCCTCCGAAGAATTTCGGGCTGACCAAGCGCGAGATGGACATCCTTACCACGATTGTTGCTGGGTTGAGCAACAAAGAGATTGCGCGCAAGTTCTCGCTGAGCGAAGACACGGTGAAGCATCACCTCACCAACATTTTCGACAAAGTTGGCGTCGGCAGCCGCCTTGAGCTGGCGCTGTTCGCGATCAATAACCGCATCACAGATCAGCCGGGCTGATCGACCGCATTGTGCGTCCGTGCCGGAGACCGGGTAGCTAGCGGGTCTCCGGCAGGGACTTTCTATTCCCGCTTGATTTGCGTGCGGTTTCTGGTCTTCTGAAGCGACTAGTCGCCACCCCTCGTGTTTACTCAGAGGAAATCTTTGCGGGAGTCGTCATGAAGTTCAAGTTCATATTTACTAGCATCTTGGCGTGCCTTGTGCTGGCAGGCTGCAACAAGCCGGCGGTGCGCAGTGATGCCCAGGTGGCGGCAGAAGTTCAGAACAAGATTAACGGCGACACTAGCATCTCGAGCCGGGAAATTGGAGTGCAGGCTGACAGCGGGATTGTGACCCTCAGCGGCAACGTGAGCAGTGACGGGGACCGCATGCTGGCGGCGCGTGATGCCGCGACCGTCGATGGTGTGAAGACGGTCGTCAACAATTTGACGGTCAATCAGACAGAAGAGGCTCCGCAGGTATCGGAGGGTGGGTCAGCGGGAAAGAAGTCGTCAAGGAAGACTGCGGCGTTGAGTGCGCGCCCGGATTATGGGACGCCTGCGCAAACCGACAGTACTGCCGTATCCCCGGCCAGTGTGCCACCTCCACCGAGTGCTGCCACTCCTGCGGTAGCGCAGGTGCCACTTCCACCGCCACCGCCGAAGAAATTTAATATTCCGGCGGGAACGCAATTGACGGTTCGCCTGAGCGATTCTCTGGATTCGGAGAAGAACCAGACAGGTGATACGTTTCACGCGACGCTGAGCGCGCCAATCGTGTTGGAGGACCAGACCGCCATTCCGTCCGGCGCCGATGTCACGGGCCACGTGGTGGATGTCAAGAGCGCGGGACGGTTCGCGGGGAATTCGGTGCTCACACTGGAACTGACGTCGGTCTCGATGAACGGCAAAACATACAACATCCAAACCAACCAATGGTCGCGACAGGGCAAAGGCGAGGGCAAGAACACGGCCGTGAAAGCCGGCGGTGGCGCAGCGCTGGGAGCGATCATCGGAGGGCTGGCGGGCGGAGGCAAGGGCGCGGCGATTGGAGCCGGTGCGGGAGCGGGTGCAGGTACCGGCGTGGCCGCAACGAAAAAGGGCGAGCAGATCAAGCTGGCCCCGGAGGCGACTCTCAGTTTCCTGTTGATTAATCCGGTGACAGTGACGCAGCAGACAGCCGACAATCACAACGCGGGAAGAACGCCGCTGCAGTAGATGAGTCGATCTCGCGCTGATTAAAGTCCGAAATGCTCACGCCTCGCGGACTAAAGTCCGCTCGGCGGGTCAAATATAAGGGGCTTAGACGCTGACCTAAAGGTCAGCTCTACCCAAAATCGCTTTTTTTCCAGCAGCCTGTAAAGTCGTGCCCTGACGCGGGAGCTTTCTTCTTCCATCGCGACGCCGCGCAACGTAGTCTAGTAGCGCTTGGACCTACTCATAGCAACTGCATTCTTTCTTGCCGGGCTGGCGTTCGGAAGTTTCCTGAACGTCTGCATTGGCCGCATCCCGCGCGATCTGTCGATTGTTTCGCCACGCTCGTACTGCCCGCGCTGTGAGATGCCGATCCCATGGCACGACAATATTCCGGTTCTAAGTTGGCTCATGCTACGCGGCCGTTGCCGCAAGTGCGGAGAGCGCATTCCCCTGCGGTACCCTGCGGTTGAATTGCTGACCGGGGTATTGTTCGTCGCAAGTTACGCGTTGTTCGGATTCACGTGGCTGGGGTTGAAGGCGTGTGTATTCTGTTTCCTGCTGGTAGGACTGATTTTCATGGACGCGGAAACCGGACTGCTCCCGCATGAGTTCACGTATCCCGGAATTCTGATTGGCTTTGCGCTTGCGTTGATCGCCGCGTTCGATGCCGGCGGAACGGCGTTTCTGTTGCGTGCGTTCGGACAGCGAGAGGTCTTATCGGGTCGAGAATTGTGGCTGCTGGATGCGGCGGTTGCCGCTGTATTTGGGGCAGGATTTTTCTTCGTTGCATGGGCACTGTACTACCTCGTGCGCAAACGCGAGGGCATGGGGGGCGGCGACTTCGCATTGATCGCCCTGATCGGCGCATTCCTGGGACTGAAGCTGACGGTGTTGGTGGTATTTTTCTCGCCGATTCTGGCGACGGTGTATGCGCTCGGATCGCTCGCTCGTCGGGATGGCGGTCAGTCTGGTTATGAGACAGAAGCATCAAGCGGCGGAGAATCGCGCCCATTTCTCGCGCGAAGTGTTCCCTTTGGGGTTTTCCTCGGCGCAAGCGCACTGGTGTCGCTGTTCCTGGGTAGTCGAATCTGGAGTTGGTATCTCGGGTTATTCGGTTGATAGGCAGCGAGCTAAACGAGTCCAGCGAGATGGGCAAAAGTCGATGCCCCTCAGGGGCTGAAGCCCTAGTTACTGACGCGAGCGGCGGCACGGCTGAAGCTGCGCCCTTTCAAATCTAAGCGTAGCCGGTCACACGGGTGGCGATTTGCTTCAAGTGATGGCGTCCGTGGACTTGATGAAAGCGCCGCCACTGTTGCGCAGTAAGCGGACCAAGAATGGGATGGTTGAGCACGCGCGTGCGGGGGCCGAAGCGCTTTTCCGCGTCGCACAGCGTGGCATCCATGGCGACCAAGGCATCGTTAAAACGGCGCAGAGGTTCATCTCCCAGATTACCGCGCGGCACGATTTGTTTGGGCGCTTCGACGCCGCCGGGGAAGCGGCCGAGTCGCAGAACATAGAGGCTGCCTACTCTATGGCGAAGACTGCGCCTGGAGGGTTCGGGCTTCCCGGCCTCGATAGTGCGAAGCAGTCCCTTGGTGGTAGCGGTGTAGGAGAGCATGAGGTGTTCGAGCAACTGCAGCGAATTCCACTTATCCTGCGGTGCGCGCAAGAGCGCTTCGGCGGGAACCCCGCGAGTTGCGCGATCGGTCTCGCGGCGCACGAACTCCAATTCTGGAGACAACTGGCCTCACCCCGTTGAATGTCTATGGTGTGAACAACAACTTGATGGACACACTATAAGAAGCGCCGGGCGGTAACTCAAGTGGAGGTTGAGTCGACTCGAGGATTTTTCCGAATCGCAATAGTTTTGCGCGACGGAACAGCAGACGCCACGTGCGCTCGCACGGGCGGCAGAAACACAATCATTTATAGTTCCAGTCTGCTGTAATGGCGGCTCGACGGAGAGAGATGTCAGCTACGAGTGTGACTACTACCAAGACGCCGGGACTACTGCGCGAGCTGGGCGTGAGTCAGGCTGCGGCGATCGTGGTGGGCACGATCATTGGGAGCGGGATCTTCCTGGTGCCTGCCGAAATGATGCAGGCGGTTGGTTCGGCCCGGCTGGTGTATCTGGCGTGGATTGTAGGCGGCGTACTGTCGATGGCAGGAGCTATCACGTACGCCGAGCTCGGCGCTATGAAGCCGCAGGCCGGTGGGGAATATATCTATATTCGCGATGCGTACGGGCCGCTGCCGTCGTTTCTGTATGCCTGGACGTGGTTCATCGTCGCCAAGCCCGGATCGGTAGCGACCATCGCTACGGGACTGGTGCGGATTCTAGGGACGTTTCCGGCGCTGGCTTTTTTCAATGATGCTGCGGTGCGGGTTCCGTTTGGCATCAGCTATGGACAACTGGTGGCGATTGCCGCCGCGACGCTGATTACGTGGCTCAACTATATAGGGGTGAAGAAAGCGGGAGAATTCCAGTTGGTATTCACGATCTTGAAAGTCGTGATGATCGTGGGGGTAGGGGTGGTCGGATTTACGGCAGCCAGCGGCACGTGGCGGAATTTCAATACTCATTATGCGGGGGCCGTGGGTGGCGTTGCGGGCTTCATGGCGGCGCTGGTGGCGGCGCTGTGGGCGTATGACGGTTGGAACGATTTAAATATGGTCAGCGGGGAGATTCGGCAGCCCGAGCGAACGATTCCGATTGCGTTGATAGCGGGCGTAGGAGTCGTGGCCGTGCTCTACATGCTGAATAACGCCGCGGTGCAGTATGTGTTGCCGGCGGATCAAATCGCGGTCTCGCAGCGGCCTTCATCAGAGGCGACGGCGATCGCGGTGGGAGTGTGGGGCGCGGCGGTCGTGTCGGCCGGCATGGCCCTTTCCATGTTGGTCGGGATGAATGGGACGATTATGAGCGGTGCGCGCGTACCCTATGCCATGGCCCGTGACGGGTATTTCTTTAAGGCAATGGCAGACGTGCATCCGAAGTATCACACGCCGTCGGTGGCGCTGATCGTGCAACTTCTGCTGTCGATTGTGCTGCTGCTGTTCGCGGGGAGCTTTAAGGAGTTGTTCTCGCTCACGATTTTTGCGGAATGGTTGTTCTATATGATTGCCGCCAGCACGGTTTTCGTGTTGCGCTGGAAAGAGCCGAATGCGCCGCGGCCTTATAGGACATGGGGATATCCAGTGGTACCGGCGGTGTTCGTGATCGTCGCCGCAGTGCTGCTCTATTACACGTTCATGGAGAACGTGCGGAATTCCATCTGGGGCTGCGTATTGATTTTGTCGGGGATTCCGATCTTCTTGTATTTTGCGAGAAAGAAGAAAGCGGGCGCTTAAAACAGATTCCCCGCGGACTAAAGTCCGCGGGGAATGACAAAACGTAAGATTCACGCGGCACGGCTAAAGGCGTGTCCCCTTAAAACCGCCCTACGGCGCAGCTAAAGCTGCGCCCCTTCAGAACCGACGTTACCCGCTAATCGTGGCCCGAACCGCTCGCTTGTGAAGCTGCGGTGGTCAGGGTGCCCTGAATCTTGCGGGCTTCCTTCACGGCGCGATTGCGAGCAGCGCGCAACGTAAGGAACTGCTTGGCTTCCACGTACAGGCGCTTGCGCTCCTGCGAGTTGAAGGCCGCCTTGCGCACGATGCGATAGATGGCCTTCGGGCGGAAATAGTACTCGTCGTAGAAGCGGTGCACCATCTCCATGACGTAGTCGCGGGGCAGGCCGGGATACTCGATCATGGCGACCTGGTGTCCGCCGGCGTCGACCGTCTGCGCGCCTTCGATCAGGATGTAGCCGTTGGCCTTCGCGTAGTCGTAAAGCTCGGTGCCGGGATAGGCGTGCGCGACGGACACCTGGATGGTCTCGCAATCCAGTTCCTTGGCGAAGTCGATGGTGGTGCGAATCGTTTCTTTGGTCTCGCCGGGCAGTCCAAGAATGAAGTCGCCGTGCACTAGAAGGCCGAGCTTTTTGCAGTCCTTGGTGAACTGGCGAGCGCGTTCGACGGTGGCGCCCTTCTTCACGTTCTTCAGAATCTGAGGGTCGCCCGACTCGTATCCGACGATGAGCAGGCGGCATCCGGCTTCTTTCATCGCCTTCAGGGTCTCGTAATCGGTGGTGACACGCGAGGTGCACGACCACGTCATCTTCAGCGGCTTAAGCTTTTCGCAGAGCTCGATGGTGCGCGCTTTCTGAATGTTGAAGGTATCGTCGTCGAAGAAGAATTCTTTCACCCAGGGCCAGTACTCCATGGCCTTCTTCATTTCGGCTGCGACGGCATCGGAGGAACGCTTGCGCCAGGGGTGTCCACTGAGAGTCTGCGGCCACAGGCAGAAAGTACACTGCGCCGGGCATCCGCGCGTGGTGTAGAGCGCGACGAACGGATAGAGCAGGAACGGCACGTTATAGCGGCGCGGATCGATGTCGCGCTTGTAGACGTCCACCACGTCGGGCAGAGCGTCGAGGTTGTCGACAGCCGGACGATCAGGATTGTGAATCACGGTGCCGTCAGCGCCACGATAGGAAGCACCGAGAATTTCGTTGAGGGGCTTGCCGTTGGCGTACTCGACAGTCGCGTAGTCGAACTCGCGGCGAACGATGAAGTCGATGGCCTCTCCGTCAGCCAACGACTTTTCAGGGAGCGTGGTGACGTGAGGTCCGACAAAGCAGACCTTCAGCTTGGGGTTGGCCTCTTTCATGCGCGCGGCCAGCTTGATGTCGCCAGGGAAGCCGGGCGTGCTGGTGAACAGCACGAGGAACTCGTAATCCTTGCCGATCTTGATGGTTTCTTCGGCACTGACATGGTGCGGCGGGGCGTCCAACATGCGGGAGCCTTCCAGCATTCCGGCTGGATAGGCGAGCCATACGGGATACCAGTAGGACTCGATCTCGCGGGTCGCAGGCCAGCGCGAACTGGCGCCGCCGTCATAATTCTCGAACGAGGGTGGATTGAGGAAAAGCGTCTTCAAGGGCATAGTCGTATTGACGATTTTACCATTGTTTAGATGCACGATGCTATGCGGAAGCTCTTGTAAATGTAATAGTTACGGCACTTTCGAGGGAGTGCAGCGAACGGCGAGTTACGGGGATGGAATGGCCCAATTTTCCAGTTCTCCGGTGAGGCGAAGGAGTTGGAGTTCCGTACGAGTTAACTCGAAGTCGGCGTCAAGGTAGGCGGCGTACTTGTCATTGACGTCGAGCTGAGCGAGTTGGACGTCGCGCAGGTTGGCATTGCCGGTCTGAACTCGAGCTTGCACGCCGTCGAAATCGCCTTGCGAAACCTGCCACTCGAGCTTGGCGACGTCGCGCGCGGCCTGTAGCTGTCGAAGCGAGCGCTGCAGCCGTAGCGTTTCTTCGCTGACCTTGTTTCTAGTCAGATCAGCTTCTTTGTGGGCGACGATGGAGTCGGCATCGGCCTGAGCGGCGTGCGCCTTCTGCACGGGATTGAAGAAGGGAAACTTGATGTTGAGTCCAGCGGCAAGGTTGTTGCTGGAATACTTCAGGAAGTACTGATCGTAATTGTTGAAACGAGCCAAATAGGCGTACTGCGAAGCGATGTCGGCGAAGGGAAGCGACGCCTTATGCTCGCCCTTGGCGCGCGCGGCTGCGGCGTCGGCTTTCTGGTCGGCAAGCTTGATGACCGGACTGTTGGCGGCGGCACGGGCGGCCAGATCGTCTTCCTGCGAGACCAAGGGCAGCGCCGGCATCGACTCGGGATCGGGCTGGATGTCGGCGGGAGTGAGTCCGGTGAGGTTGGCGAGATGCTCGCGCAGGACATCCGCCTGACCCTGTGCGTCGGCGATCCGAAGACGGATACGGGCGGCGACAAGCTGGCTCTTGGTGACGTCAAGTTGGCTATCCACTCCTTCTTTGAGGCGCTGTTCGCTAACGAATTGCGCTTTTTCAGCAGCTACCTGGGCCTCGGCGAGAGTGCCCAGTTTTCCGGTGACATTCACCAGTTGGGCGTAGGAGAGCGCAGCATCGAGGATGACTTCGGCACGCTTGTCTTGCACGTCGAAGGAGGTCGCCTTCCATTCGATCTTCGCGGCCTTCAGAAACTGCCGCAGCGACAGATTAAAAAACGACTGCTGCGAGGTGAAATTGGCGACGGCCGGTGCAGAGCCTTCGAGCGTGAGCGGAAATCCCAGGGTGTAACCAATCCCTGAACCAGCGGTCAGCTGCGGCAAGTAATGGTTGCGGACTTCTTCGTAGGCCTTGCGAGAACGCCACTGGTTCATTGTGGCAATGCCCATGACTCCGCTGTGCTGCAACGCCAGGTCGATGGCGCGGCGAAAACGGAGAGGGTCCGCGGGCGGCGCGTCGGCCGCCCGCAGGAAGGCTGGGACCGCGAGTAGGGCCAGCAGGAGTACCACGTGACGCCACTGATCGTTGCCCCGTGTTGCCAGCGATCTCATGCAGGGAACCATCATTGCAACCGGCCCAAGGCCTTGTTGGCGGGAGTGAATCCTGATGCAAGTGCTATCGACGCCTTGTACTCGGTTACGGCATCGGATTTGTCGCCCATCTTTTCGTAAATCTGTCCCAGCAAATAGTGAGCGCGGAAGGCAGGAGCATCTTCTACCATGGCACCCGACGACAAGTACTTCTTCAGGTATTGCACGGCTGATGCAAAGTCCTTTCCCGCCTGGAAGAGTTCGCTGGCTGCATTGTAGTAAACCTCGGCGCTCTTGCCAGGTTGCGCGATGGCCTGCGAGATCGCCTTCTGCATGTCGTCGAAGCGAGAGCGCCGGCGATAGAACGAGGCGAGGTTCATCCAGTACTGCGATGGGTCCTTGGCGACTTTGATCGCTGCCTGCAGTTCCTTTTCGGCCTCAGGGTAATTCTTGTCTTTTTCGGCGACCAGCGCGAGGATCCAGTGCGAAGTCGCCTCATCGTATTTTGCGACCTGATTGGCCTGATCGCGGGCCTTGTCGAGTCCGCCGCCCATAATGGAAGGTGCATCTGTGTAGTACTCGGCGAGGTCGGCATGGGCCTGGACGTTGGAGGGATCGAGCTTTACCGCCTGCTCGAACTCCGCCTTGGCTTTTTTAGCCAGCGATGCGGCGGACAAGGGATTCACGGAATTGGCCTTTTCGCCATACTCGCGGCCGAGCCACTGGTGATAGATCGAATTGTCAGGAGCAAGGCCGACGGCTTTTTCGCCATTCTTGATGGCGTTGTCCCATTGCCCGATAGAGTAGTACGCGCGCGAAAGCAGATTGAGGGAAGCTGCGTCATTGCGGCTGGAGAGCGTGCGAATGGCCTCGTCGATGCTGCCCGAGGCCAGCATCTGTTCGATCGAGCCGGCAGCCGCGACAAGAGAGCAGCCGAGCACCGCCGACAACACGGTTGCGATCTGGCGCACTGGCGTCCTCATCAGGTGGGATTCTTGACCGGCATTCCATCGCGCAGCGGTTGCAGGTTGACCGCGCCCAGCGCCAGCGTAGCGCCATCGGGAATGCCACTGGTGATCTCGACGCGGGTCAGGTTCGAAACGGACGTCTGCACATTGCGGCGCTTGAGCTGGCCTTTAACAATCTCGAAGACGTATTTACCGTCAGCGTCCTGACGAACGGCCTCGCGGGGAACGGTGAGGGCGTTATCGTGCCGCGCTTGAATCACCGCGACGGCGACGTTGGTGTTGGGCAGCAGCTTCAGGTCCGCATTGTCGAGAATGCAGGTGACCTCGCCGACCATGCGCGTGCCGCGCTGTACGACGTTGGTCGGCAGACTTTCGATGGTGCCCTTCCAGGTTCTGCCGGGAAGGGCGTCCCAAGCGACTTCGACGGGCTGGCCGATTTGCAAGCGACCGATATCGGGTTCATCGACAAACGCACGTACTCGAACATGATGGAGATCGGCGACTTGGACCAACAAATCGCCGGCGGCGACGAATTCGTCTTTCTTTGCCGGCAGGTTGTAAACCGCTCCGTGGAGCGGGGACACGACGTTCATGTTGCGCAATACATCCTGTGCGGCCGCAAGTGCGGCACGTGCCTCGGCAAGTTGCGCTTCCGCATGACCGATCTCCGGCTTGGAGAAGCGGTCGTGGAGCTTTTGCTCCAAGGTGTGAAGGTTGGCTTCGGCAAGATGGAACTGCATCTCAGCGGCATCGACTTCTGCCTTCGAGGCAGCTCCGGATTGCGCCAGCCGCTGCATGGCCTGGAGGTTGCGTTGCGCGACGTCACGGTCGGCCTGCGCTTTCACCAGCGCGTTGCGCGTGGTAAGAAGTTCATCCTGCGTTCCGCCACCGGATATGGCTGCGAGGTCAGCCTCCGCGCCCTTTACTTGCGCCTCGGCGCGCGCGACCTGCGAGCGGGCGTCGGCGTCGCTCAACTGAACCAGCAACTGGCCAGATTTAACCCAGTCTCCCTGGTGGATGTCGACGCGTTTGACCGTTGTCCCCATCGGCGCGTGTGCTTCGAAGTGGTCGATGGGCTCAATTTTGCCGTTGGTGGCGATACTGGAAGTGATGGTTTCGCGATAGGCGCGGGCGGTTCGAACTTGGACGGGCGAGCGGCGGAAGGACAACGCCGCCGTCAGAACCAGCGCCGCGAGAATGACACCAATGACTACGATCCAGCGGGTGCTCAAATTCAGACCGGTGCGGCCGCTTTCGATTGACTCTGCCATCGCTGTCCAAAGTCACCAGTATAGCCTAGCGGGGAGCCGATAAATGACGAGCCGCATTGGCTTTGCGAGTTAGCGCAGTCCAAATCCGCGGAGTGAAATCGAAATAATGTTGGATGCGGAATGTGAGGAGCGGTCCACGTCGCCGCAAACGGAGTTGAGTGTGTGGGCAATTACAATAGCGAAATGGTAAAGAGCAAGCGCTACACGCCGGAACATGCCGAGTCGGGGCTGGATGCGAAGCTGCCGGAGATCGAGACCTGGCCGAACCAGTTTCCGGGATACGAAATTGTTATTGATGTTCCGGAGTTCACGTCGGTCTGTCCCAAGACCGGCCTGCCGGACTTTGGCATTTTGTGGATCCGCTATGTGCCCAACAAAGACTGCCTGGAGTTGAAATCGCTCAAGGAGTACCTGACGTCGTATCGCAACCTGGGCATCTTTCAGGAGAATATTGTCAACCGCGTGCTGGAAGACGTAGTGCGCGCTGCGCGGCCCAAGTGGGCCGAGGTGAAGGGCGAGTTCCGGCCGCGAGGCGGCATCGGGACGGTCGTTATCGCACGCTATCCGCGGAACAGCAAGCCGGCATAGTCTCCGTGCGGACGGCATGGTATTCTCCGCCAACCAATGAATGACACCGCCAACGCCCGGTTTGCACTGCTGCTGCTGACGGCGCTGAATTTCTTCAATTACGTCGATCGTAATGTGCTGTTCGCGGTACAACCGCTGATTCAGCAAGAGTTCAAGATCGATGACGCGCAAATCGGATTTCTAACCTCGGCGTTTTTCGTGTGTTACATGGTGGCGGCTCCGCTGATTGCTCCGCTGGCGGATCGATATCCTCGGAAATGGATTATGGCAGCGGGCGCCGTGGTGTGGAGTGTGGCGACACTGCTTTCGGCAGTCACCCACAACTATGACGAGCTGCTGCTGCGTCACCTCATCGTAGGGATTGGCGAGGCGACGTTTGTCGTCATCTCTCCAGCGTTTCTGTCGGACCTGTTTCCCGAAACCGTTCGCGGACGAGTGATGGGACTGTTCTATTTGTCGCTACCTGTCGGCTCGGCAGTTGGATATGTGATGGGCGGCGTGCTGGGACACCATTTTGGATGGCGCATGCCGTTCCTGGTGGGAGCAATCCCGGGATTACTGTTGGCGCTGGGAATGTTTTTCGTGCGCGAGCCGCAGCGAGGGGCGAGCGACCATCTGCCAAATTCGGTGGAGCGCGGCACGATCCTCGGATTATTCCGCAACAAGGCGTACTGGACGGTGAGCTTGGGCATGGCGATGATGACCTTCGCCGTTGGCGGCATGCAGGTCTGGATGCCGACGTTTCTCGTGCGCGTGCGGGGCGTGCCGCTGGACCATGCCAACCTTATTTTCGGCGGAATGACAGTGATCGCTGGCACGATAGCCACGCTCTTTGGCGGATGGCTGGGCGACCGGTTGCTGCGGCGAACGCCCGCGGCCTATCAATTAGTGTCGGCGGTGGGAATGTTGCTGTCGATTCCTGCGGTTGTCGGCGCGATTTACCTGACCGGATCGGTTATGTATGCCGCGATCCTGGTGGGAGAGTTTTTCATCCTGCTCAACACCGCGCCACTGAACGCCGCACTGGTGAACTCCGTGTCGGCGCCAATCCGCGCAACCGCGCTTGCCGTGAACCTGTTCACCATTCATCTTCTGGGCGATGCTTTCTCGCCAACGCTGATCGGCTACATCTCAGATAAGACCAACCTACAGATGGGAATGGTGGCGATGGTCGTAGCGGTCGCGTTGTCGGGAATTGTGCTGCTGTATGGCATGAGGTTCGCTCCGCATCTGCCGCCGGAGAAGGCGCAGGACGCTGTGTCGGCGGGAGCTTCGGTCTGATGTGGTCAGGCTTCTTGACACATCCGTGGATGGGGACTGTCGGAGTATTCCTCGCCGTGGCGTGGCTGTCGCGACTGGTTGCTGCCGCGTTCGGCATGCGCAAGATTGCTGAGATTACCCGCCCCGAATACGACGTTGCTCCGGCGGACGAATCAGGCCGAGTGCCGCGCGTCAGCATTATTGTTCCTGCGCGGGACGAAGCCAAACACATCGAAGCAGCGCTGCCGTCGCTGTTGGAGCTCGACTATCCCGACTATGAAGTGATCGCGGTGGATGACCGGTCGAAGGACGCGACGGGGACGATCCTCAACCGGTTGCAGGCCGAATGGCGCGAGCGCGGCGAAGCGCTACATCACCGTCTGAAAGTTCTGCACATTCACGAGCTGCCACCTGGATGGCTGGGTAAGACGCATGCCATGTGGCAGGCGGGGAAACAGGCGACCGGAGACTGGCTGCTGTTTACCGATGCCGACGTCGTGTTTCGTGCAGATACGCTTCGCAGGGCCGTCGTATACACCGAGCAGGAGCGGGCGGACCATGTCGTGCTGTTTCCGACGATGGTGATGGAGTCGCCGGGAGAACGCATGATGATGGCGTTCTTTCAGTCGCAGTTCGTCTTCGCGCGCCGGCCGTGGAAGGTCGCAGATCCGAGATCACGAGACGCGATTGGGGTTGGGGCATTCAACCTAATCCGGCGCGAGGCGTACGACCGCCTGGGCACGTATGAACGACTGCGCATGGCTGTGCTGGACGACATGAGGCTGGGAGAAATCGTGAAGCAGGAAGGTCTGCGTCAGCGCGTGGCATTTGGACGCGACCTGCTGCGATTACGCTGGGTCTTCGGCACGCGGGGCATGGTCGAGAACCTGACGAAGAACGGATTTGCCATTTTGCGCTTCAACGTCTGGTTTGCAGCGCTGGCAGTTTGCGGAGTATTGCTGATGAATGTGGGTCCGTTCATCGGAGCCGGTCTTGCTTCAGGCTGGGCGAGAGCGGGCTTTCTGATTGCGCTGCTGGCCGTGGCGATGGTCTACGTGGGAATGTCGTGGCACAGCGATATCTCGCCGCTATACGTTGTGCTACATCCGTTGGGGGCACTGGTGTTCTGCTATGCGCTGGTACGGTCGGCAGTCCTGACCTTCGCCTATGGGGGAGTAGTCTGGCGCGGCACGTTATATCCGCTGGCCGAGTTGAGGAAGTTCAGTCGCAAAGAGCCGCGATGGAGTTGGCTGTAGGTTCGCGTTACCGATGCTGAAATTCGGATAAAGCAGCAGACGCCCTTCCGCACTAGGCAAAAGGGCGTCCGGCGTTTCTTGCGAGCGGAACCAGCGATTGAAGAACTGTTACTTGTTAAATGACTTGATGGCGTTGGCTTCGTCTTCCTGCACGTCGAACACCGTATAGAGCTTGGTGATCTGCAGCAGGTCGTGCACCTTCTTGGTGAGGTGCAACAGCTTGAGTTCGCCGCCCTGGCGCTGTACCGAGGTAAATGCGCTGACCAGTTCGCCGATACCCGAGCTGTCGATGTAGCTGACGTCGCCCAGGTTCAGGAGAATATGCTTTGCGCCTTTGCCCAGCAGGTCTTTGATGGTGTCGCGCAAAACCACGCTACCTTCGCCCAGAGTGATTCGCCCGCTCAAGTCAACGATGGTCACACCATCTACTTGCCGGGTGCTTGCTTTCATGCTCACGTGGAAGCCTCCTGGCGGTCCAGGTCTGTTCC